>CBDCRZ010000106.1:0-1395025 GCA_965221135.1 Sansalvadorimonas sp.
CGCAGCAGTGCAATCCAACCCGGGATTTTGGTTGGCTTCATCATAATATCTCTCAACAAGGTTGAAGATATTCAGAAATGCTGCATTGGGTTGCCCCTTGTTATCTCCTTCACAACGGGCGTTGGGATAGGCGTGTCTGAGATTGTCTACATACGCCCCCCAGCGTACATAAGTTCCATCAGAATTTGTGACCACGGCGTTAGGGTTGATACCACGTAGAGCCGTATTCCACCGCCCTTTGGGAATGCCGGGAAGATACAGTGGGTTAGCCGGTGTATTAGAGGGAGGTGCGAAGGCTTTTGAATCCGGGCAATTATAGGCAGCACTATCTGGAGGGCTGCACCTGTCGTCTGAGCTAATGTTGAAAGGTTGCATGCCCTCCATTCCATCTGAAAATCGAATACCTGGAGGAATGCGTACCCCGCTTTCCCCTCCTATGCAATTTACTATCTCAGGATTATTTTCACGCCAATAGAGATGTCTTCCATAACCCGAAAAGCCAAACCAACGATAAACCCTATAAACAGGGTTACAGGGTGAATTAGCAACTCTTACAGCAGCATTGGAAAAGGTAACAGCCCGCCTTCGCGATCGCGATTATAAGGAAGGTTTGAAGGAATTACACCGAACTGATCATATACATATGATGGATCGTTCTTTGGTACCTGCGGTATGTAGGCGATTCCGTTATTGGTGATAGCCATATCACGGCATTCCACTGTATCTCTCTTTCCTCGTTTTGATGTAGCGATATCTTCCCCGGGAGGGGAGGGGGGCAAGCCATAACGTGCTGTGGCCAGACGACCCTCTGAAGCATATTCCATTTGAAAAGCCCCGGACGCTTTCGGTGATACGGTATACGTCACCTGTGTACTACCGTCAGGTTTTGGGGCTGTTATAGCTGCCAGACCACATTCCGGAGAGCTCTTACAAACATTGCCCACGCACTGGGAGGTATCTATCTGGCACAAAGACACAGAATCCCCGATGTCGGAAGCAGGCCGGGACAGGGAGAGGATACCCGGACAGGTACCGTCCGGGCAGTTGGGAATATTCACGACACCGGTGTAACTGTTGTCCGATTGAGGTTGTATGGGGGACATGGAAAGTTGAGGCGGTGGTGTGCTGATGGCCTTTGCGGTTTGTGCAAGGGCATGAACGCCGAGGACTCCTAACGCAACTTTTGTGAGAGTGGACGCACCGCTTGCGGTTCTAAGAACCTCTTTTAATTCCCGTTTGTCTTTCAGATCCTGCCGGATATCTTCTTTGGTCACTGTTTCATCAGGGGCAGGAATCCTGATCTGGGGTGTTACCACTGCAGGGAGTTTTACGTTCCCGGTGCTGCTCACCAGTTTCCTGGCCTTTAGTCGCTCAGACCGCCTTACAAAAGCTTTAGTCGCACTCCCCACAACAGGTAATGAGAGTAATGTGTCGTACGTACTCGTTCTGAATGACGTTGTTTTGGCTGTTGCTGCTTTGGCTGTCGTCAGATCTTCCGGAGCCCCCAGCTTTTCCAGTAGATCCTGGGCTTCGGGGTAACCATTGCCTGCCTGCTGTTGCAGATAGGCGGTGGCCTGTTCCACTGTCAGTTGGCTGCTCAGATCTTCCTGTGCATCTATAAAATACTGAAGAAGGTGCTTCAGAGCGTGGCGATTGTCATGCTGGCTATACAGGTCAGCATTACCATGCAGTGGTTTGCGCGTAAGCAGTGTGGGGCTGTTAACGGGAATAGGCCGGACATATTCAGACAGTTGAGTAAGAGGAAGGTGGGGAGCTTTCATTAACTCTGTATACAGCGCTGGCTGAGCGGCAGGGGGAAGGTTGCCTGAGCCCGCAGTAGCAAAATGCGGGATGAAGGTTCCTGCCACCATTGTTACAAGGCAGATGTGCAAAGTTTTCCTGCCGTAAAAACGTGAGTGTTTTTTAAGGGTAAACCCATGCATAAGCATCTTCTTATCAATGTTATAGACGGTGAAAGGAGGCAGAGTATAGATAAAAAATTAATAGGTGTTATCTAGAATAAAATCGGCAGAGAAAGGTGATCAGAGGGACGAATTCTGTTGAACCCCTGAGTGTCTTATTCTTTCTGGCTTGTTGCTCTTGGTTCCGGGAGTGTCGTCAGTGAGTATTGTCTATGAATGCCTCGTAGTCGTATTTTTCGGCGGATCAGATTCAGGCTGTTTGCTATGTTATTTTTTTTGGGGGGGAAGTGGGGATATGCATTTGACGCTGAGAATGGATGATTGTGTTTTATTCGGGACTTTCCAGGTTTTCTCCAGCACATAAAAAAGCTCCGGTTGAACAATACGGGAAAATATTGTTGGCGGAGTTTCGTGTGTCAAAATATGCTTGTCTCTATGTCATCACTGCTGGTTATATGTCATGACATGCCAGCAGCGACATTATATGTCGATACAATAACGTGACAAAAAGTATTCCCGGAAACAGCGGTTCTGCGAAGATTTACAAGAGGTAGTGACATATCAAAAGCAAGCATATTTTGACAAATATCGACAAATGCAATCATAAGGTGCCATTTTTATAATTCTGCTTTCATAGCTTTCGACTATACGAGGCTCTGCCTTTGCTCGCTTCATTATGGAGCCGCGTAAATTGCTTAATTCTCTCTTGTTCATACTCCCAGGTTCCTTCAAGAAATTTACTATTCGCATCATCAGAATCAACGGGCACTTTACCAGGAACCGAATCTTCTTTACTCGATGTGTGACTCTCTGAAGCACTCGATGTGTGACTTTCTGAATCACTCGGTTCACCAATTATGCTAAAGGTATTGAGAATCTCATCTTTTGACATAGGCTGGGCTGAACGGCATAGACCTCTCCAGTCCAGAGAGGGCTTTTCCTGAAGAAGATGTTTAAATCGTTCTGGCTGATGCTCAAAAATAACGGTCAGGTAATCCAGCATTAAGGATAACAGCCTCCCGGTGTCATCCCCCTTTATTTCAGAATTTGCCACGGTTGCCAACCATCGCTTCAGATCCGCGTTTGGTTGTTTCTGACTGGTGGTAAGCATCTCTGAATACGCGCAAAAAAAACACCAGTGAGCAGCAAACAACAGAGGCGTTACTCCCGACCTCTCAAGCCTTCGCTCAACATTCTGCAACTCCTGTTTCCGAGTCGGGGTAAATCTGGCCAACGCTTGCTTGTCTGACCGATAGATTGGAAATAAAGAACTTCCATTGTCGTAAAATCGGGTCGGCGCATAGGCAACTTCAGGAAACTCAAATTCCCTGGCTCTATCTCTTATATCCTGAAGAGATGGTCGACAGGGTACTTGATTTAAAGATTGTGAATGTGTACTTCGGGAAACCTTCTCAGCACTGGGCTCATCTGGATCTTGTGCTTTTCTTTTTTTTCCCGTTTGCCAGATCACATCTTTGACATGGGAATGAACACTGCGCCAGTCAAAACAAGGTTTAACGTATTCTGCCAGCTCAAGATATGTAGTTAGCCGCCTGTCTAGAATCATGGCCTGGAAAATAGCATCAGACTCACCCCTGCGCTCTCTGGCAACCAGATCGCCCAGAGCAGCTTTTAAAACATTATCCTGCTCAATAGCTCTGATAATGTTTTCACCGCTGGAGCCGTCATGCGCTTCGATAAGTGACTTAAAACTTGATGAAATATCCTGCAGCTCCTGCCAGCGTTTTCCCCAGTCAGCCGGTGTTACACCCGTATTCTGAAAGGTATCTCTAGTCTTCTTCATTAGCCGTTGATGAAATGGGGTCCGTGATTCTGAATACAAGGGAGAATTCGTTGCCTCAGCACACTCTTTGAGAGTGAAAACACCAAAACCATAACGAGCCCGGGACTCAACATCAATTCGTGAGCAGGCTTCTGTGGGAGGAGCAAGGCACAACGAGCGACCAAACACATTTTTGGGTTCCGGGGGGGGGCTGGTTTGCTGAACAGGTGCCTGGGATGACTGCAATCTATATGATGAGCCGACCACGATCTTATCCATAAAAAACCCCTTTAATTCAATTAATTAACAAGTTTTTCTGTTCTATTTTTATTATTTGCCATACCAAAAGAGGTACTGGGTCAATCAGAAGGCAGAAAAACCAAACTGTTGCCGGATCTGATATGCAGTTATATCTTGCTGGCAACCCTTGGAGTCTTTGCAAAAGATTTAGTTCCACAGGTTCGAAAGACGAAAATCAGGTACTGATGGCCATACGGGGGCGTGAGCCTTAGCCTCGTTAAAGCCAAAGGGAGGACGCGTCTTTATGACTCATTTGTCGGCACAGCGGAGTGACCTGGAGATTGAGTCAGCAATGTATGTTTTCATGTGACCGGATACTTAAAGCCTCTCAGGCTATGAGGGAAGCGTGGGAGTTGTATCGGGAGTTGGTATCGGGAGCTGGTATCGGGTGTTGGTATCGGTTGCTGCTATATTGATTCGGCAGGAATAAATAAAAAGGTAAAAAAGACCCCGGTTAATAATAACCGGAGTGTCGGTATAACCAACATGTCTGCAGCGACAAATTTATTAAGAGTCGCAAGCTCTGTTTAAAAACAGCTCTTACTTGTTGTTGCTACTACCATATCCTGACAAAATCAGCCCATAAAGAATAAGGGCTGCAGAGATTTTACAATTACTCTTGTCATAAAAAAAACGCACATATCATGTCATTTTCTTCGAATTACAACCGTTTCATGACAATTACAAATAAGCATACCTGGCCACTTTATGGCTGAAGAATGGCACATCTGTTCCTTCAAGGCTCTAAACCCGAGTTTATTTTTTTGAACCTGCTTCTTCTTTGAGTATTTCGACGATCTCGCTATGCCCCTCCTGTTCAGCGATGTGCAGAGGGGTTGCACCGTCGGTGGTGAGGCCTTTGTCCTTATCCGCACCCAGTCCGACCAGGCACCGAACGGTCTCGGTACGTCCGTTCTCTGCAGCGATGTACAAAGGGGTTGCACCGTTTTTATTACCTTTGTCCTTATCCGCTCCCAGGTCGATCAGGCACATGACGATCTCGGTATGCCCGTTCTCTGCAGCGACAAAAAGAGGGGTTGTCCCGTCGGTGGTGAGGCCTTTGTCCTTATCCGCTCCCAGTCCGACCAGGCACCGAACGGTATCGGTACGTCCGTTCTCTGCAGCGATGTACAGAGGGGTTACCCCGTCGGTGGTGAGGCCTTTGTCCTTATCCACTCCCAGTCCGACCAAGCACTGAGCGGTCTCGGTATGCCCCATATATGCAGCGATCCACAGAGGGGTTGCACCGTTTTTATTACCTTTGTTCTTATCCACTCCCAGT
The DNA here is from genome assembly GCA_965221135.1 of Sansalvadorimonas sp. Taxonomy (GTDB): domain Bacteria; phylum Pseudomonadota; class Gammaproteobacteria; order Pseudomonadales; family Endozoicomonadaceae; genus Sansalvadorimonas. The sequence goes on from CBDCRZ010000106.1 coordinate 5,288, forward strand.
CCGACCAGGCACCGAACGGTATAGGTACGTCCTTTCTGTGCAGCGATGTACAGAGGGGTTGCACCGTTTTTATTACCTTTGTTCTTATCCGCTCCCAGTCCGACCAGGCACCGAATGGTATCGGTACGTCCGTTCTCTGCAGCGATGTACAGAGGGGTTGCCCCGTCGGTGGTGAGGCTTTTGTCCTTATCCGCTCCCTCACTGACCAGGTGCCGAACGATCTCGGTATGCCCCATATATGCAGCGATCCACAAAGGGGTTGCCCCGTCGGTGGTGAGGCCTTTGTCCTTATCCGCTCCCTCACTGACCAGATGCCGAACGATCTCGGTATGCCCCATATATGCAGCGATCCACAAAGGGGTTGCCCCGTCGGTGGTGAGGCCTTTGTCCTTATCCGCTCCCTCACTGACCAGATGCCGAACGATCTCGGTATGCCCCATATATGCAGCGATCCACAAAGGGGTTGCCCCGTCGGTGGTGAGGCCTTTGTCCTTATCCGCTCCCTCACTGACCAGGCACCGAACGGTATCGGTACGTCCGTTCTCTGCAGCGATGTACAAAGGGGTTGCACCGTTTTTATTACCTTTGTCCTTATCCGCTCCCTCTTCGATCAGGCACTTGACGATCTCGGTATGCCCGTTCTCTGCAGCGACAAAAAGAGGGGTTGTCCCGTCGGTGGTGAGGCCTTTGTCCTTATCCGCTCCCAGGTCGATCAGGCGGTCAACGATATTGGTATGCCCCTCCTGTGCGGCGATGTAAAGTAATGTTACTACCTTCTTTTCTTTTACCTTTGTTTCATCAAAAGTGTCGTTAACAAGCCTTTTGTCAACATCTAGCAGTTTATTTAGCTCTGTGAGGTTACCGCTGCGAGCATAAGCTGCTGCTGCGCACTCATAATCTGGATTTTTTTCTTCAATGTTAGGAATTATATGCTTTAAAGGCAGTGGACATTGCTTACAAACAGCACAATGTCTTCTATTAGTTTTCCAAGTGTTATGCCACGCTTCAATACAGCTTGAGTGAAAGTGGTGATTGACAGGCTTACAGGATGTAACAGTATGATTATCCTTTGTAAAGGGCTTCTCATCACGGCATATCGTGCACGGTGGGACGGGATTTCCTCCTGAAGGATCCCGAGGAGATGCATTCAACATTTTTGGAACATCAACTATTGATTAAAGTAGTACTACCAGACTGCAACAAATCCGGAAAGTTCAGGGTAATAAGCACCGAAGGAGATAGGGTCAAATCAGGCTGTGTTCCATTTCACGGTTGCTTGAACAGACCGTACAGAGTTAATAAGAGACTTTCAGATTGGCTGTAAAGTTGTCTGTTTTCATAGTGAGATCACTCTAGGAAATGATCTCACTATACTCTGGATGCCCGATTCTATAGCACGATAGATCCAACAGAAGCAGAAGGTAACTTAGCCGTCAAATCAGGTGTTTGATAGCATGATCAGGCGGCCTCCTGACCAGAGTCATTAGTTACCCGGACACCGGTATTTAAAGAACGTTTGTTCTAACAACCCCAGAAGGTGAATTAGCCCGGCTCCAGAATGGCTCCTTGTGTTGACAAGGTGAACGGCTCAAAAAATAATCCACTGGGTGAGTTGTTTGGGGCACATGGAAAAGCTCCGACTCAATAACCTGGAAGGTATTGTTGCCGGAGCTTTGTATGTCAAAATACGCTTGTCTTTATTTTATGTCATCGCTACTGGTTTTATGTCATGACATGCCTGTTGTCGCTACTACCATATCTTGACAAAATCAGCCCATAAAGAATAAGGGCTGCAGAGATTTTACAATTACTCTTGTCATAAAAAACGCCCATATCATGTCATTTTCTTCGAATTACAACCGTTTCATGACAATTACAAATAAGCATACTTGGCCACTTTATGGCTGAAGAATGGCACATCTGTTTCTTAAAGCTCTAAACCCGAGTTTATTTTTTTGAAACTGCTTCTTCTTTGAGTATTTCGACGATCTCGCTATGCCCCTGCTGTTCAGCGATGTGCAGAGGGGTGGCACCGTTTTTATTACCTTTGTTCTTATCCGCTCCCTCACTGACCAGGTGCCGAACGATCTCGGTATGGCCCATATATGCAGCGATGTTCAGAGGGGTTGCCCCGTCGGTGGTGCGGCCTTTGTCCTTATCCACTCCCAGTCCGACCAGGCACTGAACGGTCTCGGTACGTCCTTTCTGTGCAGCGATGAACTGAGGGGTTGCACCGTTTTTATTACCTTTGTCCTTATCCGCTCCCAGTCCGACCAGGCACCGAACGGTCTCGGTACGTCCGTTCTCTGCAGCGATGTACAAGGGGGTTACACCGTTTTTATTACCTTTGTCCTTATCCGCTCCCTCACTGACCAGATGCCGAACGATCTCGGTATGCCCCATATATGCAGCGATCCACAGAGGGGTTTCCCCGTCGGTGGTGAGGCCTTTGTCCTTATCCGCTCCCAGTCCGACCAGGCACCGAACGGTCTCGGTACGTCCGTTCTCTGCAGCGATGTACAAGGGGGTTACACCGTTTTTATTACCTTTGTCCTTATCCGCTCCCTCACTGACCAGGTGCCGAACGGTATCGGTACGTCCTTTCTCTGCAGCGATGTACAAAGGGGTTGCACCGTTTTTATTACCTTTGTTCTTATCCGCTCCCTCACTGACCAGGTGCCGAACGATCTCGGTATGCCCCATATATGCAGCGACCCGTCGGTGGTGCGGCCTTTGTGTACAGAGGGGGGGACCCGTCGGTGGTGCGGCCTTTGTCCTTATCCGCTCCCTCACTGACCAGGCACCGAACGGTATCGGTACGTCCATTCTGTGCTGCGATGTACAGAGGGGTTGCACCGTTTTTATTACCTTTGTTCTTATCCGCTCCCTCACTGACCAGGTGCCGAACGATCTCGGTATGCCCCATATATGCAGCGACCCACAGAGGGGTTGCCCCGTTGGTGAGGCCTTTGTCCTTATCCGCTCCCAGGTCGATCAGGCGGTCAACGATATTGGTATGCCCCTCCTGTGCGGCGATGTACAGTAATGTTACTACCTTCTTTTCTTTTACCTTTGTTTCATCAAAAGTGTCGTTAACAAGCCTTTTGTCAACATCTAGCAGTTTATTTAGCTCTGTGAGGTTACCACTGCGAGCATAAGCTGCTGCTGCGCACTCATAATCTGGATTTTTTTCTTCAATGTTAGGAATTATACGCTTTAAAGGCAGTGGACATTGCTTACAAACAGCACAATGTCTTCTATTAGTTTTCCAAGTGTTATGCCACGCTTCAATACAGCTTGAGTGAAAGTGGTGATTGACAGGCTTACAGGATGTAACAGTATGATTGTCCTTTGTAAAGGGCTTCTCATCACGGCATATCGTGCACGGTGGGACGGGATTTCCTCCTGAAGGATCCCGAGGAGATGCATTCAACATTTTTGGTACATCAACTATTGATTAAAGTAGTACTACCAGACTGCAACAAATCCGGAAAGTTCAGGGTGATAACCACCGAAGTAGATATGCTCAAATCAGGCTGTGTTCCATTTCACGGTTGCTTGAACAGACGTACAGAGTTAATAAGAGACTTTCAGATTGGCTGTAAAGTTGTCTGTTTTCATAGTGAGATCACTCTAGGAAATGATCTCACTATACTCTGGATGCCCGATTCTATAGCACGATAGATCCAACAGAAGCAGAAGGTAACTTAGCCGTCAAATCAGGTGTTTGATAGCATGATCAGGCGGCCTCCTGACCAGAGTCATTAGTTACCCGGACACCGGTATTTAAAGAACGTTTGTTCTAACAACCCCTGAAGGTGAATTAGCCCGGCTCCAGAATGGCTCCTTGTGTTGACAAGGTGAACGGCTCAAAAAATAATCCACTGGGTGAGTTGTTTGGGCCACATGGAAAAGCTCCGACTCAATAACCTGGAAGGTATTGTTGCCGGAGCTTTGTATGTCAAAATACGCTTGCCTTGATTTTATGTCATCGCTACTGGTTTTATGTCATGACATGCCTGTTGTCGCTACTACCATATCTTGACAAAATCAGCCCATAAAGAATAAGGGCTGCAGAGATTTTACAATTACTCTTGTCATAAAAAAACGCCCATATCATGTCATTTTCTTCGAATTACAACCGTTTCATGACAATTACAAATAAGCATACCTGACCACTTTATGGCTGAAGAATGGCACATCTGTTCCTTCAAGGCTCTAAACCCGAGTTTATTTTTTTGAACCTGCTTCTTCTTTGAGTATTTTGACGATCTCGCTATGCCCCTGCTGTTCAGCGATGTACAGAGGGGTTGCACCGTTTTTATTACCTTTGTCCTTATCCGCTCCCAGGTCGATCAGGCACTTGACGATCTCGGTATGCCCCATATATGCAGCGATGCACAGAGGGGTTGCACCGTTTTTATTACCTTTGTCCTTATCCACTCCCTCACTGACCAGGCACCGAACGGTATCGGTACGTCCATTCTGTGCAGCGATGTACAGAGGGGTTGCACCGTTTTTATTATCTTTGTTCTTATCCGCCCCCTCTTCGATCAGGCACTTGACGATCTCGGTATGCCCCATATATGCAGCGATCCACAGAGGGGTTGCCCCGTCGGTGGTGCGGCCTTTGTCCTTATCTGCTCCCAGTCCGACCAGGCATCGAACGGTATCGGTACGTCCATTCTGTGCAGCGATGTACAGAGGGGTTGCACCGTTTTTATTACCTTTGTCCTTATCCACTCCCTCACTGACCAGGCACCGAACGGTATCGGTACGTCCAATATGTGCAGCGATGTACAGAGGGGTTGCACCGTTTTTATTACCTTTGTCCTTATCCACTCCCTCACTGACCAGGCACCGAACGGTATCGGTACGTCCATACTGTGCAGCGATGTACAGAGGGGTTGCACCGTTTTTATTATCTTTGTTCTTATCCGCCCCCTCTTCGATCAGGCACTTGACGATCTCGGTATGCCCCATATATGCAGCGATCCACAGAGGGGTTGCCCCGTCGGTGGTGCGGCCTTTGTCCTTATCTGCTCCCAGTCCGACCAGGCATCGAATGGTATCGGTACATCCATTCTGTGCAGCGATGTACAGAGGGGTTGCACCGTCGGTGGTGAGGCCTTTGTCCTTATCCACTCCCAGTCCGACCAGGCACCGAACGGTCTCGGTATGCCCCATATATGCAGCGGTGTACAGAGGGGTTGCACCGTCGGTGGTGCGGCCTTTGTCCTTATCCACTCCCAGTCCGACCAGGCACCGAACGGTATCGGTACGTCCATACTGTGCAGCGATGTACAGAGGGGTTGCACCGTTTTTATTATCTTTGTTCTTATCCGCCCCCTCTTCGATCAGGCACTTGACGATCTCGGTATGCCCCATATATGCAGCGATCCACAGAGGGGTTGCCCCGTCGGTGGTGCGGCCTTTGTCCTTATCTGCTCCCAGTCCGACCAGGCATCGAACGGTATCGGTACGTCCATTCTGTGCAGCGATGTACAGAGGGGTTGCACCGTCGGTGGTGAGGCCTTTGTCCTTATCCACTCCCAGTCCGACCAAGCACAGAACGGTCTCGGTATGCCCCATATATGCAGCGGTGTACAGAGGGGTTGCACCGTCGGTGGTGCGGCCTTTGTCCTTATCCACTCCCAGTCCGACCAGGCACCGAACGGTATCGGTACGTCCATTCTGTGCAGCGATGTACAGAGGGGTTGCACCGTTTTTATTATCTTTGTTCTTATCCGCCCCCTCTTCGATCAGGCACTTGACGATATCGGTATGCCCCATATATGCAGCGATGTACAGAGGGGGAGCCCCGTCGGTGGTGCGGCCTTTGTCCTTATCTGCTCCCTCACTGACCAGGTGCCGAACGATCTCGGTATGCCCCATATATGCAGCGATCCACAGAGGGGTTACCCCGTCGGAGGTGAGACCTTTGTCCTTATCCGCTCCCTCACTGACCAGGCACCGAACGGTATCGGTACGTCCGTTCTCTGCAGCGATGTACAGAGGGGTTGCACCGTTTTTATTACCTTTATTCTTATCCGCTCCCAGGTCGATCAGGCGGTCAACGATATTGGTATGCCCCTCCTGTGCGGCGATGTACAGTAATGTTACTACCTTCTTTTCTTTTACCTTTGTTTCATCAAAAGTGTCGTTAACAAGCCTTTTGTCAACATCTAGCAGTTTATTTAGCTCTGTGAGGTTACCACTGCGAGCATAAGCTGCTGCTGCGCACTCATAATCTGGATTTTTTTCTTCAATGTTAGGAATTATACGCTTTAAAGGTAGTGGACATTGCTTACAAACAGCACAATGTCTTCTATTAGTTCCCGAAGTTTTATGCCACGCTTCAATACAACTGGAGTGAAAGTGGTGATTGACAGGCTTACAGGATGTAACAGTATGATTATCCTTTGTAAAGGGCTTCTCATCACGGCATATCGTGCACGGTGGGGCGGGATTTCCTCCTGAAGGATCCCGAGGAGATGCATTCAACATTTTTGGAACATCAACTATTGATTAAAGTAGTACTACCAGACTGCAACAAATCCGGAAAGTTCAGGGTGATAAGCACCGAAGGAGATAGGGTCAAATCAGGCTGTGTTCCATTTCACGGTTGCTTGAACAGACGTACAGAGTTAATAAGAGACTTTCAGATTGGCTGAAAATTTGTCTGTTTTCATAGTGAGATCACTCTAGGAAATGATCTCACTATACTCTGGATGCCCGATTCTATAGCACGATAGATCCAACAGAAGCAGAAGGTAACTTAGCCGTCAAATCAGGTGTTTGATAGCATGATCAGGCGGCCTCCTGACCAGAGTCATTAGTTACCCGGACACCGGTATTTAAAGAACGTTTGTTCTAACAACCCCAGAAGGTGAATTAGCCCGGCTCCAGAATGGCTCGTTGTGTTGACAAGGTGAACGGTTCAAAAAATAATCCACTGGGTGAGTTGTTTGGGGCACATGGAAAAGCTCCGACTCAATAACCTGGAAGGTATTGTTGCCGGAGCTTTGTATGTCAAAATACGCTTGTCTTTATTTTATGTCATCGCTACTGGTTTTATGTCATGACATGCCTGTTGTCGCTACTACCATATCTTGACAAAATCAGCCCATAAAGAATAAGGGCTGCAGAGATTTTACAATTACTCTTGTCATAAAAAAAACGCCCATATCATGTCATTTTCTTCGAATTACAACCGTTTCATGACAATTACAAATAAGCATACCTGGCCACTTTATGGCTGAAGAATGGCACATCTGTTCCTTCAAGGCTCTAAACCCGAGTTTATTTTTTTGAACCTGCTTCTTCTTTGAGTATTTCGACGATCTCGCTATGCCCCTGCTGTTCAGCGATGTGCAGAGGGGTTACACCGTTTTTATTATCTTTGTTCTTATCCGCCCCTTCTTCGATCAGGCACTTGACGATCTCGGTATCCCCGTTCTCTGCAGCGATGTACAGAGGGGTTGCCCCGTCGGTGGTGAGGCCTCTGTCCTTATCCGCTCCCTCACTGACCATGTGCCGAACGATCTCGGTATGCCCCATATATGCAGCGATCCACAGAGGGGTTGCCCCGTCGGTGGTGAGGCCTCTGTCCTTATCCGCTCCCAGTCCGACCAAGCACTGAACGATCTCGGTATGCCCCATATATGCAGCGATCCACAGAGGGGTTGCCCCGTCGGTGGTGAGGCCTCTGTCCTTATCCGCTCCCTCACTGACCAGGTGCCGAACGATCTCGGTATGCCCCATATATGCAGCGATGTACAGAGGGGTTGCCCCGTCGATGGTGAGGCCTTTGTCCTTATCCACTCCCAGTCCGACCAGGCACTGAACGATCTCGGTATGCCCCATATATGCAGCGATCCACAGAGGGGTTGCCCCTTCGGTGGTGAGGCCTTTGTCCTTATCCGCTCCCTCACTGACCAGGTACCGAACGGTATCGGTACGTCCGTTCTCTGCAGCGATGTACAGAGGGGTTGCCCCGTTGGTGGTGAGGCCTTTGTCCTTATCCGCTCCCAGTCCGACCAGGCACCGAACGGTATCGGTACGTCCGTACTTTGCAGCGGTGCACAGAGGGGTTGCCCCGTTTTTATTATCTTTGTTCTTATCCGCTCCCTCACTGACCAGGTGCCGAACGATCTCGGTATGCCCCATATATGCAGCGATGTACAGAGGGGTTGCCCCGTCGGTGGTGCGGCCTTTGTCCTTATCCACCCCCAGTCCGACCAAGCACTGAACGGTCTCGGTATGCCCCATATATGCAGCGATGTACAGAGGGGTTGCCCCGTCGGTGGTGAGGCCTTTGTCCTTATCCGCTCCCAGTCCGACCAGGCACCGAACGGTATCGGTACTTCCTTTCTGTGCAGCGATGTACAGAGGGGTTGCACCGTTTTTATTACCTTTGTTCTTATCCGCTCCCTCACTGACCAGGTGCCGAACGATCTCGGTATGCCCCATATATGCAGCGAGACACAGAGGGGTTGCCCCGTCGGTGGTGAGGCCTTTGTCCTTATCTGCTCCCTCACTGACCAGGTGCCGAACGATCTCGGTATGCCCCATATATGCAGCGATACACAGAGGGGTTGTCCCGTCGGTGGTGAGGCCTTTGTCCTTATCTGCTCCCAGTCCGACCAGGCACTTGACGATCTCGGTATGCCCCGTATCTGCAGCGATGTACAGAGGAGTTGCACCTTTTTTATCACCTTTGTTCTTATCCGCTCCCTCACTGACCAGGTGCCGAACGATCTCGGTATGCCCCATATATGCAGCGATGTACAGAGGAGTTGCACCTTTTTTATCACCTTTGTTCTTATCCGCTCCCTCACTGACCAGGTGCCGAACGATCTCGGTATGCCCCATATATGCAGCGATGTACAGAGGGGGTACCCCGTTGGTGGTGAGGCCTTTGTCCTTATCCGCTCCCTCACTGACCAGGCACCGAACGGTATCGGTACGTCCGTTCTCTGCAGCGATGTACAGAGGGGTTGCCCCGTCGGTGGTGAGGCCTTTGTCCTTATCCGCTCCCAGTCCGACCAAGCACTGAACGATCTCGGTATGCCCCATATATGCAGCGATCCACAGAGGGGTTGCACCGTCGGTGATGCGGCCTTTGTCCTTATCCACTCCCAGTCCGACCAGGCACCGAACGGTATCGGTACGTCCGTTCTCTGCAGCGATGTACAAAGGGGTTACACCGTTCTTATTACCTTTGTCCTTATCCGCTCCCTCACTGACCAGGTGCCGAACGATCTCGGTATGCCCCATATATGCAGCGATCCACAGAGGGGTTACCCCGTCGGAGGTGAGGACTTTGTCCTTATCCGCTCCCTCACTGACCAGGCACCGAACGGTATCGGTACGTCCGTTCTCTGCAGCGATGTACAGAGGGGTTGCACCGTTTTTATTACCTTTGTTCTTATCCGCTCCCAGGTCGATCAGGCGGTCAACGATATTGGCATGCCCCTCCTGTGCGGCAATGAACAGTAATGTTACTACCTTCTTTTCTTTTACCTTTGTTTCATCAAAAGTGTCGTTAACAAGCCTTTTGTCAGCATCTAGCAGTTTATTTAGCTCTGTGAGGTTACCACTGCGAGCATAAGCTGCTGCTGCGCACTCATAATCTGGATTTTCTTCTTCAATGTTAGGAATTATACGCTTTAAAGGTAGTGGACATTGCTTACAAACAGCACAATGTCTTCTATTAGTTTCCCAGAAGTTATGCCACGCTTCAATACAGCTTGAGTGAAAGTGGTGATTGACAGGCTTACAGGATGTAACAGTATGATTATCCTTTGTAAAGGGCTTCTCATCACGGCATATCGTGCACGGTGGGACGGGATTTCCTCCTGAAGGATCCCGAGGAGATGCATTCAACATTTTTGGAACATCAACTATTGATTAAAGTAGTACTACCAGACTGCAACAAATCCGGAAAGTTCAGGGTGATAAGCACCGAAGGAGATATGGTCAAATCAGGCTGTGTTCCATTTCACGGTTGCTTGAACAGACCGTACAGAGTTAATAAGAGACTTTCAGATTGGCTGTAAAGTTGTCTGTTTTCATAGTGAGATCACTCTAGGAAATGATCTCACTATATTCTGGATGCCCGATTCTATAGCACGATAGACCCAACAGAAGCAGAAGGTAACTTAGCCGTCAAATCAGGTGTTTGATAGCATGATCAGGCGGCCTCCTGACCAGAGTCATTAGTTACCCGAACACCGGTATTTAAAGAACGTTTGTTCTAACAACCCCAGAAGGTGAATTAGCCCGGCTCCAGAATGGCTCGTTGTGTTGACAAGGTGAACGGCTCAAAAAATAATCCACTGGGTGAGTTGTTTGGGGCACATGGAAAAGCTCCGACTCAATAACCTGGAAGGTATTGTTGCCGGAGCTTTGTATGTCAAAATACGCTTGTCTTTATTTTATGTCATCGCTACTGGTTTTATGTCATGACATGCCTGTTGTCGCTACTACCATATCTTGACAAAATCAGCCCATAAAGAATAAGGGCTGCAGAGATTTTACAATTACTCTTGTCATAAAAAAAACGCCCATATCATGTCATTTTCTTCGAATTACAACCGTTTCATGACAATTACAAATAAGCATACCTGGCCAATTTATGGCTGAAGAATGGCACATCTGTTCCTTCAAGGCTCTAAACCCGAGTTTGTTTTTTTGAACCTGCTTCTTCTTTGAGTATTTCGACGATCTCGCTATGCCCCTGCTGTTCAGCGATGTACAAAGGGGTTGCACCGTTTTTATTACCTTTGTTCTTATCCGCTCCCAGTCTGACCAGGCACCGAACGGTATCGGTACGTCCTTTCTCTGCAGCGATGTACAAAGGGGTTGCACCGTTTTTATTACCTTTGTTCTTATCCGCTCCCATTTCGACCAGGCACCGAACGGTATCGGTACGTCCTTTCTCTGCAGCGATGTACAGAGGGGTTGCACCGTTTTTATTACCTTTGTCCTTATCCGCTCCCTCACTGACCAGGTGCCGAACGGTATCGGTATGCCCCATATATGCAGCGATCCACAGAGGGAGGGCCCCGTCGGTGGTGAGGCCTTTTCCCTTATCCGCTCCCAGTCCGACCAGGCACTGAACGGTCTCGGTACGTCCTTTCTGTTCAGCGATGCACAAAGGGGTTACACCGTTTTTATTACCTTTGTTCTTATCCGCTCCCTCACTGACCAGGTACCTAACGATCTTGGTATGCCCCATATATGCAGCGATGTACAGAGGGGTTGCCCCGTCGATGGTGAGGCCTTTGTCCTTATCCACTCCCAGTCCGACCAAGTACTGAACGGTATCGGTACGTCCGTTCTCTGCAGCGATGTACAAAGGGGTTGCACCGTTTTTATTATCTTTGTTCTTATCCGCTCCCTCACTGACCAGGTGCCGAACGATCTCGGTATGCCCCATATGTGCAGCGATCCACAGAGGGGTTGCACCGTCGGTGGTGCGGCCTTTGTCCTTATCTGCTCCCTCACTGACCAAGCACCGAACGGTATCGATACGTCCATTCTGTGCAGCGATGTACAGAGGGGTTGCACCGTTTTTATTACCTTTGTCCTTATCCGCTCCCTCACTGAGCAGGAGCCGAACGATCTCGGTATGCCCGTTCTCTGCAGCGACAAAAAGAGGGGTTCCACCGTCGGTGGTGAGGCCTTTGTCCTTATCCGCTCCCGGTCCGACCAGGCACTGAACGGTCTCGGTATGCCCCATATATGCAGCGATGTACAGAGGGGTTGCCCCGTTTTTATTATCTTTGTTCTTATCCGCCCCCTCTTCGATCAGGCACTTGACGATCTCGGTATGCCCCATATATGCAGCGATCCACAGAGGGGTTGCCCCGTCGGTGGTGCGGCCTTTGTCCTTATCTGCTCCCTCACTGACCAGGTGCCGAACGATCTCGGTATGCCCCATATATGCAGCGATCCACAGAGGGGTTACCCCGTCGGAGGTGAGACCTTTGTCCTTATCCGCTCCCTCACTGACCAGGCACCGAACGGTATCGGTACGTCCATTCTGTGCAGCGATGTACAGAGGGGTTGCACCGTTTTTATTACCTTTGTTCTTATCCGCTCCCAGGTCGATCAGGCGGTCAACGATATTGGTATGCCCCTCCTGTGCGGCGATGAACAGTAATGTTACTACCTTCTTTTCTTTTACCTTTGTTTCATCAAAAGTGTCGCTAACAAGCCTTTTGTCAACATCTAGCAGTTTATTTAGCTCTGTGAGGTTACCACTGCGAGCATAAGCTGCTGCTGCGCACTCATAATCTGGATTTTTTTCTTCAATGTTAGGAATTATACGCTTTAAAGGCAGTGGACATTGCTTACAAACAGCACAATGTCTTCTATTAGTTTTCCAAGTGTTATGCCACGCTTCAATACAGCTTGAGTGAAAGTGGTGATTGACAGGCTTACAGGATGTAACAGTATGATTATCCTTTGTAAAGGGCTTCTCATCACGGCATATCGTGCACGGTGGGGCGGGATTTCCTCCTGAAGGATCCCGAGGAGATGCATTCAACATTTTTGGAACATCAACTATTGATTAAAGTAGTACTACCAGACTGCAACAAATCCGGAAAGTTCAGGGTGATAAGCACCGAAGGAGATATGGTCAAATCAGGCTGTGTTCCATTTCACGGTTGCTTGAACAGACCGTACAGAGTTAATAAGAGACTTTCAGATTGGCTGTAAAGTTGTCTGTTTTCATAGTGAGATCACTCTAGGAAATGATCTCACTATACTCTGGATGCCCGATTCTATAGCACGATAGATCCAACAGAAGCAGAAGGTAACTTAGCCGTCAAATCAGGTGTTTGATAGCATGATCAGGCGGGCTCCTGGCCAGAGTCATTAGTTACCCGAACACCGGTATTTAAAGAACGTTTGTTCTAACAACCCCAGAAGGTGAATTAGCCCGGCTCCAGAATGGCTCGTTGTGTTGACAAGGTGAACGGCTCAAAAAATAATCCACTGGGTGAGTTGTTTGGGGCACATGGAAAAGCTCCGACTCAATAACCTGGAAGGTATTGTTGCCGGAGCTTTGTATGTCAAAATACGCTTGTCTTTATTTTATGTCATCGCTACTGGTTTTATGTCATGACATGCCTGTTGTCGCTACTACCATATCTTGACAAAATCAGCCCATAAAGAATAAGGGCTGCAGAGATTTTACAATTACTCTTGTCATAAAAAAAACGCCCATATCATGTCATTTTCTTCGAATTACAACCGTTTCATGACAATTACAAATAAGCATACCTGGCCACTTTATGGCTGAAGAATGGCACATCTGTTCCTTCAAGGCTCTAAACCCGAGTTTGTTTTTTTGAACCTGCTTCTTCTTTGAGTATTTCGACGATCTCGCTATGCCCCTGCTGTTCAGCGATGTACAAAGGGGTTGCACCGTTTTTATTACCTTTGTTCTTATCCGCTCCCAGTCTGACCAGGCACCGAACGGTATCGGTACGTCCTTTCTCTGCAGCGATGTACAAAGGGGTTGCACCGTTTTTATTACCTTTGTTCTTATCCGCTCCCATTTCGACCAGGCACCGAACGGTATCGGTACGTCCTTTCTCTGCAGCGATGTACAGAGGGGTTGCACCGTTTTTATTACCTTTGTCCTTATCCGCTCCCTCACTGACCAGGTGCCGAACGGTATCGGTATGCCCCATATATGCAGCGATCCACAGAGGGAGGGCCCCGTCGGTGGTGAGGCCTTTTCCCTTATCCGCTCCCAGTCCGACCAGGCACTGAACGGTCTCGGTACGTCCTTTCTGTTCAGCGATGCACAAAGGGGTTACACCGTTTTTATTACCTTTGTTCTTATCCGCTCCCTCACTGACCAGGTACCTAACGATCTTGGTATGCCCCATATATGCAGCGATGTACAGAGGGGTTGCCCCGTCGATGGTGAGGCCTTTGTCCTTATCCACTCCCAGTCCGACCAAGTACTGAACGGTATCGGTACGTCCGTTCTCTGCAGCGATGTACAAAGGGGTTGCACCGTTTTTATTATCTTTGTTCTTATCCGCTCCCTCACTGACCAGGTGCCGAACGATCTCGGTATGCCCCATATGTGCAGCGATCCACAGAGGGGTTGCACCGTCGGTGGTGCGGCCTTTGTCCTTATCTGCTCCCTCACTGACCAAGCACCGAACGGTATCGATACGTCCATTCTGTGCAGCGATGTACAGAGGGGTTGCACCGTTTTTATTACCTTTGTCCTTATCCGCTCCCTCACTGAGCAGGAGCCGAACGATCTCGGTATGCCCGTTCTCTGCAGCGACAAAAAGAGGGGTTCCACCGTCGGTGGTGAGGCCTTTGTCCTTATCCACTCCCGGTCCGACCAGGCACTGAACGGTCTCGGTATGCCCCATATATGCAGCGATGTACAGAGGGGTTGCCCCGTTTTTATTATCTTTGTTCTTATCCGCCCCCTCTTCGATCAGGCACTTGACGATCTCGGTATGCCCCATATATGCAGCGATCCACAGAGGGGTTGCCCCGTCGGTGGTGCGGCCTTTGTCCTTATCTGCTCCCTCACTGACCAGGTGCCGAACGATCTCGGTATGCCCCATATATGCAGCGATCCACAGAGGGGTTACCCCGTCGGAGGTGAGACCTTTGTCCTTATCCGCTCCCTCACTGACCAGGCACCGAACGGTATCGGTACGTCCGTTCTCTGCAGCGATGTACAGAGGGGTTGCACCGTTTTTATTACCTTTATTCTTATCCGCTCCCAGGTCGATCAGGCGGTCAACGATATTGGTATGCCCCTCCTGTGCGGCGATGAACAGTAATGTTACTACCTTCTTTTCTTTTACCTTTGTTTCATCAAAAGTGTCGTTAACAAGCCTTTTGTCAACATCTAGCAGTTTATTTAGCTCTGTGAGGTTACCACTGCGAGCATAAGCTGCTGCTGCGCACTCATAATCTGGATTTTTTTCTTCAATGCTAGGAATTATACGCTTTAAAGGTAGTGGACATTGCTTACAAACAGCACAATGTCTTCTATTAGTTCCCGAAGTTTTATGCCACGCTTCAATACAGCTGGAGTGAAAGTGGTGATTGACAGGCTTACAGGATGTAACAGTATGATTATCCTTTGTAAAGGGCTTCTCATCACGGCATATCGTGCACGGTGGGGCGGGATTTCCTCCTGAAGGATTCCGAGGAGATGTATTCAACATTTTTGGAACATCAACTATTGATTAAAGTAGTACTACCAGACTGCAACAAATCCGGAAAGTTCAGGGTGATAACCACCGAAGTAGATATGCTCAAATCAGGCTGTGTTCCATTTCACGGTTGCTTGAACAGACGTACAGAGTTAATAAGAGACTTTCAGATTGGCTGAAAAGTTGTCTTTTTTCATAGTGAGATCACTCTAGGAAATGATCTCACTATACTCTGGATGCCCGATTCTATAGCACGATAGACCCAACAGAAGCAGAAGGTAACTTATCCGTCAAATCAGGTGTTTGATAGCATGATCAGGCGGCCTCCTGCCCAGAGTCATTAGTTACCCGGACACCGGTATTTAAAGAACGTTTGTTCTAACAACCCCGGAAGGTGAATTAGCCAGGCTCCAGAATGGCGCGTTGTGTTGACAAGGTGAACGGCTCAAAAAATAATCCACTGGGTGAGTTTTTTGGGGCACATAGAAAAGCTCCGACTCAATAACCTGGAAGGTATTGTTGCCGGAGCTTTGTATGTCAAAATACGCTTGTCTTGATTTTATGTCATCGCTACTGGTTTTATGTCATGACATGCCTGTAGCGACAAAAAACAGCTCTTACTTGTTAGTAAACTCGGGGTAGGCTTCCATACCGCATTCGGTCAGATCCACACCTTCGTACTCTTCTTCTTCGCTGACACGGATACCAGTGATGGCTTTCAGAGCACCCCAGACGATCAGGCTGCAACCGAATACCCAAACGAAGATGGTTGCGGCGCCAGCCAGCTGACCAGTGAAGCTCACACCAGAGTTGGTTACAGGAACAACCAGCAGACCGAACAGACCAACTGTACCGTGTACGGAGATAGCACCGACAGGGTCGTCAATTCTGAGCTTATCCAGTGCGAGGATGGAGAAGACAACCAGAACACCACCAACAGCACCGATCAGGGTCGCTTCCAGAGGCGTTGGAGTGCTTGGCTCTGCAGTGATAGCAACCAGACCAGCCAGTGCACCGTTCAGGCACATAGTCAGGTCAGCCTTGCCGAACAGCAGGCGGGCAGTAATCAGAGCAGCAACCAGACCACCGGCAGCGGCAGCGTTGGTGTTCAGGAATACCATGGCAACACTGTTAGCGCTGGCGATATCGCCCAGCTTCAGAACAGAACCACCGTTGAAACCGAACCAGCCCATCCACAGGATGAACATACCCAGAGTTGCCAGAGGCAGGTTTGCACCAGGAATAGCGTTTACTTCGCCGTTCTTACCGTACTTGCCTTTACGTGCGCCCAGCAGCAGAACACCAGCCAGAGCAGCAGCGGCACCTGACATGTGTACGATACCTGAACCGGCAAAGTCAGAGAAACCAAGCTCGCCAAGATTGTAAAAGGAGAGTCCGAACAGGCCGACATCGTCGCCATTCCAGGTCCAGGAACCTTCCATTGGGTAGATGAAACCAGTCATAACCACGGCGAACAGCAGGAAGCTCCACAGCTTCATACGTTCAGCAACAGCACCGGATACGATGGACATGGCCGTCGCAACGAATACTACCTGGAAGAAGAAGTCAGAAGCGCCGGAGTAGATAGAGCCGCCTTCAAAACCGTCTTCACGGGCTGCGAAATCAGCCAGAGTGTCATCAACATGAGTGTCGCCAACCAGAACGCCGTCCAGCAGAACACCACCGCCGTACATGATGTCGTAACCAACAATCAGGTACATGGTGCAGGAAATGGCAAACAGTGCCACGTTCTTGGTCAGGATTTCAGTGGTGTTCTTGGAACGAACCAGGCCCGCTTCCAACATGGCGAAACCTGCCGCCATCCACATAACCAGTGCGCCACACACCAGGAAATAAAAGGTGTCCATTGCATACTGCAAATGGAAGATTTGATTTTCCACGTTTGTTCCCCTCAGGAATTTTTATTCTTTTCCCTGACTCTTAACCTTTATTGAAGTTATTAAGAGAGAGTCAGGTTTTACGACTGCTGCCCACAGCAGCAATCGCGTTGAATCAGGGGTCGGCAATAAACCGACCAAAGCCGTTTATACGGCCGCTGTACCGGTTTCGCCGGTACGGATACGGATAGCCTGCTGCAGTTCGGTGACGAAGATTTTGCCGTCGCCGATCTTGCCAGTGTTAGCAGCCTTGGTGATGGCTTCAATAACCTGGTCCAGCAGTTCGTCGCCGATAGCAACTTCGATCTTCACTTTAGGAAGGAAGTCCACAACATACTCGGCACCACGGTAGAGTTCGGTGTGACCTTTCTGACGACCGAAGCCTTTTACTTCGGTCACAGTGATGCCCTGTACGCCGATATCGGAAAGAGATTCCCGAACGTCATCGAGCTTGAAGGGTTTGATAATGGCTGAAACTAACTTCATTGCATCGTCTCCTAAAAATTTGCCGGTTGACCATTGTGGAAGCTGGCTGACCTGGCTGGCTGTTTCTATACAGCTCAATGCTGTTTTTATTCAGCTCAAGGCTGTTTTTATTCAGCTCAAGGCTGTTTTCGGGGTGTCCTGAGGGCTCAGGACAAGTTTACGCTTTTGGCTGCACTCTTATAAGTCTGCATGTAGTGGTTTGCCCCGGCTGGAGTCTAACCGTGCCATTTGCGTCCCGAATTTCACCTGCTTCCTGGGCTAGTAGGGCCGCCCCCGGTCTGTTCTTCTTATTTGACCGGACTTCGAACAACTGTTGATGGGTATTTAGCAGTCATTGTGCCATTGCCTTAAAACTATTAATTATCAATGGGTTACGTGTTTTTCTCAGGGGGCTTGCAATGTGCCCGTCCATTCTGGTGCGTGCCTGTGCACTAATAAGGCCGGGTGCACCTGATGTGTGCACCATATCCGTGCACAACCTATTCTTTGACCCTTTTGAGCCCCGTAGGTATTCTGCGGGCAACGAGAAATAGAACGGATAATACCGATGGTTGATAAAGCTGCTTTTGTAGGAACGGTCGCAGGCAAACTGCAGGAACTGATGGCTCAGGGGCCTGCTTCACCGATCAAAGATGATGTCGAAAAGAATATTAAAGCGGTGCTCTCAGGTGCTTTCAGCAAAATGGAGCTGCTGACCCGTGATGAGTTTGATGCTCAGGTAGCTGTTCTGCGTCGTACACGTGAGCTGGTTGAAGGCCTTGAAACCAGAGTGAGTGAGCTTGAAAAACAGCTAGCCTCTGCGCAGGGACAAAATAAAGAGTAGCGTTCAGTAAAGGCGTAACCTTATTAAAGCGCTTCTGGCAAAACCGGGATCAGGCAGAAGCGCTTATATCTCTCGACTTTTCAATCTTTAAATGAGCGATCAGTTCTGAATAGACTCAACCGTCACTTCTACCCTGCGATTTTGTGCTCGACTTTGAGCGTTGTCTTCGGGTGCATAAGGGTCAGCGCTGCCCAGACTTTTGAGTTTTAAACGCTTACTGGGGATGCCGTGACTTTCCAGATATTTGGCCACAGCTTTTGCTCGCAGCATGCCAAGATGCTGGTTATAGGCCATTGACCCACGGTTGTCGGTATAACCTTGTACCAGAACAGTGCCTGGAACCTGCTTAAGAACTGTGATGAGAGTGTCCAGCTCATTGCGTATCAGGTCAGTCAGGTCAGACTTGTTGAAGCCGAAATGAAAAATGGCTTCAACATCTTCAAAGGTGACTGGTTCAACACCCGCCATTTTGGCGAGCTCTTTGTCGTGTGCTTTTTCTTCACCAGGAATCAGTAGAGTAGAAGCATCCGGTTCATCGTTTGGTGCGCTGTCGCTTATAGGCGAGCGGGTTTCAATAATCTCTATCTGAGGGGCGTCGGCAGGAGGAGAGTCTGTTTGTCGAGACTCCCAGTTGCTACAGCCAGAAAGTAAAGCCAGGACTGCCGAGGAACCCGCAAGCCATGGCATCTTTGGCAATTGCCATTGAGACAACTGACGTATGACAGGACTGAATACAGAGTGCATAAGCCATCTCCTGAAAAAAGGCTAAGCAAGCATAGTTCAGTTTTTCCTAATGCTGATTGATCGAATACCCTTGCTGACTGGCTTTTAGCCAGCCTGTTTCAGCTCTTCAGGAATAGTCATGCCATGAGGGACTTTGTTGCCATCTTCATCAACCGATACCATCACCAGCGTATCAACCTGAGTAACAATTTCCTGAGTCATTTTGTTTCTGACCATGCACTTCATGGTGATTGAACTGGTGCCGACTTTTGTCAGGTGGATACCTATCTCAACGACATCACCAAGCTTGGCGGCACTGACAAACTCAATCTCCGACATATATTTGGTGACGACGTGGGTGGTGCTCATCTGACAGCAGGCGAATACCCAGGCTTCTTCATCAATCCAGCTCAGTACCTTACCGCCGAACAGACGACTGGCGTGGTTCAGGTCTTCATGCTTGATCATTTTGCGGGAGAAAAACTTCATGGTCACACCTCTAAATAGATTACGAAGATAAGGTACTGACGATTTAGCATTTATCAGGCCAAAATTGAGTGGTCATTCAACATTTCTTCTATGTGATTGTTTTTTAAAGACTTAATTTTTTATTTCATTGGAGCCCCGGGTTTTCTAAGCACTCAGTCAAATTATCTGCAGAGCGTTACTGCCTGTGTTCGGTGCAGAAGGCGATCAAGGTCGTTAAAAAGAATCAAAAAGAGTGCATAAGTTCATGGCGTTTCGAAAAGTTCCCCGCCTCATACCAAGGTCGAATTATCGGATTAAGCCTGTTTCCATACACTGTGCTCAGCATGGAAGGTACCAATATAAATACAGGCACACACACAGGGGACGTGACTATGGAAAAACAGGAAAACTCAGTAAACAGGCTCATGTCCTGGACACAGAAATTTATTGCTACCAGCTGTCTGTTACTACTTTGGTCAAGTATGGCTCTGGCACAAAATGCACCGACTGGACCTATGTGTACCGGTGTAGTATTTGAACTGGGTATTGTTGCTGGCTGGGTGACTAATCAGGCAAAGCCCGGAGAGCAAGGTCAAGACCGCTGGGTTCGTAATGACGAGTTGCGACTTTTGGCGACTTATAGGAAAAGAACTGGTTTTACCGATAATTACTACGACGAATTGTATGGTCCTGATGACACAAGGCAGGCTTACAATACTGACCAGACGTGTCCTCCTGGTTGTAGAAAGGAGGGGCGTCACGGTCACCGAAAGCACCATCATGAGCATCGCCATGCTCACGGGCACGATCGTTGTCATCATAACGGGGGATGGAAGAATTATTACAAAGGCGCAGTGTTCCCGACGGCTCCTGATACGGACTACTTGAGTAATCAGCAGGCGGCTGCGGAGATTGACAGGCGTTATAACCGCATTTTCAAGAACAAACATACGGATCAAACGTGTCATTATCAGCGCAAAGGGGCGAATTTCTATTTCCCCCATGTCCCGATGACCTGCGCTCTGGAACGAGACAAGGATGACAATATACTGAGACTGAATTGTAAATCATCAGAGCAGTAAACAAGCAGAGCTCTGTTTTGCAATCATCTTTTAAAAACTGATGTTATACAAAAAGCAGTGGCTGACTTTCAGTCACTGCTTTTTTGATCATGCCTGTTGAGATTAAGGCTGTTTTTTAAACTGCTTATCCACTCCGGTTGGGAGAGTTTGGCATTTACATACTCAAAAAACACATTTTCCAGAGAGCTATTGGTGTCCAGGCCCAACTGGGTTTGTATCGCAGTCTTAAGTTCTTGAGAGATGGAGACAGGGCCTTCTGTAGGGGGCGCGTCAGAGTAAACGAGGTATAAAGGGCTGGGAGATTGCCGCTGACTGTTCTGCTTGATTGCCGTTTTCAGGAAAGCGGGTATTTGTGGTTCGATAGTATCTCCCCTGAAAGTGACAAGCACAGTATCAGCACGCTTCAACCAGGCTTTATGTATTCTTTTCAGGTTGTTTTTTTCGCTGGCAGTGGCAGCCCCCGGACGTGTTTCGACATAGGTGGTACTTTCTGCCTGATAGGTGTTGACGATACTGTCGTCCGCATGTGATGCGAGCCTGGAGTTTGCTGCAAGCAGATTTATTAGAGTACTTTTTCCGCCAAGTTGTGGACCCGTGACCAGTACAACTTTTCCGGGAATATTGGAGACATTGGTGGCATAGGACTTGAGTGCTTTTTTAGACATATGGTCAAAATCCTCTTTGCAAAAACTGGCCTCGGCGGAAATGTTTGACTTGTTAATACCAGAATCCTGATAGCCTGAATCTTTATAAATAGCCTTATAATTGGTGTAGAAAGAGGCTGCATTCGGACGGCTGTTTTTGCGATTACGTACCGGTTGAGGCTGTTGTGATTGCGTTGAATCATACTCACCAGCCTGCGCTGCGGAATCAGTGGTTTCATAACCGGTGGCTTCATAACCGGTTGCTGCATATGTATTGCTATCATCTGGCTTTGAGATCGGGGCGCGGTCTCTCATTCTCTTGAGAGCGATAAGTGCGTTGATGCCAGTGTCCAGAATCTGGTGATGAAGTAAGCTGCGGACGGTTGTAAACAGTCGCCACAGACCACGTTCAGCCCCGGGCATTCGTCGTTCCTCAATTGCTTTAAGTGCTGCTTCCCCTGGAGCGACTTTTGAAGAGCGGGTATTCAGCCATAAAGTGGGTAGTTCAATGCCCTGAGAGTCGGTGTGATCTGCCAGCAGGTAACCACTGTTGCCCAGGTCGACAGCCTGCATGTTATGGCCATTGACAGCAGATACGACGATATCCTGACAAACCAGTTTTTGTGGGTGACGGTTGTAACTGGTGAGCAGTGCTTCAATGTGTTTCAGGGTGCAGGCAGAAAGAGGGGACAGTACCTGTCCGATACTGTTGCGTTCGGGATAGACGGCCAATACATCGGTCAACCAGGGCCGGCCTGCTGAGAGGGTATCGTCAATCAGGAAGGTTTTACAGTACAGGTGTGTGTTCTTGAACAGACATACCTGAAGGATCTTTTCTGCTTCGTTATATCCGGGAATTAATACCAGCTGCTTTATACCTGCCTTGTTTGCGCTCTGGCTCAAAGACAGGAATGGGTTAGGTGGCTCGTTGGATATGTTGTCTTGCATTTCTGTTTTTGAAAAAGACAGAGTCAGGTTTTTGGTGCCTTGATTGTGAAAAAACAGCTGGTAATGCTGGTTGTCGGAATGAACAGGCACCTGCCCGTATTGCAGTGAGGGGTATAGCTGACTGACGCTCTCAAAGGTGCCCTGCATCAAGGTCGGGATTTCCTGAAACAGGGTAGAAAGCCACAAGTCTCGGAGTGCGGCGTTTAGAAATTGGAAGGCTGTCAGGGATGCTCTGGGATACTGCCGGTTGATAAAATCTGTCCAGGAATAGGACTGGAAAAAATCAAGTGTTGCGTGGGCACCAAACAATAGAATGGGAAGGGGCAGTTTCGGTGCGGAAGCATAAAGTGCAGCACTGAGTGCCAGAGTACTGCCTGAGACTAAAAACTGTAACGCTTCGTTATAGGCATATTGGGTTGCCCTGGAACGCCCTTCTGGAATCAGGTAGGCATCAAACCCTTCGGGGGTTTGCAGTTGTGGCGTAAGGGCCTGGATTTTAGGGTTGAGGATTTCATGGGGGGGGAGCTGCTCTTTATTGCAGTCTGCCTGATTACAGGAGGCGTCATCGCAGTAAACAGTGCCGGGAAGGGAAATATAGATGCCCATGATCAAGGAGGTTACCAGCTGTAAGCTGCGTATTTGTATTCTGAAGAGCAAGTCCGACATAAAGAGCAGAGGCCGTAATGAAGTCAGCAGCTCAGAGTAGATCAATTCCTGTGCTCTGCATGACCATCATGGGAGCAGGTAACATTTCTTTGCAGTTTCAGCCGTTTTAGTTGCTTCATCCCGGACTGCTGCAGCTTTATTTAGCATGTCACCCCCGAGGAAGGGATGGGGGGTGCACGCTAAATAAAGAGGAGCTATGCCAGGGTGAAAAGCTTATATCCTCTTATTGGCTCGATTAGCTTTTTTTATTAACCTCGGCATCTGCTGTAATCACTGAAACTATTGGAATCTCTGTAGTGTTTTGAGCTGATTCTGCGCCGGTGAACATTTCTTCTGTGGGAGCTTGGGGTGAGGGCTCTGGTGTTGCAAGTTTGTCTTCGGAGCTATGCTTGATGTGAGATGAGGTGCGTGAGGCCGGAATCTCAGACTCGTTATAACGGGACTTATTACCGTTGGCTTTTGAGAGTTTCATTGCTTTATTAACACCGAAATCAATCAGGTTGTGGTAGAAGGCTCCTCTCACGGCAGCCAGTAAGCGCCATACACCTTTCTCAGTACCTGGCAGGCGTTGGGCTTCAAGTTGAGCCAGTGCTGTATTGCTCACGCTGGCAGGTTTGGTATCCAGCCACAGTTCCGGAAGTTCTGTGCCCTGGGTTTCGGTATGGTCTGCCAGCAGGTAACCACTTTGGCCCATATCAATAGCCTGCATGTGCTTACCATTGATAACAGTCGCCACCATATCGGTGCACACTAAAGGAGGGATTACTTCCACCGATGAGCCATCAAGTATGGTCTTTTGGATTCGTTCAATGGTGCAGGAAGAGAGGGGAGACAGTACCTGACCTGTACTGTTCTCTTTTGGGTAACCTGCAAGTGCATCTGTGATCCAGGGCATATTACCGGAACCACTGTGTGCCAGAGCCAGGGTTGGGCAGTAAGAGTCTCCTTCTTTTTTATAAATGCAAACTTTCAGATTCGGTGTAACGCCATCTTTTAAAAGCGTGAGCTGAACCTTGGTGACACCATGTTGCCTGGCTGTATCTGCCAGATGACTCAGGGGGGTATCTGTACCCTTTCCATTAGTTTCCTGTGATGAGTTTGATTTATTAAAGCCAAGGATCAGGGACTTCTCCTGCTTATTGGAAAAGGTTAATTGATACTCAGGTGACGTATTCGCGACGCGTAAACCTTCAGGCAGGGTCTTGCTGTTTTGTAACCAGAACTCCCAGGCGCCTCGTAGCAGGGTGGGTGTTTCCATAACAATGGAATCAAGCCAGGCAGGGGTTGGGCGCTTTCCTGCCCATACATGGTTGTAGAGTGCGATAGGTGCGCGCACCAGCTGGTGGGCAGTAAAATCCGTCCAGGTAGGCGCAAGGGACAAGTCCATGGCCACCCCCGCTCCGTTAAGGATAAGACCCAGGGGAACACTGCTGGGCATCACTTTCTGGAGTATAAAGCTACCCAGAATCACGCCACCGAGTGTCAGGGCGTGGGTGCTTTCATTAATTATATGCTGACTTGTACGAGAGCGTTCGCCTAATAAATGTTTCTCGAACCCTTCCGGCTTGAGCGTAAGTGGGTTGGCTAAGATAGTGCTGGATATAACAGAGCCACACAGAACGGGAACCGCCAGTGCTGCGCTCAAAGCTGTACGTCGGGTAAGACGTCGAAGAGGGTGGAGATGCATGCTTCCGAATCCGATCTGTTTTTATAAAGATCGTTAGCTTAGATCAGATCCGAAAACTTGCATGGTGATACCTGGAAGGAATAAGTTAGCCCCGATTCCAACGGTGGAATTTCTCCAGCCAGGTTAAAACTTTTTGGGGAGCATGCGCTTTTTTCCATTCCCCTGCCGCGTACTTATTTGTCTCTGAAAGCGTAGGGTAAATATGAATAGTGCCGAGAATTTTATTGAGTCCAAGGCCGTGTTTCATTGCAGTGATGTACTCAGTAATTAACTCGCCCGCGTGATAGCCGACAATGGTACAACCCAGGATTTTGTCTTTTCCGGGAATGGTTAAGACTTTAATAAAGCCTTTCGCTTCACCGTCGGCCAGTGCACGGTCGAGGTCATCAATATCAAAGCGGGTGACTTCATAGGCAATACCTTGCTCCTGTGCTTCCATTTCGTTCAGGCCGACGCGTGCAACTTCGGGGTCAATGAACGTAGCCCAGGGCATTACAGAGTAATCCACTTTGAACTTCTTGAAGCGGCCAAACAGGGCATTCACTGCGGCGTACCAGGCTTGATGCGCTGCCGCGTGTGTGAACTGGTAAGGGCCGGCAACATCACCACAGGCATAGATGTTGGGGTATTTGGTTTGCAGGAACTCGTTCACAGAGACCGTACCGTTGGGATTGGTTTCCAGTGCCAGAGTTTCCATGCCCAGAGACGCCGTGTTGGCTTTACGACCAACGGCAATTAATGCGGCATCAAATTCAATCTGAATGGTTTCGCCATTCTGTTTGGCTTCGAGCCACTGCTTACCGCCTTCTTTATGAAAGGCGACAGCGTCACAGCTCAGACGCAGATCGATGCCATCTTTACGGAACTGTTCCATCACTACTTCGGCGACATCTTTATCTTCACGGGGCAGGATGCGGGGGGAGCGATCAACCTGCGTGACCTGAATACCAAGGCGGTGGAAAGCCTGGGTCAGTTCGCTTCCGATAGGGCCGCCACCGAGAACAAGCATACGCTGAGGTTTATCACGCAGAGACCAGATGGTATCTGAGGTGAAATAGTTGACGCTTTCCAGACCGGGAATTGGTGGCACAAAAGGTCGGCCGCCACTGGCAATAATAATGTTTTTAGCGGTGATGGTGCGGTCACCAGTCTTCACTTCCCATGGGGAAAGCAGAGTGGCTGTGCCCTGTACGCAGTCGACACCCAGACTGCTATAACGCTCAACAGAATCGTGAGGTTCTACTTGTTGCACGACAGTCTGCACACGTTCCATGACTGCTGAAAAGTCGACATCCGCCTGCGCGTTCTTAATGCCAAACTCATCTGCACGTTGCACATAATGATTAATACGGGAGGAGCGAATCAGAGCTTTGCTGGGAACACAGCCGGTGTTCAGGCAGTCGCCGCCCATCTGGTGTTTTTCAATCAGGGTGACTTTGGCTTTCACGGCTGCAGCAATATAAGAACTCACCAGACCACCGGAGCCAGCTCCGATGACTGCAATATTGGTATCGAACGACGATGGTTTTTTAAAGCCTTTATAGACCTTGCGGGCCTGAATAAAGCCCATAATGCCTCGGGCCATCCAGGGGAAGAGACCAAGCAGTACAAAGGAGAAGATTAAACCGGGTGTGGCAATGCCGCTGACAGAGAACTCGTCTACCTGCCCAAGCTGTGCACCGGCATTCACAAATACAGCGGTGCCCGCCAGCATGCCTGTCTGGCTGACCCAGTAGAAGGTGCCGGCTTTGATTCTGGTGAGACCCATAACGAGGTTAATCACCATAAAAGGCACCACGGGAATCAGGCGCAGACTGAACAGATAGAAAGCACCGTCTTTCTCCACACCTTCATTGATGGTTTTTAGATAGCCGCCAAATTTACCCTGTACCCATTCCTGAAGAAGAGTACGCGAGGCAAGCATGGCCAGCGTCGCGCCAATGGTGCTGGCAAAAGAGACAATCAGCAGACCCTGCCCCAGGCCAAACAGTGCACCGCCGAACAGCGTCATCAAGGCAGCAATCGGCAGGGAAAGGGCAGTCACCGCAACGTAGGCCAGAAAAAAGATACCGGCTGTCAGCAATGGGCTGTCGGCTTTCAGAGTATTAAAGAAGTCGAAGGTGAGATACTGACCCAGTCCCAGACCATAAAATATGGTCAGGGCGGCAGCAATCACAACCAGCAGCAGAAGCTTTTTCAGGCTCATATGACAATTCCCTATTTGTATATTGGCTGATACGGCGTGAAGGAATCTTCAGATTCAGCCTGTAGCCATTATGCCTGAGCCATTGTTTTAATAAGAACGTCTTTTTCTATCGACGGTAATGCAGAATATATGGGTCCAGTCCGCGACTTTCCATATAGCTGGTAAGAAGAGATATAGGAGGGTTCCAGAGCCTGGCATTGGATGCTGGTTTCAATTGAATGACCCTTGCCTTCTGGTCGTCATGGATATACCAGTATCCGTCACGGAAAACAGCAGTGATGTAATGCCCTGAGTAGAGTGTGCCTTCACCCTGGTGCATCACCACGCTGTCCAGCTCCATGGCAATGGTTGTGGCTGAGGTGAGAGTATTGTTGTAAACCGGAATATTCAGGCGGCTGCTATTGCTGAGCAGTACTCGTGTCAGACCACTGACTTTGATCTGACGATGAAAATCATAAATTTTGGCATGCAGGCTCAGGTGCTGAAGTTTGCTGGCGTTGTTGTGGGCTATCACCTGTCTGCGTTGAGTCGGGTAGTGGCCAGACGTTGCTGATACACCGATCTTTCTCAAGTCAGAATTGCTGAAATAGGGGGCATTTTGTCCTGCTACAAGGTGTTTTTTCATATACCCCTGACGTAACAGCTTATCCATAGAGTCGACCTGGTGTTGTTGAATATCTTCCAGTGAAGGCAGGTTGACGGGCAGGTGATGCATGGAGTTGGCCTTGTCCAGATGGGTGTTGTAACCGGTTTGACCGTCGGCCATAACGGTCTCAAGGTATCCGTCCAGGGTTGTGGCGGCCTGATTCTTTACCATTCCAAGAACGTCATAAATCCCGTTAAGCAGTTCCTCGGCATCCTGCTGTTTGAGGTGCCTCAAGTTGCTGGCCTGCAGGGTCTGGGTGAGAGAGGTTTTAACGTGTCCGTAAGCCCGCATAGTGCGAAATGTTCTTTCCTGCAGCCTGCTGAGCCTTCTTGTGCTCACTTTCCGGGAGTGATTGTTTTTCAGGGTTTGCAGTAGTTCCAGCAGGCTATCCCGGAATGCGATGTACAGGTTCTGCTGTGACGCTGTAAGCCCGGGCATCACCTCAAACTCATCATTAGCAATGGCTTGTAGCTCGGTTTCTGAGAGGGAGTGGGCGATGTGCACCATCACCGCATCAAAGAAACAGTTGCAGCCTTTATGGGGAAGGGTGAACTCTTTTGTCTGCTCTTCAATAAACAGATCAGTTTTGATGATCTCTTGTCCTGTGGCCTTTACCAAAGCTTGTTCAAGCCTCCGTGCCGCTGCCACCTGAGGGGATATCCGGTATTTATCTTGAATGGCTGGCGAAAGGCGCATGTAGGAACTGTGAGATTGCTGGTGATCTTTGCCGACAAAATAGGAGCCCCCCGGTGAATAAGAGTGCTGCGTTCCCCAGATATTTTTGTTCAGGTCCTGAATGCCCAGCCAGCCAAGAATGCCTGCCCCGCTGCCGGCAACAGGTACCTGAGCAAGCCCAAATGCTCCAAAGGTTTTATCCAGCAGTTTATTGGCTAACAGATAACTGGCGAAATAAGGGGCCAGAGAAAGAAGATCGGTTTGCCAGCTTTGTACATTCGCTATTAAAGGAGGTACCGGGGCAGGCAGTATTCTGGGTATATCATTGAAAACTCTGGACTGGGTATAGAGGTGAAGTGGGGTCTGGTTGCCGGGAAGCTGGTCCGGCACATAACGCCCTTCAAGAGAGGCCATTGACCAGCTCATCGCCATGGAACACTGGGCTTTTGATTGGCAGGGAGGTATGCCGAGAAGAAAGCGGCCACTCATAATTTTGCCCGCTAAAGGGCGAAGCTGACTCAGACTTTTATCGGCTTGAAACTGGAACTGCCGTAAACCAATATATTCCGCCTGAGGAATAAGTGAGCCACTGTTGCAGGTTTGCTGTTCTGTTTCTGCGACACCCTTTTTATATGTTCCTTCTCTGTGAGCGGCTTCCCCGCTGCGTTGAATACACCCCATCAGTGTCAACAGACTGTTTAGCCCTGCGGGTTGAAGTAAGTCCAGAATGGCTGGCAGTTTCTGATGTTTTGCAAGTTCTTCGAGGTAATCCTCCCAGCCTGTAATACGCACCTCGTTCACCATGCTCTGAGATGAGTGGCTTTGAGAAAGGCTCAGGTTGACCGTGGAAGTCAGGGTGTTGTTAAACCAGGTCAATGCCAGTTGATCACTCCCCATGGCCTTCATTTTGTAGGCAAGGCGGCTTAAAGGTGATGCTGTTTCCGGGGTGTGAGGGAAGGCTCCCGTCAGGGCAGGAGGAGTCAGACGAAAGATCAGTTTCTGGGTATAACCTGTTTGCTCCAGGCGAATCGAAAAACGCCGAGCCAGATTTGGGTCATCTGCCACCACTATATTGTGGGCATCGGTTGAACTGTGTCCGCCTCCAAGTTGTTGCCAGCTGTGCCAGAGCACAAGCAGAGGAACTCCGAGCGCAGGTGCATTTGCCAGCAATCTGGGCAATGCACCGGTGTGGTCGGTGAGGTGAGGTAGTTTTCCGGTGAGTGCTGCCAAAGCCCCGAAGGTCGTAACCCAGAATAACTTCCGCCCCAGGTACTGGTTTTCAAACAGCAGACCATGTCCCTGGGCTGGCATAACCCAGGTTCCGGCAGCCCCTTCATAATAAAGATTATTAATATCTGCCTGCGAGGCGTGGGTGTCGGGCAGGGTTGAGACCGGTGGTGCCTTTTGCACCGGGGACACCTGCACAGAGGCATAGCCCCTGAAAGTCAGACCAACGAGCAGGACTAATACACTTAGGAAATAAAGCGGAAAAAGTGTGACCCGCTTTTCTGTATCGACTGGTGGCATCGACTGACCTGAATTCTGGTGAGCTAGTAAAGTAGCAGGCTTTAACCGCTCTGAATGACCCATAGATATTCATATACAAAAGGAAACAGGCCATAATAACCGCAGCCTGCCCAGAGTGTTTACAATGGGAACGGCAGCCCCCTCCGGCCCTTCTGTTTCTAAAGGAGTCTTGATTCGTGAATGCTGTTCAGCGTCGCTTTCCCGCCAGTCGTCCACGCCGTATGCGTCGTGATGAATTTTCCCGTCGCCTGATGCGTGAAAACCGTCTTTCGGTGGATGACCTGATTTACCCTGTTTTTGTTCTGGAGGGTGAGTCAACCCGTGAGACTGTAGTCTCCATGCCCGGCGTGGAACGGTTGAGTCTTGATGAGCTTCTGAAAGATGCTGAAGAGTGGGTTGCTCTGGGTATTCCTGCCCTGGCCCTGTTCCCGGTGGTATCTGCTGACAAGAAGTGTCTGGAAGCCAAAGAAGCCTGGAACGCTGATGGTCTGGTACCTCGTGCAGTGCGTGCCCTGAAAGAGAAATTTCCTGAGCTGGGAATTATTACCGATGTTGCCCTGGATCCTTACACCATTCATGGTCAGGATGGTCTTCTGGACGACACTGGTTACGTGTTGAATGATGAAACCGTAGCGGCTCTGGTCAAACAGGCTCAGTGTCATGCAGCAGCCGGTGCTGATGTAGTGGCACCGTCCGATATGATGGATGGTCGTATTGGCGCTATTCGTGAGGCTCTGGAAGAGGGCGGTCATATCTATACCCGCATTCTGGCCTATTCTGCCAAGTATGCCTCCAGTTATTACGGGCCGTTCCGTGATGCTGTGGGTTCAGCGGGCAATCTGGGCAAAGGTAATAAATACAGTTACCAGATGGACCCTGCCAATTCCGACGAAGCTATCCATGAAGTGGCCATTGATCTGGAAGAAGGCGCCGACATGGTTATGGTCAAGCCGGGCATGCCATATCTGGATATTGTTCGTCGTGTGAAAGACACCTTTGGTGCACCCACCTTTGTTTATCAGGTCAGCGGTGAATACGCCATGCACAAAGCCGCAGCTGATAAAGGCTGGCTGGATGGTGACGCGGTGATGATGGAAAGCCTGGTATCAATGAAAAGAGCCGGTGCAGATGGCATTCTGACCTACTTTGCCCCGGCAGCAGCGCGACTGCTAAAAGACTGTAACTAATAAAGTATAAGCTTTAGCGAGGGCGGAGGTTCGTCCGATAAGTATTTTGGGAAAGGGAGACGTTATGCAGAATGTAGGGGCTACGGGGAAAGCCGGTAGTGATGTAAGTGAGGATACTGCAACCAACTCTGCCGGTAATGACTCTTCGGTGGAAGGCCAGGGCAGTGCCCCTGCTCCACTTCTGACGGATTATACGAATCCTGAATATTACATTAACCGCGAACTGAGCCATCTCCAGTTTAATATTCGGGTGCTGGAACAGGCCCTGAATGAAGAACATCCTCTGCTGGAGCGTCTGCGCTTCCTGCTGATTTTCTCCAGCAACATGGATGAGTTCTTTGAGATTCGTGTTTCCGGGCTGAAACAACAGATTGAATTTGCCCGCGAGCAGGTTGGTCTGGACGGCAGTCCGCCAGCAGATGTATTGAAAGAGATAAGTCGCCTGACTCACCTTCAGGTTGAGCGGCAGTACAACATTCTTAATGAAGTGTTGCTGCCTTCCATGAAAAAGGAAGGTCTGCACTTTCTGCGTCGTACCGAATTAAGCGATGCTCAGAAGAGCTGGATTCGTACCTTCTTCTTCCAGGAAGTGATGCCGATTATCAGCCCTATTGGACTGGACCCGGCGCACCCATTCCCACGACTGGCCAACAAAATTCTTAACTTTATTGTTGAGCTGGACGGTAAGGATGCTTTTGGTCGTGAAACCGGTATGGCGATTATACCTGCGCCCCGTTCACTGCCCCGCATTGTTAAGCTGCCTCGCCATGTCTGTGAGAATGATGGTGAAAACTATGTATTCCTGTCGTCTATTATTCACCAGCATGCGGAAGACCTGTTCCCCGGTATGAGAGTGATGGGCTGTTATCAGTTCCGTTTGACCCGGAATAGTGACCTCAGCTTTGAAGATGATGATGTAGAAGATCTGGCCACCGCGCTGCAGGGCGAACTGCTCGCACGTCGTTATGGTGATGCCGTACGGCTTGAGGTTGTGGATAACTGCCCACGTTACCTGTCTGACTTCCTGCTGAACCAGTTTGGCCTGACCGAAGATGAGCGTTATGAGATTAACGGTCCGGTGAACCTGACCCGTTTGATGGGTGTGTGCGACAGTGAAGGGCACCCGGAACTTCGCTTCCAGCCATTCACTCCCGGCTACCCCAAAGGCCTGCCGACCAAGAGCGACAAGCTGCTGGAAACTGTCAGTAAGGAAGACGCTCTTCTGTTGCATCCATTCCAGTCGTTTACACCGGTTGTGGATATGCTGCGCCAGTCTGCCAAAGACCCACAGGTTCTGGCGATTAAGCAGACGCTTTACCGTACCGGTTCACGCTCACAGATGGTGGATGCACTGGTGGAAGCCGCTCGTCACGGAAAGGAAGTGACTGTGGTGGTTGAGATTCGCGCCCGTTTCGACGAGGAAGAGAACCTCAAGCTGGCCCGTCGTCTGCAGGAAGCTGGAGCCATCGTCGTTTATGGTGTGGTGGGTTATAAAACGCACTCCAAGATGATGCTGATCGTTCGTCGTGAAGGTCGCAAGATTGTGCGTTACGCCCATCTGGGTACTGGTAACTATCACCAGGGTAATGCCCGGTTGTATACCGATTACAGCCTGCTGACCTGTGACCCTGCGATTACCAGTGATGTACACAAGGTTTTCCAGCAGCTCACTGGTATGGGTAAAGCCCTGCGGGTGAAGAAGCTGTTCCACGCGCCGTTCACTTTGAAGAAAGGTCTTATCGACCTGATTGCGCAGGAAGCCGAACGTGCCCGTGCTGGTGAGAAGACCCATATCATCATCAAGGTGAATGCGGTCACTGAGCCGATGATTATCAAGGCGCTGTACAAGGCTTCACAGGCGGGTACCAGGATTGACCTGGTTGTGCGGGGCATCTGTTGTCTGCGTCCGGGCATTGAAGGTTTGTCTGAGAATATTACCGTGCGTTCTATTCTTGGTCGTTTCCTGGAGCACACCCGAGTCTTCTACTTCTATAACGGAGGTGAAGAGAAGGTGTACTGTGCCAGTGCCGATATGATGACCCGAAACCTGGATAACCGTGTGGAAACCTGCTTCCCTGTTGAGCAGTCCAAGCTGATTGTGCGAATACGCAAAGAGCTGGAACTCTACCTTGGGGATAACACTCGTAGCTACATGCTTACCCGTGAAGGTGTGTACGAGCCTAAACTGCCAGTGCGTAACCAGAAAGAGCGCAATGCTCAGCGGACGCTGCTGGAAAACCTTTCTAAGTAATCACCCTTAGTGACGGCGGCCTGTGATCAGGCTACTGTCACTCATTCATATAGGTAGAACCTCGTAAGCCCAGTCTTTTCAGGAGTTTTTTCGTGTATTACAAGTCAGCAGCCGCTATTGCTTTAACTGTTAGTCTGTTTTCACTGCCTGTAACAGCAGATGACGATAAGTTGCCGAAAGGGGCTTTGCCACTTTCGGAAGTGGTGAAATCACTGGAAGACAAAGGTTATTCCCAGATTCTTGAAGCATCGATTGATGATGGTGTTTGGGAAGTCGAAGTATTGAAAAACGGCAAGAAACGGGAGCTGAAGGTTAACCCAGTCACCAAGGCCATTATTTCTGACCGCCCGGACCACTGAGTCAATGATCAATTGAGAATCCCCCTGGACGTAATCAGTTTATTTGCCGATAGCTGACCGCCTCCATTAAATGTTTATTGGTTACACCCGCACTGTTTTCCATATCGGCGATGGTGCGGGCCACCCGCATCAGCCGATGCAGACCTCTTCCGGATAACAACATCTTGCTGGCGATATTCTCCAGCAGGGTGTTCTCCCTCTCTCCCAGTTTCGCTACGTCCAGTAGTTGTTCTTTCGACAGTTGTGAGTTCAGGCATTGTTGCCGCTGATGGATACGCTGGCGGGTGTTGCAGACTCTTTCCCGCACCGTTGTGGAAGACTCTGGCTGTTGGTTGGGTTTCTTCAATAAGGTGCTGGCGGGAAGTCGGCCAACTTCCACCTGCATATCAATACGATCCAATAGCGGACCTGAGAGTTTACGGCGATAACGTTGAATTTGTTCTGGGGTACATTGGCAGGGTTTCTCTTTGTCTCCCAAAAAGCCGCAGGGGCATGGGTTCATGGCTGCCAGTAATTGAAAGCGGGCGGGAAAGGTCACCTGATGTCGGGCGCGAGAGATATGCACTTCTCCAGACTCCAGAGGCTGGCGGAGAATCTCCAGTGTGCGGCGATCAAACTCCGGCAGTTCATCCAAAAACAACACACCTCGATGAGCAAGACTGATCTCCCCCGGCCTTGGGTGTGAGCCACCTCCGGTCAGTGCTGTGCAGGAAGCAGTATGGTGAGGCGAGCGCCAGGGTGGTTGCTGCCAGGGGGGAATCTTCTGGCTACAAAGTGAGTGAATACTCGCAACCTCCAAAGCTTCGGGTTCAGAAAGGCTCGGAAGAATACCCGGAAGGCAACGGGCCAGCATGGTTTTCCCGGTACCTGGCGGGCCGCTGAACAGGAGCCCATGACCGCCAACAGCAGCAATCTCCAGCGCTCGACGTGCCTGAAAGTGGCCCTGTACAGACGTTAAGTTATCACTAACTTCAGCTGCACAGCGGGTTGTATGTTCAACCTCTGCCGGAGATAAAAGCTGAGCACCCCGTAAGTGAGCAGTTGCCTGTGGCAGGCTGTCGGCACCATAGATGCAGGCCTTCGAGCAAAGCCGGGACTCTTCAAGGGAATGCGTTGGAATAAGAACCTTTCTGCCAGCATCGGCAGCCGCCATAACCGCCGCCAGTACACCGGGAACCGGACGAATCTCACCACTGAGTGCCAGCTCTCCCAAACACTCATAACCCTCAAGGGCCGATTCAGGCAGTTGGCTGGACGCCACCAGAATACCAAGGGCAATAGGCAGGTCAAAACGTCCGCCTTCTTTGGGCAGGTCTGCCGGGGCAAGGTTTATGGTGATGCGGCGGGCCGGGAACTCAAAACCACCATTAATAATGGCGCTGCGCACTCTGTCTTTGCTTTCTTTCACGGCTGTTTCTGGCAGGCCCACAATATTGAGTGCCGGAAGACCATTGGAGAGGTGAACCTCAACCTGTACCTCAGGCGCTTCTATACCCAAGCGGGCACGGGTGAGGACAACTGCCAGTGACATAGACCTGAAGAGCTCCGACCATCTGATCTGTAAAGGGAGGCGAGTCTAGCAGCTAAATCTGGTCCCGGCTTCGGGGGCACTGACCTGCCTCTGGAACACGATCCGGAGCCGGCTCATATTCAAGGAATATCGCTCCGCCTTTGTCGCTGCTGGTAAAAAACAGAGTACTGATATTTATGAGGTCGGTTGTTGCTTCCTGCTCTGCTGCTGGGATGCCAAAGGCTCTTACCAGCCGATAGCCGGGAACAGTTACCGAAGCTTTCAGGTCATAGGCTACAGGCGTAACCAGAAAATCAAACTGTTTGAACCATGCCTCCATGTCTTTGCCTGACTGTGCAAACAGGTAATTCCCTCCTTTTGAATGGCTTATTGTGTCAATAAGTGGTTGGTTGAAATTTTGTCCAATTCCTAGTGTGGTTAAACCAATACCCTCACCTGCAAATCGAGAGACCAGTTCAAGATTGGTGTTTGGGTCTGTCTCACCGGTATTCATTCCTGCATCGCTGATCAAAATAACCCGGTTTTCATAATTCGGGTCAAGATTTTTCATAACCAGCTCATAACCGGTCGACAGGCCTGCATACAGATTTGTAGATCCGCGGGTAAGTAGACCTTGAACCCGAGAGGAAATGATGTCGGCATTGGCTTTTGTAACCGGTGTCGGTTTCACCAATTTTTCTGACCTGGTATCAAACAGGACAATGGACAGAAGATCGTCCCCGGTCATTTTTTCCAGTGCCTTACCTATTGCCATTTTGGCCCATTCAAGGCGTGATAGTCTGGTTCTATCGTGCTCACGCATAGAACCACTCACGTCAAGAACTATGCACAAATTCAGCCGTTTTCTCTGGAACCTGTCCATTTCCAAACCAGAGTTCATTGCAAGTTGCACGTAATAATGTAGATTTTCTGGATCAAAGGCGGTAGCCGTATGGAAGGAGATCATCTGATTGGTTTCAGGCAGGTCAAGAGTGCAGTCAAACTCTTTTAAACAGCCATCCGCACTGAAATCCGTAATTTGCGGTATTCCTCCTGACTCAACGAGAGTGGAAAAGTGTCTGTTATTCCTGGCTCCGCCAGAGGTGACTGTAAGCCGTGACATTCTCGGTACAACAGGGGCACATAACGCTCCCGCAATTTCTGTTGATATTTCATTCTGCTCGTCGATATCATCCATCATGTAACGGTCTTCAGACGTGTATCTGCATATATTGATGGACAGGGTTTCAGTGAGTTCAATGAATTTTTTAACCTGCTCGTCGTTTGCCTCAGGTATCCGGCTGGCTATTCTCCTGAAGCTGTCAGTCTCACTTCTCAGTTGAGTACCGACAATTTGATAATACTCAGAAATGATTTCTCCTTGTTGCAGGTCTTCATCATCTACAGGTTCTTCACAAGCCTTCAGGCTCTGCTCTATGCTCTGGATAATCCGGGAGAGCAGGAAGGTCTTATGAATTTTTGGATGACTGACGAAAAGATCTCCTGACTTCACATGCGGGGGAGGATTATCATTGACTGCAGTAACAACAGGATTCGTCCGCCCCTGGGGAAGAAACAGGCTGGCAAGACTGTAGCTGTACTGGAGCTGAGAGGGAGGGATACCAGCCTGTACATGATTATCTCTGTCTGCAAAAAACAAGAAAGCCAATAATACTACGCAATGAGAGCGACACCGCCGCAGAAAGCAGACAGTCTGAGCAAGCCTGTTCATACGGCAAGATATAACCTTGCGACTTTCAAACATTTTCATAACGATGAAACCGTATTTTATAGTGCAACTATAAGTAAAGTTTGCGGGGTGGAAGGTTGATGGTGATGCGACGGGTCGGGAACTCAAAACCACCATTAATAATGGTGCTGCGCACTCTGTCTTTGCTTTCTTTCACAGTGATTTCTGGCAGGCCGACGATGTTCAGCGCAGGGAAACCGTTGGAAAGATGTACTTCAACCTGAACCTCTGGGGCACTGATACCAAGGCGAGCACGGGTGAGTACAACAGCTAATGACGTGGCTTTTCTTTTCTCCAAACGAATGGCTAGTCTAGCAGTTAATTATGCTCTGGCATTAAGCTCTTGGTCTATGCACGGTACCTTTTGAATAAGGGATTATCAGCACATTGCGCCATCTGGTGTAGACAGTTTCACGCATGCTTTATCAGGGTTGCTCTAGAATTTGCCATGGTTTGTCAGGGTTGCTAGAAAAAGAACGGTTTAGATAATCGTTCTTTCTGGCAAGTCCCTCCAGGCAAAGGATGGCACTTAAAGTCAGTGCCATTTGGGCTATATCTTGTATTTTTGGCATCTCAGATGGAGTCTGGCACCGTATGAGGTTTTGGTTCCCGAAGTGTACTGGCAATAGCGGTGTGAAGAGCTGTGTGCAGATTTCTTTATTAATCAGAAAGATCATAAACTTTTGTTGGGGACTTTCCTTTGGGATTTCTTCTTCGGTGCTGGCTCAGGACGATGGGCTGGGCTTCCGACTGGAGATCTATTATGAAAATAATCCTGCCTCGTCCGAAGTGATAATGGGGTATGTCAGCGACAAACAGGCTTATGGCTTACCATCCGATCTCAGACAGAGAGTGGCGCTTGTCGGCCAACACATATTCTCTGGCCAAAGCGAAGCCTTCTATTTACTGACGTTTTATCAATATGCAGGGGCTGGGCAGCCGCTCCCTGCTGAAGAGATCGCCAGCTCCCAAGTCCACCTTGAGCCCTATATCGAAATGATTTCCTGGGGGCGCGAGAGGAGATGGCTGAAAGCTTTTTACAGCCTTCCAGAAACAAAGTTCGGCACAGTCTCTCCTCTGGCCGATACGCTTCCCGGTGAACGCTTGATGCAGATGCTGGACACTGTTGGTTCCCTGGCACGCTGGATTTTGAATACGGAGTTAAAGAAAGACAGTGTAACTCTGTCGTTCCAGAAACGGGCAAAATCGATACTTCAGTATGCAGTCTCTTCGGAAACTGGCGGAATCTGCTCCCCTGCGGCGGCTGATCGGGTGGAGCGATACACCTCTCCCCTTGGGTTTAATATTTTATCTGCATGCATGCTTGCGGCCTCTGCGCTTGGAAAGCCGGAACTGTTCAGCTGGATTCTGGATCAACAGTACCATGAGCTGGTGAGAGATTTCATTACTGCGAAAACGACAGGCAAACTGAATGTCCTCCACCTTTCGCTTCTCAAGCAACCACACTTTCTGGAACCATTATTAAACAGTTACCCGGATCAGGATTCTAAAGTCCGGGCTATTCGGGAAAAGACCAGTGATGGCTTTAACTGTTTGATGATGGCTGTCACTGAACGCCTGAGCTGACAACAACGGTTCTACAACATATTCCGGCTTCTGAAAGACGGTTCATTCTTCAGGATACGCTGCAGAATTCCAACGTCACTTACACTCCACTTGAGCAGGCAATCGACGTGCATCCCGAGAATACCGAACTGGTTAAAACTCTGCTGGATGCCTGCCCGGATGATGAAACATTAACCGCTCTTATTACCCGACAAGTTTACGGAGGCTGGGGTTCA
Source organism: Sansalvadorimonas sp. (assembly GCA_965221135.1). Lineage (GTDB taxonomy): Bacteria > Pseudomonadota > Gammaproteobacteria > Pseudomonadales > Endozoicomonadaceae > Sansalvadorimonas. The sequence continues at coordinate 43,841 of CBDCRZ010000106.1, forward strand.
GTTATCATGGCTGCCTATAAGAACACTGAAACTCTGAAGTTGCTTATTAACCGATGTTCCGGGTCTGACCTGTCCCTGTTTCTGGGGACTGCAGTGAGTACAGGTGGTAACGTTTTAACCGTAGCGGCTTTCCACCCCACTGATGCCGTCAGCACCATTCTCAAGGCCTCTCCCAGCAATGAAATAACAGCTTCTTTACTGACGGAGCAGGATGATTTGGGTATGAGCGCTCTCAACCGCAGTATTGAAAGATCTCCGGACAATATTCCCCTGTTGCTGGATGCCACTCCCGATGAGCGTACTTTAACGAGGATGTTGACTGCCCGGGACAATGATGGATTCACCCCCCTGAACCTCGCTTTCGGGCACGCCCCGGAACATATTGACCGTCTGATCAGGGCCTGCCCCAATAAGACTGTGCTTGCCCAGGTTCTCACCGACAGTAACGGAGAAGGCCAGAATGCGCTTCACCGGGCCATCACCTGCCGGAAGCCGAAACTTGTCAGCCGGGTACTTGATGCCAGCCCGGACAGCCACACAACAAATACCCTTTTGACGGCACAGGACAAAGCAGGAAACAACGCCCTGATTCTGGCAATCTGGTACGGATACCCGGAACTGGTTGATGTGTTGCTGTCAGCCTGCCCGAATGCTCCCACCCTCGAAGCGCAAAAACAAACCGTGGCGAATGGAGGCGCCAATGCATTAATGAGCGCTGCCCAGTTTGTGCCGGAAGTTATGGCCTCACTGTTAGAAGATTGCAGACCTGCGCAGATGCTGAAAACAAACAACAATGGTGATAACGCACTGAATATGGCCGCTGCCATGTCAGGAACATACGACTATTCCCCCGTTATTCTGGACAAGCTTCTGGACAGTGCACAGACAACTGAAGTCAGAACGCAGATGCTTACCCACTGCAATAATGACGGTGAAAGTGCCCTGCTTAAAGCCTCACTTTTCGGCCCACCTCCGGTTATTGAGAAACTGATTCAGGCTTTGGATGCATTACCGAGTAAAGATATCTCCCAACAGACTGTTCAGCGGGTCGACAAGGATGGCAGGCATGCCATGATGGCTGCAGCCCAAAGCAACCCGGAGGTGATGCCTGTACTGCTGGGAACATACCGGAACAACCATGACAACATAAGAAGAATGCTGGCAGCCAGAGAAAGAAACCATGGTGGCTGGAGCGTGCTGGAGCATGCCGTTGGTTTTCATAACACGCGCCATGTTTATGAGCTGTTGGATGTTGCCCATCATCTCGGTGTGCTCGAAGGAGAATCCGAAAGGGTTCAGCGTCGGGCGCTGGAATACTGTAATGTCTCGGCATTGCGGTATATGAAATACCGTAACTATTCACTGCTGCCCGCACGGAAAATGTTCTCAGGAATGACCGTAAAACAACGCAGGGAAAGGGAAGACTGCCGGCATATACTGCCCCCACCTGACGATAAGCAGCAGGGCGATGAGCATGACCAGGGGGCCGTGGGCGTTTTTTCCCAGTACCCTGAGGTAGTCAAAGCGGCGCTGGATAAAGGAGAAAACCCTGACCAGAGAAACAGTGAGGGCGACACACCGTTGCATCTTGCTGTGGTAAAACATAATTCCCCCGAGCTGGTTGAACTTTTGCTGGAAAACAAAGCTGATCCTGCACTTGCAACACAGGGCTACACCCCGCTGCAGGCAGCCTGCCTGTTTTCCCAGCCCTCTATTCCTCCTTTGTTGAAGTATTCATTGGACTCAGGGCTTATCCGCGGGGAGCGAAGTTATGCCATCAAGAACGGACTGAGGGTGCCACGTATCTATGATGAAAGGACTGAGGATGGGAGCGTGGGTTTATTATGTAGTTTGTGTCGTGAGACTTTCAGGGCGGAGGAGGTGCCAGTTGTCCTGCCCTGCTTCCATCAGATGTACTGTACAAAATGTCTGACTGAGTCGGAAAAATATCAGTATGAAGAGTGGCACAGATATAACTCCTTCCAGCCCTTCAGGTGCTATCTGTGTCAACAGAAGACGCGCAATGTCGTTAATTATGGGGCAGGAGAAATTGAATATATTGCCAGACTGCGAAGACGACAGAAGTTAGGGGGTAACTGGGGACGGTTTTATGATGCTAACAAACCGGACTCATTTCATTGGCCGATGGTTTTTGACAGTTCTCGAAAGCTGTAACAACAACCTAATAAACAGACATCTAATATTTGTGACCCTCTCCTCTGGTGGGGCAAGGTTTATGGTGATGCGGCGGGCCGGGAACTCAAAACCACCATTAATAATAGCGCTGCGCACTCTGTCTTTGCTTTCTTTCACGGCTGTTTCTGGCAGGCCCACAATATTGAGTGCAGGCAGCCCATTGGAAAGATGTACTTCGACCTGAACCTCAGGGGCTTCTATGCCAAGACGGGCACGGGTATGGACAACGGCTAGTGACACTATTTGAGTTAGTCTCTATTTGTTAACGGAGGGGCAAGCTTAGTGTCCCCGACGATAGTTGGTGAATTATATGCGAGAATTTCTGCTATTTTACCTATTCTTTTCTCGGTTTTTAGCTCAGAAATGAGGATAGCTCTGACTGTGTATGTGGACTGTTATTAAATTCGTGACATTACCCATCCTCGTATTTTATGTGAGTTTATGTAGTGTGGGTATTGAGGCAGGTCCCAAAAGAAATCCCTTTATGCGACCTCCCCTCATACCACGACCTTCCCAGACTTTCGGCGAGCCTGACTCAATCGTTGCCGCTCCCTCATGTTCGTATGGTCTTTCAGTTAACGTTTTCCCTTCACCTGTAACCACAGGTCTGAACATAGGCGATGTAATAGCTGATGCAACTTCGTCAACAGCTCCGTTTTCGCGGGAAGTTGTATCTACGAATCAGTGCCTTAAAAAAAGACTTGAGATTATAAAAATCAAATATTTAAAGGAGGTAGACCGATTGAAAATAGACTTGGAGCAAAGCGAACAGGGTCCCTTTTTCTGGAAAAAACACTTTCTAACGGCACGTGATTATCTGAATGCTACCGAAAAACAAGTATGCCAATATCATGCTTTAGTTAAGCGATTTAAAAGCGGTGACCTTTCCATAAGTTTGAAGGAAATTTTTAGATTGCGACTCTGTGCAAGTGAAAATGTCATAAAAAACAGGGATGCGGTTCAAAAGACTCTAGCGGATATAGATCGGAAATTCGTAAAACTATCTCCAACAGAAAATGAGAAAATACGGGTTTTGTGTTCCACGTTAGATGCTGAATTTGAATCGCTTTTTACACGGGATGTTGAAGTCAACAGCCTGGTGATGGCATACCGAAGTCGTTTAGCAAATACGATACGAGGAGTTCGCGTTGAAATTCTTGCATTACGATCAGCGCAGAGACAGGAATTTCAGGATACCCGACAGCATTTTGAGAAGAATGCGGAAATAAAGTTCAACCACTGGGCAATGGCTCTGGAAGTCAGTGAAGGATTTTTTAGAAGAGCTCATGCTTCGCCCTTACCCGATAAAAAGCGAAGTACGACTGTAAAGGATGAAATTCTCTACAGTAAAAAGGTTCGGGACGAGGACTGCCTGAAAATTCTGGGGTTAAAAGCCGGTGAACAGTACACATTGGAAGATATAAGTCATGCCTATAGATTACTTGCCAAAATATATCATCCTGACAGACCTTGTGGAGATGAACTCAAATTCAAGAGGGTTGAGAGAGCTTATGCGGTACTGAAAGAGAGGAGATCCTGAAAAATTTTCTTATAGGAGCCCCCGCCAGGCGGCGGATATTCTCCCTTAAAGAAAAGATAAAAATCTTTCACTATTTCGCAAAACAAGGGTTTCTGCGGTTTTGAGGGGTAAGTAATAATCGTGTGTAAAGTATTCGGAAAAACCGTCCTTTGCCACGCAACCAAGCACAGTTTGTAGGAGCCAGATTGACGGTAATTCTGCGGGCTGGAAATTCAAACCCGGCATTCAGCAGAGCGCTGCGTACTCTGTCTTTGCTTTCTCTTACGGCTGTTTCAGACAGGCCAACAATATTAAGTGCCGGAAGTCCGTTGGACAGGTGAATCTCAACCTGAACTTCCGGGGCCTCAATGCCCAGCCGGGCACGGGTGTGAACAACGGCCAGAGACATCGGCTTGAATCACTCCATACTCAAATTGAAGGGGAGGATCTTAGCAGTTATACAGCGCTACCTGTGCTCTCTGTACTGAATAGATCCATTATATTGGTTGCCCCTGGGCTCAAGGACCAGATAATAAACACAGCCATGAGCGAAAAGTGCCCACCGGGAAGCATGAAAACGCGTGGGCATAGTGCTGGCAAAAAAGATGTGACTGCAGTTATATTTGCTCTGTAGCCTTCATCAGCATCTCGGATCTGTTGGGTCGGATAAATTTTATAGACTCCCAGCAGCGGCGATCTTTACTCAGGTTGTAATGAACTTCAAAACCACAGGGGTGAGGATCATCAGGTGGATCTTTTTGAATGATGGTAGTTACCTGATCGTGTTCATCCTTTTGTGAAGTGAGGTAATTGCCACCTAACGAATAGGGACGGACTGTATATCCATCATCACCATTTTCAGCATACAGAGCATCAATTGCCGATGCATAGCAGAACTGTTCTGAATCTATGCCGCTCTTGCATACGCTGCCCAGAAGCCGCTCGTGGTTGGCTCCCATGAATAAATACAGTTTCATGCCCGGAGCCTTATGAGCTGAAGAAAGCGCGTTCAAAGCCATGTTGGACATCCGTTGCGGAACAAAAGCTGTTGTTCGTTGTCTTTTTTTCATAGGGAACTTCTTAGTACCACTATAAACTGCACAGGTCACATCCCCTATAGGGCGCTCTTTATCAGTGCGGAACCCTGTCATTAATGTAGGACATCCACCCCCCTCTTCCACTGGTGGGATAACATCAAGATCACAGAAGGATTTACTGTTTTCATAAGTTAGCTCGGTTAGGCCGCTTTCTGATGAAACCAAAAGGTTTTTTTCATCACCACGAACAGAATAACCGGTTGAATACCGGGCCAGACATGTGTGTGCTTTGTCCATCAGGGTCACCTCACCCGATAGAGCTTCACCCTGACGGAATGGTGGGGTTGTGTCTGGTTTTGCAGTAAAGAGCACCGTCCAGATATTAGAGAGGATGTGATCAGTCATTTCCCGATCAGGTGCAACAGTCAGGGTACCAAAAACCTTATCGTGACAGGTCAAGGAATATTTGGTTGCAAATCTTGGTAAGTCATCCGGTATGTTGCCAGATACAGGCTGACTCAATGGCTGGAATGGTAAGGGTAAGCTTATGTCTCCGCCTCTTGTCGTGTGTTGCAGCCGATGGTCTTGTAATTGACTGTATTTGCCCTGCCAGACGCACTGGCTATCGGTACAGGAAAAAGTGGCAGCGTCGATAGCTTTTTTTAATTGCTTATCAGCCTCCACTCGCTGCTCAGGAGGGACCATAGATCCTCTGCAGAGGATGCAGGTTGGTTTATTTCGGGAGGCAAGAGTCAATTCCGTAAAGCATGCTTGGCAGGTACCATGATTTTCATTACAGATACTCTTAGTGACCAAATCACCATAACAGATACAACATTCATTGACCTTTGATGAGTTCACTCGCCATGTATTGTTATCGATATCGACACAAGTTGAGTCCTGATGTTTAGCCACTGGCGTTGATATGGATATTGGGGCAGACATAATGGATTACCTTTTTGATTATTAATGATTGTTGCTGATTGCTACGTAATTCTTATTGATTGCAATATGTAAAATCGCTTTAATAGTGACAGCTGGCTGTGATAACAAGTTCATACCTTTCAATACCCCCCCCCCGTGCACATAAAAACAAACCATATAACTCATTGATAAGTAATAAAAAATAGAGATGACGTGTCTGTTAGATTACAGGGCTGCCACCCTTCGGAGTAACCTGTTTATTAGCCAGAAATATGCGTTTTCACATGACCGGGCAGTTAACCAGAATGTCTGTAGAAATATCTGTTAGTTGAGGGGGTTTAAAAAAACGGTTCTGCATCTTGTCACTATGCACAGTTTGGTGGTGCAAGGTTGATGGTGATGCGGCGGGCCGGGAACTCAAAACCACCATTAATAATGGCGCTGCGCACTCTGTCTTTGCTTTCTTTCACGGCTGTTTCTGGCAGGCCCACAATATTGAGGGCAGGAAGACCATTGGAGAGGTGAACCTCAACCTGTACCTCTGGAGCTTCAATGCCCAATCGGCGCGGGTATGAACAACTGCCAGTGACATAGGCCTTAAAAACTCCATACCCTGTAAAAGAAGGAGCGAGTCTGGCAGTCTGTCGGACTGATCACTAACCTACAGCGCAAAGACGAATTTGACCATTAACCAGGCTGATTGACGGCTATGTCCGACAGGCTGATAGTCGTGATCATGTGGCGTGAATCATTTCCCATGAACAGATAATTTAGCCATTGGGTCAATGAGTGATTGTCTTTCATCCGCGCTACCCCCTCTGGAAAAGTTGATGAGATTTTTGTACAGGCGCCCTCCGGCATGTTGGAGTTGACTTCGCCAGGACCTCACCTCGCCATGATCTCTCGCTTTCATTGTTTGACTCAGTACTTCTTTTGTAAATGCGTAGTTCTGGGTGGTCAGCAGGGGGCGAGTATGGGAAAACCCGGGTTGATAAGTGCTGGCTTCTGAGAGAGCTTTTTTGCCAACATATTTCCCCTGAATTCGATTGTAAGGGTCAACCCCATTCTCCAGAAGCATACTCACAATTTTATAATACCCGTTTTTTGCTGCCTCACTTAAAGCAGTAAGGCCAGAATCCGACGCGTGTTGCGTATCTGCTCCATTTTCAATCAGGGTGTTGACCACGGCCTCATAACCACCTGTCGCCGCATTGATCAAGGGTGTATTGCCGCTGTAAACTTCCACGTTGGGATCAGCTCCGGCCTCCAGCAGCATTTTGACTACAGAGTGATGGCCAGAGCCTGCTGCCAGATAAAGTCCTGTTGTAGGCTGTTTTTTTTCATTTGCGAGAAAAAGTTGATTAATATCAAACTCGGCGAGTCTCAGGTAATACCGGACACCTGGGATATGTCCTTCCCGACAGGCAGCCAGAAAATCATGCTCTTCCCCGGTGTTTTTCAGTACAGGTTTGGACGCATCTCCCATGGGATGTATAGCGCCAGCAACCATAAGACGTTTCACAAGCTGGTCATGACCGCCTTTTGAGGCCATATAAATAGCTGAATCATTATCGTCTGTGACTGCATTAACATCAGCTCCGAAGTCTATCAAGGTATTGATAACCGCCTGCCGACCTAATGCCGCCGCATTGAGAAAGGGTGTCCAGCCACGATGGGTTCTTCTATTGGGATCAGCTCCGGCCTCCAGCAGCATTTTGACTACAGAGTGATGGCCAAAGCCTGCTGCCAGATAAAGTCCTGTTGTAGGCTGTTTTTTTTCATTTGCGAGAAAAAGCTGATTAATATCAAACTCGGCGAGTCTCAGGTAATAGCGGACGCCTGCGATATGTCCTTCCCGGCAGGCAGCCAGAAAATCATGCTCTTCCCCGGTGTTTTTCAGTACAGGTTTGGACGCATCTCCCATAGGATGTATAGCGCCAGCAACCATAAGACGTTTCACAAGCTGGTCATGACCGCCTTTTGAGGCCATATAAATAGCGGAATCATTATTGTCTGTGACCGCATTAACATCAGCTCCGAAGTCTATCAAGGTATTGATAACCGCCTGACGACCGAATGCGACCGTATTGAGAAAGGGTGTCCAGCCACGATGGGTTCTTCTATTGGGATCAGCTCCGGCCTCCAGCAGCATTTTGACTACAGAGTGATGGCCAAAGCCTGCTGCCAGATAAAGTCCTGTTGTAGGCTGTTTTCTTTCATTTGCGAGAAAAAGTTGATTAATATCAAACTCGGCGAGTCTCAGGTAATACCGGACACCTGCGATATGTCCTTCCCGGCAGGCAGCCAGAAAATCATGCTCTTCCCCGGTGTTTTTCAGTACAGGTTTGGATGCATCTCCCATAGGATGTATAGCGCCAGCAACCATAAGACGTTTCACAAGCTGGTCATGACCGCCTTTTGAGGCCATATAAATAGCGGAATCATTATTGTCTGTGACCGCATTAACATCAGCTCCGAAGTCTATCAAGGTATTGATAACCGCCTGACGACCTAATGCGACCGTATTGAAAAAGGGTGTCCAGCCACGATGGGTTCTTCTATTGGGATCAGCTCCGGCCTCCAGCAGCATTTTGACTACAGAGCTATGGCCAAAGCCTGCTGCCAGATAAAGTCCTGTTGTAGGCTGTTTATTTTCATTTGCGAGAAAAAGTTGATTAATATCAAACTCGGCGAGTCTCAGGTAATACCGGACACCTGCGATATGTCCTTCCCGGCAGGCAGCCAGAAAATCATGCTCTTCCCCGGTGTTTTTCAGTACAGGTTTGGACGCATCTCCCATAGGATGTATAGCGCCAGCAACCATAAGACGTTTCACAAGCTGGTCATGACCGCCTTTTGAGGCCATATAAATAGCGGAATCATTATTGTCTGTGACCGCATTAACATCAGCTCCGAAGTCTATCAAGATATTGATAACCGGCTGATGACCGAATGTCGCCGCAATGATTAAAGGGGTTTTGCCGTCGGGATTGCTTATGTTGGGATCAGCTCCAGCCCCCAGAAGCATTTTAACAGCATCGTTATGACCATGGCCTGCTGCCAGGTAAAGCCCTGTACAGGGTGGTTTGTTTTCTCCACTGGAATAGAGTTGATTGATATCAAACCCGTCGAGATCCAGAAAATTCCTGACGCTTTCATCGTCTCCTTTCTTGCATGCAGTCAGGAACTCATGTTCCCCCTGTGCATTTTCTAAGCCAGCCCCACCCCCGGCCCATGCCGTCGGTTTGATGATGGCACCGAAAAAATATACAAGACAAACAACTATCAGAAGATGTGCATTATTGTTCATTCTTATATCCCTCATTTCACAGGCTCAAGTCGGCAAGAGTAAGGTAAGAAACACGCTGAACAGACACCTTTTCAGAGCCATTAACAGAGCCGCCCTTTGTGCTTCAACGATGTAAAGTTGCCCGGAGCAAAGTTGATGGTGATGCGACGAGCCGGGAACTCAAAACCACCATTAATAATGGCGCTGCGCACTCTGTCTTTGCTTTCTTTCACGTCTGCTTCTGGCAGGCCGACGATGTTCAGCACAGGGAGACCGTTGGAAAGATGTACTTCAACCTGAACCTCTGGGGCACTGATACCAAGGCGAGCGCGGGTGAGCACAACAGTTAATGACATGCCTGCTTTTCTTTTCTCCAAAAGGATGGCTAGTCTAGCAGTCTGTCGGACTTAACACTGACCTACTGCGAAAAAGCCGGATTTAGCCATTTTTTTATGCTGATCCTCGTTTAAATGAGGGATTATCAGCTTGCGCCATCTGGTGGAGACAGTTTCACGCATGCTTTATCAGGGTTGCTCTAGAAGTTGCCATGGTTTGTCAGGAGGGCTGGAAAAAGAACGGTTTAGATAATCGTTCTCTCTGGCAAATCCCGCCAGGCGAAGGATGGCACTTTAGGTCAGTGCCGTTGGGGCTATATCTTGTATTTTTGGTATTCAGATGGAGTCTGGCACAGTATGAGGTTTTGGTTCCCGAAGCGTACTGGCAATAGCGGTGTGAAGAGCTGTGGGCAGATTTCTTTAATATCCAGGAAGCTCATAAACGTTTGCTGGAGACTTTCCTTTTGGATCTCTTCTTCGATCCTGGCTCAGGACAGTGGGTTGGGCTTCCGGCTGGCGATCTATGATGAAAATAATCCGGCCCCGTCCGAAGTGATAATGGGGCATATCTGCGATGAACAGGCTTATGGTTTACCATCCGATCTCAGGCAGAGAATGGAACAGGACGGTCACCACATATTCTCTGGTCAAAGCGAAGCCTTCTATTTACTGACCTTTTATCAATATGCAGGGTCTGGGCAGCCGTTCCCAGCTGAAGGAATCGCCAGCTCCGAAGTCAATCTTGAACCCTATATCGAAATGATTCCCTGGGGGAACGAGCGGAGATGGCTGAAAGCTTTTTACAGCCATCCGGAAACAAAGTTCGGCACAGACTCTCCTTTGGCAGGTAAGCTTCCCGATGAACGCTTGATGCAGATGCTCGACACTGTGGGTTCCCTGGCACGCTGGATTTTGAATCAGGAGAGTTATGAATACGGTGTAAACCTGGAGCTACAGGAGCGGGCAAAATCAATACTCCAGTCTGCGGTCTCTTCGGAAGCCGGTGGAATCTGTTCACCTGCGGCAGTCGACCGGGTGGAGCGATACACATCTACTCTGGGGTTTAATATTTTATCTGCGTGCATGCTGGCCGCCTCTGCGCTTGGAAAATCAGAGCTGGTCAGCTGGGTTCTGGATCAACAGTACCACGAGCTGGTGAGAGATCTCATTATTGCGAAAACGACAGGTAAACTGAATGTCCTCCACCTTTCGCTGTTAAAGCAACCACACTTTCTGGAACCATTATTGAACAGTTATCCGGATCAGGATTCTAAAGTCCGGGCTATTCGGGAAAAGACCAGTGATGGCTTTAACTGTTTGATGATAGCTGTCACTGAAGCGCCTGAGCTGACAGCAACGGTTCTACAACATGTTCCGGTCTCTGAAAGGCCGTCCATATTTCAGGACACGCTACAGGATTCCAACATCACTTTCACTCCACTTGAGCAGGCAATCTACGTGCATCCCGAGAATACCGGGCTGGTTAAAACTCTGCTGGATGCCTGCCCGGATGATGAAACAATAACCGCTCTTATTACCCGACCAGTTCATGACGGCTGGGGTGCAGTTATCATGGCTGCCCTTAAGAACAGTGAAACCCTGAAGTTGCTTATTAACCGATATCCCGGGTCTGACCTGCCCCTGTTACTGGGTACTGTAATGAGTACAGGTGGTAACGTTTTAACCGTAGCGGCTTGCTACCCCACTGATGCCGTCAGCACCATTCTCAAGGCCTCTCCCAGCAATGAAATAACAGCTTCGTTACTGACGGAGCAGGACGTTTTGGGTATGAACGCCCTCAACCGCAGTATTGAAAACTCTCCGGACAATATCCCCCTGTTGCTCGATGCCGCTCCTGATGAGCGTACTTTAACCAGGATGCTGACTGCCCGGGACAATGATGGGTTTACCCCCCTGAATCTCGCTTTCTGGCACGCCCCGGCACATGTAGACCGTCTGATCAAGGCCTGCCCCAATAAGAGTGTGCTTGCCCAGGTTCTCACTGACATTAACGGAGAAGGCCAGAATGCACTTCACCGGGCCATCACCTGCCGGAAGCCGGAACTTGTCAGCCGGATACTTGATGCCAGCCCGGGCAACCACACAACTCATACTCTTTTGACAGCACAGGACAACGCAGGAAACAACGCCCTGATTTTGGCAATCTGGTACGGATACCCGGAACTGGTTGATGTGTTGCTGTCAGCCTGCCCGAATGCTCCCACCCTCGAAGCGCAAAAACAAACCGTGGCGAATGGAGGCGCCAATGCATTAATGAGTGCTGCCCAGTTTGTGCCGGAAGTTATGGCCTCACTGTTAGAATATTGCAGACCTGCGCAGATGCTGAAGACAAACAACAATGGTGACAACGCACTGATTATGGCCGCCGCCATGTCAGGAACATACGATTATTCCCCCGTTCTTCTGGACACGCTTCTGGACGGCGCTCCGACAACTGAAACCAGAACGAAGATGCTTACCCATTGCAACAATGCCGGTGAAAATGCCCTGCTTAAAGCCTCACTTTTCGCCTCCCCTACGGTTGTTGAGAAACTGATTCAGGCTTCGGATGCATTGGGGGTTAAAGATCTCTCCCAACAGGCTGCTCAGCGGGTCGATCAGGATGGCAGACATGCCATGATGGCTGCAGCCCAAAGCAACCCGGAGGTGATGCCTTTACTGCTGGGAACATGCCGGAACAACCAGACCAGCATAAGAAAAATGCTGGCAGCCAGAGAAAGAAACCATGGTGGCTGGAGCGTGCTGGAGCATGCTGTTGGTTTTCATAACACGCGCCATGTTAATGAGCTGTTGAATGTTGCCCATCATCTTGGTGTGCTCGAAGGAGAATCCGAAAGGGTGCAGCGTCGAGCTTTGGAATACTCTAATGCCTCGGCATTGCGGTTTATGAAATACCGTAACTACTCACTGCAGCCCGCACGGAAAATGTTCTCAGGAATGACTGCAAAACAACGCAGGGAAAGGGATGACTGTCGGCATATACTGCCCCCCCTTGACGATAAGCACCTGGGCGATGAACATGGCCAGGGGGCAGAGGGCATTTTTTCCCAGTACCCTGAGGTAGTCAAAGCCGCGCTGGATAAAGGAGAAAACCCTGACCAGAGAAACAGTGAGGGCGACACACCGTTGCATCTTGCTGTGGTAAAACATAACTCCCCTGAACTGGTTGAGCTTTTGCTGGAAAACAAGGCTGATCCTGCACTTGCGACACAGGGCTATAACCCGTTGCAGGCAGCCTGCCTGTTTTCACAGCCCTCTATTCTTCCTTTACTGAAGTATTCACTGGACTCAGGTCTTGTCCGCGGGGAGCGAAGCTTTGCGATCAAGAACGGACTGATGGTGCCACGTATCCATGATGGAAGGACTGAAGATGGGAGAGCGGGTTTGTTATGCGCACTGTGTCATGAGACTTTCAGGGCGGAGGAAATGCCAGTTGTCCTACCCTGCTTCCATCAGATGTACTGTACAAAATGTCTGACTGATTCGGAAAAATATCAGTATGAAGAGTGGCACAGATATAACTCCTTCCAGCCCTTCAGGTGCTATCTGTGTCAACAGCAGACGCGTAATGTCGTTAATTATGAGACAGGAGAAATCGAATATATTGCCAGACTGCGGAGACGACAGAAATTAGGGGGTAACTGGGGACGGTTTTATGATGCTAACAAACCGGACTCATTTCATTGGCCAATGGTTTTTGACAGTTCTCGAAAGTTGTAACAACACACGAAAGAGGTTGTAGGGCGACAGGCGTTGTGTGAAGTATGTGGCTATTTATACCTCTATGGGCTTATTTCACACTCTGGTCAGTCTCTGTCGTTCAAGAACAAAGGATGCAGGATGGCTATGTTCCTGTGGTGGGAGCCCCATTAATATTTATTAGTCCCCTAAAAGGTTAAAACCACCGGCTTTAGCCGGTCAGCTTTAGCTACGATACTTCCTGCCGTATGTTCGGTGTGAGATGTAGGGCAGTGGACTATAGATTTGGCAGTCATACGGTTTTTAAAATTCAGTACCATTTTGTGTTTGTCACAAAATTCAGGACTGAAGGTTAACATCAACGCGTCTTTGACGCGTATCCGGACTTTCAGTCCGTAATACTAACCCACCGGCTTTAGCCGGTGGTTGTTGAGTTTCTGCCTTCTCTTGAACCGGGAGCCGCTACTGCTCTAACGGAGGGGGGGGAGCTTTTTGACCGTCTTAAAGCTCTGGTCACAACCGCCACAGGTGGTCTTCTTTCGTGATGTGGTTGTTTCTCTTCATTAACAATGTCAACGTTAAAAACGGGAAGGTATCATCCAGATCATCTGATATTACAGAGCGGCTCTCAGGAGTTTCTTTTTTACCACGCGCTGAAAGTAAATTTCCCCACGCTCTGAAAACCGGGTTCTCAGGCAATAGAAAACCATCAGCTGAATCCCCTATCACCGTTACTATTACCAAAAAAACCGACATATAATATTTGTGACTCTCTCCTCTGGCGGTGCAAGCGGGCTATGCTCCCTGCGCTGCAACCCCGCTGAGCAACCTGTTCATTGGCCAGAAATAGTTGTTTCCACATGGCCGGGCACTTAACAGTGATGACGTGGAGTGAATCATTTATTATAAACAGACAGCTTGGCCATCGGGTCAATGAGTGATTGTCTTTCGTCCGCGCTACCTTCTCTGGAAAAGCTGGTGATACGTTCATACAGATTCGCTCCGGCATGTTGGATACGGCTACGCCATGATCTGACTTGGTCATGATCTCTCGCCTTGATTGCCTGAGTCAGCACTTCCTTTGTGACCTTATAGTTCTGGTGGTCATGCAGGGAGCGCCTGTCGTCAAGCGAAGGTTCATGCTTTCGGGCTTCTGAGAGAGCTTTTTTGCCAACAGACTTTTCCTGAATTCGATTGTAAGGGGCAATCCCTTTTTCCAGGAGCAGACTCACAACTTTATAATACCCGCCTTTTGCTGCCTCAATTAAAGCAGAATGGACAGAATCGGACGCGTGTTGCATATCTGCCCCATTTTCAATCAGGGTGTTGACCACGGCCTCATGACCGTTTGTCGCTGCATTGATTAAGGGTGTATTGCCGCTGTAGACTCTTACGTTGGGATCAGCCCCGGCGTTCAGCAACATTTTAACAACAGCGTGCTGTCCATAGCCTGCTGCCAGATATAGCCCTGTCATGAGCCGTTTTTTTTCTCCTCCAGAATAGAGTTGATCGATAGCAAACCCGTCGAGTTGAATATAATACCGAATGGCAGGGAGGTGTCCTTCCCGGCAGGCGGCCAGAAATTCATGCTCTCCCCATGTATTCTTCAGAACAGGTTTGGATGCATCTTCCATCGGGTGTCGCGCGCCAGCATCCATAAGACGCAGTACCAGCTGGTCATATCCGCCTATTGAGGCCACATAAATGGCTGACTCATTATCGTCTGTAACCGCATTAACATCAGCACCGGAGGCTATCAATGTATCAATCACTGCCCCATGACTGTTTTGTGCTGCGTTGATCAAGGGTGTCTTGCCGCTGCAGACTCTTACGTTGGGATCAGCACCGGCATTCAGCAACATTTTAACAACAGTGTGCTGTCCATAGCCTGCTGCCAGATATAGCCCTGTATAGGGTAGGTAGTTTTCTCCTCCAGAATAGAGTTGATTGATATCAAACCCGTCGAGCTGAAGATAATACCGAATGGCAGGGAGGTGTCCTTCCCGGCAGGCGGCCAGAAATTCATGCTCTCCCC
Organism: Sansalvadorimonas sp.; assembly: GCA_965221135.1. Lineage (GTDB taxonomy): Bacteria > Pseudomonadota > Gammaproteobacteria > Pseudomonadales > Endozoicomonadaceae > Sansalvadorimonas. The sequence continues at coordinate 58,896 of CBDCRZ010000106.1, forward strand.
ATCTATTCTTCAGAACAGGTTTGGATGCATCTTCCATCGGGTGTCGCGCGCCAGCATCCATAAGACGCTGTACCAGGTGGTCATATCCGCCTATTGAGGCCACATAAATGGCTGAATCATTATTGCCTGTAACCGCATTAACATCAGCACCGGAGGCTATCAATGTATCAATCACTGCCCCATGACTGTATTGTGCTGCGTTGATCAAGGGTGTCTTGCCGCTGTAGACTCTTACGTTGGGATCAGCACCGGCATTCAGCAACATTTTAACAACAGTGTGCTGTCCATAGCCTGCTGCCAGATATAGCCCTGTTATGAGCTGTGTTTTTTCTCCTCCAGAATAGAGTTGATTGATATCAAACCCGTCGAGCTGAAGATAATACCGAATGGCAGGGAGGTGTCCTTCCCGGCAGGCGGCCAGAAATTCATGCTCTCCCCATGTATTCTTCAGAACAGGTTTGGATGCGTCTCCCATCGGGTGTCGCGCGCCAGCATCCATAAGACGCTGTACCAGGTGGTCATATCCGCCTATTGAGGCAATATAAATGGCTGACTCATTATCGTTTGTAACCGCATTAACATCAGCACCGGAGGCTATCAATATATCAATCACTGCCCCATGACTGTTTTGTGCTGCGTTGATCAAGGGTGTCTTGCCGCTGTAGACTCTTACGTTGGGATCAGCACCGGCATTCAGCAACATTTTAGCAACAGTGTGCTGTCCATAGCCTGCTGCCAGATATAGCCCTGTCATGAGCTGTTTTTTTTCTCCTCCAGAATAGAGTTGATTGATATCAAACCCGTTGAGTGTCAGGTAATACCGGACAACAGTGATATGTCCTTCCCGGCAGGCGGCCAGAAATTCATGCTCTCCCCATGTATTCTTCAGAACAGGTTTGGATGCATCTCCCATAGGATGTAAAGCACCAGCAACCATAAGACGTTTCACAAGCTGGTCATGACCGCCTTTTGAGGCCACATAAATGGCCGAATCATTATTGTCTGTAACCGCATTAACATCAGCACCGGAGGCTATCAAGGTATCGATCACTGACTCATGACCGGCTCCCGACGCATTAATTAAAGGTGTTTTTCCGTTGTAGGCTCTTACATTGGGATCAGCACCGGCATTCAGCAACATTTTAACAACAGCGTGATGTCCATAGCCTGCTGCCAGAAATAGCCCTGTCATGAGCTGTTTTTTTTCTCCTCCAGAATAGAGTTGATTGATATCAAACCCGTTGAGTGTCAGGTAATACCGGACAACAGTGATATGTCCTTCCCGGCAGGCGGCCAGAAATTCATGCTCTCCCCATGTATTCTTCAGAACAGGTTTGGATGCATCTCCCATAGGATGTAAAGCACCAGCAACCATAAGACGTTTCACAAGCTGGTCATGACCGCCTTTTGAGGCCACATAAATGGCCGAATCATTATTGTCTGTAACCGCATTAACATCAGCACCGGAGGCTATCAAGGTATCGATCACTGACTCATGACCGGCTCCCGACGCATTAATTAAAGGTGTTTTTCCGTTGTAGGCTCTTACATTGGGATCAGCACCGGCATTCAGCAACATTTTAACAACAGCGTGATGTCCATAGCCTGCTGCCAGAAATAGCCCTGTCATGAGCTGTTTTTTTTCTCCTCCAGAATAGAGGTGATTGATATCAAACCCGTCGAGCTGAAGATAATACCTGGCACCTTCCAGGTCACCGTCTCTGCATGCCGTCAGGAATTTATGTTCCTTTAAATCAGAATCGTTCCCACCGGCCCATGCAACCGGCATGATGGCGGTACCAAAAAAACATACAAGACAAACAGCTACCAGAAAGTGTAAGTTTTTATTCATCTTAATGTTTTCCTCTTTTTAGGCTCAAGTTGATAAAAAAATAAGAAACACTTTTCCATCCATTAATAATGGCGCTGCGCACCCAGTCCTTGCTCTCTTTCACGGCTGTTTCTGGCAGGCCCACAATATTGAGCGCAGGAAGGCCATTGGAGAGGTGAACCTCAACCTGTACCCCTGGAGCTTCAATTCCTGGTCGGGCGCGGGTGTGAACAACAGCAAGTGACATAGAGCTGAGCCAACTCATATATAAATTGAGACGGGGGCGAGTTTAGCAGTTACGCCTGTTAACGGCTGAATAATGGAAAGGAGGTTTCTCTTTGTGCAGGTATCAAGTCTGGAATTTGATCGGGATATTTATGAATATTCTCACAATAAAGTTAAGCATTCTTACCTTCTTGTTAGTTTTTATGAAATTGTACGCAGGCACAATTTTATCCTATGTCAGAGGTTACGCTTACACGGTCTGGGAATAGCATAGAAATAGGGTGGCAAAATGTAATTGTCTCTTTCTGATAATAAAATAGTTTTCGATATTAAAGGGTTTAATTCATGGATAGATTACAGTCACCAATACCAACTTTAGCTTTTTTCCCTCAGGGAATATCAGGCGAAAAACCGGTCCCGCAACCTGAAGTCCGAGATGGCCTGACATTAAATCAAATAAACGGTTTCTTGCAGCCAACGCAAACACGTTTGCATGATAGACAAATGGCCACCTGTCAGGTTTTGGACTTTGATCCCCCTGACGTCTATGAAGAAAAAGCCAGGGGCAACATGAAAGCTTTTCTGGTAATTAATAATAAGGAATTTAGTAAATGTCCTTTTGAATCTCCTACAAGCGCTTGGCTTTCATCAGAGCAAATACAGTTTCTGGGCAAATCTGATAAAGGAAGAGCATTACTAATGCTGGTTAATGATGCTGATCTGTTAGCGACAGAGTGTGTAGGTAAAAAGTGTATACATACCGTGGGGGAATTCGTGAGGCATGAAAAGCTACCTTTCGAATTCAGCTTTGATGCAAATACACTTCTAAATGAAATAAGGGCATATTTTGCTGCTCTTATTTATAATGTTATTGGGAGTAGACGTGATTATTATATTAGGGATATGCAAACATTAAATGATCTGAATTTAACCGGAATTGAAACTGTTAACTACGAAAGACTTCTGGCAAAAATCGTATTGTTCGTGGCAAGGGATATCAAGAGAGTCAATCTGTCACGCGAATCTTTACTAGTAGATTTTTTGAGGACAGTTGAGTTAAACACAGAGTCAGAATCTTGCAGTCTTCTTAACCTGACAGAGGAAGCCTTTGCAGTTTGGCTGGATATGCAGTTAGCTTTTTATAAAATGATAGTCAGCAATTTTTGGCTTTTCGATACTAAAGTTATTACGGGTGCCAGCCGGTTACTGTGGTCTTTTTGTAATGATGGTGCTGCTTCGCCAGAGTGTGTTTTTAATAATCAAGAAAAAATATTAGATTACATGGCGTTTTTTTTGATTCCCGATCAAGTATTACCTGTTTTGTTTTCAAAGCCTATTACAGATACGGTGAAATGTGTGCTTTCTCCCACCGCTAATGAAGTTCTTCTTTCAAGAGTAAAAACGTCAAGCCCACCAGGGGCTTTTCCAAGAAACATGAATACTGATTTATTGACCACTGGTGAAGAGTTTGAGTATTTGAGGCCAAATGGGACAGAGTTCACCACGAATGAAATCGATGCAACTCTGAAGCAATGGCACAGTAAACTTGAAGAGATTTTAAAAAATAGCAACATCTCGGATTTCTATATCAAACCCGACTGTTATACCGGTTCTCATCTTATAGGGTCTCTTGGAGTTCGTATTAGCAACTGGCATTACACGGCTCATATGGATGCTGGGGTACTGGAAGTTAATACATCACCCTACCATCTGAATCAGTTTTACAAAATTAATGGAGAGTCTGTATCAGTCTACCATTGTTTCGATGTGTTTATTTTTGCTATTGCCAGAAGTTTGCGTTTGCCCACATGCTCAGGCCATAAACATATTGGCTTGGACAAAGCGCTCTATGGAAATGGGGAAATTATACTGAGACTTTTATTAGATGTTGAAAGAAGAGCGTGGTTTCCAAGGCTCTTTCTAAGAGAGCAGAAGGCAGAAGACTATTTTTGCTACATACGCAACCACCCCCGTAAGGAGCCACATATTTTTGTTTTGAATGCTTTTGTTATGGCCTTTAATAAACAATTGCAAATATCTCCCGAGCGTAAAATTAATGAAAGTTTCTGCTCAATTAAAGAGTTGTCAACGGCGCTCACAATGAGAGGAGTTTGGTCTGACAAATATGTTCCTCTCAATTTATTGCACCTGTCAGCCAATGTTGCGGAGCAAGAAAGTGAAAGGGTAAGAAAGGCCCGGACTACCATTGAGTTTCGCTTTCCACAGGCTCCCCGTTCGGGCGAGGAGGCAAAGCGGATAAATGAGTTATTCACAGCCTGGTTACAGTTAATGGAACAACACCAGCACGATAACAAACCGTTGCAGCTGGAACTGGGCGATCCAATGGATTATGCAGAAAACAAAGACGACGAGGTAGAACGCTTGTTTTGTGACTTTGTAAAGGAACTGGGCCTGGATTGGGATACCTTCAAACATTTATCTTTTCTTCCACATGAAAAACTGAGCCTGTAATTGATTCTGTGTAAACGCACCCCAAAAAGTTAATCCTTGAACCGGCCTGGAATTACATGGCAAACCGGTCATGGCTGCATGCCAGTTTCTGATCACGCTGTTATCGCCTTCTGGGGCATGTTTGGAATAACCGGGATATTCTTCCAGTTCTGCGACCATGACGCGCTCAATAGAGTGTTTGAGAAGTTGTCGACTGAGGTTGAGGTCGGCCAGATCATCCTGATTTTAGATTTGGCTGGTGATTTCTCCAGCAGTGACGCCTGTTTCTGGCTGGATAATGTTAAGTACTCTTACCTTGTTGTTAGTTTTTATGGAATTGTATGCAGACACAATTGATCCTAAATCAGAGGTCATGATTACTCAGCCTGGGAAGGGCGCAAACAATCGTGGTGGCAAAATGGAACTGTCTCCTTCTTGCAATAAAATAGTTGTCGATAGTAAAGGATTTAATTTATGGACACAGTTCAGTCATATGTATCAGGTATATCTATTGCCCCTGAGGTAATACCAGCAAAAATCTTGGTTTCGCAACCTGACGTCCGTAAAACACCGATATTACAGCAAAAAGAAAATTCCTTTCAGTCGCCCTGCAATACAACACGTTTACCTGATAGACAAATATCTACCTGTCAGGTTCTAGGCTTTTCCCCCCCTGAAACCTATGAAGAAAAAGCCAGAGGCAACATGAAAGCGTTTCTGGAAAATAACTTTAATAAACAGAGCTCTTGTGAACTTTCCTCTAAACCTCCAGTGAGCGCGTGGCTCTCATCAGAGCAAGTACAGTTGCTGAGCAACTCCTGTGAGGGGGAAATGTTACTGATGCTGATCAACGATCTTGATCTGCTCGCTACGGAATGCATAGGCAAAAAGTATTGTTCGCAAGAATACAAGAAACCTGAGAAGTTACCTTTCCAATTCAGCAGTGATAAGTATTTACTTCTAAAAAAAATAAGAAGATGTTTCTCGCAATTGATTTTCACGGTTATTAAAAAAAAACGTGCCTGTTTTGGTAAGGATCTGGAGCCATGTGAAGACCAGCGTTTAACAATGATTGATATTATTAACTATGAAAGGCTTTTGGTGAAAATCATAGTGTTCATTTTCAGAGATATTGAGAAATTTGATCTGTCGTGTGAGTCTTTACTGGTGGATTTTAAGAGGACTGTTGCGTTAGGTGAAAAACCAGAATTTTACAATCTTGTTAACCTGACTGATGAAGCCTTTGAAATTTGGTTGGATATGCAGTCATCTTTATATAAAGCGATACGGGGTGAAGTTTTTTATAGAGACACTCAAGTCATTGCGGGAGTCAATCGGTTTCTGTGGTCTTTTTGTGATTATGGTGTTGTTTCACCAGGTCATATTTCTAGTAGACAAAAAGAAATATTGGATTACTTAGTGTTTTTTTTGATTCCAGATCAAGTGTTGCCCCTGTTGTTTTCAAAGTCGGTCACATCTAAAGAAAAAACTGCCGCCTCTGCCACCACCAAAGAAAGTCAGACTTTAAACATAGAAATGGCAAGTTCACCAAGGACTTTTCCAAGAAGTATGAATACTGATTTGTTGACCATTGGTGAAGAATTTGAACTTCTGACACCACAAGGGGAAGATTTCAGTAAGGAAGAAGCCGCTAAAACTCTGCATCAATGGCATTGTAAACTTGAAGAAGTGTTAAAAAACAATAATATCTCAGATTTCTCTATCGCACACCAATATGATGACAGTGATCAACTTCTTGAATGTCTAGAAATTCGTATCGGAAACTGGCATTGCAGGGTTTACGAGGATTACGGGGTGCTGGAAGTTAATACCTCGCCCTACCATCTGAATGAGGTCTTCACTATTCAGGGATCGACTGTAGCAGTTTACCATTGTTTCAATGTTTTTATTCTTGATATTGCCAAGAGTTTGCGTTTGCCAACAAGGTCAGGTCATAAGCATATTGGCATAGAGAATGCGCTTTATGGAAATGGAGAAATCTTATTGAGACTTTTATTAGATGTTGAAAAAAGATCCTGGCTTCCAAGGCTCTTTATGAGAGAACGGAGAGCAGATTCAAATTTTACTTACATGCGTAACTGTTTTAATAGAGAAACATGTTTGTTTGTTTTGAATGCTCTTATTACGAGCTTTAATCAACAATTGCAAATATGTCCCGACCGTAAAATAAATGAAAGTTTCCACTCAATTAAAGCGCTGGCAGAAGCTCTGATAATGAGAGGGGTTTGGTCTCAGAAAATGATTCCACTTAATTTGTTGAACCTGTCAGCCATGGCTCCAGAGCAGGCGAGTGAAGGGGTAAGAGAGGCCCGGACTACCATTGAATTTCGCTTCCCTCAGGCTCCACGTACGGGTGAGGAGGCGCAACGGATAAATGAGTTACTCATAGCCTGGTTACAGTTAATGGAACAACATCAACACGATAATAAACCGCTGAAGCTTGAACTGGGCGATCCAATGGATTATGCAGAAAACAAAAACGATGAGGTAGAACGCTTGTTTTGTGACTTTGTAAAGGAACTGGGCCTGGATTGGAATACTTTCAGGCATTTATCTTTTCTTCCACAGGAAAAGCTGGACTCTGTACTTGTTAATACTGAAGTAAAATAAGCGGCGTAAAGATCAGGTGGTGTCTTGACCACAGAGTAACGGTTAAAGCCCGCTGCCAGATAAAGCCCTGTCATGAGCCGTTTCTTTGTCCCTCCGGAATAGAGTTGATTGATATCAAACCCGGGGTGATTGATGTAATACCTGACACCCTCCACATACCCTGCTCGACATGTAGCCAGGAACTTATGTCCCCGAGCTTATTTTTCAAACCAGAACCATTCCCATCTGCCCATACAATCGGCATGATGGCGACAGTTACCAAAAAAAACACACGCACAGACACCTTTCCAGCCATTTAAAGAACCACCCTTTGTGCTGCAATGATGTAAAGTTTGCCGGAGCAGGGTTAATGGTGATACGGGAGTGGACAACGGCCAGAGACATAGACTTGAATCTCTCCCTGTAAAATAAGGAGCGAAGCCCGTTTGAGTCATTTTTCAAGCTGATGGTCGGTTACATAGAACCACTACTTACCATAAACAGATAAACCAGCCATCGAGTCAATGAGTGGTTGCCTTTCATCCCTGCTCCCTCCTTTGATAAAGTTAGTAATTCTTTTGGACAGATCACTTTGGGTATGTTTGCTATGGCTACGCAAGGATCTCACTTCACCATTACCTCCCGCGTTCATTGCTTGAGTCAGTACGTCTTTCGTGAGTTTATAGTTCTGGGAGGGCAGGGGGCGGCTATGGAGAAAACCAGGTTGATGTCTGTTGGCTGTTGAGAGTGCTTTTTTGCCAACAAGCTTCCCCTTAATTCGATTATAAGGGTCAACCCCATGTTCCAGGAGCAGACTCACAACTTTATAATACCCTCCTTTTGCTGACTGATTTAAAGCAGTATGGCCAGAATCGGACGCGTGTTGTGTATCGGCCCCATTTTCAATCAAGGTCTTGACCACGGCCTCATGACCAGCTGCCGCTGCATTGATTAAAGGTGTGTCGGCTCCGACGACTTTGACTTGTATGTTGGGATCAGCTCCTGCATCCAAAAGCATTTTGACAACAGAATGATGTCCATAGCCTGCTGCCAGATAAAGCCCTGTCATGGGCGATTTTTTTTTTCTTCCACCAATATAGAGCTGATTGACATCAAACCCGGTAAGATTAAGGTAATACCGGATACCCGTGATATGTCCTTCCCGGCAGGCGGCCAGAAAATCATGCTCTCCCATGGCATTCTTCAGGAAAGGAATAGACGCATCGCCCATCGGATGGTGAGCGCCAGCAGCCATAAGTCTCTTCACCACTTGCTCAAAACCGCCTTTTGAGGCCCTATAAGTGGCGGAATCATTATCGTCTGTTTTTGCATCGACATCAGCGCCATAATCTATCAAAGTCTGCACCACGGCCTCATGACCAACTCTCGCCGCATTGATTAAAGGTGTGTAGCCCCCGTAAACTCTTACGTTTGGATTAGCTCCGTTCGCCAGAAGCATTTTAACAACAGAGTGATGGTCATAGCCTGCTGCCAGAAAAAGCCCTGTCATGGGCTGTTTTTTTTCTGCTCCGGGAAATAGTTGATTGAGATCAAACTCGGTAAGATTGAGGTAATGCCGGATAATAGCGATATGCCCTTCCCGGCAGGCGGCCAGAAAATTATGCTCTCCCATGACATTCTTCAGAAAAGGAATAGACGCATCGCCCATCGGATGTTTAGCTCCAGCAGCCATTAGGCGCTTCACCAGCGGCTCAAAACCGCCTTTTGAGGCTACATAAATAGCTGAATCATTATCGTCTGTTACCGCATCGACATGAGCGCCATAATCTATCAGCGTCTGCACCACGGCCTCATGACCAACTTCCGCAGCATTGATTAAAGGTGTGTTGCCCCCGTAAACTCTTACGTTGGGATCAGCTCCGTTCGCCAGAAGCATTTTGACAACAGAGTGATGGCCATAGCCTGCGGCCAGAAAAATCCCTGTCATGGGCTGTGTTTTTCCTGTTCCGGGAAAGAGTTGATTGATATTAAACTCGGAAAGATTGAGGTAATGCCGGATAATAGCGATATGTCCTTCCCGGCAGGCGGCCAGAAATTCATGCTCTCCCATGACATTCTTCAGAAAAGGAATAGACGCATCGCCCATCGGATGTTTAGCTCCAGCAGCCATAAGTCTCTTCACTAGCGGCTCAAAACCGCCTTTTGAGGCTATATAAATAGCTGAATCATTATTGTCAGTTTCTGCATTGACATCAGCTCCAGATCTTATCAGAGTTTGGATCACGGTATCGTGGCCAACTGTCGCTGCATTGATTAAAGGTGTCCAGCCTCCTTCGACTTTTATGTCGGGATCAGCTCCAGCATCCAGAAGCATTTGGACCACAGAGTGATGGCCATAGCCTGCTGCCAGATAAAGCCCTGTCACGGGCTGTTTCCCTCTTTTTCTGGGATAGAGCTGATTGATATCAAACCCGGTATTAAGGTAATTCCGGATAGCGGTGATATGTCCTTCCCGGCAGGCGGCCAGAAATTCATGCTCTCCCATGATATTCTTCAGGATCGGAATGGATGTATCGCCCATCGGATGTATAGCGCCAGCAGTCATAAGTCTCTGCATGGCCCACCTGCTCAAAACCGCCTTTTGAGGCTAGATAAGTGGCGGAATCATTATCGTCATTTTTTGCATCGACCTCAGCGCCATAATTTATCAGCGTTTGGATCACGTCCTCATGACCAACTTCCGCTGCATTGATTAAAGGTGTGTTGCCTCCGTAAACTCTTACATTGGGATTAGCTCCGTTCGCCAGAAGCATTGTAACCACAGAGTGATGGCCATAGCCTGCTGCCAGATAAAGCCCTGTCATGGGCCGTTTACTCTCTCCTCCGGGATAGAGTTGATTGATATCAAACCCGGGAAGATTCATGTAATACCAGACACCCTCCACATACCCTTCTCGGCATGCCGCCAGGAACTTGTGTTCCCCGAACTCATTTTTTAAACCAGAACCGTTCCCGGCAGCCCATGCAGTCGGCATGATGACGACACCGAACAAACATACAAGACAAACAGCCACCAAAAGAGATGGGTTATTATTCATCCTTATGCCCCTCACTTCTCAGGAAAAAGTCGGCAAAGAGTAAGCTAAGAAACATTCTGAACAGACACCTTTCAGCTATTAACAGAACCGCCCTTTGAGCTGCAACGATGTAAATTTTGCAGGGGCAAGGTTGATGGTGATACGACGGGCCGGGAACTCAAAGCCGCCATTAATAATGGCGCTGCGAACCCTGTCTTTGCTTTCTTTTACGGCAGTTTCGGGCAGGCCGACAATGTTGAGAGCAGGCAGTCCGTTAGAAAGGTGTACCTCAACCTGCACCAGGGGAGCACTGATTCCCAGACGGGCACGGGTAAGAACTACCGCTAATGACATAGGCCTTAATAACTCCACACCTTGCAAAAGAGGGGCAAGTCTAGCAGCTCCTTGGGCCGGCACGGGAACCAGAACCAGAACTGCATAACGCCGCTTTGCAAACTTGTACACTTTAAAGTTTGGTTTCCGTAACAGATAAGCCTGCCATCGAGGCAGGGAGTGATTGTATTTTTTCCTCGTTACCAGTAGGAGGGGGACTTTGGCGCAAACCTTCGTCGGCAGATTGGATACGGCTACGATAAGAGCGAACTTCAGCACACCCTTTCGTTTTCATGGCCTGAGTCAGTGTTTTTTGTGTGAGGCGATAATTCTGGGAGTACGGTTTGGGTATGAAATCAAAAAAATCAGGCTTATGAGCTTTGGCTTCTGATAGTGCTTTTTGGCCAACATATTTACCCTGAATTGTCTTGTGAGGGGCGACCCCATGTGCCAGAAGAAGAGTTACAACCTCATGGAATTCTCGTCTTTTTGCCAGACTTAAAGCAGTATCGCCAGAATTGGACTCCTGTTCCGTGTCAGCCTGACTTTCAATAAATACTTTGACCAACTCGGTATGACCGGCTGCCGCAGCATTCATCAGAGGTGTCTCACCATTGTAGATTCTTTTATTGGGGTCAGCTCCAGCCTGCAGAAGCATTTTGACCACAGAGTTACGACCATAGCCTGCTGCCAGATAAAGCCCTGTCATGAGTTGATTCTTGATTCCTCCGGTGTAGAGCTGGTTTATATCAAAACCGGCGAGCTTAAGGTAATGCCGAATGACTCCAATATGGCCCTCACGGCAGGCAGCCAGAAATTCATGCTCTTTCCTGATGTTCTTCAGGATAGGTTGGGATGCATCACCCTTCGGATGCTTAGCGCCAGCATCCATAAAATACTGCACCAGCTGGTCATAACCGCCTTTTGAGGCCATATAAATGGCTGACTCATTATTATCTGTTATCGCATGGATATCAGCTTTGTACGCTATCAGAGTTTCGACCACTTTAGCATGACCGACTTCCGCGGCATTGATTAAAGGTGTCCGACCCCCGTAGACTTTTATGTTGGGATCAGCTCCGGCCTTCAGAAGCATTTTGACCGCAAGGTGATGCCCAAAGCCTGCAGCCAGATAAAGCCCTGTCATGAATTCTTTCTTGGCTCCTCCGGTGTAGAGCTGGTTTATATCAAAATCGGCGAGCTTAAGGTAATACCGAATGACTCCAATATGTCCCTCTCGGCAGGCGGCCAGAAATTTATGCTCTCTCTTGGTGTTCTTCAGGATAGGTTTGGATGCATCTCCCAGCGGATGCTTGGCGCCAGCATCCATAAGAGACTGCACCAGCTGGTCATGACCGCCTTTTGAGGCCATATAAATGGCTGAATCATTCTGCTCTGTTACCACATGGACATCAGCGCCGTGTTTTATCAGCGTATCGACCACTGCCATATGGCCGATTTCTGCCGCATTCATTAAAGGTGTCCGACCCCCGTCGACTTTTATGTTGGGATCAGCTCCGGCCTTCAGAAGCATTTTGAGCACAAGGTGATGGCCATAGCCTGCTGCCAGATAAAGCCCTGTCACGGGCTGTTTCCCTCCTTCTCTGGGATAGAGCTGATTGATAGCAAACCCGGCGAGATCCAGAAAATGCCTGACGTTATCCTCGTCTCCTTTTTGGCATGCCGTCAGGAACTCATGTTCCTCCGGCTCTTTTTCTAAGTCAGAACCACCCCCGGCCCATGCAGCCGACTTGATGATGAAACCGAAAAAACATACAAGACAAACAGCTACCAGAAGATGTGAATTATTGTTCATTCTTATACCCCTCATTTTACAGGCTTAAATCGGTAAAGAGTAAGTGAAGAAACACTCTGAACAGACACCTCTTCAGCCATTAACAGAGCCGCCCTTTGTGCTGCAACGATGTAAAGTTTTCCGGAGCAAGGTTTCTGGCAGGCACACAATATTGAGCGCGGGAAGGCCATTGGAGAGATGGACTTCAACCTGCACCTCTGGTGCTTCAATACCCCGCCTGGCACGGGTGTGAACAACAGCCAGTAACATGGTGAATGCGTACTTCCGTTCGAGTGGGGCGTTTAGTCTAGTCCGGGAAACTCAAAATACATGCAGCTTAAGATCCCTTCTTGCGTTTTCAAGGCCTGGTATAGCTTTAAGACAGGTTTCGGAGGACCCAGAAAAACCCTTTACTTAAAGTTAACTTAAAGAATTAAAATATTGCTCTTATTAGAGGGGCGATTGTTTTTATTTACCTTGAATACTGCGCTCCCTCTCATGCAACTACAGGTTAAAAAACAGCTATACAACACCAGTGAGCGATGTTTAATGAAAGACAGAGGAATCCTGTTACTGACTCTGATGGTAATGATTGTACTCAGTCCTTTGGGGTTGGATATTTTTCTGCCAGCTATTTCAAAGGCCTCAAAGCCGTGGGTGAAGCCATTCCAGGGGAGGCTTGTCATAAAGCTGTCTGATATGTCAGCCAGCCTGACAAACAGGGAACTTCGATTATCTATCCAGTCTAACCAGTTACAATTATGTGTTGATCATCTGCCGTGGAGGGGTTGTTCATAATGCACTCTTACAGCCCTCTTTCTGTTTCCTATAACAGCTACGGCTCGACAGGGCGGCCGCGTGTACCAGGCAGAAATCTGAATGCCTCGGGAAGGAATGGACAAGTCCTTATCCATGAGCGCCATACAGTCACCACTGCCTTTCCGGACACTGTCTGCACCTGCCTGGCAAAGATTCAGCGTGCACATACCCGTGGTATGGAGACATTGCAAAAACACCCCCCCAGGCTCAGTGACAGACATACCCTGTTCACCAGAGGATACGTAATTTTAGGCGGTTGTGTCGGTGCTGTGCCCGGCGTTCTTTACGCATTCATTAATAGCTCTCTTTACGCTTATGTAGGAATAGGAGCCGCGTGCGGGGCGAGCGGCGCTCTGATCTGCGGGGCGTTGACCGGCCTTCTGTACTACAAGCATCAAAACATAAAAGTATTTCTAAGCGGCGCGTTTCAAAAAACATGGCACCTGACCCATGCCGCCCGACTCTGCCTTGAACAGGCGCTACCTGATGATACTGACGAAACTTTCCCCAACGCTCTGGTTTGTACGGGTCACATACATACACTGCAAGATCCTGTGTTTATTGGTGAAAATACATCACCTTACTCTCGCGCCTATGTGGAGATGATGATTGAGAGTGGGGCAAATATGCCCGCCCTCGAATCCCGCCGACACCCTCAGCAACTGGAGATCCGGTCAGTCCGGCGCTCTGATATCATTCCTGAAGATAAGCTGAGCGCAGAGCAGAGCGAAAAGATTTTCAAACTGAAGAAAGCTTTTAAAGAATGGCAAAAGAACCCGAAAAAATACGATAAACACAGCTTTGCTGAGCTCAATCCATCACAGGAAGATAATCAGGAGGGCACTCCTATACCAAAAGCAAGCCCGTAGCAAACTCAGATAACAATAGAAACACCCCGAACAGAACCACTCCAACAATAACCTGCCCTCTGAAAAAGTATCAGAAGGTCTTATAAACCAACGTTATTCTTCTGCAAAGCCTGCACTGCCCGGTAACCGGGCTTGTAGCAGGACGTTTTTTGCTGACCAGCAAAGCCTCAATTGACCAAAAGGCAGTAATGGTATGAACACAAACATTTTCAACGGCAAGAGCACCACAAGACCTGTATCTCCCGCTGTAATGGATACCCGCTGTTTTGGGTTTTCCCAGGCCGTAGCCGCGCCAGCTGATGGACACTATTTGTTTATATCCGGGCAGTTCGCCGGTGATCTTGAAGGGAATCTGGTCGGCGATACTGTTGAAGAACAAATGGTTCAGTGCTTTAAAAACCTGAAGGCGATTATTACTGGCAGCAGTGCCAAACCTGAGCAGGTTGTGCAGATACGCGTTCTGATTGTGGATCACAAAATGGACTATCTGGAACCGCTTCATCAACAGGTTACAGACCTTTTTGGTGACCACCTTCCAGCCAGTACATTAATTCCGGTTCCCCGACTGGCTCTGGATGGCATGTTGTTTGAGATTGAAGCGACGCTTTATATCCCTGATGAGGGTTAACGTTTGAACCACGTTATAGCGAAATCGCCAGAAGCTGGTGATGAGGAGCAACACCATGAAACAGCTATATCCAGACCTTTGGCAAACATCGCTCTACAGCTCCGGCATTTTGAACAGCCATGCTTATTTTTCAGAGCATCCGGACGGCAACATCCTGTTCTACAACATGGGTGATGCCGCCGAACTGGATCATATTGAGCAGTTGGGTGGCATCAAGTATCAGATGCTCACTCATCGGGATGAAGCTGGTGCATCGCTCGTACGTATTCAGCAACGTTTTGGCTCAACGCTTATGTTCTCTGTGAATGAAGCGGATGCAATCAGCAAGCATGCCAAGGCGGATCACTATTTCGAAAACGATGATTACAAGCTTGGCGATATTCATGTCCTGCAAACGCCTGGTCACACGAGAGGAAGTGTCTGTTTTTTCTATCAATCTCCCCATGGGAAAAACTATCTGTTTACTGGCGATACCTTTTTCCAGTGGGATGGAAGCTGGCGCAGGCTGGTGCTTTCTAAAGCTGGTGGTAGCGAAGTGGCGCTTGCCCAGAGCCTGCTGAAGATCCGCGACCTTAAACCTGATGTTGTGATGAGTAGTGGCTTTGTCGGCAAGGTGGGGCTGGTTGAGCCGTCATCTGAAGAGTGGTCGGAAGCCATCAATGCTGAAGTCAGCCGCCTCAACAAGGTTTCATGAATTCTTTCATTTCAAAAGTAAGGAACAAGAAAATGCCTAAAACAAAACCAGCCTATCTGGTTGCGAGCTCCTTTATGCCGGAAGGCCACGGCTCACTCGAACCTTATGGACACGCTGTTCACCCGATAATGGAAAAGTGGGGTGGTGAGCTGCTGGTTGCCGGTGAAACAGGCCAGTTCATGGAGCATTATGAAGGTGAATGGAACGACAATGCGCGATTTACCCTGTTCAGGTTTCCGTCACTGGAAGCACTTCAAGGGTTTTGGAAATCGGATGAATACCAGGCGATCAAGCATTTGCGGACAGATGTGATTCCACCGAATTTCACCTTTGCCACTGAAGGTTTTGATCCGGATGAATGGGCCGCCAGTCATCCGGATCACGCTTATAACAAGTAGCTTTTCAATAAGTAGCTTTTCAATAAGTAGCTTTCAACCGCTCTGCTCAGTTGAAGGATCAAACTCTATCTCTTCCAAAACATAGTGAGGGCCTGACCCACGGGATGCCAGTGCGTCATCTGGATTGACGAGCGCGCAGAGATCAACGGAAAGGCAACCGCACCCGATACAGCCATTCAGGTGTGTGCGCAGGCGCTCCATCATGGCAATTTTCTGGTCCAGTTGTTTTCCCCATTGCAGGGCAAGCCTGTCCCAGTCTTTTTTGGTTGGATTGCGATTGTCTGGAAGAGATTCAAAGGCTTCGGCTATCTCTTTAAGGGTGACTCCAAGCTTCTGGGCGACTTGAATGATGGAAATTTTACGCAACATGGACGAGTGATAACGGCGTTGGTTACCAGCCGTTCGGGTTGAGCTGATAAGCCCTTTGGTTTCGTAAAATCTGAGGGCTGAAGCGGTGATACCAGCTCTTTCAGAAACCTGACTGATGGTTAATGATTTCTCGTTGCGCTTCATGGGTGAAGACCTGGGCTGACTTATGTTGGACGATATTATATCAACTTAAAGTTAACTGTATCTTTTGGGCTGTTGTGGGAGGTGTTGTGGGAGGTGTTGTGGGAGGTGTTGTGGGGAGGTGTTGTGGGGAGGTGAGCTGTCGCGATGAAGCCTCATAGACAGGACCCTTAAAGTCCTCTGATTTTTTCCAGCAGCGCTGGCTCATCTGGCTGATAAAGCCATTGCGGGTATACACTGTCTGGCAAAGGTTTTTCGGTTAACGTCATGGCAGCATCAATATCTTTTTTAAAGTAGGCAAAGGTATGGCTGTAAGGTAAGCAATCCGGGTCACAGGTCAGAGGAGGTAAACCATAGCTCATGAACAGTGCATTGATGAGAAGACGCATTGTTCTTCCATTACCATCACGGAATGGGTGTATTAGTACCAGTTGCCGCCAGGACTCTGCGAGCACATTTTTTAACTCACTTTTGGTCATGTGAGGTTTTAAATTATTATTTAGTGTTGATACTGTCTTATCAAGTATCGCCTTCCGATCTTTATAGTATTTGGCTGTAGTTACGTAGATTGACCTATAAAAACTCTGTTCATAAGAGTTATCAGGTGGCATAAAGCTATACCAGGTTCGCACGCAACCCCTGCAGGGGTGTGGATAGCTTTTTGTTAATTCACCGTCCCTGTCGGGAACATCAAATAAATGAAAGATTTGACTGTTTTCCTCCACTGATAATCCATAAATTTGATGTTTTAAAAAATTAATTTCTGGATTCTTCTTTTTAACATGGTAAAAGATTCTGGCAGCATCCAGCACCATGAGAGCACCATTATTACTTGTAATATACCCCCCGCGATGAGTCTTTATATCGCTATATTTTTTTCCTGCTTCAGTGTGAATATATTTTTCCAAAAACGCCGCACGCTCCTGGATCATCTTTTTTACTGTTTTTGCAGGTAGTTGATAAAAATCCGTCCCTGCATCAGAACCATCTGCATTGACAAGCTTCCGGTATACTCCAAAGAGCTGTAGCTCGATGCTCTCAAACCCTGCAGACCTTCTTAAGTCAGCAACTATCTGGCTGATTTCGGAAATAACTTTATCTGTCAGAAATTCAATGGTCAGCTGTGATGCAAAAGATATGTTCCTTTGACCTTTTGTTTTAGACATGGGATCTGGATTTTTAGTAATGATTTTATTGATTTTAATAAGTCGGCTTGTTGTGATTTTCGGCGTGGAATACCCATGTTGGATATCATCTTGAAACCATTTAATAAGCTGAACCTGAGCCTTTACCAATCGGTTTGTATGCTGCTCTCGACTCAAATTGAGTTCAGGGATCTTTTTATTATCATCCAGTGTATGCCAGTCTTTTTTTGATACAAAAACAGAAAGGGGGGCTGGATGGTTTCTAAGGTAATCAAGTCCCGTGTTGAAACTTGTCTCACTGAAACTGAGCTTATGCTTTTTGGGAGGGGGGCTTATACAATCAGAGGATTCATCATCCGCGGGACAGGCGGGCCATGCCTCTTCCGATAAAACGGGTTTGACACTGGCCAGAATCAGCAATGCAAGAATGGTATTCAGTAATTTCTTCATCTTCTGTCACATTCGCATTGTTTATTAATAAACCTATGACACAGAATTTTGTGAATATCTCCTGAGCGATAACATATATGTTAGACCTATCCGGAATCTACTATGCCTCCACTTGCAACATGCCCCTCAGCTGAATCACATCAGCTTGTGATCCGTAACAGGTCTTTTTGAGGTACTTATTGGATCTGTTTTCGCATTAGCCTCGTATATATTTATAAGGCTTTGGCTTTTGATTATTCTCTAATAACAAATATCTGTTTTTACCGCCCTTGTCATATAAAAAATTAACAGCATGGATGCCAGGAATGTTAAAGACCATAACGGGAATATTGCACCGAGTTATTCTTCTGGTTGCATGCATCGGGCCTTCGTTGGGAGTAGCTGAGGAAGTCACCAGTATTAACGTGACTATTAGCGGATATGATTACACTGTCCGTCTGGTTGAAAACCAGACTTTGACTCACAGTTTAAAAGGTCTTGCCGGTTCTGAGTTTGACCAGGTGGGTCAGCAGCTGTTTCGGGGAGTCATTGAAGGTCAACCCAATAGCTGGGTACGGATGACCCGTGCTGCTGGGCGCTGGAAGGGGGTCGTGTCTTTTGCTGGTGAACTCTATGATGTTGACCAGTCAGAACAGGTTATAAACCCTGCACAGTCACGTTTGCTCTCTTCACCTCCTGTGGATAATTTCCGGGCAGGTTTGCCATTACTTGAAGCTCAGCGTGTTCATATGCATTCAGGTGCCACGTGTGGCATGGCAGAAAACAAGTCGTTATCAATGAATACTGCAGAACCCTTGTCTGGCATGGTGAAGGATTTTTCCGTGGCGGAGCTGTCGTTCTCTCAGCTGTGTCCGGAAACCATTGATGGTGTTTGCCTGTTAGGTGAGATGGAGTTTGTTTTTGATCAGCAGTTTCAGAGCCTCTTTCCAGACAATGCACAGGCTCAGGCTTTGGCTCTGGTTAATATTGCGGAAGGCTTTTTTCGTCAGGATATGAATATTGGTTTTGACACCATAGGGCTGCGTTTTGAATCCACAAGTGGTGTGCGCCTCTCCAGCACCACCAGTGCCAACAGCCTGTTAACTGATTTTGAAAGCAAACGCAGCAGTTTCACTTCCAGCAGTGCGACCTTTGCTCATCTGGTAACTGGCCGGAATCTGGCTGGTTCGACAGTGGGTATTGCTTATTTAGGCAGTGCCTGTAGCTCCCAGGCTTTGGGAGTAACAGAGGTATTAAGCAGCTCTTCAGCTACCGCGATTGTTATGGCTCATGAGATAGCCCATAACCTGGGTGCGGTGCATGATACTGACAATGCCTGCCCCACCGGCTTTATTATGTCGCCTTTTCTTTCTGGTTCTCCCAGTGGTTTTTCCAGCTGCTCTATTCAGGAGGTTAAAGACGCTTTGGGTTTTCTACGTACTCCCACAGCGTGTTTTAACTTTGCGGCGGATGTCACCATCGCTGCCGAGAATGACAATACGACTGAGTCTGCTACAGGAGAGAGTGAAACTCTGGATTACCAGCTCCAGACCCGGGAGACTTTTGCAGATGTTACCGCTATTACAGTGACCGGCAATATCACCAGTGGTGGAGGGCGTTTCACTGATGCAGCACTCGGGAACCAGGTCTGTTCGGTGAGTGGAGATGGTCAAAGTTATGGCTGTACCCTCAATAGCCCTGGGGCGATTGAGCTTTTAAGCGCAGGTATTACACCGCTGGCTGAGGGGAGGCTCGCTATCAGTCATCAGCTCAATATTTCTGGAACAAATGAAGCTGTGGATATTAACCAGCAGAATAATCGGGTGACCTCTCAGCTCAATATTGCCCCTGGTGAAGTCATCCAGGCTCCTGACATTGCCTCAGATTCCGTTCCTGCCCCCGCACCGTCTTCAGGTGGAGGTGGAGGAGGAGGTAGCCTCGGGCTTCTGACTCTTGTTCTTATGATGCTCTTTTGTCTGTTTGGACGACGCCCCTTCGCTCCGCCCTTAACCCTCAATCCTTAATCCGGCAGGCCGACATAACTGTGTGCGAATAAATAATTAAGGCATGGGATGGTCGGCGTGCAGCATTTTGGTGATAACAGGGCAGGGCCCCGGTAATGGCGGGAAGTGTTCATGGGCCGTTGATCCCCCAGAATCCGGGCTTTATGCAGCCTGCAGGGTTTGTTTCTGATACGGCCTCAGTGTTTGGTGGTCGACAGGTGCAGGCTGCAGCTGTGGATATTAGTGCTTTGTTGAGCATCTGTCTGGACCTGCTCCAGACTCTGTCTCAAGACTCCTCATATAAAGAGCCCCGTGCTCTGGATAGCTTCCAGTGCCAGCCAGTTTTGGCGAAAAACTACATTCAGCCTCAGAAGCCTGAACCTCAAACGCCAAAACCTGAAAAGCAGGAAACCGTGCCGCAGGGGAGCCACAAATCGTCTATCCCGGTGCCTCCGCCATTACCATCATTAGTCGGCGTAAATCGACTACCTGTATCGGAGCCTGCTCCAGTAGCGCAGACACCTCCTGCTCCACAGCCGCCTCCGCCTCCGCCATTACCACCATTAGGAGGTGTGTTCCGGCGGTCAGCATCTGTACCAGCTCCGCCTCCGTTGCCGCCACTACCTCAAATCCAGACAGAGTCTCAGGCAGTTGAGCGGCCAGCACCTCTGGTGAGAAGTATTTCAGCGCCGGTGACAAACAGTGTGCCCTGGACGCCGGATGAACTTACTCAACACTATGAAAGTATGCGTGAAAAGTCTCAGGCACGGAGAGACGCAGGGACTTTGCAACAGGAGCCTTCCAGTAAGACAGGCGAGCCATGGATGGCAACGGCTATAAAGCGAGCTATGGATGCAAGGGCTGAACACTTGGCGCCCCCCGATGCAGATCCCGATACCGACAGTCAGGACTGGGATTAAAAGGATAAGGGAGAAGGTCTATGGATAGAACAGGTGCAGGTGGTGTTAACTACCAGGGGACAGTCGGTCATCTGTCTGCCCAGGGCGAGACCCAAAAGGCGAATAAAGGCCAGGGACTGAATCGCGGTATTCAGCCTTATCCCGGTGAGGCCATATTGCAGCGGGCGCAGCAAAGGGTCGAAATTTCCGGAAAGACTCTGTCTGTCAGAACCGTTGAGGTGATGCAGAGTTATGACCAACGCTCTCTCGGGAAAGGGGCTGGTGGAGTTGAGAGTAATTCTGAAGCGAATCGTACCCTTAAGAGTGACCTGAGGACCTTAAACAATTCTAACCGGCAATTAGGGGAAGCCCGCAGGAACTTCGACAAGGCGAGCGCCGATCTCACGAGGCTGCGCTCCAGACTTGGCTGGAGTGCAGTACCAACTGTTAGAAATGGTTTGAGAGCGGCTGAAGGCAAATTGATATCAGCAGAGCAACGGATGACTGAGGCCCAAACAAAGCTGGCCAGTGCCCAAAACAAACTGGATGCAGATATTAATGGCGCAGCCAGTCCGAAGAGTGCTCTGGAAGGTTTTTATACCCCTCAGGGTAAAGGCAAAGTAGACCGTCAGGTTCTGGAGGTTCGTCAGCAGGCTGTTCAAGCCCTGACCCATGAATTGAACCAGCGGCTTCAAGTGGCTGAACTGCGCTCAGCGACTGGAGACTATTCAGGGACATTGGAAGTGAGTCGTATTGGCCAGCAGCTGGCGGAAGTGGGCATGTCAAAAGTCCAGATTGGTAAAAGACTGGGGGGGGATAAAAAGTTTTATCCAGATGCACAGGCTACGCCTAAGACACAATCGGCCAGAAGTGCTCTGAATAAAAAAAATCAGGCGTTTGCTAAAGCTTTGGGAACACTCGGGCGGGCAAGGTTAACACTGGATAAGGGCATTCTCTCCAAAAGTGCCCCTATCGGAAGCTCGGCCAGACAGAATCTTGAAAAAACCTTTGAAGAGGCGGAGAGACAAGTGAGCCGAGCCGGTAAGGCTGTGAACATTGCGGAAGAAAACTATGTCTCATCCCTGAAAGAAGACCGCAAGCTGGCTGGTCTCCAGACATATTTTATGGGCATCGTAAAAGGTATTTGGAATAACACCACCAAAAAGAAAGCTGTTGCAAAAGGACCCCGGCGTCAGGCTCCAGCTGTTCAGCGAAAATCGCAGCCGGTCGTCCGGGAGCCACACCCTGTACGACAAAGTCAGCAGGTTACTTCTCAACAAGCGGTTCCTCAAAGCCCTGTTCCTCAGTCGCAGTCAGCAATCCTGAGTGCCTACCCGACCACAACACCAAAGACAGCCGATGCAATAAAGGCGTCTATTACTGCACTTAAGAATGGTCGCGATATAAAGAATGGCAGAGAAGGCTTAGAAACTTATGCAAAAAGCATTCAGGATCAGAGAAGCCCCAAAAGCTTTGTGTCCATGGTTAAAACAATAGAGGGCTCCAAGGTGTTTAATTCTCAAGAGAAGAACACCTTGAGACTGTTAATTAATGCCCGTATTTATGAGCTTATCGATCAACCTGGATTTGCTGCAGCCTGCAAAGATGGGTTTATTCACAAGGTAGTTAAAGGCTTTGATGATCAGAAAGCATTGAACATATTAAGGATTGATAACTCAGTAGGGCAGTAGGGAGAATCTCTCGGCTATCCTGTGATTAATAAATAAATAAATGATTTTCCCGATTGATACATAAACAGAATGGATAGGGCGCTATGGAAGGGGCAAATGGAAGACAGGGAGCGGGATATATCCCGCCAGGGCAGGGCCGTCTCAAAACTGAGCCGCCCCCACCACCACGCCCTTATGGCAGCACACGTACTGTGCAGAATATGCGGGATGCGCCGGTTCATCTCTGGCCCCAATCACCCCATTTTAAGCCCGGGCCACTTGGTAAAAGGGCTGTTAGTGTGGCTCCAGCCTCTGTGAAGTCTTATGTTAATCCCAAGCGGATGATGACGAGTCTGTTTCCTCCTAAACCGGCAGTGTTTTCTCGTCCCCCAATGCAGACTCCCAGGCAGCAACCGGAGCACTTCCCGGTACCACAATTCGGACCCCCGAATGCTCAGGGTTATATTTACCCTCCCCCCCTGCCGGTTTTTACACCGTTGGGATCTGACTGGCAGCACCCTGCACCAATGCGGCAGTTCTTGCCTGTTTATGTGTCTCCTGCACCTGTTCCCTCTGGGCCTGCTCAGGCTGCTTCTTCAGCCAGGAAAGTATCTCGTGAGCCGTTTGCGGGACTTCCAAAGCATAAAAACAAAATATGGAGCACTATCAAAAATGCCTTAAAGGGGTTGTTGAAGAATCTTATAATTGAATTTCATCATCAGGAGGCGGCAAAGAAACCACCTTCAAAAGGAGCACAAGAGCTGGAGTTTAGGAACCCTCTTTATGAATCATTGCCATCTACACCTGCTGCACCAACCAGGGTTGATGGTGGAGATGGTTATGCCGCTATGGAGCCACAACGTGATAACTCCGGCATCAGTATTGAAGACCTTAAAGGGTTATTTGATGCAGACGATGATGATCTGGTTGATACCTCTGCGCAGTATGATCAGGCCCTGCAGGCCCCCTCAGAAAAGTTGTCTGAGATATCAAAGTATCAGGACGATTTCCGTGATCTTGTGCGCAGTCACTTAGTTCATTTGGCTGATGCACGGCAGGCAATGGCGGCAAATGATATGAAGAAAGCCTATAAAGACTTTGGTGATGCCATGTATCAAATTAAGGGCATAGGTGAAGGCTTAAAGAGGATGGAAAACCTTAATCTTGAGGCGACCAACCGGTCATCCCAAATGTCTCACGCTCAATCTGACAGTGATGTGCAGCCTGAATGGGTTGATGGTTATCATCAGTCCACCAGTGACGCCAATGAACGCTGTGCTGGTGTGGCTGAATACTTTGATGCTATGAGGGAAGGAAAAAATCTTGATTTAGCTGAGCAAATGCCTTCCATCTTTAGTGCTGCTAACAAGCTGGCCAAAATAGAGAACGGGCTTTCCAGGAACAAGTAAAACGAAAAGCTTTAGCAAGATAAATAATACGAACAAGGACGATCGATATGCCAGCTATAGGACAGAGCGGAAACCAAAGTTTACTGGAGAAATTTACCAGTTTCTTTAAGGGAAATGACCAGGAAGATGTTCGGCCCAGAGTGAAGGTGGTTAATAATCAGCCTATGATTCCCCGGAGTAATGGGCAGGGACAGAACCGTAGTAAGACACTGGCTGAACGGGAAGCATCCAGCCTCGGGCAGGCTATGGCACTGTTAACGGAACATGGAGCCATTCGGGAAGCGCAATCACTGGAAGAGCTGGATGTTCTTCAGCAGAAGTACAATGGGGATGCCAGCCTGGATGAGAATAACCGGCTGGCTTTAACCAGCGCCATTTCTGCCCGGCGGAATGACTTACACTGAGCTGGATTCAAGTCATAAGCTCACCGGCATTTATTGGGACAGTCGCTCTTCGAGCAGTTCAACCGTTCTGGACAGTTGCGATATTCAGGAGCTGCTGCAGTAAAACTGTCGGTCTCGGCTACGGCGGTAAACTCGCAAACCCCTTCCCACTGAAACATTCAAAATCCCTGATAAGACTGGCTGCCGAGTATTAAAAACCAGAGTATTAAAAAACCAGAGTATTAAAAAACCAGAGTATACAAGGCTGCACAAGAGTAAAGTCAGTTCTAGTAACACTGATGTTTGCAGAACCTCCCTTAATAAAAGGAACGGAGTCGGTAAAAGAAGGTCTTATGCAAAATTAAGATTCCCTTACGGACAGGAGAAGCATGAGCGGTTTTGAAAAGGAATAAGGCAGGAATTCAGCATGTATTCAACCCAAAGAGCGAATGGGCAATCCGCCCCGGGGTACACAGTCAGCATAAAGCTGGATAGATTGCCGTCTCAGCTAAAAGCCTCCAGACCTGCGTTCAAGAGACAATATCAAGTGTGTAACCGACAACGCGTGCGCTCACTTCTGGCGTCTTACAGAAGTTTACCCGGTGCCCATAGAATACAGAGAGGCTCCCCCACGAAGTGGGCTGTTGAATCGTCGGCTGGCCACCACAAAACCGATATCCCTTCGAATCATATTGTTGCCAGTAGCGGCCTTGCTAAAGACAAACTCTGGACAGGTCAAACTTATAAAGTAAGTATCTCTCTTACAGCTCTCCCTGATATGGAGCGTTTTGCAGTAGCAAATGTCAAAATGGGCAGGGAGAGGGTAGCACCAGTCTTTCAAGATGATTCTGGCTATTGTTCAGGCTCTCTATCTATAGGAACACCTTCTTCTGGTGTTTCCATTTCACCTGTTTCAAGTGCCTCTTCGGCTAACTCTCGGGCTTCCTCATCAGTCGTGCCTATGGACAGTTCCACATCGGATTATCCGATGAGTGTGCCTGATGGCAGGCTGGGATATATTACTGTTACCAGTCTGAAGCGTATCTACAGCCAGAGGGTAAAGGCTATCCAGGATATGGTAGATATGCCATTCGGCAATCTTTTTCAGCTAGCCAACAAGGAAACAAAATTATTCTATAGCCGTCCTTACTACGCTTATAACCGCCTTACGGAACGGAGTCAGTACCTGCGGAACGTTGGCGGGAGCTCTATGACGGATGACGATGTTTTTCAGCGGTATAACAAAACGGTTTATCCAAAGGCCGAGAAGATAAAAGGGGCAGCTGTTTATGCTGGATTGGGGCAAGGTCGAGAGGAGGCACAGTCCCGGTTCATCGGCTTAGGTTTAAGCCGAAAGTGTCTGGAAGAATTTAAGCTTGGTTCCTGCATAGATAAAGCTGAAGCCATGATTGTTGATTTTTTCTATAAGACCCCAGCTGAGGTTATTCCTCTGGTTGGAGTGATTAGTTTCTATCAGACCCCAAAAAGTTATCAACAAAGACATAGAACACAAAAAAGCGGTGAATATGTTGAGGGTTATAATAATCATGCCGTCGTATGTGTGCAGTCTGCCTGTACCTATGCACAACTATTGATAGGCAAAAGTTTAAGGCCAGAAACTTTGGGGGAATATCTGAAATCAGTTGATGATATTTGTGTGCCTAAAGCGCTTCAGGAAAAGAAAACAGTGCTCTGTGATGCGTCGACGGGTATCGTGTCCAGGTTTGAATGTGACGCACACTGGCATAATCATATGTACGATACAGAAGATTTTCTTTCTTCGTCAAACCCGGGAGTGAAGGAGGTTGATTTTTCCAGCTTGTACCGGGTGGATATTGAGTGGTTCCCTCTATTTACCATGGAAAGCCTTTGAGCTGCTTACCATGGAAAGCCTTTGAGCTGCTTACCATGGAAAGTCTTTGAGCTGCCGCTGGATTCAAGCCCCACATCTCAAAAAGCACGGAACAGCTATCGATTAATGGCTCTGTTTATAATGGGGTTCTGACTGCATTGGAAGGAATGGGAAAGGGAATCCGGTATCGGAGAACTCAGTGATGGTGGTCATTTCGGGTGGTAAAAAAGGCGTATATGTTTCAAAAACCGGAGACGGGAGAATGCTGGGTGTTTTTAAATTAACAATGGGTGTTTTTAGAGATTCGTTGTCACTTGGTATGGATTGTAACCTGAGAGGCGGCAGTTTTTTCCTATTGCGTCTTACCTTCGCCTGGTATGTTAAATCCTGAGTAGCGGAGTTGTCCGAGGTAATTGTGGAAGCTGCAGGCAAAGGTATCGCTTCAGAATATTCTAATTGATCAAGGTAGCCTCTTCCTGGGCTGGGTGGGTCCAACAGTTTTTTCTCCACTGGTGATCGTGGTAAATCAACTGATTGGGTAATCGGTTTCCATTTGCCCTTGGCCGGGGGGAAGTCATCTTGAGATTCATACTCAGAGCCTGAATCAGAGGAATCAGACTCATCTGAATTATTAGAGTTTAAATCGAACCCTGATGATGACACTGAAGTTACGCTATTAACTGGTATTGGAAGAGGCTTTTTCTGAGGCGTGACTATAGGTACCGTTGTTATGGTTGTCGCTGTTTCTGGCGCTGTCACTGTTGGTACTGTCGTTGGTTTGTCCCTCTCTGATGTTTGAGACCTGGAGGTCGGAGGGGGTGCAGCACCTTCACTTGAGCCTGAATCAGAGGTTCGGCTTTCATAGCTTGAAGAGTCAGTCTTAGAAGGCTGCCATTTAAGAATCTCAGGCGTGGGGAAAGAGTTTAACCAGTGTTCCCAGTTGCCAAGATCACCGAAGTTATCTTTTAGAGTAAAGATTTTTCCAGACATGGTTTTAATCTGGCGAAGTTGACGCTTTAACCACGCTGTCTGTTCACGAGGTATTAGTTCGGAATACAGTGCCAGCCTGAATAAATAAACAAAAGATTTAATATGAAAAGGGTCGTTAGGCGCTTTATTAATTTCTCTATAATAAAAGCTCGCCTTTGTGTTTTCTGGTCTGATTCTTTGCCCGGCTTTAGGGGGCTCAGAATTGTTCTTCTGCCAGATATCCTGAGCCGTCATTATATTGTGAAACTCATCTGCCAGTGTATAGAGCAAAGATTCCTTACGGGGGGATATCCTTGTGGTGGTAGTGGGAGTGTTTTTTCTCAGGCTGCGAGCCTGGCTGCCTGTTTGTACGTTTTTTGCAAACCACTGACTCCGGGAAAGCTCTGCAGAGTCATGGATGCCAGGCAGGGCAATAGGCTCTTTAGCCAGTTCCATAAGGCTTAAGGAGATGCCGTGCTGCTGCAGACGGCTTTCAAGGGTGAGTCGCCACCTTTTTAAATTCTCACCGGAGTAATTCACATCATCGAAGGTCCAGAATTCATCACTGTGGTAGAGGTCACGAACCAGTAAATGGATGTAGGGCAGTAGCAGTGGATCAGAAAAATTCAGATTCCAGAGGTTTCTTTTCGCGCTTGTTTTGGGAAGAAGACGGTTAAGTTCGGTGATAAGACGGGTGAAGGGCTCCCATAGGGTGAAATAGATGCCTTCAGGGTTGCCCTCACTGTCACCGGGTTCATATTTATCTTCTTCAGGGATGCCGGGTATAACATAAAGGTCGGAAAGCACAGTGATACCCGGCTGGTAACTGCCAAGCCGGGTTGGATCATCTTCTTGTGTTGCCCGGTATACTTTTGGTTGAGCCTGAACAGCCTGCAGGGAGAGCGCCAGAAACAATCCAACAACAGAAATAATGGCAATTACCCGAGGTAGAAAGAGACCCTTCACTGAAATGTGAAAAGGCATATTGCTCCCTACTTTTGCCATTGCGCTATTTCTCTCCATAGCAGAAAGTCCCTGCAGTAAAGGAGGGGCAGTAAAAATAGCACTAAATACCCAATGGAAAAGAGAGTAATAATCGCTTTAGAGTGGTTATGATTATTTCCTGGTGGTAAAAGTGTTTTTGCTGTCAGGGGGATTATCTGTTTATTAATAATCACTAAACTGTCTATCTATTAGTTTTTCATTCGGTGCATGCCCAGGGCGGCACCGTGTATCAGGTGCAGGAGTCCTCCATGTCCGAGCAATTTATTAAATCAAAAGCCGCTATTGCCTGGGGTTCAGGCCAGCCACTGTCTGTTGAAGAAGTGGATGTCATGCACCCCAAAGCCGGTGAGGTTATGGTGCGCATTGTAGCGACCGGCGTTTGCCATACCGATGCTTTCACTCTGTCTGGTGATGATCCGGAAGGTGTGTTCCCGGCGATTCTGGGGCATGAAGGTGGCGGCATTGTTGAAATGGTCGGCGAAGGTGTGACCAGCGTTGCGGTTGGCGACCATGTGATTCCCCTCTACACCGCAGAATGTGGCAAGTGTAAGTTCTGTACCTCTGGTAAAACCAACCTGTGCAGCGCGGTGCGCGAGACACAGGGCAAGGGGTTGATGCCTGACGGCACCACTCGTTTCTATAAAGATGGTCAGCCGATTTACCACTACATGGGCTGTTCAACTTTCTCTGAGTACACTGTTCTGCCGGAAATCTCTCTGGCCAGGGTCAATAAGTCTGCACCTCTGGAAGAGGTGTGTCTGCTGGGTTGTGGTGTTACCACCGGTATGGGCGCGGTAATGAATACTGCCAAGGTCCAGAAGGGCGATACCGTGGCTATTTTTGGCCTCGGCGGTATTGGTTTGTCGGCAATTATTGGTGCCACTATGGCCGGTGCCAGCCGGATTATTGGTGTGGATATTAATGAGTCGAAGTACGAACTGGCAAAGAAGCTGGGTGCGACTGACTGCATTAACCCCAGGGATTACGACAAGCCTGTTCAGGACGTTATAGTTGAAATGACTGACGGTGGTGTGGACTTCTCCTTTGAGTGCATCGGTAATGTGGATGTGATGCGCAGCGCGCTTGAGTGCTGCCATAAAGGCTGGGGTGAGTCGGTTATTATCGGTGTCGCTGGTGCCGGTCAGGAAATCTCTACCCGACCTTTCCAGCTGGTAACAGGGCGCGTATGGCGCGGTTCTGCCTTTGGTGGCGTAAAAGGTCGTTCCGAACTGCCGGGTATTGTTGAGCAGTATCTGGCCGGTGAGTTCAAGCTGAATGATTTTATTACTCATACCATGGGCCTGGAGGCCATCAACGATGCTTTTGATCTGATGCATAAAGGTGAAAGCATTCGTTCTGTTATTCATTACGGGAAGTAATTTATGAGCCTGACAGAAGTCAGTGCAAACAAGGTGTTCGGTGGCTGGCATAAGCAGTTCAGTCATCATTCCAACACTTTGAGCTGCACGATGCGCTTTGCAGTGTTTCTGCCCTCAAGTGTGAACACCCAAAAGGTTCCGGTTCTTTACTGGCTGTCAGGCCTGACCTGTACCGATGAGAACTTTATGCAGAAGGCGGGTGCCTTTCGCATGGCTGAAGAGCTTGGTATCGCTATTGTCGCACCCGATACCAGCCCACGTGGTGAGGACGTGCCTGATGACCCTGAAGCAGCCTATGACTTTGGTTTGGGCGCAGGGTTCTATGTGAATGCCACGCAGGAGCCCTGGAAACAGCATTACCATATGTATGACTATGTGGTGACAGAGCTGCCAGAACTGGTGGAAGCGAACTTTCCTGTGAGTAATAAGCGCAGCATTGCCGGGCACTCGATGGGGGGTCATGGAGCCTTGACCATCGCTTTGAAGAACCCTGAGATGTTTCAGTCAGTGTCGGGGTTCAGCCCAATCTGCAACCCGGCCGATTGCCCATGGGGCAAGAAGGCGCTGGGCGGCTATTTAGGCAATGACCAAAGCACATGGCATCTACACGATGCCAGTGAACTGATGAAAGCCAGCACGGCGAAAGTGCCTGCTCTGGTGGACCAGGGCAGTGCAGATGGCTTCCTGCAGGAGCAGTTGAAGCCTGAAGCTCTTGTCGCTGCTGCCAGGGCGTCAGGCTACCCTCTGGAGCTGCGAATGCAGGAAGGCTACGACCACAGCTATTTCTTTATATCCAGCTTTATTGAAGATCACCTGCGCTTCCACAAACAGCACTTGGCTTAAAGCCGTTCCGTGTATGTAAGAACCTGATCTGTCAGCGTTTCTGACAGGTCAGGTCATCTAACCCCCCGGTTACTGAATACCCCGATGCCTTGTCTTACTGTCCCTGAAATTTTTCAAACAGGTAAGGCAAAGATTATGGCGACCTCAATTCAGGCAACGCAGACACCTATCGAGTTTCAGGCGACATTGACTCACAAAGTCAAAGGTAAGCGGTTCTATCGCCGAGCCGTTACCGAACAGGCGCTCTGTCAGTTTTTTCGAAAAGATGATCAATTGGTCGCTGAAGACAAAGCCAGCAAGACAACACTGTTATCTCTGCCCATATCCCATGTTGTGGGTTTGGAAGCGCCTTCGGTAAAAAATCCGACTACATCTCAGTTACTCTCTTTCTCGGGAGAAGATGCAGAGATGAAACAGGAAGAAACCTGCCTTACGTTTGATTCGCAGCAGAAACTCACTGAAGCCAGAGCCCAGATATTAGAAAGCCGTTATGGTAGTCGAGATGGTTTGAAGGCGCATATCGTTCAACCTGTGGTGAATCCTTACCGTTCCTCGGGTAAGGGCAGTGAAATCTGGAAGGGCACGGAACGGTCTCTCAGAGCTGCCGGTATGACCATCCTTCCCGCTTATATTACCGTGGCGGATATTGCTGCCACTGCAGAATTCGTTAGACAACAAAGAGCCGAGCCGCAGAGCAGTCCCAACATACCTACAACGTATCTGGTAGTTGGCGGTGACGGTACAACCAAAGCGGTTGCAGAGGGTTTAACCGACAATGGAAAGTATGAAGCGACAGCCTCCCTGGGGGTGATTCCCATTGGCGGCAATCATGGTGTGGCTGCCACTTTGGATCTGAAAAAAAATGATGCTCATGCCTATGCAGCTTACTCATTCCTGAATGCTTCAGCACAGGTTATATATCAGCCCTGGTATCCGATTTGTTATCAAAGCTTTAACCGTGACGGCGTGAAGCAGGAGCAGGGACTGTCGCTCGTAGGTATAGATGGCGGCTTTCTGGCCAAGATTGATTTGGCCACAACTAATTGCGGTGCAACGAAAACTGTATGGGAGATTTATGAGGCGACCAAGTTTTTTGCCCGACCAACGACCTATACCTATTCCGTCACCCAAACCCCTGCAGCTGAAAACACTACCCCAGACTTTATAGAACCCACAGGCTACTATCTGATATCCGCGTTCAACTCTCCCTATTCAGCGTTTCGTTATGTGTTCTCTCCAGAATCGGATGTGACAAAACCGGAGTTTGTCCACCGCACGATAATCAAAGACTGTCCTGAGGTACAGAGCGTACACGACCGGGGCAAGCTCGTGACAACTTTTGAGAATGAGAAATCTGACTATGAAAAAGTGACGGTCTCCCGGGTACTCAAAGCTCTAACTATGGAGAAGGCCGATCCAGCTATCTACGGCTTTATTCTTACAGCCGATGGGCAGCCACTGGAGGGTCATAAAGTTGTGATGGAAACCTGCGAACATCCACTTAAGTTTGTCGCTCTGAATGTTATTGGACCAAAGAGCACTTCATCAGAGCGCACTTCATCGGAGAGCATCCCGGAAAATGCAGAACCAGGAACAGCTGGTATAGGGGCAATCGCTGCTATAGCTGGAGAGGAAGAACAAAAGCAGAGAGCTGAGTCCGCCTCTGGTTCTCAATCCTCATCGGGTTCTTCTTCTAACTACGAGGATGCAGAATCATAACGTCACCCGCTTGAACACAAACGGTTTCAGGTTTTTTGTTTCTGGTGGGAGTGACTTCCGAGTATTACGCTACCGGCGTAGTGTAATGATCGGATGAACATCATACGCCGGATATAGAGAGACAGGTCTATGAAGTCCACCTTACTATCAGCCATTCAGACACATGCAGCATCACCCTATGGTGATATGCCTTTCGGGCAAACTGACCAAAGGGTTGCGGGCAGGAGAAAGGGGCTCTCTGTCGCTCAACAGATACCTGATAAGGTCATGGAAAATCTGTCTGATACTGAAAGCAGATGTTTTGATTCGGATAGTGATTCTGCAAGTAGTGGCTCTTCAAGTAGTGGCTCTTCAAGTAGTGGCTCTTCAAGTAGTGGCTCTTCAAGTAGTGACAGTGCCTATTTCCCTCCTCGCAAGGTAATGCACCGTAGAATCAAACACTGGCGACCCTCTGAGAAGGTAATAGATTCTTTACCCCTGACTGTTGATAAATTGTTCAAGATGACGTTCTCAGATCTTCGAGATATGTTGAAGAGGAGAGATATGACTGAACAGCAATTCTCAGAATGCAGAGTGCTTAAAAAAAGAGAAGCTAACCGGTTATCTGCTCAACGGTCGAGAGAGTGCAAAGCCATGTGTCAGAGAGAGATAGAAACAGACATACAAATGCTGAAACAACGAAAGACAGAGTTAGAAGAACAACTCAGATATAGGAGTGTGCGGGCCAATTTCTGGGAGAAGAAGTTCTATGACTTGCGAGGCATCTTCCCTTCTGCAATCCCCGACTCTTCATCCTGTTCAGAAAGCATTGAAGCGGTGACATCGGACTCTGAATCATCCAGCTCTTCCGAACAATCATTCGTGAATTAAATAAAAGCCTTCGCACCTGGCGCCCGGCCCAGCAAGGGAGTGTCTGCAACAAGGCGCTCTACCAGGGACGCCCAGCGGGTGACCAGCCTTTTGATGACCTTCAGGACGAAGGCCGGGTAATATTCATACAACTCATGGATGACGATTATGACATACTCGACCACGCCAACCCGGGCTACTGGGCCATCAATTATAATGGCCAGTATTACCTGAAGCCGTATCAGAAGCAGGAAGAGCCAGGTGACGATGCTCTCATTTCGGTGCGAGTTAACTCTGCGAGCAACCTGTATGAGTACATCCTGCAATAGAAAAGGTTGTTTGAGGTTATACAGATCTCAATATCGCAACCATGCGGCTTACGGGTGACGCAAGGTAAGCCTGAGCCCTGTCACTAGAGCTTTTTTCTGGGCACCAGTACAAACAGTTTCCCTCCGGCATTTTGCAACCCTGCTTTATGGGCTGCATCCTCTCCTGCGCCGAAGAATATATCTGCCCGCACATGGCCGCGAATCGCGGAGCCTACATCCTGTGCGACCATTGCGCGGCGGAAGGGCTTACCATCGGCTGAGAGTGTTGTGTTCAGCAGAATTGGCGTACCCAGAGGGATTACACTGTCATCAACGGCGGCACTGTGTTCGGGAACCAGACGTGTACCCTGAGCGCCAATAGGGCCGGGTTTGCCCAGTTCCGAGAAGAAAATAAAGTCCGGGTTGGTATAGAGCACTTCATCGACACGCTCAGGGTTCTCTGCAAGCCACTGACGTATGCTCTGCATGGAGACCTTATCCAGCATGCCCTGACGCTTCATATAACGGCCTATGGCGAAATAGGCGTGGCCATTGCGGCCTGAGAAGCGTACCTGCACATCTTCACCGTCCTGCAGGCGTACGGTGCCTGAGCCCTGAATCTGCAGGAACAGACGGTCGACCTTGTTCTCAACCCAGAACAGCACGTTGTTGTCGTAGTCGCCTTTAGCGGTTCGCTTGTTGATGGATTCCCGGTCATCGTAAGGCACCATCCAGCCGTTACGAACCTTTGCTGCCAGCATGCGGTTGGGGCGGTCTTCATCAATTTTTTGCAGCCCAAAGTCTTTGGGGTTAAAGCGAATTAAATCATCCGGCACTGTCAGCAGGGGAACAGGGAAACGTTCCGTCCGGGTACGGCTGCCATAAAGAAGCGGTGTGAAGTAACCGGTAATCAACCCCTTCTGTTTGGGGGACACCTGGTACGCGCGAAACTCCTGTTTAAAAAAGGCCGTCAGAGCCTCGCTTTCGAGTGACGGCAAGACCTGACAGAGTGGCTTCCACTGTTCATAGGTGCCAAAGCGCGGGTTTCCGGAGACTGGTCCTGAGCGGCGGGTGTAGACTTTGCAGCTTTCCAGCAGTGCGGTTCTTAAACCTTCAGCCTGCTGCTGGTTCCAGCCTTTCAGCTGTGCAAACTTTACCGGTTTAAATACAGGGGGCGGTGTCGCCTTCACCGGGGCTTTTTCAGTAGAAGGGGTAAATAGACTGCACCCGCCCAGTAGAGTCAGGCCAAGAGTTAAGCCTGTGTATAGAGTCCTTTTCATTACACCTTTTAGCATTGCGTTGTTCTCGGCCTTTTATTGTCTTGTTCCACTTCTCAGTGGCAGCAGACATTATTGTACACATATTTGACCGGGTGACTTGTAGGCACTGCTCTGTTGAAATGAGGCCGGCTGTGCATTACAAATCATGAAATCAAAATAACGAAAGGCTGCCTGACAGCTGCCGGGGAAGGACACAATGGGCGTTTACGATTTTTCTGTGAAAACCATCAAGGGCGAACCTGTCTCTTTAGAGCAGTACCAGGGTAAGGTGTTGCTTGTAGTGAACACGGCCAGTAAGTGCGGCTTTACACCGCAGTACAAAGGTCTGGAAGCGCTGTACAAAGAACTTAAAGACGATGGTTTAGTTATTCTGGGTTTTCCCTGTGATCAGTTCGGCCATCAGGAGCCCGGCGATGAGTCTGAGATCAGTCAGTTCTGCGAACTTAATTTCGGAGTGACCTTCCCATTGTTCAGTAAGGTAGAAGTGAACGGTGACAATGCTGAGCCGCTGTACAAGTATTTGAAAGATAAAGCCCCCGGCATTATGGGCACCAGGGGCATTAAGTGGAACTTCACCAAGTTCCTGATCAATGCCGAAGGT
Organism: Sansalvadorimonas sp.; assembly: GCA_965221135.1. GTDB lineage: Bacteria > Pseudomonadota > Gammaproteobacteria > Pseudomonadales > Endozoicomonadaceae > Sansalvadorimonas. The sequence goes on from CBDCRZ010000106.1 coordinate 93,840, forward strand.
GATGTGGTAAAGCGTTTCTCCCCCAAAGACTCTCCAGAGAGCCTGCGTAAGCCGCTGGAAGCCCTGCTAAAGCAGTCTGCCTAAGTGCTGAGTTTAACTGAGAGAGTGCTTTGACAGCTGAGAGAGCGTCTCCTCACACTTCTCTTTCAGTCTGTCCCTGAGCAGGCGAGACGCTGGTGTAATGGACTGTCTGCTGGGGAATACCAGCCAGAGCTCTGTAGCTTTCGGTCGAAACTCTGGCATTACATGAACCACCCGCCCTGTAAGCAGGTCATCAGCCATATCCAGAGAGGATTTGATGGCAAGCCCTTTGCCCGCCACACACCAGCGACGTACCAGATCGCTGTCGTTCGAGGCGCGGTTACCGCGCATCTTGACTTTGAACATACTGCCCTGATGGAAGAATCTCCAGACATCATGGGTGATATCGTTCAACTGGTAGAAAAGACCATTATGACGACTCAGGTCTTCCGGGTGTTCGGGTACACCATATTCATCAAGGTAAGGCTGTGAAGCACAGAGCAGGATGGGCACATCACAGATCTTAAAACCATAGATATTGGAATCACTGGGGGAGCCGTACCTCAGTGCCATATCAACGGAGTCCCGATAAAAGTCGATGGCCGTATCAGAGATATGGGTTCGCAGAGATACCCTGGGGTGTTCGTGTAAAAAATCGTCCAGCCAGGGGGTGACAAGGTTTCGCCCCATGTCAGAGGAGACCGACAGACGCAGTTCACCATCAATAATATCCCGGTCACCCTTCATATTGAGCCGGGCCTGCTCCAGTAACAGTAAGGCCTGCTCGCACTGAGGAAGGTAACGTTCACCCGCGGTAGAAAGGCGCAGGTGACGGGTGGTGCGTACAAACAGCTCGGCACCGAGCATTTTCTCAACCCGTTTCACAGCAATACTGGCTGTAGCGGCACGCATATTCAGGCTGGTTGCAGCCGCAGTGATGCTGCGGAATTCAGCGACCTTTAGAACGACTTCTAAGTCTTCTAGCTGCATGGTGTCCTGGGAGGGGAAGGCAAGGAGCCGCTGTGAACAGGCGGCTCCTTCTGATTATCTGATAAGTGTATTTTATTACACTGGCTGAGGGTTAGCTGATTCCGGGTGATGCATATTGGCCTGGTTAGCAATTTCCTGATCAATAAAGTACAGCCCTTTGCCTTCAAAGCCAATCATACGGATTTTGTCCAGCAGTGAGTTGAACAGCTTCTCTTCTTCGTGCTGCTCTGACACATACCACTGCAGAAAGTTAAAGGTGGAGTAGTCCTTACTGGTAAAAGCCATATCAACAATGTCGTTGATTTTAGACGTCACCAGACGTTCGTGATCCAGGATCTGACTGAACACATCTTCAATGCTGGCATAGTCAGCTGCCGGTGCCTGAATAGCCCCGATTACGGCCATAGCGCCAGTCTCGTTCACATAATTGAACAGACGGTTCATATGTTCCATCTCTTCATTGGCATGAGCGCGCAGGAAGCGGGCAGCACCGTCGAGGCCTTTGCTCTCGCACCAGGAGCTCATCTGCAGGTAAATATTGGAAGAGTAGAACTCCAGGTTAATCTGGTCGTTCAGGCTCTTTATCATCTTTTCACTCAGCATCTTTGTGTACTCCTTTGGTGTACGGCGGGTTTGTGTGCCGTCGGGGGAATAATTAAACCTGTTATTGTGGTACGACTGCTTTCGGTTTTCACTGATCCGTGTCGTGGTTTGGCGAATTCTTAAACAAGCACCTAGACTGCCCTGCAAAGAGTTTTGTGGAAGAAGTCAGCCGACTGGCCTTTTGTTTTCGATAGTTGAGCCCCTGTCTGACTTTATTGGTGTATTAACCAGAACGGTGAATCCAGGTGAATACCTGTTCTGGTGGATCAGAGGTGTATCTGTGATGTTGAGCCAAATCTTAAAATCTGAACAGAAAGCGTCGTTCAATCAAAAATTGTGTGGAGCACTGCTGGTGGCGGGCAGTGCCTTTGCCTTTTCTGCACCGACTCAGGCCGGTCTTCAGGAAGGGGATATGATGGGTAAGATCGGGATCCAGTATATTATCCCGGAAGAAACCTCGGTCAAGCTTGGCAATTCCCCCAAAGCAAAACTGAAAAAAGATGACGATCCTATAGCGTTCAGTGTGGACTTCCTGCTGATGGCCAGTGATGAACTGGGTGTGAATCTGGGGGGGACTTTTCCCGCAAAAATCAAACAGAAGGTGGAGTATCCAGGGGGGAATGGGTCTTACGAATATAAAATGATACCCCTTCATGCCACCCTGCAATATTACTTCCTGACACCTCAGGATGACTTTCGGCCTTATATAGGGGCTGGCCTGCATTACACGGATCTAAAGGATTTCAAGATTGATCATCATAAGGTGGAGAAATTGGAGCTGGATAAAACGTACGGATTCCTGTTCCAGTTTGGTGGCGTGTTTGATATCAGTGATAACCTGTTTATAGATGCCTCTGCTCGATATATGTTCCTTGAGCCAGACGGGAAAGCTAGAATTAAACTTGAAAAAGGCGATCATACTGCGAAACCTAAGGTCAAGGACTACAAAATTAACCCTTGGCTCCTCAATGCCAGCATCGGTATAAAATTCTAGAGATCCCCCTCCAAAGATGATCCGGAAGCAGGCTGCAGGCGAGCGTATATCCCGCTGTTAGCCAGCCTGCCAAATCAGTAGACTAGACATGGTTTCTATAGCTACGTGGATCATCAGGAAGCATGACAGCCTTGTCGGATGAAGGCGCCCCAATACTGATTCAGGGCGCGATGGATATGGAAGTCTCTGTACTTGTTGAGGCTTTGGCTCCACTCAGTGCTCAAGTTGCGGGAGCTGTTCGTGGAGGCTGTGTCGGTGGAGGCTGTGTCGGTGGGGGCTGTGTCGGTGGAGAGGGACGTGATAGCCCTCTCGAACCTATCAAAATAGGCCCATGGGTATTCTGGAAGGGCTGTATTGATCAAATTCCAGTCATTATCTCCTTGACGAATATTGGCCTTGCTCATGCGGCCGCTGTAACTACCCTCGCTATAGAGCGTTTTAAACCACGACTGATTATTAATCAGGGCACTGCCGGAGGGCATGACCCTTCACTGCGCCGTGGTGACATTGTTATTGGCGAGAGAGTTGTGAATATCGGTGAGTTGCGTACTCAACAGACCCCTATTGGAGATGGTGTTCATCCGAACCGCTGGTTGCCTGCCAGTTTTAATACGCAGGTGGAGGAGTCGGCTGAAGGTGAGGGAGGTAAAGGCTTGATTACCTACCTTGAGTCAGATTCTGGTTTGGTTGAAAAAGCGCTTTCCCTTAACGAGGCCTTCCAGACGAACAACGTGAGTCATACTAGTGGCAAGAGCCAGCAGGGCCGTCTTGTAAAGAGGCGTGTAGTAAAAGGAACCATTGGGAGTGCTGATCAATGGAACCGGGAGCTTGATCGTATCAACTGGCTTCATCAAACCTACGGCACTTCTGTTGAAGAGATGGAAACCAGTGCTGTGGCTCTGGTTGCCAAGGCCTACGACATTCCCTTTCTGGGAGTGCGCATTATTTCCAATACCGACCAGCATGGTGAAGAGTTTGATCCTCAAACCGCTGAAGAGTGTCAGAATTTTATTATCCGGCTGATTCAGTCAGGAGTGTAACTCTCTCTCTCTCTATCCCCAGTGCTGAAGCAATCACTTTACTCAGATTATGAAATTTGTGTTGTACCAGATAGATATCTTCCGTAACCGGGCTGTCGAGTGTGTGAATGCGAATGTTTTGTTGCTGGCTAAAGGCTGTAACGGCGTAAGCAGGTAGAACGGTAAAGCCCAGCCCTCTGGCCACAGGTTCCAAAATCACACTGATCTGGTTGGAAAGCCCCTGTGCGGCAGCTGTCCGATATTTCAAATTCCGGGAAGTTGGCACTCAGCAGCAGAGATGCATGGTGGGCACAGTCAGGGTGGTTGATGACACCCGGTTTTAACAGCTCAGACCAGTCGACGCGCTTAACAGCTGTTCAGCTGTTTCATTATCCGGCAGTAACTGTGACAAACCTTTTGAAGACCAAAGTCGTTCAGCACACTGTCGTCCACCCTGGCAGTAATGTCGACAATATTCTGATCTATACCCGTAGCATAGGTATTCACATGCCCGAATGTGACACTCTCTGCGTCGAAATAGTTATCTGCATTCACGGGGAGAGTGTGTTTAATTTTCCGTTGACCGGGGAATTTCATGGATCACCTGCCGTACACCGGATTACCTGCTATCAGCAAACCCTGAGCGACGAACAAAGAAAAGGGGTATCATCAATTTTTGATGCCCCCTCAATCACCTCTAAGAAATGTCAAAGAATGACCAATAACCAAGTCATTTTTCTCACGTCGAAAAGAGTTTTAAAACTCAAGACAACAACTGGTTAGATCAGGCGTTTGGTACAACATGCCCCTTAATTATTAAAAGTAATTCGTAGACGATACAAGATGGCTTCTATCCTTTTTCACCTGTTCCTTGATCGCACCATTCTCTCTTGACTGGGTCAACATGTCCTTTAACATACTGATTATTGAATCCTGATCACCGTTAGAGTGTCCCATATCCAGCTTTATATCTATTGCAAACTTAGATATATCAGTTGTATCTGAAAAATCTGTAAACGATACCAATTCTTTAGGATTGGAAAATATGACCTTGAACACCGGAACCTTATCTTTCTCGTTTGTTGGTTGATGCTCACCTTCATGAACCGAAGATTCAAAAACACTTGGATCATTAATGCAGAATAATGTTCTGGAAGCTTTATAACCATGCCCCACTGACAAATGAATACAAAAAGCATTCATACCGGCAGGAATACGTTGTTTGTTATCTTTCAGTAAGTCACCCAGCGCCTCAAGTACTGCTTCAAAACGATTACTTAAAATATCTGGGCGATGACGAGTTTTCAAGGCGTATAACTTACCCGGCGGTATCCCTTCAGCTATTTGTTCTCTAGCTGAAGCAACAGTTAAAAAAACTGAACGGTTTGAGTGAGTTTCAATTTTTACTCTCCCTACGAATGTCTGACCTTCCTCGGCATAACTAGCTGTCTTATATATGACTATCCCCCTGGGTAAATTGTATTGCGCTTCTTCCAGCACAGGCGCGCCTACAATGTCAGGCATTCTCTCCCGCCACTCCTTGATATTCGGGTCAAGACATAGTTCCTCAATTTCCTTTAAAATATCAGGTACAACATCAGAAAATACATCAGGCTCATCAATCCTGCCTGATTCTTTTTCTTCACTACTTTTCCTCGCCGGCTCAATTGGCCTGGTTTTTTGTGTCACAATATAATCATTTAACTTCTTGAGTCGGATTTCATCCATCGCGTCGATAGTACTGTTAATAAGTGCTATTTTATCATCATCACTGGCAGAGCGTGTCAATAATCTTGCTTTGGTACCCCTAAGGCCGGCAATAACCCCCAAACGGGAGAGCACAGTCCGCCTTTTATTGGTGTCATGTGATAACAAAAAATCATTAAATTCTTTTGTAACTAAAGTCTTATTAACACTTGTACTCTGTCCCGTTGCAGCACCAGCAATATTCATATACCTACTCCTTTATCATTCAGTAAAAAACCGTAACCATTCGAAAACCACTGCAAATTTAACTTCAACTACCCAAACCCCGGTAAAGCCGAAGATGAACAGCCTGAAAGTGCATTATTTACAGTGATAATTGATCAATCAAAATTAAACTCAAGTTTTTTTTCGACACCATTTATATATTTATAATTCCCCCCAAAAAATAAATTGTTAGAAACGGTTTCCTTTTTGTCAGGTCATCTAACAACTCTTCGAAGATCGGGACTCCGGCAAACACACACGCCACCAGCTCACTATAAACTGCCTCCGCTAATACTCCGATCAGGAACCATGACACCCCCTCTTCAAGCTGGCACCCCTGGCACAGAACAACGCCCCATACCATCCAGAAGAGAAAAACAGGCACAGACCCACGCAGTACCCGGTAAGTAAAACATCCTCTCATCTATTGGGAGAAAAACTTTAATCAACGGTGATATCAGGGTACTGCTTTTGCCAGTCCAGCAGGCGAGGGTAGAGTTGCAGGCCAATACTTCCGGGGCTGGCTAAGCGACAGTGCCATCGGTGAGGTGTGCGTAGCTGTGGCGATTTGGTTGTTATATTTAGCGTAAGTAACTAGAAAATAAAACCATCTCGCCCTTCTTGTTTTTTATGCAACATGCGGGCTATCGAAGCACTTCGATATCAGACAGCTTTACAGATTGCCCTGCCCTTAAAAAGGCATGAGGCTGGGATAACAGAAGCATTCTCCGGTAAAGTAATAACTGGAGTTTCAATGTCATTAACTATAAACATGGCTGTATAGGGAGTTTCTGACAAATGCAGACGAAGCGTAACCTTTCCAGATTTTTTTATTTTTGGTAACCCCTCATATATTGCCTTCGTTTCGGTAACTATAGCTCCTTAAAAGGCATCATAAGAGTATGCATCTCTACCAGCTACAAGATCTCCTTGAAATCGAAAATCAACAGATTTCACCAAAAAACCAACTCCAATTTGGTGGCTGGATATTTCATTTATTTCAAAATCAAATTGATGATCTCCATTTTTTTTTTTTGATGCCTCCTCAGTCATCTCTAAGAAATGTCAAAGAATTACCAATAACCAAGTCATTTTTCTCACGTCGAAAAGAGTTTTAAAAGTTAAGACAACAACTGGTTAGATCAGGCGTTTGGTACAACATGCCCCTTAATTATGAACAGTAATCCGTAGACGATACAAGATGACTTCTATCCTTTTTCACCTGTTCCTTGATCGCACCATTCTCTCTTGACTGGGTCAATGTGTCCTTTAACATACTGATTATTGAATCCTGATCACCGTTAGAGCGTCCCATATCCAGCTTTATATCTATTGCAAACTTAGATATATCAGTTGTATCTGAAACATCTGTAAACGATACCAATTCTTTAGGATTGGAAAATATGACCTTGAACACCGGAACCTTATTTTTCTCGTTTGTTGGTTGATGCTCACCTTCATGAACCGAAGATTCAAAAACACTTGCCTCATTAATGCAGAATAATGTTCTGGAAGCTTTATAACCATGCCCCACTGACAAATGAATACAAAAAGCAGTCATATCGGCAGGAATACGTTGTTTGTTATCTTTCAGTAAGTCACCCAGCGCCTCAAGTACTGCTTCAAAACGATTACTTAAAATATCTGGGCGCTGACGAGTTTTCAAGGCGTATAACTCACCCGGCGGTAACCCGGCAGCTCTAGCGAAAACAGCAGTTAACGTATCTGTCCAATTTGCGTGAGTTTCAATTTTTCCTCTCCCTACGAATGTCTGACCTTCCTTGGCATGACTAGTTGCCTTATATCTGACTATCCCCCTGGAAAAATTGTATTGCGCTTCTTCCAGCCATGGCACGTCTACAATGCCAGGCATGCGCTCCCGCCACTCCCTGACTAGCGGGTCAGGAGATTGTTCCTCAATTTCCTTTAAAATATCAGGTACAACATCAGAAAAAACATCAGGCTCATCAATCCTGCCTGATTCTTTTTCTTCACTACTTTCCCTCGCCGGCTCAATTGGCCTGGTTTTTTGTGCAACAATATAATCATTTAACTTCTTGAGTCGGATCTCTCCCATCGCGTCGATAGTTCTGTTAACAAATGCTATTTTTTCATCATCACTGCCAGAGCACATCAAAAATCTTGCATCGGTACGCTGAAAGCCGGCAATAACCCCAAAACGGGAGAGCACAGTCCGCCTTTTATTGGTGTCATGTGATAACAAAAAATCATTAAATTCTTTTTTAACTAAAGTCTTATTAACACTTGTACTCTGTCCCGTTGCAGCACCAGCAATATTCATATACCTACTCCTTTATCATTCAGTAAAAAACCGTAACCATTCGAAAACCACTGCAAATTTAACTTCAACTACCCAAACCCCGGTAAAGCCGAAGATGAACAGCCTGAAAGTGCATTATTTACAGTGATAATTGATCAATCAAAATTAAACTCAAGTTGTTTTCTGACACCATTTATATATTTATAATTCCCCCCCCAAAATAAATTGTTAGAAACGGTTTCCTTTTTGTCAGGTCATCTAAAAACTCTTCAAACTGGCACCCCTGGCACAGACCCACTCAGTACCCGTAAGTCAAACATCCCCTCATATATTGGGAGAAAAACTCTAATCAACGGTGATGTCAGGGTACTGCTTTTGCCAGTCCAGCAGGCGAGGGTAGAGTTGCAGGCCAATACTTCCGGGGCTGGCTAAGCGACAGTGCCATCGGTGAGATGTGCAAGGATGTTTTTGGTGAAAACTGGGGCAGCTTTAAAATTGCTCACCTGTCCACTGGAGACAAGATTGGCAGAGAACTGTTTAAGTTCGCCAATGCTGAAAACACTGAGAATAATTTTTAATACTGGAAGACGGGTGTCTTTCACTACAGTGTTCAGGATCCTGACCTGGAAGGTCTGGCAGAAAAAATTGTGGAAGCAGGCGGTAAGCGTCGCATGAAAGCACCACGCTTCTACTACCCTGGCGGAAAGCCTTTCCGCATGATCTACATGGAAGACCCATTCGGTAAGATCGTAGCGATCTACAGCCACAGCTATGAGCTGATTTACTCTGCTGGTGTTTATTAATTTTTAGTTGGTGAGCGTGAGCTATGCGCGGATTAACGTCCGCGCATAAACAGGTTGTCCAGTTCTTTCATAGAGAGCTGGGTCCAGGTTGGGCGACCGTGGTTACATTGCCCGCTGCGCTCGGTCTGTTCCATATCCCGCAGTAATCCGTTCATCTCGGGAATGGTCAGCTTGCGGTTGGCGCGCACTGAGCCATGGCAGGCCATAGTGCCCAGCATTACATCGATATGGGCTTTCACCTGATCGCTGGAACCATGTTTGGAGAAGTCTTCCAGCAAGGTTCTGACCATATCTGCGACATTACCACCACGAAGCAGCGCTGGGATCTGTCGAACAACCACGGTTTCGGGTCCCATCCGCTCCAGGGTAAAGCCGAGTTTCTGAATATCGTCCCCAAACTCATCAACGGCATCCGCCTGCTCCAGACTGACGGCTGTAGACTCGGGCACTAGCAACGGTTGGGCAGTAATACCGGCACCATGCCAGGCAGTTTTCATGCGCTCGTAGGTGATGCGTTCATGGGCGGCATGCATATCAACCAGCACCATACCCGCGCTGTTCTCGGACAGAATAAAAACACCCTTCAGCTGTGCAACGGCAAACCCCAGAGGAGGCACCTGGTCATCATCGGTTTCTGGCAGCCCTTGCGGCTGCTTTCCCTGGGAGGGGGATGCCTCATGAAGTTGCTTGTAAACATTCATCTGGTCACGCACAGCCATAGGCGAAGGTTGTGCTGTTTGATCCTCACGAAACGCTGGGGAAGCCGCGCCGCCAGCATTGCCTGTAAAGGCAGCAGGAGAGAATGCAGAGCTTTCCGTTGAAGCCGCTGGTATTGCGGTAGCAGCCGTGGCCGTGTTCAGGTTCATCCGTTCCTGGTTGGTGAACTCACCGCCACTGACGCCTGTAGCAGCCGGTGCGGCGGGGTTATCCAGAGCCGTTGGTGGCAGTTGGTCTTCCGGGCGAACAGCGGCCAGTGTTTTGTTCAGTGTGCTGAACAGGAAGTTATGGACTGTGCGACCATCCCGAAAGCGAACCTCATGTTTGGTGGGGTGCACATTCACATCCACCATCGCCGGGTCCAGCTCAAGGTAGAGTACAAACACCGGGTGGCGGCCATGGTAAAGCACATCCCTGTAGGCCTGGCGAATAGCGTGGGCAACCAGTTTGTCTTTAACGATACGACCGTTAACGAAAAAATGCTGAAGGTCAGCCTGTGCCCGGGAGAAGGTTGGCAGGCCAACCCAGCCCCAGATGCGTAGCTCGGAAGACTCCATATCAATCACCACCGCGTTATCCATAAACTGTGGATTCAACAGTGTGGCGATACGACGCTCCATCTCGGCCCTGGTTATCGCAGGGCGCAGTTGATAGATGGTGCGCTGGTTATGACGCAGGCTAAAGGCGACGTCGTAATGGCTGAGCGCCAGACGTTTCAGCACTTCTTCCAGATGACCAAACTCGGTCTTCTCTGTACGCAGGAATTTGCGTCTGGCGGGGGTGTTGAAAAACAGGTCACGCACTTCAAGGGTTGTGCCTACTGGATGAGCAGTGGGGGAGGAAACTGTTTCCATGTCCCGCCCTTCAGCAAACACTTTCCAGCCAGACTCCTGACCTTCGACATTAGAGCTGAGGGTCAGGCGTGAAACAGAGCTGATACTGGCCAGAGCCTCACCGCGGAAGCCAAGGCTGCCCACAGCTTCAAGGTCTTCCAGTGCACTGATTTTGCTGGTGGCATGGCGGGAGAGTGACAGCGCCATGTCTTCCTTGGGAATACCCGAGCCATTGTCCCGAATACGAATAAGGCGAGTGCCGCCGTTCTCAACTTCCACATCAATGCGTGTGGCACCGGCATCAATACTGTTTTCCAGCAATTCTTTCACCACCGAAGCCGGGCGTTCTACCACCTCACCAGCGGCAATCTGGTTGGCAAGGCGAGGACTGAGAAGCTGAATTTTACGCATAGGACGTTGAGATCAACCTGAAAAAAGTAAAGCCGACAGTTTGTCGGCTTTTTGGGCATCTGTGAAGGGGGTAGAGGTAATCGGTCGGTTAAGCGGTTGTTTCGGTTATGGTGTTGCTCTCTGCGTTCACCACCAGTTTTCTCGAGCGTTCAGGAAGAACCTTATAGTTTCGGTCTTTCACCGTATCGATATGAGTCCATTCGGCGATGGCTTTTTCCTGTGTAAAGGTCACTGCCAGAAAACCTCGGTTGGAGTAGTTTGCGTATTTCAACGGAGCGATTTGCTCCACCATAAACTGCTCTGTATTCAGAATTTTTTCGTGAGTATCCAGACTAAGAAAGTTTTCCATACCCGGAGAGCTGACACTGGACGTGGCAAATTCAACACCTGCGCTTTTACCGTTATAGAGCAACTCATTGGCCCAGGCGTTATGGGTATCACCGGCGATGACGATCAGGTTGTTATGGTATTGTGCGGCACAGGCAAGAACCCTGTCCCGTTCGGCAGGGTAGCCATCCCAGGCATCGAGATTATATGGTGTTCTGGGGAGTTGAAGCAGGTGGCTTTTATTGTTGAAGAGCTGGCGCTGTGTTTTCGATAGTGCTGCAAAGGCTTTTGGGCTGCGTTCTGCCAGTGTTTGAAGCTGGGAGAGTTCATTAAATTCTTTGATTGATAGGGTGTTCTCCCGGTAGGCAGTGATTTCACAGGCTTTATCATCCAGGTATCTGGAAACAGCTGCCGGAAGTTTAATTTCTCCCATCAATACCTGCTGACCAAGAACCTGCCACCTGGCGCTGTTACTGGCCAGAGTCTTCTTCAGGGTGTTCCGTTGCTCTTTTCCCAGAAGGCTGCGGGATGAGCTGTTGAGTTGTGCCTGAACGGTGGGGTCTTCCAGACGATCCATAGCAATTTGTTCATCCCTGCCAATGATCCGGGTGTCCAGCATATTTAAATTCACAAGGTCACCAAACTGAAAGCGGCGCTGGATATCCGTCAGCTGATAAGCACCATTGGCTGTCGTGCGAACCGGCATCCACTCCATATAGGCCTGCAGAGCCTGGTCGACCCTGTCGCAAAAATCCCCTTCGTCGTCGTGATGATTTTCTGCGCCATACCTCCAGGCATTGTTCGCAAACTCATGGTCATCCCACACCACAATAAACGGAAATACTTTGTGCAGGGTCTTAAGGTCTTCATCCGTACGATAGTGACCGTAGCGCTGGCGATAGTCGGAAAGTGTCAGCAGCTTACAGTCGGGAATGACCTCCCGGTTCATTTTTCTGGCATCCTGACCGTCATAGTCATCACAGGCATATTCATAGATGTAATCCCCGAGGTGCAGGGCGACATCAACATCACTCACTAGAGACGCTTCTTTATAAACATTGAAATATCCCGATGGGTAGTTGGAGCATGACATGACCAGCAGTTTCACCTTATCAGGGCTGCCGACAGGCAGGGTTTTTGTGGTGCCGGTAATGGATGTGTTCTCACCAGACTGAAAGCGGTAATAATATGTTGTGTCTGGCTTTAGCTGTTGGGCGTCTACCTTGAATGTGAAATCACGCTGATGACTGGTGGAACCTGTGCCGTTGGTGACAAGGTTTTTGAAATGGAGATCTGTTGCCATCTCCCAGGATATGGATAAGGTTTTCTTTTTATCTTCGGGAGCGGGGGTTAAACGGGTCCAGAGAATGACCCTGTCCGAAAGAGGGTCACCACTGGCAACGCCATGTTCAAAGTGACCTTTCGCTTGCCCTGAGTCAGAGGATTTAATACTGGACGTGCAGGCGGTAAGACCAGTTGAAACGACAGCGCTGCCAATGCCCAGCATGGAGAAGCGTACAAACTGGCGACGGTTAAGAGAAGCCATGAAATCAACCTTGAATGTTGTTTTCGCGAGAGGGTGAGAAACGGGAGTATAGGCAGAAGCTGGGCTGGTAGACGAGAGAGTTTGTGTAAAAAACGTTCTTGCCGAAAGGTTATCAATGATAAAGAAGGCTTAGATCGTGTATTTGTACGAAAGGCCACTCAATATAGAGTAAACATAGATAGCTCTGCTATCTTAATGATTCAATGGTCAGATGTTGTTAAGCTCAAGCATGTTTTCTTTCAGGTTTTCTAAACGGTCTTTATATTTTCTCAAGGTGTCAATGACGTCTGGCTGGTCGGAATTAATTTTACATGTGAGCCTGTAAGTACTCTTAACATTGTCAAGTAATCGCCCAAGAAGACTTAATGATTGAGTGCCTATAAAAATATCTCCAGGGTCTTTCCTTATGCTGCAAATACTTTGTTTCAAAAATCTACTGCTGCTCATAACACCTGATAGATTTTCATAAATAGAAAGAAAGCGACCTATATAGCTCAGCTTTTTCTCAACAGGGTACAGTTCAAAATCTTCTTCTCGTATTTCACAACTCTTTGTATCTGCTTGGGCTTTATTAAAAAGCGTCTTGATTGAATAATCCAGCGCAGAAACCTCTCTTTCAGCAAGGGTTGTTTCATGTGTGCAATGGCTCAGGAAGTTCCCGATGCAAGCCGCAATCATAGCAACTCCAATCGTTGGAATAATCCCCATTCCACAGCCTATGCTAACACCCATCGCCCCGGCTGAAAAAATGGCGGCATGTATGTGAGTGTCTAAATAAGATTGCTTTAAATAAGGCTTCTGAACTATGTTATTTTCATTCATTTTATTAACCTGTGTTTAATGGCTGGTCAAAGGTTCTCTAATAAAAAGGTTCTCTAATAAAAAGGTTCTCTAATAAAAAGGTTAGGTTCTCTAATAAAAAGGTTCTCTAATTAAAAGGGTGCTCTAATAAAAAGCTGTAGCAATGAATTAGACGTATAGAATCATAAAAAAGTTTTTAGAACACCTGGCAGGATTGTCAGGTGTTCTATTTAAAAATCGCAATGCAGGCATTGAGAGACGAATAACTTGAAAGCAGCGGGTGTTTCATTGCCAGCGCTGCCTACGAGTTGAACAGAACGGGAGGCCCTGCTGGCCCTCCGGGGAATCCCCATTGGACATACATATTTGCAATACGGTATTTCAAGGTTTTTAAACGACATCTATAACTGTCCAGACTTTTACGGAATTGAGGCTGGTCGGGATTAATAGTGCAGGAGACTTTATACATGCTGTCAACGTCCTCCAATACTTTTTCGAGAAAGTCTTCTGATGCGGAGCCTTTAAAAACAGCATTAGGATCTTTCCTGATACTGCAAATATTGTTATTCAGTTCTTCAATTTTCGTCATTTTAAGTTGTATCTTGTCAAAATAATAAAGAAAGTGTTTCAGCTGTTCTGTTTTCTTGTTTACACTTTGCGATTCCGACCAGTCTTTATGAAATAGCCCCCTGCTTCTATCGGTTTGGGCAGCATTCAAAGTATCATTCACTGAAAACTCCAGCGCTGAAATTTGCCTTTCAGCAAGGGACCTTCGATATAAGCTTTGACTCAGGCAGCTCCCGATACAACCCGCAACCAGAGCAACGCTCACCACTGGAGCAATCCCGAATCCGCAAGCCATACTGGCTCCCACTGCTCCAGCTGTAAAAACAGCTGCAGTTAAATGTCTGCCCAAGGAAGATTGTTCCGCTGCTCCATTCATTTCGTATATTCCATAGTTATTAGCCAGGGTGACTTGTATGTTAGAGGGGCAGAGCCGCTAAATAGTTTTTTAAACTAACTAACAAGTGTGTTAGGAATACTGTACAACCTTCGGGAGGGCATGAGTGTATCTGTTAGGATTGGGTATAGAATTCCCAATGGTCATATAGGTCATGAATACTCTTCTTTAGTTTTTCTAACCTGACTTTGCATTCGTTTAGTTCTTCGTTTAAATTTTTCTGGTTGAAATGAATGCCTAATGCGAGTTTATGTTTTTCAGCAATTTCTGTTGCTAGTTTATTGAGAAGTTTTTTTGGTTTGCAATGCTTCTTAACGTAATCAGGGTTTTGTCTGATGCTATTAATTTTTTGTTGTAAATCTGCAATGCAAGACATCTGGCCGGGTATCATTTCGTAGCAGGAAATAATAGTGTCTATGGCCATTAGCTTGTGCTGATCATTACCGTGAATGAAGTCACTAGCCTGTTTTCGGCCAATTTCTCTGTTAGTCAGAGCTCTATTGAAAATTATTTTAATCGAATGATCCAGCGCTGATATTTCCCTCTCTGCCAGACATACATGAGTTAAGATCTTTCCCAGACATATCCCTGCGCAGCCTGCAATCATGGCGACACCTATTGCTGGAACAACCCCGGCTCCGAAGGCTACGCTGCCAGCTACCGCCCCGGCTACAAAACTGCCAGCGGTTACAGCGGTTGTGATTCTGTCTACATAAGGTTGGTCAGCTGCTCCATTCATATTATCTACTCCATCTTTATTGGTTGATTCAGGTGGCACTAAATAAGTTAGATTAATGGAATCGCTAAATAGTTTTCAGAATACCTGACAGGAGTGTCAGGTATTCTAAAAGTTGTTTCCGGGTCGTGGAAAGTGGGGGAGTATTGATAGAAGTGCCCTGCAGCGAAGGCGGTGTCCCGTTCGCTAAAGGGAGTCTGATAGTGAATTGTTCCGGGTTAAATCACGGGTTCTGTAATGGTGTTACTGCCTGCTTGTACCACCAGCTTTTTCGAGCGTGCAGGAAGAACCTGATAATCCTGGCTCTTGACTGTATCGATGTGAGTCCACTCGGCAGTGGTTTCATCCGGGGTAAAGGTCACTGTCAGAAAACCCCGGTTTGAGAAGTTGGCGTACTTCAAGTCAGAAATGCTCGATATAGCAAACTGCTCTGTACCAATAACCTCAGGCAAAGTATCCAGCTTCAGGTAATCCTCAAGGCCCGGTGAAGTTACCCCTGCGGTGGCAAACTCAACGCCGGCGGCATTGTCACCCAGTTGCAGTTCATTAGCCCAGGCATTGTGGGTGTCACCGGCAAGCACGACCAGGTTATGGTTCTTTGCTGCAGCGCTGGCCAGTACCTTCGCGCGTTCAGCGGGGTAGCCATCCCAGGCATCGAGGTTATAAGGGATGGTGGGAAGTTTTAACAGCGAGCCTTTTTGTTGTAACAACAACTGTTTTTCAGGAGGCTCAAGTGCCAGGTCGGCGGGACTGAGTCCAGCAAGTCGTGCAAGTTCTACAAACTCTGCCGGGTTTAAAGCCCGGGTAGCAATTGCTGCAGGCAGTTTGATCTCCCCCATTAATACCTGCTGGCCCAGTACCTGCCATTTGGCTGTGCTGTTAGCGAGATTGTCCTGCAGGCTGCCCTGTTGTTCTGAACCTAAAAGTGTGCGGTTAGGATCAGCCAGTGCGGCTTGAGTTTCTGGTGTTGCAAGTGTCTTAATATCCAGCTGTTCATCCCGGCCAATAATGCGAGTATCAAGCATCATCAGGTTGACCAGGTCACCAAACTCAAAGGTACGTTGGATATCGGTCAGGTCGTCTGTGCCTTCTACTGTAGGACGAATAGGCATCCACTCCATATAGGCTTGCAGCGCAGCATCTCGACGGTCTTCAAATACACCTTCATCTTCACCATGGTTCTCTGCGCCCTCTCTCCAGGCATCGTTAGCGATTTCATGGTCATCCCAGGTCACGATGAATGGAAGTTTCTGGTGGATGCTCTGCAGGTCTTCATCAGTGCGATACTGGCCGTAACGCTGACGGTAGTCTTCAAGCTTTAACAGTTCACCGGCAGGCAGTACTTCCCGGTTCAGAGCTTCAGCATCTTCGCTGGCGTAGCCACCGCGGGGGTATTCATAGATGTAGTCACCCAGATGCACAGCGGCGTCTACCCCTTCAACATTGGCAGCTTCTTTATACACATTGAAATAACCGGCGGGGTAGTTGGAGCAGGACAGCACCAGCAGTTTCACCATATCCGGGCTGCCATCAGGCAGGGTTTTGGTAGAGCCGATGGCAGAGGTACTATCGCCGGAGGTAAAGCGATAGTAGTAGCGGGTGTCGGCATCCAGCCCCTGAACATCTACCTTGACGGTGAAGTCACGGCTGGCCTCGGTGGTGCTGGAGCCGTTATTAACCAGATTGCTGAAGGCTTGGTCGGTTGCCACTTCCCATGAAAGAGTCAGAGATTTGTTTTCATCCCCGGCAGCCGGAGTCAGGCGAGTCCAAAGAATCACGCTGTCGTTTAGTGGGTCACCACTGGCAATACCATGTTGGAAGCTACCAAAAGCCGGTTCCTGTGTAGCTGATACTGCTTCTCCACTACCGCCACCAGAACAGCCAGCAAGACCAATGGAGACAACAGCACTTCCGATACCCATCATGGAAAGGCGTACAAACTGGCGACGATTCAGGGAGTTCACAGCATTCATCCTTGTTTTTGTTTTGTTCGGCCGGTATTTCATACGGCCGGTCAAGACTAAGTGCTGTATATGAATGAGATATTACGGAAATATAAACGTCAGGTGTCTTTGGGTGGTCTGTCGAAGAGTTTGTGTAGAAAAGGTGCGCTGATTGATAAAAACACCACTCGAAAGGTGTGGTGCAATGCCACAAACCCAGGGTTTAATCCAAGGCCGATGGCCAACAGTGACATTTCCGTGATGCCCCCTGGTGCGAAAGAAATTATCCCATTAGCAACTGAAACACCTGTTAAGTAAGCAGAAGCCAGTGCACACAGAATATCTATCACCATCGCGACCAGCAGCATAAACAGAGCGACGGATGCCGAACGGATAAGCTCTCGCCTGCTAAGGGCCTGCATGCGACAGCCGAGGGTTATGCCTAAACATATTTGTGCACCGGCACGCACCCAGAAGGGCAGGTGAGCTTCCACTGTGCCGAAACCATAAAGCATGGCACTGAGAAACATGGGCACAAGGATGATGCCGCCGGGAATCTTTAATTTTCTTGCCAGAATGCCACCAGTAAGACTGGCAGCCACAATCATTCCATATTGTTCAGGAAGGTCGGAGGAGTGGTTGGGAACAGTCGTCACAACCTCCTGTAAACCAGGCAGAAAGGGGGAAATCAAAGGCAGGCACGTCAGTAGCAATACCAGTCGCAGCGAATGCAGCAGAGCAACCTGTTTCGCATCCGCACCGCTTTCTTCTGCCTGAGTGACCATCACAGCAAGAGAACCGGGAGATGCACCATACAATGCCGTGCGGGTATCCAGCTTCATCACCCGTGTCAGGATAATAATGCCCGAAAAAATGGTTAGCAGTGCAGCAAAGGGAACCAGGGCAAGACTGGGCAGGTAGTCTGGAATACTGGCAATGACCGATGGGGTAAAGCTGGCGCCGATGGTCACGCCAATCAGGGTGCGAACCGCTGGCATAATCTTATCAGGCGGACGTATCGACCAGCCTTTCTGGGTGGCGATGGTACACAGCACCATAGGCCCGAGCATAAAGGGGAGGGGGATGTGGCAGGCAAAAAAGAGCGCAGCGCCAAGGCTGCCAAGGATAAGGGCTTTAAGGTGTGGCAGCATAAACAGTCTGACATGGAGGCGTGGAAAACGGCCGCTATTGTATCCATGTCAGAAAGTCAGGTGATGCCCTGTATCAACAGGGGGCTGTTAAATGAAGGTCCATCGGTCAGGCAGGTTCAGGCTGTACATGGTTATCGCCGGTGCTGAAGGAGATTAACCGGCTGAGTTCACACAGAGGTCGACCGCTTTCCTGCTGCAGGTTATTAAAGAAGGCTTGAATGGCTTTCAGGCTTCTCTGGCTGGAGAGGCCGCCATCAATAATCTCCCGCTCCCGTAGAAATTGTTCGACATCACGGCTGAGCAAAAATGTGTCTTTTCCAAGAAAGCGCAGAGCGTAGGGGCCGGTATTACCGCCGAGACGATGGCCATGTTTTTTCAGAAACTGCCACAGGCCAATGATATCTTCGGTTGGCCAGTCGGCAATAAACTCGGAGAAACTGCCTTCCCGCTGGCGAACATCGTTAATGAAGAACGCATTCTCACGAATGGTCCATACCTTTTTCAGGTTACGGATAATGGCAGGGTCTGCCGCTTTTCGCTCCAGCATCTCATCCGGCATCATCATTAACTTATCCACATCAAAGCCCCAGAACAGCTCTTCAAAGGCGGGCCATTTGTTATCCACAACCCGCCACACAAAGCCAGACTGAAACACCTTGCGGGTAAACTCTGCCAAAAAGCGGTCTTCCGGAAGACGGGCTAACTCAGGATTAGGTTGTTGAGCGGTCAGAAGATGTTCGAGACTGTCATCGCCCCCTTTGCGCAGGGAGGCTAGCTGATAAATATTGGAATAGAGGCGGGCAGGCATGGGTAAGGATATCCGTAAATGTCTGGGAATATCTTACCCTTGCCAGAAAGCAGCGTCAGCCGATTCTATGGTGTTGTGATTCTACGGTGCTGCCTGGAGAGACAAGCTGACTTCTTCACCAGCCTGCTCAGTAGAGTAACGGTTGAGCATGGTCACAAACTCTTCACCGTTGGTGGCGCAAATCCAGACGTTGTTGTCAGCGTTAAAGTTGAAGTGGAAGCCTCCGGCACGGGCCGCCATCCACAATTGGCACAACGCGCCCTGACGGCTGAGGATAATCTGGGTGCGGTTTTCAAAGGTCAGGGTCAGGATACCTGCCGAATTTTCGTAATCGATATCGATACCGGAATCGTCGATGGCATCTTCAAGAGCCATCATCATATCGTCCAGGTGATCGTTAAATTCTGATTCGTTCATGGTGGCAGGCTTCACTGTCTGTCAAAAGGAGTCGTCATTTGTCACGGGGATTGTCGTACAGCCGGGGTTAGGGAGCAATCAATATCGCTGGCCTCAAAATACCGCCGCCAGTCGGCGCAACCTTTGTCGCCGTAAGGGTTGGACAGGTATACTGTTCGCAATTACGCGCTTATATAACGGGAGTCCATCATGAAACGCGCAATGGCGATAGCCGCATTAGGAATATTACTGTCTGCCTGTGGACAAAAGGGCCCGTTATATCTGCCAGATGGTGGTTCCTCCAGTCTGACTCCGAACCACACTAATGTTGATGGAGGCATAAGCCGTTAAATGTCACTTCACTATTCTAAGTTCTTCACTGAAAAAGAAGGCGAACTCTACGTAGAAGGCGTCTCACTGACCAGACTGGCTGAAAAAGTCGGTACTCCTGCGTATGTTTACTCCCGCGAAGCGATTGAAACCGCCTGGAAAAGCTACACAGCGCCTTTAAGCGGCGTGCCACATCAGGTCTGCTTTGCGGTGAAGGCCAATTCTAACCTGGGGGTTCTCAACGTTTTGGCGGAGCAGGGCGCAGGCTTTGATATTGTCTCTGTTGGCGAGCTGGAACGTGTTCTGGCAGCGGGTGGTGATGCCGGCAAGGTTGTGTTCTCCGGTGTTGGCAAGCAGGAACATGAAGTTCGCCGCGCACTGGAAGTAGGCGTGATGTGCTTCAACATTGAGTCCATCCCTGAGCTGGACCGTCTGCAGGCGATTGCTGCAGATATGGGCATGAAAGCCCGTGTCTCCCTCCGTGTGAACCCTAATGTGGATGCCAATACTCACCCTTATATTTCCACCGGCCTGAAAGACAACAAGTTCGGTGTTGATATTGACCGGGCTGATGAAGTCTATGAGCGTGCTCATACTCTTCCTAACATCGAAGTGACTGGCGTGGACTGCCATATCGGTTCCCAGCTTACTGATCTTCAACCGTATATGGATACGCTGGATATTCTGCTGGCGCTGATTGATCGCCTGTCTGCCAAGGGTATTACCCTGTCTCACCTTGATTTGGGTGGCGGCCTCGGCGTGACCTACAAAGATGAAAAGCCGCCGGAAACTGCGGACTTTATCGATATGGTGCGCAAGAAAATTGGTGACCGTCAGTTGACGCTGGTGTTTGAACCAGGTCGCTCCATTGTTGCCAATGCCGGTATGCTGCTCACCCGTGTCGAGCTTCTCAAGCACACCGAGCACAAGAACTTTGCCATTATTGATGGCGCCATGAATGACCTGATTCGTCCGGCACTCTACGGTTCCTGGCACGATATTCTGCCGGTGGCACCACGCCTGGGCGACGAGCAGGTTTACGATATTGTTGGCCCAGTTTGCGAAACCACAGATTTCCTCGGCAAAGAGCGTTCTCTCTGCCTGGAAGATGGTGATCTGCTGGCTATTATGTCTGCCGGTGCTTACGGCATGGTAATGGCGTCCAACTTTAATACCCGTGGCCGCCCGGCCGAGGTAATGGTCTCCGGTGGCAAGGCGGATATTGTTCGCCGTCGGGAAACCCTGGCCGACCAGATTGGGCCGGAATCCCTGCCCGGAGAGACCCCATGCTTCTAAAGTTCACCAAAATGCATGGCCTCGGCAATGACTTTATGGTGGTCGATGGTGTGACCCAGAATGTGCGTTTGTCACCGGAAAAAATTCAGGAACTGAGTAACCGTAACTTCGGTATCGGCTTCGACCAGCTGTTGCTGGTGGAGCCGCCTTCTGAACCGGATATGGACTTTCGCTACCGAATATTTAATGCTGATGGCAGTGAAGTGGAACAGTGCGGTAATGGTGCACGCTGTTTTGCCACCTTTGTTGTGGAGCGCAAGCTGACTGCCAGCCGCCGTATTCGGGTACAGACTTCCAAAGGTAATATCGAACTGCGCATTGGTCGTGACGATGAAGTCACGGTCGATATGGGTCGTCCGGAGCTGGAACCCTGGGAGATTCCGTTTAAGGCTGAGCGTCAGGCGATCACCTATAAACTGGAGATCGAAGGGCGCAGCCACGAGATTGCAGCTGTTTCCATGGGCAACCCCCATGCGGTGATGCTGGTGGACAACTGCAAGCGTGCACCGATAGATCAGCTGGGTAAAAAGATTCAGCGTCATGCCCGTTTCCCGGAAAACTGTAACGCCGGGTTTATGGAGATTGTGAACCCTGGCGAAGTGAACCTGCGGGTTTATGAACGAGGCGTTGGTGAAACCCTGGCCTGTGGTACAGGTGCCTGTGCTGCGGTTGTAGCCGGTCGTCTGCAAGGGTTGTTGGAACCGACGGTGAAGGTCAACCTTCCCGGTGGCTCCCTGAGCATTACATGGAAAGATAATGATCAGCCGGTTTTGATGACAGGACCGGCCACACGGGTCTTTGAGGGTCAGATACGGATATGAACGACGACGGACTGGGTTTGACGGATCAGAAAGCAGTCGAAGAACCGCCACTGTTAGAAGAAGAGGTATTAGACGAACAGGTTAGTGAGGAGCAGGTTGCTTCTTACCTGATTTCTAATCCTGATTTCTTCACCGAACGGGACGACCTGCTGACCCGGTTAACCATACCGCATCAGCGGGGCGATACTATTTCGCTGGTTGAGCGACAGCTGACGGTTCTCCGTGAACGTAACCATGGGTTGCGGGAACGGTTAAATAACCTGATGAATATCGCCCGGGATAATGATCGCTTGTTCGAACGGGTCCGTCGCCTGGTTCTCTCTGTTAATGAGGCAGAAACTCTCGACAGTATTATTGATGCTGTTGATGACAGTCTCTCCCATGACTTCCGTATTGATTACGTCTCCCAGATTCTGGCCTCTGAAGCGGGTTTGTCTTCCCGTGTCGCCTGTTTTACCAAGAGGGATATCTGCGATGGTGTGGGTGTCTCGGACCTGCTGGAAAGCAACCGTGTGGTTTGCGGCAAACTACGGGAGAAGGAACTTCGTTTCCTGTTCCCCGAGCACTGGAAGCTGGTGAAATCCAGCGCCGTGGTGCCGCTGTATTACAAGCGTCCTCTGGGGGTTCTGGCTGTGGGTAGCCGTGAGTCTGATGATTTCCGCGTTGGTACCGGAACCGTCTACCTGGGCTTTATCGGTGAAGTGATCTCCCGTGCGCTGGAAGGCATTCTTCCTGCTCCCCTGAAGCGTCCCTGATAAATGACAGCTAGTAGCAAGCGTGCAGAGGCCATTGAACAATGGCTGAAGTCTCTGCGCCATGAACGCAATGTCTCTCCTCATACCAGCTCGGCCTATCGCCGTGATCTTGAAAAACTCCACACCGCCCTGAACGACAGTGATAGCGGCACAGAAACACCCTGGTATCAGCTGAAAGAAGCCGATGTCCGCCGGGTTATGGGGCAGTTAAGAATCAACGGCCTTGAAGCCCGCAGCCTGCATCGCTGGCTCTCTTCTGTACGCAGCTTCTATGACTATATGATGCGGGAAGGATTATCCGTAAGTAATCCCGCACAGAATGTTCAGGCGCCCAAACGGGAAAAACCTCTGCCCAGGGTGCTGGATGCCGACCAGGTCGCCAGCATGCTGGATGTTGTCTGTGATGCGCCATTGGATATTCGTGACCACGCTATTCTCGAACTCTTCTACTCAGCCGGTATGCGTCTTTCCGAGCTGACAGAACTGGATATGGAAGACATTGCGCTTTCATCTGGTGAAGCAAGGGTGCTGGGTAAAGGACGCAAGGAGCGGGTCACCCATATTGGCAGTAAGGCTAAAGCGTCGTTAGAGAAGTGGTTAAAGGTCAGAAGCAATTTTGTTGGGGATGATGAGAACGCGGTGTTTGTTTCTCAGCGCGGTAACCGCATAAGCCAACGCCAGGTGCAGGCAAGAATCAAAGCCTGGGGTAAGCGACATGGTTTGGATATGCCATTACACCCACACATGATGCGTCACTCTTTTGCCAGTCATATGCTGGAGTCCAGCGGAGAACTGCGATCAGTGCAGGAGATGCTGGGGCATAGTGATATTTCTACCACACAGATTTATACCCATTTGGACTTTCAGCATCTGGCGTCGGTGTACGACAAATCCCACCCGCGTGCCCGCAAAAAGAAGTAAAAGCTTTTTGAATGTTGTTTGAAGATAAGTACCCCCAGAGGGCGTCGGCCCCCATCCCCCACCTGTATTCATTCCTAACGACACTGTCGCTCTTCAGCTGCTGTCAGATGCGAAGCGTATTTTGGGAGATCGCAGTATTTCCGAGAGCATACAAAGGAAGGCTCAAATTGTTTCTGGCATAGCTGTATGCTGGTTGAACAGCATTTCGAGGCCAGTCAAAGCCTTAATTACATTCAGCACTATCTACTCCCCCTGGGTTGTTAACATCAGGCAGAGGTGGAGTTATCAAAACTTCTTTGCTTGCCAGAGCCGAAGGGAAAGGCCTGTCATGGAGTTATGCCTCCAAGCCCTGCTGCAGTTCTATAACGATAATGACCAGCCAGGAAAAGCCCGCAAAATTCAAACTGTAGCCCGGCAGCTTATAAATATGCCCCTGACCTCTGATAACCCTGCAACAGGCCAGCTGGGGGCCAGTCGCTATAACAAGTCGCTATAAAAGTACCTTTGACCAGCGGGACAGATGCTCTGACATAAGTCCAAGGACAGAAAACCTATGTCTCCGCAGCCAGTCAAAGTCGAACAGATCTATAGACTCGCAGTGGATTCATAAAGGAGGGCAGCATGTCTAAATGGCGACCATGGGTATGGACTTTGTGTCTGGCAGGATGGCTCTCAGTGGGTTTTCAGCATCAGGCCTGCGCGGGTTTTATTGAGAACCCAGGTGCACTATCGACCATACTTCATAGCAAGGTGCTGGAGTGGGACCATGAGATGCCCGCCTACGCTCTGCACCACAACATATTACTGCCCGGGAACCAGGCTAACCTGGTGACAGCTCTGCATCAGTTTTTCACCCAGGTGGCTGACTCAAACCCACTGGTCAGTTTAACTGCTGGGGTGCAGGCACAATTTATCCATTTTCTGGTTCCCCATATCGGAATAGCCCTGAGTAATTTCCAGACAGACAGTAGTGAAGAATTCTGGAGTCTTGTTCTCTCCGAATTTGGTCATGTCATTCTGAATCAGGTACTGACAGAGAACAATCAGCAAGTTATCAACACACTCACCCAGCATATTGCCACAGCCCAGAACGAAGCCGTTCAAGCACTCAATGCATTTCATCAGGAGTTTCAGGGCAACCTGCAACTCAATGCCAGTTTTCAAAACCTGGCGGCAAGATACGAGCAGTTAAAAAGAGATAAAGATAAAGCCGACGAAAAGAGAAAGAAGGCAAAGGAGAGAGCAAAATCAGCTGAACAAGCAAAGCGTGAGACTGAAGAGCGGCTCAAGCAGGAGCAGGAAGCTCACCAGAAAACCCAGGCACAGCTGAGCCAGCAGCATATGTACAATTTTCAGTTGCGCTCTTCTATTGCTTCGTTTTCCGGGGGGCGAGGTAAATTCCGGGGCAGGGGCAAAGTAACGGGAAACCCCTCCTCATCAGACAAACAGCCCTCCTATCCACACTCTCCACACTCTCCACACTCTCCACACTCTCCACACTCGCCCCATTCATCAGCGCGAGGTTCTGACACCTCGAAGGTGCTGGCTGGGGTAGGCGCTGCCGGTGCCGCAAATAATCAAGGGGGTGGTTTGGGAGGATATATCGCACGCCACAAGATTATGTCATTGTTCACTGGTTTAACCGCAGTCTTCGTCACATACCAGTCAACAAAGGCCTTCTATTACTGGTGGTACAGCGATAACAACCCATGTAAAACCATCAAGCACCCCCTGATTCAGAAAATCTGCCTTAGTGATGGCATAGCTGATAACGCTGAGATTACCCACTTTCTATCAGTCTGGGATTCAAATTTTGGAGATCAACTCGCCAGCTTACAGTACCAGATAAGAGCCCTGCCTCCCGAAGCAAAGGGAAAGTTCGACTACCTTTCCCAAGGATACCTGCCCCAGCCCTGGGACAGCACTGGTAGCAACACGGATGCTTATACTGACTACATTCGAGGTTATGTGAATGACCCGGAACACCAGTTGGCTATAGGGCAACATCCGCGGAAATATGCCAAATATTTCACCGATGTATTCAGATACTGCGGGTCACTGGAGGAAAACCCTTACGGCTTTCGGGATAACTATTACAGAAAGTGTGGACAGGGTCTTCTGGGAAAGCTGCAGACAAAAGCGAAGCACATTAAACGCTTAGACATCAGCGAAGAAATCATGCGAGAGCACGATAAATTTCTGTCCATCCAGAAAGAACTTCCCAGTGTCCTTCAAGGGGAGAGGGTTACGGTAATTACGGGCCACTACTATTTCACCACAGATACTGCCCAGATGGGGGTTTCTGCAGGGAGTGTATTCCTGCATCTGCAAGACATATCGCAGGACAATACCGCCACTAATAATGATGAAAACCTGAACGGTGACTATACCCTGATGACAGTTAGCGGATTAAAGTCAGATACATCTTACCAACTGGCATACAGTGTTTTTTCAAGCGAGAAAAAAGGTCCGTTTTTGGTTCGGAATATAGATGGAAAAATGGTACGCACACTGGAAACAAACGACGCTGGGAAATTGACCTTTGTCAGGCCTCCGTATGATCATTTCCGCCTTGAGGAGGTGCGACCACTGAAAAAGGGTAAGCGTTATTCAGCCAACCATAAGCACAGCCTGACAATTGCTAATTTTCTCCTTCATAAGGGCAGCACCGCTACTCTCAGCACACTCACACGCCCCACTCATACAAGAAGAGCTCAAAGACTCTTTGGCTTGATGGGCCAGGGGGAGACCGTTGCTGTTCTGATTGAGGTTCATGACAAGGACGCGAACAACTCTATATATTCGCAGTAAAAGATCATGCCCGGCCAGTGGAGGACACGACAGGCTGTCAGTAAAGTTCCTTTTTTACCACAGAGACACAAAGGCACAGAGAAAGAATTTCAATCAAAAGCTCTTAATTAATAAGTCTTTCGTTTGACCTGCTTGTGTCCGAAGCCTAAACGGAGGCTTCGGAGAGCCATGTGTCATGCTTGTTGCAGACACTGGTCACAAACACCGGCCCGTGGTAATCCACCAGGGTAAACTCCGAGATGGGTTTTGAGTCCTTCTCCGGATTGAACATATGTTCATCCAGGAGATTCATTTGCTTGTCAAACAGCTGGTGTTTAACGATGTAGTGTTCCCAGGGGCGCATCTCATGGTTGGTGGTAACTTTGATCTTAACAGTTTTGGTCTTCACGGCTTTGGCATCCGGGGTCACCTCAACCTGTGGCAAATGGCTTTTGGCTTTCTGTCTGAAGCGACCGGGGTTATCAGCTGTAAACAGGATATGCCCGGCCAATGGAGGAGACGGTAAGCTGATGGATGGCGTAGCTGGTGGTAACTGGCTGGCTGCCAGTGTAGATGAGAGCGCTGCTGCGCCTGCGGCACTGGTGAACAGGAAGTGACGCCTGCTAAGGTGATGGTGCATGGCCTTTGTCATGTTCTATGCGCTCATGGATGTGTTTATCAGCCATCAAGTTAAGCGCAACTACAAATCTCTGCACAGAAATCTCTTCAGTAAGGTCCCTTTTGTTTTTTACCACAGAGACACAAAGCCACAGAGAAAAACTATTTAGCTATTTAGCTATTTAGTTAAAAGCATAAGCATAAGCATAAGCATAAGCATAAGCATAAGCATAAACATAATCAAAAGCTCTTAATTAAAAAGCTTTTGCTTTTCCTCTGTGAACTTTGTGCCCTCTGTGGTTCAAGGCTTTTAAGGCTGTTTATTAACTAAATTATCAATGGACAGCTTACCAGCCCCCCAGAACACCACACCCAGCAGCATCGTGCCCCACAGCAGGTGCAGCATATAAGCCGCCGGTGCAATCTGTTCCAGGCTCAGCACAGCAACAATATTTACAGCAGACAAACCAATCGCACCAGTACGGCTGAACAGGCCCAATGCCAGTAATACCGGGAAGAACAGTTCACCGAAGGTTCCCAGATAAGCCGCTACGACAGGTGGCAGAAAGGGAACTGCATACTCCAGCTCAAACAGGAAGAGAGTGGTTTCCCAGTCATTAATTTTTGTCAGGCCTGCGGCAAAGAACACCCAGGCGACATAAAGTCGTGCCAGTAAAAGAACGAAAGGTTGCAGGTAGTTAAGGAGCTGGCCAAGACCATGGTCGAGGCGAAAAAGAGGTTGAATGAGATTCATGATGATATTCCCTGTTGTCTTTTATCCTGCTCTTCGTCTTTGTTGTTTTTATGAGCGAAGAGCAAATCCAATGATGCTGTGTTCGGCAATGGCATTGGGTAGCCACTGCTCAAAGGAAAAGTCCGTGAGAGAGTTGTTTGCCCTTAGCTCATCAAAGGCTTTTTCCAGAGAGAGTTCACTTCTCAGGAGTTCGTACCATTGATGCTCTATGGGTGAGAGTAAACGAACATTGGCTTTCCAGTTGTTCCGCCAGATCAGGACTGTTTGCCCCTCTCCATCAGCCAGTTTCTGTTTTGTGGACTGCATCCACTGGGCGGCTTCAGACTCTTCGGTTGTCTTGGAGTCAGTTGTATTAGCGGCCGTATGAGCCATCCAGATATCAAAAATGGGGTAGTCGGAGCGTAGTGTTTTCAGCGTGGGGTTATAGAGCAGACGGCCTTCGCTCGCTTTTTCATCATTCAGCAGCTGGAATGATTCAAGCTGAAGGGGAAAGTTGTCTGCCCGTTCGCACTGATGGTGCAGCCATTCGAGAGCAGCACAGTCGGGGATAAACGGATACTGATCAGCAATATCCTGCTGTGCCAGCCAGTCGGCGAGGGTGTCACCCCACTCCCCCCAGTCACCTTTATAAGGCGGGGAGGCTTTTAAATATTCCTGAACAACCAGCTGGAAGAGTTCGTCCCCCAAAAGCTGGGCAGTGACAGGAAAACTGATACCAAGGGCGCGGTTAGCGTTCGCCTGCAGATTGCGTCTGTAGACTTCCAGTCCTTTGGAGTTAAAACGTGTTTGGCTGCTATCAGCATTGAATATTGCAGACAGTAGCTTTGATTGTTCCTGGGATTGTTCGCTGGTTGTACTCATAAGGCCAGCTCCGGCACAGAGTCCT
Organism: Sansalvadorimonas sp.; assembly: GCA_965221135.1. Taxonomy (GTDB): domain Bacteria; phylum Pseudomonadota; class Gammaproteobacteria; order Pseudomonadales; family Endozoicomonadaceae; genus Sansalvadorimonas. Next base: position 122,323 of record CBDCRZ010000106.1, read on the forward strand.
GTCTATGAACTGTTTGAAATCGTGTATCGGCTATATCTCTGGCTTTTTGGGTTTCGGCAACCAGTGTTTCCCACTCAGGAAGTTGTGTATCCCATTCAATAAGTGTGGGTGTGGGGCCGAAGCGTTCCAGTGCCAGATCATAAGCCCTCCAGACGACGTTGGAGACTTTGCGTCCATGGTCGTCGGTCATGATGTCACCGGGTTCAACAGGTGTGCAGCCTGCCAGATGAATCTCTCCCACCGCATTCCGGGGCAGGGCATTGAGATACTGGACGATGTGCTGAAGGGTTTCTGTATCACTCAAGGGCTGTTCCGGATGTTGTCCATGAAGCGCCTGATGATTCCAGACATTTACTGCCAAATTATTTAAATCCAGTAAAAGCCGACAGCCTGTACGATCAATCAGGCTGGTAAAGAATTCGGGTTCGCTCAGGGTTTGGCCTGCGGGTGTAAGATAAGCCGAGAGGTTTTCGATCAGCAGCTGTCTTTGCAGACGATTCTGTACACTGTCGATGTTCTCAGTCAGAACAGTCAGCATCTGCTCATTAAAGGCAAAGGGCAGAAGGTCGCCGCCATGCACCACTTGGGGCTGGTGACCGGCAACACCCCAGGTAAAAGCAGCATGCTCAGAGACCAGAAAAGGGTTGATGTCTTCAACCAGGTTCACGAACTGTTTGATATGTGATTCAGGAACACCCGCCACTGACCCAAGTCCCATGGCTGTACCATGAATGCTGACAGGCAGTCGTTTGGAAACCTCTCGCAGCATGGAACGGGCAGCACCACCCGCCGGAAAAAAATTCTCGGCGTGTACTTCAACGAAATTGAGGCTGCTCGGCAGAGGCTGTTCTGAATCCAGAACAACCTCATAGTGCTCGTGCCTTAACCCTGCTCCAATAGGAGTTAAAGGGATGAGGCCGTTAGAGGTGCGTGTGCTCTCTGAACCGGTCATGACGGGTTTAAACTTTCTGCTTTTTCAGAAGTTTTTTGGCTTCGGACTTGGAGTAACCGCCCAGTTCCTTGCAGGAACCCTTGGCAACAGCTTTCCATTCATCAACAGAGTTGTCTCTCTTGGCCTGGCCCGCGCAGGAGTGAGTGCCTTTCAGGTTGGCGCAGTCGTTCTGGCCGGCTTTAGCAATGCCGTAGCACTTCTCTTTGGAAGCAGCGTTGGCAGTAGATACGACACCAGTAGCCAGTACAGCCGCGAGGCCAGCAGTAATCAGGGCTTTGTTATTCATGTTGGTTTCCTTCAGTCAGGTCGTTGTTGTTTGATTTGTAGGCGCTAACTTGGCTGCCACATACTCTCATACTGAAGCCGGGGCAATCCAGATTCAATCGCCCCGAATTTATTCTGTGACCGCTATTGTCTTTTCGACAAAGTCTGAGCATCACGCTTTGAATTTCCGGCCATATCTGATTGGCCTGAACGATGTAGCCGGGCACATCTGTGAGTTAACGTTTTGCACATTGGCGTTCAGGTAGCGCAAGTTGGCAGGCTAGCGCTTTTTGTCCTGTTCTTCTGTCAGGTAGGGGCGTAAAGGTGGCGTATGCGACAGAGGGCTTGTGGAAAACAGATTGGGATAGTCACGGCAGAATTTGTTTTCATCTGGTTGCAAAAGCACTTCCACCGAGGGTGCCAGCCCTTTTTTCCAGAAAGGTAAGCGATAACCGTTATGACATGCCAGAGTCTTGACCAGCATTTCGGCCACGCCCCCTGGCCCACGAAAAACAGGCGCAAGCTGCACATACCACCAGTGTATGTGGGGTAAAACAGAGGTATCTCCGGCAAGGGCTTTGTTAACCAGATGCTCGATATGCGCCATAGCGCTGGGGATTTGTGCATTTTGTGTGTGCACCAAAGTGGCCGATTCCCTGCCCAGGTAACAGCCTTTCAGACTGAATACTTTTTTACATTCTTCACTTTCCCTGAACCTGAACTTGAGATCAGGCATATGTTTTTTTGTGGTAAAGAGATACTGTGTCAGTGGAATACAGTGGGTGCCTGTATATCCCCAAACCTGTCCAGAACGGGAAATTACACCTTTCACTGACTGTGGAATTGATATTTTTGCCGTTGTGTCAGGCGCATCTTTGAAGTGTACGCCGTCATATTTGAGCTTGCGTGCTCTGGCTAAACCGTAACCGTAGGGGCCTTCTTTGGCCAGGGGAGTGGTAAGGAAGCCGTTGACACTTTCTTTGAGAGCACGCCTTTCGCTCATTTTATTTGACTCAAAGGAACCTGCCTTGACGGCTATGATATGGCGCCAGGTTTCCAGAAACAGAATCAGCTCCCGGGCGTGCCACCCAAGTTCTCTGATGCCCGACAGCGCAATGTCGAGCCCCCTCTGAAACTCGCAGTTATACATGGCATCATTGCCATACCGGAGTTGAGTCCAGCCAGAGGGCGGATGTGTCAGATGTTCACCGTGATCCACCATGACTTTTCTGACCAGCAGGGGGGTGAGCCAGGCCGGGGCCATGGACAGTTTGGAGAGCAGAATATGGGCAGTCTTTCCATTGATGGCAAAGCTCTGAAGAGCGTCATGTTGATTTTGTGGCAGTGTCTCCATAAATGAAAATAACGTGCATATATAGGGCAAATATTTGCTACCGGGGAAATCCTTGGACAACGATATAGGGCCATAAGGCTGGTGGCAGCCTGATTGAGGTAAAACAGTGGGCAGGGCGGCTACTGTCCTGTTGCAGGCTCGGGCCGGCGGGGGGACGGTGATGTGAGGCTGGCTGTAGGGAGAAGGCTGTGTGCCAGACGTGGATAAGCGTGTATTCATTGGATACATCCTTTCCGTGACCATTTAAGCGTACTGCAATGTTATGCCCTCTTAGGTGTTGCACGCCTTAACAGAGTCGTTAGCCTGCCTGACAAATTGTTGTTCTTTCCCCAGCCTGTTCCCCACAGAATTGAAGCTGCAGAGGCTGCCCTGGTGGGTTATGACACTGGTGCGGGTGTGTTTGGCAGGAAAACCGGATATTCTCCCAAAGCATGGCTGCAAAGCCTTAAGACGATCGAAAGATGCACTCTTTTAAAAGTACGGGATGTTATGGCTGCGTTCGAGTTAATCACCTTCGACCTTGACGACACACTCTGGGACAATGGCCCGGTGATTCGTAAAGCTGTTCTGGAGTGCTACGACTGGCTGCTGACCCGCTGCCCGGACCTGGCGGCAGCGCATGACATCGCATCACTCAATACCCTCAAAGAACATATTCGCCGATCTAACCCAGACTTAACCCATCGTGTGAGCGAAGTTCGCCGGGTCGGTATGCGTATGGCGCTGGAAGAGGTGGGTTACTCTGCAAAAGAAGCCAGGTCATTGGCAGAACAGGCGTTTGATGTGTTTCATCACTGGCGACATCAGGTGGAGTTGTTTCCCGATGCAGAACGCGTTCTTAAACGGCTGTCCGTTAACTATACCCTTGGCGTAATCACCAATGGCAATGCTGATGTTAATGAGTTGGGGTTAGGGCATTATTTTAAGTTCTCTGTCAGTGCCGAGGAATTGAATCTCAGTAAACCTGACCCTTTGGTATTTGAAGCAGCATTAGAAAAAACGGGTGTAAAGCCACAGAGGGCGCTTCATATTGGCGATAACCTGATCACTGATGTAAAAGGCGCAGCAGATGTGGGTATGAAAACTGTCTGGTTTAATCCGGATGGAAAAACATTAAGTCAGGAAGATACCACACCGGATTATTCCATTACTCGGTTGCATGAGCTGCTCGATATAAAAGCGGTGAAGTAAAAAGGGCGGAGTCTCTGGCACTGGCAGCCGCCCCGGGAGAGTCAAGCCCGGGGCGTTAAAGCGAAGGCCTAAGCCTTACGCTTTAACGGTCAGGAAAAATGGTTACCCGAAATAGCTTCAGCCAGTGTCATTCGACTCTGCCCCGGTAATTCTTTTTTCCGTCAGTATTGCTAACAGAAAAGTCAGATTTAATAACACACTACGATAAAACTATAGGTACTTCTTCTTTCCCAAAAGGTCAACAATCAAGAGTGAGAGGTTTATCAAAAGGAAAGGGAGTAGGGATTATGCAGGGAACTCAGGGAACATACTCATCATATCAACAGTCTGCCCTTCCCCAGGGGCTGGTCGAGGTCCATCAACTGCGGGGCATGTTAGGCGGGCTGAACATGGTTGAAGCAGAGAAATTTGTTACACAGATAGTCTCATTCAATTTCGGCCTGATACGCAACATCAAAAAAAGTATTCCAAACGAGCTGCCTTCAACCCGGGAGTGGCTCAATGCACTGAATAATTTCTACCCTTGCGTGACACTTAAGGATATCCGGGAAGCTTTGGTCGCCATAAAGTACAAAAAAACTGTTCCTGGTGCAGGTTACAAGCCAGCACTAGCTTCCTCCATACCTCGGGAGTCTCATTCACACCTCCTTAAGCCACCAGCACAGTCATCCAGCCAGAGAACGGTTGTTGCAACGACGCCTCTATTCTCAAAAATAAGCGCTACCCCTTCTCTGGGTCATGTCGAATTTTTCGAGACGGTCTGTCAGATTGAAGGGATGTTTGCTAGATACAGAGAAGGAGCGCAAGGCTGGCTATGGTTTGCCAGAGCCGCAGGCATGCAAAATCATGATATAGAGATTTTAAAGCATGCGACCGGTGTGCCGAGGGCTGGCGGGCAAAGATTCCATCAGGATTACATACTGCTTAGACTTTGTATGTCTTTGAAACAATTCTGCAGGACCCCACCCTGGACACGGGAAAGGGTTCATCACTGCGCCTCCTCTGCAGGGCTTTCTTTTCCAGAAGTGTCACCTGTCTCTTCCCGGATAGCTATCCATCCGGACAAGCAGGATGCAAAACCCGATGAAAACACCCTGAGGTGGGTATTCCGTCAATGTCAGCAACGCAGCCAGACGTGCATTTATGTGCTGGCACTCCATTTAGGCCTCTCTTTTCATAAGATTGAAAATATTATGGGTATTCCGGGAGCAGAGAACGTGGCAGAAAAAATTCTGTCCGATTATCTCAGCCTTCCTCTTTGTTCCTGGCAGAACCTGGCAGACGGGATGCTCAAAGCCGGAGTTTGTCGTTTGCTGGAAGATCATCAGTTTGTTGAAGTGCTTCGCGCGGAAACATCGCATTCAGACGAAGCCATGGAGGTCTCCCCCGAACAAGATACGACACCTATAGCAGCCAATGAGATTCTCTTTCTGTGCAGCCTGCTGCCACTCGACAAAATAGACAGTCTTGTGTGCTCAGTCGCCACCCGTCTTAAAGAGGGTGACAGCATCATATCCGACCTGAATGCAGCCCGGTATCGAGACCAGGAAACCCCGAGCGAAGCGCAGCATCAAAAATTACTTGAGCTGCACAAACAATTCGGTAACAGGTTCACCCGGAGCATTCTCCGGGAGGCCCTCGAAGATTGTAAACTTGCAGGGGTTATGACACGCTGTTTTTACCCTGATACTTACGGGAACCCCCTTCAAATCACCGCAAGAATAGGGCAGTTAAGCAAAGAGCTGACTGAACCCCAAAAACATTCACTACTGGTCCAGATTGGACATTCAGGAGATCTACAGAACAAGCCCTTTCGTGTGGCTGTGGAGCAAGGTATTCTGTGTCAACCTGATGTTGCTCGACAATTAAAGTACTTAAATGATCTGGCAGGAAAGGCCAAAAGAGCTTTACACCCTCCAGGCTCAACTCTAACGCCTGCCTGCCTTGATCCAAAGATCCTTGATAAAGAATTAAGTCTCAGCGACATTCCAGCAATTGCGCAATGCTGCCAGAACCTAGCAAACCCACAGCGCTTAATATGCAGCCTCGACCCTTCTCCGCGAGCTGGTTACCAAAACCTGAAGCCTGATCAATATAAGGGTAATGTCGCTTTTCTGTCATCCGAGCTCTCAACACTCTTCACCCCGGCGGCCATCGCTAGTCGCCAACAAATGAACTATGTATTCAACTGGGGGAGTTTAATCAATGCTCTCGAAGATATCAGAGAGGAAGTTAATGCGGACAATGTTCGCATTCATCTTGGGCTGACTCCTCCAGAAGGTACAGCTGACCGACCCGATAAACAGGAACTTTACAGTGTCTTTGAGCAATGCTGTAGATGCTGGCACGCTCTTGCAGGACATCTTGGTTTTTCCAGACATGAATTGGCCAATATACAGTGTTCATACCTTTCTATGGGTGATATTTATAAAGAGCTGGTAACTCGATATATGAAACGTCGCTCGGCAAGCTGGGATCAGGTTTGCAACGCCTTGTATAAGGCCGGTGCCTGTGAGCTGGCAGAAAAAACCAGAAAGCAGCACTGTCTCGGATAATGCCAAAAAGCGCCACGCCAAAAGGGGATGGAGGCATTTAAAAATCATTTTTCTCCACAAAGGGAGCTGATGCTCAGCTCCCTTTGTGGTTTTCCAAGACCCCTTTCACCCCAAAGGTTCAAACAGCACATCGAGATCCTTCGCGGTGAGCCCCGCAGCCTTCTTACCGCCGCCAGAATAAACACCTTCAGCCAGAGCTTTTTTGCGCTCTTTCAAATGCAGCATCTTCTCTTCCAGCGTTCCCGTAACAACCAGCTTGTAAACAAAAACAGGTTTGTCCTGTCCAATACGATAAGCGCGGTCTGTCGCCTGATCTTCCACCGCCGGGTTCCACCAGGGGTCGTAATGAATAACGGAGTCAGCAGCAGTCAGGTTTATACCTGCGCCACCTGCCTTCAGGCTGATAAGAAAGACGGGCACTTCGCCCTTCTGAAATTGCTGCACAGGCGTGTCCCGGTCCCGGGTTTGACCTGTGAGCGTAACAAACGGCACTTTTCGTTTATTAAGCTCTTTCTTTATTATTGACAGCATTGAGGTGAACTGAGAGAAAATAAGAATCTTGCGCCCTTCGGCCAGGAGTTCATCCAGCAGTTCACAGAGCAGATCCATCTTGGCGGATTCCTCAACCTTCTTTGCCTGTGAGAGCTTGACGAGTTGCGGGTCGCAGCAGGTTTGACGCATTTTCAGCAGAGCGTCGAGAATAATGATCTGACTGCGGGCCAGCCCTTTTTTACTGATCTCTTCCCTTACCTTTTTCTCCATTGCGGCTCGGACGGTTTCGTAGAGATCACGTTGTTTGCCTTTGAGTTCACACTCCCGGAGGATTTCTGTTTTCGGTGGTAGCTCCTTTGCCACAATCTCTTTGGTGCGCCGGAGCATAAAGGGTGCAACTCGACGGGCCAGTTGTTTGCGTTGATTGTTGTCGCCATTGCGCTCAATGGGGGTGCGATAGATGCGGGTGAAATGCTCTTTGGCTCCGAGGAAGCCGGGCATGAGGAAGTCGAACTGACTCCAGAGTTCGGCCAGATTGTTTTCCACCGGAGTGCCGGTCATGCAGAGGCGGTGTTCCGCCTTCAGCCCTCGCACAAACTGTGAGGCTTTGGCGCGCGGGTTTTTAATGGCTTGCGATTCATCAAGTATCAGCAGATGCCACTGCTGGTTCTTCAACAGCTCAAAGTCTCGCTGCACCAGTGCGTAGGTGGTCAGTACAAGATTGGCACTGGCGATTGTTTCACGGTGCTCATGGCGTTGAGTGCCGTGGTAAACAATGACCTTGAGATCGGGAGCAAAGCGTGCGGCCTCTCTGCGCCAGTTATGCATCAGGCTGGTGGGCGCAATCACCAGACAAGGGGGCATAGAGAGCGGCATGGTGTCGCCCTTGTCTGTTGCGGTCTTACTGAGTCGTTCCTTTTCCAGTTGAATATGAGCCAGAGCCTGCACGGTTTTACCCAGCCCCATGTCGTCTGCAAGAATGCCTGCCAGCCCTGTTTCCCGAAGGAACTGCAGCCAGGCCAGACCTTTTTTCTGGTAACCCCGCAGATCACCATGAAACGTTTTGGGTGGCGGTACGCTTTTAAGCTTTCGGAAGTTTTTAAGTTTTTTGGCGATGGCCTTGAGGGTTTCTCCACCGGCAAACTCCAGCCCAAGATTCTTGCTCAACTCTTCCAGAATGGGAGCCTGACTCTTTTGAACAACTGCTCCCTTGTCGTCGAACAGCTCTAGAAGAGTGACGATAATAATGCGCAGACGCTTTGCCGGAATGGTGATAAATCGCTCTTGCCCCAATGCCACAGGTACGGGGTCATTTCCCATCCTGGTCAGTGTTTCGGTATCCGGAAGGCGATCCAGCTGTTTGGCAAGGAGGGGCAGAAGATCAAGCTTTTCGCCATCCACCTCTATGCCCATTTTCAGCCCAAACCAGTCTTCCTGAGCTTCGCTTTCGCTGACCTCTCCATACCAGTCATCGTCATCAATAGTGAGGAAGTTGTAGGGGAATGATGCCCCTGTTTCTATATGCCATCCCTGTTGTTCCAGCATGGGAACTATCATGCTAACCAGCCCGAGCCAGTTGGTATCTGTGTGCGCATTGGTCAGGGAACCGCCACAGAAATCGCCGCTCTCATAAGCGGCTTCATTTTGCCACTGCATAGCGGGGTAGAGAGTCAGAAGGGCTTCACGCTTTCGCTCGTGTTCACCTTCCTTATCACGGTGGTAACGAACATTGTCGTCACCCACAAGAACATTCAGTGGATCAAAGGAGTTCACCCGGTGGGGGCCATATTGAAAGAAAACCCGGGCGCGGGCAGCATGGCTGACGTTTGCCCTGTGGGATTTCACGCTGTCCAGCACCAGTATGGGCTTGGGTTCAAGGTGCTGACTTTCAACAATCTCCGGCAGAAACTCTGGTTTGAAACCTGGCAGGGGCGCCAGGGTGTCGCGCAGTTGGGGGATAACCTCTGTGGGAATTAACGGTGCCTGAAACATCTGCTTGAGTAGCGCATCTGGCATGGTGCTTTTTACCCGTGCCAGCTGCATGGTTTTGGTCACGCCATTTTCATCATGTTCGCCACGGATTATGATTGTTAACGGGCTGGTGAAAACTAAAGGCGCAGGATGACCATTCTCGTCACAGATCATGCTGCCAAGACCACCGTCTTCTTCAACCCAGTTCAGCTGAACTTCCACCGGCGTATCAGAGACTGTGACGGGCAGACGTTTATCCCGCCCCCAGGCCAGACGCCCGGAGGTGCAAGAGCAAAGAGGGCTTCAGGCGACTTCTCATCAAGGTCCGGATCCTCACCGCCATATTGGTTATAACGGTTAAAAGGGTCGAGAATCCCTGCACCGAAAAGCTGTTGTATAAGGGTTCTGTCTTCTGCGCTAAAAGGAGGCTGATCATCCCATGTTAAACGAGACAGGTCCTTAATAGGCTTGAGAGCACCATGGCCCCCCCGCTTAAGTTGCTGACTGGTTTCCAGGCTTAGTGATACCTGTGCGCTGTATTGATTAAATGTCAGAAGATAAAGGATGTAGCGCTTTGAACGACGATGGTTTGATGGTTTATAAGAAGGGGCGGGCGCAGGCGCTTCAGTAGCGGCTTCCTGCAACTCCTTCAGCCAATAGTTGTAACGGAATTTATGCCGTTCACTGATAAAAGATGTGTCTGGTTCCTCTGGCTCATCTTTATAGAAGATATCCCGAATGTCTTGGGGTAGACGTTGTTTTATATCAGCGATGTGGTCGAGCAGTTGTTGCTCTTGTGTGGGTACCCTGTTTGTGCGAACGCCAGCCCTGAGAGAAGCCGGATGGCTATTGTTGATCCAGCGTTTTAGAGTGTCTCCCCCAACATCCCTGGCAACGGTGAGCAGCAGTGCACAGGCATGTTTGCACCCGGAACCCACAGGGCAGGAGCAGTCGCCAATCGGACCACCATCAGGGTCAAAGTCTGTAAAAACAAAATCAATTTCAGGGGTGTAGGGCTCCGAACGGTTCCCCATCACCTGTCCGGACAGCACCTGGTGCTCTTCATCATAGTGATAAGACAGAACGCGGTTGAGTTGCAGGTAATCTAGCGCGCGAGAAAAGGTTTTCTGGCCAAACCAGCGGGAAATGAGATCGAGCACAAACGGAACCAGTTAGTGAGAAAGGGTTATTCTATGAAAAACGCTGGCATTGCGGGAAGAAAAGATTGGATTATTGAAGGTTAAAAATGACACCGACCCCTTTAAGCCTCACCGCAATCGACACTGACGGGAAGTTTCAGATAGGTTTGGCGAATGAGATAGTGTTTCTTTTCGTGGATGACTTCGTAAAACATTTTGTCGTTCGAGCGGCTGAAGAGGTTTTCGAGCAGGCTACTGTGGCGTTTGTAGAGACTCCCGGTAAATAATAACTGACTGCTGTCTGGTACCTGTGGAGACGTTCGATAGAGTTTGCTGATGGAAATAAAACCACTGAGCCCGTTTTCCTTTAACATTTTGGCATCTACGGCATCGGACGCTGGCTTGAATTGATTGATAAAAAACGCGCCACCCGGGGAGAGTCTGTTGATGTCTGAGCCCTTCCAGGTAAACCTCTCATAACACCCTTCCAGGCGTTTTATAGACGGTTCCATAAAGGCCATTACGGTTGGAGACAGGACAGTCGGCCCCAGCAAAAAAAAGAGCATGACAGGCCATTTTAACACGCGGTTTACCCGGTTACCGGATACGTTCGAAGGCATAGTTATCTCGAATCCTGGTATTGAAGTAGCTTCCTTGTGATGAAGCGTTTTCCAATCCATTGAATGTTGACGGGCTGACATAGTTGTAACGATACACGCTGCCGCTGGTGAACGCGATATCCATCAACTGGTTGATGGCAGAGTATCCAAAACCATTCATGGCTGAGGATGAAGCGCTTTTCTGGGCATGCATGGGGTAAGGTGTCAGCTGCTGTGCAATATTACGCATCTGTGTGGCGATTTCCCCGGCTTCTACAAATAAATGGCTCAGACACCGCCCCCCTTTTCCTCTCTTTTTTTATTGAAATCTTTCAAAGCTGCTGAGAATAGGGCGTAAAGGTGCTGGTATCTCGAGACATTAGATCCAGAAGCTTAGGATGAACGAATAGCTTCTCTTTGCCAGACTGGATCTCCTGCAGCACACCAATGTCGCATAATTTTTTTAGATAAACTGAGGCTGTCTGGCGCTTGGCAATATCACGTTCTACCAGGTTTACGATACGACTGTACGGCTGTTCAAAAATAACCTGCACCAGCTCATAGCTATAGACTTTGGGGAGTTGGGTCTGGATTGTGCTGGTAGCACTTTCCATGAGTTTGCGAACACCAGCAATTTTTGCTGTTGCCCAACGAGCCGTGTTTTCTACGGCTCGGAGAATAAACAGAATCCAGTCTTCCCAGTTCTTCTGGTCGACGTTTTTCCGGGTCACATTGTTTAGTAGTCTGTAGTAGTCAGATTTATTGCGCACAATGTAGTGACTCAAATAGAGAATGGGCAGCCCAAGCAACTTCTGCTCTATCAGGTAGAGGATATTCAATACCCGCCCTGTTGGTCCATTGCCATCCGTAAACGGATGAATAGCTTCAAACTGATAGTGGGCTATAGCCATTTTTATCAGTGGGTCAACATCATCATCATCGTGCAAGAATGCTTCCCAGTTACTAAGAAGGTCACGAATAACCGTCTCTCCAACGGGCGGGGTATAGATAGTCTGCCCAGTTTTATCGTTGACCAAAGCAGTTCCAGGCACCTTCCTGACATCCATTTGGCAACCCTTGATAGTGCTACAAATATCAATAGCTGTATTCAGTGACAGGGGCCGTTGCTTTAAAACCTCAAAACCACAGGAAAGAGCTGTACGGTAACGCAAGGCTTCTTTGGTGGCAGGGTCAGCCTGACTATCCTCAGCAGAGTATTTGAAAAGCTTATCCTGAGTAGTGACAATATTCTCAATCTCAGAACTATCTTTGGCTTCCAATAAAGGCAAGAGATTAATTAAAAGGTTTTGATTGGGTAGCAACTCTCCGGCCTGTTTTAGCTCAGCCAATGCTACACGAGCCGGAACACAGGCCTTCAGAATAGGTGGCGTTTCAATATCCACTTCTGGAGGTAGCATTGGGATATGGTTATACGGCTGATCAGGTTGCCACTCCATCACAAAATCTCATGTTTATATAAGAATTAAAAATCGACATATGGTAAGCATATGGTGATTGTATCGACATGTAAACTGAACGTGTCGATATTATTGGCTTTTATCAACTTATAGACGATTCGTTCGTAGCAGGGCGTCTATTCTCTATCAGGCTGCTGGCAGGGACGGAGTCATTTAAATGCCAACTTTTCCAAGAAACTTATCGCAAAATGAGCTGTCACAGATATAGGGCAGAGATCGGCTCTGCCAGCACACATCAAGGTGAATGTGAAAACCTGAATTCAGCAATTTAAGGACGATAATTATGAATATGAAAACAAATTCATATGTTCAGTTTCTCTCTATTCAAGCGCGCCCTATTACAGAACGCTTACTTCAAGCTGCCAGATGGATAGGAAAGAGCGTTTCAGTTTTTCTGGGACGAACCCGAATAGCTCAGCAGTACTTTGGGCACACAATTCAGTACACTACAGAGAGTGTAGAAATGCGCCTTAAGAGGTGCTTTTCTAGTCTACCTGAACTGAAAGTGCCATCCTCAGAAGTTTATCTGTTTAAACGTTCAGCCACCTCCGTAGCAAGACCAAGGCTTGCGACAGCCAACGATGTTGGAAAAGTTGATGAGGGGTCTTTGAGGCGTGTCCAACCTATAGTTGCTAAAGCCTTATCAGAGGACCCTTATGAGCCGATCCTGATAGAAAATGATGATGTTCTGAGCAGTATCACCAGTTCTTTAATTCGCAATATCCGGCTTAAGCACCCGATTGCCAATGGCAGTGAGTTGACAGAAATAGCAGAGGATGAAATGTTGGGTGCCAATGCCAAGCAATACTGGGTACAGGCGAAGCGTTTAATGTCACGTCACTAACGGCAACTGGGCTGACTCAAAGAAGGGTAAAAGGGGGCGGAGTCATTTTTGGTTTTTTTTGAACTATGCTCACCGCCCTGACAATCACGGTGACCCAGGATGCCTCGCCAACCGCGCCTGTACCTTCCCGATATTCCAGTGCATATCGTTCAGCGCGGGAACAACCGCCAGCCTTGCTTCTTCGGTGATGAGGGTTACGCCTGTTATCTTCAGAACGCCCGCAATAAATGACTCCGACCCTTTTTACTCCTTTTTACTCCCTCTCCGTTGTTGCAAAAGGGGCGATTGAAATAGTGTCTCCATCTGCAAACTTTGCAACCAGTTCCAACTCGCCACCCAAAGCAGCAATGTAAGAGACTAATGTAGAGAGATTAATATCTTCCCTTTTCTCAATTTGAGAAATATTGGGTTGCTTTGTATTTAAAGCAGCTGCCAGATCCTCCTGGCGAATACCTTTATGTTTGCGGATATCCGCAAGAGTCATTTGCTTCAATAGTTCAAATGCTTTTTTCTCGGCTTGATTGACAACCGCCGGGTTAAGTTCTTTTTTGAATTCCTCGAGAGTTGTAGTAGCCATCGCATAATCCTTTTTCAAATAAGTGTTGTCATGTCCAAAAACCGAACTTAAACGTTAGTTACCCCCCTCTTCAAGAGAAAGGGAGCGAACAATGACTTGGTTATAGCCTCAATCAGCTATTGGATTGAACCTAAGTGCCTGTCAAATATGGCAGCATCAGCCTCTTTTATAAACTTCTTGTAAAACCGCACTTCATTCAAACCGGTTTTATCACCTGCACAGAGGACAATAGCGGAGCGCAAGGGATCAAAAGCAAACGCGACTCTTATAGGGTTCTCCTGATGCTGAACTCTCAATTCCTTCATATTGCAGCCTGCTCCCATACAAAGTATCTGCATAAGGCCTGCTCAAGCCTGGCCAGCCCCAAAGCTTGCAATTGCTCGATGTGCGCCAAAACATCGCTCTGTAATCCTTCTGTTTGCCCTTTAAACCATTGCTGGAATTCTGATTCCAGCTTAACGCTCCAATTCATAGACACTCACTTATCATATTAGGTTTAAATTATATTATCCACGCGCTATATAATTTTTGAGTTATATAATTTTAAAATTATATTAGAGCTGCTTAGAACACATATAACGCTCCAATTCATGTAGGTTTAAATTATATTATCCACGCGCTATATAATTTTTGAGTTATATAATTTTAAAATTATATTAGAGCTGCTTAGAACACATTCAACCCCTATATATAGATGTGGGGAGGAAGGAGGATGGGGGGCGATACAGAGGGGGGAGGCGCGGTAGGCGAGGCATGTTGGGTCACTGTTATTGTTTGGGGCGGTGAGTTGAGACCTTAAATGACTCCCCCTTCCTGCTCCTTTCAGAAGTACATAGGAAATATCTTTTTCTATGTGTTTTGCTCTAATCTGTATAAATAATCGTTTATTTTATACATGTTTGGAGCCTGCGTGGGACAATTTGAGATATCCAGTCTGCCGTTACCTCAGGAAAATAAGCTGGAAACACGGAGTGTGTTGAAAAAGTTGGTGACCGCTCACAGGCACTTGGCCGAGCTCAAAGGGGTTGTGCGTTCAATCCCCAATGAAAATATCCTGATCAGTACGCTGACATTGCAGGAAGCCAAAGACAGTTCTGAGGTTGAGAATATTGTTACGACCCACGACGAGCTATTTAAAACTGATTTGCCCGCAGGCTATAACCCGGCAGCGAAAGAAGTAAAAAGTTATGCCAGAGCCCTGAGTTGCGGCTTTGAAACTGTGAGGAGAACAGAGCTTCTGCGGTTACAGGACATCTTGGATATTCAGCAAACACTGGAAGAAAATCGTGCAGGTCTTCGCCAACTGCCCGGTACAGAGCTGAAAAATATGCAAACCGGTGAAGTTGTCTATACACCGCCTCAGAATCCTGAACAGGTTGAATCGTTGATGTCCAATCTTGTGGCTTACATGAACGATCATGGTTTGTCTGAAAATGACCCGTTGGTGAAAATGGCCGTAATCCATTTTCAGTTTGAAAGCATCCATCCTTTCTACGATGGTAATGGCCGTACCGGTCGTATAATAAACATCCTTTATCTGGTTGCTCAGAAGTTACTGGACTTGCCGGTGCTCTATTTGAGTCGGTATGTCATCCGTAACAAAGCTGCGTACTATCGATGCCTTCAGGGGGTGAGAGATAATGGAGACTGGGAAAACTGGCTTCTCTTTATGTTGCAGGCGGTGGAAGAAACCTCCAAAGAGACGACTCGCCTGATTGAACAGATCAATGCAATGATTCTGGATACAAAACATCGTATGAGAGTCGAGTTGCCGAAGATTTATAGTCAGGATTTGCTCAACAACCTGTTCTGTCACCCTTACACCAAGATCGAATTTGTGGAAAAAGATTTAGGTGTTAGCCGTCTGACTGCCACAAAGTATCTGGATCAGTTGTGCGAGAAAGGCTTTCTGTCTAAACAGAAAATGGGGCGCACTAATTACTACATTAATGAAACGCTGGTTCAGTTGTTTCTTGATATAAGCCAGTAATAACCAAAGAGAGGGGAGGGGTAAAAGGGGTCGGAGTCATTTTTGGATTTTTTGAGCTATGCTCACCGCCCTGACAATCACGGTGACCCAGGATGCCTCGCCAGCCGCGCCTGTACCTTCCCGATGTTCCAGTGCATATCGTTCAGCGCGGGAACAACCGCCAGCCTTGTTTTTTTTGTGATGAGGGTTACGCCTGTTATCTTCAGAACGCCCAAGAGGTCGCCTTCAAGACGGGCTTGCTGGTTCACGCTTTTGTTCTGATGACAAACCATGTGCACCTGCTGGTGACACCTCCTGAGAAAGAAACTATATCGGTTTTCATGCAACATCTCGGGCGGCGTTTTGTTGCCTATATCAACGGCACTTATCAGCGAACAGGTACATTATGGGAAGGGCGGCACAAAGGGAGTATTGTTGATGCAGAAAACTATTTAATTGCCTGCTATCGGTATATAGAGATGAACCCTGTTCGGGCAGGAATGGTCAACCGACCTGAAGATTACAGATGGAGCAGCTATCAATCCAATGCAGGCATAAGAAGTCACCCATTAATTACTCCACACCCTCTCTACAGCTCGCTCGGAAACGACTTTCAGGAACGCTGCTCCAATTACCAGGGATTATTCCTTTCACGGTTTGACTCAGGTATTCAATCCAAAATCGACACATCCAGCCAAACCTCAATACCACTGGGCAATGACCGATTCCGAGAGAATATAGAAGCCGCATTGGGCCGACGGACCAACACCGGAAAACGGGGCAGACCTCCCAAAACAACAAAGGGAGCTGAATAATCAGCTCCCTTCATCAAAGGAGATCAAGCGGGAAAGGTGGCCTTTAAATGACTCCGACCCCTTTTTCCTTTTCTGGCTGGCTTATATATAACTGGAAAGGTTGGCGTCCGCTTCTATCTCTGTCATTGCTCTTCTGATGTCCTTTTCTTCTATCCCAACTGTCGCCGCCAATCTACCATTCACATGAATGGGAGTTGGCAGTTGTACAAAACTATTTATTGTCAGATCTTTAATAGAAAGTAGCACCACTCTCTGGCAGAGGCTGGCTAATGCTAGTGGAGTTTGTTGTCGCTTTTCCAGTTCTTCATTAATGGGGGGCTCGGGATCAAATTTACTAACCACATCAGAAGCCGGAACACCAAACCAGAGCAACGATTTAACTGCATTCAGGCGCCCGTTTTGCACTATAACATCCAGTGTATTTACCCTGGCTCCTGCAAGTCCGTTCTTTACATATGTTCTGCACTCATCAAATGAAGTCGTCCGTAACCTGATACAAACAGCCAGATTCATGGTCGTCTGTTCCCATGTGCCAGCCAAAACAGAGATAAACAGTGGATTCATAGACCGAGTACAAGGCTCTAAGCTGGCTCCTCTAAACATCAAAAAATTAATCAATCGACTATCAAGAAACTTTCGCAGACCTGCATACAAGCATCTAAGCAGAGGTGTCTCACCGTTGCCGTCTCTAATATCTACGTCAGCTCCAAGGGAGAGAACCAAATCAATAACGGGCAGACTGGCAGAGCACCTGAGAAAAGGAGCAACAAGGTAATGCAAAAGAGGCATCGTACCTACGTCATCCAGGTGTGGAACTGTCTCGACATAAACCTTGTTAATGTCCCCAGCTATATCAGTGGCCTGCTTTAATATCCGCTTTTGGATTTTTAATGAATTCAAAGCTGTCTCAGCAGATACCTTCTTCCTATAAGGTACCTCCAGGGGCAGATCCATCAAACAGCTTTTCAGCAGTGCATCATTCATCGGTACAATATCAGAAGGAAAATCAAGAGCTCCGACCTTATCAGCGGGCAGAGGAAACAGAAGCTTACATCTTGTCCTTAGCAGATAACTGAAAAGAGAGACATCTGCCCCTTTTACATCTTCTGGTATCATATAAGGACCTGTCAGAATATCCAAAGCCTGTTGTCGCTGCTCCAGAGAAAGGTCTCCTGGTCTAAGCCCAGCCAAGAAACACTCTTTTAATTTTTTATTGATGCCCGGATTTATTTCATAAGGATCATATCTTCTCAGTAGTTCACAAGCATTTCTGCGAGCACTCAAGTGCCTGCTACTCCGTGCTTTTTGAACCCGGGGCTCGCGGTAATGAATCCATTTTTTCCGAGGTCGAAGACCAGACAGCATTTGCCTGTCAGCTCCGGGTAACTGCGGCAGGCTTTCATCTGCACAGGTCACGGAATGTGAAAAGCTTTTTCGTTCAGAGTTTCTGGAACTGCGAGACCGGTATTGTTTAAGTGGAGCTCTGTGCTGAATGGGGCTGGCTCCGGCACCCTGCTCTGATGAATAATTTCTTTCCATGACTTCGTCCTGCTTCTATACAGTCTTTCTAAACAATGCACCCACCTGTCATCTTCCAATAGACATACCTTTTCAGTGGAAGGTTGCAATCCTGATTAACCAGGTGGTTACAGCAGCCAGAAGACAGATGAGCATAGATTTAAGGCCAGAAAGCTCATCAACTAAGACAGGAGTTATAAGCAGGACGATAGAGGAAGAACCTCCCCCAGCGTTGCGAAATAATGATCGCAAAGCCAGGAGCCAGAGAGCGATATTACTCAGCTATTAATAGCAATCAGCTCAACATCAAAGATAAGCGTGGCTTCAGGTGGAATCATCCCGGCACCATCATTTCCATACGCCAAACGACTGGGAATAACGAAACACGTCTTCTCACCAACAACCATCAACTGCACACCTTCGGTTCAGCCTTTAATCACCTGACTCAGGGCAAAAGCAACTGTCTGCCCACGGTCTACAGAGCTGTCAAAGGCCCGCCCATCTAACAGAGTGCCATGGTAGTGAGCGGTAACGTTGCTAGAGGTAGCAGGCGTAATCCTCATTGCCAAAAAAACAAGGCTGGTGATTATTCCCGCGTTGAACGATATGCACAGGAATATCGGGCGGGTATAGGCACGGTTGGCGAGGCTTATGGAGATGCTGTTATTGTTGGGAGGGAGGGGTGTAGTCCTGAAATGACTCCGACTCCTTTTCCCCCTTTCCCGCGTTTTCCTCCAGGGAACAAAATAGAAAGTTTTTTGTCTATGTATTACACTGAGTAGTCATCGTAATACGGAGGTAGTACCCATGCCTATGACACCTAAACCTATCCGATTTGAAGAGGACTCCCTTGCCCGGCTTGATAATCTGGCTGAGATTGAGGACAGAGATGCGTCCTATCTTGTCCGTCAGGCTGTTGACGATATGCTTGATGCCCATGAGTGGCAGGTGAAACAGTCAAAGGAAGTACTGGCCAAGGTAGAGTCCGGTGAGATGGGGACGCGATCCCATAGCGATATAAAAGAGAAATTCCGAGCCCGTAGGAAAGCTGTTTGATTCTCTGGTCAGAACAGGCCGAGCATGATCTTGATGCCCACTATGAGTTTATGCTCATGGTCGGGGTTTGGAATCCTGATGATGTGATCAACCGTATCATTGAGGCCGTTGAGCAGCTGGTTCTTAACCCAGGGATGGGGCGGTGCATTGAAGGCAGCCTTCATAAACTGACACTGAAGGAACCCAGATATGTTATTCATTACAACAGTGGAGAGGACCTTCTTATCACCCGCGTTTATCACCATCGGCAGAATCGTGAATTATGAGAGCGGACAAGGGAACCGGATTAAAGGGGACTGAGACTCCGCCCCCTTTTCCTTCTTTTTTCCGCTGCTGACCCCTTTTCCACTTTTCCATTTTCTGGGGATGGCTCTGAAACCGTCCTCTTTTGATCATGGAACTTCTTGCCATTCTTGCCGTCATACACTAGCTTACATTGAAATACGTAGAGGGTGGGTCTATGGCAGCTAAAGGTGTCTCGTTACGGCTGGAAGAGAAAACTATCGAACAGATCAATAAAATCGCCGAGCTGACAGAGCGAGATAGCTCGTACCTCATGCGTAAAGCTATCGAGCAGTTTACGGAGCATGAAGGTTGGGTTATTGAAGAAACCAGTCGCCGGTGGGAAAAGGTGAGAAAGGGTACTGCACAACTCTCTTCACACGCTGATGTAGCCAAACGTTTTAAGAACCGCAATAAGTCATGAATGTCGTCTGGACAGAAGAAGCTGAGTCAGACCTCTACGCCTGGCTGGATTACATGGCTGAAAGAAACCCTGCGGCTGGCGAGCAGGTTGTCGAAATGGTTCTCGGGGCGGTGGAGCTACTCCCGGAGATGCCGCTGATGGGCAAAGCTGGCGCTGTGTTTGGTACAAGAGAGTTTAAAGTCAGCGGCACACCATTAAGAGTGATTTATGGGGTGCATGATGAGCTTATTCATATCCTTTTTGTTCCCCATGACCGACAGCAGTGGCCGCCTAAGCATTGATCAGGTCGAGTTTGGTTGTGTGCTTTTGTTTTTAAAATGGCTCCTCTCCAAAAGGGGGGCGGTCATTGTAAGGGCTCTTTTGGCGGCCTGCCTCGTCTACCGGTGTTAGCGCGTCGACCCAGAGCGGTTTCTATACTCTCTCGGAATCGGTCGTTGCCCAGTGGTATTGAGGCCTGGCTGGATATGTCGATTTGGGATTGAGTACTTGAATCAAACTGTGAAAGGAACAGGCTCTGGTAGTTGGTAAAGCGACCATGATTGTCGTTTCCAAGAGCAGTATAGAGAGGATGTGGGGTAACTAATGGATGAGTGCTTAGGCCGGCATTCGCTTGGTAGCTGCTCCATCTATAATCTTCAGGGCGGTGAACCATACCGGCTCGTACAGGGTTCATTTCTATATACCGATAGCAGGCGATTAAATAGTTATCCGCATCAACAATACTCCCCTTGTGTCGTCCTTCCCATAATGTGCCTGTTCGCTGATAAGTGCCGTTGATGTAGGCTACAAACCGACGCCCGAGCTGCTGCATGAAAATCGATATGGTGTCTTTCTCAGGAGGAGTTACCAGCAGGTGAACATGGTTTGTCATCAACACAAAAGCGTGAACCAGTAAGTTGGTCTTGAGGGCGGCTTCACGAGCAAGTTGGAGGTAGCAGGCGTAATCCTCATCGCCAAAAAAACAAGGCTGGCGATTATTCCCGCGTTGAACGATATGCACAGGAATATCGGGCAGGTATAGGCGCGGTTGGCGAGGCATATTGGAGGTACTGTTATTGTTGGGAGGACAGAGTGTAGTCTTAAAATGACTCCGACCCCTTTTTCGGAAAAGTGGCCTTTAAATGACTCCGACCCCTTTTTCTACCCTTTTTCTCGCGTTTTCCTCCTTTTCCCGCAAGAATGACTCCGACTCCTTTTCCTCTTTTTTGCAGGGCAGCAAAAAGGAAGCTGGCGAACCAGCTCCCTTTAGAGGTAAAGCAGGTATAGGCAGGTATCAGGTTAAATGACTCCGGGGCTATTCCCTTAGACCCCTATTCCCTTGGGAGGTTAAGAGTGATTTATGGGGTGCTGAAAATGACTCCGACCCCTGACCGACAGCTTTTCACCTAAAATGACTCCGACCCCTTTGTGCTCTGTTTTTCGACTCCGACTTCCTTTTTCGTTTCCTTGGGCAGCAAAAAGGGAGCTGGCGAACCAGCTCCCTTCTTTAGAGTAAAGCAGGGTGCGTTAGGCAGGTGTCAGGTCATTAAATGACTCCGACCCCTTTAACCGTATCTTTTTGATGAGCTTATTCATATCAGCTGTTTCCGTTTTCCCCATAGAAGGATGCGACAGGTGCATTGCAGGCAGCCAAAGTTCCTAAACAGTTGACTCCAGAGTCGAGTGTTAGTACGAATCAAACGAACTTGATTGTTTTTAAAATTGCTCCTGCTCCAACAGTGGAGAGGACCTTCATTATCCGACAGGGCTCTTTTGGCGGCCGCGCTCGTTATCACCAAATGTTAGCGCGTCGACCCAGAGCTGGTGGAATATACTCTCTCAGATCTGCGGTCGTTTGGCCACGAACCGGTATTAAAGCCTGGGACTGGGAGATGTCCATTTGGGCTTGAGCTACTTGAATCAAACTTGAAAGGAACAGGCTCTGGTCAGTCGGTAAAGAAGACCATAAGTTTGTACTTTTCAAGAGCATTTTATTCGCAGAGGATGTGGGCTAATCCAGAAGAAAAATGAGTCTTAGTTACGGCATTCTGATCACTGGCAAAGCTGCAGCCGCCAAAATACCAATGATCGCCACAACGATCATCAGTTCAATAAGAGTAAAACCACTTTGTTGTTTTTTCATTGGTCACTATCCTGTTGTGTTTATGTTTAGGGAAAACCTGACATCAACACTAACAATCCCCGTGCCAACTATTTCAAGTGTCCAAAATGATACGACGGGATGCTCTATAGAAGGGTATTTGAGAGGTTTGGGCTGGTAAAAGTAAAGTGTTACCGGTAACACTTTACTGACAAAATATTTACCCGTGCATGGACGTAAAAGGGAGTACTGGGCATTTGTCGTTCTGATTATTTCGCTGTTAAAAACATCCCCCAAACCCCTGCCCCCAAAACCCAATCTCCATCCGCACAGCATCCCCAAAACCTTAACAATCCTCTGCCCCTCAGCACTCTCCAACCGCACCTCCAGAAAGCAGCCCATCCAACTGCTCCCGGCTGGATCCACAACAGACCGCTGATAAACCTCATCGTTATAAGTCTAGCAATCCACTCCCGATAAGGGTTCCCTTCCAAAACAGTATCCGGATGAGAAACCAGCCACTGCCCAATAACCCCATAACCAATAGTACATGGCGCCAAAGCAGCATAAAGAGTAGTCAAAGACTCCGACTGCCCAGTATCAAGAACCAACCGCGTATAAGCGACCGTGGCAGTCTTCTCAGGGATAACCATCATCTGCTCTTCAGTCATTCCCTGAAAAAGGGGTCGGAGTCATTTAAGGATTATATTCACCGACCCAACAATGACGGTGCCCTGTCATCGGTATATAGAAATGAACCCTGATCGAGCAGGAATGTTTAATCGGCCTGAAGATTACAGATGGAGCATTTATCAATCCAATACTGGCATGAACACTCACCCCCTAGCCATGTCACACTCTCTTTGCACGGCAAATGACTCCGACGCTTTTACGTGTCGTGAACAGAGCCATTTACTGTGAATTATGGGGGAGGATAAAGTCAGTCTTTACCCGATATAGCAAACCGGGCAATGGCCTTGGTGTCATTGATTGGAATTAGCTCACCGTAGTTTTCCAGCTTACTTTTGACCAGATTCCAGGCCTGGAAACGGTCATCATTATTTTTCCCCGGTTTCTCGACTGGAATGAGTATATTCCCTGCACCAGGCAGAGCATTTAATGCCAATAAGGTTTCCAGCTTTCCACCCCAAAGGTTACCGTGCTCGATTATTTTTTGAGGTTCTTCCTGATTGAAAAACAGAGGATTAATAATTCGGCGCTGGTTCTCACTGTCCTGAACCAGGGGCATTTTGACATGGAAAATGTCCGTACCAATTTTCTGTTGCCTAAAGGGGTTCTGGAGTTTTAAGTCCCTGACAAACTGAGCCACACGCCTTTGCAAATCCACTTCATAGGCCTGGGCTTTGGCAAAATTGTGCAGTACGAAACGTTCAAACAGCAGAGTAACAGGATTGTCAGTTTGTTTGACCATTCGAACCCGTTCAGGGCTGAAGCGAACCAGTGTGTCGAGTGGGCGCACTATGGTATCAAATGCGGCCTGAGCAGTGATTCCGCCATTTGTTACAGCCTGCTCCAGAAATGTCAGCTCTTCCTGCAGGGCTTTTATGGCGTTGGTGTATACCTTTCGATCCAGATGATTAAAGAAATCGGTATATCGTCTGGTTCTCTGAATTTCCAGACGGAATGCGAAACAGTTTTTTTGGGGAGTGGCTGTAATGATACCCACATTAGCGAACTCCCCGGTTTCGGGGTAGGGCATGAATTGCACAATGGCATAACGGCAAGCGTATTTATTCATTTCATGCTCCAAAATTCGGGGGTTTCAGACTCTTTCAATACAGCCAAAAGGGCCTCGGAGTCTAGCGTCAATGGCCTTGTTTCCTCAAGGTCTTCCCACTGCCAGACCTCTTTAACAGTATCGACAGCTGGCTGGAAGGCCTCAAGCGCTTTTTCAAGACGTTCCTGGTATTCCTGAGCGGCTACCCAGTGGCCGAACACCTGATCCTTCATATCCTTGAAAATGTGGGTTTTGAAGAACAAATCCTCATTTTCTTCATTATCGAAGGCCAGGTTGTGATCAATCACCACGAGCCTTTCTTCATGCGGCACCCAAAGCATGTTGGGATTAATGGTTGTTCTGTCGAAATTCTTTATCCACCAGTCGAATACCAGAATATCCGTCTGCAGTGACTTTGACACCTTATTGGTGATTTCGTTCGCACCGGGCCAGCAGGCGTAGGGTACCTCCCGGGAGGCGAAACAGGTGCCATGACCAATGTCTCTCAGAGACTTATCCCGGAGATTTTGAAAGAGAAATTCATCAACGTCGGCTAGAAAGAAATCGGCTACAGGCAAACCGAATGCTCACGCCATGTTGGCGCATATCCACTCTTTGGCCTGGTCGAATCTTTCAACCTGGTAACCCTTGACATAATAGTTACGGTTATCATCACCACAGCAAAGGTGGACGCCACTCTTGCCCTGTTCAAGCTTTTTGCTGACTTCATCGATTTGAATGTTCTGTGCCAACAATTGAGCTCCTGTATGGGCGAGAAAGGTGAAACAGTAGGGTTGTGTTTTTCTGGGTTGATGTCAATTCAACCGCTGCTTACTAAGTCGGTTATCTGGGCGGTATGCTGCTGAGCACATCACAGTCTCCTTAGGTTTCTTGAGTCTGTCAGGGGCACATGTATAAAATGCGTTGAGAATCCCTGGCCGATGTTGCACACAGTATCCTTACAGGCTACTTTCTCGCTGTTACCCTCCATGAAAAAAACCAATCTCCATCCTCACAGCATCCCCAAAAACCTTAACAATCCGCTTTCCATCAGTGCTCTCCAATCGCACCTCCGAAAGCAGCCCATCTAACTGTTCACGACTCTCCACAGCTGACTGCTGATAAACCTCATCGTTATAAGTCTCAATCCACTCCCGATAAGGGTTCCCTTCCAAAACAGTAGCCGGATGAGAAACCAGCCACTGCCCAATAACCCCATAACCAATAGTACATGGCGCCAAAGCAGCATAAAGAGTAGTCAAAGACTCCGACTGCCCAGTATCAAGAACCAACCGCGTATAAGCGACCGTGGCAGTCTGCTCAGGGATAACCATCATCTGCTCTTCAGTCATTCCCCACTTTTCGCAATAGGCGACATGAAGCCGGGTTTCATGTTCGATAAGACCTTGAAGCGCAGCAAAAGGTTTAGCCATATCAGCAAGGTTATGGCTTTTGTAGATAGCCAGAGCATAAGCCCGGGCAAAGTGGATCAGAAACAGATAGTCCTGCTCCAGATAATTACGGAAAGCTGCTTCAGGAAGTGTGCCTTTACCCAGCTCCCGAACAAAACGGTGCCGGGTGTATTCATCCCAGTCATCCTGACAGCTGGCGATTAAATCTGAAGTATTCATCTCATTAATTCCAAAGCGCATGAAAATGATGCACCGGGCCATGACCTTTACCAATCTTCAACTCATCGGCATGGCGAATGGCTTCGGCAATATAGTTCTTGGCCTGGAACACGGCATCATGGAGCGACAGTCCTCTTGCCAGCAGTGCAGTGATTGCTGATGAGAGGGTACAACCAGTGCCGTGGGTGTTGTCGGTGAGGTAGCGGGGGGAGATGAGTCGATGAAGCTCTTTGCCGTCGTGGAACAGGTCTATGCTCTCTTCTCCATGCTGTTCTGTAAGGTGCCCACCTTTAATCAGTACTGAACGGCTGCCAAGGGCTAATAGTGGCTCGATCATGGCTTCCATCTGTTCCACGGTTTCTGGCACTGGGCAGCCGGTCAGTACGGCCGCTTCCGGCAGGTTGGGGGTGATGACTGTAGCTTTGGGAATAAGGTGTTCTTTTAGTGTATTGATTGCTCCGTCCTGCAGCAGCTTGTCGCCACTGGTTGCCACCATGACCGGGTCAAACACCAGCAGTTCCACCTTATAGTCCTCAAGCCCTCTGGCAACTGTTTCAATCACGGCATCCTGGCTGAGCATTCCAATCTTTACAGCATTGACTGTGAGGTCTGAAAAGACCGAGTCCATCTGCTGGCGAATAAAGTCTGGTGTCACATCAAAAATGCCCTGCACACCCTGAGTGTTTTGAGCTGTGAGGGCGGTAATCACTGAACAGCCATAGGCGCCTAAAGCCGAGAAGGTTTTGAGGTCAGCCTGAATACCTGCGCCGCCGCCGCTGTCGGAACCGGCAATGGTGAGTGCGATTGCTGTGGCGGTGGCTGATGTGGAGGTAGTAAGTGTGGATGCG
Source organism: Sansalvadorimonas sp. (assembly GCA_965221135.1). Lineage (GTDB taxonomy): Bacteria > Pseudomonadota > Gammaproteobacteria > Pseudomonadales > Endozoicomonadaceae > Sansalvadorimonas. The sequence goes on from CBDCRZ010000106.1 coordinate 148,100, forward strand.
GAAGCTGGCTGGGTCATTCGATTTCCCGTGGGGGCAGGTAAGTGCTTGAATTTTAGGGGACATAACGGCTGAAAAACAGAGCGGCCAATAGAATAAATCGTGGAATAAACGGTTGTAGCGCCGGGGGTATTGTTCGGCTGTTAACGGTTCCCTCTTATTGAAGTCTGTCTTTTGCTTTTTTGTAGGCTTGGTTGCGTTCACGTTTGCCAACGGAAAGAACCATGATAAGGATTTCACGATCATGGACTTGATATACAAGACGATAACCCGATGCTTTGAGCTTGATTTTATAGACACCCTCCAGTTCATGAAGTCGTGCGGAAAGGATATGAGGTTTCTCAAGCCTCTCTTGAAGTTTCTTCTTGAACTGTTTTTGTATGGGAGGAGCCAGCTTCTTCCATTCCCGCTGTATTTATACAATAGGTGCGGCAGGAATGAATGCGAGCTTATAGGTCATCCAGATCAACCTCTATGGCTTGATCTTTATCCTTCAGTCTCTCCATTGCGATGCGAGCCAATTCCTGGTCTTCCAGCTGTTCCATCATCAGCTCATAGGTTTCAGCAGGAACCTGTTTCATAGATATCTCCTTTTGCTTAAATAGGTCTTTTTATAGAGACATATTTGGCACCTTATTAGTACCCCGGCAACCTTGGATACGTGAAATGACCTTCAGCAAGGACGATATCAAGCTCTACGCATCATAGGAGTGATACCGTCATAGCAGGATGCCGGGCGGGCCATGTGATCTTCAGGCAGGTAATCCTGAACACTGGCTGGAAAGAGATCGGGGGTATCCCGATCAACAGGTTTAAATGTACACTTCTTCACAGTTTGAAAATGACTGCTGCTGGAAGCTGGATCTTACAGGGTTTAAGCGTTCAAGCCCGACAGACTGCTAGTCCAAAAAATGAAAAGGATATTAATTAATGAGCGTTATTGATCTCCTCAGTGGCCACCGTTCCATTCGTGCCTTCACTGATCAGCCCATTGGTGATGATCTTCTGCGAAAGCTGATTGCAGCCGGTCAGTGTGCCGCTACCTCCAGTAATATTCAGGGCGTTAGCGTTATTCGCATCCGCAACCCTGAAGTGCGTAAAAGCATCGCTACTCTTGCTGGCGGGCAGAGCTACGTGGAAACGGCTGCCGAGTTCGTGATGTTCTGCGCCGACCTCAACCGTTCCGGTTTCTGCTGCGAGCGTGAAGGGGGCACCATGGCCGATGGTATGACTGAGCACTTTATGATTGCCACCATTGATGTCGCCCTGTTTGCCCAGAATGTTACCGTTGCAGCAGAGTCTGAAGGTCTGGGTATTTGTTATATCGGCGGTATTCGTAATGACCCGGCGCAGGTATCTGAACTGCTGAAGCTGCCAAAGAATGTTTACCCGGTCTTTGGCCTGTGTATCGGTCACCCGGACCAGAACCCTGTCGTAAAGCCGCGTCTGCCTCTGGATATGGTGCTTATGGATGAAACCTATCAGTCTGTCAGTCTGCCAGAGAAGAGAGAGCTGTTAGACGAATATGACAACCTGATGCGCAATTATTACCTCGAACGCAGCGGCGGCAAGGTTGACCGCACCTGGAGCAAAGACATGGAAGCTCTGCTGGGTAAAGAGTCACGGCCTCATATGAAAGCCTTTCTGGAGAGTCAGGGCTTTAAGATGCGCTAGTCCGCAGGAGAGAGGGAGTGTTCTGGCTCGGGTAACTTTTCCGGAGCCGGAATGGACGACGCCCCGCATGTGCGGGGCGCCTTAGAACGTCTATTGTTCTTATTATTTATTCTTCTTCTCTGACTGTTTTGGTGCGCAGGCGTTTTTATTTTTTATTATTATTAGTTTTTATTATTTTTATATTTTCGGGGCTGGCTTTCTTTTTTTTAACTCTCTTGGTGGAGTTTCTTTTTGAAGCCTTTTCCCTTCCTGCACTTAATACATTGCAGATGCCGTGCCAGAAATGGAGAAACCCCTATTCTGTAGGGGTTTCCACGTATCACGCTACAGTTTGTGGTATTTGAATCCTGTTACCGCGCACGCTGGTGTTACCCGCACTGTTACTGTGGAATTGCGTCGGTAACACTTGGTCGTGTATTTGCCGGTTGTGAAAGTGTATCGACTGGTTGTGACAAAGAGTACAGAAGCTGTTCCGCTTTTTCCGGGTGATATTTCTCAAGTAGAGCGAACAGTGTGGCGGTGGTCGCCAGATGACTGTCGCCGTCTATCTCCCAGGGCAGGAAGTGTATTTGGAAAGCTCTGAGTGTGCTTTCTGTCTGGTCATCAAGCTCGCCACTTATCTCAATGGGGTAGCCATAGTCCTGCAAAGCCTGTTGGACAATTTCCAGCGAGGGAGGCTGCTCGGCGAACATGTGCCAGTAACGCAACATGGTATCTATGTCGTACCAGGCGCCAATGCCTTCTTTATACAGCTGCTGCCAGGGAAAGCGGGGGCCGGGGTCATTCTTTCTGGTGGGGGCGATATCCGAATGTGCGACAATATGGGTGGGCTTAATGCGCGGGTATTGCTCCTGCAGGCGTTTGATCAGGGCTGTTAACAGCTGAATCTGCTCAGGGTCATAATCCGGGTAGATGCATAGCCTTTCACTGTGGCTGTCCGACTCTTTGACATCGGCTGGCAGGTTTTCATAGCTGTGCGTGTGACACTCGGCCTGATACACCAACTCAATACCGATGGAGAGATCATTCAGCCCATCCTGCCCGCCCCAGTGGCTGACTCCGGCATGCCATGCCCGGTAGGACTCATCCACAAGCTGAATAACCCTCAGGTCATCATGTGGGTAGGTGGTGTCATGGTTCTCAGGAATCAGGTAGTGGGCGCTGACCTTGCCTTTATCGACAAGGTGCTCCAAAGATTCCTGATAGTTGCTCGCCGTATAGTGAATCACCAGATACTTTACCCGGCTGTTGTAGTGTTGGCTGGGCAGGTAATGGGTATCCAGTGAAGAACAGCCTGCCAGCATCAAAAGAAGGCCGATAGATACTGTTCGATGAAGCCTGTGCATAACCTGGAAGTCCTTTTCCGATCAATCTCAATGTCTCTGTGATTATTTCAGATTAGGTGATGATAAACAGTTGCACACTTTTGGCAAAGCCCTTATGAAAGCAGCCTTTCCCCCTCAGGGTGCAGTGATTAAGATGGTGTCTTTTAAGCCGTTTTGGTCGTCACAATGATTCAGTGCTCACTTCCACCTCAGGTTCAGCTGATTGGCTCTTTTGAAAAGCCGGGAAAGCTTCCCTGGCTGGAAATCAACAACAGCAGTGCTCAGGCCTCTATTGCTTTACAGGGCGCCCATGTTTTCTCTTTTCAGTCTTTTCATCCGGAACCCCTGTTATGGCTGAGTGATGCGGTGGACTTTCAGCCGGGCACAGCTCTGCGTGGTGGTATTCCTGTTTGCTGGCCCTGGTTTGGTGCCGGTGAAGAGGTTGGTGCCGGTGAAGAGGTTGGTGCCGGTGAAGAAGGGCAGCCAGCTCATGGTTTTGCCCGCAGTGTTGACTGGGAGTTGATTGATTGCAGCTCCAGTAAGAGTGAAACCCGGCTGACCTTCAATATGCCTGAGGCAGTTCTAAAGGAAAAGGGCTGGGGTGACTGTGCACTTCAGTATGAGGTAGTCGTCGGTGAACGTCTGGAAGTTCGTCTGACAACAACCAACCATGGACGTGAAAACCAAACCATTGGGCAGGCGTTGCACACCTATTTTGCGATTGAAGACATCTATGTGACCTCAGTGACAGGGCTGGAAAATACCCGCTATCTGGATGCGTTGACGGGCGAAGAGAATGTCCATCAAACTGGTGAAATTCTCTTCAAGGAAGAGGTAGACCGGATTTACTACCACGACCATCCTCACACAAAGCTGAACTGCCCCTGGGGTGTCGTTGATATTGAACATATTAACTCCCGCAGCACCGTCGTATGGAACCCGTGGATTGAAAAAAGCCGACGGCTGTCTAACTTTGGTGATCAGGACTATTTAAAAATGGTCTGTGTAGAGACAGCCAATGCAGGGGAAGACAGAGTGGTGCTTAAGCCTGGCGATAGCCACACACTTGGTGCTATCTACCGCTAATGCTTTAAATTCCAGTTAATCATGGTAGAAGTAACAGCTGTGAAATGAATAATGTTCACAGGATTTATCGGTCAGACTAAAATGATCTGATCTTGTCGGCTGTGGTGTGTGGATGCGAGTGCATAAAGCTGTTGTCAAAATAACTGTGGTGACGAAAACCGCAGTAAATAATAAGAGCTACGGAAAATAAAGAGCCGATTATGAAGATTGGAATTTTGCAATGTGACGATGTTCTGGAGAAGTATCAGCCAGAATACGGTAACTACCCGGCGATGTTTCAGGATTTATTGCGGGCTTCCGAGCCTCAGCTGACTTTTGCTGTGTACAGGGTTATGGACGGAGAGCTACCGGAGTCGACAAGTGAGTGTGACACCTGGTTGATGACCGGCAGCCGCTACAGTGCCTACGACTCTCAGGAGTGGATAGCCAATCTCAAATGCTTCGTGCGGGACCTCTACAAAGATCGCAGCATTCTGGTGGGGGTTTGTTTTGGCCATCAGATTATTGCGGAAGCTCTGGGCGGTCAGGCAGACCTTTCCGAAAAAGGCTGGGGTATCGGGCTGTCCCGTAACCAGATTAATAAGCGCCGTTCCTGGATGGAGCCCTATCTTCCCCGAAAGACTTCCGGCTCGCAGGAGCTGGCTCTGCTGGTGAGCCACCAGGATCAGATTGTTGCCTTGCCTTCCAAGGGGGAAGTCCTGGCATCCAGCGAGCTCTGTGAAAACTTTATGGTGCAGTACGGCAGCCACTTTCTCAGTATTCAGGGGCACCCGGAGTTTTCACCGGAATATACTCTGGAGCTGATACAGGGGCGTAGTGACCGAATTCCCGGAGAGCGCCTTCAGCAGGGTGTTGATTCTCTAAAGGGAGCCCGGCAAGGTCATGATGGTTTGCTGGTAGGTCGCTGGATTCTGAACTTTATGCAGGGTTCTCTGCAATCCATTGAAAACGAGTAGGCTTTGATTCTGCTATGAGAGTCTGATTTGCTGCGGCTTTGTCCATTGAAGGGCAGGCCGCAGCTGGGTTCAGACTGGCGAAGTGGTACTTACAGCTCGTGATTGCTGCTTCCTTTGGCAGAACAGCCAAGGCAGCGCTTAAAGGTGGCGTTAAAAGGTTCTACAACAAGAGTTTTACCCGCCTGATTAATGTTGCCTCCTATTGCGGAGAAGGGAGCACTTACTGCGTAAACTACGGCGCCAGCTACAGTCGTTACCAGCATCAGTGGGCGGACTACCACCAGATCACCAGCCATAGCGAAGAAACTGGGGTTTTCGATCTGGGCCTGAGTTGTACCAGAGCCTGCTGATGCAGTGCCTGCGGCAGTAAATAGAGCAATAGCAGTCGCCAGGGCAATGGCTGTTGATCGCAGAGTATTCTTTTCTGTGCGCTTTCCGATGCGCCCTTTGATGTTGGCACTCATATGTTGTTCTCCCTTTATAATTATTAAGTTCTTCTATTCAACAACTATATCAGCTCCAGCCGTTGTTGCATCCTTCCGGACCTTTAGTGTCCTGAGCTGAGCTTTATTTTAAAAGCCCTAACGCTGGACTTCTAAAGGCTAGCGCTGGCACTTAGGGCAAAAGCAGGTGCTGCGGTTGTTCAGGCGAATCTCTTTAATCGTGGTACCACAATTCTGGCAGGGCTCGCCCGCTCTGCCATACATGGTGAGTTCTATGGCGAAATAGCCGGGTTTGCCGTCTCCTCCAACAAAGTCCTTAAGGGTTGTGCCGCCCACATCAATCGCCCGTGACAGAACTGCCCGCACGGCCTCAGCTAAAAGCTGGTAGCGTTTCAGAGTGATATTACCGCATGGGCGGTCTGGGCGAATACCTGCCTTAAATAGAGCTTCGTTGGCGTAGATATTACCGACACCGACGACATTGTGGTTATCCATAAGGAATGTTTTCACAGGTTGTTTACGCTTGCGTGAACGTTCAAACAGCAGATCTGCTGTAAATTCCTGAGATAAAGGTTCGGGGCCAAGTTTGGCCAGCAGGGCATGTTCTTCCGGTGGCTGGTCTGTCCACACCATGGCACCGAAACGGCGAGGGTCTGTCAGGCGCAACAGCTTGTTGTTATCAAAGATCAGGTCAACATGGTCATGTTTCCCGGCAGATGTGCCCTTTGGCAGAACCCGCATAGAGCCAGACATACCCAAATGACCAATGAGCGTGCCATTGGGAAAGGTCAGCAGCAGATACTTTGCACGCCGTGAGACATTAACCAGAGGCTGGCCTTGCAGTAGCTCTGCAAGATCACTGCGAACCGGCCAGCGCAAAAGTGGCTGGCGAACAATCGTGTCCGTGACTGTATGGCCGGTAATATGAGGAGAAATTCCCCGCCGGGTTGTTTCCACCTCGGGTAACTCGGGCATAGCCGTGCGTCTCACTGCAAACAGGAATAGCCGCAAACGGTATCAGAAGTTGTGAACCTGGGGGAGTCGGTGTGGTTAACCGGGGTACAATTTTGTTTTAAAAAAAGGTAAAAGCCTCGATTGCCCCTAATACTTTGCGGCTTTTATGAAACAAGCACACGCTCCACTCACCGGTGATCTGCTCTATGAACACCAAACCATTGCCGCAATGACTCGCCTATACTGCCGCAAACACCACAAGGGTGCTGAGAAGACGAGAGGGTTATGCAGCGAGTGTCGTGAGTTTTTGGCCTTTGCCGCTTTCCGCTTGGCCAAATGCCCCTACGGACAGGTGAAGCCTGCCTGCCAGCAGTGTCCTGTTCATTGTTATAAGAAAGATATGAAAGAAAAGGCGCGGGTGATTATGCGTTACAGCGGCCCGAGAATGTTGCTCAGGCATCCGGTGCGGGCGATTAAGCATTTACTGCATGCACGCAGGGAGCTGCCACCTTTGCCGAAGAAAAATCGCAAGGCCGGATAACGCCTGTCGTACTAAAATAGCTTTCACCTTAGGTATAAGTCAGCAGGCATTCATTCTCTTTCCGTATTGTGGAGTGTGGGATGAATCTTTAAAACACTCCTCTGATTGAAAAACAGGCTGTTGTCATTATGTCGGTTCTTGTTGCCATTGCTCTGACCACTGGCGTTCTCTCTGGCGTTTGGGCCTGGGTTGCGGTTTCTCTGGGGCTTATTTCCTGGGCGGGTTTTCTTGGGTGCACCACCTATTTTGCTTCACCGAAAGAAGGTTTGCCGGGCCTTGGTATGAGCATACTGGCCAATCTGAGCGGTGTGTTCTGGGCGGTGGTGATTTTGAAACTGTCGGCCTATGTCAGCTTTGAGATCTTGGGGTATTTTATCACTGCTATCGTTGCTTTCCTGATGTGTATTCAGGCTAAGAAAAGTCTGTTGAGTTATATCCCCGGCACCTTTATCGGCTGCTGTGCCACCTTTGCGGCAGACGGAAATATTAAACTGGTGATTCCTTCTTTGCTGGTGGGTGCCTTGTTTGGTTATCTGATGAAAGCTTCCGGGCTTTGGCTTTACGCTTTTATGAATCGGGATAACCCGGTGCGTGTCTGAACATTAGTTATGAAAAAAGGCTGAATCCTAAACGGATTCAGCCTTTTTCACGATTCACGCAGCTTTAACAGCTCGCGCAACTCAAACTACTTTAGAAGTAGTAACGAGCCTGCAGAACCAGGGAGTTGTCGCTATCGTCGGAACCGTCGTGCTTTTTGCTGTTATCTTTGGTGTATTCAGCAGCAAACTGCATTGGGCCAGTTCTGTAAACAGTACCCAGGGCGGCTTTTTCCAGCTTACCCTTGGAGTCTTTGCCGATAGTGCTGTCACCAGCTTCATCAACGTCCAGCTTGTTGTAACCAGCGTAGATGCCCAGACCGGAGATGCTTTCCAGGTTGTACTGACCAAAGGCTTCAACACCGCTGGACTTCTTATCAAAGTTCTTGCCGTTAATGTCGCCCACGGCGTCATAGCCGGCGGTCTTCATGGTGTTGGTGTGGTTTCTAAACTCACCCACGGTTGCAGCCAGGTAGACGCGCTCGTTTTCAAACTTCACAGCTGCAGCGACTGCTTTGGCGTTGTCACGCTTTTCGAAAGAAGTCTCGTTGTAGGTGGCACCTACAGAGAGACCGAAACCGAAGTCGTAGGAAATGGCACCCTGATAACCGTCTTTACGTTTCCAGTTCTTACCTATGCCCAAGTCTGGGTTTTCAAATTTATCAGACCCTTTGGAGTCCTGCATCTGGTACTGAGCACCAACATTCAGGCCACCCACGCTGAAGCGGTACGCAACAGCATCGTCAGCACGGCCAGTACCGTTCACACCACCGTCGCCAGAGATGCCGTCGTACATACCCATGGCTTCACCACCACCGATTGCAAATTGGTCGGTCCACATGGCGATATCACTGTATACAGACCATTGCTTACCCACTTGCAGGGAGCCGTAAGTGTCGTGACGTGCGCCAACTAAGCCCAGACGGTTGGAGAATTTAGATTCTCCACCAGTGGAAACAGGGTCGAAGCCCCACTCTGCAACTGTGTAAGTGGTGATGGTTTCAGTCAGCTTGTGCTCAAAAGCAAAGTTGATACGGGAAGAGCTGTTCTCCATGGTGGAATCACCATCTTGGAACTTGGCATTGACGCCCAGACGACCACCGATAGACAGTTTGTTAGTGTCGTCGTTGTAGATTTCTAATGCGGATGCCTGAGTGGCAATAGTAGAGAGAATTGCTGCCGCAATAAGAGACTTTTTCACGGGGGTTTACTCCTGAGTGTGTGCTCGACTTTCTATTGGGAAAGTTTGGACAGCATTTTCAGGGCGCAGTGGCAGGATGGTCACTCACGTTGTTTGCATAGGGGGATTGAAAATCCGAATAGGTTTTTATTCTTATTGGGAAAAGTGATGGGACGATTTAATCTATCCATTAGCTGTTGCTTTGCTGGTTGAGTAACTTACTTTTGTGAATTGGTAGCTCCAGTTTATGTATGTGTGTATTTCTATGCCGACGTTATACGGATGACGCCGGCATTTTTTATGTAGACAGGCTTGTAACCAGTCAATTGAATTGTGGGTATATTTGATGATTGGTAACCGCTTGAAAATGAGCCTGCTTCCGGCGCTGCAGGCTATTCTGGAAACAGCCAGTGTGACCAGGGCTGCAGAGCGTATGAACGTCACGCAGTCGACTATGAGTCGTACTCTTGGGCAGTTAAGAGATGTTTTGAATGACCCTGTCCTGGTGCGCAGTAGAAACCGGATTTACCTGTCCGAAAAAGCGACCCGGCTAAAGCCTTTGGTGAATCGGCTAATGGCCGACTCTGAAACCCTGTTTGATAATCAGACCTTTTCTCCTGAAACCTGCCAGCACCATTTTCGAGTGGCTTCCGGCGGTAATGTTCAACCTTATTATCTTGCTCCGTCTCTACAGGCTGCCAATAAGCAGGCACCGGGCATGACTTTCGATATTGCCACCGAAGGCAGAACAATTCTGGCCAGTCTTGAAGCCGGAGAGCTTGATTTAGGGCTTGTTCATAAGATTGAAGGCAGTGAGTTATCGTTGCCGTCAAGCACAATAGCCAAAAGTGCGCTTTATGTACTTGTCAGAAAAGATCACCCATTGGCTGTGCAAGGTTTTACCGCACTTGAGCAGTTGGAAGACTATTCGTTTATTGCTATCCATTCACCACTTGCCGGTGAACAAGTGGTTTTAGACCTGGTCAGTCAGTTGAAAACACTTCAGTCACCCTGGCTGATTGCGCCAGTTATTACGGCGAATTATGAGTTATTGACCGGAAGTGATTCATTTATGCTGACCACTATGCTGGGGGATCCGATTCTGCAGGAGAGGGACGATGTTCTTATGTTACCTCTGCCTGTTGAGTTTCCCGGCTCGGAGCTGGTTCTGACATGGCCTGAGCACTGGCATTTTCACCATGCCCATATGTGGTTGCGTCGCATTGTCGAAGAGCAGCTTATCAAACGGTATGAATGCCGACATGGTGGGCCAAGTATAGTTCGAAGGGTCGCATAGCCTTTATTCCCTGTCTCTGGTCTTGCATTCCCTCCCTCTGGCTGCTTATTGTATGGAGCAATAAAAAAAACAGAGGGAATTGTTATGCGCAGGGTGATTTTTAATCAGAAGGGTGGTGTGGGGAAATCGAGTATTGTCTGCAATCTTGCAGCTATCTCGGCGGCACAGGGTTTAAAGACGCTGGTGGTCGACCTGGACCCCCAGGGAAACTCCAGCCAATACCTGCTCGGGCCAGAAGGTGTACCTGATAAGAACACTGTGGCGGACTTCTTTGAAACGAGTCTGTCATTCAGCTACTACAAGCAGGACAACGGCACCTTCATTCACGAAACACCCTTTGAAAACCTCTATGTCATGCCCTCCAGTCAGGCGCTGGAAGAGATGGTCTACAAGCTCGAAAGCCGCCATAAAATTTATAAGCTGCGCGATGCCCTGACTGAACTGTCGGAAGAGTATGACTGCATCTATATAGACACAGCGCCCGCCCTGAACTTCTACACCCGCTCTGCTCTTATTGCTTCTGAATCTGTACTCATTCCTTTCGATTGTGATGCCTTCTCACAGCAGGCTCTGATGTCGATTATGGGAGAGATTCACGACCTGCGGGAAGACCATAATAAAGGTCTGGTTGTTGAAGGGATTATCGTCAACCAGTTCCAGCCTCAAGCCAAACTGCCTACACAGTTGATTGATGAGCTGAAAGAAGAAGGCTACCCGATTCTGCCGGTGTATCTCACCCAGTCAGTGAAGATGCGTGAATCTCACCATGCCTGCCTGCCGCTGGTGTATCTGGCACCACGCCATAAGCTCACTCTGCAATATATTGAGCTGGCCAATACTCTGCGTGCTCCTGCGAGTGTTTCGGATACCTGAGAGAAGGGGAAGTGTCTGTTAAAAAGTGAAAAAAGCCGCCGTGCGATATCCCTCTGTTATCGCATGGCCAATCCCTTCCTTAAGTAGGTTGACAATATGTCAACGGGCTCCTAGGGTTGACAAATAGGAAACTTTTAACGCTTTTTGAGGTCTGATATTAAGAATGTCTCCGGATCTCCAGCACAGCCTAAACGAGATCAAGGTTTGCACGTTATATCGCGAAAACCGTTTAATGATGCGGCTTCACTGTACCCAAACGATGCTGCAGCTATACAGCGCACATATGCGGTTCTGAGAAACGGTGACTTCCAGAACCCGGAAGATTTAAAAAAGGTCTTCCCCTCTTTGGATAATTTCAAATACAGAGACAAGTGGTGGATCATCGATATTGGCGGCAACAATCTTAGGCTCATGGCTTTCATTGAGTTCCGGGACAACCGGATGTATGTAAAGCATATTGTTGATCACGCAGAGTATGACAAACTGTGCAAGAAGTACGCAAAAGGGGCAGGTTAATATGAGATTTGAAGTCATTAAGAGCAAAGCCAGAGAACTCTTTCTTGAAGCTTCTTTTATCAGTCATATTAATACTCAGGATGATTATGAGCTGGCTCTTGCCCTTATGGACGATCTGGTTGAAGACTATGAAAATCAGAAACCTCTGATAGAAATTCTGGCAGTATCTATTGAACAATGGGAATCGTCAGCTCCTGAGTTTGAGGATTTCAATCGCAGAATTGATAGTCTTGATACGGGTACAACTATGCTGAGGCTCCTCATGGATCAGCACAAACTGGGGGTAGCCGACTTACCTGAAATTGGCACCAAGTCTCTGGTATCAAAGATTTTGAATGGAAATCGTCGTTTAACGCGGGATCATATTGATGCACTGAGTAAGCGTTTTGGAATAAGCCCCGCACTGTTTTTTTGACTATCAATATCAAGAGCTGCAGTTTTTTATGGGCTACAAACAAAAACGCCGAAGCAAAAGCTTCGGCGTTTTTGTGTCTGACGACGTGCTTCAAAAAGCAGCGAGTCAGGCTGTCTTTCTGGTACGACGGGTATGCGTCGTCATATCCACAGTCTCAGCAGGTGGTTTGATGGCTTTCTCTTTCACCACCAGTTCACCCAGTTGGTCCCAGCGGTAAGTTGGACCGTCGACGCAGACAAGGTCTTCCGCAACGTAGCAGTGACCACACAGGCCCACGCCGCAGTGCATACGACGTTCCAGTGATAGCCACAGGGTGTCGGCAGACTGGCCAATGCCCATCATTATTTTGCACACAGCTTCCATCATGCCTTCCGGGCCGCAGGTGATGACGTGGTCGAAAGGACCCTGCTCATCAACAATCTGGGCCAGGTTGTCGGCCAGCTTTCGACCGTGCATAAAGTTGCCATCGTTGGTTTTTAAGTGGCTCTCTTTGGTGATGCTGTCGAGATCATCCACCGCCTGATACAGCTCGCACTGATCAATCCACTCGGCACGTTCGTTACGCAGAACCAGCATGGATTCGTTGCGTGCGGCGAAGTACACGGCGGGGGCACTGTTCTTCTCAATGAGGCTGTAGATCTCAGCAGCTACAGGCGCAAGACCCAGACCACCGGCCACAACCAACACCTTCCTGCCTTCAAAGTCCGGCCAGCCTTTGCCCATAGGGCCACGGCCACCCAGTACAGTGCCGACTTCAGTCTTGAACAGCTGACGGGTCAGACAACCGATGTTACGAATCAGTGCAACAAAACGACCATTGGCATCAGGCGTATGGGTATAGGTGAAAGCGGCTTCGCCTTTACCGGGAATGCTCAGCATAAAGAACTGACCCGGTTCAACTTTCTCCGGGTTGCAAACATCCGGAAAGCCTTTGCTCTTATCCACAGGTTCGAATGTGAAGTGGCCGACATCGTCGCCATCTTCATAAAACTCAACCAGTCGAATCGCATCGGGGGTGAGATTATGCATGAGCAATTTTCTCCATAATCGAATGAACCCCGATCATGCCCGGGCAAGTCGCTTCGCAGCGGCCACAACCCACACACATGTAACGTCCCGCACGGGCGGCTACATCATCAGAGAATTTGTGATACCAGTAACGGTACACACGCTTACCCGCTTCTGACGCAGGGTTTGCACCACTGGCTTCCTTCTGGAAGCCGACCATAAGACAGGAATCCCAAATCCGTTCACGGGCGATAATGCCGTCATCTTCAGGTACGTCACGGGTGGCGTAGCAACTGCAGGTTGGACACATCATGCTGCAACCGGAGCAGCTGATACACTGGTGAGCAAAACGCTCCCAGGCTTCGTCAGGCACAGCCCGGCCGTTAATCCGCTGGATACCGTTAATAATGTGGGTATCTTTCGGGAAGGAGGCTTCAGCATGGCTGCGAGCCATGGTGCGCCAGTGCTCCCAGCCCTGGTCAGCCGGTGTTAAACCCATCCCTGCAATCGCTGCCTGTCCTTCAGGGCTGGAGCAAATGATCCACCAACCATGGTCGTCATCACCAATATGAGGCATTGGTGTGATAACCAGGTCCGCGATGTTGGTATCCACATGGGGGCCAGCATCGACAGATGCACAGAAACCGTTCTCGCAGGCTTCCTGACAATCAATGCCGATCAGCAGAGTATGCTTGCGGCGCGCCTGATAGTAAGGGTCGTCCTTAAAGTGCTTGTCCTGATAGGCAATGGCCGTCAGGTCGCAGGCTTTCAGGCCAAACAGTACCTGTGACTTTTGCTCCGGAAGGGTTTCCCGGAACATTTCGCCATCAAAGGTCATTACGGTTTCACGTTCTGCGAAGAACAAACCCTTGGGCGACATATCCGGGCGCAGGTCGAGGTCGAAAGGCACTACGTCGCCGTGCTTTAACGCACCCCAGTGACCGTTGCCGCTGTCATCAGCAATCGGACGCAGGACTTCGTTCTTCAGCGTCAACCAGTTACTCAGGTGCTCAAGACGTTCAAGCTCATACACGTACATAGTCGGCTCCTGATTCTTCAACTGCTGGCTCGTAGTGTTCATTCCGTAGAATCTGAATAGGACGAGGCTGCATATCATGGGCCAGAGGCTCAACACGTACAGCACAGGCTTTCAGTTCAGGCATACCGGTGGTCGGGTCTTGAGCGTCATTGGTCAACTGGTTGGAGGGCGTGTCACGGAAGTGATACGGCAGGCTCACCAGCCCCGGCGGAACCTGGTCAGTAAACTGCACCCGTGTTTCCAGATAACCACGACGGGAGCGTACGCCCACAGGCGCAAAGTTAAACAGTCCTGAATTGGCACCGTCTCGTGGATTCATAAACAGCAGGCCATCAGGAGACTCACGCTCAAGAATCGGTGACTTACGGGTCATGGAGCCACAACCGTAATGGAAGTGCAGACGAATGGTGGTCAGGTAGAATGGGTAGTCATCATCCGGGTTCTCTTCGGGCGGCAGGTAGTGCACAGGCATTAACCGCGCCTTGCCCAGCGGGAAGCTGCGCTTGTGCAGCACAGGGTTACCATCCGGGTGATGAGATGTGCAGGGCCACTGCAGACCTTTCGCTTCATCCAGGCGCTGGTAGCTCATCTGGGAGTAGTTCGGGGTTACTGAAGTGATCTCGTTAAAGACGTCTTCGTGAGTTTCCCAATCAAAACCCGGTGTGCCGAAACGCTTGGCCAGCTCTTTGAGCATCTGCCATTCGCCCATGCATTCACCAGGAGGATTCACTGCCTGACGCACGCGTTGTACACGACGTTCGCAGTTAGTGAAGGTACCGCCTTTCTCGGCAAAGCTGGCAGCGGGAAGGATCACGTCGGCCAGTTTGGCTGTCTCGGTCATGACCATTTCCACGACCACGAGACAGTCCATATTACGCAGGGCGCGGGCGACACGATTCTGGTCCGGGTCAGTAAGAACAGGATCTTCACCGAAAACCATCAGGGCGTTGAAGCGACCTTCCAGTGCCAGTTCGTTCATGTTCATGGAAGTGATGCCGGGCTGGTCTGCCACAGGTGTGCCCCAGTCACGTTCGAACCTGGCGCGTACATTCGGGTCGTTCGGGTTCTGGTAGCCGGGCAGGTCGCCAGGCAGGCAGCCCATATCGCAGGCGCCCTGAACATTGTTCTGGCCACGCAAAGGGTTCATGCCGGTACCTGGGCGGCCAACATGACCACAGCTGAGTACCAGGTTAGACAGTGCCAGAACGTTGTTGGTGCCGCTCACGAACTGGGTCACACCCATGCCGTAAGCCAGGAACGCAGCACGTGCTTTGCTGTAAATACGGGCGAATTGCTTGAGCTGGTCCATAGGTACACCGGTAATGTCGGCAACCTTCTCCAGCGGGTAATCTTCTACATGCTTGCGCACCAGGTCCTGGTGTTCGCAGCGTTCTTCCAGGAACTTTTTGTTTTCCCAGCCATTTTCAAAAATGGTATTTACCAGACCATTCAGCAGGGCAATGTTGGTGCCCACACGCAGCTGAAGGTGTACGTCAGCCATTTTGGCCAGACGTGTACGACGAGGGTCAACAACCAGAAGAAGGGCGCCCTTCTCCTTGGCTTTCATGATCTCACTGCCGATGATGGAGTGACTCTCAGTCGGGTCACAACCGAATATAACAATAACGTCAGCTTTGCTGATGTCGACGATGCTGTTGGTCATAGCACCAGAACCCATAGTTTGTAGCAGACCTGCTACTGAGGGGCTATGTCATATTCGTGCACAATGGTCGATGTTGTTGGTCAGCAGTGCCGTACGGGCAAACTTCTGAATGGCGTAGTTGTCTTCATTGGTGGCGC
Source organism: Sansalvadorimonas sp. (assembly GCA_965221135.1). Lineage (GTDB taxonomy): Bacteria > Pseudomonadota > Gammaproteobacteria > Pseudomonadales > Endozoicomonadaceae > Sansalvadorimonas. The sequence continues at coordinate 163,800 of CBDCRZ010000106.1, forward strand.
GGGCACAGCTGATCATGCCGACAGACTGTGGGCCATTCTTTTCGCGGTAGTAGCTGAAGTCTTTGTGGATCTTGTCCAGCGCTTCATCCCAGCTTGCACGACGGAAACCATCGGCTTCGCGAATCATGGGGTGAGTAATGCGATCCTCAAGGCCAATACCAAAAGCAGAACTCCAGCCTTTGGAACACAAACGACCTTTGCTGACAGGGTGATTTTTGATGGGTTCGACACCGATAACCTTGCCGTTTTCGGTTCTTACTCCCAGACCACAGCCTGTGCCACAAAAGGGACAGATGGTCTGTGTCGTTTTTATAGCCATTGGTGACCTGTATTAAATATTTATGGTGAGTTTTTTTTAGAGGTTTCGCGGTGGTTGTTCAATCGTGTTGCATTGTGTTTGGGTGAGTGGATGACGTAGAGGGCTGGTGTTTGTTTTCGTGAGGCCGGGGTGAGGTTGGTGTTGCACGGCAATGGGTTGGTACTAATACCTGTATGCCTGCCTGTTTACGTAGTCTGGTGCGGTGGTTTACGGCAGGCAAAATTGACTGACGTTATGGCCATGAAAGCACGAACCAACCCAAATGATTTTCCCGTTTATTCAAAGGTTTTAGCGATATTTTTTAGTTTGTTGGCAAGAAAGGCCGCAAGCAGTGTAAAGGTCATCACCGCACCAAGAATACACATCAGCCTCACCCAGTCCTGCCCAAAGTGAATACGGGTATAGGTGAGCTGAATCATCGTCGGCATCCACGCCAGAAGAGTACCGGCCACAAGCCCCACCTGTAGCAAAGACACAACCCACTTCCTTTTAATAAGCAGCAGGCAGGGTGCCAGTGACACAGGCAGAGCAATCAGCATGCCGTAATATCGCATAAAGTGGGCAGACAGCAGAACGTAAGCCAGAGATAGAAGAAGTACTCGCCACCACATAGGTTGATTTTCCTTATTGAGAGACCTTCAAGACTACGAGTATAAGGCTGGGTACCCACGGGAGTTAAAGAGCAGATGTCTGTTCTTTTTTTACAGGAATCCGGTAGGGTTACATATACGACGTAAGACCACGTTAATAAAGCGCAATGGTTCGTAAAAGAATCTGATAATAAAAATAATGCTTTCCAGGGAGTGGAATTGTTTTGGAACGCCCATCATCAGGCTCTTCATCAAAGCCGCCATCAAAGCCGCCATCAAAGCCGCCATCAAAGCCGCCATCACAGTCGTCATCAACAGATGTATCCCCAAAAACTGCGGCACTTATCATCATCTGGTTTGGCCTGTTGTTAACAGGTTGGCTCTGGAGCAATGGCGAAAGGCTGGCCGTGAATTCTCCGGGACTGATGCATCAGGACTCGCAGCAAAGGCTTTGGCTGGATACGGGGGACAAGCTTCAGGTTTACAGCCCTGAAGAGTCCACAGGCAGGCTGTTATCTCAATACTCCCGCAAAGCAATGAACAGTGACGGAACCGGAGACTTCCTGCCGTTATCTAATGGCCGGGTGTTGCTGGCAAAACAAGGGTATGACCCTTCACTGTTAGACAACCTGCTCACATGGTTCCGTATGCAGCCCGTGTCCGATGATCAGGACAAAGAACGCTGGCTGCAGAGCTGCAACCCCGATACATCAAATTGTTACCGGATCGGCGGGGATGAACCCATTGCCATGCCCCGCAGTTACCGTCTGCTGGAGATTCCAGATGAAGACGCTTTTGTTCTGGTTGATACCAGTCGACACCGTTTGCTGCGTTACTCTCTGAGTGGTGAGCTGCAGGCAACATCAACCGACACCTCAACCACAGAGCTGCGTTTCCCCAATTCAGTTCGCTGGGTCGGTAACCGTTTGATGGTGGCCGACACCAACCATCACCGTATAGTGTTTCTGGATGCCGGCATCGAAACCTTTGGCAAATTGCTGGAAGAGCATCGAGTGTTGCCAGAAAAAGCTCGTAGAAAAAGTGCCGAGTGGCCAACAGATGTTGTGAACATGAACGACAGCTGGTTCGTACTGTTGAAAGAGCATGATATGACAAAAGGCGGAATCTATCGGTTCAGTGCAGACTGGAGTTATTCCGGCATGCTGGAGCTGCCTGAAAACAGTGATGTGATTGCACTGGCAGTATGGAATAACCAGCTGCTGGCTACAGACTGGGAGCAGAGGGTAATGTCTTTCTCCGGTACAGGTGAACGCCTTGAGGATTTCACATCTTTAGAGCTGACGGCTTCTTTAGAGAATAATATTGCCGAGCGAGAGCACTGGAGCCTTATCGAGAAAGGCTTTGCGCTGGTGGCTGTATTCTCCTTTATTGCAGGCTTTGTTGTGGCTGTACGTCAGGCAGTGAATCTGGAGCCTGGGCAGACTGTTCCTGTACCGGAAGACACCGCAGCGGGCTTTGTTTGGCTGAAGCCTAAAACAAAAGGTCTCAGAATATTCGCAGTCATCTGTGTGTTGGCGACGGTTGCCATACTGCCCATGCTTGTCGTACCTGACCTTTCTGTTGATTTGAGGTTTATTTGCGGTGGGGTTATTGGCTTTATGCTGTGTAGTGTTTGGCTATTATGGGTGGCCAGTCGTGCCCGTATCGGCGTTTGTGGTGATATTGTGGTGCTGGAAGATCACCATGGTGAGCGTGCCGCAGCCCGTGGCGATATGTTGATGTGCAATGAGCGGGTTGTTGTTGCAGGAGATAAACTTATTCTTCTGGGTAATGCTCACAAAGGGCTATTCGATGCTCAGGAACTACGGACCCACCTTTGGCCAGCATTGAAAGACGCACGCAACCTGAGTGAAGGGGAGCAGATGATGAAAATGATCCAGGCTCGTCACCCTGTGGGAATATTCACACTCGTTGCTCTCCTGGGGATACTTCTCTGGTTTTTATTTATGAATTAAGCCTGATCTTACGGGACGGAACATTAATTCTTGTTATGGGTCCAGATGCACTATTTACAGCTTGTTGCATCTGACCCCGGCTTTCCTTTATTCAGTTATTGCTACTTACTCAGTTTTATCCAAAAGCTTTTTATGTATATTATCAGCGACTAAATGCATGGATGTATAACCACTATCCCTCAAAACGGTTAGGAGGTACATCCAGCTACCATAGTAATCCTCGTTACTCTGATGCAACCACTTTTGGAGAAGAGATTCAGTATATATCATCGCACTCTTGTGAGGAGGCGGGGTGCCACAATCCGCAAAAGGACTTAACAAATTTACAGCCATCTTGTGAAACATGCCGTTATCGTTCCTACGGGTCGCTGCGATGGCCCGAACAATTGGATAGCCATCCAGATCTATCAAATCAGCCAGTTCTGGCTGTTCCATAAACCCTTCAGTGACGGTGATTCCCACGGCCGCGGCATAGCGGGAAGCATCAATGTGAGCGGTCATTTTTGTTTTTAACTGGCTATTCCCAAGAGCGTTTCGCAAAGATGTCCACTTTATCGGAACTGTCCCTTTGCCTTTCAGCCATAGTTTCAAAATATCGTCAGTTTCTTTGCGCTTTGCTTCTTTAGTCGGAATGCTTGATAAATAGTATTCTACTCCCAACCGGTTCTTAAAATCTGCAGACTGCTCCTGCTGGTAATCAGTCAGTTGAATTCTTCGTTTCATCATATCGAAATCTCTGGACCTGAGTAATTGATCAAAAGGAAAGAGTATTTCCAAAGGTTTTTGCGAAGGGGGTACAGCTGCTGCAGTGCTGGTATCCATACGCTCTGCGGCTGTAGCCTGGCTCTGCAGAGACACACGCTTAAAGCCTTCTACAAGTCCTTCAGGCATATACCCAATTTTGTAGAAACAGGCTCGAGCCAGTGCGTCAATATCATTCAGGTCGGTCAATTCTCTGATAATACCCTGAAAAGCTGTTCTCACTTCCTGCTGCGGAACAGGAAGACCTGCATCATCTTCAAGTTCATCATCTTCATCGCTTTCATCCAAAGGCTGGGGTTTGAAAATAATTTCAAGCAGTGTTAGCGCAGGGTGTTCGAAGAGTGATTTTTGGAAAACACTTTGGTATAAATCGTACAGGGTCATTCCGGAGTGCATTGATAAATCAAATATGTCTTGAGCACTGAAATGATGCTGGTTCTCTGCAGCCAAACGTACAACCTCAGACAGTATTGCAGCAGGCTCTTCAAGGTTGATCGCGGCAAACCTGGCTATATGACTGCTTACAGCATTTTCAGCTGTTAACAGACTCATCTCTTTACTTTCTTTCTTAACAGAATCGTCTTTTGAGTAATGGAGATTCTTCAGGTCCAGTACGTCATAGAGATATCCCCAGAGTTTTTCCAGACTTTGATTGTTGGGATTAAAGCCATCCCTGAATTCAGGCCATAGACTCTGCAGCATCTGCAAGGCACCACTGGATGCACTTTCACTATCAAGATCAATTCTTGCCTGCTGAATGGCAAGAAGGATCGGAATGCTGTCCCGGTATTCAGGTGGAAGGTCCGGAATAATATTGGCTTTATGCAAAATCCCGCTAAGTTCTCGCAGTTGCCGCAGGTAACTGGCTCTTGGCTGTGCAGGGGTATAGATACTAAAAACCGGCAGCAGGTCAACAAAAGCTACGCCAGCTGAGGCTTCTACCAAGTCAATAATTGGTAAGAAATTCCATTTAACAATGGCTTGCTTTTGACCTTTTGTTAATTTGGTGTCTGGCAAAAGCCATTTCCCGGCGACATTCAGCTTGTTAAGTAAAGGCTTGGAAGTTGACATTAACAGACTTGCTTTTTGTTTTGACTTTGCACGATGTAGTGCAACCTTGCCAGAAGCCACTGGCAGCACATCCCTGAAACTCTCGACTTCTGAGACCTCCATAGAGGTGTCGCCATCCTCATCCTCACTGTCTAGTAAACTGTAGCCCGCCGGCCCGCCTCGCTCATCCTCATCACTGTCCATAAGCGAATGTTGCCTGGTTGCCCCCTTCAGGAGCTCCTTAGCCATCTGTCGTAGTCTGGGCCTAATGCTTTGTGCAACAATCCCTTTTAACGCGGATTGTTTGCCATATCGAGAGCTGCTCTCGATATAATCCGTCGTTTGTTGCAGATATTCATGCTTGCTGTTGTTCAACAGCCATTCCGTCACCTCCTGTCTTCTTGTGGCGAGGTCACTGGCGTCCATTCCAAGTATCGCATGAGCTATAGCGCCACTGGTAAGAGCTATCTGTCGCCCTTCTGGCTTTTGCAGAATATTTTCGAATGATTCATTTGGATGATCCATCAGAAGATCAAAAAGAGCAGCTCCCGCTAACTTTTCTTGCCTGGGAATAGAACCTCCCCCCGCCAATACTGTTTGGGTGAATAGCAAAAGTACTAACAAAACAGGAAAAGTAAACCGCTTAGAATAAGAACCATTAATACAGTGATACATGACAACCCCGATGTATCTATAGGAAGAGAATCCCGGCTATTTAAAACAGAAAACATCCCGGTTGTTTTTTGCAGATCACAGATTAGCAGATTCTGATTTTTCAACAGAAAAATTTAAGGTTTAAAGGAATGAGTAAACCAGCCATGTGCAACACATCTATTATGATTGTGTTGCACATGAATCCAGCTTAATTTGAATTGTCGATTTTAATGAGTCTTCTTCAAAAGTCTCGTATGTATTTCAAAAGCAATTATACGCAAATTTTCACTTGGGCTCTCTCTTAAAACATTGAGCAGGTGCATCCAGCTACGATAATAATTTTCAGGACTATCCCTCAGCCATTTCTTTAAGATATCTTTGGCATACATCTCTGAATCACCATAGTGATGGGGCACTGAATCGTCCTTAAGATGTTCTAATAGATGTTTAGCCATGCTCGTTAATGCGCCGCCATCTCCTCCATGAGTATCGCCTAAGCCTTTAGGGACGGAATAGCCATCAAGGTCCATCAAATCAGCCAGTTCAACGGGCTCCATAAACATTTTGCTAACGGTGATATCTGCCCACTTGGCATAGCGGGATGCAGCAATGTTGGCACTCAATACGGCCCTCCAGTTATAAGACGACGGAAGAGCATCACGCAGTGCCACCCAGGTTTGATCAGAAGTCGCCATCCCTTTCAGCCAATATTCGATGACCTTCCTAAAAGCTTTTATCTTATCAGGTGTATCCATATACCCATATGTGTCAATATGCGCTTTTACTCCCAGTGCAGCTTTTAAACTGTTCCACTGAGTCTGTTCATATTCAGACAAATTAACGTTGTTTAAGACGTAACGGTAATCGCTCGATCTTAGGATTTGATTAGCAGGGAATTTTATTTGGAAGGGTTCCTGCAAAGGGGATAAAGGTACAGGTGCGGCAGTGCTGGTATCCATACGCTCTGCAGCTGCAACTGTAGCCTGGCTCTGCAGAGACTCCCGTTTAAAGCTTTCTACAAGTCCTTCAGGCATATACCCAATTTTATAGAAACAGGCTCGAGCCAGAGCTTCAATATCATTCGGGTCGGTCAATTCTCTGATAATACCCTGAAAAGCTGTTCTCACTTCCTGCTGCGGAACAGGAAGACCTGCATCATCGTCAAGTTCTTCATCTTCATCGCCCTCATCCAAAGGCTGGGGTTTAAAAACAATCTCAAGAAGTGTTAGCGCAGGGTGTTCGAAGAGTGATTTTTGGAAAACACTTTGGTATAAATCGTACAGGGTCATTCCAGGGTGCATTGATAAATCAAAAATGTCTTGAGCTCTGAAATGATGCTGGTTCTCAGCAGCCAAACGTACAACCTCAGATAGTATTGCAGCAGGCTCTTCAAGGTTGATCGCGGAAAACCTGGCTATATGAGTACTTACAGCATTTTCAGCTGTTAACAGACTCATCTCTTTGGCTTCTTTCTTAACAGCATCATCTTTTGAGTAATGGAGATTCTTCAGATCCAGTACGTCATAGAGATATCCCCAGAGTTTTTCCATACACGGATTATTGGGGTTAAAGCCATCCCTGAATTCAGGCCATAGACTCTTCAGCATCTGCAAGGCACCACTGGATGCACTTTCTCTATCAAGATCTATTCTTGCCTGCTGAATGGCAAGAAGGATAGGAATGATGTCCGGGTATTCAGATGGAAGGTTCGGAATAATATTGGCTTTACGCAAAATCCCGCTAAGTTCTCGCAGCTGCCGCAGGTAACTGGCTCTTGGCTGTGCAGGGGTATAGATACTAAAAACCGGCAGCAGGTCAACAAAATCTACGCCAGCTGAGGCTTCTACCAAGTCAATAATTGGTAAGAAATTCCATTTAACAATGGCTTGCTTTTGGCCTTTTGTTAATTTGGTTTCCGGCAAAAGCCATTTCCCGGCGACATTCAGCTTGTTAAGTAAAGGCTTGGAAGCTGACATTAACAGACTTGCTTTTTGTTTTGACTTTGCACGATGTAGTGCAATCTTGCCAGAAGCCACGGGTAGCGCATCCCTGAAACTCTCGATTTCTGAGATCTCCATAAAGGTATCGGCATCCTCATTCTCGCTGTCTAGCAATCTGTGGCCCGCCGACTGCTCCCGCTCACCCTCATCTTCATCTTCATCATCATCACTTTCCATAAACACGGGTCGCCTGCTTGCCGCCCGCAGGAGCTCCGCAGCCATGTCTTTTAGTCTTATCTTAATGCATTGTGAAACAATTACTTTTAACTCTTGCTGTCGATCATATCGAGAGCTGCTCTCTATATAAATCGTCATTTTTTCCAGATAATCATACGGTTTGTTGTTCAATAGCCACTCAGTTACCTCCTGTCTTCTTATGGCGAGACTACTATCCTCCATTCCAAGTATCGCATGAGCTATAGCGCCACTGGTATGATCTATCTTCCGCCCTTTTTGCCCTTTCAGAATGTTTTCGAATGATTCTTTTGGATGATCCACCAGAAGATCAAAAAGAGCAGCTCCCGCTAACTTATCTTGCCTGGGAATAGAACCTCCACCCGCCAATACTGTTTGGGTGAACAGAAAAAGTACTAACAAAACAGGAAAAGTAAACCGCTTAGAATAAGAACCATTAATACAGTGATACATGACAGCCCCAATGTATCTATAGGAAGAGAATCCCGACTATTTAAAACAGAAAACATCCCGGTTGTTTTTTGCAGATCACAGGTTAGCAGATTCTGATTTTTCAACAGAAAAATTTAAGGTTTAAAGGGATGAGTAAGCCAGCCATGTGCAACATATTATTATGTTGCAGATGAATTCGCTTATCTTAGGCATCAATTTATACTACTGATTGATAGATGACACTTTCTCAGATATTTTTTGTTTTCCAAGTGAAGAGTGTAAGGCAGTATTCTCATACGAATTAACTATAAGAATTAAATCCATAAGGCTATGTGTAATAGTTGTTTTGCATTTTTTGATGGTGGTGGTGTTTCTATACACAAAGGTCTTTGAAATTATCGGTTTCTGATAAAAAGCTTCGGTTTATTAAGCATGTGATCGATAGTTGATCCTGCCTTTAAGCCCAATTGCTGGCGTATATGTATGGTAAAAAGCCACTGCAGTCTGAGCAGGTTATTGAGTTCCACGACCCTGGTATTTTCCGTTAGAATATCGGTTAGTATACAAAAAGGAATATTCAAATGATCCTTGGAGAAGTCTGGATGATTCGTTTCCCTGCCAATTAATAAGATAGTTGGTAAAAAAGAAGCTTCCTGTGTATACCTTTTTCCATGCTGATCCATGCAAACTGCAAGTTTCTGCAACACAGGGATGAGTGTTGCGAATCTCATATCCCGACGCTGTGTTTTCGTAGTGTCCAGAATTTCGAAAATTTGTTTAGTATAACTACTGATCTCCTCACCCCCAAACGACGTACACTGAGCCGGGGGGGGAATGGGGCCTTGCTGTCCACTATTGCTGGTGGCCTCCAGCTCAGTTAGCTCTTGATCATCGACTGACTCTGACTCTGACTCTGACTCTGACTCTGGTAACCAGAATCGAAACAGGAGAGATTCACCCAGTTCCCCGCTAAGCTTGGCCGACAATATATTAGCTGTTTCCAGGCTGGCCCGCTCAGGCTCTATATCACTTACGGTGCTTTTTTTAGGGGGCACTTGAGAGGACTGTTGTTCAAATTGCTCCTGTTCCAGCTCCGATACTCGTGACCTGACTTTGGTCATTGCCTGAAGCCGATAATTTTCCAGTTCCGGGTTGTGATCAAAAATCACCTTATGTTTGTCTGACGTGTTGTTCAGCTCAGTGATACAGGTTTCTAATACAGGGAGAGAGCTGCAGGTTATCTGCCCGGAAGGGGCACTAATCAACTCTAACTGCATATCAATCATCCCTCGCATAATATCCCCGAGAAGGTGCTGGGCACACCAGTCGGGATTACCGCTCTGGTAGGCAATTTTCGCAGCGCCGGCATAATCCCCGTCTTTTAGAGCCCTGGCGAAGGGCTGCCACAGATAATCAGCCCCTTCATGATGCTGATGGGTTATGGCATGTTTTGCCTTCGCCCGATGAAGAGGCTTGAAATCGTTATTAAAGTAATGATCATATGCATGCAAGAGCACTTGAAATGGGTGAGTTTCAGAAAACATTTCCCGCAGGTCATTCTCGGCGGACCATCGGATTTCCGCACAGGGCATGCTGTAAAGGTAAGTAACATATTTAATATGTGTGCGTATAACCGCGCGCGTAACCTGGTACAGATGTGTGTGCATCCAATTATACATACCCCATTGAAATGCATTCTCCAGTGCGTCGATCCGTGAATCACGTAGGCCAGCCTGCATGCTCAGTTGGCCGTGCCGTTTAGATGTTGACGTGATAATGTTTTTGAATAGCGCAAATGGCGATAACACTCGTCTTAAATCCTGGAGCAGATGTAATGGGTAGTAATCGTTATGGAGTTGATTATGAATAAAATTAACAAACTGCTGAACGTGTACATAATATGCCTGGGCCAGGCTCCCGTGCAGAAAAAAGTATTTTGCTGTTCTCTCCCCCAAACTATCTGTTGAGGGTATCTTCAGACAGAGCAATTCATAGACTTTCTGGTACTCCAGGCAATTAGACAGGATGACCGGATCGTAGCGTTTACCATCAAACAGTTCGATCTCGTAGAGCTTTTTTCTTTCACTCATCACACTGGCATAGAAAGGATCCTGCTGCTGAGCCTCAGAGCAGGTAGGTGCAGTCGCTTGTATCTTCTTATATCGTGCAAGGTTTTTGCTATGATATTTTACGGCTAAATCAACTTTGTCATTCAGTACTTTATTCTTTTTGGGGTCTTTTTCCAGAATAGGCGCCACATTGTGCTGTGGTTCTGGCAGAGAAGGACAAGAAAAAGGTGAAGAAGGATAAGGACTGGCCATAGGGTGTAATCCCATTGGAATGAAGGATTCTCCGGGTTGCCAGGGGGTGACGGCTCTTGTACTGAAAGCGTCTGCAGCTGGTTTTTGCGCTGCAGGCAGCGATTGCTCTGAAGATGACGGCTTGGGATTGGCGGGCCCTTGACTGCTGTATTGGTTGTAAAGGTGCATAAGAAGAGAGACCTGTTGGGCTGTTTACCGTTGTCATAAGATGCCAGATGCTGTGAATAGTTCTCTTAAGCCGCTATTTGGTTTGCCCTGCTTAACAGTTTGACTTCTTTGTTAACACTTCTGGTAAGTCATGAGAGGAAATTGCCAGATTGATATATCTAATAGCAATGAAAACACACTAACTTTGATGTTATAGAGCCAAACCTGACTCTGCGGGTCGGAACACTAATTTCTGGGTTGATACCTGCACCTTCGACACAGATTACCTGATACTATTGCCGGCCTGTTTCCCCGCCTGACAACAAATAATGACTGATACCCGCTTCTCCAAACTGTCCCTGTCGCCTGAAATGCTCAAGAACCTTGAGACTCTGGGTTATAAAACCATGACTCCGATTCAGGCGGAAAGTCTGCCACACGTGCTGGCCGGGAAAGATCTTATCGCCCGTGCAAAGACTGGCAGTGGTAAGACGGCAGCCTTTGGTATCGGTCTTTTGTCTCGGCTGAATGTGCGCAAATACCGGGTTCAGACCCTGGTGCTTTGCCCAACACGGGAACTGGCGGACCAGGTGGGTAAGGAACTGCGTCGTCTGGCACGTTTTACTCACAACGTAAAAATACTGACTCTCTGCGGCGGTATGCCATTTGGCCCACAGATCGGATCTCTGGAACATGGTGCACATATTGTTGTGGGCACACCGGGCCGGATTCAGGAACATGTGCGTAAAGGCACACTGAAGCTCAGCGACATATCCACGCTGGTGCTGGACGAAGCCGACCGTATGCTTGACATGGGCTTCCGTGATTCGATTGCCGATCTGGTGGCGGAGACTCCCTCCAGCCGTCAGACCCTGCTGTTCTCTGCCACCTACCCGGAAGACATTCAGGATCTCAGCCGTGAGTTCCAGAAGAAGCCGGTAGACGTGAGTGTTGAGTCTCACCACGACGACTCTGTGATTGAACAGAAGTTCTTCCTTACTTCCCGCTCCGGTCGTATGGATGCGCTGGTGAGGCTGATGCGCCACTACCAGCCTGAGTCAGCCGTCGTCTTCTGTAACACCAAAAAGGAATGCCAAAACGTGGCTGATGCCCTGAGCGATGAAGGCATTCACGCCCAGGCGATTCATGGTGATCTGGAACAGCGTGACCGCGACCGGGTACTGGTGCAGTTCGCTAACAAGAGCAGCTCCGTGCTGGTAGCGACCGATGTTGCCGCCCGTGGTCTGGACATCAAAGACCTGCAGGCTGTCATCAACTATGAAGTCACCCGCGACGCTGAAGTGCACGTGCACCGTATCGGCCGAACTGGTCGTGCAGGTAATAAAGGTCTGGCACTCAGTCTGTACACCGAAAGCGAGCAGTACAAGATTGAGGATATTGAAGCCTGCCAAATGCGCCGGGTGGATTACGGCTCACTGGACACCCTGAAAGACAAGTGGGTGGATATGAAGCCAAAGATGATCACCCTGAATATTGATGGTGGTCGCAAGAACAAGGTTCGCCCCGGCGATATTCTTGGCGCACTCACCGGCGATGCGGGCATTCCCGGCAAGCATGTGGGCAAGATTGATATCTATGACTTCCAGGCTTACGTAGCCATTGAGCGTTCTGCTGCCAACCAGGCACTGAAACAGCTGCAAAGCGGCAAGATTAAAGGTCGTCAGTTCCGGGTGCGGAAGCTGCGTTAAACCTGCATCACCATTAATAAGAAGTTATTTCTTATCGGCTTCTGTTGGTTTAAAACCTGACAGAAGCCGTTTTGATTCTTTGCTCTCAAACCTGCTTCTCACGCTACCTCTCATTTTCGAAGCCTCCTTCTATACTTAGCGCCTTTTCATGCCCTCACTTCGGGTTGGGTCGCAATGTCGTTGAACATATCTGTGTCTGCCTTCGGGAGTTTTCTCGTATTGTATAAGCATATCTGTCTGATGCTGGTCTTCAGTGTGCTGACTGGTTTCACTGGTCTTGTGGCTGCGATTTTTGATGAATTTGAGATGGCGATATTTATCGGATACGGCACACGAGCCAAGGATGCAGTGCAACTGACTTTTGAGCCATCAAGTAATCACGTGAGAGCGCAGTGGGGTACGCTCACCGCAAAGGATGACTATACGATTGACGATGACGCCATCAAGAAACTTTTGGGCACACAGATAGAGAGCGCAGAAGAAAGCAGTGATGGAAATCAAAGCGATCAAGGCGATCAAGGCAACACCGAAAACCCCCTGACGAGACAAGAACCTGTCTCTGTGCATTGGGCCACACTGTTCCGCTACGTTAGTGCATTGGTCGAGAGGAAAATGGAAATCGGAAACAGTGGCTCGGGTTGGCGAGTCAGAGATGAAGGTGACCCGATACTTAAGCATCTTGGTACCGGCGTGTTTACCCTGCAACGCTATATGCCGGTGTTCTTTCAGCAGGCAGGCGCCCGATTCCAACTGCAGAAACAACTGCCGGGTAACCATGAAACCGTTATTTTCAGTGACGATGACGGTATGGAAGTACATATAGAGGTGAGGCGAAAGCTGGGTCAGGATGAAGCCGTTGTGGTTGCGGTAGACCTTTATGATGCCTCTAATTACGGCAAGCTGCCGGGGCAAACCACAGAGCCTCGTTTTACTGAGTCACCCGGACCGGGGACGCTGGTCACACTAGATTTTACAGCAGATGGCCCTGTAGAAAAGGTACCTGAAGCTGCTTCTGCTTCTGCTTCTGCTTCTGTAGCAACCGCTCCTTTGACAGCAACAGCATCTCTCCTCGGAACATCCCAGGAATATCCCTGGCTGGAAGCATATGTCCCTCCGGTTTATAACCCACCATCCACTGTTGCTATTGGTTCCTTGTTTGAGACTACGGAGAGTGGTCTCCATCAGCATATCAAAAGCGAAAATCTGGGGTGGGCTCCATTGAATACCGGGGTGCAATTTATCGCAGGACTGGCGCGGTCAGACTGGAAAAAGATAAAGCAGGAGTGCATTTATCAGGCTGATTTTCGGGATGACTCTGATAATGGCAGTGAATCAGGAAACGACATTAGCGATGCTGTAAGTGAAAATGATTCCATTTCAAATTCTTCAGTAACAGCGTCACCGGATATGCGGCTGACGTTCAAGCGTTCGTTTCTTCAAAGGCGTTTGGGCTTTCGTAGCACTTATGATGATTTAGGAAGTGATGATAATCCGGACGATGAAGATTTCACCCGGCTCCCAGTTGCCAAGTTTCCCAAGATTGATTACCAGGCACAGGGTTCGCGATCAAGTTCGTCCTACAGTGATTCGTCACCAGGTGAATCACAAAATAAAGAGTTACAAGCAAGTGAATCGTCATCGCTACGATACTCAATTTCACCCGGGCATTTTGCGTCACCACCACACTCCCCTGGCAGCCCACATACGTCAATTACTCCTGTTCCTTCTCCCTCAGTCTGGGGTGATTCATTTGTTGCAGAAGATGACGGTATAAGAACATCTTCCAGCCATAACCCCAAGCCTGTCCCTTTTGGGCATCGCTCAGCCAAATAGGTGTGAGCCGAACACTGCAACGAATGCTACTATTTTCTATATTGAATGATAATGGGGTCAGGGAAGGCCTCTGCAGGGAAGACCATCAGGGAATAATGAGTATGCGCAAATCTACGGTGTCCATCAGTTTGAATTCAGAGCAGGTATTGCAGTTCTACAAGCGCCAGAAAGAGCGGGTAAGGGCTGTGGCGGATGACGGCACCAGCATCAGCCTGCCGTTCGATATTCTTGCCAAATTTGTGAGTCATCACGGTATTCATGGGCGCTTTGAAATCAGCTACGACAGCAGTGGCAAGTTCAAGGGCATTCGGCAGGTGAGTTAAGGCCTTTTTGACTATAGCCCTCAACCTGAGGGTGGTTTATAGAGGCTGGCTTATAGGGATAGCCTTAGTAATTGGTAAAGTCGGGTTTTCCAAATCAACTCTCCGCATCCTCGCTCCCGGTCTGCCAGAACATGAAATACCTGACAGGCCGCCAGCTTTTTAAACTCTTCCTCAAGAACAGCAAGGCTGTACAGGCTGGAACCCGCCGTTGGCCTGTAATTCATATACTCCTGCAACACCCACGCAAGCTGACCAAAGTTTCCTGTGGATAACAGTGTGACCAAATCCCACACAGGGCTGTGCAGGCAGGCCATATCAAAATCGAAGAGCTTCACTTCATCTTTCTTATCGGCGGAATCACAGGGCACCCAGAAATGATGGGCGAAGCAATCTCCATGGACAACGGTAAAAGCATCCTGCTGCTGAAAGCGTTCCCGCATCACCTTGTTCCAATAGAGCACCGCCTTCGGTAACAGCTTATGAATCTGGTTGAGCGTAGTCTGCGGCAAGCCCACTTCATCCAGCTCACTCACCATGAGTGCACAGCGGGCAGGGTATTCAAGCAGAGGATAAGTCAGGTCACAGAAGCGGCCGGGCTTGAGCGACTCCGGCGCACCTTCATCACCTTCAAGACAAACCGCCATGCTGTTGTGAAACCGTGCAAGGGCATGAATTAACGCCGACTGTGTGGCTTCCGGCAGCGTCACACCCGCAAAGGTTTCCTCAGGGCTCAGTGCCAGCTGGTGGTGTTCTGTAGCATCTTCCATCAACAAACCACTGGCCTGCTGCATGCAGTGAGGATGGCTGAGCTCAATGGCCGCGAGTATTGGCAGAACCGGAGGCTGCTGCTTTATCCACAGGTAAAACTCAGCTTCAATATTATCGGTTTCGTTGGCCGAGTGACTGGGGGTAAGTTTAAGAATTAAGGTTTTGTCAGGTATTGGTATTGTGCTGTCTTGATGGTTAAAGCCAAGAACCAGACGACCCACCCAGGCGGTGTGTTCACCGGGAATCTCATCGAGAGTACAGCGAGTGACGACTCTGTTTTCGTTGGGATAAAGCTGCTCCAGAACCCGATGCTCTGTTAGCAGTTTAGTGAGGGAGTCCGGCTGTTTGAATGCGGTAAGCAGGTGGTCCAGCACGGGAAACAATCCATTGTTTCTGGGGTTCTATTCAGGTTAGACGATGTGGGATGGTGTGCTGGTTGGGCTGTTCATGCAGTGCAACTCACTTTGGTCCGAACACTGCTAAGATTGAAAAATGCTTGAAGGATAAGAATACAGAGATGGATCCTCTACAGGGAAAAAAAGACAGCCCCTCCTCAACAAGGACAAAAAAGAGCCGGGCTACGGGAGATCGCTCGTCAATACTGGCAGCGCCTTATTACCCCACTGACTGAAGCCAAACGTTATCTTGGCAGGCAACTTCTACCCCCGAAGTTCACCAGAAAACCTGGGTAGAGATATTGCCAAAGCCTTTCTGGTTATGGACGGCCTAGCCACTTACGAAAAATCACAGGCTTTTCCCCGAAAAGATTTTTCTGTCAGACGATCAAATCAGCCCTTAACGTCTACTACCGTTGAAAAAATAAAGCGTAATGTCCAACAGATGCAGCCCGAACAGCTTCTATCTTTTTATCAGAATGATGCTGTAGTCGTCCCAAGAAGAATGGGCGTTTTACAGGGCGTCGGAGAATCATTAAAGGCTCAGTGAAAAGAAAGCTCACTCAGCGGGCAGACTCAAAAGAAACGATTAAAATGGCTGCTGAAGCCAGTTTCTGCAGGTTACAGAATCCAGAGTCAGTTTATATAGTCGCTTTTGGGGATAGCCTGGTGTTACCGGGCATTCAGCTCTGTTTATCGGTGAAAACTGCCTTTTGAAAAGGCTGAAGTGCAAATTCTGTGCGAGATGGACGAACAGTGGTCTTATGTAGGCAGCAAGAAAAACCAGCGATGGTTATTCTATGCCAGGGAGCCTCGCTTTAAGCGCGTCATTGCACATACTTTTGGGCGTCCACCAAGGCAACCCTCAAAGCGCTTCTGGAACTCTTGAAACCGTACAGATTTGACTATGTTTGCACCGACGACTGGTTGGGGTATCGCGAGCTGGCCATGGGCGGCATTCACGTGGTCAGCAAAAAACTCACCCAGAGAATTGAGCGTAAGAATCTGGCGTTACGTACCAGGTTGAAACTTGAACCGGAGAACGATTTGCTTCTCTCGCTCCGAAGAAGTCCACGACAAAGTGATTGGTGATTTTATTGCCTGTATTTATGCTACCAAAGTTCCATCCATCACAGGCTCCCCCCTACACCTTGGTATTCACCTTCGAACTAGTCGGAAGTGCTTGTTCAGGAGGTTGAACAGGCAAGGGCGATCGCCTGGAACGCTGAACAGGCGAAAGCTCTTTTTCAGAACGTTGAGCAGGCTTAATAGACTTGGAAAGTTTTTTAAACCCGCTGACATCCTCCACACCAAACCATGCAGGCGCTTGTGCCTTGAACTTTATAGCTCCATTAGTTAGATCAATAGTGCTGATAGTGATTTTATAGCTGTGATCGGAAGGATTCATAAGCACACGTACTGTCCAATCTGCTGTATCACGATATATATTGGATCTATATAAATCTGCTCTTATTAAGTATGGTAAGCCATCCAGAAGGGGGGCTGTTTCGACCGTTCTAACTCTCACATCACTCAAAGTAAAGTAATTCTTATCATAATCAATACCGCTAATTAAACCGTGTGGTAATTCCGGTATTACTATATAGTCAAAATATCTCTCTTTAGTTTGACCGGTCAGCAGGCGGTGCAAAATCAGTAATAATTGATTAGAACCATAAGTTTGGTTTCTGTTTTCGGATAAAGAAGTGTATTTGTTTCTCCCCTCACGCCTTCCCATACAACCACAGCCGTTGACCGCTGCTTCAGAACTTGTAAGAAGGGAATGAATTATACGGTAATATCGTTTTTTTCTGTTTGCTGCTCTACCCGATACATTTCTACCTTCTAGCTTTGGAAAGTTTTCAGTATAAGAAAAATCCACATCAGGAAAAGAACTCGCACACTCATTACAAGAAGCAAGCTCAACCGAGGCAGTAAAATCAAAATATATATCGTTATCATCATCTTTATACTTCCATGTTATTTCATAAGGAAAAGCCGTGATTGAAAAGGCCGCAGGGCTTATAACTGCTAATACTGTTAGCGCCAGCATGTATGGAAATGCAAGGAATCGTGACTTAACCAGCGGGATGTAGAATATAGAACTTTTCAGGCTTTCATCAGAAATATAAAACATCATTCAATCTGAACCACAAGACACTACGGAAGGTAAGTAAAATAGCATGCAATGAACAATTTGGCTGAAAGTCTCATATTGAGCAATGCCGTGTATTGCTGTAACTGTTGGTATATAAGAGGTTGCTTGTTTCTAGAAGGCTGACTGAGAATAGTCATATTTGATAAACGCCGGTATTATTTAAGGAAAAAGGGGGCGGAGTCATTTTAGGTCTTTCAAAAAGAAAAAAGGGGTCGGAGTCATTTTAGGTCTTTCGTTCTAAAATGACTCCGACCCCATTTCTGATTGTTTCGGGGTTCTTTTCAGGTTAGACGTTAGACGATGTGGGATGGTGTGCTGGTTGGGCTGTTCATGCAGTGCAACTCACTTTGGTCCGAACGCTGCTAAGATTGAAAAATGCTTGAAGGATAAGAATACAGAGATGGATCCTCTACAGGGAAAAAAAGCAGCCCCTCCTCAACAAGGACAAGAAAGAGCCGGGCTACGGGAGATCGCTCGTCAATACTGGCAGCGCCTTATTACCCGGCTGACTGAAGCCAAACGTTATCTTGGCAGACCGCTTTCACCCCCGAAATTCACTAGAAAGCCTGTGCGGAATTACCAGATATCCAAAACAGAAGGGGCAACACCAGTCCTCAGAACGTTGAAGTTACCACTAGATAGCGCACTGGATGATCTGCAGAAGGCTGTCGGCGTAAAGCTTCGGGGAAAAGCCAATATTCTAAAGTGCAGAGATATTGCTAAAGCCTTTCTGGTTATGGATGGCCTGGCCACCTACGAAAAACCACAGTTTTTTCCCCGAAAAGATTTTTCTGTCAGACCATCAACTCAGGCCGTAACGTCTACTGCCGTTGAAAAAATAAAGCGTAATGTCCAACAGATGCAGCCCGAGCAACTTCTATCTTTTTATCAGAATGATGCTGTTGTCATCCCCAGAAAAATGGGCGTTTTGCAGGGCGTAGGGAGAATCATTAAAGGCTCAGTGAAAAGAAAGCTCACTCAGCGAGCACACTCAAAAGAAACGATTCAAATGGCCGCTGAAGCCAGCTTGAGAAGATTACAGAATCCAGAGGCAGTCTATATAGTCGTTTTTGGAGATAAGCCTGGTGTTCTCGGGCATTCAGCTCTGTTTATCGGTGAAAAAAAAGGAGATGAAGGTTCATTCAAATATATCAGCCATTTAGGTCTTGCCGATTCCACTGCCGGGTATTTAAAGTTGTTATTCCCCGGTATTAAGACTCAGGAATGCGTGGGTGAATATTATAATGACTGTGCCAGATATGGAGCCCCCGAATTTATCATCGAGCTTAAAGGTCTGGATCGTGAACGCATGAATTCTCATCTGGATAAAACCGAAGACAAAGGATATGACCTGATGACCCGGAACTGTTCCACCAGAATCGGTGAGATGCTTTTGGAGGGTGCCTCTCATACCACCCGGGAAAAACTCAGGCAGCCCAATGGATTTTGGACACCTTATGATATTACAGGTCTGGCCAGAGAGTTGTGGGTCGCTGAGAATATCCCCGCTTTATAAAAACCTGAAAACAGCCTGCATCCGGCATTCTCATAGAGGTCATTGAGAGGTCACTGAGAGGTCACTGAGAGGTCATTGAGAGGTCATTGAGAGGTCATTGAGAGGTCATTGAGAGGTCATTGAGAGTGCAACGGGTGACGTTTCTTCTTTCGTTGAAATAAAGCTGCTCCAGAACCTGATGCTCCGTCAGCAGTTTGCTGAGGAAATCCATCTGTTGAGGCTTTTCTGCGGCGCATCAAGAAAATATGACCATGGTCTTACATCTGTCACTAAGGGGCTGCATAATCACCTAGAAGATGTAGGGGATTTCGGATGTAACCGTGCATGGGTGGTTTTGTGCTGGACCGGAGGGCGGTAGCGTGTGTGATGGTAATGCGGGTCTCATGTTGGGTTGGATATAATACTGATCTTATTGCTTAAGCGGAAAATATTGTTTTTGGATTACGGCAATATTGTTAAGGGTGATGGGTATAGTGATTATAGATAAATGGTTGATATCTCAGGGTTATTGGAAAATGACCAAATAAAATGGATAGTATGTTATATGACTTTTTGCGTATAAGACTCTGTTAGCTCAAAAACGTTCTCTACCTCTAGCAATCAGGTATAATGCCGTTTTGAATTTCAAGAGGTTGTAGTTGAAGTGATAGAGAATTTAGTTTTTCATTTTAGGGTAAATATTATTGAAAATTATGCTGTAATGCAGGCCGTTTAAAAAATATATTAATTTTTTGGAATCAAATGAGTAGTGATCTAAATATCATAGCACTGGCTGCAATTTTATCTCTTCCTGTTGGTGCCGGAGAAATTGCTGATATAAATTCACAATTAAAGAAGTCATACTCCTTAAGTGACACTGGATATAAAGAGTTCTATCAAACAGGAAATCATGCTGACTCATTTAGTATGGTTTGCGACATGGGCCAAGCAATACCAAATTCAGAAAGAAAGGGTTGGTATACAAACAAACCAATAGCAGGTTTAAAATTAGAACTAAGAGCACGAGCTACGCTTATTGACATGGATGGAAAAATTAAACCAATTGGATTTGTTGTTGTCACCAAAAACAATGACATCCTTATTAATTTTAAGCCCTTAGGTGACATGATAAAAGGGGTTTGGGACGGTGATGTTTTTAATTCATGGAGCGGAACTAGTACTGACATAAGTGTATACAGCGAACGTTTTGGTAAGAGCGGCTATGCTCATTTTGATTTACTGGACGGAAATGGTTTCTTCTATAAGTCAGATACAAATCAATCGCCTGATTATTTCCTATCAAATTGCAGAAGAATTAAAAAGAAGCAGCTTCCAGTTTATGACTGGAGATGAAGCTAACAAGTGACTGGGGCCAAACGCTAGCTGAACACCCACCTCAACCAAGCGATCTCAATTCAGCCAAAGCAACCCTAACCTCAATATATGTGATATACGCGACGGCTGTACCATATATAAGTGAAATTTGAGCAATCATATTTGCTGCATATCTATGCGCTGGGAAAAATCGTGCGACAGCCATTCCTGCTGTACTGAAAGCCATTGCAAAAATCCCTTGCCAGAGTGACGCGCTCGTCAATGTATCAATGGGGAAATGGTCTTCGTTTCCGTATGACAGAAGATTAAATCCACCAGTGAGAAGAGTGTCTGATACAGCATAAATACCAGAATACAGTATGGGGTTCATTTGATACCCCTTGTGCGATAAAAATGAATATAGCAATCCGGAAACTGTTGCTCTCGCCATACTGGAGCCAGCTGTTGTCGCCATTTCTGAGTAGCTTTGAGTCGGACAATCAAGAAGGTTGCTGGTGGTTCTTCTTATTATTAAATCTAATAAGCCCACTAGAGCTCCACTTTTCAGTGAAGCCAGCATGACAGGTTGTGTTCTTGACAGACCAAAAGTTTGACTGGCAATCTGCCCGGCTGCTGCAGAGGCCAGCCTGTTATTCATCATGTTTGGAAGGTTCGTATAAGCTGCAAAGCTTGATGCGGGTATATATATCAATGACATTGAAAGGACTAGCAGGTTTATACAGATTTTAACTTTATGAACCATCGAGTCTATCTCTACCGGTAAAAGGTTGAACTGCATAGAATGTAGACTACGGCAGAAATTTAATCGGTAAATTCAGTTAGCAATTTGTTACAGGTGAGTTGTTTTCTCCCAATAAAATGAGAACTCATTTCTGGCAGCGGGAAGCTAATGTTTTAAAGTGGCTCCTGTTTTTAATTGTTAGTAACTCCATACAACGAAGTAATGAGTAAGTGTCAGTGAAAGGAACTATAAAGAAGTGGGATGAATCCAAAGGCTTTGGATTCATTAAACCAGCTCAGGGGAAAGATATTTTTGTTCATACCAGTGACTGCAGGCCTCGACTGGCATCTTCCTCTGTAGGTAAAGAAGTTGAGTACAAAATTTCTAAGGACTCGAAAGGGCGCGAGTGTGCGATAAAGGTACGTCTGGCCGGCCACAAAGAAAGGAAATCTCCACCTCGTCTTCCTGTTGTTCTTGGGTTGGGATATTTAGGGTTTCTTGGGTATGCGGTTCACATAAACAGATACCCGGTTGATGTGATCGGCATCATCGGTATTGCCTCGTTGCTGTCCATATTCGCTTATGCAAAAGATAAATCTGCAGCGTTAAAGGGCAACTGGCGTGTGAGTGAGAATACATTGCATATATTCTCATTACTTGGTGGCTGGCCTGGTGCTGCAATCGGACAAACTCTTTTCAACCATAAAACATCCAAGCAGCCGTTTCGCTCGATATTCTGGATGACGGTTGTGCTCAACGTAGCATTTGTGGGTTGGACGTTTACCAATAATGGAGAGTATTTTTTGTATATGCAGCTCATGGACTTCAAGCAAGCGTTAAGGGAAATAATTAGTAACCTCCGTTAGGTAATATAAGGGGCGGAGCGAACAAACTGTCCCCACAAATGCTCAGTGTCGGTAAATGGGTGTCTCCTCAGGAGGCGCCCTTTTTCATGGCTTAGGCTCAAAGCCTGAGATGGCGAGCAACCAACCAGCTTGTCAGTGATACTGTGGGTCGGAACGACGGAGTCTGGATAGAAAGGCGGCAAACGGGGTCAAAAGGCACTGGCCAAAGGCACAAGGTTTACCTATGAACTCCACTGCAATCACTTCACAGAAAGCTTCCCCCACATTGCACGCTCTCGAGTGTGAGGAAGAACCTTTCCACCTATCCTTTGCTGATATGAGGGTGACGACAGGCCTTGAAAAGCTGAAAAGTTATGTTGTGGCCTGCAATGATAAACCCGCACCCTTCGGCTACAGCTTTGTTGTGCACCGTGTCAGCCACTGTAAGCCTGAAGAAGTGGTGCTCAGAATACCAAGACGTGATGATGACCCACACACGAATCAGGAGTTGATTAGGGAGGTACGGTTCCTGACAAAACTGGAACACCCTGGCGTGATTAAGCCTCTGGCGATTTTTCATACCCCGAGAATAGGGATGGTAGAAGTGCTGCCTGCTTACGATAGTGATCTGGAAGAGTATTGCTGGAATTATCGTTACGACCCCCGGTTTCTCGTGAGCCTGTCCCAGCAAACGCTCTCGGCTTTGCATTATCTTCATGGCAAAGGTTTGATTCATGCCGATGTGAAACAACAGAATACTCTTGTCAAAATGACTGAGTGTGGAATGAAATTCGTTTTATGTGACTTTGGGCTGGCAGGTGAACATGGCAGTTGTGCGACCTATGACAGCAGCTATCACCCTCCTGAATTGTCTAAGCCCTGGCACTTATATTGGGGCGATAACAAAGATGTTTGTGGGAAATTATTTGGCCACAGTTTTATTTTTGATGGTGCATACCGGCCCGAAGTGGATATCTGGATGCATGGTTTGATGATGTTCAGAACATTCTGCACCTTTCCCATATACCGGGAAACGATGCAAAAACAGTTGGGAACCATTTGGACAAAACTGCAGGAACAAGGTCCTGAAGGTTACGCAGCCCAACTTGTGTGTGAACAGAAAACTTATCAAGACTCGGTTGGCAGGGATCAGGATTCCTATTGCCGAACCTCCGGGGAAGAAGACATGGAAAAACTGAGAGTCGTGATGGTCAATACCCTGAAGTGCCTGGCTATTGATCGTGAAGCGAGACCATCGACTGAAAGCCTTATTGAGTCATACCGGCGCTTATAAAAAGGGGCGGAGTGAATACACATACCCACAGATGTTCAAAACCGGTCAATGGGTATCTCCTCAGGCGGCGAACAGCCAACCTGTTTGTCAGTAATACTATGGACTGGAACGACAGTAGCTGGATAAAAAGGCTGAAATCGGGGTCAAAAGGTATTGGCTAAAGACTCAAGGTTTACCTATGTATCCCTCTGCAAACACTTCACGATGGACTTCGTCCGAACGGCTTCTGCCCACACCGTGCTCTTTCGAGTGTGGTGAAGAACCTTTCTACGCATCCTTTTCTGGCATGAAGGTGACGGCCGGGCTGAGACAGCTTACCCACTATGTTGAGAGCCACAATTATAAACCCGCCCCCCACGGCAGTAGCTTTATTGTGCACTGTGTCCGCAACTGTAAGCCTGAAGCGGTTGCGGTCAGAATACCAAGACGTAATGAAAACCCATACATGAACCGGGAGCTGTTCCGGGAGGTAGAGTTGCTCAAAACACTGGAACACCCTGGTATTATTAAACCATTGGCTATGTTCCATACACCGGGTATCGGTTGGATCGAAGTGCTGCCTGCCTACGACTGTGATCTGGAAATATATTGCCAGAACAATCGCTACCATCCCCGGTTGCTCGTGGATTTGTCCCGGCAAACTCTGTCGGCGTTTCAATATCTTCATGGTAAAGGCTTTATCCATGCTGATGTGAAACAGCAGAATACCCTGGTCAAAATGACGGAAGGTGGAATGAAATTCGTTTTATGTGACTTTGGTCTGGCAGATAAGTGTGGTTACAGTGACGTTTACAGCAGCGTCTACCACCCTCCCGAGTTGTCTAAGTTTTGGTGCCAGCATTGGCGTGAGCACAAAGATGTTGATGGTAAATTATTTGGCCACAGGCTTATCTGTAATGGAAGGTACCGGCCAGAAGTGGATATCTGGATGTATGGGTTGATGATGTTCAGAACATTCTACAGTTTTACCTTTAAGTCAGACACAGTGATGAAACAGCTGGGAACCCTGTGGGCAAAATTGCAGGAACATGGCCCGGTTAATTACGCATCCCAGCTGGTGTGTGAACAGAAGGTCTATCAGAACTCGGTTGGCAGAGATCATGATTCCTATTGCCGAGTTTTCGGGGAAGATGACATGGCAAAACTGGGGGCAGTCATGACCGCTACCTTGAGATGTCTGGCTATTGATCTTAAAGAGCGACCATCGACTGAATGTCTTCTGGAGTTATACCATCGGCTATAAAATATTCCCGCGCTTTAGATAAAAAAAATCAGATAAGAAGGCAGTCTGCAGACTGCCTTTTTTTGGCAAGTGCTTGATAAACACTCGGTTTGACGGCGTTTGGTTAGCCTACCTCAACGCCGCGCTGATGATGGCAGCTGTCATGATAACCACCCAGGTGGGAGTGCTTGCAGAGGCAGCACCTGGTGCTGTCGGAGGAACCTCATTTCTTGGGTAAAGCACCTGGAAGTCTTTATACGAGTTAGTATGTGTCACGCACATATCCAGCACTAAGCGCCCTTTTTCGAAAGCAGTCGTTGCGTTTGGAGTTTGGTTCTTAACACGGCAGATAACGGCGCTCTGTTCTGCCTGTGTACCGCTACCACTTCCTTCCGCTGTTGCTGTTGTTGTGAAGGCCTGGTCATCTAAAGATGAGATATGGTCGTTCCAGACATAGTCTGCAAACAGTGACCCTGTTAAGACATCAAAGGTCTCGGGGGTAGAGGAGGAGCTATCAGCATGGATGACTATGCAGGTCAGGCTCTTGTCGGTAAACAATAACTCGCCGGGGCTGTTATCTGCAGAGTCGCGACACAGGTAGGTGTCACGGTTTGTCCGGAATTTAGGGAAGAGTCTCTGGAAAAAATCGCCAGAAACGTAGCTGTCATCTGGTCTTTCGGGGAACCAGGTGCCTGTTGGGAGGTTGGCGTCTGCACGTGTGGCTGTATTCCATTGCCATGGTCGTTGCCCACTCCAGCCTATCACGCTGATAATACTGCCCTTTTTCGGTGCAATACGCTGTGTGATATAAAAATCTCCCGGGTCCGTCGATACTGATGTTGGTGTTATGGTTTTTCCGCTGATGATCATCGCAACCATTTCATCCAGTACATGCCCCTGGCTGTCTTTTCTCAAAACGGGTGCACCCCAGTCACTGCTATACAGTCCCGGGGCTTGTCCGTTCACACCTTTCAGCAGAACAAAATTGTCCTGAGCGCTTTTGTTAAAGAAACCGGTGAAATCGTCAACGTTGCCACTTGCCGGCTTTGTGCCAAAGGCTCCGGGAAGCTGACTTTTGGTATTCAAGTAACCAGTGCCAACGATTTTCAGCGGATCAGAGTCAGGCTGATTGTAGGAACCATCGGTATAGACAAGAGAGACTGGCTTAACGCCTGTAACAGGCTCCTTAAGTAACAGGAGAGCAAGGCCATCGGTAAAGGCTGGCGTGCTGTTTTTAGCACTACTTTCAGTAATAATGATTTGACTGCCAGACAGAGGGTACGAGGCAATTACCTCACGAAGCCCGGCCATATTTTTGCTGTAATCATCTCCCCAATGGCGCCCATCGGCACCCCAGATACTTACTCTGAGCTGGTCGGGATGATCATTGTTGACACAGCGACGCTCTGTTAACACCCAGCGATCGGCGATCAGCGTACCATTACAACGAAAACCTGAAAGGTTGTTTTGACTATTCAATGAGAGAATACCTGCAAGGTAGGGATAGTTCTCCATACTCCTGACAGCATCACCATTCATGATGCGTGCTTCTTTATCCCCGCCAACTGCCTGGAAAGACATGCTTAGCGCCGTAGCTACGATAACAGCTGTTGCTAATAGCCCCTGCAGAAACTTCCTGAACTCTGTGCCCTGTTTGTTCATTGTGAACCTCATAATTGCTTTGTGTTTGGCATTAAATGAATGCGTACAAATATGAGGAGCTGTAATCCAGAGAGTTCCTGACGAAAGTGTAATGAGAGCGGTTGTGACCTCATTTTGTTAGCAGGGCTGTCATTGCTGGCAATGCGAGCGACCTTATTGAGTACTTGCTTCGATCATTAACTATTCAAGGAGTTCTATAGTTCTATATATGCGTCACTTATGGTGCGCCCTCTTAATTGCGAATACTGACCTCTTTTCTTCCACTTGTACCAAATGTGACACATCACAGCGCTGCATACCCCGAGGGTTGCCGAAGTGATAACGCAGGCCACAGGTGCCACGATAATTGGGAACAGATAGATATAGTAAGTGCCTGCAGGGATCGTTGACGGAGTTTCCGATGGGGGCTGCGTTGCGTTGACGTTGACGTTGACGTTGACGTTGACGTTGACGTTGACGTTGACGTTGACGCTGACGCTGGCGTTGGCGTTACCGTTGCCGTTGGAGTTGACGTTGAAGAAGATGGAATAACATCTTCACCAGGTACAACACCAAGAATGTTCATACCGCTAATCACATTGGTACTTCCTCCATATTCGGGTATGTCTGCACTCAAGGTATCGTTGTTTGAGTTAAACGTAAGAATTGTGTTTTTGGGGGCCAGATACACAAAGCCATTATGCTGACTCAGTTCCAGTTCTGGTACATTGTCCAGACCCTGTACATTTTCGACTCTTTGATTCCAGTCAGGGTCACGGATTCCGCCAGTCACACTAAATCTTTCAAGTAGAATATTTTTGGTGCCGTCTTCACGCCATGCAGTGTAAAACCATGAAGAACTGACCAGAGTGCTGATTAGAGAACGTTCTAAACCATTTTCGGATGTAACATAATAAATAGCCGTTGGAGCATGACTCAGGGACATATTCACCGGGTTGATCTCAAAACGCTGGATAATGTCTCTCGTGCGGACATACAACCCTGTTTCATCCAGAGTTACAAACTGACCGGGAAGCATCAAGGGTGTCTCCTGATAGATTCCAGTGCCGGAAGTGCTGCTATTCGAAGCATTGCCCTGAGGACGGCTCTCCTTAGGGCTGCTCCCTTTAGGAAAGTTCAGCAGATATACCTGCTCAATTCGCACATTTGTACTGCCATTGTTCGGACCGGCATAAACAAGCCTTGTGTAATCAGCAGATACTGCACTGGCTATCGGCTGAGCATCTGGCGCTACCTGGGGGACTGCTTCATCGGGTAGTGTGTAGATAACACTGCTGCCTGCTTCTGGCAGAGCGTCGAGGGTATTGTTCTGCTGCTTCAGGTAAGTCAGTCGTATTCCACCACCCTCTGCCTCGGGGTAGGTTTGTTTTGTCACCAGAAGAACCTGTCCGCTGTTCTGGGTTGCACCATTCCCATCGGTGTCGCTTCCTGCATAAGCAGGGTCTGAGCTGTTTCGAGAATTATCACGAGCGAGAAGCTGAAAGCGTTCTCCGATGTAATGAACCGGCTTATGAGGAGTTAATTCATCATCTATTGCGTTCTCAAGAGCCGAGAGAGCGGTTTGCCACTTTGTGCCTACCCTGGTATCAAGCCTTTCAAGGCTGCCCTTGTAGTCATCGCTCTGTGGTGAGTTATACGCGAAACCGGTTGTGTCCTGTACGCCGGAAGCATCAATCTCACCATTGCTGCTGCCAAGGGTTGAGAGTGTTCCGTTGCCGGTAAAAGAGACTGACCCTGAAAACAGCTCGTACTCTACCGGTTGACCGTCTGGCACATAGCCCACACTTGGGCTGACGACACTGTTTGTCGCATTTTCTCCTGTCTCAAGATGGGTGGATGTTCCTCTCTGGGTAAAACGCCCACCATTATTTGCTACGCCAACATTGCCGCCACCTTTAAAGGAACCATCCGTTCCTTTAACCGTGCCCTGCACATTGACCTGTGAAAAATGAAAATCAAGGCCCGTTGCGATTCCGATGTTCATGCCTGCTGGTGAGTTATCACCCTGCGTTGTCACTGTGCTGTTTTGAATATCTTCCTGATCTGCCCGGGCCTGCAGATTGTGAATATATCCAGCAGTCAGGCCTGCAGCAGATGAATTACCATGGCTGGCCACATGGCTTGCTCTTACACGTTTCAGTCCTATTTTGTTGTACTTTCCTATCATCAGAGCACTACCAAGACCTGCGATAGAGGCATGTCCATGGGTCTCAACTTTGCTGTTACTAATGTTTGTGGTATCTACTCGTGCATGGGGAGCATGCACAAAAGCTGTATTCAGGGCCGCGTGGGAAAATCTCTCGAGTGATGTCACTTCACTGTTGTCTACATTGCTTTGGATAAGCGTTGCGTTACTAATGCTAATGACTGTCCCGCCATTCAGCCCGACTGAGGAATACATCCCTGATACTGATACAGAACTATTCGATATATTGCTCTGATTAGCCACAGTGCCTACTGAGAATGAATAGCCAACATTAGCAGCGGCGTGGGAGGCCTTATCGCCCGCTTCAATAGCGATATTGCGGCTGTTCTCCTGAATAAACGTAGTGTCGTCACCTGTGTTTAAAGCAACATTGCCAGCAACCACTGCTAAAGGAGCGACAGCTGTTACGGTAAGGTCTTCTGTATTGAGCTGCCTTAGGACATTCCTGTTACCTTTTACCTTCGCCACACTGCCTGCTGCGAACTGCTGTGTGTTACTGAACACATCGACTTTATTATCTACGGAGTTTTGCATGGTGATATCGTTGTTATCGCCACTTACCAGAGGAGTTATCAGTGCGGCAGTACCGTTGCTGCTGATTCTCCCACCGTCAATTTCTACTGTGACCTTGTTATTTGAACCAATTTCCTGAGCGAAAACTGTTGCATTGGCAGTAACTGTCTGTACTTCCGGGTCTTGTATTTTCATATCGACAGTGGCGCCATCAAGGTATCCGAATAACCCTGTACGACCTCTACTGCCGGTGAGGTTATGTTTCATGCCCCTTAGCCAGTAATTGTGATGATGATAGTTACCTGTAAAGGGTGTGCTGGTGTTGCTCAGGGGCAATCTGGCAATTTGTTCCGCAGTCAGGTGGATATCTTCTACCTGATAAAAATCACCTGCCGGGTCGGCCTCAATAAGGTTTGTGAAATTGTTACTGCCGACGGCATAGGCTTTTTGTGCTGCGGTTCCTGCAGAACGTCTTACCATTGGATGTTTAATGGCTTGAGGCGGTACAGGAGCGACGGTATGAGACTGGCTTTCTCCACCGGAATGGCAGGTGATTTTAAGGGGCTCGTGAATAGAGCGATGTGCTTTGTATGCCAAACTGATTCGACCGTCTGGCAGCTCTTTTGTCACTACGTCCATCTGGCCATTCGGGCATCTACAAAGCTTATCAGGCATGCACTCCAGTGCATCTATGTTACAAGCGGGTGCAGCGTCACCATAAGATGTTTGAATATGCGCATTGCATGTGTCGGAATCTCCCGGACACTCAACGGAGCACTCTCCAGTCACTGAGTTATTTGCACCCAGTTTTGGGGGAGTCATTGATATCCAGGGTTTTGCGAAAGCACCTGAGGCGACACTTACCGCTCCCAGCACACCCACACCGGCCGCCAGCCAGGGGCTGACAGGGAAATCCCAGCTTCTGCCGTAATGGGAACTATACTGGTAATTTTTATCTAACTCATACTGTTCACGAGGAGGGACATACTCCTGATAAGCCCTGAGCAACTCTTTGTCGTATTCTTGTGCGTCGACAGTCTCCCTACCTGCTGACATGAGTGTCCCTCTACGGTTTTCCTTGCTCTGCCGTTTGAAGGAAGATCCCCATGAATAAAGCCACTGTTTCCAGCCTGTTTGGGTTTGTACCTGTGTTCTGGGAGAGCGCTCTTTATGAAAAGCCTCTTCGTAGGAGCTCTCTTCGTCAGCAGACTCGTTCAACCCCTGCAGAATCTCCATAGACAAAGCGTCATGACTGTCTGCACGTTGAAATAAATCCCGTAGTACATCCCCGGTTTTTAACATTCTGGAATCATTACCCGGGTTTTCCGAATACAGCTCCAGTACTTTCTTAATGGCCCGTTGTTGCTCTGGAGTTGCAGCAACCCCGCTGAACAAACCTCGTCGAGCCATGACACCCGCAGGAAGGACGCCAGGATGGGAAGAGAGCCATTTGGCGAGGTGATTTACAGGTTCATCAGGGTTGTTCTTAATAACTTCGAGAAGTGACACTGCAGCAGAGCCTGCCTGTGAGCCGCCACTTATGCCGATACTTTTACCGCCAAAGCAGAGCGTACACTGAACACAAATAAGAGCTGCCAATAATAATCTTGAGTGCATATTAATTTTTCTACATGCAGGGGATTAAAAACCGGCTATGAAGATAGACCCAATTCGAATGGCCGGAGGTTTATTTATTAGTTAGCGGTGCAGGAGACATCAGAGGAGTAAACAAGTCGTATTCAAAAATACTTAATATCGGTTAATGGACGTTTGTTTTTATTGGGTACATGGATCGGCCGTTACTGCTCCCGGGCTCAGAGTGAAGCTTCATTAATTTAACTTCTCTGTCTCTCCCCCCTCGATTGAGGAGGGAGAGGCATGCGGTATTTTGGCTATTGGTCTTTGGGTATCAACTGTTCAGTGAGCTCCGAAGCACCGGCATTTATCGCTGTCTCGCTTGGTATCGAATACCCGGCTGTTGTCTTCCGCTTGTGCCAGATGTGATACATCACAGTGCTGCATACCCCGATCGTTACCGAAGCGACAACGCAGACCACTGGAGCCACGATAGTGGGGATCAGGTAGGGAATACCTGCAGGGATCGCTGACGGAGTTCCCGATGGTGAAATCGTGCTGGCTGATGTTGATGTTGATGCTGATGCTGATGCTGATGCTGATGCAGATGGAGATGCAGATGGAGATGCAGATGGAGATGCAGATGGAGATGCTGATGCTGATGGAGATGGAATAACATCTTGATCCGGTACAACACCAAGAATGTTCATACCCCGGATAACATTGGTGCTTCCTCCATATTCGGGTATTTCTGCACTCAATGTATCATTGTTTGAGTCAAACGAAATAATTGTGTTTTTGGGTGCCAGGTATACAAAGCCATTATGCTGACTCAGTTCCAGCTCTGGTGCGTTGTCCAGACCCTGTACATTTTCGACTCTTTGATTCCAGTCCGGGTCACGGTTTCCGCCAGTCACACTAAACCTTTCAAGTTGAATGTTTTTGGTGCCGTCTTCACGCCATGCGGTGTAAAACCATGAAGCACTGACCAGAGTGCTGACCAGGGAGCGCTCTACACCATTCTCGGATGTAACATCATAAAAAGCTGTTGGAGCATGACTCAGTGACATATTCACCGGGTTGATCTCATAACGCTGGATAGAGTCATTTGTTCGGGCATACAACCCGGTTTCATCCAGAGTTACAAACCGACCGGGGACCATCATGGGTGTCTCCTGATAGATTCCAGTGCCGGAAGTGCTGCTATTCGAAGCATTGTCCTGAGGGTTGATTTCTTTTGGGATCTCTTTTGGAAAGTTCAGCAGATATACCTGCTCACTTCGTGCACTTGTACTGCCATTGTTCGGGCCGGCATAAACAAGTCTTGTGTAATCTGCAGATACTGCACTGGCAATCGGCTGAGCATCAGGAGCTACCTGAGGTACTGCTGCGTCCGGTAGTGTGTAGATAACACTGCTGCCCCCATGTAGAGCGTCGAGGGTATTGTTCTGCTGCTCCATATACGTCAGCCGTATTCCACCCCCCTCTGCCTCGGGGTAGGTTTGTTTTGTCACCAGAAGAACCTGTCCGCTGTTCCGGGTTGCACCACTCCCACCACTCCCGCTTCCTTCATAAGCAGGATCAGAGCCGTTGTTCACAGAGCCATCACGCACCAGAAGCTGAAAACGTTCTCCGATGTAATGAACCGGCTTATGAGGAGTTAATTCATCATCTATTGCTTTCTCAAGCGCCGAGAGAGCAGTTTTCCACTGTCTTCCTACCCTGGTATCCAGCCTTTTGAGACTGCCATCGTAGTCATCATCTTGAGGCGTTCTATAAGCAAAACCGGTTTTGTCCTGTACCCCGGAAGCATCAATTTTACCATCGCTGCTGCCAAGGGTTGACTGTGTTCCGTTGCCGGTAAAAGAGACTGACCCTGAAAACAGTTCGTACTCTACAGGTTGCCCGCCTGGCACATAGCCCACACTTGGGCTGACAAAACTGTCTGTAGCATCTGCTCTTGTTTCAATACGAACGGATGTTTCTCTCTGGGTGTAGCGCCCTCCATTTATCCCTTCGCCAACATTGCCCCCGCCTTTGAAGAAGACTCCTGTTCCTCTGATAACACCCTGCACGTTGACCTGTGAAAAATGATTCCCTGTGCCTCGGGTCGACCCGACATTCATACCTGCTGGTGAGTTATCCCCCAATGTTGTTACTGTGCTGTCTTTAATATTTTCCTGGCCTGCTGAAGACTGCAAATCACGAAGATCCCCAACTGTCAGTCCAGCTGCAGATGCAGAACCATGGGTGGTGACATGGCTTGTTTTGACGTTTCTCAGTCGAAACTTATTGTGCATGCCCTTACTAACGCCTATCACCAAAGATGCTGGGGAATTTTCTCCATAGGTATGCACACTGCTGTTAGTAATGTTTGTGCTTTCTGCGGTCACATGAGAGCCAAGGTCGACACCCGTATTCAAGGCTGAAGCGCCTTCGTCCCCAAAAGATTTCACCTCACTGCTATGGACATTACTCTGGAAAAGAACCTCGTCACCAACGACTACCGCAGCATTCAGTCCGGCATCGGAGTGTGATCCTGCTACGGATACAGAGCTGTTCGATATATTGTTCTGTTTAATAAAACTGCCTGCTGAGTCGGTATAGCCAACATTAGCAGCACCATGGGAGGCCTCGCCGTTCGCTTCAATAACGATATTATTGCTGTTCTCCTGAATAGCCGTAGTACCGTCACCTCTGTTATCAGCAATATGGCCACCAACCACAACGAAAGGGTGGCTTGTTGTTAAAGTAAGGTCTTCTGTATTGATCTGCCTGAAGGCGTTTCTCTTTCCTTTTATAAGTACAGTGCTGCCCGCTATCGATAAATACTGTAGCGGGCTGTCGTGAACCTCTACTTCATTATCTTTTGAGTTCTGCATGGTGATTTCGTTGTCATCGCCGCTCACCAGTGGAGTAATCAGTGCTGTAGTCCCTTGACTGTTGATCCGTCCGCCTTCAATTTCCACTGTGACCTTGTTATTTGAACCAATTTCCCGGGCAAAAATTGTTGCATCGGCAGTGCCTGCCAGCACTTCCGGATCCTGGATTTTCATATCAACAGTGGCACCTTCCAGATACCCGAATATCCCTGTTTGAGCCTCGTTGGCGGTGTCATTCTGCGTCATATTCCTTAGCCAGTAGTTGTGATGGTGAAAACTACCGGTAAAAGGTGTGCTGCTGTTGCTCAGGGGGAGCCTGGCATTTTGTTCCGCAGTCAGGTCAATATCTTCTACCTGATGAAAATTACCAGCGGGGTCAGCTTCAATAAGGTCGGTAAAGTTCTCACTGCCCACGGCATAGATCTTTTGTTCGGCGAGTCTTGCTGAACGTCTTACAACTGATTCCCGTTGATTCAGGGCAGGAGGTTCATAAACCATGGTCCGCACAGGGGCGACTGTATGAGACCGGCTTCCGCCACCGGAGTGGCAGGTGATTTTGAGAGGTACACTCGCTGAACGTTGAGCTGTGTAGTCAATGTCGATACTGCCGTCCGCATGCGTTCTTTTTACGACAGTCAGCTGGCCATTTGGGCATTCACAAAGCCGACCTGGTTCGCAGTTCTGCGCCAGCAGGTTACAAACTGGTCCTGCGTATCCATATGAGGTTTGAATATTCGCAAAGCATGAACCAGAATTTTCAGGACATTTGAAGGAGCATTGTCCAGTAACCGTATTGTGAGCAGCTACCCTGGGAAGACTCATAGACACCCAGTCAGAACCAAAGCTATTAGCACCAAAGCTATTTACGTCTGCCTTAGGAGGAGCATCAGTCCCCCAGGGTTTTGTTAAAGCACCTGATACGACACCTATTGTTCCCAGAACGCCGACACCTGTCGCCAGCCAGGGGCTGACAGGAAAATCCCAGCTTCTGCCGTAATGGGAGCGGTATTGGTAATTCTTATCTAACTCATACTGTTCACTGGGGGGGACATACTCCTGATAAGCCCTGAGCAACCCTTTGTCGTATTCTTGTGCGTCGACAGTCTCCCCTCCTGCTGACATGAGTGCCGCCCTGCGGTTTTCCCTGCTCTGCCATTTGAAGGAAGGTCTCCATGAGTGAAGCCACTGTTTCCAGCCTGTCTGGGTTTGCACCTGTGCTCTGGGAGAGCGCTCTTTATGAAAAGCCTCTTCATAGTAGCTTTCTTCGTCAGCAGACTCGTTCAGCCCCTGCAGAATCTCCATAGACAAAGCGTCATGACTGTCTGCACGTTGCAATAAATCCCGTAGTACATCCCCTGTTTTTAACATTCTGGGATCATTTCCGGGGTTTTCGGAATACAGCTCCAGTACTTTCTTAATGGCCAGCTGTTGCTCTGGAGTAGCAACAACCCCGCTGAACAAAGCTCGTCGAGCCATGGCACCTGCAGGAAGGTCGCCAGGATTGGAAGAGAGCCATTTGGCGAGGTGATTCACAGGTTCATCAGGGTTGATCTTAATAATTTCGAGCAGCGACACTGCGGATGTGCCAGCCTGCGAACCTCCAGTTATGCCGCCACTTATACCGCCACTTATACCGCCTAAGCAGAGCGTACACTGAACACAAATAAGAGCTGCCAATAATTTTGAATGCATATTAATTTTTCTACATACAGGGGATTAAAAGCCGGCTATGAAGATAGACCCAATTCGAGCGGATTGAGGTTTATTTATTATTTTGCGGGGCAGGGGAATCAGAGGAGTAAACAGATCGCATTAAAAAATGCGTGATGTTGTTTAATGGACGTTTATTTTTATTGGGCAGGTGAAAAGAGAAGGGATGGGGCCAGGGAACATCGCAATCTCCTCCCCCGATCAGGGGAGGAGCAGGTCGGGATCAGAGGTTTAGTTGAACCACTGCACCAGTTCGTCCTGGCTTTGACGTGCACTCGGGCGAGGCTCGTCAGCGCGGTAGCCGAAGGCTGCCAGGCAGGCTACTCCGTATTCGTCACCGTTGAACATGCCGTTTTCTGTCATCAGGCGTTCGAGCGGTGCGCGGTCGAAGCCTTCGATGGGGCAGGAGTCGATGCCAATCAGAGCAGCGGAGCTCATCATGTTGCCGAGGGCGATGTAGGTCTGCTTGCAGGACCAGTCGAACATGGCTCGGGGAGACTCGGTCAGCCCGAAGTGTTCAATCTGGAACTGTTTGTAGAAGCCGCCTTTCATTTCCACAATGTTGGCAGGGAGCTGCTCGACTTCGGTCAGGTGGCGCTGAATGTATTCGGAGTCGTAACGCATGCCAGACTCTTTGCGCGCCAGAATCACAACAAAGTGGCTGGCGGTAGGTAGTTGACCCTGGGCACCCCAGCACAGAGGCTTCAGTTTCTCACGCAGCTCCATGCTCTGTACTACCAGAAATCTCCATGGTTCAAAACCGAAAGAGCTTGGGGAGAGACGGCCGGTTTCCAGAATAAAGTCGAAGTCACTTTCTGAGATCTTTTTGCTGGCGTCAAAACTCTTGCAGGCGTGGCGGAACTGAAAGGCATCAATAATTTGTTGTTGCGTGGTTTGTGTTGCAGACATAGTCAATCACCATAAATTGTATGGTGCGGATTTTAGAGATTCCGATTAACACTGTGTATACAGGTAAATGCTGAAACACTTTTCATCTTTTTTTAATAAATAACTCATTCATCTATACAGGCTTCGAATATTTGCAGGAGTGCTGGCATGGTTTAACGCACTTTCACCCTCTTGCGCTGGTGTTTTGTCTTCTGGGTTTTCACTTTTACGCAATAAACAACAAGACCAGCGGCCGTTGGAGCGACGACAACCGTAAGAGCAACCGCAGAAGCGCCTAAATCTACTTTGAGTTCATATTGATAACCCACTCTGTCTTGATCAGTCATAGCCAGACCTGGGGTGCGGGCCCGGGCTTCAGTTGGCGTTTTCATGGTCAGCGTTGGTGAAGTTAAGGACGAATCAAGGGATGAGCTGTCAGCACCTGGCGTCAGCAGGGTGGTATAGACAGTTCATCATCAAGCGCTTGTAATACAGGAAGGGCATCAGCTAAAACCCTGTCACTCGTTTCTGATGGAAAAATCAGAAATTTCTCTTCCTCAAAACCGGCATCATCCGGAGTTGGAGCGTTTTTTTGTAGACTTAGGGTACTCATCCGGAATGCACCATCATCGTCCCCATACGGGTAAACCTGATGACTCAATCTCATAGCCGACAGCCCGTTACTGTCAGACGCAATAGTTTGAAAACGCTCATGGGCACCACAGCCAGAGCCTCGGTGGAGAGTGGCAGCCTGCTTCAATCCGGTAAAAAGGGTTGTCTTTTTATAGACCGGAAACTTTATACCGGATTTGCTCCCATCATCATTTTCCAGTAATTCATAATGGCCATCTGGTTTCAGGACAAAGGCAGAGAAGTTGTTACGACCAAGGGTTATAACGTCATCTGAGGGAGCATCATCTGTTGTGACATCGACCATTCCATGAAAACGAGACATAACGGGTAGTCGTGGAGTCAGTGCTGCGCCCCGGTCAGTGTTATTGCTAACAACTGGGATGGTTTGAAAAACAAATCTCTGGGCTGCCTCCTGTGTCATGCTGGTTCGCCTTTGGCGGGCGGGCTGTTTCTTTCTTCTGGAGGCTGATGTTGGAATATCGTCGGTTTCCATCTGCAGAAAGTAATATGGGTTAAGAGGTTTATATTTCTGTTGACCGGTTGAGTGTGGTACTTGAGATACTGAACTCTTGTTATTGTCAGCTGAGGCACTGCCGGTTTTGTAATAGGTATTTTCTCCTTTCACACGTAGCGGATTCTTATCAGGAGAGATATGGGGAGTGTAATAAGAGACAGGTATAACGCTGGGAGTGACGAGCCTTTTGGAGTGAGAGTGTGCTGTAGTATTAAATACCGCAGTACCAATAAGTACGCTTGCTGCGTTTAAGGGGCGGCCAGACTCAGAAACCTTACGGCTTAGCCCTACGCCCGCGTCTGCGCACGTACTCAAAAGCGCTAAAGAAAAAAACCAGCCTTTAGCGACTTCATTATGACTGCTCCTCATTCGCCGAGTACATCGCAATTACTTTGCGCAAAAGAGTAGCAAGGAAAGGTCATTTCAAAAAATAATTTGCCGCCACCCTTGTTGTATGAAGAGGAATAACATGGCTTTATTGCTATGAGTTGTTGCCTGAATTGATGCTTATAACAAACAGCCCAATAGACGAATGTCACTCATCATTCAATGCATGACATTCGTCTATTGGGCTGTTTGTTTTTTTGCTGCTTTATTGGAGCTGTTTTTTATTAAAGCGAGCGCTTAAGGGGGCCGGTCAACCCTAAGCGGTGATGATCTTGTACTTCTGCATCAGCTCGTCCTGGGACTCGACATGGGCCGGGTCCTTGGGGATGCAGTCTACAGGGCAGACCATCTGGCACTGTGGCTCGTCATAGTGACCAACACACTCGGTGCACAGGTTTGGGTCAATCTCGTAAATTTCTTCACCGGGGGAGATTGCGCTGTTAGGGCATTCCGGTTCGCAGACGTCGCAGTTGATGCAGTCGTCAGTAATAATCAGGGCCATGCGTTTCTCTCAATAGCCGACGCTTCAATCGTCGACTTAAATAGTCACCACTGGAGTTGCTGCGTTAAAAGCAACAACTCAACAGTGTAATGCCTGAATCAGATTCAGGCTTTAGGACCAAACTTCTTCGCCAGTGCTTCTTCTACTTCCGGGGTAACGAACTTGGAAATATCGCCATTCAGTGAGGCGATTTCCCGCACCAGTGTGGAAGAAATGTAGGAGAACTTCTCTGACGGCGTCAGGAAAAGGCTCTCAACATTAGGCGCAAGGACACGGTTCATGTTGGCCAGCTGGAATTCGTATTCAAAATCGGAAACAGCCCGAAGACCCCGAAGAATAACGCCTGCGCCTACATCCTGTGTGAAGTCGGCCAGCAGATTGCTGAAACCCTGAACTTCGACATTGTCCAGATGCGCTGTTGCCTGCTCGGCAAGACTGACACGCTCTTTCATATCGAACAGGGGTTTTTTCTTGGGGCTCTCGGCGACGGCAATAATAACGCGGTCGAACAACAAAGAGGCCCGCTCCACAAGATCACAGTGTCCCCGGGTAATGGGGTCAAAGGTGCCCGGGTAAATAACAGTTCTCATCAAGGCCTTCAGGTCCTCTTGGTTCATAGATTCTGAAGTTAATTCTTAAAACGTAACAAAGCGGGCGATGCTAACGAACCCCCACCCGCGACACAAGGCCGGATTTTATTCTGACCGTAGATAATACTCCCATATCGTGTAGTAGTTATCTTCAGTTTATTACCCTCGGGCGAGTACAGGAGCACCCAGAATGCCTGCCAGATGCGCTGCCATACGCACAGACTGCCCATAAACAGAGAGCTGAGGGTTGGCTCCGATGCTGGTGGGGAATACTGATCCATCAATCACCGAAAGATTTTCCAGATGGTGGTGTTGCCCCTGACTGTTCACCACTGTACGGGTTGTGTCTTCGCCCATGGTGCAGCCGCCCATAACGTGTGCGGAGCCTACGAGTGTTTCATAAGCACGCAAATCCATCTGTTCCAGTGCCGCTTTGGCTTTCTGGAAACTGTCGTAGTGCGGTGCACTGTAATGCAGGGGGCGAACACTTTTGGCGCCTGCGGCGAACTGTATTTCAGCTATGGAGATTAACGCCCGGCGAATGCCGTCCCATATATAAGGTGTGATGACATAATCCAACAGTGGAGTGCCATCGTTACGCAGTTCGACACTGCCGCCCTGGCTCTGTTCGTGGAAGCCATCCCTGAGCAGGGCGAGGGTTAAATTAATATTGGGCAGTTGTTCCATATCCCGTGCAAGCTGTTCCCCTCTGGCCCGGAACTGCACCGCGGCAATTCTGGGGTGAATTGGCGGTACTTCCAGCTTGTAACCCATGGGGCCGGATACACCGTCCTTCCATTGGAAGTGGTCGCTGTAGATTGACTGGGGTGCACCATAGTAGCCTTCAACTTTTTCTGGCATCACGGCGAGAGAGAAAGGCACCGGGTGCAGGAAGGTACGTTTACCTGTCAGACGATAAGGGTCTGGTATGGAGGAACGCAGCAGCAGGGCAGGGCTGTTAATCGACCCGCCCGAAAGCACAAAGTGTCTGGCGCGAACAGTAATGGTTTTGCCTGTAGGGTGAACACAGTCTTTATCCATCGCATGGCAGACCAGTCCACTTACTTTGCCTTTGTCGTGAATAAGATGGTTTGCACGGGCGAGGAAGATCAGTTCAGCATTCTTCTTTAAAGCACCGGGAATGGTTGTCACCAGCATGGACTGTTTAGCGTTTGTTGGGCAGCCAGTGCCGCAGTAACCCAGGTTCCAGCATCCCGACACATTACGGGGAATGCTGCCCCAGCTGTAGCCGAGGTTTGTACAGCCTTTCTGCAAAGTGCTGTTGTTGGCGTTGGGAGGGACTTCCCATGGGGAAATATTCAAACGCTGTTCACGGTCGGCAAACCAGGGTGCCATATCCGCTTTAGAGCTGCCTTTTACCGCAAACTCTGACGCCCAGTAGTCGAGAGTTTGTTCTGGTGTGCGGAAGCTGGATGTCCAGTTCACAGTGGTGGAACCGCCCACACAACGCCCCTGCAAAATAGTAATGGCGTTGTCTTTGGTAACCCGGGAAACTGCTTCCTGATACAGCGTGGAATAGGCGTCTCGCTCATCCATATTAAAGTCGTTGGAGGATTTTAGCGGGCCTTCTTCAATCATTAATACCCGCAGACCAGCATTGGCCAGCACTTCTGCGGTGGTGCCGCCACCGGCACCTGTTCCGATGATAACGACATCCGCTTCCCAGGTTTTATTGACCTCGAAACGTGATGCATTGTGGACTTTCCAGCCGTCGTTCACGCCTTGGGCAAACAGGTCTTTAATCGCCATAACCACTCCGGCCTTTGTTAATAATGATTAGGGGTGGTGACCAGCAGTTCAGGGTAAAGCGGCCCCGGGTAATGGGACTCCTGAAAGGATTGCGGCAGGCCAAACCAGGAGAGTGACACAAGCTGAACCAGTGATGCATGGGACATACGGAACAGGCCGATGGAGCTGTGCTGCCAGTGGTTCAGAAACGCCTCTGTCTGGGATCTGCTGACTTTCTCCCAGCGGGACCAGACACCGGTTGTTATACCTTTGGTTAAAGGCAGAGTGGCAGTGTCTAACAGTTGCCGAAGAATCTTCTGCAACTCGGGGGACATAAAGGAACAGTGATTGTCGATTTGTTCGATACAGGCATTAATAGCTCTGCTCTGCGCTATTGATGAGGTGGGTAGTCCTTCACCAAGAATATTGCGGCTGATGGCTTTCAGAAAAGGGATATCTGTCTCGGTCAGATATTTAAAATCTTCTGCAGGCGCAGTGGATGCCTGCCCGCTTAAGGCGAGGGCGGTGCTTGAAGTAGCCAGTAGCACAGTGCCTGTCGTGCCCAGTTGCAGGAATGTTCGTCGATCCAGGGCTTTTGGCTGACCAGGGGAGCTGTTATTCATCATTATGACTCCTTGTTTCCTGTCTTTATTAATGTCTGGAAACATAGCCGATTATGCATGAAAAAAGCCGGTTATCGGATTCTCTTTGTGACAAGAGAGCAATAACCGGCTTTTGGGCTAGCTCAGGCGTACAGATTAGCTGTTAGCTGGTGTACATCTTGGCAATCATTTTACCAACTGCGCCGCCGTACGGAGGGTACAGGAACTTGGTAGTGTTGAACTTGCCTTTCACCAGTGTGCCCTTGGCCTTGCTGAAGGTCATAAAGCCTTCGTGACCGTGGTAGTGACCCATACCTGAAGGGCCAATGCCGCCGAATGGCATGTCATCTACAGCTACGTGCAGCAGACATTCGTTAATGCACACACCACCGGAGTGAGTGTTGCACAGCACTTCGTTGTGCTTCTTCTTGTCGTGGCTGAACAGGTACAGAGCCAGCGGGCGAGGACGGTCCTGAACGTAGTTCATGGCGTCTTCCAGGGTATCGTAAGCCACGATAGGCAGAACCGGGCCGAAGATCTCATCCTGCATAACGGCAGTGTCTTCGCTCACGTTGGTAACAATGTGCAGCGGCATACGGTGGCTGCCATCGTCGATATGTTCCTGGCCAATCACATGTACGTCGGCACCGCTTTCACGGGCTTCCTGAACCAGACCCTGCAGACGGGCGTACTGACGCTCGTTGACGATGCTGGTGTAGTCGCTGTTGCCAGACAGTTGTGGGTACATTTTCTCGAAGGCTGCACGGTAAGCGTCGATAAAGGCATCGACCTTGTGACGTGGGCAGAGGATGTAATCCGGAGCGACACAGGTTTGGCCAGCGTTGAAGGACTTACCAAAGCAGATACGGGTTGCAGCGTCTTGCAGATCAATATCGTCGGCAACAATAGCAGGAGACTTGCCGCCCAGCTCCAGAGTAACGGGAGTGAGGTTTTCAGCAGCGGCGCGCATAACGATACGGCCAACCTGAGTAGAACCGGTAAACAGCAGATGGTCAAAAGGCTGCTTGCTGAATTCAGCCGCAACGCTTGCATCACCAGTAACAACTTTCACCAGATCTTCAGAGAAGTTCTCTTTCATCAGCTTTGCGAACAGTTCAGCAGTCTTTGGAGTGAACTCAGACATCTTCACCATCACGCGGTTACCCGCAGCCAGTGCACCAACCATTGGCAGTACGGCCAGCTGAACAGGGTAGTTCCAGGGCACCATAATGCCGATGACGCCCAGTGGCTGGTAGTGAACCAGTGCTTTGGCAGGCTGCAGCTGTGCGCCAGGGTTACGCTTGCTGGGCTTCATCCACTTACCCAGCTTCTTGCAGGTGTACTTGATGTCCTGAGTGATAGGCATCAGTTCACCGATGATGGTCTCTTCAGCGGCACGGCCGGAGAAATCTTCGCTGACAGCCTGAACGATGGCTTCCTGATTGTCGCTCATGACCTGCTTCAGCTTCTGCAGGTTTGCGATGCGCTCGGCTTTCTCAGGATTAGGGTTCTTACGGAAAGCGGATTTCTGCACTTTCAGTGCTTCGCTCAGGCTATCAAAAATTGGATTAACAGATGAGGCTGTGGATGTGTTGTTTTGCACAGGAGCCTCCGCAGTGGCGGTCGTCATGGGTCATTCTCCGGTTTCAGGCCGCCCGGCTTGAGGTTTGCCGTGGGTAGCGGTTTGGTTGGTTATTGTTCTTGTTAAAGTGATGGATGATAATTTAGAGTATCAACTCTAAAATGTAAACAGTCACCCAATGAGAGCTTCAGGAGTCTGCTGGACAGAATGTCAGTCGAGAAAGTGGAAAAGGCCGTAGAAAAGATCCGGACCCGAAAAGCCGGCAAGACCCGCACCCGTATTCTGGAGGCGGCTCGTACCCTGTTTAATGAGCAGGGGGAACGGCAGGTTTCCACTAATCATATTGCTGCGTCTTTAGGGATGTCGCCGGGTAACCTTTATTACCACTTCCGCAATAAGACCGACATTGTGCGTGCGCTTCTGGAAAGTTACTCCGACGATTACCAGCAGGTATTTGATTTCAGCTCTGGTCAGAACTTCACCATGGAGCATAAGCGGCAATTGCTGGAAGGGGTGATGGAGATGATCTGGCACTACCGGTTTATCCACAGGGATATTGAATACCTGCTGACCGATGATGAGCCCCTGCGTGAAGGTTTTGTAGAACTCTCACTGCTTGCTAAACAACAGATGACGTTTCTCTTCCGGCTAATGGGCGAGGCGGGCATGGTGGTGTTGAGCGAAGAAGAGCAGGATGCACTGGTGTACAACTCATGGATGGTGCTGACATCCTGCGTGGGTTTTGTCGGTGCTGCTATGGTGACTGGTGGTCATCAAAGTGATGCATTGGGTTTTTCCCAGCAGACCATTCGGCGGGCTATCTATCAGGTGCTGATGCTGGATAAACCCTATGTTACTCCGGCCTTTGCTAAAGACTTTCAGTCATTGCTGGATGACTATCGTGTCAGTTTTTAGCGTGTCGGCTTTTAGCGCGCAGGCTCTTAATGAACAGCGGGTTTATTAATAGGTCTTATAAAGGCGACAGGCCACCTGTCCCGCTTTTTTTTCCTTCCACAGCTGCCAGTGAGCCGGAACATCAGGCTCACCCAGTGTCACCTCTGATTCGATATACACCAGTGCATTCTCTGCAAGAAACCCGTTGTCGTGCAGTTTGTGGCATACCGGGCTGACCATGCCTTTGTGGAAAGGCGGGTCCAGAAATACCAGGCCGAAAGGTCGCTCAGGTTTGCCGGTGAGCCAAAGATTGGCGTCGGTATTCTCAACACTGGCGTTGGAGCATTTCAGTGTTTTGAGGTTGTCCTGCAGCATGCGGGCGGCAACCGGTGAGGACTCCAGAAATGTGGTGTGAGATGCACCACGGGACAGTGCTTCCAGGCCCAGTGCGCCTGTGCCAGAGAAGGCATCCAGACAGCGTGTTCCTGCCACCCATCCTGTCAGCCAGTTATACAGTGTTTCACGAATACGGTCTGGCGTAGGTCTCAGGCCTTCCACAGCTGCCACCGGTAACTGACGGCTGCGCCACTCGCCACCAATAATACGCAATTTGCCCGCACCGCCATGTTGAGATTTACCAGCTTTAGAACTGCCGGGCATAGAGCTATTGAGATTTTTGGATCGAGAAGAGGTTGGTTTACGGTTGCGGGGCATGGTTTCGGTCACAAGGGGCTGGAAAATAACAGGGGCATTCTACCCTGATTCTGTTTTGATTCTACTTTCTGATTTTCGACACATTATATGCAGGTGAGCTGCGACAAACTGCGGTTGTGGCTTAATATCTAATCCCTGATTAACTCTTATTGTTCAGCAAAATACCTTTTCGCCAGGCTATTCTACAAAAAAACAACGAAAAACGACCACTACACGCTATTACTTTTTCATGGTCTGGCCTTTTC
This sequence comes from Sansalvadorimonas sp., assembly GCA_965221135.1. Classification (GTDB taxonomy): domain Bacteria; phylum Pseudomonadota; class Gammaproteobacteria; order Pseudomonadales; family Endozoicomonadaceae; genus Sansalvadorimonas. Next base: position 208,192 of record CBDCRZ010000106.1, read on the forward strand.
ATGGACTAACCTTTTTGCACATACCTTGCGCTTCCATAGCACCATGACCCTGAAAAATACTGCTCTCTGCCTGATAACCGGTATGTTTTTTGCCGCTACTACGATGGCAGACAACAAGCTGTACCTGCCTTATATCAAACCTGAATCCGTGACTTCGGATCAAAAACAATCCCCTGAAACCCGGACAGTGTAAGGCCTAACAGGTAAAATACACGTATCTCAGGATTTCACCTGCAGGGTGCGTTTTTGTGAAACTGAAAATCGAACAGTCTGACACCGAATTTTATACCCCGACCGCAGGCCTGCATTTCGTTGGCCGTGCCATCAACCAGAAAACAACGCTCAATTAAACACTGCGTTCTATTACTAAGCGGCATGGCATTCCCAATATTGAACTGATTCGAACGTACATCGGTCTTCTGGCGACAGGAAAGAGTGATTTCGACGCGATAGAGAATGTTCGCAGGGATGACTGGTTTAAATCCTGTATGGGCATCCGACAAATGCCATCAACCAGTCGTTTGCGTCAGCGATTTGATGAGGATGCCGCTTTCCTTATGCCCCTGATCAATGACAGTCTGGCCGAGGTTGTGGTCAATCTGGACGCACCCTTAACAGCTCTGCCAAGCCGTCTGGATAAGCACCAGCGTATTGCCCTGGATATCGATATTTTCCCCATGGATAACAGTGGTACCAAAAAGGAAGGTGTTGCCTACACCTACAAAGGTCATGATGGTTATGCGCCCATCGCCGCTTACTTGGGGCAAGAAGGCTGGTGTCTTGGCTGTGACCTGCGCATCGGCTCCCAACATCAATGAAGTCGTGGACATGCCTCAGCATATGGCATTGGAATCCATGGATGTTGCTGAAGAAAAGCGGGAGCAGTTAAAGCACTTGCTCAATAAAACGTTTCCGGAAGTATTCAACGAAAACAAAGTTGATTTCGAACAACTGCAACGGGTACTGGGTGAAACCATTGATACCGGCAAAGAACGCTACGGGCTGACCTGGCCGGGCAAAGCCGATTGCATGAAGGTAATTCAGGAGCCTTCCCGCGCCACCCTGAAGCCTTGCCGTGAAGAGTCAGTGAATTTTGACAACACCGAAAATCTGTTTATCGAAGGCGATAATCTGGAAGTGCTGAAGCTGCTGCAGAAAAGCTACTTTGGCAAGGTGAAGATGATCTACATCGACCCGCCTTACAACACCGGTAAGGAATTTATCTATCCGGATAACTATCAGGAAACCATTGAGACCTATATGGCGTATGCCGGGCTGGTGAACGGCGAAGGTAAGAAGTTTTCTACCAATTCAACTACCGAAGGCCGCTTTCATTCCAAGTGGCTGAATATGATGTATCCACGGCTGTATCTGGCGAAGAACTTGTTGCGGGAAGATGGGGTTATTTTCATCTCGATTGATGATAATGAAGTGGAAAATCTGAGACGACTATGTAATGAAATTATAGGTGAAGAAAACTTTGTCTGCTCAATTAGCTGGTTTAAAAAAGTCTCACCATCTAATGATGCTAAATGGTTCAGCAATGATCATGAATATGTTCTTGTTTATGCAAAAAATAAAGAACAATGGCGACCAAATAAGTTGCCATTAAACGAAAGACAGCAAGGTTATTACTCAAACCCTGATAACGATGAACGAGGCTCTTGGAATTCCGTCACATATACATGTAATAAAACTTCGCAGGAAAGACCAAACTTATATTTTCCGATAACAAATCCAAATACTGGCAATGAAATTTGGCCTAAAAAGTCTGCTGTATGGAAATATTCGAGAGATGTTGTAACAAAGCACATATCAGAAGGCCTCCTTTACTGGGGAAAAGATGGGAATGCCTCAACTCCTAGGTACAAAAAATTTCTAAAAGATTCAAATGGTGCTGTACCTCGCAGTGTATGGAGATATGAGGATGTTGGTCATACCCAAATGGCTACCGTAGTATTTCAAGGGCTAATATCAGAAGTTAAGTTTGATACGCCTAAGCCTCCAAAACTCATTAAACAAATGATGAGACTGGCTCTAAGTAATTCAGAGAATAACATAGTCCTTGATTTTTTTTCTGGTTCTGGAACCATTGGGCAAGCTGCTATGGAGTTGAAGATTGAGCAAAAAATAAATGCTTCATTTTTAGCCGTTCAGCTTCCAGAAAAAATTGAGAACGATACTTTTTATTCTGTAGCAGACATCACAAAAGAGCGGCTTCGTCGAGTAATACAACAGATTTCGAGTGAACAGGAAATAGAAAAACACTCACTTGGCTTTCGAGTTCTCAAACTAGACAAATCACACTTCGGCCAATGGCAAAGCGAAGTAGAACCCGGCAACATCGAACAACTCCAAGCTAACCTTGAACTCCACTCCAACCATATCGATGAAAATGTAGAACAAGAAGCCCTGCTCTACGAACTACTGCTAAAAGCCGGTTTTGAACTCACCGAATCCATCGAACAACAAACCTTTGGCAACCAGTCCGTATTCTCCATTGCCGAGGGTGCGCTACTGATCTGTCTGGAAGATCGCATTGAGCCGGAAACCGTCGAAGCCATGGTTAAGGCAGAACCGGCAGAAATTATCATCAAAGACAGCGCCTTTGCCGGTAACGACCAACTGAAAGTGAATGCGGTTCAAACTGTGAAGGCTTACAACCAGAACAGCGAAACCGATATTGTCTTCAAGGTCGTCTGATCGTTCAGGGAAGAGTTGTTATGAAATTAAAATTTGATGCGTCCCTGGGCTACCAGCAGGACGCTATTCAGTCAGTGGTCGGGCTGTTCAAAGGCCAGCCACTGGCACGCAGTACCTTTGAAGTGACCATGGGAGCAGGTGGCAACACCGGCAGCCAGATGAGTCTGGGCAACGGGCTGGAAGGCGTGCCCGCCATTGCCAACCAGTTAACACTGGACAATGACAAACTGCTGCAAAACCTGCATCCCATTCAGGAGAAAAACGATATACCCGCTATTCCCAAGCTGGATGGTCGTCATTTTTCTGTGGAGATGGAAACCGGTACAGGTAAAACCTATGTGTACCTGCGAACTCTGTTTGAGCTGAACAAGTCTTACGGCTTTACCAAGTTCATTATTGTGGTGCCCAGCGTGCCAGTGCGGGAAGGTGTGTTGAAAAGCATTGAGGTGATGAAAGATCACTTCCGGGCATTGTACGACAATGTGCCATTCAATCACTTTGTATACGATTCCACTAAACTGAATCAGGTGCGGGAGTTCGCCACCTCCACCCAGTTGCAGATTATGGTGATGAACATTCAGGCGTTCGACAAAGCCAGCGCCATTATGCACAAGGATCGGGATGACCTGTCGGGCTATCGCCCCATTGATTTTATCAGTGCCACCAACCCGATTGTGATGATCGACGAACCTCAATCGGTAGAAGGTGATACCCGTAAAGATGGTACAAAACGTTCCGAAGCGTTGACCAGTCTGAACCCCATGCTGACCCTGCGTTATTCAGCAACGCACTTCAACAAGCACAACCTGCTTTACAAGCTCGACCCGATTCAGGCGTTTGACCTGAAGCTGGTTAAGCGGATTGAAGTGGCGAGTATGCGGGAGGAAGAGAGTTTTAACAGTGCTTATGTAAAACTGATCAAGGTAGATAACAGCAAAGGCATCAAGGCTCAGGTTGAAATTAACGCCCAACAGGGAAGTGCCCAGAAGCGTAAAAAGGTTTGGGTAAAGCTGGGGGATGATTTGTTCCTGAAGTCTGGAGAAGCAAGAAAAAGCAACTTTCGACCAGAATATCAGCAGGGTTATCAGGTTGCAGAAATTAACTGTGAGCCCGGTTTTGAAAAAGTCACTTTAAGCAGTAGGCGCTCCGTTACACCTTCTGAAGCTTTGGGTGATTACGGCGATGCTCTGCTCAAAGCCCAGATTGAAGAAACCATTGAACAGCATCTGAAAAAAGAAAAGGCTCTGAAAGGTCAGGGGATTAAAGTCCTCAGTCTGTTCTTTATCGACAAAGTATCGAGTTATCGGGAATACGACGAACAGGGTAACGGTTTACCCGGAAAATTTGCCCAATGGTTCGAAGAAGCCTACAAATGCCTGACCGCTAAAACGGAATACAAAGACTTGCCGAAATTGTCGGCAGAAGATGTTCACAACGGCTACTTCTCCAGGGACAAAAAAGGCAAGATCAAGGATACCAAAGGCACCACACAGGCAGATGACGACACCTACGCCCTGATCATGCGAGACAAGGAACGCCTTCTCGATGATAACGAGCCTTTGCGTTTTATCTTCAGCCACACCGCCCTGCGGGAAGGTTGGGATAACCCGAACGTCTTCCAGATTTGTACCCTGAACGAATCCAACAGCATCATGAAAAAACGTCAGGAAATTGGCCGTGGTTTGCGTTTGCCGGTGAACAATAAAGGTGAACGGGTACATGATGCCTCCATCAACCGTTTGACTGTGATTGCTAACGACTCTTATGAGGAGTTTGCCCGTCAGTTGCAATCCGAGTACGAAGAAGAATACGGCATTGAGTTTGGACAGGTGCCGGATACTGCCTTTGCCAAACTGTTGAACGCTGATGTTCACCAGCATACCGAACTGGGACAGGATGCTTCCAAAACCATCTTCACGTCACTGCAGGATAAAGGATATCTGGACAGTGAAGGTAGAGTTCAGGATAAATTCGACCCAAAAGACCCGAAGTTTGTTCTGGAGCTTCCTGAAGAATTTGCACCAATGCGGGCACAGGTATCCGATACTCTGCAAAGATTTATTCTCAAAAGTCGTGTGGTCAACGCCCGTGACCGTAAAACCCTGACCCTGCGAAAGAACGTTACTCTGGATGAAAACTTCCGCGAACTCTGGGAACAGATTGGACAGAAAACCCGTTACCGTGTGCAGTTTGACACCAATGATCTGGTCAAACGTGCTGCTGACAGCATTGGCGAAATGCCTGAAATCAACAAGCCCCGCATCAGCGTAGATCGTGTTGAGTTAGATCAGAGCTATGCTGGTTTGGAAGCAGACCGGGTACTCGAACAGAAAACCCGTGAACTGGATGCTCAGGCAGCACTGCCCGATATTCTTGCCTGGCTACAAAACGCCACAGAACTAACTCGTCAGACGCTGGTTAAAATTCTGGTAGATTCCGGCAAATTGGCAGAGTTTTTCAATAACCCGCAAGTATTCGTAAACCAAGTCACTGAACGTATTCGTCACGAACTTCACCGAATGACCGTTAAAGGCATTCAGTACAGTAAAGTAGACGGTGCCTCCTATGAAATGCACCAGATCGAGCAAGAAGCAGAGAAGGGCATTACCCGTTACCTGAGCAACCTTTATGCCGTACGGAATCATGAGAAAACTCTGTATGACTATGTAATCTTTGATTCCGACGTGGAAAAAGAGTTTGCCAAAGCACTAGATGATAACGAATCCGTAAACTTCTACTGCAAGCTGCCTTCTTGGTTCAAGGTGGATACTCCGGTTGGACCTTATAACCCTGACTGGGCGGTGGTGACTGGCAATTCTGAAGAAAAACTTTATCTGATACGGGAAACCAAGAGCACAACCAATAAAGTTGAACGTCGCGAGGAAGAAAACGACAAGATCGAATGTGCTGAGAAGCACTTTGAGACAATAGATGTGGACTATAAAGTCTGCACCAACCTCAAAGAAGCGCTAGAGGCCGCGTGATAAAAACCAAACAGTACCGGTAACCCCCATTACCGGTACTTTTTTCCCTCCTGCCCCCCCTCCCCACGCAGAACCCTCTCCTCTTCAAGACACAACAAACCTCACAAAGCCAGCTTTCATCAAATAAATTGCCCCAAAAACTGAACTTTACCCCCGTTATGGTACTCTTTAGGTGAAAGTATCACCTAAAGGCTAAAGCCATGCTCTTACGCTTCTCAGTAGAGAACTACCGCTCCTTCCGGGAGAGGGTCGAGCTATCCATGATCCCCAGCCGGGTTCGTACTCACGCTGGCCATGTGATCCCTCCTGCCAGTTCAAAAGATATAGGAGCCCTGAAAGCAGCCGTTATTTACGGAGCAAATGCTTCAGGCAAATCAAATCTGATAAAAGCCATGCAGCACGCCAGGCGGATGATCACGCAGGGCAACCCTCTGGGTCGAAACCTGGAGTACGAGCCTTTTCTTCTGGATAAAGAATGTACTCATAAACCCTCTCGCTTTGAGTTTGAAATCAAATGCGGGCATAACAATTATGCCTATGGTTTTATGGCAGATCATAAATCTATCCATGAGGAATGGTTATACAGAATTGATAAAAAAAGTGAGACTCCCATCTTTGAGCGCACACTCACTGAAGATAGTAATGTCATTAAACATGACGGAATAAAATTCAAAAAAAGAGAAGACGAACAGTTCTTTTCTTTCTTGGCAAAAGCAACACCGGAACATCGACTTTTCTTATTCGAATGTCATGACAGAAATGCTACCAATGTGATTGAAGCTCTAAAACCTTTAAACGAAGTGAATCATTGGTTTCATAATCGATTAAACATCGTATTTCCAAACACCAAATATCACGGTTTGGAAATGGCCGTACATTCTGATGGAGTGAGCAGTGAACAGCTTGCGGGCATCCTTCGTAATTTTGATACGGGGATCACTGACCTATCACTGAAAGAAGTTGATCTGATGCGTGAAGTTCCGGATCTCCCTGGGCATATAAAAGAGGATATCCTGGCAAATATAGAAGAAGGTGAAGCAACATTGGTTTCAACGCCAAACAGTACACGCTACCAAATTATCAAAGGTGACCACGGCACTGTAAAAACGTTTAAGTTAATGACATCTCACAGTAATCACCAGGGTGAGACTGTTGATTTTGATATTAACCAAGAGTCCGATGGCAGCCAGCGTTTGCTTGATATATCCCCCGGTTTATTAGAAATCTTTTCTCAAGATAAGGTCTATGTTATTGATGAAATCGATAGAAGCCTTCATTCAGAAATTACGACAACCATCCTGAGCCAGTTCTTGGCCCTGACAGCAGGTGAACATAGCCAGCTGATCGTCACAACACATGAATCCAACCTGTTAAACCTGAACCTCATCCGAAGGGATGAAGTCTGGTTCACTCAGAAAGATTCCAAAGGGGCATCTAACCTGTATTCGCTTGAGGAGTATCAAGCGAGACCAGACAATGATATCCGCAAAGGCTACCTTGTGGGCCGGTTTGGCGGTGTTCCGGTTATCAGAAATGCATTCGTTGACCTGACCAGGGAACAGAGTGATGCCAAGAGAGCGTAGGCCATTCCATCGCATTACCGGTGTACGAGATCCCTCTTTGATTGTCATAGCCTGTGAAGGTGCGGCGACCGAACCTGTGTATTTTGAAGGTGTGAGCATAAAGTGCCAGACTCTGGGTTCTCGCCTCAAGCTCAAGATTCTTCCTGCCCGTAAGGGCAATCTCAGTGCCCCAAAGCATGTTTTAAATCAGATGGATTCCTACCGTAATGAGTTCAGTTTAAAGACACATGACGAGCTCTGTCTGGTTATAGATAGAGACCCACAATCCTGGGAAGAAGATGCCATCGCACATGTGGCTCAGGAGTGCAGTCATAAAGAGTATCTTCTGGCACTCAGTAACCCTGCTTTTGATCTTTGGTTGCTACTGCACCATCAGGATGTCGCTCTATTGCCACCAGCTGAGAGAGATGTCCTTTTTGCGAATAAAAACAGCGCTATCAAAAAGGCTTTAAAGAAACACGTCAGAGGGTATAGCTCCTCAGCCCCTGATATTGAACAGTTCTGGGGCCATACAGAACAAGCCATTGAACGTGCTCAGAGACTGGATATTGACCCACAGTCCCGCTGGCCGAATGCATTGGGAACACGGGTCTACCTGATCCTGGAAAAAATCCTTTCCGCCACCTCATCCTAATGTCAAACAGGAGCCAACAAGAACCAGAAAGAGGAGTACATCATGGCCACTGCAACCAAAAAACCAGAAACAAAACCAGAAAAAGCCACCAGCCCCGATTCCAGCCTTGTCGCTATAAACTTCAAGAGCATGATCAACAAACCCTACGAAATGCGCATAGATGGCGAGCCAGTGAAAGAAGGCGGCCTGAACTGCATCGGCGGCTGGAAAGCCACCCTGAAAACCGCTGCCGAAAGCATAGAGTTTGAAGCCAAAGCCCTCGAAGGCATCCGTTATACCAAGGGTGACTACCTGTTAGACGACACTCAGGGCAAGGGCCGCACGGTTGCATTCTTTACCATGCGCAAGGTTAGCCCCCGCCTTCAATAGAAAGCCCACAAATTGCCACACAGGGGCTTTTATAGCTCCGCCTCTTTCTCCGCTTTTCGACTGGATGAACCTAAACGACATCCTATGGTTAACACACAAAACCAGATCTCAATCTGGTTCAGCCAGGATGCATGCTTCGGTGTATAGTGGAAAACGATCTTGTGGGAAGAGCAGCTCAGGTACTCTGCACGACTTTGCATGTTCTTCAGTATTCCCGATTTTCTTTTAACACCAAGCTCTTCAGTCGTTGTGCCCTCAACCTTTGCGACGGCCCTGACAGCGGCTTCCGACATATGCGTGTTGAGCCTGTCCATGACAAAGTGCCAGCCTGCTGCGTGAGGGTCACTGGCCAGCGTGTCGTTTAACCAGTCGGCGAAGTCTTCCTCTGTTCTGGTATCTCTTACCAGAGGTATGATTTCTCCTGTGGCAACGTCCATGCCTGCCAGCAATGCCTGAGTGCCATGGCGCTTGTATTCAAACTCGCGCTTTTCTATATAACCCGGCTTGACAGGTTTCCCTTCTGTCAGGGGTTCCAGAGCCTGCATACCGGTCTTTTCATCGAAAGAGATTGTTCGGATGTTTTGTTCGGCACCTTCAAGGGCTTGCTGATAGGTGTCGCAGACATCCGCACAGTGAATCTCAAACGCTTCATCTCTGGGAGAGTCTACCCATCCTTTGACTTTATCGGGACGAATATCAGCCTGATTTTAAAAAACGCCCCACTTGTCTCTGCGAGATGGATGGAACGATACCTTTATCCGCAGCGGCCATTGCCAGCGAATTCTCCGACCAGTGGCTCAGGGGGTAGCCATGCTCTTCCGGTTTATCGCAAGACATAGCAACAATCTGACAAATCTGCTCAGCGGTAAACTTGGGGGGGCTCCAGGTCTTGGCGCTTCTTTCAGTCGATCCTGAGTGGATAGCTCATCAGAACGCTCGACCCAGTGCTTGCGCCAGCGGGTGACCGTTTCCCGGGTGCATTGGAGCTCTCGATGCTCCCGAGACTTTTTCCTTCAGCACCAGTCAGTATGATTTGGGCTCTGAGAACCAGTGATTGCGCACTTTTGCGTTTGCGAATTATGAGTTCAAGGTCGTCACGTTGTTGATCGGACAAGCTGATTTTCTGAGTGTGTTTTGACGGCATCCGTACTACTTGTTGAATGGTATTAGGGAGTAAAGGGAGCGCGGATCAGAACATATCTCAAACTGTATGTATATTAGAGCTTTCCTGCACTAGTTGAAGCTAATGTCATGATCAAACTTGGTCGCTCCCCGTTCCCGCAGCAGGTCTTCATCCAGCAGAGCCTGACCACCTGCGTTGACGACTTCTTCCGCAACTGAGTGAATGGTGCCTGGCAACTTTGGATGAGGCTGATCGGACTTGGCTGCGAGAACAATATTGGCACCTTCACGAGCACAGAGAAGTGCAATAGCGCGGCCAATACCCCGCCTGCTGCCAGTAATAAAAAGGGTGCGGTCTTTTAACGTTGTTTCTTTAAAAGAGGATTTATTGTTCATGCGCTATGTCACTCACAGGGTGTGCACTTTATTTAGCTTTGCTTCGGTAACAGCCGAGCTAATAAAGGCTTCATAGTCATGCCCTGAACCAGCAGTGTCCAGAGAATTACCGCAAGGGTCATATTAAAAACCAGCCCGCGCTGGGGGAAATCAGGCGGCAATGACAAGACCAGAGCCATAGGCACAGCACCCCGCAACCCGCCCCAGAACATAATAGCCTGTGTTCTGACGTCAATCGTATGGACCTTGGATGCACAGAGGTTGTAGCTGGGTATCAGCAGGAAGATCACCACGAAGCGAGCAAAGAGTACGACGGCAATGGCCAGTAGAAGTGATCCGGTCATGCTGTAAACACTGGATTTCAGCAGCAGCTCTTCCTGAAGCCCCAGCAACATAAAGACATAGGTGTTGGCGATGAATGTGGCGTAACTCCACCACCTCTGGGCAAACAGCAGGGTACGCATACCCATACGGGTCCGGGCGTAGTAACCACAGACCAGCCCGGCCGCTACACAGGCCATCACACCAGACAGCTTCATGTAATGGTCTGCAATAATAAAACTGCCCCATGCCGCTACGATCGAAAGCGTGATCTGTACGATACGGTCATTCGGTTGAATGCTGGCGACCAGTGAAGTCAGTAAGCCCACCAGAGCACCAACCAGAGCACCACCAAAGAAGATTCGGACAAAGTCCCATATACCGGAAGTGATAGCCGCGTCCGCTACCATGGGAGCAATCATTAGTCCTGTGACCACCTGGAACATCACTATGGCGGTGGCGTCGTTAAACAAACTCTCGCCGTCCATTAATAAGGTCAATCGTTCCGGAGCGTTCAGTTCACGGAACAGGGCGATAACGGCAACCGGGTCAGTGGCAGAAATCAGAGCGCCAAAGACCAGTGCAGGCATCAGAGCCAGTGGTGTGAACTGGTGCAGTAGCAGGGCGACAATGAACGTCGAGCCCAGCATGCCAATTACGGCCAATAGTAAAATTGGAGAGAGGTTGCGCAGTAACAGCCGGATATCCATAGACAGGCTGGCTTCATAGACCAGCGGCGGCAACAGCACGTAAAGAATCAGGTCATGACTCAGGGAAATTTGTTCGCGAATTGTATTTGCGCTCAGGACATCTTCATGTGTGTCTGTGCCACTGAGCAGGCCGGTCATAATCCCTGCAATGACCAGCCCAATGGTATAGGGGAAGCGACAGCGTTGAAGCACCATTAACAGAATGACGGCAAAAAACAGCATGGCGCTGAGAATCAGCACAGGTTGAGCAAGATGTGCGTGCATGGAAATGAATTACGAACTCTCGTTGCTGAAAAGCTTATTAAAAGCCTGTTAGTTTAAAAGTTATCTTATTTTGACCCACAATCGTAGACCATCCGTCTTTATTCGACTGCCCGAGAGTTAAGTAAGGTGTTAATATTGCCAGTTGTTTAGTCCGTAATTCACCTTTTACGGGACACCGGAATTCTCGAAACGATGTTTGGTTCCAAAAAAGACGATAAATCAGCCGGCCCAAAGCGCCGCTTCTGGCCCTTCGGCCGAAAGGAAGAACAGTCTCCGAAAGAGGAAGCTGTTTCTGTTAGTGGAGAGGCTGCGCCTGAAACGGTTGCCGAGCCTGTCACTCCTTCCCCTGAGCCCCAGATTCAAGAGCCTCATACTCAAGAACCTCTCCAATCTGAGCCTGTTGTTGAGCCAGCACCTGTTGAAGTAGCTCCCGAGCCAGCACCTGTTGTTGAGCTCCCGAGCCGAAACCTGTTGAGCCTGCGCTGGTTGCAGCACCTGCTCCTGTGCAAGAGCCGGTACAGGAAGACAAACAGGATGGTTTCTTCTCCCGAATGAAGTCTGGTCTTTCCAAGACCCGGGCGTCACTGGTTGAAGGTGTCACCACGCTGTTCATCGGTAAGAAAGAGATCGATGACGAGCTTCTGGAAGACCTGGAAACCCAGTTACTGGTTTCTGATGTTGGTATTGAGGCGACGCGCCGCATTATCGATGGCCTGACCCAGCGTGTGGCTTATAAAGAGCTGGATGACGCGGAAGCCCTGCTGGATGCTCTGAAAACTGAGCTGAGCAAGATTCTTGAGCCTGCCAACAAACCTCTGGTGATTGATACCACCAAGAAGCCGTTTGTGATTCTGGTTGTGGGCGTTAATGGTGTGGGTAAGACCACCACCATCGGCAAGATGGCCCGCCAGTTCCAGATGGACGGCAAGAAAGTCATGCTGGCTGCGGGTGATACCTTCCGTGCCGCTGCGGTTGAACAGCTGCAGGTGTGGGGTGAGCGCAACGACATTCCTGTGATTGCCCAGCACACAGGTGCTGACAGTGCCTCAGTTCTTTACGATGCCCTGGCCGCGGCCAAAGCTCGTGATGCTGACATTCTGATTGCTGATACCGCAGGTCGTCTGCATAACAAAGACAACCTGATGGAAGAGCTGACCAAAGTGAAGCGTGTTCTTGGCAAACTTGACCCGGAAGCACCCCATGAAGTGCTGCTGGTGGTTGATGCCTGTACCGGTCAGAACGCCCTGAGTCAGGCCAGGATTTTTAATGAAGCGGTTGGCCTGACCGGCATGGCACTGACCAAGCTGGACGGCACTGCCAAAGGTGGTGTGACCTTCGCACTTTCCCAACAGATGCAATTGCCTATTCGCTTCCTTGGTGTGGGTGAGCAGATTGAAGACCTGCGTCCGTTTGATGCACCAGAATTTGTGAATGCCCTGTTTGCAGATATAGAAGTCTGATTCAACCTGGCAGGGTAATGGTTTAAGAGCAGGGATTGGCTGATGATTGTTTTTGACGGTGTAAGCAAACGCTTCCCCAATGGGCATATCGGTTTGGATGGGGTGGACTTTCGGTTAGAGCGCGGTGAAATGGCGTTTCTTACTGGGCACTCTGGCGCCGGTAAAAGTACGCTTCTGAAACTGATTATGCTGATGGAACGCCCCTCTAACGGGCAAGTGTGGGTTGGCGGTCATGCTCTTGCCAACCTGCGCCGTGCCCAGGTGCCTGCCCTGCGTCGTAATGTCGGTGTCGTATTTCAGGAGCACCAATTGCTGTTTGACCGCTCGGTGTTCGACAACGTTGCCATTCCCCTGCATGTTTCCGGTTTTGACCCTAATGAAATAGCCAAGCGTGTCCGTACTGTTCTGGATATGGTTGGTTTGCTGGGTAAGGAAAAGCTCAACCCTCTCTCTCTTTCTGGTGGTGAACGTCAGCGTGTGGGTATTGCCCGGGCGATGATTAACCGTCCACCAGTACTGCTGGCGGATGAGCCTACCGGTAACCTCGACCCTGATCTTTCTGCCGATATCATGAACCGGTTCAGCCAGTTTAATCAGGCAGGAACAACGGTTCTGGTGGCAACTCACGATTTGGACCTTGTGCGGCGAATGGAAAAACGGGTAATCACACTGGATGCTGGCCGCCTTGTCTCTTCTGACCAGGTCTCTTCTAATAAGCAGGATGCAGAAGAGGTGTTCCTATGAGTGAGAGAAAACCGGGTGACCCTTTGTCTGGCCGTCCTCGACCTGCCCGTAAAGGCGCAGTGAAAACCTGGCGGAGCACGACCGCTGCACCGGCATCACCTGTTCCTAAAGCAACGGCTGAAAGCGTTATTGCAGTACCACCTATGGATGGCGCTGCCAAAGTTAAACCCAAGATTAAGGCTAAATCCAAACCCTCTCCCAAAAGCGCTCGAAAAGAGCAAGCGAAAAAGCCTCGCAAGAGTTCAGATTCTGCAGCAGGACACTGGTCCATTCTGGTCGCTCTGCATCAACGGGTCGCGAAAGAATCATGGAATCGTTTGCTGGCTACACCGTTTGCCAGCCTGATGACCATGCTTGTGCTGGGTGTATCTCTGGCCATGCCTGCTGTGCTCTCCATGGGTTTAAGCAATTTGCAGGAAGCCACCGGCGGTGGTTCGGTTACGTCTGTGCGCCTGTCGCTCTATCTGGAAAAGGGTGTGAATCAGAGTCGGGCGTCGAGTATTCGTGAAGACCTGGCCAGTGACCCGGCTGTACGTAAGGCGACTTATATCTCACCCGAACGTGGCCTTAAAGAGTTTGAGAAATATTCAGGGCTGGGTGAAGCCTTAAGCCTGTTAAGCAGTAATCCTCTACCTGGTGTCATTGAGATTGAACCGATAGATACCTCTTCCCTTGCTGTGAGCAACCTTCAGAACCGTCTGGTACATATTGGCGGTATTCAGGAAGTGCGGGTCGACAGCGAATGGCTGAAGCGACTTAATGCCATGCTGGAGCTGGGCAATCGCATCCTCAATGGTGTGACTCTGTTGATTGTCACAGCCGTTGTACTGGCGGTGGGCAATACCATTCGCCTGCTGGTAGCTAACCGTCGGGATGAAATTCGGGTGACCAAGCTGGTGGGCGGCTCGGATGGCTATGTGATGCTGCCATTCCTCTACAGTGGCTTCTGGTATGGCCTTCTGGGTGGGGTGCTGGGGTGGATTATGACTGCCTGCCTGTGGCTGTTGGTTTCCCAGCCTGCGACCCATCTGGCCAGCCTGTATCACAATGCCTTTCGACCCAGTTTCCCCGGGATGGATATAACGCTGCTGTTAGTGGTCGGTGGTGCCTTGATGGGAGTGCTGGGTGCGCTGCTGGCATGCTGGCGGCAAATTCGTGCGATTGATCCCTGAATTGCTTATCCGGCCGCATCCCCTCTGGGGCGCCTGACTGAGCCTGTCAGGTTACATAACTGTTAGTATTCCTAACATCTCTGCACAGTGTGGAGCGGGAACCTGCGCTGTTTGTCCCTGTCTCTTATTCCATTGGACACACTTTTTGGGATTGAAGGGATGATGATTATGGAATTTCGCAGACCACAGCCTGGTTTTAGCTCTCTGGCCGGTTTTAACTATTTAGTTCTCATAGTCGTTTTGCTTCTTGCTGGTGGAAACAGTCCTGTTTCTGCCCAGGGCGGCCTGATTCATGACGTACCTCCTTACAATGGGCCACGTGTGCCTTATTCCTGGGACATTGGTCCTCTTAAGGAGTATCTCGCTCAAACTCCCGATCATGTGTACAGCTGGGCACTGGATTTATCCGAGGGTTACTGGGATGGAAACACTATCAACCCAGAAGACCAGACTGTGGAAGAGGTTGTGCCGGCAGAGATGGGCGACGACACGCCGTTGCTCTGTTACATGGGGCGTAACCGTCTGACAGTGGAAAAAATGAAAAGCCATGGAGACCTGAGTTTTCGTGGTAACCGTTTGAATAACTGGGATAACGAAAGAACACTGGTACAGCTGACAGACACCGATATGGCCAGTATTGGTCTGGATGTCATTAAGTTTCAAAGTGGTAACAGTACTGACAAAGTGACCCGTGATCATTACCAGAATGATCACCGCCATGGGATCTGGTGTTTTGAGTACAGCGGCAAGAAAGACGAACTTTCCAGCGTTTTGAAAAACCTGGGCTGGTTGTCCAGGAATAAAGGTATTGTTCAGATAACGAGCCCTGAGCACACACTTGTTCACAGTGGAACAGGTCGTGTGATCGCTCTATCAAAAAATAATACCCAGCATGCTGCAAAACTGGTTCGAAAGCTTGAGCCCAGCTTCATCAAAGAGGTTTTCCTGCTGGATGAGAACTCTCATATCTTCCAGATTCCACCTTCTGAGGTGGTTCAGTACTCCAGGGATGGTCATGCTGATCATGTACGCTCGCTGGCAGTGGAGCAGATTCTTCCGGACTATTATGCTCGATTTAATGGCATGTTTTCCCGCGTTACTCTCGGTGGTGTTGCCTTGACTGCAGGGACGACAGCCGTTGCCGCAAAATTGTTGGGAGCCAGTACGCTTGGGGGGCTGGTCATGGGTACAAGCCTGGGTGTCGGTCTGCCTGTTGCTGCGCCACTGCTGCTGGCTCCAGCGGTATTGAGCGGTACTACAGATACCTATCTGCCATTAATTATGATGCAGTCTGGGGTCGGTCATGGCATGCAATATGCGGGCTCGGGCATGAGCTATGGTCTTTCCCTGATGTCCCGTACGGGTAAAGAGATGGTGGAGTATACAGACAATTACCCAGGGGCTTTTCCGGTGGGATCTCTGGGAGCAGCTCTTGTACTTCTTTTGGCCCCCAGAGCGTATGGGCTGGCTAATGCCATGACTTTTGGAGCGCTGGGTACGACCTCCGGGCTGGTTCTAAAAGGTGCCCTTATGGGGACAGGCGTAGTTGGAGTTGGCGCAGCCTCTGTGGCTCTGTTGATGTACACCGATGTGGCCAGTGCCGAGAATTTCAAGTGGCTGGCTGGTTATGGATATAACATGCTGTGGAAGGAACCTGACGACCTGAGGGATGTCTCTCTATAACACGTAGTCAGGTGACAGTTGAGTGATAGTTGTTCGTCATGGCTGCATTAGTCATAGCTATTTAGTCATAGCCCTGAAGGCTGTTCACATAAGAAAATGAAATAAAAATTTCATTTTATATGACCTTCCGGCACTATTTATAGCCAGTGACGATTGATGGTAATATATAGGCCAAAGCTGCTGTATTTGTTGTATGCTTTGGCGCTCATCTGAATAATAGCGCCTTTAGAAAGTGGTTTATTTTTGAAAAAACCATAACGCTATTTTCAGGAAACTGTTTTTGTAAAAGTTGTTTATAGAGAATCGGAGACACTGAATGGGAAATACCCTGCAACCGGTAGATATGCTGACACCAGGCCAGAACCTTGAGGCCTATATACATGCTGTCAGCAGCATCGCTGTGTTGTCTGTCAACGAAGAGAGGGCGCTCGCTGATCGCCTTTACCATGACAATGACCTCGAAGCTGCCCGTCAGCTGGTTATGTCTCACCTGCGCTTTGTTATTCATATTGCTAAAAGCTATTCCGGCTATGGTCTGCCTCAGTCTGACCTGATTCAGGAAGGTAACGTCGGCTTGATGAAAGCCGTGCGTCGTTTTAACCCTGAGATGGGCGTACGTCTGGTCTCTTTTGCTGTGCACTGGATCAAAGCCGAAATCCACGAATTTATTCTGCGCAACTGGCGGATCGTGAAAGTCGCGACCACCAAGTCCCAGCGCAAACTCTTCTTCAACCTGCGTTCCAGCAAGAAGCGTCTGGCGTGGTTGAATAAGGCTGAAACCGAAGCTGTTGCCCGTGACCTGGGTGTTGATGAGGCTGTTGTTCAGGAAATGGAAAGCCGTATGGCTGGCCAGGACACGCCTTTCGACGGTTTTACCGACGACAGTGATGACACGGCTTACCAGACTCCGGCCAACTATCTGGAAGATCGTGCTGCTGACCCTTCTACCATGTTGGAGAACTCCGACTGGGAGCAGGACACTACCGCACGACTGCAGTCTGCACTGGATGGTCTGGACGAGCGTAGTCAAGATATCCTGCGCAGCCGCTGGTTGAATGAAGAAGGCAAGGCCACACTTCATGAGCTGGCTGCCAGATACAGTGTTTCTGCAGAACGTATTCGTCAGCTGGAAAAGAATGCCCTGAAGAAGCTTAAAGGTGTACTTGCCGCCTGACGTGTAACTGCAAATGCTTTAGGTAAGTCACTGAAAAAAAAGGGTTGCTGCGGCAACCCTTTTTTTGTGTCTGAAAGAGAGAGATTTTAAGGGGATGTTTAAGAAGCTAGCGCTAGAAACTGCTCCTTGAGAGCCTGCGCAGAAGGGCGGGGCTCAGGGTGATGCTGAGTCATACTTACAGCCATATTGGCCAGTCTTTTAGCTCGGGAGTCGTTCTTATATTCTGGCTGCAGGGTGAGCCGGATATCCTCCCCGGCTTTGTAATCCCTGAGCCAGCCGGAATCAACAATCCCGCTCTGCATCAGTAGCGCTATCAATGTACGACCGCTGGAGTATATGTCAGAAGCATAACTCTGAAGTTCTCCTGCCCTGGTTTCTGGTGCTGCATAGGACTCGGTGCCCCGGTTGTCTGAGGGGAAGCTGTCACGACAGTCGTGGGCTTCACCAAAGTCGATAACTCGCAAGCTTTGGTCGTCGGGGTGAATCATTAAATTTCCCAGCTTTATATCCCGGTGCAACAATTTATGGGTGTTCTGTAAGTAATCCAGAACATCCATAAGTTGATGGAACCAGTTAGCGATTTTGGGAGTTATTTCATCTTTATTCTGGCGGGAAAGAGCCTCGTTGATAGGCTCACCCGCATACTCCATGGCCAGAGCCAGTTCCACATCATCAGTAAAGTCACGCACTTCTGCTCCCAGCATACGGACAATGTTAGGGTGCCGGAGTTTTTGCAGGGTTTTGAATTCCTGAATATCGGTTGAGATTATG
This sequence comes from Sansalvadorimonas sp., assembly GCA_965221135.1. Lineage (GTDB taxonomy): Bacteria > Pseudomonadota > Gammaproteobacteria > Pseudomonadales > Endozoicomonadaceae > Sansalvadorimonas. The sequence goes on from CBDCRZ010000106.1 coordinate 226,282, forward strand.
GACTGGGAAAAGTCGCTGTTTTTGTCAATGGTCCGCGAACGCTCAACCCAGATTTTGCAGGTGTTGTCATCGGTCCAGAGCGTGACTTCCAAATCGCCGTTCTCTTTATCGCCTTCAAGCCCGTTATCCTCATTGTCTCCGGTGTCGATATCCGCTTCTATATAAATGTCATCGACCTCAATATCGAGCAGCCCTTTAGCCAAAGGTGAGGATGATGCATAAGAGGTGTCGGGCATGGTGCCCCAATGAGCCGTCACGTTATAGCCCTGGGTGAAGTCGGGGTCACCCTCTTCCGAGCCGTTGGAAAACAGCACATCATCATTGAGCTGCGACAGATCGCTGATCGAGTCTGAGTAGTTGCTTGCCGGATATGACTGAGCCTGAATGTTGCGACTAAACAAAGAGCTGTCTGAAACACTGCGTGAGAGTGTCTCTAAGGATGATGCGTCTGAGCCTGATGAGGCCACAGAGCTTTGGGAATGAAGCTGTGGAGCCACCTCTCGATTGCCCTGTTTGCCTTCTTTGGCGGAGAGTTCACCAGACTCAGGCGCTTCCTTGTCGGAGAGAGCAGCCTGAGAGGGCTTGTTTCCCTGAGAGCCTTTGGCGGAGTCCATTTCCGTTTCTACCGTGTGATGAGTCCATACTTTAATTCAGTATAGAGATCCGTTCGGTTCAGCGGATAGTACCAGTCCAAAGCTGTTAACTACTTAATATATTCGGATTTCGCTTTATGTTTATTGGTAAACAGTCGAACTGTTGGATATTACTCCCTGTTTTTCGGTGAATACCATGCTTCAGCACTCCTCGTTTCAATTAACTGCTGTGTGCCAGAACGCTCAGGAACTGATGGGGCAAAATAACAGCCCGGATAAACCTGTGGGCATGTCACAAGATGGCCGTCTGGTTTGCCGACCTAACCCGACCGCCAAGACAATTACAAAAAATCCCTTTAACGAACAGCAACAGAGACTCCAGGCTTTTCTCATGAAACGCCATATAACAGTCGATAGCACCTTAATGCTTGGTAATGTCGCTTCCACTCTGGTCAATGAATGCCCGGCCACGCTCACAACAGAAGTTCTGGCCGGGCAGCACGTCCAGACCTTCCAGGATAAGGAGGGGAGTCAACGCTATACGCTATCCCATAAAAAAGATTTTTCACTATCGCTGTATTCTCGAATACGCGCGCTGCGGCCCCTGAGCGAACAAACTCTGCAAAACCTGGATTACGAAGCTTTTCCCGGACAGGTAGAAGATCTCATACAAAAAGAGAACCAGGGTTCACAAAAAGCCGCCAGATCAGAAAACCCCAAGCATCCTCTGTTCCGTGCCTACAAGGCAGAACCGAACAAAAAAATAAACAGCCAGTTTATGGCAGGTATTGAGCAGTTTTCTTCTGGGCTTTTGCCTGGGCAGTTAGGAGGGTATGCCGAGGCGCAGGGCCGGCGCCCTGATATGGAAGATCATCATCTTGCCTGCCGTTTCAGTTTCCAAAGTCAAGGGAAGGGGGTTCCTGTCGCCCTCGCCGCTGTCTTCGACGGCCACAATGGCGACCAGGTTGCCCGACTTGCCACCAAAAATCTTCAATCGGCCCTGACGGAAAGGCTCGAAGAATTCAATCAGGGGGCATTATCCAAAGAAGGGGTATTCCACGCACTGCAGGCTGCTGTGACGGACCTGGATCGTCAGGTCACCACTGTAGGGGGGGCAACACTCTGTGCAACGCTGGTGATTGGCGGGCATCTCTGGACAGTAAACCTTGGCGACAGCCGGGCTTTTCTCTCCCGGAACAAGGAAGGCGAGGCCTGCCTGCAGCTCTCCAATGATCATAACGGTGAACGCCACTTTAGAGCCTGTGTCGCAGACTACGGCGATGGCAAATTCATAGCCAAACCACAGGATCTGCTTCCTTCTGCCAAACAGCTCCTTGAATATGGCGTTGGGTTCGAAATCTATAACCAGGGAGTGGGAGCAGGTAAGATTGGTTTCACACAAGGTAATACACGAATAAAAGGGGGAGAAACAGGGCATCTAAAAGGACATCCCTTCACTCACAGCCTGGGAGACCTCCCTACTGGTGATACTATCTCTCGGCCAACCATTACCTGTCACCCGGTCACTCCGGATATGGAATATCTGGTTATCGCCTGTGACGGGGCTTTTGAGCATGCCACAACGCTACAGACACACCAGCTGCTGACTCAGCTAAAAAAGAACAACCCGGCCATCTCCTGCGAAGAGATGGCCCAAAAAGTCCTGGCGCACGCTTATGAGGCAGAGTCGAAAGACAATATTTCCGTTCTGGTGGTTCCCATGTTTTCTGACGTTTCAAATGATAATCAGACACAAGAGGAATCCACAAGATTGTAAAAAAAATATCCGAACGGGTTACGGTCATACATGCTGACAGATCGACCAGGCGCAACACTCAGCCATGACAGAATACGCAAACCGTTTCAGTGTTATTGTTCTGCCGTGTTAATGGCTCCGCAGGCATCAGAAGATTTATAAGCCTAAAGGTCTAACCCTTTTAGAATATCATCCAGCGCTTCCTGCCCACGGGCATAGGCCTGTTCCGGCGTTGAGCGTTGCTCCCAGCCTTCATAAACCAGATCTTCCTGAGGCAGTTCATCAAGGAAGCGGCTGGGTGTGGTGTCAAGGTTCTCACCGTACTGACGGCGGGTGGCAGCCAGTGTCATCACCAGACGTTCACGGGCGCGGGTGATGCCTACGTATGTCAGGCGACGCTCTTCCTCTATGTTGTCTTCTTCAATGCTGGTGCGGTGAGGCAGCAGTTCTTCTTCCATACCCACCATAAAGACGTGGGGGTATTCGAGACCTTTGGAGGCGTGCAGGGTCAGCAGTTGCACCTTGTCATCGTCCTCTTCTTCCTCCTGACGCTCCATCATATCCCGCAGAATTAACTTGGTGATGGCATCTTCGAGAGTGGATTCTTCCTCGGCCCGTTCAATGGTTGTTTGAATAGATCCTGTGAGGAAGTTGATATTGCCCATACGCTTTTCGGCCACAGCATCGCTGGAGGTATTCTGGTAGATCCAGCTTTCATAATCACTTTCTGTCACCAGTTGATTCACCGCCTTCATAGGTTCTGAGGCGCTGGTGCGTGCGAGAGTGTCCATCCAGTGGGTGAACTGACGGAGTTTTTCTACGTAACGCTTGTCGAGAGTTTCTTCTATGCCCATCTCGTGGCAGGCCTGATAGAGGCTGACCTGACGTTGAGTGGCGTAGGTTCCTAGTTTCTCCAGCGTGCTGGCACCGATTTCGCGGCGGGGAACATTGACGATACGCAGGAAAGCGTTGTCATCATCCGGGTTCACCAGTAGGCGGAAGTAAGCCATCATATCTTTCACTTCTGCCCGGGAGAAGAACGAGACCCCGCCATTAATTTTGTAGGGAACCTGGTGTTCCTGAAGCTTCATCTCCAACAGGCGGGACTGGAAGTTACCGCGATAGAGTACGGCATAGTCTTGCCAGTGAGTGTCATGCTTGAGGCGGTGAGACAGAATCTCTGTTGCTACTCGTTCCGCTTCGCTGTCTTCGTTGCGGCAGCGAACCACGCGAATCTCCTCTCCCGAGCCCAACTCACTCCACAGACGCTTTTCAAATACGTGGGGGTTGTTGGCAATCAGCACGTTGGCCGCTTTCAGAATACGACTTGTTGAGCGGTAGTTCTGCTCAAGCTTCACCAGTTTCAGGGCCGGGTAATCTTTGCTGAGCTGATCAAGGTTCTCGGGGCGGGCGCCACGCCAGGCATAAATAGACTGGTCATCGTCACCTACCACGGTGAGCATTGCCCGGTCGCCTACAAGCTGTTGTACCAGAAGGTACTGGCTGGAGTTGGTGTCCTGGTACTCATCCACAAGCATGTAATGAATGCGTTCCTGCCACTTTTTCAGCACGTCCGGGTGTTCAATAAACAGCCGTACCGGCAGCAGGATCAGGTCGTCAAAATCCACAGCATTGAAGGCTTTCAGGGTGCGGGTATAGCTGACATAAACACGTGCGGCGAGCATCTCTTCTTCATTACGGGCACGGTCCAGTGCCTGCTGGGGCATAACCAGATCATTCTTCCAGTTGGAGATACTGTGCTGCACATAATCGACACTGTCTTCACCGTCGCTCAGATGCTTGTGCATAAGTTCAGAGAGGAGGGCGCGGGCATCCTGCTGGTCAAAAATGGAGAAGCCGGGTTTGAAACCGAGAGTCTGATACTCCTTGCGGATAATATTCATGCCCAGGTTGTGAAAGGTAGACACTGTCAGGCCGCGGGATGCCTTGCCCTGTACCAGTTTACCCACGCGCTCTTTCATCTCGCGGGCAGCCTTATTGGTAAAGGTCACCGCAACAATATTACGCCCTTTTAAACCACACTCTTTGATCAGATAGGCGATTTTCTGGGTGATTACACTGGTTTTGCCGCTGCCAGCGCCCGCCAGCACGAGTAGTGGTCCGGAGACGTATTTTACTGCTTCTTCCTGACGCTCATTTAATCGGGCCACTGCTGGGCATGCTCCTCGGGTAAAAGTTCACAGCTTAACGCTAGAACGGAAACCGCACATTGTACCGGCTGAGGTCAGTTTCAGAAAAGTACGGAATCGGCCCATTTATTCACGTTGATGAATAATAATCAGCAGGTTTCTCAGTTTCTGCTAATTTCCAATGACATGGCTCTTTCGACGCCAACCTGTTCAAGCCTAACCCATTAACGCTTAACAATACCTGCCAACTTTATGGAATGTCTCCCTTGAAGTTATGATTCCTTCTAGTCAGTCTGAGCGCTCACCTCACCGTCCTGCTGGGTATAGCGTGGCACAAGGTGCCGAGTACTCTCGCCTGAAACTGCAGGTTATTCTCAGTGTCACCCTTTGCTATGCCGCTTACTACCTCGTGCGCAAAGACTTTGTCATGGTGTTGCCGAACCTTGCCGCCGAGGGGTGGTGCAAGCGTGAGCTGGGGCTGGTGATGGCGGCGATGACAGTGACCTATGGCCTCAGTAACTTCCTGATGGGCTTTGTGGCCGATCGTATTCCTGTACGGAAGCTAATGCCGGTTTGTCTGGTGATTTCGGCACTGGTGTCGCTGGTACTGGCTGGTGTCACCATAAACAGCTGTCCGTTCTATCTGGTGATGGGCCTGATGGTGGTGAACGGTTGGGTGCAGGGTGTGGGCTGGCCTTCCAGTGCCAAGATCATTGCTCACTGGTTTTCCCGTGAAGAGCGAGGGCGGGCAACCAGTTTCTGGAACCTTTCCAATAACCTTGGCGCGGGGTTACTGGGCCCCATCGCCATAGTTGCGATGACGTATTTCACCCTGTGGCAGTGCAAGCTGGTGATTCCCGGGGTGATTGCCCTGGTGGTCGCCTGTATTACTTTGTTCTGGCTCCACGACCGACCGCAAGACTGTGGTCTGCCGGAGCTGCAGGAGAAAGAGAGCGAAGAGAAACTGTCCCATGATGCGGATAAGCAGGTGCTGGAAAAAGAAGACAAAGGCTTTGTGCGTACCTGCCTGGTTATGCCGGAGTTATGGCTGCTTGCCCTGCTCAATATCTGCGTTTATTTTGTCCGTTACGGCGTGATTGACTGGGTGCCTCTTTATATGACGGAAGAGCGCCATTTCAGTTTTGATGTGGCGAGCTGGGCATTTATGGTGTTTGAGTTTGCCGCCATCCCCGGCACCCTGTTGTGCGGCTATCTCTCAGACAGGGTGTTTCGTGGGCGCAGAGTGCCGGGCAATCTTTTAAATATGTCGCTGGTTCTATTGGCTCTGCTTGGATATTGGCAGTGCAGTGCAGATCACTGGCTGTTGCCTGTCTTTATGCTCGGGATGATTGGCTTTTTTATTTATGGTTGTGTGGTGCTGCTGCACGTTCATATCATTGATATTGCCCCGCGTCGATACGTGGCAGCCTGTGTTGGGTTTTGCGGGCTGTTTGGTTATTTGCTGGGAGCATCAGGTTCGAGCTTACTGCTGGGAACGATTGTCGATACCTGGGGTTGGGACTGGGCTTTCAAGGTGATCACTTTTGCGGGAGTGGCCGGTTTGATTCTGCTTATGATGCTTTGGTATTACGACCGTAATCGTCTCGGACCAGAAGGGGCACTGGCTGAAGCGGTTAACGAAACATCAGCTGCTCCCAGTTAATTTTTATTACTAATGGGAGCGGCTGTTTACTGATGGGTTGGTGTGTGTAAAGCGAGAAGTTAGCGCACTGTCAGACTGTAACCCGCCCGGGCCAGATAGCCGGTTTCCTGTTCAAAGTCGGCGGAGGTGAGAGGGTGTTCCTCCAGCCAGCCGTCAGGGAAGGTCAGGAACATCGCTGTACCTTTCACACTGAAGGTGTAATCCGGCAGGTTGGTGTAGGCGCGTTTGTGGTTCATCAGGATTGCCAGTCTTAGCAGAATCATCTGTTTCAACAGGCGCTGACATTCGTCTCGCGGAAGCTGGAACAGTGACTGCAGAGGCAGAGACCGACGATGTCCACGCACCAGCATGGCCAGGTGTTGTTGTTCGCGCTTTGTGAAACCCAGCAGATCAGCATTACGCAGAATGTAGGAACCATGACGATGAAACTGGGTATGGGAAATATCCAGGCCTACCTCGTGCACCTTCACCGCGGCCTGCACCATTTGGCAGTCTTTGTCGTTCATTTTCCAGGGGGGTTGTGCCGCCACAAGAAGGTTTTCAAGATGGCTGGACACCTGATCCGCAAAGGGGATATCTGTGTGGTAGCGCATCTGTATAGCTTTGAGTGTTCTGTCCCGCACATCTTCATGGTTATGACGACCAACCATGTCGTAGAGCAGCCCTTCACGTACAGCGCCTTCTGAAAAACTCATGTCTTCGATTTTCAGACTGTCGAACAGCGCTGTGAGAATGGCCAGACCGGCAGGGAAGATGCTAATGCGTTCAGGCTTCAGACCATTAAAGGCAATACGGTCGGTGCGCTTGTAACGCAGCAGATCCTGTTTGAGCTCTTCAAGGCCCGCACGGGTAATGTTTTCATGACCACGCTCATTGAGAATGCTGTAGACAGACTTGATGGAGCCGGATGAGCCTATCGCATCCTGCCAGCCAAGGTCGCGGTACTGGTGTTCAATGTTAAGCAGCTCAAGACGGGCGGCATAATAGGCTTCATCAAACTGTTTGGCGGTAAGATTACCGTCCTGGAAATATCTCTGGGTCCAGGTAACGCAACCCATATGCAGGCTTTCCAGCAGCTTGGGTTCAAAGCGTTCCCCGATAATAAATTCGGTACTGCCTCCGCCAATGTCGGCAATCAGGCGGCGATCACTGTCGTCTGACTGGGTGTGAGCAACACCCAGATAAATAAGACGAGCCTCTTCACGGCCAGCAATAATGTCGACCCGGTGACCAAGAATCTCTTCGGCCCGCCGAACAAAATCAGCACTGTTACGGCCTTTGCGCAGGGCGTTGGTTCCTACGATGCGGATGCATTCCGGAGGCATGTCCTGGCAATACTGAGCCAGTTTTCTGAGGCAGGAAAGGCCGCGTTCCATGGCCTCTTCCGTGAGGTTGTCATCCTTGTCCAGTCCGGCGGCCAGCTGCACCTTTTCTCCGATTCTCTCAATAGGCCGGAGTTCGCCATGGTCGAGACGGGCGACAATAAGGTGAAAGCTGTTAGAGCCGAGGTCAATGGCTGCAATAAGAGGTGAGGATCCATCGATCTGCTCAGTCATGGATTGGCTCATGGCCACTATCTATCCTTTCGGGAACATTTTTCCAAGCATATCAGAGCGAGACGGTTAGTTGTTGCGAAAAAAGCGCTATTTTTGCCGAAGCTCTATTTGACTGAAAAAGGTTTAAACTGTCTTCCCTGCAGCTTGTAAACAATGACCCTGAGGATTCAGGGTTTATCCCTATATTCCCACAATGCTATGATTGCCGACTTGGTGAATTATTTCAGAATACGTGAGGAACACATTCCATGAGCGAGATCGTCAACGTCACGGATGCCAGTTTTGAAGATGATGTGCTGAAGTCTGAGACTCCAGTACTGCTCGACTACTGGGCAGAGTGGTGTGGCCCCTGCAAGATGATCGCGCCCGTGCTCGATGAAATTGCCAGGGATTACGCTGATCGCCTGAAGGTCTGCAAACTGAACATCGACGAAAACGAAGCGACTGCACCCAAGTACAACGTGCGTGGTATTCCTACCCTGATGCTGTTCAAAGACGGCAGTGTGGAAGCGACCAAGGTCGGTGCCCTGTCCAAGTCCCAGCTGACAGCCTTCCTGGACAGCAACCTCTGATCTGTTGATATATCTGGTCTCTGCCACCCACTTCAGGGTTTGGTAGGGGCCGGTTTCATTTTTTTCTTGATTTACTAACACCTTCCGTACTATTTTGTCTGAACTGAATGCTGGACGCTTCAGTACGGTGGTGATAGATTTACATAATAAACCGCCTGTTAGCTTGTTCCTCTTTGGTTTGTTCACATTTGCAGCCAGACACATTTTGGAAAAATAAAGTCCGAAAGATAAAGTCAGGGGGCGCCCAGAGCAGGCATGAACAAGGTTGAGCAAGATAGTTAATCACAGATTTTTGATCTGGCTTTGGATGAATAAATCGTAAAGCCTGTCTTTTTCGGAAAGCTGATTCTAAAACGAGGTTTTAGAATGGCAGGTGTAATGTCCTTAATTGGATTGGCAGTTGTGACTTTCCGTGCAGTACCTTAGTTTACAGGCTAGTCTCAAGCTAAAGTCATAAAACGAATTCAAGTCTGAAGTTCCCAGCGGCAGCCATAAATTCCTTTCAAAAAGTAACCCACACGGCCAGTTATGCATCTTACCGAGCTTAAGAAAAAGAGCGTTCCGGAGCTCCTCAAAATCGCGGAAGAAATCGGTCTTGATAATCTTGCCCGCTCCCGTAAGCAGGATGTAATTTTCACCATTCTCAAGCGTCATGCCCGCAGCGGTGAAGACATTTACGGGGATGGCGTTCTGGAAATTCTTCAGGATGGATTCGGTTTCCTGCGCTCTGCCGACAGCTCCTACCTGGCTGGCCCTGATGATATTTATGTTTCCCCAAGCCAGATTCGTCGATTCAATCTGCGCACTGGTGACAGCGTATCCGGTAAAATCCGGCCGCCAAAAGAAGGCGAACGTTATTTTGCCCTGTTAAAAGTTAATGAAATTAACTTCGACCAGCCTGAAAACGCACGGAACAAGATTCTTTTTGAAAACCTGACTCCACTGTTTCCACAGAAACGCCTGGTTATGGAGATGGGTAATGGTGCGACAGAGGATTTGACGGGTCGAATCATCGACCTGGTTGCACCAATCGGTAAAGGCCAGCGTGGTCTGATTGTTTCTCCGCCGAAAGCGGGTAAGACATTAATGCTGCAGAATATCGCAGCGAATATCGCCCGAAATAATCCTGAATGTCATCTGATTGTTCTGTTGATTGATGAGCGCCCGGAAGAAGTAACAGAAATGTCCCGCTCTGTGCGTGGTGAAGTTGTCGCTTCTACCTTTGACGAGCCACCTGCCCGTCACGTACAGGTTGCGGAAATGGTGCTGGAAAAAGCCAAGCGCCTGGTTGAACACAAGAAAGACGTTGTGGTTCTGCTTGACTCCATCACCCGTCTGGCTCGTGCCTACAACACAGTAATCCCTTCCTCCGGTAAGGTTCTGACCGGTGGTGTGGATGCTCACGCCCTGGAGCGCCCCAAGCGTTTCTTCGGTGCTGCCCGTAACATTGAAGAAGGCGGCAGCCTGACCATCCTGGCAACCGCTCTGGTAGACACCGGTTCCAAGATGGACGAAGTTATCTACGAAGAATTCAAGGGTACCGGTAACATGGAATTGCATCTGGATCGTAAGATCGCAGAAAAGCGTGTGTTCCCGGCCATGGGTATCAACAAGTCTGGTACCCGTCGTGAAGAGTTGCTGACCACTGAAGAAGAGCTGCAGCGGATGTGGATCCTGCGTAAGCTTCTGCACCCTATGGACGAAACCTCAGCGGTGGAATTCCTGTTGGATCGTATGAAGCATACCAAGACCAACAACGAGTTCTTCCAGTCCATGAAGCGCAAATAACAGCGGCACAGCGGCTGCTAACCTTCAGGCTTTTGAAACAAAGCCCTAATAGAAAGCCTCGGCACGCAAGTGTCGGGGCTTTTGTTTGATAGCCACTGTTTAGCTTTATACAGGGAGCACCGGGGAGCAGTTCGCTCATAAGCGTTTTGAAGATATGATACGCGCCAGGCTTTTATGTAAGAGCAGGGGACAGGAGAAAGAATTAAGTGCAATACCGTGACTTGCGGGACTTTATCGATCAACTGGAAAAGATTGGTGAGCTGAAGCGCATCAAGAAGGAAGTTGATCCGAACCTTGAGATCACCGAGATCAGTGATCGCACCCTGCGCAAAGGCGGGCCAGCCCTGCTGTTTGAAAATCCCAAAGGCTATAGTATGCCCCTGCTGGCCAACCTGTTTGGTACGCCTCGACGGGTGGCACTGGGTATGGGGCAGGACAATACCGACGCACTGCGGGATGTCGGCAAACTGATGGCTTACCTTAAGGAGCCTGATCCACCCAAGGGTTTCAAAGACGCACTGGAAAAGCTGCCTATCTTCAAACAGGTTCTGAATATGGGGCCGAAGGTAGTACGCAAAGCTGCCTGTCAGGAAGTTGTGCTGGAAGGTGATGATGTTGACCTCACCAAGCTGCCTGTCATGACCTGCTGGCCCGGTGATGTTGCACCGCTGGTGACCTGGCCGCTGGTCGTTACCCGCGGGCCATTAAAAGAGCGCCAGAACCTGGGTATTTATCGTCAGCAGCTACTGGGGCGTAATCGTTTGATTATGCGCTGGCTCTCTCACCGTGGTGGTGCGCTGGATCTGCGTGACTGGCAGGAGAAGAATCCCGGTAAGCCGTTCCCTGTGGCTGTTGCCCTGGGTGCTGACCCTGCAACGATTCTGGGTGCAGTGACACCTGTGCCTGACAGTCTGTCTGAATACGCCTTTGCAGGCCTGTTGCGCGGTTCTAAAACTGAGCTGGTGCAGGGCAAGATCACAGACCTGCAATTACCTGCCAGTGCCGAGATCGTTCTGGAAGGGCATATCTACCCTGATGATTTTGCGGAAGAAGGCCCTTACGGTGACCACACCGGTTACTACAACGAAGTAGAAACCTTCCCGGTGTTTACCGTGGAATGTATGACCCATCGGAAAGATCCGATCTACCACAGCACCTACACAGGTCGTCCGCCCGATGAGCCTGCCATGCTGGGTGTGGCACTGAACGAAGTGTTTGTACCCATTCTGCAGAAGCAGTTCCCGGAAATTGTCGATTTCTATCTGCCACCGGAAGGTTGTTCCTACCGTATGGCGGTAGTGACCATGCGCAAGGAATACCCCGGCCATGCCAAGCGGGTGATGCTGGGCGTCTGGTCATTCCTGCGGCAGTTTATGTACACCAAGTTCGTGATTGTCTGTGATGATGATGTGAACGCCCGGGACTGGAACGATGTAATCTGGGCCATGACCACACGTATGGACCCGAAGCGTGACATGACCTTTATTGAAAACACTCCAATCGACTATCTGGACTTTGCTTCTCCGGTAGCGGGGCTGGGTTCCAAGGTTGGTTTCGATGCTACGAATAAGTGGCAGGGTGAGACGAATCGTGAATGGGGAGAAGCCATCTCCATGAGTGATGAGGTCAAACAGAAGGTTGATGAAATCTGGGATGAGCTGGGCATCGATTAAGGTGCCGCTTTAAACCCTGGTAAAGACACTGCTTAAACATCTCCCTTGTTGATACCCCATAGGCCAGAGTCAGTGACTCTGGCCTATGCTTTAGTGTGTCGGAGATAAAGCAGGCGTTTCTTTTGTGACAAAAACAGCTGCGGTAAAAACAGTACGGATAGGCAGGGTTCATAAGATAACCTGCGATATCTATCAGGTGGTACTCGAAAGTGCGGATGACCAGCCTTTGCCGTGGGCTGCCGGGCAGTATCTTGAAGTGGTTATGCCTGAAGGCAGCCCCTGCGCTTACTCTATTGCCTCGGCACCGACCGATGGCCTGTCGCTGGAGCTGCATATTCAGTGTTTCCCCGGCCACTCCCGAGCGCTTGAAGTGATCGATTATCTCACCACGTCTGCAACCATCGAAATTAATATCCCTAAAGGCAACTGCCATATTGGTGAATGCCCTGAGGCACCACTGGTATTTATTGCCGCAGGTACGGGGTTTGCCCAAATGAAGGCGATGATTGAAGCGACCTTTATTCGGGAGCATGTGCCTCCTGTTCACTTGTACTGGGGCGTGCGTCATCCATCCGGTTTTTATATGCCCAGTCTGCCCATTTTCTGGGCCAGCTCTAAGGGCGTGAACTATCACCCGGTGGTGAGTGAACCAGAAGTGGATGGTGACTGGCATGGTCGCCATGGGCTGCTTTATAAAGCGGTACTGGACGACAAAGACCAGCTGACAGGTGCGCATTTTTATATCAGCGGTTCACCGGATATGGTGTATGCAACACTGGATGAATTGACTGCTGCCGGGTTTCCAGAAGAACATATTCATTCGGATGTGTTTGATTACTGTCCTCGCCCGTAAGTCTTTGACGGGGAGTTCGTAACCGACGAACCTGTTGCCCTTGTTCCTGTTGGAAAATGGGAATCTGCTATCTGGGCCGTTGGCTGTTTTTTAAAAGAGCCTCTGGTCAAAGCGCGACCACCATTGGTGGAAGTACCCGAATTGCAGGAGCACAGTCTGACCCTGTCGGCCTTTTTTTTCACATCTATAGTTGTGTCACCAGCTGCCTGACCTTAACGGCCTTTTCGAAATGATCTAGCTTGTGGGTCATGATCCACCATTCAGCGGCTTCCATCAGCAACTCCGGATCATCATTTTTGTTGGCAAAGAAGGCGTAGAAAGAAAGACCAACATTGTTCCCTTTACGGGCAATTTTTGCGTCGCAGACTTCCATGATCTTTTTTCTTAATTTTTCTCTCATGTGATTTGTATTACTTGTTGTGTGAAGAGGTGTTCTTAAAATACGACGAATCGTTGTATTTATCTCATAAAAAAACGGGCTACCCAAAGGGCAGCCCGCTTCATTTTAGCTACTGGCTCAATTAGAAGTTGTAGCCAGCGCTTACAGCGTAAGTATGGCCAACAGAACCTGCGCTGGCGTTTACAGTGATGGAGTTGTAACCATTGCTCATTACGTAGTTCTTGGAAACACCCAGAGCAATTGCGCTCTTACCTTCGAAGCTACCGGCACCGATAGCAACGGTACCCATACCCTGCATTGCTTGTGGCAGTGAAGACATAGCGATAGCAGCAGCGATACCGTCACGGTTCTCATCAATACGCTTGGCGTTTTTCTGAATACCTGATTTGTTCTGAGCGATATCTGAAGCGTTATTTTGAGCTACAAAACGGGCCTGATCAATATCGGCACGATTCAGTTTGATCGCATCTGCGTTGTGGTAAGTTGCAACGGTGTTAGTAGTACGGAAGTGCTTGGAGCGTTTGGCTTCAGCACGGCTTTTCTTAGTTTGCTTGGCTATGGAGGCAGCGTTAGCGTTCACGAGAGTGTTGGCTGCAGTGATAGCGTTTGCGTTGTTGTGGGTTGCAACGGTGTTAGCGTTCACGTGAGTGTTGGCGGCAGTGATAGCGTTTGCATTGTTGTGAGTCGCAACGGTGTTAGCGTTCACGTGAGTGTTGGCGGCAGTGATAGCGTTTGCATTGTTGTGAGTCGCCACAGTGTTAGCGTTCACGTGAGTGTTGGCGGCAGTGATAGCGTTTGCGTTGTTGTGAGTCGCAACGGTGTTGGCGTTAGCGTTTGCGTTGTTGTGAGTCGCCACAGTGTTAGCGTTCACGTGAGTGTTGGCGGCAGTGATAGCGTTTGCATCGCAACGGTGTTGGCGTTCACAGTGTTGGCGGCAGTGATAGCGTTGGCGTTGTTGTGAGTCGCAACGGTGTTGGCGTTCACGTGAGTGTTGGCGGCAGTGATAGCGTTGGCGTTGTTGTGAGTCGCTACAGTGTTAGCGTTCACGTGATTGTTGGCGGCAGTGATAGCGTTTGCGTTGTTGTGAGTCGCAACGGTGTTAGCGTTCACGTGAGTGTTGGCGGCAGTGATAGCGTTCGCGTTGTTGTGAGTCGCAACGGTGTTGGCGTTCACGTGAGTGTTGGCGGCAGTGATAGCGTTCGCGTTGTTGTGAGTCGCAACGGTGTTGGCGTTCACGTGAGTGTTGGCGGCAGTGATAGCGTTCGCATTGTTGTGAGTCGCAACGGTGTTGGCGTTCACGTATTTGTTGGCGGCAGTGATAGCGTTGGCGTTGTTGTGAGTCGCAACGGTGTTGGCGTTCACGTGAGTGTTGGCGGCAGTGATAGCGTTGGCGTTGTTGTGAGTCGCTACAGTGTTAGCGTTCACGTATTTGTTAGCGGCAGTGATAGCGTTGGCGTTGTTGTGAGTCGCAACGGTGTTGGCGTTCACGTGATTTGTTGGCGGCAGTGATAGCGTTCGCGTTGTTGTGAGTCGCAACGGTGTTGGCGTTCACGTGAGTGTTGGCGGCAGTGATAGCGTTCGCATTGTTGTGAGTCGCAACGGTGTTGGCGTTCACGTGAGTGTTGGCGGCAGTGATAGCGTTTGCGTTGTTGTGAGTCGCAACGGTGTTGGCGTTCACGTGAGTGTTGGCGGCAGTGATAGCGTTCGCGTTGTTGTGAGTCGCAACGGTGTTGGCGTTCACGTGAGTGTTGGCGGCAGTGATAGCGTTCGCGTTGTTGTGAGTCGCAACGGTGTTAGCGTTCACGTGAGTGTTGGCGGCAGTGATAGCGTTGGCGTTGTTGTGAGTCGCAACGGTGTTGGCGTTCACGTGAGTGTTGGCGGCAGTGATAGCGTTCGCGTTGTTGTGAGTCGCAACGGTGTTAGCGTTCACGTGAGTGTTGGCGGCAGTGATAGCGTTTGCGTTGTTGTGAGTCGCAACGGTGTTGGCGTTCACGTATTTGTTGGCGGCAGTGATAGCGTTCGCGTTGTTGTGAGTCGCAACGGTGTTGGCGTTCACGTGAGTGTTGGCGGCAGTGATAGCGTTTGCGTTGTTGTGAGTCGCTACAGTGTTAGCGTTCACGTGAGTGTTGGCTGCAGTGATAGCGTTTGCGTTGTTGTGGGTCGCAACGGTGTTGGCGTTCCAATTGAGTGTTGGCGGCAGTGATAGCGTTTGCGCAACGGTGTTGCGTTCACGTGAGTGTTGGCGGCAGTGATAGCGTTGCGTTGTTGTGAGTCGCAACGGTGTTGGCGTACGCGTTGTTGTGGGTGCTAGCGAAAACAGTTGATGATAGAGCGGCAACAGATACAGCTAAAAGAGTTTTCTTGAACATACATACGTTTTAAATGAGTTTTCTTGAACATACATACGTTTTAAATGAGGTGATAATTTGGCCAAAATACTGAGATTTGAGAAGCACAAGCTTGTGCCTCCTAATTGGTTCTGTATATCAACGCGATAGAAACTGACACATGGGAGGTAGCTTTAAAGCTTTTTTCCCGTCTGTGAATTTGATTTCATTGTATAGGGTCAAGATCTTCTAAATAATTGTAATGATTGCGTATACGCATGTGTGTTTGGTTGACGACAGTTGTTGTATTTGGTGGTGCTTATAGGTATTTCGGTATTAAAGAGGACGATTTTTTCTGTTTTGGGTAAAGAAGAGGACTTTGTTGTTGCTATGTTGATAGCGGCCTAAGTTAAATTACAGATGTGTCAGTATGGAATGCAGGGGTGGGCAATGTTAGATATCTACGATTTGCTCTCTCAGGCATAAAGCTACTGCCTCACTTTTACACAACACACTCATAACCAGGCAGGAAAGCCAGAGAAAAGTAGCGACCTATAAGCTGTTGGGGTCTATACAATATGCTGACAATGGCTTAAGCGTCAGAAGCCATTGTGTTAACAAACGTCTCTCGCTATTGATTGATGAGTTATCACCCGCTGTACCGCTCTTAAGTGCCCGGCCATGTGGAAATAACTATTTCTGGCCAATAAACGGGTTGCTGAGCTGGGTTGCAGCGCAGGGAGCATAGCCCGTTATGTGACTGGAGCTGCGGCACTGCTGAGTATCCTGGAGATTGAGTCAGAAACCTATGTTTTCATGTGACCGGGTACTTACATCTTGCTTGGGAAAACTAACAAAAAGCGAACTTCCCCCTCGTTTTCTGGACAAACCCTCAGAATCAAAATAGATAAGAGGGAGCGATTATGAGCAAGAAAACAGGGTTTCATACAATCTTAACCACAGGGCAGCGTATTTTGGGTGGACTCACCTCACTGTTGTTTTCTGTGGTCTTTGTGGTGCTATGTGTCAGTCAAGTGAATGCCGAAACGGGTCTGTCCACCGATGTAGTGAAACGCCGGTCATCCAAGCAGAAAATCTTAGCGACCCTGCAGGCCTCACAAGTTGCTTTAGATTTTTTACATACATGCCATCCAGGACAAAGCTATGGACATCTTAAAGTAGATGAACTCCAGGAAGAGAGTGCACGTTGCAAGCAAATTATCAAGTTGCAGGATGATTACTTTGGAGTTAGTGGAAATGCTTATCTAAATACTGAAACTTTTCTTCTCGGGCCAGATTTGTATTACCAGGGCATTTCCTTAAGAACGGAACCTATTGTAATCACCGTAGGCACAATGTCTTCTGAAAGCAGGAAAGAGTTGAATGCTATTGCCAATACATTGTACGAACATGGCATTAAGATTGAAGTGTTAAGGGTGCAGGCCAGAACCGAAAATAATAAACGTTATCTCCATGAGAGTGTCGAAAATAACATTGGAACGATCACTTACCAGCTAAAGATTCCGGCTGTTGCTGATTTTAAGAGTATTCTTGATGCCGAACTGAGTAAAACAAATAATAAAAACCCTAATGGCTGGCTAAGTTGTTCCCCACCCTGCAAGCAGCCGGATCGTGAAGATGAGTTTTTCCGAATACTTAAAGTTCTTTCCCTGCTGCGTCCCTATAATCACCCAATGGTGAACCAGCATGCCATTGTTTTATTTTCGAGACTGCTAAGCAGGGCCTTATCAGTCGACTCCATACCTGCGCTCCTGTACATGGACCCACTCATAGCTGCGACGGCTAGCCTTAAAAAGTGTTATCAGGGCTTTGCCCCCTTTACTGGCCAAAAAATAAATGATGCGGTGGACGCTTACATATTGGATGGCCACAAAGACCTGTACTCCTATGAGATTGATATCGACATGAAAGTAATCGAGAAAAGGGAGAGAGATATGGAATCGACCGAGAGTTACAAGAAGTACGCAGCATGGGATGCGGAAATAGAAGAGAGATTTCGAAAAAAACAGGAAGAAGACGACGAGAGATTTAGAAAATTGCAAGAAAAAGAAGACGCGCGGCTTGAGAAAATAAGGATAGATAAGTGGGGGGCGAATTAAACCCTCTGGAATCATTATTTCACATTAGATTACCAGCTGCATGACCCTGGTAAGCTTGGGCAGTGTGAGGCTGGTTTTACCGGCCTTCTGCCGTGACACCATATCGCCGGCTGTGGCGGTGATTTTCAACAAAGCCGTAGGCGTAACCGGTGTCACTGGCCAGCAGGTTTTCCTTTATTGTTTATTCATCACTTTCTTCGAATGCCTTCGTTTCCATGTCTGGCATCTCAATATATTTGGGGATGACATGAGGCTTGCTCCGGTGACGATACTGATTGCACCATTTCATGCACCCAGCGAGAAGATCAAAGATCGTCGGTCCACGTTGATACGCATAACGTATGCCTTCCTCAGCAAGGAACAGACCCGCACCCGCTGCAATAACACCGGCCGTCCCTAGAGCAACTGCTGTGCTGACCAGGGGAGCAGCACTGGGAGTGACAGTTGGCGCACAGCCAGCACCATAAGCCTGGCACAGAGCTGTGCTGACAGTAGCTCCCGCAGTAATGGCCTTCGTAGGTGATATTGTCGGATAACTCACTGGCGATGACGAAGCCTCACTGTATGGGGCGCTCGACATTGCGGTGGGTTTTATACAACTAACTGGCCAGGGGGTACCCTGGCAGTTCGCCCTAACGGCATAGTTCGGGTCTCCTTTAATAATAACCGGGCACCCTTCAGAGTTTGCCAGGCATGGAATCTGGTTATCCCCACAGCGCCCTCTGGTCTGGCAACTTCCACCGGTATAAACCATGAGCCAGAACTGGTTGCTGGAAATCACATTGTTTTTGAAAAAAGGGTAATAACCATTGCCCCAAAAGGGGATAACATTATCAGGAAGATCAAACTGGCAGTTCAATACTTGCCCGGAGGCTATGAGATATCTGGCGAAATAATTCCTTGCGTTCAGCGCACCACCACTAGGATTAAAGACAGTGACGCAGCTCTCTTTTGGAGCCGAAACATGAAGGTTTTCAAAGGTGCACTGGCTGCCCCCGGTACACTGGATAGCGGTGTTTTGTTGCATAATTTCCGGTTTGATCGCAATCACTGCCCGGCTGTAGTTTGTCTGCCGTTGTTCATTGCGTTCTTTATAGAGAGCTTCATGAATAGCAGAATCCAGATCCTCGCCGCTGCCCGATGCTGATGACGCGGCCTCTTCAGCTAAACGCCAGCCCACCATATTCACATGGTTGCGACCCTGAAACACCAGGGATTCATTCATCGGCACAGGCCCATTGCTGTCATCAACAATCACAATGACATGTCCATAAGGGTTGTTCTGAACATAGCGGTTTAATGGCTCTGTACCGGTACTGGCATCAAGGTAGAGCGCGTGATCATAGAACTCACCGCCAAGCCAGGATTTATAGAGCAAGGGCAGCCCAGGGTTTTGACTCCATTGTTCTATTTGTTCTGTCTGCAGGGGGGTATCACAGGCCAAACCCGATATGCAGCTTTCAGCTTCAGCCGGAGGCGGGCGGACAAAAGCTGAATAAACACTCACCCTGGCGGCCCGGCTATTGTGAACCTGGTGTTGCTGAGTATTCGGGTCGTAAGTCTGCCAGGAAAACTGCACAGTTGAGTTGTTATCGGAAGCATCAATACCCTGCATCCACAAGCCTTTGTGGCCATCACTCAGAACAAGAAACTTATACCCGTGGGGTAATGATTCCGGTGTAAATGTCTGATCGTTTATATGGATGGAAATACGCTGCGTAACCCCGGGAGGTGCAGGGATAAAAAGGTTCCCTCTGTCCGTGCCCCTGATTTCAATGGGAGCGTCATTTACAGTACCGTTCGGCAATACTGTTTGCGGGGTTAGCAGGGCTCCACGCCGCGGGCGCAGGTTATAGTTATGCTGTGCAGCATGACTGGTATTGAGCAGAAGTGGCGGATGCAGAAATGGCGCAACACGTTTTGCACACGTCGCTTCTGAAATCCAGCCGATACCCAACAGGAAAACCGGCACAATGGTAAGAGCGAACTGCTTAAGAAAGCCAGGCATAGAATCCCCTTGTCTACCGCCGTTTCTCCGTTCCTGCCTTGTGCGGCAAATCCTAACGGTGCGGGAGGAGGATTCTAGTTCCTGTCAGGGTTACTAGCCACATTCTATAGGCTCCAATCATAGGAATAAGGCGATCTCAGCACCCTGGCAAAGGTTTCTCCCGGGTGACGCTGCTCATCCAGAAGCATCTGCAAGGCAATATTGAAGTCTTCACGGGTAGCCACCACATGTTCACCGTGACACCAGTCTGACCTGGTATAAGTACAGAACAACTTCCAGGAATCCTGCTCTTTACTGACTTTCAGTTTTTCAATCAGATTATCAATAACCCTTTCCGTGCTGGCACTTTTTCTCGGATCAGTTCTTTTGCCAAAATATATAGCTTTCGAAGTATCAGTACTGACAAGGCTACTGGCGTGATTGAAATAGGGAACCCGGACACGGGAAAGGACATGCCGTTTGACCAGACGACTATCTAATGCTCCCTGTCTGTGCAGGCGTCGCACCAGCGCTTCACTACTGGCTTTTACCAGCTCGGGTTTGAGCCCTATAAAGACTTTGCTTCTCAATTCAGGCATTACATCCACCCTCATTCCAGTCTGCTCTATTGGCTTTTCTTGCTCCTGCTGCTCAGCTGAAATATTTGTCAGTAATGTGTTAAGTAATTTGATCTGATGTTTCTTTTTTCCGCTTACACGAAAAGGAAAAAACGCCATGGCAAGTTCTGCTATATCTCTTTTTGTTTTAATCCTCTCCTGAAAGCCATGGTAGATATTTATCGCATCAAATATCAGGTCATAATTAGTACAAACCGGGTTGTCTTTTTGCTCAAGTAATTCGGTGAAAATCTTCTGGAACACGCCCTCCCTGTTAAAGTTTTTTGGCACCAGCTTAAGTTTATCCATTGATCCCACAAGTTGCGGGAGCGTACTTACAGCGCCAGCTGCCGGAATACCAGTTGAAATAGCCTTTTTCGGAAAAGGATGTTCGTACCATAGCTTTAACAGCTCGGTGACCGTGATTTCACTATCGGTGTGCTCGTCAAAGATCCTTACTTTCATGGCTTTAAAATATGTCGGCAGTTTTTCCCACAACAGAGCAAGCGTCAGAGCTATGGCATGATCATTATAACGGCCTTCTTTAACCTCTCTTAAAACATGGTCACGCATTTGTCCCCAGTGATTAATACCATACAACATGGCACACATCGTACCGGTGCTCACAGTGGGGTCACAGACAGATATAACCTTTATAGGGTTAACCTTAGAGACCCAGTCACCTTCCGCTTTACCCTGCAGGAGTTTACTAAGGAGGGCTCTTCCTTCGTCATCAACTGGTAAAGCCGCAATTTCAGACTCAAGAATCTTGCCGGTCATTGTTCGCCAGGCCTCGAGCTTTTTGTAATTAGATAAGCGATAAACCACCTCCCATCCACAAATGCCCAGTGAGCCCTTATCATAACCACTGAGTGCAGACTGCGATAACAACATCAGAATAAGTACACAAAGGCAGAATAAAGGACTATTGATGCTTTTTAGGCGAGATAAGTATTCCATGTGCGGCAGGCCTGCTGAGGTCGAAGGGCGACAAGTGTAGACACCCTTGTCCCGCCTGCTGCCTCCAATGTAATGGCACCTGCTGTTTAAGTGCGGTGTGATGTCGGGGGCCATAAAAAAAGGCCAGTTAAACTGGCCTTTTGATCACGCAATGGGAGAACTGTCAGTTCACTTCTATCTTATCCACTTTCTGGAACCCTCTGGGCAGTTTATTACCCCGGCGGCCCCGCTCGCTGCGGTAGTGGTCCAGGTCTGCGGGTTTCAGTGTCAGGTGACGTTTGCCGGCGAACACTGTCAGGCTATCCCCTTCGGTGAGTAGAGTCATCGACACCATGAACTCTTCACGGCTGGTTGCCCGAGCTGATGGGATGTTGATGATTTTGTTGCCTTTGCCTCGTGCCATCACCGGCAGGTCTTTCAGCGGGAACAGCAGCATGCGGCCTTCGTTGCTGATGGCGACGACTGTCTGGTTATCCACATCTTCTACCTTCACCGGCTGCATAACCCTTGTGAACTTGGGCAGGGTGAGGGTGGTTTTACCGGCTTTCTGGCGCGACACCATATCGCCGACTGTGGTGACAAAGCCGTAGCCGGCGTCACTGGCCAGCAGGTAGTGGGCTTTGTCGTCATCCAGAATACCCGCCTCAAAAGTGGAACCTGCCGGTGGGTTGACCCGCCCGGTGAGTGGTTCGCCCTGACTTCTGGCTGAAGGCAGGGTGTGAGTGGTAATCGTGTAGGTGCGCCCGGTGGAGTCGAGGAACAGGGTGGGCTGGTTGCTGCGGCCTTTAACGGTAAAGCCGAGTTTGTCTCCTGACTTGTAGCTGAGCTTTTCCGGGTCAATGTCATGACCTTTCGCTGCGCGTACCCAGCCTTTCTCAGACATAACCACGGTAACCGGGTCTGAGGTCATCAGTTCGGTTTCCGACAGTGCCTGGGCTTCACCGCGCACGGTGATAGGAGAACGACGGTCGTCGCCAAACTTCTCAGCGTCTGCCTTGATCTCTTTCTTGATCAGGGTCTTCATGCGACGGTCAGAACCCAGAGTCAGCTGCAGGTATTCACGCTCTTTGTTGAGTTCGTCCTGCTCGGCGCGCAGCTTCTCTTCTTCCAGCTTGGCCAGATGGCGCAGCTTGAGGTCGAGAATGGCTTCGGCCTGTTTGTCACTGAGGCTGAAGCGCTTCATCAGCTCTTCTTTGGGCTTGTCTTCGTAGCGGATGATTTCGATGACTTCATCAATATTCAGGAAGGCTTTAATTAAACCATCCAGAATATGCAGGCGCCCCATGACCTTTTCCAGACGGTATTCCAGGCGTCGGGCCACGGTGTCCTGACGCCATACCAGCCATTCCCGCAGCATCACATCCAGTGATTTCACCTGTGGGCGGCCGTCGGTGCCAATCATATTCATATTGACCCGGTAGGTGCGTTCCAGGTCGGTGGTGGCGAACAGGTGGTTCATCAACTGTTCAGCATCTACCCGGTTGGAGCGCGGTGTAATCAGCAGGCGGGTAGGATTCTCGTGGTCTGACTCATCCCGCAGGTCGGCAACCATGGGCAGTTTTTTCTTCTGCATCTGGTCGGCAATCTGCTCCAGCACTTTGGCACCAGATACCTGATGCGGCAGGGCGGTAATGACGATGTCGCCCTGCTCTCTTACGTATACCGCACGCATGCGCAGGCTGCCACGGCCGGTGCTGTACATCTTCTTGATGTCAGCGGCAGGGGTAATCAGTTCGGCATCTGTGGGGAAGTCCGGGCCTTTGATATGTTCGCAGATGTCATCCAGTGTGGACTTGGGGTGGTCCAGCATGTGGATACAGGCCGACGCGACTTCCTTCAAATTGTGTGGAGGAATATCGGTCGCCATACCCACGGCAATACCGGTGGTGCCGTTGAGAAGCAGATTAGGAAGACGGGCGGGCAGGGTGACAGGTTCGTCGAGGGTGCCGTCGAAGTTGGGCGTCCACTCAACAGTGCCCTGACCGAGTTCGCCGAGCAGTACGTCGGCATACTTGCCCAGACGTGCTTCGGTGTAACGCATGGCGGCGAAGGATTTCGGGTCGTCTGGAGACCCCCAGTTACCCTGACCATCAACCAGCGGATAGCGATAGGAGAACGGCTGGGCCATCAGCACCATGGCTTCGTAACAGGCGCTGTCACCATGAGGGTGGTATTTACCCAGAACGTCACCGACGGTACGGGCCGACTTTTTATGTTTGGCGCTGTTCTTCAGGCCAAGCTCACTCATGGCATAAACAATACGCCGCTGAACCGGCTTCAAACCATCACCAATGTGAGGCAATGCCCGATCCAGAATGACATACATGGAATAGTTCAGGTAGGCCATTTCTGTATAGCCTTTGAGCGACTGGCGTTCGACGCCGTCGTCGCCGATCACGATCTGATCCGTCATTAAGGGTATCCGTAAACAAGAAGCTGCTGACACTGACGTCGAACACTATAGGTGACTCCTTCAGGGAACCCCTAAATCTCGACAGTCGTGTGAATTGTTACTCTGATTTTGCCAGCTCCGGGGGGCGCTGTCAGTTCTGTCTGTGAATTACTGTTTCAAGCGGATGGGAAAGCCCATGAAAAGATGGCTGACTACACTGTCTCTGAAGCCCTGTCACATTGACGGGTATGGCCTTATTCCTCTTACAATACCCCATAGGTATTAGCGATGTGGCAATCAAAAAGGAAAAAATCAAGTTGTCTGCACCTCAGGGGTTTGGCCTGCCAGTCTGTATAAGTGAACCATCCCAGGTCTGAAATGTTGTATGTCTGATTCTTCCTGGTTTTTCCGGGCACTATGGTAATGAGTACTGTAACCCAGTGTGCATTCTTGTATTTCTACCCCCTCCATCAGAGGACGTATTTCAAGCTCTACATTAAGAAAAGAAGGCCAGGTGTGCGCCAGGACAAGCCCTCTTTCCTTGCACCCTGCACAGTGACCTAGCAATTTTATGAGTCTATCAACCTGAAATGAAGTTTCTGGGGCATCTTGCCCCTTCCGGCGCTTGAAAATATATTTATCAGGGTTTTTTAAATGTACTGAATCTGGATTGTACTGTTCAATATTCAGCTCAAAACAATCACCCGGAAGTTCAATGAAATCAATATCAGTGTTTGAAGCGTTATTTTGTGCATGCGTCCTGGCATGTTTTGTCGCCTGATAATTCGATAATGCATCCATATCATTTATATAAAACTTAATATGTTTATCACTATGCTTTTTGATTACATCAGCAATTGTTTTTTCCAGCACATTATATCTGTACCTGTTTTCTTCGTAGTCGCACCCGACACAGACACATTCAGCATCATGGATCGGTCTAACACCTTCAAATGGTAAGGTATTTAAGGTTCCGTCCCTGTTAAAACTATAATTCCCGGCCGCCAATTCTATATGTGTGTAAGTTTTCGGTTCTGTCAGAGCTACATCCCTTAAGAAGGCTTTGCAGAAAGCCATCTCAGATGTGCATTCTTTATTTTTTGGGAGAGAGTCCGCTTTTTCTGCTCCCGAAGCAGAATGAGATTCTATATGTGCTATCAATGTTGATTCCGCATCAAATTACAGAGTTACCCCCTTCGATGTTTATGCAGGAGAAAAGTTTCTAACATATATGACACCTTCTGTATTGGGGGCTGGCCCTGAAGGGCATAGCTGGGCGATATATGACCGGCTTAATTACGAGTGTGAAGGTCGCTGATGACAGCCTTAAGAGCACGGTCAAACAGTATGCCATCATCCAGCTGTTTGATTGTGCCCTGTTCCAGTGCCTGCGCCAGATCATCCTGGTGGAACTCGGCAGCTTTCATACCTGCGCGGTTCACAAAAATGTAGGTGCCGGTGACATCCAGAATAGCCGCCAGACGACAGCGGAAAGACTGTTCGCCTTCCTGCAGTTCAAACCAGCTGCCTTTGTTCAATCGTTCGACCTGCTTGAGGTAGGCGGGGTTGGTGACAGGTTTCCCGGGCACAGTTGCTGGCTGAGTATTCACGTTGGTGGCAGACCCATTCACAGCAAGCACGTTCATTTTCTGCTCGTCTGCACCTGGCTCTTTAACTGCAAGCTCAGCAACCGCGAGCTCTGCGATGATTCGTTCCTGTTCTTGTTTCCGTCTTTGTCTTTGTTCTTCTTTGAGCTGCAGCTTCAGGGCATCAGCTTCAGCAGCGGCTTTCTCAAGAGCTGCTTTTTCAATCGCGGCTCTTTCAAAAGCCGCTCGTTCAATGGCGGATTGCTCGGCCAGAGCTTTTGCGTGTGCAGCCTGTTCTGCAATAGCCTTTCTGGTGGCCTGAATATGTTCGACATAAAACGCTTTCAGTGACTTGAAGAGTTCAGTCATCTGGAAAGGGTCAAAGCTAATAGCTTCCAGTTCGGTGCGCAGACGCTTGCCCAGGCCAGGGGAGAGTTTCACCAGACGCTCATAACTGGCCTTGTCGAGAGGTGCTGTCACACTCCATATCAGGTCTGCGGTGGTTTGCAGATGGGCTTTCCACTCCGGGCTCTCCATGCCTTTGTTCAGGCAGCAAAGAAAGAGCACCTGACTCCAGGCATCATCCAGAATACGGCGGCCAATTTCCGGCAGCTCACGCCCCTGGATATAACCCTGATAGACCATCTGAACCTGCTGGCGGGCATGCTCTGCGCGGGCCTTGGCCTGCTCTGCTTCCACCATGCGCTTTTCCAGAATGTTGGCGCGGCGACGTTCCATGGCAATAAAACCATCAAAGTCTTCAGAGAGTGCCTGGAAGGTGGTTGAGTCGGCTTGCTGTTCATTAAGAACCTGATGAACAGTGGTTTCTACTTTACGGTAAAGAGAGTCTTTGCGACCGCCGTTGTCCTGCCAGCCCATGGCTGCAGTAGCCATTTCGTTCAATAGGTGGCGGGCCGGGTGACCGTTTTCGTTAAAGAACTCAGGGTCGCTCAAAGACAGTTTGATCATAGGGATCTGCAGGTGACTCAGCAGATCTTTCATGGGCGCAGGGAGATTACGATCTTCCAGAATGTAGGTAAACAGTTTGCTGATCAGGTTGATCAGTTCTTCTTCCTTCTGGCCAACACTCTCGCGCTCAGAGGAGCTCAAGTTCTTCAGCCTGGGGTTGAGGTCAACGACTGTGGCTGTAGTTTGAGTGTTGGGGATGGCTTGTGTCGATGTATGGGCTTTCTGGTTTTCCAGAATGGCCGTTTGTTGTTCCTGCAGCTTCGACAGCATACTGAACAGTGCTGACATATCTTGCGTCCCTGCTGTGTCTGAGTGACCACTGCCGAACGCTGACTGGTAGTGTTCGAGCAATTCCTGAACCTTGGGTAATGAAGGTTCCTGCTCGTTCTCATGTGGTGTATGAGAGCTGCTGCCTTGACCCGGCGCAGACTGCTCTTGTGCTGATCGTTTGTATAAATGCGCACCCGTCCCGGCGTTCCTGGAGAGGTTCGGTAGAATATTCTGGTTTGTCAGCATGCCGTTGGCAGTGTTGTAAACCTGAGGCAGTTGGGACAGTACGGTGGTTTCAAAGGTTTTAAGAGCGACCAGGCGGGTCGCAATAGTACTGTCCAGCTCTTCAATGGCTTCCAGAAATGCGTTGCAGAGAACACCCGGACCCAAAGGATTATTGGCCTGGTAAGCCTTGATAGGCATCAGGCTGTCCAGTCGCAGGGTAAGGTGTTGCAAAGGCACTTCACAGGATGAATTGGCCCGGGACACCATTGCATCGACGGCGACACGTTGCTCCAGTTCGTCATCCTGAACCAGAGACATATTATCAACAGACCATGTGTCGAGATATGTGTGGTCATTGAGGGGCACGCCGTTGTCGTCAGCCGGTGTCATCAGCCGCTGAAAGGCCTGATCAATTGCACTATTGAAGAGGCGTTCAATCTGGCGGCTCTTCACCCGCAGGCCACGCATAAATGCAAAGTAAGGGTTATCGCTTTCGTTGCCAGAAAACTGTGTCGAGAGATTGAACAGCCGATCATCAGCCTGCTTGAAAAAAACTTTCAGCGGCTTAGACAGACCCTCTTTACCCTTATCCTGCAACTCCTGCACGGTTTCAGGCAGAGGCGCTGTTCTAACTTCAGACCAGGCGTTGTTAACACTGGCAAGTGAAATGACGGTTGCACTCTCAGACACGGCTGAAAATCTCCATATGCGCGGGATACCGCGGACAACCCCTTTGACTCGTCATAAGTATTGAGCTGTTTTTGTTGCTGGATAACAAATGCCGACCACTTAGACGACTACTGCATTTAGTATGCGCAGGACGAATGGTGTTGAAAAGGTGCAGATTAATAGATGGAGACATATGTCACATATGGACTGCCAAAAAATGTCACCAGGTGCAAAAAACAGTCAGCTGTCATGAATGGTACATGTAACTGTCATAAAGCGGCGTGAGTCGTACGGGATTTTGCAGGTGTGGCTTAATAGCAGGTCAGTTGGTTTTTCTACCCGGATGGTTAATTGTTATTGGCTGCACGCCCTGTTGTGATGTGGAAACAGCCTGCAGGTTTACAGGATGCTATAGAGCGATATCGTCATTGGATAAGCTGGAATGATTCTTTACTGAGTATGGGCTTCAGGCGCTCTTCTTTTGTTTGGCTCTCTTTATGTACAGCGTCACGGGTATAACTTAAGTGATGGGTGGCCGCAGCTTTGGCTTTTTCGGGATTTCTGGCCAGAATGGCATCAGCCAAAACCTTGTGTTGCAGCAGCAGGTTCTGCCCCCATTCGCGGCTGGTGCAGTGAATGCTATCCATATTAGCGTTAATGTTGTGTTCGATCAGGCTGTACATGCTGCGCATTGCGTGGAGAAGTACAACATTGTGGGTCGCTTCTACGATAGCGACATGAAAAGCAAAATCGGCCTGGCTTATTTCTTTGATATTAGTTTCAGATCCACTGGTCTCCAGTTTCTCTAAGGCTTTCAGTATCTGCTCCTGATCCTGCAGGGTGGCGCGTTGTGCAGCATAGTAAGCGCAGGAGCCTTCCAGCAGCAAACGAAACTCCAGAATATCATCCTGTGTTTCAGGGTGGTGCAACAGCATCTCTGAAAGGGGATCAGCAATAGCTCTGGTCAGTACGTCGGTGACATAGTGAGTATTGTTATGATTGTTAATGAGGATGCCCTGGGAGGTCAGCAGCTTTAAGGCCTGGCGTACAGCGGGACGGGAAACGCCTAACTGGTCTGAAAGTGTTCTCTCAAGGGGGAGTTGTTCTCCTGGACGATAGATGCCTTCTACAATCATCGTTTCGATGTGGGCACTGGTTCGTTCTGTGAGAGTTTGCTGTGACACTGTGGCTCTAAATCCTTCTGCTGGGCAGGGAAATAAGGTGTTAATCCTTATCTGCGGAATCTTCTGAAGTGGTGTGGGGGGCGGTGGTCTTGGTTGGCGTTGGTGTTAATACCTATATGCGTGGCATTTTCGCAGGTTTTTGACCAATTGGTAGACTTATTTTGACAAATTATGGGTTTTTACAAAACACATAAGTATCTATTGTAACTGGCCGGCCAGAGGTAAGCGTTTTAAGGGGAGGGGCGTTGTTATGGAGTTGTTATGGAGTTGTTTTACAGGCTGGCAGTGTCACGCTATAACGTTCGTAGATAGCTCGTCCTTCCGGGCTGCAATGAAGATTTTGAATAAACAAAGCAGTGCGCTCAAGTACTGTTTTTGATGCTGCTCCACCCTTTGCACTGCAGAGATAAAGGTTAAGAGTCGTCAGGGGGGTACTGTGTATTTCTCTTGTGTTGCCTGCGGCTAACAGGGTATCCATGCGTATGCTTAGATCGATAACCCACTCTTTTCGTTTTGTATTTAAAAGCTCTGGCAAAAGCTCAGGGCGAGCGGGTTCCAGGCGAATGTTTTTGGGCAGGAATGGGGTAAGATCTTCCATATTAAGACCTGTCGACACCAGAGCAGTGTTATTCCAATCCTCTTCTCCGGGGGGGAATGGTGCATTATCACTCCAGTAAAGACTGATCGTTGTTGAGTGAATGGGTCTGGAGCAGAGCAAAGGCTTTTTGATCAGGGATATACCTGATGGATCCATCACCGCCATATCGGCCCGACCATTGTCAAAATAACGATAAATGCGCCTGTACGGCAGAAATTGCAGCGTATAAGTAACACCCATTCTATCCAGAACCGCTTGATAGGCTTCCACAAGTATGCCGGGTTTGTCTGGGTGAGGGTTCAGTGCGGGGTTGTAGGCATAAGGTGGTACGTGGGGGTAAACAATTTTTATTGGTGTCTGCTTCTGCTGGCTGGCAGAGATGGAGGCAATGTAACAGAGGTTAAGGATGAAAACCTTCAAGAGAAACAGGGTGCTAAGGAAAGGCAGATCTTTAGTACTGTTCATAGTTTGCCTCCCTGGCGACTTTGAGCATTTCTTCTAAGAAAAATTATTTTTTGCTTATTTTCCAGCAACATCCAGTTACTTGGAGAGCATCATTCATTTATGTAAATTGCTGTTTTTGTAAATGAATACTTGATTTTTATACTACGACATTTGCCGTGTAAGTAAATGTGTTTCACCCAAATGTCAGATCATTATTGCAGGAGTGTGATATTGAACACTGAATGCAAGGCTTTGGCAGAAAAGAAAGTGTGAGGTAGACTGAGAAAACAATAAGGATAGGAGGCTGATCATGATAACTAAAAAAGGTCCCGGTTCCGAACACGATTTCCAGCGCCATCAAGGCTTGCTGGAGCGTTTTAAAGATTCCCGGCAAACCCCGCGGGAATTTATCACCCAGTGTCTGCAGGCTGGTCTGGTGTCTGGTGCAGATGCACTCGAATTGATGCCCGCCCTGAAATCCAAAGTATCCACACGTTCTTTTGCATTGGCAGACCTTAGCGATGAGCAGCACTTTCGTCAGGGGCTTTATGAAACCACCCTTGAAGACAGTGAGAATAACCCTGTCTTTGTGATTCAGTTTGATCAAAAGCTGCAGTCTCACTCTGAAGAGATACAGACGCTTTTAGAAAATTTCACCCGCGATATGGCCGAATTGGTGAGCCAGTACGAGGGCAATGAAGCTATAAAAGAAACCGATGTCTGCTCAACGCGGGAAGAGGCTATGGATACCATTCTGGATACCCTGCCTTCGGATTCTCCCTCTCATTAACTAATAACAGGAAAGAGAAGCTCGTCGAGCTGTCCAGTCGAGCTTTCCAGTCGAGCTTTCCAGTCGAGCTTTCCAGTCGAGCTTTCCAGTCGAGCTATGATGACTGTGTTTTATGAGCAACATGGTTATTGGAGTGACGCATAGAAACGGCGAGGGCAACAGGGCTATGGACTTCGAACTCTCAGAACAACAGACAGCTTTCCAGGACGCGGCCAGGAGTTTTGCCCGTCAGGAGCTGTCACCGTTTGCCGCTGAGTGGGACAAAAACAGCACTTTCCCCGTTGATACCCTGCGTAAAGCCGGAGAGTCTGGCTTTCTTTCTATTTATACCCCTGAAACCTGCGGAGGTTTGGGAGCCAGTCGGCTTGATGCTGCGTTGGTATTTGAAGAGCTCTCCGCCGGTTGTACAACCACCACAGCTTTTATGACCATTCACAATATGGTGACCTGGATGCTGGCTTCTTTCGGCACCGATGCTCTGCGGGAGCAGTGGTGCCCTCAGTTAGTCACAGGTGAGAAGCTGGCGTCCTATTGTTTGACCGAGCCAGGTTCTGGCAGTGATGCCGCCTCCCTGAAAACGGCTGCTCGCCGTCAGGGTGAAGAATACATTGTGAATGGCAGCAAGTGTTTTATCTCCGGTGCAGGCAGTACCGACCTTCTTGTTGTTATGGTGCGTACCGGTATTGAGGGGCCTAAAGGTATTTCGGCACTGGCAATTCCTGCAGACACTCCTGGCATCAGCTACGGGCGCAAGGAAGAGAAAATGGGTTGGAATGCCCAGCCCACCCGGATGATTACCTTTGATGATGTTCGTGTGCCGGTCACTCATCGCCTGGGGAAGGAAGGCGACGGTTTTCGACTGGCTATGATGGGGCTGGATGGTGGCCGTATTAATATCGCCAGCTGCTCTTTAGGCACAGCGAAAGCGGCACTGGAGCAGGCGCACGGGTATTTGGGTGAACGTAAACAGTTTGGTCGTGAACTGGGTGAGTTTCAGGCCTTGCAGTTCAAGCTGGCAGATATGGCAACAGAGCTGGTGGCGTCCCGGCAGATGGTGTACCTGGCAGCAGTAAAGCTGGATAACAAAGACCCTCAGGCCACGACTTACTGCGCCATGGCCAAACGCTTTGCGACAGACAGTTGTTTTGCCATCTGTAATGAGGCTCTGCAGCTTCACGGTGGTTATGGTTATATAAAGGAGTACCCGCTGGAGCGTTATGTGCGCGACAGTCGGGTTCACCAGATTCTGGAAGGCACCAATGAAATTATGCGGGTGATTATTGCCCGCAGGCTGTTATCTGAACAGACTGTGGATTTATAGCCTTCGATTAAGAACGTACTTAATAAGCACTTATTTTATTAAGAGCCTATTTATTGAAAACTATCTGTAGCCAGGGAGTGGAACAGATGAGCAGCGCAGACACTTTGATTCTCGAAAAACGTGGCACTCTCGCCACGATTACCCTTAATAACCCTCCGGCCAATACCTGGACGCTCTCCAGCCTTCAGCAGTTGGAAGAGATGGTGAAAGAGCTGAATGCAGACAGCCAGATTGTTTGCCTTGTTATTGTTAGTGACACACCCCGTTTCTTTTCCGCCGGTGCCGACCTCAAGCCCTTTGCTGATGGAGATAAACAGCTGGCCGCTGATATTGCTGCTGCCTTTGGTCGTGCCTTTGAAGCCCTGACGGATTTCCGTGGTGTCTCTATTGCTGCGATTAATGGCTTTGCCATGGGTGGCGGGCTGGAGCTGGCCCTTGCCTGTGATCTTCGTATTGTGAGTGACCAGGCTGTTATGGCATTGCCGGAAGCCAGCGTGGGTCTTTTACCCTGTGCAGGAGGTACCCAGAATCTCGCTCTGCTGGTGGGCGAAGGCTGGGCCAAGCGGATGATTCTGTGTGCAGAGCGTATTGATGCCCCACAGGCACTGGCGATTGGACTGGTGGAAGAGGTGGTGTCGCCGGAAGAGTTAAGAGGTCGAGCCCTGGCGCTGGCGGAACAGGTGGCCCGGCAGAGCCCGGAAAGCCTGGTGGCCTGCAAACAGCTTGTGCAGATGGGGCGTAGCCTGCCGGTGCGTCAGGCACTGCCTGCGGAAAGAGAGTTGTTCCTCGCGTTATTCGATGGTGAAAATCAACAGGAGGGTGTTAAGGCCTTTCTGGAGAAACGTTCTCCCAATTGGAATTATTAAGGCGTGGAGTGACAAAAGAGCCTGATAACGGTTAGTGATAATAACAGCTCTGTGATGTTTTTCTGGTTTTTACCCGCATAGGCTTTCTGTTCCTGAAAAATATATGGAGTAGGAAATATGCTACCTCAAACACCAGTCCAGGGTAATGGAAATACTGGCCACATACTTGGTGGCCGAAATGATTATTCGACAGAAGACGAAGTTCGTAATGGGCGTGCTGCGCATTTAGAACTTCGTTTGGTACAAAGTGCATCTGCTGGTGTACCTCAGTTGCCTGTTGCTCAAGAAAATAGTGGTGGGAACGCCACCACCAGAACCGTCACCACCAAAAGTGAATCTGTGAGCAAAATGGTTGCACTCGATATTAAGGCAGGGTCTGTAGATGCAGATGCTACTCAGCCTGAAGACCTGCCTCCTATGGAAACTGGGCAGAGTACTCCGTCAGAAGCCAGCTCTATTGAAGACGGTAATGTTGCTGTCAAGAAGCTGGAGATCCAAGTCACGTGTCCGCCTAAAGCTAAAACGGCTCGGCCTAAAAGGAAACAGCACCAGCTGTTACCAGTGGAACATCCTCCATGGAAGATACGTTGTTGCGTTCAGATGAAATTAGCTATTGCAGCTTCTTTGGAGGATCAAGTGAAAAATGCTGGCAAGGCAGAAACACAAGCCACAGCTAACCGTAATGAACGTAAGAAGCTCCAAAACCCTTATTAATTTCTGGGTTGGAGGCTGTTTATAATTAATAGCTTTTGTGGCTTGTAACCTTCTTTGGGAAAGGATTCCAGAGAAGGTTTTTCTTTTTCAGGGTTCTTGATAATCAAGTAACGGCAAAAGGCGGCTTATAAGAGCGTCCAGGTGAATAGTTATTATTGCTGACTGCTCTGTGAAGTTATTTGGTGAGTAGAGTATCAAGTCTGCTTGTCCCTATCCCTGTGCGAGCTTTAAAAGTAAACATTGGGATACGACACTATGCAAAGAACAGTAATAACCAACCCTCGGGGGCAGCAACTATCAGAGCCTCAACCTCAACCTCAACCTCAGAGTGAGGCTAAGGAAGGGAAGAGAACCTCGCCTGATGATACTACAGTAGAGGTTTATGGCAGTCGTTATCTCCTTACGCAGGCGGATATGGTAAAACCTCTGATTAATCCGCAGGAAGTTAATACCCGCCAGGTTGTGACGGCGCAGTCTGCAGAGCCTGCTATTACCCTCCCTTCCATGCTTGAACCGGCGGATGTAGCCACTGATGAGCTGGGTAGATTGGCAGACGAAGCTGCGGCTCTTAATACCGTTATTTTCCCAGTGCCTGAAAACTTTGGCGGTAAGAGCTGTTATATCAGTTCCGCTATGCAGTGCATGACCAGCCTGATTAGTCAGGATGATCTGGATGCCTTGCAGGCCAGAACCACAGTGCCGGCTGAGTTAACCAGAAATATCGAGTGTCGAGGGCCGCTGAGGGATCACGTAATTACAGCCTGGTTGCGCTTGAAAGATGCTTTCTGTGATTACCAGCAGCGGATCCGTCAGGCTGGCAATACCATTGACCTGCCAGAAGAAGTGCTGGTGGAGCTGATTGAGGCGGCCAGCGTGTTTGGTCATCTGGCTGGAAACTCAAGCGTGATAGATCTGTTTATTCCTATGTGTACTGAAGGTCTGAAGCCAACGGCTAAAGGCTTTTTGATGGCCAATATTAAGATGCTGCAGCAGCAGGATCC
The DNA here is from genome assembly GCA_965221135.1 of Sansalvadorimonas sp. GTDB lineage: Bacteria > Pseudomonadota > Gammaproteobacteria > Pseudomonadales > Endozoicomonadaceae > Sansalvadorimonas. The sequence continues at coordinate 260,326 of CBDCRZ010000106.1, forward strand.
GGAAGAGTTGATGCTGGAGTTCATTAATGCCCTGTCTCTGTATCCTAATGGCGAATGTCAGTGGAATAGTTGTCTGCCAGAGAAGAATACCAGTTCTACGGTGGTGGATCATATTGGCAATCATACGATCCTTCATAACGTGACTGGCCAGGGGGCCGGCGGTTACTGTATTGAAGTCCCTCTCTCACAGGATGATGGTGAGGATGACGGTGCAAAAACTATGCATGAGCTGCTGACCTATCGAGTGCTCAGCTCACAAGACCGTGATGGCAGAAGTGTTTCACAAGAAGATGCTACCGCTGCTTATCTGAAAGCTCAGGGGGCTTCGCCCCTTGATCGGGATTTGACACAGTCTATCTCCCTGGCGCTGGGTAAAATTTCGTCATGGGATGAACAAGAGAAAAGGGATCTTTACCATCGCGTATCCTGGCAGTTGCCGGATCGAAACGATGCATTCCTTATGCGGTTGCAAGTGTTTGATAATGTCTTTGCTCCTCAAGCCAGCTCCAGTGATGACCAGTATCTGGGGTTGAATGAAGGCATGGAAGGCATGGAAGTTGTTGATTTTAGAGATCTGGTAACCCCCTCCACTATACCGGAAAAGATGCATGTGAAAGGTGCGTCGAGCGGCGGTAAAGTGGTTGAGGTGGCAGTTAAGAGACCGAATGGCATTCTCTATCGAGACAGTCTGTTTACCGACAAGAAGCAGGCTGATGCCTATCGCCTAACCCATGCCTTCTATGACATTTATGGTTTTCCCGTAGCAGACCTTCTGCCCGTGACGAACTCCCCGGGCACCAAAACGCATCTGCTGACACCGTTTATGCCGGGTATGAAAGGTGGGGTCTATACAGAAGACAGCTCAAAGATTGTTCGTGCTATGGAGAATGGTGCCAAGTATGGGGCTGCTGTCGTGTTTGATGCGTGGCTGGGCAATGTGGGTGTGGCTAACAGCCGTCTTGCAATGGAGAAGGAAGACGGTGTGAACTATGTGTATCGCACAGAGTTTCATGGGCTGGGATATGACCGCGAAGGTAAGGCAGCACTCTTTGGAGACAGTGCGGTCGTTGACCTGAATGCCTTGCTGGAGGAACCGGGTTTTCGTGTGCTGAAAGAAGCTCCTATGGAGAACAGACTGCAAACAGGTATGAACAAGCTGCGTTCTATAACTGATGAACAAATTATGAGTATTGTGGCGGCTATTCTGCCAGATACTACTGAAGAGGATAAAGAGACGCAGGCACAAATAATAACGAAACTGATTGCGCGTCGTGAATCTCTACTGGCAATGAGTGCAAGTATTACACCCAGTACCAGTCATGCTGATAAGTTGACGCCGGGAGCGCGTCAAGGTATTCCCGGAAAGAGACACCATGAAGCGGTGGGCGCCTTTTGTGAAACCCAGGGTCAAATGGTTCTGCCTCATGTCATGAAGGGGGACGATATGGTGCTATATAAGGCCAATGCTAAATCAGTGATCTGTCATATTGGTACCAGTAAAAACTCCGGTCACTATATCAGCCTGAACCGTATTGGTGATGACTGGTTTGTGATGGATGATATGCTGACCGATTTCGATGAGTATCGGGTAGGCGGTGTTTCCCTTTCGGATTACCTGGAACTTAAGAAACGTGAGCACCTGATTGATGAAGGCAACCGTAATGGTTTTCAGACTCTACGCCAGATGCTGGAAGATTCATCTTTGCAAATGACGCCCTATACAATCCTCTGGGAACGTGAGCAGGAAGACCAGCAGAAGCGTCCTGAGTGGAGAGCGAGTGTCGAGGAAGAAAAACTCGATGCCTGGAGGCACGCTTGTTCTGAAGAAGCAAGGCTGTCTGAGGAATTGTTCCGGGTTCAATTAGCCCAGCAGGATGAGCAACGACGCCGCCTTGAACAGGAAGAGCAGCAGCGCCTGGCTGCAGAGCAGGAAAGTGCCCGGAAGGCTGCCGAAAGCGAGTCCTTCATAGAGGTTGACTCCGGCAGTGATACTGAAACCTCTGATAATGCAGGCCTTCAACCTCCTGCACGTAAGAAGGGACGCCCTGGTGCGGGGGGGATGATATACCCGCGAGGTACGCAAAGTCCGTTCAACCGGGCGACACTGGATGCTAGTGCATTCAAGACATCAAAAACGGGAGGTAAGCGAAATCGCCCCGGTGCTGAAGTCGGGTGTGGCAGGTACTTGTAAGGGGTAGTAAGTACCCGGGCACTTGGTTAATAAAACCCCTGCATCTCGCAGGGGGAATAAAAAACTTCACACATAGTGAGATTTCAATACCTTTACTGGCAGAGATATCGAGCCGCCAAGGCATTTAACACAGTGGTGGCTGGGTTGTCAGGATATGTTTCTGGCTGCTTCTTCGCATGGCTTACTGCGATATCTATGGCATATTCTACGCTGACATTGTCGGGGACACAGAACTGTTTGAAAGGAGTATTACGCTCCAAATCTCTCATAGTAGAAAGTACAGCTGAAGTGTAGGCGTAACATCTTTGCCAGTTACGGGAGACACGTTGTAGAACCGGACTTGAGCTGGTGGTCTTATGGCTGCCACAGATTCTGACATAGTCGTCTGTATCAACTATTGGTACAAAATTTTGCAGAGTATCCGTTTCGATAGTACTGGAGGTGAGTACATAATCAGAGTCAATGGCTGTGGCTGAGCTTGCCTGTATTAAAAGTATACAGGAGAGGCTACAAGTTTTGAGTGTTAGTAGGGTGCTATATAGAAGTCTCATGAAACATACTGCCTATAATTATTTTAAATGTTTCTTTTGTTTATCAGAATTACATTCAGGTGACTTGCTTTAATGGTGTTATCTGATTTTGATGTTTTTATTATGGCATCTTCTCGTTTTTTGCTTTTGATCGCAATATTACTATCAGTAATTAACGCATATTGTGTTGTATATGGGTTTAACGGGGGTTGCTTTTTAAGTGTGCCGTAAATTGTTAACAGGTATGGTGATCTCTGTTCAGTGTCTTGCAGTGATTTCGGTGTCATGTCCGTTCAGGTTTACAAGTATGGCAAGTAGACGAATGAGAGGCAGGTTGTTTTAAAACCAGTGCGGGTGAAGATCTGTGTCAAGAGTGATTGATGGACAAGGATGTGTGAATCTTTTTCAGATTGAAAAAAGATCGCTTGTTGGTTTTTTTGGTAGAAATGAAAAGTAGTCAGTTCCAGGTTGAAGAAGTTTATTTGATTAATATAAATACCTGATTGTGTAATATTTGATGCAATAAACAACGGTGGTTAATTGCCACCGTTGTTTATTGCGGTTTTTAAATTTACAGCACTGACTTTATGCGTCTTCAGGAAAGACCTGCGCCAGAATCTGCTTCTGCATTTCACCAAACGGAGGCAGTACCGGGGAAGGTTCCTGACCTGCCTTGAAGAATCCACGAGGAACGGAGAACTCACGGAAACCTTCTTCGCCATGGTGACGGCCCATGCCGCTGGCACCAGCACCGCCGAAGGGCAGTGAAGGCCATGCTGCCTGCAGTGAAGCAGAGTTCACAGACACACCACCGGATACGGTGTTGTTGGTCACCTGGTTCACAGCGTTGGCATCGTCAGAGAATACATACAGACCCAATGGACGCTCACCGGCATTCACATAGGCGATGGCTTCGTCGAGGGTCTTGTAGGTTTTCACTGCCAGAATAGGGCCGAAGATTTCATTCTTCATCAGCTCGATGTCATCGCTTGGGTTGACCACGATGCTGAATGGCATGTTGCGTTTGTCGGCATCCACAGCATCGTTCGTCGCTTGAATTACAGTTGCTCCGCTCTCACGGGCTTCGGTCAGCAGGCTGTTCAGGCGAGCGATGTGACGGTCATTAATAATGCCGGCCGCTTCATCTACACCGTTTTCGGCGGTCAGGCTTTCAGCAAAAGCGGTTTGCATCAGGCCAGTAAAGGTGTCCAGCTGATTTTCCGGTACCAGACAGTAGTCCACGGTTACACACATCTGGCCACGCTTGATGGATTTCACACCAGCAATATGGCTGGCGGTCTCAGCAGTGATTTTGTCTTCGGTGATAATGGCGGGGCACTTGCCGCCCAGTTCCAGAGTCACAGGTGTGAGGTTTTCAGCCGCGGCCTTCATCACCTCTTTACCTACAGGAATGTTGCCGGTGTAGAGCAGGTGGTCCCACGCGAGAGAAGAGAAGTGCCTGGCCAGGTCCAGACCACCATTAACAACAGCTACCTGATCTTCGCTGTAGGTGGAGCGAATCATGGACTCCAGCAGCTCACCACAGGCTGGAGTCATATCAGAAGGCTTAAGGATGACCCGGTTACCAGCGGCCAGCATATCCATCATCGGGCCAACAGCGATATCAAAGGGGAAGTTCCAGGGCACCATGTTGCCGATCACACCCTTGGGGTGATAGCGCACGAAAGCTTCGCCAGAACCCATGACTTCTGCACCCATATGCTTGTCCTGGTCAGCCATCCAGCCTTCCAGTTGTTCCATATTGTACTGGGCACGCATGACCTGCCCGAGCACTTCAATAAAGTCGGCGCTAACGGTGGAGTGGCTGCCAAAGTCAGAGGCCAGAGCTTCCTGAATGTTTTTGCGATTAGCCATCATCATGGGGATAACAGCACCAATCAGGTCCAGACGCTCTTTCAATGAGGGATAGGAGTTCTCAAGAAAAGCTTTTTTCTGGCTGGCAAAAACCGAATTCAGTCGTGCGATGGCTGCAGTATCATTATTAGTTTGAACAGACATATCAGTATCCTGACTGGTGATAAAAACCGGGCTTTCACGATAAAAGATCACGATAAAAGAACACGACGAAAAACAGAATTTACAGGTGAACAGTGACTGGGTTTATCCTTTGAATGGCTGATTTGTTCCTCGTTTTGGCCAGAGTGTGTTTTTACGCTGAAAATTGATTAATTCCGAACCTTCGATTGCACTTATTGTCTTATTCCAGCTTCCGCTTTCGGGTTGCCCGCCTTTGAGATACAGTCAGCCCCGATTATCACCCCCCTGCTAATGGACTGACACCATGAAGCGTGAATTGGCAATTGAGTTCTCCCGTGTAACAGAAGCCGCTGCTCTGGCGGCTTATAAATGGCTCGGGCGCGGAGACAAGAATAAAGCGGACGCTGCCGCCGTACATACCATGCGAACTCTCATGAACCAGGTAGAAATGGACGGAGAGATTGTGATCGGCGAAGGGGAGATTGATGAAGCTCCCATGCTCTATATCGGTGAAAAAGTCGGCAAGGGTGAAGGTGCTGCTGTTGATATTGCCGTAGACCCCATTGAGGGCACTCGCATGACAGCCATGGGCCAGCCTAACGCGATTGCGGTTATGGCTGTGGCCAAGAAAGGTGGCTTCCTGAAAGCGCCTGATATGTATATGGAAAAGCTGGCTGTTGGCCCGGCTGCGAAGGGTGTTATCGACCTGGACCGTCCTCTGGAAGATAACCTGCGTGCTATCGCTGGTGCTCTGGGCAAAGGTCTGGACAAGCTGACTGTGATTACCCTGGCGAAGCCTCGTCACGACGGTGTGATCAAGCAGATGCAGGATCTGGGTGTGCGTGTATTTGCCATTCCTGATGGTGATGTTGCAGCCTCCATCCTGACCTGCATGCCAGACAGTGAAGTGGATGCCATGTACTGCATCGGTGGTGCGCCTGAAGGTGTTGTATCTGCTGCTGTTATTCGTGCCTTGAATGGTGAATTGCAGGGTCGCCTGATGCTCCGTAACGAAGCTAAGGGTGACAGCCCTGAAAACATTGCAGCGGGTCAGGAAGAGCTGAAGCGTTGTCGTGAAATGGGTGTTGAGCCAGGTGATAAGCTGCTGATGGAGCGTCTGGTGTCGACCGATGAAGTCATCTTCTCCGCTACCGGTATCACCAAAGGCGACCTGCTGCAGGGGGTGTATCGTCAGGGTAATATGGCGACGACTGAGACTCTGCTGATTCGCGGTAAGTCCCGTACTATTCGTCGTATTCAGTCCACTCATTACCTTGAGCGTAAAGACCCAGAGGTGTGTGCTCACATCCTCTGATGTTTAAGGTTTTTCAGTCATTCCCTCATTGATGGGAATGACTGATGCTTTCATCCTCTATAATCAAAATTGCAGGGATGGCAGCTGGGTGAGAAGGGATAACAACCATGAGAGCACAAACAAAAAGAGCCTTGATATGGATCGGTGTGTTTCTTGTTTCCTGTCTGTTCTTTGTGGGTATCCCTACCCTGATGCTGGTGTCCTGGAGCTGGCAGATTAATGCAACGGATCAATGGCCAGATCTGGTTAGAATAGGCCTGATGATTATGTTGCCAGTGTTGCCTCTGCTGTTCTGGTATTCCCGCAAAGAAAAATAATCGCCACTCTTTTGGGACAGTCCTTTTAAGCAGCCCGTTAAAGAAGAGGGCTGAACAGCTGCGATACGCTCTCCCGAAGTTTCTTAACAAATCTCCGCTTCTGCCACTCTTCCTTTCTCACCTCTTCGGAACGGCTGATGTAATCTTCCATCAGTGTCGCCATATGGTTACCAAAGCCTTTGTCATAGACGATAAGGCTCAGTTCAAAGTTAAGCCAGACACTGCGCATATCCAGATTCACAGTGCCGAACAGCACTGTCTCTCTGTCTACCAGTACACACTTGGTGTGCAGTAGTCCGCCGGTGAAGTGCAGGATGTGAATGCCGACATTCAGCAGGTCATCGTAATAGGAGCGGCTGGCGTAATGCACCATGCGGGAGTCGTTGTTGGCGGGCACTATAAGGGTGACATCAACCCCTCGTAACGCTGCTGAGCAGAGGGCGGTGACCAGTGCTTCGTCGGGAACAAAATAAGGTGTGCTGATAATCAGCTCTTCCTGGCTCTCATAGGCGGCCGCGAGCAGTACCTGATGAATCAGCTTTCTGTCACGGCCGGGGCCTGAAGGCACAATATGGAGAGCTGCACTGTTCTCTGCGCTGAGAGGCGCTTCATACTGATAACTCTCGTGGCAGATCTTCAGCTCTTCCCCTGTTTCCATCGCCCAGTCATAAAGGAAAATAGAACCAGCAGCGTGGGCGGCGGGGCCTTCCATTCGGGTCATGGCGTCTATCCATTGGCCGACACCAGCATTCTGTTTAAACAGGCTCGGGTCTGCCAGGTTGGCGCTGCCGGTCCAGGCTATGCGGTCATCAATAACGACCAGCTTGCGATGGTTACGCAAATCCATGCGTTCAAACAGCATGCGGAAAGGGCCCACTGGCATTGACGCACGAATCTGTACGCCAACAGCCCGAAGTTTCAGAGCTTCAATACTGCCCAGATAAGTGCTGCTGCCTACCGCATCAAGCAGGATGCGGCAGATGACGCCTCTCTTGCAGGCTTGCTCAACGGCACACAGAACCCTGTCGACTTCACCGCCTTTTTGGCAGATATAGAATTCAAGATGAATGGTGTCTTTGGCTTGCTCTATATCCCGAATCAGCTCCTGAAAAATGGTGCTGGATTCATGGAACAGAGTCAGGCTGTTACCAGGGAGTGCCGGTATGCGTGTGGTGTGTTCAGTGAGGCTGTAAACCCGGTTGTGCCGGGAAGAGGTTGGGCGGGTGTAAGAACCTCCTTCTTCCAGAGCCTGTTCCGAGAAAAGCAGCTGCTTGAAGTGCTTAAACCATTCACGATAGGAGGGGGCCAGGCTCTCAGCACGTTTGAGTCGTTGGCTGCCCAGCCTCTGGGTGCCGAACATCAGGAATAAAATAATGCCCGCTACGGGCAGGGCGAAAAGCAGTAGCAGCCAGGACAGGGATACACCCACTGGCCGGCGCTTTTTGATGATGATCAGTACAAAAGCGATAATCAGGGCAAAATAACCAACACCGGCAATGGTGCTGAGAAGAGCCAGCGAGGCGGATTCAACATTCATGATTTACGATTCATCGTGTGTATCAGGTTTCCTGTGATATTCGCTGGGTATTATATGGCTAAAGTCTTTATCAGTAATTGTCTACTGCCTGACTTTTGAGCTGTACAGTGAATTGAAAGCGGTTGCCTGAGCTTTGAGTATTGCCCACAATAGCGGCCTCTATGTTGTATAGCCAATAACAAAATAAGTATGAAACCTTTCCTGGGTGATTTTGCCGCAGGGCTATGTCAAAAAGGGGCAGCCCTGGTTGCGTTGGCCTGCCTGATGTTGATGGCCTCTTTGTCTTCTGCTGCCACGATGGACGTTGAGGAGAGTCAGGAAATAACATCGGTTATCCCCTGGCTTGATATCTATCGCAGTGATGATGCGTCATTGACCATTGATGATGTTTCCAAACCTTCAAGGCCATCATTTACCCGGGTGATCGCTGAAGAACTCAATCTGGCTTATACCGATGAAACTATCTGGTTGCGCCTCTCCCTCAGGAATTTATCGCCAGGGACTTTAACCTTTTTCCTTGAATCGGGTTTCTCCCGTCTTGATTCGATCTCCCTGTTTAGCCCGGATGGGAAGGGCGGCTGGTCAGAGATGAGTGGTGGAGATAGAACTCCGTGGTATGACTGGCCTATGAAAACGCGGTTGCTGACTTTCCCAATGAGCCTTTTGGGAGAGGAGGAGAAAACCTGGTATATCAAGATCAACAGCACCAGCTCTATGCATATCCCGCTGCATCTTTCTGGTGAAAAGGCTTTTCTGGAACGGGCCGAGTCCTGGTTTTTCTCTGATGGCCTCTTTTATGGTGTTTGTCTGGCTGTGATATTGGTGGCCTTGATGACAGCCGTGGTCATGCAGGAAGCTATTTATTATTTCTATTTTGCCCATGTACTCTTTGGCACCCTGACGGTTATGGCATTGGATGGTTCCGGTTTTCGGTTCTGGCCCAATGCCCTCAATTTTCAGGAATACAGTGTTGTTTATTTTGAATGCCTGAATGCGGCTTTTTTAGTGCTGTTTGCACGGAGTTATTTACGTGCCCGTACATTTTTACCTCGGGCGGATATTATAAATCGTGTTTATGCGGTCTACGCCTTTTTGTTGATACCGGCCGCTTCCTTCTTTCCCTATGTTGTCAGCTCCTTTATGGCGGTTGTTCCTATAGCCTTTATGGTGGTTGCGATCTTTCTGCAGGGGTTATATCGCTCAATACAGGGTGACCGTCCTGCCATGGTGTTTACGCTTGCCTGGTCGCTCTGTTTTACCGTTTGTGTGTTTGTTGCGGCTGCTAATTTTGGTTTTTCCCACAACTTTATGAATTCAGTGTACAGCCTGAAAATTGCCTTTCTGACTGAGTATATTGTGCTGCTGGCGGGGCTGGGGTATCGCTTGTCTTTATTGCGGAAGGGGGAGAGTGATGGTCGTTTGCAGGTTTTGACAGAACGTGCAGAAAACCAGGCCAAGGATGAAATCCTGGCACGTATAAGCCATGAAATTCGTACTCCCCTCAATGGCATTATTGGCATGAGTGACATTCTTCAGCGCACAGGTTTGAATGCCCGGCAGTCCCGTTATGTCTCGACTGTTTCAGATGCTGGGCAGTCTCTTCTCGTCATTATTAATGATGTTCTCGACCACGAGCGCATACGCTCCGGGCATATCAATCTGGAACATATCTCCTTCTCTTTGCCGGATCTTCTGGACAGGGTCACAGATATGTTTCAGGTGGAGGTAGAGAAGCGAGGCTTGCACCTTCAGGTGGAGATTGACCCGGAAGTGCCCAATGAAGTGGTGGGTGATCCAACCCGTTTTAGACAGGTTATCGCTAACCTGCTGGGCAATGCCTGCAAATTTACTGAGCAGGGCTCTGTGACCCTGAGAGTGAGCAAGAACAGTGGTGACGAGGACAGTGTTCAATTACGTGTAGAGGTGGTGGACACAGGTATTGGTATTGCCCCAGAGGTTGCCCCACAGTTATTTAATTCCTTTACTCAGGGCGCGGCTGATACCTCTCGTCGTTATGGTGGATCCGGACTGGGTTTGACTATCAGCCGTCAGCTGGTGGCGTTGATGGGCGGGACTATAGACTTTGATAGTCAGCCAGGAAAAGGGAGCCATTTCTGGTTTACTGTTAATCTCGAAGTTGGGTATGAGGGAGCTGTTGAGGGCGGTATTCCTTACTTTGAGATCAAGGCATTCCAAATGAGTGGCCGTGTTCTGGTGGCGGAAGATAATGATACCAACTGGATTGTGATCGCCACCTATTTGCGAGAGCTGGGTGTTGAGCCAATACGAGCCAAAAATGGTAAAGAGGCCGTCGAGCTTTATCAGCGTAATACCTATGACCTGGTCATTATGGACTGCGCTATGCCCGGTAAGTGCGGTTTTGAAGCCACTGCAGAGATACGTGAAATTGAGGATGATGAGCAGCGGGACCTGATTCCAATAGTTGGCGTGACAGCACATGTCTCCGAGTCCGTAAAAACCCGTTGCCTGGTCGCGGGTATGGATGACTATATGGGTAAACCGTTTACCATTGAAGAGCTCGCGGTGATGATGAAGCGGTATATGTCTGTGAGGCTCAATGAAAGGATCAATTAGCGGTTGAATATAAAGGCTTAACTACGAGGCTCGGACTTCAGAGCCTCTCTGCTTTAAACATTGGATCTTAAGACATTGCGCGGGGCTGTACGCTTCTACCGGATGTGCTCAGTGTGTTGCGCATACGGTTGCGCCAGGACTGGCGGTCCGTAGAGTCCAGTTTATTCAGAGTATCCTGAATCACCAGCAGACAACCTTCCAGTACGGTTTCGTTTTCGAATCCCAGATTTTCCATTTGGCGAATCATATCCACAGCCAGCTTCACATGTTCAGGGGCTTCTTCGATTTCCATGATCTCTCCTTGGCAGTCGTCTGTATAACCAGTCCTGTAGACAGCACCTGCATAGAGACGCTTCTACATACAGAAGATTGTCGGCTTGTTTCTCAAACGCCTTAAGAAAAAAGCCCGTCTGCCGTTTATTGGCTTGTTGCTGACTTGAGCTGGCCAATATACCTGATCAGGCGCGGGGTTTCAGGTGGGTAGAATTGGTGAATAACCGTATATTCCCCGCCTGAAGCTGCTGTCACACTGCTTTCTGAGAAACATAAAGATAAGTCATCTATCCGTAAGGGTGACACTCATTCCTAAAAGAGTATTTATGACAACAATTCACACAGAACAGAACCGTCTGTTGTTGGTTCTGGTTCTGGGCGCTCTGACCTGCCTCGGTCCCATGGCCATTGACCTGTATTTGCCTGCCATGCCGGAAATTGCCCGTAGCTTTGGTGAACCTCTGGGGCGTATTCAGCTAACCCTGAGCGCCTACACAATTGGTTTTGCTCTGGGGCAGATGATCTTTGGGCCTCTGTCAGATCGTTTTGGTCGTTTGCGCATTATGCTGCCGGGTATTGTGGCTTTTATTATCACCAACCTGATGGCAGCTATGGCCAGCAATGCATCGGAGCTGATTTTTATCCGGGTGCTTCAGGCTTTGGCTGGCGCTTCTGTGATGGTGTGCATTCCTGCGATGGTGAGAGATCTGTTTCATCGGGATGAGTGTGCAAAGGTGCTCTCTTCTATTTTGCTGGTTATGACTGCGGCGCCACTATTGGCTCCAATTCTCGGTGGACAGATTCTTCGCTTTGCCAGCTGGCAGGCTTTGTTCATCTTTCTGGCAGGTTTTGGTGTACTGACTTTAATACTGGGTTCTTTCAAGCTTAAGGAATCTCTTCCTGTTGAACGAAGAATTGCAATGAGCCCCAAAGCCTTAGTGGCGGCTTATAAAGAAGTCCTGACTCACCGTCGGGCGATGAGTAAGATTCTGGCCCACGGTTTCTTCTTTGGCGGCATGTTTGCATTCGTGAGCGCTTCCCCCTTCGTTTATATCGAACTCCATGGTGTTCCTGTTGATCAATACGGCTACCTGTTTGGTTTGAATATTATTGGCATGGGGCTGTGTAATATTATTAATATGCGTCTTATGGGGCGTTTCCCCTTAAAAAATCTGCTCTCTTTCGGTGTCTATGCGGCCTGTGCGTCCAGTACTGTTCTTTTAATTAATGCCTGGACAGGTTTTGGCGGCCTTGTTGGTCTGGTGATTCCGGTGATTGTCTATGTGTCCTGCATGGGGTTCACAGGGCCTAACTCCAACGCATTGTCCTTACAGCACTTTCCAAACACTGCCGGAACAGCCAATGCTGTTGCTGGTGTTCTGAGATTTGGTATTGGTGGTGTGACTACGGCTCTGGCAGGTTTACTTCACGATGGCACTGCTATTCCAATGGGCGTGGTGGTGGCAGCCTGTGGCTGGTTGTCTGTGTTCTCACTGGTCGTGATTGGGGGTAAAAGTCAGGGGCAGGAAGAGTCGGAAGAGCTGGAGCCCACTCAGAGGGCTGCGTAGTTCATTGGCTCAGCCTGTAGACTAAGACAGCCTGATTGACTGATAAGAAAATAGAAAGTGTAGATAATAAAATGCCCCCCACCTGCCGGAGATTACTCTCTGGCAGGTGGGGGGCACCGTGCTATCAAGGCTGAGCGCATTCAGAATGCACAATAAACCTTAATGGGGCAGGTTGACTAACTCAGCCTTAATAACGTCTAACTGGAGTTTTGTTTAGAAACCCAAGAGGACGCAATTCTAAGGCACAATTACAGAGGGACTACGTTCGTGGCGCAAGGACCTTTCTGGCCTTGACCAATCGCGTATTCAACCTTTTGACCATCAGCAAGAGTCGCAAATCCATCAACCTTGATTTCGGAGTGATGAACAAAGAGATCTTTGCCGCCATCGTCAGGAGTAATGAAACCGTAACCCTTGTCTGCATTAAACCACTTAACTGTACCAGTGTTCACTTTCTGCTTTTCCTCTCGGTATTGGTCTGAACAGTATTCTTCTGTTCACAAGAAATAGCAAATAATGGTTACATCTTTATTAAAAGAAACTGACCAGCGGTCTTTATAAAAATTAAAAAATCCCGATATTGCAGTCGCAATATCGGGCTCGTTTTTAATTAATTAAACTCAGGAACGGCTCTAGCTCGGGCTTATTAAGCGATAAGAGCAGCAGTGTCCTTGGCAATCATCAGTTCTTCGTTGGTTGCAACAACGATGGCAGTCGCTTTGGATGCGTCAGAGGTGATAACACCTTCTTTGCCGAAGCGGGCAGCCAGGTTCTTCTCGTTATCCAGCTCGAAGCCCAGGAAGGACAGGGATTCCAGAACCTTGCCACGGATCAGGTCGGAGTTTTCGCCGATACCGCCGGTGAAGGCCAGAGCATCCACACCGCCGTTCGATACAGCCAGACCAGCCAGCTGCTTGGCCAGAACGTGGCAGAATACGTCCATAGCCAGCTGCGCCTGCCTGTTGCCTTTTTCACAGGCTTCTTCGATGGCGCGGCAGTCGTTGGACAGTTCGGAAATACCCAGCAGACCGGACTTCTTGTTCAGAATGTCGGTGATTTCGTCCAGAGAGTAGCCATAGGTCTTGTTCAGGAAGGAGAAAACGTTAGGGTCGATGCTACCGCTGCGGGTACCCATAACCAGACCTTCCAGAGGCGTCAGGCCCATGGTGGTGTCAACGCTTTTGCCGTTCAGGACAGCAGCAGCGGATGCGCCGTTACCCAGGTGAGCGATAACCAGCTTGCTGTTGTTCACGTCCAGGTTCAGCATTTCGCAAACCTGAGTGGTTACGAAGCGGTAGCTGGTGCCGTGCATGCCGTAGCGGCGCAGGCCCTGTTCCTTGTAGAACTTGTAGGGAGTCGCGTAGATGTACGCTTTCTCAGGCATGGTCTGGTGGAAAGAAGTATCGAAAACCACAGACATAGGCAGATCAGGGAAGTGCTTCTGGGAAGCCCTGATGCCGGTCAGGTTAGCTGGAGTGTGCAGAGGAGCCAGGTGAGAGTTATCTTCAATGGCCTTCATCACGTCGCCATCAACCAGGCAGGACTTGGTGAAAGTCTCACCGCCGTGAACAACACGGTGACCTACAGCGGCGATGCCGTCTTTCAGGCCTTTCTCTTCCAGCAGGTGCAGCAGAGTTTCAACAGCAGCGTCGTGGCCGCCGTTGTCCAGCTCTTTGCGTTCCTTGGTGCCTTCATACTTCCAACGGATGAAAGACTCAGGAGAACCCAGACGCTCACCAATACCATTGATGAACTCTTCACCGGTATTTGGGTTGATTACGGCAAACTTCAAAGAAGAGCTGCCGCAGTTAATGATGAGGATATTTTCTTTGCTCATGGTCTGTATCAACGCCGATAGAAGCCCAGGGGGCGAGGGTGGAATTCTGTACTGACAGGTCTAGCTCTGAATGCGATGTTTTACCAGACTCAGAGTGTAAACCAGACAGTCGTTATAAAATCCGGCTCAAATTATCAACAGATGTTGATTCTAACAATCCGTACAAACTGCAGTTTCTGGAATTTACTGACCTCTGACAAACTATGTCTGAACTATTTTTATACAGTTATATCAAGGAATTACAGTCACTCGGGAGGTCGTTTGCAGCGAGTGAGTCGTGAGGGGCAGTTAAACCCAGAGTAGTCTCTAATAGTCTGGGCTTAACTTTTTTTGAGTCAGATCTTTTCGTGTTGCTCCTGGGCTTTTTTTGAATGTGCATTTTGAGGGTGCTTTACAGTTGTCCTCTGGCCACAACCGGGCAGGCAATCTGATGGTGTTCCGGGCCAGTAAGAGTCGGTTTGTCTTTGGAACAGTTATCCACAGCCTTGGGGCAGCGTGTACGGAACACGCAGCCAGACGGCGGGTTGATGGGCGATGGCAGGTCTCCCTCCAGCAGTTGAATAGTTTTGCTGCGTTCCAGTTTAGGGTCTGGCACAGGGACGGCTGACAGCAGCGCCTGTGTATAGGGGTGAGTAGGGTTGGCGTAGAGTGAGTCTGTGGTTGCCAGTTCAGCCTCGTTGCCCAGATACATTACCAGTACCCGGTCGCTGATATGTTTCACCACCGACAGATCGTGGGCAATAAACACCAGGGCCAGCCCCATCTCCTTCTGAATCTCTTTCAGAAGGTTCACGACCTGCGCCTGGATAGACACATCCAGTGCGCTCACAGGCTCATCACAGATCACCAGTTTGGGTTTAAGGATGAGTGCCCGGGCAATTCCCACACGCTGGCACTGGCCACCTGAGAACTCATGGGGGTAACGGTTGATGACGTTGGGCAGCAGGCCTACACGATCCATAATCGCACGAACCCGCTCTTTCACCTGTTCAGTCGACAGGTTCGGTTCATGGTTGCGGAGAGGTTCTGCAATAATATCGCCGATGGTCATGCGAGGGTTGAGTGAAGCCAGAGGATCCTGGAAGATCATCTGCATTTCACTACGGATGTTGTAATAACCTTTGTCATCCAGCCCTGCGAGGTTCCTGCCACCCCAGATGATCTCACCTTCTTTGGCTTTCACCAGACCAATCAGTGCACGGGCCAGGGTTGACTTGCCACAGCCCGACTCTCCAACAACACCGAGGGTTTCTCCGGGGTAGAGATCAAAGCTGACACCATCCACTGCTTTCACCACAGGAACAGACTGCCAGGGCCAGTCACGGGATGCAGGAATGGGGAAGTGTACTTTCACATTCCGCACTTTTAGTAATGGTTGTTGCGCTTCCTGTTGCTGCTGCTCTTTACTCATCAGGCTGTACCTCCCTGTTGGCTGTTCGAACGCCAGAAACAGGCTCGCTGGCGGCCATCGTTCAGGGTTTGCAGGTCAGGTGATTGTTGACGGCATTTGTCCATAACGTGGGCACAACGTTCCTGAAATGGGCAGCCCTGGGGAAGATTTAACAGGTTAGGTGGATTTCCGGGAATCGTTGGCAGTTCCACTGTGTCGTCCGTATCCAGTCTTGGAATCGATTCCAGCAGACCAATGGTGTAGGGGTGGCTCGGAGTGTAGAAAATTTCATCCGTGGTGCCATATTCCATGGTACGACCGGCGTACATCACCAGTACCTTATCGCAGATGCCAGCTACGACGCCCAAGTCGTGGGTGATCATAATAATGGCGGTGTTGAAGTCACGCTTGAGATCATTCAGCAGATCCATAATCTGCGCCTGCACAGTCACATCCAGCGCGGTTGTAGGTTCATCAGCAATCAACAGCTTTGGACGGCACAGCAGCGCCATGGCGATCATCACACGCTGCCGCATGCCACCAGAAAACTCGTGTGGGTACATGGACATACGCTTGCGGGCTTCGGGCATCTTCACCGCATCCAGCATGCGTACCGACTCTTCAAAGGCGTCTGACTTGCTCATACCCTTGTGCAGCATCAACACTTCCATCAGCTGAGTGCTGACCTTCATATAAGGGTTGAGCGAGGTCATCGGGTCCTGAAAAATCATGGAGATCTTTTCGGCCCGAATACGGTTTAGCTCTGCTTCCGGCAGATTAAGTATCTGCTCACCTTCAAACAGCGTTTCACCGGCGCTACGGCCGTTCTTGGCCAGCAGCCCCATGATGGCAAAGGCTGTCTGGCTTTTGCCTGAACCTGACTCACCCACAATGCCAAGGGTCTGGCCTGCTTCCAGCGAGAAGTCGAGGTTGTTCACTGCAGTCACATCACCGTCGGGGGTGGAGAAGTTCACCTGCAGATCATTCACTTGTAAAAGACTCATGGTCGCAGTACTCCCTTACCGGTCTTTAGGATCAAGGGCGTCGCGCAGACCGTCGCCCACATAGTTGAAACAAAACAGGGTGACGACCAGAAAAGACACAGGGAACACCAGCTGCCAGATGGCCACTTCCATCGACTGGGCACCTTCATTCACCAGTGCACCCCAACTGGTCATAGGTTCCTGTACACCCAGGCCAAGAAAGCTCAGGAAGGATTCAAACAAAATCATGCCCGGCACCAGCAGTGAGGCGTAAACCACCACAATGCCCAGAACATTAGGGACGATATGACGAAGAATAATGGCGGAAGGTTTGGTGCCACAGACACGTGCCGCTTCAATAAACTCCCGGCCTTTCAGACTGATGGTTTGCCCGCGGACAATCCGCGCCATATCCAGCCAGGACACCGCACCAATCGCCAGAAAGATCAGCATGATCGAACGTCCAAACATGGTGACCAGCAGAATCACCAGAAACATAAAGGGGAAAGACTGCAGGATTTCCAGGATGCGCATCATCACTGAATCCACCTTGCCTCCCGCGTAACCGGCAGTAGCACCGTAAAGTGTACCGATCAACACAGCGACCAGAGCACCAAGAATACCCACCATAAAGGAGATGCGCCCGCCCATCAGGGTACGCACATAGAGATCTCTGCCCAGGGAATCGGTACCGAACCAGTGGCTGCTCTCCATATCGGGCGGGTAGGCCATATAGCTCCAGTCGATGGCATCATGTTCGTGTGGTGAAAGCCATGGGCCAACCACTACCAGAATGGCGATAAAGGCGAGAATGATCAGGCTGGCGACAGCAGCTTTGTTGCGGAAGAAACGGGCACGGGCGTCGGCCCAGAGACTTCTTCCTTCTATCTCCAGATTTTCGGAGAATTCAGCAACAGCGACTTTCTTATCCGCTGAAGGCGTTATTGTGGTCATCAATGACTCCTTGCCGTGACCGGCATCCTTACTGATAGCGAATCTTGGGGTCGATTACCGCATAAAGAATGTCGACAATCGCAGTGAACAGGATGGTGAGGGCACCGATGATAATGGTCAGGCCCAGCACCAGTGAGTAATCACGGTTCAGGGCTCCGTTAACAAAGTGCTGGCCAATACCCGGCAGGCCAAACACGGTTTCCACCACAACCGAGCCGGTGATAATGCCGACAAAGGCAGGGCCAAGGTACGAGACAATCGGCAGCAGGGAAGGGCGCAGGGCGTGGCGCAGAATAATGACCCGCCAGGGCAGGCCTTTGGCGCGGGCAGTGCGAATGTAGTTACTGTTCAGCACTTCGATCATGCTGCTGCGCTGGATACGGGCGATGGAGGCCATATACATAATCGCCATAGCCGTAACCGGCAGCACCATATATTCCCAGGCTCCCCCGTTCCAGCCCCCGGCAGGTAGCCACTGCAGGGTGATGGAGAATATCAGCACAAGGAGCGGCGCAATCACAAACGAAGGCAGTACCACCCCGGTCATCGCCAGTGCCATGATGATGTAATCGAGAACGGTGTTCTGTTTCAGGGCGGCTAAGGTGCCTATGGTGACGCCCACCAGAACCGTGAAAACAAAAGCAACGGAACCAATCTTGAGAGATACGGGGAAACTCTGTTCGAGCAGATCGTTAACGCTGTAGTCCCGGTACTTGAAAGAAGGCCCAAGGTCACCCCTGACGAGATTGCCAAGGTACAGGAAATACTGCTCATAGAGAGGCTTGTCGAGATGGTACTTGGCCTCAATATTTTTCAGTATTTCGGGGGGAAGGTTGCGCTCACCGGTAAACGGGCTGCCCGGTGCCGTCTGCATCAGAAAGAAAGATATTGTGATCAGCACCAGCAGTGTCGGCACCGCCACGGCAAATCGTTTGATTATAAATTTCAGCATTGAATAACCTGTTGCCAGAGCAGCCTGTAAAACACAGGCTGCCTTTCAGACTAAGCATTAATTACCCGGACACATGTTTTAGAGTCATTAATGCTTAATGATATAAAGGTTCTTCGTGTAAATAGTATTTTCAGCATTATGCATGGGGTACCCGCCTACATAAGGCTTAACCAGACGACTCTGTACGTACTGATAAATGGGCATTTCCGGCATGTCTGCAGCGAGGATTTTTTCCGCTGCGCTGTAAAGCTTGCCTCGCGCGGCCTCGTTCTGAGTCGTCATGGCTTTGGCAATAAGATCATCATAGGTTTTGTCGCTCCATTTGGCATCATTGTTGCCCCCGCCGGTGAGCCAGATAGCCAGCATGGTGGATGGCTCATTGTAATCGCCGGTCCAACCTGCCCGTGCAATATCAAAGTTGCCCCGACGCTTTGTATCCAGGAAGGTTTTCCATTCCTCGTTCACCAGTTCAACCTCAACCCCCAGAACCTGCTTCCACATCTGGGAGATAACAATGGCGACCTTCTTATGAGATTCGCTGGTGTTATAAAGCAGCTTTACATGCAGAGGGTGGCTGTGGCTATAACCGGCTTCCTTCAGCAGCTTTTTGGCTTTAGCGACACGCTCCTTCTGGGACATTTTTTCCCAGGCCAGGTCAGGTTTTACAAAACCGTTGGTGGCTTCAGGGGTAAAGGCATAGGCAGGTTTCTGGCCCTGGCCAAGTACATGGCTGGCAATGGCTTCACGGTTAATGGCGTAGCTCAGCGCCTTACGTACACGGACATCATTGAACGGTTTTCTCCTGGTATTGAACACGTAGTAGTAAGTGGCCACTTCGGGTGTGATCTTTATCTGGTTGGGGATCTCTTTCTTCAAACGTTTGAAGTGATCCAGATGAATGGTCATGGTTATGTCTATCTCGCCAGCCATATAGCGATTAAGAACTGCCGTCTCAGACTGGATGGGAAGATAAGTGACCTGGTCGATCACCGTTTTGTTGTTATTCCAGTATTTTGTGTTGCGCTTGAGAACCATCTTCTCATTCACAATCCATCTGTCCATCTTGTAGGCACCATTAGAAACAATGTGTTCGGGGCTGGTCCATTTGTCACCCCATTTTTCAATCACAGAACGGTGTGCGGGAGACGCTGTCTGGTGGGCCATCATCTTGACGAAAAACGCAACGGGTTTTTCCAGTGTGACCTGGAAGGTGTGTTTATCAACAGCTTTTACGCCCAAGGCTGTTGCGGGTTTCTTGCCATCAACAATGGCATCAACATTCACAATACCGGGAATCTGCAGATACCAGGCGTAAGGTGAAGCTGTTTTCGGGTCTACGGCACGCTGGAAGCCAAATACGAAATCGTCTGCGGTGACTGGGTCACCATTGGACCATTTGGCTTCTTTGCGAAGGTGGAAGGTGTGTACCAGTCCATCTTTGGACTCTTCCCAGGAGCTGGCCACACCGGGAACGATATTGCCGTGGTCATCCTGAGTCACCAGACCTTCAAACAGGTCTTTGGCGATATTGGCACCAGGAAGACCTTCCATACGCTGAGGGTCCAGAGTGGCAGGCTCAGTGCCGTTACCTTTGATTAACACCTGACGGTCAGCAAGTTGTACGCCTGTGGGTACATCTGCAGCCTGTGCAACCAGAGGCGTACTGAGAGCAGAAGCAAGGACAAAACGGGTGAAGAGTTTTTTTACTGTCATAGTGTGCCTTTTTTGCTGGATACTTGTCGGCCCGGTGGGTTTAGAAAGAGAGACGCTTAAGCGGGTTTCTTTACCAGGGGCATTCAGGACATTTCTACAGTTGAAGATAGTTGGTAATGCATTGTTGGCAGGCTTAGTGTTTATTCGCTCCCTGAGTACGAATGCACCTAAGTTAGTGTGGTTTTACGAGAAATCACTTAGAACCTTAATCAAATGGGACGTTTTGCATACATAACGACTGTATCTTTTGTACGGTCGTGCATACAAGTATTGACGATTAACCTGGGTTAAAATAATTAGCGCATGACGGTTGTTTTCTTCTTTGTAAAAGGTTTTCCTGATAGAGGGAATGCTTTGTTTGTTGGGTGATATTTAGAAAAACTTTCTGGTTCTGGTGCGTGTCTTTTTTGAGATTTTCCGCCTTTGTTGATAAAGCCTGGAACTGTATTTGTCGAGGAGTAAAACATGATCGATGATGAACAACGGTGCACCTGGTGCCACAGCGATGAACTCTACCGGAGTTACCATGATGAAGAGTGGGGCGTGCCCTGCCGTGATGATGACACCCTGTTCGAATTCCTGATTCTTGAAGGTGCTCAGGCCGGTTTGTCCTGGATAACGGTGCTGCGTAAACGGGAACATTACCGCAAGGTATTCGATGGTTTTGACCCGGTTAAAGTTGCTGCCTATGGGCAGGACAAAGTCGATGAATTGTTGCAGGATGCTGGAATTATTCGTAACAAATTAAAAGTGAACAGCGCCATTCGTAATGCCAAGGCTTTTTTGAAGGTGCAGGAAGAGTATGGTTCCTTCGAATCTTACATCTGGTCATTTACCGACGGTAAAACCCTGCAGAACAATTTCGAATCTATGAGTGACCTGCCGTCGGCGACAGAAGTGTCTGATCGCATGAGTAAGGATTTAAAAAAGAAAGGTTTTAACTTTGTGGGCAGCACTATTTGTTATGCCTTTATGCAGGCCACTGGAATGGTGAATGATCATATTAAAAGCTGTCACCGGTTTAAAACGTGTGGGGGGAGATGTTAAATCTCTTTACTTAATATTGAGTGGAAACCGTAAGAGTTAGTGAGTCTTGTTTGATTTTGGTTTATGTTAAATATTATATTTGTCATAAATGAAAATCAAATGAGCGGTCAGTTAGTGGTGTTTTGACGTTTAATAATAAAAATAATAGATAGAAACGCTTGGTATGAATATGGATGTTTTCCTAAGCTCTGATATTCTGCACGAAGGGTGTTGCTGTCAGAGCTGGAGCTTTCAGCTCTCTGGTAATTTGGTGAATATGGAGCTGGCATGCCCGCAACATCATCAGGGCGGTTGGCATAAGTTCAGCTGTTACCCCATGGATTCACTACTACTCGCTTCCCTTGATGGCCCTGGCGCCTATTCTGGCAAATATCATCAGGGAATCTCTTTTTCCGGGCAGGATATCTGGGTGGTATACCTTCCTGCAGCTGGTCACCTGTCCCTGAAAAACCGTGGTACAGACTACCGAATAGAACCTGGTTCTGTTGGTATTTTCTCTGCCTCTGATGTTGAAGGCTTTCAAATGAGTAGTGATTTCTCTGGTGTTGTACTTGCTGTGCCCGCATCAGTTCTTCTTCCTGGTCATGTAATCCAGAACCGCTTTTATGGGTGTTTGGCGAGCACATCTTCTGGCCCCATGTGTTTGGCTGCCCAAATGGCAAAAAGCCTCCCCGATGTTATGAGCACTGAGACAAATATGTTCCGCAGGCGTGAGTTAGCACTTCATTTGGCAGGTTTGCTGAAAATGTCGATGCAGACTGAACATGAAGTTTGTTTGGAAGTCACCGCTCGCCAGCAGCTGCACTTAAAACGCTTGTATGATGTTCTGGATGCAAGACTTGGTGACCCGGACCTTGATTTGGAATCACTGGCTGCGGATGTCCATCTTTCTTCATCTTATGTCAGTCGTCTGTTCAGCGTACATGGTTCCAGCTTTCGGGATGAACTGAGGGGTAAACGTTTGAGGCGTGTAGCTCAGGCGTTGGCAGACCCGGCCCAAAAACAGACCAGTGTCACAATGCTGGCCATGGAGAATGGGTTCTGTAACAGCAGTGCTTTCTCCCGGGCTTTTTGTAAACAATTTGGAGTCTGCCCAAGAGAGTACCGTAAGAGAAACCTTCCTGGTTCCTCAGTGTCGAGTGGTCGAGAAAGTGATAAGAGAAGTAATAAGGAAGATGTCAGGCCATCCATAACACATTGATATCCCCGCCCTATATTTAAATCTGTACCCTGTCTCAGATTTTGGAAAAGAGCGCCTGCTGCAAAGTAGCTGTGCGTCTGGTGCAAAGTAATTAATTTGATCGTCTATAGAATATTTCCATCCCGGAGGGAATATCTGCCTGATAAGTAGCCCGGTTCACTATTCCCCTTGCTCTAAAAATAATAAGGGTCCGAATTTGAACCGGTTAGCTATGGATAGCAAAACCATCAATGGATATGCGCTGGTTGAGTGCCTGTTGATGCTGAGTGAGCATTACGGCCGCAGAACCAGTGAAGCTGTTCTGCTCGATGGCTTACCTCTTGAAGATGGTGTACTGACCCCGCTTTTATTTATAAGAGCTGCAGAGCGGGTCGGGCTGACAGGAAGTGTTTGTGAAATTACAGGGGATGTTCTGGCTGGGTACCCCTGCCCCATGGTGTTGCTGTTAGAAAAACGTGCCGTTGTCATGGTGCGCTATGATACTGCCCGTGATGAAGCAGAAATCTGGGATGCGGGAGAGCATAAAGTGCTCCCTATGGAGCAAGTCCTGGGCAGTTACACTGGGTATGCCATACCTGTTCGAACCATTGAAGAGCGTGCTGCTTCTTTTGGTGCGGAGGGCAAGGTGAAAGAACGGCCCCAGTTTTCATGGTTCTCCGATGTTGTGAGAACACACTGGCGGGTTTACAGGGATGTGCTGGTTGCCAGCTTCCTGATTAATGTTTTCGCGTTAGTTTCCCCTTTGTTTGTTATGAACGTGTATGACCGTGTTGTGCCCAATAACGCCATAGAAACCTTGTGGATGCTGGCTGTCGGCGTGGTTCTGGCATTTCTGTTTGATCTGGTTTTAAAAGTACAGCGCTCCTGGTTTATTGATTACGCCGGAAAAAGTATTGATAAAACCCTGTCTTCACAGCTGTTTGAAAAAACGCTGGGATTAAAAATGGCGTCTCGTCCGGTTTCAACGGGCAGCTTTGTGAATAACCTGAATGAATTCGACAGCCTGCGTTCTTTTATCACCTCAGCCTGTATCACCACACTGGTCGACCTGCCTTTTGTTGCTCTCTTTCTTGCACTTATTGTTTGGGTTGGGGGGGCGCTGGCATTGGTGCCTCTGGTCAGCATTGTTGTTTGTCTCGGTATTGCCTGGGCACTGAATCGGCCTCTGCAGGAACGTATTCTTAAACAGCAGCAGGTGTCGTCGACCCGTCAGGCACTGGTAACAGAAACTCTTTTGGGGTTGGAAGGGATTAAGACCAGCCGGGCGGAATCTGCCATGCAGTCCCGGTGGGAACGTATGGTGTCATTCCTGGCAGATAACGGCCTGCATATTCGGCGTTTACAGAACCTCACCAGCCACAGCGCTATGTTTATCCTCCAGTTGAATACTGTGTTGTTGGTGATTGGCGGTGTTTATTTAATTGGCAGTGGTGAGCTCTCCATGGGCGGTTTGATTGCCGTGATTATGATTGCCGGGCGTTGCGCTGCACCTGTCACCCAGTTGATTGGTCTGGTTAACCAGTATGAACGGGCAAAGCAGGCACTGGAGCAGGGCGACTATGTGATGTCACTGCCCCAGGAGCGTGAGGCTGGTCGGCATTACCTTCATTTGAAAAACATGAAAGGGTCCTGGCTTTGTCAGGGACTTTCGTTTTCTTACCCCGAACAACCACCCCTGCTCTCAAAGCTCGATTTCAAAGTTCAGCCGGGAGAGAAGCTTGCGGTACTGGGCCGTATGGGGTCAGGCAAAACCACGCTGGTGAAACTGTTGATGGGGCTTTATCAGCCTACCGAAGGCAGCCTTTCTCTTGATGCTATCGACCTGCGCCAGCTGGATCCCGCTTCCCTGCGAGAACATATCGGTTACGTGCCTCAGTCTGTCAGTCTGATCAGCGGCACGATTGCTGAGAACATTGTTCTTGGACGCAGCGGTGTCAGTGATGAAGAAATCTTAAGGGTTGCGCGCCTGGCTGGATTAGGCGAACTGGTTAGCAGTAGTGCTAATGGTTTGGATTTTCAGGTAGGGGAATCCGGCAGAAACCTTTCCGGGGGGCAGCTTCAGGCTGTTGGGCTGGCCCGGGCGTTGATCGGCGACCCCGATATTCTGGTGATGGATGAGCCTGCCAGCTCTATGGATAACCACACCACAGCAAGACTCGTCGACACATTGCGGCATATCTGTGTCGGTAAAACCCTGATTCTCGTCACACATCAACTCTCCATGCTGGCGCTGGTGGACAGAATCATGGTCCTGGAAAAAGGACGGATTATTGCTGATGGCCCGGCGGAGATGCTGGCCGGAGTCTACGGGGAAGGGAAAGCCCGTGAGTCGACGATAAATGCGTCATAAAACGATCAAGGACGATCAGTATGACTACAACCCCAGATTCTGGCGGTGAAGAGATAAGAGAACAGGACAGGCCATCACTGGCAGAAGCTGCCCGACAGGCCGTCGAGAAGAATCGCCCCAGGGGCGGGCAGGTGATTATCTGGATGGCGCTGGCAACGGTGGTCACCTTTATTCTCTGGGCAACCTGGATTGAGATGGATGAGATTACCCGTGGCAATGGCAAGGTGATTCCATCGAGCCAGATACAGGATGTACAGAATCTTGAAGGCGGCATCATCTCTGAACTTCTGGTGCGTGAAGGCGAAGTGGTGGAAAAGGGGCAGGTCTTGCTGGTGATGGATGACACCCAGTTTATGTCTAGCCTTGATGGCCAGAAAGCTAACCGTCGCAGTCTGAATATCAAACGAATACGTCTTCAATCAGAGATAGACGGCAGTGAGCCTGTGATGCCAGAGCAAGTCAGGCATGAAGAACCAGCAATGGCGCAGCGGGAACTGGATCTTTATTACAGCCGACTGGATGAACTCGAAAGCCGCAAGAATGTTCTGCGGGAACAGGTGCAGCAGCAGAAGCAGCAACAGGAAGAAGTCTCCGCACAGGGTGAGCAGCTGGCAAGACGAATGGTTCTGTTAAAGGAAGAGTTAAGTATTGCCAGTGGTCTGGCGAAGGTAGGAGCTGTCTCTCGAATAGAGGTGCTCCGGCTTAAGCGTCAGGTCAGTGACACCCGTGGAGAGCTGGCGGTAAACAAAAAGACTGAGGAAAGGCTGGTCTCTCAGCAGAGCGAAACGCGGCAACGTATTAATGAGTTGCAAATGACCTTTGTCAGTGCTGCCAGAGCAGAGCTGAATGAGGCGTCATCCAGGCTGCAGGAGCTGGATGCCACCGGTTCAGCACTGAGTGACCGTGTTGATCGCACCCAGGTTCGTTCACCGGTGAAAGGTGTGGTGAAACAGATACTCGCCAATACCGAAGGTGGTGTCGTGCAGCCAGGTATGAAGATGATGGAAATCGTACCGCTGGGAGAAAAACTGCTGATAGAAACACGGATACGTCCGCAGGATATCGGTTTTTTACGTCCGGGCCAGAAGGCAGTAGTCCGCTTCACTGCTTATGACTTCACTGTGTATGGCGGCCTTGAAGGAAGTCTGGTTCACCTTGGGGCTGACACCATTACCGATGAAAAAGGCGACAGCTTTTACATCGCTCATATTGAAACCGACAGAAACAATCTTGATGCCAGCAAACCAGTCATCACCGGCATGGTTGCCAACGTTGACATTATGACCGGTAAAAAAAGTCTTATGTCGTATTTGATGAAGCCTGTGCTCAGAGCCAGGCAATTGGCATTCACTGAAAGATAAAGAAAAATATTATTTAAATCCCGGGGAGCAATGAATGGATATCACGGCTGAAAAATCACTGGGTAGCGTGCAGCAGGTTTCGGGCAGGTTGCTTGTAAAAAACACGGATGGAACCGAACGGGCACTGTTGGTTGGAGATGTTATCCACAGCGGTGATGTCCTGATTGCAGAGGGTGGCAATGCCTTGCTGGTGTTGTCTAACGGCCGTATTGCTGAAGTGGTGGCCGGACAGGAATTAAACCTTGGCAGTCAGGTGGCCTTGTCAGGTCTTGGGCTGGTACCGGATCTCGACGGCATTGAAAGCATTCGTGAGATTGAAGATCTGCCCGCACCAGCGGCTGGTAATGACGGGGATTCACAGCCTGCCCCTAATCTTCAAAGCGGAGGTTTTGAGCAGGGAGCAGAGGCGCCTTTTGGATCGGATGAGGTTGTCGTTGAATTTGGTTTTGAGACAACACGTGCACAATTCGGGCAGATTCAAACACTTGATAACCAGGTAGAGGCTTTTAGCAGGGAGGCACCTGCCGAAGAGACTCCGCTTACCGCTACGGTCACTCTGACAGTAACACCAGATTCATTAACAGAGGCTGGTGGAGTCATCACCTATGTAGTCACACTCTCTGAGGTCAGTCAGGGTGAGACATTCATCACTACAGAACTCGGCACAGTAATTATTGGAGATGGTGAGAACAGCGGTAGTTTTGAGCACACCGTTCAGGCTGATGAAGACGTGTATGTCGATGGCGACAGCGTTACCAATACTATCACTTCAGCTTCTGGCGGTAACTTTGAAAACCTGACCTTCAGTGCTGATGAAGTTTCCACTTCAATCATCGACACCCCGGACACCACCACGCTGACACTGGCTGATGTGACGGTTGATGAGGCGGATAACGGCATGGCCACGATCCATGGCCGTCTGGATTATTCTCCGCAAACGCAGCTGGTTGTCACCCTCAGCAATGGCGCCACGATCACCTTCGAGAGCAGTTATGTTGCGGGTGCGACGGTCAGCTCCACCGCGTTCCCGATCAACAATGACGAAGACGTGTATCTCGACAGCAGTTCTTTTGTGGTCAGTGTTTCTGGTACCAATGGGGGCGGCAACTTCGAAAGCCTGGACACCAGCGATACGGCCACCGTCACCGTGGATGACACCCCGAACACCACCACGCTGACACTGGATGATGTGACGGTTGATGAGGCGGATAACGGCATGGCCACGATCCATGGCCGTCTGGATTATTCTCCGCAAACGCAGCTGGTTGTCACCCTCAGCAATGGCGCCACGATCACCTTCGAGAGCAGTTATGTTGCGGGTGCGGCAGTCAGCTCCACCGCGTTCCCGATCAACAATGACGAAGACGTGTATCTCGACAGCAGTTCTTTTGTGGTCAGTGTTTCTGGTACCAATGGGGGCGGCAACTTCGAAAGCCTGGACACCAGCGATACGGCCACCGTCACCGTGGATGACACCCCGAACACCACCACGCTGACACTGGATGATGTGACGGTTGATGAGGCGGATAACGGCATGGCCACGATCCATGGCCGTCTGGATTATTCTCCGCAAACGCAGCTGGTTGTCACCCTCAGCAATGGCGCCACGATCACCTTCGAGAGCAGTTATGTTGCGGGTGCGGCAGTCAGCTCCACCGCGTTCCCGATCAACAATGGCGAAGACGTGTATCTCGACAGCAGTTCTTTTGTGGTCAGTGTTTCTGGTACCAATGGGGGCGGCAACTTCGAAAGCCTGGACACCAGCGATACGGCCACCGTCACCGTGGATGACACCGCGAACACCACCACGCTGACACTGGATGATGTGACGGTTGATGAGGCGGATAACGGCATGGCCACGATCCATGGCCGTCTGGATTATTCTCCGCAAACGCAGTTGGTTGTCACCCTCAGCAATGGCGCCACGATCACCTTCGAGAGCAGTTATGTTGCGGGTGCGGCAGTCAGCTCCACCGCGTTCCCGATCAACAATGACGAAGACGTGTATCTCGACAGCAGTTCTTTTGTGGTCAGTGTTTCTGGTACCAATGGGGGCGGCAACTTCGAAAGCCTGGACACCAGCGATACGGCCACCGTCACCGTGGATGACACCGCGAACACCACCACGCTGACACTGGATGATGTGACGGTTGATGAGGCGGATAACGGCATGGCCACGATCCATGGCCGTCTGGATTATTCTCCGCAAACGCAGCTGGTTGTCACCCTCAGCAATGGCGCCACGATCACCTTCGAGAGCAGCGGTCAGCTCCACCGCGTTCCCGATCAACAATGACGAAGACGTGTATCTCCACCGCCTGGACACCAGCGATACGGCCACCGTGGATGACACCCCGAACACCACCACGCTGACACTGGATGATGTGACGGTTGATGAGGCGGATAACGGCATGGCCACATGGCCGTCTGGATTATTCTCCGCAAACGAGCTGGTTGTCACCCTCAGCAATGGCGCCACGATCACCTTCGAGAGCAGTTATGTTGCGGGTGCGACGGTCAGCTCCACCGCGTTCCCGATCAACAATGACGAAGACGTGTATCTCGACAGCAGTTCTTTTGTGGTCAGTGTTTCTGGTACCAATGGGGGCGGCAACTTCGAAAGCCTGGACACCAGCGATACGGCCACCGTCACCGTGGATGACACCCCGAACACCACCACGCTGACACTGGATGATGTGACGGTTGATACGGCATGGCCACGATCCATGGCCGTCTCCGCAAACGCCAGCTGGTTGTCACCCTCAGCAATGGCGCCACGATCACCTTCGAGAGCAGTTATGTTGCGGGTGCGACGGTCAGCTCCACCGCGTTCCCGATCAACACGAAGACGTGTATCTCGACAGCAGTTCTTTTGTGGTCAGTGTTTCTGGTACCAATGGGGGCGGCAACTTCGAAAGCCTGGACACCAGCACCGTCACCGTGGATGACACCCCGAACACCACCACGCTGACACTGGATGATGTGACGGTTGATGAGGCCGATCCATGGCCAACAATGGATCACCTTCGAGAGCGTCTGGATCAGCTCCAACGTTGTCACCCTCAGCAATCGACGAGAGCAGTTATGTTGCGGGTGCGTCAGTGTCCACCGCTGGTACCAATGGGGGCGGCAACTTCGAAAGCCTGGACACCAGCGATACGGCCACCGTCACCGTGGATGACACCGCGAACACCACCACGCTGACACTGGATGATGTGACGGTTGATGAGGCGGATAACGGCATGGCCACGATCCATGGCCGTCTGGATTATTCTCCGCAAACGCAGCTGGTTGTCACCCTCAGCAATGGCGCCACGATCACCTTCGAGAGCAGTTATGTTGCGGGTGCGACGGTCAGCTCCACCGCGTTCCCGATCAACAATGACGAAGACGTGTATCTCGACAGCAGTTCTTTTGTGGTCAGTGTTTCTGGTACCAATGGGGGCGGCAACTTCGAAAGCCTGGACACCAGCGATACGGCCACCGTCACCGTGGATGACACCCCGAACACCACCACGCTGACACTGGATGATGTGACGGTTGATGAGGCGGATAACGGCATGGCCACGATCCATGGCCGTCTGGATTATTCTCCGCAAACGCAGCTGGTTGTCACCCTCAGCAATGGCGCCACGATCACCTTCGAGAGCAGTTATGTTGCGGGTGCGGCAGTCAGCTCCACCGCGTTCCCGATCAACAATGACGAAGACGTGTATCTCGACAGCAGTTCTTTTGTGGTCAGTGTTTCTGGTACCAATGGGGGCGGCAACTTCGAAAGCCTGGACACCAGCGATACGGCCACCGTCACCGTGGATGACACCGCGAACACCACCACGCTGACACTGGATGATGTGACGGTTGATGAGGCGGATAACGGCATGGCCACGATCCATGGCCGTCTGGATTATTCTCCGCAAACGCAGCTGGTTGTCACCCTCAGCAATGGCGCCACGATCACCTTCGAGAGCAGTTATGTTGCGGGTGCGACGGTCAGCTCCACCGCGTTCCCGATCAACAATGACGAAGACGTGTATCTCGACAGCAGTTCTTTTGTGGTCAGTGTTTCTGGTACCAATGGGGGCGGCAACTTCGAAAGCCTGGACACCAGCGATACGGCCACCGTCACCGTGGATGACACCCCGAACACCACCACGCTGACACTGGATGATGTGACGGTTGATGAGGCGGATAACGGCATGGCCACGATCCATGGCCGTCTGGATTATTCTCCGCAAACGCAGCTGGTTGTCACCCTCAGCAATGGCGCCACGATCACCTTCGAGAGCAGTTATGTTGCGGGTGCGGCAGTCAGCTCCACCGCGTTCCCGATCAACAATGACGAAGACGTGTATCTCGACAGCAGTTCTTTTGTGGTCAGTGTTTCTGGTACCAATGGGGGCGGCAACTTCGAAAGCCTGGACACCAGCGATACGGCCACCGTCACCGTGGATGACACCGCGAACACCACCACGCTGACACTGGATGATGTGACGGTTGATGAGGCGGATAACGGCATGGCCACGATCCATGGCCGTCTGGATTATTCTCCGCAAACGCAGCTGGTTGTCACCCTCAGCAATGGCGCCACGATCACCTTCGAGAGCAGTTATGTTGCGGGTGCGGCAGTCAGCTCCACCGCGTTCCCGATCAACAATGACGAAGACGTGTATCTCGACAGCAGTTCTTTTGTGGTCAGTGTTTCTGGTACCAATGGGGGCGGCAACTTCGAAAGCCTGGACACCAGCGATACGGCCACCGTCACCGTGGATGACACCGCGAACACCACCACGCTGACACTGGATGATGTGACGGTTGATGAGGCGGATAACGGCATGGCCACGATCCATGGCCGTCTGGATTATTCTCCGCAAACGCAGCTGGTTGTCACCCTCAGCAATGGCGCCACGATCACCTTCGAGAGCAGTTATGTTGCGGGTGCGGCAGTCAGCTCCACCGCGTTCCCGATCAACAATGACGAAGACGTGTATCTCGACAGCAGTTCTTTTGTGGTCAGTGTTTCTGGTACCAATGGGGGCGGCAACTTCGAAAGCCTGGACACCAGCGATACGGCCACCGTCACCGTGGATGACACCGCGAACACCACCACGCTGACACTGGATGATGTGACGGTTGATGAGGCGGATAACGGCATGGCCACGATCCATGGCCGTCTGGATTATTCTCCGCAAACGCAGTTGGTTGTCACCCTCAGCAATGGCGCCACGATCACCTTCGAGAGCAGTTATGTTGCGGGTGCGGCAGTCAGCTCCACCGCGTTCCCGATCAACAATGACGAAGACGTGTATCTCGACAGCAGTTCTTTTGTGGTCAGTGTTTCTGGTACCAATGGGGGCGGCAACTTCGAAAGCCTGGACACCAGCGATACGGCCACCGTCACCGTGGATGACACCCCGAACACCACCACGCTGACACTGGATGATGTGACGGTTGATGAGGCGGATAACGGCATGGCCACGATCCATGGCCGTCTGGATTATTCTCCGCAAACGCAGCTGGTTGTCACCCTCAGCAATGGCGCCACGATCACCTTCGAGAGCAGTTATGTTGCGGGTGCGGCAGTCAGCTCCACCGCGTTCCCGATCAACAATGACGAAGACGTGTATCTCGACAGCAGTTCTTTTGTGGTCAGTGTTTCTGGTACCAATGGGGGCGGCAACTTCGAAAGCCTGGACACCAGCGATACGGCCACCGTCACCGTGGATGACACCGCGAACACCACCACGCTGACACTGGATGATGTGACGGTTGATGAGGCGGATAACGGCATGGCCACGATCCATGGCCGTCTGGATTATTCTCCGCAAACGCAGCTGGTTGTCACCCTCAGCAATGGCGCCACGATCACCTTCGAGAGCAGTTATGTTGCGGGTGCGGCAGTCAGCTCCACCGCGTTCCCGATCAACAATGACGAAGACGTGTATCTCGACAGCAGTTCTTTTGTGGTCAGTGTTTCTGGTACCAATGGGGGCGGCAACTTCGAAAGCCTGGACACCAGCGATACGGCCACCGTCACCGTGGATGACACCCCGAACACCACCACGCTGACACTGGATGATGTGACGGTTGATGAGGCGGATAACGGCATGGCCACGATCCATGGCCGTCTGGATTATTCTCCGCAAACGCAGCTGGTTGTCACCCTCAGCAATGGCGCCACGATCACCTTCGAGAGCAGTTATGTTGCGGGTGCGACGGTCAGCTCCACCGCGTTCCCGATCAACAATGACGAAGACGTGTATCTCGACAGCAGTTCTTTTGTGGTCAGTGTTTCTGGTACCAATGGGGGCGGCAACTTCGAAAGCCTGG
This sequence comes from Sansalvadorimonas sp., assembly GCA_965221135.1. Lineage (GTDB taxonomy): Bacteria > Pseudomonadota > Gammaproteobacteria > Pseudomonadales > Endozoicomonadaceae > Sansalvadorimonas. Next base: position 292,765 of record CBDCRZ010000106.1, read on the forward strand.
ACACCAGTGATACGGCCACAGTAAATGTAAACGACACTGCTGATATAACAAGTGTCGTCTTATCAGCTACACCTAATCCTGTAGTTGAAGGCCATGTCGTTACATTTACCGCCACCCTGACGAATGTGGATAACCTTCCGGTTGATAACCACAGTGGTATGACGGTTACTCTATCCAACGGACAGAGTATCGATATTATGGCAGGTGACCTATCGGGAGAAGTAACTTACACAATTGTTGATGATGAACTGGTTGAGGTCGGAGAAACTGTTTCTGTCAGGCTTACTGGCGTTACTCCTGATGAGCCTGATGAATTCGAACGGCTGAAGGTTAACCCTGCAGAAGTTGTTGTTCGTATAACGGATGATGACCATGCGCCTGAAAATATTCTGGGCACCAGCAGAGTCTCTGAAGAAGGTTTGGTGGAAGGTATAGAAGACAATACAGGTACTCCTGATGACCAGAGCGACCTGGCCGATCAATCTGGCACTTTCACTTTCTCAGATCTCGACAGCAGCTTGGCCGATCTCTCTGTCAGTTGGGATAGCAACACTATTAATCTTGGTGTGTCGATCTCTTCAGGAGGACAAAACGTAATCTGGAGCCTCGACCCTCAGAATGCGAACAAATTGATTGGTTCCGCTGGCGGTGAAGAGGTGATGTGGGCCACTCTCGGAAATATTGCTAATGGCAGTGCAGCGGGGGATTACGAGGCTGGATATATCGTTCAGCTGTTAAGGCCTTTGGATCATCCGCAGAATAGCGTAGAGGATGTGCTGAACTTCGATTTAGCAGTCAGCGTATCCGACGGCAGTAATACAACGCAGGGTCAAATCTCAGTAAGTGTTGAGGATGACATGCCGGTTGCCGGTGATCTTGTTCAAGAAATAACGGTTCCTCCGGTAAATACAAATCTGGTTGTTATGCTGGATATGTCGAGAAGTATGGCGTGGAAAATTAACGCTAATACGGATCCTGGTGCAGGTGAATTGTCCAGGCTGGATGTTGCCAAGTCGACAATTTCCAATTTAATTAGCAGTTACAACAGTTACGGGGCAGCCAAGGTTCAAATTGTTTTATTTGATGGTGATGCTTTAACGGCTGTGAATAGCAGTGGTTCTAAATGGTTCGATACAGGTGAAGCAATAAATTATATAAATAACCTTGGTCATGATGACATTATTGAGTTTTATAAAGACACTGCAGGTACAAATTATGATGCAGCGTTAGCACAGCTGATTAATACATTTGATAGTGGTGGTAAATATGATGGTAGTCATTCAAACACTAATAATGTCTCATATTTTTTCTCGGATGGTGAGCCTACGGTTGGTGATGGTAATAGCAGTGAGTTAATTAATACTTATGTTAACAGCAATGCTGAACAAGGCATTCAGCCTGCTGAGAAAGTAATTTGGGAATCTTTTCTTGAAGATAATAGAATTGATTCACATGCCGTTGGCCTGGGGCCGGCATTTATAAATTCAGCTTTAAATCAGCTTCATCCAATTGCTTTCAATGGCAGTGCTGGCGCTGGGGCAGGAGTTCAAAAACCTGCGCTCGGTGTGGCAGATCCCAGCGACCTTAATGAGGTGATACAAGGGACGATATCACTGAATACGGTGGACTCTGCGCTTGTCTCTGTCACTAATTCGCTGAATCAGGTGACGGGGCTTGGTGCAGACGGCGGTTACGTATCCACTGTTGTATTTGAAAATGAAACCTATCTGTTTGACGGTAGTAATATTGTTACACAAAGCAGTAATGACATCCTGCCCGGAACACTATTAGTAATTGACACTCAGCATGGCGGTAAGCTTTCAATAAATATGCTTGATGGCGAGTATGAATATACCGCTAAAGCAGGCCTGAATATGGCTGTGACAGAAGCTTTGGTCTTTACGCTTGTTGATGGAGATGGCGATGGAGCCTCCGGAACATTAACGCTGAATGTTGTACCTGATTTTCATCCACCAGTAGCCAGTAACCTGCTTCTTTCTAATGTTGATAGTGGGTTTATCGAAAATATTAATTTTGATAATCATATAACAGATTCTGATGATCCGGCACTCGCAGGAGTAAAGCTCATAGTGGAGAGCTTGCCCGAGTCCGGGTGGTTATATGGAGTAAATAGTCAGGGTGACAAGCTTCTTATCACTGAGAATATGCTGCAGGGAGGAAGTGATGAACAGGTATTTCTTAAGTCCAGTCTCAGCTATCAGGCCGATCCTCTTTTACCTCGTATCTCTGTGGCTGGTGATACCGCGGTTAACCAGGAAACAGATTTTGAACTTTGGGGTATAGACGGGGCGGGTAAAAACCATGGGCAGATCGACATCAATACAGGGCAGTATATTGCTCTGGATGTCCTGGGTGGTGGCACTTTCGGCATAGTGAACCCCAACAGCTCTCATCGGGGAGGAGGGCTTGGGGTGATTTCCGGTTCCCCCGGAGAGAGAGGTTATAGTGCGGATGTGAATGCACGAGACGAAAAAATCCAGGCGACTTTCGTTGGCATTGTTGTCAAAGCGGTAGCCTTCACGCTTGACGGGTTAGGAGGTTTCTTTAGGTGGAAAGACGGGAGTGGCAACGACATAGAGGGTACAGAAAGAGTAGAGCTGGTTATAAGCGATTCTGCCGGGAATGCGATACTGCCTTCGCAACTCAATATTGTTGTTGATGGCGATGACAATTTAGATATTGATAATGGTCGAATTTTTATCACCAATAATGACACTTCTCCGGCAGATCTAAGTCGCGTTGTTCAGGTGAGTACCAATGACCCGGGAGTCACAATAGGGGGTATCGTATTCGCTCTGGAAGGTGATCCTGATAAATCAGTAGGTTCATTTGAATTACGAAATATCCAGTTGAATACCGGCATCGATGACGCCTTCCAATATGTGGCGATAGATGCTGATGGTCTGACCAGCAACACTGCGACTGTAACTGTCGACTCCAGCGGTTTCCTGTTTACTCCCAAGATAGGCACTCAGAACAATAACACCCTTACGGCGAAAGCCGGAGAAAACTCTCGTCTCTCAGGACTTGATGGTGACGATACCCTCACAGGTCAAAGCCTGGTTGATGTGCTTATTGGTGGCCGGGGTAATGACACTCTGACTGGTGGTGCAGGAAAAGATTTTTTTGTCTGGAACCAGAGCGACGTACAACCAGGAATAAGTCAGCAGGACACGGTTACTGACTTCACTCTGGCAGGTAACCCATCAGGAGATGCTCCTGATGTGGTTGATTTGCGAGATTTGTTAGATGGGTTGCTTGTTACATCAACGGCTGAAGATCTGGCTGCTGAGTTAAGTGCATTTATCAACCTACAAATGAATGGAACAGAAACCGTTATTTCATTTGATGATTCTGTTGCGTCGGGTGCTCCGTCTGACCTGACTATTGTTTTTGAAAATCTTGATGACAGTGCCTGGGGTAACAGTGTTTATGACAACCAGTCATCGCAAACCATTCTGGAGACCATGATTAATAACGGTCAATTACTTGTTTAGAAACCTAAAAGAAAATAAATAAATGCTTCAAGGAGAGAAGATAATGAAATTTTCCAGTTTCAGGGGGTTGTCGTGCTCGGCAGTCATGATCTTATCAGTGACTATTACACAATCCGCTCAGTCAGAAACCCTGACGGCAATTGTTAATAAAGCCATCGCCACAAACCCCGAAGTGTTGATTCGAACCAACGGTGCCAACGCAAAAGCAGACGAGGTACGTCAGGCCAGAGCAGGGTATTTGCCAGAAGTGAATTTGACCGCCGGTGCTGGTTTTGAGAACAGCCGAAATGCCACCACCATTGGACGTTCAACCATTACCGGCCGGAAGGATCAGAACCGCACCCGTCGTGAAGCGGCGGTGACAATGAGGCAGGTGATCTTTGATGGGTTTGCGACCGGTAGCGAAGTCGACCGACAGCTAGCCCGGCAGATTGCGTCGGATTATGAGGTTTGTGCTATCTCTGAAGATATTGGTCTGGAGGCGACCAAAGCCTACACCGATGTTATGAGGTCTCAGCAGTTGGTTGCCAATGCGGAATCCAACCTTAAAGAACATAAGCGGATTGTTGAGCTGATTCGTAAGCGTGGTAGTGATATGGGCACAGATGCGGATGTTGCCCAGGCAGAAAGCCGCCTGTTGCTGGCTCAGGCCAATCTGATCTCCACCCGCTCGGAGCTGCGAGACAGCAAAGCTTCCTACCAAAGAATTGTGGGCAACCTGCCTTCAAAATACGCTCGTCCGAAAGCGCCAGCGACAATGCCGGTTAATCTTGATGAAGCTTTGAAGCAGGCAATGCACAGTCATCCCGTCATGCAGATCACTGGGGCCGATGTCGATCAGGCAGAAGCACAGTACGAAGCCAGTAAAAGCCGGTTTATGCCTACGTTCACTGCAGAACTTGGGGCTGACTGGGGTAAAGATGAGAATGGTGGTAAAGGTACCAATTATAACCACACAGCCATGCTGAGAATGTCGCTTAACCTTTATAATGGAGGAGCAGACACAGCACGACGCAGTCAGACCAGTAAGCTTATTAACGAAGCTATGGAAATTCGTAATCGTGCCATTCGCCAGATACAGGAAGAGGTTCGTTTGGCATGGATTTCTGTCGACTCTGGTGCTGCACGTTTGAATCATTTGAATGCCCATGAAAAAAATGCCAAGCGTGCATTTGGCCTTTATAACCAGCAATTTAGCGCAGGTTCCCGAACCTTGCTGGATCTTCTGGATAGTCAGAATGAATATTTTTCTGCGGGTAATTCCAGAATTCGTGCAGATCTTGATTTGTTATACAGCCAGTTTCGTTTATTGCACAGTGGCGGTACTTTGTTGAAAAGCCTGAATGCTGATTTACCGTTTGGAAATCGCTGTGGCCTGGCTATGAATAAGAGTTAATAAAGGTAATCCCTGTCATAACGCTGCATAATAGGTGTGCCAGATTTTGTGCATTACAAAATCAAAATAATAAACACACATGATAATAAGGAGAGTTTCATGCTCAGGGGTTTTGGTAAAAGTGCATTCCTGATCTTGATGGCAACGTTTGTTGGTGGTTGTTCTTCATTGAGCTCTTATGAGCGTGAAGCTGTCTGCGTAGCTGTGGGTGCCACAGCTGGCGGTGTTGGCGGTGGGATGAATGACGGTGATGATGCGGTGAAAGGTGCGATAGGAGGTGCTCTGGTTGGTGCTCTGGTTTGTCATTTGATGGATGGTGATGCTGATCAGGATGGCGTGAAAGACAGCGCAGATCAGTGCCCGGGCACACCTATCGGTAAGACCGTCGACAGCAAAGGCTGTTCGGTTTACAAAGAAGTTGCAGTTGTTGCACAGCCAGAGCCTGTAAAGGTACAGAAGGTTGGCGATTCAGATCTGGATGGCGTGTTCGATGACAAGGATCTCTGCCCGAACACACCGGCAGGCACCAAAGTTGATAAGCAAGGCTGCCCGCAGGTTCAGAAGATCGTCCTGAACGATGTGACCTTTGAATTTGACTCCGCCACGCTGACTTCTCAGGCCAATCAGGTGTTGCTGAAGCAGGCTAAGATTCTGGCCAAAAATCCGGCGACCAAAATCAGCATTACCGGTCATACCGATGCTCAGGGTGCTGAGAAGTACAACCAGATTCTCTCCCTTAAGCGGGCCAGGGCGGTTCGTAATTTCTTTGTGGATCAGGGTATCAACAGTTCTATCGTAACTGTATCTGGTGCTGGTGAGCTTGAGCCTATCGCAGAAAATCTGACGGAAGTGGGTCGTGCCACTAACCGTCGTGTTGAGCTGAAGGTTATCCGTAAGGGCAGTTAAGCCACCTTGTAAGCTGAGTTCGAAATAACTGGCCTTGAAGTAAGAGGGGGAGCATTGAGTTCTCCTTCTTTCCGCCGATGAAATTTCAGATATCTGCCCGGCAGGCAGTGGGATTGTCAGACATTTGACGTCCTTGAGCCGGGCTTGGAATTTCGCCAGCGGAAAGGTCAGCTTATGTCTGTTAATGCTCACCCTGATGAGCCCGGTTCCCCATCCCCTCAAGAAGCTACCGGCGATATTCGTCTGGGTCTGGCCCGTACACTTTTTACCTGGTTTCTTCTTCTCTCCCTGATGCCGCTGATTATTGTGGGTGCCGTTGAATACAACAATGCCCGCGATAATATCGTTGAAAGCCGCCATGAAGAGTTATCCACAGTTAACCTGATGCTCAGCCGTCAAATTGGGGATTACTTTGATGCTGTGATCATCAATATGCATTTCCGAAGTGGTAAGGCGGTTGAATACCTTACTGAGCTGAAGGCTCTGGAAAATAAGCAGGGTGCGACAGTAAGGGAGATGCAGACGACTCCTGATTATTATGAATTGACAGATAATTACGCCATCGAATTTATCGACCTGCTTCGTTTCTACAACTACTCCGATGTCTTAATTGGCGATGTGAACGGCAATATTGTTTATTCCGTTGGCCGTTACAGTGACTTTGGTGAAAACCTGTTCAAGGGTGAACTGTCTGAAACACTGTTTTCAAAGACTGTCCGGGAGGCTCTGGATAATGATGACCGGTTATTTTCAGACCAGGAATTTTACCCAACATCCGGTGATCAAAAGGTAAGTTTCTTTGTTCTCCCGCTGATTGATGACAATGAAAATATGATGGGCTTTCTGGCTGCGCAGATTTGGGAAAAGGATGATATTTCTTTCATTCTGAGCCAAAGCCTGGGGTTAAGTGATCATGTAGAAGCCTATGTAGTGGGTCAGGACAGGAAAATGCGTTTTCTCGCGGATGTGGAGGCATTCCAGGATACCACTGTCACACATAGCCTCGTTGAAGAGTGGATGACTCATCTGTCTGAAGAAGGGGGATATATTGAAGACCTTCATGAAGGTGATGATGAACACAGTGACTGGCATGCAAGTGAAGGCAAGGATCTGCATGTAAGCGAGCACGGTGACGAGCATGACGAGGGACTGGATCCGTCGGCTGCTACTCGTTCCCATATTATGGTTTACCACAATGCCAGTGGTGAAAAGGTAATGGGCGTCTCCCGCAATATAGAAGTTGCGGGTACTAATATGCTGGTGATCAGTGAAATGAATTATGACACCGCTATGGCTCCGGCTATCGCGTTTCGAAATCAGCTATTAGTTGTTCTGGGGTTTACCAGTTTAATTGTGTTGGTGATTGCGGGGGTGACAACTCGCCGTATTGTTAACCCTATTCGTATGATTACCCTGTGGGTGAACCAGGTTGCTGCGGGTAATTATGTTGATGGCAAGGTACTAAAACAAAACAATGAAATTGGAGAGTTGTCCCGTAGTTTTCAGGTGATGACGGAGCGGTTGCGCAAAATAAGCGCGGACAATGATATCCGCAGCTGGCATCAAAATGGTGTGGCAAGTCTTAACGAGACAGTCCGTGGTGAGCAGGCCATGGCTGAACTCTGCCGAAATATCATCACTACCCTTTGCCGTTATCTCGATATTCCTATGGGTGCCATGTATGTGGTGGCCGACGCTCGTCGTTTACAGATGATGGGCAGTTTTGCGCTATCTATGCGCAAAAAAATATCCAGTGCTTTTTCTCTTGGGGAAGGGTTGCCCGGTCAGGCAGCTTTGGAAAAGAAAGCCATTACGGTACTGGTTCCCGATGATTATTTTGCCATTGAGTCCGGCCTGGGAGCGGTAACACCGGACCGTGTATTTGTATTGCCGGTTATCTATGAAGGGCAGGTACAGGCAGTACTTGAACTGGCTCTTTTAGGAGCCTTGAGCGAACAGAAAAAAGATTTTCTGGAAGCTGCGATGGAAAGTATCGCTGTAGCCATAAACACCTCCCTGGCCCGTGACCGGGTACAGGAGCTGCTGGATAAAACCACTCTCCAGGCCCATACCCTGCAGCAGCAACAGGAAGATCTTCGCACGGCTAATGAAGAGCTGGAGCACCAGACCAACACGTTGAAAGAGTCAGAAGAAGAGCTTAAGTCCCAGTCTGATGAACTCCAGCGCGCCAATGTTGAGCTGGAAGAGAAGAGTGAGTCTCTCTTTCATCAGAAGGAAGAGATACAATTCAAGAATGAAGAGATAGAGCGTGCCCGCCTTTCCGTAGAGAAAAAGGCAGAAGAGCTGGAAGTGGTCAGCAAGTACAAATCTGAATTCCTTGCCAATATGTCTCACGAGTTGCGCACACCGCTGAACAGTATGCTGATTCTGGCGAAGATGCTGGCAGATAATGATGAAGGCAACCTGGATGAAGACCAGATGGAGTCTGCCCAGGTTATCCACAAGGTAGGCCACGATCTGCTGAATTTGATTAACGACATTCTCGACTTGTCCAAGGTAGAGGCCGGGAAGATGGAACTCAACATCGAATCTGTTTCCCTGGAAGGCATGCTTGGCCAGATGCGTAATCAGTTCTTCCCCCAGGCCAGAGAGCGTGGGCTGGCGTTTGATATTGCCTATAACACCTCTGCGAATGTCAGTCTGGATACCGATGCTCAACGGGTGATGCAGGTGCTGAAAAACCTGCTGTCCAATGCCTTTAAATTTACCGAGAAAGGTGGCGTTAAAGTGACTGTTGGCAAACTGCCAGTCAGTGATGATTTTGCCAAGGATGAACTCCGCCAGCATGGTGCCATTAGCATCGCAGTAACTGATTCAGGTATTGGTATTCCGGAAGAGAAGCAGAAAGCCATCTTCAGTGCTTTCCAGCAGGCGGACGGTTCAACCAGCCGTAAATATGGTGGTACTGGTTTGGGGCTGTCGATTGCCCGGGAGATGACGTCACTGCTGGGCGGTGAGATGCGCCTTGAGAGCCATGCGGGTAAAGGCTCGACATTCACCCTGCTGCTGCCAGCAAAGAACCTGGTCGCCCCAGAGGATGCTTCTGAAGAAGAGGCTGTGTGTGAAACCGCTGCAAAAGCTTCCCCACCTGCAACTGCGTTAATGACGGGTAACCTCTCCTTTGATGATGATCGGGACAACCTTGGTAACAGCCCTCCGATTCTTGTCGTTGAGGATGACCCGGAGTTCTCCCGGGTGCTCTATCGTCTGGCGAAGGCTCAGGGGTGTAGCTGCCTGGTTACAGGCTCCGGCAAAGAAGCTATTGCCATGGTTGCCCAGCATACCCCTCAGGCGGTGATTCTTGACCTTGGCCTTGTGGATATGGACGGCAGTGAAGTTCTCCAGACGCTTCAGGAGAAGAGTGAAACGGAAAACATTCCGGTACATATTATTTCCGGTCGGGATATGGACAGTTCTCTGCTGGAGCAGGGCGCTGCAGATTATTTAAGAAAGCCGGTTAGCAGTGAGCAGCTGGAAGCCCTGTTCTCCAGTTTTGAGGCAGGCACCGCCGGTAGTGTGTTGGTGGTAGACCCTTCATCGGAGACCAGCGAGCTGGTGACAAGTGCCCTTGCTGGTCGCAAGAGTGTACTCAGTGCAGCAACGGCAGAAGAAGCCAGCAAGACTCTGGAAGATGAGTCGGTCAGCCATATTATTCTGGAGTTGGACCTTCCGGATATGAGTGGCGATGCACTGCTGGAAACCCTGAAAGACAAGTACGGGGATGAGCTGCCGCCGGTCATTATTAATACGGCCGAAGATATTGATGAAGAACGTTATAAACGACTGGGTGCGCTCTCCGGCACCATGGTGGTGAAAGGTGAGAAGGCGTCTCAGGAACGGTTACAGGATGAAGTTGCGCTGTTCCTGAACAGTGTGGCCAAACCTTCAGCAAAGCGGAATAAGCCAGCAGCCAAACCCCAGGCAGGTGATGCGGTGTTAAAAGGGCGCAAGATTCTTCTGGTGGATGATGATCTGCGTAATACCTTTGCTCTCTCAAAAGCACTTCAAAAGTATGAGCTGGATATTGTTCTGGCAGACAACGGCGAGCTGGCGCTGGAACAGTTGGATGAGGATCCGAACGGAATCGAGCTAGTATTGATGGATATTATGATGCCAGTGATGGACGGCTACGAAGCCACTCAACGTATACGCGAGCAGGAGCGTTTTCAGTCTCTTCCCGTTATCGCCCTCACCGCCAAAGCGATGGTGGAAGACAGGGACAAGTGCATTGCTGCCGGAGCGTCTGATTATCTGACCAAGCCTGTAGAGATAGACAAACTCGTAGCCATGATGCGTGTCTGGTTACAGAACGATGGCTCTGCAGACAGCTGATCATGGATGAGATGGGTAGCCTGTTGTCGACCATGGCCGGGCAGTATGGTTATGACTTCCGTGATTACGCTCCGGCATCTTTGAGTCGTCGTATTCGTCAGCATATCGAGCAGAGCGGCCTGAAAACGATCGGTGCGCTGGAGCAGGCGATAAGCGAGAGCGATCAGAACTTTGCTGATTTACTGCGTAGCCTTTCTGTACCTGTGACGGAGATGTTTCGTGACCCCGAGTTTTTCCTCTATCTCCGTAAAGAAGTCCTTCCCTGGTTAGCCACTTTTCCTTTTATCCGCATCTGGCATGCTGGCTGTGCAACAGGTGAAGAAGTCTGGTCCATGGCTGTGTTGCTTAAAGAAGCCGGGTTGCTGGAGCGTACCCGTATTTACGGTACTGACTTCAATGAGGAAGCACTGAACGTCGCTCGTCGTGGAATCTATGACGCCAGTCATCTCAAGCTCTGGGAACGTAATTACCAGAATAGCGGTGGTTTGAAGCAGTTGGACGACTACTGCCTGCAAAAATACCGTTCTCTGCGAATGGACAGGCAGCTCCGGAAACATATTACTTTTGCTAATCACAATCTGGTGACTGATCAGGTGTTTGGGGAGATGCATCTGGTGCTCTGCCGCAATGTACTGATTTATTTCAATCGTGATCTGCAGGACCGGGTACTGACGTTACTGAGGGACAGTCTGTGCCCCGGCGGAATGCTCTGTCTTGGACCACGGGAAAGCCTGCGGTTCTCTCAGATTGCTGATGATATCGAATCCCTCAACAGTCATTGGCGGGTATATCGCCTGAAGCCTGCTGTATGAGGAGTAAGCCATGAGGGTTATCGCTATTGGCGCATCTTCCGGTGGCAGTGCAGCTTTGAAAACACTGTTGGCGCCTCTGACTGTTCAATACAGTGTGCCCATTGTGGTGGTGAAACATCACGGTATGGAAAGACCCCGTCTCGACGAGGATATGGTGCACTGGCTGAACAGACAGATTGCCCTGACGGTTGAGCTGGCAGAAGACAAAATGCCCGTCCTGCCGGGGAAAGTGTATGTGGCTCCCCATGATTACCATCTGTTGTTGAACCGGGATGGCACCCTGAGCCTGTCTCAGGATGAACCGGTTATTTATACCCGCCCTTCTGTGGATGTGTTGTTTGAATCCGTAGCGGATGCCTGTGGCAGCAATGCCGTGGGCGTGGTGCTTACAGGAGCGAGTAAGGATGGTTCTGCAGGTGCCAGAGCAATACGGGAGCAGGGTGGACAGGTCTGGGTGCAGTCTCCAGAGACTGCCGAGGCGCCGGTTATGCCCCGGGGGGCTCTGGCCGATAGTGATACAAAGGATGCAATGTCGCTGGCAGCGCTAACTGCGCGGCTGGCAGGGCTTCAGGGAGAGTGAGTATGAGTGACGCCGTATCCAAAACGGTACCAAAGGTTCTGGTGGTGGATGATAAGCCAGAAAACCTGCTGGCAATGGGGAAGCTGCTCAAACCCTTGAATATCGAGGTGATAAAAGCAGCCTCCGGTGAAGAAGCTCTAGGATTGGTGCTGCGTAACCGTTTTGCCGTCATTCTTCTGGATGTGCAGATGCCGGTGATGGATGGCTTCGAAACCGCACAACTTATGCGGGCCAACAAAGCTACGGCTTCTATACCCATTATTTTTGTGACGGCCATCAGTAAGGAAGACCGCCATGTCTCCATGGGATATGAGTCGGGTGCGGTCGATTATCTCTATAAACCGGTGAACCCGGATATTCTGCTGGGTAAAGTGAAAGTGTTTCTGCAGCTGGAAGCTCAGCGTCTGGAGATGGAAGCGCTCACGGAAAACCTGCAAACCCTGAATGAGAAGAATCGTCTGCTGTTGGATAATGCCGGTGAAGGTATTATCGGTGTGGATGCAAAAGGCGCTGTTGTTTTTGCCAACCCGGCAGCCCGTGATCTGTTGAAAGCTGAAGAGAGTGAAATCAAGGAGAAACCTGTAGTCTCCTGGTTTTACGACCCGGGTGTCGAAGAATTAATGAATAAATGGCAGACCGATAACAAGTCCGAAGCCGTGTTCCGCCAGACCAGTCGTATGCGCCGTACCGATGGCAACAGCAAGCCCATCGAGTACAACCTGTCTCCCATGCGCGATAAGAAAGATGCCATTACTGGCGGTGTGCTGGTGTTTCGGGATATTACCGAAAGGGTACAGCTCGAAGAGCATCTGACCCAGATGGCCAAGTATGACAGCCTGACAGGTCTGGCCAATCGCAGTCTGTTTATGGAGTTCCTTTCTGCTTCACTGGCTCGCAGTGAACGACGTGAACGCAGTACCGCGGTGATGTTTCTGGATCTCGATCATTTCAAACAGATTAACGACACCCTTGGTCATGATGTCGGGGACGACCTGCTAACCAGCGTCGCCGAACGTCTGCATAACTGCGTTCGTGAAGGCGATATGGTAGCCCGCCTCGGTGGTGACGAATTTGCCATTGTTCTGGATGATGTCGCCCGGGCCGATGATGTGAAAATGATTGCCGAGAAGGTGGTGGAATCGATCAGCAAGCCCCACAACCTTGCAGGCCGGGAGATACATGCCAGTACCAGTGTCGGTGTTGCTACCTGGCCGGAATGTGGCAAAGACGCCACAGAGTTGGTGAAGGCGGCGGACACCGCCATGTATGTCACCAAGAAGGACGGGCGCAAAGGGTATCGATTCTTTAACAGTGATATGCAGGCGGAAGGTCAGCGTCGTGCAAAGTTGGAAACCGCTCTTAAAGATGCGGTGCGTAATGGCAGCTTTGATCTGGTGTATCAGCCAATGGTGGCTTTAGATACCGGCTGTGTTGCGGGCTTTGAAGCACAATTGCGCTGGCAGCATGATAACCGTATCTGGTTGCCGGACGAGATTCTTCCCACACTGGAATCCCTGCGTTTGATGAACCCTTTGGGTAACTGGATTCTCGATACTGTGTGTAGAGAACAGAAAAGCTGGCAGGGAACAGATGCAGACAGAAAGGATGTGATCTTTGCGATTAATCTGACCTTAAGCCAGTGTCAGGGTGGCGATATTCAGCAACGGGTGGAGCAGACTCTTAAACAGTACTCTCTGGAACCTTCACAACTGGAACTGGAAGTTTCAGAGCGCATAGTCAGTGATATGCCCGGGCAGTTAATTGCTGATCTGAACAGTCTCAGGCAGCAAGGAGTGCATATTGCTCTGGATAACTTTGGCAGTGGTGTGTCTGCCCTGAACTACCTGCGCAAACTGCCGGTAGATGTGGTGAAGGTCGATCAGCACTATATCAAAGAGATTGGTAAAGACGCTGGTGTAGAGGGAATCCTTAAAGCTATGACCGGGCTGGCTCATGATATGGGGATTCGTACAGTGGCAGAGGGCGTCGACTCACCGGAGCAGTTGTGTTTCCTGAAGGCGTTAGGCTATGACCGTGCTCAGGGCATGTTGCTGGGGCGGCCTGAAGGTATTACCCGTATCGATTTCGAGACTTTTGATTTTTCCGCTGCGCACTCTTCAACAAAAGGTGCTGATAAGCCATTGTCTGTGGACAACCGGAAGCACTAAATTCTTGTAGCAGGTGCAGCACTCTTATCCGCTTGATGCCTATCAAAGGTTTCAGGCTGTAATGCCTATAGTATTCGCAGACAAATCCCCCTTACATGAAAAATCCCTTCTGGAGTGATTATGCCTTCGGCATCGGCACGGGATGTTGCCCGTCTACTGGTTGATATTGGCGCATTGCTACAGCGTTCTGGCGCTCATACTGAGCGTACTGTGCGTAACCTGACCCGCTTTGCCAACGCCTTTGGTTTTCAGCCTGATATTTTTATCTCCTTTTCCGGCATCACCCTGACTGTGCATGGAGAGGAACAGTCGTTTACGATGTTCAGCCATGTGCCTGCCCACGGCGTGCATCTGTCTACAGTGGCTGAAGTGAGTATGCTGAGTTGGCGTGCGGAGGTGGAAGGACTCTCTCTGGCGCAGATTCGCAAAGAGCTGGACCCTATTCGCGAGTTGCCCCATTATCCCCGGTTAGCGATTGTGCTGATGATTGGTCTTGGCTGTGCAGCTCTATCCCGGTTGGCGGGTGCGGAATTATCGGTTACTGCACTCACGGGTGCAGCAACAGCCGTTGCTCTTCTGGTGCGTATGAAACTGACAGAATGGAAATTAAATATCTTTCTGACAGTGTGTGCTTCTGCCATGGCTGCGACGGTGACAGGTAGCCTGGCAGGACCACTTGGGTTGGGAGAAACAGGTCGGCTCGCTATTGCTGCGTCGGTGTTGTTTCTTATTCCCGGTGTGCCACTGATTAACGCTGTAATTGACATGATTAACGGCCATATGAGCATCGGAATGGCGCGAGGAATGATGGGTATGGCGATAGCCTTTGCTCTGTCGGTCGGCATGCTGGTTGGCATGAATATGATGGGAGTGGCAGGGCTGTGATAGTGACCAGTTTTCTCGATCTACTGGAACCTGCAGTCATGGCGGCTGTGACTGCTGTGGCCTTTGCTTTTTTGTTTAGTGTGCCTGCTCGAACATTACTGGTGATTGCTTTGCTCGGTGCTTTAGGGGTGACTCTGAAGTTATCTCTTATCGCTTATGGCTGGAGTATTGTTGGCGGAACCTTTGTGGCTGCATGCAGTATTGGTTTGTGCAGTATGTGGCTTGCCTGGCGGTTTCATGCGCCGTCGGTCGTGTTCTCGTTGCCGGCTGTTATTCCGATGGTGCCCGGTGTGTTTGCCTATAGAACCATGATTGGAGTGCTGGCGTTCTCAAAAGGGGAAGCGTTAAGCACTGACCTGCTGATGTCGACCATTAGTAATGGCTTAACCACGGCCTTTTTGTTTCTTTGTCTGGCTCTGGGTGTCAGTTTGCCAAACCTGCTGCTGCGTGGTCGCAGTATCCGGGATTTCTTTGGACACTGCCCCAAACAGAAACGGTGACGTCTAATTAACTCGGGCGGCCTGCTTCATAAGCATCGTAATCCGGGGCCGTCCGTTCAAACTCCTTATCCATCAGGGAAGAGGTAATCAACATATCCGCTGAGGAGGGGTTACAGGCCACGGGAATATTCCAGACTGCCGCCAGGCGCAGCAAAGCTTTGATGTCCGGATCGTGTGGCTGGGCTTCCAGTGGATCCCAGAAGAAGATCAGGGTGTCGATTTCGGAGGTGGCGATCATGGAACCAATCTGCTGGTCACCGCCCAGAGGACCACTGATCAGCGGGGTGATCTCCAGACCCAGACGGGCTCTTATCATCTGCCCGGTGGTGCCAGTTGCAAATAACTTGTGAGGCTCCAGGCGTCCGCGATGATTATCAACCCACTCCAGCAGAGACGGTTTCATATTGTCGTGTGCCACGAGGGCGATACAGCGGGTGGCAGGCATGGTGATGGTTTTGTATTTCACAGGAACATCCGAAAGTGACAGATAGCTTGCAGAGCGGTGAAAGAAACATTGCAAGAGTAACAGAAGCAGGGAAACTGTTCTTGACGCTTTACGGCCAGACGCTATCTATTATCGAAAAGCAGGATCGTGTTAGTTGGCTGTAGGGGCAAAGCTATGTTGCGTACAATCTCTCCTAAGTTCCTTTCTATCCCTCTGTTATTCCTTGTTGTCAGTCATCTGGTTCATGCTGATGTTTTCAGCTGTGAGCAGCAACAGAGCATGTGTCGTTCCAAGTGCGAACTGCTGAATCCAACAGATGATTCGGCTATGGGGGCCTGTAAGGCCAACTGTGTGGGTAGGCGAGTAAATTGTACAGTGAGTGAGGATGCGGGCAAGGTGAAAAGCTCGTTGGAAAAAACCGAGAAGGTTGTTCATAAGTCCTTAGGTGATGCGTCTGACAAAGCGGCGAATACAGGTGAGAACCTTGGTGATAAAGTGGAGGGCTTTTGGGATGGCCTGACTGAGGAATAGGATCAACTAAGCTGGTCAGAAAGGTTGTTGAATCTCTTTAGGTAAACCCTGCGTATTAACTGTGAGTTCCAAATTACTCTGCTGGGAGAATCGGCTTTGACTCATATTCTAAGAACAACACTGACTGCAGCCCTGATGGTGGTTGGCCTGCTGGTCGCTCAGGTCTCCAGTGCTGGAGAAATCTATACCGGTTTCTTTGGTAACAAGGCAGCCAGCGGGTATGACGTGGTGGCTTTCTTCACCGAAGGTAAACCGGTTGAAGGCAGCAGCAGTCACTCCTACAAGTGGCATGGTGCAAAGTGGTTGTTCTCCTCGGAAAAAAACCGGGATGCTTTCATCAAGGATCCTGAAAAGTATGCTCCACAGTATGGTGGTCACTGTGCCTGGGCTGTTGCTGCCAAAGACAAACTCGTGGAAGGCAGCCCTAAATACTGGCGTATCGTTGATAACAAGCTGTACTTCAACTACGACGGCAGTGTTCAGAACATGTGGGAGAAAGACATTCCCGGGTTTATTACCAAGGGTAATAATAACTGGGTAAAACACTAACAGGGTGAGCCATCAGAACCTGTTGTTAAAGAATAAAAAACGGCGCTGATAAGGCGCCGTTTTTTTGTGTTCGACGATGTGTGCAGCCCCGTCATACAGAGAAGCCTGAACCACCTCGCTTGAGAACTCTCCCCGGTAGTCAGCCTTTCATGTAGTAAGCGACGGTATGTTAATAATTGGCAAAGAGGTAATAGTTGTTCTACTAATGGTGGTGACCCTGACTGAATCCTTTGGGTCAAACCAGGAGTGGAAATTTTAAAGGGCTTTGAAATCGAGTAAAAGTATGAATACACCGACTTTTTATTCAAAGGTGCTCATTAAAAAATACACTTGCCACATTAGTTCATACCTCATGGATAGAGCCAGGATATACCTTCAATGAGGGTGCAAGAGATGTTGGTACTCCTACACAAATGCTTTGCCTATAGCCTCTTGAGTTCTGCTTTATGTATCGCTGCAGCCATTAATGGTACTCATGCCAGGACGGGCGATGAAACCACCAAATCTGGGGCTGGCATATCATCGCCTGTTGGTGACGGGCTTGGATTTGCTTACTCTTCTGATGAGGGAAGGTCACTCGATACATCCTGCCTGCAGGGAGGAAAAGTCCTCCTGTCAGGAGGGAGCAGTACAGTTATCAATTTGGACAAACAGACTGATATACACACCTTTTTGTTCAATCTTGGTGTTAACCTGGATGTAAAGGTCAGCTATGACAAGTTTGATGTGACAGATACAGCCGCTTACGCCCGTTATGTGGAGGATACCAGCAGTACTCAAACTTACCTTTACTACCAGCAGATGCTTGACCCAGTGTTGAGCTTACAGCTTCCTGGCTCTGGAGTAAGTCAGTTAAACAGTCAGGGCAAAGCCGCTCTGGGTAAAGGCGATACTAAAGGAGCAGCAGAGTTTCGGCAGACCTGTGGCGATAAATATGTGCAGAGTGAGCGTCTTGGCGCCAGCCTGTATGTTGCAGTCAAACTGAAATTTGATAGTGCAACGGATAAGAATACCTTCAATAACAAACTGGATGTGAAATACGCCTCCATTGTTGATGTCATGAGTACCATTAAGGGCAAGGTCAATAAGGCCAATATTCACGGTTCCCTTGAAATTATCATTTTCCAGCAAGGGGGAACACCTGAGTCACTAACACATGTTTTCGGGAAGTCAGACAAGGGGTTTTACGTCAACACGTGCAGTCTGCGCAATGTAGCGGCCTGCCAGAGTGTTCTTGACAGTATTCTTAGTTATGCCAAAAACGACTTCTCCAAACAGTTGGTCAGGGATAAATCCAATATTCCCACCAACGGATACCCAGTAGTTAAAAAATATGCTTACTATTCCGATTTGGGTATCAATGTCGGGCCAAGTCTTCTGACAGACAAAGTCAAAACGACACGGGCAGACCTGGCAGATATGCTTGGCAGTGCTCAAAACACACTGATCATGGCCAATGCACTTTTGTCGTCAGACATCATCAGCTCTATTCCCTCTGCTACAGTTATCAACAATCTGAATACTGCCGTTAATGACAGCAAAAATAATATTGGTGCTTTGGAAAGCAACAATCAGGGTATCGCTGTTTGTTATCGGGATATCAGGAACTGTGTGAGTAACGCTGATTCCCTCAAAAGAAATCTGAAACAGATGCCTCCAAAATTCCTTGAAGATTTTGCTGACGCTTATCGCTACAAAGATTCAGACAGCAATTATGTCTACGTTCTTCCCGTTGGGGAAGGTGTCTATCAGCTGGCGTTTTTGACAGGCGATTTGCCGGAAGATATTAATGTCGAGATTGATCAGCAAAAATCCACAAACACGTTGAAACTTGTGGTAAATGGTAGTGACTCACACTATACCGTGTCCGGTACAGCTGAAGCCAAAAAGGGCAGTCCCGATTATTTCAAGGGCACGCTGACTGTGAACAAAAAACCTCTACCTGTGACCTTTCTCAGGATCGACAACCCTCTTCTCAGCGAACTTCGTGGAAAAACCTGCTTTGATATTCACATCAGTACAGATGGAATGGGGTGTATCGGCCATTTCAGAGCACTGGAGAACCCTTCTCAATGTGGAGGGCGCTGGGATTTCACCATGGGTATAGGCGACAACAGTTATCAGCGCGTTGCACCAGGGCAGAAAATTTATACTGGTTGCACTGCACATCTGGGTCACAGAACGTTCAGGATCTACCAGTCAGGTGAGATTCAATGTAAGGATGCAGATATATCTGAGCCATGCCGCTGGATATATAGCGACTAAGAAAACAGGGTGATAATGCATGAGAGCAGGCGATTAAGCCCTTTGTGATGGGGCGGGACGAAAGCCCCGCCCTATTTTATATCCAGCCATCCAGCCTGGTTACTTAAACTTCAACCTCAAAGGCTTCCAGCTTTTTCTCTACAAACGCTTTTTGCAGGTTGGCAAAGACAGGTACACCATTTTCAAATGGAGGGAAGTCTTCGCCCTGAATCAGCGGCTGCAGGTACTTGCGGCACTCTTCAGTGATATGCAGGCCGTCAGCAGCAATAAAGTGCTCAGGGATTTTCATTTCAACGTTAGCGACCATTTCCAGAGGCGCTTCGCCGATGCTCCAGATGTAGTTGTCGTCAGTGCTGGCATCTTCACGAACGATGGTTGCCATAACAGCGTTACGACCTTCCAGTGCAAGCTCAACAGCGCCACGGCCAACTGCGTAGGCCTGTTCAACGTCAACAGCAGAGGACAGGTGACGAGCGGCGCGTTGAAGATAGTCGACTACGGCCCAATGGTATTTATAGCCCAGAGAGTCTTTCACCATGCGCGCCAGAATTGGAGCGGTACCGCCCAGCTGTACGTGGCCGAAAGCGTCGGTAGTACGTGAAGCTGCTAGGAAGGTGCCATCGGCGTAGTGAGTGCCTTCAGAGGCAACAACTACACAGTAGCCCTGTGTTTCAACAATCTGCTCTACCCGTGCAAGGAAGGTTTCCCGGCAGAAGT
The DNA here is from genome assembly GCA_965221135.1 of Sansalvadorimonas sp. Classification (GTDB taxonomy): domain Bacteria; phylum Pseudomonadota; class Gammaproteobacteria; order Pseudomonadales; family Endozoicomonadaceae; genus Sansalvadorimonas. The sequence goes on from CBDCRZ010000106.1 coordinate 312,390, forward strand.
CGACTTCAGGGAACAGCAGCATATGGGGAGGTGAATTTTCGTCTTCCATCGCCAGAGCTGCAGCGGCGGTGATCCAGCCAGCATGACGTCCCATCACTTCCATAATGAACACCTTGGTGGAGGTTTCACACATGGATTCGATATCACGGGAGGCTTCTTTAACGGAAGTCGCAATGTATTTTGCAACAGAACCAAAACCGGGGCAGGTGTCGGTTGCTGGCAGGTCGTTATCAACAGTTTTGGGAACACCAATACAGGTGATCGGGTAACCCATCTCACGGCTGTACAGGGATACCTTATGGGCGGTATCCATGGAGTCACCACCACCGTTGTAGAAGAAGTAGCCGATGTTGTGAGCTTTGAAGACTTCGATAAGGCGTCTGTACTGAGCCTCATTCTTCTTCATGTCAGACATCTTGTAACGGCAGGAGCCAAAGGCACCGCCTGGGGTGTGGCGCAGAGCAGCGATAGTTTCCGCAGACTCCTGGGAAGTGTCGATCAGTTCTTCCCTGAGTGCGCCCAGAATGCCATTGTGCCCGGCGTAAACTTTGCCAATTTTGTCTGGGTGGCGACGGGCTGTCTCCAGCACGCCACAGGCCGAGGCATTAATTACAGCTGTTACGCCACCAGACTGAGCGTAAAAAGCATTTTTAACGGTCATCCCGAGAAAACTCCTGATATTTGAGCGACGCCGACAACCTCAATCCATTGATTGAATCAGTATCATTTTAACGAGCTGCCGAGTGACGGCATGATACGCCAAAACGATAAACTTGGCATGGCCGTTTTGGCTTGAAATATCGTGGAAAGTGCCAATGGCCTTTTTATTCCTGAGCGGAGTCTTTTCAGGCTTAATTGTGACAGGCAGGGAACTACCATTAGGCTTATGCAACCGGATTGGTTGAGGGCACAGACTGTATGCAATGGTGGTACTATTACAGGCACTCTCAGCTTTGCTGACGCGATCTAAGGAATGGGACTGTTTTGCACGTACATATTTTAGGCATCTGTGGCACCTTTATGGGCAGCCTGGCGCTGCTGGCTCGTGAAGCCGGTCACCGGGTAACGGGCTCCGATCAGAATGTCTACCCACCCATGAGTACACAGTTGGAAGAGCAGGGGATTGAACTGCATCAAGGGTATGATGCTGCTCAACTGGACCCGGCTCCCGATATTATTGTTGTGGGTAATGCCATGAGTCGGGGTAACCCGGCGGTGGAGTACCTGCTGGAGAAAGGCCTGAACTATACCTCCGGCCCACAGTTTCTGGCCGATCATATTCTGCCTGGTCGGTGGGTGCTGGCAGCAGCTGGAACCCATGGTAAAACCACAACTTCAAGCATGCTGGCGTGGATTCTGGAATATGCAGGCATGGAACCTGGCTTTTTGATTGGCGGTATTCCCGGCAACTTTGGCATCTCTGCCCGTCTGGGCAAAACGCCTTTCTTCGTGATTGAGGCGGACGAATACGATACGGCCTTTTTCGATAAACGCTCCAAGTTTGTTCATTACAACCCCCGTACGACGATCCTGAATAACCTTGAATTTGATCACGCTGATATCTTCAATTCACTGGCAGATATTCAGCGTCAGTTCCATCATCTGGTGCGTATTATTCCTGAGTCTGGCCAGGTGCTGGCTCCGGCCGGGGTGAAGAACCTTGATGAGGTTCTGGATATGGGCTGCTGGAGTGATATTTGCCGTTTCGGTGGCGAAGAGCCTTTCCGGGCAGAAACCCTTGAGGCTGACTGCAGCCGTTTCAATGTTGTGATTGAAGGCAGGGTTGAAGGCTGTGTGGACTGGTCTCTGACTGGCGAACACAACCGTGATAACGCTTTAGCTGCTATTCTGGCTGCCCGTCATGTCGGTGTGACACCCCAGGTGGCCTGTACGGCTCTGGGGCTTTTTGAAGGCGTGAAGCGGCGTATGGAGCTGCTGGCGGAATTCGAGGATGGCATTAAGGTTTACGATGACTTTGCCCATCACCCAACAGCAATAGCGACAACACTGGAAGGCCTGCGGGCACAGCTCGGTGAAAACGGGCAGATTAAAGCGGTGATTGAGCCTCGCTCCAACACTATGAAGATGGGCATTCACAAGGGGCAGCTGGCCGCTTCAACAGCCGCGGCTTCAGAAGTGGTATGGTTTCAACCTTCAGGTATGGAATGGTCTCTTGATGAGGAAGTCAGCCACAGCAGGGTTCCGGCTCAAATAGAAACGGATATCGACCAGCTGGTGGTTTCTCTGGTTTCTAACCGGAAGCCTGGAGAGCATATTGTGATCATGAGTAATGGTGGTTTTGGCGGGCTTCACCAGAAGCTGGTCAAGACGCTTCAGGATCAATACAAGTAATCAGTGAATAAGTAATCAGTGAATAGAAGTCATAATGGCGACCAACCTCAGCCCCGGCACCGACGTTAGCAGAACAGCGAAATCCACCATCACACTGGCGATGACAGGAGCTTCCGGGGCTCAGTACGCCTGGCGTGTACTGGAGTGCCTGATTGCAGCTGATCACAATGTTTTCTTTCTGATCAGCAAGGCGGCTCAGCTAGTGTCTGCAACAGAAACCTCCCTGTCCCTTCCTCCCAAGCCTCAACAGATGGAAGCCTTTTTGACCGATCACTTTCGGGCAGAACCGGGGCAGATTCGAGTGTTTGGCCCTGAGCAATGGATGTCACCTGTGGCCTCTGGCAGCGGTGCTCCCAGCTCTATGGTGATCTGCCCTGCCAGCATGGGGGTGATTTCTGCGATCGCTACGGGAGCCAGTAATAATCTCATCGAGCGTGCTGCCGATGTAGCTATAAAGGAGCGTCGTCAGCTGATTGTTGTTCCCAGAGAATCTCCGTTCTCGGAGATTCATCTTGAGAATATGCTGAAGCTCAGCCGGCTGGGGGTTGTTGTGCTACCCGCCAGTCCGGGCTTTTACCATGAGCCAAAGAGTATCGAAGATCTGGTGGATTTCGTGGTGGCCCGGATTCTCAATCAGTTAGGCATTGAACAGAGCCTGATGCCGCGGTGGGGTGAGTAGCCGCAGACCCGTTCAGGTACTGGCTCATAGTTGTTAGGGGAAGTAGTTGTTAGGGAAAGTAGTTGTTAGGGAAAGTAGTTTTCATGGAAAGGATCTCCCATGGCTAAGAAATTGGATAGCAAGAAGCTGGATAGTAAGAAAGCAGCAGCCAAGAAAGGCACCACTGGCAAAACTGACTCCAGTCACCCTGCGCCCAAAGCAGTCCAGGGGATTTTAGTATCACTGGAAGACCGTGGTGATGACATGCTGGGCATGGTGATGGACACAGTAGCACGCAAGGAAGGAAGCTCTGATGAATGGGTGTTCCAGAAAAATCTGGTGACCCTGAATCATCCCATAGATTTGATGGAGAACCTGCAGCTGAGTCGTCGTGAACTGGCGGAAATCGGGGAAACTATGATGATCTGGCTGTTATCCCGGGCTGGGCGTCTGAATTGACGGCAGTGGTCAACCAGGCCGGTAGCCCAACCGGGGATAAAGTGAAATGAATCCGACTCACACTCTCAAGTCTGACTGTTTTTCTGTAAGTCGTGTCTGTAAGCCGTATCAGTGAATCAGCATGTGATAGATCTTGTCTTTCAGTAGCAGACGCTGCTTCTTCAGATAATCCAAATGCTCGTCCGTGCAACAAGCTTTAGTTTCAAAGTGAATGATTTCTTTATCGACGGATTGGTAGTTCTGGTAGGTATGGTGGAACTCGGGGTTCAAGGTATCAAGGTTAAGGATGCGATCTTTCAGGGCCGGAAACTCTTTGGTGAGATCATGCATTTCTGGAAACATTGTCTGTCCCTCCCCAGTGACAGTTACTAAATGTCCAAAACCAGCGTCTCATACCCCTCAGTTCAGAAAATTGACCCACATCAATACCAGGTGTTACTACCTGTCGTGCGTGGTTATTATTCTGGGAATAGTCCTCTACAGGTCGTTTATGTTGGAGCAATAACGACTGTCTGTAATGGCTGGTCGCCTTTAGTTCGAGTGACATGGCCACTACCGGAAAGATCCTCGGCCAATAGAATCTGGCCTGGTTCGATATGAATCAAAGTACCATCCCTTAATTCTATTTCCATAGTGCCTGACAGTACGATAACCAGCTTACGGTAAGGTGGGTTATGCCATCCTTGTACGAACCCGCTTTCCGCTTCACAAAAGACGGCTTTTGTTGTTTGGAAAGTAGCAGAGCGATGCCCCTGTTCATCTTCCTGTGACATGGGAAGTGAAACAGTTTCTGCAGCGGAGTCCCCCTCCGGCCCTGTGTGAAGTCGAATGATATCCATTAGCGGCATAACACTGTAATTCAGAGAGATTAAAACAATAGAAGAGTTAGTGGCTTTTCGCTATTGGATGTCGGGCTATTTCCCCGACAGACTATTTTGTTTGTTTACGCTAAGGACAGGTGGTTGCTCACTGACGTTTATCAATGTCGCTATACCGTCCAGAATGACAGCCAGCGGGATTTCTGGGTTAATCGCCGGAGCGCCGGTATTCACTGAGAAACCTGTCCCCAGTCGCTTCTGGAAAACCCGGTTCTGATATTGTGCAGAAGGTTGGCTGGACGCAACCAGCACTGAGCCAGGTTTTGGTTTGTAGGCCAGCCAGTCATAGATGGTGTCGCTGGTGTTAGCACGTCGCCAGCTCTCTCCTTCCCATTTTCTGGGAGATTCAATAAACCGCACAGAGAGAGATTGCATAGTAGGAGGAAACGGATATCGCTGTAACAGAATGGCGGCGGCTTCTCCTTCGTGCAGAGGCATCTGCTGGTCACTAAATGTTGTGGAATCAGGAAAGGGAGGGTGTGACATCACTTCCCGGAAACGGTCAACATTGGGTGTCAGCGGACGCTGCCCGGTAAGAATAACCAGATGAGTAAAGCGAACACCTTTCTGCCATTGGGCAACCAGCCAGTCCAGCCGAGCAACCATTGAGGGAAAGGCTCCACCTGGAAGTATGCCGTAGTCGTATTCTTTCTGGTGTGTAGGGAGTTCATTAATAACCCCCAGAGTTGCTAGCAGGTGTAAGACTTTATACTTTTGGGGGGCTGGAAAGTCCACTTTGGGCAGTTGCCAGCGCTCCTGACCGGGAGCACGTCCCCAACGTTTGATAAAGGCCGTGCGGTAGTCCTGCCAGTTGTGGGCATCTGGCATTTCCAGCAGTTGAGCCAGCTGCTGGAAAGGCAGAGGGATTTCTGTGGAGTCAGGTTGCGATTCGCAGCGTGCTTTGTTTGAAAACATAACCAACATCCATGTTAGCCAGATCCAGGCCCATCTTTGAGCCGAAACGTGTTTATTAAACATCGGTATGTAGCGCCAGCCAGACGGTTTCACAGGTTTCGTCTGTCCACTCCACCCGGTGGCGGGTATGGGCTGGAATGGTTAGATGACTGCCTGGCTGCATATCAACCAGACTCTGCTGATTTTCAATCTGTATACGGGCACCACCTGAGAGCAGTACTACCCATTCATCCTGGTCGCTGTCACACCAGCTGCCGTCTGGTGTTCTGTGGCCATGGGAGACAATTCGTTCGAGGGAAAATCCTGGGTGTTCGGTGATTTTTTCGAGATATTCGCAGTCCGGATTAAAAGGCGCTGCAGAGAAGATATTGGCCGGTTGCATGATCTGCTCCTGTTCCCACCTAAGCATCTGCATAAAAACAGAAAAGTTGGGAACAGAATATAGCAGTGGTTTGGGGTTACAGCCTGATGCCGCCGGCGGCATCTCGGGCGCTACTGGTAATAATCTGGGTGAAACTGCTGTCCAGCTCGGGCAGGGGCCAGTCTGCTGGATAGTGTTGTGAAAGCTCTTCCATAAGGGCTTTGTATTCCGCAGCAGGCTTGCTCAGCAGGTAAAGCAGGAAGGTATACATGCGGTCAGACATGGATTTTCGCAGAGCACTCATATCATCTTCGCTCAGCCCGCCAGTGTTATTCATTTTTTCGACAGGGGTGTTGCGAAGGCAGTTGGCGGTAATGATTAGCGCCAGTTTTTTTACGTTGTTCTCATCCATGGGACACCTGAGACGGTTTGTGTTTAAGAGCGTCGTTTAACAACGGCTTTTCAGTAAACCTAGCCGCTCAGCCATGGGGAGCAAGGTGAGGGGATGAGAAGGTGGGAAACTTGTCACATAGGCGTTGATATAGTGGAAACACAGTTAAAAAAGTAGCTGGCTCGTCGGAGCCAGCTATTGGTTTGCACTGAAATCACATCAAGCTGATGCTGGGTCTGCTGTTTCAGATGCTTTCTTAAGCTGTCCATTCAGCTGCTGTTCCAGCTGCTGGATGTGCTGGTTTTGCTGCTGGATCTGCTGATCCTGCTGCTTGATATGGTGATTTTTCTGGCCGAAGCGAGCCCAGGCTGCATTACCTGCTGCACCGATGGCTACACCAACGAGACCGCCGGCAGTAGCGCCCAGACATCCGCCAATGGCAGCAAGAGGGAGAGCCATGATTGGACCGCCGCACATCATCCCTACACCGGCTCCCACGCCAGCACCTGCAATACCGCCGCCGACCTGACCGAAGAAACTACCGAAAACAATGCCCTTGGCGCTGGCTTTAATAACCTGCCCAGCATTCTTTACACCAGACCAGATGTACTTTGCTGCGTTCTTGATGTTGGAGGCACCACGTTTGCACAGAGCTTTTGCATCGTTTGCAGGATTAGTAACTACAGTGGCAAAAAAACTCTTGATGGCACTTTCAGCGCGAAGACTGCGCCAACGGGAGACCTTGGAAGTCCTGGGAGCCCCTGAAGGGCAGGTTACAAACGGTGAATGAACCTCAGGGTAGTCTAACCCTTTGAAACCACCTGGTTGTGTGCTCGCAATTGATAGTGTTGTTGCATTCATAAGGTCATCCTCCATGTCTGTAATATTCACAGCCTATTCCTGCAGGCTGCTCTTTTTAGCTGGCTCCGGCAGTGTATAAAGATGGCCGAAGTACAGTAAGTAGACATAGGAGGTAGAGACAAAAGTCTTATGAGTAAGACTCTGTGACAAGGTCTCATGGTTAAGACCTTGTCAGCAGTGAGTTAAGCGTTTAATTCAAAGCTTCTCCATCAGCCGTTAGGCGAACCCAGTCATGGGAGAACCAGAACCAGCGGTTGCTCTTGGTGTCTGGGGCCGTACAGTTTATCCGGGAACGTCCAACAGGTAAGGCTCTGGTCAGAGTGACTTGCAGTTGTGTACGACTTTCGTCCAGCCACTTCAAGGGTAGAGATTGACCGAATCCGTAACAGGCCAGGCGGTCTGAAGCCCAGTTGCCTTCTGCCAGTTCGAGAGTAAGGCTGGGTATTAAGCCGTCTTGCGGGGCCATTGAGGTAGCGGGCGAATAGCTTGTGACTGGCAGCGGTTGGCTGAGAGCCTTCAATGGGAAGTTCTTCATGGCACCATAGCTGGCCCCCATAGGGTAACGTGGAAGCTTGGAAGGGTTTGAGAAGGCACCTACCGCTCCAGACTGTTGACCAAGCCCCAGATAGCCTTTCTCAGCCAGTAACTGCTCCAGCTCTGGTGTGGTTTCTCCAAATGGCCAGGCTAGCAGCCGATGGTTTTGATCGGTTTCAGCCTGAATGCGTTGTTCGGCCTTATCCAGCTCATTGCCGATGCGCGCTATCCAGGCTTCTTTGCTGGCATCGTGTCTGCTTTCCACAAGATGTTCATGGTCAACTGTGTGGTTGGCAAGAGTTGCCCCATTGTCGGCCATCTCCCGTAGCTGACCCCAGCTTAGTGTGCGTTTTTGGCCTGCATCGACGGCACCGGTGTTCACAAAAATAGTGAAGGGGAAATTATGCTTTTTCAGAAGCGGGAAGGCAGTGTCATAGATAGATGTGTAAGCATCATCGAAGGTGATCACCACACTTTTGTCGGGAACAGGGCTTTTGTTACGCAGTGCCTGAGTCAGGTCTGTTAAGGGAATAACTTTGTAGCCACTCTCGCTCAACCATTGAAGATGCTCCGCAAACAGCTTCGCAGTGGTGCTGGTGGAAGCAGGAGTAGAACTATCGATATGGTGGTACTGCAGAATGACTGTAGCCTGTGCTGTTGTTGCCAATAGCAAAAGACTGAACATTGCATACAACCGGGTCAGAATGCGGTATGGCAAGTGAAAATCCTTTTGTTTGAATGACGGTTTTTATTTTCAATAAAGTTGATTACGCCAGACTAAGAGCGTTTCGCAGCCTGTTCTTTGGTGAGTTTGCGGAACAAGCCTTCCTGCATGGTGGAAGCAACAAGTTCACCAGCCTGGTTAAAAATCTGCCCCCGTGCCAGCCCACGTGCGCCACCCATTGCCGGGCTGTCGACACTGTACAACAGCCATTCATCCATACGGAAATCTTTGTGGAACCACATGGCGTGATCAATGCTGGCCACCTGTAGATTTGGGTGCAGCATGTTGGTGCCGTGCGGGTTCAGGGCCGTGGTCACAAAGCTAAAGTCAGAGGCGTAGGCCAGCAGGTACTTATGGATGCGCGGGTCATCAGGAAGTGTTCCCCGGGCTCTCAGCCAGGTGTGACGTACCGGGTCCATGGGTTGAGGCTTGATAATGTCCGGAGACTGGACGACGCGAAGCTCAATAGGGCGTTCGCAGGTGAGCTTTTGACGGAAGTGGTCTGAGATCAGATGAGAGGCTTCCAGCAGACGTTCCTGTTCGGATACCAGACCTTCAGGGCCGGGGACATCTGGCATGGTTGGCCACTGGTGTTCGTAACCTTCTTCCGGTGACTGGAATGAGAGCGCCATATTCAGAATGGGTTTGCCATGCTGAATGGCAACTACACGACGGGTGGTAAAACTGCCGCCATCCCGTGATTTGTCCACTTCATAAATGATGGGCTTTCTGGAGTCTCCGGGGCGCATGAAATAGCAGTGGAAAGAGTGCAGGGCACGTTCTTCAGGCACAGTCTGTTTGGCCGCAGATAGCGACTGTCCAATAACCTGCCCGCCAAACACATTGCCGAAACCAAGGTCCTGACTCTGGCCACGGAAGATGGTCTCTTCTATTCGTTCGAGCTTTAGCAGTGTTAACAGCTCTTCAAGGACTTCACTCATGCATTCTCCAGAAACTCATTCAGTCATTCTTATACTTTATCTGCCCTGACTTTGGCGTACCAAAGGTCGGGGTCTATCAGTTGTCCCTGTTCACCCAGTGGAGGGTAGGGCAGCTGACGATCATCGCAATAGCGGGTCAGTTCCGGATAGGCCCAGCGGAACAGGGTGTCTTTGTAGATGTCTGCAGGCATTCGTTTTTGGTCGTATAGCCCGGCAGCCTGACGTTGGCGTTGTGCTTCCATAAGAATAATGGCCGCAGCCACAGAAACATTGAAGGACTGTACCATCCCCTGCATTGGGATAATAACATGCTCATCGGCCAGCTCAGCAGCTTCCGGGCTGACGCCGCGCAATTCAGAGCCCATTAAAAGTGCACAGGGTGTTGTGTAATCCAGCTCATGATAGAGGCGGGCTTTGTCGCTGAAGTGTGCGGCGTAGACTTTAAAGCCTTTGGCCTTCAGCGCCTTTCCTGCTTCAACCGTGTTGTCATGTTGTTGTACATCGACCCAGCGGTTGCTTCCCATGGAGCGTCCGCGCAGCTGGCGTTCGCGAATATCCGGATTGCAGATATGCACCTCGGGAATACCAACGGCATCACAGGTACGAATAATGGCAGCAAGGTTATGGGCTTTGTGGACTTCATCAGCCAGCAGGGTCAGATCAGGCTGACGGCGGGAGAGGGTCTCCTGCAGTTTTTGGAAACGTTCCGGTGTCATGAATAATTCTTTTAGGTCTGGCTGGTATAAGCGCCGATGATAGAGCCGGCAGCATTTTGGTTCCAGTCTGGAATTCTGGTGTCTCTGGCCGCTACGTTAGTGCTGTCCCTGCATTGGGCCGCTCTCTCGGGGCTAGCCCTTGGAGTTTCTCTGCAAATGCTATCGAGCCCCACGCCGGATAGCGTTTTCAATCATGGTGGAAACAACATTCAACATGGTCAGTCCACTATGTTCAGCAGCATCAGGCAGCATGCTGGTGGGCGTCATGCCGGGAATAGCGTTGATCTCCAGAAACACCGGATCACCATTTTTTGGGACAATAAAATCAGTACGGCTCATATCCCGAAGTTGCAGATACTTGTGAGCCTTGACTGCCCACTCCTGACAGTATCGGTACTGCTCTGGGGGTAAGGGGGCAGGAATAATATGTTCACAGAGACCGGGAGTGTATTTGTGTTCATAGTCATACCAGTTCTGATTGCTGACTTTCACTTCCAGCACCGGCATTGCCGTTGGCTCCGGGCGATCCAGTACCGAGACGGTGACTTCCCGGCCGGTGACAAAGGTTTCCACCAGAGCACAATCCTGATGTTCAAAGGCCGTTTCCAAAGCCAATAGCAGCTGATCGAGGCTTTCAGCGGCCTGAATTGCAATGGTTGAACCTAATGATCGGGGCTTTACTACCACCGGGAATGCCAGATTATCCATGACTTTGTCTACAGCGTGAGTCAGACCATCCTGATTTCGCACCAGCACATCGTCGGCCGTCACCATGCCCAGGTCGGCCAGTAGCTTTTTGGAAAAGTATTTATCCATGGAAACGGCACATCCAAGAACCCCGGAGCCTACGTAGGGTAGGGAAAGGGTGTCCAGCAGACCTTGAATGGTGCCATCCTCTCCATGGGGGCCGTGCAGGAGGGGGAATACCACATCGGGTTGAATCTCTTCCAGTTCAGAGGCGACTCTGGGAGTGAGTTCCAGCACATGCAGGTGGTCATAACGCTGGGTCAGTAAGCCCTGAACCCGACCTGCAGAAAGTCTGGAAACGGCCGCTTCCGGAGAGGCTCCTCCACACAGAATAACCACCACGGGCTGGCTCTCCGGCATATTATCTCCTTGCGTGCTATTGGTTTGTTTGGGAGAGAACTATAGACTTTTGTGAACAGATAGTGGTTAAACCACATTATGCGAGGGGTTATGTATCCAAATAAAACATCATCAGACTCTGCGCCAGCCCATATCAGCTATGCATTGATGGCTGTAAGTGTATTTACGGCTCTGCCAATTTTAATTGCCGTCATAGTGTCATGGATAAATCGTGATAATACTCTGGATCCGGTTTTGCAGGCTCATTACACATGGCAGATTCGGACGTTTTTCTTCAACCTGTTGTGGTTGATTGTGGGTAGCGTGACCTGGTGGGTATTTGGCCTGGGGTTTGTGATTCTGGCCCTGAATCAGCTGTGGCTGGTTTATCGGGTAGCTGTTGGCTGGTACCGGCTGAGTAGTGAGCAATACCCTGGTTTATAAAGCGCGGCTATGAGTGATATCTGAACCATTTTCCCCAGAGTCCAGTCACACATAAAAATGTAAGCCGGTCATCCAGAAAAATCCGGACTGATCAAAGAGAGAAAAAAGTATGCGAAGTTATAGCAGGGAGGGATAAATGCCCTCTATTTTTTTGCAGGAAGCAAACTCCAGAACTTGACAGGAATATCCTCAGTTATTGGGAGGTCTTCACAGGCAAGATAGTCGACCATTTGGTCATAAGTGCTGTTCCGCATGAAATCAGGTGCTGGATTCTCCATAAGATACGCAAGAGAAACCTTCTGCTCATACTCAGCCAGGCATTTTGCACCACTAAGGTACAGGGCACATGCCAGACTCTGTCCATGAGTCTGCATCACCTTATCATATTCCCCCTGGATATATTCATCCGGCTTAAGCGCGTTAATGCCACAACTGCTTAACGCATCTGGATCTACAAACTCCTCACATAAACCCAGCACATGCACACGGCGACCTTCCATGGCCAAACTGTCATCACTGCCATTGGAGGACTTATAGTATTTGTGCAGTATTCTCGTGGCGGAGATTAATGAGGAACCGGTTAGCACATAATCTATGACCAATACTTTTTTATGCGGTTCGATAGCACCAAGAAATGAGTCAAAATGACTGAATAATCTTTCTCGTTCTGCTGTGCATATTTTTTTTACTTTTTTGACGGTGCCATTTGAGCCAGGCTCGTAGTGTTTAAAATTCGAGAGAGGCAGATTCAGTGCAGATTGTCTTCCATAGCGCACCTGGATAGCCGCTATTATCGGTGAGGGTGACCGACCAATACCCACATAGTGAAAGTGGGCGGGTGGCCACTCTTCAACAATCCTCTGTGCAAGACTTTTCACTTCACAAAAAAATAACGGGCCAATGAGTTCTTCCTGCATCAGGGTGCGCAGAGAAGAAAATCTGGCATCCATGTGACTTGGAGAACCCTTCTCTTCGTCACAATGAGCCATTGTATGGTCAGCCGTAGAAAGCAAACTGTCATTAATTCTGTTATACATTCACACACCAAAAGCAACAATGACTATTCAGTATTACAAAAACAGTCAGTTGAAAAACTAACTGGCGTGTTAGGAAAATAGTCATCCTCAGCCGCTATATGGGCTGAGTTTTTATCTGGAAGCTATACGGGGCCTGGTCATGGTGATTTTAATAAGGACGGCTCTGAGGTCCTGAAATATCGGGGCGTTGTTATGGATGCACGGGAAAGAAGAATAATGAAGTACGACTTCAAGTTCGCTGCGCGCAAGTTGGATGGCACCCCCCTGCGGGGAAAGGTCGGGACATGGGGCATCGAGTATCTGGCTTTTAGCCATGAAGCTAACCAGAACAGTGTTCCGGTCGTGTTTCTTTCGGGGGCCTTTCAGAACTTCCACAGCTTTCGCTATGAAGTTGAAGCGGTATTGGCACATTTTCCGGTTATTCTGATCGACCTGCCTTCCCAGGGGAATAATCTGCAGTTAGCGCCGGAGTTGGGGTTGGTTGATCTGGCGGATCTTCTTCATTCATTTCTTGTTCATCATAATGTTCCTGTCGTTCATGTGATTGGTGTCTCTTACGGCTCTCTTGTGGCGAGCCTGTTTGCTCAGCGTTACCCGTCGTCTATTGGGCGGTTGCTGTTAGGCGGCACGACAGGGGAAGGTCGCCCGGCTATGCGGCTGATGCTGGAGGAGTCTTTTCATCTCTGTGAAGCCGGTCGTTTCAAAGAGTTTGCCCAAGGGGCTGTGTCTACCATGGTGAATGGTTTTCATAAGGATAAAACCGGCATCAGTGGTGTACATCGAAAGCTGTTGCTCAGGCAAATGTTGAGATTGTCTGAGGCAGACCGTGAACGCTTTCTGCAGAACACTCGACGGCTGCTCCGCTTTTCGGCAATGACCGATTACCCCGTCTGCCCCACCTTGGTAGCCACAGGGGAGTTTGATCACTTCACCATGCCCCACGAGAATGCGGCCTTTGCCCTTAAATGCCGTAATGCCACCTTTGCCTTGATTCGTAATGCTGATCACTTGGGTATCTTTACCCGTCGTAAAGGCGCCTGTGATCTGTTCCTGCGTTTTCTTCGGGAAGAACCTCTGCACACTTGTGATGCTTACAGGGTATACAGCCGACTGGAAACAATGACTTTAGACCGGCGCATTTCACAGCGGCAGGTACCTGTGGTTGGACGTGCAGTTTTGTCAGATGAAATAATGTATGAAAGGTCAGGGCAGGTTTACCCTGCCCGTATTGAAGATATTACTTACTTCGGATGTCGTGTGACTTTGCTGCTGGCTTCTCAAACGCCCCTGCCGATACGGAACCTGCAGTTAACTATTGAAAGCCTCGACCTGACTCTGCCAGTACATATTCTTGAGCCGGTGGCCGACAGTATGGAGCTGCGCTGCCAGTTTATTCACCGGGATTTAGCCAAAGCAGACAGCTTCCGCCGCTACCTGTTGAATAAGAGTGCTTTTATTGCGCCCCGGGCTGTGGAGCAGCAGCCTGTTCATTCACAAAGTGCTGGTTTTCACACACCACAATTCGCACAGCGCTTTCTGGCTTTGGCTCTGCATGATGTGACGGCTGCTGTGAAGGACTGATTTTGGAAGGAGCCGGCTTTGAGGGATTAACAATCTCAACGGTTTCAAAGCCACAACCCTGAAACCCCTGCTGCATTTCCTGATCCGTCTCATAATGCAGCGGGTAATCACTCCGGGTCAGGGTAGCGACCAGCTTACTGGCCCGTTGAATCCAGTCGTATCTGGGGTGCCCTTTCAGGTCAGGGTAAACTTCGGTGATGTAATAACTGTTTGGGAATGATTTGGTTGCTGTGGCGATACGCTGCCAGAACGCGGTGATGGTGGGCAGGTCGAAATAATTCACCAGCCCCTCGGTGATAATTAAGACCGGGCGGCGGCGATCAAGACGATTGATAATAGCCTCTACAGACTCTTCACCTTCGACTTTCAGAATATTGCATGGCTGGACAGTGTGTTTGTCATTGAGCAGGCCAAGTTTTGCCAGCATCGATTTTTTTCGCTGTGCCATACCCGGCAAATCAGTTTCTATATAGTTCACACCTGCCCGGCTGGCGGCCATAATCCGTGCACCCCGGGGGGAAAGTCCGCAAGCCAGTTCAATAATCTGCAGGCTTGGGTGTTGTTCGACTAATGCGGTAACTCTCTCATCAATCACCCGGTGTCGTTCCAAAAGGAAGGTTTCAATATCGGCACCGGCCATCAAGCGCAACAGAACATTTACCGGCTTGAGCATCCAGTACAGAATCCGTCCTGCATAGGAATGAAATACCGGTAGGGACAGATCGTTTTTGAACCAGATGTGTCCGGTGTACAAGGCAGTGATACTGATGCGGGCGGTGTCGGCATCACCCTTGGGAGTTAATAAATTCATGGCGATTCCTGCTGCTCGTTATGTTTTATTATTACTAACTATGAATAGATAACTCTTTACTAATTAACGGTTCAATCGAGCCGGAGCATAACAGGCCTGCGGGAACTGGAAAATGGCACCATGGACATAACTTTTATCACCGAATGGTTACAGTCTCACCAGGACTGGCTGGCTTTAATTATTTTTCTCATAGCCCTGCTGGAGTCATTGGTCGTAGTTGGGCTGGTGGTACCCGGTGTCGTGATGTTGTTTGCAGCGGCTTCTATGGCCGGTGGTGGTGCTCTCAATATCTGGGTGATGTTGTTCGCAGGTTTTGTGGGAGCCGTTATTGGGGACGGCATCAGTTTTCTTCTGGGGCAGAAATTTCATAACCAGGTTCCCCGTTGGTGGCCCTTTCGACAAAACCCGCAATGGTTGGCCGCCGGTGAAACCTTTTTCCACAAGCATGGTGGTATCAGTATTGCTGTCGGGCGGTTTATCGGGCCGATTCGTCCGGTGATTCCCGTTGTGGCCGGTATGCTGGGCATGTCGTCCCGCTACTTCTACCTGATTAATATTTTTTCGGCTTTATTGTGGGCTCCTGTCTATTTGCTGCCTGGGTATCTGGTGGGAGCTTCTCTTCACTGGGAGCATGCCTTGCCTATGGAGCTGGTGATGGTTATTGGCGTGCTGCTTCTGGCTTCAGTGGCTCTTTCCTGTCTCTGGAGTTGGTTGGTGAATGCTTCTGGCAGTTTGCGATTCTATTGGTTATCTGCGGTGCTCTTTGCTGGTGCATTTTTGTTGATGGCTTTCTCGGCTTACTGTTGGGATTCCTGCTCTTCCCTTAACCTGCTGGTGAAGCAGTGGATGGTGCAACAGCACACTCTCTTTATGGATCGGGTGATGGGTGTCTGGTCGCAGCTGGGCCATAAACCTATGCGAGTGGCTCTTGGGCTTCTGGGTTTTTACTGGTTGTGCCGGGAAGGGCGCTGGAAGCTGGGACTGATCTTTCTCGCGTTAACGGGCTCGGTAAAATTCCTGCTGAATACCATTAAGCAACTTGTGGCTTATATGAGGCCTGAAGAGGCAACGGCTTATGGATTCTCTTTTCCCAGCGGGCATACAACGTTTGGTGTGTTTCTCTGTACCTGGATTGGCTGGCATCTGGGTCAGAGCCTGCCTCAGCGATATCGTTTCTGGGTATGGGCTCTTGGTCTCTGGGCAGGGTTGGTTACGGGTATCACCCGTGTTTATATGAGTCAGCATTGGGTGGGGGATATTATTGCCGGAACACTCTTTGGCCTGTGTGCCCTGATGGTGTGGATGGCCATAGACAAAGCCTCAAAAGAACCCCTGCCCCTGGCTTTCCAAAATATAAAAACGCTGTGTGTGCGTACTGCTCAGCTGGTTGTTGTCGTCACGGTTATGCTTAGCCTCTCGAATTAATTACCATTTTAAAGTATGAATGTACGTTTCGAAGCGCCCCTGCCATTCTTCAAGTCCGACAGGCTGCTGGCAGTGTTACATCCGACCAGCTTCAGTGAGCCCGCCTTTGGCGAAAATTCACCCATATAAAAATATGAGGTTTAAAGCAAGCTGCGTTTTCAAAGGAAAACCTGATGCTTTTTACAACAGAACGTCATAGAAATCCTGGATTTACAGCATCAAATGAAATCGTCTTTTTCTTACGCTGGCCTTGTTCACAAGTGTAATACCCGACTGTTACCTGAGTATCTGAATCAATGGCAAAACTAGCCAGGTAAAAATCTCTGGGGGCAATATCAGCCGCCCGCCTGGATTCATCATGGGCGTTTTCACCTGCCTCAGCCTTAGGCATACCTTGTAGTGATAACAAAAGGGAAAGTGGTGCGCTTATGAGAACCTTGCACCATGGTATAACAAACACCATCTGAAAAGTTTGATTCAGTCTTTCCAGTTAGTTTTCCGTTCGATATTTGTCAAAATATGGCGCGCCTTATTTTCCCTGTTGGCAAGTCTGTGTCCTCCTCAACTCAGATGATTCCGGGAATAAATCGAGACTTCATCAGTTCAAGAATTCAGGTGCTCAGGGTGAAGAGACACCATGAATACGATGCGCCAGATGACGTTCGAAGATACCGGGGAATAGTCGTGCAAACAGGCGGGCCCGCCAGTCGACGTTCGACATGACCAGCAATCTGCGATTACGCCTTGCGGCACAGAATATCTCATCGGCAACAACCGTTGGTGGTGTGGCTTCACCTTCCCTCTGTAAAGGATGGTTGCTGACGGAGCCATCAGCCTGAAGGGCGTGTTGATAGATGTCTGTTGCCGTATAACCCGGGCACACCAGCATGACCTGAACACCTTTCTCCCTTAATTCCACCCGCAAACAGTCAAACAAACCGTGCAGGGCATGCTTGCTGGCAGCATAGGCGCTGCGATTCAGAAGCGGAGCAAAGCCAGACATGCTGCTCATGGTGATGATCTGCCCCTGGTGTTTTAGCAGGGAGTCCAGTGATGCCTGTGTGCAGTTAAGAGCACCAAAGTAATTGGTGTCCATTAGGGTTCGGAAGACGGAAATATCGGTCTCTTCAAAGCGGGAGTGATGGGTGACACCGGCATTGTTGATCAGGGTGTCGATACTGCCCATATCATCCTGAATACGCTGAAAGGTTTGTTCGACCTGGGTTGAGTCGGTGATATCGCAAAGGTAGGTGTGTGCCGATATGTTGCGACTGTGCAGATGCTCGCTAAACGTCTCCAGCTCCTGCTCGCGAATATCGATCAGTGCGATACGGGCACTGGCCTCACCAAACCGAAGAGCCAGTGCGCGGCCAATGCCGCCACAGGCACCGGTGATGACTACCGTTTTATGGTGAAACTCTCTTGGCCGCAGGCCTGGACCAAGAACGCGCTGACGAAATTCCTGAAGCAGATGTCCGGGCATTATGCACAACCCCGCTAGCTGAAATTATTATCCTTCCCCTTTTGTACCACAGTTTTTAGCGACTGAAGGTGTATTTTTCACGTTTAATTTGGCGCGGGCCAAACCCGAGTTCGGCAAGTAGCTTAAGGTTGTCGTCAATCATGGCGGGGTTACCGCAGAGGTAGACAAGGTCTTGCCCGGGCATTAAGGAAAGGATTTTCAGTCGATCCTGAATATAACCCGTGAGCTCTCCTTTCGATGCATCTGTCGCTTGTTCACGGCTCAGGCAGGTTTCATAGATAACATTTTCACTGCTATTGGCAAGAGTCTGAAAATCATCCTGATAGAACAGGTCCTGCCGGGTTCGGGCTCCCATCAGAAGATGAATCCGGGTTCCCTGATCAGCACACTCTTTTAACTCGGGCAGCATGGAGCGATAGGGCGCAACGCCTGTGCCGGTGGCGGCTAAAACCAGTCGGGATGGTTCATCTTTGGAGGGGGCGGGTAAAGTCAGTACTCCAAAAGGTCCGGTCATTGTGCACTGGTCGCCAGGTTTCATCGCTGTAAAATACTGGCTGGCCTTACCATTGGGAACCAGACCTATGGCGATTTCGATAGTGCCTTTCTCTTCAGCCAGCCTGGGAGCGCTGGCAATACTGTAACTGCGCTTGGCATCTTCACCGTTTGCGGTGAAGGCGATAGAGACAAACTGCCCTGCGGTAAAGCTAAAGGCGGGTTGTTCTGGTATGGGTTGATCTACGCGAAATGTAAGCCCTATTGTGTTCGCAGCTAAAAGGCTGTTTTCAAGCAGTTCTGCTGTATAGGCAGGGACGGGCATGGCAGGTCTCCCTTTAGTGTTATCTCTGTACAGGATGGCATAATCCCCCGATGAACGTTATTTCAAAGCTTGTGGGCGAGAATCGCCGTCTCAGTCTGGCTCTTGCCTTTTTTTCGATAATGCCTTTGTTATTCAGCTCTCTGCTGGGTGGCTGGCTGATAATAAATATGGAACGGGTGTCAGATTTGATGGCTGTGCACGGCATCTGGCTGGCTCTGGCATCGGGGCTGACCATGGCTGCAGGGCTGACGCCAACAACCTTTGTGGCGCTGGTCTGTGGTTTTTTTCTGGGGGCTGATGGCGTTATTCCTGTGGTGCTGGCTTACTGTCTTGCCTCCGGGCTTGGGTATGCTCTCGGGCGCTGGCTGGATGGAGGGCGCTTTCTGGATAGTCTGAAACAGTATGATCTGGTGAGCCGGGTGGCGGATGATCTTGGCAAGAAGCCTGTTTTTATGGTGATTCTGGTGCGGCTGTCTCCGGTTCTGCCTTTTTGTTTGATGAACCTTCTACTGGCCGCTCTGCGAGTGCGTCTTTCAGTGTTTCTTCTGGCCGGTACACTGGGCATGCTGCCCAGAACACTGTTTTCCCTGTGGGCAGGACATCAGTCACGTGATCTGGTCACTCTGATTCAGGGGGGCGGTGGAGAGACGGAAGCCTTGCTGGTGATGATCGGCAGTCTGGCGACAGTTGGATTGTTACTGTGGATGATGACTCGTCGGGTCAAAGATATTCTGCTGGCAAGCGGTGAATAGCTCGCCAGCAGATGAAATGACCTATTTGCAGGCGACTGCAGCAAGAGCTCCTGAAGAGTTCGCGTCAAATACCTGCACAATACCAGCACCACCACCGGCGCCAGCACCGGCATTTGTGCTGGTGTCCCAGACCCCTGCCATTCCCAAAGTCACCACGAAGCTGCGGCCGTTCACGCATACAGGCATCACTCGAACTGTTTCCTGATAGGTATTGTTCGTGGGGTTACTGTGCAGAGTGGACCAGTTGGTAGCCAGTGACTCCAGATTACCAAAGCGGTTGGACTTGGCGGAACCTATGGATATATCTGAAGCCAAAGCGGTTGTGCAGGCCAGAGCTGTGAACGTCAGAATGGCTGTCTGTACCAGATTTTTACATGTTTTCCTTAACATTTGAGGTCGCTCCTTGGCGTTATCGTTCTTAGTGAATCCGGCGTGTAGATAAGCCGTGAAAACACTTTTGAGCGTAGCTCAGGAGAGAAGGTTGTGGTGGGCTTTTTGTGAAGAGATGAGGGATACACTGCTGCAGCCAGGTGGATGCAGCAGTGTGATCGAGGCGTTTATTAACGGGCAACGCTGGATTGCGGATCCAGGTTGATGAAGCCGACTTCCTGAGCCTGATGAGGAATAGTCAGGTCTTCAAAGAAACCCAGCGCCTGCCTGGGAGTATCGAAGGCCATAAACTCTGTGCCGGGTTGGCCGGTTAGAGCGACATTATTTATGGCAACATAGTAACGACCATCGCTGCGCAGCAGCTTATAGGTGTTCTGGGTAGAGATCTGCCCGCTGTTGTTACCAACCACCAGAATAAAAACATCATCATTGATCTGGCTGGACAGCACACCATAGAGATGGCTGGCAAAATCGTCTTTATTAAAGGATACCGGCAGCTGCATATGGCGGTAGCGACTGTCGCTGGTCAGTGACGACACCTGCTTTTTGATGTCCCTGTCTTTCAGCCAGTCACCACCATGAAGCAGGGCAATATTATGATAGGCGGCTGCCCGTGCCTGCTGGATAGTGCGCTCGGCCTCCTGCAGTTGCAGCGGGTCAAAGGCTGTTTGATTTTTTCTGGCAGACGTAGCCACATTTTTGTTCTTCAATACTTTTTCCAGGTGATCCATCTGAATCTCTTTGATGGCAGTGGAAATGAAATGAATCCCCATGCTGCAGCCAAGGCTGACAACCGCCGCGCCCGGATTGCCCCCGATTGCATTGAGCAGTCCGTAAAAACCAGTGATTCCAGCAGCCAGATCTCCCCAGGAGCATTCGACCGCAAACTCGCCGTATTTTTCCTGAGCCTGTTCTCGCCCGGATTTCAGTATGACATTGTCCGACTTCGCCGTTTCTGTCATCTCGTTAAGCTGTTTTTGGGCGCTGGCCAGGGAGTCACCAATGATTCTCTGGTTACGGAGGTGAGTCAGACGTTTTTGGCTATCCCATTCATGAAGATTCTCTCTGGCGTTACGGGAGGGAGAAGCCTGCCGCCAGCGGTCTACGAAATTAATATCCATACGCAGGGGCAGGGTAGAGTCCTGCACAAGCTCAACGGAAGATGGTAGAGAATACTCTGTTGTTTTTTCGGAATAAGTATCTGTCCAGGGCGCAGCTGAAGCCAGACCAGTGGTCAGCAGGGTGCTCAGGGCAGTAGCTTTAAGGACAGGTGAAAGTGAGGCTGAATAAGTCATGATCCGTTCTCTGTATGTTGATGCCTGATTAACAACATCAACAACCGGCCTTATCTTTGGTGACAAAGCTGTTACTGATGCTAACGGGAGGGTTGGACTAGGGCTTGTGAGAAGAGTTCAAAAAATAGACAGGAAAATTGTAAACGCCAGTTTTAGAGGGTTTCAGAGCCGCAGGTTAAATAATGGTGAGTACGTATTAAAGCTCCGTCTTTAGCTCCGTCATTACTCCACTGACTGCGTTGTACTGGTAACAAATGGGGGTGGCGTATTTTATTTTTCTGTCTTCAATAGCGGTCTTCACAAGCGCAATGATTTCCTTGTTTCCGATCCTTTTGGCAGCTAACAAAGGCGATTTTGTGAGGAGGGAACCTATTATTCTCCAGCTTATATTTGGATTGGCGTTCGCTTGAAGGAGAATCTCGACAACGTCCTTGTGGTTATTCTCGATAGCGATAAAAAGCGGAGTGACTCCATCGTTGTTCGAAATGTCTGGCTTAGCGTCCGCTTGAAGAAGAAGCTGGACGATTTTTGTGTGGCCCTGGAGGGATGCCATATGGAGCGGAGTGTATCCATTCATACACTGACTATTTGGATTGGTACCCTTTTGAAGGAGAAGTTCGACGACCTTATCATGGCCACACTGGGAAGCTGCATACATAGGTATCGCCATTCTGCCTGTAGCACCAGACCTGAAAAGCTTGTTTTCGTAACCAGGGTTGTGTACCAAGAGCTCTTCTACCCATCCAATATTCCCGGTTCGGCATGCCGCCAACATATCGGGTTCATGATAGGGATTCTGCCTTTCTTGAGGTTTCGCTGATGTTTTTGCGGGTGTCCTTGTTGCAGGTTGATAGAAAGACGATTGCTTACTGGATACAGAGCTGGACATGGAGAATTCCTGATGAATAAAGGATTTTTTATTTGAGTCGCCATACTCACGAAAGTTCGTCTTGAACAGCTGACACGTTGGACAGTGTTATGACTGTTAACAGAGGTGCCATAAAGGTTTATCGCTTTCCAGCGGTTGAGCATCTAATGGTGAAAGACTGGCTCCGTCCTAAAGATAAGTTGACGGGACATCTATTGTTTGAGCTAAGGCTGACTTTTCATCCTCGATTTCACATGCCGTGTTGCTTACCTGGATGGGCGAATTTTTCCGGGAGGAAGACTACCCACCCTATCGCTGATGGTGCCATTATTGACACTCTGAAGTGTGCCATGCGCAACGGCTCCCTGCCTTGCGTGAGAGAACGGGCCCATGCGGTATTACTCAGCTCAAAGGGATACTCTCTTGCTCAGATAGCTGATGTCTTTGATGTTCAGTACCAGACGATTTCTCGCTGGATTGATGGCTGGGAATTCTCACGGATTTCACGATAGAAACCATGTGAGTCTTCTTTGATTGTTTCTTTGATAATCACTTTCTTTTCATCTGTGGAATCACAGATAATCTTTGTTCTTGTAATCATTATTATTTTCCGAGCACAAAAAAAAAGGGCTAACACCGAAGTGAAGCCCGAATATCTATACATAGGTTGCATAAAACTATGCTGCTAAGAGGCCTCAGGAACTCTCTCTCTTAGCAACACAGCCTTATTTTTTAATGGGACTATTTATAGCCTTCCATAATTCTTCCTGATTACCACTTAACCTCAGCTACGATAGAGGAGGATGTCTCGAAACCTTTGCAACACAAGGCTTGTGCGCGTGTGGCACAAAAGTGCAGCGTAGAAATTTTAAAAAATCTATCACCCCTGGGATGCCTGTATCTACAAGGGTTTCTACTAGCGAGGCTGAAGAAAAGTGGTAATTAGGTGATTTTTTAGAACTTTTAGAAACGGTAAGACGCAGAGACGTAACCCTGAGTGGTACCAGTATCTTTCAGCTTACCTTTAATGGAATACTTACTAGAAGAAGTGCTAAAAGGAACAGCACTAGAGTGACTTCCTGTAATTTCATAAGAAGAGTTGATATTGGAGTTACGGTATTTGCCACCACCCATCTACACCTGCTTCAATATCAAAAACTGCTAATTGAGTTAGCACACCAGCTTGAAAACCATAAGCCATGCCAGTCTTCTTCTTCCCACCAATCTCACCACGTTTAGCACCAACACTGGCACCTACAAATGGGCGCACTGGAGAGTTAGCCATGAACACGTAATCACTGCTCATCATAAGGCTGGTAGAGTTTTTAATACCAAGGTCTTTAGCAGAATACTGAGCTGCCAGAGCTGAAGAGGCTGCTAGATTAGCATTGTAACCTACTTTAATCTTTCCACTTTTAGGCAGGGCATTTAGGCTAAGGTTGGTAGCAGTACCACCTTTAACATCTAAGTTACCCTTATAACCAGTCTGTTCAATGGAAGCATAAACACGTACATTATCATTTACATATTTACCAAGGCGAATACCAAAGGTCTGAGCTTTCAGGCTACCTTTAGTCTTACCTGATACTGAAGCAGTACCAGCACCTAAAACTCCGGCACGTACTTTACCAGAAGCACCAGCATTAGCACTTGCAGAACCTTCGTAACCGGACTTACCAGCGCCGTACTCCAGACCTACAAACCAATCACCTGTGGCAGCATTAGCAACACCAGAAGACATAACAACAACCGCAACTGCAGCACTTAAAGAAGCTTTAACTAATTTCATTTATACAACCTAGAAAAGAGGTGAAGTTAAATAGAGGTCGGCGCTGTAACTCGCCTTTAATCTTTTGAGTGAGGCACAAAGGTTTTCCTCAATGTCTCCTCTCAATCTCGGCGGCTAATTTAACAACGAGTTTGATGGAATACATCAAGAATCGAAACCGCTTGTGAGTATTGTTGATTAGTGAGTATCAGCCCAATAATCACCCGCTCCAAAGTCATCATTAAGGGAGTATCGAAAGTTGTACGTATGTTCAATCTTCCTGGTAGCCTCACGACATAACTGCCCGAACTCTTCAGCTATCGCGGGACGAACAGCATGATTTTGCAGTAAAAGAAGGCCTGCTATTTGTATAACAGGCTTTCTTGTTTGTGTTGTGAAAATCAGGGCTGTTGTTTCATCCGAGACTTCACATGCCGCGTCGCAGTGGCCGTAAACGGATCATCTGGCCAGTAATTGCATTTATTGTATTAATCCAGCATTAAAATCGAATGACCAACAAGCTAAATATTTAACTAAATCGTTAGTAAGGCTAATAAAATACAGTTTTCCGAAAACTTATATATGAATAACAATTCCAAGTCTCTCAACTAACGGTCTCTGGGGGCATTATGAAAAAAATCAAACATGGCATATTTATGCTGTTTTTATTATCCATAAATTCATATTGTAATGATATGTATATAGGCGACGGGGAAGCTAGAAGAAAAGGGGTTGAAATCCTTGATTCAATACCTGAGAGTGATTACTACAGAGTGTTCTGTCAACGCTTTGCAGATGAGTTTACAGAAATAAGCGAGCAACATATTGAAGCCTGCACAGAGGCGGTCAGTATATTAAAAAAGCAACTGGTTATAGCAAGCAGCGACACAGAAGGCCTGCTGAATGAGCCTTTTGTGAGCCGTCTCAATAAGGCTATAGCTTCCTATGACACCCCTTATTCATCAAATAAAAAACACAGGATAAAAAAACACAGGATAGTTATAAAATCCAGGAAAGATGCAGAGGAACTCATCCTTATCAGCAAAGCTTTTAGCCAGAATAAAATCAAGTTTATTGGATATCCTTATTGCTCTTCAGAGAATGAAATTGTAGAGGCGATCGTTAATGCTGGTGGTGAAAGATTGCATGAAAACTGGATGGTGCAGCGACGATCTCGACAGTGGACCCTATGTTATTTAAATAAGAGAATGTATGAAGAGCACCCATACATTCAGGACTTGGCAACTGAAGAGCCTGAAGTTAGCATTGCTAATTATACATCCATGATTCCTTACAGAATTGAAGATTATAGTGTTAATGATTTAATTGATCTTGATGAGATTGATGTTTTTGCAATTCCTTATGACCAACATGAAATATTCTGGAATAAACTTATCCCGGAAGTTAATCGCAAACTGCGCTCCCTGCCCTGGGATAATGAAATTGCCATGAAAAATGATTTTTACCTATGGGCAAAAACAATATACCTTGCTCTTCTATTTGAAAGGGGCAACGCCAGAACAGCTCGCCTGTTATTAAACTTCATGTTATTGGCGAGCGGACACAGACCTTTAGAAATGAATAACCTTTCAGATTTTGGTATTTCTACTGCTCAAGAGGCACTTGATGATTATGCAAGGAAACAACCTTCTGATATTGAAGACTGGGAAATCGACAAGGACAAAATAAATGATTATAACCCTTATTATTATTAGGGGAGGTGCGAATAATCCCGGGTTGTAGATATTCTGCCCCCTGATTCATTCACAACGACAAAGGATACCGTAATGGCTATAAAATCTATTTGCGTCTTGGGCTGCACTTTGATGTTGCTGTCGCATCCCCGGGGTTTTCCGGCCATGGGTGTTTGGGGTATCTGCCTTTTAAATCCTTTTTTACCTCGTGATAAGTGTTGTTCCAGAAGCTGCGAAGGTCTCGGGTTTTTTGTACAGAACGCCTGGCCGGAGAAAGTAGATCAATAGTGAGAGGAATTGTCCCGTACGCCAGTTTTGGGGTTTCAAGCAAACCAAATAACTCCTGCAGTTTAACGGCCAGAACGGGCTCCTGCGGGTTGCTGTAATCGATGCGAATAGTGGAGCCACTGGGTACGTTTAACGCTTCTGGTGCCTCTTTGTTAAGTTCCTGCTGCCGGGACCAGTCCAATGCGGCTTGCAGGCACTGGGTCAGGTCCAGCTTGTTGAGTTGGTCCAGTCGGGCCATGCCCTCAATAAAGGGGGCCAGCCACTCTTCGAGTGTATTGAGCAGGTTTTGGTCAGACCAGTCCGGCCAGGTGTTATCCACAGCGTGCAGGCAGCGGACTCTTTGTCTCAGGCCGTCACTGGTTTTGTTCCAGGGCAGCACGGCAAGGCCGGATTCTCGAATACCTTCTATCAGTCCTTTTGCCAGAATATCGGGTGAGAGATTTCTGATTGTTTCCGTTGAAAGGGTAAGAGCCCCCAGTTTCTCGGTGCGGTTGGCGATAACGGCTTTCTGCTTTTTATCCCAACGAATCTCTTCCTGTTCTTCAATCTGGTCGATAAACAACAGTTCTATGGTATCCAGGCTGATTTCACAGGCGAGAAAGACCGAGGCTTCTCTTAGATTGCTATGCCCGCCAAGTGCGGCGATCACCAAATAATCATTGGCTGATAAAGGTTCAAGGTTGCGAAAGCTTGCCCCCTGGCCACAACTCATCAGGTAGCGGCCATCCTGCCCACGCCTTCGAGCGACACGGTCGGGGTAGGCACTGGCCAGCAGTAGTGCGATTTCTTCATTGCCATAGCTTTGTTTCTGAGGGTTACCCAACCGCTGTCGCCATTGTGAGGCGACTTGTTTGATGCGGCTGATAACGTGGCGGGGAACGTTGAGTCCCGGAACTTTCTGACCTTCCAGCAGTGCCAGACGCAGGCCGATATCGGCTCCGGCATCACGGTTGCCTGCTAACGGATCACGCTCACTTAACAGTACGCAGAGCAGGCTGGCCAGCCATGATTGCTCATGGTCTTTTGCCACCAACACCATATGAGCCAGTCGTGGGTGAAGACCAAGACGAGTCATTGCTTCACCATGGCGGGTTATTTGCCAGAGGCTGCTTTTATCCTGCTGGCGAATCGCCCCCAGGCTGTAGAGCAGATCAAAGGCCTGTGCCATGGCGGGTGCTGGAGGCAGGGTGAGCCAGTCCAGTTCCTGAGTGTCATTGACTCCCCATGTCAGTAGTTCCAGGGCCAGAGGCGCGAGGTCGGCGGAGCTGATCTCTGGTTGAGTAAAGGCAATAAGCTGTTGCTGTTCTGAGTCAGTCCAAAGACGGTAGCAGTGGCCGGGAGCCAGGCGTCCGGCTCGACCTGCCCGTTGTTCGGCACTGGCTTTAGACACGCGCACCGTATCCAGTCGAGACATGCCTGAGCGTGGGTCAAACTTCGGCAGACGCATCAGCCCGGCATCCACAACAATATGCACGCCTTCAATGGTCAGGCTGGATTCGGCAATCGCAGTCGCCAGTACAATCTTACGTTCGCCATCTGGTGCTGGCTGAATGGCTTGATCCTGTGCCTGTTTATCAAGGTCGCCATAAAGGGTGTGCAGTGTCGTGTTAGCGGGGAGGCTGTTCTCCAGAGCTTCTGCAACCTGTCGTATCTCTCCGGCACCGGGCAGAAAGGCGAGCAGGCTGCCTTCATGGTTGTTAAGTGCCTGTCGTATGGTATGGGCGCAGGCATTAATAATTTCCCGCCGGTCATCCCGGGGAATAGCCCGTTCACGGTAATAACAGCTCACTGGGAAGCTACGACCGTCACTCTTTATAACAGGGCACTGAAGGAACGTTTGCATCTGTTCTGTCGCCAGAGTGGCGGACATGATTAAGAGCTTCAGAGGGTTATCGTCATCCCGGTAACCAGATTGACTCTGCAGTGCCAGAGCGAGGCCAAGATCAGCCTGTAGACTTCGTTCATGGAATTCATCGAAGATCACCAGTCCGATTTCATCCAGTGACGGGTCAGACTGCAGCATGCGTGTGAGCACACCCTCGGTCACCACTTCTATACGTGTCTGTTTGGAGACTTTTGTATCCAGCTGCATGCGCCAGCCGACAGTCTGCCCGACCTTCTCTCCCAATAGCTGCGCCATACGACGGGCTACAGATCGTGCAGCCAGTCGCCGGGGTTCCAGTAGCAGGATTTTTTGCCCGGCCAGATAGTCAGCTTCCAGCATATCCAAAGGCACCAGGGTCGTCTTACCAGCACCGGGGGGCGCCTGCAGCAGTGCACGGTTATGGTTAGACAGGGCGGCGCGCAGTTCGGGAAGAACCGTAGTTACAGGCAGGTCGATATTCGAAAGACGGGTTGACATGGAAAAATCCTGAGGAGATCCCGAAAGTTTATCTCTAACCCTCATTCAGGAAAACATATCACCTGCAGCCAGTTGCATTGCAGGGATATAGTCACTGACTTCAGCACCACATTCGGCACTTCTCTCAAGGGTGCTGCATGACCGCACATCACAGTCTGATCCACTGCCAAATTTATTTCACAATACCCTGAGCAGCTCGCGTGCTTGCACAGCACTATACCCGAAGATGCCAGTAACACCTGAAGCGGTTTTGAATACGGCAGTAACGACTCGGTGTTGCTTATCTGGATGGGCGAATTTGTCCGGGGAGTACCGCCTGCATGGGGGCTCATTTGCCACATAAACCACTGCGATCACCTCAACACCTCTCAGAAAAGAGTCTGTGAGATCAGGGGCCGTCGGAATGGCACAACCCTCTTTTATTGTGAAAATAGCCGAATTCAACATCCCTGACAGGGCTGTCATTTCTATTGATGAATTATCAGATTTAAGTGATGTCTTACTTGGCTTAGCACTCTGGGACTAAAGCTTTGGATGTTAAAATTCTGATGGCGTGAAATAAACCATGGGAGCTGTTTTGAATTAGAGCTGTTTAGAGTTTGAGAAATAGCCATGAGAAATATTAAATTATTAAACATTTACCTGATCATTATTCTTTTCTTTATACCTACTGCGTTAAATGTAATTGCAGTAGAGGTGATTCCTTATCGGATTTTTGAAAATTATATACCAAGAGGGGATGATTTTCCTGGCGATGTGCCACCACGGAGCGAACGCTCTGACATTAATTCGATAGTGTTAGAAGCTATGCCACAATATGACAGTCAGCGGAGAATTCTTGTTAGTACAGGGGTATGGATTCAAAGAGGTAAAGAAGTTTTGCTTCGCATCAAAAATTGCCCGGAAGAAAATAAGTGGAATGGAGAGTGCCGAATCAGATTACAAATTAGTGTTGGGCTTCATGATTATATAAAAAATGTTCCGGAAGAAGAAAGACTAAGGCCCCTAGAAATAAGCTTTAAATATCAATTTGATCATTTAAATCGGATGTCGCTTCTTCCTCCAGCTTCGGGGTTACTGTACTTTGTATCTGCGGTGGATGCAGAAATAGAGATTTCAGGAGATGTGTATAATGCACCCTGGTTTCGGCTCGGAGACGATGTAAGGCACTGGCAAGACATTGTTCGCCATTATCCGGCACCGTGGGCGGAGCTTCAGGGGAAGTTAAGTGTACTGACCTTGCCATCTGGAATGATTCGTGATGTTGACGATCCTACAAAAATTATTGAAGCCTATGATTATATGGTGCAATCCACTTATACCTTCTTAGGGTACAGGGAGAACGATAAGGACCAGCGACATATTCCTCCAAAGCAACAGCGATTTCTTATTGATTTACAGGGGAGTTCAGGGTTTATGAGTCATTCAGGGTACCCTGTAGTTATGATAAGTCCTGATCCTCATGTTGATATTGATACTGATATCGCATGGAAGAGGCGTATTGTTTATCATGAAATGGTACATAATCTTTTTGATGTAAGAGTGTTTGGAATTGAATATGCAGTGGAATCATATACTGATTTCATTACACACCTGATTAGTGGGCATAATTTCCCAAATTATGGTGCCAGAGTTGCTGACATTCATCATACCCCTGCATTGAAAGATAGATATTTTTTTCAGATGAGAATACCCGGAATAAGCCAGGTTATCCCCTACGATATATGGAGTGCGAAGGAAGACTGGGATAGCGGAATTCATTCTTTTTATTCAAAATTTCTCTTTTTCTATAATGTTCTTGACTATGTAAAAAAGGAAGATTTTACGACTCTTCACCGTTATTACCGCGAGCTGGGTGAAAAGCAGTTGCCCGAAGATATTCAGGGTAGACGGGATTTGTTTTTCAAAACTCTTTGCCGCATTAGTGGAAAAGATTTAAGTCCCCTCTTTCAATCCTGGTACTTTCCTGTGAGTGCGCTGGCCTACAGTGAAGTCGGTGCCCAGAGCTATGAGCGCCCATGGACGCTGTTTCATGATGGGTTATAGCCTTTCAGAATTTGCCGTCGGCAGCGCCTGTGTCTGCGGATCACTCCCAGTAAGCAAGTTGCAGCAGCATAGCCAGGCGCCTTCGTTAATGTACTTATTAACATCCTGATGATGACAATTTATCAGTCTACAGCGCGCTCCAAAGTATCCCGTATTATCTCGTTGCTTCGCAGTCTGGTGTTGCCGATTGCGGGCTTGTTGATTCTGCAGAGCAGTCTGTTCCTTCTGAAAAAGTACCGCTCACTATTGAAGAAAGAGATACAGGCGAATTCCGGGGATAATTTCCCTTTGACACCGGTGTTTTGATTTTAACGGTTTAGTTTTCATATCTGTCTATGACTGGTAGTTTTCAACACCTGCCAGTCATGGGTAGTATTCAGGTAAACTTACGGTTATTGCCGCTGTTGTTGTAACCCTCTACGTGTCAATCTACACGCTTCTGTCCACGCCAATATCGTAGTCCCTGATGTCCCTCAATTTTATAACACTGATGCCCCCCGGTTTGCGCTATATGGTTTTATCAGCCTTTGGCTTTGCCATGATGAGTGCCACCGTCAAAGCGGTCAGTGCTTACAATATTCCAGTGATGGAAATTGTCGCAGCTCGTGCTCTGGTTTCACTGTTTTTGAGTTACTTTGATGTTCGTCGCAAACAGATTTCGCCCTGGGGTACACATAAGCCCCTGCTTGTTGCGCGTGGGGCAGTGGGAACGATGGCCATGATGGCTATTTATTATGCAGTGACCGAGATGCCATTGGCTGAAGCCACTGTTATTCAGTATCTGCATCCGGTGTTTACTGCGGTCCTGGCATGGCTATTCCTGAAAGAGCGGGTCAAGCCCACTACGATGGTCTGTATTGTTTTCAGCCTGATTGGTCTGGGGGTTATGGTTATGCCTGCTATTGACCCAGACCTTATGGACGGTTTCTCCCCGGTAGCACTGGGTGCAGCACTGTTTGGTGCCTTTGGTAGCGCTGTCGCTTATGTCATTGTTCGTAATTTGTCCCGAAAAAATGAAGATAGCTCAGTGATTATCTTTTACTTCCCGCTGTCTGCCCTGCCACTGTCGTTGATTTTGCTGGGGGATGATTTTGTGATGCCGGGTCTTTGGCCAGCCTTCCTGCTGCTCATGGTCGGAATATTTACCCAGATCGGTCAGATAGGCCTGACCAAAGCGATGAAAGCTGACGATGCCTCAATCGCAACGGCCTACTCCTATGTACAGGTGATCTTCTCAGCGGCTCTGGGTTGGGTGTTCTTTGATGAGATTCCGCTGATTACCACTATTATTGGCGGCAGCCT
The DNA here is from genome assembly GCA_965221135.1 of Sansalvadorimonas sp. GTDB lineage: Bacteria > Pseudomonadota > Gammaproteobacteria > Pseudomonadales > Endozoicomonadaceae > Sansalvadorimonas. Next base: position 343,629 of record CBDCRZ010000106.1, read on the forward strand.
GATTATTTTTGGTGCCCTTATTAACGTGCTTGGCAATCGTGTTGTTCGCAAGCTGCCTGTTAATGCCTGATATGCGTCAAAGGCAGGGTTTGTTCCATTGCTGGCTGAATGGAATCGCTGAGAAAGGGCTCTTCTCTAACCGGAAAACATATCATCCTGCCGGGTATTCATTGCAGGGAAGGGCGGCAGTTCCGGTAGCTGAAATGAGTCGTCCAGCCCTTGCCGCAGTTCCTGATAAAACTGTTGGGCATGATTCGGAGCCTGCAGGTTGTCTGGCGTGTGGATAAAAATAATGGGGTGTTTATCTTCACCAAGCCACTGGTTGATCTTTTTAATCCAGGGTTGCCAGTAGTGACTGTTGAGCCCGGCTTCCATCCTGCCAATGAAACGAATCATCGGGCGCTCGCCTGTGGCGATAGCGTGCACCGGAAGTCGGGGTTTCTTTTTATGGGCATCAATCATGGCTTCACTGTCGGCCGGAGCGGAAAACAGTGCCCGGCTGTCGAGGCTGGTGCGATCAATCCCTCTCTCTGTAAGTATGCGGTTTAACTGACGTTCCTCTTCACCTTTCTGAAAGAAAATGGGGTGCCGAACCTCGAGTGAGTACCGGAAGCCTTGTGGCAACCCATCAAGGAAGCCGGCGATAGCGGACAGGGCTTCGGCACTGATGCTGGCAGGCAGTTGCACCATAAACGGCCCGAGATTTTGCTCCAGCGCTTCAATACGCTGAAAGAATGCCTGTAACTCTGGGTGTTCCGGGTCAAGGTAGCCACGGTGGGTGACGGCCTGAGGGAATTTAAAACAGAACTCAAAATCTTCAGGCACCTGCTCCTGCCATTTATTAACAGTGGCCTCAGAGGGCAGGGCATAGAAAGTGGTGTTACCTTCCACGCAGTCGAAGACATGGCTGTACTGGAACAGTGTCTGCCTACCGGCTTCATCCTCGCTGAAAAGCTGGCCTCGCCATTGGGGAGTTGACCATTGTGTCAGCCCAAGGCTAAGAGGATGTTTTCGGAGGGTGTTTGTGGGTGTCATACGTGTCCCGGATTGCTGTATCTACACGGTTTAGACGCTGAATAGCAACACAAGGCGGTAGACCGTGCAATTAATTGATTTGTGTCAATAGGTAAATAGCGTAAGCGTTATATGGTTAACCTGTAAGTAACGAACAACAACAAAGGCTCACTGACAAAGGGAGTGTGTCATGACTTACGAAATTTTGGTTGCTGCAGGTGTGTTAACCATCGGGGGGGTTCTCGTATTTATGGGGGGATTCGGATGGTTTATATATCGCGACAGTCATCGTAAGGACAAGCACAAAAATTAAGAGTGTGCTCACCATTCAGGGAGCGTTCAGGGAAGAATGGCCGCGCTCTTTGAGCCAGTTCAGCCTGGTAGGGGGTTGAGGCAGCATTGGGGAGACTACCTCAACAGGTCTCAGGGGTCAGGCTGACTTTTAATATTCTGAGAGTTTTATTACTCAAAGAGCATATTGACTCAAGCCGTTGTTGCGAACTTAAGCTTTAGTCGCAATAGAAGTTAATAAGAACAACATTCAAGAACACGAATAACAACACAGAAGTGCAGGACACTATTATGAAAGTATCACGGATGGCTGTAGCTGTTTCTACTGCTCTGATTTTATCTGCTGGCGCTGCTCAGGCGTACGAAGCCGGAGACTTTATTCTTCGCGCCGGTGCTGCAACTGTAGCCCCGGATGTAAATAGCGGTAAGTTGAAAGTTAATGGAACAGTAGCCGGACCTGCAAACCCAACGACTGTTGATGTCGACAGCAATACTCAGCTGGGTCTGTCTCTGACTTATATGCTGCAGGACAAAATTGGTTTGGAACTCCTGGCTGCAACGCCTTTCAGTCACACACTGAAAGCCAAAGGGGGATTAAGTGGACTGGGTAATCTGGCAGATATTAAGCATCTTCCGCCAACCCTGACTGTTCAGTATTACCCAATGGATAAGACATCAAAGTTTCAGCCTTATTTTGGTGCGGGTGTGAACTACACAGTATTCTTTGATGAAGAATTCAAGAGCAAGCACAAGGGCACTTTTAAAAGCCTGGAGCTGAAGAACTCAATTGGACTGGCCGCACAGGTTGGTTTTGATTATGCCCTGACTGAAAATATTGGTGTCAATGCTGCCGTCTGGTGGATGGATATTGATACCGAAGGTAAGTTCAAAGACGTTAACGGTAAAAAATATAAAGTTGATGTCGAGCTGGACCCTCTGGTCTACATGGTTGGCCTGAATTACAAGTTTTGATGTTTAAAAAAATCTTGGAATGACTGTTTGCACATCGTTATATGTGCGTAAGCGGGGACGTTAACAGCGTCCCCGCTTTTTTATGGATGAAAAAACTTATAAACAACACTATCAGCAACAGCACTGACTCCCGACGAAAAACCGCTCCCTGGACCGCTTTCATCCCTTTCAGTTTTTGTTTTTGACAACGGATCGATTTTGAAAGTAGTCACGTACAAGCCGTGCAAGAGGGCTGCGCCAGGGGCGGGGTTGAATACCAAAGGTGTTTTGGAGCTGTGTGTTATCCAGAGTGGAGCGGATTACAGGAGTTTGTTCCGTGTCCGTACTTGTTGGGAGTTCACGGTTTTTAATATCAACATACTGGGAGGCTTCGGCCAGTATGACTTCTGCCAGAGCGCGTTCATCAATGGTCTCGGCGGCATTGTAATGATAGGTACCCCAGACATTGATGTTGCAGTTCAGCTGCTTGGTAATGGCAAGTAATACCCGAGCTGCTTCCTGTGCTGTAGTGGGGTTGCCCTTATTATGGGAGCGGACAAGGGTGGGGTGTTCACTGTCAAGAAAGCTGTCGAGCACGCGGGTCACCCGATTCTCCCCAAGATGACTGATAATCCATGAGAGTCGAAGAATGATATGTCGAGAGCAGTGCTGGTGGATTTGCTGTTCACCCTGCCAGAAACTGTTGCCCAGAACGTTCTCGGGGTTGGGGGTATCTTTTTCGGTGTAAGGATCTTTCTTGGTGCCATCAAACACCCGCCAGGAGGAAATCTGTACCAGAGCGGCACCATTCTTATCGCAGGCTTTAGCAAGGTTGGCGACTGCATCCCGGTTGATATTGAAGCACAGGGACGGTTCATGGATCGCTTTCTCAGCGTTACGATAGCCCGCAGTGTTGATGACGATAGAAGGCTGCATCTTTTCTATCAGTCGTCTTACGTCTCGGTGTTTTTCCAGATCCAGCTCATCCCTTCCAGGAGCCTGAAAAGGTATGTCTTCATTGGTCAGCAGGCGACAGAGCTCCAGACCAATTTGGCCGGCGCCGCCAATAACAAGCACGTCCATAGTGTTTCCGAATTATTCTGTCGTTTAGCTCGAAATCATATCAGAACATGGAGGAGGAAAGGCAAGGGGAAAATTACTACAAAAATATTCAGTGAATACTTGTTATACGTATAAATATTCCCGCTATTTTCGGATAGTGCTTATTTTTGATTCGGTTCCTCTCGGGTAGCGTTGTATAAATTACACCTAGCGCATCGACGAGAGCTCAAGGTAGCCATGTGACCTTTTCTATACGACAGAAGATTATATTTTTTACAGTCATACCGGTCATACTGATTTATAACCTGATCATCATTGTCTCCCTCTATCAAAATATTGGAAGTGAAACCCGCTATATAGAAAACCGCCTGGTGGATGCGGTGGTATCCAATACCTTTCGTTTGGACAGCGTGATCCATGATGCGGTATTGCTGGCGGAAAGCTCAGCCAAGGTGCTGGGGCGCTTTTCCAATTTTGACGACGGCGAGCGTTTGAAGGTAAGTCGTGCACTGCTATCTACCAGTAATCAGCTGGGGGCCGTGGGTGTTGTTTCAGAGGATGAAGACTCTGTTTTCCGGCTTGGTTTTGTCTGGCGTGAAAGCCGCATCTGGGCTTACTCAGATAAAAACAGTATGCCGGGTATTAGCACATGGCTACAGACGTGGCTGCAAGGCGAAGAAACCGGGGACTGGTCTCCCTTGCTGGACCTGCGGGGTGATGGCAAGAATGTCGGTTTTATCTATGCCAGTCGTTTTACAATGGAAAAAGGCAGTCAAGGAGCGTCGCTGGTTTACCTTCCTCTTTCCGTAATCAAGAACCAATGGGTGGTGCCCCGGGGTATTAATCCCCGCCTGTTTTTGGTGAACAGGAATCTGGATAATATTTTTTACTCCAATACCCTCGATCTGCCCAGAACCCAGCTGACCACCGAGTTTATGCTGGTGTTTGTCCGTAATGTGATGAAAAAGATGAGCCTGGCAGGGCAAATGCTGACCGAAACCCGTTTCGCGGGACAGGATGTTCTGGTCTTTCAGCAGGATATTCCCTCTGTCGGTTGGACCCTGCTGGGTGCTGTGCCCAGAGATGAAGTCATGAAAGTGGTGCGCTCCAAGGTATTGGTTCAGGCGCTGATGATGGTTCTTTCGCTGGCGGCCGTTTTTATATCTGTCTGGTTTGTGGCAGGACGAATTGTTCGACCATTGCGGAAGCTGGACCGGGCGATGGCTCGGGTATCCAGTGGTGACCTGAATACAGACATTGATGTTTCCGGCAAGGATGAAGCCGGGATGCTGGCTCTGCGTTTCTCTGATATGACCCGCCAGCTGGCTCTGCGAGAGAAGATGGAGCGGGAAGCACGCACAACGTCTTTTGATCATATTGTCCAGGCACTCAGTGGTGAGTACTTCTATTTCAGTCATGATCACGAAGGCAATATTCATTACGTCAGCCCATCTATTGACCGGATTATGGGGATTTCTGCGGAAAATTTCTGCAGTCACTATACCCGCTACTACACAGATGCTCCGCAGAATAAGAAGGCTATGTCTGCTACAGAGCAGGTTCTGCGGGGTGCCAGTTCCTGTGTCTACGAAGCGGAGATGTTCAAGGGGGATGGTTCCATCAGTTATATCGAGATCGTGAAGGTGCCGGTCTACGATTATGATGGTCATGTGTCGGGTATTGAGGGCATGGCACGGGATATCACCCGCCGTATTAGTGACACAGCACGATTCCGTGGGTTGCTGGAGTCTGCTCCCGACGCGATGGTTATCACCAATGCTGATGGTCTTATCACCATGGTGAATGCCCGTACCGAAGCACTGCTGGGTTATATGCGTTCAGCCCTGATCGGCCAGTCTGTCTCTTTGCTCTTTCCCGATGATGATCGTTTCCCTTTGATGAATATGAGCCGGGAAGAGCGTGCCAGGTTGAAAATCAGCTCCGGTATAGAGTTATCGGCTCGCAAAATTGATGGGAAAAATATACCAGTCGAACTCACCCTGAACCCCATAGAAACACCGGAGCAGATACTGATTTCGATCTTTATTCGGGATATCAGTGATCGTCATGCAGCTCAACAGGCGCTGCGTACCAGTGAAGAGCGTTTCCGCCGTATGATCGAAGCCCTGCAGCAGGAATATATTTTCTACACCCAGCGGGTTGATGGTTCTTATGTTTATATCACCGACTCAGTAGAGAAGATTCTGGGATACTCCCGTGAAACTGTGATGGCCAAAGAGGTGGATTTTATCTCTACCAAAGAAGGCCGGGCGCAAAGGGAAAGAGTGTTTGAGCTGGTAGGACAGGGGAAAATTCAGCCAAGTTACGAGCTTGAAATAGTGAAGGCCGATGGTACTCCCGGTGTCATGGAAGTGCTGGATACACCTGCGTTTGATGAATCCGGACAAGTCACAGTGATTGAAGGTCTGGTACGGGACAGAACCCGGGAGCGGAATGCGGCTACGGCGCTTGCGGAAGCCAGGGATGCTGCAGAAGCGGCTAACCAGGCGAAGAGTCAGTTCCTTTCCAATATGAGTCATGAGCTGCGTACACCGTTGAACGGTGTGCTGGGTTATGCCCAGTTGCTTCTGAGTGGCCGGGATACAACACCGCAGCAGTATGACCAGTTAATCGCCATACAGACCTGCGGTCAGCACCTGTTGACCCTCATTAACGACATTCTGGATTTAACCAAGGCCGAGTCCGGTGCACTGGAGCTGCTCTGTGAACCCGTCAATGTTGCTGTGCTGGTAGATACTGTTGAGCAGATCCTCTACCAGAAGGCGGAAACTAAAGGTCTTGTACTGAACTGCAACGTACAGGCAGGTGCCCCGCTGGAGGTGTTGGGAGATGAAACTAAAATACGACAGATACTAATTAATCTGGTAGGTAATGCGATTAAGTACACCGAAACAGGTTCTGTTTCCCTCACCGCCACCCGTGATGATGACCGATTGGTTTTCGATGTGGTGGACACTGGTATAGGCATGTCCCAACAGCAGCTGGACTATGTGTTTGAACCTTTCCGGCAGGCCGATGGCGGTTTCCGTGAAGGTGGGACAGGGCTGGGGCTGTCGATTAGTCGCCGTCTGGCTTCCGCCATGAAAGGTTCTCTGGAAGCTTTCAGTGCACCGGGCGGTGGTAGTCGTTTTGTTTTCTCAATGCCCATGCAGCTGGTTTCACCGGATAGCGCGATAGCCGGTGGTTCCTCAGGAGCCACTGTTGTACGTGGAAACCTGGATCCGGGATATGGCCGTCTGGCTCCGGGGCAGCATAAACGGGTGCTGGTGGTTGATGATATTTCCACTAACCGGGACATTCTTCAGCAGATGTTGAAAGTCGCTGGCTTTGATGTGGTGTCTCTGGATTCCGGACGAGGCGCTGTCGACACTGTTAGAAAAGAAAAATTTGATCTGATCCTTATGGATTTACGGATGCCAGACCTGAGTGGTTTCCGGGCGACCCGTATGATCCAGACACGATTGAAAGAGCGTTGTCCTCCCGTCATAGCGATTTCCGCAGGTGTGTCTTCATCAGTGCTGGATGACCTTAAGCGCTGGGGCTTTGTTGGCTTTATTGGCAAGCCTGTCCGTACTGGTGAGTTATTCCGTGTAATCAGGCATCACCTGCAACTGGAGTGGGAGGAGGGCCAGCCTCGGAATGAACAGAAAGAAATAGCAGTTTTACAAGCTATGACAGAGAAGCAGGCCACGGACTTCGTCGCATTATTCAGCGAAGCAGTGGATATGGGGGATATTGAAGCTATCCAGCAAATAGCCAGAGGCCTGAACGACGATGATGCGGTTACTGCTGCCTGGGCGGGCCGTATTCTTGAGCATTGTGAGGCGCTGGCGCTGGAAGATATTGAACGATTAATTGAGCAGCTGTCGGTTAAAAACTGACAGCTATACTCCTCAGGTCGTGCGCAAGACGTGCGCAAATCGTACGTCAATCAGTACACAAACCAACATGCAATTCGGCATGGGAGAAGCGATTTTGGCATCTGATATTTCACAGGGTGAAACCATGGAAGAACGGCAGGCTCCGGTTGATCTGGATGAAAAGATTCTGCTGGTGGATGATAACCCCACCAACCTTCAGGTACTTCTCCAGACACTGAATGGTCGTGGTTACAAGCTGCTGATAGCCAAAGATGGCGAGAACGCCCTGCGCATTGCCCATAAGGCAAAACCAGCATTGATGCTGCTGGACATAATGATGCCAGGGATTGATGGTTATGAAGTTTGCCGGCGGCTGAAGGCCGATCCTGCTGTTTCTGATATCGCTGTTATTTTCCTGTCAGCCCTTGATGATACCCGTGACAAGGTAAGAGGACTGGAAACCGGAGCGGTTGATTATATCGCCAAGCCGTTTCAGGCTGAAGAAGTCATCGCCCGTGTTGATACCCAACTCAAGATTCATCGTCTGGAGCAGGCACTGGCTGCCCGTAACCGGGAACTTGAAGCGACCAACCAACAGCTTCTGGAAACCATGCGGGAAGGTATTTTCGGCGTGAACACCGAAGGTACTATCTCTTTTGCAAACCCGGCTGCCAGTCGTATGACAGGCTGGAGTATGGATGAATTGATAGGTGGTGACCTGTACGGTCTGACCATGAGTCACAATGAAGAGGGTGCTCCCATTGCTCGCGAGAGAACATCCATATACCGGACTTTAGAACAGGGCACGGTGGCAGGAAGCGATGACAGCTTTTTCTGCCAGAATGGCGGCGCTACGCTGCCGGTAGATTACTCCTGCACACCGATTATGGAAGAGGGTAAGGTCAGTGGGGCTGTGGTGGTGTTCCGAGATATTACCGAGAAGAAACGCCAGCAGGCGATTCTGAATAAAGCGCTGGAAGAAGTGCAGGAACAGAAAGACAAACTCACTCATATGTCACGCCTGAGCAGTATGGGAGAAATGGCTTCCGGTTTTGCCCATGAGGTAAACCAGCCTCTGACCGCGATTAATAATTATGCACAGGTCTGTCGTCGGGCGATGGGTCGTGACCCGATGGACCGGGCCTTTATTGATGAAGCCATGAGCAAGATTTCGACTCAGGCTCAGCGGGCAGGAGATATTATTTCCCGCATCCGCAGCTTTGTGCGTAAGCCCAATCACTGCCTGGAACAGGTGGACTGCAACCGTCTGATCACTGACGTGGTCAAACTGGCGGAAGTGGATGCACGTAACAACCAGCTGGAGATTCATCTGCGTCTGGACGAAAACCTGCCTGAAGTGCGCATCGACCCGATTCAGATACAGCAGGTAGCTTTGAACCTGATTCGTAACGCCATGGAAGCCATGCGCGATATGCCTACCCGTGATGTTGGTGTCTGGGTGGAAACAGAGTTGGTTGAAAATCACTTTGTGCGGGTGCGTGTAATAGACCGAGGTTATGGTCTGGCCGATGATGCTGAAGAGAAAATGTTTACACCTTTCTATACCACCAAGTCTGATGGTATGGGCATTGGCCTGTCGGTCTGTCACTCCATTATTCAGACCCATGGCGGCCAGTTAAGTTTTGAGCGCAACCCAGAAGGAGGCGCGATTCTCTGGTTTACAATCCCTGTGGCCTGAGGCTTTACCTTTGCGGCTATTCCCTGCCCCTTAGAGCCGTTATAATCGAGTGTTTTATTTACAGATACCTGACCAGACATGCCTGAGTTACGGCCGAGTCGGTCAGGTATCCATGATAACTATCGATCATAAATATAAGTTTAAGCACCGGGTTTGAAGGGGAGCAGTCGCGTGTCCGAAGTAATCAATGAGTCCGGCATCACCGATGTGAGCGCCTATATGCAGCGCCTTGGACAGCAGGCACGAGAAGCCTCTGCTGCAATGGCCCGAGCAGAATCCAGCCTGAAAAATCAGGCGCTGTTATCCACAGCAGATATTCTTGATCAGTCCCGCGAGGCGCTGACAGAAGCCAATGCCAAAGATCTCGAGAACGCTCGTGCCAATGGTTTGAGCGATGCCATGGTCGATCGGCTGGCGCTGACGCCTGCGCGTATCGACACCATGATTGAAGGCCTGCGTCAGGTGGCAGGTCTGCCTGATCCTGTGGGCGGCATCACTGATATGAAGTATGTGCCCAGCGGTATTCAGATTGGCCAGATGCGCGTGCCTCTCGGTGTGATCGGTATTATTTATGAGTCCCGCCCCAATGTGACTGTGGAAGCGGCCAGCCTCTGCATCAAATCCGGTAACGCCACCATTCTTCGCGGTGGCAGTGAAGCGATTCACTCCAACCGTGCAGTCGCTAAGTGTCTGCAGCAGGCTATGCGTGAAACAGGCCTGCCTCTCGAAGCCGTACAGGTTGTAGAGACCACAGACCGTGCTGCCGTAGGCGCGATGATCACCATGCCCGAATATGTGGATGTGATTGTTCCCCGTGGCGGTAAGGGCCTGATTGAACGTATCAGCCGTGATGCCAAGGTCACAGTGATTAAACACCTGGACGGCATTTGTCATGTATTTATTGATGAAGCCGCAGACCTGAAGAAAGCTGTGGATATCGCAGTGAATGCCAAGACCCATCGTTACGGCACCTGCAACACCATGGAAACCCTGCTGGTTCACGAAGCGATTGCCGACAAGGTTCTGCCGGAACTGGCTGAGCAGTATCAGCAGAAAGGTGTTGAACTGCGCGGTTGCGAAAAAACCTGTGGGTTAATTTCCAGTGCGCTGGCTGCCACCGAAGAAGACTGGAGTACTGAATATCTCGCTCCGGTGCTGTCTGTGAGGGTGGTTGCGGATATGGATGAGGCGATTACCCATATTAATCGTTTTGGTTCTCACCATACTGACGCGATTGTGACCGAGAACTATACCCGCTCCCGTCGCTTCCTGCGGGAAGTAGATTCCAGCTCCGTTATGGTGAATGCTTCTACCCGTTTTGCGGATGGTTTCGAGTATGGGCTGGGAGCGGAGATTGGTATCTCCACCGATAAAATTCATGCCCGTGGACCGGTAGGTCTTGATGGGCTGACATCACAGAAATATGTTGTTTTGGGTGACGGACATATCCGCACCTGATCTCTATACCCAATTATTATTTGCAACCAGGTAATCAAACACTACATGCAGCCACTGAACACTCTCGAACTGAAAGAACTGATCATTACTACCCTCGAAGATACAAAGGGTAAGGACATCCTGGAAATGGATGTGAGCGATAAGACTGATGTCATGGATATGATGATCATTGTTTCTGGTACTTCCAGTCGTCATGTGAAATCGCTGGCCATCAATCTGGTGAAAGCCTGCAAGGAAGCTGGCGCTATGCCACTGGGTATGGAAGGGGAAGAGCAGGCTGAATGGGTGCTGGTTGATCTGGGTGACATTGTCGTTCACCTGATGATGCCTGCGGCTCGCCAGTTCTACGACCTGGAACGCCTCTGGGAAGGTTCTGAGCAGAGTGCTGCTGCGGTTGCTGCTGAATAAATGCGTATTCGTCTTATCGCTGTCGGCCAGAAGATGCCTGGCTGGGTAACGGAAGGATATAACGAGTATGCCCGGCGGTTACCTGCCGGGTTCTCGTTGGAACTCTGTGAGATTCCCCTGAATAAACGCACCAAAAACGCTGATGTTCAGCGTTTTCGTGCCAAAGAAGGGGATCAAATGCTGGCCGCTATCGGCAAGGGCGACCGGGTAATCGCTCTTGAGGTGAAAGGGCGGGAGTGGAGTACGGAACAGCTGGCCGATAAAGTTGGCCAGTGGCATGACAATGGTGAGAATATCAGTCTATTGGTTGGTGGCCCGGAAGGTATGTTGCCGGAGATATCTAATCGTGCTGATGTGAAATGGTCGTTGTCACCCCTGACTCTGCCCCATCCGATGGTCAGAATCATGGTCGCCGAACAGGTGTACCGCGCCTGGAGCATTCTGAACAACCACCCCTATCACCGTTGATGGGTCTTGCGTCGCGTAAATGGAAAAAACAAAAGTAAGTGAATGTCGGCTGATACGTTAAAAGACTACCCACGGGAACGCAGGGTGGTTAACTTCCGCGTCTGGTTGTCAGTGGTCGCGATGATTCTGATGACCGGTATTCTTGTGAGCCGGGCTTTTTATCTGCAAGTGGTGAAATACGATGAGATGGCTACCCAGTCAGAAGATAATCGTATTCACCTGCGGACAGTGCCGCCTGTCCGGGGTTTAATCTACGACACCGAAGGCCGTCTGCTGGCGGAGAATCAGCCGAGTTACAACCTGACGATTATTCGTGAACGGGTGAAGGACATGGACAATACCCTGTCCGAGCTCAGCCGGTTGGTACACCTCGACCAGGATGCGATCGACGACTTCAAAGAGCGGGTCTACCAGACCCGTCCTTTCAATAGTGTGCCTCTTAAATATCGTCTTAATGAAGAAGATATCGCACGGGTGTCGGTGAACCAGCATCGTCTGCCAGGTGTGAATATTGAAGCCCAGTTGATTCGCTTTTACCCCGAAAGATCCACCGGTGCCCACGCAGTAGGTTATGTAGGGCGTATTAATGACCGGGAGCTGAAGAAGCTGGATGTATCGCGATACAGCGGTACCAGTGTGATTGGTAAAACCGGTATAGAAAAATATTATGAGAATATCCTGATCGGTAAACCGGGTTATCAGGAAGTGGAGTCAAACGCTCGAGGTCGTGTACTTCGTGTTCTGAAGCAGGTAGACCCTGTGCGGGGTAACGATATTCACCTCTATCTTGATCTTGATCTTCAACAGGCTGCCCTTGATGCCCTGAAAGGCAAGCGGGGCGCTGTCGTGGCAATGGACCCGAAAACGGGTGGTGTGCTGGCGCTGGTGAGTACGCCCTCCTATGACACCAACCCTTTTGTTACAGGTATCGGTTACAAGGAATACAGCAGCCTTCGGGATAATATTAACCGTCCTCTGTATAACCGTGCGACGTTGGGTGAGTACCCTCCGGCATCGACCATAAAGCCGTTTATGGCATTGGCTGCCCTCGACAGTGGCACTGTCGATACAGAATATCGAATTTATGATAAGGGCTACTATCAGCTGCCCGGAGAAGAGCGGCGTTACCGAAACTGGAAGCGGACCGGTGATGGCTGGACTAACCTCGTGCGCGCCATCGCCCGCTCCAATGATACTTATTTCTATGATGTCGCTGTGAAAATGGGCATCGACACAATACACGACTATATGACGTTGTTTGCTCTGGGGGAGCGTACCGGGCTGGATATTGCCTCGGAGCGCCCCGGTCTTATGCCGTCACGAGCCTGGAAACGACGAGCCCGTGGTCGTCCCTGGTACCCTGGTGAAACCGTTATTGCCGGTATCGGTCAGGGCTATATGCTGGTCACTCCCCTGCAGCTGGCAACGGCCACCGCCATTATTGCCAACCGTGGCAAGATTGTGCACCCGCGTCTGGCAAAGGACGGTATCGGTGTCGCCCCGAAGGAGCCCTACGGCAATGTTGATAAAAACGAAGCCGACTGGGATACCGTTATCAAGGGTATGGAAAATGTGGTCGCCCATCCTCGGGGTACGGCGCACTATCGTATGGGCCGAAACCTGAAGTACACAGTTGCGGGTAAAACCGGTACTGCACAGGTTGTAGGTATTCCCCAGGACATTAAGGAAGAAGAAGCCCGGGTTCTGGAAGAGTTTCAGAAGGATCACGGCCTGTTTATTGCTTTTGCACCGATTGAAGATCCCAGGATTGCCGTGGCGGTGATTGTAGAAAACGATTCCAAGGCCGCAGTACCCGTGGCGCGCAAGGTCATGGATGCCTGGATACTGCCCCGTATGGAAAAATGGAAAGCCGAGAAGGAAGCCGCTAAGCAAGCTGCTAACTCTGCTTCTGGCTCTGAGCCGAAACCTGCACAGAAGGAGCTGCACTGATGTCTCAGGATTTTATACGCCAGCTCGATCCGACTCATAACCTTCGGGCAGGGCCTTCGCTGAGTCAGCGACTGCATATCGACCCGGTTCTCACAGTAATGCTTATGGTGTTCTGCTGTCTTGGCCTGTTTGTACTGTACAGTGCCAGTGAGCAAAGTATGCAGATGGTCACCCGCCAATCCATATATATGCTGATCGGTTTTGTGGTGATGTTTACTGTGGCACAGATACCACCACGTTATTTTCAGAGGCTGTCTCCCATTGCTTATCTTGGTGGCGTGGTTCTGCTGGTGACAGTGCTTGCTATGGGGTATGGTGCGAAAGGTGCGCAGCGCTGGATCTCTTTGCCGGGTTTCCGTTTTCAGCCGTCAGAAATCATTAAGCTGGCTCTGCCGCTAACTGTAGCGGCCTGGCTCTGTCGCAGACCCTTGCCGCCATCCTATAAAGATACCTTCATTGGCTTGATTCTTATTGGCTTGCCGGTGGTATTGATCGCCAAACAGCCGGACCTGGGTACCTCATTGATGATTGGTGCTTCCGGGCTCTTTGTTCTATTGCTGGCTGGTTTACGCTGGAGGCTGATTGCTGGTGCTGTGTTACTGGCCATTCCTGCTATCTGGGGAATGTGGCACTTTGTTATGCGGGAGTACCAGAAGCAAAGGGTGCTGACGTTCCTGAATCCGGAGAGTGACCCCTGGGGTTCAGGCTGGAATATTATTCAGTCGAAAATATCCATTGGTTCTGGCGGCCTTTATGGCAAAGGCTGGCTTCTGGGAACTCAGTCCCATCTCAACTTTCTTCCGGAAAGCCATACCGATTTTATTATTGCAGTACTGGCGGAAGAGTTTGGCCTGATGGGTGTTGCTCTACTGCTGGTAGCCTATGGCCTGATTATTGGCCGGGGTATTTTTATTACTCTGCATACACAGAGCCTGTTTGCCCGTTTGGTAGCCGGTAGTATTACCTTGACCTTCTTTGTTTACGTCTTTGTGAATATTGGTATGGTGAGTGGTCTGCTCCCTGTTGTGGGGGTTCCCCTGCCTTTGGTTAGCCGGGGGGGAACATCTCTGGTTACCCTGATGGCCGGTTTTGGGGTGTTGATGTCAGTGCATACCCATAGAAATTTCCTGGGGCGTTAGAATCTTTTCGTATTGAAAAAGTGCCTGTCTCCTGCTTGACATTAAACCGGCATAAATTGATAAGTAGTAATCTGTATACATGGTCAACCGGACGTTGATCTTTTCTTATCCCGGTAAGACCGGTGGGATGGCCGTATGATTAAGTATTTATCAGGCGTGTTGGCAAGTGTTGTCACCGCCGGGGTTTTATTCAGCCTGCCAGTGATGGCCAATAATGATCCTGATGGTAGTAAGGTTTTTCAGGGGAAAGAGGTCGACAGCTTTATAAGTGAGCTGGTACGGGAAGAAGGCTTTGCCCGTGCTGACCTTGAAAAACTCTTCAAACAGGTTGAGTTTAAACCCCGTATTGTTGAATTAATCAGTAAACCCGCAGAGCGCCGTCTGACCTGGTGGGAATATCGTAACCTGTTTATTAATGAACGTCGTATCGATCGAGGTGTGGCCTTCTGGAAGGAGCATCGCAGCACTATTGATCGTGCTGCGAAAGAGTATGGCGTAGCGCCTTCCGTTATTATTGGCATCCTTGGTATTGAGACAGGCTTTGGCCAGAACAGTGGTGGTTTCCGTGTTGTTGATGCCCTTTCTACTTTGGGCTTTGGCTATCCGCGTCGTGCTACCTTCTTCCGTAAAGAGCTGCGTGAACTTCTTGTGTTGTCCCGTGAACAGGGTTTTGACCCTCTGAAGCTCAAGGGCTCTTATGCGGGAGCTATGGGCATTCCCCAGTTTATGCCGTCCAGTTATCGGGCTTATGCCATCGACTTTGATAAAAGCGGTCAGGCAGATATCTGGGACTCTCCAGCCGATGCCATTGGTTCTATAGCCTCTTACCTGAACCGTCATGGTTGGGTGAAGGGTAAGCCTGTTGCTTCTAAAGCCTCTGTGAAAGGGCAGAAGTACTCTTCCATCATTACTACCAACCCTCGACCTACTCATTCGGCGAATGAAGCCCGTGGTATGGGATGGAAGCCCCAGCAGGTGATTCCGGATACCGCGCGGGTTCGTGGTCTGGAACTGGAAGGTAAAAATGGCACGGAGCACTGGCTGACCATGACCAACTTCTATGTGATTACCCGTTATAACCGAAGCAATCTTTATGCAATGGCGGTGTGGCAGTTGGGTGACCAGATTGAGAAAAAGATGAAAGCCAGGACAGGTGCGTCTGTGGTAAAAGCTGATACAGACACTAATGGTTGAAACAGCCAGGGGTGAGGCAAGACGGTGTGAGACAGGAGTCGGGGGCAATATTTGAGTAAGTTTACTGAATGCTTTACCACAGGGATGATGGTGCTGCTTCTGGCTGGCTGTGCCAGCCAGGGACCTCAGAAAACTCAGGAGCAGATACAGGCTGAACGCTATCACCTGTCTCAGGATAAAGCGTTACACACGGTGGATGTCAGCAAGATTCCCGATGCTGTGCCCCGGGCACCTGAACAGGCGATTAAAGCGAACCCCTATACTCTCCATGGTATAAGTTACAAACCAAGGCAAACCGCCAAGGGTTATTCCGAAATAGGAAAAGCGTCCTGGTACGGTGCAAAATTTCATGGTTATAAAACAGCCAATGGCGAAATCTACGACATGTACGCCATGAGTGCTGCCCATAAGACTCTTCCTTTACCTTCTTACGCAAGGGTGACCAATCTGGACACTGGCCACAGTGTTATTGTCCGGGTTAATGATCGAGGCCCTTTTCATGATGACAGGCTGATTGATTTGTCCTGGGCTGCAGCCAAGAGGCTGGGGTACCAGAGCAAAGGGTTGGCTCGGGTCATTGTGGACGGGATTGATACTTCCCCAGAGGGCTTGTTGGTTTTCCAGAGATCCTTACAAGAAAGTGAAGAGGCGATTCAAAAAACAGGTAAGCAGAAACCTTTGGTAACAGGCACAGATGCTGACGGGCTTGTATATATACAGGTGGCAGCAGTCAGTAACCCGAGCCGTGCTTTTTCGCTGAAAGAGCGCCTGATTGATGTGTTGGATTCTCCGGTAAAAGTAGTGCCGGGTAGTGAAAACAAAGTATACAGGGTCAGAATCGGTCCGCTATCTACCGATCAGGAGGTGGCTGACATCCAGAATTCACTGGAACGTAACCAGTTTGAACGAGGCTATAAGGTTTTCGAATAAGGTTTCGATAGACGTCCTGATAGTTGTTCATACCCGTTTGTGTAAAAATACACATGATACAAAGTAATACTTGAATTTTCGGGATATGTTGGCATTTTTTTGCAAGCATACCCCTCTTATACCGCTGTTATAATTCTTAGCTTCCTTAAAATTAATTTGGCCTAAAGGTTTAGTTGAAAGAGAAATGAACGTTATTGTGAAAATATCCCGCCGGTTGGCGACGGCTCTGGCCGGGGCTGTGTTTCTGACTCTCTCGACAGCCGCCACGGCTCTGCCAGCAGGCCTGATTCCTTCTCCCCCCCAGATTGCCGCCAAGAGCTACATCCTGATGGATGCGGTTACTGGTGAAATTCTGGCTGAAAAAAATGCCAATGAGAAGCTGCCTCCCGCCAGCCTGACCAAGATGATGTCGGCCTATGTGGTTGAGAACGAACTGGCAGCCGGCAATATCAAGCGTAACGATATAGTCACCATCAGTGAAAAAGCCTGGCGTATGAAAGGTTCCCTGATGTTTGTTGAGGTCGGTGAGAAGGTGTCTGTAGAAGACCTTCTCCATGGTGTGATTATCGTATCTGGTAACGATGCCACCGTGGCACTGGCTGAGCATGTTGCAGGCAGTGAAGACTCCTTTATTCAGGTGATGAACGCCACTGCCAGGCAGATTGGCATGACTAACACCCACTTTAAGGATGCATCCGGCTGGCCAAGAGAAGGCCATTACAGTACAGCCCGTGATATGGCGATTCTGGCTCAGCGGATTATTTACGATCACCCTGAGTACTACCCGATTTACTCCATTAAAGAGATGCAGCACGGTGTGGACAAGCGTACCGGCCGCCCTCTGAAGGCACAGCCTAACCGTAACTCCCTGCTGTGGACCAACCCTGATGTTGATGGTCTGAAAACCGGACACACCAATGCAGCAGGTTACTGTCTGGCGGCTTCTGCCAAGAAAGACGGTCGTCGTCTGATTGCTGTCGTTATGGGTACTACCAGCGAACGCGCCCGGGCCCGTGAAACACAGAAACTGCTGACCTATGGTTTCCGCTTCTTTGATAACGTCGACATCAACCGTGGTGGCGTTGCTCTGGAGCAGGTGCGTGTCTGGAAGGGTGCGTTCGACCAGCTGCCTGTTGGTCTGCAGAAAGACCTGGTTGTCACGGTTCCTCGCGGCAAGGGTAAAAACGTAAAAGCCTCCATGATTGTTGATGACAATCTGGAAGCGCCTATCGCCAAAGGCCAGAAGGTTGGTACTGTTGTTGTCCGTATGGATGATAACGTGATCGCCGAACGTGATCTGGTTGCACTGGAAACTGTTGAAGAAGGTGGTTTCTTCAAGCGTATCTGGGATGGTCTGGTACGGTTCTTTATCAGCCTGTTCTAAAAGCCTTTCACCACGGAGACACAAAGACACAGAGGAAAAGCAAAAGCTTTTAATTAAGAGCTTTTGCTTATGCTTTTTAACTAAATAGCTCTTCTCCGTGTCTTTGTGTCTCTGTGGTTCAAAACAGCTTTTAGCGGTGTACACAGCAATAGGGACGTTGAATAAACGGCCAGGATGCCTGAACAGAGAATAACTGCAGAGAGAATTCGCAGTGAAAACATCAATGTCTCAGGTTTACCTTAATGGTGAATTTCTCCCGACCGCCGATGCCAAAGTCTCGGTCCTTGATCGGGGCTTTTTGTTTGGGGATGGGGTCTATGAAGTTATCCCCGTATTTCATGGGCGTGCTCTTGCGGCTCATGAGCATCTCCAGCGGCTGAACCGCAGCCTGCAAGCCATCCATCTTGATTCCCTACACAGCGATGAGGAATGGCTGCAGCTATTCTCCCGTCTGTTAGAACTGAACAGTCATAGTGGTAGCTGCCAGGCGATTTACCTGCAGATCACTCGGGGAGCAGGCCCTGTTCGCAAGCACCACTTTCCTGAAAATACCCCGCCTACGGTTTTGCTGATGGCTATGCCGTTCCAGCCCCGTCTTGGTACTGGCGCTGATGAAACACCGGCAGGGCGTGCTATTAGTGCTCCTGACAAGCGCTGGCAGCGCTGTGACATCAAAAGCACCTCCTTGTTAGGTAACCTTATGCATCATCAGGGTGCCGTAGAGGCGGATGTCGATGAGGCATTGCTGATCGATGATCAGGGGTTGGTGACTGAAGGCTCTTCAAGCAATGTGTTTGTAGTGATTGATAGTGTGATCATCACTCCACCGGTCAGTGATAAGATTCTTGCGGGTATCACCCGTCATCTGGTGCTGGCACTTGCCAGAGAAGATGGTCGCTACTCCTGTGAAGAGCGGGAACTCAGGGCAGATGAATTGAAACAGGCCGATGAAATCTGGATTACCAGCTCCAGTCGAGAGATACTCCCCATCATTGAATTGGATAAACAAACGGTTGGTACCGGTGTTCCGGGACCAGTCTGGCAGCATATCGCCGGTATTTATTTGAAGTACCGGGATGCTGGCAAGTGAGTAGTTTGGAATTATGAGTAAAGACGTACAAAAGCCAGAAGAGATGGAACCGCCCAGGATCGAGTTCCCCTGTGATTACCGCATCAGCGTGATGGGTGTGCAGGACGATGATTTCCCAGAGTTTGTGGTGGAGGTGGTTCGTACTCACGCACCAGACCATGACGGCATGCACTCTCTTCGCCCCAGTCGCAATGGCCGTTTTGTGGCTGTGGTAGTGACCATCAATGCTACAGGTGAAGAACAGCTGCGGGCACTGGATAAAGAACTGAAAGCAGACAAACGCGTTCGTATGGTGCTTTGAGACAGCCCATGAAAGGACAAGCTCGACAGGACAAACAATGACTGACACGGAACAAGTGACTGTCTGCGATACGGCTGAAGCTCAAAAGCAAGCGCAAGCGCTTATTGTTCGAAATCTCGGACTCAAGGATTATGAACCTGTCTGGAAAGCCATGACAGAGTTCACTAACAGCCGGGATAAAAACACGAGGGACGAACTCTGGCTGGTAGAACATCCGTCAGTGTTCACCCAGGGGCAGGCCGGTAAGGCCGAACATCTATTGGCGCCCGGCGATATTCCCGTGTTGCAGGTTGACCGGGGCGGGCAGGTGACCTATCACGGCCCCGGCCAGCAAGTGATTTACCTGCTTCTGGATATTAAACGTCTGGGGTGTGGGGTTCGCCAGCTGGTTACACATATTGAAAATGCCATTATTAAAACCCTTGGTGACCTGGGTATTGAGTCGGCGGCCCGTCCGGATGCACCCGGTGTGTATGTGGGGAACGCCAAGATTGCTGCATTAGGGCTGCGTATTCGCAGGGGCTGTTCCTTCCATGGGCTGTCACTGAATGTGGATATGGACAAGGAGCCCTTCCAGCGTATCAATCCATGTGGTTACGTGAATATGCCTGTGGCGCAGGTGCGTGATTTCAACGCTAACGCTACCATAAGCAAGGTGTCAACGGCATTGGTCAACCATCTGGCCGGGCTCACCGGTTATACTGAGCTTATAAGAGAATCAGATTCCGGGATTGGTCTGCATCGCGACGACCGGAGCCTATAAAGGACAGAGCATTAATGAGTGAATCTTCAATCATCCCGACGGTTCAGGTTCCCAGCGGCAGCAAGTTCGTTAACGATAAAGGCATTAAAGCCATCAAGAACGGCATTAAAGCCAGCCAGGCCCAGGAACCAGTCAAACCTATTCAGCGCAAGCCTGAATGGCTGCGTATTAAAGTGCGCACGGATGAGCGTTACAGCGAAGTAAAGAAAACCGTTCATGGTCACAAACTGAGCACTGTGTGCGAAGAAGCCATGTGCCCGAATATTAACGAGTGCTGGAGTTCCGGTACCGCCACTATCATGCTGATGGGCGATGTCTGCACTCGTGCCTGTAAGTTCTGTGCTGTAAATACCGGCAACCCTCAGGGCTGGCTTGACGAGAAAGAGCCAGAGAACACTGCGGAAAGTGTTCGTTTGATGGGGCTGAAGTACCTGGTATTGACCTCAGTAAACCGGGATGACCTGGAAGATGGCGGTGCTGGCCATTACGCGGCTGTGGTAAAGAAGGTTATTGAAGAAAACCCGGACACAGCGGTTGAAGCCCTGACGCCAGATTTCCTTGGTAATCTCAAAGATGTCGAAACCGTGGTCGACAGTGGTATCTCCGTCTTTGCCCAAAACGTGGAAACTGTTCGCCGGTTAACTCACCCTGTTCGTGACCCACGGGCCACCTATGAGCAAACTCTGGATGTGCTGGCTCACGCCAAAAAGCACAACCCTGAAGTGCTGACCAAAACCAGCATCATGCTTGGTCTGGGTGAAACCGAAGAAGAGATCATTGAAGCCATGGACGACCTGCGGGCCGCGAATGTGGATATTGTCACCTTCGGTCAGTACCTGCAGCCAACAAAGAATCATATTGCCCTTGAGCGTTATGTGACTCCTGAAGAGTTTGAGATGTATCGTCAGTGGGGGCTGGACAAAGGCTTTATTGAGGTTGTTTCTGGTGCTCTGGTGCGTTCCAGTTACCGTGCGGAACAGGTGCTGCAGAAGAATAATGTTGGTCTGGACTGATTGACCTCTTCCAGATACGACATGCAGTACAGAGAAAGGCTCATCGAAAGATGGGCTTTTCTCTTTTTCAGGAGCCGGTTTTCAGGAGCCGGTTTTCCGGTTTTCAGGGACAGGAGTAAGTGGCCTGACCCTCAACAACACCAAGGCCTGACTGGTTTAAAATAATCTTTGGATAATGAGGATGTCCCGGGGTTGCCCTGAGCACATATATATCGCCGCGGTTGTTACTATCCATAGAAATTGTGTATCTATGACCGCGAATATCCGCTGGGCTGCTGTCAGGGAAGTGCACGCCATCGATAGCCCCCTTATAGCTGCCATATTTGACCTGATAGTTTTCCAAGGCTACTGATGCCTCGTATAAGGTCTGTCTGGCATTCTCACAAGAGGAGTTGATAAGATAAGCTTGTGCAGCAGAGTAGCTGATTGCTGTTAATGGACTAAGGATCACCAGCCCTAAAAGCAGGTTGATCCGAGTGAGTCGCAGGCGCTTTATTATTGTTTTTAACGTCTCTATTTTAAATAATCGCATATTACATTCAGTAGACAGCCATGCGGTATATTGGATTTTGATGCTATCAGCCGCCTTTAAGGCTGTATATTTTACAGAGCCCCAGAAAAGTTTTTTTTCGCAATGTTGACCGCGACATGCACGTATCTGGTACTGGTACGGACAGGTCTTTCGGAGATTTTACAAATCGAAGAAGGTTGCCCGTTGATATATGGTTAAAGTAATAAACCTTTGAATCGGGCCTATGACCCCAGATATTACAACAAACATTAGTCACTCCAACGAGCTGCAGATGACACTGTCAGGTGCCTTCACAGTGGCTGATACTTCTGTGTACCGAAAGATACCGGCAGCTATTGAACAGGTTTCTTCAGGGGCGAGTGCAAAAATATTGCTGGTTCCCGGTGACCAGTTGTCCTGGGACTCCACCCTCCCGGCACACATGTTCTCTCTTTATAAACTCTGCGCTGACCGTCAGATTGAATTAGATATCTCAGCCCTGCCTGATGCTCTGCAACAGCTTTTTCAGCTGGCTACAGCCGTTGAAGCGAATCAGCAGGAGACTACCGAGAATAAAAGCTCCTTCTTTCTCCGTTTGGGGACCTTACTGAAGACCTTAAAGAAGGAAGTGGTTGATGCTTTCGCCTTTATCGGTGAGATGACATTTGCAGTGGGGCGGTTGTTCACTGGGCGCAGTCATATGCGGGCTGTGGATGCAGTGACCTGTTTAAGCCAGTCCGGGCCACAAGCTATCGGTATAATTACCCTGATTAGCGTCCTTGTGGGGATGATCCTTGCTTATCTGGGGATTATTCAGCTTCGGCAGTTTGGTGCTCAGGCCTATGTCGCCAACCTTGTCGCTGTGGGTATGGTACGAGAGATGGGTGCTCTGATGACGGCCGTGATTATGGCAGGGCGTACTGGCGCTGCCTGGGCTGCAGAACTGGGTGCCATGAAGGTGAATGAAGAGGTAGATGCCCTCACTACTATGGGTATTCGTCCCGTGGACTTCCTGATAATGCCTCGCTTTTTGGCGATGTTAATTACCATGCCGATGTTGTGTATCTATAGTTTTCTATTAGGTATGTTGGGTGGTGGCATTATTTCTTTGGGTATGGATATGACCCCGCGCATGTATATATCCCAGCTTTTGTCATCCTTTACTCCGGTCGATGTTCTTGTGGGCTGCTTCAAGGGAATGGTGTTTGGCCAGTTGATTGTGTTTGCAGGTTGCCAGTCTGGTATGAATTGCGGCAATTCATCGGCAGCGGTTGGTCAGGCAACAACGCGGGCGGTGGTGCTTTCCATTGTGTTATTTGTGGTGGCGGATGCCGGTCTGAACATCATGTTTTACCATCTGGGGATATAAACTGTGGATACAGGGCACAGGGATGAACCGGTGATTGATGCTCCCGTCATAGAAGTTCAAGGTCTGACCATGCAGTATGGCTCTCACCTGATCCAGAGAGACCTGGATTTTACCGTCAACAAAGGCGATATCTTTGTTGTGATGGGGGGCAGCGGGTGCGGTAAAAGTACTTTGCTGAAGCACCTCATAGGGCTTTACTCTCCAGCTAAAGGGGAGATGTTCTATAGCGGTGAAAGCTACACTCTGGCCAATGAAATACAGCAGCAGAATATACGGTCCCGGTGGGGCGTTACCTTTCAAAAGGGCGCTTTATTCAGCGATATGACCCTGGCGGGCAATGTAGCACTCCCTCTTGTTCATGCGGGTTTTCGCCGAAAAGAAATCAAAGAGTTAGTCTCTTACAAACTGGCTCTGGTAGGGCTTGCCGGCTTTGAGGATTATTACCCGTCGGAAATCAGTGGCGGAATGATTAAGCGGGCAGGTTTGGCCAGGGCTATTGCCCTGGATCCGGAGATTCTGTTTTTTGATGAACCTTCGGCAGGTCTGGACCCGCTCAGTGCTCGGCGTCTGGATGATTTGATTCTGAGCCTGCGAGATTCGACTGGCGCGACTGTCGTTATGGTGACCCATGAACTCGCCAGTATTTTTGCTATAGCCAATAACAGTATTTATCTGGATGCAGTGACCAAAACCTCGCTTGATCAAGGTAACCCCAGCTGGCTGAAAGATCACAGTGAGCAGGATATCGTGCGCGCCTTTCTGGCCCGTGGAGAAGAACATAATCAATCTGGGGAGTTGCGCTGATGAATGCTCGTACAAAAGCGGTAGGCGTGGGATGTTTTATTGTGATCATGCTGGTTCTGGGTATCGGCATGATCATGGTTGTGCAGACTGGCACATTGTTTGGTCAGAGTGGTAAACGCTATGAGCTAGTGTACGACACTTCAGTTAAAGGTTTGGGAGCCGGTGCTCCTGTCACGTTGAAGGGTGTGAAAATTGGTGAGGTCGTGAGTGTTACAGCCCGCTTTTATAAAGATTCCAATACGCCACTGAATTCAATAATTGTAGATATTTACCCAAATCGCATCACATTTGACGGTGGTCAGAATGAAGACCTGGGGGACATGCTGATGCGTAGAGGGCTTGCCGCCAAGCTGAAGACGCAAAGCATACTGACTGGCCTGCTTTACATTGAGATGGACGTTTACAGTGAGCAACCGGAAACCATTCTGGTTAATACTGACTTCCCTCAGATTCCTACAGTACCCAGTGATATGGAGAAACTGAACGATTTCAGTGAAATTGACTTTGTTGAAATTGTACGAGAATTTCAGGACGTTCTACACAACGTGAAGGCCTTGACAGGGTCGGAAGATTTTCAGCAATTAGCTGTGAGTATGAATAAAACCCTGGCCTCGGTTGATGTGGCAGCCAGGAAAATGGGCGGAAATGCTGACAAAGCAGGTAAGGATATGGCAGGCGCAATGCTAAGCATGAAGACAACTATGGATAACATGAATAAAGCGGTAGAGTCCGTCAATAACATCCTGGCGGAAGACTCGCCTATGCTGTATCAGCTGGATAAAAGCCTGAAAGATATGAGCCACGCAGCCCGTTCGATGGAGCGATTGACCGATATGTTAGAGCAGCAGCCGAATTCCATACTCTCAGGAAGAAGAGGGACTAACTGATGTATCGCATTCTTCCTCTTTGGGTTTTGCTCATGACACTTGGCGGTTGTATGAGTGTTCAAACGTTCAATTATTATCGTTTGAATGTTGAGGCCCCCTCTGCACATAAGTCTGTAAATGGTTCTGTGGGCGTTGCGCCGGTAAAAATACCTGGCTGGCTGGAGTCCCGTGACCTGTCCTGGAGTGATGGTGCCTATCGGGTTCACCGGGCCAGTAATGACCGTTGGGGATATGATCTGGATGAACATCTCTCAGGAACACTTGGCTTGAATCTTCGCCGGCAGATGAACAATAAGCCTGTCAGTGTGGGGCCATGGTTGAGCAATAAACGCCCGGACTTTCGTATCGAGCTACAAATTGAAAATCTGATTATGCAGGGGAATCAAGTTTCCATGATGACCTCCTGGCGGGTAAAGGATCTCAGTGACGCAATCATACTGTCGCACGATGGGGTGGAATATAGCGTCGCGGTTGGCTCGGTTAAGGGGGTGGAAGGAGCAAGAGTTGTTGAAGGGCTCAGCCAACTACTGGCTCAGCTTAGCCAGGACATCGCCAAACAGCTCCCTGCACGACAGAAGTAATCGTTAGCCTATCAAAGAGATACGATGAAAATCCCGGCAATCAATGCCGGGCATACCACCTTGATATACCAGGGCCAGATCTTCCAGAACAGAGACTGTTCTACCTCTGGCCAGCCCCTGTGAATCTCCTGCAATTTTTTATGCCGACTCATCAACCAGCCTGCGAACACACAGAACAGCAGGCTGGTAAGTGGCTGTGCATATTGCGTGGTAACTGTGATCACCAGACTAAATAGCGGATCAAATTGAAACACCATCAAGGTCACAACTATAAGAACGGCTGCACAAGCCATAGCTCCGGCCTGAGTACGGGAAACAGGCTTTTGAGTGGTGCGGGTGCGTTCAGTGATACAGGCCACTGGCACTTCCAGCATTGAGATGGACGATGTGAGTGCGGCAATAGTCATCAGGCAAAAGAAGGCCAGAGCAACCGGAACGCCCATAACACCCAGGCTGTTAAACAGTGAAGGCAGCACCTGGAACACCAGAGTGTCACTATTTGCCAGCTGGCCATTGGGAAGGTAGATAGTTATCCCCAGGTTCAGAGCCACAAACAGCGCAGGAATTACCAGCAGCCCGGCCAGAAACGCGATGCCGGTATCCAACAGACAAACCTGTAGTGCGGCCATGGGCAGGTTGGCACTGCGCTTGAGGTAGGAGCCATACACCATAATGGCGCCCACTCCGAGAGACATGGAAAAGAATGCCTGACCCAGTGCACTGACGATAAGTTGAGTATTAATGCGGGAAAAATCTGGCACCAGATAATGTTTCAGGCCATCCATTGCACCCTGCAACGGCATCACCGCCAGAACCAACCCAACAAGCAGCAGGATTAACAGTGGCATCAACCGCCCACACCAGCGCTCAATGCCGTCCTTCACTCCGCCATTGATCACACCCACAGTTAAACCAATAAATAACACCGCCAGAAGAAGGTTCCTTGCTGGTGAAAAGGCTTGCAGCCACTGAGCAGTTTCTGCGAAACCCAGTACTTCAAAAGCGGGCGCAAGGCAGAACCCCAGTAACCAGCCCCCAACAATGCTGTAGAAGCCGAAGATCAGGCAGATCACCAGTACTGCAATCAGGCCAGAGGCATAGGTCACAGGTTTCCAGCGAGGGTTATCAGGAAGCTCTTCGAGAGCGGTGATCGGGTTGCTCTGGCTGTAACGGCCAATCATCAACTCTGCCACCAGAGCCGGATACGCCAGAAGCAAAGAGAGCAGCAGGTAAACCAGAACGAAAGCAGCACCACCATTCTCTGCCACCTGTGTTGGAAAGCTCCAGATATTCCCCAGACCCACAGCCGAACCGGCTGCTGCCAAAACAAACCCCAGACGGGTGCTGAATCCATTGCGAGGTAATGTTGTGGCTGTGTCCAGGGCTTCTTCTGGCATATATTGTCCTGTTTATGATTCAGGGGGTATGCAAAAGAGTTTAGGGGTTGTGTAACCTTTCTACCAACCACCTGAACGCCACCATTTCAGGCAATGATTTTACCTGTCCGGTTATGCTTTTGGAGGATCATGATCGGTATATGAGGCGGTTTGCTGATTGTGTATTCCCTTCTCTTTTTGGCCTGTGCCGTCTTGCCATATATCCCGCCATTGCCTTTACTGCACAGCCTCAACGAACGGGCAATAGGATGAGATTTACCGTGAACATTGGTGCTCACTTTTGCAGGAGAGAATTGTTTTTTATTTGGTTAATGCTACCGCTGTCAGGGGGCGTGATAGAGAAATGCGCAGCAGCAGATAAAGATACAAAGAAAAGCTGGGCGGCAATTGTAAAGCCTTTACCTGCTTCCCTGTATCCCGGTCGTACCTGTGTCCGGCCACATGCCTCTCCTGTTCCTGAATCATCAATGCTTCAGTGGCCGCCTGTATTGACCACATCAAAGACCTATGCCGAAGTCCCTTCACGACAACAGGAATGGTCTGAGGCTACAGTTCGAACACATCCAAAAAGAAGCCCAGACAGAAAGAGACAATATTACCGCAACCCTTCCGCCGAGCGTTTCGATCAACAGATAGAAGCACTGGCAAGCGAAGTGAATCGACTCAAAAAGCAACTTCACGGGCCACATCGGGAGAGCCATAAAACCGCGCTTTTAGATCTTGCATTCCAGATAACAGAAAGAGAGCCGCACCCGCTTCGAGCCAGTCCAAAAGCCCTTGCTCTTTTGGCAAATGCGTTTTCAAAATTAGCAAAATATCAAGAAGGCGCCACAGCGTTAGACTGGATAATGAAAGCCGTGATCCACCGCAGTCAAAAACAGCAGCTAACCAAACAGTGCGGATTTAAAGCCCAAACGCTGGCCATGGTGCTCAATAGCCTGAGCCAGGTCGCCGGTGACAAAGCCGACACGACCCGGAAGGCGCTGGCCAAAGAAGTGGGAATCCGTAATTTGACTGACCCCAGGGAGTGGTCGGCCCAGCATCTAGCCATGGTAACCAATGGCCTGAGCCAGGTGACGGGGGACGACGCCGACACGACCCGGAAGGCGCTGGCCAAAGAGGTGGGGAGGCGTGATTTGACTGACCCCAGGGAGTGGTCGGCCCAGCATCTGGCCATGGTGACCAATGGCCTGAGTCAGGTGGCGGGTGACGACGCCGACACGACCCGGAAGGCGCTGGCCAAAGAAGTGGGAAACCGTGATTTGGCCGACACCAAAGAGTGGTCGGCCCAGCATCTGGCCATGGTGACCAATGGCCTGAGCCCGGTGGCGGGGGACGACGCCGACACGACCCGGAAGGCGCTGGCCAAAGAGGTGGGCAGGCGTGATTTGACTGACCCCAGGGAGTGGTCGACCCAGTCTCTGGCCATGGTGACCAATGGCCTGAGGCAGGTGGCGGGTGACGACGCCGACACGACCCGGAAGGCGCTGGCCAAAGAAGTGGGGAGGCGTGCCCTTGCCGGAGACCTTAAGTGCTGGATAGCGCAAGATCTGGCCATGGTGACCAATGGCCTGAGCCAAGTGACGGGTGACGACGCCGACACGACCCGGAAGGCGCTGGCCAAAGAAGTGGGGAGGCGTGCCCTTGCCGGAGACCTTAAGTGCTGGATAGCGCAAGATCTGGCCATGGTGACCAATGGCCTGAGCCAGGTGACGGGTGACGATGCCGACACGACCCGGAAGGCGCTGGCCAAAGAAGTGGGGAGGCGTGCCCTTGCCGGAGACCTTAAGTGCTGGATAGCGCAAGATCTGGCCATGGTGACCAATGGCCTGAGCCAGGTGACGGGGGACGACGCCGACACGACCCGGAAGGCGCTGGCCAAAGAAGTGGGGAGGCGTGCCCTTGCCGGAGACCTTAAGTGCTGGATAGCGCAAGATCTGGCCATGGTGTCCAATGGCCTGAGCCAGGTGACGGGTGACGACGCCGACACGACCCGGAAGGCGCTGGCCAAAGAAGTGGGGAGGCGTGATTTGACCGACACCAAAGAGTGGTCGGCCCAGCATCTGGCCATGGTGACCAATGGCCTGAGCCAGGTGACGGGGGACGACGCCGACACGTCCCGGAAGGCGCTGGCCAAAGAGGTGGGAAGCCGTGATTTGACCGACACCAGGGAGTGGTCGGCCCAGCCTCTGGCCATGGTGGCCAGTGGGATGTCTCATTGCTCACACGTCATAGGGGAGGATGTTGTTCAAGCTTCGATTCAAGCCATTATGAACATATCGCCGACTGAACAGGATATCATTATGGCCCTTGACGCTTTGTGCCGTTTATCTCTGTCAGACGACCAGCTGAAGCTTGGCTATTTCCTGGTTAAACGTCTTTGTGATATGACTGGTTTTATTGACACAGGCGGCCCTCTACAGCATAGCGTCGGCGACTTCTTATGGAACCTGGCCGTTCTGGATTTATGTGCAAAACAAAATCCGCTCGTCAAGGATGATCCTGATACACCCCGTTTCGATATCTTTGTTAACCCGCTAATGGATAGGGAAAATATCAGGGACCTTCTTTCACATCACTGGCAAGACAGATTTGCATATATTTACTGGGCAGGCATTTCTAACTTGGAAATTGATGTGTCTCCTGCTCTTTCTGCTCCTGAAAAAAAAGTGAAAGTCTCAGCATTACAAAACAGAGTGTTCCAGGCTGTTAAAAATGCTTTGCCAAACCAAAATATTGTTATGGAAGTGAATATTGAAGGGTTCCCAGTTGATATTCTGGTGGGTAAAACCTTGTGTATAGAGGTCGATGGCCCCCATCATTATATTCAGGATGACACAATGGAAAACGATGAGCTTCTTCTTGCAAAAGAATCTGGAAAAAGAAGAGCGCGAGACCGTTTGATAGATCACATACTCAAAGGCCTGGGGTTTGAGGTGCTACGTATTTCCTATGTTGAGACTGACTCGGTCGCAGGCCTTGGAACGTTCGTTGATCGGGTGATAAATGCAATGGACGAACAAGAAATGAGTAGCCAGTATGAAGGCCTGAGAGTGAATGACTTGCCAGCCTGTAAGCATCTCCTCACTCATTAACCAAGGCAAATAGGGGGAGATATCTTCAGGCGGTTTCCTGCCATTTGCTGCACATGCCTCAAGATAGGAATTGAGCCAGATTTTTGGGTTAATACCCCAAAGCTTAAGTGTCATGAAAATACTGAATAGAAATGCGGCTATTTTTAGCCGCCCTACAACGTACGGTGGTTCTATTTTCCAGAGTGCTATATTCACAAATCACAGTACCACTATTGTCTCGAGCTTATCGTTATGAAGTGTGCCATGCGCAACGCTCCTCTGCCTTGTATGAGAGAGCGTGCCCATGCGGTATTGCTTAGCTCAAGGGGATACTCTCTGGCTCAAATAGATGATGTCTTTGATGTTCAGTACCAAACGATTTCTCGCTGGATTGATGACTGGGAATTTTCAGGCATACAGGGCCTGTACAAAGGTCATGGAGGTGGTAAGCCGACGATCTACAATGACCATGAAGCGCAACGCCTTGCAGACCTGATTGCCGAAGAGCCGCGTCGCATATCCTATGCGAAAGCAAAACTTGAAGAAGAGACCGGTAAGTCGGCCTGCTTAAAAACTCTGAAGCGGATGGCAAAAAAAAAATCGGTCTGGTCTACAAACGCGTACGAAAATCTTGTCGGCATAAACGCGATCAGGAATCCTTTGAACGCTGCCAGCAATCACTAAAAAATGCCCAAGCCGCTGAGCGGAAAGGACTGATAAACCTATTCTATTTCGATGAGTCTGGTTTCTCTCAGCAACCTTGCGTTCCTTATGCCTGGCAGAAGAAAGGGGAGCAGCTCAGGATACCCTCAGTCAACAGTCAGCGAATAAATGTTCTGGGGTTCATGAATCGAGATAACGACCTGTTTTACTATCCTGTTTGCGGATCTGTCACTGGTGATGAAGTCATCCGAGTATTTGAAGATTTTTCTGAACAGATCCAAGATCCCAAATACAGCACAGGCGACCGGTACACTCTGGTCGTAGTCGATAATGCCAGCATTCATACGTGCAAAAAGTTCAGAGAGAAGCTGGATGACTGGGTACCAATGATGTGGTGATTGAGCAGGCGACACAACGCCGTCCTTCAAACGACTCAGTCCGTGTGATGCTGCACCGCTCTCGCCAGTCTTTCGACTTCTTCAAATCCTATATGAAAGCTGCAGCGGAAAAAACAACATACAAAAGCCAGGATGATTTTCTCATTAACAAAGCGAAATACCTGAATTCAAAAAAATTCTGGCACCCATCGGGGACATCCTGGACCAGGGAATCACTAAAAGAGTATGTCTAACCAGTTCCGCATTAGCGGACATTCAGACTGATCCGAGCGCCTTTTAGCGTTTTGCGTAGATATTAAACACTTCCGTCTGTATCAGGGAAGAGTCTATTAAATGTTGCCAGTGCATCTTCAGCAGTTAATCGCTTGTTTATATCCGGATGCAGAAGCCCGGCCAGAAGCTGCTCCATATTATTGACATAATCCCCCTGGAACTGGTCAGGCATATTGGCCAGAGATTTTTTCATGTTGTTTACTGAATGTAAGGCTTTGTCCGTTGTAACGAACTCAGCCCACATCTCTTTACCGGTCATTTCTTTCGGATAGTCCTGCTTGTTGAAGGGAAGTTCATTATCAGGTATTTGTCCGGTCAGCAGGTAAGCCAGGGTCGCCCCCAGCATGTAGCTATCTCCCTTGTCACTGGTAAAAATTCCAGATTCTTTATTTCTGATCACTTCAGGAGGAAGGAAAGTGAGGGTTCCGTGAATGCTTCTACAATTGCTACCCATCTTGGCGCGATCAATGGCGCAACCAAAATCAATTAATGTCACCATGCCGTCTGGAGCAATTACAATATTCTCCAGCTTGAGATCACGATGGAAAATCTGTTCTTTTTGCAGATAAGCAAGTGCATCCAGTAACTGGCGGATAATGGATAATGAGAGTTCTGGCGGCAGTGGTTTGTGAATCTGTGCCTCAGGAAACAGGCTCTTAATGGTGCAACCCTTTAGCTCCACATGCATGGTGCCGATAACGTTTTCCTCTTCCCATCCCTTTGCCAGTTTCACGATATTTGGATGGTCGAGGCGGGCAATGATTTCTTTTTCATCATCAACACTACAAACAGCGCCCGGCTCTTCATACTTACCTGTTTTTCTGACAACCAGCGTTCCACCATCCTGACGAGCAACAATCTGTGCCATACCATTTCTTCCGTCTCCCAAGTGGCTGAATGCGAAAGATGTAGGTTCAGGTTTTTGGGAGCCCATTTTTTTTCTGATGTAAGTCAGGGCTGATTTCAGCATTTTTCTTGAAAGAGGGAAGTGCTCAATCTTGAAAATCTTAATAAACTGATTTGACCGTTTGACCGCTGAGCCTTTTTGGGGATTCTCCTGTTCAACCGGATAGATAGCTGGAGAAGAGGCAAGTCTGACCCAACGCATTAATCGTTGCCAGAGCTTGGGCTTTGCTTGAGGCGTGTGAAAAGCCGTTGGCTCTGAAGGCTCTATTTGGGGGCTGTCGGGCTTTTTTACTGTTCTCATCCATCTCCTCCTTAAGAGAGCTGCAGATAGCAATCTGCTCATTCCTGTTTATTGAAGAGTAGTCTGGAATGATTTATTAAGTGCTTGAAAATAATTAACAGAGTGATTGGTTGTTGCTAGATAAATAGTATGACTAACACAGCGGTTACCCTTTCTTTCCTTATGCTGCCCATGACTGAAATCATGCTCAAACACTGGAGTAGGAGATTTTGTATAGGGATAAGTACCCGGCCATGTGGAAACGCATATTTCTGGCCAATAAACAGGGTGCTCAGCTGAGTTGCAGGGCAGGGAACATAGCGGGCTATGCTCCCTGCACTCATCTCTTATCTTTAGATGTGCCTTCTGCAGATAATCTATTTGCAGAACGGCACCTGAGATACTATGCGGGAGTCATTAGTCTCGCCTGAGTCGCTCGAACAAGTGCAGGTTTTACAATGATGCTGAAAAATATCACTCTGTGAATGTGTGCGTAAGGATTGAAGGTGCCTGATGCGTCTATTGCTTCAGTATATATACTCTCACCTTATTTCTGCTTTTGCTGTCAATGGCAATATGGATCATCCTTGCCCCAATTATCACTACACAATAGCCCAGGGCAGCAAGGGGTATCTCCTCCCGCGCAGGAATCCATGTGTTTAAGGCAATCTACGCAAGTGCCATCAGGAAGGCCGGGATCATCAAAACGGCAGTAACGGAATCCATCTTGCAAAGCGCAACACTCATTATTACTCAAGCAGGTTTCGCCTGGTTGAGAACAATCGGCTGTGGTGCTGGAAGTTGTAGCTAAGCCTACACAAAGAAACACATAACTTATCCACTTTGTGGACATGCTTTTCATGGGCCGTAGAGTGATCATGATAATCTCCTGACTGATGTGTAGTTGGGCTCTGTTCACAATAAATGTGGGCTAAGCCAATGTGGTGCTTCCTGATCTAACAAGCTTTCCTCTGAGAAGAGATGAGTCTTTAAAAACCGCATCCAGCCCAAGTAACGAGATAAATATTTCGCCGCCACTCCTTTAAAGAAGCCATTGATCCAACGCTGAGCTCACTTAGGATGTTTTGATACTGCCTGTGTGATGGAGACGGCCAAAGGTGCGAGGAAAGCGGGTTTTGACGTTGTTGTTGATAGGGATATGAATATTAAATACGACGTCACAGAAGACTTTGAGGTTTACGAGCAAACCTATGAAGATGTAGTGAAAGAATCTGACCAGTTGTGGCATGAATTTCGGGCCGAGAATCCTGATATCCACATGATTAAGGATGCGCCAGCGTCGTGTGGAAACAGTGCCTGATGACCTGAATGTGAAACCGCTCGTTGATAAGGAGGTATCGTTTAGGGGATGTCGTTTAGGGGATTTGGTATACTCCCAACAGATAACGAATTCGACAACATAAATACAACGACATAACAAAGCCCGGCATGGCTGATTTCGACACCATGCGACCGGCTCCAGCAGAGGTAACCCATGCCTGTTTATCGCTCGAAGACATCCACTCAGGGTCGTAATATGGCCGGTGCCCGTTCCCTGTGGCGTGCAACGGGAATGACCGATGATGATTTCAATAAGCCTATTATTGCCGTCGCCAACTCTTTCACCCAGTTTGTGCCAGGTCACGTACACCTGAAAGATATGGGGCAGCTGGTTGCCCGTGAAATTGAACGTGCCGGTGGTGTTGCCAAAGAATTTAATACCATCGCTGTAGACGACGGTATTGCGATGGGTCACGACGGCATGCTCTACTCACTGCCCAGCCGTGACCTGATTGCTGACTCTGTAGAATATATGGTGAATGCACACACGGCTGATGCCCTGGTGTGTATCTCAAACTGCGACAAGATCACCCCGGGAATGCTGATGGCCGCCATGCGCCTGAACATTCCAGTCATTTTTGTATCCGGTGGTCCAATGGAAGCTGGTAAAACCAAACTGGCGGAACACGGTCTTGATCTGGTTGATGCCATGGTTATCGCTGCATCCGATGCCGATCAGGAGACAGTGGACGAGTATGAGCGTTCTGCATGTCCTACCTGTGGTTCCTGCTCCGGAATGTTTACCGCCAACTCCATGAACTGCCTGACCGAAGCGCTGGGTCTGTCCCTGCCGGGTAACGGTTCCATGCTGGCGACCCACGCTGACCGTGAGCAACTGTTCCTGGAAGCCGGTCGTCGTATTGTTGATATCACCCGTCGTTACTACGAACAGGATCAGGAGCACCTGCTGCCTCGTTCTATTGCCAACTTCAAGGCATTCCAGAATGCCATGAGTCTGGATATCGCTATGGGCGGCTCCACCAATACCATCCTTCACCTGCTGGCGATGGCGGAGGAAGGTGAAGTGCCTTTCACTATGGCCAATATCGATGAGCTGTCCCGTAAAGTGCCTCAGCTGTGCAAGGTGGCACCGAATATCCAGAAGTACCATATGGAAGACGTACACCGTGCCGGTGGTGTGATGGGTATTCTGGGTGAACTGGACCGCGCCGGACTGTTCCACAATGATCTGCCGACTGTGCACAGTGACACCTTTGCCGAAGCACTGGCCAAGTGGGACATCATGCAGACCTCCGACGAGAGCGTGAACTCCTTCTTCAAGGCGGGCCCTGCCGGTATTCGTACCACTCAGGCATTCAGCCAGAGCACTCGCTGGCCAACACTGGATGGCGACCGTGAAAACGGCTGCATTCGCTCCCTTGAAAATGCTTACAGCACTGAAGGTGGTCTGGCGGTTCTGTTCGGTAATATCGCTGAAAATGGCTGCGTGGTGAAAACCTCCGGCGTCGACGAAAGCATTCTTGTGTTTGAAGGTTCAGCACACGTGTGTGAAAGCCAGGAAGCTGCGGTAAGCGATGTTCTGGAAGGCCGTGTTCAGGCTGGTGATGTGGTGATTATTCGCTACGAAGGCCCCCAGGGTGGCCCGGGTATGCAGGAAATGCTGTACCCAACCAGTTACCTCAAGTCAAAAGGTCTGGGCAAAGAGTGTGCGCTGCTGACTGATGGCCGTTTCTCTGGTGGTACATCCGGTCTGTCCATTGGCCATGCGTCTCCGGAAGCGGCTGCAGGTGGCGCGATTGGTCTGGTAGAGAAGGGTGATCGTATCCGTATTGATATCCCTCAGCGGACTATCAATGTAATGGTATCTGATGAAGAGCTGGCCACCCGTCGTGCTGCGATGGATGCCAAGGGCCCGGATGCCTGGAAGCCTGTTGAGCAGCGCCCCCGTAAGGTCTCCACAGCCCTGAAGGCTTACGCCAGGATGGCAACCAGTGCCGACCGTGGTGCAGTACGTGATCTGTCTCTGTTTGACTGATTTGTGATACTGATTTGTGATACTGATTTGCGATACTGATTTACGATAGAAGTATGATGACGAGGCGGGGTGCTTATTCCCCGTCTCGACTCAGTCGGTCAATCAGGCCGTCAGCCCGTCCGGTCAGCCATCCGGCTAAACCAAAATAAGCCACCATCCGTACCAAAAGACTCGCTATAGGGCCCACAGGGTTATGGCTGAGCAGGGTATGCCAGTCTGCGCCATCTGTGACCATACCCCACGAAAGTATGAGTGCAGTCAACTTCGGCAGTGAAAGTACCAGAGAAGGCAGTACACACAACCCCATCACCAGCATCCAGATTCCAGCTGCTCGTACCAGAAACCAGGCCATATCCCTTCTATTGATTGTCAGATTGCTCATTGCCGACCTCACTGTTTATCGATGCTATTAATCTCTCTGTCACTATTGACCGGGGTTAGCACGACAAGTTCGAAGGCGAAGGTTAAAATCAGCAGAAGGTCGTAAATGGTATATGGCTCAGGCCGATAACATCAGAAGGCTCAAATGATGGGTAAACCTGATGATTCGCTCGTTGGCTTTCCTTCCTCTCCTTATTCTCAGCACGCTGTTCACCACACCGGCCTTCAGTGCTCCGGATGAGAACAGCTTCTGTCTCCAGAACCGGCTGTTTACCAGTGCCACGGCGGTACTGAGGAATCTGCGGCTGGGGCTGGTGATACGCAGTGGTGGCCAGCAGATCTACCCGAAGAAAGGCATTCATCACCTGCGCTGGGGCAAAAGCTTCTGTCGCCCTGTGGGCAGTGCGGGAGACGAGAGAATTTATCTTTTTGAGCAGTATCCGGGAAAAAAATGGGAACTGGAAAAGCTGGTCGAAACCCGTTACTTAAAGGGAATGACCCTGCGGGCAGGGCGTGCAGGCATTATTGATCAGGTGTATGGCTGGAACTACATCTATGAGCCCAGTCGCTCGAACCTGCCCTCAAAATCGAGGTGGATGAATGAACTCTATACCAATAAAGACACCCCGATTAACCAGATTTGTATGCCTGGCAGTCATGATACCGGCAGTTACGATATAACCCTGTTCTCCGCCCAGGATCCTCATATGGACAAAGAAGTGAAGGCGGTGTTCGACAAGCTCAAGTACACAGGGCTGTCGCTGCCTATCAAGGAAATTATCTCCGCATGGGGTATCACCCAGCTTGACACCACTTATAAACAGCTGGCAGCGGGAGCCAGATATCTCGATATTCGCGCCCGTATGATTAATGGCAAGCTGGAGACAGTACACCAGCTGGTGGGTGCTTCCATGGTTGATGTGGTGACTGATCTGCGCAAATTTCTGGAGGTGAACACCGGTGAAGTGGTGATCTTCCATATTCAGGAAACCCACGGCATGACTACCGAAAACCGGCAGGCCATGTATCAGCTCTTGAGGAAAGAGCTGGGCAGCAAAATGGCCAGCCCGGATATGGGCGCTCAGGTGTCTATAGCGGATATGCACAGTGCAGGCAAACAGGTGATTGTGGTGGCTTCTCAATATTGGGATGACTCCCTGGTCTGGAGCTGGAACCGCTACCTTCGAAATACCTGGCATGACCAGAATCGTCCGGAGTTTCTGCTGGAGCAGATGGCGGGGAGTATTGCCTATCGTTCCAACTCCCAGTTCAATGTCTCTCAAATGATTCTGACGGCCCGGGATAAAGACCTGATGTATATGGCCGCCCCAGGTTTTCCAACGCACCTGAGGGAGTTGAACGGGTTGATACGTTCTCCGGGTGGTATGACTAAATATCTGCAGAATGTAGCAGAAAGTCAGGGAAAAAGAGTCAATATCATTCTGCAGGACTTTCTGGGTGAATCTGATGTATTTGCCACCTGTATGGCCGAGAACCTGCGTTACCTCAATAAGCTTTAAGCCCTGTCTGAAACAAAACTGCGCTTTCATTCTTAAGGCCTTGGACTAAATTCTCCCTTGGTATACTGGGCGGGGTTAGTCTGTGAGGCGATTTACATCATTAATACACATGCTATGTCAGGTGGTAATTCTGGTTTCTGTATTGATGCAGCCTGCCACTGTGCATGCGAAGCAGGCCGTCGCAGACATTTCGGAAGGCCTTCAGGCTGATCTTCCTTCCGGCCTGCCTAAAGACTACGTTCGCCAGCGCCTTCGCCCGGAAGGGCAATCCCTGATTGAACATTATGCCTGGCGTGAAGGCAGCCATATGCTCACATTTGGTGGTGTGATGGCTGCCAGTTATGTGCTGAGTCAACTTCTCCCATCAGGTCTTGTCGGGCAAGGCATCATTATGCTCAGCGCCGGGGTGACCCTGGATGCAATGACTTCTCAGAATTGGCTGGACTTTACCCTGAGACAAGTGGTGCGCCTGCCATGGCTGCTTCTTATGCCCCGTTTCAAAGCCGAAGATCCGTTATCTTTCTGGGGACGGCTTGCGCTACTGAATATTGCAAGTGAAATACCTAATCTTTCGATGGGAAACCAAGAGTATTTGATGCAGCAGCAGCCTGAACATTCAGGGTTAAGCACTTCAATAGACCTGCTGGATACCCCTGAGGAGAGTGTGCAGCTGACATTACGCACGGAGCCAGTAGAGGAGATTTCTTTTTCCCGTATAAGTTCTCGACGAGGTGCAAGACCCTTCCGTCACTCACTCCGCAATTTGCAGGCATTCGACAGGCTGCAGGCGTCTATTGATAAGGCTCCTCTTAGTGGTTTTTTATCAACACTGATCGACCATCAACTGGATGAAATTCTTATAAAACCTACTCAGGGTGATGATGGCCGGCAGGTACTGGAAGTGAAGTTGCACAAGGACGGGGGAGGACGATACCTTCTCTTACACCTGCCGAAAGATGAGCTGTTACCCTGGTCAACCAGCCTGTTCAGGAGTAACCACCTTACTAAAGGTGGTGTGAGGCTTCTGTCGCCTTTGTCAGGAAGGGTCATGAGAGAAGTTGCCGAATTTGCTGATTCCGAAGATTTTTTCAGACAGATACACATAAACGAGAGCAGTGATTTGAGGGTCTTTGCCCAAAGTGGCAAGGTTCTGCAGTGGTTGCCAGCGGGAGAGGGTAGTTACTTTTTAATAGACCATGGGCTGAGTCAGGGATTAAGAGCACCTGATATCTGGATGGGGGTATGGCCAGAGCAGGTTGGACGATGGATTGAGTCCCCCAAAGACTGGCTTGCAAGGCTGGAGAGCAGGTTGATACCAGGGGATGAATGTGGGAATTGGCGCCTGTTATCGTCAGTTCGTTCTATGTGGTACCGCATGGTCAGTGATGTAGTGGTTGATCTTTTGACAAAGCCCCCCGAGACAGTTTCTGAATACAGTTCCGATGGTTATTCAAAAAGCAGCGATTCAGAAAACGGCTTTTCACAAGGAGACCTTTATGAAAAAGGCTACTCAGAAAAAGGCTACTCGGAAAAAGGCTTTTCTGAAAAAGAGCCCCAGGCAGGAGAGAGCACTGAGAGGGTCATTAAAAAGAAAGGCTGGGTAATTAGAAAGGTCACAAAGCAGCTTCCGCCTCCTTCAGGCTACAGAGCTAAACCTGACATGCCAGAGGATCTGACCGTTATTGTCAGTGGCAAGATGGGAGATGATCATCGGGACAGCTGGAAGATAGCCTCCCTTTTGGGGGCAAGGGAGCTTCCAGTAGACTCGCAAGGCTGGTGTCGGGATGAAGACGTTGTTATCCACGATCTGAAGAACAACAAGCGAGTGGTAGAGTTGCATGTCCCTCTCCTGGGGGACAGTAAAAGCACCCTCTACCAGCAGCAGGAATTTCTGCATAAAGCCAACAAAGTCATTGAGATTGAAGATGCTAATACCATCCCGGGTTTTGGTTTACCACAAGGGCTTTTACGGCCTGGATATTTTCTGCTTAAACATAAAGCGCCCCTTGCCTCGATTTGTGGAGAAAACTTTAACCGGGAGTTTAAGCCCCACGAGCTGTTGAAAATTCACCGATCAGTTCCCTACGTGGATTACTCCTATCTTCCCGAGGGTGCACATGGACATTATGGTGTTGAAGGTTGGCATAATAGATTCCGTAAATTGAATTCAGGCTGGGAAGAGAAGGTCCGGGCGTTTTTTTGGGGTGGCTGATAGTCGGGGTTATCTCAATAACTGATATGGCATCGCCTGAAACAAAAGTACGTTTCCTTCTTAAACCCTGGACCAGAGTCTCCCGTTGCAGTTGTTTGTGTCGGCATTGCGTGAAGGCAGTCATATGATGACCTTTGGTGGTGTGATGGCTGCCAGTTATGTGCTGAGCCGTTTTCTCCCGTCCGGTATTGCCGGGCAAGCCATTATGTTAGGAGCGGGGGCACTGAAGGCGGCTCAGAAAAAGACTATTTGGCAGCAAAGCATCAGGCAGAAGAGCGAGTTAAAGAAGTTTTAAAAAAAGAAGCTGCGCAAGCTAATAAAAACAAAAATAATTTTGTAGAGTCTGACTCAGATTATAGTCCTGAGCTTCTGGATGCCGATGAGACGAACCCGGTTAAGAGGCCAAATGTGAGACCTGCAAATTCCATTAACAAGCCAGGGGATGGTATTGTTGTCCATAACCTGGAGGGCAATAAACGGGTGGTAGAGTTGCATGTTCCCTCTTTGTCAACATGTCTAACCGTCACAGAGAGTATGTGGCCGGTGCGCAGTGGTGGAGCGTTGAGAACATTATAAGAACAGAATTTTCACGGCGATAAGAATTAATATCACGCCAGTGACTTTGTTCAGCAGCCCGAACTGTTTCTCAAGGGATGAAAAAATACGAGGCTGGCTAATTGTCAGGGCAACCAGTGAGAACCAGAGGGCATCCACCACAATCGGTGTGATAACCATAATACTTTGGTGCGCCAGGTTGGCACCGGGGTGAACAAACTGGCTAAACAGGGCAACAAAGAAAATCACAGCTTTCGGGTTCAGGAAGGAAATAAGAAACCCCTGTCGTGCAGCTTGCAGAAGGGTGATATCAGTCTTTACCCCTGTTACCTCCCGTTGAACGTCTTTCCCGGCTCGTAAAGCACTCACTCCCAGCCAGAACAGGTAAGCTGCTCCGCCCCAGGTCAGCAGATGAAACAACTGGGGCGAGTTAATAATTAAAACAGCCAGCCCTGTGGTCGCGACCAGTGCATAGGAGCCAATTCCCAAACTGTGGGCAACAGCTGTGGCCACTCCGTGGGCACGGGAGCCTTTCAGGGTGTTTTGAATAACAACAGCCAGACTGGGCCCCGGAGACATAGCTCCAAAAAGGCAGACCAGAAAGAATGGTAGCCATGCGGATAACGACATAAATATAAAGTGTTTTCGTTGTTAAATCAGTGGCTAAAAGCGGCAGGAGTAGGCAGGCCAGCCATACGCATCGCCAGGGCAAGCATCTCATCACCGGCATTACGTTCAGGTTCTGCACCTTTCAGGGTACGGTCAATTAAAGCAGCATGGTCAATCATTTCGCGAATAGATCGTTCACCATGGCGGCGAATAAAACCCATGTAACTACCTTTCTTCTTTTTCAGAAGGAAGGGCACCTGTTTGTGAGGGCGGGCCACCTGATCAATCACAGCATCAATTCCCATACCCTGACGCAGGCAGCTGGCCATATGGTTGGCCAGGCGCAGTTCCCGCGACAGTGACCAGAGCATCACAGTGGGTTCAGCACCTTCTGCCATCAGGCCATTATAAATTCGTAAACTGTGGCGGGCATCGCCAGCCAGTACCGCATCAGCCAAGCCGAACACATCATAGCGGGCATTATCTGCCACCACACTGCGTACGGTTTCAACGGTGATGCTCTGGTCGCTGGCCATTAGCTTTAGTCGTTCAATTTCCTGGGCGGCTGCCAACAGGTTGCCTTCCAGAAGATCTGCCAGAAGAGCAACGGCATCAGGCTGGGCATTGAGCCCGGCACGCTTAAGGCGGTTGCTGATCCAGCCAGGCAGCTGGTGGGGCTCTACGGGCCAGACCTGCACATAGGTGCCGGCTTTCTCCAGAGCAGAAAACCATTTCAGGCTTTCCTGTTTTTTGGTGATACGGGTGGTGATAAGCAATAGCACGGTATCGGGTGGAAGATGGGCCGCATACTCCTGAAGAATCTTTTTACCATCCCCCATTTTGTCGAAGGCGACCCGAATCTCAATCAGCTGCTGACTGGAAAACAGGGAGAGACTGTTGGCCTCTTCCAGGATTTCCTGCCAGTTAAAATTGGGTTCAATATGGTGGACAACCCGGTCGGTATAACCTGCGTCACGGGCTGTTTTGCGAATAGTATCGCAGGCTTCTTCCACCTGAAGAGGTTCGTCACCGGCAACAATATAAACCGGTGACAGCCCTTTGCGGAGTTGACCCTGAAGCTGATCGAGACGCAGTTTCATAGAGACTCAATCCCTGATTTAAAGAGTGGTGGCCGATTCTGCATTTTGTTCCATTTCAAGCAGTTGCTGGTTGCTCAGGTTGGCGACCCGAAGAGTCAGGGCTGTTGCCAGAGTTTGCTGAAGTTCTTCCAATAGACGGGTCTTTTCCTTCTGACCAGCGTTGTAATTGTCGCTCTCAATGCGATAGTTGCCTTTACGGACCAGGGACTCGTCCAGAAGAACAAGACCATCTTCATTTTTCAGCTGCCACTGCAAAGTGGCTGTCACTGTGTAATCCGACACGATGCTGCCACCGGAGCTTGAAGATGCCACCTCCTCTTGTTCCAGGCTGACAACGTTCACGAGATAAGGCGCTTTTTCGGAAAGAGTGATACCGGCAATTTCCAGCGTGCTGTTAAGAATACGCTGGAAGTTACGATCGACAGATTGAACTGCGAGGCTCTTGATATCGGAGGTTACATCAATGCTACCACGCAGCTGAAAGCCACAGGCGCTGAGCATCATGGCAAAAACAACCGCAAAGGCTGGAGAGATAATCCGCTGAATTCGAGTCATTATGCTGGGTTCACTGTTAACCGGTTCATACCTTGATCAGGAATTATAACCCGTTGTTCAAAGGAAGATCACGGCAGATTATTGAAAACAGTGGTGCGTGGGGCATGCAAAACTGTCTTATGCATCTAAACTTCGTTCTCATTTTAAAACAGGTAGTGGGCTTGCAGTCCAGTCAGAACACTCGGAATCAGATAAATTGAGGCGTGTATGTCAGCAATTGAAGTGATGAATCCGGTCAGTGGCCAGCATCTGTATAGTGTGGAAAGCAGCTCTGATGATAAGATAGCGCTAGCCTGGACTCAGGCGCAGGCGGCCACCCATATGCTTCGCCATACCAGTGTGAAGGACCGCGCAGACGAGATTGACAAGGTTCTGAATTATATACAGCAGAATGAAGAGCGCCTGCTGGACAGAATCGTTGAGGAGTCAGGTCGCAGTCGTGGTGACGCCATGCTCTCCGATTTGGTGCAGATGATTGAGGATTGTCACTGGCTTGTGAGCAATTCCGACAAAATTCTCGCTGATGAAAATGTTCCAACACCTTTAACTTTACTGGGCAAAAAGTCCCGAATCTATCATGAAGCCCGAGGCGTAGTGCTGGTGATTTCCCCCTGGAATCTGCCGCTGGCCATCGCCGGTACCGCCGCTATGTTTGCCTTTGCTGCGGGTAATGCTGTGGTGATCAAACCTTCAGAGCACACACCTATTAAAGATATTTTTGAGGAGCTGAGGGCGCTCTCGCCTATGTTGTCAGAAGCCATTACAGTGATTCATGGTGATGGTGAGGTTGCACAAAAGCTGATTCATCACCGCCCGGATTTAATTGCCTTTACCGGCAGCGCACGTACCGGCAGAAAGATTTTGGAACAGGCTGCACCTCTGGTCATACCTGTGCTTGCAGAGCTGGGTGCAAAAGACGCCATGATTGTTTTCGATGATGCTGATATTGGCCGGGCCGTGGGTGCGGCCACCTGGGGCAATATGCATAACAGTGGCCAAAGCTGCACAGCGGTGGAGCGTCTG
Organism: Sansalvadorimonas sp.; assembly: GCA_965221135.1. Classification (GTDB taxonomy): domain Bacteria; phylum Pseudomonadota; class Gammaproteobacteria; order Pseudomonadales; family Endozoicomonadaceae; genus Sansalvadorimonas. Next base: position 387,060 of record CBDCRZ010000106.1, read on the forward strand.
TATGTGCAGGCGGGTATTTATGATGAGTTTGTTCTGCAGCTTCAGACAGCCTTTGAAAAAGTAACCCTGGGTACCGGGCCGGATGCGGATATGGGGGGGCTGGCAACAGATTTCCAGATGACCATTGTGGATGGTCAGGTTCAGGATGCACTGGCCAAAGGTGCCAGGGTTGTATGCGGCGGTGAGCAGGCCGGGCAGAGCATGTACAAACCTACCATCATTCTGGATGTCACTCCGGAGATGAAGCTCTACAGCGAGGAAACCTTTGGCCCGGTGGTGCCTGTGTATAAGTTTGAGTCAGAGGAAGAGGTGGTCCGCAAACATAATGAAGCTGACAGTGGTTTAAGCACCAGCATTTGGACAGAGAATTTGGAAAAAGCCGATCGTATGACTCGTGCCGTGGTCACCGGTTGTGTGAATATTAATAATGTGATGCTCACCGAAGGCAATGCCAGCCTTCCCTTTGGTGGTGTGAAGTCATCCGGTTATGGACGTATGAAAGGTGCCGAAGGCCTGCTGGGTATGACGCGCTCAAAAGCGGTTCTGATTGATAACACCAAAGGCAAGCCCGAACCCAACTGGTATCCATATTCCCTGAAAAAACTCACTCTGATGAGCCGCTTGATGCAGGCCGTGACCCGTCCCTTTGGGTTAGGGAAACTGCTGGCGCTGGCATGGGTGGGTATCAGTCTGGAGTGGTTGATGCGGCATGATACTCGGGTAAATAGTTCGCGGCTTAAATAGCGTTTGTATCATCCTGAGGAAAGGTGGCAGGGAAAGTCGGGCTGAGGGCTGTGGACATGGATGTCCCTTTCATGGAGCTATCTTTCATGGAGCTATCTTTCATGGAGCTATCTTTCATGGAGCTATCTTTACTATGGCGTTCTTTGAAGGGCTGAGCCATTTAAATACTCCGGTAACAGCGCTCTTACGGCGCTCTAGCTACGTTTTGTAATGATTATATTAATGATTTTTGATTGCACTTATTGCTTGAATCCAGCTGCGCTTCTTCATTAAAGGGCAGAATCGGGCTTACTTAAAATCATTTTAAAAAATTCATATCAAAAACCCGCATTCGAAAACTATCCAAAAGTTGTAGTCTGAAACTGCGGGTAACGTTAGGTTCATTCAATCCTGGATTTCATTTTGTACCTAAGTGTTCACGGATACGTGATACCGAAAAGCTTAATCATAAAATACCTATGAAATTAAAGTCGATACAGGGTCTTTGCCCATACAGACTTATACACTAATGTTTTTGTCAGTATTTCTTTTGAGGCTTTCGATGGGTTGTTTTGTTTTTTGTAGTTTCTGAAGGTTGTCCCTTTAATGCTGTATTTTTATTTTCGGTTGTTGCATGCGAATGTCCGTTGGGCTTGTTGCGTCAATCCTGTGCACCCCCTGAGTGAAAAAGTAAAAAAGACGACATAGATCAATAGTTAATCATTTAGTCAAAAAACATGAGAAAACTCCTGTCGACGTTGAGAATTTGTAGCGTTAAGGTTGCGCCCATATTGGAGCCGCAGGCACTCTCAGGATTACCTGAGGGCGATGTTTAATTGTGAACGCACCTGAAGCTCCCATTTTTTCAAGCTCTTGTTTAACGTATTGTCAGGTGTAATGTTATGCAATTCCGTAAGGAAGAAGATCTTCTGGGTACACTGGAAGTTTCAGCTGAAGCTTATTACGGCGTTCACACTCTTCGTGCCGTGAATAACTTCAAAATCAGCCGTGAGCGTATTGGCGACAACCCTGAGTTTGTTCGCGGTATGGTTTTCACCAAGAAAGCGGCAGCTATGGCTAACCGTGACCTGGGCAACATGGATCCTACTGTTGCAAACGCCATTATTAAGGCTTGCGACACGATTCTGGAAACCGGCCAGTGCATGGATCAGTTCCCTGTAGACGCATACCAGGGCGGTGCTGGCACCTCCGTGAACATGAACACCAACGAAGTTGTTGCCAACCTGGCCCTGGAAATTCTGGGTCACGAGAAAGGCCAGTACGACATCGTTAACCCTAACGACCACGTTAACAAGAGTCAGTCTACCAACGACGCTTACCCAACAGGCTTCCGTGTTGCTCTGTACAACACCTGCGGTACTCTGATTCAGTATCTGGAAAACCTGGTTGCTGCTTTTGACGTTAAAGCTAAAGAATTTGACGACGTACTGAAGATGGGTCGTACCCAGTTGCAGGACGCTGTTCCTATGACCCTGGGTCAGGAATTCCACGCCTGGGCTGTGACCCTGAAAGAAGAAGTGAAGAGCATTGAACGCAGCCGTGAACTGCTGCTGGAAGTGAACCTGGGCGCAACCGCTATCGGTACTGGTCTGAACACTCCGGCAGGTTACTCCACGACTGCTATCAGCAAGCTGGCAGAAATTACTGGTCAGCCATACGTTAAGGCTGCAGATCTGGTTGAAGCGACTTCCGACTGTGGCGCATACGTGATGCTGTCCGGTTCCCTGAAACGTATGGCCGTTAAACTGTCCAAGATCTGTAACGATCTGCGTCTGCTGTCTTCCGGCCCGCGTACTGGCCTGAACGAAATCAACCTGCCTGAGCTGCAGGCTGGTTCTTCCATCATGCCTGCCAAGGTTAACCCTGTAATCCCAGAGGTTGTTAACCAGATCTGCTTCAAGGTTGTTGGTAACGACATAACCATCACCATGGCTGCTGAAGCCGGTCAGCTGCAGCTGAACGTGATGGAGCCTGTGATCTCCCAGAGCCTGTTCGAATCCCTGACTCTGCTGATGAACGGCTGTGAGACCCTGCAGGACAAGTGTGTGAACGGCATCACTGCTAACCGTGAGGTTTGCCAGCAGATGGTTCTGAACTCTATCGGTATCATCACCTTCCTGAACCCACACATCGGTCACCACAATGGCGACATCGTTGGTCGTATCTGCGCGGAAACTGGCCGTAACGTACGTGATGTTGTTCTGGAACGTGGTCTGCTGGACGGTGAAACCCTGGACGAGATTTTCTCCATCGAGAACCTGAAGAACCCAACTTTCCACGGTAAGAAGTTCGAAGTCACTACTCACACTGCTTAATAGCGTGATGTGTAGCTGACCCAGCTTACTCGTAGAACCCAACAGCCCGGTGAGATGAAAATCTCAGCGGGCTGTTTTGTTTTTTGTTTTTTATCGGTCTTTTGTTTCTTTCTGGTGTCGTCAGTTTGATGAACAAGGTTGTTAGGAAACTGTGCACGATATCAGTTAGAGGTTGTCTATTGCTGAGAGACGTTATCTTAATGATTCAGGGGCAATCACATGGCTAATCAAAATACTATCAACGCGACAGCCAGTAAGTCGTTTACAGGGGTTATTGCTCATGGAATGAGTAGCGGTTTTGGATGTCTGGCCAGGGTCTTTTGTCGCCGCAGAGTAAGGACTGCTGCAAGCCCGGTGATACTCACCAAAGAAACTCCCGGTGAACCTGGTGTTGGCCGTAAACATGTTCCAATCCATCAGCGTATAGCGACTTCGTTAACATCACCTGCTATGCGGGCTTACATGTTCCGTGCTGCCTTAGGGGCTGTAGCTGGACCACTCATCTTTTATGGGATTACTACAATAGGATTCGGTATTGATTACCCTATGATTTTACGTTCTGGCCAATCGAAGGCTATAAATGATACGCTTAAACTGATGGCTGTAAGTGTGATTGTGGGAGCCATAGCTTTTGTCGGGATGCGGGAATGTTTTGTTACGCTTATTGATAGTGATGGCTCAGAGGGGCAGGAACCCAAAGTTCGTCGAAGGAGGCACACTTCCCAGGGAACCAGTCGTCGAAGGAGGCACGCTTCCCAGGGAACCAGTCATAGTAACTTTAATTATTATCAATTTGTTGATACTAATAGCCATGTCACCATGGAAAACTTAAATCCTGCTCCTGTTCCTGTTCCTGTTCCTGCTCCTGCTCCTGCTCCTGCTCCTGCTCCTGCTCCTGCTCCTGCTCCTACTATTTCTCATTCATCAATCTCTCAGTCTTGTTCTCATTCATCAACCTCTGAAAGTAGAGTTGCATCGGGGTTTGGAGGCACTTCCAGACGGTGACCATGGATAATGCTGTTTTTTTGAGTCTGTACTCCCTTCCCATGCAGCATGGCTGGTTGTCTTAGCATTGTTAGCTCAATGGACAGGGTAGTTATCTCATCTTGCAAGAATATGCACGATATTAGTCAGAGGCTGTCTATTGGTGAGGCACGTTGTCCTTGCTCATTAATGGAGTCATCAAATGTCAGATACAAATGTTATGAGCCCGACAGTCACAAGGTCTTGCATTAGAACGATTGCTCATGGTGTTCGTAGAGGTTTTGGCTGCCTGGCAAGGGTTTTTTGTTGTCGCAGGGTCAGGCCTGCAGCAACCTCGGCGATGCTGACGAAAGAAATGCTCAGTGACTCTGGTGTTGGCCGTGAAAATGTCCCAATCCATCAGCGTAAAGCGACTTCGGTTATATCTTCTTCTATGAAGGGCTATATACTCTTGGCGGCCCTGGGAGCGTTAGGTGGATCACTTATGACTTATAGCGTTCTCTCAAAAGGGCTCGGCATTGATTTCCCGATGCTTATTCGTAACGGCGACCAGGGTGAAATCAAAACTATGTTTGAAATAGCTCTCTTGAGTGCGGTTTTGGGAGCTGGATTTTTGGTCGGGATGTTAGGGTGTTTAAATGTGTGTATAGATGTGTGTGCCGAGAGTGCTGATGATTCTGGTAAAGGCTCAAAGAGAAATCGCTCTCAAAGTTTCGCTCTAGCTGCATACCCAAGGACTCGCTATCCGCTGCGTACTAATTCTAATACTTATCGCGGTACCTTTCCGCTAGTGCAAGCGGCAGCCCGGATGATGTCGCCTTCGGCTCCAGCAGCACCCGGTAGTCGGGTTGTATCGGGATTTGGAGGTACTTCAAGGCGGTAACGCTGTTTTATAAGCGAGTCATGACAGTCATTGTGTTATGTTGAGCTGACTCAGCTTTCTCGTAGAATCTCACCGGGCTTTTTTTGTTGTGCTTATATTTGTTTTTGCATATATAAGAGCTGGCAGTAATATCAGTGCAACATTCTAAACAACAATAAGCCCATGCAACTGCTCAAAAGCCTCCTTCAGCCCCCTGGCCTGCAACTGGTTCTGCTGCTTCTGGCGCTCTTGTGCTGGTTCCGGTTTCGTCAGCTTTCCTTCTTTCTGGTGCTTGTTTCGACAGTTTCCCTCTATCTGTTATCCACAGGCTATGTTGCAAATGGTTTGATGAGGGCTCTGGAGCCCCGTGATGTCTTCTCGCCAGCGCAACTCGGCCAGCAATTAAATGAGCAACCCACAGCTATTGTGATTCTGGGGACTGGTGTACTGGGCAATACTCCAGAATACGAAAATCAGCCACAACCTGGTGCGCTGTTAACCCAGCGTCTGCGCTACGGCTTGAGACTGTCTGAACAGACCCGCCTTCCGGTATTAGTCTCCGGGGGTACCTTTTATGGCATTAATGAAGCGCAGGTGATGGCGAACTACTTTCAAAACCACCACCGGCAGGTGCGCTGGCAGGAAGCTTCCAGTCGTTCAACACAGGAAAATGCTCTCTACACAGCACACCTGTTAAAAGGCGATGGTTATAAACAGGTCGTTCTTGTTACTCACGCCTGGCATATGGCCCGGGCCCAAAAGAGTTTTGAAGATGCAGGGCTTAAAGTGATACCTGCACCAACGGCACGCGCCGCAACCTCACGGTCAGGAGTGAGTGCATGGATGCCTGATCTGAGAGAGTTAAGGAAGAGTCAGTTAGTGATTTATGAATACCTTGCCATGGTTCTTTATCGGTGGCGGTAATAGCCACCGCTAAGAAGACTGATAGCGTATATAAGACTTACTTGCAGGGTTCATCAAAAGGTTGTGAAAATGAAAAACTCCGGTAACAATATGACCAGGTAGACATAATAATGCGGCAAAAACCCAAAGGATGGGACAGACGTGATTTTAAGAAATTGCTTATGGAAAAGCATTGTTAACAGGTGTTATGTTCTGGCATCAGCTCTTGTATTAACCCTCTCATTTTCATGTTTCGCGTCTTCTCAGACTCTTTCCCGTGAGCAGAGTGATAGTGTACAGATCGATAAAGTGTATCGGCTCTCCGGGCTTGAAGAACAGTTTGTGCACTTTGCTACCGCTTTTAAAGAGGAAGGGTTACGTATGGGGCAGGGTGGGGCCAGCGGCACTGGCATAAGCACCGGAGTACTCGAAAACCTCGAGCAGGAACTTGCCCAGAAATATGACGTTACAAGGCTCAAGGTCGTTGTTAAGCAGGCATTGAAACAGGAGCTTTCTCAGGAAGGGACTGTCGACAGGCTGCCTGCCATGCTGGAAATTATTAACAGCCGTGTCTGGCAAAAAGCCGTTAAGCTTGAGAATCGCGCGAATGACCCTGCCAGAAGTCAGGAACTGGAACATTACATTTCAGTTGAGTTGCAAAAACAGCTACCCAGGCAGACTCGCCTGAATCTTATTCGAGAGCTGATGGTGAAAACCCAGGCTGTCAGTATGACCATAGATATGATGGTACGGGGTGCAGTTTCCACTGCAGGTGTTATGAGCGACGGCGGCAGTTTACCTGAAGGGTTTGAAAGCCAGCTCAGGGAAGAAGCGACAGCTCAACGTTTCAGCTACCAGGATATAGTGACCCGCCACTTTCTTTATACCTACCGATTTATGTCGGACCAGCAGCTTGCAACCTACGTCGCTTATTACGACAAACCTGAAATCCAGGCGCTACACAATGCAATGACTATGGCGCTGCTGGAAGCCTTTCGCTAACCGTTTAAAGACTATTGCCATCTGCTTGTGAGGGTACATTCTTAGTCTAAACTGCCGGAGCTCAAATTTAACAGGCCGGTGGTTGCGATGCATTTCTGGATTAATAACAATCAATATAATAAGAAGGCGTCTGGGCAGTTCGTTTCTTCGAACGCACGGACGAAACTTTCTCTTTTGGCTTTGCTCATCCTGCTGATTGTGTTTCATTCTCGAAACAGTCATGCAGGTGCTCCCGGTGTGCAGGCTGCACCCGGTAAGGCAGCTGCTTTATCTGCAATTGTTCAGTCGAAGTCTCTGTACGACTCCTTAATGCTAATGAAACAGTCGCCGCTTAATAACCTGCAGGTCTATGTACGTCCCATCAAAGCGAATTCGCCTGTACTTGCGACCCGCAAGCCTATTCAGGCGGATTTCTTTAGTCAGGATGACAACCGTTCTTCTTTGATGGCCCTATATAACTACTTCTTCCGTAAAAAAGGTCATCACTATTCTGAGCTCACGATTGAGCAGGCGATTGATTATCTCGCAGAGCGTTCACAGCAGGGGGACGATAAGGCTCGCAGCCTACTCGTGAAGCTGGAAGCTCCAGCTTCCTTGTATGAGCGGTTTGATGATCCTTTATACGACCAAAAGTCTTCAAAACTATCAGGTTCAGGCATAACTGATTATGTCCCGCTTTTGGGGATAATGAGCCAATACTTTTCTTCAAAAACAGAAAGCGATGAGCTTGACGAGTTACATAGCACCGCTCCTAAAACTGCCAACCTGGGGCATTTGCTTCCTCAGGTGGAGGTGAGTCAGGAGCCCATTATGAGCAGTGATGAACTCCTGCAGGATCGTCGAGACCGCAAGCAGATCAAGGCCATGAATTCTTCCGGCGGCGGTGTGTCCTGGCTAACAAAGCTCGTTCTTGGGAGCGCGGCTATCGGGGTCGGTACACGGGTTCTCGCGCTTCCCACGCCCGCCGCCGCTCAGGTTGAAATGACCCCTATTATTGCGGATGACCCAGCTATCAATGGTCAGGGTGAGAGTGGAGGGGTGATGAACAGCCTGAGTGGTTCGGTGATTGTGACAGGTTGCCCCGATGGTAACTGCCCCGGAGTTTTGAGTTTTTCCCAGTCTCCTGCAAGGCATGCAGGTTTAGATACTCCTCTCTGCCGAATCGATATGCAGCAGTGTACAGACCCAATCTGTACAGTAGAGGCACCCAATTGTGATTTTAAGGCAACAAAAACGACTTTACCCGGCGATTTCACCAAAATTGAATACACAGTGACACCAGAGTCATCTGCCCCTTTAACGGTGTCTTATGAATCAGGGGGCAGCATAAAAGTGTGAGTTATGGTGAACCTGGTGATTTACCTCTGACACCGCCTCAGGTAGCCAATGCTCCATTGGAGCGTGAAGAAAGAGCAACCGCGGATTGTGATGATATGGCGTTTGGTTCGGGTAGAGCTTACCGCATTGCTGTATCAGGCAGTAACTATGCTAAAAACAGTAGTAGTGGCATCCTTGAATTCTCATCCCGCCCGGTTCGGGTAGCTCAGGACCAATCTAATTGTAACCCTCTGGTTCAGGTACATCGCACACCAACTGATTCTGTGATGCCCCCTCAATCAGGATTGGCCCTGGATAACAACACCGTTGTGGTAAGCTGCACAGGAGGAGGCATTGGTAAAAAAATCAATGGTAGCGATTCCATAGATCCCTCAAGCGTGTCGTATGATGGTTTGCCGACACCGCTTCTTGACCCCTCTTTTGATTTTTCGTCACTCTGCGTACCACCAGACAATGTCGCCTTCAATTGTAAGACCAGTGATAAGTATGTGGTCAGGCAGGGGCGTCATGGACCTGCTGATGTGTCGGAGATTCCCCTTGGAGGGCTGAATCAGGCCCTGACTCAGGATGGGACTAACCCAGTTATTGCTCTTTACAATAATGAGAGCTCTGTCACGCCTTCCTCTGTTACACGTTATACGTTATTTAGAAATCAGTTATTAGACAAATTTCCTGTATAAAGGGTGCCTTGGCGAACAGTATGGAGAGGTAAATCTTGAGTTTGTGACTGGCCCTGAGGTTGAGCAGGTCATGAATGAGGTGAACACCCCTCTCAGCACGACATGCCTGCCATCATTAAGTTACATTGTGGCTCCTAATACTCTTGGTAATCCCATTTCCTTAAATGAGATTCCTGTCAGGAGTGTGAACACGGCTCTTACCGGCGACAGCCGTGCGATTGTTACAGACGGTTCGCGATTCGTTCGGTGGGGAGACTTTACTAACAAGCTCGAAAGCCTTTACCCCAGATCGGTATGTACAAATGCAGATTCCCTGGGCGGTGAGATCAACGCAGAGTACCTCACGCTGGAGGATTATACGGCTGCTTTTGATCAGGTGGCTGACGTTTTTCCGGCATTGGCCTGTGGTGCAGCCAAAAGCTTCAATATAACGGATGTGCCCCAGCAGCCGGTTAATATCAGTGATATCCCATTAGGAAATATCAATCAGGCTCTCAGCAGCACCAGTAATGACACACTGATAACAGACGGAAGTGGACGCTTAGTGCGCTGGGGGCCTCTTGAAGCTCAACTGACTTCCCTGTATCCGAGCTTCGTATGCCAGGGAGAAAAGGCGGGTCGTATTAATGCTGAGTATCTGAAAACAGAGCAGCTGCAATCCGCTTTTGAGTATGTCTTTGCGACTACTCCTGCCAGGGAGAATTGCCCGAACCCTGTTACACCCAGCACTCAGGGCACAGTCACCACTGCGGATGATGTTTTGGAGGCTTATGAAAGTGGTTCCCCCGTCCGACTTGATCTGAATCACCTGGTGTTTAACGGCACTAACTATTCTCCCGTACGCACACTGATTGAAGAGTACCCTGAAAGCCTTGAGTTTTATCACCAGTATGGCTGCGCTAACGACAATGCAACCTTCCAGCGTGTCGACAGAGAGGCTTTTGAAGGCGCACTTGCTGAATCCGTTCTGGATAATTTCACGATAGCAGCGAATAACTGTGATGCTCAGATCATCAGCCTGAATAACACAGGAACTCCGCTGGAGCTGGTAAACGTGACCACTCTCTTTGAGGAGATGGCAGCAGACTACAGCGATGTTGGTTTGCACCTGCAGGATAATCAACAGATTGTTTATAACGGTACTAATTATCCGTGGGGTGGTGTGTCGCAGTTTATTCGTGAAGATAAACAATGCCGCCCCGCAAGAGTAGATAATAGCAACGCTGGTAATATAAGAGACCCTAATACTCAGTTGCTGGCTTTTAAAGCCGTTGATGAAGGTGACTTGATAGAAGGTATTGAAGGTTATATAGAGCATCGGAATAATATGCCTCCCATCGGCGTAATCGTAGGTGTAACTGCAGGAGACGTAGTATTGGCTGGAGGTGCGGCTTACTCTGCGTTTAGTATCATTGATGGTGTTTACTCTGCTTGTAAAAACAAGGCTCCTTTCCTTTTTAATTATCCTGCCCGACTTGTTGCTCAGGCTGCTGCTTTGATGAAGTACGAACGCAGAAAGGGTCGAAATGAAACGGATAGGCATCCCGGTTGGGTGCCTCGTGAAGTGAGTTGCCTGCGAAGAGCTCTGCACAAAGAGAAATATGTTGTTGAAGAAGAAACAGTGCCGGCTAGGGGGTTTATGGCTTGGCTGTGGCCGAAAAAAGAAACTATAGAGCTACAGAACCTGGGTCAGAAAAATGGGGCTAAGCCTCCTGCTGCTAAACCTCCGAAAGCTAAGGCTCCTACGGATAAACCTTCTAGACTCAGGAGAAATCAAGGCAGGGGAGCTGCTAAAAATGATCCTGCACCGGAGCAGGAGTCAGGATATGGCGGCGTTTGGAACTATGCAAAGAGCTGGGTGCCGTCGTGGAGGTCTTAAAGCGGCTGTTGTCCTCAGTGCAATCACAGAAAGACTGACGTTTGATGGATGGTTGCGCTGCAGGTTTCGTCTTTAGGTTGCTTACGGAACGTCTTTAAATTGATAAGAGATGACCCGGTTCGTTGCGAATGAAGGGATGACAAGCCGTTCCTGCTGAGGGATATAGAGAAAATCAGCAGGCGTTGTCAGCCCTTCAGGCAGTGTTTCTGTTTTACCGTGTTTATCCACGAGGATGACCTCACCCTGAAGAAAGTCACTGATCAGCCAGTCGCTGCTTGATGACGCGCTGATGCCATCCATATTGACCCATGGTCTTTCGATAGAGTGTGTAGTGATCTCTTTGGTTGTTCTTGAAATGCTCAATAAAGCACCGGTGGTTCTGGTAGAAAAGTCGGCCTGCACATCACTGCCCCAGGAGGCAACAGTAAGCGTGTCATCATCAACCCAAAGGCCGTTCGGTGAGTTCAGTTTTCTGGAGTGAAGCCAGCGTGTAAAAACACCATCCTTCAAGTGATAAATGCTATTCCCCAGCCAGTCTGAAACAAAGACTTCTCCACTATTATCTACAGCAATACCGTTGAGCAGTTGGATATTCTGATTGGTATAACGTCGTGAGATTTTTCCCTGGTTAAGGTCTACAGCTGCTAACGATTTCACATCAGCGATATAGAGCGTGTCCTCATACAGAGCCAGCCCTTTGGGGGAGTTTTGAATAAGCGGCTTTGTTGGACTTGCCATTGGGCGGTGTAGACTCCGCAGCCCTGACAGACAGGGGGGAAACCGTCAGCACCGCAAGCAAAGCTGGCATAAAAAGACGTTTGAATATATCCACGATATCCTCTCCCTCTGGTTTCAGCTTAAAAGAACAAACTGAGCATCCATACCCTCATCCCGTAAAGGAATAAGTGCTTGATAGGCGGCACTGTTATACCAGCCCTGGGCTTGTTCCCGGGAGGGGAAGCTAATTACGATCTGCACCAGAAAAGGTTTATCACCGTGCAGGGTTTCTCCGGGCCCTTTGGCAAGTATTTCCCCCTGATAGCCTTTGAGCGTGGGTGGCACCGAGGCAGCGTATTGTGTGAGTTTGTCTGTATTGGTTGGGTTAAATCGAACAAGAATGTAGGCACTCATTATTTTCACCCTGGCAATTGAGTAAGTTGTTATTGAATGCTCATTCTATAAATGGGTTTTATATGGAACAATCGCACTAATTTAAAAACACTGTTTAGAAAAAATGAACAAACTAAAACAGTTGCCACGGTTACTGGTATTTGCAGAAGTAGCACAGAAAGGTTCTTTTACTCAGGCGGCTGCGGCGCTCAACATTACCAAGTCGGCAGTGAGCCAGCAGATACGTGCTCTGGAAGAGGGTTTACAGGTACAGCTGCTTACCCGAACAACCCGGGGTGTAGCTCCTACGGCTTTGGGTGAACAACTGTTGCAGCGCAGTCAGTCTCTGCAGGAGCAAGTCGACTTAATCTTTAGTGATATCACCAGTGCCGGGCATAACCCCAGCGGAAAGTTCTCAATTACCTTTCCCTGTGCACTGCAAAGCACCGTGATTATGCCTGCCCTTGAACAGCTCTGCCTTGAATATCCCAACCTTGAACCACAGCTGATGGCCAGTGACCAGCAATTGGATCTGGTCAGTAATAATCTGGATATGGCGATTACCTGCGGAGATTTGCCAGACAGCACCTACAGAGCCTTGCCCATAGGCAGCATGACTGAAGTCTTCTGTGCTACACCTCTGTATATCAACAGGCATGGGGCACCCAGGAACCTGCAGCAGCTTGAGCAGGCCCGTTGCATTACCACAAGCTGGCAGAAAGCAGTAATGGCCTTACGAGACGAAAATGGCGAGAACATCAAAGCCTCTATGAACTGTGTCGCTCACGCTAACACCCTGAACAGTGCACTGGAAATGGTGCAGCGTCACTTAGGTATGGCTTTGCTACCGGATGTCGTGGCTCAGCCACTGATTCGTAGCGGCGAGTTGATTCAAATAATGCCAAATATCACAGGCCCTCACTGGCCTGTATGGAGCCTGCACAGTTACCAACAGGAAAGGCCTGTGCATATGACTCGCTTTCATCAGCTTGTAAGTCGTTTTTTTGCGACAACACAGGGGTGAGATCAATACAGCGTAGGGCCGATAAAGAGATGGATATAAAAGGGCACAGGTGAATGTAGGGGGAGTATTGGGTTGGGGTGACAACCATCCCTGGTCATCAGGTATTTTGCTATGCCAGTAGCTTCTTTTAAAAGCCTCTTAAAGCTTTTAGAAAATCATGGCTTTGTAATCAAGGTACAGGCGACGATCTGTGGTTTTGTTACTTTTAAAACTGGCATCAATTCCGCTAGGAGTGTACTTGGCATATTTGGCAGTCAGAGACAGGCCATTGAGAGCCAGCATCTGGAATTTATAGGAGAGCGCAAAATCGGTTTCCTTCTCCTTGCCTTTCATATTGTCTTTTTTGAAATCCTTACCCTCAACATAAGTGACTTTTGCGGCTAAACCAGGTGCGGAATCCTTAAAATCATAACCCAGATTGACGACAAAAGCCTTTTCATTATCATACATGAAGTCACCAATCTGGATGCTTGTAGGCACATCAAATTCACCGTAAGCACCATTTTCGCCGAAGTCGTAGTAATAACTGCCCAGCATTGTTTTGTCTTTTGGAGCCGCACTGGTTTTGGTATAGCCAACCAGTGCATCAAAACCAAAGAAGTTACCTTCCAGGTTGGCGTGTTTTACATCTGCATCGCTTTTAAAATATGAGTTACTCGCCTTGGCATCCCACAGACTTCCATCTTTCTTGGCTTTGAAATAAACAAGATTCAGGCCAAGATTATTTTCCGGGGAAAAGTCGAATTTATAGCCAGCATTAACGTTAAATGATTTTATGAAGTTTTTGGCATGGGCATCTCTATAAGAGAGGTCAAAACCAGCCAGTTTATAGCCTAGTTCCAGTCCCCAGATATTCTTTATCTCTTTGCCATTAAAGGCTTGTACTTTTTCAAAGTTGGAGGAGTTTCTATCTGAGACTTTGTCTACGTAAGCAAAGCCATAGTTCAGGCCGGAAAACTCACCCGCGAGGTCTGCCCCCTGCCAGGATGAGGGCACAGCACGAGAGCCAGAGCCAGAAATCAAACCACGAAATATTTGACTACGCCCAGCCTTAAGAACCAATAGAGGGTGCTTGACGTCATCACCCGGGATACGAGCTTTGACGTAACCCTGCCCGAGTTTGCTGAAACCGGTATGATTGCAGAATTTATTTCCATTTACAGTATGGCAATTACTTGCCAGCAATAATCCTCGGTTATTTGCATAGGGGGAGTGAAGGTCGCCAACGGTGTAGAGAGAGGCATTGAAGCCGAGAACGTCTTTATACCAGCCAGACATGAAATTAAGCTGGGTACCTAAGGCGGTAGCACCACGCTTTTTCTCATCTTTTTTGATTTTTTTCTCGCGTTCATTCTCAAAATCTACAATCCGTCCACGGAACTCAAAGTCGTGGATGTTCATGAAGTCATTGAGCTGATCCTCAAAGTAGCGGGCATCGGGTATATTCGAATCTGCTTGTGCCGATATGGACAACACAGCTAACGGAGCTGCCACAAGACTTGCTAAACCGGGTAGAAGTAGTGAACGGAGGTTCATGATGCGCAACCTGTTATTCCTAGAGATAATACCGGTACAAGATAGATGTAGATGGCGGGGTTTGCTCAGGAGGACGAGAAAAAATTGTTGAGCGCTCTAAAGAGAACTTTGCTCTTTTAATAACAGAGCAAACTTTGTCACCGCTGATTTATCTGTACGGTGTTTTCTATTTCGCATCAATACTGCCCTGATTTCTCTAAAGAGCTTGCGTCAATAAGGTTTGAAAACAGGCCAAATCCATCTAACGAGATGGTCAGAATTTCCCATGAAGCTGGAACTGCTCCGGTTGTGATTAGTCTCAGAGTCTAGTTGTACTCTTTCTATCTATTTCCTTACCCAGGAGAAAACCATGCAGACAGTAAGAGGCTGTACAGGGCTGGCCCCGCGCCCAGTGACAGACAGTCTTGATGTATCGGCCTCAGAGTTCCTCGATGCCTGTGAACAGGGTGATCTGGAGCTACTGAAGCTGTGTGCTTCTTCCTGTTCCAGTCTTCCGTTTACCCGGCAGGACAAACAGGGAAGACAACTCAATGCCCTGCAGCTGGCTTCTCTGCATGGTCAGCTGGAGGTGGTCGAATGGTTGTGTGAAAACACCTCTCTGGATATGAATCATACGACTGGCGATGGTAGCCAGCACAGTGCCCTCTCGCTGGCTCTTGAGTCAGATGGAGCTGAGGTTGTGGACTATCTTGTCGCGAAAGGGGCGAAGGCCGGTTGCGATGACCATGAAAGGGTTTTGGCATTCTATCAGGCTGTCAAAGACGGTGATCTCGTTGCTGTGGAAGAGTGGTTAAAGAAAGAAGGCGCTTTTTTAAAGGGAGGCGTTTTAGCAGAAGGCTCTTTATTATTAGCAGAAGGCTCTTTAAAAGAGGAGCCTCTAAGACATTACCCCCGTATTCTGGGAACAGCATTGGATTTTGCCTGTCAAAACAGATACCAGGCGCTTATTACTACGCTGGTGGATGCCATGACGAACCATTTCTCCTCCATTAGGCCGGGGCAGGGGTTTGATGTTGGTGCGGCGTTTCAGAATCTCCAGAATAGGCTGGTAAAGAATTTACTGTGCAGGCCCCGAACCCCGGAAGCAGAGGAGTGCTTCTATGCCCGAATCAACCAGAAATTACTGCGTATTGAGGGGCATAGTGATGCTGAGATAAAAAAACTACCTGTTTCGCCACTCCTTGCTGATATCAAAAAGTGTAAAAGCCCTTTGCATCAGGCTGCTCTTCATGGTGATTCGTTTCTGGTCAGTAAGCTGCTGTATCTGGCAGCAATACCTGAAGAGCTTAATGAGCAGGGTTTTACCTCTATGCATTTCGCCATCCTGGGGGAGAATCTGGATGTCTTGAGTACCCTGAACACTCTGACAGATCATAACAGTGTGAATTATGAAGATATGTCAATCCCCCCCCTTCTACATATGGCTGCTGGCTGCAACCCTGGTGCACTGAAGGTGCTTCTTGATGCTTCTCCAAACACAAAGGAGCAGTATTTTGGGAATTTGACTGCACTGGATTTTGCTTGTAAATGTGATCAGCCCCAAAGTGTTGAAATGCTGCTGAAGATCGGCTTCGACCCCCTCAAGTCTGCTCCTGATGGGAAAACTGCCCTGGAGAGAGCGGTGAGTGGGAACCGTATCGCGGCAGTTGAATACATGCTGGCTTATGCTGAAGACTCTCTGGAACCTCATGAAAGGAAGGTGCTCAGATCCAGACTTGTTGCAAGTGCAGGCATGAATGAACACTGGCTGCTGGTCGATAGATTACTGGCGAGAGGTGATATTTATACGGAAGTTACGCGGCAGACCATAGGGACTGGGCAGACATCCCTCCCTTTAAGACTATTTATGAGCCGTCGCAGGGGAGCCATCATTTTCGAACTCTTGATTGATAAATATTATCAGATGGGACCGGGCTCTGCTAACGCGCCTGTTATTGATTACATCCTGAAAAAACCTGATTCAGACATTGCGAAATTGTTGCGTCAGGATTTCATACAAATTCTGGTAAAAGGTGGTGTCGACCTTTTAAACCTGTTTATTAAAACCCCTTTAAGGGAAAAACTGCTGAATGAACTTCAGGAGCATGCAGGTTTTTCGGCTCTGCATTATGCTGTGATGAATCCTGATATCGCCGTAGTTGATGCAGTTCTGGACGCGGGTGCCAGTCTTGCTATAACCAGCCAGAAACGCCAGCTCACGCCATTATCCATTGCCATCGAAAACAACAAGTATGCTGCAGCGGAATGTTTGCTGTGGGATTGCTCTAAAGACGTTTGTGATGCAGGTGATTCCGTTCAACGGACCGCTCTTCACCATGCTGTGACCAGATCGTTACCGCTGACGTATATGTTGCTGCTTAAAGGCTCTAATCCACTGGCTGCGAACACATACCAAACGGCACCTATGGATCTGGTTGATGAGTCTGACAGAAAGTGGGTACTTCTTGATGAAGCTGTTGCCACTTATCGGCGGTTACAGTTTTTCAAGACTGAACAGGATTTGAAAATACCTGCTGGACTTATTCAGCTGCACCATAAGCTTTGTAAGGGGGCGTGTAGTAAGGACATTGCTGAGCAGCTTCGCCGGGAGGACTGTCAGGATGTAAATCGATGCCTGCCAAATGTCGGCATGAATGCACTGCATCTGGCGGCAAGTCTGGGGCAGGTAGATAATATCCGCACTTTACTCCAGTATGGTGCAATTCCTGATGTTCAAACACGGGGTAACGAATCCACAGCGCTACATCTCGCGATTAGAAGTGGTGTTCCAGAAGCCGTTACGCCACTTCTGGATTTTATAAGCCTGCACATTTATAGAAATTCCAGGGGGTTAGTACCCTTTGAACTGGCATTAAACCTTGATGAAAAACCTTGTCAGGGCAGCGCGCTGGATCAAATCTGGTCGAAGATTAAAGTGTGCATTACACCGGAAAATGTCGAAAGTCATGCAGACAGTCATAGACGACAAAATGCTCTCTGCGCCTTTAACGCCTTGCATAGAATGGTTCAGTGTCATTATTGGCAGCATTCACTTTTGATGTTACTGAAAGACCCTGCAGCCCGGGAACTGATAAATGTCAGGAACAGGACGTCGGGTAATGCTGCGCTGCATCAGGCTGTGGTGTCAGGAAACGTGGATGCTGTTAAGACGCTGGTCGACAGCGGAGCGAATATAAATCTCAGAAACAGTAAAGACGGAATGACCCCACTGCATTTGGCCATCGCCCTTGATCGGCCCGATATGTTGAGAGAGCTGCTGAAGTTATTGTCAGGCGAGGAGTTATCTGATGCGCTGACAGTAATGAGAGATAATAATGGGAATACTGTCTCCGATCTTGCTCAGAAGAGTGAGGATACGATTTTTAAGACAATTATTGATGCCTCTGGGAGCCTCTGATTGTCATGTGCAGGATCTGGATTTGAGAATAGGAAAAGGCGCACCTGTGTAAACAGGTGCGCCTTATTTGTTTGGAGCTAAGAGATGGACTTAATAGATTTTGAAAAGGTCACGAATACGGGCACGGTCCTGAGTAACAGTCAGTGCCAGTTGCAGCAGAATGCGTGCTTTCTGGGGGTTTAGCAGACCGGCAGCAACAAAGCCCAGTTCCGCATCGCTGACTTCACCAGCTTCTGTGACGGCGCCACTCATTGCGCGTGAACCACGAACAACAACAATGCCTTCTTTAGCCGCCGCTTTCAGGGCATCTCCAACTTTTTCGTTAAAGTTACCATTACCAAACCCTGCGTGAATAATGCCTGCATAGCCGGCTTCCCGGAATGCATTCACTGCCAGTGCACTGTCACTGCCAGCATGGGCGTAGACGATGCCAACCTTTGGCAGTTCAGTCAGGCTATCTACCTGAAACTCAGAAGCCGAAGTGTGCTGACGTTGTGGCTGACGCTGGTATTCCACATTGTGAGCCTGGATATGACCGAGAGGGCCAAAGTTAGGCGCCTGGAACGTGTGGATAGCGGTTGTGCAGGACTTGGTGACATCACGGGCACCAAACACAGTGTCGTTGGTCACTACAGTGACACCACGACCTGTAGAGTCCGGGGACACTGCAGCAGCAACGGCTTCATACAGGTTCATGGGGCCGTCTGCACTGTGGGCATTGGCCGGACGCATGGCACCGGTGAGAACCACAGGCTTTGAGGTGTGCACGGTCAGATGCAGGAAGAAGGCAGTCTCTTCCATGGTGTCGGTACCATGGGTGATCACCAGACCATCAACATCATCACGGGCCATTAGCTCGTTGCAGCGTCGAGCCATAGGCAGCCAGACATGTTCGTCCATATCCTGGGAGCCGATGCTGGCGATTTCTTCACCAGACACCTCTGCCAGATCACGGATTTCAGGAATCACGGAGAGCAGCTGTTCAATGCTGACTTGACCGGATTTATAAGCGCCGCCAGTTTCACTGGCAGCGGAACCGGCAATCGTGCCGCCGGTTGCAAGAATAACGATATGGGGTTTCCTGGACACAGGGAAGCCTTACATAAAACAGTAGGAATAGTTTAGGCGACACTACTCAGGCAACGCCAGTCAGGCAAGGACTCACCGCAATGTTTGTGCTGTTTGTCCACGGCCTGAAACCTTATGTTGATATGCATCAACCCCGGGTAAGGCCTGCCTGAGTAATCCATGTATGGGAGGTACTTACCGCCTGGGCTCGATCCACACTTGCCAGATACCGTAAGTGCTCATGACGGATAAAACCGATCTGCAGTATGTGGATAAAGTTATCCAGATTCCTGCGGCTCTCCGGGCGAGAGCTGCGAATATTAATCCACGCCAAAGCAATCAGTCGCAGCTCCTCTTCACTGCTGTAAAACGGAGTGACGGATTCCATCAACTTATTAATAACGGCTGGTTCCAGCATATAAAGTTCCAGCTGCTGACGGATGTTGTGGCTCCACTGCAGTTCAGGTCTTACCTCTGGTGCATCTGGATAGTGACGCACAGCTGGCTGTGTGAAGGCTTGTCGTTGGCCTGGAGCCTGTGAAGACGATGACTGTGTCGCAGAATGATTATGAGCACGGCTGTGTCGAACAGGAGCCGGCACCTGTTTACAGACACCAGCCACCCAGTTCACCAGTCGGAAGGCCTGGTTCCCAACCCAGCACCCCAAGGATTTTATCTGTGAGGTTTTTGAAGCGTGGTATGGCGATGTGTTCGTGTGTTCGTTCATCAGGCCATCAATAACCGGCTCCAGAGCTGAGGCGTAACTGCTCATGGCAAAGCTTTGCACAGGGCTGTTTATAGACTCCAGATAGTCGGCCTGCTGATAACAGGTGTGCTGCAACAGGCAAAGCTGGCGGATTGCCCTGGATGTCGGAAGATGGTTCAGGGTTGCGCTGGCCGTTTGCACATAAGAGCTGATATGTTCGGGCAGGTGTGCCTGTGAAGCTGTGTTGGTGTCGAACATCGGCAGGTCATCAATAAAGTTTTGATACTCCTGCTGAAGCTCCCGGGTCAGGCGAAGAGCACTGGTTTGAAATGCCGGATAAACAGAGCCCTGCATATAACGGGGTGCATTTTGATGCGCCACATGGTGCTGGTGCCACTGGCCACTTTGTCCGTATACGGGGGGGGAAGGTTGAACAGCAGGGTTGCGCTGTGAGGAATCAAACTCCTGATAAGCAGGAGGAGGATTGTGCTGGTAGTCAGGGTTTTGCGAAGAAGGACTTTGTGAAGAAGGACTTTGCATAGAAGAGAAACCTGCTTGTTAGTGATTCTGTCCCTCTTCAGAGATGCCGAAAGCCAGTCCGTTCAGTGCCTGTTAGTGATGCTAACTGCCCCGTCAGGAATACTGGCATCTGATAACCGGCTGGTTACATAGCCTAATACTGATATTGGAATATATTTGATGAACTTATTGTGAGCCTGTTGTTCGAACATTTACCAACACACATAGCACACACTATTGTTGGGGTTGTTTGGTGACAAGGGTCCTCATCCTAAGTCAGATATTCCGGAGGGGACGCTGCCTGGCTTTATCGGTCAATATCATCCACAAGCCACTCTTGTATTTGGCTGGTCTGAATATAGTGTTCGTCGGGCTTTTCACCCTTTCGCCTACTTTTCTCAATCATCTCTTTGCTACGATGTCTCACTTTCTCTATTAGAGGTGTATGTTTCTTTTTTTCATTTTCCACGTGTTTCTGCCAATGGGGGAGAGTTTCTACGGTTTTAAGTAAACACTTCCAGTCTGCCCCATCTAAATAGTTTTTTGCGCATTTTTTAACGACTGCCTGGGTCAACAGGCAAAGGCTGGATTCATTAAATCCCTCCTTGATCCAGGTGTTGTTTAACCGCCTTTCGTCGACATCCACATGATTGTGAGTATCAGAGCAGTTAAGCTCGTAAAATTCATCAACATTTTCTGGTGTGAAAATACCTGAGGTCTCAG
Source organism: Sansalvadorimonas sp. (assembly GCA_965221135.1). Lineage (GTDB taxonomy): Bacteria > Pseudomonadota > Gammaproteobacteria > Pseudomonadales > Endozoicomonadaceae > Sansalvadorimonas. The sequence goes on from CBDCRZ010000106.1 coordinate 407,850, forward strand.
GCTTGTACGGGTCATACAATGGCTTAGTGAATCGATGGCTAGTTTCATGGATACAGAGCGACTGCATTCGACCTGATGCTCCACCACTTGTCTCATAGAGATACTTTAGAAAGGCAAAACGAACGTATTTTTGGATGTAGTCTGCAAACAACCCTGAACGCTTGTTCTGAAACATGTTCACTGACAGGTCAGGTTTGGCAATACCTTTTTGAACAGCAGAGGAGAACACTGAGCTATAGGGCAGAGTTGGAGTAACCACCAGTGCCGGCCTGGTGGTAGAGATAGTCGTGCTGCGCTGAAATGCGGGTAATCGACGAAGCATTCTGACGAGACACGGGCGTCCGGGTGGAGTCCTGGCATATTCAACACCCGGTACTTCAGCATGAAGCTGCTTGATAAGCTCCGGAGCTGTCTGGCCAATTAACATCTGGCTGACAGCCTCGAGCACATCAGGATCCAGCTTGTTTCTGGCGAGTTTATCTCCCTGTCGGGCTCGGCGAATATCCCTGTCCAGCTTAAGTCTTCGTGTTAATTGTTCTCGATAAAAAGCGCTCTTGGCTGCGAGGGCATCCCGGGACTTTACAGGCTGATCCAGAAGAGTGTGGATGTCGTTTGCTAAACAGCCTGTAGGCAACCATTTGTTGGATAAAATAAATGCAGCAAGTTCATGATAAATACTACAAAGTTCATCTGACTTGTCCGGAGTTCCACTTCCAGCACGTTCATGCAGGGTCTGTAGTAACTGCGGCAATTTGTCTTTTACCTGTTCCCTGTGATCAAACGTCTTACCTGCCTCCACGTAGGACTTCAGCCATGCTTTGGCCAGATCCGGGGTGACAGGTCCCGATCTGGAGATGTTTATAGCGATAAGGCGGGGAGCCACTAAAGAGACTGTATAGTAATCAGGAGCCCCAGGCTTTATTTCGCTGAGAAGGATTTTTACTTCTTCCGGGGAGTAAGGTTGACCTGAAGAAAAAGAATATGCTCTATCTATTATGTCCGATGACAGGCCGAGTGTATTGTATCTCTTTTTTTCGGGAAATTCTGAAGGTGTTTCCAGAATCATGTCAGGGTTCTCAATAGTCCCGCCCAGACCATGAACCTTCCATAGAACAGATCCCGATTGTAGTATTTCTACCCATACATTCCCCTTACCCGGTCCCTGACCAATACGGCAGGGGATGCTGCAGTAATTGGCGAGCGCCCAAAAAACCAGACAGCGGTGTTCAGGTGTCATGGGTTGATTGTTCAGAAGTGCCTGCCATTGCTCATAGGCATCCTGAGTCATAGTCAGTGGCTCCAGATTCGTGCCGGATGTGCAGAAAGCTGTGATCATAGAAATTTTTTCCTGCATGGAAGTACAACCCTCAAGTGCCTCCCTGATTGCGTTGATTTTATCTCCATAATGATTATTAACGGCGCTGATGGCCAGGTCTGCGGCAGCTGGCGAAAAGTAAGGGGGGTTACTGTCACGCAAAAAAGTGCTGTGATCACCCGTCGTTTCTATACTGTCGAAGATGATATCCAGCAACACTGTGTCAGCTGTTACCTTGCCTTCGTTTCTGGTGCGTGCCAGAAAAAGCCCACTGGCGCGATCCTTTATGATCTCTACAGTCATCGCTGGTGTTGAGCCGATCGATTTTGGGTATGCCTGTAAGCAGCATTTATGGGCGGACAAAACGTGCCACTGCCCGTCCGCTCTCAGTGTTTGACGGGACTGGAATTGTGAATCGTGCATACCTTTTTCAGGGTTGAAATTCACACAATCAAGAATACTGAACCCACTTTGCCCCAGGGGGTTCACTGCGAAAACAAGACCTCCATTGCTGTCTATTGCAGGAGTGATCAGACTCTCTCTTACACTGGTATAATCTTCGCCGGGAAAAGTCTGTGAGATACGGACCCTCTTACCCTTTTCCGAACAACAAGAGGACAGAGGAATCATAACCGGAGGAGGGAAGGAAATGCTCTTTTCCTCGGTATCCATACTTTCGTCTGAAGCATCCACAGCTGGAAGTAATGGCTTCTCAGGATGGGCAATTGGTGTTCTCAGTATTTTCAGAAAATCCTGAAAGGTTTCACTTTTCGGTTCGAGGCCTTTTGCTTTCAGCAAGCGACTGGTTGCATCGATATAATAAGCATTTTCCGGCATCTCCAGTGTTAGCCTTTCATCACCTGCAAAAGGGTAAAGCAGGTTCAGATGTGCCTGAGTCGCCGGGTCTTTCGGGTCAGGCATTACGCTGCGTGCATAGTCGCGTTTCCACCTTACCAGCAGGGCTCTTGCCAGAGTATCGCTATGCATGGGATAGACATCAGGCACAGCTGACGAGCGCCACTTATGCTCCACAATCAAACGGATCACTGTCTGCAGCGCCTCCTGGTCAAAGGCCTGTGCATCCAGTGTCACGGTTTTAGTTGACTGGTCATAAAGATTACTTGAACCCAGAGAAACCGTAGGAATAAGCTGCCTGGGAAAGCGTTCGGAAAATGTTTTAAAAAATGCTTGTTTCCCGATAACCTGGGAGAGACCAGTGGAAGTCTGATCAATATCCATAGATTCAATGGTCTTGTCCCCTTTTTCACCCTCTTTAACAGGAGCTTGATCCTGGTGAAAAATTTTGTCCGGTGTCAGTCGGGCATTCTCAATCAGAATGCGGTGCTGCTGATAGAACAGCTCTTCCATCTGAGTTTCTGAAATCCCGGGGTAACGGCCAACGTAGTTGAGTAGTGAGGAGAGGTCTCTGGTACAGGGTTGCAGGCCTATTCCCATGCCTTGCATGATTATGCGCAAATGACAGTGCCAGCGGGTCAGCAGTGTGGCTTTTTGTTGTTGCTCCGGCAAATTGTTGAGGGAAATGGTATAAAGTTCATCATCACCATAGTCAGCAATTTTGTGTTGAACAAAGCGGCTCTGAAGTGCCGGAGAGAAGGGCATACGCCCACTGAACTCAGGGGAGTTGATAGTCGCGATCAGGTGAAAGCCCGGACGTGCTTCACCGGTGAGCAGATCGTTCAGCTCACCTTCCAGAAACTCACTGGGCAACAGGTTTAACTCCGAAATAGCAATAATTTCACCAGCGTCGGCTGCAGACTGGATAGCAGATTTTACCTCTTCCCAGTCACTGACTCCTGCGTTCAGGTGTGTAATAAACGCTTCTGGTCTCTCAGTGCCAAGTACCAGATCAAGCAATGCATCTTTGCCTCGTCCGGGAGGCCCCTCAATTAACGTGGCATGTTTACCCAGCGCGATCTTATTGTTGTTCTTCTCTTCTTCCTGCCCCTTAAGAGCAGACCATATTGTACGAGCAAGACTGCGAACCGATGGTGTATCAACGGTGAACTGTTCAGTGGCCCGTTTTTGGAGCCTGAGAAAAAACGCTGCAAAGGACTGTTCCACGGCGGACCAGTCAGAAAACTTCAGCCCTTGCTGTTGCTGTTGAAAATTAAATAGAAGGGTATCAAACTGTGTCGTTTCCGGATGACATTCTCCCCCCAGTGTTTCACTGACAGCCAGCCAAACCAGTTGTATCAACAATGTTTCTTCCAAAGGTGCTGCTTTTTCCATCGAAATATAACGCAGCAACCTGTCGCAGATTTCGTTAAGATCCCGTGGGGTAAATTCGTGCTCGGGGAGTGTCTGCCTGAACAGCACCCACAAGCGCATTATTTGCTGGAGACAATATTCCTGTTGCGATTTTTCCAGGTTTTCCGCCTCTGACAATCTTTTGCTGGCGATGGCATATTTGAGAAACTCATCAGGTAGAGCAGGGTAATAAAGAGTCGTCATTTGGTTGCGCAAGGAAAGGCTGGTGTGCCGTCCGGGAGCAGATTCCGGGTTTCCCGTGAATATGATGCGATGATTTTTTGTCAGTAATATTCTCTCTCCCCCACAGCTGATGAATGGATGTTCATCCTGCATTCCCTGAAGCATATCCCAGAGTGCTGGAGGTGCGAGGTTACCTTCATCAATAATAAGAATAACTGGATGACCTTGTGCGCCGGCTGTTTTTGCCCAGCGCAACAACGGTCCATCCCTGTATTCTGTACCGATATCAGAGAACCGTGCGACAGCTACTTCATATCCCTTTGAACTCATGGTGCTCTTTAACGTTGTTTTTACTGCTTTTGTTAAGGTAAGGGTCAGCGTCGAAGAGGCACCTGCTGAGGTTGAATCAGCCATGGCTTCAAGGGCCTTGATGTCGTCTTTTGACAGGCCATTATTCAACAGTGACGCCACGGATTGGGTCACTGGTATAGGAATTGTCACCTGTTGGCGCAACAAGCTGGCCTGAGTGTCCTGTGGGCTTATGCTGACAGTAAACGGCGGCTGACAGGGATTCAAAGCACGGGCAACATGATGGGCTGTGTATGTTTTGCTGGCACCGGCTTCCCCCTTAAGAGCTACAATTCGCTGCTCAGTAAGTAACTCGGCCAGTTGCTGGTAGCGACTGTTCTGCCAGGCCTCCCAGTCCTTTTTACCACTGATCAGGTTTTCTATGAGATAGGAAGTATTGGGAAAATCCCCGAGTATCTTTTCAAGAGAAATGCGAAGCATCGCAGTGCTGTTTTTTTTGTCGGCAAGGCTGGCACAGACGAGCCGGGTTGTCTCAACAAGCCTGTCCTCAGACAGAGGTGAGCTGCTGGTGTTGTCCGTATCCATGGCGTTTTCTGTTTGCATCGTCCAGCGAGAGGCTCTGAGTGCGTCGGATAATTGCTGTTCAATCTCTTTGCTATAGCCGTCCATTGATGCAGCCAGGGATTGTTCTCGTTCGTTACGTAAACCTTCCAATAATGAGTACATGATATTAACAGTGAAACTGGGCGGCTCATCGTATGGATCCGTTAGCTGAAAAGCAGGGAGAAAGTCAGGAGAAACAAGGCGCGAAAGTGACCAGGCGTGCTTTTTTACAAGGTCTTTGTTAACTGTTGAATGCTCGTCAAGAAAACGCTCCATAGCGCTAACATCCATCAAGACGCTCTGAGAAGTTGCAGCTGGAAAGAGCTGGTCACAGGCCAGTTTCAGATAACTGTAAACTTCCGGTGCACACATGTACTCCTCAAACAAACCGACAGACAGTGCTTTACGCCAGTGTTCAGTCTGTCTTTGCCCGCTTTTAGAACCGGTTTGCTGCTTGCAGATCTGTTGTGCCAGTGGGACCAGCTTCGATAAAACATCAAAGGACATACCCGGGGCAGGGTGTGGCCAGAGGCGGTTAGAGCTGGCGGGAATCGTCCCCATAACAGCCAATAATTTTTTCAGGTTCGAGTATTCCTCATGGCTGAGTTTGAAATGCTCCTGCAAATATTGACTCTTTGTTGCCTCATCTAACGGTATGTTTTCATTCTTAAGACTTTTCCAGACCGGCGAAGTGAATGTGCCGGTTTCAGGTTGAAGGACAACAATACGCGCATTGTGAAACTCTTTTCTTGTTCCATTGATTAACAAAAATGGCGGGGTACTCAGCAAGCTTTCCAGGTTTTGTTGGATAGCAGGGTTTTTATGCAGATTTTTCAATACGACCGGCATACCTTTTTCAAGGGCTTCTACCAGGGGCGTGGAGCCAGCCTCAAATTCACGCCGGGCAAAGGATTGAACCTGAAGACAGCTGGTAATATCCGACGTATCCAAATCAGGGGTCAGGGAGAGCGAATATAAATCCTGCGGCGGAATACCCCACTTTTGCGCTACATTCACCGAGACTTGCTGTAATAGATACCCTTCATCACCCTGTAGCACCATGATATAGGGATGGACGCTGGCTGCTGCTGTCTGATAAGACTCTGTTAACTGGAACTCAATTGGCTGTGCCCGAGGGTTGTCTATCACCAGTGGCACCGGCGCGCTCAAGCCACAGGATTCAAGCTTTAATAATAATTTGAGCCATTGTTCCTCTGTCAAACGGGAGGTTACACGCAAACAGGGAGATCTTTCCAAAATAGATGGCAACACATTGCCAACAACCACCTTGCCTTCTTTAATCCCAGTATCACTCAGGATATCCTCCAGATTACCCTGATTAAGACAGAAGTGATTACCAGTTATGACGACCTCCGGACTGAACACACGAAGCAGCCGTTGTTTCAATGCCTCAGGTTCAACCTCCTGTCGTACAAAGTCCACAGACGATGTGGTGATGGTTTCCCCGTTGATATGATAACAGCCCTTTGCCTTTAGCTCGGTCATAGCCAGTCGGAACGCCGGGTCATACCAGGGGGCGAATCTGAGGACGGCAACGGGACTCTGGCCTGAATGTTGGGCTAATTCGTGAAGAACGCTATGTTCGAATTTTGGGTTGTTATCAGCATCCTGATCATAAGCACCATAAAGAACGTCTCTCCAGTCCCTATACTGAAAATCCAGTACTTTGCAGGTGACATTATTGGGGGACCAGTCAACTGGAACGGATTCAATCTCTATAGGTTTCGGTTGCGAGGTGCCGGAGATTACAGGGGTATGGTCGTCCAGCTCTCCTGTTTCCTGTAAAGGTTTTTCCTCTTGTGTTTTTTCCTGGCTTGTCTCCTGTGAAGCTTTAAGGCTCCAGCTATTGGTATACCGGCTGACGCGGCTGATAAAATCCATGCCGGGCTTTTCTGAGTTCTGCCCACGGGGTATTCGGTGCATCTTTGCTGACAGCAGCACCACAACCCGGCAAGTGTCAGACAGATTTTTCCCCTGGAACTTGGGGCGCTGTTCTATAAATTCGTTCAACCCGGCTAATTGTCCTGCGCTCATATGGGCAGCATCAATAAAAACCACTACAGGTTCATCATTAAAAAGAAGACCGGGAAGCTCTTCTTCGATCACCTGATTACCAGCCCCTCGATGTATAACAATTTTTTTAACAAGATCTTGAGTGTCAATATCCTGAGGCGTTTTGATAATTCTCAGCTCATAGTCAGGATGTGTCTGCTGATAGCCTGCGACCAGACTATCGAACTGCGCGGGATCATCAATATAAACAGCGTCAAAACCGGGGTCAGTACCTGCCGGAGAGCCTGGCGGCGCTGTCGGGCTAGTCAGCAAAGGCTGCGTATCTATCTTCTGGTATTTGCTTTCAGAGGGCGTTACGGTATTCGAGGTGTCCATTTCTGGAGTAGATGACCGCTTGCGATCGGCTTGATTGTAACTCTCTGCGAAATGACTGTGTCCTATCCGTTCCATGCTTAAACCCCTTTTCTTGAGCCAATTTAATCAGACTCACCATTGGGTTAAGCAGGAGCTATGGGATGAACCAGACTGAGCTTCAGCATCAATGGAGAGAACATCTTTAGACATTACAAAGAAAGGAATTACTGCGCGGATGTTGTAATAATGACCTTTTTGTTAGGTTAAGTAACAGAAAAGTATGCTGTGTAACAATAGCTTTCGCATCAGGCCAGCCTGTTGAGCACGATGGCGGCTCATTTCGTGAGAGATACGTGTATCAGACAGGTTATGGGTTACGACATCTCTGAATGAGGAAGAAGAAAGCCTGCGAACGGTTAACCTGTCGGGGTAACTTAAAACTTCGTTTTTCAATATTGTCGGGGTTTCGTCCATCCAAAAATCAGTCCACCCGGTGATAGGGTTTGGATGATGGCGTTAAACCAGAAAATAAAGCCTCGTTACTTTTTAGTACGGGGCTTTTTAGTGCAGGGCTTTTTAGTGCAGGGCTTTGCAGTGCAGGGCTTTGTTGTGTCTGGCTCTCGAACAGCAGTAAGTACTGCTGTTTTATGAGGCATGGTTATGCTTAAGCCATTTCCAGTTTAAATCACTTATGCTGATTTTTTCGGTTCTGACCAGAGCAAACTGCAATTCCAATCAACAGAAAGGCCAATAGCAAGGTTGGCCATGAGCCAAAGTGCATAAACGGAGTAGAGCCTTCCATCAAAGGAATCTCTCCTTCCAGTACCCCGTCCCGGTAGCGGGGAATGCGGCTGAGGACTTCACCTTCGGGGCCGACCAGTGCGCTAATACCATCGTTGGTGACCCGCAGCTGATAGCGGCCTGTCTCCAGAGAGCGCATGCGCACCATCTGGAAGTGTTGCTCAGGGCCAATGGAGCGGCCAAACCAGGTGTCGTTGGAAACCGTCAGCAGTAATCCCTTGCCCTGTGCCTGCTGTGCGGCAAAGTCCGGGTATACCACTTCATAACAGATATAGGTGGCCACAGGCTCACCTTTCACCTGCAAACTCTTCTGCTGGTCAGAGCCCTGACTGAAGGAAGACATGGGCAGGTCAAAGAAGCTGATGATGCCCCGAATCAGGTTTTCAAAGGGTACAAACTCCCCAAAGGGCACCAGCTTCTGTTTGAAGTAATGACCTTCGGCTTCACCGAGACCCAGCAGTGCGTTGTAGTAAGGGTGTTGTCCGTGCTCATCGGCCTGCAATGTGTACCAGGGCATACCCAGCACCAGAGCGGTGTTGGACGCTTTCGCCTGCTGGGCAAAGCTGCTCATCAGTTCTGGCACATTCTGGTAAAAGGTGGGGATAGCGTTTTCAGGCCAGAACACCAGATCTTTATTCCATTGTGAGCCTGACAGGTTGGCATAGGTGTCCACAGTCTTTTGCAGATGACCGGGTTCCCATTTTAAGTCCTGGGAAATATTGCCCTGAACGGCGGCAAAGGTCAGAGGTTTTTTCTGTGAAGGCTGTGTCCATTGATGACCAGTCAAAAGGGTGGCAGTAACTGCAAAAGCGACGGTAGCACCTGCGACAGCGTACAAAGGCTTACTGTCTCTATGCATAAACAGTGCGGTAAGTGTTCCACCTGCCAATGCTAATAGAAGGCTTAAGCCGTAAACTCCGGTCACCGGAGCCAGCCCGGCAAAGGGTGTGTCGAGAAGGGTGTAACCGGCAAACAGCCATGGGAAGCCCGTTAATAACCAGCTGCGTGTCCATTCACCCAGAACCCAGAGGCCAGCAAACAGTATGACTTTCTGCCAGGGCTTTTGGTCAGGAGCAAAGCGCTGGAACAGGGCGGCAACCGGTACAAAGAAAGCGATGGCCAGTATCAGCGAAAAGAGTGCAGTGAGTATGACCGCCAAAGGCAGGGAAGCATTACCAAACTGGTGAATGCTGACATACACCCACGACGTACCCGCACCAAAGAAGCCCAGTCCGTAGAACAGGCCCCGCAGGCAGGCAGTACGTCGGCTCGGGGTTTGAATCAGTCCATAGAAGGCGGCAATGCTCAGCAGCATGACCGGCCAGTAATGGAAAGGGCTGAAAGCCAGCGGGGTGGTGGCACCCGCGACCAGAGCCAGCAGATGGCCGACTCCATTGCGTTGCAGTAAAGAACTCACAGGAAGAAGAACATCCGCTGTTGTGTGATCAGACGTGGGTGATTCGTAGCAGACGTATACGGCGGTTGTCTGCGTTAAGGATCTGGAAGCACAGCGAACCGATAGAGACGGTTTCATTACGCTTGGGCAGGTGCCCAAACTGCTGCATGACTATGCCGCCAATGGTGTCGAACTCTTCATCGCTGAAGCTGGTTTTGAAGTGTTCGTTGAAGTCATCAATGGGGGTCAGCGCTTTCACCACAAACTCATCGTTACCGAGGGTTTTGATAAAGCTGTCTTCTTCCACATCGTATTCGTCTTCAATATCACCGACGATCTGCTCCAGCACATCTTCGATAGTCACCAGGCCGCCCACACCACCATATTCATCAATAACAATGGCCATATGGTTGCGGTTGCTGCGGAAATCATTCAACAGCACATTCAGGCGTTTGCTTTCTGGCACGACGGTGGCCGGACGCAGGTGGTCTTTAATGCTGAAACGCTTGCGGTTGTTTTCAAGAATAAGAGGCAGAAGGTCTTTCGCCAGAAGGATGCCGAGCACTTCGTCCTTGTTGTCGCCGATAACCGGGAAACGGGAGTGGGCAGCTTCAATAACGGCTGGCAGAAACTCTTCGGGCTTCTCATCAGCGTTAATGCAGACCATCTGGGAGCGGGGAATCATGATTTCGCGAACCTGCATCTCAGAAACCTGCAGGGCACCCTCAATAATGCGCAGGGCTTCGCTGTCGAGCAGGTCGCTGTGCTGTTCGGCATCGCGGAGCTGGTCGAGCAGCTCGTCGCGGGTCTGGGGATCGCCGGAGAAAACCTGTTTCAGTTTCTCCAGCCAGGTTCGGCTGGATTGCCCGTTGTCCGAATGATCTTCAGCCATTGTCTTCTATGAATTCCTCAGGTTTGGCTTATAGCTCTGGCGACTCATAAGGTGCAGGGTAGCCGAGAGCTAACATTATACTGGTTTCAAGCGCTTCCATGGCTTCAGCTTCGTCATCATCAATATGGTCGTAACCCAGCAAATGAAGTGTGCCATGGATAACCATATGCGCCCAGTGGGAAATGCTACTCTTTTTCTGTTCTACGGCCTCTTTCTGTACAACGGGTGCACAGATGACCAGATCACCCAGCAGAGGCAGCTCCAGCTCAGGGGGCAGGTCAGAGGGGAAGGACAGTACATTGGTGGCGTAATCTTTGTTGCGCCATTGTAAGTTGAGAGCCTGACCTTCTTCCGCCTCGACAATACGAATGCTGACCTCGGCCTCTTCACGTTCATCCCGCACAGCGGCGCTGACCCAGAGGGTCAGCTGCTCTTCGGATGGCAGGTCGGCAGTGTCGCATTGTTCATTGAAAGCGTCCGCAATCTGCAGATCAACAAATACAGATTCAGTTTGTTCGGACATCAGTTGGTTCTGCTCTTGCTGTGTTCTTTCTGTTGCGCTTCGGCACGGCTTTCGTGGACATCGTAAGCTTCCACAATACGCTGCACCAGTGGGTGACGAACCACATCCCTTGAGCTGAACTGGGTCATACCAATACCTTCCACCCCCTCCAGCACCTCTTTGGCGTGGCGCAGGCCGGACTTCACATTGCGGGGCAGGTCGACCTGGGTGATATCTCCGGTAATCACAGCGGTGGAACCAAAGCCGATCCGGGTCAGGAACATTTTCATCTGTTCCATCGTGGTGTTTTGGGACTCATCGAGAATAATGTAGGCGTTATTCAGGGTTCGGCCACGCATATAAGCCAGGGGAGCGACTTCGATCACATTCTTTTCGATCATGCGGGTGACCCGGTCAAAGCCGATCATCTCGTAGAGAGCATCGTAAAGAGGGCGCAGGTAAGGGTCGATCTTCTGGGCCAGGTCACCGGGCAGGAAACCCAGTTTTTCACCGGCTTCAACCGCAGGGCGAACCAGAAGTATCCGTTGTATCTCTTCCTGTTCCAGAGCCTGTACTGCACAGGCAACAGCCAGATAAGTTTTACCGGTACCTGCAGGGCCAATACCAAAGTTGATATCGTTGCTCATAATCGTGCGGACATAGTCCTGCTGATTCTTCCCCCGGGGGCGAATCAAGCCCTTACGGGTGCGGATAACAACGTCCGGGCTGGAAACGTCTTCATCCACAGGCTCCATGCCGGATTCCTGAATGTACAGGTGCACAGTGTCCGGGGTGACGTTATGAGGCTTTTCGGCTTCTTCAAACAGGCGTTTGAGTACGTTTTCACCGGCCTGTATGGCAGAGTCTTCTCCGCTCAGTTCAAAGTTTTGGCCCCGGCTGCTGATGCGAATACCCAGACGGTTCTCGATCTGTGTCAGGTGTTCATTAAATTGGCCACAGAGGTCTGCAAAGCGACGGGCGTCGACGGGTTCGAGGGCGAACTGAAGGGTGTTGGGTTGGGCGTTCAAAATACGGTATTCAGCCTTTGTAAAAATTCTATTAAAGCTCCATTAAAAAGAACGCTAGTACTATTTAGTACTACTAATAAGAGCTAAGAGCTATATGCAAGGGGCAGCCGGGAGGCCGCTTTCAAACATATATCGGGGCGCAGACTGAATAAAGCAAGCCCCACTATGAAATTGTCGACGCTGTCTGGTTAACCGCTTTCAGGCTGAAAATACGGCCCGTATAGGGTTTGGAGCCTTTTATCGGCCATGGGGTGATTTTCAAATCATCCAGTAGGGTCGGTTTTGGGCAGCGGGACATAGCAACATAGTGCCCCCGCTTGCCTGACCCAGCCCGGCTGGTATGGCAGATAGCACTTTGTACCCAATATTCGCGGGTCACAGCCTGACGTTCAGACATCGGCTGCTGTGCGGTGCCATGGTAGAAGGTCACTGAGACTGTTTGATTCAGGTCTTTCATAAGGCTGGTGGAAGCCTGGACATCTTTAATAACGCTATCCCTTCGGCGATTTAAGCAGTTCAGATCAACCTTTAACAGCATGCGCTGGGGAATGGTCTGTCCCAGAGGAGCCAGAAAACACTGTTTCACATCCTGACACCCTCGAGTGGCTTGAGCTCTTTCTTCGTTGGACACTTCGCTTGCTTTGTTATCAGGCGTTAGCAGTTGTGCTTTGACCAGCTCTTCGCGGCTCCAGGAAAGAGCGTTTTCTGTGGTGAGTACTTCAGGCTCCAATGTTGTGTTCAGGCAGGACTGTAGCGTGCTCTCGGGTGGTGCGTTCATCAGGGTTAAGTCCTGAATCGTACAGGTGTTGTTCAATGACGGCTCACGGCCCAGCAGGGTTTTATCATCTTTCTTCAAGGACAGTTGGCTGCCCTGGGTGATGGCAAATTCTTCATGGTTTGCGAGGTCGAGCAGGTCGAGCAGGTCACAAAGGAGTTCGTGAACATCTTGCTGCTCCATTTTGGAAAAGGCTTTAGAACCCGGGTCTTTCGGGCAGTTGAGTGAAAATCAAATTGCCAATGTTTCTCTGACAGCCACAGGAGAGGTTGCGGTAGTGTATGAGAAGGGTTTCCTGCAGCTTATTAATGTTGCCCTGCGTCTGCTTCGGGTCAATCAGCGCCGCGCACAAGTCAAACAGTGATGAGCGGAAATCGAAATAGAGCTTATCTTGCAGATCATTTTGCGCCATCTGTTTATGTACATCTTTTGGAATAGGTGCATCTGTAAGAGTATCTATGACCGAGGAACCGGAGAAATGCCGGGCCAGAACCTGCAGGGTGGCATTAAAGAAGCAGGTTTGTCCCCAGCTGTTCAAACCAAAACCGGGAATCTCTTCAAGCTCATTGGGCTGGTTCATAATGGGGGTACAGGCTGGAGAGTCTGTTTCCATTGGTTCGCATTCATCGTTTTTGAGATGTTCTTCTTCAATCTTCGTTGAAGATGATTTGGGTGACGGTGTGAAAGGCGCATCAGGGTCGACAGGCAGGGCGGGCAGGGAAGCCGATTTAGGCATTGGTGAAAGTGTCGGCAGGAATTTCTCATAAAAAAAGTCTTCCTGTTCTTTCTCAGTAACCGTTGCAACTGATGTGGATGAATGTGTGGAAGAGGCATCAAAGGCATCATTCTCGCCAGGTGTGAAAGGTAGGTCGGGAGAATTGGTTAATGGTGAAATTGGTGCCGACGCCGGCGCTGATGGGAATCGTGCCGTTAGGGATTCCGAAGCAAATAAACTGATAGATGAGTCGCTACTACCGGTGAAGATGCTGTCTGAGGGGCTGGGAGACATTGAGCGCCTGGAGCGGTTACTGGTAGGAGACAGTGAGCGCCTGGCACGTTTACTGGTAGGAGACTTGTCACCGGGCTCGTCGATATGGAGCTGTTCATATTGAACCTGCCCGTCTATCTGTGTCGCTTGCTCGATCATGTGCGGTGCTTCGGTCTGGGTCTGTCTATCCAGAGTTGATACACAGGCCTGGATTTCCTGGTCGGTCTGGGTTTCTTTATCCTGGGTCGATACACCGATCTGAGGTTCCAGGTCAGTGAGAATAAGCCGGTTAGTCTGGGTTTGTTGCGTTGCAAAAGAATTAGCGTCGGCAGCCCGTGTATATCTTCCCTGCCAATGGCCATAGGTAGCATCGACGGATTGAGCGCGCTCACTTCTCCTGCATCGCATTTTTCGGGGGCGATCAGTGAGTATGTTTGATTGTGGGCTGCGAGCCGTATTGCTTTGAAAGCCTGATACTGGAGACGCCATAGTCCTTTTCCTGAGTAATGCTGTTTTGATAGAACCTTTGCAGGGTCTGACAGTAATATTCAGGAAATGGCAGGTCAGTGTTAGCTGGGGTGACCGGTTTGTCAGGGGCGTTTGCCCATAAAACACAGCCTGAGGGACTTTTTGATATCAAAGGTCTCGCCTTCGGGAATGCCGCGGTCCAGCAGACCGTCGATGGACATCATGGCAAAGCCGTGAATCTGGGCCCAGATACTCTTGGCGAGAAACCAGGCAGGGTACTCTCCGTTCACTGTGCCCTGGCTGATGCCCCTTTCAATGATCTCCACCAGAGCCGAGAAGCAGGCGGGCGGGGCACCACACATAAACTCCGGCTTGCGCCATTCGCCCAGTGCTGAGCCAAACATCATCCGATAAAGGGCCGGATTCTGCTCGGCAAAGGCGATATAACACTCAGCACAGGTTTGCAGCACTTCATCGGCGCTATCGGTTTCGGCGGCTTTATTGCGGATATGGGCTTCCAGCTGTCGAAAGCCATCAACGGCAATCGCTACCAGTAACAGGTTTTTATTGGGAAAGTGCCGGTAGGGAGCCGTCTGGGAGACCCCCACTTCACGGGCCAGAGCCCGCAGGCTGAGCTTTTCGGGGCCAACATCTTTCAGCTGCTGCTGGGCAGCGGCAAGCAGGGCTTCGCGAAGGTTTCCGTGGTGATAAGGGTCCGGCTGGTCTGACATTGGAGTAATATTTTTAGTTTAATGTTCTTTGATTCTGGGAATGTAAGTGTTCAATGTCAATATTGTTGACACTGCTAACATGAAAATCTAGAGTCCTTAGAGATAAGAATTAAGCACAATCAAAAACAATAAATTAAAACTAACCTTCAAGGCGATTCAGCCCATGGGTCCTTCGATCTCTCTCTTTCTTTCCTTCATTCTGATGGTTTGCACCCTTCCGGCTGGAGCTGCTCAGCGTGAAGGCAAGGCGCCACGACCAGTGGCTGTTGCTCCGGCTCATTTCCAGGATGTCTCTCGCTCTATCAAACTCAGTGCTTTGCTGGTTTACAAATCCACCCAGAAGCTGGCTTTTAAGGTCGGTGGCCCGCTGGCCGAGCTGGCGGTGGAAGAAGGGGATTTCGTAGAGAAAGGCCAACTGCTGGCAAAGCTGGATACGGAAGAGATACAGGCCCAGGTCAAAGCTGATCAGGCCCGGTATGAGCAGACTCTGCGCAGTGTAAAGCGTTTGAAGTCGCTGCATCAGCAGAAGGTGGCTTCCCTTGAACAGCTGCAGAGCGCCGAGACCGAGCGGGATGTGGCTGAAGCCAAACTGCGGGTATCCCGCTTTAACCTCCGTTACTCCGTGATCAAAGCCCCCGCTGCCGGACGTATTGTTCAGCGTAATATTGAGACTGGCGAACTAATCAGCCCCAGTCAGGTGGCGTTTGTGCTGGCAGATGAATCCCGTGGCTGGATTATGGAAACCGGTCTGTCAGACCGTCAGGTAGTTCGGGTTCAGAAAGGCGACCCGGTCAGCGTCAGCTTTGACCCATGGCCTTTGCAGACAGTCTCAGGCCGGGTCAGCCAGATTGCAGAAGCGGCTGAAAGAAACTCAGGTCTGTTCACTGTTGAGATGGCACTGGATAACACCGCTTCACTGAGGTTACGGCAAGGGTATGTGGGCCGTATAGAGATTCGGCCGGCATTGGTGGAGCGTCTTGTATTGCTGCCTGCTCTGGCGCTGGCCTCGGCGCGAAGCCCTTTGGGTACCGTTTTTGTACTCAATGATGACCAGACAGTGAGTGAGCGTCAGGTGCGCATTCACCATCTTGAAGCCGGGCAGGTGGCCGTGTCGGGTGATATCAGGGACGGAGATCAGGTGGTGACTATTGGCGCAGCCTTTGTTCATGATGGCGATAAAGTGAGAGTGACTGCTATGTCCGCCGGACAGGGGGAGTAAGTACCATGAAGCTGCCCCGTATAGCCATTGAGAACTTTCAGTTCACATTAATTGTGATTCTGTTGTTGAGTTCTCTCGGGTTGGTCTCACTGCAGACCATGCCCCGTTCGGAAGATCCCCAGTTTGATTTTCCTGCTGCGATTGTTCGTGTCGTATATCCCGGTACCAATCCCCTTGATATGGAAAAGCTGGTTCTCGACCCTTTGGAAGAGGCCATCAATGAGCTGGACGATATCAAAGAGCTGAAAGGTGATGTGGAAGATGGCCTGGCGGTGGTTCGGGTGGAGTTTCTTTACGGCTCCGACCCCAACGATAAATACGATGAAGTGGTCGCAGAAGTTGCCAGAGTGCGCAGTCAGTTGCCGGAAGGTATTCAGCTGTTGTCTGTGGATAAAATATCTCCTGCGGATGTAAATATCCTGCAGGTTGCCCTGATGTCGGAAACCGCTTCCTACTATGAGTTGAAAAACCGGGCAGAGACTCTGGAGAAAAAGCTGGAACGGGTGTCTGGCGTGAAACGTGCAGATGTTGATGCCCTGCCAGAACAACAGATACATATTCGCGCCGACCTGCTGAAAATGCAGGTTTTAAACATCTCTCTGGATGAACTGTTGAGCAAGGTGAGAGCCGCCAGCCTGAACCTTCCTGGTGGTCATGTTGTGGCTGGTGAGCGGCGTTTGACTGTGCGTACCAGTGGTGACTTCCGTGACCTTGAACAGATACGACAAACGGCAGTTGTCGCTTCTCCGGGGCAGTTGATTACCGTGGCCGATATTGCCTCGGTAGAGCAGGGCGATGCTCTGCCCAGTTATGAGGCCCGCTACAACGGCAAGCGAGCAGTGTTTGTCTCTGTCGTACAGCGTAAAGGCAGTAATATTCTGCATGTGCTGGATGATCTTGATCAGGCAGTAGACGGCTTCAGTCAGTCACTGCCGGTGGATATGGGCATGGCCTATGTTCACGACCAGCGCGTCAGTGTTGAGAAGCGGCTGGATAATTTTCTTAGCAGCCTTTTGATGGGGCTGGCGCTGGTGGCGGGTATTACCCTGGTTGCACTGGGTGTGCGCTCGGCCTTTGTGATTGTGCTGGTGATTCCCATGTCGGTGGTGATAGCCCTCGGCTGGCTCGACCTTTCTGGTTTTGGATTGCAGCAGATGTCGATTGTCGGGCTGGTTATCGCACTGGGTCTGCTGGTGGATAACGCTATTGTGGTCACAGAAAATGTGGGCCGCTTTTTGCGGGCGGGTCATGACCGTCAGACGGCGGCTATTGAAGGTGCCAGTCAGGTAGGCTGGGCGGTAGTGAGCGGTACTGTGACGACCATGCTGGCCTTCCTGCCCATGCTGTTGTTGCAGACAGGTGCGGGTACCTTTGTTCGTTCTATGCCGGTTACGGTTGTACTGACCCTGCTGGCCTCCCTGATTATTGCCCTGAGTATTACTCCGTTGATGGCCAGTCGGCTGTTCCCCTCAGCACAAGCGAAGGAACCGCTGGTGTTGAGAGGGGTCGAGGGTCTGGCTCGAGGCGCTTACGCACGTACTTTGACCCGGGCCCTGAAATATCCCTGGCTGGTGATTCTACTGTCGGTGAGTCTGTTTGCGGGCAGTTTGACTCTGTTACCTCTGGTGGGCGTCAGCATGTTCCCAAAGGCGGACAAAGCCATGGTGCTGGTAAATATTGATGCACCTGAGAGCGCCAGTTTTGCCCATACCCGCAAGCTTGCGATAGCTATTGAAGGTGTGGTGAACCAGCATCCGGAAGTTGTGTCGGTGGCCACCAATATCGGTAAAGGCAATCCGCGGATTTTCTATAACGAAATTCCCAAGCGTCAGGTGCCGTCTTATGCACAGCTGGTGGTGCAGTTAAATTCTGACGCTGACAATGCACGGGAAGAGTTTGTGAACCGTGTTCGTAAACAGCTGAATGAATTCCCCGGTGCCAAAATTACTGTGAAGGAACTGTTGCAGGGGCCTCCTTATGAAGCGCCTGTATCGATACGGGTTGTCAGTGATGACTTGCACGCTTTGCAGGAACAGGCCCGGAAGGTTGCCTCTGTGATTGAGACGGTTGATGGCGCAGTGAGTGTGGATAACCCTCTGGCTCACCGAAAGATTGATCTTCACATCACTATTAATCGCGAGAAGGCCGCCATGCTGGGCGTGCCTCTGCAGGCGATTGATCAGGCGATTCGTGCCAGCCTTGTGGGTGTGCAGGCCGGGCAGTTCCGTGGTTCTGACGGTGAAGACTACCCGATTCTGGTGAAGTCTCTGGGCGCTACGCAACCTCAGCTGGATGATTTTGACCGTATGATGGTTCGCTCAACCAATGGCGCCATTATTCCTCTCACGCAACTGGCTGATTTCGAAATGCATGATGCACTGGCCCGTCTGCAGCATCACCGAACGGAGCGTATCTCCAGAGTGACGGCCGATGTGTCTCCAGGGTATCAGGCGGAAGCAGTGACTAATCAGGTGATCAAAGCGCTGGATGCCCTGGAGTGGCCGGACGGTGTCTTCTATCAGGTGGGTGGTGAACAGGAGAAGCGTAAGGAGTCTTTTGGTGGTATGGGGCAGGTGGTGCTTGTGGCGTTGATGGGTATTTTTGCAGTGTTGGTATTGCAGTTCCGCTCCTTTAGTCAGCCATTGATTATTTTTGCTGCTATTCCCTTTGCCATGACTGGTTCAATCGTCACTTTGCTGGTGACCGGGAATACCTTCTCATTCACTGCGATGGTTGGTCTGACCTCTCTGGTGGGCATAGTTGTGAACAATGCCATTATTCTGGTGGACTACGCCAACCTGCTCAGCCACAACGGCCGCACGGTGCGACAGGCCGTTATTGAGTCTTCTGTGACCCGCCTGCTGCCAATTCTCTTGACCACGCTGACCACCATTGGTGGACTGCTGCCCCTGACTTTGGCGAACTCCTCCATGTGGTCTCCTATGGGCTGGAGCATTATTGGTGGGCTTTTGGCCTCAACCCTGCTGACCCTGTTTGTGGTGCCTGTGCTGTATTTGTTGCTGACACCCCGTCGGTCTCATATCGCTGCAGAAATGAATGTTTTGTAGACCGAGATAGCAGATAACAAGCCGCAGAGAGCAAACAGTTTTTTGGAAGTAAGAGATGTCGAAAAATAATTTTTGCAGTCTGGTTGAACGTATCGTCGCTCTTGAGAATGACGGAAGAGCAGGGGAGTCGAGATTCCAGGCGGAAGTGACACCCGAGTGGACCCAGGGTCGTGCCTGTTTTGGTGGTCTGCAGGCGGCTTATGTTCTGAGAGCGATGCGTCTGACCCTGAATAATGAGACACCCCTGCGCAGTCTGCAGACCAGCTTTATTGCCCCGATTGAAGTGGGTTCTATCGAGATTCAGGTTCGCAGCCTGCGTCAGGGGAGTAATGTCACCCAGATGCACGGTGAGATTCTGCAGAATGGGCAGGTCTGCTGCGTGGTAAACGGTTGCTTTGGTAAGGCTCGGGAGTCTGCGCTGGAGTTACCTGCCAGAGGTTTCCCTGATGATGTGATGGAGCCGGACCAGCTGGTTGATTTGCCATATATCAAAGGTGTCACGCCAGAGTTCCTGCGGCAGTATCAGGTGCGCTGGGGCAAAGGTGCTTTTCCCTTTACTGCAGCTGCTACCAATACCACGGGCATATGGGTGAAAAGCCTTGAGCAGGGCATGAGCTCTATCGAACAGCTGGTACTGGTGTCTGATGTCCCGCCAACGCCGGTTTTATCCAAACTGAAACAGCCTGCTCCCCACAGTTCACTGACCTGGATGCTGGAAATTCTGCAGGATGATTTCGAAGCCCGCACCGATGACTGGTGGTTTGTGGAAACAACGCTTGAACACTTTAACCATGGATATGGGCAACAGCAGTACACCATTTACGCTCCTGACCGGACAGTAGTCGCACTTGGGCGACAGGTGACGGCTGTTTTTGGTTGATATCAGAGAGACGTAACAGGATATTCATAATTGGTAGTTTACATAGCTGCCGGTTTTGAGGTCACTCACAGCAGAGAAGTATCCTGTGCGTAATAGGTACCCGGTCACATGAAAACATATATATTTGACTCAATCTCCAGGACACCCGGCACTGCCGCAGCTCCAGTCACATAGCGGGCTATGCTCCCTGCGCTGCAGCCCGGCTGAGCAACCTGTTTATTGGCCAGATATATATGTTTCCACATGGCCGGGCACTTAGCAGTAAATCCTTGTCTTTGTGCCTCCGTGGTGAAAGGCTTTTAGGCAACAACCTTTTCCCGCTGACCTTCCCAGGCAGCATCCAGTTCAGACACCACCAACTCACCCCGCAGGCTGTGGGGCAGAGCTTCACCTATCGAGACATCAGCAAAGTGACCGATCAGACGTGGATTATCGCAGCGGAAGTTCACCACGCGATTACACTCGGTACGACCCTGCAGCTGGCCCGGGTCCTTTTTGGAGTAACCAGTCACCAGAATGCGCTGGGTGCTACCTACCAGACGACGGCTGATCTGCATTACTTGTTGGTCAATGCGAGCCTGCAGAATCTTCAGACGCTGTTTTTTAGTTTCTTCGGTGACATCATCGGCGTAATCAACAGCGGGAGTGCCTGGGCGCTTGCTGTAAATAAAGCTGAAGGATGCATCGAAGCCAACCTCGGCAATCAGGTTCATGGTGTCGGTGAAGTTCTCATCGGTTTCACCGGGGAAGCCGACGATAAAGTCTGAAGACATTTTCAGGCCCGGACGAATAGCCTTCAGGCGGTTCACCTTGTTCAGGTATTCATCAGTGCTGTGATCTCGCTTCATCGCTGCGAGAATCTCGTTGGAACCGCTCTGCACGGGAAGGTGCAGATGGCTGACCAGTTCCGGCACTTCTCCGTACACATTGATCAGGCTGTCTGAGAACTCCATTGGGTGTGACGTGGTGAAGCGGATACGGTCGATGCCATCAATAGCGGCAACAACAGCAATCAGCTCGGCCAGATCAGCGGTACCGCCCTCGTGGCTCAGCCCCTGATAGGCGTTAACATTCTGACCCAGCAGGTTGACCTCACGTACGCCCTGTTCTGCCAGACCGACACACTCGGTAATTACGTCATCAAACGGACGGCTGACTTCAGCGCCACGGGTGAAAGGCACGATGCAGAAAGTGCAGTATTTGCTGCAGCCTTCCATGATGGAGACAAAGGCGGTTGGGCCATCAACACTGGGCTCTGGCAGGTTGTCGAACTTCTCGATTTCGGGGAAGGTGATATCCACCACAGGAATACCCTGGGCTCTGGTGGCGTCGATCATCTCCGGTACACGGTGCAGGGTCTGGGGACCAAAGACCATATCGACATGGCCGGCACGCTTGCGGATGGCTTCGCCTTCCTGGCTGGCAACACAGCCGCCTACGCCAATCACAAGGTCAGGATTGGTCTCTTTGAGTTTCTTCCAGCGGCCCAGCTGATGGAACAATTTTTCCTGGGCTTTTTCCCGTACGGAACAGGTGTTCACCAGCAGGACATCGGCTTCTTCAGGGTTGTCCGTCAGTTCCAGTTCGTGGGTTTCGCCGAGAAGATCCGCCATACGGGCAGAATCGTACTCGTTCATCTGGCAACCGTGGGTCTTGATAAAAAGCTTCTTTGTAGCCATAGGCTGTCGTTGTTACCTGGTGTTCTGAGCGTGCACAGTCGGCTGCTATTTAAAACTGCTCTTGTAAAAGCAGAGGCAGGGTACTGTGGGAAAGGCGGCATTATAATCGCCATCTTCACGGGTGCATAGCTGAGGTTTTGCGGATGTGAAGCACACTCTAGTTCAGCTTCATCCAGGTAATGAGGGGAGTATCCGCACCCAGCAGCCAGGGAAGGTGCAGAATAATACCGCGCATAGGGTAAACCGGGCTCACCTGTTGCAGGATGGAAACCCGTCCCTGGGGCAGATCCGATGCCCATAGCGGGATGTTCTCGGGCTTTAGTATGCGGCCGTCAGAACGAAAGGCCGAGATAGCCTGGAACTTTCCCTGACGCTGGAACAGTATCCAGCGAATAAAGGCACTGCGCAGACAAAGTTGAGCTGTTGGCACCATATAGCCTGGAATCGTCTCCAGCAGCACATGGCTGTTGCGAAAGTTGGAGGCGATATGAAGTAGTACGCTCCTGACCTGTTCCTCGTCGAGGTAAGGCAGTATGCCCTCCAGGGTTATCAACACATTTTCTTTTGGAAGACTGGTCAGCCAGTCCTGCTGGGTAATATCACCCGGAATAAGGCGATGGTGATGCCCTATATCAAGCTGCTGATAACTATGCTTCTTCTCGGCAATAATAGCCGGAAAGTCGACTTCATAAATTTCATCAAACCTGTGCTTATAACGCAGAGGCCGACTGTCGAAACCTGCGGCCAGCGCAATCAGTGTACGAGGTGGTGAGGTCTGGTCGAGAATGTTGTCCAGCAGTTTATCGATAACCTGGGAGCGCTGGGTAATGTAATCAAGGTTGATAGTGTTGGCGGTGATTCGTTCGACAAACTGATTAAGTTCAGGGCGTTTATTAACCAGATGTTCAAGGATCAGCTGAGAGTAGTTAGTACCCCCCAGTTTATCTTCCAGTTGTGACTTGGGTGCCAGAGTAAACAAGGCTGTGCGCATCACCTCGTGATCGAGAATCTCTTCGAGGCTGTCAGATGCTGATAAGACAACAGATACTGTAGAAAAAACAGCAATGCAGCAGAGTGAAAATACTGCAAGCAGCGGGCGAAAGAGCCTTTTCATGGCGTATCTAAGTTGGCGGTCATGGGAACGGGGAAGGATTGGTCAGCTTCTGTGATTATGCAAACTCTTTTGAGTCGTTAGAGCTTTTTTACTCGTCAGCCCCACTGTAGGCCATACTTCATTACCGTCATAGATCTGCCTGCTACACTGGCGGCGCTATAAAAATGCGTGCAAAAAATATTGGGAAAAATAACTCCTGGGCCAGTGTGGTAAATCTGTATGCGTTATTGGAATAGCTGGGGCTATGAGAATACTGAAAAGCCGCCTTTGACGGACTCAGCTCTGGCTTTTGTGAAGGAAACTCTTGGACAGTCTAAACCTTTACCGGAAGCAACTCTGGCAGAGGTTTGTGCACAGGTTCCCCCTTCACGCTTACCACCTCACCCCCTCATTCAAGTCGACGAAGAAACCCGTGTTCGCCACGCTCGCGGGCAGTCCCTGCCGGACTGGATTGCAATAAAAAGTGGCCGGTTTGAGTTCTTCCCCGACGGCGTCGCTTTTCCGGCAACCTCTGAACAGATTCAAGAGCTGCTGGCGCTTTCCCGTATTGAAGACTTCACTGTGATTCCCTACGGAGGCGGAACCAGTGTGGTCGGTCATCTGACCTTGATTGGCAGTGAACGGCCCGTGCTGACTTTGAGTCTTGGGCGTATGACACGACTGCTGGATTTAAACGAAGAGAGTCAGATTGCCACCTTTGAACCGGGTGTACCGGGGCCTATGGTTGAAGCGCAGCTGGCCAGCCGGGGTTATACCCTTGGGCATTATCCCCAGTCTTTTGAGTTATCCACACTGGGTGGCTGGGTTGTGAGCCGTTCCAGTGGTCAGCAGTCTCTGGGTTATGGGCGCATTGAACAATTGTTTGCCGGTGGTCGTCTGGAAACCTTTGCAGGCTCTCTGGATATCCCGGCCATTCCTGCTTCCTCCGCCGGGCCTGATTTACGGGAAATCATTATGGGCTCTGAAGGGCGTTTTGGTGTGCTCTCAGAGGTAAAAACCCGGGTGTCCCGGGCGCCGGAGCGGGAAGACTTTATTGTTGTGTTCTTCCCTGGTTGGGATGCTGCCCTGAACTTCTGTCGGGAGACGACCCAGCAGAAGATCCAGCTTTCTATGTTAAGAGCCTCCAGCAGTGAAGAGACCCGAAGTCAGCTGAAACTGGCTGGTCATGATGGTCTGGTGCACTGGCTGGAGCGTTACCTGTATATGCGCGGTGCAGGTGAAGACAAAAGTATGGTGACGCTGGGTATCACCGGCACAGCACGGCAGGTGAAAGACGTCCGTCGTCAGGTACGCAGCCTTATCCGGAGCTTTGATGGTGTCGGTATGAACACTATTGGTAACAAGGTTGGTCGATTGTGGGAGCAAGGGCGGTTCCGTTACCCCTACCTGCGGGAGAACCTTTGGAAGCATGGTTATGCCGTAGACACTTTGGAGACCAGTATTAACTGGGATCAAACCAATCGCGGCATTGTAGCTATTGAGCGTGCACTGACTCAAGCTCTTGAGCGTGACGGGGTGAGGGGTGAAAAGGTTCATTGTTTCACCCATCTTTCCCATGTCTATGGACAGGGCTCCAGTCTCTACACCACCTATCTGTTCCGTTTTGGTGCAACCTATGAAGAGACTCTGCAGCGCTGGAAGGCTCTGAAGCGGGCCTGTTCACAGGCTGTGGTGGAGGTCGGTGGCACTATTAGCCACCAGCATGGTGTGGGTCGTGACCATGCACCTTATCTGTATCATGAAAAAGGCGAACTGGGTATGGAGGCGTTAAGAAGCCTGAGCCAGCACTTTGACCCAGACCAGCGCTTGAATCCGGGAGCCTTGTTGTGTCAGGAAGCGTTGTGCACAGAGACACCGTCCGATGATTAAGTACGCTCGCCCGGACAGCCCTTGCCGCTTTGAAGGCCGTGAACGCACCCATTGGGATGTGATTGTGGTGGGTGGCGGTATTACCGGTGCAGGTATTCTGCGTGAGGCCGCCCGTCAGGGGCTGAAAGCCCTGCTGGTGGAGCAAAAAGACTTTGCCTGGGGAACGTCCAGTCGCTCTTCCAAAATGGTACACGGTGGCCTGCGATATATTGCCCAGGGGCAGGTTAAGGTGACCTGGGAGTCTGTCAGAGAGCGGGAAAAACTGCTGGCTGATGCGCCGGGCCTGGTCACACCGGGCAGTTTTGCCATGCCTCATTATCAGGGGGGCTTTCCCGGGCCTCGTGTGCTTGGTGCTTTGCTGACGGTGTATGACGCATTGGCAGGCATTTGGGCTCATACCTTTCAGCGGGCACTGCCGGTGAGTTATCGGTTGATTCCGGGTTTACGTCAGCAGGGGTTGCAGGGGGCAAGCCTATTCCGTGATGGTATTGTTGACGACGCACGACTTGTACTGCGCACACTGGATGAAGCCATGGGCGATGGTGCAATAGCACTGAATTATTGTCAGGTGAAAGGTTTGCTGAAAACGCGGCAATCTATTACCGGTGTTGAAGTACAGGATGTGATTTTTAATGAGAGAGTGACACTCAAAGCGCGTTGTGTCGTGAATGCCACCGGAGCCTGGAGCGATGTACTCAGGCTGGAGGCTCATACATCACCCACTGATGCCGTAGTACGACCTTTACGAGGAAGTCATCTGGTTTTGCCAGCCTGGCGTTTGCCAGTAGCCCAGGCCTGTTGTTTTATGCATCCGGATGACAAGCGCCCGGTATTTGTATTCCCGTGGGAAGGTTGCACTGTCGTGGGAACGACCGATCTTGATCACAGTGCCTCACTGGAAGAGGAACCGGTGATTTCACCGGCCGAGGTAGAGTACCTGCTTCAGGCCTGTAACAGTGAGTTCCCTGATGCGGAAATTACGACTGATCATATTGTTTCCACCTGGTCCGGAGTCAGGCCGGTTGTAAACAGCGGTAAGAGTGTTAAACCTTCAAAAGAAAATCGGGAACACTGCATTTGGGATGATCAGGGTTTAATTACTGTCTGTGGGGGCAAGCTCACCACTTTTCGGTTGATTGCACGGCAGGTGATGGCCAAGGCTGTGGCCTATCTTCCTAAGCCCAAATCTCAATCGAGACCCAGACCTAAGCAGTCAGATTCCAATAAAAGCTACGAGCCTTTATTCAGAAACCCTGCTGAACCTGTTACCGATGTTCGATTCCTTAAGCTGCCTTCAGGGCAGAGAACGCGACTGTTGGGGCGTTACGGATATCTTCTGCCCCAGGTTCTGGCGCATGCTCAGGACTCAGACTTTCAACCTGTTGGCACCACCCGTTTTTTCTGGCTGGAGCTGCGATGGGCAGCTGTTTATGAACAGGTACATCACCTGGATGACCTGTTGCTTCGTCGTACCCGGGTTGGGAACCTGCTACCCCATGGTGGCGCTGAGTATTTCCCACAGATTGAGCAGGTGTTAAAAGAGTCAGGGTGGTCTGATGAATACTGGCTGATGGAATCGGCCCGTTATCACACTCTTTGGCAGCGTGCTTACAGCGTGCCCTGAATGACATGGAACTAACAAAGAGCATGTAACAACAAAAGTGCAGTAAAGACTGAAACGTCGTTCAAGACTGAACAGGAACACAATCCTATGGCTGAGCCTCACCCTGATGATCTTCTGCTTGCTATCGATAACGGCACCCAGAGTGTACGGGCACTGTTGTTTGATTTACTGGGTAATGTGGTGGCCAGCAGCAAGATTGAAATTGACCCTTACTTCACACATAAGCCCGGTTGGGCAGAGCATGAGCCAGATGGTTACTGGAACTCTCTGTGTGAAGCCTGCCAGCAGTTGTGGAACACACCCGGGCTTGATCAATCCATCATGAAATCCCGCATCAAAGGCGTCACCCTGACTACCCAGCGCGGGACCTATGTTTGCGTTGATGAGAAGGGAAAGGCGCTCAGACCCGCTATTGTCTGGCTGGATCAAAGGCGTGCCAGTATTGAAGAACCTATCGCTGGTTTTTGGGGGCCTTTAGCGACTGTTGCGGGCATGAAAGGCTTGATGAATTACTTTCGCAGTAAAAGTTACTCAAGGTGGCTCTCACTGAATGAGCCGGAGACCTGGTCCCGTACCCGTTACTTTCTGCTGTTGTCCGGCTGGCACACGTTGAAGCTCACAGGTCAGTATCGTGACTCTGTAGGTGGGCAGGCCGGTTACCTGCCTTTTAATTATCGCAAGCTGGACTGGGCTCCGAACTGGGACTGGAGCTGGGCAGCGACGGCTCTGAAGCGAGAACAGATGCCGGAGTTGATTAAACCCGGTGAGACCATCGGCACTATTATCCGTGAAGCGGCCGAAGCAACAGGTATCCCGGAAGGGCTGCCACTCATTGCCGCAGGTGCCGACAAGGCCTGCGAAGTGATTGGCTCTGGATGTTATGAGCCGGATGTCGCCTGTTTAAGCTACGGCACAACCGCCACTATTAATATTGCCCATCAGCGTTACCGTGAACCCCAGTTTATGATTCCTCCCTGGCCTGCCGCTATTCCCGGTAGCTGGACCAGTGAGTTTATGGTGTATCGAGGCTACTGGATGGTGAACTGGTTTAAGCAGCAGTTCGGCCATGAAGAGTGCACACAGGCAGCAAAGGCTGGTGTGCTGCCAGAAGAGTTGTTTGAAGATCTGCTTGATCAGGCTCCTCCCGGTGCTATGGGGTTGATGCTGCAGCCTTACTGGTCGCCGGGAATAAAAGACCAGGATGCCAAGGGCAGTATTATCGGCTTTGGTGATGTGCACCGTCGTGCTCATGTCTATCGGGCGATTGTTGAAGGGCTGGCCTATGCCCTGCGGGAAGGCAAAGAGAAGCTGGAGCGGAAAGGGCGCATTAAAGTAAAGCGGCTGCTGGTTTCTGGTGGAGGCTCCAACAGTGATGGAGCTCTGCAGCTCACTGCGGATATTTTTAATCTGCCAGTGGTGCGCCCCCATACATCGGAGACTTCGGCTTTAGGTGCTGCAATTAATAGCGCCGTCGGGCTGGGTTATTATCCTGATTACCCGACAGCTATTCAGGCTATGACCCGAGCGGGTAAAGAGTTTCAGCCAAACATTGAGCATGCCGCTCTTTATGACCGGTTGTACTCAGAAGTTTATTTGAAGATGTATAAACGACTGCAGCCTCTTTATAGGAAAATTCGTGAAATCACAGGGTACCCGGAATGAGCAGTCTTTACAGGCTTCGAGTTGTTAGTCTCTCTGTCTGTTCAGCTATTGAGATAAATGAAACTATCTCAACCATTTCTTGTCGTAAATTGAGGTATAGAGTGTGGGTCGGAAGTAAGCTGTTCCAATGGGGCTTGTTTTTTTCTTTCTTTTCAACTCTATATTTCTATAGAGTTGATTTGAGGAGTATTGAATTATGTATAACGAAGTAGCCCCAAGAGCACCTTTTTCAGCGAGTGAAAATTACAGCGCGGTTTTACAGCCATTCACTGTGAAAGGTGATCTTCAAGGTATTCCTTTTACAAAGGATAACGTCAAGAACATTAAAGACACAGATGGACTTAATGCGATCGAAGTAATAGCAGCCCGTGAATTTTCTACATTTGGACTATTTCTTTTACAAGACATGAATGGACAAAGAGTAGAGTTAATTAAAAAAACATATTCTGACTGCGAGACGCAAACAGAAGCCATTATAGATACGTGGATCCAGAAGCATAGAGATGCAGGTACACAGCCTCGGTGGGAGGACTTTATAACGGCCCTTCATGACGCCGGTATGGGATCATTTGCTTTACGTGTTACTGAACTGTTATCAAACCCTGAACCGATATCAGCCAGAGTTCCTTTTTCGGGAGGTGCGCGCCAGGCTTCGGCTACTCAAGGGGAGCAACACAATCCCCGCTCGTTGGTTCATTCCTCTCATTCCGCATTTGACTGTACTGTTACTTCGAGAGCTGTATCGGGATTGGGCACTACAGATTTGATGGATCAAAAGGTCTCTGTGTCAGAGCTGAGGAATGTGAAACAGGGTCAGGAAGATTTTTTTAGGCAGGTGGTTCGCAAGGGAAAGTCCGGGGTCATGTTTTTCGCAAGTGAACTATTAGGCAATAAGGCTGATGTTGATTCTTTGTGGGCAATAGCAAAACGGAAACAGGATAGCATGTCTGTTTTTACACTTTCAGTTATAGAAACCTGGATAAATATGGATTCCTCAGGCGATGTCAGGCCTCCAACATGGCAAAGACTGATTAGTGCTTTGCAGGACGCAGGTATCTATGATGTTGTCGTAGATAACATCAGGAAGTACCTCACCCAAAAAGGTTGATGTTTAATTGCGAACATCCCCTGGCTGGTATGTTTCATAAGCTGACCTGCAACTCGCGCAGCAAGAGGCAAGTGAGCAGGTGTATGCTTATGAAACATCCGGGTTAGGAGTCAATCCAACAGGGCTTTTTCACCGAAATGGTTACGTGATAACGGTTTCTTTATTTTCCGGAGCCGTTTTATCTCATAGAGCATCGTATTGTCTCCAGTGCCTCCTGTACCACCAACGGTATAGTTCCTGTCATCAAAACCTTAAATGACGCTCTCGGAATTGAGTATGGTTCAATAACCACGATTCACTCCGCCATGAACGATCAGCCGGTCATTGATGCTTGTCACCAGAGTGACTTACGTCTGACCCGCAGCGCCCTGCACTCCATTATTCCTGTAGATACCGGCCTTTCAAAAGGTATTGATCGCCTTCTGCCTGAGCTGGAAGGCATCTTTGGTTTTTCCAACGAGCCTCATGCTTCCGTCGATGCGAAAAGCCAGATTCAAACCATGAGATTGAACTATTTGTGCAGTAGACGTTCTTAGTTATATGGAATATTCAGAGATTACGGACGATGAAAAAGCACTTACTTATACTCTCCTTTCTTTTCTACTCAATGGCTCAGGCTGCTGACTTCAACTTGCCTGTCACCCCTCAATCTGACTTGAGCAATCCGGCAGCGCTATTACCAGAAAACGACCCTGTTCGCCACCGGGCTTATGCACCTGAGCTGGCCGGGCCTGCCGCCGAAATGGCTGAAGCTATTAAACGGCACGACTGGAATCATAAAACGCTCAGAACACCTGCTGGCTATGATCTGGTGCTTTACGCTTATGTTCATAAGCTGATTAGTAAAGAGCAGTTTATGGATGCGCAGGATTATCTGCAGTTACAAACCGACTTTGCTTCCCCGGAAACCGCCGCATTTAACTCATTGCTTGAGCAGCAAAAAATATCCGTCCGGGTACCCGTCAACAGTGTTCGGCGTATTCGCTTTTCAGAGCTGCCAGACAACTATTTGCCCAACTGGAAAAACCGCCCCGACATTCAGAATTACTTCAACACAAAGCAGGACTGGCTGACCGAAATAATCCTATCTAAACAGGACTATTACTCGCTAGTGGGTGATTTAGCAACCCAGGCTCTTGAATGCCACGATATTAAGCAAGGCTCTGCATTCACTTGTATGGCACGCAACCTGCCAGATAAAAGGCTGCAATTACTTACCTGGAATAGTGTAATCAACCAGGCGCTCTCTTACACCCAGAGCAAGCACTTTAATGACCATGAAGTCATACTTATTTTTGCTAACGTGAACCTGGAAGTTAATAAGAGTCCCATGTCCAACCTTGAGTTCATCCCGTTGTACGGTTCCCTGAACTGGGAGCACCTTAACGCTATGAGAGCCATCCGAAAAAATCCAGGCACCCTATATCACCCTGATGTAGCCAATAACTTTTTTGAACCCCATGGCTTGTACAGTGGAGCCTCTCTCTTCCTGCGTCATGACCTTTTTCATCAAACGGAAATCGCAACAATCCCGTTTCGTTACCGCCAATTCCTGATCTGGCTGCATGAACAGGAACAGAAGATCCTCAAAAAAATGGACCAGGCTCTTGTCAGTATTGAAGCGGAGTCTCTGGATGTCACTTACAGCGGCAACCTCAGTCATTCAGGGTCATCTTTGCCAAAGCTTTGCCAGACGTCCTTTCAGGAGTATCGTCTGGACGCGATTAATCATCGTCAGCCAGTGAGCTTCTACTGGCCGGATACCGAAACCCACCAGTCGCTATTTAAGGGCTACTTTGCAGATATGGATCACGTTGTCCTCTTTTCTCAAAACAATCTCTGCAGTGAACTCCACAGGGATGAATGTGAAATACACTTTTCAGGAAAAACTTTGCGAGGAATATTAAAATATCAGTGCGAAGATGCAGGATTCAACTTTCCATCAAGTTTTGAGCTTTATCACGGTCTGCTGGAGGACACACTGAGAGAGCATGAAGTATACATTCAGGAATCTTTTGGTATCCGTGTTATCGACCTGCTGCAGTAGAGCCTGATGAGCCAAACTACAATCTTCTTCACGCGAATCTGTTTTGCTGCAGGCGGCTCTGCAGCAGGACTGGTCAACAACGGCGTAGTCTTCTTTATTTTTGAAGTGTTCGTCCGCAGTGATATATATGGCTTTATTGAAGTTGAGGCGTATCTCTGACGGTACCCGGCCCAGTAACAGATCCACCCAGTGAGAAAACTGTTGCGAGGCCAGTCAGATCATGGAGGTAAACACCAGAATATTCACAAGAAGGGGAATAATGACAAAACGCCGAATACAGGGTTCTGCGAGACGTTGTCGTTCGGTGAGTAAATAATGATAATGGACGTCTCACCCTGTGCCCCGGCCCGCTGTATTTCTCTCAAAAATGTTCCTCTCAAATATGTTCCTCTCAAAAAAGTACTGATATGTATCGCTTTGTCTTTTGGACTATTTCTTTTACAAGACATGAATGGACAAAGAGTAGAGTTAATTAAAAAAACATATTCTGACTGCGAGATGCAAACAGAAGCCATTATAGATACGTGGATCCAGAAGCATAGAGATGCAGGTACACAGCCTCGGTGGGAGGACTTTACAACGGCCCTTCATGACGCCGGTATGGGATCATTTGCTTTACGTGTTAATGAACTGTTATCAAACCCTGAACCGATATCAGCCAGAGTTCCTTTTTCGGGAGGTGCGCGCCAGGCTTCGGCTACTCAAGGGGAGCAACACAATCCCCGCTCGTTGGTTCATTCCTCTCATTCCGCATTTGACTGTACTGTTACTTCGAGAGCTGTATCGGGATTGGGCACTACAGATTTGATGGATCAAAAGGTCTCTGTGTCAGAGCTGAGGAATGTGAAACAGGGTCAGGAAGATTTTTTTAGGCAGGTGGTTCGCAAGGGAAAGTCCGGGGTCATGTTTTTCGCAAGTGAACTATTAGGCAATAAGGCTGATGTTGATTCTTTGTGGGCAATAGCAAAACGGAAACAGGATAGCATGTCTGTTTTTACACTTTCAGTTATAGAAACCTGGATAAATATGGATTCCTCAGGCGATGTCAGGCCTCCAACATGGCAAAGACTGATTAGTGCTTTGCAGGACGCAGGTATCTATGATGTTGTCGTAGATAACATCAGGAAGTACCTCACCCAAAAAGGTTGATGTTTAATTGCGAACATCCCCTGGCTGGTATGTTTCATAAGCTGACCTGCAACTCGCGCAGCAAGAGGCAAGTGAGCAGGTGTATGCTTATGAAACATCCGGGTTAGGAGTCAATCCAACAGGATTTTTTCACCGAAATGGTTACGTGGTAACGGTTTCTTTATTTTCCGGAGCCGTTTTATCTCATAGAGCATCGTATTGTCTCCAGTGCCTCCTGTACCACCAACTGTATAGTTCCTGTCATCAAAACCTTAAATGACGCTCTCGGAATTGAGTATGGTTCAATAACCACGATTCACTCCGCCATGAACGATCAGCCGGTCATTGATGCTTGTCACCAGAGTGACTTACGTCTGACCCGCAGCGCCCTGCACTCCATTATTCCTGTAGATACCGGCCTTTCAAAAGGTATTGATCGCCTTCTGCCTGAGCTGGAAGGCATCTTTGGTTTTTCCAACGAGCCTCATGCTTCCGTCGATGCGAAAAGCCAGATTCAAACCATGAGATTGAACTATTTGTTCAGTAGACGTTCTTAGTTAGTGTCTGTCCGAAAACCCTAATCCCTTATCACCAAAGGCCTGAAGGGTGCATATAACTACGAAGTTTTTTTCTTGAAACTTGGTTATATGCAGCAAAAGCAAGGGTTACAGCAGATCAAGATAAAACATACCTGTCTTTCCCTATATTCTTCGATCGAATATAGGTACCTAAGCCCTTGTGCCACAAGGGTTTAGGTTTTCGGACAGGCACTAGTTATATGGTATATTCAGAGATTACGGACGATGAAAAAGCACTTACTTATACTCTCCTTTCTTTTCTACTCAATGGCTCAGGCTGCTGACTTCAACTTGCCTGTCACCCCTCAATCTGACTTGAGCAATCCGGCAGCGCTATTACCAGAAAACGACCCTGTTCGCCACCGGGCTTATGCACCTGAGCTGGCCGGGCCTGCCGCCGAAATGGCTGAAGCTATTAAACGGCACGACTGGAATCATAAAACGCTCAGAACACCTGCTGGCTATGATCTGGTGCTTTACGCTTATGTTCATAAGCTGATTAGTAAAGAGCAGTTTATGGATGCGCAGGATTATCTGCAGTTACAAACCGACTTTGCTTCCCCGGAAACCGCCGCATTTAACTCATTGCTTGAGCAGCAAAAAATATCCGTCCGGGTACCCGTCAACAGTGTTCGGCGTATTCGCTTTTCAGAGCTGCCAGACAACTATTTGCCCAACTGGAAAAACCGCCCCGACATTCAGAATTACTTCAACACAAAGCAGGACTGGCTGACCGAAATAGTCCTATTTAAACAGGACTATTACTCGCTAGAGGCTGATGTAGTAACCCAGGCTTTTGGATGCCACGATGTTAAGCAAGGCTCTGCATTCACTTGTATGGCACGCAACCTGCCAGATAAAAGGCTGCAATTACTTACCTGGAATAGTGCAATCAACCCGGCGCTCTACACCCAGGGCATGCACTTTAATGACCATGAAGTCATACTTATTTTTGCTAACGTGAACCTGGAAGTTAATAAGAGTCCCATGTCCAACCTTGAGTTCATCCCGTTGTACGGTTCCCTGAACTGGGAGCACCTTAACGCTATGAGAGCCATCCGAAAAAATCCAGGCACCCTATATCACCCTGATGTAGCCAATAACTTTTTTGAACCCCATGGCTTGTACAGTGGAGCCTCTCACTTCCTGCGTCATGACCTTTTTCATCAAACGGTTATCGCAAAAATCCCTTTTCGTTACCGCCAATTCCTGATCTGGCTGCATGAACAGGAACAGAAGATCCTCAAAAAAATGGACCAGGCTCTTGTCAGTATTGAAGCGGAGTCTCTGGATGTCACTTACAGCGGCAACCTCAGTCATTCAGGGACATCTTTGCCAAAGCTTTGCCAGACGTCCTTTCAGAGGTATCGTCTGGACGCGATTAATCATCGTCAGCCAGTGAGCTTCTACTGGCCGGATACCGAAACCCACCAGTCGCTATTTAAGGGCTACTTTGCAGATATGGATCACGTTGTCCTCTTTTCTCAAAACAATCTCTGCAGTGAACTCCACGGGGATGAATGTGAAATACACTTTTCAGGAAAAACTTTGCGAGGAATATTAAAATATCAGTGCGAAGATGCAGGATTCAACTTTCCATCAAGTTTTGAGCTTTATCACGGTCTGCTGGAGGACACACTGAGAGAGCATGAAGTATACATTCAGGAATCTTTTGGTATCAGTGTTATCGACCTGCTGCAGTAGAGCCTGATGAGCCAAACTACAATCTTCTTCACGCGAATCTGTTTTGCTGCAGGCGGCTCTGCAGCAGGACTGGTCAACAACGGCGTAGTCTTCTTTATTTTTGAAGTGTTCGTCCGCAGTGATATATATGGCTTTATTGAAGTTGAGGCGTATCTCTGACGGTACCCGGCCCAGTAACAGATCCACCCAGTGAGAAAACTGTTGCGAGGCCAGTCAGATCATGGAGGTAAACACCAGAATATTCACAAGAAAGGGAATAATGACAAAACGCCGAATACAGGGTTCTGCGAGACGTTGTCGTTCGGTGAGTAAATAATGATAATGGACGTCTCACCCTGTGCCCCGGCCCGCTGTATTTCTCTCAAATATGTTCCTCTCAAATATGTTCCTCTCAAAAAAGTACTGATATGTATCGCTTTGTCTTTTCAGGCGCAGGCCTCACTACTGGCGGCCTATGATAAAGCCACATGTGGTGATGACCTGTATGTCTGTTGTTATGGCCAGCCCTCAGGTTCGAGCACCTGGGGGAATCTATGGATTAATACCAGACTCCCCCCATGGCACTGTTATAAAAAGGGCGACAAATATTATGACTATCTGAATGACTCCAATAAATGCACTTCTGGCAGCAAGGTATACGGAAGTGGTGGGGGTAGCCTGGAGATATCAGTAGTGGATGACTGCCGTCGTAACTATGACGATGAGGTAAAAATTTCTTTCGAGACTAACCGGGATTAAGCCCCCTTCTAATATTACCAAAGCCCATGTCCTGTGGGCTTCCGGTTACACCGCGAAAAGTTCTGTAATCATCTGCTGCACCCCCGCCAAGAGCGTCTATTCTGCCTGATACTCATTTTTTTCAGAACAGCTTATAGAGAGCTATGGCATGCGGCATCGTGATGTAAAGTCTTATTCTTCTCTGGTTGTAGCTGTTCTGCTACTCGTTATATTTGCAACGTTTGTCATTGAGCATGTGTCTGCTCATCCTGCTCTGGATCTGATCAATGAGGCTCGTCTGGAGAATGGTCTGCCAATACTACAGTTTGAGCCTCATTTGCAGAGTGCCGCAGAGAATCATTCCCGATATCTGGCCGTCAACAACACCAGCGGTCACACGGAAGAAGCCGGTCTGCCGGGGTATACCGGTGAACGATGTCTGGAGCGTGTTCTTTCATCCGGTTACCCTCTGCGCTTCTGTGTCGAAAGCCTTTCTGTCGGGCAGGCCAATTGGGAGGAGTCTGTCGCCGACCTGATGGGAGCTCTTTATCACCGAATAGGCTTTTTACGCTTTGACACGGATGAAATCGGCATAGCCTATGACGAGTGCCGCAGCCCTGCCAATAATGCTGAGGATGGTGATTCAGACGATGACGGCGTTCGGCAGTTCTACAGCTATGTACTGGGTAATTCCCATCGCCGTAAACAGTGTGAAGCTCCATCCAGCCCTTGGGGGGTAAGAGGAGTTTGTAGAGATAAGAGCCATCAACAGCCCAAAAATGATTACGATAGAAACATGAAAGTCGTGGCTGACCAGAGTTCGGATGTAGCGGTTTACCCCTGGAGTGGGCAACACAATGTGCGTCCGGGTATGCGAAATAATGAACGACCAAATCCTTTGCCCGGAGTGGAGGTTATCAGTCAGCCTGTGTCCATGCATTTCAACCCGGAACGTTTTAAAAACCGGTCAATTACTTTTGATTATTTTATTCTTCGAGGCCCTGATGGGAACGATATTTCACTGATGCCCCGTAGAGATCACAGCAACGATGATGAGTTCAGTGAGTACGACTTTGCCTGGTATCCTAAAGCGCCACTGGTATGGGGAGGGCGATACCAGGTGTTGGCAGGATATCGTATAGATGGACAGTTCAAGCGGCAAGAGTGGTCGTTTACTACAGCAGATGTGCCTTGCACTCATGATTTTTGTCGCGGGGGCTTCAAGCAGGTAGAGATTTCCAGGCGCTCGAGTGTTCTGCACCTGCGTCGTGGTCAGACAACCTTGATCACACTATCACCAAGGTTGGGTGATAGTGCCATTAAGTCTATTCAGACCCATTACCAGAATAATTGTCAGGTAAAGATCGAAGCGTTTAATACCATTGGTATCAATATGGACGGCCCGGGAAAGCTGTTGATTCAACTGGGCGCAGAGAAAGGTAATGAGGTGCTGGTGGAGGTTCTTATTGATTAAGATGTATTGGTGTTGATGCTCTTGATGGAATTCATTCAGCACTGAATTCATCAGTGCTGAACGATTCGCCTGTTAGATGCTCATAAAAACCAGTGCTCTTAAAAACCAAAGCTAAAGGCCGCGAGCAGCTTTTTTTATCATGATAAATATCGCACTGGCAGAGAACAGGTTACCCAGTGCCAGAAGGTAGCGATACAAATCAAGACGCAGATATTCAGCCAGAGTCCCTTCGGTCATCATCACCAGCCCGGCCAATCCATAGGCAATCACGGATATCAGCACAAAGATAGTGAAAGGGCGCTCTGCTGCTTTGTTGTGAAGAGCAGATACTGTGGCCATCACCAAAGCTATGGCATAGCAGATGCTAATAAACTCATTGCTATAACCCATCTGACGAGTCAGCTCGAACCCGGCCATAAGGCCGATGAGAAGACGCCACCAGGCCAGTTTGCTCAAGTCCAGTTTCCAGCAGATCACCAGAAGTGCACAGCCCAGCAACAGAGGTGCCAGGGTTCGTGCAGCGGTCAGAAATAGCCTGTGGGGTTCACCCCAGTCCGTAGAAAAGCCATAAACCAGTGTGCCGAACACAGCGCTGCAACCCATTAGAAAATAGGCTGTTAGTGCAGCGAGTACCGGCATGCGCTCTTGCTTGAGGCGCAGGCTCTGGCTCATCAGGAATACGCCAAAAAAGCTTGAGAAAGCCAGAATGGCGTAAGAGATAGCGAGAGATAACCAGGTGTTCTGCATCAGTTGATCCGGGCAAAGGCCTTTTCAGCGGCTTTTAGAGTGACCTGGATGTCTTCTTCCGTGTGTGCACTGGAAATAAATCCGGCTTCGAAAGATGCAGGGGCCAGATACACGCCTTCTTCCAGCATGGCATGGAAGAATTTGTTGAAGCGGGCACCGTCGCAGGCCATCACCTGGTCAAAGTTGGTGACTTCTTCCCGATCGGTAAAGAACAGGCCAAACATAGCACCGACCTGGTTGGTGGTCAGAGGAATGCCAGCGGCTTTGGCGCGTTCTTTAAGACCGTCCAGCAGAGTTGTCAGACGTTCAGTCATCTGCTTGTGGAAACCTGGCTTGGAGATCAGGCCAAGAGCGGTCAGGCCTGCCGTCATGGCAACAGGGTTACCGGACAGTGTACCTGCCTGATAAACAGGGCCGAGTGGTGCGATCTGTTCCATGATTTCACGCTTGCCACCAAAGGCACCTACGGGCATGCCGCCACCGATCACTTTACCGAGGGTAATCAGGTCAGCCTTTACGTTGTAGTACTCCTGAGCACCGCCTAGGGCAACACGGAAGCCTGTCATCACTTCGTCAAAAATCAGCACTGTATCGTTGTCATCACAGATGCTGCGCAGTCCTTCGAGGAAACCGGGCTGAGGAGGAATGCAGTTCATGTTGCCAGCGACTGGCTCAACAATAATACAGGCGATATCGGAGCCATGTTCTGCAAAGGCTGCACGTACACTGTCGAGGTCGTTGTAGGTGACTGTCAGGGTGTGTTCCGCCAGACCAGCCGGTACACCAGGAGAGCTTGGAATACCCAGGGTCAGGGCGCCGGAGCCGGCTTTCACCAGCAGTGAGTCGGAGTGGCCGTGGTAGCAGCCTTCAAACTTAAGGATCTTGTCACGGCCAGTGTAACCTCGGGCCAGACGAATAGCAGACATGGTGGCTTCGGTACCGGAACTCACCATGCGGACCATATCCATGGACGGCACCAGTTCGCAGACTTTTTCTGCCATGGTGATTTCTATAGCGGTTGGTGCGCCAAAGCTCATGCCGAGGTCAACCTGCTTGTGAACGGCAGCAATAATATCCGGATGGTTGTGACCCAGAATCATCGGGCCCCAGGAGCCAACGTAATCAATATAGGTTTTGCCGTCTTCATCAACGACTTTGGAGCCACTGGCTTCACGGAAGAAGATTGGTGTACCACCTACACCTTTAAAGGCGCGAACGGGGGAGTTAACGCCACCGGGAATATGCTGACGGGCCTGTTCGAACAGAATTTCAGAACGACTCATAACAATTAATTATCCTAATAACAGGTCTTGAAACAGGTTTGGTAGGCCGCAGCGCGGCTGGTAATTTCTGCCAAATCTTCAGGTGAAAACAGATCATTAACCACGGCCAGTATATCAGCACCAGCGTCCACCAGTTGGGGCGCATTATCTCTGGTAATACCGCCGATGGCTACTATTGGCAGGCTAAGCTGCTGACGGGCTTCACGTAATAATGAGAGAGGTGCCGGTCTGGCGTCGGGTTTTGTCTGTGAAGGGAAGAAGCGACCAAAGGCAATGTAATCAGCGCCCTTGTCTCTGGCAGTTTTTGCCAGCTCTAAAGAATCTTCACAGGTGATACCTATGACTGCATCCTGGCCCAGAATGCGGCGGGCGTTGTCCTGCTCTTCATCGCTTTGGCCAAGGTGTACTCCATCGGCACCGCAGGCTTGAGCCAGTGCAACATCATCATTAATCAGGAACAGGACACCGGCTTCGCTACATAGCTTTTTAAGCTTGCTGGCCTGAACCAGGCGCTTGCCTTCATCCTGGCTTTTATCCCGGTATTGAAGAATGTTCATGCCACCTTCAATGGCCGCAGAGACCCTGGTAAGCATGGTTTCGGTGTCTGGCATAAGTGTGCTGTCAGTAATGCCATAAAGGCCGGTAAAGCGGGAATAGTCTGATGCCATGGTCATTCCTGAATATCCGATATTGAAAAAGAGAGCGAAAAAGAGAGCAAAAAAGAGGGCGAAAAAGAGAGCGAAAAAGAATGCGGCTAATGTGGAGGAGAACTCTTGAGAATACAAGCTTCCCGAAGCCTGAGCATTCCTATATTTGCTGTAGCTGTTTTTTGCAGTCAGGGGTTGTTCTGTTACTCAGTGTTGTTGCTTATGAGGGAATTTCGTACAGCTGCTATTCTTGCCTGTCGTTTAAAAACAAGCAGGACATCAGGGTGGTGATGCAGAGATATCTTCAAGAGCTTCAACTATGCCTGCTGGCATCTCTGATGGCCTTGGTGCTTATATTAACGTTGGCTCCATCAGCATATGCATCGCCCGAAAAAACGCTGTCAGATTCGGGCACGGTGACGGTGACACCTGCGGGTACCTTCCTTCATTACAAGGGTAGTACTGTGTTTTTGGCGGACACCTTTCTTCCCTGGCAGGTCGTCAGCACATTGGTTCAGGCTGGCACTACGGTGGTGATGCGCCGGGTGATGCAATATCTGATAACCAGCTTTATGGGCTATTCCGATCAGTGGCTCAGTCATAGTGCTTATCTGACACTAAAGAATCTGTATCTTGATGGAACTTTGGTGATACCTATACATATATGGCAGATAGCGTCACGTTTTTATCGTATAGCCAGTGGTGCTGCGGCTTTGGCAGACGGAGCCTATGAGCGGCTTTACTATCTTGGTGGTTTTGGGAAGGCCGGGCGTATTCCGGTTTATCCCGGTGAAGCTCTGGACCAGTCGGTAGTGATAGACCTGTTGCTGGAGAAAACATTGATCAGCAGTGCTCGTCGTTACCTTGAATTGACTCCTCTCGCATTTGTTGATGAAGAAACAATGCCATCCCTCTGGCATAGAGACATTGCCCGGTTAACCAACAGTGCCCTGGAAAGAAATATTGATAACATACGTCTGTTTGTTGGCAAGGGTGAAGATGATGATGTCTCTACGATTGAATTGCGCTGGCATAACAAGGAAGAGCAGGAGTGGCATCAGCGAAAGTTATACGAACTTCCTGAAGGTGCCGTGCTCTTAAGTGAGAAGATGAGTGTAAGTGAGCAGATGAGAGGTGAAGCGCCAGGCTCTATAGGTAAAGAGCAAGGTCATAAAAAGAAAGATGTAACGACAGTTTTCTCTCTTCTGGAACCCGATGTTCTCCGCTGTGCCGCACGACATATAAGACATATAAAAGGCCAAGAGTATAAGTGCGATGGCTCAAAGAATGGCTTAAGAGGTTTAGCCTTATCCAGCACTGGTTTATTTAAATCTCAGGTGGAATCAGAGAACAATCAAACAGGTGGCTATCTGAGAATCTCTGATAGCCATGCTCTGAATCCTGGTATGGCAGCCTCCCTGCAGATCCTCCCTCGAATGACCTTTCAGACCCAGGTATCACAACAATATCGTATACCTCACTGGGCCACTACTGCTGTCGAAAGCCTGTTTTATGAAGTGGCTGTAGCTGTAGGAGAGCAGACTCTGGGAAGAGGGATGGATCAGTTAAATTACTGGAGGCATGGCAAAAATGGTTACTGTGTTACAGATTGTCTGAACCTGCCGGGAAGAAATCAAACTGGCGTTTACAGGGTGAGGGATCGTCAGGGAAAAACCTGGGTTATGAAAACGGCTCCCTGGCATACTCCTGGGCCGGACCTGGCAGACAACAGTCATTACCTGTACCTCGCCCGTGAGCGGCAGCTGTTGTCAAAAATAAATTCAGACTCAGTGGTTAAATACCACGACAGCTGGATTCAAAACCCCGGGACAGAGAAGGCTTTCCTGGTTCTTATTGAAGAAGATGCAGGCACCAGTATTCAGAAAAATTACCCCAAAAACATGTCAGGGTTAAAGCATGTGCTGCGGGGAACTTTAGAAGGCATGAAAGACTTACATCAGCAAGGCCTGGTTCATCGGGATATTAAACCTGAAAACGTGATTATGGATGAGCAGGGGAAGATCCGGCTGATTGACTTTGGCTCGGCCAAACCTTTAGACGCCGGTGGTTATGGCTGGTTGGAAAGTTATACCCGGGAATATAGTGCTCCGGAAATCACGACCGAACAACCAGTCAGCTGGAAGACAGATATCTGGAATCTGGGGGCAATGGCTCTGGATCTGGCTCGCTGTATCGGGGTACCTGGGGCAGATGGTGCCTGGCGCAGACTGTCTGAAAAAGGAAAAACAGGTCAGGGGACGTTCAGGCTGGACAGATATATGTCACCAGTACCTGATTACCTGGAAAATGCGGGGCTGTATCAATTCCTTGAGGCAACCCTGCACCGTAAGGTTGATCAACGTGCAGACTTAGACCAGCTAATTTATCACCCCTTTTTCAGGAATTAATTGCTAACGTTGCCTAAATAGCTTCCAGCGCTTCGGAGAGTTTGTTAACTCCTATCACCTCAACGCCAGCTACTGCCTTTCTTGGCTTGTTGGCGTTGGGGACAATAACCTTTTTAAAACCATGCTTGATGGCTTCGACAATACGCTCCTGACCATTGGCAACCGGGCGAATCTCACCGGCCAGGCCGACTTCACCAAAGGCAATCAAGTCCTGTGGCAGAGGTGCATCCCGAAAGCTGGAAACAATCGCCAGCAGGCTGGCAAGGTCAGCACTGGTTTCAGATACACGAACACCGCCGACTACGTTCAAAAAGACATCCTGGTCGCTGGTAAAAATGCCACCGTGACGGGTGAGTACTGCCAGCAGCATGGCCAGACGGTTCTGGTCCATACCCACTGTCACACGGCGGGGGTTACCCAATTGTGATTCGACCACCAAAGCCTGAATTTCAACCAGCAGTGGCCGGGTACCTTCCCAGAGAACATTAATAATGCTGCCGGAGGTCGCTTCTTCTCCGCGGGACAGGAAAATAGCCGAAGGGTTTTTCACTTCTTTCAGACCTGTCTCGGTCATGGCGAAAATACCCAGCTCATTCACCTGACCAAAACGGTTTTTGGTGGCGCGCATCATACGGAAGCGGGAGTCATCAGTATTGCCCAGCATAATCTGGGTATCGATGATATGACTGAGGGTCATGGGGCCTGCGAGGGAGTTATCTTTCGTGACATGGCCAACAATCAACAGCACAGTGCCTGTCTGTTTGGCAAAGCGGGTCAGGAAGGCGGCGGATTCCCGGACCTGTGCAACACCGCCGGGAGCCGAGTCGACACCATCCATAAACATCACCTGTATAGAGTCGATGACGATGATACCGGGCTTCTCTTCTTCGGCTATCTGCACGACTTTCTCGGCAGAGGTCTCTGCCAGCATTTTTAACTGATCAGTTTGCAGGTTAAGGCGTTTGGCCCGTGAGGCAATCTGTTGCAGGGATTCTTCACCGGAGACATACAGCGCTTTCATATTGGCAGCTACATGGCAGAGGGTCTGCAGCAGAATGGTACTTTTACCAGCGCCCGGGTTACCACCAATCAACACCGCACTGCCGTGCACAAAGCCGCCGCCCAGAACTCGGTCAAACTCATTCGAGCCGGTGCTGAATCGAGGGGCTTCTTCAACGTTGACGTCTGAAAGGCTTTGAACTGCTGTTAACGCTCCTGCAAAGCCTGCCCGGGTGCCGGTGACATTGGCTTTGTGGGGTTGGGAAGAGCCCAGATTGATTTCTTTCATGGTATTCCAGGCATGACAGTCAGGGCACTGCCCCTGCCATTTGCTGGATTCGCTGCCACAGTCGGTGCACACGAAGGCTTTACGGTTCTTTGCTTTGGCCATACCGGAGGGGGTCTTCTTGAAAGGTCAGGAGCTTAGTATTTTTGGGTGTTGGGCCCTGGTGGTCAAGCCTTGTTATCCCACAGAGGTATTGAATATACGATTTGGTAGTATCTGCAGGAGATTTTCTGCACTGGTG
This sequence comes from Sansalvadorimonas sp., assembly GCA_965221135.1. GTDB lineage: Bacteria > Pseudomonadota > Gammaproteobacteria > Pseudomonadales > Endozoicomonadaceae > Sansalvadorimonas. The sequence continues at coordinate 450,979 of CBDCRZ010000106.1, forward strand.
CGTCTGGCCGGATCTTTGGCCAGACAGACTTTTACCATGGCTGAGGCCAGGTTGACGCCCTCACCAATAGGCAGAGGCTCGCCCCTGGTGTACTGGTCTACCAGTAGGTGAATCTGTTGCTGCAGGTGTTTGGCCTCTTCTTTCGTAAGCTTATCGACAGACTTTCCCATCCCCGGCAGAGCATTGAGTTCATCGGTAAAATCGTCACCTTTTTGTTTGCCAACCAGCATTTGCATCAGCGTCAGGCCTGTTGCCCAAATATCATTATGGGAGCCTGAGTTTTCACTGATGCGGGCTCCAGGGCGCAGGACGGTTGTACCGCGAACCTTGTCAGGTGAGTAGCCACTGTTTTGATCAAAAGCTGCCATGCCCTGTTTTCCGGTGACTTCCCCCAAATCACCAATCAGCAGGTGGTCATTATCAGTGATAAGCAGATTACTGGGTTTTAAATCCTGATGGATAATATGGTTGTGGTGCAGAAATGCCGTTCCCCGAAACAGCTGCTCTGAGAGCTGGAAATACTCTTTGTCTGTGAGTCCTTCTACTTTTAGTCTGCTCGCAAGGCTGCCTTTTTCTGCCATAGGCAGAAGCAGATAGGGTTCGCCCTCAATAACGCCGCAACCCACCATGCTAATGACATGATTCTTTCCATTGAGGTGGTCTGGCTGGTCGGCCAGCCATTGCATCACTCGCGCCTCTCTCACCATGGAATCACCAGCCAGATACAGATCGATTTCCGTTTCCCCCTGTTTCATGGTGGGAACCGAACAGGGGAACAGCCTCTTGATAACAATATTTTGTTTATCCAACTGCACCTTCTGTACATAACCATTACTACCGGAGGCAAGAAAGCCTGGTACTTTCTTGCTTTCAAAATCCTCCATGCGCTTTGCCAGCAGATCCCTGGGGATGTGCTGGCTGTACTGGTTATGGCTGAAGTGGGGGCCGTAGTTATCCCAGGTGTAATTAATGCCGACGTGACATTCCGGCATGGATGGTTGCTTTGGTTGAATTCCAGGCGCAGCTGCGGGGTTAGAGATTCGACGAGAGGTTAGAGATTGCTCCGAAGCATTTGATCCTGCGTTCTGTTCCTGAATATGTTTCTGCGCCGGAGTGCTCACTGGAGATGAGGGGTTTGCAGGAGCTGAAACCGGAAGTTTACCCGGCGGATTTGCCGGCGGCTTCGGTGGTAACGGAGGCATTGTCATCGAAGTCATCCATGAGTTTGTTCTTTAACCACTAAGAGTAGATGCAAAAGAAAAGGTCTATGCTTTTTCAATGCTGTATCAATTGCATTGCGTTTGATGGCTAAGGCCAATGGCCGGGGGAAGGGACAGGTGAAATTAATAATAAGGTTGTTGCTGGGAATTATTGTGGGGGTGGTTATTGGCCTTTATGCACCTCTGCCATTTGTAAGAGCGCTGATTACGTTCAAAAGCCTGTTTGCTGAACTGTTGAGCTTTACCGTGCCGCTGGTGATTCTGTTTTATGTGATGTCTGGCATCGGCAGTTTACAGAAAGGCTCCGGACGGATGCTGGGTACCACTCTTTTACTCTCTTACCTCTCAACTGTGCTGGCGGGTCTTATGGCCTTTTTACTGGCGTCTGAGGTTTTGCCGGAAGTCATGACGACATCAGTCACGCTGTCTTCCACCGGAAACTCTCTGGTGCCCTGGTTTCGTCTGGATTTACCGCCCCTGCTGGGAGTGGCCACTGCTCTTGTAACCGCCTTTATGTTTGGCATGGGCATCTCGGTGACTCACAGCCGTGAACTGCTTAAGCTGGTGGACCACAGCCGGAATGTTATTGAGCTGGTACTTCTTAATGTGATTATTCCGGGTCTGCCTTTTTATATCTGTGCCGTCTTTGCAGAGATGGGCGCTACGGGAACAGCGTTTGACACTATGTCGACCTTTGCCTGGGTACTGGCACTGGCCTTGTTGCTGCACTGGACCTGGTTGATTGTCATGTTTGTGGTGGCGGGTGCCAGTACCGGCCGTAGCCCCTTCAATATGCTCAGGGTGATGTTTCCCAGCTACATCACAGCAGTGGGGACTTTATCCAGCGCTGCGACGATTCCTGTGACTGTGAGTTGTGCGCGGCGGCTGAAGGTGAACGCCCATGTGGTGGATTTCTCTATTCCCCTCTGCGCGACGATTCACCTTTCGGGCAGTGCCATCACTCTTATGGTGTGTGTAACAGCCGTGATGCTGCTGGAAGGAGCCGGAGTGGTCGCGCTGATGGATATCCTGCCGTTCCTGCTAACCCTCGGCGTAGCACTGGTAGCAGCTCCCGGAATACCCGGTGGTGCGGTGATGGCATCTATTGGCCTGCTGGTGAGCATGCTTGGTTTTGATGAGAATGCCGTTGCCCTGATGATTGCGCTCTATCTGGCTCAGGACAGTTTCGGTACCGCCTGTAATGTGACCGGTGACGGTGCCATTGCTGCCATTGTGGAGCAGCTTGGAGATAACCGCTTTCCGTCTACCAATAAGGACCCATAAACAAAAAGCTAAAGGGTAACGCTATGAGGCGGAGACGTTTTCTTTCCCAGCTGATGACGGCTTGTGCTGTGGCCTCTGTTGCCAGAGTTGGTTCAGCATCGGCTGGCCAGTGTATAAAGGTTCCCGCCTCCGGCTCCGGCCCTATGAAGCCTTTAAGCCAGCCTTTGCTGGAAAATAATCTGACCCGCACTCAGCCTGATGGGCCACTGGCTGCGGGTGAACCTGTCACTCTCACCGGCCGGGTGTTGAATGAAGCACGCGGTCTTGTCGCGTTTCGGACACCCCATATCCACTTCACCGTAACTCTTCACCTCCCAGATATTCTTTGGCCGGTTTGATCTGGTGCTCTAAAAAGTCAGAAGAGGAACGTCGTTTACTGACGGCTGTCGTAGAACGAAATGCTGCAGGTGAATCCGTTTCTTTGTGACGGTTTGATATTGTTGTGTGAAGGCTTTGCTATGACCGTTTTTTCTCGCGCCTGTTTTCTTGAATCGGTGTGGGAAATTTCCGCTTAAAATGAGCCTTTAAACCGTGTCGTCTTTTATCTTCTACCCTCTTTCTCACCCTGCTGCCAGCACTGGCCAGTACCTTTGATCTTTTTCAGGGAGACGAGCAAAAACCACCTTCCGTAAAGCCCTTCAAGCTCCCCACCCTTACTGGAGAGGAGGCGGACTTTCATCGCTATATCCCGCCTCTGATAAGTACGCCCCGACTGGATGGAGTGGCTGCTGAAAGGGGTAGGGCGGCCGGTGAAGCACCGCACGGTCACCCATGTGGTCACCGACGCCATGACAGTTTCAGGGGGGCCGCTCTCGCCTTACTCAGATCGGCGCTTCCACTTGTTCGGCGGCCGTTTTCGCACTGGGGAGCCGGTGGAATACGGTATCTCGGCCTGTGTTGTAAGTGCATGCATTGGGCTCAATAGCCTGGTACCTCAGGGCGAGTTTGCGCCGTTTTTTTATGACTGGGCCGGGCATTATGAGGCCGGGGAGATTGATGCAGCGGAGTAGCGGCGAACCGGTTTCGGTTTTTTTAACTACCTTATACCCCCCATGCACTGAGGTGCTGTCACAGAAGAGAAAGGGGGGGGCAATGTCACAACAAACATCAAAGCCATGGAGCCATAAACCACAGAGCTCTAAATCATGGAGCTCTAAATCATGGAATCATATTGGCGGCACCTGTCTTTTAATGATTACTTCCGGGTTCTATTCCAGCGCCAGTACCGCCGGTTTCGACACTGCGAAGAACGCATCAATGACCCCCATCGTAGCGATGGTGGCCCTCTCGAATGCCTCTGGTAATGGAACCGCCGTGGGTGCCAAAGGCGGTTACAAACCCATCAATGGCACACATGGCAATGGTACCTACTTAGCCTCAATACACGCCCCCGGTAAAAACACCTCCGGGATAGCAAGACAGCGCCACAAAAAAACTGGCCTGTTCAACCCCAATCACCCATCGGCTCCCGGTAACAGTTCCTCTGAGCGGAGTAGAAACAGCAGAGAATCTGCATTTGGCCAATCAACTTCCCGCCGCAGGCGCCAGGCGGAACCGGGTACGTTTGTGGGCTGCTCTCCGCGGTTCGCGACGTCTTATCAACAAAAAGCCACGATCGATTTTTCCCATGAACCCCCCAGCCTTTCCAGCCTGTGGCAGTAGCTCAACTCCTTTCAGAGGCCGATATGCCAGTGACAACCAGGGGCTGGTGCGCATTGTCCGGCTGCAGCGTGAGGGGAATGGCGCAGGTAGCAACTCAGATAACAGCGCGACCCTGACCCTGGATCAGACATTTGGTGTAAATGGCTCTGTGCTGCTCAATGCCCCGACAACCCAGGAGAACCGCACACTGCTGCGGGGGTTGCCGGTTTCCCAGAAGATAAACGGAACCCACCTGACCAGCCTTTACGCACTGCCTCCTTTATTCACTAACAGCTAGGTAAACAGCAGCTCTTTAAATAGCACAGCATCAACAGGAGTGGCTTTAGTGCGCTTCCCCCTGACAGCGGGGGACAACAGAGACGTTGATATAGAAACCTATCCCGGCCGGCCCTTCCTGCTGGAGCAGGATGGCACCGGATAGAGCGTCTGGATGTGGGAGAAAACATCCGGCCAGGCCTCTGTGAACAGGCTGGTTCGGAACCAGCTCACTGACGGCAGCTTTACTGAAGAACAGACGTTTGATCTGGATATGACAGCCTTTCCCAATCACAACATTATTGCGGTAAATAAAGACAAGGATTACGTGTACGTTGCACGAAGGAACATCACTGACCTCCAGCTGGAACGCTACGACCTGGCCACCGGTGAACTGGATGGCTGGGAGGGTTCTGCGCAACTGCCTTCCGGTACAGCAAACGGCCAGTATGCACTCTCCATCAGTACACAGCCTGTCAACAGTAGCTATTCGCAAATACGGTTAGACTTACATCCCCTGGAAACAGCCACCGTAACAGGCAGTGGCCAGCCCACCGCGCTGCGGGTGCAGGTTCCGGAATTTGGCGGAGACGCCGAGCTGACCTTCTTTACCCCGGAGCGCATTGTGGCCGACAGGTTTATTATGCCCACGGCGAGCACAAGCACGTCTGCTGCAACGCCTCAGCCAATTCCAACAACAAACACAACCTCTCACCGGGCTGGTGACATTGCCGGAGGGTTCGTTGGTGGTGTGGCTGTTACAACGGTGGCAGCCGTGGGTTGCGGCATCGCTGGCGGGTGTGCGTACAAGCACAGAAATGCGATCCAAAACAAATGGCAACATCGTCGTAAGAACGCCCAGTCCTGGAAACCAGAACGGGCCGCTGCACAGGAACAGAGGTTCGAGATGCAGCAGGGGACCAATGATGATTAACCGGTCATAACAGCCCGATCATAATATCAGCCGGTGGTGCCCAGAGATGTCGCCGGTTGATGTCTTATCACTCAATAGATGGTTTGATTGTGCGACGTTCTTTTATTAAACACTGCCCATTCGCATTTTCAACATACTTGGGCAACCGTGTTTTTATGTGAAACAGAAACACTTTAAGCCAGTTAAATAGCTCAGCTAGCTGTATGCGACCATTGCAGAAATGACGAACTCATGCAAAAAGTCAGTGAGCATTTCTTTCATAACGAGACCTCCTTTTTTAACAACCAAACCAATATAGACAAAGGGGCAGGGATGCAGGTCGGGTGGGAAGCAGCCGTGCGGTACGGAGGCCGGTTACTATTGTTGTGAGAGGTCTTGATTTGGATTGGCTGTATAGTTTTCTACCTTTAAAATAAAAAATGCCCCGAAGTCTTTGACCTGGGGCATTTTTTTGAGCAACAGAAAAATCTTGTTTTATGACGTTAAAGTGTTCAACAACATCACCAGATCTTCAGACCAGGTCACGATCATCAGCACTATAAGCAGTGCCGCAATCATCGGCATCACTTCACGAACAAAGTCTGCGATGCGCACTTTAAGAATTGAGCATACCGTAAACATCATCGAGCCAAAGGGGGGTGTCACCCCGCCAATCATAATGTTCACGATAACGATAATACCGAAGTGCACCGGGTTGATGCCTGCATTCACAACCGCTGGAAGCAGTAGTGGTGTCAGCAGGATCATAGCTGCGCCACCTTCGATAAACATGCCGATGATAAGCAGCAGCAGGTTAATCATCAGCAACAGGACAATCTTGTTATCGGTGAAGGACACCAGTGCAGAGGCCACGTTCTGTGGAATCTGTTCCAGGGTCATGTAGTAGCCGAACACCATCGCGCCGATGATAATAAACATCACACTGGCGGTACCCTGAACAGTCTCTTTCAGAATCATCGGGAAGTGCGCAGGCTTCAGCTTACGGTAGATAAACACACCGATAACCGAGCACAGGAGTACAGCAATCGCACCGGCTTCTGTGGGTGTGAACAGGCCAAAACGCATACCCAGAATAACGCCGAAAGGAATCATCAGGGCCGGCATGGCCTGGCAGAAGAAGTGCCAGCGCTCGCCTGCAGAGGCAGGTTCATCACGGGATACCGGGTAGTTTCTGCGGTGGGAAATAATCCGTACCGTAATCATCAGGGCAATAGCCATGAGGATGGCGGGAATGTAGCCCGCCATAAACATCTGGCTCACAGACACATTGGCCAGCAGGGCATAGATAATCAGGTTAATACCGGGAGGAATGATCGGCCCGATGCTTGAGGAGGCAGCGGTAATTGCGGCACTGAAGGGCAGGTCGTAGCCACGCTTGGTCATTTCCGGCACCAGAATTTTGGCCTGCATCGCCGCATCTGCGTTCGCAGAACCGGAGATGCCACCCATCATGGCACTGAGAGCAATGTTGACGTGCGCCAGACCACCACGCTTATGGCCGATAAACGACTCTGCCAGTTTCAGCAGACTGCTGCTGATACCGGAATAGTTCATCACCGACCCCACCATGATAAAGAACGGAATCGCCAGCAGCGGGAAAGAACCTACCGAAGAGATAAACCGTTGCATTACCAGACTGACGGGAATGCTGGTGTTCAGGAACACAAAATAGAAAAGGGATGAGGCCATCAAAGAGAAGGCCACCGGTACGTTCAGTAGAAACAGAACGAACAGGATAAATATAGGGGTATACGCTTCCATGAGAAATTCACTTACTCCGCTTTGCTGCTTGTGGAAGGGTTACGCAGCAGAGAAATCTCCTGTGCAAGAAAACGTACTGTGTGCAGAGTCATCAGACCAAAGCTGAGTACCAGCACAGAGTTGATGTAGAAATATGAGATGCCCATTACCGGTGTGGATTTGGACGACAGCATCATGTAATCAAAGCTGAGCCACAGCATGACTGCGAAGAAGCCGAGCAGGAAAAGGTGCAGGATGACCTGATAACGCTGGCGCATGCGTTCAGGGAACATGGCAATAATGATATCGACGCCGAGGTGCAGCTTGTTCTTATAACAGGAGCTGCCACCGAGATAGGTTGCCCATGTAAAGCAGATAACAGACAGTTCTTCTGTCCAGGGAATCACAAAGCCAAAGCCATACCGCAGAAACACGTTAATAATAACCATGAGTACGGTAATAGAGATGGCGATACTTGCGAAAATCTCTTCAAAGTATCGGAACAGGAAAGACATACTTTTGGGCTCATAAAGCAAAAACAAAGACCGGGCTGTCAGTGCAACTCACTGACAGCCCGGCCATAGGGGAGTATCAAATTACTTGGCTGCTGCGCGAATCTTGTTCAGTTCCGCCATGATGCGTTCGTGAATGTCTGCACTCCAGGTTGGGAACTGGGAGTAAACCTCGGCAGTCATTTTGTTGAACTGTGCAGAGTTTACTTCGTTAAAGGTTACGCCGGCTTCTTTCAGCTTTTCGGTGTATTCCTTTTCCAGACGAACCAGGGATTCGTTGTTGGTAGCCGCACCGTTCTCGAACTCTTCGTTCACAATCTGCTGCTGTTCAGGCGTCAGTTTCTCCCACAGTTTTGGAGAGATGTAGATGCCGACAGAACCCAGGAAGTGGTGAGTCAGAGACATGGTGTTAGCCACTTCGAAGATCTTGGAGCTGTACATGGTCAGGATGGAACCTTCCAGACCGTCAACAACACCCTGTTGTACGCCAGCGTAGGTTTCCGGGAATGCCAGAGCTGCCGGTGCTGCGCCCATAGCCTGCAGAGTGCTGATAAACATCTGGCTCTGAGGAACACGGATACGCATGCCGCGCATGTCTTCAGCGTTCACGATCTCTTTGTTGGTGATCATGTTACGGAAGCCGAACATGTAATCAGCGTTCAGGATCTTGATGCCTTTCTCTTCGGCCTGATCTTTCAGACCAGCAACCAGATCGGTGTGCATCATTTCGACGTATTCGTCGTAGTTGTTGTACAGCATTGGGCCGGCCAGAGCGGCGAAGTCTGGAACGTAGTCGCCCATGTAGGTCAGGTCTTCTACAGCAATCCAGTTGGCGCCGTTAACAACCTGTTCCATGTTGTCCTTGTAAACAGGCAGCTGGCCGCTTGGGAAAACAGTAATGTTTACGCCGCCGTCTGTACGTTCACGAATCTTGTCGCTGACTTTAACCAGCTCTTTGGTGAGTAGTTCGCTTGGGCTGAACACCAGGCTCATGTTGATATCAACAGGCTTGGCGGAGGCCGCTTCAGCTTGTTGTGGGTCCTTGTCGGAGGAGCATCCCGTCAGCAGCAAAGTGGCTGCCAAAACAGATCCGAGTAGCTTTTTCATTCTGGTTCCCTGGGGGTGGGTGTCAAAAATAAACTGCTTAAGGGCGCGTTATTAAACAGGGCTTCCCTTAAACAAGAGTCTCAAAATTTGGGTGCAACCGTGCCGGTGTTTTTTTGTGCAAGAGAAGAGCACACAAAAGTCTTTTTTAATATAAAACTGATAAATATTGTATCCGTAATAACCCTTTTGATTTGTTGTTGGCGAGGAAAGGGTTGTGTAAATAGTGAGCAATAAAGCTCTGAGGAGTGAATTTGGGAAAGTCCGGTTTTTATTGCTCGAAACTTTTTATTGCTAGAATTAAGGGGAGAGGCTGAATTACTACAGCTGACACACAGGTCAACGCCCCCCCCCTTTTTTATATTTCCTTCATGCTATCTTTCAGTGTCCTTTTGTCATTTATTTTCTCTGTTTCTTTGATTTCCTGCGTTGCCTGTTGGCACTGTGTCTATCAATTGCGGTTGGCTTGTCACTTTCAAGCATAAGCCTGTCTTCTGGCTGTGCTGTAGTTCGTATTTTGGTTTTTGGTGCCCTATGCCCTGCTTCTGACAAGGGCATCGTTGCTGGGTCGTCTTCCGTAGCTGTAGCGCCAGGTTGTGCGCACTCCAGTGTCATAGTCTGAAAAGGCTCTACAGGAAATGGGCTTGCCGTAGCTGTATGCGCAGGTTCTGGCAAAGGTCTGACAGTTGCAGGTTCAGGTGTTCTCAATCTGGTTATCAGTGCGTGGATTTGTTGTATTTTCCCTCTGGGAATTACCTCAGGGTCGATTTTCCTTTTATCTGCGGCCTTATGTACCAGCTTGTCCAGGTTCCGAATCAAAGCCCCGGGAAAATCCACAGAACAGGAGAACTGCTTCAGTGATAATTCTCTGAGCACTGCAATATTGGTATCAGCGAAATCTCGCGGAAGTGGGAAGCTTCGCTGGTCTAACAGGTTATCCACCAGAGTATCGAGAATCTCACATTCGCTGCTAACTAAATCTTGTACTGGTTTGGGAAGCGAATGAAGCTCTGTATTCAACCTTTTGACATAGCGGACCGTAGGCCAGGCGTACTCTGCGATATGCGAGATAAATGGTACCGTCTTTCTGGGGTTCATCCGGGCATAGTTGTTGCGCGGATTACTGGCACGGATCACATAACGGTTTAAAATATTTTTGGCAGCAGTTGCGCTTCTCCTGCTCTGATCCGACAGTCCGATTCTTTCTTTCGTTGTCAGATAGGGCTCACCTCTGTGACCCAAAGCAATGATCTTGTTGTCGCTGTCGGGGGGTTGAGTTTTTGCCCAGTCCAGAATGGGATGAATGTCCCACTTGTTAATAGTCATCATTGTCAGTGTTCCCGGTTGATTGAAGTGAATGCTTTGGAACACTTATAAGGAGCATAGTTTCTATCAGGGCAGTTATTCTGGCTGACGTTTTTCACCTTTCCTTTCTGGTTTAGCTGCTCACCGAAGAACGAAAAACAGATTGGAAAGATAGATTTTCAGCTGAGCTATTTGTCAGATTAGATAACTATTAATGCGTGACACCCTACCTCCTGGCAGATCAGGGGTGGGGCAAAAATAAACTGCTTTAAGGCGTGTTATTAAACAGGGCTCCCTTTAAACAGGAGCCTCTAGGTTTGGGTGGCAACCGTGCTGGTTTTTTTTTGTGCAGGAAAAGAGCACACAAAAAGTGTTTTTAATAAAAAATTGATAAATATGTATGCGTAATAACCCGTTTGATTTCTTGTGAGGGAGGAAGGGGTTATGCAAATAGTTAGCAATAAAACTTTGAGGGAGAACCAAATGGGAGGGCACGCCTCCTAAGTAAAGTCTGATTTTTATTACTCGAAATCACTACTGTCCGGTTAAAAATCCGGGAGAGATCTGGAATGCCTGCCTCCGTTGGTCTGCGGTAAAATAGCGGTTGTCGAGACAGCTATTTCACAGAACAAGAAAGACAGGCATGAAGCATAATAACAGCGTTTTCCAACAGTTACTCAAAGTCATTCCCCGCCATCAGTTTCAGAAGGTCGTTGATCGTCATAATGGGGACCATCGCATCAGGGCACTGTCATGCTGGACCCAGCTTGTCGCCATGATGTTTGCGCAGCTGGCCAGCCGGGTTTCCATCCGGGATCTGGTTGAGAACTTTAATACCTGCCACAACCACCATTACCATCTGGGTGTCTCCCGTATAAAGCGTTCCTCGTTGTCAGACGCCAACAGTCATCGAACGGCCAGTATTTTCTCAGAGACCTTTTTCTTTCTCCTGCAAAAGGTCAGAGACCACCTTCCTCGAGGGGCTGCCGGAGACATGGTACGCCTGATAGACTCCACCACCATCGACTTGAATGTGAACCAGTTTGAGTGGGCAAGTTTCCGGAAAACCAAAGGCGGTATAAAGCTGCATACGGTGTACGACCCGAAGGCAGATACACCGACATTTTTCGAACTGACGACCGCCAGGATCAATGACCGAAAAGCGGCCCAGAATCTGCCCATCATGGCAGGTGCCACCTATGTTTTTGACCGAACTTATGATGACTACAGCTGGTATTACGAGATGACGAACCGGGGCACATTTTTTGTGGGCAGAATGAAAACCTCTGCGGTTTACGAAGTCATTGAAAACCGCGAAACCACAGCAGATTTTATCCTGCAGGATCAAGTCATCAGACTCTCGTCTGACAAAGGCAGAAAGGACTGCCCAACCGATCTGAGACGGGTAAAAATATGCCGCAAAGAAGATGGCAAAGTGCTGGTTTTTATCAGCAACGATCTGAAGAGAAGTGCAGAAGATATTGCGGATTTGTACAAATCCCGCTGGCAGATAGAGCTGTTCTTCAAATGGATTAAGCAGAACCTGAAGATAAAGCGGTTCCTGGGTCGCAGTGAAAATGCAGTAAAGATTCAGGTGCTCACGGCCATGATTGCCTATCTGTTGTTGCGCCTTGCCCAGTTCACCACAGTCTGTAAATTATCGTTACAGCAAATAGCCCGAAGAGTCAGTCTTAACCTGGCTCGCCGTTGCTCTTTACTGGTTCTATTCAGTGATCCGCCGGAGAAAATTGCGGTTGACCTGCCCCAGAATCAGAGGAATCTGGAGCTTGATTATGTTTAACCGGACAGTAGTGTTATTTTTAAGTTCATTTTTATTCTAATTACTTCACTTCCGCTTCAGTTTGGTAACTTTGTTTGTGTGATATGGTGCTCTGTTTCAACAATCACGATTGGTTCCCTGTTGTTTATTTGTAGGGCGTGACTAACTCTGCAAGGTCATGAAAGAGCTGCTTTCTTTGCGCCTTGGTGCCAGCATACTTGACTGAAAAAGACGCTATTTCGCTGGCTTTGCCGTCAAAGCCAGCACCGCCCGCTTTGCGTAGAGCGTGCTCAATATTCAGTGGTTCATTCTGAAGGGAGCCTTCAACCGGGTTCTGATCTTCGAGTGCATCTGCCAGCTCAGAAAAAGCAGTAGCCAAATCGCGCATCTGACCCACCTCATCGCTCAAATCACCTTCCTGGTACGCCAGGGCGATATGACGGTTTTGGTTTCCTCCATTGACGTAAATGCCCCCGTAGTTCAGAAGGGCTGTTAACTGCTTCTCCGCAGCCTGAATGCGTTTTTCCTGATCTTTCTTGCTCATATTCTGATTCCCCTAAGCGTTTTCATCTAAGAAGAGTTCTTCTTCATCGTCATAAATAATCACTGGTTCAGGTTCTGAGACTGTGTGTCCACCCAGAACAATTGAGCTAAAACAACCTTCGGCAGATCGAAACGAATAGAGCTCTCTAATTCTCATTGCAGGGATTGAGAACTGAGCTTCTTCATAGTTGAATTGTGCATAATCTATAGGAGCATAAAATGTGTTAACAGCTTGGTTGTTTTCATAAACAGTCTGGATCAAAGAAAGCTCAAACTCACTGGGGTCACTCTCTTTGGTATCAACGAGGGTCAACAGTTTTTCTATTTTACGGAGTGTTGGGCTTTGTATGCCGTTACCCCGCCATGAAAGAATCCAACTGTATTCATAGGTCTTACTAACGTGGAATTTTTCTTCGCTCGAAGAAAGTTTCTGGTCGTCCTTAGCTATGCGGTAAGCGCTGGAGTAAATATCACCACTTGAGTAGTAATACCCCTCGGGTAATTCTTTCACTCCAGTCAGCTGAATTTCATGACATGCATCTTTGATCTGGCCCAGCTCTGTATCAATGACCGGAACCTGAAGCACCAGCCAGGCCTGTATGTTTTCGACAGCCTTTTTGAGATCTTTCAGGCTTCTGCAGTTTGCAACATCCTGTTTAATCTTATCAAAGCCCTCAGAACCCAAGGCAATATCACCCAAGAGGTAGGGAGCACCAATGCAGGTTATTTTGGGAGCATTGGAAAAGGTCAATATAGTAAGGTTTGGGGATATGCTGACATCTTCATATGTACAGCGACACGTGTTGTCGTCACACGTAGTAAACTCGGAAAAGCCTGTACAAGGAGTCTGGCTGCAAACTGGACAGCATTGGCACTCGTGGCTCAATTTTTCCAGCGCTTGAGAAATCTTATCCTTTAGATCGCTAGACTTGCTCTTTTCAGAAGCGTTCATTTTTTCAATCACCCTGATTTCCTTTGTTGGCCTGATTGCATAACTCGTAAGGTATTCTTGAACTTGATGTGGTTCCCCTAAGCGTTTTCGGACTTACTCGAAGACAACACTGGCACTGTGATTGACTTCAAGTGCGGAAGGATCACCTCCGTCATTGTCAATGCCACATATATCGCCGACAGACACTAACCTATCGTCTTCGCCACGTTTCATGACATGAAGACTCCCGGCCCAGGAAAACAGCGAAAGGTTTTCCGGCCACTTTTTGGCCAGCCGTTTCAGCGAGGCGTTGGCCTTCTGTTCTTCGGTTGTGACAAGTATGTCTGCCATTCTGATCCCCCTAAAGTTTCTCTTCCCCTTCGGCAATTCGTCTTGCCCTCTCGACATCTTTAAGTGAGACAATAAGCTCGCCTTTTTCGTCGAAATTCACGGTGATAATACCTTTCGCTACTGAGTCTACAATCATCCAACGGCTCTGGGCATTATCACACCACTGAAGCCAGCGCTCCATGTCTTCTGGCATGTTATCAACATGATCTGTACTCAGCCCTGTGACCAAGTTCAAACAAGCCTGTTTATCCAGGTCAGTGGCCCGCATAAAGCAGGCCGTCAGGTCATCAAAAAACTCTTTTTTCTGTTTTTCTTCTTCTGTCACAACGTGTTCCCTCACTGATGTAAAAACTGCTCAGGATTCCCCAATCTATTTTTTTTATTATCCGGGAGCTATCGTCCGGTGCGAGCAGATATGATTGCAGCTGAACGGACATGTGGATGCTCATCATTGAGAAGGTATGAGCGGCAACGGGCAGAACATTTCTGGAAAAGATCCTTGGCAACGCTGAAGCGTCCCAGTCGATCCAGTACATCAATATCACTCAGATCAACTACAGGCTTCGTTCTCAGGACCTCTACTGCTTTATCACGGCGCTCCATCAAAGCTTCCATCTGTCGAGGACTGCCACTACGGTATAGCTGCTCAGCCTGTTGTCTTAACGTGTCCATCCCGGTTCCCTGAAGTCCTGTTGTCGGGGGGGGCCGGGTTTTCACCTGGGCAAGGTCTGACTTAGGGGAAAGCGACCGGATAATTGACAATGTATGACCAGTAGGCTGATAAGACGCATGAGGGAGACGGGAGTTAAAAAGGCTCCCGTGCTATCACCAACTAACCGACATGTTATAGATATAAATAGAACGGTATCTTAATCTAAAGAACGGTTATTGAAAATAATATCGTGCTCTACAAAATATAAAGGTGACATATGCTGTACAATAAACAGAGCATCATACTGTTGATTTCGTTATTGCTTTTTACTCACGATGCGGTAAGTCAAACTCCGTTCAAATTTGCGGGCAACCTTCCTTCACCCGAAGAAATAGAACATATATGGGATAAAGAAAATACGTCCTCGGATATTAAAATATCTAAAGACAAGAAGACTATCTCATGGGAAACAGATAAATACTTTGCATGGCAATGTGCTGAAAGCGAAGCCCTATTGAAGGGAAAAGATTATCAATTTGATTTTGAAATGAAAGGGATGTCTGATGCCCAGATGGCAGTTGGCTTTTTAGTTAACCCTATTGACTGGGGTTTTTATGGATATCTTGGCGCAGGTCAGAATGCCTATGCTTATGATCCGTCTTCAGGACATATAGTAACCGAAACAAGGGAACTTTTCTCTGGTTTGACCAAAATAAAGAATTCTGGAAAAGTGACATTACGCCTATATTTATCGAGACATCCTCAAACAGCTGTATTTATAGTGAATGAAACAGAATCTCCAATCATTACTTTACCAGATAAGGCAGAGGTGATTCCTGGCGCATGCTTATTTAAAAAAGGGCAATCTGTGAAAATCACTAACATTATTGCCCCGAATTAACCAATATATCATAGCCTCTGTTGACATAAGGATTACTGGGCCACTGAGACGAATTACTTATGCACCAGAGTCTAATCTCGGATGGTCTGTATTCATTCATTTAACTGAATTAGACCAGACCTAATCTGACAATTGTTCTCTACACTGAGAATAAGGGTTACCGATGTGAAGAGGGTGGAATCCTGGTAAGCGTTCAAACAGGGTTTAGACTCCCCCTAATTGTCCAGAGGTGCTTTTAACGGATTTTTCCCAAAGCGCTCTTTCCAATTCCGGGGAATCAGTTCATCGATTTGTCGGGCAGGGTGAAGGCTGACTCTTTGGAGAACATCAACCAGGTATTTATAAGGATCAATATCCTGTAATCGACAGCTAACCAGCAAGCTCTGGATGATAGCAATGTGCTCTGCACCGGTTTCTGTCCAGCTAAACAGGTAGTTTTTTCTTCCCATTGGTATACAACGGAGTAGCCGTTCAAGATGATTGGTATCCATCTGAACACCCGGGTCATCCAGATACACCCTCAGTGAGGTTTGATGATTTTCTGCATAAGCCAGTGCTTTGCTTAATGGGTTTGTTTTCGTCAGGTCTGGTCTCTGTCGCTCCTGATGACACCAGCTAAAGAACTCATCCACCAGTGGGCGGGACTCTTGCTGACGAATTCGCTTTTTTTCATCAGCGCTGACACCGGACTCCCTGATCCGCTTTTCAATACGGTACAGTTTTCCGATCAGAGCCAGTGCTTGACTGACTGCTTTCGGTTCATCATCTTTGGCTTTGTCAAAGTATCTGCGGCTGTGCACCCAACACTGGGCTTGCGTGATGTCGGGATGCTTTTTGCAGTAACTGTCACTACTGTCCGGTTAAAAAACTGAGCAAGGCGTGAGATGCCTGTCCCCACTGGTTTGCGGTAAAATAGCAGTTGTCGAGACGGCTATTTTCAAAACAAAAAGGACAGGCATGAAGCATCATAACAACGTTTTTCACCAACTGCTCAAAGAACTGCCTCGCCACAAATTTCAGCAGGTGGTTGACCGTCATAATGGTGATCACCGCATACGGACGTTGTCGTGCTGGACACAGCTTGTCAGCATGATGTTCGCTCAGCTGACAGGCCGATCGTCTCTTCGTGATCTTGAGGAAAACTTCAATACCAAGCGCAAGCATCACTATCATCTGGGTGTTGAAACCATAAAACGCTCATCCCTGTCTGATGCCAACAGCCGTCGTCCAGTGTCCATCTTCATGGAAACATTCTTCTATCTCCTGGAAAAAGTCAGAGGGAATTTGCCACCGACGGCCGCTTCAGAAATGGTTCGCCTTATTGATTCCACAACGATTGATCTCAACCTTAATCAGTTTGAATGGGCACATTCCCGGAGTACGAAAGCTGGCATAAAACTGCACACGGTTTACGACCCTGATGCTGACACGCCCACGTATTTTGAAATGACAACCGCCAAAGTGAATGACCGATAAGCGGCACAGAAACTCCCCATATTACCCGAGTCAACCTACGTGTTTGACCGCGCCTATAATGACTATGGCTGGTATTACAGCCTGACGCAGCAGGGAACACGCTTTGTTGGGCGGATGAAAACAAATGCGGTTTACGAGGTTGTGGAGTCACGCGAAGTCATAGCTGAACATATTCTGGAAGACCAGATCATTCGTCTCTCATCGCCTAAGGCCAAAAAGGACTGCCCAGTGAATCTGAGACGCGTCACAATCCGCAGAGAAGAAGATGACAAAGTCCTCACGTTTATTGCAAACGATCTCGAACGTACAGCCCAGGAAGTCGCTGACCTTTATAAATCCAGATGGCAGATAGAACTGTTTTTCAAATGGATTAAACAGAATCTGAAGATCAAGCGCTTTCTTGGGCGTAGTGAAAATGCCGTCAAAGTTCAGGTGTTAGTGGCCATGATTGCCTATCTGCTATTGCGGCTCACACAGATTGCGACCCATTCAAAACTGTCGTTACGACAAATAGCCAGAAAGGTCAGCCTCAACCTGACGAGTCGCCGATCGTTACTGGAACTGTTTAACGACCCACCAGAGAGAAAGAGAGTGGATTCACTCCAGAATCAGGGGAGTCTGGAGCTTGGATATGCTTAACCGGACACTAGTGACTCGAAATAAAGGCTTAACAGGTATATCTACTCAGCCACTTCCCATCTTTTTAAGCCTATCATCGCCGGTTTACTGTTTCTTGTGCCGCACGTGTTCTGCCTGCCGCCGCTGTTGTTGAAGGAATCCAAACCTGTCTATGAGTAACCTTCAAAATTTGGGGACGCAGCCGGTGGGGCGGTTGTTGTGGCGCCTCTCCCTGCCTGCCTGTGCCGGCCTGCTCTCCATCATGCTGTACAACCTTGTGGATACGATTTTTATCGGCCACTACGCAGGTTCCCTGGCCATTGCCGGTATCTCGGTGGTTTTGCCCATTGCCATGCTGCTGCCCACTCTTGGTATGTCGATCGGCATCGGCAGCAGTTCGGTTATATCCCGGGCGCTGGGGGCGAAAGATTATGATCTGGCCCAGCGCACCTTTGGTAATGCGCTTTCTTCAACGGTGCTGATAGGCACTGCTGTTGTTGCACTCTGTCTTTTATTTACTGATCAGGTGTTGTCTGCTTTTGGTGCGAGGGGTGAGTTACTGCCTTACGCTCGCGTTTATTACAGTACTGCGCTTCTGGGTATTCCCTTTCTGGGGCTGTGGATGTGTCTGAATAATATTCTGCGGGCTGAAGGGCATAGTCGTCAGGCAATGATTGGCATGTGGTTTTCATCCCTGCTGAATGTTGCGCTGGATGCCTGGTTTATTGTCGGGCTGGATATGGGTTTGAAAGGGGCCGCAGTTGCGACGGTCATCTCCCAGATTTGCGGGTTGCTGTTCTCTCTGAACTTTTACTACCGCAAGCGTAGTGTGCTGCGTTTTTCATGGAAAACTTTTTGGTGGGAATCGCGAATCATTAAAGAGATATTTGCTCTGGGTTCATCCAGTCTGGCCCGGCAGGGTGCCAGCAGCATTATGGTGGTAGCACTGAACTATAACCTTTATCTCTACAGCGGTGCTGTGGGTGTGGCTGTTTATGGTGTGTTGCAGCGTATCTTCGCGGTGTTGTATGTACCCAGTCTGGGTGTGACCCAGGGTTTTCTGCCTGTTGCCGGATTTAACTACGGCGCCAGGAACTATGCCCGGGTGAAAGAAGTGGCGCTGGTTGCCGTGAAATTTGTCACCCTGCTTAACCTTGTACTGGGTCTTGTGGCATTCGTTTTTCCGGAAGAGTCGATTCGTGTGTTCACCGATGATCCGGTCATTATTGAACATGGTGTACAGGGGCTAAGGATTATTACCCTGTTCATGGCGCTGGTGCCGTTGCAGTTGATTGGTAGTGCATACTTTCAGGCGGTGGGTAAGGCGCGATCGGCTATGTTTCTGTCCATGACACGGCAGATCTTTATACTGATTCCACTGATTTTTATTTTGGGGAACTTCTATCAGATGAAGGGTGTCTGGCTGGCGTTTCCCGTGTCGGATGCCCTGGCCTGTCTGTTGGTGATGGCGTTTCTGCGCAAAGAGTGGAAGAAGCTAAACCTGGCTATTGAAGACCAGGTTAGTGAAAAGCAGTCCACTTTAGAGAAGGGCGAACCATCAGGCAGCCCACAAGTAGCTGCCTGATAGTGCCTGTTTTTTACTGTTAGACTTTTACTGTTAGAGAATGCGATCTGAGCCTTGCGCCGGGGTCAGGCTGACTGCAACTGACTTTGAGGTAGGCGTAAAACTCTGGTCGCCGTAGCTGCCAAGAGGCACCAGTGGGTTAGCTTCAGGGAAGTAAGCGGCGACATTACCTTTGGGTATGTCGTAAGGCACCAGCTTGAAGTTTTGAACCTCTCGCTTAACACCGTCTTTCCAGAAGGAGCGGATGTCGACCTGTTGCTCCGGCTGGAAGCCCAGCTCGCTGATATCATCCGGATTCATAAACAACACACGACGCTGCCCGTAAACACCACGATAGCGATCATCCATGCCATACACAGTCGTGTTGTACTGATCGTGAGAGCGCATTGTCTGCATAACGAACAGGCGTTCCTCAGTCATGGCCGCTACATCTGCAGAGATAATCTGCTCTGGCAGATGGTGAGAACTGAATACTGCCTTGTTGTTGGCGGTATTCCAGGAACGTTCCCGTGCGGTATTGCCCAGATAAAAGCCACCGGGCTTTTGCAAACGCTGGTTGAAGTCAGTAAATCCGGGAATGGTATCGGCGATCAGCTCACGAATACCATCGTAATGATTCACCAGTTCAAGCCATTGCACAGGCTTGTTGCCAACGGTGGCCTGGGCAATGCCGGCAATAATAGCGGGTTCGGAACGCATCATCTCGGAACTTCTGGCGAGTACACCGCCGGAGGCATGCACCATGCTGAAGGAGTCTTCCACAGTAACCTTCTGTGGTTCCTTAGCCTCGCCCTGTTCATCAATATCGGTACGCCCAAGACACGGAAGAATCAGTGACTCTTCACCGGGCACAACATGGGAACGGTTCAGTTTGGTGGCAATGTTAACAGTCAGGCGACACTGAGACAGTGCCTGCTCGGTGACCGGAGTATCCGGTGTAGCAGCCGCAAAGTTGCCGCCCAGCCCGATAAACACCTTACTGCGACCTTCAAGCATGGCCTGAATTGCTTCAACCGTGTTGTGGCCCTCATGGCGTGGCGACTGAATATTAAAGACCCGGTCCACAGCATCCAGAAATGCCGTGTCAGGGCGCTCATTGATACCCATTGTGCGGTCACCCTGCACATTACTGTGACCACGAACCGGGCAGGCACCAGCACCGGGACGACCGATATTGCCGCGCAGCAGCAACAGGTTCACCAGTTCCTGAATAGTTTGTACTGAGTGCTGATGTTGAGTCAGGCCCATAGCCCAGGTGCATATAGTTGCGTCGGACTGAGCGTAGATGTCTGCCACCTGCTCCAGCTCTTCACGGCTCAGGCCAGACTGCCCAGTGATTTTTTCCCAGGATGTGTCCTTAACCAGGCCAAGGTAATCATTCAGTTGCTCAGAGTGTTCAGCAATAAACTCATCGTCGAATACCGGCTTGTTGCCTGCATCCCGTGCCTGTTTGTCCAGAACGATAAGTGCTTTCACCATGCCGCGAATGGCCGCCATATCACCGCCAAGATTAGGCGACAGGTAAAGGCCAGAGATAGGCGTGGAGCCGTTGGACAGCATCTCTTTTGGATCCTGCGGATTGGTAAAGCGTTCCAGTCCCCGTTCTTTCAGAGGATTGAAGCTGACAATTTTGGCGCCGCGTTTGGAAGCGTTGCGCAGAACATCCAGCATTCGTGGATGGTTGGTGCCCGGGTTCTGGCCGAACACAAAGATGGCATCGGCTTTTTCAAAATCATGAATACTGACGGTCCCTTTGCCCACACCAATGGTTTGCTTGAGGGCAACACCGCTGGCTTCGTGACACATATTGGAACAGTCAGGGAAGTTGTTGGTACCGAAGGTGCGTACAAACAGCTGGTACAGGAACGCGGCTTCGTTGCTGGCCCGGCCTGAGGTGTAGAACTCGGCTTCGTCGGGGCTGTCCAGATCGTTCAGGGTTTTGGCGATCAGGGCAAAGGCATCCTGCCAGCTGATAGCGTCATAGCGGTCTGTTTCCCGGCTGTAGCGTACAGGGTGAGTCAGACGACCCTGGTATTCCAGAAAGTAATCACTCTGCTCTCTTAACCAGCTGACGGTGTGCTGCTGGAAAAACTCAGGTGTCACCAGTCGGGACGTAGCTTCCCAGGACACGGCCTTGGCACCGTTCTCACAGAACCGGAATGGTTTGTTTTCACCGTCTTCACCCCAGGCGCAGCCAGGGCAGTCAAAGCCATGGTCCTGGTTGGTTTTCAGAAGGGTGCGAACGTTCTTGAAAGCATTCTCACTTTTGAGCAGGTGTTTGGTGGTGCTGTTGAGAGCCCCCCAACCACCGGCTGACCCGGAGTAGGGTTCGATTTTGCTTTTGGCTTTGGTCATATATCAGCCTGAGTTATCAATCATTTCAGCGCAGTTGACAGTGAGTTGTTGTATGGCCGAATGAGTGGATATCTGGAGAGTTGGCAGGATGGTATCACTGGTGAGGTTAGGTGGAAATACCTACGAACCTGCTATGGCGGACAGATGATGTATGAGCGACGATGGATGTGTTTAGAAAAGACAAACCTACAGAATATGACCACGCATATGACCAGGCTTATAACCAAGAGCTTTACACTGGAAAAGATAAGCGAGCCTGTAGTTGAAGAAGCGGCAGCTTTAATAATCACTGCATTCCAGGCAAGAGAACCACTGGCCATGCTGGGCGCTTCGGGCCAATCAGGTTCAGGAGAGAGTGAGTTCAAGGGCTATGTCATTCACTCAGGCCGCAAGTGTGTAGAGCAGGGGTTGGGGTGGGTTGCCAGATGCAACGAAACAGATGCCATTGTTGGTGCACTGATTGGCAGCGACCTGACAGATACCCTTCATTCAAAGGAGTTTATCAGTGAAGCGAAAAACGACCCGATTGGCTCCTTGATCGTTCAGCTCAACAGCGGCTTTTTCAAAGAAAAGACCGTCGAAAGCGGAACCTGGTTTAATATTAAGTTTGTGGCTGTCTCAGACTCATTTACAGGGCAGGGTGTTATTACAGATATCGTGACCAGAAGCCTCAAATGCGCAGCAGAAAAGGGTTTTTCATTTGCCCATGCTGAGGCCACCGGCAATATTTCACAGCATATTTTTATGAACAAGTTTGGCTTTGAAGAGAAGAACGCCATTGGTTATGGTGATTTTATTTTTAAGGGCTCCCATCCGTTTGCTGCTATCAAAGAGCACAAAAGCATCAAGCTGCTTATAAAAGGAATCTGATTCCACTTCTACCCTTTCACTCTATGTGTGCTCTGGATGCCCCGGGCTTACATCATAAAAAACGCCTATTGATGACTGTCATCAATAGGCGTTGGTGATTAAGCGGTATGGCTCTTTAGTTGGGGCAGTAGAGAACCATGCGAAATATCAGGCGTCGATACGCTTGTACTTCACGCGATGCGGGCCAGCGGCATCTTCACCCAGGCGCTCAACACGGTCGGCTTCATACTCGGTGTAGTTACCTTCAAAGAAGGTCACCCTGGAGTCACCTTCGTAAGCCAGAATGTGTGTGGCTACACGGTCAAGGAACCAGCGGTCGTGGGAAATCACCATGGCGCAGCCGGGGAAGGCCAGCATGGCTTCTTCGAGTGCACGCAGGGTTTCTACATCCAGGTCGTTGGAAGGTTCGTCCAACAGCAGTAGGTTACCGCCGTGCTTCAGAGTGGCAGCCAGTTGCAGACGGCCACGCTCACCACCGGAGAGTTCGCCAACACGCTTCTGCTGGTCACCACCTTTGAAGTTGAAACGACCGATGTACTTACGGGACTGCACTTCGTAGTTGTTGATGCGCAGAATATCCTGACCATCGGAGATGGCATCCCATACGGTTTTGCTGTCGTCCAGTTCATCACGCAGCTGTTGTACGTTGGAGATCTTAACGGTGTCGCCCAGTTCGATAGAGCCGGCGTCAGGCTTTTCCTGACCGCTGATCATCTTGAACAGGGTGGTTTTACCAGCACCGTTACCACCGATAATGCCGACGATGGCACCCTTGGGTACGCTGAAACTCAGGTCGTCGATCAGCAGGCGGTCGCCAAAGCCTTTGGAAATGCCTTTAACATCGATAACCTTGTCGCCCAGACGGGGGCCGGGTGGAATGTAGATTTCGTTGGTTTCGTTACGGTTCTGGAATTCCTGAGACTGCATCTCTTCAAAGCGGGACAGACGCGCCTTGCTCTTGGACTGACGGCCCTTGGCGTTGGAACGTGCCCATTCGAGTTCCTGTGCCATTGCCTTGCGGTGAGCGTCCTGCTGCTTTTGTTCCGTTTGCAGGCGGGCTTCTTTCTGCTCCAGCCAGTTGCTGTAGTTACCTTCCCATGGGATACCGTGGCCACGGTCCAGTTCCAGAATCCAGTTGGCGGCGTTGTCGAGGAAGTAACGGTCGTGGGTGATGGCCACAACCGTGCCGGGGTATTCCAGCAGAAAGCGTTCGAGCCAGCCTACGGACTCTGCATCCAGGTGGTTGGTGGGTTCGTCCAGCAGCAGCATGTCTGGAGCAGACAGCAACAGACGACACAGGGCAACACGACGTCGCTCACCACCAGACAGGTTGGCAACGTTGGCATCCCAGTCTGGAAGACGCAATGCATCAGCGGCTACGTCAAGCTTACGCTCAAGGTTGTGGGCATCGGCAGCCTGAATAATGTTCTCCCACTTGGCCTGCTCTTTCGCCAGCTTATCGAAGTCGGCATCAGGTTCAGCGTAGGCTGCGTAAACGGCATCCAGCTGCGTTTGCGCTTCTTTGATTTCGTTCAGGGCTTCTTCAACAACTTCACGAACAGTCTTGGAAGGGTCGAGCTCAGGTTCCTGTGGCAGGTAACCAACATTCAGTTCAGGTTGTGGGCGGGCTTCGCCATCAAATTCCTGGTCAACCCCTGCCATGATGCGCAGCAGAGTAGATTTACCAGCACCGTTAAGGCCAAGCACACCGATCTTTGCACCGGGGAAAAAGGACAGGGAAATGTCCTTAAGGATCGTGCGCTTTGGTGGCACGACCTTGCTTACCCGATTCATTGTATAGACGAACTGCGCCATCAGCGAATGCCTCTTGGAGGGAATGGATTCAAACGGATAAACATACTGAATACCATCCCCTTCGGCAATGTTTGTCAGGTTTTATTCAGCGCTATTTCTCTGCTCATTTTCTTCCGGGTATCCATCTGCCTAGAGCACTGCCGAAGTTACGCAGGCTCTGGGTCAGCCACCAGCACAGCTGTGCCTTTGGCATGACAGGAGTGTCATCACCTGGTGTTTGGGATTTAGCGACTGATTGCGCGTTCAGGTAGGCCCTTAGACTTCTCCGTTTTTTAGTCTCCTTATCGATACGTCCTGGTATTGTTTCCTCTGGTATAACCAGAAGAGGAACAGCCTCTTCTCTTTCAATCAGTATTATCCCGTTGGGAAGAAGGCGGCTGTTTTTCATGGAAAACACTTCTCTTTCATGGGGGCTGCTGTTAGTAAAGCGAGCAATAGGTACCTGTGACAGACGATCTTCAATTAAACCTTCATTGACACCTTCTTCAGTAGTCAGGGAATAAATCTGATGCCCAGAATAAGCAGTTGGTAGAGCTTTTATTGACGATATCTCCGTGTCCATTTCGACCAGAGATTTGATGAGATCAGGTTGTCGATGGTCCATAAGTACCATGACAGGTGGGTACTCTCTAATTTCCTGGTATTGTGCAGAAATGCTTTCTCTTGCCTCTGTATCTATTTCTTCACTCAGGTGCTTAAGGATAGAGTCGGCAATTTCTTCATTCTCAGTGGTAATATCTTCACGGGTAATAGGAGTCAACCTGGGAGCTCTGGTCAGGCTGGATGAATAGGCATAGGCATACTGGGTCACTTGCTTAAAACCATTGCTTGAAAAGACTTTTGATTGCTGGGCTACATGTTTAGAAAGGGGATCTGAAGGCTGTGGCAGATGTAGTGCTTCATCGGGAAGCGCACGTTTTTCTCCTCTTTCCCCGGATGGCTTGTAAGTTTGCTGAATTTTAACACTTCCCACAGTCTGCTGGCGTGGGATTTCCAACACCCAGCGCATAGCTGAGTCAGAGGAAGAAAACTGAACTCTGTCGACTAATGTGACCTCCAGAGTGTCAGGCTGGTTTTGGTCTAAGGACCAACCTGAAGAAGTTATATCCACCTTCTTTGGTGAAGCGCATGCCGTTTGAAAAAATGGTTCGGGAGAGGCTTCCAACAAACCCCTGACATTGCGCTCCTCACTCCGTGTGCCTGTGGTCAGATTTTGATGTTGAGGTTTTGCAGGTAAGTCGTAGAGATAAGAGCTGTAAATGTAATGGAGAAGTGGACTGGCTTTGGGAGCCTGGCCGTTTTCCGAAGAGGAATTGTGCTGCCTTTGTTCTTTTCGCTGCTGCCTTTGTTCTTCTATAAAGTCCATTTTCTGTTGAGTTGTCAGGGTGAGTAAATCGTCAAGCTTCTTGTTGTCTTGTGCAGAGAGGTCAAGGCGTCTGTCGTGTTTCTGGGTGATAAGTACAAGTTTTTTGTCGCTTGTGAAGGCAATGGCCTCCACATTCTCAGTCATGGTTTTGGGTAGGAAGTTAAGTCTCTCGAGGCGATTGTTGTTAATTGTGTAGCGCTGGAGCTCAATAAGTTGCCGACTTATAGTATTGGCAATAACAATGGTGTTGTGATCCATGATGCCAACCTGGGAATTACGGTTGGCCTGCAGGTGGGCAATGAGGTGAGGTATATTATCGGTAATGCGATAGAGGGAAATGTAGTCACCATGCTGAAGATAAAAGAGATTCCCTCGTCCTCCTGTATAAAGAATTTTTTCTGTGCCGTTTAAATCCGGATCAGCCAGGTCACCATCTTTTACAATGGGCTTTGCCTTAATATCGGCTCCGCTGACAGTTGCTTCGCCCTCCAGCGGGATGGCCAGATATTCAGGCAAAGCCAGATAGTCAAACTCCGGGGCATTTTGCAGCCCGTCTTTTTTTTGTACCTGGTAGGCACTGGCAGCCTCCAGTACATTGGCGACCATTTGGGCTGTGCCTGTGAATTTCAGTGCTGGAGTTCTTTGGGCTGCTTCCCGGACTTGTGTTTCGGGTTGGGTATAAAGCTGGGGGTCGGTAACGATTGTTCTTCTTGTGAGGGAGGCTTGATTATCTGGTCGATGGTTACTGGAATGTTGTTTAGCGGCACCTTTGGAGCCTGGAGCTCTCTTGGGTGACGCTCGTTTTTTATCTCTGGTAGAGGGGTTGGTTAATTGCCTGACAGGTTGTGATTGTCCTGTGTCCGTTATACCCCCATCAAGTGTTTCCAAATTATGAGGAGGGGTGGGGCGAGTACCTTTTCCCCCTGCCTCAGCGATAGATGGAGTTTGTATCAGCAGAGTGCATAGCATGCCCAAAATTGATTTTTTTAAGGCAGCAGCAGGAAAAGGCGAATTGAACATAAAGGGCACTATCTGAATAAAGGGTAGTGAAGAGTTATAGACAGGGATATGTTCTTTTCAAGGGTGTAAAAAGGAGACGTATATAAATAAATTACTGTTTGATGGTCGTTTTTATCTAAATATACGTGTTCGTAAAGGTGATTTAACGGATTCTGTAGCATTATTTTTGTTAGAACTTTCTGATGAATGCTCTGGAGTTGAAGGCGTTATCAGGGTGAGATGAGTGAAAAGGTGACAATCCTATTCAAACCAGCTCCAGGCAGGTGGCGGCGCAGCAGGCTATCTATTTATTACGACTGTATTAAAATACGCGCCATCGCAGATTAACGAACACAGACCATAGAAATCTGACGGGGACAACCAATGTTCAAAAACTACTCCAATATCGCCGATTACGATCCTGAACTGCAGGCGGCCATGACCGCTGAGTGCAAGCGTCAGGAAGAGCATATCGAGCTGATTGCTTCCGAAAACTACACCAGCCCACGGGTGATGGAAGCCCAGGGCAGTGCCCTGACTAACAAATACGCAGAAGGTTACCCTGGCAAGCGTTACTACGGTGGTTGCGAGCATGTTGATGTGGTTGAACAGCTGGCTATTGATCGTGCCAAAGAACTGTTCTCAGCCAAGTACGCAAACGTGCAGCCTCACTCCGGCTCTCAGGCCAACGCTGCCGTTTACATGGCTCTGTGCAAGCCAGGCGATACCATTCTGGGCATGAGCCTGGCCCACGGCGGTCACCTGACCCACGGTGCCAAGGTGAGTTTCTCTGGCCGTATTTATAATGCCGTTCAGTATGGCCTGCACCCTGAAACTGGCGAAATCGACTACGAAGAAGTCGAGCGTCTGGCTCTGGAGCACAAGCCAAAGATGATTGTGGCTGGCTTCTCTGCCTACTCCCGTGTCGCTGACTGGGCACGCTTCCGTGAGATTGCCGATAAGATTGATGCGTATCTGTTTGTAGATATGGCTCACATTGCCGGTCTGGTTGCTGCTGGCGTTTACCCAAGCCCAGTGCCTTTTGCTCACGTCTGCACCACTACCACGCACAAAACCCTGGGTGGCCCACGTGGCGGCCTGATTGTGACCGGCCTGGAAGACGAAGACCTGCACAAGCGACTGAACTTCTCTGTATTCCCTGAAAGCCAGGGTGGCCCTCTGTGTCACGTGATAGCCGCCAAGGCTGTTTGCTTCAAGGAAGCGCTGGAAGACGATTATCAGAGTTATCAGGCGCAGGTTGTGACCAATGCCCGGGCAATGGCTGATGCACTGCTGGAACGTAAGATCAATATCGTTTCCGGTGGTACCGACGATCACCTGTTCCTGGTAGACCTGATCGGTAAAGAGTACTCCGGTAAAGACGCCGAAGCGGCTCTGGGTCTGGCGAACATCACAGTGAACAAGAACTCTGTTCCTAACGACCCGCGCTCTCCATTTGTTACCAGTGGTCTGCGTCTGGGTTCTCCGGCTATTACCCGTCGTGGTTTTAATGCTGAAGATACTGCCAAACTCGGCCACTGGATTGCCGATGTTCTGGACAGCATCGGTCAGGACAACCACGACCAGGTTATCGCTGATGTGAAGGCTCAGGTTCTGGAAATCTGCGGTCGTCTGCCTGTTTACGGTGACTGATATTATCGCCTGACTCTTTGCGGCACACATCACGCAGGGATCAATTGTTAACACTAAGCCCGCTCTACTTTTCAGGTAGTGCGGGCTTTTTATTTTATCAGGAGAAAAATTGAATTCTGTCACTACACTTTTGATATAAAGAGTGGATGACAGGGAATGTTATGGCGAGGGTGTCTGGAGCATTGCAAGGGTCGACGGCATTAAATGACTATTTGCAGCATGTGGAAAAGACCGGCGGAAGCTCTGTGGGACGTTTGAAAATAGGCCGGGACTCGAAGGGAAGAACGGTCGTTTCAACGGTGCCCCACTGGTCATTAAAATTATGGATAATTAATACCTTCGGCAGAAAAACCCGTAAAACCATTCACAATATTCATCAGTCTGCCTTGGCTGTTTTGGTTGAAAAGGAATCACCAAAACCATTAGTGAAGCGCGTGGTGAGGCGGGCTTTGGAGGGAGGGTTCCCCTCCCTCAGTCGGAGAGAGCAAAATGTGCTTATTAATGGTGCTAATGAAAAAATAAATCTTGGGGTCGTAAAATACCCACTGACGGGGCTTGTCAGTCACCCGGATATGGCATTTTCCCGTGCGAAGGAGGAAGAAAAGAAGATCCGTGATAAATTGCCGGATGTTAGTGTTGCGGATGTTCAGGAATTTTTTGAGGCATATCAGGCCCTTGAGCTTGTAGATCCCGGTGGCTGGGAGATTCATACGTTATATGACATTGTAGGAAAGGTTAGATCCCACTTTCGTAACACCCATCAGGCGGAGTTTTTGCATGATGCACGCCATAAAATATACACAGAACTTCTTGAAGCGCTTTCTGATGCTAACCCCCGCTTGTACAGAAAAAAACTGAGAAACGCATTTGCAGGACGGGCTGAGTCTGCCCTTATTGCCGGGATAGGCTCCACAATTGTTGAAAAATCCACGCGCACCTCTCGGACAGGCGATCTTGTTGACCTGATTACGTTGCGTGAATTGACACTTTACAAAGATTTTTTACCTCATATGAAAAGAGGCGCGGGGGGGGATAATAATTTACAGGACAAGCTGAAGAAGGAGTTAGATGAAGTTTATTCTTCAGAAGAATTTAGCAAGTCTAACGAGCTGTTTAAAAGCATTGATTTAAATGAGGTCGAAAAAAACCTTAAGGAGGTCGATGTTCTCAAGCAGAACGTGAATCGCTCCCGGGACAATCTATCGAAATTACTCAAGCAGACGGCTGCTGGAAGCGCGGGGGCTGCGCTTCAGGAAAATATAGAAAAAGCTCGCGAGAAGCTTAATAGCGATCTGAAAGCTGAGAAAGCCGGACACGTAAAAATGTCGGCCAGCCTGCATATTATTGGTCGCGCCCGTGAGCAGTTTCATCATATCAACTCAACATTGGGGCGAAGGTGGAGTGCCGATGTGTTGCGGTCCCCTGAGTTCTGTGGTGAGGCAAACAGTGCTCGCTATAGAAAGCTGGAACGGCTGGAGTCCCTGGCTCATCCTTTATTCCATCACCAGCAGCTGGAACGTATTAAGGAAAGGCACGATGAAAAGCCCTGCCACCCCCGAGTTGTGATTGAAGGCGGGGGACCTGTTGGATTAATGCTTGCACTTAAAGAGTTTGAGGCTGGCGCTGACGTAACCCTTCTGGAGAAGCGTGATGCCCATTTTAACCGTCCTCAGATTGTTAGACTGGATAACCAGTGGGTAAACGACTTGCGTTACTACCTGGGTGAGCAGTTTGATGAGCTTTTCAATTCAGAGTCGGGAACGGGCAGGCTGCAAGATGATGGCTCAGGACACATCGTGATTTATGCTCTTGAAGATGCTCTCCATAATCGTTTGTCAGAGCTTATTGCCCTGGCCGAACAGCGCCCGGCGAGTGAAAGAAAGACTGGTGGTGCCCCCTTGCAGCGACGTGTGGCTCATACCGTCAAGCGCGTACAGAGAGCAGAAGAGGCCGGAGGGAAATACCGTGTTACTTCCGAATATAACCCTAAATACGATCCCACCCTGACAGATGCAGATAAGGCAGGGAAATCCGGTGAATCGTATACTGTTGAAGCGGATATTCTTATTTGTGCCGGCGGGAAGGGCAGCCCGACCCGGGATCAGTTTTTTAACACAGCTCCACATACATTGGATGAAACTTATGGCGTTGCTTCATGGCAGGACAGAGCTATTAATAATGAAGGCCAAAAGAGTTTCCCGGCGATACGGGCTGTTATCCCTATAACGAGTGATTTTCAGAAGGTTTTCCGAAGTCATTTGAACGAAGTTCTTAATCCTGTTTCAGGCACTGTGGGGTCCTGTTTGAGTGAAACTGCCCGGCATGAGCTTTCTGGTATTTTGGGATTGTCGAGCCATGACCTTAAAAAAGCCTATGAGAGCGATAAAGAATCATATAAGAGTGATGATTCCCCTGCCGGTATAAGGGAAGATGAAGTGCGAGTGAAGCTCTTTGAAAATGCGGACAATTCTAATTTTAGATGGGAGCATTTTGTAGGCATCGATAAAGAATTGAAAAAGTGTCAGGATGAAGTTTGCCGGTTACGAACGTTTGAAAATAAAGAGCTTGTTTATCTTGGAATGAAAATGCCTAGTGCCATTGCGAGGTGGATAAATGGCGTAGACATAGGTTTAAAAAATAAGAGTAAGATCTCTGATCATGATAGGGAAGAGATCAAACGGGCGATTGTAGAAAGCTGGTTTCAGAGTGTTGCCGATCACAAAGGTTACAGTGCCCGGTTGAATCTTCGCCCACATATGATAAACAGTAAATTTGCTGCAGTATTTCCAGTGACGCAAGATGCTACCTCTACGCACCATACCGTTGTTTCAGGTGAAAACAGTGAATCGGATTTAACCGTTTTGGCTGTGGGTGATGCGGCAACCAGTCCTCACTTTATGAGTGCCAGTGGGCTGAGCGGTGGTCGGGAGACACTTAATATTGCCAGGGAATACACCCTGACGGTCGCCAATGGTGGCGACACTGACGAGGCCTTGAGGCAAGTTCATTCTCAGGCTGTGGATATTGAGGAATTTGTATTGGGTAAAGGTACGGCTTTTCTTGATAGCCTGAATTGGAATTCCGTTCGTTCACACCTTCAAAGAAATGCGAAAAGTGCAATGGATGATCTGGTTCGCCGTCATGGAAAGGGTGAGGGTGGCTATGCCGTGCAGAATTTGGAGCCCGGGCGCTATAGAGTTATTGAAGGGCAGCAGTCCTACAAACTGACGCTTCAAACAGACGGACGGTTATATTCCCGCAGTGAGCAGGGCAACAAGTCCTTTGGAAAGCTATATACAACTTTTGAGCATTTTGCCCTGGAAAACCTGCATTGACCTTTCACGTATCTGACCGAACATACAAAAGGGCAGATGATGGTTCTCACCGCCTGTGGCAGCGGTTTATGCGGGCGTTATGTGTCTCGAAAAGGTTCAAGCTTCCCAGTCTTGCAATCAAAGGTAAAGAGAGGTAAATCAACCCCCATCTCGGAGCCTGTAGATATAACTGTGTAACTGCTTATCATCGATGCCATAACAGGCTAAGGATAATCAGCATGAACAAAGAACAACTCGAAGCTCTCGCTCGCAAGGCGGCTAAAACCATTAAGACCGAGGGCGATCTCAACGACTTTCGCCAGATGCTGAGCAAAGTAACCGTTGAGGCGGCGCTCAATGTCGAGCTGGACGATCACCTCGGCTATGACAAACACCAGCCTTCTGAGGTAGATAACAGTCGCAATGGTTACACCAGTAAACAGCTCAAGACAGAAGATGGCCAATTTGAGCTGAACACCCCTCGCGATCGAGATGGCAGCTTTGAACCTAAGCTCGTCAAGAAGCAGCAGACCCGCTTTACCTCAATGGGCGACAAGATCCTCAGCCTCTACGCCAAGGGCATGCCACACGTGACATAGTCGCGACCTTCAAGGACATGTACGGTGCCGATGTCTCTGCGTCGCAAATCTCTAAGGTCACTGACGGTGTCTTGGAGCGGGTGCTTGAGTGGCAGTCTCGGCCGCTGGAAGCCGTTTACCCCATCGTCTACCTCGATTGTATTGTTGTTAAAATTCGACAAGACAAGAGGGGCATCAACAAGGCGGTGTATCTCGCATTGGGGGTTAACCTCGAAGGCCACAAAGAATTGCTCGGCATGTGGCTATCCGAGAACGAAGGCGCGAAGTTCTGGCTCAATGTCCTCACAGAGTTACACAATCGTGGCGTGAAGGATATTCTGGTCGCCTGTGTCGATGGCCTTAAAGGTTTCCCCGATGCCATCAACGCGGTCTTCCCCGCGGCGCAGATCCAGCTCTGTATCGTGCACATGGTGCGAAACTCGGTGAAGTATGTGCCTTGGAAAGACTACAAATCGGTGACCACAGACCTCAAGCAGATTTATCGCTCGGCCACCGAGGACGAAGCGTTGCTAGCACTGGAGCAGTTTGGTGATCGCTGGGATGAAAAGTATCCGCAAATCAGTCGTTCCTGGCGCAGCCACTGGGACAACCTCAACACACTGTTTAAATATCCCGAGGACATCCGTCGCGCCATCTACACCACCAACGCGATAGAATCACTGAACAGCGTCATCCGCAAAGCCGTCAAGGTACGAAAACTGTTCCCGAGCGATGACTCAGCGATGAAAGTTATCTACCTGGCGATTATGGTGGCCTCAAAAAAATGGACCATGCCGATCAGAAACTGGAAGCTAGCCATGAACCGATTTATGATTGAATTTGAAGAACGGTTGAAAGACTACGTTCAAATCTGGCAGTTACACAGAATGGCTTACAGGCTCTGAAATGGTGGCGTTCAGGTGGTTGGTAGAAAGGTTACCAGGCTGGCAGGTCATTCACTCTCAGGCCTTCATACTGGCGACTCATTTCTTGTTCGTCCATTGCATTTATCACCCGATCAACAAACGTTCCAAGGCCTGCGACCGAGTCAGTCTCAACATAGGAAATACGTAGCACCTCAAACCCCAGGCCTTTGAGTATGTGATCTATCAAAGGGTCTCGCGCTCTTCTTTTTCCAGATTCTTTTGCAAGAAGAAGCTCATCGTTTTCCATTGTATCATCCTGAATATAATGACGGGGGCCATCGACCTCTATACACAAGGTTTTACCCACCAGAATATCAACCGGGAACCCTTCAATATTCACTTCCATAACAATATTTTGGTTTGGCAAAGCATTTTTAACAGCCTGGAACACTCTGTTTTGTAATGCTGAGACCTTCACCTTTTTTTCAGGAGCAGAAAGAGCAGGAGACACATCAATTTCCAGGTTAGAAATGCCTGCCCAGTAAATATATGCAAATCTGTCTTGCCAGTGATGTGAAAGAAGGTCCCTGATATTTTCCCTATCCATTAGCGGCTTAACAAAGATATCGAAACGGGGTGTATCAGGATCATCCTTGACGAGCGGATTTTGTTTTGCACATAAATCCAGAACGGCCAGATTCCATAAGACGTCGCCGACGCTATGCTGTAGAGGGCCGCCTGTGTCAATAAAACCAGTCATATCACAAAGACGTTTAACCAGGAAATAGCCAAGCTTCAGCTGGTCGTCTGACAGAGATAAACGGCACAAAGCGTCAAGGGCCATAATAATATCCTGTTCAGTCGGCGATATGTTCATAATGGCTTGAATCGAAGCTTGAACAACATCCTCCCCTATGACGTGTGAGCAATGAGACATCCCACTGGCCACCATGGCCAGAGACTGGGCCGACCACTCTCTGGTGTCGGTCAAATCACGGCTTCCCACCTCTTTGGCCAGCGCCTTCCGGGTCGTGTCGGCGTCGTCCCCCGTCACCTGGCTCAGGCCATTGGTCACCATGGCCAGCTCTTGCGCTATCCAGCACTTAAGGTCTCCGGCAAGGGCACGCCTTCCCACTTCTTTGGCCAGCGCCTTCCGGGTCGTGTCGGCGTCGTCCCCCGTCACCTGACTCAGGCCATTGGTCACCATGGCCAGAGGCTGGGCCGACCACTCTTTGGTGTCGGTCAAATCACGGCTTCCCACCTCTTTGGCCAGCGCCTTCCGGGTCGTGTCGGCGTCGTCCCCCGTCACCTGGCTCAGGCCATTGGTCACCATGGCCAGATGTTGCGCTATCCAGCACTTAAGGTCTCCGGCAAGGGCGCGCCTCCCCACTTCTTTGGCCAGCGCCTTCCGGGTTGTGTCGGCGTCGTCCCCCGCCACCTGCCTCAGGCCATTGGTCACCATGGCCAGAGGCTGGGCCGACCACTCTTTGGTGTTGGTCAAATCACGGCTTCCCACCTCTTTGGCCAGCGCCTTCCGGGTCGTGTCGGCGTCGTCCCCCGTCACCTGGCTCAGGCCATTGGTCACCATGGCCAGCTCTTGCGCTATCCAGCACTTAAGGTCTCCGGCAAGGGCACGCCTCCCCACTTCTTTGGCCAGCGCCTTCCGGGTCGTGTCGGCGTCGTCCCCCGTCACCTGGCTCAGGCCATTGGTCACCATGGCCAGCTCTTGCGCTATCCAGCACTTAAGGTCTCCGGCAAGGGCACGCCTTCCCACTTCTTTGGCCAGCGCCTTCCGGGTCGTGTCGGCGTCGTCCCCCGTCACCGGGCTCAGGCCATTGGTCACCATGGCCAGATGTTGCGCTATCCAGCACTTAAGGTCTCCGGCAAGGGCGCGCCTCCCCACTTCTTTGGCCAGCGCCTTCCGGGTTGTGTCGGCGTCGTCCCCCGCCACCTGCCTCAGGCCATTGGTCACCATGGCCAGAGGCTGGGCCGACCACTCTTTGGTGTTGGTCAAATCACGGCTTCCCACCTCTTTGGTCAGCGCCTTCCGGGTCGTGTCGGCGTCGTCCCCCGTCACCTGGCTCAGGCCATTGGTCACCATGGCCAGCTCTTGCGCTATCCAGCACTTAAGGTCTCCGGCAAGGGCACGCCTCCCCACTTCTTTGGCCAGCGCCTTCCGGGTCGTGTCGGCGTCGTCCCCCGTCACCTGGCTCAGGCCATTGGTCACCATGGCCAGCTCTTGCGCTATCCAGCACTTAAGGTCTCCGGCAAGGGCACGCCTTCCCACTTCTTTGGCCAGCGCCTTCCGGGTCGTGTCGGCGTCGTCCCCCGTCACCGGGCTCAGGCCATTGGTCACCATGGCCAGAGGCTGGGCCGACCACTCTTTGGTGTCGGTCAAATCACGGATTCCCACCTCTTTGGCCAGCGCCTTCCGGGTCGTGTCGGCGTCGTCACCCGCCACCTGACTCAGGCTATTGGTCACCATAGCCAAGTCTTGGGCGTTAAATCCGCACTGTTTGGTTAGCTGCTGTTTTTGACTGCGGTGGATCACGGCTTTCATTATCCAGTCTAACGCTGTGGCGCCTTCTTGATATTTTGCTAATTTTGAAAACGCATTTGCCAAAAGAGCAAGGGCTTTGGGACTGGCTCGAAGCGGGTGCGGCTCTCTTTCTGTCATCTGGAATGCAAGATCTAAAAGCGCGGTTTTATGGCTCTCCCGATGTGGCCCGTGAAGTTGCTTTTTGAGTCGATTCACTTCGTTTGCCAGTGCTTCTATCTGTTGATCGAAACGCTCGGCGGAAGGGTTGCGGTAATATTGTCTCTTTCTGTCTGGTCTTCTTTTTGGATGTGTTCGAACTGTAGCCTCAGACGATTCCTGTTGTCGTGAAGGGACTTCGGCATGGGTCTTTGATGTGGTCAATACAGGCGGCCACTGAAGCATTGATGATTCAGGAACAGGAGAGGCATGTGGCCGGACACCGGTACGACCGGGATACAGGGAAGCAGGTAAAGGCTTTACAATTGCCGCCCAGCTTTTCTTTGTATCTTTATCTGCTGCTGCGCATTTCTCTATCACGCCCCCTGACAGCGGTAGCATTAACCAAATAAAAAACAATTCTCTCCCGCTAAAGTGAGCACCAATATTCACGGTAAATCTCATCCTGTTGCCCGTTCGTTGAGGCTGTGCAGTAAAGGCAATGGCGGGATATATGGCAAGACACAGGCCAAAAAGAGAAGGGAATACACAATCAGCAAACCGCCTCATATACCGACCATGATCCTCCAAAAGCATAACCGGACAGGAAAAATCATTGCCTGAAATGGTGGCGTTCAGGTGGTTGGTAGAAAGGTTACCAGGCTGGCAAGTCATTCACTCTCAGGCCTTCATACTGGCTACTCATTTCTTGTTCGTCCATTGCATTTATCACCCGATCAACAAACGTTCCAAGGCCTGCGACCGAGTCAGTCTCAACATAGGAAATACGTAGCACCTCAAACCCCAGGCTTTTGAGTATGTGATCTATCAAAGGGTCTCGCGCTCTTCTTTTTCCAGATTCTTTTGCAAGAAGAAGCTCATCGTTTTCCATTGTATCATCCTGAATATAATGATGGGGGCCATCAACCTCTATACACAAGGTTTTACCCACCAGAATATCAACTGGGAACCCTTCAATATTCACTTCCATAACAATATTTTGGTTTGGCAAAGCATTTTTAACAGCCTGGAACACTCTGTTTTGTAATGCTGAGACTTTCACCTTTTTTTCAGGAGCAGAAAGAGCAGGAGACACATCAATTTCCAGGTTAGAAATGCCTGCCCAGTAAATATATGCAAATCTGTCTTGCCAGTGATGTGAAAGAAGGTCCCTGATATTTTCCCTATCCATTAGCGGCTTAACAAAGATATCGAAACGGGGTGTATCAGGATCATCCTTGACGAGCGGATTTTGTTTTGCACATAAATCCAGAACGGCCAGGTTCCATAAGAAGTCGCCGACGCTATGCTGTAGAGGGCCGCCTGTGTCAATAAAACCAGTCATATCACAAAGACGTTTAACCAGGAAATAGCCAAGCTTCAGCTGGTCGTCTGACAGAGATAAACGGCACAAAGCGTCAAGGGCCATAATGATATCCTGTTCAGTCGGCGATATGTTCATAATGGCTTGAATCGAAGCTTGAACAACATCCTCCCCTATGACGTGTGAGCAATGAGACATCCCACTGGCCACCATGGCCAGAGACTGGGCCGACCACTCACTGGAGTCAGTCAAATCACGGCTTCCCACCTCTTTGGCCAGCGCCTTCCGGGACGTGTCGGCGTCGTCCCCCGTCACCTGCCTCAGGCCATTGGTCACCATGGCCAGATGTTGCGCTATCCAGCACTTAAGGTCTCCGGCAAGGGCACGCCTCCCCACTTCTTTGGCCAGCGCCTTCCGGCTCGTGTCGGCGTCGTCCCCCGCCACCTGACTCAGGCCATTGGTCACCATGGCCAGATGCTGGGCCGACCACTCTTTGGTGTCGGTCAAATCACGCCTCCCCACCTCTTTGGCCAGCGCCTTCCGGGTCGTGTCGGCGTCGTCCCCCGCCACCTGACTCAGGCCATTGGTCACCATGGCCAGATGCTGGGCCGACCACTCTTTGGGGTTGGTCAAATCACGGCTTCCCACTTCTTTGGCCAGCGCCTTCCGGGTCGTGTCGGCGTCGTCCCCCGCTACCTGCCTCAGGCCATTGGTCACCCCGGCCAGAGACTGGGCCGACCACTCCCTGGGATCAGTCAAATCACGCCTCCCCACCTCTTTGGCCAGCGCCTTCCGGGTCGTGTCGGCGTCGTCCCCCGTCACCTGGCTCAGGCCATTGGTCACCATGGCCAGATGCTGGGCCGACCACTCTTTGGTGTCGGTCAAATCACGCCTCCCCACCTCTTTGGCCAGCGCCTTCCGGGTCGTGTCGGCGTCGTCACCCGCTACCTGACTCAGGCCATTGGTCACCATGGCCAGAGGCTGGGCCGACCACTCTTTGGTGTCGGTCAGATCACGGCTTCCCACCTCTTTGGCCAGCGCCTTCCGGGTCGTGTCGGCGTCGTCCCCCGCCACCTGCCTCAGGCCATTGGTCACCATGGCCAGGTGTTGCGAAATCCAGCACTTAAGGTCTCCGGCAAGGGCACGCCAAATCACGCCTCCCCACCTCTTTGGCCAGCGCCTTCCGGGTTGTGTCGGCGTCGTCCCCCGCCACCTGGCTCAGGCCATTGGTCACCATGGCCAGATCTTGCGCTATCCAGCATCCAGCAAGGGCACGCCTCCCTACTTCTTTGGCCAGCGCCTTCCGGGTCGTGTCGGCGTCGTCCCCCGTCACCTGGCTCAGGCCATTGATCACCATGGCCAGATCTTGCGCTATCCAGCACTTAAGGTCTCCGGCAAGGGCACGCCTCCCCACTTCTCTGGCCAGCGCCTTCCGGGTCGTGTCGGCGTCGTCGTCCCCCGTCACCGGACTCAGGCCATTGGTCACCATGGCCAGATGTTGCGCTATCCAGCACTTAAGGTCTCCGGCAAGGGCACGCCTCCCCACTTCTTTGGCCAGCGCCTTCCGGGTCGTGTCGGCGTCGTCCCCCGCCACCTGCCTCAGGCCATTGGTCACCATGGTCAGAGACTGGGCCGACCACTCCCTGGGGTCTGTCAAATCACGCCTCCCCACCTCTTTGGCCAGCGCCTTCCGGGTCGTGTCGGCGTCGTCCCCCGCCACCTGCCTCAGGCCATTGGCCACCATGGCCAGAGGCTGGGACGACCACTCCCTGGGGTCAGTCAAATCACGCCTCCCCACCTCTTTGGCCAGCGCCTTCCAGGTCGTGTCGGCGTCGTCCCCCGCCACCGGGCTCAGGCCATTGGTCACCATGGCCAGATCTTGCGCTATCCAGCACTTAAGGTCTCCGGCAAGGGCACGCCTCCCCACTTCTTTGGCCAGCGCCTTCCGGGTCGTGTCGGCGTCGTCCCCCGTCACCTGGCTCAGGCCATTGATCACCATGGCCAGATCTTGCGCTATCCAGCACTTAAGGTCTCCGGCAAGGGCACGCCTCCCCACCTCTTTGACCAGCGCCTTCCGGATCGTTTCGGCGTCGTCCCCCGTCACCTGACTCAGGCCATTGGTCACCATGGCCAGATGCTGGGCCGACCACTCTTTGGTGTCGGTCAAATCACGGCTTCCCACTTCTTTGGCCAGCGCCTTCCGGGTCGTGTCGGCGTCGTCCCCCGTCACCTGGCTCAGGCCATTGGCCACCATGGCCAGAGACTGGGCCGACCACTCCCTGGGGTCAGTCAAATCACGCCTCCCCACCTCTTTGGCCAGCGCCTTCCGGGTCGTGCTGGCGTCGTCACCCGCCACCTGACTCAGGCCATTGGACACCATGGCTAGATGCTGGGCCGACCACTCTTTGGTGTCGGTCAAATCACGGCTTCCCACCTCTTTGGCCAGCGCCTTCCGGGTCGTGTCGGCGTCGTCACCCGCCACCTGACTCAGGCTATTGAGCACCATGGCCAGGTTTTGGGCTTTAAATCCGCACTGTTTGGTTAGCTGCTGTTTTTGACTGCGGTGGATCACGGCTTTCATTATCCAGTCTAACGCTGTGGCGCCTTCTTGATATTTTGCTAATTTTGAAAACGCATTTGCCAAAAGAGCAAGGGCTTTGGGACTGGCTCGAAGCGGGTGCGGCTCTCTTTCTGTCATCTGGAATGCAAGATCTAAAAGCGCGGTTTTATGGCTCTCCCGATGTGGCCCGTGAAGTTGCTTTTTGAGTCGATTCACTTCGTTTGCCAGTGCTTCTATCTGTTGATCGAAACGCTCGGCGGAAGGGTTGCGGTAATATTGTCTCTTTCTGTCTGGTCTTCTTTTTGGATGTGTTCGAACTGTAGCCTCAGACGATTCCTGTTGTCGTGAAGGGACTTCGGCATGGGTCTTTGATGTGGTCAATACAGGCGGCCACTGAAGCATTGATGATTCAGGAACAGGAGAGGCATGTGGCCGG
Source organism: Sansalvadorimonas sp. (assembly GCA_965221135.1). Classification (GTDB taxonomy): domain Bacteria; phylum Pseudomonadota; class Gammaproteobacteria; order Pseudomonadales; family Endozoicomonadaceae; genus Sansalvadorimonas. The sequence goes on from CBDCRZ010000106.1 coordinate 490,663, forward strand.
ACACAGGTACGACCGGGATACAGGGAAGCAGGTAAAGGCTTTACAATTGCCGCCCAGCTTTTCTTTGTATCTTTATCTGCTGCTGCGCATTTCTCTATCACGCCCCCTGACAGCGGTAGCATTAACCAAATAAAAAACAATTCTCTCCTGCAAAAGTGAGCACCAATATTCACGGTAAATCTCATCCCATTGCCCGTTCGTTGAGGCTGTGCAGTAAAGGCAATGGCGGGATATATGGCAAGACGGCACAGGCCAAAAAGAGAAGGGAATACACAATCAGCAAACCGCCTCATATACCGACCATGATCCTCCAAAAGCATAACCGGACAGGAAAAATCATTGCCTGAAATGGTGGCGTTCAGGTGGTTGGTAGAAAGGTTACCAGGCTGGCAAGTCATTCACTCTCAGGCCTTCATACTGGCTACTCATTTCTTGTTCGTCCATTGCATTTATCACCCGATCAACAAACGTTCCAAGGCCTGCGACCGAGTCAGTCTCAACATAGGAAATACGTAGCACCTCAAACCCCAGGCCTTTGAGTATGTGATCTATCAAAGGGTCTCGCGCTCTTCTTTTTCCAGATTCTTTTGCAAGAAGAAGCTCATCGTTTTCCATTGTGTCATCCTGAATATAATGATGGGGGCCATCGACCTCTATACACAAGGTTTTACCCACCAGAATATCAACTGGGAACCCTTCAATATTCACTTCCATAACAATATTTTGGTTTGGCAAAGCATTTTTAACAGCCTGGAACACTCTGTTTTGTGATGCTGAGACCTTCACCTTTTTTTCAGGAGCAGAAAGAGCAGGAGACACATCAATTTCCAAGTTAGAAATGCCTGCCCAGTAAATATATGCAAATCTGTCTTGCCAGTGATGTGAAAGAAGGTCCCTGATATTTTCCCTATCCATTAGCGGCTTAACAAAGATATCGAAACGGGGTGTATCAGGATCATCCTTGACGAGCGGATTTTGTTTTGCACATAAATCCAGAACGGCCAGGTTCCATAAGAAGTCGCCGACGCTATGCTGTAGAGGGCCGCCTGTGTCAATAAAACCAGTCATATCACAAAGACGTTTAACCAGGAAATAGCCAAGCTTCAGCTGGTCGTCTGACAGAGATAAACGGCACAAAGCGTCAAGGGCCATAATGATATCCTGTTCAGTCGGCGATATGTTCATAATGGCTTGAATCGAAGCTTGAACAACATCCTCCCCTATGACGTGTGAGCAATGAGATATCCCACTGGCCACCATGGCCAGATGCTGGGCCGACCACTCTTTGGTGTCGGTCAAATCACGCCTCCCCACCTCTTTGGCCAGCGCCTTCCGGGACGTGTCGGCGTCGTCCCCCGCCACCTGACTCAGGCCATTGGTCACCATGGCCAGAGGCTGGGCCGACCACTCTTTGGTGTCGGTCAAATCACGGCTTCCCACCTCTTTGGCCAGCGCCTTCCGGGTCGTGTCGGCGTCCTCACCCGCCACCTGACTCAGGCCATTGGTCACCATGGCCAGATGCTTGGCCGACCACTCTTTGGTGTCGGTCAAATCACGGCTTCCCACCTCTTTGGCCAGCGCCTTCCGGGTCGTGTCGGCGTCGTCCCCCGCCACCTGACTCAGGCCATTGGTCACCATGGCCAGATGCTGGGCCGACCACTCTTTGGTGTCGGTCAAATCACGGCTTCCCACCTCTTTGGCCAGCGCCTTCCGGGTCGTGTCGGCGCCGTCCCCCGTCACCTGGCTCAGGCCATTGGTCACCATGGCCAGCTCTTGCGCTATCCAGCACTTAAGGTCTCCGGCAAGGGCACGCCTCCCCACTTCTTTGGCCAGCGCCTTCCGGGTCGTGTCGGCGTCGTCTCCCGTCACCTGGCTCAGGCCATTGGTCACCATGGCCAGATCTTGCGCTATCCAGCACTTAAGGTCTCCGGTAAAGGCACGCCTCCCAACTTCTTTGGCCAGCGCCTTCCGGGTCGTGTCGGCGTCGTCCCCCGTCACCTGGCTCAGGCCATTGGTCACCATGGCCAGAGGCTGGGCCGACCACTCCCTGGGGTCAGTCAAATCACGCCTCCCCACCTCTTTGACCAGTGCCTTCCGGGTCGTGTCGGCGTCGTCCCCCGTCACCTGACTCAGGCCATTGGTCACCATGGCTAGATGCTGGGCCGACCACTCCCTGGGGTCAGTCAAATCACGCCTCCCCACCTCTTTGGCCAGCGCCTTCCGGGTCGTGTCGGCTTTGTCACCCGCCACCTGACTCAGGCTATTGAGCACCATGGCCAGTGTTTGGGCTTTAAATCCGCACTGTTTGGTTAGCTGCTGTTTTTGACTGCGGTGGATCACGGCTTTCATTATCCAGTCTAACGCTGTGGCGCCTTCTTGATATTTTGCTAATTTTGAAAACGCATTTGCCAAAAGAGCAAGGGCTTTGGGACTGGCTCGAAGCGGGTGCGGATCTCTTTCTGTCATCTGGAATGCAAGATCTAAAAGCGCGGTTTTATGGCTCTCCCGATGTGGCCCGTGAAGTTGCTTTTTGAGTCGATTCACTTCGATTGCCAGTGCTTCTATCTGTTGATCGAAACGCTCGGCGGAAGGGTTGCGGTAATATTGTCTCTTTCTGTCTGGGCTTCTTTTTGGATGTGTTCGAACTGTAGCCTCAGACGATTCCTGTTGTCGTGAAGGGACTTCGGCATGGGTCTTTGATGTGGTCAATACAGGCGGCCACTGAAGCATTGATGATTCAGGAACAGGAGAGGCATGTGGCCGGACACAGGTACGACCGGGATACAGGGAAGCAGGTAAAGGCTTTACAATTGCCGCCCAGCTTTTCTTTGTATCTTTATCTGCTGCTGCGCATTTCTCTATCACGCCCCCTGACAGCGGTAGCATTAACCAAATAAAAAACAATTCTCTCCTGCAAAAGTGAGCACCAATATTCACGGTAAATCTCATCCCATTGCCCGTTCGTTGAGGCTGTGCAGTAAAGGCAATGGCGGGATATATGGCAAGACGGCACAGGCCAAAAAGAGAAGGGAATACACAATCAGCAAACCGCCTCATATACCGACCATGATCCTCCAAAAGCATAACCGGACAGGAAAAATCATTGCCTGAAATGGTGGCGTTCAGGTGGTTGGTAGAAAGGTTACCAGGCTGGCAAGTCATTCACTCTCAGGCCTTCATACTGGTGACTCATTTCTTGTTCGTCCATTGCATTTATCACCCGATCAACAAACGTTCCAAGGCCTGCGACCGAGTCAGTCTCAACATAGGAAATACGTAGCACCTCAAACCCCAGGCCTTTGAGTATGTGATCTATCAAACGGTCTCGCGCTCTTCTTTTTCCAGATTCTTTTGCAAGAAGAAGCTCATCGTTTTCCATTGTCTCATCCTGAATATAATGATGGGGGCCATCGACCTCTATACACAAGGTTTTACCCACCAGAATATCAACTGGGAACCCTTCAATATTCACTTCCATAACAATATTTTGGTTTGGCAAAGCATGTTTAACAGCCTGGAACACTCTGTTTTGTAATGCTGAGACCTTCACCTTTTTTTCAGGAGCAGAAAGAGCAGGAGACACATCAATTTCCAAGTTAGAAATGCCTGCCCAGTAAATATATGCAAATCTGTCTTGCCAGTGATGTGAAAGAAGGTCCCTGATATTTTCCCTATCCATTAGCGGCTTAACAAAGATATCGAAACGGGGTGTATCAGGATCATCCTTGACGAGCGGATTTTGTTTTGCACATAAATCCAGAACGGCCAGGTTCCATAAGAAGTCGCCGACGTTATGCTGTAGAGGGTCGCCTGTGTCAATAAAACCAGTCATATCACAAAGACGTTTAACCAGGAAATAGCCAAGCTTCAGCTGGTCGTCTGACAGAGATAAACGGCACAAAGCGTCAAGGGCCATAATGATACCCTGTTCAGTCGGCGATATGTTCATAATGGCTTGAATCGAAGCTTGAACAACATCCTCCCCTATGACGTGTGAGCAATGAGACATCCCACTGGCCACCATGGCCAGAGGCTGGGCCGACCACTCCCTGGTGTCAGTCAAATCACGGCTTCCCACCTCTTTGGCCAGCGCCTTCCGGGACGTGTCGGCGTCGTCCCCCGCCACATGACTCAGGCCATTGGTCACCATGGCCAGATCTTGCGCTATCCAGCACTTAAGGTCTCCGGCAAGGGCACGCCTCCCCACTTCTTTGGCCAGCGCCTTCCGGGTCGTGTCGGCGTCGTCCCCCGCCACCTGACTCATGCCATTGGTCACCATGGCCAGATGCTGAGCTGACCACTCTTTGGTGTTGGTCAAATCACGGATTCCCACCTCTTTGGCCAGCGCCTTCCGGGTCGTGTCGGCGTCGTCCCCCCTCACCTGACTCAGGCCATTGGTCACCATGGCCAGAGGCTGGGCCGACCACTCTTTGGTGTCGGTCAAATCACGGCTTCCCACCTCTTTGGCCAGCGCCTTCCGGGTCGTGTCGGTGTCGTCCCCCGCAACCTGACTCAGGCCACTGGTCACCATGGCCAGATGCTGGGCCGACCACTCTTTGGTGTCGGTCAAATCACGGCTTCCCACACCTTTGGCCAGCGCCTTCCGGGTCGTGTCGGCGTCGTCCCCCGTCACCTGGCTCAGGCCATTGGTCACCATGGCCAGAGACTGGGCCGACCACTCCCTGGGGTCAGTCAAATCACGCCTCCCCACCTCTTTGGCCAGCGCCTTCCGGGTCGTGTCGGCGTCGTCACCCGCCACCTGACTCAGGCCATTGGTCACCATGGCCAGATCTTGCGCTATCCAGCACTTAAGGTCTCCGGCAAGGGCACGCCTCCCGACTTCTTTGGCCAGCGCCTTCCGGGTCGTGTCGGCGTCGTCACCCGCCACCTGACTCAGGCCATTGGTCACCATGGCCAGAGGCTGGGCCGACCACTCTTTGGTGTCGGTCAAATTACGGCTTCCCACCTCTTTGGCCAGCGCCTTCCGGGTCGTGTCGGCGTCGTCCCCCGCCACCTGACTCAGGCCACTGGTCACCATGGCCAGATCTTGCGCTATCCAGCACTTAAGATCTCCGGCAAGGGCACGCCTCCCCACCTCTTTGGCCAGCGCCTTCCTGGTCGTGTCGGCGTCGTCCCCCGCCACCTGACTCAGGCCATTGGTCACCATGGCCAGATGCTGGGCCGACCACTCTTTGGTGTCGGTCAAATCACGGCTTCCCACCTCTTTGGCCAGCGCCTTCCGGGTCGTGTCGGCGTCGTCCCCCGTCACCGGGCTCAGGCCATTGGTCACCATGGCCAGAGGCTGGGCCGACCAATCTTTGGTGTCGGTCAAATCACGGCTTCCCACCTCTTTGGCCAGCGCCTTCCGGGTCGTGTCGGCTTTGTCGCCCTCCACCTGACTCAGGCTATTGAGCACCATGGCCAGCGTTTGGGCTTTAAATCCGCACTGTTTGGTTAGCTGCTGTTTTTGACTGCGGTGGATCACGGCTTTCATTATCCAGTCTAACGCTGTGGCGCCTTCTTGATATTTTGCTAATTTTGAAAACGCATTTGCCAAAAGAGCAAGGGCTTTGGGACTGGCTCGAAGCGGGTGCGGCTCTCTTTCTGTCATCTGGAATGCAAGATCTAAAAGCGCGGTTTTATGGCTCTCCCAATGTGGCCCGTGAAGTTGCTTTTTGAGTCGATTCACTTCGTTTGCCAGTGCTTCTATCTGTTGATCGAAACGCTCGGCGGAAGGGTTGCGGTAATATTGTCTCTTTCTGTCTGGTCTTCTTTTTGGATGTGTTCGAACTGTAGCCTCAGATGATTCCTGTTGTCGTGAAGGGACTTCGGCATGGGTCTTTGATGTGGTCAATACAGGCGGCCACTGAAGCATTGATGATTCAGGAACAGGAGAGGCATGTGGCCGGACACCGGTACGGCCGGGATACAGGGAAGCAGGTAAAGGCTTTACAATTGCCGCCCAGCTTTTCTTTGTATCTTTATCTGCTGCTGCGCATTTCTCTATCACGCCCCCTGACAGCGGTAGCATTAACCAAATAAAAAACAATTCTCTCCTGCAAAAGTGAGCACCAATATTCACGGTAAATCTCATCCTGTTGCCCGTTCGTTGAGGCTGTGCAGTAAAGGCAATGGCGGGATATATGGCAAGACGGCACAGGCCAAAAAGAGAAGGGAATACACAATCAGCAAACCGCCTCATATACCGACCATGATCCTCCAAAAGCATAACCGGACAGGGAAAATCATTGCCTGAAATGGTGGCGTTCAGGTGGTTGGTAGAAAGTTTACCAGGCTGGCAAGTCATTCACTCTCAGGCCTTCATACTGGCGACTCATTTCTTGTTCGTCCATTGCATCTATCACCCGATCAACAAACGTTCCAAGGCCTGCGACCGAGTCAGTCTCAACATAGGAAATACGTAGCACCTCAAACCCCAGGCCTTTGAGTATGTGATCTATCAAAGGGTCTCGCGCTCTTCTTTTTCCAGATTCTTTTGCAAGAAGCTCATCGTTTTCCATTGTGTCATCCTGAATATAATGATGGGGGCCATCGACCTCTATACACAAGGTTTTACCCACCAGAATATCAACTGGGAACCCTTCAATATTCACTTCCATAACAATATTTTGGTTTGGCAAAGCATTTTTAACAGCCTGGAACACTCTGTTTTGTAATGCTGAGACCTTCACCTTTTTTTCAGGAGCAGAAAGAGCAGGAGACACATCAATTTCCAAGTTAGAAATGCCTGCCCAGTAAATATATGCAAATCTGTCTTGCCAGTGATGTGAAAGAAGGTCCCTGATATTTTCCCTATCCATTAGCGGCTTAACAAAGATATCGAAACGGGGTGTATCAGGATCATCCTTGACGAGCGGATTTTGTTTTGCACATAAATCCAGAACGGCCAGGCTCCATAAGAAGTCGCCGACTCTATGCTGTAGAGGGCCGCCTGTGTCAATAAAACCAGTCATATCACAAAGACGTTTAACCAGGAAATAGCCAAGCTTCAGCTGGTCGTCTGACAGAGATAAACGGCACAAAGCGTCAAGGGCCATAATGATATCCTGTTCAGTCAGCGATATGTTCATAATGGCTTGAATCGAAGCTTGAACAACATCCTCCCCTATGACGTGTGAGCAATGAGACATCCCACTGGCCACCATGGCCAGATGCTGGGCCGACCACTCTTTGGTGTCGGTCAAATCACGCCTCCCCACCTCTTTGGCCAGCGCCTTCCGGGTCGTGTCGGCGTCGTCCCCCGTCACCTGGCTCAGGCCACTGGTCACCATGGCCAGATCTTGCGCTATCCAGCACTTAAGGTCGCCGGCAAGGGCACGCCTCCCCACTTCTTTGGCCAGCGCCTTCCGGGCCGTGTCGGCGTCGTCCTCCGTCACCTGGCTCAGGCCATTGGTCACCATGGCCAGATTCTGGGCCGACCACTCTTTGGTGTCGGTCAAATCACGGCTTCCCACCTCTTTGGCCAGCGCCTTCCGGGTCGTGTCGGCGTCGTCCCCCGTCACTTGGCTCAGGCCATTGGTCACCATGGCCAGATGTTGCGCTATCCAGCACTTAAGGTCTCCGGCAAGGGCACGCCTCCCCACTTCTTTGGCCAGCGCCTTCCGGGTCGTGTCGGCGTCGTCCCCCTCCACCTCCACCTCCACCTGCCTCAGGCCATTGGTCACCATGGCCAGATCTTGCGCTATCCAGCACTTAAGGTCTCCGGCAAGGGCACGCCTCCCCACCTCTTTGGCCAGCGCCTTCCGGGTCGTGTCGGCGTCGTCCCCCGTCACCTGGCTCAGGCCATTGGTCACCATGGCCAGATTTTGCGCTATCCAGCACTTAAGGTCTCCGGCAAGGGCACGCCTCCCGACTTCTTTGGCCAGCGCCTTCCGGGTCGTGTCGGCGTCGTCCCCCGCCACCTGACTCAGGCCATTGGTCACCATGGCCAGATGCTGGGCCGACCACTCCCTGGGGTCAGTCAAATCACGCCTCCCCACCTCTTTGGCCAGCGCCTTCCGGGTCGTGTCGGCGTCGTCCCCCGCCACCTGACTCAGGCCATTGGTCAGCATGGCCAGATGTTGCGCTATCCAGCACTTAAGTTCTCCGGCAAGGGCACGCCTCCCCACTTCTTTGGCCAGCGCCTTCCGGGTCGTGTCGGCGTCGTCCCCCGCCACCTGACTCAGGCCATTGGTCACCATGGCCAGATGCTGGGCCGACCACTCCCTGGGGTCAGTCAAATCACGCCTCCCGACTTCTTTGGCCAGCGCCTTCCGGGTCGTGTCGGCGTCGTCCCCCGCCACCTGACTCAGGCCATTGGTCACCATGGCCAGATGTTGCGCTATCCAGCACTTAAGGTCTCCGGCAAGGGCACGCCTCCCCACTTCTTTGGCCAGCGCCTTCCGGGTCGTGTCGGCGTCGTCCCCCGCCACCTGCCTCAGGCCATTGGTCACCATGGCCAGATCTTGCGCTAACCAGCACTTAAGGTCTCCGGCAAGGGCACGCCTCCCCACTTCTTTGGCCAGCGCCTTCCGGGTCGTGTCGGCTTTGTCACCGGCGACCTGACTCAGGCTATTGAGCACCATGGCCAGGTTTTGGGCTTTAAATCCGCACTGTTTGGTTAGCTGCTGTTTTTGACTGCGGTGGATCACGGCTTTCATTATCCAGTCTAACGCTGTGGCGCCTTCTTGATATTTTGCTAATTTTGAAAACGCATTTGCCAAAAGAGCAAGGGCTTTGGGACTGGCTCGAAGCGGGTGCGGCTCTCTTTCCGTCATCTGGAATGCAAGATCTAAAAGCGCGGTTTTATGGCTCTCCCGATGTGGCCCGTGAAGTTGCTTTTTGAGTCGATTCACTTCGCTTGCCAGTGCTTCTATCTGTTGATCGAAACGCTCGGCGGGAGGGTTGCGGTAATATTGTCTCTTTCTGTCTGGTCTTCTTTTTGGATGTGTTCGAACTGTAGCCTCAGACGATTCCTGTTGTCGTGAAGGGACTTCGGCATGGGTCTTTGATGTGGTCAATACAGGCGGCCACTGAAGCATTGATGATTCAGGAACAGGAGAGGCATGTGGTCGGACACCGGTACGACCGGGATACAGGGAAGCAGGTAAAGGCTTTACAATTGCCGCCCAGCTTTTTGTATCTTTATCTGCTGCTGCGCATTTCTCTATCACGCTCCCTGACAGCGGTAGCATTAACCAAATAAAAAACAATTCTCTCCTGCAAAAGTGAGCACCAATATTCACGGTAAATCTCATCCTGTTGCCCGTTCGTTTAGGTTGTGCAGTAAAGGCAATGGCGGGATGTATGGCAAGACGGCACAGGCCAAAAAGAGAAGGGAATACACAATCAGCAAACCGCCTCATATACCGACCATGATCCTCCAAAAGCCTAACCGGATAGGAAAAATCATTGCCTGAAATGGTGGCGTTTAGGTGGTTGGTAGAAAGGTTACCTTCAAAGACATATACAACCTTTGAACATTTTGCCCTGGAAAACCTGCATTGACCTTTCACGTATCTGACCGAACATACAAAAGGGCAGGTGATGGTTCTCTCCGCCTACGGCGGCAGTTTATGCGGGCGTTATGTGTCTCGAAAAGGTTCAAGATTCCCAGTCTTTCAATCAAAGGTAAAGAGAGGTAAATCAACCCCATCTCGCTAAAAATCTTATCCCTGAATTCTGTTAATTGTTCTAATTCAATTTTAGCTTTTGACATATTATTGAGAGAAGCTACAACACCAATCATTGAATCATATTATTGAGAGAAGCTACAACACCAAAAACCAAAGTTAGTAGCAACATCGCTAAAATTCATCCAACCGTTATGGCTTAGGTCATTTTTATGGGATACCATCCTGCTTTTTAATGATGGGATTGATTCGCAGCGGTCTGTAGATGGTGATGTAACTGACCCTTCGAAAGCTGTTTCAACAGGTTGATAGTTGTGTTTATGGTCAAGTGCTATGTATGTTTTTCGATCTTTGTCCCACCAAACATTTCTACCTTTGATATCTATTCGCTTGATACCAGCGTCATAAGCAAACATTAACATTAATTGACATTCACATTTGTTAATGTCAAGTATTATACCTATATCGTAGGCTAAATAGCGTGGAAAATTCGGAAAGACAAATGATGCTGAAGAACCTCTAACTTGTCCACAGTTATTATTAATTTCATTTGCCATATGCTCTATGATTTTGTCAACAGTAAACCCTTTGTTGTTAGAGTTTGATATCATCTTGAAAAGTATCTGGTCGTTTTCAAATTTTTTAAAACTTCATCTACTGAAAAACTACATTTAGTATCATATTTATTGGGCTGAGAAGTTATATCTTTTACAACTGGTGCAGCAGAGGGTGAGAGTTTTCCGATTCTATACATGATATATCTTTAAATAATTATTTCACTTTTGGACAGTTCTTTAAAAAAATTATTCAAATATTGTTCGTTTTTCTAACATATCAGCAAGAGCACATAAAAAATCGAGATAGCGGATCTTCCCCTGATAAAGTGGGCACCTCATTCATAACTGAATGAGGTGTTTTATGGGTACTTGCAGACCAGATAAACCAACACGAAAATACATCAACGATTACAAAACCAGTGCCGTCCGCATGACCTTTAAACCCGATGTCATGATCAAAGATATTGCCCATTTGCCGAGTCAGTTTTCTTGATGGAATTGTTGCGCTATCGAACAGGGCAGTTAATGGGGGATATCTATAGGGTCATATGGGTCTAAGGTGCATTGTCATTGACTCAAACCAAAGTCATTGAGACGAACAAAGTCATTGAGGCGAACCAACTATGGCCATGAGTCTTAGGAAGGATGGGACATTCCCTGAAGGAAAATTCCCGATGTCAGTGAAATTCCGCACGACAGCTTTTGGGCAAGTGCTTGAAAGAAACGCCCGTGGGAAATGGCGTAATCGAGTGGCCGAAAGGGAATATGATGCTAAAAAAAGGGCGTCTTACGCAGCTGCTCATCAATCACGCATGGACGGGTTGAGGCTATTTCAGGAGATAACAGCCATACCGGGTCAACCAATGGCAGGCATACCGCTAAAGGCCAGCCCATCCGCCGATGCCCAAAGCATTGAGAAAACAGTTGAGGTGTTAGAGGAATTAAAGAAAAAGGGTAAGAATAATCTAGTGAAAGGCTATACGACACAGTTTCAAAGCCAACTCACTAAACTGGCAGAGTTTATACAAACACCATTTCGTTATAGAGGGAGAGCAGGAATTGATCGAGAGCAGGTCAAGGACACAGCTCAAATACTGCTTGGGTACCGTTCAGTCAGTGAAGGTGAAATAAACCGGCTGATAAAATTGCGAAAACAGGTGAAAAACAATCTGCATAGCAATGATTCAAGAAAGAGAACACGGGATCATTTTGAAGAAGTGAAAGCTCTGGCAGATTAACCGTTTTGGCCGTGGATGTTGCGGCCACCAGTCCTCATTAATGTCGCTGATCACCATCAGCCTTATATTGACCTTACTCAAAAGGCTTTGAAAAGCAGTGTTCGCCGATCGCCAAGCTGTTTTGGTAAAGCGAAGAGCTGGTTTATCGAAAGCTCTTCGCCCCAGAAAACACAAGGACAACTCCCGTTTATTGGTCGCAGTGTTGCTTTGGTCGTGCCGGGTATGCCCTTCAATATCAATCACCATGCCTACAAGTAGCGCAACAATATATGCCAATGTTGCAATAAGAACCAGTATGCCTGATTGGGCAAAAATCCTGCAGCCCTGGGCGTTTCCCGCGAATCCAAAACGTGCAGCTTTCTGGCCCGAAACGATTCTTCAATCTGTATCGTCTTACCGTAACCGTCGACAATAACCTTGCCATTATGTGCGCTGTGAGCTTCTGGCGATGTGGCAAGAAGCCAGGGCTCCTGCCCAGGTTCAGCGCTTCAAACACTGTGCTATCAAGACACTGTTTGGGTGCTTGAAAAGTCGAGGCTTTGATCTGGAGTCCATCCATATGTCTGCCCCTGATCGTATGGATAAGCTGATGGGTATTCTGGCCCTGGCATTCACCAGGTGTTTGGTCATGGGGTATTGGTAATATGGAGAAGTCAGTGAGCTTCCGTTGAACAAGCATGGTCGCCCCGCGAAAAGTTTGTTCCGACTTGGTCTGGGCTTGCTCCGACGAGCTTTGAGGAACCTGTGTTTAAAAAAACGATCAAGCTAACTTTATGGCTATGCAGCAGGTTTTGTCCTGTACGTAGATCCTCAATGTAAACAAGAAATTTTAAGTAGGGAGGAAATGATTCAACTATTGGAAATGTGGCTCAGGGTGCAGCCAGCTATTGAAGGGGTAAATTATAATAACACTGTGGAGTAAGAACACATCTCTTGATTCAGTCACCTGGAATTTTTTGTTATGCATACTTACTGAATGGATAGCCAATATTCTTTTCAACAGAATTATATTGTCAGTATTTCAGAAAAGAAGGAGTGTTTTATGAAACCGATGCAAAAAATACCGCACCCCCTATATAGCGTCGAAGCATCAAAACGCTGTGAAGGACAGGAGCCAAAGGGTGTTAAGAAAGATTTACCAACATTGGAAGAGAAAGGCGTAAGCACAAGTAATGAAACATCATTGGCTAAAAAAACATGTATAAGCGCTAACGAGACAATAAAGCCAGATAGCTGGGAAGTGGTTTGTAATAGTGCATCAGAAATAATAACAGACAGGCTTTTTTTACATAATCCGATGTATTCTTCAGATGAGATGGCTTTATTGAGAAATTCAAATGACGCATTTAAAAGCGGAAAATCAGAATGGTCGCCTGTTGTATTAGATGATGATGTTTCAGATGATGATATAGAAATGTTGTTAAAAATCCATCCTATAACAGGAGGTTTTTTTTCAAGAATCTGGTATGTAAGAGATAAAGAAACTAATAATTTAATAGGTGTAATAAAAACACTGGGGTTGGATGCGGATGGATACTCACAGATTCAGCGTTATCTTATTTCTGATTATTGTTCAAAAGGATTGGGGAGTGAAGCTCTTTTAGCAGTGTTTGATTTCTATGCATATTATAAAGCTGGAAACTACCAGCGTTATAAACCAAGCGAAATTAGAAGTAAGCTAACACCTATTATTAATCAGCTTTCAGATAGATTCTTAAAGGAAACTGAATCCCGTGCCTTTAAGTTAGCATGGCAGTCTTCAACAAGCTTCACAGATGTTTATAAAGCTTTGAGAGCAACAGATGGCTTTCCGATAAACATACGTCGTGCTGTGAATATGTCTATCATTAAAGCTTTTGGTATTAAAGAAAATAAGTTAACCACATTTAATGGTCTTCGCTCTTTACCTGTTTCAGAAGCATCAAGAAGATCATTGCTAAAATGCGGTTTCACTAGAAAAGATCAATCACTCTATAAGACTGTTACCTGAATCCGCGGCTTCGGATCAGAAAATAATGCCGGGAAACCCATGCAGAGCAAGGCTTAACGGGTAAAATACACCCTCCTCAGGTTTTCACCTGCTGGGTGCGTTAAAGCGCTGGTTGCCGTATTTTGAAGAGGCTAATGTCACCTGGCACCCCGAACATCTCAATTGCTTCTTCGGGTTGCTGAACTCAGATACAGTATTCCCTTCAGCGCACCATATGCAGGAAGTGCATATGCTTTTCACTGATCAATTTATGAGTGCCAGTGGGTTGAGTGGTGGTCGGGAGACTATTGATGTTGCCAGAGAACATACCCTGACAGTTGCCAATGGCGGCGACACTGAAGAAGCCTTGAGGCGAGTTGATTCTCAGACAGCGGTATTGAGGAGTTTGCATTGGGCAAAGGTACGGCTTTTATTTATGGCCTGAGTTCGCAGCGCGTCGAGTCGAGCCTTTATAGCAATACGAAACTAGCAATAAATAATGTGGTTCAACGTCATGGAAAGGGCGAGGATGGTTATACCGTGCAGAATGTGAACTCCAGGCAGTACAGGGTGACCGAAGGGGATAAGTCTTACAGGCTGGAGATTCTTGATGACGGCAAGTTACCTGCCCGAAGCGAGCGTGGCGATAAGCTCTCTTCAAAGACATATACAACTTTTGAACATTTTGCCCTGGAAAACCTGCATTGACCTTTCACGTATCTGACCGAACATACCAAAGGGCAGGTGATGGTTCTCTGTGACTCCTGAACGCCGACTGTGTACTTGTGTTTCACGTCCTAACGGGTACTATCTCAGTACTTACCTGTAATCGTCTGCCTGACTCTGATGCACTGTCCCTTTTGCAATACCGAAGACACCAAAGTAATCGATTCCCGACTGGTTGCGGATGGCTATCAGGTGCGTCGTCGTCGGGAGTGTGTTACCTGCAATGAGCGTTTCACTACCTATGAAGGGGCTGAGCTGGTTATGCCCCGGCTGGTCAAGAGGGACGGTGCCCGCGAACCCTTCGATGAAGAGAAATTGCGGGCTGGCCTTCAGCGCGCTTTAGAGAAACGCCCGGTCAGCACTGAGCAGATCGAAGAGTCGATCAACCGTATCAAACAGGGGCTGCGCGCCACTGGTGAGCGGGAGGTTCAGTCTCTGAAGGTGGGCGAAGAGGTGATGGCTGCGCTAAAGGATCTTGATGAAGTGGCCTATATTCGTTTCGCCTCGGTGTATCGACAATTTCAGGATCTTAACCAGTTCCGAGAAGAGATTGAGCGGCTGGAGAACAGTCCTCATGGTTCCCTGTCTGCTTCCAGCTCTGGTAAGAGCAAATCAAAAGCGACTGGAAAATCTGCCAACAAGCCTAAGTAACTTCTGTGATGTCCTCATTCTCCCCCAGTGATCGCGAATATATGGCGCGAGCATTGCGCCTTGCCCGAAAAGGGCTTTACACCACCATGCCCAATCCTGCCATCGGCTGTGTTCTGGTACGTGATGGCGAGGTGATTGGTGAAGGTTTTACCAGCCCGGCCGGTGGGCCCCATGCTGAGCCCAATGCTCTGGCATCAGTGAAAGGCACCGCGGCTGGTGCGACGGCTTATGTCACTCTTGAACCCTGTGCCCACTTTGGACGCACGCCTCCCTGTGCTGAAGCATTGGTAAAGGCAGGCGTGGTAAAGGTGATTGCAGCCATGGTTGACACCAATCCCCGGGTGAGCGGCGGTGGTTTTAAAATACTTAATGATGCAGGTATTGAAACAGCCTCTGGCCTGATGGAAGCGGAAGCCCGCAGGTTAAATGAAGGCTTCTTCAAACGTATGGAAGCCGGTCGCCCGTTTGTTCGCTCGAAAATGGCGATGAGTGTGGATGGCCGTACCGCGATGGCTTCTGGTGAGTCCCAATGGATTACAGGCCCTGCCGCTCGTTCAGATGTACAGCAATGGCGGGCTCGTTCCTGTGCCATTGTTACCGGCGTTGATTCTATTGTTCACGATGACTCTTCACTGACTGTAAGGATTGATGAGTTACGTATCGACAATCCGGAAGCGGCCGCAGCCAGACAGCCTGTGCGTGTGGTTGTAGATTCCCATCTGCGTATTCCTTTATCTGCAAAGATTCTCACTCTGCCCGGCACGACTCTGATTGCTGCCCTTGCCCCCGAGACAGATAAGGCCAAAGCCGCCGCTCAGGCTCTGGCAGATAAAGGTGTAGAAGTGATTACCCTGCCTGCTAACAAAGAAGGCCGCGTCGACCTTGAGGCTCTGTTACAAGAGCTGGCCCAGCGGGAGTGTAACAATGTGCTGCTGGAAACCGGCGCGACTCTGGCAGGTTCTGCTGTAGCGGCAGGGCTGGTGGATGAACTGCTTATTTATATGGCCCCCACCCTGATGGGCAGTGAAGCCCGGCCGCTGTTTCAGCTCCCATTCAGTAAAATGTCCGAAAAACAGCCCCTGATCATCGATGATATTCGGGCTTTTGGGCAGGACTGGCGTATAGTAGCGCGTCCAATCCGCTAATCGGTTGGAAGTCAGGACACTTTTATTTAACCAGCATGAGGTCCACGCGTGTTTACGGGGATTATTGAAGCAGTTGGCTCTATTCGGCGTATGGAAGAGCGGGGCGGAGATATGCGTCTCCACGTGGCCACCGGTGTGCTGGATTTAGGGGATGTCAAACTGGGTGACAGTATTGCCACCAATGGTGTCTGCCTGACGGCTGTTACATTACCCGGCGATGGATTTTGTGCTGATGTCTCCCGAGAAACCCTCCAGCATACGGCTCTCGGCGAACTGTCGATTGGCAGCCAGGTGAATCTGGAAAAGGCCATGCAGCCGGTTTCCCGTTTTGGTGGCCATATTGTCAGTGGTCATGTGGATGGCATTGGTAAAATACTCGAGATCAGCCCGTCTGGCCGCTCCCTGATTTATCGGGTAGAAGCGCCGGAAGAGCTGGCTCGTTATATCGCGAAGAAAGGTTCTATTACTGTGGATGGCGTCAGCCTTACCGTGAATGCTGTTGAGGGTTGTGTCTTCAATCTCAACATAGTACCTCACACCGCACAGGAAACACTGATTACCCAGTATCGTCCCGGCAGTCGGGTCAATCTGGAGGTCGATATTATTGCCCGCTATCTGGAACGCCTGATTTCCGGTGGCCGGCAGGAGCAACAGCCTGAGACATCTACTGAAGGGCGTCTGACAGAAGGTTTTCTGGCCGAGCATGGTTTTTTCCGGAGACGATGATTCTCTGTCCGTGCTAGCCGTGTTGTAGAAAATAAAGGTTTCAGAAAGAAGGGATGTACCATGCAGCTAAATACTGCTGAAGAGCTGGTTGAAGATATTCGTCAGGGCCGAATGGTCATTCTGATGGATGATGAGGATCGGGAGAATGAAGGCGATCTGGTGATTGCCGCCGAGAAGGTAACACCAGAAATTATCAACTTCATGTGTACCCATGCCCGGGGCCTGATTTGCATGCCGATCACGGCCGACCGTTGTGAACATCTGGGTCTGCACCAGATGACGGCCAACAACCAGGAAGTCCACAGCACTGCGTTTACTGTTTCCATCGAAGCGGCTGAAGGTGTGACCACTGGTATTTCTGCGGCTGACCGTGCGAAAACCGTGCAGGTGGCCATTGATCCCAGGAATAGTGCCGCTGATATTGTCCAGCCCGGACACATCTTTCCCCTGCGGGCGATGAGCGGAGGTGTGCTCCAGAGAGCCGGCCATACCGAAGCTTCTGTCGACCTTGCACGCCTGGCCGGATGCGAACCCGGTGCCGTGATTGTTGAAATCATGAACGAAGACGGTACTATGGCTCGCCGCCCGGATCTGGAGCGTTTCGCAGAACTTCACAATTTGAAGATTGGCACTATTGCCGACCTGATTCATTACCGAATTCTGCATGAAAATACGGTTGTCCGTGGAGACGTACATGATCTGAAGACGGTCTACGGTGATTTCCGTATGACTGAATATACAGACACACTGACAGGCCAGACTCATCTGGCGCTGACAATGGGGCAGCCAAAACCGGATCAGCCTACACTGGTGCGGGTGCATCAGCCTGAGCCATTCCGTGACATGTTTGGTGCGTTAAAGCCCGACAGCACCAGCTGGCCACTGCCTGCCGCTATGGCTCGTATTGCCAAAGAAGGTGAAGGCGTTCTGGTGGTGCTGGATGCCGAGAGTTACCCCAGCCTGGCAACAGGGCTGGCAAGTTTCCATGAGGGTACCCGTGTTCATCATGACGTGGGTGCCCATGCCGGTGTTTACATGACTGTAGGAACCGGCTCCCAGATTCTGCGGGATCAGGGCATTGGCAAGATGCGGCTGTTAAGTTCACCGCTGCGCTTCAGTGCTATTTCCGGCTTTGACCTGGAAATTGTAGAAAGAATTCCCTGCGAATAACGGTTGAGAAGAAGAGGATTCACCATGACTGGTATTAAAACAATTGAAGGGATGATGACCCCTAACGATGGCCGTTATGTCATCGTGGTTACGCGTTGGAATGCGTATGTGGTCGAGAGTCTGGTTGACGGTGCGGTAGACAGTCTGAAGCGTCACGGTGTGAGTGAAGAGAACATCACCATCGTTCGCTGCCCGGGTGCTTTCGAGCTGCCTTTGGTAGTGAAGAAGGTGGCAGCGTCCAAGCGCTACGATGCCGTTATTGCTCTGGGTGCAGTGATTCGTGGCGGCACGCCTCACTTTGAATATGTTGCAGGAGAGTGCACCAAGGGTATGGCCAGCGCCATGATGGAAGAAGGTATTCCTGTGTCCTTTGGTGTATTGACAGTTGATACGATCGAGCAGGCCATTGAACGGGCCGGTACCAAAATGGGTAACAAGGGCGAAGAGTCTGCCCTGGCCGCGTTTGAAATGGTGAGCCTGCTCAAAAATCTGGAGTCTTGATTTGAGCGCTCAGAATACTTTGTCCGGACAAACGTCTGAACAGAAAAACACTGACGGTACTGCTTCAAGGAGCAGTGCCGACAGTGATTTTAAGAATACTCCCAAGGGCCGCACTCAGACTCGTCGTAAGGCGCGTGAGCTGGCTCTGCAGGCGCTGTACCAGTGGCAAATGGCTGGTGCTTCTATCACTGATATCGAAGCTCAGTTTCGTGCCCGCAACGACATGACCCGTGTAGACGGTGGTTTCTTCCATGAACTGCTGATGGGTGTTGCTCATCAGGTCAGTGACCTGGACGGAACTATCACACCTCTGCTGGATCGTGGTTTTGATCAGCTGGATCCGGTTGAGCGTGCTGCGCTGCGTCTGGGTTGCTTTGAGCTGATGAAACGTGCCGATGTGCCTTACCGTGTGGTCATTAATGAGGGTATTGAGCTGGCCAAGAAGTATGGTGCTCAGGATTCTCATAAATACATCAACGGTATTCTCGACAAGCTGGCACTGGCTTTGCGGCCGGTGGAAGTGAAAGAGTACAAAGGTGGTCGTAAGACTCGTAAATGAGTCTGTGTCGCTAAATGACTTGAACCACAAAGGTCACAGAGAACACAGAGGAAAAGCACAAGCTCTTTAGTTAAGAGCTTGTGCTTTTTATTAAATAGCTCTTCTCTGTGCTCTCTGTGACCTTTGTGGTTCAGGCTTTTATTTCTGAATGGTTCGGGATTGTCATGGATGAATTCACACTAATCCGTTCAATATTCCAGCAACCAGAACTCACCGAAGCCGGTGGCGTGATGGATGTGGGGATAGGCGACGATTGTTCTCTTATGTCGATGCCTGCAAATCATCAGCTGGCCCAGAGTATTGATACCCTTGTAGAAGGTGTGCACTTTCCTGCCGGTGGTGATCCTTTTCTGGTTGGCTACCGGGCACTGGCCGTAAGTGTCAGTGATCTTGCAGCCATGGGTGCTGTGCCCCACAGTTTCTTTCTCGCGCTTTCTCTTCCTGAATCAAACAGTGAATGGCTCACGTCGTTTAGTCGTGGTCTTGCGGCTATGGCGCAGAAGGCGAGTATCTCTTTAGCGGGTGGTGATACCACACGTGGTCCTCTTACAATTTC
Organism: Sansalvadorimonas sp.; assembly: GCA_965221135.1. GTDB lineage: Bacteria > Pseudomonadota > Gammaproteobacteria > Pseudomonadales > Endozoicomonadaceae > Sansalvadorimonas. Next base: position 510,093 of record CBDCRZ010000106.1, read on the forward strand.
TGTTCATGTGCAGGGCTTTGTTCCCGCAGGTAAAGCATTGCGACGTGATGGCGCGCAGCCTGGTGATGCTGTGTATGTGAGTGGTTCACTGGGTGAAGCCCGTGCGGCACTGCCTTATATCCTGGGGCAGCAGCTGGTGAGCAATGCTTCTGAACAGCGCCTGGTTGACCGTTACTGGCAGCCTTCCCCACGTTTGGCACTGGGGCAGTGGTTGCTGGAGCAGGGTGCGACGGCAGCTTTGGATGTGTCTGATGGTCTGGCCGGTGATTTGATGCATATCCTCAAAGCTTCATCTTGCGGTGCAGAGCTTGTGAGTAAAAATATACCTGTGTCGTCTGCGCTGGCTGATGTTTGTGGAGATGCAGCATTAGAGACTGCGCTGGCAGGCGGTGATGACTACGAGCTTTGCTTCTGCTGGCCGCAGGGCAGGCCCATACCGGAAGGGGTTCCCGTTCCGGTTCATTGTATTGGTGTGCTAAGCGACCACCCTGGCGAACTGTTGCTGGATGGCGAGTCTTTATCCCTTTCTGGTTATAAACACTTCTAAGTTGCTGGGGATAAGCCGTCTACGCTATAGCCAAAACGACAAAGCCGCCGTACTATTCACATAGTTTTCTGTTCGGGTAAGTTATATTTTGTTCAGGGAGTATGCCTGAGCAAATGTTACTTTAGCGCTAAGACTGTAGATCATGGCTAATACCGCATGTCTTGTTGGTAGTTAGAGCGCCAGCAGTAACCGGTTCAGGGAAGATGCACTGAGGTTCTGTGTATTTCGGGTTTATTCCTGAAATACGATGCGAGACCGTGAATGAAAGGCCAGGAGTTTAAGTGAGCTCTGCAGGCCTGACGCTGTTATTAGAAATCACTTTTATATAAAAAAAAGAATCAGGCAAAGTTATGATCGGATATACCACCCTAGGCTCCAACAATGTTCAAGCTGCGGCAAAATTTTATGATCAGCTGTTTGCCCCTCTGGGAGCAACCCGCTTCTACGATACAGAAGGTTTTGTCGGCTGGGGTATAGACGAAAATTCGTCCATGTTCGCTATCACCACACCTTATAACGCTGAAGCTGCGACAGCCGGCAATGGCACAATGGTGGCTATCAAGGTGCATGACATGGATACCGTGAACCTCATCCATAAAACAGCTCTTGAGCTGGGTGCGACCGATGAAGGTGCTCCAGGTCCGCGTATGGGTGGCTATTACTGTGCATATATTCGTGACCTCGATGGTAACAAGATCAACTTTGTCGCCTTTCAGTAAGTAGCCGTTCAGTAAAAACTGTTGTGAGACTCTGTCTTTTGCTGCCTTTGGCAGCAGAGGACGAAGCTGTTCCCTATTCGAAATGACCTGTCGGAAGTAGTATGACAAAAATATCAAATGCCACCGTCGTTAAAGCTGCCAACATCTATTTTGATGGCAAGGTGACCAGTCGTTCCGTTGAGCTGGCTGATGGCTCTGTGCAGTCTCTGGGTATTATGCTGCCTGGTGAGTATGAGTTTGGCACCGATGCCAAAGAGATCATGGAAATCATAGCTGGTGATTTGGAAGTGCTGCTACCAGGTTCTTCTGATTGGGCTGTAGTAAAAGGTGGAGAGTCTTTTGAAGTGCCTGCTTCCTCCAGCTTTAAACTGAAAATCCATGCTATTACCGACTACTGCTGTTCTTATATCGCCGCCTGAGGCGCGGACAAAGCAGGCAGCGCTCTGATAGGTCGCTCCAGATACACACATCATCCACAGGCTGGAGTGTGTATTATTCAGAAAGGAAAAACTTCCAGGGAATTTTCTGATGACTACAACCATGTTGCCCGGGGCAATATCATGTCTGAATTCAATGTTCCTGCGAATATTCAGGTGTGATAAGGCGGGTTGGGTCACGGTGGATGAAAGTTCCCTGCTATGAACCCATGATATTTCAGGTGCGCTCTTACTCTTATTCAGCCTTTCGCCTTGTTGTTATAACAACTCTGGCGATGGTGGCTTTTGCAGGTAATTCTCTGCTCAGCCGTATGGCCTTTGTGGAAACCGCCATTGATGGGGCGAGTTTTACCACGATACGGATTCTCTCTGGCGCGCTCACACTTTGCCTGCTGGTCGCAGTAAAACAGAGGCGTGCGGCACTCACCCGTATTGTTAAGGGAGGCAGCTGGTTGTCTGGCTTTGCCCTCTTTGCCTATGCTGCCGGTTTTTCCTTTGCTTATTTCAGTCTTTCCACTGCGATGGGGGCACTGCTGCTGTTTGGTGCAGTGCAGGTGACTATGGTCAGCTATGGACTTTGGTCAGGTGAGCGGTTAAATCGTTGGCAGGGTTTGGGCTTTCTACTGGCATTAACAGGTCTGCTGGGTTTGCTGTTGCCAGGACTGTCCGCTCCGCCATTGATGGGTTCTCTGCTAATGCTGGCAGCAGGTTTTGCCTGGGGCGTGTATTCATTGAGAGGAAAGGGCAGTGGTGATCCGTTAGTGACCACCGCTGGAAACTTCCTGCGAGCGCTTCCTATGGCCGTTCTGCTGAGCCTTGTGTTTATCCAGCAGCAAACGTTAGATATTCGCGGCGCCTGGTACGCTGTTGCATCTGGAGCACTGGCTTCAGGTGTGGGGTATTCTATCTGGTACCAGGTACTACCTGCTCTGAAGGCGACCACTGCCTCGGTTGTGCAGTTAACGGTTCCGGTGCTCGCGGCTGTAGCGGGTCTGTTGTTTCTGAATGAGCAGGTTACACTGCGGCTGCTAATGGCGTCCGCAGCCATTCTTGGTGGTGTGGCTTTGGTGTCGTTTTATTCATCCCGATCGCGTACATAGACCTCAGCCTATGAAGATTATCTCTACAAACCTCTCACGTATAAAACAGCTGTCTTACAACGGAGAGGAGGTTCCCACTGGCATTTTTAAAAAGCCAACGGTTGAACCAGTGTCTATCGGGCTTATGAATATTGATGGTGATGAACAGGCCGACTTGAAACATCATGGTGGTGAACATAAAGCAGTGTATGCTTTTTCTGCAGGTCACTATGATCGCTGGAAAAGCCTGCTGGGTACCGATGAACTGCCTTATGGTGCGTTTGGAGAGAACTTTACCATCACAGACCTCGATGAAAGTCAGGTGTATATTGGCGACCAGTTCCGTTTTGGTACGGCTTTGTTAGAAGTCAGCCAGCCTCGTGTGCCCTGTTTCAAGCTGGGTATTGCGCTCAATAATAAAAAGGCTCCCGGATGGTTTACTGAGAGCTACTCCACCGGTATTTACTTTCGTGTACTTGAACCCGGTCAGGCGCAAACCGGTGATCTGGTGTCACGGGTGAAGAAAAGTGACCATGGTATCTCTGTGCGGGAACTGTTCCAGTCCCGTTATGATAAAAGCTATCCGGAAGCTGAAGCGTTTTATGTGCGGGCACTGAGCCAGCCAGAGCTGGCTCCTGAGTGGCAGGTCAAACTGCAGAAGCGTTTAAAGGTCGAATAAAATTAAGCCACTGTTCCTGACTTTCAAGGAATCGGCGATATGATAGGATTTCGCTTTCTCGATTGTTAAGGATATGTGGTGAACAAGCCCAATCTTGCAAACCCCTGGCATCTGCTCGCTTTTGGCTTTGGCAGTGGACTTGCTCCCAAAGCGCCCGGGACCTTTGGTACTCTGGCCGCGATTCCCTTCTTCCTGTTGATGCAGCCCCTGTCACTACCTGTGTATCTGGGAATTTTTGTTGTGGCTTCTCTGGTCGGTATTGTGATTTGTGGCCGTACCTCTGATGACTTGGGTGTGCACGACCACCCTGGTATTGTCTGGGATGAGTTCTGTGGCTACTGGCTTACGATGATTGCAGCCCCGGCAGGCTGGCAGTGGGTAGTGATTGGTTTCGTTCTGTTCCGGATATTTGATATCTGGAAACCCTTTCCTGTTAATCTGGTCGATAAGAAAGTTCACGGTGGCTTCGGTATTATGGTGGATGATTTAATTGCCGGTGTTTATGCTTTGATAGTTCTGCAGTTATTAGCTCACTTTATTAGCTTTAACTAGAACAATATTTATATAGCTGTATAGGCGACAGACCGGGTTTCTTTCAGAGTTCCGGTCTTTTAAGGAACATCGTTATAAAAAGGAATAAAAATAATGATGGGGCGCGTTTCGACTTTCGTTGCACTTTTAATCTTCAGCCATTTGATGCTGTTCAGCGGTCAGGCTATGGCAGCTAGTGTTCAGGGCAAGGATGTTCAGGTCGTGGGTCTGTTTTCTGGTGCGGCGGTTGTGCTGATTGATGGTAAGCGGCATCTGATTAAAAAAGGGCAGACTAAAAACGGTGTGAAGCTGATCAAGGCAGATAACCAGCAGGCTGTAGTCGTCTTTGACGGGCAGCGTAAAACCCTGGGGCTCACCCGTGAGGGTACCTCTGGTGGAGGCTATGCACCGGCTCCTGAAAAACCCGCGGTTAAACTCATTCGAAACAATGGACACTACTGGGCAACGGGACAAATTAATGGCCGGTCTGTACGAATGATTGTCGATACAGGTGCATCTCTTATCAGTATGGGAGCAAGGGAAGCCAAAAGGCTGGGTATTGATTATAAAAAAGGCAAAACGGGCTACTCTCAAACCGCCAATGGTGTGATCAAGAATTATCAAATTACCCTGCGCGAAGTGAAAATCGGCGGCATTGTACAACGCAATGTAGCGGCTTCGGTTTCCAAGGCAGATCACCCCATCCTTTTGGGGATGAGTTTTTTGAATGATGTGAATATGCGGGAAGAGGGGAACCTTTTGTATCTGGTTCCTCGTTTCTAGGCTGATTCAGGCACAAGCCCACGCCCAGGCCGTTTTCAGATTACTTGCTGGCAACAACCTATAAAAAATAAAAACGACTACACTGCCCAGGATTTTAGAAAACTGGACATACTTATGTGGCATAAAACTGAATTTGTTAGCCGGTCTGATAGACGGATAAATAGGAAAAGGGAGCTGACCCTGCTATTTATATTTTTCATGTATTTGGTGCCGGCTGAATGCGCACCAATAGTTGTTCACTCTTCAATACAGGAGATAAACAACAGTACAGTTACCATTTCGATGCCCCGCAGTGAACTATTTCTCACACAAGCTCTCACACAAGCTCTGACACTGCAGTCCAGACCTTTTAATTACCTGGATATGAAAGCTCAACTGAATGTTGGTTGTGACTATGAGAATAATCAACTCCATATTCTTATGAAATTGAAGCCTGCCCAGAAACGATTGGTGTCCATGGAATTTGGTGTGCCAGGAGGGGAAAAGGCAAGAGTCGCTGTTGACGAGCGAAGGGAAGCTGATCAGGAAAGTCTGCAGTTTCTGAGGATTCGGCATATGTTATCCAATGGTCCGGGCATTGAGGTTGTTCTGTCTGCTCAGGATGGTGCCGGCGATACCAGTGTTTTATTGACCGGTGCTACGGAGAGACAGCAGGGTATGCCAAATGAGATAATTTTTAGAGGCCTTGTTCCTTTGGGGAGTGGAACTGACCAGGTGCAGGCTGCGCTGACGCGTTTTCTATCCAGTGAAGGAGTCATGTCACTGACGTTACACGAGTTGCGTAATGGCTCAATAACCGAGGTAGGAAGTGCTTCGCGTAATTCCGGAGAAGTCACTTACAAGTGGTCTGTTCCTGCCCGTTCATTGGTGAAGACTATTCAGGGTGAATATATGGCCTTGCGTAGCCCTTCGTTTCATAACAACTCGTTGCAAATACATGCTTTTGGTGAGGAAAATTGGCTTAAACAACCTTATATGGGCATGGCAGTCTTGCCAAGCGAGGAAGTAATCTCAGAGGGTCGATCAGTTGAAAACCTGCAAGTTAAAGCAGAGTGGGTTTCTTTACTTGGAGCCAATAAAAAATTGTTCAGCATACGCACGAAGCCTTTTTTTGGGAGTGCTGTCAGCTGTAGCAATGGCTTAGGGAATAATTTGGGACTACCTGCCCATTGCATAGGCAGCGGGCCAAGTGCTGTGAATGCCTCCTTACCTGTCAGCGAATTTTTTAAAGGAGAAGTGGTTTCCCTAACTCCTCACGCAAGGGCTGTAGGCTGGAATGACAGCTATACGGTTCTGATCAAGGTAAAGCCTGAGCCTGGTGGTTTACTGAGGAAGGCGGTAGAGCTCAGGCAAAGGGTACCATTTTTATCTTCAGTCCCAGACATGGGAAGGTTTGATAAAAAGACTTAATAAACAGCGAACGCCCTTTGGTCGTTCCCCAGGGAAATATTAGATAACGCTTCGTTCTGGGTGACAGAGTTTACACCCAGAACCCGCAGTCTTTGAGTGTCGGGGGAGTTAATCGGCCAGTTATATCACTGCAAGCAGTGTACCCGATTCGTAGTGATCCTATCCAGCCTTAGCTTTACCTTTGCTCACCCTGTTTCCGTCACCCGATAAAGGCAAGACAGTTAGAGTAATAATTAGAGCGATAGTCTCTACTTAAGTTTGTACGTTTATTCCAACAACCGTAAAGAAGAGCATAGCCCCCTGGTGTCATTTCAGTTTCCATGACACCGCACTTTTTGAATATTTTTGTCAGGGACGCTAACAGCAACGTTGTAACCATCATTGCCAAATCGCCGTAACATTTTGCATTCGAAAAACGAATGATGATTAACCCGCTTATGAACAGCAGGGGGATATTATCAGGCAGGGTGTTCAATAATGAATAGATCAGGTCCCCCGTTACACTCAGCAAGCGCATCTACAGCGAGTGGGAGTACTCAGCAATCGACAGCGCAAGAGTCTGCGGACAGTGCCTCTTTGTTTGCTGTGACGGACACTGTTACACGCCTTGTGAGGTTTGAGCCCGTTGCAGCCGAAACCAGACTGGAAGAAAGACTTACCCCCAAAGCTATGGTGCGAAATATTCTTCTGGAAAGTTCCTCATTAAGGAATAGTTTTGAGTTTTCCTGCAGGCAGTTACATTATGATAATGGCAGATGGCTCAGGATACATTCAGCGAAAAGTGGCTCGACTCTTACTGAAATACTATATGACCGATTAACGCCTTTGATGCAGGCTGTTAACTCTCCTGCTTTCGAGAACATGATGAGTGAGCATTTGATCAGGGTGTCAATTGGCGGCGGGCATAGTGTCATTAAATTTTCAGACCAGATGTTGAAAGAGTATGGTGATAATGAAGTTGTAATGGAGGCTCTCATTAATATCTACAAAGATGTTATGAAGGCACATCAGGAAGTAGTCAGCACCAATAGTGTGGAGAAGCATCTTTATTTAACGATTAATGATAAAAAAAATCTTGGATTAAGCGATAACAACAATACACTGGTTATCTCTTATTGTGTTCTGCCGTAAAATTCTGAATGGAAGCCGGGTTGTTCAGGGCTGAGCTATTCAGGGCTGAGCTATTCAGGGCTGAGCTTTCATCTGATGCCTCAGCCCCTTTCCCTCTTGTTAGCTGGCAAGCTGTTAACAGTATTGCATTGTAGTCATGTGTCAGCCGGTAAATTCACTGTGTTGTGGCCTGCACAGAAAAGACTATATCAGCTCACTCTTCGCTCTTAATGGCAGAGCCAACCTCCTGTGCCAGTGTACCCTTGGGATGTGGCGGGTAGTCGGTCAGGCCTGTTGCACCACCTCCAAACAGAGTGTCCGGGTTATGGGTGGCCCATTCCCAGCCAAATTTAATACGAACCGGCAGGTCAGGGTTGGCGACAAATGGACGACCAAAGCCGATCATGTCAGCCCAGCCCTCATGAATAGCTGCGGCTGCACTTTCTGCCGTGTACTTGCCTGCGTAAATCATAATGCCGTCGAAAGCGTCTCGCAGTGCCTGTTTGAATGCTACAGACATGACCGGTGCATCATCCCAGTCGGCTTCGGCAATATGAATATAGGTAATACCCTGCTTGTTCAGTACTCGGGCGGCTTCGGTATAGGTTTCTTCGGGGTTGGCATCCACTGTGCCATTGAGTGTGGTGAGAGGCGCCAGTCGCACACCAACCTTATTGGCTCCAATGGCATCGCCCATTGTCGCAACCACGTCCTCAAGAAAGCGCAGGCGGTTGGCCAGAGAACCACCGTATTCATCGGTACGGTTATTGTCTTCGGAATCGATAAACTGATTCACCAGATAGCCATTCGCTGCATGCAGTTCAATACCATCAAAGCCTGCCTTGAGTGCGTTCAGGGCCGCCTGACGATAGAGTGCTAAAACATCGGTAATATCCTCTTTGGTCATCGCTCTGGGTTCGACAACATCAACAAAGCCGGGTTCTTGCCTGCCATTATCAATAAAAACTTTCACACCTTCCGCACGCAGGTTGGATGAGGAAATAGGTTGCTCTCCGCCAATATTATCCGGATGGCTCACCCGGCCCACGTGCCAGAGTTGGGCAAAGATAACGCCATTCTGTTTGTGAACGGCATCCGTGACTTTTTTCCAGCCTTTGATCTGTTCATCAGAGTAAATACCCGGTGTCCAGGCGTAGCCTTGCCCGTTGGGGGATATCTGGGTGCCTTCGCTGACAATTAACCCTGCACAGGCGCGCTGGGCATAGTATTCCGCCATCAGTTCATTGGCAGAGTTCCCCGGCTGGGTGGCTCGGGAGCGGGTCATGGGGGGGAGAACGATGCGGTTACGCAGGGCGTGCTGACCGAGCGTTAAGGTGGTGAACAACTCGCTGTTCATAAGGACTTTCTCATAGGGGTTTTCTCATGGGGGCTTGCCTGGTTGTGACCAGATGGGCCAAAAGTGGTAGGAACAGGGCCGAAAGGTCGTGGGATATTCGAATATAGGTCAGTATTGCTTAAGGGAAAATAGAGTCATGCCGCAATATCTCGCCTGACAGGGCTGCCGCTGGTACAATGCCCAATCGCGACCAGTTGTTGAGGAAAGTCGAGTGTCAACGGTTTTTGTGGCGGCGTCACGCCTGCCCACTCCCCATGGTATCTTTACCATGCATGGTTTTCAGGATGAATCTACTGGCAAAGAGCACCTGGCCTTAACGATGGGCGACGTCAGCGACGGTGCACCCGTGCTGGGGCGCATCCACTCTGAATGCCTGACAGGCGATGCCCTGTTCAGTAAACGCTGTGACTGCGGCGCTCAACTTGAAGGCGCTATGAAAGCTATCGCCGAAGAAGGTCGTGGCATCATTCTCTACCTGCGTCAGGAAGGTCGTGGCATTGGTCTGCTGAACAAGGTTCGTGCTTATGAGCTTCAGGACCAGGGTGCAGATACAGTCGAAGCGAATGAGCGACTGGGCTTTGCTCCGGACATGCGCAAGTACGATATGTGCGAAGACATGCTGCGTCACCTGCGCATCACCAGGATGCGTCTGATGACCAATAACCCTCGCAAGATCGATGCTCTGAAAGGGCTGGATATCGATGTTGTTGAGCGTGTTCCCCTGCAGACTGGCCAGAACCCTCATAACGAGCGTTACCTTGCCACCAAAGCGGGCAAGCTTGGGCATATGTACAACAACGCCTGATTATTTGTTGTTTGTTGTCAGCAAAACACCTGGGACCCTGTATCTGAAAAGAGCAGGGTTCTTTGTTTGTGGGATATGGGGTAAGAGCTTTTCACCACAGAGACACAGTGACACGGAGAAGAGCTATTTTACTAAAAAGAAAAAGCTCTTAGCTAAAGCTTGTGCTTTTCCTCTGTGTCTTTGTGTCTCTGTGGTTAAAGGCATTAATAATGTAATCCCAAGTAAGATGGCAAGACTCTAGCTGTTCCGGGCGGGAAGCATGGTGAATAATTTCATCGGGTATACCCAAACAATGTACTTCACTCTCACAGCCTTGCAGGTAAGCCTTTACCTGTTGTCCAATGCCACTCATAACTGAGCCTTCTTCCATCGTCACCAGATGACTGTGAGTTGCCGCAACCTTCCGAATCATCTCTTCATCCAGCGGTTTGATAAAGCGCATATCAACCACTGTCGCATTAATTGTGTCGGCGATTTTCAGGGCAAAGTCAGTGAGTGGGCCAAAGCAAAGGAAGGCATTGTCTTTGCCTGTGCGAAGTACCCGCGCCTTACCCATGGTGATGGGAGAGTTTTCTCCTGCGGCGGGCACTGCTGCACCCCTCGGATAACGCACGGCTGCAGGTCCAGAGTGCTCATAGCCAAAATTGAGCATCTTCTTTTGTTCCCGCATATCGGAAGGTGCCATTAACACCATATTAGGAATGGCGTTCAGTGAGGCGATATCAAACGCACCGTGGTGAGTTGGGCCGTCTTCACCGACCAGACCAGCCCGGTCGATGGCAAAGAGGACATCCAGGTTCTGCAGGGCGACGTCATGAATCAGCTGGTCATAAGCACGCTGTAAAAAGGTGGAGTAGATTGCCACCACAGGCTTAATACCTTCACAGGCCATACCTGCCGCCAGAGTCAGTGCATGCTGTTCGGCAATACCGACATCGGCATAACGTTTCGGGAACTGTTCGGAGAAAGCGACCATACCGGAACCTTCACGCATGGCCGGGGTAATAGCAAACAGGCGCTTATCCTGTGCTGCGGTATCGCAGAGCCATTGCCCGAACACGGCAGACCAGCTGGGGGCTTTTTTAATGTTGGAAGCTGACTCAGAACTGGCACTTACCTTGGCAACGGCATGATACCCGACCGGGTCAGCCTCAGCTTCCGGCAGACCTTTCCCTTTGCGGGTGACGATATGCAGCAGGCGAGGGCCAGGTTGGTCTCGCAACTCTTCAAGAGTGCGAACCAGTGTTGGCAAGTCATGACCATCAATGGGGCCACTGAGCCGCATGCTCTGATCTTCAATTCGCACTACTGGATTGTGACTCTGTCCGGCAACCAGTGCAGAGTTTTGAATGCCCCGCAGGTATTTGGAGAGCATGCCCACGCTGGGGGAGATAGACATGTCGTTATCGTTCAGAATCACCAGCAGGTTAGCGTCCTGACAGGCCGCATGATTGAGAGCCTCAAAGGCCTGCCCGGCAGTCATGGCGCCATCACCAATCACAGCAATAGCCTGACGGGGTTCGCCTTTAAGTTTGGCAGCCATCGCCATGCCGAGGGCAGCACTGATGGATGTGCTGGAATGACCCGTGCCAAAAGAATCGTAGGGGCTTTCTTCCCGATTTGGGAAACCACAAAGACCATTCTTACGGCGCAGCTCAGCCATAGCCTGTTTGCGGCCGGTAAGAATCTTATGGGGATAGCTCTGGTGACCGACATCCCAGATCAAACGATCTTCCGGGGTATTAAACACATAGTGCAGGGCGATGGTCAGCTCGATAACGCCCAGTCCGGCACCCAGGTGTCCACCTGTTTGATAGACAGAACTGATCAGAAACTCCCGCAGCTCCTGCGCCAGCTCTGGCAATTGTTCCGGGGCGAGGGTGCGCAGCTCTGCAGGCAGATCAATACTCTCCAGCAGAGGGCCGGCCATAGGATTACCAGCCATGGAGTTAATGGCTCCGATCAATAATGTAATGAGCCAGAGCTGCGAGTTGCCCTGTGTCCGTTTCAGACGGCAGAGAGCTGATAGCTGCCAATGCCCGGCCTCGCAGACGTACGGCTTCGGCACGTGCCTCCTCCAGCCCTAACAGAGACACATAAGTGTTCTTGCCTTGTTCGATATCTGACCCCTGGTTTTTACCCAGTACTTCTGTGCTGGCGGTGACGTCAAGAATATCGTCCTGCACCTGAAAGGCCAGACCTATGGCGTCGGCATACTCTTCGACAATGTTTCTTTGTTCGTCAGAAGCGCCAGCGGCCAGAGCACCCAGAGAGCAGGCGGCTTTAATCAAAGCGCCGGTCTTGCGGTTGTGGAGGGTTTTCAGCTCTTCAAGGGTGAGTGATAACCCTGTTGATTGCATATCCCGCGCCTGACCTTCAATCATGCCCTGAGCTCCAGAGGCTCTGGACAGTACCAGAGTTTGCTGAAGGCGGGCTTCGGCGGTCAGTAACGGGTTGTCTGCCAGCACTTCAAAGGCCAGGGTCAGCAGGGCATCACCGGCCAGAATGGCTGTGGCTTCATCAAAGGCTTTATGACAGGTCGGGTTTCCGCGACGCAGGTCGTCGTCATCCATGGCGGGCAGGTCGTCATGGATCAGGGAATAGGTGTGGATCAACTCCACTGCGCAGGCCGCAGCCAGTGCTTTTTCAGAAGTGCCACCAAGAGCCGTGCAGGTAGCGTGTACCAGAAGAGGGCGTACACGCTTGCCGCCAGCCATAGTCGAATAGGCCATGGCTTCTTTCAGTCGGTCATTGTCAGGAGCGGTGTTTTCCAAAACTTCTGACAAGCCTTGATGAACCCAGTTCTGACAATGGGAAATGTATTCAGAAAACGTCATTACTCGGCATCGGGCTGGTCAAAAGGCTGGGTTTCCAGGCGGCCATTTTGCTCCAGAAGGATACGCACCTTCTGCTCAGCCTGCTCAAGGGCTTTCTGGCAGTCACGGGTCAGGCCAATACCTTTTTCAAAAGAGGTCAGGGCCTGTTCCAGAGGCAGGTCGCCGGATTCCAGCTCCCGTACGGTTTTCTCAAGCTCATTCAGAGAGTGTTCAAAAGCAAAACCTTGCTCTGCAGCTTTGGGTGTATCGCTTGCCATACCGAGCCTTCTGATCGATGGAGGAGGAATCACGGAACAGTACCCGACAGGGTAAAAAGCGTCAAACTCCAGCAGGCCTGTTAGTGAGCATGGGTGAGCTTTTGTGTCTATATTGATGGGACTGCGCAATGAATCGGGTTTTTAGCAGGGGTTTCTGAAAAAGAGCGCAAAACGATTGTCGTTGGTGAAAAGGCCAGTATCTATAAGTCGCTGAATAGCTGCCTTATGGGTGCTGGCCTTTTTTATTCTTCGAGAGCTTTCTTTTTGATCCACACATCGTCATCGATACGGGAATGCAGGTCAGGAAAGTCTTTCGGTTCAAACTTCGGAGATATACCCCGACGATACTGCTGCTCAAAGTCATCCAGCAGCTGAAAGGCAAAGCGTGACAACAGCAGGATTGCAGTGAGGTTAATAAAGGTCATAACCGCCATCGTTATATCCGCCAGCGCCCAGACCATGGGCAGGCTGCCCACCGCTCCCCAGAACACCATAACCAGCACAACCATGCGGTAGTAGAAAATCCAGCGCTCATTATTGCTGAGGAAGCGCAGGCTGGATTCGCCGTAGTAGGTGTTGGCAACAATCGATGTGAAGCCAAACAGCAGGGTAGTGATAGCAATAAAGGGTTTGCCATAGCTGCCAATGGAGGCTTCCATGGCACTCTGGGTCAGCACAATGCCGGTTTCCCCTTCCAGCCCGTAAGGCACACCCGACATGAGAATGATAGCGGCGGTCGAAGAACAAATAATAATGGTGTCGAAGAACACACTGAACATAGACACCAGACCTTGAGTCACAGGGTGGTCAGGGAAAGGCGTGGCAATAGCATGCAGATTAGGCCCGCTACCCATACCGGCTTCATTGGAGAAGAGTCCCCGGCGAATCCCTTGAGCAATAGCCTGAGACACCAGATACCCGGTACCACCGGCCACAGCATGATCCAGCCCGAAGGCGCTGCGGAAGATCAGCAGCAGAATATCTGGCAGTTTATCAATAGATAACAGGGTGATTGTCAGCGCCAGCAGGATGTAGGCCAGCGCCATAAAAGGCACGATCTTTTCAGCAAAGCGCGCCAGCCCCTGTATGCCGCGAAAAATAATAAAGGCAGAGAGTATCGCAAGCCCGCCACCCACAGTCTCTGGAGTCAGGCTGAAGGCATCTTCAAGTGAGGCGGCCACTGAGTTGGCCTGCACGGCATTAAATGAGAAGCCAAAAGCACTGATCAGACAAAGGGAAAAGAGAGCTCCCAGCCAGCGCTGACCCAGAGCTTTCTCAATGTAATAGGCCGGCCCTCCGCGGAAAGAGCCATCCGGGTTCCGGGTTTTATAAACCTGCGCCATGGTATTTTCGACAAAGGCTGTCGCCATACCCAGCAGAGCCATAACCCACATCCAGAAAATGGCACCCGGTCCGCCAAGGCTGATGGCAATAGCGACACCAGCAAGGTTACTAGTTCCAACATGAGAGGCGAGGCTGGTGCAGAGTGCCTGAAAGGTCGAGATGTTATGGCTGGCATCCTGAGGTGTAGCACGGGAGTGTAGCAGAAGGCGAGTTGCGAGGGGAAAAAGGCGTATCTGCATAAAACGGCTGCGTAAGGTGAACCAGATGCTGGCTCCGAGAAGCAGGTAAATCAACCCGTAATTCCAGATAAAGGCATTGATAGTTGTGATCTGGTCAGCGTTCATCTGGCTTTTCCCTCGAATCTCATAGTTTTTTCGGCGGCTTTGCATTTACTAATAGAGAAATTCGGTATAATTGCGCCAAATACTTACGGTGACTGTGTGTTTATGCACCGGTCTGTCAAAAGGAACAGGCAGTGGCTAACCGTTTTTTTCGTGCATATGTCAGTGTATCCCCTGCTCCCGGTGAGCCCAGGGTAGAAACACTTTTGCCTTCTCTTCTCAGGCTTAATGTGATGCCAGTGTGGCCTGAGCCCAAGGCAGACTGGGATGCGCGCAAAGCGCTTATCGACAGTTGTGACTACATGATTGTTTTCTGTGGGCATACCTATATGCCGCGTCCACCGGCGGGAGCCAGCTGGCAACACAGGGAGTTCAATTATGGTTCGGTTCGGCAAATTCCGCTGTTCAGTGCCCTTCTGGACCCGGTATCTTTCAAAGAAAAGGTAGACCCTTCCTCTTTGGCCCGTCTGGAAGCTTTCCGTTCACAGGTAGCGACAGTCTCTTCCCTGTTCTGGGATGAACGTAAGAATATTCCAGAACTGCTTGAAAAGGCCTGGCCTGCATTTGTGTTACGCCACCCGGCCGCTGGCTGGGTACGTGCCCGGGGTGGTGAGCCTCAGCCTGTTCGCATTGTTCGTCAGGAAAAGAAGAAACCGCAGGTGCAGGTGGATGATTCTTTGAATGATCTGTCTGAGGATGTAGAACCTCAGGCGCTTGAAGATATTGATATCGACTGGCTAGAAGGTGAAGAACGCCTGACCTACGGCTGCAAGATCTATATCAAAGGTAACTGTCATCAAATCACTCTGGATGGAGTATTGCTTTGGGGCGAAATTTGCCAGGCTTTTCTCCGTCCAATGACACCTTCGTCAAACAAAGACAAAATAGAACGCTCTTTAGCAGACCTGTTGGAAAAGCGTTTTACGGATACGGCTCTGTCATCATTGGATCAGGCGCATGCGGTGACAGATTTTGCTTTCTCGGAAACGTCTATGCGCAAGATTCGCCTGAAACTGCGTCGCTCCGGGTTTATTCGTAAAGATACCAAGGCTTCTGGCCGGCACCATCAGGTATGGGTAGCGACAGCAGCCGGACAGGCCGCGGTTCGTAACAGGAAAGAGTCCGTAACGGTTTAACACCGCAGCAGAGTTTTGGTGGATCGCTTTGGCAGATGGTTTTGGCAGATAGCCTTGGCAGATTTCCGTGTTATCCTGTGGGTTCATTTATTTTTGGAACCACGGGTTTATGACCAGCACTGAGAATGTTGAGAATCAGATCGCAGATAACAAGGTTGTTTTGATTCACTACACCCTGAAAGATGATGACGGGGAAGTTGTGGACAGCTCTGCTGGACAAGAACCTCTGGGTTACCTGCACGGACAGGGTAATATTGTTGCTGGTCTGGAATCTGCCCTGACAGGTAAAAGCGTTGGTGACAAAATCTCCGTTAAGGTAGACGCTGCCGACGGTTACGGTGAATTTGATGAAAGTCTGGTTCAGCCTGTTCCCCGTGAACAGTTCGGCGACCATGAAGTCACCGTTGGCCAGCAGTTCCACGCAGACACAGCCGTTGGCCCCCGTATTGTTACGGTGATGGCGATTGAAGGTGATGAAGTCGTTATTAATGCCAACCATGAACTGGCGGGCATGAACCTGAACTTTGATGTTGAAGTTGTAGGAGTACGCGATGCTTCTGCAGAAGAACTGGATCATGGTCACGTCCATGGACCTGGCGGTCACCATCACTGATCCTGATTTTTTCAGGATATAAAAACGGAGCTATTGGCTCCGTTTTTTTTTGATTTTTGTGTGTCTTGAATGGCTGGAGATTATTCGCTTTGCACGTGGAAACTTGGTGAGCAGGAACATTGTTTGTATAGTCGGCGAATAAAATAACAAAGGCTTGCTTGTTCGAAGAGAGCAAAGCTGTGACATCCAGCCTAAGAAAAATCGGGGATTGCTATGGAATACTCTTCGCTGACCGCGATACAGGCGCAGATTTACACCTTCTTCCAAGCCTACAGTTACATTATCTACGCTCTATTGGGTGCTATTGCCCTGTGGGAAGTGGCTGCCCGACTGATCAACAAAAAGATGAGCTGGCACTACGCGATTGACTCCCTTTCAAGCCTGCTGACAGTTCCTCTTATTGGTGTTCTGGGTTACCTGATGACCTTGATAGGCATGGGGTCTGTATTTGCTTTGGGTTATCCGCTTTATAACGAGTATGCGGTCTACCAGATGGGATGGAGTTGGGGATCATTGGCTTTGGTCTTATTGGCGACAGACTTTTGGTATTACTGGACGCATCGGGCCTTTCATCGTATTAACAGCATGTGGACCACTCATACCGTTCATCACAGCTCAGACTATATAAACATTCCGATGGCGGTTCGTTTTGGACCTCTGGACGGGTTCTTTATGAACCTCACTCATCTGCCTCTGGCGTTCTTCTTTGAACCCGGACTTATTGTGATTGGTATTGTTGTGAATCAGGCGTATCAGGGGGTGTGTCACACCGACCGTATTCATAAATTGCCAAACTGGTTTGAGTATCTATTCAATACGCCCTCTAATCACAGAGTCCATCACGGCTCCAATCCGCAGTACATTGATAAAAACTACGCAGGTATTTTAATGTGCTGGGATCGCTGGTTTGGCACTTTTGAGCCGGAAAAAGAAGAGGTGCGTTACGGTATTGTTAAACCCCTCAAGTCACAGGATCCCATTACCGTACTGTTTCACGGTTACTGGCGTTTTGGGGTGAAGCTCTCCACGGTTCGTTCTTTTTCGGAGTTGTGGAAGGCTTTTTTGATGCCACCTGAGTGGCAGACTGAAAAAGAGAAACAAGACGACACCCCTATGGAAGGGGCGCCTGTTGAGAGTGAGGTAAGAGTTATTCCTCTTCCTGTTCCCACTTCAGAGCACGGCTAACAGCACGCTGCCAGCCGGCGTAAGCTTTCTCACGCTTCTCTTCTTCCATATCTGGGTTGAATACACGATCTACGCCAACGTTACTGCGCAGGTCGTCAGTGTTTTCCCAGAAGCCTACAGCCAGACCTGCCAGATAAGCAGCACCTGCTGCCGTGGTTTCAATCACTGTTGGGCGCACAACTTGAGAGCCGAGAATGTCGGACTGGAACTGCATCAGGAAGTTGTTGGCGACAGCACCGCCGTCAACACTCAGCTGGTTGAGTGGCAGACCGGAGTCTTTTTGCATGGCATCCAGAACATCGCGGGACTGGTAAGCCAGAGCTTCCAGCGTTGCCCGAACGATGTGATTGCGGTTCGCGCCACGGGTCAGGCCAACAATGGTGCCGCGGGCGTATGCGTCCCAGTAAGGTGCGCCCATGCCGACAAAGGCAGGTACAACGTAAACACCGTTAGTGTCTTCTACTTTGCTGGCGAAGTATTCGGAGTCTGCGGCGTCACGAATCAGGCCCATCTCATCGCGCAGCCACTGTATGCTGGCACCGGCAACAAACACTGAACCTTCCAGTGCGTAGTTCACCTTGCCATCCAGACCGTAAGCGATAGTGGTCAGCAGGCCATTGTCGGAACGAACAGGTTCTTCGCCGGTGTTCATCAGCAGAAAGCAGCCAGTACCGTAGGTGTTCTTGGCCATGCCTTTTTCAAGAGCCAGTTGACCGAACAGGGCAGCCTGCTGGTCACCGGCAATGCCGGCAATGGGCACATTGGTGTTATTACCCATGGCCGCCTGACCATAGATTTCAGAGCTGGATTTCACTTCTGGCAGCATGGAACGTGGAATGCGCAGGGCCTTCAACATCTTTTCGTCCCATTCCAGGGTCTTGATGTTGAACAGCATGGTGCGGGAGGCGTTGGTTACGTCAGTGACGTGAGTGTTGCCGCCGGTGAGTTTCCAGGTCAGCCAGGAGTCGATAGTACCGAACAGCAGTTCGCCTTTTTCGGCTTTCTCACGGGCGCCTTCTACATGGTCCAGAATCCAGGCCACTTTGGTGCCGGAGAAGTAAGCGTCTATCACCAGGCCAGTGGTGTCACGAACATACTCTTCCAGGCCATCACGCTTCAGCTGTTCGCAGATACCAGCGGTACGACGGCACTGCCAGACAATGGCGTTGTAAACCGGCTGGCCGGTGTTCTTATTCCAAACGACAGTGGTTTCACGTTGGTTGGTAATACCGATAGCAGCAATTTCCTCATGCTTGATATCAGTCTTGGCGATAACTTCGGTCATCACGCCACGCTGGGTGGCCCAGATCTCCATAGGGTCATGCTCAACCCAGCCTGCCTGAGGGTAGTGTTGGGTGAATTCCTGCTGGGAGGTACTTACAATCTGGCCGCTATGATCAAAAAGAATGGCACGGCTACTTGTTGTGCCTTGATCCAGAGAGAGGATGTATTTCTTGGAATCACTCATAAAATTTGTCCTTGAAGCCCTGATGTCAGGACTTTTGTGTCCTGACATTAGTGTATGAAATAGATTGAAAAAATAAACAGCCCAAGGCTGGCGGGTTAATGCCCGGCCAGTTCCTTTTCAACGGTCGTATGCTGAATGGCAGCAGTGTCTTTGATCTCACAGCCAGCAGTGGCGCAGGCCTTTTGCAGATCCAGCTGCTTTTCAATAACGCGGGTGTAGATAAAGGCACCGAGGCTTGCACCTGCGATAGGGCCAAGAATTGGAACCCAGAAGTAAGGGTTGTCACGACCGCCAGTCATAGCGACGGAACCCCACTCAGAAAAGAAGGCAAACAGCTTGGGGCCAAAGTCACGGGCAGGGTTCATGGCAAAGCCGGTAAGCGGGCCAAAGGCGCAGCCGATAACAGCGATCAGAACACCGATCAGGAGGGCAGTCAGGGCGCCATTTGGTGCACCGTTCTTGTCATCACCCAGTGCCAGAATTGCACACATCAGAATGGCGGTAATGAAGGCTTCCACCATAAACGCATGACCGTTGCTCAGAGCCTGCATTGGGTAGGTGGAGAAGATGCCTGCTGTGGCGAGAGAGTCGACAGAGCCGGCAATGATATTGTTATTGGCGTGGAACTCAGCAAACAGAGGCTGGTACATGGTGTAAACCAGTGCGGCACCAATGAAGGCGCCCAGCACTTGAGAACAAATATAAGGAAGTGTCTTTTTAGGGTCGAAACCCTTGAAGATGGTCAGGGCGATGGTAACGGCTGGATTAAGATGAGCGCCAGATACGCCGCCGGTCACATAGATGGCAAGTGCAACACCCATACCCCAGACAATACTGATTTCCCACTGTCCGAAACTGGCACCTGTTAATACCAGGGCGGCCACGACACCTGCGCCGAAAATAATCAGCAGTGCTGTTCCGATAACCTCTGCAATACATTCACCCGGAAGTGTTTCTCTGTTCATGCGTAGACCTTCAGTGCGGGGGGGAGAGGTGCACTATTATTCAGATCTTTTTTGTTCGGTTTCTGACTGAAATCAACATATGTGAACATATTGTGTAGTTTTGTTTTTGTAAGCCATGTACTGGCTAAGTCATAACCAGCCCCTGAGCGTGCAGTCACCAGTCTGAAAAAAGTCGTTCAAAAAGTGCTCTGTTGTTCCATATCAAAAAGGCACCTGCAAAGAGTGTGTAACATTTCGGTCAGGAACGAACTTTGGTAAACATTTATGAGACGGCTGGAAACAGACGTAGTCATCATTGGTGGTGGCGCAACAGGTGCAGGCGTTTTCAGAGACTGCTGTTTTCGGGGCATGCGCACGATTCTGGTCGAGCGTGCAGATATAGCCAGCGGAACAACGGGGCGCAACCATGGGTTGCTGCACTCGGGCGCGCGTTATGCGGTAACCGACAGCCACTCCGCTGCAGAATGCATCCGCGAAAACAAAATTTTGAAGCATATCGCCGGTCACTGTATTGAGAAGACCGACGGTTTGTTTATCTCTCTGCCGGAAGACGGCCTGGATTATCAGAGAGACTTTCTGGAAGGCTGTGCCCGGGCAGGCATTGCTACAGAAGTACTGACGCCTGCACAGGCGCTGGCATTAGAACCTTCTATTAACCCGGCCCTGATCGGCGCTGTTCGTATTCCCGATGGCACCATTGATCCGTTCCGGATTACCTCTTCCAATATTCTGGATGGACGTGAGCTGGGCGGTACCCTGCTGACAGCCACCAAAGCCACAGGGCTGATTATCAGTCAGGGGCAGGTGCAGGGCATTCACTGCATCGACCAGCGTACCGGTGAGCGTTATGAAATTCGTGCCCGGCAGGTGATTAATGCTACTGGTGCATGGTGTCACGAGGTGATGGAGTACGCAGACCTGTCTGTGGATATGTACCACTCCCGTGGTGCGTTGCTGATTATGGGGCACCGTATGAACAATATGGTGATCAACCGTTGTCGCCGTCCGGGTGATTCCGACATTCTGGTACCTGGAGATACTGTCTCTGTTATCGGCACGACCTCGACTCATGTCGGTCGCAATGAGTTGGACAAGATGGAAGTCACCGACGACGAAGTGCGTGTACTTCTGGAAGAAGGCTCCAGGCTGGCACCGGAGATGGCCAATACCCGTGTACTGCGGGCTTACTGTGGCGTACGCCCGTTGGTATCTCTGTCCAAAGGTGGTTCCGACCGTAGTATAAGTCGCGGTTTGGTGGCGATAGACCATGGTGAGTCAGACTCTCTGCCTGGCCTGATCACTATTACCGGCGGCAAGCTGATGACCTACCGTCTGATGGCAGAAGTCGCGACCGATATGGCGGCCAAACGTCTGGATATTTCCACGAGCTGTACAACTGCCAGTCGTCCGCTGCCTGGTGCTTTGCTGACCACTGATGACAAGCTTAAAGGTAATAAATCGCAGGTAGGCGGATACTCTTTAGCCAATAGCTCATTGCCAAAGAGTGTCGCAGGCTCTGCAGTTTATCGTCACGGTGAACGTGCCAAAGATTTTGTTAAGGAAGACAGTAAGTGGAATAACGCTGTCGTCTGTGAGTGTGAAGTTGTGACCCGCGGTGAAATCCTTTACGCCGTCGACAAACTCAATGCCCGCAGCCTTTCTGACCTTCGTCGTCGTACCCGTGTGGGAATGGGACCTTGTCAGGGTGAGATGTGCGCCTGTCGTACAGCTGGTCTTCTGGCAGAAGCGCGCAGCGAACAGATTGATGCGCTGGAGACTCTGCAGGACTTTATTGATGAGCGCTGGAAAGGCGTGCGCCCGGTACTCTGGGGAGACGGTCTTCGGGAAGCGGAATTCAGTTACTGGGTGCAGGAAGGTCTTCTTGGACTTGGCAGCATCAAGCAGAACAGCAAGCAGCAACCAGAGTCCGAAGGCGTAGAACAGGAGAGCACCCCATGAAGCATGATTGTCTGGTCATTGGTGGTGGTCTGGCAGGTTTGACCGCTGGTATTCGCTGCGCCGAAGCGGGTTTGAAAGTGGCGGTTATCTCAGCCGGTGAGTGCGCCCTGACCTTTGCTTCAGGCTGCATTGATGTGCTCGGTTCCACCGCGGAAAAGCCTCTGGTACGTCGTCCGTTTGAAGCGATTGATCAGCAGGTTGAGAGTAATCCTCATCATCCATACAGCCGTTTGGGTGGCGACGCAGTATATAAGGCGATGGACTGGTTCCATGGTCAGATGGCTGAAGCCGGTCTGTCTCTTGGCCGTGCCGATGATGCCCAGGATAACCAGTGGCGAGTGACTGCCGCTGGTGGCTTACGCCCAACATGGCTGAGCCAGCCCGCGGTGCCGGGTATTGAATGGGATACCTTTGACCTGTCTGCAGGTAAGGCCCCTGAGCGAATTGTGTTTGCGAACATCACAGGTTTTCTGGACTTTATGCCGGAGCTGGCGGCGGAAGCTATTAAGAAACATCCGTCGTTAAAAGACACAGCTGTTGAACATATTAATATTACTCTTCCTCTGGAGCATGGCCATGGCGCCACCGCTGATACCATGCGCGCGCCACAGCTGGCACGTGCACTGGGCGAGAAGGATATGGATATTCTGGCGCGGGTAATGAATGAGCGTCTGCAACATTCTGACCTCGTTATTCTGCCAGCCTGTTTTGATCCCGTTCTTAATGCTTCTGCATCTGGCAGCTCTTTACCGGGAGCCAGCCGCCTGGAGCAACTGCGCAAGCGTACAGGCCTGAATATTATTGATATTGCGACTCTGCCTCCATCTGTTCACGGTATGCGTCTGCACCAGGCGTTGCGTAAGCGTTTCCGTGCATTGGGAGGCTTTCTGGTACCCGGCGTTCAGGCGGGTCACGGTCTGCTGAAAGAAGGCCATGTGGTCAGCATCAGTAATGGTGAAGATCTGATTTCTGCTGACCACTTTATTCTGGCCAGCGGCAGTTTTTTCAGTCGTGGTCTTGATTCCCGCAAGCAGGATCCGGCCGCTCCCTGTTTCGTGAGAGAGCCTGTCTTTAATTTGGATCTCACTGGTTTGCCCGATGCTGAAAAGGCGTTTACATCACATAGTTTTCTGGCTCCGGAAGGCCAGAACTTTGTGCGTTGTGGTGTGGCTCTTAATGATGAAGGTTTGCCGTCGATTCAAGGCGAAAGCCTGACCAACCTGAAAGTTGCCGGTGCCGTTCTGGGTGGTTATGACCCGGTACAGGAAGCTAGTGGTGGCGGTGTTGCCATCAGCACAGGCTGGAAAGCCGCTGAATGTGTTATTCAGCAAATCAGGGAGAAGGGGTAAATTATGGATCTGTTCAGTCTTCATCAGCACGGAGCTCATGGCGTAAGCCCCGGTACAAACCACGGGCGCTCCTTTGAAACCTGTTTGAAATGCACAGCCTGTTCGTCTGTGTGCCCTGTGTCTATGGAACGCCCGGATTTTCCGGGGCCGAAACAGAGCGGTCCGGATGGTGAACGTCTGCGTCTGAAAAGCCCGGACTTTTTGGACGATGCCCTGAAGTATTGCACCGGGTGTAAACGTTGCGAAGTCGCGTGTCCGTCTGATGTGCCTATCGCCGATATTATTGTTGCGGCGCGCACCAGGTACGGTGACAAGGGTTTTAAATTACGTGACTTTATGCTCAGTCATACCGACCTGATGGGTGGTTTGACTCGTGGTACTGCACCGCTGGTTAACAAGATTACCTCTCTGAAGCCCACCAAGGTGCTGATGGATAAAACTCTGGGTATCGACAAGCGTCGTACATTCCCGGCGTATGCAACAACCAGCTTCCGCAAACAGTTTAAATCTGTGGAAAGCAAGCAAGCGCAGTATGCACGTCAGGTGTCCTATTTTAATGGTTGCTATGTGAACTTTAATGATCCAAAGCTGGGTATGGATCTGGTGACCGTGCTGAACGCCATGAATATTGGTGTTCGCCTGCTCGATAAAGAGAAGTGCTGTGGTGTACCCCTGGTCGCGAACGGTTTCCCGGACAAGGCCCGCGCCAATGGTGAGTTTAATATCTCCAGATTAGAGAAGGCCATTGACGCAGGTAGTGAGCGTATTCTATCTACCTCTTCGAGCTGTTCCCTGATGTTGAAAGAGGAATACCCCGAAGCTCTGGGGCTGGATAACAGTAAGGTGCGCAGTAGTATCAGCTTTATTACCCGGTTCCTTGCTGGTGAGTTTGAAGCAGGCAATAAGCCAGCTATGAAACCGGTGAATCTTAAGGTGGCCTATCACAGTCCCTGCCATTTGATTAAGGCGGGAGGCGTACTGCATACCTTGAAACTGCTTTGGGATATTCCCGGTGTGGAGCTGATTCAGTTGGATGAAAATTGCTGTGGTATTGCCGGTACCTACGGTTTCAAGAAAGAGAATTATGAAACCTCACAGGGTATTGGTGCATCTCTGTTTGAACAAATCGAAGCATCGGGTTGTGATTATGTGGTGACCGATTGTGAAACCTGCAAAATGCAGGTGGAGATGAGCACGACGAAAAAGGTACTGCACCCAATTCAATTGCTTGTCAAAAGCCTTGGCTTATAAATGATGTTTGTTAATTTATTATTAATGACGCATAAGAATTTGGATTTTTAGTAATCATTACCTGTTGTTATTATTAGGCGCCTGAGAGTAATTTATTCTCAGGCGCTTTTTTATGATTGCAATATACGTGTTTTCCGAAATAATTGGCATGTGGAGATGATGGCACGGACGCAGATGTTGGATGATTAACAAGGCGGTAATGATGAGACCTATAGATCTGATGTCCATGATTTCACTGCTGCGTTCTCCCTGCGCTCCAGCGATGCTGTGTCAGGGCGGTTATGTGCTTGTAAACACAAACACTCTGTCTCGACATCCTGATCTGATAAAGCAGCTTAATGAGCGTGTTGAAAAGCAATTGCTGCAGAAGTTGGAGCAATGTTCTGGTAAGGGTGTGGATGTGTTTTCAATGATCCAGCCAGCCAGGCCAGCAGCAAGAATCCAGAAAGAAGAGCGTAGTCGTTTGTTTAAACTCAATACTTAATTCATAAGTAAGAGTTAAGAACAAAACAGCGATCTGTTTATGTTTGAAAGTGTGATTATTAACCGGGTGTGTATTTAGCGTTAATTTTATATTGCACGACAGACGCTCTTTTTTGTTTTTATTTCATGTTTTTTTACGAAATACGAAAAAAAATCATTTGTTTATGTTTTTCAATACGTTCGCTGTGTTTTTCCTGTTGTGCCTGTGTAATATACGCAAAGCATGACGCAGGTCATTAATGGCCCATTCGAAATCCTTATGATGATTAATGGGTTAATTTAAAAAAATAGCCTGAATGGTATTTGCGAGGAGTTGTGACATTAAAAGACCACTCCTGCAAAGTCCCCCCACCAAGAAATAATGCAGAGTGAAAAATGGGCAAATTGAAATTCCCCTCGGCTTATACAGTCCTGATGGCGATTATTGTTTTCGTCGCCGCCTTAACTTACATCATACCTGCCGGTCAGTATGACCGAGTTGCCAATGAAGCCTTAGGGCGAGATGTTCCTGTAGCAGGAACTTATCAGCTTGTAGATGCAAACCCTCAGGGCATTGTAGATGTCGTCATGGCACCTATTGCTGGTTTCTATGATCCGGTGAGTTACGATGCTGGCGCTATTGATGTTGCACTGTTTGTTTTAATTATCGGTGGCTTTCTGGGTGTGGTCACCAGGACCGGTGCTATAGACGCGGGTATTGCCCGTGTAACCAAGGCGCTGAAAGGGCGTGAAACATGGATGATTCCCATCCTGATGTCTCTGTTCGCGGCTGGGGGCACCTCTTACGGTATGGCGGAAGAAACTCTGCCGTTCTATATGCTGTTGATTCCGGTGGTTATTGCAGCAGGCTTCGATTCTGTCACCGGTGTAGCTATTGTTATGCTGGGCGCAGGTATTGGTGTACTCGGCTCTACTGTTAACCCATTCGCGACTGTTATTGCATCTGACGCGGCAGGTATCTCTTTCACCGACGGTATGAACCTGCGTCTGGCTATTCTGGGTCTGGGCTTTGTGATTACCTGTGGCTACGTAATGCGTTATGCCAGGAAGGTACGTCAGAACCCTGAGCTGTCTCTGGTTGCGGACCAGAAAGTTTCCAACGAAGAGTTTTTCCTGAAGAACTCTGCTGAAGTTGTTGATTTCACTGCAGGCCGTAAACTGATTCTGGCTCTGTTCGCCGCGACTTTTGGTGTGATGATCTGGGGTGTGTCTGTTGGTGGCTGGTGGATGGCAGAGATGTCAGCACTGTTTCTGGTGGCCTCCATTCTGATTGGTTTGATTGGTCGTCTATCTGAAGAAGAGCTGACAAGCACCTTCGTTGATGGTGCTCGTGACCTGCTGGGTGTTGCTTTCGTTGTTGCGATTGCCCGTGGCATTGTTGTGATCATGAATGCTGGCAGCATCACCGATACTATTCTGTTCTGGTGTGAAAGCGCGGTGACTGGTCTGAACGAATTAGTATTCATCAACGTGATGTACTTTATTCAGCTGGTGTTGTCTTTCTTCATTCCTTCTACTTCCGGTCTGGCTGTACTGTCCATGCCTATTATGGCGCCTCTGGCTGACTTTGCTAACGTAAGCCGTGACCTGGTTGTAACCGCTTACCAGTCCGCTTCCGGCATCATCAATATGCTGACTCCAACGTCTGCTGTGGTTATGGGTGGTATCGCAATTGGTCGTATTTCTTATGCCAAGTGGCTTAAGTTCTGTCTGCCACTGGTGGGCATCCTGACTGTATTCATCATGGTGATGTTGAGTGTTGGGACTATGATCTGATCGCGGCTGAAGAGATCTCAAAGCCTCTCAGAAAATGCGTAACGGCTTTCGAGAAATCGAAGGCCGTTTTTATATGGAGGTGTTTGTGGTTTTTTGTGCGAATGTGAGCTTCACTTATGCACGACAAAAGTAGTGTATTGAATCTGTATTTTACGCGCTGACAATCTTTACGGTTTGGTTAAAAAATATACAGTTTCAAAGATGTCAGTTTTGCTGCAGGTTCGATGACCACTTTCAGGAGTAAGTCACAGGGTTATCCACAGCAGTTGTGGAGAACTTT
Organism: Sansalvadorimonas sp.; assembly: GCA_965221135.1. Classification (GTDB taxonomy): domain Bacteria; phylum Pseudomonadota; class Gammaproteobacteria; order Pseudomonadales; family Endozoicomonadaceae; genus Sansalvadorimonas. The sequence goes on from CBDCRZ010000106.1 coordinate 536,794, forward strand.
TCAGGTATAATTTTTTTTGTCATCTGGTTCAGTTATAAACAGATGTGAACGGGTCCCTTGGTGCGTGTGGACAGGAACAATAAGGAAAGGACAGAAATCATGAGTGAAACCAGTCGGCAGCGTTTTGGAGGTATGGCCGGATATGACATTTACCGGGTCGAGAAATATAACAAGCAGGGTGAAGTCTCCTCAGTTGGCTATGAGGTGCTGACACCGGAAGGCGAGTTCCTGGACCGTTTTCGTGACCTCGACCAGGCTATGCGGTTGGTGAAATCCCTGGCAGGAGTTCCCCTGGAAAGCGAAGATTTCGGCACTGACCCCTATTAGCCCTCGCTAGCCCAAATAATTCATAACGTAATGTTACGCCAACGAGTTGGGCTTGCATTAGTATTGCTGTGCATGAAAACCAGTTCTGTTGTAGGTTGGAGGGTCTGGTCGCATTCCAGTTTATTAACAGGCTGGTTTTCATCAATACTTTTAGTGGGTTACGGCTTAACGCTGGATTCAAGCAATAAGTGGCATTAGACTCCGCCCCCTTTTCCCTCAAAGCTATGGTTCGCTGGACGCTCACGTATAAGCGCAATATTAAAAGTGGTACTGACTTTAATGTCAGTACCACTGGGAATTATTTCATTTCCCCCCTGTCTCTGTAGTTGCTCTACATTTATTGATTAGATAGGAAGTTGATAATGCAAACGGGTCTTCCTCCTCTTGCTCCAAAAAATATAACTGACAATCCCACGCCAGAAACGCGGACAGAGGGAAACAATAATGGGGCCGAGTCACCAGAGGGAAAAGTAGAATTTGCTGTAGCATCAGAATCAGATAGCTTAAAAAGGCTCAAAGAGCGTTGGCAGATGATGCTCACCAATGAAAAAGACTTTGAATTTATTCCCAGTCTTCAGACACGACGAGGGCTGGAGGAGGAGGTTGAGGCCAGGACACTTCCCAAAGAATTTAAACCACAGCCATCACCCAGACGAAATCGAAGGCATGATTATAACCGGAAGGAAGCTGGGCCCACCTTTGAGCCCCGTCTGAAGCAGAATTCTCCATCGTTAACTGAAAGTGTTGCTGTTTCACCCTCTGTGGTAAAAAAATGGGCAAAGTCTGGTATCAGAAAAACAGTCAGTAAAGCATCCGTATCCCCATCAGGAAGTAGAAAAATAGCTGCACAGGCTTACAATCCCAGTTCCAGGCAGGATTTCCCGTTGTTAACAGAGAGGGCTTTTGTTCCCCCTCCTGTGGTTATGTCATGGCAAAGAAGGCCTGAATTCAGACAAAATGTCAGTGAAGCATCCGAGTTTCCGGCAATAAGTACAGGTGTAGCCGTACAGGATGATTCTAAGTTGACTAGGGTAGAAAACATCGTGCCAGAGAGCCAGGCGCCAGTGACTGAGGGGGGGGGACTCGACTCAATAGGCGGTAAAATAACAGAGAAAGGAGACTGTCAGAGCACAAATGAACCGCTATTTTCAGAGGTCTTGAAAAAAGTAATCCCAGCGGACGAGGGGAAAAAACTCGACCCAATAGTCGCTAAAATAACAGAGAAAGGAGCCTGCCAGGCGACAAATGAACCGTTATTTTCAGAGGTCTTGAAAAAAGAAATGCCAGTCGCCGAGGGAAAAAAACTCGACTCAATATCCGGTGAAATAACAGAGCAAGGGCACGCTCAGGCCACAAATGAACCGTTATTTTCAGAGGTCTTGAAAAAAGAAACGGCATTAACCGGTGTAGCTCAACCGCTTGTCTCTAGATCACCCGCCCCAAAAGTGGTGGAGTGCCCGACTTTGGAAGAAGTGAAAAAACTTATACAGACCGTTCATCCTGAGGCTTTAGAAAAAGCCAGAACACTGTATTTCTCTAATACAAAAAATCCTGATTTTTTGTATTCATATGTCAATGTGCTTATATCGTGTACCCGCTTGAAAGAGGCTTGTAAGTTAATCGAAGGATGGAAAGCAGAGATACAGCTTGATGAACTTCCAATCCCAATTTTATATCAATACGTCAACGCAAGCGTTCGATCAAGACAACATATTCAGGTATTGGAACTGATTGATAAAACCCTGTCAAAGATAACCTCTGCAAACAATTATTATTTTAGTTTTGTCAGATTCAAGTCCAAGTGTTTGTTTCGTGAGGGAAAACAGGAGGAAGCAATATTGTTACTGGAGAGATCATTGAATCAATGCAAACAATCCAGTTACACACGCGGTGAAAGAGCTATAAAAGCGCTTAGTTCTGAGATGGCACATTGTGCAGGCATCATTGTGAGGGAGAATACTAAGACCTTCCCTATGTACGAAAAATGTAAGGCCCTTCAAACCCTTGCACACAAGGCAAGGGAAATAGTGGATGATCCGATTTTAGATGTAATAATGAAAATACGTAATGTTATGGAAAAGGCCATCCTCGATCTAAGGGAAGCCGATAATCTGTATCATCGAGCAATGCACTTATATAAAACAGCAACCTTCGTGTCCGAATCACATAGGCATCGTTTATATTTTGAATCAGTGCGTTTAAGGGCGACCCTTCTTTATCTTCAAGGAAATGTAAGCGCTTCTGTAAAACTTGGAGAGGAAGAGGTAGGTAAGCAGTTGCAGTTTATGAGAACTCTGAAACACGAAAATCCCAGCTCGCTGCTGGTTTGTGCTCGGAGTGCAGAAGCATTCATTACAGCCCATTGCGTTCGCCTGGTAAGAGCCATGTCTAATGGCTCACAACGAGCCATGGAACACATAATGGATTTTTTTGCCATGCGTGAGGAATGCCTGCCCGAAATGGTATTAATGACTCACTGTTTCTCGCGCCTCCTGGCGGTTTTTGACATTATGCAGAGCCCTGAAGCGTTTCGGACTCTCCTCGGCCAGCTTGAACAAGGTAGTGTGGAAGTCGAGGCTGCCAGAGTCAGACTGGACCTCCGGATTCAACAGGCGAGCGGTTGTCTTTTTACCGATATTCTAAAGAGAACCATTGAACTCAGAAAAAAACACCCCTTTTCTTCCAGAGCTCAGCTCCTTGAGGGTGAAGTCATGCTTCACAATGCGATATATGCATTTGCGAAGGTTTCCGATGACCGATATCAGGTTCTGGAAAAAGCCAGAAACATTTTAGACCAACTGATAAGAGTGACTGATCATCACAGTGCTTACACATGGCGGGGGCATTTGGCTTTTGTAGAAAATGATCCCGTGACAAGTGCCGTTTGTCATCAAAAATCTCGTGAGTTATTTCCTGGAAAAATCTCTTCGGAATCTTTTCCACATACTGGTACCTGGAGGGAGTTAAAGGACAAGGCTGCACAGCAGTACTTGTCAGAAAAATGAGTAGAGAATTTTTCAATGTCTGCCTACTCCCCCAAAAGAAATACTACTCCGGTCGTAGGATTAACTGGCTGAGAGATAAAGCACCGGCCTGGAATTGCTCGCGTGCCAGCAGTGCAAAATACCCTCCTGTTGATAGTGAGTATGACGAAGAATTCGGTGATGTGATGTAGATATGCCTGATGACTATTGCACCTTATTTTCGCTCGTCTGGTATTGTCTATGATGGAAGCATCTTTCGTTGTCGGGATGGGTCACCATCGACTTGTACCAGACTGGCATTGAGAAGATTATCACAGGTTAGAGCTTCAACTTTGATGGACAATATAGCCATTTGTTAGGCTCCCTAACTCTATTGTTAGCGATAAAGACAAGACTGTTAAAAACTTGTTCTTTTCTTGGATGTCTAATTTTCCATACTAAGTGTCAGACATGGAGAAGTTAGATGCAGATTCAACAGCAAACTCATACTCATAACAGGACTCAATTAAACAGTGCTCAAACTATCTGCGCCAAAGGTAGTGGTTCGGAATCACAAAAAACCGTAAATATTAGCGGGCGAGAGTGGCGGGTCGTTGAGTTTGGTCCTCAGGTAAGAGTCTGCCCCATTTGTATGGATGCACTTGGCGAAAAAACTGTTTGTAACCAAATCGATCATACCGTCTGCTCTGAGTGTGAGCCCAGAATATTATTAACTAGCAAATGCCCTGATTGCCGTAAGACTACCTCGCCAGCACAGATTAGAGATGTACTCAGCGATAATATTTCCAGAAATATCAATACCACAAAGATGGGGTGTACTGCGTGTTCATGGGAAGGTCTTTATCCTGGCATCAAAGCGCACATCGCGCACTGTGGGGAAGTGACGCAATCTTGTCCCTATTCAGAGTTTGGCTGTAATAAAGAAAGGTATGGCGCTGATTTGCAAATGCATCAGAGTGTGTGTCCCTACAGGCCTGTTGCGTGCTCGTATGAATGCGGTGAGAGTGTCGCCACGATTCAGCTTAAAGCTCACCAGGAAAACCAATGTCGGAAGCGTCCTGTTAAAGAGGGTGTACTGGAGACAAGTTTTGAAGAATTACAGAGTATCAAAAAGCTGAACGCAGACACTTCTAATGACCCAGATGCATTGTTAGCCAGATCCCCTCAGGAAAAAGATCAACTGTTGCGTGATTTAATAAAGTATTTTCCCGTTGTATTCACGGCGGCAACGTCACCTCAAGCCGCAGCAACAGCTGTGACTCAGCAAGAAAGCCTTAAGTGCTTGTGGGAATGTGGAAGCTGGTTTGCGACAGCTGAGCAAATGGGGAGACATCAAAATGAGTGCCCACTGGCCTTGATACATTGCGAATTTTGTAGGGAGGATTTGCAGAGAAGATCAATGGTCGCACACTTGGAGCTTTGTCCTGAGAAAACGGTGGAATGCCCCTACGAATGTGGTGGTCTCTATAAGAGAGATCGTCTTGGCTCTCATTTTGACCAATGCCCCAATGTGGAAGTCAAGTGTAATTATTGTGATATAGGTGTTCCAAGAGGGGAGATAATATCGCATCAGAAAACAGCGTGTGAAAAGAATGAAGTGAAATGCAGTATGTGCCTGACCTCCGCCCCTTTCTATCAGATACATGGCGCTCATAAACAAACCTGTCCTTTGCAGGAAACAATGACTGTTGGCTCTTTAAATCTTAAGCAGTTAGAGGGCGTCACAGGGCCTGCTTACAATCGCCATGGAAGAGTTGTTTTTATTATCCCCTCAGAACTGGTAAGGGAAAGGGTGTCGAAGCCTTTATCCGAAGTAGAAATACAAGCATCGGGAGAAATATTTTTACAGATAAAAAACTTCACGCGTTTAGAAAAGAATGAAGGGGTCGCTCTTTTGCCTTCTGCCGAAACTCTTAGCCAAATCTGGTCTTATAAAAGAGGCGATACTTATAATGGGTGCCTGCGCTCTTTTAATACCGGAAAAGTTTTGATGAATCTAAGGAATGGATTGGATCATCAGCCGGATATTTGTTCCACCGGTACCACTTCCATGAAAAGTCCGGTAGCCTTGGGATCAGCATTCAAACATTTTCGGAATTATAGAGAGCCATTCTTCATCGTTGAGTTCTCAAAAAAGACATGAAATCAGGGGGTATTTGTGAGGATACCTGTAAGTGCCTGATTCTAAAGCCGTAAATGCCTCTGTTTCATTTTGTTGCAGAGGAATCACAATCTAAAAAATTATTTAACTTGAAGAACCATGGTTCTGGATAAGACTTAGCCTCGATAAAAATTATCAGCAGGCGGAGTTATTCATGGTCGTATCCCGAAGAAGCAGAGCAGTTCCTGTCTCAGAGTTGTTGGTTGCCAGCAGCCTGTGTTTAGCCATTGCCACGGTCACCAGCAGCTGGGCAGATCCATCGGTGGAGGGAGAGGAGTCTCCTTTTGTTGCTGCTCCCCTGACGCAGGGCGTTTTCCCTCATTCCGATGAACTCCCCCCTGAGCTGATGGCCAGCCTGATAGAACCTTTGCGACAGGAGACACCTGAAGAGATCAAGTTCAGCTCTGCTCTGGTCGAAGGGGCTGGGGATAACATACAGCTGGTGGTGGAAGTATCTGAAGGTTCTTACGGCGATATTGATGGCCTGGCACAGGTTGTGGATAACGGTAACTCCATCACCATGATGCTGGATAAAGGCCACGGTACAGGTGTTGTCGAGGCCCATAACAGTGCAAATAATTATGGTCTGGTTAACCTCAGCACTATGAGCCTGACGCTTGAAGAGATTGAACATGGCCCTATGGCCGGCCTTGAATCCCGGGCGGTGTTCCAGAGTGAAGCCTATCGTCTCTTCAGGCTGTTGCTGAACAAGCTGGAAAATAAGAAAGAATATATTGTCCGTGACTACATTCTGCAGGCCGATCACTCCCTGATTATGCTCCGTGCCAATGGTGATATGGAGCTGACCCTTTATCGAAGCCATGAAGACGGGACACTGGAAAACACTGGTGAAGTCTTGATGGATAACCAGCTGCATTACGAGCTGCGTGGTGGTGTTGATAATGAAGAGATGGAGACCCTGCGCCGGGATATTCACCAACAGCTGGAAATGCTGAAATTGGAGGCCAAGCAGAGCAGTGTTGAAATCCTCAAGCTGTTAATGGCGGGTGATAAGGAACAGGCAGAGACAAAAATTGCCCGTGTAGAAGAAATGAAAAGCGAGTTCAGCAGGCTTTATGGTCTTATTGCACCCGCTGGGGATTTTGAATTCTTCGTTGTGCAGGAATCGTTAAATTTCGCCCCCCATAACTGGGTGAAAATAACCAATGGGAGCGGCATAGAAGTTGCCGGCCAGGCAAGTGCCTTAAAAGTGTTGGGCAGTCTCTATGATTCTACGGCGGAATATCGGCAGACAATATATCACTGGGATGATCTCGAAAAGGTTGTGTCTGAGGGACTTCAAAGCATCAATCATTACGATGACCTGAAGAGTACGATTGGTGAAGATAAGCTTGAATACTTTACTCGTAAGCTTGTGTCGTTGTGGGCACATGTTCGCGGTGATGATGTAAAAACTGTATACCCTGATGCGAAGAGAGTCGAACAAAGCAGGTTGTATCCGATATTTCGTGCTCAAGGTAAAACCCACCATGTGGTTACCGCGTTGACCACCGAGAAGTCTTTACAGGAAGCTATTATTGCCTCCGAAGGTGGCACACCTCCTGATCGTATCCTGATGTTTGAAAGTCAGATTAACGAGGTGAAAAGTGCCCTTGGAAAAGCAGGTTGGGGGGCGTGGCTAAAGAGTTGGTATTCAAAAGATGCTTACGCCGATTCGCAAATGGCACGGGATGCAAAAACAATTACCCGTTTATTGAACGGCAGTAGCTTTGAGCAGGTTGTCAGCTCCAACGGCATGCAGGGCGATTTACCAGTGAAGATTACATCCAGGTCCGGTGAAACCGGGGTGTTGTATGTGAGCGAGAGTTCGAGCCCGGAGCTCTACATCAAAGCCAAAGCGCATTTGATGGATGAGACGCCGAAAATTCTGGTACAGGAAAGGAACGGGCGTTCGAGTAAGCACTCGTATAAAAAATACGAAAAAATAACTGATGATATGGCAGAGTTGATTGACAGCGGTCGCGTTAAGAGAGCCATAAAGGAAAGCCAGCATGAGCTGAATAAGGCTATCGAAGAGAGGCGTAACCTGGTTCGACCGAATGGCCGTTTGTGGGGTTCAGTGGTGGCCGCAGGTACTGGCATGGCAACGGGCTATTTCCTTCAGCGCGGTGTGGATATGACCAGCGCTTATTACAACAATGGCACCCTGCCATGGAATGCCACCGAGAAAGAGAGCGAAGAGCAGTCTAACAGGGCAACCTATACCGGTGCGTTAACAGCCCTAAGCAGTGTGGTGAATTACAACGTACTGCCCTATGTCGCTAAAGGTCAAAATCTGTTTGAAAACGTTACGCCTCAGGCTCTGCAAACAACGGGCATACAGAATAACTTCACCACAGCCGCGGTTGCAGGTGGTATTTCAAGCATGGTGACCCGCTCAGTTGCTTCCGGTTATCAGTACTGGAAAGGTGATATCAGTGGGCGGGATATGGCTATGGATGTTCTGGATGCAGCGGGTCGTGCTGTACCCAGTGCCATAGGTGGTGCGGTCGGGCACTATCTGTTCCCTTATGCTATGCCCGAGATTCCACTGGTGTCGCAAATGTTGCCGGTGAACCATATCGGTTCTATCGCAGGCACTATGGTTGCCAATGCGGCTTACGACACCACACTGCACTACACAGCGGCGGGAGTGAGAGGTGTCAGTGACTACTTCTATGGTTCTTCCGGCAATGCTGTGGATAAGAGCTACGTTCGTCCTGTGCAGGAGACTCCTGAAAGCAGTGATGCAGAGGAAACTGTTGATGAACAGGATGTTGTTCCAGTGCCTTTATAAGAAATAGCTACTGCTGAACAGTAAGTTTTGACCGGGTAGAACCGGTTGTTGGTGAAAAGTAAAAGCCCGTGGGTCATCGACTGACCCACGGGCTTTTTTGTACCTGCTGTTTTGTTGGTGACGGACGTTACTCAACAGTTAAGTTCAGCTGGGAAAACACCTGATTCTTTTGATGACTATTTTCATTTGGCTTAGCTTCCTGACTGTCGAGAATATAAACCCGTTGTGCCTCCAGGCCTTTAGCGATTAACGCATCCTTAATACTTCTGGCTCTATGAATGGCCAGTTGCCGCAGGTCGAGCGTGTTCACTGACCAGTGACGCTTTAGGGTGGAGAGCAGTTTGTCATCGGCAATATCGTCTGCGTTCAATGGAGGCTGTTCAGGTTGTGATGTATTGGCCTGTGAATTCTTCGCCAGCTGTGTTTTTAGAAGCTCTCTTGTGAGTGTTATACGAGAATCCGGGGTGATTGGTTGGCCGTCCATCGTTTTTTTATTCAGAGCCTGAATCGCCGCTTCAATTTGTTGAGCTACGAGCACCGGGCTATCCAAAATCATATTGTAAGTGGCTTCCACCTCCAGTATTAACTCAGGACGTTCCTGCAGCGCTTGAACCAAAGATGTGATGTGTTTTGTTTTCCCGGCACCTATGGTGAATTGCCCTGGCTGGAAAGGTACGCTGGACATCTTGTCAGCATCTCCACCAAATAAAGACGCCAGCACTTCAAAGGGAGCCGTGACAATATTGGTGATCATACTCACCACCGCACTCCGAATCAGGGTTCCAAGATGGAAGGTGGGGTTATCCAGGTCACCGCTGATAGGCAGGTCGACAGTAATGCGGCCATCCCTGTCTTTCAGCAGGGCGATAGCCAGTTTCAAAGGCAGGTTGACAGCGGTATCACCGGGAACCTCTTTCCCCAGCTCCAGATGTTTTAACAGTATGTAATTTTTTGCCGACAGCTGGTGAGCTTTGAGTTGGTATTTCAGGTCAAGGTCCATCCGTCCTTTGCGAATGTTGTAACCGGCGAAGCGGCCAGCGTAGGGTGTGAGTGTCGTCAATCCTACATCGGTGAAGGAGAGTTCAACTGAGGTGTTGTCCAGAGGGGCATTGGGTTGCAGGCTGGCGGTAATGCTAACTGGCGAATACTGGTCAACCTGTCCTATGAGTTTGAATTCAGACAGTGTATTGGCAGAGAGATCAAAGTTATTCAATGATCCTTCCAGCTTTGAAATAGGCGCTGAGAAACCGGGTTTAAAGGAATGGTCGGCAAAAGCCAGGGAACCATTGGCAATCTGCAACGTACCGATACGGAGCTGAAAGGGGTGGGTGTCGGCTTTAGTTTCCGGTTCAGTATTATCGGAAGCCTGTGATGTGTTCGGAGCTGGCTTGACCAGTTTGGCCAGATTCACTTCCAGCTGTTCATCAATCGTGACAGTTGCCATGGGGTCTTGAAGATGAATCTGTTCAATAGAGAGCCTGTTGCTGTTCTGGTCATAAATAAGACCAGCCACTATTAGCTTCTCCCAACTCGCGACAGGAGCGTCGCCCCGCACGTCAATCAGGTTTAACTGCGCCAGTTCGAGGGTACCATTCAGCTTGAGGCCGCTCTGCAATCCCCAGGAACCATTAACCTTTCCGGAGAAGAGACCGTCAGTTAGCTCCAGGTAACTATAAGGTGTGACATAAGGCTGAATAACGGGAAGTGAGAAGTTGCTCACTTGTCCCAGAAAAGACACGTCGGGAGTCGTCTGCCCAGATAGCTGAATCTGGCTATGTATAACTGTGGACTCGGAAGGGTTCCCGGGCTGACTGCTGATGCGGGCATCAATAGAGACGGTGCCATTGTAATCAGGAAAGGCCAGATTGCTGGCATCAATATTCATCGCCGAGGTGTAAAGGAATACCGACTCTGTGGCCATGGTTTTCGAGGTGTCCTGAAAACTTACCTGAGCATTTTTAATCTTCAATGTATGAAGGAAAACATGCACTGGTGGCTGTTTACTTGAAGTGTGAGTTGAGCTTTCGCTGGTGGAAGGCTGGCTGGGTGTCTTTGAAGGCACCAGCAGTTTGGCCAGGTTCAGCTGAGCCCTTGAAGAGCCGGCATCGGAGAACAGGCGGATATCAGCCACTGGATCATCCAGTTGGATATGGTCCAGCACCAGGGCTCTCTGGCTCAGGGAGTCCCAGCTAAGGTCAATATCAAGGCGCTGAAAAGCGAATACAGGAATATCAGCGGAGGTGGACGACTGTTTGCCTGAGATTTTAACAGACTGCAGGGAGAGCTTCAGGGTGAAAGGGTTGAAGCTGATAGCACCTACATTCACTGGCTCTGTCAGTATTTTCGGGGCTAGAAGAGCCAGTGCAATATGCCCGGCTATGGGAACAGCAACAAAGCCCAGCAATGCATAAATAAACAGCAGGCGGGTAAGAATTTTCAACAACTTCTTCAACTTCAACTTCAACTTCAACATTGACTCATTTCGATGATTCAGCAGCGTAGAGCTGTCTGGTAAAGAAAACCCGATGATTCTAATGACAAAGCTTCATGCGAATCTACAACTATCGTCCTGTTTATGGGCTGAAAGCAGTAATTGGCACTGTACAGCAGAGCAGGATAATCAACTTCTGGCCTATCTCTGCAGTGCTTCGCGCCGTGCTGCTTTTCAGGTCGCCTGACGTATATGAAGGTCGCTGTCATGATAAAGGCGTCTTTGCAAAAGAGCGACGCCGTTACTATGTTCTTTTGATTCTTATACACAGTAAAAGCAAGGGTTTTATGACGCAGGCTGTGGATCATTCGCGCCGGGCGTTTCTCCGACGTGCTGCTTTGTCTGTTGATAAAAGACAGAGGGTTAATACTCTGCGTCCTCCATGGAGCCTGGGCGAAGAACAGGATGCAGAGCAGTTTGTTGATCACTGTGTCCGCTGTCATGACTGCATCAGCGTCTGTGAAACTGGCCTGCTCATAAAGGGTGATGGTGGTTTCCCTGAGGCTGATTTCACCCAGGGCGAGTGCACCTTCTGTGGTGATTGTGTCAGAAGCTGCGAGCATGGTGCGTTGCGTTTTTCTCCATTGTCTCTGCCCGAGGAATCAACCGAAACATCATCAAAACCCTGGTCTATCAAGGCTCAAATACAAGACAACTGTCTCTCTTTAAATGGAGTGGACTGCCGCTGTTGTGGTGAACACTGTGAGCAGGAAGCCATTACATTTCATTTTGTGGTCACTGGCACTGGGGGAAGCTTCTCTGATAAAGCCACAGCCATGGCCGTCGCGCAGCCAGCTATGAACACCGATCAGTGCACAGGTTGTGGTGCCTGCGTTGCTGTCTGCCCGGTGGCTTCCATCAGTATGCAGGTTCCCCTAGAGGAGCGTTTATGAAAGCCATTCCAGTGTCAGTAACCAGTACGACTGATCTGTTCTCTGTCTCCGGTCTGGTTGTTCATGCCCTGCCAGCCTCTCTGCCGAATGTGCAGAATCAGCTGGAAGAGATTAAGGGCGTTGAGGTGCATGCTTCCGATGAAAACGGAAAGCTGGTGGTGACTGTTGAAGAGCAGGGCTGTCAGAAAACCATGGTCGACACGATTACTCAAATCAACCAGGTAGACGGGGTTCTGTCTACATCCCTGGTTTATACCCATGATGACGCCTGGAGTGAAGCATGACTGATGCAGTGAAAGAGCCCTCCATCAAAGAGGCGCTTAACAAGTTGTCTGCCAGTGCGCTGAATACTCAGCAGAGTCGACGGGCTTTTATGAAGTCCAGTGCCGTTGCGGCTACCGCTGCGGCTGCGGGTATCACCCTGCCGGCGTCAGCCACCAATCTGATTACCACGACTAAAGAAGCTGAGATTAACTGGGAGAAAGCCCCTTGTCGTTTCTGTGGTACGGGCTGCTCAGTGCTTGTGGGCACAAAGAAAGGCCGGGTAGTGGCAACTCAGGGGGACCCTGAGTCACCTGTGAATGAAGGGTTGCAGTGCATCAAGGGGTATTTTCTCAGCAAAATCATGTACGGCTCTGATCGTTTGACCCAGCCATTGCTGCGTATGAAGAACGGCAAGTATGACAAGAACGGAGAGTTCGAACCGGTTAGCTGGGGCCAGGCCTTCGACATCATGGCCCAAAAGTGGAAAGCGGCTATCAAGAAGACCCGCAATACCGATGAGATGCCACCTGTTGGTATGTTTGGTTCAGGGCAGTGGACTATTTGGGAGGGCTATGCCGCCTCCAAACTCATGAAAGCCGGTTTCCGGTCCAATCATCTTGACCCTAATGCCCGGCACTGTATGGCATCTGCTGTTGTTGGTTTCATGCGTACCTTTGGTATTGATGAACCCATGGGCTGCTATGACGACTTTGAAAAGGCTGATGCCTTTGTACTCTGGGGTGCCAATATGGCGGAGATGCACCCCATTCTGTGGACCCGTATTACTGCCCGAAGGCTGTCGACGCCCAATGTGAAGGTGGCTGTCCTCTCTACTTTTAAACAGCGTTCTTTTGAGTTGGCGGACTACCCGATTATTTTCACACCTCAAACAGATCTGGTGATTGGTAACTACATCTGCAATTACCTGATTAAAAACAAAAAGGTGAATAAAGACTTCGTTAGAAAACACACCCATTTCCGAATGGGAGTGGAGGATATTGGTTACGGCCTGCGACCAGACAACCCTCTTGAAGAGAAGGCAAAGAACCCGGGTGACGGTGGTTCTACGGAAATTGACTTTGATTCTTTCGCCAGGTTTGTCAGTGATTACACATTAGAAAAAGCTGAAAAAATGTCCGGGGTGCCAGCCGGTCAGTTGAAGCAGCTGGCAGAGCTTTATGCTGACCCAAAACGTAAAGTTGTTTCCCTGTGGACCATGGGTGTAAACCAGCACACCCGGGGTGTGTGGATGAACAATATTATCTACAACATTCACCTTCTCACCGGCAAGATTTCCGAGCCGGGCAACAACCCGTTCTCACTCACCGGTCAACCTTCGGCTTGTGGTACTGCTCGAGAAGTTGGCACCTTTGCTCACCGGTTGCCAGCAGACATGGTGGTGACGAAGAAAGCCCATCGTGAGATTACCGAGAAAATCTGGAAACTGCCCGACGGCACTATTCCTGCCAGGGTGGGTTATCACGCGGTACTGCAAAATCGCATGCTCAAAGACGGCAAGCTCAATGCTTACTGGGTGATGTGCAATAACAATATGCAGGCTGCGCCCAATATGAATGAAGAGGGGCTGCCCGGGTATCGCAATCCTGAAAACTTTATTGTTGTGTCAGACCCTTATCCGACAGTGTCAACACAAGCCGCCGACCTGATTCTGCCCACAGCCATGTGGGTTGAGAAGGAAGGAGCGTATGGCAATGCTGAACGCCGCACCCAGTTCTGGCATCAGCAAGTGGAGCCTAAGGGGGAATCCCGTTCAGATCTCTGGCAGCTGATGGAGTTTTCCAAACGTTTCAAAACAGAGGAAGTCTGGTCTGACGCCCTGCTGGCCAAATCACCAGCGCTGCGTGGAAAAACACTTTATGAAGTGTTGTTTGAAAACGGTCAGGTGAACAAATTTCCGGCCAGTGAGTGTACGGGGCGGATGAACCAGGAAAACGATGATTTCGGTTTCTATGTGCAGAAGGGATTGTTTGAAGAGTACGCCACCTTCGGCCGGGGCAAGGCCCATGACCTTGCTCCCTTTGATGTTTACCACAAGACCCGCGGGCTGCGATGGCCAGTTGTGGATGGCAAGGAAACCCTTTGGCGCTTCAGGGAAGGTTATGACCCTTATGTGAAGGCGGGGGAGGGTGTCAGTTTCTATGGAAAACCCGATGGTAAAGCCTGGATATTTGCCCTGCCTTACGAACCACCCGCTGAAGTGCCAGACAAAGAGTATGACCTGTGGCTGTCGACCGGCCGGGTACTAGAGCATTGGCATACGGGCACTATGACCAGGCGTGTTCCTGAACTTTATAAAGCCTTTCCTGATTGTGTGATCTTTATGCATCCGGACGATGCCAAAGCCCGTGGTCTACGCCGGGGTATGGAGGCCAAGGTTGTGTCCCGGCGGGGAGAGGTACGCAGTCGTGTAGAAACCCGCGGGCGCAACCTTCCTCCCAAAGGGTTGGTGTTTATGCCGTTCTTCGATGCCAGCCAGTTAGTGAATAAAGTGACTCTGGATGCCACTGACCCGCTCTCTAAAGAGACGGATTACAAGAAGTGTGCCGTGCGAATAGAAGTTGCCTAGATGCGGACAGGATGAAGAGTAATGAAATACCTCCAGCATGTACTGACATATCTGGGGCTTCTTATAAGCTGTGTTCAACTGCCTGCGGCCAGTGCAATAGAACCGGGTTACAGCACCTTGCGTAACAGCCCCCTTGACGTTGAAGCGCCGGCGGCCCCCATGAAGAAAACCCTGGATATCGACGGCATTCTGCCACGCCAGTTTGTTCAGCAGCCACCGTTGATTCCCCACAGTATTCGCGGTTATCAGGTGGATAAGGATGTGAACACCTGTCTTGCCTGTCATAGCTGGAAAAATGCCCGTAAGTGGGGAGCAACCCGCGTCAGTGTGAGCCATTTTTATGACCGGAAGGGCAATCAGTTAGCGGATGTTTCCCCTGACCGTTACTTCTGTCAGCAGTGCCATGTGACCCAGGATAATGCCAAACCATTGGTCGGGAATGATTTCAAACCCGTTCAATCTCTGGCCAGGTGAGTCCGGCACTACGCAAGGAGTAACGAATAATGGCAAAAGATTTTTTTATCAAACGTTACTGGAAAATGGTTCGGCGTCCTGCGCCTGTGGCATTGGGGCTGGTGCTTATTTTTGGTTTTGCGTCGGGCATTATTTTTTGGGGAGGCCTGCACACCGGGCTGGAGATGACCAATACAGAAGAGTTCTGTACGGGCTGCCATGAGATGCAGGTTAATGTGTTTGAGGAATATAAAACAACGATCCACTACAGCAATCGCTCTGGTGTGCGGGCCACCTGTCCCGACTGTCATGTGCCCAAAGAGTGGGGGCCGAAGATGGTGCGCAAGATACAAGCCACTAAAGAACTCTATGGAAAAATTATGGGCACGATTAATACCCGTAAGAAGTTTGAAGACCATCGTCTGGCCATGGCTACTCGAGAGTGGGACAGAATGAAGGCCAATGACTCACAGGAGTGCCGTAACTGTCATAACTTCGAGTATATGGATTATTCCGAACAAGCCGGGCGTGCCATGAGTATGCACGCGAAGGCTCAGGGTAAAGGCCAGACCTGCATTGACTGCCATAAAGGGATTGCCCATGAATTGCCAGATATGCGTACTGTTGAAGGCTGGTAAGGGGGTGTTGGCAATGGTCAATTTTCAGAACAGGAAGAGGAGAGTGTCATGGGTACTCTGGAGAGTGTCATCTGGAACATACTCGGTTATTCCGCTTTGCCTCTGATGCTTTTTGGAGGTTATGTGGCTGTTGCTGTTGTGGGATGTTTTCTGTTGGAGCTGTTTGGTTGGGATAAATAGCGTTGGGAAATAGCGTTGGGATAAATAGCGTTGGGTTGGAACAAATGACGCAGGGATGAATAACGGTTGAGTAAAAGGATGAGTGTATTGCTTTTGTCAGCGGTGTCGCCTTTTTGTAGAGGGTGTCCATAAATTACCTCGGGAATAAGTCGTGAGAGCCTGACAAATTCCTGTTAGCGAAATGAATGATTTGTCGGGGTAGGTATTTCTACGACGCAACTCGTTAGAAAAACCTACATCCTGGTGCGGTTGGGGCTGGTTATAGTGGCGGGAAAATAGCGTCGGATAGTATTGTTTAGTGATGTTTCCGGGCGCAAGAATCTAACTACTTTCCTGAGGAACACCATGAGTCGCGCATTAAGAATCTTGATGGCAGGTATTTGTATCAACCTGTGTATGGGCGTGATTTACGCCTGGAGTGTTATTGGCAAAGCGCTGGTTTCTCTCGGCTGGTCTAACGCCGATGCCGGTATGCCTTACACCATTGGTATTGTCACCTTCGCGGCCGGTGTTCTGATTGCCGGTAATCTGCAGGACAAAATGGGTCCACGTAACCTGGTGATATCCGGTGCGGTTATGGTTGGCCTGGGTTTGATTGCATCCAGCTTTGTCTCCAGCCCTGTTGCGTTGCTGTTGACCTTCGGTGTTCTGGTAGGAACCGGTATAGGTTTCGCCTATGCCTGCCTGAGCCCATCTGCCATGAAGTGGTTCCACCCCTCCAGGAAAGGCATGGTAAATGGCCTGATTGCGGGTGGCTTCGGTATGGCCTCTCTGTATATTGCACCGCTGGCGAGCCATTTGATTGGTGATTACGGCATCAGCACTACCTTCCTGGTTCTCGGGCTTGGTGTACTGGTGATTGCTGTGCCTATGGCCTGTACCATTGTAAACCCTCCTGCTGGCTACAAGCCTGAAGTCCCAGCCGGCTTTAATGAGGCTGCCAACAAGAAAGAAGCGTACAACTTCACCTGGCGCGAAATGTTGAGGACCCGTCAGTTCTATCTGATGTGGGTAGCCTTCGCATTTGCCTCCTCTGCCGGCCTGATGCTGATTGGTAACATCACCAGCATTGCTCTTCATCAGGGTGGTATTCAGGAGGCCGCTTATCTGGTTTCCCTGCTGGCCTTTTTCAATACCTTTGGCCGTATCGGCATGGGCATGCTGTCTGACAAGATCGGCCGGGTGAACACCCTGCTGGTGGCTATTGCGCTGCAGATCGGCAATATGATGCTGTTCCCATCCCTGACCGGCGAAATGGGCTTTGCTGTTGGCGCGGCGTTGGCAGGTGTGGGTTACGGTGCACTGCTGAGTGTATTCCCATCCATGACGGCTGACTTCTTCGGTATGAAGAACTACGGTTCCAACTTTGGTGTTCTGTATACTGCCTGGGGTATCAGTGGCTTTATGGGGCCGGTTATGGCGAACATGATCGTCGACAGTACGGGTTCCTATGCACTCGCTTACACCATCTCCGCTGTGATGCTGGCGATTGCTGGTGTTATGGCCTTTATGACCAAACCTGTGAATGTTGATGAAATGCTTGAGAAAGGTGATTTGGCGGCTGCCTGATTGCCTTGACTGAAAAGATCGACTAGATATAAGAGCCTCGGATAGAATATATTCGGGGTTTTTGCTTTCAGGGTATTTCCCTTAATGGTGATCAGTCTCTAGAAAGAATGTCAAAAATCCCTGTTCTCCTGTAAGATTCGTCGCCGTTTACTTCTCCCTTTCGCGGCCTCTCTTTCCCAATTCAGGACACTCTATGAGCTTTGCTTCCCTGGGCTTATCCCTCCCTATTCTTCAAGCAGTGGAAGAGAAGGGCTATAAAACCCCTTCGCCGATACAGGCTCAGGCCATACCTGCCGTTTTGGAGGGCCGTGACGTCATGGCAGCCGCCCAGACGGGAACCGGTAAAACAGCAGGCTTTACCCTGCCGTTACTGGAGCTGTTGTCCAAGGGTGAGAAGGCGCGCGCAAATCAGGTGCGGGCACTGGTATTAACACCGACCCGGGAGCTGGCAGCACAGGTGGGTGAGAGTGTTCAGGCTTACAGCCAGAATCTGCGCCTGACTTCCACGGTTGTGTATGGTGGTGTGAAGATTAACCCTCAGATGCAGCGCCTGCGTCGTGGTGCGGATGTTCTGGTGGCGACACCTGGCCGTCTGCTGGATTTGTACAATCAGAATGCGGTGAAGTTCAATCAGCTGGAAGTGCTGATTCTGGATGAAGCAGATCGTATGCTGGATATGGGCTTTATTCACGATATTCGACGCATTATTTCTGCTCTGCCGAAGCAGCGACAGAACCTGATGTTCTCAGCCACTTTCTCTGATGATATTCGCAGCCTGGCCAAGACCATTGTGAATAACCCTGTTGAGATCTCTGTGACGCCGCGTAATGCCGCTGCGAAAACAGTAACGCAGTGGATCTGCCCGGTCGACAAGAAACAAAAGCCAGCCTTACTGCTCAAGTTGATTACCAGTAACCGTTGGGAGCAGGTTCTGGTGTTTAGTAAGACCAAGCATGGTGCTAACAAACTGGTGAAGTACCTGGACGGTTATGGCATCAATGCGGCTGCTATCCATGGTAATAAAAGTCAGGGGGCACGTACCAAGGCTCTGAGCGATTTCAAGAGTGGCCAAGTGAAGATCCTTGTCGCTACAGATATCGCAGCCCGGGGGCTGGATATTGACCAGCTGCCCCAGGTGGTTAACTTCGACCTGCCCCAGGTTGCGGAAGATTATGTTCACCGTATTGGCCGTACTGGTCGTGCGGGTGCATCAGGCACAGCTATTTCACTGGTGTGTGCTGATGAGTTCAAACTGCTTTCCGATATTGAAAGGCTGACCAGGAAGCTACTGGAACGTCGAGAGGTGGACGGCTTCGAACCTGTGCATACCTTGCCAGAGTCACGCCTCGATCTGCGTCCCATCAACCCCAAAAAGCCTAAGAAACCTAGGCCAGGACATCAGGATGGCCAACGTTCCGGTAGCAATGCGCGTGGGAATAAGCCGTCCGGAAAAAATAAAAAACATGCGGCAGATGGTCAGCAGGGCAAAGATGGCTTTGCTTTGAAACCTCGCTCAACAGGTGGACGTCGTCGTAGGCCATCAGGCGCATCGTGATCCGATTCCCGATTTTCTATAGCTTATTCACTTTCAAAGGCGTCAATTGACGCCTTTTTTATGCCTGATGTACAGCAAATTGCTCTGCACTATTTTTTTAAAAAATGCATTACTCCCGCGAAAATCAACTATACCTAGCCGTCATGCAAAAAGCTGGTAAAGACAGGTGGGATTCTTATGAACAGGCGACTTCTAATCATTGCTTTAGGTGTGTTCTATCTTCTTGGCTCCTCGGTGTCCTATGCCGGAGACGGAACCAGAAGGGGGGCGAAGGTTGCGGGGGCAGCAGAAACAGACGCATTTCAAAGTGAGCAACCGGGGAAAACTCGAGGAGGGGCTGGAAAGAAAATTCTTGTTCCAAAGAATATAATTAAACTCGCAGAGACTGGGGCAATCAGTCTTATGCATATTACTCAAGAGAGTGAAAGAACGCAGAATGAAAAGAAGAAAAGAGAAGAAAAGGCGCAAGATGTAAAGGATCGGATAGCAGAGGTACAACAAAACAAGATGACAGTTCAACAGATGTATGACGAAAATCTGCAAGCTGCTGAGAAATGGAAGCAAATGCAGCTTAAAAGGCTGGCTGATGAAGAAGCACGACTAAAAACTGTTCTTGGTGAGATATTAGCGAAAGTAAAGCTTTATAGCCGTATGGGAATGAGTCTTGATGATATTCGAAAAGAATTACTCAAGGATGGTTCAAAAGAGGAAGAGCTGGAAAAGTTTGAACAGGAAATTGGACATATTTACGACCAGGAGCAACGAGATATTGCTCTTAATAGCCAACTCATACAGAAGATAGGTGAAGTTGAAGAGGAAGAGAAGGCGGTCAATGATGAAATCGCTAAACAAGAAGCATACATTAAAAAGCAGAGGAATAAACTGGCGCAGTTACAAAAAGAGCGACTGACACCTCTGCTAAGCGAAAAG
Source organism: Sansalvadorimonas sp. (assembly GCA_965221135.1). Taxonomy (GTDB): domain Bacteria; phylum Pseudomonadota; class Gammaproteobacteria; order Pseudomonadales; family Endozoicomonadaceae; genus Sansalvadorimonas. The sequence continues at coordinate 556,623 of CBDCRZ010000106.1, forward strand.
AGCGAACTGAAAAAAGAAGAGCAGCGGACAAGAATGGCTATTGTGCAAACCCAAAGAGAAAAACAGAAAAAAGAAAAGGAAAAAGAAGCTCTAGAGAGAGAAGCGAAGAAAGGTGAGGCTTGGGTAACAAATAAGAAAACCCTGAATACCATGATGGGTTACGATATCGATGAGGATGAAGACAGTACCGTTCTTCCTCCCAAGACACCGATTAAGCCCGTAAGGTTAAGCATTGATCCGGGGTCAGATGCCAAAGAGAATAAACCTGTCGGTGATGATTTGGTCGCCAATATGTCTGAGATAATGCAAGGTGGAAGTGCTGGCCGTTTAAGAAACTGCCTGGGAGGCTTTTGGCGCTTGTTCAGGCCTGCACCATGGCCAGGCATTAGACAGCAAATTATTTTGGGGGAAGAGCATACTGTTGTTAACCAAACGTATTATTTCTCCCATCTGGGAGCATACAAAACGTCCTATGAATATTCTCAGCCCTACACTGCTCTTGATAGAAGTGGTCAGCAGAGTCATACGGTGTATATACAAAAAGTGACTCACCTGAACAAGGATCAATCCTTACACGCTTTAGACCTTAATGTTTATGCTGTGCCTAAATCGGACAACAGCACCATCATCCGCGTTCAGGATAAACTGCTTTCACTGGAATTTTCTTTGAACGATTCCAGCAACGGTAAGGTACCTGTCAGAATAGTGTATTCAGGCACCTCTGGAGAAGAGAAATCCTATAGGCGTTTTTTGCAAACGGACGAACAGGATATCGCTAATGTTTTGGGTGAAGAGCAGGTGTATTTGTTCTGGGATTTTAAAAAGGGCGGAAAGGTTAACCCTGCGAAGGGCATTACACCGATTCCTAATAACCGGGGCATTGTCTTTTTGGCAGAGCAGTTGTTAAATCTGGAAGATGATGATCAAAGACGGGGCTTTATAGAAAAAGCTATCCCTGCAGGGCGTGAATTCCATATTCCTGGTGTACCCGAAAAAGAACTTGCATCACCTCTTATGTGGCTGGTGAACGGATCAGACGAGACCTACTTCCTAAGCGATGCTAAGACAGAGGCGGTGATTATGGACAGCTTCGCGTGGTCAGATAAAAAACAGCAGGGCAGGATCTATAAAGAGTACCTGGAGGAGGAATAATAAAAATGACACTGTCGCATGAAAGGCTGTGACGTAAAAACAGCCAAGTGAAAGCTTTGCAGTAATTAGAAATAAGCCGTGTGTTTTTGGGGGGGGGCACGGCTTGTTTTTCATTCACGGGTAATTAATCAGTAACCTTCATTAGAAGGTGTTAAGTAAGTATTCTCGCTTCAAACCTTTATACTTCGGTGACAAACTCAAATGTATCCCCCAGAAAGTGAGATCGACTGTATTCCACAGGCGTGTTGTCTGCCAGAAGCCCGCGACGTTCCATTACGATCACGGGAATACCTGCATCAATATTCAGATAATCGGCATAAGACTCTTCCAGAGCGACTGCCCGTAGCTTTTGAATGGCTTTTACTGGGCGACAGCCTGCACTTGCAAGCGCCTCATAGAGTGAGCCGGTGACATCAAAAGGGGTTTTCAGAAATTGTCGGGGCACCACGGCATACTCCAGAGCAACAGGGGTATCATCCGCCATCCTTACTCGAAACATACGAACAACTTCGGCACCTGACTCCAACTGAAGGCGCGTTTGCTCTTCCCTGTTGGCCAGCCCTATGCCCCGCTCTATCCAGAGAGAATCCGGGTGTTTGTCGACGGATTCAATCACTTCGGAAAAGCTGTTAAGGCGGTCAAGCTTGTGAAGCATTCTTTCAGCTACAAAAGTACCGGCGCCCTGCCGTTGGACAAGAAGCCCGGCAGTGACCAGTTCGCTTATGGCGCGTTTCACCGTAACCCGGGAAACTTTCATATACTGAGCAATCTCTCTTTCAGCAGGAAGCCCAGAGCCCCGGTTCAGGGTGCCAATATCAATGGCTTGCTGAATCAGTGCGATTAACTGGAGATACAGCGGAGTTGCATTATCTTTCAGGGAGTCAGGCTCACCGAAGATACGTACAGTCAGACCCGAAGGGTTTTTGACGCTATCCTTATCCTTTTTTTTAGAGACTGCTTTTTTTTGTGCCATGCGTGATGGTGGAGTGGAGTTACTCATGATGATTGCTCAGGGTCTGTCGGGCTTGCTGAATGATGCGGCTTAGCGTTCTATGCCTCATTTCCTGCCTTAGGGCATAAGCCAAGTGCTTTGACTTAGGTGCAGGGAGTCAAGGTGAGCATAGTAGGGAACCGGTACTTAGGTGTGATTACCCGACGTTACAAAATTGGATGGTACCAATTTTGCCTGATTTTTCATCTGGAGGGCGTTTTTACCCTGAAAATATGGCTGAAAGCGCTTATTAGTTGATAGAAGTCAATTGGTGTTGTGGGAAAAGGCGAGAGTCGACGTGCATGCGACTTGCAATATAGGTATTATCCTGCGCAGATTTTTCCACTGCCCGGGCAGTAAACGACTGGAGAAGATTAATGACCAAGATCGCAGAAATCCGCGGCCGTGAGGTTCTCGACTCACGCGGTAACCCAACGGTTGAAGCTGATGTTAAACTGGAAAGTGGCCATTGGGGCCGTGCCTGCGCTCCTTCCGGTGCCTCCACTGGCTCCCGTGAAGCCCTGGAGTTGCGTGACGGTGATAAGTCCCGTTACCTGGGTAAGGGTGTTCAGAAGGCCGTTGGCCACATCAATGGTCCTATCCGTGAAGCCCTGATTGGTTTTGATGCAGCAGACCAGCGTGGTCTGGACAGCAAGATGATTGATCTGGACGGCACTGAGAACAAGAGCCAGTTCGGCGCTAACTCTATTCTGGCTGTTTCTCTGGCAGCGGCTAAAGCTGCGGCCAACGCCAGGAACATTCCTCTGTACCAGCATATTGCCGAGCTGAACGGCACTGCTGGCCAGTACACTATGCCTGTTCCGATGATGAACATCCTGAACGGTGGTGAGCATGCCGACAACAATGTCGATATTCAGGAGTTCATGGTTCAGCCTGTTGCTGCCAGGAACTTTGCTGAAGCTCTGCAGATTGGTGCTGAAATTTTCCACAACCTGAAGAAGGTTCTGTCTGCCAAGGGCCTGAATACGGCTGTTGGTGATGAAGGCGGCTTCGCTCCTAACCTGGCATCTAATGCTGATGCTCTGGCTGTGATCAAGGAAGCTGTAGAGAATGCAGGTTACAAGCTGGGCACTGATGTGACTCTGGCTCTGGACTGCGCAGCCTCTGAATTCTACGAGAATGGTCAGTACAACCTGAAGGGTGAAGGCAAGGTCTTCAACTCTAATGATTTCTCTGACTACCTGGCCAGGCTGGCTGATGAGTACCCGATTATCTCTATCGAAGATGGTCTGGACGAGTCTGACTGGGATGGTTTCGCTTACCAGACTAAAATTCTGGGCGACAAAATTCAGATCGTTGGTGATGACCTGTTCGTAACCAACACCAAGATTCTGAAAGAAGGTATTGATAGGGGTATTGCTAACTCTATCCTGATCAAGCTGAACCAGATTGGTACTTTGTCTGAGACTCTGGACGCTATCAAGATGGCTAAGGATGCTGGCTACACTGCGGTGATCTCTCACCGTTCCGGTGAAACGGAAGATGCCACTATCGCTGACCTGGCAGTGGGCACCTGTGCTGGCCAGATCAAGACAGGTTCTCTGTGTCGTTCTGACCGTGTTGCCAAGTACAACCAGCTGCTGCGTATTGAAGAAGAGCTGGGCTCCAAAGCTGCTTACCGTGGCATGGCTGAGTTCAGGTAATCACCTGAATAGCTATTTGTTCACACCCAAAGCCACCCCCCCCGGGTGGCTTTTTTGTTGGTAAATTGTGGTTCATGAGTGTTTTTTTGAAGAGTGATTTTCATCGTCGGCAAGTGTTTGGTGGGATAAATGGTTGAGGTTTTGTAAGTTCGTTCTTGAAGATTGTCAGGAATCCCGGTATTTGTGTAATTGGTATTGGTTTGATGTGTGTCAATCTTGATTGTGTACCAATGTAATACCATTTGATTATCCAATTACCCAGCTAAACTGGCTGGAATGCCAGAGGCAGGATTTCAGGTCGATTTTTGAGCCGCAGGCTACACTAATGTCTTCCTGAGTCTCGAGTTCATGGATCTAAATCGGCAGACCGTCGTCATGAAGGTTCGCAGGGTTGAGTGGGTCCGTAATGAACGAACTGGCGAGCTGGTTCAGTCAACGAATAGTGAGAGTTCGAAAATGATCCGTATTGCTATTAACGGTTATGGCCGCATCGGCCGCAACGTTCTGCGTGCCCTGTATGAAGCTGACCGTACTGACGAGTTCAAGATCGTTGCGATTAACGACCTGGGCGATGCCAGGATCAATACTCACCTGACCAAGTACGATACTGTGCACGGTACTTTCAACGCTCAGGTTGAAGGCAGCGAAGGCGTTATGTATGTTAATGGAGACGAAATCAAGGTTCTGTCTGAGCGCAATCCAGGCGCATTGCCATGGAAAGACCTGAAGGTTGACGTTGTGTTTGAATGCACCGGTATCTTCCGTTCCAAGGCTAAATGTCAGCCTCATCTGGATGCTGGTGCCAGGAAGGTTATCATCTCCGCTCCTGGTGAGAAGGACATTGATGGCACAGTTGTTTTCGGTGTGAACGAAAGTACCCTGTCTTCCAGCATGAGCGTTATCTCCAATGCGTCCTGCACCACTAACTGCCTGGCGCCTGTTGCCAAGCCATTGAATGAAGCTTTGGGCATTGAATCTGGCGTGATGACAACTATCCACGCTTATACCAACGATCAGGTTTTAACCGACGTATACCACACCGACCTGTACCGCGCCCGTGCGGCTGCCCTGAACATGATCCCAACCAGGACCGGCGCAGCTGCCGCTGTTGGTCTGGTTGTTCCTGAACTGCAGGGCAAGTTTGACGGTATGGCTGTGCGTGTGCCAACGGCTAACGTTTCTCTGGTTGACCTGACTTTCCTGTCGGGTCGCGACACGACAGTTGAAGAAGTGAATGAAATCATTGCAAAGGCAGCAGCCTCAACGCCTTCTATGGGTAAGGTGCTGGCTATCAATACCCAGCCACTTGTTTCCATGGATTTCAATCACAGTCCCTTCTCTTCAAACTACGACGCTACCCAAACTCGGGTGCAGGGTCGTTTGGTGAAAGTTATGAGCTGGTACGACAACGAGTGGGGCTTCTCCAACCGTATGCTCGATACTGCTAAAGCGTTGATGAACGCCTGATAGCTTTAAGTATTCACATCACGGCCGGCGTGATTTTGCGAGCCAGGATGATGATCCACATGTGATGAAATGAGGGGGCGAGGTGGTTTTTCCATTCTCTTCCCCTCTTTTTTTATAGCCTCATGTTTTTGTTGCGCGACACTGTCATGCATGACTGGTTTACTGGTCATCATACGAAACTATAAAAACTAATTTTTCAGAACTGTTTTTTCTGTCGAGCTGAATAGAGCCGAGAGAATATCCCCTGGAGCATAGTCATGCTGAGACGTACAAAGATCGTAGCCACTTTAGGCCCAGCCAGTGAAACCCGGGAAGCCCTGGAAAAACTGGTTGCTGCTGGTGTAGATGTTGTTCGTATGAACTTTTCTCACGGCGAGCCGGAAGAGCATATGGCTCGTGCTGAGCTGGTACGCACCATTTCCGCCGAGCAGGGCCGTAACGTAGCCATTCTGGGAGATCTTCAGGGGCCAAAGATCCGCATTGCCCGTTTCAAAGAGGGTAAGGTGAGCCTGATGTCTGGTGAGAAGTTCACTCTGGATGCTGACCTGGGTCGTGATGAGGGTTCCGTTCACTCCGTGGGTATTGCTTACAAGAACCTGCCAGATGACTGTAAAGCCGGCGATGTACTACTGCTGGACGATGGGCGGCTGAGTTTGGAAGTCATGAAGATTGATGGCCCGCAAATCTGCTGTAAAGTGCTGGTTGGTGGTTCTCTGTCCAATAATAAGGGAATCAATCTTCAGGGAGGCGGCCTGTCTGCCCCTGCGCTGACCGAGAAAGATAAGGCCGATATCAAGACCGCTGCCAAAATGGGCGTAGATTACATGGCCGTTTCCTTCGTGCGCTGCAAAGAAGACCTGGAAGAAGCCCGTAAGCTGCTGGCAGAAGCCGGAGGCCATGCCGCCATTCTCTCGAAAATTGAACGTGCAGAGGTTGTGAACGACAAAAGTAAGCTGGAAGAAGTCATCCGCGCTTCTGACGCAATCATGGTTGCCCGTGGTGACCTGGGTGTGGAGATCGGTGATGCAGAACTGGTTGGTGCCCAGAAAGAGATGATCGATATGGCGCGCCGCCTCAATCGCCCGGTGATCACTGCGACCCAGATGATGGAATCCATGATCGAGAACTCCCTGCCAACACGAGCAGAAGTCTTCGACGTAGCCAACGCAGTGCTGGACGGAACCGATGCCGTCATGTTGTCTGCTGAGACTGCAACCGGCCATTGCCCACATGGCGTAGTAGAAGCTATGGGCCGTATCGCTAAAGCCGCAGAGAAGCAGCCTTCCGCTGTGGTTTCCCATCACCGTATGGATCTGACCTTCGAAAGAACAGACGAAACCATCGCCATGTCAGCCATGTACGCAGCCAACCATCAGGAAGGTGTGCAGGCAATCGTCTGCCTGAGTAAGTCTGGCCAGACAGCGCTGTGGATGTCTCGCATTAACTCCGCCATGCCGATTTTTGCTCTAAGCCGATCCGAAGAAACCCGTCGCCGTCTGGCGCTCTACCGCGGTGTTCATTGCCTGCCGTTTGATATCAGCAGTGATACTCCTGATGTAGAGGATAAGGCTTTGGATAAGGTGCGCGCTGCGGCGAAGTTGAGTGCTGGTGATAAGGTGCTGCTGACCAAGGGTAGCCATCAGGGGAATACTAATGTGCTGAAGATTTTGACTGTTTAAAACAGATGGATATATACATTGAAAAGCGGCAGAAGTTTTGACTGGCGCCGCTTTTGTATGCGTCTAAAATGCGGAGGTGTTAAGGGGCGTTTAGTGTGTAAAAAATCACGGTGATTATGCTGTATGTTTGCGTGTGCTGGCTACTTTATAGGTGCTGCGAAATTTAGTGTAACTGTTGACAAAGGCCCTCGGATGGGGTGGAACCTTTCCCCAAACTGATATCCACCAACATATTATGGGGCTTCTCGTTAGGTCTACTTTCTTGGTTTCTGTTTCTAAAAATCCCCGAGCATAGTTTGATGTGGCCTATCGAAGTCTTAAGTGGCACCTACGACTGGTTGGACGGTATTTGAGTCTGTAGTATATGCGGTCTTTGTTTTACGGCTTTCTGAAAATTTATTTTTGCTTTCCAGTGTGGGTGTGAACTGGAGGGCGGTAGCGTGTGCAAGTTATAAAGACATATTGATGAAAAAAATCAAAGTTCAGCCATCAGGAATAACCTACAGTGTTGATGATGATGAGACGACAATACTTGATGGGGCGCTGCAGTCTAATGTCGCTCTTGAGTACAGTTGTAAGACAGGGGCATGTGGGTCATGTAAGGCAAGAGTTGTATTAGGGGAGATTGACCGCCAGGATCCCCAGGAGCTGTTAAGTGATGAAGAGGTGTCTGGTGGAGTTTTCTTAACCTGCTGCAGTAAGCCACTGACAGATTGTGAAATTGAAGCCCACTATTATGCTGAGCTGAGTGAAATTTCACGCAAAGTGATTCCAGCCAAAGTGTCAGAAGTAAACTATCCATCAGATGATGTCGCGCTTATACGCTTTCGAATACCTCCCACTGCGAATTTCAATTACCTTCCGGGTCAGTATATAAATCTTAATTTTGGTGGTATTTCGCGTAGCTACTCCATTGCTAATAGTCAGAACAGTAGTACAGGAATAGAGCTCCATGTTCGCAAGGTGCCTGATGGTGCAATGAGTAAGCATGTATTCGAAGATATGCGTTTGGATACGCTTGTAAGAATTGATGGTCCAATAGGCACTTTTTTCGTACATAAAAGTAAAAGGCCACTGATCTTTCTGGCAGGCGGCACAGGGTTTGCTCCTGTTAAAGCAATGGTTGAAGAGCTGATAGCCACAGAGGATGCACGGCCTATCCATATCTATTGGGGCGCACAGTCAGCATCAGGTTTATATAGCGCGATACCTGAAGAGTGGGCGAAGAGGCATGAAAGAATTTCGTATACCCCTGTCGTTTCTGGTTGTGATGATAGTTGGCAAGGACGAAAAGGTTTTGTACACATCTCTATTCTGGAAGACTTTGATAGCCTACGCGATGTTGACATATATGCCTGTGGCTCCCCCCTAATGATTGATGTCGCTAAGCGCGATTGCATTGCACGAAATCTGCCTGCCGACCGATTTTTCTCTGATGCCTTTGTTGCATCAACTAATTAATTAAGGATACGCCATGAAAGCAGTGATTTTGGCTGGTGGTCTTGGTACGCGCCTCAGTGAAGAGACATCTATTAAACCAAAACCGATGGTTGAAGTGGGAGGGAAACCCATACTCTGGCACATCATGAAGTTGTACTCCGCTCATAATATCAATGACTTTGTGATTTGCTGTGGCTACAAGGGCTACGTCATAAAAGAGTATTTTGCTAACTACTTCCTGCATATGTCTGATGTCACTTTCTCTATGAGTGATAATCAGATGGAAGTGCATCACAAACGAGCAGAACCATGGACTGTAACGCTGGTTGATACAGGTGATTATTCGATGACTGGTGGTCGTCTCAAGCGTGTAGCCAAATATGTTGAGAGTGAAGAAGACTTTTGTTTTACATATGGAGATGGTGTCGGGGATATTGATATTACCGAGAGTGTTCGCTTTCATCGGGAAAATAAAAAATTAGCCACCCTTACTGCAACATACCCCCCAGGTCGATTTGGTGCATTGGATATTCAAGGCACAGCGGTCAGGAGCTTTAAGGAAAAGCCGAAGGGTGATGGAGCCATGATTAATGGTGGTTTCTTTGTGCTTTCCCCAAAAGTCATTGATCTGATCGCTAACGACAGTACCGTCTGGGAACAGGAGCCGCTTATGGGGTTGGCCGAACAAGGACAGTTATCGGCGTATCGTCATGAAGGTTTTTGGCAGCCTATGGATACACTGCGAGATAAGCACCTGCTGGAAGAGCTTTGGCAGAGTGGTAAAGCTCCCTGGAAAGTATGGTCGTAAATCAGTTAGGAGCATGAAATGATCGACCCTGAATTTTGGCAAGGTAAGCGTGTATTTGTAACAGGGCATACAGGCTTTAAGGGTAGCTGGCTGTGCTTGTGGCTTGAGCAGCTGGGTGCAGTTGTTCAAGGTTACGCCCTGACCCCGCCAACAGAGCCATCATTGTTCCAGGTTGCAGATGTGGTTTCGGGGATGAGTTCTGAAATTGCCGATATCCGTGATGCAGAAACACTTCATAACACCCTTCAGGCATTCAGACCCGAGATTGTCATTCATATGGCTGCGCAGCCTTTGGTGAGACTTTCCTATTCTGAACCGGTGGAAACCTATTCAACCAATGTTATGGGTACGGTCAATATTCTTGAGGCCGTGCGCAGGGTTGGTGGTGTTAAGGCTGTTGTAAATGTCACCAGCGATAAGTGTTATGAGAATCAGGAGTGGGTATGGGGCTACCGGGAAGATGAACCCATGGGCGGCTATGATCCATACTCCAACAGTAAAGGTTGTGCAGAGTTGGTTGCATCGGCCTATCGCAATTCATTTTTCAATAATGATAAATATGACGTGCATGGCACTGCTTTGGCATCCTGCCGTGCAGGAAATGTAATCGGAGGTGGTGATTGGGCCGACGATCGTCTGATACCTGATATCCTTCAAGCATTTCAGCGGAGTAAAGCCGTTACTGTCCGTAACCCCAATGCTATCCGACCATGGCAGCATGTTCTGGAACCTCTCTCGGGGTATTTGCTAGTGGCAGAAAAGCTCTATAAACAAGGGTCAGGCTTTGCTGAAGGTTGGAATTTTGGGCCTGATGAAAATGATGCTAAACCGGTTGGCTATATCGTAGAGAAACTTGTCAATCTATGGGGCGAAGATGCTGCCTGGGAGCTTGACGGTGCAGATCACCCCCATGAAGCAGGCTACCTCAAGCTGGATTGTTCTAAAGCAAAGATGCGCATGCAGTGGCAGCCGAGTTGGAATCTTGATGAAACCCTTGGGCGAATAGTTGGCTGGCACAAGGCATGGTTTAATGGTGATGACATGCGTCAGTACACCATTAATGAAATTAAAGAATATATGAACGCCTAACCACAGATATAAGCGGTAAAGAGAATGTCACAAGAAAACCTGCGTACTGATATAGCAGCATTGGTAGAGCAATACGCTGAAGATGCTTTTTCAGCAAAAGACTTTATTCCTGGTGAAACAGTTATTCCACCGTCTGGTAAGGTGATTGGTGCGCCAGAAGTTAAGGCAATGGTTGAGGCCTCACTTGATGGGTGGTTAACGACCGGGCGATTTAATGAGATTTTTGAAAAAAAACTGGCTGACTACATTGGTGTACCGCACCTTTTGACAACAACCTCTGGTTCATCAGCAAACTTGCTGGCCATGACGGCTTTAACCTCTCCCAAGTTGGGTGACAGAGCATTGAAGCCTGGTGATGAGGTGATTACGGTAGCCGCTGGTTTCCCGACTACAGTGAACCCGACGGTACAGAATGGTTTGGTACCGGTGTTTATTGATGTGGATATCCCGACATACAATGTTGACCCGAAACTTATTGAGGCAGCGGTATCTGATAAAACTAAAGCCATCATGATTGCCCATACACTTGGCAACCCTTTTGATCTGGCTGAAGTTCGCCGCGTAGCGGATAAATATAACTTGTGGCTGATTGAAGATTGCTGTGATGCGCTAGGAAGTACATACAACGGTCAGAAAGTAGGTACGTTTGGTGATATCGCTACGCTCAGTTTCTATCCTGCTCATCACATCACCATGGGTGAAGGTGGAGCAGTATTTACCAAGTCCGGTGAGCTGATCAAAATTATTGAATCTTTCCGTGACTGGGGCCGAGACTGCTACTGCCAGCCTGGTTGTGATGATACTTGCGGCAAACGTTTTGAGCAGCAGCTGGGCTCACTTCCGTATGGCTACGACCACAAGTACACATACTCCCATATGGGTTATAACCTGAAAATTACTGATATGCAGGCAGCCTGTGGTGTCGCACAGATGGACCGGGTTGAGTGGCTGGTACAAAAGCGTAAGGATAATTTTGCGTATCTTAAGGCTGGCTTGAAGTCCTGTGAAGAGTTTCTTGAACTGCCAGAAGCAACACCAAACTCTGAACCTTCCTGGTTTGGTTTCCCAATTACGACTCAAAGATACAGCAGGTGTAAAGCGGGTTGAACTGCTGCGCTTCTTGGATGATGCAAAAATCGGTACGCGGTTATTGTTTGCAGGGAACCTGATCCGACAGCCTTACTTTGAGAATGTGAAATATCGGGTTGTTGGTGAGTTGACCAATACTGACCGCATAATGAATAACACTTTCTGGGTGGGAGTGTATCCAGGTTTGAATGAACAGCATCTGGATTATGTAATCAGTAAGCTGGAAGAGTTTTTTGGGTTGAACTTTTAATAAATAATTAATTGAGTAGTGAGAGGTAACCCTCTCACTTTATTTATGAAAATACTTTTAACTGGTATCACAGGATATCTAGGCAGTCATCTTGCTAAAGCATTTGTTGATGCAGGATATCGAGTTCATGGCCTGATACGGAAAAGCTCTTCACTAAAACGTATTGAAGAATATATTGATAATCTTGAGCTTCACTTTATTGAAAATGGCCTGGAAAAAGCATTTGATATAGATGACCCGTATAACAGCGTTGTACATACAGCAACGTGTTATGGAAGAAATGGTGAGAGCTCTTATGATGTTTTCAAGGCGAATGTAGACTTTCCTCTTGAGCTGCTAGAAAAATCAGTAGAATTCAATAGCGCTACATTTATTAATACAGATACTGTTCTGGATAAGTGTGTGAATGCTTATGCTCTCTCCAAAAATAACTTTATGGAATGGGGGAGACAATATGCAGAGGCTGGAAAAATCAAATTCTGTAATGTCAAGATGGAGCATATGTATGGTCCAGGTGATGATATCTCGAAGTTTACCAGCTATGTAATTGATGGCTGTGTAAAAAATGTTCCTGTTATTAAGTTGACAGCAGGGGAGCAGAAAAGAGATTTTATATATATTGATGATGTTATATCTGCCTTTTTGTTGTTGAATGAAAGAGTGGTGTCGGCAGAATTCGAAGAATTTGAGCTGGGATCAGGGCGCGAAATTTCAGTAAGAAAGTTTGTTGAAGTAGTCCATGAGGTTTCAAACTCAAAAAGTTTACTTAACTTTGGAGCTTTGGAATATCGTGATAATGAAGTTATGTCTTCAGAAGCGAATATTTCTCGGTTGGTCTCTTTGGGGTGGGCTCCTAAGGTTGGCTTGATTGATGGTTTGAAAAATATAATTGGGTAAAAAATGAAGTTGTTAATTACTGGTGGCTGTGGATTCCTAGGAAGTAATCTCGCAGCCTATGCACTTGAAAATCAAATAGAGCTTTGTGTTTTCGATAATTTATATCGTTCAGGGTCTTTGGATAATTTGCTGTGGCTACGAGGGAAAGGAGAATTTGAGTTTGTTCATGGCGATATTCGTAACTATAACGATGTAACCAGAACAGTTAAAAGTTTTAAGCCTGATCAGATTTTTCATCTGGCTGGCCAGGTGGCTATGACAACTTCAATCGCAGATCCAAGAATGGACTTTGAAGTAAATGCGATGGGCACACATAACCTGCTGGAAGCTGTGAGATTGTATGCTCCGGAAGCTGGAGTTATATATTCTTCTACCAACAAGGTTTATGGTGATCTGGAACAGTTCACGTATAGAGAAACAGATACACGATATGAGTGTGTTGAAAAACCTGAAGGTTTTGATGAAAGCGTTCAGTTGAGTTTCCACTCTCCCTACGGTTGTTCTAAAGGTGCGGCTGATCAGTATATGCTGGATTATGCTCGTATCTATGGATTAAAGACTGCAGTTTTCAGGCATTCGTCTATGTATGGAGGTAGACAATTTGCAACCTATGACCAAGGGTGGGTTGGTTGGTTCTGCCAGAAGGCAGTGGAAGCAAAAAATGGTAGTAAGCAGCCGTTTACTATTTCTGGAAGTGGTAAGCAAGTAAGAGATGTATTGCATGCTGATGATATGATAAATCTATATTACACTGCAGCAAAAAATATCGATAAGATTAGTGGTGAGGCATTTAATATTGGTGGGGGAATTAAAAATAGTCTCTCGCTATTGGAGCTGTTCAGTATGCTTGAAAGTGTGACGAATAGTGAAATGGTTTATGAAAAATTACCTGAAAGAGAGAGTGATCAAAAGGTTTTTGTATCGGATCTAAATAAGATTAAAGAAAAAGTTGGATGGGTTTCACAGGTTAGTTCGAAAGTGGGTGTGAATAAAATGGTTGCTTGGGTTGACGAGTTGATATGAACCAAGTCGTTAGGCTTTCTAGGACTAGGCAATATTTTAGACAATTAGGTTATTCGTTTATATTTAAGATTGCTGCGATTGCAATCACGTTCTTGCTGGTGCCGTTGTTGTTGAAGAATATGGGGGCCGAGCGCTACGGTGTTTGGTCAACAATTATGTCAATTACATCATGGTTTCTATTTTTTGATTTTGGTATAGGTAATGGCCTGAGGAATGAAGTTGCAAAATACAAAGCAGCTGATGATCTTGGGGGGCTAAAGGATATAATATCAGGAGCCTATACCCTAATAGGTATAGTTGTAGCCATTATTCTCTTGTTAGTCATGGTTGTCGGTTATTTAATGCCCTGGAGTATGGTTTTCAATACCAAGCTCGTTCCATTTCAAGAACTTAGAAATGCTTTTTTAGTAATAGGAGTATTTGTAACAGCGAATCTGTGGCTTGGGCTTATTCTTCAGGTGCTTAATGGGCTTCAAAAATCTTCACAGGTGGTTTTTAACCAATTTCTAGTAAATGCCACATTTTTTTTGACGGTGTATGTTTCAGGTTGGCAATCTCTTTTCGATATTGCAGTCGCTTATGGGGTATGTCTTGTGGCCTGTAGCCTACTTATAAGTTTAAATTTTTATTTTAATAACAAATTTCTGTTTCCTAGGTTTTTTTATGATAAGAAGATAGTAGGCCCCCTCCTAACTGTTGGAGGGAAGTTTTTTTTAATACAGCTGGCAGTGTTGGTAATTTTTTCAACAGACAGAATGCTGATAATTCAACTGTTTGGCCCAGGTCATGTTACAGATTATGATATTTCTTATAAGTTGTTTTCTGCAATAACAGTTATGCATGGCTTAATATGTGCGCCACTGTGGTCATCTTATTCGGATGCATTCTATAGGCGTGATTTTTACTGGATTAAGAAGGCCATTATTAAGCAGCTATTTGTTTTTGTTGTTCTTACATTTGGAGTTTTAGCCCTGTTTTTGTTATCTAAGCCTATTTTGAATGTCTGGGTTGGTGGGCAGGGTTATGATAAAAACTTATTGGTGTCGCTTTCGATCTTTGTTGTTATCTCTGTGTGGAATAATGTATTTGCAACGCTTCTGAATGCTATAGGTGAAATACGGTTGCAAATGGTTACGTCTATTATTGCAATGCTGATTAATATTCCATTATCGGTATTTTTTGTTTATGTGTTGCATTTTTCAATGGTAGGGATAGTCTTTGCAACTTGTATAAGTTTGTCGATTTTTGCTATCTTTGGCCCTTTTCAGGTTCGTCGAATTATTAATGGGGGAATGAATGAAAAATCCACTTGTTAGCATATTGATTCCCGTCTTCAATAGAGAGGATTATATTGAAGAAACCTTGTTGTCAGCCCTGTCACAATCATATGTCAATATAGAAGTTATTGTTGTAGATAATGCAAGTACAGATTCTACACTTAAAATAGTAAAAGGTATTGCCTTAAAGGATAGTCGTGTAAAGGTATTTAATAATGAAAGCAATTTGGGGCCGGTTAAAAACTGGAAAAGGTGTATAGATGAAAGTTCAGGAATGTATGGAAAGATCCTTTGGTCTGATGATCTTATGGAAGATGGCTTTGTTGAAAAAGCTCTGGCAGTGATTAATGAAGATGATGATATAGGCTTTATATTTAGTGCAGTAGAAATGATTGATGAAGCCGGTACACATAAAGGGGGCATGTTCGACCAGCAAGAAAATCGAATAGATGAGACTAAAAAATTTATTAGTGATGTTCTTGAAGGTAAAAAAGAACTACCGGTATCTCCAGGTTGTTCTTTGTTTAGAATGAGAGATTTGAAAAGTAATATGTTGGTTGATATACCCAATCGGGTGGGAGTGGATACTAATTTTCTCGCAATTGGTAATGATCTTCTCCTTTATTTGCTTACTTGCCAAGCATATACAAAATATGGATATTTGACAGAAAGGTTAAATAAGTTTAGGGCTCATAAAGGTTCTATTAGTATCTCATCTGAGAGAGGTAAGCTTTCGGCATATTATTCTATGGCAATAGCATATTTTATTGTTAATAATCCCGATATTTGCAAAAACGATGTTGAGAATTTTAATGCAAGAGTTTTTCCTCAGTCGATAGCGTTAGGTTATGCAAAGTTTGGTTTTAATACGTGGAAAATGTTATATCCGGTTCCGGTTGATTTTAAATTGAAATTTAGCAAGGTTATTCGATTTCTCGCTTGGAAAGCCAAAGAAAAAGCGCTTGCTATCACAGGCCGTAGGAAGGAGTGACCTTGGAAAAAATACCTAGAGTTGAACCATGTTATGATGTCCATTTAGGCAAATGACAACGCGAAATTTAATGCTTCCGGCATGGTTGAACAACTTTCTATTATTCGAAACTCTCATCAGAATTGGCAGGGAAAACGCACGAAACCCCTTGCTATCACTGATGTCGCACCGAGTTCGTGATCAACGTTCATAGCTTAATTCTTCTTTCATTTTGTGCTTATATGCGTCCATGGATGAATAGTGAGCACAGTCGACGTGAATGCACATAGCTTGATAAAACAACTTTCTGAACTTCAAGACCTTCGCCAACCCTGGAAAGTCGACCATATACTGACCGATATTCTGCTGCTCGCTATTTGCGCTATGATTGGTGGTGCTAAGGGCTGGGCAGAGATTGCCGTTTTCGGACGGATACGTGAAAGGTTGGCTTAAAACAATCGAGGGGACATGTCAAACTGTTGATTTGAGGACATCAAGGGCTGGTGATGACACCATTGACGGCAAGGCTGTTCGAAGCTCCTATGACAAACGCAAAAAGCACGGCGCTATCCATATGGTAAGTGCGTTTGCTGCAGCGAATGGTGTTGTTGTTCTCGGGCAAGTAAAGACGGAAGAGAAGAGCAACGAGATATCGGCCCAGGGAAAAAGCATGAAAGCCCGCGCTATCACTGGGCTCGCATAATATTTTAAATTTCGAGTTTCCCTTACCATACACCTGTGGTTTTATACGTCAAATGACGAATAATGAGCCACATTGAAGTGAACGCATTCAGCTTGATTAATCATCTTTCTATTCTTAAAGATTATCGCCAGTCGTGGAAAATTGAGCATAAGCTTACTGATATTCTTTTGCTTATGATCTGTGCCGTTATCAGCGGGTCAGAGAGTTGGGAGGATATTGAAGACTTTGGAAAAGTGCGCGAAGACTGGCTCAAAACACTCGGTGATTTTGAACATGGTATTCCCTCTCAAACCAACATCGCACGAGTGGTCAGCGCGGTGAATCCCAAGCAATTTCAGCGGTGCTTTTCGGACTGGATGAAAGACTGCCATGAAGCAAAGGATGAGACGGTTATTGCCATTGATGGGAAGACTCTCAGAAGCTCTTATGACAAGAGCAGAGATCGTGACCCCATCCACATGGTAAGTGCATTTTGTACAGAGAATGGCGTTGTGCTGGCTCAGATAAAAACGGAAGCGAAGAGCAATGGAATTACAGCCATTCCGGAACTGATAAAGCTTCTGGATATCAAGAAAAGGCTTGTCACCATTGACGCTATGGGCTGTCAGAGAGCGATTGCGAAGCAGATTGTCGAGAAAGAGGGGGATTACCTTCTGGTAGTTAAAGGCAACCAGCCAAAGCTGCATAATGCTTTCGAAGAACACTTTCCGATCAGCAAAATCCTGGCAGGCTCCTACGAATCTGTATAGGAAACGAAAGAGAAAAATCGTGGCCGAGATGAGCATCGCATTCATGTTGTGAGTGACCTGTTTGATGAGTTCGTTAACCTCTCATTTGACTGGAAAGGGTTGCGAACGCTAGGTGCTGTAATCGCTTTTCGCCAGGATGGAAACACGCCGCAAAATATTGAGAATGTGAGTGTTCGGTACTACATCAGTTCTGCGGATTTAACGGCAAAAAAACTGACCACAAGCACTCGGGAGCATTGGGGCATAGAGAATAGTTTGCACTATGTTCTTGATGTTGCGATGTCTGAAGATGACTGCCGTATCCGACGGGATGATGGTGCAGAAATTCTGGCTGGATTCAGGCACATTGCATTAAACCTTCTGAAGAATGAAAAGACATTCAAGGGAGGTATTAAGCGGAAAATGAGACGATCGGCTATGAGTACGGAGTATTTGAGCCAGGTTATGGCGCGTGCTCCGATATTGAGAGATGCTTGAAGGCAGTGGTGGTGAGGGCTTTCATGCTTTTTCCCTGTCCCTGATCCCTAGCGCCTACTGTGAGCAGTTCCTAGAGTTTAAAAATGAGAAAAGAAAAAGTTTTATCGATAGTAATAGCAACTTTTAATATAAATAGCCATATAGATGCTTTTATTGACAGCTTATCTACGATTAATGATTGTAGAGTAGAAGTAGTGGTTGTTGATGGTTTTTCTAAGGATGGTACTGTAGAAATATTACAAGAACAAACATGTATTGATGTTTTAATAGTAGAGGATGATAAGGGTATATACGACGCACTTAATAAAGGTATCAGCTGTTCAACTGGACGGTATCTCTATTTTATTGGAGCAGATGATAAGCTTATATCAGAAAGCCTTAGTGTGTTCGTTGACTGGCTAGAACAATTAGAAAATATAGAGCGGCTTATTACATTGCCAGTGAGAGTAAAAAACAAAGTGATACATCCAATAATGTCAAAACCACCTATTTTTCATCATCAGGGAGTGGTATTTCATCATACAATAAGATCAAATAAACATATGTATTCTTTAGATTATAAAATTCATTCTGATTATGATCTGATGCTTAAGGTTTTTAATAAAAATAAAGTCAAGAGCTATGACGGTGAAGAAATATGTGTTTTCAATGTTGGTGGTGTGAGTACTAGTGGTAAAAATACACTCCTATCAGTACGGGAATTGTATTCGATCTATACTAAGTATGGTGGTAAGTGGTCGTTTGATTTTTTAAAGATGCTGTTAAGACCATTCTGGTATCTGATAAAGGGACGCTAGAAGTGGCTTTTCTAATGTTTGTCAGTCCATTTTTTTTGTTTTTAGTGTTTAGATGTGTGTTTCCTATAGTTTGGATTCTAGGGTATTTGTTTAATGGTGGAATGTATGTAGAGCAAGCTGCATTTCATTTAGTCTACCTTCTTATACAAACTTCATTAACGGTATCGCTAATTGTTTATATAAATAGCAAGGCTAACTATAGAAGAAGGCAATTCTCATTTTTGAGTCAGGCAGAAAGCTTTAAATATCAAAGGTCGGGCAAGTATATTATATTTTATATGCTGTTTATTATTTACTGTTTATTTATCATTATGAATTATAAGTATTTGCCTATTTTTCAGAGTGGGGGCTCTGATGCATTTACAATTGTTAATGAAAAGCATAAGGTATTATTCTGGGTATCCTATTCAATTCTGCCATTTTTGGTGGTTTATTCAATTTTCTATGGTGTTTACCATAATAATTCTTTCTTGAGTAAATTTTTAATTGTCTTGGCTTTTACTGTTTCCTTAGCTACGGGAAAAAAAACTGCACTTATAAATAGTGTGTTATATTATGCATTTGCTATTTATTGTTTGTATGATTTAAAGAAGAAATACATAATTTACCTTTCTTTTTTGATTGTGTTGTCATTTATTTTTGTTCTTTATCAGTTCGGAAGAACAAATGGATTCGAAACAGGTGCGCTGGATTTTTTTGATTTGGTGTTTAAGAATTCAAATTCATATTTGATTGAATATTTTCAATTGAATGCATTGGATTTCTCTCAAGAATATTCAGAAAGTGTTAGTTTTATTGATTATGTATTGAATCCATTTTTGAAAGTATTAGGGTTGGGTGGTATTGATTTATCGATTGGGCCTTACGTACACCAAAAACTGTATAGCAATATGGCCTCAAATGGTGCCAACCCAACTCTCTTTTTTGAGAGTTATTTTGTTTTCGGCGGGGCTGTCGGCGCGACACTGTCTTTTTTACCACTAATCATTGTTTTCTTATGCATTTTTCTATGTATAAGAAAAATGTTTTCATGTGTATGTAATGATATTTTTACGTTTTCTTTGAACTTTATGCTAGTGTTGAACCTTTTGTTTTATTTAGTTGATAGTTTAAATGCCACTAGGGTTTTCCCTGTTTACGCGGTAATAGGCATTTTTGCTTGGGGATATATGGGTATAAGAAATCATTTTGTGAGAGTAAGCTGTGTCAGCTAAACAGAAAATTGCAGTAGATGCTACGCATTTAGGTAAGCGTTCAAGAGGAATGGGACGTTTTTTGTTGAGGTTTATAGAGCCATTAGTTGATGAAGTATACTATCTATGCCCCTCAGGAAAAAGCGAGGGTATAAAAGTCAAAAATCTTATTGCTCAAGGAACAAGTTTTTTTCCGATTTGGGAACAGTTTGTCGTACCTAGGATCGCAAAAAAAAATTTATTCAATTGGGTTGTTTGTCCATACAATACCTGTCCAATATTTAAACCAAGGAAAGTCAAATACATTTTAGTTGTTCACGACCTTATTTTTCTAAAAAATATAAAAGAGTTGCCAGTGTCGCTTTCAATGATACAAAATCTAGGTCGTTTATATAGGCGATTGATTTTACCTGTATGCATAAAGAAAGCTGATAAGATTGTAACTGTTTCTGAGTATTCAAAGGCTGAGCTTGTTGATAAGTTTAGCCTGCATGAGAAAGATGTTTACGTTGTCCCTAATTGCATATCATCTACATTCGCTAGTAGATTAGATGAATTAGAAACTAAGGGACTAACTGATGAAAGTACCCCCTACATTTTAACTGTGACCGGTGAGACTGCAAGTAAGAATCTTTCCAGGCTTTTGAAAGCATTTTCTGTGATTAAAGGTGATCAGGGTTTCGATGATTTAAGATTGAAGGTTGTTGGTGTTAAGGGAAGCTCACAAGAATATTTCTTGGAATTGTGTCGTTCTTTATCTATAGAAAACTATGTTGATTTTTTTGACTACATTGATGACGATGACCTTATTGATCTATATATCAATGCAAAATCATTTGTATTTCCATCATTATATGAAGGCTTTGGTATCCCATTATTGGAGGCGATGTCTTTAGGTGTTCCTATAGTATGTAGTGATACTACCTCAATACCGGAAGTGGTGGGTGATGCAGCTTTAATGTTTAACCCTGAATCCATTGATGATATGGCTAATAAAATTGCTATGTTATTATCTGATGAAA
Source organism: Sansalvadorimonas sp. (assembly GCA_965221135.1). Taxonomy (GTDB): domain Bacteria; phylum Pseudomonadota; class Gammaproteobacteria; order Pseudomonadales; family Endozoicomonadaceae; genus Sansalvadorimonas. Next base: position 577,360 of record CBDCRZ010000106.1, read on the forward strand.
TGTTACAAGATAAGTTTAAACAGTGTGCCCTTAAGCAAGTTGCTAAGTTCTCTGAGAATTCTGTTATGAATAAAGTTGAAAGGTTTTGGGATGATGTCTGAAGTAAAAAAAAAATTCTTGTTGTTACTTCTAGATTTCCATTCCCTGTAGTAAGTGGTGATAAAGTTAGGCTAGTTAATGTTTGTAAAGAATTAGCCAAATATTATGATTTGACATTGGTTTGTTTGTGTCAATCTCCTGAGGAATTGGATCAAGAGGTTTGTGATTCTAATGTGTTCAAAAGAATTGAGAGAGCATATTTGCCTAGGTGGAAATCTCTTATTAATTGTTTTTTTGGTGTTTTTTCTAATTTACCTTTTCAAGTTAGTTATTATAAATCAAGGAAAGCACAGGATATAATTAATCGTCTTGTAAGTGATCATGATTATGTTCTTTGTCATTTGATACGAACAGCAGACTATATCCCTGAAGCCACTAAAATTATTAAGTTTATTGATTTGACTGATGCTATTTCATTAAATTATGAAAGAATGTTGAAGTCTGGATCAATTTCGAAATTCATGAGGAATTTATATAAAATTGAACAGCATAGAGTTTCTTTATATGAGCAAAAGTGCATAAATGAGTTTGATGGCAGCTTTGTCGTATCTGATATAGACAAAAAGAGTCTAGACTCGACTGGGGTGATACATTCAAATTTATTCGTTGCTACAAATGGTGTAAGATTAGAGGGTTTCTGTGTTGAACGTGAAGCTGCACACAATATTTTGTTTGTTGGGAAAATAGATTATTCTCCCAATTATGACGCGGTTGTTAATTTCATTGAAAACATATTTCCAAGTGTTAAAATGAAAATTCCATCATCGAAATTTAAAATTGTTGGTGATGTTTCAATACATATTAGAGAGAAACTGGAAGTATATTCCGATGTTTTGGTTGTTGGTAGGGTTGATGATATTTATGAAAGTACTCTTGATTGTTTTGTAGGTGTATGTCCCATGAGGTTGGGGGCGGGAGTTCAAAATAAACTCCTTGAATATATGTCATTTGGTTTGCCCGCTGTTACTACAAGTATTGGGCATGAGGGCATCAGTGCCATAAATAAAAAAGATTTACTTGTTGAAGATAGCTATGAAGATTTTTCTTCAGCAATTGTTAGAATTTTTTCGAATCCAGTCTTACAAAATAATCTTGCTTTAAATGGTCGGAGGTATGTTGAAAATAACCATGCATGGCCAGTTGTACTTGATCCAATTGTTAAACAGATATCTTCGAATGATTTTATGTAGGTTGGCTATATTGTGAAAAAAGCATTAATAACTGGTGTTACTGGGCAGGATGGTTCGTACCTTGCCGAATTTCTTTTAAAAAAGGGCTACGAAGTACATGGTATAAAGCGTCGATCTTCTTGCTTCAACACCGAAAGGGTTGATCACATCTACGAAGACCCACATGCTGTGAATACTAAGTTTAAGCTCCATTACGGTGATTTGTCAGATAGTTCTAATCTGACACGCATTATCAGCGAAATACAACCAGATGAAGTATACAACCTGGCTGCGCAGTCACATGTAGCAGTATCTTTTGAATCACCTGAATATACTGCGGATGTTGATGCGTTAGGAGCATTAAGATTACTCGAAGCAATTCGTTTTTTAGGCTTGGAAAAGAAGACACGCTTTTATCAAGCATCGACTTCTGAATTATATGGATTGGTGCAAGAAACCCCGCAAAAAGAGACAACACCTTTTTATCCCCGCTCTCCTTATGCAGTTGCAAAACTTTACTCGTACTGGATTACAGTAAACTACCGTGAATCTTACGGTATGTATGCTTGTAACGGTATCCTGTTTAATCATGAGTCTCCTCGTCGCGGTGAAACTTTCGTAACACGTAAGATTACACGAGGGTTGTCTAATATTGCTCAGGGGTTAGATGAATGTCTTTTCCTGGGTAATATGGATGCTCTGCGTGACTGGGGCCATGCTCGCGATTATGTTGAAATGCAGTGGTTGATGCTGCAGCAGGACAAGCCGGAAGATTTTGTTATTGCAACAGGTGTGCAGTACTCTGTCCGTCAGTTTGTAGAGTTTACGGCTGAGGCTATTGGAGTCAAGGTTCGCTGGGAAGGTGAAGGCGTTAATGAATGTGGCTTTGTTGCCAGTATTGAAGGTGACAATGCTCCAGCCTTGAAAGTAGGGCAGAAAATTGTAGCTGTAGACCCACGCTATTTCCGCCCTGCTGAAGTTGAAACATTGTTAGGTGATCCATCTAACGCTAAGGCTAAGCTGGGCTGGGAACCTACAACCACTCTGTCTGAGATGGTTACTGAAATGGTGGAATGTGATTTGGCCAAAGCTAAGCAACATGCACTGCTTAAAGAGCACGGCTACGATGTAAAGGTTTCCAGGGAGTGAAGTTGCTTTGAATAATCGAGTTTATGTGGCCGGTCATCAGGGTATGGTGGGTTCCGCTATTGTTCGCCGGTTACAGCAGCTACCTGATATCGAAATCATTACCCGCAGTCGTTCTGAGCTTGATCTTACTGACCAAATGGCAGTGCGTGAATTTTTTCAGAGTGAGAGCATCGATCAGGTATACCTCGCCGCAGCAAAGGTAGGAGGGATTCATGCCAATAATGTTTACCCTGCTGAGTTCATTTATGAAAATCTGATGATGGAGTGCAATATCATTCATCAGGCATATGCATCTGGTGTGAAGAAATTACTCTTTCTGGGCTCTAGTTGTATCTACCCGAAGATGGCACATCAGCCAATAGCGGAAGATGAGTTATTAAACGGGCACCTCGAATCTACGAATGAGGCCTACGCTGTTGCCAAGATTGCCGGTATCAAGCTATGTGAATCATATAATCGCCAGTACGGTGTTGATTATCGCTCTGTTATGCCAACCAATCTTTATGGTGTGAATGATAATTTTCACCCGGAAAACAGCCACGTAATTCCTGCGATGATGCGACGTTTCCATGAAGCAAAGTTACGCGGAGATAGTGAAGTTGTCGTTTGGGGTACTGGCACTCCAATGCGTGAGTTTCTTTATGTTGACGATATGGCTTCAGCCTGCGTACATGTGATGAATGTTGTTCCGGAGGTGTATAGCAACCACACATCTCCAATGATGTCTCATATCAATGTTGGAACAGGTATAGACTGTACTATTCGGGAGCTTGCTGAAACAATAAAGTCTGTCATTGGTTTTGAAGGGGAGCTGGTTTTTGATACGAGCAAACCTGATGGAACACCTCGTAAGCTTCTTGATGTAACTCGTTTGGAAAATCTCGGTTGGAAGGCTTCAGTTACTCTGCGGAATGGGTTAGCCAGTACATATCAGTGGTTCCTTGAACACTCTTCTGATCTCAGAACCAGATAAGACCACCAGCTGATGCTTTCTCCCGAGTTATTTCATACAGTAGTAGCCAGTACTCCTCTTGTTTCTATTGATTTGATCATAAGAAATAAAGCAGGTGATGTGCTGCTGGGACTACGTAAAAATCGCCCTGCACAAGGCTATTGGTTCGTACCAGGCGGCCGTATTCGAAAGGATGAATCTTTCCATAAGGCTTTTTATCGTTTGGTTCAGGATGAATTAGGCTGTTCAATGAGTATTGATCAGGCTCGTTTTTTAGGGCCTTATCAGCATTTTTATCGCGACAGTATCTTTGGTGAAAATGTATCGACCCACTATGTTGTGCTGGCTTATATGCTGGAGATTGCCTTGGATATCAACTTGTTGCCAGTTCAACAGCATCAGGACTATCGGTGGTTTACTGTTGATGAGATTCTCAAGTCAGAGACTGTGCATCAGCATACCAGGGATTATTTCCTGAACCATTGAGCGAATGGATATCAATTAACAGAGCTGCATAATTTGCTGCTCTGTATTCGATTAAGCAGAGAATATATGCAACTCATACCTGTCATCATGTCAGGCGGCTCAGGCAGCCGTCTTTGGCCACAATCCCGTTCCCTTTACCCAAAACAATTTCTGCCATTGGTTGATGAAAACACCATGTTGCAGAACACGATTACACGACTTGAAGGTCTGGATGTCGTAGCGAGCCCTGTGGTTATTGCCAATGAGGAACATCGCTTTCTCGTCGCAGAACAACTTCGGCAGATTAGCAAGAGCGCTGAGGCCATTATCCTTGAACCCGTAGGTCGGAATACTGCACCCGCTGTAGCTCTTGCTGCTTTGAAAGTTACGTCTGAACAGGCATGTTCAGAAGGTGATGAGCCAATTCTTCTTGTTCTGGCCGCTGATCATGTTATTCGGGATAAGGAAGCGTTTCATCAAGCTATAGCAACAGCATTGCCATCAGCTCAGGATGGCAAGCTTGTAACATTTGGTATTGTTCCAACTTCACCTGAAACGGGCTACGGTTATATTCAGGCTGATACACAAGGTGATAGCAGTGTGGTTATGCCTGTGAATCAGTTTGTGGAAAAGCCTGATCTCTTGACCGCGAAGCAATATGTGGCATCGGGTAATTACTTCTGGAACTCCGGCATGTTTATGTTCAAAGCTTCCCGTTATCTGGAAGAATTGAAACAATTCAGGCCTGATATTCTTTCCGCATGTCAGAAAGCTATGTCCGTGCAGAATGCTGACCTGGATTTCGTTCGACTGGATGAAAATGCATTTAAAGCCTGCCCTGATGATTCTATTGACTATGCAGTCATGGAAAAAACAGCTGATGCTGTTGTCGTTCCTCTTGATGCTGGCTGGTCTGATGTGGGTTCCTGGTCAAGCCTTGCGGATATCTCTTCTAAAGACGCGGAAGGTAACTCCGTAATTGGAGATACCTTGTTGCATGATACCCGTAACACCTATGTTCGCAGTGATAAAAAACTGATTGCAACAGTAGGCGTTGAGAATCTGGTTATTACAGAGACTGATGACGCGATCCTTGTTGCCCATAAGGATAAAGTGCAGGATGTTAAAAAAATTGTTGAAAAGCTGAAGGAGCAAAATCGCTCTGAAGTGAAGCTTCATCGAAAAGTGTATCGTCCATGGGGCTCGTATGATTCTATCGACCAGGGAGAGCGCTTTCAGGTTAAACGTATTACCGTAAAACCCGGTGCACAACTTTCCCTGCAAAAACATTACCACAGAGCTGAACATTGGATTGTCGTTAAGGGTACGGCATTGGTGACCAATGCTGATGAACAAGTTCTCTTAACTGAAAATCAGTCTACTTATATCCCGGTTGGTGTTGTTCATCGACTTGAAAATCCAGGTAAATTTGATTTGGAAATGATAGAAGTACAAAGTGGTAGCTACTTGGGTGAAGACGATATTGTTCGGTTTGAAGATAGCTACGGCCGATCTTGAAGTTTTAAACTTCAATGCTCGAAGTTAGTTAGATAACAGAATAGAGCTTTCTTTGCATACACGAGTCCATGATGATTCACTTTTTTGGTTGTTTACATGAATAAACTCAACTGTTTTAAGGCATATGATATTCGTGGTCGTCTTCCAGACGAACTTAATGGGGATGTTGCCTGGGCAATTGGTCGTGCGGTATCTGAATACCTGAAGCCAAAAACTATTGTGGTCGGCGGTGATATTCGCCTCTCGACTCCTGAATTGAAGGAAGCTTTATCAAATGGTTTGCTTTCCGGTGGAACTGATGTAGTAGATATTGGTTTGTGTGGTACGGAAGAGATTTACTTTGCTACGTCTCACCTTAATGTGGATGGCGGTATTATCGTTACCGCCAGTCATAATCCTATGGATTATAACGGCATGAAGTTAGTCAGAGAGGAAAGTAAACCAATCTCCGGAGATACAGGTCTGCGAGACATTCAAACACTTGCTGAAGATATTTATTTTAGAGGAAAGCCGAGCCAGATAGAGCCTGTTGGTACATATACATCGAAGAGTAATTTAACTCCCTATATCGATCATGTTCTTGGGTATATTAATCCAAAAGAGTTAAAACCGCTGAAGCTGGTTGTCAATGCTGGCAATGGGGCTGCAGGTCATGTGATAGATGCGATTGAGGCAAGGTTCTCAGGTTTGAATGTACCTGTTGAATTTATCAAGGTACATCATGAGCCAGATGGGAATTTTCCACATGGTATCCCCAATCCTCTACTACCAGAATGTCGATCAGCGACAACTGAAGCGGTTATTACTCATCAAGCCGATATGGGTATTGCATGGGATGGAGATTTTGATCGATGTTTTCTATTTGATGAAAGAGGTCAATTTATTGAGGGATATTATATTGTTGGCTTACTGGGGGAAGCTTTTCTCGCTCATAACCCAGGAGCAAAGATCATTCATGACCCTCGACTCATATGGAATACTGTTGATCAAGTAACAACCGCAGGTGGCACGCCAATCCTCTGCAAAACCGGACATGCCTTTATCAAAGAGCGTATGCGTGAGGAGGATGCCGTCTATGGAGGCGAAATGAGTGCTCACCACTACTTTCGTGATTTTGCGTATTGCGATAGTGGTATGATTCCCTGGTTATTGATCGCTGAATTACTCTCAACCAAGGGGCAGTCACTTTCTGAGTCTGTTGCGGATAGAATTTCCAAATACCCATCATCTGGAGAGATCAACAGAAAACTGGAGTCTCCTGAGCAGTCTATCCAAAAAGTTATTAATGCATACAAATCAGGGGCAGTTGATGTTGATTATACTGACGGGGTTTCTGTGAACATGGGGCAGTGGCGTTTTAATTTGAGGAGGTCAAATACTGAGCCTGTCGTTCGTTTAAATGTAGAATCTATAAGCGATGTTGAGTTAATGAAGGATAAAACTAATGAGGTTTTAGCTCTTTTATCTGGTTAGTTCGCTCTGATTTTTAAGCATTTGTTGGGTGTTTTTCCCGGCTGAGTGCTGGTTATGTTAGTGCTTGAACTTGTATCAAGTGGTTATTTTTCTCCCCCAAAATCCTCCATACTTGTGAGGAGCTTGTATTTTTTACAAGGGGAGGTTGATGGTTAGGTAGGAATGATATACAACAAACGTCACTCAAGGTTTTATGAAAGGGTTCTATTGAGTCCCTTTTTCAGAATAGCAATCGGGATAATGCTTCTTGTTGGTATTACATTTGTACTTAAACCGTTACAAATGCTATCGCTTCAGTTCAGTGTTACAGTTTTCTATAGTATTACTTTCTCTTTACTAGTGTACTTTTTTACGGAGTTACTGCTCTGGAAGATAGCCCGGTACCCGGGTGTTAAGGCTCTTTCATATACAGCGCCTGTCATAATTTTACTATATGCCGTAGGCGTGGGTTTCTTTCTTTTTGCTCGACTGCCCTATTCCAGCATTATGCTGGGAGTATTCTTCCTTAGTACGCTGATATATTGTTTGCTTACTGAGACTATCCAGATTAAGTACAGACGTTTAAAAATTGGGATTGTACCAATTGGCGAGGCATTAAATCTAAGAGGGATACCTTCGGCGGAGTGGCGTATTTTAGATGTACCCGCTTTTGATGGTGTCCGCTATGATGCCTTAGTGGCTGATCTAACTCTGCGACTGAATGATGACTGGGAGCGTTTTATGGCTCAGGCATCTCTGGCAAATATTCCTGTCTATAACGTTCGTAATATCCGCGAGTCTCTTACTGGAAGAGTTAAAGTCGACTTTCTGAGTGAGAGTGATGTAGGTTCGCTCTCGCCTCCTTTGCCGTATGGCTACCTAAAAAGGGCAATTGATCTTTTGGCGGTGTTTCTTACGGCACCCGTAGTGTTGCCAGTAGTCGCCATTGCCGCCGTGGTTGTAAAGCTAGACAGTCACGGCCCCGCCCTTTTTGTTCAAAAGCGGGTAGGGAAGGGGAATCGTGAGTTTCGAATTTATAAGCTCCGAAGCATGACGACTGACTCTGAAAAGAATGGAGCGCAGTTCGCGGGAGCTGGTGATGCTCGTATTACTAAGGTTGGCCACTTTATTCGCAAGACAAGAATTGATGAGCTTCCCCAACTTTGGAATGTGTTAATTGGTGATATGAGCCTGATAGGGCCAAGGCCTGAACAGAAAGTATTCGTAGATGAATTTGAGAAATCGATCTCTTTTTATAGTTATCGACATGTTGTTCGTCCAGGCATTAGTGGGTGGGCTCAGGTCGTTCACGGTTATGCTGCATCAGAGGATGATACAAGGCTGAAGTTGGAGCATGACCTCTACTACATCAAGAATTTCTCGTTTTGGATTGATGCACTGATTGTGTTCAAAACCCTTCATACTATGTTGACCGGGTTTGGCGCTCGCTGACATTCGGGCATTAAAGTTGTTACGCTTATCTCAGTTCTTAATTTAAGTTGGTGGAGGCGGCGGGATTTGAACCCGCGTCCGCCGATACTCAGCCCTTGGCTCTACATGCTTAGATCCACTTTTATTTTAATCCTGCCATGACCCAGTGGTCAGGGTAAGGCAGCACGAGCCTGTAGAGTTTAACCGATCAAAGCCAGGCGCAGATCACGGCGAGTCTGTCTGCAATGACGGCCTGTATACCACCCGACAGACGGGGCAGATAGGCCGGAAGTGGGTTGCTGTTTAGGCAGCCATTTCGGCGCAAGCGCCGTTTGCAACGTTAGCGCGAACCAAACCGCGTACGTCGCCGATCACTTCAGTGCCAGGGACAACGCATCAGGGAAAACCCATGAAAGCCCTTGCTATCACTGGCCTCGCAACGAGTTTTTGATTAACGCTCATAGCTTAATTCTTCTTTCATTTTGTGCTTATATATATCCATGGACGAATAACGAGCACAGTCGACGTGAATGCATACAGTTTGATCAACCAACTTTCTGAACTTCAAGACCTTCGCCAATCCTGGAAGGTCGACCATCAACTGAGTGATATTCTGCTGCTCACTATCTGTGCCATGATTGGTGGAGCCAAGGGCTGGACAGAGATTGCCGATTTGGACGGATGCGTGAAGATTGGCTTAAAGAAATAGGCGATTTTTCTGAGGGCATTCCGTCCCACGATACTATTGAACGTGTTGTCAGCGTTGTTTGGGCATAGAGAACAGTTTGCACTATGTTCTTGATGTTGCGATGTCTGAAGATGACTGTCGTATCCGGCGAGATGATGGAGCAGAAATTCTGGCTGGATTCAGGCACATTGCGCTGAACCTTCTGAAGAATGAAAAAACATTCAAAGGAGGTATTAAACGGAAAATGAGACGATCGGCCATGAGTACGGAGTATTTGAGCCAAGTTATGGCGGGTGCTCCGATATTGAGTGATGCCTGAGGCCAGTGGTGGTGCGGGCTTTCATGCTTTTTCCCTGGGTCTGCGTTGTCGGTGCCCACACCCACAAACACTTTCCGCATAGAAACATCTCCGTCCGTTCGGTCTATTCTGCCAATATCCCGGAACAGGTTGTTGACCTGCCCATCGGCCACAACATTCCCAGTGCACCGACCTCCGCCGTCGTCCTCGTCGGTGAGCCTTTGGGATGCGAACAACTTGATATTTTCCTTGTTGATTGCCATACCTTTAGTCCTTTTGGGTATGTCTAAGAAGAATTGGCTTATGAAAAGAGTCGGTGCACAAGGCCTGTTTTCCTATGCAGTATTTTTCCTCTGTCTTTCGGTGGCTCTGTTTGGACGGGCTGGAGAATGGTGGGCAGCGCCCGACTGGAGCCCGACATCGAATGATGAGAAGGCTTTCGTGCAAGACTTCCCAGATGAACACCAGTTTCTGGCGGCCTGTCGGCAAGGGCGTGTTGATGTTATGGAGTATTGGCTGAGCCAGAAGGGCTTTAGGCCAAACGATGAATTTATTAGCGGTCGCACGGGAGAAAAGGTTTCAGGTCTTAGGGTGGCATCTAAGAAAGGCCATACCGATGGAGTAAAACTTCTCATTAAGGCTGGGGCTGATTTGAATCAATGCTCTGATGGTGGAGCGACACCTCTCTATATGGCCAGCCAAAATGGTCGTGCCGAGGCCGTGGAGATTCTGATTCAGGCCGGGGCTGATTTGAATCAAGCCCGTAATGATGGAGGGACGCCTCTCTATATTGCCAGCGAAGATGGTCATAACAAGGTTGTGGAGATTCTGCTTAAGGCCGGAGCTGATTTGAATCAAGGCTATCATGGAGTGACGCCTCTCTATATTTCCTCCCAAAATGGTCATAGCAATGTTGTGGAGATTCTGCTTAAGGCCGGAGCTGATTTGAATCAAGGCTATCATGGAGCGACGCCTCTCTTTATTGCCTCCCAAAATGGCCATGCCGGGGTGGTGCAGATTCTTGTTGAGGCCACCGGGGCTGATTTGAATCAAGACCCTGATGATGGAGCGACACCTCTCTTTATGGCCAGCCAAAGTGGTCATGTCGAAATAGTGGAAATTCTTGTTAATGCCAGAGCTAATCCGACACTAAAGTGGCACTACGATCTTGTTTTTACCAAGAGTCCGCTGAAAGCAGCTGAACACGAGCTGCCCTTGTGGAGAAAAACGAACCCTGACAAATATGATCGCTACGATGAGGTAGTTAAAATTTTAAAGCCCGCAGTAAAAACCTGGAAAGAGCATAAAAAACTTCAGGCACAATTAGCTGGTAATACAGGTTGTTTTGATGGGTTTGTCTGTGCGTTGAGAGAGGGAATAAAACAGACAGTTGCTCCACTTATGATGCGGGCTCCATTGAAAAGTAAAGGGTATTAGTTCTTGTTGCCCCGGCGCCACAGTTAGCAGTCGAATAACCACAGCATAGAAGTCAGAGTCATCGGGGTTGGTCTGGGGCAGCAACTACCGACACGTTCTTCTTCCGGAGCCTGGGTGAAGATCGCATGCCCGCATGGGAGCCTAAGGAAGGATCAGTGTTATCGGTGCTGCCCCCCATAAACCCTTACGCATAGAGACATCACCGAGCGTTCGGTCTATGCGGCTGACATCCCGGAACAGGTTATTGACCTGCCCGTCGGCCACGACATTCCCTGTGGCCCGGCCTTCGCCGTCGTCCTCGTCGGTGAGCCTTTGGGATGCGAACAACTTGATATTTTCCTTGTTGATTGCCATACCGTTAGTCCTTTTTTGGGTATGTCTAAGAAGAATTGGCTTATGAAAAGAGTTGGTGCACAAGGCCTGTTTTCCTATGCAGTCTTTTTCCTCTGTCTTTCGGTGATTCTGTTTGCACGGGCTGAAGAGTGGTGGGAAGCGCCCGACTGGAGGCCGACATCGAGCAATGAGAAGGCTTTCGTGCAAGGCCACCCAGGTGAACACCAGTTTCTTGCGGCTTGTCGGCAAGGGCGTGTTGATGTTATGGAGTATTGGCTGAGCCAGAAGGACTTTAGGCCAAACGATGAATTTATTAGCGGTTGCACGCAAGAAAAGGTTTCAGGTCTTAGGGTGGCATCTGATTGCGGTCATAACGATGGACTGAAACTTCTCATTAAGGCCGGGGCTGATTTGAATCAATGCTCTGATGATGGAGCGACACCTCTCTTTATCGCCAGCCAGGAAGGTCTTGTCGAGGTGGTGGAGATTCTGGTTAAGGCTGGAGCTGATTTGAATCAAGGCCCTGATGGTGGAAGGACACCTCTCTTTATGGCCTGCAAAAATGGCCATGCCGAGGTTGTGGCGATTCTGGTTAAGGCCGGGGCTAATTTGAATCAAGCCAGGGATGATGGAGTGACACCTCTCTTTATGGCCAGCAAAAATGCCCATGCCGAGGTTGTTGCGATTCTGATTAAGGCCGGAGCTGATTTGAATCAAGGGTATGATGATGGAGCGACACCTCTCTTTATGGCCAGCCAAAATGGTCATGCCGAGGTAGTGGAGATTCTGGTTAAGGCCGGAGCTGATTTGAATAAAGCCAGGGATGATGCAACGACACCTCTCTTCATAGCCAGCCAGGGTGGCCATGCAGAGGTGGTGCAGATTTTGGTTGAGGCCGGAGCTGATTTGAATCAAGGGTATGATGATGGAGCGACACCTGTCTTTATGGCCAGCCAAAAAGGCCATACTGAGGTGGTGCAGATTCTGGTTGATGCTAAGGCTGAATTAAATCAAGCTTGGAAAGGTGCAACACCTCTCTTTATTGCCTCCCAAAATGGCCATACAGAGGTGGTGCAGATTCTGGTTGAGGCCGGAGTTGATTTGAATCAAGGGCGTGATGATGGAAGGGCGCCTCTCTTTATGGCCAGCGAAAATGGCCATGCCGAGGCTGTGGAGATTCTTGTTAATGCCAGAGCTAATCCAACACTAAAGTGGCACTACGATCTTGTTTTTACCAAGAGCCCGCTGAGAGCAGCTAAAGACGGGCAGCCCTGGCGGAGAAAAACGAACCCTGACAAATATGATCGCTACGATGAGGTAGTTAAAATTTTAAAGCCCGCAGTAAAAACCTGGAAAGAACAGAAAAAACTTCAGGCACAATTAGCTGGTAATACAGGTTGTTTTGATGGGTTTGTCTGTACGTTGAGAGAGGGAATAAAACAGACAGTCGCTCCACTTATGACACGGGCTCCATTGAAAAGTAAAGGGTATTAGTTCTTATTGCCCTGGCGCCACAGTTAGCAGTCGAATAACCACAGCATAGAAGTCAGAGTCATCGGGGTTGGTCTGGGGCAGCAACTACCGACACGTTCCTCTTCCTGAGCCTGGGTGAGATCGCATGGGAGCCTAAGGTAAGGATCAGTGTTATCGGTGCTGCCCCCCATAAACTCTTACGCATAGAGACATCACCGACTGTTCTGCTTATGTGGCTGATATCCCGGAACAGGTTATTGACCTGCCCATCGGCCACGACATTTCCTGTGGCCTGGCCTCCGCCGTCGTCTTCGTCGGAGAGCCTTTTGGATGCGAACAACTTGATATTTTCCTTGTTGATTGCCATACCGTTAGTCATTTTGGGTATGTCTAAGATGAATTGGCTTATGAAAAGAGTCGGTGCACAAGGCCTGTTTTCCTATGCAGTATTGTTCCTCTGCCTTTCGGTGGTTCTGTTTGCACGGGCTGGAGAATGGTGGGAAGCGCCCAACTGGAGGCCGACATCGAATGATGAGAAGGCTTTCGTGCAAGACTACCCATATGAACACCAGTTTCTGGCGGCCTGTCGGCAAGGGCGTGTTGATGTTATGGAGTATTGGCTGAGCCAGAAGGACTTTAGGCCAAACGATGAATTTATTAGAGGTTGCAGGGAAGACTGGGTTTCAGGTCTTTGGATGGTATCTCAGAAAGGCTATACCGATGGAGTAAAACTTCTCATTAAGGCCGGGGCTGATTTGAATCAATGCTATGATGGTGGAGCGACACCTCTCTATATGGCCAGCCAAAATGATCGTGCCGAGGCAGTGGAGATTCTGATTCAGGCCGGGGCTGATTTGAATCAAGGCACTGATGATGGAGCGACACCTCTCTTTATTGCCACCCAAGAAGGCCTTGTCGAGGTGGTGGAGATTCTGGTTAAGGCCGGGGCTGATTTGAATCAATGCTTTGATGGTGGGGCGACACCTCTCTATGTGGCCAGCCAAAATGGTCATAACAAGGTTGTGGAGATTCTGTTTAAGGCCGGAGCTGATTTGAATCAAGGCTTAGATAATGGAGCGACACCTCTCTTTATGGCCAGCCAAAATGGTCTGAAAGAGGTGGTGGATATTTTGGTTAAGGCTGGAGCTGATTTGAATCAATGTCATGATGATGGAGCGACGCCTCTCTTTATGGCCAGCCAAAATGGCCTGAAAGAGGTGGTGGATATTTTTGTTAAGGCCGGAGCTGATTTGAACCAAGCCAGGGATGATGGAGCGATACCTCTTTTTATAGCCAGCCAAATTGGCCATACCGATGTGGTGGATATTCTTGTTAATGCGAGGGCTGATTTGAATCAAGGCCATGATGATGGAGCGACGCCTCTCTTTATAGCCAGCGAAAAAGGTCATGCTGAGGTTGTGGATATTCTGGTTAAGGCTGGGGCTAATTTGAACCAAGCCAGGGATGATGGAGTGACACCTCTCTTGACGGCCAGCGAAAATGGTCATGCCGGGGTTGTGGCGATTCTGGTTAAGGCTGGGGCTAATTTGAATCAAGCCAGGGATGATGGAGTGACACCTCTCTTGATTGCCAGCGAAAATGGTCATGCCGGGGTTGTGGCGATTCTTGTTAATGCCAGAGCTAATCCAACACTAAAGTGGCACCACAATCTTGTTTTTACCAAGAGTCCGCTGAGAGCAGCTAAAGACGGGCAGCCCTGGCGGAGAAAAACGAATCCTGACAAATATGATCGCTACGATGAGGTAGTTGAAATTTTAAAGCCCGCAGTAAAAACCTGGAAAGAACAGAAAAAAATCCAGGCACAAATAGATGGTAATATGGGTTGTTTTGATAGGTTTGTAGATGCGTTGAAACATGAAATAAAACACACAGTAGCTCCATTCATGACGCGGCCTCCATTGAAAAGTAAAGGGTATTAGCTCTTATAGCCCTGGTGCCACCGTCAGTAGTCGAATAACCACAGCATAGAAGTCAGAGTCATCGGGGTTGGTCAGGGGCAGCACTTGCCGGGCTTCAATAGGTGAATCTTCAGACCGGTCAAAAATAACTGTGAATGCACGTCCGCAAGGAAGTGTGAGAAACATTTTCTTTTTCGGTATTTCCGACCAAGAAAAAAGCGTGTTCAGTTTGGCCAGCGTTAACCAGCTGTTCTCCCCATCCCCCAGCACAATGCTGCGCCCGTAAGTCATCAGACTTTCAGACACAATAAGGGAGCTGGTCAGGCTCCTATCGGTACTCTGGGCAACCGGTGTCCAGTCAAACTCATTCACCCACAAAAGGTTGTCCGGCAGTGTCATGGTATCCAGTTGCATCAGATGGCCCTCGCGCCGGATTCTTTGAGTGCTCGCAGAAGTTTCACCTCATCCCCTTGGCGCACACTCACGTTCACATTGCCGCCGGGATACTCAAGACGAATCACTTTACTGGGTGATTCATTCCTCTGGCCTGCGCCATTTCTCGGGGAAGGAGCGCGATCAAAACTCTTACGACGACGCGTTTCGCGCTCTTCATTCTCGCGCTCTTCATTCTCGCGCTTGTCACGGGTCTTATTAAAAACGCGCTGGTTCAGAGTGAGCGCCTGCTACAGGTTGGCCGCAGAATGGCCGTCGCCTTTGCTCTGGGCTTGTTTCAGCTTCTCTTCGAGATCACGATTCCGGGCTTCAAACCGTCGCCGTTCGATGGCTTCCGTGTTGCCGTCCAGCCGGGCGAGTTCATCTTACAAACCTTCCTGGCTTCCGATTCCTGA
Source organism: Sansalvadorimonas sp. (assembly GCA_965221135.1). Taxonomy (GTDB): domain Bacteria; phylum Pseudomonadota; class Gammaproteobacteria; order Pseudomonadales; family Endozoicomonadaceae; genus Sansalvadorimonas. Next base: position 592,591 of record CBDCRZ010000106.1, read on the forward strand.
AAGGCCAGTGCCTTACCTGCCTGCTCCTGGCTGTTGCTTTCCTCATCGCCAGCCTCATCGCCGCCCTGATCTCCGGACACTTCCTGAAATTCGACAATCTTGGGAAGGGTGTTCAGATAGCTCTGCATAAAGGCACGCTGGCTTTGCTTTTTCTTCCCATAGCCTGCACCGCCTTCTTCAAAAGCCAGCTCCACAACACCCTTTGCTTCATCCAGAGCCGACTGTTATGCAGGCAGCACCTTGCCACTCTTAACCAATTTATCCAGATCGGCTGAGATAGCCTTAATGGATAGCGCCTTATCTGTGGCCTTAATCTGTGTTTCACGCTCTGCGAACGCAGTCTCCTGGGCTTCATTGGCAGCTTTCTGGGCTTTCAATTTGGCTTTCTCGGCCTTCAGTTTTTCTTCGGTCATTCCGTTGTCCCCGGAGGATGGGCTGTTGTTTGGCTTTGGATTCTCTTCAAATGAAGGAATCTCTGCATTATGTTCTGGCGTATCGCGGGAGAGTTGTTCGAGGTCTTCCAGTGCCCAGGAGGAGATGACCTCGTCGGCCTCTTCTCTTGAAAACTTATCGATCAGGAATTTCCTGAATTTACGGAAGACGGACAGCGTGACTCGTGAGGCCGAGGTCAGCTCATCGACGCTGGCTGAAAACTCAATCACACCCTCTTCGTTTTCATTGAAGGCGATGTCTTTTAAGCCTTTGATCGCCGGTGGTTGTGCGCCAAGAAAACCAACATGGCGCAAATAGAAGACACCGGTGGGAACTGGGTTGTTGGGGCTGTCTGGCTGATAGAAACTCGCGGACACCTTCTTGTACCGCCCGGCCTCCATCTGCTCCTCAAAAGTCGGATCAAATCTGGGCAGGCTCTGGCACCAGCCCATCCTCTGAAAAAGTCAGGCCCGATACCCAGCCCCATGCCGGGCCATTGCTTTTTGGATGACCGATGACGATGGGGGCTTCATGGGGCTTGGGGTCGTAAGCCGCTGCTGTGGCTTTGAGGGTCGATTCAGTGAACTCGGCGTTTTGTCCTGCACTGTCGGTGTGCTTGCCGCTTTTGAAAACGTGGATGCCTTTCATGGGCCGTTCCTTAATCAACTCTTTAATCAACTCTTTAATCAACTCTTTAATCAACTCTTTAATCAACACTGATGAGTAAAGGCGCGGCATTAAATAAATTTCAGACGTGAAAGTTCCGCGCTGAACACAGAAACGATAGATGAGTAAAAGAAAGGAACCTCTCGGCTCCTGCTATTAAGGCGGGGGATGACTATACGCTTGGTGTAGAAGGTAAGGGCGGGCGAGTACTGGTCGTCGTTTACATTCGTGTTAGTCTGAATAGCCAATAATAAAAACTACGATCAGGATGATTGTTATGAACGAGCATATTCTTGAGCTTTTCGCGGTACTCTTTACCCGCTACCAGAGCAAGGATCAGCTAACAGAATAGGAAAAAGTACTCGCCGGGGATATGCTCAAGCGTATTACTCGCTGGCAGCTCATAATCAAAGAGAATATTACGCCTGAAGTTGACGCACTCACGAGGAATTATTATGGAGATACTATGTCACCTGACCGGTTCCATGAAACTGGGGCGACAGAGACAATTTTCTTTATGCTGGCGGCGATGGCTTATACGAACAATAAAACCGGGATGGAATATGCTTCTATTAATGTTGCTCAAAAGATGGTGGAACGCTACCTCCCGTATGAGGTCTTCTTCAAGATTTCTGAAGGTATGGAAACTATGATAAAGCAGGGTGCCGATGAGATGGGGGTAGACCCACTGGAACTGTGTGCAGATCCTGGTGTCAAGTGGGAGAGCTGAAGCTGGAATTGGAATACCAAAAAACGCATTGATTGAATAGCAAAAAAGGAGCTGGCGAACCGGCTCCTTTTTTGGGTAGGGCAGAGGGATCAGGAAAGCATCAGGCCGTTAAATGGGCCCTTTTTCCTTTCCCCTTTCCTCTTTCCTCTTTCCTCAGGAAATTTCTCCATTTTTGCCTGTCTGTATTTTATAAACTACAGCCAGGCAATGATAAGCTGACCCAGACATCCACTTACCGTAAATGGGAAGAGGAGCTGAAAGACCAACGGGCAAAAGCAGCTATTGCTGCCCGTATTTTTCGGCTCTCACAAGGGCTGCCGGGGTATGTGTGCAGCCTGTGGGGCAGGGTGTGAGTGAATTACGTATCCATTATGGCCCTGGATACAGGGTTTACTTGAGACAGCGTGGAGAGGAAATCATCATCTTGCTTTGCGGTGGAAATAAAAACTCCCAAAAGCGGGATATAGAGATGGCCAGGAAGCTGGCGGTCAGGCTGGCTCAGGATAAAGGAGAATGAACCATGAAAGAGCAATTGCATGATTATGATCCGGCAGATGCTCTCGACAGTCCCGAAGCCATACAAGTGTTTATGGCAGATGCCTTTGAAACGGGGAATGTTGCCTTTATTGCACAGGCTCTGGGCGTGGTCGCCCGTGCAAAGGGTATGAGCGAGATAGCACGAGAAACCGGTCTGTCCCGAGAGCAGCTTTATCGATCATTCAGTGAGCAGGGTATCCAACACTGAAAACAATTCTTTCTGTGATGGATGCGTTGGGACTGGATATCACGACAAGGCTAAAAAGAGCCTGAACCCTTTCCCGGGTCTTTTGTTGAAAAGTGTTGAAAAGTGTTGAAAAGGGCGCGGAGTCAATTAAGTCTTAGAAGCTTTGCAAAACCGTATGACACATTATAAACCTTGGGCTCACCATGATTCATGGCATGCCTAAGACTACATTTAATCCCACTGCACTTTCTCAATATATTGTCGGACTATTACTTTTGAAATATCTGATAAAATATTAATAACATCTTCTTCTGTAAAGTACTTAAAAATCTTAGTCAATTCTGCTTTATGATTATCAATTAAAACTTTTAGAATCAGGTCGTACAAATCATCCCCTATTTGATTTAGCACAAGATAATTGTGACTAGCCTGAGCTCTGGTCCTCTCAGGGATAGTGTTCTGGTCATATAAATTATCAATAATGATTTTTGACCATTTGTATGTGGCATTCTTAATCAACTTGTTAGTGAAACACTTTTTGGTATCATCAATATTTATATATGTCGTCGCTTTACCATATTCATCTAGTTGCGTGATTTTATTTAAACTACAGGAAGCCTTCAGCTTTGGGAGTTCTCCAAGCTGAAAATAATATTCGGTATCAACGGAACTGCTAACAGGTGCCGCATAACCATAAGTATTAAACACAACAACAAAGCATGCAGTAAGAAATACACACAACTTATTGATTTTCATTTATCACCCAATCCGCTAGTTTACTATGCACTCTATTGATATACATGCCATATGATTTGTTCCCCTCTTGTTCCCACCATCAAGCAATTGAAAGTAATGCAAACATAAAGGTTAGAATGCGTAACAAAATAAGAAAAAAGGGGGCGGAGTCTGAGCCATCCTCACGAAATTTGTCAAAAAGCAGAAAAGACATCCATGGAATAAGGTGAGTTGGCCTTCAGCAATGTTAACCGCATCACCTTACCCCATGAACGCACATCACAGTCTCATCAAGTGTAAGCCGTCAAGGGGGTGAGGACTGGGTCGACTGCAAAACCCTTTACCCCAGAGCAAACCAGAAGCCTTGTTGCCTGGGAGAGTGGAAGCTTACAGCCAAAGAACAATTTCCTGTTAACTTCATCATTGCTAAACACCGACCTAAAGGCCGGGTTTCATTGAATAGTTACGGTCTCCGAAGGGAAGCAAAGAAACATAAAAAAAATGCTGAACGAGGCAGGAACCTTGGCTTCTCTCCACATCGCTGGACGCTCAAAGTGCACATGATGCCAAGGTTATTGCCGACGGTTACAGTAAGGGTATGCAGATTGAAAAAGCCTTTCGTGACCAAAAATCCGAACGCTTTTGATTCGGGGGGAACTTCTAAGGCTGCAAGGTCTGTGCACGATTGGGCATACTGGTTCTGATCGTAACATTGGCACATATTGTGGCGCTACTGGTAGGCATGTTGATTGATATTGCAGGCCATGCCCAGCATTACCAAAGCAACACTGTAACTATTAAACGGGAATTGTCGTTGTGTTTTCTGGGTCGAAGAGCATTTGATAAACCAGTTCTTCGCTTTACCAAAACAGCCTGGTAATCGGCCAATAGTGCGTTTGAGAGCCTTTTGAGTAGGGCCAACAGCTATGAACTGCAAGTCTGATTTCGTGGGGATGGCTCAGGGTCGGAGTCATTTAATTAAGGCCCGGCCAACGCCCCTGTGGCCAGATTTATCCCCAGAACAGCACTTAAATAAATGACTCCACTTAAATGACACCACTTAAATGACTCTGCCCCTTTCTCTTGCACGCAAAGCTGGCAACCTGTAACAGGAAGGAAAGATATTAAGAAAACGGATCGCCTCATCAAGATCAGGGGATGTTGAGTTTTCAAATTAAATAAAGTAATAGCGCTGATAGTCATCAAAATATCATGCGCCGTATGAGTAATTACTTCCTGACTGCCTGGATAATCTCTTCTAGAATTTCTTTTTCATATAACCCTGTAGCCAGCCAAGCTGACATATTAGAAACATCCCAGTATCCACCTTGTCAAAACAGCTATTCATAAACGCAACTAAATGAGAAGGGCTCGAGATGAAGTGGTTTCGCGTATGGCTAATAGCCTTGATTGTAACAGCCGGGTCACCTTTAGTTTGTGCCGAATATGAACAGAACATTGAATTTATGAATAAATTCCTTAAAGAGTCTATTCAAGAGTGGGATTCTAAAAATCCAAAAATATCATTAATGAACAAGGTTATCACACCAGATAACATAGCCCTGATGGCTACAGCCCTTGATAGTTATTTTTTTTGGCTCAGCCAACAAAACATTGATATTTATCGCCCTCAGCAGCAAGTAGTTATAAGTTATTTTGTGACTATGCTAGGAGAAGCGCAGCAGCCGAATCGTTCCATAAGAGCATATCCGCTATCTATTAGATTCTGGGGACAGATTATATCTGAAATGCACCCTGTGCTGACTGCTTTGGCCGCAGGTATGCCCCAACCCTTTGCACCTGCAGCGCTTTTGCCGCCTGCCATTATAACTCCCATGCAAGCAACAGCATCTGTACCTGCACCTGTTTTTCTGCATGCACCTGCTGTTACTCAAACCTATATTCCTACACAAGCCCCTGAAACCGCTTCACAAGCTGGATCAGAGTCAGACATCTCTGAGATATTGGGAAATATTTCAACCCACAATAGAAAACTACAAATAAAACTTTCAAAGGCTGGAACAAAATACTCTAAGTTGAAAGAAATGATGAGGCTAAATGAAGAAGACCATCTTAAAAGAGAGCGTGATCTTATACAGCAGTTAGATGATGCAATTAGCCAATTAGATCATGGAAAAGTAACAAGCACAAATAAAGATGCCGACAACAAAAAACTTAAAAATAGAATCAGGAAATTACAAGAACGTATCGCAAGCAGAGAGAAACAAGTCGAAAAATTAACACTAGAGAGAAATGAGCAAGCCGTATTGCTAAAGAAAAAAACAGCACAATCGTCCACCGGAGACAAGAAAAGAGCCGATGCCTATGCAGCGGCAGAGAGGCGTAAGCGGGAGCAACAAATCAAAACCGGTATAGTTGAAGCCTTAAATGCCCCCATAACAAGCGGCGACTATCTTGGTGACCCCGATGACGTCGCTCGCAAAGGCGAGCCCAGACCGGCTCCAACAATTCCCAAAAACAATCATGGCAAAAACCCACCTCACCATGCTGCGGGTATCGGTGGAGCCGCAGCGGGCATGAGGAGAGGGAGACCGCATCTCAGAAAAAATCCCTTCCGAAAGATAGCTTACCATTACCAGAAACCGGTGATTATCACCGCCGGGGTAATGATGGCTATGGCAGCTTCCTACGTTTACAGAAATGACATCTATGGATGGTTCCAGAAATGGTACGCAGCCGAATCTCCTAAAGTAAAATGCAGCAAGTTGAAACACCCTCTGATATACCAGTTATGTGAGAATACCCCCAAGGAATCCAAAGCCAGGTTCATGCTCGTATGGCGAGCCTGGGACAAACACTTAAAAAACAACGCGCTGGATACTGTTATTGAAGTAAAAATGGATGAAACACCGATAGCGCTGCGCAGTGATGCTTTAGATGATTATTACAGAGCACATATCTCTGGCCTGCTTCCATTACAATATTTTGTTATTAAACATCAAAACCTGAACGAATTTGACCAATATATTTTCTTTCTAATTGAAAATCGTGTCCTCCGTTTTCTAAATAACAAAACAAATATGGGCAACTTTATAACCGATCTAACGCGAACTTTAAGACAGTGTGGTATCTTAAACCGTGGCAATCATGACATTGAAGATGCCAAATTATATTACGCAGGGTGTCAACAGTTCTTCTTACCCGGGAGGGAAGTCATAGGGCTGGATCAACATAAAAAAATACTATTTGCAAAAATGAGCGCTCTAAATATTGAAATGGTATTGAAAGGAAGTAAGAAACACTTTTTTCGTAAAGAGCCCTATGTAATTCCATCTATTGCTTTTGTTTTCGATCGAAACAAAGAAATAGTGGGAGGAGCAGAAATATTGAGCAAATGGTCACCATCTCAATATACACAAAATTCTAACATACAACATGAAAAGTTAATGAATGAAAAAGACAAACATTATAAATGGATTACTATCAGAGGACTTAAAGCTAATCAAGAATATGTTTTTCTTCCATATGACATTGCTGACTCGCGATTAACAGATGAACTCACTACGATGGAGGAACCAGGTCGTGTTTTTAATACAAAATTACGGACAAACAGCTCGGGAGCACTGACCTTTAAGCGGCCATCCGGTAATCTTCATATGGAGGAATATAACGAAAGTGAGGAACATCCTATAAATCTGCGTACCTCCATGGTGGTAGGTAGCGCTCTGTTCCCAAAGTCATGGAATGACTTCGTAGATGGAAGTTATTACTTTCAGTACCACTCCCAAAAAATCCTCTTCCATCATGCACTGCTTGGCCCTGATAATCTCACCAGCGTTTTACTTATACTGCACTCAGAACCAAACTTGTGGAATTTCACCAGAGGCTCGCTTAAAGCGTTGGATCCTCAAATGGTTCAGTGATACTGCGGAATATGTAGCCGAAAACATTCCTAAGCTAGCGCCATAGTTGTTATCAAACATAAAGGGGTTATCACTGTTTAATAACCACGACTCCTGTACCTCAATAATTAACATAAAACGGGTCGGAGTCGAATGGCACTAATTTAAAGCTTCTTGCCACGGCTTTTACCCCGGTGTTCCAGCTCAACCATCGATGCCCTTGGTGCCGACATCAGCTGATAAGGCTTGGGCCTGCGCTTAACACACCGTGGTTCCCTGCGCCCTGGCCTGGCGGGTACAGTTAGGGCTAAGATACAGGGCTGGATAAACTACTATGGTCGTTTCTATAAATCCGCCATGTACCCGACATTGCGTCACATCAACCGCAAGCTCAGTTTGTGGGCGACAAGGAAATACAAAAGGCTTAAGCGCCATCGACGAAGGGCAGAACACAGGCTTGGAGAGATCGCCAAGAAACTTCCAAACCTGTTTCCGCATTGGAAGTTGGGTGTCAGGCCGTCGGTTGGATGATGGGAGCCGTATGAGCTGAGAGGTTCACGTACTGTTCTGAGAGAGCCTGTGGGGGAGGTTCCCACGGGCTACTCACCCGCTGATCCACTGTCGCAGCAAACAGGAAGCGGAATCCATACTGGAAGCAGTAAGAAGTCGTTTACTCGACTGTGGTCTTACACTGCATCCGGAAAAGACGAAGCTGGTGTACTGCATGGATGAAGACAGAACGGAAAAGTATGAACACATCTCTTTTAACTTTCCTGCTTACACCTTTCGCCCGGGGATGGCCAGAAACCGGCGTGGGAAATTCTTTGTCAGCTTTCTGCCTGCAATAAGCAAGCCTCGGCGCAGCCTATTCGCAGTAAGATAAGAGAGCTGGGTATTCCCACCAAAGGATCACTGTACTCTCTGGAAAAGCTTGCAAAATTGATCAATCCGTATGTTCAGGGCTGGATTAATTACTTTGGAAAATTCTAGCCCTCAGAAATGAGAAAGATCCTGAATTATAGGGAAGAGACGTTGGTTCGCTGGGTATGGGTAAATACAAGAAATTGAGGAGCCATAAGAAGCGGGCAGCGTCCTGTTTGGGGCGAATCGCAAAAAGGGCTCCGTGGTTAATGGCACACTGGCGAGCAGGCTGTGTGTCAGCGGTTGGATAAGAAGAGCCGGATGAGAGGAGACTCTCAAGTCCGGTTCTGTGAGCAGTTGAAGGGGAGGTTCCTTCGGTTGACTCGACTGGGGGCTGGGGGAGAAAAAAACCCGGCTACCCGATTTATGCGAATTTTACTCGTTGTGTTGGATCGGTAGAGTTGGTGTGTTCTGCATGCTTACAATTTGCCAACCATCTATGGCTTCGAGATTGTTTGTCTTGAACAAGATAGTAGTAAATATACCTTTAGTCGGTTTTAATGGATCATACTGAGTAATCAAAATGTCTGGGCTATGATTGGGGAATTTGTACTCTGTTACGATAGTGACCATTGTTGCTGGATTGCCGTAAGAACACCATTTCTTTAATTCTGATTTAACTGGTAATCTTGCTAAGAGGTGTGGACCAGCGTTTTCAGAAAAAACTTGCTTATGGCGTTCTAGGTTAGAGTCTTTACCCCAATATATTCTTCCTGACTGATTAACGAAGTTGCTATTGTTAGTGAAAAGTGAAACTAGTTTATCGGCGTCTTTTTCTTGAAATGCTTCATTTCTTATACTCATTAGACTTTCTATAGCTTTAATATCTTCATCCTTTAGAAAGGAAGAATTTTCATCTTTTAAATGATCATTTAATGTAAAAGAGAAAGCATTAGACATAGCAGTTATTGCAAAAGTCCCAATTGCTGCTTTGAGCTTCATTTTAAATACTCCTCATAGAAGAACTAAGAAGTATAGATGTGAGGTTTGGATCTCGCATAGCCTAATCAGGTGCGCCGTAGGCGTCATCAGGATTTTTTTGGTACGCCCGGCATGGGCATGAATTTATGGGGTGCAAGTCCCCTGTGGGAAACCGGCATTGTTCGTAATAGATCAATGATAACCACAAGCCGACGGCAAGTGCAGCCCCGCGATGTGCTGTGCGGAGGAAGCCCGAGTGCAAAGGTACGAGCTGACGAACAGAAATCGCATATAGGGCCGAGTCTCCGCCGGGGCGAGTGAGCCAGTGATCACGAAGCCCTCCGGTTGCGAGATACGGTAAATGCGGCAGTTGTGCACTGGCAGTTCATGTTCCCTCTTTTTATGAAGAGTGGGGAGATCTGCCTGACAGGCGATCGTGTTCTTTCTCCAGTTTGGCCACTGGTTTCACAGGCCTGGCGTTCTGGACTCATCATCCAGTGCGAGCGAACTCGATGACACGATAGCGCATTCAGGGGTAACTCTGTTTGTGTTCAGGCAGAAGACAGCAGACGTCATAGTAGTTATCCGACAGGAGTCGCTAACGAAGGACTGAACACCGAAACAAAGAGGAGGCTTGCTCATTCCCGCTCGAAGTGACGAAGTTTTCTGACTCGACGCGGGCAACAGAGCCTGTACCCAGCTTTGAACCATGATCTACTGAACCGCGTACTGGAACCGGCCAATATGTACGAAGCATGGAGACGAGTCCGGGCTAATAAAGGCGCTCCCGGTGTTGATGGAATGACTCTGGACGCTTTCCCTGACTATGCCAAAGAGCATTGGTCAACCGTACGCCAATCCATCAAAACAGGAAGCTACCAGCCCCTGCCTGTCAGGCGTAAAGCGATCCCCAAGCCGCAGGGCGGGGAGCGCGTACTGGGCATTCCTGCGGTCACTGACCGCGTGATTCAGCAAGCCATTGCGCAAGTGCTGACACCGATCTTTGATCCGGGATTTTCGTCGAGCAGTTTCGGTTTTCGCCCAAACCGCTCAGCCCATGGGGCCGTGCAACAGGTCAGGCGTCATATACAAGACGGCAGACGTATCGCGGTGGATGTCGATCTCAAGCAGTTCTTCGACACAGTCAACCACGATGTTCTGATGTCACGTGTCGCACGTAAAGTCAGAGATAAACCGCTGCTGAAACTATTGGGCGCCTATCTGAGAGCAGGCACTTTGATCGACGGACAAATCCAGCCCACCCGGCTTGGTGTTCCGTAAGGTGGCCCGCTTTCACCCCTGTTAACCAATATTGTACTGGACGATCTGGATAAAGAGCTTGAACGGTGAGGCCATAGGTTTGCACGCTATGCAGACAACTTCGTCATTCTTGTGAACAGCCAGAGTGCCGGGGAGCGTGTGATGGCGAGCATTACCCGTTTTCTGGAACGACGACTCAAGCTGACTGACGGTGAACACAGAGAAGAGCAAGGTGGTGCAAGCCACTGACAGCGAATTTCTGGGGTTTACCTTTCCACGAGGTCGTATTGTCTGGACTGAAAAATCCCTTCACCGTTTCAAACTGAGGATACGCCAGCTAAAAGGACGAAGCTGGGGCATCTCCATGGGGAATACGCAGCTGTTTTCTCAAGCAGTGGCGGTATCCACGAACACGCGTTCGTAAACTGGTGAATCTGGGAGTCAGGCTGAAAGACGCTGTCATGCTGGCAGGGAGTAATAAAGGTTACTACCGTCTGGCCAAAACCTACGCGGTACAGTTGGGATTAAATAATGGGGTTCTGAAGTCTCTTGGATTGCTTTCTTTGAAAGAGTTGTGGATCACACCATTCTCGGTGAACCGCCCGGTGCGGACCCGCACGCCGGGTGGTGGGGGGAGGGCTGAAGAAAAGTCAGCCCTTACCCGATTATGGTTCTTCTTAAAGGTTTTCAGGGTAAAGTGAGGCCCACCTTCAGCTGCAACTGAAGGCCTTATACAGCAGCTCGATGGATTTGCGGCACCTTTGCGAGAGACCGATAACAAGCGTGAAGCGCTGCATAACTCTTAAGCATTAACTCGAATAGTCATTGGAGCCTCGAGCCCGTATAGCAAGGCAGAGTCAGCTTATTATGGAACACCAAGAAAGCAAAGAACCAACAACGATTGGTATTGATGTCGGCAAGTCCTATCTCGACGTCTACTTTCATCCGCTGGGCCTTCACCAGCGTATTACAAACACAGCCGTTCAGTCACTCACTGAAACCTTGGTTGATTTGACGCCTGAACGTATCGTTGTCGAAGCCATAGGGCGTTACGAAAACCGTTTTGTTTTCGCCTGTGATAAAGCATCGCTTCCTATTGTCGTGGCAGACCTATTGAAGGTCTGACACTTTGCCAAAGCTCTCGGAGTATTGGCAAAAACAGACAAGGTGGATGCCCGTGTTATCGCCTTATATGCGGCTAAGATGAAGCCGGATATACGTCCGGTATCCGATGAAAAATCCCGACTTATTAAAAACTTACTGATTCGACGCAAGCCGGTTCACCGAAGATAGGGCAGGGACATGCTCGAGTGGGTCAGGTTGAGCAAGTATTTTGAACTGTCTGGCGAGACAAGAAACACTGTATTTCATAAAAGAAAGGAAGGTCTATGGTTGGAGGGGCGAGAGTACAGGACAGCTGAAGATGGCCATATTTGGGTAAATTTGCAGGCTGTTAATAATTGGGCTGGAGGAAAAAAGCGTAAACGAAAATCACAACACTAAGAGGAGATGATGTATGGACTTATCTCACATTACATGCCCGAAAGGAATAAAGCTGAAGGTCAACAAAAACTCAGTCACCATTCAGGTTCAGTTCAGTTACCGTTCTGAGACCTGCCGGGAATCGTTTCTTTCTGTATCGATTCCCACAATTTCCAGTGCTAGTGATCAGTCAAAGTTTGAATACAGTATTCAGCGTTCTCTTAAGAATGCAGGCGTTGTACTTACGCGGATAAAGGATGAGATCTCTCGCAACGACTATGACTATGGGTACTATTTCCTTGATTCTAAGAAGCTCAAAAAACACGGCACAACAGAATCTCGTGGAACCTGGACTATTGGTGAATACATCACCTCCTATCTGACCCGAGCAAAAACCACCGTTCGTGCATCGACCTATAAGAATTATGATAAATTGCTCCGGACAATCATCATGCCTCATTTTGGTGGTGTTCGAGTGATCGACCTTACGGCTGGATTTGTTAGAGACAGGGTGCATACACGAAGTCTTACGGCAAAGCGAAAGACGCTCAGTAACTATCTCTCCCCTTTCAAACACGCTCTGGATGATGCAGTCATGGATGGGGTGATAAAAATCAATCCGGTTCGGCAGATCAATCTCGACAAGATCATCACTGTCGAATCCCGTCAGAGTGAATTTGAACCAGACCCCTTCACAAACAAAGAAATTGATCTTCTCCTTCAGCATATGGAGCCACAGATAAGAAATATTTTTCAGTTTGCGTTTTACGGCGGCTTGCGCACCAATGAGTTGATTGGACTTAAATGGAGCAAGATAGATTGGAACAACCGTGAGGTGTTAGTGGATGAGGCCTCGGTTGACGGGGTGCTCGGGAGAATAAAAACCTCAGGTAAAGGCGTGAAGTCCAGAAAGGTACTTCTTCTGGATAAGGCTGAGGCACTGCTGGAGCAGAAAAAGCATACCCTCATGTCCGGTGAGTTTGTATTTCACAACCCCCTGCATAACGCGGTCTGGAAGAATGATGCACAGCTCGAAGGTATGGATGGACGCATGCTTTCAAGACGTCTGATGTTAGATACAGAAACCCTTACCAGACGCGGCATAGCTATGCGTTCATGCATATCCGGAATAATGAAAACCTCTGGTGGATAGCGAACCAAAGGGAGCATAAAGGAAAAGAAATGCTGAATCGACACTATGGTGGCTGGCTGGAAGAGGCCTCTGATAAGTACACCCCGTCTGATCTATTCACTGGCAACAAAAACGATGCTGCAGTTAGTAAGGATGGTGCTTGATTGTCTGCATCTCTTGTAAGCTCTTCTGACCCTTCCTTGAGCGCATCGCATTCCGGATACATCTCCTTTTTCGTGCTTAAAAAAGTGCTTCTTAAATCTACATTTTTGCTGGATTTGTGCTTTTCGTGCTAAAAAAGTGCCATACTTGTGCCAATCGTATACGCACCTACACGCATCTATACGCAGGTGTTATGGTTTCTGATAGATACAAAAAAACCCCTGTTTTAGGGGGCTTTACTGCGTATGGCTGCGTGCCCTTGGCAGCTTTCTGAAGTGGTGGAGGCGGCGGGATTTGAACCCGCGTCCGCCGATACTCAGCCCTTGGCTCTACATGCTTAGATCCACTTTTATTTTAATCCTGCCATGACCCAGTGGTCAGGGTAAGGCAGCACGAGCCTGTAAGGTTTTAGCTGATCAAAGCCAGGCGCAGATCACAGCGAGTCTGTCTGCAATGACGGTCTGTAAACCACCCGACAGACGGGACGGATAGACCGAGAACGAGCTACTGTTTAGGCAGCTGCAGCGGCGACATAAGAGTCACCATTGATGGCGTGGTTCATATCAACCACGGCCAACGTTCCAACGTTATTAGTTTTGGCAACTAATAAATGGTAATCGTTGTTTTACGAGAGTGATTACCACCTCTCGGCATGCACCTCGGGGATCGTCATCGCCGTCGAATCCGAATCGCCCCCAGTGACAACAGCATCACAAGGTACGTGAGTGCTGTTCACTTATGTTTAGTTGAAGGTGTTGGTTGGGGCAAGTTATCGGCAGTGTTCATTCTTTTGTCTTGGTGGTGAAAGCTTTGATTGGGTGCTGACAGAAGAAAGTTTTTGGGTGGGGCGGGGATTTGAGTCCCCGTCCGTGGCCGTCTAACTATTTGTTATCTACGAAAAACATGCTACGCCCGCGCTTTTAAGGGGCACAGAAGGTGCAGGGCCGGAATTGTCTACAAGTCGAGTCGCTTCAAAAACTGATGTTGGCCTCATACCTGGACGGCGAACCGAGGCAAGTCTGGTACCTCTTTGACAATCTGTCCATCCAGAAGCAGAGCTTTTTTTCCAGCAGAAACACTTCCTCCTTTTGCCCGTATCTGGGTGCCATACTGTAAGGCGATGGTGCTGCTCCCGTCCTCGTTCACGCTCATCAATGTTCCTATGGCCTGGGCTGCTTTCGGCAGGAGTTCCTGAAACTGTTTCCATAGGTTGGTTGTTGCCACTTTCGATCCCTCAGAGGTTGTTCTGACCTCTAAGTATATTCACCAGGACGGGGCTGAAAGGTTTGAGCAGACCATTGGTATCTGGGGTGCTCACATCATCTATCAGAAGTTCTATAAGCTCATCGTCAAGAAGGGCAAGTTCATGGGGCTGCTCTCCTTTCTCGAAGATTAAAGCTTCTACAAGAGCCTTTCTCTTGGTGGCCAGCCCTCTATTACTCAGCTGTAGTACGTTGATAGAGGTCTCAGCACGTTCTGTAGCCCCCTTCACACAAAACTTAAGCTCTGTCTCACATTCATCCATGAGAGGCGTTAAAGGCAGCTCCTGGGTTTTGTGGGCATCATCACACTGATTTGGTGTGGTGCAGGATGCCACAATATTACTGAAATCAAGCTGATGCTTTTTGTGCGCCTGCCTGTCCAGAACATGCTCATTCATGCTGTTGCCTTCGGATATCTGGTTACAGCAATAGGCGCAGAGTCCTTGTTGGTCTTTGATGTTTGCTGTCCGTATAGCCTGCCTTTCCAGATGGGTAAGGTCAGCATACCGTGTTTTATCTGGCTTCCTTCGCTTCCATAGGGTTAACTCTGGAGGCTCCTGGGTCTTATTGATTTTTTGTACTGCGGACTTCCAGCTTCCTGATCAACAATTCAGCTTTTGATAGCTCGATATTACCTATGGGCAGTGATGATTGAAGCTTTTCAAGCTGTATTTTTGCGACGGGCAGGTCACCGGGCAGGTCACCGGTCACCGGTCACCATCCTGGATAGTATCCATAAGATCATCCAGTTTGTTTTGAATAGTCTCATTTCTGTAGCAGCTTCCCATTCCTTGAGCCAGGGTAAGGTTGTCATGGCCAGCTCATCATTATTCAGACTGTAACAAAGAAGATCGGGGCACCACTGACCACAAGAGGTGAGTGGGTGGTTACAACAAACTGGCAACCGGGAAATGTTGTCGTTAACCTCTCAAGCAGACTTCGCTGCCATTTGGGGTGGAGGTGGAGGTCAACTTCATCAATGAGAACAATGCCATCACCTTCCAAAGGACTGGCCAGAGAAGGGTTCATCATGGCCAAGCGCCGGGCAATATCACCCACCAGAGTCATAAGGGATTTTTCTCCCTGAGAGAGCTGGGATACATTCAGGGTTTCTCCATGTTTATCGATAAGCATGGCAAGATGTGGTTTTCTCCTAATGCGGAGATTTAAAAAGCCAGGCATAAAGAGACTGATGGCTGGCCAGAGAAGGGTGTCTGACAGCGGTTAGCTGTCGATCTCTGGAAGAAGCCTGAACTTTTTGTAACTCCTTCCATATTGGATTTTTTTCTGAACCTGATTTCTCGAAAAGTTTGTTTAGGAATTCCGGTGACACACCTGATTCGTTCTCAGCATCTTCCCGTTCACGGAACCATTCGAAGAAACGGCGAAAATCTACCCCCTGACTGAGAGCATTGTCATACCCATCAAGCTGCTTGAAGGAGTGCTTTGTTTTCACCTTGAGAGGAATATCAAGAACGACTCTCTCAACAGGGTAATAGGCAACTAGAGGCAGAGACGCATCGTCGTTATCTGTGAGTTGTGAACGGTAGAAATCAGCCAGTCTTGTGGCATCACTTAGAGACGTGGATTCTGGAGCTTTTCGGCTTTTTTTGGTTTCACTAGAGACCAATGGAATACCGAATCTGCTTTATCCCCATCGGAGTTAAGTTGTTGGCTGCAGTGGTCAAGCACATCGATATCTATAGATCCCCAAGGCTTTCTGTTTTTTTACATCATTTTCATCAATGGGGCTGCCACTTCCCTTTTCGCTACGTATGCGAGCAACCAGCCAGCTTAATGATGTAGCCAGAGCTCTGAGCAAAGACGTTTTACCAGCACCATTATTGCCCATCAATACAGTGATATTTGACTGCGTATCCTCCGTAGGAGCCAATGGGATTTCGAGGCTTGGGAAGCGTCCAATGTTGGTTATTTGAAACCGTTTGATTCCATGTCTGTCTGCTCGTGACCCAAGTGGTGTGGGCTGGTTTGTCATTTCTCTATCATAATGTAAGCCTAGTGATTTTCTTTAATAGTGTTCAGTGGTGTATGAAGTGACGCTCCACACTCAGAGTTTGAACGGCTCTCCCAGAGCCACTTCCAGTGCTGTTCACCACATTTGATAAACACAGACCCACCCAGGGCTTACCCTCGTCTATCACCTCCACCAGCTGTCCTGGCAGTACCAGGCCGGGTGCCTGCCCCTTGGCCGTTAGCGGTAACGCCAGGCTCACAACAGCCTGAGCACCTCCCTCTGAATGGCCAGCAAGCTGCGTTGGCCCACCAGTTGATTGCCCAGTAGATGTCCACCGCTGGCACCACATAGCTCTCAATGCGGTTTCGGGCATCGGCCCGTTCATCAATCTGGCTTTCGGTATTGAATAGCAGCACGCCGACACGCTCATCTTCCGGAGCCTCTGTGAGAATGGCATGAGCACCAAGGTAAGGGGCTGCGTTATCGGTGCCAACACCCACAAACACCTTCCGCATAGAAACATCACCAACAGTTCGGTCTATGCGGCTAATATCACGGAACAGGTTATTGACCTGCCCATCGGTCACCACATTACCAGTGGCCAGGCCTCCGCCGTCGTCCTCGTCGGTGAGCCTTTGGGATGCGAACAACTTGATATTTTCCTTGTTGATTGCCATACCTTCCTTCCCTTTTATTTTGACGTTTTACAACCTGTGCAATGTTAAGAATCAATGAGAAATGTTTGTGGTTCTACACTGGTTTTTTCCTCTTCTTTTTAGGGCTTTGCTCAAACTCTCTGGCTATGTATGAATGCACAAAAGAGCTGAGTCAGCCCTTGAAGAGGCAATATGATGAGCATGATTTTCATGCGGCTTGCCGTGAAGGCAATGCGGAAGCGGTACAGTTTTTCATTGATCAAGAACCGTTGATCAGTGGTTTTAATCATGACCCTGTTGATGGACTAGTTCTTGCTGCTCAAAAGGGGCATAGAGAGGTGGTTCAGATACTGATAAACACCGGGGGGGCAAATCTTAATCAACCCAAAAATGATGGTTTCACGCCTCTGTTTATAGCGGCTCAGAAAGGCTTCGCGGAGGTGGTTCAGATTTTAGTGAACACCGAGGGGGACTATCAATACACTCACGGAGTACCGTCAAACTTATAAACGCTCCCGGCCAGTGATAACCACCAAAGACAATGAGGAAACACCCTTGAAAAGCGAGTTTCCCAAGCTTAGGTTACAGTACGGCTCAAAATAAAGGATTCAACTATCCGGGTGCCACCGTCAAAAGACGAATGACCACTGCATAGAGGTGATCTTCACTCGGCTCCGAAAGTGGTAACACCTGTTGAGCCTCAATAGGTGAACCTTCGGGAGACCGGTCAAAAATAACTGTGCATTCACGTCCGCCAGGAAGAGTGAGAAACATTTTCTTTTGTAGCGTTTTTGTCATCGCAAAGAGTGCGTTCAGCTCGGACAGCGTTAACCAGCTGTTCTCCCCATCCCCCAGTACAATGCTGCGACCGTAAGTCATCAGACTTTCAGACACAATAAGGGAGCCGGTCAGGCTCCTGTCGGTACTCTGGGCAACCGGTGACCAGTCAAACTCATTCACCCACAAAAGGTTGTCCGGCAGTGTCATGGTATCCAGTTGCATCAGATGCCCCTCGCGCCGGATGCTTTGAGTGCTCCTCACAGAAGTTTCACATCATCCCCTTGGCGCACACCATCGGATGCCTGACGAGCTGCGTTGGCAAACTGCTCGGCTGACAGACCACCATCCTCGTAAGAGTGCATCAGGTCTTCAAAGGCGATCTTCTGTTCGAGATAAGACTCTTTCGCCTGCAGGGAGGTTTTCCTGGTGTCGTACATCCACTCGCTCAGGCCTGTTGCATCAAAGCCATGGAAAGCCTGCCTCATGGCGTCCAACTCTTCGTTGGTCTGCTCCAGAGAGTGACGCATGGCTTCAATATCATCGGTGACTGTTCGCCGGTCGGCCTCAGTGATGTCGTTCAATCCTTCAAAGGCTGCCAGTGCTGCTCCGGACATACCCGCCAGCTCACCTTTCAGTGCGTTCATGTGATCGGCCATGGCTTGAGCGATGGTCATCCCTCCTGCCATTTTCTCATTGGCGTTTTCGCTGGCCTCACCGGCCTCATCAAAGGCCGGGCCGAGGTCTTAAATCTCTTCCTTCACCTCCTTCTGAGACTTCTTTATATCCTTCGCAGTGTCAGCGAATTGAATACCCATCTTTGTCTGGCTTTTCTCGACCTTCTTATTGGCCTCTTCTACGCTAGCGCCGGTGGCCTCCGCCTCGGCTTTCACTATTTTGAGGGCGCCCTCCATCTTGGGCGTTTCAGTGGTGATGGCTTTGCCAATGGCTTTATAGCTGTCCCGCACCTTGTGGGCATCTTTGGCCATGCTTTCAGCGAAGGCTTTAGATACCGACAGCATGCCATGAGAAAAGTGCTGGATCTTGGACTCCATCTCCTCAAAACCCAGAAAGCCGACGAGGTCAGCCACGCCATCGGCTATGCCACCAATCACAGTGCAATCACTGCGCCTGCGCCTTTGACCACCAGCGAGAAGCTATTGAGCATGGCTGAGATGCCGTTGCCGACAGAGGCCACAGCGGTGATCACGGTTCCTGCGCTGTCAGCGATAGATTTGAATCCATCAGTGGTGCGCTTGACCACATCTTCAAAGGTCAGGTCAGCGAGAAAGGCTTTAATAGTTTCAGCGATGGTGATGAATGTGGCGGATATATTATTGGCCAGCTCCTGCAGCCTGCCGTTGCTGGCCAGCTCATCGAGCTTGTTTCCCGGAAGGGTGAGGTGGGCTTTTATGTAGTCCGTCCAGCCTGCATCACTGAAACGCTTTTGGAACAGCACCCATCGGTCTTTCATGTTCGAGATAAGACCGGCCATAGTCTTCATATTTGCGAAGGCGGTGCCTTTGCTGGCGTTTCCTATCTCGGTAATCAGACCTTTAACAGCATCCTCACCCAGTTTTCCGGCCTCAGATAAATGCCGAAGCTCTGCAACACTTTGTCCTGTCACCTTGGTCAACAATTGCCATGCAGGAACGCCTGCCTCGACCAGCTGACGCATCTCTTCGGCCTGCAGCTTCTGCTTACCGAAGGCTTGTCCTTGTGCCTCCGTGATACGTTGCAGACGTTCAAACTCACCACCGAGCTTCGCATTCTGATCAACCAGTGTCAGTAGTGTTCCATCCATTTTCTGGTTCTTGTTGGCTCCTGTTTGACATTAGGATGAGGTGGAGTGAAAGCCAGTTTGATTGGTGGAAAGGCTTCTTTGGCCTCGTCAAAGCTCTTCCATTCGGTGGAGTTGTGTTTTAGGCCTCTGCGCAGAGGTGAAGAGCTGCAACCGGAAAGAACCAGTCCAAGTAGCGCCGTTGCAAGAATGAGAGACGACAACTGGCGCACACACTCATTACATCCATGTACCAGCATCAGTGAACCTTCAATAAAGATCTTCACATCGAACTACTATTCAGCTCTCTTACTCTTCAATAAAATGGGAAGACAATATGAGGTCGCTCCAGTTACACTTTACCGTTGTCGTTTTCTGCTTATGTACTGCTTCAGGCTTGGCTCAGTTTGACTACAGTTTTGATGAGTCTGATGATGCCTCGTTTGGATGTTATGCCAGAGGCACGCAGATAGGCGGTAGCGTTGAATGCTACATAGGAGACATCTACCGAACATGCTGCGATACATGCTGTTACGGCTGTGATCCCATGTATGGCTGTATAGTAAACTTGTCAACTGATAGCTCATGCACTAGCGTCTGCAGGGAAACACCCCCGCCGATCCCTCCAGAAGACACACAACACCAAATGTAAGCAGCCAGCCACATGAATGGGTACTTAGCGGGCATAAATAGAGCACAATTGTATATGCGCTCTATTTATGCCTGTTACCAATATCAGGACTTACTTTCTGCCTTGGGTTTTCTTCTCAGGGGGCTCGAATCCTGGCAAAAAGGGGGCGGAGTCATTTTAGAACGACAGCGCTAAAATGACTTATCCCCCTTTTTGTTAAAGCCAGTTTGATAGGTGCCGGTTGTCGTTGATAGGGATCATAGCCTGGGGCAGTAAGGCAGGCCGTTATTTTTGATTCATGTTGCGAAAGAAAGGCTGCTCTTGTAGTACGTTAACAATTTCATCAGTAGCAAGGCTGCCGGTGTCTTCACCTGATTTTACCGCACTGGCTCGTGTTCCATCCCAGTTTTGGTTCTCCATATAACCATCAGTATAAAGAGCACCACCGATCTCAGGAATTCTATGGTAAGTTTCTATCAAATATATAATATCTGAAGCGTCATTACCGCGTTTTTCGATGACACGATCAAGCCAGGCAATAAGTTTCAGTAAACAAATACCGGCTGGGGATGCGACAGGGATAACAACATCTGGGGATTGGGAAATTTGTACCTGTAAGGCAGCCCCAGCGCTTCTGGAAAACCCGGCACACTCATTTGAAAGTCATGCTCGGGTGGCCAGGTGATCATATGATTTTCTGCAATATCACCGAAAGGTACGATATCAACTTCCCATGGCAACCCTTTGCTGTCACGGAACTCGAAGCTATGATGAAGCTTTTTGTGGGCCGAATAACCTGATGCCAGCATAGCGTTTCGCAGATTATTAAAATCGACCCAGTTGTGAACACTGATGGCGAAATCGACATCTCGCGTACCACGCTCTATTTCTGATCCATTTCCGTGCACCAGGACAAGATCTCTGGCCATACGCCTACCACAAGAATATCCCTATCAAGAGAGCGAGCAAGACCGCTCAAACTGACATAGATCTAGACCATCCCTGAATTCAGTGTCCCGGTGACATCAACGTATGTATTCTTCATAGAGTCTTTTTGCGGTGTCCAGATTGTGGGGGTCGCCAGTGTTAAGCAGCTCTGCAAAAACGACGATGGGGTGAGCAAGTTGTCCTTCAGGTGCCATGCATTCATTCCAGAATGGCTCAAAAAGCTCGACTGTTATTTTTGGGTGCTCCCCTTGTTTCAACTTCCGCAAGCGTGTTGCACGCATTACCTCTGCCATTTTTGCTTTATGGGTGAGATAGTTGGTGTAATGAGCTGCAGCGATTTCCCCTCCCCAGCAGCCACCAAAGGCGGCAAGGTCTATCGTATCCTGGGGGATGGGCATGTCGGTCGTGAAGGTACCGATATGGGTCTTTGTCTGTAGTGCAGGAAAAGCTTCAGCCCATTTGTGAACCAAGTCCTCTGTGTTGAGGATCTTTCTGTTTTTTGTTTTGGCTGCATTTAAGAAGCCCTGTTGTGCAAGGTCTTCGAGTACAGCGCCAGTCGCACCCAGGGCCACGCCTGCTCTTTGAGCAATAGTGCGACAGGGCGCGTCGGCAAGCTCATCCTCAATGAGAAGAGCCAGAACAATCTTTAAGCCTGCGGGTTGGAAAGCTTTACCGGGCCGGGTTGTGTTAACAACCTTCTCTTTCTTATTGCCTCGAATATAAATAAAAAATGGCGGCTGGTGGATGTAAGCGTTGCCGACAGTATCGAGAAATTGGATCTTTGCTTGTTTGAGCTGCTCTGCTTTTTGAGCGGTTATGTATGCGGCTACCAGAATTCTGTGCTCGGGATCAGGCTTTCATTTTGAGGAGGTTGGCAGTTTTCTGTCGATATTTTGAGGTGTTTATTGAGGTTAGGTCATTTTGTTCAATATTTTATGATGTTCATTGTTTGTGAGCACGGTAAATAAGTGAACAGTGGGATGCAGGTGGGGAGGGAATAGTACCGCTAATGGTGGTTGCCGGTACTTTTTGGATAATCCGATGTCAGGGAATATCGCCAATATCGCCAATATCAGCTGTAAAGGAGGGAATACGGTATAACGCCCTTGGCGTTCCAGGTCGGATAGTTCACACTGATCCATAACGGCAAAGGCTCGTTCCAGTTGCAGCATGGAATGTTGGAAGCTGTCAAAGCGCCGTATCTAGAGACATCCTTACACATTGGGTGTTTTCGCGAATCATTCAGAGTATTGCTAGTAAATGACTCCGACCAGAATGGCACTAACTTAAGCCCGGTCGACATCAATTTGTGAGGAATATATCACTCGGGAATGGGATAATTCCGTATGATAAAAACAACACTCTTCCTGCCAGGCTTTCATCTACCGTCCCTGCGTCGTAAACCCCGGTCCGCCAGCCAGAAGCTTGTCGCTCAACGTGACCAGATCAAGAAGTCAAACCTGACCCAGATGGGTGAATACTTCGGGTCATTCATTCATCACAAAGCCACAGAACAATCTTCCTCTGGGGCATTCAGTCGAAGGCGCTTGTTTACGAAGGCCAATAGTTTCTGGGGGTTCTTTTCACAAGTTCTTGATGCAGACGGTGGTTGTCGGGAAGTCGTCCGCAAAATTCAGGCCTTTGCTGCCAAGAACCCTATCAAGACACCTTCCTCATCTACAGCAGCCTACTGTAAGGCCCGCAGGAAGCTTGAGCAAACAATGTTGGATGAGGTTCTCCAGCAAACATCTGATGAGCTTCTGAAAAACGACATTGGTCGCTCCTGGCATAACCGTCGAGTACTTGTCGTTGATGGAACCGGACTCAGCATGCCTGATACAGAGGCTAATCAGGAGGTATGGCCCCAATCCAAGAACCAAAAACCTGGCTGTGGTTTTCCCTCAGCACGCTTGTGTGCCTGCTTTGATCTGCACACAGGCGGACTGGTCAGTTACCGTATGGGCAACAAAAAAAATCATGAGTTGCCATTACTGCGGCAACAGTGGGATACGTTCCAGGCCGGTGATATTTTCTTGGGAGATAAAGGGTTTTGTAGTTATTTTGATGTCGCCAAATTTCAGGGGCGGGGTGTTGATTCCGTCATTACCCTTGCACGGCGAACACCGGTAAAGGACAGTGAAGCTCTAGAGGTTTTGGGGGCGGATGACTTACTGATTACATGGCCAAAGCCTAAATGGTACAAAAATCTGAGCTATTCCTTTCAGGATTGGGAGAGCCTCCCTGAACAGCTAGTGTTACGTCAGATCAAAGTCACCGTCGACCAGCCTGGTTATAGGGTGAAACAGTTCTACATTGTGACGACATTGACGGATGCTGAAGGTTATCCAGCGAGAGATGTCGCTGAACTTTATTATCGTCGCTGGGATGTTGAACTCTTTTTCCGGGATATAAAAACGACATTAGGCATGGACATTTTACGCTGCAAATCTCCGGAAATGATATATAAAGAAATCACAATGCATTTGATTGTTTATAACAGTTTGCGAATGCTCATGTTGAAAGCCTCGCAGAAACACGCCTCACCTCTCAGTCAGATAAGCGTCAAAGCAAGCCTGCAGGCACTAAGACAGTGGGAACCTCTCATAGGTGTCCCTGAAGCTGACAAGACGGGAGAAAAGCAACGGCTAATGAGTTTATTCTACAAAGCAATCGCCGGCGCAACTGTACCCGCCAGGCCAGGGCGCAGGGAACCATGGTGTGTTAAGCGCAGGCCCAAGCCTTATCAGCTGATGTCGGCACCAAGGGCATCGATGGTTGAGCTGGAACACCGGGGTAAAAGCCGTGGCAAGAAGCTTTAAGTTAGTGCCATTCGACTCCGACCACTTTTCTCTGATTTATACGGAAAGTATCTATGACAGTACCTGCTTAGATAAACCTTGTCTGATAAGCATGTTGTAACTGATATGCGATATTTGTACATTGCCCTCGCTCATTCGAGCATACCTAAGGGTAAAGACATGACTAGCATGAAAGAAGCGCAGCTTGGTATTGAGCAGGCGCAGAAAGAACAGCTTGTTCAAAAACTTAACTCTGTATATTGCGAGAGAGAAGCACTTGAAAACCAGATAAGGGCTTGTCAGTGGAATACGCAAGGTGGCCGAAGTTCTGAGTTTAATCAGATATTGTCAGCGGTATCATCCGACTCGCATTCTTTTCATCGTTCGTCACAATCCCGAACTCAGCAAACTATACAGCCATTTTGGCCCTCAAATGAGGTTGCAGAGAGGATTAGTATGATGGGGGCTAGAATAGAATCCACGTACCAGGGGATGAGTGAATTCTCTGGGATTAAACCCCCACCAAGCAGTACCGACGTTCATCAAAATGCTGAATATTTAACGAAAGCCTGTGAACAGTTTACTCAAACAACCAGGCAAGCAATAAAGGTTGCTCGACAAGCTTGTGATGAAGTAACAGTGCAGGTTCTTACGGATCAACTTCGCCCGGCAGAACAGCTGGCTACTCAAATGAAACGGTTTCAATAACTAGCTCTGTAATCTACAAATAGTGCTTCAATGGATTGAGGCACTCTGCTTTATAACGGCGCGACCCAGGAGCGAAGCAATAGGCCATTTATAGAGCGTGTTGATGAGGTACTACCTAAAATGGCTCCGATTCCTTTCCCGTGACGGGGAACCACAGTCATTTGTTATGCGTGGAGACAATATTGTTACTTATTATTTGCCCGGACAGTGATAGTGTGTAGTTAATGGTTTCTGGTTTGTGTTGCTTCTTATGCTGTTAGTGAAAAATAGTACAAGGCTTTTAAAGTTATCGATTATTGCTCTGACACTTTATTTTCCATGCTCTAATGCGATTTCTTACGACGATATTCGTATTCGTAATGATGAATTGAAGCCGTATTATCAATTGTTATTTGGAGAATATCCATACTTGAAAAAAGGATGTGTTATTGGATTGGGAACTGGTATTGCCCTTGTTTATCTATTAGAAGGGTTGAATATCGATGATCCAGATAGGTTCGGACTTGTTTACGCCCCTGTTGAGCGACTTCCAAGAAATTTACTAATGGTTTCTCTGGTTGGTGCACTTGGATGTGGAGCTGGTTTTATCTACGACCTTATTGAACCTGTATCCTTAGAATTAGAAATATATCATCCTCAGAAATAAGCACCTTAGTCAATACTTATTATCGATAGTGGATGTTTGATGTGCATAACGCCAAATTCATCGGCTACCGAAGTCACCTGAATTTTTGTTAGGTACGTGATGATTTAAAGAATTGGAGTCTGGTTACTACCCATGATAAGCACAACCCCAACCCTAGTGATAAAACCCCAAACCAAGGAATAAAAACAAATACAAGTGCTGATGTTGATGATATCCGATCACCCTCATATGAAGGTAACCAAGCATAAATATGCATGGGAATCATACAGGACAATATTGAAACAACCCCAAGCAGGGCATAGCAATTTAGTTTTTTACTATCAATAACAGTTCCAAATGAGTTGCAAAATAAACAATGCAATAAAAATGGAATTAAACCATAAGTAGATAATAGAAGCAGACTAACACCTTCATGAAACTGTCCGTTTAGAATACAAGTGATTAGCTCTCGAATTGATACATTTTTTACAACTATCTCAAGAAACAGAACTACTGATGGTGTTGTAATAATGCCAATGATTAGAATTGCTACAACCCATTTTATTCTTAATGAGTGCATTGTTCATCTCGACAGTAGCGGAGTTTTTTATGATAATAGCACCTAACGAATGATATGGACTCCCCCCACTTACGGCAACAAGTGCCAGACTAACGATTTACGAAGTACGTTGTAAGCAGGAGAAGTCCGATGAAAGTCTTAACCATTAGTATTGATCTGGCAAAAGATTCTTTCAGCCTTCATGGTGTCGATCAACACGGGAAGGTCAAGATTCGTAAAACGTCACAAGCTTCTGGAGACGATGCTCAGTTACCTTCTTCACTGATCGCCATGGAAGCGTGTTCTGGTGCGCACCATTGGTCTCGTGTCTTCCAGTCACTTGAGCAGCAACATGATGTACGCATCATCGCACCTAAGTATGTCGCGCCCTATCGCAGGGAAAAAGCATGAAAGTCCTTACCAGCATTGGCCTCAGGCATCACTCAAGATCGGAGCACCCGCTATAACCTGACTCAAATACTCAGTACTCATGGCCGATCGTCTCATTTTCCGTTTTATACCTCCTTTGAATGTTTTTCATTCTTCAGACGGTTCAGCGCAATGAGCCTGAACCCAGCCAGGATTTCTGCATCATCATCTCGCCTGATACGGCAGTCATCTTCAGACACCGGACATCGCAACATCAAGAACATAGTGCAAACTGTTCTCTATGCCCCAATGTTCCCGAGTACTCGTTGCCAGCTTATTTGCCGATAACTCGGCAAAACTTATGTAATACCGAACGCTCACATTCTCAATATTTTGCGGCGTTCTTCCCTCCTGACGAAAAGCGATTACAGCCCCCATTGTGCGCATCCCTTTCCTGTCAAATGAGAGGTTAACGAACTCATCAAACAGGTCACTCACAACATGAATGCGATGTTCATCTCGACCAGGGTTTTTCTCTTCTGTTTCATACACAGATTCGTAGGAACCCGCCAGAATTTTTCCAAAGTCTTCAATATCCTCCCAACTCGCTGAACCGCCAATAACGGCACAGGTCATCATCAAGAGAATATCCGTGAGCTTATGTTGTGTTTTCCACGACTGGCGATAATCTTTAAGAATAGAAAGATGATGAATCAAGCTGAATGCGTTCACTTTAAAGTGGTTCATTATTCGTCATCTGATGTATAAGGCCGCAGGTGTATGGTAAGGGAAACTCGAAATTTAAAATGCTATGCGAACCCATTGATAGCGCTGGCTTTTCATGCTGTTTCCCTGATGCTGAATCCAGGCAAGTCAGGCTCAAGCAGGAGTGAAAGAACAGAGATTAGCTAGAGACTTCACAAAATTCCTTTTCAGCAGGGGGAACAAATGTGAGTTTGTCACTCATTTTTTGCACATCTTCCCAGCGTTGTTTGCGCAGGGCTGCACGGGCTTCCGGGCTCTGTCTGTTCAGGGGGGATGTGACGTCATCAATTATGTTGAGCTCACGATCTATACCAACACTGAAACCTTTATGCAGAGCGTCTATGGCAGTTTCCCGAATACAGGCACCGTCGAAACACCCCATAATCATCACATCTGTGACCTCGGCTTCATTCAGATACTGGTCAAGCTGGACTCTGATTTCTTCATTGGATGCCCGGGAGCCTCGTTTGGGGAATTCCCGGCGGGAGTGGAAGGCACTGTTATCTTTTTTGACCAGGATTTTGTACGTGGCGTTTTTCTTCATTTTGAGATAGAGGGATAAAATGGTTGGTTTTTCACCGGCATAATTGACGTCAACGTAAAACATACCAGGCCTGTCCGCAAAGTGATCAATGATCCTGGCCTGTTCTTCAACCACACGGCTGAATTCCGGCTCTGTGTATCGATCCATAAACCCGGTTTGCATATCAATCAGCAGAAGGGCGACTTTTTTTCCTTCGTCAAGTAATCCGTTAATGTACACGATTGTATCTTCCCAGCCAGCGTAACAGCTGTTCGTAAAGGTAACGATAAGACAGAAAAGCGGAAACCGTATTCTGGGAGGAATATTCACGGGCTATCTGCGGACCAGATTCCTCCAAGTCTGAGAAACGAGTTTCGTATTGTCCAACAGAAAGTGAAATAGAATTCTATGGGAAAAGACTGGGAGGGCGTGCAGCCCTCGCTCTGTCTCGGTATCAGGCGATTATGCGCAGCGTATCGTATCCGGTACAGGGAGTTCCGATTGAGTTGTTTATAGCAACTTGTTCCATTCCTGCCAGAGCATCGCTATAACAACAAATGACAGGGCAAAAGCCCATAAACAGGTCGTATATAGAGCTGACGTAATCCAGTAATGTTATTAGAAACCGGTGCTTGACAGCGGGGGGAGTCCATATAGCCAAATGCAGGGGCTGCGCCTCGGGCGCAGACCCCTGGAATTTTTTGGTACGCCCGGCATGGGCATGAATTTATGGGGTGCAAGTCCCCTGTGGGAAACCGGCATTGTTCGTAATAGAGCAATGATAACCACTAGCCGACGGTAAGTGCAGCCCCGCGAGGTGCTGTGCGGAGGAAGCCCGAGTGCAAAGGTGCGAGCTGATGAACAGAAATCGCATATAAGGCCGAGTCTCCGGGGCGAATGGGCCAATGACCACGAAGCCATCCGGTTGCGAGATACGGTAAATGCGGCAGTTGTGCAATGAAAGTTCATGTTCCCTCTTTTTATGAAGAGTGGGGAAATCTGCCCGACAGGAGTCGTTAACGAAGTGCTGAACATGGAAAGCAGAGAGGAGTCATGTGCCCTCAATAGCGAACGAGCCGACCGGCTCTTACTCGATATTGGCGATAGCACATGAAACCAGCTCTGGCTGCATTGAGGGTGCATGTAACTCGATAACGCTGACTTCATCGCTGAATACTAAACCGCTCCTCTGCCGCTTGGGCATGATGCTTCAGTGACGGGGCGGGCTCCTGACACCCAATATCCCGCCCAGCCATGTGTTTGCTGGAGGAACGGGTTGGTAAAGTTTCTCGCAGGGATGACCCGAGCACCTTCAAAGCTTCTTCCGGGCCATCTGCTGTCACCACGTATTCAATCGCTTCCGTCAGCAACTCAACCTTGAGGCGTTCGGTCAGGCAGCCAGCGGGCAACCCGGGCTGTTTGTTTGTCAACAGGGCGATCTGTTCCGGATGCTGCAACAGGAGATGATCGCACAACAGGCTCACGATCAGGCCACGCTCCGATCCTTAACGCCTTGCTGTTTGCTCAACCTGTTCCAGCCGCCGCACTTTTTCCAGTCCTGAATGCAAACCTCGACCAACCACCTCAGAGAGTACAGTCTGGCAATGTCTATATGACGCCATGACAGATTAGAAGCTACCAGGAAACGGTAGTCGTCTTCTCCCGCATACTTCAATGCCACAACAAAACGACACTTGCCGTTGGCTTTAACATAAAGCCGGGCCGCCAGCATGACGGGCTCCCCGCCTCGGATGATAAGATCGGTGTCGACTCCAGACTGGCGAGAAAAGTAATTTTGAAACCTGGCTGTTGAGTTCCTGCTTGAGGCGATTTGTGTCGAACGCAGTTGGCTGACAATCTGGGCCCCTCCCGTCAGTGCTGGAAACCCAGACACAAACGCCCTGATCATATTCAGCGACAGGGCTTGCAGGGTGGGAAAGTTCTCGTGATCAGGGGCCGGTTTTGCAGGCCGCTCGCGGGCTGGAATGCCTTGCACCTTGAGAGCTTTGGCTCCTCGTTGTTTGCTGTGTATTTGAGCGTGATATCTGATCGATAATCCACAGTCCCAAAAACTCTCAGATTAAGTTGTCACCCATGGATGGAAATCAGATCTTTATGCTTGGCCTCGGTTTGCAGGCACCTTGGAAAATAATCGATCAACACCTTGATACAACGAGCAGTCCCAACGAGCTTCGGCTCAGTGTTGGAGCTGAGCGCGGTAGCCTTTACCCCTGCCCCAAATGCAGTAAAACCTGCCAGACCCATGACTACAAAGAACTCACCTGGCAGCATTTAAACTTTTTCCAGCACCATTGCCTCATCACTGCCAAAGTGCCCAGAACACTCTGCAAAGAACATGGCATTCACCGTGTCAATGTTCCCTGGGCAAGAGAAGGAAGCAAGTTCACGCTGCTGTTTGAACAGGCGTTGCTGATACTGGTCAGGGAGATGCCGGTTAAAGCCTGCGCCAGGTATGTTGGTGTGAATGACAAGCGCATTTGGCGCGTTA
Organism: Sansalvadorimonas sp.; assembly: GCA_965221135.1. GTDB lineage: Bacteria > Pseudomonadota > Gammaproteobacteria > Pseudomonadales > Endozoicomonadaceae > Sansalvadorimonas. The sequence continues at coordinate 622,504 of CBDCRZ010000106.1, forward strand.
TCAAGCACTATGTCAGCCAGTCACTTCTGTCCATGGATCTGAGTGCCCTGAAAGCGATTGGTCTGGACGAAACCGCCTCAAAACGTGGTCATAACTACGTCACAGTTTTCATCGATATGAACAGGAATGACAAGCCCGTTGTGTTCGCGACGCCAGGCAAAGGCAAGCAAACCGTTAAAGATTTCAGGACGTTTTTGGAGACGCATGGAGGGCAGGCAGACAATGTGCTGGAAGTTGTCTGTGACATGTCACCAGCCTTCCTGGCAGCGACGAAGGAGGAGTTCCCAAAAGCCAATGTGACAGTCGATTGGTTTCATGTTGTCCAACTGTTTACCAGGGCGGTTGATGAGGTACGCAAGACCGAACGCAATGTGAAAAAGCACCCGAAAAGCTTTCGTTGGGCGGTGCTAAAAAAAGCGGATGGTCCTCTCACTGAAAAACAGGTCGAAGCCCTTGTAGAGCTCGAAGCCAGTGATTTAAAGACCGGTGTCGCCTGGCGTATTAAAGAAAAGCTTCGCTGGATCAGACGGGCTGAAAGCCCAAGGGCTGTGCGCTGGCGGCTGACGCACTTCCTCAAGTATGCCAAAGCTGAACTGGGAGACTGTTCTGTTCTGGAGCCTGTACGTAAAGCGGTGCCGACCGTAGAGAATCATGTTGACCGGATATTACAACGCTGGAAGTCAACCTACACCAATGCCCGTATGGAGGGACTGAACAGCCTGTTCCAAGCGGCAAGAAGCCGAGCAAGAGGCTATAGAAACACAGGGACTTTTATAATGATGATTTACATGATCGCCAGCCCTGTAGCCGATATCCTGAAATCCATATGAAACGGCAAAGAGCCATTTATATCGGCCATGACATCAAGTAAAGCTTTTACCAACTTGTCATGACCTTTTTGAGATGCCATCCAAAGACCTGAAACCTTTTCTACCTTAAAACCGCTAATAAATTCATCGTTTGGCCTAAAGCCCTCCTGGTTCAGCCAATACTCCATAACATCAACACGCCCTTGCCGACATGCCGCCAGAAACTGGTGTTCACCAGGATAGTTTTGGACGAAAGCCTCCTCATCACTCGATGTCGGCCTCCAGTCGGGCGCATCCCACCACTCTCCAGCCCGTACAAAAAGAACCACCGAAAGGCAGATGAAAAATATTGCATAGGAAAACAGGCCTTGTGCACCGACTCTTTTCATAAGCCAATTCTTCTCAGACATACCTCAAAGGACTAACGGTATGGCAATCAACAAGGAAAATATCAAGTTGTTCGCATCCCAAAGGCTCACCGAGGACGACGGCGGAGGCTGGGCAACAGGGAATGTCGTGGTCGATGGGCAGGTCAACAACCTGTTCCGGGATATTAGCCGAATAGACCGAATGGTCGGTGATGTCTCCATGCGGAAGGGTTTATGGGGCTGCACCGATAACACTGATTACCTAAGGCTCCCATGCGATCTTCACCCAGGCTCCGGAAGAGGAACGTGACGGTAGTTGCTGCCCCAGACTAACCCCGATGACTCTGACATCTTCTATGCTGTGGTTATTCGACTGCTAAACTGTGGCGCCAGGGGAATAAGAACTAATACCCTTTACTTTTCAATGGAGCCCGTGTCATAAATGGAGCTACTGCATGTTTTATTCCCTCTTTCAACGCACAGACAAACCCATCAACACATCCCGTATTATCATCTATTTGTGCCTGAATTTTTTCCTGTTCTTTCCAGGCTTTTACTGCGGGCTGTAAAATTTTAACTACCTCATCGTAGCGATCATATTTGTCAGGGTTCGTTTTTCTCCACCAGGGCTGCCCGTCTTTAGCTGCTATCAGCGGACTCTTGGTAAAAACAAGATCGTGGTGCCAATTTAGTGTTGGATCAGCTCCGGCATTAACAAGAATCTCCACAACCTCGGCATGGCCTTTTTGGCTGGCCATAAAGAGAGGTGTCGTTCCATCATCAAAGCCTTGATTCAAATCAGCTCCGGCCTTAACCAGAGCCTCCACCACCTCGACAAGACCTTCTTGGCTGGCGATAAAGAGAGGCGTCGCTCCATCATTAGTGCCTTGATTCAAATCAGCTCCGGCCTTAAGCAGAATCGCTACAACCTTGTTATGACCATTTTGGCTGGTGATAAAGAGAGGCGTCGCTCCATCATCAGTGCCTTGATTCAAATCAGCTCCGGCCTGAATCAGAATCTCCACGGCCTCGGCACGACCATTTTGGCTGGCCATATAGAGAGGTGTCGCTCCACTATCAGAGCATTGATTCAAATCAGCCCCGGCCTGAATCAGAATCTCCAAGGCCTCGGCACGACCATTTTGGCTGGTCATATAGAGAGGTGTCGCTCCATTATCATTGCCTTGATTTAAATCAGCCCCGGCCTTAATGAGAAGTTTCAGTCCATCGTTATGACCGTAATCAGATGCCACCCAAAGACCTGAAACCCAGTCTCCCCTGCAACCTCTAATAAATTTATCGTTTGGCCTAAAGCCCTTCTGGCTCAGCCAATACTCCATAACATCAACACGCCCTTGCCGACAGGCCGCCAGAAACTGGTGTTCACCAGGATAGTTTTGGACGAAAGCCTTCTCAGCACTCGATGTCGGCCTCCAGTCGGGCGCTTCCCACCACTCTCCAGCCCGTGCAAACAGAACCACCGAAAGGCAGAGGAAAAAAACTGCATAGGAAAACAGGCCTTTTGCACAGACTCTTTTCATAAGCCAATTCTTCTTAGACATACCCAAAAGGACTAAAGGTATGGCAATCAACAAGGAAAATATCAAGTTGTTCGCATCCCAAAGGCTCACCGACGAGGACGACGGCGGAGGACGGGTCACAGGGAATGTCGTGGCCGATGGGCAGGTCAATAACCTGTTCCGGGATATTAGCCGAATAGGCCGAACGGTTGGTGATGTCTCTATGCGTAAGGGTTTATGGAGGGCAGCACCGATAACACTGATCCTTACCTTAGGCTCCCATGCGATCTTCACCCAGGCACCGGAAGAGGAACGTGTCGGTAGTTTCTGCCCCAGACCAACCCCGATGACTCTGACTTCTATGCTGTGGTTATTCGACTGCTAACTGTGGCGCCAGGGCAATAAGAACTAATACCCTTTACTTTTCAATGGAGCCCGTGTCATAAGTGGAGCTACAGCATGTTTTATTCCCTCTTTCAACGCACAGACAAACCCATCAAAACATCCCGTATTATCATCTATTTGTGCCTGAATTTTTTCCTGTTCTTTCCAGGCTTTTACTGCGGGCTTTAAAATTTCAACTACCTCATCGTAGCGATCATATTTGTCAGGGTTCGTTTTTCTCCGCGAGGGCTGCCCGCCTTTAGCTGCTCTCAGCGGACTCTTGGTAAAAACAACATCGTGGTGCCAATTTAGTGTTGGATTAGCTCTGGCATTAACAAGAATCTCCACAACTTCGATATGGCCTCCTTGGCTGGCCATAAAGAGAGGTGTCGCTCCATCATTATGGCCTTGATTCAAATCAGCTCCGGCCTTAACCAGAGTCTCCACCACCTCGACAAGACCTTTGTGGCTGGCAATATAGAGAGGCGTCGCTCCATCATAGCCTTGATTCAAATCAGCTCCGGCCTTAACCAGAATCGCTACAACCTTGTTATGACCTTCTTGGCTGGCTATATAGAGAGGCGTCGCTCCATCATCAGTGCCTTGATTCAAATCAGCCCCGGCCTGAATCAGAATCTCCACGGCCTCGGCACGACCATTTTGGCTGGCCATATAGAGAGGTGTCGCTCCATTATCATTGCCTTGATTCAAGTCAGCCCCGGCCTTAATGAGAAGTTGTACTCCATCGGTATAGCCTTTCTGAGATGCCTCCAAAAGACCTGAAGCCCGTTCTCCCCCGTAACCTCTAATAAACTCATCGTTTGGCCTAAAGCCCTTCTGGCTCAGCCAATACTCCATAACATCAACACGCTCTTGCCGACAGGCCGCCAGAAACTGGTGTTCATCTGGGTAGTCTTGCACGAAAGCCTTCTCATCATTCGATGTCGGCCTCCAGTCGGGCGCTTCCCACCATTCTCCAGCCCGTGCAAACAAAACCACCGAAAGACAGAGGACAAATATTGCATAGGGAAACAGGCCTTGTGCACCGAATCTTTTCATAAAGCCAATCTCTTTTTCATACCCAAAAGGATTAACGGTATGGCAATCAACAAGGAAAATATCAAGTTGTTCGCATCCCAAAGGCTCACCGACGAGGACGACGGCGGAGGCCGGGCCACTGGGAATGTCGTGGCCGATGGGCAGGTCAATAACCTGTTCCGGGATATTAGCCGAATAGACCGAACGGTCGGTGATGTCTCCATGCGTAAGGGGTTATGGGGGGCAGCACCGATAACACTGATCCTTACCTTAGGCTCCCATGCGATCTTCACCCTGGCACCGGAAGAGGAACGTGTCGGTAGTTGCTGCCCCAGACCAACCCCGATGACTCTGACTTCTATGCTGTGGTTATTCGACTGCTAACTGTGGCGCCAGGGCAATAAGAACTAATACCCTTTACTTTTCAATGGATCCCGCTTCATGAATGGAGCTACTGTGTGTTTTATTTCATGTTTCAACGCATCTACAAATCCATCAAAACAACCCGTATTACCATCTATTTGTGCCTGAATTTTTTTCTGTTCTTTCCAGGTTTTTACTGCGGGCTTTAAAGTTTTAATTATCAAAGCGTAACGCTTACGTGTTTCGGGGTTCGTTAGGCAAAAGAATTTTTTCAACCTGGCGGTTTCCAGCGAACTCTGATAGAACAAATCATTACGGTGCCATTGTTTTAATGGATCAGCTCCGGCCTTAATCAGAATCTCCACTATCTCGACATGACCATTTTGGCTGGCCATAAAGAGAGGCGTCGCTTCATTATTATGGCCTTGATTCAAATCAGCTCCGGCCTTAACCAGAATCTCCACAACCTCGGTATGGCCATTTTGGCTGGCCATAAAGAGAGGTGTTACACCGTCCCAGGTTTGATTAAAATCAGCTCCAGCCTTAACCAGAATCTCCACTGCCTTGGCATGACCATTTTGGCTGGCAATATAGAGAGGCGTCGCTCCATCATAGCCTTGATTCAAATCAGCCCCGGCCTGAATCAGGATCTCCACGGCCTCGGCACGACCATTTTGGCTGGCCATATAGAGAGGTGTCACTCCACCATCATAGCCTTGATTCAAATCAGCCCCGGCCTGAATCAGAATCTCCACTACCCCGGCATGACCATATTGGCTGTCCATAAAGAGAGGTGTTACACCGTCCCAGGTTTGATTAAAATCAGCTCCAGCCTTAACCAGAATCTCCACTGCCTTGGCATGACCATTTTGGCTGGCAATATAGAGAGGCGTCGCTCCATTATCAGTGCCTTGATTCAAATCAGCCCCAGCCTGAATCAGAATCTCCACGGCCTCGGCATGACCATTTTCGCTGGCCATATAGAGAGGCGTCGCTCCATCACAGCATTGATTCAAATCAGCCCCGGCCTCAATGAGAAGTTTTACTCCTTCGGCATAGCCTTTCTGAGATGCCACCTCAAGACCTGAAACCTTTGCTCTCGTGCAACCGCTATTAAATTCATCGTTTGGACTAAAGCCCTTCTGGCTCAGCCAATACTCCATAACATCAACACGCCCTTGCCGACATGCCGCCAGAAACTGGTGTTCACCAGGATATTTTTGCACGAAAGCCACCTCATCACTCGATGTCGGCCTCCAGTAGGGCGCTTCCCACCACTCTCCAGCCCGTGCAAACAGAGTCACCGAAAGGCAGAGGAAAAATACTGCATAGGAAAACCGGCCTTGTGCACCGACTCTTTTCATAAGCCAATTCTTCTCAGACATACCCAAAAGGACTAACGGTATGGCAAACAACAAGGGAAATATCAAATTGTTCGCATCCCAAAGGCTCACCGACGAGGACGACGGCGGAGGCCGGGCAACAGGAAATGTCGTGGCCGATGGGCAGGTCAATAACCTGTTCCGGGATATTAGCCGCATAGACCGAACGGTCGGTGATGTCTCCATGCGGAAGGGTTTATGGGGGGCAGCACCGATAACACTGATCCATACCTTAGGCTCCCATGCGATCTTCACCCAGGCTCCGGAAGAGGAACGTGTCGGTAGTTGCTGCCCCAGACCAACCCCGATGACTCTGACTTCTATGCTGTGGATATTCGACTGCTAACTGTGGCGCCAGGGCAATAAGAACTAATACCCTTTACTTTTCAATGGAGCCCGCTTCATGAATGGAGCTACTGTGTGTTTTATTTCATGTTTCAACGCATCTACAAACCCATCAAAACAACCCGTATTACTATCTATTTGTGCCTGATTTTTTTTCTGTTCTTTCCAGGATTTTACTGCGGGCTTTAAAGTTTTAATTATCAAAGCGTAACGCTTACGTGTTTCGGGGTTCGTTAGGCAAAAGAATTTTCTCAACCTGGCGGTTTCCAGCGAACTCTGATAGAACAAATCATTACGGTGCCATTGTTTTAATGGATCAGCTCCGGCCTTAATCAGAATCTCCACTATCTCGACATGACCATTTTGGCTGGCCATAAAGAGAGGCGTCGCTTCATTATTATGGCCTTGATTCAAATCAGCTCCGGCCTTAACCAGAATCTTCACAACCTCGGCATGCCCATTTTGGCTGGCCATAAAGAGAGGTGTTACACCGTCCCAGGTTTGATTAAAATCAGCTCCAGCCTTAACCAGAATCTCCACTGCCTTGGCATGACCATTTTGGCTGGCAATATAGAGAGGCGTCGCTCCATCATAGCCTTGATTCAAATCAGCCCCGGCCTGAATCAGAATCGCCACAACCTTGTGATGACCATTTTGGCTGGCCATAAAGAGAGGCGGCGCTCCATCATCATGGCCTTGATTCAAATCAGCTCCGGCCTTAACCAGAATCTCCACCACCTCGACAAGACCTTCTTGGCTGGCGATAAAGAGAGGTGTCACTCCATCATCAGTGGCTTGATTCAAATCAGACCCGGCCTTAATGAGAAGCTTCAGTGCATCGTTATGACCGCAATCAGATGCCACCCTAAGGCCTGAAACCTTTTCTCCCGTGTAACCGCTAATAAATTCATCGTTTGGCCTGAAGCCCTTCTGGCTCAGCCAACACTCCATAACATCAACACGCCCTTGCCGACAGGCCGCAAGGAACTGGTGTTCACCTGGGCGGCCTTGCACGAAAGCCTCCTCATCACTTGATGGCGGCCTCCAGTCGGGCGCTTCCCACCACTCTCCAGCCCGTGCAAACAGTATCACCGAAAGACAGAGGAAAAATACGGCTCTTTGCCGTTTCATATGGATTTCAGGATATCGGCTACAGGGCTGGCGATCATGTAAATCATCATTATAAAAGTCCCTGTGTTTCGATAGCCTCCTGCTCGGCTTCTTGCCGCTTGGAACAGGCTGTTCAGCCCCTCCATACGGGCATTGGTGTAGGTTGACTTCCAGCGTTGTAATATCCGGTCGACACCGCTTTACGTACAGGCTCCAGAACAGAACAGTCTCCCAGTTCAGCTTTGGCATACTTGAGGAAGTGCGTCAGCCGCCAGCGCGCACCCCTTGGGCTTTCAGCCCGTCTGATCCAGCGAAGCTTTTCTTTAATACGCCAGGCGACACCGGTCTTTAAATCACTGGCTTCGAGTTCTACAAGGGCTTCGACCTGTTTTTCAGTGAGAGGGCCATCCGCTTTTTTTAGCACCGCCCAACGAAGGCTTTTCGGGTGCTTTTTCACATTGCGTTCGGTCTTGCGTACCTCATCAACCGCCCTGGTAAACAGTTGGACAACATGAAACCAATCGACTGTCACATTGGCTTTTGGGAACTCCTCCTTCGTCGCTGCCAGGAAGGCTGGTGACATGTCACAGACAACTTCCAGCACATTGTCTGCCTGCCCTCCATGCGTCTCCAAAAACGTCCTGAAATCTTTAACGGTTTGCTTGCCTTTGCCTGGCGTCGCGAACACAACGGGCTTGTCATTCCTGTTCATATCGATGAAAACTGTGACGTAGTTATGACCACGTTTTGAGGCGGTTTCGTCCAGACCAATCGCTTTCAGGGCTCTCAGATCCATGGACAGAAGTGACTGGCTGACATAGTGCTTGATAACGCGCCAAATGCGCTTGTCATTCACACCAACATACCTGGCGCAGGCTTTAACCGGCATCTCCCTGACCAGTATCAGCAACGCCTGTTCAAACAGCAGCGTGAACTTGCTTCCTTCTCTTGCCCAGGGAACATTGACACGGTGAATGCCATGTTCTTTGCAGAGTGTTCTGGGCACTTTGGCAGTGATGAGGCAATGGTGCTGGAAAAAGTTCAAATGCTGCCAGGTAAGTTCTTTGTAGTCATGGGTCTGGCAGGTTTTACTGCATTTGGGGCAGGGGTAAAGGCTACCGCGCTCAGCTCCAACAATGAGCCGAAGCTCGTTGGGACTGCTCGTTGTATCAAGGTGTTGATCGATTATTTTCCAAGGTGCCTGCAAACCGAGGCCAAGCATAAAGATCTGATTTCCATCCATGGGTGACAACTTAATCTGAGAGTTTTTGGGACTGTGGATTATCGATCAGGTATCACGCTCAAATCCACAGCAAACAACGAGGAGCCGGATTTAGTCTCTTTGAAAGCCAGCTCTATTTGCCAGCGCAGACGGTAGGCCAGAAACACATCCTGAAGAGAAAAGCTTTCCCGGCAGAGATTGGTGACAACAAATATCCACTTCTTGTTCTGTCCATTCCAGCGAACGACCACCCGAAAAGTCTGCCCCCGCATCTGCGGCCATTCCACATCCAAATCCATGCAACCGTCTTTGGGATAATGGGCCAAAACATCTTTCAGTTTTTGTTGCTCATATCGGTGACAGTTCTTTCCATCGGAACGAATAGCCCTACGCACGACCGGGTTGATACTTTGTGGATCCCGACAAAAAAACAACCCTCCCTATCATGAACGGCCATAAAATATTCCAGGTCGAAATACCCGGCATCAATCATCATCAGAGTATCACCAAGGTCGTTTGCCAAAGCTGGCAGACAGGCTCTTTCTGAGCGAGTGTCTTCCGTGAACTCGACACGAACAAGATTATCGGTCAGCAAATCCATGGTCGTGTGCAGCGCAACGGCTGCCGGGGAGACCGTTTTGAAAGGTCCCGGCAACGCATCTTTGAGGAGTGCTACAACAGCCTGTGACGAACCATCATGCAGCCATATGTGCCGGAATTTTGAAAAAGGGCTGACCACATGAAAAGAGAGAGTCCGTTTGACCATTTTGTCCAGGGAGTGTCCAGGGAGCGTAGGAAAAGCCAGGCCATCAATCTCAGAAACTCGGGTTTATATACCTGCTCCCGCCAAGCCTGACAGGAGACATTCAAGCCGGTCATTTCATTGAACTTGCGGTGAATATCGGACAGTGTCTCGGAATTGCTGTCTTTACCAGGAGATGTCAGAACGGAGATGACAAGAGGAAGAGGCAATATCTTCCTGTGGCGCATCAGGAAACCGCTGAACTCAGCCAGTCTGGTCAGCTTATGCTCAGACAAAGTGATCTGCAGGTTGTGTTGAATAGAGCTAATCTCGGAGTGGTTTATCTCGGGCGACCTGAAACCTGTGGTTTTGGCACTTACAGGTTTGGTCAAACGGGATGAACCTCAAGTTTTGGTGCGATCCTTCTACATCCTGAGGATCTTAATGTCCTCCGTATGAGCAGTCGAATAACCACAGCATAGAAGTCAGAGTCATCGGGGTTGATCTGGGGCAGCAACTACCGACATGTTCCTCTTCCGGAGCCTGGGTGAAGATTGCATGGGAGCCTAAGGTAAGATCAGAGTTATCGGTGCTGCCCCCCATAAACCCTTACGCATGAAGACATCACCGACCGTTCGGTCTATGCGGCTGATATCCCGGAACAGGTTATTGACCTGCCCATCGGCCACTACAGGATCTGTTGCCCGGCCGTCGTCCTCCGCCGCCGTCGTCCTCGTCGGTGGGCCTTTGGGATGCGAACAACTTGATATTTTCCTTGTTGATTGCCATACCTTCTGTCCTTTTTGGGCATGTGTAAGAGGAGTGGGCTTTATGAAAAGAGTCAGCGCACAAGACCTGCTGTCCTATGCAATATTTGTCCTCTGTTTTTCGGTGGTTTTGTTTGCACGGGCTGAAGAGTGGTGGGAAGCGCCCGACTGGAGGCCGACATCGAGTGATGAGAAGGCTTTCGTGCAAGACTATCCTGGTGAACACCAGTTTCTGGCGGCCTGTCGGCAAGGGCGTGTTGATGTTATGGAGTATTGGCTGAGCCAGAAGGGCTTTAGGCCAAACGATGAATTTATTAGAGGTTGCAGGGGCGACAGGGTTTCAGGTCTTTGGGTGGCATCTCAGAAAGGCTATACCGATGGAGTAAAACTTCTCATTGAGGCCGGGGCTGATTTGAATCAAGGCTGTGATGGAGCGACGCCTCTCTATATGGCCAGCCAAAATGGTCGTGCCGAGGCCGTGGAGATTCTGATTCAGGCCGGGGCTGATTTGAATCAAGGCTGTGATGGAGCGACGCCTCTCTATATTGCCAGCCAAAATGGTCATGCCAAGGCAGTGGAGATTCTGCTTAAGGCCGGAGCTGATTTGAATCAAGGCTATCATGGAGCGACGCCTCTCTATATTGCCTCCCAAAATGGTCATAGCAAGGTTCTGGAGGTTCTGCTTAAGGCCGGAGCTGATTTGAATCAAGGCGATCATGGAGCGACGCCTCTCTTTATTGCCTCTCAAAATGGCCATGCCGGGGTGGTGCAGATTCTTGCAGAGGCCCAAGCTGACCTGGAGAAAGCCTACAAAGATATAACACCTCTGTATATCTCCAGTCAGCAAGGGCATGCTGCTGTGTTCCACACTCTTATTAGAGCCGGAGCTAACCCTGTACGGAAAAGGGAGTATGCTTCCTATTTGAACTCGACTCCACTGCGAGTCGCCCAACTGAACCAGCCGTTATTAAGGAAAATGAACCCTGAAAAATATGATAATTACCAATCAATAATTGATTTTTTTGATCTCACAATAACCGTCAGAAAAAAAACGCAAAAAGACCTTAAACCAACGGGTGATGAGATGATTCCTTTGACCAGGTTGTCGATAAAGTCTCTAATACCGAGCACGAATTAAGGTTACTCATAACAAGATTTTCATTAACGGATAAACACCATTAAACACTATTGCCCTGATGCCACAGTCAGCAGTCGAATAACCACAGCATAAAAGTCAGAGCCATCGGGGTTGATCTGGGGCAGCAACTACCGACACGTTCCTCTTCCGGAGCCTGGGTGAAGATCGCATGGGAGCCTAAGGTAAGGATCAGTGTTATCGGTGCTGCCCCCCATAAACCCTTACGCATGGAGACATCACCGACCGTTCGGTCCATGCGGCTGATATCCCGGAACAGGTTATTGACCTGCCCATCGGCCACGACATGACCTGTTGCCGGCCTCCGCCGTCGTCTTCGCCGGTGAGCCTTTGGGATGCGAACAACTTGATATTTTCCTTGTTGATTGCCATACCTTCCTTCCTTCCCTTTTATTTCGACGTTTTACAACGTGTGCAATGTTAAGAATCAATGAGAAATGTTTGTGGTTCTACACTAGTTTTTTCCTCTTCTTTTTAGGGTTTTGCTCAAACTCTCTGGCTATGTATGAATGCACAAAAGAGCTGAGTAAGCCCTTGAAGAGGGAATATGATGAGCATGATTTTCAGGCGGCCTGCCGTGAAGGCAATGCGGAAGCGGTACAGTTTTTCATTGATCAAGAACCGTTAATCAGTGGTTTTAAACATGACCCTGTTGATGGACTAGTTCTTGCTGCCCATAAGGGGCATGTAGAGGTGGTTCAGATGCTGATAAACACCGGGGGGGTAAATCTTAATCAACCAACTGATGATGTCACTCCTCTGTATATAGCGGCCGAAGAGGGCTGCGCCGAGGTGGTTCAGATTTTAGTGAACACCGAGGGGGTGGCTCTTAATCAACCAGGAACTGATGGTGCCACGCCTCTGTATATAGCGGCCGCAGAGGGCCGCGCCGAGGTGGTTCAGATTTTAGTGAACACCGAAGGGGTAAATCTTAATCCACCAAGAAATGATGGTGCCACGCCTCTGTATATAGCGGCCCAAGAGGGCCGCGCCGAGGTGGTTCAGATTTTAGTGAACACCGAGGGGGTGGCTCTTAATCAACCAATAAATAATGGTTCCACGCCTCTGTATATAGCGGCCCAAGAGGGCTGCGCCGAGGTGGTTCAGATTTTAGTGAACACCGAGGGGGTGGCTCTTAATCCACCAAGAAATAATGGTGCCACGCCTTTGTTTATAGCGGCCCAAGAGGGCCGCGCCGAGGTGGTTCAGATTTTAGTGAACACAGAGGGGGTGGCTCTTAATCAACCAATAAATAATGGTGCCACGCCTTTGTTTATAGCGGCCCAAGAGGGCCGCGCTGAGGTGGTTCAGATTTTAGTGAACACCGAGGGGGTAAATATTAATCCACCAATAAATGATGATGCCACGCCTCTGTTTCTAGCGGCTCAGAACGGCCACTCCGAGGTGGTTCAGATTTTAGTGAACACCGAGGGGGTGGCTCTTAATCAACCAAGAAATGGTGGTGCCACGCCTCTGTATATAGCGGCTAAGAAAGGCTTCGCCGAGGTGGTTCAGATTTTAGTGAACACCGAGGGGGTGGCTCTTAATCAACCAAGAAATGGTGGTGCCACGCCTCTGTATATAGCGGCTCAGAAAGGCTTCGCCGAGGTGGTTCAGATTTTAGTGAACACCGAGGGAGTGGCTCTTAATCAACCAGAAACTGATGGTGCCACGCCTCTGTATATAGCGGCTCAGAACGGCCACTCCGAGGTGGTTAAGATTTTGCTCCAGGCCGGGGCGGATCAATCTATAAAGTGGCGATTTATGTGGTTTTTCACTAGAAGCCCGCGGACGGCTGCAAAAAGAGCAAGACCTTTCCAGTTCGTTGATCCTGACGAGTGGCAAAAATACACAGTCACTATCAATACACTCACGGAGTACCGTCAAACTTATAAACGTAAACGCTTCCGGCCAGTAATAACCACCAAAGACAATGAGGAAACACCCTTGTTAAGCGAGTTTCCCAAGCTTAGGTTACAGTACGGCTCAAAATAAAGGATTCAACTATCCGGGTGCCACCGTCAATAGTCGAATAACCACAGCATAGAAGTCAGAGTCATCGGGGTTGGTCTGGGGCAGCAACTACCGACACGTTCCTCTTCCGGAGCCTGGGTGAAGATCGCATGGGAGCCTAAGGGGGTCAGTGTTATCGGTGCTGCCCCCCATAAACCCTTACGCATAGAGACATCACCGATCGTTCGGTTTATGCGGCTGATATCCCGGAATAGGTTATTGACCTGCCCATCGGCCACTACATGACCTGTTGCCCGGCCTCCACCGTCGTCTTCGTCGGAGAGCCTTTGGGATGCGAACAACTTGATATTTTCCTTGTTGATTGCCATACCGTTAGTCCTTTTGGGTATGTCTAAGAAGAATTGGCTTATGAAAAGAGTCGGTGCACAAGGCCTGTTTTCCTATGCAGTATTTTTCCTCTGTCTTTCATTGGCTCTGTTTGCAAGGGCTGAAGAATGGTGGGAAGCGCCCGACTGGAGGCCGACATCGAATGATGAGAAGGCTTTCGTGCAAGACTACCCAGATGAACACCAATTTCTGGCGGCCTGTCGGGAAGGGCGTGTTGATGTTATGGCGTATTGGCTGAGCCAGAAGGGCTTTAGGCCAAACGATGAATTTATTAAAGGTTGCAGGGCAGACTGGGTTTCAGGTCTTTGGATGGTATCGCAGAAAGGCTATACCGATGGAGTAAAACTTCTCATTAAGGCCGGGGCTGATTTGAATCAATGCTATGGTGGTGGAGCGACACCTCTCTATATGGCCAGCCAAAATGATCGTGCCGAGGCCGTGGAGATTCTGATTCAGGCCGGGGCTGATTTGAATCAAGGCACTGATGATGGAGCGACACCTCTCTTTATTGCCACCCAAGAAGGTCTTGTCGAGGTGGTGGAGAATCTGGTTAAGGCCGGGGCTGATTTGAATCAATGCTTAGATAATGGAGCGACACCTCTCTATATAGCCAGCCAAAATGGTCATAACAAGGTTGTGGAGATTCTGTTTAAGGCCGGAGCTGATTTGAATCAAGGCTTAGATAATGGAGCGACACCTCTCTATATTGCCAGCCAAAATGGCCTGAAAGAGGTGGTGGATATTTTGGTTAAGGCCGGAGCTGATTTGAACCAAGCCAGGGATGATGGAGCGATACCTCTTTCTATAGCCAGCCAAATTGGCCATACCGATGTGGTGGATATTCTTGTTAATGCGAGGGCTGATTTGAATCAAGGCCATGATGATGGAGCGACGCCTCTCTTTATAGCCAGCGAACAAGGTCATGCTGAGGTTGTGGAGATTCTGGTTAAGGCTGGGGCTAATTTGAATCAAGCCAGGGATGATGGAGTGACACCTCTCTTGATGGCCAGCGAAAATGGTCATGCCGAGGTTGTGGCGATTCTGGTTAAGGCTGGGGCTAATTTGAATCAAGCCAGGGATGATGGAATGACACCTCTCTTTGTGGCCAGTCAAAGTGGTCATGTCGAGATAGTGGAAATTCTTGTTAATGCCAGAGCTAATCCAACACTAAAGTGGCACCACGATCTTGTTTTTACCAAGAGTCCGCTGAAAGCAGCTAAAGACGGGCAGCCCTGGCGGAGAAAAACGAATCCTGACAAATATGATCGCTACGATGAGGTAGTTAAAATTTTAAAGCCCGCAGTAAAAACCTGGAAAGAACAGAAAAAAATTCAGGTACAATTAGCTGGTAATACAGGTTGTTTTGATGAGTTTGTCTGTGCGTTGAGAGAGGGAATAAAACAGACAGTCGCTCCACTTATGATGCGGGTTCCATTGAAAAGTAAAGGGTATTAGTTCTTATTGCCCTGGTGCCACCGTCAGTAGTCGAATAACCACTGCATAGAAGTCAGAGTCATCGGGGTTGGTCTGGGGCAGCAACTACCGACACGCTCCGCTTCCGGAGCCTGGGTGAAGATCGCGTGGGAGCCTAAGGTAAGATCAGTGTTATCTGTGCTGCCCCCCCATAAACCCTTACGCCCCCCCATAAACCCTTACGTATAGAGACATCACCGACCGTTCGGTCTATTCGGCTAAGATCCCGGAACAGGTTATTGACCTGTCCATCGGCCACGACATTCCCAGTGGCCCGGCCTCCGCCGTCGTCCTCGTCGGTGAGCCTTTGGGATGCGAACAACTTGATATTTTCCTTGTTGTTTGCCATACCTTCCTTCCCTTGTATTTTGACGTTTTACAACGTGTGCAATGTTAAGAATCAATGAGAAATGTTTGTGGTTCTACACTAGTTTTTTCCTCTTCTTTTTAGGGTTTTGCTCAAACTCTCTGGCTATGTATGAATGCACAAAAGAGCTGAGTCATCCCTTGAAGAGGGAATATGATGAGCATGATTTTCAGGCGGCTTGCCGTGAAGGCAATGCGGAAGCGGTACAGTTTTTCATTGATCAAGGACCGTTGATCAGTGGTTTTAATCATGACCCTGTTGATGGACTAGTTCTTGCTGCCAAAAAGGGGCATGTAGAGGTGGTTCAGATGCTGATAAACACCGGGGGGGCAAATCTTAATCAACCAGGAACTGATGAGGTCACGCCTCTGTATATAGCGGCCGAAGAGGGTCGCGCCGAGGTGGTTCAGATTTTAGTGAACACCGAGGGGGTGGCTCTTAATCAACCAATGAATGATGGTTCCACGCCTCTGTATATAGCGGCTCAGAAAGGCTTCGCGGAGGTGGTTCAGATTTTAGTGAACACCGAGGGGGTGGCTCTTAATCCACCAATGAATGATGGTTCCACGCCTCTGTATATAGCGGCCGAAGAGGGCCGCGCCGAAGTGGTTCAGATTTTAGTGAACACCGAGGGGGTGGCTCTTAATCAACCAAGAAATGATGGTGTCACGCCTCTGCATATAGCGGTCCAAGAGGGCCGCGTCGAGGTGGTTCAGATTTTAGTGAACACCGAGGGAGTGGATCTTAATCAACCAATAAATGCTGGTGTCACGCCTCTGTATATAGCGATTAAGGAAGGCTTCGCGGAGGTGGTTCAGATTTTAGTGAACACCAAGGAGGTGGCTCTTAATTCACCAAGAAATGATGGTGCCACGCCTCTGTATATAGCGGCTCAGAAAGGCTTCGCGGAGGTGGTTCAGATTTTAGTGAACACCGGGGGGGTGGCTCTTAATCAACCAACAAATGATGGTGTCACGCCTCTGTATATAGCGGCTCAGAAAGGCTTCGCGGAGGTGGTTCAGATTTTAGTGAACACCGGGGGGGTGGCTCTTAATCAACCAACAAATGATGGTGTCACGCCTCTGTATATAGCGGCTCTGAAAGGCTTCGCGGAGGTGGTTCAGATTTTAGTGAACACCGGGGAGGTGGCTCTTAATCAACCAATAAATGATGGTGCGACGCCTCTGTATATAGCGGCCGAAGAGGGCTGCGCCGAGGTGGTTCAGATTTTAGTGAACACCGAGGGGGTGGCTCTTAATCAACCAACAAATGATGGTGCCACGCCTTTGTTTATAGCGGCCCAAGAGGGCCGCGCCGAGGTGGTTCAGATTTTAGTGAACACCGAGGGAGTAGATCTTAATCAACCAATAAATGATGGTTCCACGCCTTTGTTTGTAGCGGCCCAGGAGGGCCACTCCGAGGTGGTTCAGATTTTAGTGAACACCGAGGGGGTGGCTCTTAATCAACCAGCAAATGATGGTGTCAGGCCTCTGTATATAGCGGCCCAAGAGGGTCGCGCCGAGGTGGTCCAGATTTTAGTGAACACCGGAGTGGATCTTAATCAATCAGAAACTGACGGTGCCACACCTCTGTATATAGCGGCTCAGAACGGCCACTCCGGGGTGGTTAAGATTTTGCTCCAGGCCGGGGCGGATCAATCTATAAAGTGGCGATTTTATTGGTTTTTCACTAGAAGCCCGCGGACGGCTGCAAAAAGAGCAAGACCTTTCCAGTTCGTTGATCCTGACGAGTGGCAAAAATACACAGCCACTATCAATACACTCACGGAGTACCGTCAAACTTATAAACGCTCCCAGCCAGTGATAACCACCAAAGACAATGCGGAAACACGCTTGTTAAACGAGTTTCACAAGCTTAGGTTACAGTCCGGCTCAAAATAAAGGATTCAACTATCCGGGTGCCACCGTCAAAAGACGAATGACCACTGCATAGAAGTGATCTTCACTCAGTTCCAAAAGTGGTATCACCTGCTGAGCCTCAATAGGCGCACCTTCAGACCGGTCAAAAATAACTGTGAATGCACGTCCGCCAGGAAGAGTGAGAAACATTTTCTTTTTCGGTATTTCCGACAAAGCAAAGAGCGTGTTCAGGTCGGCCAGCGTTAACCAGCTGTTCTCCCCACCCCCCAGCACAATGCTGCGCCCGTAAGTCATTAGACTTTCAGACACAATAAGGAGCCGGTCAGGCTCCTGTCGGTACTCTGGGCAACCGGTGTCCAGTCAAACTCATTCACCCACAAAAGGTTGTCCGGCAGTGTCATGGTATCCAGTTGCATCAGATGACCCTCGCGCCGGATTCTTTGAGTGCTCGTAGTAGTTTCACATCATCTCCCTGGCGAACACTCACCTTCACATTGCTGCCGGGATACTCAAGACGAATCACTTTACTGGGTGATTCATTCCTCTGGCCTGCGCCATTTCTCGGGGGAGGAGCACGATCAAAGCTCTTACGACGACGGGTTTCGCGCTCTTCATTTTCGCGCTTGTCACGGGTCTTATTAAAAACGCGCTGGTTCAGGGAGAGCGCCTGTTGCAGGTTGACCGCAGCATGGCCGTCGCCTTTGCTCTGGGCTTGTTTCAGTTTCTCTTCGAGATCAGGATTCCTGGCTTCAAACCGTCGTCGCTCAATGGCTTCCGTGTTGCCGTCCAGCCGGTCAAGTTCGTCTTGCAAACCTTCAAGGGTCGAGCGGGTGCTGTTCTGCAGGCTATGCATCTGACGTTCGGCTTGCTCCAGTGCCCGGTTGAGTTTGTCCATATCCTGCTGGTTGAGTAGTTCCATCTCATCCTCACCGCTGTTTTCCGCCTGCGCTTTGACCTGCTTGAGCGTGTCAGCAATCTTTGGCGTTTCGGTGGTGATGGCTTTGCCAATGGCCTTATAACTCTCCCGCACCTTATGGGCATCTTTGGCCATGCTTTCACCGAAGGCTTTGGATACCGGTATCATGCCATCAGCAAAGAGCTGAACCTTGTCTTCCAGATCCTCAAAACCCAGAAAGCCGACGAGGTCAGCCACGCCATCGGCTATGCCACCAATCACAGTGGCAATCACTGCGCCTGCCCCTTTGACCACCAGCGAGAAGCTATTGAGCATGGCCGAGATGCCGTTGCCGACAGAGGTCACAACGGTAATCACGGCTCCTGCACTGTCAGCGATAGACTTGAATCCATCGGTGGTGCGCTTTACAAAATCCTCAAGGGTCAGGTCGGCAAAGAAGGCTTTAATCGTTTCAGCAATAGTGATGAAGGTGGTTGATATGTTCGATGCCAGCTCCTGCAGCTGACCATTGTTGGCCATCTCATCGAGCTTGTTGCCCAACAGGGTGAGCTGGGCTTTCACGTAATCAGCCCAGCCACTTTCTGCCACTGTCTTCTGGAAGATCTCTCAGCGGTCTTTCATATTGGAAACAAGACCCGACAGGATCTTCATATTCTTGGCCGCAGCCCCTTGGGAAGTTGCTCCCATGGTTGCCACAAGCTGTTTGATCACATCGGTGCCGAGTTCCCCGGCCTCGGACATTTTGCGCAGCTCTTGGGCATTACGACCTGTTGTCTTTTCCAGCAGTGACCAGACCGGCACACTGGCTTCAATCAGCTGTCGTATTTCTTCACCCTGGAGTTTCTGCTTACCGAAGGCGTGTCCCAGTGCCAGCGATATCCGCTGCAGTCGTTCAAACTCGCCGCCCAGCTCATAGTCTGTCCCTTCCACCAGAGCGGAATCGTCCCCGGCATCCTTCAAGGTGATGGTCTGCTCTTTGTCGGGAATAGCGCCGAAGGGAATAAACTCGCCGGTCGTCCCTGTGGCAGGCAGCAGCTCATCGGTCACGGTTGAACTTGAAACTTTAGTGACCGCACCACGCAGAGCCGGAGCCAGAGTGCTGGCCATGATATCCAGTGCTGTGACTTACCGGGTGACATGAGACACTGTTGCTATTACCACCACCTGCTCGGGTGAAGTCTTTTTGAGGCTTCTTATCCTCTCTGGAGCAGTTGCCGAAGTGAAAGAAACCGGTGTTCCCACCGCGCAGCTTCAGGTAGATGTTGCCTTTGCCCATGTAAGAGCGGTCGATACGTTCCATGTCAGTTCCCTCTGTTGGTGCTTTTCACGAGTTGTTCCCAGGAGATGCCCCACATAGACATCCCCTTTTTATCAATCTCGCCAGAGTAAAGATTGTCAGCGATGATGTTGTTACCCACCACAGGCATCAGAAAATCTGTGTCGAAGCGATTAAGCGGCAGTAGTGTTATAATTCGCTCGGTAATATCCAGTGCGGCCCGGTGCAGGTCAGACTCTTTTGCATCACCGCAGATCACATACACGGCCATAATCAGTCGTGCATCCCGCCAGCCAGAGCCAGTAATAGTCAGGCCCGGTGATTGTTCGATAGACACGCGCACGGCCCGTTTTTTTAACAGCAGTTTAGAGAGCTCTCCCTGCGTGAATCGCCCAGGATGACTACCCACATCCTTGACGGTGTCGGAGAGCTCTCTTTTCAGGTAATCGGTGATGGCGTCGAGAGTGTCGTTAAACATTGCGTGATCCTTTCTGCGCGACGTCCTTCACCCAGCCGTCGATCGTCTTCTGTATCAGCGCCACCTGGCGTTCTTCAATCCCAAGAAACGGACGGGCTTGAATCTCCACCTGCTTCGCAAAGATGGGGCCATTCGACCCGGCAAACTTAAGCATTTTTTCCTGCACCGGTTTGATCGTCGCGCCGAACTGGTGGGTGGTGGCATAAAAGACATTGGTGCCGTACTCCACCTCATCATGCCCCACGGCAAAGTTGAGGCTGTTCTTCAGACGACAGGTGTCGGACAGAATGCGACCTTCACGTATCTTTAGCGGTGCCCATGGCACACCATCCGGGCCATGCTCTCTGGCAAAGTTCATCTTGGCATCATTGACCAAAACCTGACCCAGCCTGCGGAACAGCGGTGTCCTGTGGGTGTACAGGCTCACGGTATCCATCAGATGTTGAATATCGCGCTGGGCTTCGTCGATGGAGAGCATCAGTAATCCTTCAGGCTGTCGATCGTAAAGATGCGGTCGGTGTTATCTTTCACAACATCAATGCCCACATGCGCGTCGTTTTTTTCGGGAGTGATATTCAGGCTGGGCTTCCCCGTCGACAGATCCCGAAGGGTTTGGACGGCGCGTGTGTAGCGTTTGTCCACCTCTTCGGTCACATGGTTATCCATCAGCAGATAGCATGCGATGTCGGCACACAGGCGCACCAGTAGCACCGGTGTTTCGCTCAAAGGCATCGTGTACCGGTTGGTCAGATAAGTGTCGATCTCTTCACTGGCATCATCCAGTGCCCGCTGCAGGACGGGTTACGACGCAATTGGACAGAAGGCCGGCGACTTAGAGTGATCACGTTCTGACGTTTGATCGGCGTTTCCAGCGCATCGATCAGCTGTACCAGAGGCTTACTGTCAGGGTGATTCCACTGGTCAGTCCCGGAAATAGTCTCTTTGTGGGCATAGTTGTTTTTGTTCTGGATGATGTCAGCCACACGCATTTCACGATCCAGAGCAATAAGCTCGGAAAGCAGCTCTGTGGAGTTGCCGCGAGGGTCGAAATTACTGTTCTGGGCGTTGTCCAGATCCTGCTGGGGGATTTCATCTTCAAGACCGAAGTCTTCAACAAAACCAGAGTCTTCTGTGCCGCCAAATTCCACAACATTCGGGCGACCTAATCAAAGAGAATATTACGCCTGAAGTTGACGCACTCACGAGGAATTATTATGGAGATACTATGTCACCTGACCGGTTCCATGAAACTGAGGCGACAGAGACAATTTTCTTTATGCTTGCGGCGATGGCTTATACGAACAACAAAACCGGGATGGAGCATGCTTCTATTAATGTTGCTCAAAAGATGGTGGAACGCTACCTCCCGTTTGAGGTCTTCTTCAAGATTTCTGAAGGTATGGAAACGATGATAAAGCAGGGTGCCGATGAGATGGGGGTAGACCCACTGGATATGTGTGCAGATCCCGGTGTCAAGCAGGGAGAGTTAAAGCTGGAATTGGAGTACCAACAGACGCATTGATTGAACAGCAAAAAGGGAGCTGGCGAACCGGCTCCCTTTTTGGGTTGGGCAGAGGGATCAGGAAAGCATCAGGTCGTTAAATGACTCCGACATTTTCTCCTCTTTTTCCTTCCTTTCCCGCTGGATGCCTCGTTAAGCAAAGCAACTGCTCATTTTGTTTTCTTTTTGAAACGGAAAGCCATGGTATTTCCGGGTAAACTGCCTGTGTCTCGTTTACGCAGGCAGCGTCAGGATTATAGGATTATAGGATTATGGCTACAGAACAAACCGTTAATAATAAAGATTACATTCAAGCCAAGGCTTTTCTTTTATCCGCAATCGCTTTGTCGCCTTTCGTCTGGCACATTGCGTTCAACTTTGCGGTTTACAACACGATTTTTTATTCAGAGATTTTCTCAATATGGGCAGCTTCTCTGGCAGCCCTCCTGTCCAGCCTGTTCCTGCCCAAAATGAAACACGAACTCTTCCTCTTTTCCTGGACAGGGCGAATATTTTTGGCTCTGCCAACAGTTCTGGTCGGCATGGAAGTACTTTTTTACGGGACTGATGATTTTGAGCTAACCCGCATAGTACTGTCTGTCGCGGTTGCCCTGCTCTCGCTCCCTTATATCCTGTATTTTGTCATCGTGGCTCTTGTGCCCGGCACCGAGCGCTTGAATTCAACGCGACTGCGCTTCGGGCTGTTTTTCATTGCCCTGTGTGTAGGCACACTCGCATTCGTTGTCGGTAAGAATCATCAACTGATTTTAAGCTGTAGCAATTTTGAAGTGGCCGGCGCCAAAGTCCCCGACAACTGCTTTAATGTGCCATCCGGTTTCTCTTACAAAACACAATGACAGTGTGGATGTGAGAGGAAAAAGGAGGGAAAAGAGGGCGGAGTCATTTAAGTCATTTTTAGAGTGGTATTTCTCAACGCGTATCTTCTACCGGAGCATGCTGATGGATTTCATCCTAAAATGATACCTCTCCCTTTAGGGTTAGCTATCCCGTGATTCTTCTGAATCGATGCCAATCTTTTCGGCAATGCTCTTAAGGTCTTCGACCACGGAGGCCATGGTACCAACATGCGACCAGTTCAGCTCTGTGGCGTCATATCCCATGTGATCTTCGGTCAGGCTCAGAATTTGTTTCAGAAGGTTCTCGGCATTGCCCTTATGAGTTATGAATTGCTCGATGGCTTGAGTGTTTTCGTTGTTCATTTTCGTTTATCCGTCACCTTCTATTATCTCGTCAGCATCAAGTCCGATCTTTCTGGCTATAACTTCGAGTTCATACTGGAAATCCCTCATCTCTCGTACATCCCTGTCGCGAATGTCTGGCAATGCAGCTGTATGTTTAACCTGGCTAGCAATCCTGGCCTTGATTGCGTCGAGCAGTTTATTAATACCTGAATCAGTGACTTCTTGATTGTCACGTGCTCATGCTGCTTGTTTGAACGGGTTCAGTGCTTTCGGATTCAACTTTTCAGTACGAGGTCTTCGGGTTTTGTTCAACATTTTCAGTATCAATGTCCTCAGCGCCGTTTCTGATGATCTTTTGGGGGCCTCAAGCCATAGAACACCATGGCCTTCATCGAAAGCCTTTATCATTCCATTGGAGAGCGGTTTTATCGGACGGCTATGGCTACATGGCCATTAACACAGCGCATACTCTGACAATAACCGTTTATACGCGCAGAACCCTGGACTATGCCGACCAAAGCGCAGGATATATTGTCGACCCGATTTGACCAAGCGGCCCGCCTGATAAATCAGCTCCTGCATAACGGTTTTCAATCGACGCCGTTTGGCGGTATGGCTGACGGGAGAGTCCTATCCCAGCAGAACCTTTTGCCCCATACAGCGCAAAATATTATAGGCCAGTGCCCCCAGACTCATGACCAGCGCATTGGTGGCAAATTTCCCGGAGGGTAAAGGTTCCAGATCAAGATCTGTTTTGAACTCGCTATGAAACTGTTCACTGGTGGCGTGATCTTTGTACAGTGCAATAACCTCGTCATCACTGGTGTGCTCTTCCTCCAGTGTCGTCCACCATCCTTCCAGCTCATAGTGCCCATTTAGAAACATCTGGCCTACAGCATCACAAGTTCTGCGGATGATCCGGATAACCAAACGCTGCGGGCCATAGTCGGTGTCATGTCATGCATGACCGACAACGTCGCGTAGTCCTTCCCCTCTCTGATGGGGTGCCAGGAGACATCGGCCTCCTCAAAGCGGGGCAACCAGCGCTCTGTCGTATGGTGGCTGCGGGGGTTGAGTTTGATGATGTGATCCACACTGTCGTGTCGGGCCACTTCTTTGAGGGGTTCTTCGGCATCATGGCCGCTGTCGAGTCTGAGCAATAATGCTTTCCTGGTAATCCGCCTGGCTCGCTGAATAACCTGTTCCAAAAAAGGGATGAACTCTTTCTGGGAATGTTGGGAGCCGATGCGCAGGTCACAGCCAAGACACCAGCCTTCTTGCCCCAAGTAAGCGGCGATGGGCGCATAACCATCATGACCTTTGTAGGTGTAGGCAACACCTTCCTTTTTGGTACCACTGTTATCCATGGGGAAAACATCGATATCCAGGGCAATACGCTGGTGCTTATCCAGACGGCTTGGCAGAGCTGTTAAGGGTGCGTCCAGATTGACCACAACCTCGGCCAGACTGTCATTGATCAGGGGCATAAGGGAAGCGGCATCCTCATCAAATCGCTGACGCAAACGACTGGTTGATGGCATTTGTCGGATGCCCATACAGGATTTAAACCAGTCATCCCTGCGAACATTCTCTATCGCGTCGAAATCACTCTTTCCTGTCGCCAGAAGACCGATGTACGTTCGAATCAGTTCAATATTGGGAATGCCATGCCGCTTAGTAATAGAACGCAGTGTTTTATTGAGCGTTGTTTTCTGGTTGATGGCATGGCTAACGAAATGCAGGCCTGCGGTCGGGGTATAAAATTTGGTGTCAGACTGTTCGATTTTCAGTTTCACAAAAACGCACCCTGCAGGTGAAATCCTGAGATACGTGTATTTTACCTGTTAGGCCTTACACTGTCCGGGTTTCAGGGGATTGTTTTTGATCCGAAGTCACGGATTCAGGTTTAACTAAGGCCTGTGAACAGTTCACTCAGACAACCAGGCAAGCAATGCAGGCTGCTCGGCAAGCTCAAGATGAAGTGACAGTGCAGGTGCTTACGGATCAGCTTCGTCCGGCGGAGCAGCTGGCTACTCAACTGAAACGGTTTCAACAAGTAGCTCTACAATCCACGAATAGTGCTTTAATTGATTGAAGCACTCTGCCCTACACGGAGCAAAGCATAAAGCAGGACGGAGTCATTTATAGAGCGTGCTGGTGGGTACTTCCTAAAATGACTCCGATCCCTTTTCTCACCTCTCGGTGAACCGCTCGGTGCGGGATCGCATACCGGGTGGTTGGGGAAGGCTGAAGAAAAGTCAGCTCTTAACCGGTTTATGTTCGTTTTCTGTATTGTTGAGCATACAAAGAAACTGTTACATTACTTTCTTTGCAAGCTTCACATTTATGACCTTTAGCAGGATTGAATTTTAACTGAGTAAGCATTTTCTTACCGCAATAAGCACAGCGAACTTGTCTGGAATTCACGTCTTCTTGAAGGAGATTTTGTTGACTCTCTTGATTTGTTTGAATCTTATGCTCTAGTAGTTCGGGCTCTGAATCAGATAAATTATTCTCAAAATCAACACATTCTGATTTTTCTTTCTCTATTTTGGCTGAGTGTTCTTTTTCTAGCTCTTGTATCAGTTCTTCAGTGTTGTTAATTAAAAGTAATCTTTCTTCATCTGTGAGCTTTTTAGATAGCCCGCCAGTATATTTCGATTTTCTGCCTAGTTTTCCACCGAAAATTCCGGTAAAACACTTCTCGCCAAGAACTGTTATTTTCCCATTATCTAATACAATATGAATTCTCTTATAGACGCTTCGCTTACACTCAGGAGAAGAGCAAAGGACTTTCTTTTCTTTTTCAACTTCAACGATTGCAAGAAGCTCACTCATATTACTTCCTTTTATTTTCATGAGTCAGAAATATAGTACAGGAATGGTAATTAATTTTCTAAATCCCACTGCGTTGAAAGAGTGATAATGTTTGAGAGAACATAACGCTTGGTTCAGGTGCGCCGTAGGCGTTATCTGGAACTACTTATTATGCCTATACTCTAGTTTTTTGTGTGGAAGTTAAAATGGTATGAAAAAAATATTTTTTATTTTAAGTGAAATTTTATTAGTACTGCTATTACCATACTCAAGTGTAGATGGTAATGATAAATGTACTTTATGTTTGCCAAACGCTTGCTGTTGTTTTGTTCAATTGAACACAGACCCATTAGAAAAAGAAGTGCAAACGCTACCGCTAGCAGTATACACACAATTACAATTTCTATTGAAAATGACTCATACAACGCAACTTCAACATCTACAGCAAGTTATAGGGGTACAAAATTTAGAGTCACAAGAACAATTACAACCAGATCAACGTGAACTTCTGCAGCGTATCTTAGAGAAACTACTTTCCAAGATAACGAGAGATCTATAGTGAAGGATGTAGAGAAGTGAATAAGGGCATAACGAAGCTGTAGAAAAACTATTTTGAGTTGATATTTTTATTTTTGATCAATAAATAATCAGAAAATGGCGTCTCTCTGTCGATTTTTAGGCTGTTTCGCCGAGCGAAATGACATTCATGCGCTATCCGCACGAAAGAAAAATTCCTCTGACGTTTTTCTACAGCCTCAATCGGGATAGGGCGAAGCCTCACGACTCCGCTCCTCCCACAACACAGGCCATACGGATCACGTAGCACGGCGTTTCAAATCACTGTTGTTTATCTTGCTGCCAATTCCGGCAGCCCAAGGTTCTTGAAATATCTGTTCGGTAAAGCATACCGCAGTGCAGGGCTTCCACTCAGCCTCCATCGGTGACATTCAAGATAGTTGTCCAACAAAGCGTTGCAGGCTTTTCATCACGCGTTCACCCGCTGTTTGGTTGACAACAAACACCACAAAGTCATCAGCATATCGGGCAAACCTGAGGTTCCGCTTTTCCAGCTCCCAGTCCAAATTGTTCAGCACTATGTTTGAGAGGACAGGCGACAAAGGGCCGCCTTGTGGTACACCTTCAACACTGGCTTGTTTCATTCCATTTATACAAACACCGGCTTTCAAATAGCGGTTGATTAACCGCAGCAGCGTAACGTCCTTATGGTGTGATCTGAGCTGCGTCATCAACAGGTCATGATTGACGTTGTCAAAGAACGCTTCGAGATCACAATCAACCACCCAGTCTAACCCTTCTCGTATAGATATCTGAACATAGCGAATAGCCTGTTGTGCATTGCGGTGAGGCCGAAAACCATAACTGTTGTTATGAAATTGTCCGTCCCACTCTTCCTGCATAATCTGGACTATAGCCTGTTGAATCAGACGATCAAGAACGGTAGGTATTCCAAGTTTGCGTTTGCGTCCATCCGGTTTAGGGATTTCCACGCGCAAAACGGGCTTGGGGGAGTAGACTCCGTCTATAAGTTGCTGCCGTATCATCGGCCAGTGTCGTTTGAGAAAAGCTGGAAGGTCGTCAACAGTCATGCCGTCAACACCCGGAGCGCCTTTATTGCGTTGAACCTGTTTCAGCGCACGAACCAGATTATTCCTGTCCAGAACACGCGCCATCAAAGATGAACACAAGGTGCTTCTTTTGAATTTCGAGTGGTTCAATCGAGTCTCCCGACTTCGGTTCACCCTCTGGATTTTCCAGACACAACGAGAGTTGTTTAACAGATGCCATCCGAACTCACTTCCCCGATGATGACTCTCCGAGATTTGTTCTGGCCTTCAGTGGCAAGAGGCCACCTACTATGCCGTCTGCTGACTTCTGCATTGCGATCACAACAGATTGCTCTGCTGTCAGTTGTTCCCTCAACACAGTGCAGACCTCCCGGGGTAAGACACTTAACTTTCCTCGCGTAAACGCCCAATTTATAAAAGGTATCCCGATTGCAGATGGAGGGCTTAATGGTCACGTGCCCACTGGCCCGCTTTTAATTTAGGAGAGGCGTCACACCTCATATTGGGTTTCTGTTCGTCGTCCCGCGATTTTGCGTTGGACTTCCTTCAGACCCTGCCTCGCGACAACGCCCTCACTTAAGGCGCCTACTTTTGGTGCCCTTTCGCTAACCTTCGGCTCTGCGAATACCTGGTAAGAGGACTTTCACCTCTCGAGTTAAGTGCCATGCCCGGCACACATGCTTGGGTCAGGTGCGCCGAAGGCGTCACATGGACCCACTTGGTACGCCCGGCATGGGCATGAATTTATGGGGTGCAAGTCCCCTGTGGGAAACCGGCATTGTTCGTAATAGATCAATGATAACCACTAGCCGACGGCAAGTGCAGCCCCGCGAGGTGCTGTGGGGAGGAAGCCCGAGTGCAAAGGTGCGAGCTGACGAACAGAAATCGCATACAAGGCCGAGTCTCCGGGGCGAGTGGGCCAATGATCACGAAGCCCTCCGGTTGCGAGATACGGTAAATGCGGCAGTTGTGCACTGACAGTTCATATCCCCTCTTTTTTATGAAGAGTGGGGAGATCTGCCCGACAGGCGATCGTGTTTATTCCCCAGTTTGGCCACTGGTTTCACAGGCCAGGTGTTCTGACCTCATCATCCAGAACAAGCGAATCTGATGAACACACGATAGCGCGGTCAGGAGTAATCCTGATTGTGTTCAGGCAGAAGGTATGAAATTGCTCCTGCATTTCACACATACAGGCCATCCATGGCCTTATCAGCAGACGCCATAGTAGTTATCCGACAGGAGTCGCCAACGAAGGGCTGAACATGGAAAGCAGAGAGGAGTTATGTGCCCTCAATAGCGAACGAGCCGATCGGCTCTTACTCGATATTGGCGATAGCACATGAAACCAGCTCTGGCTGCATTGAGGGTGCATGTAACCAAACCTTGGACTCAAGTATGAGGAGAGAGGTGACAGTTACAGTCTATTGAACTCAATGGTGGTTAAAACTTTCCATGAACCGCCCGGTGCGGACCCGCAAGCCGTGGTGGTGTGTCATGAGAACAGAGTCGGTCTGTTCGCAACTGTAATTGAGATGGAGGAAGGCCCTCCGGTGGCGGCTTCTGGAAGCGACCACCAAACCACTGTGATCTGCGCTGATTAAGAGTCAGGGTGGTGAGCGTCACAGAAAAGGCGCAACAAGATTGCGTCAGGTACGAGATCAGGAGATGAACGCAAGTGAACCATTGATGACGTGTCGTAAGCTTGTATATCGGCATCAAAAGTGAGGGGCATCACCACCTGATGATAAGTTCAGGGGTTATCCAGTTACTGCCTGAGCGGTGTCCGGCACAAAGATGGCATGAACTGATTTCAGGCTCTTTTATGGAACATGAGAACCTGTCGCTCTGGTGTTAAGGGAGCCAGCCAGGCTGACGAACAGCAAGGCTCTGAGTACCAATACAGGGCACAGGGGCGGATCAGCTCGTAGTAGTGTTGAAGCCTCTGTAATGGAGGTGAAGCGAAGGGGCTGACTTATCCAGCGGATGGAGTAGATCAACCAGTTGTATCTTTGGGATGAATCTATGACAGAAGCAAAACCGTTCACAATATCTAAAAGGCTTGTCTGGCAAGCCTGGCTGAGAGTGAAAGCCAATAAGGGAGCCGCTGGTATTGATGGTCAGAGCTTGTCTGACTTTGAAATGCAACTTGGCGGTAACCTGTACACCTTTTGAATATAAATCGGGGAACAGGATGTCATCGGGAAGTTACTTTCCTCCCCCCGTCATGCGTGTCGATATCGCCAGGAAAGATGGAGGCACGAGACCGCTGGGGCTCTTTAGCAAAAAGCCTCGACAGTAGCCGACCGTATTGCCCAAACCGTGGTGAAGCTGATAATCGAGCCAGTAGTGGAACCGGTGTTTCATGAAAACTCCTATGGCTATAGGCCGAATCGCTCAGCGCATGATGCGCTGGCACTCGCCCGAAAACGCTGCTGGCGACGAGACTGGGTCATTGATCTGGATATCAAAGGGTTCTTTGATAATCTGGATCACAAACTCATCATGCGAGCAGTAGAACATCACATTAAAGAGCCTTGGGTGTTGCTGTACATTAAACGCTGGCTTGCAGCTCCGGTTGAAAGTGAAAACGAGAGAGTCGAGAGAACAAAAGGAACCCCGCAGGGAGGAGTAATTAGCCCCTTGTTGGCAAACCTGTTCATGCACTATGCGTTTGATCGCTGGCTTGAGCGAAATGTCCGGCACGTCTGGTTTGAGCGATATGCTGATGATGGTGTGCCACGAGCATAGGCTGCTGCGTAAGCAGCGCCGATGCGCAACTGCGCAGAAGATGAGGGTGGGCCCCTCGGAGCCGCCTTACAGGAGGAGGCTTCAAACCACCTTAAGCGGCGAAGGTAAAGAGCCTTGGTCGTGAGCGTTAAGGAAAAGGCAGGGCTTGATCCTGTCAGGTAAGTGTTAAGGAGATGAACGCAAGTGAACCTTTGATGACGCGTCGAAAGCGTAGGAATGATGTCAAAACCGGGAGGGTGTCGTTAGCCCGGGATAAGTCTGGAGGGTACCTGCTTACTGTCCAGATGGCATCCGGCGTGGAGAAGGCATGAACTTAACACAGGCTTCTGTGTGGAACGTGGGAACCTGTCGCCTTGATGTTAAGGGAGCCACTCAAGCAGAGATCCTGCAAGAGTCTGAGTACCAATGCAAGGCACAGGGGCGGACGATCCCGTAGTAGTGATGAAGGGGCTGTTCGACAACATCGACCATGAACTGCTAATGAAAGCGGTTCGCAAGCACACAGATAATCGCTGGTTGATCCTGTACATCGAGCGTTGGTTAACGGCACCGATTCAACAGGAAGATGGCACGATTATCATGCGCAAACGTGGCGTGCCTCAAGGAGGTGTGATCAGCCCTGTGCTCAGTAACCTGTTTATGCATTATGCCTTCGATAAGTGGATAGAAAGGAAATTTCCTGTTATTCCATTCTGTCGATATGCTGACGATGGGCTTGCCCATTGTCAGCATAAGGCGGAAGCCGAAGCACTTATGGGTGCTTTGGCTGACAGGTTGCAGGAGTGTGGTCTGGAAATGCATCCTGACAAGACGAAGATTGTTTACTGCAAAGATGATGATCGTAGAGAAGTGCATCCTGTCACCAGCTTTGACTTTCTTGGGTATACATTTCGCCCGAGGCGGTCGAAGAACCGATGGGGAAAGCACTTCATAAACTTTACACCAGCGATGAGCGCCAAGGCGGGAAAGGCCATCAGACAGGAGATAAGGAGCTGGAAGCTGCATTTGCGCAGTGACAAAGACCTTCCTGATCTGGCCAGAATGTTCAGGGCTAAGATACAGGGCTGGATAAACTACTATGGTCGTTTCTATAAATCCGCCATGTACCCGACATTGCGTCACATCAACCGCAAGCTCAGTTTGTGGGCGACAAGGAAATACAAAAGGCTTAAGCGCCATCGACGAAGGGCAGAACACAGGCTTGGAGAGATCGCCAAGAAACTTCCAAACCTGTTTCCGCATTGGAAGTTGGGTGTCAGGCCGTCGGTTGGATGATGGGAGCCGTATGAGCTGAGAGGTTCACGTACGGTTCTGAGAGAGCCTGTGGGGGAGGTTCCCACGGGCTACTCACCCGCTCCACTGTCGCAGTAAGCAAGAAGCGGAATCCATCCTGGAAGCGGTAAGAGGTCGTTTACTCGCCTGTGGTCTTACGCTGCATCCGGAAAAGACGAAGCTGGTGTACTGCATGGATGAAGACAGAACGGAAAAGTATGAACACATCTCCTTTAACTTTCTTGGCTACACCTTTCGCCCAGGGATGGCCAGAAACCGGCATGGGAAATTCTTTGTCAGCTTTTTGCCTGCAATAAGCAAGGCTTCGGCACAGCATATTCGCAGCAAGATAAGAGAGCTGGCTATTCCCACCAAGCGATCACTGTATTCTCTGGATGAGCTTGCAAAGCTGATCAATCCATACGTTAAGGGCTGGATAAATTACTTTGGGAGATTCTATCCCTCAGAAATGAGAAAGGTTCTAAATAATAGGGAAGCTACGCTGGTTCGCTGGGCTATGGGTAAATACAAGAAATTGAGGGGCCGGAAGAAGCGTGCAGCGTCCTGTCTGGGACGAGTCGCAAAGAGGGCTCCGTGGTTAATGGCACACTGGCGAGCAGGCTGTGTGTCAGCGGTTGGATAAGAAGAGCCGTATGAGTCGAGAGGTTCACGTACGGTTCTGTGAGCAGCTGAGGGGGCGGTTCCCTTGGTTGACTCGACTGGGGAGGGCTGAAGAAAAGTCAGCCCTTACCCGATTTATGTGGCGTTTTTATTTTATGACTATTCCAAGCATGGTAAGTTGTATATTGGAATTTCTATCTTCATAGTTCTTGGCTGCCGTGGCTGACGGCTAATGAGACCAAGCTTGTGCAACTTGAGAACCATTTGGTGGACCGTGGGTGCTGTGACCTTAAAATATTTCTGTAAATCAGACTCAGCAGGTGGAATACCGTTAATTTTGGTAAAGTTATAGATGAAAGATAGATATTGCCCTTGAAGATGGGTGAATTCTAACTGCTCTTGATTCATGAAAAATTAATATGCCTGCAACGTTATGAGTGCTTACTGCTCCAGCCACTCGAGTCTATGTGTACGAAATTACCAGTTGTATTTTCAAGCCTATCTGTGGAAAGGGCTTGACCACAATATGGGCAATTATAAATCACCTGGATTTTTTTGTTAAACCAAGCCGCTACGCGGCGAATAAACAAAACGGACAGTTCCTTCTAAAACTCCTCCCATCCGTGCCAACCCGGCACGGCATGAGAGGATGTGACCCTAATGAACCGCACTGACGCTGAACAGAAACGATTCGATCACCTTTACCAAAAACACCGAACAGCATTGATCCTACAGGGGAAAAGCAAATCCACGCTGGACCTCTACAGCCGCCCCTCCGCAGAATTTCTGCCTTCTTTGACTGTTGCCCCGATCGTCTCAGCCCTGAAGATCTCAAGACTTACTTCGCCAACCTGGTGACAACGCACTCCTGGAGCACCGTCAAAACAGACCGTAATGGACTGCAGTTTTTCTGGAAGCACATTCTGGAAAGAGATTGGGATTTCGTCAAAATCGTCAAGCCCCCCACCGTTCGTCGCCTGCCGGATATTCTGACCACCACTGAACTGGCCAGCCTGATCAGTGGCACCCGCCAACTTCGTTACCGCACCTTTTTACTGGTTGTCTACAGCATGGGGCTGCGTTTAGGTGAAGCCCTGAATCTGACCGTTAATGATATAGCCAGCCAGCTCA
The DNA here is from genome assembly GCA_965221135.1 of Sansalvadorimonas sp. GTDB lineage: Bacteria > Pseudomonadota > Gammaproteobacteria > Pseudomonadales > Endozoicomonadaceae > Sansalvadorimonas. The sequence goes on from CBDCRZ010000106.1 coordinate 655,342, forward strand.
TGCGCGTTCATCTTCGCCACTGTAAGGGCAGAAAAGATCGCTACGCACCTCTGCCAGTACGAGCGCTCAAGGCTCTGCGCATCTACTGGAAAACCCACCGTAACCCGTCACTGATTTTCCCCGAAGGAAAAACCGATCAGGAGCGTCACAGAAGCACCAAAATCATGAACCGCCGTGGCGTACAGACAATGGTTCAGCTCCGTGTCAAAGAAGCGCGCATCAATAAAAATGTCAGCACGCATACGCTGCGGCACAGCTTCGCAACCCACCTGCTGGAATGTGGATTGAATCTGCGCATTATCCAGAATCATCTGGGCCACATGTGCCCCAAAACCACTGCAATCTACACCCGGTTAACCGATGTCACACTGCAGGATGCCAGCCATACCATTAACAGCCTGATTGATGGCTTGCCTTTGAAGCCTTCCACTTCATTAGACATTTTACGCAATTCAGGAGAGACGCGATGAAGCTCTCCGGGATTATCGATCAATACCAATCCGCGTTCCTGACAAAATATGACAGCCGACTCCTGCCCAGTCAGCGCAAAGCCCTGAAAGCGATACAAGGGTGCCGCACACCCGCGGCCGGACTCACGCAACAGGAGTGTATCCATTGCAAAAAACGGGACATACGCCCGCTGTACTGTGGACACCGTAACTGCCCGCAATGCCAAAACACCGAAACCAGCGAATGGTTGGCCAGGCAGCAACAGAAGCTGCTCCCCGTCGCGTACTTTATGGTGACTTTTACGATCCCGGAACAGTTGCGATCACTGGCCTGGCAACACCAGAAAGTCTTCTACAACCTGCTTTTTAAAGTCACCGCCTGTACTTTGAGTGCGTTTGGTGAAAACCCCAAAAACCTTGATGCAGAGATGGGCATGACCGGTGTTTTGCATACCCATACCCGCCGACAGGATTACCATCCTCATATCCATTTCGTCGTTCCCGGAGGCGGCATTAATACACGGCGAAAGGAGTGGCGAAAAACAAAAGGCCAATATCTGTTCAATGGCAAAAATCTTGCCAAAGTCTATCGCGCCAAAATGCTGAAAGCGCTGAATGAAGCGGGTCTGCTCACGACTCAGTTGCAACAGGCATTACCCAGAGAATGGATCGTCAACTGCCAGCACACCGGCCAGGGATTACCCGCTTTAAAATACCTGTCCCGCTACCTCTATAAAGGTGTCATTAGCGAAAACAACATACTCTCCAACGACAAAGGTCAGGTGACCTTCTCCTATACCGACAGCAAGACTAAAGCCACTAAAACCAGAACGCTGCCCGGCGAAGACTTTCTGTGGCTGATTCTCCGCCATGTTTTACCGCGAGGGTTTCGGCGGGTGCGGGACTATGGATTTCTGCATAGCAACGCGAAAAAGCGATTAAAACTGGTACAGCTTGTGCTCCATGTACTGACGCCATTCATCGAAGCCGTCGTTCGTCCTGCCTTTGTCTGCAAACATTGCGGCCACGGAATGAAAACTATCAGCCGTCAGTTCTTGCGATCGACTTTAACGCCACAGCGAGAACGGGATTACCATTCACCTGACAGAGGAGCCAGAACGTTTTTGAATAACAGGGCACTCCCAAGCTGTAGCGAAGCGATTGGCTGCGGCATGGGGGCGTTCACCCTGCAAAAAGGGCGGATCATTAAAGTCCTGCTGTCAGCCTGCCTTCAAAAAAGCAATCTGCAATAGAACAGGAGAGTGAGGAGTCCAGCCGGGCTTGTTCAACAACAGGATAAGATCGCGGCTGCGCGCGATCTATCCTTATTCGTGGCTCTTCCTTAATTTAATTTGAATGGGTGATTTAGCATAATCTCGAGATGCGAGATAAGAAACTGTACTCCCAGATACTGGGTATTCAAACTCCATGGTCAGTATCAGAAGTAGATCTTTCCCTTCAGGAAAACCAAGTCAAAGTCTACATGGAACACAATGGTAAAAAGCTCTGTAAATGCAGCAGTTGCGGCCAACCCTGTCCCGGTTATGATCACGTTATCCAGAAGTGGCGCCACCTGGATACTTGTTAGTTTCAAACCATCCTTGTAGTCAGCGTTCCTCGTACCAAATGTCCTGAACACGGAGTGTTAGCCACTCAGGTGCCATGGGCGGAACCGGGCTCTTGTTATACGGCCCTGTTTGAAGCCTTGGTTATTGACTGGCTAAAGGAAGCCACGACCAAGGCAGTTGCACAACAGATGAAGCTTAGTTGGACTGCCATAGACGGTATTCAACAGCGTGCTGTAAAGAGAGGTCTGGAGCGTAGGGAAACCAAGCCACCCAAGCCACCCAAGCGTATAGCGGTCGATGAAACGTCTTTCCAGAAGCGGCATGAGTACGTCACAGTGGTCACGGATCATATCGAAGGCGTTGTGGTGCATGTAGCAGACGACCGTAAGAGTGGCAGTCTCAGTCTCAACGAGTACCTTGATACCTTGCCCGAGGACCAAAAGGCCAACATTGAATGTGTGACCATGGATATGTCCAGAGCGTATATCAAGTCAGTCAGGGAGAATGTCCCTGAGTCAGACCTACGGATCGAATTCGACAAATTCCATGTCGCCCAGTCCCTTGGAAAAGCTGTTAACAATGCATAGAAGAGAAAAAACCCTTCTGGCAGAGGGTGTAGGGCTGCCTAAAGGAACCCGTTTTGACTGGTTGATGAACCCTGAAAATATGTCCGAGGAGAAGTGGGATAACTTTGAACCATTACGGAATTCTACGTTGAAAACAGCGCGAGCCTGGGTCCTCAGGGAAATGGCTATGTCTCTATGGGATTACAAGTCCAGAGCCGGGGCTATCAAAGCCTGGAAGCGCTGGTTGAGCTGGGCGCAACGCTGTCGCCTTGAACCCATCAAAGTCGTCGCCAGGACAGTCAAGGAGCATTTGTGGGGTATAGTGAATGCAATCGTGCTTAATGCTAACAATGGACGTGCAGAAGGTATCAACAGCAAGATTCAAAGTTTGAAGACCCGGGCATGCGGGTACAGAAGTCGTGAATAATATAAGACAGCGATCTACTATTATCTCGGTGGTCTGGATCTGTATCCCAGTGGCGTTAATCGCTGAAAATCACCCAATGAAACAAAGGAAGAACCTTATTCGTTGAACGTATGGTTATATAAAAAGCGATTTTTGTAGATAAAAAATATTTTGATAATCAATAATAATCTGTAACAGTAAAAGCTCAATTTTAGTATTTACCAGAGCATAAGAAATGAATCACGAAATCACGAGTTTGATGGAAAAGTTGCTTAATCATGAAATATACGAACAGGTAGGTAACATTGATGAACTGAAGCTTTTTATGCAAAGTCATGTTTTTGCAGTTTGGGATTTTATGAGTTTGGTGAAAAGGCTACAGTCTGAAATGACAACAATTACATTGCCATGGATTCCACCTGTTGACAAAAATGCTTCTCGACTGATAAATGATATCGTTTTATGTGAAGAAAGTGATCTTGATATAGAAGGTAAAGCTGCTAGTCACTTGGAAATATATCTTGATGCAATGGAGGAGATTGGTGCGGATACAACCCCGTTTAGAGAGTTTATTGATGGCATTATGAACGATAAAAATTTAGAGTTATCGTTAAATAAAGCAAAAGCTCCAACACATGTAAAAAATTTCGTAATTAACAATATTGAACTTGCTAAAAATGGCAAACCTGAAGAAGTTGCAAGTAACTTTTTATATGGAAGAGAAGATTCAATTCCAAACATGTTCTCGAAGTTAATAAATAAATGGCATATACGAGAAAGTGATGCACCAAAAATGTTTTATTACCTGAATAGACATATTGAAGTTGATGGTGACAGTCATGGTCCAGCTGCAAAGAATATATTAGAAAGGCTAATAGCAGGGGATGAGCCTGCCAGACTACGAGCTATTGAGTCTGCTAAAAGTGCTATAAAAGCACGAATAACCTTTTGGGGTTATTTAAGCAAAGATATTCTTAAGTACAGAACGGCACAAAGGTTAACAACCTAACGAAGCTGTAGAAAAACTATTTTGAGTTGATTATTTTTATTTTTGTTTAAAAAATAATCAGAAAATGGCGTCTCTCTATCGATTTTGAGGCTGGTTTCCCGGAGCGAAATGACATTCATGCGCTCTCCGCACGAAAGAACGCTTTTTGAATACTTTTATAAAATAAGCCTTTGGCTGTTTTAAGTTCTTTCGTGCGACTTCTGTTGTTTTGGCAGTTTTAAACTGGTTGTATACTTTTTTCTCTATGCTTTGTTCAAAGTTCTGTTGTGTTATTTTTGGTTGCTCTTTATCCTTTGGCTCCAGAGCAATTTTGTATTTTACCTTATGCAACTGGCACTGAAAGGAAAAGGCCATGAGCAAGGGTTCATCTTGCGAGTACAGGACAAATTGACAAGCATCTCTTTGCTCATCGGTAAGTGAAGCAAAAATCCCTACCAGATTTCCGATAATGTAAAAGTCAGCTTGATTTTTTCCGGTAGGATAGCTCGATATATACAGGAAAAACTTACGCTCACATGCCAATTTTAATTTTTCATTCTTTGAGAAAACAAATACTTTGTCTGCGACTGTTGCACTTATTTCCTCAACTTCCTTGTTGCCCGTATTTTCAGCATCGATAAAAAGAAATCTCAAAGATTACTCCTTATATTTGGTAAGCATGTAACGCCGCCAACAGCGGCCGAGCGCAGCGAGGTCCAGCACCAGCTTGCTGGTACGATGCTGCTTGGCCTTGTTATATTTCACTGCCACGAACGCAGCTCGTTTAATTTAGCCAAGGCCTCCGTTTTTGTTAAAGGAACCCAGCCAATATGCGTACCAAGAAGAGCATTGTATGTACTGCCTGCAGCCTTTACTGTTTGTGATTTCGATAACTCTTGATATTCAAAATAGTAATCCTTGCCAGCCTTGAATGAATAATAAAATGACAAGTTGGCTATCTTGACAGGTGCATTAGGTGTGAAGGAAATTCTATGTTTACCTGGCTTAATGTATGTTTTTATAAAGCAGGGGTAGCCGATACACCCCTTGTATTCACCATTCACACCTAAGAGAAGACAGCTGTTAACCAGTTCCTGATCTGGCTGGAAAAAGTATACTGTTGCTAGATCTCTATCAACCTCTAAGTCCGGCTTAAACAGATCTCCTTTTGAGACTGTATCATGGCTCACACAGCCTTGAAGGAATATCGCAAGAACAATTAGTAGTCTTTTTATTTTTACAACTCAGATGTTTATGATGTGAAATATAACAGCTTGGTTATACTGTGCAAATGTCGCATAACCAACTGTCTATGGCTATAACGTCTTCTAATGTATCTGCGTTTTTTCAAAGCCTTGTCGCTGCAATGCAACAGTACCCGTAAACATTCCGTGAACCCATAACTCCAAAATACCCATTCTTCCCAGGGGGACTATATTTCCCCCATGATTTCCTCCGAATCTTCTCCCCATACCAGGGCTGCGCCTGACCCGATGAAAGCCCCCTTTGCCTACGCTCAGGTCACACTCCCCAAAGTGGACTACATCGAACTGAAGGCTCAGGCCAAACAATGGCGCACCCAGCGGGGTGGCAACGCACCCGAACACGGGAGAAGGAGGCGCTTGACCGGATCAAACAGATAAAGGCCGAGGCCGAGCACGCCCATGAGCTAGCCACATTCCAAGAGCAGATTGCCACTCTCAAAAATCAGCTGGCGGGGATGCAGCATAGGGTTTTTGGGCACTCGACGGAAAAGAAACACTCCTCCCTGAAGCAGGAAAAGAAAGCCCGGCCTTCCTCAAAATCCAGAGGCCAGCAGCGGGGTCACAAAGGTCATGGTCGTACAACAATCACAACACTTCCTGTGGTTCCCGAACACCTTGATCTTGAAGATCACCAAAAGCAGTGCCCTCACTGTCATTTCCCCTTTAAACCCTTTGGCACCGAAGACAGCGACGTCGTCGAGGTAGATGTACAAGCTCATATCCGCCGCTATCACAGACATCGTTATCTCAAAACCTGCCAGTGCGAACAGTCAGCGGCCATGACCATCGCTCCGGGTCCAGCCAAACTGATCCGCAAGGGTAAGCTGGGCATCTCTGTCTGGGTCGAGATTCTGTTACACAAATACGCCTTCGGTATCCCCGTTGCCCGGCAATTACAGGACTTTCGCCTGCGGGGCCTGACCTTGTCTCCGGGGACAGTGGCCGGTGGTTTGAAAATCATCCAACCTTTGTTTGAACCGGTTGCCGAAGCTATCCGGGAACGCGTCGCCAGTGACGAGCAGTGGCATGCCGACGAAACTCGCTGGCTGGTCTGTGGTGATGAAAAAGAGGCCAAAAAACACTGGCTGTGGGTCTATTTAAGCAGCACCGCAGCCTACTACAGCGTGGACGACAACCGTTCGGCAAGCGTTCCCAAAGGTGTACTATGCGACAGCAGCGGTGTGTTTATCTGCGACCGTTACAGCGCCTACAAATGCCTGGCTCGTAAAAATCAGGATGTGTTTCTTGCCTTTTGCTGGAGTCATGTTCGCAGAGACTTTATCAATGCAGAACGGGGAGCTGACGGACTGAGAACATGGAGTACGACCTGGGTCAAACGGATTGGCAGGCTTTACCATTTGAATCATCAAAGGTTGAACAGCCTTGGGACTTCTGAAGTATTCCAGAAATACGACAGTGCACTGAAAAACCATCTAAGCAGCATGGAGAAGTGGCGCATTGAAGAACTCGCCCGGCCAGAACTGAAGGAACAGTGTCGGAAAATACTTACCAGCCTTCAAAACCATTGGAAAGGGTTGTGCCTGTTTACCGATTACCCCGAAGTGTCGATGGATAACAATGCGGCCGAGCGGTCACTTCGCTCACCGGTTGTGGGGTGAAAAAACTTCTATGGCGCGGGCAGTGACTGGAGCGAAAAGCTGACCGCCTGGCTGTTCTCCGTGTTCATGACCCTGAACCTTTGGGATATCAATCCCTGGTTTTGGCTGAGTGAATATCTGCAGGCGTGTGCAGAGAATGACAGGAATCCGCCGGAAGACCTGTCCGATTGGCTACCCTGGCTGATGACAGGTGGACGTCTCCAATCATTGAAGAATCACAGTCCTCCAGATGATGCTCAGTTACCCCCATCACCAAAATCATAGTATCCAATAAAGCACGCTACCCGCCAGAAGCCGGTGGCGGAGTGACTATGGGTTCACGGAATGTTTACCCCCCCCCCCCCCGTCTGGAGGCCTGTAACTGTTTGGTTTGTCTATGAATTTATATCAACAGGGTAAATTCGTGCTGAATTCGTAATTAGGTGTCCATTGTCCGATAGTTTGTTAAAAAGGTAAGCATCACACCTGTACATCATACTTCCACGCCCATAGGCGCAGCGTGTCCTTTGGCTGTTAACGTTCCTCTAGAGCGAAGAGACAGGGTGCTTGTCCCGTTGCTGTTGTGCGAGGTGACTGTGGCGATCACTCGCGCAGCTGTAGGGAGCAGACCTTTTAACTTTTTCCAGGGGGTGGTTGTTGCCATGATGTCCTCGCTGCTGCGTGTTTAGCTCTCGTTATTAGTAATGAAATAGAAAGAGATTGCACCACGTGCCCAGTCATCGCCGTCGTCCTCGTCCCCGTCGGTGAGCCTTTGGGGTGCAAATAACTTGATATTTTCCTTGTTGATTGCCATACCGTTAGTCCTCTTGGGTATGAGTAAAAGAGACTGGTTTATGAAAAGAGCTGGTGCACGAGGCCTGTTTTCCTATGCCGTATTTTTCCTCTGTCTTTCGGTGATTCTTTTTGCACAGGCTGGAGAGTGGTGGGAAGCGCCCGACTGGAGGCCGACATCGAGTGATGAGAAGGCTTTCGTGCAAAACTATTCTGGTGAACACCAGTTTCTGGTGGCCTGTCGGCAAGGGCGTGTTGATGTTATGGAGTATTGGTTGAGCCAGAAGGGCTTTAGTCCAAACGATGAATTAATTAGAGGTTGCAGGGGTGGCAGGGTTTCAGGTCTTTGGGTGGCATCTCAGAAAGGCTATACCGATGGAGTAAAACTTCTCATTAAGGCCGGGGCTGATGTGAATCAACCCAGGGATGGTGGAGCGACACCTCTCTTTATGGCCAGCAAAAACGGTCATGCCGAGGTAGTAAATATTCTTGTTAATGCAGGGGGTGATTTGAATCAAACCTGGAACAGTGCAACACCTCTGTTTAAAGCAAGCCAAAATGGTCATGCCGAGGTAGTAAATATTCTTGTTAATGCCGGGGTTGATTTGAATCAAACCTGGAATGGTACAACACCTCTGCTTATGGCCAGCCATAAAGGGCATATTGATGTGGTGAAGATTATCGTTGATGCCGGGGCTGATTTGAATCAAGGCATAGATAATGGAGTGACACCTCTGTTTATAGCCAGCCAAGAAGGCCATGCCGAGGTGGTACAGATTCTTGTTGATTCCGAGGCTGATTTGAATCAAGGCAGAGATGATGGAACGACACCTCTATTTATGGCCAGCCAAAATGGCCATGTCGAGGTCGTGGAGATTTTGGTTATGGCTGGAGCTGATTTGAATCAAGGCAATGATAATGGAGTGACACCTCTGTTTATAGCCAGCCAAGAAGGCCATACCGAGGTTGTACAGATTCTTGTTGATTCCGAGGCTGATTTGAATCAAAGCAGAGATGAAGGAGAGACACCTCTGTTTATGGCCAGCCAAAATGGTTATGTCGAGGTGGTGGAAATTCTGGTTCAGGCCGGAGCTGATTTGAATCAAACCAGAAACTGTGCACCACCTTTATTTATGGCCAGCCAAAACGGTCATGCCGAGATAGCAAAAATTCTCGTTAATGCCGGGGCTGATTTGAATCAAATCTGGCACGGTGTAACACCTCTATTTATGGCCAGCCAAAATGGTCATGTCGAGATAGTAAAGATTTTTGTTAATGCCGGGGCTGATCCAACACGAAAGTGGCACTACGGTTTTTTTTTAACCAAGAGCCCTCTGACAATTGCCAGACATGCACGCCCCTTACTGAAAAGAATGAACCCTGAAAAACATGCTCGTTATGATCAAATAATTGAAGTTTTAAAGTCCGCAGTAAAAGTTAGGAAAAATCAGAAAATAGCACCATCGACTGGTACTACGGTTTATTTCGATCCGGCTGTTGATATGGCAGAAATGAAAAATACAGTGACTCCGCTAATGGGACGGCTTTCATTGAAAGATAAAGCCCAATAAGCCTTATTTCTCTGATGCCACAGTCAACAGCCGAATAACCACGGCATAGACGTCAGAGTCATCGGAGTTGATCTGGGGCAGCAACTACCGACACGTTCCTCTTCCGGAGCCTGGGTGAAGATCGCATGGGAGCCTAAGGTAAGGATCAGTGTTATCGGTGCTGCCCCCCCATAAACCCTTACGCATGGAGACATCACCGACCGTTCGGTCTATGCGGCTGATATCCCGGAACAGGTTATTGACCTGCCCATCGGTCACCACATTACCAGTGGCCCGGCCTCCGCCGTCGTCTTCGTCGGTGAGCCTTTGGGATGCGAACAACTTGATATTTTCCTTGTTGATTGCCATACCTTCCTTCCCTTTTATTTCGACGTTTTACAACGTGTGCAATGTTAAGAATCAATGAGAAATGTTTGTGGTTCTACACTAGTTTTTTCCTCTTCTTTTTAGGGCTTTGCTCAAACTCTCTGGCTATGTATGAATGCACAAAAGAGCTGAGTCAGCCCTTGAAGAGGGAATATGATGAGCATGATTTTCAGGCGGCCTGCCGTGAAGGCAATGCGGAAGCGGTACAGTTTTTCATTGATCAAGAACCGTTGATCAGTGGTTTTAATCATGACCCTGTTGAGGGACTAGTTCTTGCTGCCCAAAAGGGGCATGTAGAGGTGGTTCAGATGCTGATAAACACCGGGGGGGTAAATCTTAATCAACCAGGAAATGATGGTGCCACTCCTCTGTATATAGCAGCCAAAGAGGGCCGCGCCGAGGTGGTTCAGATTTTAGTGAACACCGAGGGGGTAAATCTTAATCCACCAAGAAATGATGGTGTCACGCCTCTGTTTATAGCGGCTCAGAAAGGCTTCGCGGAGGTGGTTCAGATTTTAGTGAACACCGAGGGGGTGGCTCTTAATCAACCAATAAATGCTGGTGTCACGCCTCTGTATATAGCGGCCCAAGAGGGCCGCGCCGAGGTGGTTCAGATTTTAGTGAACACCGAGGGGGTGGCTCTTAATCCACCAATAAATGATGGTGCCACACCTCTGTATATAGCGGCCCAAGAGGGCCGCGCCGAGGTGGTTCAGATTTTAGTGAACACCGAGGGGGTGGCTCTTAATCAACCAATAAATTATGGTGCCACGCCTCTGTATATAGCGGCTCAGAAAGGCTTCGCGGAGGTGGTTCAGATTTTAGTGAACACCGAGGGGGTGGCTCTTAATCAACCAACAAATGATGGTGCCACGCCTCTGCATATAGCGGCCCAAGAGGGCCGCGCCGAGGTGGTTCAGATTTTAGTGAACACCGAGGGGGTGGCTCTTAATCAACCAATAATTGATGGTGTCACGCCTCTGTATATAGCGGCCGAAGAGGGCCACTCCGAGGTGGTTAAGATTTTAGTGAACACCGAGGGGGTGGCTCTTAATCAACCAACAAATGATGGTGCCACGCCTCTGTATATAGCGGCTCAGAACGGCCACTCCGAGGTGGTTAAGATTTTGCTCCAGGCCGGGGCGGATCAATCTATAAAGTGGCGATTTAATTGGTTTTTCACTAGAAGCCCGCGGGCGGCTGCAAAAAGAGCAAGACCTTTCCAGTTCGTTGATCCTGGCGAGTGGCAAAAATACACAGTCACTATCAATATACTCACGGAGTATCGTCAAACTTATAAACGCTCCCGGTCAGTGATAACCACTAAAGATAATGAGGAAACACCCTTGTTAAGCGAGTTTCCCAGGCTTAGGTTACAGTCCGGCTCAAAATAAAGGATTCAACTATCCGGGTGCCACCGTCAAAAGACGAATGACCACTGCATAGAAGTGATCTTCACTCGACTCCGAAAGTGGTAACACCTGTTGAGCCTCAATAGGTGAACCTTCAGACCGGTCAAAAATAACTGTGCATTCACGTCCGCCAGGAAGAGTGAGAAACATTTTCTTTTGTAGCGTTTTTGTCATCGCAAAGAGTGCGTTCAGCTCGGACAGCGTTAACCAGCTGTTCTCCCCATCCCCCAGTACAATGCTGCGCCCATAAGTCATTAGACTTTCAGACACAATAAGGAATCCGGTCAGGCTCCTGTCGGTACTCTGGGCAACCGGTGTCCAGTCAAACTCATTCACCCACAAAAGATTGTCCGGCAGTGTCATGGTATCCAGTTGTATCAGATGGCCCTCGCGCTGCGCGTAGTAGTTTCACATCATCCCCCTGGCGAACACTCACGTTCACATTGCCGCCGGGATACTCAAGACGAATCACTTTACTGGGTGATTCGTTCCGTTGGGGTGCGCTGTTTCTCGGGGGAGGAGCGCGATCAAAACTCTTACGACGTCGCGTTTCGCGCTCTTCGTTCTCGCGCTTGTCACGGGTCTTATTAAAGGAGACGGGCGGTATTTATTTCAGACGTAAAAGTTCCGTGAGGAACGCAGAAACGATGGAAGAGTGAAAAGAACCTGATTACCAATGAACCTCAGCCACGATAGAGGCGGATGCCCCGAATCCGTTGTAATAAATGGTTTAGTGCATAAGTTCAGCAGGCACATCAGCAGACAATGAATATTGAGAAACTTTACTGTTTGATTTTTTATGTGTTGGGTTCTTTTTTACGTGATGATTGAGACAATGGCCCCGGGTATATGACTTACCACAGTCACAGGTATAAGGCTTCTCCCCGGTGTGGGTGCGTTTGTGGGTGTCTCTGTGTTGCAAGGTTATGAAACGTTCGTCACAGCCGTCCCAGTCACAGATATAAGGTTTCTCACCGGTGTGGGTGCGTTTGTGGGTGGCCACGCTTTGCGCGGTTGTGAAACGTTTGTCACAGCCGTCCCAGTCACAGGTATAAGGCTTCTCCCCGGTGTGGGTGCGTTTGTGGGTTATCAGGTGGCCTGCTTGAGCAAAACGTTTGTCACAGCCGTCATAGTCACAGGTATAAGGCTTCTCCCCGGTGTGGGTGCGTTTGTGGGTTGCCAGGTGGACTGCTTGAGCAAAACGTTTGTCACAGCCGTCCCAGTCACAGGTATGAGGCTTCTCCCCGGTGTGGGTGCGTTTGTGGGTTGTCAGGTGGACTGCTTGAGCAAAACGTTTGTCACAGCCGTCCCAGTCACAGGTATGAGGCTTCTCCCCGGTGTGGGTGCGTTTGTGGATTGTCAGATGGCACACTTGAGCAAAACGCTGGTCACAGCCATCCCAGTCACAGGCATAAGGCTTCTCCCCGCTGTGGGTGCGTTTGTGGGTGGCCACGCTTTGCGCGGTTGTGAAACGTTTGTCACAGTCGTCCCAGTCACAGGCATAAGGCCTCTCCCCTGTGTGGGTGCGTATATGACGCTTCAGGTTAAAAGTACTTTGGAAGCTACGTTGGCATACGGTGCATCTATGCCGGAGACGTTTTTTTCCGGGGATGACTGTAATCCTGTGCCTGTCAGCAGAATCTGGCAGCTCATCACCTTCGATGTGAATCTGAAGGCCCTGGCTGGTTTCACTGTCTTCACACGGCTCATTGTTCAAAGGGGAGGGGAGTGCCCCTTTTGTTCGGAATTCCCTGTAATGCGCACGCATCCAGCCATTGAGCTGAGGGAACTGGGAGGGGGAAATATCTTTGGGGGGGGAATCGCAGTGAATACGCGGGTTACTGTCCTCTCCCGTTGAGATGCAGCACGATGTCGAGGCATCCTCAATCTGTGTGATGGCATCAGCCTGAATCTCCAGTGTGTATGGCCGTGAGGCGCCTGTTAGAGTCAAGTGTGTTTTATGCGTTTCTCCCTGGCAATAGATAAAGGGATGGTCACCCGTTTGATCGACAGAGCAGGACGTTGTTCCATGGGGGCGGACGCGTGTCCCCTTTGCAGGATAAATGGCCACGCCCCCTCTTGAAACCACGGTATTCGTCGGGTTTTGAACAGGTTGTATTCTGATAGGTGTGCCCTTTATTCTGCCCGCCGAGACATCCAGTGAGGCAAAACAACAGATCATCATGACAGCACCGATTACAAAAGCAGTACGTCTGGGAAAATGCATTACCCCTCCTCCCCTTAATAAGGAGGAGGAATATAGACACAAAATCGAAAACCCAGGAAGGCCTTGAGTTTTATCAAACGTCATTTTGGACACCCCACCGTTTATGGGGGATATCCTAAAATGATTTCGCTCTCTTTATCCTGAATCCGCGAATTCAGATCAACAGTAATCTTCTAAAACCCTGACAGCACAGGGGCTGACAGGTAAAATACACCTCTCCCAGGATTTCACCTGCCGGGTGCGTTTTTGTGAAACTGAAAATCGAACAGTCTGACACCGAATTCTATACCCTGTTGCTGGTCTTCATTTCGTGGGGCATGCCATCAACCAGAAAACAACGCTCAGGAAAACACTGCGCACTGTTACCAAACGACATGGCATCCCCAATGTTGAACTGATACGCGCCTATACCAGCCTTCTGGCAACAGGCAAGAGTGATTTTGAGGCGATCGAGAATATCCGCAATGACGACTGGTTCAAGAACTGCATGGATATTCGGCAAATGCCCTCCGCCAGCCGCTTGCGACAACGGTTTGATGAAGACGCTTCTGCACTGATGCCTTTGGTCAATGACAGCCTGGCCGAGGTCGTGGTGAACCTGGATGCACCATTAACGGCTCTGCCCAAACGATTGGATAAACAGCAGCACATAGCTCTGGATATCGATGTATTTCCCATGGATAACAGTGGCACAAAAAAAGAAGGTGTCGCCTACACCTACAAAGGTCATGACGGTTATGCGCCGATATCCGCTTACCTTGGGCAGGAAGGCTGGTGTCTTGGTTGTGATCTGCGCACCGGTTCCCAACACTCCCAGAAAGAGTTCATTCCTTTTTTGGCGCAGGTTATTCAGCGAGCTAAGCGTATCACCCGGGAATCACTATTGCTGAGACTCGACAGTGGCCATGATGCTGAAGACAGCCGCAAGGAAGTGGCCCGTCACAAAAATGTGGAGCACATCATTAAGCTCAACCCCCGCAGCACCTACACGACAGAGCGATGGTTGCCACAATTTGAAGACGCCAACATTGCCTGGCAGCCTGTCAGGGATGGGAAAGACTACGCCACCTTATCTGTTATCCACGAGACAGACTATGGCCCGCAGCGTCTGGTTCTCAGAATTATCCGCAGAACCTGTGATGCTGTCGGCCAGATGTTTATCTCAGGCCCGGAGTATGAGCTGGAAGGTTGGTGGACGACACTGGAAGAGAAACACTAGCGCTTCGGCCGACACAGCCCAGGCTTCCGGGCTTATCGACGTTTATTGTCTGCGTATGCACTGTGTTGATGGCCTTGCAGCGATAGCCAACTGACAAAACCACGCCGCAATAAAATGACAAAGGCTTTCAACGAAGGCCGTGGCGTTCTATGGTCTGCAAACAGGAAAAGGCCGCCAGAAATCAGAGCTGTGGGCATTAGTGGTGTTTTTTTGAATAAAATCGCAAGGCGCTGCACAGAAAGGTTGAATCCGAAGCTTTGCTCAGCGTCAGAAAACACCAGAAATGCCTCAGTAATCAGGAAATCACGGATTCAGGGCTATGCCAACAAGGAGAGTTCACATGACAATGGATGTCACTGAGGAAGTTCTTTCCCGCTTCAAATGCGATGAGTGCGGCTGTGTTGCCTCATTGGGTGATCGGGACTGGCACTATGTAGGCAGTGTCGAAGCGTTCAATCGGGGCGATGGACATCACTTCTGTACCAGCAGCTGTTTACGGATGCAGTATCCACAGCCTTTGCCCACGCAGCGCATGGATGAGGTCAAACAGTGAACTGAGTTATCCACAAGCGGGATCGGGTTGAGGTTGGCGCTGCTAACCCGGTTGCTAACCCGGTTCAAGACTGCTAACCCGGTTCAAGACTGCTAACCCGGTTCAAGACTGCTAACCCGGTTTACCGAATTGAGTGCAGGGACGTGCAATACCGGCAAACTTCCAATGATGACGGAGTATAGGGACATGCTTGAGTGGGTCAGGTTGAGTAAGTATTTTGAACTGTCTGGAGAGACACGAAACACTGTATTTCGCAAAAGAAAGGAAGGTTTATGGTTGGAGGGGCGAGAGTAGAGGACAGCTGATGACGGCCATATTTGGGTGAACTTGCAGGCTGTTAATAATTGGGCTGGAGGACAAAAGCGTAAACGAAAATCACAACACTAAGAGGAGGTGATGTATGGACTTATCTCACATCACATGCCCGAAAGGAATAAAGCTGAGGGTCAACAAAAACTCAGTCACCATTCAGGTACAGTTCAGTTACCGCTCTGAGACCTGCCGGGAATCGTACTTGTCTGTAACGATTCCCCCCATTTCCAGTGCCAGTGATCAGTCAAAGTTTGAATACAGCATACAGCGCTCTCTTAAGAATGCTGATGTTGTTCTTTAGCGTACAAAGGATGATATTTCTCGCAGTGACTTTGACTATGGCTACTATTTTCCTGACTCCAAGAAACTCAAAAAGTACGGCACTCCGGAGGCACGAGGCTCATGGACTGTTGGTGAGTACATCACTGCGTATTTGAAGCGAGCGAAAACCACCGTTCGTGCATCGACATATAAAATTATGACAAAAAACTCAGGACCATCATCATGCCTCATACAGTCCTCCAGATGATGCTCAGTTACCCCCATCACCAAAATCATAGTATCCAATAAAGCACGCTACCGGCCAGAAACCGGTGGGGGAGTGACTATGGGTTCACGGAATGTTTACTGAACCCCCGTCCGAGGTCGCCTAACTATTTGTTACCTCTGATAATTCCGCTACACCAGCCTTCTTAAGAGGTACACTTCTTAAGAGGTACAGAAGGGGCAGAGTCGAAATCCTCAACAAATCGAGTCACTTTTATAGCCGATGCTAGCCTCATACCTGGACGGTAAACCGGGGCAAGTCTGGTACATCTCTAACAATCTGCCCATTCATAATCATCGCTTTTTTTCCAGCAGGAACACTCCTCCCTCTTACTCGTATCTGGCTGCCATTTTGTAAGGCGATGATGCTGCTCCCATCATCTTTCACGCTCCCCACTGTTCCTATCGCTTTTGCCGTTCTCGGCATGAACTCCTGAAACTGCTTCCATGGATTTGTTGTAGGCATTAGTAATGCCTCTCTATATTCAAGGTCTGCACGGCTATCCCAGAACCACTTCCAGTACAGTTACTCCCGTCGATAAACACAGGCCCACCCAGGGCTTATCCCCGTTCATCACCTCCGCCTACTGCCAGCGCACCGCCGGGGAGGCATCTTTCGGCTGAACAGGGTGAGGCGGTATGCGGCCCTCAAAACGGAACCAGAGGTGGGGGGATTTGTCGGTCTGATAGACGCGCTCATTAAACCGAAATGCCTGAGCATCGGGAGGGTCAGCCCAGAGGGGAGGCTGTCGGTGATCGTTCAGCTTCCATTCCGGGCCGGTGGTATCGACCCGGAACCATGGCCCGGCATAGGCTTGGTCTTTCGCCGGAGGGTTGCCCCACAGCAGGCCTGTGTCGGCGTGTTTGGGCTGGGCCGACTTATCCCAAGGGGCATCTATAGCCTTCGGGTCTACAGGGCGAGTGCTGGCCCAGAGGCTTTCTGTTTTAGACTCTTCTGGTGCCGGGGTGCCCCAGCCGGTTGTTGCACCTTCATCCTTGATAGGTGCATCTTCCTTGCCATGCCATTGCTTTTTGGGTGACTGATGACAATGGGGGCTTCGTGCGTTTTGGGAACATAAGCCGCTGCGGAGGTTTTGAGGGTCGATTCTGTGAAATCGGCGTGTTGTCCTGCACTGGAGGTGTGCTTGCCGCTTTTGAAAACGTGGATGCTTTTCATTAGCCGTTCCTGAATCAACTCTGATGAGTAAAGGAGACGGGCGGTATTTATTTCAGACGTAAAAGTTCCGTGAGGAACGCAGAAACGATGGATGAGTTAAAAGAACCTGATTACCAATGAACCTCAGCCACGATAGAGGCAGATGCCCCGAATCCGTTGCAATAAATGGTTTAGTACATAAGTTCAGCAGGCACATCAGCAGACAATGAATATTGAGCAACTTTACTGTTTGATTTTTTGTGTGTTGGGTTCTTTTTTACGTGATGATTGAGACAATGGCTCTGGGTATATGACTTACCACAGTCACAGATATAAGGCTTCTCCCCGGTGTGGATGAGTTTGTGGGTTGTCAGGTGGTCCACTCGAGCAAAACGCTGATCACAGCCGTCCCAGTCACAGGCATAAGGCTTCTCCCTGGTGTGGGTGCGTTTGTGGGCTGTAAGGTGGCCTGCTTGAGCAAAACGGCTGATCACAGCCGTCCCAGTCACAGGCATAAGGCTTCTCCCTGGTGTGGGTGCGTTTGTGGGCTGTAAGGTGGCTTGCTTGAGCAAAACGCTGGTCACAGCCGTCCCAGTCACAGATATAAGGTTTCTCCCCGGTGTGGGTGCGTTTGTGGGTGGCCACGCTCTGCGCGGTTGTGAAACGTTTGTCACAGCCGTCCCAGCCACAGGCATAAGGCTTCTCCCCGGTGTGGGTGCGTTTGTGGGCTGTAAGGTGGCCTGCTTGAGCAAAACGCTGGTCACAGCCGTCCCAGTCACAGATATAAGGTTTCTCCCCGGTGTGGGTGCGTTTGTGGGTTGTCAGATGGTCCACTCGAGCAAAACGCTGGTCACAGCCGTCCCAGTCACAGGCATAAGGCTTCTCCCTGGTGTGGGTGCGTTTGTGGGCTGTAAGGTGGCCTGCTTGAGCAAAACGCTGGTCACAGCCGTCCCAGTCACAGATATAAGGTTTCTCCCCGGTGTGGGTGCGTTTGTGGGTGGCCACGCTTTGCGCGGTTGTGAAACGTTTGTCACAGCCGTCCCAGCCACAGGCATAAGGCTTCTCCCCGGTGTGGGTGCGTTTGTGGGCTGTAAGGTGGCCTGCTTGAGCAAAACGCTGGTCACAGCCGTCCCAGTCACAGATATAAGGTTTCTCCCCGGTGTGGGTGCGTTTGTGGGTTGTCAGATGGTCCACTCGAGCAAAACGCTGGTCACAGCCGTCCCAGTCACAGATATAAGGTTTCTCCCCGGTGTGGGTGCGTTTGTGGGTTGTCAGATGGTCCACTCGAGCAAAACGCTGGTCACAGCCGTCCCAGTCACAGATATAAGGTTTCTCCCCGGTGTGGGTGCGTTTGTGGGTTGTCAGATGGTCCACTCGAGCAAAACGCCGATTACAGCCGTCCCAGTTACAGGCATAAGGCTTCTCCCTGGTGTGGGTGCGTTTGTGGGCTGTAAGGTGGCCTGCTTGAGCAAAACGCTGGTCACAGCCGTCCCAGTCACAGACATAAGGCTTCTCCCCGGTGTGGGTGCGTTTGTGGATGTCTCTGTGTTGCGAGGTTATGAAACGTTCGTCACAGCCGTCCCAGTCACAGGCATAAGGCTTCTCCCTGGTGTGGGTGCGTTTGTGGGCTGTAAGGTGGCCTGCTTGAGCAAAACGCTGGTCACAGCCGTCCCAGTCACAGATATAAGGTTTCTCCCCGGTGTGGGTGCGTTTGTGGGTGGCCACGCTTTGCGCGGTTGTGAAACGTTTGTCACAGCCGTCCCAGTCACAGGCATAAGGCTTCTCCCCGGTGTGGGTGCGTTTGTGGGTGTCCATGCTTTGCGCGGTTGTGAAACGTTTGTCACAGCCGTCACAGTCACAGGTATAAGGCTTCTCCCCGGTGTGGGTGCATTTGTGGGTTGTCAGGTGGACTGCTTGAGCAAAACGTTTGTCACAGCCGTCCCAGTCACAGGCATAAGGCTTCTCCCCGGTGTGGGTGCGTTTGTGGGCTGTAAGGTGGCCTGTTTGAGCAAAACGCTGGTCACAGCCGTCCCAGTCACAGATATAAGGTTTCTCCCCGGTGTGGGTGCGTTTGTGGGTGGCCACGCTTTGCGCGGTTGTGAAACGTTTGTCACAGCCGTCCCAGTCACAGGCATAAGGCTTCTCCCCGGTGTGGGTGCGTTTGTGGGCTGTAAGGTGGCCTGCTTGAGCAAAACGCTGGTCACAGCCGTCCCAGTCACAGATATAAGGTTTCTCCCCGGTGTGGGTGCGTTTGTGGGTTGTCAGATGGTCCACTCGAGCAAAACGCTGGTCACAGCCGTCCCAGTCACAGATATAAGGTTTCTCCCCGGTGTGGGTGCGTTTGTGGGTTGTCAGATGGTCCACTCGAGCAAAACGCCGATCACAGCCGTCCCAGTTACAGGCATAAGGCTTCTCCCTGGTGTGGGTGCGTTTGTGGGCTGTAAGGTGGCCTGCTTGAGCAAAACGCTGGTCACAGCCGTCCCAGTCACAGACGTAAGGCTTCTCCCCGGTGTGGGTGCGTTTGTGGATGTCTCTGTGTTGCGAGGTTATGAAACGTTCGTCACAGCCGTCCCAGTCACAGGCATAAGGCTTCTCCCCGGTGTGGGTGCGTTTGTGGGCTGTAAGGTGGCCTGCTTGAGCAAAACGGTGGTCACAGCCGTCCCAGTCACAGATATAAGGTTTCTCCCCGGTGTGGGTGTGTTTGTGGGTGGCCCTTTGTTGCGAGGTTATGAAGCGTTTGTCACAGCCGTCCCAGTCACAGGCATAAGGTTTCTCCCCGGTGTGGGTGCGTTTGTGGGTGGCCACGCTTTGCGCGGTTGTGAAACGTTTGTCACAGCCGTCCCAGTCACAGGTATAAGGCTTCTCCCCGGTGTGGGTGCGTTTGTGGGTTATCAGGTGGCCTGCTTGAGCAAAACGTTTGTCACAGCCGTCCCAGTCACAGGTATAAGGCTTCTCCCCTGTGTGGGTGCGTTTGTGTTTCACTTGAGTGCTTATATCGGCAAAACGTTTGTCACAGCCGTCCCAGTCACAGGCATAAGGCTTCTCCCCTGTGTGGGTGCGTTTGTGGGTTGTCAGATCGCCCTCTCGAGAAAAACGCTGGTCACAGCCGTCCCAGTCACAGGCATAAGGCTTCTCCCTGGTATGGGTGCGTATATGACGCTTCAGGTTAAAGGTACTTTGGAAGCTACGTTGGCATACGCTGCATCTATGCCGGAGCCATTTTTTTCCGGGGATGACTGTAATCCTGTACCTGTCAGCAGAATCTGGCAGCTCATCACCTTCGATGTGAATCTGAAGGCCCTGGCTGGTTTCACTGTCTTTACACGGCTCATTGTTCAAAGGGGAGGGGGAAATATCTTTTGGGGGGGAATCGCAGTGAATGCGCGGGTTACTGTCCTCTCCCGTTGAGATGCGGCACGTTGTCGAGGCATCCTCAATCTGTGTGATGGCATCAGCCTGAATCTTCAGTGTGTATGGCCGTGAGGCGCCTGTTAGAGTCAAGTGTGTTTTCTGCGTCTCCCCCTGGCAATAGATAAAGGGATGGTCACCCGTTTGAACGACAGAGCAGGACGTTGTTCCATGGGGGCGGACGCGTGTACCTTTCGCAGGATAAACGGCCACGCCCCCTCTTGAAACCACTGTATGCGTTGGGTTTTGAACAGGTTGTATTCTGAGATGTGTGCTCTTTATTCTGCCCGCCGAGACATCCAGGGAGGCAAAACAACAGATCACCATGACAGCACCGATGACAAAAGCAGTCAGTCTGGGAAAATGCATTACCCCTCCCCCCCCCTTTAATAAGGAGGAGGAATATAGACACAAAATCAAAACCCTGGAAGGCCTTGAGTTTTATCAAACGTCATTTTGGACACCCCACCGGTTACGGGGGATATCCTAAAATGATTCCGCTCTCTTTATGGTTAGCTATCCAGTGCCTCTTCTGAATCAATGCCAACCTTCTCGGCGATGCCCTTGAGGGTTATAAATTGCTCAATAGCCTGGGCGTTTGCGTTTATCAATATCGTTGTCCTCTGATTTTTCCTTTGCACGTTCTGGTAATAGGGTGAGTGTGTCGTCAACTCGGTTGATCTCCCGCTCTTTTTATCCATTACATTTCTATGATGTCATCGACATTCCATCCAAACTTTCTGGCGAGAATCTCAATTACATATTGCAACTCCCGGATGAGCCTTGAATTCCATTCTTTCAGGTCGTTTTCTTTGAAGTTGAAATAATTTTCTGTGATTGCTTGCATATGGGTGAGGCGTTTTTGAATAAACTCTTCGTGCATATAGATATCAGAAATAATTCGATCTTTTTCTCTCATTATTGACTCACCTTGTTTATCTCCCTTTCGGAGTGTTAACACTAGAATGGACTCATAAACATCCACTTGATTCATCAATAAATGAATGAATAGAAAACTTGATTAATTCGCGTTGTTTTGGCTGCATTTAAGCAGCCCTGCTGTGCAAGATCTTCGAGTACAGCACCGGTCGTTTCCAGGGCAACGCCTGCTCTTTGAGCAATAGTGCGATAGGGCGCGTTGGCAAGCTCATCCTCAATGAGAAGAGCAAGGACAATCTTTAAGGCTGCGGGTTGGAAAGCTTTACCGGGTCGGGTTGTGTTAACAACCTTCTCTTTCTTATTGCCTCGAATATAAATAAAAAATGGCGGTTGGTGGATGTAAGCGTTGCCGACAGTATCGAGAAATTGGATCTTCGCTTGTTTGAGCTGCTCTGCTTTTTGAGCCGTTATGTATTCGGCCACCAGAATTCTGTGCTTAGGGTCAGGCATCCATTGGAGCCGTTGGATGATGGCTCCGATATTCCCGGGAAGAGTCTTTTTGACTTCGGCTGTGAGATTGATATTTCCATCCAGGCGAAGCGCAGCCATGCCATTATAAATGGAGTTGCTGGTTCCACGAGCCGTTATGGCTAATCGTCCCGCCGGGTGTGTCGCAACACCACCGGGAAAGGTGACCTTCAGGGGAGCGGAGAGTCCAAGCTGCAGCCTCCGCCGTTCAAAGTCCACATAGGAGTCAGACGACACGGCATAGGTGAAAGTTTCTATTCTGCCTTCCACGCTGATGATGCGCACATATTGTTCATCACCTGTCGCCTCATTCAGGAGCCGGTACACCTCACCAATTTCCGGCAGCCGGTGCTCCTCCCTCTGAATGGCCAGCAGGCTGCGTTGGCCCACCAGTTGATTGCCCAATAGATGCCAGTTGGTGTCCACCGCTGGCACCACATAGCTCTCGATACGGTTGCGGGCATCGGCCCGTTCATCAATCTGGCTTCGGTATTGAACAGCACCACGCCGACACGCTCATCTTCCGGAGCCACTGTGAGAATGGCATGAGCGCCAAGGTACGGGGCTGTGTGGTCGGTGCCCACACCCATAAACACCTTACGCATAGAGACATCACCGACCGTTCGGTCTATGCGGCTGATATCCCGGAACAGGTTATTGACCTGCCCATCGGCCACGACATTCCCTGTTGCCCGGCCTCCGCCGTCGTCTTCGTCGGAGAGCCTTTGGGATGCGAACAACTTGATATTTTCCTTGTTGATTGCCATACCGTTAGTCCTTTTGGGTATGTCTAAGAAGAATTGGCTTATGAAAAGAGTCGGTGCACAAGGCCTGTTTTCCTATGCAGTATTTTTCCTCTGCCTTTCGGTGGTTCTGTTTGCACGGGCTGGAGAATGGTGGGAAGTGCCCGACTGGAGGCCGACATCGAATGATGAGAAGGCTTTCGTGCAAGACTACCCAGATGAACACCAGTTTCTGGCGGCCTGTCGGCAAGGGCGTGTTGATGTTATGGCGTATTGGCTGAGCCAGAAGGGCTTTAGGCCAAACGATGAATTTATTAGCGGTTGCACGGGAAATAAGGTTTCAGGTCTTAGGGTGGCATCTCAGGAAGGCCATACAGATGGAGTAAAACTTCTCATTAAGGCCGGGGCTGATTTGAATGAAGCCCGTAATGATGGAGCGACGCCTCTCTATATGGCCAGCCAAAATGGTCATAACAAGGTTGTAGCGATTCTGCTTAAGGCCGGAGCTGATTTGAATCAAGGCACTGATGATGGAGTGACGCCTCTCTATATTGCCAGCCAAAATGGTCATGTCGAGGTGGTGGAAATTTTGGTTAAGGCTGGAGCTGATTTTAATCAAACCTGGGAAGGTGTAACACCTCTCTTTAAGGCCAGCCAATATGGTCATGCCGGGGTAGTGGGGATTCTGGTTAAGGCCGGAGCTGATTTGAATCAAGGCTTAGATAATGGAGCAACACCTCTCTTTATGGCCAGCCAAAATGGCCTGAAAGAGGTGGTGGATATTTTGGTTAAGGCCGGAGCTGATCCATTAAAAAAATGGCACCATCATGTTTTGTTCAATAGGGGGCCGCTGGAAGCCGCCAAGCTTGGTCAACCCTCCTGGCAAGCGAACCCCGAAGCCTATGAACGTTACGCTTTGACAATTCAAACTTTAAAGCCCGCAGTAAAAGCCTGGAAAGAACAGAAAAAAATTCCGGCGCAATTAGCTGGTAATACAGGTTGTTTTGATGAGTTTGTCTGTGCGTTGAGAGAGGGAATAAAACAGACAGTAGCTCCACTTATGATGCGGGCTCCATTGAAAAGTAAAGGGTATTAGCTCTTATAGCTCTGGTGCCACCGTCAATAGTCGAATAACCACAGCATAAAAGTCAGAGTCATCGGGGTTGATCTGGGGCAGTAACTACCGACACGCTCCTCTTCCGGAGCCTGGGTGAAGTTCGCATGGAGACATCACCGACCGTTCGGTCTATGCGGCTGATATCCCGGAACAGGTTATTGACCTGCACATCGGTCACCACATTACCAGTGGCCCGGCCTCCACCGTCGGAGAGCCTTTGGGATGCTAACAACTTGATATTTTCCTTGTTGATTGCCATACCTTCCTTCCCTTTTATTTTGACGTTTTACAACGTGTGCAATGTTAAGAATCAATGAGAAATGTTTGTGGTTCTACACTAGTTTTTTCCTCTTCTTTTTAGGGTTTTTCTCAAACTCTCTGGCTATGTATGAATGCACAAAAGAGCTGAGTCGGCCCTTGAAGAGGGAATATGATGAGCATGATTTTCAGGCGGCTTGCCGTGAAGGCAATGCGGAAGCGGTACAGTTTTTCATTGATCAAGCACCGTTGATCAGTGGTTTTAATTATGACCCTGTTGATGGACTAGTTCTTGCTGCCCAAAAGGGGCATGTAGATGTGGTTCAGATGCTGATAAACACCGGGGGGGTGAATCTTAATCAACCAATAAATGATGGTGCCACGCCTCTGTTTATAGCGGCTCAGAATGACCTCGCGGAGGTGGTTCAGATTTTAGTGAACACCGTGGGGGTGGCTCTTAATCAACCAAAAAATGATGGTGCCACGCCTCTGTTTATAGCGGCTCAGAAAGGCTTCGCGGAGGTGGTTCAGATTTTAGTGAACACCGAGGGGGTGGCTCTTAATCCACCAAGAAATGATGGTGTCACGCCTCTCGCGGAGGTTTATAGCGGCTCAGAAAGGCTTCGCGGAGGTGGTTCAGATTTTAGTGAACACCGAGGGGGTGGCTCTTAATCCACCAAGAAATGATGGTCTCACGCCTCTGTTTATAGCGGCTCAGAATGACCTCGCGGAGGTGGTTCAGATTTTAGTGAACACCGAGGGAGTGGATCTTAATCAACCAAGAAATGATGGTCTCACGCCTCTATTTATAGCGGCTCAGAAAGGCTTCGCGGAGGTGGTTCAGATTTTAGTGAACACCGAGGGGGTGGCTTAATCAACCAATAAATGATGGTGCCACGCCTCTGTTTATAGCGGTTCAGAAAGGCTTCGCGGAGGTGGTTCAGATTTTAGTGAACACCGAGGGGGTGGCTCTTAATCAACCAAGAAATGATGGTGCCACGCCTCTGCATATAGCAGCTCAGAAAGACTTCGCGGAGGTGGTTCAGATTTTAGTGAACACTGAGGGGGTAAATCTTAATCAACCAATAAATCATGGTGCCACGCCTTTGTATATAGCGGCCCAAAAGGGCCACGCCGAGGTGGTTCAGATTTTAGTGAACACCGAGGGAGTGGATCTTAATCAACCAAGAAATGATGGTGTCACGCCTCTATTTATAGCGGCTCAGAAAGGCTTCGCGGAGGTGGTTCAGATTTTAGTGAACACCGGGGGGGGGAATCTTAATCCACCAAGAAATGATGGTGCCACGCCTCTGTTTATAGCGGCCCAAGAGGGCCGGGCCGAGGTGGTTCAGATTTTAGTGAACACCGAGGGGGTGGCTCTTAATCCACCAAGAAATGATGGTGCCACGCCTCTGTTTATAGCGGCCCAAGAGGGCCGGGCCGAGGTGGTTCAGATTTTAGTGAACACCGGGGGGTAAATCTTAATCCACCAATAAATGATGGTGCCACGCCTCTGTTTATAGCGGCTCAGAATGACCTCGCGGAGGTGGTTCAGATTTTAGTGAACACCGAGGGGGTAAATCTTAATCCACCAATAAATGATGGTGCCACGCCTCTGTTTATAGCGGCTCAGGACCTCGCGGAGGTGGTTCTGAACACCGAGGGGGTGGCTCTTAATCAACCAAGAAATGATGGTCTCACGCCTCTGTTTATAGCGGCTCAGAATGACCTCGCGGAGGTGGTTCAGATTTTAGTGAACACCGAGGGGGTGGCTCTTAATCAACCAACAAATGATGGTCTCACGCCTCTGTTTATAGCGGCTCAGAATGACCTCGCGGAGGTGGTTCAGATTTTAGTGAACACCGAGGGAGTGGATCTTAATCAACCAATAAATGATGGTGCCACGCCTCTGTATATAGCAGCTCAGAAAGGCTTCGTGGAGGTGGTTCAGATTTTAGTGAACACCGAGGGGGTGGCTCTTAATCAACCAAGAAATGATGGTGCCAGGCCTCTGGAGATAGCGGTTCAGAAAGGCTTCGCGGAGGTGGTTCAGATTTTAGTGAACACCGAGGGGGTGGCTCTTAATCAACCAAGAAATGATGGTGCCACGCCTCTGTATATAGCGGCTCAGAACGGCCACTCCGAGGTGGTTAAGATTTTGCTCCAGGCCGGGGCGGATCAATCTATAAAGTGGCGATTTAATTGGTTTTTCACTAGAAGCCCGCGGGCGGCTGCAAAAAGAGCAAGACCTTTCAAGTTCGTTGATCCTGACGAGTGGCAAAAATACACAGTCACTATCAATACACTCACGGAGTACCGTCAAACCTATAAACGTAAACGCTCCCGGCCAGTGATAACCACCAAAGACAATGAGGAAACACCCTTGTTAAGCGAGTTTCCCAGGCTTAGATTACAGTCCGACTCAAAATAAAGGATTCAACTATCCGGGTGCCACCGTCAATAGTCGAATAACCACAGCATAAAAGTCAGAGTCATCGGGGTTGATCTGGGGCAGCAACTACCGACACGCTCCTCTTCCGGAGCCTGGGTGAAGATCGCATAAGGATCAGTGTTATCGGTGCTGCCCCCCATAAACCCTTACGCATAGAGACATCACCGATCGTTCGGTTTATGCGGCTGATATCCCGGAACAGGTTATTGACCTGCCCATCGGTCACCACATTACCAGTGGCCCGGCCTCCACCGTCGTCTTCGTCGGAGAGCCTTTGGGATGTGAACAACTTGATATTTTCCTTGTTGATTGCCATACCTTCCTTCCCTTTTATTTTGACGTTTTACAACGTGTGCAATGTTCAGAATCAATGAGAAATGTTTGTGGTTCTACACTAGTTTTTTCCTCTTCTTTTTAGGGTTTTTCTCAAACTCTCTGGCTATGTATGAATGCACAAAAGAGCTGAGTCGGCCCTTGAAGAGGGAATATGATGAGCATGATTTTCAGGCGGCTTGCCGTGAAGGCAATGCGGAAGCGGTACAGTTTTTCATTGATCAAGAACCGTTGATCAGTGGTTTTAATTATGATCCTGTTGATGGACTAGTTCTTGCTTGCCAAAAGGGGTATGTAGAGGTGGTTCAGATTATAGTGAAGACCGAGGGGGTAAATCTTAATCAACCAATAAATCATGGTGCCACGCCTTTGTATATAGCGGCCCAAGAGGGCCACGCCGAGGTGGTTCAGATTTTAGTGAACACCGAGGGAGTGGATCTTAATCAATCAGGAACTGATGGTGCCACGCCTCTGTATATAGCGGCTCAGAACGGCCACTCCGAGGTGGTTCAGATTTTAGTGAACACCGAGGGGGTGGCTCTTAATCAACCAAGAAATGATGGTCTCACGCCTCTGTATATAGCGGCCCAAGATGGCCGCGCTGAGGTGGTTCAGATTTTAGTGAACACCGAGGGAGTGGATCTTAATCAACCAATAAATGATGGTGCCACGCCTCTGTTTATAGCGGTTCAGAAAGGCTTCGCGGAGGTGGTTCAGATTTTAGTGAACACCGAGGGGGTGGCTCTTAATCAACCAAGAAATGATGGTGCCACGCCTCTGCATATAGCAGCTCAGAAAGACTTCGCGGAGGTGGTTCAGATTTTAGTGAACACTGAGGGGGTAAATCTTAATCAACCAATAAATCATGGTGCCACGCCTTTGTATATAGCGGCCCAAAAGGGCCACGCCGAGGTGGTTCAGATTTTAGTGAACACCGAGGGAGTGGATCTTAATCAATCAGGAACTGATGGTGCCACGCCTCTGTATATAGCGGCTCAGAACGGCCACTCCGAGGTGGTTAAGATTTTGCTCCAGGCCGGGGCGGATCAATCTATAAAGTGGCGATTTAATTGGTTTTTCACTAGAGGCCCGCGGGCGGCTGCAAAAAGAGCAAGACCTTTCAAGTTCGTTGATCCTGACGAGTGGCAAAAATACACAGTCACTATCAATACACTCACGGAGTACCGTCAAACTTATAAACGCTCCCGGCCAGTGATAACCACCAAAGACAATGAGGAAACACCCTTGTTAAGCGAGTTTCCCAAGCTTAGGTTACAGTACGGCTCAAAATAAAGGATTCAACTATCCGGGTGCCACCGTCAAAAGACGAATGACCACTGCATAGAGGTGATCTTCACTCGGCTCCGAAAGTGGTATCACCTGCTGAGCCTCAATAGGTGAACCTTCAGACCGGTCAAAAATAACTGTGCATTCACGTCCGCCAGGAAGAGTGAGAAACATTTTCTTTTGTAGCGTTTTTGTCATCGCAAAGAGTGCGTTCAGCTCGGACAGCGTTAACCAGCTGTTCTCCCCATCCCCCAGTACAATGCTGCGACCGTAAGTCATTAGACTTTCAGACACAATAAGGGAGCCGGTCAGACTCCTGTCGGTACTCTGGGCAACCGGTGTCCAGTCAAACTCATTCACCCACAAAAGATTGTCCGGCAGTGCCATGGTATCCAGTTGCATCAGATGACCCTCGCGCCGGATTCTTTGAGTGCGCGTAGTAGTTTCACATCATCCCCCTGGCAAACACTCACGTTCACATTGCCGCCGGGATACTCAAAACGAATCACTTTACTGGGTGATTCGTTCCGTTGGGGGCGCTGTTTCTCGGGGGAGGAGCGCGATCAAAACTCTTCCGACGTCGCGTTTCGCGCTCTTCGTTCTCCAGCTTGTCACGGGTCTTATTAAAGGAGACGGGAGGTATTTATTTCAGACGTAAAGGTTCCGTGAGGAACGCAGAAGCGATGGATGAGTGAAAAGAACCTGATTACCAAATAAAGAATCCTCGGGGCAAGCCCTCCTCGCTTAGGCTCGGACTTTCGCTACGCGAAAGCGAGGTATTTATTACAGGTTCCAATTTTCACCACTGCTGCGCAGCGGGTACGCAGCAAGCTGCGGGGTATTGAACCCAAAGAGATTAACCTCAGCCACGATAGCGGCGGATGCCCCGAATCCGTTGCAATAAAATGGTTTAGTACATAAGTTCAGCAGGCACATCAGCAGACAATGAATATTGAGCAACTTTACTGTTTGATTTTTTGTGTGTTGGGTTCTTTTTTACGTGATGATTGAGACAATGGCCCTGGGTATATGACTTACCACAGTCGCAGAAATAAGGCTTCTCCCCGGTGTGAGTGCGTTTGTGGGTGGCCACGCTTTGCGCGGTTGTGAAACGTTTGTCACAGCCGTCCCAGTCACAGGTATGAGGCTTCTCCCCGGTGTGGCTGCGTTTGTGGATTGTCAGGTGACCTGCTTGAGCAAAACGTTTGTCACAGCCGTCCCAGTCACAGGTATGGGGCTTCTCCCCGGTGTGTCTGCGTTTGTGGATTGTCAGATGGCTCATTTGAGCAAAACGTTGATCACAGCCGTCCCAGTCACAGGCATAAGGCTTCTCCCCGGTGTGGGTGCGTTTGTGGGTTGCCACGCTTTGCGCGGTTGTGAAACGTTTGTCACAGCCGTCCCAGTCACAGGTATAAGGCTTCTCCCGGGGGTGGGTGCGTTTGTGGGTTGTCAGGTGGCCTGCTTGAGCAAAACGTTTGTTACAGCCGTCCCAGTCACAGGTATAAGGCTTCTCCCGGGGGTGGGTGCGTTTGTGGGTTGTCAGGTGGCCTGCTTGAGCAAAACGTTTGTTACAGCCGTCCCAGTCACAGGTATAAGGCTTCTCCCCGGTGTGGGTGCGTTTGTGGGTGGCCACGCTTTGCGCGGTTGTGAAACGTTTGTCACAGCCGTCCCAGTCACAGGTATAAGGCTTCTCCCCGGTGTGGGTGCGTTTGTGGGTTATCAGGTGGCCTGCTTGAGCAAAACGTTTGTCACAGCCGTCATAGTCACAGGTATAAGGCTTCTCCCCGGTGTGGGTGCGTTTGTGGGTTGCCAGGTGGACTGCTTGAGCAAAACGTTTGTCACAGCCGTCCCAGTCACAGGTATGAGGCTTCTCCCCGGTGTGGGTGCGTTTGTGGGTTGTCAGGTGGACTGCTTGAGCAAAACGTTTGTCACAGCCGTCCCAGTCACAGACATAAGGCTTCTCCCCGGTGTGGGTGCGTTTGTGGGTGTCTCTGTGGTGCGAGGTTATGAAACGTTCGTCACAGCCGTCCCAGTCACAGAGATAAGGTTTCTCCCCGGTGTGGGTGCGTTTGTGGGTGTTCCTTTGTTGCGAGGTTATGAAACGTTTGTCACAGCCGTCCCAGTCACAGATATAAGGCTTCTCCCCGGTGTGGGTGCGTTTGTGGGTTGTCAGGTGGCCTGCTTGAGTAAAACGCTGGTCACAGCCGTCCCAGTCACAGACATAAGGCTTCTCCCCGGTGTGGGTGCGTTTGTGGGTGTCCCTTTGTTTCGAGGTTATGAAACGTTTGTCACAGCCGTCCCAGTCACAGATATAAGGTTTCTCCCCGGTGTGGGTGCGTTTGTGGGCTGTAAGGTGGCCTGCTTGAGCAAAACGCTGGTCACAGCCGTCCCAGTCACAGATATAAGGTTTCTCCCCGGTGTGGGTGCGTTTGTGGGTGTCTCTGTGTTGCGAGGTTATGAAACGTTTGTCACAGCCGTCCCAGTCACAGAGATAAGGTTTCTCCCCGGTGTGGGTGCGTTTGTGGGTGTCCCTTTGTTGCGAGGTTATGAAACGTTTGTCACAGCCGTCCCAGTCACAGGTATAAGGCTTCTCCCCGGTGTGGGTGCGTTTGTGGGTTGTCAGGTGGCCTGCTTGAGCAAAACGTCTGTCACAGCCGTCCCAGTCACAGGTATGAGGCTTCTCCCCTGTGTGGATGCGTTTGTGGGTTGTCAGACGGTCCACTCGAGCAAAACGCTGATCACAGCCGTCCCAGTCACAGGCATAAGGCTTCTCCCCGGTGTGGGTGAGTTTGTGTTTCACTTGAGTGCTTAGATCGGCAAAACGTTTGTCACAGCCGTCCCAGTCACAGTTATAAGGCTTCTCCCCGGTGTGGGTGCGTTTGTGGGTTGTCAGGTGGCCTGCTTGAGCAAAACGTTTGTCACAGCCGTCCCAGTCACAGGTATAAGGCTTCTCCCCGGTGTGGGTGCGTTTGTGGGTTGTCAGATGGCCCACTTGAGCAAAACGCTGGTCACAGCCGTCCCAGTCACAGGCATAAGGCTTCTCTCCGGTGTGGGTGCGTTTGTGGGTTGTCAGGTGGCCTGTTTGAGCAAAACGCTGGTCACAGCCGTCCCAGTCACAGATATAAGGCTTCTCCCCGGTGTGGGTGCGTTTGTGGGTGCCTCTGTGTTGCGAGGTTATGAAACGTTCGTCACAGCCGTCCCAGTCACAGGCATAAGGGTTCTCCCCGGTGTGGGTGCGTTTGTGGGTGTCTCTGTGTTGCGAGGTTATGAAACGTTCGTCACAGCCGTCCCAGTCACAGGCATAAGGCTTCTCCCCGGTGTGGGTGCGCTTGTGGGTGTCCCTTTGTTTCGAGGTTATGAAACGTTTGTCACAGCCGTCCCAGTCACAGGCATAAGGCTTCTCCCCGGTGTGGGTGCGCTTGTGGGTGTCCCTTTGTTTCGAGGTTATGAAACGTTTGTCACAGCCGTCCCAGTCACAGGCATAAGGTTTCTCCCCGGTGTGGGTGCGTTTGTGGGTGGCCAAGCTTTGCGCGGTTGTGAAACGTTTGTCACAGCCGTCCCAGTCACAGGTATAAGGCTTCTCCCCGGTGTGGGTGCGTTTGTGGGTTGTCAGGTGGCCTGTTTGAGCAAAACGTTTGTCACAGCCGTCCCAGTCACAGGTATAAGGCTTCTCCCCGGTGTGGCTGCGTTTGTGGATTGTCAGATGGCTCACTTGAGCAAATCGCTGGTCACAGCCGTCCCAGTCACAGGCATAACGCTTCTCCCCGGTGCGGGTGCGTTTGTGGGAGTCCCTTTGTTGCGAGGTTATGAAACGTTTGTCACAGCCGTCCCAGTCACAGGTATAAGGCTTCTCCCCGGTGTGGGTGCGTTTGTGTTTCACTTGAGTGCTTAGATCGGCAAAACGTTTGTCACAGCCGTCCCAGTCACAGACATAAGGCTTCTCCCCGGTGTGGGTGCGTATATGATGCTTCAGGTTAAAGGTACTTTGGAAGCTACGTTGGCATACGCTGCATCTATGCCGGAGCCATTTTTTTCCGGGGATGACTGTAATCCTGTGCCTGTCAGCAGAATCTGGCAGCTCATCACCTTCGATGTGAATCTGAAGGCCCTGGCTGGTTTCACTGTCTTCACACGGCTCATTGTTCAAAGGGGAGGGGAGTGCCCCCTTTGTTCGGAATTCCCTGTAATGCGCACGCATCCAGCCATTGAGCTGTGGGAACTGGGAGGGGAAGATATCTTTGGGTGGGGAATCACAATCAATGCGCGGGTTACTGTCTTCTCCCGTTGATATGCGGCACGCTGTCGAGGCATCCTCAATCTGTGTGATGGCATCAGCCTGAATCTCCAGTGTGTATGGCCGTGAGGCGCCTGTTAGAGTCAAGTGTGTTTTCTGCGTCTCCCCCTGGCAATAGATAAAGGGATGGTCACCCGTTTGAACGACGGAGCAGGACGTTGTTCCATGGGGGCGGACGCGTGTACCTTTCGCAGGATAAATGGCCACGCCCCCTCTTGAAACCACTGTATGCGTCGGGTTTTGAACAGGTTGTATTCTGAGAGGTGTGCTCTTTATTCTGCCCGCCGAGACATCCAGGGAGGCAAAACAACAGATCACCATGACAGCACCGATGACAAAAGCAGTCAGTCTGGGAAAATGCATTACCCCTCCCCCCCTTTAATAAGGAGGAGGAATATAGACACAAAATCGAAAACCCGGGAAGGCCTTGAGTTTTATCAAACGTCATTTTGGACACCCCAGCGGTTATGGGGATATCCTAAAATGATTCCGCTCTCTTTATGGTTAGCTATCCAGTGCCTCTTCTGAATCAATGCCAACCTTCTCGGCGATGCCCTTGAGGGTTATAAATTGCTCAATAGCCTGGGTGTTTGCGTTTCTCAATATCGTTGTCCTCTGATTTTTCCTTTGCACGTTCTGGTAATAGGGTGAGTGTGTCGTCAACTCGGTTGATCTCCTGCTCTTTTTATCCATTACATTTCTACGATGTCATCGGCATTCCATCCAAACTTTCTGGCGAGACTCTCAACTAAATATTGCAACTCCCGGATACGCCTTGAATTCCATTCTTCCAGGTCGTTTTCTTTGAAGTCGAAATGATTTTCTGTGATTGCTTGCATATGAGTGAGGCGTTTTTGAATACACTCTTCTTGCATATAGATCTCAGAAATAATTCGATCTTTTTCTCTCATTATTGACTCACCTTGTTTATCTCCCTTTTGGTGTGTTAACACTAGAATGGACGCACAAAACATCCGCTTGATTAATCAATAAATGAATGAATAGAAAACTTGATTGATCCGCATTGTTATTCTGGAGGCGTACATCTCTTCTTATTTTTATTAACCTGCACCACCTGAACTATGAGGCTCAGGTAGAATGGCAGACAAAAAAAGAGGCCAGTGAAGGCCCCTTGTTACTCTGTGTTGGCACCCGCTATTAAAGGCAAGGGTTGACCTTGCGCATGGTGTAGAAGGCGACCGTGCGGCCTTTGCCTTCCTTGTCGTTGAGCTGGTAGTCTCCCTTGTCATGGCTGATGTCGGCCAGTGCTTTTTCATCAAACTCTACTGTCGCCTGTTTTGTTTTCAGCGATGCCTTCCAGCCGCCAATACAGTTCAGGCCACCTTCGGTCACCGGCTGGTCGTCGATGCGCATCTTTTAGGTCTTGTTAAGCATGTTCTTGAAGTTTTTGGCGATCACCTCATTAGAGGCTTTGGTTGTTGCTTTGTTAGCCGGTTTGGTCTTTGGGGTTGTGGTTTCCTTGGTCATGGTTTTTCTCCTCTGGTTTTTTTCCTGGCACTGTTCACATTAGGATGGGTGCCGGGTTAATCCAGTTCTTTCTACTTATGTATGACCTCTCCAGATTTGCTTATCTCTGGGGTGCCATACAATCGTTCTGTACACACAAGGCCAGTGGGTTGTTGCGGTGTTTTGATCTCAAGAGGGATGGTGTTTGTTGAGCGCGAAGTGACCGGTTGTTTTCTTGATGGTTGTCTGACTTAAGACAGGGGGAGGGGAGACAGGAAGGCAGGGTGAGTGGAGCTGTAGGGGGGGAGGCTCTGTGGATTAAAATTACTCCGACTACTTTTTCGGATTTATACTGAAACCATCTATGGCTGAGCCTGCTTAGATAAACGTTGTCTGATAAGCATGTTGTAAGTGATATGCGATATTTGTACATTGCCCTCGCTCATTCGAGCATACCTAAAAGGGTAAAGGCATGACTAGCATGAAAGAAGCGCAGCTTGGTATTGAGCAGGCGCAGAAAGAGCAGCTTGTTCAAAAACTTAACTCTGTATATTGCGAGAGAGAAGCACTTGAAAACCAGATAAGGGCTTGTCAGTGGAATACGCAAGGTGGCCGGAGTTCTGAGTTTAATCAGATATTGTCAGCGGCGTCACCTGACTCGCATTCTTTTCAGCGTTCGTCACAATCCCGAACTCAGCAAACTATACAGCCATTCTGGCCCTCAAATGAGGTTGCCGAGAGGATTAGCATGCTTGGGGCTAGACTAGAATCCACGTACCATGGGATGAGTGAATTCTCTGGGATTGAATCCCCACCAAGCAGTACCGACGTTCATCAGAATGCTGAATATTTAACGAAAGCCTGTGAACAGTTTACTCAGACAACCAGGCAAGCAATGCAGGTTGCTCGGCAAGCTCAAGATGAAGTGACAGTGCAGGTGCTTACGGAACAACTTCGTCCGGCGGAGCAGCTGGCTACTCAGCTGAAACGGTTTCAGTAACTAGCTATGTAATCCACAAGTAGTGCTTCAAAGGATTGAGGCACTTGTTTTCCCTTTTTCTTCCGTATAACGATTGGGTGAGGGCTGAAGAAAAGCCAGTCCTCACCCTATTCACACGGCGACTGCATCCTTCTGGGGTACATTAAATTGATGTCGAAACTTCTATCTGAGGGTATAACAGAGGGGCGGGAGGAAGACATGGACTAAAGTCGCTCTTGAATTCACATATAAGACGATAGTAGGCCAGTTTATCTGCTGGATCTGGCCAGTCATAGCCCTGAGTGTCCTCTATCTAGTCCTCTACCTAATAGTAGAGTGAAGAAGTCAATCGGAGAATCGGAACACTGGCACTTATATTTTTGCCCGAACCACCCCCAAAAGACCAAGCACTCTGGAGCCCATTTCAGAGTATGTCGATTATGCCAAGAGATTCCTTCCATTATCATAAACTCAGTTCTCTCGGGGCTAAAAGACAGTATTTTTTGGCTGTCTTGGTCTGCATGGGAGCAAAAGTTCTTTGGTGGATAGGGCTTTACTCGAATGGCACTCTTAAGCCCGGTCGACATCAATTTGTGAGGAATATCCTGAATCCGTGACTTCGGATCAAAAACAATCCCCTGAAGCCCGGACAGTGTAAGGCCTAACAGGTAAAATACACGTATCTCAGGATTTCACCTGCAGGGTGCGTTTTTGTGAAACTGAAAATCGAACAGTCTGACACCGAATTTTATACCCCGACCGCAGGCCTGCATTTCGTTGGCCATGCCATCAACCAGAAAACAACGCTCAATAAAACACTGCGTTCTATTACTAAGCGGCATGGCATTCCCAATATTGAACTGATTCGAACGTACATCGGTCTTCTGGCGACAGGAAAGAGTGATTTCGACGCGATAGAGAATGTTCGCAGGGATGACTGGTTTAAATCCTGTATGGGCATCCGACAAATGCCATCAACCAGTCGTTTGCGTCAGCGATTTGATGAGGATGCAGCTTCCTTATACCCCTGATCAATGACAGTCTGGCCGAGGTTGTGGTCAATCTGGACGCCCCTTAACAGCCCTGCCAACCCGTCTGGATAAGCACCAGCGTATTGCCCTGGATATCGATGATTTCCCCATGGACAACAGTGGTACCCAAAAGGAAGGTGTTGCCTACACCTACAAAGGTCATGATGGTTATGCGCCCATCGCCGCTTACTTGGGGCAAGAAGGCTGGTGTCTTGGCTGTGACCTGCGCATCGGCTCCCAACATTCCCAGAAAGAGTTCATCCCTTTTTTGGAACAGGTTATTCAGCGAGCCAGGCGGATTACCAGGAAAGCATTATTGCTCAGACTCGACAGCGGCCATGATGCCGAAGAATCCCGCAAAGAAGTGGCCCGACACGACAGTGTGGATCACATCATCAAACTCAACCCCCGCAGCCACCATACGACAGAGCGCTGGTTGCCCCGCTTTGAGGAGGCCGATGTCTCCTGGCACCCCATCAGAGAGGGGAAGGACTACGCGACGTTGTCGGTCATGCATGACACCGACTATGGCCCGCAGCGTTTGGTTATCCGGATCATCCGCAGAGCTCGTGATGCTGTAGGGCAGATGTTTCTAAATGGGCACTATGAGCTGGAAGGGTGGTGGACGACACTGGAGCAAGAGCACACCAGTGATGACGAGGTTATTGCACTGTACAAAGATCACGCCACCAGTGAACAGTTTCATAGTGAGTTCAAAACAGATCTTGATCTGGAACCTTTACCCTCAGGGAAATTTGCCACCAATGCGCTGGTCATGAGTCTGGGGGCACTGGCCTATAATATTTTGCGCTGTATGGGGCAAAAGGTTCTGCTGGGATAGGACTCTCCCGTCCGCCATACCGCCAAACGGCGTCGATTGAAAACCGTTATGCAGGAGCTGATTTATCAGGCGGGCCGCTTGGTCAAATCGGGTCGACAATATATCCTGCGCTTTGGTCGGCATAGTCCAGGGTTCTGCGCGTATAAACGGTTATTGTCAGAGTATGCGCTGTGTTAATGGCCATGTAGCCATAGCCGTCCGATAAAACCGCTCTCCAATGGAATGATAAAGGCTTTCGATGAAGGCCATGGTGTTCTATGGCTTGAGGCCCCCAAAAGATCATCAGAAACGGCGCTGAGGAGATTGATACTGAAAATGTTGAACAAAACCCGAAGACCTCGTACTGAAAAGTTGAATCCGAAAGCACTGAACCCGTTCAAACAAGCAGCATGAGCACGTGACAATCAAGAAGTCACTGATTTAGGGAATATATCTCTCGGGAATGGGATAATTCCTTATGATAAAAACAACACTCTTCCTGCCAGGCTTTTATCTACCGTCCCTGCGTCGTAAACCCCGGTCAGCCAGTCAGAAGCTCGCCGCTCAACGTGACCAGATCAAGAAGTCAAACCTGACCCAGATGGGTGAATACTTCGGGTCATTCATTCATCACAAAGCCACAGAACAATCTTCCTCTGGGGCATTCAGTCGAAGGCGCTTGTTTACGAAGGCCAATAGTTTCTGGGGGTTCTTTTCACAAGTTCTTGATGCAGACGGTGGTTGTCGGGAAGTCGTCCGCAAAATTCAGGCCTTTGCTGCCAAGAACCCTATCAAGACACCTTCCTCATCGACAGCAGCCTACTGTAAGGCCCGCAGGAAGCTTGAGCAAACAATGTTGGATGAGGTTCTCCAGCAAACATCTGATGAGCTTCTGAAAAACGACATTGGTCGCTCCTGGCATAACCGTCGAGTACTTGTCGTTGATGGAACCGGACTCAGCATGCCTGATACAGAGGCTAATCAGGAGGTATGGCCCCAATCCAGGAACCAAAAACCTGGCTGTGGTTTTCCCTCAGCACGCTTGTGTGCCTGCTTTGATCTGCACACAGGCGGACTGGTCAGTTACCGTATGGGCAACAAAAAAAATCATGAGTTGCCATTACTGCGGCAACAGTGGGATAGGTTCCAGGCCGGTGATATTTTCTTGGGAGATAAAGGGTTTTGTAGTTATTTTGATGTCGCCAAATTTCAGGAGCGGGGTGTTGATTCCGTCATTACCCTTGCACGGCGAACACCGGTAAAGGACAGTGAAGCTCTAGAGGTTTTGGGGGCGGATGACTTACTGATTACATGGCCAAAGCCTAAATGGTACAAAAGTCTGAGCTATTCCTTTCAGGAGTGGGAGAGCCTCCCTGAACAGTTAGTGTTACGTCAGATCAAAGTCACCGTCGACCAGCCTGGTTATAGGGTGAAACAGTTCTACATTGTGACGACATTGACGGATGCTGAAGGTTATTCTGTGAGAGATATCGCTGAACTTTATTATCGTCGCTGGGATGTTGAACTCTTTTTCCGGGATATAAAAACGACATTAGGCATGGACATTTTACGCTGCAAATCTCCGGAAATGATATATAAAGAAATCACAATGCATTTGATTGTTTATAACAGTTTGCGAATGCTCATGTTGAAAGCCTCGCAGAAAAACGCCTCACCTCTCTGTCAGATAAGCGTCAAAGCAAGCCTGCAGGCACTAAGACAGTGGGAACCTCTCATAGGTG
Source organism: Sansalvadorimonas sp. (assembly GCA_965221135.1). Taxonomy (GTDB): domain Bacteria; phylum Pseudomonadota; class Gammaproteobacteria; order Pseudomonadales; family Endozoicomonadaceae; genus Sansalvadorimonas. Next base: position 693,674 of record CBDCRZ010000106.1, read on the forward strand.
CCCCTGAAGCTGACAAGACGGGAGAAAAACAACGGCTAATGAGTTTACTCTACAAAGCAATCGCCGGCGCAACTGTACCCGCCAGGCCAGGGCGCAGGGAACCACGGTGTGTTAAGCGCAGGCCCAAGCCTTATCAGCTGATGTCGGCACCAAGGGCATCGATGGTTGAGCTGGAACACCGGGGTAAAAGCCGTGGTAAGAAGCTTTAAGTTAGTGCCATTCGACTCCGACCCCTTTTTCTACCAGTGTGTATGGGTACTTACTAAGGATACAATGACTAAGGATACGGTAACTCAGGTTCAGAGGCATAATCAGAGCCATCTTCATCATCATAAAATACTTTGAAACAATCAACGATATTCAGCTTATCAATTCTTGATTTATCCAGGGTGACTTTTAATTGAGGGCATGCCGATATCTCAAGGAGCCCTACTTTACGTAAATTGGCAGGTAATTTTTCCAGCGCACGACAGTCTGTTAATCTCAAATGAGTTTTGATTTCTCTTATATAAGGAAGAAATTCCTGTAATTTTGAGCAAGACCGAACAGTCACACGCAATAACATTCGTGCACTAACATTAATAGCCTTTAACTCACGACAATACTGAAGAAAAATGGCTTCTTTAACCTCCACATTATCGGGGATATACTCTATCTCGTCACAACTTTTTAATTTTAAGAGTTTAACAGTAACTTTGTTACGAAAAAAACCTTCTGATATTGGCATGTCAGAAATTGAAAGTGTTTCAATGGGATGCGTACTCGCAGGGCAATGTTTAACTCCGCAACGAAAAAGCTCCATATCTTCATAATGTATAGTGTCAGGAAGTTGTTTTAACAACGGACACTTCATTGCAAGTAACAACCCTATTCGTTTCAAATGCTGAGACGTGAAAGATTCAAGGCGAGGACAGTCTCTTAAATCAACAGATTCAATCATACTTTCATTAGCACAGGAACAGTCAATAGACACCAACTGTTTACAATCAAAAACATCTAAATAATTTATACCCTTCACCTTCAGGGTGAGTTTTCTTATATTTTGAATTTCCGATATTGTAAGTTGGCTAACTGTTATTTCATTTGCAATAAAATCTTCTTCCAGGTTTTGACAGCGCCTAATCTGTAGAATATTAACTTCCAGTCCTTTAGGTAAACATTTGAGGTTTTTGCAACCACATAAATCAAGCTCATAACGACCCCGAACTACATTAATGCGCAAATTATCAGGCAAAGAAATAAAATCCTTTCCCTTCAAAAAATTTTCTGTTCTTGAAGGTATATGTATAGATCCATCGTCCTCTAGATTCTTACAAAAAAATTGATAAATTCCTTCAATATCAGCAGGTTCACAACCGGCATCACGATTAGCCTCTCTCCATGCTTCAATTGATTGGATCATTTGTTCTTTGGCAGACAAACCTGAGGTAACGTGATCAGTATGACGACCGCTCAAGGAAACTTCATAAGGATTAGTATCCATACTAACAGGGGCAGGCATATCTACATCTTTGGGAATTAATGATAAATCATGAAGAGAAGATGTAAGACTTCTACCACTTTCATGGGATTTGTCACCTTCATTAAATTTGGGTATAAATGCAGGCACCGGTTTTATATTCATAGTTAATCACCTAAATAGATTATATCGGTTATCTCAGTAAGGTGAGTACAAAACAATATTAAAGTTCCATTTTATAATAACAACCTACCTGTGTTCACTGACAAACAAAGGCGGCAGCGTGGTTTTTGAGCTGAAACATTAATTCCAGACGCTGTTTCAGAAAATAGTGGAAGTGCACTAAAATCATGGAAACGGTCATTGAATGACGACCCAGTTACCGAATCTGTCTCACGGAAAATATCAAGAGTTGAACCTTCCACTATTATTGCAAACAGCGCCTTAATTCCATGTGTGATGATATGAACAGCCCGCTCCAATAATTCTACCTGATTACTACCTAACCTCAGCCACGATTCGTAGACTAAACTGACGACACCGGTTTCCTGCTCAAGCGAAGGGGGTGTCACGCCTAAGAACAGAGTTCAGCTCAAGAAAGGCTAATTAATTATTGGTAAACCCCCGGCTCTGCCGGGGGGACTCGCATAGGTTATCAGCCATTCCCGCTAAACATACGTCTAGAGACGCATAATACCTCAACAGTTCATGCTCTTTATTGAGACAGCACTCCCCCCCCCCGGCAGGGAACCGGTTTTTGCACGAACCTTGTATCACACTGAAAACACAGAGCAGTCTCCATCAGGAAGTGTCAGGGATCAGGCTCCTAATGCTTTGGCCCTGACCGCCACCCTGGGTGATGGCAAGTAACAGAGAATGCCAGCAATCTATCAAAAACCAGTCAAACAGACTCTTTATTGTTAACCATAACGAGATTTTCGACCGTTTGTGGTGCCAGGCAGCCCGGAAGATCGGGCAGGCCAACTGCTCTACCTGGTCAATCAAGAAGGCCAGGAACATCAGAATGGCGAGGTTGGTCGCCAGGTGCTGCTTGCCATGACCGTAGTTATGTTCGAGGTTGTAGCCCTGTGTTTTCAGTGTGTTAAACGTCTCATTTTCGATTTTCCACCTTGCGCGTCCTCCTCGCATAACCTTTGTTACGCTGGTTGTTGTCAGTTCAATGCTGGTGACCCAGGTGCAACTGAATTTTTTCCCCTTTGGGGAGGTTTCCACATATTCCAGATAGTTGACCAGCACGTCAGGATTGGATTTATTAATCGGAACATCGTTTACAAACCGGAACCAGTGGCTAAACCCTTTTTCATCCGTGAACTGGTGCCGACTCACCTGATCTTGTGTATCGAGTGTGTGCCGTAGGCACACAGAGAGAAAAGAAGGGAGTCTTTTCTTATCTGTGGCGAAGCTACAGAAAAGATGGCGGAGGGCCCGCCGGAGCCGGTCGTCGGAAACAGGCTTCAAACCACCTCAAGCGGCTTGTATTAAGAGTGCAGGTCGTGAGCGTTGAGGAAAAGTCGGACTTGATCCGGCAGGTACGGAACAGAGAGATGAGTAAACCCGAACCGCTGTTGAGGCGTCGTAACCAAGTTCTATAGACATCAAAACCGGGCTCCACTCGATAGCCCGGGATCAGTCTGCAAGTGAAATCCGAATGCTGTGCAGGCGGTGTCCGGCGTGAAGGCGGCATGAATCTGTTTCAGGCTTTTCTGTGGAACTGCGTGAACCAGTCTTGCAGATGCTAAGGGAGAACTCCAGGTGGCGATACCACAAGGGGCAGAGTACCAATGCTGCGCACTGGGGCGGAGCAGCCCGTATGTAGTGAAGAAGAAGCACCTGTAATGGGTGTGGAGCGAGGGGGCTGCGTCAGGTGGTTCTCATGGGTATTCAACTGACAGGGTCGTATGACAAAAGTCAGAAGGAGGTATTGATGAGGACAAAACCATTTATCATTCCCAAGCAACAGGTGATGCAGGCGTACAGGCTCGTCAAAGCCAACGCAGGTGCCGCCGGTGTTGATCGTCAATCGCTGGAAGATTTTGAGAAAAATCTGAAAGACAATCTTTATAAAATCTGGAACCTGATGTCATCGGGGAGTTACTTTCCTCCTCCGGTGATGGCAGTCCCGATCAAAAAAAAGACAGGTGGCGTACGGATACTGGGAATCCCGACAGTGGGAGATCGAATCGCCCAAACGGTGGTAAAACTGCAATTTGAGCCAGAAGTTGAACCGTATTTTCTACCCGATTCTTACGGCTACAGGCCTAAGAAGTCGGCACTGGATGCGGTGGCTATTACCCGACAGAGATGTTGGAAATACGACTGGGTGCTTGAGTTCGACATCAAAGGATTATTCGACCACATACCTCACGACCTGCTGATGAAAGCGGTTCTTAAACACACGAATTGCCCGTGGGTCATCCTCTACATTAAACGCTGGATATCAGCGCCGATGCAGGGAAAGGACGGACAGCGGTGTGAAGGAAACTGCGGTACACCTCAGGGTGGGGTAATCAGTCCCGTATTAAGTAACCTGTTTCTGCATTATGTGTTCGATCAATGGATGCAACGCCACCATCCTGATGCCCCTTGGTGTCGCTATGCTGATGATGGGCTTGTTCACTGTCGTACAGAGCAACAGGCACAGCAGTTGCTGAGTGTGTTGCGAGAGCGTTTTGCAGAATGTGGTTTAGAGCTGCATCCGGAAAAGACCAAGATTGTCCGGAAAAGACCAAGATATTGCAAAGATGGAAACCGAAAGGGGCGTTATCATACGACGTCCTTCGACTTTTTAAGCTACACCTTCAAGCCGAGAGTGAGTTGGAATAAGAAGCAAAATTGCCCTTTCATCAGCTTCTCACCGGCGGTAAGTAAGTCGGCGTTGAAATCAATGCGATCTAAGACGAGAAAGTTGGGTGTGCGAAACCGAACGGATTTGGAGCTGATTGATATTGCCCGGTGGTTCAACCCGATTATTCAGGGTTGGATGAATTACTACGGCAAATTCAGAAAGTCGGCCATGCATGGGATGTGTAGACACTTCAACATGACACTGGTGGCATGGGCGATGAAGAAATACAAACATCTTCGAGGCCGAAAGACGAAGACGGTGAAGCTCTTTGACAGGATTGTAGAGCGACACCCGAACTTGTTTGCACATTGGCGCATGGGGATGGTGGGTGCGTTTGCCTGATGGGAGCGGTATAAGCTGAGAGGTTTACGTACCGTTCTGCGAGGGGCCGATGGGGAAGTTCCGTCGGTCTACTCTCCTCATCGACTGTATTCATGAGGGCCTGATCCCCTTCCCTGGCCACAGCAATAAAACTGTGCCCGTAGGAACGAATGCGTGTGATGGTCGGACCATCGGAATACAGGCCATCCAGTCCGAGTACCAGTTTCAAATGGGGATGTTCGCAGCGCACATGTTCCAACAACCGTTTCTAAGCATTTTTCTCACAATCATTTTTGCTGACATCGATCTGTTGGATGATGGGTTCCGGCATGAGAGGCAAGACTTCCTTCATCCCGGGTTTGACGAGGCATATGGCCAGTAACTGATGATAGTACTGTGGGTCTTTCCCCTTGGGATGCTTGCAGCAGCATTCATTACAGTGAATCGTTCCGGATGAAAAATGACCTGTGCGATCAATGGCTGCCAGGTATCCTTCACCGAAATACTTGAAGTGTTTCAGTCGATTCGACCCTTGTACGACGGAAAACAGCTTTGTAAAGATCTTACGTAAATCATCTGGTTTGACAGGATCCACAAGTTCTCGGATATACGTATCGCAAGGGATCTGTTTGACGTTGTAAAGGGAGCGAATGTTATGAGTGATCTCAGGTTTCAACTTCGCTTCGTCAAACTCCAGTAGTGACGGATACTTCAGATGCATGACGGCCAGTGCCGACATGACAGCATCGTGCAGGGATATTTTGCTGCTGCAGTGATTGGGGCGATCATCAGGTATTTTTGCAACATGCCCGGAAACGATACTGAGTAAGTCATCTGCCAAGGCATGCTGTTTTGAAGTAGGCATGAGGGGCGCCGGAAAAGTGTCTTCAAACTGGACAGAATATAGCTGAAAGTTTGCGAAAATGCTTGTTATGGAATTCTTCTCAAACCCTGATATCAAAGGAAATCATTAAGTCAGCGGGAATTGCTGAGCTCTCGTTATTAGTAATGACGCTCAATAGAAAGAGATTGCACCACGTGCCCAGTCATCGCCGTCGTCCTCGTCGGTGAGCCTTTGGGATGCAAATAACTTGATATTTTCCTTGTTGATTGCCATACCGTTAGTCCTCTTGGGTATGAGTAAAAGAGACTGGTTTATGAAAAGAGCTGGTGCACGAGACCTGTTTTCCTATGCCGTATTTTTCCTCTGTCTTTCGGTGATTCTTTTTGCACGGGCTGGAGAGTGGTGGGAAGCGCCCGACTGGAGGCCGACATCGAGTGATGAGAAGGCTTTCGTGCAAGACTACCCAGATGAACACCAGTTTCTGGCGGCCTGTCGGCAAGGGCGTGTTGATGTTATGGAGTATTGGCTGAGCCAGAAGGGCTTTAGTCCAATCGATGAATTTATTAGAGGTTGCAGGGGAGACAGGGTTTCAGGTCTTTGGGTGGCATCTCAGAAAGGCTATACCGATGGAGTAATACTTCTCATTAAGGCCGGGGCTGATGTGAATCAACCCAGGGATGATGGAGTGACACCTCTCTTTATGGCCTGCCAAGATGGTCATGCCGAGGTAGTTAATATTCTTGTTAATGCCGGGGCTGATTTGAATCAAGCCTGTAATGATGGAACGACACCTCTCTATATGGCCAGCCAAAATGGTCATGCCGAGGTAGTAAATATTCTTGTTAATGCCGGGGCTGATTTGAATCAAGCCTGTAATGATGGAGCGACACCTCTCTTTATTGCCAGCCAAAATGGTCATGTCGAGGTAGTAAATATTCTTGTTAATGCCGAGGTTGATTTGAATCAAGCCTGGAAGGGTGCAACACCCCTGTTTAAAGCAAGCAATAACGATCATTCCGAGATAGTAAAGATTCTCGTTGATGCCGGGGCTGATTTGAATCAAACCCGTAATGATGGAGCGACACCTCTCTATATGGCCAGCCAAAATGGTCATGCCGAGGTAGTAAATATTCTTGTTAATGCCGGGGCTCATTTGAATCAAGCCTGTAATGATGGAGCGACACCTCTCTTTATTGCCAGCCAAAATGGTCATGTCGAGGTAGTAAATATTCTTGTTAATGCCGAGGTTGATTTGAATCAAACCTGGAACGGTGCAACACCTCTGTTTAAAGCAAGCAAGAACGATCATTCCGAAATAGTAAAGATTCTCGTTGATGCCGGGGCTGATTTGAATCAAGCCCGTAATGATGGAGCGACGCCTCTCTCTATTGCCAGCGAAAATGGTCATAACAAGGTTGTGGAGATTCTGCTTAAGGCCGAACCTGATTTGAATCAAGGCTATCATGGAGTGACGCCTCTCTATATTGCCTCCCAAAATGGTCATAGCAAGGTTGTGGAGAGTCTGCTTAAGGCCGGAGCTGATTTGAATCAAGGCTGTCATGGAACGACGCCTCTCTTTATTGCCTCCCAAAATGACCATGCCGGGGTGGTGCAGATTCTTGCAGAGGCCCAAGCTGACCTGGAGAAAGGCTACAAAGATATAACACCTCTGTATATTTCCAGTCAGCTAGGGCATGCTGCTGTGTTCCACACTCTTATTAGAGCCGGAGCTAACCCTGTACGGAAAAGGGAGTATGCTTCCTTTTTGAACTCGACTCCACTGCGAGTCGCCCAACTTAACCAGCCGTTATTAAGGAGAATGAACCCTGAAAAATATGATAATTACCAATCAATAATCGATTTTTTTGATCTCACAACAAGGGTCAGAAAAAAAACGCAAAAAGACCTTAAACCAACGGGTAATGATATGATTCCTTTGACCAGTTTGTCGATAAAGTTTCCAAAACCGAGCACGAATTAAGGTTACTCATAACAAGATTTTCATTAACGGATAAACACCATTAAACATTATCCTGATTACCACTATTCTTCAGCCTCGTTAGTAGAAACCCTTGTAGATACAGGCATCCCAGGGTGATAGATATTTTAAAATTTCTACGCTGCACTTTTGTGCCACACGCGCACAAGCCATGTGTTGCAAAGGTTTCGAGACATCCTCCTCTATCGTGGCTGAGGTTAAGTGGTAATCAGGAACACTATTGCTCTGATGCCACAGTCAGCAGTCGAATAACCACAGCATAAAAGTCAGAGCCGTCGGGGTTGATCTGGGGCAGCAACTACCGACACGTTCCTCTTCCGGAGCCTGGGTGAAGATCGCATGGTAGCCTAAGGTAATGATCAGTATTATCGGTGCTGCCCCCCATAAACCCTTACGCATAGAGACATCACCGACCGTTCGGTCTATGCGGCTGATATCCCGGAACAGGTTATTGACCTGCCCATCGGCCACGACATTCCCTGTGGCCTGGCCCGGCCTCCGCCGTCGTCCTCGTCGGTGAGCCTTTGGGATGCAAATAACTTGATATTTTCCTTGTTGATTGCCATACCGTTAGTCCTCTTGGGTATGAGTAAAAGAGACTGGTTTATGAAAAGAGCTGGTGCACGAGGCCTGTTTTCCTATGCCGTATTTTTCCTCTGTCTTTCGGTGATTCTTTTTGCACGGGCTGGAGAGTGGTGGGAAGCGCCCAACTGGAGGCCGACATCGAGTGATGAGAAGGCTTTCGTGCACTACTCAGATGAACACCAGTTTCTGGCGGCCTGTCGGCAAGGGCGTGTTGATGTTGTGGAGTATTGGCTGAATCTTGAGGGTTTTGAGCCTGACTATATATTTACTAGCAGTACAACCGGGGATCAGATGTCGGGTTTGTATATGGCGGCTGATAGAGGTAAGTTCAAAGTGGTCAAAAGGCTTATTGATGCCGGGGCTGATGTGAATCAACCCAGGGATGATGGAGCGACACCTCTGTTTATAGCCTGCCAAGAAGGCCATGCCGAGGTGGTACAGATTCTTGTTGATTCTGAGGCTGATTTGAATCAAGGCAGAGATGAAGGAGAGACACCTCTATTTATAGCCAGCCAAAACGGTCATGCCGAGATAGCAAAAATTCTCGTTGATGCCGGGGCTGATTTGAATCAAACCTGGAAGGGTGCAACACTTCTATTTATGGCCAGCCAAAACGGTAATGCCGAGATAGCAAAAATTCTCGTAGATGCCGGGCCTGATTTGAATCAAGCCAGGGATGGTGCAACACCTCTATTTATGGCTAGCCAAAACGGTTATGCCGAGATAGCAAAAATTCTCGTAGATGCCGGGGCTGATTTGAATCAATCCAGCGACGGTGCAACACCTCTATTTGTGGCCAGCCAAAACGGTCATGCCGAGATAGCAAAAATTCTCGTTGATGCAGGGGCTGATTTGAATCAAGCCAGGGATGGTGCAACACCTCTATTTATGGCTAGCCAAAACGGTTATGCCGAGATAGCAAAAATTCTCGTAGATGCCGGGGCTGATTTGAATCAATCCAGCGACGGTGCAACACCTCTGTTTCAAGCCAGCCAAAATGGCCATATCGAGATAGTAAAGATTCTTGTTAAGGCCGGGGCTGATCCAACACGAAAGTGGCACTACGGTTTTTTTTTTACCAAGAGCCCCCTGACAACTGCCAGACATGCACGCCCCTTACTGAAAAGAATGAACCCTGAAAAACATGCTCGCTACGATCAGATAATTGAAATTTTAAAGTCCGCAGTAAAAGTTAGGAAAAATCAGAAAATAGCACGATCGACTGGTACTACGGTTTATTTCGATCCGGCTGTTGATATGGCCGAAATAAAAAATACAGTGACTCCGCTAATGGGACGGCTTTCATTGAAAGATAAAGCCCAATAAGACTTATTTCTCTGATGCAACAGTCAACAGCCGAATAACCACGGCATAGAAGTCAGAGTCATCGGGGTTGGTCTGGGGCAGCAACTACCGACACGTTCCTCTTCCGGAGCCTGGGTGAAGATCGCATGGGAGCCTAAGGGGATCAGTGTTATCGGTGCTGCCCCCCCCATAAACCCTTACGCATAGAGACATCACCGACCGTTCGGTCTATGCGGCTGATACCCCGGAACAGGTTATTGACCTGCCCATCGGCCACGACATTCCCTGTGGCCTGGCCTCCGCCGTCGTCCTCGTCGGTGAGCCTTTGGGATGCAAATAACTTGATATTTTCCTTGTTGATTGCCATACCGTTAGTCCTCTTGTGTATGAGTAAAAGAGACTGGTTTATGAAAAAAGCTGGTGCACGAGGCCTGTTTTCCTATGCCGTATTTTTCCTCTGTCTTTCGGTGATTCTTTTTGCACGGGCTGGAGAGTGGTGGGAAGCGCCCGACTGGAGGCCAACATCGAGTGATGAGAAGGCTTTCGTGCAAAACTATTCTGGTGAACACCAGTTTCTGGCTGCCTGTCGGCAAGGGTGTGTTGATATTGTGGAGTATTGGCTGAATCTTGAGGGTTTTGAGCCTGACCATATATTTACTAGCAGTACAACCGGGGATCAGATGTCGGGTTTGTATATGGCGGCTGATAGAGGTAAGTTCAAAGTGGTCAAAAGGCTTATTGATGCCGGGGCTGATGTGAATCAACCCAGGGATGATGGAGTGACACCTCTGTTTATAGCCAGCCAAGAAGGCCATGCCGAGGTGGTACAGATTCTTGTTGATTCCGAGGCTGATTTGAATCAAAGCAGAGATGAAGGAGAGACACCTCTGTTTATGGCCAGCCAAAATGGTCATGTCGAGGTGGTGGAAATTCTGGTTAAGGCCGAGGCTGATTTGAATCAAGGCAGAGATGAAGGAGAGACACCTCTGTTTATGGCCAGCCAAAATGGTCATGTCGAGGTGGAGGAAATTCTGGTTAAGGCCGGAGCTGATTTGAATCAAGGCACTGATGATGGAGCGACACCTCTATTTCAAGCAAGCCAGAACGATCATTCCGAGATAGTAAAGATTCTCGTTGAAGCCGGGGCTGATTTGAATCAAGCCAGGGACGGTGCAACACCTCTATCTATGGCCAGCCAAGACGGTCATGCCGAGATAGCAAAAATTCTCGTTGATGCCGGGGCTGATTTGAATCAATCCAGCGACGGTGCAACACCTCTATTTATGGCCAGCCAAAACGGTCATGCCGAGATAGCAAAAATTCTCGTTGATGCCGGGGCTGATTTGAATCAATCCAGCGACGGTGCAACACCTCTATTTATGGCCAGCCAAAACGGTCATGCCGAGGTAGCAAAAATTCTCGTTAATGCCGGGGCTGATTTGAATCAAACCAGCGACGGTGCAACACCTCTATTTATGGCCAGCCAAAACGGTCATGCCGAGATAGCAAAAATTCTCGTTGATGCCGGGGCTGATTTGAATCAAGACACTGATGATGGAGCGACACCTCTATTTCAAGCAAGCCAGAACGATCATTCCGAGATAGTAAAGATTCTCGTTGATGCCGAGGCTGATTTGAATCAAACCTGGCAAGATGTAACACCTTTGTTTATAGCCAGCCAAAATGGTCATGTCGAGATAGTAAAGATTCTTGTTAAGGCCGGGGCTGATCCAACACGAAAGTGGCACGACGGTTTTTTTTTAACCCAGAGCCCTCTGACAACTGCCAGAAATGCACGCCCCTTACTGAAAAGAATGAACCCTGAAAAACATGCTCGCTACGATCAGATAATTGAAATTTTAAAGTCCGCAGTAAAAGTTAGGAAAAATCAGAAAATAGCACGATCGACTGGTACTACGGTTTATTTCGATCCGGCTGTTGATATGGCCGAAATGAAAAATACAGTGACTCCGCTAATGGGACGGCTTTCATTGAAAGATAAAGCCCAATAAGCCTTATTTCTCTGATGCCACAGTCAACAGCCGAATAACCACGGCATAGAAGTCAGAGTCATCGGGGTTGGTCTGGGGCAGCAACTACCGACACGTTCCTCTTCCGGAGCCTGGGTGAAGATCGCATGGGAGCCTAAGGTAAGCATCAGTGTTATCGGTGCTGCCCCCCATAAACCCTTACGCATAGAGACATCACCGACCGTTCGCTCTATGCGGCTGATATCCCGGAACAGGTTGTTGACCTGCCCGTCGGCCACGACATTCCCTGTTGCCCGGCCTCCGCCGTCGTCCTCGTCGGTGAGCCTTTGGGATGCGAACAACTTGATATTTTCCTTGTTTATTGCCATACCTTCCTTCGCTTTTATTTTGACGTTTTACAACGTGTGCAATGTTAAGAATCAATGAGAAATGTTTGTGGTTCTACACTAGTTTTTTCCTCTTCTTTTTAGGGCTTTGCTCAAACTCTCTGGCTATGTATGAATGCACAAAAGAGCTGAGTCAGCCCTTGAAGAGGCAATATGATGAGCATGATTTTCAGGCGGCCTGCCGTGAAGGCAATGCGGAAGCGGTACAGTTTTTCATTGATCAAGAACCCTTGATCAGTGGTTTTAATCATGACCCTGTTGATGGACTAGTTCTTGCTGCCCAAAAGGGGCATGTAGAGGTGGTTCAGATGCTGATAAACACCGGGGGGGGAAATCTTAATCAACCAGGAACTGATGGTGTCACGCCTCTGTATATGGCGGCCGAAGAGGGCCGCGCCGAGGTGGTTCAGATTTTAGTGAACACCGAGGGGGTGGCTCTTAATCAACCAGGAAATGATGGTGCCACACCTCTGTATATAGCGGCTGAGAAAGGCTTCGCGGAGGTGGTTCAGATTTTAGTGAACACCGAGGGAGTGGATCTTAATCAACCAAGAACTGCTGGTGCCACGCCTCTGCATATCGCGGCCCATGAGGGCCGCGCCGAGGTGGTTCAGATTTTAGTGAACACCGAGGGGGTGGCTCTTAATCAAACAATAAATGATGGTGCCACGCCTCTGTATATAGCGGCTGAGAAAGGCTTCGCGGAGGTGGTTCAGATTTTAGTGAACACCGAGGGAGTGGATCTTAATCAACCAAGAACTGCTGGTGCCACGCCTTTGTATATAGCGGCTGAGAAAGGCTTCGCGGAGGTGGTTCAGATTTTAGTGAACACCGAGGGAGTGGCTCTTAATCAAACAATAAATGATGGTGCCACGCCTCTGCATATAGCGGCCCAAGAGGGCCGCGCCGAGGTGGTTCAGACTTTAGTGAACACCGAGGGGGTGGCTCTTAATCAAACAATAAATGATGGTGCCACGCCTCTGTATATAGCGGCTGAGAAAGGCTTCGCGGAGGTGGTTCAGATTTTAGTGAACACCGAGGGAGTGGATCTTAATCAACCAGAAATTGATGGTGCCACGCCTCTGTATATAGCGGCTGAGAAAGGCTTCGCGGAGGTGGTTCAGATTTTAGTGAACACCGAGGGAGTGGATCTTAATCAACCAGAAATTGATGGTGCCACGCCTCTGTATATAGCGGCTGAGAAAGGCTTCGCGGAGGTGGTTCAGATTTTAGTGAACACCGAGGGAGTGGATCTTAATCAACCAAGAACTGCTGGTGCCACGCCTTTGTATATAGCGGCTGAGAAAGGCTTCGCGGAGGTGGTTCAGATTTTAGTGAACACCGAGGGAGTGGATCTTAATCAACCAAGAACTGATGGTGCCACGCCTCTGCATATAGCGGCCCAAGAGGGCCGCGCCGAGGTGGTTCAGACTTTAGTGAACACCGAGGGGGTGGCTCTTAATCAAACAATAAATGATGGTGCCACGCCTCTGTATATAGCGGCTGAGAAAGGCTTCGCGGAGGTGGTTCAGATTTTAGTGAACACCGAGGGAGTGGATCTTAATCAACCAGAAATTGATGGTGCCACGCCTCTGTATATAGCGGTTCAGAACGGCCGCGCCGAGGTGGTTCAGATTTTAGTGAACACCGGGGGGGTTGCTCTTAATCAACCAAGAAATGATGGTGTTACGCCTCTGTATATAGCGATCCAAGAGGGCCACTCCGAGGTGGTTAAGATTTTGCTCCAGGCCGGGGCGGATCAATCTATAATGTGGCGATTTAAGTGGTTTTTCACTAGAAGCCCGCGGGCGGCTGCAAAAAGAGCAAGACCTTGCCAGTTCGTTGATCCTGACGAGTGGCAAAAATACACAGTCACTATCAATACACTCATGGAGTACCGTCAAACTTATAAAGGTAAACGCTCCCGGCCAGTGATAACCACCAAAGACAATGAGGAAACACCCTTGTTAAGCGAGTTTCCCAGGCTTAGGTTACAGCCCGGCTCAAAATAAAGGATTCAACTATCCGGGTGCCACCGTCAAAAGACGAATGACCACTGCATAGAAGTGATCTTCACTCGGCTCCGAAAGTGGTAACACCTGTTGAGCCTCAATAGGTGAACCTTCAGACCGGTCAAAAATAACTGTGCATTCACGTCCGCCAGGAAGTGTGAGAAGCATTTTCTTTTTCGGTTTCCGATAAAGCAAAGAGCGTGTTCAGATCGGACAGCGTTAACCAGCTGTTTTCCCCATCCCCCAGCACAATGCTGCACCCGTAAGTCATTAGACTTTCAGACACAATAAGGGAGCCGGTCAGGGTCCTGTCGGTACTCTGGGTAACCGTTGACCAGTCAAACTCATTCACCCGCAAAAGGTTGTCCGGCAGTGTCATGGTATCCAGTTGCATCAGATGGCCCTCGCGCCGGATTCTTTGAGAGCGCGTAGTTGTTTCACATCATCCCCTTGGTCTCTCCGAAAGAGGTCTCCAGTTTGGAGCAGTTGCCGAAGTGAAAGAAACCGGTGTTCCCCCCGCGCAGCTTCAGGTAGATGTTGCCTTTGCCCATGTAAGAGCGGTCGATACGTTTCATGTCAGTTCCCTCTGTTGGTGCTTTTCACGAGTTGTTCCCAGGAGATGCCCCACATAGACATCCCCTTTTTATCAATCTCGCCAGAGTAAAGATTGTCAGCGCTGATGTTGTTACCCACCACAGGCATCAGAAAATCTGTGTCGAAGCGATTAAACGGCAGTAGTGTTATAATTCGCTCGGTAATATCCAGTGCGGCCCGGTGCAGGTCAGACTCTTTTGCATCACCGCAGATCACATACACGGCCATAATCAGTCGTGCATCCCGCCAGCCAGAGCCAGTGATAGTCAGGCCCGGTGATTGTTCGATAGACACGCGCACGGACCGTTTTTTTAACAGCAGTTTAGAGAGCTCTCCCTGCGTGAATCGCCCAGGATGACTACCCACATCCTTGACGGTGTCGGAGAGCTCTCTTTTCAGGTAATCGGTATGGCGTCGAGAGTGTCGTTAAACATTGCGTGATCCTTTTGCGCGACGTCCTTCACCCAGCCGTCGATCGTCTTCTGTATCAGCGCCACCTGGCGTTCTTCAATCCCAGGAAACGGACGGGCTGGAATCTCCACCTGCTTCGCAAAGATGGGGCCATTCGACCCGGCAAACTTAAGCATTTTTTCCTGCACCGGTTTGATCGTCGCGCCGAACTGGTGGGTGGTGGCATAAAAGACATTGGTGCCGTACTCCACCTCATCATGACCCACGGCAAAGTTGAGGCTGTTCTTCAGGCGACCGGTGTCGGACAGAATGCGACCTTCACGTATCTTTAGCGGTGCCCATGGCACACCATCCGGGCCATGCTCTCTGGCAAAGTTCATCTTGGCATCATTGACCAAAACCCGACCCAGCCTGCGGAACAGTGGTGTCCTGTGGGTGTACAGGCTCACGGTATCCATCAGATGTTGAATATCGCGCTGGGCTTCGTCGATGGAGAGCATCAGTAATCCTTCAGGCTGTCGATGGTAAAGATGCGATCGGTGTTATCTTTCACAACATCAATGCCCGCATAGGCATCGCTTGTCGTGGGGGTTATATTCAGGCTTGCCTTCCCCGTCGACAGATCCCGAAGGGTTTGGACGGCGCGTGTGTAGCGTTTATCCACCTCTTCGGTCACATGGTTATCCATCAGCAGATAACGTGCGATGTCGGCACACAGGCGCACCAGTAGCACCGGTGTTTCGCTCAGAGGCATTGTGTATCGGCTGGTCAGATAGGTGTCGATCTCTTGTAATTGCCGGGCAACGGGGATACCGAAGGCGTATTTGTGTAACAGAATCTCGACCCAGACAGAGATGCCCAGCTTACCCTTGCGGATCAGTTTGGCTGGACCCGGAGCGATGGTCATGGCCGGTGACTGTTCGCACTGGCAGGTTTTGAGATAACGATGTCTGTGATAGCGGAGGATATGAGCTTGTACATCTACCTCGACGACGTCGCTGTCTTCGGTACCAAAGGGTTTAAAGGGTAAATGACAGTGAGGGCGCTGCTTTTGGTGATCTTCAAGATCAAGGTGTTCGGGAACCACAGGAAGTGTTGTGATTGTTGTACGACCATGACCTTTGTGACCCCGCTGCTGGCCCCGGGATTTTGAAGAGGATCGGGTTTTCTTTTCCTGATTTCGGGAGGAGTGTTTCTTTTCCGTCGAGTGCCCAAAAACCCTATGCTGCATCCCCGGCAGCTGATTTTTGAGAGTGGCAATCTGCTCTTGGAATGTGGCTAGCTCATGGGCGTGCTCGGCCTTTATCTGTTTGATCCGCTCAAGCGCCTCCTTCTCCCGTGTTCGGGTGCGTTGGCCATTGTTTGGCCTGAGCCTTCAGTTCGATGTAGTCCACTTTGGGGAGTGTGACCTGAGCGTAGGCAAAGGGGGCTTTCATCGGGTCAGGCGCAGCCCTGGTATGGGGAGAAGATTCGGAGGAAATTATGGGGGAAATATAGTTCCCCTGGAAAAAAATGGGTATTTTGGGGTTATGGGTTTACGGAATGTTTACGAACCCCCCGTCTGCGGGACTGTAACTGTTTGGTTTGTCAATGAATTTATATCAGCAGGGTAAATTCGTGCTGAATTCGTGCTTAGGTGTACATTGTCCGATAGTTTGTTAAAAAGGTAAGCATCACACCTGTACATCATACTTCCACCAATAGCTTACTGCCCATAGGCGCAGCGTGTCCTTTGGCTGTTAACGTTCCTCCTGAGCGAAGAGACAGGGTGCTTGTCCCGTTGCTGTTGTGCGAGGTGACTGTGGCGATCACTCGCGCAGCTGTAGGGAGCAGACCTTTTAACTTTTTCCAGGGGGTGGTTGTTGCCATGATGTGTCCTCGCTGCTGCGTGTTTAGCTCTCGTTATTAGTAATGACGCTCAATAGAAAGAGATTGCACCACGTGCCCAGTCATCGCCGTCGTCCTCGTCGGTGAGCCTTTGGGATGCAAATAACTTGATATTTTCCTTGTTGATTGCCATACCGTTAGTCCTCTTGGGTATGAGTAAAAGAGACTGGTTTATGAAAAGAGCTGGTGCACGAGGCCTGTTTTCCTATGCCGTATTTTTCCTCTGTCTTTCGGTGATTCTTTTTGCACGGGCTGGAGAGTGGTGGGAAGCGCCCGACTGGAGGCCGACATCGAGTGATGAGAAGGCTTTCGTGCAAAACTACCCAGATGAACACCAGTTTCTGGCGGCCTGTCGGGAAGGGCGTGTTGATGTTATGGAGTATTGGCTGAGCCAGAAGGACTTTAGGCCAAACGATGAATTAATTAGAGGTTGCAGGGGAGACCGGGTTTCAGGTCTTTGGGTGGCATCTGAGAAAGGCCATACCGATGGAGTAAAACTTCTCATTAAGGCCAGGGCTGATGTGAATCAACCCGGGGATGATGGAGCGACACCTCTCTTTATGGCCAGCCAAAATGGTCATGCCGAGGTAGTAAATATTCTTGTTAATGCCGGGGCTGATTTGAATCAAGCCTGTAATGATGGAGCGATACCTCTCTTTATTGCCAGCCAAAATGGTCATGTCGATGTAGTAAATATTCTTGTTAATGCCGAGGTTGATTTGAATCAAACCTGGAACGGTGCAACACCGCTGATTAAAGCAAGCAAGAACGATCATTCCGAGATAGTAAGGATTCTCGTTGATGCCGGGGCTGATTTGAATCAAACCTGGAAGGGTGCAACACCTCTATTTATGGCCAGCCAAAACGGTCATGCCGAGATGGCAAAAATTCTCGTTGATGCCGGGGCTGATTTGAATCAAACCTGGAACGGTGCACCACCTCTATTTATAGCCAGCCAAAACGGTCATGCCGAGATAGCAAAAATTCTCGTTAATGCCGGGGCTGATTTGAATCAAGCCTGGAACGGTGCACCACCTCTATTTATAGCCAGCCAAAACGGTCATGCCGAGATAGCAAAAATTCTTGTTGATGCCGGGGCTGATTTGAATCAAGCCAGGAACGGATCACCACCTCTATTTATGGCCAGCCAAAACGGTCATGCCGATATAGCAAAAATTCTCGTTGATGCCGGGGCTGATTTGAATCAAACCAGGGACGGTGCAACACCTCTATTTATGGCCAGCCAAAAAGGTCATGCCGAGATAGTAAAAATTCTCGTTAATGCCGGGGCTGATTTGAATCAAACCTGGAACGGTGAAACACCTCTATTTATGGCCAGCCAAAATGGTCATGGCGAGATAGCAAAAATTCTCGTTAATGCCGGGGCTGATTTGAATCAAACCTGGAACGGTGAAACACCTCTATTTATGGCCAGCCAAAACGGTCATGCCGAGATAGCAAAAATTCTCGTTGATGCCGGGGCTGATTTGAATCAAACCAGGAACGGTGCACTACCTCTATTTATAGCCAGCAAAAAAGGTCATGCCGAGATAGCAAAAATTCTCGTTGATGCCGGGGCTGATTTGAATCAAACCAGGAACGGTGCACCACCTCTATTTATAGCCAGCAAAAAAGGTCATGCCGAGATAGCAAAAATTCTCGTAGATGCCGGGGCTGATTTGAATCAAACCTGGAACGGTGCACCACCTCTATTTATAGCCAGCCAAAACGGTCATGCCGAGATAGCAAAAATTCTCGTTGATGCCGGGGCTGATTTGAATCAAACCAGGAACGGCGCAACACTTCTATTTATGGCCAGCCAAAACGGTCATGCCGAGATAGCAAAAGTTCTCGTTGATGCCGGGGCTGATTTGAATCAAACCTGGAACGGTGAAACACCTCTATTTCAAGCAAGCCAGAACGATTATTCCGAGATAGTAAAGATTCTCGTTGATGCCGGGGCTGATTTGAATCAATCCAGCGACGGTGCAACACCTCTATTTATGGCCAGCCAAAAAGGTCATGCCGAGATAACAAAAATTCTCGTTGATGCCGGGGCTGATTTGAATCAAACCAGGAACGGTGCACCACCTCTATTTATAGCCAGCCAAAACGGTCATGCCGAGATAGTAAAAATTCTCGTTGATGCCGGGGCTGATTTGAATCAAACCTGGAACGGTGCAACACTTCTATTTATGGCCTGCAAAAAAGGTCATGCCGAGATAGCAAAAATTCTCGTTGATGCCGGGGCTGATTTGAATCAAACCTGGAACGGTGAAACACCTCTATTTCAAGCAAGCCAGAACGATCATTCCGAGATAGTAAAGATTCTCGTTGATGCCGGGGCTGATTTGAATCAATCCAGCGACGGTGCAACACCTCTATTTATGGTCAGCCAAACCGGTCATGCCGAGATAGCAAAAATTCTCGTTAATGCCGGGGCTGATTTGAATCAAACCTGGCAAGATGTAACACCTTTGTTTATAGCCAGCCAAAATGGTCATGTCGAGATAGTAAAGATTCTTGTTAAGGCCGGGGCTGATCCAACACGAAAGTGGCACTACGGATTTTTTTTAACCCAGAGCCCTCTGACAACTGCCAGAAATGCACGGCCCTTACTGAAAAGAATGAACCCTGAAAAACATGCTCGCTACGAACAGATAATTGAAACTTTAAAGTCCGCAGTAAAAGTTAGGAAAAATCAGAAAATACCACGATCGACTGGTACTACGGTTTATTTCGATCCGGCTGTTGATATGGCCGAAATGAAAAATACAGTGACTCCGCTAATGGGAGGGCTTTCATTGAAAGATAAAGCCCAATAAGCCTTATTTCTCTGATGCCACAGTCAACAGCCGAATAACCACAGCATAGAAGTCAGAGTCATCGGGGGTGGTCTGGGGCAGCACAGGCTGCGCTTCAATAGGCGCACCTTCAGCCCGATAAAAAATCACCGTGAAAGTGCGCTCACCCGGGAGGGTGAGCAGCATCTTTTTTTTCGGTATTTCCGATAAAACAAAGAGCGTGTTCAGGTCGGCCAGCGTTAACCAGCTGTTCTCCCCATCCCCCAGCACAATGCTGCGCCGATAAGTCATTAGACTTTCAGGCACAATAAGGGAGCCGGTCAGGCTCCTGTCGGTACTCTGGGCAACCGGTGTCCAGTCAAACTCATTCACCCACAAGAGGTTGCCCGGCAGTGTCATGGTATCCAGTTGCATCAGATGGCCCTCGCGCCGGATTCATTGAGTGCGCGTAGTAGTTTCACATCACTCCCCTGACGCACACTCACCTTCACATTGCCGCCGGGATACTCAAGACGAATCACTTTACTGGGTGATTCATTCCTCTGGCCTGCGCCATTTCTCGGGGGAGGAACGCGATCAAAACTCTTACGACGACGGGTTTCGCGCTCTTCATTCCCGCGCTTGTCACGGG
Organism: Sansalvadorimonas sp.; assembly: GCA_965221135.1. GTDB lineage: Bacteria > Pseudomonadota > Gammaproteobacteria > Pseudomonadales > Endozoicomonadaceae > Sansalvadorimonas. The sequence continues at coordinate 713,769 of CBDCRZ010000106.1, forward strand.
TCTTATTAAAAACGCGCTGGTTCAGGGAGAGCGCCTGCTGCAGGTTGGCCGCAGAGTGGCCGTCGCCTTTGCTCCGGGCTTGCTTCAGTTTCTCTTCGAGATCACGATTCCGGGCTTGAAACCGTCGTCGCTCAATGGCTTCCGTGTTGCCGTCTAATCGGTCAAGCTCGTCTTGCAAACCTTCAAGGGTAGAGCGGGTGCTGTTCTGCAGGCTCTGCATCTGACGTTCGGCCTGTTCCAGTGCCCGGTTGAGCTTATCCATATCTTGCTGGTTGAGCAGTTCCATCTCGTTGGATGCCTGACGAGCTGCGCTGGCAAACTGCTCGGCTGACAGACCACCATCCTCGTAAGACCGCATCAGGTCTTCAAAGGCGATCTTCTGTTCGAGATAAGACTCCTTCACCTGCAGGGAGGTTTTCCTGGTGTCGTACATCCACTCGCTCAGGCCTGTTGCATCAAAGCCATGGAAAGCCTGCCCCATGGCGTCCAACTCTTCGTTGGTCTGCTCCAGGCTGTGACGCATGGACTCAATGTCATCGGTGACCGTTCGTGGGTCGTCCTGAGAGATGTCGTTCAAGCCTTCCTTCAATACATGGAGCCGCAGATAAGAAATATTTTTAAGTTCGCGTTTTATACCGGGCTGCGCACCAATGAGTTGATTGGACTTAAATGGAGCAAGATAGACTGGCACAACCGTGAGGTGTTAGTGGATGAAGCATCCTTTGATGGGGTGATTGGGAGAATAAAGACTGCAGGTAAAGGTGTGAAACCCAGAAAGGTTCTTCTCCTGGGTAAGGCTTTTGAAGCTCTGATGGAACAGAAAAAGCATACCTTCCTATCCAGTGAGTTTGTATTTCACAATCCCCTGCATGACAAGGTCTGGAAAGATGATGCGCAGCTGCGAAAGTATGGATGGACACATGCTTTCAAGAAGTCTGGTGTTAGATATAGAAACCCATACCAGACCCGGCATAGTTATGCGTTCATGCTCATTCGCAATAATGAAAACCTCTGGTGGATAGCGAACCAGATGGGGCATAAAGGAATAGAGATGCTTAATCGGCACTATGGTGGCTGGCTGGAGGAGGCCGCTGATAACTACATCCCTTCTGATCTATTTACTGCAAACAGAAACGACACGGCACTTAGCGAGCAGGGTGCTTAGCCTTTTACGTCCGTTTTAAACTCTCCTGGCTCATCCTTAAGCGAATCGCGTCCCGGTTTTTTCCTCATTATCGCGCTTAAAAAAGTGCTTCTTAAATATGCATTTGTGCTGAATTCGTGCCATTCGTATACGCACCCACACGCACCTATACGCATGCGTTGTGATTTTTGATAGATACAAAAAAGCCCCTGTTTATAGGGGCTTTGATGCGTATGGCTGCGTATGAATGCGTATAGCTGCGTTCTTCTAACAGCCGTTTGGAGTGGTGGAGGCGGGGGGATTTGCCCCCCCGTCTGCAGGTCTGTAACTGTTTGGTTTGTCTATGAATTTATATCAACAGGGTAAATTAGTGCTGAATTCGTGCTTAGGTGTCCATTCTCCGATAGTTTGTTAAAAAGATAAGCATCACACCTGTACATCATACTTCCACCAATAGCTTACTGCCCATAGGCGCAGCGTGTCCTTTGGCTGTTAACGTTCCTCCTGAGCGAAGAGACAGGGTGCTTGTCCCGTTGCTGTTGTGCGAGGTGACCGTGGCGATCACTCGCGCAGCTGTAGGGAGCAGACCTTTTAACTTTTTCCAGGGGGTGGTTGTTGCCATGATGTGTCCTCGCTGCTGCGTGTTTAGCTCTCGTTATTAGTAATGACGCTCAATAGAAAGAGATTGCACCACGTGCCCAGTCATCGCCGTCGTCCTCGTCGGTGAGCCTTTGGGATGCAAATAACTTGATATTTTCCTTGTTGATTGCCATACCGTTAGTCCTCTTGGGTATGAGTAAAAGAGACTGGTTTATGAAAAGAGCTGGTGCACGAGGCCTGTTTTCCTATGCCGTATTTTTCCTCTGTCTTTCGGTGATTCTTTTTGCACGGGCTGGAGAGTGGTGGGAAGCGCCCGACTGGAGGCCGACATCAAGTGATGAGAAGGCTTTCGTGCAAAACTACCCAGATGAACACCAGTTTCTGGCGGCCTGTCGGCAAGGGCGTGTTGATGTTATGGAGTATTGGCTGAGCCAGAAGGGCTTTAGGCCAAACGATGAATTAATTAGAGGTTGCAGGGGAGACCGGGTTTCAGGTCTTTGGGTGGCATCTCAGAAAGGCTATACCGATGGAGTAAAACTTCTCATTAAGGCCGGGGCTGATTTGAATCAACCCAGGGATGATGGAGCGACACCTCTCTTTATGGTCAGCCAAAAAGGTCATGCCGAGATAGCAAAAATTCTCGTTGATGCCGGGGCTGATTTGAATCAAGGCAGAGATAATGGAGTGACACCTCTGTTTATAGCCAGCCAAAAAGGTCATGCCGAGATAGCAAAAATTCTCGTTGATGCCGGGGCTGATTTGAATCAAGGCAGAGATAATGGAGTGACACCTCTGTTTATAGCCAGCCAAGAAGGCCATGCCGAGGTGGTACAGATTCTTGTTGATTCCGAGGCTGATTTGAATCAAGGCAGAGATAATGGAGTGACACCTCTGTTTATAGCCAGTCATGAAGGCCATGCCGAGGTGGTACAGGTTCTTGTTGATTCCGAGGCTGATTTGAATCAAAGCAGAGATGATGGAGCGACACCTCTACTTCAAGCAAGCCAGAACGGTCATTCCGAGATAGTAAAGATTCTCGTTGATGCCGGGGCTGATTTGAATCAAACCTGGAACGGTGCAACACCTCTATTTATGGCCAGCCAAAACGGTCATGCCGAGATAGCAAAAATTCTCGTTAATGCCGGGGCTGATTTGAATCAAACCTGGAACGGTGCAACAGCTCTATTTATGGCCAGCCAAAACGGTCATGCCGAGATAGCAAAAATTCTCGTTAATGCCGGGGCTGATTTGAATCAAACCTGGAACGGTGCAACAGCTCTATTTATGGCCAGCCAAAACGGTCATGCCGAGATGGCAAAAATTCTCGTTGATGCCGGGGCTGATTTGAATCAAACCTGGAACGGTGCAACACCTCTATTAATGGCCAGCCAAAAAGGTCATGCCGAGATAGCAAAAATTCTCGTTGATGCCGGGGCTGATTTGAATCAAGCCAGGAACGGTGAACCACCTCTATTTATAGCCAGCCAAAACGGTCATGCCGAGATAGCAAATATTCTCGTTGATGCAGGGGCTGATTTTAATCAAACCTGGAACGGTGCAACACTTCTATTTATTGCCAGCCAAAACGGTCATGCCGAGATAGCAAAAATTCTCGTTGATGCCGGGGCTGATTTGAATCAAACCTGGAACGGTGAAACACCTCTATTTATGGCCAGCCAAAACGGTCATGCCGAGATAGCAAAAATTCTCGTTGATGCCGGGGCTGATTTGAATCAAGGCAGAGATAATGTAGTGACACCTCTGTTTATAGCCAGCCAAGAAGGCCATGCCGAGGTGGTACAGATTCTTGTTGATTCCGAGGCTGATTTGAATCAAGGCAGAGATGATGGAGCGACACCTCTACTTCAAGCAAGCCAGAACGATCATTTCGAGATATTAAAGATTCTCGTTGATGCCGGGGCTGATTTGAATCAAACCTGGAACGGTGCAACACTTCTATTTATTGCCAGCAAAAAAGGTCATGCCGAGATAGCAAAAATTCTCGTTGATGCCGGGGCTGATTTGAATCAAACCTGGAACGGTGAAACACCTCTATTTATGGCCAGCCAAAACGGTCATGCCGAGATAGCAAAAATTCTCGTTGATGCCGGGGCTGATTTGAATCAAGGCAGAGATAATGGAGTGACACCTCTGTTTATAGCTAGCCAAGAAGGCCATGACGAGGTGGTACAGATTCTTGTTGATTCCGAGGCTGATTTGAATCAAAGCAGAGATGATGGAGCGACACCTCTACTTCAAGCAAGCCAGAACGATCATTCCGAGATAGTAAAGATTCTCGTTGATGCCGGGGCTGATTTGAATCAAACCAGGGACGGTGCAACACATCTATTTATGGCCAGCCAAAAAGGTCATGCCGAGATAGCAAAAATTCTCGTTAATGCCGGGGCTGATTTGAATCAAACCTGGAACGGTGCAACACCTCTATTTATGGCCAGCAAAAAAGGTCATGCCGAGATAGCAAAAATTCTCGTTAATGCCGGGGCTGATTTGAATCAAACCTGGAACGGAGAAACACCTCTATTTATGGCCAGCCAAAACGCTCATGCCGAGATAGCAAAGATTCTCGTTGATGCCGGGGCTGATTTGAATCAAACCTGGAACGGTGCAACACCTCTATTTATGGCCAGCCAAAAAGGTCATGCCGAGATAGCAAAAATTCTCATTAATGCCGGGGCTGATTTGAATCAAACCTGGAACGGTGCAACACCTCTGTTTCAAGCCAGCCAAAATGGTCATGTTGAGGTAGTGGAGATTTTGGTTAAGGCTGGAGCCGATCCAAAACGAAAGTGGCACGGCGGTTTTTTTTTAAGCAAGAGCCCTCTGACAACTGCCAGAAATGCACGCCCCTTACTGAAAAGAATGAACTCTGAAAAACATGCTCGCTACGATCAGATAATTGGAATTTTAAAGTCCGCAGTAAATGTTAGGAAAAATCAGAAAATAGCACGATCGACTGGTACTACGGTTTATTTCGATCCGGCTGTTGATATGGCCGAAATGAAAAATACAGTGACTCCGCTAATGGGACGGCTTTCATTGAAAGATAAAGCCCAATAAGCCTTATTTCTCTGATGCCGCAGTCAATAGCCGAATAACCACGTCATAGAAGTCAGAGTCATTGGGGTTGGTCTGGGGCAGCAACTACCGACACGTTCCTCTTCCGGAGCCTGGGTGAAGATCAGTGTTATCGGTGCTGCCCCCATAAACCCTTACGCATAGAGACATCACCGACCGTTCGGTCTATGCGGCTGATATCCCGGAACAGGTTATTGACCTGCCCATCGGCCACGACATTCCCTGTGGCCCGGCCTCCGCCGTCGTCCTCCGCCGTCGTCCTCGTCGGTGAGCCTTTGGGATGCGAACAACTTGATATTTTCCTTGTTGATTGCCATACCGTTAGTCCTTTTGGGTATGTCTAAGAAGAATTGGCTTATGAAAAGAGTCGGTGCACAAGGCCTGTTTTCCTATGCAGTATTTTTCCTCTGCCTTTCGGTGGTTCTGTTTGCACGGGCTGAAGAGTGGTGGGAAGCGCCCGACTGGAGGCCGACATCAAGTGATGAGAAGGCTTTCGTGCAAAACTACCCAGATGAACACCAGTTTCTGGCGGCCTGTCGGCAGGGACGTGTTGATGTTATGGAGTATTGGCTGAGCCAGAAGGGCTTTAGGCCAAACGATGAATTTATTAGCGGTTACACGGGAGAAAAGGTTTCAGGTCTTTGGATTGCATCTCAGGAAGATCATATCAATGGAGTGAAACTCCTTATTAAGGTCGGAGCTGATTTGAATCAAACCTGGAACGGTGCAACACCTCTGTTTCAATCCAGCCAAAATGGTCATGTTGAGTTAGTGGAGATTTTGGTTAAGGCTGGAGCTGATTTGAATCAAACCTGGAACGGTGCAACACCTCTGTTTCAAGCCTGCCAATATGGTCATGCCGGGGTAGTAAATATTCTTCTTAATGCCGGGGTTGATTTGAATCAAACCTGGAACGGTGCAACACCTCTGTATATAGCGGCCCAAGAGGGCCACTCCGAGGTGGTTAAGATTTTGCTCCAGGCCGGGGCGGATCAATCTATAAAGTTGCGATTTAAGCGGTTTTTCACTAGAAGCCCGCGGGCGGCTGCAAAAAGAGCAAGACCTTTCGAGTTCGTTGATCCTGACGAGTGGCAAAAATACACAGCCACTATCAATACACTCACGGAGTACCGTCAAACTTATAAACGTAAACGCTCCCAGCCAGTGATAACCACCAAAGACAATGAGGAAACACCCTTGTTAAGCGAGTTTCCCAAGCTTAGGTTACAGTCCGGCTCAAAATAAAGGATTCAACTATCCGGGTGCCACCGTCAAAAGACGAATGACCACTGCATAGAAGTGATCTTCACTCGGCTCCGAAAGTGGTATCACCTGCTGAGCCTCAATAGGTGAACCTTCAGACCGGTCAAAAATAACTGTGAATGCACGTCCGCCAGGAAGTGTGAGAAGCATTTTCTTTTTCGGTAGTTCCGACAAAGCAAAGAGCGTCTTCAGGTCAGCCAGCGTTAACAAGCTGTTCTCCCCATCCCCCAGAACAATGCTGCGGCCGTAAGTCATCAGACTTTCCGACACAATAAGGGAGCCGGTCAGGCTCCTGTCGGTACTCTGGGCGACTGGTGTCCAGTCAAACTCATTCACCCACAAGGGGTTGCCCGGCAGTGTCATGGTATCCAGTTGCATCAGATGGCCCTCGCGCCGGATTCTTTGAGTGCTCGTAGGAGTTTAACGTCTTCCCCTTGGCGCACACTCACGTTCACATTGCCGCCGGGATACTCAAGACGAATCACTTTACTGGGTGATTCGTTCCGTTGGGGTGCGCTGTTTCTCGGGGGAGGAGCGCGATCAAAACTCTTACGACGTCGCGTTTCGCGCTCTTCGTTCTCCCGCTTGTCACGGGTCTTATTAAAGGAGACGGGCGGTATTTATTTCAGACGTACAAGTTCCGTGAGGAACGCAGAAACGATGGATGAGTGAAAAGAACCTGATTACCAATTAACCTCAGCCACGATAGCGGCGGATGCCCCGAATCCGTTGCAATAAAATGGTTTAGTACATAAGTTCAGCAGGCACATCAGCAGACAATGAATATTGAGCAACTTTACTGTTTGATTTTTTGTGTGTTGGGTTCTTTTTTACGTGATGATTGAGAGAATGGCCCTGGGTATATGACTTACCACAGTCACAGACATAAGGCTTCTCCCCGGTGTGGGTGCGTTTGTGTGTCACTTGAGTGCTTAGTTCGGTAAAACGTTTGTCACAGCCGTCCCAGTCACAGACATAAGGCTTCTCCCCGGTGTGGGTGCGTTTGTGGGTGGCCACGCTTTGCGCGGTTGTGAAACGTTTGTCACAGCCGTCCCAGTCACAGGCATAAGGCTTCTCCCCGGTGTGGGTGCGTTTGTGTTTCACTTGATTGCTTAGTTCGGCAAAACGTTTGTCACAGCCGTCCCAGTCACAGGTATAAGGCTTCTCCCCGGTGTGGGTGCGTTTGTGTTTCACTTGAGCGCTTAGATCGGCAAAACGTTTGTCACAGCCGTCCCAGTCACAGGCATAAGGCTTCTCCCCGGTGTGGGTGCGTTTGTGGGTGTCTCTGTGTTGCGAGGTTATGAAACGTTTGTCACAGCCGTCCCAGTCACAGGCATAAGGCTTCTCCCCGGTGTGGGTGCGTTTGTGGGTTGTCAGGTGGCCCACTTGAGCAAAACGCTGGTCACAGCCGTCCCAGTCACAGGCATAAGGCTTCTCCCCGGTGTGGGTGCCTATATGACGCTTCAGGTTACAGGTACTTTGGAAGCTACGTTGGCATAGGCTGCATCTATGCCGGAGCCGTTTTTTTCCGGGGATGACTGTCATCCTGTGCCTGTCAGCAGAATCTGGCAGATCATCACCTTCGATGTGAATCTGAAGGCCCTGGCTGGTTTCACTGTCTTCACACGGCTCATTGTTCAAAGGGGAGGGGAGTGCCCCCTTTGTTCGGAATTCCCTGTAATGCGCACGCATCCAGCCATTGAGCTGGGGGAACTGGGAGGGGAAGATATCTTTGGGTGGGGAATCGCAGTGAATGCGCGGGTTACTGTCTTCTCCCGTTGAGATGCGGCACGCTGTCGAGGCATCCTCAATCTGTGTGATGGCATCAGCCTGAATCTCCAGTGTGTATGGCCGTGAGGCGCCTGTTAGAGTCAAGTGTGTTTTCTGCGTCTCCCCCTGGCAATAGATAAAGGGATGGTCACCCGTTTGAACGACGGAGCAGGACGTTGTTCCATGGGGGCGGACGCGTGTACCTTTCGCAGGATAAATGGCCACGCCCCCTCTTGAAACCACTGTATGCGTCGGGTTTTGAACAGGTTGTATTCTGAGAGGTGTGCTCTTTATTCTGCCCGCCGAGACATCCAGGGAGGCAAAACAACAGATCACCATGACAGCACCGATGACAAAAGCAGTCAGTCTGGGAAAATGCATTACCCCTCCCCCCCTTTAATAAGGAGGAGGAATATAGACACAAAATCGAAAACCCGGGAAGGCCTTGAGTTTTATCAAACGTCATTTTGGACACCCCAGCGGTTATGGGGGATATCCTAAAATGATTCCGCTCTCTTTATGGTTAGCTATCCAGTGCCTCTTCTGAATCAATGCCAACCTTCTCGGCGATGCCCTTGAGGGTTATAAATTGCTCAATAGCCTGGGTGTTTGCGTTTCTCAATATCGTTGTCCTCTGATTTTTCCTTTGCACGTTCTGGTAATAGGGTGAGTGTGTCGTCAACTCAGTTGATCTCCCGCTCTTTTTATCCATTACATTTCTACGATGTCATCGGCATTCCATCCAAACTTTCTGGCGAGACTCTCAACTACATATTGCAACTCCCGGATACGCCTTGAATTCCATTCTTCCAGGTCGTTTTCTTTGAAGTCGAAATGATTTTCTGTGATTGCTTGCATATGAGTGAGGCGTTTTTGAATACACTCTTCTTGCATATAGATCTCAGAAATAATTCGATCTTTTTCTCTCATTATTGACTCACCTTGTTTATCTCCCTTTCGGTGTGTTAACACTAGAATGGACGCACAAAACATCCGCTTGATTAATCAAGAAATGAAAGAATAGAAAACTTGATTGATCCGCATTGTTATTCTGGAGGCGTAAATCTCTTCTTATTTTTATTAACCTGCACCACCTGAACTATGAGGCTCAGGAAGAATGGCAGACAAAAAAAGAGGCCAGTGAAGGCCCCTTGTTACTCTGTGTTGGCCCGCTATTAAAGGCGAGGGCTTACCTTGCGCATGGTGTAGAAGGCGACGGAGCGGCCTTTGCCTTCCTTGTCGTTGAGCTGGTAGTCTCCCTTGTCATAGCTGATGTCGGCCAGTGCTTTTTCATCAAACTCTACTGTCGCCTGTTTTGTTTTCAGCGATGCCAATACAGTTCAGGCCGCCTTCGGTCACCGGCTGGTCGTCGATGCGCATCTCGTAGGTCTTGTTAAGCATGTTCTTGAAGTTTTTGGCGATCACCTCATTAGAGGCTTCGGTTGTTGCTTTATTAGCAGGCTTGGTCTTTGGGGTTGTGGTTTCCTTGGTCATGGTTTTTCTCCTCTGGTTTTTCTCCTCTGGTTTTTTTCCTGGCACTGTTCACATTAGGATGGGTGCCGGGTTAATCCAGTTCTATCTACTTATGTATGACCTCTCCAGATTTGCTTATCTCTGGGGTGCCATACAATCGTTCTGCACACACACAAAGCCAGAGGGTTGTTACGGTATTTTTATCTTAAGAGGGATGTTGTTTGTTGAGCGCCCCGAAGTGATTGGTTGTTGGAGTTTTTGGGATGATTGTTTGACTTGAGACAGGGCTGAGAGGGGAGATAGGGAGGCAGGGCAAGTGTGGGGGTGTAGGGTTAGGCTTTGTCGGTTAAAATGACTCCGATCCTTTTTCTTCTCTTTCTTCGTGTTGGTTTATCTGGCCAGTAGGTATTCATAAAACACCTCGTTCGGTCAGGAATGAGGTGTCCACTTTATCGGGGGAAGATCACCCACTTGTATGCCTCTTTTGGGGCTCTGTACTAAAGATAAGTCCACAGTTATGATCATAACTAAAAAAGAGCTTCTGTTCACCATAGACCCCTTTTTCGACCCCTCAATCAACTGTGATTAAGAAGGAACTCTTTCTTATTCCTTTTTTTGGTTGGGCATTCAAACGCCTTAACCCTATTGCCATAGATCGAAAAGAACGTCGTTCCGCACTTCAGCAGGTGATGGAGAAAGGGAAGGAGTGTCTGGATGATAACTACTGGGTGGTTATTTTCCCTGAAGGTACCCGCCATAAATGGCCTGGTACAGGCCGGTTTACTCGAGGTGCAGCTTCTCTGGCTTTACACGCAGAAGTACCGGTGCTCCCCATTGCCCATAATGCTGGCCGTTACTGGCCTGCTGACCGCTGGCTGAAAACCCCCGGGGAAATTACTCTACGAATTGGGCCTGTCATAGAGAGCATTAACAAAGAAATGCCTGACCTGACTGATGACGTACGGGCATGGGTGGTCGAACACCAGCCTCATTGATAAGTACTCGGTTAAAAATCCGAGAAAGGCGTGTGAGGTGCCTGTCCTTACTGGTTTTCGGTAAAATAGCTGTTGTTTTTTGTGTTGTTGCAGCGCTTATCTTTCTGCTGACTTTAAAACCTGCAGTGTGAAATCAGTTGTCATCAGCAGGTTCTTCCAGTTCAAATGAATTCGCTGTTTTTTTCTTCTTACACAGATAGATAACAACTCCTACTGTAGCAACAACTGCCACTACTATTATGGTACCCGCTGTGGTTGCCCCTATAACAGCCACATCCCTTATGAAGGTTTCTGTGCCGTTTCCCGGTGGTATACCCGTAGGTGTAGGTGCAGGTGTGGAGACTGGGAAAAAATGCACAGACTCGATATGCACAGGCCCCCACCACAAATTACCATCGGTCTCATTCATAAAAATCGTACCCAATTTGAAGAGGGCTGTTTCCCCCGGCAGAAATCCATCGAATTTAAAGGTGTATGAATGATTGGATTTGTTGTCATTAGCAATGTTTGCAGTTAATACAGTGTTGGCAATACTAGGTGTACTGATCTGATATTCAGTGATGGGTAAGTCGTTGACAGGTGTTTTCCAGTTGAATGTGATCTGGGTCAGATCATTTACGTGAGTCACATTTTGGGGTAGAAAATCAGCCAGTGAAATGACAAATGAAGCCGGCTGGGGATTGTCTATATCATTCACTCCGATATATCGAACTTGATGGGTAAAAACCTTTTCCAGTGGTGCTGGTATACCGGGTTGGTCTCCGCCAAGGAATAAAACCTTGCTTCTAGAGCCAGGGTCAAGTGTCTCCGTGGGGGAATCTTCCGGAGTAAAAGTATAATGTTCAACGGGTAAATCTGAGGTTATTTCCCACCTCAACAAACGGGTGGGGGGAGAAGCATATTTAATGGAGGAGTAAGAGGCTGGTAAAGGTACAAGAGTAATAGGCCTTGGTAATTGCTTGGCCACACACTCTGGAACCGCAGCGTTAATACTTCCGGTTGCCTGATACGTGCCATGGGGGAGTGCCACATTATAATTTTCATCTCCCAGTTCCACATTATAGGTATGTACTGTACTGCCATCTGTGGCATTGGTGATATTCAGGCTGATAAACTCTGAGGGCTTGTTAATAGTGATATTATATAAACCGTTACCGATATAAAGGGCTGGTGTAGTAAAGTCAGCGCTTTCTTGGTTACCAATAAAAAGGTCAAGATTATTGCTGTAGGAGCAACAGTGAGGGCTGATTCCGCCATCTTTCCATAGACTGCATTTATCGGCGTCAGGACTGCAACTCTCTGTCTCTATGGTTAATCCATAGCGCCGGGTGTTCCATAAGGGTCAGTTCCAAAATCCAGGTATTTCCGTCCTGACGCATTGTTCCAAAGGTCCGTGTCGTATCATCCCCGGGTGTTCCATAAGGGTCAGTTCCAAAATCCAGGTATTTCCGTCCTGACGCATTGTTCCAAAGGTCCGTGTCGTATCACCGGTACGAAAGGGTAACCTCTGGCGACACACCTGAGAGGGACAGTAATCATACATTCCGTGGGGAGTGTTAGTACTATAGTTTGCGGGACAGAAAAAAGGGGCCTCACTCACGATTCCCCAGTTTGCCCTGATAGCTGATTCAGGGGTGAGGTTATCAGGCATAACCTGACGAAACTGCAGTTTTTCACCTGAACAAAAGGTAGGTATTGGGCGACCTGGGGCACATTTGCTTTTATTTTCAAATTCCGGGGGATATTTCTGATCACTGGAGTAGGCGGTGGGGGTGCCTGTGGCGCATGCATGCCCGTTGAAAGGAGTCTTGGCGTTGATATATGCGTCTCTCCTACAGTAAAACACCTTATGAGAAAAGAGGCTGTTATCGCTTTCATCCACCACAGATTTTGAACCAGTTTGTGATGAGTCAAGCTGTGATGAATCGAGAATATTGTTTCCAGAACCAGTCCCTTCAGGAACATCATCTTCGGCATAGGTTACCGCAGCCAGTTGCTGCGACAGCGCTGGCATTGGAAGTTGCTGGCTGGTCGTTATGCCGTTTCCGGTGCATTCAATGTGAGCATTTGTTTCCTGAAGTTTGTCCAGATTCAGAGAATATGATACGTCAGCGTATTGGCCATCCATTTGGTGTGAAAGGGAAAGGGGGCAGCTCGTCGGTGACTGACAGTCCTCGCCCGTTATACACAAACTGCTTGTCTCGCAGAGGTTCTCACCTGCGATTGATCTCAGGGTTACCTCTGGAATTGAACACTTCTGGTTCTGGCAGGGAAGACGACAACGCCCAAGCACAAGATCACCGGTTTGTGTCATATCTGATAAAACTGGATAGTGCTTTTGAGATTGCGCAAATCCCCCTGCTGTTAGATATCCTGCCAGCATAAGCCCCTGAAGAGCTGGCTTAACCCAGCTGCCCCGGTTGTTTCGATATTCCTCTGGCGATGGAGGAGTGTCTTCTTCGACACCTTCTCCATATTGTTTACCCTCTTGCTTATCCTTGGTTCGTTGTGTGTATGGGATGGAACCATGTGTTGTGGCCAGCCGCGCCAGACGTTCATGCTTGTGTTCACTGATGCTTCCGGTTTGTGTTCTTGTCAGCCATGTTTTTATTTTCTTCGATGTTGCTGCAACAGTTCTGTACAGGGATTGCCCTTTTTGCTGCAGGTCAGAAAGATAGCCTTTCCGGGATTCGATAAGAGGCTGAGGCGGCGTTAGAGGTTCAAGAAGGACATCAAGGTGTTTTCGACTTTCACTGTCGTTGTTTTGTGAACGAGACAGTACATCTGATATTGATGTGCGGAGGGTCAGTGAAGGCTGTAGCTCTGATTCACTGGCATACTGAGAGACCAGCCATTTCATCGCAGCATGCTGGTTATCCGATAGTTTTATGTCTTCCCCGCTACGATTAACATAACGGCATACCCGACTACCAGCTTGTTCATCGGGAATGATCAGAGCATTAACGGGTAGGTTTGAATTCTGGAGAAATGTAAGTAGAGGAAGTGGAGAAGGAGTGACTATCGGGGTGGTTTTGTTGCCCGGTAAGCCTGCATGCAAAGGGAGAGCAACCAAGCTGAAAAAGATGGTGTAAGTTAACAGGTAAGCTGGGTATCTAAAGAGCATAACGAAAACTTTGTTGGCGGTTAGGTTCCAGTCCCATCAGATGTAGGGCTGGCAGGTTACGCTGACGTGTACCTGAGCCTCATAGTCGGTGATTATTTATGCAGTGATAGTTGACATATAGCTGATAGATAGCCGACAAAGGAAGTCTAACTGTTGACTAGAGAGCGTAGGCTATTATGGCAATGATCACCGGAAATAGTCTTCTCCAATATGAAATGAGCCTGAAGGAAGAGCTTGTTTCCAATATGAAATAAGCCTGTAGATTCCGGAACCGTCGTTCATGATGAAAGGATGAAGATCATCATGAACACCGCACTCATCAAAACCTTGCAGGATGTTCGGACGCTACTCACACAGGCTTCCTGTCTGGAACCGGACTGGGAGTCAAAGGAGGAGTGTTATCGCTGGATTGAACAAACCCTCAGCCACTTCAAATACCGCTCCCTGAGTAAGGTAGAAAAAGGGCTTGTTCGCCGCTATCTGGTAACAGCCAGTGGTTACTCAAGAGCCCAGACAACCCGACTGATCCACCAGTACATCACCCGGGGTAGCGCTAAGCGTAAGCAGTGTACAGCCAATGGCTTTCAGACCCGATACACCAAGGCCGATATCAGGTTGCCCATACCGACAGGTTACACAGTGACCTGAACGGTGCAGCCATCAAAAAGCTTTGTGAACGGGCCTTCCGACAAGGTGATAAGCAGTATGAGCCCTTGGCTACCATCTCTGTCTCTCACCTTTACAATCTCAGGCAATCCCGCACCTATGAGTGCGTGAGAGGGGTCAAGGACAGCACGCACCCAGTGCAGAGGAATATAGGCATAAGTCGTCGTCCAACCCCTCAGGGACGTCCGGGATTCATTCGTATTGATACAGTCCATCAAGGCGACAGGGATGGCGTGAAGGGCTTCTATCACATTAACGCTGTTGATGAGGTCACGCAGTATGAGGTTGTCTGCACGGTCGAGAAGATCAGCGAGCGCTATCTTGTTCCTGCTCTGGAAGAGTTGCTGGCGGGTTTCCCATTCAGGATTGAAGAGATCCATTCCGATAACGGCTCAGAGTATATCAACCACCAGGTTGCCAGGTTGCTGAACAAACTGAATGTCGCACTGACAAAGTCCCGCTCCCGGCATAGTAACGACAATGCCCTGATAGAGAGCAAGAATGGCTCCATCATCAGGAAGCTGCTGGGGCATGCTCATATTCCCCAATGTCATGCTGAGAAGTTCAACCAGTTGGACAGAGAATTTCTGACCCCTTACCTGAATTATCACCGCCCTTGCTTTTATCCGGAAACCAAAACTGATAAGAAGGGCAAAGAGAAGAAGGTGTATCGGTATGAAAATATGATGACGCCCTATGAGAAGCTTCTATCGCTGGATCAGCCAGAGCAGTACCTCAAAGACGGCATTACTCTTGAGCAACTCAAGGAAAAAGCAGAGGTCATGACCGATAATGAGACTGCAGAAAAACTCCAGCATGCCAAAGAAACCTTGTTCAGAACCGTTTTTGAACGGCGAGCCGGGATATAGGTGTTACTACCTACCTTCAGGCTCATTTCTGGATTGGAGAATACTTTTTTGGGCTATGGGTTCACGGAATGTTTACTGTCCCCCCGTCTGCAGGACTGTAACTGTTTGGTTTGTCTATGAATTTATATCAACAGGGTAAATTAGTGCTGAATTCGTGCTTAGGTGTCCATTGTCCGATAGGTTGTTGAAAAGGTAAACATCACACCTGTACTTCATACTTCCACCAATGCCTTACTGCCCATAGGCGCAGCGTGTCTTTTGGCTGTTAACGTTCCTCCAGAGCGAAGAGACCGGGTGCTTGTCCCGTTGCTGCTGTGCGAGGTGACTGTGGCGATCACTCGCGCAGCTGTAGGGAGCAGACCTTTTAACTTTTTCCAGGGGTTGGTTGTTGCCATGATGTGTCCTCGCTACTGCGTGTTTAGCTCTCGTTATTAGTAATGACGCTCAATAGAAAGAGATTGCACCACGTGCCCAGTCATTGCCGTCGTCCTCGTCCACGTCGGTGAGCCTTTGGGGTGCAAATAACTTGATATTTCCCTTGTTGATTGCCATACCGTTAGTCCTCTTGGGTATGAGTAAAAGAGACTGGTTTATGAAAAGAGCTGGTGCACGAGGCCTGTCTTCCTCTGCCGTATTTTTCCTCTGTCTTTCGGTGATTCTTTTTGCACGGACTGGGAGAGTGGTGGGAAGCGCCCGACTGGAGGCTGACATCGAGTGATGAGAAGGCTTTCGTGCAAAACTACCCAGATGAACACCAGTTTCTGGCGGCCTGTCGGCAAGGGCGTGTTGATGTTATGGAGTATTGGCTGAGCCAGCAGGGCTTTAGTCCGAACGAT
This sequence comes from Sansalvadorimonas sp., assembly GCA_965221135.1. Classification (GTDB taxonomy): domain Bacteria; phylum Pseudomonadota; class Gammaproteobacteria; order Pseudomonadales; family Endozoicomonadaceae; genus Sansalvadorimonas. The sequence continues at coordinate 729,605 of CBDCRZ010000106.1, forward strand.
GAATTTATTAGAGGTTGCAGGGGAGAAAGGGTTTCAGGTCTTTGGGTGGCATCTCAGAAAGGCTATACCGATGGAGTAAAACTTCTCATTAAGGCCGGGGCTGATTTGAATCAACCCAGGGATGATGGAGCGACACCTCTCTTTATGGCCAGCCAAAACGGTCATGCCGAGATAGCAAAAATTCTCGTTGATGCCGGGGCTGATTTGAATCAAACCTGGAACGGTGCAACACCTCTATTTATGGCCAGCCAAAACGGTCATGCCGAGATAGCAAAAATTCTCGTTAATGCCGGGGCTGATTTGAATCAAACCTGGAACGGTGAAACACCTCTGTTTCAAGCCAGCCAAGATGGTCATGTTGAGGTAGTGGAGATTTTGGTTAAGGCTGGAGCTGATCCAACACGAAAGTGGCACTACGGTTTTTTTTTAACCCAGAGCCCTCTGACAACTGCCAGAAATGCACGCCCCTTACTGAAAAGAATGAACCCTGAAAAACATGCTCGCTACGATCAGATAATTGAAATTTTAAAGTCCGCAGTAAAAGTTAGGGAAAATCAGAAAATAGCACGATCGACTGGTACTACGGTTTATTTCGATCCGGCTGTTGATAGGGCCGAAATGAAAAATACAGTGACTCCGCTCATGGGACGGCTTTCATTGAAAGATACAGCCCAATAAGCCTTATTTCTCTGATGCCACAGTCAACAGCCGAATAACCACAGCATAGAAGTCAGAGTCATCGGGGTTGGTCTGGGGCAGCAACTACCGACACGTTCCTCTTCCGGAGCCTGGGTGAAGATCGCATGGGAGCCTAAGGTAAGGATCAGTGTTATCGGTGCGGCCCCCCATAAACCCTTGCGCATGGAAACATCACCGACCGTTCGGTCTATTCGGCTGATATCCCGGAACAGGTTATTGACCTGCCCATCGGCCACGACATTCCCTGTGGGCCGGCCTCCGCCGTCGTCCTCGTCGGTGAGCCTTTGGGATGCGAACAACTTGATATTTTCCTTGTTGATTGCCATACCGTTAGTCCTTTTGGGTATGTCTAAGAAGAATTGGCTTATGAAAAGAGTTGGTGCACAAGGCCTGTTTTCCTATGCAGTATTTTTCCTCTGCCTTTCGGTGGTTCTGTTTGCACGGGCTGAAGAGTGGTGGGAAGCGCCCGACTGGAGGCCGACATCAAGTGATGAGAAGGCTTTCGTGCAAAACTACCCAGATGAACACCAGTTTCTGGCGGCCTGTCGGCAGGGACGTGTTGATGTTATGGAGTATTGGCTGAGCCAGAAGGGCTTTAGGCCAAACGATGAATTTATTAGCGGTTACACGGGAGAAAAGGTTTCAGGTCTTTGGATTGCATCTCAGGAAGATCATATCAATGGAGTGAAACTCCTTATTAAGGCCGGAGCTGATTTGAATCAAACCTGGAACGGTGCAACACCTCTGTTTCAAGCCTGCCAATATGGTCATGCCGGGGTAGTAAATATTCTTGTTAATGCCGGGGTTGATTTGAATCAAACATATAACGGTGCAACACCTCTGTATATAGCGGCTCAGAACGGCCATTCCGAGGTGGTTAAGATTTTAGTGAACACCGAGGGGGTGGCTCTTAATCAACCAATAATTGATGGTGTCACGCCTCTGTATATAGCGGCTGAGAACGGCCACTCCGAGGTGGTTCAGATTTTAGTGAACACCGAGGGGGTGGCTCTTAATCAACCAATAATTGATGGTGTCACGCCTCTGTATATAGCGGCTGAGAACGGCCACTCCGAGGTGGTTCAGATTTTAGTGAACACCGAGGGAGTAAATCTTAATCAACCAAGAAATCGTGGTGCAACACCTCTGTATATGGCGGCTCAGAAAGGCTTCGCGGAGGTGGTTCAGATTTTAGTGAACACCGAGGGGGTGGCTCTTAATCAACAAAGAAATGGTGGTGCCACGCCTCTGTATATAGCGGCTGAGAACGGCCACTCCGAGGTGGTTCAGATTTTAGTGAACACCGAGGGAGTAAATCTTAATCAACCAAGAAATCGTGGTGCCACGCCTCTGTATATAGCGGCTGAGAACGGCCACTCCGAGGTGGTTCAGATTTTAGTGAACACCGAGGGAGTAAATCTTAATCAACCAAGAAATCGTGGTGCAACACCTCTGTATATGGCGGCTCAGAAAGGCTTCGCGGAGGTGGTTCAGATTTTAGTGAACACCGAGGGGGTGGCTCTTAATCAACAAAGAAATGGTGGTGCCACGCCTCTGTATATAGCGGCTGAGAACGGCCACTCCGAGGTGGTTCAGATTTTAGTGAACACCGAGGGGGTGGCTCTTAATCAACCAATAATTGATGGTGTCACGCCTCTGTATATAGCGGCTGAGAACGGCCACCCCGAGGTGGTTCAGATTTTAGTGAACACCGAGGGAGTAAATCTTAATCAACCAAGAAATCGTGGTGCCACGCCTCTGTATATAGCGGCCCAAGAGGGCCACTCCGAGGTGGTTCAGATTTTAGTGAACACCGAGGGGGTGGCTCTTAATCAACCAATAATTGATGGTGTCACGCCTCTGTATATAGCGGCTGAGAACGGCCACTCCGAGGTGATTAATATTTTAGTGAACACCGAGGGGGTGGCTCTTAATCAACCAGAAACTGATGGTGCCACGCCTCTGTATATAGCGGCTCAGAACGGCCATTCCGAGGTGGTTAAGATTTTAGTGAACACCGAGGGGGTGGATCTTAATCAACCAGAAACTGATGGTGCCACGCCTCTGTATATAGCGGCTCAGAACGGCCACTCCGAGGTGGTTCAGATTTTAGTGAACACCGAGGGAGTAAATCTTAATCAACCAAGAAATTGTGGTGTAACACCTCTGTATATGGCGGCTCAGAAAGGCTTCGCTGAGGTGGTTAAGATTTTAGTGAACACCGAGGGGGTGGCTCTTAATCAACCAGAAGCTGATGGTGCCACGCCTCTGTTTATAGCGGCTCAGAACGGCCATTCCGAGGTGGTTAAGATTTTAGTGAACACCGAGGGGGTGGCTCTTAATCAACCAACAAATGATGGTGCCACGCCTCTGTATATAGCAGCTGAGAACGGCCACTCCGAGGTGGTTCAGATTTTGCTCCAGGCCGGGGCGGATCAATCTATAAAGCGGCGATTTAATTGGTTTTTCACTAGAAGCCCGCGGGCGGCTGCAAAAAGAGCAAGACCTTTCCAGTTCGTTGATCCTGACGAGTGGCAAAAATACACAGTCACTATCAATACACTCACGGAGTACCGTCAAACTTATAAACGCTCCCGGCCAGTGATAACCACCAAAGACAATGAGGAAACACCCTTGTTAAGCGAGATTCCCAAGCTTAGGTTACAGTACGGCTCAAAATAAAGGATTCAACTATCCGGGTGCCACCGTCAAAAGACGAATGACCACTGCATAGAAGTGATCTTCACTCGGCTCCGAAAGTGGTAACACCTGTTGAGCCTTAATAGGTGAACCTTCAGACCGGTCAAAAATAACTGTGAATGCACATCCGCCAGGAAGTGTGAGAAGCATTTTCTTTTTCGGTATTTCCGATAAAGCAAAGAGCGTGTTCAGATCGGACAGCGTTAACCGGCTGTTCTCCCCATCCCCCAGTACAATGCTGCGACCGTAAGTCATTAGACTTTCAGACACAATAAGGGAGCCGGTCAGACTCCTGTCGGTACTCTGGGCAACCGGTGTCCAGTCAAACTCATTCACCCACAAGAGGTTGTCCGGCAGTGTCATGGTATCCAGTTGCATCAGATGGCCCTCGCGCCGGACTCTTTGAGTGCGCGTAGTAGTTTCACATCACTCCCCTGGCGCACACTCACCTTCACATTGCCGCCGGGATACTCAAGACGAATCACTTTACTGGGTGATTCATTCCTCTGGCCTGCGCCATTTCTCGGGGGAGGAGCGCGATCAAAACTCTTACGACGTCGCGTTTCGCGCTCTTCATTCTCGCGCTTGTCACGGGTCTTATTAAAAACGCGCTGGTTCAGGGAGAGCGCCTGCTGCAGGTTGGCCGTCGCCTTTGCTCCGGGCTTGTTTCAGTTTCTGTTCGAGATCACGATTCCTGACTTCAAACCGTCGCCGTTCGATGGCTTCCATGTTGCCGTCCAGCCGGTCGAGTTCGTCTTGCAAACCTTCAAGGGTCGAGGGGGGCTGTTCTGCAGGCTCTGCATCTGACGTTCGGGCTGATCCAGTGCCCGGTTGAGTTTGTCCATATCCTGCTGGTTGAGCAGTTCCATCTCATCGGATGCCTGACGAGCTGCGCTGGCAAACTGCTCGGCTGACAGACCACCATCCTCATAAGAGCGCATCAGGTCTTCAAAGGTGATCTTCTGTTCGAGATAAGACTCCTTCACCTGCAGGGAGGTTTTCCTGGTGTCGTACATCCACTCGCTCAGGCCTGTTGCATCAAAGCCATGGAAAGCCTGCCCCATGGCGTCCAACTCTTCGTTGGTCTGCTCCAGGCTGTGACGCATGGACTCATGTCATCGGTGACCGTCCGAGGGTCGGCCTGAGAGATGTCGTTCAAGCCTTCCTTCAATACATGGAGTCGCAGATAAGAAATATTTTTAAGTTCGCGTTTTATACCGGGCTGCGCACCAATGAGTTGATTGGACTTAAATGGAGCAAGATAGACTGGCACAACCGTGAGGTGTTAGTGGATGAAGCATCCGTTGATGGGGTGATTGGGAGAATAAAGACGGCAGGTAAAGGTGTGAAATCCAGAAAGGTTCTTCTCCTGGATAAGGCTTTTGAAGCTCTGATGGAACAGAAAAAGCATACCTTCCTATCCAGTGAGTTTGTATTTCACAATCCCCTGCATGACAAGGTCTGGAAAGATGATGCGCAGATGCGAAAGTATGGATGGACACATGCTTTCAAGAAGTCTGGTGTCAGGTATCGAAATCCATACCAGACCCGGCATAGCTATGCGTTCATGCTCATTCGCAATAATGAAAACCTCTGGTGGATAGCGAACCAGATGGGGCATAAAGGAATAGAGATGTTTAATCGGCACTATGGTGGCTGGCTGGAGGAGGCCGCTGATAACTACATCCCTTCTGATCTATTTACTGCAAACAGAAACGACACGGCACTTAGCGAGCAGGGTGCTTAGCCTTCTACGTCCGTTTTAAACTCTCCTGCCTCATCCTTAAGCGAATCGCGTCCCGGATTTTTCCTCATTATCGCGCTTAAAAAAGTGCTTCTTAAATATGCATTTGTGCTGAATTCGTGCTTCTCGTGTCGAAAAAGTGCCAAATTCGTGCCATTCGTATACGCACCCACACGCACCTATACGCATGCGTTGTGATTTTTGATAGATACACAAAAGCCCCTGTTTATAGGGGCTTTGATGCGTATGGCTGCGTTCTTCTAACAGCCGTTTGAAGTGGTGGAGGCGGGGGGATTTGCCCCCCCCGTCTGCAGGGCTGTAACTGTTTGGTTTATCTATGAATTTATATCAACAGGGTAAATTAGTGCTGAATTCGTGCTTAGGTGTCCATTGTCCGATAGTTTGTTAAAAAGGTAAGCATCACACCTGTACATCATACTTCCACGTTCATAGGCGCAGCGTGTCCTTTGGCTGTTAACGTTCCTCCAGAGCGAAGAGACAGGGTGCTTGTGCCGTTGCTGTTGTGCGAGGTGACTGTGGCGATCACTCGCGCAGCTGTAGGGAGCAGACCTTTTAACTTTTTGCAGGGGTTGGTTGTTGCCATGATGTGTCCTCGCTGCTGCGTGTTTAGCTCTCGTTATTAGTAATGACGCTCAATAGAAAGAGATTGCACCACGTGCCCAGTCATCGCCGTCGTCCTCGTCGGTGAGCCTTTGGGATGCAAATAACTTGATGTTTTCCTTGTTGATTGCCATACCGTTAGTCCTCTTGGGTATGAGTAAAAGAGACTGGTTTATGAAAAGAGCTGGTGCACGAGGCCTGTTTTCCTATGCCGTATTTTTCCTCTGTCTTTCGGTGATTCTTTTTGCACGGGCTGGAGAGTGGTGGGAAGCGCCCGACTGGAGGCCGACATCGAGTGATGAGAAGGCTTTCGTGCAAAACTATTCTGGTGAACACCAGTTTCTGGCGGCCTGTCGGCAAGGGCGTGTTGATGTTATGGAGTATTGGCTGAGCCAGAAGGGCTTTAGTCCAAACGATGAATTTATTAGCGGTTACACGGGAAAAAAGGTTTCAGGTCTTTGTGTGGCATCTCAGAAAGGCCATACAGATGGAGTAAAACTTCTCATTAAGGCCGGGGCTGATGTGAATCAACCCTGGGGTGATGGAGCGACACCTCTCTATATGGCCAGCCAAAATAGTCGTGCCGAGGCCGTGGAGATTCTGATTCAGGCCGGGGCTGATGTGAATCAAGGCAAGGATGGTGGAGCGACACCTCTTTTTATAGCCAGCCAAAAAGGCCACACCGAGGTGGTGCAGATTCTTGTTAATGCTAAGGCTGAATTAAATCAAGCTAAAGGTGCAACACCTCTCTTTATAGCCTCCAAAAAAGGCCATGCCGAGGTGGTTCAGATTTTAGTGAACACCGAGGGGGTGGCTCTTAATCAACCAAGAAATGATGGTGTCACGCCTCTGTATATAGCGGCTCAGAACGGCCACTCCGAGGTGGTTAAGATTTTGCTCCAGGCCGGGGCGGATCAATCTATAAAGCGGCGATTGAATTGGTTTTTCACTAGAAGCCCGCGGGCGGCTGCAAAAAGAGCAAGACCTTTCCAGTTCGTTGATCCTGACGAGTGGCAAAAATACACATTCACTATCAATACACTCACGGAGTACCGTCAAACTTATAAACGTAAACGCTCCCGGCCAGTGATAACCACCAAAGACAATGAGGAAACACCCTTATTAAGCGAGTTTCCCAGGCTTAGGTTACAGTCCGGCTCAAAATAAAGGATTCAACTATCCGGGTGCCACCGTCAATAGTCGAATAACCACAGCATAAAAGTCAGAGTCATCGGGGCTGGTCTGGGGCAGCAACTACCGACACGTTCCTCTTCCTGAGCCTGGGTGAAGATCGCATGGGAACCTAAGGTAAGGATCCGTGTTATCGGTGCTGCCCCCCATAAACCCTTACGCATAGAGACATCACCAACCGTTCGGTCTATGCGGCTGATATCCCGGAACAGGTTATTGACCTGCCCATCGGCCACGACATTCCCAGTGGCCCGGCCTCCGCCGTCGTCCTCGACGGTGAGCCTTTGGGATGCGAACAACTTGATATTTTCCTTGTTGATTGCCATACCGTTACTTCTTTTGGATATGAAAAAGAGATTGGCTTTATGAAAAGAGTCTGTGCACAAGGCTTGTTTTCCTATGCAGTATTTTTCCTCTGTCTTTCGATGGCTCTGTTTGCACGGGCTGGTGAGTGGTGGGAAGCGCCCGCCTGGAGGCCGACATCGAGTAATGAGAAGGTTTTCGTACAAGACTACCCAGGTGAACACCAGTTTCTGGCGGCCTGTCGGCAGGGACGTGTTGATGTTATGGAGTATTGGCTGAGCCAGAAGGGCTTTAGGCCAAACGATGAATTTATTAGCGGTTACACGGGAGAAAAGGTTTCAGGTCTTTGGGTGGCATCTCAGGAAGGTCATAATGATGTAGTGCAAATCCTCCTGAGGGGCGGGGCAGATATAAATCAAACCAGTGACGCTATAACACCTGTGTTTATAGCCAGTCAGAATGGTCATGCTGATGTGGTGCAGATTCTTGTTAATGCCAGGGCTGATTTGAATCAAAGCACTGATGATGGGGCGACACCTCTCTATATGGCCAGCCAACAGGGGCATGCCGTGGTGGTGCAGATTCTTGTTGATGCCAAGGCTGATTTAAATCAAACCTGGAACGGTGCAACATCTCTGTTTAGAGCCAGCCAAGAAGGCCATGCCGATGTGGTTCAGATTTTAGTGAATACCGAGGGGGTGGCTCTTAATCAACCAAAAAATGATGGTGCTACGCCTCTGTATATAGCGGCTGAGAAAGGCTTCGCGGAGGTGGTTCAGATTTTAGTGAACACCGAGGGGGTGGCTCTTAATCAACCAAGAAATCATGGTGCCACGCCTCTGTTTATAGCGGCTCAGAACGGCCACTCCGAGGTGGTTCAGATTTTAGTGAACACCGAGGGGGTGGATCTTAACCAACCAATAAATGATGGTGCCACGCCTCTGTATATAGCGGCTCATGAGGGCCGCGCCGAGGTGGTTCAGATTTTAGTGAACAGCGAGGGGGTGGCTCTTAATCAACCAAAAAATGATGGTGCTACGCCTCTGTATATAGCGGCTGAGAAAGGCCACGCCGAGGTGGTTCAGATTTTAGTGAGCACCGAGGGGATGGCTCTTAATCAACCAGAAACTGATGGTGCCACGCCTCTGTATATATCGGCTCAGAACGGCCACTCCGAGGTGGTTCAGATTTTAGTGAACACCGAGGGGGTGGCTCTTAATCAACCAGAAACTGATGGTGCCACGCCTCTGTATATATCGGCTCAGAACGGCCACTCCGAGGTGGTTCAGATTTTAGTGAACACCGAGGGGGTGGCTCTTAATCAACCAATAAATGTTGGTGCCACGCCTCTGTTTATAGCGGCTGAGAAAGGCTTCGCGGAGGTGGTTCAGATTTTAGTGAACACCGGGGTCGCTCTTAATCAACCAAGAAATGATGATGTCACGCCTTTGTATATAGCGGCTGAGAAAGGCTTCGCGGAGGTGGTTCAGATTTTAGTGAACACCGGAGTGGATCTTAATCAATCAGAAACTGATGGTGCCACACCTCTGTATATAGCGACTGAGAACGGCCACTCCGAGGTGGTTAAGATTTTGTTCCAGGCCGGGGCGGCTGCAAAAAGAGCAAAACCTTTCCAGTTCGTTGATCCTGACGAGTGGCAAAAATACACAGTCACTATCAATACACTCACGGAGTACAGTCAAACTTATAAACGCTCCCGGCCAGTGATAACCACCAAAGACAATGAGGAAACACCCTTGTTAAGCGAGTTTTCCAGGCTTAGGTTACAGCCCGGCTCAAAATAAAGGATTCAATTATCCGGGTGCCACCGTCAAAAGACGAATGACCACTGCATAGAAGTGATCTTCACTCGGCTCCGAAAGTGGTAACACCTGTTGAGCCTCAATAGGTGAACCTTCAGACCGGTCAAAAATAACTGTGGAGTTGTTATAGTTCTCCGGACACACAAGCACGGGTAATATCCAAACCCATTAAGGTGTGTCCAAATGTCAGAAAAGAAAACGAAAAATATACAGCTGAGTTCAAGGAATCTGCAGTTAAACTGGCTGTAGAATCAGATAAACCAGTGATAGAAACAGCCAGAGAGCTTGAGGTGAACCCTAACACCCTGCATACATGGATCGCCAAGTTCCACCGGCCAAAGGCCGTCAGCAAGACGGCGAAAAATGATGAGCATCTCTACCACGAACTCAAGCGTTTGCGTAAAGAGAATGCCCGGCTGAAAGAAGAGAGGTCGCTATTAAAAAAGGCGGCCGCCTTCTTTGCCAAAGAGTGTCACTAAAATTTCTTTTTATCAGTGACAACAGGGAGTGGTTCAATATTTCTGCCATGTGCCGGGTCATGTCCGTGTCCCGTAGTGGATTCTATGAATGGCTCTCCCGTCCTGCATCTAACCGCTCTGAGCAGGACCAGGCATTGAAGGCAGATATCAGAGATATTCATGAGAAGAGTTGATAGCTGTACGGAGAACGTCGTATTAAAGATGACCTCGCCGATCTGGGTAAAAACGTCAGTCGTAAGCGTATAGTCGCCTGATGAAAGAGAAGGGTCCTGCTTGCAAAATCAAGCGTAAATTCAAGGCGACAACAGACTCCAGCCACAACAAACCGGTGGCTGACAATGTCCTTAATCGTGATTTTTATCGGGAACAAACTGATAAGGCTTACGTTGGCGATATTACCTATATTCCGACCCGTGAAGGCTGGCTCTACCTTTCCGTTTTCATCGATCTATGCTCAAGGTCTGTCGTGGGCTGGTCTATGAGTCACAGGGTAACGGCGACACGGGTGACAGACTCTCTACAGATGGTTATGTGGAAGCGCAGGCCCGGAGCAGGTTTGTTAGTACATAGCGACCGCGGCAGTCAGTACCTTTCAAACCGTTACCAGAAGCTGCTGAGTGAGAATGAGTTTATCTGCAGTATGAGTCGCAAGGGTAACTGCTGGGATAACGCGGTGGCCGAAAGCTTCTTTCATACGCTGAAAACAGAGTTGGTTTATCATGAGGACTTCCAGAACAGGGAAGAGGCTCAGCAGGTAATATTTGAGTACATTGAAGTGTTTTACAACCGTAAGAGAAGGCACTCAACCAATGGCTACCTGGCACCGTTCAAGTATGAACAGCAACTTGCCGAGGCAACGTAACAAAGTGTCCGGAAAACTATTGCCAGATCACTCGCGCAGCTGGAGGGAGCAGACCTTTTAACTTTATCCAGGGGTTGGTTGTTGCCATGATGTGTCCTCGCTGCTGCGTGTTTAGCTCTCGTTATTAGTAATGACGCTCAATAGAAAGAGATTGCACCACGTGCCCAGTCATCGCCGTCGTCCTCGTCACCGTCGGTGAGCCTTTGGGATGCAAATAACTTGATATTTTCCTTGTTGATTGCCATACCGTTAGTCCTCTTGGGTATGAGTAAAAAAGACTGGTTTATGAAAAGAGCTGGTGCACGAGGCCTGTTTTCCTATGCCGTATTTTTCCTCTGTCTTTCGGTGATTCTTTTTGCACGGGCTGGAGAGTGGTGGGAAGCGCCCGACTGGAGGCCGACACCGAATGATGAGGAGGCTTTCGTGCAAGACTACCCAGATGAACACCAGTTTCTGGCGGCCTGTCGGCAAGGGCGTGTTGATGTTATGGAGTATTGGCTGAGCCAGAAGGGCTTTAGGCCAAACGATGAATTTATTAGAGGTTGCAGGGGAGACAGGGTTTCAGGTCTTTGGGTGGCATCTCAGAAAGGCTATACCGATGGAGTAAAACTTCTCATTAAGGCCGGGGCTGATGTGAATCAACCCTGGGGTGATGGAGCGACACCTCTCTATATGGCCAGCCAAAATAGTCGTGCCGAGGCCGTGGAGATTCTGATTCAGGCCGGGGCTGATGTGAATCAAGGCAAGGATGGTGGAGCGACACCTCTTTTTATAGCCAGCCAAAAAGGCCATGCCGATGTGGTGGATATTCTTGTTAAGGCCGGGGCTGATGTGAATCAAGGCAAGGATGGTGGAGCGACACCTCTCTATATGGCCAGCCAAAATGGTCATGCCGAGGTAGTAAATATTCTTGTTAATGCCGAGGTTGATTTGAATCAAACCTGGAACGGTATAACACCTCTGTTTCAAGCCTGCCAATATGGTCATGCTGGGGTAGTAAATATTTTTGTTAATACCGGGGTTGATTTGAATCAAACCTGGAACGGTGGAACACCTCTATTTATGGCCAGCCAAAAAGGTCATGCCGAGATAGCAAAAATTCTCGTTAATGCCGGGGCTGATTTGAATCAAACAAGGACCGGTGCAACACCTCTGTTTATAGCGGCCCAAGAGGGCCACTCCGAGGTGGTTAAGATTTTAGTGAACACCGAGGGAGTAAATCTTAATCAACCAAGAAATGGTGGTGCCACGCCTCTGTATATAGCGGCCCAAGAGGGCCACTCCGAGGTGGTTAAGATTTTAGTGAACACCGAGGGGGTGGCTCTTAATCACCCAATAATTGATGGTGTCACGCCTCTGTATATAGCAGCTCAGAAAGGCTTCGCGGAGGTGGTTCAGATTTTAGTGAACACCGAGGGAGTGGATCTTAATCAATCAGTAACTGATGGTGCCACGCCTCTGTATATAGCGGCTCAGAACGGCCACTCCGAGGTGGTTAAGATTTTGCTCCAGGCCGGGGCGGATCAATCTATAAAGTGGCGATTTAATTGGTTTTTCACTAGAAGCCCGCGGACGGCTGCAAAAAGAGAAAGACCTTTCCAGTTCGTTGATCCTGACGAGTGGCAAAAATACACAGTCACTATCAATACACTCACGGAGTACCGTCAAACTTATAAACGCTCCCGGCCAGTGATAACCACCAAAGACAATGAGGAAACACCCTTGTTAAGCGAGTTTTCCAGGCTTAGGTTACAGCCCGGCTCAAAATAAAGGATTCAATTATCCGGGTGCCACCGTCAAAAGACGAATGACCACTGCATAGAAGTGATCTTCACTCGGCTCCGAAAGTGGTAACACCTGTTGAGCCTCAATAGGTGAACCTTCAGACCGGTCAAAAATAACTGTGGAGTTGTTATAGTTCTCCGGACACACAAGCACGGGTAATATCCAAACCCATTAAGGTGTGTCCAAATGTCAGAAAAGAAAACGAAAAATATACAGCTGAGTTCAAGGAATCTGCAGTTAAACTGGCTGTAGAATCAGATAAACCAGTGATAGAAACAGCCAGAGAGCTTGAGGTGAACCCTAACACCCTGCATACATGGATCGCCAAGTTCCACCGGCCAAAGGCCGTCAGCAAGACGGCGAAAAATGATGAGCATCTCTACCACGAACTCAAGCGTTTGCGTAAAGAGAATGCCCGGCTGAAAGAAGAGAGGTCGCTATTAAAAAAGGCGGCCGCCTTCTTTGCCAAAGAGTGTCACTAAAATTTCTTTTTATCAGTGACAACAGGGAGTGGTTCAATATTTCTGCCATGTGCCGGGTCATGTCCGTGTCCCGTAGTGGATTCTATGAATGGCTCTCCCGTCCTGCATCTAACCGCTCTGAGCAGGACCAGGCATTGAAGGCAGATATCAGAGATATTCATGAGAAGAGTTGATAGCTGTACGGAGAACGTCGTATTAAAGATGACCTCGCCGATCTGGGTAAAAACGTCAGTCGTAAGCGTATAGGTCGCCTGATGAAAGAGAAGGGTCTGGCTTGCAAAACCAAGCGTAAATTCAAGGCGACAACAGACTCCAGCCACAACAAACCGGTGGCTGACAATGTCCTTAATCGTGATTTTTATCGGGAACAAACTGATAAGGCTTACGTTGGCGATATTACCTATATTCCGACCCGTGAAGGCTGGCTCTACCTTTCCGTTTTCATCGATCTATGCTCAAGGTCTGTCGTGGGCTGGTCTATGAGTCACAGGGTAACGGCGACACGGGTGACAGACTCTCTACAGATGGTTATGTGGAAGCGCAGGCCCGGAGCAGGTTTGTTAGTACATAGCGACCGCGGCAGTCAGTACCTTTCAAACCGTTACCAGAAGCTGCTGAGTGAGAATGAGTTTATCTGCAGTATGAGTCGCAAGGGTAACTGCTGGGATAACGCGGTGGCCGAAAGCTTCTTTCATACGCTGAAAACAGAGTTGGTTTATCATGAGGACTTCCAGAACAGGGAAGAGGCTCAGCAGGTAATATTTGAGTACATTGAAGTGTTTTACAACCGTAAGAGAAGGCACTCAACCAATGGCTACCTGGCACCGTTCAAGTATGAACAGCAACTTGCCGAGGCAACGTAACAAAGTGTCCGGAAAACTATTGCCAGATCACTCGCGCAGCTGGAGGGAGCAGACCTTTTAACTTTATCCAGGGGTTGGTTGTTGCCATGATGTGTCCTCGCTGCTGCGTGTTTAGCTCTCGTTATTAGTAATGACGCTCAATAGAAAGAGATTGCACCACGTGCCCAGTCATCGCCGTCGTCCTCGTCACCGTCGGTGAGCCTTTGGGATGAAAATAACTTGATATTTTCCTTGTTGATTGCCATACCGTTAGTCCTCTTGGGTATGAGTAAAAAAGACTGGTTTATGAAAAGAGCTGGTGCACGAGGCCTGTTTTCCTATGCCGTATTTTTCCTCTGTCTTTCGGTGATTCTTTTTGCACGGGCTGGAGAGTGGTGGGAAGCGCCCGACTGGAGGCCGACACCGAATGATGAGGAGGCTTTCGTGCAAGACTACCCAGATGAACACCAGTTTCTGGCGGCCTGTCGGCAAGGGCGTGTTGATGTTATGGAGTATTGGCTGAGCCAGAAGGGCTTTAGACCAAACGATGAATTTATTAGAGGTTGCAGGGGAGACAGGGTTTCAGGTCTTTGGGTGGCATCTCAGAAAGGCTATACCGATGGAGTAAAACTTCTCATTAAGGCCGGGGCTGATGTGAATCAACCCTGGGGTGATGGAGCGACACCTCTCTATATGGCCAGCCAAAATAGTCGTGCCGAGGCCGTGGAGATTCTGATTCAGGCCGGGGCTGATGTGAATCAAGGCAAGGATGGTGGAGCGACACCTCTTTTTATAGCCAGCCAAAAAAGCCATGCCGATGTGGTGGATATTCTTGTTAAGGCCGGGGCTGATGTGAATCAAGGCAAGGATGGTGGAGCGACACCTCTTTTTATAGCCAGCCAAAAAAGCCATGCCGATGTGGTGGATATTCTTGTTAAGGCCGGGGCTGATGTGAATCAAGGCAAGGATAGTGGAGCGACACCTCTTTTTATAGCCAGCCAAAAAAGCCATGCCGATGTGGTGGATATTCTTGTTAAGGCCGGGGCTGATGTGAATCAAGGCAAGGATAGTGGAGCGACACCTCTTTTTATAGCCAGCCAAAAAGGCCATGCCGATGTGGTGGATATTCTTGTTAAGGCCGGGGCTGATGTGAATCAAGGCAAGGATGGTGGAGCGACACCTCTCTATATGGCCAGCCAAAATGGTCATGCCGAGGCCGTGGAGATTCTGATTCAGGCCGGGGCTGATTTGAATCAAGCCTGTAATGATGGAGCGACACCTCTCTTTATGGCCAGCCAAAATGGTCATGTCGAGGTAGTAAATATTCTTGTTAATGCCGAGGTTGATTTGAATCAAACCAGGAACGGTGTAACACCTCTGTTTCAAGCCTGCCAATATGGTCATGCCGGGGTAGTAAATATTCTTGTTAATACCGGGGTTGATTTGAATCAAACCTGGACCGGTGCAACACCTCTGTTTATAGCGGCCCAAGAGGGCCACTCCGAGGTGGTTAAGATTTTAGTGAACACCGAGGGGGTGGCTCTTAATCACCCAATAATTGATGGTGTCACGCCTCTGTATATAGCGGCTCAGAACGGCCACTCCGAGGTGGTTCAGATTTTAGTGAACACCGAGGGAGTGGCTCTTAATCAACCAGTAACTGATGGTGCCACGCCTCTGTATATAGCGGCTCAGAACGGCCACTCCGAGGTGGTTAAGATTTTGCTCCAGGCCGGGGCGGATCAATCTATAAAGTGGCGATTTAATTGGTTTTTCACTAGAAGCCCGCGGGCGGCTGCAAAAAGAGCAAGACATTTCCAGTTCGTTGATCCTGACGAGTGGCAAAAATACACAGTCACTATCAATACACTCACGGAGTACCGTCAAACTTATAAACGCTCCCGGCCAGTGATAACCACCAAAGACAATGAGGAAACACCCTTGTTAAGCGAGTTTTCCAGGCTTAGGTTACAGTCCGGCTCAAAATAAAGGATTCAATTATCCGGGTGCCACCGTCAAAAGACGAATGACCACTGCATAGAAGTGATCTTCACTCGGCTCCGAAAGTGGTATCACCTGCTGAGCCTCAATAGGTGAACCTTCAGACCGGTCAAAAATAACTGTGGAGTTGTTATAGTTCTCCGGACACACAAGCACGGGTAATATCCAAACCCATTAAGGTGTGTCCAAATGTCAGAAAAGAAAACGAAAAATATACAGCTGAGTTCAAGGAATCTGCAGTTAAACTGGCTGTAGAATCAGATAAACCAGTGATAGAAACAGCCAGAGAGCTTGAGGTGAACCCTAACACCCTGCATACATGGATCGCCAAGTTCACCGGCCAAAGGCCGTCAGCAAGACGGCGAAAAATGATGAGCATCTCTACCACGAACTCAAGCGTTTGCGTAAAGAGAATGCCCGGCTGAAAGAAGAGAGGTCGCTATTAAAAAAGGCGGCCGCCTTCTTTGCCAAAGAGTGTCACTAAAATTTCTTTTTATCAGTGACAACAGGGAGTGGTTCAATATTTCTGCCATGTGCCGGGTCATGTCCGTGTCCCGTAGTGGATTCTATGAATGGCTCTCCCGTCCTGCATCTAACCGCTCTGAGCAGGACCAGGCATTGAAGGCAGATATCAGAGATATTCATGAGAAGAGTTGATAGCTGTACAGAGAACGTCGTATTAAAGATGACCTCGCCGATCTGGGTAAAAACGTCAGTCGTAAGCGTATAGGTCGCCTGATGAAAGAGAAGGGTCTGGCTTGCAAAACCAAGCGTAAATTCAAGGCGACAACAGACTCCAGCCACAACAAACCGGTGGCTGACAATGTCCTTAATCGTGATTTTTATCGGGAACAAACTGATAAGGCTTACGTTGGCGATATTACCTATATTCCGACCCGTGAAGGCTGGCTCTACCTTTCCGTTTTCATCGATCTATGCTCAAGGTCTGTCGTGGGCTGGTCTATGAGTCACAGGGTAACGGCGACACGGGTGACAGACTCTCTACAGATGGTTATGTGGAAGCGCAGGCCCGGAGCAGGTTTGTTAGTACATAGCGACCGCGGCAGTCAGTACCTTTCAAACCGTTACCAGAAGCTGCTGAGTGAGAATGAGTTTATCTGCAGTATGAGTCGCAAGGGTAACTGCTGGGATAACGCGGTGGCCGAAAGCTTCTTTCATACGCTGAAAACAGAGTTGGTTTATCATGAGGACTTCCAGAACAGGGAAGAGGCTCAGCAGGTAATATTTGAGTACATTGAAGTGTTTTACAACCGTAAGAGAAGGCACTCAACCAATGGCTACCTGGCACCGTTCAAGTATGAACAGCAACTTGCCGAGGCAACGTAACAAAGTGTCCGGAAAACTATTGCCAGATCACTCGCGCAGCTGGAGGGAGCAGACCTTTTAACTTTATCCAGGGGTTGGTTGTTGTCATGATGTGTCCTCGCTGCTGCGTGTTTAGCTCTCGTTATTAGTAATGACGCTCAATAGAAAGAGATTGCACCACGTGCCCAGTCATCGCCGTCGTCCTCGTCACCGTCGGTGAGCCTTTGGGATGAAAATAACTTGATATTTTCCTTGTTGATTGCCATACCGTTAGTCCTCTTGGGTATGAGTAAAAAAGACAGGTTTATGAAAAGAGCTGGTGCACGAGGCCTGTTTTCCTATGCAGTATTTTTCCTCTGCCTTTCGGTGGTTCTGTTTGCACGGGCTGAAGAGTGGTGGGAAGCGCCCGACTGGAGGCCGACACCGAATGATGAGGAGGCTTTCGTGCAAGACTACCCAGATGAACACCAGTTTCTGGCAGCCTGTCGGCAGGGACGTGTTGATGTTATGGAGTATTGGCTGAGCCAGAAGGGCTTTAGGCCAAACGATGAATTTATTAGCGGTTACATGGGAGAAAAGGTTTCAGGTCTTTGGATTGCATCTCAGGAAGATCATATCAATGGAGTGAAACTCCTTATTAAGGCCGGAGCTGATTTGAATCAAACCTGGAACGGTGCAACACCTCTGTTTCAAGCCAGCCAAAATGGTCATGTTGAGGTAGTGGAGATTTTGGTTAAGGCTGGAGCTGATTTGAATCAAACCTGGAACGGTGCAACACCTCTGTTTCAAGCCAGCCAAAATGGTCATGTTGAGGTAGTGGAGATTTTGGTTAAGGCTGGAGCTGATTTGAATCAAACCTGGAACGGTGCAACACCTCTGTATATGGCGGCTCAGAAAGGCTTCGCGGAGGTGGCTCTTAATCAACCAATAATTGATGGTGTCACGCCTCTGTATATAGCGGCTGAGAACGGCCACTCCGAGGTGGTTCAGATTTTAGTGAACACCGAGGGGGTGGCTCTTAATCCACCAATAAATGATGGTGTCACGCCTCTGTTTATAGCGGCTCAGAACGGCCACTCCGAGGTGGTTCAGATTTTAGTGAACACCGAGGGGGTGGATCTTAACCAACCAATAAATGATGGTGCCACGCCTCTGTATATAGCGGCTCAGAACGGCCACTCCGAGGTGGTTAAGATTTTAGTGAACACCGAGGGGGTAAATCTTAATCAACCAGAAACTGATGGTGCCACGCCTCTGTATATAGCGGCTCAGAACGGCCATTCCGAGGTGGTTAAGATTTTAGTGAACACCGAGGGGGTGGCTCTTAATCAACCAATGAATGATGGTGCCACGCCTCTGTGTATAGCGGCTCAGAAAGGCTTCGCCGAGGTGGTTCAGATTTTAGTGAACACCGAGGGAGTGGCTCTTAATCAACCAGAAACTGATGGTGCCACGCCTCTGTATATAGCGGCTCAGAACGGCCACTCCGAGGTGGTTAAGATTTTGCTCCAGGCCGGGGCGGATCAATCTATAAAGTGGCGATTTAATTGGTTTTTCACTAGAAGCCCGCGGGCGGCTGCAAAAAGAGCAAGACCTTTCCAGTTCGTTGATCCTGACGAGTGGCAAAAATACACAGTCACTATCAATACACTCAGGGAGTACCGTCAAACTTATAAACGTAAACGCTCCCGGCCAGTGATAACCACCAAAGACAATGAGGAAACACCCTTGTTAAGCGAGTTTCCCAAGCTTAGGTTACAGTCCGGCTCAAAATAAAGGATTCAACTATCCGGGTGCCACCGTCAAAAGACGAATGACCACTGCATAGAAGTGATCTTCACTCGGCTCCGAAAGTGGTATCACCTGCTGAGCCTCAATAGGTGAACCTTCAGACCGGTCAAAAATAACTGTGAATGCACGTCCGCCAGGGAGTGTGAGAAGCATTTTCTTTTAATGTCTGAAGCATCCTTGCCGCGTTTCTCGATGACACGATCAAGCCAGGCAATAAGTTTCAGTAAACAGATACCGGCTGGGGATGCGACAGGGGTGACAACATCTGGGGATTGGGAAATTTGTACCTGTAAGGCTGACTCTAGAGCTTCTGGAAAACCCAGCACACTCATTTGAAAGTCATGCTCGGGTGGCCAGGTGATGATATGATCTTCTGCAATATCACCGAAAGGTACGATATCAACTTCCCATGGCAACCCTTTGCTGTCACAGAACTCGAAGCTGTGATGAAGCTTTTTATGAGCCGAATAACCTGATGCCAGCATAGCGTTTCGTAGAGTATTAAAATCGTCCCAATTGTGAACACTGATGGCGAAATCGACATCTCGCGTACCACGCTCTATTTCTGATCCATATCCGTGTACCAGGACAAGATCTCTGGCCATAGCGCCACACCACAAGAATATCCATATCAAGAGAGCGAGCGAGAGTGCTCAAACTGACATAGAGTTCGACCATGCCGGAATTCAGTTTGCCGGTGACATCAACGAATGTATTGTTCATAGAGTCTTTTTGCGGTGTCCAGGTTGCGTGGTTCGCCAGTGTTAAGCAGCTCTGCAAAAACGACGATGGGGTGAGCAAATTGTCCTTCAGGTGCCATGTGTTCAGTCCAGAAGGGCTCAAAAAGATCGACCGTCATTTTTGGGTGTTCCCATGTTTCACCTTCCGCAAACGTGTTGCCCGCATCACCTCCGCCATTTTTGCTTTAGGGACAAAAATTGTTGCACCTGTAGGGGTGAGATAGTTGGTGTAATGTGCAGCGGCGACTTCCCCTCCCCAACAGCCATCAAAGGCGGCAAGGTCTATCGTATCCTGGGGGATGGGCATGTCAGTCGTGAAGGTGCCGATATGGGTCTTTCTCTGTAATGCAGGAAAAGCTTCAGCCCATTTGTGAACCAAGTCCTCTGCGTTGAGGATCTTTTTGTTTTTTGTTTTGGCTGTATTTAGGAAGCCCTGTTGTGCAAGGTCTTCGAGTACAGCGCCAGTCGCTCCCAGGGCAACGCCTGCTCTTTGAGCAATAGTGCGATAGGGCGCGTTGACAAGTTCCTCCTCTATGAGAAGAGCCAGGACAACCTTTAAGCCTGAGGGTTGGAAAGCTTTACCGGGCCGGGTTGTGTTAACAACCTTCTCTTTCTTATTGCCGCGAATATAAATAAAAAGTGGCGGCTGGTGGATGTAAGCGTTGCCGACAGTGTCGAGAAATTGGATCTTCGCTTGTTTGAGCTGCTCTGCTTTTTGAGCCGTTATGTATTCGGCTACCAGAATTCTGTGCTCGGGATCAGGCTTACATTGGAGGCGTTGGATGATGGCTCCGATATTCCCGGGAAGCGTCTTTTTGACTTCGGCTATGAACTTGATGTTTCCATCCAGGCGAAGAGCAGCCATGCCATCATAAATGGGATTGCTGGTACCAAGGGCCGTTATGGTCAGCGGGAGGCCCGTCGCCTGGTGGAATGCGGTTATAGCCTCCTCCAGGATGATTTCTTCAGCAGGTGCCGGTTCCATGGGTCTCTCCAATCATGCTGTGTTCAATATATTAGTATGTTCATTATTAATGAACATTGGTAAATATTGAACATCTTGAGGAACTTGGCAGTTTTCTGTCTATATTTGGAGGTTTCTAATGGGGTCAGGCTATTTTGTTCAATATATGATGATGTTCATTATTTGTGAACATGCTGAATAAGTGAACAGTAGGATGCGGGCAGGAAAGGGGAAAGTACCGGTAATTGGGTTTACCGGTACTGTATTTATGGATAGCGTTTTCCCCGCGAGGCCGCAGGTTTGCAGGTATGGGAATGCGTGCCTCTGGTTTCTTGAATAGACGCGATCTGTGTGCGCATTAAGGGAACCTGGCAAGATTGTTTATACCCGAACTGAGCCTTAAACTAGCTGGCCGCTTAGTCTTTTCACTTGAGCTGCACCATTAAACTTCAATAGTGCCAGCAAGGGTTAACCGCTAAATGTCTCAATTTTGGCTCCTGCGTCGTCCTACCTGGTAAATCCATTTACTCCTAGTGCTACTTAAGTGGGCTGGATGGTGAACAACAGGCTGTGGTGAGATCGAATAAAGAGAGCCTCAATATGTGTTTGCTGTAAACGATGAAACGGCGAATCATGACGAACGAAGTCGACTCTCTTGCCAGGTGCTACTGAAGATCCAGAGGTTCATCCCCTGTCATGCCAAGCATTGTTTTCAAAATATGATTTTTCTAAGCTGCTAACTGCGTCTGAAGACTCATATATGTCAGGTAATCTGACATGTTTGTTAAAGTATTGAGTACTATGAGGAACATATAATGAATCATATGTATTCATTTCTTTTAAGATTAATGCTGATGGAGGCATATATGTATGGAATCACAAAATCCCTTTACTTGAAAGGGGGTTGCGTAGAAGTTGATAGAGAAATCCCGAGGCTACCCAATTTTAAATTTAGAAATGTAAAGAGTATAAGGCTTAATTACTCTTATATTCCTCATGATAGCGATCTGACAAATGCAAGATGCCTCGTGATCACCAATAAACCAATGGAAGGTCATTCGTATCTAACGTTCTACATAGAGAAGTTCTACGGATTATTTCCAAAAGTCAATTTATGCGATTTAACGGGTGTTGCCGAAGTTGAGAGAGAAAGTGACGACCATTATTCTGAGCTGCATAAAAGATCTAATCTGGAAGAAGATGCCCACTATCACTTTAAATTCTTTTCAGGTCTCCCAAGACGTAAACATTATGAACAGTTACATACAGATTCCTGTGAGGGAAAAACTATGGACTCGTTCCTTAAGATGGTATTCAATAAATCTTCCCTAAGTGAAGACATCAAGGATCGATACAAAGATCAACTATTAATTTCTGCACACTTCTTTGCTGAGTTCCCCAACGAGCCAGGGTTGATATTTGAAGACGGAAGTTTTTCTGAAAATGGTGGTTGTAATGATACAAAGAACCCCGAATCTGATTTGCTCCATTATAGAGGTCCTTATAGACTTTGTAGACTGGTTGAGGTTGAACGTACCTAATCGGGATAGGGCGGAGCCTCACGGCTCCGCTCCTCCCACACCACCGGGCATACGGATCACGTACCACGGCGGTTCTGTCGATTGATTCAGCAGTCTCCCAAGCTATTGAAAGGTATCCGTTCTCAGATTCAACAGGCCATAAGTGGCGTGTACTTTACTACCAAGCAGGGAATAGGAATCTTATGACCCTCTATCTTTAAGATGCACCTCAGACAAGTCTATGTTGAGAGTGTCACCATGGAAACCGCTAACACTGTTCATTTCTTCTCTAAAGCCAGAGCTTGTTTCACCTTGGCGATCTTTCGATCTACATATGCGGTACAAGCTCTCCAGTAGAGCGCTCCCCAGTTTCAACCGTTCGGGCCTTCCTGAGATTTCAGTACTATGCCGTCTGCTGACTTCTGCATTGCGATCACAGCGGATTGCTCCGTTGTCAGTTGTTCCCTCAACACAGTGCAGACCTCCCGGGGTAAGACACTTAACTTTCCTCGCGTAAACGCCCAATTTATAAAAGGTATCCCGATTGCAGATGGAGGGCTTAATGGTCACGTGCCCACTGGCCCGCTTTTAATTTAGGAGAGGCGTCACACCTCATATTGGGTTCCTGTTCGTCGTCCCGCGATTTTGCGTTGGGCTTCCTTCAGACCCTGTCTCGCGACAACGCCCTCGCTTAAGGCGCCCACTTTTGGTGCCCTTTCGCTAACCTTCGGCTCTGCGAATACCTGGTAAGAGGACTTTCACCTCTCGAGTTAAGTGCCATGCCCGGCACACACGCCCAAATCAGGTGCGCCGCAGGCGTCACCTGGATTTTTTTGGTACGCCCGGCATGGGCATGAATTTATGGGGTGCAAGTCCCCTGTGGGAAACCGGCATTGTTCGTAATAGATCAATGATAACCACTAGCCGACGGCAAGTGCAGCCCCGCGAGGTGCTGTGCGGAGGAAGCCCGAGTGCAAAGGTGCGAGCTGACGAACAGAAATCGCATATAAGGCCGAGTCTCCGGGGCGAGTGGGCCAATGATCACGAAGCCTCCCGGTTGCGAGATACGGTAAATGCGGCAGTTGTGCACTGATAGTTCATGTTCCCTCTTTTTTATGAAGAGTGGGGAGATCTGCCCGACAGGCGATCGTGTTTATTCCCCAGTTTGGCCACTGGTTTCACAGGCCAGGTGCTCTGATCTCATCAGTCAGGGCAAGCGAATCCGATGAACACACGATAGTGCGGTCAGGAGTAATCCTGATCGTGTTCAGGCAGAAGGTATGAAATTGCTCCTGCATTTCACACATACAGGCCATCCATGGCCTTATCAGCAGACGCCATAGTAGTTGTCCGACAGGAGTCGCCAACGAAGGGCTGAACATGGAAAGCAGAGAGGAGTTATGTGCCCTCAATAGCGAACGAGCCGATCGGCTCTTACTCGATATTGGCGATAGCACATGAAACCAGCTCTGGCTGCATTGAGGGTGCATGTAACCGAACCTTGGACTCAAGTATGAGGAGAGAGGTGACAGTTGCAGTCTATTGAGCTCAATGACGGTTAAAACTTTCCGTGAACCGCCCGGTGCGGACCCGCATGCCGTGGTGGTGTGGGGAGGGCTGAAGAAAAGTCAGCCCTTACCCGATTTAGATGCTCTTACCAACTGGTTATTACTACTGACAATTTTGAAATTAATTTCATTTGAAATGTCTAAGAAAGAAGTAAATTTAAATGGAGTTTGTATTTATGATCGCATCAGGATATCAACAAAAGAGCGTAGCAAATGAGAACCTTGAAGCTGCCCGATTAAAGTTACATGACTTTCCCAGGTACGGTAGTTTTAGTGAACGAAAAGTATGCTTAAGGTTCACGATTGCCTTAGCCATGTCTGGGATTATGGCTCCCCTGCTGAAAAAAGAGAAGCGAACAAATTACTGGCAAGTAAAAGCCTTGAACAAGCCCGACTAGATTGGGAAGTGTTTCCTGAGCAACATAGCGTACATGATCGAAAATTATGCTTAAGCAACGTTCACGATTGCCTTAGCCATGTCTGGGATTATGGCTCCCCTGCTGAAAAAAGAGAAGCGAACAAATTACTGGCAAGTAAAAGCCTTGAACAAGCCCGACTAGATTGGGAAGTGTTTCCTGAGCCACATAGCGTACATGATCGAAAATTATGCTTAAGCAACGTTCACGATTGCCTTTTCCGTGTCTGGGATTATGGCTCCCCTGCTGAAAAAAGAGAAGCGAACAAATTACTGGCAAGTAAAAGCCTTGAACAAGCCCGACTAGATTGGGAAGTGTTTCCTGAGCCACATAGCGTACATGATCGAAAAGTATGCTCAATCAACGTTCACGATTGCCTTAGACTTGTCTGGAAATATGGCTCCCCTGCTGAAAAAAGAGAAGCGAACGTGCTGGAAGAGAAAGTCAATCAAGAGCAGACTAACTGAAGGGTATTTTGTTTGCTAGCATCTACCGCCGCATTCAGCAGCGCCGAAGGCGTCTGCTGGAATGCTTTGTTATGTTTCCTTACCCTAATGTTAAGGATAAATAGGTTTAATGAGTCTGGTATAATTTTTTAATATAGTTTGTGGATGAACGATTAATGTTTTCAAGCTACTTAATTGAATATAGTAAAATAATATCCGCTGCTGATTTAAATGATAAGTTTATTGCGAAAGGGGCTAGTAGTGAAGTGCATAAGGCTAGTTTCCTTGGTCGTGATGTTGTAATGAAAGTAATTTCCCGTACTGAAATGCCTGAAGTATATGATGATTCTCAAGAGGAACGTATACTAAATAAGTCTATTTCTCTGGGAGAAGAAGCTTCATCATTGAAGAATATAGGTCAACATAAAAACATTGTCGGATTTATAGGTCTTTTGCTACATCAAGGGACGTTACCTTTTGGCCTCTATTTAGAGAAGTGTTATCCAATATTAGAAAGCCCCAAGGACAGATTATTATCTTTGCGCTTGTGTCGAGGTCTTTGTTATGGCTTAAAACATATACATGAAAAAGGGTACGTCCATGATGATATCAAAGAGCCGAATTTGCTTTTAGGAAAAGATGGGGAGTTGAAGATTTGCGATTTTGGTTCCTCTTTTCTCTATGAAAATAATAGTGATTTAATGCTTGATATTGAACCATCAAAAGAGTGTATAGCTGCTTTCATGGGGTCAGTTGTTGAATTCAAAGAAAAACAACATGTCCTTGTATCTATCAATGAAGCAGCTACAACAGAACAAATCATCGCCAAGTTAAACGAGCTGTGATAGATGGGAAACATAATCGGGATAGGGCGAAGCCTCACGACTCCGCTCCTCCCACAACACCGGCCATACGGATCACGTAGCACGGCGTTTCAAATCACTGTTGTTTATCTTGCTGCCAATTCCGGCAGCCCAAGGTTCTTGAAATATCTGTTCGGTAAAGCATACCGCAGCGCAGGGCTTCCACTCAGCCTCCATGGTCCATGAGCAGATTTTGCTGTATTCCATGCCAACCATCGGTCAATGCCCAGTCGCCTGAGCATCCGATAGCCTTTGCGGCCCCACTGTTTCCAGATATAACATCGCAATCGTCGTCGAATCCATTTATCCAGATCCCGCAGAGGACTCACTATTTCGGCAATGTCGAAATAGGCTTTCCAGCCAAGCAGGGATTTTCTCAGCTCTGCGATAATCCGGGTGATTGAATGGCCTCTCGTTCGACGGCTCAGCATTTTAATGGTCGATTTCAATTTGATCAGTGCTTTATCACTGACTTTAATCTTCAGCTCCCGTTTGTCGAACGTAAATCCAAGGAATGTTCTTTCCCATGGACGGCCTACCGCGCTCCCGCTGTTTGGCTGCCAACAAACACCACAAAGTCATCAGCATATCGGGCAAACCTGAGATTCCGCTTTTCCAGCTCCCAATCCAAATTGTTCAGCACTATGTTTGAGAGGACAGGCGACAAAGGGCCGCCTTGTGGTACACCTTCAACACTGGTTTGTTTCATTCCATTTATACAAACACCGGCTTTCAAATAGCGGTTGATTAACCGCAGCAGCGTAACGTCCTTATGGTGTAATCTGAGCTGCGTCATCAACAGGTCATGGTTGACGTTGTCAAAGAACGCTTCGAGATCACAATCAACCACCCAGTCTAACCCTTCTCGTATAGATATCTGAACATAGCGAATAGCCTGTTGTGCATTGCGGTGAGGCCGAAAACCATAACTGTTGTTATGAAATTGTCCGTCCCACTCTTCCTGCATAATCTGGGCTATAGCCTGTTGAATCAGACGATCAAGAACGGTAGGTATTCCCAGTTTGCGTTTGCGTCCATCCGGTTTAGGGATTTCCACGCGCAAAACGGGCTTGGGGGAGTAGACTCCGTCTATAAGTTGCTGCCGTATCATCGGCCAGTGTCGTTGAGAAAGGCTGGAAGGTCGTCAACAGTCATGCCGTCAACGCCCGGAGCGCCTTTATTGCGTTGAACCTGTTTCAGCGCACGAACCAGATTATTCCTGTCCAGAACACGCGCCATCAAAGATGAACAAAAGGTGCTTCTTTTGAATTGCGAGTGGTTCAATCGAGTCTCCCGACTTCGGTTCACCCTCTGGATTTTCCAGAGACAACGAGAGTTGTTTAACAGATGCCACCCGAACTCACTTCCCCGATGATGACTCTCCGAGATTTGTTCTGGCCTTCAGTGGCAAGAGGCCACCTACTATGCCGTCTGCTGACTTCTGCATTGCGATCACAACAGATTGTTTGGTGCCCTTTCGCTAACCTTCGGCTCTGCGAATACCTGGTAAGAGGACTTTCACCTCTCGAGTTAAGTGCCATGCCCGCGGGCCCGGCACACCGCCAAATTCAGCGGTTGCCGAAGGCAGTCCGCTGGAATTTTTTGTTAGGTGTGCTATCAGTAAGGTGTTTACCTCACTTTGGACATTACATGAAATTACTAAAGTTGTTTCTTTTGCTTTTTGCTCTTTTCATTGTAAACACACACGCAGGCTGGAAAGAGAAAGTTTCTGAATTATCATGCGGTAATCCAGGTGCGTTATCATTATTATATAAACTTAAAAAAGAGTATGTTGAAATGGGATGCGCTGACGATTGCTTTCAATCAATTTTGGAGGTATTAGAAAGGAACGATATAGTTGATTACAAGATATGGTTATTATTCAAAGATGTTAGTGGAGAAAATAAATCTAAATTTTTCACCATCATCAATGCCATAGCTATGGGTTTTGTTTCTTCTGAACAAGTTGCTTTTGCCATTAATAACCACGGACAAGGAATTGACTTTACTTCGGTTGAACAAGCTGTTTCTCCTATTCTCCCTCACGTACATAATACCAATCATTTAGAAACCACTCATCCAATTACTTATTTTCTGAAAGGAGCGCACAAGTAGCTTGCACACCTAACGAATGATATGGACTCCCCCCACTTACGGCAACAAGTGCCAGACTAACGATTTACGAAGTACGTTGTAAGCAGGAGAAGTCCGATGAAAGTCTTAACCATTGGTATTGATCTGGCAAAAAGTTCTTTCAGCCTTCATGGTGTCGATCAATACGGGAAGGTCAAGATTCGTAAAACGGTGAAACGTCACAAGCTTCTGGAGACGATTGCACAGTTACCTTCTTCACTGATCGCCATGGAGGCCTGTTCAGGAGCGCACCATTGGTCTCGTGTCTTCCAGTCACTTGAGCAGCAACACGATGTACGCATCATCGCACCCAAGTATGTCGCGCCCTATCGTAAAGGCGGTAAAAACGATAGCAACGATGCGGAAGCGATTTGCGAAGCGGCCTCTCGACCAAATATGCGCTTTGTCTCTGTTAAAAGCGTCGATCAGCAGGCTGTCCTTTGCGTCCATCGCACTCGGCAGGCCCTGGTGCAAACACGGACGGCTTTCATCAACCAGATCCGGGGCCTGCTCAGTGAGTTTGGTATTGTCATGGCAAAAGGTCGCCATCCCGGGCAAAAAGCACTGCAGCGTGTTCTGGAAGATGCGGAGAATAGTCTTCCCTGGACAGTGCGACAAATGATTGATGATACGTTTAAAAGGGTGCAGCAACTGACCAAAGACGTTCTGGCTTATGACCGCCTGATTAATCACATGGCCCGAGAGTCAGGCAACGCCCAGAGAATCATGGAAATCCCGGGTGTCGGTGCTAAAACCGCCACTGCGGTGATTGCCACGGTTGGTCAAGTTGACACCTTTCACTCCAGCCGGCAGTTCAGTGCCTGGTTAGGGCTGACACCGAAACAATACAGTACGGGGGGCGTCACACGACTGGGGGCGTATAACCAGGCGGGGTGACAAGTATCTGCGCACACTATTAGTCCATGGCGCCCGCTCTGTGGTTCTGCGAGCGAAAGAGAAAAAAGACAGAGTCAGCCTTTGGGTGCAACAGCTGTTGGAGCGTCGGGGTACAAACGCACCGTCGTGGCGGTAGCCGCAAAAAATGCTCGAATGATCTGGGCACTGTTAGCGCACGAAACCGAGTACAAGATGGCGATCTGAACACAATCTAAAGCGTAGGCAAGAGAGAGGGAACAGTTCGTCATCCTCACCGCGTCAAAGCGAAGGCAACTGATGACATTACGGTCAGACCGCGGAGACAGAAGCTCGTTGATTTGGCTGGCACTTGATACCGACTAACGAATGGAGCCTGTTTCCCAGCGCATATCATCATGGCCAGGGCAAAAGCCCATAAACAGGTCGTATATAGAGCTGACGTCTAATCCAATAATGTTATTAGAAACCGGTGCTTGACAGCAGGGGGAGTCCATATAGCCTAATCAGGTGCGCAGTAGGCGTCACCTGGATTTTTTTGTTATGTGCGATTTATTTCTTTTTGCCAAAATTGAGCATTGCCATTATTACTATCTAATTGATAGGGTTTAAACCCATGCTTTAGGTAGGCATATTGAGCTGGCTTATTGCCTTCTAAGACCTCAAGAGTAACTTTGCAACATTCCTTGTTATTAGCAATATCTACAATTTTATCGAGCATAATTTGGCTTAACCTTTTTCCTCGATAATCACTTTTAACTGAAAGGTCATGAATGTTAATTAATGGCTTACACTTGAATGTTGAAAAAGCTTCAAAACAATTGGCTAAACCTGCAGGTTTTCCATCAACATAACAGATAATGCTAAAGGCATTCGGGACTTTAGCTAATTCTTTGGCTAAGTTCTCTTTGGTATAATCGCTTAATTCTTCATTCCCACCCATTGGATCATTTGCATAATCATTCAGCAGAGAAAGAAGATCATCAGCATGTTTTTTATTTGAATAATCCGCAACTATTACTTCTATTGCCATGTTTACTCCGATGTTTGTTTAGCACATAACGCCAATTTCAGGGGCTGCGCCGTAGGCGCAGTCCCCTGGGAATTTTTGTTAGGCTGCGTTGCGTTATTGCTCTTTGCTTTTTATTATTACTCTCAACTTCAATGCTTCATGACCTTTTACATATTTAGTTATAAAATCTAACCACTTTTTATAGCCATCTACTGCATTAGCAATAGATTGGCACTGGTGACAATCTGGAAAAGGTGGAGAATTTGAAAGTGTTGCAGTAGGATCATAAAAACCATCATGAATACTTGATTGATGGTTGAACATGTCATAAGTACTTATTCCTAAAGGGTTATATGCTTGAAAAAAAGGGGCAAAGTTATTAAAGATTGAAAAAAACATATTTGATAAGACTTGGTCATTATCATCAAGCAGTTGTACTTCAACTTCTAATTCAGAGAGAACACTTTGACTATTTGAAGGAAACTCTCCAGTTAAATTAATAAAGTCTAAACTAGATTTAGGAATTTCTTCTGGGTCTCCTAGTAATAACACTAGTGGAGGATTTGTTAAAGGTTCAGAGGTTCTTGCTATTGGCCATAAAGAAAGATTTTTATTACCTTTATAATACCAATGCAGAGATATTTGAACAAAACCTGATCCCTGTGTGAGAGGAATTTGGCACCAAGGTGAATTACCATAGTTCACCCGTAAATCTTCGCTTTTCACTTGAAATATAAAACTAAGAGGTGCTTGTCCTACTTGTACAACTTTTCGCAGAGGAAATGGTAAGCATTCTGCTCCACAAGGCTCTTTTATATCATCTTTAGGTGGCAAAGGCGGTTCATCATCACCTTCATCATCAGTATGCTGATTTAGAAAGCTACCTTGAGTGCCAGTAGCTCGACCAACAGTGCTAGAACTATCTGAACTACCTCCCTTATTGCTTCCTTTCGATTTCCTCACATCTTCTTGTTTCTCACCACCCTTGCCAATCGGATATGATATTAATAAGTCAGAAGATGTATATATTGAGTAAAAGAAACCCAAAGGGATAAGGTTTAAAGCCCTATTTTCAGCAGAACCATAACCTGCAAGCGTAACTGTACTTTTGCACACTATCAATATAAAGAGAACTGTACTTTTCTTCAGCATAAGCTAAGCCTTTCTTACTATCAATCATGAGCCTTGAAAGTAGTTAAGAATATATCTTCTTGCAATCTGCTCTGTAAGCGGCCTAACGCCTCATTCAGGTGCGCCGTAGGCGTCACATGGAATGACTTGTTATGCGTATTTTTAACTCTGAGCTTGCATTGATTTTTGTATGCTCAAAGCCATTTCTTTAATGACAGAACCGTTTAGTTCTAAAGTATTTCTATTAAGGTTTACTTCTTTCATGCTGAATACTCGTTTTAGCCAAGCTTGGTGAAACTCTTTGGTTCTGTTGATAGTGGCAATACGAGACTTTTGAGTTTTTATTGATGCCCAATTTTTGTGATCGGCATCAACATTCTCATGATAAAGGTATGAAATAAAGAAACTTGCACCAATAGTTGTTAATTGCTCTCCACCTTCAAAGGAAAACACATTTCGTCCTGATTTTTTACTCGCCATGATTTTACTCACAAATATGTATCGTTTGCTGAAGGCTAGATGTAATACGCATAACGCTTGCGTCAGGTGCGCCGAAGGCGTCACATGGACGCACTTGGTACGCCCGGCATGGGCATGAACTTATGGGGTGAAAGTCCCCTGTGGGTAAACCAGCATCGGATCTGGAGCCGAATAAGCCCACCGATGATAACCACTAGCTTAAGGCAAGTGCAATCCCGTGAGGGTTTGTGCGGAGGCAGTCTGACTGCAAAAGTGCGAGCTGACGGACAGAAAGCGCATACAAGGCCGAGTCTCGTGGGCGAGTGTGCCAAGGAACACAAAGCCCTCTGGTTTGAGAGATACGGTAAATGCGACAGTTGTGCACTGAAAGTTCATGCTCCCTCTTTTTTATGAAGAGTGGGGAGATCTGTTCAACATGCGATTGGTTATTCCCAGTTCTCAGCTACTGGTTACAACAGGCTCGGCGGACAGGGCTCATCACTCTGTTTCGAGCAAACCCGATGAACACCAATAGCGCCCGCAGGAGCAATCCTGTGTGGTGATTGAGCAGAAGTCAGCAGACGTCATAGTAGTTGCACGACAAAAGTCATTTACTGATCGGAAGTCGTCAACGAAGGACTAACACCGATGAAAAGAGGAGACTGATTCCCTCAACACAGTGCAGCCGCCCGGCGACACACTGGAGTTGGCGAAAGAATCTTTAACCAGCTTTGAACCAAGATCTATTAAGTTGCGCACTGGAACCCGCCAACCTAGTGAAAGCATGGAAAAAGGTCAAAAGTAACAAGGGTGCACCGGGTATTGATGGTGTCACCGTTGAGGCTTATCCAGACCTTGCTAAACAACATTGGCCGTCAGTGCGTCAAGCCCTATTGGATGGAACTTATAGGCCATCGCCCGTTCTTCGGGCAACCATAGAGAAGCCCGATGGCGGAATGCGACTGTTAGGAATACCGACGGTTCAGGACAGGGTTATTCAGCAGGCCATTGTGCAAGTGCTGACCCCGATCTTTGATCCCGGTTTTTCACCCAACAGTTTTGGCTACAGACCAGGAAAGTCAGCCCATGACGGAGTTCGTCAGGTAAAACAACTGATCAAACAGGGCCTGCATCATGCCGTCGACGTTGATCTGAGTAAATTCTTTGATACCGTCAACCATGATGTGATGATGTCGAGGGTCTCTCGTAAGATTCACGACAAAAGTCTGCTTAAATTAATCGGTTGCTACCTGCGAGCTGGAGTCATGATTGATGGGCATATCTATCCCACAAGGATAGGCATGCCGCAAGGTGGCCCATTGTCGCCTTTACTGTCGAATGTCCTGCTTGATGATCTTGACAAGGAACTGGAATATCGAGGTCATTGCTTTGCTCGTTATTGCGATGACTTTATTATTCTCGTTGGCAGCCAGCGAGCAGGTGACCGGGTAATGCAGAGCATTAACCGCTATCTTGAACGCAAGCTGAAGTTGAAGGTAAACGAGACTAAAAGCAAAGTGGTTAAAGCCACGAAAGCTGAATTTCTGAGTTTTACCTTCACAGGGAAGAAAATACGGTGGTCAGAGAAAAGCTTAAACCGCTTCAAACAGAAGCTTCTAAAACTCACCGGTCGTAGCTGGGGAGTCTCAATGGAATACCGTCTGAAAAAGCTGATCGAATATATCCGGGGCTGGATGGGTTATTTTAAGATAACCGAGTATTACCGGCCCATTCCGAAGCTGGATCAATGGATACGTCGGCGAATTCGTTGTTGTTTTATCAAACAATGGCGCAAGCCGAAAACCCGTTTCAAAAATTTAATCAGGTTAGGCGTTGATCGAATCAAAGCCGCGATGATTGCAGCCAGCAGCAAAGGGTATTATCGATTAAGCAAAACGTATGCGGTTCAGCAGGCATTAAACGACAGTTATCTTAGTAATCTTGGGCTTGTTTCACTGAAAGACTTATGGATCAGGTTTCACCACCACCGGTGAACCGCCCGGTGCGGACCCGCATGCCGGGTGGTGTGGGGAGGGCTGGAGAGAGACCAGCCCTTACCCGATTTAGGTTTTTTGTTTGAACTCTATTTTTGTTTTCTTGATTGTTTTGATTACAATAAAATCATTTTATTAAAAATATATTGATGATTCACCTGATTTTATTTTCTCTAGATTATCTTCAATGTAACAAAGTAACTCTTCTGTCTCGGTTTCGCTGACCAATTCAAGACCGTAATGACTTAAAATATAACAAAATGCAAAAGCCATATGTGGATCAAGCAAAATTGGATTCTTATCCTTGTTTACAACGTAGCTTGTTAATGCAGCATCAGTTGCTTTTTTTCTTGTCTTTTTGGTGTTTTTAATTCCTCGAAACTTTAAACATACTGATGGAGCCATTTGAAAGAGGTCGTGTTCTGTAATCTTACTTCCAACTGCATATCCAAAAGGCATTGCCTGTTTTGCGTCTTTATATGCAGCTTCAATTTCAGGAGGCCATAGTTCTTTCGTTGGAGGGATTTTTCGCTTGGCTTTCATGTGATGAACCCTATTTGAAACCTAACGCCTAAATCAGGTGCTCCGTAGGCGTCACCTGGATTTTCTTGTTATGTTTTACTTCCACGTTTTGTTGTCAGATGAAACAAATGTGTTGAACAAAGACTCATATTCCCAACCATCACTAGCGAGAACTTTACAGTCAGAACTTTGCATACAAGAGTGAAGCAAGGCAATTGGGTCTGATATGTTCGGAAGAGTCAGTTTACTTTTTAAATTGGTCTTAGCTTTATTGTAATCAGGATGCTCTTCATCAAACTCTGCAACCATGAAATGTGCTGTTTTTCTCATTTCGGATAGTTGACCACCACCTGAAAACTTAAGCAAGTCAAACCAATATGGAATTTCAATAATCATAGAGATAAATTCTGAAAGGTTATTTCCAATCTTTCCCGATTGCCCTTCAGATGAAATAAATAATATTGGTCGTTTTTCGATTTCGCCTTCACCATAGACTACATAAACACCGCCGGAACCTTCTCCAGCAATGACTTCAGCTGGATAATCTGGAGTTAATGTTATCCAGTCGGTACCTTTATCAATGTTTGATAGCTCAAAGTCCTGATAATCACCTAAGTAGTTCATAACTTCTATATCAAAAAGGTCTGAATATTTGAGCATACTCGATGATTCCTTGTGAAACATAACGCCTGAATGTGGGGCGCCGCAGGCGTCCCAGGAGCGAAGCGACGAACACCATTCTCTTGTTATGTGCGATTACGTAAAATGGTGAAGATTAGCTGACTTAATGTATGGAACCAACTTCTGTAAGGTTTCTTCGCACTTATACCAGATGATATATGTGTAATCCCAATCTTCAGAGATTACGCAGTCAAGCTCGCTACACAGATAGATTGTAAATTTTGATGAATCTTTCTCCATTGAATCTAAATAGTTGGAGAAAGTTTTTTCAATATCTGAAATGTTACAAACCTCCATTTTTTCAAGGGAAACTAACCCAAGTAGATAGTCAGCAGAAACTGATTTTATAAAGTGGTTAAATCTACTCCACTCTGTTTCAGTTACTTCATCCAGTTTGTGATAGTTATCATCTCCAAGCCAACCAGACCAAAGTGAAATAAACTCTTTCTTAAATTCTGGTTTAACTTCACCTTCTGAGAAGTATTGATGGTACATATTATTCTCGGTAGCATATAACGCCTGAATGTGGGGCGCCGCAGGCGTTGATCTTCCCCCGATAAAATAGACACACCTCTGCAGCTAAGCAGCCGCCTCGTATTCTACCGGAGAATGATAATTAAGGCTCGAGTGCAGTCGCGCCCGGTTATAAAAATGTTGGATATATCCGGCTATGATCTTCCCCCGATAAAATAGACACACCTCTGCAGCTAAGCAGCCGCCTCGTATTCTACCGGAGATTGATAATTAAGGCTCGAGTGCAGTCGCGCCCGGTTATAAAAATGTTGGATATATCCGGCTATCGAATCACGCAGATGATGAACACTGCGGAACGATGAACCTGTTATTAATTCACCCTTCAGTGAATGGAAGAATGACTCCATTTCTGCATTATCCGTACAGTGATAGGCGCGATTCATGCTGGTGTTAAACCCATAGCGTTTATGAACCTTTTGTAGCTCTGTTGCCCTGTATTCGATGCCTTGATCCGAGTGGAAAAGCAGCCCTTCTGGAGGGCGTCGTTTGCGAATAGCCATAAGTAGTGCCGCTTTTGTCAGAGCGGCGGTACGGTTGTTTTTCAATGACCAGCCTACGACACGGCGAGAGTACAGATCCAACACCACTGCCAGGAACATCCAGCGCCCCTTTAGCTTTATATAGGTTACATCAGCCGCCCAGTGTTGATTGATGACCGTGGGTTTTGGCAAGTCCTTACGAATATTGGGTACAGGGTCACAGGCCCTCTGCGGTAAGGGTTTACGCCGATAGATGCGAGCCACGCGCCCAATGAGCTGATCCTCTCTCATTAGCCGTTCAACACGCTTCCTGCCGACCCTTATCCCTAGTTTACGCAGGGCCATGAAGACACGAGTTAGGCCCTCTCGTTAAGGGTTTACGCCGATTTATGCGAGCCATCGCCCAATGAGCTGATCCTCTTCATTAGCCGAACGCTTCCTGCCGAATCCCTAGTTTACGCAGGGTAATGAAGACACGAGGGCTTCCGTAGCGTTTCTGGCTTTTTTTAAAAATAGCGTGAATGCGCTGCAGTAGCTTTTGGTCATCAAGCTTGCGCTGACAGGGCTTGCGTGAGCGCCAGGCATAAAAGCCGCTCTCCGAAACACCGAGGCGTTTGCAGAGTAAACGTGTCCCAAAGCGTTCGCAGTGTCGCTTTTTGAATGCGAACTTTTCCGCCGTAGTTCGGAGTTGTAGGCCTCCCACTTTTTTAAGAAGTCGATCTCCTCTTTGAGAGCCATATTCTCGGTTTCCAGCTTCTTTATACGTTCGCTGTCAGTCAGTTCTTTCTTCTTTGGTACACTGATAAGTTTTTTGGTGACTTTGCGTTCATCGGCCACAAGCTTGCCCTCGAAATACTCTTTACGCCAACGGGACAACATATAGGGATGAATGTCCAGGGACTGGGCAATATCTTTGATCAGGACACCGGGTTTAAAGGTCATGCGGACGGCACTGACCTTGTACTCGCTGGTGTAATTTCGTGTTGGTTTATCTGGTCTGTAAGTACCCATAAAACACCTCATTTAGTTAGGGATGAGGTGTCCACTTTATCGGGGGAGGATCAGTCCCAGGAGCGAAGCGACGAACACCAGCGACTTGTTATACCCATTCTTCATCGTGTGGGTTGAATTCGTCTGGGTGGGAAATATAACCATTTTCTAAATCTATATTCATTTGTGTTTCAAGCTCTATTGCTCGCAATACTATAAGTTTCTTTTTTAGTGCTTGAGGGCTTATAACCTCACCAACTTCGTCATCTACTACATAAAATGGAGAATTTATATTTTTATATATTTCACAAATTCTTACCAACTCTACTCTATCGTTCATCCAGCCATGGCCGAAAGCTATAAAGCATCGAATCGGTGTTTGTTTTGATGCAGACTCTCGGATATCAGAAATAGCATAGGATGAGAGCTCCCTAAGTATTTTGATATCAGATGCTGAAAGTATTGTGTTTGGTATGATCTTGATCATGACTCTATGGGTATAACGCCTGAATGTGGGGCGCCGCAGGCGTCCCAGGAGCGAAGCGACGAACACCATTCTCTTGTTATACGATTTATTAGATGACTTCTTCCCTAATAGAGTTAAATGCTGTGTTAAGTATCTTATATAATTCAGCTTGGCTTTGAGCCTCTCTGTAAGCACTATGCTCAAAAAGTGTTCTAGCAAATGTCATGAGGAATGGCGTTGTATATCTGTACGTATATGAGTCTGGGTCGTAGGTGATGATACTGCCACCCTCATCTGTCTGTAATAACTCAATTAATTCGTTCAGCGGTTCTGGGTCAAGATAATGCCCCATTTCACCAAGAATGCTCATTATTTCATCAATAGAGGCGCCTTCCTCTCCACACTCTGAAATGGCCTCAAGTATTTCAGGAGCTGAATCTACTTGGAATGCATTGTCAAAAGCGCTTTTAATTGTATCTGATGAATCATCAAGGTATTCATAAACCGCATACTGTAATTGTGGGAAGTCAATTATTACTTTATCTCCCTCATCAATAGTATCGTGATTTCCACGATCATGCTGAGAAAGCGTTACTTGCATTTGTTCATAATCAATTAAGACTTCACTCTTTGGGTCGTCTGTATACATTTTTATTTCATCAGGAGATTGTACTGCAATACCATTCTGTTCGATATCAACCTGCCTGACTGTTTGATATATTTCTAAAGCTTCACACATTAAGAGGCAAAGCTTATGGCATATTGAGGCTAAGCCATTTGTGTAGTGATATACATCTTCATGTATTTTATTACTGCATGCGTGGATGTTAAGAAGATTAAATCCTTTATCAATTATTTCAGTGATTTCTTCTTTACTCATGAGAGGAACTTTTATTTCAGAAACACGGTTTCTCATCTCACTATCATACTGAATTACTTGCCTAGCTGTACTCACAGCGCCGACGCAGATAATTTTTAGGTCGTGGTAGTCGCTGGACATATCCATAAAGACCTTCATCAGCTGCGAAAGCTTTTGTTTATCTGTTGGTTCGAGTTTATGGAAATCGTCAAGTATCCAACAATAACCAGCTTCTCCCATGAATCGTGCTAAATTTTGAGCTGTTAGCTGTGGCGGAAGAACCCTCATTAGTTTCTGACTCTCTTGGTCACATTTTGTCGATTTAATTTGTGAATTTATTGAGAGGTAACTGGCTGATATTGTGCTTTCAATATTTGCAGTGGTGCTAGTACTTTGCTCGGAAAGGTAATAAGTTGAAAGTTGGTCAAAGGCATCAAGAATTACGGATTCGTAGCACATGTCTTTCATACAGCTTGTCTTTATATGACGCTCATATACTTGGTATAGCTTGTTTTCTATTAGTGTCGTCTTTCCACTACCAGACTGACCATAAATAATAATTTGAGTGCCGGCGGTTCTGAGAGCCCTTACAATTCGCCTATTAATATTTTCTCTTTCGATAAACGTTAGTTTTGCTGGTGAAGAAGGGGTGAATACTTCTCTTATGATATATTTTGTCGGAATTCATTGATGATATTTATGTGTTGAAGGAGTGTTGATGACTCGGATTCGTATAACGCCTGGGTCAGGTGCGCCATCGGCGTCACCTGCACCCACTTGTTGCACGCACCGTGAAGTTTACCTGGGCATGCCAGTTTGCACGATGTTGATTATGCCAGCGACGGGCACGAACCACGCAGTAACTGAGATGCCAGAGCGTTTTGATGAAACACAAACCTGGCAACGAAACCGGGAACGACGGAACCCAAATATATGTGCTGGCGTTACACGAACATTGTTGGGCACGAAGCGAACCGACGAAAAAGAATTTGATGAAACCCAGAACGCTATACGCCAGCTTACCGGAACCGTATTGCTGGGTTTGGCTCATTAATTACCGACGTTCACAATTTAATAGGCGATTAGCCGTGCAACAGCTTGGTTATACGGTGCAATGTCGCATAACCAACTGTCTATGGCTATAACGTCTTTTAATTTATCTGCGTTTTTTCAAAGCCTTATCGCTGAAATGCAACAGTACCCTGTTTCACTGACATGTCGTATTTGCTGATTTGTATAAATGTCGCTGAACCAAACAGTTGAACAGTGAATACTCGCAAACCTTTCTACCACAGGGCTTTCAGCTTTTCTGGGAAAAAGTGGATATACGGTTTACTTTACCTGTTTGTATATACAGTTAGAGGGTGTTTTTATGCGCTTACAGAGCAACATTTTAATCATCAATCCGCCGAGCTAACTACAAGGGCAAAGCATGAAAGTCCAGGCTATCACT
This sequence comes from Sansalvadorimonas sp., assembly GCA_965221135.1. Taxonomy (GTDB): domain Bacteria; phylum Pseudomonadota; class Gammaproteobacteria; order Pseudomonadales; family Endozoicomonadaceae; genus Sansalvadorimonas. The sequence goes on from CBDCRZ010000106.1 coordinate 768,357, forward strand.
GGACTCCAGCAGCCTATAGCCAACCAAAATAATGAGTTGGTCAGTATGAGTGAATTTTGAACAGTTTTAGCGGATCCCAAGGGCTTTCATGCTTTTTTCCTGTCTTGGGTACGCTACCGCCCGTCGGTTGGCAAAAACACACAAATGCCCGGTTATATCCGAAAGTCCCCACTCTGAACTAGGGATTATGCCTACCTTTAATGACGCATGTAAGACAGTTGTCATAGTTTATTTTCCCTCTCTAACAGCATCTGTAGTAATGCGCTTTTTCGGTGCGTACCGGGGTTGAAATTCCACCCATAATCCACAGATTTAGCCACATTATGCACCAAGCCTGTGCGGGGATTTTGCCATTCTCTGGTTGTAAATTCGGGCCGGTAAATCAGCAGGCCATGATGTTTCACCTCATCAGGGCTCATCTGTACGACACCACATCGGCAGTTCCAGCCATTGGGAGGGAAGTGTTGCTTCCAGAAAATATCGTCCACCGGTATGACTTTTCCGTTCCATTGTAGATGCTCCGGGCGGACTCTGTCGTCTTCAATGGCGTCATACATCAGGTAGGGTGCTGTGGATAAATTGTATTGTATCTGCTGCCAGCTGCCAGCGGCGTAGGCGGATTCTAGGTTGCTACGGAAGATGGTTTGCAGTCTTGAGGCTGACCCCAGCTGGGCTGTTACGGTTTCTCCGGTGAGTGGGTCTATGATTTGTTGTCTCCCCCACCAGCCCGCCTTTTGTAGTGTCGGTATCAGCTTTTCTTTGAACTCTTCCAGTGTTGTTCCCTGGACTATGGCTTTCTGGGTTTCTCCTTTCACAAAGGCGAGCAGGTCACTATCCATCATTTTGGCGACGGTGAGGGCGAGTTCATGCTCTTCGGCCTGTAAGTCGCGCCAGTCAAAGGACAGTCGCAGTCCTTTGGCCATAAAGTGTTTGAGGGCCTGTACGGGCACAAGGTCAAAGGCGGCTCTGGCTTCAAAGAAGTTATAGATTTTTATCCCCACAGTTACTGCTCCTGAGCTTTGGGGCGCTGCCCTCTGAGCAGGCCCATCAGTTTGGCGACCAGCGTGGCGTTCTTGATGGTTGTGATGGCGTCTTCTTTTGGGGGCTGCTCCTGCAGATCGGTGATGGTTTGTTGGAGTGCTTCCAGGCTGTCGCTTTCCTGTATAGCGTTGTTGAGCTGGTCCACACGGTGCCCGACCATGGTTTTATAGTGTGTGGACAAGTATTCAGCGGCATCGGTGAGGCTCTGCTGGTCGGCCCGCAAGGCTGCCCGCTTTAAGGTCAGATCGGAGACGTCATAAAACTCTTTCGGCAGCGGCGGTGCTCCCTGTCCGGTGGGAGGAAGAGGAGCGGCTTCTTTTTTCTTCCAGCCTTCGCCGTAGGTTTGAGTGATGTACTCTTCTGTCGGTTCATAGCCGAGCAGGGATATTTTGTTGTCTCTCTCAGCCCGGTTCATCAGGTCTTCTTCCGGGTCGGTATTGCGCCAGACGCGAGGAGGCGTGGCGTTCGGAAAGTTCCACTCGGTGAGCCATAACACCACTTGCTTGTTAAAAGACTCGCACAACATGTCAGCATCCGCTTTCACCACTTGCTCCATCACCTCCTTGTGCACCGTGGCCTGACTCAGGCTGCTGCCGTCATCGGTGGTCATGGTCTGGCTCAGGACAATCTTGCTGATGGCGGAGTCCATACGGTCGCAGAGCGCGTCATAGTCAGCGGTTCCTGAGCGACTCGCCTCCAGCAGCTCTATCAGAACGTTATCCGGCACCACCAGTCCGCTGTCTTGTTGAATGGCCGACAGGGCTGCCAGCGCCCTGGCTCGTTCTTTCGGGTCATCAGCCTGTCCGGTGGGGAGTTTGGCAATCGCAGTGGGGGAGCCAAACTTCTCCAGGAACACTAGCCAAAACTTGATGCCGTTGCGCTTAAAGAACGCAGGCCAGTACAGATAGTGGGCCAGGCCGAGGCCGTAGGGGTTGTCGGAATGATCTGCGCCATTGGAGAAAACCCAGAACTTGCACGGAGGCATCAGCTCTCCCCTCGGGTTATTCCGGGTGACTAATCGCAGGTTATGTTCAATATCGAAGTGAAACCGCGACCTGTCCCGTACCTTGATGTCCTTCAGGGTGATACGACCGCCGTCTTGTTCCCAGAGACATTCCGCCACGCCATATCCGAAAAAAAACCCATACAGCATTTTATCGGTGATGCTGTCGAAAGAGATCGACTGGAGCTGCTCCCGTATGAAGTCTGCCGCCTCCACATCCGCCGGAGCTTCACTGGCAGGGATGACCTCCCATTCTTTGGAGATAACAGCGAGTCGCCGCTGCTGAAAGGTACTCTTTACCTGGTCATCACGGAGGATCTCGTTGTAGATGCGAAGGTCACGCCCTCGCCTGTTCAGGATCGTGTCCGGGTTCTCCAGCAGCATTGCGCTGTAGGCTTGCGCCATTAACAGACCGTGGTCGGCCTTGGCTATTTCATTAAACGACGGCTTTTTTTTCTTTGTCTTAGAACTATCCATGTCAGTATCCTCTGAAGTCGGTGTTTCCCTTCAGCACACCGTAAGCATGCTCTTCGTGAATAGGATCGTTTTGCTCATCCAGGTCATAGGCGACGGAGCCAACACGCTTCTGCCCGGTACTGGCAAAGTCGAAGGACGCATTATGACTATGTGCCCACGACAGAAACTGACTGGTGCTATCCACCTGGTCATCATGGGGCGCGAGCAGGAAGATCGTCAGCTCCAGCTCGTAGTCCAACAGCCAGGGTGCCACATTCGGCAGATAGACCATCCCGGATTCAAACAAGCTGGAGACGGCAATCAAGCGGTCCACCTTGTTCACGCCTTTGGGGTCGATGGCGATGACCGGGCAGACCATCTTTCGCCTGTTATGTTCTACGCCATCCCTCAGCTCCTGTATCAGGGACTGACCGCTGCCCTTGTCTTCTATCAGTACGGCCTGCGGATTCCATGCCGCATACAAACTGGCCACTGCCCGTTTCAGAGCCGGTTACTCCATGCGCTCCCTGAACACATCCAGCAGATACCATCCGTGTCGGGTTTCCCCCATGTTGTGCAGACAGAAGGATCATGTATCTGTTCAGGTTTACAGGCGGTGTCCCAGCTCTGCACCACACGCAGAAATTCCACCGGGGGGAGATTGTAGCGCTGGAACCATGCGGCCTTGATTAGACCGCCTTCGGGGGTGGCGTTCCAGTCGCCCATCAGCCACGCCTGTACCAGCCATGAGGGGCCGGACTTTTTGAGCCGGTTTTTATACCTGGGGTCGCTTTCCAGCAGGAGAGGGTTGTCCTCCAGTCGGCTCGGAATATAAATGCGTTGGTCACCGCTCATAACATCCGTCACCGGTCTCATACCTCCAGGGGTCGGGTCGATGTACCGTTTCTTCAGCCATTCATGACCGGGGCCGCCGGGGTTCGCACTGATATTGAAACTGGAAGGTATGCCGTGAGGGTTGCGCAGGGTGGCCATCAATTTGTCGATGGGGCAGATTCCGGAAAGTTGCCTCCCTCATCGATGTACAAGTCGGTGTAAGAGTGTCCCTGATATTTCCCGGCATCCGAATCGCGCTGCAGAGAGCGAAGGCGCAGGCTGCCACCGTTTGCCATCATCCATGTGCTTTTCTGGGTTTTGAACACCGCGCCGGATGGCTCAAAGATCTCGTAGGAACGCGCTATAACCTCGTCCAGCTCCGGCATGGATCGACGTAGAAACAGCCCTTTGCACTTTGGGCCGTATTTTTTGGAACGCACCAGCCACTTACCGAGAAAACCATCGGTCTTGCCACCTCCCCGCGCACCTCCGTAGAGGATGTCCTCATAGGGACACTGGATCAGTGAGGTTTGTGGCCCGTCTTGCGGTGCCCAGATCACATCGGCCATAGATGGCGTCAGTCGTCCTTATTGCCGTACTTTTCCAGCCACTCCTTCGGTGACAGGGTTGCAGGCAAAAGGTAAATCCCATCAGTGGCGTGTTCCCCGGAGGGATCTGTGTTGGCGATTTTGGCGGGTGCCATCAGTCCGAGGGTTTTCAAACGCAGCTCTATAATCCGAATGGCCTTGTCCACCAGCTGCGGATTGGCTTTAAGGACATCGTTCCAGATAGAGCGCTGAATGACATCAAGGTGTCACAGTGCTAAAGCCGGATGATGCACCGCCTTTGATTGATCTTGTCCACCGTTGCCCGGTGGATCACTCCCCCCGTGCCTTTTGCCTGGTCACCACATCCTTCCACTCCACCGGCAATATCGGTCCGGGGGAGGTGATTTTTGTGGACCCCGTTCAAAAATACACCAATGGTTGCTATGTGCTGGCTCTGGTGAGCAAGACGTGTCTGCTGCGCCAGGTGGTCACCGATGGTATGGAGACGTATCTGAAAAGTACAAACGAAGATGTGCCATCGGAAAAACATGTTGTCAGTGTGAACCTGGAAGCACTGAATCCCGGCATAATCGATGTGCCGACCACGTCGGTCAACGGTGTCAATGCGCTGCTGGTGGGGCGGGTGATTCTCCGTCAGGAGCACCTGGTCTAACGACAGCTTAACGGCGTTTTCGGTTGTGCCATAGCAAGGATGCAAAGGGACTGAAATGATGAGAAGACACTGTGCGCTCGACAATGGCTTGTGGATGCGCATAAAAAACGATTTGTATCTGGTGGAGACGGGTATTCAACCTGAGATTGGTCGTCACATTATGGTGATGGACACCGATACCATGCAAGCCCACGTCCGACCCTATTGTTCGGACATCCCTCGGTGGAGTGTTGTTGGATGTGTGACCTCTGTCGCGCATTCCATGATTGAAGGAACCTGAAGGACAGACAGGACGGCTGCTTTGATAGAGCAGCTGTCCTTTTTTTTGTGCTGTCTATTCGTTTTTCCGGTCATAGATTGTGCCTTACAAAGGCTACCGATAACAAATAGAGGGTAATGCCATGAAATCAGGAAGTTATGACGGTTTGGATGAGGAAAGTTACCATGCCGATGAAGCACTCTCCTCCACCACTTTAAAAGAAGTTCGTCGTTCACCAAGACATGCCCATGCAAAGGCGATGAAGCTGAGGGGCAAAACCACCAAGACGCTTACGCTGGGGCGACTGCTCCATGCCTGTGTGCTGGAGCCCGAACGTTTCGCTCAGGAGTATGCGCCCCCCCTTGATCCGGCGCGCCATCCCAATGCCCTGCGTTCGCAGGATGACTACAAAGCCTGCTGCAAGACGCTGGGCTTGCCGGTCTCCGGCACCAAAGCGCTACTTAAGAAACGGATTCAGGAGGCAGCAGAGGATGCTGAGTTCTGGGATGACCTTGAGGAGGCTCATGCACAGGGGCGGACGCTGATATCCCAGGCCGACTTCGAGGTCTGTGCCGGAGTCCTTGCCTCGGTGGAACAACACGCCAAAGCCTTAAAGGTGTTCTCGGAAGGTGTGTCCGAGCGCTCCATTTTCTGGGTAGACCCTGGGACCGGACAGCCTTGCCGGGTACGTCCGGATTATTACCGCGAAGACATAGGTGTGGTGTTCGATCTGAAATCCACTGCTGATGCCGGGTTCGAGGCGTTTCGCCGGGACATCTTCCGCTATGGCTACCACATCAGTGCCGCCATGTACCTCGACGGCTGTCGGTCACAGGGGTTCAAGGCGACAGCGTTCGCATGGCTTGCGATTGAGAAGGAGCCGCCCTATGCCATCGGTCTCTATCTGGCCAGCCCGGAGTTGCTGGAGGCGGGAGAGGTCGCGTACCGGGAGTGTCTGCAGACTTATGCGACCTGCCGTAAGCAAGGGCACTGGCCTGCCTACTCCGATGACTTTGTAACCATCGACCTGCCCGACTGGGTCAAAGCCAGGGAGGTCGCATAATGGCCTCCCCCACAAAGAAACCCAGAAAAACAGCGCCCAAAAAGGAGGCTGGGAAAGACACGGTGCATCCACCAGCCTCGTCGATCAAGACCCTGTTCCGAGCGAAGAAGAACACCATCACGCAGGCACTGCTCAATACACCGCTCTCACCGGAGCGGTTGCTGTCGGTGGCCATGACGGAAATGCGCCGGACGCCGAAACTTCTGGAGTGCAGCCACGCCACCATTATCGGGGCGGTGGTGCAGGCGGCTCAGCTGGGGCTGGAGCCGGGCAATGTGCTCGGCTACTGCTACCTGATCCCCTTCTGGAATTCCAGGGCCCGGCAACTGGAGTGTCAGTTCATGCTGGGCTACCGGGGCATGCTGGCCCTGGCCAGACGCTCCGGAGATATTACCAACATCGAGGCCCGTACAGTGTTTGAGCGGGATGAGTTCCTGATGAAGTACGGCACAGAGGCCTCTATTCGCCACGTTCCGGCCTTGAGTGCCGACCGGGGCGCTATCGTCGGCTTTTATGGAGTGGCACACCTCGGCTCGGGGGGCTATCACATCGAATGGCTGCCCATCGACCGGATAGAGGCGATCCGTAAGCGCTCCAAGGCCGGAGAGTCTGGCCCCTGGCAGACCGACTATGAGGAGATGGGGCGCAAGACCGTGATTCGCCGGATGTTCAAGTACCTGCCGGTGTCCATTGATGCCCAGCGAGCCGCGCAACTGGATGAGCAAGTGGATAGGGGCGAGTCGCAGAACAACGAGGTGGTGATTCAGGACGGCGACACAGCGGTGACTGTGGATGCGGCCTCCGGAGAGGTTCTTGGGGATGTGAGAAATGCCTCGGATCTGAACAGTGTCTTATAAAAACTGGACATCGCTATGAGTGAAAAGATTACAACTTATGATCCCGCCAGCGAAGGTCTATCCACAGGAAAGGGCTGACGCTATGCCAACAAGGAGAGTTCACATGACAATGGATGTCACTGAGGGAGTTCTTTCCCGTTTCAAATGCGATGAGTGCGGTTGTGTTGCCTCACTGGGTGATAGGGACTGGCACTATGTAGGCAGTGTCGAAGCGTTCAATCGGGGCGATGGACACCACTTCTGTCCCAGCAGCTGTTTACGGATGCAGTATCCACAGCCTTTGCCCACGCAGCGCATGAATGAGGTCAAACAGTGAACTGAGTTATCCACAAGCGGGATCGGGTTGAGGTTGACGCTGCTAACCCGGTTCAAGACTGCTAACCCGGTTCAAGACTGCTAACCCGGTTTACCGAATTGAGGTTTGAATACAGCATACAGCGCTCTCTTAAGAATGCTGATGTTGTTCTTTCGCGTATAAAGGATGATATTTCTCGCAGTGACTTTGACTATGGTTATTATTTTCCTGACTCCAAGAAACTCAAAAAGTACGGCACTCCGGAGGCACGAGGAACATGGACTGTTGGTGAGTACATCACTGCGTATTTGAAGCGAGCGAAAACCACCGTTCGCGCATCGACATATAAAAATTATGACAAAAAACTCAGAACCATCATCATGCCTCACTTCGGTGAGGTTCGGGTGATCGATCTCACCGCTGGGTTTGTTAGAGACTGGGTGCATACGCGCAGTCTTGCGGCAAAGCGAAAAACGCTCAGTAATTACCTTGCACCCTTCAAGCATGCTCTCGATGATGCCGTTATGGATGGGGTGATAAAAATCAATCCGGTTCGGCAGATCAATCTCGACAAAATCATTACTGTCGAATCCCGCCAGAGTGAATTCGAGCCAGACCCTTTTACAAAGCAAGAGATTGACCTTCTCCTTCAATACATGGAGTCGCAGATAAGAAATATTTTTCAGTTCGCGTTTTATACCGGGCTGCGCACCAATGAGTTGATTGGACTTAAATGGAGCAAGATAGACTGGCACAACCGTGAGGTATTAGTGGATGAAGCATCCGTTGATGGGGTGATTGGGAGAATAAAGACGGCAGGTAAAGGTGTGAAATCCAGAAAGGTTCTTCTCCTGGATAAGGCTTTTGAAGCTCTGATGGAACAGAAAAAGCATACCTTCCTATCCAGTGAGTTTGTATTTCACAATCCCCTGCATGACAAGGTCTGGAAAGATGATGCGCAGCTGCGAAAGTATGGATGGACACATGCTTTCAAGAAGTCTGGTGTTAGATATAGAAACCCTTACCAGACGAGGCATAGCTATGCGTTCATGCTTATCCGGAATAATGAAAACCTCTGGTGGATAGCGAACCAGATGGGGCATAAAGGAATAGAGATGCTTAATCGGCACTATGGTGGCTGGCTGGAGGAGGCCGCTGATAACTACATCCCTTCTGATCTATTTACTGCAAACAGAAACGACACGGCACTTAGCGAGCAGGGTGCTTAGCCTTCTACGTCCGTTTTAAACTCTCCTGCCTCATCCTTAAGCGAATCGCGTCCCGGATTTTTCCTCATTATCGCGCTTAAAAAAGTGCTTCTTAAATATGCATTTGTGCTGAATTCGTGCTGAATTTGTGCTTCTCGTGTCGGAAAAGTGCCGAATTCGTGCCATTCTTATACGCACCCACACGCACCTATACGCATGCGTTGTGATTTTTGATAGATACAAAAAAGCCCCTGTTTATAGGGGCTTTGATGCGTATGGCTGCGTATAGATGCGTTCCTTTAGCAGCCTTTTGAAGTGGTGGAGGCGGGGGGATTTGAACTCCCCGTCTGCAGGACTGTAACTGTTTGGTTTGTCTATGAATTTATATCAACAGGGTAAATTAGTGCTGAATTCGTGCTTAGGTGTCCATTGTCCGATAGTTTGTTAAAAAGGTAAGCATCACACCTGTACATCATACTTCCACCAATAGCTTACTGCCCATAGGCGCAGCGTGTCCTTTGGCTGTTAACGATCCTCCAGAGCGAAGAGACAGGGTGCTTGTCCCGTTGCTGTTGTGCGAGGTGACTGTGGCGATCACTCGCGCAGCTGTAGGGAGCAGACCTTTTAACTTATTCCAGGGGTTGGTTGTTGCCATGATGTGTCCTCGCTGCTGCGTGTTTAGCTCTCGTTATTAGTAATGACGCTCAATAGAAAGAGATTGCACCACGTGCCCAGTCATCGCCGTCGTCCTCGTCCCCGTCGGTGAGCCTTTGGGATGCAAATAACTTGATATTTTCCTTGTTGATTGCCATACCGTTAGTCCTCTTGGGTATGTGTAAAAGAGACTGGTTTATGAAAAGAGCTGGTGCACGAGGCCTGTTTTCCTATGCCGTATTTTTCCTCTGTTTTTCGATGATTCTTTTTGCACGGGCTGGAGAGTGGTGGGAAGCGCCCAACTGGAGGCCGACATCGAGTGATTCGAAGGCTTTCGTGCAAAACTACCCAGATGAACACCAGTTTCTGGCGGCCTGTCGGCAAGGGCGTGTTGATGTTATGGAGTATTGGCTGAGCCAGAAGGGCTTTAGTCCAAACGATGAATTAATTAGATGTTGCAGGGGAGAAAGGGTTTCAGGTCTTTGGGTGGCATCTCAGAAAAGCTATACCGATGGAGTAAAACTTCTCATTAAGGCCGGGGCTGATTTGAATCAATGCTCTGATGATGGAGCGACACCTCTGTTTATGGCCAGCCAAAATGGTCATGCCGAGGCCGTGGAGATTCTGATTCAGGCCGGGGCTGATTTGAATCAAGCCTGTAGTGATGGAGCGACACCTCTCTTTATGGCCAGCCAAAATGGTCATGTCGAGGTAGTAAATATTCTTGTTAATGCCGAGGTAGATTTGAATCAAACCTGGAACGGTACAACACCTCTGTTTAAAGCAAGCCAGAACGATCATTCCGAGATAGCAAAAATTCTCGTTAATGCCGGGGCTGATTTGAATCAAACCTGGAACGGTGCAACACCTCTATTTATGGCCAGCCAAAAAGGTCATGCCGAGATAGCAAAAATTCTCGTTAATGCCGGGGCTGATTTGAATCAAACAAGGAAGGGTGCACCACCTCTATTTATGGCCAGCCAAAACGGTCATGCCGAGATAGCAAGAATTCTCGTTGATGCCGGGGCTGATTTGAATCAAACCAGGAACGGTGTACCACCTCTATTTATGGCCAGCCAAAACGGTCATGCCGAGATAGCAAAAATTCTCGTTGATGCCGGGGCTGATTTGAATCAAACCAGGGACGGTGCAACACCTCTATTTATGGCCAGCCAAAAAGGTCATGCCGAGATAACAAAAATTCTCGTTAATGCCGGGGCTGATTTGAATCAAACCTGGAACGGTGAAACACCTCTATTTATGGCCAGCCAAAACGGTCATGCCGAGATAGCAAAAATTCTCGTTGATGCCGGGGCTGATTTGAATCAAGGCAGAGATAATGGAGTGACACCTCTGTTTATAGCCAGCCAAGAAGGCCATGCCGAGGTGGTACAGATTCTTGTTGATTCCGAGGCTGATTTGAATCAAGGCAGAGATGATGGAGTGACACCTCTACTTCAAGAAAGCCAGAACGATCATTCCGAGATAGTAAAGATTCTCGTTGATGCCGGGGCTGATTTGAATCAAACCTGGAACGGTGCAACACCTCTATTTATGGCCAGCCAAAACGGTCATACCGAGATAGCAAAAATTCTCGTTAATGCCGGGGCTGATTTGAATCAAAGCAGGGACGGTGCAACACCTCTATTTATGGCCAGCAAAAAAGGTCATGCCGAGATAGCAAAAATTCTCGTTGATGCCGGGGCTGATTTGAATCAAACCTTGAAGGGTGCAACACCTCTATTTATGGCCAGCAAAAACGCTCATGCCGAGATAGCAATGATTCTGGTTGATGCCGGGGCTGATTTGAATCAAACCTGGAACGGTGCAACACCTCTATTTATGGCCAGCCAAAACGGTCATGCCGAGATAGCAAAAATTCTCGTAGATGCCGGGGCTGATTTGAATCAAACCTGGACCGGTGCAACACCTCTGTTTCAAGCCAGCCAAAATGGTCATGTTGAGGTAGTGGAGATTTTGGTTAAGGCTGGAGCTGATCCAACACGAAAGTGGCACGTCGGTTTTTTTTTAACCCAGAGCCCTCTGACAACTGCCAGAAATGCACGCCCCTTACTGAAAAGAATGAACCCTGAAAAACATGCTCGCTACGATCAGATAATTGAAATTTTAAAGTCCGCAGTAAAAGTTAGGAAAAATCAGAAAATAGCACGATCGCCTGGTACTACGGTTTATTTCGATCCGGCTGTTGATAGGGCCGAAATGAAAAATACAGTGACTCCGTTAATGGGACGGCTTTCATTGAAAGATACAGCCCAATAAGCCTTATTTCTCTGATGCCACCGTCAACAGCCGAATAACCACGGCATAGAAGTCAGAGTCATCGGGGTTGGTCTGGGGCAGCAACTACCGACACGTTCCTCTTCCGGAGCCTGGGTGAAGATCGAATAGGAGCCTAGGGTAAGGATCAGTGTTATAGGTGCGGCCCTCCATAAACCCTTACGCATGGAGACATCACCAACCGTTCGGTCTATGCGGCTGATATCCCGGAACAGGTTATTGACCTGCCCATCGGCCACGACATTCCCAGTGGCCCGGCCTCCGCCGGCGTCCTCGACGGTGAGCCTTTGGGATGCGAACAACTTGATATTTTCCTTGTTGATTGCCATACCGTTACTTCTTTTGGATATGAAAAAGAGATTGGCTTTATGAAAAGAGTCTGTGCACAAGGCTTGTTTTCCTATGCAGTATTTTTCCTCTGTCTTTCGATGGCTCTGTTTGCACGGGCTGGTGAGTGGTGGGAAGCGCCCGCCTGGAGGCCTACATCGAGTGATGAGAAGGTTTTCGTGCAAGACTACCCAGGTGAACACCAGTTTCTGGCGGCCTGTCGGCAGGGACGTGTTGATGTTATGGAGTATTGGCTGAGCCAGAAGGGCTTTAGGCCAAACGATGAATTTATTAGCGGTTACACGGGAGAAAAGGTTTCAGGTCTTTGGGTGGCATCTCAGGAAGGTCATAATGATGTAGTGCAAACCCTCCTGAGGGGCGGGGCAGATATAAATCAAACCAGTGACGCTATAACACCTGTGTTTATAGCCAGTCAGAATGGTCATGCTGATGTGGTGCAGATTCTTGTTAATGCCAGGGCTGATTTGAATCAAAGCACTGATGATGGGGCGACACCTCTCTATATGGCCAGCCAACAGGGGCATGCCGTGGTGGTGCAGATTCTTGTTGATGCCAAGGCTGATTTAAATCAAACCTGGAACGGTGCAACATCTCTGTTTAGAGCCAGCCAGGAAGGCCATGCCGAGGTGGTTCAGATTTTAGTGAATACCGAGGGGGTGGCTCTTAATCAACCAAAAAATGATGGTGCTACGCCTCTGTATATAGCGGCTGAGAAAGGCTTCGCGGAGGTGGTTCAGATTTTAGTGAACACCGAGGGGGTGGCTCTTAACCAACCAAGAAATCATGGTGCCACGCCTCTGTTTATAGCGGCTCAGAACGGCCACTCCGAGGTGGTTCAGATTTTAGTGAACACCGAGGGGGTGGCTCTTAATCAACCAAGAAATGATGGTGACACGCCTCTCTATATAGCGGCCCAAGAGGGCCACGCCGAGGTGGTTCAGATTTTAGTGAGCACCGAGGGGATGGCTCTTAATCAACCAGAAACTGATGGTGCCACGCCTCTGTATATATCGGCTCAGAACGGCCACTCCGAGGTGGTTCAGATTTTAGTGAACACCGAGGGGGTGGCTCTTAATCAACCAGAAACTGATGGTGCCACGCCTCTGTATATATCGGCTCAGAACGGCCACTCCGAGGTGGTTCAGATTTTAGTGAACACCGAGGGGGTGGCTCTTAATCAACCAATAAATGTTGGTGCCACGCCTCTGTTTATAGCGGCTGAGAAAGGCTTCGCGGAGGTGGTTCAGATTTTAGTGAACACCGGGGTCGCTCTTAATCAACCAAGAAATGATGATGTCACGCCTTTGTATATAGCGGCTGAGAAAGGCTTCGCGGAGGTGGTTCAGATTTTAGTGAACACCGGAGTGGATCTTAATCAATCAGAAACTGATGGTGCCACACCTCTGTATATAGCGACTGAGAACGGCCACTCCGAGGTGGTTAAGATTTTGTTCCAGGCCGGGGCGGCTGCAAAAAGAGCAAAACCTTTCCAGTTCGTTGATCCTGACGAGTGGCAAAAATACACAGTCACTATCATTACACTCACGGAGTACAGTCAAACTTATAAACGCTCCCGGCCAGTGATAACCACCAAAGACAATGAGGAAACACCCTTGTTAAGCGAGTTTCCCAAGCTTAGGTTACAGCCCGGCTCAAAATAAAGGATTCAACTATCCGGGTGCCACCGTCAATAGTCGAATAACCACAGCATAAAAGTCAGAGTCATCGGGGTTGGTCAGGGGCAGCACTTGCCGGGCTTCAATAGGCGCACCTTCAGACTGGTCAAAAATAACTGTGAATGCACGTCCGCCAGGAAGTGTGAGAAGCATTTTCTTTTTCGGTATTTCCGATAAGGCAAAGAGCGTGTTCATATCGGCCAGCGTTAACCAGCTGTTCTCCCCATCCCCCAGCACAATGCTGCGCCCGTAAGTCATTAGACTTTCAGACACAATAAGGGAGCCGGTCAGGCTCCTGTCGGTACTCTGGGCAACCGGTGTCCAGTCAAACTCATTCACCCACAAGAGGTTGTCCGGCAGTGTCATGGTATCCAGTTGCATCAGATGGCCCTCGCGCTCTTCATTTTCGCGCTTGTCACGGGTTTTATTAAAAACGCGCTGGTTCAGGGAGAGCGCCTGCTGCAGGTTGGCAGCAGAATGGCCGTCGCCTTTGCTCCGGGCTTGTTTCAGTTTCTGTTCGAGATCACGATTCCTGACTTCAAACCGTCGCCGTTCGATGGCTTCCGTGTTGCCGTCCAGACGGTCGAGTTCGTCTTGCAAACCTTCAAGGGTCGAGGGGGGCTGTTCTGCAGGCTCTGCATCTGACGTTCGGGCTGATCCAGTGCGGTTGAGCTTATCCATATCTTGCTGGTTGAGCAGTTCCATCTCGTTGGATGCGGTGCGGGCTGAGCCTGCAAACTGCTCGGCAGATATCGACCCATCCTCGTAAGAGCGCATCAGGTCTTCAAAGGCGATCTTCTGTTCGAGATAAGACTCCTTCACCTGCAGGGAGGTTTTCCTGGTGTCGTACATCCACTCGCTCAGGCCTGTTGCATCAAAGCCATGGAAAGCCTGCCCCATGGCGTCCAACTCTTCGTTGGTCTGCTCCAGGCTGTGACGCATGGACTCAATGTCATCGGTGACCGTTCGTGGGTCGTCCTGAGAGATGTCGTTCAAGCCTTCCTTCAATACATGGAGTCGCAGATAAGAAATATTTTTAAGTTCGCGTTTTATACCGGGCTGCGCACCAATGAGTTGATTGGACTTAAATGGAGCAAAATAGACTGGCACAACCGTGAGGTGTTAGTGGATGAAGCATCCGTTGATGGGTGATAGGGAGAATAAAGACGGCAGGTAAAGGTGTGAAATCCAGAAAGGTTCTTCTCCTGGATAAGGCTTTTGAAGCTCTGATGGAACAGAAAAAGCATACCTTCCTATCCAGTGAGTTTGTATTTCACAATCCCCTGCATGACAAGGTCTGGAAAGATGATGCGCAGCTGCGAAAGTATGGATGGACACATGCTTTCAAGAGGTCTGGTGTTAGATATAGAAACCCTTACCAGACGAGGCATAGCTATGCGTTCATGCTCATTCGCAATAATGAAAACCTCTGGTGGATAGCGAACCAGATGGGGCATAAAGGAATAGAGATGCTTAATCGGCACTATGGTGGCTGGCTGGAGGAGGCCGCTGATAACTACATCCCTTCTGATCTATTTACTGCAAACAGAAACGACACGGTACTTAGCGAGCAGGGTGCTTAGCCTTCTACGTCCGTTTTAAACTCTCCTGGCTCATCCTTAAGCGAATCGCGTCCCGGATTTTTCCTCATTATCGCGCTTAAAAAAGTGCTTCTTAAATATGCATTTGTGCTGAATTCGTGCTGAATTTGTGCTTCTCGTGTCGGAAAAGTGCCGAATTCGTGCCATTCGTATACGCACCCACACGCACCTATACGCATGCGTTGTGATTTTTGATAGATACAAAAAAGCCCCTGTTTATAGGGGCTTTGATGCGTATGGCTGCGTATGAATGCGTATAGCTGCGTTCTTCTAACAGCCGTTTGAAGTGGTGGAGGCGGGGGGATTTGAACCCCCCGTCTGCAGGACTGTAACTGTTTGGTTTGTCTATGAATTTATATCAACAGGGTAAATTAGTGCTGAATTCGTGCTTAGGTGTCCATTGTCCGATAGTTTGTTAAAAAGGTAAGCATCACACCTGTACATCATACTTCCACCAATACCTTACTGCCCATAGGCGCAGCGTGTCCTTTGGCTGTTAACGATCCTCCAGAGCGAAGAGACAGGGTGCTTGTCCCGTTGCTGTTGTGCGAGGTGACTGTGGCGATCACTCGCGCAGCTGTAGGGAGCAGACCTTTTAACTTTTTCCAGGGGTTGGTTGTTGCCATGATGTGTCCTCGCTGCTGCGTGTTTAGCTCTCGTTATTAGTAATGACGCTCAATAGAAAGAGATTGCACCACGTGCCCAGTCATCGCCGTCGTCCTCGTCCCCGTCGGTGAGCCTTTGGGATGCAAATAACTTGATATTTTCCTTGTTGATTGCCATACCGTTAGTCCTCTTGGGTATGTGTAAAAGAGACTGGTTTATGAAAAGAGCTGGTGCACGAGGCCTGTTTTCCTCTGCCGTATTTTTCCTCTGTTTTTCGATGATTCTTTTTGCACGGGCTGGAGAGTGGTGGGAAGCGCCCAACTGGAGGCCGACATCGAGTGATGAGAAGGCTTTCGTGCAAAACTACCCAGATGAACACCAGTTTCTGGCGGCCTGTCGGCAAGGGCGTGTTGATGTTATGGAGTATTGGCTGAGCCAGAAGGGCTTTAGTCCAAACGATGAATTTATTAAAGGTTGCAGGGCAGAAAGGGTCTCAGGTCTTTGGGTGGTATCTCAGAAAGGCTATACCGATGGAGTAAAACTTCTCATTAAGGCCGGGGCTGATTTGAATCAATGCTCTGATGGTGGAGAGACACCTCTCTATATGGCCAGCCAAAATGGTCATGCCGAGGCCGTGGAGATTCTGATTCAGGCCGGGGCTGATTTGAATCAAGCCTGTAATGATGGAGCGACACCTCTCTTTATGGCCAGCCAAAATGGTCATGTCGAGGTAGTAAATACTCTTGTTAATGCAGGGGGTGATTTGAATCAAACCTGGAACGGTGCAACACCTCTGTTTAAAGCAAGCCAGAACGATCATTCCGAGATAGCAAAAATTCTCGTTAATGCCGGGGCTGATTTGAATCAAACCTGGAACGGTGCAACACCTCTATTTATGGCCAGCCAAAAAGGTCATGCCGAGATAGCAAAAATTCTCGTTAATGCCGGGGCTGATTTGAATCAAACAAGGAACGGTGCACCACCTCTCTTTATGGCCTCCAAAAAAGGCCATGCCGAGGTGGTTCAGATTTTAGTGAACACCGAGGGGGTGGCTCTTAATCAACCAAGAAATGATGGTGTCACGCCTCTGTATATAGCGGCTCAGAACTGCCACTCCGAGGTGGTTAAGATTTTAGTGAACACCGAGGGGGGGGCTCTTAATCAACCAATAAATGATAGTGCCACGCCTCTGTTTATAGCGGCTCAGAACGGATACTCCGAGGTGGTTCAGATTTTAGTGAACACCGAGGGGGTTGCTCTTAATCAACCAAGAAATGATGGTGTCACGCCTCTGTTTATAGCGGCTCAGAACGGATACTCCGAGGTGGTTCAGATTTTAGTGAACACCGAGGGGGTTGCTCTTAATCAACCAAGAAATAATGGTGCCACGCCTCTGTTTATAGCGGCTCAGAACGGACACTCCGAGGTGGTTCAGATTTTAGTGAACACCGAGGAGATGGATCTTAATCAACCAATAAATGATGGTGCCACTCCTCTGTTTATAGCGGCTCAGAACGGCCACTCCGAGGTGGTTAAGATTTTAGTGAACACCGAGGGGGGGGCTCTTAATCAACCAATAAATGATGGTGCCACGCCTCTGTTTATAGCGGCTCAGAACGGATACTCCGAGGTGGTTCAGATTTTAGTGAACACCGAGGGGGTTGCTCTTAATCAACCAAGAAATGATGGTGCCACGCCTCTGTTTATAGCGGCTCAGAACGGACACTCCGAGGTGGTTCAGATTTTAGTGAACACCGAGGAGATGGATCTTAATCAACCAAGAAATGATGGTGCCACGCCTCTGTTTAAAGCGGCTCAGAACGGCCACTCCGAGGTGGTTCAGATTTTAGTGAAAACCGAGGGGGTGGCTCTTAATCAACCAGGAAATGATGGTGCCACGCCTCTGTATATAGCGGTTCAGAAAGGCTTCGCGGAGGTGGTTCAGATTTTAGTGAACACCGAGGGGGTGGATCTTAATCAACCAAGATATGATGGTGTCACGCCTCTGTATATGGCGGCTCAGAATGGCTTCGCGGAGGTGGTTCAGATTTTAGTGAACACCGATGGGGTGGCTCTTAATCAACCAATGAATGATGCTGCCACGCCTCTGTATATAGCGGCTCAGAACGGCCACTCCGAGGTGGTTAAGATTTTGCTCCAGGCCGGGGCGAATCAATCTATAAAGCGGCGATTTAATTGGTTTTTCACTAGAAGCCCGCGGGCGGCTGCAAAAAGAGCAAGACCTTTCCAGTTCGTTGATCCTGACGAGTGGCAAAAATACACAGTCACTATCAATACACTCACGGAGTACCGTCAAACTTATAAACGTAAACGCTCCCGGCAAGTGATAACCACCAAAGACAATGAGGAAACACCCTTATTAAGCGAGTTTCCCAAGCTTAGGTTACAGTCCGGCTCAAAATAAAGGATTCAACTATCCGGGTGCCACCGTCAATAGTCGAATAACCACAGCATAAAAGTCAGAGTCATCGGGGTTGGTCAGGGGCAGCACTTGCCGGGCTTCAATAGGCGCACCTTCAGACCGGTCAAAAATAACTGTGAATGCACGTCCGCCAGGAAGTGTGAGCAGCATCTTTTTTTCGGTATTTCCGACAAAGCAAAGAGCGTCTTCAGATCGGCCAGCGTTAACCAGCTGTTCTCCTCATCCCCCAGTACAATGCTGCGCCCGTATTCATCAGACTTTCAGGCACAATAAGGGAGCCGGTCAGGCTCCTGTCGGTACTCTGGGCAACCGGTGTCCAGTCAAACTCATTCACCCACAAAAAGTTGTCCGGCAGTGTCATGGTATCCAGTTGCATCAGATGGCCCTCGCGCCGGATTCTTTGAGTGCGCGTAGTAGTTTCACATCATCCCCCTGGCGCACACTCACGTTCACATTACCGCCGGGATACTCAAAACGAATCACTTTACTGGGTGATTCGTTCCATTGGGGTGCGCTGTTTCTCGGGGGAGGAGCGCGATCAAAGCTCTTACGACGGCGAGTTTCGAGCTCTTCGTTCTCCCCTTGTCACGGGTCTTATTAAAGGAGACGGGAGGTATTTATTTCAGACGTAAAAGTTCCGTGAGGAACGCAGAAACGATGGATGAGTTAAAAGAACCTGATTACCAATGAACCTCAGCCACGATAGAGGCAGATGCCCCGAATCCGTTGCAATAAATGGTTTAGTACATAAGTTCAGCAGGCACATCAGCAGACAATGCATATTGAGCAACTTTACTGTTTGATTTTTTGTGTGTTGGGTTCTTTTTTACGTGATGATTGAGACAATGGCCCTGTGTATATGACTTACCACAGTCACAGGTATAAGGCTTCTCCCCGGTGTGGGTGCGTCTGTGGATGTCTCTGTTTTGCGAGGTTATGAAACGTTCGTCACAGCCGTCCCAGTCACAGGCATAAGGCTTCTCCCCGGGTGTGGGTGCGTTTGTGGGTTGTAAGGCTGCCTGCTTGAGCAAAACGCTGGTCACAGCCGTCCCAGTCACAGGCATAAGGCTTCTCCCCGGTGTGGGTGCGTTTGTGTTTCACTTGAGTGCTTAGATCGGCAAAACGTTTGTCGCAGCCGTCCCAGTTACAGGCATAAGGCTTCTCCCCGGTGTGGGTGCGTTTGTGGGTGTCCCTTTGATGCGAGGTTATGAAACGTTTGTCACAGCCGTTCCAGTCACAGGTATAAAGCTTCTCCCCGGTGTGGGTGCGTTTGTGGGCTGTAAGGTTACCTGCTTGAGCAAAACGTTTGTCACAGCCGCCCCAGTCACAGGTATAAGGCTTCTCCCCGGTGTGGGTGCGTTTGTGTTTCACTTGAGTGCTTAGATCGGCAAAACGTTTGTCGCAGCCGTCCCAGTCACAGGTATAAGGCTTCTCCCCGGTGTGGGTGCGTTTGTGTTTCACTTGAGTGCTTAGATCGGCAAAACGTTTGTCGCAGCCGTCCCAGTTACAGGCATAAGGCTTCTCCCCGGTGTGGGTGCGTTTGTGGGTGGCCACGCTTTGCGCGGTTGTGAAACGTTTGTCACAGCCGTTCCAGTCACAGGTATAAGGCTTCTCCCCGGTGTGGGTGCGTTTGTGGGCTGTCAGATGGTGCACTCGAGCAAAATACTGATCACAGCCGTCCCAGTCACAGGCATAAGGTTTCTCCCCGGTGTGGGTGCGTTTGTGTTTCACTTGAGTGCTTAGATCGGCAAAACGTTTGTCGCAGCCGTCCCAGTCACAGGTATAAGGCTTCTCCCCGGTGTGGGTGCGTTTGTGGATGTCTCTGTTTTGCGAGGTTATGAAACGTTCGTCACAGTCGTCCCAGTCACAGGCATAAGGCTTCTCCCCGGTGTGGGTGCGTTTGTGGGTTGTAAGGCTGCCTGCTTGAGAAAAACGTTTGTCACAGCCGTCCCAGTCACAGGTATAAGGCTTCTCCCCGGTGTGGGTGCGTTTGTGGGTTGTAAGGCTGCCTGCTTGAGCAAAACGCTGGTCACAGCCGTCCCAGTCACAGGCATAAGGCTTCTCCCCGGTGTGGGTGCGTTTGTGTTTCACTTGAGTGCTTAGATCGGCAAAACGTTTGTCGCAGCCGTCCCAGTTACAGGCATAAGGCTTCTCCCCGGTGTGGGTGCGTTTGTGGGTGCCATGCTTTGCGCGGTTGTGAAACGTTTGTCACAGCCGTTCCAGTCACAGGTATAAGGCTTCTCCCCGGTGTGGGTGCGTTTGTGGGCTGTAAGGTTACCTACTTGAGCAAAACGCTGGTCACAGCCGTCCCAGGCACAGACATAAGGCTTCTCCCCGGTGTGGGTGCGTTTGTGGGCTGTAAGGTTACCTGCTTGAGCAAAACGCTGGTCACAGCCGTCCCAGGCACAGACATAAGGTTTCTCCCCGGTGTGGGTGCGTCTGTGGATGTCTCTGTTTTGCGAGGTTATGAAACGTTCGTCACAGCCGTCCCAGTCACAGGCATAAGGCTTCTCCCCGGTGTGGGTGCGTTTGTGGGTGTTCCTTTGTTGCGAGGTTATGAAACGTTTGTCACAGCCGTTCCAGTCACAGGTATAAGGCTTCTCCCCGGTGTGGGTGCGTTTGTGGGCTGTAAGGTTACCTGCTTGAGCAAAACGCTGGTCACAGCCGTCCCAGGCACAGACATAAGGTTTCTCCCCGGTGTGGGTGCGTCTGTGGATGTCTCTGTTTTGCGAGGTTATGAAACGTTCGTCACAGCCGTCCCAGTCACAGGCATAAGGCTTCTCCCCGGTGTGGGTGCGTTTGTGGGTGTTCCTTTGTTGCGAGGTTATGAAACGTTTGTCACAGCCGTCCCAGTCACAGGTATAAGGCTTCTCCCCGGTGTGGGTGCGTTTGTGGATTGTAAGGCTGCCTGCTTGAGCAAAACGCTGGTCACAGCCGTCCCAGGCACAGACATAAGGTTTCTCCGCGGTGTGGGTACGTTTGTGTTTCACTTGAGTGCTTAGATCGGCAAAACGTTTGTCGCAGCCGTCCCAGTCACAGGTATAAGGCTTCTCCCCGGTGTGGGTGGTTTGTGGGCTGTTGCACTCGAGCAAAACACTGATCACAGCCGTACAGGCATAAGGCTTCTCCCTGGTGTGGGTGCGTTTGTGGGCTGTAAGGTGGCCTGCTTGAGCAAAACGCTGGTCACAGCCGTCCCAGTCACACATAAGGCTTCTCCCCGGTGTGGGTGCGTTTGTGATGTCACTTGTGTTGCGATCGGTTGTGAAACGTTTGTCACAGCCGTCCCAGTCACAGGCATAAGGCTTCTCCCCGGTGTGGGTGCGTTTGTGGGTGTCCCTTTGTTGCGAGGTTATGAAACGTTTGTCACAGCCGTCCCAGTCACAGGCATAAGGCTTCTCCCCGGTGTGGGTGCGTATATGACGCTTCAGGTCAAAGGAGCCCTGGAAGCTACGCTGGCATACGTGGCATCTATGCCGGAGCCATTTTTTTCCGGGGATGACTGTAATCCTGTGTCTGTCAGCAGAATCTGGCAGCTCATCACCTTCGATGTGAATCTGAAGGCCCTGGCTGATTTCACTGTCTTCACACGGCTCATTGTTCAAAGGGGAGGGGAGTGCCCCCTTTGTTCGGAATTCCCTGTAATGCGCACGCATCCAGCCATTGAGCTGAGGGAACTGGGAGGGGAAAATATCTTTGGGGGGGGAATCGCAGTGAATGCGCGGGTTAGTGTCCTCTCCCGTTGAGATGCGGCACGCTGTCGAGGCATCCTCAATCTGTGTGATGGCATCAGCCTGAATCTCCAGTGTGTATGGCCGTGAGGCGCCTGTTAGAGTCAAGTGTGTTTTCTGCGTTTCCCCCTGGCAATAGATAAAGGGATGGTCACCCGTTTGATCGACAGAGCAGGACGTTGTTCCATGGGGGCGGACGCGTGTCCCCTTTGCAGGATAAACGGCCACGCCCCCTCTTGAAACCACGGTATGCGTCGGGTTTTGAACTGGTTGTATTCTGAGAGGTGTGCCCTTTATTCTGCCCGCCGAGACATCCAGGGAGGCAAAACAACAGATCATCATGACAGCACCGATGACAAAAACAGTACGTCTGGGAAAATGCATTACCCCTCCCCCCCTTTAATAAGGAGGAGGAATATAGACACAAAATCGAAAACCCAGGAAGGCCTTGAGTTTTATCAAGCGTCATTTTGGACACCCCACAGGTTATGGGGGATATCCTAAAATGATTCCGCTCCGTTTAGGGTTGGCTATCCAGAGCCTCTTCTGAATCAATGCCAACCTTCTCGGCGATGCCCTTGAGGTCTTCGATAACGGAGGCCATTGTGCCAACATGCGACCAGCTCAGCTCTGTGGCGTCATATCCCATGTGATCTTCGGTCAGGCTCAGGATTTGTTTCAGAAGATTCTCGGCATTGCCTTTATGGGTTATGAAATGTTCAATGGCTTGCATGTTGTCGTCGCTCATCTTCGTTACCTTCTGCGTTTCCCTTTGCGTGTTTTAACCATAGGATTAGTGTGTCGTTAATCCAGTTATTAACGACTCATTAAACGATTCAATAAACGGCTTGATTTTGTTCAGGCGCGAATGAAGAAGACAGGATAGTAGGATAAAAGAAAGGGGCCAATCAGCCCCTGTCACTGCGCGTGTGCCCTTCATTTACAATCGAGGGCTTACCTTGCGCATAGTGTAGAAGGCGACGGTGCGGCCTTTGCCTTCCTGGTCGTTGAGTTGGTAGTCACCCTTGTCATAGCTGATGTCGGCCAGCGCTTTTTCATCAAACTCTACTGTCGCCTGTTTTGTTTTCAGCGATGCCTTCCAGCCGCCAATACAGTTCAGGCCGCCTTCGGTCACCGGCTGGTCGTCGATACGCATCTCGTAGGTTTTGTTCAGCATCTTCTTGAAGTTTTTGGCGATCACCTCATTAGAGGCTTCGGTTGTTGCTTTGTTGGCAGGCTTGGTCTTTGGGGTTGTGGTTTCCTTGGTAATGGTTTTTCTCCTCTGGTTTTTGTCCTGGCACTGTTCACATTAGGATTGTGTGGGGAGAAAGCGAGTCGAGATTATACATTGCCCAGGGGCACCACCCTGAAGTGGATTAGTACCGGTAATGGGGGTTACCGGTACTGTATTTATGGATAGGTTTTCCCCGCGAGGCCGCAGGTTTTGCAGGTATGGGAATGCGTGGCCCTGGTTTCTTGAATAGATGCGACCTGTGTGCGTATTAAGAGAACCTGGCAGAAGTCTGGTGTTAGATATAGAAACCCATACCAGACCCGGCATAGTTATGCGTTCATGCTCATTCGCAATAATGAAAACCTCTGGTGGATAGCGAACCAGATGGGGCATAAAGGAATAGAGATGCTTAATCGGCACTATGGTGGCTGGCTGGAAGAGGCCGCTGATAACTACATCCCTTCTGATCTATTTACTGCAAACAGAAACGACACGGCACTTAGCGAGCAGGGTGCTTAGCCTTCTACGTCCGTTTTAAACTCTCCTGCCTCATCCTTAAGCGAATCGCGTCCCGGATTTTTCCTCATTATCGCGCTTAAAAAAGTGCTTCTTAAATATGCATTTGTGCTGAATTCGTGCTGAATTTGTGCTTCTCGTGTCGGAAAAGTGCCGAATTCGTGCCATTCGTATACGCACCCACACGCACCTATACGCATGCGTTGTGATTTTTGATAGATACAAAAAAGCCCCTGTTTATAGGGGCTTTGATGCGTATGGCTGCGTATGAATGCGTATAGCTGCGTTCTTCTAACAGCCGTTTGAAGTGGTGGAGGCGGGGGGATTTGAACCCCCGTCCGCCGGCACTCTGCCCTTGGCTCTACATGCTTAGAACTGCCTTTGATTTAACTCTGAACGATCCGGCAGGCGGGATTAACAGAGCGATCCTGGAAGGATTTAGCAGTTCTTCGTCAGGCCCGAAGAAGTAGCGATTCTATTTAAAGTTGCGATCAGTACCAACCAACAGAAAAGTCAGAGTGATCGGGAGCAGACCGTTTTTAAGCGGCCAGCGCTCCTTGGTAGTTGTCGTCGTTGGCAACTAAAAAGATGTAACAATTTTTTTAACGAGAACTGCTACGCACTCGACATGCACCTCGGGTTTCGTCACCGTCGTCGAATCCTAATCGCCCCCGGCAGGTCGAAACCTTTTGATGTAGCTATTCTAAATGATTCTTATGGGGGTGGGTCAATAGAAACTTTCGTTATGTGTACGTAATTGGAGATGAATGTGTTCCAAAGAAAAAGGGAAGCCTGCGGGCTTCCCTTTTTTTGGTTGAGAGTAATGTGGTTGTGAGGTGATTATCCTCGGCCCATAACTCGCTGTTTTTCGATACCCCACTCACGCTCTTTGGTGGTTGCACGCTTGTCGTACTCTTTCTTACCTCGGGCGAGGCTGACCTGAGCTTTGATCAAGTGCTGCTTCCAATAGAGCTTGGTGCATACGCAGGTTTTACCGTCTTGCTGGGTTTCAGCAAACAGCTTGGCGAGTTCCCGCCTGTGCAGCAGGAGCTTTCGGTCTCGACGTGGGTCGGCAATAACATGGGTCGATGCGGTAGGCAGAGGTGTAATCTGCGCACCAATCAGCCAGGCCTCACCGTTTCTCAGGAGCACATAACTGTCGACCAGTTGAATTTTACCCTGCCGGAGACTTTTCACTTCCCAGCCGCTCAGGGCGACTCCTGCCTCGAAACTTTCGTCGAGGTGATAGTCGTGCCGCGCTTTCTTGTTGACGACAATACTGGAGTCGCCCGCCTTCTTGGATTTTTTTGCCATAGTTTCGGAATTATACGTGCCTGTTGTGCAAATGCCATGACTCATATCTATACATGGGCGCATCTACGGGTATGTGCGCCCAGCTAGTGGTTGTACCTTATAAGCAAATGGATAGAATGTCGCTAAATGTGCCATCAGGCTCGAATAATTAATCCATTTGGATAAAAGCAATATTGAGGATCTCTATGGCCGAGCAGACGGTTTCCACAGCTCAGACCTGGACGCACCGCTGGACTTTCGTACTGGCAGCGGCCGGTTCTGCGATTGGCCTGGGTAACATCTGGAAGTTTCCCTATATCACCGGTGAGAATGGCGGTGGTGCGTTTGTACTGACTTACCTGCTTTGTATCGCCATTGTTGGCGTGCCCATAATGATTGCGGAGACGGCGCTGGGTCGCCATGGTCGCCACAGCCCGATTATCAGCATGCGTGAGCTTGCACGGGAGTCTGGTGCAGGCAGATGGTGGGGCGGGGTTAGCTGGATGGGGGCGCTTACAGGCTTCCTGATACTCTCTTTCTACAGTGTCGTTGCCGGCTGGGCAATTGTGTACACAATCGAAATGTTTTCTGGCAACTTCCAGGGCATGACGCCCGCTGAGGTTGGAGGCAATTTTGATGCCCTGCTGGCAGATCCTGTCAAGCTCACCCTTTGGCATGCTGTCTTTATGCTGCTGACAGGGTTGGTAATTGCCCGTGGTATTCATAAGGGGCTTGAGAGCGGCGTTCGCTTGATGATGCCCGCTTTGCTGCTCTTGCTGCTGGGTGTGCTTGGATACAGTGCCACGGCGTCTGGCCACTTCATGGAAGGTGTGAATTTCCTGTTTGCCTTCCACCCGGAAGAGCTGAGTTGGGATGCTGTTCTGGCTGCAATGGGGCACGCCTTCTTTACCCTGAGCCTGGGTATGTGTGCGATTATGGCCTACGGCGCCTATATGCCAAAGAAGGCTTCTATCGCACGTACCGTAGGTGCCGTTGCTGTGCTGGACACAGGCATTGCGCTGGTTGCTGGTCTTGCCATTTTCCCTCTTGTCTTTGCCAACGGCATGGAGCCAGGTGCAGGCCCTGGTCTGTTGTTTGTCACTCTGACTTCAGCCTTTGCTTCACTCCCTGGTGGACAGTTTGTCGGTGGTGCATTCTTCCTTCTCGTGGTGCTTGCAGCTCTGAGTTCTTCTATTTCACTGGTTGAGCCTTCTGTCGCATGGCTGGTCGAACGTTTCTCCATGAGTCGTGTTGCGGCCTCATTACTCTACTGCTCTTTGGTATTCATCTTCGGCCTGGGAACGGTTCTCTCTTTTAATGAGTGGTCCGGCGAGGAGTACCAGGTTGCCGGTATGACCTTCTTCGAAGTGACCGACTACATCACTGCCAATATCACGCTGCCTCTGGGTGGCCTGCTGATTGCTGTCTTTGCCGGCTGGGTGATGAAACGTTCTTATATTATGAAAGAACTCAACCTGTCTTTGGGGTGGTTCAATCTCTGGCGTGCTCTTTGCCGTGTTGTTGCGCCACTCTGTGTGCTGGTCGTTTTTTACTTTTCTACCATTCATGATCCTCTGATGGAGCTGTTGGGTTTAGCTGGAAATTAATCGTCCAAGGATAGAGTCATAATGAAAACAATACAGAGATCGGCTCTGGTCATGCACTCCGCGGAACGGATGTATGAGCTTGTAAATGACGTTGCTGCGTACCCGGAGTTTCTCCCCTGGTGCACAGGTTCGGAAGTACTGGACAGGGGGAGTGAACATCAGGAAGCCCGTGTGGATGTGAGTCGCACGGGCATTTCCAGCAGCTTTATTACCCGTAATGCGATGGTGCCTGGTGAGCGGATTGAAATGGCGCTTGAGAAGGGGCCTTTTAAATCTCTTGCGGGTGCCTGGACCTTTCATCCGCTGCAGGAAGATGCCTGCAAGGTCTCGCTGGACTTAAGCTTTGAAATGGACGGTGGCCTTCTTCAGGCTGCCGTTGGCAAAATTTTCGAGCAGGCTGCGGTGACTATGGTGGATGCATTTTGCAGTCGGGCTGATCAGGTCTACGGGTAGGCCGGCTTACGCCGGTCGTGCATCCTGATGAAGAGATTTTAGGACGTGTTATGAGTCAACAGACTATCAGTGTCGAGGTCGCTTACGCTCGGCCTGATAAACAAAAAATTGTCGCAGTCTCCGTGCCGTTAGGTACATCTCTGCTGGGAGCTGCTGAGCTGTCCGGTATCTGTGATTATTTTCCAGAGATTGATCTGGCAACCAGCAAGATGGGTATTTTTGGCAAGGCTGTGCCCAGGCCGGATGCTCAGGAGATTAATGCAGGTGAGCGGGTTGAGATCTATCGCCCGTTACTCGTGGACCCTAAAGAGGTGCGCCGCAGGCGTGCAGAGAAGGCAAAAGCGGAAGCCGCTGCAAAGCAGAAATAGCTACATTCTGAATTCAGCGCATACAAAAAACGGACATAATGTCCGTTTTTTGTGGGAGAAGCCGTTAGCGGTTAACCTTCAGGAGGTTCCGAGTTGAGCGCTTCTCTGGCGCGCATGGCGTCATCCTGAGCTGACTGCTTCACCTTGGTATTTACCGTCTCGATATTCTCGCCGGGGCGAATGTCCCCTTCAAAGCTGGCCAGCTTATCGTTCTGGAAGAACAGGGTGAGCGTCTGCTGGGTTCTTTTCTCTCCACCAGGGTGGAAGCTGTAGATGTAGTCCCAGCGGTTTTGGTTGTAGGTATCAGGGAGCATGGGTTGACCCATTACGAAGCGCACCTGATCACGCGTCATCCCAGGACGAAGCTGATTAACCATCTCCTGAGTGATAACGTTGCCTTGTTGTATATCGATTTTATAGGCGCCTGGAAAACTCAGCACTCGAGGGTTGTTGTCTGCAAATAGAGAACAACCACTCATCAGGGTAACTGAAAGAACCAGGGCAAACGTTGCCTTTTGCTTTTGCATCGTCTACCGACTTCCACTATCTTGGACGGAAATGAGATAATCCCCAGCTTATTACATCTTCAGGGGTTTAGAAAGGGATACTTGAGTGGAAAATCAAGAGCTTCGTAAGGCCGGTTTAAAGGTAACTTTACCCCGTATCAAGATTCTACAGATGCTTGAAAATGCTGTAGACCGACACATGAGTGCAGAAGATGTTTACCGCGCCCTGATTGAGGCAGAGGAAGATGTTGGTCTGGCGACGGTGTATCGGGTGCTGACACAGTTTGAAAGCGCCGGGTTGGTGATTCGCCATAATTTCGATGGTGGCCACTCAGTATTTGAGTTGGCAGGGGAAGAACATCACGATCATATGGTGTGTATGGAGTCAGGTGATATTATTGAATTCCGTAACGCTGAGATTGAACGCCTTCAACATTTGATTGCCGAAGAACATGGCTATGAGCTGGTAGATCACAATCTGGTTTTGTACGTAAAGAAGAAAAGCTAAAGCTATTGAATCAGAGTGTTGATTTTAAAAATGCGTGTTGAGTGATTATTTCTTCACGCTTTTTTCGTGGTTTATTTCCATAGGTACCCGGACACATGAAAATAACTATTTCTGACTCAATCTCCAGGACACTCAGCTGCAACATAGCTGGGCAACCTGCTTATTGGCCAGAAATAGGCGTTTCCACATGACCGGGCACTTAAGCTGGTTTGCAATAAACCCTAAGGTTTCTTCCGTTTGTCAGCAATAAGGCTTAAGACATAACTGGTTAGCTTTTTGGAACTGTCAGCAACAACGGCTGAGTGTTCGTTGAGTTCATGTTTGAGCACTCTGCTGGATAAGGCTTCCGGAGCATGTTCCTCCACATAGCGCCGTGCCACGTCATAACTATTCAGTGCGCGATAAGGTTTAATATTTTTGGCTACAGTAGGATTACGCACACCAAATACATAATAGAAATCGGCTTTGTTATAGTCGGTTTTCCAAAGCCCCTGGATCGGATTACCTACTTTTCCGGTGAAATACAGTTCAGCTGTTGTTACCGTATTGCTGTTCTGGTGATCCTTTAGTGCACTAATATGGCCGTTTAAATTGCCAGCAGTCATCGCCTCAAAAGCCTGTGAGAAAAGAACGACGGCATCGTAACCCTGTCCATGAGCAATCACCATTTTAGCCATGGTAGGCATCAGGCGTTGCAGTTGTTCCTCGGTAAGGCTGAAGCGTGTGTCCAGCGTCTGGGCAATATCAACCCACAGGCATGGAACCTGATAGATTTCCCGCCATGTCGACTCGCTGCCAAAGGGAAAAGCGTCATAACTGTATAGGTCGTCGCCCAGTGTCTCGGACATATTCAGTAGTGTTTCTACAAGCCTTTCTTTAAGTCGCTCGTCGACATCAAAGTTCCCAACACTGGGGTTCTCTAATGCCATATGCACAGCTGCAAGAATCCGCATCTGCAGGTTTTTGATGAGCCGTAAGCGCAGAGCCTTTTCAAAGGGATCTTCGCGGCCTGGTAATAATATTGAGCCCTGTATGTAGTTGTTATCCAGATGCTGCCACTGAATCAAAAGGTTATTAAACAGTTCACCAGAGATCTTTGATGTTCGCAGAGTCTCATTGATCTTTTCCATGGTGTGGTAGTGACTCTGTAGGTCATCAATAAAATCGACAGCGCTTTGAGAGGTCAGCTCACGGCTGATTGTAAACTCAGGATCATCTTTTACCTGAATCGACTGCACGGCGGTTGAAAACAGCGAGCTTAATAGCAGCGCGCTTAATAGCCGTATCGCAGCCGAATTTGTGGGTGCTCTTGTTATAGATCTTATGACAGCTTTTATGAAGTGCACCATGGAAAGACCCTCTCGTTATTAATAGCTCTTTTTGGCTACGGTCTTCCATGACACAGGAGTTCTGCCAGTCATCAGGCGAATGGCTGCTGCGGCATACGCCCACTGGTGGATAATGAAAATATTGTGCTCAGACATTGAGCGCACGTCATTCTGCATGGGTTGTGCAATGGTTTGTTTTACGCGTTGGTTAAACGGCTCATTCAGCCCTTTGGGTTGAATCGCTTTCGTACAGTTCTCTGTCTGATCAATACCTCGACTACGTTCCTTAAAGCAGGTACGGAACTCCCACAGATAACCGACATTGGTCAGAGGTTTTGCAATAGGCTTCAGTGTGCCTTGCAGGGTGTTGTGCTGATAAAGGTCGAACAGTACTGCTGTTAGCACGACGGCGGTCTGTACCGTCTTGGCACTGTTATCCAGTGTCACCATGGTCTCTGCGTTGTTTGTCGAGATCTTCGTGAGCACTTTTATTAGCTCTTCCAGCGAGCCGTGGGTTTGCAGGTGGGCGCCAAGGTTGGTGATATGAGGCTCTGCCGCATTCCAGTCAGCCAAAGGTAATTCTAAATTTGCATGGTTCTCGTAACGGCGATCCACGCCCTCTGTAGATACATAATCAATATCGGGAGTGTGGTGCAGCCCCAAATGAATAAGCCGGAAACCATGCTGAGGTCGAAGATAAATATGCAGCATTAACAGTTCCCGGTAGAGCACGGCAAACCGCTCGGTTTTTGGCAGGCTGGCCGCTTTCTCCAGGCGTTTGGTAAAAGTGTTCAGGTCGTTCTGGTATGAGGCCAGAGGGAGAATTCTCTGAATAAACCGACTGTCGAATTCAGCTCGTATACCGTATTCCCTTTGAAAGGTGTAAATACGCAGTTGTTTTTTCTCGATATCAATTAACTCTGCAGCTAACTGGTCCAGTCGGGTATTAATATCTTCTGAGTTTTGTGGTCCATATGCAGAACTGTCATCGCTCGGGCTGTCATCCGGCTCGGTAGCGCTGCCTGAACGAGCTGAATATAGACGGTCATCAGTATAAGTGTTTTCGTCCAATGCGGGTGAGCTGTTGTCGAGAGTTGAGTCTATTGGATAGCTCACATTGTTGATACGACGACCCGAAGTATTGTTCAGTCTGGATATGGTGCGGTTAATGCTGGCCTGCAGGGCAGGGTTCGATTGCTTGACTGCAGCAATACCCCCAGGCCAGTTGTTTTCCTTCAGTGTGCTGTCGGTGACGAGTTTAATGTCTGAGAAAGTTTCAAAGCTGTTCCTGTCGATCTGGTTGCGGTGAGCCTGAATCGCATCAGATGTTTCCTTATTCAGGTCCTGCTGTTTTTTCAAACGCCGGAAGTCTGTGTCGCTCAGGGCTCCTTCATTAAAACTATCTGGGACGAGGGTGTTCCAGTGAGCCAGAGTGCTGGTCAGGCTTTTTTCTGCGAACTCCAGGCCGTCATTGGCATACGCGAACAGGGTGATGGTGATCAGCCCAATAACAGAGAGCATTTTTTTAGAGAGCATGCGTTTCGAACGGATGCCTTTAGCGTTGTGTGTTTCAGCTGTGCTGGTTGTGTTTTTCATTTTGCGCCCTCAAGAAGTCCTTCTCTGAATTATTCTGCGTTTAATTCAGTATGGTCAGTGTTTGGACAGACGATGGACGGATTCATTGGTGACAAGGCTGTCAGTGAACCTAACAGCCTGTGAGAGAGGGCTTCTGGTGCAGTCTTGCGTGTTGAGGCAGTCCGTAGCTCATCATTTCTGCAGCGTGGGAAAGTGTCTGGATGGTGATCTCCAGTCAGTAGTTTTACCTGCCTGTCTGGGAAATGCACTTTTACCGAGCCCGATTATAAGAAACGTCTATCTATTAAAATACTGTTTCATCGCTGTTGATAACTCAGATATAGGTTATGGTCTTCTAATTTTGGTCAATGCCAATATGATCTCGAACCATTCATGGAGCAATAAATAATCCATGTCCTCTTTTTCTACAACGAGAGTGGTGGCTTTGTCTACTTTTTCACGAGAGGAAGCAGAGTTGAAATTCTGGAATTGAATGGGAAACTTTGACTCTATTAACTTGCCACTTATTGTATTTGGCAAACCTTTCATTTCACCCACAATCCATTCTGACAGGAATACGGGGGCTTTATGTGCGTTCTTATATGAAATCCTGGGGTAATAACGTTTTGATTCTACGCAGAGTATACTGAAATAAACATCAATCTCACCTGCCTCTCGGGTTACCAGGGAGGCTATTGGTGATTCAGTCTGGTTCAATAATATGTCCCGTGGCACCGTAACCTTACACAAGGTGTTATCGAGAGACTTATACGTTAAATAACCAAAGGGTGATGCTGTTTTCATCCCAAGCTTCTGTTCCTTAAGCCGACCCCATTCCCATGCCCATTCAAGGATGCAATTTTCATCAGCTTTATCGGCTTCTTTAACTTCACCGGTCTCCATAAACTTCAGGCACAAGCCCAGGGCAACAGCCGCAGGGTTGGGGTGTTGCGCCAGATAAGCTGGTGTCAGGTTCGCCGGAATGGGAGCAGCATGATTTAAAATCGCCGCACGCTGATATTCAGGCATAGTATAAGAGCCTATATTGACTGTTCTCCACACGCAGGAGGCTTTATGGTGTTCAAAATCTTTCGCCTCAATTCTGTCATCACAATCCTGATGAGGGCATGCCATAAGGGGAAGGTGAGTAGCCTGCGCAATTATCTGGCATGGATGCTTGTCCATAACATCCAGTGTACCTTGCTGAGAACAGTCAGGCTCCGCACAATGCCAAATGATATTATTAACCTGTGTTTTGATCGTAATATCCAGAAACAGTGGGGATTGGTTTTCTGTATGGTATTTTTGTGCATCTTCCCTGCAATAGCAGCATCTTTCTGAAAATTGGCGGCCAAGACCCTCGTCATAATGGCTGATACACAGTGTATGCTCACACTCCTGACACTGTCTTGCTTTACCCTTTGAATCAGGTTTAACAACCTCTATACAGACCCCACAATATAAATTATTGGGGATGTCAGCCTGCAAAGTTCTGTTGTCTGCAGTTTTTTGTGTGACTAAATTTCCCTGTATGACATTTTCTGCAATACCTGTTTGCATAGTGCACTCCTGCTTACCCAAAACGCTTTTTATTCAACATTCGCGAGATTGCTATGAAAACGCAGGCAGGGTCACTAACAATTCAGTTACCTGTTCTTTCCATTTGTCTTTTTCAGTA
Source organism: Sansalvadorimonas sp. (assembly GCA_965221135.1). Taxonomy (GTDB): domain Bacteria; phylum Pseudomonadota; class Gammaproteobacteria; order Pseudomonadales; family Endozoicomonadaceae; genus Sansalvadorimonas. Next base: position 801,014 of record CBDCRZ010000106.1, read on the forward strand.
CAGGCATTGCCAATAGCAGAAACACTGAGGAGCCTGGTGCCTCCCCTTGCTGATACTTTGCCTGGCACTTGCGAGTTTCCTCAAAGAGCCAGCCTTGTGTCGTAAGCGTTCAAGTTAAAGGGAGACTTCCCCTGCTTGTCTACTGTCTACTGAAAGGTGCCTTTAACGCATTGTAACCGAGCTTGTCCTGCCAGTTTCAGGGGATCAGATCACAGACCTGCCTGGCTGCAGGTTCTCTGCCTTTCTCTAATCATTGGTGACAAGGCTGTCAGTGAATCTGACAGCCAGTGAGAGAGGGCCTGTGCAGTCTTACGCGTGTTGAGGCAGTCCGTTGGTAATCATTTCTGCAGCGTGGGAGAGCGTCTGGGTGATGATCTCCAGCCCGCCCGGCATGCGAGCCACTTCCTGGGTGCGGGGTTCGCCACACAGGTGTTTTCGGTGGTCAGCCTGCTGACCTCGTTGAGTCGATGGTTGACAAGGTTTTTGAGCTCGCTGACTTCTGTTTCCAGTGCGGAGGTTTTTGACGGTTTCATATATGAGATTATGTGCGATGAAGCTGTTTCAAGTATTGCTTGAACCCAGGTTCATGCTTGTGCCTTGACTCGCCTACGGATTCTGAGCAGTTAAGTTTGTTAGTCATCTCGTTCTCGGTAGTTTTACCTGCCTGTCTGGGAAATGCACTTTTACCGAGCCCGATTATAAGAAACGTCTATCTATTAAAATACTGTTTCATCGCTGTTGATAACTCAGATATAGGTTATGGTCTTCTAATTTGGTCAATGCCTAATATGATCTCGAACCATTCATGGAGCAATAAATCATTCATTTCCTGTTTATCTACAGCGAAAGCGGTGGCGTGGTCTTGTTTTTCAGGGGGGGAAGTCCTGAAAGGCGGGAAGTATAAGGTAGACTTTGACTCTATTAACTTGCCACTTATTGTATTTGGCAAACCTTTCATTTTACCCACAATATATTCTGACAGGAATACGGGGGCTTTATGTGCGTTCTTATATGAAATCCTGGGGTAATAACTTTTTGATTGTGCGCAGGGTATACTGAAATAAACATCAATCTCACCTGCCTCTCGGGTTACCAGGGAGGCTATTGGTGATTCAGTCTGGTTCAATAATATGTCCCGTGGCACCGTAACCTTACACAAGGTGTTATCGAGAGACTTATACGTTAAATAACCAAAGGGTGATGCTTTTTTCACCCCAAGCTTCTGTTCCTTAAGCAGACCCCATTGCCATTCAAGGATGCAATTTTCATCAGCTTTATCGGCTTCTTTAACTTCACCGGTCTCCATAAACTTAAGGCACAAGCCCAGGGCAACAGCCGCAGGGTTGGGGTGTTGCGCCAGATAAGCTGGTGTCAGGTTCGCCGGAATGGGAGCAGCATGATTTAAAATCGCCGCACGCTGATATTCAGGCATAGTATAAGAGCCTATATTGACTGTTCTCCACACGCAGGAGGCTTTATGGTGTTCAAAATCTTTCGCCTCAATTCTGTCATCACAATCCTGATGAGGGCATGCCATAAGGGGAAGGTGAGTAGCCTGCGCAATTCTCTGGCATTGATGCTTGTCCATAAAATCCAGTGTACCTTGCTGAGAACAGTCAGGCTCCGCACAATGCCAAATGATATTATTAACCTGTGTTTTGATCGTAATATCCAGAAACAGTGGGAGTTGGTTTTTTGTATGGTATTTTTTTGCATCTTCCCTGCAATAGCAGCATCTTTCTGAAAATTTGCGGCCAGATTTATTGTTACAATGGCTGATACACAGTGTACGCTCACACTTCTGACACATTCTTGCTTTACCCTTTGAATCAGGTTTAACAACCTCTATACAGACCCCACAATATAAATTATTGGGGATGTCAGCCTGCAAAGTTCTGTTGTCTGCAGTTTTTTGTGTGACTAAATTTCCCTGTATGAAATTTTCTGAAATACCTGTTTGCATAGTGCACTCCTGCTTACCCAAAACGCTTTTTATTCAACATTCGCGAGATTGCTATGAAAACGCAGGCAGGGTCACTAACAATTCAGTTGCCTGTTATTTCCATTTGGCTTTTACAGTACAGGCATTGCCAATAGCAGAAACACTGAGGAGCCTGGTACCTCCCCGTGCTGATACTTTACCTGGCACTTGCGAGTTTCTTCAAAAAGCCAGCCTTGTGCCGTAAGCGTTCAAGTTAAAGGGAGACTTCCCCTGCTTGTCTACTGTCTACTGAAAGGTGCCTTTAACGCATTGTAACCGAGCTTGTCCTGCCAGTTTCAGGGGATCAGATCACAGACCTGCCTGGCTGCAGGTTCTCTGCCTTTCTCTACTCATTGGTGACAAGTCTGTCGGTGAATCTGACAGCCAGTGAGAGAGGGCCTGTGCAGTCTTACGCGTGTTGAGGCAGTCCGTTGGTAATCATTTCTGCAGCGTGGGAGAGCGTCTGGGTGATGATCTCCAGCCCGCCCGGCATGCGAGCCACTTCCTGGGTGCGGGGTTCGCCACACAGGTGTTTTCGGTGGTCAGCCTGCTGACCTCGTTGAGTCGATGGTTGACAAGGTTTTTGAGCTCGCTGACTTCTGTTTCCAGTGCGGAGGTTTTTGACGGTTTCATACATGAGATTATGTGCGATGAAGCTGTTTCAAGTATTGCTTGAACCCAGGTTCATGCTTGTGCCTTGACTCGCCTACGGATTCTGAGCAGTTAAGTTTGTTAGTCATCTCGTTCTCGGTAGTTTTACCTGCCTGTCTGGGAAATGCACTTTTACCGAGCCCGATTATAAGAAACGTCTATCTATTAAAATACTGTTTCATCGCTGTTGATAACTCAGATATAGGTTATGGTCTTCTAATTTGGTCAATGCCTAATATGATCTCGAACCATTCATGGAGCAATAAATCATTCATTTTCTGTTTATCTACAGCGGAAGCGGTGGCGTTGTCTTGTTTTTCAGGGGGGAAAGTCCAGAAAGGCGTGAAGTATAAGGTAGACTTTGACTCTATTAACTTGCCACTTATTGTATTTGGCAAACCTTTCATATTACCCACAATATATTCTGACAGGAATACGGGGGCTTTATGTGCGTTCTTATATGCAATACCGGGGTAATAACATCCTGATTGTTCGCAGGGTATACTGAAATAAACATCAATCTCACCTGCCTCTCGGGTTACCAGGGAGGCTATTGGTGATTCAGTCTGGTTCAATAATATGTCCCGTGGCACCGTAACCTTACACAAGGTGTTATCGAGAGACTTATACGTTAAATAACCAAAGGGTGATGCTTTTTTCACCCCAAGCTTCTGTTCCTTAAGCAGACCCCATTGCCATTCAAGGATGCAATTTTCATCAGCTTTATCGGCTTCTTTAACTTCACCGGTCTCCATAAACTTCAGGCACAAGCCCAGGGCAACAGCCGCAGGGTTAGGGTGTTGCGCCAGATAAGCTGGTGTCAGGTTCGCCGGAATGGGAGCAGCATGATTTAAAATCGCCGCACGCTGATATTCAGGCATAGTATAAGAGCCTATATTGACTGTTCTCCACACGCAGGAGGCTTTATGGTGTTCAAAATCTTTCGCCTCAATTCTGTCATCACAATCCTGATGAGGGCATGACATAAGGGGAAGGTGAGTAGCCTGCGCAATTCTCTGGCATTGATGCTTGTCCATAAAATCCAGTGTACCTTGCTGAGAACAGTCAGGCTCCGCACAATGCCAAATGATATTATTAACCTGTGTTTTGATCGTAATATCCAGAAACAGTGGGAGTTGGTTTTTTGTATGGTATTTTTTTGCATCTTCCCTGCAATAGCAGCATCTTTCTGAAAATTTGCGGCCAGATTTATTGTTACAATGGCTGATACACAGTGTACGCTCACACTTCTGACACATTCTTGCTTTACCCTTTGAATCAGGTTTAACAACCTCTATACAGACCCCACAATATAAATTATTGGGGATGTCAGCCTGCAAAGTTCTGTTGTCTGCAGTTTTTTGTGTGACTAAATTTCCCTGTATGACATTTTCTGCAATTCCTGTTTGCATAGTGCACTCCTGCTTACCCAAAACGCTTTTTATTCAACATTCGCGAGATTGCTATGAAAACGCAGGCAGGGTCACTAACAATTCAGTTACCTGTTATTTCCATTTGGCTTTTTCAGTACAGGCATTGCCAATAGCAGAAACACTGAAGAGCCTGGTACCTCCCCTTGCTGATACTTTGCCTGGGACTTGCGAGTTTCCTCAAAGAGCCAGCCTTGTGCCGTAAGCGTTCAAGTTAAAGGGAGACTTCCCCTGCTTGTCTACTGAATGGTGCTTTTAGCGCATTGTGAGCGAACTTGTCCTGCCAGATTCAGGGGATCAGATCACAGACCTGCCTGGCTGCAGGTTCTCTGCCTTTCTCTAATCATTGGTGACAAGGCTGTCAGTGAATCTGACAGCCAGTGAGAGAGGGCCTGTGCAGTCTTACGCGTGTTGAGGCAGTCCGTTGGTAATCATTTCTGCAGCGTGGGAGAGCGTCTGGGTGGTGATCTCCAGCCCGCCCAGCATGCGAGCCACTTCCTGGGTGCGGGGGGCGCCACACAGGGTTTTTATATGGGTGCTGGTGGAGTTCTTGCCCAGCTTCTTGCTGACATGGAAGTGGGTGTGCCCCTGGGAGGCGACCTGAGGCTGGTGGGTGACACAGAGCACCTGTCCCTGATTGCCCAGTTCACCGAGTAGTCGGCCAACAATCTCCGCTGTACCGCCACCAATACCGACATCCACCTCATCAAAGACCAGCGTGGAGATGCCTGAGGTCTGGGCGGTAATCACCTGAATGGCCAGACTGATACGGGACAGCTCACCACCGGAGGCCACTTTATCCAGAGGTTTTGGAGGCGTGCCAGGGTTGGTGCTGACCAGGAAGCGAATATCTTCATGTCCTAGAGAGCGGGGGGTTTCGGTATCAGTTGTCATCTCCACCACAAACTGTCCGGCGGGCATGCCCAGCTGATGGATATGTTTACTGACGGACTTGTTCAGCTTACTGGCACCTTTCCCACGCTTCTGGCTGAGCTTGTCAGCGAGAGTGCGGTATTGCGCTTCCCGCTCGCTCAGCTGTTGTTCGAACTCTTCAATGGTTTCATCGCTGCACTGCAGGCCATCCAGCTCCTGTTGCAGGTTCTGATGGAAGCTGTGCAATTCTTCTGGCGTGGTATGGTGTTTACGGGCAAGGGTGTAGGTGGCTGACAGGCGTTCGTTAATCTCATTCAAGCGCACGGGATCGGCTTCAAAGCCATCAACAAAGCGGTTCATCTCGCCAATGGCTTCTTCCACCTGAATCTGTGCACTGTTGAGCATCTCGACAGTGTCCTGCAGAGCAGGCAGCTCAAGGTTCAGGTCAGTGAGCATCTGCTGGCTGAGAGTCAGGCTGTGAAGGATGTTGCCGCCGTCGTCTTCCGAGCAGAGGTTTAACACCTGCTGGCAGGTGTGCAGGCTTGTTTCGGCGCCAGCCAGTTGCTTCTGTTCCTGCTCCAGGGTTTCGACTTCACCTTCGCTGATTGCCAGACGGTCCAGCTCTTCTACCTGATACTGCAGCAGTTGCAGGCGAGCATCCTGTTCCTGCCCACGGTTGCGCAGAGCTTCAATCTCTTCTTTCAGCTGCTTCCACTGCTGCCAGCTTTGGTACACCTGAGTTGCCAGCCTGGTCGAGCCTGCGTACTCATCCAGCATGCGCCGGTGGGTGGCAGGGCGGAGCAGGGATTGCTGTTCATGTTGGGCGTGAATATCAACCAGCAGTTCGCCGAGCTGGCGCAGGTCGGCCAGAGGGGACGGCGTGCCGTTGATATAGCCCCGGCTGCGGCCTTCTTTGGTGATGACACGACGCAGGATGCAGTCGTCATCACTGTCCATGTCACGCTTCTTCAGCCATGTTTGGGCCTGGGGAAGCTGGCTGAGGTCGAAAGTAGCGCGGATGTCGGCCTTTTCACAGCCGGGGCGCACGCAGTCATTACCAGCACGGGCACCGAGGGTGAGAGAGAGGGCATCGAGCATGATGGATTTACCCGCGCCGGTCTCGCCGGTTATCACAGTCATCCCTCTGGGGATCTCGATATCCAGCTGATCAACAATGGCAAAATGATGAACGGACAGATGAGTGAGCATGGGGGCGGTCCCGATGATTGACCTGTTTATTTATACAGTAATCGTCGAGGGCGAGGACTGCAATCCTTTTGCTGGAAATTTCCTTTCTTGATAACTGGTTTTTTTGTTAGCGAGCCCTAAACTCCTCTACCCCCCTCACGGCGACACCGTTGCTTGTGAGGGCTCCATACAGAGGAGGGATCAGTGATGGCAAAAGAAAATTTAATTAATGCAAGCTCAGTAAAAGAATGCAGTGATAAATGGCAAATGTTACTGCCAGCCTGTTATTTCTTTGTTGTGTGTTTCTACGGTTGTTTTGTGTCTCAATATTCATGGGCTTCCGGGGATTACAAGATCACTTGGGCAGAGCGATCTCTGGCTCGGGAAGTACTAAAGCAGTTGGCGAGTGAAGCTCATAAGGGAGAGGCTCAGGAAGAAGGTGGACGACGCATTTGGCCTCGCGCGCGTAAAACTCAGGTTGAACTTACTCCAGGGGCCGCTGCACATATCCTTCTCACTTGTGATGATAGCCAGAATGATATCTATCGAGTTGTAGTTGAGAGTGTTATGCAGGGCGACTATGGCTTTAGAAGTGACACAAGTATTTATCTACAAAGTAGCCCACTCTATACAGATCAACAGTCTTTAAAAGAGGTCATAAAAAAACTGCCTTTTGTCATTATTGCAGAGGTCGTGCGACCAAAAGAGGAGCGTTTACCAAAAATAAAAACACTCAATATGACCCTTCTTGATGAAGACGCCTTCATTTCATACCACCAGTCTGATCCTGACTCCTGGTTTATAAGTCAGATTACTCACGATGCCAGTAAGGGGTTTGAAGGGATAACTGCCGCAGGAGCGGAGCCGCTGAAAACAGAAACCATAATAAAGGATGAAATTACTTTTTCCAGGCTGATCTCCTTCAGGAAAGGCCGTCCGGAAGCAAAAAGCTGGAAGGTGTTTGGCGAAGCTCCGGATGGTTCCGTTTTTTATATCTATGGAGAAATTGATGGATACGCTACTGAGCACTGCCTCGCAATAAACTATGCGCCCAACTGGATAACTCTGTTTAAAAGTTTGAGTGAAAGGGAGTTAGAGGTTTTTATTGAAAATCTGAATACATCCCCTGAGTTTCGCACTCAACTTATGGACGTTTTGGATCGCGCCAAAGAAGCCAGATCCAGTAAGGTAAAAAAACTTCAATTCAAACGGTTGTTTACACTGATTGCCCGTGAAATTGAATAACACCTCCTGTGGTTAACCCAGTGTGGGGCGTACTTTTGACAGAAAAATGATCATCTTCCCTCTTGAATGTTGCGGCATAATCCCCAATATATGTTGCAGTATTTTTTAATGGCGCTGTTTTAGCGGTAATGGCAGAACTGCTGCCGGACAGGAGTTGCAGGATGACTGAAGAGAATAAAACCCCGAAAGAAACTCAGGAAGGCCAGCCAAACGGTCAGGCTGATGCTCAAGAAAAAGCTGTCACTCCTGACGTTGCTGCTGATGTTGTAGAAAACAGTGAAGAAGGCGATGTGGAAGTGCTTTCCCCGGAAGAAGATGCATTGGTCTCCCTGCAGAATGAGCTGGTACGTGCTCAGGATGACCTGAATAAGGCAAAAGATCAGGCGATCCGTGCTGTGGCAGAAGCCCAGAACGTGAAACGCCGTGCCCAGCAGGACGTAGAAAAGGCACACAAATTTGCGCTGGATAAGTTCGTTGAATCCCTGCTGCCGGTTGTCGACAGCCTGGAGAACGGCCTTAAGAGTGTGGATTCCGCTGACGAATCTCAGTCTGCCATGCGTGAAGGTATGGAGCTGACCCTGAAGCTGTTCGTTGACACTCTGGCCAAGAATAACGTGGAGCAACTGAATCCAGTGGGTGAGCCTCTGGATCCTAATTTCCATCAGGCCATGACCATGGTGCCTAATCCAGACATGGAGCCTAACACCGTAATGGATGTGGTTCAGAAGGGTTACAGCTTGAATGGTCGTGTAGTGCGTCCGGCGATGGTGGTTGTTTCCAAGGCTCCTTAATAATTAAGGATTGCGTTGAAAGGGGATTGTGGTGATAAGCCATAAGTACCCGGCCATGTGGAAACGCATATTTCTGGAAATTGAATCAGAAATAATTGTTTTCATGTGACCGGGTACTTAATCCCTTTTCTCTTGGAAGACTCGCTCTTATCGTGCTCGCTGCCACTCCTGACGCAGAGGAATCATGCCCGGTTGATGCATGGCTGTGCGCACCCGGTCCAGCAGGGCCTGTTTGTCTTTGCCCAGAGTGCCTTTCAAAACCAGATAGTTGGAGGCGTGGTCACTACGGAAGATAGTGCGCTCCAGGTTCAGACATTCCAGCATTAGTTCCATCTCCTGGAACATGCCGAATTTATCCATTTCTTTCCATTGGTGCCGGAATCCTTCCTGAAAGCGCTCTTCGGCACCTTCGTGGAACATTACGATCAAGGTGGAAAGGTATTCTGGTTGTGCTTCATTCATCAACGATGCCGAATTACGGGCGTGCTGTTCCCAGAACTTTTCTCCGCCGAGGCCATTCAGAATCATCACAGATGATTTCATTCCAGCAGCTTTGATTTTTTGCAGTGCTACAAGGGAAGATTCCCAGGTTTCCCCTTTGTTGATGTATTCCAGCACCTGATCATCGCCAGACTCACAGCCGACATACATGAGTGTTAAACCCATCTCCCGCAGAATCTTCAGCTCTTCTACGCTTTTGTTTTTCAGGTTGCGGGGGAGACAGTATGACGACACGCGACGCACATTGGGGAAGTATCGGTTAATGGCTTCCATGATGGCTTCCAGTCGTCTGAACGACAGAGTCATAGCGTCGCCATCAGCCAGAAAAATGCGTTCTACAGGCGTGCCGGAAGCGGCAATCTGAGCCAGTTCCTGCTCGATCTCTTTCTGAGGTTTGGGGCGAAACTTCTTCTGAGGCTGGGTGTACATGTCACAGAAGGTGCAGTTGTTCCATGAACAACCATTCGCTACCTGGATGATCAGGCTGCGCCATTCACTGGGTGGTCGAAAGACAGGTTCAACATAATTTATGTTGTACATCAGGGCGGCACCTTTGTTTTTTTCTATTTTCTGCCGGGTATTTTTTATCTGAATGGATGAATTGGCAACTCCCAAATGACCGATTACGGGGAATAATGATGGGCGAGGGGAGAAAAATCCCTCAGCCTTGAACCTGTTTTTGGGGTCAAGGCTGAGGATTCAAGAGGGTTGAATCCGGTATCAGATGTTGGTGAAGCGCATTGCCGCCAGGGCGTTGCCATCCTGACCGGCACTGACCACGCTGGTTTGAGCGGCTTCCAGTTGAGCGATGATGTCATTCATCTGCTCTTCGTTGTCACTCATCATTGCAGACATGTTGTTGAGCCACTGTGCATCGTCCATATCGTTAGCAGGGTCAGAGGATGCTGGTGCTCCAGCACCTTTTGCAACAGGTTCGCCGATAGAATCTGGAGTGGCGGGGTCGCCGGCTTGCTGAGGTATCTCGACTTTATTGTTTATGTTGTTTGAAATGTCTGGGCTGTTAGCCGCAGCATCCTGCGATGCCCCCAGCATAGCTGTGCGGAAGAAATCATCGGGGCCATCGGCACTTTCCAGTTGTGCTCTCATTTCGACCTGTGTATCACGATCAATCTTGTTGTCGAGAAACATCTGGTCAATAAGACCCTTCATATTATCTTTGGCGTAGATATCAGGGCGCGTGTCATTGGTATAAGAGAAAAAGGCAGTAGAGAGTTCCTGGGTTACTGAATCCAGTTGTGGTGCAGGGTTGGGCAGCATGCCGGTTTCCTGCATCTCAATGGTGTTTATTTTTTGTTGTGCCACAGCTTTGATTTCAGACTGCTCTTGATGCCAGGGACCCAGCTGAGATAAACCCAGCGAGAATATGCTGGCAAAGGTCTGCTTTACATCCACACACTGTGCTTCTTTCTGGGCTTCAGCTTTTTCTGTACCGAGACTCTCCAGTTCGGCTTTTCGAGCCTCCTGGGTCTCATGAACTTCGTCTTTTTTTGCCTGGGCATTGGCCTGAGCTGTTTCCTGCTGAGCCTGGCTGACTTCTTCATTCAGACCCGCAAGCAGAGCCTGCAGATCCTGGGAGTCCATGTTGGCCAGCAGGTTGGCAACTTCCGGGTTTGGCGCAGGGATACCGGCCATGGGGGTGGAGCGAGCGGCAGGTGTCTGTCCGTCAGTTCTGCTGACAGACAGGTTGTCTGAACCGGGTTTCTGGGGACCCTGGCTTTCTCCCGGGCGGTCAGTGCCGTGAAGGGGACCCGTACTTCCCGGTCTTAGGCCACCTACGCCTCCATCAATTCCAGCCATGGCTTAGCTCTCCTTCTTCTTTTGGCTGCCGGACTTTTTATTACTACCAGAGCGGTCCAGAATCTTGTTGGCCAGCTTCCATTCCCGTGCATAGTCGGGATTGTCAGCAGCCAGTTGCTGGGCTTCCAGCATAAAGATTTTGGCTTCTTTTTTGTTGCCACCTTTGAGTAGGCTGAGAGCGAGATTCATGGTGGCGCAGGGGTCGGATTTATTGATTCGTACCGCTTCGGATAAAACCGTTTGAGCCTGCTCGTAATTCTTCATGCGATATTCGCAGGCGCCCAGAGCGGCCTGATATTCAGGGTTGCGATGATCCTGAACACTCAGGTAACGCATGATATTGCGGGCAGTTTCGAAGTTTTCGCTCTGGTAGTGCTGGTGGCCAAGGGCGTAGATAGCGTCGAGGAGCTTGGTGTCAATGCCCTTGCACTGGGCTATGGTCTTGCCCTGATACAGCGTCCCGACATTCTGCTGGCTGATGCCGCTGGCCTTCAATAGCCGTTTCAATACGCCCATTTTGTTGTTCCCCGATAATCCCTGAATCCGGACATTCGTATAAAAAGTCATCTGCTTATGTGTTTAGCGACAAATTTTCGAAGGAGATTAGGGGGAGGGGTAACTGTTGTTGGGGGGGCGCTGATTATTGTCGCTGTCAGCCGGGCTTACCATCTGGTTAGGGTTTGGGGTTTGCTTTTTGGCGCTCCCGGCCGGGGGGAATGGCACAGGAGAATGAAAAAAGTGAAAAAAATCACCAGATTCCCTTGAAAAGGTTTTTCATCGTTCCCATATATCGAGCCAAGCAGTCAGTAAAGCGGATGGCTGGTTCTGCAAGGTTTCACAGGCTGGAGAACCGGACCGGAGCCGCTGCAAGGCTGACGCAGGGCATTTCGAATTGGTTTTACTATTTATGTTCAGACCTTCGCCCAGGGTGAAGTGAACGGAGAGGATTGACGATGAGCAACAACAAAATTATCGGTATCGACCTGGGTACCACCAACTCTTGTGTCGCTGTACTGGATGGTGACAGCGTTAAGGTTATCGAGAATGCTGAAGGTGCTCGTACTACGCCTTCTATCATAGCTTACACCGAAGACGGCGAAACTCTGGTAGGTATGCCTGCCAAGCGTCAGGCGGTGACCAACCCGGACAACACTCTGTTCGCTATCAAGCGTCTGATCGGTCGTCGGTTTGAAGATAAAGAAGTTCAGAAAGACATCGAAATGGTGCCTTACAAGATCATCAAGGCTGACAACGGCGACGCCTGGGTTGATGTGAAGGGCGACAAGATGGCTCCTCCTCAGATTTCTGCAGACATTCTGAAGAAGATGAAGAAGACCGCGGAAGACTACCTCGGTACCACTGTTACTGAAGCTGTTGTCACTGTTCCTGCTTACTTTAACGATGCTCAGCGTCAAGCCACTAAAGACGCTGGCCGTATTGCTGGTCTGGATGTTAAGCGCATCATCAACGAGCCAACTGCAGCGGCGCTGGCTTACGGTCTGGACAAGGCCAAAGGCGACCAGACTGTTGCTGTATACGACCTGGGTGGTGGTACTTTCGATATTTCCATCATTGAAATTGCCGATGTTGACGGTGAGCACCAGTTTGAAGTGCTGTCCACCAACGGTGATACCTTCCTGGGTGGTGAAGATTTCGACATGCACCTGATCAACTTCCTGGTTGACGAGTTCAAGAAGGAACAGGGCATTAATCTGAAGGGTGACCCTCTGGCCATGCAGCGTCTGAAAGAAGCTGCTGAAAAAGCCAAGATCGAGCTGTCCTCAGCAACCCAGACAGACGTTAACCTGCCTTACGTCACTGCTGATGCGAGCGGTCCTAAGCACCTGAACATCAAGATTACCCGCTCCAAGCTGGAATCTCTGGTAGAAGACCTGGTTGAGCGTTCACTGGCACCTGTACGTCAGGCCGTGAAAGACGCAGACCTGAACGTTTCCGAGATCGACGAAGTTATCCTGGTGGGTGGTCAGAGTCGTATGCCAATGGTTCAGCAGAAGGTTGCTGAGTTCTTTGGTAAGGAAGCCCGTAAGGACGTTAACCCGGACGAAGCTGTTGCCATGGGTGCAGCTCTGCAGGGTGGCGTACTGTCTGGCGACCGTACCGACGTTCTGCTGCTGGACGTAACTCCTCTGACCCTGGGCATCGAAACCATGGGTGGTGTGATGACGCCTCTGATTGAGAAGAACACCACCATCCCAACCAAGAAGTCCCAGGTGTTCTCTACCGCAGAAGACAACCAGTCTGCAGTAACTGTTCACGTACTGCAGGGTGAGCGTAAGCAGGCTCATGGCAACAAGTCTCTGGGTCAGTTCAACCTGGAAGGTATTCCTGCTGCACAGCGTGGCATGCCTCAGATCGAAGTGTCCTTTGACCTGGATGCCAACGGTATTCTGAACGTGTCCGCCAAGGACAAGAACACCGGTAAAGAGCAGTCCATCGTGATCAAGGCCTCCTCCGGTCTGTCCGATGACGAAATCGATCAAATGGTACGCGACGCCGAAGCTAACGCTGAGGAAGACAAGAAGTTCGAAGCGCTGGCTGGTGCACGTAACCAGGCAGACGCAATGGTTCACGCAACTCGCAAGACTCTGGATGAAGCTGGTGATAAGGCTTCCGAAGAAGAGAAGAGCACTGTAGAAACTGCGATCAAGGAACTGGAGGAAGCTCTGAAGGGTGACGACAAAGAAGCTATCGAAGCCAAAACTCAGGCTCTGGTAACGGCTTCTGGTCCTCTGGCTCAGAAGATGGCTGACGAAGCGGGTGCTGGCCAACCTGGTCCAGACGCTCAGGACGCTACAGCGAAAGACGACGACGTTGTTGATGCTGAGTTCGAAGAAGTGAAAGACGACAAGAAGTGATTAGTCGTTTATGTGGCAGCTTATGTAAATAGCAAGCAGCAAACGCGGGAGTCTCTCCCGCGTTTGTGTGTAAGCACTTTTTAAAAGCAGATTTAATTTTCCGGTTGGCGTCAGGTTTAAACGGTTATGTCGAAAAGAGATTATTATGAGGTGCTCGGGGTTGCCCGTGATGCCACCGACAAAGAGATGAAGAAGGCTTATCGCCGCATGGCGATGAAGTTTCATCCTGACCGGAACCCCGGCGACGAAAAAGCCGAAGAGAGCTTTAAAGAGGTTAACGAAGCTTTTGAGATGCTGTCTGATCCTCAAAAGCGAGCCGCTTATGACCAGTATGGCCATGCCGGTGTAGACCCAAATATGGGTGGCGGCCACGGCGGAGGATTCGGTGGTGGTGGTGCAGGCTTCGGCGATGCTTTCGGGGATATTTTTGGTGATATCTTCGGTGGAGGCGGCGGTGGCCGTTCCAGTGTTCAGCGTGGTGCTGACCTGCGTTTTTCCCTACAGCTGGATCTCGAAGACGCCGTACGCGGTGTCGAGAAGAAGATCCGCATCCCAACCCTGGTTGAATGTAATACCTGTGACGGTTCTGGTGCCAGGAAAGGCTCTTCCGCGAAAACCTGTGGTACCTGTGCCGGTCACGGTCAGGTGCGTATGCAGCAGGGCTTCTTTGCGGTTCAGCAGACCTGTCCAGAGTGCCACGGTTCCGGCAAGGTTATAAAAGACCCATGCCGCGACTGTCACGGTGAAGGCCGTGTGCAGGAGTACAAGACCCTCTCTGTGAAAGTGCCCAAGGGTGTGGATACAGGTGATCGCATTCGTCTGTCTGGCGAAGGTGAAGCGGGAGCCAACGGTGGCCCGGCAGGTGATCTGTATGTGCAGGTTGATGTTCGTGATCACGCCATCTTTGAGCGTGATGGCAAGCATCTCTACTGTGAAGTCCCTGTGACCTTTACCGACGCTGCCCTCGGTGGCGAGCTGGAAGTGCCGACCCTTGATGGTAAGGTGAAGCTGCGTATTCCTGCAGAAACCCAGACCGGCAAGATGTTCCGTCTTCGTGGCAAGGGTGTTGTCCCTGTGCGTGGCGGTAGTCAGGGTGACCTGATCTGTAAGGTGGTTGTGGAAACTCCCGTGAAGCTGACCTCCCGTCAAAAGGAGTTGCTGAACGAATTGCAGGCTACTTTTGAGCAAACTGACGACAGGCACTCTCCACAGAAGCGCAGCTTCTTTGATGGTGTGAAGAAGTTCTTTGACGATATGGCCCCCTGATCTGACTCTTTAAACAGAGCATCTCACTCAAATCTAATGCCGCTGCCTGAATACAGGCAGCGGCATTTTTTGTTTCGGTTTCGGTTTACCTTCCTGCTTTTGACTTGCGTTCCCGCTTTGTTGAACTAAATACCAACCTTTGCTGTGAAAGATACGGTGCTTGCTAGCGGGTGGACATGGTTCCGGGTCTTCTTATTAGTATGTTTCCAGACTTCATTAGCTTGATGAATGTGATGCAGTTACTGCCATCGTAATTATTGCAACTGTTGCTGCTTGCTCAATGGGTCAGGCTGTCATGAACCGTGGTATTAAAGAATTATTGAAGGGTCTCAGCCTGGCTATGGCAATGTTGCCTGTTGTCTGTATGGCGCAGTCTGCTGCTATAGATGAGCAAAAAGCAGAGGTTCATGAGCCGCAAGGGTCAAATGATAATGATGGTGAGCATGCTTCCTGGAGGAGTAAGCTGCCAGAGGCTTTGGGGGGAAGCGGGATTGACGGTGTTCGCCGCAAGCCCAAATATACAGTGTCGACCAGTGTTTACACTCGCCATTGGAACCCTAAAGATGAGCATAATAATAATCAGCGTTTGATTGGTATTGATCGTGCTGTGGGAAGCTACTCCGTCGGTGGGGCATTGTTTAGTAACTCTTTCCATCAATCCTCACAGTATATTTATGTAGCCCGGGAGTTCCGCTTTGATAATGTTTTTCCGGGGTTGCGCAGCAAGGTGTCTGCCGGTTTGCTGCATGGTTATCGTGGTGATGCTAAAAATAAGATTCCTTTTAATGATTTGGGTATTGCCCCTATCATTATTCCCACTATAGGTTACGCCAGCCGGTATATTGAACTGGATGCACAATTTCTGGGGCTCAATGCGGTGATGGTAACAGCGGGTATTCCTTTCCACCTGTGACGCCAGGTCTTGTTGGTCTTATGGAAAAAGCCTCCTTTTGGGAGGCTTTTTTATGAAATATCCGGGCTAGTAATGTCGTTTTACAAAATGGATATCCATGGGCTCTCCGGCACCTGCGCCCTGGGTATTCCATGTGCATTTTATGTTGGCGTGATCCGCATCAAGAAAGTGCAGATGACACTGAAAGGAAAATGGTGGATCGGTAAGATCCCAGTTGACCTGCTCCTGGTGGCCGGGGCTGGTATTACCACTGAAGCCATGCCCGAAGTCCAGTGGGGGCGTGTCATTATCAGGGTCGTAGGTAATCCAGTCGGAAATAGAAAACGATCTTGTGTGGGTATTAATACTTGAGCCGTTAAATCGGGAATCAGTCGTATCATAAATTTCCTGATCTTTGGACAGGTCGCATCTGAATGATCTTCCGTTCTCTTTTACCCTTACATAGGAAAAAAAATCATCCTTCAAGAAAATGACGGTGCCTTTTAAGGTGTTGAAGGTGGCTTCTTCTGTGGATCTATTTACGGTGCCTTTAATATTATCGAAAGTCGCAGTAAGAATGTTCCCCTCATGGACATCATCTACCAGCAGCTTGATGTGATCAGTCTGATCGACTGTATTATCAGGATAATAAATATTACACGAGCCAACATAAGTTGTACCAGCACTGAGCGCAGGTAATAACGCCAGTGAGCAAAGTATCATTTGCCTTCTTTTACATGATGGCCGCTGAGGGGTAATCAGTCTGAACAGTTGCTCCTGCATGGGAAGAACCTCGTACCGATGAGTCCTTGTGGTGAGTGTTGCGGTAGAAAGAATGATGATCGCAGGACAGGCTTACTTGGATGAAATGAGCCGTAAGTGTAGGTGATGCCCTATTATTCCGTATTTTTAATAACGCTTGGGCGTGGATTAATTGGCACTGGATGCGGTAAAGGCCTGAGGGGGCTGGACGTAGGCATCTTGAGCTGCAATTAGTTCCAGTTCGCGGCTCCTGGTTGCCCAGGTTTTCTCGAATAGGGCGAAAATAGCACCAGCGGTATGCTCGAGGGTCTTTTTAATATTGCGGGTACGCAGATATTTGGCGAGGAAAATTGCGGCGGTCGCATCACCTGAGCCATTCACCGGATAAGGGAACTCCAGGCATGGCGTGGCAATAATCCAGGCTTCATCTCTATCGACGGCTAGCATTTCAATCACCCCGGGTTGGGTGTCGGTGCGCATCAGGCTGGTGACCAGCACTTTGGACGGGCCTTTAGCCTGCAGTTCCTTAACGGCTTTAAGGGCGCTCTCAAGAGTGTCGACCTTATGGCCGGTGAGAAGCTCCAGCTCAAAGTGGTTTGGGGTGAGTATGTCGGCCCGTTGCAGAACCTTGTCCCGGAAAAACTCAGGAATACCGTCCTGTACAAAAATGCCTCTGTCAGTATCGCCAATAACTGGGTCGCAACAATAAAGGGAGTCAGGGTTGGCAGTCTTAACTTTATCCACAGCTTCCAGAATGGCGTTGCCCAGTTGCGGTGCGCCCATATAGCCAGACAGCACGGCTGAGCATTCAGGAAGAACTCTCCGGTCTTCGATGCCGGCAATGACTTCACTGACAGTGTTGGCATCAAAAACGGGGCCGCGCCAGGAGCCATGCCCGGTGTGATTAGAAAACATCACCGTATGCACGGGCCAGACTTCAAAGCCCATACGTTGCAGGGGGAAGACGGCAGAGGCGTTGCCCGCATGGCCGTAAGCCACATGGGACTGAATAGAGAGAATGTTCATGGGTATGTAAACACTGGCCAAAGATGAAATAATGTTTACAGGTTAGCGTGAGGTGCGGGGAAAAAATATGGCCTTAAGTCATAACTTCTCACCTTTAGGGTCGTTCTTCGCCTTTGCGTAAAACGTCCGGGCTGTGATAATTGCCCCCTATCAGGAATAACAGGCAGAGGAATAATGATGACAAGAATTGCTGTAGTCGGTGCGGCGGGACGTATGGGTAAGGCGCTGGTGCAGGCTGTCTGTCAGGATGATGCCACCGAGCTGACTGTTGCCATCGACCGTCCGGGTAGCACTTTGATTGGCGCAGATATCGGCGAGCTGGCTGGTGTTGGCAGGCTGGGTGTGACTCTGTCGGATGACCTTGAGGGCGCAGCGGGCCAGTTTGATGCGGTGATTGATTTCACCTCTCCAGACAGCACCATGCATCATGTCAAAATCTGTCGTGACCATGGCAAGGCGATTGTTATCGGAACCACTGGCCTGGATGAAGAGCAGAAGGCTGTACTGCAGGAAGCTGGTCAGGATATTCCTGTGATCTTCGCTCCTAATATGAGTGTGGGCGTCAACCTGATCTTCAAACTGCTGGAGACAGCGGCCCGGGTTATGGGTGACGAAAGCGATATCGAGATTGTTGAAGCCCATCACCGTCACAAAGTCGATGCGCCTTCCGGTACAGCTCTGCGAATGGGTGAGATTATTGCCGACACTCTGGGCCGTGATCTGGAGAAGTGTGCGGTCTATGGCCGTGAGGGCCATACCGGTGCCCGTGATAAAGACACCATCGGCTTTGCCACCATTCGCGGCGGCGATATTGTCGGTGAGCACAATGCCATGTTTATTGCCGAGGGCGAGCGCGTCGAGATTGGTATTCGTTCTGCTTCCCGGGCGACCTACGCTAATGGCGCTGTGCGTGGTGCCAAGTGGGTGATACAGAAGGGTAAGGGTCTTTACGATATGCAGGATGTGCTGGGTCTGCGCTGATTTTCCTTTTATCTGTCTAATATAATGGGAGTGACATTTTTTTTGGCGCAGGGAGGTGCCTGAATGTCGATTCACGGTTCGCAAAGTATTCCCCCTCAAACCCGTGGCATTGAGCCGACGATTCGCAGTCGCTCTAATGCCATCACTTCCGATTCGAGTCCTGTTGTCAGGGGGTTGAATCGTTCTATCAGTGTTGAGCCTTCTGTAGAGTCAAAGCTTTTCATTGCAAACCCTGCCAATGGAGAAACTCCTTCAAAGTACCTGATGTCTCGCTCAGTGAGTGCAGACGCAGGTGTGCGTATGGTGTCCATGTTGGGGCAAAGTCCTCAATCGCTGATGACCAGTGAAGGGCTGGTGGCTGAGGCCGGTGCTCCGAAAAAAGATGTACTCCTGAAAAAGCAGAGTACGACTTATAAAGCCGCGCTGGCAGCTCTTGATCAATATCATGCTAAGCAAGGCACTGGCGAAAAGCTCGATGCACTCAAAGATGTTAAAAAGACAGGTGAGGATTTTCTGGCCAAGAAGTTTTCGGAATCTCCTTCCAAAGGTGGCATGTCGCCAAAGAGCAATCCAAGGGTTGCGGGCGCGGTTCATTTAATGGAGAGCATTAGGGCCGAAGAGAAGCAGCTATTAAAAGCTGCGGTATCAGAGCTTTCTGTGGGGAAGGGCGATATGCGGCCATTGGCAGGAAAGGTGGCAGCGTTTCCGGTTAAAGAGCTGGTGAGCAGTTTGGCTGTGTTGCCCGATGGCGAGCGTATTGAAGCTTTGAAGCATGTGCTGGAGAGTTTGAGGGAAGTGTCTCACGATAATCTCAAGGCGCTGGATGTTGTGGTGCAGTTGATGGGAGCCCCGGGCATTGATGCGGCTGTTCATACCGCTGACCTGGCTATGGTGGTCGCTCATGGTGAACCCCATGAGAATGCCAAAACTACCAAGAGGGCATTTGATCAGGGTGTGCTGGATATTACTCTTCTGGCCAGTGTGGCTCAGAACAATACCCAGCGTCTCGGTGGCGGTGAGATGATGGAGCGACACAGGGCAGATGAAGTGATCAAAACCCTGAATCCGGAATACCTGAATGGGACTCAGGCCTGGGCCTCTGTGCAAAAAGCAGGGGTGATTGGTTCGATTGATATGGATGGCTCTGCTGACTTTACTTTTAAAGTGGGTATGCAGGCAAATACCGTGACCATCGACCGGATGATGCGAGAGGCCGATGGTGACCCGGCTTTTATTAAGATGATTCAGGCCTGGGACCAAATGACCGGCAAGGACATGATTGATTATCTAAAGGCGCTGCCAAACCCGAAGTTAGGCAGAGCTATTGATATCAGTGATTCTGAGTTTATTAAGCAGGCATCAAAACTGGATACGGCCTATTTTCATAATCTGGCAGAGGGGAAGCCCGTAGACCGGCAGGCGCTGGGTTGGCAGCCTTTACCGTCTGGCTGGGCGGATAACCCGGACACTCGCACTTCCAAAGCTGACATCGTCTCGGATTTTTTCTTTCGTAATGCGCCGGGAGTAAAAGTGGCTTTGCCTTAGGGCTAGGTGTCAGGCTGCTGATCTGGGGTAAGAAGAGTATTGATATCCAAGGCTTTTATCTTGCTGTGTTGTGTTTTTGAATGACCTTATAAGTTATCTTGATCGCGCATAAGTGCCTGCCGAGACTGTATACGTACAATGGACGCTGTGGCAGGTATCTGATAGGATGCGTTCAATTTATTTAGGGGCAGGCAAGAGGCTGGCCCCGATCAAGAATAACAAGGTTGAAGAAGCGAGATGGAACTTGGTTGCATCTCGCTTTTTTGCGGATTGGACATGACGACAACTGTGTTGTACAGCGGGAGGACGCTTTGAGCAGGACTGCCATACTTGCTCTTGAAGACGGTAGCATCTTCCACGGTATCGCCATCGGCTGCGATGGAGAAACCAGTGGAGAAGTGGTCTTCAATACTGCAATGACCGGGTATCAGGAAATTCTTACAGATCCCTCCTATGCTCGACAAATCGTAACATTAACCTATCCCCATATTGGCAACACCGGCACCACCCCCGAAGATGAAGAAGCCAGTCAAATCTGGTCTTCTGGTCTCGTTATTCGTGATCTTCCTCTCCTTGCCAGTAACTGGCGTAATTCTCAATCCCTCGATGAATATCTCGAAGACAACAATATTGTTGCCATCGCCGATATTGATACCCGTCGTCTGACGCGGATTCTGCGGGAGAAAGGTGCGCAAGGCGGAGCGATTGTTGCGGGTACTGGTGCGACTGAAGCCCGGGCTCTGGAGCTGGCAAAAGCCTTCCCAGGCCTGAAAGGTATGGATCTCGCTCAGGTTGTAACGACCAAAGAAAATTACACCTGGACAGAAGGTGTGTGGGAGCTGGAAACCGACAGTCATATCGACCGTGCTGACGATGCCCGTTTCCATGTTGTCGCTTATGACTTCGGTGTGAAGCGCAACATTCTGCGTATGCTGGCTGAACGTGGCTGCCGCCTGACGGTGGTTCCTGCGACGACTCCTGCGAAGGATGTTCTGGCGCTGAACCCTGATGGTGTATTCCTGTCCAACGGCCCCGGAGACCCGGAGCCTTGCGACTACGCCATTGAAGCGATTCGCGAGATTTTGACAGCAGACCTGCCTGTATTTGGCATCTGCCTTGGTCACCAGCTATTGGCTCTGGCCTCTGGTGCCCAGACTGAGAAGATGAAATTTGGTCACCACGGTGCCAACCATCCGGTTCAGGATCTGGACTCCAGTGTGGTGATGATCACCAGTCAGAACCACGGTTTTGCGGTGTCTGAAAAGGATCTGCCGTCTAACCTGCGCGCTACGCACAAGTCACTGTTCGACGGTTCCCTGCAGGGGATTGAGCGTACAGACTTGTCGGCCTTCAGTTTCCAGGGGCACCCGGAAGCCAGCCCAGGCCCACACGATGTGGCGCCGCTGTTTGACCGGTTTATCACGGAACTGGAAAAGCGACGTTAAGCGTCAGCTATCTGCTCGCTGGCGCCTTTAAGGCGTCAGCAGAGCCAGGAATGGTAAACCTCAGGAGATTGGATAAGTAGCCAGCCCCCTGACGGTTCAAAAATCCCGACTGTGAACATCAGGCTATAGCTATCAGCTATTAAAATCAGGGTGTAGAAGAAAGTATCATGGCAAAACGGACCGACATTAAAAGCATTCTGATTCTGGGTGCTGGCCCCATTGTGATTGGGCAGGCCTGTGAGTTTGATTACTCCGGCGCTCAGGCATGTAAGGCGTTACGGGAAGAGGGTTACCGGGTCATTCTGGTGAACTCCAACCCGGCTACTATCATGACCGACCCGGTGATGGCGGATGCCACCTACATTGAACCTATCCGCTGGGAAACCGTAGAAAAAATTATTGAGAAAGAGCGCCCTGACGCTGTTCTCCCAACCATGGGTGGCCAGACTGCACTGAACTGTGCTCTGGATCTCGAAAGCCATGGTGTACTGGAAAAGTACGGCGTGGAAATGATCGGTGCCGATGCGGAAACCATCGACAAGGCCGAAGACCGCAGCAAGTTCGACAAGGCCATGAAGAACATTGGTCTGGATTGTCCCCGTGCCGGCATCGCCCGCAACATGGAGCAGGCTTACGGCGTACTCGATATGGTGGGCTTTCCCTGTATCATTCGTCCGTCGTTTACTATGGGTGGTACCGGTGGCGGTATTGCTTATAACAAAGATGAATTCGAAGAGATCTGTACCCGCGGTCTCGATCTGTCTCCTACCAATGAACTGCTGATTGATGAGTCTCTGATCGGCTGGAAAGAGTATGAGATGGAAGTTGTTCGTGATAAGAACGACAACTGCATTATTGTTTGCGCCATTGAAAACTTTGACCCGATGGGTGTTCACACCGGTGACTCTATCACCGTTGCTCCGGCTCAGACCCTGACCGATAAGGAATACCAGATCATGCGGAACGCCTCTCTGGCGGTACTCCGTGAGATTGGCGTTGAGACTGGTGGCTCTAACGTTCAATTTGGTATTAATCCTGAAGATGGCCGTATGGTTATCATCGAGATGAATCCCCGAGTGTCTCGTTCCTCTGCACTGGCTTCCAAGGCGACTGGCTTCCCAATTGCTAAAATCGCAGCCAAGCTGGCTGTCGGTTATACCCTGGATGAGTTGCAGAATGATATTACCGGTGGAGTCACTCCGGCGTCTTTTGAGCCTGCCATCGATTATGTTGTTACCAAGATTCCTCGCTTTGCTTTTGAGAAGTTCCCTCAGGCAGATGCCCGCCTGACCACCCAGATGAAATCTGTGGGTGAGGTGATGGCCATTGGTCGTACCTTCCAGGAATCCATGCAGAAAGCACTGCGCGGTCTGGAAGTTGGCGTTGTTGGTTTCGACCCGGTTGTTGATATTGCAGACCCGGCTTCTGAAAGTCGTGTTCGTGATGAGCTGATTACTCCGGGAGCTGAGCGTATCTGGTATCTGGCGGATGCTTTCCGTCTGGGGCTCAGTCTTGTGGATATCTTCAAGCTGACCAAGATTGACCCATGGTTCCTGGTGCAGATTGAAGACCTGCTGAACGATGAATCCAATGTCGCTGCCAGCAAGCTCGAAGACCTGACTTATGACGTTCTTCGTCGCCTGAAGCGTAAGGGCTTCAGTGATGCCCGCCTGGCCCAGCTGCTGAAAGTGAAAGAAGATGCTGTGCGTGCGCATCGTCTGGCACTGAATCTGCGTCCGGTGTTCAAGCGGGTAGATACCTGCGCGGCTGAGTTCGCCTCTGATACGGCTTACATGTACTCCACCTATGAGGAAGAGTGCGAAGCGGCTGTTACGGACAAGAAAAAGATCATGGTGATCGGCGGTGGCCCTAACCGTATCGGTCAGGGTATCGAGTTCGATTACTGCTGTGTACACGCGGCTCTGGCCATGCGCGAAGACGGTTACGAAACCATTATGGTGAACTGTAACCCTGAGACTGTTTCTACCGATTACGATACGTCTGACCGTCTCTATTTTGAGCCGGTGACTCTGGAAGATGTGCTCTCCATTGTTGATATCGAGCAGCCCGATGGTGTGATTGTTCAGTACGGTGGTCAGACACCACTGAAGCTGTCTCTGGCCCTCGAGGCGGCTGGCGTAAAGATTATTGGTACCAGTCCTGAAGCCATTGATATGGCCGAAGATCGTGAGCGTTTCCAGCAGATGATCCAGAAGTTGGGTCTGAAGCAGCCAGCAAACGCGACTGTGCGCAGTCTGGAGGAAGCGGTCACCGAAGCCAAGAATATTGGTTACCCGCTGGTTGTTCGCCCTTCCTATGTGCTGGGTGGTCGTGCGATGGAAATCGTCAGCACCGAGGCTGACCTGAACCGTTATATGAATGAAGCGGTGCAGGTGTCTAACGACAGCCCTGTATTGCTCGACTTCTACCTGACCCACGCGGTTGAGGTGGATGTTGATGCTATCTGTGATGGTGAGCGTGTGGTGATTGGCGCCATTATGGAGCATATCGAGCAGGCGGGTGTTCATTCCGGTGACTCTGGTTGTTCACTGCCACCCTATGACCTTCCCATGGATGTGCAGAACCAGATTCGTGAGCAGGTTGCGGCCATGGCTCTGGAGCTGGGTGTTGTCGGCCTGATGAATGTGCAGATGGCTGTTCAGGATGGCGAGATCTACGTGATCGAGGTGAATCCTCGTGCTTCGCGGACTGTTCCCTTTGTCTCCAAGTGCATCGGTGTTTCTCTGGCCAAAGTAGCGGCCCGGGTTATGGCGGGTAAGTCTCTGGAAGAGCTGGGCTTTACCGAGGAGGTGATTCCTGATAACTATTATGTGAAGGAAGCGGTATTCCCCTTCAATAAATTTCCAGGTGTTGACCCGATTCTCGGCCCCGAGATGAAGTCCACTGGTGAGGTTATGGGTGTGGGGGATACCTTCCCTGAGGCTTATGCCAAAGCGCAACTGGCAGTAAAAATGGAACTGCCGTCCTCCGGAACGGCTATCCTGAGCGTGCGTGAGCGCGATAAGCCGCGTGTGGCAGAGCTGGCCAGGCTCCTTCTGGATATTGGCTTCGAGGTAATTGCTACCAGTGGTACAGCTGCGGTTCTGGCTGAGGCTGGTATCAAGGTTCCGGTCGTTAATAAGGTAAAGGAAGGTCGTCCGCATCTGGTCGACAAGATCGTGAATGGCGAAATTACTCTTGTGGTTAATACTACTGAGGGTCGTCAGGCGATAGCAGATTCTTTTACAATTCGCCGATCAGCTCTGACGAACAAAGTGCTATACACCACAACAATGCCGTGCGCTATTGCGGTTGCTCAGGCAATTAGCTTTGGTCCCGAGCAAAGCGTCAGACGACTACAGGATCTACACGAAGGTACAACTGCATGCAGCGCTACCCCATGACCGTAGAGGGCGAACAAGCCCTCCGCGAGGAGTTGCAGACTCGTAAAAGCAAGGATCGCCCCCGCATTGCCGCTGCTATTGCAGAGGCCCGTGAACTGGGTGATTTGAAGGAAAACGCTGAATACCATGCTGCCCGCGAGCAGCAGGGCTTCAATGAAGGGCGTGTTCAGGAGCTGGAAGCGAAGCTGTCAAATGCCCAGGTTATCGATGTCAAAGAGATCGATAACACCGGTAAGGTGATATTTGGTGTCACAGTCAGCCTTCTGAATACAGAAGATGATGCTCAGGTGACCTACAAGATTGTTGGTGAGGACGAAGCTTCAATTAAAGAAGGTAAGCTCTCAATCACATCGCCTATTGCCCGTGCCATGATTGGTAAGGAAGAAGGTGACGTGGTGGTGGTGAATACCCCCAGCGGTCAGATTGAGTATGAAGTGGAGAAAGTTGAGCATCTTTGATGCTCGCCTGAGCTGTTGAAGCTCTCTTCGCTTTTCTCGATTAACAAAAAGCCCCGACCTGGAAACAGGGCGGGGCTTTTTGTTTGTGCGCTTCCAGTCTTTAAAGTGACTGGGCTGTAAAAGATGAGGTCTTAAACAGTGCGCAGCAGATTCGACAGCTTGGGGTTTGGCTCTTTGGCAGGCTTGAGGATCAGTGCCATTTTGCCGATGGTCTGAATCACGTCAGCGCCGCAGGCCCTGCTCAGCTCGGTGATCAGGTGCTTTTTGGCTTCACGGTCAATGACTGCGAACTTCACCTTAATCAGTTCGTGATCTTTCAGGGCGCGAAGGGTCTCTTCAACAACGCCTTCAGTCATGCCATTTTCAGACACAATAATCACAGGTTTGAGTTTGTGCCCTATGGCACGGTATTCCCGTATTTTCTGGTTGGTCAGTGCCATGGGGTATTCTCTCAATCATGGAAATCAGGTGGGGCATTCTATAGGTACCCACGGATGATGCAAGGAAGAAGGTATAGTCCGGTGTCTGTACTGATTGGTATGAGGTAGCCTTTCTAACCCTCAGGCCGTTTTCTTGGTAAAACGGGTATGAGTCGTCATATCTGCAATCTCATCAGGAGGCTTATGGCTTTCTCTTTCATTACCAGCTCACCCGGCGGGTTCTGGCGATCACTGTGGCTATGGCATATTCGTGCATAATGGTCGATGTTGTTGATCAGCTGTGCAGGTACGACGAAGTGCGATGCTGTACTGGTATTAATTCTTCTTCGCCTTCCTGGGTGGGCGTTCTGGTACGGTGGTGTATTACGGCGTAAAGGCCATCACTGCCCACCCTGGAATAACCAGGGAGTACTTGAAAGGAACTTGTTCGTCTACCAAGCTGAAAAAACGACTGACATGGAGGTGAGTCAATAATGGATCGATCAAATAGAGTGACGGGCCCGGCCGTTAAATTGCCTGATAATCCCCCCCCCCCCCCTCCCCGCGAGCGGTCAGCTTCGGTGGCTTAAGAGGAAAGTGAGTGCATGCCGTGAAGCTAGCTCCCACATAAAGGGCTTGCGGAAAATAGCGGCTGACAGGCTAGGTAAATATCATATAAAACAGATGAAAGGTATATATGAGGTTATGGGAGGTGTAGCTAAATTTGTTTATGTGCCTGAATCACCCGATAAGGTTCTTGGAACAGATATTTTGAGCCGACCACCGCTTAGCATAAATGATCAGGCGAGTGACTTACTGCATGACGCAAAGCGGGATCTCGATTCCGGAAGCCTTGTTCGGGCAGGTGAGAAACTCAAAGAAGCAGGCTGGATTATTGACGATATCTGTAAAAAAGGAAAAATTAAGGCTGGATTCTTTGGAAGCTCTAGATCCGTGGAGGAATGGAAAAAAAGGAAAGATCAATGGAGGGACGTTCAAAAGGTTGTGGATGAATACAGTAAAAAACAAGACCTGAACGTTAGCTCACTGCGTGAATATAGAGAGGGTGGAGAAGTAGGTCAGTTATATACAGATATAGATGATTTATGCGGGCGGATTGAAATCTTGTTTTCGAATCCTTATGAGCAGCAGGAAGATGAAATAGCAGCCCTGATATCTTCTGTAACTAAGGTTGGTGAACGTACTTATAACCCTAAAATATGTAAAGGATTAATAAGAGATCTTCGGGAGTGGGGTAACAAGCGCTGGGGTAGAGTTTCTCGGGACAGGCTGTCTAATAGTGAAGCCGCAGCCTGTTATTATGCACATATGTTAAAAGGCGTTAGTACAAAAGAAGATGTAGAAAAACTGGGGGTGGCTTTTGAGCTCACACCTGCAGATATTACCGAAGACTTTATTAATTACATATTAGAACTTGCCACTAAAAATAAAGCACCGAATGATAATGGTCTGGTTAAAGCGCTTAAGGCTATTGGATTTGAGGGTGATGTTTCACTTCTGGAGCAAAAACTCAGGACGTTCCAGGAGCCTGCAGATCCAGGTAACCGGTTGACATAGCTATGCCCAAAAGAATCATGGGCGCGCCAGAGAATAGAGCGATTATTTCGCCATCACGCTATTCGACACCCATGTCTCAGCCGCTCTTGTCTCAGCCGCTCTTGTCTCAGCCGCTCTTGTCTCAGCCAGGTGCCCGGCAAACTCCAAACGGATAACCCAACACTCCTGGTTGGTAAAAGAATGTAATTCCTGACCCTTGTAGAGTAGAAAGATGTTACAAAGTGAGGGTGAACGGTAGAGCCTGTGATCTAACCTGTCTACACAAACGACCGGGTGCGAAAAAACATTCGTGCCCAGGGTTGTAAAGGCAGACAATGCCCCCATAGTTAGGAAGTTGAACTGACAAGAGGTGCCTTTTGTGCGTTTTTTGTGGGTATTTTGGAGTGATAGGTTTCAGCAATGGAAAGGATAGTCAGAGTCTGGCGGCGAGAGCTGTTTCTGCTTTCCGTTCTGTAGTAATGTTGAGATTAGGTGGTCCGTAGTTGTTTATACGGTGTCTTTTTTGGCCTCCTCCGCTAATCGCTCGCTCTGGCAATTTCGCCTGACACAGAGCCAAAAAGTTATCAGCCGTACCGAAGGCGCTCGGTGAGGGTACACATTTGAATGACATGGCAAAAAATCTAATTCTCTGGGTGATCATTGCCCTTGTGCTATTGACGGTTTTCAAGAACTTCGATGGCATGCAGACCTCTACTCAGAAGGTCAACTACTCGGACTTTGTTACACAGGTGGACAATGGTCAGGTCAGCCGCGTGCTGATTGATGGTTATACCCTGTCTGGCTCTTACACCAACAATGAACGGTTTGAGGTAAACCTGCCGCCAACTGTCCGTGATGACAAGTTGATGGACGAGATGCTTCGTGGTGGTGTTCAGGTTGAAGCCAAGCCGATTGAAAAACAAAGTATCTGGAGTCAATTGCTGGTTGCCAGCTTCCCGATTCTGGTGATTATTGCAGTCTTTATGTTCTTTATGCGCCAGATGCAGGGCGGTGGAGGCGGCAAAGGCGGCCCCATGAGCTTCGGCAAGAGTAAGGCGCGGCTGCTTTCTGAAGACCAGATCAAAACAACATTTGCCGATGTGGCAGGTGTCGATGAAGCCAAAGAGGATGTTCAGGAACTCGTAGACTTCCTGAAAGACCCGAGCAAGTTTCAGCGTCTCGGCGGTCGTATTCCCCGTGGTGTTCTGATGTGCGGCTCTCCTGGTACAGGTAAAACCCTGCTGGCAAAAGCCATTGCCGGTGAGGCCAAGGTTCCGTTCTTCACTATTTCTGGTTCCGACTTCGTGGAAATGTTCGTGGGTGTGGGTGCGTCCCGTGTCCGTGACATGTTTGAGCAGGCCAAGAAGCAGGCTCCCTGCATTATCTTTATCGATGAGATTGATGCGGTCGGTCGTCACCGTGGTGCTGGTATGGGTGGTGGTCACGACGAGCGTGAACAGACTCTGAACCAGCTGCTGGTTGAGATGGATGGTTTTGAGGCGAATGACGGCATTATCGTTATTGCTGCCACTAACCGTCCTGATGTACTGGACCCTGCACTGCTGCGTCCTGGTCGTTTTGACCGTCAGGTTGTTGTGCCTCTGCCCGATATCCGTGGCCGTGAGCAGATCCTGAAAGTACACATGCGTAAGGTGCCTTGTGGTGATGATGTGGTACCTGGCGTGATTGCCCGTGGTACTCCTGGTTTCTCCGGCGCCGACCTCGCAAACCTGGTGAACGAAGCGGCACTGTTTGCAGCTCGTGCTGACCGGCGTACTGTTGGCAAGCTGGAGTTTGATCAGGCGAAAGACAAGATCATGATGGGCGCTGAGCGTAAGTCCATGGTGATGAGCGAGAAAGACAAGGAAATGACCGCGTACCATGAAGCGGGCCATGCCATTGTTGGTCGTCTGATGCCTGAGCATGATCCGGTGTACAAGGTTTCCATTATTCCTCGTGGTCGTGCCCTGGGTGTGACTATGTATCTGCCGGAAGAAGATAAGGTCAGCTACAGTCGTCGTTATCTGATCGGTCGTGTTGCTTCCATGTACGGTGGCCGTATCGCGGAAGAGATGTTCTACGGTAAGGATGGTGTGTCTACTGGTGCCTCCAACGATATTCAGCAGGCAACCCAGATGGCGCGCAATATGGTGACGCGCTGGGGCCTATCCGAGAAGCTTGGTCCCCTGCTGTACAGTGAGGAGGAGGGTGAGGTATTCCTGGGTAAGAGTCAGGGTGCCCATCATCAGGGTGTGAGCGGTCAGACAGCCAAGTTGATTGATGAAGAAGTGAAATCCATTATCGATAGCTGTTATGCCACAGCAGAAGATATTCTGGACAATCATCGTTCCGAGCTGGAGGCCATGAAGGATGCGCTAATGGAATATGAAACCATTGATGCTGATCAGATTGATGACATCATGGAAGGTCGTACACCCAAGCCTCCTAAGGATTGGGATGACACGGATGGCGGTACTCAGGCAAAAGCTGAAGAAGCCAAACCTGTGAATGACGCCCCTTCTGTCGATGACTCTGACGACAAGGAAGGCGATCAGCAGGACGGTGACAAGCCTGTTGGTGGTCCTGCCGGGCAGCATTAATCGTTCAGTTTTTCGGTTAAAGCTATTCAGCTAAAGCCTTTCAGTTAAAAGCTGTTTAGTTAAAAGCTGTTTAGTTAAAAGAGTGTAGGGAGCTTCGGCTCCCTATATTTTTGCTTGTTGAAAAGTTGCGATTTTAATGTCGCTCACCGCCAGGCCCCAGGGGGGGCTTTCTTTGTTGCAGCCAAGTGTTTTTGTGAAGTAGTGTTTTTGTGATGTTTTTGGCTGTATATTGTCTGCCTGCAGACACTGCAAGCGCTACAGATTTCATCCTTTCAACCTGAAGTGTTAATCCCTCCTATGCCAAAAACCCTCAACTGTGCAGGGCGAGTTCTTGATCTTTCCCGCCCTAATATTATGGGTGTGCTGAATGTGACTCCGGACTCCTTTTCCGATGGTGGTCGCTACAATACCTTTGATACCGCACTGGCTCATGCCCGGGAAATGATTCTGGATGGAGTTGATATTATTGACGTTGGCGGTGAGTCGACCCGCCCTCATGAGGCAAAGGCGGTTGCGGTAAATGATGAGATTGGCCGGGTTGTGCCGGTAATTGAAGCTTTACGGAATGAATCTGACTGTATCATTTCTATCGATACCAGTGCGGCAGAAGTGATGAAGGCTGCTGTGGCAGCGGGCGCGAGTATTATTAATGATGTGCGGGCTCTGCGGCGCCCTGGTGCTCTGGCGGCTGCGGTTGAGTGTGATGTTCCTGTTATTCTGATGCACTCCCTTGTGGATCAGCCGGAAGCGGGTTTTGTGCCGGATTACAAAGATGTGGTTCAGGAGGTGGGAGACTATCTTCTAGAGCGGGCAGAATGCTGTGAAAAGGCAGGCATTAACCGGGAAAAGATTATTATTGATCCAGGTTTTGGTGGTGGCATGTTCGGAAAAACGGCAGCTTATGACCTGGAAATGGCGAAACGATTTGCAGAGTTTCATCGACTGAATATGCCGGTTCTGGCGGGTGTGTCGAGGAAATCATTTATGGGGGCTGTGCTGAATAATACCGCGCAGGAGCGGTTGCCGGCGAGCCTTGCTATGGCTGTTCTCCTTGCTCAGGCAGGTGCGCAGATTATCCGCGTTCATGATGTTAAAGAGACGGCTGATGTGCTGGCAATGCTGCATGCAGTGAGTACTGCCGCGGGTGGTTCTGTTTGTAGTGAAAGTCACACCAGGGCAATGGAATAAATAAGTAAGGATAGAGAGTATGGGTCGCAAGTATTTTGGAACTGACGGTGTACGTGGACTGGTGGGTCAGTTTCCCATTACACCGGAATTTGTGCTCAAGCTGGGTTGGGCGGCTGGCAAGGTGTTTTCTGGTCACGGTGCTAACCGGGTTTTGATTGGTAAGGATACTCGCCTGTCTGGCTATATGTTTGAGTCCGCTCTTGAGGCTGGATTGTCTGCCGCAGGTGTGGATGCCTGGTTGCTGGGTCCTATGCCGACGCCTGCTATTGCCTATCTTACGCGTACCTTTAATGCCAACGCCGGTATCGTGATCAGTGCCTCCCATAACCCCTACTACGATAACGGCATCAAATTCTTCTCGGCAGATGGCTCCAAGTTGCCGGATGATATTGAACTGGCGATAGAAGATATGCTGGACCAGGAAATGACTTTTGCGGATCCAGCTGATTTTGGTCGTGCCAAGCGTATTGATGATGCTGCTGGTCGTTATATCGAATACTGCAAAGCAACAGTGCGACCGCATCTGGACCTGTCAGGTCTGCATGTGGTTGTGGATGCTGCCCATGGTGCTAACTATCATGTGGGTCCGGAAGTGTTTCGTGAGCTGGGTGCCAGGGTTGATGCTATCGGTGTTTCCCCTGACGGCCTGAACATCAATAAGGGCGTGGGTTCCACTCATCTTGATGCTCTGAAAGCGACTGTTGCAGAGAAAAAAGCCCATCTGGGTGTCGCCTTTGATGGCGATGGTGACCGGGTATTGATGGTTGACCATAATGGCCGTGAAGTGGATGGCGATGAGCTGCTTTATGTGATTGCCAGGTATCGTCATAGTCAGGGTGAGCTGAGTGGTGGTGTTGTCGGTACGGTTATGTCCAACCTTGGCTTGGAAAAAGCCATGGAAGGAGCCGGTATTCCTTTTGTGCGCGCCAAGGTGGGTGATCGTTATGTTAATGAGCAATTGTTAGCGAAAGGCTGGCAGTTGGGCGGGGAATCGTCCGGTCATTTGATCTGTCGCCATGTTTCTACTACGGGAGATGGTATTGTTGCGGCTCTCCAGATTTTACGGGTAATGGTAGGCACGGGCCGAAGTCTGGCTGATCTTTGTGGTGATATGGTGAAATATCCCCAGACCATGATTAATGTTCGCATAAGCGAACGTATTGACCCGGATGCTAATACTGCCATTGTCGAAGCTGTCCAGCAGACCGAGTCTGAGTTGGGTAGTCGTGGGCGGGTGCTGTTACGTACTTCCGGCACCGAGCCCGTTATCCGGGTGATGATTGAGGGTGATGATGCCGAAGAGGTGTCGCGCCGTTGTCAGGCCCTGGCCGATGTGGTTGAGGCTGAAGCCAGCTAAAAGCTGCATTTTTTATACAATTCCTTACGCGGCTACGCTGAGTAGTCGCGTATTTTGGTGTGTGCCCCATTGTCAGGGGTATGAGCCATAAGCTACCATTCTGTCGCTTCTTATAATGAGGTTCTGTATGCGCACGCCGCTTGTTGCTGGTAACTGGAAAATGAATGGATCCCGTGAGTCCGTTTCTGCCCTTGTTGAAGGACTGAAGTCCGAGACGGCAGAACTGGCTGGTAAGGTTGATATTGCAGTCTTTCCTTCAGCTGTCTTTGTTCAGCAGGTTGCGGATGCATTCAATGCCACTAATGTCGCCTGGGGGCTGCAGAATATCTGCACCGAAGAAAAAGGCGCATTCACTGGTGAGAATTCCGTTGCCATGGCTCAGGATTTTTCCTGTACCATGGTTCTTGTGGGTCACTCTGAGCGTCGTGCTCTCTATCATGAGACAGACAGCGAAGTGGCTGCCAAGGTTGAGCGTGCCGGTTGCGCCGGTCTGGTGCCTGTGCTCTGTGTAGGGGAGACCCTGGAAGAGCGTGAAGCAGGTGAAACCATGACTGTTGTCGCCCGTCAGGTCAAAGCTGTTATTGAACAGGTTGACGCGGTCGCTCTCGAGAAACTGGTTATTGCTTATGAGCCTGTATGGGCCATAGGTACCGGTTTAACAGCTACTCCTGAGCAGGCTCAGGACGTTCATGCTGAAATTCGCCAGCTGCTGGCGAAGCATGATGGTGATATGGCTGCTCGTACCCGGATTCTCTATGGTGGTAGCGTCAAAGGTTCCAATGCGGCAGAAATTTTTGCCGGTGTGGATGTTGATGGTGGCCTTGTGGGCGGTGCGTCTCTGAGCGTACAGGACTTTCTCTCTATCTGTCGTGCTGCGGGTTAAAGAATGGAAACAGTAATTCTAATTGTTCATGTGTTGGTTGCTTTAGGTCTGATCGGCCTGATTATGTTGCAGCAGGGCAAGGGGGCTGAAGCGGGGGCTTCATTTGGTTCCGGTGCTTCCCAGACTGTCTTTGGTAGTCAGGGTTCCGGTAACTTCCTGTCCCGTACAACAGCCATCCTGGCCACAATCTTTTTTGTGACCAGTATTGGCCTGGCCATGGTTGCCAAAGATAAAGCTACTGCTTTGGGCAATACTGGCGTTCAGGGTATTCCTGAGGCTGTGCAGGTACCTGAGGTTGAGCAGGGTGTTCCTGCGCCTTCTAGTGATGTGCCGGAAGTTGGTGATTTTACAGTAGATTCTTCGGATTCTCCTGTGGTAGACTCTGCCGCGTCTGATGAGGGTGATGCTCCTGAAGTTGGTTCGGAAGGTGTTGAAAACACTAAAAAAACTGACGAGAGCAAGCCGTAAGGCAACTGATCGAACTCAAACGGTGAAAGCCCTTTTTGTATCAGGTTTTGATTGAACAGGTTTCTGGCTAACGGGCTCCTGGTTAAACAAAAGCGCTTTCATCGAGATTGAAGCCGAAGTGGTGGAATTGGTAGACACGCCATCTTGAGGGGGTGGTGCTCTATGAGCGTGGGGGTTCAAGTCCCCCCTTCGGCACCAGTTTTAAGGTAACCATTCCAGGGGTTATCGCGTTGTGACAATCTGGTTCTGTTTGCGAAGTTCAGGTTGTGGCAATATAATTTAAGAGTTTTTGGTGCGGGATGGAGCAGCCTGGTAGCTCGTCGGGCTCATAACCCGAAGGTCGTCAGTTCGAATCTGGCTCCCGCTACCAATTATTTAGAAAAGCCCCTCGTGAAGGGGCTTTTTGCTATGATCGAAAAGCTGTTTTTTTGATGCGCTGTAGAAGTGGTGTTGATGAAAGGATGGTTTGATGCGCTTTGAAGCAAAGCGTGTCTCCGGCAGCTGTATTTGATAAGGTTATAGCGAGCACGATCATACGTGCACATTATGTGGTTTTTGGAAGTTGTACTGAATGTTTTTATCATCATTTTGTTCAGTGCAGGTGGTTATCAGCAATAGGCCCATTGGGGTGTCAGGTATTCCATGATGGAAGTCTGAGAGATTTTATGGAGACCGGGTCAGCTTTGACCGGGTTTACAGGTATACACCGACTGGCGTAGTTCGTTTGGTGTTGCCAGTCGAGGATGGGCTTTTAGCCCATTTTTTATTGCTGTTGTGGGGCTGTCATTTCTCAGGAAGAGACTGTCTCACAGCAGTTTTTGTCGTCAGTGCGAGGGCGTGTAAGTGGCAGGCAAGCTGGAAGTACTGTATGAGCTTGTTGAACCCATTGTGAAGTCGCTTGGATGCGTGCTCTGGGGTATTGAGCTTGTATCACAAGGTAGACAGACACAGTTGCGGGTGTTTATCGACCGGGATTCAGGCGTTGGGCTGGAGGACTGTGAAGGTGTCAGTCGTCAGCTGAGTGCTGTTCTCGATGTTGAAGATCCGATCGCCGGTGAGTACACCTTAGAGGTGTCATCTCCAGGATTGGATCGCCCGCTGTTCACACTGGTGCAGTATACGGATCTGGCAGGAAGTCAGGTCAATATGCGCTTACGGGTCCCTTTTGAAGGGCGCCGTAAGTACCGAGGAGTGATCCAGGGTGTGGAAGGAGATGAAGTTGTGATCATCTGTGATGATCATGAATACCTCTTCCCCTTTGACACCATCGATAAAGCGAATGTAATACCGCAGTTCTGATGCCTGCCCGCAAGAGGGAAGGCTTTCTCCGAAAGTGCTTGCTCTTGCAGTGGGTCCTAAAGGGAAGAACCGGTTTAACGATGCGCGAGGCAGAGCATGAGCAAAGAAATTCTGTTGGTCGTTGAATCCGTCTCCAACGAGAAGGGAGTACCGCCCGAGGTTATCTTCGAGGCGATCGAGACTGCCCTGGCGACGGCAACAAAAAAACGTTACGAAACCGAAGTGGATATCCGCGTCGCGATTGATCGGGCAACCGGTGAATATGACTCGTTCCGCCGCTGGACCATCGTGGCAGATGAAGATTTTGAAATTCCAGGCGCACACTTCACCCTTGACGAAGGCAAGGAGAAGGATGAGTCCCTGGAAATTGGTGGTATGTGGGAAGAGCCGATTGAGTCCATTGCTTTTGGACGTATCGCAGCCCAGACCGCCAAGCAGGTTATTGTCCAGAAGGTCCGGGAAGCCGAGCGTCGTCAGATGGTCGAATCTTACCGTGACAAGATGGGCGAACTGCTGAACGGCACTATTAAAAAGGTGAACCGCGATACCTTGATCGTAGATCTGGGTAGCAATGCGGAAGCTGTTCTGCGTAAGGATCAGGTGATCCCGCGGGAAACCTTCCGCATGGGTGCCCATGTTCGCGCACTGCTGCACTCTGTTTCTGAAGAGAACCGTGGCCCTCAGCTGATGATGAGCCGGACTTGCCCGGAAATGCTGATTGAGCTTTTCCGTCTGGAAGTGCCTGAGATCTCTGAAGAGGTTATCGAGATTCGTGCTGCGGCCCGTGATCCCGGTTCCCGTGCCAAGATCGCCGTTAAGACTAACGACGGTCGCATCGACCCTGTTGGTGCCTGTGTTGGTATGCGTGGTTCCCGCGTACAGGCTGTCTCTACTGAGCTGGGTAACGAACGTGTGGATATCGTCCTGTGGGATGACAACCCTGTTCAGTTTGTTATCAACGCTATGCAGCCTGCGGAAGTGGCCTCCATCATCGTTGATGAAGACAACCACACCATGGATCTGGCAGTCGCTGAAGACAATCTGGCACAGGCTATTGGTCGTGGTGGTCAGAACGTCCGTCTGGCCGGTGAGCTGACGGGCTGGAATCTGAACGTGATGACCGAAGATGATGCTGAAGCCAAGCAGCTGAAAGAAGCTGACAAACAGGCTCAGGTCTTTGTCGATCATCTCGATGTTGATATCGACCTGGCGCGTACCCTGGTCGGCGAAGGCTTCACCAGCCTGGAAGAAGTTGCCTATGTTCCGGTTGAAGAGATGACCGGGATTGATGGTTTTGATGAAGAAGTGGTCAACGAACTGCGCCAGCGCGCAAAAGATCGTCTGCTGACTCTGGCTATTGCCAATGAAGAGAGACTGGAAGGCGCGCAGCCTGCAGAAGACCTGCTGGGTCTTGAAGGTCTCGAAGAAAACCTGGCGTATGAACTGGCTGCCAAAGGCGTTCGTACTCTGGAAGATCTGGCAGAGCAGGCAACTGACGAGCTGGAAGATATTGAAGGTCTTGATTCTGAGAAAGCTGCAGAGCTGATCATGAAAGCAAGGAATATCTGCTGGTTCGGAGAAGAAAACTGAGCTGGCCACTGAGAGGAGAAGTTTTATGGCAGATGTAACGGTATCACAACTTGCCGAGGTGGTCGGAGCTCCGGTTGAACGCCTGCTCAAGCAGATGAGTGACGCGGGCTTGCCCCACAAAAAGGCTGATCAGCCTGTTAGCGATGCAGAGAAGTCTGCACTGCTGGCACACCTGCGCAGAGGTCATGGCGGCAAGGCGGCGCCTGTCGATCCAGAGCCACAGCAGGTTACCCTGAAGCGCAAGACTGTCAGTCAGCTGAAAGTCGCTGGCGGTTCTGGCGGCAAGAACAAGATTGTTAACGTAGAAGTGCGCAAAAAGCGTACCTACGTGAAGAATGACGCGAAGGCTGATCTTGAGACCGAGAAGAAGCGTCGTGATGATGAGCGCAAGGCTGACGACAAGGCTTCTGCCGAACGTCGCCAGACCAAGACTCGTCGTGATGAAGATGACGCCCGTCGTAAGGAAGGCGTACGTCGCAAGACTGAAGAAAACGATCAACGTCGTGCACGCCCTGCGGGTTCCGCACCTG
Source organism: Sansalvadorimonas sp. (assembly GCA_965221135.1). Lineage (GTDB taxonomy): Bacteria > Pseudomonadota > Gammaproteobacteria > Pseudomonadales > Endozoicomonadaceae > Sansalvadorimonas. Next base: position 838,038 of record CBDCRZ010000106.1, read on the forward strand.
CTGGCCGTACTGGTGACCGTCGTCCATCTTCAGCACCTCGTCCTGATGGTCGTCATCCGGGTGCTGCTGGTGCTCCAGGTGCTGGTGCTCCAGGTGCTGATGCTCCACCACCACCTCCGGCTGATGATGATCGTCGTCGTCGCCGTACTCCTGCCAAGAAGAAAGGCGGAGAGACTATCGGTCGTAACGAAGATGGTCGTGGTCGTGGTCGTGGTAAAGGTCGCGGTGGTCGTGATGACCGCAACAGCCGTAACAAGCCGTTGTCCCGCAAGCCGTTCAAGTCTAAAGATCTGGAACAGCATGGCTTTACCAAGCCGACAGCTGCAGTCGTCCGTGAAGTTGCTATTCCGGAAACCATTACTGTTGGTGAACTTGCTAACAAGATGGCTGTGAAAGCTGCCGAAGTTATCAAGTACATGTTCAAACTGGGCACCATGGTGACCATCAACCAGGTAATCGATCAGGATACTGCGGCTATCGTAGTTGAAGAGATGGGTCACAAGGTCAAGATGGTTAAGGCTGACGCTCTGGAAGATTCCCTGGATGATGCGGTAGCAGAAACCACGGGTGAAGAAGTTTCCCGTGCACCGGTTGTTACTGTTATGGGTCACGTTGACCATGGTAAGACCTCCCTGCTGGATTACATCCGTAAGGCGAAGGTTCAGGCCGGTGAAGCGGGTGGTATTACCCAGCATATCGGTGCTTACCATGTAACAACCGGCCGCGGCATGATCACATTCCTGGATACTCCAGGACACGCAGCGTTTACCGCGATGCGTGCCCGTGGTGCCAAGGCGACCGACATCGTAATCCTTGTAGTTGCTGCTGATGATGGCGTGATGCCTCAGACCGAAGAAGCTGTTCAGCACGCGAAAGATGCTGGCGTTCCTCTGGTTGTTGCAGTGAACAAGTGTGATAAGGACTCTGCGGATCCTGATCGCGTGAAGAACGAACTGTCTGCCCGTGCCGTTATCCCTGAAGAGTGGGGTGGTGACACTCAGTTTATCGAAGTGTCTGCTCACACTGGTCAGGGCATCGATGATCTGCTGGAAGCTGTACTGCTGCAATCTGAAGTTCTCGAACTGAATGCTGTTGCCGACGGTCCTGCGAAGGGTGTTGTTATCGAATCCCGTCTCGATAAGGGTCGTGGTCCGGTTGCTTCCGTACTGGTTCAGTCCGGTACCCTGAATCGTGGCGACAACGTTCTGGTTGGTCAGCAGTACGGTCGTATCCGTGCAATGCTGGACGAGAACGGTAAGCCAGTTGAGACTGCTGGTCCTTCCATTCCGGTTGAGATTCTCGGTCTGGACGGTACTCCTGGCGCTGGTGATGAAATGCTGGCGGTACAGGATGAGCGTAAGGCCCGTGAAATTGCCATGTTCCGACAGGGCAAATTCCGTGAGGTTAAGCTGGCTCGTCAGCAGGCTGCCAAGCTGGAAAACATGTTCAAGGACATGGGTTCCGCAGAGAAGCGTACTCTGAAGGTTGTACTGAAGACCGACGTACGTGGTTCTCTGGAAGCCATCACCGCTGCGCTGCATGAGCAGGGTAACGATGAAGTGGATGTTAAGGTTATCTTCGGTGGCGTAGGTGGTATCACTGAAACCGACGCGAACCTGGCTCTGGCTTCCAACGCTATCCTGGTTGGCTTTAACGTTCGTGCTGACGCGACGTCCCGTCGTATCGTCGAGAGTGAAGGTCTGGGTCTGCGCTACTACAGCGTAATCTACGACATCATCGACGACGTGAAACAGGCTCTGACCGGCATGCTCAAGGCTGAGTTCCGCGAGCAGATTGTTGGTGTTGCCGACGTTCGTGATGTTTTCCGTGCACCCAAGATCGGCGCAGTTGCTGGTTGTATGGTTATCGAAGGCGTCATGTTCCGCAGCGAGCGTATCCGCGTACTGCGTGAAGACGTTGTTATCTACGAAGGCGAACTGGAATCCCTGCGTCGCTTCAAGGATGACGTCAGCGAAGTTCGCACCGGCTACGAATGTGGTATCGGTGTTAAGAACTACAATGACGTGAAAGTGGGCGACAAGATCGAAGTCTACAAGTCCGTTGAGGTTGAACGTACTCTGTAAGCCTCGTTATAACAAAAAGGCGTGCGAGGGTGGAAACGCCTCCGTGCGCCTTTTTGTTTATAGACGAACGCTTACTGACGTTTACTTATTCGCGCAGGTCATGATGGTCTGCGTGACTGGTTTATAACGAGAATGCGAAGCGCAAGTTATGCCAAAAGAATTTAGTAGAACCCAACGGGTTGGTGATCAGATCCAGCGCGAGCTGGCTACTATCCTGCAGCAGGATATGAAAGATCCCCGGCTGGGTATGGTGACGGTCAGTGCCGTTGACGTTAGCCGTGATATGGCTTTTGCCACAGCCCATGTGACTTTCCTGGGTATTGATGGCAAAGAAGCCACCGACGAAGCCGTTGAAATCTTAACGGAAGCGGCAGGTTATCTGCGTACTGAACTGTCCCGTCGTATGCGCCTGCGCTTTACGCCGCAGTTGCGTTTCCGTTACGACGAAAGCCTGGTGCGTGGTCGTCGTCTCTCTTCCCTGATTGATGAAGCTGTATCCAATGGGGAAGGCGAAGGTCAGACTGACGAGAATAAGGCTGAAGGGGAGAGTAAGTAATGTCTCGACGCAGACGTTTCCGTGGACGTGAAATCAACGGTATTGTGATTGTCGACAAGCATCTCGGTGACTCTTCCAATGGCGTGCTGCAACAGGTGAAGCGCCTGTATGGCGCTGCGAAAGCGGGTCATACCGGTAGCCTTGACCCTCTGGCGACGGGCGTGCTGCCTATCTGTCTGGGTGAAGCCACCAAGCTGTCCCAGTATCTGCTGGACTCTGACAAGAGCTATCGGACGGTTGCCAAGCTGGGTATTCGCACCAACACTGGCGATGCGGAAGGTGAGGTTATCTCTGAGCGCCCGGTGGCGATCACTGAATCTGACCTTGAGCCTGTGTTGTCTCGGTTCCGTGGGCCGATTGAGCAGGTGCCGTCCATGTTCTCTGCCATCAAGCACAACGGTAAGCCTCTTTATCAGTATGCCCGTGAAGGCATTGAGGTGGAGCGGAAGTCCCGTAAAGTGAACATTTACCGCCTGACTCTGATTGAGTTTCGTGGTGATGAGCTGGTGCTGGAAGTGGATTGCAGCAAGGGCACCTACATTCGTAGCCTGGTAGAAGATATTGGTGAAGTGCTGGGCTGTGGCGCTCATGTCGCTGAGCTGCGTCGCACCAAGGCGGGGCCTTACGAAGAAGCACAGTCTTTCACTATTGAGGCGCTGGAAGCACTCCGTGGTGAGGGTGGTCATGCTGCCCTGGATAATATTCTTCTGGCTCAGGATTCTGCTGTCAGCCACTGGCCTGCAGTGCTGCTGGGTGAATCAACCAGTTTCTACCTGACTCAAGGGCAGCCGGTACAGGTTTCCCGTGCTCCGACTTCGGGTTTTGTGCGTATTTATCGCCAAATCGAAGGTGAGCCGAATGTTTTCCTGGGTATCGGAGAGATTCAGGATGATGGCCTTGTCGCTCCCCGCAGGCTGGTTGCGAACCCGGCTACATCGGCATCCTGAGAAATCCCTATACGTGGATACAATTCCGGGATGATTAATCCCGGATATGCAGTTAGAATACCGCTTTTACCGTAAAGCTCTTTTTGAGTGCTCTTCAAAAGGCTCAAAAGGCTCTTGTGAAAGGCTCTGCGGTGTGTTCAGGGTGGCTGTTAATATGCGCGGCCATTCCCGAGAATCATGCATATTGTTGATTGGAGTTAAGAGCATGTCCCTGACTGCTGAGCGTAAAGCTGAAATTGTAACTGAGTACGGTCGTGGCGAAGGTGATACCGGTTCCCCAGAGGTTCAGGTAGCCCTGCTGACTGCTAACATTGAAGGTCTGCAGTCCCACTTCAAATCTCATATCCACGATCACCACTCCCGTCGTGGTCTGATTCGTATGGTAAACCAGCGTCGCAGCCTGCTGGACTACCTGAAGAAGAAGGACGTTGAGCGCTACCGCACTGTGATCGGTCGTCTGGGTCTGCGTCGATAAGATACAGGACTCGTTTGATTACTTATCAAGCGGCCCGAGCCGGAAAGCAGTTTTCCGGCTTGCCTGTATCCGGAGCGGATGCGGGCAGGAAGCACCGCTGCCAAATCCCGATGGGATTTAATGGTAGCGGTGCTTTTGTTATAAGGGCCTTGCTTTAAAGGCTTGGCTTTAAAGGCTTTGTGTTAAAAAAAATGTTTTAAGAGCTTTTTCCCGAAAAAGCTGTTTGTGTATTAAGTTGTAAGAATCTTGTTGGATCATAGATGGAAGCGTTGAAAGAAGTGCTTCGAGACATGTGAAAAAAGGTTCGCAGGTGAAAGTTGCCATAGGGGCGCTTTTGTCTGAATGGGCTGACTGATAACGAACTGAATAACCCGGGTGCAATCCAGAGTATGGTGATTGCCACTGTGTTCCGGATTGCATCCCTGTAAACAAGAGTGATGGTGTTTAGTGATTCTTGTTAAACAAAGTGCGTGTCAGTCAGGCTCGATTAAATAGTAAAAGGAAATAATCGTGACTCCTGTAACAAAGACGTTTGATTTTGGTGGCCAGCAGGTCACTCTGGAAACTGGTCGTGTAGCTCGTCAGGCTGACGGTGCTGTACTGGCTACTATGGGCGACCTGGTTGTTCTGGCTACGGTTGTGGGCGCTCATTCTGCCCGTGACGGTCAGGACTTCTTCCCGCTGTCTGTTCACTACCAGGAAAAGACTTACGCAGCCGGTAAAATCCCCGGTGGCTTCCTGAAGCGTGAAGGCCGTCCAAGCGAAAAAGAAACTCTGACGTCCCGTCTGATTGACCGACCTATTCGTCCACTGTTCCCTAAGGGTTACATGAACGAAGTTCAGGTCATCATCACTGTGATGTCTACTGACAAGAAAAATGACCCGGATATGCTGGGCATGATCGCCACGTCCGCAGCTCTGGCTGTGTCTGGCATTCCTTTCGCCGGTCCTATCGGTGCAGCTCGTGTTGGCTTTAACGAAGAGAAAGGCGGCTACATGCTGAACCCTTCTTTCGAAGAGCTGAAAGAGTCCGAGCTGGACATGGTTGTATCGGGTACTGACAGCGCTGTACTGATGGTTGAGTCTGAAGCCAAAGAGCTGACTGAAGACGAAATGCTGGGTGCTGTTCTGTTTGCCCACGAAGGCTACCAGGGCGCTATCGCTGCCATCAAAGAGTTTGCCGCTGAAGCAGGCAAGACGACCCGTGAGTGGGTTGCTGAAGAAGTCAACGCTGAGCTGCTGGGCAACCTGAAAATGGCTTTCGGTGGTAAGATCGCTGACGCTTACAAGGCTCATGACAAGATGGCTCGTAACGCTGCTCTGGGTGAGCTGCGCAACGAAGCAATCGAACTGCTGGCCAAAGAAGACGGCCCTTCTGGTATAGAAATCTCTGGTCTGTTCGGCAAGCTGGAAAAATCCCACGTACGTGAGTCCATCATTGCTGGTAGCCCACGTATCGATGGTCGTGATACCAAGACTGTACGTCCTCTGCACATTGAAGTAGGCGTTCTGCCAAAGACTCACGGTTCCGCCCTGTTCACCCGTGGTGAAACTCAGGCGCTGGTGACTACGACCCTGGGTACAACCCGTGATGCGCAGTTTATCGATAGCCTCGAAGGCGAAAGCCGCGATGCATTCATGCTGCACTACAACTTCCCTCCTTACTCTGTAGGTGAGTGTGGTCGTATGGGTGGTGTTGGTCGTCGTGAGATTGGTCACGGTCGTCTGGCCCGTCGCAGTGTTTCTGCTCTGCTGCCTGACGATGAAGAGTTCCCATACACTCTGCGTGTGGTTTCCGAGATCACTGAATCCAACGGTTCCAGCTCTATGGCTTCCGTTTGTGGTACCAGTCTGGCGCTGATGGATGCTGGTGTACCTATCAAGGCACCTGTTGCCGGTATCGCGATGGGTCTGATCAAGGAAGGCGACAGCTTTGCCGTTCTGACCGACATTCTGGGTGATGAAGATCATCTGGGCGACATGGACTTTAAGGTTGCTGGTACTTCTGAGGGTGTGACTGCTCTGCAGATGGACATCAAGATTCAGGGCATCACCGAAGAGATCATGGAGATTGCTCTTGAGCAGGCCATGGACGCACGGATGACCATCCTGGAGCAGATGAACCGGGTGATCGCAGCTCCTCGTGCTGAGCTGAACGAAAACGCGCCTATGACCATGACCCTGAAGATTCACACCGACAAGATCCGTGATGTGATCGGTAAGGGTGGTGCAACTATCCGTGGCCTGTGTGAAGAAACTGGCTGCTCCATCGACATCACCGACGACGGTGTTGTTAAGATTTACGGTGAGAGCAAAGACGCCTGTCAGGTGGCTTACGACAAGGTTTACGGCATCACTGCTGAAGCTGAAGTTGGTAAGATCTACGAAGGTACTGTTGCCCGTATTGTTGAATTCGGTGCGTTCGTTAACATCCTGCCTGGCCGTGATGGTCTGGTTCACATCTCCCAGATTGCTGAAGAGCGTGTGAGTGATGTGAATGACTACCTGAAAGAAGGTCAGCAGGTGAAAGTTGTGGTTATGGATGTTGATAACCGTGGCCGTATCAAGCTGTCCATCAAGGAACTGGCTAACATGCAGAATCAGGACTGATTCTGTTAGGCGGAGGCAGCGCTCGCTGCCTCCGTTTCCCCTTCTTTTTATTCCTCTTTTCTTGTCTGTACCCTTTAAGATTCTTCGCGCAGTCTGGTGACTGTGTTGTAGCCAATCCCCCAGTTGTCTGTCTTTACCTCTTCGATAACCACAAAAGTGGTTTCCGGGTTTTTGTTCAGTACGTCGACCAGTAACTGCGTTGTACCCTGAATCAGTTGTGCTTTCTGTTCTGCAGTCACACCTTCATCGGTTACTTTGATATTTACGTAAGGCATTTTATTGTCCTTTCATTGGTTGATTGGTCATTTGTTGTGAGATTTCCCTAATGGCTTCAGCGAAATAGCCGGATGAATGGGAGCCGGTAACGGTGACGCTGTTAATGATGAATGTTGGAATGCTTGAGACTTTCATAGCTGAAACCCGTGCAACTTTCTGCTCCCATTCGGGCGAGTTATCGTAAAGAGCTTTTTCAGCACTGACCGTGTTGAGGCCGAGCTGGTCGATAATCGTTAGCAGAATCACATCATCAGAGAGATTCTGGCCATATTCGAAATAGGCAGGAATCAGAGCTTCATAGACTTTGCGCTGGGCTTGCTGCTGCTCGGCCCAGTGGAGCAGTCGATGCGCTTTGTGGGTGTTGTAATAATGAGTACGACGACTGTAGTCATATTTAAGCCCTGCATGACTTGCCTGGCTGGTGACATGAGCACAGTAGTCTCGAAACTGTTGCTCATTCCAGCCTTGGCGAGTTTGCAGATGATGTTTTAGATCTTCCCCTTCTGCGGGCATGGCTGGATTAAGCTCGAAGGGCAGAAAGTGAAAGCTGGTATCTATCTTGTCTTCGAAGTGAGTCAGTGCTTTTGTTATATTTCTGTAGCCAATAGGGCACCAGGAGCAGACAAGGTCGGTGACCATTTTAATTTTTAATTGATCCATTACCTTATATCCATCCGAACTGGGAATGTTTGTGATCCATCAGACTTCTGTTTTGTAGCGCTCTTGTGCCTGCAGCGCTTTCTGGAAGCTTTCGAGTGCTATGACTTTATCCAGCATGACGCTAGGGGTTGGCCCTATCGTGATATTGACTGGAAAGGACGTTCCCCAGCGGGAATAGACGGCAAGAAGAATGTCTGCGACTCCCGGTGCTTCACCGCCAAGAAAGGGTTGATGTTGGAGTCGTTCCTCAAGGGTACTCCAAAGGTTGCTGATGTCTGAGGCGGCAGCCTGAAATGCCTTATCTTTCTCGCGGCCTTCAATATTCCCGGCAATAAAGAACAATCGACTGTATGCAGGATGCATGGTGGCATTGGCGAAATGAATGTCTTCCCGTGCCTGCCAGTATTTATCAGGGTCTTTTGGCAGCAGGTGATTTGTGTGTTTATCCAGAAGGTAAAAAAGAATATTGGCGCCTTCACGAATGGTTCTGCTTCCGTCAATCAGAGTAGGCACCATGCCGGTTGGATTGATTATTTTGTAGTTATCGGCATCCTGCTTGTGGATAAGTTTCGCGGGCAGATCCAGCTCATTCAGCAGGGTTTGGGTAGCCAGTGAGCAGGCGTCGGGAAAGAAGTAGAGCGTGTACATGGTGAAGTTTCCTTCGCGGTGAATGTCCTAAGGAGTTTATGGTTCGGGCGCGGTCACAAAAACAGCAGTAATGTGGAATAATCGTTCTCATATTGAGAACAAACTTTCTGCAGTTAATAGCAGTCGTACTGCAAAGGCTTTCTGATTAGCGTTGGGTGTCTCTATGGATAAATTGCGAGCCATGCATTATTTCGTACGCTTGGCGGACCTGGGTACTTTTACGGCAGTGGCGGCTGAATTGAATGTCGCAAAGTCCCTGATCAGTAAGGAGATTGCGCGCCTTGAAGATCATCTTGGTTCACGTTTACTACAGCGTTCCACACGACGTTTGACGTTAACTTTGGCAGGCCTTCAATATCTTGAGAGCAGTCGAAGTATTCTTTCGCAGATGGAAGATGCAGAGTCTGAAGTTCAGAACCTTCAGCAAACGGCTGTTGGAACACTGCGTATCAATGCGCCTATGGCTCTGGGATTGACAGATTTGTCCTCGGCCTTTGCCGCTTTTATGAAGCAGTATCAAAACATATCTCTTGATATTCATCTTGGTGATGAACCTGTTGATCTTATTGAGCAGGGTTTCGATCTTGGGTTTCGGGCCAGTAGTACCGAGCTGGATTCAGGCTATATTGGACGCCCACTACGCAGGTTTGGTTATCATATCTGTGCCTCACCTGAGTATTTGGCCAGGAAGGGTGGAGTGTCCTCGCCGGAAGATCTTAAACAACATAATTGCTTCACTTACAGCTACTTTCGCGGTCTCAATGTGTGGCCAGTCGGTGACGCTGTAACCGTCTCAGGTTCCCTGAAAGTAAACAGTACGCCCTTTATTCTGGATGTTGTGAGGGCGGGGTTGGGTATAGGTTTTATACCGGATTTCGTATGTCGCGAAGCTCTGGCAACTGGTGATGTTGTGGAGGTTTTAGGGGGTCAGGAAAAGCCTTTGCTTACGTTGTATACACTCTACCCTGCGCGTCATCATGTTCCGCAGCGATTGTTACTCTGCATTGAGTTTCTTGAGCGCTGGTTTGCGGACAGGTACTGATATTCTTCTCTGAACCCTTTTTATTATTCATTTTTCATCTCCCATTTTCTCGCTTAGCGACTAGTTTTACCCCTTAAAGAAGGGTTCAAGTGGAGTCGCTATGAAACGCTGTATTCTTTTGTTTTTCATCTCATTTTGGTGTCTGAAGGCTTTTGGCCTCGAAGGCATAGTCGTGTTTGGGGATAGCCTGACAGACCAGGGTAATAATGTCTGGGTGGAAGATGAGGGTCGGAAGGGTAAGACCAAAGGGGCTCCTATCACTAACTGGCCTGCTGAGCCTGAGAAGGGCCGGGTCTGGTTTCAGTATCTCTCCAATGCTGTCAATGTTTCTGGGCTTTCTGAGTCGGTTGCAGGGGGTGTTAATATTAATTCCGCCTGGGCCAGTGCAGAGACGGGAAATGTTTATCTCAATGACAGACCTGGCCCGCCTTTTTCTGAGGTGGGTGATTGTGTTATGCCAGGGTTGAGAAGGGATGGTGTGAGTTGTGTGCCAGGGGTGCTGAAGCAGGTTGAGTTGTTTTTGGCTTCGGATGTAAAGAATAAGGAAGGACGTTTCTATATTCTCTTTGGAGGCGGCAATGACGTGATTGATAATATTCTTCGCGTAAGGCAGTGGCTTGCTCATGAGAAGGAGGAGTTACTGCACTGGCTGCATCTTGATCATACGAGTCCGGCAGGCCTGTTGGCTGCTCAGGAGGTATCGGAGAGTGTTTCTGGTAGCTCTGTTCTCCATCAAAAGTTCGCTCACCCCATTCAAAGTACGGTGCAGGCCGTAGAGTTGTTGGTTTCAGCTGGTGTTCCAAAGTCGCAGATTGCTGTAATGAGCCTTCCTGATCTGTCTCGTGCGCCTATTGGTCGTCACCTGACGGCGGGGTGGCCTGCGGTTCTGAAGTTGTTAAAGGGGTTTTGTGAGGGCTATAGCGATGCTCTGAAGTTGTCGTTAGATTGGTTCGGTTTTGGCAGTGTGAAAACTCTGGATATTTTCCAGTGGCAGAATGACACCTTGAATAATAAAGCGGCTCTTGGTTTTCTTTATGGAGAAGAGAGAGACTGTGTTCATGATGGTGCGCAGGAAGCCTGTGACGGATATTTCTTTTTTAATGGTAAGCATATGACCACGCAGGTTGGTCATCGTTTGCTAGGTGAGTGGGTGTCTAAAGAACTTTCTCCACAGCTAGGTACTGCCAAATAATCGGGTGGGGTCTGACTGAATAAGAGATGCTTTAATTGGTGTGTAATAATTTAAGTGCTTTGACGAAACCTTGTTAATTCACAAGCTTTGATTAAGAGGCATAAAAAAGACGCCAGTTGGCGTCTTTTTTATGGGGTGCGGACTTTTCAGGAGAAAGCAGCAGATTACTGCTCGTCGAGGAAGCTGCGCAGGTGGTCGGAGCGTGTAGGGTGACGCAGTTTGCGCAGAGCCTTGGCTTCGATCTGACGGATACGCTCACGGGTTACGTCGAACTGCTTGCCGACTTCTTCCAGAGTGTGGTCAGTGTTCATGTCGATACCGAAACGCATACGCAGCACCTTGGCTTCCCGGGCAGTCAGGCCACCCAGTACGCTGCGGGTTGCTTCACGCAGACCTTCAGATGTTGCAGAGTCCACAGGAGAGTGGATGGTGGTATCTTCAATGAAGTCGCCCAGGTGGGAGTCTTCATCATCACCAATGGGCGTCTCCATGGAGATCGGCTCTTTGGCGATTTTCAGAACCTTGCGAATCTTGTCTTCCGGCATCTCCATACGCTCAGCCAGTTCTTCCGGAGTGGGTTCGCGACCCATTTCCTGAAGCATCTGACGAGAGATACGGTTCAGTTTGTTGATGGTCTCAATCATGTGCACCGGAATACGGATGGTGCGGGCCTGGTCCGCGATAGAGCGGGTGATGGCCTGACGAATCCACCAGGTGGCATAGGTTGAGAACTTGTAACCGCGGCGGTATTCAAACTTATCTACAGCCTTCATCAGGCCGATGTTGCCTTCCTGGATCAGATCAAGGAATTGCAGGCCGCGGTTGGTGTACTTCTTTGCGATGGAGATAACCAGACGCAGGTTGGCTTCTACCATCTCTTTCTTGGCACGACGGGCACGGGCTTCGCCAATAGACATCTGACGGTTAATGTCTTTGATGTCAGGCAGTGGCAGGCCGATGTCGTCTTCTACAGCTTTCAGCTTGCGCTGGGCACGCAGGATTTCAACACGCTGAGCTTGAAGGCTGGCAGCATTGTTGGGGTTGTCTTTACACAGTTGATCCAGCCACTCCAGATTGCTCTCGTTGCCTGGGAAGGCAGCCAGGAAGACCTTACGAGGCAGTTTGGCGCGACGGATACACAGTTGCATGACGGCACGCTCATTGGAGCGGATCTGGTCCAGAGCGTTACGCACCCGGAAGATCATCAGGTCGGTAACGCGTGGAATCAGCTTGATAGCTACAAACAGCTCGGCAGCAGCGCTCAGAGCGGCTTTAGCTTCCGGGCTCTTGCGGCCGTGTTTCTCGATAGCGGCAGCAGCGGTTTCGTGAGCTTCAAAGAGTTCGCCAAAACGGATGCGGGCTTCTTCGGGATCCGGGCCGGTGTTCTCTTCTTCCTCATCGTCGTCATCATCGCTGGCTTCGCCATTAGGGATGACAGGCGCAGGGATGGGGATGTCTGGTTCGGGATCAATGTAACCGCTGAACAGATCGGTCAGACGACCTTCTTCTTCAACGATACGGTAGTAGTCACTCAGGATAAGCTGAATAGTTCCAGGGAAGTGCGCCAGAGCTGTGAATACTTCACGCTGGCCTTCTTCAATGCGTTTGGCGATTTTGATTTCGCCTTCACGGGTCAGCAGTTCCACGGTGCCCATTTCACGCATGTACATGCGCACAGGGTCGGTGGTGCGACCAGCTTCCTGTTCAACGGCGGCCAGAGCTGCAGCGGCTTCTTCTGCTGCATCTTCGTCCGCGCTGGAGTTTTCCTCGTCACCGAGCAGAAGCGCATCGCTGTCGGGAGCCGATTCAAAGACCTGGATACCCATGTCATTGATCATGCGGATAATGTCTTCAACCTGTTCCGGATCAGATATATCATCCGGCAAGTGGTCGTTGACCTCCGCATAGGTCAGGTAGCCCTGTTCCTTACCTCGGCTGATCAGTTCTTTCAGTCGGGATTGTTGTTGAGAATTTGCGGACATATCAACCCTTTAACAGCGAGACCCTTTCACAACGAAATGTTCCCGGCGCTTTTGACAGTAAGCGGGCAATTATAGCCTAAAGGCTTTCCTATATGCTATATGCCGAATAAGACTACCCGGCATATAAACCAGGAGTGGAATGTTCTTTGGCTTCCCTTCGCCTGGATTGCCTTCCATCATGGCAACCTCTGAGATGACTGAGGCCGATACCTTAACAACGCTATAGCGTCGTTAAGTTGTATAACAGTCACCGGGAATATATTTATTGGGTCGTTAAACCCGCAATTCAAGGGAGTTTATCATTTTTTTTGTTTTTTTTCTTCCTGCTCACGTCGTTTTCTCTCAGTAATCAGTTTCATTCGTTCTTTTGCGCTGAGGTTTTCTGGCTCAGTCCAGGTTTTATCTTTTAGGCGTCGTATACAATCAGCAAACACCTGTTCTGCATTATCCGTCGATAAATCACGCTTCATCAACGCCATTAACTCTACCCCTAACTGTGTACCATGCCAGCAGCCAAGTACACCATGTGCGCTGGATACAGGGTTTTTACGCAGGGAATCCGTCAATGTTATCAGATTTCGCATATGCTCATCGTCACTTTCTTTCGGCAGGCTTTCATCTTGTAATGTCTGCGCAAGGTCCGGGCGATTCAGTAACAGGTACAGTGCACGTTGAGCATGGCTTAAAGGCTGGCGTGCAACCCGGTTACCAATGCTTTGACGTTTAGGTGGGCTGTTCCAGTTTTGAGTGTTGCCTGAGTTTGTTTCTGTGTGCCAGTTGTCGGCTGGAGTGAAACTTGCTGCCTCATATTCCGGGTGTGCAGATTCTTGTGTCTGATAAGAGCTACTTGCTGTTTCTGGTTGCTGGTTGTGCCACTTTTTTTGTATATGACCAGAGTTGTTAGCTGTGCTTTGGCTTGAGTTATGACTGGCGGTATATGTACGGCTGGCGGCCTGCGGTGTGCTTTGCACAATAGACGAAACTGTTTCAGTACCCAGGTCACTGATCTCACCCAGCTTCTTCAGCATCAGGCTTTTAAAGGTACCGGCTGGCAGCTTGTGAATATAGGGTGTGACCTTGTGAACCAGACGCGCCTTTCCATCTAAGGTGGTGATATCAATTTCATCTTCAAAGTGACGGAAGAAATAATCATCAAAAGGCAGTGCCTGGGTTTTGTCTTTCAGGCGATCGAGGAAGGCATTGGCGCCTTCTGTGCGAACGATGGAATCCGGATCTTCTCCTTGAGGCAGGAACAGGAAGCGAATCTGGCGGCCGTCATCCATAACCGGCAGGGCGTTTTCCAGTGCTCGCCACGCAGCCTGACGACCGGCGTTATCGCCATCAAAGCAGAAGGTGGTCTGGCTGGTGTGGCGGAAGATCTGGTTCAGGTGCTCAGAAGTGGTGGCTGTGCCCAGGGTCGCAACGGCATTGGTGATGCCTTGCTGGGCAAGGGCAATGACATCCATATAGCCTTCTACCACGAGAATCTGGCTAAGGTCGCGATTAGCCTGTCGTGCTTCGTAAAGGCCATAGAGTTCACGGCCCTTGGAGAAGACCGGGGTTTCTGGCGAGTTCAGGTATTTGGGTTTCTCGTCACCGAGTACCCGGCCACCAAAGGCGACCACGCGCCCACGCTGGTCTCGAATCGGGAAGATGATCCGGTCGCGAAAACGGTCGTAAGTGGATTTGCGTTCTTCGTTCTCAACAATAAGACCTGCATCCAGCAGAAGCTGGCTGCGCTCTGGGGTGTTGCCCAGAGCCTTCATCATATTGTCCCACCCCGGCGGTGCGTAGCCCAGTTGGAAACCTTCTATGGTGGTGGCGTTCAGGCCGCGTTTTTGAAGGTAGTCGCTGGCTTGTGCGGAGAGGTCGTGTCCTTTCAGTTGTTCGGTGTACCAGGCCGTGGCTTTGGCTAACAGCTTATAAAGAGAGTCATAGCGTTCCCGCTTTTGTGAGGCACCAGAAGCTTCACGGGGTACCTGCATGCCTGCGCGATGGGCCAGGGTTTCTACCGCTTCAGGGAAGTCGATATGGTCATGGTCCATCACAAAGCCGACAGCGTTGCCGCTGGCACCACAGCCAAAGCAGTAATAGAACTGTTTGTCCTGGTTGGCGGTAAAAGACGGCGACTTCTCTTTATGGAAAGGGCAGAGAGCTTGATGGTTGCGTCCGGCTTTTTTCAGGGTAATACGTTCTCCCACCACATCGATAATATCGGTGCGGGCGAGGAGGTCATCAATAAAGCTTTGGGGGATTAGTCCGGCCATAAATAAGAAGTGCTGCAGGTTATTAAGATCAAGGTATCACGTCACGTCGGCTTTGTCTGACGCTTGTGTTGTACTTTATTTGTGGTGGCAGGTTTGTGGCGGCGGTAGGGCTGGCGTGTGGACTATGCAGAAGATAATAGTCTGAACAGCTTGTTGTAAAGGCGTGTTTGGGTATTGCGGGGGTAGAGCTTATCGAGAGGGGCAACCCCTACAGAAACCACAGACTGAATGACATCCTGTCACACTCTGTTTGTGGTCTCTGTAAGAATCTTTTGGTCTATTGCTTCCGTGCTGAACAGAAAATCCGCTGATCAGGTTGGAGAATATTCCGGCGCTGAATTAATACAGACGCTCGCGACGACGTTGCTCGCGCTGCAGTTTCTTCAGATGGCGCTTGACTGCTGCTGCTGCTTGACGCTTACGCACTGCAGTCGGCTTCTCGTAGTGTTCGCGACGACGAACCTCCGAGAGTACACCGGCTTTTTCACAGCTGCGCTTAAAGCGTCGCAGGGCAATATCAAAGGGTTCATTTTCTTTAACTTTGACAGCAGGCATGCGGGCCTCACCTTCCTTATATATCTAATGGTTTAAAGTAGTCGAGGATCGACTCGCAAAGTACCCAACAGGATAGAAGGGTATCCGCAAAGGCGCGAATTTTAGAGGTGTAAGGGGGGCGGGTCAATAGCCAACTGTCAAGTGGTTGTGACATTGTGGTTAGTGGCCGAACGCAGCCTGTTGCCGTCATTCAAGGGTTTGTCGTTCAGGTCTGCGCTGGCTAGAGCCTCCGGAGGGCTCTGGCGAAGGGTGCTGGGGATGTGAGTGTGAGTTTTGCTCTGGCTTTGAGGGATTCTGTACAGCGGCCTTCGGCCGGATTATCATTTGCCGCCCAAATCTTAGAGATAGCCCCACCCCATGAAGGTTCTCGGTATTGAAACCTCCTGCGACGAAACAGGTATTGCCCTCTACGACAGTGAAAGGGGTCTGCTAGCTGATGCCCTGTACAGTCAGATTGAGATGCACAATGACTATGGTGGTGTGGTGCCGGAACTGGCCTCCCGTGACCATGTGCGCCGGGTGCTGCCTCTGATTAATGAGGTGATGAACCAGGCTGGTTGTACCCAGTCAGATGTTGATGCCATTGCCTACACCCGTGGCCCCGGCCTGATTGGCGCCTTGATGGTGGGTTCGGCAATAGCCAAGTCGATTGCCTGGGCCTGGGATATTCCGGTAATGGGCGTACACCATATGGAAGGTCACCTGTTGGCTCCCATGCTGGAAGATAATCCGCCGGCTTTTCCTTTTGTGGCGCTGCTGGTTTCTGGCGGGCATACCCAGCTGGTGGAAGTGGAAGGTATTGGCTCATACAAGCTTCTGGGTGAATCTCTGGATGATGCGGCCGGTGAAGCATTTGATAAGGCGGCGATGATGCTCGGCTTGAATTACCCCGGCGGACCTCGTATTGCAGCTTTGGCGGAAAGTGGTGAGCAGGGGCGTTTTCGTTTCCCTCGCCCTATGACCGACCGTCCAGGTCTGGATTTCAGTTTCAGTGGTTTGAAAACTTTCACCCTTAATAAGGTTGCGGAACACGGAGGTAAAGAGTGTGATGATCAGACTCGTGCGGATATCGCCCGTGCCTTTGAAGAGGCTGTTGTAGAAACCCTGGCTATTAAGTGTCGTCGTGCTTTGCGACAGACAGGAATGAAGCATCTGGTGATTGCCGGTGGTGTGAGTGCCAATAAGCGTTTGCGGGCGCGTTTGGAAGAGACGGTGGCTGGTGAAAAGTCATCTTTGTTTTATGCTCGTCCTGCTTTCTGTACCGACAATGGCGCCATGATTGCTTATGCAGGCACCCAGCGACTTGTAGCTGGTCAGCTTGATAAGCCTGGTATTCGTCCTCTCCCCCGCTGGCCGCTGGCTGAGCTGGATGCGATTTAGCTTTTCTTTTGTTAGCTTGGTTTTCTTAAACTCTGAGGTGGATATGGATAAGGTTCTGATCAGTGATCTTTATGTTGAAGCGGTGATAGGCTTTTATCACTGGGAGCATGAGGATACTCAGCCATTGATCCTGGACTTGGAGCTGGGAACGGATTTCAGCGATGCGTTTACCAGTGATGACTTGGGCGATGCCCTTAACTATGCCGAGATTCGCCGTAAGGTGAAGGTGTTGTGTCAGGAAAGCCGTTATCATTTGCTGGAACGTTTGGCCGGGGCTGTGCTGGAAACCGTTTTTAAGAGTTTCCCTGTGACCGATGTGCGTTTGAAAATCCGCAAACCTCATGCGTTACGTGATGGTATTGCCGGAATCGAGACATTCCGTACCCGTGAGCAGATGGGTATTGCGCTTCCCTGATTGCTCTTGATGAATAGTTGCTCCGAATCTTCAAAGGATTGAATGCATTGAAGTACCGTTATCTGGTTGGTCTTGGCAGTAATGAGCGGGCAGAGCAACAGCTGCCGGCGATGATAGAGTCTCTTCTGACCGAGTTTGGTGAGATCCGTTTAAGCCCTGTATGTAAGACAGAGGCTGTTAGTTCTGCCGGAGTGATTCTTGATTCCGAGTATTTGAACGCTGTTGCCAGTTTTGAGAGTGATCTGTCTTCGGAAGAACTTCGTGACTGGTGTAAAACAGTTGAGGCCCGTTTAGGGCGAGTGCGACCTTCTTCCTTATGTGCTGCGGATATGGATATTCTGCTTTGCTCTGCTGATGAGTTTTCTCTGTCCGATTTGGGTGAGATTGAGGAACCTTATTTTCAGCCTTTGGCTAGAGCTGTGGTTTCTCAAACTTCGGATATTTCTGGCTCGGTGGAGCTGTTTTTAGTGGATGGACGATCTGTAGGGCATTCTTTGAAAACTTTGAGATAAGCCAGCTGGCTTATCTTTGTTCCGGGGCGGGTTCGGGCAGCTGTTTACGCTCCGGCAACACATCCCAGTATTGAGTCGATATCGGGTCATCCTGACCTTTGAAACAGCAAACCGAACCCTCCTCTCTTTAAGTTTCAGTCTTTAAGTTTCAGTGCGCGCCTCTATGTTCTTTAGGCGGGTGTTGTTGATTTCTTCTGCCAACTCTTTTCCTTTGAAACCTTGTTTTATCAGCGCTTGTACATCGACCTCTTTGCAGCTTTCCAAATCTTGTTTCAATGTTTCTGAGAGTTCTGGCTGGGCTTGTTTGCTCTGCTGTTTGTCTATTGTGCTGAAGATTCTTGCTGCTTCCAGAATGGACTCAAAACGTTCCTGTCTGCGAAAGCCGTCCATTGTTTGCAGCAGCTTTAGTCTGTTGGCTGGAGTCACTGGCTCTGAGGTTAACCATTCGGGAAGAACTTTGCTGGTGATTTCTGCCACTTCCTTAAACAGTGTGGGCACCTTCATACGCTTGCAGAGAGCTTTTACATTTTGGGTGTTGTTAGCAGTGCAGATAGCTGTCGCAAAGCGCACTATGGCAGATTGTTGTTCCTGAGCGGAGAGGTTGAGAGCTTGTGCTGATGGAGAGTCTGTTGTCTGAAACAGCTCATCAACCTCAGGCATGACAACCTTCAGTGCGTGGCATTGTGAAAGTGCCTGGAAATACAGTGCGGGAGTGTCGCTTTCCAGTGCTCGATGGGTTTCTTGCCAGACACGTTCGGCAACCAGCCAGGCAGCTTCTCCTTCAGCAACCATATCCTGCATCAGTATCAAAGTTTCTGGTGCGATGGTGAAACCTTGTTGTGCAAAACGTGCTGCAAAGCGGGCTACACGAAGAATGCGCAGAGGGTCTTCACGGAATGCGGGGGAGACATGGCGGAGTATTTTGTTTTCAAGGTCTTGCTGGCCGTTGTAGGGGTCGACCAGTTTGCCGTTGTCGTCTTTGGCGATGGCATTAATGGTCAGGTCACGACGAAGAAGATCTTCTTCGAGAGTGATGTTGGGTGAGGTATGAAAGACAAACCCGGAATAGCCATGGCCGGACTTTCGTTCGGTACGGGCCAGGGCATATTCTTCGTGGGTTTTGGGGTGGAGAAAGACGGGGAAATCCTGGCCGACGGGGCGAAACCCCTGGTCGGCCATCTGTTCCGGTGTGGCACCGGTGACGACCCAGTCCCGGTCTTTGACCGGGAGCCCGAGGAGTTCGTCGCGTACTGCGCCGCCAACCAGAAAGATATCCATGAAACTCCTGCTACTGAGTGGTTATAAAACCGTCATAATCGCATATATGGAGGAGGATATTAATCGAGTCTTATGAGTCGGGTGCTATTAATCGGATCTTATTAATCAACCGTTACTAATCAAGTGTCACCCGGTTAACCTCTTCCAGACTGGTAACGCCCTTCAGAGCCTTGATCAAACCGGATTGGCGCAGGTTCTTAAAGCCTTCCTTCTGAGCCTGATCGGATATCTGAATAGAGTTACCTTCTTCCATAATAATCCGCTGCATGCCCGCTGTGACCTTCACAACTTCATAGATACCAACCCGGCCTTTGTAGCCTTTGTTGCACTTATCACAGCCTTTCGGTTCATGGGCATAGATAACAGCGCTGCTGGCCTGCTCTTCAGTGAAGCCCTGTTCCAGAAGGGCTTCGGTAGGAATCTTGATCTTCTGTTTGCAGTTGTTACACAGACGACGAGCCAGACGCTGGGCGATGATCAGGTTAACAGAGGTTGCCAGGTTAAACGACGCAACACCCATGTTCATCATACGGGTCAGGGTTTCTGCCGCACTGTTGGTGTGCAGGGTAGACATAACCATGTGGCCGGTCTGGGCAGCCTTGATGGCGATGTTTGCGGTTTCCAGATCTCGAATCTCACCCACCATGATGATATCGGGATCCTGACGCAGGAAGGCCCGCAGTGCCTGGGTGAAGTCCATACCCTGTTTGGGGTTTACGTTAACCTGGTTGATACCTTCGAGGTTAATTTCCACAGGGTCTTCCGCGGTGGAGATATTACGCTCGATGGTATTGAGAATATTCAGGCCGGTGTATAGAGATACGGTCTTACCGGAACCAGTAGGACCGGTCACCAGAATCATGCCCTGAGGCTGTTCCAGAGCTTCCATGTACATCTTTTTCTGGTCGTCTTCATAACCGAGTGCATCGATACCCATTTTGGCACTGGATGGGTCAAGGATACGCAGTACGATCTTCTCGCCCCAGAGGGTGGGCAATGTATTTACACGGAAGTCGATAGCTTTGGTTTTGGACAGTTTCATCTTGATCCGGCCGTCCTGGGGTTTTCTCCGTTCAGAGATATCCATGGAGGACATGATCTTCAGACGTGAAGAGATTTTTGGTGCCAGGGCGATAGGAGGTTTGGCGGCCACCTGCATAACACCATCGACCCGGAAGCGCACCCGGTAAGACTTTTCGTAAGGTTCAAAGTGAAGGTCGGAGGCTCCCAGCTTGATAGCTGTTAGCAGCATCTTGTTCACGAACTTTACGACAGGGGCATCGTCGGCAACGCTGGTGTCTTGCTCATCGTCTGCATTGTCATCAACGGCTTCGACATCCAAACCATCCAGCTCTTCGTCATCAAGATCGCCGAGATCCTGATCGGTGTCATCCAAAAGTTTTTCAATAGCAGTGGAGAGCTTGTTTTCTTCAACAAGAATGGTTTCTACATTCAGGCCGCTGCTGAATCGGACTTCATCAAGAGACTTTTCATTGGTTGGGTCTGAGACCCCGACAAATAACCGGTTTCCCCGCTTGAACAGTGGGAAGCAACGATGCTTACGAATCAATTTCTCGCTGATGGCCGTTTTCGGTACATGTTCATGGTCAAGCGCTTCAATATCGAAAACCGGAATACCAAACAGCTCGGAATTGGTTTTGGCGATGACGTAGCTGTCGACCAGCGCGTTCTGCACTATGTACGAAATAAGCGGAAGCTGCTCTGAGCGGGCAGCTTTAACGGCCTGTTCTGCGGCATCCTGTTCTAGAAGGCCATCGGCAACAAGCTTTCGTGCCAGGCCGGGAAGTGGAATCTCTGCCATTGTCTTCTTTTTAAGTCGTTAATTAAGGAAATCATACCGAGACGTCAGTCTGATAGCCACGGCAGACTTCTCAATATTAGCGTTACTGAATTAGCAGGCTTTGGGAAATCATACGTGGAGTCAGAGCACCCTCTACCCGGAAGTTATGCACGGCCACGCCTTTGCTGTACTGACTTTCAAAGTAGAGCTCCAGAGGCAGGGTACCAGTGGTCAAGGCTTTACGAAGATCGAAAGTCCAGTAGGTAAGGGTGTGTCCTTGGTATTCACCCAACTGGTCTGCGGCCAGAGAGCGGTAGTAGTCTGCCCCCTCACCTGTGCGCCGGACGGCAATATGTTGTGTCACCAGAGTGAAGGAGCCTTGTTCATGATGGCTGATGTCCTGGATGGAATTGAGCACCAGCTGTTCATGGCTATTCTTGATTTTGCCCAGCCCATAAAGAGTCCCCATCACTGCAATTAGCCCATAGATGCCCAGACGGGTGAAAAAAATGGTCACTTTGTTCGTAGTTACGGATGCAAGCAGGTTCATGAGGGCCGGCCTTTTATTCGGTGTATAAAGGCTCTCGGCGGCGGCTCTTTACGCCTGAAATAACCAATAAGCATTAAAGGTCTTGAATCTATTCGATTTGGTGTAGCCACCAGTCCTGGTTACTTCCTAAAGAAATACCTCAGACAGGCGAAAGACGTTTTAGAAATGAAAGGTTTTTCTGGCCTGAACTTTGCGCTGACTTCTTATGGAAGCGGCAGAAGGTTATGGCGCTGGTGAAATCTCGTTCAGGGAGAGAAGGGGACAGGTTATGAACACACTCAAAAGAGTTCAAAAAGGCTTTACGCTTATCGAGTTGATGATCGTGGTTGCGATTATCGGCATTCTGGCCGCTGTGGCGATTCCTGCTTATCAGGATTATACCAAGCGGGCTCATGTGTCTGAGGGGTTGAATCTGGCGGCGGGTGCAAAGGCGGGTATTGCAGAGTACTACTCCTCGACAGGATCATGGCCATCAGATAATGCCAGTGCTGGTGTGGCGGCGACCATAACTGGTAACTCAGTTGCGGGAATTGTTGTTTCTGCAGGGGCTGATGCAACAGCTTGTGGGACGGGTATCGCAGCATGTGGAATCGTGACCATTGAGTATACCAGCGCGGTGCATGCGACAACCAAGTTTCTGGAACTGGTCGGAACAGATGCAACGGGCTCCATTTCATGGATTTGTCAGAAACCAGGCACTAATCCTGTGCCTGATAACTTCTTGCCAGCTAACTGCAGAAATTGATATCTGACAGTTTGAACAAAAGCAGAAGCCAAATTGGCTTCTGTTTTTTATTGTCCCTGCAAAGTGTTGCTCTTCTCTTTTCTCTGTATTTTCCTCCTGCAATTCAACTTTCTATTGTTTGCTTGCTTTCTGCAGTTTTAGTCAAAATTGCGAGGCTAGGCACTGTTTATGACTCACTGGTTGTTTTGACCTTTTGCATTCTGGCCTTCCTCTTTTTTCATATATTTTATTTCGGTCAGGTCAGTGCCATAACCCATGGCTTTCTACTAGCCGGAGGTCCTTTACTTTATTTGGTAATCAATGGCAGTTGTTTGATTCGAAGTGAATGGCTGACAACCAAGGCTCTTACCATCTCAGTTCTTGCAATCACTGCTCTGTGGGCTGTGGTGCAGTACTTGGATGACTTTCAACGAGTCTCCGGCTTTTTAATTGATGCCAATGCCTTTGCTGCTGTGATGTACCTCGGTAGTTTTTTATTGTTGAGCCGTGAGAGGCAAGGGGCTATTCATTGGTTTGTACAGTTTATTCTTCTGTTCGCATTATTTGCGACTTTTTCTCGCAGTGGGCTGGGAGCCTGGTGGCTTGGGGTTGTGGGTTTCGGGTTTATCGGTTGGCGATTGAAAAGCTTTTCGCTATATCGGTTAAGAGCGTACTTGATCGTTGCTGGTGTGGCATATCTGGCAGTGAAAGGTGTACCTCTGTTAGCAGGCTATGAGCCGGTCTCCCGTAATTTTGATGATCTCCATAACCTTAATCAACGTTGGCCCATGTGGTTATCCACCTGGGAGTTAATTAAGCAGGCACCCTGGCTGGGAAGTGGTTTTGGCTCGTTTGCACTGTTGTATCCGTCGGTTAGGACTGAAATGTTTAGTGCCGGTCTTGTGGCTCATAACGATTATCTCCAGTTGTTGCAGGAAGGCGGTTTGGTGATCTTCCTGCCGTTTATGGCATGGGTGTTGTTCCATGGCTATTTACTGTTCCGTATTCTTTTTCTCGGTCATTGTACAGGCGATAAGCGTAGGGCTGAGCTGGCTTGCTTACTGGTAATTAATCTTGCGCTGTTCAGTCATGCATTTTTAAATTTCATTTTTTATACCTTCTTCCTCAATTTGATGGCCTGGTTGATTTTTGCCCGTATTAGCTGGCTGGCCATACGCTGTGGGTTAGTTCGACGGCCACAAAGGTTCCGGTTACATCGTGGTGCTCCTTTACTGGTTGCTCTTGTACTTTGTGTGATGACTGGGCGTTACATCATTATTGAAGGTGCTAATGCGGTTTATGGGGGTTATCACAATAAGCCTGCTGTGTTACAGCGGCTGGCTTCGAATAACGACCTGTTTTCCTGGGTGCTGCGGGTTGACCCTGCCAATGTTCCAACCTCTGAAATCTATCTTCGAAAGCTGCTGGCTGTTTTACCCGAGCTTTCGGGCAGGCAAAGGGAAAAAGTGTTTTCTCTGGCGTGGAGTCAGGTGTCACTTGTGCTGGAGAAAAACCCGTTACTGCCGGTGTTCCATACGCTGGCTGGTGATCTCTTGGATGAAGGGTTTCGTTTAGGGATTGAGGATGTACCGGATGCTGCTGTTTTACACTGGCAATCCGCTCTGAAGGTCAATCCGGGCTATGTTCCTGCACACCTCCGTCTAGCTGGGAAGATTGAGGCTCAGCAGGGGGACCAGATGGCATTGGAATACCTGATGGGCAAGCAGTTGGTTTGGTTGAATATTACTTCCTGGCCCAGGGCGGAGCCCTACTGGCAGGAAGTTCGCAGGCTGGCTGTGGAATCGGATGCCGGTTATGCCGACAAAATTGAGAAATTGATCGAGCAAAGTCGGGAGAAGGTGAGAAACCTCTCATCCCTGCGGCGTTATTATCGTCAGTAGGCTTGGTCAAGATAGATCCCCGTGCGCCGATGAACAGATTAAGTTTCCCGTGCCAGATCAACGCCAAGGACGCCTTATGACACCTTCAACCTCCCGTGAACGTCATGGTTATACCCTGATAGAACTGATGGTTGTCGTAGCCCTGATCGGTATTTTGATGGCGGTCGCTTTACCTGCCTATAACAGTTATGCAACTCGGGCAAAGGTGACAGAAGTTCTCACTATTATGTCTGAGATGAAGGCCGCGGTTTCTAACTGTATTCAGTCACGGGGCAGTCTTGTTGACTGTAGTGCGGCAAACTCGGATATTGATGAAGCCGCCGTGGCAGCAGGTAATAATTCTATTCGTGCGGTGATAATCGATCAGGGTGTAATCTCTATTCGCCCTGACTGGGATTTTTTAGGGGATGCCTCAGTGGATGGTTATATCCATCTGAACCCAACATTATCTGGCAGCACTGTCTGGGAGTGTCGTTATCAGGATGTTGCCCCTTCGATTGTTGAATACCTGCCGGGCAACTGCCGTAATCTGGCTCCCTGAAAACACCCTGCAAGAGCTTAGCGAAGCAGGTAATCCCCCAGGGTTTTGACTGGCTGTAGCTTCAAATAACGCTTTATTGTTTCAGCTTCGTCTGTGGATACTTTTAGCCAGCTCTTAAGGTTATCCACAGATACGTTTTGTATTGTCTTCCAGTTTTTCCCTTTCTCAGCCAGTAGCTCTGAACGTTTACGCCCCACTTCTGGAATACCTAAAGCCCTGATACTGTCAGCCAGAGAGATATCGGGCCGTGGTGTGCTTTTAAGCAGGTCGATTAACGTAGTAAGGCTGCCGTTGTTGATACCCTGCTGAATCTGAGTGCTACTAACCACTTGAGAGAGACCTGTGCGAGCAGTGAGCCACTGCAGGCGAGCGGAAAACTGTTCTTTGCAGTGTGGGGTATAGGTGAGGCAGGTCATAGGGTTAAAGAGAGTGGTATCGGGAAGTGTTGGCAATTTTCTATATTCGGGGCGGGTGATGACTTTGCCAAATACAGGCGTCGCTGCTCCCTTGAGTTTCACGCTGATGCTGTCGCCTGCAGCGATATCCAAAGAACTGAGATAGTCCACTGGACCAATATGAACATTCTGCACGGTGATGCCTTGAATGGTCACAGGCTGAAGCTCCAACAGGGTGGTGACTTGCCCTGTACGGCCAATGGTCCAGTACACACGTTTTACCTCTGTGACCGCTTGCTTGGCTGGAAACTTCCAGGCCAGCGCCCAATAGGGCGTGCCATCCAGGTGCCCGAGACGCTTCTGAATGGTGAGGTTATCCAGCTTTAAAACAATACCATCTAAAGGCAGGGCATCGAGAGCAGATTGCTCTTTATTGTATTTTTGTCGCAGATACAAAATATCATCCAGAGTTTTTACCGGATGAGTAAATGCTGCGGTATCGCTAAAGCCCCACTCGTTAAGTTGACGATTATTACTGCGCAATGAAGCCAATGGGCTGTAGCTCCACTGCCAGGGGAAGAACTGGAGTTTTTTCAGTTCTGCTGGTGCAGGTTGTTTGCGGTTAATTAATCCTGCGACGTAATGCCGGGGTGTAGATGAACCTTCGGTGGCGGGGTTATTGGCGGGAGTGAATAGCTCACCACGGATCACAACCTCTTTTCTCTGACTGGGGAGTTGATCAGGTACAGAGGGGATAAAAGGCATGATCGGAAGCAGGTTTAGCCCTTTGCCGGTCCGCCATTGACCGCGGGTTAAGGCTTGCACTAATTCGCCGCCTTGATACACCAGCTCTACGGCGACACCATCGATCTTTGGTTGCAGTAGCACTGGGCTACCCAAACGTTGTGCAGTTTCCAGAAAATCCAGAATATCTTCCTGGTCGTCAGCCTTCTTCAGGCTGCCCATGGGGTAGCGGTGGCGGTTATCCAGTGGTGGAAGAATATCACTGCGAACAACATCGCCCAGGCAGCGCCCCAGCTCCCTCTGCTGCTGGGTCAGGGCATCATACTCTTCATCGGAAATGACAGGCTGTCCGGCTTCGTAGAGCTCGTTATGGGTTTGGATCGTATCCAGCAGGTCCTGATGTTGCTCTTGGAGTTGATCCCGGCTTTTACTGCCCAGAAGCTCTGCACAATCTGCAGCCGCTTTCTGAGAAAGAGCGAAGAGGGCTATGAAAAGAAATGAAAGACGTAGGATGAGAGGGATATAAGAATGCATAAAAGTCTCCTGCCGAACACATTATTGATCGGCAGGAGACCGCATATTTTATCGCAGCCGATATCCTTTAAAGGTTAGCGGTAACCTTCCGGATTGGAAGACTGCCAGCGCCATGCGTCGGCCATAATATCTTCCAGACCTTTTTCTGCCTGCCAGTTCAGCTCTTCCCGTGCACGAGAAGGGTCAGCCCAGCATTCGGCAATATCGCCAGGGCGACGATCTACAAGCTTGTAAGGAACCGGGCGTCCTGAAGCTGTTTCAAAGGCGGTGACCATCTGCAGAACACTTTGGCCATTGCCAACACCCAGGTTCCAGGCGTTCAGACCGCAGCCACTGCGCAGTTTGTTGATAGCGCAGACATGGCCTTTGGCCAGATCAACAACATGAATGTAATCCCGTACACCTGTGCCATCGACAGTGGGGTAGTCACTGCCAAACACCGACAGCTGTTCCCGCATACCAATAGCCACCTGGCTGATAAATGGCATCAGATTGTTGGGAATATCATTGGGGTCTTCACCAATCAGGCCGGACTCGTGCGCACCCGCCGGGTTGAAGTAGCGCAGCAGGGCAATATTCCAACGGCTGTCGGACTTGTACACATCACCCAGCATTTCTTCCACCATCAGCTTGGAGCGGCCGTAAGGGTTGGTGGCGGAGAGAGGAAAATCTTCCTTTATAGGCAGGCTGGCCGGGTCGCCATACACCGTAGCGGAGGAGCTGAATACCAGATTAAACACCCCGTGAGCCGCCATCTCTTGAGCAAGAATCACTGTACCGCTGACATTGTTGTCATAGTAGTGCAGAGGAATCTCACAGGATTCGCCCACAGCCTTGAGGCCAGCAAAGTGGATAACTGAGTCAAAGCTGTACTCATTGAACAGCTTCTGCAAAATGGCACGATCCCGTACATCACCTTCAACGAAAGTGGCAGATTTGCCTGTGATGGTTTCTACACGGCGCAGTGCTTCAGGTGAGCTGTTGCAGAGGTTATCCAGTACCACAACTTCATAACCGTCCTGCAGCAGTTCCACACAGGTATGGCTGCCAATATAGCCGGCACCACCGGTGACAAGAATTGTTTTACTCATAGTGCTGCATCCTTCATTCATCAATTCCGGCAGGTTCCGCTGCCGGATACTTGTATTGGGTTACATGTGGCGGGTTTACATATGCGGATTTACATATGAGAGACGCGCATGGATAGATCCACAGCCCGACAGTCTTTGGTCAGAGCGCCGATGGAAATATAGTCCACACCCGTTTGTGCGATAGGAAGCAGTGTGGCATCTGTAATACCACCGGACGCTTCCAGTTTAGCTTTGGCGCCGGCTTCCTTGTTCATAGCTATGGCGGTGCGCATATCATCTGTGGAAAAGTTGTCGATCATGATGATATCTGCCTGACATTGCAGTGCTGTAGCCAGCTCATCAAGGGACTCCACTTCGACCTCTACAGGCTTGCCGGGAGCCAGCTTGCGAGCAGCGGCTACGGCCTGGTCGATGCTACCGCAAGAGGCTATATGGTTTTCCTTAATAAGGAAGGCGTCATAAAGGCCAATGCGATGGTTATAGCAGCCACCGGTTTTCACAGCGTATTTCTGGGCGCGACGCAGGCCTGGCAGGGTCTTGCGGGTGTCGAGCAGCTTGACGGATGTTGCGGAGACCTTCGCAGCATAGGTGCTGCAAAGGGTAGCTGTACCGGAAAGAGCCTGCAGGAAATTCAGGGCGGCACGTTCGCCGGTCAGCAGTGAGCGGGCAGAACCCTTTAAGGTAAACAGTATGGTGTTGGCTGCGACACGGGCACCTTCTTTGACCTGCCACTCAACGACAACATCAGCGTCAATCTGACGGAACACTTCGTCTACCCAGGGGCGACCACAAATAATGGAGTCTTCACGGGTAATCACACGTGCTTCGGCATTTCGCTCCTGCGGAATCAGCTGTGCAGTAATATCGCCATCGCCAATATCTTCTGCCAGTGCCTGACGGACATTCTCTGTAACGACTTCTGCCAGACTCGGTGGCTGCCAGCGGTTGGCCATGGTGTTATCCCTGAACTTCATGAAATCAGCCAGAGATTATACCAAAAACCGGGTGTTTTCCTCAGAGATATCACCCAAAGAGCTACGGGAGGTTGAGGCCAATAGTAAAGGTCGTGCCGACACCGGGCGTTGAGCTGACAGTAATCGAGCCATGGTGATTGTTGGTAATAATAAAATAAGAGACCGACAAACCCAGACCTGTGCCAGAGCCAATATCCTTGGTGGTGTAGAAGGGTTCAAAGATACGTCGACGAATATCTTCCGGCATACCGCTGCCATTATCTTCCACGCTAATAATCGCCTGCTGGTTTTCACGGTGAGCATTGATGGTAATCAGCCCCTGCCGGGATGACTCTTCCCGGTTACTGATCGCCTGTGCCGCATTCTTCAAAAGGTTTAACAACACCTGCTGAATCTCATTGGCAATGCAGGGAACTGGCGGCAGGTTTGGGTCGATTTCCTGTTTGATTTTGATGCGTTTAAAGTCAAAGCCCTGCTTAAGGTTGAAGTCAGAGGCTGCAATATCCAGAGTCTGGGAAATCAGATCCCCCATAGGCATAGGCGTCAGGTCACGGCTCTCCCGGCGGCTGAACTGCAGCATATTGGAGACAATCTGGGAGGCACGAACGCCTGCGCTATGAATGTTCTCCAGGAACCGCGTAATCTCCCGCTCGGCCATATAGGTATCAATGGCTTCCAGAGAGATATTCAGTTTTTCTGCAGTCTCCAGATTTGCAGGCAGTTCGGGAGACATACGTCGTTTAACGGTTTGAATGCTCTGAAGAATTGCACCTAGAGGATTGTTAATTTCATGGGCCATGCCAGCAGCGAGGCCACCCACAGACATCATCTTCTCTGTCTGCACCATCATCTCTTCGAGCTGCATACGACGACTAATGTCGTCCAAACGAATGACCGCACCATGCTGATTAACATCAGTCAGTGGGTAGATCATCATATCCATATGTTTATCTCCGCCGGGCAGTGCCAGAAGGAGTTTTTCCAGTTGCACGGCTGACTCGCTGTCGAGGGCCTCCTGAACCTGCAGAAGAGTATCTGCCAGAAAAGGCATCACTTCCCCAAGGTAGCGTCCCATCGCGTGGTCGTGGTCGATGCCTGTGAGTACCGATGCTTCGCGATTCCACTGAGCCACGCTCAGCTCTTCATCCACAGCCACAAGGGCAGAAGGCATGGAGTCAACAATACTGTTCAGGTGGTGCTGAAGACGGGTGAGCTGGTACTCAGTCTCTTTACGGCTGCGAACTTCCTGCTCCAGCTGCTTGTTACTCATATGAGTTTCAATGGCTAAAGCCTGCGCTTTAAGGCTGGCCTGCTCGGCTTTGTCCCTTGCTGAGGTCAGCAGCTGGTCACGGGCTTCAATGCGGCTGAGCATGGTGTTGAAGGTCTGGGCCAGAATGCCAATTTCATCGTGGTAAAACTTTTGCGCCCGCACGCCGTAGTTCTCTTCCACTGAAACCGTATTGGCAATACGAATAAGGTGGAGCACCGGCAGGGTGATAACTCTTCGGATCATCCCGGCGGCAAGACTGCCAAACAGCAGGATAAACACCAGAATAATAATGACCGCGATGGTCATACCTGCATAAAAGTCGATAGGCAGGGATGGGTCGGCTTGAATATAAATGGTGATGGTCTGCCCGGGACCAGCACTGACCTTCTTTAGATAGTCTGTTTCTGAAGGCGCTTCTTTCGGTGCTCTATCCGGGAGCACCTGACTGCCTTCAGGAGTAAAGCGCGCGTAGAGACTGCCATCCGGGTGATAAATCGCGATGGCACTGATCTGGGAGTATTCACTGGCCACATGAAGAATATTTTCAGCTTCACTGCGGTTGGTGAGCAGAGTATTTAATACTGTGGGTTCAGAAAGAATGCGGGAAACGGCCTGCACATTAGCCGGAACAAAATTATTCCGTGAAACCAGATAGGCCGACACAATTAAAACGGCACAGGACACCAGTGCAACGCCAAGCACCACACTGAGCATAACTATCACCAGCTTCCGGCTGATGGACAGGCGGGAGAGATAATCCTGAAATCCGTTCATGGCGGTTTGTCTGGTTCCCTCGTTTGTGAACTCTCAGTCAGGTTTTAATAGAGTACATGGCCTGTCCTGCAAGGTAAAAGTCATTGTATGTTTTTGGATGCGAGTTGTTGCATCAGGGCATCATGGGAGGGCACCCTGATATTGTGGGTGCGGGCCCGGTTTTGCAGGTAGCCATTAATCCATGCCAGCTCGGTTGGACGGCCATGCCGAACATCCTGACAGGTGGACGAAAAGTTCTTTGCTGTCACTGTTAATACATGGTGAACCGTTTCAATCAGAGGCTGTTTCCCCTGGTAGCTATCTGCTGTCAGTACCTGTTCAGTCTCCTTGCATAATTCCTGAAGAGTTGACTGAAATCGTTCGTCCAGTAATTCACCATTGCACAGTTATGAAGTGCTGTCAGGCCGTTAATTGCCGAGTTGATGGCTAGCTTCTCCTGCAGGCGGGGAAGAATATTGTCCGTAAACTGAATATTCATACCTTTAATAACAGGAAGAGGTGTTCTTGCCGCTTTTGCTTGAACGTTCAACGCCCCCAGCCATGTCTCTCCCCGGCCAGCCCGGTGAATATGCAGTGCCCTTTCTCGCCAGGCTCCGTCAGTGGTGGAGCCAGCATAGACGGGATTTTCAGGAAAGTGTTCCACAACCTGCTGCTGACTGCCCATCCCATTTTGTAACAGGACAAAAATCGTGTTGGGCATGAGACGTTGTTGTAGAGCCTTAAGTGCCGGTAAGACATCACCAGCCTTTGTCGTGACCAGAAGATGGGTGATTGTTGAGGAGGCTGATGTTGATTCCAGTGAGGTGACCAACCTGTGGGTGCGTCCTTCTTCGGTGATATGCAGTTCAGTGATCTGGGAATGTTGCCCTTCGGGAAGACGTTCAGGCCTGACCAGCAGGGTGCAGGGAATATCGCTACGGGAAAGCTGTGCCAGCCACAGGCTGCCAATGGCGCCGGCACCAAGAATATGCCAGTGAGCGGAGTTGGAGAGATGATTCACTCAAGGCCTCTGGACAAGTCGTCAGAAAAAATCAGAGCGTAGAATAAAGGAAGTCACAGGTTTGCGTAAATCCTGTGTGGGAGTCCCGTGCAGCTAACTATACTATGTCAGCTTTCGGGTTCGCTCCTGGGCCGTATCTGCTCCAGAGTTTGCCATACCGCTTTCCTTCTGAGGAGTCAGTGATGAGTGCACACGTTTATAAGAAACTTGAACTGGTGGGCAGTTCCACGAAAAGCAGTGACGATGCGATTCGTAATGCTATTGCCAAAGCTTCCCTGACGGTGAAAAACATTGACTGGTATGAAGTAGTCGAACATCGGGGGCATATCGTGGATGGTGAGATTGCGCACTTTCAGGTGACCATCAAAGTAGGTTTTCGACTGAAAGACTAATTGGTGGCTTAACAAACTCTACATCAACGTCTACCGGCGTATGTTGCTGTTTTGAACGCTGATATCCGCTAAAATCCATAACATTAAAATGGATATTTCTTTTACGGAGACTAGCGAATGCCTACATTTGATATTGTATCTGAAATCGATATGCACGAACTCACTAACGCCGTTGATCAGGCCAGCCGTGAGATTACCACCCGGTTTGACTTTCGTGGTGTCGATGCCAGCTTTGAGCACAAGGAAGAGACTATCCTGATGACCTCAGGTGCCGACTTTCAGTTGCGTCAGATGATTGAGATTCTGCAGGGCAAGATGGTTAAGCGCGGTATTGATATCAAGTGTATGGAAGTGAAAGATCACTACGCTTCCGGCAAGCAGGTTAAGCAAGAGGTTCTGGTTAAACAGGGGCTGGATAAAGAGCAAAGCAAGAAGATCGTTAAACTGATCAAAGACAGCAAGATGAAAGTGCAGGCTGCTATTCAAGGCGAAAAAGTTCGCGTGACAGGTAAGAAACGTGACGACCTGCAGGCTGCCATGGCAATTCTGCGTGAAGCTGATCTGGATGTACCGGTTCAGTTCGATAATTTTAGAGATTAAAAACAGAGATTAAAAACGCCGTTTCCCAAGCAGCGTTTTAACCAGCACTGTTTTTACAAGCAATGTTTTTACAAACAAAGGGAATTGAAAGTGACCAGACAGCCGCAGAAGGATGCCGCACAAGACAGTAATGATGAGAACCCACCCCGAAAAAGCTGGAGTGAGGCAATAGCCGCCTGCTTTCAGGGGCGTGTTATTGGCATGCTGTTTCTGGGCTTCTCGGCAGGTCTGCCTCTGCTGCTGATCTTCAGCAGTCTGTCCCTCTGGTTGCGTGAGGCGGGTGTCGCCCGTTCAACGGTAACTTTCTTCAGTTGGGCGGCGCTGGGTTACTCCTTCAAGTTTGTTTGGGCACCTCTGGTGGATCGTCTTCCCCTGCCATTGCTTACAGCATGGTTAGGGCGTCGCCGGGCCTGGTTGCTGCTGTCGCAGCTGGCAGTGATGGGTGCTCTGGTGTTTATGTCACAGCATGACCCGCTGGATAGTCTGACTCTGGTGGCTGTTGGTGCAGTGATGCTGGGTTTCTCTTCAGCGACTCAGGATATAGTGATTGATGCCTACCGGATTGAAGCAGTAAACCCAGACCTTCAGGCTTTAATGTCGTCGTCGTATATTGCTGGTTATCGTGTCGGCATGCTGGTGTCCGGTGCAGGTGCGCTGGCCCTTGCAAGCTTTTTTGGTACAGGTGACGGTGCGGGGTATAGCTTTGCAGCCTGGTCTCAGACCTACATGATGATGGCGGCTGCCATGCTGGTGGGTGTTGCCACGACACTGTGTATTAAAGAGCCTGTGTCTCAGGGAGCCGTACATAAATATGGGACCCGGGACTACCTGCGTTTTCTAGGTTTGTTTGCAGCAGCAACCATAGCCTTTGCTGTGACCTTTGTTCTCTACGCTGGTTTGGTTACTTCCATTACCTCTTCTCTGAGTGGGGTGTTCGGCAAACTGGTGGCGACATTCCTGGCGGAAGCTTCTCGACTCTCTGTGAGTGTGGCAGTGGCATTGTTTGCGGCTCGTATTATGGTGCGGTTGCATATCGTTTCTCCGGGAATGGTGGATGAAACCTACGTGGCTCCTTTCCGGGACTTCTTCCATCGTTACGGCAAGATTGCACTGTTTATCCTGCTCCTGGTCGGCACCTACCGTATTTCCGATATCGTGATGGGCGCAGTCGCTAATGTGTTCTACGACGATATGGGTTACACCAAAGACCAGATAGCGGCAGTCAGTAAAACCTTCGGTCTGTTTATGACCATTGCTGGTGGCTTTGCCGGTGGTCTGCTGGCGATTCGTTACGGAGTGATGAGAAGTCTGTGGCTGGGTGCATTTCTAGCCGCGGCCAGTAACCTGTTGTTTGCCTTGCTGGCAATGAGCGAGCCTAAGGTCTGGATGCTTGCGGGTGTGATAGCTACAGATAACCTGAGTGGCGGCCTGGCATCTGCGGCGTTTGTTGCTTATCTCTCCAGCCTCACCAACCGAGCTTTTACTGCCACCCAATATGCAGTATTCAGTTCACTGATGACGCTATTCCCCAAGCTGCTGGCAGGTTATAGCGGCTCAATGGTGGATGGCATGGGTTACCCGACCTTCTTTATTGGCTCTGCACTGATTGGTTTCCCGGTGCTGTTGCTGGTGACTTATGTCGGCAAGAATATGCCGAAGATGCTGGGTGAAACTCGTAGTGGCACAGACGCTAAGGAATAGAAAAGCCTTTCACCACAGAGACACTGAGACACAGAGAGGAGCTGTTGAATTTAAAGAAAAAGCTCTTAATTAAACAGCTTGTTCTTTTCCTCTGTGTCTTTGTGTCTCTGTGGTGAAAGTTAAACCGGCACTCCATCCCAGCGGTAATCTTTCAGGCGCACCTTGTGATTAAAAAAGGTGATGCCCTCCTGCTCAAGACGTTCTCTCTGGGTGCAATACCGGGGAGAACTTTCTGGAAATGAAATCTCACCCTTACTGTTGATAACCCTGTGCCAGGGCAGATGACTGGCTGGTGGCAGTTGCGACAGCACAGTGCCGACAATGCGTGCACCATTGGTGATACCCGCCATCTCAGCGACCTGTCCGTAGGTCACTACCTTGCCTTCAGGTACTTCACTCAGCACCAGCCAGATAGCCTGATTTTGTTTAAGGTCGGTCACCCGATGGTATTCCTGTTGGTCGATATACGCAGATATTACCACAGCAGGAAAAGCTATTAACCACGGAGACACAAAGACACAGAGAAGAGCTTTTTAACAAAGAGCTCTTAATAAAAAGCTTTTGCTTTTCCTCTGTGTTTCCGTGTCTCTGTGGTTCAAGTCTTTTTAGAGGTTTTCCAGGAAGGTCTTGCTGGGTGCAAAGAAAGCATTACCGGTAACAGCCTGAGTAAAGTCCATCAGATGGTCATAGTGGCCTTCAGCGCTCGGTACGATCATCTCTTTAAGCATCAGGTCAAAGTTGCGAGCGGTATGGCAGTAGGCAATAAAGAACAGGCCATGTTCCATAGAGTCGCCATAAGGCATGCTGTGGCGGAGAATCTCCAGGCTCTTGCCGTCTTCCTTCAGGTTGACCCGTTTAATGTGCGCAGTGGGTGCTTTCTGTTCAGAGGAAAACTCCACGTTATCTTCTTTGGTGCGGCCGATCACTTCTTCCTGTTGGTGCACAGGGCAGGCGCTCCAGCCTTCCAGATCGTGAATATAACGCTGGCACTGGATGTAGCTGCCACCGGCCAGAGGGCCTTCGGGAATCAGTGCAACTCCGGCGCGGTCCTCACCTGCAGGGTTTTCTGTGCCATCAACAAAGCCAGTCATATCCCGGGAATCGAGATAACGGAAACCGGAGATCTCTTCTTCCAGTAGTACGCTGTCGTTCAATGTCTTCATTACCAGACGGCTGAACTCAAAATTAATATCTTTCCTGTTGGAACGAATATGAATCAGGATATCTCCTGGAGTGGAAGGCGCCTGGTGGTCACCGCTGCGCAGTGCTTTAAAGGGAGTCAGTTCTTCAGGGTAAGGCTGCTCTTCAAACAGAAGCTTCCATGCGCTGCTGCCAAAGGCGATTGAGGCGGAGAGCTGGGCGTCAGAGTACTTCTGCTGCATCTTTTCAGCATAAGTCGGAAAGGATTTTGCCAGCTTGCGAACTGTGCTTAGGCTTTCTTCATCATTCTGCAGGAGCAGCACCAGAAACGTAGCGTCGGTGTTGGCTTCCGGAAGAATGCCAGACTGGGGAGCAGCTTTGATTGCGGACATTTGGGGTATTGGCCAGATGAAAATGAGGAAGGGCTTTTGATATCTCAAACAGGCAGTTATGTACAGGGCTGCCTGAGGTTATTTGCTAGTGAGTGGGAGAGATTTGTCGGTTCTGGTTAAAGGTCCAGCTCCAGGTTTTCTGCAGAAGGCTCTTCGCCGGTTGGTTCCTTAACATCAAGGTTGCGGTAATCACTGGGGGAGTGCCCGGTAATCTTCTGGAAAGAGCGGCTAAAGTGACTGTGGCTGTTGAACCCAAGCCGCCAGGCGATTTCTGAGACGGGCACAACAGCATTATTGGGGTCTTTCAAAAGCTCCTTGGCACGGTGAAGACGTCGGTTGAGCACCTCCTGCCGGAAACTGGTGTGGTGGCGCTTCAACAGTTTGAACAAATAGGCCCGGGATATACACGCAGCATTGGCAACGGTACTGGTGCTGATATCCGGGTTTTCCAATTGCTGGTCTATGGCGGTGAGAATCGCTGTGAGTCGACGTTGTTCCTGAGACTTACCGGTACCATCAACCAGAGAGTACTCCAGAGTAATCGTCAACAGGCTGATCAGTTGTTCCCCTAATGCATGGGCAATTTTTTCACAGGTAATCTCATGGAGACCATTCATCAGGCCGAGGGTCTGGTTACGAAGAAGCATACCCAGACCATGCTGGCAGTCGATCGTTTTTGGTGAATGACCAGGGAGTATTTTTTGAAGGTGTCGCAGGCGAGCTTCAGGAATCATAACCTGCAGGCAGCTGGCCGGAGAAGTATAGGTAGTATCAAGCGGGTAGCTGGTATTAATAAGTAGTGATTTGTTACGACCAAGGCTGATTTCTGAACCACCCTGGCGAATATGAATGGAGCCACTCACCGGCATAATCATCACATATTCAGAACGGGTTTTTCCGGCAACTACTGTTGGTTTGTTATGAAGACAGTGTGCCGTTGCATAGAGAATGCTGATACGCAGGTCACCCAGATGTGCCAGTCGCAGGCGGCCATGAAATTCAGAGGGGTTGGTATCAGGAAGGTGTTCGAGGGAGACAGGCTGGATATGACTCAAGAACTGCCCCCAGACATTTAAGGGGTTCTTGGTAGGGTGGCTGTCCGTATCCATTGTTTTGAACATCAGTGTTCTCCGGTGTCCTGTTATCGACTCAGTGTTCAAAACTGATTTGTCGATAGTTAGCAGGCAGTTAATACAGGCCGTAATGGTTTGTTACAGCTCGGTATCAATGACATACTATCTGGCCGTTACTAATTCTTATGAACTCAGCTGGCCACACCCTGTCGAATACAACTGATGCAAACAAGTAATCCGTTTACCTGTTTGTTGTTCTATTTGAACAGGCAGTAGACTGAGCGTCAAGTCACTGTCCACTTACAGACAAGCATTTCATGAAATTGATCGGTATAAATATAAGGGCAGACGAACAGGATGTTCAAAAAGCCGAAAAGCAGTAGCAGGCAGAGATGTAAAGCGTCAATAGTTCTAAGAGTTTTTGATAAGTGCGAAAGCGAATCGTCTGATAATCACCAAGGTTTTTTTTCACATAAAAAATTATAAAGTGGTATTGGGAGGTAGGGCTTCATGACAATGGCAAATGACTCTGTACGGAATGCAATGGAAGAGCGCGTTGAAGATATTCTCACCATGTACGCAGCCGGTGTAATGTCACGGATGGATGATGACTATATAAAGAGTCTTGGTTGGGCACAGCGTGCAGAGCAGGCTGCATTCCAGCTGGGAGTAGATGCAAGGCAAGCGAATACAAACGTCAGTTTTGGTGTACCAAAGCTTGATCGTGCTTATATACAGGGGCGGACAAAAACTGCTACCTGTAAGGTTTATGATATGACCGGGGTGGAAGTCGATATAGACAACTTTCCCAAAACAGCTTAGTGCTTTGCCTTGTTTAAAAAGGCGCAGGGGTTCGGTAGATAAAGTAGAAGGTTGGTAAGAAAGAATAAAAAAACGAAATAAAAGCAAGAAAGGATGATTAAGGTTGTGTGACAGACTCCCAATAATAATTAAACGTCACATGGTCTTCATTTGAAACCTATAGAGCCCCGCACGATTTGCGGGGCTTTTCTTTTTGTGTCGTTTATTGGTCAGGTTTAATTGCAGTGATCCATCCGCCTGGTCAACTATTGTTGCAGCAATCTCTATAGCTGTATTTAAAGTTAAACCCGTAATACACGACCAAAGAGCGCTTTGATATAAGCCGTTTCAGGGATGGCAGGATGGATCGGATGATCCGGGCCTTGATGGCACTCACCAAAGATTTGAATCTCTCTATCAATATGACGAGCACCGCCACGCAGAATATCAACCAGTGAATCACGTTGTAGATGCATAGAGCAGGAGCCGCTCACCAGAATGCCGTCATTATTTAACAGGCGCATGGCCATCTCGTTCACACGGCGATACGCTTGCTCACCATTACGAATATCTTTCTTACGCTTAATAAAGGCAGGAGGATCCATAACGATAATATCAAAACGTTCCTGATCCGCATGCAACTGTTTCAGCGCCCCGAAAGCATCGCCTTCCATGGTGGCAACCTTGTCGCCAACACCGTTCAGTTCAGCATTTTTGTGAACGTACTCCAGAGCCAGAGCTGAGCTGTCAATACAGAAGACTTCGCTGGCACCATGACGGGCAGCCTGCACGCCCCAGCCACCAATGTAACTGAACACATCCAGTACACGCTTACCTTTGACCATGGTGTTCAGAAAGGCGCGGGCAGGGCGGTGATCGTAGAACCAGCCTGTCTTCTGACCATCGATGACAGGTGCCAGGAACTGGGTGTCGTTCTCAATCAGAGGCAGTTCTTCAGGGACTTCACCATAAACCGTTTCAATATACTCGGGCAGACTTTCCAGTTTGCGGGCGCCGCCAGAGTTGCGGAACAGAATGCCCTTTGGCTTCAGTACCTTAACCAGTGCTTCAATAATGCTTTCCCGCATCACTTCCATACCTGCGGTACCTGTCTGGACGACGAGATAGTCGTGGAAACGATCTACAACCAGGCCGGGCAGGTTGTCGCTGTCACCGTAAACAAGGCGGTAGCAGGGCTGGTCAAAAAGACGCTCTCTCAGGCTCAGGGCAATCTTGATGCGATGTACCAGCAGGGAGGTATTGAGAGGGTGTTTGGTGGTACGACTCACCAAACGACCGCAGATCAGAGTGTTGGGGTTGATATAGGCAATGCCCAAAGCTTTGCCGGTTGAAGACTCAATAACGGCCTGTTGCCCTGCTTCCAGGGCGTTCAGGGGCGTTGCTTTGGTGTCGATTTCGTTGCTGTAAATCCACAGATGCCCGGCTTTGAGACGTCGGTCAGCATTTTTATTCAGGCGAAGGGTGGAAAGGGCTTCAGTCATGATGGATTCCAGGGGTGTACGCTAACGGCCTGAGAGGCAGGAGCCGGGCATTATAAGGAACCCTGTGAAAATGTCCCAAAAAACATTAGCCCAAAACGATCAGCCGTCCATACTGTAGAGGTTTTTATCTGGGGTAGATTTCATGACCCGCCATTTTGTTCTGACTGTAACAGGCCCGGATCTACCGGGTATGGAACAGGAACTGACTCAACTCATCTCCCGGCATCAGGCTCAATGGGTCGCCAGCCGTATGGCTCATATGGCAGGGCGCTTTGCCAGCATTCTGTTTATTTCTGTCGGTGGTCGTTTTGCTGATGCTCTAACCATAGCCCTGAATAGCTTGCAGGTTGAGGGTGTTGATATTCGAATAGATCGAGTGGAATCGTCGCCCACCTATTCGGGAGAACATCATCTGCTTATGAACCTGATCGCCGATGATGCCCCTCAGCTGGTCACTGATGTATCACGACTGCTCGATGAGCAGTGTATTCGCATCAGTGAACTGCATACAGATACACTTCCTGCGCCGTATACGGGCGAGATGATGCAATCGATACAGGCGCATCTGAGAGCACCGTCAGGTGTGGATGTTGACGCAGTGAGAAGTCGTATTGAATCTCTGTCACCAGAGCTGATGCTGGATTTGTGTCCGGAATAAGCTTTTAGCCAGCAGCCGTCTGAAGGGTTGGCTGATCAGCTGGCAATCGCGGTGGCAGGCTCCATATCGTAGAGTTCATCTACTAATGTGCCTAGCAGTGTCAGGGATTCTTCCCTTTCACTGTCTAGGTCTTCGACCACGGAAAGCAAATCCAAATGGCGGGTTATGTACTGGGTGATGCCGTCACGGGTCTGAATGCCCTGAAGCTTTGCGGCTGTCCGTAAACGGTTGAAGTCCTCAACAAGTTGCTGAATGTTGATATGTTGAGAGACTTGTCTGAAACGATCCTGGCAAGCCACCAGGCGATAATCTATGTCCAACTTAGGAAATGCCACTACTGATAATACAGGGTCAGGGTGCCCCATGTGCGGCGCTCTGTAAAGGTCGAAAAGAATAATTTACCAAAGAAAAATCCTGACCGATCAGGCATTGCCTCGCTTTGCCTCGCTGGGTCATAATGGAAAAAGAAAATAACAATAATTTGCCGCAGGATCGCAACATGAAATCGAGTTTTTGGGACAATAAGCGCCCCGATGGGGTGCCCGCGGTTATTCAATCCCCTGAACATACTTCACTGACCGATGTGATCGAACAGGCTTTTGAGCGTTATGCTGACCAGCCAGCCTTTACCGGGATTGGACACACTCTGACGTTTAAAGAGATTGATGAACTCAGTGGCCGTTTCGCATCCTGGCTTCAGAATCATACAGATCTGAAACCCGGTGATCGTATCGCTATTCAATTGCCTAACCTGCTGCAGTACCCGGTTGCCGCCTATGGTGCCATGAGAGCTGGTCTGGTTATTGTTAATACCAACCCTCTTTATACTGCCCGCGAACTAAAACATCAGTTAAACGACTCTGGCGCCAGAGCTCTGGTGTTTCTGGAAAACTTTGGTCATACCGTCGAAAAGGTAGTGAGTGATACACCTGTTGAGTACCTGGTGTGTACTGCTTTTGCTGATCTGGTACCCGCTCCCAAGCGTTGGATTGTGAACGCTCTGGTACGCCATGTGAAAAAAATGGTGCCAGCATTTGAGCTTCCCAAGGCTATTCCATTCCGTAAAACCATTTCAGAGGGCCAGGCCAGGCCCTTTACTCCTGTGACTCGCACTCTGGAAGATGTTGCCGTTCTGCAATACACCGGCGGCACCACGGGTGCGTCGAAGGGCGCTATCCTGACTCACGGTAATCTGGTGGGTAATATGGCGCAGGTAGACTGTATCCAGAAGCAGCTGCGTAAAGATAACGGCGAGTACTATCTTAAGCCCGGTGAAGAGGTAGCGATTGCTCCTCTGCCACTCTACCACATCTACGCATTTCTGGTGAATCTGTGCCAGTTCCCCCAAACAGGGCAGCACAATATTTTGATTGCCAATCCCAGGGATATGGACCTGTTTGTTAAGGCGATTAAACCCTGGAAGTTCTCGGTCATCACTGGTCTGAACACTCTGTTTGTGGGTCTGATGAATCATCCTGAGTTTAAAAAGATGGATTTCAGTAGCCTGAAGGTGACCATGTCTGGCGGTACGGCCCTGCAGGAAGATGTTGCCAAACGCTGGGAAGAGATGACAGGTTGTCGTATTTCTGAAGGTTATGGCTTAACCGAATGCTCCCCTGTGGCCTGTGCTAACCCTATGGGGCCGGGGTCACGTCTGGGCTCTGTCGGCCTGCCGGTGCCTTCAACTGAATTGCGTTTTACTGACCCTGACGGTAACGATGTTGCTCAGGGTGAGCCTGGTGAACTGTGCATCAAAGGCCCCCAGGTGATGAAAGGCTACTGGCGCAATCAGGAAGCCACCGATGAGACACTGATGGATGGCTGGTTGAAGACTGGTGATATCGCTGTACTGGACGACGACGGGTTTGTGCATATTGTTGACCGTATCAAGGATATGATCCTGGTCTCAGGCTTCAATGTGTATCCCAATGAAATCGAGAATGTCGTTGCTGCACATCCCAGTGTATTGAACTGTGCCTGTATCGGTGTGCCCGATGACAAAACGGGTGAGACACCAAGGCTCTATATTATTCCTGCCAATACGGCATTGACTGAGGATGAGATTCTGGAATGGTGTCGTGAGCACTTGACCGCTTACAAAGTCCCTCGTCAGGTGGTGTTCCGTAAGGAGCTGCCATTGACCCCTGTCGGCAAGGTGCTAAGGAAAGACCTGAAGGCAGAGTACCAAGAGGAAATGAAGGGTAAGGTGAGCGAAAAACAGATGCGAAGCGCTTAAATAGCCAGTTATATTCGCATAAACAAAACGGGCCATCACTTATAAAGTAATGGCCCGTTGTTTATCCTGAATATGCTTTGAAATTAAGCTTTCTCAGGTGCCGCATCATTACGAATCTTGTGTACAATCGCCGTAGTCGAGCAGTTATCCAGAAACTCCAGTACAGCCACTTCACCGCCATAGCTATGCACGATAGGTGCACCAACAACCTGTTCCACTGAGTAGTCACCACCTTTCACCAGAACATCCGGGCGCAGCAGTTCCAGCAGAGCTTCCGGAGTGTCTTCATGGAAAGGCACAACCCAGTCCACAGCTTCCAGACCGGCCAGTACAGTCATACGACGTTCTACCGGGTTGATAGGGCGACCTTCACCTTTTAAACGATGCACGGAAGCATCGTCGTTAATCGCAAGAATCAACCGGTCACCCTGCTTGCGGGCTTCTTCCAGATAGCCAACATGGCCAGCGTGAAGAATGTCGAAGCAGCCATTAGTGAACACAATACGCTCACCCTGTGCCTTGGCATCTTCAATCACTGTGGCCAGCTGTTCACGGGTCATTACACCACGCTCAACACCGTGAACACGGCTTACAGCACGGCGCAATTCCGGCATGCTGACAGTGGCGGTACCCAGTTTGGCCACCACAATACCAGCAGCAATGTTCGCAAGAGCAGTTGCCTGCGGCAGCTCCATACCACTGGCCAGACCTGCGGCCAGAGTACCTATGACTGTATCGCCAGCACCGGTGACATCAAACACTTCACGGGCGCGTGCTGGAAAGTGCAGTTCGCTTTCATTTTCACGCAGCAGGGTCATACCGTGTTCGCTGCGGGTAATCAGCAGGGCGTCCAGCTCCAGATCTTTACGCAGCTGCTGACCTTTCTTAACCAGTGCCTGCTCATCAGGGCAGTGACCAACAATAGCTTCAAACTCACTCAGGTTCGGTGTGATGACAGTCGCGCCACGGTACTTTTCAAAGTCCGAACCCTTAGGGTCAGCCAGTACCGGAATATTGCGTGAGCGGGCCAGTTTGATCAGTGAAGGCAGGTCGTCCAGCGTGCCTTTGCCATAGTCGGACAGCACCAGTGCGTCGGCATTCTCAAGCAGTCTGGCCAGTTTTTCAGGAATGCCGTCCTGACCAAAGGCATGGAAAGGTTCTTCAAAATCCAGACGCATCAGCTGTTGATGCTGGCTGATGACCCGCAGCTTGGTAATGGTCGGTACTTCTTTATGGCGCATAAAGTTACAGCTGACACCGGCCGCTTCCAGAGAGCTGGTCAGGGAGTCTGCCGCTTCGTCTTCACCTGTTGCACCTACTAGCCAGACAGGAGAGCCTAAAGACGTAATGTTCAGGGCCACATTGCCAGCGCCGCCGGGGCGGTCTTCACGGCTGGTGACTTTAACGACAGGTACAGGGGCCTCAGGCGAAATGCGCCTTGTCGGCCCGTGCCAGTAACGGTCCAGCATGACATCCCCGGCAACAACAACACGGGCTTTATCGAATCGGGGCAGGGTCAGTTTCATGCGTTGATCTCAGTAACGGTTTCAACCTGGTCGTGGAATTGCATCTGGTGCAGGCGTGCGTAAGCGCCATCTTTGGCCAGCAGCTCTTTATGGGTGCCGGACTCCACAATGCGGCCTTTATCCATCACCAGAATACGGTCGGCATTCTCGATGGTGGACAGACGGTGGGCAATCACCAGGGTGGTACGGTTTTTCATAATATTATCCAGGGCAGCCTGGATATGACGTTCGGATTCAGTGTCCAGTGCTGATGTGGCTTCATCAAGAATCAGCAGAGGTGCATCCTTAAGGATGGCGCGGGCAATAGCTAACCGCTGGCGCTGACCACCGGAAAGCAGTACACCATTCTCGCCGACTAATGTGTGCAGGCCGTCCGACATGTTCTCGATAAACTCCATGGCGTAAGCGGAGCGGGCAGCAAGACGAATATCTTCTTCGTCGGCATCCCGAAGGTCGCCATAGGCAATATTGTTGGCCACGGTATCGTTAAACAGAGAGACCTGCTGGTTCACCAGAGCAATCTGTTTACGCAGGTTCTTGAGCTGATAACTCTGGATAGGCTTACCATCCAGAAGAATATCGCCGGAATCAAAGGTATAAAAGCGGGGCAGAAGGCCGGCC
The DNA here is from genome assembly GCA_965221135.1 of Sansalvadorimonas sp. GTDB lineage: Bacteria > Pseudomonadota > Gammaproteobacteria > Pseudomonadales > Endozoicomonadaceae > Sansalvadorimonas. Next base: position 881,858 of record CBDCRZ010000106.1, read on the forward strand.
AGGGTGGTCTTACCACTACCGGAGCGGCCTACCAGAGCAATGGTTTCTCCGGGGGCTGCACTAAAGGTGATGTCGCTGAGTGCGGGCTTGTTTGAGTTAGGGTAAGTGAAAGTCAGGTTCTTCACTTCCAGTTTTCCGGAGACCCGTTCCACTTCCAGGGTGCCGTCATCATCTTCTGCAGGCTCATCCACTAATTCAAACACGGAATGTGCCGCTACCAGACCTTTCTGAATATTTGGGATGACTTCACTGAGCTGGCGCAGAGGTTTCGGCAACAGGCCTGCAGCAGTCAGGAAACCTATCAGTTCACCGGGAGTGTTGGCTGTGGCTCCGGTGCTCTGGAGATACAGCACTGCATACATCAGTGCAGCCATGGCAGAGAGCACGATTAACTGAAGTGTGGGGGTCATAATCGAGCCCACTCTTACCATTTTTAAACCACGCCTGGTGTTGTCGGCACTGGCGGCCAGAAAACGCTCTTTTTCATATCTTTCACCACCAAAGCTGCGAACTACGCGATGACTGGTAATGGTCTCAGAGGCAATATGGGTGACATCGCCCATACTGTTCTGGATTTTCTTGCTGAGCTTTTTAAAGCGCTTGCTGGTAACGCTTACTACGCCAGCGATTATTGGAAGGATGGCAATAAACAGTAAGGTCAGTTGCCAGTTGGTCCAGAGCAGGTAGCCCATGACCGCGATCACCGTCAGGCCTTCTCTTACTGCCACTTTTAGAGCGTCGGTGGCTGCTGTGGTGACACCGCCTACGTTATAGGTGATACGTGAGATCAGATGACCAGAGTTATTGTCATCAAAAAAACGGTTGGGCAGCCCTAATATACTGTTAAAAAGATGGGTGCGCAGGTCATGCACTACGCCCAGAGAGACCTGGGCCAGGTAATAGTTACCAATAAAAGAACCGATACCCCGGAACAGGGCAATAAACACCATGCCGAGAGGTACTATCAGGACCAGCTTGTCTGTGGTGACATGACCAAATCCCCAAACGTACACAGGTTCCAGAGGGTCGCCAATCAAGGCTGTAGTGAAGTAATCAACCAGCTTGGGGAACATGGGCTGGCTGGCAGCAAAAAAGACGTAGCCCAGGATACTCAGAGCAAAATAGTGCCAGTAAGGGCGTACGTAGCCCAGCAGGCGCAGGTAAATCGCCAGCCCACTCTCAGAATCAGTGGTGCGGGATTTCTCGGTCATATGTCAGACCCTGAAAAGATAGTGTGAATATTTGGAAAATAAAAAAGCCCCCAATTATAACAGATTGATAGCTTGAGACTGAAGTTCATCTATCGTTCCATTAAAGGACGGCTGGAGTGGACCCTATAAAGGGTGGAAGTAGGCAGGAACGTATAATTTACTTTTACTGTGTGCCTGTGAAAGGTAGAATGCGCGGCTTTGCCGAGCTGTGGCTGCGGCAAAATCAGCGGTCTCTTATGTTTATCACGCAGATATTTCCATGCAGACTCTAACTGAAACGGACTACTCCAGGCTGCGAGAAGGCGGGCGCGTCATTGAAACAGATGGATTTGGCGATAAGGTCATCAAGCTCGAGAATGGTAACTTTCTCAAGTTATTTCGCCGTAAACGCCGTTTCTCCAGTGCCCTGCTGAGCCCTTATTCCTCCCGGTTTGCGAAAAATGCCGGGAAGCTGGCCCGGTTGGATATACCGACAGTCAAGGTAGAGTCTGTTTACAAGATTCCCGCAATTGACCGTACAGCTGTTCACTACCGCCCTCTGCCCGGAGAGACTTTACGGGACTGGCTGGTGGATTGCAGCGATATGGAGCGACTGCAATTAGCCCGGGACCTGGGGCGCTTTATTGCCCGCCTGCATCTGTCAGGTGTGTACTTCCGCTCCCTGCATCTGGGTAATATTTTGAAAATGCCGGATGGCCGCCTCGGTCTGATTGATATCTCCGATATGCGCTGCAAGATGGGCAGTTTGCGTGAGGGCGTCCGGTTGCGTAATTTCCGTCACCTTGCAAGGTACCGGGACGATATAAAGCTGATGGCTGATACAACAGCTATTCTGGCAGAAAGCTATAACGAAATGGCCGCAACCTCTAAAGGGTTCCGGCAGAAACTGAACCGTATTCTGGCTGGCAAGTAAGCCGGTTGTGACAAGAGGCAACTTCCTTGTGAGCGAGTCTGTAATTGAAAAACTGCGGAACGTAGCGATTATCGCCCACGTTGACCACGGTAAAACCACTCTGGTCGATAAGCTGCTTCAGCAGTCCGGCACTCTGGGTCGTAAAGACCAGGGGACTGAGCGCATCATGGACTCCAATGACCAGGAGAAAGAGCGCGGCATTACCATTCTGGCAAAGAACACGGCTATTAACTGGAATGATTTCCACATTAATATCGTGGACACCCCTGGGCACGCCGACTTCGGTGGTGAAGTAGAGCGGGTACTTTCCATGGTTGACTCCGTGCTGCTGCTGGTTGATGCGGTTGATGGTCCTATGCCACAAACCCGTTTCGTAACCTCCAAGGCTTTCGAGCAGGGTCTGCGTCCAATTGTTGTTATCAACAAGGTAGACCGTCCTGGCGCACGTCCTGACTGGGTTATGGATCAGGTCTTTGACCTGTTCGACAACCTGGGCGCGACTGACGAGCAGCTCGACTTCCCGGTTATCTATGCCTCCGCCCTGAACGGTGTGGCTGGTATGGAGCCGGACGAACTGGCGGAAGACATGACTCCGCTGTTCGAAATGATCACTGAAAACGTACCAGCACCGGACGTTGACGTAGATGGTCCTTTCCAGATGCAGATCTCTGCCCTGGACTACAACAGCTACGTTGGTGTTATCGGTATCGGCCGTATCAAGCGCGGTCACCTGAAGCCAGGCACGCCTATCCGTCTGGTTGATATGGAAGGTAAAGAACGTAACGCCAAGATCCAGAAAGTTATGGGTCATATGGGTCTGGAGCGTGTTGAAACTGAAGATGCCCGTGCTGGCGATATCGTCTGCATCACTGGTATCGAAGGTCTGAACATCTCCGATACCCTGTGTGACCCTGCGCAGGTTGAAGCTCTGCCTCCCCTGACTGTTGATGAGCCTACGGTTTCCATGACCTTCCAGGTGAACGATTCTCCATTCTGTGGTCAGGACGGTAAGTTCGTAACCTCCCGGAACATCAAGGATCGTCTGGATCGTGAACTTATCCACAACGTAGCACTGCGTGTTGTGCAGGGTGACGACGCTGACAAGTTCAAGGTTGCGGGTCGTGGTGAGCTGCACCTGTCTGTTCTGATCGAAACCATGCGTCGTGAAGGTTTCGAACTGGCTGTTTCCCGTCCTGAAGTTGTTATCCGTGACAACAACGGCGTGAAAGAAGAGCCATATGAGCAGGTTGTGGTTGATGTTGAAGAAGAGCATCAGGGTTCCATCATGGAAGAGCTGGGTCTGCGTAAGGCTGAGCTGAAGAACATGGTTCCCGATGGTAAGGGGCGTGTACGTCTGGACTTCATCATGCCATCCCGTGGGCTGATCGGTTTCCGTTCCCTGTTCCTGACCCTGACCTCCGGTTCCGGCATCCTGACCTCCATCTTTGACCATTACGGTCCTGTGAAGGAAGGTGAAGTTGGCTCCCGTAACAACGGTGTTCTGGTCTCCATGGTGAAAGGTAAGGTTCTGGGTTATTCCCTGTTCAACCTGCAGAGCCGTGGCCGTATGTTCATCGACCCGAACGTTGATGTTTACGAAGGTCAGATCATCGGTCTGCACATTCGTGACAACGACCTGATGATTAACCCAACCAAAGGGAAGCAGCTGACCAACGTACGTGCCGCCGGTACCGATGAAAATATCGTACTGACGCCGCCTATTCGTCACACCCTGGAGCAGGCTCTGGAATTCATCGACGACGACGAACTGGTTGAGATCACTCCTAACCACATCCGTCTGCGTAAGAAGTACCTCACCGAGGTAGAGCGCAAGCGCAACAAGAAGAAGTAAATTCTTCCTGCTGTTTATACGGCTCTAACCCGCCGTACTGAAGAGCCCCGCAGCCATTAGGCTTCGGGGCTTTTTTATGCCTTTCAGCCCCCGGTTAACTGTCTGGTTAGCCTTTCTGTCCGTCTGTTCTTTAATGTTCGAAACCAATACCGGGAAAGACTATCCAACAGTGACTCAGAGTCATTGGTTGACAGAACATGAACGCACCATTTTCTCCCTCGGCTTCGCCCAGAGGCATGCTTGACGCAGAAACGATGGACAGCAACTTGTCCGGAGCTTTTTCCGGCGAAGCTATGGCTTCTGGAACAGTTTCAGTCTGGCAGCCACAGCCAGAGCAGCAGGATGTTCCAAGACAAAGCCCTCAACCTCTGGAATATTCTTCTCAGCAGTTGGATAAGGCTCTGGATAAAAGGCTGGCGAAGGTCGCCGGTAATGTCTTCCAGACCGCTAATGAGCTGATTCAGGCAACTCTTGAAGTCAAGCCAATGAGCAGCGCCTTAAAGGCACAATGGCAGGCTCTTTGGTATAAGGCCGAAGAGAGTGACCGCAGCCAGATAGCCCTGCAACTCTATACGGCTGCTTATGGTCTGCTCGGGACGGTGGGTCAGCAGGCCATATTGCGACAGATTTATAGCTCTGATATTGGTTTGGATATGCTGGTTCGGGTTGTGAGCGAAGAGCCCGAGAGGTTTCTCAGGATGCTGGAAGTTCACGACAGTAAAGGCGGTTGTCTCGGGCAGGATATGTGGTCCCGGTGTCTGAACAAGATGGCAGATGAGCTATCAGATTCTCGTCTCCAGGAATTGACCGGGAAAATATTAAGCGTTGAGGGCTGCATAAGATTGAGTGGGTCGATGAGGGCACAGATTTTAAAGTTAGTGCCCATCAGTTGGAGGCGCAGGATCAATTATTTTGCAGTCACTCCCGGGTGCTGGCATAACCCTAAGCGCCATCTGCCCGAACCCGAAACGGAGGAGTGGCTCTGTAAACATTCAGCTACAGTCGCTATTGCCAAACCATCTTCTCTGCATTTGTTTACCGATTATATAAGCTGGCTTTCGTCGACGCCGGGTGTCGTGCAGGGCAGAAGGGAAGACGGTCGGTTTCTTCGGTGTGTTATCCCCGGAAGTATTCGTGGTGCTCTGCGCCGGTTTCTGTTTGAGGCATTTCACTACAAGAAGCAGGATCTACAGCAGGCAAGCCAGAGGCTGCTCAACAGAGAATTTTTTGAAGAGGCCATAACTGAGGAGGCTATAGCTTTTGTTCTTATGTGTGGGGTCTTTCGCGACGATTTTTATTACCCCTCGAATACCACGGAAGAGAGACAAACTTACCTTCCTGCTGTGAGGAGTATGGTCGGGGCAGTGGTATCCCAAAATCCGGAGGTAGTATTCGACCTCAACACTATGACCGGGCTGCCTGAAATAGTTAAGGATTTACTTGAGGTGATCGCCCTGCTTTTGTATGTCCATCCACTGAATCATACCCCAGACCAGGGAGATCATTTTGAGGATGTCTATGCAGGCGACAATGGCTCCTTCTCACGAATAGCACTGAGCCCGGCAGTTGGAAGAGAGAGAGTCGAAAAAATGCAGGGGTACACTGTTTTCCCTTTATGTAATGAGGAAGATCTTGATGAACTCAAACTTCAGGGTACCAGTGATATTGTTGTACCTGCACAGGCAGACTACGGATCCGTGGTTTTTGTGTGTGCCTCACAGATGGAGAGGGTTGTCTGTGTTCCCGTAAAAAAGGGAAAAGGTAAGTTGCTGCTGCCTAGATTGAAGAAACAACTGGAACTGGCGCGCATCCATAATCAGGAATATGCCAATGTTGCTTTCATTGCATTGAACCATCCGTTGGCGGATGAAAACCTGCCATCCATACTTTCCGGTGTGGCTCAGTCAATTCAGGTGTCAGTTTACTATCCCCAAAGATTGGCTTCGAAAGATGGTGAGAGGAAGCTGGTTTGGGGCAGTTGCTCTCTGGAGCAGTATCTGGAAGTAAAAGACTCGCTGCCCCAATCCATTGATCCCATCACCTGTGGCTTACGTCTGCATGGTCATTCCAATGAGCTGGTGCTGAAAGCCTCTGTGGGGGAGGGCGAGCTGACAGGCTCTGAGTTTGTGATTCCGCAGTTTTTCCATGGTTCCTCCTGCCTCTCGTTTTGTTCTCCTGTCCCGGACTGTGCGTTTTTCACTATGGTGAGCCAGTGTCTGAATCTGGCACAGGTTGTTGAGGCCAGTGCGTCGCCGGCGTTAAAGAGCAGGCTTCAGGATCTTTCTGAACTGTCGGGAATCCGTGATGTGATTCAGGAGCACGCCTTGAACTCGACCCATTTGAACCTTGCCTACTCAGGACTTCAGAATATACGTCATGGTTTGCGCTGCCCGAATACCGGCCACTTCCCTGAAAATATGGTGGTACCGGCACTCAATGAACAGGGCGAGTTGTGTGAATATCAGGAGGATGGAGCGCTCGAGCCGCTGGCTTCCGGTCTGCCCTGTGAACAGCTGCAGCAGTCTATGGTTCGGCTAAATACGTTAGCCCCTTTAAGTCACCTGGATTATCTGCAACGTCTAAGGGCCAATATCAAAATCAGGAAGAGACAGCGTGAAGAGAGTGATGAACCTGCTGTCAAACGACTGAGGAAAGACGCAGAGGCAGGCCCGTCAGAGCAGCAGATACAGGGAGCCACTTATGAATCCTGATTCTCCTTCAAGGAGTAGTCGTTCTCCTTCTCCTACCCTATCTCCCTCTCTACCGGGAGGCAGCCAGGCACATGTTGGCATAGCGGCTCTTTTCGATTCTGAAAGCGGTCAGCATGGCCGTTACGGTGTCCTGCCGGTAGGAGGGCAGAATACAACAGGTCTCAGTGCCCCCGGGGGCATGGCTGGGGCAATGCTTCTCTTTGCCACGATCGCGCAGCGGAGTATTGATAGTCATAACCGGTTTATTGCAGAGGATCCCCAGGGAGCAATCCTGGGAAATGTTACTGAGAGCCCGCCTCAACACAATAACCGCTATTTGGGATTGCGCAGTCAATACGAGCCGTTTCTACAGGGGTGCCCGTATGAAAATATCCGTGAGGAAGAAGCCCTGCTCTGCATGGAGGAAGTCGACCGGGAACTGGGTGATATTTTTGAAAGCCTGAAGGGACAGCGATCTTGGGGAGAGAGTGAAGCAAATCTGCGAAGAATCAGGGTTCGGTGCAGTAACTTTTTGAAGTCTAAACTGCCATTTTTCAAGCTTTACTGTGACCGGCTCATCAGAACTCAGGGATTATCTTTACCGGCGTGTAATGAGGAAAGGACGATTATTTCCTGGGCTCTGTGCAATGATATTAGTCTGTTCAGCCCCGTGGTAGCTCACCTTAATCAAGGAGATAACAAAAGCCGGCTGAACACTGTACTGGATAGTCTTGAGAGGAGATTTTGCAAAGAGGAAATTATTGCCCGGCTGTTGGGTGAATATTCTGAAGAAGAAGTCTTGAGGATGATACCTCTCCTATGGCTGGCCAGGAGAGATTACTACGAGATGTTTGGCAAGAAAGATAAAAGACCGTGTGAAGAGCTCAAGTCTGAATTAATTGTCAGGATCTCTCAGGCACTATCGGAGAATCGACCGCTTAATGAGCTGTGTGAACTCTATATGGATGTCTCCCAGCAGATGATTTCCCAATCCGAGGGAGTGTATAATCATTACATATTAGAGGTAAACCTGGTCGATTTGTTCGGTCGTATTCTTGAGCTGGTCTATCAGGAAGAGATGAGCCGAACTGAGGATGATTTGTTCGTGAGTGAGCAGCCAGCCAGAGCTCAGATATTGGCGAGTGCTTATCTGTTGAAGCATTATATTCTGGGGCGATCCGCTTATTTGGATCCGAATCAGAGAACCCAGGTTTATACCGACCGTAAAGATGCTATCCGAACGATGTTTGAGGTGCTGAAATCGGCCCCAAGATTTGTTCACTGCTTTGATTTATCGCCCTGGTTGTCACTGCCTGATTATCTGCAAAGGCAGGTTAAACTCTATGCCTGCCTGTACGGTTTTGGGAGGGAGCTTTCAACTCTGACTGATTTTGGGGAGATTGTTCAGTTTGCCGGTTGCGCACCGCTGACAAGCTCAGACAGTCTGTCTTTATCCTTGCCTTTTACCTCTGTTGGTCGATTGGCCCCCGAGTTTTATGGTTCGCCGTCCTCTAGTGTGTCAGTTTCACTCAGTAACAAGGGGGCTGTCGTTTTTTATGTCCCCCGTAAGGGGATATCAATCCTCTGCTCTCTCGATTCTTTCCATTCCGACCCGAAGAGTATTATCAAAAGGCACGGCCTGGACAATGAAAGCCTGCGGGTGGCCATTTTTCCCGGAGGGCGTTCAACCATGGAGGTACTGGAGGCATGCCGTGAACACATTGGATGTCGGGCTGATATCCGAATGGTGTTTGTTAATTCCTTAAGTATGACGACCTGCAATGTTCCTTTTGAGAGTTACAAAAAGAGTGGTTATCTGGACGATCTGGAAACCACTGACCTCAGGGCAGTTCATCTGTTTATTGATATGTCTCAGTTATCTGCCGTATTTGCGAGAGAGGATTTGACCCAGGTGGGTGGGATGAAATATTCCCGAAGATTAGGGCCATTTTTTGAACCGCAAAGAGTGGAAGGAGGCAGTTACCTTCGGCTGACGCTCATGCTTGCCAGCGTGGCCTGTTCGAGTTTGGGTGAGATTATGAATCTGGTTGAGCCAGCCCTGAGCCCGAAGGAAGGGTCTGTTTACTGGAAACTTCTCAGGCTTCCCAATGTTAAAACTATCAGGGATATTTTTCAGGCGCTGCCTGCCTCTGTACGTCTATCAGTAAGGAATGAAAGTATTCAGTCGGATGAAGTCAATGATGTGCTTTGGTGCATTAGGGAAATTGTTGCCCGCTTCCGTTGCGATATTACCCAGGGTCTTGTTGGGGATGATGGCGAATATGTTTATGACAACAGCGGTTTTCCCTTTGATAAAGCGGGGCTGAATTTATGGTGTAGAAATCACAACACTAACCCAAGAACGCGCGAGCCCATGACGTATGCCTCTGCAGAGCAGAGTGAGTTTATGGATAGCATTTTGAAAATACTGTTATACCTGAACGAGCTGGCACCTCTGGGAGATTTGGACGAAGCCAACCATATAATTTCTCCTGTTATTGATGAAGATAATGTGCAGGAGGCCTCCAGCCGTGCCTGTAAAAGAGCAGCCGACCGTGAAGCTGGGTGTGTTTCGTATAGTGTGCCTCCCCCGGCACAGCTACCCCGGCTTGAGAGTTTTTCCAGTGACGAGAGTAACAGAGGCAGTTATGACAGCAGCGATATGGAAGACTGAGACGAATACCTGTCAGGTCAGTTCGTCTGTCTGCTTTGTTAATAACACCTGAAACTAATACCTGAAACGTCCTATCTAACTAAGACTATCGAGCTTTAAGGGCGCAGGATTTTGAATATGGATTCGCCAACTCCCCCCAGTTCCACGACCTCGTCACCACGTTTGGCAGCACGGGCGTCTTCTCCCTTTGCTCCTGCCTTTGCTCCTATGTGGAGGCGTTCTGATTCCGGGGATACAAGCATAAGCTCGCTTTCTGAAGTTGCACGGAAAAGCCCACCTCCTCATTCAGACAGAGATAAGGCAAAAGAAAAAGCCCTGGCCGAAAGACTCACCAAAGTTGCCGGCAATGCGTTCATATCCGCCTACGAACTGGTCGTGGCAACGATTAGCGTTGACGCTGTTTCTTATGAGCTCAAAGCAATGTGGAGGGGACTTTGGGAACAATCTTCAGAGGGAGACAGGGAGAAAATAGCACTGCAATTGTTTATTGCGGCTTATAGTGAGATTGGTACATATGAACAGCAGGTCACTCTTCGCGAGTTTTGTTCTGAAGATATTGGTCGGGAGATGCTAATAACTGCCCTGCGGGAGAGCCCGGGGAGGCTTGTGGAATTCTTTAAGGCTCAGTATCAGTCTTGGCAGGATGATCTCTGCGAATACTGTCTGACCAGGCTGGGTGGTGAATTCTCAGTCTCCCAGATTCAGGAATACAGTAAGCAGTTACTGGGTTCTAACAGCGAACTGAGTTTTCTCATGAAAGCGCGAATTACAGGTGTGTTACCGAGGTGCTGGAGAAATAAAATTGACTACTATGCGATAGCCCCTGTCAGGGGTAGTCACCTCAGTTTAGAAAATTCTGAGCCTGATGTTGATAGATGGATCAGGGAGCTGCATGGGTACGCGATGAATACGCGGGGTGTCAGGCACAGCTCCCTGAAGTTGTTTAGTCAATATATCCACAAGCTTCTAACAACCCCAGGAGTTGTGCAGGAAAGAGGGGCGAATGGTGAATTTCTTAAATGTGTTATTCCCGGGAGGATTCGTGGTCAATTGCGAAGGTATTTGTCTGAGCTTTATAACTATAAAAAAACCATTTTGGACACACAAACCTGCAAACTATTATTCAGGGAGCAGGCCGATAGAGATAGAGAAAAGGAAGCACTGGCTTTTGTTTTTATGGAAGGCCTTTTTGAGAGCAAATTTTATTTTCCTGATGGCAGTGATTTAGAAAGATCGAGATATTTGAGTGTCGTTAATAAAATAGTGACAGCCATCGTCGAACAGAACTCCAATGACTGGTTGCTCGACAGGCGTGATTTAAGAGAACTTCCTGAGGTTGTGAAAGATCAGGTTGAGCTGGTGGCACTGCTTCTTTATGTCCATCCAATGAATCATCACCGTAATCCCTCATATCAATTTGATGATGTCTATGCCGATGACAATGGGGCATTTGTCTCAATGAATTTGAAGTCAGAATGCACTGAAAAAAACGAGGGGTATAAAGCTTTTCCGCTGTGTGATTCATTATCTCTAGATCTCTGCAAATTGCAGGGAACCAGCGATATTGTTGTTCCTGTCAGTGAAAATTATGCTCAAGTGTTTTTCGTTTATTCGCCAATGTCAAAGAAAGTGATCTGCATTCCTGTAAAGGCCGGGGACGAAAAAAGGCTGCCCCGGACGTTAAATGATCAGTTTAAAAAGGCTGGTATCAAAGAAAATGCCTCGGCTCGTGTTGTCGTCTTCGCTATTAATCAATGGCCAGACGATGAAAATGGAGGATCGTTAGATCTGGTATTTGCAGATATTCCAGGACTTGTGCCGGTGACGGTGTTTTACCCGAATGGTATTGACCATAATTCGGGGGCGGTACTCTGGTCGTGTTGTTCACTGGAGGATAGTGGAGAGAGGCAGGGTTCGGTGTTGAAGATGAGTGATGCTATTCATTGTGGGTTCCGCTTGCATTGCCATAACAACTCGCTGGAGGTGATGTCATACGTTGACGCTCATGAATCAGGTTGTGACAGTAAAGAGGCACTGGTTGTTCGCGATCTGTTTTATGACACCAGTACCTCCTCGTTTTTATCAGCTACGCCTGATGCAGGGTTATTAAAGATGGTGGCCAGCTCTCTGAGTCTTGCTGTGAGGGCCAGGGATGATATGACTGCCTCGCCAGCCTTTAAAAAACGAATGGTTGAACTTTCAGAGTTAGATGGCATTAGTCGTGCTATTCAAAGTCATGCCTTGAATAGCACTCACGTGCGCCTGGCCTATTCCGGTCTTCAAACTATTCGCTATGGTCTGCGCTGCCCCTATACATATCGGTTTCCCGAGCAATTAGTTGTTCCTGCAATGGATGATCAGGGCCTTCTTTGTGAAGCACAGGGAGTGCAGGGACATAACGGCAGGCAGCCATTAGCTCCGGATTATCCTTGTGCGCAGTTGGTCGTGTCACTGTCAAAGTTGAACTGTGTCGGAAAGCTTTCGAAACTGGATGAACTGCAAAGACTACCGGCCAATATCAGGCGCATGCAGACGGAAGTCGATGCTGAAGCAGAAATAGAAAAAGACGTAGCAACAGACAAAGAAAAAACAGAAGAGCGAGAACCTCCCGCCAAACGGCAGAAGCAGGGGGGCGCCGATGAATAATAGTCCCCCCCCAGGAAGAGGGAGCCGGTCCCCCACACCCTATGCCAGTGATACTGCTGATACACCAGGTTCCAGTGAGGGGGCGAGTGGTGTTCAGTATCATGGTCAGATTGTTCAGCCAGCAGAAGCTCAGCCAACACAAGGTATAAGGGCTCCTGAACACGCAAGGAGTTGTGATCTTAACATCGTCTGTTTGACCAGGATGTCTGCGGCACCTCTACTGGCAGTCGTTCAGGAAACAGGACTGTTTCCTCAGTCAGAACAAAACTCTTCAGCCGAGCCGGGGGAGTCGCAGGTTTCAACGATAGATTTGGAGTACGCAAGGGTGCTAAAGAATTATGGCACTTATCTTGCGGCAGGTATTAGAGATGGCCTTTCCCTGGAAGACGCGCTTTTCTTCATGCAATGTGCAGATAAGGAACTTGATTGGTATTTTTCAGGATTGCAGGGAAAAGCATTCTGGAATATGGATAGTCAGATGAAGCTTAAGTTGATGAATGATCGCTATAGCTCACGCGCGTACTTCGACTCCAACCTCCCTTTTTCGCGTCTCTACTGTGACAGGCTTATAGCCCTGGAAGGAGCATCGTTATCCGCATTGCCGGCTAATGACCTGGAAAGTCAAATTATTACCTGTGCTCTTGTTAATGATGAGGAACTGATCAATCCGGTGATCTCTCGACTGTATTACATGAGTGATAAAAGCAGGATGCAGGATGTTCTTAAAGTTCTCGCCGTTGAAAAAGATCTTAAGGATATTATACAGCGTTTGCTTATGACGTTTTCCGAAGAAGAGGTGCTGAACATAATTCCCTGCGAGTGGCTCCATTCACGTGATTATTACCAGCTGTTTAATAAGGTCGATCAGCGCTCCGATACTGAGTTTTTTACTGAAATGCTATTGCGGGTTAGTCAAGCCCTTTCTGAGCATATAACGCTTGAGCCGTTGTGTGAGCTGTATATGGAGATCTCTCAGCAATTCATTTCCCGATGGTACCAGTATCGTACGAATACCATGATGCCTGCTCCTCGTTTTCGCGCTTATTCTCTTCTTGAACGCCTTTTCGGGCGTATTTACGAAATGGCTTACGAGGAGCATAAGAGGGCCTCGAATGATGATATGTTCGCCAGTGATCAACCAGAGCGGGCTCAGACACTGGCGGCTGCCTATGTGCTGAAAAATTATATTCTGGGGCGATCTGCTTATTTAACGCCAGAGCGCAGAGCAGAAGAATTCTCCAAGCGAAAGTATATTGTGCGCCAGATGCTTGAGACTGTTAAGAAGGTGCCGCGTTATGCTGTGGACTTTGATGCGTCACCCTGGGAGGAACTGCCCAGATATCTAAAGGTACAGATCGCATTCTATGCCTGTTTATGCGGTTTCCGCGGCGTACTGAATTGTGAACATCAGACAACATTGCATCGGTGTGGTGGTTTTATTCAAAATGCTCAATATAAGCTGGTGACGAAGTTAGATAACCTCTCTTTACCCTTGAATAGCGCCGGTAAACTCTGGCCTGATATTTTTGTAAAAAGACATAATGTGAAGGTCGAAATGGCGGGGGGAGGAGTGTGCTCATTGTTCTTGCCTGGACAGGAGCTGATAGTTTTTACAGAACTGGCTGAGCTCAATGATGATGACAGCCCAATCAATAAGAAACTTGAAAAGATTTTTATTGATTGGGATACGGAAAGGGAGGTACCTCAAATCCTGTTTTTCCCCGGCCCGGATGACAGCTGTAAAATACTGCAAGATATTGCTTCTAGAATAAGCATCTATGCTAATCAGGCACATGATTGCAGGGTGACGGTGCTTGATTGTGCAAACATGAAACTACATACCGTGCCGCTCAAAGACTACGTAGAGAGCAGTGATTTAAAGCATCTTCCCCAGTTAAATAAAGAGCGGTACAAACAGTGCAATGTCTATTTTTCAGTGTCCAGAATGTCTGCTGTCTTTGTAACAGGCGAGAATAGCAAAGAGGTGAAGTGTTCAGCAGAGTTAGTTCCTCTTTTTGAGCCTCAAAGATTGAAAGGCGCCAGTTATCTTCATCTAACGCCTGAGTTGGAACACGTCGTTTGTAGTGCCCTTCTTGAAGCTTTCAGAATGTTTGAGATTGATGGGCGGGAAGAGCAGAGCGAAAGTCCGGAACTCAGCGCTATGCTGCAGATGGCTAATGTACGGAATATCAGAGATATTCTGAAAATGGTGCCGATGTCTGTTCGCCTGTCTATTCAGGGAGGGCGTATTTGGGCTGATCAGCTCAATGATATTCTCTGGTGTGTCAGGGAGTTGACCGAGTGTTTTAAATGTCCGATCAGTTGTACGTTCGCTGGCGCCGGTGAGGAGTGGGTCTACGATGCGGACGGTTTTCCCTTTGATAAACCATCTCTCTCTCAGTGGCTCACATCCCAAAACTTCAACCCCAGGAGCCGCGAACCTATGGTCTATGCCAATGCACAGCAAAAAGCGTTTCTGGAAAGCATCATGGAGGTACTGCTCTTTCTGAACAAGTTGGCACCGTTGGAGGATCTGGAGCACCGCCAACAGTTGCAGGCACCTGTGAGTGATGAACAGATCAATCAACTCTGTATGATTCAACGTGTCGCCAAGCGTGCACGTTCTCCAGAGCCTTATGACCCTGCTGGAGAGAATTGCTCATCACCTTCACCCCGCAGACCCAGGCTTGAGAGCGAAGCCTGGGAGTTGAGAGAAGAGGTCGGCTTTCAGAGTTCTACAGATGATGATGACTATAACGATGACGATATTGTCAGTGAGCACGGCAGCTTTGATGGGGATTAAATAAATCAGAACAATGAGATTTGAGTAAAAGCCCTGTTGCCGCCATGGAACTGCAACAGGGCTTTTTTAATATGTGTTCTTTAAGATGAATCGTGCAAAGCCAATGGCTGACTGCCAGACTCTTTAAGAGAGTGCCCCATAGGAGTAATGTTGGAGTGCTGGCCCCGGAATATTCAAGGATCCCTGAATGCTGACCCTCTACCCTCCGATAAAACCTTACGCTCGCCACGATCTCCCTGTGTCTGGAGGCCACACGCTCTATATCGATGAGAGCGGTAATCCGGAAGGCATTCCTGCTCTTTTCATTCATGGTGGCCCTGGCGTAGGGTGCGATAAACACAGCCGTCGTTTTTTCGATCCGGACATGTACCGCATTATTACCTGGGACCAGCGTGGCAGTGGTCGTTCAACACCCCATGCCTCCCTCGACAATAACACCACCGAGGACCTGCTCTCGGATATTGAGCTGATTCGCAAGCATTTGAAGATTGATCGCTGGTTGCTGCTCGGTGGTTCCTGGGGAGCAACACTGGCACTGTTGTACGCAGCCCGCCACAAGGACAATGTGCTGGCAATGATTTTGCGGGGTGTGACTCTGGGGCGTAAGAGCGATGCTGACTGGATCTTCGATAAAAATGGTGCCGGCCGTGTGTTCCCTGATTACTGGGAAACCTTTGCCAGTCATTTTACCGAAGAGGAGCAGAAGGACCTTTTAACTGCCAGCTACCAGCGTATGACCGGCGATGATGAGCTGGCCCGCATGGGCATTGCCAAGGCTATCTGTAGCCTGAATGCTCATTACTCCACCCTGCGTCCGAACCAGGAAGTATTGGACAGCCTTACTGACCCTCACCGTGCTTTGGCGCTGGCTCGTATCTGTACTCATTTTTTGGTGAATCGCCTGTTTCTCAAGAGTGATGGGGTGTTGCCGGAAATTGCTGCTATCGACAGCATTCCCGGCATTCTGGTGCATGGACGTTACGATATGGTCTGCCCCCTGGAAAATGCACTGACCCTGCAAAAGGTCTGGACTGAGTCTGAGCTGCATATTGTCAGGGATGCCGGACACTCGGCTAACGAATCGGGAATTCGGGATGCTCTGGTCAGGGCAACAGACAAGATGGCACGTCGTTTTCAAGAGGAGTTTAATCTGGGTAAAACATCCTGAATCAGGTTTTTTGAGAAAACCTCCTAGTTCTGGAACTGTTCCTGAATCTCAAAGGCATCCTGGGACAGCTTCCAGGTGCCTGTATCGGTTTTAATCCACTCTTCCAGAGTGATAACACCCCGGCCCACATTCATCTGCCAATCAGCTCCCAGATGAACCTTGTTTTCATCGATCAGCTGAAGCCAGATGTTGCTGTATATCAGGTCGGTGGCACCTGACTGTACGAAAGGTCGCCAGAAGTTATCAATAGACTCCCTGCCGCTGTATTCTCCCATGGGCTTGGCTTCCATCGTGGCGTCGGGTGTATAGGCGGAGATACAGTAATCGACATCTCCCTTATTAAAATGCTTGATCCAGTTTTTGCTGGCGTTCAGTGTGGCGGTCAGGCTGTCATGGTGCATGAGGGTGACCCTCAGATGAAGAAAGGTGAGCCGTTAAAATGGCTCCTGAAAGCAGGGAAGTGTAGTTCAGGCGTTTACTGTTTTTGGTGAGAGGCTGTTTTAAATAGATGGCTGTTGTGAATAGATTGTTAAGAACAAATGAAGAGGTACAGCCGTGAAAGGACTGATTCAACGGGTCAGCCACGCCAGTGTGGTGGTAGAAGGGGAAAGGGTTGGTGAGATTAACGACGGCATACTATTGCTGCTGGGAGTCGAAAAAGACGATACAGCGGCAGGTGCACAGAAGTTGCTCGACAAGGTACTGAAGTACCGCATTTTCCCTGACGAAAACGGTAAGATGAATCGTAGTCTGACTGACACAGGCGGCGGTCTGCTGGTGGTGTCACAGTTCACCCTGGTGGCTGATACTCGCAAAGGCCTGCGCCCCGGTTTCAGTTCAGGTGCGACTCCTGCTTTGGGGGAAGAGCTCTATGAATGGTTTGTGGAGAAAGCCCGTGGCCAGCATGGCTCTGTCGGTAAGGTGGCCTGTGGCCGCTTTGGAGCAGATATGAAGGTGAGCCTGTTAAATGATGGTCCGGTGACGTTTATGTTAGAAATGTAGCAAAGTGTCGGCATATTCTGACCGGTTGGGAGTTTTTTGTAACAGATCATGGAATTCAGTTGAGCATTTACGCCATCCTGAATTAGTCTTAAAAAAAGGAAAAATAATAAAGCCAGTTCACCGGCTAAAACACCAATCAGGATATACCTCGCAATGAAAACATCCTTCATGTCCATTCCCCGGATAGCGATGTACTGCCTTATAACTGGTCTGTTGCTTCCACAGGTCAGCCTGGCAAAACTAACGAGCTATGCCCAGCAGCGAACGCTGTTTGAGCAAGTGGAATCCTCTTTGGAGCGTGGCGATAACTCCGTGTATAAAAAGCACAAAGGAGATCTCGCTGGTTACCCCCTGGCTGGTTATCTCGATTATCTCTACCTGAGCCAACGTTTCCGTCATCTGTCCCAGCAGGATATCGACAACTATGTGGCGGCTAACCCCAATCTTCCCCAGGCCTCACGTCTGCAGTTCCAATGGTTGAACTGGCTTGCAAAAAAGCAGCGCTGGCAGAGTTACCGTGAAGCCTATAGCGCAATGAGAAGCGCAGGCAAGGTTTCGTCCGGTGGGCGTTATCAGTGTCTCCAGGGGCGTGCGTTTCTGGCCACGGGCGAACGACAGGCCGCCTGGAAAACCGCGGAAAACCTCTGGCTGGTGGGCAAGTCTCAGGATAAAGCCTGTGACCCTCTGTTCCATCGCTGGAAAAAAGTAGGGAAGCTGACGCAGAGTCTGGCCTCACAGCGTTTCTGGCTGGCGGTCGATAAAGGCCAAATCTCTTTGGCCCGGTATATTGATCGCAGCATCAGCCGGACATCCTATAAAAAGGATACCCGGTTGTTCTGGCGGGTTTATAGCCAGCCCTCTTTGCTCAAACATTCCTCATTACTGGATGGCAGAAAGAAGCACCATCGACAGATTATGCTTTCTGGCGTTAAGCGGCTTATGTCTCGGGATAAGGACAAAGCCCTCGATCTATGGTTAACCTTAAAAACCAAACATCCATTTGAGCCATCGGTTGTTTCCCGAACCGACAAACGACTGGCTATGAAGTTTGCCAAAAACTTCACCGATAATGCGGATCTGCAGATTGCCCGTATCGACCCGAAGTACAAGTATCCGGATGTCACCAAATGGCGTATCCGTCTGGCGCTGGCACAGGAAAACTGGCAGGCCGTACAGCAGGGTATTAATAAACTGCCCAAGACTGATCAGCAACGGGACCGTTGGAGTTACTGGCGTGAGGTCGCCCGTATTAAACTGCATACCAGCCCTCGGCAGAGTGAAGATTACAGCTCACTGAGCCGGTTACGCCAGGAGCGCAGTTTCTATGGTTTTCTGGTGGCGGACCTGACCGACAAGTCTTTCCAGTTGAATCACAAAAAACCTGATCATTCTCTCTCAGATCTCCATCAAGTGATGGATCGCTACCAGGGTTTCGCCCGCATTAAAGAATGGCTGGCGCTTAATCGCCTGCCTCTGGTGCAGTCTGAGCTGAATCGTATAAAGCCTCGGTTGACGGTCAGGGAACGCAGACTTCTTCCCTATGTGGCGAAAGAGTTGGGCTGGCATCACCAGGCGATTATGGCGGCTGCACGTGAGGCTATGTGGAATGATGTCGAACTGCGTTTCCCTGCTCATGAAAAGACGCTGTTCTCACGTTATGCCAAAAAGCGTGGCATTGATTATCCGTGGGCGATTTCCATTGCTCGTCAGGAAAGTGCTTTCAACCCGTCGGCTCACTCCCATGCCGGAGCGAGAGGCTTAATGCAGTTAATGCCTGCAACGGCCCGACAGGCGGCCAGACAGAAGCAGATGTCTCTTAAAGGGGTGTCTGACCTCTATAAACCCGAAACCAATATTGCCTTAGGGACTGCTCACCTTGAATGGTTGTCGAAGCAGTTTGGAGATAACCGGATATTTGCCACCGCTGCATATAACGCAGGTGGCTCGGCCGTACGACGCTGGCTGAAGGCGCGGGGGCACCTGCCTCTGGATATCTGGATTGAAACCATTCCCTACGATGAAACCCGCCGTTATGTGCAGAATGTTATGGCGTTTCGGGTGATTTACAGCCTGCAGGAGCAGGATAATGTTTCAATGTTCAGTGATGATGAAGCGCTGCGTCTGGCACTCACTCCGGCCGAACAGATTTTGATAGCTTCTAATCCTTAGTATTTTACCCTTGGCATCTTACGCCGTCTGCCGGACTGGCAGGCGGTGACCATACCGCTTCATGTTCTTGTATCCCTCGCTATTTTATCAGCAGCAAGACCATGAAGGCAGAAGAAGTACTCCAGGTCACATACATCCACCCACTCAGTAAAAGCTCGCTCACAGCCTTTCCTGCTAAAGATCTGTTCGGTGCTTCTTGAGAAATGCCCTGAGGTGGGAGCTATTTACAATCGCATTAATTATTTCGTTGTAATGTAGCATGCAGTAGCTATTGCCCGTCTCCTCGTCCCTGTACCACTCCCAATCAAAGGTCATCAAGGGCTCAATACGGATCACCCTGTTCTGTGAATTCAGTAGCACCTCATGTGAACTCGTTACGACTCTCAAAATGACGGTATGACTCAGAAAATGTCAGTAATGCTGCCACGATTGCTGTCCAGCCTGTCTGGGGGCGGGTGACAATTAAACATTGCCTAAGCATCGCGCCCGTAAATCTTACCTGGTACGCGGCTTCTTACAATAATCGATAAAGGCTTTTTCTGTATTTTCAAACCCTTTCTGCTTTGCCAGCTCCCAGGGTCTTTCGCACTTATAGGTATGCTCACACCAAATATAACCAGCTGAGCCAATACACCCATGCTCGTCTCTGTCGGAACCTAATAAGGGAGGATGGTCTGAAGGTATCACGTCCTTAGTCCCACACCCGTAAAGAAGAAAGACTGATATAGATATAATAGAAATGATTCTACCCATAAAAATACCTGACTCATGCTTCGAGAGCGATTGGTTGTAAAGTGTGCTTCCATCATAGACATTTCCACCACAGAACGCATTTTTCCCGTCCGTAACCTATCACAACACTTCATCCTTGAACCATGGTTCTGCATTTTTGTCTCATTATCTTTTGTCTCCTCCGCATTTGCTTGTCTACACTATCCCATACTTTGTACGTGCTCATAGGCTTATAGAAGGTACAGGTGTTGTGATGAAAATATTCGGAACTGCTTTGAAGTCAATGCTCTCTGCTACTGCTCTTGCGGGAGCTGTTATTGCGGGAGCCTGTCTGGGTAGCGAGGATGCCAATTGCGGTAAGACATCCGATTGGTCCAGTCACTACATCTGTTGTGCGAACCCGGATAATTCTTCGGCGAGTGTCTGGGCCGAAGCCCCGGACGAGGGGTATAGCTGTGACGGAGGCTGGTGGCATAAAGACTGCGGACCGAATACATACTTATGGGATGACGCAAATAATGTGCTCACCAACCAGACAATGGCTGACTACTGCAAGGCCCATGGAAAGCCTGCGCCAATTTTTCCTGATTAATTGAGACCTTTAAGGTTGTGGGTGAAACGATCTGAAGGATAAGGTCTGAACCGGTTTGATCGGAATAAAAACAAGTCGCTGTCTGTTGGTTAATACAGCGGCTTGTCTGGTACTGTTGGGTTAGTATCTGTTCAGCGTTGTTCAATACCCCGATTTATAACGGAGCTTCAGTTACCGCTACCATAAACGTCTCCATAGTCGTGTGTACCAAGAGTCTGAAGGGGTGTCCGCGTCAGCAGTTGCAGGCGCTGTACGGCGTGTTGCTGGTGGTAGATCTTCATCCGAATCACTGTCGTCACTGCTCTCTTCATTGTATTCAACGCGCGAGCGTTTGACTCCTCTTTGGGGTAGCGCGTTTTCTGATTCCGTTTCAGAGCCTTCCGACGCCAGTTCTTCTACATCTGCATCACAATAGTCATCGATATAAACGCTTTCCTCTTGCCCCTCTTCGGCATAAGAGGGGGCGGTATAGAGGTTTTCAGATTGCGCTGAAGTAGTTGCCGATTGAACTTCCTCATCTTTTACATAAGGCGTGACCGGGTAGACGGTTTCAGCCTTTTCACCGTCCATAAACGCACATCCACAGTTCTCTCTTAAGTGCTTGTGGATTTTATAGAGGGCCAGTTTCTCAATATCTGTGCAGGGGCGATTGGACTGACGATCCCAAGCCTCAATATAGGTTGGTGATGTTCCCTTATAGAGTCGATCTAAATGCATAGGTTCTAGCCTGTGATCCTCAAATTTGACGTCAAACCTGGATGTAAACCAGAGTTCATTATCAATATTTGTGGCCAGGGTATCCCTATAGAGGTTGGAATATTGGAGAGTTCGAAGCCAGTCCACAATCAGGCCTGTTTTCTCCACAGCCGGCGCATCATCATTATTTGCCCAGGCATAGTCATCATCTTCACGCAGGCTGGGTGCCGTTAGCTTGCTTGGGCAGGTGTGCTTGAGCATTTCTGTGTGGCTCAGCTTTTTGGTATCGCAGGTGTCACAGGTGAAACGGCAGGCTTTTAACTGTGTTTGCAGTTGCTCGTCCAGTCGTTCCCGAGCGTTCTGTTTTTCCAGTTCAGGGTGCTCTTTTTTGCAAAGGCGGCAGAACTTTTCATTAAAGTAGCCAGTCGCATTGTGTATGCAGACTTCGCAGGTTCTGTGGCCCAGCGGGCAACAGGTTTTTGATGTGTTTTTCCACCGGCCATAACAGGCGGCTATTGAGCCCAGACTCAGCCCGTCTTTCAGCGTTCTTTGTGCCGGGATGTTGAGAGTGGATACCGTAAACGTCAGACCAAAGCGGTTAACGTAACCATCTCTGACCTTTTGAGGTTTCTCCGAGCAGGGCGAGACCAAAACCTTGCCTGGATGCTTTGAGGCGCCTGATGAGTATGAGTAGCTGCCCGCTGGTGATGCCATGGTGTGCTCCGCATTGTCTGAAACATGAATAATTCAGACAGCCAGAAACCGCAGGCATTTTAAGGGTTTGGTTTTTGGTTAGTGATACTAAGCAGGATGATAGAAAAAAGAGCTATAAAAAACGCCAGCACCCTGGTGAACCTTTTGGGTGCATCCGTGTTCACAGCTCTCTCTTAGTCGAGTATGCAGAATCATATTGCTGTTGTGATCACTGATATCTGTGGGTTAGGGCATCAAAGTTGTCTGGTGACACTGGCGATGGCCACTCAGCGGTTAAACCTGGTTGTGGGGCAGAAGATTGATGTGTGCTTTAAATCTGTTTCACTGGAGGCCAGTTTTATAGTGGCTGTTCACTGTTGTCCGGTTAAAAATTCACAGAGTGCGAAAACTATTCTGACGCGGGGAGGAGGCAGGAACATGGCAGCTGCGGTCTTGTGCCATTTGGGTGAAAATTTCTTCGGGTAACTGTTTTAATATACAGAAAAGCTTGTCATTCTCTGGCTGTTGAAAAGGTAATTGAAACCTTTTGGCAATATCATGGAGGTAAGAACTCTGAGTAAAAAATGCTTCCATATAATTCCGTAGTAATTCCTGACCCTGTAAATCTATCCATGCCAAAAAATTGAGAAAGAAACTTTCAGGCTTTTCCATGATAGATATAATAATTTTCTTTTTTCTTTCTAGCGAAAGCTGAGGTGGCATTTCTGTAAAGTTGATTTCATCACCCTGGTGGAATTTTTCAATAAGCCAAAGTATCTCAAGAGAGAAACAGCCTGGATGAGGTTCTTCTGTCATATGCTCTAACAAGGAGAACAATGTGCATGCATCGGATCTACTTTGATTGTCAGGGGCTTTTATGAATTCAGGTAGTTGTCTCATGAACTCATCACGCTGTACATTACTTTTACCTTGTCGTGATAAGGTTGTGAAAAAAACATCAACCAAATTCTTTACCTCTTCAGTTGGCAGCTGTGTACAAGATGTCAACTTGTAAGGGTTGCAATGTCCCCATTTTCTATAATCAAAGAAAGACAGGTTTGTTGTATAAGCCCAGGGTATAATACTTGGGTGTTGTTCAATTTCACTGAGAGAAAAGTGATTGTTTCTGACTAATGTTCGGACAATAGGTAGATAGCATTTCCCGTATTGTCTTGCTAATGCTGTTGAATTTGTACCTTCAACAATAACAGGAAGAGTGGCATGTGATAGCAGTGTTTCGAAAACGATTTTTGGTAAATAGTTGGTCAAGATGACGGCTGTATCTCCGGTGGCTAAAGTGGGCGGAGAAAAACATGATGTCGGTGTTACGAGTAACACTCCATTCTTCATTAAAGGTTTTTGTAAACTTTCACTTTGAATCATATCCATGTCAGTGATTGCAAAAATAATATTTATCCTTTTGTTTTCACTTTTAGGTAGGGCATGTATATAAGTAAGCAGATACTTCCCAGCAACTTCTTCTTGCACGCCGTGCAAACCATAAGCGAAGCAGAATTGGGTTTCAGAACAGGAAATAAGACGTATGACCCAGGCGATAAGCTCTTTTTTATATGTATTGTCAGGAAGATAGCTCAGTAATGTTTCTGCGTCTGAAGGCAAATTAAGAGGGGCGGTCCTGGAAAAATCGGCATTTAGAGGAGCATGAAAAACAGTTTCGACCACATTCCCTTGATCATTTTTAGTTATCAATTTGTTGTGATTGTTCATATGTTGGTAAGCTTGAATAGAAAGCACATTTCGACAACAGTGTTTTTCAAAAAGTAAATCGAGATCGTAATTTCCAAGATCTAATCGAGTCCCGGCTGCAATCAGGGTATTTGTCCCTTCAATAAAAACCTTTTCATCATTAAGATCTCTAAAAAGAAATAAGCATTTAACGCCGTAGAGATCGATAACTTGTTCTTTTTTTTCTGCACTAAAGCCGACAATTAACGTTTCAAGTTTTTTAAGATGTAAAACGTAATCTTTAGTGTATATGATATCTGCTGTTTTCAGCGTATCAGGGCTTAGAAGTACCCAGTTCCGTAACAGATCAAAACTGGTATTCTCATGGCCTAACCCCTGTGACTGCGCAAGATGGAAGCGAAGGTGCGTAACCTTTGCCATTCGATGTTGGAGCGCCTGAAAAGCCTCAAAATCTGTTTGAAAGGGGGAGAGTGACGACACCAGAGCTTCAGATTCTTTCTGTTTTATATTCCGCCTGAATGCTCGCCCCCCCCGTGAGCTTGCAACTTCTTTCTTGCAGGGTGTATCGTGATGCAAAGGTGGTTTTTGATAAGGAAAATTCGATTTCATTCTATAAGCCCTTATCTATTCTTTATACAAACTATTCTGAGAAATGCTAGGTAGTAAAAACAGTTAATAATATGACAACCCTGTTAGAACTACTGACCATACTGGCCCAGGTGTAAGAAATAATGGGGTTTCCCCTGATCTGGTGGGCAGAGTCAGAGAGTTGCCATTGTCTGGTTAACCTTTTGGGTGCAGACGTTGCGTATTACGTTTTGGGTTTTGGCCAAATATAGTTTTTGAGACTTTGCCAATACCCAGGGGACGGTGTAGGTGCATCCGAATCACTGCACTCTTCACGAGGAGCACGGGGGAGGCTTGATACCTCTGGGGGTATCCTCTTCGTTCATCTCATCGATTGCATAAGGGATTACCGGATAGATTGCATCACCTTCTTCGCCATCCATAAACGAGCAACCACAGCTCTCTCTTAAATGCCTGTGGATTACATAAATAGTCAGTTTATCCATATCGGTGAAGAGGTTTTTTAACGACTTTTCCCTGGGTGCCAGGTTTTTGGACGTCTTTTCCCAGGCTGCCAGATAGACTGGTGATGTTGCCTTATAGAGTTGTTGTAAACGCCCATGATCTTTTTTGTGGGTTTCAAATGCGTTGTTAAAATCTGGTTTGAGCCAGGTTTCATTTTCAATATTACTCATTCTAATTCTGACATTGAAATTGTATGTTCTAAGCCAGTAGATTACCTCTTCTGTTTGGGCGAGAGTTTTTTCGTGATTATCAGAGAAGGCTCCTTTCTCGGATAGTTCAGGCGCTAGTACCTGGCTGGGACATGTATGCTTAAGCATTTGAGTATGGTCCAGCTTGTCAGTGTCGCAGGTGTTGCAGGTGAAATGGCTGTCCTTTAACTGTTCCTGCAGTTTTTGATCCAAAAGTTCATATGTTTTTTTCTCCCCCGTTTCGGGACAATCCTGTTGACAAAGGTGGCAGTAATCTGAAACTGAGTAAGGGTAGGTGCGTTCATAACAGGGGTAACAGATTCTGTGTCCCAGCACGCAGTTTGTTCTTGGCGTGTTCACCCACCGCCCATTACAGACACCTATGGAACCCAGCTTGAGCCCGTCTGTAAGATGCCTTTGTGTGGGAATGTCAGAAGAGGACACCGTAAACGTCAGGCCAAACAGGTTAACATAACCATCTCTGGCCGTTTGAGGAGTAGATAAACAATACGAGGTCTCGACTGGTTGACTTGAGGCTGTCGAGTAAGTGCCTGCTGAGTAGCTGCCCGCTGGTGATGCCATGGTGTGCTCCTTATTCATTGAAGTATGAATAACTCAGACACTCGGGAGCCAAAAACATTAGCAAGGCTTAGGGAGTTTGTTAGTAATACTGAGCGGGATGATAGAAAAAAGAGCAATAAAAAACGCCAACCTTTGAGGGCTGGCGTTTAATATTAAATGAGAACGCAGTTTTAGAGCAGATTACATCTGTTCAACAGTCTCAATACCCAGACAGCTCAGACCCAGGTTCAGGGTACGGGCAGTCAGTGCACACAGTTGCAGGCGGCTGGCTTTCACATCGGCCGCTACGTCGTCTTTGTTCACCGGGCAGAATTCGTAGAACTTC
Organism: Sansalvadorimonas sp.; assembly: GCA_965221135.1. Taxonomy (GTDB): domain Bacteria; phylum Pseudomonadota; class Gammaproteobacteria; order Pseudomonadales; family Endozoicomonadaceae; genus Sansalvadorimonas. The sequence continues at coordinate 907,593 of CBDCRZ010000106.1, forward strand.
ATAAAGCAGCCAGCCAGTTCGAACAGGTAGCTGCACAGGATGTGAGGCATACCTTCACGGGCAACGCCGTCTACGGCTTCGCTGAATTGCAGCAGTTTGATAGCCAGCTCACGCTCGGCCTGCTCCTTAATAGAAATCTCACCAGTCAGGCTGGCCGCTTCAACGCCCGCTTTACGGAAGATGCTCTGTACACGGGTGTAGGCGTACATCATGTAAGGCGCGGTGTTGCCTTCGAAGGAGAGCATGTTGTCCCATTCGAATACGTAGTCGGAAGTCCGGTTCTTGGAGAGGTCGGAGTACTTCACGGAACCGATAGCGACAGCGTTGATGACCTTGGCTTTTACGTCCTCAGGCAGGTCAGCACTCTTCTCTTCGATCAGTGCAGTCGCACGAGTGGTTGCTTCATCCAGCAGGGTAGCCAGCTTCACAACACCGCCAGCACGGGTCTTGAACGGCTTGTTGTCTTTGCCCAGCATCATGCCGAAGGCATGGTGTTCCAGAGTCACATTCTCTGGCACGTAACCGGCTTTGCGAACGATGGTCCAGGCCTGCTGCAGATGTTGTGCCTGACGTGCGTCGATGTAGTAGAGCACACGGTCAGCGTTCAGTGTTTCATAACGGTACTTGGCACAGGCAATGTCTGTGGTGGTGTACAGGAAACCGCCGTCGCGCTTCTGGACGATAACGCCCATTGGGTCGCCGTCCTTGTTCTTGTATTCGTCCAGGAAGACAACCATAGCGCCGTCGTCTTCTACAGCGAGGCCTTTGGCTTTCATATCTTCAACAACGGCAGGCAGCATGTCGTTGTACATACTCTCACCCATAGTGTCCTTGTCGGTGATGTTCACACCCAGACGCTTGTAGGTGTTGAGGTTCTGCGCCATGGTGACGTCAACCAGCTTGCGCCACTGGGTCAGACACCATTCGTCGCCCCCCTGCAGCTTCACTACGTAGTTACGGGCACGCAGAGCGAACTCTTCGTTATCGTCGTAATGCTTCTTGGATTCCCGATAAAAGTTTTCCAGATCACCCAGTTCTGAGTTCATTACGTCGGGGTTGTCTTTCTGCAGGTCTTCCAAATGGGCGATCAGCATACCGAACTGGGTACCCCAGTCACCGATATGGTTAGCACGCACAACTTTGTGGCCGAGGAATTCCAGAGTCTTGGATACCGCGTCACCAATAACGGTGGAACGCAGGTGCGCCACGTGCATCTCTTTTGCTACGTTAGGGGCTGACAGGTCAACAACGATGGTCTGCTTTACAGGTGCTTCTTCAACACCTGCACGCTCATCTTTAACCGCAACACTCAGCTGGGCAGCCATCCACTCAGGCCTGATGAAAATATTAATAAAGCCAGGGCCGGCAATTTCAATTTTTTCAGCAGATTCAGCCAGATCCAGGTTGTCGATAACCTTCTGTGCCAGCTCACGAGGGTTCATGCCCAGCTTCTTGGCCACAGGCATAACGCCGTTGGACTGATAATCACCAAACTGCGCGCGGGCGCTGGTGCGGACCATAGCCGGGCTGTCGGCCGGAGCACCTGCGGCAACGAGAGCGGTGGAAATCTTCTGTTCAAGGAACTTGAGCACGTTCATGGAGCAATCCTTAAGTCGGGCTGTGCGTATTGGTTTAATAGGGCAATTTTAGCTTACAAGGGTCTGAAAAATCTGGTGTGACGCCTTATTAATCAGACATCATACTGTTATGAACAGTGGGCTTTTTAGCCTCCCTTATTAACCGCTCCTGTTTGCAAGGTCGGTTTACAAGAGTGACTTTCGCCGAATTAACGAATGCGTCGTCGGAGAAAAGTCAGAGAGAAATGGTGGGCAGCAGAAAAGACTCCGGCCAGAGAAGGGCGGGAGTCGAAAGAATTTAATACTGATAAAGAGTCATATTTCGCTGTCATCATTCGCCGCATGCTATCGGAATTCCCTTTGGCTCACAAGGCGTAGACCCCTTTATTGGTAGTAGCATTTGTTATGGCGAATTAGATACATTGCAGTCATGGTGGGAGCGAGGAACACCGTGTCCTGAAAAGCTGCCTTTCTGCCCATGCGGAACAGGCGGTTTTATGGCAGGATGGTCAGGTTTTAGTATGAATTAAATAGTGTTTCAGCGTGTCCTCAGAGGGAATCATGGCAGGAAGCAAAAGGACGAGCATAAAGAAAACCAGCAGGAAAACCACGGCAGCAGCCAAGAGCGGCCCCAGGGTGCCGGGCTGGCTGTTGTTAACCGCAGGTATAGCTATCGGCGTATTTATTGCGATGCTGTCTCGTTTGGCTCCCAATGTGGGAACGACAACAGCGGCAGCACCGGGCAAGGCTGGTCAGGAACAGGCCTCAGAGAAAAACAAAATTCCGGTCTTTGATTTTTATACTCTTCTGCCTGAGTCAGAAGTGATGGTACCGGATTCAAAGAGTAATTCTTCTAAAGCACCGGCTCCCAAGAGTACCACGCCTGCCAGGAGTACCCCTGTGCGTGAAGCGAAAGCGGTGGTTAAATCAGCCCCTGCATCCAAAGCGTCAATATCTGCCCAGTCTGCGGCACACTTCCTTTTGCAGGCGGGCTCTTTCCGTAATGCTCCTGATGCTGATCGTCTCAAAGCGCAATTGATACTCTCAGGCTTTCTTGCGCGTGTGGACCCTGTGACTGTGCGTGGTGGTGAGAAGTGGTATCGGGTGCAGCTCGGCCCCTACAAATCAGAGGGTGAAGTGCGCAAGGTGCGTAATGAACTGGCAGCCCAGGGTATGGAAACCATGTTGCTTCAGCAGCGCTAGATTTTGGTTTCAGCAGTGCAGGCTGTCAATCGCTCAAGAACCTGTTGAGCAGATGGGCGTTTGGCGGGGTCGTAGCGCAGCATCTCAACAACAAGGTTTATATATTCCGGGGGCAGGCTTTTAGCCGGCTCCTGCAGGTTGGCTAGCAGGATTTTTTTGCGCTCCCTGTTGCTCAGGCGAGCAAAGTCGCTGGCATTGTTGGCGGAATTATTCTCATTACTGTCAAACATTTTGGTCTGACTATTATACCCATACACCGCCCCACCGGTTAGACAGGAAAAAAGACTGCACCCTGCCTCCCAGATATCCAAAGCTGCCGGAGAGTATGCCTTACCCTGCCTGTGTTTGGGCTCGCCGCCATCGGGCTTGAGGTACTGATAAGTGCCGACGGGGGAGTCGGGCTGGTCGAGTGTTTGAATCAAAGTTCCCATATCAATGAGTTTGATACCATGCCTGGGGCTGTAGCTGATATTGCTCAGGGAAATATCCCGGTGATAAAACCCTTGTCGGTGCAGATGCAGCAAAATCTCGGTAATCTGCTGAAAAATGGTTTTGATATCCTGACTGGTGAGGCTCTTACCCTGAGTGATGAGATGCAGGGTGTCTCCATAAGCTGGCTCACATATCGCGCCAGCTACATAGAGTGTTGCCCAGTTTCTGCCGGACAGTTGTGATGGTTTTTTCACCAGGTGATAAGTGTCTTTTTCTCTCTCTCCAACCAATACCGAATGGGTTTTCATAACATGTGGGTGTGGGGGAAGTTTCAGCGCAAGTATCTCCCCTTTGTCATATTCCACGGTGAAATAATCGAGGGTCTTGGGAGGGTGATTGACCTTGGCCACGACTCTTTTTCCCGCGGGTGTTTTCGCACTGAATGCTGTGCCAAAGGCACCGTCACCCAGATCACGCTGAACGCGTAAATGAGCCAGACCACAGAGTGCTTTTCGGGCGCTGCGAAAGCTTCGCCATTGTTGAGAAGGTGAAGAGGACAGCCGCACACGGGGCGTATGTCGTCTTTCGTACAACTTACCTCTGACGGAGTTACCCACAGGGCGAGGCCGAAGTTGAGGCTGTTGGCTAATCATCAGAGGTTATCTCTCAGGTCTGTAGGTAGCGCTGTAAAAATGCCAGTGCTCGACTGCCGATTTTTAGCCAGGACTCATGCAACAGGAACTCATGGCTTTCACCAGGCAGGGCGAGACTCTCCACTTCCACTGACTGACTGCGCAGGGCATGAGCCAGATGCAGGCTTTCGGCAAAGCTGACCCGGCGGTCATCATCTCCATGAACCAGCAGCACCGGGCTCATCCAGTGTTCCAGACATCCCCAGGGGGATGACTCTTCAGCAATTTTTGCCCGGGCGATGCCTTCGGTCGCGTGCTCACCTTCATGGCAGTTAAACAGTAAGGAATTCCAGTGAGATTTGCGCAGCTCCCGTGGGAAGTTATGGCAACCATTGATCACCACCCCGGCACGGAACAGGCTACTGTCATGAGCAAGCGCCATGGCGCTGAGATAGCCGCCCCAGGCTTTCCCCATGACACCAATGCGTCTTCTGTCGACCATCTTCTGGCGGGAAAGCCATTGTCCGGCTGCCAGAATATCCCGGTAATCATTAGCGCCATCCCAGCCCCGTTCCGGAGCTTGTCGGAACAGCTTGCCGTAGCCGCTGGAGCCCCGGTAATTAATATCCAGTATCAGAAAGCCACAATTGGCCAGTAACTGGCAGAAGGCGTACTGGTAACTCATGCCCAGTTGCAGATGGAACCCCGGCAGACTTTGGACGGCTGGTCCGCCATGAATATTAAGAATCGCAGGGAAGGGGCCAGAGCCTGAGGGTATGAAAACCTGCCCCTGAAAGGTCTGGGAGTCACGGGCCTGGAAAGAGTCGGTCTGTGGTTTGATAAAGTGGTGGGACACTCCATCGTTATAGGCCCGGGTGTCGCAGAGATTGATAAGGATTTCTGTTTTCTGGTCATAACAGGTGAGATGGCAGGGGGTGTTCCAGGCGCTGGTCAGGCAAATAATAAAACGATTATCAAAGCTGACAGCGGGTTGCCAGAACTGGCTCTCGGATGGCACCTGTAACGGTGTGCGTGTGTTCTTTCCTGTGCCACTCTTTTCGGCATATGAAGTCATCATATCCAGGGTGTAATGGTGTCTTCTTTTACGGTTGTGGCTGTACACCAGAATGGAGCCGTCAAGGCTGGTAGTGTAGTCCTGAACCAGCCAGGGACCCTCGGTCAGGGAACTGGCGCTGTTATCGTGCAGGTTGTATTGGTAGAGATGATCCCAGCCGGTGTTATCGTGGGAGAACAGCAGTCGGTCTGACCCAGCCCAGTGCAGAGGTCGCAGGCCATCCTGCAGAGATAAACCTGCCGTGATTTCCTGACATCCAGTCCATACGGCACGCACATGCTGAGTAGCCATGTCCATCAACATCACAGAGAAGCTGTCGGCCAGATCAGAGAACAACCGTTCAGCGACATCCATCTCCGGCCCCTTGAAACGAATAAAGGCAAGATGTTTGGAGTCAGGCGACCAGCAAGGTTCCTGGTCTCGGTCAAAGTCCGGGGACACCCATTGAATCTGATGACTGCCTTTTCGGTACAGTCCAAGTAATGAGCGCTCTTCCCGCTGGCAGATAAAGGCGAGGTATTGATTGTCTGGTGACCAGCTCAGGGCGGAGATATACCCCTGTACGGTAAACAGGTTACGGGGTATTTTCTCGGTGAACAGCTGTTGGCAGACAGTGCCTTTTTCTGACCAGCAGAGTGCGGACTCATCGGGAGTGATGGAGGCAAAGGGAGCAGGGTTGAGAGTAAACAAGGCGGAGGGTTGTGGCTGGCTCAGGTCAAACACCTGCAGCTGGCCTTCCGGTGGGTCAATACTCTGGCGAGGGTTTGGACAGGGAACACCGGCGCTCGTCTCACCATGACTGACAGCTAAATAGCGTCCGCTCGGTGAGAGATCGTGGATGTGCAGGGGCTGACCATCATCACCTTCACTGTTAAGCACAGAGCGGCGCAGGCCGTCCGGAAGATCCTGCACGAACAGTTCGTGTTGACCCTTGTGGTAGTCAATCCAGGCAATCCGGTTGCATTGCAGCGCCACACGATATTCCAATGTGTGGCGGAAGGCGTAAAACGACTTGATATCCGGCATGCCTTGTTCCGCTGGTTGTTGTTGCAAGTGTTGGGCGGGTTTATGAAACTTCTCGTAAGAAAGATAACTTCAGCCTGCCTTGTGCAGTGCTTGGAACAGGGAGTTGGGATAAAGTTTCGTGAGTGTCAGCAGTGCCGTCAGTGACGTTGCAACTGGTTAGTGACCTGACTGGGGGAATAGTTGGAAGAAAGGGCGGTTGAGCCTGTTATTGCAGGCTCAACCGGACAGTCAGCACTGCTGTCTGACTGTGAGTGTTGCAGGTGCCGGATACAAAGACGTTACCCGAAAAGTCTGTGAAGTTACTTGCGAATACCTTCAACCAACAGATCCAGTTGCACGCTCTGGGAGGCTGGGCCGAGGTTGTAGGAGATACCGTAGTCAGTCAGTTTCAGAGAGGTTGAGCCTTCAAAGCCAGCGCGGTAGTTACCCCATGGATCACGACCTTCACCAATCAGCTTTACCGGGAAAGAAATATTCCTGGTTACGCCGTTCAGGGTCAGGGTGCCTTCCAGAGTGCCTTTGCTTTTCTCTGAGGCGTCTGGCACAAAACGGGTGCTGCTAAAAGCGGCTTCAGGGTGCTTCTTCACATTCAGGAAGTCTTTGCCCTTCAGGTGCTTGTCACGCTCGGCATGGTTGGAGTCAATGCTGGTGGTGTCGATGCGGATGTTGATTTTGGACTTTTCCGGGCTGTCTGCATCGTAGCTGAACTCGCCATCAAAGGTGTTAAAGCGACCGGTCAACCAGCTGTAACCCAGGTGTTGGATCTTGAAATTAACAAAAGCGTGAGCACCTTTTACATCTACAACATACTCTGCCGCACTGGCGGCAACAGAAGAGACAGAGGCGGTAATGGCTGCTGCGGAAAGAACAGCGGCTTTCAGAAGACTTTTCATGGTCATTTCCTTTGTTTGTAATTGTGTCGTTATTTATTAATGAGTGAGCGTTGTTATTGATGGCTCATTTCTGTGGCCGAAGCATGCGGCGCAGGGTTTTGTCTTTGTCCATAAAGTGGTGCTTGAGAGCCGCCAGAAAGTGCAGGGCCACCATGCCCATCAGGCTCCATGCCAGAATTTCATGGATGTCTCCGGCCAGGGTCTCCTGGTTATCAAAAGGCTCCAGCAGAGCCGGCACTTCAAAGAGTTCAAATACGCTGATGGAGCGACCATCGGCAGTGGAGATTAAATAACCGGTGGTCAGCAGTGCGATAATGGTGAGGTAAAGCGCAACCTTGACGACCTTGGCGGCGAGGTGTTCATAAGCCGGACCGGGCTCCGGGCGGGGCTGGGTGTTCAGAGTTCGCCAGATCAGCAGGGCAGTAACTACAAAAATCATGCAGATACCCAGGCTCTTATGAAGATCCAGGGAGCCTTTGTACCAGGCATCGTAGTAAGTCAGCTCGACCATATAGAGCCCCAGACCAAACATAAATAATATGCCCAATGCCTGTAGCCAGTGCAGGACGATGGTAACCCAGCCGTAGGAGTGTTGAGTATTTTTTAGCATATTAAATTGTAATGATTCTTTATCGTTATAATTTGGTTTGTACACTCTAAAGAAAAATATACGACGAAGATATTTATGAAGATGCAAAACAGTTGTGCAGGAATGCACACCCAAAGGATAATCCTGCAAGAACAGTAAAGAGGAGAGGCAATATTATGATCGGAGTGAGCTGGGATGACCTGCGCATAGCCTTGCAGGTAGCTGAGTCTGGCTCATTGAGTAAGGCAGGGCAGAAGTTGGGCATTAATCATGCGACAGTATTACGCCACATAAATGCGCTGGAAAAAAGCATGAACGTGCGACTGTTTTTGCGACATCAGAGAGGTTACCAGCTGACCGATGCCGGACACCTGCTGGTGGGGGAGCTGCCAGATATTGAACAACGTTTCCATCGTCTGGAGACCCTGCTGCAAAGTGCGGAGAAAAATCTCAGCGGACCATTGTCGATCACAGTAGTGAATGACTATATGCCACGTATAACGGCAGCCCTGAAAGCCTTTCGGGATATCTACCCTGATGTGCTGCTGCAGATAATTGCAACCGACGATATTCTCTCCCTGTCTTCGGGAGATGCCCATGTTTCTCTACGCATGGGGCCAGAACCTGATGATACGGACCTGATAGTCAAGCCATTGAACAGCTTTCATGTGCACTATTACGCGGCGGCTTCTTACTGGAAAAAGTATGGTCTGCCCTGTTGTCGGGAGGAATATAACGACCACTTCTGGCTTATGCCTTCCGGGAGAAAGCGGGATATTCCCTATATTCGAACGATGATGCCGTACATTGACGAAACCCGCATTGTTTACCAGAGCAACAGCTTTCTGCATTTACAGATGGCGTTGATTGAGGGGATGGGTATTGGTCCCATGGCAGAGGATGTAGTGGAGCGGTATACGGATTTAAAGCGGGTGGGGTGTGAAAACGCCTGGGCCGATGACAAGGTCTGGTACACCTATCATCGTGATATAAAACACAATAGTAAGGTGCAGGCGCTTTATAGTTTTCTGGAGCAGAGCCTGTGACTGTTTAATCACAGGCCGACAGTTTTTTTAATCGACAGCCTGCTCACCTTCGCTGGTTATCAGGGTCTTGTTGATAACAGCGCCGGGCATAATCTGCTGAAGAGCATCACACATCATCTGACCGGCTTCGAGCAGGCTTTCTTGTGGCATGGCGGGCAGACTTTCCAGAATAAACCACATGTTGCGGGTTTCTGGAGTGATGCGGGTTCTTACACCCTGTCGCCAGTTCCAGCGGCGGCATGTCACGCCAGCGTCGTCTCTCCAGATAATTTCTCCAGCGTCGGGAGATTCTGTGTCTGGTTCGCCGTTCTTCATGGTGTCGAAGCTCTCGGAGCCATCAGCAATAGTTAGTCTTGGCATACCAGTATATTGGTCCATATCTTCACCACCCACAGGTATGGCATAGCGGATACTGATGGCATTGTAGATATCAACAACAGGGTCAATGCTCGGCAGGCTGCCGGATTTAAACACTCTCTTTCTCAGTGCCGCTGCAGAACAGGGTGTGCGGTTGGGCTTGGCACCAAACTTTCTAAATGCGTCGGACCACTCTTCAAGGTGGGCATCGGTCCAGGGAAAGTCCTGTTCTACTGCATGACGACAGGCGTCTTCCAGCATCTTTTCGGCTATAGGGAGAGCCTGAATATCGGTGCTTTCTACGGTAATGCTTAAGGCTCTGAAGCCGGGTGCCAATGCGGTGATGGCGGGATCAATTGACGGATGAACGACTGACATCTCATAATTCCTGTAAATATCTTACTCTCGAATGTTGTAATATAATGACCGTAAAGTCCAGTATATCGAACGAAGCTGATAGGAATATCCAGTCAGTGAATCTGGCTGTAGCGAAAACGCTGAAAGAGTACAGAAAGGCACAGAAGCTCTCGTTAGACATGCTGGCTAAGCGTGCCAGCGTGAGCAAAAGCATGATAGTCGAGATTGAAAAGGGGGCTGCGAACCCCAGTATTGGCATTCTCTGTAAGCTATCGGTGGCACTGGGAGTTTCGGTTGCAGACATTGTGGATGTGAATGATCAAACCACACCCCGGGTGATAGAAAGCAAGGACATGCCCATATTATGGGAAGGCCCTTTGGGTGGTAGGGCGATAATGCTGGCTGGCACCAGTGGCCCCCATATACTGGAACTCTGGCACTGGGAAATGGCGTCGACAGAAGTTTTTGAATCCCAGGGGCACTCGCAGGGTTCTTATGAAATTGTCTATGTGGAAAGAGGGTCACTGACCCTAAGAGTTGGGGAAGTTGTGGTGGTGGTTTCCAAGGGGTGTTCTGCTGTCGCCAGAACAGATGTTCCCCACTCTTATACTAATGAAGGCAGAAGCCGATTGGTGTATACCATGTGTGTGTCAGAAAACATCCCCTAGCGCAGCCAAGCGTTAATATCCGCACAAACTTATGACTGTAACGGCCGGGCCCTATAAGTCCACTTAAAAGGCTTGGCCATTTTCTCATTGAAGAAGTTAATAAAAGCGTGGAGCCTGGTTTTCAGGTCGTCCGTGGATGTGAAACTGTTTCGTTTCAGGAACCGTCTTGTCAGGATGTAAAACCAGATTTCAATCTGGTTCAACCAGGATGCATGCTTCGGTGTATAGTGGAAAACGATCTTGTGGGAAGGGCAGCTCAGGTACACTGCACGGCTTTGCATGCTCTTCAGTATTCCCGATTTCCTTTTAACACCAAGCTCTTCTGCTGTTGTGCCTTCAACCTTGGCGACGGTTCTGACTGCGGCTTCAGACATATGCGTGTTGAGCCTGTCCATGACAAGGTGCCAGCCTGCTGCATATAGGGACACTGGCCAGCGTGTTGTTTAACCAGTCGGCAAAGTCTTCCTCTGTTCTGGTATCTCTTACCAGAGGTATGATTTCTCCTGTGGCAACGTCCATGCCTGCCAGTAATGCCTGAGTGCCATGGCGCTTGTATTCAAACTCGCGCTTTTCTATATAACCCGGCTTGACAGGTTTCCCTTCTGCCAGGGGTTCCAGAGCCGTCGAAGGGTATCGAGGCGTAAAGGGAGCGCGAATCAGAACATATCTCAAACTGTATGCATATTAGAGCTTTTTCTGCACTAGACACAGTGATTAACCTGTAAAATTCATGTCGTCAGTTGTGAGGATTGGCGAAAACATAGCAGAAAGTTTACGAATTCGCTCGAAATCAGGTGCTCTGGAGAGCCTGCTATTATAGGAAGTTGGTTATTCAGCGGGAATTGCTGACATGCTAAGTGTAAGTCAATGGTCGAGTATCATCCTGTCTGATGAGGGGGATAGCTATTCTTGGAACGTCTACTACAATTCTCTGAGCCGGAAACCGCTATATTTCAGCGGGAAACAAACTCAAAGCGACGTTCATTTAAATAGCCATAGCCGAATGCAGGCTTTTGACATACCGGAAAGGTATGGTTTTTTGGGGGGCGTGGTGACGTCGGGATCTTCAGACTCCCGATAGAAACTAACCCTGTTTACTTACAGCTACCACTGAAGAGCCAGTTTCTATGGGGCGACTTTTCAAATCTGTAATACATGTTTTTCTTATCTTGTCGCTCATCCTTGCTCCCGCTGTTATTGCAGGGAAAATAAAAAAAAGTGCAGGCAATACTCCCGGTGTAATGAGTGTCAGCGCCGGTCACTCTGATATTCCAGCTATTGAGTGTTTTAAACCTGATGAATCTGGCAGTGAAGCCATCGTTAAGCGATTTGATGTTTGCAGACCCAAAGGAAACGAAGAAGGACGAAGAAAAAACAAAGTCGAACGTTTAAGCAATGAACAAAAAGAGTCGCTTGCCCGGCGCCTGACTCATGCTGTCCGCAACGGAAGATACCAAAATGTCCTTGCTCTTCTCAATGACGGTGCAGACCCTAACATGCCCTGTTTTAATTCATGTCCAATAGCGTTTGCAGTGAGAAAAAAGCCTTCTCCTGAGCGGTCTTTGGTTGTAAAAGCCTTATTTGCAAATGGCGGAAACTGCCTGGCTGATATTGACTGTTGGGAAAGTAAGTACAGCGATAATGTTCTGTCGATTTTGTTCACAAAATTATGGGATGGAGAGGAAGATGTACGGTTAACGGCGCTGGCCACCCTGACCGAAAAAAACATGAATATTAATGATGTCATGTTAAATGAAAAACCTATCTTGCATCACTTGCTCTGTCGACCATCAAGAAAATACTCATACTCAGCGGAAGCCATTGAACTATTGCTGAAAAATGGAATGGATGTTGATATTCCGTTGAGTGACCGTTGCCTGAAAACTCCTCTGGTTAAGAGTCTGGAAGTTGTGGATGGACATACCCAAAAAGCGAAAGCTATACCCGTAGCCAGATTGTTAATCCGATATGGAGCCGCTCTTTGCTCCGAATCCAGCTGGTATTCACCTTTGGGGCTGTTATTAAGGGATAAGTGGGACGATCAGCCTTTAAGGGAAGAGGTTTTTGATGCCATACGTAAAGCAGGGACGGACATAAACTGTGTATGTGCAAAAAAACAATCCCTGATGATCCATGTTCTAACAGACTCTCAGGTGTCAATTCAGGCTTTCAGACAACTCATCTCTACTGGCTTGTATCCCTTGTTTATTCGGGGTGAAAGACCATTTCTTTTTCGGGATTCCGGAAATATTCCAATCAAGAAGATGATTCGTTCGATGTATGCTGGTTTATGGGGCCGCCGTCATCTTCAGTTCCTTTGTATGAAAGCTATATATAAAACCCTGCGATCGAGAAAAACAGCTGCTTCTCTACCTATAAGGTCGGGCTTTAACTTAATAATTTTTGGGGGGGATGCATATCATCCTGAAGGCGAAAGTGAGTTTGTCGAGGATCTGTGCGGGGAATCATTTTCAGAAAGTGACTAACGGACGTTTAACGGTTCCGGCTGGCACAGCCCGTCTGTGCCCGTCAGGTGCATAGCTTCCAGCGCTGGACTCTGTTCACAATAGATGTTGGTGAAGCACTCAAAACCAGTACCTGTGCGGAAGTCTGGATTTTTGTAAAGTCCATAAACAGTGAGGCTCTCTGCGACTTTTTGTATGTGACCAACATGTACTGTGAACAGAGCCCATCGCTGTTTGAGAAAGCCTCGGAGCAAGATAACTGTGAGGAATTCGTTATGATAATGAGGGTTATACTGCTTTCCTGGGAACAATCTCCATCAGCATACGATCACAAATAATCATGTTTTGTGTGAATCCAGCTTGAGACTGGAAAAAACACCGGTCGAATAGCCATAAAACAGCAGTGATACCATCATGGCCGGATGCCAGGCTTTGGAGCCTGCCCACCGATAAGATTTGATAAGCACCGACAAGTCCAGCTGCTCGACAACATCGACGATGAAGCGGGCCATGTGATCTTCAGGCAGGTAATCCTGAACACTGGCTGGAAAGAGATCAGGGATATCCCGATCAACAGGCTTAAATGTCCACTTCTTCATGGTTTCAATATGACAGCTGCTGGAAGTTGGATCTTACAGGGTTTGAGCGTTCAAGTCCGACAGGCTGCTAGCTATTAGATTTTAGAACGCCCCCTGGTTTCGGGAGTAGGAGATTTCTTGTGTACTGGCCTGTTTGTCAGGTATCAGGCTATCAGGTATCGGGCTATCTGGTGTCAGTCAATTAGGTGTTAGTTAATTAGATAGTAGCTTCCTCCATAAAATATAAGAACACGATAAAATAGAGAAGGGTGACACTCTTCTCGTAGTTCATGCGACGATGGGGAGATATTCCTGCCGTTGCCCCGAGGACTTAATAGCAAGAAAGGCTGATGTCTCCGGCAGATGCTGGCGAATAATAATACCCAGCATGGCAATCACACCACCAATCCAGAATGGTACACGCCAACCCCATTCGTACATGGCCTGATCACCCAGAATACTGGTCAGCAGGGTGCCGGAACTCGAACCACAGAGATAACCGCAGAAGCAACCGAACTCTGTCCAGCTGGACATATAGCCACGGTTTTCAGGGCTGGAGAGCTCCGACATATAAATAGTGGAACCAATATACTCCCCGCCAACAGAGAGCCCCTGGAATATCCGCAACATCATCAGTAGCAAGGGCGCTGCAGTGCCTATAACCGAGTAATCAGGCAGGCAGCCAATCAGCATGGTGGAACCACCCATCAGGCTGACAGATATCCAGAGTACCGGTTTACGCCCGAAGCGGTCGCCTATGTGCCCGAGTAGTAACCCACCAAGAGGGCGCGAGGTAAAACCCACTGCAAAAATGCCAAATGTCGCCAGTAGTGAGAGAAAGTTATTTTCGAGAGGGAAGAACTGTTTGGCGATAACCGGTGCCAGATAGCCGTAGATAGCAAAGTCATACCACTCCAGAAGACTGCCTATAGAACTGGCGACAACAGCCTTCCAATGTTTGCCGGTTTCACGGACGAGAGCTTGAAGAGTTCCTATCATTGAGACAGATGTAACATCAGCGTCAGGAAGTCAAAGGATAGGATATAGCTAAGGGGGAGGGGCTATACCCTCGCTGCGGTGCAATTTTTGTAAAGGCCGCAGACCTTCACTGTAAACTGCAACTGTATGCCCTTTGGGTATAACAGATGCGGGCTTCAGGACTTGCCGGACAACCCCACCGGACGTGCTCTCACCATCACTGGAGGGTTTAGCTATGTCTGCTAATGCTTTCAGATCATTATGCATGACTGTCACTTTCCTTTGTGCACTATCGCTTGCTACTTCCTGTTACAGCAGCTGGAGAGATATGCCGCCAAGATAGAAAGTTTGCTGGAGCAGGGCAAAAGCGTTGCTATTCTCACGATAGATATGCAGGAACAGTTCTGGTTGCGTTTCGTTCCTGAAGAAAGCCCTGGAGTTATTAACTCAAACAGGCGGCTGCTGGAAAAATATGCCGATAGAGAAGGTGTGTATTTTGTTGATGTCAATTTTGCAGGCAAAGGTCGAACAATCGATCCACTGATAAGTCTTTTAAAAAAAGTAAGCGCTATAGTCTGTTTTATAAGGATGGCGAAGACGCCTTCTTCTTTTTTGATGAGCCCGAACTTAGCTTCGAAGAGGCCTCTAAAGAGATGTTGATTCATGGCCCATTGTCGGATTACCTCAAAGGAAAGTCCGTTACAGACGTCCTGCCCACAGGGTGTTTTGATGGTGCCTGTGTAGTCAGTACGGCGGCAGGCGCTCTTATGCAGAAATGGAAGGCTTTCAGTGATAAAAATGCCCCTGTCGAATGTGCGACAGGGGCAGGGTTTTATAAAAGTTAACAAGTCTGTTGTTTAACTGCTGATAACACCTAATGGTTTGAAACTTCCGCCAGGGAAGAAATTACCAATGTTGGGGAACAGTGCAGGCAGGTCTGACTTGCTGGCACCAAACCACATCGCCAGTTCTGCATAGAGCTGGTCTGTTGAGGTTGTTGGAATCAGTACGCCATCGCCTACGTCCAGATCATTACCCAGTGCCAGAGACGGGTATTGGCCAAAGATCTGTCCACCATCGACAGGTTCACCCATAACCATGGTGTTGCCACCCCAGCCGTGGTCAGTACCGTTGCCGTTAGATGTCAGAGTACGGCCGAAGTCAGAGCCGGTGAAGGTGACAACCTTGTCGGCAATGCCCATATCATCCAGGGCGTGCTGGAATTCACCCAGAGCCTTACTGACCACTTCCAGCATACGAGCATGGTTGTTCAGCAGTTCGTCGTGATGATCCCAGCCAATGTATCGAATGAAGAAGGTTTGCTGAGGCAGGTCAAGTTTCTCAGAGGCCTTGATTGTGCGGGCCACCATTTCAAACTGTTGTGACAATGGAGAATCAGAGAAGCTTGTTCTGCTGCGCACTTTCTTCAGAGCCTTGCTGAACTTTTCATGCTGGGTCTGGGATTGAGCGGTGAAGGAAGCAAAAGTATCTTTGAATGGATCAGAGTATTTCTTGTTCAGCACACCGTCGATACTGCGCTGCAGGATCTTATCGAACTGAGAGTCCTGATCCTTGAAGATCATGCCTACGCTGCCCTTCTCGGTAATGGCGTAGCTGGTGTCTTTCGCACCGTCCTGCATGATGTTGCTTCCGGCCATGGAGATATTCATTGGAATATCGCCAGCCGCACGGTTGGGTTGCAGGCTGTCAGCAAAGGCACCAAACCAGCCACGGTTAAGGCGTTCGCCTGGGCGTGAGGTTTGCCAGTGACGGAACTGGTCTGCGTGAGATAACAGGCCGACGGGCAGGCGGGCAGAGTTAGCGTAAAACTGTTCTTTAAGAACAGGCTCAACCAGAGGGCCAATATTGGCAACAAAAGACAGCTTCTTGTCGTTAAACAGGCTCTGCACTTCCGGCATGGAAGGGTGCAGGCCAAAGCGGCGGCCGTCGCTATCGGAGAAGCCTTTCAGTGGCAACAGAGACTCTTTCTTGTGAGCCAGGTTGCTACGGGATTTCTCATATTGGCCAAAGTGCTTGCTGGAGGTTGGCACCAGCATGTTGTAACTGTCGTTACCACCGTCCAGCATCAGGAACACCATGGCGCGGTCCTGACGACGAATGTTCAGCGGAGCACCGGTTTTGCTGTCACGGAGCAGGTCAGCACCAGACAGGCCCGACATAAACAGGCCTGAGCCTGCCATCGCGATACCAGTGTTCTTAAGGAAATTCCGGCGGGAGAGTTCCTTTTCAATCAAACCTTTATTGTTCTTGTTGCTCATGCTGCACCCTCCAGAACGGCAAACTGCGGTGAAATGGAGACTATGAAGACGACGGTCTGTACAACCCACTTGGATTCGGTTGGGTAGTTGCTGATGGCAGACATGATTTCACGCTCAACGTCGCACTTCTCTGTACCGTTCAGGGTCAGGCTGACCCGCCTGATAAGGTCTTTAAACTTCTTGCGTCGTGCCAGAACCAGTTCTTCGGAGAAGTCCAGATACAGGGCATCCCTCTTGTTACTAAACAGCGTATCCGGGTCCAGCTCCGGTACATTATTGACTGACTGACTGATTTGGGTGCTGACGAGTGGGTAGTACTCACCAAAGAACCAGCCATACATGGTGTTGATAAAGGACACCGAGGTGGATGAGTTGTGCAGCTCAAACTCAGGCGCAACCAGCCCTTTGTTGGTGATTTTGCCGTGGGGGCTGTAGTCAGGCTTGTAGAAGTTGAACACTGTTGGGGCAGCCAGAGGGTGCTGGGACAGCTGTTCTTTGATGTCGTCACCGGTGAGCCAGAGCTTGCCAGATGAGTTGGTGGCATTGTAAGCCCGCATCAACTGGGTAACCCGAAGAATCGGCGACTTCAGTTTCTTACCCTTCTGCGCTTCAGGATGTGTGAATATTTCCCGAATAACGGCTTTCATATCACCCTCAGGACCCCACTTGGATGCCACGGCCTGGACATAAGCAGGTGAAGGGTTGGAGGTGACCATTTGCTGGATCAGCTTGTGGGCGATGTAAGGTGCAGTGCTGGGGTGTGCCACCAGAGCCTTGACCGCCATGCGAATATCTTTCTTGCCTCGCTGACGGGCCTTCAGGTTTATGCGGCCGCCAAGAAGCTTCTTCGCACCTGTGTCGTGGTATTTATCGTCAATGACCATTGGATTGACCATGTCCACGAAGGGGATCGACTTGTAGGTCTTGCTTACGCCATCGGAGAAGGAGATGTTGTCACCGGAGAAGGGGAAGAAGCCAGTATCCCACTCATACAGATATTGAGACGCTTTCAGGCCCGTGAAGATTCGCGCCATCTCTTTGATATCCCGGTTGTCGTAGGTGGGAATATCGTTACCGTTAGCATCTTTCTTGCGCGTACCGTCCATATTCAGTTCGAACAGGCCGATACTGAACAGCTGCATGATTTCCCGGGCGTAGTTTTCATCGGGGTGAATGTTTTTGGACGGATCAGCTTTACGGTTGTTCAGGTGTGACAGGTAGACGCCCATGGTAGGGTGCATGGATACGTCGTAAAGCATGTCTTTGTAGCTACCAAAGGCATTGGTATAGAGGATGTCGTAATAACTGGCCAGACCTTCTGCATCCAGCTCAAGCTGGGAGTTTTCAGAGATAACCAGTATTTCACTCAGTGCCAGAGCGACACGGTGGCGCAACAGGTTCTCTGTGTCCGATGAGAGGTTTTTATCCCACCAGGCCATGCGGAAATACCACTGGTAAGGCAGGGCAGGGTTGTTGCCATCCCCATCAAGAGCCTTGACGCCGTGTGCTTTCACCAGTTTCTTTCTGAAAGACTGCCAGATCTCGCTGGTCTTTTTCAGATAGCGGTCATTGTTCTTTAGACCCGTGTCAAGTTGCTCGTCGAGCCAGGATGTTGTGCCCTGACGAGACACCTTCTCAATGGTTTCGTGATCAGCTCCCAGTGTTGCCTGCATGAGAAAACGGGAAGCTTCCTGTCGTGTATCACCCACTACGCTTACTCCTTAGTCGACTTACGGCCTAGTTCAATGGTTATTAGTGCCGATCAGCCCTGTAGTTATTTTTAAACAGCTCACTACTTTTATAGCGAAGAAGAAAAGGTCGATTTGGTCTCAAAAAGTAACCTAATCAACACTTGAATAGTTGTCTCATAGGTTCATTTCCGTTGTATTGTATGGAGTGTTGAGACGAATGGGGAGAGTGTATTGGGACAGAGGGGGAGAAAGCGTTGCCGGGTTTGCTTTTTTTAAAATTCCTGACTGTTTCGGCAACTCTTCTGTGCTCTGGTCGTGGAGAAGGAGCCGGAAAACAGAATATCGGCTTCAACCTGTGACTCGCCATTGTCGAAGAAGATGAGTTTTCCAGTATTCTGGTCGCATTCATCACACCAGGCATCTGGCCATATATCATCAGGGTTGTCCGGGTTATACCCCAAATGGAAACCCTGACCTTCACCTTCGATATGGTGACGACAAAGGAAAGTGCCGTCTGACTCACCGTAAGTACTGCATTGTATTACTGGAGTTTTGCATGAGTGAAGGGGGCGCTAATTTCAGAGTTGATCAACGGTGTGGCCAGACATCTTTAATTGATGTAATAAGCCTTCTATGTCGTTCAGGTGCAGGGTTCCAACCAGAACAAATTCAGTAATGTTGTTGCTGTTTAGTTTCATTAAATGAGGCATCCAGTTGTTATTTCTGTTGACGACAAGGGTTTTGTACAGATCTGGAAATTCTGATTTCATTTGAATAACCATACTGTTAGAAGTGAAGGATTCAATGTCACCGGTTACCCAGCTGGTTTTTAAAAAATCAATAAACTCAGGGAGAGATTCTAAATCTTTTAAGGTGTAATTGATCAATACATTTGGCTCAATGTGTTTCATTGAGGATATAAATCTAATTTGCTCATCGATTGATTCCAGGTGACCCGTATCCTTACCATCTAATGCAGCAAGGTCGTTAAAGTATCCCTCAACACCATATTCAGGTTTTAGACCTAATCGCTGATACTCTATTGTTGCCATGAGTAATGACACAGCCCAAGGCTGAAATTGTGAGAAATTTTCAATAGGCAGGTGTCGAGTGGAAAGAAATGTTTTCAGGCCATCGTAGGTTTCAGCGTTCAGGTCGTTTTGTAATTGATGGTTGTTTTTGTACAGCATTGCATTAATAAGCTTTTGCTGAGACGCAGGAGTATTCAATTCATCAATGTCAGTCTCGAATATAAGCTTTTGAGAGTCTTTGTAGGCAGTTGAGAATTCCGGGGGTAAGGGGTAGTCGTTAGCGCTTAAAAGATGGACCGTTCCACCAAGGTAAAAATACTGATCACCTTTACTGATTTTCCAAACGGAGCTCTGTGCAAAGGAGAGAGGGCTGAGTGACCATAAAAACGTTGCTGTGAGTGCGAATATGAGTTTTTTAGAGAGCATGAGAGTAAGTCCATTTTGAAAAACATTCTGGTATATCTGTTAATAACATAAATCTTGTTTGAGTGCAGTCTTCGGAGACTGCTCAATACTCTGAAATCTATGGGTGTCCGTAGCAGTTAAGATGGAAGGGGGATAGAAAAGAGGCATTAGCTCTTCTGTTTAGTACCTGCAGTCATTGTCGTTCAATACGCGGCTCACGTTTGAAAATAAATCGAATGAACCCATACTATGAAAGTTGAAAGGTATAGCTCCGACAACAAGAGGCTGGAAATCAAAACTTTAAACGGGGAGTCTGTTAGTAAGTTTCTGTATCGAATGTTTAAAGTTTTGAAAATGGATACTATTTATACTTGTTCTAACAGCAATTTTCTTTCTTGAGTTCAATAGGAACACTTATAGGCTTTACCTACAGCAGTAGTGTTAGTGGTCCCGAGTGATTTATAAGCATTGGTGTTTTTCATGTCTTGAATGTAGACAACGTTTGCACCAAGTTTAAAGGCTTCATTTCTTAACTCGTTTCTCGCACCCATTACAAGGTTTTTACTGGATGTGAAGTCGCCAGTAATAAAATTACCCTGGGTGCCAATAATCTCACCAAGAAACTTGCATTTGCTCATATCTGGAGTTTCATTAACCAGCTCGATACTTTGAGCGCCTGGAGAAATAGATTTTGCTGAGCATCCAAGAACCAGAATGCCTGCAATAATAAGAGTTGCTCTCTTTTTCATGCTGTACGACTTCATCATGCGTATCACTGATATTTCTGTAAACTTGAGGTTATAAGTACCTGGTCACATGAAAACAACTATTTCCGACGCAATCTCCAGGACACTCAGCAGTGCCGCAGCTCCAGTCACATAGCGGGCTATGCTCCCTGCGCTGCCACCCAACTGAGCAACCTGTTTATTGGCCAGAAAGGTATATTTTCACATGGCCGGGCTCTTATGTTATCGGCACTGATGTGAGGCTTATGCTCAAAACTCAGAACCGCAACCGTAATATATGGCCGAAATGTAGCAGTGACACGGTAGAATGCAAATGAAGGATAAAAATGAGGTGCACCTATTGATGGTGAGATTGTGCTCTGTTGACAATCAATATTGGCAGCATGAATTACAATCCCAGACACCGGTTTCTGTCGTACAAGTGGAACAGTCGTCATGCAGAAGATACAATTTCAAGCATTCCTGAAATCCCTGAACACACTGTCCCCTGAGCAGCTGCTTGCATAGCACCATGCAGCCATGCCCGAAGACACAAGAAACAGTCGCCTAATTGAGCATCTTTAATATTATTTTGACCACCCCCCTCGCTGCCCCATTGCTCTTGTAGGCCATGACACTCCGGGGTCAGAACGCTGGCCATCAACGTTATCGCTGCAATGAATGCAAGTGCTCCGGCAATGCTTTGAGTTCTTCTTATGACAGAAAGCGCCAAAGAATATACAGCTGATATGTTCAACCATTTGTTGTTTTTTGGGGGGGAGAAGGGATTACCAGTCCGGTTCCGGCCTTACAACAAGGATGTTAGTACCTCTTGCGAAAGAACGATTACAAAGAAACTTTATGCGTTTTGAAAGCTCTGTATTAACACGCTTAATCATTTTTTATAAAATCGTAGAAGTAGAAGTAGAAGTAGAAGGAGCAAGGCAATGTATTATGGAGATAGTTTAAATTTTCCCCCGGGCGTTGAGCTGCAAGACTCAGGTTTACAATATCCTGATTCTGGTGATAACAGTACACGCGGTCATGCGTCTGGCACATTAGCCTTCCGGACTGTCAGCTCGTCAGCATCAGACTCTGTACTGTCTACTCCTATTGGCAGTTATTTCTCAGATTGTCCCCCACCCCATGCAAGGTTCCAGGGTCATGTCTGTGATCTCAGGTGCAAGATTGCGGTTGTACAGGCGGATACTCCAAGTGCCTCAAGTGCCTCAAGTGCCTCAAGTGCCTCAAGTGCCTCAAGTGCCTCAAGTGCCTCAAGTGCTGCAAACGGATGCGTTAAGTAAATTCAACAATGTGTTAAAAACGGTACTGAGGAGTTCGAATTTCCAAAGAGGCAGTTTTGTTTTTGGGCGTCTGTATAAATACATAATCCCGTTTATTCCTGATTCACAAAAAGACGATTTCACCCTGGGGTTTGTAGACCAGGTTCACGGGGGCAAAGTTATACTTGGAGCCATAGCAATCGTCGTATATGAAACTGAGGATCGTGGCGGCTTAGGCCAGCATGTTATGAAACTGAGGATCGTGGCGGCTTTACAACAGCATAACCCAATAATGTCGGATGACGATGCAATGCTGATGGCTTACAAGATTACAATCCAAGCCTGTTTAAGTCTGTCAAAAGAAGAAGATTCAATGGGTATTGGTAAAACCCTGTCTGATAATTTGGTTGAAACGTTGAAGCACCCTAATAACACCGACATTGTGGTAATGATGCAACAACTGGGAAGAAAAGAACACGAAGAAAACCGAGCTACACTGCAGCAGTGGGCGTCCCTTGCCCTCAATAGCTTCTGGGAAAACCAGGAGAATATGGACGTGATAACCTCTCTCTCAGGAAGGAATTTTATCTGGAAACTCGCATGTGCTCTTGTAAAAACAGGTGCGTTAACGAAAGACCAACGGTACAACTTTTATTATGAGGCAATAGATTTTTGTGCGGCTCACTATTGGGAGACTTACGGGTTGGAAATGGATTTAGATTTAGATCAGATTGAACCCAGTTCAATACGTAACATGTCTCTACTAAGTAAGTACGGACTAGAACTCTCAGATTTTGATCTGGGACTTATGGCTGCTGAGTTTCCTGAGCAAGAGCTTGTTCAGCAGAAAATTATGACCAAGGTAAGAGAGCATTGGGCTGAGAGCAGCAATAAAGCTTCGTATGCACGTTGTGCCATGATGGCCATGGCCATTGATCTGAAAACCCCACAGCAGCAACCTGGCCTGGCACCGGCTGCTGTAGCGACTCCCGGTTATCTGGATCAGCAGGTAAAAGGGAATGAATCAGCGATTTACTCTGTAGTAGACAACCTCAAACTTGATGAGCTTGAAAGATTCGCATTAAAAATTGGCGTGAAAAAAAATACCTATGATGTTTACAAAAGCCAATATAGTTACAACCACAAAAAAATGGTTCCCGAGATTATCTCAGTTTTTTCCATGTGGTTGGAGAATACTGGACCATCAAAAGGGAAGATAAGTGTCTTATATCAGGCACTTATTTATGTGGGTCGCCAAGATCTTGCGAATGATCTTGCAAGAAGATTGTCGCAATAGAAATCCTAAAGGCCCCTCGGGAACCTGTGATTGCTGGTGAAAGTACAGGTTCCTAATTTAACAATTCTTCCCCGCCCGACATAAAGCTGGGCTTGGAGAAGAACAGGTACTTAAAGAGATGACCGCATTCATCGGTTCTCACTCGCCCCAGGGGTTTTGCAAAGTAACCCGCCTTATTGCGGTATCAAAGTCGATAACCGCATAGGAATGATCGGATAACAACCAGGGATATATAGCGTTTATATCCTGATCATACTCAAGGTACGTTACGACAGAAACGACCGGGATGGATGAAATCTTTTTCCGGGAATCCCGAAAAGGAATAGTGAGGGTTGGGAAAAGAGGCCTCTGGGAAAAAGCAAAAACCCATAAAAAAGATCCCTGTTATGGTGCCCTGCGATCACCAGCAACATGTGACGGACGCGGTTCTTTAGCATGTCAGTAAATACCCGGTCACATGAAAACAACTATTTCTGACTCAACCTCCAGGACACTCAGCAGTGCCGCAGCTCCAGTCACATAGCGGGCTATGTTCCCTGGGCTGCCACCCAGCTGAGCAACCTGTTTATTGTCCAGAAATAGTTGTTTCCACATGGCCGGGCACTTAACGACAAGCGCTTTACTCAATTGGACGGGCGGATTTAGCGGGCAGTCATACGGAGGATCTTAATGTCCTCCGTATGAATTCACCCTACGCTATGCAGATAGGAAAATCGGTCTCATCTTCCCAGTCTTTTAGGACATATTCCGATATTGAAGTGAAGCTTGGTCAGCCCTTTAAAATGAGAGGTATCATCTCATTTTTGAAATCATGATGATGTATTAATTAGCCTTATGATGTCTTGTTATGGGGCGCCGCGACGAACACCAATAACTTGTTATGTATTCTTACCTTTATGGCAAAATGTTAAGGAACTTACTTCAAGTTGACCTTGTCTGATAATAAAATTATAAAATTATAAAATGATATTATGATGAATCAGCTAAAAATAGCATCTTCAGGTCTATCTATTTCTCAAAAAGATACCATCGACAGTCCAGACGATGACAAGGGGCCTATTATTAGAAAATATTATAATGGGAAATTATTAGGGAAAATGCTTTGCTCTTTTCATTGTGATTCCTCGCTTAACATGGGTCGCTTTGAACATGAAGTTAGTGAACTCCAAAATAGAAAAATCATTAAAGGTACCTCAACCTCTCTTTTGATTCCTGCCAAAGGCATGGGGTATTTTAAACCCATTGGTTTTCTACTTGATTTAGAGCGTTGTAATGTACGAGGGGTTTTCGACGGTGATGCAATAACGAAAAGGGTAAACAGTGATGGTGAAAAAGTTTTTTGGAGTTCGGTTCATAAGAAATTTACGGTTTGTCGTGATAATGAAATTATAGAATCAGAGTTTTCTGGAGATTACACGTCGTCTCAAGAATTATCTGACACAAATATGCTTGATAGTATTGAAGAATTACTAGAATTAGAAGCTTCACAATCAAAGCTTTCTTCAAGAGGTATACTTTTTTCTATGAACGAAGTTGTTGTAGATTATGATGTGAGTTCAATCATTGGTTTGTTAGCCACAACTGAATTTTTATCACTTGACGATGAATCTATTAAACGAAAGTTAGTAGCCGATTGCTGTTTATTGAACGAAAGAATGTCACAGAGTTTCGGCATGAAATACCCTATATATTTATATGATCATAAATCTGGTTTACTTTCTATGGAGAGTAGCTCTGGTACATAACCAAGCTGTAGAAAAACTATTTCGAGTTGATTGTTTTGATTAAAAAATAATCAGAAAGTAGCGTCTCTCTGTCGATTTTGAGGCTGTTTCCCCTAGCGAAATGACATTCATGCGCTCTGCGCACGAAAGAAAAATCTCTCTGACGTTTTTATACAGCCTCAATCGGGATAGGGCGAAGCCTCACGACTCCGCTCCTCCCACAACACCGGCCATACGGATCACGTAGCACGGCGTTTCAAATCACTGTTGTTTATCTTGCTGCTAATTCCGGCAGCCCAGGGTTCTTGAAATATCTGTTCGGTAAAGCATACCGCAGTGCAGGGCTTCCACTCAGCCTCCATGGTCCATGAGCAGATTTCGCTGTATTCCGTCCAGCCATCGGTCAATGCCCAGTCGCCTGAGCATCTGATAGCCTTTGCGGCCCCACTGTCGCAGTCAAGGTCAGACACTTTGCCAGAGCTCTCGGAGTACTGGCAAAAACAGACAAGGTAGATGCCCGTGTTATCGCTTTATATGCGGCGAAGATGAAGCCGGATATACGCCCGATATCCGATCAAAAGTCCCGGCTTATTAAAGACTTACTGATTCGACGCAAGCAGCTTGTCGATATGCGAACCATGGAGAAGAACCGCCTGCAGATCATGCCCAAAGCACTTCACAGCGCGATCAATGCGGTGCTCAAATTACTGGATAAACAGATCGACAAAATAACCGAACAACTCGACATCCAGGTTCAGCAAGAGCAACGCTGGCGGGTTCCGTTGGAGATACTTTCCAGTACGCCCGGTGTGGGGCATGTGCTGGCCTATACGCTCATCAGTGAGCTGCCAGATGGGCAAGCTCAACAGAAAAGAGATAGCTTCACTCGAGGGTTTAGCTCCCATAAATAAAGAGAGCGGAAGCTATTCTGGAAAGCGACGTATTCGTGGCGGGCGCTCCAGAATACGTACCGTGTTGTATATGGCAATGCTCTCGACTATCCAGTGTAACCCTGTTTTTAAGAAGTATTACGAAAAACTCAAAGCCGCAGGAAAGCTACCAAAAGTGGCCCTGAATACCATGATCAAAAATGGTACATGCTGTGGTGAAAATCTTGCTTAATGACTTGACGAGGAACCACAATCACTTGTTATGCCTCTTAATGGTTAGTATTGATAACAAATGCGTTTATCATGCTTTGAATTTTTGATGTTTAATAATGTCTAAATGGTATGTGTGTAATTGATGAAATGATTACTTTATGATTTGTATATCACCGCATTCACAACTAGTAGTACATACAGGATTTGCTGCTGTTTGTTCGTCAATAGCTGGTACTCTTACCGGTGTTGCATTCAACAGAGTTGTACAACCAGCATGCTCTGGACTATCTGGATTATACAATAAACTTCCAAGTTTAAGATGTATGGCTGATACCTTTGAATTGAAATACTACGGTTTTGACCAAGAGCGAGAAGTTGTAAAAACCAGAAATGGTTATTCTGATCGGCATGTGAAAACTATCATACAAAATCTTAGTAGTGGCCAATTTGGCGCTGCTCTAACTGAAAGTGATATCTTTAATCGTCCTATTGATGCAGATTATTCATCTTTTTATGGGAGAATTGTTAAATCCTCTTTTGCCAAAGGTGCTTTTGTCATCCTATCAAAATTCACTGGCGCTTGACAGCGGGGGGGGCATATAGCCTAATCAGGTGCGCTGAAGGCGTCACCCTGGAACCACGTGTTAGCTGCGTTTTCATTGATGGACTGTAAAACTTTTTGAATAAATGGCCACTTTCTTTGTGTATAGAGTTCTCTGTCGTTTGGAGTTTCATTGGCAAGCTTTAATTTTAACCGTGCATACTCATTCGCAATCTTTGGATGAGCACGCAAATGGTTTCTGAACTGAATGCGCTCTTGCCATAGCTGACTTTGGTATGGAACCAGGTACAAATGATGTGTGCGGATTTCTGGGGATGGTTTACAGAACCAGTGCATCACATCAGGTTTATATGGGTAAAAACAGTAACCATTTTGAGCCAGAACATCTATTACATGGTTAGATAACTCAAGAGACTCAACACCAACCATAATATCTATAATTGGTTTAGCCGCTAAACCAGAGACTGATGTACTTCCCACATGTTCAATTGAACCATGAACCCATTCACCAATAATGGATTCTAAGAATTCTTTTTCTGTTTCAAACTTCAAAGGCCAGTTATTATCGTATCCAACAACTTCTATCAATTATTTGCCCACTGTTGATGGTTGGTTTTAGCAGTTAATCGGGATAGGGCGGAGCCTCACGGCTCCGCTCCTCCCACACCACCGGGCATACGGATCACGTACCACGGCGGTTCGGTTGATTGATTCAGCAGTCTCCCAAGCTATTGAAAGATATCCGTTCTCAGATTCAACAGGCCATAAGTGGCGTGTACTTTACTACCAAGCAGGGAATAGCGGGGAGCAAACAAGCTAAAAAACAAACAACTTTCACTAAAAGGAAATTTTTAAATCTTAATGGCCGTCGGAATAAATCCAACAACATCAATAAGTGTTAATATAATTACTGAAGGTAGCAGAGCTTTGGTAAATAAATAGATTAACACTGAAAAAGATACTATTAAAAGAGAAACTTTATCTATGCATGTTATTTCAATACTCTTTCTCTTTGAATGTGCAACTAATGTTATGATAAGAGATATGAAATCAGAGGTGGCTGTAGCCCAAGCGCCTACACCACCCCCATCTGAAAGTTGAGCAAAAAAACTATTAAAGTAGCTAAAGTCCATATAAACCAAGAAATATAATGCGCAGTATACCTGTTTGTACATATACCTAAAAAGTACACATAAAACTGAGGAAGCATCATGGTTATAGATACAAGACTCAGTGCTTCTTTAATATACATTAAGGAAGAATTTCACTCGCCACGCCTTGGGGGATATCTTTGAATTATAACTGCTTCACTGCGATCTATTCCATATTGCAATGACCACTTACCAATGTCAGATGAGTTGAAATCTTCGATTTCTTCTATATCAATGTAATTATTATTATTTGCAACCTTATCAGCAAACTTTTTGTAACCAGTCTTAACCGACCATGAGGTAACCTAAAGCACAATAAACCCCTTTGTCATTTTTAAATATAGGAGTTCTTTCTTGGTTATCATTTGACGCATATATCCCTCTATTAGCATATTCCTGCAAGTAACTAAGAGCTAAATTTCTATATGCCTTTTGTACGGAGGAAAGCACACTACTTTGAGAAGTACTCATTAGCTGAACGACTTTTGTCAAATATGACTTTTGTGAAAGAGTTGTATCCACGATATTTACCCTTTAAAAAGTTAAAACCATGGGTGATTAAAGTCGAAAAATGATGGGTGGGAGGGGGAGGTTTTGTTATATCGCTCGGAACTTGTGCAGCCTAACGCCTAAATCACCGAGCGAAGCGGGCGCCGAAGGCGTCCGGTGGATTTTCTTGTATGGTGCGTACTCATTTAAAAGTATTGTCGTATTTTAATTGGCTCCAAGCATTTACTAAACCACTATCTTCATTGACTGATTTAGAGTAACCAAGCCTCTCATTAATAGAAACAAGAGTGATGGGATCTTGCTTGTAGAGGAGTGCTACCGAATTACCATCATGTGACCAGTTGAAAGAAAAGTCGTTTTCTGAAGATACTTTTATGACTGAGGTAGAGGAAGCAAGTTCTTTTGATATTTGAGGAGCTAGCCCTTTTTCTGCAAGTTGTCTCCAATCAATTGCAATCTTTGGTTCAACACGCATGTATGCAATAGAGTCTCTCTCTGGATATTTACCCTTTAAAAAGTTCTTTGCTCTCCTGATTTAGAGTAAACAAGAGTGATGGGATCTTGCTTGTTCAGATACTTTTATGACTGAGGTAGAGGAAGCAAGTTCTTTTGATATTTGAGGAGCTAGCCCTTTTTCTGCAAGTTGACAAATACAGAAATGCAACTTCTTCTTCCTCATCTAGGATTGCAAAGCGCTTTGATTGCTCATTATAAGAGTGCAGAAATAAACCTTCAGCCATAGCTGTTCCTGAAATTAAGAAGAATAGAAATAGAATGTGTTTCATGGCATTAATAGTGATGTATCGAGGTGTATAATTAGCACCTAACGCCTCCGTCAGGTGCGCCGAAGGCGTCACATAGACGGACTTGTTAGCTTAATGATGTATGAGTGAGATGCTCAGATTGATGTGCACACCTTTATATTTGGTTTTCTATCTGTAGACTCTTCATTGAATGTACGAAACGGACACTACCCAAAATCTCAGCATCTATTCGAAGGAGCTAATGCTCGGCTTTATGGCTTACTGGTAGCTACGAAGCAGCGGAAGACAGAGCCCAGCCTCAAAAGGCTGACTACAGGCGTTGATCTAATTTAGCTGCCGAAAAGAATCGGGTTACCTAATCATGTGTAGCTTTCGCTGGGTTTCAGCACCTTTCTTCAAAGTTGTCGACTGTTGACCTGTTAGTGGTGAAGATTGCTCCGACAAGTAATACAGCAAAAAGCCAATGATAGCTATGATACTTATTCGAGTTAGCCATCTGTTGAAATTCCTACCAGTCACAACAGATACTAGCTTTTCCATGCTTGATTTATCTTTCAATGGGCTGCTCAATCCAATTAAAATTTAACGCCTTCGCTTGGTTCGGCGTAAGCATCACAGTCACACTTGCTAGCATCTAGGATGCGTGACTCTGGTGTTTGAAATCATATCCAATAGCTGTGTCTGTCTTTCTATCTGTACGCTCAGTTCTACATTTGAGATGTGAACACTACTCTTATTCTCTACATTAACTCCTGGAGCTAACGCCTGGGTCAGGTGCGCCGAAGGCGTCACCTGGATTTTTTTGTTAGGCGCGCTTGCTGCTTTGCTTTTTGTATTTCGTCTGTACTTCATTTTTTTTTGTCATATATAGAATTCGTTTATTAATAGTGGTGATTGTATGCATATTGATTTTTCAAAACCTGTAACCAATGATTATTTCTCTAAATTAGATGATGGTGTGCTAGAAAGATGTACCGCATTTACTAGGCAGGTTTCTGTACTACATAATAGCAAGCAGTATTTCTCAGAGAATGAACAATTAAGTCATTGTTGGAATCGTCACTTAGGTCCTAAATGTTCGCCTTGCGTAAAAGCAATATCACACTGTGGGATTGTATTTAGAGGTGACTCAAGAAAGCCGTCTGTAATCTTTGAAGAAGGGTTTAGAAGTAAAAAACATCCATGCATCGAAAGTGATAATGATTTTTTTTCTATAGCCTTTGATTCTAGACTAGTAGCTAGAAAAGTTGGAATGGTGAGTTCCGTATGGGCACCTGATGAGGAGAAAATGGTATGCAGCACAAAAAGACCGGATATTGCAACCCTATTCCCTATTACTGGAAGTAGTCCTTCAACATATGTATATTCTTGTTATGCGCACAGTGGCATTAAGATATATGAAACTGTTCTACCTCTAGAAACCGATTGGGTAACTTCTGCTACTTCAATTTCACTTCAGGAGGTTATGACTCCCATAATTCCACCTGAGCATGTTATTTGTGCATGGAAGGTTTCCAGAACCATAAAACAAACAAGCCAAGGCTATCTAGAAATTACATCTGAATATCAAGAGTCTGAGATAAACGGCAATATTGATCGTTGTGTGACAGAGTATTCAAAACATATATCTTTTCCTAAGCCAGAAATAGGTAGTAAAAGACTAAAAGTTTATGGAAATGGAGTTGTTGAACCCGAAAGCGCCTAACGCCTGGGTCAGGTGCGCCGGAGGCGTCACCTGGACCCACTTGTTAGGCATCCTTGCATTAGTGTTAGTAATAATTGTGAACCTATGCGAATAATTAAGGACCTAAGGATAAGGACTAAGGACTAAGGACTAAGGACTGGACCCACTTGTTAGGCATCCTTGCATTAGTGTTAGTAATAAGGACTAAGGACTAAGGACTAAGGACTAAGGACTAAGGACTAAGGACTAAGTATTATGAATTCAAAAGTAGGAATGAGTGTAAGTCTTTCTCAGGCTACTCCTAGTGAATTTGCATCTGACATAAAAAATGATGCACCATATCAAGCAAGCAGGTTGAATATCAAGTGTATGCAACTTAATCCTAAAGACATACCTTCGTTAACAGATTATGACACTACCCCAAAAAAACTAAATTTGAGAGAGCGTTCCTCTTCTCTTGAATGTAGTCGGGTAGAATTATTCAAACGCATTCAAGAATTAATTACAAGAAGGATTGGATTGATTGTTAATATGGGTCAAGAAAAACTTGTTTTTGAAGTGATAAAACAATTTTGTGAATTTCAAGATCATTATTTCCGAAATAATCAATACCATGCCTTAATACGCGAAATATTAAAAGATACAGAGCTGCCTTCTTTAATTAGGGCGGCAAAAATGGTTCCTGTAGCAGGTAGAGGAAATAGTGAAAATCAAATAGTATTAAGTTTTCAAATAGAGACTACTACTTATACTCATTCATTATATGATGTAGAGATGCCTATGAAAATAGCCCCCATGTCTGTTGTCTATAAGACTAGTGCATTAGATCAACCCGGTACTTCTATGTTAAGAGTAGGTATGGGTGAATTAGGTTATACCAGTGGAAATCCTCGATATATTTTTACCACTGGCTTAGGGCCATGCATCTGTTGTGCATTTTTTGATGTTCATGAAAAAAAAGCAATTTTAGGTCATTTTATAGCATCTCATTTTAAATCGGATGATCTATCAAGTATTTTTAAGTTTTGCAAAGATAAGGGAATGAAAAACATTGAGTGTCATATCGTAGGAGGGACATATGAATATTTAGGCCTTGCTAATGGATTTTTAAATCTAAATAAGTATCTGACCACTAATAACATTCCCATAAAGCAAATATTTGTTGGTGATACTGATAAGCGACCTGTGGCTGTAGTTTTAGATACAAACGATATGACACTTTATGCTCTTCCTTTTGACACACTTCAAGAACCTCGCCCCTTGGAAAAGCATGAATTGATTTGTAACCTGCCAAAAATAGCCAGTATGCCTCTTTTGACAAAAGATGTTACTTTATCATTGTTGACATGTACGATGGAGGCCTAACGCTTGGTTCAAGGGCGCCGCCGCAGGCGGCGACCCTTGGAACCATTTGTTATGCCTTTGTCTGTGTTTTGTCGGAGTATAAGTCACCCATTAGTCGCACCAAAACAAACAGGAAGTTCATTGTAAGTTGGGAAGCTTTCGCTCGTGCTTTCTTAAACGACGCATATTTAGCAACCTCATTATTAAGGTAAGTCATTAATTCCATTTGGATATTTGAATCAACGCTTCGCTTAACAAATCTATCTTGTAAGCTCTGTCTAATTTTTCCATTCATTGGTATTTCGTCAGTCAGAGATTTCAACTCACTATCTATTAATGCGACGTGATTTTGTGTCCATTCTGCGCTACCGATTGTAGGTGGATTCCCAAAAGCTTTCATGAAAAACCATAAGACATCGCATGATAAGTCAAGATAAAGTTTAGCCATATCTGTGTTAATTTCTGCAATGGCATCGGATGGCTCGCCATAAACAAATTGATACAAACCAGGGTGATCTCTTTCAACTTCATCGAGCATAGTTGTAATCACATGCTCAGATGCTGATCTTCCCTGAGAAATTATATCCATTGTTTGGTGTTCGCTTAATATTTTCATGATCATATACTGCTGGTTGATGATTGTGAAAAGGCATAATCGGGATAGGGCGGAGCCTCACGGCTCCGCTCCTCCCGCACCACCGGGCATACGGATCACGTACCACGGCGGTTCGGTCGATTGATTCAGCAGTCTCCCAAGCTATTGAAAGATATCCGTTCTCAGATTCAACAGGCCATAAGTGGCGTGTACTTTACTACCAAGCAGGGAATAGGAATCTTATGACCCTCTATCTTTCAGATGCACCTCAGACAAGTCTATGTTGAGAGTGTCACCATGGAAACCGCTAACACTGTTCATTTCTTCTCTAAAGCCAGAGCTTGTTTCACCTTGGCGATCTTTCGATCTACAGATGCGGTACAAGCTCTCCAGTAGAGCGCTTCCCAGTTTCAACCGTTCGGGTCTTCCTGAGATTTCAGTACTATGCCGTCTGCTGACTTCTGCATTGCGATCACAGCGGATTGCTCCGTTGTCAGTTGTTCCCTCAACACAGTGCAGACCTCCCGGGGTAAGACACTTAACTTTCCTCGCGTAAACGCCCAATTTATAAAAGGTATCCCGATTGCAGATGGAGGGCTTAATGGTCACGTGCCCACTGGCCCGCTTTTAATTTAGGAGAGGCGTCACACCTCATATTGGGTTCCTGTTCGTCGTCCCGCGATTTTGCGTTGGGCTTCCTTCAGACCCTGCCTCGCGACAACGCCCTCGCTTAAGGCGCCTACTTTTGGTGCCCTTTCGCTAACCTTCGGCTCTGCGAATACCTGGTAAGAGGACTTTCACCTCTCGAGTTAAGTGCCATGCCCGGCACACACGCCCAAATCAGGTGCGCCGTAGGCGTCACCTGGATTTTTTTGGTACGCCCGGCATGGGCATGAATTTATGGGGTGCAAGTCCCCTGTGGGAAACCGGCATTGTTCGTAATAGATCAATGATAACCACTAGCCGACGGCAAGTGCAGCCCCGCGAGGTGTTGTGCGGAGGAAGCCCGAGTGCAAAGGTGCGAGCTGACGAACAGAAATCGCATATAAGGCCGAGTCTCCGGGGCGAGTGGGCCAATGATCACGAAGCCTCCCGGTTGCGAGATACGGTAAATGCGGCAGTTGTGCACTGATAGTTCATGTTCCCTCTTTTTTATGAAGAGTGGGGAGATCTGCCCGACAGGCGATCGTGTTTATTCCCCAGTTTGGCCACTGGTTTCACAGGCCTGGTGTTCTGATCTCATCAGTCAGGGCAAGCGAATCCGATGAACACACGATAGCGCGGTCAGGAGTAATCCTGATCGTGTTCAGGCAGAAGGTATGAAATTGCTCCTGCATTTCACACATACAGGCCATCCATGGCCTTATCAGCAGACGCCATAGTAGTTGTCCGACAGGAGTCGCCAACGAAGGGCTGAACATGGAAAGCAGAGAGGAGTTATGTGCCCTCAATAACGAACGAGCCGACCGGCTCTTACTCGATATTGGCGATAGCACATGAAACCAGCTCTGGCTGCATTGAGGGTGCATGTAACCAAACCTTGGACTCAAGTATGAGGAGAGAGGTGCCAGTTACAGTCTATTGAACTCAATGACGGTTAAAACTTTCCATGAACCGCCCGGTGCGGACCCGCATGCCGTGGTGGTGTGGGGAGGGCTGAAGAAAAGTCAGCCCTTACCCGATTATGGTGCGGTTGTATTAGCCCATGCTCGAAATGAAGTTCTATATATGCAGAAAGAATATCATCTAATCCTTCTGTAATAACTTTATCCATTTGTGATTTAAGATGCTGTGGACTATTCCCGTGGTTTTCTTTAACACATTGAATCATAGCATCTGCTATAGACTTTATTGCAGCAGATAAATCTATACCGTTGTCATCTTGCTGCACATCAATTTCATCACTCCATACAATTCCACTATCTTCAAGGCATTTATCCAATGCTTCAGATAGCAGTGAAATTGTTGAGGTTGGATCATCTGAATCATTGCTATGAGCATGATGTTGAATTGAACCATATAGTATTGCTAAAGCTTGCCCAATGGCTGCATTATCATCGATAGAAATGAACGCATCATAATCAGCTTCAGTTAAAGTACCATCTGTATCAAAGCCTTCAAAAAAGAATCTTTTTACTGCTGTATCGTGTTCCGTTATATGAGAAGGAATTCTTGCTTTCTTTTTGGGAGTTTCTATTGAACTCTCTATTTTTGGTAATACTTTCTCTACTTTAATAGATTTAGCCCTCTTACCTAATACTCTTTTTTCTGCACCGATTGATTCTTTCTGCTCAGGTGAATTATTCAAAGGATGACTACTTGATCCATCTATTGGGTTTGCCATAAGCCCTCAAATTCTCTGGTTGAACTCTGTAAAAGCACCTAACGCAAAAATCAGGTGCGCCGTAGGCGTCACCTGGATTTTTTTGTTATGTGGCTTTTCTAATTTTTCTATTCAAACGACATACGCGGGCATCTTTACAAGCTTGGCGCCAAAAAAGAAATTCTGGATTAATCTCATTAGTAGGTATAGCTCTACCTAGTGGTGCTGAGTAAACTAAAGCGTAAAGCTGTATAGCTACCTTCTCCAGATTATGTCTCGGAATATTTGATAGATTATTTTTAAATTTTTCAATATGAGTCTTTTCTTTTAATTGCTCATGAGGCAAACAATCACAGAATCCTATACCTCCATATTCCGGTATAGGATAAAAGTGATGATATATGTTTTTTCCTATATTGAGCATATAATTTGATACATTGGCTACTGTTTTTATTGAGCGATTAATTATTGCTTTTGTGCATTCATAGGCAAGCGAAACACTCAAGACGCATGAGGAGTGAATAAGTATTACTGATATTTGGTTAAGTAACTCGAAGCTTGAGCACTGTAACGCATATTCACGTGGCAAGTGACTAGAATCATTACAAATTCTTTTTGCCAAAGGTAATGCAAAATATGTGCTTATATATAGACCTGATACAAGCTGGGAAACAATAGAAACTACAGGAATAACTTTTTTTCCGAACACATATATCTGTTTGGCTGCTGATACTCCTGTGCGAACAGTCTTATTCAATGATGCTAAATGTCTATTTCCCTGAGATGCGATTTTACTGGATGATCTATCATAGCTCTGTAAAGGTAAAGGAATATCATCTAGTTCATCCTCTAACAACTCTTTAGCACCAGTTGATGTGTAGGGTCCTGATTCACTCACATTCATATCAATTCATCCTTGATGTAATCCAATATTGTTTATTGGACAACTTCGGGGATGTAAAGTTCCGTACGGCTAATTTGTCACAAAACGCCCAAATTAGGTGCGCCGTAGGCGTCACCTGGATTTTTTTGTTAGCCCTTTCAGAATGTTTGCCGTGAAATTACCCGAATTCAGGACGCAGGTAACCGCCCTGCACAGAACAAGGAACTACCGTGCCAACCTCAAGCTCAGGCTTGTTGCTGTACCAGCTCCAAGTAACCGTATTCGTCCAGCTTGTTCAACCAGCGTGACGCATTCTTCCTGACCATCAAACCCTCGTAATCAGTGTCAGGATCAATATAAGGCTGTCGTTTCTTGAGTAAGGTGTAAATCACACGAATAAGTTTATGCGCTATAGCAATCAGACTTCGTTTATGACCTCTGCGAATCACCAAACTCTGATATTTACCTTTGAACTGGCTCTTGGTCTTGATGGCCGCATTCGCCACTTCGCACAGTGTCGTTTTGATCATCTTGTTCCCTTTTCGGGTTCGACCACTTTTACGCTTTCCAGCGCTTTCATTATTGCCCGGACAGAGCCCGGCCCAGGAAGCGATTTCCTTCATACCGCCAAACTGACTCATGTCATCACCGATTTCTGCGATCAGTGCAGCAGCACTCATTGCACTGACTCCAGGTAAAGTCTGAAGCAGTTGCCAGGCTTCTTTCCAGGGTTGAACTGTATTCAGGATCTGGGCGTCCAGCTTCTGCTGCTGTTCGCTGAGGAAGTTGATGTGATCCCGGATGT
Organism: Sansalvadorimonas sp.; assembly: GCA_965221135.1. GTDB lineage: Bacteria > Pseudomonadota > Gammaproteobacteria > Pseudomonadales > Endozoicomonadaceae > Sansalvadorimonas. The sequence continues at coordinate 943,628 of CBDCRZ010000106.1, forward strand.
CTCTGAGCACAATCAGGTGTGAAGGTGATAGCTTCTCATCCATACTGGCCATCAGTTGCTTTCTGTCTGCCTTCAGTCGACCGTCCGCCTTCTTGATAATATCCTGAAGAGATTCACCATCAATCAGGGCATTCACCATACGTTGACCTGACTTGCCGTTAATGTCGCTGATCAGGCCGCCAAGTCGAATACCGCTGTCGTCTAGTGTCTTATGAAGGCGATTTTTCTCATTCGCTATTTGCTTGACCAGTGTGTCCCGCCGACGAGTCAGTAACCGCAACTGTTCCTACCGGGATGAGGCACAAAGCTCGGACGAACCAGACCGCAGTGGGCAAGGTGGGCGAGCCACTGACTGTCCAGAGTATCTGTCTTACGACCAGGTACATTCTTAACATGTCGAGCATTCACTACCCAGGGCTTCAGGTTACGCCCAATAATGGATGCGTAAATACTTTTCCAGTAAACACCCGTACTCTCCATTACGACCAGGTCGATCTGGTGTTGTTGAAGGAACTGGCACATTAATTCCCGATCCTTCCGGAAGGTACCAAACTCACGGGTTATTACTTGGATATCGCCTTCTGGCATTTCTTTGCGAACGGCCACCATGACCATCATTTTATGGACATCAATGCCTGCACAGTTTTTCACAATGGGTTGCATCATCTATGCTCCAAGCGTTCACGGAGGAACAGCAGAGCCTGACGGACTGGATCGGATCGCCATAGTCTCACTTGGAGAAAAGGGCTGTTTGCCGTGCATTCAATGTTCCAGAAATGGAACCTGGTGGTGCCAGTTCTGAACCATGAGATAAGCGAGGGTGCGAACGATCCAGCCCAGGTCAATTTGTGTTCAGGGTCTTAAGCCACTGCAAAAATATCGACCACTGTCAGGCTCTGCCTCAAATGCATTGTGGCAGAGCATTATTTTCATCGTGCGGGGTGGCCGGAAATGCGGTCATGACGATTTGTGTTGGTTTACACTGTTTTTATTCGATATGCATTGCGGACAATTCTTATGGTGAAGTATAAATATGTTCAGCACCTAGGTATCTAAAGTGATAAATGCTACTGCGAAAGAAACAAATATAGGTAAAGATATTAATTTATAGACTTTTAATATTTGACCATGTTTCTTTATGTCCTCATTTTCAATGTTTTTCCACTCTTCTGACCATATAAACTTGGAGTACCTTTGCTCAGGTTTATACTCTGACACAGCTTTAACATATTCTTTGCTAAAAATAGTCGGAGAGCCAAGTTCTTTGAAAAGTGATGGTGAAAACTTTTCTATCGATTTATTGAACTTCGACTTTACCCATAAATTATGAGTGATTATCAGAGTCCAGGCTGAAAATAATAAAAGTTTAATTTCCATGATTTCTAAAGGAAAGCTATGTGAATCACATATTTAAATGAATGATTCGAAAAGTTTTCTCGATGTGTACTCCAAGAATATAACGCCCGCATCAGGTGCACCATCGGCGTCACCTGGATTTTTTTGTTATGCGTCTGTTTGATAAACCATAATTGTTGTTTTTACAGGGTTATGTGTTGCTTGGTGGAAGGCTTGGAAACCATGTTTAATATATAAATCAATATTATGATCCTCGCACTGTAAATACAGTGATTTTATACCAAGCTGGGAAACGTGTGATTTGCTCGAGAAATTAAGATAGAAGAATATCCTCTGCCTATCAATACGAGTATCGCCCAAAATATCCCGAATACGGTCAAACAACCGATCTCCCTTAATCACACTCGGACGACTAAAAGAAAGGCCGAGCATTTTAATGATCTCAAGGTAATCGACACTCTCCGCCCACTGGCAGTAATCTTCCAGTTTTCCGGCAACCCAAAGCCCCCAATCATCGTGCCCATTGAAGCGCCAGACACGGCAGTAATATCATGCCCCCGGGCATCCAGCTCCCAGATCACGCCAACATGGGCATGGCCTCTAGCACCACGCTGCCTAATACCAACGCAACTCGTTTTGTCGTGACGCTCACCCGTAAGGGTTTTCCCTTATCATGCGCCTGTTGCCACCTGTGCCAATCTTTAATAGTTACGATGAACTTTTGGCCCACTCATTTGTCATATATTAATACAGGCACTAGATCGGATAAGGAGCTTCCTCATGAGTAATCCCCTAGCACTAAATCTGGCACCACAACTGCCACATCTCCCCCCCTGCGCTGACCACGAGCAAGATGATCAGGAATGCTCTGCTCCCATGATGATGAAAAAAGTGACTGATGATACTTTACTCATTGGTGGAGAGCTTCCAAATAGAGATGTAACCACGACCCCCCTGAATAAAAGATCTGTTGAATTACAAGAAAACAATAAACCAAATGTTATAACATGTGCTGAAGAAATAGAGAAAGCATTTCCTTTACCTGATTGTCAAAGCATTAACTCCAGTACAAAGACAGAAATTGGTCAATTACGACGCATATCCTTCTGGTATTCAAATGAGCATGCCGCTTCATCAAAAGCGTCACATACCAACTACATACACTTCCTGGACGCTCTCTCTCAGAGTACAACTGAGCCCGGGCATAGGCCTCGCATAGGAATTTTAGTTGGAGAGAGTTCTTTGCTAGCCAGCGCGCCTGAGCTTGCCAGACATTGTGATATTATTTTATTGATTGATTGTGACCCAATGCTACTTCATAGTCTTTTAATAAGAATGACGTCTATTCAAGAATGTCAGAACCTGTCAGATGAAGACGAGTTTAATCAGACCAACCATGAATTCATGTATAGTATTTCAAATGCTTCTGTACCGAAAGAACAAATTTCATGGTCTATTAGAAATGGTTCCCGAAGAGCTAAAGAAGGCCTTAATAAATATCATCCCTTTTCGTCAGAAGAACGCCTTATCAAAGTGAAAAATTCACTGCGACAGTTGATAGTGATTCCTGTTTTTTGCAACCTGTTTTATGAAAAACACATGCTTAGCCTGTCTCAGATTATTAGAAGTAATGGTGCTGATATCAATGTTATGAATCTGAGTAACGCGATGGAATACGATAAGGATTTTTACCCTGTTCAAGAGTTTACTTTTATCGATGGCCGCCCTGTTACGCACAAATGGATCAAAGCTTTACCTTTAAAAGAAAATACACTGTGCCGTTTTTCCGCATTTGATGGGAAAATACCTTCTCAATGTTTATTTTGGTCACCAGACAACTTTTTTTCGGCACTTGAAAAACAGGCAAGAATAAGGAATGTATCAGATCCTGAAACATCAATTGATCAGTGGCTCGAACATCTTAAGATTGCTATTAAAACTATAGATAAACTGCATTGTCTGAAGAGTCTGAAGAGAGTGCAGGGTCTTCTGGCTTTAGCAACAGCTGAGGAAGTGAAAGAAGCATACAGAGAAAAGCAGAATCTTTATACGATAATAGATAATAACACCTCAGTGGATCTTGAGACTAAAGCCAAGATAAAACAATGGATCGATATAACCTTTACTTCATTTGGTAATCTGGATTAAGTACCCGGACGGATGTTTTACAATATTTTGGCGAGTTGATTTTTTGTCCTCCAATAAACGACGAAGGGCGTATAACAAGCTGCTACGTGCCCTTGGGGTATGCGACCGATATCGTGATGCGACCAAGGCGGTAAAAGCAACCCTGAGAAGGCTTGTTATAATCTGGTGATGTTCTCGCATCAGCTGGTATAGCTTGGCTCCACATAAATGCCACCAATCCAGTGCTCATATTCCGGATAGTCCTTATTTCCCCTTAACTTCAATTCTGCAGCACCGGCTAATTCTTGTCCATCCCGAATAATGAACATTAACGGTATATCTATTCTCTCTTTGGATTTATCTAAAACCTTTCCTGATTACCACTAATCCTACGTCACCATCCAGGGATATCTGAATCGTTGAAAGCTTTGGTATTAGGGCTCTCCAGAAATATGAAACAATAGTCCCATTAATGAGGTTTCATGATTTACCCCAAATCAGCATATTTTATTTAGCTGGCCAAACGGATGTTTATCCTGTAACCCTTACCCAATCACAACTACTTGGCTGTAGTCAGGCGTAGCTTCAGTGGTAATCAGGAAACCTTTTGATGAACTGTATCCAAAGTTATATTGGGAACAGTGTATGCCCACTCATCAAAATACCACTGAGCAATTTTTGGCTCTTCCTCAATTTGAGTGGGTGATTTAGGATAAGAGTAAACCTCTCAAAGCAAGGATGCCGAGATGCGTGACAAACAACTGTACTCCCAGATACTGGGTATTCAAAGCCCATGGTCAGTGTCAGATGTGGAGCTTTCTGTTGCGGAATCACAGGTGACAGTCTACATCGAGCATAATGGCAAAAAGCCCTGTAAATGCCGCAGTTGTGGCAAACCCTGTCCAGGTTATGATCATGTTGCTCAGAAGTGGCGTCACCTGGATACCTGCCAGTTTCAAACCATTCTTGTTGCCAGCGTCCCTCGTACCAATTGCCCTGAACACGGGGTGTTAGCCACACAGGTTCCATGGGCTGAACCGGGTTCCCGTTATACAGCGCTGTTTGAAGCCCTGGTTATTGACTGGCTGAAAGAGGCTACGACCATGGCTGTTGCACAACAGATGAAGCTTAGTTGGAACGCCATAGATGGCATTCAGCAACGTGCTGTCAAGCGAGGTCTGGAACGCAGGGAAGTTAAGCCTCCCAAGCGTATAGCGGTTGATGAAACGTCGTTCCAGAAGCGGCATGAGTACGCTACTGTCGTCACGGACCATATCGAAGGCGTTGTCGTACATGTGGCTGACGATCGTAAAAGTGACAGCCTCAACGAGTATTTTGATACCTTGCCTGAGGAGCAAAAGGCAGGAATTGAGTGCGTTTCAATGGACATGTCTAAAGCGTATATCAAGTCTGTCAGGGGGAACATTCCGGAAGCTGATCTGAAGATTGCATTCGACAAATTTCATGTTGCCCAGTCCCTTGGCAAGGCTGTTAACCAGGTTCGCATAGAAGAGAATAAAACTCTTCTGGCAGAGGGTGTAGAGCTTCTCAAGGGAACCCGTTTTGACTGGCTGACGAACCCTGAAAATATGACTGAGGAAAAGTGGGACAACTTTGAACCACTGAGAAACTCAACACTAAAAACGGCACGTGCCTGGGCTATCAGGGAGTTAGCCATGTCGTTATGGGATTACAAATCCAGAGCATGGGCCATCAAAGCCTGGGAGCGCTGGTTGAGCTGGGCTCAACGCTGTCGTCTTGAGCCAATCAAGAAAGTTGCCAGAACTGTCAAGGAGCACTTGTGGGGTATAGTGAATGCGATAGTTCTCGATGCTAACAATGGGCGGGCAGAAGGCATCAACAGCAAGATACAGAGTCTGAAAAATCGCGCTTGTGGATATAGAAGCCGGGAACGATACAAGACAGCGATCTACTTTCACCTCGGTGGATTAGATCTGTATCCGAGTAGTGTTAATCGCTGAAAAATGCCCACTGAAACAAGGGTAGAACCCAATTTTTATAGCCTCATTTGGGCTATCAGCTAAAAAAGATACGTAACTATTTGGTAAACCCATTTTTTTTCCCAGTTACCAAGGGCTGTAGCGATATTGAACTAAAGTGCATATCTCTGTAGCCCTTGGGAATTAAGGAACTGTATGGTTTTACCAAATAGTTACAAAGATACTTCCATTTTGTACTCGATTGTTGGTAGCGCATAACGCTTGCATCAGGTGCGCCATCGGCGTCACTTGGATGCGTTTGTTAGGTGCTCTAACCATATTGGTGGAAACATTATCAGTTTAAACATGTCTATGGTTATGCTTTAAAGAATAGATCTCTAGGGCTTGACCCCGATTATCTACCCAGAACAGTCCTTCAAATCGGAGACCATCATGATTGATAAAGGTTCACTTAAACACCATTCTGTATGTAATCCTACAGAACCAGCTAAAAAAAATAAAAAAGACGAAGAGGAGGTTGAGGCTAGATTTAATAATCGTACAACACAAACAAGAGAATTAGTTAGCCAGTTAAAAAATGATGCTGACACAACAAAGATAAGCCAAACATCTTCTCATCTTTCTACCGTTAGCGCTAAATGTGTCGCTCCTAATGATGCGGAAGATCTTAACAGAAAAATTACAGATGCCTTGACATCAGATAGAATAGATGAAGCTAAAGAGCTAATAGCGCAACATACTTCTCAATGGCTCTCAACGTATAAATGTAGATTCAAATTTTATGATAAGGAATACCCTAGAATATCTCCATTTGCCCTTGCGTGTAGAACAGGCCACTTAGCGATAGTTCAAGAGCTATATATTAGACCAGAGCAGTTAAATGAATCTATTGAATGTGAAAATGGTACAAATGGTCGCACTCCACTTATGCTTGCGATTATGAAAGGTCATACAGACGTAGTGGAACAATTATTAAAATGGGGGGCAGATCCACAAGTTCAAGATAGCGACAAGTTTTGTGCAGAAGAAATCAACTTTTCATTCAATTTTTGTAATAGTGGCGATAAAATTAAAGTATTATTAAAAAATCATAGGAAAAAGAATAAATTACCGGAGTATGTAAACCAATATGATGCTGTGATGTTTTCAAATGAAGGTTCTGGGGGTGCACTAATCAAGGCTGAGTGCAAGACCCAGTAATTTAAAACACTTACGTGCAGTGGATAACTCCTGCACTTAACGCCTGCTTTTGGGGCGCCGCAGGCGTCCCAGGAGCGTAGCGACGAACAACAAGCTCTTGTTACATGCGTTTGGCACAATGTTTATATGATTTAAATGGTTGGCATAACAGCAAATAAACCAAACCACATAAAGGACACCATGATTAGTGCAATTATCATAAATCTAACGATGTATGGGACTTTAAATTTTTGAAGATACCAAAACAACACAAGCATAGATGAGTATTGAATGCTTAATGCAACTATTGTCATGTTCAGGAATTGTGTACTTGCCGATGTCTTGCCAAATGTTATAAAGAATATGGCGAAAGCAAGAATTGATATGGTAAATGTTACTAATATTTCAAGCCAAAGTTTCCAACGCTTCACTTCGGTGTTTAAAAGAAATGTTCTTATTTTGTTCATTGTCATTCTTTTAGTTGTTAACTACGTAATCATCCATGAACATGCGAATAGGGCTGTAGATATAACGAACGTTATGGTTACATATCTCTTCGAGATTTGTATTTTCTCCCTAGGAATACCTTGAGATATACCAATCACAAGCGAAATAAGAAAGTAACTTGCGATAGTCCACCCGCCAGACAAGGCAAGGGCGCTAGAAATATCATGTTTTAGAAAGATAATGATATATCCAGAAGCGATTGCAATAATTGCAAATGAAATAAATATCAGATCAAAAAGCTTAAGGTTTGACTTCATAGTTGATTAAGCATGTAACGCCTAAATCAGGTGCGCCGTAGGCGTCACCTGGATTTACTTGTTATATTTTTATTCCTCGGTTTTCTGTTGTTTTTCTTTTTCTGGTTTCTTTGCACCATTTGTTACGAATCGAGGTTTCAAAGCTACAATTTCAGATTCTTGTGATTGTGAACTTTGTTGCTGTTGTTCGGTTGTAGATTGCTTATCGTTATTTTCGCTTTCTGACATGACGCTATCCTGTTTTTTAGCATGTTGTGTTGAGTTTATTGTTTCATAAGAAACCATGAAGACCAGAAGAAATAGTGTTGCAGCTGCCAAAGAAGTTGATGTAAAACCATGCCTCAACTTTTTTGCTTTTTCTTCAGTGATTCTTGATGTTTCATGCAATATTTCTTTAGCTGTTTTATACAGAGTTTTATGGATTGCCTCCATGCCATTTGTATTGACCAAGTCAAATACTGATGTGTCAAGAGGCATGCGAGGAGAAGATTTTAACTTTAAAGCGCTAAAGAAATAGAACCATGAAACGCTGAAGCTTATAAATGTAATTGTACTAATTATATAGATATAAATCGTGAAGTCAGTTTTGCTATCTAAAACCCATTTCATTAATGCTAGAAAAATCGTAATGATTATTGAAATTGATGAGAGTAACTTAACGGATTTATCATCAATGATCTGAAATCTAGCTATTTCTTCATCGAGACATTTTCTTGAGTATGCATACAAGAATGACCATTTATCTTCAGGCCAATTCGCTGATGCTAACTCTCTTATTTGCGTTAACTCATTTTTTGGCTTTTCTGATGGTGGCACAAGACCCTCCTAAAAATATAACAGTCTGGTTATACGGTCTAATGCCGCATAACCAACTATCTATGGTTAAAACGACTTCTAATAATTCCACGCATTTTCAATGCGTTACAAGCATCCTGCCACAGTAACCGATTTCATAGGCATGTCGCATTTGCGTATTTGTATATTTGTCGCTGAAACAAACTGATAAGTATCTGTTCGCTGGAATCCCTGGTGCCGCAGGCATTGCAGGAAAAACGGATAAAAGTGGATATACGAACTACTTTACCTGTTTGTATATACAGTCGCAGGTTGCATTAATTGCAAATCAGTAACCCAGGCTACCGCACGGTAACTCTCCGAAGCACTTGTAAGCAGGTGCAGGTAAGACCGTCCGTTGTCGTTTTTATTTTGTTGACAATCCTGCCACAACAATTGTGACAGTGACTACCATTTGCTTGCTTTAATTAATGTGTACCCGGGTTCAGGCTATATTCAGTCACCTTTTCAGCCACTCCATTCCATGCCGGTTGGTCCGGGGCGAAGCGTTTGCGGAGGTATTGAACGAGGTTGGTGATTTGCTCATCACTTAAACGGTCTTTAAATCCGGGCATGTTGCCGAGGCTGGTAAGTTCCAGGTGTTTGTCCTGTACACCGTATAGAATGGACTGAATGACATTGTCGGGATTGTCACTGTGGATGTTGCTGTTTAATGCAAGGCTTGTTGATGCGCCGGTGAATGAGAGCAAGTCAGATTCTGTATGACAGGCCGAGCAGCTGGAATCAAATATACGCTGACTCTCTTCCCACTGGGTATTGGTCAGTGTGGTGTGTTGCGCTGTTTGAGCTTTGAGAATGTCGGCCTGCAGTGCCAGCTCCGATGTGGTCTCTGTGACCGGGTTCATATAGGAGGCGACATAGTGGGCTATGGCTCGTACATCGCCCTCGGGTAGCTCCTGCAAACCGGCGACTACAGGCGCCATTGGGCCTGCGGCCACGCCGTGTTGCTCCGATGAACCGTTACGCAGATATTCAAACAGTGAATCTTCGGTCCAGGGCACTGGTGCCTTGGAGAGTTCGTTCAATGGTGGTGCTTCCCAGCCATCGACCATGGCTCCGGCCAGATAACTGCTGCCGTTTTTTTCTGCACCCATCAGGTTTCTTGGCGTGTGGCAGGCGCTGCAGTGGCCGAGCCCTTCTGCCAGATAGGCGCCACGGTTCCACAGGGCAGATTTGTTGGGTGTGGGTTCGAAAGGTTTGGCGTCATGGAACATGGCATTCCAGCCTGCCAGCAGAGGTCGCTGGTTGTAGGGGAAGCTCATTTCAGCTTGGGGTGTTTCGGCTTTAACGGCAGGTTGTGCCATTAAATAGGCGTATAAAGCCTGCATATCACTGTCGCTGATTTTGGCGAACGCAGTATAGGGAAAGGCAGGATAGAGTTGTTTGCCATCCCGGCTGATGCCCTGACGCATGGCGCGGTCAAACGCAGTAAACGACCAGCTACCAATACCTGTTTCAACATCCGGCGTGAGGTTGCTGCTATAAACCGTACCGAAAGGTGTTTCAAAGGGGCGACCGCCGATATTGGTTGCGCCGCCATCAAGGTCGGTATGGCACACTGCACAGTCACCGGCTGCGGCTACTAAACGACCACGTTCAATAGTTTCCGGCGAGTATATATTCACAGGCGGTTTGGGAATAGGTGCTATGGCTGGTTTCCAGGGGAAGGCCATAGCTGCAAGGCCTGCGACCGAAACGGCTGAAGCCAGTGCAGTCTTAAGCCACTTAGGCTTTTTGTTCGCTTTCGGTTCAAGGGGCTTATCTTTATCGATTAAGCCTGCACGGATTTTCTCGGGGTAAAACGGCGGTTCCCGAAAGCGCAGGCCTGTAGCGTTATATATCGCATTGGAGAGTGCAGCAACGGCCGGGTCAAAGATTCCTGGAGCCATTGTCATGGGAAGAGACTTGTTTTGTTCTGTCTCAGACTTCGTTGTTTTTACGAGAGGTTTAGCCTGTGATCCTGGTGCTGTCAGGTCAGTTGATGCTTCTGCCGGTGAAGCTTCCGTTTGCCACTGGTCGTAAGAAAACTCTGGAAGTTTGTCAGGCTCAGATGAGGAAAGCAGTTCCTGCTGCAGCTGTTGTTTCAGCTGTTCCTGATCGGTGTCTTCACCAGCATCCTGCCCCACAACCAAACGGTCGAGGGTGACCTTGCCGCTGAGTGTATTCACGGCAATATCCACCACCCATGCAGAACGGGTACTGCTCTCATCATTACCATTTTTGGTGTAGGCAAAGCCACGGCCTACAGCCATATCCTGAAAGTCGGAAGTCTTCAGGCCAAAGTGGTCCGAGTCTTTCTGCCACGCGGCTTTGGACGACACAGATTCAATCAATGACTGCCCGCGGTCATCATCCAGCAACTGCTGTCGCAGGCTGAGAGGGTCTATCTGTTGTTGTACGGCCAGTTCATCCATCCAGGCTTCACGGGCGAATACGGTTTGAGCAGAGGTCGTAGAAGAATCAGCTTCAGGGCAGGCAGGTTTAGCCAGCTTTTGCTGTTCAAAGGAATAGGGGAAGCAGGGGCTTTTGTCAGAGTCAGCTGTGGTGTCGCCGCATGTTTGAGGCGTACCAGAAATCAACAGCTGCGCCAGCACCGGTGCGGAAGAGGAAGCGCTGTTGCATTGCTGTTCAACACGGTTGAGATTACCCCTCATGGCAACCTGCTGAGCCAGCCCCAGTGACTGGCGGTCTTTCGCTTCTGTGGCAGCGGGCAGAACGGCAACAGGCTGACCAACAGCCTGTGAAAGTACCAGTGCATCGGCTGCGGCATCGTCACGACAGTCACGCATCAGCGCATCGGCTTTGGGTGTCGCAACTTCAAGATGTTCTAACCCGGTGAGTGCAGTAAGCTCCTCCCTCAGTAACCGGGGAGTAGCTGACTTAATATGAACAGTGCCTGTTTGTGCGGAAGCACTTACTAACTCGGAACAGCCAGGCCGGTGAATGCGGTTGGGCCAGTTGTAGCTTCTGTCGAGAGAGTCGGAACAATTGAGCTCAGTTCCATTGGACGTTGTTGAGGGCAGGGCAGGGGCTTTGCCCCATTTCACAGTCAGTTGTTTTGCGGCCGCCTGTGCAAGTTCGTAGCTGTCTGCCACCACACCCACAAAATTATTATCCTGAACAACCTGCACATTGCCGGGCAGATGATCGACAGATGACTGGTGAATGTTCTCAAGAGGGGAGCAGTAGAAGTGACCACTTACAACCTTGTATGCCGGTGGTCTTATAAGCACGCCATAAAGAGTTTTATTGACAGCATCGGAAGCAGTCGTACTCGAAACATCAGACTTCACTACCGGTCTCTCCTGCAGCCTGCTTTACAGCATTAATAATTTCAACATGGGTGCCGCAGCGGCAGAGGTTGTGCTTTAGCGCGTTTTTAATCTGCGCGTCTGTAGGGTTGGGAATCTGGTTAAGCAGTGCTTTGGTGGTCATCACCATGCCATTCAGACAGTAACCACACTGGGCCGCCTGCTGGTCAATAAAGGCTTGCTGAACCGGGTCCGGTTTTTCCTCAGTACCCAGGCCTTCCAGTGTGGTGATCTCACGGTCGGCTACACGACCTAAAGGCAGCAGGCAGGAACGCGCCTGTATGCCATCCACCAGAATTGTGCAGGCACCACACTCTCCCAAACCGCAGCCATATTTTGGGCTGTTGAGCTCAAGATCATTACGGAGGATGTAAAGAAGGGGAGTGTCCGGAGGAAGGTCAAAGCTGACAGCTTTGCCATTCACAGTCAGGCTTATGGATTTATCTCGCATTGTCGCCATAACAGCACCCTGCACATTCTTATTATTAACCACAACACGAACCCTACCGATGACGGGAGCACACTTCAATTTAAATCAGGTTTTGCAATGCCGTTTACATAGAAATTGACCCATTAAGAGCCTGTTTTTTCACCCTTCCGCCGGTTAGGCGCTTATAGAACAATGTGTCTATGAGTATCAGAAGGTTTTACATTCAGAATAACGTCAAGCCCTGCAGGGGCAGGCCCGGAAGCTGATTACCCTGCTGATTGATATTCTGTCGGGTACAGGGCGCTGGTCCGTAAGGCGAGATAGTCGTTGGACAACATGTTAGCCATAGGTCTTATAGCGGAAAGTGACTGAATACCAGATACTTTTTAGAACTGAGGATTGCGAATTCAAGGAGTAAATTCTTATGGCTATGATATATACGCAGAGCCCCGTCAGAGGGAGAATTGCCGGGCAGACGCTTTTATCTGGCCATCAGCAAACTACAGCAAATCATCAGGGACGAACGGTCTCCAGTTCTCTTGGCCCTCCGCCACTGATACCAATTTCAAGTCTCAATATCCAAAGCCCGATTGCTCCTGTGCATACGAATGCCCCTGTGCAGAATCGTTCGGCCGCTGCATTACAACGGAGTGCTCCTGCTCTTATTTTCGTTCCGGGTGGTGATTGGGTTGCATTCTCTGGGACGCAAATTGCACAGTACAATGACCCTGCCTTCTGTGAAGGGCTGTTCCCCGATACGCAGTCATTGACGGATGAAGATCTGGCAGATTTATGGAATAGCTTGAATCAGCTCATCAATACTTTGTGCCAGAGTATGCCTAAAGGCTCTGACCTTGAACAACGGGTTGCTATCTTCCGTCGCAAGCTTGAAGGCTGTATTTATAAATATGGTAAACATACTCGTGCACAGCGCCTTGGCTATATTCAGGAGGCTCTGAATTTTCAAAAAACACTCAGGGTGGATCTCTGGCGTGAAACCCGGCAAAAAATGGCGGTTTACAAACAGCTCGCACCTGTGTGCAGTAATGTAAGCAGGAGTCCTTGTGACAGCGAGGTTCCTGATGTTGATGTTGCTTACAGGAGGCAGCTGGCAGCTGACAGAATGCGTGTGTTTTCAGCGTTGAGGCAAAGGATGGCTGGGCTGTTCCGCACTATTGGTGTCAATATGTCTCGTGCCCATGAGGTCTATGTGGAAGTTGAGCCCGGCGTTGCAATTAAGGGCAGTAACTACCAAAAGCAAAACCTGAAAGGATTCACGCCTCCTCCATCGAGTGCGATGATCTCTCTGCGCAGCATTGGCGAGTACTTCAGACTGGAGAAACAGAGCCAGGCATTACAGGCAGCCGCGAGACAGGCTCAGTCTCAACAAGGTGCACCGTTGTTGTTCGATCGTTTATCGGGAGCAGCCGCGACGAATCCGGCTGCCACCACTACAGCGACCAGCGTTGGGCCTGCCAACAACAGGCCCCGTATTAGTGCTCGGGCTCGTGCACAGCCTTATAGTCTTGCCAGACGGCCAGCCGTTGTGGCGAGACCTGTTCCGCAGGCTGGTCAGAAGGTTCAGGTTGATTCGGGGCCGCTTCAGTAACGACACAGGTAGCGGCCTGTCTACCAAATTACTTCAGGACTGCAGCCTCAGGTGCAACAACCGTACCTTCCAGCACAACAGGTGCATCATCAAGGTAAACGTTGCAGTTACGCAGAGGAATATCCATATGGCACGGAGTCTTGCGGGCGCCGCCAACTTCAGTATTTGGGCCAGTGGAGAACAGGAAGTTACCCTCAAACGCACGGGCATCCATACACATGCCATCGTTCTTGTCGTGCAGGCCCATGGCCGTCCATTGGGCGCGAGGCTGAAGGCCCCAGCCAATGTGGGAGATGCCATACACTTCAGGATCTTTAAAGTAAGCCATGTACTCACGCAGGTACTCAGCTTCAAAGCCACCGTGAATCTTGGTGATAAAGCCCTTCTCAATTTCCAGAGTGATCTTGTCGCGGGCGTAAGTCTTGAAAGGCAGCAGGATATCGCCTTCGTTGATCACCAGTGTACCTTCGGCTTCATTCTCATTCGGCCAGGTAAACAGGAAGCCGCTCGGCCAGTGGTCCCAACGGCCAGGCTCATCCACAAAACCGTATTCGGTCACAGCCGGGTACTGGCCCAGGGGTGCCAGGAAGTCAGTACCCGCTTTCGAGGTAATACGCATGCTGCTGGCCTTGGCCAGTAATTCCTGAGAAGCAACAACACGTACCTTGTCTTCTTCTGTTGGCAGCATGCGTACCAGCACTTCCGGTGGCTCAACGGCCAGCAGAATACGGGTGCCGGTCTTCAGAATCTGCTCCTGCTCAGGAGAGTGCAGCAGCATCATGGTGTCGACAATCATATCGGCCGCTTCCAATGCACGCTGGGCGGCAGTGTTACCGGTCAGGGCCGTGTCGCCACAGTAAGCGGTCATATCGTTGCCCATGGCAACCGGTGCGTTAAACGACGGAAGTTCAACAATATACACCTGGGCGCCCAAACGCTGAGCGGCTTCCAGTGAGGCGCGCACAATACGTTCGTTGGAGTAGTGGCTCTTCAGGATGGCAACGCTCTGGGTGCTGTCGACCTTGGACAGGGACAGGACGCGTTCAAAGTGGTGAGTTAACTCGGCATTGCTGACTGGCATGACAATTATCCCTGGCTCTTATGCTTTTTATGGGTGCACTTTGTTGAATGTGCTTTCTAATCAGGTGCGCTCTTATCGGGTGCGCTCTTTTCAGGTGTACGCATCATAATTTTTCGTCACTTTATTATGTGTACATTGAAAAGTTAAGCCTGACATTTGAAATAAATAGGAGCGTAAATTGGTTTGTATGAGGTTTACTTGCGGATAATATAGTGTGTACACTACAAATCATCAAATAGTTTTCAATCAATAGAATCCAAAAAACAGGGTTCACCTAATAAAAAGAACAGATGCCTGACTGCACGAACAACACACTGCTGCACAGGTTTATGTGAAGAACAACGGAGCGGATGTATGACGAATAACAAGAACAAGACAATAGCCGTTATTGGCGCCGGCCTGGGCGGAGCCGCCGCTGGTCGCTTGCTGCAGCAGGCGGGCTTTAATGTTGATGTTTACGAGCAGGCGCCAGCATTCTCCCGTATTGGTGCCGGTATCCATGTTAGCTCCAACGCCATGCATGTATTCCGCGAAATGGGCCTGGAAGAAGCCCTGTGCAAAATGGGTTCCCACCCAGACTTCTGGCTGAACCGTGATGGTATTACCGGCGAGTATAATTCCCGTATCCCCCTGGGTGAGTTTGCCGTTAAAGAATATGGCGCACCTTATGTCACAGTTCACCGTGGCGATATGCACGCTGTACAGATTGAATCCCTTGACCAGAACCGTCTGCACTTTGGTAAGTCACTGGTTGATGTTGTTGATTCCGGCGAAGACGTTTGCCTGAAGTTTGCTGACGGCACCGAAGCCCGTGCTGACCTGGTTATTGGGGCCGACGGCATCAACTCCCGTATCCGTGACATTATGCTGGGTGCTGATGAGCCTATTTATGGCGGCACCGTTGCTCACCGTGCACTGATCGATGGTGAGAAGCTCAAGAAGTACGATCTGGATTTTGAAGACTGCATCAAGTGGTGGACAGAAGACCGTCACATGATGGTTTACCACACGCGCGGTGATAAGAGCGAATACTACTACGTGACCGGTGTACCTCACGAAGCATGGGATTTCGGCGACAAGTCCAACGTACCAAGCAACCGTGACGAACTGTTCGAAGCCTTCAAAGGTTACCACCCTATCGTACAGGCGCTGGTTGAGTGCACTGACCACGTAACCAAGTGGCCTCTGCGCTACCGTAACCCTCTGCCACTGTGGAGCCGTGGTCGTTTGGTTATGCTGGGCGACGCCTGTCACCCACTGCGTCCTCATATGGCTCAGGGCGCGACCATGGCCATTGAAGATGCGGCCATCCTGACTCGCTGCTTCCAGGAAACTGGCCTGGACGATTACGAAACGGCTTTCCGTATATACGAAGGCACTCGTCGTGACCGTGCGACCAAGGTACAGAAAATCTCTATCGCCAACACCTGGCTCCAGACTCAGGAAGATCCAGCCTGGTGCTACGGCCACAACGTTATTACAGAAGAACTGAAGGAAGGATAAGAGCAGTGAGTAACTTTCTTTACGGTGCCAATGTGAATGCCAATGGTATTCGTCAGCATTATTTGCGTTACAGTTCCGATTCTGCCCGCCAGAGTCTGATACTGGTTCCAGGTATCACCAGCCCGGCGATTACCTGGGAATTTGTTGCTGAGCGTCTGGCTGAACAGTTCGACACTTATGTTCTGGATGTTCGTGGACGTGGTCTGTCGTCCACTGGCCCGGAGCTCAAGTACGACACCGACACCTGTGCAGAAGATGTCATGGCTTTTGCTGAAGCCCTGAATCTTGACAACTACGTGCTGGTTGGCCACTCCATGGGTGCCCGTTTCGGTATTCGTGCTGCTTCCCTGGGCGCGAAAGGCCTGGATAAACTGGTACTGGTGGATCCACCGGTTGCTGGCCCTGGTCGTCGTGAATACCCAAGCAAGCTGCCCTGGTACGTTGACTCCATCCGTGACGCCACCGAAGGCTGCGACATTGAAACCATGCGCGGCTACTGCGCCACCTGGACCGATGAACAGCTGCAACTGCGCTGCGAGTGGCTGCACACCTGCTACTCCCCAGCCATTGTTCAGGCCTTTGAAGAATTCCACACTGTTGATATTCACCAGTACCTGCCAGCTGTTAAGGTACCAACCCTGCTGATGGTTGCCGGTAAAGGCGGTGTGATTGAAGCCTCTGACGAAGCTGAATTTAAAGAACTGCTGCCGTCCATCCAGATCAGTCATGTGCCCAATGGCGGACATATGATTCCATGGGATGACTTTGATGGTTTCTTCGCCGGCTTCGGCGAGTTCCTGGGCTGCAAGCTGTAAGAGCTTGCGACCAGTAATAATAGATACACACCGCATACTCGATGGTGAGATGCAGGAAGGACAGGTTGTGTTTTCAAAGGCCAGGGACCAGGTGCCCTTAAGGGTATGGCCAGATAGTCGCCGCTGTGCAGAACAGCATAGCGGCGCGAAAACAGAGCCTGTCCTTCCTGCGTGAGGTCTGCTGTTGAGTGTGCGGCACAATAATAAATATCGGAATCAAGAATAATGAGTAAGGTTTATCGTATCGGGCAGATCGTGCCCAGCTCCAACATCACCATGGAAACTGAAATCCCGGCCATGCTGACGGCTCGTCAACATATCCGTCCGGAGCGTTTCACTTTCCACTCCAGCCGTATGCGGATGAAGACCGTAAAGAAAGAAGAGCTGGCGGCGATGGATGCGGAGTCCGACCGTTGTGCACTGGAGCTGAGCGATGCGCAGGTTGACGTGATGGGTTATGCCTGTCTGGTCGCTATCATGGCTATGGGCCTGGGCTACCATCGTGAGTCTGAGAAGCGTCTGACCCAGCGTACTGTTGAGAACGATGCGCAAACCGATATCGTTACCAGTGCCGGTGCCCTGGTTGATAGCATCAAGGCGATGGGCATGAAGAAGGTGGCACTGGTTGCTCCTTACATGAAGCCTCTGACCGAACTGGTTGTTGAGTACATCCGCAACGAAGGTATTGAAGTGCTGGATTACCGCGCACTGGAAATCCCTAACAACCTCGACGTTGCCCGTCACGACCCAATGAACCTGCCAGACATTGTCGACAGCATGAACCTGGACGACGTTGATGGCATTGTTCTGTCTGCCTGTGTACAGATGCCATCTCTGCCAGCCATCCCAATGGTTGAAGCCCGTACCGGCAAGCCTGTTGTGACAGCTGCTGTTGCGACCACTTACCAGATGCTGAAAGCTCTTGAGCTGGAAGCTGTTGTACCTGGTGCTGGTGCACTGTTGTCCGGCGCCTATTAATTAGTGGAGCTTAGTCATGTCTGATGCTGCTTCAAACGATGTTTCCAAGAACTATGAAGGCGTCTGGGGCAATCGCATTGGCTTCGGCAAAAAAGCAGCCCTGATTGTGATTGATTTCATGCAGGGCTACACAACCGAAGGCGCACCTCTGTATGCGCCGGGTGTCGTAGATGCCGTGGCCTGTGCCCAGCCTGTGCTGAGTGCGGCCCGTGAAGCCGGAGCCCTGGTGATTCACACTAATATTCGCTACCAGCCTGAAAGCTTTCAGGACGGTGGTGTATGGGTGAAGAAAGCGCCGGTTATGAAAGATATGGTCGAGGGTAACCCTCTCGCCGCTTTCTGTGACGAAGTGAAGCCTGAAGCTGGCGAGCTGGTAATCAGCAAGCAGTATCCCAGTGCTTTCTTTGGCACCACACTGGCGACCACTCTCCATGCTCAGGGTGTCGACACCGTTGTACTGATGGGCTGCTCCACGAGCGGTTGTATTCGTGCTTCTGCTGTAGACGCTGTGCAGTATGGTTTCCGCACAATGGTGCTGCGGGACTGTGTTGGTGACCGTCACCCGGAACCTCACGAAGCCAACCTGTTCGATATCGACAGCAAGTATGGTGATGTGATTCCCGGTCAGGAATACCTGGCATACCTGGCCAAAGCCTGATCTTTAGCCCAAGGCTCTTAATCGAGCGCTGGCGTAGCCATTACCACCGGCGGTGGTGGTAGTAGCGGCGTGGGAACTATCTGCTTTTTACGACAACGTTCTGCGAGTCGTTTATAGGTGGGGTAATGCAGAGACAGCCCTGTTACGAATTGCTGGAATCTTTTCGTAGCAGGCGCTGCTCCTTCGTCGTATTCAGTCATTCCCTGTAAAAGCTCAATCTTCCTGCGATCACGGGTTTGTCTCCGGGCTTTCTCTATCCAGTGAAGAATCAGTCGGTTCATATCTTTGGTTTCACGACCTGTATATGGGGCCTGAAACAGCCGGAACTCCATTGTGGTCTCCGGGTCGTTGGTTACCTTGGCACTTATCACATCATTCCCGCTTTCTTCATGAAAATACCGAATACACAAAGGCCCTCGATGCTTTAGCAGGTTGAGTGCAGCCAATATGTCGCGCAGGGAGCAAAGGTTTGAAAAGTCTGAGTTCTGGATCGGTGTTAACCCTTCCTCAATGGAATGATTCAGAACTTTGATAAGATAATTCAGGGCATTTATGCTGTCAGGTTCGTCTCCCTGATCCTTGTAGTAAGGGAAGTGTTCCAGTGAGGAATTTTCCCGTCCGAACATGGCTGGAAGATAGTCCTGGTGCTGAACATCGACCAGAAGTCGAAACAGGGATTCGGGCTCTTTGTTAAATGGTGTTCTTACGTCGACATGCTTGTGGCCAGAATAAATCGCATGGCCTAATTGATGAGCGACCGGGAAAATAAGCAAATCTAAAATGTCAGGAGCAGTGAAAAGCCGACCATTAATCAGGAATGTTTGTTGGGCGGTGTAGGGGGTACAATTGACTTCTATAACGTTGCCATCGTTGAATATTTTCAGGTGAAATTCACCAATTCTTCCCTCAATGATGCTCCTGTCGCAGTGTTTTCCGACGGTGTGAGACAGTTCATAATCAGTGATGTTGTTCTTTCTCAGTTCGACTTCCAGTGACAGATTCCAATCTTCCACAATGTCGTGGATTTCAGCTGTGGGAAACTGTTTCACCTTTCCATCCGGCATCAGTTCACCAAGCTCGATCTCTTCTCCAAGGGTGATGGAGGTGTCTGGTGAGCTTGGGGAGGTTTTTTTGATGCCGGGCTGGGTGTTGTACCCAGGTTCCTCGTACAGGCAGCTCTGAAGGGAGAATGGCAGGAATACCTGCTCAAGGTAACGGGCATAATAGTCGGCACGAGGAACAGGGTTTGCCCCTTTAGAGCGTGTTTGCTGATGGTATTGAAACCAGTACAGGTTATTGGCCGCCCTTGCTAGCGGTGGATCCAGGAGGGGGATGAAATCACCGGGAGGTATCTCACTGAAAAATAGCCGACTGCGCTCAATGATACGCCGGTACCACCGTTTAGTTGTTTTTGTGGTGGCAAAAATAAAGTATTCACAGGGGATTTTTTCTCTGGCAAACAGCGCCATATCGGCACAGAAAAGCACAGAGTATATATTGATATGAATGTCTTGCAGGTTATTCTGTCTTTGTGCTGCCATAAAAGTATGTAAAGCCTTAAGTATCAGAGGGGCTGTCTGTTTTATGGGGATATTCAAGTGCAGTAACTCTCCCTGCATTTGTGCAACAAGGGGGTCGTCTTTGAAAAGTGACCAGAGAAGTTTGTCGCAGAAGTAGTGGTGGCTATAGCCCTTCTCGTAAGCATCCTTTATAAAGTTAACGGTGCGTTGCCAGATTTTCTGAAAGCCTCTTGAGGATATTGCCATCTGGCGTCTTTGGTAGTTAAGAATTTCCAGGCAGAGGGCTGCGGTGCTCTTCAGGTAAGCTTCCCATGGTTTGCTGTCGTCCAGTTGTAAGTGTCCAAGAGCAGCGGGAGATTCGTAGCTCATGAGAGACCCTGAAGAGAAAAAATATCTTACAGCCTCCTGAGCCATTGCTTGATAATGCGGTGGTGAGGAATAGACCGGCTGTGATGGTTTCTGTGATGGTTTCTGTGATGGTTTCTGTGTGAGCAGTAATGTCTTTTGTCGGGCGTTCACTTGTGAAGAGGGCAGGTCTCTCCAGCGCCATGGTGTGACGTGGAAATGAAGAAGGTGTATCGGCAATCAGTTTCACTGTGCGCTGCCAGATGTCGCAGGCAGCACTCTTGTCTGAAAAATCGGTTTTGTATTGTGGCTCAGACAGCTTTGCATGCAGCAAAGCGTTTAACTTGTGGGGCGAACAGTCGGATGAATTTTTTTGAGGTGAATGCATGGTTGGCGGCACCAATAAGTATTGGCTGAAAGGTAATGGCTGAGGTGTGAGGGATCACTAACAAATCAGTTATCTGGACAGGCTTTAATCATCGACAGGCTTTGATAATCGCGAGGGGGCTCGCCAGCCCCCCGGTTTAGTGTCTGCGCCTGCGCCTGTGTTTGGACTTTGCCTTAGCCTTGAGCTCTACTTGCACTGCGGCAGGTAGGGGAACAACGCCCTTTGTGCGACATTGTTCCGCCAGCTTTTTATAGGTCGGGTAGTCCAGTCCCAGAGTTTCTATGAATGTACGAAATTTGCTTTCGTTAGTATCAGGGGGGGCGACAGGAGCCGGGTTATCATCTTCAGTGTAAGGCGTTGATAGCAGGGGGATGGTTTTTCGAGACTGGGTATCCTGTCGGGTTTTGTCTATCCAGTTCAATATTAATGTGTTCATAAGATCCATCCCCTTACCGGTGGGCGGTGCCGGAAAGAGATTGAATGCCATTTGCGTATCCGGGGTATCGAAAGGGTCGTCACCCACTGGCCTGTCTTCATCTTCAAGGTCTAGCTCGGGAAGAGATAGTGGTCCCTCAGGTTTCAGCAGGTTGAGTTTATTCATAATGCTTTGCAGGGTGCAGAGATTGGTGAATCCGACATCCTGTGCAGGTACCAGCCCTTCCCGAATACAATGGTTAATAATCCTGAGCATATAATTGAATGTTGCTGTGCTGTGAGAGTTGCTGTGAGAGTTGCTGTGAGAGTTGCTGTGAGAGTTGCTGGGGAGATGTTTGTAGTAGGGGTAGTCTTCCCTGCAGTCCTTGTCTGTGCCAAAAATTGCAGGCAGTTCATCGTGTTTTTGTACGTCGGCCATAAGTCGAACCAGAGACTCTGGCTCTTTATTAAACAGGGGCCTGATATCGACCTGTTTGTTTCCACAATGAATAGCATGGCCTGACTTATGAGCTATGGGGAAGACAAGCAGGTCGAACAGCTCACTGACGGTGAAACCTTTACCGTTGACAGAAAAGCTCTGGCTGGCACTGCTGGCACCGTAGGGAGTGCAGAAGGTCATTAGAAAGCCTTCACGGTAGACTATCTCCAGATGGAATGATCCAATCTGACAGCTGATTGAATAGCGGTCATTTGTTTTATTACACTCTGTTGAAAGGTGGCACTTGGTGCACTGATTCTTTTCGACAAAGTTCTCGTATGCTTTTGTCCAGGCATGTATGTAATCCGGCATGGTGTCAGGGTTTATAGGAGAGACTTTTCCTCTGGCTCCAGCCTTTCCAAATTCAATCTCATCTTCCAGGGTTGTTAATATTAGGGGCGTGCAGGGAAGTACTTCATCGCTATGGGGCTGGTCATTAAATTCTGGATCTTCATAGAGGCTGCGTTGCAGGGAGAGAGGCAGGATCACCTGTTCAAGATAGCGGGCATATAAGTCATGGCGAGGTGTCAGGTTTTCCCGCGGGGATTTTCTCGACCCGTGCTCAGACCAGTAAAGGTTATTGAGAGCTCTGAGATAGTACTGGTCTAAGTAACTTTCCAATTCCGTTGGCGTGTCTGTATCTGTGGCTTCTGTGTATATGGTGGATAATAGCTGGCAGCGCTCAACGATATGTTGATACCAGTTTTTCCCTGTCAGGGAGTTGGCATGAATAAAGTGTGTGTAAGGTATATCTCCCTTGGCGAACAGGTCTAGATCAGCAAAGAAAAAGAAAGCAAAGTCCTTCAGTGTTATGTCTTGTTGTTGGGGGCTCTGCTTCGCCTGCAGATAAATATAATAACTTTTAAGAGCAAGAAGAATTGCATCTTCGTAAGGCGCTTCCGATTCGAGCAGCTTCTGCGCGATCTCTAATCCGGACATATGTACCAGCATATTGAGCGACTGATATCCGTTTTTTGGTAGGGGCTTGTGAGAACAGTCTTGATAGATTGGCAATATCTATTCCACTGCCAGTCAAGTGAGACTGCATTGTGTTCAGGGCTGTTTCTCTGGATCTGCATTATCTCTCCGGTGATGCTTAAGAGGGTGTGCAGGTAAGCATGCAGAGGATCGCGGAGATCGAGTGATACATCCGGAAGTGCAGGGTAGGAGTGATTGCTGGTGATGTATCCTTCTTCAGGGAAGATCGAGTTTAGGGTTTTCTGAGCCATAGCCTGATAATACGCAGGTGATCTGAAGTTAGGGGTATGGTGGTATTCTTCTTTGATTCTTTGTTCTTCGTTGCTTGTGGTTTTTTTCAGGTGAGCAGGGCACTCCAGATCCATGCTATGGCCTGGAAACGAAGAAGGTGTATGGGCGATTAGATGCGCTGTACGCTGCCAGAGGCTGGATGTGGCATTTCCATCGGAAAAATTGGTTTTGTGGTGTGGCTGAGTCAGCTTCTTATGAACCCAGGCGTGTGACCGGCTGTAGGGAATGTTGGGTCGTATTGTTTGGGGGGCAAGCATGACGGGCTCCATAAAATCGAAAACTGAATGGGCTTTTATTGCGGATGGTGCGTGATGAGTCACTAACAAACCTGTTGGAGTATCGGCCTTAATCGAGACTGGGGTTAGCAACGGAATGATTTTACGAGCCCGGGTATCATCCCTGGCTTTGTCTACTCACCTCAGTATTAGTGCATTCACAAGAACCATTCCTCAGATCCTGAAGCGGTTGTTGATGAGTAACCCTGGCTGATATCTGAAAGACCGCTGTAAAGATTTTCGACAGTGTTTTATTTTGCCAGCAATGTCTGTGCTTATCTCGAAGCTCTATCAACATCGAAGATGTATCGGTATCACCACCAGAGTGCCTGCCAGAGAACAAGATCTCTATCGATCTATTGTCATGCTGTGGGACCAGTGTTACTCCTGAGCTGATGAAGGGACTCAACCGTCAGGGGTTTAAGGATCTGGAGATAAATGCCTTCAGTGCGGCCAAAGAAAAAGTGATGTTTGATGCAGATACCGGGAAAACCTTTGTTGTCCTGGCGGATGAAGACGGAAAAGAACTCTTTGGCATCGATTTTAAACACTCTGTCATACAGGGTGATCGCTCTGATTTCCCCAAAGATCTGAAGTTTGAGGCGAAATCAGGTAACCCGGCTGAAATACCCCTGGTTGAATTTCCGTCTGAGAAAGCGTGTTCGATTCAATAACTGTGAGAATGGTTCTTCGGTTTTTGAAGGGCTTTCCGTCTGCCATCGTGTTTTTGTACGTCGGACTTAATCGAGACAGGGGGTTCGCAGTACCCTTATGGACGGGGTCTTATGAGAGGGTATCTTAAGATGGGGTAGCTTTTGAGGAGGTATCTGTTTGGTGAGGCACTGTTCTGCCAGTTTTTCATAAGTAGGGTAATCCAATCCCAGCTCCTCTATAAAGTTGCGATATTTGATGTTTTTTATCTCACAGCTTTCACCTGGTGACCCAGAGGGTGTTAGCAGCGGAATGATTTTACGAGCCCGGGTATCATCCCTGGCTTTGTCTACCCACCTCAGTATTAATGTATTCATCTGATCCATTCCTCTACCGCAGGGGGGAGCCTGAAAGAGTCTGAACTCCATGGTCGTTTCCGGGGTGTTCGTAACCTTGTCGCTTACTGGTAAATCTTTAGCCCTGAAGTTGAGGTTGCCGATGTATAGCGGACCACGCCTTTTCAGCAGATTGAGTTTAGACATAATGTTCTGCAAGGCGCAGATGTTGTCGAATCCGGCGTTTTGAACTGGTGTCAGCCCGCTCTGAATAGAATGGTTCAGAACCCAGAGTATATAGTTAAACGTCTCTGTCGCGTGGTATTGGTCGTGTTGATCTTTGTAGTAGGGGAAGTGGGCCGGACAGGCTTTGTCCCGGCCAAAGGCTTTCGGTAGATGGTCTTGATGTTGTACGTCGGCGAGGAGTCGTATGAATGACTCGGGCTCATTATTAAACAAAGGCCTGATATCAACATGCTTATGTCCGGAGTAAATCCCATGTCCTAACAGATGGGCTGTGGGGAATATCAGCAGATCAAAAAGCTCACCAGTAGTAAAATTTTTACCGTTGATACAGAACGTTTGATCAACCCTGTAAGGAGAGCAGTTGACCTCAAAAACATTGCGTCCATCGTTATATATTTCCAGATGGAATGTGCCAGTCCTGCAGAAGATTATATATTCACTATCCTCTGTGGACTCTAATGTGATCTCATAATCAGTGATGTTGTTCTTGTCGATTATATTTTCCAGTGATACTTTCCAGGCTGTAATGTATCCGGGAACAGAATCCCCGCTATAAAAAGAGACAACCCCGCTGCGTTCTAATTTTCCAAATTCAACTTCCTCACCCAGAGTTGTTGATGTGGCTGGTATGCGGGGTAGAGTACCCTGCGTATGGGGTTGGACGTTATATCCTGGTTCTTCGTACAGGCAGTTCTGCAGATTGAGGGGTAGAAGCACCTGCTCAACGTAGCGGGCATAAAAGTCACTGCGTTGTGTTGGGTGTGTCTGTGCCTGTGCAGGTGCTCCGTGAGTGGAATGCTTCATAAAAAAGTTCTCGAACCAGTAAAGGTTATTGAGGGCTCTGAGTAAGCAGGGGTTGAAAGGTCTGTCTAATTCCATGGTGGAAGCTTCCAGGGGGAGAAGCTGGCAGCGATATATAACGTGTTGATACCACTCTTGCGCTGCCTGAGACTGTATGCAGATGAAGTGGTTGTAGTCTATCTTCTCCTGCTGGAGCAGAACTATATCGGCACAGAAAAAAACAGCAAATTCCCTGATGTCTATATCTTGAAAGCCAGAGCCTTGTTTTAGGTTTTGTTCTCTAGCGTCTAAAAAAACAGTCAAACCTTTAAGAATAAGGGGGGCTGTTTCAATCTCGGGAACATGTGAGAGCAGCAGCTCACACCTCATGTCGTGAATGCTGGGGTCGATGCGAATTTTTCGAAGGACCTCTTCACCAAAAACGACTGGGCTGCAGTATTCTTCGAGAGTCATTTGCGCAAGGTCGCTGATCTCACACCATGCGTTTTCGAACTGTTCTGATGAAATTTCGTTATGTTTTTGCAGCCTCTGCAGGACTTCCAGATAGAGAGTCATGGTGTTGTTCAGGTAAGCATGCAGTGGGTTATTAAGATCCAGTGGTAAATGTGGCTTGCAGGTGATGTTCTCATATTGAACGCAGCGCTTGGCAGTAAAAATCGATCTTACGGCTTTCTGGGCCATAGCCTGATGGTGCTCAGGTGAGGAATAGACTGGCAGGGGCGTCGGAACTTCCCGTGTATGAGCCCGGCTCAAAAGGGGCTGCTTCTCAAGGGCAGGGCTCTCAAGAGCCAGGGTATGACGTGGAAACGATGATTGACCATTGGCTATGAGTTTAACCGTACGCTGCCAGAGGCGAAATGAGGCGCTCGGGTCGGAAAAGTTGGTTGTGAACTCTGGCTCGAGCCGTGTCCCGGTAACCTGGTCACAGATTCCGCTAAAGGTTGCGCTGCGTTGTGTTGTTTGGGGAGAGTACATAACCGGCACCATAAAGTATCCGGCTGTTAAGGTACTTTATGGTATGAGCGGAATCATTAACAAGACTGACACCGGTTTGCTGTCTGGCTTCTAACTGATCTTTTCCAGCAGGTGGAAGAGGGCGACGCGCTCCGGGGCGTTGAGCTTTTCCAAAGTCTTTTCGGTGATCTTCTGGGCGACCGGAACCATCTGTGAGAGGACTTTCTTCCCTTTTGCTGTGGCCTGCACCATCACTTTGCGCTGATCATTGGGGTCTGAAGCCAGTTTAATCAGTTCCTGTTTCTTCAAGCGACTGACCACGCCGCGAATCGTCGCCTGATCAATATCCGTTGCTTGAACCAGCTCAGTGAGTGAACTGGAATCCTTCTCAACAATGACACAGAGTGCGGCAAATTGAATCGGGGTCAGCTGCAGGTCGCTGCAGTACTGCTGAAAGATCGCGGTATGACGCTGCTGGGCTTTGCGAATCAGATGGCCGACCTGTTCATTCAGAACATAACCTTGATCGGAGGGAAGGGGGTGTTTGCTCACTTTGTGCTCACTGTTCACGTCTACCATAGCGGTTTACGCCGGTTGGCGGTCAGGGGTAGTTGTTGGTGAACACTGGAGTTTACACTATTTATTTTTTCTAATCCTCCCGCTACGCCTTGAAGTATTGATTTTGTTAGTAGTGTATACGCTTATATTTTCAGGTTTTTGTCAGTCATTTCCCCCCAATGACCTGAATTCTTCAGCCGGCTTTGAATTTATAGACTTTACTTCTGCGCCTAATGATTGGGTTAGGTATTTATGTCAGGGGGATGTTTTGCTGGGGAAAACGTTGTTCGGGGGGCGAGTGCGACTGAGAGGGATTGGGTGCCTGTGGGTTGCGTTGCTGGCTCTGGTGGTGAGTGGGTGGAGTTATGCCCAAGACCAAACCTATCTGATTCAGGAGAAGCAAAGCACAATAAACGCTCAGGGGGATCGCATCTCCCGGGCAATTACAGTGGGAACGCTTCTAATAAAGAAGCGCCGTGTAAAGACCACGGCCAGTATTCTGCTGAAAACAGGCAACGGTATTATAACGCTCAGATTGAGCTACCAGCAGGCAAGTGCTGATGGAGATGCCTGGTCTTTCAGCAACAAGTTAGCTCCCTATCGTTGGAGCTCGGTTGCAAAAACTCTTCCACCATGGAAAAACAAGGGGCTGAGTGTTCTCGATCGGCTGGCTCTAAAGCCTGAAGGGGCAATATATATACGCCCGGATATAAGAAGGGCTGAAGTGTCTGGAATAGATAGAAAACACCTTGGCCAGCTCAATTTCCGTCACTTCAAACACAGTGATTTTGCGAATAGCTTTACAGCCTGGGCTGGGCAGAAAGGAGGGGCGACTCAGATCCCAATTTATGACCCCGCCTCATCACTCACGGATATGACGATGTTAAACATCAGTGAGCCGGTATCCGGACAGCCGGGGGGAACGGCAGCGGATACCCGGGTGACTTATGTGGCCCCCCCGGGCGGTTCCCATCATGTTATCAACATACTCAAATCAGGAAGCCTGAAACTTGTGCGGCAAGCTCATGGAAGTGTGGAATTGTTGCCAAGAATTTATGATTGGGAGTGTTTCATTTCCCCTACTATTCTGGACGCCGTGAGGATCGCCAACCTGTTGATGACCCTGCCCACAGAAATTCATCTCAGTGCTATGCACGCCAATGAAGTTAATTTTAATTTTTCTCTGGGTGATGATCAGAGGTTTTCTGATAGAGAGATGACTCAGTCGCAGTATCTGGATGGTTTTCAGGAGAAGGCTTCTCGCAGGCAAAGAAGGAAGCCTTTTCAGTCAATGGGACCAGAAAGTACCTGGCCGACTTTTAGCGAGGTTGCATTAAATCGTGCTCCTGGCTCTTCTCGCGAGAGGGGGGTGTACAGAGTAATGAGAGGTGTGCCTGTCAGAGAGATTGATGGTGCGACGGGCCGAACGGTGGGATGTGTACGCTACATCGAGCCTGCTGCAAAGGATGATGATGTCTGGTCTGACTCATCCAGTGACTTTGAAGAATCTGCACCACTCAGGCTTCTATCAGATAAGTCCGGGTTAACGGGTGATGATGTGTCGGGGAGTCAACACTTGTTCGGCATTATGGATTCTGCCCCGGACACGGCTGTCGAATATTTGAGAGTCATCATTAATTCTAAACCTTATTTAATGGATAAAATCAAACAGCAGGACATTATCTATGGCCTCACCTATTTCTACGGTGTTGAAGCCAGGGATCGGATCACGGAGCTTGTTGCTGAAGCGCTGGATATGACTTCTGGTCTTACCCATGAGCCAGTCTATGGAACGGAGCCGTTTGCCCCTGTGCCAGAACCTGTACCTGTACCTGTACCTCAGCCACGAGAACAGTTAATCGCGAAGCCTGTAATTCGGCAGTCATCAGGTGGGCCCCAAGGCAGGACATCAAGAAGCTCGACAACCAGAAAACCAGCTAAAAAAGAGAAAATGGTTGTAGACACACCTGCAAAAAAGAAAAAGGAAAAAAAATCGGATGACTGGATGGCAAAAAGGCTGGCGACCTCATCAGTAAACAGGCCGATGCAACAACCTGTTACCAGACCTGGCCGACAAGAAGAGTTAATGAGTGAACCTGCTCAGAAGCAGCCCGAGCGGGATGCGTTCACGTCTATGGCCAGCACCATGATTAGAAATTTACCCCTTGTGACAGCTGTTGCCACTTCCGGGGACTCGATGAGAATGTCATTATCATCGTCTTCACCTTTGACGTCTTCTGCCGTACAGATACCGGCCCCGGTGGGAAGTGGACGTCCAAAGGCGTCTCGAAAGGTGCCTCCTCCAATGCCCCCCGTAATATCCACGGGTACTCCAGAAGTGACAGAGGTTTTTTCTGCGAATCTACTTGGAGTGCCATCTGTTCCTCCTGCTTCGGGGTATGGCGTGGTGGACCCATGGCCGTTGTGGATGAATGTCGGTGTCGTTAGCGATACATTCGCCTGGACGTCAGACCCGCTGGCGTTACCCAGCTTTGATCTGAATCTGCTGCCCTCCATACCTTTTACAACCAGCTCTGGGGCTAAACATTGATCAGATCACGGACTTAAAGATTTAACAATAAAATAAGGAGCCCTCAGCCAATAAGGAGCCCTCAGCCAATAAGGAGCCCTCAGCCAATAAGGAGCCCTCAGCCAATAAGGAGCCCTCAGCCAATTAGGAGCCCTCAGCCAAAAAAACTCTCAGGGATGAGAGCTTGTGGGTTTCTGGACTGGCTTGTTAGTGATTCCGACAGGCCGAGTAAACAAACAGCTTTTCCCTGTGTCCAACAAGAATAATTGTTTAGGTGCCAGCCCTTCGGTTTTGCCGAGGCTCTGGCAGAGATCACTGGAGAAAGTTATGAGTCACCGCGTATATAGACAGCCTCCAATAAGGTTCTTCAGTCGACGGGATGATAGGGGGGCTCCTGTTTATGGAGAGTCCCGGCAGCATGGGCGCACTCAATATGCAGCGAGCCCCCCTTGCCGGTGGCGTCATCATGCTGAAAGCCGTCAGCGCCTAGAGAGCCATCAGCGCCTAGAGAGCCATCAGCGCCTAGAGAGCCATCAGCACATAGAGAGCCATCAGCCCACAGAAAGCCATCAGCCCACAGAAAGCCATCAGCCCACAGAGAGCCATAGGCACATAGAGAGCCGTCAGCACATAGAGAGCCGTCAGCACATAGAGAGCCGTCAGCACATAGAGAGCCGTCAGCGCATAGAGAGCCGTCAGCGCATAGAGAGCCCGTATTACTCAAAGCGACCTTGTCTGGAAGAGAGATCACTCCACCAGGTTCGACCTTTTCAAGAGGGGCTGTCTCATCACCAGCAGCGACATTATCAGCGATGGTCTCCTGCTCCGCACGATCCGAGGCTCGGAAGAGAAGGGTGTTCCACCTTTCCTGAAAAGCAGTCTTCAGGCGGTGGTCCTATACGCCATGCGCCTATCCATAGTAGGCGTCGAGAGCTGGTGTCCCCGGTGTCAGATATTGTCTCTCGTTTCGGTCGGGTAAGTGGTCAGTCCAAAACGAATTCAGAATTGATGAAAGAGTTGCTGTTGCACATTGCCAATGACGAGCTTGAAGCGGCTAAGCGGATCAGTAGGACCTTGGCGCGCAGGCAGATTAATAAAAGCATTCTGGGTTTTGATTATCGTGATCTGAAACTGGCCTGTGAGATAGAAGAGCAGTATCGGCGAGATAAAAACTGGGATGGGGTGTCGGTAGAGCAAAGGGTGAAACACCTGGTGTACTGGGAGATGGTGCAGGGGAATCTTCAATATGCATTGAAGGAGTTTGAAAAAATTGTCGAGGATTCTCGACTAGGCAGAATAAAAACTCTCCCTAGTCAAGTACATGACGTGCTGGCCTACGGTGTGCGCCGCTGTTGCCATGAACTGAAAGTCACCAGTACAGCAATATTGGACAGTGATAGTTGGCGACGGAAGTGTGAAGAGCTAACAACGTTTGAGGAATATCTGCAATTACTCAAGGAAGTTGATGAGCTAATGAGCCCTGAAAACAGAACCTACTGTGTGCTGGACAAGAATTCCCTGGCTCTGGTGCGTGCAGAAATATTGCTCTGCCTGTATATGCGTGACTCAGACGAAAATCGAGAGCGCTGGTTGGCTTTGTCAGCAAAATCCTCGAGTGCTTTATATAAACCGAGGGAAACGACAGCAGGGTGCACTATTGATGCCAAACACAATTTCCAGGTTGCCTGGACAGGAGTGGTTCGCCTGACTGACCTGGGGTTGTGGAACGAGGCCCTCAAGCTTATTCATGAAGTTGAAAATGGCGTACATATCTCTATGCCTGATCCAAACAACAATGTCGAGAGAAGGGTCAAGATGGATATGGTCGCCAAAAAATATCTCTTGCAGTACAGAATCTCCAAAGACAGGCCTGAATACCTGAAATCACTACTGCCAGAACAAACCTTTAGATGTTTGTTGTGGGATAACCCGCGTAGCACCAGTAGCAAATGTGAGGCTTTGTTCTTCCGTGACGAGCCTATTGAAACACGGGAGTTACGCTCGACCACCAATCAGACGGTGATCGGTTTGATTCCTATAGCCTGGCAAATGAAACAATACGGAATGGCTATAGCGGCAGCGAGGAATGCTGTTGAATACGTGAAGGGCGATGATCTGCATCGACGATCGAACCTGCTGGCAAGAGGCCTGTTGATGACGTCGAGATTGTACAGTAAGTACCCGTGTGATGAGGCTATGAACATGTATGTGCGTAATCAATTTCAGTTCTTCAAAGGGCAATTGTGGGCAATGGTGAAAACGGCTTCCCCGAGCATCTCACTCCCCCGGCAGGTGTTCAGCCCTATGGTGAACCCCGTTGAGTTGTTGTGCTATGTCACAATGGTAGAAATGAGGGAGCAAAATAACAGCCAGGATGACATTTACGAGGCGTTGCAAAAATTAAAGAAAAGCCTCCCTGAATCTCTTGGCCAGTTCTTCCTTCCGGTTATGGCACAGGTAGCCCTGAATGCCGCAGATATTTATAACAAACGAGGTTCGAATTGGGACCTGGGGAACGCCGCTACATGGATGGAACGAGCCCGGCTGTCATTTGATAAAATAAAGCAGACGAGCCATCACGGTGAATACTACTTTATTCGTGCTCATTACTTTA
Source organism: Sansalvadorimonas sp. (assembly GCA_965221135.1). Taxonomy (GTDB): domain Bacteria; phylum Pseudomonadota; class Gammaproteobacteria; order Pseudomonadales; family Endozoicomonadaceae; genus Sansalvadorimonas. The sequence goes on from CBDCRZ010000106.1 coordinate 975,654, forward strand.
CGACCGCGGCTGACTATTATCTGCGCGTGGCTGAGCAGGCTGAATCTGAGAGTAATCAGGCTAAATATGAGGGAAACCAGGCTGAAGATGAGATAAAGAATGCTAAAGCAGAGGGCAGAAGCAGGGGTGTCTGGCAAGCACAGAGGACAGCCGATGCGGCGAGTCAAAAAGCTGAGGAAATGGACGGAAAAGCCAGTGTTGCTTACGTTAAATGCGGAGCAAAGAATGACGACGCTATGGATTCATTAGCCAAAGCAGGTGCCATATACCCCGCTTTTAAGGATTATAAACCCGGTGACTTTTATCTAGAGGCTTTTGATCGCTGGCTGTAATTTCTGGGAAGAACAAGTGAAAAGTGTATTATGGGCGAAGAGAGTGCTTCCCGTACGGGTTGTGTAGTGTATACACTATAAATAACGATTATAAAAAATAATTAAAGAAAGCCTGCCCTATGTCTTCTGTCTGCAGTCTGTTGCATCGAGCCAGTGTTTCATTACCAACCCGTCATTCGTTATTACATGATCTGGGTGTTCTTACCGTTTACCGCAAACCTGTTCCCCCTCCTGTACCGGCTCCTGGCCAGCCGGGTAACCGTACTGACTATGTAGCCACCGAGCCGGAGCTGTTTATAGCTATGTTGGCTGATGGTCGTGTATTGGCCTTTAACGGCCATGTGGATCTCGGAACCGGTATTCGCACCTCTCTCGCGCAGATAGTGGCAGAAGAGCTGGATATGGAGTCTGATCAGGTCACTATGATTCTGGGTGATCCAAGAGATGTGCCGAATCAAGGCCCGACCATTGCCAGTGCCACTATTCAAATCACCTCCAAACCCTTGCAGGCCGCCGCCGCCCAGGCGCGACAGTTTCTTGTAAACCGTGCGGCCTCCCTTTGGGATATTGATCCTCAAAAACTGGAAGCTCATAACGGTATTGTTCGATCGAAAGATAATAAAGAGCAGGCTGTTAGCTTTGGCGAGCTGGTGGCCGGTGAACGCTTTGACCTTCTGTTGGATGTTCAGGCTCCCCTTAAAGATGATCGTACATACCAACAGGTTGGTCGTTCACAGCAGCGAGTAGATATTCCCGGTAAGATCAAAGGTCAACTGACATTTGTCCATGATCTGCGGGTGCCAGATATGTTGCACGGTCGGGTGGTAAGACCACCTTATACCGGTCGAGACACTGGTGATTTTGTGGGCACAAGTCTGGTGGCTGTGGATAAAACCTCTATCGTTCACCTGCCGGGCATTATTGATGTGGTGGTGGAAGGTGACTTTGTTGGCATAGTGGCCCAACGTGAAGAGCAGGCTATCAAAGCCGCCAAACAGTTAAAGATTAAGTGGAAGAGTTTTCCGGCGCTGCCTGCCATGCAGAGCCCGGAGCAGGTGGCGCAGGCCATAAGGCAGAATCCTTCCAAAAATCGCCCTTTGAAAAGTACCGGAGACATTGAGCAGGCCTTTGCACAGGCTGAACAACAGCTTAGGCGTGATTATTTCTGGTCTTATAATATGCACGGTTCGATTGGCCCTTCCTGTTCAGTGGCTGATGTGAGTGATGGCTCTATCAAACTCTGGTCCGGCACTCAAAACCCCCATAGCCTGCGCACGGATATCTCCCGTCTTACAGGTCAGACAGAAGACACCATCGAGATTGTTCGCATGGAAGCCAGTGGTTGCTATGGCCGTAACTGTGCTGATGATGTGGGTTCGGATGCCGTGTTACTGTCCCGTGCAGTGGGTCGCCCGGTGCGGGTGCAACTGACCCGGGAGCAGGAGCATGGCTGGGAACCTAAAGGTACAGCGCAGGTCATGTCGATTGCGGGTAGTCTTCAGCAGGGCAGGGCAAGTGGTTATCGCTTTAACACCTCATACCCGTCCAACGATGGTACGAATCTCGCGCTGTTGCTCACCGGTAAGGTAGCGGCAGATGCGAAAGTGTTTGAAATGGGGGACAGAACCTCTGTTCCGCCCTACAGCTATGAGGCGATGGATATCAGTTGTGATGATACCGCCCCAATAGTGCGCTCCTCCTGGTTGCGGGGCGTATCGGCGCTGCCCAATAACTTTGCTCATGAGTGTTTTATAGATGAGTTGGCAGTGTCGGCTAATTTGGACCCTGTCGCCTTTCGTCTGTCTCACCTTGAAGATAATTCCCGAGCCTGTGGTGTGATTAAGCAGGTGGCGGACAAGGGCGGATGGCAGCCGGATGAACCCCATAGAGGTCTGCAGACGCAGACCGAAGGCTGGTTGCCTGGCCGGGGCTTTGCCTATGGTCATTATGTGCACAGTAAGTTCCCGGGTTTTGGTGCAGCTATGGCTGCCTGGATGGTGGACCTGGAAGTACATCCTGAAACCGGTGATATTCGAGTGATTCGGGTTGTGGTGGGGCAGGATGCCGGGCGCATTGTGAATCCCGCCGGGGTGCGTCATCAGGTTCATGGCAATATTATTCAAACCCTCAGTCGTACATTGAAAGAGCGGGTTCTATTCGACCATGAGAAGGTTGCCAGCCTGGAGTGGGGTGGTTACCCCATCTTTAACTTTACCGAGCTGCCGGAGATTGAACTGATTCTGGATGATCACCCGGAACATCCGTCACTGGGTGTGGGGGAGTCCGCAGCGTTACCCTGTGCCCCCGCTATTGCCAGTGCTTTGTTTGATGCTACGGGGCAACGCTTCTATCAGGCGCCGTTTACGCCAAATGTGGTCAGATGTAATTTGAAATAGCTTGTTTGAAATAGCTTGTTTGAAAGAGCGCCTGAAGTGCATCAGGCGCCGGATTAAGCAGCTTCACAGACCGTTTTTAAATCAGGTGGTGCTGAGTAACCCTGTTGTTTTAATTCTTTTTGTAATCGCAGTAGCTCTTTCATCCATTGCTTTTCTGTGTGGGAAAAATCAAAATTACCGAGGTGTTCCTCTCTTAGAGGGTCCATTGTTGCGTGTCTTACACGGAACCAGTTCAGGTAATGAATCAGCTTGTTTGGACGTAAATTATACCTTGTCAGCAGCTCGCGCTGTTCAATAATAGCCTGCTGAATCAGGCTCGCCTGATCAGAAGAAAAGTCTTCGTTCGTGTATGTTGCGGGATGATTATCCAGCTCCATAGGTTCATCCAGCTTAATCGTCTTATCAATGTGTTTACGGTCGTTTCTTTTTAAGGGCAGGGCATTGCAGACAGCAGTTACTGACGCATCTTTCCCATTTTCTTTTCTGTGCAGATACTCTTTCAGCCATGCCAGACTTGTGTGGTCATCACCAGCGGCTGTGGTCAGTTTTTCCAGATTAAGGCTGCTGTCCTCGCCAGCGCCTTGATCAGTACATTGATCAGTGCATTGATCAGTGCATTGATAGTTCAGAAGGGTTCTGATGAGGGGGCGGGCTGGAACACCCTGGCTGTCCAGATAAGCGGCATCTTCACAGATTAGCTCGAGAAGGGACTCATAGTGGGGGTTTGGCTGAGTTCCCATATGGACAGTGCTCTCATCCGGCATGCCCTGATTAATTGGTAATGATATATCCGCTGTGGCTAAAGTATTTAACAGGCTGTATTCCTGTGCATCGGCTATATCCATCTGCAACAGAAAGGTAGCCGCTTCCCGTACTTGTTTATGGGTGACCTCACGGCATTCTTCCGGGTAGCCTTTGAGTAAGCGGAAAGAGATGCCTCGATTCGTCTGTTTTAAAAAAGACTCAGTTGCTATATATTTATTGCTTTCATGAAACAGCAGAAATGTGACCAGTTCCAGCGCTTTGAATGATATTTTCTGGAAGTTATTGTGATTGCGATACAGCATCTGCATCCACTTATGGAGCTTTATCTTTTGTTGCCGTGACATGTTTACGTTGGAAGACCTATAGATTTTTACCCATAAATGACTCAGATCATGATTCCAGAAACCGACAGATGTCATGTATTGACCATCAGCAGGTTTTTTTCGATTCAAACTTGTGCCCAGCAGCCATATTGGTAGAAAGTGACTCAGGTTCAGATCTTCCAGTGCCAGCTCCCCCGTAAATGGGACCATCAGGTGGGGATTTTCTGACAGAATAAGCATATAAGTATTTGAGAGGTGTAAGGGGTGCAGTAGTTTTTGATGGTGTAGAAAAAATAATTTGCCATCGCGAGTCAGATACTCCCAGGGAAGGGTGGATACATCCAACAGGCTGGTATCAGCAATAAAAGGCATTTCTTCCGCTGTTGGCAGGTTGTGGGTGAAGGCCGGTTCGGCTGTACGTTCACTGTCCGCCCAGGCTGTATTTCCGAGTGCCCATGATACAAGTTGCTGATCACATCAGGTTTTATAGTGCAGGATTTTATAACTGAGAGTGAGTGATGCCCGGTAGGGGTAACCTTTATCTTTCAGTTGTGCCAGCTCTATACGAGCCTGCCGCAGTATCTCCCGATCACTCTCAGAAAGAGCAGGATTTGGCAGCATTTTTTCCAGGCCGTCGTTCAAGTGGGCAGCCGTACGTGCCATACACGGCATGGGGAATTGGTTATGATTAGAGTCTTTGGAGGCAGGATTGTTCAGAATCTGGGCTAACAGGTTGGTTATTCAGGGCGTTTATGGATGCGATCCCGGCAGTACTGTCAGGCACTGTTTACCACGAGTGTGGTCAGGCATTATGTGAAACAGGCTATTCGAGATAGTTTGTTTGAAACAGCATGTTAAAAAATCTCTGGAATATATTTCCGCTGGGGAAAGCAGCTTCACAGACCGTTTTTAAATCAAGGGGTACCCGGTGGCGCTCTTTTTGTGATTCTTGTTGTAGACGCAGTAAGTGATGCATCCATTGCGCATCTTTGTGGGGCAAACCCATTATAGAGCAGAAGCGATCCGATCCCATGGGATTCATCGTAGCATGCCTCACACGGAACCAGTTCAAGTGTACAACCAGATATGTTGGATATAATTGATATCCCTTCAGTAGGTCGCGCTGTTCAATAATAGTCTTCTGAATTTGGCTCGCCTGATCAGGAGACAAGTCTGCATTTGGGAATATTGCAGGCTGATCATCCAGTTTTATCGGTTCATCCTGTTCCATAGGCTTAACGATGTTTTTGCGGCGGCCTCTTATTATGGGCAGGGCGTGGCAGACATCAGCTACGGATGCATCTTCCCCATTCTGTTTTCTACGCAGATACTCTGTCAGCCATTCCAGGCTGGTGTTGTCTCCATCAGCGGCTGTGGCGAGTTTTTCCAGATTAAGGCTGCTGTGCTTTTCTTTGTCTTGGTCGGTGTCTTGGTCGGTGTCTTGGTCAGTGCTTTGATAGTGCAGAAGGGTTTTGATGAGGGATCGGGCTGAAACTCCATTGCTGTCCAGATACGTTGCATGTTCACAGATTAGTACAAGAAGGGATTCATAGAGCGAGTTTGGCTGAGAGCATGGGCAGATAGTGTTCTTATCTGGCACACCCTGGTTAACTGGTAATGGTATATCCGCTGTGGCTAACGCATTCAATATGTTGTTTTCCTGCGCATCAGCTATATCCATTTGCGACAGTAAGATGGCCGCTTCCCGTATTTGTTTATGGGTGACCTCACGGTATTCTTCCGGGTAGGCCTCGAATGCGCGGAAGCGTGCACCCTGGCCAATATCTTTCAGGAAACCCTCAGTATTCTTATAGATATTATTCTCATGGAACAGCAGAAACAGTACCAGTTCCATCGCTTTGAATGATATTTTCTGGCAGTGGTTGCGATGGTGATACAGTGCGTGTATCCACTTATGGAGCTTTATCTTTTTTTCCCGTGATACGGTTGAGATGGGAAAAGAAAGTATTTTTATCGATAGGTGAGCCAAATCATGATTACAGAAACCTATAGGTGTCATAGTTTCATTATCAGCTAAGGATTTACGATCCAGATTTGTGCCTAGCAGCCATATTGGTAGAAAGTGGCTCAGGTTCAGATCTTCCAGCGTTAGCTCCCCTGTAAATGGGACCAGCAGATGGGAGCTTTCTGACAGTGTGAGTGAGCAGGAATAAGTATCTATGCTGGTTGAGGGATGCAGTAGTTTCTGGCGGTGTAGAGAAAACAGTAGGTTATCGCGGGTCATATCCTCCCAGGGAAGGGTGGATACATCCCAAAGGCTGGTATCAGCAAGAAAAGGCATCCTGTCCAGTGTTGGCAGGTTGTGGATGAAAACCGGTTCGGTTATACGTTCACTTTCGCTCCAAACCGTATTTTCGAGTGCCCATGATACCAGTTGCTGATCACACCAGGTTTTATAGTGCAGGATTTTATAGCTGAGAGTGAGTGATGCCCGGTAGGGGTAACTTTCATCTTTCAGGTGTGCCAGCTCTTCACGAGCCTGTTTAAGGATGTCCCGGGCACTTTCAGAAAGGGCGGGATTGAACAGCATTTCTTCCAGACCTTTGTCCAGGTAGAGAGCCGTGGTCGCCATGGCAGGCATGGGGAAATGATCGGGGTAATTAGTAGCCGCTTTATGCAGAGCTTCAGCTTCCAGCATGCTCATGGAGCACAGGGTTTTATGGAAATAGCTGTCCTGGCTGTAATCAGGCACTTTAACCGGGCCTGCGGGGGACTGGATGGTGAACGTTTTCGGTTTAAAGGAAATCTGGGCGGATGTTTTACTTGGCTCTATTGCATGACAGGCTTTATCTACAGGTCTCCTGGAAGCCCCGGTGTGCAATTTTTGCGGCTGTATAGAGGGGGTGCTCTTGCCTTCCTTATAAGGGCAGGCTGAGAGGGTACCGAATCGGGTTCGGGGGCGTTTCATCTTATTGACGCCAGCGTGCCTGTGGGGTTTCGTTCTGCAGCCTTGGTAGCCTGGATGGTGTGGATCTCCCTGGGAAATGCAATTAGGCGCTGCTGTGCTCTTGTTCATCTGATACTCCCTGCTTTACCTTTACGACGGAACGCCTTTATGTGCCCTCCATTTAAGGTTGGGCTCTTTGCATATGCGGTGTGCACTAACCGTGAATGCAAAGGCCTGATTAAACGTATTTGTGCACTGGAATCTTGCTTATATCAACGAATTTAATGCGTGATTTTTTAGCTTCATCTCCATTTTGCCAGTCCAGGATATCGTTCGTACAACTCCAGCTCATCATCTGTAAAACGTCATCAGATGTAAGCCGTGGGATAATTCTATTCAAGGTCTGGATTTTACCGGAATAACCCCTTTTTTTATGTTCCTGGAACCACCCTGGTCTACATTGGCGCTTTCTTATATTTTTTGCTGTATGCATAAGTGACTTTCTCAACCTGAAAATATCTACCCAGTCGTCGTTGTTAGAGACCTGCCTCTTGTCAGAGTCTCTTTTTCTTTTTGCAGGGCGCGGGCGTGAAGTGTCACTCTCTCCGTCAAAATTCTTATTTACGCTCAAAGTCACAGGGCTACTACTAACGGAGCTATTACTAGAAGGTACTGGCTGCATAATGCTTTGCCCTATCAAAAGTTAAAAGTGATCTGTTGATCTGACTGATGAGAGGCCGGTTAGTTTCCTGACATTGTGGTTAGGTGCCGTTTCATAACCTTTATGGTATACAGTCCGACTTTATTTAATCGCATCTGTTAATCCATCGTGTCTTGAATCGGAATTGACAGCATTTCTAAATCCAGACACATCCTCAAAACCTGAATCTTTGCAGATGTTCGAAAAATCAAATGATGGCTAAAAACATCAATAAAATTCTTCGCGGTCTATCCATGGCCATAATTTAAAAACAGTCTTAATTCGTGACTTCAGATCAAAAATATCCCCATGAAACCGAATGGTTAGAGTCTTCGGAGGCGGGATAATTCAGAGCTTGGGCTGACAGGTTGGTTATTTAGGGCGTTTACGGATTCGATCCCGGAAGTTAACAATATTTGCTGTGCTGTACTGCTTGAATGTTGTGGCTTTATTATGTTTTTTTTAAGTGCGTACGCTTTTTGTTGTTGTCATTTTTGTCAGGTTTTGAGGCGATTTGTGCCTAATTTATCCTATTAAATTAGCCTCTCTAAGGAAGTCTTTACATCAAAGAAATAGCGTGTACACTTGATATCCATTCGATAGTCGGGTGTTGTATGTCCGGCTGTGATATCGCAAAGACAAGTCCGGCTTAGACCGGGAAGAATACAAAAGAGGTAGTCCTCGGTGAGTAATGAGCTGGAAGCGTTAGGGCCCGATGCCCAGTATCTGAGTCATCTGCGTGATGGCCGTTTCATGATTCAGAAGTCCGCCGGTACCGGCGAGTTTGTCTTCTACCCCCGTGTGATCTGCCCCAAGACTGGTAAGCGTGATCTCTCCTTTGAAGAAGTTTCCGGTCGTGGCACCGTTTACTCTACCACAGCTGTTCGTCGTCCACCCAAGTGGGGCGGTGACTACAACCTGTGCCTGATTGATCTGGACGAAGGCGCGCGTATGCTCAGCCGTGTTCTGGGTACTGAACCAGGTGATGTGAAAATCGGTATGAAGGTTCAGGCCCATATCGAGAAGGTGGATTTCGGAACTTATAAGAACTCCGAAGACCAGCCCATCGTTGTCTTTCGTGCAGTAGAGGAAGCTTAAGAATGACTTATTCACTGCGCGGTAAAGGCGCCATTGTTGGTGTTGGCTACGATGGCCTGGGTACACGCCTGCAGCGTTCCCCAATGGACCATATGGCGAATGCAGCTATTAAAGCTGTAGAAGACGCTGGTCTGGAACTGTCTGATATCGACGGTATCTGTGGTGGTACTTTCTACCACATGTTCCCAACACTGGTTATGGCTGAATACCTTGGTATTCGTCCAAAGTGGTCTAACTCTGACCAGACCGGTGGTTCTTCCTTCCTGTCTCACCTGCAGGAAGCGACTATGGCGATTGAAGCCGGTCTGTGTGAGACCGTTCTGATCGCTTACGGTTCTAACGTTGGTGCAGTACGTAACTTCGGTATCCTCGATACCCCAACTTACGACGGCATCTACGGTAACGACCAGCCTCTGCCAGGTTACTCCATGGCTATGGCTCGTCACATGCATGAGTTTGGTACGACTCGTGAACAGCTGGCTGAAGTTGCAGTTTCTGCCCGTAAGTGGGCTGCACTGCACCCTGATGCTGTTATGAAGAACAAGCCGATCACTATAGAAGATGTTGTGAACTCTCCTATGGTTGCTGATCCTATTCAGGCGCTGGACTGCTGCCTGATGACCGACGGTGGTGCAGCTATCATCGTAACCAGCGCGGCCAAGGCCAAAACCCTGAAGCAGAAGCCTGTGTTTATGCTGGGTTCTGCCGGTGCTCACTGGCACCGTGAGCTGCAGGAAGCTTCCACTCTGACCACAACTCCTGCCCAGGAATCTGGTGCTCGCGCCTTTGCTAACGCTGGCCTGACGCCAAAAGATGTTGACGTGGTTCAGCTGTATGATGCCTTCACTATCAACACTGTGATGTTCCTGGAAGATCTCGGTTTCTGTGAAAAGGGTGAAGGCGGTGCATTTGTTGCTGACGGTAACATTGCTCCAGGCGGCGGCCTGCCGGTGAACACCAATGGTGGTGGTCTGTCCTTTGCTCACCCGGGCAAGTACGGTCTGTTTACCCTGATTGAAGCGACCGAGCAGCTGCGTGGCAATGCTGGTGATCGTCAGATCCAGGGTGCCAATGTTGCACTGGCACACGGTAACGGTTGTATCTTCTCCCACGAGTTCACAACTCTGCTGGGTACTGAAGACACGCTGTAATACATGCTTTGGTAATCAGATACCACGGTGTGTGATCGACGAGCTCCTGTGTATAACAGGGGCTTCGTTGGGGATTGATTGTATGTTTCCCCTTTTTTTGAAACATACAATCGAACCCTTCTTTGAAAATTATCGTATGCGGTCATTTTCAAAGAAGCGTTGGTCGAATTAGAGAATAAAAATATGGCCAAAGATTTATTTCCTCTGCCGCGTATTCAGCGGACGAGCGATGGTGAGAATGGCTTTATCCTGAGTTCGGAAACCTCTCTTGAGGATTACCACGAACGTGTTCTGGAGTTTCTGCAGTACTGGGCAGAACAAGACCCGGAACGTTTATTTATTTCCCAACGTACTCTTGCTTCTGGATCAGTTGCTTCTGGATCAGTTGCTTCTGGACCAGTTGCTTCTGGATCAGTTGCTTCTGGAAAACAGTCGGGCGAGTGGGAATCCATCACCTTTGGTGAGATGTTTAGCCGGGTTCGTTGTCTGGGGCAGGCTTTGCTGGAGCGTGGCTGTAATGCAGCACGTCCGGTAGCTGTACTCACAGGCAATTCGATTGCCAGTGCCTCAGTGATTCTGGCGACTATGTACGCCGGTATTCCTATCGTTCCCATTTCTGCGGCCTACTCCCAAATTCCTGAAGCGTTTAACCGCCTGGAATATTGTCTGGGGCTGGTGACTCCGGGTGCCATCTTTGTAGAAGATGGTGAGGTGTCTGGTGATGTGATTACCCGGCTGCCCCATTACGGTGTCTGTATAGCTGCGCGTAATGCGACGGGCAGCATGGTATCTCTGGGTGCTTTACTGCATACCGATCCGGGTAATATTGATGAAGTGTTTGCCTCAACTGGCTTAAACACCATCGTAAAACTGTTGTTTACCTCGGGCTCAACCGGCACGCCGAAAGCGGTGGTGAACACCAATCGTATGTTGTCGTCTAACCAGCAGCAGCTGGCGCAGATATATCCGTTTCTGGAAGACGATGCACCAGTGGTGCTGGACTGGCTGCCCTGGAGCCACACCTTTGGTGGCAACGAGGTGTTTTTGATGGCGCTGCGTCATGGTGGTCACCTTTACCTTGATGCCGGTAAGCCGGTGGCGAGCCAGTTTGAGACGACTCTTAATAATCTTCGGGATGTCGCGCCAACCATCTTTTTTAATGTGCCTCTGGGTTATGACCTGCTGGCCACTGCGCTGGAGCAGGACGATGAGCTGAACAAACATTTCTTCAGCCGTTTGAAGATGCTGTTCTATTCTGCCTCGGCACTGCCTCAGTCGATTCGAGATCGTCTGGAAGCCCTGGCTCAAAAGGCGGGTCGTGACAGTGTTGCGATTGTCACTGCCTGGGGCGCAACGGAAACTGCGCCATTGGCGACAGGTGTCCATTACAATTCAACCCGTACCGATAATATTGGTGTACCCGTGTCGGGTTGTGAGATTCGCTTTGCCCAGGTGGGTGGTCATCATGAGTTGCGGGTACGCGGCCCTAATGTGACCCCGGGCTACTGGCGTAATGCCGAAAAGACCGCAGAAGCATTTGATGAACAGGGCTTCTACAAAACCGGCGATGCTGCTTACCTGATGGATGAGCAGAATCCGTCACAGGGTATTATCTTTGATGGTCGTGTATCGGAAGATTTCAAACTGCTCTCCGGCACCTGGGTGCCTGTGGGCAAGCTAAGAGTTTCCCTGGTGAATGCCCTGCTGCCACTGGCGCAGGATGTTATTGTGCTGGGGCAGGACTGGGAGAGTGTTTGCGTTCTGGTGTTCCCTAATTTTGAGGAATGTCAGGGCATGAATCTCGACACAGAGAGCGGTGAAGGTGGTTTGTTAACCTCTGAGGCTCTTCTGCAGGCTATAAAAGAACGACTACTGGCGTTTAATGAGCAGCACACAGCCAGCTCCATGCGTATCAACCGTTTTGGCGTGCTGGTCAGTGCACCTTCTATGAAAGATCATGAGATCACAGAGAAGGGCTCGATCAACCAAAAAGGGGTCATTGCCAACCGTGAACAGGAAGTTCAACAACTTCGTCACGGAGGAACAGGCATTATCTCGCTTGAGCAAGATAGTAATAATCAAGTTGAACGAACAACACATGAATCCCAAGGGGGAGTAACAGTATGAATATTCAAGGTCATGCAGCGATTGTCACCGGTGGTGGTTCCGGTCTGGGTGAAGCAACAGCTCGTGAGCTGGCTGCTAAAGGCGCCAAGGTTGCCATCTTTGATGTGCAGCTGGAAAAGGCTCAGGCTGTTGCTGCTGACATCGGCGGTATCGCCTGCCAGTGTGACATCACTGACACTGAAAGCGTACAGAAGGCTCTGGAAACAGCTGAAGAAGCTCACGGTGTTGCACGTATTATCGCTAACATCGCCGGTATCGGTGGCGCCAAGCGTATCATCAGCAGCAAGACTGGCGAACCTGCCGATCTGGAACACTTTGAGCGCATCGTACAGATCAGCCTGTTCGGTACTTACAACGTAACCCGTCTGGCTGTTGCACGTCTGGCCAAGGCTGACGTTCTGGAAGACAACGAGCGTGGCGTAGTGATCTTCACTTCCTCCGCTGCCGGTACCGACGGTCAGGTTGGTCAGCAGGCTTACTCCGCTGCTAAAGGTGGTCTGGCTTCCATGACTCTGCCTATGGCACGTGACCTGGCTCAATACGGCATCCGTGTTATGAGCATATCTCCTGGTCTGTTCAACACGCCTCTGATGAAGACTCTGCCGGAAAGCGTTCAGGAGTCTTTGGGCAAGTCTATTCCTTTCCCAAATCGTCTGGGTCACCCGGAAGAGTTTGCACAGCTGATCAGCCACATTGCTGAGAACACTCACCTGAACGGCGAAACTATTCGTCTGGACGGTGCTATTCGTCTGGCTCCACGGTAAATCCTTCTGCTGTGCCGGCGTCGTTAAGAGCGTCGGTGCAGCAACATGCTCAACCCTTCCCAAGACAATAATATAAGTCAGAGGCTGACCCCGGAGTTTTATCGGAATGGTGACCTACAAAGTTCCCCTGCGTGATATCGAATTCGCCCTCAATGATGTACTCGATTACCCCACTCATTATGCCAATTTACCTGGCGGTGAGGTTGCAGATGCTGAAATCGTCAACGCCATTCTGGATGGGGCAGCAAAGTTCTCTGAACAGGTTCTGGCTCCGCTGAACGCCATTGGTGATCAGCAGGGCTGCCACCTTGAAGGTGGTGAAGTCATGGTACCTAAAGGGTTCCGTGATGCTTACCGACAGTTTGTTGAAGATGGCTGGATGAGTCTGGGCCACAGCGAAGCGCTTGGTGGTCAGGGTCTGCCAAAGTCTTTGAATATGGCTGTCCATGAAATGGTGGTTGCTGCCAACCACGCCTGGACCATGTATGTGAACCTCACCTGGGGTGCGGTTGCGACTATTCTCAACCACGCCAATGATGAGCTGAAACAAGCCTATCTGCCTAACATGGTACAGGGCGAATGGTCTGGCACCATGTGTCTGACAGAATCCCACTGTGGTTCTGACCTGGGCCTGCTGCGTACCAAGGCAGAACCCAATGCCGACGGCTCTTCATCCGCTGAAGGCTGAAGGCTCTTCATCCGCTGAAGGCTCTTTATCCGCTGAAGGCTCTTTCATCCGCTGAAGGCTCTTCATCCGCTGAAGGCTCTTCATCCGCTGAAGGCTCCTATTCCATCACCGGCAGCAAAATCTTTATCTCCTCCGGTGACCACGACCTGACCAGCAATATTGTTCACATCGTGCTGGCACGTCTGCCGGATGCACCGGCAGGCACCAAAGGTATCTCTTTATTCCTGGTTCCCAAGTACAAGCTGGACGCCAACGGTAATCCCGCTGACAAGAATGCTGTCAGCTGTGGTGCTCTTGAAGAAAAAATGGGCATCCATGGCAACGCCACCTGCGTCATGAACTTTGACGGCGCAGAAGGTTATTTGATTGGTGAACTCAATAAAGGCCTGAACTGCATGTTCACCTTTATTAATGAATCCCGCCTGGAAGTGGCCCAACAGGCTAATGGCCATATTGAAGCGGCTTACCAGAAGTCTCTGGATTACGCCAAAGATCGTCTGCAGATGCGTGCTCCTGTTCGCAAGGATGCCAGCAAACCAGCTGATCCGATTATTGTTCACCCGGATGTGCGACGTATGTTGCTCACCCAGAAGGCGCTGGCCGAAGGTAACCGTCTGCTGAGTTACTACTGTGCCCAGATGGTTGATTTGGAACACAGTGAAGACCCTGTTGTTCGCAAGCAGGCTCAGACCATGCTGGCGGTGCTGACACCTATTGCCAAAGGTTTTGTCACTGAAATCAGCCTGGAAGCGACCAGTCATGCTGTGCAGATTCTCGGCGGCCATGGCTTTATCAGCGAGTGGGGCGTGGAGCAGGAATACCGCGACACCCGTATCACCGCGATTTATGAAGGTACTAACGGCATTCAGGGTCTCGACCTGCTGGGCCGAAAAGTGCTGGGCACCAAGGGTGCTGTCCTTCAGCCTCTGCTGGATGAGATTACCACCTTCTGTAGTGAAAACTCAGAGCTTGCACATGCCCCGGTCGTTGCCACACTGGTTGAGCAGTGGCAGGAACTGAATGGCAATATGGCTGAGCGCGCAGCTGCTAACCCTGATGAGGTTAACGCAGCGGCCATGGATTACCTGATGTTCTCCGGCTATGTTGTCAGCGGCTATCTCTGGCTGCGCACGACGGCTGTTGCCAGCAAGCGTCTGGCAGAAGAGGGCAGTGATCAAGCGTTCTACGGTGCCAAGCTGAAAACCGCTGACTTCTACTTTGAACGCCTGCTGCCTCGTGCCCAGTGCCATGTGCAGACAATGCTCAGTGGCGCAGATAATCTGATGTCGCTCTCTGAAGATGATTTTTCTTTCTAAATAGAGCGTTTTTTAGACATCACTTCTCCCCACGGCGGGCTTTTTGGCCCGCCGTTTCGCAGTCGCCGCAAGGCAGAAAAAATAAAGTGGTAGCAAGCTATAGAAAGTAAAGCTGTAGAAAGCACGGCAGTGTTATACATGCGCTGTCGTGCTTTAGCTGGATAACTCCGTATCAGTGTGTGCGGACTGCCCTGATGCATTACTGATGAAACCTGGTAGTCAGCACTGAAATAATAAAAACAAAAGGTAGAAACCTTATGAAAGTCAAAAGCACTCTCGCCTCCCTCGTCGCCGGTTTGGCGATCGGCTTCTCTGCTCCTGCGGCCCTTTCTGCTGAATATGAGTGGGATCTTGCCAGCGAATTCAACAGTACCTCCATCCATGGTGAAGGTGACCTGATGTTCCAGAGGCTGCTGGCGGAAAAAACCAGGGGTAAGGTTAAGATTACTCCTCACTTCAGTGCTGCACTGGGCTTCCGTTCCAAGGACCAGCTGGATGCTGTGGCGGATGGTGCTGTCCCTCTGGCGGATACCTTTACCGGTACCCTTGGTGGTATTCACCCTGTGTTTTCTCTTTCTGCCCTGCCTTTTGTAACCCGTGATTTCCGTGATGCCCGTGACCTGTTTGATGTGTCCCGTGACTGGTATGAAGACGTCCTGGAAGACAATAACCAGGTTCTCCTGTGGGCTTCTCCATGGCCTTCTGCCGGCATCTGGGCCAAGAAGCCTGTGACCTCTACTGAAGCTTTAAACAATTTGAAGATTCGTACCTATGACCCTCTGGGTGCAACCACTTTGAAGGAAGCCGGTGCAACAGCTATTCAGCTGGGCTGGTCTGATGTGGTTCCTCAGCTCTCTACCGGTGGTATTGAAGCGGTACTGACCTCTGCCGAAGCTGGTCTTTCCGTGAAATTCCCACAGCTGCTCGACCACTATATGCCCATTAACTACGGCACTCCGCTGAATATGGTGACCATGAACAGTGATACCTGGAATGATCTGCCTGAAGACATTCAGAAAGCTGTGCTTGAAGCCGCCAGGGAAGTAGAGAACCGTCAGTGGAGTGAAGTGATTGAGCGTCAGGCCCGTAACTTTGAACGTGCCAAGGCTGAGAAAGTGACCGTGGTGATGGATATTGACCCTGCCTTCCGCGCTCATGTTTCCAAGGCTGGTGAAAAGGCTACGGCTGGTTGGTTGAGCAAGGCCGGTGACAAGGGTCAGCAGGTTCTCGAAGCCTACCGTGCCAAGGTTGCTGCGCGTCAATAATCATTAGCAGACTGGTAATCTGCTGACTTTGGCATAGTTGGCAGAATGCTGGTGTTGTGAAGGCTGCCGTTAGAGCAGCCTCCAAAGAAATAAGCCAAAAAAATAATAAAAAGGCGGTTTGTATGTTGGTGTTCTGTCGTCTGGCCGATAGGCTGGCACGCTTCGGAGCCTGGCTGGCTGTAGCAATCATGCTGTTGCTGGTAGGTCATATTCTGGTTGAGATTGTCCTGCGGGCCTTCTTTCAAAGCTCTACTTTTGTATTGGATGAAATGGGTGCCTATGCAGTAGCCGCCATGACCTTTCTTGCCTTGGGGCAGGCGTTGAATCAGAACGCCCTGATCAAGGTCAGCCTGTTAACCGACCGTTTGAGTGCGTTTGCACAGAAGCTGGTCGAAACCTTTGCCCTTCTCTCTACCTTCAGTGTCTCCCTGTTTCTGGGTTTTTACCTCTGGAAAAGCCTTGCCCGTAACTGGAAGCGTGGCGCGGTGAGTGAAACTGTTGCTGAAGTGCCTCTGTGGATTCCGCAATCCGTTGTGATGCTGGGTCTGGCGATTTTCTGTATTCAGTTACTGGCGGTGTTGATCCGCCTCTGGAATAAGAAATGTGCTGACGCGGTTTCTAATGAGCAGGAGGTTTAATCATGGATGCTATGACCACAGGTTTAGCCGTTCTCCTGCTGATGCTGTTCTGGCTGGGTTCCGGTGTACGTATTTTTGCGGCGTTGCTGCTGGTATCGGTGACGGCGCTGTTCTTTATTCTTGATTTCAACACGACGCGTATCGGTGTCACCATGGCCAAGGTGATACAGGTGAGTGCCAATAACTGGCACCTGTCGGCTGTGCCGCTGTTTATTTTTATGGGTGAGATTATCTTCCGTTCGGATATTTCCCACCGTCTTTTTAATGGTTTGTCGCCCCTGGTAGACCGTATTCCCGGTCGTTTGCTGCATACCAATATTATGGGCTGCACAGTGTTTGCGGCGGTATCGGGTTCCAGTTCGGCAACCACTGCAACGGTTGGCAAGATGACCACGGAGGCTTTGAATGAGCGGGGATACGACAGCCGTCTGGCATTAGGTTCACTCGCTGGTGCGGGTAGTCTGGGTCTGCTGATTCCACCGTCAATCATGATGATTGTGTATGGCATATTGGCGGAAGTGTCGATTATTGACCTGTTTACCGCTGGTGTACTTCCCGGGTTGTTAGTGGCAGCGCTCTACTCCGGCTGGATTATGTTCCGCTGCCTGCTCGACCCTTCTCTGGCGCCTTCGCAGGAGTCTGGTAAGGCTGGCTTTATTGATATCCTTCGTGGGCTGAAACAGCTGGCACCGGTACTTCTGCTTATTATGTTGGTGATGGGAGGTATCTACTCTGGTCTGGCAACGCCGTCTGAAGCTGCGGCTCTGGGTGTGCTGGGTGCCTTGATTATTGTGTTGGTGACCGGGCAGTTCAGTTTCAGGAAACTGACGGACAGCGCTATGAGTGCAGTGATTACTTCCAGCATGATCTGCTCGATTCTGATTGCGGCCAGTTTCCTGTCAACGACCATGGGCCTGTTGCACCTGCCACAGGATCTGGCCGGGCAGATTCAGGACTTTGATCTCTCACCATGGCAGCTGATTTTGTTGCTGGGTGTCTTCTATATTGTGCTGGGTTTCTTTCTGGATGGTATCTCGATCACCGTTATGGTGCTGCCAATCACTCTCCCGCTGATTATGCAGGCAGGCTTCGACCCTGTGTGGTTCGGCGTGTTTATTGTGATTATGGTGGAGATGGGGCTGATTACGCCACCTGTTGGCTTTAACCTGTTTGTACTGCAGGGGCTCACCGGAAAGTCTATTGGCACAGTCGCCCGCGCGGCATTGCCATTCTTCCTGTTGATGGGAGTAGCTGCGGTGCTGCTGGTGATCTTCCCTGAGATTGCACTGTGGTTGCCGGATGCTGTTAAGGAATAGGCATAAGAAATAACAAAAAGTGTTGCAGCAGGGCAGAGAGTAGTCGCCACGACAGGGATAAAATAATAAAAAAGGATGATCTCTTATGAGCCAACGAACCTCTCTGACCCTCTGGCGGCTGTGCTGTCTGGGGTTTGTCGTACTTTCTATTGTGGTGTTTTCACCAATGGTGATACCCCCCGGTGTTTATGAGCCTTCATGGTTGGGTATGCCTCTGACTCTCGGACGTGGCCTGATGGCTGCCGGTTGTTTTGTGCTGCTGGCCATTCTGGGCAGCCTTGTGCAGCCGGTAGATGATGAGGAGACCAATTAATGACAACCTGGTTTCTGATTCTTGGGCTGATTTATGTCAGCGCTCTGGTGTTTGCGGTAGTGAAAGCCCGCCGGGGCAATAACACCAATGAAGACTTCCTGATGGGCGGCGGACAGCTGGGCTTTCTGGTGGGCGCGCTCACTGTAGCAGCAACGCTGTTCAGTACCTTTACTCTGATGGGCATGCCGGACTTCTTCCGTAAACACGGTGTCGGTGCCTGGATCTTTCTGGCGATTACCGATGCCGCCATTGCCTTTGTGATTGTCTGGTTTAGCCGGCACCTGCGCCGTCGTGCACGACAGCACAACTTTAAAGGCATGGCCGGTTTGATGGTGGACTGCTATCGCCACCGCTGGGCAGGCTTCCTGTTTCTGGCGGGTGTGTTTGTGTTTATGGTGCCCTATGTGTCGATTCAGATTCGGGGTATCAGTGTTTTCCTGAATGCTGCGTTCCCGGACACTCTCCCTATGTGGGGCTGGGCAGTGCTGCTGGTAGGCGTATTGCTGGCTTACAGTGAACTGGGCGGGTTGAAGGCGATTATTTATGCCGATGCTTTGCAGGGTTTGATACTGTTGTCGGTGACGGTGTTTATCGCCTGGGGTTGTGTGAACTATTTCGGTGGTATGACGGAGATGTTCCAAACCATTCAAGAGACGACACCGGCACTATTGTCGACACCCGGCCCCCATGGACTCTTCACACCACAGTTCCTGATTGCCACCTTCCTGGCCTTTATTGTGATTCCTGCCGTACAGCCGCAGATTGCTGTGCGTCTGGTGATTATGGAGAACCAGCGTGCGACTCAGAAGATGGGCATTCTGCTTGGTCTGTTTGCCATAGTGCTGATCTTTGCAACCGTGCCTATCGGCATGTATGGCGCTGCGAAGTATGCCGATATGCCAACCTCTGACTTCCTGGTGCAGGTACTGGTCTTTGATCAGCTGCCATGGGTAGCGGCTGCTACAGGTATTGGCCTGATTGCCGCGGCTATCTCTACCGCAGACTCCCAGTTGTTTGCTCTGGGTAATGAACTTCGCTCAGTGCTGAAGGGCAGTGAAGAGCGGGATATGAAGATAGTGCGTATCGCTATTGCCGTTTTTGCGGCGGTGGCTTTGGGTGTTGCGACCATCAGTGGCAACCAGTTTGTGATGCTGGCCAGGGTTGGCTTTGCCGGTACGGCGATAATGGCTCCGTTTATTCTGGCAGGTATTCTGAGTCGCAAGGCGCCGGGTGTGGAAATTATTATTGCTACAGCTCTGGGTCTGGTGGCCTTCCTGAGTTCGGTGCTGGGTCTGATTCCCGGTCACTATGCAGGGTACCGACTGGATCTGATATTGATGGTTGGCCTGAGCCTGTTTGCGCTGCTGTCTGTTGTGGCTCGTGGTGGCATGGGCTCTTCAGATGAGGCATCAGCTAATCCGGAAAACAGCCGTGGTGTTTCGGTATAAAAGATTCTTGATGTAATTATGCTTCCTCCCCAGCTCTATTTAGGGGAGGATCCTGGCCAGAGCGCAGATCTTTTTAATTTTTTATAGCTGTACTCTTTTTTCGCAGGAATTCTCGGTGGATGTTCTTTCGTGAGTCGGGGCGATGTGCCCTTTCTTTCGAAATCTCTTCTTTGGCAACGTAATCAACTTTCCAATGAGCATTCTTTCTTTGACCTTCCTCTAATTTAACAAATATCCTATTCACAGATAATTCTCGCCTGATGTTTCTTTTCCAATCTATATATACATATTTCTTCTTTTTATTTGTTGGAGAATCATTACCTACAACATCAATTTCCTCATTCATTTCCACTTCAGAACCCTTTGCCTCTTTTTTTCGTCTTGTCGTTATATAGTTGTGGTTCAGGATCGCATGACTATAAATTTGCTGCGCGTTTGCAGAACCCTTGTTCTCAACAATGGCCTCTTCGATGATATCTGCATAGGTCATTGTTAGATCTAACCTGGTACACATCGACACAGGCACTCCCGCCCCGAGGTTGGTACCCGGCATTGGGGTCATCACAGGAGGAACATACCCTGGTGCTCTACACATCATTTGCTGAGAGTAGGGTAAAAGATGGCTGGGCATTAGTGGAGCAGGGCCCAATGCTGGCCTGGCCAGCGGGAATGCAGCTGATGCGGATGCCTGCATATACCCATAATGAGGATTAGAGAAACAGGAATATGCAGAGAGCGGCGGAGGATATGACACCTGAAAACGCCCCCATTGAGAAGATGCGCCAGAGGAGCCTGGCTGGCCGGGGGCAACACCGGGTTCACTTACGCCTGCATTAATACCGGCAGGGCTAGAGTCTCTGGAACGTGGGGATGACGGTTGCATGGTCAAATATTCCTTGTCGTTAATGAATGTTTTCGGAACAAGTTCGTTTGACAACCGTCTTCCCCGTTATTTCCGGGACAGTTAGAAATATTGACACTGTTGTTAGTCAGAGAACCAGGGGAACCTTCGATTCACACCCCATCAGCCATAGACTTGCCGGGCTTCCTTAATAGCGTTCCCGGCCTATTGAATGCCACTCAAACAGAAAACCTCCAGATTCATGGACGGTCAGCGGTTTATTGGTTTGAGCGGCACTTTCCCCATCGTTTGATGTGGGAGACCAGCTTTGGCCGTGCTGGCCATGAATATCTGTAAGGATGCCGGAGCCAGATTCATACATCAGGTGTCTCATACGGAACTCTTTGGTACCAGAGATATATCGAGGGATCACGTTAATCAGAGAGATCAGACCCAAAAGCGTATCGGCGCGCCTGTTCAGGCTTGTGTATAACAAAGGCCCTATCAGGTCCAGCTTGTCCTGGTCTACTGCAAGCAGGCTGATGAGCATGACAGGCTTGCTCGATATCATTTGTTGCTCTGTCAATTTAAAGCTGCTGACGAATTGTGTTGAGTCGTCCAGACAAAGGGACTGGCTACAGACGTTTGAAAAATCAAAGCGTATGGGCAGATAGTCTAAGTCGAAGTATATGCCCCTCTGTGGCATAGCCTTGTCTACTGTCTGGCCGCTATTCTTTATGGCGGAATTGATAGCCTGACTTCCCTGATGCAGGAGTCGTATTTTTAGAAAGTCATTTTTCTCAACAAATGATTTGTGGGGTGGGTCACTGCCTAACAGCTTTAAGGTTAACAACTGTTCACGCCCCTCGTTTGAGAAGGGCCAGGTGCTGCTGTAGGTAAAGCTCTCCTCACCCCAGTCTACTTGACGAATATCCAGTACATTAATGTTGCTTTGGAGGCTTTGTAACTGGGTCCGGAAATCGATGTATTGCATGTGCTCAGTTTCTGAGAGCCCTTGTGAGTCAAACCACAGGACAACATACTTTTCCGGGTTCCGGTAAGCCCACTCGTAGACCGTTTGCTGGTGCGGATAAAGCTCAGTGTTTGGGATCACATGCCCCCAGTTGGTCTCTCTTTCTGGCATTTTATTCCACATCAAAAAGATATAGGAAGAGTAATCTGAAGCTGTAGCGGGAGAAGGCGAATCATCATGAACGGAAAGGAGCTCGTTTTTACGCTTATTTTGGTAGAACTTTACGGTGTGAGCCATCAGATCATACTCTTTTTCCAGCGCTTCAATCAGAGCTGTCAGACTGTACTGTTTGACAGCTTGAGATAGAAAGTCAGCAACCAGTTTGAATTGGTTTAAGTAATCATCAGGGCTTTTGAGATTTTTCTGCATCAGGTTTAACTGAAATTCATCATCAAACCCCAGCTCTGTGGCAATGATGTGCCATCCTGCATCCAGATTAAGAAGAAGGGCGACTATGGAATCATAGGCCAGAAGGTTTTCAGCCTCGTCTGCATGATTCATTTGAAGGTTTTCAGGAAAAAAGAGCCGGATCGCTTCCTCTGCCAATTGTGCTGTTCTTTCTTCTGGCCTGGCCGTTTGTCTGTCCCGCTCAAAAAGGGCTGAGTCTCTCAGTGGTACTGGTTTTGCCGCCAGGGTGTCAGTAGCTGGTAAGAGAAGAAAAGAGGTGATGCCGCTAATAATGAGCCAGCAGAACCCTGCGGAGATTGTTTTTCTAGTCGATCGCGGTGTCTTCGCAGGCATTGGTAGTACTCCTTTACTTTTAGCCCCTCCGACTATAGACCTACTGCCCGGATATTAGTTCCCGATTGTCCGGGGATATAGGAAATGAGAGGGCTGGGAAGGCCCAGTAGCCTTCTGATGTCGTCAGTAAGGGCCAGGGGTTTACTGTGATACCTGCAGAATGAAGCCTTTGTATAAACGACCAGTACTTTGCATTGTGAAAGTCCTCTTCCCTGATCGCAAGATGGAGTGCAACCTTGCGTGCTTTCAGGTCGTCGATAAGTACATTCTGTTGTGTCTCGCTGAGTGTCATCAGGTTATAACGAGTTTTAACCTCTGCAAACACACCATGAAAAGATGGAGTGGCTCTGGCTATACCTATAGCCACGAAACATAAGAGCGGAATAAGCATAGCGATGCGAGAGAAGTGACCCCGCATATCAGCGTCCTTACAGTTAGGAATCGTCAGGGAAGTATTATAGTTGGGATTGCTCTTATGGAATGTTCTTATGGAGTGTTCTTATGGAATGTTCTTGTGAATGAGCCAGTCAGAGCTGATTCTGAAAACAGCACAGGTGTTTTGGTATAAGGTTTCCTGAAGCTGGGCGACGGGTTCATCCCGCAACTCAGCGATCTTATCCAGAACAGGTACCAGGGTGAGAGGTGTATTCCTCTCACCCTTTTTAATATGTGCGGGGGGAATATCCGGCGCATCGGTCTCCAGCACAAAGTGTTCGAGTGGCAGGGTGCGTACCAGTTTGTGGAGACGTGCGGCACGGTCGTAGGTAAGACTGCCGCCTATGCCTATTTTAAAACCAATGTCGGTAAAGGCTTTGGCCTGCTGACTGCTGCCAGACCAGGCATGAACAATACCGCCTTCGGTAAACTTCATCTTTCTGAGGATGCTGGCGGTCTGGTCGTGAGCGCGGCGGACATGAAGAATTAGCGGCAGCTTATGGTGAGCAGCAATTGTTACCTGCTCCCGAAACAGATGTTCCTGACGGGGCAGGTTGGGTTCATCAATAAACAGGTCCAGACCGATCTCACCAACAGCGACAATATGCTCAGGCTTCTCTGAGAGGCGCTGATCGAGCTGTTCAAGGTGCAGGTCTTGATGGGCATTAATGAAGAAAGGGTGCAGCCCCAAAGCCCCGCAGAGCCTTACGCCAGAAGGGTGACTTGTTCTCAGCAGTTGCTCTAATCGAGCCCAGTACTGTTGTTCGGTAGCAGGCAGGCAGATGGCGGCTATGCCAGCGTCTGCACATTGGGTGAGCAGCTGGCTCCTGTCGGCATCAAATACCGGGAAATCCAGATGGCAATGGCTGTCGAATAACATGCAAAATCCCGTGCTGGGCGCTCGAAGTGAACAACTATTTATTATACGTTAATAAAAGACCTTCTAAACTCGAACACCAGTTGTAACTGGGATGGAATTTCAATGATTCGATTATTACTGCCGGTATTGGCCTGTGTGTTGTCACTTGTTGCCACGGCGAATGTAAGTGCTGCTTCTTCCTCCGAGAAAGTTGTTTCCAAATCATCAGCAGCAAAAAGCTATTCAATTAGCGTTCCCCGCATTCGAGCCTTGCCACCGGGTGTAAAAAACACGGCGGCTTATTTCACTATTAAGAACCTGACAAAAAGCGATGTTCAGCTGGTGGCAGTTGATTCTCCGGTGGCAGGTTCGACCATGATTCATAAGACCACTGAAAATGATGGCAAGTTGGGCATGGAACATCAGGATTCCGTGACTATTAAAGCGGGTAAGCGGGTGAAGTTTAAGCCGCGCGGCCTGCACATAATGCTGATGGATTTAAAGAAGCATCTCACCATTGGCGAGCAGGTGCCTTTAACGTTGCGCTTTAGTGATGGCAGCGAGCGGACAGTGAAGGCAAATGTGCAGAAGAATGTTGCGGAGACGGGCAATCTGTCGGGCTAAAGCGTTTTCAGCTTAAGAGCGTTTTGAACCACAGAGGCACAGAGATCACAGAGGAAAAGCAAAAGCTTTTTAATTAAGAGCTTTTTCTTTTGCTTATGCTTTTAACTAAAGAGCTAAAGAGCTAAATAGCTCTTCCTCTGTGTCTTTGTGTCTCTGTGGTTCAAGCTTTAGGGCTTTTAGTGCTCCCGCGTGTTGCGGAAGTTCACATCCGGAAAACGTTCCTGTGCCAGAGACAGGTTCACTCGGGTAGGGGCCAGGTAAGTCAGGTGGCCGCCGCCGTCAATGGCCAGGTTCTCGGTGTTTTTGCGTTTGAAGTCATCAAGCTTCTTGGCGTCGTCACAGGTCACCCAGCGGGCAGTGTGTACATTCACAGATTCGTAGATGGCATCCACCTTGTACTCATCCTTCAAACGCTGCAGTACCACATCAAACTGCAGCACACCCACCGCACCCAGAATCAGGTCGTTGTTGCGCTGAGGCATAAACAGCTGGGTGGCACCTTCTTCAGACAGCTGCTTCAGACCTTTCTGCAGCTGCTTGAGCTTCAGAGGGTCTTTCAGGCGTACACGCTTGAACAGTTCCGGCGCAAAGTGAGGAATACCGGTAAAGTTCAGTTCTTCACCCTGGGTGAAGGTGTCGCCAATCTGAATGGTACCGTGGTTGTGCAGGCCGATAATGTCGCCAGACACAGCTTCTTCTACCTGGGAACGGTCACCGGCGAGGAAGGTTACGGCGTCGGCGACTTTGATGTCTTTGCCGAGGCGCACATGCTTCATCTTCATGTTGCGGGTGTATTTGCCGGAGCAGACCCGCATAAAGGCGATACGGTCCCGGTGTTTCGGGTCCATGTTGGCCTGAATCTTAAAGACAAAGCCTGAGAACTTCTCTTCTTTTGGTGGCACTTCACGGGTATTGGTTGGGCGTGGCAGAGGCTCGGGAGCCCACTCGGTGAAGTAGTACAGCATTTCACGCACACCGAAGTTGGCCAGTGCGGTACCGAAGAAGACCGGGGTTTGCTGACCGGCCATAAACTCTTCCATATCAAACTTGTGGCTGGCGCCTTTGACCAGTTCGATTTCGTCGATCAGCTCTTCGTGGTCTTCGCCCAGCAGTTCTCTGGCTTCTTCAGAGTTCAGACCCTTGATGCGCACGTCGTCAGGAATGGTATGGCCCATGCCTGGCTGGAACACATGAATAGTATCTGTGTAGAGGTTGTACACGCCCTTGAAGTTCTTTCCCATGCTGATGGGCCAGGTAATCGGCGCGCAGTCGATCTTGAGGATGGATTCGATCTCATCCATCACTTCGATCTGATCCCGCACTTCACGGTCCATCTTGTTGACGAAGGTGAAGATTGGCGTCTCTCGCATACGGCAGACGTTCATCAGCTTGATGGTACGGTCTTCGACACCCTTGGCGCCGTCGATCACCATCAGGCAGCTGTCGACAGCGGTGAGGGTACGGTAGGTATCTTCAGAGAAGTCCTCGTGCCCCGGGGTGTCGAGCAGGTTGACCATACGGTCATTGTAGGGGAACTGCATCACCGAGGTGGTGATGGAGATACCGCGGTCCTGCTCCATGGACATCCAGTCGGAAGTCGCCATACGGCCAGACTTCTTACCCTTCACGGTGCCCGCCATCTGGATGGCGTTTCCGAACAGCAGCAGCTTTTCGGTGATAGTGGTTTTACCGGCATCCGGGTGGGAGATAATGGCGAAGGTGCGGCGTTTGCTCACCTCCTTGATAAAGTCTGACATGGCTCCTCACGAGCAGGAAAGGCGGATTTAAAAAATAATGGCGGGATTATACTCTCCTGACCGGTAACGGGTAGTGGCAGATTCCTCTGCTGGGGTTCCCATAATGGCCGAAGTGCAACTGCTCAGGTTGTGAAAGAGGTTGTTTTGGCTCATCGGCACAGAGAAAGAGAAAGCCCCGTTGATGCGGGGCTTATTTATTTATGGTTAGAGCAGCGAGTAGCTTTGCAGCTTGTTGAGCGCTTCGGAATACCATGGCTTCTTCCTGGAAGGTTCCTGTCTGGTGCGGGACCGAGTGCTCTCGACTTTTACTGCAGCGTCCGCATCCGGGACTTTAGATTTGGATGAGCCCTGGGTCGAAGTTGGGTTCGTAGTTCGGTCCATAGTCTCAATCACCTTGCGTTCAGTTACTGACACTAATTGTGATGTCAGCCCAACAGAAGGCTCTGCTATTTTATCCACCGAGCGTTTATCGGCTAACACTTTGTCTGAAACCTGGCCACTATCTGTACCCACTGTACCCACTGTACCCATTTGAATGCTTGCAGACTCTTTAATGTCTACTAATGGTTCAGCAGGCTTAACCCAGACAATTTTTTTTCTCTTGCCAACAAACTCTTCTACGCTCAACTCCAGCAGGTTGTGACCAACTTTAGACAGGTCCAGCAGAGGCATGTAAAGCGCCTCTCGAATCAGGTTGAGAAAGAGCAACGCAGTTTTTTCATTTTCACCCTTAAAAGGGGCGGCCAGTATAATGTTCTTGGCAAAACGAGTGATCTTTCTTTCTAACTCCTCATCTGCAATTTTATGTGCGCGCAGCAGCAGGCTGGCCAGCTCTTGGATTTGCGAATCCAGGTATCTGTTTACCCCTTGTGCAGGTACAGAGAGTTGAACGCTATCAAAGGTTTTCTTCAGATTTATCACTGATTCAGGGTTCTTGTGAAATGCAGAGGCTGGGCGGCATGCCACATTTTGCTCAGGAGTTAAACTATAAGCGGTTGAGCGACACAGCACCTCCTTGATATCTTTTCTGACTTTGAGCCGTGGTAAACGTGCATCATAGCGACCCCGGTTACTTATTTCCCAAGACTGGGAAAACTGTATGTAATCTCCCAGACGGTGTTCAAACCCATTTTTAACACTGGGCAGAGGAGTGATTGAATCATCAATTCTCAGGTCACCGTAGGCATCTGAATCAATACGCACATTGATGTCACGCAATGTATTGTGGAGGGTATTGATGAGCGTTTTCCTGGCGTCTGAAAAGAGATTGCAGGAGATGTTTTTTCTGAAGTTGGCAGACAGAACATCCACTCTAATAGGAAGAAAACGCCAATCAGTCACTCTGCAGTTATTTATATATTCAGGGTGGTTTGAGTCTGCCGTAGTGAATCCACATAACGCACTGTTACGGTATTCATCAGGTATATACTGGCGGTTTTCTCTCGGTAAATTGCTGTCAAAATTGTATAGAACGCCAGCGTGAAGGGCACCGCTCATAGCTAGAACCATAGCCATAGAGCAAAGAATAAGTTTCAGTGTTGCAGGTTTCATGAGCTTCCTCCGTGAAGCAAATATTGAGATGTTAGGAGTATTGACAAGAAAGACAGGAGGTCGTTCAGAGGAAAGGGGAGGGATGGCTGAGAGTGTTAGTGGTACTAACAGGGCTGTTACTGAGAGCAGGGTCGAATATGTCGTCTCCGCACCGGGGCAGATTTTTTAAAGCAGATTGGGCGGACGGGGTACACTTGGCCTCAGCGGTAACGGAGACGATTAAAGGAGAAGAGTCATGTCAGCAGCCTTACCAGTGATTGATGTCTGGCCGAACCCTGTTTTGACTCCCTGAAAAAGTGGACCGTCAACGATTAGTGTTTCAACGCCAAGTATTTTGGAGTACAGTTCTTTATCATGCATATTGGCATCCTTGCCTTGAAGTGTTCAATGTAGGTTAAATCACCCACTAGATTTAGTGAAGAGCCATAATCATCAACTCTGATCCATAGGTTCGTCCGGCTGCAAAGCTATTGCAATATTGCTGGCGGCAAACGCCAACCCGCGTATAAAGGTGTTTAACGGAAATGCAGAACCGGCTTGCCCTAAGTGGTGCTTACCATTCTTCGCAAAATCTCCCGGGTAGTCGCTGTATGAAGTTGGGCTGTCCGGATATATTTCTTGAGGAAACTTTCCTTCTTGGTTCAAGTGGTGGGCATAACAGTCTGTCCCTATTTTTTGGGGAGCTGTCCAGTAAATGGTTTCTCTGGCAGCCTGTTTCAACCAATTCTGATAAACAGAAGCATCATCAGGAAAATGGCTGTCAAAAAAGCCTTTAAGTGTCGCTTGTGACCCCAGTAGTCCATTAATGTGTTCATTAATGGCCACTTCAACAAACTGGGCGACCTTAATCACGCAGTCCTCATTCTTATAATGGTATTCGGCATCGGATTTATGCAGGCGTGCGTAATGCAACATAGCTGCCACCATGTTTTCAACAAAAGCATTTAAAAAAGAGACTCTTTGGAAATACCCTGGTAAACAAAATCTTGAATCAGAGGCAGCCCCATAGGTATCAATCCGAGTATCGGACTCCATATCACCTAAATCCCTTAATCCGGTCCAGCCCCAGTCTGACTGATCAATGGCAGCCGTATCCCAAAAGGATAGAGCCCCGGGGAATGTTCGTTTCGCCAGCAAGGGGGACAAAAACAACTCTCGCCTGGCGGTAGAGAAATTATGGTACGCCTGAATTGTTGATGTATAGACGGCACCACACCCAGACCAGACACCCAGATCGTGGCAGGCTTTCAGAATACCTCTTTCTGCTTTATCACAGCACTGATCTTTGTCCTTCTGGTGTGCAAGCTGGCTGTAGTCACGGTTATTCGTTTCAAACTCATATATGAGATAGTAGTGACGACCTTGACGAGTCAGTACAGCAAGTTCAGACCGACACTGCTTTTTCATAACATCAGGCAGTTTATCGACAGGCAGTAGTTTGAATCCAACGGGCCTTGGAACCTCACTGTTCAGGGGAAGCCTGCTGCTATTTGCATGGCAAAAACAGTGTACGGCCTCCTCACGGAAAAAGTCATCCAGGGATTCCCCCTGGCGAAGAAATTTCATTCTGCGACAGCAATAAGATTCATCACAGAGAAATGTCCGGCCTCCATAGGCTTCCCATCGTTGAGGATCACCAGAGAAAGAATCGGCTATCTGCAACTGGCTATTTTGCAACTGACTGGTTTGCAACGGAATATGTTCGAGGGAGGCTTTATTCAAACTTATGCGATCATACAGAAAATCCTGAAGGTCTCTCCCAAGGGTTTCATTGGGTAGCTTGAAGGGAGGACAAGCGGCGAGCTGTGAACCAAGTTTATCCAACAGGGTTGACCTCTCATTCACATTCAGGGGGTTTTGAGGATTTAATAATTCACCGGCCTGGAATACTGGGCGGTAAGGGTTTTCCGTAAAGGAGTCTCCTGTCTTTATAAGACGGCTCTTAACTGATTCGGGTAATTTATGAAGTTTTCCATACGCTAACTGAGCCGACAGGGGCATCGCATGAAGATGCTTATCGGGAACTCTGCCAATCAAATAAGGATTTTTTTCTATCGCGTGGGCGCACAGTTTCTCTGTTCTGTATTGCTCAGGGATATCATTTAAATCGTTCTCAGCGTCTATTGCCCTATATAAATACTGGGGGTTCTCTTTGAAAAAAGTATCGGGAAGATGCCTACTTATATCGGCGTTAAGGTGAAATACGGACGCGTAAAAATGAGTATTTTGAAACGATTTGGGAATGTCCGCCATTACCTCTGCCACGCAAATCACAGCCGCTCTGCACCAGTCTTCATGTTGAATGAGTAACTCTTCGGGTACACCGTCTATTTCTGCGGGGTAACAGGCCAGATGCTTCTTACATAGGTTTTCTGTTCTTTCACGCTCCGGAATCCACTTAAGAAACCTCGGAATTTCCTGGTGAACGTTTATCAATTCACGCAAAAGGCCAGCATTGTCGGCAACCAGTTGCTTGAATCGTATCCTTACTTCCTTATATGATTGCAAATTACGGAGTAAATACCTGACATTTCCTGCTTGTATAACTTGAATACATTGCCGGGCATTTATGAGATGAGCAGGAATATGAATGAAAGCGGCGCAAGGGGTGGTACGAACAGCCTGCTCAACCATAGCTTCCGTAATACAGTCTTGATCAATACATTCCAGGACACGGCCATCCTGCTGAAGAGCCACCATGCAAAGTGCTTCATAGTTTGGGCTATGGGGGTCTATAAAGTCAATCGCCTTTGGGCTGATGCACACCGCAAGCTTTTCCAGTTCTGGCGTAATGTACGCTTTGGGAATATAGGGATATAACAGCCAGTTGTGCCTGATCAGGTCTGGGTAATTCAGATGGCCCTGCTCTTCTTGTGGTGCATATTGCATAACAGAAGGGTTGACCTTCAGGCATCTGTAAAAGAAAGAGTGAGTTTTCAGGCTGTCGGGCGTCCAGACATAGTTAGTATAGCGATGGGCAATAGCAGCCAGAGCAATGTCTTCGGTGATCAGGCTCTCAGGGATTTTCTCCAGATTGATACGGTTCTCGCGAACCAAAGCCGGCGTTACAATCTCTTTTAGAATAGCCTCAGATGCCTTACCAAAAACCCTTTCATAACGCGCAACCTTGAAACGAATCAGATAAATAGCCTGTGCAGCTGAAGTGATTCTTTCCTCGTTAAGTACCCATGATATAACCTCTTTTTCTGTCTCCCTTCTGGACATATTTGCCCGCACAGAAGGTGAAACTATCCTCACTGTTTTGACCGTTTTGGAGGCTACATTTCTTTTTCTTTTTACCCCAGCCTGTGAGTGCTCAGAAGAATGGAAGTAAGGAGGCTGACTCTTGGCAGTGGCAGTTTTTGCCTCATCTATCCCTTCCTTTGGGATGGGTGTGGACCAATTTACGGGCATGACCATCAGAAAAATCCTTTTCGCTTATGTTCAATACTTAGAATCCACTAACCAGAAATGGTTCACTGAAAAGAACGGTTTGGATTGTTATCATTACTAACAGCTGTGTTACGTGAGGTACAACTAAGCATTGCTTCTGGTGTAAGCACTTTGCCCCCTTCTTTCTCAAACTTATAAATAAAAAGTCGTAAAGGTTACAAAAGAGAAAAAATAAAATGGACACCCATTGACAGATTTTAAGAACCACACCGAAGAGACCACTGTTCAATGTATGCAGGCGGGTGGGGTTGATAAGGCATTTTTGTCTGTCCTTATGATCTTCAGGTTCTTCCTGCTCCAGAAGAGATATCAGACCGGTAGCATCGTTGCACCTGTTGCGCTCGCCACGCCATCCGGTACCCAGTACAAGGGCAACGGCTGGCAAAGGGGGAAGACGCAAGTTATGAAACCAGTTCAGCCGTTGTTTGATTTTTGGATGACTGACTCTGGCGAGCAGCTCGCGATCCGTAAGGAAGTACATTTTTGAATAATCAGGGAGATGCTTCAGATTATCCTTTTGCGTGATCAGATCAGTAAAGCGAGGATCAGGGAGGGAAGGTCTATGGAGGGCTGCTAACTTTCATCAAGCTTCAGGCTTTCGACACCCGTTGTCAGAGACTCTTTAGTTAAAGTGTCTCTGACAACGGATGGGATATCCAGAAAATAGGTGACCCACTGTCGCTGGGCTGGCTGAATAGCTGGATCTGTTTTGGTTTCCTGGAGGAGTTGATAGGCAGTATTGGGGCTTCCCGGTGAAATTACAGGTGGTTTTGCCTGCACCAGGTTGATAAAGGCCAGTAAGCTGAGAGCGGCCAGAGCAAGCATGCGTATGAAAGTTTTCAGCGGGGCGATCATAGTGAAATCCGCTCAGCCAGATAACCGGAGGCTCAGTGTAGTTGTATTTTTGAAATCTGTTTTTCATTTTGACATGCTGGCTTTATCAGCTTCAGGTTCTGGTTTATGGTATTTATTCAAGACAAATAATCAGAAAGAAAAAGTAGACAGTCTGCAAACAGATTACGTACTGGAACCATAAGTGCCTGAATGGGGTCTGAATGGGGTCTGAATGGGGTCTGCCTGAATGGGGTCAGGTTCATTTTAAAACAACAACCCCCAGCAAATAGCCAGGGATTGAAAGGATAGGGGAAGAGCGTTTAGAAACTCGGAATCAGATATTAAATGTACCTGACCCCTTTCTGACCACTGAAAATACTCATAAATCTCACCTACTGGGGTTTCTGTCTAAACTGACAGTCAAAGGCTTAATAAAGTACTACATCCAGAACAGGGAGAGCTTTCATGAAACCAGGATCACACATATCACAACCACGAACCCAAACCCAAACCCAAACCCAAACCCAAACCCAAACCCCAACATCTGTAGAGCAATCACCTCGGGATAATAATCAGACCATCCAGGAAGTTCAACCCACCATAAACATACCTGAAGCCCCCCCCCGGCCGCCAAATAAAGGTCTATATACCTACCATGTGGCAGGTAAGACCCCTTCAGCCACGGCAACCGACTCCCTGGACGATAAGCTTCTCCAGGATTTAACCAAAAGAACCTGTGAGGCCCTGGAAAATATATTTGGAACTGACACTTCCGATATCCTGGAGGATGCCGAAGAATTCAGAACAAAAATCCTGCAACTTCCGGTGATGGAACAAGGCCGCACAGAAAACACGCAGGAATACTTTCAGCAGACACTGAAAGACTGGCAGGAAAGCCAGCCTAAAGGCAAAGACTCTATCATCTTTCTGAAACAAGCATTACGGAAAATAAACGGTTTCAGCGCTACTGCCCTGATGAACGCTATCAAAGCCATTGAAAACAGCATTAAATGAAAGACAATCAGGCAGATGTCTTCATGCTACCCACCTCCATTCAAATCACGCACTGTCTTCTGTTATCTGGCCAGAGCAACTCTGGCTAGGTGAAAGGCTGAAATCAGCGCGTGAAATGGCGTGAAATGGGGTCGGGTTCAATTTTAAAACAACAAGCCCTGGCAACTGGCCAGGGCTTGAGGGGAAAGAGAAAGAAGGTCAGGAATCAAGATAGATCAGTAGAAAGCTGTGGTTTGAAGTAAATGCAATACCGCTTTTGCCAGATAAGTACCCGGTCATGTGGAAACGCATACCGCTTCCCGCCCCCGCAAGAGACAACTCCATTGCCCTCAAGACCCTCGCTCCAATGCCCCTGCGTAGTAGTGTAACTGCCTGATTTTACCCGTCTGCAGGATGGGGTTTCGACGCTGGGGATGGAAACAGTTGCAGATAAAGTTAATGTTGAATGGGAATCAGGGTTCTCGGTCTCCTGGGCGGCTGAGGTCATTAGCATTCACAGCTTATCGGGTTACCAGGGGTTCAGGGGAAGGTTGTGAAGCCGGTCAATGTCCCTGTCGTAGTCAGTGTCCCAGCTTTTGGTGGTTTTACTCATCCCTTCAAACTGTTTCTGATGGGTATACGGGTTCACTCTCATGGTAAATCCGGAGATACCACAGATGTTGTAACGTGACATTTCAACCGTTTTCAATGTGTCGCCATAAGAGATCAGCTCTTTTTGATTAGTGTCGTTTATCCGTAGTTCCGGGCCAAGAAGACGAGAGCGATCTGTCCTAACCGCCAGAAGGCTGATGAAAAAGGTTGAGTTGAAAACAGCCCTCCCGTATACAAAGGTTTTTTCCAGAATATGAAATGAGTTGTCAATGCATAACTCATTTCGTACCAGCTGCCGGGCATTATAAGGCCTGGGTATATAATCAAGGTCAAAGTAAAAGCCTGTTTGTGGCAGCGTTTCTTTTGAGGAACCCTGCAACTTCAAAGGCTTCAGTGCGCTTCGTATGGCACTACTGCCTTCATAGAGCAATCGGGTACGAAGAAAGTCCGCTTTATCCCCCAGGTGGGGAAAGGGAATCCGGTTCAGAGCTTGTTCGGGTGTGAGTTGCCCAAGATTTTGATATCGATAGTTCAGCTTGACCGGGCTCCAGACTACGTCCCTAACATCCAGAAATCGGATGTTACCCAAATAGAGTGACATCTGACCACTCAGGGTACGGAATTGCTGGATTTCATCCCCGGACAGTTCAGTGGAGTCGTACCACAGGATGACCAGTTTATCGGGGTTGAGCCGGGCCCAGTCGTAGACTGTTTGTTGGTGTGGCATCAGTGCAGTATTTGGGACAACATGGCCCCAGTCGGCTGATCTTGTGGGGTGCTTCAACCACAAGGTGAAAATATAGGATGAGTAGGTTGATGCTTTATTACTGACTCTTTTTTCTGGTATCGATTTGTTTTTCTGGTGACTCCTGAGCACGCCAGACCAGTTTGAGTTCCAGATTGAGTCATAATAGGAAAGCGATTCAATGATGCCTGCTGCGGTAAAGCGTTGATTAGCAGAGGAAAGAAATAACAGAATCTGGTCAAAAACCGCTTTGTTTTCAGCTAGTATGAGTTTTTTTTGTTTTATAAGCTTCTGAACGTCAGGGTTTGCGGTTGAAATGAATGTGTTTTGCCTGGCCTGTTGCTGAATTTCTTCAATCTCATCCCAAGTGTAATTCAGCTCTACGGCAGCGACCAGCCAATGAGAGTCCATATTCAATGTCAGTGTGCGAATAGAATCTTTGGTCAAAAAGTTATCAGGGGGGACGAAGTCTGGATCCTGATACTCTGGAAAGTAGTGCTCTATCGCTTTGTCTATGATTTTCGCAAACCCTGTTTCGTCATAGCGGATGCTGGTTAGCTCAGGAAGTTCCGGTTGGTCACCATACGAAAGTAAGGAGGAAATTATCATTAAACCAAAAAGTAAGCGGGGGATGAGTAGTTTGGTGGTTTTCATATATATTCCCTTATCTTAATATGATGCGATGTTCTTTTTAGATCAATTTTTTGTACATTAGTTCAACTAATGAGCCCACTGCCAAACTTCCTGCCAACCCCTTTTGCTCCCTTGTGGTAAGTCTCAGCCAAAAAGTATCCAGTGCTTTGAAACTGAAGACCCACTCCCAGAAAATACTGCCCTGCAAGCCAGTACTTATCACCTATCTATAGGGGGGAATAGGGGGGAATCTGAAGGATAATGAAGAAAATATGGCAATTTTGTTTTTTATTCGAATAAAAACGAAGCATTGATCATTGCCGCTGGTACCCATCCGAGAGCAACCGTGACGAATCGTCAAATTGGAAAACTCTACGAATTACTGGTCAATAAACAGGTTGCGCCGCTGAGTTGCAGCGCAGGGAGCATAGCCCGCTATATGAACGGGTACTGATGTGTTAGCAGCTCTGGTCACTAAAGTTAGTAACTCTGTCATTCCCTCCTCTGGAAACCAGTAGATAAACCCTGTGGTCTAACAGGAAATACAGAGATTTCAGGTATCACCATGGAATCATCTTTGCGTCCGGCGCAACCACCCTAAAGGTCGGGCGAATACATACCAGACCCGTTGGCCCTCATCCCATGTGGAGTTGCCGGATAATCTTTGGCACCAGAGACTTTGATCAACTGATTCCGTGGCTGGATACCAACCGGCAGGGCCTGACGATACTGGTACATGCACAAACGGGAGATGACCTGAAAGATCATACCGACGATGCCAGTTGGCTTGGGGATGCGGTGGATTTGGATTTATCGGGGTTTTGATCATCCAGCGTTTCAGGGATGAGGCAGGATTTTACGCATTTTATGGCCGCCTGTTATTGCAAAACCATTGGCCTTGTAGAATGCCAGAGCGTTATTGAACTCTGGCACTGGAGGTGTACAGAGCTCAAGCCTCTTCCCTGTCACTCACCATCGTCATGCCCGACGAACGCTATCAGCTCTTCGCCCCCGATTTCCGGTTTCCGCTGACGCATAAAAAACCTTTCGACCCGGTTATGCAAATCAAGGTGGTAGTCAAAGCTGATGAAACAGGGGTTCCTGTCACCCAAAGGGTCTCTCTGGGTTATGGTTCTGGATTCCCTGTCCACAGAGATAGTCTGACCAAAGGCGCTGGTGAACATAGAATGTGCCTGCAGTATATTTGAGCAGCCAGTCACATTAAACAGATTGTAGAGAGTCTCTTGCTGTCCTGGCCTTGCCGCACCTGATGCCACCCAGCTCTGTTGTAACAGTCGTTCATACTTGTCTCCCCACATCAGGCAGGTGCCTTGCACGCTCTGTTCATGGGCATCTTCCAGAATATTTTCAAAACCAGCTAGCACAGAGGCTTCTGGTGCATCGAACTGTCTGGATTTCTGCCCCTGCAATTGAATAATAGACGTCTGGCCTTTTTTATCGGTGAGCTTCTTGTAGAAGCCGGGCATGCACTCACAGACCTCCCCGCCGGCTCCATGATGATACATATAAAAGCGGATATTAGAGTCAGAGTCATGGAGGTGGTAATCAAAACCAGCAACAGGGGGACTACTCGGATATTTTTCCTGATGATGACTACCATGTAGTTTCCAAATGTCCGGCATGCTTGGAGTCTGGCTCTGTTGATTCCGTTTCTGGTTGATATGGGAGCGAATGATTGTACTGCTTAATTTAACCCTTTTTTCGTGCCTCTGGCTAACTAAGAGGCTACTCTCAAGGTTCAGTTTCAGCCCTAGAATGACCGAATGATCCTGATATTGGTTCCGGGACAGATTACCGACCACATTGCCATGCATTTTGATGACGTAATGCCTCATAAAACGGACAGGCATCTCGCTTGCGGCTGTAGCGCCTGCTTGAAAACTTTTTGCTCCTGCATCAGGAGTAGCTGAGGCTAGTGGTGAACCCTGTGGACTTGATATCGCTTCCATAACACGCTCTATTTTCCATAAGTACTGGATAAGAGAGCGCATTTATCCCATTAAAGTTCGAAATGAGTAATGATTACTAACAGTCTGGTTAGGTGGAACAGTTATGCCCCGGATGAAGTCAGGGGTGTATGAGTCATTTCAGGAGGCTTCTCATTGATAAGGCTTAAGCGCTTGTATGAGCTTCCAGCCAGCAAGCCTTCGCTTCGGTGTAAATGTCGATAATGTTTTCAGGTGCGTAGTGAGTATCTAAAGTGCCCAGAGAAAAAGATACCCAGTCCGGGTAGTTTGGGCTGCCACTCCACTCAATGCTGGAGCCGCAGCATTCACAGAACTTCCTTTGAATAGAGCCGGAAGAGTTATAGCTTTTCAAAAGGTTCTGACCCTGAGTGTATTTCAAGTCTTCTTTGGGAACACTGGCAAAGGTCGCGAATGCAGCGCCATGCTGTTTCTGGCACATTTTACAGTGGCAGTGCGAGACTTTTTGGGGATCGGATAACACCTGGTATTTTACCTTGCCGCAGAGGCAGCTACCTTCGTACATCATTGATCCTCATTATATTAAATGCTGATAAATAGGTTTGGCTGTGGGTATTCCCCCTCTTTATTTAGGGGGACTTAAGCATCTATTACCGGTTGATCATTCATTGCCGAATGAATAGTTGTAATCACACCGTGTTCAATACCCCAGTGATCCTGCAGCAGTTTCAATACCGGCACTATACAGTTTGTTGTGCAGGAGGCATTGGAAACCACTTTATGCTCAGCCCGCAACAGCTCTTCATTAATGCCATACACAATGGTCGCGTCGACATCTGCATGGGCTGGCTGGGAGAACAGCAGCCGGGGAGCGCCACTGTCCAGATGCGCCTCGGCATGCCCGATAATCAGCTGGTCATCATCATGAGTAACCGACAGGGGAAAACGACCATGGGTCGTATCATCGAGAGTGAGATAAGCGATAGTCGCCACATCTGCCAGTTCATGGATGGCTACAATCTGAAGATTATCCCGATAGCCATTTTCATACAGCGCACGCAGCACACACTGGCCAATGCGGCCATAGCCGTTAATGCCAATTCGATGAGCATCGTCCTGTGAGTGCTTCCCCGGAAGAACAGCCCAGCATTTTACCTCAAGCCCGAGCCTGACGACCAGATGATAAAGAAAGCAAAAGAAAGACACTGGTGACTGGGCTCAGCCACCAGTGGACAGGAAGATATGCAAAGAGTGCTTCAGGACGCTTCTTTACGTACTGCTAACCTCCTCTTGCTCATCAAAAATCGACGGTTCAGGTTCATCATGATGGCGATTATACAGCATTATACTTTCTCTTGGCTTCGCAAGCATATTTCCTTTTGGCTTCCAGACTTCCTGAGGTTCTAGCCGATGGAAATTGACAGGGTAGTTCGCAACGTCACTATCTGGCTCAGGCCTGGTCAGTTGAACCTGTTCCCTTCGCGCACATATTTGCAACAGGTCTTTGCCGTACTTGCGACAAAAATAAACAGCAACACCACAGCTGACAGCAAGCCCAACAACCGCAGCAAGAGTTCCACAAGCAGTGGCAACAGCAGTAGGGATAACATAAGACGCAGTTGGTGCCAGCGACGCGCTAGGCGTGGGCGTGCCAAAAATAGTCGTCAGAACAGAGGTAAACGTAAGCCCCGCTCCTGTGCTGGCCGCCACCGTTGCGGCAGTGGTGGTCGTGGGCGATAGAGCAGTCGTGTTGGCCCCAGGTGCTATCAGAGGCTGACAGAAAAGATTGCTCTGGAAGCCATTGTTACAAAAGTCATCACACTCATTAACAGTGCTGCTAACCATGTCAGTGATATTACCCAACCCTGAACCCGAGCCTGTACATGCACTGGCAGGTGTACTGCAGGGCACCAGACACGCAGCTGTTTCCAAATCCTCCAAAGGCACATCGCCACACACAGGCGTAACAGTAACGGGCACACAACTGCTACTTCCGGAAGGCTGAGAAAACGAGAGACAAATGTCTTCCCCGTTTTCGGCTGTTTTGACTATTTTGCAGTTAACCTCATTGCACACGCGGTAACCATTGTAGTTGTCCTGATTACCTCCCACTGGCCGAAAATACAGCTTATAGGTGCCGTCTTCAGTTTTGGTCACAGCCAGCTCGTTAACAGAAGAGGCTGGCTCTGTGAATTCCGGGATCTGAAACCGGACAGGCTCACCAAAGCTAGAGATTACAAGTGTTTTTCCACTGGTTTTTTCATTAACCGGCAATGAAAGTACTGTTTCATAATGACCCGGTTTCGCAACAGTGCGTGTCAGCGTAAGGTAATCGTCAGATTCTGTAGCACCCGCTTCATCATGCGCTGTTAAATCAACCTCGATAGTCCGAGGGGAATCAACTACCACGACAACCGGTACCCGCTGTGTGATTTTTATTTGTTCCTCACAATTGTGGCTGAGATGACATCTGCCGGAAAGAAGCGTTAACTTGATATATGCGTTATTTTCAAGCGTCTGATACTTATCAAACAGGCAAGAAGAACCAGGCGTCGGAGTAGGCGCTGGATTAAGAGACGTGGGCGCAGTAGCTGTTGATGTCGTGGCTGTTGATGTAGTGGCTTTTGATGTAGTGTGAGTCGAAAACAACGACTCATTCATTCCAGACCCCTCTCCAGAACCAAACGGGGTAAGGAGCGGAGGCACCGCTTGCACCGTTCGCCCTAAAAATGCCCCTGCAGACACAGCAATTGCTAGTGCCGTTTTTACAAAGCCTGTACTTCCTGGGAAAACTGGATTGAATAACTGCATTATGGTTTCCTGCTATTAATAAATTTGGTAATAACAAGACCCTTCTTCAGCAGGCAGGTTCCTCTGTTATGCTGACACACCTGTTAGATTCGCCAGATACCGGCACCCCAGCAGCACCGTTACTCACCAGATGGACTGACTCGAAGCCTTCCTGACGGTGTACCATCAATTTATGCTGAGTGTGAGACAAGCCATTCAGGGGGGGCAATACAACCAGAAAAGTCAGGTTAAAAACCTCTGGTGGCAGGCCTCCGACACCAGAGGAAAATACTATATAAAAAGAACGCTTCAGAAAGGTTCTTTAAAGCTGGCTCTCCTTTTGTTGATTTCTGTTGCCTATGATCAGATTGCTGGAAGGAACGCCTAACGCATGATTGTCTTTGGGAAATGTTAAGTTCTTTTCATAGTAATCTGCGGTTTTTTCTTTGTAATGAGATGCCATGCTTAATGCTTCAACCATTTCAGTTCTTTGTACATAGGCCTGGTATTGTGGGAGCGAAATAGAAGCCAGTATTCCGATAATGGTCACTACAATCATAAACTCAAGTAACGTAAATCCATTTTTTATTGTTTTCATAGTAATGAACCTATTGAAAATATTGGCTGCTATGAACTTTTGATGAAGGAGTAGATTGAGAAAAGTATTGTCACTTCAGACAGAAGGAGTGATGTTGAATTTAGAGTGTTTATTTTTTTCTCTAATCTGATCAATTTCCCATGTGTAATAGCACCTGTTTCTTGTGCAAGTTTTAAATCGTTGTTTTGTATTTTGTTGAGATGATCGTAGAGCAGGGTGTCATCGCTGTAGCTTCGTATTGGGTATGCGATGGTGTTTATAAACCTGTTGTAGGACTTCTTAATATTCCCTGGTATAAGCATTGTATAGAGTAAGGATTTCTGTGGGTCTATCTCCATTTTTAAAATCTTACTGGCAATTATGCTGGATATGGTCGAATAAAATAGCACTAGTGCGACACTGATATAATGATATTCCAGTGATCAAAGAACCAGGCCGCATTCTCTGGGATAGCTATTTCAAATGTCTCATACATTGCAAGAAATGTTGGTAATACTTTAACTTTAAAAATGAATGAAACTATTAAAAACAGCGCGGTTAAAGATGTTATATATGCCTGTATTGTTTTATTTTTTTGGGGTGCTTACGTAACCGCTGAATGAGTTCGACTGTCTGGGCTGTATCGGGTTCTTGGGTTGTGAGACAGTGTATATATGGTTAGAAAGCCTGACTGCTTTGTATTTGCTATTCCATAGGATACTCATAGAATTGAATGTTTGATAAAGAAATTCACTTATGATTTATTCACAATATGTCAGATTAGATCGGCTGATTCAGCAATATCCCCCTAAATACCATAGGCCACCATCAGTAATACTCCCCCGTACATGCCCGGAGCATGCAGGAGAATCAAGGTCAACATTAATGAAGGTTTGCTTTAATAAACTGCTTTATAAGCAGATTTTAATTGGAGAGCGAAAAGTTTGTTTGATGCGGCATATTCCATTACTTGGCATTTTTGGATACTATCAATGGAGTGTTATCAGGAATTACCTGCCAGCACCTTCTTACTGCGAGAACATTAAAAACAGTGATGTGCTCCTGATCGTACCCTCTGGTAAATGTTCAGTTCTCGCTTTTCTCGACTCCAAAGGACGATATGTTCAAAGATATTATGACAGTACCAATCATCCAGAAAAAACGGGCGTTGCGTTTTTTGTATTAAATCTTCTGTTCTATTGGTATATCAATATGACACCTCCCTACAGAATAAATTCACATCGAACTATGCTTTCGTTTGGCACGACGATTGCTTTCTTTTGGTTGACAGAACGAATTCTTCAGACCCGTAGTGTGCTTACAAGACAAGAGTATATCCCTACAAAAGGCACAGTGATTCTGAACGCAAATACGCCTGATTTTCAGCAGGAAGTAGAGGGTCTAAGCCGGGTATGCCGTGATGGGGAAAGCCGATATGCAATTTTAGGCAACAACTGCTCGACTCAGGCAGCCAGATTGCTGAACAGTGCTGTTTCGCCAGAGATGAAACAGCATCTTGGTCAGCCGCTGCTTTTTTGGACACCCGTCGATATGTTGATCCGAGCCCATAATATAAATGCTTTGAGTGCACTCGAGCCAGATGTATTCAAGAGAACGGTTCAGGAACAAATCGCAAGCGAAAAGTAACCGGAAAATGGTGAAGGCACAAATGTCACTTACTTAAAGTGCCAAGTCCGGAAGCACGTGGCTTAGCGACGAATGTTTATAGTTCCTATTTGTTCAGCTCAGAGGATACGATACTCGCAGTTGCTAGAAAGCCGGTTTGGAATGCCCGGGATAAAGAAAGATATCCAGGGCAATGTTTAATCTAATCAGCTAAAAAGCTCTTTCGCCCCAATAAAGTCATCAGTAAAGAACCCATCAATACCCATGGCCACCATCTCGCGCATATTGTCATAGCCATTAATGGTGTAGCAGTTCACCTTGAAACCACGTGCATGACACTTTTTTACAAATGTGCGGGATGTGTTTGTCCAGTTTGTGTTGATGGCGACGCAGCCGAGCTTTTCGGCAGTGTCGATAACAGCATTGGTGTAGCAGTTGCCGGTGAAGTTATCTTCAATAATGTTGGTGAGAATCTGGCGCTGTTTCGCGTCCTGGATATTCTGCTCAGCCACAGGCTTGAGGGTTTCAAGGTCGGTGTACCTGGTGAGCATGTAGGCTTCT
Organism: Sansalvadorimonas sp.; assembly: GCA_965221135.1. Classification (GTDB taxonomy): domain Bacteria; phylum Pseudomonadota; class Gammaproteobacteria; order Pseudomonadales; family Endozoicomonadaceae; genus Sansalvadorimonas. The sequence continues at coordinate 1,017,813 of CBDCRZ010000106.1, forward strand.
TCGGGGTAGTTGAAGAAGGTTGACCACTGTCCTTCCAGTTCAGGAACCTGCTGCACCAGTGGTGCGCGAACAATTGCACCGTAGAGGAAGGCTCGCTCGATATCAGGGTGAGCATCTTTCAAAACCTTCAGTTCATTAGGGTTAAAAGAGCTGATAAAGAAGTCTTCATTATGAAGTCGATTATCAGACAGCCACTCAGACATAAGTTCAGCACTGGCCTGGCCGGAGCGGTCACCCTTAAGCTCAAGGTGCATAACCGGACGCTGCTCAACCGGCAGGCTGGCCATCAGCTTGAACACATCTTCCAGTGTTGGAATGCGGTCATGGCCGTTCTCGACTTTGCCTGCATAGAGCTCAGCAATCTGGAGGGAGGTGGTTTCACTCACCAGTCCTGTGCCAGTAGACACTTCAGCCAGGTCCAGGTTATGTACAATGACGGGAACTCCGTCGGAGGTTACCTGAACATCGAATTCAATGGCGGGTGTGCCTTCAGAAATCACCTTCTCAAAGCAGCGAATGGTGTTCTGGTTGAAGTTCGGATAACTGCATCCGCGATGAGCGATAATCAGAGGAGCAGCAGTTTGAGTAGAGTCCATGATCATTCTGTTGGTTGGGCAAGTAACGCTGATTCTAAAAGCGTTGTATTACACATTATGTTGAGCTTGAGCAATATTTGGCCAATAAGTGGGTGTGGATTGACTGATAGGGATTTGAATGGCTGCAGGCTGTATAGGTTGAGCATTCAGCGCTGACGCTTCCCTGACTATTGCTTCATGTATGGTGATGGGATGATGTAGTGTGTATTTATATACTCACACCACTGGTCAGTGTCTGTAGGAGGAACTTCGGGGTTATCGCGAATATTCAGTTTGAACTCGACCACGGAACGCCATTCACTGGAACCTAAGTCAGGGCCATGCCCGTGACTGTCACCGGTCGATATTTTCTTATTCACAACGGAATACCAGTCCTTGGTGCATAAGCTTGTACTGTCCTGGCCTGCCGATGCAAAAGTGGGGGCTACCAACATTATTAATAATACTGCGTGTATGCTTCTGATCATTTGGGAAGTCCAATCTAACTTGGCGAGATGTCCACAGTTCATGTGACCGGGTACTTATGATCCAACCAAAAGGGTGTTCCCTTTTCCATCATAAGGCGTATATGTTTCATTGAGCCAAATAAAGCCAAAGTAGGTTAAACCGATCAGAGCAGGGCATGCAACAGAGACCGAAATTAGGATCCACACCTATGCCTCTGATGCTGCCTGGAAATTAAATATGTATTTTTGGGGGCATAAAATCCCTTGAAGATTTTGTATGCTGCTGAGATAAGCCGTAGGCGATTTCGATGTAGTGCTTAACATCTCAAGTAGAGGGCATGATAGAGCGTCCAGACACAAAGTGGTGTTGCTGCCTTGGCTTGTAAGTGTTATTTACCTAAAGCGTTCATTCCACTTACCATCATTCTCGGCCTTGCATTTTTCTTCGGTATCGAAACTTACTTGCTGCCTTATATCTTTGATATTAATACTTATAGAATTAAGCTTATCTTTTATCAGAGAACGCATTCTATCCAGGTTTGCGTTAGCTAAGTTCACATCCGTATCGTAAACACAGACAACTGATAATGATCCGGGGAAAAAGTCATAGTTTACAAAATGAGTTAACCAGGTAAAACCCTCAGATTCCGTCTGGGCGATATCACACGCCTCAGTTAAAGCCATTCTTATAGATTTATCGATTTTCTTATCAGTCTTTCTCATCTCGATCACCTCAGATGACAATTAACGTTTCAATGTGGGAAGTCACAGTTCCCCGCTGGAATGTTTTGTTATGTCTGCTGTCTACTGTGTTAGAAGAACTATGAAATTTATTTTTATATATCACCACTAAAAAGGGTGAATATATAAAAGGAATTAAAATTATGAAAGTTTATTCTAATCAAGTTAGCCCAGTATCGCATATTCAACAGCCGATGTTAAAAGGAAAAGTGGATGTTTCTATTGACACTTCGTGTGATACTGACCTAAATGAGTGTTTTCATACGAAATTGTGTGAAGGTAAACTGCTAGCGAAAATGCTTGCAAATTCTTTTAGCGAATGCGATATGGATAGGATTGAAGAAGAATTTATTCAATTAAGTCGAGAGTCCAGGATTGTAAGGTGTGCAGCCACTTCACTCTTAGCACCTTGCCCGAAGCAGAATTTATATCGAAATATTGGTTTCATTATTGATGTGGACCAATCAAATCCTCAAATGATTGCTGACTGTGATGTTGGGTCAACTCCTGTTGATGATCAAGGTTACTTTCTTATGTGGGAAAAAAAAGGGAAGTGTTTCACAAAAACCGAGATTCGGGAAGGAGAACTGGTTAATCCAAAAAGTGGCGGTAGATTTGCCATGGATTTCAATGATAAAAAAGAGATTAAGAGATTCGAAACAATCAGAGCATTAAAAGAGTATATGGTAGAAAAAAGCAAGACTTTAGAAAAACAAAGATTACAATATAATGAAGTTGTTTGTGAATACGGGCCAACTTCGATAATTGCTATTATTGTCACTTTCAATCGAGAAAAAAAATCTCTTGCGGACAAAGAGCAGATTTTTCACGACAGTAGAAAGTTTAAAGAATTAACAGAGCAAAAGCTTGGCTTAAAACTTCCATTATTTGTATTTGATTGTGAAGCTGGCACTCTTTCTCATCAAGAGATATAACGCCTGCTTCAGCCGCGCAGCAGCAGGCGGTGTCGGGTGGAGGGGCGAAGACCCGGAACGAACTGGAAGCATTGGTACGCCCGGCATGGGCATGAATTTATGGGGTGCAAGTCCCCTGTGGGAAACCGGCATTGTTCGTAATAGATCAATGATAACCACTAGCCGACGGCAAGTGCAGCCCCGCGAGGTGCTGTGCGGAGGAAGCCCGAGCGCAAAGGTGCGAGCTGACGAACAGACAAAATGGCAGGAGCCATTTTGAACAGCTTTAGCTGGCCCGAAGGGTGAACCACAGGGATGTGGTGAATAAATCATATAAGGCAGAGTTTCCGGGGCGAGTGGGCCAATGATCACGAAGCCCTCCGGTTGCGAGATACGGTAAATGCGGCAGTTGTGCACTGACAGTTCATGTTCCCTCTTTTTATGAAGAGTGGGAGATCTGCCCGACAGGCAATGGTGTTCTTTCTCCAGTTTGGCCACTGGTTTCACAGACCTGGCATTCTGGTTTCATCAACCAGAATGAGCGAATCTGATGACAACACGATAGCGCGCTCAGGAGTAATCTTGATCGTGTTCAGGCAGAATCAGCAGACGCCATACGACTGCATGGATGCAGGAGCTTGAGCAACGCAGGAGCTGATACCGCGTAGTTGTCCGGCAGGAGTCGTCAACGAAGGGCTGAACATGGAAAGCAGAGAGGAGTCATGTGCCCTCAATAGCGAACGAGCCGACCGGCTCTTACTCGATATTGGTGATAGGACATGAAACCAGCTCTGGCTGCATTGAGGGTGCATGTAACCAAATCTTGGAATCAAGTATGAGGAGAGAGGTGACAGTTACAGTCTATTGAACTCAATGACGGTTAAACCTTTCTGTGAACCGCCGTATGCGGACCCGCATGTACGGTGGGGTGGGGGAGAAAAACCCCGCTACCAGATTTAGATGTACTGACTAGACAGTTATTTTTGCTAACTGCTTGAAATATATTTCTATCCACATGAGTCGAATATTTATATTAACTTATTTGAGAGATTAAATATGCATTTACCTAATATTGGCACACATCTAAATCCTCAGCTTGAGGAAGCCGAGAAAGAATGGATAGAAGCCTCTAATCATTCAGAATTTTCACAACGAAGAGTTCGGTTGCAATTATTAAATGAGCGGCTCGTAAATCAAGAATTCCAATGTACTCAAGAAATCGCTGGAAAGGCAAAATTATTGCAATCAAGGGTTTGCTTAAGTATTGGGAAAAACGAATTAACAAACATTCTAGAGTTAGACAGTTTTAAACAGAGAAACGCTTGTTTGGGATGTGCCTCCAAATGTTTAGAATTTGCCATGCTGTATGGCCTGCCGGAAACAGTTGCAGAAGCAAGACAGCTACAAGCTAAAACAAATCTTGAGGTTGGTAGATTGAGATCAGATATTTCCTTTACAGTGCACGGTATAGATGAAAAGAAAGCATCACTGGAGTGTGCAAAAAAATCTCTCCAGCTTGCTGTGGAGAACGGTTCTCTGGGAGTCGCTTTTAATGCGAAATGTCTACAAACGCAAGTCGATTCTGAGTTATCAAGATTAAGTTGATGGAGCTGCATTGTTTTGTAGCATCTAAAGAATCTGTAGAAAAACCCAAATCAAAGCATAAAAACACTACGCCTGCTTCGATTTACCAGGCTCTCGACAGATTGTCTGTTTTATTTATTCTTTCACTCTGTGCGCCTCAATAACCATAAAGAGCGATCAGGGTGTTTTGAGGGCATTCACAAGGGCTGAGAATCCTGTATCTGGCTCTTTCAGCGTTTTCTTTGCACCTTATCTATCCGATGTTGCAGTTTCTCACCATCATACCCGTGGATTTTCTTAAGATTCTGTACAGCGCACATAAACTGCCACTGGGCATTCGCCTTACGGCCTCTGAGGGTGAGCTCGGTCAGCCCCATTCCCTGCATATGGCCATACGGAGGTTCGACGATGCCGAGGCGTTTGCTATACATCCGTTTACCTGCCGGACTGTCGATCTTGTCTTTCATCAGTTGCAGGGCATCGGGCTTGTCATAGCCTTCTGGTTTGTAGCTGAAAACAACAGATCTGGCTGATTTCTGGTCTGGCTTGCGCAGGCATTGTTCTTTCAGCGGGCAGACCCGGCAGTGCTTAACATAGCCGCAGAACTGGTAGACGGGCTTTGTCCCGATCACATGATCTACCAGGTAATTCAGGGTGTATTCAAAAGACCCTTCAACAAGCTGTTCGGAAAGGTTCACCGGTATTAAAAGATTCTGGCTGGTGTCGTATGGCTTGAAGCGAGGCATGGCGCGGGTTTTTAGTCTTATCAGGGGCTTGAGTGGGTATTTTATCAGACACACCCTGTCAGGGCCGGGGTTCTTGAGGTTTTTGTTAGGTGTTCTTACCTATATGTTAAACACCGATAGGATTAATGTGTTAATCATTATTAATGAATATATTTTTCATCTTAACAAGATAATTCAATCATAAAAAAAGGATAACCATTATGAATACTGTAAGTACTCTATCATGTCATAAACTTAGTTATCCTTGTGCTCAGCAATATAGTGATCAATATAAAACAAAAGAGGATGGAAAAAAACAGAACATAAGAGGGATTCCATCAGGAAAAGTAACAACACCTAGAAAGTCAAAACAAGATGGGGAGGTACATTTCAATAGAGACTTGGCCCCAAGAGGCTGTAAAGCAATTACTGCAAATTGTATGAGACATACACCGAATATTGAAGAGGGATTTTACGAACAAATAAACGTCGCCTTAAAAAATAGGATACACTTCGTCACATGTTTGATTGATCTTGGTAGTGATGAGGGATTTGTTATTCCTAATGTGGCTGATTTAGTTATGTTTAGTAATCATCACTCTATTCCAGTCATAAATTACATTGATGAATCAGATGCCGCTTATGGAAATAAAACACCAAAAATAGTGAGCAAGCATTTTTTAACCGGAACAAAAAATATTATAAAGCCTACATTCTCGATATTCTCAACTCCTGAAACACATGAAACTTTATATGATCTGAAACCAGATGCTCTTATTTTTGCTGGAGAATTGGCTAATGTTTGTGTGCGAGCATCATTAGAAGGTTTTGATGACAATGATTCACTAGCTTCAACTTATGGTGCTGAGTTCGGTGCTGTCCAGTATGGTTTCCCAGTTTACACTCATAATGATCTATTAATAGGTGCAAGAGATCGAATTCAAACACATAATAAATTTTATTTTTGTTTTAGAGGAAAGTTATGAATCCTGGATACCTACACCTAACGAACAGGGATAGGTCGCGCGAAGCTGCGATCTATCCTTATTCGTTCTACGTACTTACTATCTTGTTACTTCTTAAAATTTATATTTTTGTAAATATAGACTCACCATTTTAGTGAAAATTATACATTGGAAGAATTGTTATGAATGTAAAACCTTCTGGCACAGAAGTTACAGGGAGGCAATTAGCACCCACAACATCAAGCTCAGCCGACACCTATTCCATGATAAGTGAAACGTCCTCACCTCTTAATGAAAATGAAGAGAGTCATTTTTCTGATCATGATAATTTAATGTACAAAAACTGGATTTTTAATGGAAATGGTCGATGGCAGCCTACTGATGAAGCATTCACATACTGCGGCTTAGCATTTCGTGGTGATACAAGGAGTCCAGAGGAAATCTTTCGAACAGGCTTTATCTCGAGAGACCAATCTGATATTGAAATCGAATTTACAGATGGAGGTAATTTTTTATGTATTAGGCAGTTGCGCATAGTGCAAATGTCTGCTGTTAGTCTTAGCTTATCTCATATATTTGCATCTTTTTTTCCAGAGGGTTTAGATGATAGTGTTTCTTATGTTTATGGATGCATTGTGACCAAAGGAGTAAAGATTTTCGAAAAATCAAAACTCTTTTCACTACTTTGCTCAAGTACATCTCTTAGTCAGTCTGTGCAAGAAATTGCTACTAAAAGTATTCTGCCTGAGCAAGTCATTTGTTCATGGAGGGTTAGCAGAGTTGTTAAAAAGAGTAATCCTATAGTTGTTCAGACTACATTTGATTGCTTTAAGGCTGCGCCTAATGATACCAATGTTGCTTATTCTGAAGCATTAAGTAAGTGTGTAGAAATTGACTTAAAGCCCAATAAAACTTTTATGATCGAAAGACAATCAGGGTATATCCAGCTGAAAAACGTATAACACCAATTTCAGGCACAGTCCCTTGGGGATTTTTGTTATATGTTCTAACGATTAAGTTCGGAATAATCATGAAGGTAAATAGTCAAAATAACTATGTTGAATTTCAAGTTATGGGTTATTAAATGGATGCACCAACAATAAATAGAGGCGCGGTTATTAATAATCCTTACCAAGAAAGTGTAACTTATAGTGATGAAGATAATAAAAAAAGAGGTAATGTAGCAATTATTCCTGAAAACAAGGTTGATAAAAAACTTACTGTTGAAAAGTTCCATCAAGGAAAAATATTAGGCAAGATGCTTTTAATATATGGTGATGGGAAATTGTTCAAAGAAAGGTTTGTCGAAGAACTTGATGAGTTAACACATCAGGGCGTTATAAGAGCATCATCCACCTCATTGCTTGTAGCGGGTAAACCATGTGACCTCTTTCGACATATTGGTTTATTATTAGACTCAGAAAAATGTCAAATTAGATATGTTAGTACTTGTGATGCACGAATATGTCGAATAACTGACATAGGTGAAAGGGTTAAGTGGGATAGCTCAATAAAAAAATATACCAAGTACTTCTCGGAAGAGCGCGAGGTTGTAAATTTTTGTGGAAAATTTACTGCTCGTGGAAAAAGACTAGACAATATTGAAGAGCTTTTAAAAAATTCCCAATCTAAACCAAAGGGGATGTTCTGCGAAGGCCGTTTGTTGGAAATGAACGAAGTGGTTGTTGATTGGGATAAAGATTCTATAGTTGGCATAGTTTGCACAAAATACGTGCATGTAATGTCAGATCAAAAACTCGTCTGCGAAAGTAGACTGAAATCAGATAGTTTGATATTACAGGCAGAATTAAAAAAACAGACACTTGTTTCCTGTCCTGTTTTTCTATACGACCATTTAAAGGGCAATCTTCATCCTCTGGATGACACATAACGAATCTGTAGAAAAACCCAAAATCAAAGTAAAACACCATGCCCTCTGCTTTGATTTACCGAGCATTCTACAGATTTCCGGTTTTAATTATTCCTTTCACTCCGTGCGGCTCAATAACCATAAAGAGCGATCAGAGTGTTTTGAGGGCATTCACAAGGGCTGAGAAGCCTGTATCTGGCTCTTTCAGTGTTTTCTCTGCACCTTATCTATTCGCTGTTGCAGTTTCTCACCACCATACCTGTGGATTTTCTTAAGATTGTGCACAGCGCACATAAACTGCCACTGGGCATTCACCTTGGTACGGCCTCTGAGAGTGAACTCGGTCAGCCCCATTCCCTGCATATGGCCGTATGGGGTTCGACGATGCTGAGGCGTTTGCTATAAATCCGTTTACCTGCCGGGCTGTCGATCTTGTCTTTCATCAGTTGCAGGTCATCGGGGTTATCGTAGCCTTCTGGTTTGTAGCTGAATACGACAGACCGGCTGATTTTTGGTCTGGCTTGCGCAGGCATTGTTCTTTCAGCGGGCAGACCCGGCAGTGCCTAACGTAGCCGCAGAACTGGCAGCCGGGCTTTGTCCCGATCATCGCTTTGGTACTGCTCAACCACATGGATTTGCCTGCTGGGCAGGTGCAGGTCTGGTTCTGCTTATCAAAGGCGAAGTCTTTCAGTGTGAATCATCCAGACGACACCGGCTTACCACGCTTCTTTGCCACCAGTGCAGCCCGTTCCTTATTATGTTGCTCTTTGTGGCGTCCGGCCTGGTCAAAGTCAGGGTCTCGCTGGCTGAACCGGTTGTCGGCGATGTAGCCATCCACCTTCATCGCTCGAAGAGCTTCCAGGTCCTCGCGGGAATGGAAGCCACTGTCTGCCACCACTCTCGCGGGTGTGAACACATTGCCATGTTTGAGCCATTCACATGGGCCTCAATGGCTTCCTCCATAGGAATCAGCGTGGGGTGCTCTGAACCACTGCCATAGGCCTCGCCGTGCATGCGTTTGTTATGTGTGCTTACTTAATTGTTAGTCAGGAATAGCAAGAAAAGTATTAGAATTATTCTCATATGAAATTAATTAGGTGATGTGAGTGGATGCACATAAATATCATTTAGAGTACGAGAGATTTCGAAGTCAGTCCTGCAATACAAGTACGTTTCTTGGCAAGGGGGCGCAAAAAGAAGCACACAAAGTATGTTGGAATGGTAGATTTGTTGCTGTATTGACTATTCGCCCTGACATAGAGCAGCATTTTATATCGGATAGTAATGCATATAAGTATTTTACAAATCATATGAATGAAGAGTTAGATATACTGAAATCGGTAAGTCCTCATCCAAACATAGTCTCATATCTTAGTGAAGAACTAAGTAGTTCTGGATATGTTATATCCTTTACAGTCGAGCTGGGTGTTCAATTAAAGGATTTTCTGTTAGGAAAAACAATAAGTTTAAATGACGCATTATTCTATATAGAACAATTATTTAATGGGCTATCTCATATTCATTCACGAGAGATATGTCATCGTGATCTAAAACCTGACGCATTGTATATTGTAGATGACAGTAAATTAAAGATATCAGACTTTTCACACTCCAGTTATATTCATGGCAATAATGAGATTTTAGTATGCGATATGGACGAAGCTTATGATTGTCTCAAATTTGTTGTAAAGCATACTGATGAAAACTCTAATAGAAAAATAACTGTTTTATTTGAGCCGTTCAATGTTAAATCCACCGCTTATTTTAATTTTCGTGTTGCACATGACGCCAGAAACACATACGCCTAATCAGGTCCGCCGTAGGTGTCAGATGGATTTTTTTGTTGAACCAAGCCGCTACGCGGCGAATATAAGCAGATAGGCTTTGTTGTCCAAAACCTCTCCCCAACCGCCCCATACCGGGGTGGACTGAGGAAAGGTTTTACCGATGAACAGTAACGAACAATCCCGATTCGACCGTCTTTACAAAAAACAACGAACAGCCTTGAATTCTCCAAGGCAAAAGCAAATCCACACTGGATCGCTACAGCCGTCCGCTGCGCAGAATAGCTGCTTTTTTCGATTGCTGCCCGGATCGCCTGACACCGGATGACCTGAAAACCTATTTTGCAGATCTGGTACAAACCCACTCCTGGAGCACCGTCAAAACGGACCGCAATGGCCTGCAGTTCTTTTGAAGCACATCCTTGGTCGGGACTGGGATTTCGTCAAAATCGTAAAGCCGCCCATTGTCCGCAGCCTGCCAGATATTCTCACACAAACGGAAGTCGCTACACTCATCCGTGGTACTCGCCAGTTGCGCTATAAGCTCTTTTTGCTGACCGTGCACAGTATGGGGCTTCGCCTCAGTGAAGCGCTCACTCTGACCATTCATGATATTGATGCCCGGCTCATGCGGATCCATCTGCGCAACTGCAAAGGTGGCAAGGGTCGCTATGTCCCTTTACCCAAGCGAACGCTTGTCGCCCTGCGCTATACTGGCAAACCCATCGGAACCAAAGACTCATCTTCCCGGATGGAAGAACTGTTGAAGAATGTCACTGCGCCCACTCGACAATGGACCGGCAGGGTGTGCAGAAGATGGTTCAGTAACGCGTAAAGGAATCGGGCTTCAACAAAAAGGTCAGCACTCATACTCTGCGACACAGTTTTGCAACTCATATGCTCGAGAGTGGCCTTAACCTGCGGGTGATTCAAAATCATCTGGGTCATATGTGCCCGAAAACAACCGCCAGGCCGGGCTGCTATCCGCTGAACTGAAAACCCGCCTTCCCAAAGAGTGGGTGGCCAACTGTCAGAAAACCGGAAAAGGCCTGCCGGCAATGAAATACCTGTCACGATACTTATATAAAGGTGTCATCAGCGAGAAGAGTCTCGTTGCCAACAGTCATGGCCTGGTCACATTCTCCTACCAGGACAGTGCCTCGAAAACGATGAAAACCAGAACCCTTCCCGGAGAAGACTTCTTGGGTTGATCCTGCAGCATGTTCTGCCGAGAGGTTTTCAGCGGGTCCGAAACTACGGAATCCTGCACAGTAACGAGAAAAAGCTGATAGGGCTCGTACAGCTGATGCTGAACGTAATAATCCCGATAACAAAGCCAGCTGTTCGTCCAAAGTTTACCTGCAAACACAGCATGGAACCGATGAAAACCATTGCCCGTCATTACATCAAACCCACGTAAAAGCAGGGGGGGGGAACAAGGGGCTCCGCTTCATAGGAAACAGGAACCATCATTCACAACAGAGGAGAATAAAACGCTGACAAAGATCCCCGCCCGGCTGCTGCGGCTTTATCGCGACAGCCAGAGTACGCTCGCCTTTAAAAAAGGACTTGCATTCAAAGTCCGACATCCCACCCCATCGCAAAAAAGCATTCTGCAATAGTTCCGTAGGCTGGCGTGTCAAATCCGGGCTTGTTCAACAATGGGGTAAGATCGCGGCTTCGCGCGATCTATCCTTATTCGTTAGGTGTTCTGACAGCGGGTGACATAGATGTCATTTTCATAGATGGTTGAAGCAGTTATATATATTTTTTAAGCAAGGGTAATTAGTATGGAATATTCAGGTATATCGAATAAAGAAGCTGTTATCAGAGCATCTTGTTTTATGGTTGGCTCTTCTGAAAAAAGCAGCCAAAAATGTTTTCATGGATTGACTGTAAAAAGAAAAAAATCATTATTTTTATATCTTGATAAAATAGATGAAGGAAGTACATCTATTGTAAGAAAGGCTAAGTGCCAAGAATGTGGCCGTTTTCTAGCAGTAAAAGAATACAGATGTTTATCTATAATGTCCTCTTGTGTTGATAATGAAATAAAATGTCTTGAGTACATAAAAGAAAACCCAAATTTGAATTTTATAACTTGCTTCGGTTTTATAAGGGTACCATCATTTTGCCATTTCGTTTTTGAGTGTGCCGACATGACTTTAGAAAAGTATCTAAATGAAAAAAAAGATGCTATATCCATTTTTCAGTTTAATAATATCATGTTTCAGTTATGTTCAATGTTATCCCACCTTGATAAAATACATCTTCATCATAAAGATTTTAGAAGTGCAAATATGGTTGTTTTTAAGGAACATAATGTTATAAAGCTAATTGATTTTGGCTCTTCTGTGATGAGGGGGGATGAACGTTATACGTCACCATTAGATAACACAGCAGAGGGAGCTTATATATTAATGAACACTCAGCTAGATATGAAATATAAACATAAATGCACTGATTTATCAGAATGCTCGGATGAGTATTTTATGTTCGCCTATATAAAAAAAGAAACAGATGTGACCGCTGACACTTTGTTATCACAAGCGAAGTATTGGCTCCCTGAACTTTCATATGAAGCTAAACAATTCTTAGTTGATGGCTGCTCAAATGATTTATCTTTGAGGAGAAGAGCACTTGAGATAGCGCTGAAAGTAGAAGGCACAGCACCTCTGTAGCGTTGTTTGTCAACAAAGTTGACGCCTCCACCTCAAGCCGCTTTTTTAGTGAGCGGCTCAGTACCCCGCGGTGTCAGCATAGAAGTCGCCTCTCTTGAAAACTGATAAATATCTGGTTGATGTTCTACAAAGAGTTAGCCTGCATCCCGCCAAACACGTCAGCGACCTGATACCCCGAAATTGGAAGGACAGGTATGGGCATAATCCGTTTAAAGCACCTTTGGATATGTAGGGGTAGCCCCCTTTAACTTGTACGCTTACGCAAGTTCTATCTCGATGTCTACTTTCACTTGCTGGGTCTTCATCAGCGTATTAAAACACAGACACAGCCGTTCAGAAACTCACTGAAGCTCTGGTTGATTTGAAGTCCGAGCGTATTGTTGTCGAAGCCACAGTCCGTCATGAGAGCCGTTTTGTTTTTGCCTGTGATAAAGCTTCTCTGCCCATTGTTGTGGCTGATCCTGTCAAGGTCAGACACTTTGCCAAAGCTCTTGTAGTCTTGGCAAAAACAGACAAGGTGGATGATCGTGTCATCGCGCTCTATGCGGCTAAGATGAAGCCGGATATACGACCGATATCTGATGAAAAGTCTCAAATTATTAAAGAATTACTGATTCGCCGCAAGCAGCTTCTCGATATGAGAACCATGGAGAAGAACCGTCTGCAGATCATGCCCAAAGCCCTTCACCGCTAGATTAATGCGGTGCTCAAAGTGCTGGATAAACAGATCGATAAGATCACCGAACAACGCAATATTCAGGTGCAGCAGGAACAACGCTGGCGGGTTCCGCTGGAGATACTGTCCAGCACGCCCGGTGTCGGACATGTGCTTGCCTATAGGCTCATCAGCGAGCTGCCAGAACTGGGTAAGCTCAACAGAAAAGAGATCGCTGCTCTCGTGGGTTTAGCGCCTATGAACAAAGAGAGCGGGAGCTATTCGGGTAAGCGACGCATTCGTGGCGGGCGTTCCAGAATACGAACAGTACTGTATATGGCGATGCTCTCGAGTATCCAGTGTAATCCAGTTTTTAAGAAGTATTACGAAAAGCCCAAAGCCGCTGGAAAGCTACCAAAAGTGACTCTCATCGCGTGTATGCGCAAGATGATCGTGACCCTGAATACCATGATCAAAAATGGTACGTGCTGGGGCGAAAATCTTGCTTAATTGATTGACGGGGAACCACAGACATTTGTTAGGTGCATCCATCATAGTGTGAGACATTCAACTATCATATTTTTCGAATAACCAGCGGAAATATCTTTCTGGATCATCAAGAAATGATTTTGTTATTTGGAAATGACTACTATCTTGGTAATTTATTTCTTTTATTTTACCATCATCAAAGCTAATCACTTTTGCGCCAGGATAACTTAATAATATAGGTGAGTGGGTTGCAATCAAAAACTGCGCGTGGCCAGGTGCTTCAAGTTGATTGATAATACTCATGAAAGTTAGTTGTCTTTGAGGGGAAAGTGCTGCTTCAGGCTCATCTAGGATATAGAACCCTTGCTCAAATCTATTTTCAAAAAGTGCTAAAAATGATTCACCATGCGATTGTTTATGTAATGACTTTCCTCCGTATGCTCGGAGGTCTGACACACCTTCAATGTAAGTTGCAAAATTAAAGAAGCTTTCTGCTCTTAAGAAAAAGCCTTCTGTTGTTTTAGGCATCCATGATAGTCTCAAAGCTTGAGCTAATTCTGAGCGATCTTCAAAGCTTTCTCGATAATGATCTCGATTACCACCTTCAGGGTCGAAACCACAACACTCAGCTATTGCTTCTAAAAAAGTGGATTTTCCACTTCCATTTTCACCGACTAACATTGTCACTCTGGAATCAAGAGAAATATCAATTCCATTATCAAAGGCTGGAATATTGAAAGGGTATCGATTTCTATCGAACCTATCCTCAATACCGCTTATATTATGCAAAAATGGAGAGCCAGGATGGGATATATTCGTCATGTTGGTGCTTTTCTCACAGGTCAATCGATATTGCAGATTATAATAGAGTACTCGTTATGTTGAGGTGACACCTGCGCCTAACGAAGCTGTAGAAAAACTATCTCGAGTTGATTATTTTTATTTTTGGTTAAAAAACAATCAGAAAGTGGCGTCTCTCTGTCAATTTTGAGGCTGTTTCCCCGAGCGAAATGACATTCATGTGCTCTGTGCACGAAAGAAAAATTCCACTGACGTTTTTCTACAACCTCAATGCCTAAATCAGGTGCGCAGGCGTCACCTGGATTACTTGGTACGCACGGCATGGGCATGAATTTATGGGGTGCAAGTCCCCTGCGGGAAACCGGCATTGTTCGTAATAGATCAATGATAACCACTAGCCGACGGCAAGTGCAGCCTCGCGAGGTGCTGTGCGGAGGAAGCCCGAGTGCAAAGGTGCTAGCTGACGAACAGAAATCGCATACAAGGCCGAGTCTCCGGGGCGAGTGGGCCAATGATCACGAAGCCCTCCGGTTGCGAGATACGGTAAATACGGCAGTTGTGCACTGACAGTTCATGTTCCCTCTTTTTTATGAAGAGTGGGGAGATCTGCCCGACAGGCGACCGTGTTCATTCTCCAGTTTGGCCACTGGTTTCACAGGCCTGGTGCTCTGATCTCATCAGTCAGGGCAAGCGAATCCGATGAACATACGATAGCGAGGTCAGGAGTAATCCTGATCGTGTTCAGGCAGAAGGTATGAAATTCCTCCTGCATTTCACACATACAGGCCATCCATGGCCTTATCAGCAGACGCCATAGTAGTTGTCCGACAGGAGTCGCCAACAAAGGGCTGAACATGGAAAGCAGAGAGGAGTTATGTGCCCTCAATAGCGAACGAGCCGACCGGCTCTTACTCGATATTGGCGATAGTACATGAAACCAGCTCTGGCTGCATTGAGGGTGCATGTAACCAAATCTTGGACTCAAGTATGAGCAGAGAGGTGACAGTTATAGTCTATTGAACTCAATGACGGTTGAAACTTTCCATGAAGCGCCCGGTGCGGACCCGCAAGCCGTGGTGTGGTAAGGGCTGAAGAAAAGTCAGCCCTTACCCGATTTAGGTGCGTACTTATTTTTACGAATCTATAATTTAACTTTGTTTGTATCTAAACGAGCATCACAACCAAAAATCAATTCAGAACCATTTTCTCTAACCCAATGATTTCCCACTGCTCGTAAATCATTAGGAATTTTTTTATGTTTTCTTTTTACGAGCCTTCTAATCATTAATTGAAAATCTTTTGGCATTGAGTTAAGAGAATTGAGAAGCTCTTGTTCATGCGTATTTGTATTTTCCCATTTATCAATGACTACTGAATTCCATACTGTGATGATAATTTTCATTACTTGCTCAAACTCCTCTTTTGAATGATTTTCAGGTAATTCTGATATCACATCTTTACCAAATTCGAGGAGCGTTTGTGATATTTTTGTAGATGGAATCATGTACTTCAAACTCTCATTACTGCAACCTTCAAGGCTCAGATTATAGACAAGAAGTTAACGATAAGCAGCTAACGAATCTGTAGAAAAACCCAAAATCAAAGCATAAAAACACTACACCTGCTTCGATTTACCATGCTCTCTACAGATTTTCTGTTTGAATTATTCTTTCACTCTATGCGGCTCAATAACCATAAAGAGCGATCAGGGTGTTTTGAGAGCATTCACAAGGGCTGAGAAGCCTGTATCTGGCTCTTTCAGCGTTTTCTCTGCACCTTATCTATCCGCTGTTGCAGTTTCTCACCACCACGCCCGTGGATTTCTTAAGATTGTGCACAGCGCACATAAACCGCCCCTGGGCATTCACCTTGGTACGGCCTCTGAGGGTGAACTCGGTCAGCCCCACTCCCTGCATATGGCCGTACGGCGGTGACCCGCAACAGGAACATCAGCCGCAGCTAAATACTGCGGCTTAATTGAGGCAACATCTTTGTTGAAAGTCACCGATAGCTATCAACGCTGTATTGATCTGGATAACTGGATACGACGCAGAGTTCGCATGGCGTATTGGCGACAGTGGCGAAAACCCCGAACTAAAGTCAGAAATTTGATGAGTCGTGGCGTTCATGTTCAGGCCGCTGTTGCCTGTGGCCTGACAAGTAAAGGTCCATGGAGAAGTTCGAAAACACCGGGAATTAATCAGGCATTGTCGAACAGTTATTTAAAATCTCAAGGGCTGTGCTCATTACGAGACGGGTGGATCAAGCTTCACCATTCTTAATGAAACGCCCTGTGCGGAGCCGCATGCAGGGTGTTGGTGTGTCATGAGAACAGAGTCGGTCTGTTCGCAACTGTAATTGAGATGGAGGAAGGCCCTCCGGTGTTCTTGAGTATCCATGGTTGCCGCTGCACAACAATCTGAGCGGCTTCTGGAAGCGACCACCAAACCACTGTGAGCTGCGCTGATTAAGAGTCAGGGTGGTGAGCGTCACAGAAAAGGCGCAACAAGATTGCGTCAGGTAAGAGATCAGGAGATGAACGCAAGTGAACTATTGATGACGTGTCGTAATCTTGTATATCGGCATCAAAAGTGAGGGGCATCACCACCTCATGATAAGTTCAGGGGTTATCCAGTTACTGCCTGAGCGGTGTCCGGCACAAAGATGGCATGAACTGATTTCAGGCTCTTTTATGGAACATGAGAACCTGTCGCTCTGGTGTTAAGGGAGCCAGCCAGGCTGACGAACAGCAAGGCTCTGAGTACCAATACAGGGCACAGGGGCGGATCAGCTCGTAGTAGTGTTGAAGCCTCTGTAATGGAGGTGAAGCGAAGGGGCTGACTTATCCAGCGGATGGAGTAGATCAACCAGTTGTATCTTTGGGATGAATCTATGACAGAAGCAAAACCGTTCACAATATCTAAAAGGCTTGTCTGGCAAGCCTGGCTGAGAGTGAAAGCCAATAAGGGAGCCGCTGGTATTGATGGACAGAGTTTGTCTGACTTTGAAATGCAACTTGGCGGTAACCTGTACACCTTTTGAATATAAATCGGGGAACAGGATGTCATCGGGAAGTTACTTTCCTCCCCCCGTCATGCGTGTCGATATCGCCAGGAAAGATGGAGGCACGAGACCGCTGGGGCTCTTTAGCAAAAAGCCTCGACAGTAGCCGACCGTATTGCCCAAACTGTGGTGAAGCTGATAATCGAGCCAGTAGTGGAACCGGTGTTTCATGAAAACTCCTATGGCTATAGGCCGAATCGCTCAGCGCATGATGCGCTGGCACTCGCCCGAAAACGCTGCTGGCGACGAGACTGGGTCAAAGATCTGGATATCAAAGGGTTCTTTGATAATCTGGATCACAAACTCATCATGCGAGCAGTAGAACATCACATTAAAGAGCCTTGGGTGTTGCTGTACATTAAACGCTGGCTTGCAGCTCCGGTTGAAAGTGAAAACGAGAGAGTCGAGAGAACAAAAGGAACCCCGCAGGGAGGAGTAATTAGCCCCTTGTTGGCAAACCTGTTCATGCACTATGCGTTTGATCGCTGGCTTGAGCGAAATGTCCGGCACGTCTGGTTTGAGCGATATGCTGATGATGGTGTGCCACGAGCATAGGCTGCTGCGTAAGCAGCGCCGATGCGCAACTGCGCAGAAGATGAGGGTGGGCCCCTCGGAGCCGCCTTACAGGAGGAGGCTTCAAACCACCTTAAGCGGCGAAGGTAAAGAGCCTTGGTCGTGAGCGTTAAGGAAAAGGCAGGGCTTGATCCTGTCAGGTAAGTGTTAAGGAGATGAACGCAAGTGAACCCTTGATGACGCGTCGAAAGCGTAGGAATGATGTCAAAACCGGGAGGGTGTCGTTAGCCCGGGATAAGTCTGGAGGATACCTGCTTACTGTCCAGATGGCATCCGGCGTGGAGAAGGCATGAACTTAACACAGGCTTCTGTGTGGAACGTGGGAACCTGTCGCCTTGATGTTAAGGGAGCCACTCAAGCAGAGATCCTGCAAGAGTCTGAGTACCAATGCAAGGCACAGGGGCGGACGATCCCGTAGTAGTGATGAAGGGGCTGTTCGACAACATCGACCATGAACTGCTAATGAAAGCGGTTCGCAAGCACACAGATAATCGCTGATTGATCCTGTACATCGAGCGTTGGTTAACGGCTCCGATTCAACAGGAAGATGGCACGATTATCATGCGCAAACGTGGCGTGACTCAAGGAGGTGTGATCAGCCCTGTGCTCAGTAACCTGTTTATGCATTATGCCTTCGATAAGTGGATGGAAAGGAAATTTCCTGTTATTCCATTCTGTCGATATGCTGACGATGGGCTTGCCCATTGTCAGCATAAGGCGGAAGCCGAAGCACTTATGGGTGCTTTGACTGACAGGTTGCAGGAGTGTGGTCTGGAAATGCATCCTGACAAGACGAAGATTGTTTACTGCAAAGATGATGATCGTAGAGAAGTGCATCCTGTCACCAGCTTTGACTTTCTTGGGTATACATTTCGCCCGAGGCGGTCGAAGAACCGATGGGGAAAGCACTTCATAAACTTTACGCCAGCGATGAGCGCCAAGGCGGGAAAGGCCATCAGACAGGAGATAAGGAGCTGGAAGCTGCATTTGCGCAGTGACAAAGACCTTCCTGATCTGGCCAGAATGTTCAGGGCTAGGATACAGGGCTGGATAAACTACTATGGTCGTTTCTATAAATCCGCCATGTACCCGACATTGCGTCACATCAACCGCAAGCTCAGTTTGTGGGCGACAAGGAAATACAAAAGGCTTAAGCACCATCGACGAAGGGCAGAACACAGGCTTGGAGAGATCGCCAAGAAACTTCCAAACCTGTTTCCGCATTGGAAGTTGGGTGTCAGGCCGTCGGTTGGATGATGGGAGCCGTATGAGCTGAGAGGTTCACGTAGGGTTCTGAGAGAGCCTGTGGGGGAGGTTCCCACGGGCTACTCACCCGCTCCACTGTCGCAGTAAGCAAGAAGCGGAATCCATCCTGGAAGCGGTAAGAGGTCGTTTACTCGCCTGTGGTCTTACGCTGCATCCGGAAAAGACGAAGCTGGTGTACTGCATGGATGAAGACAGAACGGAAAAGTATGAACACATCTCCTTTAACTTTCTTGGCTACACCTTTCGCCCAGGGATGGCCAGAAACCGGCATGGCAAATTCTTTGTCAGCTTTTTGCCTGCAATAAGCAAGGCTTCGGCACAGCATATTCGCAGCAAGATAAGAGAGCTGGCTATTCCCACCAAGCGATCACTGTATTCTCTGGATGAGCTTGCAAAGCTGATCAATCCATACGTTCAGGGCTGGATAAATTACTTTGGGAGATTCTATCCCTCAGAAATGAGAAAGGTTCTGAATTATAGGGAAGCGACGCTGGTTCGCTGGGCTATGGGTAAATACAAGAAATTGAGGGTCGGAAGAAGCGTGCAGCGTCCTGTCTGGGACGAGTCGCAAAGAGGGCTCGGTGGTTAATGGCGCACTGGCGAGCAGGCTGTGTGTCAGCGGTTGGATAAGAAGAGCCGTATGAGTCGAGAGGGTTACGTATGGTTCTGTGAGCAGCTGAGGGGGCGGCTCCCTTGGTTGACTCGACTGGGGGCTGGAGGTTAGAAACCTCCGGCTACACGATTAGCAGCTTGTTTTGAACTAAGCTGAACCATTCATTACTAGATAATGTCATAATGAAAACTGTCTTGTTATATTTCACTTTATTTTTATCATTCTCTGGTAGCGCAGAGGAGCTTTGGATTCTTGTGGACAGTAACAAAAAAAAAGTAGCTGTCAGAGTAATAACACCACAAAATAAAAGTGTTGCTAAATATCAAGTTTTAGGGAATGGAGACATTTATAGCCAACCAATTATCGCTTTTGAAAATTTTGAACAGGTAATTCTTTCTATTTATTGTGAATATATAAAAAACAATGAAATAACAGTTATTGCAATAAGTACAACGGGAGAACCACATGAATATGAATTAACTAAATATAAAGAGAAATTGCATAGGATGCTTAAAAATCTAAAAATACGGCCTCGTCTTATTATTAATCGAAGTTTTGCAACATGCTCTTTTGGCGCCCATGTTGGAAAAGAAGGAGTTTCCGTTTTATCGTCTAGAGGATCATTGTTAGGGTTTGTCAACTCTAATGGTGAAGTTTCTGTTAGCTATTCCCCCTTAGATTATGGATTTGATGGATTTGGACTGATTGCTTTTGGGAAAATTCTCACAAAACAATTTAACTTAAACTGTGAATTTCATGGTGAAAAAACAAAAGTTATTGATTGTCAAAGTTGTCGAATGCAATCTAGTATTCTCAGTCAAATCCCAAGAGGTGAATTTGATTCTGAAACTTATGCTGATAGGGGCTGTTTGATTAAAAGAGGATATCAGGCATCACTTGAAGATTTCATTATTATGAGAGTTATTCGTGAATCCGTACGGCAGTTAATTGAAATGTTGAAATTATTAAAGCCATGCTTGCCTAATGAGGTAAATAACTTATGCATTATTGGGTGTGCATGTGAACCAATTATAGATAATCTTCCTTCCGACACTTTAGAAGCTTTAAACTTCAATCTCATACCCATACAACATTCTGATATTGTTTTTGAAGGATTATATTTTCTTATAAAAGAGCAACAGAATGAATCTGACAGTCATTGCAGCTAACGGTGATTTTCAACAAAGATGTGGCCTCAATTAAGCTGCTGCATATCGCAACGGCTGATGTTCTTGTCGCTCTGGATTGAGCCAAACAACTTCCGGTAGTTTCCAGTTACGAGTCGGGCGTGCTCCCCAGCGTTCAGGGTGCGCATTTTTAGCAGCTTGATAAACGACCTTCCGCTTGGTAATTAATTATTGGTAAACCCCGGCTCTGCCGGGGGGGGGCTCGCATAGGTTATACCTTTGCTGCGGTATCTACCTTCGTGTATCCGCCAAGAAACATGCAGGTACTACCCATGGCAGACTACAAGAGTCTGAGTCATACCCGTTGGGATTGTAAATATCATATTGTGTTTATCCCCAAGAAGAGACAGAAGGTGATCTACGGGAGCTTGAGAAAATTTCTCGGCGAGATATTCCACGAACTTGCGAAGAGAAAGGGTTGCAAAATATTGGAAGGGCATCTGATGCCCGATCATGTACATATGTGCATCAGTATTCCCCCGAAATATTCAGTGTCCAGTGTTGTCGGATACATTAAGGGTAAAGCGGCCATCATGATTGCGAGAAACTTCAAAGGTAAGCAGAGAAATTTCACCGGAGAGAGTTTTTGGGCAAGAGGATATTTTGTGTCCACCGTTGGTCTTTATGAAGAAGTTGTTAAGGCCTATATTCGCAATCAAGAGACCGCAGAGCAGCATCGAGAACAACTGAAAATTAATTGGTAACCGCGCCTATGGGCGCAACAATAGCCCTTTGAGGGCGTCCCCCAATAAGCCTCAGGCTCTGCCGGAGGTCATTTAACTTACTATTCATCAGTAAGCTGGGAAGAAGGCTCAATGAGTATCAAAAAGGACATAGCTACTAACAAATACTGGAACCTCACAGCTTGTGAACAGGTCATAATATAGAGATAAGCGATCAGTACTTCATTTCTTGTCTACCATGGCTGATGTGGAATACTTTTTAAGAAAAAAGGAGTGTCTAGCAAAAGGAGATTGTTATGAATATATGTGCGTTTCAAAGCGGTGCCAGACCGTCATTCGTTTATCTTGTCCATTCACTTTTTTTGTCATGGATCATCATTTTTTGTTTGATTCTCATTGGAAAACCCTCTTTTGCAAGTGGTGAAATAGCGATTTCTTCAGCCATTGAATTTAACGATCAGACCCCGAAAGCAAAAGATTGGTATCTTGATCTGACATATCAGATTGTACGCGAACAGACCCCTGAACTGTTTAAAAGAGTACCGCAGGATTCATGGGAGAATATGGCTCTGGCGCTGGAATATGCAGAAGTGGACTCTATGGAAAAAGCAGCTGAACTGGACTTGAAACTCGTTCCTCCCGGACCGGTATTTCATACTTGGTCGGCGATCAGGGAAACAACCATTTTTAATGGTGACAATAATACGAGAGGGTTGAATTATGTTGAAAAAATTCGTCGTGAGTCAGAGCAGCTGAATCGTTGGGGTATCCCACTTTTTATTGTTTATACAGAACTGGGTTTGTCTGAATGGCAAGTCCTTGAAATGGAGAACCAATTTACTGATTCACCCAATATTGTTGTTCTAAATCTGGAGTCTGACTTGAGGTATGCGTTACCTACATCGCCTGAATATATCTTCGAGCTTCAATCACCTGTGATGTATATGGATTTACTGCGCATAGTGGTTACTCTTGATTTTCCAAACGTATTAGACATTGCAAATCATAAAGCAATTCTACAAAACAAGAAAAAATTTGTCGATAACCTTTTGAAGACAGGAAGTCACTCGATTTGCTACACCGATATGGATAATGATTGGCGCAAAGCACCTCCTTATCTTCTAACGACCCATGGCATGGTCGACTTTCCGAGATTGACATCCAATTTCGTTATGAATTATGAATCGGAGTTGGTGTATCTGGAAGGCAGTACTGACCATCATGAACAGTCGTTATATCAACATATTAGCCTCTTTTTGAGTCATCCCTATTTTGGTGGTAAAAATCGCTGGAGTGAAAATAAGATTGACGCTTCTTACTATTATTTACAGAGTGGAAGAGCCTGGAAAACGTATACTGATGAACAAGCGAGGAAGCCGAATGGTTTTAGAGTCGGCAGTGATCAATATTGGTTTCAACCGATTTGGATAGGTGATAATGGACATATACAGGTGACCAGGCAGTCATTATCTCAATTGAGGAAAAACAAATCAGATATCATTGGCCTGTACACTCTGGACTTGTATAAAGACTTCTTAAGCCCTGACTTTGATGAGCATGACTTAAGCATGAAGCATAATGGACGTTATAAGGCCGCTCGTGAGATCATGGGCTTGCAACTTTGGCGCTACCTTCATTCTGGCCATGATGCCACTTGGGATACTAAAAGGCGTCTAAAAATTCACTAAACTGAATCAATTTGAGAAGACAGGCGTTTCTCGTTCCCACGCCCCTGAGGTTGTAGCAAAACTCTGGTTCCCATGATCCTGCGTGGGAAACCATGCATCTTTCAAGTTTCGCTGGATTCAAGCCATAATTGCAAGCGACTTCCCTGTGTAGACTTCGAGCGGTGTTCGCCCACCTAAAACCTTGCGAGGCATTGTGTTTATCAATAATTCCATTGTGCAGATATCTTCTGTTGTCGGGTGTCCCAGAGCCATTTTTTTTGGGATAGGTTCGTCGAATAATGCCGTTGGTATTTTCATTAGTTCCGCGCTGATAACTGGCGTAAGGCTTGGCAAAAAATACGTCGGCGTTGACAGCCTCAGCCACCTTCTCATGAGCAGCAAATTCACCTCCGTTATCCAAAGTGATCGTGCGAATTTTTTCAATTCCGGGATAGCTGTAATTTCGTTGCTTTTCGCTTCCGTTTTGGTCTGGGCCAGTACAACACCATTCTCTGTACAAAATGCACTCACCATATGGATGGGATCACGGTCTCTGCTCTTGTCATAAGAGCTTCTGAGCGTCTTCCCATCAATGGCAATAACTGTCTGATCCTTTGCTTCGTGGCAGTCTTTCATCCCGTCCGAAAAGCACTTCTGGAATGGCTTGGGATTCACTGCGCTGACCACTCGTGCGATGGTGTCTTGAGAGGGAATACCGTTTTCAAAATCGCCGAGTGTTTTTAGCCAGTCTTGGCGTACTTTTCCAAAGTCTTCAATATCCTCCCAACTCTCTGACCCGCTGATAACGGCAGAGATCATCAGCAAAAGAATATCCGTGAGTTTATGGTCTATTTTCCACGACTGGCGATAATCTTTAAGAATAGAAAGATGATTAATCGAGCTTAATGCGTTCACTTCAATGTGGCTCATTATTCGTCATTTGACGTATAAGACCACAGGTGTATGGTAAGGGGAACTCGAAACTTAATACATTATGCGAGCCCAGTGATAGAACTGTCTTTCATGCTTTTTCCCTGGCATGCATATGGAGATAATACGTTGTCTTGTAGTGCCAGATATCCTGCCCCAGTTGCCATGAAAGTGACTACCGTTTGGGAGTCTTAAATCAAAAAGGGCTGAGTGAGCGATTCACTAAACCCCTTTCAATATGTCAGGCCATCTCAATTCAGTTTCTTCGCAATCAGGGACTTCTTAAACATCACCAGTCGTGGACGTTCCGCTTTTTTCGTATCAAACAGGAATACATAGTCTTCGCCATCATCAGCCTGTGGGATGGTGCGGCGGAATTTGAAGTTATTGATTTCAAACAGTTGGCGCCCTGCCTGTACTGATGTTTCCAGCAGGTAATACTTTCTGCCAATAAATTCATAGTTGAGAGGGTTTTGGCCGTTCACTGTCATGATCACACGCTTGTACAGAGGCTTACCCATACCGCCTGATGCCAGTTTCTCATTGAGACGCTCCATCTCTTTGAGGGCGTAAGCCTTCGCTTCCTTATCAAGCGGAGACAGTTCTTTGGCTTTACGGGCTTTTTCCAGTTCTGCCAGACGCTGCTTTTCTTCCATCTCTTTACGCAGCTGTTCCTGTTTTATTCGTTGCTGTTCAAGTCGAGCAAGACGTTCGGCTTCCTCTTTTTGGGCAGCCTGCTTCCTTGCCAGTCGCTCTGCTTCTTTGCGTGCGGCTTCCTGTTCTCGTTTGGTAGCGGCCAGACGTGAGGCTTCTTCTGCCTTGCGCTTTTGTTCGGCCAGTACTCTTCTGCTTTGGGCTTGTTCTTGTTTAATGACTGTTTCAATGTGGGTTTTCTGGTTGGCAATTTTTTCTTGCAGGCTAGAGGTCGTGGCATCAGCACCGTCCAGCCAGGTATGCAGGTCATTGAGTTTTTGGGAAGTCCGGCTGACGCTGTTATTACGTGTGGAAAGCTCTCTCCGGGCCATCTTCAGGGTGATTTCTGAACGCTTTACGGCACGCTTGGCTGAGGTTGTGTCCTGCTCTGCCGCTTGCTGTTGTTCTAGTGTTTTGGCGTACTGGTTAAACATCTGCAGTGATTCATCGTACTTTTCCTGACTGTTACTCAGGCTCTCCACCGCTGCATTGTGCTTGTACTCCATCAGAACGACATCGTTACTCTTCTGTTTGAGCTCTGAAGTGTGCTGTTCAAGTGCTTGTTGCAAATCAATCAGGCGAGCTTTTTCTTCCGTAGAACCTGCCCAGAGAAAAGTGGGCATAAAGAGAGCATACAGGACAAACAGGAGATTTTTATTATTAGACATCTGACTACCATGTATTTATTAATTTAACGTCACTGTTCATTTTAAGTCTACCTGTCGGGTTGGTCAGGTCAATGCAAAGACTGGTCTATAGCGGCATGATTGTTGTAAATATGCCTGGCTGAAAAATGTACAGCGCCCCCGGTTTTAATAACCGGGGGCGAAGGAATTAACGAAACACAACGGTCTTGTTGTTATCCATAAACACCCGATGCTCCGAGTGCACCTTCACCGCACGAGCCAGGGCAACTGTTTCTGTATCACGTCCGGCAGCAACCAGCATCTCCGGTGTGAAGGTGTGGTCTACGGGTTGTACAGACTGCTCGATGATCGGGCCTTCATCCAGGTCACAGGTCACGTAGTGAGCTGTGGCACCAATCAGTTTTACGCCGCGGTCATAAGCCTGGTGATAAGGTTTGGCACCTTTAAAGCCGGGCAGGAAGGAGTGGTGAATATTAATTGCCCGGCCTGCGAGTTTGGAGCAGAGTTTGTCGGAGAGGATCTGCATATATCGGGCAAGAACAACCAGCTCGGCGCGGGTTTCCTTGACCAGTTCCATCAACGCGTCTTCCTGCTGGGCTTTGTTGTCTTTGTTTACCGGCAGGTAAACAAAGCGAATGCCTTCACGTTCTGCCATGGGGCGCAGGTCGAGGTGGTTAGAGACCACGGCAACAACATCAATATTCAATTCACCCTTGTGACGACGGTAGAGCAGGTCGTCCAGGCAGTGATCAAACTTGCTCACCATAATGAGTGTGCGCATTGGGGCGGTGGCTGATTTAATCTGCCACTCCATACCAAAGCTCTCGGCGACGGTGGTAAAGGTTTCCCGCAGTCGTTGCAGGTTTTCCTGCTGCTGATCGGCAGTGCTGCCTTCAATATGGAAGCGGGCGCGCATAAACAGCTGGCCGCTATCCTGGTCATCAAACTGGTGCAGTTCGCTGATGTAGCCGTTTTTCTCAGAAAGGAACGAAGTGACGGCAGCCACAATACCGGTGCCGGCGGCACAGGTGGTTTTCAGAACGTACTGATGCGGTGTTGCAGTGTCCGCGGGCTGGGTCATGGCTACTTACCTTCCACCTGTATTTTTATGATTGGGCCAGAGTATAAGGTGTGATTATTCTGCGTCTATAACCGATCGGTGCAGAATGTGGGCGAAGGCGGTCATGGGTAATTGAGAATGTCCTCTGATTTGGTTATTTTCTCCGATGCTGCGGGTTGGTGGGCTGCATTAAATGCGCAATTAATACTTTTTGTGGATAACTCACTTTATTTCTTCGAAAAACGTGAGGACGCCAGAAAGTCCGCTACTGGCCCTGTTGATATCCGATACCCTGCGAATGGAAGTACGCTGGCCTTTGGCCAGAGCTGATTGCTTCAAATACCTGACCTGAGCACAATATTCCCCGCCAATGGCCGATATACCCGCTAATAGACTGTCATGAATAAGCGGGGAAATGCACTGTGGATGGTTTTATTCGGGCTCTGGAAACCGGTCATGCCCAACGCTACCAACAGGAAAACCCAGCTGCTGAACCACAAAAACGTGGATTTCGGCAATGGTTGGTGAAGAAACTGGGGTTTAAGGGTGCTGGCAAGCAGCCCGCTCCGATTTTCACTGTTTCTTCTGTTGCCAAAACCCTGACCGATGATTTCGGCGATGTTATCACCCGGAAGGTGATGCCTACCAAGCATGGTAAGCCCCTGAGTGCCCGCCGGGTGGCGTCACTGCATAAACAGGCCAGTAAGGTGCAGGCCAGGATTCACAAAGACAACAGTCGTCATATCAAAGGCTGGTGCAACCTGAACAACCCGCGCAGTCTTCTCTCTCAGGTGTTTCAGGATAAACATGGTTACCCGGCCAAAAAACTGCCTGACTATGAAAAGAGCCGTCTGACTGAGCGCATGACAGCAGCTTTGTTTCATCAGTCCGGTGGTCACACACTGAGCAAGCCAGAAGCCTGTCAACTGGCGGCTAATGTCGTTCTTCAGCATGGAACCGGGCTTGCAGAGGTGGCGGGAAATACTATGAAGGCCTTGGGTGCAAACCCGGCCTTCACTTACCGGGTGCTGGAAGACGTTCAAAGTGCCCTGCCCGAGAATGACGGTCACCTGGTTGAGACGTTTGCGAATCTCTCTGACGAGACTGCCCGCCAGCAGTGGATATCCCCGTTTGATTCACTGAACCGTCGCGATTGGGCTAATCAGTTGGCTCCGGCTTTACGGCATGGCAGTTTTCTACGGGAGGCTGCCCGGAAACTGAGAGAAAGTACTGACAGCCAAATTGCACCAGGGGTGAGGAAAGCCATGATTGAGGACTTGGACAGTCAGGTTCAGAAGGCTGATCAATATGTGGCGTTTGTACAAAGCCTGGCGGGTGCTGATTTTCGTAATCAGGGCACCATGAAAAAGGCGAAAAGGGATACTTTGAATACGGCTTTGTTAATGTTGGAGGAGACCGGGCTGGTCAAAGACCCTTCCAACCAAAGCCCAAAGGCCATTAAGGTGCGTCAGCTTCATGAGAAACTGACAACCATGTGTGAGCAAGAGGTGTATTCAGAGCCGCCGGTCTACATGAAGAAGGCCATAAAGAAACAGATAAAAGAGGTAAAGGCTCTTCTGAAAGAGGCAGGAATGAGCTCTCGTGAAATTAACAAAGGCTGGCGCAAAGCATTAGCAGCAACGGTCAACAAGTCTCACTGGGAAACCATTGATAAAACCATACCAGTTCGAGCTGGCGGGCAGATTCATAATTACCGCAGCCAGCAGATACCAGCCAATGAGATGCGTTTGCTGCTCAATAATGAACAGGGCATCCGCGACCCCTTTCCGGTGAGTTATCACGGTACTGGCCGAACCTCTGCCAACCTCAAAGAACGTGTTCATACCATCAATATGTATGAAACCCGGCTTGATTCAGCAAATGGTCGTGAACTCTACTCCGGTATCCGCACAGGTACCCTTTACCCCAAGGGTGAGAAGAATAAGGCCAAGGTACAGAGTATTCTTGAAAGCCGAAGCCGGGAGCTGGTCACAGCCGCTCTGGTTAAAAAATTATCGGCTCTGTCCCCGGAGCAGCGGCAGAAAGTGATAGAAAGCGGTGAGATGTCGTTTGACATGGTCAGCACCTCTTTGGTGTCGCCAGATTACATGCGCCATGCTTTCCATGTTCATGATGACGAGTTGACTTTCCAGCTTAGCCAGAACAATGCATTAACAGATTTGTGTCGTGAGCCTGTTGTGCTGGTTGTGTTCGACAGTAGCGGCCGCAGTCATGTGGTTGAAGCGAATGTGCGGTTTGCAGCACTCAACATTCCTGTTAACAAGTTAGGGCTTCACCCTGTGGCTGATACCATCGGTTATACCTGTGATAATGCAGATGAGTTAAGTGCGGAAGGTTATGAAGTACTGATGGGTAACTCTCATCCGGACTGCGATATTGGAGGCATAGTCGGCAGTTGGCTAAGAGGTGAAGGCCTGCACTCCCCGAACCGGAATAAGGTGCTGCAACTGGTGCAGCAGATTCGCCATATGCACTTGCATAAACTCCATCACCGCGAAGGGCAGGATGCCTTTAAAATGGCCACGCGGGTGCAGCTCCTGGCACATATGGTGGGTGCGGTCGGGCACTTCAACTGCAAGAGCGGTAAAGACAGAACCGGCGAAGCGGATTCCCGCCTGAAAGTGCTGGCCAGTGAAGTAGACAGGCTGGGCTACGTGCCTGACCCAACAGCTCCCATTGTTCGCGAGCACAGGGAAGCGGTACAGGGCTTTATCTATGGTGCCGGCAGTATGGAAGTTCAGCAGCAGAATATTCTGTTGCCCGGTTATAAAACCGCTTTGGGGAAGAAAGAGCAGGGAGACGCTCTCTATTCACTGATTCATTAAGCCTTGAATCGTATCAACCCTGAGACATTAAAAAGAGCTGAACCCTGTTGAGGGTTCAGCTCTTTTTCATACTCTATATCAGGGCAGCAGCAGGTTATGGGCATGGTCAATGAGGCATTCACTGACCCTTTTCATAACACCGGATTCCAGTGCCCAGCGATGCCAGTAGAGTTCCCGGTGGTGACGAATGTCGGGCAGAACTTCTATCAGTTCACCAGACTCCAGTTCGTTCCGAATCATCAGGTCAGGAATCATACCGTAAGCCGCACCCAGTTTTGCCATGGTGATAAAGGCTTCAGACGAACCCACGATATGGCAGGGCACTTCACCGGGAGGCAGGTCAAAGTGTCTCTCAAGGTGGCGCTGGTGCTGGTCATCAAAATGGTCGAAGGCTGTTGCCGGGGCTGTCATAAGGCTGTCACGGTTAACGCCTTCGGGGAAGTAACGCTCGATGAAGTCCGGTGAGGCGACAAAAACATAATCAATGCGACCCAGACGGTCGGAAATACAGCCGGTTACCGGAGACGGCTCAGTACTCACGGCACCCAGTACTTCACCCTTTCTGAGAAGATCCAGGGTTCTGGACTCATCAGCAATACGGAAATCCAGTTCAATCAGGCGTTCACGCAGTACCGGTGCCAGAGCAGGTAACAGCCAGGTGGCGAGGGTGTCGGCATTCACTGCCAGAGTCATGGGCAGGAACAGGCCTCCAGAGTCCTGTTGTAGCTCTGGCAGGGCCTCTTTTTCCAACAGCTGTACCCGCCGGAACAGAGCCAGCAGCCGCTGACCTGTGCTGGTCGGCTGGGGGGGCTGGCTGCGTACAAGCAGAGGCTGGCCCAGTTGTTTCTCCAGCTGGCGAATACGCTGGGAAACAGCAGACTGGGTAATGCACAGCTGCTCGGCGGCCCGCTCAAAGCTGCGCTTGGTAATAACGGCATCAAGAGCGGCTATCAGACGGTAATCAAGGTTATTCATGGATAAAAGCGATGGTGTATGAGAAAAAGGATATTAACGTGCTGAAAGGCATTCGCTAATCTCTGTCAGGGTAGGAGTGTAGATCACATAGGTTTGCAAACGACGGATAAGATAAAGCATTAATAATGGCCTTTCCATTTTTACAGGTTCTATTACGCGACGCTTCCACGATCAAGAAGATAAACGCATAGAATGCCCTGTAGCTTTTAAGTCCAACAGTGACAGGGTTTGGTCGCAGGCTCAAGGGCTATCGCAGGGCTTACACACCAGTTGACCGGCGATGAAGGCAGTATAAAATCCCGGCATTTTCATGATCCATAAGCCAGCCCCTTTGATCAATTTCCTTGAAATTCTGGAAGATACTCGTCGCATAGCATCCTGTGATAACAAATTTATAGATATTCTTGTGATCGGTGTCTGCGCCATTATCGCTAACGCAGACACATGGGAGGAAATGGAGGAATTTGGTGACGAAAAAGAAAAGTGGTTGCGCACATTACTTTGTCCTGAATCAGTGGCTTCTTGATTGTCACGTGCTCATGCTGCTTGTTTGAACGGGTTCAGTGCTTTCGGATTCAACTTTTCAGTACGAGGTCTTCGGGTTTTGTTCAACATTTTCAGTATCAATGTCCTCAGCGCCGTTTCTGATGATCTTTTGGGGGCCTCAAGCCATAGAACACCATGGCCTTCATCGAAAGCCTTTATCATTCCATTGGAGAGCGGTTTTATCGGACGGCTATGGCTACATGGCCATTAACACAGCGCATACTCTGACAATAACCGTTTATACGCGCAGAACCCTGGACTATGCCGACCAAAGCGCAGGATATATTGTCGACCCGATTTGACCAAGCGGCCCGCCTGATGAATCAGCTCCTGCATAACGGTTTTCAATCGACGCCGTTTGGCGGTATGGCGGACGGGAGAGTCCGATCCCAGCAGGACCTTTTGCCCCATACAGCGCAAAATATTATAGGCCAGTGCCCCCAGACTCATGACCAGCGCATTGGTGGCAAATTTCCCGGAGGGTAAAGGTTCCAGATCAAGATCTGTTTTGAACTCGCTATGAAACTGTTCACTGGTGGCGTGATCTTTGTACAGTGCAATAACCTCGTCATCACTGGTGTGCTCTTCCTCCAGTGTCGTCCACCATCCTTCCAGCTCATAGTGCCCATTTAGAAACATCTGCCCTACAGCATCACAAGTTCTGCGGATGATCCGGATAACCAAACGCTGCGGGCCATAGTCGGTGTCATGCATGACCGACAACGTCGCGTAGTCCTTCCCCTCTCTGATGGGGTGCCAGGAGACGATTCTTCGGCATCATGGCCGCTGTCGAGTCTGAGCAATAATGCTTTCCTGGTAATCCGCCTGGCTCGCTGAATAACCTGTTCCAAAAAAGGGATGAACTCTTTCTGGGAATGTTGGGAGCCGATGCGCAGGTCACAGCCAAGACACCAGCCTTCTTGCCCCAAGTAAGCGGCGATGGGCGCATAACCATCATGACCTTTGTAGGTGTAGGCAACACCTTCCTTTTTGGTACCACTGTTATCCATGGGGAAAACATCGATATCCAGGGCAATACGCTGGTGCTTATCCAGACGGCTTGGCAGGGCTGTTAAGGGTGCGTCCAGATTGACCACAACCTCGGCCAGACTGTCATTGATCAGGGGCATAAGGGAAGCGGCATCCTCATCAAATCGCTGACGCAAACGACTGGTTGATGGCATGGCCAACGAAATGCAGGCCAGCGGTCGGGGTATAAAATTCGGTGTCAGACTGTTCGATTTTCAGTTTCACAAAAACGCACCCTGCAGGTGAAATCCTGAGATACGTGTATTTTACCTGTTAGGCCTTACACTGTCCGGGTTTCAGGGGATTGTTTTTGATCCGAAGTCACGGATTCAGGTGTCAGTCATCATAATTCACGCTTAGACACGCTTATTAATGGATTGTTTTAATAAAGGTTGCCACTTCTGACACTGTTGTTATCAGGTGGCTGAATCCTGTGGTAATTGGCAAACAGCGTGTCTGCTATTTTCAGTGGAATCGGGAAACCTCCTAAGAGGCTTAATCGCAGGTTTATTGAGTGTCTGTCTGTGATAGATGGCTGCCTGTATCCATAGCCTGTTCATCACCAGACCTTGAACCTTCTTCCTCAAGGGGCATGAGATCATCAAGGGGTACCAGAAAGTTTGGTGTATATATCTCATCAGTGAAAGGAATAGGACTTGTTTCAGGTAAGTATTCGAATTCACTGTGTGGGGGTATTTCTATTTCTTCCTGCATTATTTCTTCCTGTATTTCGCCTGCAGTGCCCGAGATTATGACGGATGATAGAAGGGGAGCCGATTGACTGTGTTGTTTTGTAGCTTGTAATGCGTATTGTAATTCGCTGATGTTTTCTTCTAATTGTTGGCACTTTACCGTAAGTATCCGCACTTCAGCGAAATACTGCTGAATTTGTAACTGGTCAGATTCGTGCCGATTTTGCATCTCTTCTTTACGTTGTCTTATTTGGTCTTGTCTTTTCTCAAATTGCATTCGCCAAATTTTTTCGTTAGCCGTTGCAATTCTTACTTGTTCCTGCAGATCACTGTTCGCACTTTTAAGCTCTTTGTTCTCTTTGAGCAATATGGCTTCCATATTTTCTTCTGGAATGTTTCTTTGAAAAGGCAATATTATTTCGTCCCAGTGTAATTGAAGGCGTCTTTGAGATTCACTGGCAATGGCATCGGATACAAACCCTCGTCCGGTTAATGATGGAGGGTTGAATTTGCAGGCCTCTGATTTTGGAAATACAGTGCACAGGCATTTCCAGTTTGCTGTTAAATAAATGTTGAGAGGTTCACCTGCGTTGTTAAAGAGGAACTCTGCGTTATCCTTGTCTAGAGATTTAAGGGTGCAGATAATCTGCGTATAGAGTACGACTTGACACTCTTCAGGCAGTAAGTCAGGACTGGAACTGATATCAGTCATGGCATCGTTTGCTTGCTCATAGCGTCCCTGATTCATATGCTCCAGGGCGCTCAGGAAGCTCTGGTGGCAAACAAGACCGCATTCACTGAATGATTTTCGTAGCTTTACTGGAACAAGGTTAAGTTCGTATTTCCGGCTCTCTGTATCGATATATTTAGCTATTACCTGCTGGAGTAAAGGTAAAAGGTACGGAGAGATGATATCAGGAGGAACGCAGAGATTTGAAAGTTTTCTCAGTCTATAAACAAGGGAATCTATATCACTCAATGAGTCGGTTTTAAAAAGAAGTAGTGAACAGGGTTTAAAAAGAAATTCAAAAAAATCATTCCGATAAGCTTGAATAGCATTACTGGTGCCTTCATGAGACAGTGGTGCTATAAGTTGTTCATGAAACTCTTGTGTGAGACATAAAATACAGAGCAGACCGGCTTCTGAGAATTTATTATTCCATAATCTGGTTACAAACTGTGGAATAACTTTTTGGAGATAGTCTAATTCATAAGGAATCTCTCCATCTAAAGCTAAAGCCCTGATTTTAGCCATGTGTTCGTTGTAAAGGTCAGGGACAGGTGGGAGAAATTGTGGGTTTTGTAAACGCATTCCTGATTCAATACATGCTTTGTATGCCTGAGTCCATGGTTTGTTATAAACAGGTGGCAGCCCTTGTTTTCGAACAGTGCTCAGCAGATGTAAGGAAGCCTCACAAATAGGTAAGTAATTTGTGTGCGGGTGACATTCAGGGTTGGATAAGTAGTAGTGAGCAAAATATATGGCTCCAGGCAGGTGCCTGGGGTCAATACTTAAAATTTCTTCAATATTTGATAAACCCTTATCAACAATCATGGTTTTGTAAAAGTTTACCAGCTTGGTAAATATATGGATTGACTTATTGCATGAGTCTATTATTTTTACTGTTCGGGGCGTTAGTGATGGATCTTTTGGGTCTAACGACAGCGTAGGGTAGTGTTTCTTTTTGAACTGTTCCAGTCTCTCTCCTAAATAAGAGAAGTGTTTGTTTGATAGTTCTTCAGTGATTACATCTTTTAGTTTTTCATAATCTTCTGTAAGTACTTTCATCTTATGGTGAATCATAAGCTCTTTGTTTCTGTTTCTTTCTTCCTGAAACGCAGCCATAGCGACATTTTCAAATACAGTATTAAATTTTCCTTCCTTCAATACATCTAATAAATCTCTCGCAGGGCTGTATTCATGGTCGGAAAATATTTTTAATCTTTCATAGTGCATTCTGTATCGTGATGAATAATATTTTTTGCAGAATAGCGCCACTTCTTCTTTATCTAAGAAGGCTTCGTCTCTTTTCTTTCGTGTCCAAAGTTCAAGGATTCTTAATAGCTGTTTATTTGCCTCTTTATCAGTACCTTTCATCAAACTATTGGTTGCGGTATCGGGATCATCAAACCAGCGCTTCATGAATTGATACGCAATTCCCGCTCGACCTTTTCTTAGGTATTCATAAATACTGCCCATATTCTTAAGGCTGATATAACCAAGATTAGGTGCCCAGTCATAATATGGTAATGCATTATTGGCTATTACGGATTTATGGATGTTGCGATGTGTATCAAGTACGCATTGGGGTGGGTTATCCAGAGGTATATGCCAATGACTTAAATTTAAAATTGTCGTAAAGTGCGTTTTTGGTGATCTTGCATGAATGCTGGATCTCGCTCCGAACAGTAGTAAGTCCGCAGGATGAAAAACACCGTTGGCAATGTATCTGGTGAAAGTATCGCAGCTACGATCGGAAATAAGATAGCTTGAACATACAATTATAACTATAAGGTTCGAAGGTTCATCAAGATTTATTCGTGCCTTTAAAACCTCTTTGAAAATGACAGTCATTGCCTTTTTGTGCGCTAATTTATACTCCCCGGCGTTTTGGATTGGATTCATGAAATCTTTGATTTCACGCAGTGCTCTTTTTATGCGTGAAAAAGCAGAAAGGTTTACAGATTCGGGTTCGGCCGCTGGCGACGCTTTAGACCAGCATTCACATAATTCCATCCAGCAATTTATCCACCTGTAATGCATGCTGTTTGGGATATATAATTTTTCTCTGGCTTTATGTAATACATTGATTCCATCTTCAAAAAAATCTGATTCACCTTCAGGGACTTGCTGTTTTGAGTATATAAGAAGTATGAAATCAAAAATCGCATCATTATCGGTTGTGGCTTTGCCTCGTTGCAGTCGTGCGAGTTCTGTCATATCAAGATCCAGGAAGTTCCTATGATCAACTATATTTTTATCTCTTAAATAATTAAAAATACAATTCAGGTTTCTATATTCCTTGCTAAGAAAATCAGGGGCTTCTTTATAACTCACCCAGTCACTCACTCCAGCAGCAGCGCATAACTTCCCATGTTCTGAGAAAAAATACATATAGGCTTTTAAATAATCCCCAGTGTGAGCAAGCTTAAGGCTTTCCTGGGCAATTACATCAGCGCGATCCTTGTAGATTGTTTTCTGAGACGATGTGCTGATATGTGGCCTGGATGTCGCGGAATTTTCTTGCGGCATTTTCTCTCGCGATCTGGTCGCGCGGGGGACTCGGGGCGTATTGAGAGGAGATCTATCTCTGTCTCTTCGCTCTTGCGGCAGGGGTCTTTCTGTTTTCGATTCAGAGCGATATGTACGAACATGCCTGCCGCCCATTTTGTGTCGGCCCTCTTTTTTTGAAGAGGCAGGGTTGTGAACCTGCTTTTCTTCGTCGGAACCAGGGGCATAGCCTTGATGCTTTCTTGGGAGAGGAGGGCAATGCGGTAGAGGATTATCCATGGGCTGCCTTATTGTCAGTCATCATTATTCATGCTTGGACATGCTTGGGAATGCATCGTCTTAATAAAAGTTGTCATAGGTAACCCTTCTGTCATGAGTGTATGGGGAGGTGTTATTAACCGTGATTTTTGTGGTCCAGAGCGAGACTGCCGGACGGTAATCAGGGTGGTTTTCTGATAGTATTGCGCTGGGTCAGCCTTATGGCTGTCACTGGTTTTCAAACGATGGACAAGACAAAAAAATTAATGATTTCACTTCCCATTCTGCAGGGTTTTTTTCTCGGCGCTTCCATGATTATGGCGATAGGCGCACAGAATGCCTGGGTGATTAAGCAGGGCATCGCCCGAAGTCATCATCTCTTGGTGGCTACTGTCTGTGTGCTTTGTGATGTGGTTTTGATTGTGCTGGGTGTTTATGGCGCAGCGACCCTGCTGTCGGAACATCAGCTGTTAATGACCGCTATTACTATTGCCGGTGCTGCATTCCTTGGCTGGTATGGTGCCTTGTCCCTGAAGAGTGCACTGCAGCCTGTGGGGTCTATGGCACTTGAAGCGGGTCAGCAACAGCCTTTGATGAAAACCCTGATGGCAACGCTGGCACTGACCCTTCTGAATCCTCATGTGTATCTGGACACTGTTGTGGTACTGGGCAGTGTAGGGGCACAGTTTGAAGGGGGCGAGCGTCTGGCTTTCACCGTAGGAACGGTTATGGCTTCAGTAGTCTGGTTCTATGGTCTGGCAGTGGGAGCGGCAAAGCTTGCACCTATTTTAAGTCGTCCGAGAGTCCGCCGGGGTATTGACCTGTTTATTTGTGTGGTGATGTGGGCGATAGCCGGTTCACTGGTTAACCAGCTGCTTTAAAATATCGCACTTTTTATTGAACAATTTCCGCCCGGATTCCGCCTGTTACTCACTTCTATGTGAGCGACAGTCGGCGTATTCTAATCTGATCAAAGTATTCCGTTGGCATACACATCTCTTTATATGTGACCACGGTTGTCTTTGATTTTTGCAGTAGCCGGTTTTCAGAGAACAGTTTTCATGCCTGTGGTCTAGAGTTCTTGGGTTCAACATAAAACAGCAGAAAATTATGTTATCCAGGTACCTGATTTATCATGCTTCAAAAGCGTTATTTTTTGCCGGGTTACTAAGTGTCTCCTTGCAATCTGGAAGCCTGCTTCTTGCCAGCATACCAAAAGTAGAGGTGGAGAAGGGGACAGTGACATGTGACTGTGCGCCCGTGCATGATGGAGGAGTAAGGCCCAACTACGACAGTTGTATATGCAATTACTGTAATTGTGAGAACTATTCCCCTGTCTACAACACTGTTGAAAAACAGTGTGCCGAATGCAGGAGTAAAACGGCTGATAACCGAATCCTTCATCGTTTCCCTATACCAAGTTATCAAAATGGTACAGTTCAAATTGCGTGTACTCAGGGTTATGCCTGCAGGCTTGATTATGACATGCCGTTCCCGATGTTCTGCCTGGCCAATAATGGTGCCAAAGACGGCAGTACCAACGGGGATATCCTTTGTTTCCTGCTTAACCCTGTTTATGATGTAAAAGATCTTAGCATTGAGGCCGTCACCTGCTGTGCCTATGTGTACGGTGAAGAGTAAGAGTCAGCGGAAGATGGTTCAGGCACGCCGATGAAAAGAGCTAAAAGAGGCAGGTTTAATTATTACCTGCCGCAAGCCCCTTCAGACCAACACGGAAGGTTCCGTCCTGGTGAAACTGCACCGCCTGCTTGCGCTTGCGGCCAATTAATACGCAGTCGTCGTCGAAGAACAGGAAGTTCTTCCAGTTACGCTGAAATACATCCCAGCTGGTTTCTAATACCGCACTACTGTCGATGCAGTAAAAGACAGTGGTTTCAGGTGTCCATTGCAGATGTTCACTCAGCAGTTCGGGCAGGGCCGGATCACCAGATTCCCAGGCTTCTTCCCAGCGTGCGCTTTCCTGCCAGTTATTCTCATCATTGATCCAGTCATCATCGCTGAAGTCTTCCGGCGTCAGGCAAAGCTTGCTGATGTTGTTGCGCCATACATCATTGGCAGCCACAGACGCCAGCGGCTTGATGGCGGGCAGATCCTGCTCTGACACCGTCATTTCACTGTGGCGGAAGATCCAGGCGTTTTTGTAGTCAGACAGGGGGATATATTTCATCAGCGAATAACTTATTCAGATCAAATCTGTGGGTAAAGTTGCCGTAGTATGGGGATACTACGGCGGTTTGTCATCCCGGTTAATTGAGAACGCTCCCTATGGGACGTTCAAACAATGACAAGTGCCAAAGCGACAATACAGGCCAGGAAGATGCCACCGAAGATGGCACCAAGCCCCCACCAGGTGGACTGCTTGAGATAACCAGAGCCATACCAGATTGGTGATGGTCCTGTGGCGAAGGGCGTGATAATACCCATAACACCAAGACTGCCAGCCAGTAACAGAGCCAGCTTGGTTAGAGCGGCTGCAGGAAGAGTGGCCGCAGCGGTGGTCATAAACATGGGAAGCAGGGCTGTTGTGTGTGCAGTGGTGCTGGCAAACATGTAGTGCAGCATAAAGAAAGCGACTACAAGGCTAACAACAATGGTCGTAGGGTCCAGGCCAACAAGCTGTGTTGCGACAAGATTGCCTACCCAGTCCAGTACGCCGGTTTTACCAAGGCCGGAAGCCATTGACACAAGGGTCGCAAACCAGACCAGTACGTTCCAGGCTGCTTTGTTGGAGATGATGTCATCCCAGGAAACAATGCCAGACAGGGTCATCAATACCAGAACCAGCAACGCAGCAACGGTGCTGTTAATGCCGATGGTGCTTCCGAAGATCCAGAACACCAGCGCAAGAGCCGCCAGTCCCAGCATCAGGTATTCCTTTCCAGTGACATTGCCCAGTTTCTTCAGCTCTTCTGTGGCCCATGCTGGCGCCTCCGGAGATTTCTTCTGGGTCGGTGGGAAAATCAGATAAGTCAGCAGAGGTGTAAGCAGCAGCAGTGGCAGCATGACCGGCACCATGACGGTGGCCCATTGCCCCCAGCTTATCTGAATACCGGTCGCCTGGTTAATAAGGTTCACAGCGAGCAGGTTAGGTGCCAGTGCAGTCAGGAACATAGAACTGGTCACGCAGGTTGCTGCCATGGCCACCCACGCCAGATAAGAACCGATTTTGCGGGGTTCATGGTCCGGCAGTGAGTTAAACATCGGGGGTATATTGCTCACGATGGGATAAATAGTACCGGCACTGCGCGCAGTGTTGGATGGCATAAAGGGTGAGAGCAGAGCGTCACTGAAGGCCACAGCGTAGCCCAGCCCCAGGGTACTTTTACCAAGGTACTTTATAAGCACCAGACTGATGCGCTGTCCAAGCCCGGTCTTCTTATAGCCCATGGCAAACATAAAGGCCGAGAAGATCAGCCAGATAACGCCGTTGGAAAAACCGGACAGTGCCCAGTTGCGGCTCTCAGTGGCATCGGGAGAGACAATACCCAGTGCCGCAACGGCGATAACACCTGTCAGGCCGACAAGGGCTGCGGGTACAGGCTCAACAATAAGCCCGATAATAACGCCGATAAAGACACTGAAAAAATACCAACCGTTTTGAGTCAGCCCGTCGGGAACAGGAAGCAGGGCAAGAATCAAAGTAACCAGCACTGGCGAAAATGCGATAAGTTTCTTTTGCATAGTGTGATATCTCGAGAGGGTGGAGGTATGACTGAAATGTAAGAACCATCTCGCACTTTGGGTTTCAGCTTAGAACGAAAACCAAACGGTATAGCCAGAAAATGAGAGAGGGTGGCCGCATACCTTGGAGACTAGAGATTATAGGCCGAAGGGCTGGTGTGTGTGGCTGACGTAAATCAAACCAGTAAA
Organism: Sansalvadorimonas sp.; assembly: GCA_965221135.1. GTDB lineage: Bacteria > Pseudomonadota > Gammaproteobacteria > Pseudomonadales > Endozoicomonadaceae > Sansalvadorimonas. Next base: position 1,057,915 of record CBDCRZ010000106.1, read on the forward strand.
AGACAGTGGATGAATATATGCTGACAAAACCCAGGCCTTTCAGTTTTGGCTTCAAAGATGCGCTGCTCTCTTGAAGAATTCATTGTTTCAGAACAGAAGGGGAGCGCAATAGTTTCACCCCATCGAATACTTAAGGACAGTAACAGGTTCAAATAAACCTGCAAATGGGAATCGTTATCATTTGTATTTACAGGTTTTGGGTCGATTGTTAAGTTGTGTCACCACAAATGCTGTAGTTAGTGGCTAAGGAAGGTATGCACCTGTTTCGACGAGGGGCATGGGCACGGCATTGATCCAACCAATACCAGAACAGTGAGAATGATAATGGACGCGGGGATACAGAGGCTGGAAGGGGATATGTCCCCGCCAAATCATGGGCGTTGGGTATTGCCGGAAAGCGGCCAGCTTTATCAACTTACTCCAACACCAACCTTACAGCGGCAAGCGGAGAAAGAGTCCCGGGTTCGTTCTTACCCCCGTCGTATACCCCTTGCGATCAAAAAAGCATCCGGTGCGTTGGTAAAAGATGAAGCCGGACAGGTGTATCTGGACTGTCTGGCCGGTGCGGGTGCGTTGCCTCTTGGTCACAATCATCCACTGGTGAATCAGGCTGTTATTAATGCCATGAATAATCAGGTGCCTTTCCAAACCCTTGATATCACTACGCCAGACAAAGACAGCTTTATGTCCGAGCTGTTGGCGACACTGCCTGAGTATTTCAGTCGCCAGGCCAAACTGCAGTTCTGTGGTCCTTCAGGTGCCGACGCAGTTGAAGCCGCTATTAAGCTGGCCAAGATCGCTACTGGTCGCAGCAGTGTGCTGAGTTTTCACGGTGGTTATCATGGTATGACCCATGGTGCGCTGGCACTTACGGGCAACCTGGGCGCGAAAAAACCATTGAATGGCTTGATGCCAGATGTGCATTTCATGCCTTACCCCTATCCATTTCGTAGTCATTTTGGCGATCGTGAGGGGGACAATTCTCAGCAGGCACTTCATTACCTGCGTCATCAGCTGGCTGACCCCGAAGGCGGCATTTGCAAGCCTGCCGCTATTATTGCTGAAGCCGTTCAGGGGGAAGGCGGGGTGATTCCTGCGCCCATCAGTTGGCTGAAGGGATTACGTGCAATTTGTGATGACTTTCAGATCCCCCTGATTATTGATGAAATCCAGACTGGCTTTGGCCGGACAGGTCGCCTGTTTGCTTTCGAGCAGGCAGGTATCACTCCCGATATTGTGGTGATGTCCAAGGCTTTGGGAGGTGGTTTGCCACTGTCGGTTATTGCCTTCCATGAGACGCTGGATGCCTGGCTGCCTGGTGGTCATTCCGGCACCTTTCGTGGGAATCAGCTGGCTATGGTCAGCGGCGCAGAAACCATGCGCATTATTAAGCGGGAGCGTCTCCATGAAAGAGCTGAACAATTAGGGGAACAATTATCCGCAGACCTGGCGCGACTGTCCGGGAAATATCCTGAGATAGGAGAGGTGCGTGGTAGAGGGCTGATGCTGGGGCTGGAGATTGTTTGTGGCGATGGTCAGTTAGATGTTCTGGGTAATCCGAGAGCCGACAGTGACCTGGCTCGCAGGGTTCAGCAGGAGGCGCTGCTTCGCGGGTTGATCTGTGAACTTGGTGGTCGTCATGGTGCCGTTGTGCGTTTATTGCCGCCGCTGATTCTCTCTGATGAACAGGCACGTTTTATAGTGCGCGTGATGGACGAGTCTCTATTGGCCGCTCGTTATCAGGCTGCCGCTCCCCTTCAAGAGCAGGAGGCGAAGGTCGTCAATGTCTGAGCCAACCGCTTTTGAACAGTTTTTTATTCAGCCGGATGGTGGAACAGAGTCTTTTCGCCAGCAGTTGCAGCAAACAGTCACATCCCTGGCCGATGAGATGGACCGGCAAACTCTTCCATCACCCAGTGTTGATGCCGAAAGCCTGGATGTGATGATTCGTCGCATGAGTGAGTTCTCTGGCGCCCCCCTTGATTTCTCTGCGTTGCTGAGTCAGCAACTGCCCTGGCTGGTGCAGCAGTCGGTGCGGGTTGATCATCCGCACTGCTGTGCACACCTTCATTGCCCTGTGCTGATTCCTGCGCTGGCTGCCGAGGTTATTCTGAGTACGCTGAATCAGTCCATGGATTCCTGGGACCAGGCACCGGTAGCGACTCATATTGAGCAGCAGCTGGTGGACTGGCTTTGTCGTCTGGTGGGTTATGAAGGTGAGGCTGATGGCAGCTTCACCAGTGGCGGCACCCAGTCCAACCTGATGGGGTTGTTGCTGGCCAGAGATGCGGTTATGGCTCGGGAGCAGGGCGCAGGCTATTCCGTGCAGCATCAGGGTGTGCCTGCGGACGTTGCTCGTTACCGGGTGCTGTGTTCAGAGGCCGCTCACTTTAGTATCGCCAAGTCCTGTGCACTGCTGGGAATGGGGCGGCAAGCCGTCATTCCCATAGCGACAGATGACCATGGGCGCCTGTGTCCACAGGCTTTAGAGCAGGAACTGCATGCTCTAAAACAGCGGGGGGATATCCCCATGGCGGTTGTCGCTACCGCAGGCACAACAGACCTCGGGTCGATTGACCCGTTACAGTCTATGGCCCGGCTGGCCTCTGTCTTCGACTGCTGGTTCCATGTGGATGCTGCTTATGGTGGGGCCTTGCTGCTTTCAGGCAGTGAAAACCTGCTGGAGGGTATTGCGTTGGCAGACTCCGTGACCATGGACTTCCATAAGATGTTCTTTCAGCCGGTGAGTTGCAGTGCATTCCTGGTAAAAGACCGAGACACACTGTCACCACTTTGTTTCCATGCGGATTACCTGAGCCGTGAAGGGGATAGTGAGCCAAACCTTGTGGATAAGTCACTCTCCACAACACGCCGGTTTGATGCCCTGAAAATGTGGCTCTCTCTTCACCATGTTGGGTTGGAGGGTTTCGGAAGTATGATCAATACCCTGTTGCAGCTGGCTCGTGATACAGCAGGGTTGGTTGATGATGCACCACAGCTGCATTTGTTTCAGTTACCCAGCCTCACCACTGTGCTCTTCACTCTGGATGATTCTCTTATACCTGAAGGCTGCTGTCCGGATGAGTTTCATCAGCGGCTGCGTCGTCACCTTCTGCAAAGCGGGCAGGCGGTGATTGCCGAAACCCGAATCAATAAGCGCATTCTTCTCAAACTCACTCTGCTTAACCCCTGTGCGACGTTGCAGGATATGACCCGCCTTCTCACGAAGGTGGTGGAACAGGCTGAGTATTTGAGGTTGCAGGAAGATCATAACCCGGTTCTCAAAAGCGCTTAACAAGAACAACAAGACACCCATAAAAATGATGATATCTAACTCTATCACTGACCATCAGTGTGTTGGCGGCGAGCCTGCGCCTGGGCAACTGAGCTACCAGATAGTGCTGAATGCTTATCTGCGTGAAGTGGAAAACAGCTGGCAGTGTGTTGAAACGACCACTGAGCTGCCTGAAAATATTAATACATTCATCCCAAAGCCTGCTCGACTGATTTCCATTCATTTGCCTGTGCAGGGGCAGGAAATTCTGGTGGCGGTGCGTTACTGGTCTTTAACCCTGCGCCATCAGTTTGCATTTCCTGTGTTATGCCGGGTCACCGGGCAGGATGAATGGCAGGAGCTGGAACTGTGTCATTTCCTGTCGCTGACCATGCGCGAAGAAGGGCTGAGCAATCAGCGGGGCAGTGGTGAGTTGGACACCCTGATGCTGCGCGTACTGCTCAGTGCCCAGAATACCGATACCTTTATTCAGGAACGTCGTGAACAGCTGCCCCTGTTGAATGATGGAAGGCCTCTGTCTTTTATCGACAGTGAACAAAGTCTCGTCATCGGTCATCAACTGCACCCGGTGGCGAAAAGCCGCGAAGGTTTCTCCAGCTCAGACCTCTTGCAGTATTCCCCGGAAACAGCCGGACGTTTTCAGCTGTGCTATTTCGTGGCCGACAGGGAGCTGGTGCATCAGGACTCAGCCCTGCCACAAACGGCTGTGGAGCTTGTGAAAGAGCAGTTGGGCAAAGAGCTTGAAGACAGAGAGACGGCAGTAAACATTCAATCCCTGCTGGTGGATTCATCACGTGCCCTGATTCCGGTTCATCCGTGGCAGGCGGAGTATCTGCGCCAGCAGGCCGATGTTCAGGCTTTGGAAGAGAGTGGGCAGCTTGCATATCTGGGGCCACTGGGCGACAGCTTTGCGGCGACCACCTCTATTCGCACGGTGTTCAGTGAGCACTGTCCGTTTATGTACAAGTTCTCCCTGAATGTACGCATTACGAATTCCGAGCGGGTCAACAAGCACTGGGAGCTGGACCGGGTGCTGGAAACCGCTCGTATGATGCAGTTGCCGGTGGCGGAGGAAATTAAGGCTTCAGCACCTGCCTTTGAGATTGTTCAGGAGCCGGCTTATCTCTCGTTAAAAGTCGATGGCAAGGTACTGGATGGTTTCTCCTGCATTTTTCGTGATGCCAGCAGTCTGACTCACCCGGCTCGTGATATCAGTGCGGTGACGACGCTGGTGCAGGATAACCCTCTGGGTGGTCATGGTCGTCTGCACAATATCATAGACAGAATCGCGCAAAGGGAAGGGCGAGAGGTTCATCAGGTCGCTCTGGACTGGTTTGAAAAATATGTGACTGTGTCCATCGAATCCCTGATGAAGTTGTTTATCGACTGGGGGCTCTGCTTTGAACCCCATGGTCAGAACACCCTGATTGAAATGGCGGATGGCTACCCGGTGCGCTGTTTCTGCAGGGATGGTCAGGGCTTCTTCCACCGTGAAGCTTCTCACAAAGACTGGTGCGCGATTGTACCGGGCAAGGGTGAAGTTACAGAGTCTGTTTTTCCGGAAGAACTGGCCAGAGAGCGGTTGATCTATTACCCGTTTATTAACCAGGTGTTCTCGGTCATTAATGCACTGGGTACGCAAGGGGTGGCCGATGAATCCGTGCTTATGTCGCGTTTGCGCGAACGTATGCAGGCGCTGGCGGCACAGCCGCAGCGTTATCCGTTCAGCCTGCTGGATGTGCTGGACAATAGTGAACGCCTGCCCTGTAAGGGGAACCTGCTGACCCAGCTGTACAACATGGATGAACTGGTGGGCGATATAGCTACCCAGTCTGTCTACGTCACACTTCCCAATATTTACAAGGCTGAGAAGTCTACGGGAGCTTCCCTGTGACGGCGGCTTTAACACAGCAGGCGGCACTGAGCCGTATCTGTTTCTCTCAGGCGTATACCTACAGCGTTGATGATTTCTCAGGGGCAGAAAGAAAGCTGGACGTGTCACTGGTTCCTGCGGATTTAGCTCAGCATGCCCGCCTTCTTCATAACTGGATGAACCTGCCCCATGTGGCCGAGTTCTGGATGCAGGCCTGGCCATTGCCCCGCATTCGTGAATATCTGAGTCAGCAGCTTCACTCCTATCACCGGGTGCTGTTTGTTTACGTTAACGGTCACCCTGTGGCTTACACCGAACTCTACCCTGTGGCAGAAGATACCCTCGGGACATTTTGCCGCCATGGCGAGCATGACTGGGGCTGGCATCTGTTAATTGGCCCCGAGTCGTTTATCGGTTGTGGTCTCTCTCTGGCGGTAGGGCACAGCATTTGCCAGTACCTCTTTACTGAAACCCGTGCGGAATCACTGTTTTGTGAACCGGATGTTCGCAATGAGCGCATGCAGCATTTTGTTCAGCGTCTGGCCCATCAGGATAAAGGAATGCTGGCCTTCGGCCCGGTTACCACCGGCGACTGGGTATCTATGAAGCAGGCTCGGTTAATGCGCTGTGACCGTAGTGATTTTACAGCCCTGACACTGCCTCCTCTCCGTTACCGACCCAGCTTATCGAATAAAAATAATGAGGTGCTGTCGCTATGACGTCAGAACAGGTTATTGATTCAAAGCAACCGGCTGTGCTGGATTTGATTGGCGTGGGTGTTGGCCCGTTTAATTTAAGTCTGGCGGCACTGTCAGAATCTGTTGAAGGCATGGACTGTCTGTTTTTTGACAGCAAGCCAGCGTTTAACTGGCACCCTGGGTTGTTAATGGATGGCTGTACATTGCAAGTGCCGTTTATGGCGGATCTGGTCACCATGGCCGATCCAATCAGCCGTTTCACCTATCTCAATTACCTCCATGAAACCGGCCGACTCTATAACTTTTATTTTCATGAAGAGTTTCTGATTCCCCGTCAGGATTACAACCGCTACTGCCAGTGGGCGGCTACGCAGCTTCACTCGGTTGTGTTTCATCACTCTGTGGTTTCCGTGACAATTCAGGATGATTTGTACTGCGTCGATGTGCTTAACAATGACAATGGAGAAATCAGTCGTTACTTCGCACGCAACCTGGTGATGGGCACCGGCTCTGTACCTTCCTGGCCAGCCGGGTTGGAAGGGGGGCAGGATAACCCCCACTGTCTGCACTCTGCACAATACCTGTCTCGCAAACCTGAACTGCTGAACAGCCGCTCCATCACTGTCGTGGGAGCCGGGCAGAGTGCCGGTGAGATTATTATTGATCTGCTGGATGCTCAAGAGGAATACGGTTTTGAGATTAACTGGCTGACCCGGGGCGATGGCTTCCTGCCCATGGAATATTCCAAGCTGGGGCTGGAGCACTTTTCACCAGAATATATCGACTACTTCCACAGCCTGCCAGAAGAGACCCGTGACCGTATTCGAGGCGGCCAGGATCTCTGGTACAAGGGGATGTCAGATTACACCATCAGTGAAATCTACAACCGCATTTACCAGCGCACTCTTCATGGTGAACCCCAGCCGCTTACGCTGCAGGCCTGCAGTACGCTCAAATCAATCCAGGATCAGAACTCAAGCCTGAAGCTGACCTTTGAGCACCGTGAACAACAGCAGACCTTCGTCGTGCACTCCGACAAGCTGGTGTTGTCCACCGGGCATCGCCATCCGGTACCTGCCTGTCTCGAACCGCTTCTGCCTCGGCTGGCCAGAGACAACAAACAACGCCTGCAGGTGAAGCGTAACTACACAGTTCAGCCGGCCGCGGGGGAGCAACTGCCGGGGGCGCTGTTTATTCAGAATGGTGAGATTCACAGCCATGGTATTGGAGCGCCGGACCTTGGTCTGGGGGCTTATCGCAGTGCCGCCATTATTAATGAGCTGGTGGGGCGTAGCCATTACACCCTGCGCAAGAAAAATGTTTTCCAGAATTTTGGTATTGCCGACAAGTGGCTTTCCCAGCCAGGCACAGAGGCGGATGCTCTATGAATAATGCAATGAATAATGATGTAAATCGCACAACAACCAACGGCTTTGGTTCCCTGAATCCGCTGAAGGCTTACACCGGTGATAACTGGAAAACCGTCAACCGGGAAATCAGCGCCAAAATCATTACCGAGTGTATTTACGAAGAGCTGCTGAAGCCGGAACTTGTGCCGGATGCCCAGGACATAAACGGTGATGATCTGTACCAGCTGAGTTTTACCAGTGGTAACCGTTACCGTTTCCGGCTGCGCAACCGGGCCTTCTTTGGTTTTCAGCGGGTGCTGCCAGAGAGTCTGGAGCAGTGGCATCACGATGAACCTGTCGAGCTGGCCGATGCCTATCAGTTGATGGGGAATCTGAATGGGGCTCTGGGGGTAAAGCCCCACACGGCCGCTTATGCTGTGCGAGAGTTTTCCAATACGCTGCTGGGCGATATGCATCAACTGGCCGGTGCCCGCATGACCAATGCAGAGCTGCTGAACGTTGATGAGATTACTCTGGAAAGTCAGCTGATTGCCCACCCATGGATTATCGCCAATAAAGGTCGTATGGGTTTTAGTTATGGAGATTACCAAAGGTTCGCGCCGGAAATGGCCGGGCGTGCCCCTCTGCTGTGGATAGCAGTGGCCCGTGATACGGCGGCTTTCAATAGTGTCAGTCAGCTGCCTTATAACAAGTTGATTGAAGAAGAGCTAAGTGACGCGGACCGTGCAGGTTTTGTGGAGATTCTGGCGTCTGAAAACCTGAATGCCGATGATTACTTCTATATGCCTGTACACCGCTGGCAGTGGGATAATGAGATTGTCTCCCTGTTTATGCGGGAGATTGTCGCCCGTCGTATAGTGCCGCTGGATGCGGGCAGTGACGCCTATCAGGCTCAGCAATCAATTCGTACCTTTAGTAATCGGGACAACCCATCGAAGCGTTACGTCAAACTGCCTATCAGTATTCTGAATACGTCTGTTTATCGTGGTCTTCCGCCTGAGCGGGTAAAGATTGCTCCAACCCTCAGTCAGTGGTTGCTGGATGAAGTGGCGGAAGATCCATTCCTGCGTGATGAGTCACGCCTTATTCTGCTGGGTGAGGTGGCGACTATGAATTATGACCACCCGATCTACAGCAACATGAAGGGAATTCCTTATCAGTTTCGTGAGAAGCTGGCAGTGGTCTGGCGGGAAAGCATTCATACCAAGATGGATGCCGATGAACACTGTGTACCTCTGGCCGCACTTATGCACCTGGATGCTAATGGTGAACCCTTCCTGAAAGTGGTGATCGAAGCGTCTGGCCTGTCTAAGACGGACTGGTTGCAACAGTTTCTGAAAGTCACCCTCGAACCTCTGCTGCATGTGCTCTACAAGTTTGGCTTTGTGTTCTCCCCCCATGGTCAGAACGCCATGCTGGTGATGAGGGGTTTTGCGCCGAGTCGCCTGGCAGTGAAGGACTTTGTTGATGACGCCAATATCTGCGTCGACCCGCTGCCAGAGCAGGAATCACTCCCGGAAGAGCTGGAAGATATTCTTGAATCCCTTGAAGGCCCCATCCTTATTCAGTGGATTCAGTCCGGGCTGTTTGTCTGTGTGTTCCGTTACCTGACCGAAATTCTGGAAGATCACCTGAATTATTCCGAAATCACTTTCTGGCAGCAGGCATTGGCTGTCGTGCGAGGTTATCAGGCGCGTTTCCCTGAGCTGGCCGATCGTTTTGCAGCCTTTGACCTCATGCGCCCGGTTTTCCCCAAACTGTGTCTGAACCGTGTGCGTCTGCTGGGTCAGGGCTATGCCGATGATGCCGAGCGCCCGACTGCTGCCGTCAGCAGCATGTTGGAGAACCCGCTGGCCGTTTTGTCTATTGAGAAAGAATCTGCTGAGACAGATGCCGCTTAACCCGGAACACCAATAAAAAGATTCAAGGACTAAAGCATGCAGCCAATTGACCAAAAGAGCGCGTTTCCGGGGGCTATCTATCAGGAATACTTTCCCCTGATGAAGAGAACCATATGGGCCAGGAAGGTCGATCTGGCGCTGGATACCGACATTATTCATGACTGGATGAATCGTGATCATGTTTCTGAATTCTGGAATATGGGCTGGCCAAAAGAGAAGATTTACGACTACCTGAAATCCTGTCAGGAAAAAGACAACTTTGATTGTTATATCGCTTTTATAGACGACGAACCTATGGGGTACTTTGAGCTTTATCACCCCCATACAGACCCTGTCGGGAAAACCTTTGATGTGCAGGACGGAGACCTTGGTCTGCATGTACTGATTGGCGAGAAGAAGTTCCAGCGTCGGTACATTATCCGTATCAGCACCATGATGATGCGGCTGGTGTTCAGCCATCACCCGGATGCCGAACGTATTGTTGGTGAGCCTGATGTAGAAAACACACAGATTCACGGCGTGATGAAGTTTGTCGGTTTCCGTTTCGATCGCAATGTCACCCTGCCGGATAAAACCGGCGCACTGCATTTTCTGAACAGGAAAGACTTTGAGCTGGCTCATGGGCCTGCGACAGGTGTAACAACAGTGCATTCTGCTGCTGAGCAGGTGGCCTGAAATGCTTGAACTCGAAGGGATTGAGAAGAGCTATGGCGATGTTAAGGCTCTGAAAGGCGTCAGCTTCAATGTGAAGGCAGGAGAGGTGACAGCACTTCTGGCTCGTAACGGTGCAGGGAAAAGCACCTTGATCGGCATTATTGCCGGGCTTCTCGCTGCTGACGCCGGTAGTGTCCATATCAATGGCGAGTTGCGTCGTGGAAAATCCTTGAGCCGGGACCGTCAGCATATACTCGGCATTGCTGGTCAGGAGACGGGTATTTTTCCGGGGTTAACTGTGCGGGAGAACCTGAGTTTTTTTGCAGACATCTATCGCGTTCCGGGCTCTGTTCAATCCCGTCGGGTGTTTGAAACCGCCGAGCTACTGGGGCTGACCTCTCTGCTGAACCAGAAAGGGCACGCACTCTCGGGAGGCCAGAAACGCCGGCTGCATACAGCTGCAGCACTTCTGCACAAACCCAAACTTTTACTGTTGGATGAGCCTACTGTCGGTGCGGACCCTCAGGCCCGTAACGACATTCTAAGAGCTGTACGACAGTTGGCCGACGAAGGCACGGCAGTGATTTACACCAGCCATTATTTTCCGGAGATAGAAGCCCTGGGTGCCCGCCTGGTGATTATGGAACAAGGGGAAGTGCTGGTTCAGGGGAGTCAGACTGAACTGCTTCAGCGCTATGGGCGTGACAAGCTGACTATTGCTTTTGATGAACCAGTGTCGTCTGAGGCCGCTGTTCAGATTCCGGGGAGTCTGCGTGTCGATGATCATACCCTGGAGGTGACACAGGGTGCAGAAACGCCTTTGAATATTGCGCAGCTGCTGCGGCAATTGGGCAGTCTGGGCGAACAGGTCAGGCAGTGCCATAACCAGCGGGCGAACCTGGAACAGATGTTTCTGCATCTTATACAAACGAATAAGGCGGGAGACAAGTTGTGTACGCCCTGAACTCCATTGTTTGCAATGAATGGCTGTTACTGCGCCGAGACCCAACGCCTTTCGCTGTTCTTTTTGTGATGCCTGCGCTGGCCATGATGCTGTTCACACCTGCTCTTGGTGCGGTGTTGCGTGAGCAGGGGTATCACAATGCCAGTGGCGTAGAGCTGGCACTGCCGGGTATGGCGGTGATGTTTGGCAGCCTGGGAGCGGCCTTCCTCGGCTTTGCTGTTTTTCGGGAGCACCAGTGGCAAACCTGGCAGCGGCTGCTGGCCAGTCCGGCTCCTCTGTGGGCAATTCTGACCGGTAAAATTCTGGTGCCGGTCCTGCTGGTGCTTGGTCAGCAGATGACTCTTCTGCTGCTGGCGGTGCTTGGCTACGACGTGCCCTGGCCATCATCGATTCTGGCTTATGCCGTCAATGCTTTTGGTTATGCCGCCTGTGTGTGTGCATTGGGTCTGTTGGGAGCGACCCTGTGTCAGTCGCTTCAACAATTAAACGCCATTATCCATGTGGGGGCACTGCTGTTAGCCGCGAGCTGTGGTGCTTTTATTCCTTTGGCACAGATGCCTGGCTGGCTTCAGCCGGTGGCGGGAATGACGCCCGGTTTCTGGCTGGTGGATGCCCAGAAACAGGTGTTGCTGGGTGCGGCGACCTGGGTTGAGTGTCTGCCTCAGCAGCTGTCTCTTGTGGGTTTAACGGTTTTAGTAATGATGCTGGCGGCTGTTCTGTTTCGCACAGATAAGCGTAAGCAGAGCTGGGCCTGAAAGCGAGACTTGAGCGCTGAGCCTCAAAAGAGACAGAGGTGAGTACATTTCGGACTAACAAAACAAACACTTTTGATAATGAGAATGTTTATCATTAGTGTTCGCTTTAACCGCCCCGTGCCAAACAGAGATCATCATGGACGCAATAACAATAACAGGCTGGCCAGTCGTTGAAGTGGATTTCCTGTCCCCGGCTTCTGATGCTCAGGTACAGGCCTGGCTGCAGTCTATGAATGATCTTCTGAGTCGTCAGGAAAGGTTCATCGTTGTCGTAAATGCACGCCCCAACAGCCAGTTTTCCCCTGAAGGCCGTAAAGCATTTGGTCTGTGGTTCAAGCAGGAGCGGGAAGCTATGGCTGAATATTGTGCAGGTGTCGTGCGGGTAGTGGAGTCGGCAGAACAGGGCGAACGTATAGTCAGCCCGGCGATGCAACAGGCTATGCCTTTTCCCATGGTGGCGATGTTATCTGCTGATGAGGCTCGTCAGTGGGCTGGGCTACGGCTTGAAAAAGCGCTTGAAGGAAAAAGCTGCCATGGATAATCCGGCTTTTGCTCTGAACCGTGTTGATTACGCTGTTGATCATAAGACGATCCTTCGTGACTTGACGCTGTCGGTACCGGAAGCGGCGGTGACGGCCATTATTGGCCCCAACGGTTCAGGTAAAAGCACCCTTTTATCTCTGCTCTCAGGTTTAAACACCCCAGGTCTGGGTGAGTTGAATATTCTTGGCAAACCTGTTCAAAACTGGAAGCGCAAGTTGCTGGCCCGTGAGCTGGCCATGGTGCCTCAGTTTTCTCCTGTGCCTGCGGGTATGAGTGTGGTGGATCTGGTGCGCTGTGGACGCTACCCCTGGGTAGGCAGTTTTGGTCGTATGGGTAAGAAAGACCATGCCGCGGTTGATGAAGCGATTGAGCGTACCGGCCTTTCCGATCTTGCGAACAGGGATTTGATGCAGTTGTCCGGTGGTGAACGACAGCGAGCATGGCTGGCAGTCGCTCTGGCGCAACAGACCCGTGTGCTGCTGTTGGATGAACCTACCTCCTGGCTGGATATTGCTCATCAGCTACGCCTGATCGAGATTGTTCAGACCCTCAATAAAGACAAGGGTACAACCGTCGTCTGGGTGTTGCATGACCTGAACCAGGCCGCTGAGTACAGCGACCAGCTGGTCGTTATGAAAGAGGGGCAGCTGGTATGCCAGGGGGATGCTTCCCAGGTGCTGGATGCCAGGCTGTTGAAAGATGTCTTTAATGTTCATGCAGTGCAGGCGCGTGACACACAGTGCGGGACTTCACTCTGGGTGCCAGTACTGGAGCAACCCCCTGTTTCTCTGGCCGGCGCAGGCAGACTGGCCTCATGAGAGTGTTGCGGTTTATCAGCCCGGTTTGGCTGACAGTTTTTACCCTGGGGTTTAGTGGGCAGGTTTTTGGCAAGGATGCTGGTCAGAACTCTAATCAGAAGCATAGCCATGACTACGGACAGGTTACCCTTGCCTCGCATCCACAAAAAATTGCAGCGCTGAACTGGACCCAGACGGAATTCCTGTTGAGCCTTGGTATAACGCCGGCCGGAGTGACTACACAGGACGGTTATCGTTACTGGCAGTCAGACAGTCCATCTCTTCCTGAGGGTGTGACAGAGCTGGGACACAGGGCTGAACCCAGTTTTGAAGCCCTCGCGGCACTGAAACCTGATTTGATTCTTGGTTATAACTGGCGCCACGGTCGTATGTATGAGCGTTTGCAGGCTATAGCTCCCACGGCACTGTATTCCCAATATCCGACAGAGAATGACTCCCGGAACTACTTCACCCGCATGCAGGCTAACTTTCGCTCTGTTGCGACGCTGGTTGGTCGTTCAGAACAGGCAGAGCGTGAGCTGGATACTATGGCTGCCGAGTTGGCACAGGCTCGTCAACGTCTTAAACGGGCCGGGCTTTCTGGTCAGCCGGTAATTGTTGGCAAGTTTGTGGGTATGGGACTGGGCCTGCGGGTATATGGCGAAGGTTCCCTGGCCCACGCCCTGATGCAGGAGCTTGGTCTTAGAAATGGCTGGCAGCGCACACTGCCCGGCCGTGACTTTTCCCATGTTGATTTGCTCCAGCTGTCTCTGGTTGGAGATGCCAGTCTTATTATTCTTGGTGATGCAGGTAATGACGCCCGCACTATGACAGAGTCGTCTGTCTGGAAAAACCTGCCGGCAGTGAAGGACGGGCGGGTCTATGGCGCGCCTCAGTTGTGGAGTTTTGGCGGCCCTGTTTCTGCTCGCCGCATGGCTCAGACCCTGACGGAGGCTCTTGTAGCTGAGGCTCTTGTAGCTGAGGCTCTTGAAGTCGATGCCCCAAAGGAGGAAAAATTATGACTGCCTCCTTCGATCGCATGCCATTTCTTGTTTTGATACTTGTCTTCGGAGTGATGTTGTCAGCCGGTGTGTCATTACTCGTCAGTCCCGTGTCTCTGGAGTTGTCCTGGCTCTGGTCGTCAGGTCAATCCCTGGAAAAATTGATTCTCATCGATCTGCTGGCTTCCCGTACCTTGATGGCTCTGCTCTGTGGTGCCGCACTGGGCATAGCTGGTGTACTGATTCAACAGACTACCCGTAACAGTTTCGCCAGCCCTGCCACTCTTGGGGTGAATGCCGGTGCACTGTTGGCCACGATTCTGGGCACGGCCTTTGCTCCGGCCTTAATGGCGAAAGCACCTGTTGCTGTCGCCTTTGTGGGGGCTGTAGTTGTCACTCTGCTGGTGATTCGGCTATCTCGTTTGATCAGCCACTCACCGGTCAACCTGGTGTTGGTGGGTATGGCGATGACTCTGGCGCTGGGGTCGGTGAGCGCCGGGTTAATGATGTTTCTCGAAAACAGCCTCGAAGGACTCTACACCTGGGGAGCGGGTAACCTGACTCAACATGATTTTCAGGCGTTTAAAACTCTCTGGCCCTGGGTCATCGCACTGTCGGGCCTGGCCTGGTGGATGGGGCGCAGCCTGGACTTGATGGAGCTGGGTGAGAGTAATGCCAAAAGCCTTGGAGTGAATGTGAGCCTGCTGGTGAACGGTGCCCTGGGTGTTGCACTGCTGTTGTCGTCCATGGTGGTCAGTGAGCTGGGCATGATCAGCTTTATTGGTCTGGTGGCTCCTCATATTGCCCGGAGTTTTGGCTTCCGGTTTGTGCGCAGTCGTCTGCTGATGTCGGCTGCTGTAGGGGCATTACTGTTGCTGTGGGCCGATATTATGGCGCGCATGCTGTCGGGGCAGGAGTACAGCATTCCTGCCGGGGCTATGACGACACTGCTGGGCGCCCCTTTTCTGATTGTTATGCTGACCAGAAAACAGCAGGGCAGAGGCTCGACTGTTGCCTCCGAGCAGGCCCAGATTGCGCCTCTGTTTCGGGGGCGGCCACCGTTCACCCTCTGTGCTCTTGTGGTCCTTATGCTTGGGATGGCTGTTCTCTCTCTGGGCGGAAGTCAGATAGCTCTCTTTTGGGAGTTGAGGGTCGACAGAGTCTTTGTCTCGTTGTTAGCCGGAGGCATTCTCGGGTTGTCGGGCCTGTTACTGCAGACGCTGCTGAAAAACCCATTGGCCAGTCCGGACGTATCAGGCCTAACGACCAGCGGTGTGTTGTTTGCTGTGCTGGGTGTGGTGTTGATTCCGGGAATTTCCTCTCAGGGAATTATGTTGATGACCTTGTTGGGCAGCAGCTGTGCCTTAATGCTGCTGCTGGTGATGGGGCGTCTGACCGGCTTTCAACCACAGCTGTTTGCCCTGACCGGACTTTGCCTGTCTGCACTGGCTGCCACTCTTATTAATATCCTGCTGGTGCTGGGCAGTAACCAGGCGACTGACGTACTGGTGTGGCTGAGTGGTTCGACTTATCACAGTGATGCCGATGGTGTTCTGCTGTTAATGGTTGGCACTGTGCTGCTTATCGCGGTTGCAGCCCTGTGTTGGCGTAAGCTGGATATTCTCAGTCTTGGTTCGGTATGGCCGGGTCTGCTGGGCATTCGTACGACGCCGTTGATGGTATTGGTGTTTGCGGTATTGGCCCTGGCAAGTTCATTTGCAGTATCGGTTGTAGGTGGGATCTCTTTTATCGGTTTGATGGCACCCCATCTGTGCCGGCTGGCCGGATTAAGCAGTCATCGGTATCTGGTACCTGCTACAGCCATGACTGGCGGTATTTTATTGATCACCGGAGACATGTTGTCCCGCTCCCTTATGTATCCCTTTGAGTTACCCGCCGGACTGGTGGTGTCCTGTGTCGGTGGCGTTTATTTCCTCTCACTTCTTCTGGCTGGGAAGTATCTGCGCAGAAGCTGATTTTTTTCCTGATAAGAACAAATTGATAACGAGCAAATAAGCAGAGCAAGGATGCTTTGCCGAACAATTATAAGGACTTGTTGAGAATGATAACTAATAAGCGTCCTGAGACGCATATTGAGGACACAAACATGAATATTAATCGCCCCGGATTTGGGCTGTTGACTCCTTTGGCTATAGCCACTGCACTGGCAGCGGGCCAC
This sequence comes from Sansalvadorimonas sp., assembly GCA_965221135.1. Taxonomy (GTDB): domain Bacteria; phylum Pseudomonadota; class Gammaproteobacteria; order Pseudomonadales; family Endozoicomonadaceae; genus Sansalvadorimonas. Next base: position 1,073,945 of record CBDCRZ010000106.1, read on the forward strand.
ACCTTTGCTGAAGACTCTCGTACTGAAAAGCTTGAAACCATGGTTGTAACGGCCACCCGTGCTCCAGCTAATATCTCGACTATTGCCGGTACTGTACAGGTTGTCACATCAGAGCAGCTGAAAGAACAGATTCAACCTGGCCTGAAACTGTCTGATTCACTGGAGAAAATCATTCCCGGTATGGGGCCCAGCACTCAAGCCGTGACGGATGCTACACAAAGCATTCGTGGCCGTAAGATTCTGGTCTTGATTGATGGAATACCGCAATCGGATAACCGTCGTATCAGTCGCCAGCTGTCCAGTATTCGTGCTGAGAATATTGAGCGTATTGAGGTGGTATCTGGAGCCAGTGCCATTTACGGTGGCGGGGCGACAGGCGGCATTATTAATTTTATTACCAAACGTCCTGCCGCAGACGATATAACCTTCGCGACAGAAGCGGGTGTTAAAATTGCTAACGGTCGTCTGGGGGCATGGAACCTGAATCAAAGTGTCACCGGTAGAACAGGTGATTTTGATTACCTGCTAAGTGGGACTTTTGAGCAGCGCGATGGCCTGTTTGATGCCAGGGGGCAGCGTATCAACCCTGACCCTTCCCAGATCAGCCGTATGGATACTGATACCAAAGATGTGTTGGTGAAACTGGGTTATAACTTTGATGACAGTAAGCGTCTGCAGGTAACCGGCCAGTTGTTCCGTGATGAAATGGATACGGATTATGCACCTGATTATGGTCCTAATCTGGTCAACGCAAGCAAGGACGCGCCAATTCTTCCTCCTGTTAAAGGTTTGAATCTGGCCACTCAGCCGGAAACCAATCGCGACAGTCTGGCTTTCTCTTATACCGATGATGATTTCTTCGGTAGCCAGTTGATGACTCAGGCGTTTTACAGAACTCGTGAAGCTCGCTTTTACCCTTATCATCTGCAGGCCGGGCCGATTCTTTTTGTGAATCAGTCGGTATCCAAGGCGTCTGTTTATGGTCTGAAAGTAGGTTTGAGCACTGACCTGACTGATACGTTCACCATTTCCTATGGCCTGGATTATGACCTGGATAAAGGTGAACAGCGTGGACAGCTGTTTGATAGTACTGCATTCCGTACCAGCCAGGGCAAGCTACTGACTCCACAGGGTGACAAGTTTGAATATGGCCCTGACGTTGATACCACCCGTCTGGGTGTTTATCTGCAAAGCTCCTGGGATATTGTTGATGCAGTCACTGTGAGTGCTGGCTGGCGTCATGAGCGTGCGAGTCTGGAGATCGAAGATTACAACCCATATGCGGAAACACTGTTCGTTCCTCTGTTGGCTGGTACGCCTCTTGATCGTCGTACCACTCTCGAAGGTGACACCAGGAAACTCAATGCCAACCTGTTTAATACTGGTGTCGTATATCGTCTGAACGATGAACATCAATTGTTTGCGAACTTCTCCCAAGGTTTTGAAGTTCCTGATGCTTCGCGTCTGTTGAGAAATGCTGTTTCACCGAACAGTGTTCTGATGACTAACCCTGCTACACCAGGTTTACCGCCTGCACTGGCTGCTCAGCTGGGTCTGGTTCAGCGCCGGATTCAGGCAACAGATGTCTCAAATGCGAACCTTGACGCGATTGAAACCGATAGTTACGAGCTGGGTTGGCGCGGTGACTTTGGTGATGTGAATGCCAATGCCGCAGTGTTTTACAACGAGTCCGATAAGAAAGTCGATTTCAATGCTGATTTCAGTGTAGACCTGCTGGATCAGGAAAAGAAAGTCTATGGCTTTGAGCTGGCTGGTGAAGTTTTCCTGAATGATAATTGGAAAACTGGTGGTAGCTATACCTTTACAGAGGGTCGCAGTTACTACAAGAGTATTGATAAGTGGCTGGATCTGCAGGCGAATGATGTATCCCCTGAAAAGTTTGTCGCATTTGTCGGCTTCGAACAGGGCGCTCTGAATATGCGTCTGCAGGGCATACATTTCTCCGATTACGATAAAGGCAAGCAGCTGGATCAGGCTACGAACACGGTGAGTGATCGTGAAATCGAAGGCTACACCACCTTTGATCTGATGGCCTCCTACGAGCTGCCAGTCGGAACTGTGAGCGCGGCGGTTACCAACCTGACCAATCGAGATTATCAGACTGTGTACAGCCAGTGGGCGCGTGAAACTTATGATGGCTTGAGTGCTTCCAAAGCCCAGGGGCGTGCATACAACCTGAGCTACCGTGTTGAATATTAACCGGTAGAAGCTTTAGGTTTATTCATTTGTGGTTTTGCTATCACGAATTATGAAAATCCCGTTGCATTGAGTAACGGGATTTTTTGTAATCAACGAAATAGGTTTGTGAACCTCTGATCAGTTGAATATGCAGGATCACCTGAACCAGGAGGAGAAGAAAGGCGTTGCAATCAGAAACTGTCAGGCTTGAAAACAATCACTGCGCAATTACAATCTTTTAAAACCGCCCTGTCTTTGTTGGAGGCTTACACTATAGAGTCCCAATATCAGGGTATTAAAAAGCAGGGCGTGACGGGTTGAGATTTGATAAGTGTTGCTCCTTGGCATTTATTGAATGTGGCGTTAATGAATACAAGAGAGTTCGCCATTATCTAAGGAAAAAATTCCAGGTAATAGCCATTACCAATGAGAGGGTGCTCCAGCCCCGATGCTCAGATCACATCAATCGTTCTTAGCTGTGTTGAAGATTTTGAGCGGTTTCTTAAACAATGCTGGCTCCTGTTGCTCTGTAAGAACAGCTAACAGGGTGGCTATTCAAGGGACACAATTCATTTGTGCGTGTGTCCAATATGGCATTTCCTGAAAATTAATATATCAATACGGAGATGTTATGGATCAAGCAGGAATTAGTCAGAAATCGGCCCTTTCGGCACCTGGCTCAGACTTTTTGGAAAAGATACAGAAAGCTGAGGCCAGAAGAGCTATGGAAGAAAATAAGGGGAAAACATCCGCAGGGCAGAATGTTGAGATGCTGCCTGCCTGCATGGAAAGGTCACAAAGACAGAGACTGCCGGGGGGCCCGGACTCTTCCTCGCCTTCCCGGTCACCATCACCCGGCCTTGAGGGGAAACGCTCTCGATCCCGCTCTCCCTTTCGGGAAGAACCTTCGCAGCCAGCACGCCGTCACAGACTGAGGAGACGAAGGATAAGGAATCTGGGAAAGGGGTTTACTGCTACAAAAATTACCGATTACAAGCAGGTCGCGACTGAGATTGCAGAACGCTCTCGCGGTATCCTGAAGGGACTGGAAAATATGCAGCATGCTTTAAGATGGGCCGGTGGCCCATTCACTAAAGTAGCGTTGCTTGCCACTTCAATGTTACCGGGCAACATCGGTGAAATGGCTAGATTTATACGGCCTTTGATGGTGGATAGAAACACGGCTGTGATTGTTGATGTCCGTGAGGTGCTGAGTATTCTTTTCTCCTTTAGGGATGATGAAATCAAGGAGTTGATGTGCTGGCGCCCGGAATTTGCTATACGACTTTCTTCCCGGGATATAAGAATCATTAATTATAACGACGTTATACGAGATAAGACTCCTCAGGAGATTCGCGAAGATTATAAAAATGTCCAAGATGGTGAAGTGTCAAAGTTTGGTATGCATTACTCCTCAGCTCCGGTGTGTAAAAGGGAAGAGGTTTTGTCAATGTTCCTGGAAATCCTGATTCAGTACTCCGATCCAAAATATGTGGATTTTGCTTTGGCAGGAGATACAGAGTCTCTGGCGCTGGATTTCGGTGTGACTACTAAAGTGACACTGATTTGCATAAGGCAGTCCCTCGAAATGCTTATCCATGATGGCAAAGACGTCTACTGGGAGATATGGCCTGGCAATAAAGAAAAATGGCCATTTTCAAAAGCGGAAACGCCTGATGCCGTTCTGTGTTTGCAAAAGTACTTTACGTTGTTAATTAATGGGGACTTTAAAACTGCAGAGAGCCACTATCAGGAAATGGAGCTTATGGAAGGTATGCAGGCACTTTCCATGTTCACCAGAGCGACGGAAAAGTCAGACACTCAGGACGATGTTCCTATGGATTCTTAACCTGTTGCCGTTTCCACAGCCTCAAACCGTTTTCAGATCTTCCAACTGCTGTAAAACAATATCCGACAGATACCTTTAAACTGAGTCATAAAAAAGAGCCCACGAAGGGCTCTTTTTTTTCTGATTATTAATGTTGATTTAATCAGTACCGGTAATCTGAATTCCCATAGAACGCAGCTCACCCGTGGCAACATCATATACACAGCCATGGATGGACAGATGTTGCCCGCGCTTCCAGGCCTGTTGCACATAGGTGTTCTCGGCAACATTAAGTACCTGTTGCTCGATGCTCAGCTCGCACAGGCGGGTGACACGGTCATGGTCGCATTCAATATTTTCAAGCTGCTCACGGTGTTGTTCACCGAGGTTGGCAATCGGGGCCAGCCATTCGCCCAACGGGCCAGGTGCCGGACCCTGAAGAGCCGTGGTCACGCCGCCACAGTTCGTATGGCCGGTGACAACAATATGTTTCACCTTCAATACATCCACCGCAAACTGTATGGCAGACATGCAGCTTTTATCTGCAGGGTTCACCTGGTTGGCGATATTGCGGTACACCAGCATGTCGCCGGGTTGCATGCCGGTCATCTGCTCGGCAGGCATACGACTGTCAATACAGCCTATCCACAGATACTCCGGAGACTGGGAGCTGGCCAGGCGGGCAAAGCCGCCAGGTTCCTGCTCTTCACGCAGCTTTGCCCAGTCACGGTTTTGTTCGATAAGGGATTTGATCTCATCCATGTTTTTTCTGCCGTCTGAAAGCACAAAGGCTAAAGAGTGATAATAAATGCGAGAAGGGTAAACAGGAGTGCTGTAACCGTCCAGAAGATACCTGTTGCATTGGGTAACAGATCACGGAAAGTCAGCCTGAGAAATCCCTGCATTCCCGGTTTTATTGTGTTGTTTAAAGTCATGTTGGCCAGGGCGTTATCGTCAGTGTCTGGTAAAGAGCCAAAAAAATCCAGTTGTTCTGCCAGTCGTTGGCAGGAAGAGGGTAAAGGCTGCCCGGCAGACATAAAGCTGGTGGGCAGGCAGAGAAGTACAGGAAGGAACATGCGCTGGAATGGCGTCATTAAACAGACCCTCGTCAGGGAAACTGGCAGGTCGATGACGTTGTCCTGTTAGAGAAAGGAAGTGTGCCGGGGAGATAGGCATCTGGTAAGCCGGGGCTGGCTATAATGACGCTAATGGGTTGGGCAGGATGCCTGCCAGGTCAGGGATGGAGTGGTTCAGGATGAAGGAATTATCGGTTTTTATCAGGACGTTATGCACAGCCAGCACAGTGTGCTTTATGGCTGCTTTTATAACGACCAACAGCGCCAGTGGCGCCCCTGCGGTGGGCAGCGACAATAATTTTAAGGCATTCCAGCTGCGCGCCAGTAATGACGCCACTTGTCTGGTACCCCAGGCTGTTTATGGGGCTGAACCAGTCAATGGTGATCTGTTGTCTTTGGGTGACTGCCTGGCGGACAATGTCTTGTTTTTGACAGTCGATGATAACAACCGCCTGCTCCGTGCCAGGGACGCAGACAATACTGACGAGGCTGGCACTGACGGGAATGGGGCTGGAGAGAGAAGCACTGACAAACGCAACTGGTGTCTGACCCGAGATGTGCATTATTCCGAATCCCGACTGTTTATCCGTGAATGCCTGCAGGGTAAGAATGACTCCCAACTCTGGGATCTGGATGAGCAGGGCACTCTGTATTCCTACACCAGCCAGAGTGGTCGAGGTGAGGCCTGGAGTGATGGTTTAAATCTTTCAGGCGCTCTTCTAAAAGGAAGCTTTCAGTGGATTGCTGATAGTGCCCCGGCGACTGAGCAGTGTTATGTGATTCCCTGGAAAACCAAAGGTTGTAACCGTATCTGTGTCACTTCTTCCATTCAGGATCGAGAAGCCTGTGACGCTCCTGAACCCGGCGATAATCAGCCAGGCACACCTCCTGTTGATTCTCCTCCAGCCACAGGAGAGCCCGCTGTTCCTTCAGAGCCCGCTGTTCCTTCAGAGCCCGCTGTTCCTTCAGAGCCAGCTGTTCCTTCAGAGCCAGCTGTTCCTTCAGAGCCAGCTGTTCCTTCAGAGCCAGCTGGACCTAAGCCTTTACCTCTTCCGCCTAAAGGGCCGGCGAACCCGTCCTCAGATACTCAGCCCCCGGCTGCGCCCAAGCCTGAACGGACTTCTCGCTTTAAAAAGGCCGAGTGGTTTGTGCTGAAGCAGAATCGTCAGGACCGTAATGTCTGTCTGGATATTCATAATGTGGAAGAAAAGAACAGCCATGGTGGTCTGGTTAGCAGCACCCGTTTATGGCTGCAGGAGTGTGATGAGAGCCGTGATACCCAGCGATGGGGTATCGATCTGGTCACCAAACAGGTTTACAACAAAGGCCGTGCAGACAGTAATCTTTGCCTGACCCGTTCCGAGTCCAGTATCAAAATGGAGAAGTGTCTGGAAGGTAACCTGCGCAACAGCAGCCAGATGTGGTACTTCAGCCGTGGTTGGATTAGTTCCTGGGGAGCATTGCTCTCATACAGCAGCAATAATGAGAACTGGACAACGGAAGTGGAAGACAGTGTTGGAGCAGGCTTTCGTTCTATTCGCCCTAAATACCTGGGTGACTGTGAGCGTTACAAGGGGAAGTGTTATGACCTTGTGACTGGTGAGCGGAAAGACACTGTGCCTTTCTACGGTTATTAAGGAATAGTCTCGAAATACAAGCTTGTAGAGGTTAACTATTTTCGGACCGTCAATGAGTTTGTTTCTCTGTTACTGCAAGAGGGAGCCCATCGTTATGCTGATGTGGCTCCTTTCTTTTTTCTGATGTGCGTCTACGGTCGCCTGCTCTGTTTTACGGCAGGTTTCATGAGGTAGCTCAGACTCCGCCCCTTTTATTATGGGGGATGCCCCAGAAATAACTTAACAGCCCCGATGTATGAGAGCTGTTTCTTACAAACATTTCCATAAAGCGAGTCGGTATAGACATACCCACCTCTCGTGGTAGAAATTGCGAGCAAAAAAAGGAAATAGGCTCTACGGAACAAACATGATCACTGACATGTGGAGTGTTCCATGTGTCGATCGACATATTTAAAAGCGACTGAAGAACAGCTCCATTCAGCAGTAGCGTTGACGTCAGTCGTCGAGTAGATGCGTCCTAAACCAATGTCGGTGATTGGGGTCGCAATGGTGTAGCCAGAGCATTGAGGCGTGCCTCCACAGGCCGCCCAGAATGTGACTTTTGAGCCTGGAAGCACATTTTTGATGTAACACATCCCCCTGGTGGAGGTTCTGCATTCCGCTGTATCTTGTGTGATAGGACTTTCTACAGTGATACCTGCATCGAATGCGGCTGTATTTTTCAGGGAGACGCCCCCCAGGGGAAAATCATACAGGGGGGCATCAGCCAGAATAACTTCAGGCAGGTAACTTGCCCAGTGGTCAGGCTAATGAATCACCAGATCCTGCATCATAACAATCGCATCTTCCCGGCCCTTCGTGCCAGGATAATATCCCTTCCTGATGCCCACTTCGCAGAAGCCATAATTCTCATAAAGGTTAATGGCAACGGTATTTGAAACCCGCACTTCAAGAAAGAACACCTTGGCATTTTTAGCGGTTACATCGTCTGCCAGAAATTCCAGCAGCTTTAAACCCAGTCCCTGACGTTGGTAGTTGGGGGAGATCGCAATATTCAATAAATGCCCTTCATCAAGGGTCACCATAGTTACGCCATAACCGGCCAGCTCACCGTCTTTCTCAAGTAGCCAGCAGTTGTTCCTGGATGTCAGGCAGTTACGAATAATGCCAATGGTCCAGGGGTTTGGGTTAGTGGTGGATTCCAGTTTATGCACAGTAAGAATGTCGGCGTCCGTCATCGGGCGCAGGGAGAAACCGTCGGGCCAGCGTGTAGAGGTCATGCAGTCGAATTCACTTCCAGAAGCTAATAATTGAGAAGGTGTTTTAAGTTGAAGGCTTAGGCTCTTAAGTTAAAGACGCCGAAGGCTCTTGAGTTAAAGACGCCGAAGGCTCTTGAGTTAAAGACGCCGAAGGCTCTTCAGATGAAGGCGCTGCCAGCAAGGGCTTAAGGTTAGCCCAGGCTTCGGCCTTGAGGTCTGGCAGGCTCAGCATTTCACTGAGACTACAGGTAATGGCATAGCGGCTGTCGTTACGCTCATGCATACCGCGGCAGTTTTCAAAACTGTCTTTATGACTCCACAGGTATTTGCAGCTGGTGCGACCAAACAGCAGGATGGTCTTGCGGCGTTGCAGACCATATTGGTGATTCAAAAATCCTAGTACGGCCTCCCGGGCATATTTACGGTCTACCGGGGGTGCATCAGGAATCAGGGGCCAGGTGAACAGGCCGGTGTTCATTTCCTGGTCAGCTTTCAGATTGATGGACCTGATGATATTGCGCAGCAACCGTTCATGGAAACTGGTGAACTGGTTCAGGCCAGACCAGGGCAGGTCGGTTATCGCAATGCAGGATTCATTCACATCAATCACTGCCAGTCGGAAAGGTGCTGCCAGAGCGGGAGCTTCATCCGCTTCTGCCTCTTTACCAGCCGAAGCTGCAGACTGAGTGTCGGTCGTCTTTGAGTTGGTGGCGTTTGTATCCGGCTCCTCCTCTTTGGCAAAGCCAAGGTCACTGAGAATACGGGAGGAGTCCCGAGTGCCATCACCCGGCTGAGGCGGTTGATAAGAGGGCTGCTGGTAGGGCTGTTGTTGATTCGCTGATTGCTGAAAAGCGCCAGGCTGCCCGGTATCGGCAAGGCTGGTCAACCCCGGATGCTGTTGTGCGGGTTGCCCGTAAGCGGCTTCAGCTGCAGGCTCAGCGGTGTTCGCCATGCCGGGAACAGGGTCTTGTTCAAAATCCCAGTCACAGTTGTACGAAGGCTTTGCAGCAGGCAGAACAAAGCGGGGAAACCAGGGCTGTATACCCATTGCTTCCAGATAGTCCTGTCGCTGGCGTTCGTTCATAGTGGCTCGATTCTGGGATAAGTAAACAGTTATTGTAAAGCAAACATCCGCCGGTAAGAAATCCCATCTGCTTTAACGGAACGATAACGTGCGAATTGCACCCTCTGGAAGGACAAGAGAGAATGAACGTATATTTTTCTGTGATCAAAGGTGCGACTGATATGCACAAGGTTCTTGGTGGTTTTCTATTAGTAGTAACCAGTTTACTGGCTGGCTGTGCCCTCAGTCCCCAAAGCATTGTCCTGGCTCCGAAGGTGACGGTACCAGCGGGAGTTGTAGCTCTGAGCGGCCCTATTACAGTGACGGGATATGATGAACGCGTCGTTCCCTGGGTCGGTACCCGTGGTGGCGTGTATGGTGGCAGCAATCGTATAAACATAGGAAACAATGTTCAAAGTGCAGTGAAAACAGCCGTTGAACATGCCCTGGTAGAGATGGGAATGACACCCGGAAGCACTGCCAAAGCACCACAATTCCAAGTGTATGTGGATCAGCTGAAGTATCAGGTACCTGATAGTAATTACATCACTAAGGTAGACCTTAAGGCGACGGTACGAGTGGTTGTACGTGCCAACGGCAAAAGCTATCAGGGCAGTTACAGCGCCCAGGAAGCGCGCCGGGTTTTCAAGGCCCCTTCCGATGAAGATAATCAGGAAATGGTAAATGATGTTCTAGGTGACGCCATTGAGCGGGCCTTTGAAGACCCGGGCCTGATGCGTTTCATGGCACGTATATAAGCCAGGTTTTGATTCGGGTTTAGATTAGAGAGTACTTCACTGACCGGGAGAACGGTGTGGACAGAACGCAAGAAGAGACTATAAAGGCATCCGACCTGTTTGTTCAGGCTCTTGAGCAGGAGGGCGTGGAGTATATCTTTGCCGTTCCCGGTGAAGAAAACCTAGACCTGCTGGAATCCATCCGCACATCATCCATTACACTGATTCTTACCCGGCATGAACAGGGTGCAGGCTTTATGGCCGCAACCTACGGGCGAATGACAGGCAAAGCCGGCGTCTGCATGGCCACCCTCGGCCCCGGTGCCACCAACCTGACAACACCTGCGGCCTATGCTCATCTGGGTGCATTTCCTCTGGTGATGATTACCGGACAAAAGCCCATCAAGCAGTCCAAGCAGGGGCAGTTTCAGATTATTGATGTGGTGAAGCTGTTTGATCCCATCTGCAAACTCTCTAAACAAATTGTTCACGGCAACACTATTCCGGCACTGGTACGGGAAGCGTTCCGACAGTCTGAAGAAGAACGCCCTGGTGCAGTGCTTTTGGAGTTGCCAGAAGATATAGCTGCCGAACCCTGCACTGCCGGTTTAATTAAACCAAGCTCTAGAGTCTATGCAACGGCCAGTGATACAGCGATTCAACAGGCGGCTGAGTTAATTCAAAACGCAAAAATGCCCCTTATACTGATAGGTGCCGGAGCTAACCGGCAGCAGGCACGGGATGCTGTCAGTGCCCTGGTGCACAGCTCGGAGATACCTTTCTTTGTGACCCAAATGGGCAAGGGGGTTGTGGATGAGCGATCTGAGTTATATCTGGGCACCTGTGCATTGTCAGATGGCGACTACGTGCACTGCGCCATCGACCGTGCCGACCTGATTATTAATATTGGTCATGACGTGGTCGAGAAGCCGCCGTTCTTTATGTATGACGACAATAAGAAGGTGATTCACCTGAACTATAAATCCGCCCAGGTGGATCAGGTGTACTTCCCTCAGGTTGAAGTTGTCGGTGATATTTCCAATTCACTGCAGGCATTAACTAAAGCACTGGGCGGCAAGGTCGCATTCAACCGCGACTACTTCAAACGCATCAAGCAGGAAGTTGATCAGCATGTGAAGGAAGGCTGCAATGATGACCGTTTCCCGATTATCCCTCAACGCCTGGTGTCAGACACCCGCAAGGTCATGGGCGACGATGATATCATTGCACTCGACAACGGCATTTATAAAATCTGGTACGCACGTAACTACCCGGCCCACAAACCTAACACAGTTTTGCTCGACAACGCACTGGCAACAATGGGTGCAGGCCTGCCATCAGGCATGATGGCCGCCAAACTTCACCCTAAGTGCAGGGTGCTGTCAATCTGCGGCGATGGCGGTTTTATGATGAACTCCCAGGAGCTGGAAACGGCCGTGCGCTTGAAACTTAATGTGGTCGTGATGGTACTTAACGACAGCTCCTACGGCATGATTCGCTGGAAGCAAAAGCATGCAGGCATGGAAGACTGGGGGCTGGAGTTTAATAACCCGGACTTTGTCGCTTATGCCAACAGCTATGGCGCGAAGGGGCACCGGGTGGAATCAACCGATCAGCTGATGCCGATTTTGAAGGATGCTTTTCACCAGGGTGGTGTGCATCTGTTGGATGTGCCAGTGGACTATAGCGAGAATCAGAAGATATTGATTGATGAGTTGGCGGCAAAGACCTGTTTGATTTGAGGTTGGTTTGCAGCTGATTTGAATTGACTCAGTGTTGTTGGCTGTAGCCTCTAATTTTTCAAGTCCATCTCCCCGGCTCAACCCGAAGATCACTGCACAGCTGAGACCAAAACAATTGATCCTCTAGTGCAGCCAAGCGCTAATACCCGCACAAATTCATGCTTGTAATGGCCGTGCCTTATAAGTCCACTTGAAAGGCTTGGCCATTTTCTTATTAAAGAACTCAACAAAAACGTGGAGCCTGGTTTTTAGGTCATTCGTGGATGTGAAGCTGTTCCGCTTCAGGAACCGTCTTGCCAGAATTGAAAACCAGATCTCAATCTGGTTCAGCCAGGATGCATGCTTCGGTGTATAGTGGAAAACGATCTTGTGGGAAGAGCAGCTCAGGTACTCTGCACGACTTTGCATGTTCTTCAGTATTCCCGATTTTCTTTTAACACCAAGCTCTTCAGTCGTTGTGCCCTCAAACTTTTGCGACGGCCCTGACAGCGGCTTCCGACATATGCGTGTTGAGCCTGTCCATGACAAGGTGCCAGCCTGCTGCGTGAGGGTCACTGGCCAGCGTGTCGTTTAACCAGTCGGCGAAGTCTTCCTCTGTTCTGGTATCTCTTACCAGAGGTATGATTTCTCCTGTGGCAACGTCCATGCCTGCCAGCAATGCCTGAGTGCCATGGCGCTTGTATTCAAACTCGCGCTTTTCTATATAACCCGGCTTGACTGGTTTCCCTTCTGTCAGGGGTTCCAGAGCCTGCATACCGGTCTTTTCATCGAAAGAGATTGTTCGGATGTTTTGTTCGGCACCTTCAAGGGCTTGCTGATAGGTGTCGCAGACATCCGCACAGTGAATCTCAAACGCTTCATCTCTGGGAGAGTCTACCCATCCTTTGACTTTATCGGGACGAATATCAGCCTGATTTTAAAAAACGCCCCACTTGTCTCTGCGAGATGGATGGAACGATACCTTTATCCGCAGCGGCCATTGCCAGCGAATTCTCCGACCAGTGGCTCAGGGGGTAGCCATGCTCTTCCGGTTTATCGCAAGACATAGCAACAATCTGACAAATCTGCTCAGCGGTAAACTTGGGGGGGGCTCCAGGTCTTGGCGCTTCTTTCAGTCGATCCTGAGTGGATAGCTCATCAGAACGCTCGACCCAGTGCTTGCGCCAGCGGGTGACCGTTTCCCGGGTGCATTGGAGCTCTCGGGATGTTCCCGACAGACTTTTTCCTTCAGCGCCAGCCAGTATGATTTGGGCTCTGAGAACCAGTGATTGCGCACTTTTGCGTTTGCGAATTATGAGTTCAAGGTCGTCACGTTGTTGATCGGACAAGCTGATTTTCTGAGTGTGTTTTGACGGCATCCGTACTACTTGTTGAATGGTATTAGGGAGTAAAGGGAGCGCGGATCAGAACATATCTCAAACTGTATGTATATTAGAGCTTTCCTGCACTAGTGATAAGCACCAAGTCTTCCCGTACCGCTCATATCTGCACACACAGTGTCGATAGACAGTTAACTCTCACAGACGTTAATCATTAGTATTCCAAAGGAGGGATTCCTGCATGAAGGTGAAACTGTTGCTGGCGGCAGCTGCTCTGTTCGTCCCATTTGCCACAACCCAGGCGGCATCTATGCCCGAAGGGAATTATCGTGCCACATGTATAGGTGCCACAATCATCGGATCTACGCTGAAAGCGACATGTGAGCGTAAGGATGGTACTGAAGTGGCTGCTGAACTCAAGCACATCGAATCAAATAAATGTTTTCAAAGCTCTTATGAATCTTTTATTAAAGGATTTGCTCTTTATTATTTTATCAGACCATTCTCTTATTGAATCCGCATGTTTCTTCACTATCTTTGCTTTACGCTTAGGTCGATAAAAGGGACTAAAAAAACCATGAAGACCTTCACCGGTAAGCTTTGCCAGGTCTCTGTTAACCAACAGGTGGCTGTCTGTATTGAATTCATAAAACGGGAGTTTTCCTAGAGTAATTGCTTCAAACAGGCTGGAATTCCCCGTCACTCCCACAACCGGGCTGGAGTAATAAACTAATGATGCATACTGATCCGGGTCACGTATAGCGGGTAAACGAATCACTGAGACAGTTTTTCCTTCACTCCTGCCTGAAGAGAGTACCTGTCTATATCCTTCCTTCTGAAGATCCTGGTAAACAATCTCTTTTATTTTATGCTCTGAAATATTAAAAAACATCTCCTTGCGAAAGCGCGCAATATCTATGTTTGTTAGTACAGTTGTTTCTTTTTCTCCATCAATAAAGGCCGCCATAGTGATAAATTCCAAAAGCTTATGGAATTTATGCATGTAGGACATGTAGTATCCACCTTCTCTGACGTTAGACAGAATTTCTCCAAGCTGAGGGTTCCTGGCTATTAAATTCTGATAATCAGAATGGAAGGATGCTCCCTCTTTTTCTTGTGCTTTTTTCAGCAGACGGGAATTAATAAAGATACCATCATTGTCTCTGCCGACACCAACGTGGAAGCGTCTGGAACTAGTCGGTATCTCACCCCTGAATATCGAAGGGTGACCCTTAAGTAACTGCGTAGCCAGTTTTTCCGCATCATAGTTGTCATCGAGTATATGGGGTTGGTAGTTTTCTTCAGTATGCAGTAAACCTCTGGGGTGCCAGTATAAATGCCATTCAAGAGATTTATCTCCTTTTTCATGGTATGGCAGGTCTTCATAGAGATCTCTGTATTCAAGAATAAACCTTTTCATCATATCGATATGTTCATCAGGATAATCCTGAACACCTTCTGATATTTGACTGATTGAAAGCAGTTTGTGGCGATAAAGAGATCTATTAGCATCAATATCACCAAAAGTACTTATGACAGCAGATGAATCTTTAAGCCATTTGTCAATCTTTAGCTTCTGGGATTTATCAGCATAGGTATATTCTGGTTTATAAATTACCTTGGCAATTTTAAAAAACGGAAAACGTTTTACATCATTAGCATTCATTCCTTCAAGAATAACTTGCACGTCTACATCTGGGAACTCATCATGAATCAGTTGGCTAAGAAAATAAGCTGCTGAAACATAACCGAAGTTTGTCGTGCCACTGCAGAGTATGGTGACAGATTTTTTTTTGAATGAATATTTATCTTCTTCTTGATTCCCACTAGCCTGAAGAACTACGGCGCAAACACACAGCATAAGAGCTGTAATGCAATTTCTTACTATAACTTTCCATATGTTTTTCATTACAACTAACCTTCCCTGGTTCTCTTTTGCCTGTCTAAATTTGATGCCCACATCTCCCTGATAGGAGAAGGATTTAGCCTTTTTATTGTGATATCAGACATTTTGACCATTAAAAAGTTCGACTAGATTCCACCAGGGATACATACTTCAAGGCGAGTATCAGCCATGATTCAAAAAATCGTGGAATTGGATAGTGTGTGGCAGAGAGATGTCGTTTATTCCGGTGTTTCTTTGTGGAAATTGTGCAGGGCATCAAAGATTGTTATCGCGATAGATATTGCCCAGTGCAGTATCTAAATTCAGAGCAGTTTTCTGAACTCCGTTTGATAAATACATGCTGGAGAGATGCCCTGAGAGCTGTTGATAGCGGCTTGTGGCCTTTTCGCTACAGATTGAATCATTCTGTCTTCCCCCCTGGACGTTATCAAGCGTAATCATGTAATCGATAACTATGAAGTTACCTGCTGAGACCGGTCCTTATATATAACCGCCCTGTTAGAAGAGCTAACAATGTTGCTGGGATAACAGATCAGCGGGTTGATTCCCTTCTGACAAGTGAATCAGTACTTATAACAGTCTTTAGATTCCGGAAACTTGTCTTCTGGTCTGTAGGTCTTATGCGGATCAGGCATGGTTCGGAGTACAGTTTCAATGGATCCAAAATCTTCATCATCTTCATCAACAGTACCTTTATATGGGAATTCGCAGCCCTTAGATTTTCATTCAGAGAAACCGAAAGGCGCGTCCAGTAGACCTCATATTGTTATGGCCCCTAATATCGGGCGTGATTGCTCTCTGAGTGCAGCGGGATCATCTGTGTCCCAGACCCATCCTGGATGGATGGTGCTCCATGGACTTTCAGCTGCTTCTCTAAGCCGCAAGCGAGTGCATTCTGTTGGCGGTGGGCAGAATGCAGAGTCGTATATTCCACAACCCAAAGAAGCTAAGTCTTCCAGTCACAGGTTTATAAGTAAGGAGGATACGGATGTTGTGGCAAAGGTTGTACTCGCTACGGGCCTTGTTTCTCTCTCTATGAAACAGGCGGCCTTTTCGATGGCTTTGGACAAAATTCAAGCTCTCGATAAAAGTATTGGCTCCGGGTGGCGCTGCCTCAAAAAGTGGGCTTGCACAAATTTATTTAGTCCGATCCATAAACGGCAGCTATATGCGCTCTCGGGGCAGGAAAAAGCTTGTCGGTGGGTTGTGCGTAATTCACTTGTCTCTGAGGGGATATGTCAGTCATCGTCCGAGGGGCATACTCAGGAAACATACCTTCAAGCCTGTTCATACGCCCATCACTATTTGGGCGAAAGCTCGAATCATCCTCCAGAGGAGCAGAAAAAGAAGCTGAACAAAGCACTTGAGCATCTTGACTGGGTTATGAAAAGCGGCAATATCGGCCTGAAGCTGCGCTTTAAATGGATCGAAGCATACACAGCTATCAGCAAGACGTTGGCGAAATACGACGGTGTGGGGGAGCACCCTTTGGCTAGATCTTGCCGGCAAGTTGTACAAGTGATTGCGGCGATTGATGAACGAATGGCTCAACAGAAAGGCTGCTCTGTTGACCCTGCCCTGGAATGTTTGCAGCAGACTTTGCATCGGGTCAGAGATGAAGGTTTTAGCAAGGATAGTCTGTTGGTTCTTGCTTGTGCTGCCTGCCATGTTTCTTTGAAATATATGAACCCTGAAAATTTTCCTGCTGGAGAGGGAAGCCTGAAGGAGAAACATATGAATGTATACATCTATCCAGCGCTGCTTTTGTTTTTTGGAATGCCAGGCTTGGATATCAAAAATATCGGGGTGACCCTGACCAGCGTTGGCAGGATAAGGATCCCAATCGATAAATTTGTCAGCACGTTACGAGGTCTGGTTGATAAATATCAAGAAGTTCATGTCGGTGACGAGGGTAAGAGGAAAATTCATGGAGGTTTGACTAAAGGTTGCTGTGTGATTCCGGTGAACAAGTTTTTTGAGGCGCTGATAAAAATTGATGAGGGAGTTTTTGACGATGCACATACTCATCTAAAAGATTTTTTAGACAGCACAAAAAAAGATAGACCTGAGTACGAAATTATCTGTGCTGCCGTAGCCTGGCTTTATATTCGTGCCGGTTCAGGTTATTTCCAATATGCCAGACCTTTTCTGGATCAGATAGAGATCAAAGCTAACTCTATCAAGAGCTTTCAGCGTTTGTTTCTTGAAACAAAAATGGGTTCTCTTTATACAAGTATGCTTGATATACCTATTAGGGGTCTTGATCCTGTTGAGCAGTTCTTCGCCAAACATGATATGGAATGGCTGCGCAATCACAGTCAAGGCGTTACCCATGAATATCCGTCGACTGTCGTACTTTCAGGTATGGCAGCTACTGATTCTGATTCTGGGTAGGCTCTGCAACCGGAGAGTATTCATGAACCCTTTCTCTTGGGAGGGGATGGCTGATGGTCATCCCCTTTTTGTAGGTGTTCTCACTGCAACAGGTTGGAATCCAGTATTTTTGTGACCGGCTGTTTGGAGAAACCCACCAGTTCTGGCCTTGAGTGAAGTATCACTAAAACACTACTAAGATCATCAGGGCCCAGCAGTGCATTGTAGTAGATTATCTCCCGAGAGTAGAATTCAAAAAAACGAGCATCCTTTGCAAACTCATTCAAAGAATTCGGGAGAAGCATGACACTCACCTCTAAAGAGGAGCGCATATTTATTGGAAACTTCATACCACGATTATATTCCTCCATATGAATGTTTTCGGATGGTCGTTTAAATGTCATCTCTCCTTTAGCGTTGGTCTTTAATGTTGAACTCCGGATAAGATCGGAGCTCAGCATTTGAACAAACTTATATTCAAGTGGTTTACTATCTAAAGTGAAAGGTCGGAATATATATTCCTGATGCGGTTTTAACCCCCGGATTGTAATCCATCCGTAATGTATGTCGTCTCTGTTTTTAGCCTGGTTAATTGCATTAACAGTTTCAGGTGTTATGGGGTTAGCTGGCCATAGACTTGTAGTTGCAGACCCTCCCACTAATCGTATTTGACTGTCGAATATCAGCGTAAAAGATGAAATCATATAGGAGGCTTTTAGTAAAAGTTTTTTTTCATAGGATTTAATTATCATTTCTGTATTCAGTTCCATAATTCTCGCAAACCTAGATTTCTTATAATGACTTGCCCCCAATATGTCTACACTCGGTTTGAAAAACTTCCGACATTCAGTGTAGTAATTATTCATAACTATATTGTCACCTATGTCTTGGTTTAATATTCCACACTGTTTAAAAATAAGCATCAATCCTAATATAAATTTGGCCATGTTTTTTTCGCTTTTAAAGAAATTAAGGCCGCGACTATCAATCAAGCTAAAAATATAACTATCAATGTTGTTTAGATGGCTATTTTGGATTACATAATTATCAACCGGTATAATGCCGGCAATACGTGATTTGTATAGGGCACCGTTGTCATCAAGTCCAAGTTCTTTTATCTCAGCTTCTGATAACTCAGTCATCTGCACATTCAGAACAGAATTTAGCTTATTCGTTTTCAAATGTTTGTCCCAGGCTTTCCAGATGGGCATGTAACGGGCTTTGGATTTATTAGGGGTATTTTCGCATAACTGGGACACCAGAGGGTTGTCCAGGATATAGCATTTTACCAGCGCGGCTGGGGGCCGTGCAGCAGGTGCAGGATCAACGGTATTCCACGTCTTGAGCCAGTTAAAAATTTCATCTCTGTACATATAAGATGCCGCCATAACCAGCACGGTTCCGGCGGTGATAATAACCGGTTTCTGGTAGTCGTAGGCTCTTTTCCTGAGAGGATTTCTGCGCTGAGGCCCCCCCCTTCTTCTGAAAGCGACCTTGGCTGCAACACTTGCAGTGCCAGTACGTCCGGCTTGTTGTACGGGATTGACGCCCTCCTGATGACCTCTATCAACATTAGCATCGGGGTTATGAGCGCCAGCAGCATCAGGATAATCCCCGGCAGTTCTGGGTAGGTTAGCAGTCAGTGCCGCTTTCACCTGAGTGACTATCTGTTTTTCTCTTTCAGTTATAGATTGAGTTTCAGTTATAGATTGAGTATTGGGGTTGGCCTGAGTTTCTGCCTGAATCTGAATGTATGGAGTGCTCTGCTTTTTTCTGCGTTTCCTTTTTTTGGGCGGATTGCTACTCGCACCCGACGGTGTAGTTTGTGTTTTTAACAGGGTGATTTCTTCGTTTTTTTGCTTGGTTATCAGCGTGACGGTTTCCGTTTGTTTCTTTAGCCGTGATTGTAACTTTTCCAGTTTTTTCTTAAGCTTCTTAATCTCAGCAGTACTCTCTGCTTTTGCTCCTTCAGCTTCCGTTCTTTTTTGAATTTCTTTCTTTAATTGAGATTCAAGTTCATGTTCTCTTTGAAACCTGTCATCTTTGCCCTCCTTAATTAACTGCTTGAGTTGGGCGTGATCTGTACTCACAACTTGCAGTTGCTGCTGTAGTTCTGTGTTCTGCTGCACAATATTCTGCAGTAGCGCATCAGCGTTTGACTCAATCGGAGGTGTCAGAGCAGGCCCGGGCTCAGACTCTGGTGCTGGTGCTGGTGCTGGTGCTGGTGCGAAAACAGGAACTGGTGCGTGTAGTGGAATTGGGTGAACAGGAATCATCGCATGGGAGGTACCCACTATCGCCTGAAACAAAATATTGTGAATTTGATTCAGAACAAGACACCAGAAATCTGTAGTCAACGGATATCCCCGGCTGGGGTGATTTGCCTGGTTTGTCTGGCCTAATAAAGTGACAAAGTAATTCAGCGCAGCTCGCTGCTGGCGGATGTGCATGATGACATTGTTCTGACCAAGCCAGCTAAAATAGCTATCAATAGCTATAACCATCTGGGGAATATGTTCTTGTCTGAGAGCTCTACCCATTAACCCGGTACCAGGGTGTTCTTGATCCCAAATCTGAATGTATTTTAGAAGATCCTTATAAAGAGTATCAATATTTCGATCATAGTTGGCACAAGCTAGCGGTGACCCGGTTGTTACAATCAAGGAGATAAACCAAATACGAAACCATTTCATTCTGTGCCCTGCTTATTGATTTGTTGGTATTGAATAGCTGTTTCGACACAGGCTAGGGAGAGATGTTTCTTCCGGGTTAGTGCTGCTGGCCACTTTGTTAAAAGTGAGTGTGAAAAGCCCGTGTGAATAAGTACCCGGTCACATGAAAACAACTATGTTTGAATCAATCTCCAGGACACCCAGCTGAGCAGCCTGTTTATTGGCCAGAAATAAATGTTTCCACATGGCCGGGCACTTAGCAGGGTTACTTTCCAGTGTTTTCTGGCTGGTCGATTCTCCGGCCCAAAGATCCGCGTTAGATTTTTTATAAGTTAATTATGAATATTAATGCATTCTGCATGTAACAAAAAATCCAGATGGTTGGATTTACATGGTCCGATATTTGTTGATTGGAAGCTGGTTGAAATTATCGCTAACAAATCTATAAATTTTATATGCTTGATGGGGGATATATTTTTTGTCTCTAAAGTTATAGCGAGAATAATAAAATAAATCATCTGTCAGAGAGTCTATTTTTGTTACTTCAATATCTGTATACATTTCAATACTCTTCTTGGAAACATTAAGTAAGTCATTTGCACTAAATTTTCCACAGGTTTTTTCGTCTTCGAAGTGAAACTTAAACTGTTTGTCTTGTGCTCTACTAGTAGAATAAAACCAGAGTCCACAGATATAAACACTCATTGGTTCGGTTTCTATATGTTTTCCAAATAGAAGTTTTCCGTGTACGAAATCCTTGTTAAAAGTGAAATCCCCTATTTCTTTTAAATGGCTCTTTAAATGAAAATCACCCGGAACAGACGTTAGCTCTGAATAGAACGCTGCAAGATCAGATCTGTCAGTATAATAAATCCTCCATCCACCAATGATATTATTAATGTCACTAACGGCTCCGGCAGTGACTGCAGGAAGTAAAAGACACATTAAAAGGAGTATATTTCTTAGGTTTTTCACTTATTCATCTCTGAATGATATTCGTGTGGATATCTAAAGACACTGTATTTTGAAAAGTGTTACCCAATATATTGTTGGTATCTCTGACGTGACAGTCTCTACACATAATGCGAATTAACCTTCAGTAATTAAGTATGAACACCAACCCCTTTCCTGTTATCCCTCCCTGGACTCTTGACCTTCCAAAGGAACTAATGCCCCTTTTTTCTGTCAAAAAAAGATTCAATCAGGAAATGGAGTATTATCAGTGAAAAAAACAGGCATTCCAATTATTCGGATACATAATGGCGATCCCCAGCCCGTTATTCTTTGTTGTCAAAATCATCTAAGCCGGTTTAAAGGCCATCTGGTAAGCACAGCCAAAACCCTGAACTACCTGTTCTTTGCCAGGCTGCCCCATCGCCCAGCTCCGAAAATGCACTGTTGCTCTCGTCAATGCCTGACCGGTGAGATATCTAATCGTCCGTGCAAGAGTCTGTCTGCCATGATGGTAGCCAGCCTTTTTCCGGTCTCGGCTGGTGCCTTCTGCTACTTATTAAAACAAGGAGTTGGCTCCTACTGGCTGAATATTGCAGGAGCCGTAACATCGCTGTTTGTACCTGCATACTTTAGCTTTCGCACTGTGCAGCAGAGCGGCCAGGCAATAAGTGAACTGCTTGATAAAAGAGAACATGTGCCTTTTAGAGTTACCCTTAAATCAACCAGCAGCCGGTGTATAAATGCATTGGCACTGACTGCCGCCATGGGAACAGAAGGTGCTCTACTCCTGGCCCTCTCAGGATCGGGAGCGATGTTCTACCTGCAAGGCCGTTTTTTAATGACGGTAGTGACCCATGCAGCCATTCAGGGCTTTCTCGCATTTATCGCGGCCCATCTGGAAGGCAGAAGAAGAAAAGTGGCTTAGCGGAATATTGCCAATATACGCCTGGTCCGGTTGTTCAACAGGCCATACAGTATGATGCTCACCGCTAAAATTGTCAGACAGGGGTTGTGAAAATAGAACTGGACAAGCCCGCTCGCTGGTAACGCTTTTGTTATTGGAAAGTCGTTTCTTCAATACTGATTTTCGGTTTTTGATCATCACCGTCCAAATCTAACTGATCATTAAGCCGGGTGTCTTGTGGCGCTTCCTCCTCTGGCATTGCGAAATCAGGTAGCTGTTGCCCCCCCGGTATATCGGATTCTGCCAGTGCCTGCGCCAGGTGTTTCGATGCACTGAGCGGCGGCTCTGTCAGTACACTGCTAAACAGCCGGGTTGATGTTTTATTCAGTACGCTTTGTTGTATTGCTCTAGAGGGCAGCTCTATCAGAGCTTGTGAGTCCGGAAGGGCGAAAGCGATGTGACCGGCCGGTGATATGATTGCACTGACTTTACTGCTGTATGTTCGAACCTGCTCAACAGAGCGTTGCTCTCGGGGCATTAGCGCCATTGATGATACAGTCGCTGCATCGGCGACCCCTTGTCCCTGTTCGAAATACTTTATGCCCCGGGGAGAGTAAACAGTTTTCAACACGGACTCTAAGTCACTGCCAAAAAGCCTCTCCAGAATGTGTTTTTTAACAGCAGGAATGAAATTATTGAAACGCTGCAGGTCACCTGATGCGACCAGTGCCTCAGGGTAAAGATAGTTATAAAGGCGCAATACACTGTCAGACCAGTAGAGCGCTGAATTTTTCCATGATTTATTCTGATCCCATGCTTCCTGTGCGACTTCCTGTTGCTTCTCACGGAGCCAGTCCTGGATTTCTCCGGGCTCCTTATTCAGTGCTTCCTCATAGTGCTTGAGGGTATCAAACAGCATATCTCTTTGTGTCTGGTTGTAGAGAGCAAGAAAGTCTTGAGCATACTCTGGAACTTCTGCTCTGTAGGGGTGAATAGGGTCTGAGCAAAAGTTACACCCACCCCAGACAGGTTTGCAGCCAGGTGAAAGCAGGTTCGGGTGGATTGTAATACCCAGGAGAACATCGTCTCTTTTTTTGGTATTGCACAGACCTCCCTTCCCCAGCGCCTGAACAAAGAGGGTGACCATTTCATCGGAGGTGTGCAGGATTTGTTGTTGCTCTTCTTCGAAGCGAGGTTTCAAATATTGAACCAGTTGGGTGAGATAGTTTTTCCTTAGCTCTGGTTCTATTAGTAATGGATTATTTAAAGTCGCAATTGCTGGCTCAATACGAGTAGGGTTCATTGTTTGATTTTTAACGGATTTAATGCAGGTTTTAATAATGTTTATACTTTCCTGGTTTGATACTACTCCTGTAACTGGAGGCTGCTGGTTCCTGGTAATTTCATCCAGCATCTTTTTAAAGCTAATATACCAGCGAGAGATTTGTTGGCTGGACTCATGAAGTTCTCTGGTTATTTCATTCCATTGAATTTCCATCAAACACATAAATTTGGCATTTGCCACTGCAGGGGAATCACTGACGTTAAACGCCGATCTTACAAGGTAGTCATATTTTTTCCTGAGGTCATCATCCACATTTTTGCCGGCAATTTTCACCCCACATACAAATTCGTGAAACGTTTGCAGCCACTGATCACCCTCGGCCGTTTCATTCAAGGTACTGGCCGCATCATAAACATCCACCTTTATCTGCCCCGTGCCGGGCCCGTGGACTAAGCCAAGACTTCTGCGCTCTTTGACTTTGGCCTGTTCCAGGTTTTCACACAGGCTCAGGCTGTGATTCACATCAGTATTGTGCACAGCCTGGCGTGCAACGGAGGCGAGAAAAGATTTATATTGAGAGAGACGGAAGCAGCTATGATCTGAGCTGTGACAGCTTTCCAGTCTTGTGCCATTGGTGGTGGGAATGAACCTGTAGCAAGGCTTCTCACCGACCAGGCGTAAAGCGTCTGCGGGGCGGTAGTTATAGGCGTAAAGCAGGGGGCGCGTTGCGTTCATCAACCGTCGTGCTCTTTTGGCAAAAAAGTTAGATCGGCCCTCATTCTTCAAATCGTATTGATGGTCCCCAAAAACATGCAGGCAGTTGTCTGTGACGGATGCCAGAATAGGCGTCGGTTCTTTATGCTGATCGGGGTCGTCGGACCATCGAGTGAAAAAATCCTCCAATCCTGTGGGCCCTTCAAAAATTGTGACTGTCAGATCTATCTCTATCAGGTAAATAATACGAATCTGGCTGACGCCCGCTTCAAAAAGGGCAACCGGTCGCATCGGCCTGATAAGTTGTGGCAGCAAAAGGAAGGTAATGACTGTCGGTACACCTTCCAGATGGTTGAAAACCCTTTCTTTTACCTCACCCTCTGAAAGAGTGCTGACATTGTGGGCAAGTCGCTCAAGAAATTTGTCTTTTGACCCAGATGTTGCAAGCAGGGTGTTGTAGAGCGTAAGTGTTAGGAGTTCGCCTTCCTGGTCACGAATAATAGGGGTAAAAGAGGGGAAATTACATCGTTCCTGGAAGTTAACCTGTCTGTTATCCATCAGCCAGGACGGCAATGTATCAACACCTTGTTTTGCTAATGAGAAACACTGATAAGCAAACCCATCACCCTGAGCGGACGGGTTCGCAGCTTCGTCACAGCAATGGGATGCAGCCTGCTCCATACGCTCTTGTATGGACTCGGGGTCAGGTGGAGCGTTCTCGATCCTTGTTTGTTTGGCCGGGTTGTTGATGCCCACTACCTGCCTGGCCTGTAGTTCTGTGAATAGTTGAGGGTTTGGTCTTGGAGGCATGAGCAGGCTATGGGTATAGGGGCCAGGCACTGCAGCTACTGTTGGATCTTCGGCACGCCTTAGGCTGGAAGGTGAATCTTCTGGTGGTACCCGACCAGGACGCAGTGGCGTCGTGGGTGAGGCTGGAGGTGATGTATGCATCCTGAGCCTGCTTTTAATATCAATGGAAAGAGTATGAAGCCTCTTACTTGGAAACAAATGAAGCGCAATAGTTTCATCAAGGTAATAACAGGGCAGACCAGGGTACTGACATGATTTTCCGTAAAAGGGGGCGGAGTCATTTTTGGAGCGTTAGTGCCGAAATGGCAAACAAGTCGTACCCACAGATGCTAAAAATCGGGAGATGGTAGTCTGCTTCCAAAGGCCAGGGACTTGATCTTTCCAGGTATCATCCCCAACAGTGGGAAGACTACTTTTAACACGGCTCTCTAATATCATCCTTACTTTATGCTGAAACAGTAGTGTCATTAATGAGAATTTTGCCCCTAAGGAATATTGAGGTATTGATTCATGAGTGCAGGTTTTCCTCAATCTGAAATCATCGAAAGAAGTTTCTTTAAATACTGTTCCTTCTAAATATGCCTCATTGCAGGTCATATATAAGTGCCTTAAGTGTACTTCTTCTTTTGTATAGTAATTATTAAGTGGGTGATAAAATTTAATAATTGGTATCTTTGATGTGTTGCAAAATACTGTCGTATGGAAATCTCCGAGATGCTTGTATAGCTCAGATAAAATATTTAATGATACGAATTTTAAAATGCCATTCCCCTGAAAATCCACATGAACGCTTCTATCGGGTATGACACAAGTTAATATCTGTTGTTCGTTTCTAAACACCAAGCCAAAATTAAAATGAAAAACTAGAAGGCCATGGATAATCAATTTAAAGTTTAGGTACTCATGTGTTAAAGTATTTTTATCCCTCACTGTAATTAATAAAATACTGTCTTTTTCATTGATGCTAAAATCTTTGGAGGTTGATGATCTTTCGCTGACTACCAAACATGTGATGTTATCGAATAATGAATTATTTTTAAAATACTCTGTAATGGTACTTTTTGGAAAGTTCTTTAATACTTTCGATACGGTAAATATTTCTCTGATATTAGAGAAAAATAACTTCTTGTACAGAATTCCGGAGGAGCTTTAGGAATTGGAATTGTAATAGGATCATGCCTTTCATGCTTTGCTATGGATCTAAAGGATGAATGACCTACCGGTTCATCTGTATTTTCTTGCAGTTGATTCTGTTCAAAAAATAGAGAGGGTCTTTCTGGTATTGAATTCATTTAATATAACTCCAGAATTGCATTAATAATTCGCACCTGTATTATTAAAAATGTCTCTAGATCAAAATATAACAGAAGAGTTAGTAAGCATAACAAATTAAAGACTTTCGTCGCTTTACTCCTGGGGCACCCCAGCGGCGAGGAAGTAGATTTCTATGTTCCGATTGGTGCACGGTAATGGAGTTAATCTTCTTCAGATTCTCGGTATTATTTCATTTATCTGGCGAATATGTACTGTTCCATCAGAAAAAATCAGTGCTAACCATCGCCCATTATTACTGACCTGAAGTGATATGATATCACTTTCATTATCTTCTTGAAAAGGGTTAACTTTTAGAATTTGACGAGAGGAAGTATGACGAGTCAGTATGTGGGCAAACCTGTCATTATTTGAACACTTACGATTGTAACCAACCAGCAGTCGATGTGATCGCGGTAGAAATACAAAGTCGTTAATGGGATCAAGATAAAACCTTTCATGATTTTCCCACGTAATTCCATCATTTTTTGTTTCCTTTGGTGAGCATATATAAACACAACCAATTGATTCTAAAAAAAGAAGTTGGGAATCATCACTGAATATTAATCTATCGGCTGAATCACGTTCCGTAAATAACTTTCCTGTTTCGCTCCAGTTTTCTGAGTGTTTATCGTAACCGCAAGCAGTCGTTACATAATCTCCACGACCTTTATGATCAATGTAATAATCATCACATGCCCATACAACGTTTTTTTTATCTGGGCTAAATGCTGTTTTTCCAATGCTGTGACTGTGTTCGTCTTTGAACACAACATCCCTGCACCCCTCCTTATTACACATCAGTAGATTAACAGTGTGATCATATATATCGAACATTCCTTTACTGTCTCTTTTGTGGGCAACAAGGCATAATTCTCCCCCTTCACTTACCGATAGTTTTCTGATTTTCCCAGGAAACAACATTTGTTGCCTGGGCTCCCACCCCCCACCAAACTTTAGTTGATAGAATCGGGCGCTCAGCCCATCGGATGACGTATCCGCTAATATAAAACCTTCATCATTTGCTTTTAAGGCCGAAATTTCCCCTTGGCATTTATAGCTAGCCTCAATTTTTTCCCATTGATTATTGGTATACGACCATATTGAGTATATTTTATTTGCAAATACTACAATGTGGTTACCATCCACACTAAAGACCAGTGACTCTATTTTCCCATCGATTTCCAGCTCAGCCGTTTGTTCCCACACGTGCCTTTCTGTGAATTCCCATATAATAACTTGCCCGCTCCGGCTACCCATCGTCAGTTTTTTACTGTCATGACTGAATGTTAGTGTTGATATCTGTTTTTCATGGTGAAGAGTCTGAGGCTGGCTAAAATACTGTTTCTCTTGCTCAATATCTATCAGCCACTTATCAGGAGAAGTATTATGTTCTTTGCTGGCAGGTTCTTCCGGGGGCACGGAAAATCGGTTACGACCACTCCTTTGTAACCACTGTTTTCTTTTTTTTATGTCGATCTGACTACCATGAAGTAAATCCTGTCGTACATGAAAAATAGTGCGACCAAGAGCTTGTGACGGGTGACCGGTTTCCACTGTCTTATCAAGCTTTTCTCCTTCATGTACTGGAACCTGAGGAAGCAGAGAAGCCCTCTGGATTTTGTTACCTCCTCCTCCTTGTGCAGGTACTGATGTGCTTATTACTTGTACAAGAAACAGTACATAAAACAGGCGATTAACCCTCTTCAATAAACACCAATGAAAGAGGTGTTGTAACACTGGAAACCTACCTAATAGAAAACTTTCAGTAGTCACTTTGTAGACGACACATTAGCAATTGTACAAGAAAAGGATTCTATAAAGGGTTAAAAGGCTGGAGTTATTTGAGAAAGCCATGTAATAAGTATCTGAAAGTAAATCCCCATCTTTTGATTGGTACTCGGCGAAAATTATCTTAAGATTTGTCTCGCCATTAATAACAGAGTTACTCAGGGGGGGGAGTCATTTTTGGAGCGTTAGTGCCGAAATGGTGAATAAAATAAAATAAAATAAACAGTACCCTGCACTCAGCCCTCCTCCAATGTCCTTATCTCTGGGGATCAATAGTAACGGAACTCTTTAAAAAGCATACGGTCTATATTTCTTATTAATAATAAAGCAATTGATAAATAATAGAGGTTAGAGATGGATACAAAAAAAATAACTACATTGTTATTATCCCTGACGGTTTCAATAGCATTAGCTGACTCATCCATGTTAGTAGAAATCAAGGATGTGGTCTTGCAGGATATATTTCAGCCGTCAATCAAAAAAGAACTTAAGAAATGCTTAAATAAGGATTGCAAAATTAAAGGTCAGATTCCGGAATTAATTAAAAAAGAGTTTACTTCGGAAGGCTATGTTGAAAGCCCTGATGATAGCATTTTTTCGATTGTATACACCCTCAATAAGGCCGCACAGAAAAATAAGCTAGTAAGCCCTATGAAATCAAAATATTTAAGTGATGTTGTCGATAGTTTCGAGTTTCCAATTTCTTGCACAAAAGCATTGCAGCTATATCCCGTTGAAACTGGATTTATAGGAAACCTGTTTTTTGATTTTTTTATGGATAAGCTAAAAAATCGTTTTCCCAAGTACAGGGAAGGGAAGGCTTTCTATTTTATCCTAACTCAGCCTAACATCGAAAAACCGAAGCAGGATAATATTTACATTTGTTCAGGCATCAAGGTTACTGGTGAGTTGTAACATTATCTCGTTACATCAAACCAAATACACATTAGATAAAAGGGGGACTCATTTTCTCCCCCTTGCCACCCCGCTAATTTTTACCAATTTTCCTTCTTACTTTTGCAATTAAAAGAAGTTCTTCTGGAGAAAACGTAAGGCTGTAGATCTTCACAACACGTACGAAGCGAGCAATGTATTGCCGTTGGTACGACGCCTCTGAAGGCAACCACTCTGTAGGACCTTTTGAACCTTTCTGTCGATTCATCGCAGAGTCTACTATCACCAGATTTCGAAAATCATTGGCAAACGTTACCCGCTTCTGCTTCGACCATTGCACTGCCCCATGATCCCAGGACCATTTCAAGGGAACTATGTGGTCAATATCCAGCTCATGTGCATCATAGAAAATCCTTCCTGTGTAAGGATCAACCCAACGACCACGGTTTATTGTAGAGGGGTTATTACCGGTGAATACCGTGCTGGTTGAATAGTCCATAAGCATTGAATGTCGGGTGTTCAGACCATCACCGACCCCAGTTGTCCAGCCCACTCCGAATTTGTCCCGTGAGTAATCAGTATCACTTTTTTGCGTGCCAGTCTTTGTTTTATCATTTTTTGACTTTTTAGCCTTCGGAGCTTTGACTTTTGGAGCTTTGACTTTTGGAGCTTTGACTTTTGGAGCTTTAATTTTTGGCTTTTTAAGTTGTTTTCTAATTTTCTTTACTGCGGGGGCACTGACTAGCAGGCTTTGAGAGGGAGTTTCAGAGTCTGAGTAATCACCTTCAACACTCGAAGCTCTCCCAGGATCGCTAAGCTCATTTTCTGACTCTTCATCAGCTTCATCTTCTGGCAGTTGAATCTCATAGCCACTCTGGCTGGGGCTCGGGACAGGACTCTGATAAGGGCTCTCAACGATGTTATAAATGTATTCATAATCCTCGCTATCGTCGGAATCATCCGGAGAGAAACCAGGGGCATCAATTTGAGACTGGCTGACGTATATTGGGTCCTGGCTGAACGAAACCTCGGACTGCTGACTTTCAGGGGGAGCGTCATAGGCTGCCCCCTCCTCATCACTCGAGCTTTCTTCGACCGTATCCGGTGAGTCGTCAGTGTTATTCTTGTGTGGTGTATATACCAGGGTCTTTATAACTGGCTTTCGAGCTCTAGTGGGTTTGCGGTGACGAACCGGTTTCTTCTCTGTGAGACTGTCATCGGATGAGTACTCGTCTTCATCGCTTGAGACATCCCCGAACTTATCCGGTGAGTAGTCAGAGTCATCGTCATCAGCCTTTTTAACTTTTTTTTGATGAATAGTTAGTTGTTTAACTTTCTTTTGAGTTTTCTTCGGTAGGGGGCTTTCATAACTTGAGTCATCGTCTTCACCACTGGAGGAATCTACGAACTCTTCCGGTGAGTAGTCAGGGTCATCACTCTTTGTATGTTTAACTTTTTTTGGGTTTGTTTTATGTGAGCGACTATCAGCCTGCTGACTCTTAGGGTGGCTGTTATCAGGGGCTGTGACGCCCTGAGAGCTGGAGGCTTCTGGTTTATCGGGTTTAACCTGACCAGCATCAGTAGTATGAGAGAGTAGTAACAGCAGGGCGCAGGCTGGTAGTATTCGGAACATACAATAAGGTTCCTTTTAGCTTTGTGTGGATGTTTATTTCATCGAGAGCAGTTTACTGTTAGCTGTAGAGTGCGTGTCCAGGCCGATGAGTCTAAGTATGTGATATTGGGTATTTTCGTAGTGTGCCTAAGTGGGTGCGATGGCGGTGTAGGAATAAAAGATATAAGTCGTTTGTGGAGCGAAAGTCTTGAAAGGCTGGATGTATGAGTCATCCCTGCAGGCGCTCGATAGAATGAGTGGTGAGCCTGCTTCTAAAGGCCGGGATTTGCAGACTAAACGAGAATATGCACCTTTATTTCTGCTACTTCTCACTATCTCAATAAATATCATCTCTAAAGTTACAATCATCAGTGGTCACCAGCTTTAAAATAGATAACTCAGTGGGCGAAAACGAAGACTTGTCTGATGGAGTAATTATTACATTTTTCCCTCCTGGCAGGATGAAAACTAACTCTAACTCCTCAATGTATGAACCCCAATATGTTCCTGAATCTATTTCCAGTTGCAGCTTGTAGAGGTGGTAAGTGTGTAAGTTTTCATCTGTAATGATTTTTATGATCATATATAACTGGTTATCGCTAGATGATACCAGAATGCCTTGCTCCATCGCATCAGATTGTACCTTGAAAGTCGTAATTAGCAATAATATTAAAATGGAATAGGTTAGGACTCTTTTCATAAAAAATCAAAGTGGTTGTAATTTATAATATTATTCTTATATTGCAACTTAATAATAAACAAAAACGACATGGTTTTAATAGTTTGCTAAGCCACATAGTATCAATCACTTGATGTTAATATCTTCTTAGATAATATCAGCCAAAATGGGGCTGGATGAAAATAATTTTTTCATCCAATAATTCGCTTTTTAATAACTTTGGTAAATTGGCAAAAAAAGCAATAAGAACGCGTTTTTGGCTCGATGGTACTAAGTGGTTGCAGGTTGATGGCCTGGGGTTATTCTCAATATATAAGACGACACTCTTTTATCTAAAAGTGTGAAATCTGGATTGTTCGGGGCTGTTTTTGGTGGACTATACTTAGCGGCCAGTTGAAATAAAAAAAACTCTGCATTCACCTTTACTAAGGTTTTAAAAGGTGAGGATGTGTTGTGATTAGCATGGTCATAAGATCTAAACATCTGCTTTTAAATTGGTCGTTTAAGTATATATCTGATGTTATATACGTGGTGAGGAAGTTTTTAGGTGTTATTGTTCGATCACCTATTAAAATAATAGGAATTGTAGAGCTTAATAGTCCCCGTTGAGATATATCAGGAACAATCCGATCATCTTTTTCTTTTTGGGGGCTAGGAATGATTAGATCATTTTTTTCTTTTTGAGTGTCAGGGACAATTTGTTCATTGTTTTGTTGGTAGATAAGCTTAGGCAGACTGTTCATGTATCTCTTCCTTAAGGGTTTTATGGTAATACTGTTGTTGTTGATTCATAGACTTATTTATTATTACAAAGTTCTTTTTTTGTATGACAAGTTTGTTAGCTAATGTTCTTTGATATAACTGGGTTCCTGAATTTGCACGTTGTTTCAATGGTTTAAATTTTGGTGTTTAGTGGGTGCTTATCCGTAGCTATGTGGGTCTCTAATAAATAAGAGCCGGTCTATAGTGATATGTTGACATGTGAAAATATTATAGCCCTCTCTTTAAATGGAGAAGGTGTGTATTTTAAATCTGAAGTGATATCTTTTCTCGTGAAAAATTGCATTGACTTCCATTCCTGCATTTTCCACGCCTTTTCATCGATCGCAATTATTATTATTGAACAATTAGGGTGCCGGCTGGCCGTTTCAAAAACCCCGACTAGCTCCGACCTGTCTCCCTCAGGAAAAGAAATTAAAATATAACATTTATCACTTTCTGATAATTCTCCTGTGAATCTATTAGTGGCAGCATGTGCACTAATTTTTCTGACTTTTCGTATGAACTCTCTGGTTCTTCCAAGTACTTCATAGTAGTAATAGTTGTCGGTTGCCTCAATTTCAACGGATCGTTTGTTTAATTCATGGCTAAGCCAGCCGTTTCCTGCATAGACTTCTATGCATTTGTGACCCCTTAGCAAGCGTGAAAGATTATTTAAAAAATGTTCGTCAAGAGAGGTAAAGCTTCTAACGCGAGTTATTTTTTGGAAGGAGGTTCTAATATTTTCAAAATCTACTCCTGCAAGATCTTCCTCTGGGATAGAGGAGAAGTCAGGAAATCTGATTGGTATTTCCCCTTTATGATAGGAATTCAAACATTGGGTAATACTCTCTAAAAGTGCAAGTTTGCGCTCTGCTCCAGAGGCTTGCCGGTTATCAGCTAACTTAGTTTGCAAGGAAATTATATCGAGGTGCAGCTTTCTAAAAAGATGGCTATCTGAATGTTCCTTTGAAGCAACAAGCAAGTCTGCTGCTTCAGTGTTTGCTTTTTGTTGGGAGCCTAAGGTTTCACTGCGCCTGCTGTGTAGGGCTGTATCTTTACGGTCGATTGCTGTAGAAGCTTTTTGAGCATCATTTTCCCCACACCTGAGACGATCATCTCCATCTTTTGGGGCTTCAACGCTTTTTGAAAATGCTCTGCTTTCTGCTTTCTGTTTGTAATCTGGACAGTCAGAGGCATTTTGTAATGGTTGTTGACCACTGGCTTGATACTTTTCCGCGTACATTTTTGTGTGTTCCATTCAGTTATTTGTTGTATTGGGCAGGGATTACACAATAAAAGTCAGTTTTAGTTAGAGCACATAACAGGCTGGTTAAAGATCGAAGGCAGGGAGGGGGAAAGCAACCTTTAAGCCACATAACCCCGAATAGGCTCGAAAGCGGGATTTTGCTAGAGTGCCGTATCCAGCAACCAGCCAGAGTCAATTTTTGAATCAATCAGTCAAACTCGGCCTTCGCCTGCAGGCCATTGAGCAAATGGTAATCCGTCACTATGACCATATCTGGGACTGCTGCTGCGATCACGGCCTGCTCGGAATGCGTCTCCTGGAGCGGAATACAGCAGATACAGTACATTTTGTTGATGTGGTTGAGTCACTGGTCGACCAGGTTAGCCACAACCTGTCCATCAACCCTGAGTTATACCCCGCCGAGCGCTGGCAGGCGCTCTGTGAGGATGTTGCTCAACTTCCGCTCAGCGAAGTAAGTGCTGCAAAAGACTCTTCTCATTTGGTTATTATTGCCGGTGTGGGTGGGGATCTGTTGTTTGATCTGGTCGAAGCCATTCATACAGCCAATCCGGAGAGCTATATTGAGTTTCTGCTCTGCCCTGTTCGACAGCACTACCATGTCAGGGAAAGCCTTCTAACTCTTGGCATGAAACTTCTTAATGAGTCGCTGGTTTTCGAGAACAGCCTGTTCTACGAGATCCTTCATGTTGCGAGCGAGGCTGAAGAAGAGTTAACCCCGGTAGGCTCGAAAATGTGGGATTTCAGTGATAATGATCACCGTTCCTACTTGCAGCAAACCATCTCTCACTATCAGCGTCGGATGAAAAGTGGGTGCAGGAAAACGGCCCACATCCTTGAGCAGTACCAAAACTTATCCAGATCTGCCTTGTAAGCAGCATTCATTTTACGCTCCCTGTAGTTTTATCCTTTAACTATTGGTTAGACAAGAGAGAGGCTGTAAAAATTAATTCCTGTTAGGCATGTCAACATTTATGTCTATCTGGCTAAAAATGAAATCAATAATGAACCCATAAGGGGGCAATGCCGTATGCTCAACCCTCCCCTGAGGGGAGGGGTAAGAATGGCTGCAACTACAGAGCCACTGGCAGTGTGCAGTCATAGTTAATGTGGATATTGTCGCCTGAGCCAGTCTGCTGGCGAGAGCAACACCGGCCAACGCCTTCAATGTCTGGCGTTTGATAGCAGCTACTGAAGTCTATATAAGGCAACTTTGCATCTTTATCGACGTTACCATTGCTGGGGGCTTTAAAGATGGCAGTGATAGCACTTTGCTCGGGCGGTGCGTAGAAAAGAAAATAGTGGACGTTCTTTGCTGTTTGAACAGCTCCGCCGGCATTGATATAACGGGGGTGGCCGTTAAAGCCCATCACCAGCTTTGGGGCTTCCCCAGCGTTTATCTCGACAGGATAGGTGAAGTCCTGGGGAAGTTCGTTGCGGGTTATGTTATCGACGGGTTCCACAATTCCTGAGGCAAAATCGACATACAGAACGTCTCCTGTCTGGTTGTCGAATTGGATTTGGGCGATGATCTTTTGTTCGCAGTAGGCTTTTTGTGCACTTAAGGTGACGAGCATCATACTCGTAAGCAGCAGGGCTTTACGCAGAGCGGCAGGTGTTCCTGCCGCTTTTATTGTGCTCATGGCTCTTCTGAGTTGCACGCCTATGGCTCTAATGACATTCATGACTGGTTGGATCATTCATTCAGAAATAGAGCCGGAAGCATAGCACTGTCTGTTACAGACCTTCGTTATTTGCCCCCACTGACGCCCGCTGGTGAGCAAGGTGTTCTTTGGCAATAAGCCAGTAGGTAACACCCAGCGCGACAACGGCTGAGGCGATAGCGAATACATACTCAGCACTCACTTTTTCAGGGTCGAGGATAATTACCTTTCGTGCAATGGCCATCAGTGCAGTGGCGATAACAAGTTTCACCGGCAGGGTATTGGTGCCAAGGTAGAGGCGGATGTTGATGAATATTTCAATGGCGATCAAAACCACCATAAAGGCACCAAAGGTCTGGAAAATATCATGCACACTGAGCAGGAAGTATGGCGGTGTTATGACTTTCAGATAAAGCACGTAGACGACATCAAATACACCCCAGATAATGACCAGAGTCATGAGGATGGCCAGAAGCCGAACGGACTGTCGTATGACAGTGTGGAGAAAGCTGATCAGCGGATCATGAAATTCATTCGGTAACTCTTCGTGAAACTTATTTTTTGCCATAACAGAAGCCTGATTATATGTTGTTTTACGCGAATAGCGCCCAGCATAACACTGTTTTAATACTTCGCTAAAAGAGGATGATTGGCTGTGTCAACTGGACACTCCCAGCACCCCTGACTACCTTGCTGTTATCCTTTAACAACTCCTCCTGACGTCTATGAAACACATTGCCATCCCTTTCAGGTCTGTTCGCGTACTTGCTTTATTTTGCTGTGTCTATGTGTCTGCTGCAGCTGGTGTGCTGTTTGCCAGTAACGGCTTCGACAATGACAGCTTCGACAATGACAGTTTCGCCAATGAAAGCTTCGACAATGACAGTTTCGCCAATGAAAGCTTCGCCAATAGCTGTGAGTTGCAGATAGACACTGTGGATGCGACGCCCGGTCACCCACCATTGATTGAATGGCTTCAAATGATCATTGTGGACGACAGTACGGGTCAAACAGTTTTTGATGCCGGTGTGGCTCCAGGCGGTTTTTTGGTGGGGAGGTTTGATTGTGGGGCGCGTTTAAGTATTAACCCCGGGTGGCTGATATCTCAGGACAGGAAGATGTGTATGTATCCAGAGCAGGAGCAGTATGACATTACTCTGGATACTATGAAGACAGAGGTGCCGATCTACTATCATTGGCAGGAGTGTGATTAGAGCCATTCACGCATTCGACATTCGGTATCTAAACCTGCGCTCAGGTGTTGCCTGAGAGCAGGTTAGACAAAACGTCAGGCTGGGTAACCTCTCGCTGGCTTGCTCAGCCAGTATTCACCCAGTCCGCTACAGTCTTCGCCCACTGCTCGTTATCATTCAGGCAGGGGATCAGTTTCAGTTCTTTGCCACCATGGGCTTTAAAGTCTTCCAATGCTTCCATACCAATCTCTTCCAGCGTCTCCAGACAATCCACAGTAAATGCAGGGCAGATGACCAGCAGGCGGTTTACACCGTTCTCAGCCAGCTCTCTCACGGTTTGGTCAGTCGCAGGTTCCAGCCATTTGGCTTTACCGAGGCGGGACTGAAAAGCCAGTGACCATTTCTCATCACTCAGGCCAGCCGCTTTGGTGAAGGCTTTGGTGGTGGCGAAAACCTGATGACGGTAGCAGGTGTCGTGAGCCTTGGAAGGGGTGCTGCAGCAGTTGCGCTTCAGGCAGTGATTGCCAGTAGGGTCATCCTTCTTCACATGACGTTCTGGCACACCGTGGTAGCTGAACAGCAGGTGGTCCCACTTGCCCTCTTTTAGCTCATCAATATAAGGATTGGCACTGGCCACAAGGTCAGTGATGTAATCATTATGCTGATAGAACACCGGATGGATGTTCAGCTTCTGAGGCAGGTTGTGAGTTTCTTTCAGTCTTTCCGCTTCAATAAGGCAGGTTTTCACGGAAGACATTGCATAGTGAGGGTAAAGAGGCAGCAGCAGGATTTCCGTAATACCGGGCAGGGCCGCCAGACGGAGCATCTCCTGCTCCATTGACGGGTTACCGTAACGCATGGCCAGTGCCACAGGGCTGTCGGAATACTCGGCAACCTTGTCGGCAAACTGCTGGCTGATCACTTTCAGGGGAGAGCCTTCAGTGGTCCAGATACTGGCATAAGCTTCAGCAGATTTCGCCGGCCGTGTGGGGAGCACAAAAGCACTGACCAGCAGGCGGCGGAGAGGCCAGGGCAGGTCGATTACGCAAGGGTCCATCAGAAACTGATTCAGATATTTGCGTACATCGCTCACCGACGTAGAGTCTGGTGAACCCAGGTTAACCAGGAGTACAGCCCTGCCCTTCATGTTCTTCTTTCCCTTCTATCTGCTTAAGAGCAGATCTGACATATATGTTTTAACCACAGAGGCACAGAGGTCACAGAGAAGAGCTATTTAATAAAAAGCTTTTAATTAATAGCTTTTGCTTTTCCTCTGTGAGCACTGTGCCCTCTGTGTTTAAAGGCTTTTTGATGGTTTGTCCAAAGATGCTGCCTGATCTTCCCGAACATCTTTGGCGAAATATCGCAGTACGATATAACCAAATACCGCTGAGAGGAAGGACCCTACCAGAATACCTGCACGATCTGCGATCAGGTACTCGGCACCGGTCTTTTCAAAGGCGAGGGAACCGATAAACAGACTCATTGTGAAACCGATACCACAGATGATCGACACACCATAAATATGCATCAGTCGTGTACCTGTGGGCAGTTTGGCAAAGCCCAGGGCTATCACAAAATAAGAGAACAGGAATACACCGACCTGCTTACCCAGGAACAGGCCAGAGATAACACCCAGAGGACTGGGGTCCAGTAATCCCTGAATTTGACTGATGCTCAAAGCCACACCCGCATTGGCAAAGGCAAAGACCGGCAGAATAAAGTGGTTCACCCAGCCGTGCAGCTTGTGCTCCAGAAGCACAAGAGGGGACTCCCCGCTTTCATTGATCGCCCGCAGAGGGATGGTAAACGCTAGTGCTACACCGGCCAGTGTGGCGTGGACGCCAGACTTCAGTACACAGGTCCACATAATCAAACCAATGAACATATAGGGTCCAAGTCGCTTAACACCCAAAAAGTTCATGGCAATAAGAGCAACCAGACACACAGTGGCCAGAGAGATGGAAGTGGTAGAAAGGTCAGAGGTGTAGAACAGGGCGATGATTATGATGGCACCAAGGTCATCAATAATGGCTAAAGCCATCAGGAAGATCTTCAGCGCCGGTGGAATGCGTGTTCCAAGAAGTGCCAATATGCCGAGAGAGAAGGCAATATCGGTCGCGGTTGGAATCGCCCAGCCTTTAAGTGCAATGGCGTTGTCATAGTTCAGAGCGAAGTAGAACAACGCAGGAACTACCATGCCGCCCACAGCGGCCACAGCAGGCAATACCACCTGACTGGGCGAGGAGAGCTCACCGGAGATGAATTCGCGCTTCACTTCCAGGCCGATTAACAAGAAGAACACGGCCATAAGGCCGTCGTTTATCCACAGGAGCATTGGCTTTGCGATTTCGAGAGAGCCAATACCCACAGTGATGGGGACAGACAGCAGGAGGTTGTACCAGGTAGCGAGAGGTGTATTGGCTGCCAGCATTGCCAGAGCCGCTGCACCGATCAGCATCAGACCAACCGAAGTGTCTTTCTTTAAAAAGTTTTGGATCCATGTAGACATAGGGGGGACGCTTGACCTTGTTATCCGTAAAAATCGAAGATGTAGGTGTAAGGCTTAAGAGGATCATGTGGAATACGTTAGGTTATCAGTGCCTTTTTGAAAATTGAAGGAAAATCGGTACATACCGGAGTGGATATATATCATCCGGTTTCTAAGGACGTTACAGCAAAAACCCCCGAAAGGTCTGTTGGCCGAGGGGGAGAGGTGTACATTCGTGTAGTTTTGCTGACAATTTGCATGCCAAATCTTTGTGCAATTTTCATGGCCTGACAGTTAGGCTCTGGCACGTCCATGTATAGTGGCCAGCGTTTGAGGGTATGGATAGCCCTGTTCAGCAGTTTTTCTGCCACCCGTGGTGACAACGCGTGCAGCGGGCCGACCTTGCTGCCCTCGAAGCAGGGGCGCACCAATATATAACCCAGCAGATCATCATACCGAAGAGCCGCAAGAGCAGTGGTGTCTGGCTGTTGGCACCATATCTGTAAAAATGTTCCCCGGGAGGCTGGAAAGAACAGACGGTCAAACGCATGCAGTCGAAAGCCCGGAACATTCTGCAGGGGGATAACCTGAATGCTTTCCGTGGCATTTCCGTCTACTGCCTCATTATCCTCTGGCTCGGCTGTAGAACGACAGAAGGATTGCTTCACCCGGTAGCGCAGGTGCCGGTAGTGGCTGCGAAAGCCCAGTCGTTTGTAGAGGTGGGTATGGTCCGGGTGGCTGTCGATACCTATGGTTTGTGGTCGGCTGCCGTCGTGCAGTCGATGCCTGATGAGCTGTCTCAGCCCTTGATTCCGAAATTCTTCCACTAACAGAAACAGTCCGCAGAAGCCATAGTTACTGTCGTAGCAGATCAACGAACCATAACCCGCAACGGTGTCGTTGTTCTGCAGGCAGACCAAGGCGTTGGGATTGAACTGGTACAGACTGGTTGCATCGTTCAGCCCTGGGTTCCAGCCTTCACGCGCCGCACGTGAAAAGGCCTGTATGGTCTCTTCCCTGTTCATCTGTTTGACCTGGATGTCGGTATTGCCCGAATTGATGCCGAGCGGCTCTTCCTCACAGATTATTGGGTGGAATGTCATGAGCGTCTGGCCGGGTAAGGCCGTGTGCGTAGTGATGACATCAAGATATAGAGCACAAGGGGCACTCTTGCAAAGTGAGTCTTAAGACTTGGGCTGGGTAAAAGCCAGTTGCATCGGTTGCCCGTTGCGGGTGAGGCTCAGAGTAAATGTTTGCCCCTCTTTCGCCTTATCCAGTTGTGAGAAGATCGCCCGGATGCTGCTTTGTGGTTATGTGATCGGAATTATCAATGACGAAGATATTAACAAAATCATTGGTATTGTCAGGGTTGTCAGGTTGAGACGGTGCAGTATTAGAGTGCTGTTGAAAAACGAGGTGGCCAGCATAACCCGGTAATAAGGCAGACAATAAAAACAGGCTGGCAATGAGTCTGCGGTTGATGCCGTTAGAATTTGATGGCTGGGGCACTATTGCTTCCTGCACTGGCGGCAAGATATGTGACTGGTTTGAAATCACCCAGTGGTGCAATTAATTTCCCGGGAAATCCTTTCAGGCTGCTGTTATAAGCCTGTACCGATTTATGAAAGCGCAGGCGTGTAATATTGATACGGTTCTCTGTGCCTTCCAGTTGAGTCTGCAGTGCCATGAAGTTGGTTGTAGAAAAAAGGTTTGGGTATTGTTCGGCAATGACCATCAAACGGCCCAGAGATCGACCAATTGCATTTTGATGCCTTAGGTGGGCCTGGGCTTTATTTGTGTCTTTCCAGTCGGAAGATACTGCGGTTCTGCTGGCATTGTCGAGTTGTTGCAGTACATGGTTCAGACTTCTTTTATGGGCAATACCGAGCAGTGTACTCTTTTCAAAGTCAGCGCTTCCTTTCACTGTTTCCATCAAGCTGGGTATCAGGTCATGGCGACGCTGAAGCTGGCTTTCCAGCTGTGCCCATGAGGCATCCACCGCTTCCTGTTTATCGATCAGGTTGTTCCATTGAATGCCTGTGTAAATAACAATGGTTAATATTAGAAGAAGCGCAGCGGCAAGTGTTGAAGTTATTACGCGGGCAAAAGACATTGTTCGAATCCATGAGCTATGTTTTTATTAACTTCCATTGTGTTTGGAATATAACAGATAGTTTTTACAAAAGACTACCAAAGAAGTTTATTGAATGGTTGTTAAGAAAATAATAATGAGAGTTTAAGAAGAACAGCCTGATTTTATCAGGCTGTTTTTTGCATCAATAAGATAGTTTTATGAACCTTTGAAAACAGTGTGATTGCTTATTAATGAGAGCAGGTTTTGCATTCAGGATCTTTTGCCAGTCCCATAGTACGAAAGTCCATGGTAAGGCCATCAAATATAAGCAGTTTACCTGCCAGTGGCTGGCCAACACCGCTAATCACTTTAATCACCTCAGTCGCCTGCAGTGTGCCAATCACGCCAACAATCGGCGAAAGAATACCTGCTTCGCTGCAAGAGAGTTGTTGCTCATCAACTTCGCTGTACAGACAGTTGTAACAGGGGCTTGCAGGGGTGCTGTTGAAGACCGCGACCTGACCATTAAAACCGGTGGCTGCACCTGACACCAGAGGCACGCCGTATTTGACGCTTAAAACGTTAAGAAGATAACGGGAAGGGAAGTTGTCGGTACATTCGATAACGACAGTCGCTCTTTTCACTTCGTCCTCCAGTGCCTCACCTTCCAGTTTGTGGGTGACCGCGTTTACATGGATATCCGGATTCAGGGCATGGATGCTCTCATTGAGGGAGATAACCTTGTCCTTGCCGATGTCGCGACTTGTATGGGCAATCTGGCGTTGCAGGTTGCTCATTTCAATCTGGTCGTGGTCGCAGATGGTCATGCTGCCAACGCCCGCTGCGGCCAGATAGAGTGCAACCGGGCAGCCAAGACCGCCTGCTCCAATAATCAGTACATGTGCTGTCAGCAGTTTCTCCTGCCCGGCAATATCAAATTCCGGCAGCATAATCTGGCGGCTGTAGCGCAGCAGCTGATCGTCATCCATCATGGTTTTGAACTCTTCTCATTATTCCGTCTTTCATTGTTAGAGCACTCCCCGATTCCAGCGAATCCTTATTCCAGCGTCCCTGGGTGATGCGGTCATGCCCGGCCAGGTCTTTGACCGTGGACACATCAATAAAGCTGTTGCCGGTAAAAATTTCACGGACCTGTTCGCCCTGGTCGTAACCATGTTCGACCAGTAGCCATCCGTCGTCGCTTAGATGTTCTGGCGCGTGATGGGCAATATGACGAATATCATCCAATCCGTCTGGACCAGAAGTGAGGGCACTTGCGGGTTCAAAGCGCACATCGCCCTGGGTCAGGTGTGGGTCGTCTTCAACAATATAAGGCGGGTTGCTGACGATCAGGTCAAAGGTTTGATCGGGTAAAGCATCAAACCAGTGACTCTCCAGAAAGGTCACGCGTTCCAGGCGGTTGTGAGCAGCATTGCGTGTGGCCAGTGTCACGGCTTCTGGTACACGGTCGCAGCCGTATACTGCCCAGCCCGGACGCTCGTTAGCCAGTGCCAGAGCGATGGCTCCGGTGCCGGTACCAAGGTCGAGCACCTTGCGCGGTTTGTGATCGCAGAGTGCCAGCGCCTGTTCCACCAGGGTTTCGGTGTCGGGGCGGGGAATCAGGGTGCTGGGTTCGACTAACAGTTCCAGATCCCAAAACTCCCGAGAGCCTGTCAGGTAGGCGATAGGGTGCCCGGCTTTTCTTTTCTCAAGAAGAGCATTGAACTGTTGTTGTTCGGTCTCTGTGAGTTGGTATTCCGGGTGGGAGAAGAGAAAACTGCGTGGTTTCTTTAACGTGTGACAGAGCAGCAGTTCAAGATCGAGGCGAGGTGTCGGGCTAACCTCTGCCAGGCTCGTCATGCAAGCACTGGCAGAGCTTGTTAAAGCGTCAATGCGCATCGTGATCAGGAATCCTGAGACAGTGCCGCAAGCTGGTCAGCCTGGTGTTCGGTCATCAGAGGTTCAATCACCGGTCCCAGATCGCCTTCCATAATATCCGGCAGCTTGTAGAGGGTGAGGTTGATACGGTGATCAGTCACCCGCCCCTGTGGATAGTTATAGGTACGAATGCGCTCGGAGCGGTCACCGCTGCCCACAAGGTTTT
Source organism: Sansalvadorimonas sp. (assembly GCA_965221135.1). GTDB lineage: Bacteria > Pseudomonadota > Gammaproteobacteria > Pseudomonadales > Endozoicomonadaceae > Sansalvadorimonas. The sequence goes on from CBDCRZ010000106.1 coordinate 1,116,202, forward strand.
TGCGGGTGTCGGAGATCTCTTTCGCGGCGGCATCCTGCTGGGCTGTTTTCAACCGGGCACCCAGCAGAGCCATGGCCTTGGCCTTGTTCTTGTGCTGGGAACGTTCGTCCTGACACTCGACCACAACACCTGTTGGAAGGTGAGTCAGGCGAATCGCAGAGTCGGTGGTGTTCACGTGCTGACCACCGGCGCCGGAAGAGCGGAAGGTGTCAATACGCAGGTCTTCCTTACGAATATTGATCTCTTCCTGGGCATCTGGCTCAGCCATAATGGCCACGGTGCAGGCGGAAGTGTGGATACGACCCTGAGACTCAGTCGCAGGTACACGTTGAACCCGGTGAGCACCGGACTCAAATTTCATACGTGCGTATACATCTTCACCGACAATGCGGGTAATAATTTCCCGGTAGCCGCCATGCTCGCCATCGCTTGCACTGATAACTTCAATCTTCCAGCGCTGGGTTTCGGCATAACGGGAGTACATGCGGAACAGGTCGCCGGCAAAAATCGCGGCTTCATCACCACCGGTACCGGCGCGGATCTCGAGGAAGACGTTGTTGGCATCGTCGGGGTCACGGGGGAGCAGCAGGATTTGCAGTTCCTGTTCCTGCCCGGTAAGGCGAGCAGTGCCTTCGGCGATCTCTTCTTCAGCCATTTCCCGCATGTCGGCATCGTCTTCAGCCAGCATGGAGCGGGCATCTTCCAGATCAGTCTGGGTTTGACGGAACGCGGTGTAGCACTGGGTGACGGGTTCCAGTTCAGAATATTCCCGGGAGAATTTCCGGAAACGGTCCTGGTCTCCGATCACTTCAGGGTCACTGAGCAGGGCGCCCAGTTCTTCAAAACGGTCAACCAGGCTGTCGAGCCTGGCTAATAATGATTCTTTCATAAAGTCTCGGTTATAACCCTGACGGGTAAAACGATAGGTATGAAGGTGATGGGGCCACTGCTGTCATTCAGACTGACTTTCGGTCAGTCGTCTATTTCAAGCAGCTCTCTGGCCCAGTCCAGACGTTCGGTCTTACCTTCACTGCCCGCTTTGCGTAACTGCACGCAGGGGGCGTGGATCAACTTGTTGGTCAGGCCTCGTGCCAGTTGCTGGAGAACCTGTTCCGGTGTCTTGCCGTTTTCCAGCTGGCGCAGTGCTTTGGCCATTTCCTGCGCCTGAATCTCTTCGGCCTGGGTACGATAGGCTCGTACTACATCGACAGCATCCAGCGAGCGCAGGTGAGCCAGAAACTCATCTGCACCACGCAGTATAATCTTTTCTGCTTCCAGGGCGGCTTCCTGTCGGCTGCGCACGTTGTCCTCAATCACTTCCTTGAGGTCGTCCACAGTATACAGATAAACATCCGCCAGTTTGCCGACCTGGGATTCGATATCCCGGGGCACGGCAATATCCACCATAAACATGGGCGCATGACGGCGCTGCTTCAATGCCTTCTCTACCGCGCCTTTCCCGAGGATGGGCAGTTGGCTGGCGGTCGAGGCAATCACAATGTCAGCCCGGCGCAGGTACTCGGGAATGTCGGCCAGCAGAATGGCCTCACCGGAGAACTTGTCTGCCAGGCGCAGTGCCCGTTCCAGAGTCCGGTTGGCAATAATAATCTTGCCAATGCCCTGGTCCTGAAGATGCTGGGCGACCAGTTCGATGGTTTCACCGGCACCAATCAGCAGTGCGGTGTTGGTCGAAAGGTCTGCAAAAATCTGGCGAGCGAGGGTCACAGCGGCATAGGCTACCGAGACTGGGTTCTCTCCGATAGTCGTATGAGTGCGCACGCTCTTGGCGGTAGTGAACACATTCTGGAACATGCGGTTCAGTGCGCTATGAACAGTGCCTGCTTCCTGAGCCACGGCATAGGCCGACTTCATCTGCCCCAGAATCTGTGGCTCACCCAGAATCAGCGAATCGAGACCGGCCGATACACGCATAACGTGGCGGATAGCCTCCACTTTGGTGTGACAGTAAGAATGTTCGTTAAGCTGTTGCTGGTCTGCGTGATGGAAAGTGCCCAGCCATTGCAGAAGATCTGCCGGGTCTATTTCGCCGGAAAGGTAAATCTCTGTACGGTTACAGGTCGAGAGGATACAGCTCTCTTCAACACCTTCGAGCGCCTGAATGGCCTGAAGTGCCGGTATGAGTTGCTCAGGCGTAAAAGAAACTGTTTCTCTCAGGCTGACCGGAGCGGTCCGGTGATTGATGCCAACAGCGAGAAATCCCATAACCTACCATGTGTGAATCTTGATTTTATTGGACCGGCTTCCGACAAGGGAGACAGTCTCCTGAGGTTGTGTCCGTTGATTATGGACGTTGAGGAATGCCGGTGAAGGCGTGAATCTCCCCATGGGAGGCAGAATCCTGATGCCTCCAGTCCACATTCTTGTTGGAGGGATTGTCCTACGGATGCTCCATGACTGCAAATCTGTAACAGGAACATGAGACTTGTAGCGGATTTACAACTGAATCTGTGACGTCCTGCATGCCGGCGCAACTCTTGATCCTATCATTCTAAGCCACGTTTTAAAGGCATCATTCCTGTGCCGATTACCCAGAGTTAGCTCAAAAGGGCTTGGCCGGTAATGGTCTGGTGGCCTTTGCTGGTTCTTGACCAATCGCCGTCATAGCCAGTCATGGTCAGTCAGCATCATGATGTGAGGCAGTAAACTGAACCATCAGGAATATTCCCTTTCAAAGCGACCTGGCACTTAGTAAGCATGCATAAGCAGCCGGTTAGGTACAAATGTGTTTTTTGCGGTCAAAATATCGAAGATAGAGTCATGTGACGGCAGGAGGCAGGAGGCAGGAGGCAGGAGGCATGCAGGCTATAGTTGAGTATTTAAACCGTATTGATGGTTATCCAGATGTACCGAGTGCCCCCCCTGAACAGCCGAGGCCCATCCTGGGTAAGCGCTCAGGAGGCGCAGAACATACCATAGAGCAGTATGCGAAACCCCTTTCAGCCAGAACAGCGGCCCCCGCGCCAGTCAGGCTGGAGGCAGCTCGTTGTTATTTGCCAGAGGAGTCTTTGCACAACCTGTTGGAACAGGAGACGATCCCACTGGATGATTCCCGCATCCAGACAAAGCTTCGTGAGCTGGAGCCTTTGTTAAGAGAGGCAGAGTTCGAAAGAGTTTCAGGCTCTGGTTGTTCATTGCAAAGCGACTTTGTCTCAATGATTCAGGGTAATCGCTCTTATCCCAGGGTAAACCCCAGATACAATTTTAAATACGGCCTTCAATGGCTTTTTAACGAACTCTGTGAGAACGCGGGGCTGCATAAAAACAACGTTAAAGCTATTGAACACTTGATTCAGGAAGGTTTTTTTTGGCAGGAAAAAAGTCCGGATGAAACAGATCAGTTTCCCGGTGTGGTATTACCTCTCCGGTTTCCCGTTTTATCACAATTGCTAGACAATAACCCTTCAGCCAACCCCGGCAGTAGCGTGATAAAAGCCATGCTGGCGTCAGAAGATGCCCGGGTCGCACAACGTTTGCCCGACGTGCTGTCCAGACTATCAGAAGTCAAGCTATTGAGCTTATTGGTACCTGCATTACGAACTGCTGGCATTGAGGTATTGGAAGTTGTACTTCGTAACCTCCGGGGTCGTATACCTGTACCCTGCGATATGCATATTTACAAAAAATTTTTCGTTGGGTGTATTGTTTATAGCAACTGTTGTTCCACCATGATGGGGGTGGTGTTGGCACTTGAACTTATAGCGAAATCCAGTCCCGCCCGTGCCCGGTTTTATCTCGGCGATTTTCTTCCAGAAGAGCAACGCGCTATTGCACGCCTCTGCCTTTTAAATGGGCTGTACCGTTGCTTCGGCCTTCTTGCAGAAATTGAGGTAACTTGCCGAGACACCAGTATTTGCTTTCTGCCCGTGTTAAACCGTGATGACTCTCAGAAGACAGTGCTGCATTGTTTTTCATATTCCAGTATCAATACTGCAAAAGTTCTGGGGCTAACGTCAGACAATGCCTTCACATTATTGTGGAACAGAGTCGATCCGGATATTTGGTTGCGCAAGGATTCCGAAGGTAAAACTCCCCTGCAGCATTTATTTCAGAATGGTGCATATATGGCCGGACGTGCCCAGAGGGTGCTGTTTGACACCATTTTGCAGCAAACGATTCGGCGCCAGGGGGAATTTACCAAAGAAACAGTAAAGTCGATTGATGCACTAGCCTATGATTACCGCTGGGTTTATTTACTGTGCCGATTACACTTTCTTGGTTTGGATGCTTATCCATCGGAGAGTGAGCTTGCTGAGTTAAAAAGCTTGAAGTCTGGCCAGTTGGAAATCATCCAAAAAATCAAGGAGCATAATAATTTTTCCACCATTCATGACTTTGTCGGATTTATGGATTGGTTTATTGTGGAAAAACATCAAGAAGTCTGCAGGGATGTGCGCAAAGCCCTGCCTTTAGAACAACATCCGCTCCGGCCAGATATATGCCCTGACCCGGATCTTACGGTAATCGGGTTCTCAGGTTTCGAGAAGAAGGTTGCTAATGATTCGAAACTCTCTAAGTTTAGACCTCTTGCTGGTCTGTTTGGCATGCTCGAAGCTTTTCTTATGTCTGCTCCAGGTAGTCACCGCATAGCTGTTATTAAACACTGGTTGAATGACCCCGAATGTGAAGCTCAAAGGAAAACTCTGTTCTCGACCCCCTACTACCCCCTCAATACAGGGCAGAAAGATGTTTTCTTCTGGAATTTGTTATTGACGGTTGATCAGGACTGCCCCGAGCCGGACAACCCTTTGAGCGTTGAATGGCAATCCCTGATATCAGGAAAAGAAACGATTTCCTGTACTGCTGCTCCTGATACGCTTTACCAGCTGTTTGACCATCAGTCAGCTGTGGCGGGGAGAACACTCAGGAGGCTGAGACACGACGGCGGCTGGGATTATCTCAAGTTTCTCAGTAATACTGAGACACTCGATAAGCTGCAAACAGAAGGTGCCAAGATTCAGCTACTGAAGCAGCACAGAGATCTGTTTGAGTTGAAGAGTGACATTCCCTGTGTGCAAGGACTCTATCGTATTCCCCGGCTGGAAACACATCTGAACCGTTTACCTCCGGAAGAAAAAAACAAACTGCTGGAAAAAATCAATGAGCCCGATAGTGACTCAGGTTTGGCCCTTCATCTCACCACGCCCCCAGGACAGGATTACCATCTGTACAGCTATGATCTCGATCCTGAAACCAGGGCCGATGAGATTAAAGCCTTATTCGACAAGTCTGCCCACGACCTGGGTCAGCTATGGTCTCGTGGACTCCTTGGCCCACAGGTAATGGCAGCTTTTCATGATGAATTGACCTATAGAATACATCTCGTACTGGCTCCTTACGCAGACCTCCCCTCAGAGGGTATTTTGTGTAAATGGTCAGGAAGCGCAACCGACCACCCAAATATCGGCCCGGTGGGGGTGCGAGATTTCGGGGACACAAAAAGTCTGATGGAGTTCAGTGAGCATTATTTTTACTCACATAACAGCGAAGTTGTGGTGGATTTTGATAAACCTCAGGATCGTAACAGAGTGCGGCTGAGCGAATTAGCGAATTCTGCCCAGGCACTGGTGTTGGAGTACGCCCGATGTTTCAAGGAGCAGTTTAATTATCGGGATGCTCAGTCGGCCAGAAACCACGAGTCGGTCATAAGAGCAATGTTAAAAAACATTTTTCTCCGGGCATTTCCAGGGCTCTCTGAGCAAGCCGTGGAGCAGGCAATGGAGCAGAATGGCCTGATGAGGCGGGCTGTCATGGAAGTACTCTACTGGTGTGCAGCGAATGTGCCGTATGTGCAGGATTTGAGAGAAGGTCGAATACCTGTAGAGGTATACCCGGACTGGCCAGCGGCCAGCATGATGGCGCCACTTAGTGATAGTGACAAGGTCCGACTTACTGATAAAGGGTTTACCCCCGGAAAATCATCAGACCCTCACCTTGGTGGAGCAAACGGCAGAATGGTACTTATGAGCCTGAATACTCTGATTTGTAAGCTTCTGGCGGCCGGTGTCTGTGCAATGACGGATGTCCCCTCCGGGGAAGCCATGTCCCATTAGAGCCATTTCCTCTAACTATAAAAGACTCTGGCATTTTAGTTTAAACAGCAACTATTTAAACAACAACTATTTAAACAACAACTAAAGAGGTAACTTAGCCACTTATTCTTGTGATTACCCGCTCAGCGACTACTTTGAAACCCACAAACAACTCTGCGTTTATTGTGCTCCGTGTTTCTCGAAATAATCATTGAGATTAGTTATGAAGGTGTTTTTTAAAAGGGTAATCGTCCAGGAGCTTGTGAAAACATTCAGCAGAAGCTGGATTTTGTTTTTTACCATTTTCAACGCCCAGTTCGGCTACGCAGTCTTATATGTCCTTGATCAAGACGGCGGACAGTTGTCAGAAAGTAGTGATACTTCCTATCTCGACCAGTCCTGTACTCTTTGCCTTGGATCTTTTGATGGCGATGAAAAGGTTATAGGTGCCCACTGTGACCATTATTTTCACGATCGATGCTTTAGAACCCAGTATCGTTGCTGTTGCTACGGATCCAATTGCGGATCAAGTTGCGGCAATATTTGTGCCTGCAGTAGCGACATTGAGGCCTTGATTCAAGCCGTGTACGAAGACCTTAAAACCATAGACCTAAGAACTCAGGCCGCAATAAAAGATGCCGAGGATGCAGGGTTAGAGGTGAGAATAAAACATCCTCCAAATTCGGAAGTCATATCGTTCGAAGCATCCTCCCGTCAGGGGCATATCGCCCTGAAAAACTATGAGCAACACAAAGATGAACCGGGATCCAGCGAGCACCTGAAAAACGCAGTGTTCCATCTTATTCAGGCTTATCGATTCGGCGGGTATAAAATGAGAGATCAGGTGTTGCCATGCTTGGTACAAGCTATTAAATACACAATAAGCAACTCCTTTACTCATTTTCAGCAAGGAGAAGATCCCTATAATTACCACAGGGATATATTAGAAGTTTTGTTTTCTTTTGTTCACCAATCAAAATATGCTCTAGGAGGGTTAGGGTTATCCAAAGCAACTTCGGATGAAGGCAATCCCTATTCGAGTAATACGAGTGCAGCCAGCACTCAAGATGATTTCCCATTTACACCCATGTTAACAGCTATCGAATGGAGTATTGGCATAGAAGCCTTTGAAAATTATAAGCGGACAACTAACCCCGGTCAGCTGGAAAGAGCGATAAACTATTTTGAACGTTGTATTGTCAACACAGATACAGGTCAGTCTTCTCAGAAAAATCTTTTAAAAATTTACGCTGAAGCAATGCTGGAGTACGGTGCGCTGAGAAGGAGAAGTTATCAAAGCAGCATGCTTCCGGGTTGTTTACCTATTCAGCGCTTGCCTGTTGTTTATCAAACACATGTGGAAGTCTCCTCAGCTTCGTTTTCAATCGGCTCTAGTGCTTCCAAACCATTTCGGCCTCTGCGATCCGACAGACCAGGTTTACCGAGTGATCTTTACTCTGCAGAAAAATTTTTTAAGGATTTATCCACTGACGCCACTATAAAGGGTATGGCTGAATCTGAACAGGCAAGTACATTCTATGCGGAATGTCAGGTTCTCCAGGCTGAAGAAGAATTAAAGGAGCTATATACTGGCGATGAGCCTGCTGGTTTACCTCTTTACAGGGCACGACGGTTTCTTGAAACAACCTACAGGCATGTCAGTACTGGCGCTGTTCGAAAGAAAGCTGATTACCTGAAAAATATTATTGATGGGTTAAGCCATAAACAGCAGCACACATCGAGTTCAACAGATCAACTTTCATCTCAATTATTGCCGCATGTGTCTGGTGGTTTGTCTTATGGTGCGACAAAAAGCAGCTTCAATTGAACCCTCTCTCAACCGGAAAGCTGAAACCACGAAGCCCGCTATCGCAGCGGGCTTCTGACATCCTGACAACAAATCTGTCGAAGGACATTATTATGGCGCACACAGAGTGGCGCTGGATTCAGAAATAGGTACCATTTTTTCTTTTTTGATTTTCTTGTGGGTTTTCGGACTGACACTATATAGCTGTAAAGCCACTTCAAATGTAAGGAGTGCTGTTCTCTGAGGTTAGAGCCACTCACAAAAAACCTGTGCGTACTCAAATCAATGGAACTGTCTCTGAGAATATAACTCTCATATCAGCACGAAATTCATATACGCTCACGCAGGAATCTTTAAATGGAAAGTCGTGGTATTTACAAGAGTCCAGATAACTCACCTTATGCATCCCCCGAACTCTTTGGCAGCAGCCGTTCTTCGCCCGCGGAAATGTCTATAGAGTCAATTTTTCATCCCGGTAAAAAAAGAGCCACTCCCGACCGCTGTATATCAGATCGAAGTGCCAATCCATTGTCTTGTAACACTGCCACTTACTTACTTGATTCTGCATGCCCAGAATTCATGAGCGCCCCCGCTTTCAACCCTGAGGAACTTCTTGCCCCTCCTCATTTGGCTTTTGAGAAGAGCTTGGCTTCGAGCACGACCAGTCCCGAGCGCCTATCCTCAACTGAAAAAGCACTGCGCCAAAAAGTGAATGATCTTCAGCAACAGCTTGACGAGCTAACTAAAAAATATGCTCAGCAATCCGGGGAGTTGGGAAAGCTCCGAGCCAAGATGAGCCTGTATTGTCCTGAAGATATCGACCAGCAAACCCAAACCTCATTATTCCCAGAATCCAATCCGTCGATTACTTCACCAGGTGCTGACACGCTTTATTACCCCTCCCGGAATGAAAAGGACGACACTGTTGAGAAAATGATTGTTGAGTGTTCACCCAGAGCACAGGAAGAATCAGATTCATCTGATGATGAGCTTTTTACAAAAAATAAACGCCCGCGACTCTTTCGTATCGACTCCAGCGAATCCTTCACATGTGCGAGTCATGACAGTGACAGTAGCCTTTATCAACATCTGGCCAGCGATTTTTGGGATGCTGGTTCCTGGCCAGAACTGCGAAGTTTTCCCTTTGAACACAGCGATATTTTTGGATCGCTTTCAGAAGAAGATAAAAAGATAGCATTAGATATAAAAAGCGCATACGGAAACAAAAATCCAATCACACGAGCAGGGAATATTCACTTCCCGCTAGTATCATTAGCAAAAAGGTATAATGAAGAGCAAATTCCTTTGCCTTCATGGAAGGAAATAGTCCCTCAGAATGAATGGAATCATTATCTTCTCGAATATGCCGGTTTTCGCTTGCAGATTAGGTCTATTGGCTTTGTCCGCTGTCACTGCCTTAAACTTATCCGTAAAAATGTTTCTGCATACTTTTACGTATTAGGGCAGTATTTTTTAGCCAAGGGTTCAACATGTTTCACATACCTTGTCAACAAGCTCAAGAAAGAGGGAATACCTGTTCCGGAAGTAAAAATCTTCAGCTCAAAAGCGGACACATGGCATAGTGCCCATGTTAATTTTTTCCTCTGGTACCTGGCCCCGGGCAGCTACCAGTTTAGTGCCAAAGAACTTAGAAATATAATACCAATTCTTAACTCACAGAGCCCTGAATACTCTCTAATTACTGCTGAATATTTTTTAAATATTATGACGGAGTCTTCTATCGAACTACCATTTCGAACTGATAGCACGCATGTACTTCGTAAATTAGTAGATTCTACATCAAACTTAAAATCGAAAGGGGTAGCAATACCTGCGTTTATAATGGCAGATAACCCAAAATCAACGTGGAATGCAGATCTTGCAATTAAGTTGCTGGAAAAAGAAAAACCAGAAAGCTGTACAGTCATTACAAAGACAAAACAGGGGCTGTTTCTTAGAATGTCAGAGGCTGTTATCAACAAGGACATAGAGTCATATAAAAAATCCCTACAGAAAATAATAAACAAAGATTTTGCAGCCCCTCCCAATGGAAAACCAACGATTAATCGCACAGTTTGGGCCATAAGAAACGGTTACCCCAATGTACAAATGTGGGGCATAGAAGGAACAACAGTTGGTCAGCCACCTTTAACAGTGCCAAAGTTTTTATTCAGCTGTCTTTATCATTTAGGTTTTAATGCTTTCATCCTTCCCCAACTAAAAAGCCGAGTAACTTCAATGGCCGAACTAATCACATGCTGCGAAACTGACCCTGCACTTAAGAACATTGCCGAAAAACTATTAACAATCCGCTTCAGTTCCTGTCAAAGAGCAAGTCTGAGCTATTTCTGTACCAATGTAAGGCAAACCCCTACTGGTTTGCCTGAACTTGCGAGAATGAATCAAGAGGACCTATTGACGTTGTGCTCCAAGTTACCTGAAATCACCTGGAGCGACGGTAGCAAAACAACCCCTTGCGACCTTGACCTCCCAGAACCGGGAGTGCAGGAAGAAGGTTATGTACAACGCCCGGTACAACTTCCCTTGCCATCTGGAGAGATTCCCTGCGGGCTACCTAAACAGCGGAAAAGAAAGCGAAGACAGCCATAGACCATAGGAGCAACAAACGGCCTTATCCACGCTCCCTGGCAAGGATCTGTATTAAAGCATGCTGGTGAATTTTCAAGAGCTGCCGGACTTTTCAAGCAGTTTCAGATGCCCGGACATTTTGTCATCAATATATTATCGAAGTTAATTTAATGAGCACACATTCACCGTTAACAGATCTGCGAAGAGGCAGGGTTTATCAGTAAACTGGACGCGATTGAGCGGCGGATTAAAATTACAGCAAAGAAAACCTCAACAGGCTCTATCTGTATGTGTCATTATGGGAGTAACCCTTCACATGCATGTGAGAAGAATTTCCAAAACATGGCCTGCTTAAAAAAACATCCGGCTTCAAAACGCCTTTTGAATTCCTTTTTCAAACGAACGGCCATCCTGGTGTCGATCGGCTACATGACGTTGCTGGCCGGTTGCGCCAGTTTGAGTGACGCTCTGCCTGGCTTTGGGGCGCATAAGCAGCCTGAAGAGAATGTAGCAAAAGAGAAGGTGAAAGCACCTGCTCCACCCGCTGCTTCATTTCGGACAGACACACTCTATGACCTGCTGGTGGCGGAGATGGCCGCCTATGACAAACGTTATGACCTGACCCTCGGTAATTATCTGCAGCAGGCTCACAAGACCGAAGATCCGGGAGTGACTGAGCGTGCTTATCAGGTGGCGTCTTATTTAAATGCCCGTCAGGCAGCCAGTGATGCAGCGCGTCTCTGGATTCGTATCGCCCCTGAAAACCCGGATGCGATTCGCGCCTTTGCCATTGAAGAGATTTGGGGCGGTGCACCGCTGGCGGCATTGGCCGCTCTTGAAAAGGTACGTCAGGAAACCGGAGAGGCACCTTTTGATTTTCTGGCTTCACGCTCAGGTACGTTGACTCAGGAAGCCAGAGCAGAGTTGTTGAAAGAGTTTAATCGTCTGCTGGCTCGCTGGCCGGACGATGACAGTCTGCAGCTGGGCAAGGTTATGTTGCTGGAAATGCAGGGTGAGAAAGAAGCCTCTCTGGCACTGCTGGATCAGCTGATTCGACGCAGTGGTGAGGATGCCCAGAACCTGTTGCTGAAAGCCAGGGTTCTGGCAGATATGGATCGCCCGGAACAAACGCTGGCCTTGTTGAAAAGGGCAGTGAAGTCATTCCCCCAGGCGCCGAGGTTACGTTTGTTCTATGGTCGCCAGCTGGTGAAAAGCGGTGACCTTCCTGGAGCGCAGAAAGAGTTTGAAGTGCTGGTGGAGCAGCATCCGGGCAGCCCTGAACTACTGCTCTCGGTCGGTCTGGTAGCGATGGAAAACGGTATGTTTGGTGAGGCCGGGTTCTATTTTCACCGGTTGAGCAAAATCCCCGGTCGCAGCAGTGTGGCCGATTACTATCTCGGCCGTCTGGCTGAACAGATGGATGACTGGAAAGAAGGTCGGAAGTATTTCCTGCAGGTAAAACCCGGTGCCCAGTTCCTTCCTGCTTATGGCGCTCTGGTGCGTATGTTGTCGGACCATGAGCAGTGGCATATGGCACAGCATGATCTTCAGGATGCCCGCAAAAACTACCCGGACTATGCCCCTCAGCTTTACCTGATGGAAGGTGAGGTGTCTCTTGAGCTGCGCGACTATAAAGGCGCGGCTGATATTTACGATAAGGCACTGTTAACTTACGCGGACCATACCAGCCTGCTTTATGCACGGGCGATGCTGGCAGAGAAACTGGATGACCTTCAGGGGCTTGAGCAGCATTTGCGTAAACTGCTGGTGCTGGAGCCCAAGAATGCGGCCGCCCTCAATGCGTTGGGCTACATCCTCGTAGACAGAACGGCTCGTATTGATGAGGGTGCTGCGCTGATTGCCCAGGCTTATAAACTGGATCCGGATGACCCGTCCATTATCGATAGCATGGGCTGGGCGGAATTCCGTCTTGGGCGTTATGAGCAATCTTTAAAGTTTCTGAAAAAGGCTTACGCTTTGTTCCCTGATGCCGAGATTGCCGCTCACCTTGGCGAGCTTTTGTGGGTGATGGGTAATAAACAGGACGCAGCAGCGATTTGGGATAAGGCTCTGGAGCAGCAGGCGGACAGTGAGGTCTTGAAAGCCACTGTTGAGCGTTTAAATGCGGCCGAATAAATAGAGCTCTGAATGTTGAATTGGAATTGCCCATGCGTCTGAAGTCTTTTTTAGCTCTTGGCTTTTTATCTGTGGTTGCCATCCTCTCCGGGTGTGCGACCACGTCGTCAACGGAAAAGCGGCCGGCACTTTCGGACAGCGCCCGTGAGCAGGCCTGGCAGAAAAACCGCGCTATCGCCGAGAAGCTGGTGGACTGGCATGTGTATGGCCGGGCTGGTGTGGTGACACCAAAGCAGTCTGGCTCTGTAACCATTAACTGGGATCGTAACCCTTCGACTTACTCTATTTCCATGAGTGACCCGCTCGGTCGTACACTGGCCCGGCTCGAAGGTCAGGATGACGGTCGTGTTCTGCTCAATGTCTCCGGACAGCAGCCTGTCTATTCAAACAGGGCTGAAGATCTGCTATACCGGCAGACTGGCTGGTTGCTGCCATTCGGTTCTCTCGACTATTGGATGCGTGGCTTGCCTGCACCGGGGCGTGATTATGTTCGCCTGCTGAATAATCAGGGGTATCTGGCAGAGCTGCAGCAGAATGGCTGGACTGTTGTTTATGGCAGTTATAAAGATATTAATGGCGTGCACCTTCCTGCGAAAATTCGTGCTGAGAAAAATGGCGTGAAGGTGATTTTTTCGATCCGTAAGTGGACACTGGTACTTCCTCAAAAAATGCACAATACCTCGCTAAAACAAGGGTAAGCCGAAGGTCGATTGCGGCCATTTCGGTCCGGTTTGGAATTGACAGTCTTTACTGTGAACAGTATCTTAGCGCCGCCTTCGGGAGATAGACTCTTCCGAATTGCAGAACGATGACTCGGCATTCCGGATTTGTTGCTTCTTCTTATAAGTTGGAGGTTGCAAATGATAGGTCTCTCTGTGTAATCTTTTGCATTCGGGTGCGAAATAACGACATACAAAAATATGTTGGGGTGTCGCCAAGCGGTAAGGCAACGGGTTTTGATCCCGTCATGCGCAGGTTCGAATCCTGCCACCCCAGCCATTTGCACTCATGTGTCTACAGAATTCCCGGAAGCTAGGCCAATTTCACCCAGCAATGATCCAAGGTATCTGTCGTGTCTAAAATGATGGTGTTCGCCGGTAATTCTAATCCGGAACTCGTTCAGAAAGTCGTAGACCATCTACACATCCCCCTCGGAAAGGCCTCTGTTGGCCACTTCAGCGACGGTGAAATCGCCGTAGAAATTCAGGAGAATGTCCGCGGTAAGGACGTCTTCATTATCCAGTCTACCTGCGCGCCTACTAACGATAACCTTATGGAATTGTTGGTTATGGCTGATGCTATGCGTCGTTCATCTGCTCAGCGTGTGACTGCTGTTATGCCGTACTTCGGCTATGCCCGTCAGGATCGTCGTCCGCGTTCTTCCCGTGTCCCTATCAGTGCAAAAGTTGTTGCCGATATGATCGCCACCGTTGGCGTCGACCGGGTTCTGACTGTTGATCTGCACGCTGACCAGATTCAGGGTTTCTTCGATATTCCTGTGGATAACATCTACGGTTCTCCAGTGCTTCTGGACGATATCGAACGTGGCGATTACGAGAACATTATGGTGGTCTCTCCTGATCACGGTGGTGTGGTTCGTGCCCGTGCTTTTGCCAAGCATCTGAATACTGACCTGGCGATTATCGATAAGCGTCGTCCTGAAGCGAACCGTGCGGAAGTGATGAACATCATCGGTGATGTTGCTGGCCGTACCTGCATCCTGGTTGATGACATGGTCGATACTGCGGGCACTCTGTGCATGGCTGCCAAGGCTCTGAAAGCCAAAGGTGCCCTGAAGGTTGTGGCTTACGCCAGCCACCCGGTACTGTCTGGCCGTGCTCTGGAAAACCTGACCAATTCCGAGCTGGATGAGCTGGTTATCACCAACACCATCCCGCTGAGCCCTGCTGCTCAGGCGATTGACAAGATTCGCGCGCTGGATATGTCTCCTCTGATTGCTGAGTCTGTACGCCGTATCAGCAATGCTGAATCTATCAGTGCTATGTTCAGGTAAGTTGCTCCGATAAGAGCTTGGGTAAATTGTTCCGATAAAGGAACAGTTGCCAGCAAAAGCCCGGTTTTCCGGGCTTTTTTGTGCCTGTTTATTATGCCCGCCCGCTTCGATAAGGATAATACGCAGGAAATAACGGCCGTAAGTGCCGCAGGATATTTGGCAAACCGGCTGGCAGTCGTTATTATACGCCGCTTGTTTTTCTCTGGGTGAGCCGTTTGGCTGGCCTGGTGCTTTCGAGTTCGTCTGGTCGCGGTCGGGCTCATGTTATAAATGACTTACTCTATTGGAGAGTGTTATGTCTGAATTTACTCTGAACGCTGTAGCGCGTCAGGACGTAGGGAAAGGTGCGAGCCGCCGCCTGCGCCACGCCGATAAAGTTCCTGCCATCATCTACGGTGGTTCCGCTGAGCCTGTACAGGTTACTCTGGCTGGTAAAGCTGTTCGTAAGGCTCTTGAAGCTGAAGCCTTCTACTCCTCTATTGTGACTCTGGATGTTGATGGCAAAGCCCAGCAAGCCATCCTGAAAGACCTGCAGCGTCATCCTGCTCGTGGCGATGCCATGCACATGGATTTCCTGCGCGTTGAAGCTGACCACGAGCTGACTACCCACGTCTCTCTGCACTTCATCAACGAAGACACCTGCGTTGGCGTTAAAGCTGGCGGTGCCGTAGCGCACAACCTGCAGGAAGTTGAAGTACGTTGTCTGCCTGCTGACCTGCCTGAGTTCATCGAAGTGGACATGGCTGACGTTGAAATGGGCGCAGCACTGCACCTGTCTGACGTTAAGGTTCCAGCTGGCGTTACTCTGACTCAACTGGCCCACGGCGACGACCACAACCTGCCTGTAGCGAGCGTTAACGCTCCTCGTGCAGTTGAGGAAGAAGAGTCTGCTGAAGGCGAAGCTCCTGCTGAAGGCGAAGAATAAGTTATACAACCGGCATTAAGGATGGCTGCTTGTGGCGAATGCAACAAAAGCTAAGGGTGCGGATGCATCCATTGAGTTGATCGTAGGTCTGGGTAATCCGGGCCGTGAATATGATGAGACTCGCCATAATGCCGGTGTATGGTTTATTGAAGAGTTGGCCCGTTCTGCGGGTGTGACTCTTCAGCCCGAGAAGAAATTCCACGGGCTGACAGCACGGATATCTCTGCAAGGCAGGGATGTCCGTCTGCTCTTTCCGACCACCTTTATGAACAAAAGTGGTCAGGCCGTTGCTGCAATGGCCAACTTCTACCGTATCTCCCCTGAAAACATTCTTGTGGCTCATGATGAGCTGGATATCCCTGTGGGTACTGCACGCCTGAAGCTGGGCGGTGGTCATGGTGGACATAATGGCCTGCGCGATATCATCAGCAGCCTGGGTAACAACAAGAATTTCCACCGTCTGCGCCTGGGTATTGGTCATCCGGGAGACAGCAGCAAGGTGGTGGGCTATGTACTCAACAAGCCTTCCCGCGAAGATGACCGTCGTATCCGTGAAGCGATCGATGAGTCTGCTCGTATCATGCCGGAAGCTATGGGCGGTTCCTGGTCAAAGGCTGTTCAGCAGCTGCATACCTTCTCTGCCTGACGCATTTAATATCTGATGCGCCCTTTGGCGTAATACCTTCTTTCCTGTTTCTTCATCTGTCTGGATGAGGTTTTTCTGTGTCTGCCATTTGGGTTATTGATGGCTAACAGCAAGCCATAAAAAAGGCCGCTACCAGAGATAGCGGCCTTTAAAACACAAAGTGTCAGCAGTGATCAGGCAGTACGAGCCTGACCCTGATGAATGGCAGTTTGCTTCTTGTCTTTACGCAGGAACACAAACCAGTTGCCCAGCCCTACCAGTACAGCACCACCCATGATGTTGCCCAGTGTCACAGGGATCAGGTTTTTGAGGAAGAAGTTGCTGACAGTCAGGTCGGCAAACTCAGCAGGCGCATGGCCGATGCCAGTCCAGAACTCTGGAGAAGCCAGATGCTGGATGGCGATGCCCATCGGGATCATAAACATATTGGCGATGCTGTGCTCAAAGCCGGTGGCCACGAACATGGCAACAGGGAAGATCATAGCGAGGATCTTGCCGCCTGTCGTACGGCAGGAGAAGGTCATCCATACCGCCAGACACACCAGCAGATTCGCCAGGGTACCCAGAATGAAGGCCTGAAAGAAAGTGTGGTGCAGCTTGTGGTTAGCCACTTTCAGAGCCACCAGCCCCCACTGGCCGCCGTCAGACAGATAAACCCTGGCTTGCCAGATCATCCATACGAAGAACAGGCCGCCAACAAAGTTGCCCAGGTAAACAGTCACCCAGGTACGCAGCATTTGTGGAACGCTAATACGTCCGGCTGCACAGGCAGTGGAGGTCAGTACAGTAGAGGTGAACAGCTCGGCACCCAGAATGACACAGAGGATAAGACCCAGGCTGAAGCAGGTGGCGCCAATCAGCTTGGCCATACCCCATGGCATGCCGCCGGAACCGGTCACAACGGTGATGTAGAACACAAAAGCGATAGCGATAAAGACGCCACCAAAGATTGCCAGGGCAAACGAGGTTACCGTATCTTTGGATGCTTTGTAGACACCCACCTCAACGCCTTTTCTGGCCATATCTGCGGGGTTGAGATCGTCGAAATTTTGGGCTTCAGAACTCATACGGACGAGCATCCTCGTATAGTTGGCAGGTTAAATCGGTAACTTGGGAATCAGGTGTTCAATGACGTTTTGTACCGGGTTTATTGTGTCTGCGAAGTTTGAATCTGATGAAGCTTCGACAATGATCCGGTACAGGTTTGAAAGGTCGTATATAGTCGGTCTATCCGGGGCTTTTGGTAAGTTGTAATTAACCTGCTCTTACCGTGATAAATACATAGGACGATTCTCTCTGACAGTGCTAAATGATCTTCCGTTGTCGTTTTTTAGAGTGTGCCTGTCTCAGGGGTGAGCATTGCTACATAACGTAGCGGGCCACCCGCAGTTAAGGTGCTGAAAGGGTAGCAGGTAATCAGAATCAGCCCGCCTCCATTTTGGGCGAGTAAAGGAGTGGTTCGAATGTCGATCACCTGTGTGGCAGATACTTTATAGTGCAGCCATTCTCCCTGTGGATTTTGCAGAGCGACTTTAATACCCGGTTGAATGTTCTGCATAAAGCGGAAGTGGGTGTCCCGGTGGCCACTGATAATGGTGTCGTGGTTGTTGGTGTCGCTTGAGGAAAAACCCGTAAGAAGCCCCGGGCCGAATGCCAGTGCCTGACCGCTGCTGCTATCCAGTACCAGCTGGTCTACACCCAGGGAAGGCACCTGTAACCGGGCGACCGGGCCGGTGTCAGCCCAGCTCCAGGGGTGAATAAGCGGCTGGTTGGGGTTGGCCAGTGTTTCGTCCCATGCTGAAGCAATCAGGTGTTGGGCGAGCATGGCTTTGGCTTGAATATAACCGGCCCGACCAAGATTCCATGTGGCGGTGACCGTCAGGGTCAGTGTGAGAATAAACAGCAATGGTCTTTTGGTGATCATGGTGGTGTATCCGGCTTTAGAGAGGCGGGCAGGCACAGAGTGTGCCTGCCGGCGGTTGTGAAGAGTTGCTGGCTTAAGTTACGGGCTTAAGTTATGGGAAGTTAAGCTGCAAGAGCGTTTTGTCTGGCTTTGAAAAGCCTGAGGCCTGTCAGCAGCAATAAAGCCAGAACGCCAAACAAGACATTACGCTCTGTGCCGTTATCGGTTTGTGGCCAGGCCAGCTTCTGGGTGGAACCCGCAGGCCTATTGTTGGCTACATTGCTTTTGTTAGCAGGCATCGTTTGTGGGCGAACCGGGGTTTTATCCACAGCCACAAAGCTGGTGTAAGCCGTAACCAGTTCATTGTTCAGAGCCAGTGCTAATACCTGACTACGAATCAGCGCCGGATCTGCGCCCTGTATCTTGCGGTCTTCCAGCTGTTCGATCTTCTTGCGAGCCCAGAGTCGTGCAATTCCCTTAGTTTGCTCCTGTTGCGATGAAGAGGAGAGCATAAAGCGGTTCTGCCAGCTTCTTTTGCCATTGGTGCCTGTGATTAATACTTCTTTGCCTTGAATATCACCTTCAATACGGGCGGATATAAGCACCGGCTCGCCGGCATAGATATCGGGTATCTGGCCGGGCAGCATGTCGACCTTCACACCCTGTGGCCAGCGCACCTGAATATTGGTAGAAAGCGGCGACTCCAGTTTGTAAAACAGCTCAGACATCTTCTCAGCAACGGTCATGGTGTCGTTGATCTGGGTAAAGGTACCCCGACCGGCTTCTGCAGCTTTGCGCATAAACCAACTGTTGGGTGCCGAGCCAATACCAATAGTGAACAGACGGCTGCCGTTGAGTTGTTGTTGAAGCTGACGGTAAAGCGCTTCTTCGTTACCCACCGCGCCATCGGTAATAAACACCACCTGTTTCAGGTAGCCCTTTGGTGTGGCGCCTTGATGGGTGAGAGCGGCTGTTAGCGCCGGAGACATCTCAGTACCACCGCCGGCTTTCAGGCGGGCGATTGCAGACAGCGCATGGTTCACCTGAAATGTGCTTGCGGCCAAAGGCTGTGGATAAAGTTGTGAGGTACTGGAGTTGAACTCAATAATATTAAACCGGTCCTGAGGCTTCAGCCGCTGTACAGCTGATTGCAGTGCCAGACGTGCCTGACGAATAGAGGCTCCGCCCATGGAGCCGGACGTATCAATAATAAAGATCATCTCCCGGGGAATACGGGGTGCCTGACTTTGTGGTGGCATCAGCATGAGTAGCAGGTGCTGTGAGTGTTCAGACGACTCATTAAACAGCGCTGCGGTTGGTGAGGTGCCAGCGACTGGTTGCCAGCTGAGTATGAAATCCTTATCCATTGTGACTCTGTGATCTGCGTGGTCAGAGACAGGGCTGATGGTGTACAGATGGGTTTGCTGCTTGATATCCAGCTTGTGAGAAGGGCTTGAGACTTTTTCCAGCGCCATACCTGCATCCAGAGTGACAGTGATATTGGCACGGTTACCTTTATTTCCGGGTTTTGCAGACACCTGTGATGGGGTAATCTGATCAGCATCTTTCACTTCTGTTGTCGGTTGACTCCAGCCAGTACCTGCATTGATAGAAACGCTCTCTTCCGTATGACCGTTGGATGTAAACGCCTGAGAGAGTGGCTGGCCTGGGATATACCGTGGAGTCAAAGTCATCGGGAAACGCAGGCTGAAACGGCCCTGGTCATAAGCGGCACTCTGTTGATATTTCAGAGTGACAGAGATGGTAACGCCGGGAGAAATGTTGCCCACACTTGTGGTGAACAGGTTAGGGCGCTGTTGTTCTGTCAGAGCCGCCCGTTTACCGGCCTTCACCGCTTTTTGATAAATCTTTCTGGCTTCCTGCTTTTCTTTAATCTCTCCCTGAATAACCCGGTCACCAATAGTCATGGTCATGGCGTAGACAGCGGCATCATCCGGCAGAGGAAACACATAAATACCTTCCTGCCAGTTACCGGTGGTATTGGTGAATCTCTGGGTCAGGGTGACCTGGGCCACCATACCTTTAATGCCAAGGTCGACATTGGTGTTCTGCAGTAAGGCTCGCTGGTACTGGCCGAGGTCCTGGGTTTTGTACAACAGCTGACCGGATTCTACTTCGTCGAGTGAGGTAAATATCTCAGGGCTCGAAGAGATGGCCGCTTGTGTGGTGAAAACCTGCAGCCCAAGGACAAAAGCGAGTAACAGTGTAAAGTACGACAAGGGTTCATGGTTTCTTATTGTTATTGAGACAGGTTGAGACATAGCGGCTCCGTAAAAACTCTTTAGAAAAAATGTGAGAGAGAAATTTAAGTACGGAGTTATTGAACCGCTCCTTTCTGGCAGGAGCGGGGATGAAAGATGATCAATCGGGGTGCAAATGTGGCGAAATATGTAACACCTGAATCAGGCCGTCAGGTTTGTTTTTACCAGGGTGCGTTGACACCATAGAGCCCCTTTCATTGCGATCACTTCTTTCGCTGAAAACTGAGAGAAACGGGATACCTCTCATCAAGGGAGAACTCCAGCCTTTCAAGCTTTCCATCCGGGCTGAAAATCGTTTGTTCAACTATATGGTCCCTGTGAGAACCAGAACGAACCTTGCGTAACATACCCGGTTGTTTGATATAACGGGACCTGTAACTGCTACACAGGTTAACACTGGTCTTTATTGATTTCGCCATATCAATAAAGTGCATAACAACACTTTCGCTTCCACTCTCCCTCACCTGTTCAGCCTCTAAATGACGACTGGTTCTGATTGTTCTCTTCAGTCTCTCTTCCAGCGGTAAGAATGGCATCCCTGTCTTTAATCTGGTCATAGTATGACCTTGAGCATTCGCCCCACTGGCGGATGGCGCTGGCAGAGCGATAGAAGCAGCGAACTGAAAACAAGATGGTTGTTCATTTGAAGTTTCTCCCTCATTTGAAGTTGCTCCCAAAGGTTTCGAGGGGGAAAGTGCGATACCCTGCCAATGCCTGTCTGACAGACTTTTCTCTCTCCAGTGTTTCACACCATTACCGATGGGACGGTAAAAGGATAATGTTCGCTCCTCTTTTGGCTCTACATCATAGCTGTGGTAATTGATCGATTCGATCATCAGCAGGTTCTTTTTGCCCGAATCAATAAAAAACTGGCTGGCTACCCCCAGACTGTGGGAGGGATAAGAGTCTATAATTAGAACCCCCCCGGCAGGATCTCCAAAGGGCAACCTTTCGTCCGTAGTGTATACCTCCAGACTTTCTGCATGAATCAGTACCCGTCGTTCCTGCCGTACAATCACGCCTCTGTCCTGATAGGAAAATACATGGGCTTTCAGAGACAGTATTACCCTGTATATTTCTCCACTTTCCCAGAGGGATGAATCTTTCTGGATATACACCTTTTCCTTTCCTTTAAAGGCAATCCCCTGGGGTCGGAATAAATCCTCCCGGTCAATGCCTCCATAAACGAAAGCAATTTTAAAAAAAACCAAGGCAAAAAGAAGACAAGTAAAAACCAAACGTATTCGAAAGTTTATGGTGAACATTAACAGTTAGTCCGCAGAATAGAGAACATGAATGAGATGGATCAACAGAGTAGACCTGGAATAGCATCAGGTACATATCATCAACCATACCAACCCCACAGCTATGGCAATTACCACACCAGCTACATGTACATCAGTGATGAAATATTACAGGTTCCCTGTGTGCATTCATGATAACAACACTGCTCATTGCATGAAGACTGGGGCTTTCTGGTTGTTCCTTATAGCTTCAGATGTGACGGATATCCAACTCCGTTGATAGCTCGACTGTGATTCTCAGCGCGGCATCTCTGCCAGTTCAATGGCGTGCTTGATAAAGTGGTGTATCGCGTATGTGTTGATATCTTTGAAGCCCCCTGTGGGTTGAGGAGCCTTTTTGATCCATGGAGTAAGCGCCTCTCTTAATTGCAGAACTCCGGTACTTTTCTCTGGCTCCATTTTCTGGATTTTTTCTAACTCTGCTTCTAATACAGTAAGGCTTTGTGTGGGGAGTAAGAGCAGGATGGGGTATCTTGTAAGAACGTAGTGATGAATGCCTGGCTCTCTTATAGCTGAGAGGCTAAAGGTGTCATCTTTTGACTCTTTTCCTGTTTGATGGCGTCTACATCCTGAAACTGGCAAGACTTCCCTACCCTCAATTCCGCTACTGTCGTTAGAGTCGAGAAAGGCAAAAAAATCATTGAAAACAAACTCACCACAGCTGAAATAGCTGAATTGGCGCCTGGCTTCCAGGAAGTATATGCGGGTTTCCGGGGGGGGGGATGTATTGCCATGCTGGTTATCGTAAATACGAAAAGCAGTGCGAATTTCAGCCTGTAAAATACTGAAAAATTTCTTTTGGGCCAGGTCAACAGTGAAGTCCTGGTATTTTATCTTTCTTCCTAAAAAGGCGTCTTTTTGTTCTACGTACATGTTGTGCCCTAAAGACCCTGTTAACACAAAAGACAGGTTTTGATCTTTCCACCCCATACAAGCAAAAAGAAAGTGTTTATCCAGGCTCATAACAACAGGCGTCCATCTTTCTGTTTGCTTTGGGGGGGACTGTAATTTTTCCAGTATTCTTTCCTGGAATGCAGGAAGTCCGTGTGGATCTTCTTTATTGGGCTCACTAAAGTTAAGCCAGAGTGTTCTCTCAAAGGTCTTCTTCTGCTCTTGGGATAATGGCTGTTGTGCACAATGGCGTTCTATTAGTCTCTTTAACGCACTGAGGGTTATGTCGCAAATGGCTGGTGATCTTTTTTGCGCGCTAAAGACAGTAAACCTTTCTTTGTAGTAGCTGCGAAGTAAATATATATTTGATTGAGCGTCCTCTTCCAGCTTGTGAAGAGGGCGTTTAAGTTGGGGGCAACTCATTGCATTCAGTAAGTGTTTAAGAGCCGTGACCAGTGGCTTTGTTTCTGCTTCAAATTCCTCTTCAACCTCTGAGTTTATTGTAAGAGGTGTCTCTTTTATTGTTCGCTCTGGTAGTCGTCTGTCTGGTTGGCAGCCAGGGTTTACTGATGTGATCGAGTGGGTTGGGGAGTGGGTCTTCTCCATTTTTGCGCATGGGTCATCATGACTGGCTGGCCGGGTTGTGCTACGGAGCATTGGTGCTGTTGGTAACATTGATAAACGCCTTCTAAAAATTGTTTAACTGAAGGGTCAGACTGTTTCAGAAAGAGAAGTGCACTTTTTTGTCAGTGCTTCTATTCAAATGGTTATATGGGTGAGGGTTGAGAGTGCTCTTGGGCGGGTGCTCTTGGGAGGATTGTCCTGGGAAGAGTTTCACCAAAAGCCAGACGGCTTTTGGTGACTAAGTCAAGGAATGACTGCTCATTGAGTAAACTGCGCTTTTCAAAATGCGGAAAAGCTCTTATTACGCAAACCTGACTTTGAACGCTGCATTCTACGAGCTTCCCAAAGATGCGAAAAACGTCGCTTGTTCACTCATAAAACTGCTCAGTCTAAAACAGACTTCTTCAATACGGCACCTCATCCAGGGTAATTTCCCTGGGGTATCCGGGTACTGTCTCCGCTTCCAGTCCTGCAGTGCTGCCACAATGTCTGATACCTGTTCCAGACTCAGTGCGTCCTCAAGTTGCTCCAGTACTTCTGGAAGGTTTTGGGCGCTACATAACTCCGATAACATGGGGATGGTCAAATCCTCAGCAGCTCCAAATCTGGCAATCAGTGATGAAATATCTCCCCGATCCATAGGGAAAAGCTCACCTGTTACAGAAGCTTTATCGATGGAACACTTGAGCAGGTGCTGGTCAGTTCTCTCCAGTGCTTCTTTCAATTCGCTCTCACGGTTTGGATCACTAATTGACAGTGTGCGCGCCTGGTTTACCAAAAAGTGAAGGGCCGCAAGGGCTGGTTCAGTGTAGTACCCTGGAAACCTTTTCGTCCCTTCCCCTACATTCTTCGCCGCTGTTTGTAGCTGGATACACAGGAATTCCAGAATATTCACTGGACATAAAGTGTTATGGGTTAACTGAACCTGACAGGCTTCCTGTGCCAGTTGCTCATTGTGACCATGCTGGAGTTGAGAAATATAAAGCAAAGTCCGAAGACTCCACTCAAGCATACGGCAATGAGGTCTGACCCAGAGGAAATCAGTAGTCTGATTTGCCCGTCTTTCTCTCTGCTCCAGCATTCTCAGCGTCGTTGATAATTCATCAGGTTTCAGAGGCGTATCCAGAGGGATCTCAACCTCCAGGTTTGCCAGAGAACGCACTGCTGGCAAGAACCTGCACATGCTTTGGAGGCGCTCAAGTTTTTCAGCACCATTATGAAACCCGGTGAGATCGAGCGCTCCCCACTCCCTGAGCTTGTCTTTCAGAGTGTTTTCGGCACGTTGAGAGCAGTCATACTGGATGTCCTTAATCATACGATCCATCTCTGCAACAGCATGTTGTACCGAAAGCTTCATTATCGCGGGTACTTTGGGCGAAGTACGGTCTGCTCTGACTGCAATTCTGCTACTACTCGGCTGCCTTTTCTTTTTCGGCGTCCGACCCAACCCCTTAAACAGTACGTCGTCCTGATCACTCACCTGATGAAGTTTTTCTGCTTTTTCAGCAACAGCGCTCGCCATTGCTGTTGGTGTGTCCATGGCCGCAACATGAGAAGCTGAAGCCAGTCGGTTTGTCTCTATCGATGCCTTTTTCTGTTCACCAATCTGCGTATAAAAACAAGCCAGATTAGTTCTAGCCTGTTCCTCTTGAACAGATTCAGTGGCTAATAACGTTTTCAATAACCGTTCACACAAATCCTTATTTCTCTTCGACAGTGTTTCTGCTGAGTTGGTGAGCTGTCTGACGACAGGCCAAACCTGTTTTGCATATTGGGCACCATAATCCTTAAGAACACGGTCAAAATCCTGGCTCATAAACAGACGAACAAGGGTTTGGAAGATTGCAGGGGCTTTATGCTCCCAGTCACCCAACAGCTCTTTATCAACTTTTATCAGGTCCAGTACATGCCCCAGACGACGCTTACGGGATCCCGCATTATCACAGGCTTCCAGGTCAATCTTTTGCAGATCGTTTTTATACAACTCCAGATACTCGTCTTTCTCCCTTACCAATGTAGGGAATCTCTCCACCGTCAGGAGTTGTTCCATCTGCGTAAGCATCACTCTTTGCACCCAAAACTGTTGAGCCTTGAGTAACCGACTTTGCATCGCCTTGATGGAATTTCTGTAGGTCGGCTCAAGCCGCGGCATAATATGTGTTTCGAGTCGCGAAAATAGCGTCAGAGCGTCTTTTAGCTCTGACTGCAGGTCTGTATCCTCAGCCAACGCAGCTTGCGTTTTGTCCTGCAGGTATTTCATCTGCTGCCTGAAGAAAGTTACTAATTCCCTTTCTTTACGCCGCATAATCGGTTTCAAATCAGACTTGCCCGGATAGTCTGCAGGGAGATGGAAAACCTGAAGCTTTTCATATTCATCCAGATAGGCTCCTAGAGTTGTAGTTGCCTGAAACGTGTTACCAGCCTCATGCAGTCTTTTCTCTTCACGCTCCGGCCAGGCGTGCACCTCTGCAAGAGTGGTTCTCTCCTCAGGTGAAATTCGTTCCGTAAGAGCTTCACTCGCCTTAAACTCCTTAAGCAAAAGTACTTTCGCTGCAGGTTTTGCACTCTGCCATTGACTGAGGTTTGCCCTGAGCGAGGCGACTGCTCTTTTTATTGCGATACCCTCCGCAATGTCATCGAGTGTTTTAAGGTGGGCGCTGTCGTAAACGCGCCCCCTCAGGCGTGTAGTCTGTTCTTCTACACACTTGAGAACAATTACCTCAAGCTGCTTAGGCATTGTTGTTGTATCAGCACGTTGCCAGCTCTTTTTCAGGGCGGAGACTGCTTGCTCAGGGTTAGACAAATTAACAGTATACGGAACCAGGTTTTTAAGAGCCTGATACTCCTTTTTCAATTTACCTTCCTGGAAACCAGCTGGAATCTTGCCTGCATAAACCATGACTTTTTCAGCGCCATGCTCAAGAGCAACAGCCTGGCAGATTTTCAGGTAGCGCCTGGCAGGCGCTTCTTGAAATGTGCTGCATTGGTGCGCAAATTGAGCCAGTATTTTCAAATGAGCCGTTGGTGATAACTGTTTTAATACCCCTGCGTTTGTCTGGAACACGACATCCTGTAATTTGGTTCTTAGACGCTTATCTGTCTCAATGCTTTCAAGAAGGCTGACAACAGTTTTTGCCGGAAGTTGAGTTAAGCATTCGGAGTCACGAAGTCCTACCTGCTGTATCACCTTCAGGCATCTCGCTGAATCAACAACAGATTCCAGCTGCTGATTAATAAACGCAGGCAGGCCTGAAACCGGGATATGTCTGATATAACAGAAAGGCTGTTTCTGCCATTCAGGGTTTGTTTCCATATCGGCATCGACACTTGCCAATAGATTGGTTAACCGGGGCCATGGTTTTTTTTCCTGAGAAAGGAAATGGTGCACCAGTGCCCCGAGAATCTCCTGCTCCTTTGAATTGATCAGGGCAGGTTTCAGCCATCGTTTAAAAGCTTCAACGTTCTTACCGCGCTGACATAAACCCCAGACCAGATTCACACAGGCCTTCTTCTCAAGAGCGTTGGTTTCAAGAGCTGTTGAGAGGGGTGTGCTCTCCTGTAAATCAGCTTCCAGGCCAGGTTCTGAACCTGCTTTTAGAGAGCGTGCTACCTTGATACCTGCCAGCCAGAGCAACCAGGACTCATCACCGGCTGCAGCATTCATGCTGCTGATCAGGGTAGTTTCAGGAACCCCCGGATATTGGGGGCAGGTTTGCGCCACTTTTTGATAGAGAGCTTTCACTTTACCCTGGTCAACAGGCCTGGCATCAAGCTGTGCAGTAAGCTCCTGATCTATACGCTTTATGGCTTCTTCTGAAGCGTTACCACTGCCAGCCAGAAGCCACTGCTGAGCCTTGTCCTCATTATTAATACATTGATACCAGGCAGAAATGATTTTGATGACCTTATCCTGCTCTTCGGAAGACATCATGGGAAGGCGCTGTAGTTCACCAGTATCCTCAAGTGTCTGTGCCAGGAAAGTCCCCGCCCCATGACAGGTGTTTGCCGCAGTACAGCGTACGACTGCTGACAGAACCTGGTCGCGATGGTCCTCAACAAGTTTTATTGCGGCCCCATGGCTCAGGAAATTAAACATCCGTTGAATGGCAGAAATTGCAGGTGGTTCAATATCAGCCCCTAAAGCCTGAATGGCGGAAACGGCAGCTTGCTCGATTACGAGGGTATAGTCGGACGCATGAGCTGTATCCTTAATTATTCGATGGAACAGGCAAGAGGCCCAGATCCAGTTGACGGGTTTGTTTCGTACTACTCGCTTTAATGCTTTTTTCAGTAACGTCTCAGCATTACTTTCCTGACTTATTTTTTTTATCAGAGTTTTGCATTCAGCCTCTGAAGTCATTTTGCAGCTGTCGATAATGCTCAGATAATCATCGACAGGCAGCAGTTTCTTACCGGACCCCTGTATTTGAGTTAAAACTTTGTATGCTATGTCGGTAAATCCATACTGCTGTACATGCTTCATCAGGCCGTTAATTATGTCCGGCACGGCTCTGGCTAATGACTTACCGGCAGGAAGCTGCCAGGCCTCCGGTAGTTTGCAATGATTCAATACACACAAGAGTTGCTCTATGGCTTGTCGGTAATTCTTCCCGCTACTGCTCACCGCTTCACTCTGACCAAGAAGCGCCTTGGTAGCTTCTATGCGTAAAAGATCAGTTATTTTGACCAGATATGGATCCGTCTGAAGAAACTGGCTGCATTCATTATTAACCCCGGCTGACAGCGCCGCTACGACATCAGGCACTTTAAATACATCTTCAGAAACCGGCTGATGGATATCTGTTAGAACCAGCAACCTGAACAAAGCCCGTGGGTCACCTTTTGCAACAATGTCTCGAACATGTTGCTGACAATGACTGTCATCAGGATTTTCAGCCAGTCGCAACAAGGCAATCATTGCAGCTGCTTCCGGGTTTGTGCTAACCCAGGGCACATCCAATAGTTTCAGTGCTGCTTTGTGCTTATTGTTTTCAATCAGGGTGCAGGCTTTCTGGCAAACTGCCGAAGGCACTCCTGCTTCTAATAAGTGTTTCTTGTTTTCAACCTCTTCCGCATAATGTAGCTGATGCGCCAGGTTCAGGGCCAGCTGCGCAGCATCAGGGTCATAGACAAACCCACGCCCCGCTTTTCGAAAATACTCAAGCGCTTCTCCCTTTTTGCCTTCCCGCAAACGAATCACTCCCAGGCAGGTAGAGGCGGCTTTGAATTTTTGATCCGCTAAAAACACCAGATTTTTATCCAGAATTTCCTTGCTCACTATTTCATGACCCGCATACACCTGCAGTTGGCAAAGTAGCATTGTGGTTGACTGTCTTTTCTCTTCCCCCATCTGCATAAGCCTCAGAATCCTCTTGCCTGCAGTTTTGTCTCCCTGAGTGATAGCAACAAGCAGGTCGACCATTTCATCGTTATCTGGAGCGAAGTAATCAGAACCTTCAGGTATGCCGTACTCTTTAAGATCGAGCAGTCCAAACCTCTGCAAAAGATGGATGTACTCTTTAACCGCAGGCTCACTATTATTCCGCAATAAAACGATAAGACTGCTTTGGAAGAAGTCATAACTCAGGGGGGCAGGATCCCTGTCTAAAGAAGGAATTTCAGCCGAAAGAATACTATTGGCCGGCCCTTTCCTGCCTTTTAACTCAGCTATGAGAGATAACGTTTTGTAGGGGGAAATCGGAAAGTATTTGGGAGTGCCAGTGTAAAGTGTCATCATAAGAATCGGAATGACTTCAGTTATCTTCAGCCCTACAATCAGCTGAATCAATATCTGAAGCTGTCTTTCGTAAACGACCGCATCACCCCACGCCTCCTGTTTGGTGGTAAGGGGTACCAGCTTCTCCATTGTATCGTGGTACAACTTGATCAACCGTGCGGGGTTGCCTTTCTCGGCTGCCTTTTTTGCTATAGCTACCCCATGTTGAAAGTCTTCCCAATTCTCGAAATCAGGTGTTATATGCTGAGAGATTTCGGTTCGATCCGCCAATGCTGCAGACCATTTTCTGACCACTGGGGATTTCGCATGGGGGGGGGAGATCTCCTCAGCAAGCCTGGTATTTCCCCGATCCCAGCAGTACATAATAAGTGGAAGCCTGGCCTCTTCATATTTATATATACAGGCAGACATCTGCAGGTAATCATAAGCTTCTGACAGCCTGCCGCTGTAATGGCAAACCATGGCAAGTTTATGGAAAAAGGCTCCCAGGGTATTCTGTTGTTCTGCCGTTGCACGAAAGTTCTCGCGCTCTTTACTGTAGTGCTCGGCCAAAGTGCTGCCTTGCCGGTACAGCTCACCAAGAGTTGTCGGGGACGTATCAGCATTGACTTTAACTTTGAGGTGCCAGCACTCCATTATTCCACTCAAATAAAGTGCTGTGAATTTATTGCCTTTTTGAAATGCAACACCATGTAACTCAACAGGTTCTCTTCTTTGTCGTTTAGAAAAAACGGAAAACCCTGTTTTTGCCTCGTAGTTGAATATTGCTGAGTTGTTGATCGCATCAGTCTCGTTACAGAGAACCCTGCGAATATTCCAGGTCTCACGCTGTCGTCCTTCTCGGTCGAAACGTTTAGTCAGCGCAATGGCAATTTCATTATTGCCCGTAAGCCAGAATGCCCTGTAAAGAATGTGAATGGCTTTGTTTTGATCGCTATGTGAGAGCGCCAGAGATTTCAACATACTGGCAACTACTTGTGCTCCAGGGTCAGGGCGCAAATGGCGACATTCCTGCTGTGTCATCTCCATAGCAACAAACATAAGGTGCTTTCTTAGCTCTTTTGCCTTAGGTGCTTTCAATCTGCCTGACTCAACCATGTCCACAAGTCTGAAGCTGGCCCTGATATCCTTTCCGGGCTGAAGGTCGACCATGGGTTTTCCTGTGCAACAGGCCGCTTTCAGGAGTCTGGTCTGGTGATTTTGTTTTACACTTTGTTTGTCCAGCCACGACCCTGCTTCTACATAATTAGCTAACTGGATACAGTCCCTTGCCAGATAAATACATGCTTCCGTGTAGCCGTCTGTGGCAAGACGAACAATGTGATCCCTGACATCTAAACCAACATTGCTTAAGAGCATGAGGTGTTTGAATCGTATCCGGTCACATCGCTGAAACAGGCATCTATGATCTTTCGAAGAAGCAAATGTGCTTGCAGCATGTCCCAAATGCCCCTCTTGCTCAAAGAACCGGCAGCATCGTGCATTTTGGAATATCGTAAAGTTCCAGAACGGCTCCCGTACACTGCAAGAAGGGCGATCAGTGTCGTATTGTAGGCGTATGTCTGCTGCGAAAATTTTGAGCTCCCGGCTATTGACGGCGGATGCCCGCCGATCCAGCATTTTTATAGCCACTTCCCGATCGTAAATAGTTTTACCTGTAATTGCCTTAGCGGCCGCAGCCCAGCACAGTGCTACTTCAAAACTTTCATGATGGAGTAGGTGTGTTATTCCCAGTTCTCCGAGCCCGGTACTGCCAAGCTCACAACTTTCCATAATGTAAGCCTGCAATAAGCGTCTATTAGCCTTACAGGCCTTATAGCGCTCGGTCAGCCAGTAATCACAGAAGCCTGTGTAATTATTCTCGGGTTCTCCCTCCCCTTGAAGCCATTGCTGTACAGGGTTGCAGAAGGGGGCGGAATGCTTTCGATGCCGGTTACGCAGGCGGTAAAGATTCTGTAAGGTATCAATGCTGTGACTGACATTGCGTTGCATAACTTCATGATCTTTTGTGTCGTCCAGATTACACAGTATTATCATCTGTAGGTAATGACAGAGCACATCATCCATTAGCAGCCCGGCGTCGATATAACTGTCGGCTGTCTCCGTATTGATGGGGAAACCTTTCAGTCCCAGCTTGGCTCTCTCGGTCAACAGGCACAATGCTCCGGTTTCACCCAGCTCCACAGCTTCGAGCAGTTCTTTGGTCATTTCTTTGTGCCGGTCTGCAGAAACAGGGCCAGAGAACTCTCCATGCAAATCATCAAGAGCCCCTTTACAGAGGCATTCTGCCAAACGCTCACGGGCACCGGGCAGCTTATGGTCCCAGGCTTTACGGAGTAATTCCCGGGCTGTTCTATAACCCGTTTTTTTCAGGAGAACACAGCCTTTCCAATAGCCGACCCACTTGTCTTGTGTGGAGTTTGATACCCGAAGCAATTCTTGTGTAGATCCTTCAGCACCAGAGTTCGCCATGAAATTGAACAGTATGAGAACATGCCCCACTTCCGTATCACCTGACTCTTTTTTGAATGCTTCACAGCGCTCAGTCAGAGCAAGGGCTTTTTTGATACGTTTTTTGATCTCACCAGAGCTGTCGCCACTCTGAAACAGTAATTGCTGGTGTGCGTTATTAAAGGTGATTAGTGCCTTATGTAATGCCGCGTTGTCTGTTTGGGATTTCAGTTTTACCAGGACCTGTAAATGAAGCATGCTCAGGTCAGCCTGCTGCGGACAGGTCAGTTGCTTCTTTTGCTCAAGCAATCCGTCATTTAATTCTTTAAGGCAGGTTTCAAACTCTTTGTTCTTGAAATAATCCTGTGCTTTTTGAAGGGTACGCTCAAGGGATTCAGCCATCTGTTGTTTCAGAGAGGCAGATGCCGAGGCAGCTTCGAGCCGTGGGGCTCGAGTGTCCAAAGGACTGGCTGAATGATCGATGGGTGTTGCCAAAGACTCAGCTGTTGTTGGAGAGCTATGTACGCGTTTCTCGCTTTCCGCAGCTTTGACCCTGCCAGCCTTCTCATCCTTTTCAGCGCCTTTTTTGGTTTTATCCTGCTCTGCGGTTTTCTTTTCACCCGCTCTGGGCGCAAATATTCCTTTAAGTCCACCTAATCCTGCATAATCTTGTTCCATTATTCTGCCCAACCTGTTGAATCATGCAGCTAAGACAATAAGATGGCGTTCAAAATGCAGCGGAGTAACCTGTTTGTCAGTATTGGTTTCCTGATGTAAGACCGGCGCGATCATGAAAAAGCCCCCGCATAGTCGCGAGGGCTCTTTAATTGGGGCATTGGGCAGATTTACTGTCAACTGATAGCTTCTGTCAGATTCGCTAACAGGCCTGGCTGGCTATATAACAGGCCTGCGGATTCAGGAGTGACAAGGCTTCAGTTCTCACATGGTGCCGGGAGGTTTTTTGACTTGAATCTTATATTCATACAAGCCTTCAAACCGGGTACCTGGCTCATGAACGCTAAAGGTTATGGTGACATCTTTTCCAGCCATGGACTTTGGCAGCAGCACGCGGGAACGGTAGTCCTGAGTGGGTTCTTCGAAATTCATAACAACATCTTTCAGCCAGGGTTCTTCACTGCCGTTTTCGGTCAGGGAGAAGGTGACTTTGATATTGCGGTGAGGGCGTCCTTCCCGTTTTACCATGACAACGGGTTGCAGCGGTTCACCCATTGAGACTGTCTGGCCAACATATCCGAGTGACAGCGCCATACCATTCAGGAAGGCCGGGTCCTTCAGCCAGGTAGTGGCGGGCGCTTTAACGGTATTCGTATCGGTATCAGTATCTCTATTTTCTTCAGTCTGGCCACCCGCCAATGTGACAGGAACGGCCTCTGACAATGGCTCAGGTTCCTGCTTAACGGACTTACTGTCTTGATGCGTTTCAAGGGCTTGTACCTGCCAGTGGGCAAGGTGGCTGTCTCCATTGTGTGAGTAGGCGACAAATGCTCCATTGGCGGGCATTTTTTCAAAAGGTGCATCAGGTGATTTGCTGGTTAGCATAATCTGCCAGAGCCCTTGCCCTGCCTTCAGATTCAATAACAGATCGTTGTCTGCTGTTAACTGCCCCTGCCACTGAAAACTGATATCAATGCTTTCCTCTGGATTCTCACCGGAATGGCCCACAGCCAGATGATTACTAAGTGACAGTGCCAGCTGTCGCAGGCGTATACGGTCGGCAGCGCGCAGGTTGAGGGATGACATCATCTGCCCTTTCCCGGCCAATCTTTGTGAGCTTTCAGGAAGAGCTTTAAGGAATTGAATAGCCTGCTGGCTGATTTGCCCCAGCACATCTTCACCGACCGACTCATGCCAGCGCAGGAATGCGTAGTGAGCATCGGAACCTTCAAGCCTTGGTTCGGGAGCGGGAGGGATCTGCCTGGGCCAGAGTGCCAGCATCAGCGTGTCTATTTGCCAAAGGTTGTGACTGGCATGCATCTCAAGGTTCACCACTGGGCCTGTCAGGGCAAACCGTTGTCGGGTGTCTGTGCTCTGGTACCGCAGCAGGGTAGGCTGTGCGTGTCCGGGCTGGTTCATCTCGGCCTGCACTTTATGAAGCTTTAAAAGGCTGTTGACCCGCAGGTAGCCTGTATCTCCCAGTGCCCGGGTCAGCAGGTTGTGCACTGCGGTGAGTTGCTGAGGCTGGAGTTCATTGAGGGGGATGCCCCCGTCAGGGGCTGCTGCCCTGGTCTGTTCCTGGGCGGAGAACCAGCTCAGCAGCTGCTGGAACTCATGGGTCACCTTTAGCTGCCACTCCTGATGCTGCTGGCGCTCAATTTCTGCTGTCAGCCCGGTTTGACGGAGGTTGTCTGCCCAGATCGATGGTGTGGCGAAAAGCAGGACAGACAGGGTCAGGAACGCTTTTATATGATGGCGGGCGTGTTTTGCGGTAGAGGCAAGCATCGGGTACATCCTGCTATATGGTGAAAGAATCACCAGATTTATCGGCCTGAGCCAGGAGGAGAGGAGTCAGGATGGTGACTGCTCAACCTACGTTTTGAGGTGGTATTTTTGGGAGTTGCCGAAAAGTGGATGGGGTATAGGTGTGATTAAATCGATAAAAAATCCTGTTTTTATAATTTAAAGTTACTTTTATTCTTGTGTCTTGGGTCTTTTTTTGGTGAAAAATCAGCTCTTCTTATTTATGACCTTTTGGAGAGTCTGTTTTCTGAAAAAATCAGGACAGATGTCAGTAGTCAGTAGGTCAGTAGGTCAGTAGGTCAGTTAGTCAGTGCCGCCATATGTTTCCGCACGCCCCCCGCTGGAACATACCGGGTTCGTTACCACAACATTGCGGTCTGTGTTTATCTTTGCCGCTTTTTTAGCTTCGAATCTGTAGCTGTGTCACCAGTCCATCCTCTGAAAAAGTCCGGCCCGATACCCAGGTCCATGCCGGGCCATTGCTTTTTGGGTGACCGATGACAATGGGGGCTTCGCGGGTTTTGGGGTCATAAGCCGCTGCCGAGGCTTTGAGGGGCGATTGGGTGAACTCGGCGTGTTGTCCTGCACATCAGCAGACAATGAATATTGAGCAACTTTATTGTTTGATTTTGTGTGTTGGGTTCTTTTTTACGTGATGATTGAGACAGTTGATCTGGGTATATGACTTACCACAGTCACAGGCATAAGGCTTCTTCCCGGTGTGGGTGCGTTTGTGGTTGGCCACGTTTTGCGCGGTTGTGAAACGTTTGTCACAGCCGTCCCAGTCACAGGCATAAGGCTTTTCCCCGGTGTGGGTGCGTTTGTGGATTGTCAGATAGTCCACTCGAGCAAAACGCAGGTCACAGCCGTCCCTGTCACAGGTATAAGGCTTCTCCCCGGTGTGGGAGCGTTTGTGGGTTGTCAGATGGCCTGCTTGAGCAAAACGCATGTCACAGCCGTGCCAGTCACAGGCATAAGGCTTCTCCCCGGTGTGGGTGCGCTTGTGGATTGTCAGATAGTCCGCTCGAGCAAAACGCTGGTCACAGCCGTCCCAGTCACAGGCATAAGGCTTCTCCCCGGTGTGGGTGCGCTTGTGGATTGTCAGATAGTCCGCTCGAGCAAAACGCTGGTCACAGCCGTCCCAGTCACAGGTATAAGGCTTCTCCATAGTGTGGGTGCGTTTGTGGATTGTCAGATGACCCACTTGAACAAAACGCAGGACACAGCCGTCCCAGTCACAGGTATAAGGCTTCTCCCCGGTGTGGGTGCGTTTGTGGGTGGCCACGCTTTGCGCGGTTGTGAAACGTTTGTCACAGCCGTCCCAGTCACAGGTATAAGGCTTCTCCCCGGTGTGGGTGCGTTTGTGTTTTACTTGAGTGCTTAGATCGGCAAAACGTTTGTCACAGCCGTCCCAGTCACAGGCATAAGGCTTCTCCCCGGTGTGGGTGCGTTTGTGGGTGTCCCTGTGTTGCAAGGTTATGAAACGTTTGTCACAGCCGTCCCAGTCACAGGCATAAGGCTTTTCCCCGGTGTGGGTGCGTTTGTGGGTTGTCAGATAGTCCACTCGAGCAAAACGCAGGTCACAGCCGTCCCAGTCACAGGTATAAGGCTTCTCCCCGGTGTGGGTGCGTTTGTGTTTCACTTGAGTGCTTAGATCGGCAAAACGTTTTTCACAGCCGTCCCAGTCACAGGCATAAGGCTTCTCCCCGGTGTGGGTGCGTTTGTGTTTCACTTGAGTGCCTGGATCGGCAAAACGTTTGTCGCAGCCGTCCCAGTCACAGGCATAAGGCTTTTCCCCGGTGTGGGTGCGTATATGACGCTTCAGCTTAAAGGTGCTTTGGAAGCTACGTTGGCATACGTTGCATCCATACCGGAGCCGTTTTTTTCCGGGGATGACTGTAATCCTGTGCCTGTCAGCAGAATCTGGCAGATCATCATCTTCGATGTGAATCTGAAGGCCCTGGCTGGTTTCACTGTCTTCACATGGCTCATTGTTCAAAGAGGAGGGGAGTGCCCCCTTTGTTCGGAACTCCCTGTAATGCGCACGCATCCAGCCATTGAGCTGAGGGAACCGGGAGGGGAAGATATCTTTGGGTGGGGAATCGCAGTGAATGCGCGGGTTATTGTCCTCTCCCGTTGAGATGCGGCACGCTGTCGAGGTATCCTCAATCTGTGTGATGGCATCGGCCTGAATCTCCAGTCTGTGTGACCGCGAGGCGCCTGTTAGAGTCAAGTGTGTTTTATGCGTCTCCCCCTGGCAATTGATAAGGGGGTAGTCACCCGTCTGGTCGACAGAGCAGGACGTTGTTCCATGGGCGCGGATGCGTGTCCCTTTCCCAGGATAAACGGCCACCCCCCCTGTTGAGACCACGGTATGCGTCGGGTTTTGAGCAGGGGGTATTCTGAGAGGTTTGCCCTTTATTCTGCCCGCCGAGACATCCAGGGAGGCAAAGCAACCGATCACCATGACAGCACCGATGACAAAAACAGTCAGTCTGGGAAAATGCATTACCCCTCGCCCCCTTTAATAAGGAGGAGGAATATAGACACAAAATCAAAAATCCAGGAAGGCCTGAGTTTTATCAAACGTTATTTTGGACGCCCCACCGGTTATGGGCGATGCCCTTGAGGTCTTCGACCACGGAGGCCATGGTGCCTACATCCATGCCGGGCCATTGCTTTTTGGGTGACCGATGACAATGGGGGATTCGTGGGTTTTGGGGGCATAAGCCGCTGCAGAGGCTTTGAAGGTCGATTCGGTTAACTTGGCGTGTTGTCCTGCACTGTCGGTGTGCTTGCCGCTTTTGAAAACGTGGATGCCTTTCATTAGCCGTTCCTTAATCAACTCTGATGAGTAAAGGAGACGGGCAGTATTTATTTCAGACGTAAAAGTTCGTGAGTAACGCAGAAACGATGGATGAGTAAAAAGACCCTGATTACCAATTAACCTTAGCCATGATAGAGGCGGATGCACCGAATCCGTTGCAATAAATGGTTTAGTACATAAGTTCAGCAGGCACATCAGCAGACAATGAATATTGAGCCACTTTACTGTTTTATTTTTTTGTGTGTTGGGTTCTTTTTTACGTGATGATTGAGGCAATGTCTCTGGGTATATGACTTACCACAGTCACAGACATAAGGCTTCTCCCCGGTGTGGGTGCGTTTGTGTTTCACTTGATTGCCTGGATCGGCAAAACGTTTGTCACAGCCGTCCCAGTCACAGGCATAAGGCTTCTCCATAGTGTGGGTGCGTTTGTGGGTGGCCACGTTTTGCGCGGTTGTGAAACGTTCGTCACAGCCGTCCCAGTCACAGGCATAAGGCTTCTCCCCGGTGTGGGTGCGTTTGTGGGTGGCCACGTTTTGCGCGGTTGTGAAACGTTCGTCACAGCCGTCCCAGTCACAGGCATAAGGCTTCTCCCCGGTGTGGGTGCGTTTGTGGGTTGTCAGATGGCCCGCTTGAGCAAAACGTATGTCACAGCCGTCCCAGTCACAGGCATAAGGCTTCTCCCCGGTGTGGGTGCGCTTGTGGATTGTCAGATAGTCCGCTCGAGCAAAACGCAGGTCACAGCCGTCCCAGTCACAGGCATAAGGCTTCTCCCCGGTGTGGGTGCGTTTGTGTTTCACCTGAGTGCCTGGATCGGCAAAACGTTTGTCACAGCCGTCCCAGTCACAGGTATAAGGCTTCTCCCCGTTGTGGGTGCGTTTGTGGGTTGTCAGGTGGCCTGCTTGAGCAAAACGTTTGTCACAGCCGTCCCAGTCACAGGTATAAGGCTTCTCCCCGGTGTGGGTGCGTTTGTGTTTCACTTGAGTGCTTGGATCTGCAAAACGTTTGTCACAGCCGTCCCAGTCACAGGCATAAGGCTTCTCTCCGGTGTGGGTGCGCTTGTGGGTGTCCCTTTGTTGCGCGGTTGTGAAACGTTTGTCACAGCTGTCCCAGTCACAGGCATAAGGCTTCTCCCCTGTGTGGGTGCGTATATGACGCTTCAGGTCAAAGGTGCCCTGGAAGCTACGTTGGCATACGTTGCATCTATGCCGGAGCCGTTTTTTTCCGGGGGTGACTGTCATCCTGTGCCTGTCAGCAGAATCTGGCAGATCATCACCTTCGATGTGAATCTGAAGGCCCTGGCTGGTTTCACTGTCTTCACACGGCTCATTGTTCAAAGGGGAGGGGAGTGCCCCCTTTGTTCGGAATTCCCTGTAATGCGCACGCATCCAGCCATTGAGCTGGGGGAACTGGGAGGGGAAGATATCTTTGGGTGGGGAATCGCAGTGAATGCGCGGGTTACTGTCCTCTCCCGTTGAGATGCGGCACGCTGTCGAGGCATCCTCAATCTGTGTGATGGCATCGGCCTGAATCTCCAGTCTGTGTGACCGCGAGGCGCCTGTTAGAGTCAAGTGTGTTTTATGCGTCTCCCCCTGGCAATAGATGAGGGGATAGTCACCCGTCTGGTCGACAGAGCAGGACGTTGTTCCATGGGCGCGGATGCGTGTCCCTTTCCCAGGATAAACGGCCACCTCCCCTGTTGAGACCACGGTATGCGTCGGGTTTTGAGCAGGGGGTATTCTGAGAGGAGTGCCCTTTATTCTGCCCGCCGAGACATCCAGGGAGGCAAAGCAACCGATCACCATGACAGCATCGATGACAAAAACAGTCAGTCTGGGAAAATGCATTATCCCTCCCCCCTTTAATAAGGAGGAGGAATATAGACACAAAATCGAAAACCCAGGAAGGCCTTGAGTTTTATCAAACGTTATTTTGGGCGAGGCACTTGATTGGAGTGGTCGGAGTCATTTCAGTCATTTCAGTCATTTTTGGGTGACCGATGACAATGGGGGCTTCGTGGGTTTTGGGGTCATAAGCCGCTGCGGAGGCTTTGAGAGTTGATTCGGTGAACTCGGCGTGTTGTCCTGCACTGTCGGTGTGCTTGCCGCTTTTGAAAACGGGGATGCCTTTCATGTGCCGTTCCTTAATCAACTCGGATGAGTAAAGGAGACGGGCGGTATTTATTTCAGATGCAAAAGTTCCGGGATGAACGCAGAAACGATGGATGAGTAAAAAGAACCTGATTACCAATTAACCTCAGCCATGATAGAGGCGGATGCCCCCGAATCCGTTGCAATAAATGGTTTAGTACATAAGTTCAGCAGGCACATCTGCAGACAATGAATATTGAGCAATTTTACTGTTTTATTTGCCGTGAAAATACCCGAATTCAGGACGCAGGTAACCGCCCTGCACAGAACAAGGAACTACCGTGCCAACCTCAAGCTCAGGCTTGTTGCTGTACCAGCTCCAAGTAACCGTATTCTTCCAGCTTGTTCAACCAGCGTGACGCATTCTTCCTGACCATCAAACCCTCGTAATCAGTGTCAGGATCAATATAAGGCTGTCGTTTCTTGAGTAAGGTGTAAATCACACGAATAAGTTTATGCGCTATAGCAATCAGACTTCGTTTATGACCTCTGCGAATCACCAAACTCTGATATTTACCTTTGAACTGGCTCTTGGTCTTGATGGCCGCATTCGCCACTTCGCACAGTGTCGTTTTGATCATCTTGTTCCCTTTTCGGGTTCGACCACTTTTACGCTTTCCAGCGCTTTCATTATTGCCCGGACAGAGCCCGGCCCAGGAAGCGATTTCCTTCATACCGCCAAACTGACTCATGTCATCACCGATTTCTGCGATCAGTGCAGCAGCACTCATTGCACTGACTCCAGGTAAAGTCTGAAGCAGTTGCCAGGCTTCTTTCCAGGGTTGAACTGTATTCAGGATCTGGACGTCCAGCTTCTGCTGCTGTTCGCTGAGGAAGTTGATGTGATCCCGAATATCTTTCAGCACAATCAGGTGTGAAGGTGATAGCTTCTCATCCATACTGGCCATCAGTTGCTTTCTATCTGCCTTCAGTCGACCGCCCGCCTTCTTGATAATATCCTGAAGGGATT
The DNA here is from genome assembly GCA_965221135.1 of Sansalvadorimonas sp. Classification (GTDB taxonomy): domain Bacteria; phylum Pseudomonadota; class Gammaproteobacteria; order Pseudomonadales; family Endozoicomonadaceae; genus Sansalvadorimonas. Next base: position 1,155,986 of record CBDCRZ010000106.1, read on the forward strand.
CACCATCAATCAGGGCATTCACCATACGTTGGCCTGACTTGCCGTTAATGTCGCTGATCAGGCCGCCGAGTCGAATGCCACTGTCGTCCAGTGTCTTGTGGAGGCGGTTTTTCTCATTCGCTATTTGCTTGACCAGTGTGTCCCGCCGACGAGTCAGTAACCGCAACTGTTCCTGATCGGGATGAGGCACAAAGCTCGGACGAACCAGACCGCAGTGGGCAAGGTGGGCGAGCCACTGACTGTCCAGAGTATCTGTCTTACGACCAGGTACATTCTTAACATGTCGGGCATTCACCACCCAGGGGTTCAGGTCTCGACCAATGATGGAAGCGTAAATACTCTTCCAGTAAACACCCGTGCTCTCCATTACGACCAGGTCGATCTGGTGTTGTTGAAGGAACTGGCACATTAATTCCCGATCCTTCCGGAAGGTATCAAACTCACGGGTCATTACTTGGATATCGCCTTCTGGCATTTCTTTGCGAACGGCCACCATGACCATCATTTTATGGACATCAATGCCTGCACAGTTTTTCACAATGGGTTGCATCATCTATGCTCCAAGCGTTCACGGAGGAACAGCAGAGCCTGACGGACTGGATCGGATCGCCATAGTCTCATTTGGAGAAAAGGGCTGTTTGCCGTGCATTCAATGTTCCAGAAATGGAACCTGGTGGTGCCAGTTCTGAACCATGAGATAAGCGAGGGTGCGAACGATCCAGCCCAGGTCAATTTGTGTTCAGGGTCTAAAGCCACTGCAAAAATATCGACCACTGTCAGGCTCTGCCTCAAATGCATTGTGGCAGAGCATTATTTTCATCGTGCGGGGTGGCCGGAAATGCGGTCATGACGATTTGTGTGTTGGGTTCTTTTTTTGTGTGTTGGGTTCTTTTTTTCGTGATGATTGAGACAATGGCTCTGGGTATATGACTTACCACAGTCACAGACATAAGGCTTCTCCCCGGTGTGGGTGCGTTTGTGGGTTGTCAGATAGTCCGCTCGAGCAAAACACTGGTTACAGCCGCCCCAGTCACAAGCATAAGGCTTCTCCCCGGTGTGGGTGCGTTTGTGTTTCACTTGATTGCCTGGATCGGCAAAACGTTTGTCACAGCCGTCCCAGTCACAGGCATAAGGCTTCTCCCTGGTGTGGGTGCGTTTGTGTTTCACTTGAGTGCTTAGATCGGCAAAACGTTTGTCACAGCCGCCCCAGTCACAGGCATAAGGCTTCTCCCCGGTGTGGGTGCGTTTGTGGGTGTCCCTTTGTTGCGCGGTTGTGAAACGTTTGTCACAGCCGTCCCAGTCACAGGCATAAGGCTTCTCCCCGGTGTGGGTGCGTTTGTGTTTCACTTGAGTGCTTAGATCGGCAAAACGTTTGTCACAGCCGTCCCAGTCACAGGCAAAAGGCTTCTCCCCGGTGTGGGTGCGTTTGTGGATGTCCCTTTGTTGCGCGGTTGTGAAACGTTTGTCACAGCCGTCCCAGTCACAGGCAAAAGGCTTCTCCCCAGTGTGGGTACGCTTGTGGATTGTCAGATGGTCCGTTCGAGCAAAACGCTGGTCACAGCCGTCCCAGTCACAAGCATAAGGCTTCTCCCCGGTGTGGGTGCGTTTGTGGGTGTCCCTTTGTTGCAAGGTTATGAAACGTCTGTCACAACCGTCCCAGTCACAGGTATAAGGCTTCTCCCCGGTGTGGGTGCGTTTGTGGGTGTCCCTTTGTTGCGAGGTTATGAAACGTTTGTCACAGCCGTCCCAGTCACAGGTATAAGGCTTCTCCCCGGTGTGGGTGCGCTTGTGGGTGTCCCTTTGTTGCGAGGTTATGAAACGTTTGTCGCAGCTGTCCCAGTCACAGGCATAAGGCCTCTCCCCTGTGTGGGTGCGTATATGACGCTTCAGGGCAAAGGTGCCCTGGAGGCTACGTTGGCATACGTTGCATCTATGTCGGAGCCGTTCTTTTCCGGGGATGACTGTAATCCTGTGCCTGTCAGCAGAATCTGGCAGATCATCACCTTCGATGTGAATCTGAAGGCCCTGGCTGGTTTCACTGTCTTCACACGGCTCATTGTTCAAAGGGGGTGTGAGTGCCCACTTTGTTCGGAGCTCCCTGCAATGCGCACGCATCCAGCCATTGAGCTGAGGGAACCGGGAGGGGAAGATATCTTTGGGTGGGGAATCGCAGTGAATGCGCGGGTTATTGTCCTCTCCCGTTGAGATGCGGCACGCTGTCGAGGCATCCTCAATCTGTGTGATGGCATCGGCCTGAATCTCCAGTCTGTGTGACCGCGAGGCGCCTGTTAGAGTCAAGTGTGTTTTATGCGTCTCCCCCTGGCAATAGATGAGGGGATAGTCACCCGTCTGGTCGACAGAGCAGGACGTTGTTCCATGGGCGCGGATGCGTGTCCCTTTCCCAGGATAAACGGCCACCCCCCCTGTTGAGACCACGGTATGCGTCGGGTTTTGAGCAGGGGGTATTCTGAGAGGAGTGCCCTTTATTCTGCCCGCCGAGACATCCAGGGAGGCAAAGCAACCGATCACAATGACAGCACCGATGACAAAAACAGTCAGTCTGGGAAAATGCATTACTCCTCGCCCCCTTTAATAAGGAGGAGGAATATAGACACAAAATCGAAAACCCAGGAAGGCCTTGAGTTTTATCAAACGTTATTTTGGGCGAGGCACTTGATTGGAGTGGTCGGAGTCATTTCAGTCATTTCAGTCATTTCAGTCATTTTTGGGTGACCGATGACAATGGGGGCTTCGTGGGTTTTGGGGTCATAAGCCGCTGCGGAGGCTTTGAGAGTTGATTCGGTGAACTCGGCGTGTTGTCCTGCACTGTCGGTGTGCTTGCCGCTTTTTAAAACGGGGATGCCTTTCATGTGTCGTTCCTTAATCAACTCGGATGAGTAAAGGAGACGGGCGGTATTTATTTCAGATGCAAAAGTTCCGGGATGAACGCAGAAACGATGGATGAGTAAAAAGAACCTGATTACCAATTAACCTCAGCCATGATAGAGGCGGATGCCCCCGAATCCGTTGCAATAAATGGTTTAGTACATAAGTTCAGCAGGCACATCTGCAGACAATGAATATTGAGCAATTTTACTGTTTTATTTTTTTGTGTGTTGGGTTCTTTTTTTCGTGATGATTGAGACAATGGCTCTGGGTATATGACTTACCACAGTCACAGACATAAGGTTTCTCCCCGGTGTGGGTGCGTTTGTGTTTTACTTGATTGCTTGGATCGGCAAAACGTTTGTCACAGCCTTCCCAGTCACAGGTATAAGGCTTCTCCCCGGTGTGGGTGCGTTTGTGGGTGACCATGCGTTGCGCGGTTGTGAAACGTTTGTCACAGCCGTCCCAGTCACAGACGTAAGGCTTCTCCCCGGTGTGGGTGCGTTTGTGTGTGACCAAGCTTTGCGCGGTTGTGCAATGTTTGTCACAGCCGTCCCAGTCACAGACATAAGGCTTCTCCCCGGTGTGGGTGCGTTTGTGGGTTGTAAGGTTGCCTGCTTGAGCAAAACGCAGGTCACAGCCGTCCCAGTCACAGGCATAAAGCTTCTCCCTGGTGTGGGTGCGTTTGTGTTTCACTTGATTGCCTGGATCGGCAAAACGTTTGTCACAGCCGTCCCAGTCACAGGCATAAGGCTTCTCCCCGGTGTGGTTGCGTTTGTGTTTTACTTGGTTGCCTGGATCGGCAAAACGTTCGCCACAGCCGTCCCAGTCACAGACATAAGGCTTCTCCCCAGTGTGGGTGCGTTTGTGTTTTACTTGATTGCCTGGATCGGCAAAACGTTTGTCACAGCCTTCCCAGTCACAGGTATAAGGCTTCTCCCCGGTGTGGGTGCGTTTGTGGGTGACCATGCGTTGCGCGGTTGTGAAACGTTTGTCACAGCCGTCCCAGTCACAGACGTAAGGCTTCTCCCCGGTGTGGGTGCGTTTGTGTGTGACCAAGCTTTGCGCGGTTGTGAAACGTTTGTCACAGCCGTCCCAGTCACAGACGTAAGGCTTCTCCCCGGTGTGGGTGCGTTTGTGTGTGACCAAGCTTTGCGCGGTTGTGCAACGTTTGTCACAGCCGTCCCAGTCACAGACATAAGGCTTCTCCCCGGTGTGGGTGCGTTTGTGGGTTGTAAGGTTGCCTGCTTGAGCAAAACGCAGGTCACAGGCGTCCCAGTCACAGGCATAAGGCTTCTCCCCGGTGTGGGTGCGCTTGTGGGTTGTCAGTTGGTCCAGTCGAGCAAAACGCAGGACACAGCCGTCCCAGTCACAGGCATAAGGCTTCTCCCCAGTGTGGGTGCGTTTGTGTTTCACCTGAGTGCCTGGATCGGCAAAACGTTTGTCACAGCCGTCCCAGTCACAGGCATAAGGCTTCTCCCCGGTGTGGGTGCGTTTGTGGGTGTCCCTGTGTTGCGCGGTTGAGAAACGTTTGTCACAGCCGTCCCAGTCACAGACATAAGGCTTCTCCCCGGTGTGGGTGCGTTTGTGGGTTGTAAGGTGGCCTGCTTGAGCAAAACGCAGGTCACAGCCGTCCCAGTCACAGGCATAAGGCTTCTCCCCGGTGTGGGTGCGTTTGTGTTTCACTTGATTGCCTGGATCGGCAAAACGTTTGTCACAGCCGTCCCAGTCACAGGCATAAGGCTTCTCCCCGGTGTGGGTGCGCTTGTGGATTGTCAGATAGTCCGCTCGAGCAAAACGCTGGTCACAGCCGTCCCAGTCACAGGCATAAGGCTTCTCCCCGGTGTGGGTGCGTTTGTGTTTCACTTGATTGCCTGGATCGGCAAAACGTTTGTCACAGCCGCCCCAGTCACAGGCATAAGGCTTCTCCCCGGTGTGGGTGCGCTTGTGGATTGTCAGATAGTCCGCTCGAGCAAAACGCTGGTCACAGCCGTCCCAGTCACAGGCATAAGGCTTCTCCCCAGTGTGGGTGCGTTTGTGTTTCACCTGAGTGCCTGGATCGGCAAAACGTTTGTCACAGCCCTCCCCGGTGTGGGTGCGTTTGTGGGTTGTAAGGTTGCCTGCTTGAGCAAAACGCTGGTCACAGCCGTCCCAGTCACAGATATAAGGCTTCTCCCTGGTGTGGGTGCGTTTGTGGGTGGCCACGCTTTGCGCGGTTGTGAAACGTTTGTTACAGCCGTCCCAGTCACAGGCATAAGGCTTCGCCCCGGTGTGGATGCGTTTGTGGGCTGTAAGGTGGCCTGCTTGAGTAAAACGCAGGTCACAGCCGTCACAGGCATAAGGCTTCTCCCCGGTGTGGGTGCGTATATGACGCTTCAGCCTAAAGGTGTCTTGGAAGCTACGTTGGCATACGTAGCATCTATGCCGGAGCCGTTTTTTTCCGGGGATGACTGTCATCCTGTGCCTGTCAGCAGAATCTGGCAGATCATCACCTTCGATGTGAATCTGAAGGCCCTGGCTGGTTTCACTGTCTTCACACGGCTCATTGTTCAAAGGGGAGGGGAGTGCCCCCTTTGTTCGGAATTCCCTGTAATGCGCACGCATCCAGCCATTGAGCTGGGGGAACTGGGAGGGGAAGATATCTTTGGGTGGGGAATCGCAGTGAATGCGCGGGTTACTGTCCTCTCCCGTTGAGATGCGGCACGCTGTCGAGGCATCCTCAATCTGTGTGATGGCATCGGCCTGAATCTCCAGTCTGTGTGACCGCGAGGCGCCTGTTAGAGTCAAGTGTGTTTTATGCGTCTCCCCCTGGCAATAGATGAGGGGATAGTCACCCGTCTGGTCGACAGAGCAGGACGTTGTTCCATGGGCGCGGATGCGTGTCCCTTTCCCAGGATAAACGGCCACCTCCCCTGTTGAGACCACGGTATGCGTCGGGTTTTGAGCAGGGGGTATTCTGAGAGGTTTGCCCTTTATTCTGCCCGCCGAGACATCCAGGGAGGCAAAGCAACCGATCACCATGACAGCACCGATGACAAAAACAGTCAGTCTGGGAAAATGCATTATCCCTCCCCTTTAATAAGGAGGAGGAATATAGACACAAAATCGAAAACCCAGGAAGGCCTTGAGTTTTATCAAACGTTATTTTGGGCGAGGCACTTGATTGGAGTGGTCGGAGTCATTTCAGTCATTTTTGGGTGACCGATGACAATGGGGGCTTCGTGGGTTTTGGGGTCATAAGCCGCTGCGGAGGCTTTGAGAGTTGATTCGGTGAACTCGGCGTGTTGTCCTGCACTGTCGGTGTGCTTGCCGCTTTTTAAAACGGGGATGCCTTTCATGTGCCGTTCCTTAATCAACTCGGATGAGTAAAGGAGACGGGCGGTATTTATTTCAGATGTAAAAGTTCCGGGATGAACGCAGAAACGATGGATGAGTAAAAAGAACCTGATTACCAATTAACCTCAGCCATGATAGAGGCGGATGCCCCCGAATCCGTTGCAATAAATGGTTTAGTACATAAGTTCAGCAGGCACATCTGCAGACGATGAATATTGAGCAATTTTACTGTTTTATTTTTTTGTGTGTTGGGTTCTTTTTTTCGTGATGATTGAGACAATGGCTCTGGGTATATGACTTACCACAGTCACAGACATAAGGTTTCTCCCCGGTGTGGGTGCGTTTGTGGATTGTAAGGTTGCCTGCTTGAGCAAAACGCAGGTCACAGCCGTCCCAGTCACAGGCATAAGGCTTCTCCCCGGTGTGGGTGCGTTTGTGTTTCACTTGAGTGCTTAGATCGGCAAAACGTTTGTCACAGCCGTCCCAGTCACAGGCATAAGGCTTCTCCTCGGTGTGGGTGCGTTTGTGGGTGTCTCTGTGTTGCGCGGTTGAGAAACGTTTGTCACAGCCGTCCCAGTCACAGACATAAGGCTTCTCCCCGGTGTGGGTGCGTTTGTGGGTTGTAAGGTTGCCTGCTTGAGCAAAACGCAGGTCACAGCCGTCCCAGTCACAGGCATAAGGCTTCTCCCCGGTGTGGGTGCGTTTGTGTTTCACTTGATTGCCTGGATCGGCAAAACGTTTGTCACAGCCGTCCCAGTCACAGGCATAAGGCTTCTCCCCGGTGTGGGTGCGCTTGTGGATTGTCAGATAGTCCGCTCGAGCAAAACGCTGGTCACAGCCGTCCCAGTCACAGGCATAAGGCTTCTCCCCGGTGTGGGTGCGCTTGTGGATTGTCAGATAGTCCGCTCGAGCAAAACGCTGGTCACAGCCGTCCCAGTCACAGGCATAAGGCTTCTCCCCAGTGTGGGTGCGTTTGTGTTTCACCTGAGTGCCTGGATCGGCAAAACGTTTGTCACAGCCGTCCCAGTCACAGGCATAAGGCTTCTCCTCGGTGTGGGTGCGTTTGTGGGTGTCTCTGTGTTGCGCGGTTGAGAAACGTTTGTCACAGCCGTCCCAGTCACAGACATAAGGCTTCTCCCCGGTGTGGGTGCGTTTGTGGGTTGTAAGGTTGCCTGCTTGAGCAAAACGCAGGTCACAGCCGTCCCAGTCACAGGCATAAGGCTTCTCCCCGGTGTGGGTGCGTTTGTGTTTCACTTGATTGCCTGGATCGGCAAAACGTTTGTCACAGCCGTCCCAGTCACAGACATAAGGCTTCTCCCCGGTGTGGGTGCGTTTGTGGGTTGTAAGGTTGCCTGCTTGAGCAAAACGCAGGTCACAGCCGTCCCAGTCACAGGCATAAGGCTTCTCCCCGGTGTGGGTGCGCTTGTGGATTGTCAGATAGTTCGCTCGAGCAAAACGCTGGTCACAGCCGTCCCAGTCACAGGCACAAGGCTTCTCCCCAGTGTGGGTGCGTTTGTGTTTCACCTGAGTGCCTGGATCGGCAAAACGTTTGTCACAGCCCTCCCCGGTGTGGGTGCGTTTGTGGGTGGCCACGCTTTGCGCGGTTGTGAAACGTTTGTTACAGCCGTCCCAGTCACAGGCAAAAGGCTTCTCCCCAGTGTGGGTACGCTTGTGGATTGTCAGATGGTCCGCTCGAGCAAAACGCAGGTCACAGCCGTCCCAGTCACAGACATAAGGCTTCTCCCCGGTGTGGGTGCGTTTGTGTATGACCAAGCTTTGCGCGGTTGTGCAACGTTTGTCACAGCCGTCCCAGTCACAGACATAAGGCTTCTCCCCGGTGTGGGTGCGTTTGTGGGTTGTAAGGTTGCCTGCTTGAGCAAAACGCAGGTCACAGCCGTCCCAGTCACAGGCATAAGGCTTCTCCCCTGTGTGGGTGCGCTTGTGGGTTGTCAGATAGTCCGCTCGAGCAAAACGCTGGTCACAGCCGTCCCAGTCACAGGCATAAGGCTTCTCCCCAGTGTGGGTGCGTTTGTGTTTCACCTGAGTGCCTGGATCGGCAAAACGTTTGTCACAGCCGTCCCAGTCACAGGTATAAGGCTTCTCCATAGTGTGGGTGCGTTTGTGGGTGTCCCTGTGTTGCGCGGTTGAGAAACGTTTGTCACAGCCGTCCCAGTCACAGGTATAAGGCTTCTCCCCGGTGTGGGTGCGTTTGTGTTTCACTTGAGTGCTTGGATCTGCAAAACGTTTGTCACAGCCGTCCCAGTCACAGGCATAAGGCTTCTCTCCGGTGTGGGTGCGCTTGTGGGTGTCCCTTTGTTGCGCGGTTGTGAAACGTTTGTCACAGCTGTCCCAGTCACAGGCATAAGGCTTCTCCCCTGTGTGGGTGCGTATATGACGCTTCAGGTCAAAGGTGCCCTGGAAGCTACGTTGGCATACGTTGCATCTATGCCGGAGCCGTTTTTTTCCGGGGATGACTGTCATCCTGTGCCTGTCAGCAGAATCTGGCAGATCATCACCTTCGATGTGAATCTGAAGGCCCTGGCTGGTTTCACTGTCTTCACACGGCTCATTGTTCAAAGGGGGTGTGAGTGCCCCCTTTGTTCGGAACTCCCTGTAATGCGCACGCATCCAGCCATTGAGCTGAGGGAACCGGGAGGGGAAGATATCTTTGGGTGGGGAATCGCAGTGAATGCGCGGGTTACTGTCCTCTCCCGTTGAGATGCGGCACGCTGTCGAGGCATCCTCAATCTGTGTGATGGCATCGGCCTGAATCTCCAGTCTGTGTGACCGCGAGGCGCCTGTTAGAGTCAGGTGTGTTTTATGCGTCTCCCCCTGGCAATAGATGAGGGGATAGTCACCCGTCTGGTCGACAGAGCAGGACGTTGTTCCATGGGCGCGGATGCGTGTTCCTTTCTCAGGATAAACGACCACGCCCCCTGTTGAGACCACGGTATGGGTCGGGTTTTGAGCAGGGGGTATTCTGAGAGGTGTGCCCTTTATTCTGCCCGCCGAGACATCCAGGGAGGCAAAGCAACCGATCACCATGACAGCACCGATGACAAAAACAGTCAGTCTGGGAAAATGCATTATTCCTCCCCCCTTTAATAAGGAGGAGGAATATAGACACAAAATCGAAAACCCAGGAAAGCCTTGAGTTTTATCAAACGTTATTTTGGGCGAGGCACTCGATTGGAGTGGTCGGAGTCATTTCAGTCATTTTTGGGTGACCGATGACAATGGGGGCTTCGTGGGTTTTGGGGTCATAAGCCGCTGCGGAGGCTTTGAGAGTTGATTCGGTGAACTCGGCGTGTTGTTCTGCACTGTCGGTGTGCTTGCCGCTTTTGAAAACGGGGATGCCTTTCATGTGCCGTTCCTTAATCAACTCGGATGAGTAAAGGAGACGGGCGGTATTTATTTCAGATGTAAAAGTTCCGGGATGAACGCAGAAACGATGGATGAGTAAAAAGAACCTGATTACCAATTAACCTCAGCCATGATAGAGGCGGATGCCCCCGAATTCGTTGCAATAAATGGTTTAGTACATAAGTTCAGCAGGCACATCTGCAGACAATGAATATTGAGCAATTTTACTGTTTTATTTTTTTGTGTGTTGGGTTCTTTTTTTCGTGATGATTGAGACAATGGCTCTGGGTATATGACTTACCACCGTCACAGACATAAGGTTTCTCCCCGGTGTGGGTGTGTTTGTGGGTGACCATGCGTTGCGCGGTTGTGAAACGTTTGTCACAGCCGTCCCAGTCACAGACGTAAGGCTTCTCCCCGGTGTGGGTGCGTTTGTGTGTGACCAAGCTTTGCGCGGTTGTGCAATGTTTGTCACAGCCGTCCCAGTCACAGACATAAGGCTTCTCCCCGGTGTGGGTGCGTTTGTGGGTTGTAAGGTTGCCTGCTTGAGCAAAACGCAGGTCACAGCCGTCCCAGTCACAGGCATAAGGCTTCTCCCCGGTGTGGGTGCGTTTGTGGGTTGTAAGGTTGCCTGCTTGAGCAAAACGCAGGTCACAGCCGTCCCAGTCACAGGCATAAGGCTTCTCCCCGGTGTGGGTGCGCTTGTGTTTCACTTGATTGCCTGGATCGGCAAAACGTTTGTCACAGCCGTCCCAGTCACAGGCATAAGGCTTCTCCCCAGTGTGGGTGCGTTTGTGTTTCACCTGAGTGCCTGGATCGGCAAAACGTTTGTCACAGCCGTCCCAGTCACAGGCATAAGGCTTCTCCCCGGTGTGGGTGCGTTTGTGGGTGTCCCTGTGTCGCGCGGTTGAGAAACGTTTGTCACAGCCGTCCCAGTCACAGGCATAAGGCTTCTCCCCGGTGTGGGTGCGTTTGTGTTTCACTTGATTGCCTGGATCGGCAAAACGTTTGTCACAGCCGTCCCAGTCACAGGTATAAGGCTTCTCCATAGTGTGGGTGCGTTTGTGGGTGTCCCTGTGTTGCGCGGTTGAGAAACGTTTGTCACAGCCGTCCCAGTCACAGACATAAGGCTTCTCCCCGGTGTGGGTGCGTTTGTGGGTTGTAAGGTTGCCTGCTTGAGCAAAACGCAGGTCACAGCCGTCCCAGTCACAGGCATAAGGCTTCTCCCCGGTGTGGGTGCGTTTGTGGGTGGCCATGCTTTGCGCGGTTGTGAAACGTTTGTCACAGCCGTCCCAGTCACAGGCATAAGGCTTCTCCCCGGTGTGGGTGCGTTTGTGTTTCACTTGATTGCCTGGATCGGCAAAACGTTTGTCACAGCCGTCCCAGTCACAGGCATAAGGCTTCTCCCCGGTGTGGGTGCGCTTGTGGATTGTCAGATAGTACGCTCGAGCAAAACGCTGGTCACAGCCGTCCCAGTCACAGGCACAAGGCTTCTCCCCAGTGTGGGTGCGTTTGTGTTTCACCTGAGTGCCTGGATCGGCAAAACGTTTGTCACAGCCGTCCCAGTCACAGGCATAAGGCTTCTCTCCGGTGTGGGTGCGCTTGTGGGTGTCCCTTTGTTGCGCGGTTGTGAAACGTTTGTCACAGCTGTCCCAGTCACAGGCATAAGGCTTCTCCCCTGTGTGGGTGCGTATATGACGCTTCAGGTCAAAGGTGCCCTGGAAGCTACGTTGGCATACGTTGCATCTATGCCGGAGCCGTTTTTTTCCGGGGATGACTGTCATCCTGTGCCTGTCAGCAGAATCTGGCAGATCATCACCTTCGATGTGAATCTGAAGGCCCTGGCTGGTTTCACTGTCTTCACACGGCTCATTGTTCAAAGGGGGTGTGAGTGCCCCCTTTGTTCGGAACTCCCTGTAATGCGCACGCATCCAGCCATTGAGCTGAGGGAACCGGGAGGGGAAGATATCTTTGGGTGGGGAATCGCAGTGAATGCGCGGGTTACTGTCCTCTCCCGTTGAGATGCGGCACGCTGTCGAGGCATCCTCAATCTGTGTGATGGCATCGGCCTGAATCTCCAGTCTGTGTGACCGCGAGGCGCCTGTTAGAGTCAAGTGTGTTTTATGCGTCTCCCCCTGGCAATAGATGAGGGGATAGTCACCCGTCTGGTCGACAGAGCAGGACGTTGTTCCATGGGCGCGGATGCGTGTCCCTTTCCCAGGATAAACGGCCACCCCCCCTGTTGAGACCACGGTATGCGTCGGGTTTTGAGCAGGGGGTATTCTGAGAGGTGAGCCCTTTATTCTGCCCGCCGAGACATCCAGGGAGGCAAAGCAACCGATCACCATGACAGCACCGATGACAAAAACAGTCAGTCTACACAAACGCACCCACACCGGGAAAATGCATTATCCCTCCCCTTTAATAAGGAGGAGGAATATAGACACAAAATCGAAAACCCAGGAAGGCCTTGAGTTTTATCAAACGTTATTTTGGGCGAGGCACTTGATTGGAGTGGTCGGAGTCATTTCAGTCATTTTTGGGTGACCGATGACAATGGGGGCTTCGTGGGTTTTGGGGTCATAAGCCGCTGCGGAGGCTTTGAGAGTTGATTCGGTTAACTCGGCGTGTTGTCCTGCACTGTCGGTGTGCTTGCCGCTTTTGAAAACGGGGATGCCTTTCATGTGCCGTTCCTTAATCAACTCGGATGAGTAAAGGAGACGGGCGGTATTTATTTCAGATGTAAAAGTTCCGGGATGAACGCAGAAACGATGGATGAGTAAAAAGACCCTGATTACCAATTAACCTCAGCCATAATAGAGGCGGATACCCCGAATCCGTTGCAATAAATGGTTTAGTACGTAAGTTCAGCAGGCACATCTGCAGACAATGAATATTGAGCAACTTTACTGTTTTATTTTTTTGTGTGTTGGGTTCTTTTTTACGTGATGATTGAGACAATGGCTCTGGGTATATGACTTACCACAGTCACAGACATAAGGTTTCTCCCCGGTGTGGGTGCGTTTGTGGATTGTAAGGTTGTCTGCTTGAGAAAAACGCAGGTCACAGCCGTCCCACTCACAGGCATAAGGTTTCTCTCCGGTGTGGGTGCGTTTGTGGGTGTCCCTGTGTTGCGTGGCTGTGAAACGTTCGCCACAGCCGTCCCAGTCACAGACATAAGGCTTCTCCCCAGTGTGGGTGCGTTTGTGTTTTACTTGATTGCCTGGATCGGCAAAACGTTTGTCACAGCCTTCCCAGTCACAGGTATAAGGCTTCTCCCCGGTGTGGGTGCGTTTGTGGGTGACCATGCGTTGCGCGGTTGTGAAACGTTTGTCACAGCCGTCCCAGTCACAGACGTAAGGCTTCTCCCCGGTGTGGGTGCGTTTGTGTATGACCAAGCTTTGCGCGGTTGTGCAACGTTTGTCACAGCCGTCCCAGTCACAGACATAAGGCTTCTCCCCGGTGTGGGTGCGTTTGTGGGTTGTAAGGTTGCCTGCTTGAGCAAAACGCAGGTCACAGCCGTCCCAGTCACAGGCATAAGGCTTCTCCCCGGTGTGGGTGCGCTTGTGTTTCACTTGATTGCCAGGATCGGCAAAACGTTTGTCACAGCCGTCCCAGTCACAGGCATAAGGCTTCTCCCCGGTGTGGGTGCGCTTGTGGGTTGTCAGTTGGTCCAGTCGAGCAAAACGCTGGTCACAGCCGTCCCAGTCACAGGGATAAGGCTTCTCCCCGGTGTGGGTGCGTTTGTGGGTGTCCCTTTGTTGCGCGGTTGTGAAACGTTTGTCACAGCCGTCCCACTCACAGGCATAAGGTTTCTCTCCGGTGTGGGTGCGTTTGTGGGTGTCCCTGTGTTGCGTGGCTGTGAAACGTTCGCCACAGCCGTCCCAGTCACAGGTATAAGGCTTCTCCCCGGTGTGGGTGCGTTTGTGGGTGACCATGCGTTGCGCGGTTGTGAAACGTTTGTCACAGCCGTCCCAGTCACAGACGTAAGGCTTCTCCCCGGTGTGGGTGCGTTTGTGTGTGACCAAGCTTTGCGCGGTTGTGCAACGTTTGTCACAGCCGTCCCAGTCACAGACATAAGGCTTCTCCCCGGTGTGGGTGCGTTTGTGGGTTGTAAGGTTGCCTGCTTGAGCAAAACGCAGGACACAGCCGTCCCAGTCACAGGCATAAGGCTTCTCCCCAGTGTGGGTGCGTTTGTGTTTCACCTGAGTGCCTGGATCGGCAAAACGTTTGTCACAGCCGTCCCAGTCACAGGCATAAGGCTTCTCCCCGGTGTGGGTGCGTTTGTGGGTGTCCCTGTGTTGCGCGGTTGAGAAACGTTTGTCACAGCCGTCCCAGTCACAGACATAAGGCTTCTCCCCGGTGTGGGTGCGTTTGTGGGTTGTAAGGTGGCCTGCTTGAGCAAAACGCAGGTCACAGCCGTCCCAGTCACAGGCATAAGGCTTCTCCCCGGTGTGGGTGCGTTTGTGTTTCACTTGATTGCCTGGATCGGCAAAACGTTTGTCACAGCCGTCCCAGTCACAGGCATAAGGCTTCTCCCCGGTGTGGGTGCGTTTGTGTTTCACTTGATTGCCTGGATCGGCAAAACGTTTGTCACAGCCGTCCCAGTCACAGGCATAAGGCTTCTCCCCGGTGTGGGTGCGTTTGTGGGTGTCCCTGTGTTGCGAGGTTCTGAAACGTTTGTCACAGCCGTCCCAGTCACAGGCATAAGGCTTCTCCCCGGTGTGGGTGCGTTTGTGGGTGGCCACGCTTTGCGCGGTTGTGAAACGTTTGTCACAGCCGTCCCAGTCACAGGTATAAGGCTTCTCCCCGGTGTGGGTGCGTTTGTGTTTCACTTGAGTGCTTGGATCGGCAAAACGTTTGTCACAGCCGTCCCAGTCACAGGCATAAGGCTTCTCCCCGGTGTGGGTGCGTTTGTGTTTCACTTGATTGCCTGGATCGGCAAAACGTTTGTCACAGCCGTCCCTGTCACAGGCATAAGGCTTCTCCCCGGTGTGGGTGCGTTTGTGTTTCACTTGAGTGCTTAGATCGGCAAAACGTTTGTCACAGCCGTCCCAGTCACAGGCATAAGGCTTCTCCCCGGTGTGGGTGCGTTTGTGGGTGTCCCTTTGTTGCGAGGTTATGAAACGTTTGTCACAGCCGTCCCAGTCACAGGTATAAGGCTTCTCCCCGGTGTGGGTGCGTTTGTGGGAGTCCCTTTGTTGCGAGGTTATGAAACGTTTGTCACAGCCGTCCCAGTCACAGGCATAAGGCTTCTCTCCGGTGTGGGTGCGCTTGTGGGTGTCCCTTTGTTGCGAGGTTATGAAACGTTTGTCACAGCTGTCCCAGTCACAGGCATAAGGCTTCTCCCCTGTGTGGGTGCGTATATGACGCTTCAGGTCAAAGGTGCCCTGGAAGCTACGTTGGCATACGTTGCATCTATGCCGGAGCCGTTTTTTTCCGGGGATGACTGTCATCCTGTGCCTGTCAGCAGAATCTGGCAGATCATCACCTTCGATGTGAATCTGAAGGCCCTGGCTGGTTTCACTGTCTTCACACGGCTCATTGTTCAAAGGGGAGGGGAGTGCCCCCTTTGTTCGGAATTCCCTGTAATGCGCACGCATCCAGCCATTGAGCTGGGGGAACTGGGAGGGGAAGATATCTTTGGGTGGGGAATCGCAGTGAATGCGCGGGTTACTGTCCTCTCCCGTTGAGATGCGGCACGCTGTCGAGGCATCCTCAATCTGTGTGATGGCATCGGCCTGAATCTCCAGTCTGTGTGACCGCGAGGCGCCTGTTAGAGTCAAGTGTGTTTTATGCGTCTCCCCCTGGCAATAGATGAGGGGATAGTCACCCGTCTGGTCGACAGAGCAGGACGTTGTTCCATGGGCGCGGATGCGTGTCCCTTTCCCAGGATAAACGGCCACCCCCCCTGTTGAGACCACGGTATGCGTCGGGTTTTGAGCAGGGGGTATTCTGAGAGGTTTGCCCTTTATTCTGCCCGCCGAGACATCCAGGGAGGCAAAGCAACCGATCACCATGACAGCACCGATGACAAAAACAGTCAGTCTGGGAAAATGCATTACCCCTCGCCCCCTTTAATAAGGAGGAGGAATATAGACACAAAATCGAAAACCCAGGAAGGCCTTGAGTTTTATCAAACGTTATTTTGGGCGAGGCACTTGATTGGAGTGGTCGGAGTCATTTCAGTCATTTTTGGGTGACCGATGACAATGGGGGCTTCGTGGGTTTTGGGGTCATAAGCCGCTGCGGAGGCTTTGAGAGTTGATTCGGTGAACTCGGCGTGTTGTCCTGCACTGTCGGTGTGCTTGCCGCTTTTGAAAACGGGGATGCCTTTCATGTGCCGTTCCTTAATCAACTCGGATGAGTAAAGGAGACGGGCGGTATTTATTTCAGATGCAAAAGTTCCGGGATGAACGCAGAAACGATGGATGAGTAAAAAGACCCTGATTACCAATTAACCTCAGCCATAATAGAGGCGGATACCCCGAATCCGTTGCAATAAATGGTTTAGTACATAAGTTCAGCAGGCACATCTGCAGACAATGAATATTGAGCAACTTTACTGTTTTATTTTTTTGTGTGTTGGGTTCTTTTTTACGTGATGATTGAGACAATGGCTCTGGGTATATGACTTACCACAGTCACAGACATAAGGTTTCTCCCCGGTGTGGGTGCGTTTGTGGGTTGTAAGGTTGCCTGCTTGAGCAAAACGCAGGTCACAGCCGTCCCAGTCACAGGCATAAGGCTTCTCCCCGGTGTGGGTGCGTTTGTGTTTCGCTTGAGTGCTTAGATCGGCAAAACGTTTGTCACAGCCGTCCCAGTCACAGGTATAAGGCTTCTCCCCGTTGTGGGTGCGTTTGTGGGTTGTCAGGTGGCCTGCTTGAGCAAAACGTTTGTCACAGCCGTCCCAGTCACAGGTATAAGGCTTCTCCCCGGTGTGGGTGCGTTTGTGTTTCACTTGAGTGCTTGGATCTGCAAAACGTTTGTCACAGCCGTCCCAGTCACAGGCATAAGGCTTCTCTCCGGTGTGGGTGCGCTTGTGGGTGTCCCTTTGTTGCGCGGTTGTGAAACGTTTGTCACAGCTGTCCCAGTCACAGGCATAAGGCTTCTCCCCGGTGTGGGTGCGTTTGTGTTTCACTTGATTGCCTGGATCGGCAAAACGTTTGTCACAGCCGTCCCTGTCACAGGCATAAGGCTTCTCCCCGGTGTGGGTGCGTTTGTGTTTCACTTGAGTGCTTAGATCGGCAAAACGTTTGTCACAGCCGTCCCAGTCACAGGCATAAGGCTTCTCCCCGGTGTGGGTGCGTTTGTGGGTGTCCCTTTGTTGCGAGGTTATGAAACGTTTGTCACAGCCGTCCCAGTCACAGGTATAAGGCTTCTCCCCGGTGTGGGTGCGTTTGTGTTTCACTTGAGTGCTTAGATCGGCAAAACGTTTGTCACAGCCGTCCCAGTCACAGGCATAAGGCTTCTCCCCGGTGTGGGTGCGTTTGTGGGTGTCCCTTTGTTGCGAGGTTATGAAACGTTTGTCACAGCCGTCCCAGTCACAGGTATAAGGCTTCTCCCCGGTGTGGGTGCGTTTGTGGGAGTCCCTTTGTTGCGAGGTTATGAAACGTTTGTCACAGCCGTCCCAGTCACAGGTATAAGGCTTCTCCCCGGTGTGGGTGCGCTTGTGGGTGTCCCTTTGTTGCGAGGTTATGAAACGTTTGTCGCAGCTGTCCCAGTCACAGGCATAAGGCTTCTCCCCTGTGTGGGTGCGCATATGACGCTTCAGGGCAAAGGTGCCCTGGAGGCTACGTTGGCATACGTTGCATCTATGTCGGAGCCGTTCTTTTCCGGGGATGACTGTAATCCTGTGCCTGTCAGCAGAATCTGGCAGATCATCACCTTCGATGTGAATCTGAAGGCCCTGGCTGGTTTCACTGTCTTCACACGGCTCATTGTTCAAAGGGGGTGTGAGTGCCCCCTTTGTTCGGAACTCCCTGTAATGCGCACGCATCCAGCCATTGAGCTGGGGGAACCGGGAGGGGAAGATATCTTTGGGTGGGGAATCGCAGTGAATGCGCGGGTTATTGTCCTCTCCCGTTGAGATGCGGCACGCTGTCGAGGCATCCTCAATCTGTGTGATGGCATCGGCCTGAATCTCCAGTCTGTGTGACCGCGAGGCGCCTGTTAGAGTCAAGTGTGTTTTATGCGTCTCCCCCTGGCAATAGATGAGGGGATAGTCACCCGTCTGGTCGACAGAGCAGGACGTTGTTCCATGGGCGCGGATGCGTGTTCCTTTCTCAGGATAAACGACCACGCCCCCTGTTGATACCACGGTATGGGTCGGGTTTTGAGCAGGGGGTATTCTGAGAGGTGAGCCCTTTATTCTGCCCGCCGAGACATCCAGGGAGGCAAAGCAACCGATCACCATGACAGCATCGATGACAAAAACAGTCAGTCTGGGAAAATGCATTATCCCTCCCCCCTTTAATAAGGAGGAGGAATATAGACACAAAATCGAAAACCCAGGAAGGCCTTGAGTTTTATCAAACGTTATTTTGGGCGAGGCACTTGATTGGAGTGGTCGGAGTCATTTCAGTCATTTTTGGGTGACCGATGACAATGGGGGCTTCGTGGATTTTGGGGTCATAAGCCGCTGCGGAGGCTTTGAGAGTTGATTCGGTGAACTCGGCGTGTTGTCCTGCACTGTCGGTGTGCTTGCCGCTTTTGAAAACGGGGATGCCTTTCATGTGCCGTTCCTTAATCAACTCGGATGAGTAAAGGAGACGGGCGGTATTTATTTCAGATGCAAAAGTTCCGGGATGAACGCAGAAACGATGGATGAGTAAAAAGAACCTGATTACCAATTAACCTCAGCCATGATAGAGGCGGATGCCCCCGAATCCGTTGCAATAAATGGTTTAGTACATAAGTTCAGCAGGCACATCTGCAGACAATGAATATTGAGCAATTTTACTGTTTTATTTGCCGTGAAAATACCCGAATTCAGGACGCAGGTAACCGCCCTGCACAGAACAAGGAACTACCGTGCCAACCTCAAGCTCAGGCTTGTTGCTGTACCAGCTCCAAGTAACCGTATTCGTCCAGCTTGTTCAACCAGCGTGACGCATTCTTCCTGACCATCAAACCCTCGTAATCAGTGTCAGGATCAATATAAGGCTGTCGTTTCTTGAGTAAGGTGTAAATCACACGAATAAGTTTATGCGCTATAGCAATCAGACTTCGTTTATGACCTCTGCGAATCACCAAACTCTGATATTTACCTTTGAACTGGCTCTTGGTCTTGATGGCCGCATTCGCCACTTCGCACAGTGTCGTTTTGATCATCTTGTTCCCTTTTCGGGTTCGACCACTTTTACGCTTTCCAGCGCCTTCATTATTGCCCGGACAGAGCCCGGCCCAGGAAGCGATTTCCTTCATACCGCCAAACTGACTCATGTCATCACCGATTTCTGCGATCAGTGCAGCAGCACTCATTGCACTGACTCCAGGTAAAGTCTGAAGCAGTTGCCAGGCTTCTTTCCAGGGTTGAACTGTATTCAGGATCTGGGCGTCCAGCTTCTGCTGCTGTTCGCTGAGGAAGTTGATGTGATCCCGGATGTCTCTGAGCACAATCAGGTGTGAAGGTGATAGCTTCTCATCCATACTGGCCATCAGTTGCTTTCTGTCTGCCTTCAGTCGACCGTCCGCCTTCTTGATAATATCCTGAAGGGATTCACCATCAATCAGGGCATTCACCATACGTTGGCCTGACTTGCCGTTAATGTCGCTGATCAGGCCGCCAAGTCGAATACCGCTGTCGTCTAGTGTCTTATGAAGGCGATTTTTCTCATTCGCTATTTGCTTGACCAGTGTGTCACGCCGACGAGTCAGTAAACGCAACTGTTCCTGCTCTGGATGAGGTACAAAACTCGGACGAACCAGGCCGCAGTGGGCTAGGTGGGCGAGCCACTGACTGTCCAGAGTATCGGTCTTACGACCAGGTACATTCTTAACATGTCGAGCATTCACTACCCAGGGCTTCAGGTTACGCCCAATAATGGATGCGTAAATACTTTTCCAGTAAACACCCGTACTCTCCATTACGACCAGGTCGATCTGGTGTTGTTGAAGGAACTGGCACATTAATTCCCGATCCTTCCGGAAGGTACCAAACTCACGGGTTATTACTTGGATATCGCCTTCTGGCATTTCTTTGCGAACGGCCACCATGACCATCATTTTATGGACATCAATGCCTGCACAGTTTTTCACAATGGGTTGCATCATCTATGCTCCAAGCGTTCACGGAGGAACAGCAGAGCCTGACGGACTGGATCGGATCGCCATAGTCTCACTTGGAGAAAAGGGCTGTTTGCCGTGCATTCAATGTTCCAGAAATGGAACCTGGTGGTGCCAGTTCTGAACCATGAGATAAGCGAGGGTGCGAACGATCCAGCCCAGGTCAATTTGTGTTCAGGGTCTAAAGCCACTGCAAAAATATCGACCACTGTCAGGCTCTGCCTCAAATGCATTGTGGCAGAGCATTATTTTCATCGTGCGGGGTGGCCGGAAATGCGGTCATGACGATTTGTGTGTTGGGTTCTTTTTTTCGTGATGATTGAGACAATTGCTCTGGGTATATGACTTACCACAGTCACAGACATAAGGTTTCTCCCCGGTGTGGGTGCGTTTGTGTTTTACTTGATTGCTTGGATCGGCAAAACGTTTGTCACAGCCTTCCCAGTCACAGGTATAAGGCTTCTCCCCGGTGTGGGTGCGTTTGTGGGTGACCATGCGTTGCGCGGTTGTGAAACGTTTGTCACAGCCGTCCCAGTCACAGACGTAAGGCTTCTCCCCGGTGTGGGTGCGCTTGTGGGTTGTCAGTTGGTCCAGTCGAGCAAAACGCTGGTCACAGCCGTCCCAGTCACAGGTATAAGGCTTCTCCATAGTGTGGGTGCGTTTGTGGGTGTCCCTGTGTTGCGCGGTTGAGAAACGTTTGTCACAGCCGTCCCAGTCACAGGCATAAGGCTTCTCCTCGGTGTGGGTGCGTTTGTGGGTGTCTCTGTGTTGCGCGGTTGAGAAACGTTTGTCACAGCCGTCCCAGTCACAGACATAAGGCTTCTCCCCGGTGTGGGTGCGTTTGTGGGTTGTAAGGTTGCCTGCTTGAGCAAAACGCAGGTCACAGCCGTCCCAGTCACAGGCATAAGGCTTCTCCCCGGTGTGGGTGCGTTTGTGTTTCACTTGATTGCCTGGATCGGCAAAACGTTTGTCACAGCCGTCCCAGTCACAGGCATAAGGCTTCTCCCCGGTGTGGGTGCGCTTGTGGATTGTCAGATAGTCCGCTCGAGCAAAACGCTGGTCACAGCCGTCCCAGTCACAGGCATAAGGCTTCTCCCCGGTGTGGGTGCGCTTGTGGATTGTCAGATAGTCCGCTCGAGCAAAACGCTGGTCACAGCCGTCCCAGTCACAGGCATAAGGCTTCTCCCCAGTGTGGGTGCGTTTGTGTTTCACCTGAGTGCCTGGATCGGCAAAACGTTTGTCACAGCCGTCCCAGTCACAGGCATAAGGCTTCTCCTCGGTGTGGGTGCGTTTGTGGGTGTCTCTGTGTTGCGCGGTTGAGAAACGTTTGTCACAGCCGTCCCAGTCACAGACATAAGGCTTCTCCCCGGTGTGGGTGCGTTTGTGGGTTGTAAGGTTGCCTGCTTGAGCAAAACGCAGGTCACAGCCGTCCCAGTCACAGGCATAAGGCTTCTCCCCGGTGTGGGTGCGTTTGTGTTTCACTTGATTGCCTGGATCGGCAAAACGTTTGTCACAGCGGTCCCAGTCACAGGCATAAGGCTTCTCCCCGGTGTGGGTGCGTTTGTGTTTCACTTGATTGCCTGGATCGGCAAAACGTTTGTCACAGCGGTCCCAGTCACAGGCATAAGGCTTCTCCCCGGTGTGGGTGCGCTTGTGGATTGTCAGATAGTCCGCTCGAGCAAAACGCAGGTCACAGCCGTCCCAGTCACAGGCATAAGGCTTCTCCCCGGTGTGGGTGCGTTTGTGTATGACCAAGCTTTGCGCGGTTGTGCAACGTTTGTCACAGCCGTCCCAGTCACAGACATAAGGCTTCTCCCCGGTGTGGGTGCGTTTGTGGGTTGTAAGGTTGCCTGCTTGAGCAAAACGCAGGTCACAGCCGTCCCAGTCACAGGCATAAGGCTTCTCCCCGGTGTGGGTGCGTTTGTGTTTCGCTTGAGTGCTTAGATCGGCAAAACGTTTGTCACAGCCGTCCCAGTCACAGGCATAAGGCTTCTCCCCGGTGTGGGTGCGCTTGTGGATTGTCAGATAGTCCGCTCGAGCAAAACGCAGGTCACAGCCGCCCCAGTCACAGGCATAAGGCTTCTCCCCAGTGTGGGTGCGTTTGTGTTTCACCTGAGTGCCTGGATCGGCAAAACGTTTGTCACAGCCGTCCCAGTCACAGGCATAAGGCTTCTCCATAGTGTGGGTGCGTTTGTGGGTGTCCCTGTGTTGCGCGGTTGAGAAACGTTTGTCACAGCCGTCCCAGTCACAGGTATAAGGCTTCTCCCCGGTGTGGGTGCGTTTGTGTTTCACTTGAGTGCTTGGATCTGCAAAACGTTTGTCACAGCCGTCCCAGTCACAGGCATAAGGCTTCTCTCCGGTGTGGGTGCGCTTGTGGGTGTCCCTTTGTTGCGCGGTTGTGAAACGTTTGTCACAGCTGTCCCAGTCACAGGCATAAGGCTTCTCCCCTGTGTGGGTGCGTATATGACGCTTCAGGTCAAAGGTGCCCTGGAAGCTACGTTGGCATACGTTGCATCTATGCCGGAGCCGTTTTTTTCCGGGGATGACTGTCATCCTGTGCCTGTCAGCAGAATCTGGCAGATCATCACCTTCGATGTGAATCTGAAGGCCCTGGCTGGTTTCACTGTCTTCACACGGCTCATTGTTCAAAGGGGGTGTGAGTGCCCCCTTTGTTCGGAACTCCCTGTAATGCGCACGCATCCAGCCATTGAGCTGGGGGAACTGGGAGGGGAAGATATCTTTGGGTGGGGAATCGCAGTGAATGCGCGGGTTATTGTCCTCTCCCGTTGAGATGCGGCACGCTGTCGAGGCATCCTCAATCTGTGTGATGGCATCGGCCTGAATCTCCAGTCTGTGTGACCGCGAGGCGCCTGTTAGAGTCAAGTGTGTTTTATGCGTCTCCCCCTGGCAATAGATGAGGGGATAGTCACCCGTCTGGTCGACAGAGCAGGACGTTGTTCCATGGGCGCGGATGCGTGTTCCTTTCTCAGGATAAACGACCACGCCCCCTGTTGAGACCACGGTATGGGTCGGGTTTTGAGCAGGGGGTATTCTGAGAGGTGAGCCCTTTATTCTGCCCGCCGAGACATCCAGGGAGGCAAAGCAACCGATCACCATGACAGCACCGATGACAAAAACAGTCAGTCTGGGAAAATGCATTACCCCTCGCCCCCTTTAATAAGGAGGAGGAATATAGACACAAAATCGAAAACCCAGGAAGGCCTTGAGTTTTATCAAACGTTATTTTGGGCGAGGCACTTGATTGGAGTGGTCGGAGTCATTTCAGTCATTTTTGGGTGACCGATGACAATGGGGGCTTCGTGGGTTTTGGGGTCATAAGCCTGAACTCGGCGTGTTGTCCTGCACTGTCGGTGTGCTTGCCGCTTTTGAAAACGGGGATGCCTTTCATGTGCCGTTCCTTAATCAACTCGGATGAGTAAAAGAGATGGGCGGTATTTATTTCAGATGTAAAAGTTCCGGGATGAACGCAGAAACGATGGATGAGTAAAAAGAACCTGATTACCAATTAACCTCAGCCATGATAGAGGCGGATGCCCCCGAATCCGTTGCAATAAATGGTTTAGTACATAAGTTCAGCAGGCACATCTGCAGACAATGAATATTGAGCAATTTTACTGTTTTATTTTTTTGTGTGTTGGGTTCTTTTTTTCGTGATGATTGAGACAATGGCTCTGGGTATATGACTTACCACAGTCACAGACATAAGGCTTCTCCCCAGTGTGGGTGCGTTTGTGTTTTACTTGATTGCCTGGATCGGCAAAACGTTTGTCACAGCCTTCCCAGTCACAGGTATAAGGCTTCTCCCCGGTGTGGGTGCGTTTGTGGGTGACCATGCGTTGCGCGGTTGTGAAACGTTTGTCACAGCCGTCCCAGTCACAGACGTAAGGCTTCTCCCCGGTGTGGGTGCGTTTGTGTGTGACCAAGCTTTGCGCGGTTGTGCAACGTTTGTCACAGCCGTCCCAGTCA
The DNA here is from genome assembly GCA_965221135.1 of Sansalvadorimonas sp. Taxonomy (GTDB): domain Bacteria; phylum Pseudomonadota; class Gammaproteobacteria; order Pseudomonadales; family Endozoicomonadaceae; genus Sansalvadorimonas. Next base: position 1,179,845 of record CBDCRZ010000106.1, read on the forward strand.
CAGACATAAGGCTTCTCCCCGGTGTGGGTGCGTTTGTGGGTTGTAAGGTTGCCTGCTTGAGCAAAACGCAGGTCACAGCCGTCCCAGTCACAGGCATAAGGCTTCTCCCCGGTGTGGGTGCGTTTGTGTTTCGCTTGAGTGCTTAGATCGGCAAAACGTTTGTCACAGCCGTCCCAGTCACAGGCATAAGGCTTCTCCCCGGTGTGGGTGCGCTTATGGGTTGTCAGATAGTCCGCTCGAGCAAAACGCTGGTCACAGCCGTCCCAGTCACAGGCATAAGGCTTCTCCCCAGTGTGGGTGCGTTTGTGTTTCACCTGAGTGCCTGGATCGGCAAAACGTTTGTCACAGCCGTCCCAGTCACAGGTATAAGGCTTCTCCATAGTGTGGGTGCGTTTGTGGGTGTCCCTGTGTTGCGCGGTTGAGAAACGTTTGTCACAGCCGTCCCAGTCACAGGTATAAGGCTTCTCCCCGGTGTGGGTGCGTTTGTGTTTCACTTGAGTGCTTGGATCTGCAAAACGTTTGTCACAGCCGTCCCAGTCACAGGCATAAGGCTTCTCTCCGGTGTGGGTGCGCTTGTGGGTGTCCCTTTGTTGCGCGGTTGTGAAACGTTTGTCACAGCTGTCCCAGTCACAGGCATAAGGCTTCTCCCCTGTGTGGGTGCGTATATGACGCTTCAGGTCAAAGGTGCCCTGGAAGCTACGTTGGCATACGTTGCATCTATGCCGGAGCCGTTTTTTTCCGGGGATGACTGTCATCCTGTGCCTGTCAGCAGAATCTGGCAGATCATCACCTTCGATGTGAATCTGAAGGCCCTGGCTGGTTTCACTGTCTTCACACGGCTCATTGTTCAAAGGGGGTGTGAGTGCCCCCTTTGTTCGGAACTCCCTGTAATGCGCACGCATCCAGCCATTGAGCTGAGGGAACCGGGAGGGGAAGATATCTTTGGGTGGGGAATCGCAGTGAATGCGCGGGTTATTGTCCTCTCCCGTTGAGATGCGGCACGCTGTCGAGGCATCCTCAATCTGTGTGATGGCATCGGCCTGAATCTCCAGTCTGTGTGACCGCGAGGCGCCTGTTAGAGTCAGGTGTGTTTTATGCGTCTCCCCCTGGCAATAGATGAGGGGATAGTCACCCGCCTGGTCGACAGAGCAGGACGTTGTTCCATGGGCGCGGATGCGTGTCCCTTTCCCAGGATAAACGGCCACCCCCCCTGTTGAGACCACGGTATGCGTCGGGTTTTGAGCAGGGGGTATTCTGAGAGGAGTGCCCTTTAATCTGCCCGCCGAGACATCCAGGGAGGCAAAGCAACCGATCACAATGACAGCATTGATGACAAAAACAGTCAGTCTGGGAAAATGCATTACTCCTCGCCCCCTTTAATAAGGAGGAGGAATATAGACACAAAATCGAAAACCCAGGAAGGCCTTGAGTTTTATCAAACGTTATTTTGGGCGAGGCACTTGATTGGAGTGGTCGGAATCATTTCAGTCATTTCAGTCATTTTTGGGTGACCGATGACAATGGGGGCTTCGTGGGTTTTGGGGTCATAAGCCTGAACTCGGCGTGTTGTCCTGCACTGTCGGTGTGCTTGCCGCTTTTGAAAACGGGGATGCCTTTCATGTGCCGTTCCTTAATCAACTCGGATGAGTAAAAAAGATGGGCGGTATTTATTTCAGATGTAAAAGTTCCGGGATGAACGCAGAAACGATGGATGAGTAGAAAGAACCTGATTACCAATTAACCTCAGCCATGATAGAGGCGGATGCCCCCGAATCCGTTGCAATAAATGGTTTAGTACATAAGTTCAGCAGGCACATCTGCAGACAATGAATATTGAGCAATTTTACTGTTTTATTTTTTTGTGTGTTGGGTTCTTTTTTTCGTGATGATTGAGACAATGGCTCTGGGTATATGACTTACCACAGTCACAGACATAAGATTTCTCCCCGGTGTGGGTGCGTTTGTGTTTTACTTGATTGCTTGGATCGGCAAAACGTTTGTCACAGCCTTCCCAGTCACAGGTATAAGGCTTCTCCCCGGTGTGGGTGCGTTTGTGTATGACCAAGCTTTGCGCGGTTGTGCAACGTTTGTCACAGCCGTCCCAGTCACAGGCATAAGGCTTCTCCCCGGTGTGGGTGCGTTTGTGTTTCACTTGAGTGCTTAGATCGGCAAAACGTTTGTCACAGCCGTCCCAGTCACAGGCATAAGGCTTCTCCCCGGTGTGGGTGCGCTTGTGGGTTGTCAGATAGTCCGCTCGAGCAAAACGCTGGTCACAGCCGTCCCAGTCACAGGCATAAGGCTTCTCCCCGGTGTGGGTGCGCTTGTGGGTGTCCCTGTGTTGCGCGGTTGTGAAACGTTTGTCACAGCCGTCCCAGTCACAGGTATAAGGCTTCTCCCCGGTGTGGGTGCGTTTGTGTTTCACTTGAGTGCTTAGATCGGCAAAACGTTTGTCACAGCCGTCCCAGTCACAGGCATAAGGCTTCTCCCCGGTGTGGGTGCGCTTGTGGGTTGTCAGATAGTCCGCTCGAGCAAAACGCTGGTCACAGCCGTCCCAGTCACAGGCATAAGGCTTCTCCCCAGTGTGGGTGCGTTTGTGTTTCACTTGATTGCCTGGATCGGCAAAACGTTTGTCACAGCCGTCCCAGTCACAGGTATAAGGCTTCTCCATAGTGTGGGTGCGTTTGTGGGTGTCCCTGTGTTGTGCGGTTGAGAAACGTTTGTCACAGCCGTCCCAGTCACAGGTATAAGGCTTCTCCCCGGTGTGGGTGCGTTTGTGTTTCACTTGAGTGCTTGGATCTGCAAAACGTTTGTCACAGCCGTCCCAGTCACAGGCATAAGGCTTCTCTCCGGTGTGGGTGCGCTTGTGGGTGTCCCTGTGTTGCGCGGTTGAGAAACGTTTGTCACAGCCGTCCCAGTCACAGACATAAGGCTTCTCCCCGGTGTGGGTGCGTTTGTGGGTTGTAAGGTTGCCTGCTTGAGCAAAACGCAGGTCACAGCCGTTCCAGTCACAGGCATAAGGCTTCTCCCCGGTGTGGGTGCGTTTGTGTTTCACTTGATTGCCTGGATCGGCAAAACGTTTGTCACAGCCGTCCCAGTCACAGGCATAAGGCTTCTCCCCGGTGTGGGTGCGCTTGTGGGTTGTCAGTTGGTTCAGTCGAGCAAAACGCTGGTCACAGCCGTCCCAGTCACAGGTATAAGGCTTCTCCCCGGTGTGGGTGCGTTTGTGGGTGACCATGCGTTGCGCGGTTGTGAAACGTTTGTCACAGCCGTCCCAGTCACAGACGTAAGGCTTCTCCCCGGTGTGGGTGCGTTTGTGTGTGACCAAGCTTTGCGCGGTTGTGCAATGTTTGTCACAGCCGTCCCAGTCACAGACATAAGGCTTCTCCCCGGTGTGGGTGCGTTTGTGGGTTGTAAGGTTGCCTGCTTGAGCAAAACGCAGGTCACAGCCGTCCCAGTCACAGGCATAAGGCTTCTCCCCGGTGTGGGTGCGCTTGTGGATTGTCAGTTGGTCCAGTCGAGCAAAACGCTGGTCACAGCCGTCCCAGTCACAGGTATAAGGCTTCTCCCTGGTGTGGGTGCGTTTGTGGGTGGCCACGCTTTGCGCGGTTGTGAAACGTTTGTTACAGCCGTCCCAGTCACAGGCATAAGGCTTCTCCCCAGTGTGGGTGCGTTTGTGTTTCACCTGAGTGCCTGGATCGGCAAAACGTTTGTCACAGCCGTCCCAGTCACAGGTATAAGGCTTCTCCATAGTGTGGGTGCGTTTGTGGGTGTCCCTGTGTTGCGCGGTTGAGAAACGTTTGTCACAGCCGTCCCAGTCACAGACATAAGGCTTCTCCCCAGTGTGGGTGCGTTTGTGTTTCACCTGAGTGCCTGGATCGGCAAAACGTTTGTCACAGCCGTCCCAGTCACAGGTATAAGGCTTCTCCATAGTGTGGGTGCGTTTGTGGGTGTCCCTGTGTTGCGCGGTTGAGAAACGTTTGTCACAGCCGTCCCAGTCACAGACATAAGGCTTCTCCCCGGTGTGGGTGCGTTTGTGGGTTGTAAGGTTGCCTGCTTGAGCAAAACGCAGGTCACAGCCGTCCCAGTCACAGGCATAAGGCTTCTCCCCGGTGTGGGTGCGTTTGTGTTTCACTTGATTGCCTGGATCGGCAAAACGTTTGTCACAGCCGTCCCAGTCACAGGCATAAGGCTTCTCCCCGGTGTGGGTGCGCTTGTGGATTGTCAGATAGTCCGCTCGAGCAAAACGCAGGTCACAGCCGCCCCAGTCACAGGCATAAGGCTTCTCCCCGGTGTGGGTGCGTTTGTGTTTCACTTGATTGCCTGGATCGGCAAAACGTTTGTCACAGCGGTCCCAGTCACAGGCATAAGGCTTCTCCCCGGTGTGGGTGCGCTTGTGGATTGTCAGATAGTCCGCTCGAGCAAAACGCAGGTCACAGCCGTCCCAGTCACAGGCATAAGGCTTCTCCCCGGTGTGGGTGCGTTTGTGTATGACCAAGCTTTGCGCGGTTGTGCAACGTTTGTCACAGCCGTCCCAGTCACAGACATAAGGCTTCTCCCCGGTGTGGGTGCGTTTGTGGGTTGTAAGGTTGCCTGCTTGAGCAAAACGCTGGTCACAGCCGTCCCAGTCACAGGTATAAGGCTTCTCCCCGGTGTGGGTGCGTTTGTGGGTGTCCCTTTGTTGCGCGGTTGTGAAACGTTTGTCACAGCCGTCCCAGTCACAGGTATAAGGCTTCTCCCCGGTGTGGGTGCGCTTGTGGATTGTCAGATGGTCCGCTCGAGCAAAACGCTGGTCACAGCCGTCCCAGTCACAGGCATAAAGCTTCTCCCCGGTGTGGGTGCGTTTGTGGGTGTCCCTTTGTTGCGAGGTTATGAAACGTCTGTCACAGCCGTCCCAGTCACAGGTATAAGGCTTCTCCCCGGTGTGGGTGCGTTTGTGGGTGTCCCTTTGTTGCGAGGTTATCAAACGTTTGTCACAGCCGTCCCAGTCACAGGTATAAGGCTTCTCCCCGGTGTGGGTGCGCTTGTGGGTGTCCCTTTGTTGCGAGGTTATGAAACGTTTGTCGCAGCTGTCCCAGTCACAGGCATAAGGCTTCTCCCCTGTGTGGGTGCGTATATGACGCTTCAGGGCAAAGGTGCCCTGGAGGTTACGTTGGCATACGTTGCATCTATGTCGGAGCCGTTCTTTTCCGGGGATGACTGTAATCCTGTGCCTGTCAGCAGAATCTGGCAGATGATCACCTTCGATGTGAATCTGAAGGCCCTGGCTGGTTTCACTGTCTTCACACTGCTCATTGTTCAAAGGGGGTGTGAGTGCCCCCTTTGTTCGAAACTCCCTGTAATGCGCACGCATCCAGCCATTGAGATGGGGGAACCGGGAGGGGAAGATATTTTTGGGTGGGGAATCGCAGTGAATGCGCGGGTTATTGTCCTCTCCCGTTGAGATGCGGCACGCTGTCGAGGCATCCTCAATCTGTGTGATGGCATCGGCCTGAATCTCCAGTCTGTGTGACCGCGAGGCGCCTGTTAGAGTCAAGTGTGTTTTATGCGTCTCCCCCTGGCAATAGATGAGGGGATAGTCACCCGTCTGGTCGACAGAGCAGGACGTTGTTCCATGGGCGCGGATGCGTGTCCCTTTCCCAGGATAAACGGCCACCCCCCCTGTTGAGACCACGGTATGCGTCGGGTTTTGAGCAGGGGGTATTCTGAGAGGTTTGCCCTTTATTCTGCCCGCCGAGACATCCAGGGAGGCAAAGCAACCGATCACCATGACAGCACCGATGACAAAAACAGTCAGTCTGGGAAAATGCATTACCCCTCCCCCCTTTAATAAGGAGGAGGAATATAGACACAAAATCGAAAACCCAGGAAGGCCTTGAGTTTTATCAAACGTCATTTTGGAGACCCCACCGGTTATGGGCGAGGCTCTGAATCAATGCCAACCTTCCCGGCGATGTTAGCCAGTATCGGCTGCGCAGGCTACGGGCGGTCTTGACGGTACCTTCGCAGGCACAGCATGCATGCCAGTCAAAGGATGTTCGCAGTCCTTTAGCCATGAAATGTTTGAGAGCCAGTACAGGGATAAGGTCAAAAACTGCGCTGGCTTCAATGAAGTTATAGATTTTTATGCCTATCAGTTTTCACCACCATATCAATCACGTCTTGATGCACTTGCGCCGGACTCGGGCTGCTGTCGTTATGGGTGGTCATGGTTTCGTTCAGTACAATTTTTCTGTTTGCTGTTTTGCACCAGAGCAGACAGCTTCGTATAATCCGCCTCTTTGCTTTTTCGATTTCCTGACAGGACAACATCATGGGTTTTAATTGCGGCATCGTCGGCCTGCCGAACGTGGGTAAGTCCACACTGTTCAACGCCCTCACCAAGGCGGGTATTGATGCCGAGAACTTTCCGTTCTGCACCATCGAGCCCAACGCGGGCGTGGTTCCCATGCCGGATCCGCGTCTGAATGCACTGGCAGCTATCGTGAACCCTGAGAAGGTTCTGCCAACGACTATGGAATTCGTCGATATTGCCGGGCTGGTAGAGGGCGCTTCCAAGGGGGAAGGCCTGGGTAACAAATTCCTGGCCAACATCCGTGAAACTGATGCTATCGCACACGTTGTACGCTGCTTTGAAGATGAAAACGTAATTCACGTGTCCAACCGTATCGACCCTGTTGCTGATATTGAAATCATCAATATGGAGCTGATCATGGCGGATATGGACAGCTGCGAAAAGCAGATGAAGCGTCTGGTTCGTGTGGCGAAAGGTGGTGACAAAGAAGCCAAAGCCCAGATCGCTGTGCTGGAAAAGCTGCTTCCCGCGTTTGAGGAAGGTAAGCCAGCCCGTGCTGTCGATTTAAATGATGATGAGCAGAAGCTGATGCAGCAGTTATTCCTGCTGACTTCCAAGCCCACCATGTATATTGCCAACGTCGACGAAGACGGTTTCGAAGACAACCCTTACCTGGATAAGGTTCGTGAGCTGGCTGCCACTGAAGGTGCTGCTGTTGTGCCTGTGTGCAACAAGCTGGAAGCCGAAATTGCCGAGCTGGACGATGAAGAGCGTGATGAGTTTCTGGCGGATCTGGGAATGGAAGAACCAGGCCTGGATCGTGTTATCCGCGCCGGTTATGAGCTGCTGACTCTGCAGACTTACTTTACTGCGGGTGTGAAGGAAGTACGTGCCTGGACAATTCCTGTGGGTGCCACTGCTCCTCAGGCAGCCGGTGTGATTCACACCGACTTTATGCGCGGCTTTATTCGTGCGGAAGTGACGGCTTATGATGATTTCATCAAGTACAACGGTGAAAAAGGCGCGAAGGAAGCGGGTTGTCTGCGTCTGGAAGGTAAGGAATATATCGTTAAAGATGGCGATGTTATCCACTTCCGTTTCAATGTCTAAACCCTGATGTTGATCGCCTGATCAAATCATTGCAGCTTCGGGGAGCCCTGGGCTTCCCGTGAGCTGTTTCAGAAGGACGGGTTCACGCGCTCCGGACTCGTTTCATTATCGACCATCTTCACCCTCGCCAATCGCCCGAAGCCCGGTGTCTGACCTTTGCATGGAGATATCTTCGTCCTGTTGCTCTTCGACTGCATAAGGTTGATGAAGGTGAACCTCCTGTTGCGGAAACGGAATAGTGATACCTTCACGATCAAACCTGACTTTGACTTCCCGGGTGATGTCCCAGTAAACATCCCAGTAGTCATCAGTTTTCACCCAGGGACGGGCTATAAAGTCCACTGATGAAGCGCTCAAAAGATGCAGTCGAATAAGATGTTCTGGCGTTTTTAGAATTTTTGGGTGTTGGGAGACTATCTCTTCAAGAATCTGCTCTACATGCTCGACATGGTCATCATAGGAGACGCCAAAAACCATATCGATGCGTCGTATACGCTCTGAGGTGATGTTCTTGATGGTTTGTCCCCAGATTTTCGCATTGGGAACCATAAACACCTGGTTATCGAAGGTTCGAATGGTGGTGTTGACCAGCGTCATTTTGCCAACCTTGCCAGCGACTCCAGCGGCCTCCACATAATCACCAACATCAAAAGGCCGGTAAATAAGAATCATCATTCCGGATGCAAAGTTGGACAGGGTATCCTGCAGGGCAAAGCCAATTACAATACCTGCGACCCCCAGGCCGGTGAGCAGCGGTGTGAGATTCCACCCTATCTGATCCAGTGAAATGAGAATGCCGACAACGATGACAAACTTGCCGCCAGTATTGATAAAGAAATCCTGAACCAGAGTGCTGAAGTGTGCTCTCTTATGGGTGACAGCTCTCAGGATAATACGCTTAACCAGACGGGATAGAAGAACAGCTGAGGTCATAAGACCAACGAACAGCAGCAGACGGGAGATGACATTAGTCATGTTGGATTTTAACCACTGTCCAAGGTCACTCCATACACTGGTTATTACCGCCCGAAATGTCTCAAGACTGACCACCGCTTCTGCAAGATTTCCGGTCGTTTCGAAAATCAGTTCGTTGTATTGGTCAACTGGTAACCCCTGCTCTTCCATAATCGTTACTACCTGTTTCAGGTTGGCAACTGCGCTTCGAACCAGCCGGTCTTGTGAGGCGATCCGGTTCCCCATCGATTTTCGCTCATCAGAAGGCAGGTTCTTCAGCTCCTCTTCCAGTAAGATTTTTCTTTGGTTGTTATTATCCAGATAGGCGGTAATAAAGTTGACATAAAGAGTGAGCTCCTGGTCGAGTTCACCCTTCTCGCTGGTAATATTAACCCCCAGTTTTTTCAGGCGTTCAAGATTTTTCTGTCTCCCTGAAAGAAGCCAGTTTATGTAGGTATAAATGTTGTTAATATCGAAGAGGAACATCAGCTGCTTGTCGGTACTGGACGAATCATAATTATCAAAAAGTTGGGGCAGGTCATTTGAGATATTGGCAAGCCTGCTTTTAAAAAAACCATTTTCTGTATCTATGACATCTATGGCGAGTTTTCTGGCCTCCGGAGTATCTGCAGCTTCGGTTTTATCCAGAAAATCTTCAACCTTCTGAGCCATGGTGCGCATTGCGTTGGTTGCCTGTTGCTGGATCAGGTTGCGCGTGACTTCTGACTTTGTGTTATCCCAGTTATCTTCCATGCGGGAGACTCTCTTGTTGAGAGTGGTGATATAAGACTGAATCTCCTTCTGTTCTATGTTGAGCTCTGTTGGTTTTCTATCTGCGGCAGGCTCTTCTGCGAGACAGCAAAAAGAAAATATAAAAACCATAAAGGCGATATGGCGGTACATCGTAAGACTCCGGCGTGAAGGTCTTCCTATGTGCCAGTTTAGGTCTCCGTGGGGATAGAGCTGTGAAAAGGGTGCAAAGACGGTGGTTGCTGGAAGTTCGCTCGTAGTCGGGCGTCTATTCTCGGTCAGTTTCCAGGGGGCTTTGTTCTATCGCACTGTATTTTCGCTTTCCGAGCCCTTCATCGCAGTCTTCCCGTAAACTCAAAAGATATTCACACATGTTATTTATATCTTGAAGAAAGGGTGGAAAGGAGGGGCGGGAAACGCGGTAATACAGAGAATCATGACTATTATCAGCATTCGCTTTTTCAAGCCAGCCGCTCAACACCATAAATTGCTGACGATCCTTGTTCAGTAGCTGTTCCAGAAAATAAAAAACTTTGGCATTTGTCAGCGCATTGAGTGAATCGTGTGGTTTCGTTTCGAGAAAAATTTTCAGATCACGAAAAAAAGCTTTTTCGTTGTGGGACGAGCTCTCAAGTTCTTCAATGGAGAAATCTTGATCCAATAATGGCTGGTTTTCATCAAATGTATTTAGCAAGTTCCTTCTATTTAAAAGAAGACATTCGACAGAGTTGGAACCGCATTTTACTTTTTCTTCAAGATATTTGAAATATCCCTTAAAGAAATTAAGGTGTTGATGTTGAGAGTTTTCGGGATTATTAATACCTGCTATCAATGATTGCTCATAACAATTAAAGCGCAGATACATATTACGTTGTGCAAGGGGGGCCTTGTTTAGAAGGATTTCATGACTGTAATCATGTTGTTGTGAAAAGAGTGCCCCTGAAAAAACATCATGAGGGAAAAAAAAGGGATTGCTGATGTCCGGATGGTAAATCGCAACAGGGTGGCAGTTTTTCTGACGTAACTCACTCAGGTCATTGGCTTTTTGAGTACCATAGAACAGCTTAACTGAAATCGGTTCTTGGGACTGCTTGAATGCCATGAAAGCCAGTATGGCCGGCGAAAGAAAATAGAGAGAGCTGAAATTTTCAGGAGCAGCACATACAGGGCTCTGTTGCGTCGCTAAGTTTATTGTCCATAGCAATAGCTGATTAGTTAAACAACGACGACTGTCAATAGTTTCGAAGCCTGACATCAATCGCTCAATACTGGTGATATTTTCCTGGGATAGTTTTACTTCAGTACACCAGCAGGGCATCTGGCGGTCATGAAAGTCGCGCACTATTTCTTTGATCCACGTCGAGCATTTTATTCTTAGATCTGGAGCAATGCGTTGCCACTTGGTCCATAGCATCATTTTTTCGTAGTCAGCTTCATTGTTCTGGTCAGCAAGATCAAAACGAGTGACTGTACCTTCAAGGCGTTGATCGGGCATAAGGTCATGTCTACCTGAAAACTGAGTCAGTATGCTCAGGTACTGTTGTGCATCTTCAAATGCAAGTTGATGAATGCTTTCATCGTTATAGAGTTGCAGAAGTATTGTGTATGCATCTGGATCACGGAAAATATCAGATGTCCACTGGCCGCTATGAATAGCACTGGCCATTGCTGAAACTTTTTGTGGGTTTCGCTGTTCCAGCTTTTTCAGGAAGACGTCACGGTTTTCAGCAAACCTGAGCATCTCCTGGGCTTTTTGAAGGGGTCGATTTGGCGGAATCAGGCAGCACTGGTTTGGCGGAATCAGGCCGCCCTTTGGACTTTGTGGGTTTTCGTTAAGAGAGTAGTTTTCCCCATCAACCTCCATTATCTGGCCAGTTTCTGGCTGTAATCCTCGAATGATCATAACTTCCTACCTAACACAGTGGTTATTGAAAGAAGAAAGGTGTCATATTCTTAGCCATGTTTGCATAACATGATTGTTAGGGGCGGTTGTCAGGGGAAGGGCACAGGTACCCATGAGCGGGCCAATAGTTCCTGAAGTAATGATACGCTGAGTAAATAACGTCACTCCTTTCGTTAAATAAAGCCACATTGGTCCCGCTGATTGACACAAACAACGCTTCCCTTTTTGTTCAAAAGACAATTTTAAAACGTTAATTAACAATGCACACGGCTGGGGTTTATTAGTGTTAAGCGCATTAGAAACAAAGGTGTATTCCCATGCGCATTTTATTAACAGCCCTGAAGGCCTTTATTATAGTGTTGATCTGCTCGGTCTTTCTGGTATCGGCTCAGGACTTCTATATTGAAATTGAAGATTTTGAAGAGCAATTTCGCCTTCCTGCGACCCCTGTAAAAAATCAAGGTCAGTCTGGTACCTGCTGGGCCTTTGCCGTGACTTCAATGCTGGAATCTGAACTGCTAAGAAAACAGCAGGGCGAGCATGATTTGTCTGAAATGTACCTGGTGCATTTGAATTATCTGGACAGGTTCTCTTTAAGTAAAAAAACGAAGGATATTGGTGTTGTGTCTGAGGGGAATTCAGTTGAAACGACACTGGACCAGTTGAATCATTATGGAATCCTGCCCCAAAAGGATTACAGAGGCTTTGAACTGGGATATATAGAGCATTCTGCCTTGGGCTATCACGAGAGAATGGCAGCAGAATTAAAAAAAATCATGAGGGGGTACCTTCAATACCCTGCCCAGTCTGTTGAGGCTTTCTGGTATTTTTCTTATGCCAAAACACTGGAGCAGAGGATGGGAGCTTTACCAGAGCTGGTTGATAATTCCGGGCGGGCAGAGAGTTACCATCGTTTTTTGTTAGAGCGGGGTATTCAGCCCGCTGATTACATTACCCTCAGGCCCGGTCGCGAAGATCACTATGGTACCTATGTATTGACATCCCAAAGGGTTGAAAGTAGCCAGCGTCAGGGTGAGATCCCCAGGCAGGAACTTCTTTGCACGATGAAAGATATTCTTTCACAGGGCTATACCCTTACCTGGACTGGTGATGTAGGTCAGGGCAGCTTTCAATATTACGAAGGGGTGGCGCTGGGAAGCGTAGAAGGACGCACTAACCCGGATGGTTCACCGGTAAGGTCAGACAGTTACCGCTATATCAATTCTGGTGATCACAACACCAGGCCCGACTATCTGGTCAGAGATGAGTTTAGTGACAAGAATCAGTGCCCGGCGAAATATCAACCGGCTGCACATGCCATGCACATAGTTGGCATTGCCAGGGATAATAAGGGGAAAGATTATTTTATTACCAAGAATTCCTGGGGGGCTCATAATATTCTGAATGGCTATTTGTATATGGACGAAGACTTTGCCAGCACAGCCACATGGTCTATTTCTTTTAATAAACAGGGTTTGTCGAATACGATTGCTCAGAAAATTTGGAAATAACCGGATTCTCATTTTGCTGTGAGAGGCTGGTCAGTCTACTCTCCCCGGTGCTACGCTGGAAATATCACTGATGAGCTTGTGGGGTTGATGAGCTTGTTAATGAGTGAAAGACTCGACAGCCTGCCTGATGAAATAAAAAGAGAAGCCTTTATATGACAAGCACCAAAACATGCCTGAAAACTCGTGTGAAAGCGCTTATTCCTGCCTCTGTACTTCTATCTGCGGCTCTTGTTGGAAGCAGTGTTCTGGCTCATGCCGCACACTTTGATAAGGCCGATGATGCGGTGTATACCCGCAAAGCCCATATGGCTCTCGTCGGTACTTATTTCAGTGATATGGGTGCGATGATCAAAGGCAAGAAGCCTTACGATGCCAAAGAGTTTCAGCAGGATGCAGACCGTCTGGCGATAGTGACCCAGTGGGCGGGTGAGGGTTTTGAGGGTAATCACCTGACTGATGATTCCAAAGCCAAGCCTGAGATTTGGAAGAACAAGGCTGAATTTGACAAGCTGATGGCTGACTTGGCTGAGAAGGCCGGTAAGTTAAAAATGGCTGCAGCCAGCGGTAATATGAAAGACAGTATCCCTGCTTTTAAAGCTATGGGGGATAACTGCGGAGCCTGTCATAAGAAGTTCAAGAACAAGTAATCGGCCAGGTCTTCAGTATTGGCGAAAGCCAGGGGTTCTTTGGATTAGAACCTTTTGGTTTTCGCCTTTCCCGCGCTCTTTCTTTTGCCTGCCCCCGCCTTTGCCCGAATAGCCTGAATCCCATCAAACAGCTTATCCAGATCCTGCTTATAATGTGCCAGTGCAGAACAGAGCTCAGGTTTTTGAGTCTGTAAGTCATTTGAGGCGAGACTGGCCAGTTCATCAATATTGCCGGTGTGTTGTTTAAACTGCTGCAGGCTGTGGTCGGCAGTTGAAACCAGCGCCATAAGGTCATCAGGAATAGTGTTTACTCCTCTCGCCTGTGTTCCGGGTACGGTGACCTGGGTCAGTTCAACTAAAGCCGTAATATCGTCATAGTGCTTTTTGAAATGTCGGTATACCTTTTGGGCGGATTTCCCTATTTCGGTCGGTGTCGCCATAGTGCTTTCTCCCCGGTTAATTTTTTCTGGCATTCAGTTGCTCATACATAGTCTGAAGACTTGAGGCCAGTGCCTGTAATGCTGGCTGATGAATCGCTGCTGCGGCCGGGTTGTTACTCACAAGGGTGGATAGGCGATCCATCTTTTGTTGAAGCCGGTCTGCCTGTGCCTGCAGCTTAAGCTCGGCGCTCAGCTCTGGGGGTGGGGGAGGCTGCACCTGTTCCATACTGGTACGGGCACTCACCATCATATCCCTCTGTTCCATCAACTGTGCCAGGTACTGGTCTGCCTGATCGCTCATGCCCGGAGTAATGAACTGTGATTGAACGTCGTCAAAGCGTTCTATTTCCTGTTCGTACTGGGCTATCTGGTCACTCATCATGGAGTGGCGCACTTCGCTGATATCTTCAAGTCCATAGGTTTCCATCAGCCTCTCTTCCATCAGCTGATCGAAGTCAGGCTGACCATCTTCTGTAAAGGAGAAGCCGATTTCCTGATCGGTGGTGGACCAGTTGGCGGCAGGTTCAGTGAAGCCCATCTCCATGGCCATCATTTGCTGCTTGAAGATATCCTGTTCACTGCTGAGTGAGCGGAAGACAAGGGTGTCTGAGACTTGTTCGCTGATCTCTTCTATCTGGTTCAGGAAGTTGCCTATCTGTTCATCAGCAAGCCCGGCTTTCTGGCCGTACATCTGTACACTCTCAGGGCCTTCTTCAGTGTATGTGTAGGCGAGGTGCAGGCTTTCTTTTTGGGGAATGCCCAGTTCTTCACCAGCTGCGATGATGCGATCTTTGGTGCGATCGTCCATCTCCATGCGGATCATTTTTTCGCCGCCTATTGCGGGGTTTTGTTCCAGCTTTTTAAACTTGCCGTGGATGTCGGCTTCCATCCTGGCGAGTTGTTCGGGGCGCAGGTCGGCTCCTGTGCCAAGGCTCTGGTATCTTTCTTTGTCGCCATTCATCAGGGCGTTACCCATGGCCAGATAACGTTTCTCCGGGATATCCAGCTTGTCGGACTCCTGCTTCATCATCTGTTGCAGCTTGAGGTCATTCTCCCGACTGGCCCGGCTGGCCATTTTCTGCATTTCCATTGGCGGGAAATCAAATCTGCGGCCGGTTTTCTTGATGGCTCTTAACAGCATGTCAGCCTGCTCACGGGGTACACCCATATTTTGTGCAGAGGCCAGGAACTGGTTACGGCCGAGGTGCAGCATTTTGGACAGGTCCTGGGCAGTGGCCAGTGGGATGCCTGCTTTTTGAGCCTGTTTGTTGATGTTGTTAAGAGCCATGCCTTTCGCGGTTTGTTCGGCGATTTTGGAGAAACTGGCGTTGGATGCTTTAAAAATATTATTAAGCCCCGCCGCCATTTCCCGAGCACCAGGGCTGCCCTTGGGCATACCGATCTTTTCCATCACCGTTAAATAGTGAGCACCATTGCCTGAGGCTTTGGCCTGAGCCAGATGAGCAACCTGCCGGGCAGGAATACCCATTGCCTTACCCAGTTGGCGATAACCGGATTCCAGATGAGTATGAAGTTTGTCCTCGGAATTACGTTCCATTCGAGGACGTGGAGCGGCTTGCTGGGGCGAGGGGATGTTTCGTTCTTTCTGTGCATTCTGAAGAGTCGGGGGTGGTGACGCAGCGGCCCCGGGAGATTGGCTCTTCAGTGATGTCAGCCAGCCATGAAGCTGTTCCAGCTCTGGGTTGACGGCCTGAGGGTTAAACTGGTTCACACTGTGCAGGAGTGGCCCGGCATGACGCTGGCGTCCGGTTTGGGAGGGTTGCTGGTTGGGTTGATCCACCCGGCCTTGTGAGGGGCCTCGTGATGGATCTTGCGGGCGCTGAACCGGTTGACCCGGTATGGTGTTGGGACGAAAATCGCCACCGCCAATCCCCATGGACATATATAAACTCCTGCCATGCCCAAGTCGGGCATCCCATATCAGTTGTACGGTTTATCGGCAGGAGAGTGAAGGATATTTAAAATCAGATCAGGTCTGTGAGCCAGCTGAGTACCATGGTGACGAACAGCAGAATGGCGGTTAATGGTTCCCAGGAGCTGAGTGAGGGCGGGTGGTAGCTTTGATGTATTCGGCGATTACCGGTAATCATGCCCGGTAAAATATCTTCTTTCTGGATTACGGTATGGAAGAGTACGGCCAGTACATGAAGGGCAATCAGAACGACCAATACATCAAAGTTCAGGGAGTGAATGGTGGTGAGCCAGTCGCTGGTGCTGCCGCTGATAAACTGGGCCAGTGGGCCTTCTGTAAGAATGCTGTCGTTGGCAAACAGTCCCGTGCCAACCTGCAGAGCCAGGCCACCCAACAGAAACACTACGCCCCAGCTGCCCAGAGGGTTGTGGCCGGGGTAGTCGGTCTTGAAGCCATTACGGATATATTGAATGGCGACTCTGGGGGAGAGTTGTAAAGCTTTGAAGCGGCTAAAGTCTCCACCGATAAAGCCCCAGCCAATGCGGAATATCATCAGCCCGAGCAGGGTATAACCCAGGAAGGTATGGCGTTCCATATCCCCTTCGGTGCCTGTATACCAGAGGCCGCCAAAGCAGAGCACCAGTGTCCAGTGGAAGATTCGGGTGGGTAAATCCCAGACCTTGATTCGTCTATGTGTTTCCAAATCTCTTCCCCCTTTCTTTCGATGTGTCTGGGCTTATATAGCTCACCAAACCGTCGGATCATTGTTTGCTGTTGCCCGTACCCATGGCCTTTGGCACAGCAAACAATAATCCGACTTTTGACTCCCCTAACGGGCAGCAAAGAATCAGCTTTCGGCTAGTTGCTGTTTCAGTGAGTCTGGTACGCCAATAATTGTGATGGTGTCTCGCTCAGAATCGTAGCGTACACGTGTGCCATACACATCGGAATCAAAGGCGATATTGATGCCTTTGTCACGGCCGGCGTAGCGCACCAGTTTCTTTAGCTGGCTGCGGCTTGGCTGCATATCCGGGCTGACATCATAGTCCTGGGTGTTAATAAACCGTTCAAAACCTTCCGGCGCATCTTCATTCAGGTGTGCGGAGAGTTCACCCAGTGAGATGGTTTTGTATTCCTGCAGTTGTCCGTCGCAGTATTCAAAGACTTTCTTTTTAACGTCGGCTTTGCCGGTATCAGAATCGATGGTTTTGCAGTAGTCGGTGACAGCTGTCATCAACTGGCTGGTGTCCTGTTTGGTGTCACCGGTCTCTTCACAGCCGACAAATGTTGTCAGGCAGTCACTGAGGCGACGACCTGCGCGAGGTTTGATCCAGGAGATATACCGGGCGCTGGTCTGGTTGTTTTGCCACTCACTGACATTGATACGTGCTGCCAGGCTCAGGCGGGCCAGGTCGAGGTGAGTGGTGTCAGAGAGTTCCAGCTGTTCAGTTATCGTTGTGCTGGTGGCCGGGGGGAGGGTGGCGACCATCAGGTAGGAGGTTAATCCGCTGGTGTAGTGGGCCACCAGAATAAAACCGCCGGGGAACATGCCGGCTTCGTCGAGTTTGTCCTTCAGGCCTTCGGCGACGGTGAGGCTGAAATCGGTGAAGGGAAGACGTTCTTCCAGATAGTCTTCCAGTTGTGCACGAAAGACTGTCGCTTCACCGCCAAAAGCACCATGACCCTTGTCGGCCTTCTTGTTATAGGAGGCGACCAGGTCTTCCAGAAAGCTTTCACAGATATTATTACTGGCCAGAGGTGTTGCCCGGGTTCTTAGCTCGGAACTGTCGGCATCTGGTCTGCGTTCAATCCTGTGGACAATCAGGTTGGTAATGCTCATAGAGGAATTGTGCTCGCATCTGGGCAAAACAGCATATTATACAGCCACCTTGGGCTTGTGTGTGTGATCGTTTTTAAACAGCCTGATTAGCCATCGGGTAGAGAGGCGAAAATGTTGCGAACATATCCGTCCAGTGTCTTGCGACTGCCGGTCAGGTGTCCGGAGAGTTGCAGTGCCAGATAGTTATCTAAAAGTATACGGCCAAAACTGGGAGCTTTACCAGCGGCTTCCAGTGTTGTGGCAAAGCCGCTTTCCAGGCGGTCGAGGGCATCTTTCAGAAGTGGCGTCAGCTGGTGTCTGTGACCTTCGGTCATGGCCATTACCAGCAGGCAGCCGCAACGGTATTCTTGAATATCATCTTGCCGGTAGCTGGTGGTGAAGAACAGCCGCAGGCTTTCCAGAGGAGAATTATTATTCAGGTAGTGAGCCAACCGGGAGAGCAGTCGGTTCTCAATGTAATGAATAAGAACCTGCCGGAATATCTCTTCTTTACTGGCAAAGTGATAGTAGAGGCTGCCAGGGTTGAGTCCGGTAGCTTCTTCCAGTTGTCGGAGCGAGGTGCCCTCGTAGCCATTTCTCCAGAAGGGGTCCATAGCTCGTTCCAGAACCTCCAGACGATCGAAACCTGCGGGTCGCGACATATGAACCTTCCTTGATTCCCTGGCCGCAGAGCTTTAAAGCATCCGTATAACGTCGATAACCTGTTGAGTCAGGAGGAACTAATTATGTTTTCCCAAGATCAGCAGATAGTGAACGGGCCAGCCCTGGCCATTATTGAATACATCCGCAGTCATCATATTGGCATTGATGTGCAGCGACTGGAAGCCCTTGAACATCAGATTCGTTTGCAGGGGGTGTCAGTGAGCCCGGAATTTGTACTGGAAACCCGGCGTGTACGTGAAGAGCTTAAGCGCTGGCTACAGGAGCACAGCGCTTAAGAGGAAGGGGTGGCAATGCGTCAGGAAAAGTTGCTGAAATCCGGTTTGCGCTTTTCAATAAAGGCTGAGAAAGCTTCCTTGGCCTCACCGGAAGTCATGCGTTCCAGCAGGACTCTGATTTCTGTTTTGATCTGTGCCCGTATCTGTTCCCGGTTGGCTGAATGCATCAGGGATTTGCCTTCACGTACCGATGCTGGTGGCAGGGCACCGGCATAGGCTGCACGCTTCATAGCTACTTCCAGATAATCGTCACTCACAGCGTTAATAATACCAAGGCGACAGGCTTCTTCAGCTTCTACCGCATCTCCCATCACCAGCATTTCAAAGGCTTTGTGGTGGCCAACCAGCTGGGGAAGGAGAAGGCTTGAGCCGTATTCGGGACAAAGTCCAAGGGCCACAAAGGGGGTTTGTAGTCGGGTTTTCGGGCCAGCGTAAACCATATCGCAGTGCAGCAGAAGGGTAGCGCCAATACCAACAGCCGGACCGTTAATGGCCGCAATTACGGGTTTTGGACAGTCCAGCAGAGCCATCATGAATTGGAGAACGGGTGGATTGTCACCTGCTGGAGGGTTATTCAGAAAGTCACCGACATCATTGCCGGAGGTAAAACAGTCCGGTGTGCCGGTCAGGACAATAGCGCGAACGCTGATGTCACTGTTGGCGACCAGCATAGCGTCAGCCAGTGCAGAATACATGCTGTGGCTCAGAGCGTTTTTACGCTCGGGCTTGTTGATGGTAATCAGGCGCACATGGCCCTGAGTGCTGGTCTGAATATGGTTGGTCATAATAGCTATACCGCTTATTTCTATTATTGCAGTCAGCTGAAGTATGGCATTCCCGGAAGCAAAGTTCCTGCCTTGATTGATGTGGAAATTATTCGCTTTTGTTAAGGTCGGTTTTAAAGCCATAGCTGCTACAGTTCTTGTCAGAATGTGGGTTTGACTTGGTAGGGCAGACGCTGTCGATGAATCAATTAATCAGGCCGTCCAATATCTGTGCAGCCATAAAGCTTATGGGCTTTATGGTTTTATGCGTGTTCGGTTTCAGAGCTTCTTCTCAAGCCATAACCTTAACCACGACCTCTTCAGGTTATGATGAAAAACGATTAGTCAGTCGTTCTGGAGGTCTTGGTCAATTTATACTTCGGCCAGACAGTAGTTATCAATGGAGTGTTCTGAATCGTGATAAGCGTGACGGGTTACAGGTTCTCAGTGTCAGCCTGACCTCACAAACCTGGTCTCCCGCATATTTACCGAGTGATTCTCCTTTATGGATGCACCGTCTGACGGTGTACATTCCTGACAAACCTCCTGTCGCAAAAACGGCTGTTCTCCATATTAATGGTGGAACAAACCACCCCAGAACCAAAGGTGAAAAAACCGAGACCTGTGATGACCTGGATTTTGAGCGGTTGGTAAGAATGACCGGACAGGTGGTGGTGGATGTTAAGGATATTCCCAATCAGTTCCTGAGTCTGAAGGGGGAACGCCCTCGAAAAGAGGATGACCTTATTGCCCGAACCTGGGCGGCTTATATTGATGCCCCGGAAAAGTGTGCCGACTGTCCGCTGCAGTTGCCCATGACCAAAGCTGTAGTGCGCGCTATGGATGCAGTACAGGAGCTGCTACAAGAGCAGTTCCAGAAAGAAGAGGCTGGCAAGAGTTCAGATACCAGGAAAAGCACAAATCGGCAAAGCTTCCGACCGGAGACATTTATCCTCACCGGAGGCTCAAAAAGGGGCTGGGTAGCCTGGTTGGCTGCTGCAACGGATACCAGGGTGTCGGCGGTTATGCCGATGGTGATAGATGTGCTGGATGTTCAGGCATCCCTTGAACATTTGAAGCGGGTGTATGGCCATTGGACTCCACCACTGACGCCTTATTTTTCCAGGGGTCAGGACATTCTGGCTCGTTTGCATACGCCGCCAGTGGTTCAGTTGATGAAGCTTGTGGACCCAGTGCAATACAGTCAGTACTTAAATCTGCCTAAATATATTGTGACAGCGGGTGGTGATGATTTCTTTCCGCCAGACAGCAGTCGCTATTACTGGTCTGCCCTGACCGCACCCAGGTGGATAAGAACCTACCCCAATTCCCGGCATTACATTGTTCGTGAAGATGCCGAACGGGTGACAGATACGGTAGGGAGTTTTGTCGGGGGGCTGCTGGCTGATAATCTGGAGCAGAAACCACTGGGCGCGTCATTGCCTTATCTGTTCAAGACGAATATCGACAGCCATGGTGGCCGGGTGGTTGTGTCTCAGGAACCCAAAGGCGTTGTACTCTGGCAGGCAATAAACCCGGATGCCCGGGATTTCAGAAAGACGATTCTTCAACCGAAAGGGCTGGCTTATGAGTCAACCTCTCTGCCATTTAACTGTGAGTCGAAAAGTAGCCGCTGTTATGTCGATGTAAAAGTGCCATCCCCCAAAAAAGGCTGGGCCGCCTGGTTTGTTTCTTTCCGTTTTGATAACGGCTCCTATCCTGATTTTGTATTCAATACGCCGGTACAGGTGACTCCCGATACAGACCTGTTTACGCCAGTGGCTGATGATCCAGATATAGAGCTGGAGATCACTGTTGAGGCGGAAGGTTTTCTGACGCCAGACGGGCCACCCAAAGAGTAATCTGCGTGGTCAGGCTTTCCGGTATGGCAAAGGCAGTACATTCTCTCTGGCTACACCCCGTTCGCCCAGCCAGGCCGTAAGAGCCAGTACCGGTTTTGATGTACCAAACAAAATCCAGCGGGCACCACGAAACCGTGGGTCGTTAAGCAGTCGCCCGGTGTGATCTTCCAACGACGCTTTATTGGTCATGATGATGCTGTCGGCGGGCAATTGGTGTTGAATATTATCGGGTTGCTCACCGGTCAGTATGGTAGCAATGGCCTGATTGGGTTCATGCCAGAAGGCGTCTTCAGCCACGGCCAGTGCTGCGCCTGTTCCTGCATCTGAACCAAACAAAATCAGTGGCTGATGGTGGTCGGGGGCATAACAGGCTTCCCCGCCAAGGTCCTTGAGCCAGATTTGTTTTCCAGGCTCGGCTTCATCGAATATCCATGATGAGAAACCACCGCCGACCTTGCGGCTAACGTAGACGCGCAGGTCTGGTTCGGCCCATGGACGGGAAATTAAAGTCAATAATGTTCCGTTGTCGTCCTTTTCGAGGGAGAAATTGAGAAACTGTCCGGGACGATAAGTAAGGGGCAGGCGCGGCGAAACCGTCAGTTCGACCATGGTTGGCGTTACTGGCTTAACATGGGTGATGACTGCCTGCATTGGTTGAAGAGCACGGCGCAGAGGCTGAAGCTTTAAAGGCGCTTCTGGAAGGCACTGGCAGGCTAACAGGTAGCCATCGTCTTTTTGTTCCTGCGTAAGCCCCTGTTGGGCAGCGTTGGGAATGCTCCCGTCAGTCGCTTGTATCATACAGGAATGGCACAAGCCGGCTTTGCAGGACCAGGGCACAGGCACATGATGTCTGAGCAGGGCGTCGAGGGCAGTTTCCCCGGATGCGCAGTTCAGAATATGTGCCCCGAACTGGATTTCAATCATGGTTTTCATCCTGCTGGGTATTATATGTCAGGAGATTTGATTCAAAGCACGTAATAAAGTGTATAAAAATCGAAGCCATTTGATAAGTATCCATATAGAAGCCGGTCAAGGCCAAGTGGTATGATGGCCAGGTTTAAAGCCGTGAGCGATAGAGCCTCATTAAATAAAAAAAATCTGGTAAACCGTTGCTCAAACACGGTGCTCCCTGTGTGCGGGGGTATTACCTGAATGGAGTTGTTATGACCGTTATTCGTGAAGCGGATGTGGTAGATAGTGTTGCCAATGCGCTGCAGTTTATTTCTTACTACCACCCGGTAGATTTTATTCAGGGTGTGCATGAGGCCTGGAAGCGTGAAGAATCGCCAGCAGCTAAAGATGCTATGGCGCAGATTCTGATCAATTCCCGTATGTGTGCGATGGGCAAGCGTCCGCTGTGCCAGGACACAGGTATTGTGACTGTATTTGTCAAAGTGGGCATGAATGTTCGCTTTGAAACCGACAAGGGTCTTGAAGACCTGATCAACGAAGGTGTTCGCCGTGCGTACACCCACCCGGATAATGTTTTGCGTGCGTCTATTCTGGCTGATCCGGCCGGTAAGCGACAGAACACTAAAGACAACACCCCTGCGGTTATCCACACCCAGCTGGTTCCAGGTGACACAGTCGACATTCAGGTTGCAGCCAAGGGCGGTGGTTCTGAGAACAAATCCAAAATGGTGATGCTGAACCCGTCCGACAGCATTGTTGACTGGGTTGTGAAAACTGTACCGACTATGGGTGCTGGCTGGTGTCCACCAGGCATGCTCGGCATAGGTATTGGTGGTACTGCTGAAAAAGCAGCCGTGATGGCTAAAGAGTCCCTGATGGACCCGATTGATATCCATGAACTGCAGGAGCGTGGTCCTCAGAACCGTGCTGAAGAACTGCGTCTGGAGATTTTTGAAGCCGTTAACCGTCTGGGTATTGGTGCCCAGGGTCTGGGTGGCCTGACAACTGTTCTGGACATCAAGATTATGGATTACCCAACTCACGCAGCCTCTCTGCCTGTAGCGATGATTCCTAACTGTGCTGCAACCCGTCACGCCCATCTGGTGCTGGACGGCAGTGGTCCGGTTGAACTGACACCTCCAAGCCTGGATGAGTATCCGGATATCAGCTGGGAAGTGGGTGAAAATGTTCACCGCGTTGATATGAACACTATCAAGAAAGAAGATATGAAAGCCTGGAAAACAGGCGACACAGTTCTTCTGAGCGGCAAGATGCTCACCGGTCGTGATGCGGCCCACAAGAAGATGGTCGATATGCTGGCCAAAGGTGAAGAACTGCCGGTTGATCTGAAGAACCGCTTTATCTACTACGTCGGGCCTGTTGACCCTGTACGTGATGAAGTTGTTGGCCCGGCTGGTCCGACGACCTCAACCCGTATGGATAGCTTCACCCGCACCATGCTGGAAGAGACCGGTTTGATTGGCATGATCGGTAAAGCCGAGCGTGGCCCCGTCGCTATTGAAGCGATTAAGGACAACGAAGCGTCTTACCTGATGGCTGTTGGCGGTGCTGCGTATCTGGTGGCTCAGGCTGTTAAGAAGGCGGAAGTCGTAGCTTTCCCTGAACTGGGTATGGAAGCGATTTACGAGTTTGATGTTGAAGATATGCCGGTGACGGTTGCTGTAGACACCAGTGGTGATTCTGTTCACCTGAGTGGCCCTGCAGAGTGGAAACAGAAGATTGCGACTTTTGACCCTGTAAAAATGGTTGAAGAGTAATCATTCTTCATTCTTTTCAGGTTGCTTTGAACAGCAGCTTAAACTGAAAGTAAAACGCCATGACTGAGTTCTTTCAGTCATGGCGTTTTTTTTAGTGCTTGTTTTTTATTGCTTGTTATTTTCCGCTTCTTTGGACTTTTGCTGGTATTGCTGATCTGTCAGGTCGGTCACATCGTTTTGAAATGCAACGATGGAGAGTTCATCACCATCTTTTTCTATGGTGTATACCTGCTTGTTTTCACTAGAGGATGTATAGCCCTGAATGGTATAGCGCTCATAGAAAGTTGTGCTGACAGTGGCTGTGTCACCGTCCACTGCTACTTCAGGGTTTTCCAGGTCAAAGCTATGGTTTTCAGTTGCCATCCATAAGCCTTCCTGGGTTTCTTTGAAGTCTTTCATGCTGACGTCGCCGTTTTCCATCTCCCAGCTTTTGGGAACGTTGTAGGAAATCTTGGCGTTTTCATCGAAGAGCTTGAAGTAGGCTGGATCTTCAGTCTGAATGGTTTCTACGACCTTCCAGAAGTAATCTTCCGCTTCTTTCTTTGTGATATCAGCCGCTAGAGCACTAGTGCTCAGGGCTGCAACAGCCAGAAAACTACATGCTTTTTTTATCAGCTTCATTGCATCACACCTTAATTTGATCAAGTCGTATTATATATTGTCAATGTTGATAGTAAACACCGGATAATGAATCATAACGGTCAAATAAGTTGACTGCCAAGGCAGTGAGTGGTTTTTATCGGACACTTTCAAGTTCGGTTGGGATGGTTTGAAGATGGTTTGAGAATGGTTTGAGGGTGTTTTGCGGATACCTTGCGAGTATCCGCATACAAGAGTTGTTAGTGAATCGTCTTTATTTTGTTTGTTTGTTCATCTGAAAGAGGCTCTTCCAGAAAGTTTTTTCGTTGTAGTTTTCCCGTTCCTGCTGTTGTTTTACTGGCAGGGAACTGCGGGTCGGCAATGTCTGCGAGAGGGAAAAAATCCTGCAGCCCTTTATTGACTGTGATGCGCGTTGTGCGTGCCAGGTCAGCTGATTTCATTTGGCCAGCTTTGACTGGGGGGTGGTAGTGCAGATGTACATGGATGCTCTTTTCACCCAGCATCTGCCAGATATGAGGTACAAGGCTATCATCGCCTATAAATGGTGCTCTCGGGTGGGGATGCCCGCACTCACTGTAAGCTATGGTGATTGGTTGAATAACGACATCACTGGTAATGGCACTTTCAAAAAGACGACTATGAAAGGGCAGTGTTTTGCTACCGTCCGATGTTGTTCCCTCAGGGAAAAACAGGATGCAGTTACCCTGACTCAGATAATTCGAGAGCTGTCGTGTGATAGAACGGCTGTCACCGGAACCACGGCGAATAAACAGGGTGCCTGTCACTCTTGCCAGCCAGCCAATAATAGGCCACTTACTGATCTCCGCTTTGGAGAGAAAGTGGAAGGGAACATTGGCCCCCAGAATAGGGATATCCATCCAGGAAATATGATTGCAGGCCATGAGTACAGTTCCTGTCCATGGGCCTCCTTTTCGATGGATTTTCATTCCGAACAACCGGCAGAGAACTCCCAGCCACCATTGCTTCAGGGACATACGCAGGTCGTTGATCCAGACAGGAGGCTGCCGTGAGAAGGTTGTCCAGGTCATTAACTGTAACCAGGCCGCAAGTACCAGCCCCAGAACAATCAATGCAACGACACCGAGACACCGTGTCAGTTGACGTACCAGAACCACCAGATACATCTCTTTAGCCTGCTGATGGATGGAGCTACCCTCCAGGCTTTCCTCGAAGGGGGGCAGTGTTGTTTCCAGTGGCATTTCTTCTGCGGCTTCAGTCATTACAGGTCTCTCACTCAAGGCTTCCAGTTTTCCAGATGGAAACGTCGGGCATAACGGGGGGAGAGATTGAGCATATCCAGCAGGATAAATACGTCCGCACAGCCGAACTCCTTATCCCAGCAAGGTTCGCCGCAGACGCGGGCACCCAGACGCAGGTAAGTTTTCAACAGGGCAGGAACACGGGCGACAACATTATCGGGCAGGGTGAGCTGCGGTACCGATGTTTTTGGGATGGCTTTGAGTTGGGAGTCATCCATGTATTTGTCACGGATGTCTTTCATAATGGCTTCGGTCTGCACACCACCGTCATCCATGCTGATGCTGGCACAGCCAATCAGGAAGCGGTAAGAGTTTTCAGAGAGGAACCGTGCGAGGGTTTGCCACAGGGTAAAGATAGCGGCACCGTCACGGTACTGCTCCTTGATGCAGGTACGTCCCAGCTCCAGCGTACGCCCGGGCAGTTCGGTCAGACCTGGCAGAAAAAACTCACCCTGGCTGTAATAGTGACCGAGTAGACCGGCTTCCTCATCGCCCAACAGGCGTGTGGTTGCTATGGCTGCGCCAGTCGTATTGTCCCTGACAATGAGATGCTTGCAGTGGGCGTCAAACAGGTCGGTATCCTGCTCGGCATGTTCCGGATTCATGTTATCTACAGCTTTGGAAGAGCCGCCAAGGTTGGCGTTAAAGGTGCTGGAGAATACTTCGTAGCGTAACTGAAAGATATCGAGCATATCCTGCTCGGTGGTCGCGAAGCCTGCTACCAGGCCTCCCTCAGCTTTCTCAGCTCGGCGTGCGGAGTCCATAAATCATCCTGAAAATGTCTTTGTGATGATTTCAGCTTATGAAAGCAGGGTGACAGATGGGTGACAGGAGTATGAAGGATATGTGAACGCCCACTTCTGCCTGTTGACGCGGCCTCAGTGGGCAGTGGGGGGTAAAGCATCAAACCCTCGTATCCATCGGCTCAATGAAATAATGATCTTCATCGTCCAGGGGCGGTGTAGCAGACGCCTGATCCGCACCCTCCAGGTACAAGCCGCCATCGGCCCAGATTACGCGGTGCTTTTCTGCGTAACTGTGGGTGATATCAGTCAGCCTCTTCGACTTCTCTGTGTATACAGTAAGAGTCTGCATTTTAAGAAAATCCATACCACCAACCTTTTTCTGGAAGCGCGCATCAAATTCTTTTGTAAAAGCTCGGGCCAGTTGCGCAATCAGGAAATCTTTAAAGACTTCATCAGCGATGTGAATATTCTTTGCTCCCAGCGCCCTTTTGATCAGTGGTATATCAGCATCCACAACACGGGCAAGAAGAGCGTGAAATGGGCAGGTCTGGTACTCGAAGGGGACTCCGGTCAGCATGGCATTAAAGAATTTGAAAGCTTTGCTTTTCATGCTGTCGAGTAGCTCGTCTGCGCCACCGCCCAGTACTTGAGACACCATAGGTTTAGCGCGGATCTGCATGGTTTGAGTTACAAAACCTGTTGGGTCTGACAGGGGGGTTGCGAACTGAAACTCATTCAGGAACTGGTCTTCAATCATTTCGATTGTCTGGTTAAAAATGCGTACTGATGCCTTGCCCTGTTGCTGTCTTGTAAGCTGATCTCCTCCCTGGAGTGCAACATACTCATCAGTGATTGTTTTGAGATTGCTACTGATCGAAAAATCTGACAGTGCACTTGTAACAATCCCTTCACGCCTCTCCACTTTATCAGTGTTGTAAACCACAGCCGCATCAGAGTGCCGCTGGCACCATATAGTCATGTAATTCATAGCGTCATCCCCAGCCTTTTGAGAGCTGTGTGCATGGATCTTTTCGACAAAACTGGGGGCAACGATACCTGCCAGCAATTGCTGGAAAGCCCAGTAATGAGCGCCAATTTTATTCTGGTTTTTTGCCGAGGTGACCAAAAAATCAAGAATTTTCTCCACTGGTAGACTGGCTTCCCTGCCTGCCTCAATCAGCTTCTGGAGAATCTCGGGGGCTAAAGGCTTGTTTTGATCATCAGCCCCCAGGTTTTGGATATCCTGAATGACTTGCTGCAATGTGGCGGTGAAAGAGGTCTGTGTTACTTGCCCACGTAATGGGAACAGTGCATCGCTATCCTGTGTCGCTAACAACGGTTTTACAAGGGAAAACTGGGTAGAGGGCAGCGCACTAAATCTCACTGCAGGAGGAAGGGTTCCACTGGCCAGTCTATCAACAGCCGGACTACTGACAGACGCCTTCCTGCCAAAAAAATTCTTCTTACCACTCTTTTTTCGGCCAGCGCCAGTAGGTGTGGGAGCAGCAAGAGCTGCATCTGGTCTGCTTCTCTTTTCCCGGGGAGGCGGAAATGGCGAATTTGTAGGGGGGGCCTTATGAAACATAATGTACTCCGGTGTTTGCAGCGTTTTTGGAAACTCGTTTGTTGTGGTGTCAGACAGGGATCATCAAAAAATTGTTCACTTTCCACATAACCAACCTGACAGAGACGCTGATGTTTCAAAGTGACGGGTAGCATAAACAAGAAAGGGTTCAGCCTGAGCGAGCGCGTAAGACTCATTAATAACATCGTTGCTTTGAGCAACTACCACGTTGACTCCCTGCGCCTTGATAATCAAAAGCCCTGTTGGCTATTTCTCTTTGACGAATCATTCCTTTAATGGGGGATGCTGCGTGGCTCACCAATGTTTGGACGACTACCCTTGCCCCGCAAACGGGGGAAGGGTTTATGGCTGGGTGTGATTATTTATTCAGGTCGGTGAAAGTGGCTTGTTTTGTCAGCCTGGGCTTCTGGTGTGTATCTGCCAGGGCTGGTGTGCTGATGGAAGGACAGAGTGCAAATTGTAATTTTCCCCAGGGGCTTTATAACGCCAGCAACCTTGGTGGCGGGAATGGCTTCTTAACGCTGGCGGCAACCTCGTCCGGTGAATTCAAGGGCGTGTATCGGGTTATGAGCGGAGAGGGGCAGGGGCAGAGTATTATCTACCACTGGCTGGATACTCAGACAGCTCATATTGCCTGCCAGGGGGATACCCTGACATTTGTAACTGATCAGGATTCGCCTTATAGAGTGAATCTGACCCTGAGCTGGAACCGGGCCTTGAATAGTCTGGAGATTAATGGCGTTTATACAGGCGTACCTTCTCTACCTCGTAAATGGACCAAATATGGTTTGTCTTGGCTGGCGCTGGGTTCTGCAGTGTATTTTGGTGTTTTGAGTTTTAAGCACTGGCAGCATCTCAAAGGGTTTGGCAAAGCTTCTCAGAATGCTGGTTTGTCTGCCTTCCCCGGCACACTTAAAAGAGTAATGCAGGGCCAGATGCATGATCTGGCTTTACCGGGGCTTCTGGGCAGCTGCGCTCTGGTTGTTAATTCCGCAATCAGTTGGTTGAGCTGGTACAGTTTGACGGGGCATGGAATTCGTCTGGTCAGTGTTAAGCAGGAGGATGCCTGTCAGATTCCTCCCGGTGTGTACCGGGGAGAGTGGTTTGAGGAGGGGCGTGGAACTCTGGAACTGGTTATCCCGGTTGGTCAGACCAGTACCAGAGCCGAGGTGAAAACAGTTATAGGTGGTTATCAGACATCCTATTTGCTCGAGCCCTGGCGGTTCGAGTGCCATGGCATGGAATTATTGCTGGACTGGGAGCTGTCTGTGCCCTCATCCCAGGGGACTGTGATTGCTCATTATGATCGTGACAGACAGCGTATGATTGGCATGGGCAAGGTTGCTGCCACAGGAGTCTCTCGATTCACTCGCCAACGAATGATCTTGAATGAGTTTATTGTCGATGATCTTCCCCTGACTGCAGATGATGAGGCAGAGGCATTTTACGATGGCACCTGCTCTTTGTAGTCAGTCCAGGCCGTGGGTTTTCAGTGTGAAGCCCGCATCCGGGTTTTGTGCCAGCAGTTTCACCAGGGCGGGCATGGCTTCCTTCAGCTGTGTCTCCAGCATCCAGGGCGGGTTGATGATAAACATACCGCTGCCAAACATGCCTTCGGTGTTGTTGCCCCGTACCATCAGGTTTACATGCAGCCACCTGTCAGCTCCACAGCGTTCCAGCTTATGGGGGAACATGCGTGAATGCTCGCTGTTGATCATTGGATACCAGACCGCATACACGCCCGTAGCAAATCGCTGAAGTGAACTCTTCAGGGATTTGATGACTGTGGCGTAGTCATCTTTCACTTCATAGGGTGGGTCGATCAGCACCAGTGCCCGTCGTTCAGCCGGGGGGAGTAACCCTTTCAGACCGGAAAAACCGTCGCCCTGGCTGACTTTGACCCGACGATCATTTTGAAAGTTTCTAGCCAGCTCACGGCTGTCAGCCGGGTGCAGTTCAAACAACTGCAGGGAGTCATAGGGGCGAAACAGCTCTGTTGCGATAGACGGTGAACCCGGGTAGTGCTCAAGGCTGGATTTCCCACGATTAAAGGCCTTCACTGCCTCCATGTAGGGTTCCATACATTCTGGCAGGTTAGAGTTGTTCCACAGCGGACCGATGCCTTCCTGCCACTCATTGGTTTTCTGGGACTGGGCGCTGTTCAGGGCATAGCCGCCAGTTGCAGAGTGGGTATCAATATAACGAACAGGCTTGTCTTTTTTGATCAGGTGTTCGATGACAAGGGACTGCACCAGATGTTTTAAAACATCGGCATGGTTGCCTGCGTGGAAGCCGTGTCGGTAGCTGAGCATGGGGCCGCTCTAAGTGGTCAATAAAATTTGGGGTGAATATACAGTGTCCGGGCTGCTTTTCCGAGCAGTGCCTTGCCTGCCAGCTCAACTATTTAAAGCACTCTATGAGGCCGGTCAGGCGATACCTGCCAGCCTTATAGAATGGAGATTGCCTACTTTCCTGAGAGCATAGCGGCTTTCAGTTTTGCATCTGCAGGTTTTTTACCCAGCCAGATACCAAACAAAGCTTTGCGAAAGTCATCGCCCTTAACCGTGGCGGCGACCTGGCCATTACGATAAGCCGTGACACCGATACCCGGTTGGCTCAACAGTGTGAAGGTTTCTCCCTTTTTGATTTCGGAGTGAGTAAAGACGGAGAGAAACTTGGTGATCCGTTCTTCCAGAGGTTGTGTTTTTCCGCCAGTCGACTCCTCAAAGCCTTCCTGGACCGTGGAAACCATGCGGTCTGAGGTTATCAGCCCGGAGAGAATATCCAGGCGTACAGCAGCAATATTCGGCCCGCTTAATATGTCAGCAGCGCTGGTGGCTGGCTTGGAGGTGTACAAAGAGCCGACATAGAGATCTATAAAGAACTTGGTACGGATGCCTGCGCCATTAAGCTTCAGGGTTTTGCCCTGCTCCACAATAGCGGGTTTCAGGGATACACCAGCTATCTCGTGAGCGGCAGCTTGAGCTGGGATGGTGATTAGCCCGATGAAAAGCGTGACGATAGAAAGCAGTTGAAGCATCAAGGTACGAGGCATGGTTATGGGGTTGAAGGTCTTCATAAATACTCCAATACAAAATCCACAAAGGGTTGGATGGCTCTCAGTAGGGGCTCTCAGTAGGGGCTCTCAATATGCACACTGGGATATACACAGGTGACGGCAATAGTAGCAGTTCCCCGGAGCCGTTAGTCTGAGCCTTGTTCCATCCTTATGGATATGAACGCATGGCCGACATGGAGCTTATCAGAACCACAATAAGGAACCTCTCTTATGTCCCGGGTATCAGGCCTTTACAGTGCGCTCTCTACGCTGGCACTTCTTCCACTCTCTATTCATCTGGCGGCTGCGCCGCTTCCCACGCCTGCTGAGGCTAAGCCTGTTCCGGCGACATGTATGAACTTTAAAGAGGAGGGCTGGAGCTTTCACCGGAATTCAAAGGCCAAAGGCTGGCCGAGGGTTTCCAGAGGGGTTCTCAAACTTCTGCCAGACAATCGTTATGGTGCAGGTGTTGCTGCGGTTCTGAAGAGCCAGATGCAGCCTCCCTATGAAGTGACATTCGAATTCAGAACCTATGACGATGATGGTGGTCCGGGGCTGATATGGAACTCGGCCGATGGTGTGAGTTTCTTTTTCTTAAAAGACGGTGATGCTTATAGAACCCCTCCTCCAGGTGGAGATCTGGGCTTTGCCCGTGAAGGCGGAGGCTATGCGGTTATGCTGTCGACCCATGGCCAGCGTCAGGCCAGACTGCGTTCGGCAGATGGTATTACTTTCGCCAGCATGCCATTCCGGAGTGCCTATACCCATGGCAAGTGGGTACCTGTGAGAATTCAGGTAGGGGATGAGCGGGTGGAAGCCTGGAGTGGTCAGCGTCGGTTACTCAGTGTTTCCCTCAATTATGATACTCAATATTCGGATATTGGCTTTAGTGCCGGTACCGGTGCTGCTGACAGTGAACATCAGGTTCGTAATTTCTGTATTCGCTCACTGGGTGAGCCAGTCGTCCAGGAACCAGTTGTCGAGCCGCCAGTTATCGAGCCGCCAGTTATCGAACAACCACCTGAGTTTTCTACACAGGTTGAGACTCAGCTTCCAGCTCCGCAGGAGCAATCGCTCCCTCAACCTCTAGAGCAGGTTCCGTTACCAACACCGTCAGCTTCTCTGCCTGACACTACTACTCAGGTTGAACCTCAGCCTTCAGCGCCAGCGACGATTCCTGAGGAGCAAACAATTCCTCAACCGGTAGAGCAGGTTCCGGTGCAGACACCGCCAGCATCTCTGCCTGATATTACTACTCAGGTTGAGCCGCAGCCTCCAGCTCCAGCGACGGTTCCTGAGGAGCAAACAATTCCTCAACCGGTAGAGCAGGTTCCGGTGCAGACACTGCCGGCATCTCTGCCTGATATTACTACTCAGGTTGAGCCGCAGCCTCCAGCTCCAGCGACGGTTCCTGAGGAGCAAACAATTCCTCAACCGGTAGAGCAGGTTCCAGTGACAACGGGTACTGGAATTATTGATGAGCAGCCAGAGCCGGAGGTTTTGTCTTCAGATATTCAGGCTACCGAGCCGGATGCAGTGGAAGAGAATGCTGAAACGCAAACACCTGAGGTGAACACTCAGCCGCTTGAAACAGGAAATGACGCAACTCCTGTTGCCAGTGATGACGTGGAAAATAACACTGTTGACGATGTAGGGGATACTCCAGTACAGGATTTTGGGAACGAAGTGACAGACGACGCGCAGTAAGGCACTTATAGAAAATTTCTGTACCGAAAGAAAATGATCCCTGGCCTTGCTGCCGGGGATTTTTTAAAGTCCGGTAAAAAATCAGCTATCTTCAATACTCCTTAACACTGATTGGATATTTCCCGATGAAGACACGTCAAGGCAACTGTTTTCTGGGTATGGCAGCAGGTGCGCTGTTGCTTGGTTCAACCCTGTCGTCTGTTGTTTTCGCAGCTGATGCAGATACTTATAACGGCACTATCTCTTTTAAAAACCTGACCGGGGTCAGCCTGAGTGTCCCTGGCTGTCATGCGATCTCCCGGGATGATAATTCCTGTACGCCGGAGGTAGGTTCTGTCGTGTCCGGAGCAACGGGGTTAGCAGCTAAGATGAAAAGCCATGAGCACTCCCCTGAGGGAACACTCACGGTTCTGGCACAGGATGTTGCCGGTCATAATTTGCTTTCGTACAAATTTGATAAAAACCAGGGGGATTCAAATCTGGTTTTTACGAAAACCGCAGAAGGTCCGGCAACGCTGGCAATAGACAGTGATCAGTGTACAGAGTCACCAGATCAGACAGGGGTTTTGAAGTGTTGTACTTTTAAACATAAGAAACATCACTTCCATCATGAATACACCTATACCTGTGAGCTTCCAGTAGTGCCGGTTAATTAGGTGTTGCAGGTTTCCATTTGAAGTTATTTATAAGCCAGACACTGGAGCGTCTGACGATCACAGAAAAATACGGATAAAAGTATTCATGAAACTGTCTTCCGAATAGCAAAAGGGTTTTGCGAACTCAACGAAAAGAACTTAGATGATAGTTAAAAAAACGGCTTCCTCTTTTCAAAGGAGGCCGTTTAGGAGCTA
Organism: Sansalvadorimonas sp.; assembly: GCA_965221135.1. Lineage (GTDB taxonomy): Bacteria > Pseudomonadota > Gammaproteobacteria > Pseudomonadales > Endozoicomonadaceae > Sansalvadorimonas. The sequence continues at coordinate 1,213,306 of CBDCRZ010000106.1, forward strand.
ACGGTCAGGTGATGTTTTACAGAGCCTTAGTTGTAGGTTTTGGTGTCACTCAGGAAGGTGCCATCCCTATCGACAGCAATCAATTTTAAGGCCGTCTGTGAAGTGTCGGTCAGTCCGGAAATTCCCGAAGAATTACCCAGCCCCCAATAGTCGCTGAGGCAACAACCCCCAAAAAACCTGAAGCAAATTGGAATAATGTGGAGGGCAGAAGACTGTCCCAAAGAGTAGTCCCACCCGTAAGGATGGGGAGACCCTGGCTTATTAATGTTAGAGCAGCAGGTACCACCAGGAATGAGACTCCAATACCCATCAAATAACATGACACAGCTTGTATCTGTCGCATGTTATTAAAAATATGTCCGGCCACCTGTTTGATACTGCGCTTGTGAACAGGTTTCTCAAAGTACTCAGGTAAAGCGAGAAGGGTCGCTGTACCAGCAGCCGCTAGAAGACCTGTACAGCTGAAGCTAAGAGCTCGACTGACCGAGGCACCAAACACTACCGATGTTGATACGGCAGTGCCCCCAAGCCCGGCAACAAGACTGAAAGCTGTTCTTGCCGCGTTATCGCAGGTCGGAGATGTATCCTCCCGATAATCGAAATACCCCATCGATTCTTTCAGTATATCTTTTATGCTTCGGGAATGGATTAATGCGCTGGCGGTATTCATAAAAACGCAGCCTCTCTTTGGCTTCTATATAGTGTTTGCCTGCTATTGGGACTATCGAGGGTATTTCTGGTTCAAACACAACGGTTAGCAGAACTTACTGCCCGACTGAAATTTCGGAGACTGATCCAGCACTTCCCACTCTCTTCTGCCGAAGTGTTATGAGGCTGCACTCAGACTAAAGCCTAATTTTCCTTTTTTGTAATTCGCGTAGCCTTAAAGGTTATTCGGTTAAGACAAGGGCTATGACTATGGAAGCACGAGCGCTACATCCAAGTATTTTTTCATCAGTACCCTTGAAAAACAAATCCCCTGATCTGTCTGCGAGAAGCGGTGAAGGCCGCCTGGGTGGTTTTTCTGCGACAGGTTTGCCAGAAGAATTTCAGTCTGAGGTTGCCAGCCTTATCAGCGAACTCAAACTTGTTGAATCCTCAGCACCTGCTCAACCAGCTGCCGGTCCCCGGAAAATTGCTGTTCTGGTGCCAGGCAGCTATGAACAGGCCCTGCCAGAATTCAGGCAGCGGGTGAAGCAGGCTGCAGGCGAGGCAGAGGTGATATTTTGTGAAGAGACACCTGAGGACGAAACCCTGAAAAGCGTTGATGGTTATATGGGTTACTTCTCTCCTGAACTGGTTAAAAAAGCAGGTGAGAAACTGTGCTGGCTTCATAATTATCCGGTTGGTATCAACCAGGTGAAAGAGCTGTCAGACGCCGAGAAGAACCGTGTTCTGTTTACCAATACCAAACGCCTTTCCGGTTACGATATAGCCAGTCATGCCATGGTCATGTTGCTGGAACTGACCAGAAATATGCCCCAGGTGCATCATGCCCAGCAGAAGAAAGAATGGGGGCCGCCTGCGCTCTCTCACGAGGGGGTTGGCAGCCTGAACAAAAAAACAATGCTGATTACCGGTGGTAATGGCGGCATTGGATCGCAGCTGACAAAAATGGCTAAAGGTTTTTGCATGAAAGTCATTATTACCTGTCATTCGTCTGATAAAAAGTATGACATGGTTGATGAGGTTGGTGCACCGGATCAGTTAAAAAATCTGGCAGCCAGGGCCGACGTGGTGGTGAATACACTGCCTTCGACGGATGAAACCACTCATCTGTTTAACAAGGCCTTTTTTCAGAGCTGTAAAAAGGGACCCTGCTTTATTAATGTTGGCCGTGGAGATGCCGTTAACACTCCGGATCTTGTCGACGCCCTGAAAACTCGTCAGGTTTCTGCAGCCGGTCTGGATGTGTTTGAGTCCGAGCCGCTTTCGGGTGAGCACCCGTTTTGGGGAATGAATAACGTGATTGTCAGCCCTCACCAGGGCCATCGTGGGGACGACTCCAAACGAAACGGTGCTTTGATCGCTGTGGAGAACCTCAGGCGCTATGTCTCGAACCAGCCCCTGCTCAACCCGGTTGACGCTAACAAGGGCTATTAAGCCGAAACACATTTCAGGCTTCTGGCTGAGAGTAATAAATCAATCAATGCCAATTTAAGGTGAGTGACTGCCGGTAAAAGAAAACGGCGCTATTGAGTCATTCAATAGCGCCGCTGAGGTGAGTACAGTTTTAAATCAAAGCTTACAGCGCCTTAATCGCAGCCTGTTGTTCAACCATCTTGCCCAGTGCCGTACGGGCATCTTCCAGCTTGGCTTTTTCTTTCTCGATAACCGCAGCAGGAGCCTTGCCTACAAACTTCTCGTTAGAGAGTTTGCCTTCAAAGCGAGCCACTTCTTTCTGAAGTTTCTCAACTTCGCGGTTCAGACGCGCCAGCTCTTTGTCTTTATCGATAATACCCGCCATAGGCACCAGTACTTCCATCTCGCCAACCAGCTGGGTGGCAGACATCGGAGCTTCTTCGCCGTCTTTCAGAGCCTTAAGGCTACCCAGTTTAGCGAGGGAGGTCAGGAAACTGGTGTTCTCTTCCAGGCGACGCAGATCTTCTGATGAAGTGTTACGCAGAATCACGTCCAGAGGCTGGGTCTGGCTCAGGCCCATTTCAGCACGAATATTACGGATACCGGTGATAAAGCCTTTCAGCCACTCGATATCTTCTTCCGCCTGAGAGTCGATCTTGCTGGCGTCCGCGACCGGGTAAGGTGCGGTCATGATGGTTTCGCCTTCTACGCCTGCCAGAGGCTTGATCTGCTGCCAGATCTCCTCAGTGATGTAAGGCATAAACGGATGGGCGATACGCATAATGGTTTCCAGAACACGAACCAAAGTGCGACGAGTGCCGCGTTTACGAGCTTCGGGTGCAGCATCATCCCATAACACAGGCTTGGACAGTTCAAGGTACCAGGCGCAGTACTCGTTCCAGATAAAGTCGTACAGGTTCTGGGAGGCGTGGTCGAGACGGAAGTCGTCAATGTTCTTTGCCACCTGCTCTTCAACACGCTGCAGCCTGGAGATGATCCAGCGATCAGCCAGAGTCAGTTCAACCTCTTCGTTGCCAGCACCACAGTCAGCCTTCATGGCAGCTGTAATCTCTACAGGCTTGCCACCGGCGGCTTCGAGAGTGTCTTCGCCAACCGTGTTCTGCAGCACATAGCGTGAGGCATTCCAGATCTTGTTACAGAAGCTGCGGTAGCCGTCCAGACGCTTCATATCCCAGTTGATATCACGGCCGGTAGAGGCCAGTGAGTACAGGGTGTAACGCAGGGCATCGGTACCGTGAGCGGCAATGCCTTCGGAGAAGGTCTTGCGGGTCTGCTTCTCGATTTTGGCGGCCAGCTTGGGCTGCATCATATTACCGCAGCGCTTCTGTACCAGCTCTTCGAGTTCGATACCGTCGATCATATCCAGTGGGTCAAGAACGTTGCCCTTGGACTTGGACATCTTGTCGCCGTTCTCGTCACGAATCAGACCGGTGACATAGACATGCTTGAAGGGAACCTGAGGCTTGCCGTCGTCGTCCTTCATAAAGTGCATGGTCATCATAATCATCCGGGCAACCCAGAAGAAGATGATGTCAAAACCAGTTACCAGCACATCAGAAGGGTGGAAGGTGTTCAGGCGGTCAGTGTTCTCTGGCCAGCCCTGGGTACCAAAGGTCCACAGGCCGGAAGAGAACCAGGTGTCCAGTACGTCGTCGTCCTGACGCAGTTCAACGTCTGCACCCAACCCGTGTTTTTCACGGGCTTCAGCTTCAGTGCGGGCGACGTAAACCTTGCCATTGTTGTCGTACCAGGCTGGGATGCGATGTCCCCACCACAGCTGACGGGAGATACACCAGTCCTGAATATCACGCATCCAGGAGAAATACATGTTCTCGTACTGCTTGGGTACGAACTGGATATCACCATTTTCAACGGCTTTCAGTGCGGGTTCTGCCAGAGGGGCCGTTTTTACAAACCACTGGTCCGTCAGCAGGGGCTCGATAACAACACCGGAACGGTCGCCGTAAGGCACAGTCAGGGCGTGGTCGTCGATCTTTTCCAGCAGGCCGGCTTCTTCAAAGGATGCAACAATCGCCTTACGGGCAGCAAAGCGTTCCAGTCCACGGAACTGTTCTGGTATTGGTGCTTCCAGATCGGTATTCACGGAACCGTCGGTATAGAATGCCTGACCCTGGTCGCAGATATCGCCGTTCAGGGTCATGATGTTGATCATGGGCAGGCCGCAGCGCTTGCCGACTTCGTTATCGTTGAAGTCGTGAGCCGGAGTGATTTTTACACAACCGGTGCCTTTTTCCATGTCGGCGTGTTCGTCAGCCACGATAGGAATACGACGGCCGACCAGTGGCAGAATAATCTCTTTGCCGATCAGGTCTTTGTAGCGAGGGTCTTCGGCGTTTACGGCAACACCGGTATCACCCAGCATGGTTTCCGGACGGGTAGTGGCGACAACAATGTAGTCTTTGCCTTCACCGGTTTTCTCGCCATCAGCCAGCGGGTAGCGCAGGTTCCACATATGGCCCTGCCTGTCTTTGTTCTCAACTTCAAGATCGGAAATAGCCGTGTGCAGCTTCGGGTCCCAGTTGACCAGACGCTTGCCGCGGTAGATCAGGTCGTCTTCGTACAGACGTACAAACACTTCCTGAACCGCTTTGTAGAAGCCGTCATCCATAGTGAAGCGTTCGGTGTCCCAGTCTACGGACGCACCCAGGCGGCGCAGCTGGCTGGTAATCGTACCGCCGGATTCGGCTTTCCATTCCCAGATTTTGTCGGTGAAGGCATCACGGCCGTAGTCGTGACGGGTTTTGCCTTCTTCCGCCATGATCTTGCGTTCAACAACCATTTGCGTGGCGATACCGGCGTGGTCGGTACCCACCTGCCACAGGGTGTTGTTGCCCTTCATGCGCTTGTAACGGGTCAGGGCATCCATGATGGAGTCCTGGAAGGCGTGACCCATATGCAGGCTGCCGGTGACATTCGGCGGCGGAATCATGATGCTGTAAGGCGTGCCTGTACCGGATGGCGCGAAATGGCCATTCTCTTCCCAGCTCTTGTACCAGGTGCTCTCAATGGCACTCGGGTTATACGTCTTTTCCATAATTCGGCTTCAGTCAGATGGGGCGTGGAAATGTAAACCAGCAAGTATACCTGTGATGGGCGGGAGTACGAATAGCTCACGGTCAGTTATGAAGGTGTTTTCGCCAGTATGCATAACACGACTGTTTAACGTCTAACAAATGGGTTGCTTGTGGGAGTCATCGACCCGCTGGGGGAGTCTAAAAACTTTAGGCTCGATTTTCTAAAACCCATTGGACAAGGTTGTATTCCATGATTTCCTCTTGCCGCTTTCCGCGCTCTCGCCACGAAAATAAATCTCTCCAGGGGAATAAAGAGCCAGAGCAAACCGGTCAACCGAAACAAACATTCATAGCTGGTGCCCAGAATTCATGTACAAAAAGAGCCAGATGTAACAGATTCCTTCACACCCAAAAGATAAAGCCAATTGAAACATTATCCCACGTGGAGCAGGCCCGCATATCGAGAAAAGCCATTGAAAAAGAGGTGTTAGCCTGGGTTCTGGGGGGCGAAAAAAAGATCACATCAATTGCTCAGGCGGATTACCTGATCCGTTTTTATGTAAAGAACGATCACCATGAAGTACTATCTGCTGTGCCGAAGCATCTGCTGGCAGAGCTTGTTACTGCTGATCTGGTACAAAAATGCAGGATTCATCTACCACATATTCCGAGAGATTTGATTACAGAGGAAATTGCTCTGGCATCCATCACGCATCACGCTTCCAGTTATAACAGCTTACCTGACAGACTGAAATCTAAAGCTTTCTTTTACAAGTGTCTGGAACTTAATCCATTGGTGTTGGAGTATTTGACCGACTCAGTTCCTGAGGATGAGTGGGGGGAGATTGATTTCGCGGCCTACATTGGGCGCCACTGCGAGGTTTTTCTCCATATTCCCAAAACTTGCATGACAGAGGAACTGCGGCGCCTTGCTGTCACCAAACACCCGGAGGCTGTCAGCTCTTTTGATAACTCAACACCAGGTTATGAGGCGCTTTGCCTGATTGCGTTACAGATTGATGGACGGGTTATTAAAAAGATCCCAAAAGCTAATATCACCAGAATAATGGCTCAAACGGCATTACAATCATCGCGTTGTGCCGCTTTTATTGAAATCCCTTCTGATCTGATAACCTCTGATGATTGTTTACAGGCCATAGAAGCGGGAAAGATTCATCGTCTGCTCTCTTATATTACCTGGCGTGATTCTGAAGGGAAACTTAAGGAATTTCAGAAGCTTCTCATTATGAATCAGGATTTGATGGTTGCATTCAAGAACTGTCGAAAAAGCTTTCCCTGTTTTCTTGAGGTTCTCCCTGAGAATGAAGTAACAGAAGAAATCTGTCGTCAGCACCTGAATAATTATCCTACAGAGTTAGAAGGTGTCCCGGAACGCTGGTTAATCAAGCATCCTGAGTGGTGTATGGTAGCGTTGAAGCATGATGGTGGGAAGTATTGGCAGATTCCTGGCGTTTTAAAAGATTTAGATTTCATAAAAGAAGCGATCACTTGTAACCCCTCGGTTATTAATAGCCTGCCGTATGACTTTCATGAATCTCATCCTGAACTGTTGGAGTTCGCACTGACCCGCGGCATTGGTTTTATGAGTCTTCCTTACAGGGAACGAACAAAGGAACGCTGCCTAACCGCAGTTAAAAACAACCCCCAGCTCATAACGCGACGAATACCTGAAGGTCACGTCCATGCCATGCCTCTGGAGTCACAAGCCGCTTTTTGTTTTAAGAGCCTGCCCGAATCAGCCAAAAGGCAGCTTGTTGTGACAGGAGAGGTTTCTTCCCTGGAGCGATACCAACCACTTTTTAATCCCAATGAATTATTACAGCCAATGAACCCTTTGGAGACAAATGAATATTCACCCTTGCTGGGTAAATTAGCATGTCAGCTGGCTGTTTCTCAGCCTTTCCAATTCCCCAATGAATCTATCGGATTACAGCTACAGAACTACTTGTATCACCATATCAAAACAGCCAGAGAAAATATCAGCAAAGGCCAGGTCTTAGCTTTCTCCGGCCCGCAGGGTGGCTGGCAACCTTATGGCGGACGCACATTTCTCTGTGATGAAGGGCTTTCTGATATGCAGCCAGGTCGTTGCAGAAGAATTAAAATTCTCCGTGAAGGGGAAGACCTGAATGAATTCATTACAGAAGAAGCCGTACACAGCTTTTGCGCCGACAATAGCCTGTCCCTAAATCTCAGAAGTGAAGTTCCAAAGGTTGTTGGCTTAAGGCGGCTGCCTGTGGAAAGCCTGCCTGCCGAGATGAAAGAGCAGTGCAAGTCGAAGCTTGCGACACTGATGATTGGCGGTCAGCCCTGCTACCTGCTTTATGTATTTGAAACCAAAAACCGGGAATATAGTCAGCTTGCCCATCAGCGTGACAGTGAAAATGGCTGCGAAAAAGCTGAATGTGGAATTCTGAAAACCTGCTTTGACCTGGGGCGTTGGTCTGGCTGTGGTGTTGTGCATACCTCAACAATTCAGGCCTTCCATAATTTCTCTCGTAATCGTCGGGAGCTTTTTCTGGCGCCATTGTTTTCTGAACTTCACGAATTTCCCGGAGTTCTCTCTTTCTGGGACACAGATGCTACTGATCAGTGTGACTGGGGCTGGACCGGTTTAAGAGATTTGGGGGATATTGAATTTTCCCCCTTCATTGATAGCTATAGAACCTCAAGCGACGCGTATTTCTCATTACCCGGATATTACCAGAGAGCGGCTTTCCTGAATGCGTTTGTTGAAAACATGGTTGCAGCTCTTTTAATTAATGCCCGGTTGCATAAGTCTGATTCAGGGTATCACTATCGAAATGCTGACTGTGTCAGTACGACAGCTGCCTTTGTTGTTAAGTGTATTGATCATTATTTGCAGGGGTTTTCGGGGGAGGGGAGCACGTTGAAATCATTTTTCAGGAAGACATTTTCTGAAGATGCTGACAAGATCTATGAGCAGTGGCGGGAGCGGGCGGCCAGGGAAATTGTTTACTGGACGGCACCGCAGGAGCTGGATAAAGACTGCTATGTTTGTCACATTAGTCAACGTGGGAGGCTGCCTGAAGAAATTCTTCCGGATGCTCCTGTGACATTCAGCAATTACCCTGAATGTTTCGCTAAAAATGGGAAATATCACCTTGGTATCACATCCTCTCCCTTTCCGTTAAATACCCTTATACGAGGATTGGCCTTTGCTGCCAGTCATATAGCGGAATTCCTGCAGCCGGATGAGCCAATTGATCAAAGCAAGTGACGTATGGTGAAGAGCAGTATGGCTGGTAATCGTACCGCCGTATTCGGCTTTCCATTCCCGGATAGTGCCTGTGCCGGATGGCGCGAAATGGCCATTCTCTTCCCAGCTCTTGTATCAGGTTCTCTCAATGGCACTCGGGTTATACGTCTTTTCCATAATTCGGCTTCAGTCAGATGGGGCGTGGAAATGTAAACCAGCAAGTATACCTGTGATGGGCGGGAGTACGAATAGCTCACGGTCAGTTATGAAGGTGTTTTCTCCAGTATGCATAACACGACTGTTTTAACGTCTAACAAATGGGCTGTTTTTGGGAGTCATCGACCCGCTGGGGGAGTCTAAAAACTATAGGCTGGATTTTCTAAAACCCATTGGACAAGGATGTATTCCATGATTTCCTCTCGCCGCTTTCCGCGCTCTCGCCACGAAAATAAATCTCTTCAGGGGAATAAAGAGCCAGAGCAAACCGGTCAACCGAAACAAACATTCATAGCTGGTGCCCAGAATTCATGTACAAAAAGAGCCAGATGTAACAGATTCCTTCACACCCAAAAGATAAAGCCAATTGAAACATTATCCCACGTGGAGCAGGCCCGCATATCGAGAAAAGCCATTGAAAAAGAGGTGTTAGCCTGGGTTCTGGGGGGCGAAAAAAAGATCACATCAATTGCTCAGGCGGATTACCTGATCCGTTTTTATGTAAAGAACGATCACCATGAAGTACTATCTGCTGTGCCGAAGCATCTGCTGGCAGAGCTTGTTACTGCTGATCTGGTACAAAAATGCAGGATTCATCTACCACATATTCCGAGAGATTTGATTACAGAGGAAATTGCTCTGGCATCCATCACGCATCACGCTTCCAGTTATAACAGCTTACCTGACAGACTGAAATCTAAAGCTTTCTTTTACAAGTGTCTGGAACTTAATCCATTGGTGTTGGAGTATTTGACCGACTCAGTTCCTGAGGATGAGTGGGGGGAGATTGATTTCGCGGCCTACATTGGGCGCCACTGCGAGGTTTTTCTCCATATTCCCAAAACTTGCATGACAGAGGAACTGCGGCGCCTTGCTGTCACCAAACACCCGGAGGCTGTCAGCTCTTTTGATAACTCAACACCAGGTTATGAGGCGCTTTGCCTGATTGCGTTACAGATTGATGGACGGGTTATTAAAAAGATCCCAAAAGCTAATATCACCAGAATAATGGCTCAAACGGCATTACAATCATCGCGTTGTGCCGCTTTTACTGGCATCCCTTCTGATCTGATAACCTCTGATGATTGTTTACAGGCCATAGAAGCGGGAAAGATTCATCGTCTGCTCTCTTATATTACCTGGCGTGATTCTGAAGGGGAACTTAAGAAACTTAAGGAATTTCAGAAACTTCTCATTATGAATCAGGATTTAATGGTTGCATTCAAAAACTGTCGAAAAAACTTTCCCAATTTTCTTAAGGTTCTCCCTGAGAATGAAGTAACAGAAGAAATCTGTCGTCAGCACCTGAATAATTATCCTACAGAGTTAGGAGGAGTCCCGAAACGCTTGTTAATCAAGTATCCTGAGTGGTGTATGGAAGCGTTGAAGCATGATGGTGGGAAGTATTGGCAGATTCCTGGCGTTTTAAAAGATTTAGATTTCATAAAAGAAGCGATCACTTGTAAACCCTCGGTTATTAATAGCCTGCCGTATGACTTTCATGAATCTCATCCTGAACTGTTGGAGTTCGCACTGACCCGCGGCATTGGTTTTATGAGTCTTCCTTACAGGGAACGAACAAAGGAACGCTGCCTAACCGCAGTTAAAAACAACCCCCAGCTCATAACGCGACGAATACCTGAAGGTCACGTCCATGCCATGCCTCTGGAGTCACAAGCCGCTTTTTGTTTTAAGAGCCTGCCCGAATCAGCCAAAAGGCAGCTTGTTGTGACAGGAGAGGTTTCTTCCCTGGAGCGATACCAACCACTTTTTAATCCCAATGAATTATTACAGCCAATGAACCCTTTGGAGATAAATGAATATTCACCCTTGCTGGGTAAATTAGCATGTCAGCTGGCTGTTTCTCAGCCTTTCCAATTCCCCAATGAATCTATCGGATTACAGCTACAGAACTACTTGTATCACCATATCAAAACAGCCAGAGAAAATATCAGCAAAGGCCAGGTCTTAGCTTTCTCCGGCCCGCAGGGTGGCTGGCAACCTTATGGCGGACGCACATTTCTCTGTGATGAAGGGCTTTCTGATATGCAGCCAGGTCGTTGCAGTAGAATTAAAATTCTCCGTGAAGGGGAAGACCTGAATGAATTCATTACAGAAGAAGCCGTACACAGCTTTTGCGCCGACAATAGCCTGTCCCTAAATCTCAGAAGTGAAGTTCCAAAGGTTGTTGGCTTAAGGCGGCTGCCTGTGGAAAGCCTGCCTGCCGAGATGAAAGAGCAGTGCAAGTCGAAGCTTGCGACACTGATGATTGGCGGTCAGCCCTGCTACCTGCTTTATGTATTTGAAACCAAAAACCGGGAATATAGTCAGCTTGCCCATCAGCGTGACAGTGAAAATGGCTGCGAAAAAGCTGAATGTGGAATTCTGAAAACCTGCTTTGACCTGGGGCGTTGGTCTGGCTGTGGTGTTGTGCATACCTCAACAATTCAGGCCTTCCATAATTTCTCTCGTAATCGTCGGGAGCTTTTTCTGGCGCCATTGTTTTCTGAACTTCACGAATTTCCCGGAGTTCTCTCTTTCTGGGACACAGATGCTACTGATCAGTGTGACTGGGGCTGGACCGGTTTAAGAGATTTGGGGGATATTGAATTTTCCCCCTTCATTGATAGCTATGGAACCTCAAGCGACGCGTATTTCTCATTACCCGGATATTACCAGAGAGCGGCTTTCCTGAATGCGTTTGTTGAAAACATGGTTGCAGCTCTTTTAATTAATGCCCGGTTGCATAAGTCTGATTCAGGGTATCACTATCGAAATGCTGACTGTGTCAGTACGACAGCTGCCTTTGTTGTTAAGTGTATTGATCATTATTTGCAGGGGTTTTCGGGGGAGGGGAGCACGTTGAAATCATTTTTCAGGAAGACATTTTCTGAAGATGCTGACAAGATCTATGAGCAGTGGCGGGAGCGGGCGGCCAGGGAAATTGTTTACTGGACGGCACCGCAGGAGCTGGATAAAGACTGCTATGTTTGTCACATTAGTCAACGTGGGAGGCTGCCTGAAGAAATTCTTCCGGATGCTCCTGTGACATTCAGCAATTACCCTGAATGTTTCGCTAAAAATGGGAAATATCACCTTGGTATCACATCCTCTCCCTTTCCGTTAAATACCCTTATACGAGGATTGGCCTTTGCTGCCAGTCATATAGCGGAATTCCTGCAGCCGGATGAGCCAATTGATCAAAGCAAGTGACGTATGGTGAAGAGCAGTATGGCTGGTAATCGTACCGCCGTATTCGGCTTTCCATTCCCGGATAGTGCCTGTGCCGGATGGCGCGAAATGGCCATTCTCTTCCCAGCTCTTGTACCAGGTTCTCTCAATGGCACTCGGGTTATACGTCTTTTCCATAATTCGGCTTCAGTCAGATGGGCGTGGAAATCAAAACCAGTAAGTCTATCTGTGATGAGGGCTGGTACGAACAGATGATTGCGCGAAAGCTCCTGATACTTTCGTTGATAGAGATATGACTTGCCGGTGACTTTAGTCTCGATGGTTTGGGGCATGAAGGGCAAGGTGTACAAACGTTCTTGTTATTGTGTTCACGAACCTTTCTGTTTTATCACACTCCCTTATCTGTAACCGGCAGCCCTGGACCCACAGGAGGGTGATAAAAATGCTGCAGCCTGCATCCTTAACCCGACAAGATGACCCGATATTAACAGCGCCAGACCTTGCGGGAGGGGAATCTCCTTCCGCAGTAAGGCAAACATTGCCTGTCCTGCCGCAACCCGGTGCTGAGCCGGACCCTCTTCAGTCTGAACTCCTGAAACGGGGTATAACAAAAATCAAGCCCGGACTCTATGTCACCCAAAAGGCAGACAATCTCTATTTTGTTCTGGAAGAGCTGATGGAAGAGCGACAGCTTGTCTGGGAGAATTGTATGACTCGGCAACAGATTTTATCGCTGATGCTGATGCCTATACATATGGAGGAAAATGACGGTGTCAGACTGACAGAGCTGACGTCCCGTTATAGTGCTCCTGAGCTCCGGGAAATGGTAGAGAGTTACACTGGCTATATCCCCGTCCTATTTACGGAAACCCAACCGAAATATCTGGCCTCACAGGCTATAAGATCTGTGAACTGTGATGAACAGGTTTTAAAATGGATGTGTTATGCAACGAATCGGCCGGTTTCGGAATGTTTCTCACAAGAGCGGCAGGGAAATATTGAAATGTCATTTGTAGTGATGAGTCACCGTCAGGCACCTTTTCAGATCCATATGGGCATTAGTCGCTGGCCGGAATATTTTCTCACAAAGGCTCCGAAGCATGCCCGGATATCTGTTGATCTGCACGGCTTTGCGGCCAGTGCGATTATTTGTGATGCCAAACCAGAGAATTGTTTAATGGTGACTAGCCCGGCTTTATCCATGCGGAAACTTTTTGAGCGGCGCTTTCGGGGGGTAGACGGTGTACAGGTTGGTCACAGCTTTAAGGGGAGCCTGATTGATGTAGATGATTTCAACATAAGGCCCAAGCGATTCACTTTAAGAACACGTTGCGGTAAAACGCTGTTTGAATGTAAAAGTAAGGAGGATTTTGATCGGCACAGATGGTTTTTCGACAATCAACAGGCAACCTTGTCCATGGGGATGACCCCTTTTATGGCAGCAGAACTTAAGGTATTGGATCAGCTTGCAATGAGCGAACCCCGGCCTCGGTAGTTTATGGGAGGGGGGCAAGGGAATTTAATGTTCTTGTATGGTTCTTCTTTATGGTTTTCATGAGCAGTCCTGCTTTCTCACGGTTTCTTATCTGCAACCGGCTGCAGAGAGGTGCTTAATGCAATACTGTGAGATGGCTCTGCCGGGTGATTGTGGATGTCATAGGGAAAGCGTTCCGATTCTCAAACTGGTCGGGGTTTAGACTACACTTGCGCCCCCTTACGCTGAAACGCTTCACCGGAGTGCCTGCATGACGCTTATGAACAGGATAGGAAATTGTTTTCTTCTTGTGATTTTTCTCACAGGCACTCTATGCAGTAATGTTATAGCTGGAATTCCACCGTCCAGCCTCCAGTACAGGTATGATCTGGCCAGCCAGTTTATTCTTCCCGGGCAGGGGCTCCCTTTTACAAAAGACCAGGTCAATCCCCCTCCGACACTGAAAACGGGAAATGTTTTAACCAGTAATCCAAAGATTTATAAAACTTTGCAGGCTACCCGGATCATCCAGAGCGTAGAAAAGAGCCTGAATGCCGTGCATTCGTTGCCCAGCGGAACTGCCACCGATCGCTACCAGTCTATAGGAAGAAAACTGAGGGAGGACGTTGATCACTACCGGAGGTTATCATTGGATACAGCCGTGGCTAATGATAAGCAGCTTCACAGGTTTTATGATTTTGCCGAGTCCCTGTCTAACAATATTTGTCAATTTCAGTATGAGGAGGACTCAGACTCCTCAGACGATGACATGGGGTTTGGTTTGTTTGACAGTTGTTCGTACACGCCACAAGTATCCAGGTTAGCCGTTACCTCAGGGGGGGCGAGAGATAACCAGCACTGTACCAGAATCGTAGAATCCGGAAGAGTACCCACGCTTGACGATTTTAGTCCTGATGGATGTCTAAAAGAGTTCGACTGCTCTCTTGATCTGCCGAGAGTCAATCAGGTGATTTCCTTTCATTCAGCTACTGCCTTTAACCCTGAGAATAAACATTACTACCTGCAGCTGGCAATGAACTCCGACCTGGATTCGAGCCAATTCCAAAGACCTCCCCTTAATCTTTGCATAGTTCTCGACATCAGTGGGTCCATGAGCGACAACGACAGAAGCAGCTGGTCACGCCTTGAATGGGCCAAAAAGGCTATCAGCCATATGTTGGCAAAAATAAATGAGAATGATCTCCTGTCCATTGTGCTGTTTAATACCAGTGCTCATTTACTTCTGGAGCCCACCTTAGTGACTAACGATGTTTTGGGGAGAGTATCCCGCCAGATACTGGGACTATCCACAGAGGGTTCTACAAATTTGTTTTCCGGTCTTGAGCGCGGTTTCGCGCAGGTTAAAACAAATATTCACTCTGGTCGTGAAAATCGTGTCATTTTGATCAGTGATGCTGGGGCTAATACCGGAGAGGTAGATCCAGGCACGAATCTTGATCTGGTCTCACGATATGCTGATGAAGGTATTGGGCTAACAACGATAGGAATAGGAGAGAATTTCAACCAGAAGCTTATTGATACAATCAGCCATTCCAGAGGAGGAAATTACCTGTTCGCACAGTCCGGTGAGGCTATGCAGAAATGGTTTGAACAATTTGATTTGCTGGTGACTCCTGTTGCCTATGACCTGGAGCTCTCTGCGAAGGTTCCAGGATATCGACTGGGCAGGGCTTTTGGTATACCGGCATCAGAACAGGAGCCCAGCACTGATCTCATCAGTATTAAGACTCTTTTCTTTACCAGCGGTGACAGGGGAGGGGCGATATTTCTTGAATATGAACCGGATCCAGCGGCGGCTCCAGAGGCAGAGCTAAAACAAAGTCCCTGAAGCTTAGAGCAGGGTTAACTGCCAACTACGAATATCTCTATGTTTTTTACTTAAATGGCTATGTTACGCCGCATATCTCACTGCAATACTAACAAGTAAAAATCAAGAAAGTACAGAATCCAGTTTTTCATGCGGAAGAAAAGATAAATGCTTGAAGGCATCCCAATCCAGGCCCAGTTCCTTAACAAAGTCACAAAACAAGCCTTCTACCTCGGCGTCTTTGTTTTCTGCATAATCCATTGGATCGTTCAGTTCAAGCTTCAGCGGTTTATTATCGTGTTGATGTTGTTCCATTAACTGTAACCAGGCTGTGAATAACTCATTTATCCGCTTTGCCTCATCGCCCGAACGGGGAGCCTGTGGAAAGCGAAACTCAATGGTAGTCCGGGCCTCTCTTACCCCTTCACTCGCCTGCTCTGGAGCAGTGGCTGACAGGTTCAACAAATTAAGTGGAATCATTTTTCCAGACCAAACCCCTCTCATTATCAGAGCTTCTGCCAGCGCTTTAATTGAGCTGAAACTTTCATTTATTTTACGGTCAGGACATATTTGCAATTGTTGATTAAAGCTCGTAACAAGAGCATTCAAAACAAACAAATATGTTTCTTTATCAGGATCATTATGCATGTAATTAAAATTTTCTAATGAACTCTGCTCTCTCATAAAGAGCCTTGGAAGCCAGGATCTTTTTTCAACATCTAATAAAAGTCTCAGTAAAATTTCTCCGTTACCATAAAGCGCATTCTCTATGCCAATATGCTTATGACCTGACATTGTTGGCAAACGCAAACTCTTGGCAATATCAAGAATATAAACATTGAAACAATGGTAAACTGCTACAGTCGATCCCTGAATAGTGAAGACCTCATTCAGATGGTAGGGCGAGGTATTAACTTCCAGTACCCCGTAATCCTTGTAAACCCTGCAATGCCAGTTTCCGATACGAATTTTTAGCGATTTTAGAAGTTGATCCCTGTTATATTGGTGTACGATAGAGAAATCTGAAATATTATTTTTTTTTAACACTTCTTCAAGTTTACAATGCCATTGATGCAGAGTTTTAGCGGCTTCTTCCGTACTGAATTCTTCCCCTTGTGGTCTCAGAAATTCAAATTCTTCACCAGCGGTCAACAACTCAGTATTCATACTTCTTGGAAAAGTCCTTGATGGGCTTGGCATTTCTATTTTTAAAGTCCTTGTGGGCTTGCATTTCTATTTTTAAACTTTCTTTTGCGGTGGCAGAGACGGCAGTTTTTTCAGTAGATGTGATCGACTTTGAAAACAACAGGGGCAACACTTGATCTGGAATCAAAAAAAACATTAAGTAATTCAATATTTCTTTTTGTCTACTAGCAATATGACCTGGTGAAACAACACCATGATCACAAAAAGACCACAGGAATCGATTGGCTCCCGCAATGATTTGAGTGTCTTTATAATAAACTTCACCCCGTATCGCTTTATAAAAAGATGACTGCATATCCAGCCAGGTTTCAAAGGCTTTATCAGTCAGGTTAACAAGATTGTAAAATTCTGACTTTTCACCTAACGCAACAGTCCTCTTAAAATCCACCAGTAAAGACTCACACGACAGATCAAATTTCTCAATATCTCTGGAAATGAACACCATGATTTTCACCAAAAGCCTTTCATAGTTGATAATATCAATCATTGTTAAATTCTGGTCTTCACATGGCTCCAGATTTTCACCAAAACGGCCACGCCTTACTTTAATAGCCGTGAAAACCAATCGCGAGAAATATTGTCTTATTCTTTTCAGAAGTACATTCTTATCACTGCTGAATTCGAAAGGTAACTTCTCAGGTTTCTTGTATTCTTGCGAACAATACTCTTTGCCTATGCATTCCGTAGCGAACAGATCAATATCGTTGATCAGCATAAGTAACATTTCCCCCTCACAGGAGTTGCTCAGCAACTGTACTTGCTCTGATGAGAGCCATGCGCTGACGGGAGGTATAGAGGAAAGCTCACAAGAACTCTGTTTATAAAAGTTATTTTCCAGAAACGCTTTCATGTTGCCTCTGGCTTTTTCTTCATAGGTTTCAGGGGGTTCAAAGCCTAGAGCCTGACAGGTAGATATTTGTCTATCCGGTAAACGTGTTGCATTGCAGGGCGACTGAAAGGAATTTACTTTTTGCTGTAAGGCCGGTATTACTCGGACGACAGGTTGCAAAGCCAAGATTGTTTCTGGTGTTACCTCAGGGGTAATAGGTATACCTGATGCATATGACTGAACTGTGTCCATGAATTAAATCCTTTACTATCGACAACTATTTGATTGCCGTTCCATTTTTCCACCACGGTTGTTTGCGCCCTTCCCAGGCTGAGTAATCATGACCTCTGATTTAGGATCAATTGTATCTGCATACAATTTCATAAAAACTAACAACAAGGTAAGAGTACTTAACATTATTCAGCCGGAAACAGGCGTCACTGCTGGAGAAATCACCAGCCAAAGCTAAAATCAGGATGATCTGGCTGACCTCAACCTTCGCCGACAACTTCTCAAACACTCTATTGAAGGCGTCATGGTCTCAGAACGGGAAGAATATCCCGGTTATTCCAAACATGCCCCAGAAGGCGATTACAGCGTGATCAGAAACTGGCCTGCAGCCATGACCGGTTTGCCATGTAATTCCAGGCCGGTTCAAGGATTAACTTTTTGTGGTGCGTTTACACAGAATCAATGACAGGCTCAGATATTCCGGTTGTTATAAATGCAAACTTTGGTCATACAACACCAATGTTTACTTTTCCTGTCGGTGGACAGGCAGTTAATCCCGGACAACATGCGTCTTAAGTCGTCTAAGAACTCTCGTGAGCATATACATTTTGTAACGCCAGCCGCACCCCTCACATTTGGCAGATTGTTACCCTGAATACCCGGCTACACACCCCTGTTATGAGGTATCTATCCGGATTCTTCGCGCAGTCTGACCCTGTATCAGGGCCGCAAACATCTCATCCCAGCTTTCAATCAACCAGGACAGGAAGTGGCGGAGAATCATTTTCCAGAGATAGACGCGGGCTCCACGAGGCTTGCCCGCCAAGGCCTTCTGAAACTGCGGGCAGCACGATCTGATCAACAAGGAAAGCCAGAACGGTCAGACAGGCCATGTTTGTCGCCAGGTGCTGCTCACCGTGACCGTAGTTATGTTCGAGGTTGTAGCCGTGGTTCTTCAGGGTGTTGAACGTTTCGTTTTCAATGTGCCAGCGTGAGCGGCCTCCTTTCATAACCAGTGAAACAGTGTCTTCGTTCAGGGGGGGATCGGTTACCCAGCACCATGTATGACGCTGGCCTTTTTTGTCGGTTTCCACGTAATCCAGGACATTCACCAACTCTTCCGGATCACTTTTATTCAGAGGCACCCTGGAGGCATAGCGATACCAGTGCCTGACCCCCTTGTCTTCACGAGTCTCCAGCCTGTTGACGAGGTTCTCGTCATCAGGCACGTCCATGGTTTCAATCAAAGAGGCATGATTGCCATCTTTGGCAACGATGATGAAATGCCAGCCGTAGCTTTTGATCAGCTGGATAGTTGGCACATCGGCGTAGAGCCCGTCGAGGACTATAGCCAGCTCAAGATGGGGATGCTCTCGTTTGATATGCGCCAACAGTCGCTTAAGAGCGTTTTTCTCGCAATCGTTTTTGGTCGAACCATCCTGATGAACAATAGCTTCTGGCACCAGGGGTTTTACGAAGACCTTTTGTAACCTTTCTACCAACCACCTGAGGCGGTTTGCTGATTGTGTATTCCCTTCTCTTTTTGGCCTGTGCCGTCTTGCCATATATCCCGCCATTGCCTTTACTGCACAGCCTCAACGAACGGGCAACAGGATGAGATTTACCGTGAATATTGGTGCTCACTTTTGCAGGAGAGAATTGTTTTTTATTTGGTTAATGCTACCGCTGTCAGCGGGCGTGATAGAAAAATGCGCAGCAGCAGATAAAGATACAAAAAGCTGGGCGGCAATTGTAAAGCCTTCACCTGCTTCCCTGTATCCCGGTCGTACCTGTGTCCGGCCACATGCCTCTCCTGTTCCTGAATCATCAATGCTTCAGTGGCCGCCTGTATTGACCACATCAAAGACCCATGCCGAAGTCCCTTCACGACAACAGGAATCGTCTGAGGCTACAGTTCGAACACATCCAAAAAGAAGACCAGTCAGAAAGAGACAATGTTACCGCAACCCTTCCGCCGAGCGTTTCGATCAACAGATAGAAGCACTGGCAAGCGAAGTGAATCGACTCAAAAAGCAACTTCACGGGCCACATCGGGAGAGCCATAAAACCGCGCTTTTAGATCTTGCATTCCAGATGACGGAAAGAGAGCCGCACCCGCTTCGAGCCAGTCCCAAAGCCCTTGCTCTTTTGGCAAATGCGTTTTCAAAATTAGCAAAATATCAAGAAGGCGCCACAGCGTTAGACTGGATAATGAAAGCCGTGATCCACCGCAGTCAAAAACAGCAGCTAACCAAACAGTGCGGATTTAAAGCCCAAAACCTGGCCATGGTGCTCAATAGCCTGAGTCAGGTCGCCGGTGACAAAGCCGACACGACCCGGAAGGCGCTGGCCAAAGAAGTGGGGAGGCGTGCCCTTGCCGGAGACCTTAAGTGCTGGATAGCGCAAGATCTAGCCATGGTGACCAATGGCCTGAGTCAGGTGACGGGTGACGACGCCGACACGACCCGGAAGGCGCTGGCCAAAGAAGTGGGAAGCCGTGATTTGACCGACACCAAAGAGTGGTCGGCCCAGCCTCTGGCCATGGTGACCAATGGCCTGAGTCAGGTGGCGGGTGACGACGCCGACACGACCCGGAAGGCGCTGGCCAAAGAGGTGGCAAGCCGTGATTTGACTGACACCAAAGAGTGGTCGGCCCAACATCTGGCCATGGTGACCAGTGGCCTGAGTCAGGTGGTGGGTGAGGACGCCGACACGACCCGGAAGGCGCTGGCCAAAGAGGTGGGGAGGCGTGATTTGACTGACACCAGAGAGTGGTCGGCCCAGCCTCTGGCCATGGTGACCAATGGCCTGAGTCAGGTGGCGGGGGACGACGCCGACACGACCCGGAAGGCGCTGGCCAAAGAGGTGGGAAGCCGTGATCTGACCAACACCAAAGAGTGGTCGGCCCAGCCTCTGGCCATGGTGACCAATGGCCTGAATCAGGTAGCGGGTGACGACGCCGACACGACCCGGAAGGCGCTGGCCAAAGAAGTGGGGAGGCGTGCCCTTGCCGGAGACCTTAAGTGCTGGATAGCGCAAGATCTGGCCATGGTGACCAATGGCCTGAGCCAGGTGACGGGGGACGACGCCGACACGACCCGGAAGACGCTGGCCAAAGAGGTGGGAAGCCGTGATTTGACCGACACCAAAGAGTGGTCGGCCCAGCATCTGGCCATGGTGACCAATGGCCTGAGCCAGGTGACGGGGGAGGACGCCGACACGACCCGAAAGGCGCTGGCCAAAGAGGTGGGGAGACGTGATTTGACTGATCCCAGGGAGTGGTCGACCCAGCATCTGGCCATGGTGACCAATGGCCTGAGTCAGGTGGAGGGTGACGACGCCGACACGACCCGGAAGGCGCTGGCCAAAGAGGTGGGGAGGCGTGATTTGACCAACACCAAAGAGTGGTCAGCTCAGCATCTGGCCATGGTGACCAATGGCCTGAGTCAGGAGGCGGGTGACGACACCGACACGACCCGGAAGGCGCTGGCCAAAGAAGTGGGGAGGCGTGCCCTTGCCGGAGACCTTAAGTGCTGGATAGCGCAACATCTGGCTATGGTGACCAATGGCCTGAGGCAGGTGGGGGGGGACGACGCCGACACAACCCGGAAGGCGCTGGCCAAAGAAGTAGGGAGGCGTGCCCTTGCCGGAGACCTTAAGTGCTGGATAGCACAAGATCTGGCCATGGTGACCAGTGGCCTGAGCCAGGTGACGGGGGACGACGCCGACACGACCCGGAAGGCGCTGGCCAAAGAGGTGGGGAGGCGTGATTTGACCGACACCAAAGAGTGGTCGGCCCAGCATCTGGCCATGGTGGCCAGTGGGATGTCTCATTGCTCACACGTCATAGGGGAGGATGTTGTTCAAGCTTCGATTCAAGCCATTATGAACATATCGCTGACTGAACAGGATATCATTATGGCCCTTGACGCTTTGTGCCGTTTATCTCTGTCAGACGACCAGCTGAAGCTTGGCTATTTCCTGGTTAAACGTCTTTGTGATATGACTGGTTTTATTGACACAGGCGGCCCTCTGCAGCATAGCGTCGGCGACTTCTTATGGAACCTGGCCGTTCTGGATTTATATGCAAAACAAAATCCGCTCGTCAAGGATGATCCTGATACACCCCGTTTCGATATCTTTGTTAAGCCGCTAATGGATAGGGAAAATATCAGGGACCTTCTTTCACATCACTGGCAAGACAGATTTGCATATATTTACTGGGCAGGCATTTCTAACCTGGAAATTGATGTGCCTCCTGCTCTTTCTGCTCCTGAAAAAAAGGTGAAGGTCTCAGCATTACAAAACAGAGTGTTCCAGGCTGTTAAAAATGCTTTGCCAAACCAAAATATTGTTATGGAAGTGAATATTGAAGGGTTCCCCGTTGATATTCTGGTGGGTAAAACCTTGTGTATAGAGGTCGATGGCCCCCATCATTATATTCAGGATGACACAATGGAAAACGATGCGCTTCTTCTTGCAAAAGAATCTGGAAAAAGAAGAGCGCGAGACCCTTTGATAGATCACATACTCAAAGGCCTGGGGTTTGAGGTGCTACGTATTTCCTATGTTGAGATTTACTCGGTCGCAGGCCTTGGAACGTTTGTTGATCGGGTGATAAATGCAATGGACGAACAAGAAATGAGTCGCCAGTATGAAGGCCTGAGAGTGAATGACTTGCCAGCCTGGTAAACTTTCTACCAACCACCTGAACGCCACCATTTCAGGCAATGATTTTCCCTGTCCGGTTATGCTTTTGGAGGATCATGGTCGGTATATGAGGCGGTTTGCTGATTGTGTATTCCCTTCTCTTTTTGGCCTGTGCCGTCTTGCCATATATCCCGCCATTGCCTTTACTGCACAGCCTCAACGAACGGGCAAGAGGATGAGATTGACCGTGAATATTGGTGCTCACTTTTGCAGGAGAGAATTGTTTTTTATTTGGTTAATGCTACCGCTGTCAGGGGGCGTGATAGAGAAATGCGCAGCAGCAGATAAAGATACAAAGAAAAGCTGGGCGGCAATTGTAAAGCCTTTACCTGCTTCCCTGTATCCCGGTCGTACCTGTGTCCGGCCACATGCCTCTCCTGTTCCTGAATCATCAATGCTTCAGTGGCCGCCTGTATTGACCACATCAAAGACCCATGCCGAAGTCCCTTCACGACAACAGGAATCGTCTGGGGCTACAGTTCGTACACATCCACAAAGAAGACCAGACAGAAAGAGACAATATTACCGCAACCCTTCCGCCGAGCGTTTCGATCAACAGATAGAAGCACTGGCAAACGAAGTGAATCGACTCAAAAAGCAACTTCACGGGCCACATCGGGAGAGCCATAAAACCGCGCTTTTAGATCTTGCATTCCAGATGACAGAAAGAGAGCCGCACCCGCTTCGAGCCAGTCCCAAAGCCCTTGCTCTTTTGGCAAATGCGTTTTCAAAATTAGCAAAATATCAAGAAGGCGCCACAGCCTTAGACTGGATAATGAAAGCCGTGATCCACCGCAGTCAAAAACAGCAGCTAACCAAACAGTGCGGATTTAACGCCCAAAACCTGGCCATGGTGCTCAATAGCCTGAGTCAGGTCGCCGGTGACAAAGCCGACACGACCCGGAAGGCGCTGGCCAAAGAGGTGGGGAGGCGTGATTTGACTGATCCCAGGGAGTGGTCAGCCCAGCATCTGGCCATGGTGACCAATGGCCTGAGCCAGGTGGCGGGGGGCGACGCCGACACGACCCGGAAGGCGCTGGCCAAAGAAGTGGGAAGCCGTGATTTGACCGACACCAAAGAGTGGTCGGCCCAGCCTCTGGCCATGGTGACCAATGGCCTGAGCCCGGTGACGGGGGACGACGCCGACACGACCCGGAAGGCGCTGGCCAAAGAAGTGGGGAGGCGAGCCCTTGCCGGAGACCTTAAGTGCTGGATAGCGCAAAATCTGGCCATGGTGACCAATGGCCTGAGCCAGGTGGCGGGGGACGACGCCGACACGACCCGGAAGGCGTTGGCCAAAGAGGTGGGAAGCCGTGATTTGACCGACACCAAAGAGTGGTCGGCCCAGCCTCTGGCCATGGTGACCAATGGCCTGAGCCAGGTGACGGGGGACGACGCCGGCACGACCCGGAAGGCGCTGGCCAAAGAGGTGGGAAGCCGTGATTTGACTGACCCCAGGGAGTGGTCGGCCCAGCATCTGGCCATGGTGACCAATGGCCTGAGCCAGGTGACGGGGGACGACGCCGACACGACCCGGAAGGCGCTGGCCAAAGAAGTGGTGAGGCGTGCCCTTGCCGGAGACCTTAAGTGCTGGATAGCGCAACATCTGGCCATGGTGACCAATGGCCTGAGTCAGGTGACGGGGGACGACGCCGACACGACCCCGAAGGCGCTGGCCAAAGAGGTGGGAAGCCGTGATCTGACCGACACCAAAGAGTGGTCGGCCCAGCCTCTGGCCATGGTGACCAATGGCCTGAGGCAGGTGGTGGGGGACGACGCCGACACGACCCGGAAGGCGCTGGCCAAAGAGGTGGGAAGCCGTGATCTGACCGACACCAAAGAGTGGTCGGCCCAGCCTCTGGCCATGGTGACCAATGGCCTGAGGCAGGTGGCGTGGGACGACGCCGACACGACCCGGAAGGCGCTGGCCAAAGAGGTAGGAAGCCGTGATTTGACCGACACCAAAGAGTGGTCGGCCCAGCATCTGGCCATGGTGACCAATGGCCTGAGCCAGGTGACGGGGGACGACGCCGACACGATCCGGAAGGCGCTGGCCAAAGAGGTGGGGAGGCGTGATTTGACTGACCCCAGGGAGTGGTCGGCCCAGCCTCTGGCCATGGTGATCAATGGCCTGAGGCAGGTGGCGGGGGACGACGCCGACACGACCCGGACGCTGGCCAAAGAAGTGGGAAGGCGTGCCCTTGCCGGAGACCTTAAGTGCTGGATAGCGCAAGATCTGGCCATGGTGACCAATGGCCTTAGTCAGGTGACGGGGGACGACGCTGACACGACCCGGAAGGCGCTGACCAAAGAAGTGGGGAGGCGTGCCCTTGCCGGAGACCTTAAGTGCTGGATAGCGCAACATCTGGCCATGGTGACCAATGGCCTGAGCCAGATGACGGGGGACGACGCCGACACGACCCGGAAGGCGCTGGCCAAAGAAGTGGGGAGGCGTGCCCTTGCCGGAGACCTTAAGTGCTGGTTAACGCAAGATCTGGCCATGGTGACCAATGGCCTGAGGCAGGTGGCGGGGGACGACGCCGACACGACCCGGAAGGCGCTGGCCAAAGAGGTGGGGAGGCGTGATTTGACTGACACCAAAGAGTGGTCGGCCCAGCCTCTGGCCATGGTGACCAATGGCCTGAGGCAGGTGGCGGGGGACGACGCCGACACGACCCTGAAGGCGCTGGCCAAAGAGGTGGGAAGCCGTGATTTGAATGACACCAGTGAGTGGTCGGCCAAGTCTCTGGCCATGGTGGCCAGTGGCATGTCTCATTGCTCACACGTCATAGGGGAGGATGTTGTTCAAGCTTCGATTCAAGCCATTATGAACATATCGCCGACTGAACAGGATATCATTATGGCCCTTTACGCCTTGTGCCGTTTATCTCTGTCAGACGACCAGCTGAAGCTTGGCTATTTCCTGGTTAAACGTCTTTGTGATATGACTGGTTTTATTGACACAGGCGGCCCTCTACAGCATAGCGTCGGCGACTTCTTATGGAACCTGGCCGTTCTGGATTTATGTGCAAAACAAAATCCGCTCGTCAAGGATGATCCTGATACACCCCGTTTCGATATCTTTGTTAAGCCGCTAATGGATATGGAAAATATCAGGGACCTTCTTTCACATCACTGGCAAGACAGATTTGCATATATTTACTGGGCAGGCATTTCTAACCTGGAAATTGATGTGTCTCCTGCTCTTTCTGCTCCTGAAAAAAAGGTGAAAGTCTCAGCATTACAAAACAGAGTGTTCCAGGCTGTTAAAAATGCTTTGCCAAACCAAAATATTGTTATGGAAGTGAATATTGAAGGGTTCCCAGTTGATATTCTGGTGGGTAAAACCTTGTGTATAGAGGTCGATGGCCCCCATCATTATATTCAGGACGACACAATGGAAAACGATGAGCTTCTTCTTGCAAAAGAATCTGGAAAAAGAAGAGCGCGAGACCCTTTGATAGATCACATACTCAAAGGCCTGGGGTTTGAGGTGCTACGTATTTCCTATGTTGAGACTGACTCGGTCACAGGCCTTGGAACGTTTGTTGATCGGGTGATAAATGCAATGGACGAACAAGAAATAAGTCGCCAGTATGAAGGCCTGAGAGTGAATGACTTGCCAGCCTGGTAACCTTTCTACCAACCACCTGAACGCCACCATTTTGCTCTGACTGGCAGTTTTGGGCGTTTGGGTTCCTGATCCCTCCGGGTTGCCATCTGCTCTACCTGACGCTCAAGTTTCAGTTGTCGAGCTGAAAACTGCTCAGGGTCGTCCAGAACTTTAAGGCGCTGGTCGTTCAGGTGGTATAAGTGACCAATCCTGCTCATCCAGGTGGCACTCCACTTTTCCAGTTCAGGGTCGCCACGCTGAGCATCAATAAAATCCCGTCTTACGTGAGCCTTGACTTCAACTTCAATCACATCGCAAGAGCTATTGAAAAATGGCCTGAAAGGTAAATGACAGGCTGCACAACGCTGCTCTTTGGCAGGTCCACTGGCTCATGAACCACAGGCAGATTGTTGTGAAGGTTGCGCCCGTTACCGGGAACCCCGGGCTGACGGCCTCGTTTACGATTTGAAGGTGGGCGAGTTGTATTGCCGCTTTTCTTAGGTTTTCTCAGACTTGCGACCAAAAAGCAGGTGCTTCATGTGCGCCAGCTCTGATTTCAGTTCATCAATCTGGGCACTCAATGCTGCTGTAGCAGCCTTATGCTTTAATGTGAGCCCCGAATTTTTTGGTCAGAGCTTTTTGCTCTCGGTCACACGCCGCTTTCCACATAGCATGCCGCTGGTTGGCCTGCTGTTTAAGCCGAATGTGCTCCTGCCTGGTCAGGATGACCTGCACGGTGGTGAAGGGGGCAGGCGTTAATGCAGAGGCTGTGTTCGATACTGAAGAATGAACATTTTTCACACACTAAAATTAGATGGTTTTAAGATGTTTTGTAGCTGTTTGTAGAATAGTTACCTTAATTGTTTTTATGCTGTTCAGGCATCCATGGGTCAACATGGATCAATACCTCGGCCACGTTGGGGCCTTCTTTCTTTAAAAGATCGGTGACGGCATCGGCAATATCATGGCCTTCGAGCACGGTCAGTCTGGCATCAACATCCAAATGCAGGTCTACAAACAGGCCGCCATGATGCCGGGTGCGCAGGTTATGAATACCTTTCACGCCTTCTACTGTCGACGCAAGTTCATAGAGTTGCTGTGTAATCTCTTCCGATGCGCCCTTATCCACAAGAGAGCCTAAGGCCGGAGCGCAGATATTAAAGGCGGAGTGAAGAATAAGCAGGGAGATCATGCCAGCACCTGTAAGGTCAATCCAGCCCTGACCCGGCAACAGCATGGAACCAATAACAGCCACAACGGCAGGCAGAGAGCTAAAGGCATCGCTGCGGTGGTGCCAGGCATTGGCAATCAGCGCGGAGGAGTTAAGCTTCTGGCCTTTAAACAGCGTCCAGCGGAACAGAATCTCTTTCAAAATGACCGAGCTGACAGCTGCCCAAAGGGCAATGGGCTCTGAGGACGTGACGCTTTCATTGTGCCAGTGATTTGCCGCATCCCAGCCAATGCCCAGGCCTGCTGCCATCATCATTAAGCCGATAATCAGAGTCACCAGTGTTTCATAGCGTTGGTGACCGTAGGGGTGGTCTGCATCGGCAGGGGCTGTCCAGAGTCGTACCCCAACCAGGACGGCAATATCACTGATCAGGTCAGACAGACTGTGCAGACCGTCTGCGACTACTGCACGACTGTGTCCGAGTGTTCCGGCTATTATTTTAAAGAGAGAAAGCAGAACATTGACCAGCAGGCCAACCCAGGTGACCTGAGAGATATCCTGAATGCGGTTGTCGGTGATGCTCGTTTGGGCGCTTGTGGATGTCATAAAGAAAACGTATACACTTGCAAGGGGTTGATGAGGTTAACAGACCATGAATGATTTTGAGTCCGCGAAAATCAATTGCCCCTATTGCGGTGAGCGTATTGAGGTTCTGCTGGACAGAGAAGAAGAGGGTGAGTCTTATATTGAAGACTGCTCTGTATGCTGTTGTCCGATCACTATGCTGGTTACAGTGGATGAGCAGGGCAACCCTTCCGTAGAAGTCCATCACGAGAATGACACCTGACTGTCAGGTGGCCGGGTTGATATCAAAGCTCTTAAATATCAAGGCTTTTAGATATCAAAGCTCAGCGCATCGAGGAGTTTCTGACGCAGACGCTTTTCGAGAATGGGCAGTTGCTCGGCCACCAGTTTATCGATAATCGCTTCGATCTGCTCATCACTGAATGGCGAGTCCTGTGGCGGTGAAACGTTTCCTGCATCTAACTCATTGTGCAGAACCGGCGGTTCCATGGTTTCCAGCTTCACTCCGTCAGAAGCCACACTGTCAGAAACCATGCTGTTAGAAATAAGGGCATCCAGGATGTTTTCGTCCTGTACGTCGCCTTTGTCGAAGTCCAGCAGAAACTCTTCTTCAGCATCGCCCGGAAGTGCTGGAATCTGCTCATTCAGCAGGGGGATATCGGAGAAGTCGTCTGCATCTATGGACGACTCATCTATTACAAACTCTTCTGGGGCAGAGTCATCTGCCGCGTTTGAAGGCGCGGAATAATAGGATTTAGCTGAAAACTCTGACGGTGTTTCCAGTGAGGTTGTGTCCCCATTGGTCAGACTTTCGTCAATCAGAAAGTCATTGTCGTCCGGTTCGCTGTCCAATACCGGGATGTTGCTTTCCAGAGGCTTGTCCAAGAGTTGCTTCAGGTTTTCCAGTTCATCCAATAAATGCTCTGCCGGATCCTTGTTCTGGCTCATGATGGTCTTCCGACTTGCTGATGTTGGGGGTTCATTCCCCTCTCACGATACTGGCGAAAACGTTCTCTGGCCAGTGCAAGGCTACTGCTTTCCTGTACCACCACTTCTGCTATGCGTTCAAAATGGCTGATCTTTTCGGGAATATCATCCCCCAGGTTAATCAGCAGACCCGTGCAGGCTTTCAGGTGTTCTACCTGATGACTCAGTGTGACAGCCTCTTGTGACGCTTTCGTTTCATCAGCAGCGTTGCTGTCAGAGCTCTTATAGGAGCTGCTGTCGGAGCAGAGAACATGAGGCAGGAAGCTGTCTTCCCGGAATGCCCAGAGCAGGCTGTCCAGGGATTTTGCGTCTTTGGCAGTAGCTGTATGGATATGGGTTTTCACGCCGTTGCGCCAGGCTTTCTCAGCCAGACGGCAGGCAAAGGTAGCCCGAACCGTTAATGATTCATCCTGAAGAATATAAAAACTGACTTTTTGCGCCATGCCACCTGATTCCATGCTGCTTCCTGACCTCAGTGTGTTTCCGCAATGTATGTCATCGTCACGCACTCTGGGTTGCCGCAGGATTATATAGCTTTTCTAACAGAATACCCCAGCGATAGTGACAAACCGGGAACTCACTTCCTGAACCTGAGTCTTTCCTCTTTAAGAAGTTTAAAAAAGAAACCGAAAAAGGATAGCATTATGTCTTTCAATCTTATTGAAACATCTACTTACTCGCCCCAGGCACTGAGAGTCTGGAGCAGGACTGTTGTGAATTGCTTTGGCCGGGCCGTAGACGCAGTGAAGAATTGTTGTGCCCTTTGCGTCGGCCGCTGCGCAGGGCGTTGTTCAGAAAATGCAGGTCAGCAGGATCGAACGGTTACTCAGGTCATGTTGATCAGAGAAAAGTCAGACTCTCATGAATCACTTTCTCAGTAGCCGCTTTCTCAAAAATAACTTAATGGTTGTCTGGTTCCTGAAGGATGGGAAGAACCAGTTCCTTCCAGACAGAGTTCTGAAAGCGTTTGCGATACCAGCCCAGGTGTCCAATACGTTTTTCTCCAAGCTCTGCAGGCTTGATATAGCGTTTCTGTTGCGGGGCTGAGGTAAAGAAGCTGTGGAGTGTATCGATACTGGTGCGCGACATCATTTCATCATCTGTAAATGAGATGGCGGTGATGGGGGTTGTAATGGCCGCAAACTGTTCCCGAACCTCCGGCCCTTCCACTGCCACCGCATATTCCCGTTTGAAGCACCATTTGCGCCACTGCTTCATAACCGGGCCGGGCAGGTTGCAGAGTATCTTGAGTCTGTCGCCGGGAAAGTAGCCGAGAAACGGCACTGTCAAAGGTACCAGTACATACCAGAGCAGCCATGAGACGCGGCGGGTGGGCCAGGCATTATGCAGCCAGTACCCTGTGCCGCTGGCCATGGTGATAATCCTGTCAATGCCCTGAGCCTTAAAGTCAGGAATCATCCCCAGTACCTGGCCACCGACACTATGACCTATCCAGATGCACTCGCTCTCGGGAAGCTGCTTCCGGGCAAAGTGAAGAACGGCTGTGCAATCCTGTTCCGCCCAATCCCGAATACTGCTTTTGCACTCTTTAACAGGTCCCTGGAGAGAGAGACCAATACCTGCGTAGTCAAAGGTGATCACGGCAAAGCCCTGTTTGGCCAGCCATTGGGCAAAGGCAGCATAATGCACCTGCGCCACACCTATGGCGCCCGCCAGAATTACCAGCTTTGGTGTGTTGGGAGGCTCTTCAGATAACCGCGGTGAAGGAGAGAAAAGCCGGGCACTAATATGGTGACCGCCAGAGGTGGGCAGAGTGAGAGTTTGATAAGGCTCGCCGTTGAATGATGTCGCCATAGCGTTCAGCAGTCTCTGCTTATGTTCTTATTATTTGGAACTTCGGAGAGTAGTTAAACAGCTGTTTGAATGCAATGTGAGTCGTGGCAGTGAACAGGGGAGAAGGGGTAAAAACAACAAACCCGGTCTTAAAATTTAAGGCCGGGTCTGGATGTGCGTTTTGCCTGGCTTAATGGCCAAAAGTTGAGAACGCTGATTAGCTTATTTGATCCATAACATATTGAACCAGCAGAGGAACCGGGCGGCCAGTAGCGCCTTTTTCGCCACCACTCTTCCAGGCGGTACCGGCAATATCCAGGTGCGCCCAGGGGTAATCCTTGGCGAAGCGTGCCAGGAAGCAGCCTGCTGTAATGGTACCGGCCGCACGGCCACCAATGTTTGCCATATCAGCAAAGTTGGAGTCCAGCAGTTTTTGGTAATCATCGTTTATGGGCATGCGCCAAACGGAGTCGCTCGCCACATTACCGGCTGCGGTCAGGGAGTCTGCCAGCTCGTCATTGTTACTGATCAGAGCACTGATGTTGTGACCCAGAGCTATAATGCAGGCGCCAGTGAGGGTGGCAATGTCGATCAAAGCCTTAGGCTTGAAGCGCTCGGCGTAGGTCATGGCATCACACAGCACCAGACGGCCTTCGGCGTCGGTGTTGAGGATTTCAATGGTCTGGCCAGACATGGAGGTGACAATGTCACCAGGCTTGCTGGCGTTACCTGCTGGCATGTTTTCAGCAGCAGCGATCAGGCCAACTACGTTTACAGGCAGTTGTAGTTCAATGATGGTTTTCATGGCGCCGAAGACAGATGCTGCACCACACATGTCGTATTTCATTTCATCCATGCCAGGGCCAGGTTTCAGGCTGATACCGCCGCTGTCAAAGGTGATGCCTTTACCCAGGAGGACAACTGGCTTGTCGTCTTTCTTGCCACCCTGGTATTCCATCTGAATCAGCTGACCTTCTTCAGTGGAACCTTTGGACACAGACAGGAAGGAGTGCATGCCAAGCTTTTCCATCTCCTTCTCACCCAGTGCTTTCACGGTCAGTTTGGCCTGACCCTTTGCCAGATCTTTGGCAAAAGCAGTGAAGTGCTTAGGTGTACAGTGGTTACCAGGCAGGTTGCCCAGATCACGGGCGAAGGACATGCCTCTGGCAATCGCAGCCCCTTTGGAAGCCGCTTCCTGATGGTTAGCCAGAGCCTTGCGGCTGGACTGTGTCAGGGTCACTTTTGCGAGGGTGATGGCGTCTTTCTTGTCATCCTTCTTGCTCTTGAACTGGTCAAACGTATAGGTAGCAGATGCGATTTCACGAGCCAGCAGGGCAACCAGCCATTCGCTGTCACGGTCTGCAACGGTCAGGTCGTCAAAAGCGACCATTGCATCTTTAGCACCCGCGCTTTTCAGGGAGCGAGCGACAGCTGCACAAATTTTTTCAGCGGCTTCGGCTTTAGGTTGCTCTTTGCCTGTGGCAACCAGCAGGACTCGCTCGGCTTTCAGACTGCCGACAGCTGGCAACATAAGAGTCTGGCCAGCGGTTTGTTTCAGGTCTCCCCGCTTGATGATGCGGGTTAAAAGCTTGTCAGAGGCTTCGTCTGTTTTTACAAACGCGGCCTGCTCGCCCTGCCCGGTAAACAGGACAAGACACTGTGTTTTCAGGATGGCTACATTGCCACTTTTAACTTCGATATCCATTTTCTCTCCAGGTTAAAAGCAAAAACCGATGCGCAACTCCGGGGTTTGGTAGATAATGCCCCGTTGAGTATAAGACGGCTGAGAAGATTTGCTGTCGAGTGGGGCGGTGCTTTGCCCCATATAAATAAATGCGCGAACGGTATACTCACTGAGTGTACGACAGGTTTGTTCGGATTATTACTCTTTCTGTCAGTCTTTTTGCATGATTTCGTGCATGTTTTCGACGCTAAGAGACATATGTAAACGGGATTTTCAGTTTGATCGTTCTTCGATACCTTTCCAGGGAGCTGATTCAGGGATGGCTGGCTCTGAGTGGCGTGCTGTTGCTGATCATTGTCAGTGGGCGCTTTATTAAATATCTGCAACAGGCAGCGACGGGTGAGCTGAAGCCGGAGTTCCTGTTTGCCATTATGGGTTATCGCCTTCCGGGCTTTCTGGAAATTATTCTTCCTCTGGGGCTGTTCCTTGCCATTCTCCTTGCTTACGGCCGCATGTATGTCGACAGTGAAATGGTGGTGCTGGAAGCCTGCGGTATGAGTCGTAACCGTTTACTCTGTTACACACTGGTGCCCGGAGCTTTTGTGATGGCTGTTGTGGCTTTTATCAGCTTTGAGCTGAGCCCCTGGGGGGCCGGTAATGTCGAGCGTATTCTTAATACTCAGGATGCCATGACCGAGCTTGATACTCTGACGCCGGGTCGTTTCCAAAGTGGGGATGGGAGTGATCGGGTTACCTATGCGGAAAGTTTGTCAAATGATAAAACCCACATGGAAAATGTCTTCATTGCTGAGCGCAGTTCCACCAAACCCGGTCATATCAGTATTCTTCTGGCTGATGGTGGTCATATTCGCCCAGACCCGGATACAGGCAAACGTTATCTCCTTCTGAACGATGGTTACCGTTACGATGTGGCGGCCGGACAGCCGGAAGGTCGTCTTACCCAGTATGATATCTACGGTATTCTGATGCAGGACAAGGATGTGCGTCCGGTCACCCGTGAGAACACTCTCGAAACTATGGAACTGGTGGGCAGTGATAACCTTCGTCGTCAGGCTGAGTTGCAATGGCGTATTTCTTTACCGCTGTTAATACCGGTTATCATCCTGATGGGGCTTCCACTGGCACGGGTGAACCCTCGTCAGGGACGCTTCCTGAAACTTCTGCCCGGTGTGCTGCTGTACCTTCTTTACCTGTCGCTTTTAGTTGCCGGAAGAGGGGCTATTGAAGATGACAAGATTCCCGCCTCTATTGGTCTCTGGGGTGTACACGGCCTGTTTGGTTCGATTGCTCTGCTGATGTTCTTTGGTCCTCAGATATGGCTGAAAATATCCCATCGTCCTTCTAATGCTTCTGTGCAGACAGGGGGAGAGGCGTAATGAAAAGTCTTGATCGTCATATAGGTAAAAGTGTTTTAACCGCCATGCTGGTGGTGATGGTGGTGGTTGTTTTCCTGGATATGCTGTTTGGGTTTATGGCTCAGCTGGACGCCATGCGCGCTAATTATCAGCTGCCTCAGGTTATGCAGTACATGATGCTAACAGTGCCGGATAAGGTGTATCAGGTGATTCCTGTTTCAGCTTTGATCGGCTGCCTTGCGGGGTTGGGGGCACTGGCTAATAACAGTGAACTGGTGGTTATGCGGGCTGCGGGTATCTCATTGATGCGCATTGGCTGGGCCGTTATGAAACCGGCCATCGTGTTGATGCTGTGTGGCTTGCTGATAAGTGAATATATACTGCCCGTGACAGCGCAGATGGCACAGACTGGCCGCAAGATTGCCCGTTCTGCTGATGGTCATTACACCGATGATGGTATCTGGCATCGGGAAGGTGATGACTATATGTACTTTAATGCCGTACAGCCTAATGGCGTGCTTTATGGGGTTAATGTGTTCAGTTTTGACGAGCAGCGTCGCCTGCAGCAGACGATGTATGCGGAACGGGGTTTAAGTCAGGGAGATTACTGGCTTCTGGAAAATGCAGAAACCAGTACTTACAAAGGCGATAAGGTTGAGACAAAACTTGATAAAACCCTGCGCTGGAATACCGGGCTGACAACAACTCTTCTCAAGGTTGTGGTTGTAAAGCCCGAAGACCTGTCCATTAGTGGTCTCTACACCTATATCGATTATCTGGATGATCAGGAACTGGAATCCGGCGAGTACAAACTGGCTCTGTTCAAAAAACTCACTCAGCCGGTGGCTATTTTTGCTCTGGTTCTGATCGGAATGTCTTTCGTGTTTGGGCCTTTGCGAACAGTCTCGATGGGTTTGCGATTATTTACCGGTGTGATTGTTGGCGTCACCTTTATGATACTGCAGAACCTTATGGGGCCAGCGAGTCTGGTGTTTGGTTTCTCGCCTTTTATTGCGGTCATGTTGCCGATACTGCTCTGCCTTCTAGTGGGCGGGGTGTTGTTAAAAAGAGCTGGCTAACCAGCCCTTTTCATCTTCCAGTCTGGTTACATTAGCTGTGACCAGTCTCTTCTGGCTGGGAAAGAGTGTCTATATCTTTCTTGGCTACCTTAATAGTTTCATCATAACTGGCCAGCAAAGTATCGACTTTTTCCAGCCAGAGCTGTTTTAACTCTTCCTGATAGTTGAAATTCTCCAGGTTCTCCCGTTTGATATCTACAAGCTTCTGGTAAAGAGTTTTAGCCGTCGACTCTGAAAAGTGTGTATTGGTCTGTGCAAAGCTGTTTGCGTTGGGAGTCTTAGGTAATTGAGTGACCAGGGCCGCCCCCTGTGAGGGGGATAATCCGAATGCTTTCAACTCTAGTAGCAACACTTCGACTCTGTCTGTTTGTTGCTTCACTTTTTCATAGGACGCTTTAAGTGCATCCCAGCAGCCATCAGACTTCGAAATGCGGAATACATAGTTCGGTTCAAAGTGATCTTTTGAGAGAACCTCCTCTTTTAGTTTGCTTAAAAATTTGTATTTGCTTTCGGTTTTCTGTTTAAGGGCCTTGGCCTTATTCAGTGGCTCTTGATCATTTTCGTGAACGAATTTGTCGTGCAGCCTGTCGAGTTTATAAATCAGGGTCGTGCCCACACTGAATGCTGTGAGGTAATCCCGTGAATCTGGCTCACCTCCACTAAAGCGGCTGACAGCCCATAGGGCGAGCGTAGCCGCGCCTCCGCCAACAATAACCCCTTTTGTCACTGAGGCCAGTTTGCTGAGCAGACCAGGCTCATAGGGCTGAGCCATCGCAACATATTTTAGAAACACCTTCTGGCGAGGTGTCATTTCAGCGGGCTCTGATGTTGCCGCTGTTTGATAAGAAATTGCGGCTGTTAAACCATAAGGAGCTCTTAGAGTAGGGTGCTGCGCTGCCATAACGGGGTCCTTCCTGTTAGTGGAGATACATACAGGCAAAGGTAGAGGGAAAAACCGAGTAAGGGTATTGGACGAAGGTCGTATGGTTGAAGTCTTCTTTATCCGGCAGGCTTCGTGGCGGTGGCGGGAGGTTTATCTGGCAGTTGTACCTAAGCCATATATTTGATCTTGATAAATCTGTCATCGGCTCCTGTGTAAACAGGGTGAAATAGCGCAAGTGGCTCCTTGTTCGGGCTGCTCGGGCTAGGCGTTATAGGAGATGAGCCTCGCCATATTAATCGCCCTTTTTACAATTTCGTCTAGTTTATCTGCCTCAGTTTCCGAATGAGCGGTAAGTCTATGGATGCCAGAAAACGTTTCTGTTTGGTTGTTGCACTGATCGCATTATTAACCAGCACTGGTTACAACCTTAATGTTGAAGCCGGGGGCACAAAGTTGAGTGGGATAACCGGAGCATCCGCTATCGCTGCAGCGGCCTGGATGGTTTCCCGGTGCTTGAATCATCCGCAGGCATCTGATCCCCGGTATTTATTGGGGGATAGCGTTTCAAAGTCTCAACTTCCCCCGTTTTTTGCTCACTTACGAGAAACGATGGCCCCTTCGGACATGCCATTGATAAGTCAGTTTTCAGGTCTGAATATCTCTGACGAAACAAGGCGACAACTACAAACCTCCTGGCAGATCCGCTATTTGTTTTCATGCCAGAACAGGCCGCTTACTATCGAGGAACGACTCAGGAACATTGTTTCCCAAAAAGAGCTGACACTTTCCGGGTGGCAAAGCACAGATCAGGCGATTCTGGCTGACAGGTTACTGGATTTGCAGAGTGATGCCTGGCATCAGAGAAGAGTAATGGAGCAGAACTCTCTAAAGCTCGGATTAGCGTATGACAAAATGAGAGAGCTTGTAGAAGCTCTCAGAGACGAAACTATAGAGTTACAGGAGCATGCGAATGTAGTGACAACGTCTATCGATCAGATCAGTGAAACAATTGAGGAGCTGGCGCTGCAGATTTCTATTGAGCAGGCCAAAACCACGGATGGACAATTCACCTGGAGAATTCCGGGCGTTGCCCAGCGGATAAAGCAGGCACAGGAGGGTGAAATTACATCAGTTTTCAGCGCACCCTTTTATACCGATCCCCGTGGCTATCAGCTTGCCTTGAGAGCTTACCTGAATGGTGACGGAACGGGTGAAGGGGTTTACTTATCCCTCTTTATAGTTTTGATGAAGGGCACCCATGATCCGCTGTTAAGGTGGCCATTTAAGCGTAAAGTGATGTTTATCCTGCATGACCAGTCGCCTGAATATGAAGGCCGTAACGATTTCCGTCTTGGAGTAATAACCAATGATGGCAAATCTTTTCAGAAGCCTGTTGAGAAGATGAATATTGCCTCAGGCTTGCCAAAGTTTATTCCATTGTCCCATTTGACCCCGCACTCCAGCAGCGATCAACCTGATGGCAAACCCTGGTATGTCGTTGACGATACGTTATTTGTTAGCGCTGAAGTCAAGGACATTATTGAAATGAGCAGGAAGGGCGATGACGGCATGGATGAGGATGAATAGGGTACACAGTAAAGAGAAGTGTTACAGAAATGCATCTTGATATACTGTGCGCACAGCAGAGTGCGTTACGTTTGCTTCTGTATGTTTACCTGGAGCAATAGAAACTCTGGGTTCTTACAAATTTTAATAAAAAAGCAGAGCTGAATAATAATGAAAAAGTTTTTAATTGCCCTTCTGGCCAGCTTTACGCTGATCAGTACATCTTTCGCCGGTACTCTCGATGATATTCTGGATCGAGGTACCCTGCGGGTTGGCTTCGACGCAGGCTATCAGCCTTTTGAAATGGTAAACAAGAAGGGTGAATACATCGGTTTTGATGTGGACTTTGCCAAGCAGCTGGGTAAAGCCATGGGTGTAAAGGTTGAGTTCGTGAATACTGCCTGGGATGGAATTATTCCTGCATTGCTGACCGATAAGTTCGATATCATCATGGGGGGCATGACCGTTACTCCTGCACGTAATCTGCGTGTGAACTTTGCTGATCCGTACATTGTGATCGGTCAAAGTGTAGTGCTGCGCAAGGCTCTGGCGAATGAGGTGAAAAAGCCTCGTGATCTGAATAACAGCAAGTACAAGCTGGCGGTAAAGCTGGGTACAACTGGTCATGAAGCTGCCAGGCGTTTCTTTCCTAAAGCAGAGATCTTTGAGTTTGAAACCCAGGACGATGCCAAGCTGGAAGTTCTGAACGGTAAGCTGGATGCTTTTATTTATGACCTGCCTTACAACTCCATTTTCGCTTCCCAGAATGAAGGCAAGGTTGCTTTGATTAAAGAGCCTTTCACCTATGAGCCTCTGGCCTGGGCTATTCGTCGTGGCGATGCGGACTTCCTGAACTTTCTGAATAACTTCCTGCGTCAAACCCGCGGTGATGGCACCTATGACCGTATCTACGGTAAGTGGCTGGAATCTGACCGCTGGCTTTCCACATTGAAGTAACCGTTTCTTCAGGACGTGACTTGATTGGAGTCATACACCGGATGTGATCCATCCGGTGTATGGGTTGTATAAATACCAGGATCTTATCTGTGTTTAATAAAAACAATAACCCTGTGAAGCAGATGGAGCGGCCGCCCAATACGCTGTTGTGGCATAGCCTGTTTGTTGTTTTGCTTTTTGTTGTCGGGTTCGGCTTTTTTAAAGCCGCCCAGAGTATCGAGTACACATGGCGTTGGGAGCGGTTGCCCCAATATATTGTTTATGAAGCCGAGCTTGACCAGAGGGCACCTTATGACGGAACAGTCATAAGCGATGACGGGACGCTATGGCTTGAGAATGATTACGACCCTGACCAGCGGGTTGCGATCACTGAAAATGAAGTGATCAATGTTGCCGACGGTGATCTGATCTTTGAAGGTGATACCCTTGGCTACAGCAGGGAGTGGACGACCGGACCGATTCTGGACGGTGTTCTGATTACTGTTGAACTCTCTCTTTATGCTGGCGTTCTGGCCATTATTCTGGGAACGGTTGCCGGGCTGGCCCGTATCTCTGCCAACCCCCTGTTAAGAAATTTCTCTGCATTCTATGTTGAGCTAATCCGTGGTACACCACTTTTGGTGCAGATATTTATTGTCTACTTCTTTGTCGGCACTGTATTGGATCTGGAACGTTTTACCGCAGGTATTATTGCGTTGGCTGTTTTTACCGGAGCCTATGTTGCAGAGATTGTTCGTTCGGGTATTGAGTCTATCCATAAAGGGCAGATGGAAGCCGGGCGCAGTCTGGGAATGGGTTACAGTCAGACCATGGCGTATATCATTCTGCCACAGGCGTTTAAGCGTGTGCTGCCACCGCTGGCTGGCCAGTTTATTAATTTGATTAAAGACTCCTCTCTGGTTTCGGTGATTGCGATTACTGATCTGACCAAAGCGGGCAGGGAAGTTGTCAGCTCGACCTTCAGTCCTTTTGAGGTCTGGTTCTGTGTTGCTCTGCTGTACCTGGTGCTGACCGGGGTTCTCTCGTTTGTGGTACGTCGACTGGAGCGGAAATATGCCAATGCCTGATGAAACAATGGAAAGCTCCTCGACGGTGATTATTGAAGCGACAGGTGTCGAGAAGGTTTACCCCGGTGGTGTTCATGCCCTGAAAAATGTCAGTGCTTCCATTCGTGAAGGTGAAGTTGTGGTGATTGTCGGCCCTAGCGGTTCAGGGAAGTCGACCTTTCTGCGTACCTTGAACCAGCTGGAAGTGATCAACGACGGTGAGATTGTTGTTGACGGTATTTCCCTCACTACACCCGGAGATGTGAATGCTCTGCGGGAAGAGGTGGGTATGGTGTTTCAGTCGTTTAATCTGTTTGCCCACCTGAATGTGCTGGACAATATCTGTCTGGCCCCTATGAAAGTGCGAAAGCTCTCGCGGGCTGATGCAGAAGTGCGTGCAAAAGAGTTGCTGAAAAGGGTAGGGCTGTCCGATAAAGCAGACAGCCTGCCGTCTCAGCTCTCTGGCGGTCAGCAGCAGCGGGTTGCCATCGCAAGGGCTCTGGCCATGCAGCCCAAAATTATGCTGTTTGATGAACCGACCAGTGCACTCGACCCGGAAATGGTGGGTGAAGTGCTGGATGTCATGAAGTCTCTGGCTCATCACGGTATGACGATGGTGGTGGTGACCCATGAGATGGGTTTTGCCAGAGAAGTAGCTGACCGGGTGCTGTTTATGGATGGTGGTGAGCTGGTGGTCGAAGATGAGCCTGAGACCTTCTTCTCAAAACCTGGCTCTGAGCGTCTGAAACAGTTCCTCAGCCAGGTTTTATAAAACCAGTTACGATCTATTTCTTGGGCAGCAGCACGACCTCACTGTCGGAGTAACGGTCGTGCCATGTCTTTTGGTCTTTATCAATAAGCATCCAGAAGAAGCCCATTCCGCAGAGGGCAAGAGAAGGAATAGCCACCATAAAGCGCAGGAGAGCCTGCAGAAGCGTTATACGTTGGCTTTTGAGCGTGCTGCGTAGCTGTATGCGCCAGGCCTGCATGCCGAGAGTCTGGCCATTCTTGCCCCAGAAGTGAGCAAAAAAGAAAAAGATCAAAAACAGCAAGATGGTGCTGAGCAGTGGATTAAAGCCGGCAGGTGCGTCTTCCAGGCCCAGCAGCCAATTGTTGATCAATCCGTGATAAAGCCCTGATGTAACAATCACAATGGCGAGAATCAGAATCGAGTCATAAAACATGGCTGCCAGTCGGCGCCAGAGCGGTGCGGGCTGCAATGTGGGTTGAGCTTGTTCTGGCACGGTTATATGTACTCTTATGTCAGTCGGCTTTTTGTGTGGCGCGTTATATAATGTTCTTCTATCACAACGTAGTGATGGATAGCAGGATTCTACGGGAACAGAGCGGCCTGACAAGGTATGTTTTAGCACAACTGGACAAGTTGTTTTGTCGGTGAGGCCAAAGCGGACACTGGGGGTGTATTTCTACCGGTAAAATCCGGTAGACTGGCGCCACTAAGAAAAAACGGCTCCAGCCGTAATAACAAGGCTCATGTAGAGGTAGCGTTATGAAGAAGTGGCGGTGTATCGTCTGTGATCTGATTTATGATGAAGCTGAAGGCTGGCCAGATGACGGCATTGAACCAGGCACCCGCTGGGAAGATGTGCCAGAAGACTGGCTCTGCCCTGACTGTGGTGTTGGTAAAGACGAATTCGAAATGGTGGAAATTTAACCACCATTGAATGCAGGGTGTAGAAGCCCCCTGTTGTCAAAGGAACGCTCCCAACCGGGGGCGTTTTTTTTGTTTCTGGCTTTCTAAGTGTCCTGGAGATTGAGTCAGAAATAGTTGTTTTCATGTGTCCGGGTACTTATATATGCGACATCTGACTGTAATATTTGGTACATAAAACCTTAAGAAAACTCTCACCCCGCTGAAACATTCCTTAGCCAAACTCTCAACTCACACAATGCAGCACACATAAATACAACTAGAACGAAAGTTCACAAGGAGTGAGTTAATGAAGCGTACAGCTATCTCTCTGGCTATCGCGGCTGGTCTGGCTATGAATGCACAGGCTGGTGTTGTTAAGACTGAAGGTGAAGACATCATCATCAGCACCAAGAAAGGTGGATTCAGTGCCAAGACTGCTGACGGTTCCAGCTCTTTCAAGCTGAGCGGTAAGCTGCAGTGGGATTACCAGAATTCCGATGACCTGTTCACTAACGGTAACTTTGGTAAAGCTGAAAACACTGGTTTTGTACGTCGTGCTGAGCTGAAGGTGAGCGGTAAGGCTTACACTGTTTTTGGTTATGGTCTGAAGCTGAAGCTTGACACTGATGGTGATACTAAGCTGGATAACGCTTACATTGATTACAAAGGTTTCAAGCCTGTTTCCATCCGTGTAGGTAAGTGGGGTCGTGATTTCGGTCTGGAAAACACTACCAGCTCTTCCTGGATCACTGGTATTGAGCGTCCCTTCATCTACGACGTAATGCGTGGTGATGAGACCAACAAGTATGGTATCGAGGCTGCTGTATACGAGAAGCAGTACACTGTTGTTGCCGGTCTGCACAACGATGGTCAGCACGAAGAAAATAATGACGCTAATAAAGAATTAGGTCTGACTTTCCGTGCTACTGCTGCTCCAATCATTGAAGACAACATGCTGGTTCACGTAGGTTTTAACTACCAGAACAGCAACCCGGACAAGGCAGAAGCCGAAGAAGTAAAAACTAATCTGGGCGTTAAAAAGTCTGACGGCTGGGATGTTGTGAACACCGCTGGTATCAAAGCTTCCGATGATTCTGAAATCGTTCTGGAAGGTGCTGCACAGTTCGGTTCTCTGCAGCTGCAGGGTGAGTACTTCATGCGTACTATCGAACAGAAAGATGCTGCAAACGCCAAGGCTGACGTTGATCTGAACGGTTACTACGTTCAAGCTTCTTACATGGTCGATGGCGGTAAGCGCTCCTATAAGGAAGGTGCTTTCGGTAAGCCTATGGGCGGCCAGTGGGAAGTTTTTGCTCGTATGACTCAGATGGAAATTGATGCCAAGGGTTCTGCTAACAAGGGCTTGAATGGTAAGGACATCGAACTGGATTCCGTTACTGTTGGTGTTAACTACTTCCCAACCAAGAATGTTCGTGCCAGCCTGAACTATGTCACTGCTGACACTTCTAACCTGGTTGCCAAGACTGCTGTTAACAAGAAATCTGACGACGGTACTGCCATCGTTGGTCGTCTGCAGTACGCATTCTAATCAGCGTTTTATAGAAACACTGATCTAGAAAGCAGCTTCAGGAAAACCGCCACTCTTTCGGGAGTGGCGGTTTTTTTATGCACGTCTGTTTTTGCCTTCTATCCTTCAGAGCTTGCTTCTTTTCACAAGTAACTGTTATGAAGAAACGTTTTTTTGGTTTGAGGTTTACATGGCTTTTGACGTCCATTCTGCTGTTAGCTGTGCTCATGTCGTCTGTATCCCGGGGTTGGAATTTTCGGGTACATAGCACTATTGTTCAGCAGGCTTGGGAGCCGTTGCCGAAGGATAAGCAGGATGCCTATAACCGTGATGCTCATGCTTTGCTGGGTAGAATTAATATGACCTGGAAAGGGCAGCTGTCAGAGTTCCCGGGTATGTCTGACTATTCCAGGTCTGCTGACGTATGTGAAGCAGATGGATAAAGAGTATCCACTGGCGCACCAGCAGGGGTGTAATGACCTGAACCCCATGCACTGGATTGATAGCAGCTATGGGTTGGCGGAAAAATCTTTTCTACACCATTCGGGCAGCAGCCTGATGATGATTATGTGCAATGGAGCATGAAGACGGTTCGTGGCCGTCTGACTCTGGCTGGTTGCCGTTTATTAAAGCTGCTGAGCCATTAATACAATAACCTGTAACACCTGATAATAGTTATCAAACGCAACGCTGGTCTACAAAGTCTGCGCAAGGGACAAAATTTT
The DNA here is from genome assembly GCA_965221135.1 of Sansalvadorimonas sp. Taxonomy (GTDB): domain Bacteria; phylum Pseudomonadota; class Gammaproteobacteria; order Pseudomonadales; family Endozoicomonadaceae; genus Sansalvadorimonas. The sequence goes on from CBDCRZ010000106.1 coordinate 1,256,019, forward strand.
GGTAAAGTCCGCCTTTGATTTGCCGGGTATCTTCCCGATGGGCTTTTAGAGAACCTGTTGAGGTTTTACAGGCCATGACCGAGTGTGCCAGTCACCAAGATCGCCAGAGGGCGGGTGACAGGCCCCTATTCAGGCAGAAGTATGTTTGCACCAGTTTATTACCGGGAAAGACTCAAGGCATTACCCCAGTTTTCCGTTGCAGCGGATGATTACCGCATTCTTTATTCCAGCAGGGATTACAAGACCCGTCTGCTGGAGTTAATCGGTAGCGCGCAACGACGTATTTATATTACCTCCCTCTATCTGGAAGCCGATGAGGCCGGTGAAGAGGTTCTGCGGGCCCTGTTTGAGGCGCGTAAGGCCCGGCCCTCTCTGGAGATTCAGATATTTGTTGATTTTCACCGGGCTCAGCGTGGCCGTATCGGTGAAGAGGCGGCTCAGACTAACCGTGATTTTTATCAGCGACTGACGGCTGAGTATGGGCAGACGATTGGGATTCACGGTGTACCTGTGAAGTCTCGGGAAGTCTTTGGTGTGCTGCACATTAAGGGTTATGTGTTTGATGACACTGTGCTCTATTCCGGCGCCAGCATCAACGATGTTTACCTGCACCAGCAGCAGCGCTATCGCTATGACCGCTACCATGAGATCCACTGCCGGGATTTAAGTGACAGCTTTGTCGGTTTTTTGAATCACTACTTTCTTCAGCACACAGCTGTTCAGCAGTTAAACAGTGGTGAGCTTTATTCGAAGAAACAGCTGCGTCAGGAAATTCGCAACTTCCGCCGTTCCATGCGCAAGGCTGAGTATCCAATGCAGACGGCTCAGCACAATCAGCAGCCGGGTGGTATTCGCCTGACACCTGTTAGCGGTATGGGCGCGAGAGGGAATCATCTCAATCGTATGACCCGTGACCTGGTGCGCTCGGCTGAGAAAGAGCTGTTTATCTGTACGCCATACTTCAACCTGCCCAGAGCTATCGCCAGGGATGTGAACCAGCTGATGAACCGTGGTGTGAAAGTCACAGTGGTGGTTGGTGATAAAACATCCAATGATTTCTATATTCCACCCGGTGAAAAATTCTCGACTATTGGTGGTTTGCCTTACCTTTATGAAGGCAACCTGAGAGCTTACGCCCGTAAACACCAGAAGCAGATTGATGACGGCCAGCTGAATCTGATGCTCTGGAAAGATGGCAATAACAGCTATCACCTGAAAGGGCTCTATGTGGATGACCGCTTTGCCCTGGTAACCGGCAGTAACCTCAACCCCAGAGCCTGGGGGCTGGATCTGGAAAACGGCATTCTGGTGCAGGATGAGCAGCAGTTGCTGGCGGATGAGCTGAAGAGGGAGCGCGAGCATATTCTTGAGCATGCTACCCGTATCAACCATCATCTGGACCTGGATAAGGTCACGGATTATCCACAGGACGTACAGCGCCTGCTGGTACGTATACGGCGTCTGAAAGCCCATGTGTTAATCAAGAAAATCATCTGACCAACACATGTGTTAGATATTGTGAAAAAGCCCTGCAGGTTTCTCTGCGGGGTTTTTTTTGTATCTGGAAGAATGCTTCCGTAAGAGTTGGTGAACTGTTGAGTATTCTGCCTGTCATAAGTTCCAGTCAAAAATTAATGCACAATGAGGTAGATGGGGATGGCAACAGCAAGTACAGGTAACAATGATGTAGCCGTGAGGGCTCCTTCCCCGTCGCTCAATCCACGTATGCACTTTTCTGGTACCTCTTATGTGGGGCGCTTACTGACATACCTTCCTTATGCCGGTTATCGCGCGGTTAGGGCTGTTATCTATGATCTGCCCTGCTATTTGCTTACTGGTAAGGCAGTTTTCAGGCCTTCCGGGAAAGCTTTTCTATCTCTCACCGGGCCCACGCCCCCCAGGGCTGTTGAACCTGGGACGAGCACTTCTCTTGCTCCCGTTCAACAGGAGCAGGAGAAAAGTGACAGCCATGGTCGGCAGGTTATTACCGAAGATGTTCTGCCGGCGGTTCTTAAGCGTAGTTTGTCTCAGCAGTCTGCCCGCTCGGCGTCGGGTGGCTTTGATATTGATGCTTCTAAGCCTGAAGATTTGAGTTTTCTGCCAGCCCTTCCTGATGAGAGCTCTGACACTGATCCGGGTTGTGATCACTTTATTACTAATGCTGCTAATGCCAATGCGACATCTAATGCGAAAGCCGCTCTTGAGCATGCTGTGGAACAGGCTGGCCCCAGGCCGGACAGTCAAGAAAGCGGTTTGGAAAGTGATACTGAACAAAATCATGATCAGCAGCCAATGGAAAGAAGTCCCTGGGCCCAGGTTTTTCAGGGGGCATCGGGGGATTGTTCAAGTGAAGAGTCGGATGACGAGCAGCGCTGTGCAGATAATAGCTCTATGGTCAGCCTGCAGGCATCTATGTTGAACAGGTATCACTACATCGACCCTGAAGCAGCATTGCCACCACATGCGCGGTCATCGTCACTGCTGAGTGAGCCTTGCTCATTCACACGGAGGGCTTCGTCACTCGACTCATTGCTGCAGCTCTCGTCAACACTATGCTCCTCCCTGTCTCCATGCTCCTCATTAAACGCTTTGCCTCAGAATCAACTTCCGTTGAGCCTGTTACCCTTGAGTCAACTACCGCCAAAGGAATCAGAGCCCATTCGCCTGCCATTAACTCAGTTGCCTGTGGGGGTACTTCCTACTGAAGTATTGATGGGTGTGGAGACATTGATGGAAAGACAGTCGTCAGTCTTGCCTACTATGTATTTCTCATCAAACGGTGAGAGCGGGTCAGATTCTTCTTCATCGAATGGGGCTCCCCGCTCTTGGACCACAGAGGCACTGGCAGCAGAGTCACAGGTTAGTGAACAACTGGGCTTGATTCTGCGCAGGGGTTTTAAAGCAAAGGGTTCAAAGGCTCTGCAGGTGGTGCTGGGAGAGTATCTGCAGGAGGTGCGGGACTTCTCCAGAAACTGCCCTGGGGGGCGTCCTTCCGCAACCCAACAGGCTGTTATGCGACAGGGGTTGATTGAGTTGATGGCGCAAAAGCGGATTGTAGATACCCTTCAGGATATTCGTCTGGGTGTGGATACTTTTAAGAGAGCCAGCCGTTCAGTTCAGGAATTGCGAGAAGCCAAACTGGTAGAGCGCATCAATCAGTTAAGTCAGGCCCGTGCAGTATTAAGTGATCAAAGCTGCGGCCAGGGTGCCGTGATCAAGACTCTTCTGGGGAATGCAGTGCTTAAGGTGCCGCCCCGTCAGCTCTCTAAAGACCCTGTTCAGTTAGAAAACCTCAAAGAGGCACGTGATTATCTGATGCGTGACTGCCTGAATATCTGTGAAGGTTCACTACAGGTATTCCAGGAAGAGCTGACCCAGCAGGAGCAAAGCCTTGAAAGCAAAGATCGGGAGTTAGCGGATTTGGAAGCTCAGACTGGCCAGGCTGCCAGCGAGCGTAAAAAAACTTTGCGGGATAATGTTCTATGGAAGTGCAGGGCTGTGGAAAAGATTAATACCAAGATTGAGGCTATTGAAACAGCCCGGCGAATCCATGGCAGCTATTGCGATGATGATGTATTGCGTGATGTGTATATAAAGGTAGCGGAGATGCTGCGTCTTGAGCTGGTTAATAAATACACCCGTTATCTCAAATCGGTCAGTATTAAAAAATCAGCCAAAAACCGTCTTGGAGAACCACAGTGTTTGTTTGAAACCATGAAGGACAATCTCACAGCTCAGGCTGAGAATATTGTCAGGGGGCATCAAAGCACTGAAGGAAAAATATTTGAAGCTGGTGAGTTTGCTGAGCGCGCACAGGTGCAACTGGAAAATCTGAAACGCACGATTAGCCATACGCTGATGGAAGTTCTGTTTGCACAGGCTAACTCTGTTGAAGACTTCTGTGGCCTGCCTGTTGTTAAGGCTCTGGACAATGCCCGGAAAAGCCAGTTGCTGCAGCATTTAATGATTCACTGTCCGGTGGAAATTCCTGCCGTGCATAAGGCTGTGTTGTTCGACCATGCAGTGAAGGTCGGGTTGATGGGCCGAAGCGAGTATACCGAGGAACAATTTATCGGGGCTTTGAAACTCTGTTGCTCACCTTTTCAGCCGGAGCTATTGGCTTCTGTGGCGAAAGAGAGCCCCGAAACACTGACCCGATTGATAACTTCAACTCATATCGGTCAGCTGTGTAGTGAAGAAATTCATGCCTGCTACGTCGGCTGTCGTGCGTCTATGGAAAATGAACAGATTAAAAAGGTCTACAGCCATTTTAATATCACCAATAACGAGGAAGATATTCCTGGTATGATGCCGAATCTGTCGTTTAACAGCTTCACCAGTGAATCACGCCGGCAGGCATTGATGGCTCCATTTCTTACAGCTGAGGAAGCTTGTGCAGTGGATTCACAGAGCATGCCAAAGGGAATAAAGTATCAGACAGGCACTTGGCGCAAGCCAATCAAGTATGCGGATGCAAACTATCAGGCTTTGATGATCGGCGCTTTTGTATTTCATGTGGCTCAGGGTATGGAGAGGTCACTGACTGATGATGCCCTGGACGGAGTTATGAAGGATCAGGATGCAGAGTTAATGCGGACTCTTATTAACACCAAAGTCCGTATGAGGTGCGCCCTGCAGCAGGTGATGTTGTCGGCCATCTCGGACTTTCAGGGTGGTTATGCGTATCGCCAGATTATTCTGGTGAAAAACATGCTGCCGGGGCAGATGTGCTGGTTGAATACTGACATACTGCAACCCCAGGGCTCATGGGTGTATGGCAGACAGAAACGTTCTAGCTAACTGTTTATAGCTGACCGTTTATAGCCGACAAAGCTCCAACCAGTATTGCAGATACTGGGTATGATACTTCTGCTTGCGGGAGATTCTATTCAGGTGTCGATGTTAATTCTGGTGGGTAATGACAATAACTTTGTTCTTAAGCTCATACACCAGCACAATGCACAGCAAAGACAATACAGCTTCGTAACGGTTGATTTTGTTGTTCTGTAACTGCCGCGGATAAATAGCTGTATAGTCAAACAATCATAATGAAAGCAGCTCGCTCACGGAGCCTAATAAATCATTGCGGGCATGAATGCTGAATTGTGCCCATCAAGGAAGCAGTAATGGAACAACCGATATTAATTTCTGGCCCCAATATTGTCATCATCAGTGTGCTGGTGTTGGCATTGGGGAAGCTACTCAATGATAAGATCTCCTTTCTATCGCGTTTTAATATTCCTGTAGCCGTTTCTGGCGGGCTGATGTGCAGTATTCTGGTTAGCCTGCTCTATTCGTATTGGGGTATCCAGATAGATTTCGATATGGAACTGCGAAATCTGCTGTTGCTTACTTTTTTTAGCACCATTGGTCTGTCGGCAAAGTTCAGCACGCTGGTCTCGGGTGGTAAGGCACTGGTTATACTGCTGGCATTTGCAGTGTTCCTGCTGGTGATGCAGGACGTTGCAGGAATACTGGTAGCTATCTTCCTCGACCAAAAGCCTGCCTATGGTTTATTTGCAGGCAGCATCTCCTTTGCCGGTGGACACGGAACCGCTATCGCCTGGAGCGATATGGCTGAACAAGCCGGGCTGACCGGAGCCAGTACTTTAGGGCTGGCCTGTGCAACTTTTGGCTTGGTTGCAGGGGGTATTATTGGTGGCCCTGTTGGCGGCTATCTGGTCAAGCGCTACAACCTTCAGCATATTAACAGTGAAACCCAGCCTTATGCCGTGGCAGGTGAGGAAGAGGAACATAAGGTCAGTGGTGAGAACCATCTGGGGGGCGTCTTTAGTACATTGCTGCTGCTGTCGCTGTGTGTAGGTCTTGGCTATAACGTCAACGACTGGCTGGCTGGTTTTGGTATTTCTTTACCACCCTTTTTGACTGCAATGTTTGTCGGTATCGTGCTGACCAATTTAACCGGGCTGTTTAACCTTGAGTTCAGCAGTTTTTCGGTCAACCGTGCTGGAGAGATCAGTCTTCATCTGTTCCTGGCTATGAGTTTGATGTCTGTGCAGCTGTGGCAGCTGGCCAGCGCCATTGGGCCTTTACTACTGATATTGGCTGTGCAGGTAGTGGTGATTTCGGTGATAGCAGTCTTCTTTGTGTTCCACTTTCTGGGACGCGATTATGATGCCAGTGTTATGGCCGTAGGCTTTCTGGGGCTGGGGCTTGGCGCAACACCTGTAGCTATGGCCAATATGCAGGCCATTACCAGTCGCTATGGCCCGTCTAAAAAGGCTTTTATTGTTGTGCCTCTGGTGGGTGCTTTTTTTCTCGACCTCAGTAACGCCGTTATTATTAATGTCTTCGCCTCACTGCCGTTATTGCAAGAAGGCCTGAATCTTTCACAGTAAGAGTTCTATAGCAAGAGTTCTATAGCAAGAGTTCTATAGCTCTGCCTGACCGCTCACCAATAGCTTCCCGATGGGGCTATTGGTCTGCACTTTATAGCTGACAAAACTCCAGCCAGCTTTGCAGATACTGGGTGCGGTGCTTCTGTTTGTGGAGCACGGTATAGAAATGTCGATGCAAAGGACGGTGGGGAACATGCAGTTGAACAAGGGTGCGGTTCTCAAACTCTCGCACCAGCTCAAAGCGGGACAGGCAGCCCAACCCCAGCCCTGCACTGACAGAGCGTTTAATGGCTTCTGGCTGTTGCAGCTCCAAAGCCACATCTAAAGATGGCAGCAGGCCATGCATCGCCCGATTGAAAGTTTGACGGGTGCCGGAGCCAGTTTCCCGCAGAATCCATCGTGCTTTAACCAGCTCTGTGTCTGTGAGGGTCGGGTCTTGTGAAAGTGGGTGGTTGGGGCTGCAGAACACCACCAGTTCATCATCACGCCAGGGTGTAATCTCTAAAGCCGGGTGATGAAGCTCTCCTTCGATTAACCCAATATCCAGATCAAAATTAGCAACCCGGCGAACAATGGCTTCGGTGTTGGCAATCTCCAGAGACAGTCGACCTTCTTCCGCAGCCTGAGGGTGTTTGTCGAGAAATTGAACCATCATCTCTGTGGCCAGATTGTTGCCTATGGTAAGAGTCGCTCCAACACGCAGGCTGCCCATCTGGCTCTGGTTCTTCAATGCGGATTCCAGTTCTTGAGCCTGGGCCAGTAATGCCTCGGCCTGAGGGCGAATCCAGAGACCCATTTCGCTGAGCCTGAGGCGCTTGCCAATACGTTCAAACAGCGCCACAGAGAATTGCTTCTCCAGCTCTTTAAGAGCGCCGCTGGCAGCGGACTGGGACATAGCCAGCTGTTCTGCCGCACGGGAGATATTCTCGGTATGGGCGGTAGCGAGGAACACCTGAAGCTGTCGAAGGGTATAACGCATTATCGATTAAACCGATTAATTGTATTTATAGAATCCGATTAACCGATATGTTAAAACCAGGTACTCTTTTTCTCAATGGCTGAGGTCAAAAGCCTGGTAGCACAATTAGCAACCGACTACGCAGCCGACAATAAGAACCGTATCAGGTGAGAACAAAACTATGAGTGCATTCGAAAGGAGAAGGTCACAGGGGTTCATCACTGGAATGACACTCTGTTCAGTTTTACCTCCACCCGTGACAGCGTTTTCCGTTTTAATAATGGTCATTTCGTAATGATCGGTCTTGAAGTGGAAGGCCGCCCCCTGATGCGTGCCTAAAGTATTGCCAGTGCCAATTATGAAGAAGAGCTGGAATTTTTCAGTATCAAGGTGCCTGATGACCCATTAACATCACGGCTGCAGAATATCCGTGAAGGCGATGAGATTTTTGTCAGTAATAAGCCCACGGGAACACTTGTTCCCGATAACCAGCTGCCGGGAAGAAACCTGTATCTGATCAGTAGGGAGGGTCGGGTACTTAATACTTCGCCCATCAGCCTCCGTATGTTGAAGAGAACCCCGGGAAGTGAATGCTTCCCGGGGTTCTCCATTAGTCCACATCCTCAGGGGCTGACTCGTAGTCGGAGTTGTCCATGTCGTCTGAATCTGACGACATGTCATGACTTTCACTGCTGTTATTACTCATTTTATCAGGGATGGGTTCAGGTTTTTGGTATTGAGGGATTATTTTTGGGGCTTCTTGTGGAGAGAGAGGTGTTTGCTGGGTGGCGACAGAAGGAGCCAAAGCAAGCATTTTGAGGGCGATAGCCTCAAGTAAATATTTTTGGAAGTCGGCAACCTTCACGTCATCCTTAAGAGCATCATCGATTATCTGTTGTTTCTCTTTTTGGGGGAGTCTTCTCATCGCTCCTCGCTCTAACACTATTTTAAACTGTGCTGTTCTGACCATGTGCTGAGAGATTCCTTGTACTTTTGTTATAACAGCGCTATTCGTTGGGTGTTCACTTTTTACCCATGTCAGAAGTGTATTGTGATCTTCTTTTGAAAACGCAATGCTGAGTTGTTGCTGCTCCAGGAAAATCTGGTTGTGTAGTGTTTCCTGTGGCGTTTGCTGTAGTGATGTTTGTGCTTGTTTAGCGGCAGCCGGTTTTGGTGATCCCACTTTCCTTAACGTCCTTTTCCTTTCTTCAAATTCGTGAGGTTTTATTTCTGCAGGACAACTTGGTCCAGCATCTTCTTTCACTTTGCGTGCGCGAGTAGATCTCAGTTTGACAGCTGTTGTGGAAGTGCTGGGAAGGGTGTTGTTCAGAGTTTCCCAGTTTTTGTCTGCAATGGTTGTGATAACTGTTTGCCGGAACTCTTCCGGAACAAGTAAAGTCTGCGCCTGAATGATGGCAGCGACTGCCGGGCTGGATTTTGTGGCATCACTTAAGTTAGACAGGAACTCGAGAAAATGGATTTGCTCCTGGTATCTTTTTTCGGCAGTGAGAGAGAGTGATTCCAAAATACTGGAGTGTATATCGGTGGTCAGGTCTGCGAGATAGATGGCACTTGCAGGGTTACCCGCCTGATCTGCAGATGTTACGCAGGATTGCAGCATAGCCTTTAAGTATTGAAACCAGTCACCCTCTATTTTTAGAAATTGCTGATCAGTGACCCCCTTCTGAAAAAACAGATCCATGCTTTGCTTCAACAATGAAATGGCAGTGTTATCTGCGGTGATATTTTCCCGTGCCATTAAGGCCTCTGCGGTTTTCTCAAGGGCAGCTTTGGCCGCTCTTTTCAGGGTCATGCTTTCAGCGGCATCTGTCACACTACTAATTAATGCGCGTTGCATATCCTGCTCAGAATCTTCTTTTACTTCTTTCTTTGTCTTATTCTCGGGCTCATCTTTCGCTGCTGCCTCTGCTTGATGAGGAGAGGAGCGAGGAAAAACCAGGCGTTCCGGCATGATTGCGAGAATAAGAGAAGAAGCAGGCCGATGGGCGGATAGCAGGTATGTGAGTTGTTTTTGTGGCGGCTGTTCAGGAGCAGGAGCGGCGCACCGGTCTTCTGAGCATTCTTCTGCAGGGAGTGTAAGAGCTCTTATGGCTTGATAGTATGGCTCAAGAGATGCCACACGAGCAGGGTTGTTTTGTTGTACAAGGGTGACCCACTCGTCAGGCGGTATTTTGAAACCTGAGTGGAGATCTGCAGACTGCCACAGGGTTTGCAGGTGTGTTTCAACGTCTGTCAGGAGTGCGCCGCTATAGTGGCTTTCTGTGGCGACATCACGAAGAAAACTTTCCAGTTGTTGTTTTGTGACTCCTCCTCTCTCCATCAGTTTTATTATGGTGTCGAGCATCTTTGTTTTTTGTGCAGATGCCGGCAGCTTTTGATAGAAGGCTCCCAGTCCCGTGATATTCTCGTAAGAAAGGGATTCCTGGCTTCTCATCACCTTCGTAAGTTGTTGCAACAGTTTGCTGGTATTACCGTTGTTTGCTGCAGCACCTTTGGACGTATTTGCCGAGAGTCCGTTGAGGCGATACAGAAGAAACCCATAGTAGTTCTCAAACAGTTGCTGCTGGGTCTCCTTTTTCCAGGCAAGGCTAAAGGCTTGCTGGAGCTCGAAGATGGCATTGGCTGAATTTGGGGCGCGTTTCCATACCTGATATTTCTTCTCGCACTGCTCCAGAGGGCTGAGTGGAACCAGTACCTGGGGAGGAGGCGGTGGTGGTGGCGCACATGCAGGAGGTGGTGGCGGAGCTGTGACGTCTGTGGGCGAGACTGCCGGAGCATGACTCTCTGAGACCGTGATAGCCTCAGCTTTGGCCTGCCCCGGGATACTGGCAAAAGTTTTCGTATTGACTGCTCTGCTGCGTTTTTTTCTTGTTGGGCGTACCGGTTCTGGGGTTTGTTGTGGCAACGGAGGTGTCGCTCCCGCAGCCGTTGTTTCAGGCATTATCTCCATAGCGACACCTGGCTCAGGAGCAGGTTTAGAAATAGATTTAGGAACTGGCTCAGAAGTAAGCATGACAGGCAAAGACTGTGGGCCTTTGTCCGGCGTCGGATCGACAGGAGTGGCAGTCTCTGAATTGGCAAGACCTTCAAACCGAGGCGGCAGGCTGGTCGTGACTTGCACTCCGGGTGTTACGGTTTCTTCTATGGAAGAAGGCTGAGGTGTCGGCGATGGAGGAGGCGATAGACTGACTGGTACTGGTGCTCCCTCGAGAGAGGATGGTCTTTCTTCTTCAATAGACAGTTCTGAGACTTGTGTAGTCAGGCTGGCAAGTGAATTGTTTTGGTTTTCCTGCAGCATCTGCTTCTTTTTTCTTCTTGGGGGGGGCTTTGGTGTCTTAGCTTGAAGTTCTGGTGTTTTAGCTCGAGGCTCTGGCGTTTTCGCCTGCAGCTCCGGTGTTGCTGAAAGACTGACTGTAGTGCCAGAAAGGCCCTCTGTCTCAGACTGTAGCTGCTGCATAATTGCCTGATAAAGTTCATCCGGGGATGCCTCTATATATGCTGGCTGTTCAGCCTCCTGCTTGTAGGGGTTGACGGCTGGTTCGGCTTTTATCTGTTTCGACAGGGCCAGGATGTCTTGCCAGTGTTTCTCGTCAGCAGGAATAGTAAGCAGGCTGGAGGTTATACGTTCCTGCTTTTTTTGCTGTGTTAGCAACTCAAGTTTCTCGACCAGATATTCGAACCGTTTGATATTGGTTCTCTGCTCTTCAAACTCATCAAATTTTTCCGCCGCTACCTGGCGTTGCTGCTGGTACTCTGGATCTTGTGGATCATCAATTTTAAGCTGGTAGGTTTGCTCACAAATAGAAAGAAATTCTGCGGTTTCCGCACTTTTTTTCTTTATCATTAGCAGTAGTTCCTGTGCTCGCCTCAGCTCGTCTTTACCAAGGGTGCGTTTGGGAGTCACAAGAGGTATAGGGGTGTCGACGAGGCTGGCCAGGGTTTTATAACCAGAGCCCAGATTAAATCCACTCATAAAGCCATTAGGCCGTTTCAGGTCTGAAACCAGAGATGCCTGAACCTGGATTTTGCCCTGCACACCCTGAAAATAGGTATTAAGAAGGGCCCAAAGTTGCTGCCAGTTCTCACGAGGGGCAGGGGTAAGACCGTCTCTGCTTTTTGATGTGAAAACCAGCACTCTGCCAGGCAGAACGACAAGGGCGCTGAATCGTGGCAGGTCTTTGATCACCACATAAACATTATCGATCTGGGAGGTGATATTCATTACCAGCGAGCTGTGAGTGTTCCACTGTCGGGTGGCTTCTATATAGTGCTCACATTCTGCCAGATGTTGCGTATTTTTAATGGCTGCGGGACTTTCAGGTATGGTCCAGTCTTTATTCCACAGAGGGGTTGCCAGTCGGTCTTCAATGCCGAGGTACTGGCGAAGAATCTGGCTGTGCATCAAATCAATTTTCATACTCTCTGCTTCTGTGAACCGTTGGTTCTGCAACATGTCAGCCCAGTGAACACGAAGGCGATAAAGGCTGTGCGCAGCCGCTGCTGCAGACTGGTATTTGCTTTTTGATTTTCCTGTTTTTTTTGTAATCTGCTCGACTCTGTTAACAAGGCTCAGGCCTTCGCTGTCGCTGATTAATGAATGAGGCCCTGAGTTTGGGTAGGTCTTTTTAAGCCAGCTATCCAGTGCCCTGTAGTGATCTGTTACATTGGTGACGGTGTGAGATCCGCGCTGAGGCAGGTCAGTCATCAATACATAGTCCCCCTCTGGCACTGGCTTTGTTGTGGTCGTTTGTGGCTGCTGCCGACGACGAACTTTTTTCTGTACAGAGCCGCTCAGTTTGCTGGCCAGCTCCAATGTTTTTGATGTCGGTTTTGTGGCAGGCTGGTAAGTAACAGGAGTGAGTGATTCTTCAACGAGATATTCTATGCTCTGGCCCCAGCCCAGCAGCTTATCCAGAAGGGTGAAAAAATCCTGCCTGACAAGAACGTCGTAAATATTTTCCGTCGAGCCTTTAACCAGCCACATGTCAAGAATGCCTGCATCAGGGAAGGTAACCTGCATTCTTTTTGCGTTCTGCGCGGACTTTAGTGCGACTTTATAGCGAGGGTCTGTTGATATGCGGTAGTTGACGGCATGCCCCGAAGTACGCAGGGTGTCCATGATTGTTTTTGAATCCAGAGGCCCTTCATCCTCTTCAGTAAATTCAAGATCGTCCCTGGGGGTTGATTCGTCTTTCCCGAAGGCTGCCAGATCAGCAGGTGACAGTTCTTTGAACTCCTCTGGCACAGGTGATGCCGGCTGTGTGCCGGTTAACAGAAAACCACCTGTCGGGCGTTGGGAAAAATCCGGGAAATATATTCTCTTCCCGTCAGTGGCGATTCCCCAGGACCATCTTGATCTGAGAGCCTTGTTGTCCAGATAGCAGCCAATGTGCCCGCGTATGCAGCTGGAAAGCACTGAACACTGCTCTGCACTCTGTAGTGCCGGAAAGCGTTGTTTTGGGATCTGATCCAAAGGTATTGCTACGGGGGGGGCGTGTTGCTTTCCTCCCGAATAGGCGATATTGGGCAGACTAAAGGCAACCCAGAAGAAAAGCAGCACCCGAGCGAAGCGAGTGCTTCTTGAGGTTGTGATTCGTAATAAAACGTTGCAGTTAAAAGTATCCACTGGATATCAGATAAGGCCATGTAATTCTGGGGTAGATCAATATAGCAGCATGAAAAAATGTGGCTGAAAAACATTGCCATGATTTAAGAGTGGGTGCGAAAAAAGGAAGGGAGAGCCAATCATTATGTTTAAACAAGAATAGCCTTCATAAGAATTTTTCTTATGAAGGCATGGACTGTTAATGCGTCTTGAAAAGGATATCGTAAATGAAAGTTCAAAGGGGCAGAAATGGTCTTGGAAACTATACATATCAGATACAATAAAAGGAGACTGTCGTAGACATTCTCCTTTTTTTGATGAGGCTCAATATATCTTTTGAGCGAAAAAGGTTGTCCCTCAAGGCATAAGGTGTCCGGTATTTTAAGCATAAAAAAGGCCGTTTTTTAGTCTAAAAGGCCAGAGTGTGAGCGAGGAAAAAAACGTTAACTGTCCAACAGTACAAAAATATCGAATTATGTGGCTGAAAATTCTTCACATATAGTGTCCGAGCATTCTAAAGAGTAAGTGATTTATTCTTGGAATAAATTCAGATTGGCTTTTTTCTTAATATAATATTTAGTTATTAAGGTTCAATAATCAATGCGATTTTTTTCATGCAGGGTTTTATTTGTTAAAAGAATTGATCATATTGCTATTAAAAAAGAATTTTAAATAGCATTTATGCATTTTTATGGAGTGTAATTCCATTTCTAAGGTGATTTCTTAGGTTCGCATTAAAAATAATTTCGCAGTGATTTAAAAAATAGGGTTTTGGCATGGACCCGATTCAGATTTGATTGAATTTCTGGAAAAGGTTGGTGTGGCAGAAGAAGGGAGCTGAAGCTGTCGAAGGGTATATCGCATTATCGATTAAACCGATTATTTATATTTATAAAATCTGATTAACCGATATGTTAAAACCAAGTAACCTTTTTCTCAATTGCTGAGGTCAAAAGCCCAGACAGCACAATTAGCAACCGACTAAGCTGCCGACAATAAGAACCGTATCAGGTGAGAATAAAAGTATGAGCGCATTACGAAAGGAGAAGGTCACAGGAGTTCATCACTGGAATGACACTCTGTTCAGTTTTACCACCACCCGTGACAGTGGTTTCCGTTTTAAGAATGGTCATTTCGTGATGATCGGTCTTGAGGTGGAAGGCCGCCCCCTGATGCGTGCCTACAGTATCGCCAGTGCGAACTATGAAGAAGAGTTGGAATTCTTCAGTATTAAAGTGGCCGATGGTCCCTTGACCTCTCGCCTGCAGCACTTGAAAGAAGGTGATGAAATTCTCGTTAGCAGCAAGCCCACAGGAACTCTTGTGCTGGATAACCTGCTGCCGGGCCGTAATCTCTGGCTGATCAGCACTGGTACAGGTCTTGCGCCGTTTATCAGCATTATTAAAGACCCGGAAACCTACGAGCAGTATGACAATATTATTCTGACTCACGGTGTGCGCTATGTGTCTGAGCTAGCCTATCAGGGCATGATTAAAGATGAACTGCCAGTGAATGAATTCTTTGGCGAAGACGTTAAAGAAAAGCTGCATTATTATCCAACAGTCACCCGTGAAGACTTCCCGAATCAGGGGCGCCTGACCGACCTGATGGAGAGTGGTAAGCTGGCCAGTGACCTGAATCTTGAGCCATTTAACCTGGAGCAGGATCGCTTTATGATCTGCGGCAGCCCGGCGATGCTCAAAGACACATGCGCCATTCTTGATGCACAGGGTTTCGAGGAAGCCCGCCACGGCAATGCCGGTCACTATGTGATTGAGCGAGCCTTTGTCGAAAGTTAATTATTGAGGGTAGGGTGCAGGCTGAGGCATCATGCAGTGATATTCGGGTGATCCGATTATAATCAACAGCAGGATGCCAGCAGCCATGTACTCTCACCACTGCGATAACAGCGACAGCTCCCGAATCCACCTCTCAAACTTCTGGAATAAGGCTGTATCAGCCTGTCTGGGAGTTGTTCTCTGTATTGGCGTAATGACGAAGGCTGGTCGCTCTTTTGCTGCTGATGCACCCCAGACAATCAAACCCTTAACCATGGCGGACCACTGGCAGCTGTTGAGTTATTCCAGTATCCCGGCCAATACCGTGAGCTTTGGGGATAACACAATGACGCTGGCGGTTAATCAATCGGCCAGTCCGGTGATCTTTCCCCTGAGTCGGCCTGTGACTCTGCAGGATATACGGCTGCAGTTTTCTGTTGATGGTCAGTTAAACCTGGCAGATAAAAAGCAGGGAGCAAAAGGAGCCGATGACTTTCTGTTCCGGCTGGGTGTTGTCTATGAAGGTGAACGCACCATGAATGCTTTCCAGCGTGCCTTTGCACCAGAGTGGGTAACGACGCTGTTTGATCTGGCTCCTGAGGATATGGGTGTAGATTCAATCACTTTTTATAATGTTTATTCTGATGACCGGCTGACAGGGAAGGAGCGTCAACACCCGGCTTCTGACTTGCTCAATGAAATTTTCTTTCAGGAAAGACCGGAAAATCACCAGACTGTTGATATGACTTTTTCACCGGACACAGATAAAAAGATACTCGCTCTGTGGATAAGTTCCGATGGCGATGACACAGGTTCAAGTTACTCTGTGACCCTTAAGAACCTTGAATTGATTGAAATTAAGACTGGGAGCTGCAGGCTGGAATGTTAAGGGTACAGCTTCTCACCGGAATCAAGAAAGGTGAGATAAAGCCGCATATCCAGTTCCAGCTGGTGGTAGTCCGGCTCCATATACCGGCATAGCTGATAGAACGCCTTGTTATGCTCTTTCTCCCGAAAATGTGCGAGCTCATGAACCACTATCATGCGCAGGAAAGCCTCCGGAGCAGTTTTAAACACCGTGGCAATATGAATCTCATTGCTGGCTTTCAGTTTGCCACCGTGGGTACGGGAAATATAAGTGTGGGTGCCGAGGGCGTGTTTGATGGTATTGATCTTGCTGTCGTACACCACCTTGCTCAGGGAGCCTGACTTTTTCATGTACTGATTTTTCAGCGTCATGGTGTAGTCGTATAACGCTTTGGCGCTTTTGATGTTGTGTGGTTCAGGGTAACGCTTGAGAAGAATCTCTCCCAGGCGCTGCTGCTGAATCAGGGTTTCCACCTGAGACAGGATCTGGTCCGGGTAACCCTGCAGGTATTTGAGGTTGGATTTCTCTGACATATTTGAATCCCGAGGTGAGGTTAATATCGTTACACTGGTCGCGGGTTAATACAGGCAGTGAGAATATGATCCTGCCAGCGCCCATTGATCTTCAGATAATCCCGAGCCGTACCTTCAACTTCAAACCCAAGACGCACCAGCAGCTTTCCGCTGCGTTCATTGGTTGGGATATAGTTTGCCATAATCCGGTGCAGACCCACCTCGTTAAAGATGTAATCCATTCCTGCCCGAACGATTTCATACATATACCCCTGCCCCTGATATTTTCCAGCCACTGAATAGCCGAGATTGCAGGCCTGAAAAGCACCTAAAACAATATTATAAAAATTGCATAAACCAATCACTTCGCTGCGGTCGGGAGTGAGAGCGGTGAATTTGTAGCCTGCTTTTTGATCAAACAGCGCCTGGCTTTGCTGCTGCATTTCCTGCCAGTAGGGGAGAGTGCTGATGCCTTCAGGTCGAACAGGTTCCCAGGGTTTGAGGCGAGTCTGGTTTTCGGAGAAATAACGCAGCATCAGGGCGGCATCGTCAGGGCCGCAGATTTCCAAACGGGTTCTTTCTGTGGTTATTGTCAGTGGGGAATTCATATTAAACCGATTAACGGGAGGGTGCCTGAGGGTAGTGGGGTTCTAATGCACCGGCAGTGTATTCTGTTTGCCGGGGCATTTTTACTGAATCCTTCTTCGATACATTCTACCTACAGCAGTCTACCTACAGCAGTCTACCTACAGCAGTTTTTGCTGAAGCCAGGCAGAGATATCTCGAATCTGGTTGGGGTGTACACTGTGTTGCATCGGGTAGGTTGTGTAATTCGCAGAGTGCCCCATAGCTTTGACTGTGTCGTAAGCGCGTTGACCCAGTTCTTCGGGTACAACAGGGTCTTGCGAGCCATGGTAGATCTCTATCGGCAATGATTTATTCGCTTCATGCACTTCAATCGAATGTGCTGTTGCGAAGTAGGTCGACATTGCCATCAACCCTGCCAGCGGTTTCGGGTAAGTCAGCGCAGCCTCAAAACCTACGGCTCCACCCTGGGAAAAGCCCGCCAGAACAATACGGTTGCTGGCAATACCCCTCGAAATTTCCCGGTCTATCAGTTTCTGCACCAGGTGAGCAGAATCACGCAGCTGTGTTTCATCCAGTTCCCTGTTGATCGTCATACTGGTGATATCGTACCAGGCAGGCATAAGCGCGCCTCCGTTGATGGTCACAGGAATTGATGGCGAGTGGGGAAATACAAACCGGATGGCTGCATTTTGCGGCAGTTGAAGCTCAGGGACAATCGGTTCGAAATCATGACCATCGGCACCCAGTCCATGCAGCCAGATAACACTGGCTGTCGGGTTACCATGGGTTGTGACTTCTATACAGGGCAGTTCACTCATACCGGCACCTTACTATTGGAATGGGACTATAAATCATACTGGGTTCATGAAAGTCAAACGCATCGTAAGCAGTGGGACGTTGGGTGAAGTGCCGTCTCACGGGCTGCGGTGTACTGAAAAGCTACCTATCATCCAGGTGATCTGGTTTATGGCAGGAAAAGTTAAGATGCTACATCGTTGCCTGCAGTGCTGCTGTTTGTGTGCTGTTTTGTCAGTGTCAGTGGTATGGGGAGAAGAACAGGGTATCTCTTATTCGGATAAGGTCGTCTGGCATCTGTTTTACCAGTCACTACAGGAGCGACCGGATAATAGTGTTCTGTCTATCAGTGTCTGCACAAACGTTCTCCGCTTTGGGGCACCACCTGAGGCCTGTGATGACATAAGAAGCAGTTTTCATAACTCTGATGAGCAGACGATTACTTCTCCAGTGTTAGGTTATTTCAACCTTGATGCCAGTGGCTTTATCGGGTTTTATATTGGGCCAGATATGATAGAGGTAGAACTGTTCTTTTATAATGGTATGCCAGTTTCACTGCACAGTGATCATATTGAAATTAGCAAGGTATCATCTGATGAGTACAATATTGTTTTCAGGCCGTAGAGGCTCCCGGGAAATAAATATGTCAGCTTTTTAATCGGCGCTGCCTGTCATTTTCGGTGTACAGGGATGACAGGCCTGGCGTGTTGTTTTTTGCGAGTATACAGGTATTGCGTTTATGTGGTTGAAGCGGTCATTGGGGGAACTTATCTGACCGTTTATTTAGATCGTTCTTTATATAGCTTTGGCTGGTGCTGTATTTTTCAGGTGATACTGTTTTACAAACGAAACTGAATCACCTTAAGCCTCGTAGAAAATAACAATAAAAAGAGAAGAGTGCCTATGAGTACATCAAAACACACCGAGAAACCCTCTGGCATCCGCTGGCTGGGATTTACTACGCGCATACCGTTTATTCACACCCGTATCTATTGGGGTGACTTCATTCAAGGCAATCTTGTTGCCTCGGCTACAGCACTTGCGCTGGTACCTCTACTCACCGGATATTTTGGCCTGACTTTTGGCGAAGCTATCGCAATGTCGTTTATTCACTCGGTGCTGCTGAGTGTGTCCTGGTGGGTATTTGGTGAACCCTATGCCCCAGGCTGGGTGACACCGGCACTACCGTTTGTTTTAACCGCCGTGCTACCGGCTGATTCGCCCCATGAGCGGATTCAGATGATGACGGCTATGTCCCTGAACTTTGCTGTCCTGCTCCTTGTGCTTGGGGTCACGGGGCTGGGTGAAAAGCTGGTTCGCATACTGCCCAATGTTTTGAAAGGCGCGGTGATAATGGGGGCAGGTCTGGCTGCTTTTATCAGCGTGTTTGATTTCTCCGTTGAGAAGAATATTTTTAACAGCCAGCCGATTGCTGCGAGCGTGGGTATTGGTCTGTCACTGTTACTTGCATTCTCTGAGCCAGTACACAGATTAGCGCGCAGGTTCCCTACGATTGCGCGTTTGGTGGCTCTTGGTCTGTTGCCGGGTTTCTTCCTTGCGGGTGTGGCTGGCTGGGCAACCGGTGAGATGAAGTTTGATATTCAAAGTGGATTCTTCAGTCTGCCGTTCACTGATATGTTTAATAAGGTGTCGCCCTTTGCGATTGGCTGGCCTGGTGTGGAGATGTTTATTACCACTATTCCTCTGGCCCTGATCACTTACATTCTGCTGTTCGGCGATATGCTCACCGGTGATGCGATTATTCAGGATGGCGCCAAAGACCGGACTGATGAAGAGCTCGAAATTAATCATTCCCGTACTCATACCAGTGTGGCGATTCGAAATGCCATTATGGCTGTAGTTGCGCCTTTCTTTCCGACTCAAGGAGTGCTCTGGACGGGCATTCAAGTGGTACTGGTTCAGCGCTGGCGTAAAGGGCAGGACTCTATGCGTTCCCTGTACGATGGCATCAGCTCCTACTACCTGATGGGTCTTCCGTTAATTTTCTGTGTTGCACCACTGGTGACCGGTATTAAACCGCTGATGCCTGTGGCGCTGGCAATCACTCTTGCCCTGACAGGTTTTGCCTGTACCTATATTGCCCTTCAGCGTGCCCGTACCAATGCTGAACGTGGTGCTATGGTGATGGCTGGTATGTTTCTGGCACTGCTGGACCCATGGGCAGGCCTGCTTCTGGCGGTAGTTTCTGTTGTGCTGATGGTGGATGTGTTTCAGAAACCACAGGTGAAAGAGACGGTGACTGTTAGTGCTGAAGCAGAAGAGCAAAAGGCTGAGAAGGCCGAGGCGGGAAGTTAATTAACAACATTTTCTGACTTGTTGTTTTTGAGCCTCAGAGTTTCTGGGGCTTTTTTGTTGAAGGGGGCTTCTGGATACCTGTGGGGATGTTTATCACTGATCCGCTCGACAGGAATTGGGGCGCATAAGCTTTTCAAGGGTGTTGATAACATAATTGTACTGAATATGTTCCTGTTCCAGCCGTAACTGCTTGCCGTATTTCTGCTGCAGAAGACTCTGATACAGCGACAGTTCTTCAGGCGTCAGCCGGGATAACGCAATCGTCGTCTGTTTTTCTTCACGACCATGGAAATGCTGGTGGCTGAGCAATGTTTCTTCATCCATCAGCAGGCTTTGGGTATGGGGGAAATACTGACGGATCTGGTCAAGAATAGCGAATCCGTTGGTGTCGATATCGCCCCAGTAAAAGATCTCTGTCTGGTGCATCCAGGCGGTTTTGGCCAGAGCGTCAAAGCCATAACCGGCACCAAAAATAACCAGACTTTCGGGCATTGGCTGGAAGGAGAGGAAGTTGATCTCGTTCTCTGTGATAAACACCTTTTTGATATTGTAAAGGAGATTGCTGTCACTACCCAGAGCCTGAAAGTCGTGTGCGGTGAGGCTGATGTCTCTGTCAGTCCCCGGCAGCAGCTGGAGTGAGGGGTCCAGAATGCGAAAACGAACCCGTACTGGTTTACTGAGAAAACCGTAACGTTCTTCAAACTGTCGGATTCCGGTGGCGGTGCTTTTAATTTCAGATAGAGAAAGGATTTCATCAAGAAGCGCCGCCAATATGCCGCGATGATTTTCGACAAACTTGCTGTCAATGCCCGGCAGGGAGACCTGGCGCAGATAAATACCTGGCGCCGGATGTTGCTGACGCCAGATGACAAAGTCTAGAAGTTTTGCCCAGCTCTCCGCAAGGGACAGAGCCTTGACAGGATAGCGGCGGAGCCAGTTGATTAGCTCAGGAGCGCGGGACTGTGTCTCAATGACAATATGCCGGAACTGGTCAGCATCATTCTTTCTGCCAGACAGCGCAATCGCCTCTGACAGTGTGTCGACCCAGGCTTCGGCGGGCAGGTCGTTCCTTCCGCGCATAGGGTGTCGTATGGTTTTATAAACAATACGAAAGCCGTTCAGTTTTTGAATGCTACTGACCCACTGGCGCACCGCATCGAAGTCCTGGCTGAGTTCCTGGCTGCCAGGCTTTTTAAAGACCAGACGCCTGGGGAAAAGGGGGGGCATGCCTGTGTCACTGGCGTCAGATTCCTTCTCATTTGGCGCTATCTCATTCAGTAATGCCTGGAGTAGTACCCCGCGCTCCCAGAGTTTGTCGAGCTGTGCCAGCAGTGATTGCCTGTTGCTCCATGTCGCTCTTTTCATCGCTTTCAATCATTCGCCCTGCTGTGCTTTTTCTTCCCGATAGGCTTCGATGGTCAGGTTGCGGATTTTTGAAGCCTTACCTCCCTCGTTATGAACAAACCCAACGCTGGAGACGTGCGGTTCAATAATATGAATTTTCTGCAGGGGGGTGACAATCAGCAGTTGCAGGTTGAGCTGTTCAAACAGTTTCAGACCGTATTCGGCAGATTCATCAGACCCCCGGCCAAAAGCTTCGTCAATCACCACAAACCGGAAGGAGCGGGAACGCACCGCGCCCCACTCCAGACCAAACTGATAAGCAAGGCTGGCCGCCAGAATGGTGTAGGCCAGTTTTTCCTTTTGTCCGCCGGACTTACCGCCGGAATCTGAATAATGCTCATGCTCCGTGTCATCTTCACGCCAGCGTTCTGATGCGGCGAAACTAAACCAGTTGCGTACATCTGTGACCTTTGTCGTCCAGCGGCGGTCCTGGTCGGTTAACCCTTCCCTTCCCCGGAAACGCTCGATAATTCGTTTGACCTGCAGGAACTTGCTTTCGGAATACTGCTCGTCTTCAGAGCCTGTCAATGCTCCTTCGGTACAGCTGCGCAGGTCTGTCTGGAAGTCGCGGGTGTCTGCATCCTGAGTCGGCTGGGCTTCAAGTTTTATGGTGCGTCCAGGGTTGTAATCAATCTGGGTCAGGGACTCGTTGATGAGGCTGATGCGTTCTTTGATGGTTTCCCGTTCCCGGTAAAGCTGGGACTGAAAATTGGCGACTTCCCGAATGGTGTTTTCGTTCAGCAGTTCCTTGAAGCGGGCCTCGAAGCGGGGCAAGTCGTCGCTCTGTAGATTATCCAGCATCTGTCGGTATTCATCCGCCGATCCTGTTGCGGCGTCTACCTCTTCGGTTTCCAGTTTCCAGGTGTTGTTGTAGTCGCTCATGGCTTTGACGATACGCCCTTCCAGATCACGGATGTTACGGGTTCTGGCATCCATTTTACTCTGTAGCCAGCTACGCATTTCCTGCTGACGGTTATCGCAGGACTCAACCGTCAGTTTGTGCTCGCCCAGTGCCTTTGAGCGCAATGTGTTCAGTGTGTCATGCCAGGGATGAGTTAACCTGGCGTCTTCGCTTTCGGTCAGCTGTTGTGTGTCATCACGAAGCACCTGGGCATCTTCGATTTTCTGTTCGGTTTTGGAGCGGCTATCTTTTTCCTTATCCAGCTTTGTTGTGATCTTGGCCAGCTCTTCTTCAAGGTCTTTCAGGTTCTGTGTCAGGGTGTTGAGCAGGTCGGAGGCTGACTCCAGCTGTTTCAGTTCCTCTTGCAGAGCGGCGATGTGTTGGGCGACCGGGCGCCAGTCCTGCTCATGGAAATCCCGGTACTCTTCCAGTTTGTCCAGGATCTTCATATCTGCGGTCAGTTGCTCTTCCTGGTTTTTCAGTTTGCTGATAGCCAGAGCCAGGTCTGTAATTTCTCCTTCAAGCAGGCGGGCGGAACTTTCCAAAGCGGCGATTTTTTCCTTATTACTCCAGCCAAGCACAAACCGTCTTCGATCATTCAGGGCGAAACGGTCATCCTTTTCATGGCGCTCTCCGGCGGACTTGATCTGACCATTGCGGGTGATAGCCCGTTTTTCCCGGCGAAACTGCTCTCGGGTTTCACAGCAGGCAACATCAAAGCGGCGGGCGAGTTCCTGTTCCAGCCAGGGATAGAACTCCGAGTCCGGCTTGATGGAGAGCTTGTGAACAAGAGAGTCCGGATGCAGGCTTGGTAAGGCCCGGTCAGCAGTTTTGCGCACCCGGTAGTAAACCAGTCTGCCCCGCAGGTGGGTCTCATCCACCCATTGGGCGACACTGTCATAGTGTTCATCCGGCACCAGCAGTGAGAGGCCGAAATTGTGCAGTAGCCGCTCGACGGCCCCTTCCCAGGGTTTGTCGTCTTCCCGCACCTGCAGCAGTTCGCCGGCAAAGGGCAGGGCGTCCTCTTCAAGATCCAGAGCGTTGCAGAGCTGCTGACGAATGGCGACCTGGGTCTGGTCGATATTGCTCTTGCGGGATTTCAGCTCGGCGATGGTCTGGCTCAGTGTGTCGTGTTCCTCTTTTTTGCCGCGAAAGCTGTACTCCTTTTCCCCTCTCAGGTTATTCAATTCTGCCTGTTCCTGCTGGAGCTGGTCACTCTTCTGGCGAAGCTGCTGCTTCTGTTCAAGAAAACCTTCTTCAGTCTGACAGGGGGCAAGGTCAAGGGGCTTCAGCAGGTTCTCGTAGCGTTCCGACTTGTTTGTACGGCGGATGCGTTCCTCTTCCTGTACGGAAATGTCAGATTTCAGGCTTTCTATACGGTTTCCGCCGTTGTCTGCGATCTGCTGCTTGAGCGTCAGCTGGCGGCGAGTCAGTACATCAGATTCGTTTTGAAGGCGGATCACTTTCAGTTGCTGGCGATCGAACTCTATGCCCAGTCGCTCCAGTCGTTCATCCAGCAGCAGAAGTTTGTGTCCGGCGAAGTAGCCGGACAGCGCCTCACGACAGTGGTGCAACTCTTCCAGCTCTTGTGTGTGTTGATGGTGGCGGTCACAGTCATAGATTAAAGGCGTCAGGGCTTCGATCTGCTGGCGCGCTTTGAGAACCGACTCATGGGCGCGATTGAGGTCATCAAAGTGATTGATTAATGCTCGGATGCGTGGCGCGATGTCAAAGGGTTCCAGCATATGGCCACGGACAAATTCAGTGAGGTTGCCAACAGATTTCATCGAGATTGTCTGATGAAACAGTTCCAGGGCCTGGTCGTTTTCTATGCCGAAGCGGCGGCGGAACCAGGCACCATATTGTGGAAAGGTGTCCAGTACTTCGCAGTTATCTTTACGCAGTCGTTTACGCAGGTTGTTGATATCGCTGCCGAAGCCGGAAAAATCCTCCCGGATGCTGAGTTCTTTTTCTGCGCAGACAAAAAAACGCTCTGGCTGCCCCTGGGGATCCTTGATCCAGAAAACCTGTGCCAGGGTCACAGTCTGGCCGTAGCCTGCGTTGTGGAATACACCGAGAATCACCGAGTAACTGTTTTGATCCCGCAGGGCAACCGGGCGGGCCTTGCCAGTGACGTCATTACGCTCGGATTTGTAGTAACCCAGCACATAAGAGCGCAGATGCCTCTCTTTCTTCCCTGCGCCTGCTGCCTTGTTGTAGTCAATCCTGTTGGCTGGTACGAGCAATGTGGTGACGGCGTCCACCAGGGTGGATTTTCCTGAACCTATGTCGCCTGTCAGCAGGCCGTTCTGGCCCTCAAGGTTGAGTGACCAGACCTGGTTATCAAAAGTGCCCCAGTTAAACACTTCCAGTTTCTGCAGCCTGAAACCGCTCAGGGTATTATCTCCCCCGGAAAAATCGGGGCTCAGGGTATCTGGTTCGGTATTATCTTCTTCTGTCATTTCTCGGCATCCTTTTCTGAGGCAGGTTTCACGCTGATTTTTTGATCGCCCTGAAGATGCAGGCGATAGCTGGCCAGCTTATCGTCAAGCGATGCCAGCCACTGGGCATCCACAAACGCTTTAATAATGCGACGAACCTCGTAGCTTTCCTTTGAAGGGCCGGCCTGTGAAGAGCGAGCAGAGGAAGGTTTGAGTTTACGCAGAAAACCCAGTTCCACCACCTTGTTAATATGGCGTTCCACCTGGTCTGTCATTTTGGCTTCGTTGGCGCTGTCGGGAAGAAACAGCCGGATCAGTTCAACGATATCATCCCGGGAGAGAATGAGCCGGGTTTCACCGCCGGTAGCATCAAACTCGGCCAGCTTTTTTCTGAGCAGCGCCAGCAGCAGACTCACTGGAAAGGAGAGTTGACGTCGGGCGACCAGACGAGGCATGTCCGCTGCTCTGCCTGTGGCATCCGGGTTGTCACTGTCGTCTTCATCTTCATTTTTGCGTGTGCGTAAAAAGGCGTAGCCTTCTGCTTCATCCAGATTCAGCTCCAGGCCGAGCACAGCGACATAATCGCGCACCTGGTTCTGCAGGTTGAGCAGGTGTTTCCAGCGTCGGGGGTCGTTTTCCTGGTAAAGCACACCTTTGAGCAGTATGACCAGAAGAGCGCTGAGATCTGGCGTTTGGCCCGTTTCTGCTTCTTCTTCCTGTTCCCGGAATAATTTCTCTTCGGTTATGGCTAACCCTTTATCTGTCTGCATATCAGTTGCTCCCATGTGTTACGGGAGTTGATGCTTTACCCCCATGGCTGCTGCGGAGGTAAACGACGCGGGGTATGCGTGCGCGCCGTTGCTGGTCATCCGTTCCTTTCCAGATGATTTTTTCTTCAATAGTGTCGTCGATCATGGCAAAAAAAGATGAACCGTCTTCCTGTTGCTGGCCGAGTTCCAGGTAGGCGACAAGTTCCGCAAGCCCCTGCGTAAGTGGACGGGTTCTGCACAGCTCTGACAGGGAGACCTGGGACTGGTTTTGCAAAGACTGGCGAATATGGCGGGCTATGGCGGCTTTATCCACGACTATATGGCCGTAGAGGGCGCTGCTGTCGAGGTTTTCGTCCCCTTCTTCCAGAGTGATACTGGCAATTTTGGGTTTCACCGGCGGGCTGAACAGTGGCCGTTCCATCGGCAGTTCAATAGTGGTAGAGGTGTCGTCCAGGGTCATGAAATCTGCAGATGTGCCAGTGGAGAACAGGGTGTCACGCATTTCGAGGGTTTTCCCTTCGATGCCTCGAAGGATATCCATAATTCGCCTGTTTTCCAGCCAGGCCTGGTCGTCCAGAAAACGGCGTAACTGCTGGGAAAGGCGAGCCACTGTACGCTGGGTGTATTCTCCGGCCTGAAGCCAGTCATGATGAATGCGCCTTGTGCGCCTGTCGGGCTTCAGGGCGGTGATTGCGGGAAGGCTCAGCACCTGGTCAAGCCGCTCACTGAAATCTTCCTGTCGCTGGGCGGACATCAGAAAATCAAAGAAGGCCTGGAAACTGGCCCCCTGGTCGGAATCGGCAATGGCGTCCCGTTCTCCCATGATTTCGCCGAGCAATTCTCCCTTCTTGCCGTCCCAGGTGGCGATGCGCTCTCTGACACTGCGATCCAGCTGCCTGAAATTGTGTTCGACTTCCCGAAAGTCAGACAGTAACTCCCGCGCCTGCTGGCTGAACTGCATAAAGCGGTCTTTCAGAGCGGTGTCGTCTAAAACTGTGAAATTGCCTTGAAGCACCTGGGTGATTTGGGCGTCGATTTCTTCCCGGCGTTTTTTCAGTTCCTCAAGACGGGCTTGCGGATCTTCTTCACTGCCCTCGCTGAGTTGTCGGAGTAGTTCAAACAGGGTCAGCAGACGGGACTCTGTCCCGACAAAGCTGCGCTGTCCCAGATTATCGAGCCAGGCGATGGCTTTCTCTGTTGCGGGCGTCAGGTCAAACTGGGCTTCATCGGAATGTTCACGGTAGAATTTGCGCAACCAGCCTTTTTCCGGCGCGGCCCAGTCATTCAGGTAGTCCAGGGCTGGCTTTGGAAAGTGTTCGGCGCCGACTTCTGAGCGCAGGTGAAATAGCTCATCTTCAAGAGCCTCCATCAGGTCCGCCTGGGAAATGATCCGGACATTCTGCGCGATAAACGCCTTCTGAAAAAAACTGGCGATCAAGGGGGCGTGGGGACTGACCAGCAGCCGCCAGGCCGGGTGGTTTTTTCTCAGGGTGCAGAGTGTCTGGTAGTCAATGGGCATGGAGTATCTCTGGAGGCAAGTAGCAATGAGACAGGCTGTAATTATTCCTGATGGACTGACATAGTTGACAGATTATTGTGCAAGAAGTTCCCAGTGTTAGGAATACTGACATGTCTACATCCTGACTGTCTCACTCATTCCGATCCAATTCTGCCGCGCTATTCAACCGGCTCTTTATCTCTTTCCAGTGAGGCATAACCAGTGTGAGCCGATGCGGTTTTTCAAGATAGTTGACCCGGAAACGATTTTTCAAGTTGCCATTTTCAAAGCTCTTCACTGGCCCTGACCTGATGAGGGGGGGCTAGAAACCAGGATCTTGTGCTCTGCGTTTGAAGCTGGAGAAGGGCATGCTGATGGAATGCGGTGCTATGGTCATGGCTGGTATGTTCCTGGCACTGCTGGACCCATGGGCAGGTCTGTTTCTGGCGGTTGTTTCTGTTTTTCTGATGGTGGATGTGTTTCAGAAACCACAGGTGAAAGAGATGGTGACTGTTAGTGCTAATGCTAAAGCTGAAGAGCAGAAGGTTGAGGAGGGAAGTTAATTAACAACATTTTCTGACTTGTTGTTTTGAGTCTCAGAGTTTTCCGGGGCTTTTTTTATTGTGCAGGTTTTCACATGCATGGCGGATTTTATCAGCTGTCCCTTCGCCGTAACGCTTGTCAACATCGCCACGTACTGTCCACTGGTAGTCCGGATAGGTGGGTGTTTCCCAGATGCCCCGGACTTTGCTGGCATCAATCTTTCCAGCTTTGACTTCGTTTTCCCAGACCTTGTAGTTGACGGCCCCCAGATCAAATGCACCAGCCTGAACCAGAGCAATAGTACGACTGTGGTCGCCGCTGAAGCCTGTTTTGCTGAAGAGTTCTGCAGGCTTCTGCCCCAGTTGCTGCTGAATAAAAAAGGCAGGCATCAGACGACCAGAGGTTGAACCTTTTGACCCGTAAGTGAAGGTTTTACCAGCAATGTCCTGTGTCAGGTTCTTGCTGTTTTTCAGCCCTGTGCGGGTATTGGCGATAATATAGGATTTGAAAAACTGATCTTTATAAACCTGAGCAATGGCCTCGGAACCCGGTACAAGGCGGCGGGCCTGTACGCCGGACAGTCCGCCAAACCAGGCCAGCTGCACCTGGTTATTACGAAAGGCAGACACAGCGGCGGCATAAGATTTAACCGGGATATACTCGACAGTGAGACCTGTCTCCTGCTCCAGGAAGCGGGCGACACTGGCAAAGCGGGTTTTCAGCCGGCTTTCGTCTTCATCAGGTGTTGCGGTAAAGGTGAGCGTGTCTGCATACAGAGAAGCAGAAAAAAAACTGAGCAGCAGGGCGGTCAGCTATCCGTGACATAATTTCATTTGTTGTTATCGCCTGTGGGTTCAATAGCCAAAGCGCGGAGGATGATAAATGATTCAGGGGTTTGTCTGCAATGGGGGGTTGGCAGCTGTATTCTTTGTAGCCGTGTCTTTACTTCCATGTCCTTAATGTGGCGAGCCCGGAATTATCAACAGATTTGTCTGAATGCTTCTGGTTCGAGGGTTTCGGGGGCAGTGGTCCTGCGGGGGCTATCCTGGGCATTGTGATCACGCTTCCATACGGCTGTTCCTGGAATATAGAACCCACACCCGCTCCCTGCCTCACGCCCCCACAAAAGTATGACCAGACCACAAATAAAGCAAGAAGAGTATCAGCTCACCCCGGGGGAGCCCGAAGTGGAAGGGTCAATGTCAGCCAGAGATAACGGCTCACCACTTTCAAAACACTGTGCAAACCGGTCAAGACAAGCCACAACAAAACCACCCACTCGCGCCTGAAGAGCGGAATTCCGATAAATATCATTGAGCTTATTATTGTATGCAGGATCGTTCGCCCGGCGGTATTTCCCTTTTTCTAACGCCCCGTACTCGCGGCCGGCAGAATTCAGCAAACTGTCTATCTGGATTTCCAATCCTCCCGCTTCCTGCGTACGGGTGAAGACCTGAAAATCGCAAACCTCATGGGTCAGCTCAAAAAGCAGTATATACAGCAGAATCCGAAACTCTTCAGACTCATCTTTTACAGCTATGTCCAACTCCTGATGAAAAACATCCATGCTGGCGTAAAACTTTTTCATCTGCGCATAAATCACCTCCCTTTCAGTATCAGGCATCTCGGCAAACGCTTTAAATTCCATTTTGCCGCTACACACATCTTTCGGAATAAGCGCCATTAACAGCCCTCGGAGAATACCGGCCGCATGATTTAAATCATGTCCAGGCATCGCGGTCGGCCCCATTAAGAACCCATCGTGCAGCTCAGGCTTCCGGTCGGACAAAAAACCAACCACGGCGGCAGGCAACCCCATCGTCTTGAAAATGAACATTTCATCCAGTGGTTCATAAGTACATAAATGCAACCATTTACAAGCGGCCGCAGGCCTGCTGCCAAATACACTGTAACTCGACGAAAACAAAACACTGTGAGCCGTAGTCATCAGCTTCTCGGCATTCTTCTGTAAAAGATTCCACGGCAAATCCAGAACTTGGCTGATGCCACTGCACAGTGTTCTATCGGGGCAACTGTATACTCTGATCCATTCCTGCACCGTGGCCACACAAAAAAGCACCTGTTCTGTTTCGTCATGAGGGCAGCCTTTGCTTTTCACCTCTTCGACCCACAGAGCCAGCTTTTCCATCTTCTTGCGATCGTTTTTGGAAAAGTCCCCGGCAAACTCCTGCTGCAACTTTGCAACAATCTCTGCGGTTGTCTCCAGAGCCTTTTTTGCTCCAGGAACCGAAACCGGCTCACCCCGCTGATACGCCTCTGCCAGAAACGCTATATCCCGACGCCCTTGCGGGGTTGCCACAGAGGACAGCTCCCTGTCTGCCTGCTGGTTAAGTGCTGGATGCAAGTCCCACCGAACAGGAACCACTTTCCTGGTCTCACAGCCCCGCCTGTGGCCACGATATCCACAGGCCAGCCGCTTGACGCCTGTCGATACCCCAACCCTCCGGCCGGATCGCAGCTTCATCCCTGTCGATACCCCTGTCCGTTTGCCAGACCGAAGCTTAAGCCCCTCGCCAGCACCAGAATCACTGACACCTGCTGGCCAACCGCAACCCTTATCCTTACTCCCGTGAATATGCATACCTGCCTCCTTTCCTATTTGCGCCTAACCGAGTTAGACACCGCGCCCCGCAATAAAGCAGAGGCTCCTGACAGACTTGTTAGCCGAAAACCACAGCAGCTTATTCAGGAGACAAAAAAAACGCCCCAGGAAAGGAGCGGCCATATTGGTGGTTTCTGTCTTCATCATGCTCATTATGAAAGCCGGTTGTTCCCCGTGCGCTGAAAACTGACTGTAGTGAAGCAGCGCCGCTTGTTCATCATGCCAGTGAAGGTTAACCCTGAAGCTTTTTCCTTTGTACAGATACAAGATAAAACCATTTGGGTGCTCCGTGACAGGTGATGCGCATTCGCTTTGTGTTGGCGTCATCAGGTTTAGTGTGCCGCGGGAATATTCCTTTATTTTTCTCCCTTTTATGTGAGCTGTCAGTCGTTGGTTATTCTGACTGATAACTATGTCCTGATCATAGGAAACCTTGCCCGGATGGCTGTTGGCCGGAGACAAACTACTGAGAACGCAAACGCCGACATAGTGGCCTTCTGCCAGGTGTTTTGATATGGAATAGAACCGAAAATGTCTGTTTTCTCTGCAGGCCGGGCGCAGACAGCGACCAGTAGTTTTGAATTTTATGCAGCATGTGACCTCCTTTTTTATGACCGTAAAGGTTGTGGGATCCGGGGAGGGTTTAGACAGGTTATCTGTTGTGGTATTTGCAGGTTGTCAGCAGTGCTATACAAGCTGGCCAGTAAAGCGCAGGAAAGCCTTGCAGCAACCGGGCTGCTTCTGAAGAAATAGTCCGGAGAAGCAGTTTGTTATTCCACAGGCTCCGGGTGAAAAAGTTGTGATGTCAGGGTCTGGACAGAGAGGTTCGCCAGTTGAGAGGCATTACCACAATGAACAATCCGCCCGGTCTTGTTTTTTAGCTGATATTCATATATCGGATCATAATAATCGCTGAGCATCAGCCTGATCCACTCACTGTGCCCGCTGCTCTGTCCTTTCTTTTGCTGTGCAAGTGCTTCGCTCATGGTCTGTCTGAGATGCTGATATCGCACACCGCCCAGGCGTTTACGGACGCGCTCCAGGCGGCCAGCAGGCTGTTGGCAAATTGTTCGAGGTTTTCTGCCAGGTTCTGCTCGATATACTCTTCAAAGGTAATCTGTACCCGGGTCTCCAGGCTTTCTTCCAGTAACAGAATCGGGGCCTGTTGCATTTTTTCACGCAGGGTGTCTGGCAGGCTGCAGCGGCCAATCAGTTTGCTTTCGTCCTCCAATACCAGCGTTGTTTTCCCCTGGTGTCGGGCTTTAAGTAAAGCGATGGATAACGCATTTTCAAAACCGATCTGTGTGGGTTGCCCGCCGAGGCGGCGACCAAAGCTGGAGCCCCGGTGATTGGCCAGACCCTCAAGGTCGATGTGCTCAGGGTAGCGGGTAAGAAAATGAAAGGCATAAAAAAAGCTCCGAAAGGGAGCTCTTTTAATTTGGTACCAGTGGTCGGACTCGAACCGACACGCCCGCAAAGGCAACGGATTTTGAATCCGTCATGTCTACCAATTCCATCACACTGGCAACGAGATACGGGGCGCAGTATACCATTTGCGAATTAGCATGCAAGATACTTCCGTATTGGCCGATAAAACCGTCAATTGTCTTAAATATCAGAGGTTTGATTGTGGACAGGCCAGGTTCAGGAAGAGGCCCCAGAAGGCCACCGCCAGCTCAAACTTTACCTGCGGGCGTGCCGCCACCTCCGCCACCTCCTCCGTTGCCGGGGCAGGGGTATCAGGGGCGTAAGGTAGATCGGCAGAAGTCTGATAGCTCAGATTCTTCTCAAGGTTATGTTGGTTCCGGCCAGGATAGTGACTCTTCCGGTTCCTATCATACGGCGCCTGCACAATCGATTCGAGGCCGGCATGTGCGTCAGGCTTCTCAGGATTCTGATTATCAGTCAGGTTCTGACGATCAGGATGACCTGCATTATGATCCGTCCTGTACATTCATGAGTCATAAGCTGAGCGATAGCGATATCTATAATAGAACTCGGCTTCTGAAGGCTCGTGAGAAGATCATAAAGGAGATGAGAAATCTTTATGCTCAGGAGTGGATGCAGTGTAATGGCGACGTCTTATTAAAAGGGTTGCGGGATCCTGAATATGCGAAGGATTCAGGTATTCGAACGGTGATTGTCATCGGCGGGGAGCTGGTACAGCTGGTCCCCCCTGACCCCAACAGTTCTATTGCGCCACAGACCCTGGCTCTTTATACGAGCTATGTTGATAAAGCTCTTTCTTCAATGCTTCAGACACTGCCTTCTTATGAAACGCTGAAGAAGGAAATCAGTAACAATGAAAGCGTATTGAAAAAGGCGCGCGAAAAATTAAAGAATGAATATAAGGTGCTGGTGAAAAAAAGGGTTGAGAAGGCACTTTTGGTCAATACCAGTGTAGTTTTTATAATTCGTAATGGACGGGGAATGGTTACCGGAGAGCTTCAGCGCTCTGCAACTATTCCAGACTCGGCTTTATCTAAAAAGGAAACTGCAACCCTCAAACCGGATGCTCTGATTGTTGACTCGGATTACAAAGATTCTTTTGGCGACGGTATTCGAAGAAGCGGCATTCGACCTGACTGGCACGGGTTTCAACAGCAGGCGGGGGACGAAGAGCTGGAGGAGAGTGATCCATTTTATAGCAATAGTTCCACTAATTCGATGCAGGGCGCCCCTCTGCTTCAAGCGCCGCCTCATTTTAGTCCGGCAGGATCTGTTGTATCCCAGAAAGAGCCGATGCCAGCCGTGGATGATATGTCTCAGAGACCTGCTTCAGAGGTTAATCAGGAAACGCAGGAAGTGGATTCTAGCGATGTAGACGCTGATGATGAGTCTGAAAAGGACGACGATAGCCTGTATTCGGCTCCAGATGACCTGCTTCTGCCTGAAGGTGACAAAAACTGGGTGGTGAATCCTATTTCTAACATGCAGACAGAGACTCCTGAGCCGGAGGACGATACCCGTTCGAATGCTTCGACGCTGCGACCCTCTATAGACATAAAGAGCGGTGATGAAGCAGACGATGAGAAAGATGCTGATACCTAATACTGAACAGTAGCTTGTAAAAAAGCCACAAATATTGAGGCAGTAATCGCTGTTTTGGTAGTAATTTGTGGCTATCCCTCCTGACATTTTACCCCGTTTTCGTTATCCTCCCGCTCCTTTTCTGTGTAAGGTTGCAGCGGTTTATGCGCGTCAGTGATTTTCATTTTGACCTTCCCGATGACCTGATCGCCCGTTACCCTGCGCAAGAGCGCAGCACCAGCCGTTTGCTGGTGGTGGACAGCGAGTCAGGTCAGCCGGTTCACCGGACTTTTCGGGATATTATCGACTATATCGAACCCGGTGATCTTCTGGTTTTGAATGACACCCGGGTCATTCCTGCGCGCCTGTTCGGCCAGAAAGAGACCGGCGGAAAAATTGAAGTGCTGGTTGAACGGGTACTTAATGACCGTGAAGTGCTGGCCCATGTGCGCTCCAGCAAATCTCCCAAACCCGGTACAAAGCTTCTTCTTGAAGGTGGCCTGGTAGCCGAAATGGTTGCGCGTCAGGACGCCCTGTTCCTGCTGCGTTTCGCGGGTGAAGAGCCCGTCGTTCGGCAGCTCGAAGAACACGGTCATATGCCTTTGCCGCCATACATCACCCGTGAGGATGAACTGGCGGACCGGGAGCGTTACCAGACGGTTTACGGTCATAAAAAAGGTGCTGTTGCGGCACCAACGGCAGGCCTTCATTTTGATGAAGAGCTGCTGGCGGCCCTGGAAGCCAGAGGGGTAGAGAAAGCCTTTGTGACCTTGCATGTAGGTGCAGGCACATTCCAGCCGGTGCGGGTCGACAAGATTGAAGACCACCATATGCACTCGGAATATCTGGAAGTATCAGAAGACGTGGTCGAAGCTGTGCGCCGTACCCGTGAACGGGGAGGTCGTGTGGTTGCTGTAGGAACCACATCCGTTCGTTCTCTGGAATCCGCTGCCCAAAGCGGTGAGCTACAGCCATTTGCCGGGGAAACAGATATTTTCATCTACCCCGGTTACACCTATAAAGTGGTTGATACCCTGATCACCAACTTTCACCTGCCGGAGTCGACCCTGCTGATGCTGGTCTCGGCCTTTGCCGGTTACAACGAAATTATGAATGCCTATCGGGAAGCAATTGAAGAACGCTACCGCTTCTTCAGCTATGGCGATGCCATGCTGCTGACCCGCAAGGTTGATCAACAGGAGACTGCGTAATGCGTCCTGAAAGCTTTATGTCTT
This sequence comes from Sansalvadorimonas sp., assembly GCA_965221135.1. GTDB lineage: Bacteria > Pseudomonadota > Gammaproteobacteria > Pseudomonadales > Endozoicomonadaceae > Sansalvadorimonas. The sequence continues at coordinate 1,290,264 of CBDCRZ010000106.1, forward strand.
TTGAAAAGCTGGGTGAAGATGGCCTGGCTCGTCGTGGTCGGGTGACCTTCCCTCGCGGCACTATAGAAACACCCTGCTTTATGCCTGTCGGCACCTACGGCACGGTGAAGGGAATGCTGCCCCGTGATATTCACGAGATTGGCGCCGAGATTATTCTGGGTAATACCTTTCACCTGATGCTGCGCCCTGGTACTGAGGTGATCAAAGAGCACGGGACTCTTCACGACTTCAATGGCTGGGATAAGCCCATCCTGACGGACTCCGGCGGTTTTCAAGTATTCAGCCTGGGTGAAATGCGCAAGATCACTGAAGAAGGCGTAGCCTTCCGCTCCCCGGTTGATGGTTCCAGGGTGTTTATGTCACCGGAATCCTCCATGCAGGTTCAGAAGGATCTGGGTTCTGACATCGTGATGATCTTTGACGAGTGCACCCCGGGTGATGCCAATGAAGAGCAGGCGCGTGTCTCTATGGAGATGTCTCTGCGCTGGGCGAAGCGTAGCCGTGATGCCCATGGCGACAGTACATCCGCCCTGTTTGGTATTATCCAGGGCGGGATGTTTGAAGATCAGCGTGCCCGCTCTCTGGACGGCCTGCTTGAGATCGGCTTTGACGGCTATGCTATCGGCGGCCTGTCTGTGGGAGAGTCCAAGGATGATATGTATCGCATTCTGTCCCACACCCCCAAGCGCATTCCTGCGGAATACCCCCGCTACCTGATGGGCGTGGGTACACCGGAAGATATCGTTGAAGCGGTGCGCCGTGGTGTGGATATGTTTGACTGTGTTATGCCGACCCGAAATGCCCGAAACGGACACCTGTTTACGGCGGCCGGCACCATCAAAATTCGCAATGCCAGGCACCGTCATGCAGAAGAGCCTTTAGAACCTGGTTGTGATTGCTACACTTGTCGCAATTTCACACGAGCGTACTTGCATCACCTCGATAAATGTAACGAGATGTTGGGCTCTATGCTGAATACAATTCATAACCTGCGCTACTACCAGCGATTAATGACCGGATTGCGGCAGGCTATTGAACAGGGTAAATTGAGCGACTTTGTAACCGAGTTCTATGCTGCCCGCGGAGGGGTAGCTACGTCTCTTGAGGGGTAACACTCAAGGGGTGGGTTATTTTTGCTGGACCATTAAATCTTAATATTTAGGGAGTACAACTTATGAGCTTGATCAGTCAGGCGTTTGCGGCCCCGGAAGGCGCAGCGGCAGCTGCTGGCCCCGGCATGACCGGCCAGCTGGTAATGCTGGGTGGTTTTGTTCTGATCTTCTGGCTGTTGATCTGGCGTCCCCAGAGCAAGCGTGCCAAAGACCATAAGAAGCTGCTGGAAAGCATTGTGAAAGGGGAAGAAGTGGTAACCACCGGCGGTATCGTTGGTAAGGTTGTTGGCGTAGCTGACGATTTTGTTACCCTGCAGGTTAGCAACAATGTTGAGCTGAAATTTCAGAAAAGCTCCGTAGCTGCCACTTTGCCTAAAGGCACAATGAAAGCTATTAATTGAACGGGATTAAAAACGACCTGTCTCTATAGTTGATACAGGTCGTTCTTCTAAGAACGGTTTAATAACAGTCATGCGGTGAAGGGCCTTTCTCAGGCTGAGCCAGGGACGCTTGTCGTAATCAAGGCAGGCATGGCTACACTAGCATGGTAAAAAGGAACCTGAGGGTCCCATGAATCGATACCCCCTATGGAAGTACCTGATTGTCTTCCTGCTTGTGGCAATTGGCGCCTTTTACGCCTTGCCTAACCTCTACCCCGATGACCCTGCGGTGCAGATTTCTGGCTCCAGCTCTTCCCAGAGTGTGGGCGAGCCGCAGGTCAGGAAGGCTGTCGCTGCGCTGAAGGCGAGCGGTATTGAGGTGAAGGCGACGGAATTCAGTGAACGTGGTAACACAGTACTGATTCGCCTGAACAACAGTGAAGATCAGCTCCCTGCCAAGGCCGCTATTAAAGAGCTTCTTGGTCATGACTATGTTGTGGCACTGAACCTGGCACCAACAACGCCAGACTGGCTGCTGGCTTTCGGGGCAACCCCGATGAAGCTTGGTCTTGACCTTTCCGGTGGTGTTCACTTCCTGCTGGAAGTCGACAGCCAGAAAGCTGTGGCGACCCGCATGGACGTTTATGCCGGTGAAATTCGTACCGCCCTGCGTAAAGAGCGTTTGCGTTATCGCACAGTCAATAATCGGAATCCTTTGGTCCGCGAGCTGGCTTTTGCTGATGAAAAAATCCGGGATAAAGCTGAGTCTGTTATCGCCAAAGAGTTCCCTGATCTGACCATTTCTACCAGCGAGAAGAATGATCGCTTCCTGCTGAGCACTACGCTGAGCGAGCAGCAGATTCGTGACCTGGAAGATTATGCCATCAAGCAGAACCTGACGACCGTCCGCAACCGTGTGAATGAACTGGGTGTGTCTGAGCCTCTGGTTCAGCGTCAGGGTCGTAAGCACATAGTGGTCGAACTGCCAGGTGTTCAGGATACCGCGGAAGCCAAGCGTATTCTGGGTAAGACTGCGAACCTTGAGTTCCGTCTGGCCGCACCTTTTGATGCACCGCGAACCTCTACGGAAACCTTCGAATTCCGCTCTCAGCAAGGCCGTACTGCGGCGCTGGAACGTGACATCATTATGACGGGTGACCAGGTCTCCAATGCCCGTTCTAATGTCGATGTGCAGAGCGGTAGCCCGGAAGTCAATATTACTCTGGATAACCGCGGCGGCGAGCTGATGAAGCGCGCAACCCGGAACAGTGTTGGCCGGGGGATGGCAGTTCTGTTTATTGAGCAGAAGTTTATCGGTAACCGTACTGAGACGCGCACTGTCGACGGCGTGCTGCAGGATGTATCTGTACCGATTTACCGTGAAGACAAGCGCATTATCAGTCTGGCGACTATTCAGGCTGTTCTGGGCAGTAACTTCCGTATTACAGGTCTGGACTCCCGCGCAGAATCTTCTGAGCTGGCACTGCTGCTGAGAGCAGGCTCTCTGGCTGCACCCATGCACTTCGTGGAAGAGCGTACGGTTGGTCCAAGCCTGGGTAAGGAAAATATCCGTATGGGTATTAACTCTACACTGGTAGGTCTGGTTCTGATCGTTATCTTCATGCTGGTGGTATACCGGTTCTTTGGTCTGGTAGCGAACATTGCCCTGGCCCTGAACCTTGTGCTGCTCATCGGTATGATGTCGATTATGGGGGCGACCCTGACCATGCCCGGTATTGCAGGTATTGTTCTGACTCTGGGTATGGCGGTGGATGCCAACGTGTTGATCTTCTCCCGAATAAGGGAAGAGGTTAAGAACGGAGTGGCACCCCAACGAGCGATTGCGGAAGGTTTCGATCGGGCCTTTGTGTCCATCTTCGATGCCAACATCACCACGCTGATTGTGGGTGTGATTCTGTACGCCATTGGTACCGGTCCGGTGAAAGGTTTCGCCGTGACACTGTCTCTGGGTATTCTCACCTCCATGTTTACTGCGATTTTGGTGAGCCGTGCAATTGTTAACCTGACGTACGGTGGTCGTCAGATTAAGAAACTGTCTATTTGAGGAGGGGCTGATTATGGCGAATAACGGTTCAAAGCCTGAGGCAGCTTCTGAAGAGATGGCTGCTGAAACGGGCAGTGCTGTGAAGGCTGATGCGAATGGTCGTAATATGTATGGCCATATTCGTGTGATTGACTTTATGCGTCTCAGAACCATGGCGACCATGCTGTCTCTGGTGTTGATGCTGGGTTCTGTTGTCACGCTTGCGATTAACGGCATCAACTTTGGTCTGGATTTCACCGGCGGTACGCTGGTGGAACTGTCTTATGACAAGCCGGTAGAAGTGAGTAGTGTCCGTAGCCAGCTTGATGAGCTGGGCTATGACGCAGTGGCTCAGGAGTATGGCTCCGCCAGTGATGTGCTGATTCGTATTCCTGGCGCGGAAACAGGTATCAACCTGGGTGACAAGGTCTCTAAAGATCTGGCAGCCCGGTACGATGGTAAAATCACCGTAAGGCGTGTGGAGTTTGTTGGTCCGCAGGTGGGTGAGCAGCTTCGTGATCAGGGTGGTTTGGGTATGATGCTCGCACTGGCTCTGGTTATGCTCTACATCGCGTTCCGGTTCCAGTACAAGTTCTCCCTGGGTGCGGTTATTGCTCTGGGGCACGACAGCCTGATTGTTCTGGGTGTCTTCTCCCTTCTGGGGCTGCCCTTTGACCTGCCAGTGCTGGCAGCGATTCTGGCGGTTGTTGGTTACTCTCTGAACGATACGATCATTGTTTATGACCGTGTGCGGGAAAACTTCCGCAAGGTTCGTCGTGGTACTTCGTCGGATGTTATTAATATCTCCCTGAGCCAGACTCTGGGTCGTACATTGGCAACATCCGGTACCACTATCATGGTGCTGTTGTCTCTGTTCTTCCTCGGCGGCGATATGATTCACGGTTTTGCGACAGCATTGCTGGTGGGTGTGTGTGTGGGTACTTATTCCTCCATCTACATCGCTTCCAACATGTTGCTGTACCTCGGTGTGACTCGTGAAGACCTGATTGTTCCTGTACGGGAAGATGTAGACGATATGCCTTAATCCTAACCTGGGTTGATTCGTTTACTGTTAAAACGCCGGGCTTTTGCCCGGCGTTTTGCTGTCTGAATGAAAAGCATCTCCCTCTAAAGGCAGGGCACTCTGTTTTAGAAACGGGGCGCCCTGTGCCCTTTGGTACCCTCTCTGCTGCCATCATAATGCTTAGGTGTTACTACCTATCACAAGAATAGCAATAAGCTTTTCATCATTTAGATAACAGACAAAATAACAAAGGGCACAATAATGGATACGCTCACCCAGTATCTTCAGGCCGTCAATGGCGTAGCCTGGGGGCCGGCGATGCTATTTCTTTTGGCGGGTACCGGTCTTTTCCTGACTCTTGGACTTAAATTAACGACGATTCTTAGAGTTCCTGCAGCTTTTGGTTTGCTGTGGAGGGGGCGAAAGAGTGACGGTGAGGGGGATGTCAGCCCTTTTAATGCATTGATGACCGCAATGTCTGCAACTGTCGGCACCGGTAATATTGCTGGTGTTTCTACTGCGATTTTCCTTGGTGGTCCCGGTGCGATTTTCTGGATGTGGGTTATCGCCCTGTTTGGTATGGCAACCAAATATGCAGAGGCCGTATTGGCTGTAAAGTACCGTGAGCTGGATTCAAAAGGGGAGCACGTCGGTGGCCCCATGTATTATATTCGCAACGGTCTTGGTAAAAAGTGGGCCTGGATGGGAACGCTGTTTGCTGCTTTTGCAGCTATTGCCAGTTTCGGAATGGGTAACACGGTGCAGGGTAACTCTATTGCTCATGCGCTGGAGACTACCTTCGCAATTCCAACCTGGGCGACGGGTCTGGTACTGATGGTGCTGGTCGGCGGGATTCTTCTGGGTGGTATTCAGCGTATTGCTCAGGTGGCCGGTAAACTGGTGCCGTTTATGGGTATTGTTTATGTGGCGGCTGGCCTGGTCATTATTTTAATGAATCTGGGTGATGTACCTGCTGCGATCGGTACCATTCTCCACTATGCCTTCAACCCCATTGCAGCGACAGGTGGTTTTGCCGGTGCTGGCGTTATGGCTGCGATTCGTTTTGGTGCGGCTCGTGGTGTGTTCTCCAATGAAGCTGGTCTGGGTTCTGCTCCAATTGCTCATGCGGCAGCGAAAACGGATGACCCGGTGCAGCAGGGTACCATTGCCATGCTTGGTACCTTTCTGGATACGCTGGTTATTTGCACCATTACCGCTCTTATTGTTGTGATGAGTGGAGTATGGACGTCTGGTGTGACAGGTGCAGCACTGACAGCGGATGCATTCGCTCATTATCTTTCTGGTGGGGAGTATATTGTCACCTTGGGGTTGGCGCTGTTTGCTTTTACCACGATTCTGGGTTGGAGCTTTTATGGTGAGCGTGCCGCTCAATTCCTGTTCGGTGAGGGTGCTGTAAAAGTATTCCGGGTTGCCTGGGTGTTGGTTGTGCCTCTGGGTGCTGTCGCTTCTCTGGACTTTGTCTGGCTGTTGGCTGACACGATGAATGCATTGATGGCATTGCCCAACCTGACAGCATTGTTGCTGTTGAGTCCTGTTGTTTTCAGGCTTACCAAAGAAGCTATGAACAAGAAGAAAGCAGAGCCGGCCGGGGAAACAGTCTGACTGGTTAATTCATTGCCTGTACAGAAATGGAGGAGAATAAAAAAGGGAGCCGGTTTTAAACCGGCTCCCTTTTTTTGTGGCTGTGTCTGCAGCCAAGAAGTAAGTTGAAACTTACTTCATATCTTCAGACAGGAAAGGCTGAATACGGGTCAGTATCTCTTTGAAGACCTTAGGGTTACCGCAAACAATCTGACCTTTTTCCATGTGCTTGTTGCCACCGCGGAAGTCGCCAATCAGGCCGCCGGCTTCCTGAATCAGCAGCAGGCCTGCGGCCATATCCCACTCTTTCAGGCCGAATTCCCAGAAACCGTCGAAACGGCCGGCTGCGACATAGGCCAGATCCAGAGAGGCTGCACCAGGGCGACGAATGCCTGCGGTGTCACCCACCAGACTGCGGAACATGCCGACATAGTTGTCGAGGTTGGTCAGCTGGTCTTCACGGAATGGGAAGCCCGTGCCCAGCAGGGCGCCTTTCAGGCTGGTCAGGTTGGCAACACGCATACGGCGACCGTTCATGCTGGCACCGTGACCACGGCTGGCGGTGAACTCTTCCTGGCTGATTGGGTTGAATACCACTGCGTGCTCAATGCGGCCACGGTACTGGCAGGCAATGGACACAGCGAACTGAGGTACACCATGAATAAAGTTGGTGGTGCCATCCAGTGGATCAATAATCCACAGGTAGTCTTCACCTTCGCCGGAAGCTGGCTGATGGCCGCTTTCTTCACCCAGGAATCCATGGTCAGGGTAAGCTTTCTTCAGGGTGGAGATGATGGCGCGTTCGGCAGCCTTGTCTATGTCAGTGACATAGTCGTTGGGTTCTTTCTTCTGTACCTTGATCAGGTCCAGCTGTTCGAAGCCCTGGGCAATAATATCGCCGGCCTTGCGCGCAGCGCGCAGGGCAATGGTAACCATTGGTTGCATAGTGGAAGTATTCTGTGAGGGATATGAGCACTGCTAATCGGCGGATTATATCACTAGTCGGCTCAGTGCGCAGGTTATTCAAGTGGGATTTACGTGTTAGAGCAGGGGTTAAGCGGCTGAAAATGTGGCCACTTCTGCTCGTTGTGTGTTTCACGGTGGTTCTCTTTGCGCTTCATCGGGGTGGGTTGGGGCGGGTATGGTGAAACTAAAGCGTCGCAGACAGGAATCTTCCTGCTCAGGTTCTGGTAGAATGGCTGTTTTTCGTTGGCCGTGCTTTGGCGGCCTTCTCTGTGAAGTGGTCTGGCTGGTCCTGTAAACATGTCTTTTTTTGAAAATACCCGGATTGTTCTGGTAAATACCACCCATCCGGGCAATATCGGCTCGGCGGCACGTGCCATGAAAACCATGGGTCTGTCTTCCCTCTATCTTGTTGATCCGCTGAACTTCCCTTCCGGTGAGGCGCGGGCGCTCTCCTCTGGTGCAACCGATATCCTTGAAAGTGCGACAGTAGTAAGTTCTCTCAAGGAAGCCATTGGAGACTGTGAACTGGTGATTGGAGCCAGTGCCCGTGTACGGGGTATCTCCCTGTCTTTGACTGACCCGCGTGATACAGCCCGGGATGTGGTCGACGAAGTTTCCAAAGGTGCAAAGGTCGCTCTGGTGTTTGGTCGTGAAGACCGTGGTCTCACCAATGATGAGTTACGTATGTGTCATCGTCAGGTGCATATTCCCTCTGTAGAAGGTTTTAGTTCCCTGAACCTTGCTTCCTCGGTGCAAGTATTAAGCTATGAATTGCGGATGGCGTTTCTGGCTCAAGAAGGTGAGAGCGGTGTACCGGAAGTGCGTGAACGTACACCGGCGTCTTCTGAACAAATGGAAGGGTATTACGCCCATTTGAAAGAGACTCTGGTCGATGTTGACTTCTTCAAAAGCAGTAATCCGGATAAAATAATGGCCAAGCTGCGTCGTCTGTATGCCCGCAGTCGCCCTGACCGGGTAGAATACAATATTCTCCGTGGCATTCTTTCGGAGACACAGGTTGCCCTGCGTAACTTGAGAAAATGATTCCATAGCAAACAGCCATGTGGAGTGGTTATAGTTCTCCTGTACAAGCCTGGCAATAATGGCAAAGAGAAGAGGGTGTATCGTTAGAACCATGGTGACACCCTATGGGTGTTTGCTCTGAGCGAAATGTAAAGGGTTGTGGTAAAGTGGCGCTCCCTGGCCGCCCCTGGTCGGGATGACTTGGAATTCCGACAGGACGATTTCCTGGATATGTCACAACATAAAATTACCCAGGCACCAGTGCCCATGCGGCTGGTGGGAGAATATCCGCAGCTCAGGTATACCTCTTCCGCGAACTACTGCAGTGATAAAAAAGCTACGGCAGTGAACGGCATCCTCGGTCGGGGAAAAAATGTGGTGTGTGAACTCACTATCCCCCGGGATTTATGTGAGCGTCGCCTGAAAGTAACCCCGGCAGCGGTGGTTGATCTCAACATCAAGAAAAACCTGAGCGGTACAATAACAGGAGGGTGGCAGAGTGCTTGAAAGAATTCGTGAAGACATTCGCAGTGTTCTGGACAGAGACCCCGCAGCCAGAAATACCTTTGAGGTTCTGACAACCTACCCCGGGTTGCATGCCTTGCTGATGCATCGACTGGCTCATGGGTTGTGGCGCAGAGACTGGAAGTGGATCGCGCGGATCATCTCAACCTTTGCCCGTTGGATGACTGGTATTGAAATCCACCCCGGCGCCCAGATTGGCCGACGGTTCTTTATTGACCACGGTATGGGCGTGGTGATTGGTGAAACTTCCGAGATTGGTGATGATGTCACGCTCTATCAGGGTGTGACTCTCGGTGGTACCAGTCTGAACGGCGGCAAGCGTCACCCGACTCTGGAAAATGGTGTTGTGGTCGGTGCCGGTGCCAAGGTATTGGGCCCGTTTACGGTTGGTGAAAATGCCAAGATTGGTTCCAATGCTGTGGCGGTGAAAGAAGTGCCTCCCGGTGCAACTGTTGTCGGTATTCCTGGTCGTATTGTGCGTCGCCAGTCGCCCGTTGATGAAGAGCACCAGGCAATGGCTGAGAAGATCGGCTTCGATGCTTATGCAATCACCAAGGAAATGCCTGACCCTACAGTGCATGCTATTAATGCCATGCTGGAACACATTAAAGAAGTGGATGCCCGCTTTGAAGGTTTGTGCACCTTCCTGAGAGAGAAAGGGCTGGATTGCGGCGATGCTTCTCTGCCTGAGTTGGATTGCGGAGACTTTGCGGGCATGTCAGACGACAAACCTCAGGATGAAGTCAAAGCCTGACTCTGGTTTCTCCCTTCAGTGGCAGCTTGGCCGATTAACGAACGCTTTTTGGCAAGCGTTCGTTTCGGTTATTACTAACTTGTTTGTTATACTCCCCGACACTATTGAATCAGGGTGTTATTTAGAGCGTTTTACAGGCAGTTCTGCCTTTTCTTGCGAATGCTTTCAGTCCTGCAGCTATCACCTTTCCAGTTAGTAGATCTCACTGTTTTGTTATTAGTTGACTAAAATAGTAGGGTATTGGATAATCCGCGTCATAGACTCATACGGTAGGGTCTGACCGGGTTTTTCGATGGCCCTCTACTGTGTTGAGGTGGACTTTTTAAGTGCTGGTTACAGCACTTTTGGAAGGATTAACGGATATGCGTCTCACTACCAAAGGCCGCTACGCAGTGACTGCCATGCTTGATCTGGCATTGCATGCTGGCAGTGGTCCTGTGGCGCTGGCCGATATCTCTGAGCGTCAGGGGATTTCCCTCTCCTATCTTGAGCAGCTGTTTGCCAAGCTGCGCCGTAAGAAGCTTGTGACAAGTGTACGCGGACCGGGTGGTGGTTATTGCCTGGGTCGGGATGTGGCTGAGGTTGGCGTTGCGGAAGTGATTGATGCTGTTGATGAGTCTGTTGATGCCACCCGTTGTCACGGCACGGAAGGCTGCCAGCAGGGCGATGTGTGTTTGACTCATCATCTCTGGTGCGACCTCAGTCAGCAGATACATGATTTTTTGAGTGGTATTACCCTGTCCGATCTGGTGAAGCGTCAGGAGGTTCGTTCCGTCGCTGAGCGCCAGGATCAGGAGCAGGAAGAGTTGCGAAAGAACGAGGCTGAGGAGAAAGGGCGACGCATTGCCGTTGAGTCGCTCTGATCTGTTGTTCCTGTCAAGCCGTACGTCATCCGGCGTATAGTGGCAGGTGGATTCTTTATTATGAAAATGCCACACACTTTATTCTTTGAAGTGGGCATTTTTCGCTCATGGCTGTTTGGGAGAGAAAAGAAATGAAGCTGCCGATTTATCTCGATTATGCCGCGACCGCGCCGGTTGATTCACGAGTGGCAGAGAAAATGGTGCAGTGCCTGACCGCTGAAGGTAACTTCGGTAATCCGGCATCTCGCTCCCATGTTTTCGGTTGGAAAGCGGAAGAAGCGGCTGAGAACGCCCGCCTGCAGGTCGCTGACCTGGTGAACGCCGATCCCCGTGAAATCGTCTGGACCTCCGGTGCCACCGAATCCGACAACCTTGCCATTAAGGGTGTTGCCCACTTCTACAAAAAGAACGGCAAGCACATTGTTACCTCCAGGCTGGAACATAAGGCGGTGCTAGACACCTGTCGTCAGCTGGAGCGTGAAGGTTACGAGGTGACTTACCTTGAGCCAGGCCGTGATGGCATCATCACTCCTGAACTGGTTGAGTCCGCACTGCGTGAAGACACCATTCTGGTTTCCCTGATGCACGTAAACAACGAAATCGGCACTGTGACCGATATTGCAGCCATTGGCGAAATCACCCGTGCACGGAAAATCATTTTCCACGTTGATGGTGCCCAAAGCCTGGCGCGTTTGCCCATCGACCTGAGTGAGCTGAAGGTGGATCTGATGTCCTTCTCCGGCCACAAGATTTACGGACCTAAAGGTATTGGCGCCCTGTACGTTCAGCGTAAGCCACGTATTCGTCTGGAAGCCCAGATGCACGGTGGTGGTCATGAGCGTGGTATGCGTTCCGGAACTCTGGCGACTCACCAGATTGTCGGCATGGGTTCGGCTTGCGCGATTATTAAAGAACAGATGCAGGCTGATGTCGCTCATGCTGAAGCGCTGAGGCAGCGCTTTATGGATCACTTTAAGGATATGGAAGAGGTTCACCTGAATGGCTCTGCCACCCAGCGTGTACCGAGTATCCTGAATGTCAGCTTCGCCTTCGTTGAGGGTGAGTCTCTGATTATGTCCCTGAGAGATATTGCTGTGTCCTCAGGTTCAGCCTGTACATCAGCCAGCCTTGAGCCTTCGTACGTTCTGCGTGCTCTCGGTCTGAATGATGAGCTGGCTCACAGTTCCCTGCGTTTCAGTATCGGTCGGTTTACCACTGAAGAAGAGGTAGACCATGCCGCTGACCAGGTGCGCATGGCAGTTGAGAAGCTGCGCGAGCTGTCTCCACTTTGGGATATGTACCAGGACGGTGTAGATCTGAATACGGTGGAATGGGTCGCTCACTGACGCTTTTGGAAAGAAGAGTCAGTCAGTACCCGTTGAAAGTACGATTTAAGGCAGACTGCCGCACCTTGAAAGAACATCTGCACAACAGTGCAGGTCGGAGGAATGAGTTATGGCTTACAGTGAAAAAGTAATCGATCATTACGAAAATCCCCGTAACGTCGGCAAGATGGATGACAAAGATCCTGCCGTCGGTACCGGAATGGTAGGTGCACCAGCCTGTGGCGACGTTATGCGTCTGCAGATCAAGGTGGACGAGCAGGGTGTTATCGAAGACGCCAAGTTCAAAACCTACGGCTGTGGCTCTGCCATCGCTTCCAGCTCCCTCGCCACTGAGTGGATGAAGGGTCGCACCCTGGATGAAGCGGCTGAAATCCGCAACACCCATATTGCAGAAGAGCTGGCTCTGCCACCGGTAAAGATTCATTGCTCTGTACTGGCAGAAGATGCTATCAAGGCAGCGATCGAAGACTACCGCAACAAGAAGTAATTTGAGAGGCGGTGCTGCTGGTTTCTGAAATTGGCAGCACTGTGGGTTAAATTGACGGCATTTATAACTATCTGTCGTCTGTGTTATCAGGGTTTTTCATGGCAGTAACAATGACGGAAGCCGCGGCGGAACATATTCGTCGTCAGCTGGATGGAAGAGGCAAGGGATTGGGCATTCGTCTGGGAGTGAAGACCAGTGGCTGCTCAGGCATGGCCTATGTGCTGGAATTTGTGGACGCAGTGAATCCGGAAGATGAAGCCTTTGAGTTTTATGGCGAAACGGTCTTTATCGATCCCAAAAGCCTGGTTTACCTTGATGGCACCGAGCTGGACTTTGTGAAGGAAGGCCTGAACGAAGGTTTCCAGTTTAATAACCCGAATATCTCCAGTGAATGCGGTTGCGGCGAAAGCTTTAATGTCTGATCTCAATGCAGTCATCGATCTGAAGGCCAGCTACTTTGAACTGTTTGGTGTGGCTGAGGGCTACTCCCTCGACCGTCAGGCGATTCAGGGTCGTTATATCGACCTTCAGCGTATCGTACATCCGGACCGCTTTGCCGGTTTGGGTGAGCGTGGTCAGCGCCTCGCCGTGCAGTATGCGGCTTTTGTGAATGAAGCCTACGACACGCTGCTTTCCCCTCTGAAACGTGCACTCTACCTCCTTGAGGTGGCCGGTCATCCTGTGGATGTCGAAAAAAACACAGTGATGGATGTGAGCTTCCTGATGGAGCAGATGTCTCTGCGTGAAGAGCTGGGTGAAGTGCGTGAAAGCAGTGACCCGGAAGCGGCGATTGAAGTCGTACGGGAGCGTGCTGAAACGCTTATGGATGGCCTGCAGAAAAATTTTGTCGCCGCCTGGGAGCAGGGTGAACAGCACCTTGATCAGGCCGCTGAGTTTGCCCGCAAAATGCACTTCGCTGAAAAGCTGATTCATGAAGCAGAAGAGTTGGAAGAGAGTCTTCTCGACGACTGATTGATCTATGCTGATTCCGCCTTCGGCCCGAGCTTACCTTCAGGTCTGGCGGAATTGTTCGTTCATGGCTGTTTAGGACAAACCATGTTACTCCAGATATCCGAGCCCGGGCAGAGCCCTGATCCCCATCAGCGCAAACTGGCTGTCGGGATAGACCTTGGAACCACCAATTCCCTCGTAGCTGCTGTTCGCAGTGGCGCTGCCGAAACCCTGCCAGATGCGGCGGGTGAGCATATACTTCCCTCTGTCGTTCATTACGGCACAGAGTGCACCATGACCGGTACAGAAGCCCGGCGTCTGGCGCCAGAAGATCCTCATAACACCATTATTTCTGCCAAGCGCTTTATGGGGCGTGGCCTGGAAGACATTCAGGGGCTGGGTGGCGTACTGCCTTACAAGTTTATTCAGAAAGAGCAGGGCATGCCGTTTATCGATACCGTGCAGGGCGAGAAAAGCCCGGTGCAGGTGTCTGGTGAAATCCTGCGCACCCTGCGCCGCCGTGCAGAAGAAACTCTCGGTGGTGATCTTCTCGGTGCCGTTATTACTGTTCCTGCCTATTTTGATGATGCCCAGCGTCAGGCTACTAAAGATGCAGCCCGTCTGGCTGGTCTGGAAGTGTTGCGTCTGCTGAATGAGCCAACGGCAGCCGCTGTCGCCTATGGCCTGGATCAGGGCGGTGAAGGTGTTATCGCTGTTTACGATCTGGGTGGCGGCACCTTTGATATTTCTATTCTGCGCCTGCATCGCGGCGTATTTGAAGTGCTGGCAACCGGTGGTGACACTGCGCTGGGTGGTGATGATTTTGACCATCTTCTGGCCAGCTGGATTGTTGAGCAGGCAGGTATTGAAATTGCCGCTCTTACGCCGGAAGAGTACCGCAAGCTGTTAGATGCAGCCTGTGAAACCAAGGTGGCCCTGTCGGCTGAAGATACGACTGAAGTCGTCTTCGGAGACTGGTCCGGCACGATAACCCGTGAGATTTTTGATAGTCTGATTGATCCGCTGATCGACCGTACTCTGAAGAGCGTTAAGAAGTCCCTGCGGGATGCCAAACTTAAGGCTTTTGATATTCAGGAAGTCGTGATGGTCGGTGGTTCCACCCGCGTTCCCCGTGTCCGTGAGCGTGTGGCTGAGCTTATTGGCAGGCAGCCTCTGACGGGTATTGATCCTGATCGTGTGGTTGCCGTTGGTGCTGCATTACAGGCCGATGCACTGACAGGCAATAAATCCACCGACGATATGCTGCTGCTGGATGTGATTCCTCTGTCCCTTGGTCTGGAAACCATGGGCGGCCTGATGGAGAAGGTGATTCACCGGAATACCACCATCCCTGTGGCACGCGCTCAGGAGTTTACCACCTTCAAGGATGGTCAGACGGCCATGGCGATTCATGTACTCCAGGGCGAGCGGGAAGTGATTGAAGCCAATCGTTCCCTTGCACGCTTTGTGTTGAATGGCATTCCTCCGATGCCCGCGGGTATGGCTCGTATTAAGGTGACCTTCCAGGTGGATGCGGACGGCATGCTGAATGTCAGTGCGCGTGAAGAGTCCACTGGTGTTGCAGCAAGTATTGAGATCAAACCGTCTTATGGTCTGTCAGAAGTGCAGATTACTGATATGCTGCAGGCGTCTTATACTCATGCGGCAGAAGACCGGGAAGCCCGTAAACTTCTCGAAGCCCGTGTAGAAGCTGAGCGTATTTTCGAAGCGCTGGAAGCGGCTCTGGCAAAAGATGGTGATGTGCTGCTGGATGAAGACGAGCAGGTACAGTTGACCAATGAAGCCCGTCGTCTGGCGGAAGCGACCAAGAGCAGTGACCCGGATCATATTCTGCGAATTACTGAAGAAGTGGCCAAAGCGTCGGATGTTTTTGCAAGCCGTCGTATGAATGCCGGAATTCGAGCTGCACTGTCGGGTCAGACTGTGGATAATCTCTCTGAGCACACAACAGACAAGCCTGAGGAGTAATACCAATGAGTGAGAAGACCCGGGTTGTCTTTCTTCCCCATGATGAGATCTGTCCTGAAGGTGCCGTCGCAGAAGTTGAACCAGGTACCAGCATTCTGGATGCGGCTCTGGCGGAAGGTATTGAAATCGAACACGCCTGTGAAAAGGCCTGTGCCTGTACCACTTGTCATGTGGTTGTCCGTGAAGGCTTTGACTCTCTTACAGAGTCTGACGAGCTGGAAGATGACCTGCTGGACAAGGCCTGGGGGCTGGAGCCTGAATCCCGTCTGGGCTGTCAGGCTGTAGTGGCAGATAAAGAACTGGTTGTTGAAATTCCTCGCTATACCATTAACCAGGTGTCGGAGAAGCACTGATGAGATGGACGGATATTCAGGATATTGCCATTGAGTTGACTGATGGAAAGCCAGATGTCGACCCTCGTTACGTCAACTTTGTTGACCTGCGCAAGTGGGTGATGGAGCTAGACGGGTTTGATGATGATCCGGCCCGTTGTGGTGAGAAAATCCTTGAAGCTATTCAGGCTGCCTGGATGGAAGAGACTGAATAACCGACTTCGTCTTATTTCCTTCCTGTTTATCGAAAATCCGGGCTTCTGCCCGGATTTTTTGTTTATCCCTTTTGAGTGCCGAGCATTGGCTTTTCATTAATTCCCGGGAGATCAGGCATCGTAAAAAAAGTATTCCTTTAATTACTGGAGAGTTCGGTATAGGGAGGATTTTGTTGCCTATAATGCTCTGCTCATTCTCACAGACGTACCGTTAGGGAGTTTGCAATGTTGCGCATTCAGTCTTGGTTCATAGTGTTCTGGATATGTCTGAGTGTCTTAAGTCTGTGCCAAACTTTATATGCCATTGAAACCAGGTTTGGTGATATACCCAATGATATCTCGCTTAAAGTGTCAGCCTGTAATGTTGGTCTTCAGTTTTCCAGTTTTGGCGTGAATGAACGAAAAACTCCAGAAGTGCCAGGAATGCCTGGAACATCAGAAACCTCAGAATCATCAGGGACATCAGAGACATCAGAGGCATCAGAAGCTCCAGAATCAACTGTCTTCCAAAAACACCTCAGTCTTAATGAGGTAGGAAAACAGCGGTACGAGGATGCCGAAGAAGGTGGCACCTATTATCAGGAGGAATATACATATAATGAAGGTTCTTTGTCTTCGACTTGGTTTCCAGTAAGGTATGTGGAGACTGACGCTCGAACAGAAAGTTTGACCGCTCCAGAAACGTATCCTGCAATAAAGCATATAGAAACCCTGATCGATACGGTTTTCTCAAATTACTCTTCAGATATAAAAAGGGTGATTCTAACCGGTCTTCTTATTGCGTCGGCCGACTTTAATAACATACTTTTTGACTCCCTGCTTATTCACAATGTTGGTGTGGCCGGAGAAAGTATGCTCAATTTTCGCATTCGTCCTAATAAATTAAGATACCGTGTCAGTGATTTGATATTGGTTCATATTAATTTCCCGACTCATACATCTAACGCCTCTCTTGCTATCTCCGATAAGAACAAAAGGATGGAGTTTGAATGGGCATTGGCTCCGGTTGATCTGACTTCATTACATAAATTACCAGAAGGCCATGAGTGCAGGCTATGGCCGGAATTATCCGATTTGTATAAAGGGGGGCAGGTGGAAACTGTTATACCCAGAGAAGAACCTGTAAAAGCGCCTGCAGCGAAACCCTTTCAATCGGCACCACCTCATATCCCTCATGCCTTGGCTAGGGTGAAGGGGAGTTTTCCGGTGTGATAAAAAACGGTGTGATAAAAAAAGTGGGTGAGCGTCAGCGATTTTTCTGAAGTATTTCTTGAATACAGCTTCGAGTGACCTCTCTGGTGAAAGGTGTCAGGCACGGGAGGCTGATCAGGAGTTTGTCAGTGATACTAACGGCCCTGTTAGTAAGCCTGACAACTCCTGTTAGTTATACGAACCTTACTGTTTTCCCTAACTCTATTGTTACAGAATCTGGGCTTTTAAAGCTTGGGCAGGGATTGATAGAGGATTTGGAGCAGGAGGATTACCATGAATAGCAACGAATTACGGTCAAAATCTGGAGCAGTTCAGCTGTTAAGTGAGACTAAAGTCGAGGATGAAAAGCCGGAAGCCAGCCAGGTTGGTTGGTGCGGTTATCTGGTTCACAAGGTTGCAACCCTTCCCCAAAATGTGTGCTCTGCAATCTACTATGTGGCAAAAAACTGTATATGTGATCGTATCGCTATGTTGTGGCACACCTGCCCGGATGCGTCTGGGGCGCAGCAAGAATTAGCCAGTGTTCAGCAGGAGCTGGTCGGTCTCAGGGAGAGGCACTCATCGCAGATTCGGAGTCTTAAAGACAGTCGCCAGGAGGCTGATCGCGAGAATAAGGAGAAGCTTTGTGAACTTGAGGCGGAGCATCAGAATAAATTGCGGACGAATCAAACTGGATATCAATATCAATTGCAGGCGCAGTTTAATGCTGGTAGGCATGAGGTACGCCTCGCTCAACAGGCGAATCAAACCGAGCTGGAGGAACTGCAGGTTCAGCTCGCAACCCTTAAAGAGCAGCTGAATACAGCTTTGTCTGTGGGAACTGATCCAGCGGCCAGGAAAGCCCTGATCGATAAACTGCAAAGGGCCAGACAGGAGATTCGTACAAAATTTGCTGAGGTCTTTGAAAAAGGTCTGTTGAAAGATGCTTTAGAGCAAGTCTTTGGCAATGAAGGTAAGAATGTTAATTTGCCTGCGATAAAAAATCGTATGGAAGATCAGCTGAATCGTTTACTGGATTACTGCTCTTACGTTCATTTCGAAAGGGTCGCTTTTCGGCAGGGTGATGGCTTTATATCTGAAACAGAAAGGGAACGTTTTATTCTTGATGGTTTGTCAGGAATGAGCCAATTACAGAATATTGTAAGGCAGGCGCTGGAATCAGCAGCGAAGACCCGAGATGAACTGACTGCCGAACAGGAGAAGTCTGACATTCTGGAAGAGACTGTCGCGCAGCAGGCTCAACAGCTGAGAACACAAGCCTCTGATTTTGCTGCCCAAAAAGCCCGAATGAAAGAACAAATGCAGACGATGCAGGCAGAGATGGACGCTTTACGTGAAGAGTGTTCTAGAACGGCCAGCCAGTATGAAGAAGTGGGTACCCGGCAGCAGCAGGAACTGTTAAAGGTCACCAGTGCGAATGCCTCTTTGCTCGAGGCGAATGTGGCGCTCAAGCAGCAGGTGCAGGACGTCACCAATGACAAGCTTGGGCTGAAGGTGGCGAATGAGGCTCTAGAGAAATGCAATGAGGAGTTTCAAACGGGAATCTCTGCGATATTTACAAAGTACGCGGGAAAGGCTTTCTCCACGCAGAACTTGATAGGCAAGATCAGAGCAATCATTAGCTTGCTGAACTCGAAAGATAAGCTGCAAATGCAGCACATGCAGCATATGCAGGACGACATAAAGAGGTTGGTTAAGGAGGCTAACATCGTAACGGTGTAATGCACCCTGGATAGACACACCAAATGCTCCGGGTAGAGGAATCTGTCCAGAGCATTTGGTGTTTGCCTGATTGTGCGGGCGGGGTGTGATACTGGCCTAATATTTTCTGTAGGCATAAAATGTAAAGCTTTCGTTTCCCACCATCTACTTAATGCTTAGGGTTGCTCTCAGGCCTGTTGAGGTTTGAATCGTAGCCCGTTGTCAGGCAGGTTCTCTATGAAGTTTCCCGGTCAGCGGAAAATCAAACACTATTTTCCCGTTAATGCTGATAATCGTTTTGATCGCGAGAGTGTGACTTTCGGTCACGTGAATACCTATGTGACAGGTATTGACCAGAACATTGTTGATGTCACTGCCCAGGTAGGCGACTCGGTTCTAAGGGATTTTGGCTTGCAGAAAGGTGCTTCCCAGCTGTTGGCCGATAACGACGCTGCGAACAGACTTTATAAGTTCCTGCTGGACAATAAGCTGATCGAAGAGGAGTTTGCCGGCGGCACTATCGGCAACACGCTGCACAACTATTCAGTACTGGCTGATGACAGTTCCATTCAGTTTGGCGTGATGAGTGAAAATATTGTGATTGGCACTTCGGCCTATCGCTATCTCTGTAATACCAGCAGCAAAGTAGACCTGACCTTTCTGCAGCCAGTTGACGGTGCTATTGGCCGGGCTTTTGCCCTGATTACCCCTGATGGTGAGCGCACCTTTGGCATCAGTCCCGGCCTGATGAATGAGCTGAATGAAGATTATATTCCGGCAGAGGCTGTCTCTGGTGGCTCGGCTCTGGTGCTTTGCGCTTATACATTAGCCAATGCAGATCTTCCAATTTATCGAGCCACCATGAAGGCCGCCAGGTTAGCCAAAGAAAATAATGTACCGGTGGTATTAACCATGGGTTCCCACCTGCTGATCGGTGCTCGACGCAAGAAGTTTCGTGCATTCATTGAAGAGTATGTGACTGTCGTGGCGATGAATGAGGATGAAGCGGCTGCTTTAACAGGGTTTGATGACCCACTGCTGGCCAGTCAGGATATTCTCGATTTTACTGATATGGTGCTGCTAACGGCTGGGCCAGAAGGGCTGTACCTGAGTGGTTATGGCGATAAAGACGTGTTGCGCCAGACAACGAATCCCATCCTCTCTGGTGCCGTGAGTGACTTTAACCGCCATGAGTTCAGTCGCCCGATGATGAAAAGACATTGTCAGGAACCGGTAAAAGTTTATGCGCATATTGACCCTTATATGGGTGGCCCGGAGCTCATCAGTAATACCAATGGGGCTGGTGATGGTGCGCTGGCTGCACTGATTCATGATGTGGCCGCTAATGATTTTCATGCAAGGGTGTTGCCGACGTCCGGTAAGCATGCCCGTACCTATTTGACTTATTCCTCCTTTGCTCAGGTGTGTAAGTATTCCAACCGGGTAAGTTATCAGGTACTCGCTCAAAACTCTCCACGACTGTCCCGTGGTTTGCCGGAGCGCGAAGACAGTCTCGAAGAGGCGTACTGGAGTCGCTGATTTTCGACGCTGCTGACGGAAAGTCCGCATAGAGTGCAGTGGGCGTAGTTTTTAGAATGCGCCCACTAAAAACTATGTATCAGGACTTCACCATGTCTGAAGGTATTTATCAGCAAGAACTTCATATCTCCTGGGAAGACTTCCATAGCGATACCCGCAAGCTGGCTGAAAAGCTCAAGCACAGAGAATGGAAAGGCATGCTGGCCATCACCCGTGGTGGCCTGGGTCCTGCAACAGTGCTCTCCAGAGAGCTGGATATCACTAATATTGATACCGTCTGCATAGCCAGTTACGACGATAAGAGTCAGGGCGAACTGCAGGTGTTGAAAGGCATCACTCTGGATGACGGTGGCGAAGGCTGGCTGGTTGTGGATGATCTGGTCGATACCGGCAAGACTTTGAAACTGGTGAAGGAACTGCTCCCTAAAGCTCACGTAGCTACCATTTACGCCAAACCAGCCGGTGTTGAAATGGCTGACACCTGGACGGCTATTGTTGAGCAGAATTGCTGGGTGTTCTTCCCCTGGGAAGAGTGATTCAGGGTTTCTGTAGTCTTCATGGGCTCTAAATGCGCATTACGGTTTTTACTTTCTTGACAGGTGCTCGCCAATGGCTGGGGGTTCGGTTAGAATCGCCGCCATGGTGGAGGGGTTCGTTGCCACACGGCTGGAACGTTTGTTTTAAATAAGATCGTTTTCAGCCAATTTGCACTATAACAACTTGCCTTAATAACAAATTTGCCCCAATTCTGCTTTCTTTACGAAGCAGTCAAGAGGGACAGCCGGATACCCGGTAATACCAAGCATATTCAGGAGAAAGCAAATGGCCGTAGAGCGCACACTGTCCATTATCAAGCCGGACGCGGTCGCCAAAAATGTTGTTGGCAAAATTTACAGCCGTTTCGAAGATGCGGGCCTGAAAATTGTTGCTGGCAAGATGGTTCACCTCTCTCAGGAGAAGGCTGAAGGTTTCTACGCAGAGCACAAAGAACGTCCTTTTTTCGGTGACCTGGTTGCATTCATGACTTCCGGTCCTGTCGTTGTTTCTGTTCTCGAAGGCGAAAACGCCGTTGTTGTCCATCGTGACCTGATGGGCGCAACCAACCCTAAGGAAGCTGCAGCCGGAACTATTCGTGCTGATTTTGCTGAAACTATTGATGAAAATGCTGTGCATGGCTCTGACGCTACTGCATCTGCAGCCCGGGAAGTGGCTTACTTCTTCGAGGACAGCGAACTCTGTCCACGTACTCGCTAATCAGCCAGCTCTTTAAAGCAAGTGTTGATGTGAGTGCGGTTTGATTCCGAGGTGATGTGTTTATGAGTGTTGAAAAAGTTAATCTGCTGGGCCTGACGAAAGAGAAACTTGCCGATTTCTTCAAGGAGATTGGTGAGAAGCCTTTTCGTGCCCAACAGGTTATGAAATGGATACATCACTTCGGGGTTGATGACTTTGATGAGATGACCAACGTCAGCAAGGCGCTGCGTGCCAGGCTGAAAGAGGTTGCCGAGATCCGCGGGCCGGAAGTGGTTTCCTGCGATATCTCTGAGGACGGCACTCGCAAGTGGGTAGTCCGTGTGGCCAGCGGCAGCTGTGTCGAAACTGTACTGATTCCCGAAGGCAAGCGTGGCACTCTGTGTGTCTCTTCCCAGGCCGGTTGTGCCCTGGACTGCAGCTTCTGTTCTACGGGTAAGCAGGGCTTTAACTCTGATCTGACAGTGGCCGAAATTATTGGCCAGGTCTGGTTGGCAGTGAAATCCTTCGGTCCTCCTGCTTCCAGTGAGGAACGCAAGGTGACTAACGTTGTGATGATGGGTATGGGCGAGCCCCTGCTCAACTTCGAAAATGTTATGGATTCCATGGATCTGATGATGGACGACTATGGTTATGGTCTGTCCAAGCGTCGGGTTACATTGAGTACTTCCGGTGTGGTACCTAACTTGCGTCGTATGATTGGCCGTACTGACGTATCACTGGCCGTGTCTCTGCATGCGTCAAACGATGAGCTGCGTAATGTACTGGTACCCATAAACAAAAAGTACAACCTCAAAGAGCTGATTACAGCGATTGATGAGTATATGACCAGCCTCCCGGATACCTCCCGGGTTGTGACGATTGAATATACTTTGATGGCTGGCATCAACGATCAGCCGGAGCAGGCCCGTGAACTTATTCGCCTGCTGAAGCATGTACCCTGCAAGATTAACCTGATACCCTTCAATCCATTCCCTCACTCGGGATACGAGCGCCCCAGTAATAACGCGATTCGGCGTTTCCAGGTTGCCTTGATTGAAGCAGGGTTCAATACCACCGTGCGCAAGACCCGCGGTGATGATATTGACGCTGCCTGTGGTCAGTTAGTGGGCTCTGTTATGGACAAGACCCGCCGCAGTGCCCGTTATGAAGAGGCACGGCGCGAGCAGTCCCGGCAACCGGAAAACGTAAGGTTCATAGACCGGGTGTCCTGAATAGCTGATCCCGAAGAGAACGCCTGACAGACACTATGGATAGCCGCACAAGCAAGTCACTGCTGATAGCACTTCTCTTCTCTGGAATCTTCCTGCTGACCGGCTGTGTCAGCACGCTGCCCGAAACCGGCGGTACCAAGATTAACGACCCTGAGGCTTATGAACAGCGTAACCTGGAGATTGCTTTTGGCTTTCTCCAGCAGGGTTACCCTGGCCGGGCTATTGCCCGTCTTCAGGAGGTGCTGAAGGTTAATAGTCGCTCTTCCCGCGCCTACGGCATGCTGGGTGTTATCTATCAGAGCCAGAAAGAGTATGAGTTGTCTAAAGAGAACTTTATCAAGGCGCTTTCCATTGATTCTGACGCATCCGATATCCGCTTAAACTATGGCGGTCTTCTGTACGCGATGGAGCGTTATGATGATGCTCGTGAAGAGCTTGAAGCCGTTACGGAAGACATCTATTACGAGAACCGCAGCCGGGCGTTTGAGAACCTCGGGTTTGTGGCACTCAAGCAGAATGATAAGGCCATGGCCAAAGAGCACTTTGAGCGGGCTCTTCGCCTCGATCGTCGTTTGCCGAATGCCAGTATTGAGTTAACCCAGATTTATTACGACGATGGTAACCTCGTGAGCGCGGAACGTTATTTCCGGGTCTATGAGGAAATCACCAGAAACAGCCGGCCTACAGCGCGAAGTCTGTGGCTCGGTATAGAATTATCCCGGGCCTTTGATCAGTCGAAGCAGCTAAGACTATATGCTCAGCAGTTGCGCCGTTACTACCCGGGATCTCAGGAATATCGCCAGTATCAGGCCTCTTTACGGAATGAGTGACGAAAAACGAACAGATGAAGAAGGTGCTGAGCAGCGCTTTCAAAGTGCAGGTGAACTGCTTGCACAGGAACGACAGTCCAAAAATCTCACCATTGAGCAGGTATCTGATCGACTGAAAATCTCCGAGGCCAATTTGAAGGCCATGGAAGCGGATCAGTTTGAGCAATTACCTGGCCCGGCTTTTTCCAAGGGATATTTACGCAGTTATGCGCGACTGCTTGATATCAACGAAGCCAGAATCATGGAGCTTTACGGAGAGGCTGAACAGGCAGATGTTCAGGTGTCCCGCCTGCTTTCAGAGAAGCCTCTTGATCATCCCAATGGTGTGGGTAATGCCTGGCTGGTTGGGGTGTTTCTGGTGATTGTTGCGGGCTTTGTTGGCAGCAGTATTTACTGGTGGAACAGCCCGGGTAAGACAGAGAATGCCGCGCAAGATACGGCTGTTTCAGCGTCAGCGGAGCCCTCAGTATCTGAAGCTTTGACTGAGACTCCTCAGGAAGTGGTATCACCAGAGCCGCCTGTTGCTGGTGATGTTACGGAAGATAAACAGGAATCTGCAGAGAAAGCTGCTGACATCGAAGGGGCTGATATCGAAGAGGCTGCCCCGTCGGAACAGGTGCAGATTGAGCCAGCATCCACGGTAGAGTCAGTGATTGAAGAGCCTGTCGCATCGGTTGAAGAAGTCGCTCCTGATACAACTACAGCACCGGTTTCTGCTACTCTTTCAGCCCCTAAGGAAGATCGACTTGTGGTACGCTTCAATGCGGACTGCTGGGTTGAGGTGCGTGATGGGAGTGGTAAAGTACTCTTTTCCGATATTAAAACTGGGCAGAGTGAGTTAAGTCTCGCTGGTCAGGGGCCGCTGGATATAAAATTTGGCAACTTTGGAGCCGTCTCCGAAATGTTGTTTAATGGTAAGTCGGTAACCAAAAAGGTGCCGGTTTCCAGACGGGGTATTGGGCGAGTAACTCTCGGTTAAAGGTTGTACATTTGCCGCCCCCTGTAAGATTGAAACCAGGCTGCCTTCCGGGCAATCTGGTTTTTGTGGATATATTGAGTGATGAGTAAGGACAGTACATTGGCGAAACAGCTGCAGGCCATTCGCGGCATGAATGACATTCTCCCTGAACAGACTCCGGTATGGAGCTGGCTGGAGAGTAATATTCGCCACATCCTCGGCCAGTATGGCTACAACGAAATGCGTGTGCCCATTGTTGAGTACACCAACCTTTTTGCCCGTGGCATTGGTGAAAACACCGATGTGGTGGAAAAGGAGATGTATACCTTTGAAGACCGTGGTGGTGACAGCCTGACGCTACGCCCTGAAGCTACGGCCTGCTGTGTACGTGCCGGTATTCAGAATGGCTTGTTTCATAATCAGCAGCAGCGCATCTGGACCATGGGGCCGATGTTCCGCTATGAACGTCCCCAGAAAGGTCGTTACCGCCAGTTTCACCAGGTAAGCGTAGAGGCTTTCGGTATCGACGGTCCGGATATTGATGCCGAATTGATTCTGATGACCTGGTCCCTTTGGAAAAAACTGGGTCTTGAGAAACATGTCACACTTGAGCTGAATTCTCTGGGTGATATGGAATCCCGCAAGAACTACCGTGAAGCTCTGATCGCTTATCTTGAGCAGCATAAAGATAAGCTGGACGAAGACAGCAAGCGCCGCATGTATGCCAACCCTCTGCGGGTGCTGGACAGCAAAGATCGCGGTACCCGGTCCATTCTGGGTGAAGCGCCCCGGCTGCATGATTATCTGGATGAAGAATCCATGGCTCATTTCAAGAAACTGTGTGCGGTTCTGGATGATGCCGGTGTGAAATATATTGTGAATCAGCGCCTTGTACGGGGTCTGGATTACTACAATCGAACCGTGTTTGAATGGATAACCTCCTCCCTGGGTTCCCAGGGTACCGTTTGTGGCGGTGGCCGCTATGACGGTCTGGTGGAACAACTGGGTGGTAAGGCGGTTAACGCCTGTGGTTTTGCCATGGGTATGGAGCGACTGATTCTGCTTCTGGAAACCTGTAATCTGGTGCCAGAATCTGTTCATCAGCGCGTTGATGCTGCACTGGTCACTTTTGGAGACCTGGGCACTTACGGACTGGTATTGGCAGAGCGTATTCGTGAAGCCTGTCCGGAACTGCGCCTCCATGTGTGTTGCGGCGGTGGCAGTGTGAAGAGCCAGATGAAGCGGGCAGATCGTTCCGGTGCTACTGTGGCGCTGGTTATTGGTGAAGATGAAAAGAATAATGGGACTGTGACCCTGAAGTTCCTGCGGGAAGATAAGCCTCAGGAAACCCTGAATTTTGACGAACTGGTTGCACGAGTTACGCTGTAATCAATGAATTCAGGTCAGGTTGTAGAAGACCTGACCCATTTAATAAAGAGCTTTTTTATAAAAAGCTATAAGCGCTTCAAGCGAGAATCTGGGAGTAAAACGTGGATAGTTTGCGAACCGAAGAAGAACAGGTCGCGGCCATTAAACAGTTCTGGAAAGACTACGGCTCTGCCATATTGCTGGGTATTGTACTGTCACTGGGCTCGGTTTATGGCTGGAAAGCCTGGAAGGGGCACAACGCTGAGCAGGCTGAACTGGCTTCTGGTATTTATCAGGAATTGCTGGATATGAGCCTGCGCCAGCCGGGTCAGTCTATGACACAGGAGCAGCAGGCTTCTTTTGATAACCTGTTGAAGACCCTGGTTGAAGACCATAAAGATACGGTTTACACCCAGATGGCTGCTCTGATGAAAGCTAATCTTGCGGTTCAGGCCGATGATATGACAACCGCTCGTGATGAGCTGGAATGGGTTCTGTTACAGAAGCCATCCCGTGATATTGCTGTTATCACCCGTCTGCGTCTGGCTCGTGTACTGCTGGCTCTGCCAGGTGATGATTTGAAAAAGAATGCTGATGAAGCTCTGGTTCTGTTGAATCAGATTGACCAGGTTGGTGCTTTCAAAGCATCTTATGAAGATGTACGGGGTGATGTACTGCTGGTACTTGGTCGCCGTGATGAAGCACGTACGGCTTACCAAATAGCTGCAGATGTTGCCGCTGAAAATGGTGAACAGCGACCTCTGTTGAATCTGAAACTGGAAGATCTGGCACAAGCCAAGGGAAAATAACGAGAGATGCAAAATCCTGTCGCCCGAAGCATGAAATATCTGTGGACTGCCGCCCTCGGGATTACTTTCCTGGGGCTGGCAGGGTGTAGCAGCGATGGTGAGGACGCCATCGAGCCGAATCCTCTACCTGAATTTAAGGAAGAGGTGACCCTGAAAGAGGCCTGGAGCCATGGTGTAGGTGATGGGCAGGGTGAAGTCTGGCTGCATCTAACTCCGGCTGTTGATGGTGGTCAGATATTTGTTACTGGCGTGTCAGGGCGTGTCACCTCTCTTGATCGGATTAGTGGCAAGAAGAGCTGGTCTGTTGACCTGAAGCGTCGCATAAGCGGCGGCACTGGCGTTGGTGGCGGAATTATTGCTCTGGGTACCCGCGATGGTCATGTTATTGCTCTGGATGAAACCAGCGGCAAGGTAATCTGGGAAACTGCGGTGAGTAGCGAAGCACTGGCAGCCCCTCAAATTGACCAGGGTGTTGTGGTTGTTCAGACTGCTGATGCCAAATTGACTGGCCTGGATGTGGCTTCCGGGAATCGTATCTGGCTGCAGGAAGTGATTCAGCCAGTACTGACTCTTCGTGGTACGGCGACCCCTACTATTCGCAATGGGGTTGTCTATGCTGGCTTTGCCAATGGTGAGGCTCGGGCATTCCGTCTTAATAATGGTTCCCTGATGTGGAGTCACAAGATTGCCGTCCCCCGTGGTTCTTCCGAGCTGGAGCGGATGGTGGATATTGATGCATCACCACTGTTTAGTAGTGACCTGCTCTATATGATCGGATATCAGGGTAATGTTGTTGCTCTGGATCCAGCTGGCGGTCGTCCCCTCTGGAGTCGCGAAGCCTCCAGTTTCGAAAGCATGAGCGAAGGTTTCGGTAACCTTTACCTGAGCGATGCCACCAGTGTGGTATCAGCGGTTGATCAGCGTACCGGCGCTATCGTCTGGAGCCAGAAGGAACTTCTGCATCGGAACCTTTCTGGCCCGGCTACCCTTAGCAGTTATGTTTTTGTCGGCGATTTTGAAGGTTATATCCATGGGGTTTCCCAGGTCGATGGACGCATCGTCAGCCGCTCCCGGTTAAACTCTTCAGGTATTCGAGTAAGCCCGATTGTGGTCGGAAATATGATGTATGTGTATGCCAATGATGGTGAACTGGCCGCTTACACGATTAAGTAAAACGCGTTAACGAAGTTGATTCGTCCCCTCGACGCTGACTTTCAGGGCAGGGAATTAACGCGATAAAGTCTGAAACACACAGGTGTTTCAGGCTTCAGTCATGGACGGCTGCCGCAAGGTGGCCGTTTGCTGTTTTCTGCCTGCAGGGATTTTTCGGTACTTTCGAAACGATTCCTGCAGCGTTTGTGATTTTTGGAAAGAGTAAAGAATGCTTCCTGTCATTGCCCTTGTAGGGCGGCCCAATGTGGGCAAATCGACACTGTTCAACCAGATGACTCGCAGTCGCGATGCTTTGGTGGCCGACTATTCTGGCCTGACCCGGGACCGGAAGTATGGTGAAGGTCGTCTGGGTGAGCGCGAATACATTGTTATCGACACCGGCGGTATCAGTGGCGATGAAGAAGGCATTGATTCCCATATGGCTGATCAGTCCCTCATGGCTATTGATGAAGCGGACGCTGTGCTATTTCTGGTGGATGGTCGTGCTGGCCTGACTGCTGCCGATCAGATGATCGCTGATCATCTGCGTCGTAATGAGAAGAAAGCCTGGCTGGTCATGAACAAGTCCGATACGGTTGATCCGGATACCGCCGCTGCTGATTTCTACAGCCTCGGTATGGGCGAGCCAATGCCTATCGCTGCAGCTCACAGAAAGGGGATTCATCATCTGGTTGAGCTGGTGATGGAAGACTTCCCTGAAATGGATGTTGACCTTGAGCCGGAAGAACCTGGTATCAAAATGGCCATTGTTGGCCGCCCGAATGTGGGTAAGTCCACTCTGGTTAACCGCATGTTGGGTGAAGATCGTGTTGTGGTCTTTGACCAGGCTGGTACGACCCGCGACAGTATTTATATCCCTTACGAGCGTTTTGATAAGCGCTACACCCTGATTGACACCGCTGGTGTGCGCCGTCGCGGTAAGGTGAATGAGACTGTTGAAAAGTTCTCGGTCATCAAAACCCTGAAAGCCATGGAAGACTCCAATGTGGTGATTCTGGTTCTGGATGCCCATGAGGGTATTGTTGAACAGGATCTTCACCTGCTTGGCTTTGTACTCGACAGTGGTCGTTCACTGGTGATCGCCGTGAACAAGTGGGATGGCATGAGCAACGACGAACGGGCCGAAGTAAAGCGTGAGCTGGACCGTCGCCTGAACTTTGTTGATTTCGCTGAGATCCACTTTATCTCTGCTATGCACGGTACCAATGTCGGTCACCTGTATGAATCTGTGGAAGAGGCTTATGACTCGGCAATGGGCCGTTGGACGTCCAACCAGCTGACCCGCATTCTCGAAGATGCTATCGCCAGCCACCAACCACCAATGGTGCGTGGGCACCGTATCAAGCTGCGTTACTGCCATATGGGTGGTAATAACCCGCCAGTACTGGTGATTCATGGTAATCAGGTTGATTCCGTTCCTCCGTCTTACAGCCGTTATCTCGAAAACACCTTCCGTACCGTGCTGAAACTGGTTGGTACTCCTCTGAAGATTGAGTTCAAAGGCAGCACTAACCCATTTGCGGAGAAGAAAAAGCCGGCACAGGTTCAGAATGCCAAGCGTCGTCAGCTGGATCGTCGTGAAGAGAAGTTCCGTAAGCGTGGTGATGAGCGAGTGGCTCGTCGTCCCGGCAAGATCAAGCAGGCTGGCCCGAATAAGAACAAGCTGAAGAATAAGGCCCGGACTATTTAAGGTTTTCGGTCTGGCTTCTCAGGTTTAACGTTCTGATGAGTCTTTGGCGGGCAATAATTGAATGGGATTATTACCCGTCAGGCTTAGGTTTGGTTGCGACTGGTCACTGCGTTTGACTCACATTCCCTGTCTCAGAGGCTTTTCTTCGAAAAGCTTTTCCCTCAGAAGATCAGGAATATCAGTAAAGGTTCCTGCGCCTTTTCCTCCTTGTGTATAGGAGCGGCTCAACCTGTCCCTCGCCATAGACAGGCTGTTCCTCACATCATGCATAGTCGCCTTGTTTTGAAAGCGTCGGAAAAAACTCCATGTCACCATGACAGTGGCAGATGCAACCTGCATCAGCAATTTGCGAGTATGAAAATGACTAATTGCTGTAAACCAGGGGCGGCCGGAAGGTTCCATTTGTACCAGCAGAGGGTTGAATGAGGTGTCTGTAATACTGCCATGGACGCCCGCGAATAACGCTTGCTTGTAAAAAAACCGATACCCTCCAGCCAGCGCTCCAGCCAGGACCCCGATTTGTGTTAGCTGTTCCCATTGGGGGAGGGCGGGCAGTGTACTGCTGTTGGCGGTAAGCCATGAGGTGGCCGAGAGCAGGAAGGCGGCGACATGGCCCTCGGAGAGGGTTTTCATCCAGATGTCCCGTGTTGAGTGTTCCAGTCCCCCGCCTGAACTAAGCGGGTGCCCATAGGTAAAGTCAGGGCTGTGGTTCATGATGGCCCAGTTATGAATCAGTTCCAGGGCCATATCCAGAGCAAAGACCAGACCTGCTGTGAGCAGTTTATTGGTCAGGGGGTTGTCCTGCTCAATTTCACGTAACTGGTTTTCCAGCTGCTGGTAATGATTCTCCAGTGGCGACAGTACATGATTTTTTTCATAGGCGTCAGGGAGGTGACCATCATCAGCAGTTTTACTGTGTTCCTCTAAGCCGGCCTGTATGGCAGGCATATAGGGAGACGCCTCTGAGAGTGAGGGTAGACTCAGGTTCAAAGTAATAACCAGTAATGCAGGAGAAACCAGTGAGGCAAGATTTGAAAGGGTTATTCGATTTGGAAATCCCACAGCAGCCCACTCGAGAAAGAGGTTTTTCGGGCTGCTTAAGATAGTGGAATAGTACAGATGTGCCAGTTGTTGAGGCGTATTATTCTGGTTACTTATTTTTCATCAGGCACAGAGTGCTCAACACGGCAGGTGAGTCGCCCTTGTGCCAGCCGGGTTTGCACTTCATCACCGGGTTTTGCCTGATCATGGCTGGTAATCACCCGGCCTTCATCGTTCTGCACAATAGCGTAACCCCGCTGAAGTGTTGCTAAAGGGCTGTAGGCATCCAGCTGGGCAATCTGATTTATCAGGCGGTTGCGCAGATTCTGCAGGCGAGCAGTGATGGCCTGCTTTAAGCGCTGGTCCAGCTGCTGCTGCAGGGTGTTCATACGCTGCAGGGTATTCAGCGGAGTGTGCTGGTGCAGACGTTCACGGGCATTGCCCAGTCGGGACTCTGCACGATGTAGCTTGTTTTCTATGGCTTGATGCAGGCGTAGCTCCAGGTCGTCGAGACGCTGCCCTTGTTCCCGCAGGCGATCGCCAGGGTGTCTGAGCCGCAGACGCAGATGATCAAGCTGCTGCTTTTCCCGTTGCAGGCGCTGGCTGATATGGCGCACCAGCATCTGCCGGTAACCATTCACCATATTGCCCAGTTCCTGCTGGTCCGGGCTGAGGATTTCGGCGGCAGCAGAAGGCGTCGCTGCACGATGGTCGGCAACAAAGTCGGCAATGGTGAAGTCCACTTCATGGCCGACACCGCTGACGATGGGAATAGGGCACTGGGCAATCGCCCGGGCAACGGCTTCTTCGTTAAAAGGCCAGAGGTCTTCAATGGAGCCACCGCCCCGTCCGACAATAATGGCGTCTACATTGGGCAGGTTTGTTGCCTGGTGCAGGGCATAGACAATCTGCTGGGCTGCTTCATTGCCTTGAACCGCTGTCGGCACCACCGTGATTTTTAGTGCAGGGAAACGCCGACGAAAGACAGTGAGAATATCCCGAATAGCGGCACCAGTCGGCGATGTCACCACTGCAATGTGCTGGGGCATGTTGGGAAGAGGGCGTTTGTTCTCTTGTGCGAACAGGCCTTCGGCGGCCAGACGGGCTTTGAGCTCTTCAAAGGCTCTTTGCAGAGCACCGGCGCCAGCCTCTTCCATATGCTCGGCAATCAGCTGGTAGTCACCCCGGCCTTCGTAAAGGCTGACCCGGGCACGAATCAGTACCTGCTGTCCTTCCGATGGCTGAAAGCGTACCCGGCTGTTATTGCCACGGAACATCGCGCAGCGCACCTGGGCTCCGGCATCTTTGAGGGTGAAGTACCAGTGTCCGGAGCGGGGGCGCGCCAGATTGGAGAGTTCGCCTTCAACCCAAATGGAGGGAAAGGACACTTCCAACAGATTTTTGGCCTGTCGGTTAAGGGCAGACACCGAGAGAATCTGTCGCTGACCGGCATCCTGGGTCTGTGAACTCTGGTTGCCAGGGTTATAGGCGAGAGGATCGTAACGGTTATTCTGATAAGTCATGGTGTACCCGAAATGCGCACCAGGCCTCTTTATATAGAGGGCTAGTTTTCAAATTGGCGCAAACCAGTAACATCCCCGGAACTGGTCTGCAGGGTCAATCAGGCTTTTACACAGGCAAACCGCGCTATTATCCCTGAAAAAAAATAAAATTATAAGAATTGTGAGGTCGGGTTTCGGGTTTTATAATTGAACGAATTTACCTCGTTCAGCTGAATTGCCAGTGCATCCCCGGCATTTACAGTTCAGTTCTGGTGTATTTTTCCTTTCAAGACCGCTTCACAGGCTTGTAACAGCCGGGAAGCAAAAAGCAGTCAGGAAAATATATATCGGTTTTTACACCCAGCTTCCTTTAACTGGACGGCAAAAAAAATGTTACGTATCGCTCAAGAAGCTCTCACATTCGATGATGTTCTTCTCGTACCCGGCTACTCAGAGGTTTTGCCTAAGTCGGTTTCCCTGAAGACCCGCCTGAGTCGCGGTATTGAATTAAATATTCCCCTGATGTCTGCCGCCATGGATACAGTAACTGAGTCACGTCTGGCTATTGCCATGGCTCAGGAAGGTGGCATTGGCATTATTCATAAGAATATGACGCCAGAACAGCAGGCTGCGGAAGTTCGTAAAGTTAAGAAGCATGAGAGCGGCATGGTGCAGGACCCTATCACCATCGACGCCAATGCAACGATCCGCGAACTGCTGAGTCTGCGCAGCCAGCATAATATCTCCGGTGTTCCTGTTCTGGATGGCACTAAACTGGTCGGCATTATCACCAGTCGTGATGTGCGTTTTGAATCTGACCTGAATAAAACTGTGACGGAACTGATGACGCCTCGTGATCGTCTTGTGACTGTTCAGGAAGGCACCAGCCCTGAAGATGTGCAGCAGTTGCTGCAAAACCATCGTATTGAAAAGGTTCTGGTACTGGACAAAGACGGTCTTCTGAAAGGCCTGATGACAGTCAAAGATATCCAGAAATCCCAGGATTACCCGAACGCCTGTAAAGATGAGCACGGCAGCCTGCGTGTTGGTGCTGCTGTTGGTACTGGTCCGGAAACTCCTGACCGTGTTGAGGCGCTTGTTGCTGCCGGTGTGGATGTGATTATTGTTGATACCGCCCACGGACATTCCCGGGGTGTTATCGATCGTGTGGCCTGGGTGAAGAAGACTTACCCGGACCTGCAGGTGATTGGCGGCAACATCGCAACTGCCGCTGCTGCTCGTGCTCTGGTTGAAGCCGGTGCTGATGGTGTGAAGGTCGGTATCGGTCCTGGTTCTATCTGCACCACGCGTATCGTTACCGGTATTGGTGTACCGCAGATTTCTGCCGTAGCCAATGTTGCAGAAGAGCTGAAGGACACAGGTGTGCCTGTGATCGCTGATGGTGGTGTGCGCTACTCCGGCGACCTGGCAAAGGCTGTTGTTGCCGGTGCAAGTACTGTGATGATCGGCAGCATGCTGGCGGGTACGGATGAAGCCCCAGGCGAAATCATTCTGTATCAGGGCCGTAGCTACAAGAGCTACCGTGGCATGGGTTCCCTGGGTGCTATGGACCAGAGCCAGGGCTCCAGTGACCGTTACTTCCAGGATGCCAACTCTGGTGCAGACAAGCTGGTGCCGGAAGGTATCGAAGGTCGTGTGCCTTACAAAGGCCCAATCAATGCCATTGTTCACCAGCTGATGGGTGGCCTGCGAGCCTCCATGGGTTACACCGGCTCTGCGGATATCGAAATTATGCGCAGCCGCCCTGAGTTTGTTCGGGTAACCAATGCTGGTATGAGTGAGTCACATGTTCATGATGTGACCATCACCAAAGAAGCTCCTAATTACAGAGCACGCTGATAGCCTGTTTGATCTCGATGTGGACGGGGTCATGATTCGATATCAATCGGGTTATGACCCCGGCAGCAGGCTCATCTACGAAAAAATAAACGACGGTCGTATCTAAATCATACGGCTGTGCTTACAGGTTTCAACGGCCCAGGTATTAAAAGCCATGACCCAGGATATTCACTCCCAGCGAATTCTTATCCTTGATTTCGGTTCCCAGTACACTCAGTTGATTGCGCGTCGTGTACGTGAAATCGGTGTGTACTGTGAAATCCGTGCCTTCGATATGGAAGAGCAGGAGATTCGCGATTTTGCACCCAGGGCCGTTATTCTTTCCGGTGGTCCTGAGTCTGTAACAGGCACTGATACTCCTCGTGCTCCCGGTGTTGTGTTTGAGTTGGGTGTTCCTGTACTGGGCATCTGCTACGGCATGCAGACTATGGCTGAACAGCTGGGCGGTAAGGTGTCTACCTCCGATCTGCGCGAGTTTGGTTATGCTGGTGTGAATGTTGGTCACTCCAGTGCACTGCTCGATGGCATTTACGACCATATTGCCGAAGGTGGTCAGACCAGCCTCGACGTATGGATGAGCCATGGTGACAAGGTTTCAGAGCTGCCAGAAGGCTTTGAACGTATGGCCTGGACTGACAGCTGCCCGTTCGCCGGTATGTCTGATGAGAAGCGTCGTTTCTTTGGTGTGCAGTTCCACCCTGAAGTGACTCACACCAAGCAGGGCGGTCGTCTGCTTGAGCGTTTTATCTGTGATATTGCCGGATGCGAAAAGCTCTGGACGCCTGCCGGTATTATTGAAGATGCCATCGCCCGTGTACGTGAGCAGGTAGGTGGCAAGACAGTTCTGCTGGGACTTTCCGGTGGTGTTGATTCCAGTGTTGTAGCAGCACTTCTGCACCGTGCTATTGGTGATCAGCTGGTTTGTGTATTTGTAGACAATGGTCTGCTGCGCAAGAACGAAGGTGATCAGGTTATGGCCATGTTTGCAGAAAACATGGGCGTGAAAGTGATTCGTGCTGAAGCGGAAGAGCGTTTCCTCTCCGGTTTGAAAGGTGTGTCTGACCCTGAGCTGAAGCGTAAGGTGATTGGTAATACCTTTATTGAAGTGTTCGATGAAGAGTCCACCCGCCTGCAGGGTGTCGACTTCCTTGCTCAGGGTACGATTTACCCTGACGTAATCGAATCTGCAGCCAGTAAAACCGGTAAAGCCCATGTGATCAAGTCTCACCATAATGTTGGTGGTCTGCCTGATGATATGGCGATGGAGCTGGTTGAGCCTCTGCGTGAACTGTTTAAGGATGAAGTGCGCAAGATCGGCCTCGAACTGGGTCTGCCTTACGATATGGTGTATCGCCATCCTTTCCCTGGCCCTGGCCTGGGTGTTCGGATTCTGGGTGAAGTGAAGAGAGAATACGCTGATATTCTGCGTGAAGCGGATGCGATCTTTATTGAAGAACTCCACAAGGCTGACCTGTACCACAAGACCAGCCAGGCCTTTGCAGTATTCCTGCCGGTGAAGTCTGTGGGTGTTGTAGGTGATGGCCGTCGTTATGAGTATGTGATTGCTCTGCGTGCGGTGGAAACCATCGACTTTATGACGGCTCGCTGGGCGCATTTGCCTTATGAGTTCCTGGAAAAAATGTCCAGCCGGATTATTAACGAGATTAGTCAGGTCTCCCGGGTGACTTATGATATTTCCAGTAAGCCACCTGCGACCATTGAGTGGGAATAATCTCCGTTATATAGCTTTTTGTTGAAAAATCGAAGCCGCCAGAACGTTATGTTCTGGCGGCTTTTTTGGATATGTGCTCCGGAATATTCTCAGGGTTTACCTGCATTTTTAAAGATTGTTTAGAGCGGCCCCTGTGGCAGGTTCCCGGGGAAGTTGCGCGAGGTTGTCCCTATCTTTTACCGGCTCCCACCAGCTACCATCAGAGAATGTTTTCCAGTGGTTGGTTGTCTGAAACGAAAATTCCCAGCCTTCATCTCGCCTTTGTACGAGAGGAGTCATATAGGCAACAGCCATGCCTTCCAGATAGAGTGCCATTCTTAAAGGTCCGAAATCCACAGGCTTCAGGCCCATCTCATAAACGACCCTGCTTGTTTGTTCTTTTGCTTCTTTATCGTTTGACGCTATTGGTACAGTGACAGGCGAATGGGTAATAGAAGGGTCTTTAATCACATAATCACCGATAATATTGAAAGCTTTCACAACTTTTGCGTCAGGGTGCAGCTGTTGTATCAGTTCAGCGCCGGATGTGGCTTCTGAATGCTCAAAATATCCGTCTTGTGTGTTTTGCCGCATTGGGTTTGAAACATCAATAATAGTCTTCCCGGAGAGGTTCCCAAGGTTTGCTGCAACGTCTTTAACCTCTGGCCAGTTCACTGCAAGGACAATGGCTTCAACTTCTTTTACGGCTTCCCTCTGCGAGCAGACACAAATCCCGGGACTGGTTATAAGTGACCTGGCATGTTCACTTTCTGGAGTACGTGATCCGTATGTGACCTGCCAGCCTATATCGACAAACCTCTTACCCAGCACGCTACCCATACAACCTGTGCCGATGATAGCGACCTTTCGGGAGCCGTATTTCAGGGAGGAGGAACTCGCTCTTGCTGGCTGAATATGAGCCGGAATAGAAGGATAGATGGTGTCTTTTTGGGTGCCGGAGCTGTCACTGGCTTTTTTATTAAATGCTTTCTGATTCGTTACCTTTGTCTCTGAGCGTAATAGGGAGCAATCAAAGCTTAACGTTGGTGATAGTTGCATTACTCTACCTTTGTTTTTTCAATATATATCCTGTGAATTATGAAAAAACTACTCGCTTGTTTTTTTATTAACAATAACAATGCGGTTAGGAGTCCCTTACTCTTATTAATAAACAGAGGTTACGGTTAAGTTTTTCCATGTTTACTTCAAATATCCAATAATATGCCGCCATCCTTTGAATGGTTTTTCGATTTGGTCTGCTCATTTGAATTGTTCAGCCCTGCATCTTAACCTGATTTGAGATAGTTAATGATTTTTAACTAAGTGAAGCCTGGAGTTTCCTTGTGAAAATAAGTTCTGTTTCCTCTTCTGTTTTTTTAATAATCATTCTTTCTTTTTATAGTCATTTCTCAATGGCAATAGATGAAATGTACAAGCCAGAAGAGGGCGGGGTGATGCCTTCTCACCAGAAGGTTATTGAGCTGATATTTGGAGGCGACGATATCTCGGTGTCTACTACCAGTACCGGAAGTGGTAGTCAGATTGACAGAGCCTTTAAGGTAATAGAAAACGCTTCAGAGGAAGTAGCCTACTTTGTAAAGGTTGTTCGTGAGGATCAGGCTGCAGGATATTCAGAGAGCTATGAATGGCAGTTAAAAAATGCTGTCTCAAAATCACCAGGTTTACCCGGTCTTAAGTTTGTATACCCAATAGCAGGTGCTAACTATTCACTTGAGGGTGTTGAATACAGGATGACTGTTTATCCGTTTATTAAATCACCATCTTTGCTGGACATAGTATTCGATTATGAGGAAGGTAAAGACAAATCCAGAGCTGCTCTACAAAAAGCATTTGAACGATTTGGTCAGTCAGTGGCTTATTTAAATCATGGGGCTGGGCAGGAAGAAACAGATATTGACGGAATACCCCACATTCCTTTCGAAGACCGGCATCCTGGAAATGTTTTATATAATGCTGCTCGGGATAAAATCTATTTTATAGATTTGGATATCAAAACTGATAGCAAAGACCTTTCCATAAAGAGGCAGCTTGTCGACACGTTTGAATCCTGGTTTTTATCCATTAAACACAATAGGTTACGCTGTGGTAAAGAGTGCATAAATGTAATCTACCCTGGTTTTCGAGATGGATATCTCTCGGGTATTAAGAAGAAAAGTGTGAGAGATAGTATGTGGTATTACTTGGACCTTACCATGCGATCCACAGCATATATTTCGTGCCGGGAACGCTTGCTCATCGCCTGCGATGTCTATGAAAAAATGAGTGGTGAGTGGTGAGTGGCATTATCTACCAGAGGCTTCTAACTAGCAGGGCCATCTAACCAGGCGGGGAGGTGCGAGTGAAGATAGCCGTCAACAGACTGTCACTCAATTCATGTACTATACCCTGTCGTTTAAATATAAGAATAAGGCTGTTCTATGGAGTTTCGTTTTGCGGCTGCTTCCGCTTGTCTGGGTTTCTCGGGAGTACTGGCTGCTTCAGGTTTTGATTCAGGCCTTGATTCAGGGGCTCGACCTTTCTATAGCGTGAACCACAGCCCGCTGGTGGGTGTGTATGGTTTACCCGGCACTGAATCTGCAATCTTGTTGGGTGAGGGGGAAACCTCTGGTGCTTTGTTGGTGGATGTTGCAAGCCATAATATTACTGAAGACGATGCCGGCATTGGCAGCGAGACTCTACAGGTTGATGGCGAAACTCTGCGTACGACTATGGTCTTTCGTTATGGATTAAGCGAAAGCTGGCAGCTGGGGCTGGATATTCCTTATGTTCGTCACAGCGGAGGTAGCCTGGATGGTTTTATTGAAGACTGGCACCGTACTTTTGGCCTGCCTCAGGGCGGTCGGGATAAACAGCCTTCCAACCGTTTGAGAATACGTTACACCGATAAGGGGGTTGAGCGGGTATTGCTTGCCAAACCTGCTTCCGGATTGGGTGATATTCAGCTGAAAGCGGCCTGGCAGATTCACCAGAAGTCTGGAAGTCAGAGTGTTTTGCAGCTTTCAGTAAAATTGCCCACGGGCAAGGCGAAAGATCTGACCGGTAGTGGTGGTACTGATGTTTCTGCGGGCGTGGCCTGGTCCAATACTGGCTGGCTCAGTGACTGGCAGGTTCAGCTGGATGCCAGTGGCGGAATACTGCTTCCTGGCAAAGGTGATTTGTTAAGAGGTCAACAAGAGTCTGTGGTGGGTTATGGTTCGGTGGGGGCGTCATGGCAGGCGTGGCCTTCTGTTGCTCTGCAGACTCAGGTGGATGTCCATTCCGGTTTTTATGACAGCTCTTTGGATGAATTGTCTGGTGTGGCGGCGCGTCTGTTTTTGGGTGGTACAGTCAGGCTTGCTGATAACTGGTCGCTTGTTGCAGATGTTTCGGAAGATCTCACTGTGAACCGTGCGTCTGATGTGGTGCTGCAGTTGGGTATTCGCTACCAATAGTTCTGTCACAGCACAGAGTGTGTTTCCTAAGCAGTCTATTACTGGATCGAACACTTCCCTGAACCAGGGAATTTAACCAGGGGTGTTTCCAGGGGAGTTCCAGATCGAATATTTAACCGCATCGATTCAGGAATGTCAGAGAGATCTCCCTTTATTACACTGGTATCCATCCGGGCGCCAAAGACCTCCTCTCCCTGTTCATTTTTTAACATAAGATATGAGACCCCTTCACTTCTGTCGTAATGAACCTGCACACTCACTGATCATGCTGACCAACAGATGAGTTCTATCATCGCCTGGTTTGACTCAGAGGCGAGGGGATATACAACCTTATAATCATTTGACGATACATTGCACCGGTGGAAGAACTGAGCGCGTGCTGATTCAAATTTCTTAACAATCCACAAAAACGGATGCCAGCCTGGCTGGTATCCGTTTTTGTTTGTAAATAGAAACCTAAGTACCCGGATACCCGTAATCGAATATTGCCCCTTCCGGGGCCCGCCAGTAGCAGGCAATCGGCATATAAAACAGGTGTCCGGGTACTTATACATCACTGAGAACAGATTCCCGAGGCAGTTTATGTTCAGGCAGAGTCTCATAATTATTTTCATTGGGCTGTGTTGTTTCACCTTCTGGGAACGAAGGTTTCTCGTCGGGATATGAGATATTAGTCTGTTGATGTGTTTGCGAGAGTGGAACTGGCTCGGGTGTTGGTGGTAGTCGGCGTCCCTGGATTTGGGTGGGACGGTAGTCTTCCAGATTCAGTTCGCGCAGGTTGTAGCGTTGATTTTTTCTCCGGCAACTACTGCATGCCTTTTTAGCAATGAGTGTGGCTGCTACTGATACAGGAACAGTAATTAAGGTGTTTACAGCATTACTTCCTACCAATAGCCACCAATCAAATCCTTCTGAGCCTGGTTTGTGGGGTGTTGCTGAAGGAGTCGCGCTTGTTGAGGGGGAGGGCGCTGATGCCATGGTGGTTGAGGCAGGGGACGCGGAAGCGGAAACAGTTTGCGAATAATCCTGCACTCCCGGGATACTCGTTGTATTGTCTGCAGAGAGTTTGCTGAGTACGTGCAGACGTTCGCCTATAGCCAGAACAAGAGCCCCCTGCGCATTGACAGTTAACTTTCTCTCCATTCCGGAGGTGTCCATGTCTGCTATTGGGGGAATATCCAACTCTGTCAGGTTGATTCTCTGGTTGTTAATTTCGATTTTTACAATCTGATCGGTGTTGTTGGCGGGTATGCCATAGGTCGCCCCACTTCCCGGTTGACCAACAAGTTGCGTGAACCCTCCAGGGAAGGAGTGATCATCCATTTCAACGTAATTTTTATAACCACCCTGCGTCGCAAAATATTTTATGGAATCTGTTGTGGCTGCAAGAAACTGACTCTCAGAGAGCGCCTGCCACCGGGTGACATTAGCAAAGTCTTTGGTGCTTAGTAGTGAGATCGATTTTGGGTAACCATAGAGTGTACCTGTGTCATAGCGGTAAATTGTACCGCTGCGTAGCACCATACCGCTTCTGAGATCATTGGGGGAATTGCACCCGGGAGGAGGGTGGGCCTGAGTGGTTTCTGTGTCTTTGCAGGCAACAAAAAGGCGTTTAAAGTCCGAACCGCCGCCTTCCTCCTGATAAGCGACAGGATTACTGGAACAGTCCCTGATGGCGTCCTCTGTGCCGACACACTCGAGATCCTGCAGTGCGTGGCAAGAGTTGGTGATTGCGCATTTATAGAGAGGCCCATTAGGTGACGTCCCGTAGGATGTGAATGACCCCTGACCTTTAACGTAACCTAATCCAAGTTGGCGGCAGGCAACCTTACCAATCTTATGTAATGAGCTCACGTGAAGGCCACTCTTGTACAGAACAGGCCCCCAGCGACCACAGCCACTCCGGGCTTCCAGCACGCCAAAGCGCAGCCCGGGTATTGTTCCGCACGCCTCCATCAGCCGTAAATCGCTGTCTGGGAAAGGGATCACAGTTGTGTCCCCTCCCCCTCCGTCCCTGTAGACTAACTCTCCGGGCTCCTGTGATAACAGGGTGTTATTGCGTTTGAGGCATAGAACCGAGTTATCTAACAGGGGTGGATTCAAAACAACGTCCCCCGTTGTTGCCAGGCTGGTGGTGTCAGAGCGCAGGCTCAGAACCTTCAGGTGTTTGTTGTCCCCCACCAGAATTTTGTTGTCGCTGGTTGAAAGCAGGTGATTCACTGAAATATCTTTTAATACCTTGCTGCCTGAGTGGATATAACCATTTTCTCGTTGCTGATCAAGATCCTCCTGACTCAGGCCGTTCCCCCGGATGTTGTATTGAACAGGGGTAATATCATGACCGTGATAACTCACCTTAAGGCTATAGGAGGCCTCTGCGGCACCAGCTTCTCCCGGAATAAAGGACAAGGGTAATTCGACCGTTTGGCCGGGGTCTACGGTGTAAACCTCCTGATCGCTAAATGCCCATTTCCCTGAGGCGAGAACGGTTGGGTGTGGCTCAATCTGTAAAATAACAGGGGCTGTGTTGTTTGCTCTGGCAGTAAATGTATTGCTGACCTGTCGTTGCTGAGGTATCCCCCCCTGAGTAACGGGCACATCACCCAGGTTATCCCAGTACGAGTAAGTGAAGATGCTATCGGGAGCGATGCCATTCCCTGGTTCATGGTTTTCCAGGGGCGGCGGCTCTGTCACTGTTTCCGGTATGACAGTATCTGTTGTTACTGGCTCCGTTGTATAAGGGCTAGATGGCGCCTGTCGTCTGAGAATCTCATGTTTCGCTGTCTGATCGTATGAGGCTTGCACCAGGGATTGCTGTGGCAACTGAGATTTGTCATTCCCTGTTTTTGCTGCTGTAGCCAGATGAGGGAGTGGCTTGATGGTTATCTGTTTTTCTGTACTACCAGCGCGGCAGGTGAGGGTCAGCGGGCTGTCAAAGTCGGCTTTAGTACGAAATTTCATGAGTGTCCCTCCATCATTTTTGCGATGGGTAAACAGAGGCGCTGATTTCGACCCGGGAGAGGCAGTGCATACTTCAATAGCACTATTACCGTGCACTGCAGGGTTATAGTGACAGGCTGGAGCATGGGGGTGTGAAACTTCCATGCTTGAGGAGCAGCTTTCTTTTGGACAACTTTGGATACTGCAGGTGACATCGACATAACCGCCGGAGTCGACTGCAGGAGACGACATGTTCACTGTGGGTGCACTGGTGGATATAGCATCCACTGTTCTGGCCATGAAACTACCAATGAATATGGCAGTTGTTGCGACGGCGGTTCCTAGAGAGATACTTCTTTTGCCAGACCCGGTAGATTCTCTTTTGGTTGATTCCTGGTGACGGGCTTTTAGAAAAAGCTTTGCTTTGGCTGCAGGGGGAAGAGTTATGTCCGGGTTCAGGATCTGTTCCCGGTAAAATGATGAAGCCTGTACAGTTTCACCTTTCGCTTTGAGTTGGCTGCGGCGCTGTATCTTTGAGTAGTGGGATGTCATTCCCCAGGTTGCTGTATCGATCGCTTTCCCTATTTTATTGAAAAACCCTTCCCTCAAGTTGAGATCAAGGGGGGGCTCAGGGAAATCAGGTGAACCCAGTTGGTGCAGTATACCAATTGCTCTTTTATCTCCGGTATCTGCCTGCTTGGTGATAAGCCCTACAGCACCACCAATTGTTGGCATATGATCATCGTAATCCGGGCGTTCAGCGAATAATTCCAGCAGTGTTTTTATGCCTTCTAACTGTGTCTCTGTAGGGACAGTGCCAAGTACTTTTCTGTTAAGGCGAGTGCACAATTGTTGCTGGGCAGTACCTGTAGGCAGATACTTCTGCAGAATATTGACGGGTTGATCCGAGATGCTGCGAATGTGATCAAAGAGGTAGGCTGGTGAAGATGACACTGCACCGGCAGTGTTCTTTCCTCCGCTGCTGTTTGCAGGCGGAATGTACATAATTGCGGTAACGAGGGCTGTTATCACCACCCTGAAGAAGATGAAGTTTCTCGGCTTGTACATACCTGTTATCACCACTTTTGGACAGGGAACACCCAAAGCCACCGGATAGGGGAGCACCCAGAGGATGAGGGGTGAGGGGGGGGGAGTATAGGTGAAAATTATGAAGCCTCCTTGCTTGCTTTTCAGTGCTGATCCGTCATCTGTCTTTTGTCGTATTTCGAGCAGATCATCATTACCCAGAGCTGCTTGTTTCCGCGTCATCTGTACTGATTCGTTGGGGGTGGCTTTCCTTCTGGATCCTTCTCTTGACGACTGGCCGGGTCTGGCTCCTTGTGTCTGATGTCTCGGAATATGTTGCTGTGAACCGTGCACCTGATGCAGTGCTGCAACTGAGAGCTCGTTAAGGAAACAGGGGGCTGAATCTGGCAGCGATTCAGCTGTTGAAAGGGTGATTTGAACGGTTTTCGTCTACCTTTTAATCAATTGCTTGCAAATGATGACCCTGCGAGACCTGACCTATGGAGCTAACCAGTTATGCGTTATCACCTCTTTCACTGCTGGCACCTTTTGTTGCCATAGGTCTTGCTGTTATCACCCGTAAAACCCTGCTCTCCCTCGGAGCAGGTATTGTTGTGGGTGCACTTCTTCTTACCAGTTATAACCCTGTTGATGCGTTCCATTACATTATCA
Organism: Sansalvadorimonas sp.; assembly: GCA_965221135.1. Lineage (GTDB taxonomy): Bacteria > Pseudomonadota > Gammaproteobacteria > Pseudomonadales > Endozoicomonadaceae > Sansalvadorimonas. The sequence continues at coordinate 1,333,826 of CBDCRZ010000106.1, forward strand.
ATGCATCGGTGGCCGTGTTCTGGAATGATGGCCTGAATACCGGCAGCGTCTTTATTCTTCTGTTTCTGCTTTGTCTGGGAGTGATGACCAGTCTGATCTCTCTGGCAGGTGGTACCCGGGCTTTTGGTGACTGGGCACGGGAGCGTATTAAAACCGCCAGGGGCGCACAGGTTCTGACTGTGTCGCTGGGCGTGATTATTTTTATTGATGATTATTTTAATGCGTTGGCCGTCGGTAATATCTGCCGCCCCCTGACCGATCGCAATAAAGTATCCCGTGCCAAGCTGGCTTACCTGATTGATTCCACCGCCGCACCTGTTTGTGTGATCACGCCTGTTTCCAGTTGGGGGGCTTATATTATTGCCTTGGTGGGCTCGATTCTGATGACCCATGGAATAACCGATATCAGTGCGTTTGCAGCCTTTATCACTATGATCCCCATGAACCTCTATGCCATCTTTGCGCTGGCTATGGTGATCTGTGCGGCGGTGATGGATCTCAATATTGGCCCTATGCATAGCCATGCCCGTATGGCGGCTCGTGGTGAACTGTTCAATAGCTGCAAGGGGCAGCCTATGGGGGCGACCGAGATAAAAGATACCGGCAAAGGGTTAGTGGCTGATCTGGTGGTGCCTGTATTGATGCTGGTGGTATCGACAGTGGTCGCTTTGATCGGCACAGGCGCACAAGCTCTGGGGCAGGCTGGTCATGCCTTTTCTGTGCTGGGCGCTTTTGAGAATACTAATGTGGCAGATTCTCTGGTGATTGGTGGAGCCATTGGCCTGTTGACCAGCCTGCTGATGCTGCTGCGCCATAATGCCGGCAGCAGCCGGACGATGGAAGCTGTTGGCGCAGGTGTTCAATCCATGATGGGCGCTATTTATATTCTGGTGCTGGCCTGGGTGCTGGTGGATGTGATTGGTAATCTGGAAACTGGGAAATATCTGTCTGGTCTGGTGGGTGATGCTATCCATACTGCCTGGCTACCTGCTCTGGTCTTTATCATTGCCGGGGTTATGGCCTTTGCCACAGGCACCAGCTGGGGCACCTTCGGTATTATGTTGCCTGTTGCTGGTGATATGGCCGCAGCTACTGATCTGGCCCTGATTATGCCGATGATGGGCGCTGTGCTGGCTGGGGCGGTGTTCGGTGACCATTGCTCGCCTATCTCTGATACCACCATTCTCTCTTCCACCGGTGCCTCCTGCCACCATATTGACCATGTGCTGACTCAGCTGCCTTACTGCGTGGCGGTGGCTCTGGTGTGTATCATTGGTTATCTGGTGATGGGAGTGACGGGGTCTGTCTGGCTGAGCGTGGGAGCCAGTGCTTTGATCTTCCTGTTATTGCTGATGGTGTTCCGCAGGCTCTCGACCAGTACTGCGGAGGAGGTTCAGGCCGAAGAGCTGGCTTAACAGTGCATATCTTTTTGGTTGCTCTTCTCTTCTTAGCCTCTCAGAGGCTCTTTTCCTGCCGACATCTAAAGAGAATCGATCAGGAAGAGTGTTATGGGGCTGGATGAATTGCTAACCCTTTTTGCCCGCAATAATGATCTGGGCAAGCTGGAACAGAATAATGGTCGCTATCAGATCACCATGGAAACGGCTGATGTAGCCTGCTATGAAGAGGCTGGGCAGGTTTATCTGCTGTGTAATCTGGGTGTTATTTCTGAAGGGAAGAGCCAGCGGCAGAGCGATAATCGCCTGTTACTGGAAAAAAGCATGGGTCTGATTCGTGACCAGCGCGGTAGCCTGACCATGGATGAAACCGAAGGTGTGTATCAGCTGTATCAGCGTATGGCTCTGTCTGATTTAAGAATTGAGCAGTTTCAGGAAGCCGTCGAAGCCTTTGGCGGCTGTTGTCTCTACTACCAGGGGCTTTTGGGGAGATCTTCTGGTGATAATAATTTCTCTGCCCCAGCCCCCGGCAATATTATGATGCCCTGATGGAGACTCCAGTAAGGGCTTCATCCGGCTATCCAGTCAGCACCCGGCTCTTCGGCACGATTCTACCTCCGGACAGTATTCTCCTTGATGGCTATATCAATGGCCTGCGGGAAGCGAACACTGGCTTTCTTGGGGCTCTGCTTGAACACTCCCAATTTTTTCAACATTTTCACTTCTTTATTGGTGAAGGTGATATTGAAGCCCGGCAGGCATTTTGGGACAACTGGCTAGCAGAGACTGGAAGTAGCAAGGCGGTGACGGTTCTTCCTCTGCAGTCTCTAGCCGCGAGCTTTTCTATACATACCTATGATCTGTTCTACGCCGGTGACCCTCACTTCAGTTACCTGATGGAGCTAAGGGATGCTTTTGCCCAGACTCCTTTTCCCCTTGTTGGACGCACTCATTCGTTGAATCAGGATATCTCTTTGGGAGCCTGGCGTAGTTTGGGCTGTTCACCATCCAAGCCCTACGATGCGGTGATATGCAGCAGTCAGGCAGCACGGCAGGTTGTAGATAACTTATTGGAAGAAACGGCACGACGTGGTGATGTGTTTCAGGGGCAGAGACCGGTGATTCCTCTCGGTGTACCCGATATGGGAGTAGCCTGTAACCTGAACCAGAAGCAGGCGAGGGAAGTTCTGGGGCTGCCTGAAGATAAGGTAATAATACTCTGCCTTGGTCGACTCTCTCCTGTGGATAAAGCCGACTTGCACCCGTTACTTACAGCTCTCGCAGAAGCCCGTGACAGGCATGGTGCCAATAATTGTTGCCTGTATATCTGTGGTCAAACAGCGGGTGATGAGGATTATGTGTTCTCACTGGCCAGGCTGGCCGGGCAGTTGGGTATTGAAAGTCAGGTATTTTTTAATTTTGATCTTGAGGCTGGGCAGAAGGCAGTGGCTTATAAAGCTGTTGATGCTTTTGTTTCTATTGCCGATTCGGTGCAGGAAAGTTTTGGTTTGGCCCCGGTTGAGGCGATGTCAGCAAACCTGCCGGTAATTCTCTCTGACTGGAATGGTTATAAGGAACTGATTGAACAGGGAGTGCAGGGAGAGAAAATTCCTTCCATTTGGGGTGATATTGATGGCTTGTGTGCGCCCAGTGCTTTCTTTGATGCCTCTCGTGCACACTTCATTCAGGCGCAGTCGGTAGCTGTGGATATTTCTGCGCTGGCGGAGAGCATTGCCCGCCTATCATCAGATTCTCAATTACGTGCTGTTATGGGAGAAGAGGGAAGAAAGCGCTTCCTTGAGTGTTATCAGTGGCAGCATGTTATTGCACAGTTTGATGACATCGTTGAGACTCTGTGTGAGCAGGCACGAAAGGATAAGGCGGCGCCTACATCCCATCTGCACTCTCTTCACTACCATCGCATCTTTGCAGACTATGGCTCGACAACTCTTCAATTACAGAGCTTAAAAACCACATTGAGTGGACGACAGCTGCTATCCGGACAGGCTGCACCTGTCTGGTTTGAGGGTTTGAAGGGTGCAGTTCCTATTGAACATTTGTCCGATATTTTAAATGTATGTCTGAAGGGCTTCAGTGTGAGTCAGATCAGACAACACTTCATCGGTAATGCTTCGCTGGCTCGGGCGCAGGTCGACAGTCTTCTACTTTGGGCCATGAAGCATGGATTCATAAAAACTGATTCTGCAAAAGCCCCGTTAACCAATTCCCGGATTAAGAGACACTATCAGCGAAGACAGTCCCTAAGAGCGGCTCAGGCTTTAAAAGTGTTGCTCAATCGCGTGGAGGAAGGCCGTGAGCAGCTGCAGGAGAGCTTTGGGTTGTCTGGGGAAGAGATGACCACCATAAAGCCCTTAACCTCAAAGGGGTACAGGGGAGCCTGTCGTCTGACATTCAACTCCGGGATAAATCTTCTCTATAAGCCATCGTCTATGAAGATGGAGGCGGCATTTGTTCAAAAGAATGGGCTGTCACAGCTGTTTAACCAATGGCTTGGGCAAAGCGTAATTGCAGAGCAGTCCGATATTCTCACTTGTGAAGATTGTCGTGGTAGCTATGGCTTCCGGCCTTATTACAGCGCTGAAAACCTGTCGCCCCAAAGTGATATGGCTCGGTTGGGTCTGTTATCGGCTCTGGCCGTGTTCTGTGGCCTGTCTGACCTTCATGGTGGCAATGTGCTGTCTGATAACGGAGAACTCCTGCTGGTGGATTTGGATATGCTCTGTGATTCAGAAGTGCTATCAAGATTGCGTCAGGAGCTGGCAGAACAAAAAATAGAGCGCTGGCAAGCCAGCAGTTTGTCAGCCACAAGAATAGAGCTTCTCTGGGATGGCCTGCTTGCTCAGGGCTGGATGCCGGAAGAGTCCGATGTGGATGATATTGTTCAGGGTTTTATTCAGGGCGGGCAGGTGTTTCTTAAACAGGCTCAAAACTGGAAGATGGCGATGTTGCCGCTAACGCAATTGCCTTGTCGTTTCGACCCGGTGCCTTTTAACACTGCCGCTCCCATTATTGAGCAAATGGAACAGTGGGACCTGGATGCAACCTCTTCCTTTGCTGAGTTGAAATCTGATTTAAGAGTACAGGCCGCCAGAGCCTTAAGGCATCTGGGTCTTGGTGGGGAGTATGAGCGGCTGGTGCCTGCATTGTTAAAAAGCTGGATGAAGGGTGAACATCTTACAGAGCGCTATGCGCCTGGTGAGAGTGTTCGTTTGGATATTCAGTCTATAGCGGAAAGCAATCAGAGCGAAAGTGCTGGTGCAGGCCTTATCCAGCTCAGTGCTTTATACAGAGAATGTTTAAGGGAAAGATTTGGCCTTGACTGAACGTCAGTGAAGGCCGGGAGCTGCTTTCTTGTTGGCGTGCTCTTTAAGCTCTGCCAGAAGGTTCGAAGCCAGGGTGGCTGCAAGTGTGTCATCGCTGTCAGTCAGTGCACTGAGGCAACGTTCACTTTCACTGCTGCGGCCCAGCATCATTAATGCCATACCCATGAATGCCTGGACGGTGGCATTATCCGGCTCCAGCTTCAGGGCCTTTTTCTCCAGAATATCCAGAGCTTCCTGATGCTTGTTCAGGTTCATGCAGTTGAGTGCCATACCAATATGAGGCAACACGCTGTCAGGGCGGGTCAGCTCAATGGCATGGAACAGCGCCTTGGCCTGAGGGGAATAGCCACTGCTGGTCGCCATAAAGCCAATATCAGCAAGGAGTCGTAAAGTGTCTGCGCTAACCATACCTGGTGTACCTGATCCGGGTTATCGATAAAATCAGTTGATTTTCTGGATGATGCTCTGACCAGTATCCTTGATTGACTTGATGACACCACTTTCAAGGCTGTAAAGCATGGTCAGTTTATTAATTTCCTGCTGGAAGCTAATCAGGTCCGCCATGTTGCTGGGGTCCAGATTGTTCATGCGATCCTGAACATTCTTCTCAAACTTCTCCAGCTCATTACTGAGACGGTTGGTTGTTTGATCAAAACTCAGATTGCCACTGCTTAAATTCTCTGCCATGACCCGCTCCCTGCTGGCTATAAATAATGGGCTTTAAACGCTCCGGCTTAAATAGTTAGCCTAGCGTTTTATTTTATTGCTAAGAATTAATGCCGCTTTTCTGTCATATGATGTTTGTGCCAGGTCAGCTCTACCACTTTAATAGCTTCTTCTATGGCAGCTACCAGAGCATCGGTACTGGCAAACTGGTCTGGTGAGAGACCACTGTTGCGCTTTCCCCGAAGAGATTCGGCATCAGCATTGAGCTGATCAAGCAGGCTCTGCTTGTACTCTCCGGACTTGTCTGTTGTCAGACGGTCTTCCGTGACTGACAGGGACACAAATTCATTCTCCGCCATGGGCTCCTGCCCCTCCTATAAAGTATTTTATTCTTTCCTGACCCAGTTTCAGGGTCAGATATTCGAGATTGATATTCTCAAGTATATATCCGTTTTTCAGCTTCGCTCCGCGGAGATATTTCTCTCCGTTCTCAAGGACCACATAAGGGATACGTCCCAGGCTGATACTTTTGATCTTGAGAATGGGCTGCATAGAAGATATATCGGTCGCAGGCAGTGTGACATCAATCACAAGTTCCGGACGGTTCTTATATTTCTCCCGAAAGCCCTGTACGACCTCTTTCAGATAGTAGCCCTGGGCGACATCATCCAGACGGCCTTTGAGAATCACTTTGCCCGGAGTTTCCAGCAGACGAATCTTCTGAGACAGCCCCTTTTCCTTGAACATGGTGCGCAGGGCTTTCAGGCGAGTGACCTGATACTCAACCTGATCCAGAATGGTAATCAACCCATGAACTTCCTGCTTAAGGATGTCCCGAATGCGGCTGACTTCTTTAGGGTTCGAGGCATAACCGCTGAGAACCAATGAACCGGGTGTGGTATCCAGCTCAATATTCATCAGCTTGAAATCATATTGCTCCAGCACCGCAGCAGCTGTGGCGCGCATCTCGTTCATCACTACGGCCTGAAAATTAAAGGGCACTTTGGCGGTATTCAGAGCGTTCTGCAGGGCATCCTTGACGGTGTTGTCCATCACATAGCCTGTGATCAGCACCGAGCCGTCTGGCAGCTTCTGCAGACGAACATCCTGAATGTTCATCTGGTTAATAATATTTTCTGCGGTTTGCGCCGGAGTGATGTTTTCCAGAGCGTGAGTTTCCGGGTCTGTGAGCATCCACAACCAGAAAAAGCCCGCTATCAGCAGAGAAAAGAAGGTGCCCAGTCCTGCTGCACCCAACATCAGAGGGTGTTTACGGCACCAGCGGCCAATATCGCGGAACGAGAAAGAAGGGATGGCAAACAGCACCATCAAACGCTCTATAAAACTGCTCTGAGCTGATACGGTTCTATGATTGGTACCAACCTGCTCTAATTCCTCTATCTCCAGCTCATCGACTTCATCATCAATAACAGGGATAGCTGGCACAGCTTCCACTGCGGCTGGAACCACTGAAGCCTGAGCTTGCTCAGGAGCTGGTTGTTCTGTTTGTGGTGGCGGTGTCTGAGGTGCAGTCGTGGGTGGTCCAGACAGGTTTAGCTCGGGCCACGGCTGACCGACCTGGCCAACAGCAAAGTAGAGACTACCGGCCATGGCAACATTATGGGGTGTGAGCATAAAGCTGTCGGGCTGGGCTTCCCCACCGATATAAATGCTCTGACCCTGGGCAAGATTGGTGACCTTCACACCTTCTTCTGAAACATGCAGTTCCAGATGACGCTCAGCCAGAGTGTCATCGGTGAGCACAAGGTCACACTCCTCGTGCCGTCCAAGGCTCCAGGAGCCAGGGTCGAGAGTGATTTCGGCGCCTACGTGGGGGCCGGAAAGAATTTTAAGTGCCCAGACTTCAGCCATCTGTGTTATCCATAACGTCCTGGTGAGGCGAACAGAAAGGTATCCTTATCTAAGAAAAGGTTATGTGAGGGTCTTTAATATTTCCACTTGACCTAAAAACTCGGTTTAAATTAAAAGATGTTCGGGTTTTCAAAACGGGGTGAAAATTGACGGGATGAGTCGGGATATGAAGGGCTATTATACGCAGGCTGCTTGAAAAATATTTTCAGGTGGGGTGGGGGCAGCCGATGAGGGTGGGTTGCCAGGTGTGGGTAAAAACAACATGTGATCAGCTTATGGATGCTCAGTTTTGGACAGGTAAGCGCGCGCCTGGGGTGAAGGATGATATAGACCCGGATGAATTCAGTTCGATTCTGGATGTGTTTGAACACTCTCTGCGCAATAACCGGGGGAACCCGGCATTCACAGGCATTGGTTTTACCCTGACCTATGGCGATATAGATGAACTCAGCACTCAGCTGGCTACCTATCTGCAACAGTACACGGATTTAAAACCCGGTGACCGAATTGCCATTCAAATGCCGAACCTGCTGCAATTTCCTGTCGCTGTGTACGGGGCATTAAAAGCTGGCCTGGTGATTGTGAATACCAATCCGCTGTATACCGCCCGGGAGATGCATCACCAGTTTAATGATTCAGGTGCCAGAGCCTTAATATTTATGGATGTGTTTGGGCATTTGGTAGATAAGGTTATTGATGACTCGCCGGTTGAGCATTTGATTGTGACCAGTCTGGCGGACTGTCTGCCCACGCCTAAACGTCAGCTGGTGAACTTCGCGGCCAAATTTATTAAAAAAATGGTGCAACCCTATAGGTTGCCCAGAGCCGTTCGGTTCCGCAAAGCTTTAAGCCTTGGCAAGCAAAAGGTCTATGTCGCTCCAGTCCCCGCTCAACCAGAGGATGTAGCTGTACTGCAGTACACCGGTGGTACAACAGGTGTGGCGAAAGGTGCAATGCTGACTCACCGTAATCTGGTGGCGAATATGCAGCAGGCTCGGGAGCATTTATCCCAGAAGCAGGAGGATGGACTGCCTGTAAATGAGCCAGGCTGTGAAATCATTGTCGCGCCTCTGCCGCTTTACCATATCTATGCGTTTACCGTGCATTTGATGGTGATGGTGCTGCAGGGCAATCACAATATTTTGATTGCTAATCCCCGTGATACCAGCATGTTTATTCGCATGATCAAGCCCTGGCGATTCACAGGCTTTATTGGCTTGAATACTTTGTTTTCGAGTCTGATGAATCATCCGGAATTTAAGAAGTGTGATTTTTCCGGGCTGAAGATGACCCTGTCAGGCGGAACCGCGCTGCAGTCTGCAACCGCTGACCGCTGGGAGCAGGTGACCGGTAGCCGGGTTGCTGAAGCCTATGGCCTGACGGAGTGTTCGCCAGCCGTCACCATGAATCCGGGCGGCGAATATATTCAGTTGGGTACAGTAGGGCTACCAGTGCCGGGAACGGTTTTAAAAACTATTGATGACAACGGCCAGGAGACATCCGTCGGCGAGCGGGGGGAGCTGTGTGTAAAGGGCCCTCAGGTGATGAAAGGCTACTGGAATCGACCAGAAGCAACGGCAGAAATTCTCGGAGATGATGGTTGGCTGAAAACCGGAGATGTGGCCACGATTGCTGAGGATGGTTTTGTTCGCATTGTTGACCGGATAAAAGATCTGGTGCTGGTTTCTGGCTTTAATGTGTACCCCAATGAAATTGAAGATGTGGTTGTTAGCCATGAGCTGGTGGATAACTGTGCGGCAATTGGTGTTCCCGATGATCGTACTGGTGAAGCCGTGAAGCTTTTTGTGGTGCCTTCCGATCCGTCTTTAACCAAAGAAACCATTCTCGCGTTCTGCAAAGAAAATCTGACAGCTTATAAAGTACCCCGGCAAATAGAATTTCGGGATGAGCTACCTATGACGCCCGTGGGGAAAATTCTGCGCAAGGATTTGCGGGCAGAAGAAATGGCCGCTCGCAAGACAAAATAAGAATCAGGTTGGTCTAGTCTTTCAGGAGATAACGATTCAACAGGGAGGTTGGTCATGAAGAGATTTTATCGATATGGAACAGGGCTGGTTATGGTGGTTGTCAGTGCTTTGGCTAATGCTGGAGACTGGAGCAAGCCGGTTCAGGTTCAGGAATTGTGGCCAGGACCTAATGTCGGAAAGCCCGTGTTTATTTATCTGGAAGTTTCTCCTCTTCCTGTCTCTCCATGTCCTGGAGCAAAAGGAGGGCGCTTAATGTGGAATGGTGAAATTTATTCATCGCTGCAATCTGCACAGCAACATCGGCAACCCGTGATGCTGATGCTGGATAACCAATGTGATATCACTAACGGCCAGCAATCTTACCGCGTGCTTAATGTGAAACTGATAATCAAAGGCTCTGCAAAGCCACGCAGCAATTCTCAGAAGCTACCCTCGAAAAAGAAATAAGCATGCTTGATATGGCAGTGCTTTTTTCGAAAGCCTGCCAGCTCTTTATTCCTCATGTCTTCCTGTTTCTGATAAGCCTGTTCTATCGCGTTGCAAATTGAAACAATCCTCTGCTGCAGACTCTTGCTGCCAACCTATCCTTCAAGCCACTGAAATAGAGAAGTAAAAGCGTTGGGAGTGTAGGTATGAAGTCTCTCGGTTTCGCACTGCTGTGTTTTGGGCTGCTTGCTGCAGGGGCGGTTGTTTCAGGATCAGCCGTTGCCAGTCCTCCTTATCCAGGTTTCTATCCGGGTACGCCTTATCCCAATCCCCCGTATCCAGAAGTTGATCTGATGCCTCAGCCAGGCTGGAGCTATTCTGGCCTGTCGACAGCCCCGCGTTATGAGTATGAAAGCATTGCCTCAAACTGCCATATCCCACCCGGACTTTATCGCTATGAGCTGATTCCTGGTCAGGATTTTCAAACTGATATGGCTATCAAGAAGTCGATGGTGAAGTTTCATGTCAATGAAGGTGGGATGGCCATTGTTACTCTGGAAATCTATCCGGATAAGAATGCGCTCTATCTTCAGAGGCTATTGGGCGATGAGCCTCGGCGAGAGCTGTATGTCATTAACTCCTATCGAAGAATCTCTGACCTGAATCGATGCTCTGGCCGCAGTATTCGTATAGATGCTGAACGTATACGCCTTCATGACCAGACATTGAATGGTGTATTGAGAGGTGAATATGAAGGTAGAGAGTGTTTACGTGTGAATGGTGAGCTGGTGCGCCGTCGACCTGCCTTTGGTGTGTTCAGTACTTCAGAGTTGCGTATTCGGCTCGATAATGTCTGCTTTCGCCCACAGAGGGGGTAACCCTACTGTGGGCTGCAGGTTTGATTCAGGCGCTTTTTTTGTGGTGCTCGGTGTCGTCTGAATTGGCCTGTGTTGCCGGAAAATACTGTTCCAGCATATCAGGTTCATGGGCCAGTGCTTTTCTGGCCTCATCTTCAGTGGCTGGTTTGACTTCTGCCTTCTCAATATCCAGTTTGCGGATGGTGACCATAAACCAGAACCAGTGCCCGCATTCTGTTAGACAAAGCACTTTAATGTCATGGTTAACGGACGGGCACAGAGGCATGGAGGTTATGCATTTGTGTTGCTTGATAACGGGTTTTGCTGCCTGCCCGAAGTAGCTGACATTACCAACAACTTCATGAATTTGTTCAAAGGCTGTACCAGCCAGCTGGTCGGCGTAGAAGTTAGCGTAACGGTCACCAACAAGAAGAAGTACCCCAATAATTGCCAACAGTATCAGTTCCATGTTGTCCTCTTGGATTTTTCACTGATCAGGCTGTTGCGCACGAAAGGTCAGCCAGAGACTGGCTCAATAGTCCTTCGGCACTCCTGCGACAGCCTCATCACATATCATGTTGTTATAGAGGGGCAAGCATCCTGCTACCCATCTTAGAGTGTAAGTGTTTACCGCAAGCATAAAAGGCTTTTTACAAAGGCTAGTGAATCCTTTGCCAGTATGGGTGGGCTGGTTGATGGAGAATTAGTCAGTTGGGAAGGGAAAAAGCATGACGTCTGCCAGTTGCTTGGCCTCATGTTTTGACTGCAGCAGGCTGACAAGTGTCAGGGCAAAAAGGTGAGCGGTACCGGGGCCTCGGCTGGTAATGATTTTGGCTGCCTGATCTATCACGACATCTTTGTCAGGCTGCCAGCAGGGTTGCTGATCTTCAACGTTTTTCTCCTCAAAAGAGGGGTAACATGTAGCCTGCTTTCCACCAAGAAATCCTTGCTGAGCAAGCACCACTGCCGGAGCGGCACAGATGGCAGCTATCCATTTTTGACTGGATTGTTGTTGCTGGAGAATGCCTTGCAGACTCTGGCAAGCATAAAGATTATCAGCCCCTGGCAGGCCTCCGGGAAGCGCGACCATATCCCAGGTTGAATCGGTGCAGCTGGATATAAGGCAGTCGGCATTGAGGGATATATCATGTGAGCCGGTAACTAACAGTTCTGGTGTGCAGGAGGTAATGACAACCTCACTGCCCGCACGACGCAGAATATCGATCATGGTGACAGCTTCGAGCTCTTCAAAGCCGGTGGCCAGTGGCACGAGTACGGATGCAAGCATAATCTATCTCCCTGTTTTATCGGTACTGACTTTCGCGGGCATAAAACATCTGACCAAGCAGCGAAAGACCCGGAGGAAAGATTGCTTTCGGGTCAGCTCACCCGGTTCTCTGTGCGCCATGTCAGAGTCATACACAGGATAGCTAGCAAACAGGATGCTATCAGCAGAATAAATCCACCATCCCAGCCATTGTGATCGACAATATATCCCATGCTGATATTGGCCATCAGCGCACCGCCCAGATACCCAAATAGCCCGGTTAAACCTGCTGCGGTACCAGCGGCCTTTTTCGGCACAAGGTCCAATGCCTGCACACCGATCAGCATCACTGGTCCATAGATAAGAAAACCCACAGCGATAAGTGCCAGATTATCAATCCATGGGTTTCCAGCCGGATTAAGCCAGTAAACAAGAGTTGCAATCATCACCAGCAGCATAAACAGAATGTTGGCGGGAGCGCGGCGTCCCTTGAAAAGGGTATCGCTGACCCAGCCGCAGAACAGAGTGCCGGGAATCGCCGCAAACTCATAGGCAAACCAGGCCCAGCCGGATTGCTGTACCTGAAAGCCTTTGGTTTCACTCAGGAAGGTTGGAGCCCAGTCCAATACGCCGTAGCGCACCAGGTAAACAAAGGCATTGGCAAAGGCGATACACCAGAGGGTTTTATTGGGCAACACATGTTTGAGAAGGATTTCTTTGGTCGAAAACTCCTGCTCATGGTTGTCGCTGTAGTCTTTGGGGAAGTCGTTGCGATGCTGCTCGATGGGAGGCAGGCCACAGGACTGAGGTGTGTCTCGAACCAATACAAAGGTGAGCCCTGCCAGTACCAATGCAATGAAGCCGGGAAGATAAAACGCACTCTGCCAGGCTCCTGTCATCGCCAGACCAAGAATCGCTAAAGGGCCGATTAGACCACCGCCAATATTATGAGCCACATTCCAGGTGGCCATACGAGATCCACGTTCAGATGGGGAGAACCAGTGCACCATTACCCGGCCGCTGGCGGGCCAGCCCATGCCTTGAAACCATCCATTGCAGAACAACAGGCCAAACATCACGTGAATGCTGGAAAGTGCCCAGCTGCAGGTGCCCATAAAAATCATGGTAAGAGAGGTGAGAGTCAGACCTAAGGAGAGGAAGCGCTGGGCATCACTGCGATCCGACAGGGTGCCCATAATAAATTTGCTGATGCCATAGGAGATAGCTACGCCAGACATGGCAAAGCCCAACTGGGTTTTACTGTAACCCTGAGCAATCAGATCGGGGACGACGAGGCTGAAATTCTTACGAACAAGGTAATAACCGGCATAGCCAATAAATATGCCCAGAAATACGCGCCACCGCAGCATGCGGTAGTAGCCGTCTTGCTCTGTAGAGCTGATCCGGGGCTGAGCCGGGCGGGGAGACAGAAAAGAAAGAAGGCCCAGAGGCTTGGCCGTACTCTCATCGGAAGAAGATCGGAAGAAGATATACTGGAAGTCTGTTCGGTCATAGGCGAGCCCCCTCGTCCCACTTATTTCACACTCAGCCATCACATCCAGATATCAGGCCCGGACATCACACCTAAAAGAGCTACAAAGCTAGACGTGGGTGCTAAATGCGACCAGTTTTGTTCTGTAAGCAAGTGCAAGGGGGGAGTAACCCACCTGGTGACTTGCCAAAACCAGCCGCATCTAAAGGGTTGAAACGTTTAAGGGTCTTCTTCGATATCGTGGCTATAGAGGCTGGCTTTGTCTTTTCGCTCTTCACTGATGGTGAAGCAGACGAACAGAGCCCCGAGAACACAGGAGCCAATCAGTACGAGAAAACCACCACGCCAGCCAAATCTGTCGACAATGACCCCCATGGCCATATTGGCGAACACAGCTCCTCCCAGATAACCAAATAAACCAGTCAGGCCGGTGGCTGTTCCTGCTGCTTTCTTGGGGGCCATATCCAGTGCCTGTACGCCAATCAGCACCACAGGGCCGTAAATCAGGAAGCCGACAGCGATCAGGCAGGCAATATCGATCATTGGATTTCCTGGTGGGTTCTGCCAATAGATAAAGACAGCAACACCAACCAACAGCATAAAAATAATATTCACAGGAGCGCGGCGGCCATAGAACACCTTGTCGCTCAGCCACCCGGTGATCAGAATGCCGGGTATTCCTGCAAACTCGTAAGCAAAGTAGGCCCAGCCGGTTTGGCTCATGGAGAAGTGTTTTACCTCTTCCAGGTAGGTGGGAGCCCAGTCCAATACGCCATAGCGCACCAGGTAAACAAAAATATTGGCAAACGCGAGATACCAGAGCAGTTTGTTATTAAGCACATGGTTAAAGAGGATTTCTTTAGCGGACATCTCCCGTTCATTGTCATGGGAATAAGACTTGTGAAAATCTCCGGTCCACTGCTCAATACTGGGTAGTCCACAGGACTGAGGTGTATCCCGTACCAGAAACCAGGTGACAAAAGCAAAGACGAGAGCAACATAACCGTGCAGGTAAATCTTACTGTGCCAGTCCGCAAACAGGGCCACAGCCAGAATGGCCAGAGGCCCCACAAGACCACCGCCGACATTGTGGGCGGTGTTCCAGATGGCCATTTTGACTCCACGTTCACGGATAGTGAACCAGTGGGCCATTACCCGCACACAACTCGGGTAACCAATCCCCTGAAACCAGCCGCTCAAAGAGAGCAGTACAAACATGCTGGTAATGCTGGAAGTTGCTAGAGGAACACTGCCAAGGAAAATGGTGATCAGGGCGCTGACACTCAAGCCCAGCACCACAAACTTACGGGCATCACTGCGGTCAGAAACATTACCCATCAGAAACTTGCTGAGACCGTAAGCGAGAGAAACACCGGAGAGAGCAAAGCCCAGTTCGGCTTTGGTGTACCCCATGGCTATTAAATCCGGCATAGCCAAAGAGAAGTTTTTGCGGATAAGATAGTAACCAGCGTATCCGACGAAGATGCCAAGCATCATCTGCATACGCATGCGCTTGTAAGAGGTGTCGACCTGGTCAGCAGGTATTGGATCAATATGAGCAGGTGGCTTTAAAAAGTCACGTATATCAGTCATAAAGACTCCCGTGATTCACCTCGAAGCCGGTGATTTGACACGAACAGTGCAGACCATGAATGACCCGCTGGCAAGTAACAGGTTACGCAGGATGTTTTAAAAAACCGGTAGAATTTATCTACCGGCTTACTGGTTAAGTCTTTTTAGCAGGCGGAGTCTGGAATGCGGTTGTGGATCGATTGTATCTCGGCGAGCACTTCGTCAGAGAGTTGCAGCTCCCAGGAGTCTATATCGGTTTGCAGCTGTTCAAGGCTGGTGGCACCAATAATATTACTGGTCATAAAACTGCGACTGTTTACAAAAGCCAGAGCCATTTGTGATGGGTCTAGATCATTGGCTTTAGCCAGCTCTACATAGGCTTCAGTTGCGGCAGTAGCCTGTGGGCTGCTGTAACGTTTGAAGCGGGAGAACAGCGTCATTCGGGCGCCTTCCGGGCGGGCACCATTCAGATACTTGCCGCTGAGTACACCCATGGCCAGAGGGGAGTAAGCCAGCAAACCGATATCTTCCCGGTGGGCGACCTCGGCAAGGCCCGTTTCAAAACTGCGATTCAGCAGACTATAGGGGTTCTGGATAGAGACTGCCCGAGGCCAGCCATTCTGTTCTGCAAGCTGCATAAAACGCATTACGCCCCAAGGCGTCTCGTTGGAGAGGCCAATATGGCGGATCTTGCCAGCCTTCACCTGATCACTCAGTACTTCAAGTGTTTCTTCTATGGGAGTGCTGGATTCATTGTCCTGATAGGAAAAACCGCGCTGGCCAAAATTGTTGGTGTTACGGTCGGGCCAGTGTAACTGGTAGACATCGATGTAATCAGTCTGCAGACGTTTCAGGCTGTCATTAAGCGCTTTCGCTATATGGGTGCGATTAAAACGGCGGCCACCGTCCATATAGGCGTAACCTGGGCCGCAGATTTTGGTGGCCAGAACAACATCATCTCTCTGGCCGCGCTGTTTGAACCAGTTGCCAATAATGGTTTCGGTGGCAGCATAGGTTTCTTCTTTTGGTGGAACCGGGTACATCTCTGCGGTATCGAAAAAGTTCACGCCTCTTTCTGTGGCGTAATCCATCTGGGCGAAAGCTTCCTGTTCTGAGTTCTGTTCACCCCAGGTCATGGTGCCCAGACAGATAAGGCTTACCCGAGTGTCTGTACGGCCGAGATTGCGGTATTCCATAAGGCTCTTCCGGATGTTTGAGTGTTGTGAAGGTATTATCGTTGGTTGAGACGGCAGGGCATACTTGTTTCTACGCTACGAATTCCGATTTAGGACGGTTTCAGGGCTTCCCATATAAAATTGACTCGTTATAATACTGCGCTTTCGTTTCCCGCGAATGAGTGCCCAATGTTTGTTGCTGAACCTGAGGGCCGTATATCGAGCCTGGTTACGGATCGACAGGGTAGGCGAATAGAAACCATCTCGCATGGCGAGCATTGAGGCGATAGGATTATATGAAAACCTTTAGCGCTAAAGCAGAAACAACACGGCGTGATTGGTTCGTCGTAGATGCGGAAGGCAAAACTCTGGGCCGTCTGGCCACTGAGATTGCAACCCGTCTGCGCGGCAAGCACAAGCCGGAATACACTCCACACGTGGATACTGGTGACTACATCGTAGTAGTTAACGCCGACAAAGTCCGGGTAACCGGAAACAAGGCGTCTGACAAGATTTACTACCGTCACTCAGAATTTCCTGGTGGCCTTAAGTCCATGAGCTTCGACAAGCTGATTGCCCACAAGCCAGAGCGTGTACTCGAACTGGCCGTTAAAGGCATGATGCCCCGTAATCCTCTGGGCCGCGCGATGCAGCGTAAACTGAAAGTTTATGCTGGTACCGAACATCCGCATGCTGCTCAGCAGCCTCAGCAACTGGATATCTAACGGGGATTACTATGTCTGTAACTCAGAACTATGGAACTGGTCGTCGGAAAGAATCTACCGCGCGCGTATTCCTGCGTGCCGGTACCGGCAGCATCAGCATTAACGGTCGTACTCTGAACGAGTACTTCGGTCGTGAAACTTCTCGCATGGTTGTTATGCAGCCTCTCGAGCTGGTTGAGATGACTGAAAAGTTTGATCTGAAAATCACTGTAAAAGGTGGTGGCGCTTCCGGTCAGGCTGGCGCAATTCGTCACGGCATCACTCGTGCCCTGATGGATTACGACGAAACTCTGCGTGGTGCTCTGCGTAAAGCTGGTTACGTAACTCGTGATGCTCGTATGGTTGAACGTAAGAAAGTGGGTCTGCATAAGGCGCGTAAGCGTCCTCAGTACTCCAAGCGTTAATACCTGCGACTCTTTCGAGTTCGGAAAAAACGCCCGGCCTTTTGGTCGGGCGTTTTTTTGTCTGTGTAATCCTGCCTGTTTTTCCTTTCTGGTTGAAAAATGCTTCTATCTGTCATTTCTTCCCTCTCTTTCCATTAACATTACGCAATAAAACCTATATTATTTCGCACTGCGCGTAGGGCAATCGGGTGGATACCTGTTGCTTGTTGATAAAAACAAAATGAATGCCATGCCCTCCGCTCTATACCGGCAGGCATGCCGTAGAAGCAATAACCCTGGGGAGAGAGCCGAATGAGTCAAGACGGCGTAAACGTGGGTCGGCGCCGCTTCCTAATAGGAACGACAGCGGCGGTCGGCGCTGCTGGGGCCGTGGGGGTTGCGACACCGTTCGTAAAATCCTGGAATCCGAGTGCTAAAGCTAAAGCAGCGGGTGCACCCGTTGAGTTAAATATCGCAAAACTGGAAGAAGGACAGCAGATCATCGCCGAATGGCGGGGCAAGCCTGTTTTCGTCGTTCGACGAACCAAAGATATGCTTGAAAACATCCGCAAGGGTGACAAGCGTGTTGTGGATCCTGCCTCTGATAGTTCATCTCAGCCTGAGTATGCCAAGAATGAGTACCGCTCCCGCAAGCCGGAAGTGCTGGTGCTGATTGGTATCTGTACACACCTGGGCTGTTCTCCGAAGTACACGCCTGAAGTGAAGCCGATGGATTTCGAGGCTGACTGGAAAGGTGGTTACTACTGCCCTTGTCACGGTTCCAAGTTTGATCTGGCCGGGCGCGTCTACAAAGGGGTGCCGGCACCAATTAACCTGGAAGTGCCTCCTTACACCTATATGAGCGATGACGTGATGGTGATCGGTGTGGATGAGGAGAACGCCTGATGGGATCAAAACTACTTGCATGGGTCGATGAGCGTTTCCCGCTCACATCCACCTGGGAGGCGCATCTCAGCAAATACTATGCGCCGAAAAACTTTAACTTCTGGTACTTCTTCGGTTCTCTCGCCTTACTGGTGCTGGTTAATCAGATTCTGACCGGTATCTGGCTCACCATGAGCTACGTACCAAGTGCAGAAGCGGCTTTTGCTTCCGTTGAATACATCATGCGTGATGTGGAATACGGCTGGCTGATTCGCTACCTCCACTCCACCGGCGCCTCGGCGTTCTTTGTGGTGGTGTACATGCACATGTTCCGTGGCCTGATTTATGGCTCTTATCAGAAGCCGCGTGAGCTGATCTGGATCTTCGGTATGGGTATCTACCTGGCGCTGATGGCAGAAGCCTTTATGGGTTATCTGCTGCCATGGGGGCAGATGTCCTACTGGGGTGCGCAGGTTATTATCTCCCTGTTTGGTGCCATTCCTTACATTGGTCCAGATATTCAGCAGTGGGTGCGTGGTGATTACCTGATTTCCGGTATTACCCTGAACCGCTTCTTCGCCCTGCATGTTATTGCCCTGCCCATAGTTATTCTGGGTCTGGTTGTTATGCACCTGGTGGCGCTGCATGAAGTGGGTTCCAACAACCCTGAAGGTATCGAGATCAAGAAACATAAGGATGAGAACGGCAAGCCGCTGGACGGTATTGGCTTCCACCCTTACTACACCGTGAAGGATATTGTCGGTGTGATTGTCTTCCTGTTCGTGTTCTGTGGCGTAGTGTTCTTCTTCCCTGAAGTGAACGGCTACTTCCTTGAGCATGCCAACTTTGAGCCTGCGAACGCTCTGAAGACGCCTGAGCATATTGCTCCGGTCTGGTACATGGGTGCTTTCTACTCCATCCTGCGGGCTATTCCTGACAAGCTGATGGGTGTTGTCGCGATGGGTGCGGCTATTGCCATCCTGTTTGTTCTGCCGTGGCTGGATCGTAGTCCGGTAAGATCCTGGCGCTACAAGGGTCCGATCTTCCGTACGCTGATTGTTCTTTTTGCCATCGACTTTATTGTGTTGATCTGGCTGGGAACCATGCCTGCGACCAAGACCTACACCCTGATGGCTCAGGTGGGTACGGTGTTCTACTTCGGCTTCTTCCTGCTGATGCCTTTCTATTCAGCAATGGAGAAAACCAAGCCAGTACCGGAGAGGATTGGCGGCTAATGAAATTGATAAATCTTATAAAAAGAACGGCAGGAGCCTTTTTGCTGACCGCAGCCTCTTTCGGGGCTGTCGCGGCGGGGAGTGGTTATCCTCTCGACAAGATGACACCGGATATGTCTGATCAGGCCTCGCTTCAGCGTGGTGCCCAGACTTATATGAACTATTGCTATGCCTGTCATGCGACAGGCTTCCAGCGCTTTGAACGGGTTGCTGACGATCTGGGTATTCCCCATGATCTGATGATGGAAAACCTGATGCCGGCTGGTGGCAAAATCGGTGATCTGATGGCCAACGGTATGGACGCGAAAGACTCCAAGGCCTGGTTTGGTACTACACCACCAGATCTGACCCTGGTCGCTCGTGTTCGTGGTGCCGACTGGCTGTACACTTATCTGCGTACCTTCTACCTTGATGCCAAGCGCCCATGGGGTGTGAACAACAAGGTATTCCCGGACGTAGGTATGCCTCATGTGCTGTTGAGTCTGCAGGGTGCCCAGGTGGATACCTGTGCCGGTGAAGGTCAAAGTGGGCGTGACACCCTGAGTGGTGAAAAGCTCTGTGGCCTGGAGCCAGATCCTTCAATCAAGGGTTCCATGACACCAGCGGAATACGATCAGTCGATGTATGATCTGGTTAATTTCCTGGCTTATAGCGCAGAGCCCATGAAGCTGGAACGCCAGCAGACTGGACTGTATGTGCTGATTTTCCTGATTATTTTCCTTGTTCCTGCGTATTTGTTGAAGCGGGAATACTGGAAGGACGTTCACTAAGTCCTATAATCTGGTAGAATTTAGTATTGGCGCGTAATTTGCGGAGCGGTTTTTGCCGGTTTGTAGCAAGTTGCGCGCATTTTTGTTTGATGATTTAAGACCTCAGGCGGAGGGAAATAGATGGGCGTAGTCGCCAAGCGATCCTCAATGACTTTCTATTCCGATCCGGCGGATCATTACTGCCATCGGGTTCGTATTGTTCTGGCGGAGAAAGGAGTTGCAGTCGATATTCAGGACGTCGATACCAGCGCCTTGCCTCAGGAGCTTGCGGATATCAATCCTTACAACACCGTTCCGACCCTCGTGGATCGTGATCTGGTGCTGTATGAATCCAGCGTGATGATGGAATATCTGGATGAGCGTTTTCCTCATCCACCCCTGCTGCCGGTTTATCCTGTAACCCGTGCCCAGAGCCGTCTGATGATGCATCGCATCCAGAAGGACTGGTGCAACCTGGCGGATGTCATTCTGAATCCTGCCAGCAAGGAAGCTGCGGTGACCAAGGCTCGGAAAGAGCTGCGTGACGGTTTGGTAGGTATCTCTCCGATTTTTGCAGAGAAGCCTTTCTTCCTGAGCGACGAATTCACTCTGGTTGATTGCTGCGTAGCGCCTGTATTATGGCGTCTGCCTATCCTTGGTATTGAGCTGCCTAAGCAGGCCAAGGATATTATCGCGTATATGGAGCGTTTGTTTGAGCGGGAATCTTTCCGTGAAAGCCTCTCCGAAGTAGAAAAAGAGATGCACGTGTAATCTCTCTTCTGCTTATGCGGTTGCAAAAGGGAGTGTTTATCACTCCCTTTTTTATATATTGAATATTTACCATCTGGAGTTGGTCAATGACTATGACAAGCAGTCGCCCTTATATCATCCGGGCACTGTATGACTGGATTGTTGAAAACGAGTGCACGCCATACCTGTTGGTTGATGCTGAGTGGCCAGGGGTTATGGTGCCTCCGGGTTCGGCAGAAAATGGTCAGGTGGTTTTGAATGTTGCCCCTATGGCTGTGCGTGAGCTGATGCTGGAAAATGACGCCGTATCTTTTATGGCTCGTTTTGGTGGGCGCTCCTGTAATGTCTATGTTCCGGTTGCTGGTGTGATGGCTATCTATGCCCGCGAAAACGGTCAGGGCATGGTCTTTGAAATGGATGAGCATCCTGAGGGTGACGAGGCGGATGAGGATGATATTTTGGCTGATGAGCCGAAAGCACCTTCTCATTTAACTGCAGTGTCTGATTCTTCTGCGGGCTTCTCGTCGGAGCAGTCACCAGAGCAGTCCTCCGGGAAGGCGTCAGAGCAGTTATCTGAAGCAGCATCCGAGAAACCTGCGGTATCTCCAGCACCCTCTCCCTTGAAGTCTGTGGCAGAAAAACCACCTGGGGATGGTGATGATAAGCCGGAGCCTCCGAAGCCAGGTAAAGGTCGTCCGTCGCTTAAGGTGATTAAATAACTGAAACGTTGTTTGGTGGATTCCTGATACAGGTATACCGATAGCGCTTATGATTTTTATGAAGGTGCTTTTTATCCGGGTACTCTTTATTAAGATGCTCCTTATTAAGATGCTCCTTATTAAGATGCTCTTATTAAGATGCTCCTTATTAAGATGCTCTTTATAAATACGCTGTCGTTAATTATAAAGCCTGGATCGCGTAAGCGACCCGGGTTTTTTATTGTTCCGGCGTAGGGTTTGGGGTCAGGTGTTTAGCGAATATATTCAAACACCTTGACGATCTTCTGAACCCCATAAGATTCTTTTGCCAGCTTTACTGCTTCATTGGCCTGGGCGGTTGTCACTAGTCCCATGAGGTATACGGTGCCGTTTTCTGTGACAATCTTAATGCGTGATGAGGGGAATTTCTCCGTTGCCAGCATTCGGCTTCTGATTTTAGCAGAGAGCCATGTGTCACTGGAGCGAACAAAGGCTGTTGTTGGGCCTGAAATTTCCAGCTCATTGAAAATCTTTCGAATCTTTAACACTTTCCGGACAACGGCCTCGGCTTCTGACTTCAGCTCTGGTGTGGTGACCTGGCCTGATAGAAGTACATAGCCGTTGTAGCTGCTGACATTAACCCGATTGTTTTTAAATGCCGGGTTGGCTTTGTCGAGGTTTACCAGTGATACAGTTTCGATGTTTTGGTCATCAAGCCATGCGCCCCAGGTGCGGTTTCCCTGATCTTCCTGTATTGGTTCTTCTTTGACTGCAGAAATTGTGGATGCACATCCACTTAAATAAACTGTCGCGCTGAGCAATATGGCGATAAAGGCTCTCATGTGTCTCCGTTCCATTCGGTTACTCACCAGTACTGAAAAGATATTCATCAATCAGGTCGCACAGGCAGTGCAGGATCAGGAGATGAACTTCCTGAATGCGGGTCACGCTTTGGTTGGGTACGCGTATTTCTACATCGTCTGGCTGAAGCAGGCGGGCACAGTTGCCGCCGTCCATTCCGTTCAGGGCTATCACATGCATCTCTCTGTCATGGGCAGCCTGAATGGACTGGACCAGATTCGGGGACTGTCCGCTGGCTGAAATCAGTAGCAGTATGTCTCCGGGCTGACCCAGTGCGCGAATCTGTTTTGAGAAGATTTCATTATAGCTGTAGTCACAGGCAATAGACGTTAATGTAGATGTGTCTGTGGTCAGTGCTATAGCGGGCAGGCTGGGGCGTTCCCGTTCAAACCGGTTGAGCAGCTCGGAAGAGAAGTGCTGAGAAACTGCAGCAGAGCCACCGTTGCCACACACCAGAATTTTTCCTTCATTCACAAGAGAGTGAACAATCAGTTCAGCCGCCTGCGCGATGTAGGGAGGTAGCTCTTCGGCTGCACGAATCTGAGCATCAATGCTGTCAGAAAAGAGGCCGGTTATATGATCAAGCATTCACAGGGTCCTGGTGATCCGCTTCTGTCCGAAAATATCAGCTATTTGTAGAGGGACACATTTTTCAGTATACCCTCCCTACAGCCCAATCAGGGCCCAAAAGCATTCCTGATCCAGTTAACTGAGTGTTCTGTATCGCGATTCGCATCCGGCTGAATCGTGATTATATCAAACCGACAAGGTTGTTTGTCAGTAAGGTTATGGTTTTGTAAAAAATGCGCTGCGGCGCGGTTGAGTCGCTGTTGTTTGCGAAAATCAACAGTTTCTTCCGGTGATCCGTAGTGATTATTTTTGCGAAACCTGACTTCAATGAAGATTAGAGTGTCTCTATCTTCCATGATGAGATCAAGCTCTCCGCCTTTAAAAGCGTAATTTCTTGATCGCAAAGAGAGGCCCTGGCTTTTTAAAAAAGCCAGGGCCATGTCTTCGGCACGCTTGCCGGTCTGGTTACGAATCTTCGTTGTCCAGAACATTATTGCCGCTGTTTGGGTTTAAACTCATTTCCCTGCTGAGTGGGGCAGGATGACCGTTGCTGAAGTGTTGCCACTTCAGTGTGCGCTGTACATCACGGTTGGGTGTAATAGTCAGTATACCGGTTGCGCCAAACAGTTGTGCGCCTTCTGAGCGAGCCATTTGCTCCATGCGTGGGTAGAGGCGCCAGGCATCTACACCTAATGCATAAAGAGGAGCCAGTTGGCTACGACTCTCTTTCCATAGCTTTTGGATGTTGCTGCGCAAAGGCAGGTTTTTCTCGACAAACCAGGGCATGAGTGGGATGCGGATGTCATTCAGGTCACGATCGAGAGTGCGGTTACTCTCTCCGCTGAACATGGTGGATACAGTGTATACCGGCAGGTTATAGGCGAAGTAGAAATCCAGAGCCGGCTTGAGTTGCCGTCCCTGTGATGGTGAACCTACGATAAACAGCATATCGATATCTTCACGTCGTCGCGGAGTGTAATCCAGGCTTTGGCCCAGCATGCCGGACAGCGTATTGGCACGCTTGAAGCTGGTGTTTACCAGCAGAGCTTCGCTGACGGCTTTGTTGTAATCGTTTTTGGCGTTGAAGGTGTAGTTGCTGAGTGTCTCTCCGCCCAGTTCGTTCCACTTCTTCTGGAAGCTGTTGGCTACCCTGAGCCCCCAGTTGGAATCCGGGTTCATGATGACCGGATGACGATAGCCATCATTCCATGCGCGCTCGGCTGCTTGTTCGGCTTCGCTCTCGGAGGATAGTGCGAACTGGTAAACCGGTTCAGGGAAGGTTTCATCGGATACCTGGTTCAGAACCAGCCAGGGCACGGTGACGCCAGCGGGCGGTGCTGGCTGCAGGTTGGCCTGTAAAGGTTCTGCATTGGTGGGCACAAGGGCATTGTCCTGGGTCAGGGTTGTATGGGTGTTTGCTGGTGCCTGCTTGCTCTGCAGTGCCTGCAGGGCCTCGCGAGCTACGCTGCGGCGCAGGGGGCCAATAAGTAGCTCTGCGCCTTCATTCTGTGCCTGTTGTGCCAGAGTGGCGGCATCTGCACCTTCAGTGTCATAGAGGGTGATTTCAGGCTGATCCGGGTTTTGGGCTAATGCGGCAAAATAAGACGCCATAAACCCATCCCTTACCGCATTGCCAGCACCAGATTGTCGCCCGCTCAGGGGGAGCAGTAAGGCAATTTTACGGGGCTGGTAGGGCGCGGTCTCCTGCAGTGCGGTAATTGTTGCTGGCGTATTCTTCCAGGCCTCTGTACCTTGCCACTTTTTCTGCCAGAGTTTGAGCTCTTCAAGTTGCTGTGACAGTTCGCTGGGGCTGCGATAAATGGTAATCAGCTCCAGCCAGGGCTGCAGGGCGGTGTTGGTGTTGTTTGCGGTGAGAGGTGCCAGTTCGTCATTGTTCAGTTGCAGCAAGGATTGCCACAGTAGTCCGTAGATGGGTGGTTCGCTTTTTGGGTTTTGAATGGCGCGGCCCCAGCTGGCGACGGCCAGAGCGTGGTCACCTTCGAGGTCGGCAAGCTCAGCTTTGAGAGTGTCGTACTTCAGCTGTTGTTGGGCTGGCAGGCTGTTATAAGACACCAGTGATAGCCATGCATCGGCATCTTTTGTGTTGTTGCTGGCGATGCTGAGATGAGCCTGCACCAGTTTGAACTCTTCTTTTTCAAGAGAGGAAAGTGCGTCTTCACTGATCAGGCTAAGCAGGTTGCTTGTACGTTTTTGATCAAGGTCTGCCAGTTTTCCCGCAGCTTGCAGGTAGAGTTTGCTGCGCTGGGGTTCCTGGGCGAGGCTGGCCTGCGCAATCAGGTTATTTAAAGCATCGAGAGGGGAGATCGCAGTTGTTGCTGCGGATTGTTTATTGTCGACTCTCGGTGTCGAAGTACACGCTGATAATATAAACAGCGGCAATGCCAGTAGCAGAGTTCTGGCCCAGGCTTGAGATTTCACAGTATCAAATGCCCTTCTGGCAATAATTAGGATGGCTGCTGTGGATTCTAACCGAGTCGGCTTAAGGGCTCCAGAATAGCATGGGGTTTATCGTAAGGTGTGCTGATTGCACCGAGTGAATTGGGTTTTCTATGAGTAAAAATGCGTTATCGGCCTCTCAGGGGTGTGGTGTCCTTTATATAGTGGCCACACCGATTGGTAATCTTGGTGATTTTTCTGTTCGGGCGCAGGAGGTGTTATCCAGTGTTGATGTGATTGCAGCTGAAGACACCCGTCATACCGGCAGGCTGTTGAACCACTTTTCCATCCACAAACCACTAGTGGCCTGTCACGATCATAATGAACGCGGGCGCAGTGAGCAGATTGTCCAGCGTCTGCAAGGCGGAGAGTCTGTTGCTCTGGTGTCGGATGCGGGTACGCCGCTGATCTCTGATCCGGGTTATCATCTGGTCAATGCCGTGCGGGATGCAGGTTATAAAGTTGTGCCAGTTCCGGGAGCCTGTGCCATGGTCGCGGCACTCAGTGTGTCAGGTTTGCCATCGGACCGGTTCTTCTTTGAAGGCTTTCTCCCCGCTAAAGGTGCCGGGCGCAGAAAGCGTATGACCGAGCTTGCTGATTTTGTTCACACCTGGATTGTTTATGAATCTCCTCATCGCATTATGGATATGCTGGAAGATATGGAGCAGGCTCTGGGTGGGGAGCGTCAGCTAGTACTGGCCCGGGAGTTAACCAAAACCTTTGAAACAGTGCTTTCAGGTTCCGTTGCTGAGTTAATTCAGGTTCTTGGTGATGATGACAATCAGCGCCGTGGTGAGTTTGTGGTGCTGGTTCATGGTGCTGAGAAACCTGGTCCTGGTGATGAGATATCAGAAGAGGCTCTGAAGACTCTGGCTATTCTGGTGGAAGAGTTACCCATGAAGCAGGCCAGCCAAATAGCTGCAAAGCTGACCGGGGTGAAATCCAAGATTCTCTATAAAGCCGGTCTGGCGATGAAGGAGTCTTGATGAATCTGGCCATGACAGGGTGCCCTGATCTGCTTTCAATACCGTTCTGAGTACATGCTTCGAACGGTTGTTATGTGCCCAAAAACAGTCCTTGGAGTCTGTGCATCTAATAACCAGCGCATCTGATGGATAGCTTTATAAGTCCTTTGTTCTCATTGCAGCTACTCTTCTTTTATATTTTTCTCACAAGGATTGTGATTATGAAGAAGAGTGTCTTCATAGCCTGCTTTTTTTGCTTTCCTCTTTATGGTGACGGCACTGACCGTGACAACACTAATGATCTCATCAATATCCATTACGTCGAGAAGATAGCGGGTGAATCACTGGCTGCCGATTTTCCGGATATGAAGGTTCCGGACTATCTTGCGTTTGAATTGTTGGTAGAAATGGAGGGTGAGCTGCGTCTCGCCCTGTCATTTAATGTCAATAGCGGGAGTTCTGACCCTGATTATGTAAAAGAAGCAAGGGAATACAGAGAAACCTACAAAGAATACGTTAGGAAGCACTATCAAAGGCCTGAAGTCGTAAACGGTATTTTCCAGTCTGTTCCCCACCCCAAAACATTGCAGCCTGCCCCCGAAAAAGAAAGCGTCCATGTTAAAGCTCTGATCTCAGGTGGGGATCTGCGCCCTTATTCTTTTGCTGTGGCAAAAAACCAGGCATCTTTCGCCAAAGTTAGAGGTATGAGTTATGACTTTGTGGTGTTTGAGGCGAGCGAAGATAACCCTTTGGGTAGTTGGGTTACCCAGAACCTGGTCAATGTCAAACCCTACTGGGGAAAGGTTCTTTTGCTCCAGAAATGGCTGGCAGAGCAGCGTATACCTGAAAATAAATGGGTAGCCTGGATTGATGACGATATTGTGATTAATGATCTGAGCAAGGTGCAAAGCCGACTGGACTGGGTGGTCGAATATGTTCCGGAGGATACCTGCATTATCACTATGCTGGATTACTGGGGTCTTTACAGAGCTCTGGGAGGGACGCTTCCTGGGGATAAGGTTCTCGGCGGGAGCAGGAGGGCCAACACAGGAATTGTCCTGTTGCAGAATCAACCATCTTGCCTGCCAGTTGTGGAGAAGTGGCTTAGCTTTTCGCAGGATGCAAGGATGGCTATGGGAAAGCAGGACATAACCCTTCATGAGCAGGAGGCTCTGGAACGTCTGGGTGAAATATACAGGATCCAGAAAGAGCGGGCAGAATTTTATCTGGATTTTGATATGGAATTTGACAGCATCAGACAGAAACCGGAAGAGTATCCTGAAACAAAAGCTGATGAATTTGATAAGCACAGAGCCTATATAGTTCTTTTACAGAACCGGAACCACAAGCAGTATGAGTTCAAGAGAGGTGCTGTCCTCTATGACCGGAACATTAATACCTTTAAGCGTCACGATTTTGTACTCGATGGTCGGGTGTCAGGCTTTGATAGGGATTTTGAGTTTGAGCTTGCCGCACTGCCTGACGACTCTTATGTGCACCACTCAGGTATGCCAACCTTGTTTAGAACCCTGCTCATTAGTCATACCTTAAAAGAGGTTCGTTATTGAGTGTGAGAGATTGGGCGGTTGAAATCCGGGGTTGAGGTCATCGGCCCCTTCCGGTATTCTTCGCCTCCGCAAGATGGCCGGGCAGTCGCTGTTCTTCTTTTTTCGAAAAGAGGGAGGGAGGAAAGTCCGGGCTCCGCTGGACAGGGTGCCAGGTAACGCCTGGGGGGCGAAAGCCTACGGAAAGTGCCGCAGAGAGTAGACCGCCTAAGTTAATTACTCTTTTAGGGGGTGACTAACCGGTAAGGGTGAAAGGGTGCGGTAAGAGCGCACCGCGTGGCTGGCAACAGTCCATGGCAGGGTAAACCCCACTCGGAGCAAGACCAAATAGGAATTCTATAGGCGTGGTCCGCGCTGAATTCGGGTAGGTCGCTTGAGGTGTGTGGCGACATGCATCCCAGATGAATGACTGTCAGGATTTCTTCGGAAGTCTTACAGAACCCGGCTTACAGGCCATCTTGCGATTTTTTCTTTTCTGAAAGTTTTTCATATCTTCTGTTTCTCTGGCCTGTCATGGCCTCTCTGAAGTAAACCTCGTTCAAAGCTGATGGCCTGATTTTAACTGCTGCTTGCTGTTTCTTTCTTTTGGGCGGCATGTGTCTCCGCTTCATCTGATGTTTTCATCTTTCCAAGGGCTAAGCTTTTGATCGCCTTCATGGACGGGGGGCGATTTTTGGGGTTTAGTGACATCGCCGGGTGAATGACTTCCGTGTAAATAGGGCGACTTGTAAGATCTCTGCATCTATGGGGGATCTGGAGTATGTAGTTTGCACACCCCCCCTTAACTTCCCAGCAATTAATGAAAATTTGTTTGGTGTGTAGGTTGAACAAAACAAATCCCAATCCAAATATTTCAGATGAGACTGTTAATTGGCTACCGTCAGTTTTTTTTTGCTCGTATTCGCAATACCCCGATAATTCAGGTGCCATGTAGAAGCAGGGGCCATCGATGTAGTCTGGTTCGTCGATTCTGCAGCTCAGGCCAAAGTCTGTCAGCTTTGGTGTTCCGTCGCGGTGTAAAAGGATGTTGTTGGGCTTAAGGTCGCCATGTAGATATCCGATATCGTGCAAGTATATTAAGCCCTCAATGATACCCAGGGTTATATTGCGGGTGACACTTTCACTTAAGGAGCGGCGGTTTTTGTGAATTCTGTCGGCCAGTGTTTCCGGATAGCGGGTCATGATCAGGCAAATTGTTTCTCCCTTGCGAGTGCCGCACCCGAGCGACTCAACGAGATTTGTGTGTGTCCAGTTCAGGCAGCGTTGTGCTTCGAGGAGATTCACCTGGTAATGGACACGCCCTTGTCTTGATACTTTTACTGCATATTTTTTATTTTCAGGTGCGGGCCCTTTTACTTCGACAACCTTGCTGTAAGCCCCCCTGTCATCAATTAACTTTGCGCGAGATGACATGGCTTCACTGCAGATGTGGCAAATATCTCTTCTGGATAGAGGGTGTTTGACCATTAAAGAGGAGGGTGTATCTGATTGTGTTGTGAGTCGTTTTTCAGTAGGTGTTTGATCTGAACAGAGAGCGGTCGCCCCCTCAGTACTGGTTGGTGCAGGGCTGCCCGATAAAGCACATGATGATAGTTGTGCTGTAGGGGTTGTTATTGATGTGCGGTTTGGAGTGTTCATAGGGTCATAAGACAGCTCTCTGTTTGCCTGGTTCCTAACATCCTGGTTATGCCGGGCTTTGTTGAGTCAGGCTGTTTTTGTTATGTAGGGTGGATGGCTTCTTATGATATTCCTTCCTTTAAGTCGATGTGGGTCCTGGCTTTAAATTTTTTAAAAGTGGCAGCTTGCTTTTTTGAAGTGAAACATTCTCTCGCCTGTTGAATATATGTCCCTCTTTTTGTTGAAGTTCTCCCAATAAACCCACATTTTTTCTCTCTATAACGCTATGAAATTTAAAGAAATAGGTTGTTTCTTCTGTATTCGTGCAGGGTTTTTCGTGTTTCTATAGTGTGATATGGTGGGTTTAAGTGGATAAATGTGGGTAATTTTGGAATGCTGTACCAATAGCGTGGAGGCATAACTGTGTTTCGTGGCGTGAACTCTCTCAATATGGATGCGAAAGGACGATTGGCTGTGCCGACACGTTACCGCTCTGTCTTGACGGTTCGTTGCGAAGGGCATTTGGTTGCCACTATTGATACCGAAGAGCGTTGCTTACTGATTTATCCGGTTGATGAATGGGAAGCCATTCAGGCCAAGATTGAGTCTCTGCCCAGTTTTCACCCGATGGCGCGCCGGATTCAGCGACTGCTGATCGGACATGCTACGGATTTGGAGATGGATGGCAATGGCCGTGTACTGATTCCGCCGATGCTGCGGGAGTACGCGGGGTTGTCCAAGAAAACCGTACTGCTGGGGCAGGGTAAGAAATTCGAACTTTGGGATGAAGGTTGCTGGAATGAGCGCCGCGATACCTACCTGCAGGAAGCTGCCGGTGGCGAATCGACCCCGGAAGAGCTACAGACACTGTCGTTGTAAACCTGTTTTCAAACGACGGATTAATAAGTGCTGATGATGAGCAAGAAGTTTCAACATAAAACCGTACTCCTTGATGAGGCGGTTGACTGTCTGGTAACCGATGGCGGTGGGCAGTACATCGACGGCACATTTGGCCGCGGTGGCCATAGCCGTTTGATTCTGTCCCAGTTGGCGGACGACGGACAACTGATCGGGATTGATAAAGATCCTGTTGCCGTTGGTGTTGGTCAGACTTTGATGGAAGAAGATAAGCGGTTCCGTATCTGTCATAGCTCTTTTGCAGATATGAAAGATTTAACCGGCGACGAGAAGGTAGACGGCATCCTGCTTGATCTGGGCGTCTCTTCTCCGCAGCTGGATGATGCGTCTCGGGGCTTTAGTTTTCAGAATGATGGCCCTCTGGATATGCGCATGGATACCAGTCGGGGCTTGAGTGCAGCAGCCTGGTTGGCGGTGGCGGATGAAGAAGAGATCACAGATGTGATCAAGCGGTTTGGTGAAGAGAAGTTTGGTCGCCGTATGGCTCGGGGCATTATTGAAGCCCGTGCTGAAGCACCGATTACCACCACAGCACGACTGGCGAAGATTATTGCTGATGCCAACCCGGTGTGGCCGAAGAGAATTCATCCGGCTACCAAGGCGTTTCAGGGTATCAGGATCTTTATAAACAGTGAGCTGGATGACCTGGAACGGGTAATGGAGAACAGTCTGGAACTGCTCAAACCCGGTGGGCGGTTGGTCATTATCAGCTTCCACTCACTGGAAGATCGCATGGTGAAGCGGTTTATCCGCCGTCATGAAAAGGGTGATGACGTACCCAGCTGGGTTCCTCTTACGGAAGATCAGCTGAACCGTCGCCTGAAAAGTGTGGGCAAGGCCCGTAAGGCTGGCCCGGAAGAAATTGAAGGGAACCCTCGAGCACGCAGTGCTGTGATGCGGGTGGCGGAACGGTTGGCGTGATACGGCGTCTGCTGGATGTGACGCCGCTGCTGGTCATCAAAGGGCGTATGTCCTGGTTGCCGGCAATGTTGTTTTTGAGTGTTGTGCTGTCGGGGATTGCGTTGAGCTATGTCGCGCAGCTGAATCGGCAGTCCTTCAATCAGTTGCAGTCTGAGCGAATGCGAAAAAATGCCCTTCAGGAAGAATGGGGGCAGCTGTTATTGCAGCACAGCACCTTGACTGCTCATGGCCGAATTGAAAACCTGGCTCGTGAGCAGCTCAACATGGATGTTCCCGGAAAGGACCGGATCGTTAGGATACAGCCGTGAAAACAGGCATGAGAGCAAGACGAGAAAAAAGTGTCTCAGCTCAAAAGCGTGCAGTAGAGCCAGAGAGCAATAGAGTAAGGGGCGCAAAAAAACAAAAAGAGACCACCAGAAATGGCAGCCAGGAAAAAGGCTCTCAAGTCTGGAGGTTTCGTCTTATTCAGACATTTATGTTGATAGCTGTGTTGCTGGTCTCTGGTCGCGTGGCCTATCTGCAGATTGAGGATCGTTCCTTTCTTGAGGGGCAGGGAGATCTTCGTACCCTGAGAAATGTATCGCTGCCAGCATCTCGGGGAATTGTTGTTGATCGTAATGGTCGGCCATTAGCGGTCAGTACCCGTGTGGTGGATATTATTGCTAATCCGCAAATCGCTATTGATAGCCGTGATCACTGGCCTGAGTTGAGCAAGGCTCTGAACATCAGTTATGGCACCCTGAAGCGGAAGCTTGAGGGTGGCTTTGAAGAAGGGTTGCGCTTTATCTACCTTCAGCGGCGTATGAAGCCCGGTGCTGCCAAGAAGGTATTGGCACTGAAAGTTGGTGGGATACACGGCAGGCCAGCCTACAAACGCTATTACCCGGCTGGAGAGGTGACCTCCCAGTTGGTTGGCCTTACCAATATTGATGATCAGGGGCAGGAAGGTGTAGAGCTGGCGATGGACAGGGCTCTTGCTGGTGAACCTGGTGTTATGCAGGTGGTGAAGGACCGGCGTGGCCGGGTTGTTCGCAGTGCTAATGTGAAGGCCAGTGCGGAGCCCGGTAAAGACGTGCCACTGAGTATAGATCTCAGCCTTCAGTATCTGGCGTACCGGGAGTTGCTGAAAACGGTACAGGACAACAAGGCAGAATCCGCATCTCTGGTGATGCTGGATGCACGTACGGGTGAGGTTCTGGCTATGGTAAATCAGCCTTCCTTTAACCCCAATAATCGTGCAGAGATGAATCTTTCCGGTATGCGTAACCGGGCTATTACCGACCTGTTTGAACCGGGCTCGACTATCAAGCCGTTTACTATCGCTGCAGGTTTGGAGTCGGGGCGATATGACATTCATACCAAAATTAATGTCGTGCCTTATCGTATCGGCAGCTACTGGGTGAGGGATGCGCGCAACCACGGCACTCTGGATGTCACCCAGGTACTGGTTCGTTCCAGTAATGTTGGGGTCAGCAAAATTGCTCTGGATATAGGCTCAGAGCCTTTGGTGAATATGCTTCAGCGCGTGGGCATTGGTCAGTCAACAGGTGTTCGTTTTCCCGGCGAGAATATTGGCACCCTGCCAATGTGGCCTCGATTACGAGACAGAGGTGTAGCCAGTTTGTCGTATGGATATGGCCTGACAGTGTCTACCCTGCAGCTGGCAAAGGCTTATCTGGTACTGGCGAATGATGGCAAATATCTGCCCGTCAGTATTTATAAACAGGATATGCCCTCGGAGGGGCGGCAGGTGATCGCCCCTGGCATCGCCCAGAAGGTGCTCTCCATGATGAAAATGGTGGTGAGTAATAAGGGTACTGCTCGAAGGGCTCAGGTAGAGGGTTATGACGTGGCAGGTAAAACTGGCACGGTGCAAAACATTGTGAACGGTCAGTACTCCAGTGACAGTCATACTTCATTGTTTGCCGGTGTGGTGCCGGCAGACGACCCGCGCATTGTTATGGTCATCATGGTGAATGGTGCCAGCGCTGGTCAATATTATGGTGGCCTCGTGTCAGCCCCTGTTTTCTCAAAGGTGGCTGCTGAGGCTTTACGTGTATTGGGTGTGCCTCCGGAAGACACCCGGAAAGACAGTAAAAGTGGGCAGCTGGCTGCGGGACGCAGCGAGCATTCCAGGAATGAAGGTTGATGACTGACGTTATGAAGGAAAATCGTCTGACTCTGAATCATCTGCTGGTGCAGCTGGGGCAACCCCCACGGGCCGAAGATGTTGTATTGTCCAGGCTTGAGCTGGACAGTCGCAGGGTAAGTCGTGGCGATCTTTTCCTCGCTCTGCCCGGTGTTGCTGTAGATGGCCGGGATTATATTGATGCAGCGGTTGCCAATGGCGCCGCTGCAGTTTTGGTGCAGGCGGGGCGCGAGCTTTCTGTGTCTGATGCCTCTGTGCCTGTCGTTATTGTGGATAACCTGACTGAGCAGGCCGGGACGCTCATTGATTTTAGTCTTGGCAGGCCATCGAAATCCCTAAAGGTGATTGGTGTAACCGGCACTAATGGCAAGTCTTCCACAGTGTATTTTCTCGGGCGGCTGCTGGACAGATTGAGTTCCGGCTGTGGCGTTATGGGGACATTGGGCCAGGGTCGTATAGGGCAGTTGGAAGATCTGGGTAATACCACTTCTGATATTGGCAGTACCCATCGTTTCACTGCTGACCTTCGTGACCAGAATGTTGGCTGGATGGCTATGGAAGTGTCGTCTCACGGTCTGGATCAGGGACGTGTGAATAGTGTGCATTTCGATACGGCGATATTCACCAACCTGACCCGTGACCATCTCGACTATCACGGTTCCATGGAAAAGTATGCTGATGCCAAAGGGCGCCTTTTTGTTCACCCGGGTTTGAAGTACGCGATTATCAATAAAGATGATGCCTGGGCCGAGCGTATCTCCACATGTATTGCAGACGACGTTGAGCGTTTGATGGTGTCTCTGGACGATACAACAGCGGATGTCTATCTACAGGATATTCAGCTACAGCCAAACGGAATGAAAGCCGACATCTTTACCCCCTGGGGTGAGGGTGTACTCGAAACGTCTCTGCTGGGTCGCTTTAATCTCAGCAACCTGCTGGGAGTGGTTGCTGCTCTTGGCTGCCATGATTTCTCTCTGGCCTCTGTCCTTAAAGAGATTGGCAGTTTGAGTAATGTTCCCGGACGTATGGAGTGTTATGGCGGTGGTGCACAGCCATCGGTGGTGATTGATTACGCCCATACCTCCGATGCTTTAACCAGTGTTCTTATGTCATTGCGGGAGCATGGCAGTCAGCAGGTTACCTGCCTGTTTGGTTGTGGTGGTGATCGCGATAGAGGAAAGCGAGCGTTGATGGCGCAGGCTGCCTGCAGTGGTGCAGACAGTGTGGTGTTGACGAGTGATAACCCTCGCTCAGAAGATCCCCGGCGCATTATTGATGATGCCCTGGCGGGTTTGAGTGAAATTCAAAAGAAGAAAGTCACCGTTATTGTTGAGCGTGCTGTTGCGATAAAGCAAACCATTGAGCTGGCTCAGGCCGGTGATCTGGTGCTGGTCGCAGGCAAAGGTCACGAGAATTATCAGGAAGTGAACGGTGTGCGTTATCCATTCAGTGATCAGGAAAAGGTCACACAGGCACTGTCCGGGAGAGTGGCATGATTGCAGCTGATTCATTGAACACACTGGTCGCGGTACTGTCGGCAGCACTGCCGGAAGGGCAGCAGGCGACACTGACGGGTGAAGATCGTCCGGTCACGTCTATCAGTATAGATACCCGAACTCTTGAACCGGGTCAGCTGTTTGTGGCGATAAAAGGCCCGCATTTTGATGGCCATAATTATGCACAGGCCGCACTTGATAAAGGCGCTGCTGCGGTGCTGGTGAGTGACCCTGTGGATTGTTACCCAAATATCCAGGTGCCGAATACCGATTATGTGCTGGCACTTCTGGGCAGCCTGAATCGGCAGGCCTTTAAAGGTACTGTTGTTGGGGTGACCGGCAGTAGCGGCAAGACGTCTGTCAAAGAGATGCTGGCTGCCATTTTTGGTCATGATGCACCAACGCTCTCCACTCAGGGCAATTTTAATAATGCTTATGGTGTTCCCCTGACCTTGGGGCATCTGACGGCTGAACATCAGTACGCTGTTATTGAAATGGGTACCAATAGTCACGGTGAAATTGAGCACCTGACCAATATTGTTCAGCCCCATATTGCACTGGTGAACAATGCCAGTGTCTCCCATGTCGCAGGTCTGGGTGGTCTGGAAGGCGTGGTGCAGGAAAAGGGCGCGATTTTTGATCAGCTGGGCCCACAGGGCGTTGCAATCATTAACGCCGACGATCCCCATGCCAAGGTCTGGGTTGAGCGGGTGCGTAACAATGCCGGCTGCCCTGTTAAGACATTCAGCCTGGGTAAAGAGGGCTGTGACAGCTGGCCGGAAACGATTGAATCCAATGATGATGGTCTGCACTTCACACTGCACCTGAATCAGCAGGAAACTCCGGTGCAATTGCATTTCTGGGGACGTCATCAGGTAGCTAACGCCTGTGCGGCTGCAGCTATTGCCAGTGCGGCAGGCCTGAATATTGAAACCATTGCTGCCGGTCTTGGCGCGGCACGGCCCTATGCCCGTCGTGGTCAACGCTTCCGTACCCAGGCTGGGGCCGTGGTGATTGATGAAAGTTATAACGCGAACCCGGATTCCACCCGGGCTGCGATGAATGAGCTGGCTGAGTGCGATGGCTATCGCATTCTGGTGGTGGGTGATCTTTCTGCTGAGCACTTTGAGACGGAAGAAGAAGGTATGCAGCAGAACCGTGAACTGGGTGAGCATGCCCGTACGGTTGGTATCGATTACCTGCTGACCTGTGGGCAGCGTTCCTCGGAAATCCATAAAGGGTTTCAGGGGGCTGGTCAGCACTTTTTTGAAAAGCAGGACCTGGTCGACTGGTTACTGCCCCGCCTGAAAGCGGGTGTGGTAGTGCTGGTGAAAGGTTCCATGGTCACAGGGATGAATGAAGTTGTGACGGCTTGTGTTGAATACGAACATAGTGAGCAGACCTTTGCGGCACCTGCCACGGAGGGACTCTGATGCTGTATTGGCTGGCTGACATATTAAGTACCTACTACAGCGGTTTCGGGGTGTTTAAATACCTGACTCTGCGGGCGATTCTGGGTGTGCTGACGGCACTGGCGTTCTCCCTTGCTTTTGGCCCGGTGATGATTCGCAAGCTGAGCTTCCACCAGATTGGACAGTCAGTACGCGACGATGGTCCTCAATCTCATTTGAGTAAGGCGGGTACGCCCACCATGGGCGGTGCACTGATTCTGGCAGCAATCACTATCAGCACTTTGTTGTGGGCTAACCTGAGCAATCCCTATATCTGGGTTGTTATCGGCGTCATGCTCTCTTTCGGTGCTGTTGGCTGGGTTGATGATTACCGCAAGGTTGTAGAGAAAAACTCCCGAGGCCTGCCTGCCAAATGGAAATACCTGTGGCAGTCGGTGTTTGGTTTAGCTGCTGCAATTGCTCTTTACTCTATGGCCAAGACGCCTGCTGAAACAGCCTTAATAGTCCCTTTCTTCAAGGTGGTCGCACTGCCTATGGGGATCTTCTTTGTGGTGCTGACTTATCTGGTGATTGTCGGTACCAGTAACGCGGTGAACCTGACGGATGGTCTGGATGGCCTGGCCATTATGCCTACTGTGATGGTGGCTGCAGCTCTGGGTGTTTTTGCCTACCTGAGTGGTCATTTGGAATTCGCCCGTTACCTGCATATTCCTCATATTCGAGGGTCTGGTGAGCTGGTGGTGTTTACCTCAGCCCTTGTCGGTGCTGGTTTGGGCTTTCTCTGGTTTAACACCTACCCCGCACAGGTCTTTATGGGCGATGTGGGTGCACTGGCGCTGGGTGCAGCACTGGGTGTGATTGCGGTGATTGTGCGGCAGGAAATCGTACTGTTCATTATGGGCGGTGTGTTTGTGATGGAGACGGTGTCGGTCATTTTGCAGGTCGCCTCTTTTAAGTTGACCGGTCGTCGTATATTCCGCATGGCGCCTATTCATCATCATTTTGAATTGAAAGGGTGGCCGGAACCTCGGGTCATTGTACGTTTCTGGATTATTAGTCTGATTCTTGTGTTGATCGGACTGGCAACACTCAAGCTTCGTTAATTTAAGGGAAGAAAGACTTGAACGGGCAGCTGATTAGCAGCGATAAGCGAAGGGTAGTCATTGGTCTGGGTAAGACCGGGCTGGCCTGTGCGCGCTGGTTATATCGTAACGGTATGCCTTTCACGGTGGTAGATACCCGTGCCAATCCTCCTGGTAAAGGTGAGTTGCAACAGGACTGCCCTGGAACAGAGCTAATCTGTGGTGCTCTCGATGCAGAGTATTTGAGTCTGGCTGATGAACTGATTGTCAGCCCGGGCCTTTCCCTGAAAGAGCCGGCTATTGCCCAGGCTTTGGCCAAGGGTGTGAAAGCCTGCGGTGATATCGAACTGTTTGCCCGTAAAGTAAAGGTTCCCGTTATTGCGATTACCGGCTCGAACGGTAAAAGCACAGTGACCACGCTTCTTGGCCAGATGGCAGAAAAGGCCGGTGTTCGAGTCGGTGTGGGCGGCAATATTGGTGTGCCTGTTCTGGATCTTCTGGAAGAGGGCTCGAAAGACCTTTATGTGCTGGAACTGTCCAGTTTTCAGCTGGAAACCACCCACTCTCTGAGAGCTGTTTCTGCCACAGTATTGAATGTGACTCCCGACCATATGGATCGTTATGACTCGGTTGCGGATTACCATCAGGCCAAACATCGCATCTATGCAGGCTGCAAGGGCGCGGTGTTTAACCGTGATGATGCGCTCACGGCTCCTCTTGTTTCTGAGCAGGTGAAGCGTTGTTCATTTGGTCTGGGTACAGCACCTGGCCTGAATGACTTTGGCTTGATTCGTGAAGGTAGTGATATCTGGCTGGCGCAGGGGGTAAAGACCTTGCTGAAAGCCTCTGAATTGAAAGTGCGTGGACGACATAATCAGGCTAATGCTCTGGCTGCCCTCGCCCTGGGTTATCAGGCTGGTTTGCCTATGGATGCCATGCTGTCGGCATTAAAAGAATTTACCGGTCTTGAACATCGTTGCCAGTGGCTGGCGGATCATCAAGGTGTCAGCTGGTTTAACGATTCAAAGGCGACGAATACTGGCGCGGCCATCGCGGCCATTGAAGGTCTGGGTGCAGATCTGTCCGGCAAAGTTCTGCTGATAGCCGGCGGTGATGGTAAGGGTGCGGATTTCTCTGAGCTATGCCCTGTTGTAGAAAAGTTTGTGCGAGATGTGATTGTTCTGGGTCGGGACGCCGAACAGCTGGCTCAGACCCTTGAGGGTGCGACCACTATTCATCGGGTCGCAGATCTTAAAGAAGCGGTAGACAAAGCAGTGGAGTTAGCGGCCTCTGGTGATGCTGTGTTGCTCGCACCGGCCTGTGCAAGTTTCGATATGTTTAATAGCTATGAGCACCGTGGTCAGGTGTTTCGTGAACAAGTGGAGGCGCGTTGTGTCTGAGCCTCTTGCTTTTTCCCGGTCATCAGGATTGCTGTCGAGCTTGCGTAATGAAAATCAGGCCATTGATATGGTGCTGCTTGTTGTTATCGGGTGTTGTCTCGCTATGGGGCTGGTAATGGTGGGTTCTGCTTCGGGTACTGTCGCAGAAGCCAGATATGGTTCGCCTTTCTTCTTCCTGAATAAGCAGCTGGTGTTTATGTTGGGCGGTCTGATTGTGATGGCTGCTCTCATGTGCCTGCCCATGAGCCTCTGGGAAAAAACGAGCATGTTGCTGCTCTTCTGTGCAATCGTCATGTTGTCTGTGGTGCTGTTTGTGGGTAAGGAAGTTAACGGCAGTACCCGCTGGATTCATCTTGGGCTTTTTAACCTGCAGCCCTCGGAAGTCGCCAAACTGTTTGTGATTATTTATATCGCGTCTTTCTTGTCCCGAAAGCAGGATGAGGTGCGTGGCCCTGGTTGGGGAGGCTTTGTTAAGCCCCTGGTGGTATTGGGTGGCATAGTTCTGTTGCTATTGCTGCAGCCAGATTATGGATCTTCTGTCGTATTGATTGGCGCGGTCATGGGAATGATCCTTCTGGCAGGCGCCAGGGCCTTGAAATTTATTGTGGTGCTCTCAGGTGTAACGGGAGCGTTGGCAATTCTGGCCGTAGCTGAACCTTATCGTATACGCCGGCTTATCACTTATACAGACCCTTGGGCGAACCAGTTTGGTGATGGATATCAGTTGACCCAGTCACTGATCGGTTTTGGTCGTGGTGGCTGGTTAGGTGAAGGTCTGGGTGATGGCATCCAGAAACTGTTCTTCCTGCCCGAAGCCCATACCGATTTTATTTTCTCAGTGATTGCAGAAGAGCTGGGCCTGGTGGGTGCACTGATTGTGATTGGAGCCTTGTTCTTTATCGCCTGGCGTGGCCTTCAGATTGGTTATAGAGCAGAGCAGGCCGGACAGCTTTTTTCGGGATATCTGGCTTATGGCGTGTCTTTGCTCCTGTCCAGTCAGGTATTCATTAATGTAGGGGTCAGCAGTGGTCTGCTGCCTACGAAAGGATTGGCACTGCCCCTGTTCAGTTATGGTGGCAGTAGCCTGATTATGAGTTGTTTTGCAGTTGGGCTTTTGATGCGTGTGGATTACGAATGTCGTACAGCAGGTGCTGTGACAGCGAAGATTAAAGCCAGGTCCGAAACCAGTAAACAGGAGGCGTACAATGTCTGATGCGCCTTTGTTTATTGTGATGGCTGGTGGTACCGGAGGGCATATTTTCCCAGCTCTTGCGGTTGCAGATGAGCTGAAAGCCCAGGGTTACCAGATTCACTGGCTGGGCACCCGCGATGGTATGGAAGCAGACCTGGTTCCCAAACACGGTTATGACATTACCTTTATGCCTGTTAAAGGCGTTCGCGGGAATGGTTTGAAGGCTTTGGTGCAGGCGCCTTTCCGGGTAGCACTGTCGCTCTGGCATGCACTCAGGGTTATGCGCGCTAAAAAAGCTGTTGCGGTATTGGGTCTGGGCGGATTTGTTTCAGGCCCCGGTAGCGTAGCGGCCTGGCTGCTGCGTAAGCCTCTGGTGCTTCATGAGCAGAATGCCATTCTCGGGCTGACTAACAAGATTGCCAGCCTGTTTGCGACCCGTCGTCTGGAAGCCTTCCCCAAGGCGTTTCCTGAGAGTGCTGGTGCAGTATGTACCGGGAACCCTGTGCGCCCGATGATTGTTTCAGGGGCGCAGAAGGATGATGCAGCATCGCGACCGCTGCGATTACTGGTTCTGGGTGGTAGTCGTGGTGCTGTTGCTATTAACGAATGTGTGCCCAGGGCGCTGGCGCGTCTGGGGGATGGTGCACCGCAAGTCTGGCATCAGACCGGTGCTGCCAACGAGGAAAACACTCGTCGTATTTATTCGGAACGTAATATCTCCGGGCGGGTGGATCCCTTTATTGATGATATGGCAGCAGCATACAGTTGGGCGGACCTGGTTCTGTGTCGCTCCGGCGCCCTGACAGTGGCTGAGCTGGCCAATGCCGGTAAGCCCTCGATCCTGGTGCCTTATCCCTGGCACAAGGATCAGCAGCAGCTGCGAAATGGTCGTTATCTTGTGGATAACCAGGCCGCAGTCTTGCTTGAGCAAAAGAATATGAATGAAGAATCACTGGCGAACATTGTGCAGGATCTGTCGCAGAATAAAGGTCGGCTGAAAAAAATGGCTGACGCGGCTCTGTCCTGCTCGCATCCTGATGCCACTCAAGTGGTTGCCCGCCATTGTCTGGAGGTGGCCAGTGTCTAAAGTAGTATCGACTCAATCCCATTTGGATAAATCGAATTTGGATAAGCAGCATTTAGATAAAGCTCTTCTTGATAGAAGTGTGCCTGTTTTTGCCATACCTGAAATGCGACGGATTAACTGTATTCATTTCATAGGTATTGGCGGTTCCGGCATGTGCGGGATCGCCGAGGTTCTCTGTAATCAGGGCTATAGCATTACTGGCTCTGACCTGCGGGCCTCAAAGGTGACAGAGCGTCTGGAGTCTTTCGGCGCGCAAATTTTTATTGGTCATAGCAAGGAACACGTTGGAAAGGCTGATGTGGTCGTTGCTTCTACTGCTGTGAAGGCAGATAACCCTGAGCTGGTTGCCGCCAGAGGGCAGCGTATTCCTGTGGTGCCTCGTGCTGAAATGCTCGCAGAGCTGATGCGCTATCGTCACGGTATTGCCGTCGCAGGTACCCATGGAAAGACAACAACGACTAGTCTGTTGGCGTCTGTTATGGGGCAGGGTGGACTGGATCCGACATTTATTATCGGTGGCCGGTTGAACTCTGCGGGTACCAACGCCCGTTTGGGTGGAAGTCGGTATCTGGTCGCTGAAGCTGATGAGAGCGATGCATCCTTCCTGCACCTGCAGCCTATGGTCTCCATCGTCACCAATATCGATGCGGATCATATGGCGACTTATGAAGGCGACTTTGGTCGATTAAAGCAGACGTTCCTGGATTTTCTACACAACTTGCCATT
Organism: Sansalvadorimonas sp.; assembly: GCA_965221135.1. Lineage (GTDB taxonomy): Bacteria > Pseudomonadota > Gammaproteobacteria > Pseudomonadales > Endozoicomonadaceae > Sansalvadorimonas. The sequence continues at coordinate 1,375,728 of CBDCRZ010000106.1, forward strand.
CTATGGGCTCGCTGTTGTGTGTATTGATGATCCGGTTGTGCGTGAACTTCTGCCAAAAATTAAACGTCAGGTTTTGACTTACGGCTTTGCAGAAGATGCAGACTATCGTGCCGTTAATGTTAAGCAGGTTGGTGTCAGCAACAGTTTCCGGCTGGTGCGGAAGGGGAAGGATGATATTGATGTCAGCCTGAATATTCCCGGTGAACACAATGTTCAGAATGCGCTGGCTACTATTGCTGTGGCCTCGGAAGAGGGCATTAGTGATGCTGATATTTGTGCCGGACTCAGTGATTTTCAGGGTGTCGGACGTCGTTTCCAGATTTATGGGAACTATCAGACTGATGCTGGTGAGGTGATGTTTGTAGATGATTACGGTCATCACCCTCGCGAAGTTGCGGCCACGATTGCTGCTATTCGCAAAGGCTGGCCTGAAAAACGGCTGGTGATGGTGTATCAACCCCATCGCTATTCCCGCACCCGTGATCTTTACGATGATTTCGTTGAAGTGTTGTCCCTGGTGGATGTTCTGCTGCTGATGGATGTTTACCCGGCAGGTGAGCAAACAATACCAGGTGCCGATAGTCGCAGCCTTTGCCGCAGTATTCGTCAGCGTGGACGACTGGACCCGATTCTGGTCAAGCGCAATGACTCGGTTGGTGCTGTGCTGGCTGATGTTTTGAAAGATGGCGATCTCCTGATTACCCAGGGTGCTGGTGATATTGGTGGTTTGGCCACAGAGTTGGCAGATCAGATCCTGGATCTGGGTGCAGTTGAGAAAAAAGGTAGCCCTGAAAGTGAGTAAGTTGGATCGCAGTAAAGGCCTGGGGCGGATTGCCGTACTTTGTGGAGGGCAGTCTCCTGAACGGCCGGTATCGCTCAAGTCTGGTGAACGGGTTTATGCGGCACTCATGGAGCGTCAGGTTGACGCTGTGTTGATTGATGCTGGCAGTGATCTGGTTGAACAGCTCAACAGTGCCAGGCCTGACCGCGTGTTTTTGGCTCTTCATGGTGGTGCTGGTGAGAATGGTACGGTGCAGGGACTGCTGGATTACCTTGATATTCCTTATACCGGTAGTGGTGTAAAGGCCTCAGCACTGGCAATGGATAAGTGTCGCAGCAAGTTGATCTGGAAGAGTCTTGGGTTGCCAACTCCAGCTTTTGAAATGGTGAGCCGCGAGTCTGACCTGGGCATCCTGAGCCTGCCGGTCCCTTGTTTTGTAAAGCCTAATGAGGAAGGTTCAAGCATCTGTACCTTTCCGGTGGAAACAAAGGAAGAGCTGACTCCTGCACTGGAAAAGGTGTTGCAGCATGCTTCGCAAGCCATGGTTGAACAGCTGGTGGTGGGTCCGGAGTTCACAGTAGCCATCCTTGATGACCGTGCCCTGCCAGTGATTCGGTTGGAAACAGATAATACGTTTTACGATTTTGAGGCGAAGTATCTCTCAGATGAAACTCGATACCATCTGCCCAGTGGTTTGTCGGGAGAGAAAGAGGAAGCTTTGCAGGAGCTGGCCCTGCAGGCCTTTAATAGTCTTGGTTGCAGTGGCTGGGGTCGTGTCGATGTGATGCAGGATGAAGACGGTAACTTCTGGCTTCTGGAGGTGAACACCATCCCCGGTATGACAGATCACAGCCTGGTACCAATGGCAGCTAGAGCCACTGGATTGGAATTTGCTGACCTGATCCTGGAGCTGTTACAGCACGCTGGGCAGGAGGAGCGGTCATGGATGCCCGTCGCTACCTCAAAAGTAGCCGCCGAGATCGGCTAGTTGCCGGAGATCCGGCAGCCGCCCCGGGGCAGAGCCTCCGGAACAGTGAGAAAGTTGTTGAGGTAAATCTGGAGCCGACCCGGGCACAGGTCAGACAGGAAGAACAGCAGCGTGCAGCTCGCGAAGAGGCGCGCAAAGAGGCATTGACCCGTTGGTGGCACCGTGTATTAACCACCTGCAAATGGTTAGCTGCAGGTGTGGTGCTCGGTGGTTTGTTATGGCTTATGCCGGTGCTCTGGGGTTGGCTGGATCGCCCCATTGCCAGAGTTGAGGTGAGCGGTAACTTTCGCTACCTGGACCAGAAACAGATAGAAGCAGGTTTGCGGCCGTATTTGTCGAAGACGTTTTTCAGCGTCAATCTCCACGACATACAGGGGCACCTGATGCGGGACAGCTGGGTGAGTAGCGTGAAAGTACGCAGAACCTGGCCTGATATGGTTTCCGTAGTGATCGATGAAGATGTGCCGGTGGCACGCTGGCGGGATCATGAACTGCTGAATGCAGAAGGTGAAGTGATCCGCTCCCGTCAGGGAAGAGGTTTTCAAGAGATGCCGGCTCTGGCAGGCCCGGCAGGCTCGGAAGAGTTGGTGATGCTGGAATATATGACCTTGAGTCAGCAGCTTCGTCCTCTGGAGTTAAAGGTTGGTGGCGTCACTCTGAATGCTGCCGGTAGCTGGAGTTTCAGGGTTGATGGAATTCTGGTCCAGCTTGGTCGTGATGAGTTGATAGAGCGGATGCACCGTTTTAGCCGGCTTTATCATCTGCGGCTGAAGGATGACTGGGACAGCATTAAAAGTATTGATTTGCGTTACCGGGATGGTATCGCAGTGGCCTGGGCGAAGCCTTGAAATTTCTCTCAATGGTTGAATGCAGGCGAAGAAGTTTAATGATGATGACGACTGTGGGCAGTTAGACAGTACGTGATCGGATTACAGGACTACAGATAGGTTAACGAATGACTGGCTCTGGGAATGGAAAAACGGTTGTCGGCCTCGATATTGGCACATCCAAGGTGGTGGCGCTGGTAGGAGAGATAACCGAGCGCGGCACTATTGAAGTGGTGGGTATCGGTTCGCATCCCTCCCGCGGACTGCGTAAAGGTGTGGTGGTCAACATTGAGTCCACTGTGCAGTCGATTCAGCGTGCGGTGGAAGAAGCCGAGCTGATGGCGGGCTGTCAGATTGAGTCTGTTTATGTGGGCATCGCCGGTAACCACATTCGCAGTATGAACTCCCATGGCATCGTGGCGATTCGTGAGCGGGAAGTCACCAGTGCGGATATGGAACGCGTGATTGATGCGGCCCAGGCTGTAGCCATTCCTGCAGATCAGAGAATTCTGCATATACTGCCTCAGGAATACGTTATTGATACTCAGGAAGGCGTTAAAGAGCCTCTGGGTATGTCTGGTGTACGTCTGGAAGCCAAGGTGCATCTGGTCACCTGCGCAGTGAATGCTGTGCAGAATATTGAGAAGTGTATTCGCCGCTGCAATCTGGGGGTGGATGACGTCATCCTCGAACAGCTCGCATCCAGCTACTCTGTTCTTACAGAAGATGAAAAAGAACTGGGGGTTTGTATCGTCGATATTGGCGGTGGAACCACAGATATAGCTATCTTTACAGAAGGGGCTATTCGCCATACGGCGGTTATCCCCATAGCTGGCGATCAGGTCACCAATGATATCGCCATGGCACTGCGTACACCTACTCAGCATGCCGAAGATATCAAAATAAAGTATGCCTGTGCTTTGACCCAGCTCGCTGGTGCCGATGAAACTATAAAGGTACCCAGTGTTGGTGATCGTCCTCCGAGGGATCTTTCCCGTCAGGCTCTGGCCGAAGTTGTCGAACCCCGTTATGACGAGCTGTTCACCCTGATTCAAGCCGAGCTGCGGCGCAGCGGCTTTGAAGAGCTGGTGGCGGCAGGCATTGTGCTCACAGGAGGCACCTCCAAAATGGAGGGTGTGATTGAGCTGGCCGAAGAGATTTTCCATATGCCGGTACGTCTGGGCGTACCACAGAACATTGAAGGCGTGACTGATGTTGTCCGTAACCCTATTTATGCCACAGGCATCGGACTGCTTCAGTACGCACAACATAACATGCAGGACGAAAGTGAGAGCCTCGAGCCTCTAGCGCAGGGAAAGCAGCAGGATGAAGGTTTCCTGAGTCGACTAAAGAAGTGGGTTCAGGAAAGTTTTTGATTGTTAACCGGAAGTGATTACAAGAAAATGGATATTGAGAGAGAAAGGAGATTGTCATGTTTGAGCTGGTAGACAGCGTGCCGCAAAATGCGGTCATTAAGGTCGTCGGTGTCGGTGGTGGTGGCGGTAACGCCGTTAATCACATGCTCAACAGTCAAGTTGAGGGTGTGGATTTTGTAGTAGCCAATACGGATGCTCAGGCTCTCAAGAACCTGAATGCTCGTACTCTGCTTCAGCTGGGTACAGGTATAACCAAGGGATTGGGTGCAGGTGCTAACCCGGAGGTCGGCCGTCAGGCGGCGCTGGAAGACCGTGATCGTATCGCTGAAGTGCTCAGTGGTGCTGATATGGTGTTTATTACTGCGGGTATGGGCGGTGGTACCGGAACCGGTGCTGCTCCTGTTGTCGCACAGGTGGCCAAAGAACTGGGGATCCTGACTGTGGCGGTCGTGACCCGTCCGTTCCCGTTTGAAGGTCGCAAGCGTACAGCTATTGCAACAGAGGGTCTGAAGGAGCTGTCCGAAAGCGTAGACTCCCTGATTACCATCCCTAACGAGAAGCTGCTTCCCGTTTTGGGTAAGAGCGCCACCCTGCTGGAGGCTTTCAAAGCTGCAAACGACGTACTGCTGGGTGCAGTGCAGGGTATTGCAGACCTGATTATCCGCCCGGGTATGATCAACGTCGACTTTGCAGACGTACGTACGGTTATGTCTGAAATGGGCATGGCGATGATGGGTACCGGCGCAGCCACTGGTGAGAACAGGGCCGCTGAAGCAGCCGAAACAGCTATTCGCAGTCCGCTGCTGGAAGATATCGACCTGCAGGGCGCACGCGGTATTCTGGTGAATATCACTGCTGGCCTGGACTTCTCTATCGGCGAGTTTGAAGAAGTGGGCGATGCTGTTGGCCAGTATGCTTCTGATAACGCGACCGTGGTAATCGGTACGGTTATCGACCCTGAAATGAGTGAAGAGCTCCGGGTAACAGTGGTTGCTACAGGTCTTGGTCCTGCTGAAGAGAAAAAGCCGGAGCAGCCTGTTAAGCAGGATATCAAACCACAGTCTAACGGAAAGGTGGATTACTCCAAGCTGGATCGTCCTGCAGTACTGCGTAACCGTCAGCCGGTGGCAGTAGGTGGAGATATTACTCCGGCCGATCCTGAGCCTGTGGCTTCAGATACCGAGGCGTATCTGGATATCCCGGCCTTTCTGAGACGTCAGGCGGATTAACCCTCCGTCTGGTCTCAGGCCGGATAAAATGAAACGGCAGCCGAGTAGTTTGTAACACTATGTTTTATAGGGTTACTTTGCTATGCTGGGCGTTTATTGCAAGATTTCACGCAGGAAATGATATCTTGCCAGTTGGCTAAGCGTCAGTAAACTGGCCCATAGCGATAGCGAGATATAGGTTCTACGACTGCATTATGATCAGACAACGCACACTTAAAAATATTATTCGAGCAACCGGCGTCGGTCTGCACTCTGGCGAAAAAGTGTATCTGACTCTCCGCCCTGCACCTGTTGATACCGGCATTGTATTCTGCAGAACTGATCTGGAAACTGTTGTGCAGATTCCAGCCCGTGCAGTGAATGTTGGCCACACCACGCTTTCTACATCTTTGGAAAAAGATGGTGTTCGAGTGGATACTGTCGAGCACCTTCTGTCTGCAATGGCAGGCTTGGGTATTGATAACGCCTTTGTTGATGTGACCGCTCGTGAAGTCCCTATTATGGATGGCAGTGCTGGTCCGTTCGTGTTCCTGCTGCAGTCTGCAGGTATCGAAGAGCAGGAAGCTGCCAAGCGCTTTATTCGCATCAAGAAGGAAGTCACTGTCGAAGAGGATGGTAAATCTGCTACCTTTGTACCTTTTGACGGCTTTAAGGTTTCTTTCACAATTGAATTTGATCATCCGGTTTTTCAGGGTCTGACCCAGAAATCCAGCATTGACTTCTCCAGTACCTCTTTTGTTAAGGAAGTCAGCCGCGCCCGTACCTTCGGATTTATGAAGGATATTGAATTCCTGCGTTCCCAGAATCTTGCTTTGGGTGGCAGCGTTGAAAATGCGATTGTCGTTGATGATTACCGTATTCTGAATGAAGATGGTCTGCGTTACGAAGATGAGTTTGTTAAGCACAAAATGCTGGATGCTATTGGTGATCTGTATCTGCTGGGTAACAGCCTGATTGGTGAATTTATTGGTAACCGCTCTGGTCACTCTACCAACAATAAGCTGCTGCGTGCGCTGATTGCTGATGAGTCTGCCTGGGAAGTGGTGACTTTTGACGATGCCTCTCTTGCACCGATCTCTTACGCACGTCCAACAGCTGTTGTTGTGTAAATTCAGGGCGTGTTGATGCAAGCTTTACCTTTTTCTCTATTAAGGCTGTCTGTGTGACGGCCTTTTTTGTGCATGAGATTTCTTAATGAGTGCGGTCGTCCCTGAATGTGGGTGCTTTGTTGCGGTGTTTGAGGTGTGGATGCTAGAGTGTGCCGCACTCTAAGAACTATTTCTGATACTATCTCTGTTCAAATTGTGAGCTGGTTAGATTTTGGTCAGGCTGTATGTGGGCAGTATGGTTTATTATTTCTGCAGGTTATTAAGGCTGTGAGAGAGCCTGCAGTGAATGGCGACTGAATGCCGTTTTTCGTATGAGTGCCCGGAATAGTTTCATTGTGTTAACGGATATCAATGCGTGAGTGGTGCTGATTTCTCTATAGTTAGAGGCACTGCAAAAATAATGACGGAAGATTTACGGAAGTAGTTACAAAAATCGACCGATAGAGTCAGAAGGCGTGAGCTGTCAGGTGTTCTGTTTGCGGTGTTTTCGCAATAGAGAGTCAGGGTCACAGTTTATTCATGTTTAATAGGTAATATTGGGCAGGCGATGAAAGTAATCGTTGTAAAGCATCCTCACGGTAAAAGCCGCACATTCTGGCTCGACGGTGCCCGATTGATCTGGGGTGCTGGCCTGTTCTCCCTTTTTCTGCTTGCGACAGGTTTTTTTCTGGCCTGGTACGCCTTGAACTTGAATTTCTCTGGAACCGTCTCCAATAAAGACTTACAGGAATGGCAGACTGTTCTGGTTGAGCAGCGTCAGGACGTTAAGAAACTTCAGGGCGAAACCAGTGTCGAACTGGATGCTCTGGCTGTGCAGATGGCTCAGCTTCAGGGGCAATTGATGCGTTTGGATGCTCTGGGTGACCGTCTGGTTGCCATGGCAGACCTTTCGGATGATGAATTTGATTTCGGAGCTGCCCCTGCGTTAGGTGGCCCGGAAGATGCGGTCGATGCCGGGGCGGCTTACCAGCCTCCCGGATTTGCTGATCAGCTGGAAGACCTGGCTGTACGCATTGATAACCGTGCGGAACAGCTGGAAGTCCTTGAGTCGTTGCTTCGAGGGCGCAATCTTGAAGATGATGTCTATATTGCCGGGCGCCCTGTACGAAAAGGCTGGATCTCTTCACAGTTTGGTCGTCGTACCGACCCTTTTACTGGCCGTCAGGCCTGGCATAAGGGTATGGATATAGCCGGCAAAGAAGGCGCAGAAGTTATTGCTGTCGGGTCAGGTGTGGTGATCTGGGCAGGTCGTCGAAGTGGTTATGGCCAGTTGGTGGAGATTAATCATGGTAATGGTTATGCCACCCGCTATGCCCACAATAAGGAAATTATTGTGAAAGTCGGCGATATTGTAAGTAAGGGGCAGGCTATCAGTTTAATGGGTAGCTCCGGGCGCTCTACTGGCCCCCATGTGCATTTTGAAGTGCTGGTGAATAACCGGCAGGTGAATCCGGCTCGCTATGTGTATCGTGCCAGCCGCTGACGCGAAGGTGCTGTTGAAGCAGGACTGCTTCAACTGCGTCGTGAAAAGAATTTGGATATTTCAGGCATTTGAATAAACATGTTGTCATCTCTCGTCAAAAAAATTATTGGATCCAAGAACGATCGTCAGCTCAAGAAAATGGGCAAAAAGGTCAAGCAGATCGGAGACATGGAAGCCGAACTGCAGGAATTGACCGACGATGATCTGCGCGCCCGCAGTCTTCAGCTGAAGGAGCGTGCCCACGGTGGCGAGGCTCTCGATGAGCTGTTGGCTGAAGCCTTCGCGGTGTGTCGTGAGACCAGCCGCCGGGCTATGGGTATGCGTCACTTCGACGTGCAGCTGATCGGTGCAATGACTCTTCACGATGGTCACATCGCCGAGATGCGCACCGGTGAAGGTAAAACCCTGATGGCAACCCTCGCTGTTTACCTGAACGCCCTGTCCGGTCGCGGTGTTCATGTTGTGACGGTGAACGAATACCTCGCCGCCCGTGATGCCAAGTGGATGCAGCCTCTGTACGAAGCACTGGGTCTGACTGTTGGCGTTATCATTCCTCAGCAGAGCCCTGAAGAGAAGCGCGCTGCCTATGAGTCTGATATCACCTACGGTACCAACAACGAGTTTGGCTTTGATTACCTGCGTGACAACATGGCCTTCCGTAAGGAAGACAAGTTCCAGCGAGAGCTGAACTTTGCCGTAGTCGATGAAGTTGACTCCATCCTGATTGACGAAGCTCGTACCCCGCTGATTATCTCCGGCCCTGCCGAAGACAGCTCCGAGCTGTACCGCATTATGAACAAGCTGGCACCACGGCTTGAGCGTCAGCTTGAAGAGAGTGAAGAAGGTGTTGAAGACACTGGTCACTACATCATCGACGAGAAGACCCGCCAGGTTGAACTGACCGAAGTCGGTCATCAGTTTATTGAAGAGGTTCTGACTCAGGAAGGTCACCTGCCTGAGGGGGAAAGCCTCTACGCTTCCCAGAACCTGAACCTGCTGCACCACGCTCAGGCGGCCCTGAAAGCTCACACACTATTCCAGAAGAACGTGGAGTACATCGTCAGTGGTCAGGAGATCATGCTGGTTGATGAACACACCGGCCGTACCATGCCTGGCCGTCGTTTGTCAGAAGGCCTGCATCAGGCACTGGAGGCGAAAGAAGGTCTGAATATTCAGGCGGAAAGCCAGACTCTGGCCTCTACCACTTTCCAGAATTTTTTCCGTCTGTACGACAACCTGTCCGGTATGACCGGTACAGCGGATACCGAAGCTTTCGAATTTCAGCAGATTTATGGTCTGGACGTTATTGTTATCCCGACCCATAAGCCTATGGTGCGGAAGGATATGAACGACCTCGTCTACCTCACCATTGAGGAGAAGTTCGAGGCGATCATTCAGGATATTCGCGAGACGGTTGCAGAAGGTCGTCCGGTACTGGTAGGTACGGCATCTATTGATTCTTCCGAAATTCTTTCCGGTGCACTGGAGAAGGCCGGGATTGACCACAAAGTACTGAACGCAAAGTTCCACGAGAAAGAAGCTGAAATCATTTCTCAGGCGGGTCGTCCTGGTGCGATTACTATTGCGACCAACATGGCCGGTCGTGGTACTGACATTAGCCTGGGTGGTAACTGGGAAGCGGAAGCTGAGCTGCTGGATAACCCAACGGAAGAGCAGCTGGAAGAGCTGCGCAGCGAATGGAAGAAGACCCATGATGGTGTTCTGGCCGCTGGCGGCCTCCATATTATTGGTACCGAGCGCCATGAATCCCGTCGTATAGACAACCAGCTACGTGGACGTGCCGGTCGTCAGGGTGACGCAGGTTCTTCCCGTTTCTATCTCTCCCTTGAAGATAATCTGATGCGTATCTTCGCCTCTGACCGGGTGAAGAATTTTATGAAGGCCCTGGGTATGGAAAAGGGTGAAGCGATTGAGCACCGCATGGTGACCAACGCCATCGAAAAAGCCCAGCGCAAGGTTGAAGGTCGTAACTTCGATATTCGTAAGAATCTGCTGGAATACGATGATGTTGCCAACGACCAGCGTAAGGTTGTGTACGCCCAGCGTGACGGACTGCTGGATGCTGAGAATGTGGCTGAAAGCGTAACTAATATTCGCGCTGAAGTTGTGAACAGCATCGTTGATGAGTTTGTTCCACAGCAGAGCCTTGAAGAGCAGTGGGATATCTCTGGTCTTGAGAAGCATATTGCTGCTGAACTTAACGAACAGCTGCCGATCAAGAAGTGGCTGGACACCGAAGATCATCTGGACGAAGACGGTCTGCGTGCCCGTATTCTCGAGAAGACTGTAGAATCCTACGAAACCAAGCGTGAAACTGCCGGTGCAGAGTCACTGCAGGCTTTTGAGAAGCATATTCTGCTGCGCATACTGGATGACAAGTGGAAAGAGCATCTGGCGACTATGGATCACCTGCGTCAGGGTATTCACCTGCGTGGCTACGCCGCCAAGAACCCGAAGCAGGAGTACAAGCGCGAAGCCTTTGACCTGTTCTCCCAGATGCTGACTGACATTAAGCATGAGGTGGTTCGAGTGCTGTCTCATGTACAGGTTCAGCAGGACGATCAGACTGAAGAGATGGAGCGTCAGCGTCGTGAAGAGCTGGCCCGTCGTATGCAGTTTGAGCATCTGGAAGCACAGGCAGCGCTGGCCCAAGAGCAAGCCCAGCCTGCAGGCAGGCAACAGGTCATGGCTCCTCAGGAGCCTACGGTACGGGAAGGTCGCAAGGTTGGCCGGAACGAACCTTGTCCTTGTGGCTCTGGCAAGAAGTTCAAGCAGTGTCACGGTAAACTCTCCTAAACACTGACCTAAATTTTTTAAAGAGCCTTTCCTCCGGCACTTGTCGGGCGAAGGGCTTTTTTGTTTTTTGTTCAATGCAGTATCTAATTCGTTAGAATGAAAAGTCGCCAAATAGCTATGGGGGATGTATGGCTACAGGACAGGCACCGGCAGGCACTCTGCACCCGGTAAAAGGTTTTGAACTTGGTACAGTAAAAGCGGGCATTCGCTACCCGGATCGTCGCGATCTGGTGGTTATGCGCTGGCCGGAAAGTTCCAGTGTTGCCGGGGTGTTTACCCAGAATAAATTCTGCGCAGCACCCGTTCTGCTCTGTCGCGATCGTATTCATAAGCAAGCCTGTGCCTTGCTGGTCAATACCGGTTATGCCAACGCGGGCACAGGTAGCCAGGGAATGACGGATGCTCTGCAAACAACCGCGGCTCTGGCTGGTCATCTTAACTGTCGCCCAGAACAGGTGTTGTCTTTCTCCACCGGTGTGATTGGCGAATATATGCCTGTTGATCGTTTGGAAGCGGGTATGCCGGGCTGTATCAGCAATCTTGATGCCGACGGATGGTGGCTGGCGGCGGAAGGTATTATGACCACTGATACCCGCCCTAAGGGTTTTTCACGTCAATTTGAGTTTGCAGGCAAGACATACACTGTGACTGGTATTGCCAAAGGCTCTGGCATGATTCATCCAAATATGGCGACCATGCTCGCTTATATTGCGACTGACGCTGCTGTTGATCAGGCATTGTTGCAGAACGTTCTTGCTGATGCGGCTGATGTGTCGTTTAACCGCATTACTGTGGATGGTGATACTTCGACCAATGACTCCTGCATTCTGGTTGCAACTGGTATGGCCGGTGGCGAAACAGTTGAGAGCAGCAATCATCCGATGTTTGCTGTTCTTAAGCAGACTGTTCAAGATGTCTGCAAGGAGCTGGCTTGTGCCCAGGTGATGGATGGTGAAGGTGCCACCCGTTTTGTCACAGTCGCTGTTGATGGCGCAGAAACCATGGAGCAGGGACACAGTGTTGCGAACACTGTTGCATTGTCGCCTTTGGTAAAAACGGCACTGTTTGCCTGTGATCCAAACTGGGGTCGTATTCTTGCTGCAGTGGGTCGTGCACCGGTCGAAGGGCTGGATGTGGGTCGTATTCGTATCTGGTTGGACGATGTTCTGATTGCTGAGCAGGGTGCTGTTGGAGCGACTTACACTGAAGAAGCTGGTCAGGCGGTTATGAACAAAGAAGCCTATACCATTCGTATCGATCTCGGGCTTGGTGGTATGTCTACACAGGTGTGGACGTCAGACCTGTCCCACGACTATGTTTCCATAAATGCCGATTACCGGTCTTGATGGTATAAGTCAGCTATGAAACGAATCCATGTTGCCGCTGCCGTTATTCTTGATGAGCAGCAGCGTATTCTGATTGCCCGCCGCCCTGTGGATAAACATATGGGCGGCCTTTGGGAATTTCCTGGTGGCAAGGTGGAGCCTGGTGAAGATGTCACTGTAGCTTTAAATCGTGAACTGGATGAAGAGCTGGGTATTCAGGTGACTGCCTGCGAACCCCTGATTCAGATTCGCCATGATTACCCGGATAAATCCGTGTTGCTCGATGTCTGGACGGTTACAGCTTTCACTGGTGAACCCCGTGGGCGTGAGGGGCAGCCGGTGAAGTGGGTAGAAAGTCATGATCTGGCATCCTATGAATTTCCCGCTGCGAATAAACCAATCGTTACTGCGGCTTTGTTGCCGAAACGTTATTTGATTACGGGTGCTTTTGAGGGTGTTGAATCACTTTGTAGTAAAGTCGAGAAAGCTCTGGGGCAGGAAATTGATCTGATTCAACTGCGTGTGTCGTGTGCGCCCGACTCGGTATCACAGGGCGATTACCATCACTATGTGGAGGCCCTGCAGCCATTGGTGGAGGGAAGGGCGCAGTTGATGGTGAAAGGTGATCTTTCCTGGCTGGATTACTCTGGCATCAAAGGACTTCATCTGACAGCCAGACAGCTTATCGAATTGTCTGGGAAGGGTTGGAAGAAGCCGTCTCAGTATGCCGATAAATGGCTGGCAGCCTCGTGTCATAGCCAGGATGAGCTGGAGCGGGCACAGGCGATAGGGGCCGACTTTGTCACCCTGTCACCGCTATTAGCGACGGCCAGTCATCCGAATGCCCAACCCATGGGTTGGGATCAGGCTTCAGAGCTCATCGCTAAGGCGGTGGTACCGGTTTATTGTCTTGGCGGGCTCACAGAGGGCGATACCGGGCACGCGCGTAGAGTTGGTGCCCAGGGCATTTCAGCCATAAGGGCGTGGTGGCGTCCTTAAAGCCTTCGCCCTTAAAAGCCCTCGCCTTTATCCAGCTCTTCAGACATCACATCATCATACATGCTGCTGCCTGCAATTTTGTGCTCTTCAGAAGCCCAGGCTCCCAAGTCAATCATTTTACAGCGCTCGCAGCAGAACGGGCGATGCTTGTTCTCGGGTTTCCACTCAACCGGCTTCTGGCAGTTAGGGCATTTTACGGTGGTTGTCATGGTGTCGAATCCGTCGAGCAGTGTTAAATTAAAAGAGTAAAACTTAAAGAGTCAAAACGAATAAGACCCGAATGATCGGGTCTTCAGGGTGCTTCAGAATAGCATCAGCTTGTTTAGCTGAGCATCAGGAAGTGGGCTGACCAACCGTTGGTGCTGCCGGCGCTTCGCTCTGCGTAGCTGCAGGTACTTTCGGCTTCTCAGAGGCGCTGCCAAACAGGCCAAAAGTCAGGGTGTTCAGCAGGGATGGATCAACATCGCCGTAAACACGGTGGCCGACAAAGTTACCATTAGCGTCCAGCTTTTTGCTCTCAGGGAAGTTGGCTTTCAAAACTTCCAGCGCTTCATTCGCGGGTTCGTTAAGGCCAAGGTGCTGATAGCCTTCAATCATAATGGCCAGGCCCTCTTCCACAGCCTGAGTTCCCTGCATATGTTCAACAATGTAACGACCACGGTTGATGGCGGCAACATAAGCCTTCCGCTTCATGTAGTAGTCCGCTACATGGAGTTCGTAGGCACCCATGCGGTTACGCAGGTAAATCATGCGCTGGCGGGCATCAGTAGCATATTGACTGTCTGGGAAGCGGCGCAGCAACTCAGAGAATTCACTGAAGGACTGGCGAGCCTGACCAGGGTCGCGGCGAGACATATCTACAGGTATGTAACGCTCAATCAGGCCAAGGTCGGCAGTATTGGAAGCCAGGCCACGCATATAGTAGGCGTAATCGACATTCGGGTGTTGAGGGTGCAGGCGAATGAATCGTTCGGCGGAAGCTTGAGCCGCTTCGGGCTCAGCACTCTTGTAATAGGCGTAAATCAGATCCAGCTGAGCCTGTTCGGCAAAGGGGCCGAAAGGGTAGCGGGATTCCAGAGCGCGCAGAGTATCCACGGCAACGGAGTAGTTATTATTATCCAACTGTGAGGTGGCCTGCTGATACAACTGCGCTTCAGACAGGTTCTCTGGCACCTTGGTTTCTGTGCTGGAACAGGCTGCCAGCATTACAGTCAAAGCCAGAACAGTTAAAGGTTTCGCTGGTCGCATCGGTTATCCCTGAAGTGCTTTCCCGGTGTAATCCATCGGCGCTCTATACGCGCTGTGGTACACTACTCAATCAGCCTATTTAATCACAGCATAGGGGTAATCCCAAGCTATAGGGTTATTAAGCTGGTAATTGTTATTGATACTATAGAATGTTGATTGTAATGACGGTGGATTACCTTTCCACCGGCATCATTGCTTTTATTTGAATATTTAACGGGAACCCCAAGCTCGCATTTATGGCTGAGAAGATAACCCTGGAAGCTTCCGTCCCCGATGATCTGGGCGGCAAACGATTCGACCAGATTGCCTCCAAAATGTTTTCCGATTATTCACGGTCCTGTCTGCAGGACTGGATTCGTTCCGGCTGCCTGACGGTGAATGGCGATACCATGCGCCCGAAAGATCGTCTCTATGGCGGAGAGTTGCTCTCCCTGAACGCCGAGATTGAAGACGACCGGCGCTGGGAACCAGAAGAAATGGATCTGGACGTGGTGTATGAAGATGACGATATCCTTGTCATCAACAAACCCCGCAACCTGGTAGTGCATCCTGCCGCTGGCAACTGGAGTGGCACACTGCTGAATGGCCTGCTGTTCCGTTACCCTGACCTGGCTTCTGTGCCCCGTGCCGGTATCGTGCATCGTCTTGATAAAGACACCACAGGCCTGATGGTCGTTGCCAAAACCCTGCAGGCACAAACCGATCTGGTTGAGCAGTTGCAGGAACGCACAGTCAGCCGTGAATATGAAGCGATCGTATTCCGTGTGATGAGTGCCGGTGGCGTGGTGGAAGAGCCTATTGGCCGTCACCCCACGAACCGCCTGAAAATGGCAGTGGTCGCCGGTGGTAAACCTTCGATTACCCATTACCGGGTGCTGGAGCGTTATCGTGGTCACTCCCATGTTCAGCTGAAACTGGAAACCGGCCGTACTCACCAGATCCGTGTGCATATGAGCCATCTGCGTTATCCGCTGGTCGGTGACACACTGTATGCTGGCCCGCCTCGTTTCCCTAAAGGTGCCACACCTGAACTGGCCACGGCGCTGAAAGACTTTGATCGTCAGGCGCTTCATGCCCGTCGTCTGGGTCTGGTTCATCCGGTCACTGGCGATTATATGGAATGGGAAACCGATCTCCCTGAAGACTTTTTGACTCTGCTGGATGTCCTTGAAGAGGATGTGCAGGTGGCGGTTGAGTAGCGGCTCAATACCAAAAGTAATAATAAGGGTTTAACCGATGGATGATTATCTGCTGCCAGACTGGAATGCACCGTCCTCGGTGAAAGCCTTTGTAACGACGCGCAAGGCCAGTCCGGTCGGGCCATCCATGGCACAGTGCCATGAGCCTGGTTACGACGGCCTGCGTCGGCAATGGTTGTCTGAATGGGGTGCTGATCTTGCAAACCAGTGGGATTGGCCTGTCCAACCCTGCTGGGCTGTGCAGGTTCATGGTACAGCTGTAATTCCTGCAGACTCCCCCTATGGTTGTGAAGCCGATGCTGTCTGGGCCAGTCAGCCGAATCTTCCCTGTGGTGTTATGACCGCAGACTGCCTTCCTGTTCTGTTCTGTAATCGTGCTGGTACCCGTGTTGCCGCAGCTCATGCCGGTTGGCGCGGGCTAGCCGGTGGCGTGTTGGAGAATACGTTTAAGACTATGAATGAGCCGGGTGAAGAAATGCTGGCCTGGTTAGGTCCCGCTATCAGCCAGCTCTGCTTTGAAGTAGGGCCGGAAGTGAGGCAGGTGTTTGTTGATCATCACTCAATGGCTGAAGAGGCTTTTATTGCCGGTGAAGGCGATAGATGGTTCGCAGACCTATATATGCTGGCACGGCAGCGTCTTCAGGCGCTGGGCATCATGGCAATTACTGGTGGTGACCATTGCACGGTGACTGAAAGTGATCAGTTCCACTCCTACCGACGGGATGGCTCTGCTAGTGGGCGATTATTTTCGGCCATATGGATTTGCAATAAATAACAATTCTCTCCTTCTGTTTCCCTTTTCTTGAAGAGGGCTTTCCTATACTCACGGCCTCTTAAATGTGGATGGGGAGCTCCGATGAATAAGCCTAAAAGGCGATTTTCTATAATGGTGCTGGCTATGGTTTGTATCAGTCAGCCACTCTCTGCGGATGATGTAGAAGTGAACTCCTGGCTGCGTTGGCTGCCTTTTGTTTATATTGTGCCGGAAGGCTCGGTAGGTATTTTTCAAAGCTTTGGCAGCTCTTTTTCCAACGATGTACTCAGTCCTGGCTGGGGTGGTTTATTAAGCTGGCCGACAACCTCCACCATTCTGGTGAATGTGCGCCCTCAAATTGATGTGATTACTAATATTCCCTGTGGCACAGCAGACGGGTTGAGTATTCGTTTTCCCCGTGTTGCTGTGTATAACCAGTTGAAAGAAGAACACGCCCTGGATGTGATAAAGCGTTTTGGTGAGAATTATGACCACTATTTAATTACCGAACCGGTGATTCAGGCTGTGGCGGAGCTCTGTACCGAGAAAACGGCCCGTGAACTCTATATTGATGAATTTTCCGGGCTTAATGAATATTTGAAAAAGCAACTGGTGCAGGAGCAGATGGATCACGACACCCATTTGATTATCAATCGGGTGGTTATTTCAAAGCCAGAGCTGCCAGAGTCAATTCAGAGCAACTATGAAAGCCTGGTGAAACAGAAAAGCCTTTTGGAAGTGGCTGTTGAGCAGCAGGCGCTGGAGCTAAAGAAAAAGGAAACAGAGCGGCTTTCCCAAACCAAACAGGCAGAAACCCAGCGACAGATTGCCGAGATAGAGAGTAAACAGCAGCTGGCAATGGAAAACGGTCAGGCGGAACAGCAGAAAATAAAAATCAGCGTGCGTATGCATGAGCTGAGAGAAAAGGCGGACGCAGTCGCTTATGCAGCAAGGCAGGAGGCCGAAGCGAATGCTTACCATCTGCAGAAAGAAGGAGAGGCTAAAGCAGAGATCACTCGTAGGGAAGCCGAGGTCAATGCCACTCTGCTGACGCCGGCCTATATAGAAAAGTTACGAGTCGAGTCCTTTTGGAGAAGCTCAAATACCAAATATTATTTTGGTAATCAGATTCCTGCATTTCTCTATAGCACAGAGCTACATGGCACAGATTCAACTAGCACAGAGGATCAGAAAAAATCAGATGAAAATACCATTGAACCCTTGCCCCATGTGGTTGCCAGGCATCGGCCATTATAAAACCGACGGTCCAAAACAGATGGCTTGTCCTGCATAACCATCTGGTCAGACCGATTAACCACCAGTCTCCGAACCATTCCCTGATGTCTGTTCTCTAAATAATATTGATGATAGGGATTGTCAGGGAGTGATGTTGTGCAGAGGGTAAATAAGTCAGGGGTATTCATACACAAGGGGAGGGCGGCTGTTCAGGATAGGGAATTCTTGTCTGTGCACGGTCGAAAGTTGGATCTCCATCGTCCGATGACTCGTTCTTTTTCAAGGTGTCTCTCAAGAAAGCACAGTGACTTTTCTCATTGCCCTGCACAGGAGCGTCCTCACCGGGCAGCAAGGGAGGCCGGGAAACCGAGGCGACCCATAACACTAAAGACTCCCACCACAACAGAAACTACGTGCACGCCAATGATGCACATGGCACCAGTCGTAGAAAGCTCAGTCGTAGAAAGCTCAGTCGTAAAAAATATAGCCGAGCTTCAAAACAAAGAAGAACCAAAGGTGAGGAGTGTAGAGACAGATGAGCTTTATTTCCCAGGACCGAACCCACACTTCGACCGTTCATTATTTCCTCCGGGAGTTCGTATACAACGTGTGAATCTGGACGGTTCGCCGATGGATGAATGTCCACCGGCTATAAAGACTATGCCTGATGGTGTAGATGTACCGGCTTATAGCTCTGACAATAATTTCCCTGAAAGCTTGAATCACATGTTTCCAGAGCAGGCGCGTTCTTTGAAAGCATTTGCCAGTAAATACCCAAACCATTTCCCAATGCCTGCTATGCAGCGAACTTATGCGGAAATAAAAAAGTCTATAAAAAAGCTACTGGCAGCGCCTTTTGTCCGTGCGGAAGAGCGGGAAGTATTATTAAGGCTGGAATCCCGTCTGGATGCTCTAAAGCCAGGATTCCCCTACAAAGAATCTCTGGCCATTACTTACCAGTTTCTTCATTACAAAGGTTTTCTCGATTATCGGGAACAGGTCTGGTCGTTAAATGATGATCGTATACCGAATCTGTCAATCCATGATGGAGAGCAGTGCGAACAATTGAGGATGATTTTTTCAGAAAAATTGTTTGTCCGGCTTGATTACTACTCCCCGGAATGCAAGTTGTCGAACCTCGAAAATATTAAATGGGATGAGATGCTTGATAAACCTGATGAGTTTAAAGAACAGCTTTCCAGAGTCTATTGGTGCAGTGCATTGCATCGGGATTATATGAGCCGAAAGCTGAGTGGATTTCATACTTTGTCTTCAGGGCATTTACTTGTTCCCTGGGCGGGGCCGTTGGATATCAGTGATTTCAATCAGTCCTGGCTTTTACCTGTGTGTTTACTGGGCACCTCATTTGAAGAAAATACCAGTGCTGATGGCATTAGAACGGGAGCGGCTGGTTTTTGGGACCATGATCTATTTCATTATGCCGGTAAGTTAAACCAGTTGTTGTACGGTGGTTACAATGATGAAGAGTTGGATAAAGTGTGTGGGTGGTGTCGTCAGTTATATCGTTGTCAGGGGCGGAGGCCGTTTCTCTTTGAGGCACTGGAGTTAGCTCTTTTTGCACCACTTCATGAAGAGTCTGTCAATCTTGATAGATGGAATAAGCACTTCAGGCAGCAGCAGTTTGACAATTCCTATAACTTTAAAGGGTTGCCCGCACGCTTTCGAGGGGTGCAAGATTATCAGGTCTGCATGGCTGCAAAATGGCTCGAGCAGCTACCTATGGAACGATTCTCTTCATGTGCCTTTTATCGCAAAGCTCAAGAGATTGACCGATCATTTATTACTCATCAGTTCACAAGGCAAGGGGGTAAGGCCTTTCCTTGTGAACGGATGATTAATCCTGCTATTGCACCATTATTGATTGACGTCAGAGAGAATGCTGATGCGTTGAGGCGTTATGAACTAT
>CBDCRZ010000107.1:0-3485 GCA_965221135.1 Sansalvadorimonas sp.
GTTGAAATTGCGGGTATTGGCCCAGCCCCATGTAGCGGCATGATGTTGGCCGATATGGGTGCCGAGGTGATTCTCGTAGAGCGCAAGACCGCTAACCAGAATACAGCCGTCGTGGGTATGGGAAAAAACAGTGAGCAGACTTTCTTTCATCGAGGCAAGCAATCCATCACGGTCGATTTGAAGGCTCCATCCGGTGTGGCTCTGGTACTACAACTGATTGAGCAAGCCGATGTTCTGATTGAGGGGTTTCGTCCCGGCGTTATGGAAAGGCTTGGTTTAGGGCCTGATGTCTGTCTCGAGCGTAATCCAGCACTGATTTACAGCCGAATGACCGGCTGGGGGCAAACTGGCCCTCTGGCACAAGCTGCCGGACATGAACCTAATTTCGTCGCCCTTGCCGGTGGTCTCTGGTATGGCGGCAGACAGAATCAGCCCCCTACCGCCCCTTTAACTTTGGTCGGTGATTTGGGCGGGGGGGCTGTTATTTTAGCCTGGGGTATTCTATGTGCAGTCATAGAGCGCCAGAAAAGTGGTAAAGGGCAGGTGATTGATGCAGCTATTACCGATGGCACTATTTATATTTCCAGCCTGCTCTGGATGTTGAGAAACACCGGTCAATTGCAGGATGAGCGGGGCAAAGACTGGGCCGATGGCGCTTCCCCCTGGAATGACACTTACGCCTGTGCCGATGGTCAGTTTATTACGATTTGCTCCCTCGAACCCCAGTTCTATCAACTGTTACTGGAGAAGCTGGAACTGACAGATGATCCATTGTTTACCCACCAGTGGGATAATAAACAGTGGCCAGCAGCCAAAGAAAAAATTAAAGATGTGTTTCTCAGCCAGTCTCAGTCTCACTGGTGTGAGCTGATGGAAGGGACGGATGTATGTTTTGCCCCGGTACTCAGTTTTTCTGATGCGCCACAGCATCCGCATAATCAATCCAGAGATGTGTTTCTGGAAATCAACGGTGTCACCCAACCTGCGCCAGCGCCTAAATTCAGCTTCAGTAAACCTGAAGCAGGTGTGGTGCCGGATACCGGAGAACATACCGAGAGTATCCTGCAACGATTAAACCTTAGTGCTGAAGAGATTGAACAGTTGAAAACAGAATTGGTGGTGTAACAAAATCATGTCTGTACTCGATCGATTTAGCCATGAAGACCTGGATGCCATCCGTTTAGGGCGGTTTAATCTGGGTATTAACACCAGCTTTATTATCTATCGCATAGGGGACACTGTCATAGATACGGCGTCGCCTAATCAGCGGCGATTGGCAAAACAGTTTATTCAGGAAAAGCCTCTCAGGCAGTTATTGATTACCCATCACCATGAGGATCATGCGGGCAATGCTGAAGCTATTCGGAAACTGACCGGCGTAACCCCATTGGCACCTGAGCTGACAAAAGAGAAACTGCGTAACGGGTTTAACATTCCGCTCATGCAGAAACTGATCTGGGGCAGTCCTGGCAGAGCCCATACAGAGGAGTTGCCCGATGAACTGGTTCTGGACAATGGCGATGCCATCACTCCGGTGTTTGCGCCGGGGCACGCCAAAGACATGACCTGCTACCTGATAAAAGACAGAGGATGGTTGTTTAGCGCAGATTTGTATATCGCCAACCGTTTGAAGCTGCTTCGTGCCGATGAAGATGTTCCGACCTTGCTGAATAGCGTACAGAAGGTTCTAACATACGACTTTGATACTCTATTCTGTCCTCACCGGGGTATTGTGCCGGAAGGTCAACAGCGGCTTAAGGAGAAGTATGACTTCATTGTTAATCTGGCCGGTGATGCTCAGCATTTGCATCAAAAGGGGTTTTCAGATATCGATATTTCTGAACAGCTGTTGGGAAAAGAAGGCTGGTTCTCAAAACTATCCGGATACAATTTTAGCAAACGAAATCTGATTCAGTCCTGTCTGGATGTCAGCTTGTAGCAAATAAGGAATATACCCATCGCCTTTGAAGGTGTGGGGTTGTTGGCTGCCCTCGCTCACCCCGGTCACCTACTATCTGTAGGCTCACGGGGCTTCACTCGTTTGCCGCCTACCCACACCTTCAAATCCAATGGGTATAGTCCCGAAATAAAGCCCTTTTACCACGGAGACACGCAGAGCAAAGAGAAAAGCTTTTTTTTCTTTAAAACTCCGTGAACTCTGTGTCTCTGTGGTGAAAAAGTATTCTTTAAAAGGACTGTGATCTGGATTTTATTTCAGCATTGTTCCTAAAAGGAACCTTCCATATAAAACAGGCTGTCATGCATTGACCAGTTTTGGTGCCGGGTCTAACCCTTTACGAAACTGTAAAGGGGTGAATCCGGTCCAGGCTTTAAAGGCCCGGATAAACGAACTGGGTTCGGTATAGCCACAAGCTTCAGCAACCGTTTCTATAGAGGTCTGATCTTTCCCCAGATAGTAAATAGCCATATCTCTGCGTATTTGTGATTTGATGACATCAAAACTGCTTCCTTCACTTTTCAGGCGTCTTCTCAGGGTTTGTGAGTTCATGGTTAATGCTTCAGCCAACTCCTCCAGTGTTTGCATGCTTCGGTCTTTGGCGAAAGTATCTTTTAAACGACTCCGTACGGTCATGGTCCATTGTCCGCCAGCACCCACAGGAAGGTATGCATCCATGGGTGCACGCCGGGTATAACTTTCAACCCCGGC
Source organism: Sansalvadorimonas sp. (assembly GCA_965221135.1). Classification (GTDB taxonomy): domain Bacteria; phylum Pseudomonadota; class Gammaproteobacteria; order Pseudomonadales; family Endozoicomonadaceae; genus Sansalvadorimonas. Next base: position 2,669 of record CBDCRZ010000107.1, read on the forward strand.
TTCTGTTTGTACGACGGGATGAGCCAGATAGTGTTTGTCGAAATTAATGCTGATTTGGTCCTGATTAAACAGGGTAGGTGCACCATAAAACATGTACTGAAATTCACTGAGATACTCGGGAGCAGCGAAATCCAGCTTTACCTGATTGAGAATGATCCGGTCATTACCCAGCCAGCCAGTAAAACGATGCAGTACGGCCAGTATGCAGTTAATGGCGTAGTCATCGAGCACTCTCTGTCCGGCAATTCGAGTCAAAATCACCTCGGCATGGCGTCGTTTAATCACCAGCTCATAATGACAGCTGTTGGCAAACAGATTAAAAAAGTCGATACAGCGCTGCAAAGCCTGCCCCAGTGTTTTTGAATGCACCGCAGCCAAAGCCATCATTCTGAAACTGCCTACTCTGACCGGAGCGTGCAGCAAGCCGTTAAGTTCATCGTCCATAGCGCCATTGCAGTGACGCAAAAGTTTCACCACCTTTTCCAGAGGCAGGCGGCCGTCAGGTTCTCTCAACTGCTGCTCAGTAATACCGGATTTTTCCAATAGGCGAGGCATATCGAGCTGATGATGACGAGCCCCAGCCAAAGCATGGTCAATCATACGGGACGAAATGGTAATTGATTTTCCGGTATCCATAACAGCAGGCTTCTTGTTGTCATTTTTTGTTTATTTTTGATGAAACTATAAGACCTTGTCCAGCTATGCTTTCTGAATCACTATTTTCTCATGGCTTTAGGAGGCTGACCGAGAATAGACAGGTCGGCCTAAAATCCAGAAAGAACGGCCAGATTTCCCTTTGAATTTGATTGAATAGGCT
>CBDCRZ010000108.1:0-21072 GCA_965221135.1 Sansalvadorimonas sp.
TGCCCACATTCCCCTTCTTCCTGGCACAAGGATGTTTTTAATGTTTGAAGATATTTAAAGCTATCATTGCTAATCAAACGGGTATTTATCAGGTACATCGCCATAGGCACACCGAAAACATCACCCGCTCCTGCTAATTGTTGTTGCGCCATGCAAGATTGTATTAATGAGGCATGGCTGCTCTCCAACCCATCTCTGCGCGCCTTAGTAAATTTATTCGACCTAACTGGGTGATTGTTCATATACGTCGCCTCAGAGAGAGCCAGCGCTATATCCCCCTTACGCAAGGCAGAACTGACAGGATCAGGTGGGAAGGATGCCTGAGACTGGTTAAGCATCGGGCGAGAAGAAACTGACATCACTGCTATGCTTGCTGCGCTCTCAGGGAGCCTTTGCTGTTTCTGCTTGCCCTCCTTTGACAAAGGTTGAAAAGCCCCCTGTGTAGTAGAGGTCGATTTTTGCAGTGGATTAGCCATTGACAGATATCCTTGAAGATGACGGATGTCTGACTAAGACCTGTAAACTCTTAGAAGATTACTGACAGAGCAGTTAGCTGCGTTCTCACATTCAAAGCATCAAATTCAAAGCCTCAAACCTCCAGCACAAACTCTGGCCATAAGGGCCCGGCCATGTGGAAACATTTATTTCTGGCCAATAAACAGGTTGCTCAGCCGGGTTGCAGCGCAGGGAGCATAGCCCGCTATGTGACTGGAGCTGCGGCACGGCTGAGTGTTTTGGAGATTGAGTCAGAAATAGTTGTTTTCATGTGACCGGGAGGTGGATAAGATACGTGCAAGATTCTACATAAAAGGGCCTTTCATTCATAAGACTCCAATTTATCATGCAGCTATCAACTAAAACGCTGACCTGGGTGGTTTTTCCCGATGACAGGCTCTGCTCGTTAAAGCAGATCTTCATGTCAGATTTTTTCTGAGAAAATTCAGCCTTATACCCTCCTTCAATGGCCTGTGTCGTTTTCCAGTTCGTGTTTTCATACATATCGCACAGCATAACAACGCCAGACTCATGAATTTTTTGAAGTAAAGCATTACCGCAAAGAGGTATTGTCTTCACAGCGTCATGCGTACTCTCTTGCTTTGGGAGCATTTTTTCTGGTGATGCACTACTCAGCAAATCTCGAATAGCCATTTTACTCTGGCAGGCCTGAGCACAGGTTATGTCAAACGCAGTGAGACTCCCCTCGGTCAGAGGCTGATAAAAGTCACTCCAAACAGTATTGTTTTTCTCCGGTGCCCCCTTATAAACACTTGGACGGATTTCATAATGATCATTAATGAATTTTTTTGTGGAATACTGACGGGTACTTTCATACAGTTTTTCGGCGAGTGTTTTCTTTTCCTGACACTCCTGAGTCATTCCAACACATTCATTACAAAGAGTCTCACACTTCGCATTTGCGTACATAACCCTTTTTTGAATACAACTTCTGCACCTTAAATCCTTCCCACAGGTACATGCCATAGCGTCATTACAGGGAAATTTGCAAAAATTACACAGTAGGTCACTATCAACCAGAACCACTTTCATCTTACCCTGAAAAAGCAACATCGTGGATTTAAGCGAACCATTTTCTAATCTTTCATGCATTGATAAAGCAGCCGTAGGTTTTTCAGCTGACATCGAAGTATTCATAAACCAACCCCTTTCAATGGATTCTTACAGCCTCGTTTAAACGGGTTCTGATAAGTGCACTGCCATGTGGAAACATTTATTTCTGGCCAATAAACAGGCTGCTCAGCTGGGTGGCAGCGCAGGGAGCATAGCCCGCTATGTGACTGGAGCTACAGCGCGGCTGAGTGTCCTGGAGATTGAGTCAGAAATAGTTGTTTGCATGTGACCGGGTATTTAGTGGAGCCGTGTTTTCAATACAACTGACCGCCCACAATAGAGTCATGTCATATTGACAAAGTTCTCTTAAATTCTGGATATATAACATACATGTTATAAGTGCATATCCATTCAATAAACGCAGAGCGTTTAAAAACTGATTAATGACAACACCCTGACTCGCAAGCGTCTGTACTGTTTACTTTTCATCTTTCTGTAGCTGTACCGTACAGATAAGCAATGCTCTACTGCGCACATCTTTTTCCTGCTGTACACTTTTCGGCTACACAAAGGACATCGACATGCCCGAGATTATTGCGGACTTCAGAAGCGACACCGTCACCCAGCCTCATGAAGCAATGAGGAACGTCATGACCAGTGCGCCCGTTGGTGATGATGTTTTCGGTGAAGACCCCACGGTTAATACCCTGGAAGCAAAGGTGGCACAATTGGCAGGCATGGAAGCCGGACTTTTTGTTTGCACTGGCACACAGAGTAACCTGCTGGCTCTACTCAGCCACTGCGAACGGGGCGATGAGTACATCGCCGGGCAAGAAGCTCACACCTATAAATATGAAGCCGGGGGAGCCGCTGTTCTGGGTGGCATCCAGCCTCAACCCATTGAGTTTGAAGCTGATGCTACTCTCGACTTCGGGAAAGTCGAAGCCAGGATCAAACCGGATGACTTCCACTTCGCACGCACAAAATTGCTCTGCCTCGAAAACACCCATGGCGGGAAGGTTCTGCCCCTTGCCTACCACGCACAGGCAAGACAATTTGTTAACCAGCACAACCTTGCACTTCACCTTGATGGTGCCCGTGTATTTCATGCTGTCGTAAAGCAGAAAGTTCCCCTTATTGATATCACCCGCCACTACGACTCTGTTTCTATATGCCTGAGTAAAGGGCTGGGTGCACCGGTGGGGTCTGTTCTTTGTGGTAGCAAAGACTTTATCGCTAAAGCACGACGTTTGAGAAAAATGGTGGGGGGCGGTATGAGACAGGCGGGTATTCTTGCCGCAGCAGGGCTTTATGCTCTTGAGAACAATATTGAACGGCTCGCAGACGACCATCACCATGCACGCATACTGGCAGAAGGGCTAAGTGAATTACCCGGCATCACCAGCCAACCGGATGATGTACAAACCAATATTCTTTACATCACTCTGTCATCTACTGAACTGGCCAACAAACTCCGCGCTCATTTGGCAGAAGAAGGCATTACTCTTGGCGGTGGCACACGCATTCGCATGGTGACGCATATGGATATAAACCGGGCGGCTATTGAGAAAACCCTGAACGCTTTCAAGAATATTCTGAGCAAGGGCTTTCTGAGCACTCAATAGTCATCCTGTTTGAAAGATGTATGCCTCAGAGGAGTATGGCTCGTTCATAAGCCATACTCTTTTCCTCATGTACTTTGTGGATTCTGAGATAGGTAAAGCATGCAAGTTCACCTCCTCGAACTGGACCACCTGGTAAAAGAAAACCAGCTATTCGTGACAGTACTGGTTATGGGGACCGTGTTGTTTATTCGGATGCTCTGGCAAAAAATGATACGCCGGTCGAGCAACATTAACAGTGAAACACGAAGGAACCTGATCAACTCAGTCAGAAACAGCAGCAATTTACTCATTGCTGTTTTGCTGATTGCAATCTGGTTGCCAGAGCTACAGCATTTTGCGCTCTCTATTGCTGCATTTGTCGCAGCTCTTGTATTGGCCACGAGGGAGTTTATCCAGTGCTTAACAGGATCGCTCTATCATATTTCAACCAAGCCCTACGTCGTTGGGGACTGGGTTCAGATTGGCAATAACTACGGCGAAGTGCTTTCAGTGCACCTGTTATCCACCAAGCTCTATGAGGTAGACATAGCACATGGAAACTATGGTTTTACCGGACGAACCCTGACTGTACCCAATAGCCTGCTGGTCACAGGTATTTTAAAAAATCTCAATTTCACCCGCCGCTTTGCCTATCACACCTTTTCTCTTACCAGAGAACCTGAAGATATTGACCTGTTCCTTTTGAAAGACCAGCTGATGGTCAAGGTCAAAGAAAGCTGTGAACACTTTCGGGAAGTCGGGCGGCGCTATAATGAAATGCTTGAAAAACGACTTGATATTGCTATTCCCGGCCCCGACCCTGTTATTCATATTTCCAGCTCAGAGCTCGGCAAAAACGTCATCACATTCGGCATTTTCTGCCCCACTCAGGAAGTCGAAGAGATGGAACAGAAAATCATTAAAGAATTTATGACAGCCTGGTATCAGTTCAAGAAGAAAGCTGAAAGCAAGGCGAAAAAAAGAGGTCGCCTATGAAGCATCTTACCCACAGGATGCCACCGTTTTTCTAACCCTGGCCGGATAGAAAACCATAATATTACCCGCCACCACCAGAACAACACCGCACAGTGCAAACAGGCTCCAGCTGTAGCCTTCATAGACTGTGGAAATACCGAGTGCTACCAGGGGAAAGAGTACGGTTGAATAGGCGGCTTTTTGTGCGCCAATACGACCAACCAGTAACAGGTAGCAGCTGAAGGCAATCACAGAACCAGGCACTGCAAGATAAAGCAGACTGCCGATATAACTGGCTTCTGTGCTGAAGGTAAACGGCGTTCCAGACACAAGAGTTGCAACCCCCAGAGCCATTGCGCCGTACATCATCCCCCAGGCATTCACACTGACGACAGAGAGCCTCTGTTTTTGCTGATGGGCGCTGAGCATATTGCCCAAAGAGAAACAGAAGGTGCCCGCTGCAGCCAGCCCCATACCAATCAGGGTATCAACCGTTTCAGTGGCTTCAGTAAGGTCTGGCCAGAACAACAGTGTAATCCCGGAAATACCTGATGCAGCACCGGCTATCAATCGGGCATTGGGCTTCTGGCGATAAAAGAGATAACTGTTCGCCATGTTCATCACTGTGGCCATGGAAAAAATCACCGAGCTCAGGCCGCTGACAATGTAGTGTGTGGCGTTGTAAAAGAACAGGAAGTTCACGCTGAACAAACACAATCCAAGTAACAGGCAACTCAGGTGCTGTCTGACACTTATCTTCTGCAGACGGTCTGTTAGACGGAGAACCAGCATTAACACAGCTGAGGCAATAGCAAAGCGGTAGAAAACAGAAGCACTGATAGAAACATTGCCCAGCTGCAGTTTGATGGCGATCCAGGTTGTTCCCCAGATTAAAACAGTGGCAGCATAAAGCAGAATATTCGTCATAATTTATTTACGGCTAAGGGATAGCCATAAGTATCGGCATCCGCCCCTGGTGCGTCTTACAGATAATTGCCTGATGAGCCGCTTTTTACAGATTCCTGCTGTTATTTACTTTTGCCCCATGCAAAACGCAGGAGGTTTGGGCACTATCAACCTAAAAACAACCGGTAGCGGTTTATGACCAGGGTAATTAATACGTTAACCAACACAAAGCACGACACAGGATTTGTAACACCGGAAGCAACACAGGCCGGTGAGCCAGATGTGTACAAGTGGCTATCTGGCTCTAACGCCCAGATGCACAACAGTGTCAGTCTGGGAGACGTTCTGGAGTTTACTCACTGGTCAAACGATGATGGGCGCATCAGCTATAGCCGCCCCCAACACCACACCCTGAGTTGCTATCTGGAAGGTGGCTTCCAAATGCACAGGCTTCAGCGTTCAGGCAGTCTGACCGGCGGGGCTCCCGGTAAAATCTGCCTTATGCCTGCAGAGCATGAGTCCTCCTGGCATGTGAAAGATCATGTGAATTTTATTCACTTCTATTTTTCGGATCAGGATCTTGTCGAAGTCAGTGAAAAGGTTTGGGATAAATCACCAGGGCAGATACATCTGGACGACCGTACCTTCAAAGACGATGCCTATCTGGCCAGTCTGTTCTCCCAAACCATAGCCTCACTTAACTGGCAGGATAATGGTGACATGCTCGCTCTGCAGAACATCAGTCAGATACTGATGGTACATATGCTGAAGCACTACTGCGCTGACCGACTACAAAGCCCAGGCTCATCAGGAGGGCTGACAGGCTACCAGCTGCGGCGAATCAGGGAGTATATTGATGCCCACCTCGGCAGTGATATGTCCCTGAAACATCTGGCAGAGCAACTGGATTTAAGTGAGTACCACTTCGCCCGTATGTTCAAAAAAGCCAGCGGGCAAACCGTGCACCAGTTTGTCACCCGTGAGCGGATAGAGCGCAGTAAAGCACTTATCCGAAAGGGTAATACCTCACTGGCTGATATTGCCCTGCAGACTGGTTTCTCCAGTCAGGCGCACTTCTCCAACAGATTTCGACAGCTGGAACAGATAACACCGGTTCGTTACCGGAAGAGTATTCTGCCATAACCTGCCAAAGCTTTATTCAGACGGTGAAGTTCATAAATTCGTCTATTTTGCTTACTCATATTTATTATTATGGCTCTCGCATGAAAAGCAATCGAAGACTTCTATCATTCCTTTTTTATCTTTCTCTGCACAGCATGATTTTATATGGCAATTCGTCACTCGCTGCCTACGTAGAGATTAATGTTCTTGAGCATTTTCTTGAAATACAAAGAATGGCAATCACCAGAGCAAGCGAAAGAGGAAATGGTGCTCTCATTGTTTTGACCAGCTTGGGGATAAGTTCAGGGTTAGGGGGTATTGTTGACAGGGTTCGAGTGCCTCATGCTGTAATGAAAGCAAGGGAGAAAAAGGATCTTACTCCTCAACAATGTTTAGCTAACAGCTTTTCATTAGAATGTCCTACAGCTGCAAAATTCTACCCCACCGAAGAAGATCAGATTAAGTTCCTGGATGCGTTAAGTCAAGCCGCCCACAACAAAAGTATTAAGTCATTATTGTCAAATTATGAAGCGTGCTCCAATGAAGAGCTACGACAGAAAACATCTATCGCTCTCGTTGAAATCAAGGATACCTTTATACAATCACATGACCTTAGAGCATTTTATGCTCAGCTGGGGTTAGAGCGTGATATCTCTGAATTTATTAAGAATGTCGATCAAAGATTTCACACCCCGACAGCTGCGAAGCCACAACTTCCTGTTTTGCCGGTGATACCACACCCTATACCTTCCAAAAAGTAGAGGTAATATTTCCCAAATTTGTTTGTAATTTTCTCAAGCCCACGGCTGGCAATATGCCCCAGCTGCACGATCCCAGGCAGCTTGCGTTCAAGGGTTTCACTGATGTCCGGAGAGGGCCAGGAGCCTGACCGAGAATAGCAGCCGTAGCGAGAGCGAAGCCGGTTTGAGTCATTTTTTGAGTTGTTTTGAGGCGAATAGTGGTTCTATTTAACGAAAAACAGCTCAAAAAATGGCCGGGAGTTTCTAACCGTTGGCCCCAACACAACCGACCAGGCTTTAACGGCTTTCTTCGAAGAGCGCTTCAACATTGTCGAACCCCGGAAGACCATTGAACGTTGGACAGGCATGCTGCTGGATCTGGATGAGTCTGGGGAAGAACAGATAAATGACCATGTTCAGACATCTATAGAACTGCTTTGGGCATCTATAAACTCAAATCCTGCAAAGTAAACCAGAGCGGTCACCACGAAAACAACAACTGCAGATACAACAAAAGGGCCAAAAGGCCCTCGTGTTCAGTGATGCAGAATGATCTGTAGCGTCAGCTATCCAGCCACTTATCCTGCACCTTTTCCAGACGCTGTTCCAGCTCAGCCTGATTCTCAGCCAATACATTCACATGACCAATCTTGCGGCCGGGTCGGGATGTTTTTCCGTACCAGTGCAGATAGTGCCCGCTTTCCACCAGAGCGGTTGGCGAAGAGGTATCGTCTGACAGGATTTTACCCAGCAGATTGTACATGCCCACAAAACCATGATGCTTTGTGCTGCCCAGTGCGAGGTTAGCAACAGCGCGGATGTGGTTTTCAAACTGACTGGTGTCTGAACCGTTCATAGTCCAGTGACCGCTGTTATGAACCCGTGGTGCCAGTTCATTCACAATCAGGTCATCGCCCAGAACAAAGCACTCGACTGCCAGCACACCGACGTAGCCGGTTTTCTCCAGCAGGGTCGCAATGTAATCTTTAGCCTTCTTGCGAAGTGCGTCAGACAGATTCGGGGCAGGAACAAGTGAGGTATGCAGAATACCGTTCTTATGGCCATTCTCACCAGGAATGTAAGAGACAATCGCACCATCAGCATTGCGGGCACCGATGATAGAGATTTCCCGTTCGAAAGGAATCTTCTTCTCGACAATCCATTCCAGCTTGGCGTGTTTGTGCTTGTTTTCCCCTTTGAGGATCAGCTGCCGGTCAGACTCAAACTTCTGAATCTGGTCTTCAGCATCAATCACCCACTGGTTATGACCGTCGTAGCCATCTTCAGTCGACTTCACAACAACAGGCAGGCCACCGATAGTGTCAATCGCATCAGTCAGGGATTCTTCATTTTGGATGCGCACCCAGGGAGAGGTTTTCAGGCCATGACCGTGAATCAGTGACTTTTCCCGGTGACGGTTCTGAATATCCCAGACAACATCCGGGTCAGGGTAAACCGGGCAGAATGCCTTCAGCTTGCGCAGCAGGGCAACATCCACAGCTTCACGTTCAATGGTAATCACATCAGGCTGCCCGAGAGCCTTGTACATATCTTCAGCAGACATGCCGCCAGCTGCGGTGACAATGCTGCCAAGCCCATTTATGCACAGGGTGGGTTCGCCCTGTTCGGCCAGGAAGCTGAACTCAATTCCCATTGCCCAACCGGCTGATGCCAGCATTCTGGATAACTGCCCACAGCCTATGATGGAAATGTGCATAATAAATTCACTTTACCTAATTATCGAACAACACGCTTGTTTGAGGTTTGGAGTTTGGAGTGTACCGTTACTCAACTTCTTCAGGCACCTGTTCGGTCTGACGGGTGCGCCAGTCAATCACTCGCTGAGTCAGGTCAGCATCAGAAGTTGCCAGAATTTGTGCAGCCATTAAGCCTGCATTGGCAGCACCGGCATCGCCAATAGCCTGGGTAGCAACAGCTACACCTTTAGGCATTTGGGCGATAGACAGGAGGCTGTCAACACCACTGAGAGTCCGGCTCTGTACAGGCACGGCAACCACTGGCAGGTGAGTCATGGCCGCAACCATACCTGGCAGGTGCGCAGCACCACCAGCACCGGCAATAATAACCTTGCAGCCGTTATCTGCGGCATTTTTGGAAAAATCGACCAGACGATCGGGAGTACGGTGAGCAGAAACCACCTTGGCTTCGTAGGGAACCTGCAGCTGATCAAGTATGTCAGCGGCCTTTTTCATGGTTGGCCAGTCTGACTGAGAACCCATCACTATTTGTACCAGCGCCGTTGTCATCTCTTTGTCCTGCTTGATTATTGGCAAATATTCTTTGCGAACACGTTGAAAATTACAGGCAGGGGATTCTATCAGGTTTCACTGGTTTTATGTGGGCTTCTTTGCCGGAAACAGGGGTCGATAGGGCTTCACTGCTTAAATTTGATCTGTTTCAACCCCCTTTCATCTCCGTTACGCAAACAACGAAGAAGCATTGAAAGATTGGGCCTGCCCTACTTTTTGTTCCGGCTTGTAGTGTATGGCCTGAATTTGGTTTTAAGTGCTCCGCACAATCAACTGAGCTTTCAGGCTCTCATTCACCAACTCTGACTCTTCGAGCCCGGCTTTCAAACTTAGGGGCTCACTTTCCTGTTACATACAGCTGGCTTTTGAGCCGGTGGCTGACAGGTTATAGCTGGCGCCCGTTTGCCAGTACTGCTGACTCTTCATCCGATGAAAACAATCTGTTAATTTTGATTTTCGCTTAACGCTTGCTCCACCAACCACCTGATAGGAGTTCATTAAAGAGGCAGTCTATAAGCTACGCCCTTCTCACTGGAATACTGGCCGCATGCCGTTTGTTCCTACACCGCCCCCTCCAGCCCATGTAAAGCTGCAGGCTCCCGTCCCTACGTGGCGCACCCTTAACAAACGCACCTAATCAATATTCCCAGCTCTACTCTCTAATCCGTAAGCCTAAGCCGTAAGCCGTAAGCCGTAAGCCGTAAGCCGTAAGCCGTAAGCCGTAAGCCGGGCATGGAAACCGCCGTTGGGCAAGCTAACAAAAGAAGTAGTCATCACGGCACTTGTCTTAAGAATAAAAAACGTCTGCACGCCCTCCTCTGTTCCAATTCACTTCTTCAAGATAATTAATCGAAAGAATCACATACAATAACGACGGGTTACTTGCACTCGCGTATATAAGAATCAAATGGATTGAGTCCACATACCTGAAGCAGTATTGACAGGCGCTATGGAAGCACTGCCTTGCAAAAAGGCGGCGTTCTCAATGGAGCATCTCTCTTTTTAATAATCTATTAATGCTTCTTCAGGATATCCCTCGTTAATTGCCGAGCGGCTCCACTAGCTAAAAACTAATGGTCACCTAAACCACACATCCCGAAAATCCCACCTATACTTTGCGGCTTTTCGGGACACTGCTCTGGAAGCTGGCGATATGTCACTAAAAAAACCAAACAACTACAGGCTATTTAATAAAAATTATAAAAAAATACCCTTTATGGTTCTGGCCCTTTTCACTCAGGTGCTTGTCACATTACTTTTGCCTTCTACTCCCCTTTACGCGGGTGGCAGCGACAAGACTTATTACTTTACCCACGGCGTTGCTTTCCCTCTTGCAGACCCTAATGCCGTACAGGGCCTGACATGCTCCTTCACCAACGCATCTATTCCAGGACTGCCAGATGAAGGCTGCCATGTCCACCCGAACAGCGGCCGCTATGTTTGTGGCACAGAAAACTGCAATAGCTATGTCTGCCCAAGCTGTGATCAGCGCATGACACTGTGCCCCAAGTGCAAAAAAAGCCCAAAAAGGTTTGCTTATCAACTGGCTGGGGATCAAAAGGAAAAAATCGATAACGCCATAGTTCATTGTCCTCTGGGAGGTTGCAGGGAGAAACAGGCGGCTTGCTACACAATAAGCAGCCTGGAAAATCATATTGCAAACGCCCACCTGGCCCAGGCGACCGGGGGCATGTCCGATGACCCCTTAAGCGAAGAATTCCCCAGTACCTGTGAGTTCTGCGGTGACGTTATTCATCATAAAGGAATGGATACTCACCGCAGCCTTTGCCGAAAAGCTTGCAATACCTGCGCTTCGTACCCGGACACCTTTGATCGCACAGGTGTTGAATACACCCAGCACCGGGAATCCTGCCTTATAAAAACGGCTCCCTGCCCCCACTGCAACACTCTTCTTCAGCAACAGGATATACAGGACCATATAGACACTGAATGTATCCTGAAGGTCTCCCAAAAGCATGAAAAATTGCTCTCCAGAAATTCGACTCCAGAGGCAATAGCAACAGCCAAACTCATGACAACCATCACCAGCCACATGGTGGAACGGGCAAAAGAACAAAAAAAAATTAATCATGAGCAAAAGACCCTTAACACTGATCTGCTGGCAGCAATCCAATCTCTGAGAGACAATCATGAAAAGCTAAAAACAGCTTGTGAACAAGCACTGCAACAGCAGTCCAGCAGTTTATCCGCCCAATGCACACAATTAAAAGAGTCTCTTGATACTCACGAACGCGTGTTGGTTGCCAAGTTTCCCGACCTGGCTAACACTACTGAACAGCAGCTTCATGGCACCCCCTACCAAAGCCCTCAGAGCACACCAGAAGCATTAAGACGAGAACACTCGGCTGACTATAACCACTCAGTCAGAGGCCGTATGTATAACAACCCGGATCCACAAGAAACTATTGAGGCCTACCAGCCCTATTCTGATGTCGTCGAACAGGATAATCTGGAATCGGCGACCAATTCTTTTTCACCGCCCCTATCCCCCTGGGATATTGTGTTGAATGAAAATATTCGGATGCATCCCTATAACTTGTCGAACCTCCCTGAAAATGGCCCAGAGGATGATCAGGCTCGGGCAAACCTGGTTTACCTGCGTCATTATCAAGGTGGTACCACCGAGTTCTCCCCCATCTACTTGATGGTAAAAATACCGAATTCCTTTAACAGTTACGGAAAAGTTCAGGCTCTCCCCCAATTTCAGATTATCGTGCCGAATGATGCACAACAAAATGAAGTGACCCCGATGAGTGTGCTTGTCAGTTTTCAGGACTCGACCTTACAGGTGACCCTGCAATCAATGAGCGCCCCTCTTCCGGCTCCGGAAGCCCATATCGCCATCCCCTGGATGGGGTTTGTGAAAAAAGATGGCCTTATGATCCAACAAGCCACTTTGTCCGTAGACAGGCATCTACAAGATGCTGCTGACAATAAAATTTATACCTCACAATCATGGGATGAGAGTTTGTTTGACAAAAACACAACTGATCTTCTAATTCTTTCTACTGGATCAGATGACTATGCTCTGCTGGGCATCCCATACGACTCCAGCCTTATTGGGTTAAACATTTCTGACAGTGGCATATTTCAGGAATTCCCTGTCCCGCGCTTAGATGCCACTGCAATTAGGGTACATACTCCCCCGTCTTCGGAAAGAGACCCCATAGTACCCTCTCCAAAACGTGTTCGAAGTGGCTCAAACGCCTCTTTAAGTGAGAGTCAGTACAGCACTCACTCCAATCACAGCTCAGAACAGGATGAACAATAGTGTTCGAGCTAAAGGCCTGAGATTCACACTTTAGAATTCATGCTTTAGAGTTCCTGCATAGCCAAAGTGTATAGTGGTGGTTTTCGCCTTGGAGAGAGCGAGTCTATGTGGCACCAAAAATTAATACGCTTAGCCCCGCATCCACGGGGCTACCACCTGATTACGGACACCATCCATCGGCAACTGCCCGAACTCTCAGACGTGAGTATCGGGCTGCTGCATCTTTTTATTCAGCACTCTTCTGCCTCCCTGACGATTAACGAAAATGCCGACCCATCGGTTCGTGAAGATATGGAACGTCATATCAACAAACTGGTACCAGAGAACGAACCTCATTACCTTCACACTCATGAAGGTGCGGACGATATGCCTGCACACATAAAAGCCAGCCTTATGGGAAACAGTCTGACGATCCCCATCCGCCATGGTCATTTGGCGATAGGTACCTGGCAGGGAATATGGCTGGGAGAGCACCGTGCTCATCCCGGACACCGTCAGATTGTTGCAACCATTCAGGGAGAAGGTTCTAAAAAACTGTGATGCTCGTGAACAATAATTCCCACAGGGCAAGGATGCCCTGAAAGCGATAACAGAGCGCCGTCATAGTGAAGATAAATTATTAGTATTTTTGAATAAGTGCCCGGCCATGTGGAAACAACTATGTCTGGCCAAATAACAGGTTGCTCAGCTGGGTGGCAGCGCAGGGAGCACAGCCCGCTATGTGACTGGAGTTGCGGCACTGCTGAGTGTCCTGGAGATTGAGTCAGAAATAGTTTTTTTCATGTGACCGGGTACTTGGTCCCTCATTAATATGCAGTTAATGAGATGACACTCATAAACAACAAATATGAACACCAACTTTATTAACCTATAAAAATAGAGTTTTATAGTTAATTAACGTCGCTTCACCCCCCATCATCAACATGTGCAATATATCTCACAAAAAAAAACTACAATGGAGACAATAAAAAGGTGACGCCCTTCAAACAACAAACAATTGTTTGAAAATAAATTGGCGCGATTTAAAAAAAGGAATTATAAATGGAGATGCGTGACATGAAGTCTGCGCAGATAATAAGAATAAAAAAAAGAAGGTTACAACAGCGCTCAATGGCATGAGGGATGGGCGTTGCTGTTACCACCAGTAACCAAGAGGACTGGATATGGCACGGAAAAAGCCCATCAAAAAATCTGACGAAAAAGGCCCAGATTTTTCTTATCTTGGAAGTAAAGATGAATCTCCAGACGAGCGTACAGTTGAATCGCGCCGTCGCCTTCGCGAACTCATGTCTGCTCAAATTGAGGAGTTTCTCGCCAACGGAGGGACGATTGAAGAAGTCCCATCCAATGTTATTTCTGATCCACCCAAGAAGCCAGAATCCAACTACGGTAACCGCCCTATTTAACCCTTAGCCCCCGATAAAACCAGGCAGGTTTATCAAAAAGGCAAGAGTTTAAATAGAGTGTGTTACGAAAAAGGCTCGTCAGTATCACTACTGCGAGCCTTTTTTATGTTTATGCGTTAGCACAGGGCGCTTTCATTCAGAGCCTTGAGTTCGAGGCTTCCCATTCAACATCAGCATCCAAAACGCTGCCTTGAAGCACATCCCTGAAAACATAGCCCTGAAAACATAGCCCTTTGGATGCCTTACTCTCACCCCGACTATTCTGGCCTTATTCCGGCTTAGATAACCTTGACCCATTCAGAACCAGCTTTTTCTGTCAGATGACCAACAGGCTGTAGATCCAGACCTTGATTAGCTGCTTCTTTCAGGAATAAAGCTTCAGCTTCTTCAGATACCGCCACCAGCAAACCACCGCTGGTTTGAGGGTCACACAGCAGTTGCTGTTGACGTTCAGTCAGTTCAGGCAGCTTCTCGCCATAGCTTTCATAGTTGCGGCTGGTCCCCCCAGGTACACACCCCTGCAGACGATAGTTTTCAACTTCAGGTAACAATGGCAGAGCCTGCTCATAAATAGTGGCGCTGACACCGCTGCCTTCACACACTTCCAGCAGGTGCCCCATAAAACCAAAACCGGTTACGTCGGTAATGGCAGACACACCAGGAATACGGGAGAAAACAGCACCAGGCTTGTTCATGGTGCACATGGCATCCCGGGCGATATGGGTATGCTCTGGAAGAATTTTCTTCTGCTTTTGTGCAGTGGTCAGAATACCGATACCCAGAGGCTTGGTGAGATAGAGTTTATCTCCTGCTCTGGCCGTATCATTCTGCTTCAGATGTTCAAGGTTAACCCGACCGCTCACGGCGAGGCCAAAGATAGGCTCAGGGGCATCAATACTGTGTCCGCCGGCCAGAGGAATACCAGCTTCCTTACAGGCCTGACGGCCGCCATCAACAACCTTTCTGGCAACTTCAGGGCCCAGCAGGTTTACCGGCCAGCCCAGAATGGCAATCGCCATCATTGGTGTGCCGCCCATGGCGTAAATATCACTAATGGCATTAGTGGCAGCAATGCGACCGAAATCAAAAGGGTCGTCAACAATAGGCATAAAGAAATCAGTGGTGCTGATCACACCTTCGCCATTGCCCATATCAAATACAGCGGCATCGTCCTTGGAAGCATTTCCCACCAGCAGATTGGGGAAGTCAGGCAGTTCCAGATCACTCTTCAGAATTTGATCCAAAACCTTGGGGGAGATTTTACAGCCACAGCCTGCACCGTGACTGTATTCAGTGAGTTTAATTTCACTCATGGGGGAAATTCAGCCTTTCTTGAGAGGCCCTGTTCAATAGAGGGCCAGCGCGGTCACTGTACGCCCCCCGTACTATTATGCCAACTCTCTTTCCATGCTCTTCAGGACTTTCTCCCAACTGTGGTGACATGCATCAATCCCCACCAGAGCGCACTCTTGTTTTTATAGTTTTCCCGTGTTTTTTCAAACAGCTCAGGATCAACCCCTTTCTTCTCCATCAGCGGTTTTAATTGCATCAGAGACATCGCCATCACCTTCGCTTCCATATCACCACCAGCCGACAGAGGCACAGTTCCATGACCGGTTATATCGGTAAGACCTGCAGCTCTGAAAAATTCAGGGCTCTGAAAACAGGAACGAAAAGACATATGATTGCCCAGCTCAACAATTCTATAAGTCTCTTCAGCCAGATGATTCACTGCGGAGTCATCTGAGAAATTATTAAAGCGTGTGCCTTCCGGAAGGTTGCCCAGATCTTCTGCCATAAGAATACCGCCGGGCTTCAATGCAGCGGCCAGTTTGCGAACCACCTTCTCACGATCAGGAATATGCATCAGCACATCGCGAATAAGAATCAGGTCATATTTCCCATCAGGTAAAGCGTCTGTCACAAGGTTCTTTTTCACGACTGAGACATTACCCGGGAACGGCTCCTTTTCCAGAAGAACGGTTTCCATATCCAGGGCATCCACATGTCCGGCGTCCCCCACTTTCTTAGAGAGCCAGCGACTCATTCCCCCAAGGCCGGCCCCGGCATCCAGAACAGTCCAGCCTTTCTTTATATTCAGCTTTTCCAGCTGTTCAATGCTGTAGGGGTTAGACCATTGCTCAAGCAGAGATAATCGGGTCTTTGCCTGATCCCAGCGATTGTCCAGCGTGTATTGCTCCCCCCCAAAAACCTGCGAGGTAAAGATAGCCCCGGTCACTAATACCGCCAGGCAGACCCGACCAAATGAAGAAGCACTCCGAAAACGAACACGAGAAATAGCACCAGAGAGAACATCAGGGAAAACGCTCATAACAACACCTCCTAAAAAGGAAAAGGTAGTGTAGACGCCCATAAAAAACACAACACGCATGCTTATTACCCTTATGGAAGTTTTTGCATTGATGCACGTCAAAACAACTGTTTGCGCACTGTTGTTATAAATCCGCCCTCATTTTTATCAAGCAACCGGACTGGGCCCCAATATCTTTGAGGCTTTCCAGGAACACAAAATGCACACATTACAGGCTTCCGAAATCCGGGGAACATGGACACCACTGTTCCTGCAGATCAAAGAGCACAGTGTCATCGACTTCGGTTTCATTGATGAACAGATTGCCCGCATCAGCACCTCGGGGGTCAGTGGTATTTATGTTGGTACCAATACCAGTGAATTCTTTAACCTGACCTTCACCGAGTTCTGCCGCATCGCCGAACGCTTTGCCAACTGCTGTAAGCGCCATGAAATGCCTTATCAGATCGGCGCCTGCCATGTTCACCCTTATGAAAGCCTTGAACGTGTTGCGGTTTCAGCTGACCTTCAGCCTGCGGCTATACAACTGATTCTGCCAGACTGGGTAAAAACTGATCGCCGGGGCATGCTGCGCTTTATGAAAGGCTGCGCGAAGAATGCCCGTGGCTGCAACCTGGTTCTCCACAACCCAAACAAAGAGCAGGCTCAACTCACCCCGGAAGATTTTCTCTGGCTGGCTAATGAGATTCCTGAGCTTCAGGGTGTTTACTCCCCGGACGGCGGCGAGCAGTGGTTTGAACAGATGCAGCCCGTCATGGAGAAAGTATCTGTATTTGTTTCAGGCGACCGTCTGGCTACAGGTCTGGCCCATGGTGCTAAAGGCACCTACTCCACGGTTGCTGGCATGAACCCCTGCGCGGCTCAGTCCTGGCATGAGCTGACACTGAAAGACCCGGAAGCAGGTATGGATCTGGAACGACGCATCCAGCAATTCATGGCGGAATGCGTGCATCCCTTTGCTTTGAATGACTACCCGGAACATGCCCGCAATAAATTTCTGGCGGTCACTACCGGCTGGTGCGAAGGGTTACATCAACGTCTGCGGTGGCCTTACACCTGGGTGGAAGATGAGCATATCAAGCCGGTTCAGGAACGGGGTATTGAGCTGATTCCCGAGTTTTTCCAGAACATTATTTGATAACTTTTCTTGATACTTCTGCTTTCAGGAGCGGAGGTTTTTAAGAGCCGGTTTTTAAGAGCCGGCTTTTCAGTGACTAAACTTCAAAGCCATGTCGATATGTTTGCGTAACTGCTGCGCATATAAGGTCAGATGCCCCGTTGTTGGCTGTTGCCGCTGAAATGCCTTCACTTCATCGCCTGCGAAATATCCACACTCCATCAGCCAGACAAGCTCCTGCGCGCTGAGAAGAACAGTTTTGCGCTGAGGCTCAATACCTAAAAAGGCCGCTGCTGCACGAACCTGAAGCGTCAGCAGTTCATTCCTGGGTAACTGGGGCAGACAGCTGGACATCAGCGCAATGAGATCCATCATATTCCGTTTTTCGTCCATACTACTCAGAATTTTGTCAGACAGTTTCAGGGGATCAGGCATGTTTTGCAGACAAGTTCTGAGCTTTGCACCCTGCAGCCAGGAATGTCTCGGCGTATAGCTCTCCCCGTGTTGAGCTTCCGGGGGCAGGTAGCTGGATACACGAACACTGACGGCACCCTGTTCTGCTTTAGCCGCGCCTTCTGCCATGGCACGCTTTTGAGCAGGGTACGATTGTGCGTCTGCATGACGCCGAATAGTTGCAGGCAGAGTTCCCGTTGTCCAGGCAGGCCTGGCGCTCGCAGCACTGTCAGACGCTGCAGAGATGGGGTCAGGGACAGATGAAAATCTGACCGGGGGAGTAAAGCCAGAAAGAGTACTGCCAGAAAGAGTACTGCCAGAAAGAGTACTGCCAGAAAGAGCACTCGGAGGTAGAGTGCAGACAAAGTACTGCGTCATTCGCAGCCTGGAATGTACAACATATTCAGAAATCAGATCCTGCAGGATGAATAAAGCATCATTCTGTTTTTTCGTAAGCCTCCTCTTTTCCGGGTAAAAGCAGCCTGACTCAGTGAAACAATCCTGCAGGTGATCAAGATAATCTATTACATATACCTCTATATATTCATTTGAATATTGCGCTTGGAGGCTTTTTCGTAACCCGATGCATAGTTGATTCAAAGTATGAGACAGCTCACTCCTGCACTGTTTTAACCCCATAGGCTCTATATTAATAATAATATTGATCAATTCCTGTTCCAGTATCTGCAAACCATGGAGCGCAGGGTTTCTTTCAAGCTGAGTTAAAACATCAAAAACCCGAGCGACTGTAGGCATTTCCTGAACACTTATATGTACAATTTTATATTGTCTCAGTGGCGTGACCTCTGTCAGGGTTTTCCGGCGACTTATAAAATTGTTGAGAACTCTCCTGAGTCGGTCTGCCCCCGCCTTCCCACGAAATTCTTTGACCGTACATAACCTGAAAATACCTGCAGGTAACATATCTATAATGGCGTCTGGAGTCCCGCGATGCTGCTTACACATGAGTGAAAGAAGATTCGGTTTAAAGGCCTGCATTATTGGTTTCCCCGCTATGGAGTTATAGACAATACCTGTTGGACAGTTTTTGCCTGGAAAACAATACCGGGGAGTAACCACCTGGTCACCCTGAAAAGAAGTAGAAAACAGCCCCCTCCTGCACCAGATTGAGCTGACTGAACAATAAGCCCGACCTTTCCTGAACACGCAGAACACACTCTTACGAACACCTGGAAGAAGAGCCTCCACACTGACAACCCGAAATAGAAACTGACAAAAAATTGAACAATTGACGACACAGATCAATTATTCCCTTCCCCCTTCTCAGTATTGTCTCCTCCCAACCTATACCCGCAGTATTTACCGCTGCTATCACCATCATGCTGCCCCATGAGGGAACCTGCTCCATGACGCCAAAAAGCCCTTTTGTACTGAAGGCTGCAACACTCACGCTCTCCAGCGTAATGTTCTCCACCGCTGTATTCGCCTCCACCGTTAACCTGCGTGTTTTGGAAACCAGCGACATACACGCCAATGTGCTGGACTACGACTTTTACAAAGGTCGCCAATCCAACCGTATCGGCCTGGTTCGTGCGGCCAGCGTTATCAAGAAGGCACGTGCTGAAGTTGCTAACAGTGTTCTGGTTGATAACGGAGACCTGATACAAGGTTCTCCAATGGGTGACTGGCGTGCCCACGAAGGTATGAACGAAGGGGACGTATTCCCGGCCTACAAAGTCATGAACGAAATGGATTACACCGTAGGCAACTACGGTAACCATGAATTCAACTACGGCCTCGACTACCTGAAAAAGTCTGTTGCCACCGCCAGTTTCCCCTACATTAATGCCAACGTGCATGATGCAAAGACCGGCAAAAACCTGTTCACGCCTTACATCATCAAAGATATGCAGGTGAAGGACACTGACGGCAATGCCCAGACCCTGAAGGTTGGCTTTATCGGCTTTGTACCTCCTCAAATCATGCAATGGGATCGCAAGAACCTTGAAGGCAAGGTGACTGTAACCGACATCACCGCAACCGCACGTGTGCGTGTACCTGAAATGAAGGCCAGGGGTGCAGACGTTATTGTGGTTATACCTCACTCAGGTATCAGCACTGAGCCTTACAAAGCTCTGGCTGAAAACTCCACCTACTATCTCTCCCAGGTCGCGGATGTAAACGCCATTATGTTTGGCCACAGCCACGCTGTGTTCCCATCCGATGCCTTTGCCGACCTTCCGGGTGTTAATCTGGAAGACGGCACCATCAACGGTGTTCCTGCTGTCATGCCGGGTCACTGGGGCAGCCACGTCGGTATTGTTGACCTGACTCTGGAGAGCCGCAATGGCGGCTGGAAAGTGGTTAACTCCCAGAGTGAAGCCCGCCCTATCGCCAGGAAAGACGGCACACCTCTGGTGGACGCTGACGAACATCTTTCCAGCCTCGTTGCGGAAGACCGCGCTGCCACCAGCGACTTCGTAAACCAGCCTATAGGTAAAGCTGCAGACGTTATGTACAGCTACCTGGCACTGGTTCAGGACGATCCAACTATTCAGATCGTAAACCAGGCACAGATGGCTTACGTAAAACAATTTGTGCAGGGCGACCCTGATCTGGAAGGTCTGCCAATTCTGGCGGCCGGTGCGCCTTTCAAGGCAGGCGGTCGCAAGAACGACCCAACCAACTTCACCGAAGTGGAAGCGGGCACTCTGTCCTTCAAGAACGCGGCCGACCTCTACCTCTACCCCAACACTCTGGTGACTGTAAAAATCACCGGTGCAGAAGTACGTGAATGGCTGGAACGTTCTGCAGGCCAGTTCAACCAGATTGATCCTGACTCTACTGCCCGTCAGGAACTGCTGAACTGGGACGGTCACCGTACTTACAACTTCGATGTCATCGACGGCGTAAACTACGAAGTGAACGTAACCCAGCCTGCCCGTTACAACCAGAAAGGCGAACTGGTGCAGCCTAAGGCACACCGTATCGAAAACCTGACCTGGAACGGTAAGCCGGTTAAAAACGACCAGGTGTTCCTGGTAGCCACCAACAACTACCGCGCCTTCGGTGGTGGTAACTTCGCTGGCTCCGGTCAGGCGAAAATCGCCTTTGCAGCACCTGATGAAACCCGCTCCATTCTGGCGAATTACATCACCGAAACCACCAAAGCTGAAGGTCAGGTTCAACCTGCTGCTGACAACAACTGGAAGTTCGCTTCCATCAAGACCGACAAGACGCTGGACGTTGTTTTTGAAACTGCTAACACCGTAAAAGCAGAAGAGTTCATCCAGAAGAATGCCCAGTACCCAATGCAGAAAGTGGG
>CBDCRZ010000109.1:0-71624 GCA_965221135.1 Sansalvadorimonas sp.
CAGCATAAGCAACACTGGTTACCATGGGCACTTCTGGGGGCAAGCTGGATAGGTTTTCTGGCCTTTGCCTTTTTGAAGTAGCTTTGTTGGTTAATTAAGCTGGATGTAGATCGCGCATCTAATGCATATATAACGCACATATAAAAAGGGCAGCCAATCGGCTGCCCTTTTTTGTTGTTAACTTTTTACTGAGCGGCACTTCTCTATGAAGGATTAAAGCGAAACGATATCTGCAACGTGCATCAGGTTCCGGTTAATTCCGGGCTTTTTGGTAATGGCGTCGTGCAGCGTCTCAGTGGTGACAGTGTCGTTGCGTACACCGACCATAATGCCGCTGTGACCAGACATCAGCTGTTCAACGGCTGCAACACCCAGACGGCTGGCAAGAACTCTGTCGGCACAGGAAGGGTTACCACCACGCTGAATATGACCCAGTACTGAAACACGTACATCATGGTTTGGCAGAAGCTTCTGGGAGTCGTCAGCCAGCTTGAAGGTATCACCAAGCTGATCCCCCTCTGCGACCAGAACAATGTTCGAGGTCTTGTTCACAGAGCGGCTGTACTCCAGTTTCTTCACAAGGTCATGAATCGTCTTGTCGTCTTCTGGAATCAGCACTTCAGTAGCACCACCGGCAATGCCGGCATTCAATGCGATAAAGCCTGCATCCCGTCCCATGCATTCAATAAAGAACAGGCGGTTGTGAGAAGTAGCTGTGTCGCGAATTTTATCAATAGCTTCAACCACTGTATTCAGTGCAGTATCAAAGCCAATGGTGGAGTCGGTGCCATAGATGTCATTATCAATGGTGCCGGGAATACCAATCACAGGAACATCAAACTCTTCAGAGAATAGGCTGGCCCCAGTAAAGGAGCCATCACCACCAATAACAATCAGAGCCTGAATGCCCTTTTCCTGCAGGGTGTCATAACCTTTCTGGCGGCCTTCTTTAGAGCGGAATTCCTGGCAGCGGGCAGATTGTAAAATGGTACCGCCACGGTTGATGATGTGAGCGACAGACCGTGCATCCATTTCTTCACAGTTACCATCAATCAGCCCCTGATATCCTTCGTAGAAGCCACTGACCTTCAGGTCGTAGTGGGTACAGGCTCTTACAACGGCTCGAATTGCTGCATTCATGCCCGGCGCGTCGCCACCGGAGGTCAATACGCCAATATGCTGCAGACTATTTCCCATATGTTCGTTCCAGATATCCAATTGTCCTTAATAGGGCGGGTCTGGGTGAAGGCCGCCCGGGCATCGATAAATAACAATGCCTCTATGAACTGAAGCAGACTTTTGAAGGGGTGCCATGGTTTGACCTCGCTCGTGAGATATTTCTCACGCTTTAAGCTGCCAAGGTCTTCTTTAACTCACTGTGTCAGCGATTTATTATATAAGCACATGGATGGTCGCGCACAGGGCCGTGTAACCCAAGGATGGGTACCCATTATCAAAGCTAATCAGTCTGCTTGTACGGGTTGATTTCGTACTTTGTCAGCAGACTGACACACATCTCATCAAGAATCATTGACCTTTACCATTGCCTGAAGCGAGTCTGTCACGCTGACTGATCGGCAGATGATTCCTGCTTGTTATCTCTATTAACTCTGCGCAATCTTCGCGTTATATTAGCGCACTCGAAAGAGTATTGAGCAATCCCCTGAGCACTCCTCTGAACATCGCTGAACACTCCCTTCGATTTTCCTGATCCACAAATGCGCCAGCATGTTCCTGAAAGCAGTGCTTGGGTATTTTGTACTACCTTTTCTCAACCTATATCCACCGATACTGGAAGATCATCTGCTGCAGAAACAGCAGATTGGATTCTGTGTTCAGTATGGTTTTTATTCGCGCAGTGAAAGCTGCGTGGGAGAACAGACGTCGATGGCAGTACCATCTGGTTTCTATAAAAAAACACTCAGTGCCCGGGAAAAAAAACAGGTGCTTTTGAGTATCGAGCATGTCTTCAAACACTTTGAGGAGACTGTGGCCGTTGATGATGTTTCCTTAACGATTAACCAGGGTGAGATTTTCGCTCTGCTCGGTGGTTCAGGTTCAGGCAAGTCGACCCTGCTTCGCATGCTGGCGGGTTTCGAGAAACCCAGTGACGGGCGCATTCTGCTGGATGGTCAGGATATTACAGATCTCCCTCCCTACGAACGCCCTATTAATATGATGTTCCAGTCATACGCACTCTTTCCCCATATGACTGTTGAGCAGAATGTTGCCTTTGGACTCAAGCAGGATGGCCTGCCGAAAGATGAAGTCACTGAGCGCGTAGGCGAGCTGTTGAAGCTGGTACGCATGCAGCAGTACGTCCGTCGTAAACCCCATCAGCTTTCCGGTGGACAACGGCAGCGCGTGGCACTGGCCAGAAGCCTTGCTAAGCGCCCCAAGCTACTGCTGCTGGACGAACCCATGGGCGCACTGGATAAACAGCTGCGAACACAGATGCAGCTGGAAGTCGTGGAGATTCTCGAAAAGGTAGGTGCAACCTGTCTGATGGTGACCCATGACCAGGAAGAAGCCATGACCATGGCAGACCGCATCGGCATTATGGATGCAGGCCGGATTGTGCAGACAGGTTCCCCTGTGGATATCTATGAAAACCCCAACAGTCGTATGACCGCAGAGTTTATTGGCTCTGTGAATATCTTTACCGGAACCATTGCGGCGGATGAAGCCGACCATGTCCTGATTGAGTGCCCTCAGCTACCTGTGTCTGTCTATATCGATCACGGTATTACCGCGCCACTGGAAGACCGCAAGTGCTGGGTAGCAATTCGCCCTGAGAAGATAGACCTTCTCAAAGATAAGCCTGAAGATGAACACAACTGGGCCCAGGGAGTGGTTTACGACATTGCCTATCTGGGTGACCACTCGGTGTATTATATCCAGCTGCCGAATGGCTCGATTGTGCAGTCAAAGGTTGCCAACACTCTGAGAACCGCAGACAAGCCCACCTGGGATGATGTCGTCTACATTGCCTGGGAGGCAGCCAGCAGTGTGGTATTGAATACATGAACTGTCTGAAATGGTTAAAGAGCAACAAGTACGAACTGCGTGCCAATACTGGCAGGAAACTGGTTATAGGTGTTCCATTCCTGTGGATGCTGCTGTTCTTTGTGGTGCCTTTTGTCATCGTTCTGAAGATCAGCTTCGCTTACACGCAGATTGCTATTCCCCCTTACTCGACGCTGTTCGACTATGCGGATGAAGCGCTCACAATAGTGCTGAATCTGGGGAACTACCTCTGGCTGGCAGATGATCCTCTGTACCTTGACGCGTACCTGAGTTCTGTGAAGATTGCCCTGATAGGCACCTTGTTTTGTTTAGCCCTGGGTTACCCCATGGCGTATGGTATGGCGAGAGCGCCCAAGCGCTGGCAGTCGATATTATTAATTGCTGTGTTGCTGCCATCATGGACGTCCTTTCTCATTCGCATCTATGCCTGGATGGGCATCCTGAGAAACAACGGCCTTCTCAACAACCTTCTTCTGTGGATGGGCGTGATTGATCAGCCTCTGGCGATTATGAACACAAACACAGCGGTATATATCGGGCTGGTGTACGCCTACCTGCCATTTATGGTGCTGCCGTTGTACGCCAATCTTGTGAAGATGGATTTCTCTTTGCTGGAAGCTGCACAGGACTTAGGCGCAACACCTTTACAGTGCTTCTTCAAGATTACCCTGCCGCTGTCATTGGGGGGAGTCATTGCTGGCTCAATGCTGGTGTTTATCCCGGCGGTGGGCGAAGTTGTTATACCTCAACTGTTGGGCGGGCCAGATACTTTAATGATCGGGAAAATTCTCTGGCAGGAGTTCTTTAATAATCGAGACTGGCCAGTGGCTTCAGCGCTCGCCATTGTTATGTTGCTGGTGTTGCTGGTTCCGATAATGATCTTCAATCACGCCCGCCAGAAAGAACTGGAGGGACGAGCATGACTCATCGTAAAACCAGTCAAAAATTACGGGCCTTCCGCTTTGATGTTTCAAAAGCTGCTTTGGTGTTCGGCCTGATCTTTCTTTATCTGCCGATGTTTATTCTGGTGGCTTACTCCTTTAATGCCTCAAAGCTGGTGACAGTGTGGGCGGGCTTCTCTACTAAATGGTATGGGGAGCTGTTGCGTGACCGCCAATTAATGGAAGCGGTTGGCACCAGTTTGCAAATTGCCGTGTCGGCAGCAACAGCGTCCGTTGTGTTGGGAACAATGTCAGCTTATCTGTTAAACCGGTTTGGCAATTTTCGGGGGCGCACACTGTTCGGGAGTATGATGACCGCACCTTTGGTAATGCCGGATGTGATTATCGGTTTATCACTGCTGCTGATGTTCGTATCGCTGTCATCAAGCATCGGCTGGCCCCACGAACGAGGCATGCTCACCATATGGATTGCACACGTCACCTTCTGTACGGCTTATGCAACGGTCGTGATCAGTTCACGTATCCAGGATATGGATAGTGCTATTGAAGAAGCTGCGATGGACCTTGGGGCAACACCCCTGAAGACTTTCTTTGTGATCACGCTGCCGACTATTGCACCATCGCTGGTATCAGCCTGGTTGTTGTCGTTTACCCTGTCTCTGGATGACCTGGTTATCTCAAGTTTTGTGGCCGGACCTGGCGCAACAACATTGCCAATGGTGGTGTTCTCATCCGTGCGTCTGGGTGTGTCACCCAAGATAAATGCTCTGGCGACGTTGATTATTCTCTGTGTATCACTGGCGGCCTTTATCGCCTGGTGGCTGGCGCGAAGAGCGGATAGAAACCGTCGGGCGGCGTATCAGATTATGGGGCGGGATCAGTAATTATTATCATCTTTTAAGTTTGCGCAGTCAGATGAATCTGTCTGCGCAGTGTTTCCTTTGATACTTCATTTCGCAGTCATCGTTTTGTAAAAAAATCTTCATCATTCCTGCATGTCTAGACAACCTCTCTGTCACAAAACCCTTCAATACTTCTTATAACAGAACTTTTGACGGTTTGTGGAACAGCCTATGACACCGGTGATTGAGGTTGAACATCTTAGCAAGCAGTTCCTGCGCAGCAGGGTTGCTCTAAACAATATCAGCTTTACGGTGAACTCTGGGGAGATGGTGGCTCTGATTGGCCCCAGTGGCTCAGGCAAGTCTACACTTCTCCGTCACCTTTCCGGCCTTAGCCTGTCTGATAAAAAACCTGAAACCCGTGTTGCCATTCTGGGGCAGAGCATCCAGAAGGCCGGTCGTATCGACAGCCATATCCGCAAGCATCGCGCCCGTATCGGGCTTATTTTCCAGCAGTTCAACCTTGTGCGTCGTTTGAGTGTTATCCACAACGTGATGCTGGGTGGCCTCAGTCGTATGCCTTGGTACCGCAGTTACTTCTCTATTTTTACACAGACAGAAAAGCGCCAGGCACTGGCGGCCCTGGAACGTGTTGGTCTGGCGGACTTTGCCTGGCAGCGTGCTTCTGAACTCTCTGGAGGCCAGCAGCAGCGTGTCGCGATTGCCCGTGCATTAATGCAGGGCGCAGAAGTGATTCTGGCCGATGAACCTGTCGCTTCCCTCGACCCGGCTTCTTCCCGGCAGGTTATGTCCATCCTCAATGAGATCAGCCAGAAAGAAGGCATCACCGTACTGGTGACGCTGCATCAGGTCGGTTATGCCCGTGAGTGGTGCCAGAGAATGGTGGCTCTGCGAAAGGGCGAGATATTCCTCGATCAGCCATCTGCAGAGGTGGATGAGCAGAGTCTGGCTGAGCTTTACCGACTGGAATCCAGCGAGCGGGGGAGCGACTCAGCCAGTGCAGTAAAAGATGCCATTAATGACATACCTCACAAGCGCAGTGATGCGGTTGTCGGGGTGCAAAACGCACAGCATGTTGCCTAACAGAAAAAGAATTATTACAAACCACGTTGAGACACAATAATGCTAAAGCACATTAATAAAGCCAGTAAGTGGCTGGGTTCTGTTCTGGGAGCCACTGCTCTGGCTGCCACGTTCAGTGCGCAGTCTGTTACCGCCGAAGAGCTGGAAACCCTTAAATTCGGCATTATTTCCACGGAATCCAGCCAGAATCTGAAGAAGACCTGGGTGCCCTTTTTGGAAGATATGGAAAAGCAGCTGGGCGTTAAGGTGAAGCCATTCTTCGCGCCAGACTATGCCGGCATCATTCAGGGTATGCGTTTTAACAAGGTTGATGTTGCCTGGTACGGCAACAAGTCTGCCATGGAAGCGGTTGATCGTGCTGGCGGTGAAATCTTTGCCCAGACTGTTGATGTGAGCGGTAACCCCGGTTACTGGAGTCTGTTGATTGCTCACAAAGACAATAAGAACCTGAACAACGTTGAAGATGTTCTGACAAACGCTTCCAAGCTGAACTTCGGTAACGGTGATCCCAACTCCACTTCTGGTTTCCTGGTGCCTTCTTACTACGTGTTCGCCCAGAACAATATTGATGCCAGGAAAGCCTTTAAGCGTGTGACAAGCAGTGGTCACGAGCAGAACGCACTGGCTGTTGCCAACAAGCAGGTGGACTTTTCTACCAACAACACTGAAAACATTGCCCGTCTGGCCGTGACTTACCCTGAGAAGGCTAAGGACATCAAGGTTATCTGGAAGTCTCCCCTGATTCCCTCCGACCCTATCGTATGGCGCAAGAACCTGCCTGAGTCTGTGAAGAGCAAGGTGTATGACTTCTTTATGACCTATGGAACGTCTGGAGACAAGAAGGAACTTGCGACTCTCGAAGCGCTGCAGTGGGCTCCATTCAAAGCCTCCAGCGATGATCAACTGCTGCCTATCCGTCAGCTGGTTCTGTACCGCGACAAGCTGAAGACCGCTAACAGCAGCATGTCTGCCGAAGATAAGGCTGAGAAAATCAGCAAGATCGACGACGAGCTGGCTCAGCTGAACCGTCGTATGGCTGCTCTGGATGCACGCAGCTAATTCGGTGCAGGAGTGTGCCATTGAGCGGCGCGCTCCTTTTACCTCTTCTTTTGATGTATTCGAGAAACATTAAGTCATGTCATCAAGCACACCCGCATCCGCAGCTGTAGAGCAGGCACTGGAAGGCGCTCCCAAAAGAAGCTGGCTGGAGCTGGCGTCCTGGATAGTTCTTCTGGCGGTCCTTGGCTGGTCCTGGCAGGGGGCAGAAATGTCACCCATGACCCTGATCAGAGATGGCGGCAACATGGCGGAGTTTGCCTCTGATTTTTTCCCTCCCAACCTGACCGAGTGGCGTCTTTATATTGAAGAGATGGTCACCACTCTTCAGATCGCCCTTTGGGGAACAGTACTGGCTATTATTTTTGCCGTGCCTTTTGGTCTGATGAGTTCAGAGAACCTTGCTCCCTGGTGGATATGTCAGCCGGTACGCCGACTGATGGATGCCGCACGTGCCATTAATGAAATGGTGTTCGCCATGCTGTTCGTGGTGGCTGTAGGTCTGGGACCCTTTGCTGGTGTTATGGCGTTGTTTATTCACACCACTGGCGTGCTGGCCAAACTCTTTTCTGAAGCGGTAGAAGCAATTGAACCCGGCCCTGTAGAAGGTGTGCGTGCTACCGGTGCTTCGAAGATGGAAGAGATTATCCACGGCGTTCTGCCTCAGGTTATCCCTCTGTGGATTTCCTATTCACTGTACCGTTTTGAATCCAATGTTCGTTCAGCCACCGTGGTTGGCATGGTGGGCGCAGGTGGTATTGGTGTGCTGCTTTGGGAACATATTCGTGGTTTCCAGTTCCAGGAAACGGGCGCGATCATGCTGATTATTATTGCGACCGTCACGATTCTTGATGTGCTCTCCCAGCGGCTGCGTAAGCGATTCACCTGACGGTAGTCGTTTTCCGGGAGAGTTAATTGCTTTTTAAATAATAAATAACAACGAATTCAGACTACTTTGATACGGGTTGTCTAGACATCTAGAAGGAAGTTGCTGGGGCGATTTATAAGATGGCTATTTATCAGGACATTGCCAAAACACTGGAGCAGGAAGTCGCACGACTCCAGCCCGGAGACTATCTTCCGCCAGAACAACAGTTGGCCGATCGTTTTCAGGTGAACCGTCATACCCTGCGCCGGGCTATTGATGACCTTGTCGCCAAAGGCATGGTGCAACGGCAACATGGCCGCGGGGTGATGGTGAACAGCCAGCGTTTGAACTATCCCATTCATCAGCAGTCCTGTTTTACCGAGAACCTGACCCGTATTGGTCGTTCACTGGATACTCAGGTGCTGTCCTGTGAGCAGATCAGAACACCAGAGTTTCTGCACAACACATTTATAAAAGCCAACAATGATGGGCTGCTGATTCATCTTCGCACACTGCGGGTGATGCGCGGCCAGCCCGCCACAGTGATTGATCATTACATCAACCGGGTGCCCGACTTCCAGATTCTTAAAGAGTTCTCGGAAGGTTCGTTGCACAGCTTTCTTCATAAACGACTGGGTATCTCTTTAACCCGGGGGAAAACATTGCTTTCCACCCGTATGCCTACGATTGCTGAAGCAAGGCATCTTCGCCTGGGTGTGGATATTCCGGTGATGAAAATTCAAACCAGCAACTTTCTTCAAACCAGTAACTTTCTTCAAACAAATAGTTTTCTGGCTCAGACCGTAGAGGGCAGTTCTGATGATGCTCCTGTTGAAGTGTCGGTCAGCGTGAGCCGGGGAGATCTTTTTCAATATGTACTGGAGCCAGGACATGGCGGCTAGCGCCTCTCCCTCTTCGCAAGAGCAAGAGCAGAACACACGACAGCAATGGCTGTCACTTATGGCGAAAGCCTCACTGCACGAACTGGAAAGTCACTGGCAGGACTGTGATCTCCCTGTTAAGTGGGATCATTTACGACCTGTGGAAACAGGCCTTCTACAGGTGCGAGGGCGCATGGGTGGTGTAGGTAACCCCTTCAACCTTGGTGATATGACCATTACCCGGGCAGCAGTGACTACCGAGGAAGGCTTTCAGGGTTTTGGTTATGTCGCCGGGCGCAGTCATCGCCATGCCGAACTGGTGGCAGTGCTGGATGCTCTGTTGCAGAACCCAGTGCATCAGCAAAACCTGCAAACCCGTGTGCTGAATCCTCTTGCGGCTAGTCAGTCGGAACGACGCAAAGCGCAGGTTGCCAAAACAGACGCCACCAAAGTGGACTTTTTCACAGTTGTGCGGGGAGAAGACTGATGCCAGCTGAACACACCAATCCGACACTACAGGCAGGCTTCAGCAACCCGGTCAGTCATGCCCAGCAGTGCTTTCGCCATCTTCTCAAGCTGATGAGCGAACCCGGTCTGATACACAGTTTTGATGCTCTTGAAGCAGGTCTGGGTGATATCGACAGCTCTGCGTTCTCCGTGCTGTTAACGCTGGTGGATAACGAAACACAGCTTTGGCTGGCGCCTTCGTTTCGTCAGGACATGATTAAAAAGAACCTGAGCTTTCACTGTGGTTGCCCCATCACCGAAGCCTCCAAAGATGCTGACTTTCTGCTGGCCACAGGCAATGAATTGATCCCAGAACAGTGCAGTGTCGGCACAGTGGTTCGGCCGGATACCGCCGCTACCGTCATCATTCAGGTGAATGACATCAGCAATGAAGAACGAGCAGGGGCCAACCCTTTGGTGTTGAGCGGTCCGGGTATTCCTGACCAGCGAGCACTGTTTGTGGCGGGGCTTGATCGCACATGGCTGGAATGGCTGCAGGTGCGCCATGAACACTTCCCACTGGGTATGGATCTGGTGCTGTGTGCGGGAGACAAAGTCTGCGCACTGCCTCGCTCGGTACGAGTAAAAGCCGTCAGGAAAGGAGAGGCCGCCTAATGTACGTTGCCGTAAAAGGTGGTGAAAAGGCGATTGATGCCGCCCATAAACTGTTGGAACAAACGCGCCGGGGTGACACCTCCATCCCTGAGCTCTCGGTTGAGCAGATTTGCCAGCAGATGCCCCATGCTGTCGATCGGGTAATGACCGAAGGCAATATTTTCGACCGTCAGCTGGCAGGTCTGGCTTTGAAGCAGGCTGCTGGCGATATGGTTGAAGCCATCTTCCTGTTGCGGGCTTACCGAACAACTCTGCCACGTCTGCAACCCAGTGAGGCGATTGATACCTCACAGATGGATATCACTCGTCGTATATCCGCCACCTATAAAGACCTTCCCGGTGGCCAGGTGTTAGGACCAACCTTTGATTACACCCATCGGCTGTTGGACTTTTCTTTGCTGGCAGAGGCGCAGACTGAGCCTGTGCCTAAATCAGCGACGAGTGATAGTTCAGGGCAGGAGCAGTGCCCCAGAGTGATGCCCATCCTTGAACAGGAAGGGCTGATGCGCGAAGAACCCAACAGTGAAGCCCCCGCCACAGATATTGCCAGAGATGCGATCTCGTACCCCTGCGACCGCAGTGCACGACTGCAGGCACTGGTGCGCGGTGATGAAGGCTTTCTGTTATCACTGGGTTATTCCACTCAGCGTGGTTACGGCCGCAACCATCCTTTTGCAGGTGAGATTCGCACCGGCAATGTCACGGTTTCTATGGTGCCTGAAGAGTTGGGTTTCGCCATTGATGTTGGCGAAATCGAAGTGACTGAGTGTGAAATGGTCACAGGCTTTGATACTCCGGAAGATGAAACCGGCCCCGCTGAAAAACCACAGTTCACCCGAGGTTATGGTCTGGTGTTTGGTGCTGCTGAACGCAAGGCCATGGCTATGGCTCTGGTGGACAGAGCACTGCAGTGCCGTGACTACAACGAAGAACCCAATGCTCCAGCCCAGCAGGAAGAGTTTGTGTTAAGTCACTGCGATAACGTCGATGCGGCGGGTTTCCTCTCCCATTTGAAACTTCCTCATTATGTGGACTTTCAGTCGGAACTGGAGCTGATACGCACCTTGCGGAATGAGCACGACAAGCGCAACAGTGAGAAAGGAAACAGTGAGAAAGGAGGCGCAGCATGAACGGATATAACTTTGCTTATCTGGATGAACAGACCAAGCGCATGTTGCGTCGCTCTTTGTTGAAAGCTGTGGCTATCCCCGGGTATCAGGTGCCTTTCGGAGGCCGTGAAATGCCAATGCCTTATGGCTGGGGAACGGGCGGCATTCAGGTCACAGCCGCCATTATTGGTGAGAGTGACACACTGAAGGTGATTGATCAGGGTGCTGACGATACGACCAATGCCGTGAGTATCCGGCGCTTCTTCTCCCGCACCACCGGGGTGAAAACTACGGAGCGTACGATTGAAGCCAGTATTGTTCAGACCCGTCACCGTATCCCCGAACAGCCCCTGAACAACGACCAGATTCTGGTGTATCAGGTGCCCATTCCTGAACCTCTGCGTTTTATTGAACCCAGTGAGCAGGAAACCCGGCAGATGCACGGTCTGGAAGAGTACGGCGTGATGCATGTGAAGCTGTACGAAGATATTTCCCGTCATGGTCATATTGCTACCACCTACGCCTATCCGGTGAAGGTGAACGGACGGTATGTGATGGACCCGTCGCCTATTCCCAAGTTTGATAACCCGAAAATGCACCAGAGCCCCGCGCTGCAACTGTTTGGTGCCGGTCGAGAGAAACGCATCTATGCCGTTCCGCCCTATACCGATGTGGTGAGCCTCGACTTTGAAGATTACCCCTTTGAAGTGCAGACCTGGGAAGAAGACTGCGCCCTCTGTGGTTCAGAAAACAGTTTCCTTGATGAGG
The DNA here is from genome assembly GCA_965221135.1 of Sansalvadorimonas sp. Lineage (GTDB taxonomy): Bacteria > Pseudomonadota > Gammaproteobacteria > Pseudomonadales > Endozoicomonadaceae > Sansalvadorimonas. The sequence goes on from CBDCRZ010000109.1 coordinate 11,680, forward strand.
TGGTCACCGATGACAAGGGAGGGCGGATGTTTATCTGCTCCGATACTGACTACTGCCGGGAACGGAGAGAAGAACAATGAGCCCTTTGCTGACAGTGGAAAACATTACCCGGCTCTACAGCAGTGGCCGGGGTTGTCGGGATATCAGTCTCGACCTTTGCCCCGGTGAAGTGCTGGGCATCGTGGGCGAATCCGGCTCGGGCAAAACCACTCTGCTTAATATTTTAAGTGGGCGACACCAGCCAGATAGCGGTGAAGTGTGTTACTTCAACCGCGACGGTGAAGGGCAGAACATTTACAGCCTCTCGGAAGCCCGCCGTCGTCATCTTCTGCGCACTGACTGGGGCATTGTTCACCAGCATGCGCGAGATGGTCTGCGGATGAATGTATCTGCCGGTGCGAACATTGGTGAACGATTGATGGCGCTGGGGCAGCGTCACTACGGTGACCTGCGTTCAACCGGCCAGTACTGGTTTCAGAATGTCGATATGGACCCGGAGTTGATCGACAGCGCCCCCAACACCTTTTCCGGTGGCATGCAGCAGCGGCTGCAGATTGCCCGCAATCTGGTGACGGCTCCAAGACTGGTGTTTATGGATGAGCCGACTGGAGGATTGGATGTATCTGTGCAGGCGCGTCTACTGGATTTGATTCGCAGGCTGGTGGTTGAGCTGCAGCTGTCCGCGATTATCGTCACCCACGATTTGGCCGTAGCCCGACTTCTGGCCGACCAATTGATGGTGATGAAGGATGGGCATGTAGTGGAGCGCGGGCTAACAGATCAGGTTCTTGATGACCCTGAACACCCATACACCCAGTTACTGGTTTCTTCGGTGCTAACACCTTAGGTGCTAGCTCCCTAAAAGTGCTCCGTAACGGGAGTAGGACAGCCATGATGCAAGCGCAACAACAGGATTATCGGTGTGTGGTGGTCGAAGACGTCTCCAAAACCTTCGTACTGCACCACAGACATCAGGACGGTGAAGGCCCGGCTCAGATTCCGGTGCTGAGCAATATTAACCTGGATGTGAAGGCCGGAGAGTGTCTGGTACTCCATGGTGTTTCAGGCAGTGGCAAAAGCTCACTGTTGAAGATGCTGTATGGCAACTACCGGATTAACAAAGGTGATATTCGCATTCGTGGTCAGAAAGGCTGGGTCAGCCTGGCAACAGCCAGCCCACGGGAAGTGACAGATCTCAGACGATACAGTTTGGGTTATGTCAGCCAGTTCCTGCGGGTGATTCCAAGAGTTCCGACACTGCAGGTGACCATGCAGCCGTTGCTGGATTTGGGGGAAGAGCGTGAGCTGTGCGAACAGAAAGCTGCTTCTTTGCTGCAAAAGCTAAACCTTCCTGAACGACTCTGGTCGTTGCCACCTTCCACGTTCTCCGGTGGAGAACAGCAGCGGGTGAATATCGCCCGGGGCTTTATGGTGGATTACCCGGTGATGCTGCTGGACGAACCTACGGCTTCACTGGACAGCAAAAACACTGGCGTTGTTCTGGAGCTGATTGATGGTGCACGCCAGCGTGGCGCAGCTATCACCGGTATTTTTCACGATGAGCAGGTTCGCCAAGATGTTGCGGACCGCATGTTTTACTTTCATGGACAGGAAGAGCAGCCATGTTGCTGACCAATGCACAGCTGGTGCTTGAGAATGAAGTAATTTACGGCACCCTGCAGGTTGAGAATGGGGTGATTCAGGAAATCTCCGAGGGAGCGGTTCAGCTGCCCGGCGCGATTGACTGTGAAGGTGATTATATTCTGCCAGGGCTGGTGGAACTGCATACCGATAATATGGACAAACATTTCAGCCCGCGCCCGGGAGTAGACTGGCCTGCCGACCCTGCGTTCCACACTCATGATGCCCAGATGGTATCGGCCGGTATTACGACTGTTTTTGATGCTGTGTCCATCGGTGATGTCGTGGAGAAGAGTGCCCGCCTCCGTAATCTCAAGCGCATGGTTGAGGCGATTAATGAGTATCGGGACAGCGCTCGTGCACATCATGTTCTGCACCTGCGTTGCGAAGTCAGCCATAAAGATACTCTGGATCGTTTTGAACATCTGATTGAAACGCCAAACGTGCAGTTGGTATCAATCATGGATCACTCTCCGGGTCAGCGTCAGTTTGTGCGTCTGGATAAGTATCGGGAGTATTATCAAGGCAAGTACGGTCTGTCGGACCAGGAGTTGGAAGAGTTTATCGCACGTCAGCAGGCAGGCAGTGCCAAATACAGCGATGCTTACCGCAAAGCGATCTGCAACATCTGCAATGACCGGAATATCGCTATCGCCAGCCATGACGATGCTACTGCAGCCCACGTCGATGAAGCCATTGCAATGGGTATGGCTATTGCCGAGTTTCCTACCACGGAAGAAGCAGCAGATTTGTCTCACAAGAGCGGTCTGGGTGTATTGATGGGTGCGCCCAATGTGGTGCGTGGTGGTTCCCACTCCGGCAATGTGGCGGCTCATTTGCTCGCAGCCCAGAACAAGCTCGATATTCTCTCCAGTGACTACATTCCTTCCAGCCTGTTGTGGTCTGCTTTTATTCTTGCAGACCGTGAAGACAACATTCTGGATCTGCCGCAGACTGTACAGATGGTGACGTCTAATCCGGCAAGAGCTGCAGGTTTGAATGATCGTGGACTTTTGGCTTCTGGCTTACGTGCCGACCTTGTGCGTGTGCGCCGTGACCGGGAAACACCACGGGTTATTACCGTATTCGGGCAGGGAGAGAGGGTGTACTGATGGGAGACAGAAAAGCTCTGATCTTCTATGTAATGGGCCCGTCGGGTGCGGGCAAAGACAGCCTGCTGGACGCTTTGCGGCCTCAGCTTCAGGGAACATCTGTCGTGTGCATTCATCGCTATGTGACCCGGCCTTCTCAGGATGGTGAGCAGCATGTGCCTTTAACTGCCGATGAGTTCGAGTTCCGTAAACATGTAGGGTTGTTTGCCATGGACTGGCAGGCAAACGGTTATCGTTATGCTCTGGGGATGGAGCTGCGGAATATGCTGGAGCGGGGCATTTCCGTGATTATGAATGGTTCTCGGGAGTTCTATCAGGAAGCCTGCCAGTTATTTCCCGGGCAGCTGGTGCCGGTAGTTGTGTCTGTGCCTGAAGAGATTCTGGAGCAGAGACTGCTGGCCCGTAATCGAGAAACAAAAGAAGAGATTGATGCTCGACTCGCCCGCAATCGGGCGTGGGTGCAACAGTGTGACACTGGCAAAGAGTTGTCCGGGATACGGATAGACAACAGTGGGTCAATTCATCAGGCCACAGACTCATTGTTGAAAATGATAATAAGCAGGCTGGTTTCCCTTGCTCCTCAACAAGGTGCCCTCACACAAAGAGCAGTTACTCGGGACGTACATATGAACAAGCAACCTCTGGAAACCCTCCGCAGACTTTATGAAACCTGGGGGCACAAAAATTATGGGGAAAAGATCAGCCAGTACTCCCATGCCTTACAGGCAGCGGAGCTGGCGCGGGATACCGACCAGACAGAAGAGATGATTCTGGCGGCGTTTCTCCATGATGTCGGACACCTCCTGGTTCTCGACAAGAACCCGGAATACGCCGAAGAAGGTCGCTTAAAGCATGAAGATGCTGGCGCTGCATTCCTGCAAACTCTGGGTTTCAACCGCGCGGTGACTGAGCCCATTGCTGCGCATGTTGCTGCCAAGCGTTACCTTTGCTGCATTGATCAGAATTACTACGAAGGTTTGTCTGATGCCAGCCGTCACTCTCTGGAATTTCAGGGCGGCCCTATGAAACCAGAAGAGGCAGAGCAATTTGCCGGTCGTGATGACATAAAAGACATTCTGCAGCTGCGCCAGTTTGATGAGCAGGCCAAAGACACCAGCTTTGAGATCAAGGATACCGGCTGGATTTACTCTCTGATTGAAAGCCACCTGACCAATACTCCTATAGAAGAAGTGGCTGGCTGATGATCAGGCTGACATTGTTGGGTACAGGCAGCGCTGGTGGCTTGCCGGTTTATGGTTGCGACTGCAAAGCCTGTGAGCGTGCAACATCAGAGCCTGGGTTTGTGCGAAGACAGTGTTCAGCTGAGGTGCAATTGAATGATGTTCGGCTGCTGGTGGATGCCGGGTTGAGTGATCTTCCAGAGCGGTATCCTCCCGGTAGCCTGAATGGTTTGTTGCTGACTCACTACCATGTGGATCATGTACAGGGCTTGTTCCACTGGCGTTGGGGCAAGTCTGACACAATCAAAGTGTACGGCCCGGATGACCCGGAAGGTTGTGCAGACCTGCTGAAACATCCGGGGCTGTTTGATTTCAACTCTACTTTTACGGCTTTTCAGTCGCTGGAATTTTCCGGTGTTGAACAGACTCTGACCGTGACTCCTTTACCCCTGACGCACTCAAAACCAGTGTTTGGGTACTGCCTGCAAACAGGTCAGGCTTGTAAGCTTGCATACCTGACAGATACGGTCGGCCTGCCCGAACAGACTTTTGACTGGATGCTGCGAAATAAGGTGACCACCGCTGTTCTCGACTGCACTCATCCCCCTTCAAATAAACGTCCGCGAAACCATAATGACCTGAATATGGTTCTTGAACTGTTCGACAAGTTTTTCGAGAACGGGTTACCAGTAAAAATAATTCTGACTCATATCAGCCACGAGCTGGATTGCTGGCTTCTGGAACACCCAAACACTCTGCCAGATGGTGTTTCGGTGGCTAAAGATGGTGATGTGATCGAGGTGTAAGCTCAATACCAGTCTGTGTCCTCTTTACACTCTGCGGCCTGTGTTTGCTCCTTCCTATACTCTGGTTTGCTGTGACAGACTGCACCTAAATGGGGCGTAGTCATTTATCCCCTGCTGTTTAATTAAAAGGCCGCTTATACCGATGGAACGTTTCTCCCATTTTAAGGCTGACTTTGTTCTGCTTCTGGTCACCATACTGGCAGCGCTGGGTTGGATATTTTCCAAAGAAGCTTTAGCGGAAATGCCGCCTCTATTATTTATTGGCGTGCGTTTTCTTGCGGCGGGGCTGTTCTTGTTTCTTATCCACAGGAATAGTTGGAAGACACTTAGACAAAGCCCGAAATGTATACGTGTCTGGTTAACCGGTCTTGTTATGGCGGCAGCCCTGCTGTCCTGGATTACCGGGTTGGCACGCACAGAGAATATTGGTGTCGGGGCATTTATTACCATTATGGGCGTACTGTTTGTCCCCATGATGGCCTGGGTTCTGTTCCGTTCTGCCATTAATACAAGCACCTGGATGGCACTGCCTGTTGCGGCGGGGGGACTCGCTCTTCTGTCATTGGGAGGCCGTTCACTGGACGGCGGGTTTCAGGCAGACCCTGGCCTGGTCTGGTTCATGTCTGCATCCTTCCTGTTTGCGTTGCACTTCACCCTGCTGTCCCGATTGGCTGGCAGTGTTTCAGCGATACCTCTAACGGCAGCACAGCTGGTGGTTGTGGGTGTTGCCGGGTTAATTGTGTCAGCCTTAACGGAAACATGGCCTGATAGCGTTTCTACCGAAATCTGGTGGTGGGTACTGGCCAGTACTTTGATTGGCACCAGTCTGAGATTCTCACTGCAGACCTACGGTCAGAGCCTTGCTCCGGTCAGTCATGCCGCATTGATTATGATTCTTGAGCCCGTCTGGACAGCGACCGCCGCTGCTTTCTGGTTTGGTGAAACTATGGATCAGCAGCAAGTCATCGGGTGTTTCCTGATCTTCAGTGCTCTGATTATTGGCCGCTGGCGGTTGTTGTTTAGGGGTTCCTAAGTTGAGAGGAGTCACTGTCTTCTTTTAAAGAAGAAAGTGACTCCATTCAAACCCGACCCATCAAGCTTATTTTTTAATCCAGGCATCCTGCCAGCTCAGGCCTGTGCCGGGAGCGTAATGCAGATTAGACGGGATATTACACCAGCCAGAATAAGGGAATGGCTTGCATTCATAGACGTTGTCATCGCTGCCTAAGACCAAAGTTCCGGGCTTGTATGTACCGCGACCTTCAGGGTATACGAATTCATAATCAGGTTTGGGTGGTAGCTCATCTTTTTTGATGATTGATGTTGAAAAGCTGTAACCCTCTTTCTGGGCCCAGACCTGATTGGCAAAGACATTCTCCTTGTTGTACATCAGGTGGTTCATGGATTCACTCCATACACCAATAAAGACCGTGTCCTGATTTTTGTCGTTTACCTTTAATGCAAGCTCCTGAGCCCATTCGTCGAGTCCTCGGTTGGCTGTGGTGACTGTTAAACGTTCATCAACACCCTCACCATTATCTTGGAAAAGGCGGAAGCGAGCAGAGTCACCGGCCTCGGCTATGTCGTGTGCTGAGGTCACATAGTTGCCAATGTTAACCAGTGTTGGTGCGGGCTCTGGCTCTGGCTCCGGAGTTGGGGCAGGATCTGGTGTGGGTGGAGGTGTCGTGTTTGTTTCCGTAAATGCAATATCAGAGCAGTTATAGAAGCCTTCACCTGCAGCATCGTCCCGTTGCCAGCGGACAAGCAAGATCCCTGTGCCTGTACGGTTCTCTGGAATGGTGATATCCATGGAGTAGAAGCCGTTTTCAACCGCAATATTTCCATAACTGGCGATAAGATCCAGATCGTCCCAGTCTAGCTTTTGAGTTGATGAATCAAAACCTTCATGAGACAGGTAAATACGCCAGAAGCTTGGGCTGTGAGGAGCTGTTGCACGGAATTTTAAAGAGTGTACGCCAGCTGTCATTGTTGTTTTCTGCCAGTGTTGCGAGGGGAGATCAATACCTGACTTGGCAGATGCTCCTGCGCTGCAAAGGGTGCCGTCTTTGACTGTGGCTTTTATCGCTGCTTCATTTCTGAAGTCTTGAACATTGGCAGAGAATTCGTTCTTCTGCACAAATGGGTAGGTCCCTGACTCAAGGAATGCTGCGCGGCAGGCGCTGTTGGGAATGGTTGAGCCATCAGCGGAGCTCCAGTAACCACCATCTTCTGCACATATTGTTTGTCGGGCTTTTGGATAATCTGTCCAGCCGTGTCCGTGGGTGAGGCCAGATAGCGCTATCACCGAAAAGGACACAGTTCGCAAGAAGTCTGTTTTATTTATTGTTTTCATATTTACTCATTAATTCCTTTTTGAGTCATTTTTCACGAGCAGAAGAGCATGACTCCCTGACATGTTTCATCACCGATCTACCAATACTGGTGAGGTCGCAAATAGTATAATTAAGAGTCGATTCTGGAACCGCTGCTAAGATTTCATGGTGTGACGGTGTCATAGCTTTCGACAGATAACTGCTTTCTGATATGTGTTTTTTGAGACTTGGTTTTTAAAGGCGGAAAGTCATTTTTTGGAGTTTGGGTTGATAAAACTATGGCCAGCAACAAAAAATCGAATGTTTCCTGATTTTCATAACGATGATTATCGGTTACTGGCGGTTGCTGTTTCGGGGGGCTTATCTTCTAAGGGGCAGATTTCAAAGGTCAGCTTTAAGGGGACAGCTATATAGCTCTTAATCTACATAATGCACCGGCACACGCTTAAGGTTGCACAGAATTTCATAGGAAATCGTGCCCGCATGGTGTGCTACTTCAGTTGCCGGTAGTGCGCCGCCCCAGAGTGTGACTGTGTCGCCTACCTTTGCATTGGGCAGGTGTGTTAAGTCCACTGACATCATATCCATTGAGATACGTCCGAGAATACGGGTGCGCTGTCCGTTCACCAGTACCGGGCTGCCGCTGGGTGCGTGGCGTGGGTAGCCATCGCCATAACCCACGGCCACGACACCGACGATGCATGGTCGGTCGGTGACGTAGGTTTGTCCGTAGCCAATGGGCATGCCTGCTTCCAGGTGACGAATAGCAAACACCTGGGAAGTGAGTTCCATCACCGGGCGCAGCTTGTCAGCCTGTGGGTGTGGTTCGGTAAAGGGCGAAGATCCGTAAAGCAACAGGCCGGGGCGTACCCAGTCACCGTATGCTTCGGGCCAGTGCAGTACGGCTGCAGAGTTGGACAGGCAGGTCTGCTCCGAGTGGTGGGCAATGCTGGTCTGGAAAGTTTTTATCTGTTTTATGGTGGCGGACTTCTCTGGCTCATCGGCGCAGGAGAAGTGAGTCATCAGCACCATGTCTTTGACTTTGCCGCTGGCCCACAGGGTTTTATAGGCGGGTTCCATTTCTTCGGGCAGAAAGCCTATGCGGTGCATGCCTGTATCCAGCTTCAGCCAGATGCTCAACGGTGAACCCTGCCATTTGAGCAGCATCTCAATCTGTTCAGGCTGTTGGATTACGGTGGTCAGGTTGTAGTGTTCAATCTCTGGTAACTCATCCGAACTGTAAAAGCCTTCGAGCAGAAGAATAGGGCAGCGGATACCCGACTCCCGCAGCATGATGGCCTCTTCTATACAGGATACTGCAAGACTATCTATCTGTTCATCTTCCAGAGTCTGGGAGATGGGGATGGCCCCGTGACCATAGGCGTCTGCTTTGACAACACCAACCACTTTTTTGCCGGTTAACTGGCGGGTAAAGCGAAGATTGTGTCGTAAAGCTGATAAATTTATCGTGGCCTTGGTCGGGCGGCTCATCTTTGAGGTGACTCCGGTTGTGAAAGCGTGAAACAATACGCCTCTTTTTAACATGATCAGGCTCAGTGGGAAATGCAGAGCCGTTCACTCTGATGTAAAAGCTCTCTGCTCAGTCATAAGAGCGCATGTTTTCCTTAAGTCTGCACTATTATTGATAGCTGTTTCCCGGCAGCCCTCACTCGTTGATCGTTTTCATATCATGAGAAACCGCAAAGAAGTTACCCGACAGCTCGATCGGATTGATCGTAATATTCTTCGTATCCTGCAGGAGCAGGGGCGAATATCTTACGTTGATCTGGCCGACAAGGTTGGGCTAAGCACGACGCCTTGCATGGAAAGGGTAAAACGCCTGGAACGTGAAGGTGTGATACAGGGGTACAGTGCTCGTTTGAACCCCGAATACCTGGAAGCAGGCCTGCTGGTATTTGTAGAAATCAGTCTGGAGACCAAGTCACCCGGTATTTTCGATGATTTTCGTCAGGCTGTGATTAACCTTCCTAACGTACAGGAGTGCCATCTTGTTTCCGGCAACTTCGACTACCTGTTGAAGGCTCGTATTTCTGAAATGGCCTCTTACCGAAAACTGCTGGGGGATATCCTCCTGCGGATGCCCGGCGTACGCGAATCCAAGAGTTACATTGTGATGGAAGAAGTGAAGGAGACCATGAATCTGCCTATCGCAGATTAAGATTTTCTCATCGGTTCATCACCCAATAAAAAACGAACAGCTTCAGGGCCGTTCGTTTTTTATTGGGTGAGAATGCTGTTCAGGTGGCCAGTACGAGCCTAGAAGTCGCGGATAAAGTAGTTAAGGGCGACCTGATCCTGATCGGATATCTCTTCGATGTTAAAACCAGAACCAAAATCTTCACTGAAGCTGGATGGCTGACTCCAGACGCATACAGCAGACATGGTGATGGAACGGGTTTTATCCAGCTCAGGCAGTTCCATGGTCAGGTTCAGCTTGGCAGATGCAGGAAGCTTCTCCGGACCAAGCAGCATAAAACCTTCTTTTGAGACATCAAAAATATGCCCCAGAGATGCACCCGTCTCGGTGAGGTAGACATTTGTGGTACAGCTCAGGCGCTTGCGCACATGGCGTCGACGTTCTGTAGAGGTCTCTGTTGTCATTCTATTGTTATCTCCTTTGTTCCAAGAGAATAACCAGAAGCACAGGGTCAGTACAAATATTGCTTTCAGGCATATTGAGCCCGGCCAATATTTCCATCGTCGCACTCTGCTTCGGAGTTTTGCCGCGAACGTTCAAGATTAAGCACCGATCATGACCTTTCTGTGACCGTTCCGTGATTCTCTCCCTCATTTTTTCTATCAGACAGTTAATACAGATCCGGGTATTGCAGCTAAACTTTCAAAATGCCTCGATCGTCATCCCGGTCAATGGCAAGACCTATCAAATAAAGACGCGGCGGAGGGATCCCGCTATGTTTCCTGAGATGAAAGATACGCGTACCTGCGAGTTGCACCTGTGGTCAGATGAACAAACAGGTCTGCAGGCTGTTGTTGCCATTCACGATACACGCAGAGGCCCGGCTTTGGGCGGCTGTCGATTTCATACTTACATATCTACTGATGCAGCCATTGAAGATGCTGTGCGTCTGGCTCGTGGTATGAGTTACAAGGCTGCTCTGGCGGGCCTGGCTCAGGGGGGCGGTAAGGCGGTGATGATTGTTCCCCGGGAGTTAAAAGATCGTACGGCGTTGTTTCAGGCCTTCGGTCGTTTTGTTCACAGTCTCAACGGACGTTATATCACCGCTATGGATATGGGAACCACAACCGGTGATATGGATGCCATCGCACAGGTTACGCCTCATGTGACCTGCACATCGAGATTTGGTAACCCGGCCCCTTATACGGCACTGGGTGTGTTTCATGGCATCAAGGCGACGTTGCAGGCCTGTGGTGACCTTCCCAATGATCTATCAAAGGCACGCATTGCTGTTCAGGGATTAGGGCATGTGGGTTATGCCTTGTGTGAAAAACTCCACGCTGCCGGTGCTCAGCTGGTGGTCAGTGATATTGATGCACAACGTGCTCAAGTGTGTGAACAACAGTTTGGGGCAGAGGTGGTCAGCCCTCAGTTGATTCAAAATACAGAGTGCGATGTGTTCAGCCCCTGTGGTATGGGTGGCGTTCTGATGCCGGAGTCTATTCTGACTATGCAGTGTCGTGCGGTGGCCGGCTCAGCCAATAACCAGCTGGCAACACCGGAAGCCGGGTTAGCGCTGCATCGTCAGGGCATTCTTTATGCGCCGGATTATCTGGCGAATGCTGGTGGTCTGATTTACGCCTCTCTTACCCACAACGGGAAACCTGCACAGGAGATACACACTCGTATTCAGGCGATTGAAGGCACACTTCTTAAACTCTTCCAGCGTAATAAAACCAGTGGAGAACCTACCAGTCTGATTGCCGAACGCATGGCGGAAGACGTTCTGTATGGAGCAAGTGAGCGGATACTCAAACATAAGCTAAGCGCCTGATTCAGGCTGAGAGAACCCTATAGGGAGAGCATTATGCCAACAACACTCGATGGTGGCGGACTGTTCCGGGTACATAGTGAAGATATACCCTTTGTACGCTATCTCAATCCGATGGGCGAACCTGTAAAAACACTGCCGGAGTGGACCGAAGATGGTTCAAAGCTGGTGGACTATTACCGGGCCATGGTGCGTGCCCGTGAAGCGGACCGTAAAGCCATAGCTCTGCAACGAACCGGGCAGCTTGGGACTTATCCGTCCTGTCTGGGGCAGGAAGCGCCGGGAGTGGTTTACGGTTCCTTAATGAGGAAAGACGATGTCCTCGTTCCCTATTACCGTGACCTTCCCGGGCAGCTGCTCAGAGGTGTAGAGCTTTCCGATATCTATCTCTATTGGGGCGGTGATGAACGGGGCAGTGCCGGAGCTGGTTACGGCCAGGACTTCCCCAATTGTGTACCCATCGCGACTCAGGCTTGTCATGCCGTTGGCGTTGCCTCTGCTTTTCGTATTCGCAATGAACCCCGGGTAGTGGTGGCAACCTGCGGTGACGGCGCCACCTCTAAGGGCGACTTCCTTGAATCCCTGAACCTTGCCGGAGCCTGGCAGCTGCCGGTGGTATTCCTTGTGCTGAACAATCAATGGGCGATCTCTGTTCCCAGAAAAGTACAATCTGGTGCGCCAACATTGGCTCAAAAAGGCGCAGGTGCCGGTCTGCCCTGTGTGCAGGTGGATGGTAATGATGTGATTGCCCTTCATGACGTCATCGGTTCAGCTATTGAGCGTGCACGGTTGGGTAAAGGTGCCGTTGTGATTGAAGCGGTGACCTATCGGTTGGGAGACCACACAACAGCCGATGACGCCAGTCGTTACCGGGACAATGAAGAGCTACGCACAGCCTGGGAGGAAGAACCTGTTAAACGGCTGCAGATGTATCTTTTTAACCGGGGATTATGGAGCCCGGAGCAGGAGGCAGTATTGCAGGAACAGATGAAGCAGGAGATTCAGAAAGCCGTTGAGGTGTACCAGTCCACACCAGAGCCTGAATTCAAAGATCTGTTTGAATACCACTACGCTGACACACCCACCGGCCTGCGTCAGCAGCTGGAGGAAATGCAGGGAGATGTTTCCCATGGCTAATGCTGTGACTAATTCTCTTGAGAGCAGGACGCATACTCAAGTGCAGACCCACACTTACACAAACAAGTCTGAGACAGACGAGAAGAAAACGCTTATTGAAGCAGTGAACAGCGCACTCGACCATGCCATGGCTGATGACCATGATGTGGTGGTTCTGGGGGAAGATGTTGGTACCAACGGTGGTGTCTTTCGTGCCACTCAAGGCCTGAAAGATAAATATGGCTTAAAGCGGGTGATGGACACGCCTCTCGCGGAAACATTAATTGCCGGTATGACGGTGGGTATGGCGACACAGGGTTTAAAGCCTGTCGCAGAAGTGCAGTTTATGGGCTTTGTGTTCGGCTGTATGGAGCAGTTGGTGACTCATGCTGCCCGTATGAGAAACCGGACCCGTGGTCGTTTAACCTGCCCAATGGTGATTCGTGCGCCCTTTGGTGGTGGCATTCATGCGCCGGAACATCACTCGGAAAGCACTGAAGCGCTGTTTGCTCATATTCCGGGCTTACGTGTGGTGATTCCTTCATCGCCTGTGCGTGCGTATGGGTTGTTACGTTCGGCCATTGATAACCCGGACCCGGTTATTTTTCTGGAGCCCAAAAGAATTTATCGGGTACAGAAGCAAACACTTCCCAAAGAAGGAAGCCGTTTACCACTGGATACCTGTTTCACTTTGCGCGAAGGCAGTGATATCACTCTGGTGACCTGGGGTGCCTGTGTACGTGAATGTCAGGAAGCAGCCCGAACTCTTGCTGAGGAAGGTATGAGTGTGGAGTTAATTGATGTAGCGACTATCAAGCCTTTGGATATGGATACGATTCTGGCCTCAGTCCGCAAAACGGGCCGCTGTGTAATAGTTCACGAAGCAGCCCGCAGCTTTGGAGTTGGGGCAGAGATTGCAGCGCGGGTGTCGACTGAACTCTTCTATGAGTTACAGGCTCCGGTGCAGCGTGTGGCGGGTTACGATATTACCATGCCTTACTACCGTATGGAGCAACACTACATGCCGAGTGCCGAACGTATTGTATCAGCTTGTCGGCTTGCTGCTAATTAGAGAGATGATTAGAGAGCTGCTTGTCCACATGCAAGCGTGTAATCAGAATTTCTGCACCTATACTCTGCGCCGGATTCAAAACCAGTAGTGGGAATGTTATGTGCACTGCAACGAAAACACAGGTGCATAACCTGTTAAGAGCAGGAGTATTTTTTCTGCTCGTTGTGGCTTTCCCATCCCCGGCGAATTTTATTCAATTCCCTGTCGGGTGAACCAGCATGGAAACTACCTGCTGATGAACCTGCACCCTACCAGTGACAGCTCCGGTTTTTCAGTTCGAGCACGGGTACCGGTGCTCTATAACCTGGACTCAAATATCTACGCCCCTCTAGAGCCTGACCGAGAATAGACGCCCTACTACGAGCGAGCCGGATTTGGCTATTTTTTGAGCTGTTTTTCGTTAAATAGAACCACTATTCGCCTCAAAACAACTCAAAAAATGACTCAAACCGGCTTCGCTCTCGCTACGGCCGCTATTCTCGGTCAGGCTCCTGGAAGCAGTAAAACCAGTGCAATAAAAAAGCGGTATCCGTTAGGGATTTGGAGAGGGAAACTATTCTGCCCTCAGTAATGCAAAACGGGCCGTTGTGTGATTGTTCACGAAGCGGAGCTTAAAGACAGAGGGAGACAGGCGCTACATGTGAATGAAAAAAAGCCCCAGCCATACTTTTATGGTTGGGGCTTAGGTTTAGAGGATTGTCTTGGTCGGCGAGTTATACGCCGATTTCTTCACCGTTATCACGAGTGATAACAACAGTGGACGAACGTGGGCGCACAGAGATGCCAACAGGAGCGGATTCCTGAGCATTGTTGCCGGTGTACACAGGCCAGTTATCAGGGTGCTGGATATTCAGGAAGAAGTTCTTGTTGTCCCCTGTAAAGGCCAGACCTGTCACTTCAGCACCATTCGGGCCAACAAAGAAGCGACGCAATGCATCCTGGTTAGTCGCGTTAACAACAGGCTCTCCATCAGCTGAGTCTTCAAGTTTGGATGGAATAATGGCCAGCATTTGGTCATTGGTTACATCTGCAACTTCATCTGCACCATTGTCGGTTTGAACCCACATGATGCCACGGGTGTCGAAGACCAGTCCGTCAGGGCTGGCAAACTCATTATCAGTGTTCAGGGCTGAACGGTTGATTGAAGAATCGCCTTCGCTTGCAGGTGAGCCAAATACGAAAAAGTCCCAGGTGAATTCTTCTGGGCTGTCGCCTTCATCCCAGCGGATGATATGGCCAAACGAGTTATTCAATCGTGGGTTTGCAGCGTTGGTGTCGGTTTTTCTCTTTGTGTTGTTGGTGAGAGTAAGGTAAACCGTTCCTGTTTCAGGATCTACGGCCGTCCACTCTGGGCGGTCCATCTTGGTAGCCCCTACCAAGTCACCAGCCTGAGGTGTGCTCAAAATGATTTGAGCCTGATTACCAATAACATCTTTGAGAGTCTGTCCTGCCGTTGTTGTGCTGGCTTCTGCGGTCAGAGGTAGCCAGATACCAACGCTATTTTCTTCAAACCTTGCAACGTAAAGGGTGCCTTCGTCCATGTACTTGGAGCCTACATCCAGACGGTTGGCACGACTGGCATCAGTTGCATCCCACAGTTCTTTGGATACAAACTTGTAGAGGTATTCAAAGCGGCCATCATGACCAGAATAAATAACGATGGGTTTGCCCGCTTCTACTTTGCCAAAGGAGCAGTCTTCATGACGGAAGCGACCAAGGCCAGTACGTTTGGTTGCACGTGAGTCTGGATCATATGGATCAATTTCAACGATATAGCCATGACCGTTGGCTTCGTTACGGAAGTCTTCTTCCGGGTCGGTTATTCCCGTTGCAGGCGTAATATCAAAACGTTTGAAGAAACCGTTAGCCTGATCTTCTGTGCTTGGGTCAGTGACTTTATCCCAGCGGTAGTTGTAGCGTGGGGTAGCAGTGATGCCAAGTCTGGCTTGGGCAGCATCAAGCGTACCATGATTGACGAAATAGCCAGGCCAGTTCTCTTCACAAGTCAGGTAAGTACCCCATGGTGTGTGGCCATTGCCGCAGTTGTTGTTGGTGCCCCGGGCAAGGTTTTCATTGCCTTTAAGTTTTGTGTATTTGGTTTTCAGGTAGCCAGTATCAGCAATGGGGCCAGCAACGTCCATTTCAGTAGCCGCAGTGATACGACGATTGTATTTGCTGTCAGTTACTACATCCCAAGTGCCATCAGTCAGTTTGACGTGAACAATGGAAACACCGTGGGCGTAAATTTCCTTGCGTGCAATTTCTGCATTAGGGAACTCAATACGGCGAGGGCTCTGGTCTCTGTCTTCTTCTGGAACCTGGTCGGCAGGGTGGAGCGCACGGACATCAAGGTATTCATGATTAATACACAGCAGACCTTCAGTGTTGCTTCCCTCCAGAGGGAAGAAATGCATGCCATCATGGTGCATACCAACAGCGTTTAGCTGATCTTCAGCTGTATTAGAGCCGTCATTCATCCATGGGTTAGCCGCGCTGTTAAGCGGGGTTCCCCAGGGGGCGAGAACCTGAGCTTTATAGCCTGCAGGTACTTTAACGCTGTCTGTTTTTGAGCCAGCAATAGACCGGAAGCCAAGGCTGATACCTTCAGGAGTCTCAGGAGTTGCGGGCAGTGTCTCTGAAGAGCTGGAGGAACCACAACCTGTCAGGCCCAGAGTGGAGAGGAAGCCCATGGCGGCAAGCCCGGTTCCACCTCTGAGAATACTTCTTCGGTTTAACTCTTTATCCATAACATCAGCAAACGTTCTGTTTTCGCTGGTGTTGTAAATCGTAGGATCAAAGGTTTCCTTGCTCATGAAAAACTGCCTTTCTCATATTGGGTGTTGTGGAAATGCTTGTGAGAAATTTAAGGCAGGAAGATGACAGACAGGTTTAAGATATATTTCTGTTGTCGTACATTTTGCGAGGCTGAATAATGTGGAAAGTGGTGATTCCTGAGGGGATATATTGTGAATGACATATGGATTTCAGTTTTGTTACTTCAAATTGCTTTTGCATATCACTTATTAATATCTAATCTGAATAAAGAAGGTCACAAAAAATATAAAGGCTTCAGAGAAAGAAGCCATTGCGGGAGATGCTGTGAAGTTTTTTAAACTGCCTGATCTTGGGGAAGGAATCCCTGAGGCAGAAATTGTTGAGTGGCATGTTCACGAAGGGGATACCGTTCGTGAAGATCAGGTCATTGTTTCCATGGAAACCGCCAAGGCAGTGGTAGATGTCCCTTCGCCCTGCTTTCAAATATGCGTGAAGTTTTTTAAACTGCCTGATCTTGGGGAAGGAATCCCTGAGGCAGAAATTGTTGAGTGGCATGTTCACGAAGGGGATACCGTTCGTGAAGATCAGGTCATTGTTTCCATGGAAACCGCCAAGGCAGTGGTAGATGTCCCTTCGCCCTGTGCGGGTGTGATTGTGAAACAGTTTGGTCAGCCCGGTGACCTGATTCATACCGGTGAGTCCCTTGTTGAGTTTATGGACGGCAAGGATGACTCTGGCACTGTTGTCGGTGAAATTGAAGAAACGGCTGACAGCTCTTCTCAAGACGACGATGACACATTTTACATTGGCGCTTCTCCTTCTACGGCTCGTATTCAGAAAACAGCACAGTCTGCTGTTTCCGGTATAGCTCGCCGCCTGCCGGCTTCTTTGGTTGCTCATTCGTTAGATAACGGTGAGCCTCTGCGTGGCGTACGTCGGGAGATGGCTCGCACTATGGCGCAGTCTGGCCGTCAAGTGGTGGCAGCAACATTGTTTGCTGATGCAGATATTCATCATTGGGACAGTCAGCAGGACCTGACTGTTCGCGTTATTAAAGCAGTGATTGCAGCCTGTCAGGATGAACCGGCACTGAATGCCTGGTTTGATGAACAGAATGAACAGCGTCAATTAATGAACCAGGTGAATCTTGGTCTGGCTGTAGATTCTCCTCACGGACTACTGGTTCCTGTTTTGCGCAGTGCGGAACAATTAAATCAGAAACAACTTCGTACAGAAATTAACCAGCTTAAGGAAAATGTGAATGAGCGAAAGCTTGGCCTGGATGACTTTCAGGGAGCCACTTTTTCTGTGAGCAATTTTGGTGCACTGGGCTGTGGAAAGTATGCGACTCCTGTTGTTGTTCCACCGGCTGTAGCCATTCTGGGGATAGGCTCTGTGGGGGATCAGGTGGTGGCTTATCAGGGGCAGGCTGCGGTTCATCGAGCTGTCAGTCTGTCGTTGTCGTTTGATCATAGGGCGGTCACAGGAGGGGAAGCAGCACGGTTTTTGAGAGTTGTCGTACAACATTTAGAGCAAAAAGAAATCACAATTCAGTTGCAGGGATAGCAAAATCGTTTTACAAAATAGTGAAGGGCTCAAAAAAGTTGTTGAGAAAGTCTTAAGAGCATTAGGTCAGAGTACGTAAGAGAGTACATAAGTTAGAGAAAAGAATAACGCGGGGCAGTCCATGCTGTCGCTCCAGAGCAAGCTCATATGAGCCGGTTTTCAACACGCTTAGAGTCGACGTCAGTCTGCCAGCAAGGTAAAGGTGCGAGAATATGGATATTTTCAATAATTACCAACAGCGTTACAAGCAAAAAGAAGAGGAAGAGCTATCCATCCAGGAGTATCTGCAAAGATGCAAGGATGATCCTGCCACCTATGCCAACTCCGCCGAGCGTATGCTTATGGCGATTGGCGAACCTGAGGTGGTCGACACCTCCCGTGATCCACGTCTTTCACGAATTTTCTCCAACAAACTCATCAAGCGTTACAAAGGCTTTGAAGATTTCTATGGCATGGAAGATGCCATTCAGCAGATCGTTTCCTATTTCAAACACGCTGCGCAGGGGTTGGAAGAGAAGAAGCAGATTCTTTACCTTCTCGGTCCGGTGGGTGGTGGTAAATCTTCTCTGGCAGAAAAACTGAAAAGCCTGATGGAGAGGGTACCTTTCTACGCCATTAAGGGCTCCCCGGTTTTTGAATCACCTCTTGGGCTGTTTAATCCAGCGGAAGACGCCGGGATTCTTCAGGAAGAGTACGGAATTGCTTCCCGCTACCTGAGAGGCGTTATGTCGCCCTGGGCGGTTAAGCGTTTGCACGAGTTTGGCGGTGATATCAGCCAGTTCCGGGTGGTGAAACTCTGCCCAAGTATTCTTGATCAGACGGGTATTGCCAAAACCGAACCCGGTGATGAGAACAACCAGGATATTTCCAGCCTTGTGGGTAAGGTTGATATCCGTCAGCTGGAAGAATATTCCCAGAACGACCCGGACGCTTATAGCTTCTCCGGTGCTCTCTGTCGTGCCAACCAGGGTTTGATGGAGTTTGTGGAGATGTTCAAGGCTCCGGTTAAGGTGCTGCATCCTCTGCTGACTGCCACCCAGGAAGGTAACTACAACAGTACCGAGGGTATGAGTGCCATACCTTTTGATGGTGTTATTCTAGCGCACTCGAACGAATCTGAGTGGCAGACCTTCCGAAATAATAAAACTAACGAAGCGTTCATTGACCGGGTAAATATCGTCAAGGTGCCTTACTGCACCCGGGTGAGTGAAGAGATCAAGATTTACAGCAAACTGTTGGAACACAGTTCCCTGAGTCATGCTCCCTGCGCACCAGACACGCTCAAGATGCTGGCCCAGTTCACCACGCTGTCCCGAATTAAAGAGCCAGAAAACTCCAATGTTTTCTCGAAGATGCGGGTCTACGACGGTGAAAGCCTGAAAGATACTGACCCACAGGCGAAGCCTCTGCAGGAATACAAAGATGCGGCCGGTGTAGATGAAGGCATGGAAGGCCTCTCAACCCGTTTTGCGTTCAAGATTCTCTCCAAGGTCTTCAACTTTGACCCATCGGAAGTGGCTGCCAACCCTGTGCACCTGCTTTACGTGCTGGAGAAAGAGATTGAACAGCAACAGTTCCCACAGGAAGTTCACGAGCGCTACCTGCGTTATGTGAAGGAATTCCTGGCGCCGAAATATATTGAATTCCTCGGCAAAGAAATTCAGACCGCCTATCTGGAGTCTTACTCCGAATACGGCCAGAACATCTTTGACCGTTACATCACCTACGCCGACTTCTGGATTCAGGATCAGGAGTACCGTGACCCTGAAACCGGCGACATTCTCGACCGTGGCACCATCAATGATGAGCTGGAGAAAATCGAAAAAGCCGCCAGCATTGCCAACCCGAAAGACTTCCGGAACGAAGTGGTGAACTTCGTACTCCGTGCACGGGCAGGTAACGACGGTAAGAATCCAAGCTGGATGAGTTACGAGAAAATGCGCGCGGTGATTGAGAAGAAAATGTTCTCCAATACCGAAGACCTGCTCCCTGTTATTAGCTTCAATGCCAAGGGCAGTAACGACGAGCAGCGCAAGCACTCCGAGTTTGTGAAACGTATGACAGAGAGAGGTTATACCGAGAAGCAGGTTCGTTTGTTGTCTGAATGGTACATACGGGTACGTAAGTCCCAGTAATGAACCATACTGATAAAGGTAGTACTCGCAGGATCAGGTAGTAAAAGCTGTAGAAGTAAGACGGATGGGGTAAGGCGATCACCAGGGAATGTGAGTCAGGTGCCACGGAAGGCGCCCGCCTCACCCCGGACGTCTCAACGTGACACAGGGAGTGTGTATGAGCATGATCATCGACAGACGGCTTAACGGTAAGAACAAAAGTACCGTGAACCGTCAGCGCTTTATGAACCGTTACCGGAAGCATATTAAAAAGGCTGTTTCCGAAGCGGTGAACAAGCGCAGTATCACAGATGTCGAGAGTGGAAGCAGTATCACCATTCCCAGAAGAGATTTATCAGAACCTACTTTTCAGCATGGCACTGGTGGCCTGAATCAACGGGTGATGCCAGGCAATAAAGAATTCATAGCCGGAGACCGTATCAAACGGCCACCGGGTGGCTCGGGTCAGGGCGGTGCCGGTAGCGGTCAGGCCAGTGACCAGGGCGAAGGTATGGATGAGTTTACCTTCAACATTAATCACGATGAGTTTCTGGAATTTATGTTCGACGACCTTGAGTTGCCGAACATGAAGGAGAAAGCCCAGCAGGACATGATGGAGTTCCGCACTCATCAGGCAGGCTTCACCACTGATGGCCCACCAGACCGTCTCAATATCGTTCGTTCCCTGCGTAGTGCCCATGCACGCCGTATAGCACTGTCAGGCGGCACCCGTCGTAACATCCGTAAGCTCAAGCGCGAGCTGCGGGAGATGGAAGTAAAGCCAGGAGCAATGGACGAGAAACGCGCCAGCGTCATCAAGGCCGAGTTGAAAGAGCTTAACGGTAAAATGAAGAAGCTGCCGTTTATTGATGATATTGATTTGCGCTACAACAATTTTGTCAAAGTGCCCCGTCCTTCTAACAAGGCGGTGATGTTCTGTGTGATGGATGTATCAGGTTCCATGACCCAGGAAATCAAAGACATGGCCAAGCGCTTCTTTATTCTGCTCTACCTGTTCCTGCAGAGAAGTTACAAGCAGATTGAAGTGGTGTTTATTCGTCATCACACCGCAGCCAAGGAGGTGGATGAAGACGACTTCTTCTACTCCCGTGAAACCGGCGGCACGATTGTGTCCAGTGCTCTGGATATGACTAAAGAAATTATCGAAAAACGTTACTCCCCAACGGACTGGAACACCTATGTGGCGCAAGCCTCGGATGGTGACAACTGGGAAGGTGACTCGTCTGTGTGCAGCAAGATTCTGGTGAATGGTTTGATGCCTCTGGTGCAGTACTTCTCTTATGTTGAGATTACCGACCGTCAGCACCAGAACCTCTGGCGCGAGTATGAAACCATCCAGGATCAGTTCGCTGATACCTTCGCTATGCAGCAGATAAAGACAGCTGCGGATATTTACCCTGTATTCCGACGCCTGTTTGAGAAAAAGGAAGCCTGAATGTCTAAGAAAAGAGAACCCCTGACCACAGGGGCGGACTGGACGTTTGACCTTATTCAGGCTTACGACGATGAACTGGCACGTATTGCCCATGATTTTCGTCTGGATACCTATCCCAACCAGATTGAAGTGATCAGCTCTGAGCAGATGCTGGACGCCTATGCCTCCATCGGCATGCCGCTGATGTACAACCACTGGTCCTTTGGTAAACACTTCCTCAGCAACCAGCAGCGTTACCAGAACGGTCAGATGGGGCTGGCCTATGAGATAGTGATCAACTCCAACCCCTGTATTGCCTACCTGATGGAAGAGAACACCATGGCGATGCAGATTCTGGTGTTGGCTCATGCCAGCTATGGCCACAACTCCTTCTTCAAGGGCAACTACCTGTTCCGCACCTGGACCGATGCTGAATCCATTATTGATTACCTGATGTTCGCCAAGGGCTACATCGCTGAGTGTGAAGAGAAGCACGGTGTTGAAGCGGTCGAGGAGATTCTGGACGCCGCCCACGCTTTGATGAATCAGGGCGTTAACCGTTATAAGCGACCACGGCCACTTTCAGCCGGGGAAGAAGAGAAGCGCCAGAAGGATCGTGCTGAGTATATTCAGAGAACTCTGAATGATATCTGGAGCACTATTCCCCAGCAGCAGGAAAAGAATACAAATGAGAGCAAGCAGCGTTTCCCTGCTGACCCTGAAGAGAACATTTTGTACTTCCTGGAAAAGCACGCACCATTGATGGAAACCTGGCAACGGGAGCTGGTGCGCATTGTGCGTAAAGTCGCTCAGTACTTTTATCCCCAGCGTCAGACCCAGGTTATGAACGAAGGCTGGGCAACATTCTGGCATTACACCCTGATGCATCAACTCTATGATGAAGGGCTGATTCCTGAAGGTTATATGCTGGAGTTCCTGCACTCCCATACTAGTGTTATTTACCAGCCCGAATTTGATGACCGACGTTTCTCAGGTATTAATCCTTATACGCTGGGCTTCAAAATGTTTATGGATATTAAACGGATTTGTGAAGAGCCCACGGATGAAGACCGTCACTGGTTCCCGGATATTGCCGGATCTGACTGGCTGGATACTGTTCACCATGCGATGAAAAACTATAAGGACGAGAGTTTTATTCAGCAATATTTGTCACCAACAGTTATGCGTGACCTGCGCTTGTTCAGCATTGTTGATGATGAAAAGAACGCATACCTGGAAGTGGATGCCATTCACAATGAAATTGGCTACAGGGAAATCCGTGAAGCTCTGGCATCGCAATATAATGTTGGAAATCGTGAACCTAACATTCAGGTTTATAACGTAGATGTGAGAGGAGACCGCTCCCTGACCCTGCGGCATTATATGCATCATGGGCGCCCTTTAAACGACGATACCACTGAAATCGTGAAACATATCCACAGATTATGGAAGTTTGATGTCTGCCTTGAAAGTGTTGATGGGGACTCGGTGAAGAAAACAATTGCCTGCCCGAAACAAACGGAGAGAGGAAAAAAGGATGCGATGATTGCAATGAGATGATTGCAGAGAGCTGTTTTCTGTTAACCCGAAACTCAATAAATTAACGCAAACCACATCCTCAGCAGAGTGCAACATTGAACACTAAACCTGACCGGTTAACTCCAGTCGGGTTTTTTATTTTTTAAAAATATAACTGCTATAAAATTGAAATTACAGTTGTAAGTCTGGAATCTATTACCTATTTTTCAAATCGCCTTTAGTGTGAGAGCGAGGGTTTATTAGATGAATATATTTGAGGAAGTTATGCACCGTCTGAGCAGCAAGACCCGCATGCGCGGCTTGTTTCGGGATGTGCATATAGAAGACATGGAAAAAATAGTCTCCCGTTTAAAGGATGTAGTTGAAGAAAAACGGGAACAGGTTCATGCAGAACAGAGAAAACTGAAGGAAAAGCAAAGCAGTATTGATGTGATTAGAAAAATGATGGAGGAGCAGGGCGTCTCCCTTGAAGACTTTGGACAAGTCTCTAAAGGGGAAAAGAAAAAGCGAAATATCAAACGTTACCTTTTCGAGTATCAGGACGAACCAGGCACTAAACATCAGTGGGAAGGATCTCTGACTGGCCGTGCACCAAAGATATTTCAGGAATACCTTCAGCGCTCTGGTAAGGATCGGTCGGGCTGTATTATTGAAGACCGTTAAGACACCAACCCTTAGACATCAGTAACCAGGAATCAGGCGGCTTCTCGTACCAGTCGGCTATGGGGGAACTGGCAGGTAAAGCTGCTTCCCTTTCCTGGGCGGCTTTTTATGACCAGCATTGAGTCGTGACGCAACAGAATATGCTTCACAATAGCCAGCCCTAATCCCGTTCCCCCAGTTGATGTGTGTCTATTTTTATCTATGCGATAAAAACGTTCAGTCAGTCTTGGAATATGTTGTGGCTCCATGCCAATACCGTTGTCTTTTACCGTGAGATAACCGGTATTCAGGTCAACCATCCATTTGATTTTTATATCGCCGCCATCCGGTGTGTATTTCACGGCGTTGAAAACCAGATTGGAAATGGCGCTGCGTATTTCTTTTTCATTTCCAAGAACCTGAGTGCTAACCTTGCATTGCACTACAATGTTATGTGCTCTGGTGCCACTGAATGAACGTGCGTCGTTGGCTATACCATCCAGAAGTGAGTGCATATTGATAGGGTTTAGAGTGCTGATGTTGTCGGCTGTTTCCAGTTTGGAAAGCATCAGCAGGTCTTCAATAATATTGGCCATACGGTTGGCTTGAGTCTGCATCTGGTTCAGAGCTCGTGGCAGCACAGGTACGGGCGGTTCAGGCATCATATCAAGGCTGTCGGTCAGGGTTTCCACATAACCGTTTATCACCGTCAGAGGCGTTCTCAGCTCATGGGAGACATTGGCAACAAAGTCCTTGGTCATCTGCTCAAGCTGGAAAATACGAGTATTGTCGCGTACTACAAGCAGGCGATTATCAGGGCCATAGAGGGTGATGGAATAAATCAGTTTTTTCTCTTCCGAAACGGGAGAGGGCAGCATTACGGGTTCGTCATAGTTCTTGCTGTCGAAGTAGGAAATAAAGCGTGGGTCGCGAACAAGGTTACTGATCTGCTGACCAATATCATCCGGGTCACGAAAGCCAAGAATGCGTTCGGCTGCAGGGTTCCACCATTCCAGCTGACCTTCTTCATTGGTGAGCACAATGCCGTCTTTCAACGCAGCGGTAGATTCCTGAAAACGATTTATCACCGCTTTCAAGCGTTTACGAGCACGTTCCTGTGTGCGCATAAGCCGATACATGCCATCGAACAGCTCACCCCAAAGACCTTTGCCGTAGGGGGGCTCAATAGGCTGACTGGAGGCTGAGGCAGCATCCAGCCAGGCAATCAGCTGAAGCACATGACGGAGTGTCCAGATCAGATAACCTGCACAGCCGATCAATAGAAACAGTGTGACATGTCCGGTTAGCCAACCGAGGCCGAGAAAGAAACTCAGCATCAGAACCAGGCGCTTAATGACTACAGTTTGCCAGTTATGGTTCACAATATAAGCTTCACTATTCTGTCCAGCATGACCCGGGGGGAAGACCTTATTGTGCGGCACAACCCCTGTGCCAGCATGAGTGTCACGGGTTTTTAGCTGTTGTATGTATGTCTGCTTTACTGTCTGTTTTTATGTATGTTGCTATAATGCAATCATTCTCAATCAGACTTTTACAGAGAAACGATAACCCGTTCCACGAACAGTTTGAATCAGTTTTTCGTGATCATTTCCCAGAGCCTTCCTCAAGCGCCGGATATGCACATCAACGGTACGCTCTTCGACGTACACATTACCGCCCCAGACATGATCAAGAAGCTGACTACGGGTGTAGGCACGTTCCTGGTGGGTCATAAAGAATTGCAGCAGACGATACTCTGTTGGTCCCATTTCCGCAGGCGTACCGTGAATGGATACACGGTGGCTGATGGGGTCGAGATTCACACCAAGAACGTCAATAGGTTCGTTCTGTCCTGTGGTTTGTGTACGACGCAGTACCGCTTTCAGACGGGCAACAAGCTCACGAGGTGAGAAAGGTTTGGTGATGTAATCATCTGCACCGCTCTCAAGGCCCTGAATCTTATTATCTTCTTCGCCTTTGGCCGTCAGCATGATGATCGGTGTAGCTGAGGTCAGTTCATCGCGTTTCAGGCGACGAGCCAGCTCTATGCCTGTAATTCCTGGCAGCATCCAGTCCAGAAGAATTAAATCAGGCTTCTGGTCAAAAATAATGCCGTGGGCCTCTTTGGCATCCTCTGCTTCCAGGCATTGATACCCTGCCATTTCCAGGGCTACGACGATCATTTCTCGAATCGGCGCTTCATCATCAACGATGAGAATCTTGTTAGTTGTCATGGTCTCGAACGTTTCCCCCTGAAGGTTCGATAAACGTGATGAGAATTACACATGCAAAATGTTACATTTAAATGACAATATCTTAATGAAGTCAGGATTAAAACCTTGTTGTCCGCTCTTTCACAGTGACTTTTACCGTTCCCAGTACTCGATATTTTTTCTGACTGTTTATTTCTTCGCATAGCCAGTATTTGCGTAGTTTTTTAATGGTGCGAAAGGTCTTTCCTGATTCCAGTTCAAAAACGGTATGTGGGGTAAGAGCGTTAAGGGTTTCGGACTGATCGGGAGTATCTGGTGTAAGATTTTGTAGTTCAGTATCACCGTAGCTGGAGGCTCCGGGATTGAGGCTGTGTCGCCCCAGAACGACCTGAGTCTGCTCGTCCAGGGCACCAAGAGCAAGAAGCTCGTGAAGCCGTTCCCGGTAAAATTGTTTCCATTCAGGGCCGTGTGCTTTGACCGAACGTCCATGATGATCCCAGTTAACAACATGGGCTATTTCATGAGCGAAAGTGATCAGGAACTGCAAAGGAACCAGATCATTATTCACACTTATTCTGTGAGGCTGTCTGGCATGAGCCGGGCGAAAATCGCCCAGTTTTGTTTTTCTCGGTGGCGATATACGAAGCTGAACCTGATGATCCATAAGCCAGCGTGCACATAAATGCTCTGTGCCTTCTGGAAGAAATACTGATAATTTTTCAGCCAGCTGGTCAATCATTCCCTGATCTCGTCCGTAATAGAATTAATGGCTCTGGGTAAGCAGGCTCTAGAAAAAGCAATTATCCAGAACAATGCCAACAAACACCGCCAGCCCAGCCAAATTATTGTTTAAGAAGGCCTGAAAGCAGAGGTCCCGTTCCCGCCCTTTGGTCAGTTTCTTTTGATAAAGAAAGAAACCACCCATGGCAACAAGGCCAAGATAGAAAAAAGGCCCGCTGTTGAGTAGCCAGCCACAGAGACCGAGAATCACAAGAGTCAGTGACTGTAGCAGCTGGATAATAAGATTATCCTTTTCTCCAAACAGAATGGCGGTGGATTTAATGCCGATTTTCAGGTCATCTTCCCGGTCTACCATGGCGTACTGTGTGTCGTAAGCAACAATCCAGAGCAGACAACCGGCAAACATCAGCCAGATAACCGGGTGCAGGGCATTCTCCTGTGCAGCCCAGGCCATTGGCATGCCCCAGGCAAAGGCTGCGCCCAGCACAAACTGAGGGAGGTGTGTGAACCGTTTCATAAACGGATACACCATCGCCAGCCCTGCACCTGCGAAGGAGAGCATGATTGTCAGCGTGTTGGTTAACAGTACCAGCAGGAATGAACAGGACAGTAATAGTAAAAACAGAGTCAGGGCCTGTTTCTCTGAGACCTGACCTGTGGCCAGGGGCCGGTGTTTAGTGCGTTGTACATGACCGTCGAGATGGCGATCAGCGTAGTCATTAATCACACAGCCCGCTGAACGCATCAACAGGGTACCAAGGGAGAAAATAACAATAAGATGCCATTCTGGCCAGCCATCAGCTGCAAGCCAAAGCGCCCACAGGGTGGGCCAGAGCAGCAATAGTGTTCCAATGGGACGATCAAAACGAGTGAGTTGAATATACGGTGTAAAGGGGGAAACCTTTGGGGGATTGTTGCTCATGGTGCGATCCCTGCGGATAAAACCTCTCCCCAGTCTGCCGGTAAAAAGTATTCACAGACAGCCAGAGGCTTGTTGTCGAGAGTGAAGCGGGAGCGGCGTCCCCAAATCTCTTCATTGTTGTAGTTCAGTCGGGTGAGTTCGATAGGCCCCCGCACTAAATCAGGCTGGGAAAACAGAAACTCTCCCAGGGGGCGGTCCTTCAGAAACAGTAGCTGCCGGTTTTTCCCTTCCAGGCTGCTGGCCGGCAAAATGCTGCGGGCAAAGATACGAGGTTGACCGTTACAGAGAAGAGTGACTTCCCGAATGCTGGCCTGTTCACGATCTTCCATTTCAAGGAAACGGCGCTCATCAAGAGTGGGGCGATCCCAGTCATGAAATAATACATCGACCTGAAACTGTCCGGGCCAGGATTTCTTCAGGCGAGCGGTCAGTGAACCTGCATCCATAAGCCAGTTCTTCCAGGCAGGAGGAATGGGCCAGGGCAGGGTATCGGCATGATACCAGTGTTGCTGTTCAAGATTTACAGGGCGAGATGACATAAAGCGGCTTTTAATTCTCCAAGACATCCAGGCTCGGTTTTCCGGCAGCATGAGGGATAAATACAGTCTGTGCAAGTGGTCAGTACCGATAAAATATCTTATGGAAATTAATTCTGTATCTTGCTGATTTTTCGTGAATCTTTCCTCAAAATCGTACTTTAACCGCGTATTCATAAGGTTTGAATGCGATGAAGGGTATTGCTCTGGGGCAGGGGCTGCTTTAAGGTTGAGGGATGTGCTTGCATTGACTGCCGTAAGAAACTTTGTTTTTACAGCAGGCGAGGATGCTCAGTCAGATGATCTGTCTGTTATCCAGGTGCTGCATATCTCGGTTAAGAGTTCCGGAAGAGCTCTTCGGGGAAAAAAATAAAAACAATCATAAAACATCAAACGGATTCGAGAGGGTGTCATGCGCAAGCCAGAACTTGTTGCTGCCATTGCAGATCAGGCTGATCTCAGCAAAGATAAAGCCGGCCAGGCTCTTACAGTTATCATCGAAGAAATTACTCAGGCCCTGGAGCGTCAGGAAGCAGTTAACCTGATTGGCTTCGGTTCTTTCACTCAGCGTGCTCGTGGCGCGCGTACCGGCAAGAACCCACAAACGGGTCAGCCAATGGAAATCCCAGCCAGTAATACTGTTGCTTTCAAGCCTGGTAAGGCTCTGAAAGAAGCTGTTAATAAGTAAGATGGCTATCTGTGGTGCCGGCGTAAGGTTGTCGTCGGCACACATTCAACCTTCCAGAAAGCCCTCTCTTCCCTTCTTGCCCTTATCTGGGGCGTTTCGTTTACATAATTGACCCCTTTTAATGCCGTACCGGTCATAAATGCACTGGCTCACCAGAAATATCCCTATAGAATGTTCTGTTGAATCTAACCGGGAGTGTGTTTTGAAGTTTCGCTTACTGTTGTTAGGCCTTGGCTTTCTTATGAAGCGAGCCAGCAAAAACAACCCGGCATTTCAGGCCAGGCTGGATGGGAAGGACATGTCCTTTGAGATTTCCAGCGATGATGGCGTATGCCGCAGTTACATTATTCAAGACAAAAAGGTTACCCACAGTAGCGGAGAGGCAACCGACCCGGAATTCTGCCTTCGTTTTCGCACCGCCAGAGATGGCTACTCAACCCTCCTTTCCCCAAAAGCCAAAATCGCCTTTATGAAAGGCATTCAGGACAAAACCATTCGTGTTGAAGGTAACCCGATGAGCCTGATGTGGTTTCAGGGCATTGTCGGCATGGTGATTCCCGGCAAGAAGAAAAAGCGCAGTAAATAACGCCCCCTGATAAGGCCGCAATCGCTCCTGTTCAGGTAAGAACTCTTGCGGCTTTGATCTAGCAGCCTGTCGGACTGAACGCTGACCTACTACGAAAAAGCCGGATTTGGCCATTTTTTGAGCTGTTTTTCGTTAAATAGAACCACTATTCGCCTCAAAACAACTCAAAAAATGACTCAAACCGGCTTCGCTCTCGCT
This sequence comes from Sansalvadorimonas sp., assembly GCA_965221135.1. Classification (GTDB taxonomy): domain Bacteria; phylum Pseudomonadota; class Gammaproteobacteria; order Pseudomonadales; family Endozoicomonadaceae; genus Sansalvadorimonas. The sequence goes on from CBDCRZ010000109.1 coordinate 40,885, forward strand.
ACGGCCGCTATTCTCGGTCAGGCTCCTGGAACTTTCAATTAGACTTACTGGTCATGATCTTCAGAATCATGACATCAGTTTCCGGCATGGCCTGTGTGCCAATCATGCCCACGTTATTGATAGTCTTTTCCAGGTCGTTCTCGATAATACCTTCGTGTTCAGTAATGCGAACGCCTTCTATCGCCATCAGTGCAGCTTTCACAGCAGAAGAGGCAGAGGTAGAGACTTTCAGGGAACAGCCGGTCTTTGCACCATCACAGACAACCCCGGTCAGGTCGCCAAACATATTAAAGAGTGCATTGCTGACCTGTTCCAGGTTTCCGCCCATCAACCAGGTAATAGCGGCGCTGGAGCCTGTTGCTGCCGTTGTCGCAGCACAGAGGGCAGACAGTGGTGGCAGGTGATTACGGATATGGATAGCAGACAAATGACTCAAAATCAGGGCACGAATCAACTGATCTTCTGAAGCCCCCATACGATCAGCCACAGCAACAACCGGCATGGTTGCAGAGATACCCTGATTACCACTGCCAGAGTTGCTCATGGCAGGAAGCATTGCGCCGTCCATACGGGCATCGGAGGCCGCGGAGGAGCGCATCATAGCCAGAGTGACAAGGTCTTCGCTCAGAAAACCCTTGTCGATATTCTTGCGGAAGGTCTTACCGATCTTCAGACCGTAATCTTCTTTCAGGCCTTCTTCAGAGAGTGCGGTGTTTATCTCGGCGGATTTCAGAATAAAGCGAAGCTTGTCCAGATCGGCCTTTGTCGCAAACTCAAAGATAGAAGCGATGGATAAATCAGGAACCGTAACCTCCGCAGCCGTGTTGCAATCATCCTGAATAGATTCTGGCTGGACCACCTGGCCGTTGCGCTCCATAAGAGTTACGTTGGTGTGACCATCTTTAATGATGACCCGTGCGGTGTTATCACCAGCTCTGGCAATCACTTCTGAATAGAGGGCAGAGTCTGTTTCTTTGATGGCAATAGACACCCGATTGTCGTTTACCATCTGGCTGGCGTGACGAACAGATTCTTCCGCGACGTTAGAAAGTATTTCAAGCCCTTTGGATGTGTCGCAGCAGGAACAACCCAGACCTTTGGTGGCATCACAGCAGGCACACCCCAGGGCCGCTGCAATAGGCAGGCCAACCTGTCCTGTACCGGGAATGCCTACACCCATACCGTTTTTCAGCAGGTTACCGCTGACAAAAATCTCCAGGGATTCTGGCTGGCAGCCTAGAATATGCTTGGCATAAGAGGCTGCGAGAGCTGTGGAAACAGGCTCCGTGCAACCCAGAGCAGGTTTTACACGGTCGTTGATAAGGGTAACAAAGTTATCCCACTCTGGACGCCACATGGCAGGTACTCCTCAAAAAATTGTTTACGGGCTATTGGGTCTATTTTAAGAAGAGCGAGATAAAAAGATCTGTTTGTTCATTGCCGTGTTAACAAGCATTTTTGGAAGTATCCTTCCTGTAACTGGAATCTTTGGAAAAAATTTATTGTGGATACAAAAGACAGGAAAATTCTTGCTGCTTTGCAGGAGAATGCTTCTCTCTCGTTGAATGAGCTGGCAGAGGTTGCGGGTCTTTCTCCCAGTCCTTGCTGGAAACGGGTGCGCAAGCTGGAAGTGGAAGGGGTGATCCGTCAACGTGTAGCTTTGCTGGACCCTGATAAAGTCTATTTGCCGCTTTCTGTGTTTATGCAGCTAAAGACCAGAAACCATAACGATGAGTGGTTACAGCATTTTGCGGTGACGGCGTCGTCTTTTGTTGAGGTAGTAGAGCTTTACCGGATGGGTGGCGAGTGGGATTACATGATGCGGGTCGTTGTGAGAGATATTCATGCTTACGACCGTTTTTATAAAAAATTGATCAAAGGTATACCCGATTTAAGCAATGTTTCCTCCAGCTTTGCGATGGAGCAAATCAAGTACACCACTGCTCTTCCGCTCTAAAAGCTCTCTCAAAGTCAGAAATGGTGAATTTTTCAACAAAAGATTGATCTGTGCCGCACAGATGGCAGAGACAGAGTTCTATGCTAAGTCTTTCCCTTCCATTCCCATTTTGTTGTAGAAACTGATCATGAGTGATAATTCTCCTGCAGGCATTTACACCGGCCTGAGCGGACGCAGATTGCTAGAAAACCCTTTGTTGAACAAGGGAACTGCCTTTTCTGCACAAGAGCGTGCTGAGCTGGAACTTCACGGTCTCCTGCCACCACAGGTAGAGTCTCTGGAAGAACAGTGCCGTCGTTCCTACAAGTCTTTCTGCCTGAAGCCTACGCCTATCCTGAAACACATCTACCTGCGTGCCCTTCAGGATACCAATGAAACTCTGTTTTACGCTCTGGTGCAGCGTCATATCGAAGAGATGCTGCCTATTATTTATACGCCTGTTGTTGGTCAGGCCTGTCAGCGCTTCAGTGACCTTTACCGTCGTCCGCGCGGTCTGTTCATCTCTTACCCTGAACGTCACAACATGGATGCCATGCTGGCGAACTTCAAGAGCAACATTGAAGTGATCGTGGTAACCGACGGTGAACGTATTCTTGGTCTGGGTGACCAGGGTGTTGGCGGCATGGGCATCTGTGTCGGCAAGCTGGCACTCTACACTTCCGTTGGCGGCGTACTGCCAAGCCTGACCCTGCCTATTATGCTGGACTGCGGTACAAATAATCAGGAACTGCTGGATGATCCTGCGTACCTGGGCTGGCGCCAAAAGCGTCTGGCTGACGAAGAGTACTACGAGTTCGTCGACATGTTTATTCAGGCCATGAAGCGCCGCTGGCCTAATGCCCTGCTGCAGTTTGAAGATTTTGCAATCAATCACGCGACTCCTCTTCTGGAGAAGTACCGTGACGAGCTGTGCTGCTTCAATGACGACATTCAGGGTACTGCTGCAGTTGCAGCTGCAACGTTGCTGTCTGCTGCCCGTAAGGCTGGTAAGTCCATCGAAGACATGAAGGTTGCCTTCCTGGGTGCTGGTTCTTCTGGTTGTGGTATTGCCGAGCAGATTATCCGTCTGATGAAGAACCGCGGCCTGACCGATGAGCAGGCGCGCAGCCGTATCTTCCTGGTTGACCGTTCCGGTCTGCTGGATGACTCCATGATGGGTCGCCTGCGTCCTTTCCAGCAGAAGCTGGTTCACAAGAAGTCTGACATCGAAGGATGGAAAGGCAAAGACGACGGTGTATTCCTGAGGGATGTGATCCGTGAAGGTAAGCCTGACGCCATTATCGGTGTGTCCGGTCAGCCGGGTCTGTTCGACGAAGAAATTATCACCATGATGGCTGATAACCACGAACGTCCAATTATCTTTGCACTGTCCAACCCGATTACTCGTGTTGAAGCCAAGCCTGAAGATGTTATTCGCTGGAGCAAGGGTCGCGCTATCGTTGCCACAGGCAGTCCATTCGACCCTGTTGAATACGAAGGTCGCAAGTTCCCTGTTGCTCAGTGCAACAACATCTACATCTTCCCGGGTCTGGGGCTGGGTGTAATGGCGTCTGGTGCTCAGCGCATCACCGACAATATGCTGGACAAGGCCGTGGAAACACTGGCTCGCACTGCACCAGCTCCTGAGGATAAAGAAGGGACTCTGCTGCCAACTATGGACTACATCCAGCAGGTTACCTGTGACATCGCTCTGGCTGTTGCCCAGCAGGCTGAAAGCGAAGGTCTGATTCCAGCTGAAGGTGCTACCAGGCTGCGCCAGAAGATTGAAGCTCGCTTCTGGAGCCCTGAATACCGCCGTATTCGTATGGCTTACGCCTGATAGTCAGCTTTATAGCGTGTGGGCATCGTTCTAGATGCCCGCATTATTTTCGTTAAGCATCAGCAAAACGATTGCCTTCCGACAGCCAGCGGTCAATTAATGGTTGAGCATGCGTTGGAGCGTCCCTCAGCAGCTGTTCGGCTGCTCCCTTAATACTTTCCAGTAATACCTTGTCTCTTTGCAGGTCGGCCACACGGAACTGTACAAGGCCTGTCTGACGTGTGCCCAGTACTTCACCGGGGCCACGCAGCTCCAAATCTTTTTCGGCAATCACAAAACCATCACTGGAATTGCGCATTATCTGCAAACGTTCCTTGCCGTGTTGCGACAATGGCGGGTGGTACATCAACACACAATGACTGGCGATACTGCCCCTGCCTACTCGCCCGCGCAGCTGATGCAGTTGAGCGAGGCCAAGACGCTCCGGGTTTTCGATAATCATCAGGCTGGCGTTGGGCACATCCACACCCACTTCAATAACCGTCGTTGCGACCAGCAGATGAAGGTGTCCCTCTTTGAAGGCCGCCATCACTTCGGCTTTCTCGGCGGGTTTCATTCGTCCGTGAATCAAACCAATGGAAAGCTCTGGCAAAGACTTTTGCAGTTCTTCTGCCGTGACTTCTGCGGCCTGACATTGCAGGGCTTCAGACTCTTCAATCAGTGTGCACACCCAGTAAGCCTGCCGGCCTTCAATACAGGCGGTTTTGACCCGTTCAATCACGCTTGGGCGTCTGTCGTCGCCTAAAGCAATGGTGTTCACTGGTGTTCGCCCTGGTGGCAGCTCATCAATAATCGAGAGATCGAGGTCTGCATAGGCACTCATAGCCAGAGTTCGGGGAATTGGTGTGGCGGTCATAATCAGCTGGTGGGGCATAGCGCCGATATTTCGGCCTTTCTCCCGCAGTGCCAGCCTTTGATGAACACCAAACCTGTGTTGTTCATCAATAATGGCCAGTGCCAGATGTCGAAATTCAACATCGTCCTGAAACAATGCATGGGTGCCGACAACCATGGCTGCGTCACCGGAGCGAATCAGTTCAATTTGTTGTTCACGCTTCTTGCCTTTGGTCTTACCCGTAAGCCAGGCCACGGTAATGCCAAGAGGTTTGAGCCATGCGTGGAAATTATTGTAATGCTGCTCTGCAAGAATTTCCGTTGGCGCCATCAGGGCAACCTGTGACTTGCTCTCAATGGCCTGCAGCGCGGCCAGTGCTGCGACCACTGTTTTACCAGAACCAACATCACCCTGAACAAGGCGCAGCATGGGTGCTGGTTCTGCGAGGTCGTTGCGAATCTCGGCAGCAACACGTTGTTGCGCCCCTGTGGGGGTGAACGGCAGGTTCTCCAGAAACTTATCCACAAGGGCACCATCACCATGCAAAGGCAGCCCCGGTTGTTTGCGAACACGCTGGCGGATTTGCTGAAGACTCAGGTGATGAGCCAGTAACTCTTCAAAGGCGAGACGCTGCTGTGCCGGGTGCAGGCCTTCCATAATCTGGAAGACATCTGCATCGGGCGGTGGGTAGTGCAGAAAGCGCACGGCGTCGGTGAGTGACCATAGATCATAAGGCCGGCGAATCGGTTCGGGCAGCCACTCCTGCAGCGCATCCGGGTTATCCATAAACCGCAACGCCTGCTGACACAGGCTACGTATTCGTGCTTGTGTGAGGCCTTCTGTGGCTGGGTAAATAGGTGTGAGTGTGTCTTCTATCTCGGCAGCAGAGATGTCACTCAACACTTTATATTCCGGGTGGTACAGCTCAAGACCGTTAGCGCCTCGGCGGGGTTCACCAAAACAGCGTACCCGTGAGCCAGTCTTAAGCGCGTTCTTCTGTGCCGCACTGAAATGAAAGAAACGCAGTGTGATAGAACCAGAACCATCACGGACTTTGCACACCAGACTGCGCCGGCGACCCATCACGACATCGGCACCGGCCACTTCACCTTCAATCACTGCATCCATACCGAACTGCAGGCCGCCAATAGGTGTGATGCGGGTTTTGTCCTGATAACGCAGGGGCAGGTGGAACAGCAGGTCTTGCAGCGTACGTATGCTGATCTTTTCCAGTTTCTCAGCGAGCGCCGCCCCGACACCTTTCAGCGTCGAGACGGACACTTCGTTCAGGGCTTTTGGCGGCGCTGGCGGCACAGGCGATGCTCCTTATTGAGTCGGCATTATCGGACATTGACGGACAGCCTGTTCCAAAGCATCAATGGCTTTCAGGCGCGGAAAGCTGGCTCGCCAGGCTAAAGCCACGGTTCGACCAGGAACAGGATCGGAAAACGGTCGGGTGGTCAGCAGGTCACCGGAGTAATGGTTACCTGTGCCCATGGCGGACTGTGGCAGTACAGTCACACCCATACCGGAAGCGACCATATGGCGCATGGTTTCCAGGGATGTGGCTTCAATGGTGGTCTTTTTCTTTTTCTCGGCTTCTTTGCTGGAGAGAGCCGGACAGGCTTCGATTACCTGATCACGGAAACAGTGACCCTGCCCAAGCAGCAGCAGGTCGGTGCTGGCCAGATCATCCACAGGAATCTCTTTACGTGCTGCCCAGGGGTGATTGCCGGGCATCAGAACATTGAAAGGTTCGTCGTACAAAGGCTTGGTGAGCACGTCGGCCTCAGTAAACGGCAGTGCAATAATAATGGCATCCAGCTCGCCCAGCCTGAGACGCTGACGCAGCACATGGGTGTAGTTCTCTTCAATATAGAGAGGCATATCTGGTGCGATATGGTGCAGCTGCGGGACTATGTGCGGTAGAAGATAGGGGCCGATGGTGTAAATCGTTCCTATACGCAGTGGGGTTGAAAGCTGGTCTTTGCCTTCGTTGGCAATGGACTTAATACCAGAGGCTTCTTCCAGTACCTTCTGCGCCTGTTCCACTACCTTGCTGCCAAGAGGTGTAACGCGCACTGCAGATTTACTGCGCTCAAAAATAGCTACGCCCAGCTCATCTTCGAGTTTCTTTACGCCCACACTCAGGGTCGGCTGGCTGACAAAACAGCGTTCAGCGGCCTTGCCGAAATGGCATTCCTGGGCGAGTGCAACGATGTACTTCAATTCTGTCAGAGTCATGGGACTATAATACTGTGAATTTAAACAGTTGGAACAGGGCAGACATCATCTTGCTTTGCCGGGGTAAGGTAAACTCGGCAAACCTGTTTACGATTAGCGTTTTCTATTGAACCAAGAGAGCATAATAAACTAAAACTGTGTTAAAGCTGAGAGAGATATTTTTCAGCGCTGTTTCAGCAGGAAGTAGTAGCAAGATAAGTGGTGTTATTCCGGCCTTAAAAATAGTTGCAAAAAAGGTAAGTAGATGTGAAGAATGCACACAATCCCGTCACCCTCATAGTTGGTTGTGGCGATGTCGGCGGGCGACTGGGAACAATTCTGCTCGCTGCGGGCCACACTGTGTATGGTATGCGGCGGGATGTGTCCCGATTGCCAGAAGGTGTTCAGCCTGTCTCAGGAGACCTCACCACGGGCGAGCTGGGCGACTGGCCTGAGCATGTCGACTATGTCGTGTACTCCGCAGCGGCCGGGCGTCAGGGAGAAGAGGGCTATCGTCGCATTTATGTCGATGGCCTGAAAGCGGTGCTGGAACGCATCAGTCAAAGTAGCCTGCAGCCCAGGCGTGTTTTCTTCACCTCCAGTACAGCGGTTTACCATCAGTCGAAAGGGGAGTGGGTGGATGAACTCTCCCCGACTCATCCTGAGAACTTTAACGGTCAGGTTATGCTGGAGGCCGAGCGCCTTTTGATGGACTTTGAGCTGCCAGCTACGGCTGTACGTTTTGGCGGCATATACGGCCCCGGGCGCAACTATATGGTCAGAAAAGTGCATGGTGGAGAAGTGTTCAGCGATACGCCCTGTGTCTATGGCAACCGCATTCACGCTGAAGACTGCGCTGGCATGCTGGCCTGGTTGATAAGGCTTGTGAGTGAAGGGCAGGGCATCCACCCGCTCTATCTGGGTGTGGACTCTGACCCGGCACCATTGAATGAAGTCACTCAGTGGCTGGCGGAACAGATGAATGTTGAGCCGACCGTTAGTACACCGGTCACCCGTGCCAGTAAACGCTGCCGTAATGACCGTATTCTTGAGTCCGGTTTCAGCTTTCGTTATCGCAGTTTTCGGGATGGTTATGGCGAGCTTTTAAAGGAATTCTGAACAGACGTTTAAAGGGTAAAGATTTTAAGGAAGGCGTCTAGACCGGTATTTGTACTGGAATGCGGGTCTAAGAAAAGGTAACTTTAACCCTTGGGTTGATAATAAAAAATCACAGAAGACCGGGGGTTAGATGTACCAGACACCTGTCGCTCTGGAACTGAAGGATATCCATAAACGTTATGGGGATCTCGAAGTTCTTAAAGGCGTTTCTCTACAGGCTCATGATGGTGATGTGATCTCCATTATTGGCTCCAGTGGTTCTGGAAAAAGCACCCTTCTTCGTTGCATTAATCTTCTTGAAAATCCCTGCCAGGGGAAAATCGCCATTAATGGTGAAGAGCTGCGCATGCAGTTAAGGCCTGATGGCGTTATGGAAGCGACTGACCAGAAACAGCTGGCAGCTGTACGTTCACGTCTGGGGTTTGTTTTCCAGAACTTCAATCTCTGGCCCCATATGACCATCCTTGAAAATATTATGGAGGCGCCGGTACATGTACTGGGGCGCTCTAAACAGGAGGTTCTGGAGCTATCTCAATCTCTGCTGGAAAAGGTCGGTCTGTCTGACCGGGCTCATTATTATCCGGCGCAATTGTCCGGTGGTCAGCAGCAGCGGGTAGCCATCGCCCGGGCTCTTGCGATGGAGCCTCAGGTAATGTTGTTCGATGAACCGACATCGGCGCTGGACCCTGAGCTGGTGGGCGAGGTGCTGGGGGTTATGCGCAGTCTGGCGGATGAAGGTCGCACCATGTTGATTGTGACCCATGAGATGAAATTTGCCCGAGAGGTGTCAGATCGGGTAGTTTTTCTTCATCAGGGGCGTGTTGAGGAAGAGGGGACACCTGAACAGGTGTTTGAAGCCGCCCAGTCTGAACGCTGTAGAGAGTTTTTGGCAACGGCGGTGTGAATTTTGCCTTTTGGCCATCGTATAAAAAGCCATTACCAATAAAATCCAAAGAGAGAAAATAATGAACAAGTGGTTAAAAGCAGGTGCACTCGCAGCAGGTATGGCCGCCAGTACACTGGCAATGGCTGGTGACAAGATTCGTATTGCCACAGAAGGTGCATGGGCACCGTTCAACTATGTGGATGAGAGCGGCAAACTGAGCGGTTTTGATGTGGATATCGCCAATGCACTCTGCGCCGAAATGAAAGTGGAGTGCGAAGTTGTGGCCCAGGACTGGGACGGCATGATTCCCGCTCTGAAAGTGCGCAAGTTTGATGCGATTGTCGCCAGTATGTCGATCACTAAAGAGCGCTTGAAGCAGGTGGACTTCACTAACCCTTATTACTCTGGCGGTCTGCGCTTCATGGGTGATAAAGGAAAGACTCTGGATACTTCCAGGAAAGGTTTGAAGGGTAAGAGCATTGGTGCCCAGCGTGCGACTGTTGGTGGTCAGTATCTGGAAGATAACCTTGCTGATGTGGTGAAGGTTAAGCTGTACGACACGCAGGAAGCGGTTTACCTGGATCTGCAGGCAGGTCGCCTTGACGGTGCCATTTCCGATGAACTGCCTACCTTTGACTGGCTACAGTCTGAGAAAGGCCAGAAGTTCGAGTACAAGGGTGAAGCCTTTGCCAAGGACGACAAAATCGGTATTGCTATCCGTAAGAACGACCCTCTGAAACAGAAGTTTAACCGTGCGCTGGAAGCCATTCGTGCGAACGGCACCTACGCCAAAATCAATGCTAAATACTTCCCTTTCTCTATCTACTAATTCTGTCTGACAACAGAGAGTAGATATTAGAGAGCACCGGGTATGGCTGAATAAATAACAGCTGTGCCCGGCAGCCCCTACGGGGGCGTAGAACAAAAATAACCATAGGGTGACCCGCTTGCTGTTTGATGGTCTTGTTGATGGTTTTACCGCCCAGCTGTTAATGGGCACGGTCATGACCGTAAAAATAACCCTGGTTTCAACAGTGCTGGGAATTTGTCTTGGTCTGCTGGGGGCATCGGCCCGGTTATCTTCACTTCGTACTATTCGTTATCTGGGTAATGCCTATGTGGGCGTTATTCGGGGCATTCCTGAACTTCTGATTGTTTTCCTTATCTATTTTGGTTCTACACGGCTTCTGATGTTTATTGCCGGGCAGTTTGGCTACCACGAATACATTGAACTCAGCCCGTTTGTCGCTGGTGTAATCGCTCTTGGTTTGACCTTTGGTGGCTATGCCACAGAGGTGTTCCGCGGTGCTTTTCTTGCGATACCTTCAGGTCAGAGGGAGGCGGCTGAGGCTTTAGGTATGAGCCCCTGGCGTATCTTCTTCCGTATTCAGCTTCCACAGGTGTGGCGTATCGCCCTGCCGGGGTTAGGTAATCTTGTGCTGGTTCTGATGAAAGACACAGCTCTGATTTCTGTGATTGGTTTAGAAGAACTGACCCGTAAAACCTCCATGGCGGTGAATGCAACCCGGGAGCCTTTCACCTGGTATCTGACGGCCGCAGTGATGTACCTGGCGCTGACAGTTATCGCCACAGCACTGATTCATTACTTTGAAAAGCGTTCACGGGCTCATGAGATGCCTGTAAAACGTCGTCCAGCGGTACAGGGGTAAGAAAATGGATTGGTCTGTTATTGCACAATATTATCCCCGACTGATCGATGGTGCCTGGGTGACCCTGCAGCTGGTAGTGCTGTCTGGAGTGATCGGCGTCATTCTGGCAGTGCCTATGGCGTTGGCCCGGCTGTCGACACATCGGGTAGTTAGCCTGTTTCCTAAAGCTTATATATTCTTCTTTCGTGGCACGCCGCTGTTGATACAGATATTTCTTGTGTACTACGGCGCGGCACAGTTTGATGTGGTCCGGGAAAGCTTTCTCTGGCCGGTACTGAGAGAACCTTTCTGGTGCGCAATCATCACTCTTGGTCTGCATACAACAGCTTATATTGCCGAGATTCTAAGAGGCGCGATCCAGGCAATTCCCAAGGGTGAAGTGGAAGCCTGCCGGGTTATGGGTATGAGCAGGTTCACCATGTATCGCCGGGTACTTCTCCCAAGAGCCTTTGGCATTATGCTGCCTTCCTACGGCAATGAAGTGATTCTGATGCTCAAGGGCAGTGCTCTGGCGAGCACCATCACTCTGCTCGACCTGACGGGTATGGCAAGAACCATTATTGCCAGAACCTATACGCCGGAGGAAATCTATCTGGCGGCGGGTGTGATGTATCTGCTGATCAGCTGGCTGTTTATGGGGTTCTTTCAGGTGCTGGATCGGGTGTTTAATAAGCACCGGATTGCAGTGTCGTAGATTTTACAACCACAGAGGACACAAAGAGCACAAAGAAGAGCTATTTAATAAAAGGCAAAGTTCTTAATTAAAAAGCTTTTGCTTTTCCTTGTGTGACCGCCAGGGATGGAGGAAATGCCGGTGTTGTATGGAACATGCACCGGCGCTTTGTGTCCTCTGTGGTGAAAAGCTTTTAGGGTTAAGCCTTCAGCTCAAGAATCGCTTCCACTTCAACAGGCACACCTTTTGGTAACTCCTTTACACCAACCGCTGCACGTGCCGGGTAAGGTTGCTCGATGTATTCCGCCATCACTTCATTCACCAGTGGGAAGTTGCTCAGGTCTGTCATGGAGATGTTGATTTTTACTGCATCCTGCAGGGTTCCGCCAGCCGCTTCTGCAATGGCTTTCAGGTTCTTGAAACACTGTGCTGCCTTGGCTTTGAAATCACCGTCGATGACTTCCATTGTTTCAGGAATCAGAGGAATCTGGCCAGAGACGTATACGGTGGTGCCAACCTTGACCGCCTGTGAATAGGTGCCGATGGCGGCAGGGGCATTTTCCGTGTGGATGATCTGTTTGTTGCTCATAGGATGACTTGTTGTTGTGTGAACAAAAGGAGCGGAAAGAATGGCAGCTCAGGGGCTGGCAGTCCAGAGTTAGGTCATATAAGGGAGATCAGGGGTTTGGCTGCCTGATGCTGTTATAACGGCCTTCGCCATACTCTTTGAGTGAATGGTCGCCGAGGTGTACTTTGATCTTTGCCCATACTGTCCACAGCAGGTGCTGCCCCTGACGCCAGCTGTCAAAGCGTGCCCATTCGGCCGGTGTCGCATGACGACCAAAATACTCCTGCAGAAATGCACTGCACTGAACATCACTTAAGTTCGACTCTTCACAGCAGGATGCCAGGTCAAAGAGTGGGTCATTTAATCCTGCGTATTCCCAATCGATTATGTAGAGTCGTTCACCTTCAATCAGGTTGTCTGGCACCAGATCGTTGTGACAGAGGCTGTCTGCTGTGTGTGGGTGTTCACCCTGTGCAGTATGAATCTGGTTGAGCACATGTTGTCTTGCTGCAGGATAACTGTCCGGTAAAGCGACGCCATGTTCTTTTGCCAATGCCTCGTAGGTTTCGAGCTTGCCGTGAAAATCAAAAGCTTTGGCTTCGGTTACGGGCAGGTTATGGAGACGTTTCAAAAGTGGGGTGATCTTTTGTCTGCTTTTAAACGTGTCCTGAGTTGTATAGGTTCTTCCATTGATAAAACCAGTGACTTTAATGCCAGATACAGCATCAAAGTGGGGGGTGTCTGCATCCAGTCCCGTCTGTTTGATTAGCGACAGATGATGTTCTTCGGCGGCTCTGTCAATCATCTCTTCTGTGCCTATACCGGGGATTCTCAAAACGTAGCGTTGTGTCTGATCGTTTTTAAGTCCAAAGGTAAAGTTGGTGTTGGTCAGCCCGCCAGATAGAGGTCCCTGCCAGATTATCTCTAAGGGGTTTGCCTGAAGTGCCTGAGCAATTATTGTTTCCTGTTCTGAGGTGAGAGCTTGAGGGCGCATGGAAATAACAGGCGTGATACCAGAACAAGTCTGAATGTCATGATCTGCAAGTTGAAGAGTGGGTTGACCCTTCTGAACATCTGCTTTGAGGGATATTCTCTGGGGGGCGTCGGAAGCCGTGCTGCCCGCTATGGGAGCTTGTGCAGCATGAGAAGAGGCTGGGAGCGGTGAGGTAATGCTGTCCATGTCCTGAGTCCACAAGTTGGTCAATTGGATATTGGACAAAGGAGGGAGGATTTCGGCGCTAACAGAGCTGTCAGCACCGGTGTCTTTTATAAAAAGGCCTTCCCGCTACTTTCATATACGCGGGAAGGTTTTTTTGTATATTTGCAGTGGTTACCTGTCTTCCTTTTCCAGAAGTTTCTTCCTGACTTCAAGATAAAGAGATTTATGACCCCTTACCCACAAGTCAGAAACCAGTAACTCATCAATAGGAGTCTGAGAGCTAAAGTTTGTAAGACCATCGTCAGTAAACAATAAGTTGAGAGTTCGCTCCGGTTTGTGGTGTTTAAATTTCTCTGGGCAAGAAGCCACTTCCGATATCACCGTATAAGTACCTCCCTGACACATCAACAGATGACTTTTTGCTTTTAAAACTCTGTCAGTATTCTCAGGATAAGCAATATTGGCCAGAATATTAAAACACCCTAACGACAAGCAACGCTGCCCAATTTCATCAAGTACAGACATTAGCATTTGCTGCTGTCTATGCAGCTCTCTTGCTTTTGTCTTGCCATCCTGAAAGGATTTAGCATATCGCCCGTCACTGTCCATGCCACCCATGTATGCTCCGCCACGACCACCCACTGTGAGTATGCATTGTGGGCCTGGCATACTCTTGAGACCAGACCGGGCCTCCTCCTTATCATTCCAAAGTTCAAGCGGCTTATTATCAACTGGCGTAACTATACTGGGAGCCGCATAGCCAACGTCTACTTTGTTGTAAAAGCTACGGCTTTCTTGAGGGTCTGGTACGACTACATTTCCAATACTGAATTCCCCTTCATCTTCCTCCGGAGGTTTTGTGGGCGGCACAGGAGCTTCTGGCAGAATTGCTTCAGGTTGCGTATCAGAAGGCCTGGGCAGTCTTTCAAACAAGGTCACTTCTTCCTCAGTGTTGACCTGTAATTTGCTTCGAACACCTTCAAGTACTCCCCCGATTTTATTATTAACCCAGACTTTCCTTATAAGGCTCTCATAGCCTTTTTGATTCCTCATTCCCTTCACAGCCTCCGGCATGCTAATAGCACCAGATTCACAGAAGATATTAGTCAGCTTCGGCTTGGCTTTTTTCCCCAGGCTAAACAGCTTTCTTGCAAAACCTTCTACAGCCTGTTCACCGTCCTCTGAAGGGCTGGCCTGGTTAGCGCCAGCAACCCCGGATAAATTGTTCGATCCCTGTGCTGCATTCATCACATTTTCCTTTCTTTGCTTAAAATCATTCTTCAGGAATATGTGAGACAAGTTGTTAAGGAATGTTCTTCCAAAATGTTATTTGAGCTGACTGTTTGGTTAGAAAGAAGAAGACAGGGAAGAAGCTGGTAGCATTAAGAAAGAGGGTTGCCCGGCCAAAACCGGGCAATAACAATCAGGCTCAGTAGGGAGTACCTGCTGCCACCCTGCAGAGGTATCCCCCACGCCTGATCTAATCCAGGAAAATGCTGATGATCATTGCTCAGGAGCCTGATCTTTGGTCTTGGTGCGGGAGATCGAGTGAACGCCATTAATGGTTCGCATACGTTTAATGATGTGCGCCAGATGGAGGCGATCCTGCACGCTGATCAGAACCAGCGCCAGACTGTAGCGAGTGCCGTGTTCTTCCACGCCAATCTTCTCGATACTGGCTTCCGCCGCAGTAATAGCTGTGGCGATGGAAGCAATCATGCCGCGTTGCTGGTCGATGTAGACGCTGAGCTCCACCATAAACTCACCCTGCACATTTTTGTCCCAGTCCACTTCCAGGATTTTCTCCGGACTATGGCGAATTTCAGAGATATTACTGCAGGTCTCGTTATGAATAACCAGTCCGCGGCCGGAGCTGACGTGACCAACCACCGGGTCGCCGGGAATTGGGTGGCAGCAGCGGGCGAAGCTGATAATCATGCCCTCGGTGCCTTTGATGGTCAGAGGCTTTTCAGGGCTTGAGGAATCCAGATGATCTGGCTCCATCAGCTGAATATCCAGCAGACGGCGGGCGATGACGTAGGCCATCTGGTTGCCCAGGCCGATATCTTCGAGCAGGTCATCCAGCTGGGTGTTGTCGGTATACAGCAGTACAGCATCAAGACTGTTGCTGGAAATCTGATCGAGATTGCTGCCCTGACTAACCAGTACTTTATTAAGCAGACGGCGGCCCAGTGCAATAGATTCTGCCTGACGCTGATTCTTCAGGTAGTGGCGAATATTGGAGCGCGCCTTACTGGTGATGATGTAGTTCAACCAGGCGGCGTTAGGTCGTGCGCCGGGTGCGGTAATCACTTCGACTGTCTCACCGCTGTTGAGCGGCTGGCTGAGTGAAGCCAGTTTACGGTCGATACGACAGGCCACGCAGGTGTTGCCGACATCGGTATGCACGGCATAAGCGAAATCGACAGGTGTCGCGCCCCGTGGCAGTTCCATAATGTCGCCCTGAGGTGTGAATACGTAAACCTCATCGGGGAAGAGGTCGACCTTCACATTCTCGATAAACTCCAGAGAGTTACCGGCGGTCTGTTGCAGCTCCAGCAGATTCTGCAGCCAGGAGTGAGTACGGCTCTTGCTGCCCAGCAGCGCTTCATCCCCGGACTTGTACAGCCAGTGAGCGGCAATACCATTGTTCGCCATGTCTTCCATTTCCTGCGTGCGAATCTGCACTTCCACGGGAATGCCGTGCAGGCCGAACAGGGTGGTATGGAGTGACTGGTAACCGTTGGCTTTGGGAATGGCGATGTAATCTTTAAAGCGCCCGGGAAAGGGTTTGAACAGGTTGTGGACAAAACCCAGGGTGCGGTAACAGTTGTCCACACTGTTGACAATAATGCGAATGCCAAACACATCCATAATCTCAGAGAAGGATTTACGCTGTTCCTTCATCTTGGAATAGATGCTGTACATGTGTTTCTCGCGACCCATTACCCGGCCTTTCAGGCCTTCGCTTTCCAGGCGTGAGTTAATGCTTTCCACAACACTGCTGACAATCTCCCTGCGATTGCCACGGGCGCGGCGTACCGCTTTTAACAGCATGCCGGAACGCATGGGGTAAGAGGCCTGGAAGCAAAGGTCTTCCAGCTCGATGCGCATCTGATGCATACCCAGTCGCTGGGCCAGCGGGGTATAAATTTCGAGAGTTTCTTTGGCAATGCGGCGGCGCTTGGCCGGGCGCATAACACCCAGAGTACGCATGTTGTGAGTACGGTCGGCCAGCTTCACCAGAATGACGCGAATATCGCGCGCCATGGCCAGTGCCATTTTCTGGAAGTTATCAGCCTGGGCCAGGGTTTTGTCTTCGTACTCAACGTGGGTCAGCTTGCTGACACCATCCACAATCTCGGCAACGGTTTCCCCAAATTGTTTTTGAATAGCGCTTTTGGGGATGCTGGTATCTTCAATTACATCATGGAGCATGGCAGCCATCAGGCTTTGATGGTCCATGTGCATATCAGCAAGAATGCAGGCTACCGCGAGAGGATGGGTAACGTAGGGTTCGCCGGAGCGGCGTTTTTGACCATCATGAGCCTGTTCGGCGAAGTAATAGGCACGCTTAACCTGATCAATCTGTTCAGAGGTCAGATAAGATTTCAGCCGCCAGGCCAGATCATTAATGGTCGACAATACCCGCTCCTTGTTTCAGGTTTACACTGCGTCCTGACTGTGTTCAAACGGGTAGGGCATGGTGCACGAGCCTGAGCCTGGAAAATTGGTCAGAACACCTGACCAGCCTCTGGCGAAAAGCCTTAATAGAAGAGAGGCTGGTGTAGGGGAAGCAGTATGAACAAATCCTACCGTAAACATCCTGCTGCCTTGCAGCAGGAAAGGACGATCAGCCTTCCAGACCGGCCAGCAGCATACCTGCATCGTCATCTTCACGGTCTTCACGTTCGATCTGCTTGGGATCAATCAGGCCATCAGCGATTTCGCGCAGAGCTACAACAGTCGCCTTGTCATTTTCCCAATCAACCTTTGGGTCCTTGCCGCCAATAGTCAGCTGGCGGGCGCGCTTGCTTGCAGCCATAACCAGTTCAAAACGGTTATCAACGTTATCTAGGCAGTCTTCAACGGTTACTCGTGCCACAGTGTGCTCCACATATTTATGCTAGTTGGCCCGGATTCAGGCTTAGGAATCCAAAATTACAGGTTGCAGGCTGCCAGGTTACAAACCTTGTCATTCCTGAGCTTACGGCGTCTTCTCTCTCAAATAGAAAACAGAAGAACCCTTAAATCCACATTGGATTCCGAAGAATTCCAGAATCAATTCAAGCTAATGTCGAAAAGAGTTATGTGCAGGGCCGGCCGTCAGCAATCCGCAAGCTGTCAGTTTACTGAAAGAATAGCGATAATGACAAGGCGGGAAAGGAATTTTTCCGGCTTTGGGCGTCCCTGTTTGTAACACCGACTTGAAACGCAGTGAAATGTAACAGAGAGAAAGGAATAAATGCTGGGTATAAAGGTGACTCAGCAACGAGCGGTTATGAAATGCGTTTGGTGAGTAGACAGCCTTTTGTGTTGGTTTATATCAGTATTGCTCACCGTCAGTAAGTGAATCGTGACGGCTGGTAAGTATGTGGTGAATTATAAGGGGTGTGTTTACAGGGCACTTGCCCTGAATCAATAGCACGCAGCTATCTCAGTAATATCTTCGCAACTCACATCCCTCCAATGGAAGTCGCACCCAGGTACGATACCCATGAAATCTATCGTGCTTACAAAGCTTTTTACGCCTGAGGCTTAAAAGATAAAAACAGGTTTTTGTGAATAAACCAATGCCGCCACTTTTGTGGGTAAAGAAAATTTAATGGGGTAAAAGTGTCTTATTTGGGGTGTATTGATAGGTCAAAGAAGCAACAGGGAATTTTTCCGGTATTTGAACAGATGTAGTGGATATTCGCTTCCGAAGCCACATCTAAGAGTAAACAGTCTGTTTGTGTTGTTTTCGTCAGTTTTTACGTGATAAACCCCATTCTTTTAGGCGTTTGTGTAGATATTTTCATCGTAAAAGTGTTGTTTTATGTCAATGCGCTTGCAGCAAAATATCCTGAATATAGCGACCATCAATTTTCCTCTTTGATTCGTACAGGGATTGTTGCTGACAAACCATTCTCAAGTTTGTTGGCCGAGTCTGTTCCTCCCTGTGCCTTTCCTTCTCAACAGGGTCGCTGTATATGTGGAATAAACTTAATAAGTCCATGATGTTCTGCCAAATGATGTTTGGCCTGTCTTTCTACGGTGTGATGATTATCCTCACCCGTTTCTTCCTGGAAGAGCTGCAATACGGCGAAGCTGAAACCATGATGATCGTGGGCGCCTTCTCCTCTATCGGTCCTCTGTTCGCTATCGCCGGTGGATTTATTGCTGATAAATTCCTTGGCTCCAAGCGCTCCCTGACTCTGGCTTACATGAGCTTTGCAACAGGTTACGGCCTGCTGGTTCTGGGCGCTTCTGCCCTGAACGTACCAATGTCCATGTTCGGTATCGCTCTGGCCTCCTATGCTCGTGGCCTGATGTCTCCTTCTTACCCAAGTCTGTACAAGCGTACGTTTAAGACTCAGGAAGATTTTGAGAACTGCTACCCAATCAACTACTCCGTGAACAACGTAGGTGCGCTGCTGGGTCAGTACCTGTACCCAATGCTGATTCTGGTGGTTGGCTTCAACGGTGGCTTCGCTCTGTCTGCTGTCATGGCTGCTCTGGCTGCTGCCGTTCTGGTTATCTTCCACAAGCCTCTGGTTGAAATCGGTGCCGATATTGACCAGGAACCTGTAAGTGCAAAGAACAAAGGTATCTTCCTGGGTCTGACTGCTGCCATGCTTGGTATGGTGTTCTTCATGTTCTCCAACATGGAAGTCGGTCAGTACATCGTATACGCCATCGCTGCTTCAGCCGTTGTCTACTTCATCAGCCTGATGGTGAAGTCCAGCAAGGCTGACGCCCTGCGTATGGGTACCATTCTGATTATGACCATGCTGACCACTGCGTTCTTCGTATACTACGGTCAGATGATGACTTCCATGACCATGGTATCCATTAACACCATGCGTGGTGATCTGCTGGGCTTTATCCCTCTGGCGCCAGAAGCTTCTATGGCTCTGAACCCGCTGTGGTGCATTGTGGCTGGTCCCGCTCTGGCTGGTCTGTTCACTCTCCTGGAAAAGCGTGGCATTAACCTGTCCACTGCAGCCAAGATTGCTGGCTCCTTTGTTCTGACAGCTGCTGCTTTCGGCGTTCTGACCATGGCTGTTCGTGGTGTGGGTGCTGATGTGGTGATCAGCCCTGACGTGTTCTTCGTTATTCACGCCTTCCTGGCATTTGGTGAAGTTATCGTAGGTTCCCTGGTTGTTGCCTTCATTCTGTCTGTAACACCTAAGCACATCGAAGGTTTCTCTGTTTCCCTGTTTTCCGTGGCTATGGCTCTGTCTGGCATCATCGGTGCGGTAATCTCCGGTTCCATCGCTGTTACCGAAGGTCAGGAAATTACTCAGCAGTTCGTACAGACTGTTTACGGTGACTACTTCTTCATGCTGTCTGTTGCAGCGATTGTGATGGTGGGTGTCGCTCTGGCCTCTTCCGGCATTATTCGCAAGATGCTGAACAAGGCTGACGCCCTGGACGAGACTGAAGGCCTGGTTGCACAAACTGCCTGATCCTTGAATCGAAGCTGCTAAAAGCTAAAGATTCTAAAAAAGCCCCGGGATACTCAAGTATCCCGGGGCTTTTTGTATGGGCCGTTGAAACGTAAACTGAACTCTAATACGAAGGCCTATGGTTGAGGAGTGCGGGTGTTGGAGAGAACCGTCATTATTGTGCTGGGGCCTGTGGGTTACGGCAAAAGCACCTTCGCTCATCAGCTGGCGGATGCATCTGAGCACTTGGAATATAAGCTTGAACATATTGATGGTGACCTGCTGGGGCTGGTAGACAACAATGCTCAGGCCGTTGTTGCTGGTCTCAAAGAGAAGCGTAATCCCATCACCTGCATGATGATTATCTCTGCCATTATGCGTGGAAAGGTGCCGGTTGTTTCGACCGGTGGTGGTGCACTTTGGTATCACCCTGCGGGGGTTAAAAGCTCTCAAAGCTATCTCCAGGATTTGCTGAAGCAGCACGGCATTCGATTACGTGTGAAAGTATTGGTGCCGGGAAAGGGCTTTGCCTCCGTAGCGAAAAACGACAAAGAGTTTAAGACTCACCTTGATAGTGAATATGGTGACGAGAGTGCTGTGGTGCGGACAGTTCGGCAACGCAGTGAAGATGGTGTGCAGGGCTGGAAGCCTGACAGTATTGAGCGGGTAAAAAACATATCATTGCGCAATAAAGATTTGTGTTTGAAGTGGTCCCGTAAAGCGGCAGAGCTCTACACATACCCACGCAGTTATGATCACACCACATTAAACACCTTTGATTTTAAACAGGCCGCTTCAACTCTGGGGTTGGGTGTATCGCATTCTGTCTGTATGACTATTAAGTCTAGAGCTTTCCAGCAACTCTATACCGCAGATGCTCAAGGGATAACGGGTTTACCGGAGAATAAACTCTGGCATAGAACTTTGTTCTATTCACAAGAACTGGTAGAGATGTCTGTTCCCTGGGGGGATGTGCCTTTCGGGGAAAGACTGTCTGCTGTGTTTGTCAGAATAGAGAATGAGAAGTCTGAGTTCTTATGCAGTTTTATCAAGCTGCCCTTTGATGAAGAGGCTCATCTCACAGTTGATAAAGGCCGTTTTGAAGCCAAAGAAATGGCAGGTTTTTCCAAAGCGTTTGCTGCTGATAAGGTGTATGCGGGGATTAAGTTGAAGGCTGTGCGGCAGGGTGTGACGGTGACAGCCCAGCAGGTGATAGCACTGGCAGACCCGTAAAGGACTGCCAGACCCGTAAAGGACTGCCAGACCCGTAAAGGACTGCCAGACCCGTAAAGGACTGCCAGACCCGTAAAGGACTGCCAGTTCAGGGATTGCTTCAGAGCTTATTTAAGGAGGTCTGTCAGCAGGTCTTTGCGGTATTCCGCCTGGAACTCAAGACCAAGGCGTTGAGTACGAATGACGGCTTTCAGATCAAACAGCGCTTCATCAAAGTCATCATTAATAATCAGATAGTCGAACTCGCTGTAGTGAGACATCTCACTGACAGCTTTAGCCATGCGGTGGGCAATAACCTTGTCATCATCCTGGCCGCGACCAGTCAGACGCTGGTGCAGTTCTTTCTGGGATGGTGGAAGAATAAAGATGCCGATGGCATCCGGCATCAGACGGCGCACCTGCTGGCCGCCCTGCCAGTCGATCTCCAGAATAACGTCTGTTCCCTTCTCCAGCTGTTCCTCAACCCAGATCTGGGAGGTGCCGTAGAAGTTACTGAACACTTCTGCATGCTCAAGGAAGTTGCCCTTGCCAATCATATGCTGGAAGTTTTCAACGGAGACGAAGTGGTAATGCTGGCCATTCACTTCTCCGGGACGCATGTCGCGGGTGGTATGGGAGACAGACACCGTAATGTGGCGGGTGGTTTTCACCAGCTCGGTAACCAGACTGGTTTTACCAGCGCCGGAAGGGGCTGCAATTATGTAGAGGGTGCCTTTGCTCATGATCCGCTTTTTTATGAAACGATAATTGCAATTCATTATAAGGCTGTGAGTGGGGGAGCGTCATGCTTAACTTTTCAGGTTACGCTTTTTTTGAACAGGCGGCGGTATTCTGCCGCCTGATATTGGCAGAGGCTCCTCGTTGAGCAGGGCCGTAAACATGGGGGTTCAACAACCTGATGCCATATCCTGCTTACCTGAATGTTGTCAGGATCTTTTGTATTTCAGGAACCCTGGAAGAGGGTTAGGGTTAACTTTGAAGCCTGAGACTTTCTGTAATGGAGAAACGGCCGATTTACGGTAGCGTAGCCCGGCACAGGCACTGATGTCTTTATCATTACTGAAAAGATTCTTTGCATTCTCGAAAGCACCCTTCAGGCCAATAGGTCTGGGAGGTTGCTTCTCGGCCCTCCGGAGCCAGTTGTCGACATATTCAAGTGCAATGCACTGGGGCGCAGTTCCTCTTTGTTTCAATGTTTGATGGGCTGTCCAGGCGGACATGAGTGCGAGTGAGGGAATAGATATTGCTCCAAAAGGCTGGGGCACCGGCAGTGGCGACAGATAGTTCAGGCCAAGTTCTAATCCGCTCCCTAAAACAGCGCCTGCGCCTGCGCCGGCAAGCCCACCCCTGATAGCACTGTTGAAAGGAGGATCCTGCGCGATAATAACCGTTGATGCTGATGACGTATCTTGTATTCTTGTAGACAGATATCTGGGAGAATTTTTAATGAGTGAGGAGAAGGATCTATCGAGTCGAAGAATCTTCTCACCCAATGAAAGAGTCGACGTGGGGTTGCTGATATCTATCAGGGAAAGGGTGGCTGTTTCGGGCGTGTTTCGAATATAGCTGACATCGATCAGTACTAAGGGAAGAGACCCCGGACCCACATATTTTTTATCGTAGAGGCCGATGGTCAGTATGAGAGCATCCTCGTTTATATATGTTGTATTTTCATAGCGGGTTAAGTAATCATTTTCTGAATCTTTTTGTTGGCTAACCTCGGGGAGCCTAAAGCTGGTGGAGGTGAATGAACCCCCTTTAAAGTTATAAGCAAGGAATAAAGATTTGGCGATGCTGGCCCAGAAGGCCAGGCTGGTTGAGCTGTATAGGATACTCTTCTCTGGGGGTGTTTCTGCAGAGGTGCTCATGTAATCCACGAGAGGCTCTGCGATGATCTTATAAAGTGAAATATCCCAGTTGTTATCTTTGGGCACTTGGTCACGTATATACTCCAGCAGGGTCTGGGAGAATCCTGTTGATCTACGATCATCGTCTGTCTCGTTGCTGTGCGAAAATTCTGGTGTGCCACTGTCTAAATTAGTGAGCACTACACCAGTGTCCTGATGCTGAATAAAAATTCTGGCATCGGAACCGCCCCAGGTTGCATCTGACAACAGTGTTGAAACAATAAGTGATATCAGAGCAAGTATTCGCCAGTCTGTGAAGGGTGAGGGAATGTTTACATGCCGGGCCATATCGCGCCCCTATTGAATGGATAGAGCGCTACAGCATAGACAATATTCGAAATCTGATAGTGGACTGTCGTGTTTAGGATAGGTTGATCAGGCCAGACCGTGCAGTAAGAAGAGGTTGTATGAAAAGGGTGCCTTTGTTTATGATCTGCTTGTTATATAGACGTCAGTCGTAGCTCGTCATAAGAAGGATAACTGCCAGGCATCATGCTTAACTTTTCAGGTTGCGCCTTTTTTGAAAAGGCAGCTTCGAAAAGGCGGCGATATTCCTCCGCCTGATATTGGCTGGGCTCCTCGTTGAGCAGGGCAGTAAATATGAGGGTTTAACAGCCTGATGCTATATCCTGCTGCCCTGAGTGTTGTCAGGATTTCTTTTGTTTCCAGAGTCCTGGAAGTGGGTGAGGGGCAACGTTGAAGCCTGAGATGTTCTGTACTGAAGAAATCGCTGTTTTACGATAACGCAGCCCGGCATGGGCACTGATTCTTTGGCCATTAATGAAGAGATCTTTTGCATTTTCGTAAACACCCTTCAGACCAATAGGATTGGGAGATTGCTCTTCGGCCTCTCTAAGCCAGATGTCGACATAGTCAATTGCAGTGCATTGAGAAGCAGTGTCTCTTTGTTTCAAGGTTTGCTGGGCTGTCAAGGCGGACATGGCTACGAGTGTGGGTATAGTTATTATTCCAGAAGGCTGGAGCGTCGATAGTGGCGACAAAAAATTCATACCCAATTCTAATCCCCTCCCTAAAACCGCTCCAGTGCCTGCGCCAACAAGCGCACCCCAGACAGCACTGTCGCAGGGGGTAGCCTGGGTAAGACTCACCTTTGATTCTTCTCTTTCCACTGTTGTAGATAGGTACCTGAGTGAACTCCTGAAGGCCGATTCGAGGGCTCTGTCGATTTGAGCAAGCTTATCTTTCCATGAGAGAGAGAGCTCAGGACTGCTGATATCTATCAGAAAGAGGGTTTCTTTATCTGGCGTGTTTCGAAGATAGGCTACATCAATCATCGCTAAGGGAAGGGATTTTTGCTTATCGTAAAGACCGAAGGTCAGTATGAGGGCGTTGTCGTCCATGTAAACTAATTTTTCATAGCGGGTGATGTAACCACTGTCTGGATCTGTTTGATGGGTAGTTTCGGGGATCTGCAAGTCAGAGGGGGTGAATGAACTTCCTGTAAAGTTATAAGCAAGACGTAAAGACCTGGCAATGCTGGCCCAGAAGCTTTGGCTGGTTGAGCTGTAAAGGAGACTTTTTTCTGGCGGTGTTTCTGACGAGTCGTCCATGTAATTTACGAGAGGCTCTGCAATAGCCTGATGAAGATGAGGTGAGGAATCCCAGTTGGTATTTTCAATCCATAGGCCACGTATATAGGTACGCACATACTGAGTGGGTGACTCAGATTGGGGATTTTCAGCTCCTGTTTTAAGTCTATCTTCTGTCTCTGCTCTGTACGAAAATACTGGCGAGCCACTTTCTTCATTAGAGATCTCTATGCCGGTGTCCCAGTGCTGGATATAAATTTTAGCACCGTTAACGCCCCAGGCAGCATCTGCCAATAATGTTGAAACTATAAGTGATGCCAGAGCGAGCATCCGCCAGTCTATGATTGGTGAGGCAATGCCTGAATGCCGGGCCATCATATTGTGCCCCTGGATGTGATGGAAAAGAGCGCTATAGCATAGACAATATGTTGAGAACTGCTTGTCGACTGACGTGTGCAGCAGGCTTTTAAAGCTCCGAATGAGCATTGGAGGAGGGGAACACATTTTCCTTTTTCTTGCTAAGTACAACGAGAATATTCTCAGAGCCAATATCCCCATAATCCCGGACACTTTCTATCAAGGCATTTTTATGGGTATACACATCTTCCTTAAAATATCTCTCATCCAAACCAAAAGACACTTCCGTTCCCGGCTGCCGGCTTGAAATGAAAACCAGAGTCCACATGCCCTGAGTTCTCTTAGTCAGCTCAATAAGTAAGTCAATAATCTGTTTCCTGGGTATTACAGGAAAGTATTGAAGAAGATACACATTTCTCTTTGGGTATTTCTTGATGGCATCAAGGGCTGATATTTTCTCAACATGCTTATAACCCGGGTAAGCAGGATTACTATCTGTCGCTAATATATTCACTCTGCGCAGGCTTAACAGGTGCGCCTGGTAACCATTTCCCGCCCCCAGTTCAAGAACATTATCTGATGTTATCTTCGGTACGTTCCTGAGTATCCAGTCTGTTGTCTCAAGAGATGTCCACTGATGATAAAAATCATAAAAAAAGTTAAGAAGGGTTACGGTGCCGCCTATTATATGAAGACCTTCATCGGCTGCGGCGCCTGGCCGTTTTTCCATTCTCGTGTCTATGCTTTCCTCAACTCTCCCTATGACAACGGATTTATTATTCGTCAGCTTCTTAAAATCAGGGGTTTTCTCAAGGGGAATTCTATAAGCCATGCTATAGAAGTCATGAGCCATACGGTCAAGCTTAGCTTCATCTAAACCGACATATTCCTTCAGACTTTCTTTAGATAACTGCAACATAAACAGCAGCGCATAGGTATAGATTCTGATTTGTCTGAAAGGGTTTTTGTAGTCTTTTTTGTTTGAATTGATGATGTCTATGATGTGATTCAGGCCTTGTTCTTCACATTTACGCAAGAAGTCACCAACTTCTCTCATTTCTTTAGCAGAGAAGCGCTGCTCCATATCCTTAACATAATCATCCACACTGTGGCCTTTATAAGGCAGCCTGTACCCCAGGCACTTCTCTTTTTCCTTGCGCAGGCATTCTTTATTTTTTTGCAGATCATTTTCCTGATTTGCATTACTGCCATAGCTGTTCATAGAGGTAAAAACAGTGGCAATCATAATTGCAGGAATGAGACGAATACACGTCTTCAGGATTGTTTGTATTCTTGAAACCACAGGGATTTTTCTCTAGTTATTTACAGCTTTCTCAAAGCCTCCATTGGATTGCTGATACCGGGCAGAGTTCAGGCAGAACGCTAACAAGCAGGCCAGAACAGTAGACAACAAGACACCTGCTCAGTTTCATTGTCTTCCAGCCCCTGACAAAGCAGTTAACAAAGCTGAGTTTTTCTGAACTTCAGCCTGCCGAAAAGCGTCTCTGTTACTGATGGCGTTAGCAGTTCTGCTCATCAAGAACACTCACCAAGGGCACTTATTTCAAGACAACTTATCAAGAGAAAGCCAAATGGACAGATTGACAACGGCTACGGCAGCTATGAATACGGGCGGGCAGGCACCTCGGGCCGGCGCTGCACGAAGACCTCCCACCAGGGCGGCCGTCACTTCCCTCCCTTTTGAAAACAGGGCCGGGAAACAACTATGGTTACTGGTGCCGTCGTCAGCAACATTTATAAAGACAGAATGTCCTGTCTGTTATGGAGATAAAATCACCGCAAGATCTATATGCAAAGCAATGGGGCACGTTGTTTGCGCAGACTGTGTGGAGAGACTGCCCCCAGGTTGCCCTGAATGCGGGCAGGTGCCAAAGGAGGAAGAGATTCGGAAAAATCAGATTGAGCTGAACAGATTGCTGGCTAATACCAAAATCCAATGCCAGACGTGTGACTTTACAGGGGATTACTCCTCCCGCGAGGCGCATATTGATTGTTTGGATACCCCAGCTCCCGCCCCAGCTCCCACCCCAGCTCCCACCCCAGCTCCCACTCCCGCAGTTTCAGACACTTCTCGCAGAGCTGTACCAGAGGTCGCAGATAACCGGCAACAGCGCCATCTCCCAGAGCCTCTTCGCACGGGAAATGCAGCCGGTCTGCAGGTTCAGGAAAGAAGAGGTTATGTTGATGGCCCCTATGCGAGAGTGTTACAAGCCGTGAACAAGGATCTGATAGATCTCAAAGTCATCAGGGATGATATGATTGGTTTGCAACCCCCGGAATGGATGAATGCGCGTGCCGCTGATTTCAGCCGGGAGCTGACAAGCATTGAGTCTTATGATCGTCCTTATCGGTGGAAGGCTAATCTGCTCGGCAAAGCCATGCACCATGATGATTTGGCAAAACTGCTTATATCAGCCATTTATATCCATAAAGATGAGTCGCTCTCCTGTGGTGAGGTCTGGGAGGATTATTGTAAGTCCCATATTTCTGAACGCGATCTGTTCAGAAACGAGCCTCTTAACGAATATCACCAGCAGCGCTATTGCGAACAGCCCCGGACCAGAGCCTGGCAGCCTGTCCCACAGCACCCTGGATACGGCGGTCAACCCTACGCAGTTACTCAGGGCGTTACGGGGTATCCTCCACGCGCCATCAACCGTTCTGCGAGAAACACATCAGCTGTTGTCAGAAGAGCTCCAGCTGCTCCTGCTGCAGCCCCCCTGGCGAGCTCCGGTGGTTTCCAGCCAGCAGTTCAGCGCGCCAGCTCTCAGTATCAGACTCAGTTCCCCCAAAATTGGCTGCAAAACAATTATCCAGCCTTCGTGAGAAGCCTTGGTTTATTAAACCAGGATCAGATGTGTGTCCTCAGTACTGAATTGCATAAGCAAAAACTGTTAACCGGCTCGGAGCAACAACTGCTGGCATCCCCTTTTATTACTTCCAATGATAAAGCTTGTCGGCTCGAGATGATATTGAACAGTAAAGGGGCCAGCATGCCCTGGCGCCTGCTGCTCGCGCTTTGTCAGTTTATTCTTCGTCAGGGTACTGCGGATAATCTTCTCGTCATGAAGCAGCTGGTCAGAACTCTCTATAACGCGCAAGGCGCGCATGAAGTATTTTCTGCTGATGAGGAAGTGACCCGTCTGGTGACTCAGGCCACAGCCGGGGTCTGAGGTGTGCCCTTTATCAGTTCAGTATGACCGCCTCGTCAGCAATTTTTTGCCATTCCTGCGAGGGGTGGCTGATCCATTGCGGGTAGTCAGTCTCAGAGAAGTATCTGGTGCGATACATACCCTGAAAAATAACGTCTTCAACCTCTGTTCTTAATTTATTCAGGGGAGCACAGTCCGGGTCACAGGTCATTGGTGGCAGTCCGTAGGCCATAAGTATGCTATTGACAAGGATGCGCACTAAACGACCGTTGGCGTCCGGGAAGAGGTGGGAAAACATCAGTTCCTGCCAGCTAAGGGCAAGCTGTTGCACCAGCTCTCTGGCAGTCATAACAGGTTTGAGACCTGCTGCCAGTTCTTTGACCGATGTTCGGAACATGGCCTCAAACTCTGAAGCAAACTGGCCCGGCGCAAGGGTGAAAAGCGGATAGCCTTCGTTATACTCGTCCATGTTGCTGTATAAGGTGCGCCATTCCCGGTTGGCGCAGGGCTTGTTTTTCGGGCAATAAGCCGTAGCTGAAGTTCTTCCATGAATATCGGGTACGTCAAAAGCAAAGAAAAGCTCTTCGTTGGGCTCAACGATGATATTTCTTCTGACATCATCAATAAGTGTCCCCGGCATTTTCAGGTGTACCAGATGAGCTAATCGCATAGCATCAATGATAAAGAGAAAACGCTCCTGGCAGGCAGTAAAACGGCCATGCCTGCCAATAAAATTTCCACCTTTAAAATCGGATGATGCCGATAAAAACCTTCCCAGAAAGTCCGCACGCTCGCGCAGCATTTGATAAATATCAGGGTGAAGAATGACCGGCTGGTATGTCTGGGCATCCTGCACTTTGCCGGAGAGCGGAATGCGGTATCCCCACGTCATGCCGTTCAGGCCTGCCCGTTCTCGTAGACTGGTAAATGTTCCCTGGTTTTCTTCCATGATTTTAGGGGACATTTCACAGATATATTGATTAACACCCGGAACGCCGGGTTGTCGGTCCGCAGGCATTTTTGAGGGGAAGGTATAGAGCTGACCGGTCAGCAATTCATAGATGACAGCAAGCCGCCTTACAGTGATGCGAGGAACACCCATTCCCCGGTTCAGGTCTTCTGTGAACCAGGCCAGCAGTTTTTTCTGTGCCTGTGTAACCCGTCGCACGAGTAGCCGTTCATTATCGTTTTGACGACGGAAATAATGCTTGGACAAATAGGTGTGGCCGTTTTCATCCTGCTTGATATTAGACAGGGGAATCATCAACCCAAGGGGCGCAGGATGTGCCCTGTAGACATTCATACCCCGTTGAAGAGATTCATGGCTGAAGCTCACAACCTCGTCAGGATCACCTTGCGGACAAAGCGGTTCAGGCGTGCTGTTTGAACCGATAGCACATACCTCCAGCCCTTCTGCCGGGAGTAGAGTGGGGCCTGTCAGCAGCAGGGTGCAAAACAGCAGCCTGATCAGGCCTGAGAATCTGTTGTTATCCGGAAAACCCATTGTCGAAAACCTTTCTACTCACGCAAACTACAATAGGGCGTGAAAAAGGGTTCAAAGTTGCAGGAAAGTAAGATGAGCTGATAGGTGTGTTATTCATGGTTCATGTCGCTGACTCTAACCACTATGTCACGCCAGCCGGGAATTTCTGTGTTCTGTGCAGTCTGAGTCACTGTGTTTGATGTAAAAGAGAGTCAGTTATGGAACATGTAAAAAGAACGTTTAATTTTATGGCCGCTGCCGCTGCCCCCGTGGCGCTGTGCGCAGCTGGAGCCACGCTAAAGTGGAATAAGCGCCTGGTACAAACCCTGTACGATACCCAGAAAATGGTATTGAATACTATCTCCATGTCAGACGGAAGCGGACAAAACCCGAGTGTCAGTGCTTTCAGAAACTATCTGAAGGACGCTGCCGTCGTTGCTTACAGTTTTAGTTTTGTGGCGCCTATAGTCAGCCTGGCTAATCTCCTGGACATAGCAGACTCAACAAGCAGGGTGATCCCCCGTAAGAGGTCGGACAAAGAATTCTCTGCAAACCAGCTCTATGCATTTAACACTGGTGCCCATGCCTTGCCGATGACCCTGAATATACTGGCAGCTCCCCTTATCGGCCTGCCTTTTGCCGCAGGAGCTTCCGTTGTCCTTACGGCCAGTTTTTTACTTCAGCAGGGGCTAATCTACTGGAATACAGCAACACAGTGACAGGGCTGAAAAACTGGAAAGGTGATGTTTTAACACTTAAACAATCATCACCTTTTTTATGGCCTCAGCTGCGGAGTGAAGGGTTAAGCCTTCACTCCGCGTTTGCTCTTGGGTACATAGTTTAAAATCGAAACAGGAACGACCTTCTTCACTTCGAAGCCTTCAACCTCTCTGCGTTCAATAATATGTCCGAGACGACTTTCGATAGCGCACAGGTTCTTGAAGTTATCCTTGGCAACAAATGAGATAGCTTCACCAGCAGTGCCCGCACGACCGGTACGGCCAATGCGGTGAATATAATCATCGGCCTGGAAAGGCATATCGTAATTGACGACGCGGGACAGGTTATCGATATCGATACCGCGAGCGGCAACACCGGTAGACACCAGGAACTTCACCTTACCCGCTTTAAAGTCTGCCAGAACCTTCTCACGGCTGGCCTGACTTCTGCCGCTATGAATTGCTTCTGCTTCAATGCCTCGTTTACCCAGCTGTTCAACCAGCTTGGCAACACTGTGCTTCTTTTCTATAAAGATCAGTGCCTGATCCCACTCCTGCTCTTTGATCAGATGGCTGAGCAGGGCAGACTTCTTGTCTTTATCTACAGTGATTAACCACTGGCTGATATTCGGCGTAGTGGCCGAGTCAGGTGAAACCGAGATCTCCATTGCATCGTCATTCACCGTGTCGGCCAGATAACGCACACCGTCGTTCAGTGTGGCGGAGAACAACAGGTTCTGGCGCTTGCTGGGCAGGCGG
>CBDCRZ010000110.1:0-3295 GCA_965221135.1 Sansalvadorimonas sp.
GAGACAGCTCCTCGCAACCTCACGACACAGCCATGTTGCGGGCCGCAGCGACTCTATGTTTCTTCGGCTTCTTTCGCTCTGGGGAAATCACGGTACCATCAGCAGGAGAATTCGATCCACGCTTTCATCTGACTTGGGGCGACATTTCTATCAACGACCTCGACTCGCCTACCGTGGTCAAAGTGCATCTAAAACGCTCAAAAACCGATCAGGCAGGCAAAGGCGTTGACATCTTTGTAGGGGCAACCGGATCCGAGTTATGCCCAGTCGCCGAAACCGTTCACTACGTTCGCATACGGGGCCCATCCCCCGGACCGTTCCTGCGTTTCCACGACGGCTCCCCACTGACAAAAGCTGCACTCGTCAAGCGCGTGAGGGAAGCTCTCACGGAATTGGGCCTCGATGCGTCGTGCTACGCCGGCCATAGCTTCAGAATAGGGGCGGCCACAACAGCCGCTTGCTCCGGCATTGAAGACTCGGCCATTCGCTCACTGGGAAGGTGGAGGAGCGACGCCTTCCTGCGGTACATCCGCCCATCCGGGGAACATCTAGCGGAATACTCGAGGCACATGGCGGCCAGTCGGAGCTCCTGCGCTTCTTCCAAGTGACGGAGCAAAACAGCTCGGCTACGCCAGCCCACTAATGAACTACGTACTCAGTAGCACTATATGCATGCTATACCTGCTCATTATCATGATGAAATAAAACTTTCTAATGGTTTCAGCTTCCCGGTAGCCTGCACCCCCGGCGTCACTCATCAGACACGCTCGCGGTTCTTGGGGGGAGTGTACCGATCCGACCACAACCCGGACGAATCGGCACATGGGCAGAAATAGTATTCGGGCCGGTCACCACCGGCCTTTGACACTCCCCTCAAATCACTTCACCGGTGCCTGTCATCAAACCCACTCAGCCTTATAGCCTATACTGCATTATGAGAATTGATATAGCTAGGTATAAACGGATGTCACGTAGCGACGTCCAGGCATTCTTCTCACTGAACTGTAGAGAGAGCAGAAAAGCACGGTTGTGGGTTACCGTCACTTGCAGGCAGGCGCCGGTACACTGCCCCGGACATTCCGCCAAACCTTTAGGATGGGTACACTATACACACGCACATACTCATACACACAGTCGCCTTCACTCACATGCACACAATTATGTTCACCCACACGCACGCATCAACCACATGATATAACGAGTTAAATGAGGTTTAACGCAGTTAAACCTAGTTAACGACAATGTCGACCTCCGTGTTCCCGCGCAAACGTCCGGGCTGCATAACATACAAATACAGCAGGAGGCGGGGTCACGCATGCGCAAAGAGCACATGCTCACCAGTGGTTATCAGTCAGCTGCTACAGGGACGCATTCTACCCACCCTCCCACAAACCTCAAGCATAGCACAGCAACCGAGCTCACTGATAGGCATACCCAACCTACTGGTGTGGTGTCCATTCACCTACTCCACCCAGACGGGTGTGACAGTCCGGGGCAGAAACAGAAATAGTATTCGGGCCGGTCACCACCGGCCTTTGACACTCCCCTCAAATCACTTTACCGGCGCCTGCCTGCAAGTGACGGTAACCCACAACCGTGCTTTTCTGCTCTCTCTACAGTTCAGTGAGAAGAATGCCTGGACGTCGCTACGTGACATCCGTTTATACCTAGCTATATCAATTCTCATAATGCAGTATAGGCTATAAGGCTGAGTGGGTTTGATGACAGGCACCGGTGAAGTGATTTGAGGGGAGTGTCAAAGGCCGGTGGTGACCGGCCCGAATACTATTTCTGTTTCTGCCCCGGACTGTCACACCCGTCTGGGTGGAGTAGGTGAATGGACACCACACCAGTAGGTTGGGTATGCCTATCAGTGAGCTCGGTTGCTGTGCTATGCTTGAGGTTTGTGGGAGGGTGGGTAGAATGCGTCCCTGTAGCAGCTGACTGATAACCACTGGTGAGCATGTGCTCTTTGCGCATGCGTGACCCCGCCTCCTGCTGTATTTGTATGTTATGCAGCCCGGACGTTTGCGCGGGAACACGGAGGTCGACATTGTCGTTAACTAGGTTTAACTGCGTTAAACCTCATTTAACTCGTTATATCATGTGGTTGATGCGTGCGTGTGGGTGAACATAATTGTGTGCATGTGAGTGAAGGCGACTGTGTGTATGAGTATGTGCGTGTGTATAGTGTACCCATCCTAAAGGTTTGGCGGAATGTCCGGGGCAGTGTACCGGCGCCTGCCTGCAAGTGACGGTAACCCACAACCGTGCTTTTCTGCTCTCTCTACAGTTCAGTGAGAAGAATGCCTGGACGTCGCTACGTGACATCCGTTTATACCTAGCTATATCAATTCTCATAATGCAGTATAGGCTATAAGGCTGAGTGGGTTTGATGACAGGCACCGGTGAAGTGATTTGAGGGGAGTGTCAAAGGCCGGTGGTGACCGGCCCGAATACTATTTCTGCCCATGTGCCGATTCGTCCGGGTTGTGGTCGGATCGGTACACTCCCCCCAAGAACCGCGAGCGTGTCTGATGAGTGACGCCGGGGGTGCAGGCTACCGGGAAGCTGAAACCATTAGAAAGTTTTATTTCATCATGATAATGAGCAGGTATAGCATGCATATAGTGCTACTGAGTACGTAGTTCATTAGTGGGCTGGCGTAGCCGAGCTGTTTTGCTCCGTCACTTGGAAGAAGCGCAGGAGCTCCGACTGGCCG
The DNA here is from genome assembly GCA_965221135.1 of Sansalvadorimonas sp. Lineage (GTDB taxonomy): Bacteria > Pseudomonadota > Gammaproteobacteria > Pseudomonadales > Endozoicomonadaceae > Sansalvadorimonas. The sequence continues at coordinate 2,723 of CBDCRZ010000110.1, forward strand.
CCATGTGCCTCGAGTATTCCGCTAGATGTTCCCCGGATGGGCGGATGTACCGCAGGAAGGCGTCGCTCCTCCACCTTCCCAGTGAGCGAATGGCCGAGTCTTCAATGCCGGAGCAAGCGGCTGTTGTGGCCGCCCCTATTCTGAAGCTATGGCCGGCGTAGCACGACGCATCGAGGCCCAATTCCGTGAGAGCTTCCCTCACGCGCTTGACGAGTGCAGCTTTTGTCAGTGGGGAGCCGTCGTGGAAACGCAGGAACGGTCCGGGGGATGGGCCCCGTATGCGAACGTAGTGAACGGTTTCGGCGACTGGGCATAACTCGGATCCGGTTGCCCCTACAAAGATGTCAACGCCTTTGCCTGCCTGATCGGTTTTTGAGCGTTTTAGATGCACTTTGACCACGGTAGGCGAGTCGAGGTCGTTGATAGAAATGTCGCCCCAAGTCAGATGAAAGCGTGGATCGAATTCTCCTGCTGATGGTACCGTGATTTCCCCAGAGCGAAAGAAGCCGAAGAAACATAGAGTCGCTGCGGCCCGCAACATGGCTGTGTCGTGAGGTTGCGAGGAGCTGTCTC
>CBDCRZ010000111.1:0-8283 GCA_965221135.1 Sansalvadorimonas sp.
TTCAGATATGCGATAAGCGACCGTAGGCTGAATATTGACCACCTGAGTCTTACTGGAAAGAGCCTGGTATCGGAAAGGTGATTCAATGGGATATTCCGTTTCCCCACCAAAGGAAGCGTATATACCCAGACCAAACCAAAAATCATCATTATAAGGTTGGGCATAGTAAATGGAGGGAACCGCTTTGGGTGTTAAAAAATCATCTACCTTGCCGGTTTGGGTGTAACATTTCTCTCCGGGACTGTCTGTACATGGGGCATAGTCATTCACAGGCGAGCCATACGACTGGTAATATCTCACATCTGAAAGATCCCATTTCGATGGTTTGTTCAAAATACGCGAACGATAGGTTCCTTTAGCCTCCCCCCCAGCAAAAATACCCATACCACCCAGCACCAGCTGCTGACGATCAACAAAGGTCATTCCCGCAGCGTTGGAGCTCATTACCGAAGCGTCAGCCTGATTCACGCCACGCCCAGCACCGGCCGAACCAAAGGCTGAGATAGAATTAAAGGTATCCAGAGACAGACCTGCCGACTGTACCGGGCCAGAACCTGCCATAACACTGGCAAGACCCGAGCAGATAAGAGCAGGAAAAATATGCGCGCGCTTCAGGCGCTGCGGCGGCACGTTCAATCTCGTTACCATAAGTCTACATCTCCCCAATCAACCATCCCGAACAAGACACCCAAAGGGGGCTAATCCAGGCTCGTATAAAGGCTTACACCAGTCGTACGGAGGTTCAGTTATAGACGGGGATTGAAATATTTTCCGCTTTTTGTGTGAAAAGGCTGCGAAATAATCCCTGAAGCAGGAGCTGGCTATTGAGAGGATGAGGTTGCTTCTTTTAGTAACTATTTTTTGCATTTATTAGAGCAGGCAGGCATCAGGCAGAGAGTTTGGTGGTTTAGAATTACGTCGAGCATGAAGCCCGAACATGATGCACAGAGTCAACCCGCGCACCAGCCTGAAGCACGGGTGCACCTTGAAATGCACTTATAAACACGCCTCAGCAAGGCAATTTCTAATTTATGTAAAACGGGCACACTTCCTGCCTTGTCACAGACCATTACATATTCAGTTCGCAGGACAGCACATGCAATTTAATAAAGAGATGATCGACCTGGTTCGAGAAATACGCAAAAAAGTGCCGTCACAGGAGAAACCTGGAATTAAGCTGGCCAACCCTGAATTGTTAAGCCATCTTGTTTCGCTGTATGCCACATCAACCGACACGGTATTAAGGCTTCTGATACGAGAGCTGGTGACACTGGCTGGTCAGCCATGGCTCCAGGCTCTCAAGGATAAAACCACACCAGAAAAACGCTTCTCTACCAAAGTTTATCGCGGCCAGACCGAGATAGTGCCCAAGCCGGAAAATAACGACACCCCTATACCGAAAAAACCTCAACGTATCTATCGGGGACAGGTCATCGGCTGAAATGCCAGAATGGGCTGAGTGAGTTGAAAAAATTCCAGGATTGGTTATTCTGGCGAGTACAAAAAATGCGCAGGAGCTTATCGATTCATCCTATACAGTGAAGGTGAAGACAAGACCAGAAAACCCCGACGAACCAGCAGACGAACAAAGCATCAGGGATTGCATCGCTTATCCTGAATTTGGCTATCTTGCCGTTTATGACACAGATGAACAGGGGGTATTCAATGAACTCAATGACCCCGGCATATCCCCTGGCCTCCCAACTCCATATGGTTTATTCCGTATAACTTTGGAGATCACACATCTTAACAGTAATGTATTGACTGCCCTGTGGGATTATTATAAAGCTCTGAACAATGGCCAGGACTCCCCCTTTAAAGTCTCTCTATGCGGCTTTACATATCTGCCGACAGATAAAGCCACATTTCCAGCCTGGATGGTATTTCCTCAACCTCTTACTAATTAATAGATTGATTTATCAATGTATCCTGCAGGTCATGTCTACTGATTAGGCCAATTTGTGGAGTGCGTCTGAGAATGTATAACGACTTCATAGTTTTTCGTCCTTGATTTCAGACAGTCTGGTAATAATACGTCCAGGATCATTAGGCTCCACCAGACCATCCCGCTCTAATTGTGCCCACCTGTCAAAATCATATCCCGGTGAGGGATGCCATCTTCCAGATACATCTCTGAATTATTCTTAAACCCCAACCCCTGATAAAAACCCAGCAAATACTCCTGAGCCCCAATCTGAATATCCACCCCAGGCCACTGCCGGTGAATCACATCAATAGAGGCCTTAACCAGCACAGCTGCCAGACCTTTCCTGCGGTGCACTTCACTCACAACCACTCGACCGATGCTCGCCTGCGGGTAACTTAACCCAGGTGGGAGTACCCGGCTGTAGGCAGTAATTTCACCGCTGTCGTCCACCAGAGTGATATGCAGAGTTTTCGGCTGGTGATCCTTATCATCCAGGTCAGGGTATGTACACTCCTGCTCAACCACAAACACATCGCACCTCAGCTTTAAAATTTTATAAAGTTCAAGGGTAGTCAACTCATGAAATTTTTTAATATGTGTCTGCATAGTGTGATCTCATCATTCCTCCTTTCAACCTACAGCTATCCTGCGTCATTGGTAAGTCGTAGTACTACGAAAAGCGACTGCGCCCCAAAGACTTAAATACCCAAATACCTTTATGTCAGCCAAACAAACCGGTCTGTCAGCTATTCGATTGAGTTTCTGGTGATGCGATCACTCAAAATACAGTGATTGACCATGGAATAAGCCACATGACAGCCCCTTTAGTGAGCAAGCCCCTGATACCCATTTCATCACAGATTGAGGGGGATGACCGTCTACCTCCCCAGCACCATGGGCAAGACCGCCTGCCTGACGGCTCGGTTAAAATTAATTTTTTTGGCAAGCCAGTACAACGCCGAAGAACACACACAACAAGAGCCTGGCGCACCGGCAATAAAACGACTGAAGTTGCCGAAAAAATCATCAAGAATTACTACGTACTTCGAAATGTCGCTAACTTACCTGTTGTCAGCTCGGCTTCAGGCACATCCTTTAGAAAAGCGACCCATCTGGGTAGATTACCCAAAATGGAACTGGCACAAACGGCTATCAAGGCTTTTCTTAAAAATGAGCCGCCAGCCCAAAAGATGCGTGCCATGCCGGTGCTTGAAACACTGTCCAAAGAGACTCGTTTTTTTGAACAACTTGAAGATCTTTGCAAAAAAATGATTACCGCCGAGAGAGTCCACAACTGGCTTGATGATGATGCATCACGTCAATTGGATGCGTGGTTTATTTCTGACATTTTAGGTCAAGGAACACGCCTGCCCATGCTTGAAGATTATATAGCCAAATTTGGCATAAGCCTGGATTGCATTCGCTGCCACTCTTCAGGGGAATTGAAAGAGGTATTAATTGAACTTGAGCAGTCGGAAACAATACTCCTTCAACAGACTGTCTTCCTGTCCTGTTACCGCCTCTTTAATTTACTTAGCGGGCTGCAGGCCTGCTTTATGTGTAAGAGAGCGAACACTCCTTCTTCAGAAAAGAGCATGCAGCCTCTACTGGAATGTACCAATCATTTAAAAGACTCTGTGATCGTAATAGCTCATTCAGCAATGAAAGAGGAGATGCCATTCTACTTTAGTGACACGTTATACACTGCGCTGGTGTTTGTGGAAGGTGGCAAGGTTGTTTTCCATCCTGACAATCTGCAACCCCGAGGGGGATGGAAGGATATTCCGATTCTTCAGAAGCTGGAAAAACAAAAGAAAAAGACCGCGACTGCGGCCTTTTCTGTAGCGGATTCAACGGTCTCTTTTTAAGACGCTCGTTATAAGCAGTCCCTTTAAAACCCGGTTTGTAAATTTTTAAACAGAACCAGGAATCACCGGCGTCGGACGAACCACATCCGCATTCTGCCCACGATGACGCAGCAGATGATCTAGAAGCGTAATCGCAACCATCGCCTCAGCAATCGGGGTAGCCCGTACACCGACGCAAGGGTCATGACGGCCTTTGGTAATCACTTCATGGGCTTCGCCAGCTACATTAATGGACTTGCCAGGAACTGTTAGGCTGGAGGTTGGCTTCAGGGCAATGCTGGCGCGAATAGTCTGGCCAGAGCTGATACCACCCAAAATACCGCCGGCATTATTGGAAAGGAAGCCCTCTGGCGTCATTTCATCCCGATGCTCAGAACCTTTCTGGCGAACAGATTCAAAGCCTGCACCAATCTCAACACCCTTCACGGCATTAATGCTCATTAAAGAGTGCGCCAGCTCAGCATCCAGGCGATCAAAGATCGGCTCACCAAGACCGGGCATAACACCTGTCGCTTCGACAGTAATACGGGCACCAACAGAGTCACCCTGTGAACGCAGATCAGTAATCAGTTGTTCCATCTCCTTTACCTTGCTGACATCCGGGCAGAAGAACGGGTTATTGTGTACTTCATTCCAGTCAAATGACTCGATATGAATATCACCCATCTGTTCCAGATACCCGCGCACCTGAATGCCCAGGCTCGCCAGATACTTCTTGGCAATAGCACCGGCGGCTACACGCATGGCGGTTTCCCGTGCGGAAGAACGGCCACCACCGCGATAATCACGGAAACCATATTTCTGGTTATAGGTGTAGTCAGCGTGAGCCGGACGATAGGTATCAGCAATATTAGAGTAATCACGGGAACGCTGGTCAGTGTTCTCGATGATCAGGCCAATCGGTGTGCCTGTGGTTTTCCCTTCAAATACACCGGACAAAATCTTGACTTCATCCGGTTCACGGCGCTGGGTAGTAAAGCGTGAGGTACCGGGTTTGCGACGATCAAGATCCGCCTGCAGATCCGCTACCGAAATCTCAACACCAGGAGGGCAACCATCAACAATACAGCCCAGAGCAGGCCCGTGGCTTTCGCCAAACGTGGTTACAGTGAAAAGTTTGCCTATCGTATTGCCTGCCATAAACTCCGCCAACGCCTGCTTGTAAATCAGCTTCCTGAAAAGAGAATTATACCTACCTGAAACACCAGTGCTACAGGCAGGTTTTGTATCACTGCGCGAAGCTGTCCTGATACTGGTCCAGTTCGGACGCAGTCAGCAGACAAACCCCATGACCACCATCTTCAAATTCGAGCCAGGTAAAGGGAACATTCGGAAAGGCGTCATCCAGCGCATGGCAACTGTTACCGACTTCCATCACCAGAATGCCATCGTCAGTCAGGTAGTTACGGGCTTCCCGCAAAATAGTGCGCGCAAGATCCAGACCATCATGTCCCGCCGCCAGGCCCAGCTCAGGTTCGTGGTGATATTCATCTGGCAAGTCGCCCATATCTTCCGCATCCACATAAGGTGGATTGGTAACGATAATTTGGTATTCAGGCGTGTCAGCCTCGGCTTTCAGCGTAGAGAAGAGATCAGACTCAACCGCCTGTACTCTGTCCCAGACTTCAAACTGGTCAATATTAATACGGGCCACTTCCAGCGCATCAGGGGAAAGGTCGAGAAGGTCAACCGCCGCCTCCGGCCAGGCCTGGGCACAGGCAATACCGATACAGCCAGAACCGGTGCACAGATCCAGCACACGATTCACTGGCGTATCACCCAGAAACGGCTGGAAACCATTCTGAATCAGCTCGGCAATCGGGGAACGAGGTACCAGCACCCGCTCATCCACATAGAAAGGCATGCCACAGAACCACCCCCGGTTCAGCAGGTAAGGCGTTGGAATACGCTCCTCCACCCTACGCTTCACCAAAGTAGCCAGACAGTTCTTTTCCGTCTCAGTCAGCCGACTGCCGTAAAGAGAGGCATCAAAGTCCCAGGGTAACTCCAGCGCCTGCAGCACCAGGTGGCAGGCTTCATCCCAACCATTATCACTGCCATGCCCAAAGAACAGTTCATGCTCGTTAAACCGGCTGTAGGTCCAGCGCAACCAGTCGCCAATGGTCTGCAGACCATCAGTGTCATACAGGGTGTCAGATGTAAGTAGAGACATGCCAATCCTTCGAACAGAAATAAGCAGGGGAAGATAGACCGGAACCGGTGTGATGGCGTTATTCTATCAGGTCTTACAGGGATTACAGCACACAGCCAAATGGGAAAACAGGCGAAAACCCTTACCGTAGAGCCATACTTCGAGATAGAATCTCCGTCTGTAAATCACGGCCACATACGCATTTAAGGTTACCGGGCACCATGACAGACAAGCATGATAAAATGGATGACGACGACATGAGCCTGCTGGCCCGGGAGATGTCTGATGTTAAGCCCCTGAAACAGAACAGGACCAAAGCCCCAATACAGAAGCCTTCAGGCAAAAGCAGCATCCCCGAGTTCACCCTGAAGCTGCGCCGTCGCCAGGCCACCACGGAGAACTCAATCACAGCCGACGGGTTGTCTGACACCCATATCGTCCCTATCGCGCCGGAAGAGTATATGGAACATATGCAGACCGGTTTGCAGCACACCAAAATGCGCAAGCTGAGGCTGGGGCAAATCAAGGTGGAATATAACCTCGACCTCCACGGCTTCAGCTTTGAAGACGGGCGGGAGATGCTGCAGCGGTTTATCAGCTTCTGTCGCAAGAACCACTACACAACAGTACGCGTAGTGCATGGCAAATCTCATAATGCCTGGGAGCCGAATGGTGCGATCAAGAACGAAACCATGAAGAGTTATGTGAATGCCTGGCTGAAACAGGTTCCCGGCGTACTGGGTTTTGCCTCCTGTCTGCCAGTGGATGGCGGCACCGGGGCTGTTTATGTGCTTTTAAGTCGGCCCCGATAAACGACTTTAATATCTGTGGAGTTATTTGCTGGCTGCCTTACCGGGAATATCCTCCAGCCATAAATCACTGATCCGAAACCAGTTGTACTGACCCGCCCTGGGGTAGCCTTTCACCCGTTCCCGCACCAACCTCACATCCGCATAGTTGTAGATGGGAATAACGGGCATGTCCTGTTCCAGAATCTGTTCAGCCATCAGTACCCCCTCTGCCCGCTTCTCCCTGGAAGAGTCATGGCAGGCTTGCTGATAGGCCTTATCAAAGGCAGCATTCTTATAGCCGGCATAGTTAGAGGCAAAATCTGAATGAAACATAGCGTACTGAAAACAAGGATGGCCGGACTTCATCAACCAGCCCATACGCAATACATCAAAGGTACCTTTACGCGCTTCTGAGTCCAGAAGGTTCCACTCGGTATTACGCAGCTTCACCGTAACCGCAAGATTGCGCTTCCACATATCGGTCACAGCCAGGGCTACCTGCCGGTGCACATCCAAAGTGTTATAAAGGATTTCCAGTTCCAGCGGATTTTCGGGACCATACCCGGCCTCCTTAAACAGACGACGCGCTTCCTGTTCCCTCTGTTTCTGAGACATGGCCGTCAGAGGAAAAGCATTCAATGCCTCTGTCTGATTATCCATCTCTGCAAAACGGACTGGACCCTCCATACTGGCAACAGGCGCAAACCAGCGTGCAGCCACCAGGCCATAACCGAGCACCTTTTCAGTTATCACCTTTCTGTCTATGGAGTAAGACAGCGCCCGCCTGAGTTTTGGATCCTTTAACTGGGGCTTTCGATGATTAAGGATATAAAAATAACTACCGGACTTAAGCGTCACCCTAAGCTGTGCGCCAAAATGCTTTTTCATCCACTCGTAGCGTCCGGGCACTACGGTGTTGGTCATATCCAACGCTCCGGCCTGATAATGCTTTAACTCCGAATCCACGGTGAGATGGTGCAAAACCGCCTCATCAATCGCCACAGCGGAGGCATTCCAGTAATTCGGATTTTTGCTCAGTACTATGCGTTCATTCAAGAACCACTCTTTAACCTCATAAGGACCATTCACCACCAGCTGTTCGAATCTGGACGCCCAATTCTGTCCAAACTTTTTTAGGGCCGGCTGATAGAGCGGCATCATATTGGAGAAGATCACCAATGCCGTATCCTGAGTCTGTTCCAGCTCAATAACCACCGTATAGTTGTCAGGGGCAGAGACACCCAGCTGCTCAGGCGGAAGCCTGCCCGCCAGCACTGCACCAATATTTTTAAGTTGAATATGTTTAAGAGCCTCAGCCTTAAAGAAGGCATAGCGAGGGTCAGCCTGATAACGAAATCCGGCCACAAAATCATGGGCAGTTAAAGGTTCGCCATTGCTCCACTTCAGATTTTTACGGAGTTGAAAAACATACCGCCGACCTTCATCTTCCATGCGCCAGCTCTCGGCCTGACCGGGCGCAATAACACTATCGTTCTTCATCACCACCAACCCCTCATAGAGGTTATCAACAATAAAGGCGCTGTC
>CBDCRZ010000112.1:0-5534 GCA_965221135.1 Sansalvadorimonas sp.
AAATTTTCCATTTCGTGTTTGTAGAAACATTGTTTCGATTGGGAGACAATCATGCTATACTACATTGTTAGAAACAGGCAAAACACGATGTGCGCGTGTTTAGACGAAGCATGTCTCGTTTTTGAGTCGTTTTCATGAAGCTGGCGTACAAGAAGCGACAAAGTGCTAGTTGTCATTCGCCGCTTGCCGCCTCCACTGTCTCCTTTGTCGCCGACAGTCGTCATTGTCACACTGCTGGGCTCTCTGTAACAGTACCGTCACCACCACTACCACCTTGGCCAACAGCTTCCAGCCGCCTACTTATACCCAGGCTGGTGGAGGGGCTATCCTACCTGTCAGTGGCCAAGTGAACTTCACACAGTATCCCTCCTTACCGGCGTCCCACCCGGGGCTGTCGCTATCACCAGCAGCAGACCCAATCCCGCACCTGCTAGTTCAACGCATTCAGGCGGGACAGTTTGTGGAGATGAGGGACCTCTTGGCCGATAACATTGCCCTCATAAACCAACTAACATCACTCCACGGCATCGTCTCGCTCCCATTGAGCACTGTTAATCGGACCAGGTTGAGAGAGGTTCCCTCACATCTATGGCTGTATTGCTTCAATGCATACGTGGCTGTCCGCTGACCGTCTATTCCCGCTAATTCAGGCGCTGCGCCATGCTCAGGGTGGTTGGAGTACGATCGTTTTTGCCAACTTGCAATCACCCCCTCTATGCCGTGGAACACACTGGAGCCTAACACAACTGAACCTCCTCTGGGACTTTTTGTGCCAAGAATGCGACCACGCTGCGTATCAATGTGCACTTGACAAGTACGTGGCAGTGGTGGATTTCCCGTGTCTACTCAAAACCGCCCTCCTAGACGTCCTGAGTTGGCTAGAATCTGTTCAGTGAATAAAGGTCGCTGCACAGTATCGGGTTGCACCTGCCATATCTGCGCAGGCTGTCACCGCGACCATAAGGCCCGAGTGCCCAGATCTTCCACGGCACTTCGGAGTACAAACAGGCGGCAGGACCCCGTCAGGAAATCCCGCTCCCCGCCAATGAGGGATACTTAATATGGACAATCAAGACTTATATATCTCACTTTCATTATGCCCCAGTTAGTGCCTCGTCATACTATATATTCATGCCACCATTGCGTAGTGCTGCCACTTACCTCACTTATCCTTTTTGTTCAGTTATTGATGTTCATATTAAGTACAGATCCCTCATTGGCGGGGAGCGGGATTTCCTGATGAAGTCGGGGTCTGGGGAGGAACTGCCGCCTGTTTGTACTCCGAAGTGAGTGGAAGATCTGGGCAGACTCGGGCCTTATGGTCGCGGTGACAGCCTGCGCAGATATGGCGGTAGGTGCAACCCGATACTGTGCAGCGACCTTTATTCCAGCTGACACAGATTCTAGCCAGTGACTCAGGACGTCTAGGAGGGCGGTTTTGAGTAGACACGGGAAATCCACCACTGCCACGTACTTGTTGTTGGAGTGGAGCAAGTGCACATTGATACGCAGCGTGGTCACATTCTTGGCAGATAGTGCAAAAAGTCCCAGAGGAGGTTCTTTGCCCTAATACTGTTGCGGCTTGTAAGCTAGGCTCCAGTGTGTTCCACGGCATAGAGGGGGTGATTGCAAGTTGGCGGCGAAAAACACGATCGTACTCCAACCACCCTGAGCCCCCATGGCGCAGCGCCTCACGAATTAGAATTCGGGAGTAGGCCAGCATGTCGCGTGTGAGACGGTCAGGTGTTCGGACAGCCACGTATGCATTGAAGCAATACAGCCATGAGATTAGTGAGGGAACCTCTCTCAACCTGGTCCGATTAACAGTGCTCAATGGGAGCGAGACGATGCCGTGGAGTGATGTTAGTTGGTTTATGAGGGCAATGTTATCGGCCAAGAGGTCCCTCATCTCCACAAACTGTCCCGCCTGAATGCGTTGAACTAGCAGGTGCGGGATTGGGTCTGCTGCTGGTGATAGCGACAGCCCCGGGTGGGACGCCGGTAAGGAGGGATACTGTGTGAAGTTCACTTGGCCACTGACAGGTAGGATAGCCCCTCCACCAGCCTGGGTATAAGTAGGCGGCTGGAAGCTGTTGGCCAAGGTGGTAGTGGTGGTGACGGTACTGTTACTTGAGACTGGGAGTGAGACCAATAATGATGTGGGAGGCATTCCACCGAACTGTGATGTAGCCCCTGGATACGGTGAGTAACAGACGTCATAGGTGAAGCAGTCTTCATGACAAGTGCTATTGGTAACCATGGTGATACAAAAACCAGACAGAAAATTGTGAAAAACCCCACTGCGTACACAAGTCAACAATTATACACTCAGGCGCCTCTTAACGCATAAATTGCGTGTGCGTGCATGCACGTGCAGAGAGAGAGATAACCTGACCTGGATTGGTGGGCTGAGAGATTGTAGGAGGAGTTGGAGTTATCTGGCGAATCTCCGCACGGATAACTGCCAGGAGCTGATCCATTGGGATACCGACGACAGGGGTCCCACCAGAAGATGTAGCACTAGAGGGTTGGCCACGTCCGCGCCCTCCTCCAGTTGAGGACGACTGAGCGCCTCGGCCACGTCCGCGTGGTGTGACAGGACTCGAGCGCCCTCTCGCCGTATCGCGTCGAGTCTTGGCCATGGAGAAGGCACGGAGAGAGGGAGAAGAAAAGACAGAGTGGGGCTGTGTGTCTGTCACTGCCTCGTGCCAGATGACCACGCCCTAGTTGTCTGCGCATGCGCTAGGTGCCGTGGGGGAGTGTCCCTTGTGCAATTAACCACATTTAACTTGTTTCAACTTAAAAGAGTATTTAATATGATGCTTATTTTCCAAAATTCTTCGGTACCTATCAGCTACCAAACAATATGTTTGGTAGCTATTCAGTTTGAATAGCTACCGAACGGAGACAGTTGTCTCTGGTTGTTAAGCGCATGTGCTTATAATGCTGGGCCGCAAGGAATTATGCACTTCTAGCTGACAGTGAAACAGAATCGTTTCACACAGAACTGTTACCACAGTCACTTTGCATCATAGCAGACATGAGAGGTGCATGTTCCTAATGCTAATTCAGTGCATCGTACACAGTAAGTATTTTTCCACGTACAGTAGAGGCCAAGAAATTTTCCATTTCGTGTTTGTAGAAACATTGTTTCGATTGGTGAGACAATCATGCTATACTACATTGTTAGAAACAGGCAAAACACGATGTGCGCGTGTTTAGACGAAGCATGTCTCGTTTTTGAGTCGTTTTCATGAAGCTGGCGTACAAGAAGCGACAAAGTGCTAGTTGTCATTCGCCGCTTGCCGCCTCCACTGTCTCCTTTGTCGCCGACAGTCGTCATTGTCACACTGCTGGGCTCTCTGTCGTTGCCACACAGAGCAGTGCAATATATTCGATACCCAAGTGATAGATATTCGATACCCAAGTGATGGCTGACATGGAAACGACTCAAAAACGAGACATGCTTCGTCTAAACACGCGCACATCGTGTTTTGCCTGTTTCTAACAATGTAGTATAGCATGATTGTCTCCCAATCGAAACAATGTTTCTACAAACACGAAATGGAAAATTTCTTGGCCTCTACTGTACGTGGAAAAATACTTACTGTGTACGATGCACTGAATTAGCATTAGGAACATGCACCTCTCATGTCTGCTATGATGCAAAGTGACTGTGGTAACAGTTCTGTGTGAAACGATTCTGTTTCACTGTCAGCTAGAAGTGCATAATTCCTTGCGGCCCAGCATTATAAGCACATGCGCTTAACAACCAGAGAGTGTACTGTCTCCGTTCGGTAGCTATTCAAACTGAATAGCTACCAAACAATTGTTTGGTAGCTGATAGGTACCGAAGAATTTTGGTTATAAAATAAGCATCATATTAAATACTCTTTTAAGTTGAAACAAGTTAAATGTGGTTAATTGCACAAGGGACACTCCCCCACGGCACCTAGCGCATGCGCAGACAACTAGGGCGTGGTCATCTGGCACGAGGCAGTGACAGACACACAGCCCCACTCTGTCTTTTCTTCTCCCTCTCTCCGTGCCTTCTCCATGGCCAAGACTCGACGCGATACGGCGAGAGGGCGCTCGAGTCCTGTCACACCACGCGGACGTGGCCGAGGCGCTCAGTCGTCCTCAACTGGAGGAGGGCGCGGACGTGGCCAACCCTCTAGTGCTACATCTTCTGGTGGGACCCCTGTCGTCGGTATCCCAATGGATCAGCTCCTGGCAGTTATCCGTGCGGAGATTCGCCAGATAACTCCAACTCCTCCTACAATCTCTCAGCCCACCAATCCAGGTCAGGTTATCTCTCTCTCTGCACGTGCATGCACGCACACGCAATTTATGCGTTAAGAGGCGCCTGAGTGTATAATTGTTGACTTGTGTACGCAGTGGGGTTTTTCACAATTTTCTGTCTGGTTTTTGTATCACCATGGTTACCAATAGCACTTGTCATGAAGACTGCTTCACCTATGACGTCTGTTACTCACCGTATCCAGGGGCTACATCACAGTTCGGTGGAATGCCTCCCACATCATTATTGGTCTCACTCCCAGTCTCAAGTAACAGTACCGTCACCACCACTACCACCTTGGCCAACAGCTTCCAGCCGCCTACTTATACCCAGGCTGGTGGAGGGGCTATCCTACCTGTCAGTGGCCAAGTGAACTTCACACAGTATCCCTCCTTACCGGCGTCCCACCCGGGGCTGTCGCTATCACCAGCAGCAGACCCAATCCCGCACCTGCTAGTTCAACGCATTCAGGCGGGACAGTTTGTGGAGATGAGGGACCTCTTGGCCGATAACATTGCCCTCATAAACCAACTAACATCACTCCACGGCATCGTCTCGCTCCCATTGAGCACTGTTAATCGGACCAGGTTGAGAGAGGTTCCCTCACTAATCTCATGGCTGTATTGCTTCAATGCATACGTGGCTGTCCGAACACCTGACCGTCTCACACGCGACATGCTGGCCTACTCCCGAATTCTAATTCGTGAGGCGCTGCGCCATGGGGGCTCAGGGTGGTTGGAGTACGATCGTGTTTTTCGCCGCCAACTTGCAATCACCCCCTCTATGCCGTGGAACACACTGGAGCCTAGCTTACAAGCCGCAACAGTATTAGGGCAAAGAACCTCCTCTGGGACTTTTTGCACTATCTGCCAAGAATGTGACCACGCTGCGTATCAATGTGCACTTGCTCCACTCCAACAACAAGTACGTGGCAGTGGTGGATTTCCCGTGTCTACTCAAAACCGCCCTCCTAGACGTCCTGAGTCACTGGCTAGAATCTGTGTCAGCTGGAATAAAGGTCGCTGCACAGTATCGGGTTGCACCTACCGCCATATCTGCGCAGGCTGTCACCGCGACCATAAGGCCCGAGTCTGCCCAGATCTTCCACTCACTTCGGAGTACAAACAGGCGGCAGTTCCTCCCCAGACCCCGACTTCATCAGGAAATCCCGCTCCCCGCCAATGAGGGAAGTAGGCGGCTGGAAGCTGTTGGCCAAGGTGGTAGTGGTGGTGAC
>CBDCRZ010000113.1:0-66307 GCA_965221135.1 Sansalvadorimonas sp.
GAGTGCCAGTACTTTGGTCTCGAATCAGGTAATCCAGTACCAGGCGGTTTTCATACTCCGTCAGAGTGCAGGTCACCTCAAGGTACTGACCGAACTTCGCTGGTCGTACATACTTCACCTTCAGATCGACAATCGGCCACATATAGCCGGAGTCTTTCATCTCCATGTAGTTGTACTGCAGCTGATCAAGCAGTGCGCAGCGGGCAATCTCAAAGTATTTGATATAGTGGCCATGCCAGGCCACCTTCATCATATCCACATCATGAAACGGCACTCTCTGCACAACGGTTGCTGACAGGATCTTCTGGCGGCAGGCATCTTCTACGCTGACGACACTGGTCTTAGACATGGGTTAATACAGATCCCAGTGACGCTGGCGAATCAGTGCCATATGACGGCGCAGATCACCTTCCAGCGGGCGGTCTTCATCAACAAATTCAAAGCCTGACATCACCTGATCATGCTGGGCAGCCAGACGACTATTGATATCACGGGAGGTAATATCACCACTGCGCAGGCGCAGCTCTACCGCCTGGTGCACAGCCAGCAGAGAAGCGGCCGCCACCTGCTCTGTCAGTTCCAGCACCCGCAGGCAATCGCGGGCAGCAATGGTACCCATGCTGACCTTGTCCTGGTTATGACATTCGGTAGAACGGGAGAACACGCTGGCAGGCATGGTGTTTTTCAGGGCTTCTGCGGTCCAGGCGGAAATACCAATCTGCACAGCCTTGAAACCATGGTTAATCGGCGCTCGTTCTCCCACTGAGCCGGACAGGTTCGCAGGCAGACCATGGTTAAATTTGGTGTCCATCAGCTGAGACATCTGTCGGTCAAGGAGGTCCGCAAGATTGGCCACAGTATTCTTCAGGGTGTCCATCACCAGACCAATATGGCCACCGTAGAAGTGACCGCCATGGAGAACATGCTCGCCTTCGCCATCGATAATCGGGTTATCGTTGGCACTGTTCAGTTCGTTTTCAATAAAGCTGCGCATCCACGGCAGGCTGTCCTGCAGCACACCAATAATATGTGGTGCACAGCGGAGGGAATAGCGGTCCTGCAGACGGTTTGAGTTTCTTGGGGCTTCGGTCTGTTCAAGGTCTTCACGCACCATTTTGGCAATGGCCATCTGTCCAGGGTGTGGCTTCACAGCAAACAGTTTTTCATCGAAGTGGTCAGCATTCCCTCGCAGAGAGACAGACGTCAGTGAAGTGATGCGGGCACTCAGTTTGGCCATATATTCGGCACGACTAAAAGCCTCACAGGCCATAGCCGTCATCACAGCTGTGCCATTCATCAGTGCCAGGCCTTCTTTCGGGCGCAGCTTCAGGGGCTGAATATTCAGTTCCTGATAAACATCCGCTGTAGCACGACGTTCACCTTTAAAGTACACATCACGCTCACCCACCAGCATCGCACCGATATAAGACAGCGGTGTCAAATCACCACTGGCACCTACTGAACCCTCTTCGGGAATCACCGGCAGAATATTCTGGTTCAACAGCCAGACCATACGTTCCAGCAGCTCTTCACTGACACCAGACATGCCGACTGTGAGAGACGCCAGACGGGTCGCCATCACGCCACGAGCCTGGGTTTCGTCCAATATCCGGCCCAGACCACACCCATGGAAGCGGGTCAGATGCAGGGGCAGTTCATCGACCAGCTCTCGGGGCACGCTGCGGGTACAGGAGTCTCCATAACCAGTGGTGACACCATAAATCACTCCATCTTCTGCCAGCAGACGATCGAGAAACTCAACGCCTTTACGAATCCGGTGACGAAACGCAGGGCTGTCGCTTAACTGCGCTTTGGCCCTGCCTTCAGCCAGGGTATTGATCTGTTCAATAGTCAGGCGTCCTTCGCCGAAAACAACCGTTGCAAGGTCTGTCATGTATCTACTCCTTTTGACCTTCAGGCATCTGCCAGAATTTGAAAAAATTAAACCATTCCAAAGGGGAACGTTGGCAGATGCTTTCCAAACGGTGGGCATACGACTGCACCACACGGTTTAAATGTTCATTACGCTGCTTTCTGGGCAAACGCAGGGGATTAGCAAAGGGCTCTACATCCAGCAGATAACGCCCTTCCGGCGTACGGGTGCAAAATGCAGTAAACACCGGGCATTTGAGAATCGAGGCCAAAATAAACGGCCCACGGGGGAAAAGTGCAGGTGCACCCAGAAACCGGGCAGGAATACCCTGTTCGGCATCACCTTCCGGTAGACGATCAGCGGCAATAGCTACTATCTCACCACGATCAATCATTTCGCGACGTATCTGGGCAATATTGAAATCTGCCGTGCATGGCCGACCTGAGCTGGGATGGTGCACCTCTGCAGGTAAATGTGCTGGTGCACACCCATCATGCACCAGCGTTTAACCGGATGCTGAAAGAAGTGAATCCGGCAGCCAATCTGCGCTTGATTCAGATCAGTGATATTGGCCCAGATACGTCCATTTTATTAAGCGAAATGATTTGATCGTGGTGAGATAGTAGCTATTGCCGCTGATCGTCTACCGGAAGGTGATGCCGAACAGGGTATTCCTGCCCGGTTTCTGGGTGCACCTGCACTTTTCCCCCGTGGGCCGTTTATTTTGGCCTCGATTCTCAAATGCCCGGTGTTTACTGCATTTTGCACCCGTACGCCGGAAGGGCGTTATCTGCTGGATGTAGAGCCCTTTGCTAATCCCCTGCGTTTGCCCAGAAAGCAGCGTAATGAACATTTAAACCGTGTGGTGCAGTCGTATGCCCACCGTTTGGAAAGCATCTGCCAACGTTCCCCTTTGGAATGGTTTAATTTTTTCAAATTCTGGCAGATGCCTGAAGGTCAAAAGGAGTAGATACATGACAGACCTTGCAACGGTTGTTTTCGGCGAAGGACGCCTGACTATTGAACAGATCAATACCCTGGCTGAAGGCAGGGCCAAAGCGCAGTTAAGCGACAGCCCTGCGTTTCGTCACCGGATTCGTAAAGGCGTTGAGTTTCTCGATCGTCTGCTGGCAGAAGATGGAGTGATTTATGGTGTCACCACTGGTTATGGAGACTCCTGTACCCGCAGCGTGCCCCGAGAGCTGGTCGATGAACTGCCCCTGCATCTGACCCGCTTCCATGGGTGTGGTCTGGGCCGGATATTGGACGAAACCCAGGCTCGTGGCGTGATGGCGACCCGTCTGGCGTCTCTCACAGTCGGCATGTCTGGTGTCAGTGAAGAGCTGCTGGAACGTATGGTCTGGCTGTTGAACCAGAATATTCTGCCGGTGATTCCCGAAGAGGGTTCAGTAGGTGCCAGTGGTGATTTGACACCGCTGTCTTATATCGGTGCGATGCTGGTGGGTGAGCGTGATGTGTACTTTAAAGGTGAACGTCGTGCTACAGCGGATGTTTATCAGGAACTGAATATTCAGCCCCTGAAGCTGCGCCCGAAAGAAGGCCTGGCACTGATGAATGGCACAGCTGTGATGACGGCTATGGCCTGTGAGGCTTTTAGTCGTGCCGAATATATGGCCAAACTGAGTGCCCGCATCACTTCACTGACGTCTGTCTCTCTGCGAGGGAATGCTGACCACTTCGATGAAAAACTGTTTGCTGTGAAGCCACACCCTGGACAGATGGCCATTGCCAAAATGGTGCGTGAAGACCTTGAACAGACCGAAGCCCCAAGAAACTCAAACCGTCTGCAGGACCGCTATTCCCTCCGCTGTGCACCACATATTATTGGTGTGCTGCAGGACAGCCTGCCGTGGATGCGCAGCTTTATTGAAAACGAACTGAACAGTGCCAACGATAACCCGATTATCGATGGCGAAGGCGAGCATGTTCTCCATGGCGGTCACTTCTACGGTGGCCATATTGGTCTGGTGATGGACACCCTGAAGAATACTGTGGCCAATCTTGCGGACCTCCTTGACCGACAGATGTCTCAGCTGATGGACACCAAATTTAACCATGGTCTGCCTGCGAACCTGTCCGGCTCAGTGGGAGAACGAGCGCCGATTAACCATGGTTTCAAGGCTGTGCAGATTGGTATTTCCGCCTGGACCGCAGAAGCCCTGAAAAACACCATGCCTGCCAGCGTGTTCTCCCGTTCTACCGAATGTCATAACCAGGACAAGGTCAGCATGGGTACCATTGCTGCCCGCGATTGCCTGCGGGTGCTGGAACTGACAGAGCAGGTGGCGGCCGCTTCTCTGCTGGCTGTGCACCAGGCGGTAGAGCTGCGCCTGCGCAGTGGTGATATTACCTCCCGTGATATCAATAGTCGTCTGGCTGCCCAGCATGATCAGGTGATGTCAGGCTTTGAATTTGTTGATGAAGACCGCCCGCTGGAAGGTGATCTGCGCCGTCATATGGCACTGATTCGCCAGCGTCACTGGGATCTGTATTAACCCATGTCTAAGACCAGTGTCGTCAGCGTAGAAGATGCCTGCCGCCAGAAGATCCTGTCAGCAACCGTTGTGCAGAGAGTGCCGTTTCATGATGTGGATATGATGAAGGTGGCCTGGCATGGCCACTATATCAAATACTTTGAGATTGCCCGCTGCGCACTGCTTGATCAGCTGCAGTACAACTACATGGAGATGAAAGACTCCGGCTATATGTGGCCGATTGTCGATCTGAAGGTGAAGTATGTACGACCAGCGAAGTTCGGTCAGTACCTTGAGGTGACCTGCACTCTGACGGAGTATGAAAACCGCCTGGTACTGGATTACCTGATTCGAGACCAAAGTACTGGCACTCGTCTGACCAAAGGGCGCACAGTGCAGGTCGCGGTTGAGATTACTGATGGCCAGGCAGGGGAAATGCAGCTGGTATCACCTCCTGTTTTTGAAGATAAAATTCTGCAGGCTCTGACGCGCTTCCATGGGGAAGGAGAGATCCAATGATGCGGTTTGGTCGTTTTCTAGCGCTTGCTGTGATGATGGTTTCTGTTCTACCGGCTACCTGTCTTGCTGACAGTTCCCCGGTGAAGGGGAGCGAGCCTGTTGCTGAATCTGTACTGCTCCAATGGCTGGCACCTTTTCAACGTGTGCAGGTGATTCGTGGCACCTTTGAACAGAGTCGCACCTTGAAGTTGTTTACTCGCCCCTTTGTCTCCACGGGTGATTTCCTGTCAGTTCGTGATAAGGGGCTGCTTTGGCATACCCTGACGCCAGCACCCTCAAAAATGATTATGACTCCTGGTCAGTTGTTACAGGAAACCAATGGCCGACGGCAAACCTTTAAGGCGACAGGTACAGGCTATGATGGTCTGGCCATCCTGATGCCTGCGTTGCTGGATGGGCACCTCGATGAGTTGAAACGTTACTTTACCCTGCAAGGGGAGGGAACAGAGAAGGACTGGCAGCTGTTACTGGTTCCCCACAGGAATGATCTGAAAACCATGATCAGTGAAGTGCGGGTCAGCAGTCAGCAGGGCAAGCTTCGGGAGATTGCTCTCCATAGTGCTCAAGGAGACCTGACCGAAGTACGCTTCCTCACTTTTTCTATGAGTACCCATACGCCGGAGCAAAAGGATCTTGCTGCTTTTGAATAAACCACCTGCCCGTCCTTTTATTGCTCCCGTGACCTGGGCGCTGCTGATGGCCCTGATCATCGGGTTGTATCTGTTTTACTCTGGTGCGCGACAGTTATCGACCAATCTAATGGAACTGTTGCCAGCTACAGAGCAGGATCAAAGCGCAGCCGATGCAGCGAATGATTTCTCCGGTTACCTCGGGCGCTGGATCGTGTTTGTAGTATCGGCTCCTGAGCGCGGCACAGCCCGTTCTGCCGCACGTGATCTTGGCAAAAGACTTGAACACAGTGGTGATTTTGTGCGATTGATGTCCGGGGTTGATGAGCAGCAGTTAAAGCAAACCTCTATTGCCTATTACCCATGGCGTTTTGGGCTCTTGCCTCCGGAACAGCGTGCTTTACCACCTGAGCAGTTAGGGCAACAACTGGTCGGTCATGCCCTTAGCACTCTAGCCAGCCCGGTGGGTATGGTCAGCAGTCAGCAATTGCTGGCTGATCCTCTGTTTCTGTTACCAACGTTCTTTCAGTCATTGAGAGCACAGGGTAATGAAATGCAGGTGGATGATGGCCTGTTTACCCGTGAGCTGGACGGAGAGTTTCATATTCTTATATCCGGCGTACTGAGCCCGGATGCTCTGCAGTTAAATCGTCAGGATGAAGTGGCTGGGTTCCTTAACCGCAGTCGTCAGGGGATTGCTGAGACGTATCCCGGCAGCTCTGTCACGGCCAGCGGTATGATTTTTTATATGCAGGCCGGGGCAGATTCGGCCCGTAGTGAGATCAGCACTATTGGGGTTGGTTCCCTTCTGGGTATTTTGCTTTTGCTGCTGGTGGCTTTCCGCACGGTCTCTCCTCTACTGCTCTGTACCTTGTCGATTGGTGCCGGTGTTGCCTGTGGTTTTCTAACGACGGCGCTGGTGTTTGGGCAGGTTCATATTATGACTCTGGTTTTTGGTGCCAGCCTGATCGGAGTCTCTGTTGATTATGCCTTCCACTTTATGGCTGAGTGGCTCAGGCAGGGTAAGACATGGCTGCCGCAATATGGTTTAAAACATATTCTACCGGGTATCACTCTGGGGCTGGTGACCAGCCTGTTGGGTTATCTGCCCATGGTGGCCACACCTTTCCCGGGTTTACGTCAGATGGCCGTATTTTCTTCTGCCGGGTTAATTGTGGCATGGCTGACCGTAGTGTTGGTGTATCCGACCTTGATGAAGCGGGCATCAATTCATGAATCCGTTAACCATTGGCCACTGCCGTTAGGCGATGCGTTATTAGGTTTCTGGCAAAGGTACCTGTTTGGCCAGCGTCAATGGTGGTTGATGGGTGCTCTGCTGCTGGCCTGCAGTGGTATTTTCTGGCTGCACAGCAATGATGATATTCGCCAGTTGCAGAGCCGTCCATCGTCATTAGTTCAGAGTGATGCTGAGATTGCCCATTTGATTGGTCGCAAAGGGGATAACCGCTACTTCCTCGTCAGGGGCGCTAGTGAAGAACAGCTGCTGCAACGGGAAGAGGCACTGACCACCCAACTTTCTCAGCAGGTGAACGATGGGCTGTTGCAGGGTTTCCAGGCAGTGACTCAGGTATTACCTTCACAGGCCAGCCAAATCCAGAGTCAGCAGCTGATTACCGGTGTTTACCAGCATAACCTTTCTACATTGTGGGATGCCCTTGGATTATCACAACCTGCACGCCAGGAAGCACAACAAACCTTACTGTCATCAGAGAGCAAACTGCTAACGCCGGAACAGTGGCAGCAGATTCCGATCGCGAAAATGTTTGATTACCTCTGGCTGGGACAGAAGGGGGATGACTACTTCTCTGCAGTCATGTTGAATGGTGTTCGCAAAGGCTGGAACTCCGATACCATGGCTGAACTTCCCGGCGTCAGCTTTGAAGATAAGACCACGGCTACCTCGGAACTGTTTGGCCGTTACCGGGGGCTGATGAGTGATCTGTTGATGGTCGCTTATGGGGTGATTTTCCTATTACTGGCCTGGCGCTATGGCTGGGCTGGTGGCTTTCGGGTTGTGCTACCGCCGCTGGCGGCTGCAGGTCTCACTTTGAGTTTGCTGGCGGTAGTGGGTCAACCCATCAATCTGTTTAATATTCTGGCGTTGTTGATGGTGCTGGGCATCGGTATTGATTACACCCTGTTTTTCCGAGAGCTGAGTCATTCCGATGAAACGGCAAACCGCGAAAGCTATCGCTTTACCCTGATGGCTATTACTCTCTCAGCTCTAACCACCTTGCTCTCCTTTGGCCTGCTGGCACTGTCGGAAACGGCCGCGATTAGTAGCTTTGGTATCACCGTACTGGTGGGCATCAGCTTCTGTTATTTACTCTCGCCATTCAGTATCAAGGAGGGTGAGGATGCTTGCGATTAAACGGCTTTGGGCGTTAGTGCTGGTGGTGATGTTGTCCGGTTGTTCTCTTTTTCAGGGGGCGTCTGATACCGGTGCTGAACGTGTCTATCTTGCCAGAGGCGTTCAGTGGGCGCTCCCAGACGGCCAGTTATTCGCTGACCAGCTCCATATGCTGCAACAGGTGCGGGCCACCTATGGAGACAAGACTTTTGACCTGCTGGTTCAGACTGAAAATATTCCCGGGGAAGGGCTGGTCATGGCTGGATTAACGCCGTCCGGACAGTTGCTGCTGCAAATGACTTTTAAGAGCGGAAAGGTGTCTGGCTGGGTGAGCCCGTTGCTCGGCGATAAAATACGTCTGCCGTATATGATGTCTGATTTCCTGTTGGCCAATGCTGATGCAGATAAACTTCGCCCTTATTTACAAGAGTGCGGACTCACCATTCAGGACTCACCAGCGCAAAGAAAGATTTTGAAGGGTAGAGCTGTGCTGATTCAGGTTGATAAACAACACACACAACTGCTCTATCGTAATCTGGCACTGGGCTATGCAATGACCGTGACCACACTGCAGGAGGATCAATAATGTTAGAAAAGATTTACCTGTCGTCCATGGGAATGGTCTGTGCGCTTGGCAATCGTCCGGAACAGATACTGGAAAAACTGCTGGCTGGTGACAGATGTGGCGTAGTGGCGGATGACAGCTACTTCCCGGATAAGTCTGTGCACCTTGGCAAAGTGGTTTTAACGGATGTCTCAGAGGGTTCACCTCTCAGCCGCAATAACCAGCTTTTGCTGGAAGCTCTCGCGCAGATTCAACCCGAAGCGGAACGCCTAAAAGCTGCTTATGGTAGCGACCGTATAGGCGTAGTGCTTGGTACCAGCACCTCTGGCACCAGCAATGCTGAAGCGGCAATGATCCAATGGCAGCAGCAGGGGCAGTTCCCTGAAGGCTACCAGTACCGTACTCAGGAGATGGGTGACACCAGCCGCTTTCTGGCTGATCATCTTGGTTTGCACGGACCGGCATATACCGTGTCTACCGCCTGCTCCTCCAGTGGAAAGGTGTTTTTAACCGCTCGCAATCTGATTCAGAGCGGTTTCTGTGATGCCGTGATTGCCGGTGGTTGCGACAGCCTGTGCCAGCTGACGGTTCAGGGCTTTTCAGCACTGGAATCAGTTGCTGCAGAACGTTGCCAGCCTTTTAGTGAAGGGCGGGACGGTATCAACCTCGGTGAAGGTGCCGCACTGTTTACGGTCACCCGTGAAGTGTCTGATATTGTGCTGATGGGTGTGGGTGAATCCTCCGATGCCCATCATATCTCGGCACCACACCCGGAAGGTCGTGGTGCCCGGCAGGCGATGGCGGCGGCCCTGAAAGATGCTCAACTGCCTGCTGAGGCGATCAGTTATTTGAATCTTCATGGCACAGCGACACCCCTGAATGATGCCATGGAAAGCCAGGCGGTCAGTGAACTGTTTGCTGACAACCAAAATGAAAGATTCTGCTGTAGCTCCACCAAGCCTGTGACTGGTCATACTCTCGGTGCGGCGGGTGCTGTTGAAGCGGGATTATTATGGTTGCTGTTGTCTTCCCATAACAAACACCGGAAACTGCCGCCCCATGTGGCGGATAACCCCCGAGACCCAGCTATGGCCGATTTGAAACTGGCCTCGGCCGGTGATCAGCTGCCAGATAAGAACATCTGCATTATGAGCAACTCTTTTGCCTTTGGGGGAAGTAATGTCTCGGTCATTCTTGGACAGAGTTCTGGGATTTAGCACCAGGACGTAACCCGGACGACAAGGTATGAATACACAACACGCTTCCACCACCTCGCTGACAGTCGATTCGGGCGCTATAGATGAGCTCTCAATTGAAAGCCTGCTGCCCCACGAACACCCGATGATTCTTCTGGACAGAGTGGTGTCCTATCAGCCGGATGGTGTGACCTGCCGGGTGACACCGGCAGTGGGTAAACCCTTTGCCAGTGACAAGGGTCATGTGCCCGGCTGGGTAGGTATTGAATATATGGCTCAGGCGATAGCCGCCTGGGCAGGCGTAAGCGCACATCTGGCAAAAAAAAACGTGAAGGCGGGTTTTTTACTGGGCAGTCGTAAATACCAGGTCTCGGTGCCCGTCTTTAAAGGGCAGCAGGCGTTGGATATTAAAGCCGCAATAATCTATGAGGATGATGGCTTGAGTTCGTTTGAGTGCATCATTCTCGAAGCAGCCTCCCGGACGGTACTGGCGACGGCCACAGTGAACACTTATCAGCCTAAAGATCTGGATGCATTTATGGAGACAGGCGGACAATGAACAAAACAGTACTGGTCACAGGCTCCAGCCGTGGTATTGGCAAAGCCATTGCACTGAAGCTGGCGGAACAGGGATTTTCCATTGTGGTTCATTGTCGCAGTGGTTTTGCACAAGCCGAAGTAACGCTGTCTGCAATAACAGAGAAAGGCGGCAATGGTCGCATTCTGCAGTTTGATGTAGCCGACCGTAAACAGTGCCGCGAGGTTCTGGAACAGGATATAGAACAGCACGGTGCATACTATGGTGTGGTCTGTAATGCCGGTATTACCCGTGATGGTGCTTTTCCTGCACTGACTGATGAAGACTGGGATGCTGTTGTTCATACCAACCTGGATGGATTCTACAATGTGTTGCATCCCATTGTGATGCCTATGGTACGTCGTAGAAAGTCAGGCCGCATAGTTACTCTGGCGTCTGTATCGGGTCTGATAGGCAACCGGGGCCAGGTGAATTACAGCGCCTCCAAGGCTGGTATTATCGGAGCCACCAAATCTTTGGCTCTTGAACTGGCCAAGCGCAAAATCACCGTTAACTGTGTCGCTCCTGGTTTAATCGAAACCGATATTATTGATGATGCACCAGTGGAAGAGATTATGAAGATGATTCCCGCGCGCCGGGCCGGACGTCCTGAAGAGGTGGCTTCTCTGGTGAATTACCTGATGGGTGAAGATGCAGGTTATGTGACCCGCCAGGTGATCTCTGTGAATGGAGGTCTGGCCTGATGAAAAGACGTGTTGTTGTGACCGGCATGTCGGCGGTTACGTCTATAGGCAGTGACTGGACAGAGTTTCAAAAGAACCTGGCCGCTGGTCAAAGTGGTGTACGCACCATGGAAGAGTGGAAAGCCTATGAAGGGTTGAACACAAATCTGGCAGCACCGGTGATGGATTTCGTAAAACCGGCCCATTACCCCCGCAAAAAAGTGCGCAGTATGGGCCGTGTTGCCTTGATGTCGACTGTGGCAACGGAACAGGCCATCACTCAGGCGGGTTTACTGGATGATCCGTTAGTCAGCAATGGTCGTATGGGTATTGCCTTTGGTTCTTCCACTGGCAGCACCGGTCCTATTACTGCATTTGGGCAGCTTCTGGAGCGGCAGGATATCTCCCAGGTGAATGCAACCAGCTATATCCAGATGATGTCCCATACCGCACCAGTTAATGTGGCGCTGTTCTTTGGCATTAAAGGCCGGCTGATTCCTACCAGCAGTGCCTGTACTTCTGGCAGTCAGGCCATTGGTATGGCGTACGAAACCATCGCGGATGGTCGTCAGGATATGATGGTGGCCGGTGGTGCGGAAGAGCTCTGCATCAGTGAAGGGGCAGTATTTGATACTTTGTTTGCAACAAGTACCCGTAATGATCGCCCGGACACCACACCGCGTCCCTTTGATAAAGACCGTGATGGTCTGATAATAGGGGAAGGAGCAGGCGCTTTGATTCTGGAAGAGCTGGAATCCGCCAAGTCACGCGGGGCAAATATTCTGGCGGAGATCGTTGGCTTTGGTACCAACATGGACGGAGTGCATATTACCCAGCCTACGGCAGAAACCATGGCTGTAGCTATGCGACTGGCACTTGAAGATGCTGTGATGCCTGGTTCTGCCATTGGTTATGTGAATGCCCATGGTACTGCGACAGAGCGGGGTGATTTGGCGGAATCCCATGCCACTTACTCAGTGCTTGGCGGGCAAACGCCTATCAGCAGTTTAAAGAGTTATCTGGGTCATACCCTGGGTGCCTGCGGTGCGATTGAGGCCTGGGCTTCTATCCAGATGATGAACACCGACTGGTATGCACCTACGCTCAATTTGGACAACCCAGACCCTGAGTGTGCCGAGCTGGATTACATCCGCAACACTGGCCGTACCCTGAACAATGAATTTGTGATGAGCAATAACTTTGCCTTTGGCGGAGTGAATACCTCACTGATATTCAAGCGCTGGGCCTAAGTCCTTGGTACAGCCATTGGCGCAAAAATTGGCACTGCCATTAGCACTACAGATAGAGAGCCGCAGACTGACACCGGGCACGACTCTCTATCTGGCAGATGCTGATGTATTGAATGCAACGAAAGATGCCATGCAGTGGCTCTCGCCTGATGAGCGGCAACGTCTTCAAGGCTATAAGACGAACAAAGGACAGCAGAGTTTTTTGTTAGGACGTATGTTGATGCGCTCACTGCTTGGGCACCATCTAAACCTGCATCCTGGTGCAATTACTATCCTTAATAGCGAAACAGGCAAGCCCTACCAAAGCCATGATCCATCCCTGAAGTTTAATCTGACCCATACCAGTGATTTGTTTGCCCTGGTGATCTCCCGTGAAGGTGAGGTAGGTGTAGATATGGAATCCTATCGACAGCGAAGGCAGCTTTCATGGCTGATAGAATCCATCTGTACGGCAGACGAACAGCAGCAGTTGGCGTCTGTGCCCACAGAGCGACAGCTTCCTTTTTTCTATAAATTCTGGATGTTGAAAGAGGCTACTCTGAAAGCGGATGGCCGGGGGCTGGCTTTGCCAATGAACAGCCTCTCATGGAATGAAACCCTGTCACCAGTCTGCTGGAATGACGATCTGGGCTTGTCGGAACAATGGCGATGGTGGTTTATTCCTTATGAGAATTACGGGTGTGCTGTCGCTCTGAAGAGTTAATAAACCATAATTTTTTATGGAACTGTCGTGCCTGCTCACTGTCAGAGCGTGCATGAGTGTGACTGCTACCAATTGTTCTTTAACAGCCAGGGGCCGATGTAAGCTTCTGATAAGCCGTTTATTACTGTGTCTTATTGTTATTTTTTCTTCCGTTGTGCAACCTGTGCTCTCCTCTGAAAGCCCTTCCTATTTTATCAACCCCGCCGGCACCTTCTTCAAGCAGGATCAGGGTTATCTGTTTACCGAAGATGTGCACCTGTTCGAGGGTATAGGTCAGTCAGTACAGAGTGGTGTGACCGGTGCCCTTTATAATATTGCGACGACCAGCGCGGTGGTGTGGATGGTGGGTTTTATCCCTCTGGCGCAGCCCGGCCCGTTGATTGCTGCCACTATCCTCAAAGCCTGGCGTTACTGGACACCTTTAACCTGGTTGCGCACTTATATGGATCTGGTTCAGGGGCGCTGGAATGCCAGCAATTACCGGGTTGGTCGTGTGCCGGTATACAGTTCCTCTGCCGTATTTAATGACCGCTGGCTGATGAACTGGCGCTACCCGCTGGAAGGGCATAGCTTCCTGCAGCTGGAAGGTGTTGTTCTGCCAGAGAAATCTTTGACGGAACCACCGCAATCACCGGTTGAGTATCAGCTTGAAGCGCTGCACAGCGCCATGGTTAAAATGAATTTGGTGCGTTTTCGTTTTGTTCTTTCTGAGCATCGGTTTATTTTCTCGGTGCAGAACCAGGGTGGTGTGTGGATGCATCGCTTTCTTCCCCGGCCAGAACAGCCGTTTATTGCCGAACAGGTGCAGCCCTGGTCTGGTCGACAGGTGCAGACGGCGGCAAACTCATTGTTTGCTCCGGGCACTCTCGACCATCTGGTGAAATCCCTGCACTGCTGGGACCAGGAAGGACGGGGAGCGGCTTCGGTCGGAGAGCCCGTAGTTATTGAGGCAGCTGCCAGCCAGTGGCAGCTGTCTCGTTCCGGTGATCGTTGTGATTACCTTCAGGTGTTCGACAACAGCAGTCGTGCAGCGGGCTACGGGGGCTTTATGCACCTGAACCTGAATGCAGCCTGCGGCAGTGATTCCCGTTTGGCTGACACCCGCACTGATTACGAGGCTGAGTTGCAGCATGGAAGCGGTCATAGTTTTGTACCTGCCTGGCAGGGGCATCTGTTCTTGAGGACCCTTACAGAAGGTGTCGCCTATGGCACCAGCTTTGGCAGTAAATCCTTGTGGAGTCACTGGAAGAACAGTGACCCGGGTACAGCCAGGAGTAAAGCCAGTCCACCGGTTGGTATTGCCAGTTATCTGGGTTCACTGGTGGAAGCCAATGGTCTGCGTTGCATGTCTGTGATGTTGCCGAAGGCGACTGCGCAGACCAGATCCCGTCCCCTGTTTTGTCCCTGGTATAAAGGCCAGCCTCAGTTATAACGCAGCAAATGCTGTGTCTGTTCCGTGTAAACACCAGCCCGATAAGTGAAACTACTTACGCATTGTTGATGCAGGTCAATACCCATGGGACTGATCAGGGTAGAGTGTGCATCAACGGCGGGGGGGAACGGACAATAAAACCAAGCCATCGGCACCGTTCAGAGACCGACGTAGCCAATCATAAATACCGCTTTATGGAAGAGAATAAACAACTTGGACGAGTCACCAGGCAAATATAAACCAGTGTTTTTGAGGGGGGACGCTGGCATTTTTTTGTGGGCTTTAGATAGCCTGTTTTAATAACTAGAGCTCAGTATGTGAGTGACTGTCTGGCTTCCTGCCCCTGTGCTTGATTGTGTAGATTTGAGGGCTAATCCCGCCTAAATCATAAAGTGTTTTAAAGGATGCAGGCAGATTTTCCTTTGAAATTTCAAGTTCAGGAAAGTAGATTGTCAGATTATTATCCATGATATTGTCTTCTGAAATAATAATCATGGTTACGTTTTTCATCTCTGCGAGTTTCGGCAGATAAAAGCTCGTATCCCATCCGGGTACTGCGGCCAGAAAAACAACCTTTTCATCCGTAGAGTCATACTCGTCAAATACATCCTGTATGCTTTTTGACTCGACTCCTGAACTGCCTTTTGGAACGTACATCTGTTTATTATCGGTGGCCTGAATTCTAACGCCTTTGCTTCTCAGTATTTTGGTTAATCTTCCATTACCTGCACCTAACTCAATCACCTGTTTTTCTTTTAATTCTGGCGCGTACTCGAGAAGCCAGTTTGTGTTCTCATCGCTATACACAAAAAACGTTGATGTGATTGTTTGAACATATCTAACAAGGTTGCATAGATATTCAGGCTCTCTCAAAATTGCATTATCTACTATAACCTGCTCCAGATGAGCTCGGTTATCCTTTGTCACGATTCGGCGAAGTTGACAGTTTTTTGTTTTGTATAGCCGGGAATAGTCAGGTGTTGTGTTGGTATACATGTTGTGAATGAGAGCGAACAGTGTGTGCACAACTCTTAATGCAGTTTCTCTGTCAAACGCTAATTGGTCTCTCACGCCCTTACGCTCCAGCATATAAACAGCTTCGAGAAAGCTCATTTTGAGGAACTGTCTGATCGCGGTTTTATTCTTATTGTCGATGAGTTTCTCGTAGTATGTAGCGATCGTCATAAAGCTGTTATAAGTGAAGGATGTTTGTCTTTTGTATATATCGAACCAGGACGTTTCGGGCGTATGCTTTTCCAAGTCATCAATATAATCCTGAAAGGTCAGCTCTTCTTTAAAAGGCAGGAAGTATTGCTGACATTTCTGTAAAGAATCATTGTGTGCACAGGTTTTATGTTTAAGCACTCCTGCGTTCGCAAATGAACCAAGAGACATCAGAACCACTAATGTTGCTAATACTGTCGGATGGTGTGATCGCACAGGAAGCTACCTATTTCAGAATGACAATAATCTTCTGACTGCGGTTACCAGTGAGAGGTTTCTAATAATCCGGTTAGTGAAACAAACAATATTGGCTAACCCCTGACCTGAACGCAGGTTTAGGCTTGCGGGCTGCTCTGTAGGGGGGCAGTTAAGGGTAAGGCGTGCATTCGCGGCGGGGGGCTTAACAGGCTCCATCGGTATCGTTCAGAGGCCTGGGTACCCTGCACTTAACCTCGACAGGAGGCCTGGCTTTCAAAGGCCAGAGACGTATAACCCGGGTGATCAAAAGAATATTCGAAGCTTTAAAGTATTTCACTCATGCATGACTTTTGCGAAGCTGATGCAAAAGCCTTTCTGGCTGGCAGGATGATGCCTTATGCCTATATTTCTCAGGCACTCATCGATGCGATACAGGCTCATTTCATACTTAAGAAAACTACGATTGCGGACTGTAAGAAAAAATCTGCTACTTTCTGTTCTGTTCTGCTAGCTTGTTTCTAAAGGTAAAAGTTATATGAATCGTCAAACACTTCCCCTAAAACGGCCACTTCTTTTAGTTTATATTATCGCTTTACTTTGCCTGTTTAACACTTATGTCAACGCGGATCCAAAAAAAGTATTGGTTACTGGGGCTTCCAGAGGGATTGGGTTGGAAATAGTAAAGTTGCTTGCAAGAGATCCTGAAAAATATACGGTTTATGGAACTTATCGTCGTGAACCAAAACCGGATGTTGTTGGTGTTCAATTCTTTCAGGCCGATTTTTCTACAAGAGATGAAACAGAGCGTTTTTTAAAAGAGTTTGATTCTGAGGTGGGTTCTATTTCAGTTTTAGTTAATAATGCAGGAATGGCTGTGTTTGGTCCTATTGAAATTATTTCTCGTGATGATATTGAATATCAGGTAGTAGTTAACTTACTTTCGCCAATGTTTTTAATGAATCATTTTCTTCCTGAAATGAGGGAGCAAAGTGAGGGCTGCATTATTAATATAAGCTCTGTTTCGGGCATGAAAGTATTTCCCTTTATGGATGTTTATGGGGCTTCCAAATTTGGGCTCGAAGGAATAACAGCAGCAATGCGCTCTTATACTTCAGAGATTGATGATGATGCGAAGATTCGCTGCTACATAGTACAGCCGGGTTACACTAAAACAGATATTCGCACTGGTAGTAAAGTTCATAAACCAGTGGGTGAAGAGTGGCAGTCTATATGGAGTTACACTGAAAAGGCTTTTGATAAGGGGTTCAGCAATGGACAGCCTTCATTTGAGGTTGCAGAAACAGTCAAAAAAGCAATAGAGGATGAATCGTACACACTGCCGTTAAGGATTCAGACGAACGAAAAAAGTACTGATTATTATCGAGGTAAAGGCTGTGATGTCACGGGAGATTCTCTGTACGTACCTTTTGTGCGAGAGGGAAGAAAAAAATAAAACACACATCCGTTAAATGTTGGCTACTCACAGCCTGCGGCCTGTTCTTGTATATCTAATGTAGGTTGTGTAAATACTGGTCTGATAGGTGAAACTACTTACGCATTCTTGATGCAGATCAATATCTGTAGAGCTGTTCAGGGTAAAGTGTGCATCAACGGCGGGGGGGAACGGACAATAAAACCAAGCCATCGGCACCGTTCAGAGACCGACGTATCCAATCATAACTACCGCGTCATGGAAGAGAACCAACAACTGGGACGAGTCACCAAGCAAATATATGCCAGTGTTTTGAGGGAGGCACTGGCGTTTTTCTGTGCTTTTAACGGATAGCTTTCAATGGACAGCTTTCAATGGACAGCTTTCAATGGACAGGCATCAAGTTAACCATCCTGCAATAACCGCCTGAAGTTCTCCATATCCAGATCTTCCAGGCAATGGCTGAGTTGTGTGGTGATGTTATGCAGTTCCGGTGTTTCCCCTAACGTTTGAATCCACTCCATCAGACCTTCTATATCTCCCATATCAATCATTTCCAGCATTTTGTCCCGTTCTGCGGCTGGCAGGGCTTGTTGGCGGGTTTCTGGCTGCAGGCTGGGTTCTGAAACATCGGGCTGGTTCTCCTGGGTGATGCCCAGCTGTTCGTAAACGGTTTCAAACAGTGCGCTCAAGCTGCAGGGTTTGGGGAGAAAGGCACAGAAACCTGCCATCAGAACCTTACGGGTTTGGGCTGGAAAGACACTGGCCGATATGGCTACGCAGGGGATTTTGTGGAGTGTGTCGTCTTTTTGCATGACTGCGACCAGTTCCATTCCGCCCATAACCGGCATCCTTAAATCGACGAGTAGCAGGTCAAAGGGGTGTTGCTGTGAGCGCTTGAGAAGTTCAAGTGCCTGCTGGCCATTTTCTGCTGTCTCGACATGGAAACCGCTATGGTTCAGCCATTGTTTCAGAATATCCCGGTTGGAAGCGCGGTCATCGACCACCAGTATGCTGGGCGGAGGATCCTGCTTCAGAGGCTGTATCTTGAAGTGGGCGGTGTCGGCATGGTCGTCAATGGCACTGGCTTCCTGAAAGGGCAGTGTCATGGTAAATGTACTGCCCACACCTTCCTGACTGGTCATCGTCAGGCTGCCCTCGAGTGCATCCATAATATGACGACAGATAGCCAGCCCGAGTCCGGTACCTTCCAGGGCTTTATGGTCATCCTGTCGTTCAAAAGGTTGAAAAATAGCAGCCTGCTGGTTGGCGGGAATGCCTGACCCAGTGTCACTGACTGTGAACGTCAGCTGCTCTCCCTCTATGGATACTTTCAGTTCAATCCCTCCCTTATCGGTGAACTTCACAGCATTATTGAGCAGGTTGATCAACACCTGCCGTAGTCGTGTGGCATCACTCAAAATATAAGCGGGTGTGTTTTCATCCGTGTTTAACTGAAAGCGCAGGCCCTTACTATTTGCCAGCGGAGCCACCACGGACTCCACCTGATCCAGCATATGATACAGAGCCATGGGCTGGTTATCGATTTCCAGATGGCCGCTTTCAATACGCGCCATATCCAGCACATCGCTGATGA
The DNA here is from genome assembly GCA_965221135.1 of Sansalvadorimonas sp. Classification (GTDB taxonomy): domain Bacteria; phylum Pseudomonadota; class Gammaproteobacteria; order Pseudomonadales; family Endozoicomonadaceae; genus Sansalvadorimonas. Next base: position 18,745 of record CBDCRZ010000113.1, read on the forward strand.
CTGCCAGTAAATGTTCACTGCACTGCCGCAGGGAATGCAAGTTCTTGGCATGCTGACCGGTGAGTGTCATGTCATGGGTGAGCAGCTGGGCATAACCAAGAATACCGTTGAGGGGCGTGCGCATTTCATGGCTCATATTGGCGAGGAAGCTGCTTTTGGCGATGCTGGCTTCTTCCGCCCGTATCTTTTGTTGCAGCAGGTCCTCCTCCATTGCCACCTGTTTGCTGACATCCAGCACCAGCCCGGTCAGCAGTGTGGCTTCACTGTCGGGAATTGGGGTGGGTGCATTGTGAATCTCGATAGGAATCACTTTCTGGTTATCAGGACGCTGGTAACGAAGCCGCAGTGGGTATTGCTTTATGGAGTGTATAGCCTGCTGAATAGCGGTCTTATATATCTCTCTGTCAGATTCAATAATCCCTTTCAGCACGCTGGGGAACGCACTGTTGGGGGAATCGGCCGGAAAGCCCAGCAGGGTCCAGAATTTGCTGTTGGCATAGAGCAGCGTATTTTCACCGGAAGGCGTTGACTTCAGCTGATAAAGCCCACCAGGCAGAATCCGCATAATCTGTTCAAGTCGATCGTTGGTATCTTTCAGCTGGGATTCCAGCACCCGCTCATGGGTCACATCTGTAAATACACCCACTCGAATGGCACTGGTTTTGTCGTTTGATGCATAAGGTTCAGATGCTGCTGATGGCGCTGATGAAAAGTGTCGTCCAGAAACACGCACCCACCGGGTTTGTCCTTCCGGGGTGATTATGCGCCAGCAGTGTTTAAAATCGCTCTGGTCCTCAACCACCCGGGTGATGGTCTGTTTAAGCTTTGCGGCATCATCGGGGTGGCAAAGAGTCAAGAATAGTTTGGCATCTGCCATCAATGCTTCCCGTGAGACACCAAACACCTCCTCAGCTCCCTGGGATACATAGAGAAACTCTTCAGGACCTTCGACCGTATAGCGGGCCTGTAAGACCACTCCGGGAATAATATCGGTGATATCCTGTAAAGGGGATGGCGGTAGAGGCGAGCCCTGTACAGGAGGGTCCTGCTCTGTAGAAGACATGGTGTTTAGAAGTCCTGCAGTAGCCGGCGGAAGCCGTCCATATCGAAATCATCCAGAGCTTCATCCAGTTTCCTGGCATGTGCTTCCAGCCCCGGTTGATGGTAGAGGCTTTGAATCTTCTGATGAAGCCCTTCGATATCACCCATATCCAGCATAGCAAGAACCTCCTTTCTGATTTCATCGGGTATATTGGCAACCGGTGCCACTGTTGCAGAAGCCTCGTTTTTCGGCGTTTTGATGGCGGATTCAGGGTGCAGATCAAGAATGTCGTAAATGGTGTTGAACAGTTTTCTGAGTTCACAGGGTTTTGGCAGGAACGCTTTAAAACCTTCCTTTAAGACCTTGCGGATGTGTTCGGGAAAAACACTGGCAGAAATAGCCACCACGGGAATAGGTTGCAGCTCTGTGTCGTTTTTTATCGCGGCCATCATCTGCTGCCCCGACATCACCGGCATACGCAGGTCACTCAGTACCATCGAGAATGGTTGTTGCCTGAGTTTGTCCAATCCTTCCTGACCATTGGCAGCTGTGACGATGGTAAAGCCACCCAGTGTCAGCCACTGCTGCATCACATCGCGATTGGACTCCCGGTCATCTACCACCAGAATTGCTGGTGGTGGAGTTATGTTGATTTTTTGCAGGTTAAACTCGCTTGTGTCGGGCTGCTCTTCCATGGCGTCAGCTTCTTCACAGGGCAGGCGCACGGTGAAACAACTGCCTTCATGCTCGCTGCTTTCCAGGGTGATGGTGCCTTGCAGCACCTCGACAATGCGCTGGGTGATAGCCAGCCCCAGCCCGGTACCTTCTTCAGAACTATGTGTTTTCAGTCGTTCAAAAGGCTGAAAGATGTTCTTTAGGCGGTCTTCGGGAATACCTGAACCGGTATCCTGAATTTTGAATAGAAGATCATTGTCTTCCAGGGTGACGGAAAGATTCACTTCCCCCTTTTTGGTGAACTTCACTGCATTGTTCAAAAGGTTGATCAGAATCTGACGCAGGCGGGTAGCGTCGCCCTTGATATAGCCGGGCAGATCATTACCAATATGTTGTTGGAACAGAAGGTCTTTGTTGTCGGCAAGGGGAGCCACTACCGATTCCACATCACTGATCAGCCGATAGAGCGCCAGGGGCTTGATATTAATATCCAGGCGGCCGCTTTCAATTTTAGCCATATCCAGCACTTCATTAATCACGGCTAACAGGTGAGAACTACATTGGTTCAGGGCTTTAAGATTGCGGGCTGCCAGCCCGGAAAGGTCCAGTTCATGGCTGAGCAGTTGTGCATAACCGAGAATACCGTTCAGGGGCGTGCGCATTTCATGACTGACATTGGCTAAGAAAGTACTCTTGGCGCGGTTGGCTTCCTCAGCGCGTATTTTCTGTTCCTTAAGGTCCTCCTCCATCTGGGCGCGTTCGGTAATATCCAGTGCCACGCCGGTCAGCATCATATCCTTGCTGTTTTTTATGGTGGAGGGTGTGGCGTGGAGTTCCAGTGAGACCAGCTCATTATTGTCAAAACGGCGTACACGGAAGGGGCTGATGACCGGCTGCATGGTTTCCATGCCTACCTGTAGTTTTTGGGTATAGTCTTCAAAGTCTTCCGGCAGCATGCGTGTGTTCAGTTCTGTCGCCTTGTTGCCATCCAGGGTTGTGTCTTCCGGCAGGCCAGCCATGGCCCAGGTGTGCTTGTTGGCAAATACAAAGGTCTCTTTGCCGGTTTTGTGATCAATGCGGGTTTGGGTAACGCTGCCGGGAATGGCTTCCAGAATCTGCTGAAGCTGGGCACCGGTTCGGTCCAGTTGTTCTTCCAGCTGTCGTTCACGGGTGACATCAACCAGGAACCCGGCCCGTAAAATTGTACCGTCGTGCTCTGTGCGGAAAGGTTTGGAGTCTCCCCGCAGCCATTTGACCTTGCCGCTGGGGGTGATAATTCGCCAGACCACATGCAGGCGACTGTTATAGCGTGTGGCTGTGCGCAGCTTGGCGTCGAGCATGTCCCGGTCGTCAGGGTGAGCGTATTCCAAAAGTAGTCGGCTGTTCTTTTTCAGTTCCTCTACCGGCCGCTCGAACAGGGTGGTGGCCGCGGCACTCATAAACGGGTAATCCCATTGGTGGTTCGGATGTCTGCGAATCAGGTAGACACAGCCAGGGATGGCATTATTCACATTCAGTAATAGCTGGCGGGTTTCAGCCACATCATCTTCGAGTTTCTGGCGCTCACCTTCGAGTTCCGCTTCATGGGTAATATCCATATAGGAACTGACCCGCAGACTGGTCTGGTCTTCCAGTGTGCGGTAGTGACGGCTGGACACCCGAATATGGCGAGTCTCTCCGTCCGGACGCTGAATACGCCAGCTGTGCACCCAGTCACTCTGGTTGCTTAACGCTTTTTGCAAACTCCCCTGCAGGGCATTAAGGTCATCCGGGTGGCACAGGCGCCAGAAAATCTGGCAGTCGGCCATCAGGTTCTGGCTGGTCACACCGAACAACTCCCGGGCACCCTGAGAGACATAGTGGAATTCGATAGGACCACTTGTATCGTAATGTTCTTTGGTAATGACGCCGGCAATAACATCGGTGATCTGCTTCAGGGTTTTTTCGTTGTTATAGAGCGCGTTCTGCTGGCTGGTAATCTGGCTTTCAAGAGATTTTTCATGGCTGATATCCATACAAAGGCTGACCCGCAGAATACTGCCATCCGGCAGGGTAGCGTAGTGGCGGCCCCGTCCACGTAGCCAGCGTTCTTTTACACCATCAACAATAACCCGCCAACTGTGCACCCAGTCTTTCTGGTTGTAGACAGCCGTTTGAATACTGCTAAAAAACTGTTCAGCATCGTCCGGGTGTACTGTTTTCTGCAGGGTGAGTGCATCGGCCTGCAGGGACTCCCTGCTGAGTCCGAGCAGGTCTACAGCGGTTTCTGAAATATAAATAAATTCGAAGTGACCGTCGGGGTAATGCCGACTCTGGAACACCCCGCCGGGTACACCATCGAGCATGCTGTAGAGTTTTTTTATGTTCTCGTCGGTGCCTTTCTGTGTGCTGTCGGTGTCGTGCAGGTCTGTGGCAGTGGTGACCTGTGTATACTCACTGGTCACATCTTCAAACACACCATTCCAGACCTTGCTGCCATCTTCCAGCACTTTTGGCGGGCCGCAGCGCGAGCTGACCCAGCGGGTTTCACCATCCGGCCGACATATGCGCCAGTGATAGTGCCAGGGCTGGTTCTCCTTAATGTTCAGCATCATGCGTTTGAAAATTTTTTTCCGGTCATCGGGGTGAATGATGTTCCAGAGTAACTGGTTATCCTGGTAGAGCTCTTCGGGGGTGACCCTGAAAATGTCTTTCACAGACTCACTAATAAACTCCAGACAGCTGTTGCCATCAGGCAGATAGCGAAACCGGTAAATAGCCCCGGGAAGATTATTTACGACTTCTTCCAGAGGAATGGATAGACGATTGTTCATGAGCAGCGAGTCACTGTTCGACAGTCCATAGGTGATTAACTGAGCGGGTAAAGCATAGGCGTTTACAAGGTACTTGACAGACAAGCTTGCAAAACTACGGGGGTGAACAATAGTTAGTGCATTTTTAATGACATGCTGTACTCGACTTTGACTCATAAGTAACAGCAACAAATAAGTACCAACAATGAATCTGTTAACGAGTGAGACCAGTGAGCGTTATCGCAATGAATGTTGCAGTGAATGCTGTAGTGAATATTGGTGCAGTGAAAGAGAGCTACGAATGCGAGCCATCAAGATGTGCAACAAGTTTGAGCAAGAGCCACTGTGCTGACTTTTACTCTGATTGCCTGGCCCGACAGTGAAACCCCGACTGTGCAGGTGCTCACCCTGCCAGAAGCGGGTGGCATGATTGGCCGTGGTGAAGACTGTGCTCTCTGTTTGTCAGACAGTGAACGTGTACTGTCCCGTCATCACGGAGAAGTCAGCCTGGAGGGTGGCGGGAAATATCTGTTACGCAACTGGAGCCAGAACGGTTTGCTGTTAAATGGTGCCGCCATGAATCCCGGGCAGTCGGGTCAGCTCCCCCTGAACGATGGTGATCTGCTTACGTTGGGAGGTTACCGTTTGCTGGTTAGTCTGCCACCCACCTCTGCTGGTGTGCATGCTGAGGTTATACCGGCTCGTGCTTTTCAAGAAAACACGGTGACTGACAATCCCACCCCGCCGCCACTGTTAACAGAACCGGTATACGGCCAGCCTGCTTCCGCTGACAGCAGTATCCTCTGGGAATCAGATCCTGGAGATTACCCTCAACAGTCCCGTGACCCGGACAGTCTGGCCGCTTATCAGGGCTGGAGTACAGGGGCAGCCAATACCCAAAGCATTGAAGCACTGGCTGATGAGATTTTGCGGGAGTTCAGCCCCGAACGACTACAGCACAAGCTGGCGCCCTGGCGCGGGCGGGGCTGGAGAAAACAGTCCTGGTGGAAGCTGTATAGAAATTATCATCGACAGTTGCAGCGTTCCGGCGAGTTGCATATCCGTTTGCGGGAACTGTTTCTGCGTTCTGGCTCTATGGGTACGGGTTCTCTTCATTCGGGCCAGTTAGACCGGTTAGGGAAGGGGTCACCATGATCACAGGTGGAGGCGCCTGCAGCTTCATAAGAAATACACGTTCCCCGGGTTTTGCAAAAGCTCTTGCTTTGACATTTGCGGTAATGGCAGTGCAGCTCAGTGGTTGCAGCTTTGTCAGCCATCTGTTTGGTGGTGGCAGCGATACGCCGGAGATCGCCGGAAGTATTTTACTTCGGGTGAAGGCGGCTGACTATGTAAACCCTGACGCCTATGGTCGCCCCTGTCCTGTGGTCGTTCGCCTGTATGAGATCAGTCACTGTGAACTTTACCGGCAGTTCCGTTTTCTGGATCTGTATAACCAGCCTGATCATTTTCTTGGTGCCCAGCTTCTGTACCGGAAAGAGTTAGACCCTTTGCATCCGGGTCAGCAGCGTGATTTGCAACTGCCTTTGATGAAGGGGACCGGGTGCCTGGTGGCGCTGGCGGGTTACAGCCAGTTTCGCAATGGTACCCCCTCGGCAGCACTGCCTATTGCCGTCAGCGGCAAGGTGTATTTAAAAGTTGAAGGCCTGCGGGTCGTACTGGTACGGAGTGATTAATGGCGGCCGAACATCAGGCTGAACACAATACGGTCTGGCTGGAAGGTATGTTTATAGCCCCCCAGCATTTTCAACAGCATGACCGCTACCAGCAAAGTCTTATTCGGGACTGGTTCAGTAGCCGGTGTGGCGATAACTGGGGCCTGAAAGCCCTGGAGCTGGATTTGGCCCAGTTCAAGGTGGGTCGCATTCGTGTTCTGGCGGCTCAGGGTGTGTTACCCGATGGCACACTGTTTTCCCTGTCAGAAGAGCTTTCTTTGCAGATTCCGCCCGGTAGTATTAATAAACAGGTGTATCTGGCCATTCCCCTGTACCGCCGCGGGCAGGTGAACATTGCCCGGGATGCAGCCCCAACCGTACGCTATACCAGTTTCTCTGTTGAGGTCGTGGATGAAGCCTCTGGAGATAACGATGTGCTGGCTGTCGAGCAGTGTCGTTTAAATCTTTCCCTGCAGCTGGAAGGGGCAGACCTCTCCTGTTTCAGTCTGGTGCCATTGGTTGTTATTCGAGAGGTACAGAGTGACGGCAGCCTGATTCTTGATTCTTCCTTTGTCCCACCCTGTCTGGATATATCGGTTTCTTCCGTTTTAAAAGACCAGCGCAATGAGCTGGAAGCCTTAATGGTTCAGCGTTCCCGCCAGGCTTGCCAGCGTTTGCAGGTGGGGGCCCAGACCAAAAGTCGGCAGATGCGGGTTTTGGATCTGCTCTGGCTTCAGACATTGAACCGTTGGCTGCCCTGGTTTTCTGCCTGCAGTCATATGGCTTGTGAAGATATTTTCCGCGAACTGGCCATGTGCCTGGGAGATATATTGGCTCTCATCCAGGAACCTTTGCCGGAATTGCCGGTGTTTGACCAGGGCAATCCGGGCCCTCCCATGCTGGTGCTGTTCCGCAGCCTGCGGCATGTGCTCAGCAGCGCTGCAATAGACAGAGTACTGATGCTCGATTGGGACAAAAGTGAGTTTTCTGAGTCACGTCTTTTAAAACTGCAGGACGCAGGGCCAGAACGCCTGCGGGAAGGGCGCATGATTCTGGGGGTCAGCTCCAGTCTTGGCCTTGTGGCTATAGGGCAGAGGTTTATTAATGCCAGCAAAATGGCGGGCTCCCGTCGTATTGTTTCGCTGGTGTGCAGTGCGCTTCCGGGTATTCGCATGGAGCAGATGTCAGTGGCACCTGCGGAACTGCAGGCTCAGCCAGATATGGTGTACTACGAAATTGATGGCAGTGATCCGCTTTGGAAAGAGATGGTGGCCACGCAGGACCAACTGACCATGCATGTCGATGAACGCTTTCCTGATATCACACTGACACTGTTTGTGATTCGCCAGGGAGACAGTTTGTGATGATGAGCGTTGATGACGACCTGCAGCATGAACCTGGATTGAATGGTTTCACACTGTTTCTAATTCGGTGTCGTTTATGAGTACGACAGAAGAAACACAGGTTATAGAAGGGTGGGGTGACCAGGCTCGGCTGGTTTCTGATAAAGAGTCACCGGATAGCGAACCATCTCATACAGACACGGCTTCCGGTTCATCAACTTCTCGCCATCATAATTTTTTGATTCTGATTTAAGTGAGCCTTTAACCTCCTCTCATAAAGGGCGAAGAGGCACTGATAGTCTGGGACGGGGGCAGATTACCGGGAATCTGTTTCTGCATCTGGGCGCAGACATTATTGCTCTGTTGTCACTGTTACCAGGGTTAGGGCGTCCGGTCGATGTTTGCCGTATGAAGGAGCGCATACAGGAACAGCTGGTAACCCTGCGCGGGGAAGGCAGTTTTATGAACTGTCATCCCTGGGCGCTGGAAAAAAGCGGCATGGTCTTTTGTGCCGCAGTGGATGAGGCCGTATTGAAGACCGATTGGGGGCTGGCCTCGGGCTGGGCTAATGACACACTGTTGAGCCGCATTTATGGGCGGCGTAATGGTGGTGAGTTGTTCTTCCAGTTGATTGAGCATGCCCGAAGTCAGCCTGAGATGATGGCCGATTTTCTTGAACTGCAGTACATATTGCTGCGTCTCGGGTTCAGTGGTCGTTACCATGACCAGCCGGGGCAGTTGCAGACCATTGGCTATGAACTCTACCGCACTGTGCAGCGCATCAAACCTGCGAGTGCCCTTGAATGTCCTCAGATGCCTTCTGTGCGTGAACGTGGACGTCTGCACAGGTTTCGCTGGGGACGTATAACCCTGTCCACTCTCACCGTGACATTGGTTCTGTTGCTGGTGGGCGGAGGGCGCTATCTGCGAGTGATGGACCGACAGGAACATTATATTCAGTTGTTCACGGCAGGGCAGCGGCTATGAACCCATTGCGACTGGTTCTGCTGATTCTCAGTGGTGGTGCAGGCTTAATGACGATCGCCTGGCTGCTGTTGAAACAGTTTGGGCTTTGGTCGGTTTCGCTGTTCTTGAGTGTGATGATTGTTATTGCGCTGGTCACGCTGTTGATCAAGTGGAGTAAACGCAAAAAAGGGCAGGCGCAGCAGAAGAAACAGAGCCCTGGGGCCATTGCTCAACAGAAGGAGCAGGAGGCCATCAGCGAAGATCTGCGCAAGGCGGCAAAAGACCGTGAAAGATGGGTTCTCCGCGCCATAACATCGGTCTTTAAACAGCTGGCAGTGCGGGTTGATGGTAATCCTTACGACCTGCCTCTGTATCTGATGATTGGGCCGGAAGGTGCAGGCAAAACCCAGTTATTAAAAGCCTTTGGGCTGGTACGCATGCGCACTCCCGAACTGGAGGAGGCTTCTGACTGTCTGGAGGTTTGGGGTAGCGAGCATCTGGTTGTGGTCAAACTCTGGGGGCGGCTCTATGAGCAGGGTGGTGGTGAAAGCGATGTGCAGCTCTGGGAGAAAACCCTGCAGAAGCTGTTGCAACAAAAGCCCCGCCGTTGCCTGAACGGTATTCTTGTTACTTTGCCGGTCACACTACTGACCACAGAACAGACGGATGTGCGGGAACAGCAGACCACTTTTTTACGACGACGGTTACGGGAGACCTGTCGAACACTGGGGCAGAAGCTTCCGGTATATATGCTGATTACACAGTCTGATCGTCTCGCGGGTTTTTCGGGCGCTTTTCGCATGGCACTGCCCGGGGAAACCGAGCAGTGTCTTGGCGCGCTGGTGGATGACCCCTCTCTTGACAAAGGCTTTCGACAGGAGTGGTTTGAAAAGAGCTGGTCACGACTGCGGGTGGCTATTGAGCGACGTATAACCCTGGCTTTAAATGAAGAGACGGAAGCGCGTCATCGAGGTGACATTATTACCCTGTCCTGGCAGCTGCGCTGCCTGGGACCCAATCTGCTGGAAGTGCTGGGCACAGTATTCAGTCGTCACCCCTTGGGGTTGTCCCTGCATTTACGAGGGTACTTTCTGACAGGTCGGGGAGGAGACAACCCGACCGAAGACCCCCTTGTCCGCTATCTCAATGGCCATTATGGATTTGTGGGTGCTGAAGTGCCCCTGCCTGTAGCTACAGCCAGCACAGCACTGTTTTCCAAAGGGCTGGTTCCGGGGGTTCTGTTACCGGAGATCAGTCTGGCCGGGCGAAATATCAGGCGGGTCTGGTGGTGGCGGCTGGGTTATAGCGGATGGCTGGCTTTCTGCATTCTTCTGGTGGCCTTGACAGGGTTGTGGACTTTTGAAAACCTGAAATATGTACAGGAGCGCGGGTATACCCTGAGGGATACATGGAACAGGGTACGTGCAGAGCCCCCCAATAACGACGATCTGCTGAGTACAATTCGCTGGATGGGCACCCTGCACACCATGATTGAGAGTTATCGACATCCTGTGCCCTGGTATATCTCGTCCTGGTTTATTAATCATGGGCAGGGTAAGGCGCTGTATCATCACTGGCTCCATGAACTCAATGAAAAACTGCGCCCGAAGTTGCTGGAATGGCTGGCCAGCAGTGTTGAGAAGGATCTCGGCCAAAATCGCCCTGACAGGTTGGTGACCAGTATTCAGTTCTATCTGGCCCTCACCGGGCAGAAGAGCCTCTCTCCTAATGAAGCCAGTCGGCAGAGACTGGTGGGGCTGGTACTTGGGGAAGAGCATCCTCGACTGGAAGATGCACTCTATGAACAGCTGAGTGTGCTGATTCAGCATCCGGGAATGGTCGCAGAACGTAATACAGTGTTTATGGATCTGCTTCATAAACGCTGGCAAAAACTGGGTTCAGGAGATGTTTTTCTGCAGAACATTGCAGGTCTCAAGGGCTTGGTACATATTCCGGTTACACGTTTTTTTTCGCCGAATTTTCTGTCTACTTTTACCCTGTCGGAAGATCTTGAAAAGAAAGGGGTTCCACTGCTGTATACCGCCAGGGGGGCGGGGCAAATGGATTTAAAACCGGATGATGAAACCCTGCGGATATATCTGGCAATACGGCAGGCGATCTTCCACCCACAGTTAACCGATATATCTGCGGCTGAGAAACGTCAGGCACTGCAGACGATCTGGGACAGCTACTTTTTAAACTACCGAACCTTTTGGCAACAGTTTCTCAGTTCCTTGAGCCTGAGGCCGCTGAAAAGCCCGGAACAGCTGGTTCAACTGTTGAATCGTCTGGGCTCCCCGGGTGATTCCCCCCTTGAAACACTGGTTACACTGGTTGTGACGAATACCCGGTTAGGTCATACGCAGACGTCACAATCCGAATCACCTTCGGGTTCCTCCTCTCATGCTTCTCAAGCATCCGTTACTGCAACGAGTCAGGTAAAAGCGGTTGAGGCACAAGCAACATCAGCAAATCTCAAAAAGGAAGCCGCTTCACCGAAAACGACATTGGCAAAGCTCTTTAAAAAGAAGCCAGAAGCTCATCGTGACACTCAGCTTCCCGTCAGTCAGGTAGAAGACCTCGCCAATCGTTTTGGGGAATACGCCCAACTCAACCAGAGTACCGGCAAGGAACCCGCATTACTCGATACCCTCACTCATCAGCTGCATACCTTGACGATACAGGTGAACCCGGCGCTAACAGGTGAGAAAGCCGATGATCTGGCATTTCAATTGATGAATGCAGCCGCAACAGGCAAGGGGACAGGTATTACCTGGCCACAGGCTTTAAGCGACCGCCTGCCGGAAGTGCCGGTGCGCTTGATGACTGATATTCATAACACCCTGATTCATTTCCTGTTGGATGGCGCTGCCCGCCAGATTAATAAGGTTTGGCAGCGGGATGTGTTTCCAGTATGGGAGAACAGCCTGAGTAGCCGTTACCCCTTTAACAGTCGTGGGCAGGATGCTGATCCTTCCCGGGTTGAAAGCTTTTTTGCAACGGACGGAGTATTTGATCAATTTACCGTTAGCTGTTTAAAACCATTTTCGAATTTGCGGCGAGATAGCCAGGGGCAGTTACTGCTGGAGAAAAAATCCGTGGAGGGGGAGTTCCTCCCGCTGCAGGCCGGGTTTTGGCAGCAGGTCAGGGGAGTCAGTTATTTAAGGGAGTTGCTGTTCGACAGTCATCATCGCCTGAGTATGACTCTCCAGCTGAAAGCCAGTGCCATGAGCCCTCGCGCAACCTTATTACGGCTGGAAAGCGATAGTGGTGTGCTAACCAGTCGCCATGGTCCGGCGCAATGGCATACGTTGCAATCGACGGGGGCGAGTGCTGGTAACCCGCTCACATTGAGTCTGCTTAGCGATGACCTGGTTCTGGCAGAGCAACACTGGAGTGGTCCCTGGCGCTGGTTGCGCTGGCTGGAAGCGGGAAAAATGACGCCTGTCAGTGATGGTGTATTCAAGGTCGATTACACCCTGCGTGATTATCAGGCCGAGTTTATGGTTCGTCCTCCAGGGAGTCACTGGCCCCAGAGCTTGCTGGGGCAGCTGCGTTTACCGGAGAGCCTGCAATAGTTCAAGACAATAGTTCAACGAGTAAGGCTATTTAAGTAAGGCATTCATAATGGGCAGTAGGGCATGCTGGTTCATGCTCTGGATGAAAGGCGGATGCTAAAAACTGGAAGTAAAGCGACGTGAAAGAAACAAGCACCGTTGATTTTTCACAGGGGCTCCGGCGTCATCATCTGGCGCTGACTGGCCGGGGCCATGGGCGTTTTCTACGTCAGGCCCGTGATACGGTGACAGGCCGTTTCTGTATGATCAAAGGCCCGTTTCAAAACTGCCGGGATAATGATCGTTTCTCCCGTGAGGCTCATATTCTTTCCCATCTTGTCTGTGACGGTATTGTGGGGTTGAGGCACTGTTTCCGGCAGGAAAAAAAATGCTGGATAGTGTTGGATTACCTGCCGGGTCACAACCTGAAGGATTTGCAGAACAAGTCACTGTTGTCAGTGGATAAGGCCGGTTGGATCATAGGTCGACTGGGTCGACTCCTGGAGTTTTGTCACCAGAGGGGCTGGGCTCACTGCGATATCTGTCCTGAGAATATCCAGAGCCATGGTTCCCGAATCTGGCTGCTGGATTTTGGCGCTTCTCTCTCATTGGGGCAGGCTTACCCCTGGCGACGGCAGGTGCGCCCTGTCTGGAGTAGTCCGGCGTTACTCGATGGCAAAGGCCGGGTCTCCCCAGCAGATGATACCTACAGTCTGACACTGCTGGCCTGTCAGCTTCTGACCGGGCAGCACCCGGCAAAACGATTTACTGCAGACACATCCGATGCAGTGCCAACACATCATGCTGCTGCTAACAGTCGCTGGGCCCGTAAGCTGCAGAGACCAGGTCGCCTGAGTCGTCGCCAATGGAAGTTTCTTCAGGATGCTCTGGAGCACCCTGCCGGGCTGTCAGCCCAGGATCTATCGGTACAGGCTTTGGGGTGGTAGCCAAAATTTTATGGTCAAACACACTGTAAACAGTGTGTTTCTTGCGTGAAACTTCCGTTTCTGGAACAAACTCTAACAAAAGCAGTCATACATGTATCAACATTTGTATATACCTGCATATGTATCTTTGAGGGATGATTCAATGGAAACAGAAATCAAAAGGTGGGGTAACAGTGCAGCAGTTCGTCTTCCTGCCACATTACTGGCTAAAGCAGGGCTTGAAGTTAACAGCAGCGTAGAAATTCAGGTTCTTGACGGGGAGATTCTCATTAAACCTGTCAGCCTACAACAGGATCTTACGCTCAATGATGCACCCAAGGGACAGGAGCAACTTTAATGTCTTACATACCAGAATGTGGAGATTTGATCTGGTTAGATTTCGACCCCACTCAGGGGACAGAGATTCAAAAGACACGGCCTGCTCTGGCTCTGTCTCAAAAAATGTTGAATGAAAAGGTTAACCTGGCTCTGGTTGTCCCCGTTACATCCACAGTTCGTGGTCACGGATTTGAAGTCCTGATTTCAGGTAAGAAGGTTTCGGGTGTCGTTTTGTGTCAACAGATACGAACCATTAACTACAGAGTACGAATGATAAAAAAAATGAAACAGTACCGAGGCAAATAGTGGACGATGTACTCGCCAGAGTGCGTCTACTTGTATCCTGGGAGCCTGGCCAAGAATAGCGGCCGAAGCTTAGATCGAAAGAAATAAAACTAACAAACCATGATCCAGGGATAAGAAGTATGATTCTGGAAGTCGCATTACTGGATGTAAAGCCAGGTCAGGAACAGGCGTTTGAAGAGGCCTTCGAAAAGGCGCAAACCATTATCAGCAGTATGTCCGGTTATATCTCCCATGAATTAAAACATTCACTGGAAGACAAGAGTCGTTATCTGCTGCTGGTGAACTGGCAGACTCTTGAAGATCACACAGAGGGCTTTCGTCAGTCCCCTGAGTATCAGCAGTGGAAGGCACTGTTACACCATTTCTATGACCCATTTCCAACAGTTGAACACTTTGCATAATTTTTTTGTGCATTAGTGGTTGCTGAAACCTTACGCTTACAGAAACAGTCAGGGTTGCTCTGGCATTTCTCCCTGGGCAATAGCCATCCCCCGTTCAATAAATAATGGGAAAAGGGTTTCTGCCTGACTGCCATCAGGTAGAACTGCGGCCAGGGTAATGGCCCCGGCAATCGCCTTGCTGTAAAGGAAGGGGGGCGGTGGAACAACAGGCGTGTCTGGTGGTGTCATACTCCCGCTGCTCCAGAATACGGCCTGTGCCACCCAGCCCGGTGGCGTTTGCAGCTGTGCAGCCTGAGCCGCTTTTTCTGCTGCCCGACGATGATCTTCATCGGGTGTGCGGTACCAGGCCCGGGCAATGGCTAAAGCCTGCTGTTCCTGTTCATTGAGAGCTGCTTTTTTATTCGAAGCCTCTTGCTTAATTTGTGACTGACGACAGCATTGCAGTGCCCAGGCAATGGCTTCCCGTGGTGGGAGCCCATGGGCGATAAAGGTTATGCAGTCTTGCGGCAGGTTTTCTGTATCAAGCTTTTCAATAAACTGTTCTGGAGTCAGCGCCGGGTCCAGGAGCGGTTGTACGTCCTTTGGGAGGTCATAGCGGCTGGTAATGGTCGTCGCCAGCGGGTAAGGCATTTTGGGTAGGAGCTGCTTGGACAGGAGCTGTGTAGCCATAAAACACCTTAATTAATTTTTGTCAGGCCGCCCTGAATCTGCACCATGGCTGGCGCTTTGACTTCAGCCATGGCATTGGCACTGACACTGGCCAGAGTGCCGGACATTTCCACTTTGGCGGTGCCTTTGATGGTGGTCATAATGGCATCCACTTCAGCTGTCGCCTGACCTTTTAATGAAACCTGCGGTGCACTGATTTCTACCGAGGCTGGGCCAATGCTGATTTTGCTGGCACCCACTGTCAGTTCAATACTGGTCTGGCCTTTCAGACTGATACTGGGGGCAGACAACGTCAGGCTGGTACCCGCATCAAACTTGCCATCGGTGCCGGCACTGCACGCAAGGCTCTGGCTGGCTTTGCAGGTGAGCGAGGCACTGGTCTCCAGAGTCATGGTATCGGTGGACTGGATATCTGCCGTCTTATCAATAGAGAACTTCAGGGCATCTTTGCCGTGCCAGTTGGCTTCACCGGTAATATCCAGGGTGTCTTTCCCTTCAATGGTGCTGGCACGATCCTGCCGTACCAGTGTGTTCATATCTTTTTGTGCCTGAAGATAGAGCAGCTCTTTGTCTTTTGTGTCGTCCAAACGGATCTCATTAGCATGGTCACTGCCGGCTGAAGGTGTGGTTCGGCTCAGCAGTCCACTGATGGCCGGGTTGGCATCGGGAATCGACAGCTGACCATTGTAGAGACAGCCCACAACCACAGGCTGGTCGGCTTCCCCATCAAGAAAACCCACCAACACTTCCTGGCCTACTCTCGGCAAGGTATGGCAGCCAAATCCGCCACCAGCCAATGGCTGCAGCACCCGTAACCAGCAGCTGGCGTGGTCATCGGGGTTATCTGCCCGGTCCCAGTGGAAGCGAACCATTATCCGGCCATGGTCGTCAGTGTGAGTTTCGCTGTTGTCCGGACCAGTAACTCTGGCACTCTGCAGGCCGGGAATCCTTGCCGGTGAAGAGAGCTGTGGGCGGTAAGGCCAGCTATCTGGCTGACACTGAAAATGATTGCTGTACTCCATATCTGCCCGGTTTTCTGTACCGGTGATGCGATGGTGCACACTCAGCAGAAGGTAATCGCGCACCTGCTCGTTATCAGGATGACGGCTGAGGTGAAAGCGTCCTCCGGCCGTCATCCCCACTTCTGTAGAGTGGCCTTTTACTAATAGGTGATGACTGTCGCTGGCTTCCATTTGTTTTTGTGCCAGGGCTGCCGTCGTGTCCCGGTCACGGCCATGCCCAGAGAATCGATAGGCCGCCAGCTGCAGGCTGCTGCGCCAGGAGTGGCGGCTGTTGATCTCACTGCTGTGAATGGCTTTGGCCTGTTCATCGCTGTAGCTTCCAGTGCTCTGGGCATTGCCCTGTAGCTGCAGGTGGGGTTGCCAGTGCACGAGTGCACGGTCCAGTTTTGTTGAATCCAGGTAATATTCCAGAGGGTCACAACAGCTGGTAAAGCCCTGGTTGCTGTCACTGATTATTAACTGATGACGGCCATCGGACTGCCTGAAATACCAGTAGAGACCATCCTCCCGCAGCAGTCTGTCTATAAAGGCGTAATCGGTTTCGTTGTACTGCACGCAATAGGTGCGCGAGGGCAGGGTACTGTTGACCTTGAATTGACAGTCGCTGCTCAGCCCATGTTCCCCCAATAAAGTGGTGGTGATCTCTTTACTGCTTTTATTCTGGAATATGCGGCAGTTGTCTCTCAGGTCGAGAAGTCGGAACCAGGGTTGCAGGGTCAGCTGGCAGCTTTGCAGACTGTTGGCTTTTTTGCCATGCAGTTGGACGATATCGGTGACTACACCATGAAAGCAGCGGGCTTCTTTGCGACGTTCCTGCAGACCGGGTCTATATTTTATCGTCATCGTCTGGCCAAGCAGGTCTGGTGGGGCGGGTTGGTCGTAAAGCAGGACAGCAGTAATGACAAACGGGCGACAAACAGTTTCTTCAACCTCCAGCTGTGACAGAAGCCACTGATCACCTTTTTCGGAGGTGGCAACCAGAGGCCGAATGTCCGCTGTTAATGATCCAGCTGTGCCAGTCATATCTGTGAGTTCCCAAAAAGCCTGCGGAGAGGATAGATGAGCGCAGCCGATTTGATACCGGCAACATTAGTAAGACCAGCATTGATAAGAACATTGCGCGCGGTGCGCATGTGCTTGTTGAGCGGGTTTGCTGTTTCAGTTGTGTCTGGCATAAGTGGTTGCCGTGAACCTTCGCTGCTCAAGCCCCGACCACTTTTGGAAGAGAAATTGTCGACTGTGCCGCTGGTGTTGCCGGGTACACCTCTGGCCAGTCATCAGCTGGACTTTGGGTACTCTGCACAACCCACAGCGCCGGACATGGCCTGGAAACAATGGTTACTGCAGCTGAATGAGCCTCCACTGGTGAGTTGTACTCCTGGGCCAAGGCTTTCGGCAGAGTTACAACAGGCGCTCTCTGACCAGGCCGCTCCCTGGCTGAACTGGCTTAAAACACAGGCGAATAAAGACGACGCCACTGCACAAACGGTGCTGGGTATGGTGATGACCGATGGCACCTTAATAAAGTCTCAGTCATTAGCGGGTCATGCATGGCTCGAGAAAGCCGCCGCTAAAGGCGGCAGTGGTGCGGGGTATCCTGCCTGGGAACTGGTCAGGCAAACCCTTGGCTGTGGATCAGGGGAAGGGCCGCAGCCGCGTTCGCCTTATTCCTCGCAAATCGTTGCACAGTATCAGAGTTCCCCTGTTGAGTTGGACAAATGGCTGACACTCGCTGCATCCCAAAACGTCGGGCATGCCCTTGAAATAAATGCGCGCCTGCTACGTGATGGTAAAGGACTGGTGCAGAACCTCCCTGCCGCTCAAAAACAGTTTCAAATACTGGCTCAGAATAAAGATCTGGCGTTGGATGTGCGTATCAATGCCTTGACCAATGCTGGTTTGATGGAGTGGTTTGGTCAGGGTGGTGCTGTCAATCAAAACAAAGCGCGCAGCCAGTGGAAGAGTGCTGTTGAACTGGCTTCAGGAGGCTCGAACAACAATCATAAAGAACAGGCAGATGCTGGTCTGCCAGCTTACCTGCTGGGGCTTTCTCTAACCCGGCAGCCCGAACAACAAAAACCACTGTTTATTCAGGCAGGGATGAAGCAGGTACCCGGTGCCCTGAACCAGTTGGGACTGCTGCTTTGGGATGAACAGGAGTACACAACGTCTGCCACCTATTTTGAAAAGGGGCAGGCCCATGGTGATTCTTTCGCCACTTATAACCTGGGGCTGTGTTACTACACAGGGAAGGGGCGAACACCCAGTGCCCACCGAGCCATGGTGGCTTTGATGAATGGGGTGCTGGCGGGTGACAGAAATGCCCTGCGGCTGGCCGGGTTCCTTTACTGGCAGGGGCCCGAATCGGTTCCTGTTAATGTCACCAAGGCCCGCTATTACTTTACCAGGGCGGCTGAGCAGGGTGATCTGTACAGTCATTATGCGCTGGGAGTGATTTATGGTGTTGGGCAGGGCGTATCCCGTGACCTGGCCTCAGCCTGGTCGCACCTGGCACTGGCCGCTGCGTGGGGCTTGCCTGAAGCTGCCAGCCTGCGGGATATGGTGGCGCAACCTATGGATGAACTGCAAAAAGAGTGGGCCCGGCATCAGGCCCAGACGTTATTCGACAGTTGTCGTCGCGGACATTGTTATCTCTCCATTGATCGCCAGCCGACGGCTATTACCAGAATGTTGAATGCCGCAAAAAAGGGTGAGGTTAAGCCAGCGAGTTCAACGCAGGGTTGACCATTGTCTGGCAATTTTCTGTGTTTAAAATTTGATATCATCCTGTGCAAAGGACCTCTTGAAAAGCCAGCCAGAAGGCTTTCGGAGGAATACACCAGAATGACTGTAACCTTTCTACCAACCACCTGAACGCCACCATTTCAGGCAATGATTTTTCCCATCCGGTTATGCTTTTGGAGGATCATGGTCGGTATATGAGGCGGTTTGCTGATTGTGTATTCCCTTCTCTTTTTGGCCTGTGCCGTCTTGCCATATATCCCGCCATTGCCTTTACTGCACAGCCTCAACGAACGGGCAACAGGATGAGATTTACCGTGAATATTGGTGCTCACTTTTGCAGGAGAGAATTGTTTTTTATTTGGTTAATGCTACCGCTGTCAGGGGGCGTGATAGAGAAATGCGCAGCAGCAGATAAAGATACAAAGAAAAGCTGGGCGGCAATTGTAAAGCCTTTACCTGCTTCCCTGTATCCCGGTCGTACCGGTGTCCGGCCACATGCCTCTCCTGTTCCTGAATCATCAATGCTTCAGTGGCCGCCTGTATTGACCACATCAAAGACCCATGCCGAAGTCCCTTCACGACAACAGGAATCGTCTGAGGCGACAGTTCGAACACATCCAAAAAGAAGACCAGACAGAAAGAGACAATATTACCGCAACCCTTCTGCCGAGCGTTTCGATCAACAGATAGAAGCACTGGCAAACGAAGTGAATCGACTCAAAAAGCAACTTCACGGGCCACATCGGGAGAGCCATAAAACCGCGCTTTTAGATCTTGCATTCCAGATGACAGAAAGAGAGCCGCACCCGCTTCGAGCCAGTCCCAAAGCCCTTGCTCTTTTGGCAAATGCGTTTTCAAAATTAGCAAAATATCAAGAAGGCGCCACAGCGTTAGACTGGATAATGAAAGCCGTGATCCACCGCAGTCAAAAACAGCAGCTAACCAAACAATGCGGATTTAAAGCCCAAACGCTGGCCATGGTGCTCAATAGCCTGAGTCAGGTCGCCGGTGACAAAGCCGACACGACTCGAAAGGCGCTGGCCAAAGAGGTGGGAAGCCGTGACTTGACTGACACCAATGAGTGGTCGCCCCAGCCTCTGGCCATGGTGACCAATGGCCTGAGTCAGGTGGCGGGTGACGACGCCGACACGACCCGGAAGGCGCTGGCCAAAGAAGTGGGAAGCCGTGATTTGGCCGACACCAAAGAGTGGTCGGCCCAGCATCTGGCCATGGTGACCAATGGCCTGAGTCAGGTGGCGGGGGACGACGCCGACACGACCAGGAAGGCGCTGGCCAAAGAGGTGGGGAGGCGTGCCCTTGCCGGAGATCTTAAGTGCTGGATAGCGCAAGATCTGGCCATGGTGACCAGTGGCCTGAGTCAGGTGGCGGGGGACGACGCCGACACGACCCGGAAGGCGCTGGCCAAAGAGGTGGGAAGCCGTGATTTGACCGACACCAAAGAGTGGTCGGCCCAGCCTCTGGCCATGGTGACCAATGGCCTGAGTCAGGTGGCGGGTGACGATGCCGACACGACCCGGAAGGCGCTGGCCAAAGAAGTCGGGAGGCGTGCCCTTGCCGGAGACCTTAAGTGCTGGATAGCGCAAGATCTGGCCATGGTGACCAATGGCCTGAGTCAGGTGGTGGGTGACGACGCCGACACGACCCGGAAGGCGCTGGCCAAAGAGGTGGGGAGGCGTGATTTGACTGACCCCAGGGAGTGGTCGGCCCAGCCTCTGGCCATGGTGACCAATGGCCTGAGCCAGGTGACGGGGGACGACGCCGACACGACCCGGAAGGCGCTGGCCAAAGGTGTGGGAAGCCGTGATTTGACCGACACCAAAGAGTGGTCGGCCCAGCATCTGGCCATGGTGACCAATGGCCTGAGTCAGGTGGCGGGGGACGACGCCGACACGACCCGGAAGGCGCTGGCCAAAGAGGTGGGGAGGCGTGATTTGACTGACCCCAGGGAGTGGTCGACCCAGTCTCTGGCCATGGTGACCAATGGCCTGAGGCAGGTGGCGGGGGACGACGCCGACACGACCCGGAAGGCGCTGGCCAAAGAGGTGGGGAGGCGTGATTTGACCGACACCAAAGAGTGGTCGACCCAGCCTCTGGCCATGGTGACCAATGGCCTGAGTCAGGTGGCGGGTGACGACGCCGACACGACCCGGAAGGCGCTGGCCAAAGAGGTGGGAAGCCGTGATTTGACCGACACCAAAGAGTGGTCGGCCCAGCCTCTGGCCATGGTGACCAATGGCCTGAGCCAGGTGACGGGGGACGACGCCGACACGACCCGGAAGGCGCTGGCCAAAGAGGTGGGGAGGCGTGATTTGACTGCCCCCAGGGAGTGGTCGGCCCAGGCTCTGGCCATGGTGGCCAGTGGGATGTCTCATTGCTCACACGTCATAGGGGAGGATGTTGTTCAAGCTTCGATTCAAGCCATTATGAACATATCGCCGACTGAACAGGATATCATTATGGCCCTTGACGCTTTGTGCCGTTTATCTCTGTCAGACGACCAGCTGAAGCTTGGCTATTTCCTGGTTAAACGTCTTTGTGATATGACTGGTTTTATTGACACAGGCGGCCCTCTGCAGCATAACGTCGGCGACTTCTTATGGAACCTGGCCGTTCTGGATTTATGTGCAAAACAAAATCCGCTCATCAAGGATGATCCTGATACACCCCGTTTCGATATCTTTGTTAAGCCGCTAATGGATAGGGAAAATATCAGGGACCTTCTTTCACATCACTGGCAAGACAGATTTGCATATATTTACTGGGCAGGCATTTCTAACTTGGAAATTGATGTGTCTCCTGCTCTTTCTGCTCCTGAAAAAAAGGTGAAAGTCTCAGCATCACAAAACAGAGTGTTCCAGGCTGTTAAAAATGCTTTGCCAAACCAAAATATTGTTATGGAAGTGAATATTGAAGGGTTCCCAGTTGATATTCTGGTGGGTAAAACCTTGTGTATAGAGGTCGATGGCCCCCATCATTATATTCAGGATGAGACAATGGAAAACGATGAGCTTCTTGCAAAAGAATCTGGAAAAAGAAGAGCGCGAGACCCTTTGATAGATCACATACTCAAAGGCCTGGGGTTTGAGGTGCTACGTATTTCCTATGTTGAGACTGACTCGGTCGCAGGCCTTGGAACCTTTGTTGATCGGGTGATAAATGCAATGGACGAACAAGAAATGAGTCGCCAGTATGAAGGCCTGAGAGTGAATGACTTGCCAGCCTGGTAACCTTTCTACCAACCACCTGAACGCCACCATTTCAGGCAATGATTTTTCCTGTCCGGTTATGCTTTTGGAGGATCATGGTCGGTATATGAGGCGGTTTGATATAAAACTGATTGTGTATTCCCTTCTCTTTTTGGCCTGTGCCGTCTTGCCATATATCCCGCCATTGCCTTTACTGCACAGCCTTAACGAACGGGCAACAGGATGAGATTTACCGTGAATATTGGTGCTCACTTTTGCAGGAGAGAATTGTTTTTTATTTGGTTAATGCTACCGCTGTCAGGGGGCGTGATAGAGAAATGCGCAGCAGCAGATAAAGATACAAAGAAAAGCTGGGCGGCAATTGTAAAGCCTTTACCTGCTTCCCTGTATCCCGGTCGTACCTGTGTCCGGCCACATGCCTCTCCTGTTCCTGAATCATCAATGCTTCAGTGGCCGCCTGTATTGACCACATCAAAGACCCATGCCGAAGTCCCTTCACGACAACAGGAATCGTCTGAGGCTACAGTTCGAACACATCCAAAAAGAAGCCCAGACAGAAAGAGACAATATTACCGCAACCCTTCCGCCGAGCGTTTCGATCAACAGATAGAAGCACTGGCAATCGAAGTGAATCGACTCAAAAAGCAACTTCACGGGCCACATCGGGAGAGCCATAAAACCGCGCTTTTAGATCTTGCATTCCAGATGACAGAAAGAGATCCGCACCCGCTTCGAGCCAGTCCCAAAGCCCTTGCTCTTTTGGCAAATGCGTTTTCAAAAGTAGCAAAATATCAAGAAGGCGCCATAGCGTTAGACTGGATAATGAAAGCCGTGATCCACCGCAGTCAAAAACAGCAGCTAACCAAACAGTGCGGATTTAAAGCCCAAACACTGGCCATGGTGCTCAATAGCCTGAGCCAGGTCGACGGTGACAAAGCCGACACGACCCGGAAGGCGCTGACCAAAGAAGTGGGGAGGCGTGCCCTTGCCGGAGACCTTAAGTGCTGGATAGCACAAGAGCTGGCCATGGTGACCAATGGCCTGAGCCCGGTGACGGGGGACGACGCCGACACGACCCGGAAGGCGCTGGCCAGAGAGGTGGGGAGGCGTGCCCTTGCCGGAGACCTTAAGTGCTGGATAGCGCAACATCTGGCCATGGTGACCAATGGCCTGAGTCAGGTGGCGGGGGACGACGCCGACACGACCCGGAAGGCGCTGGCCAAAGAGGTGGGGAGGCGTGATTTGACCAACACCAAAGAGTGGTCGGCCCAGCATCTGGCCATGGTGACCAATTGCCTGAGTCAGGTGACGGGGGACGACGCCGGCACGACCCGGAAGGCGTTGGCCAAAGAGGTGGGAAGCCGTGATTTGACCAACACCAAAGAGTGGTCGGCCCAGCATCTGGCCATGGTGACCAATGGCCTGAGCCAGGTGACGGGGGACGACGCCGACACGCCCCGGAAGGCGCTGGCCAAAGAGGTGGGAAGCCGTGATTTGACCAACACCAAAGAGTGGTCGGCCCAGCATCTGGCCATGGTGACCAATGGCCTGAGTCCGGTGACGGGGGACGACGCCGACACGACCCGGAAGGCGCTGGCCAAAGAGGTGGGGAGGCGTGCCCTTGCCGGAGACCTTAAGTGCTGGATAGCGCAAGATCTGGCCATGGTGACCAATGGCCTGAGCCCGGTGACGGGGGACGACGCCGACACGACCCGGAAGGCGCTGGCCAAAGAGGTGGGAAGCCGTGATTTGACCGACACCAAAGAGTGGTCGGCCCAGCATCTGGCCATGGTGACCAATGGCCTGAGCCCGGTGACGGGGGACGACGCCGACACGACCCGGAAGGCGCTGGCCAAAGAGGTGGGAAGCCGTGATTTGACCGACACCAAAGAGTGGTCGGCCCAGCCTCTGGCCATGGTGACCAATGGCCTGAGCCCGGTGACGGGGGACGACGCCGACACGACCCGGAAGGCGCTGGCCAAAGAGGTGGGAAGCCGTGATTTGACCGACACCAAAGAGTGGTCGGCCCAGCCTCTGGCCATGGTGACCAAAGGCCTGAGCCAGGTAACGGGGGACGACGCCGACACGACCCGGAAGGCGCTGGCCAAAGAGGTGGGAAGCCGTGATTTGACCGACACCAAAGAGTGGTCGGCCCAGCCTCTGGCCATGGTGACCAATGGCCTGAGCCAGGTGACGGGGGACGACGCCGACACGACCCGGAAGGCGCTGGCCAAAGAGGTGGGAAGCCGTGATTTGACCGACACCAAAGAGTGGTCGGCCCAGCCTCTGGCCATGGTGACCAATGGCCTGAGCCAGGTGACGGGGGACGACGCCGACACGACCCGGAAGGCGCTGGCCAAAGAAGTGGGGAGGCGTGCCCTTGCCGGAGACCTTATGTGCTGGATAGCGCAAGGTCTGGCCATGGTGACCAATGGCCTGAGTCAGGTGGCGGGGGACGACGCCGACACGACCCGGAAGGCGCTGGCCAAAGAGGTGGGAAGCCGTGATCTGACCGACACCAAAGAGTGGTCGGCCCAGCCTCTGGCTATGGTGACCAATGGCCTGAGTCAGGTGGCGGGGGACGACGCCGACACGTCCCGGAAGGCGCTGGCCAAAGAGGTGGGAAGCCGTGATTTGACCGACACCAGTGAGTGGTCGGCCCAGTCTCTGGCCATGGTGGCCAGTGGGATGTCTCATTGCTCACACGTCATAGGGGAGGATGTTGTTCAAGCTTCGATTCAAGCCATTATGAACATATCGCCGACTGAACAGGATATCATTATGACCCTTGACGCTTTGTGCCGTTTATCTCTGTCAGACGACCAGCTGAAGCTTGGCTATTTCCTGGTTAAACGTCTTTGTGATATGACGGGTTTTATTGACACAGGCGGCCCTCTACAGCATAACGTCGGCGACATCTTATGGAACCTGGCCGTTCTGGATTTATGTGCAAAACAAAATCCGCTCGTCAAGGATGATCCTGATACACCCCGTTTCGATATCTTTGTTAAGCCGATAATGGATAGGGAAAATATCAGGGACCTTCTTTCACATCACTGGCAAGACAGATTTGCATATATTTACTGGGCAGGCATTTCTAACTTGGAAATTGATGTGTCTCCTGCTCTTTCTGCTCCTGAAAAAAAGGTGAAGGTCTCAGCATCACAAAACAGAGTGTTCCAGGCTGTTAAACATGCTTTGCCAAACCAAAATATTGTTATGGAAGTGAATATTGAAGGGTTCCCAGTTGATATTCTGGTGGGTAAAACCTTGTGTATAGAGGTCGATGGCCCCCATCATTATATTCAGGATGACACAATGGAAAACGATGAGCTTCTTCTTGCAAAAGAATCTGGAAAAAGAAGAGCGCGAGACCCTTTGATAGATCACATACTCAAAGGCCTGGGGTTTGAGGTGCTACGTATTTCCTATGTTGAGACTGACTCGGTCGCAGGCCTTGGAACCTTTGTTGATCGGGTGATAAATGCAATGGACGAACAAGAAATGAGTAGCCAGTATGAAGGCCTGAGAGTGAATGACTTGCCAGCCTGGTAACCTTTCTACCAACCACCTGAACGCCACCATTTCAGGCAATGATTTTTCCTGTCCGGTTATGCTTTTGGAGGATCATGGTCGGTATATGAGGCGGTTTGCTGATTGTGTATTCCCTTCTCTTTTTGGCCTGTGCCGTCTTGCCATATATCCCGCCATTGCCTTTACTGCACAGCCTCAACGAACGGGCAAGAGGATGAGATTTACCGTGAATATTGGTGCTCACTTTTGCAGGAGAGAATTGTTTTTTATTTGGTTAATGCTACCGCTGTCAGGGGGCGTGATAGAGAAATGCGCAGCAGCAGATAAAGATACAAAAAAAAGCTGGGCGGCAATTGTAAAGCCTTTACCTGCTTCCCTGTATCCCGGTCGTACCTGTGTCCGGCCACATGCCTCTCCTGTTCCTGAATCATCAATGCTTCAGTGGCCACCTGTATTGACCACATCAAAGACCCATGCCGAAGTCCCTTCACGACAACAGGAATCGTCTGAGGCTACAGTTCGAACACATCCACAAAGAAGACCAGACAGAAAGAGACAATATTACCGCAACCCTTCCGCCGAGCGTTTCGATCAACAGATAGAAGCACTGGCAAACGAAGTGAATCGACTCAAAAAGCAACTTCACGGGCCACATCGGGAGAGCCATAAAACCGCGCTTTTAGATCTTGCATTCCAGATGACAGAAAGAGATCCGCACCCGCTGCGAGCCAGTCCCAAAGCCCTTGCTCTTTTGGCAAATGCGTTTTCAAAATTAGCAAAATATCAAGAAGGCGCCACAGCGTTAGACTGGATAATGAAAGCCGTGATCCACCGCAGTCAAAAACAGCAGCTAACCAAACAGTGCGGATTTAAAGCCCAAACGCTGGCCATGGTGCTCAATAGCCTGAGTCAGGTGGTGGGTGACAAAGCCGACACGACCCGGAAGGCGCTGGCCAAAGAGGTGGGAAGCCGTGATTTGACTGATCCCAGGGAGTGGTCGGCCCAGCATCTAGCCATGGTGACCAATGGCCTGAGTAAGGTGGAGGGTGACGACGCCGACACGACCCGGAAGGCGCTGGCCAAAGAGGTGGGAAGCCGTGATTTGACCGACACCAAAGAGTGGTCGGCCCAGTCTCTGGCCATGGTGACCAATGGCCTGAGGCAGGTGGCGGGGGACGACGCCGACACGACCCGGAAGGCGCTGGCCAAAGAGGTGGGGAGGCGTGATTTGACTGACCCCAGGGAGTGGTCGGCCCAGCATCTAGCCATGGTGACCAATGGCCTGAGTCAGGTGACGGGTGACGACGCCGACACGACCCGGAAGGCGCTGGCCAAAGAAGTGGGGAGGCGTGCCCTTGCCGGAGACCTTAAGTGCTGGATAGCGCAACATCTGGCCTTGGTGACCAATTGCCTGAGCCCGGTGACGGGGGACGACGCCGACACGACCCGGAAGGCGCTGGCCAAAGAGGTGGGAAGCCGTGATTTGACTGACACCAAAGAGTGGTCGGCCCAGCACCTGGCCATGGTGACCAATGGCCTGAGCCCGGTGACGGGGGACGACGCCGACACGACCCGGAAGGCGCTGGCCAAAGAGGTGGGGAGGCGTGCCCTTGCCGGAGGCCTTAAGGGCTGGATAGCGCAAGAGCTGGCCATGGTGACCAATGGCCTGAGCCAGGTGACGGGGGACGACGCCGACACGACCCGGAAGGCGCTGGCCAAAGAGGTGGGAAGCCGTGATTTGACCGACACCAAAGAGTGGTCGGCCCAGCATCTGGCCATGGTGACCAATGGCCTGAGCCAGATGGCGGGGGACGACGCCGACACGACCCGGAAGGCGCTGGCCAAAGAGGTGGGGAGCCGTGCCCTTGCCGGAGGCCTTAAGGGCTGGATAGCGCAAGAGCTGGCCATGGTGACCAATGGCCTGAGCCAGATGGCGGGGGACGACGCCGACACGACCCGGAAGGCGCTGGCCAAAGAGGTGGGAAGCCGTGATTTGACTGACACCAGGGAGTGGTCGGCCCAGCCTCTGGCCATGGTGACCAATGGCCTGAGTCAGGTGGCGGGGGACGACGCCGACACGACCCGGAAGGCGCTGGCCAAAGAGGTGGGGAGGCGTGCCCTTGCCGGAGACCTTAAGTGCTGGATAGCGCAAGATCTGGCCATGGTGATCAATGGCCTGAGCCCGGTGGCGGGGGACGACGCCGACACGACCCGGAAGGCGCTGGCCAAAGAGGTGGGAAGCCGTGATTTGACTGACCCCAGGGAGTGGTCGGCTCAGGATCTGGCCATGGTGGCCAGTGGGATGTCTCATTGCTCACACGTCATAGGGGAGGATGTTGTTCAAGCTTCAATTCAAGCCATTATGAACATATCGCCGACTGAACAGGATATCATTATGGCCCTTTACGCTTTGTGCCGTTTATCTCTGTCAGACGACCAGCTGAAACTTGGTTATTTCCTGGTTAAACGTCTTTGTGATATGACGGGTTTTATTGACACAGGCGGCCCTCTACAGCATAACGTCGGCGACTTCTTATGGAACCTGGCCGTTCTGGATTTATGTGCAAAACAAAATCCGCTCGTCAAGGATGATCCTGATACACCCCGTTTCGATATCTTTGTTAAGCCGCTAATGGATAGGGAAAATATCAGGGACCTTCTTTCACATCACTGGCAAGACAGATTTGCATATATTTACTGGGCAGGCATTTCTAACCTGGAAATTGATGTGTCTCCTGCTCTTTCTGCTCCTGAAAAAAAGCTGAAAGTCTCAGCATTACAAAACAGAGTGTTCCAGGCTGTTAAAAATGCTTTGCCAAACCAAAATATTGTTATGGAAGTGAATATTGAAGGGTTCCCCGTTGATATTCTGGTGGGTAAAACCTTGTGTATAGAGGTCGATGGCCCCCATCATTATATTCAGGATGACACAATGGAAAACGATGAGCTTCTTCTTGCAAAAGAATCTGGAAAAAGAAGAGCGCGAGACCCTTTGATAGATCACATACTCAAAAGCCTGGGGTTTGAGGTGCTACGTATTTCCTATGTTGAGACTGACTCGGTCGCAGGCCTTGGAACGTTTGTTGATCGGGTGATAAATGCAATGGACGAACAAGAAATGAGTCGCCAGTATGAAGGCCTGAGAGTGAATGACTTGCCAGCCTGGTAACCTTTCTACCAACCACCTGAACGCCACCATTTCAGGCAATGATTTTTCCTGTCCGGTTATGCTTTTGGAGGATCATGGTCGGTATATGAGGCGGTTTGCTGATTGTGTATTCCCTTCTCTTTTTGGCCTGTGCCGTCTTGCCATATATCCCGCCATTGCCTTTACTGCACAGCCTCAACGAACGGGCAACAGGATGAGATTTACCGTGAATATTGGTGCTCACTTTTGCAGGAGAGAATTGTTTTTTATTTGGTTAATGCTACCGCTGTCAGGGGGCGTGATAGAGAAATGCGCAGCAGCAGATAAAGATACAAAGAAAAGCTGGGCGGCAATTGTAAAGCCTTTACCTGCTTCCCTGTATCCCGGTCGTACCGGTGTCCGGCCACATGCCTCTCCTGTTCCTGAATCATCAATGCTTCAGTGGCCGCCTGTATTGACCACATCAAAGACCCATGCCGAAGTCCCTTCACGACAACAGGAATCGTCTGAGGCTACAGTTCGAACACATCCAAAAAGAAGACCAGACAGAAAGAGACAATATTACCGCAACCCTTCCGCGGAGCGTTTCGATCAACAGATAGAAGCACTGGCAAACGAAGTGAATCGACTCAAAAAGCAACTTCACGGGCCACATCGGGAGAGCCATAAAATCGCGCTTTTAGATCTTGCATTCCAGATGACAGAAAGAGATCCGCACCCGCTGCGAGCCAGTCCCAAAGCCCTTGCTCTTTTGGCAAATGCGTTTTCAAAATTAGCAAAATATCAAGAAGGCGCCACAGCGTTAGACTGGATAATGAAAGCCGTGATCCACCGCAGTCAAAAACAGCAGCTAACCAAACAGTGCGGATTTAACGCCCAAAATCTGGCCATGGTGCTCAATAGCCTGAGTCAGGTTGCCGGTGACAAAGCCGACACGACCCGGAAGGCGCTGGCCAAAGAGGTGGGGAGGCGTGATTTGACTGACTCCAGGGAGTGGTCGGCCCAGTCTCTGGCCATGGTGACCAATGGCCTGAACCAGGTGACGGGGGACGACGCCAGCACGACCCGGAAGGCGCTGGCCAAAGAAGTGGGAAGCCGTGATTTGACCGACACCAAAGAGTGGTCGGCCCAGCATCTGGCCATGGTGACCAATGGCCTGAGTCAGGTAGCGGGTGACGACGCCGACACGACCCGGAAGGCGCTGGCCAAAGAGGTGGGGAGGCGTGATTTGACTGACTCCAGGGAGTGGTCGGCCCAGCCTCTGGCCATGGTGACCAATGGCCTGAGCCAGGTGGCGGGGGACGACGCCGACACGACCCGGAAGGCGCTGGCCAAAGAGGTGGGAAGCCGTGATTTGACCGACACCAAAGAGTGGTCGGCCCAGCATCTAGCCATGGTGACCAATGGCCTGAGCCAGGTGGCGGGGGTCGACGCCGACACGACCCGGAAGGCGCTGGCCAAAGAAGTGGGGAGGCGTGCCCTTGCCGGAGACCTTAAGTGCTGGATAGCGCAACATCTGGCCATGGTGACCAATGGCCTGAGTCAGGTGACGGGGGACGACGCCGACACGACCCGGAAGGCGCTGGCCAAAGAGGTGGGAAGCCGTGATTTGACCGACACCAAAGAGTGGTCGGCCCAGCATCTGGCCATGGTGACCAATGGCCTGAGTCCGGTGACGGGGGACGACGCCGACACGACCCGGAAGGCGCTGGCCAAAGAAGTGGGGAGGCGTGCCCTTGCCGGAGACCTTATGTGCTGGATAGCGCAAGGTCTGGCCATGGTTACCAATGGCCTGAGTCAGGTGGCGGGGGACGACGCCGACGCGACCCGGAAGGCGCTGGCCAAAGAGGTGGGAAGCCGTGATTTGACCAACACCAAAGAGTGGTCGGCCCAGCATCTGGCCATGGTGACCAATGGCCTGAGCCCGGCGACGGGGGACGACGCCGACACGACCCGGAAGGCGCTGGCCAAAGAAGTGGGGAGGCGTGCCCTTGCCGGAGACCTTAAGTGCTGGATAGCGCAAGATCTGGCCATGGTGACCAATGGCCTGAGTCAGGTGACGGGGGACGACGCCGACACGTCCCGGAAGGCGCTGGCCAAAGAGGTGGGGAGGCGTGATTTGACCGACACCAGTGAGTGGTCGGCCCAGCCTCTGGCCATGGTGACCAATGGCCTGAGGCAGGTTACGGGGGACGACGCCGACACGACCCGGAAGGCGCTGGCCAAAGAGATGGGGAGCCGTGCCCTTGCCGGAGGCCTTAAAGGCTGGATAGCGCAAGAGCTGGCCATGGTGACCAACGGCCTGAGTCAGGTGGCGGGTGACGACGCCGACACGACCCGGAAGGCGCTGGCCAAAGAGGTGGGAAGCCGTGATTTGACTGACACCAGTGAGTGGTCGGCCCAGTCTCTGGCCATGGTGGCCAGTGGGATGTCTCATTGCTCACACGTCATAGGGGAGGATGTTGTTCAAGCTTCGATTCAAGCCATTATGAACATATCGCCGACTGAACAGGATATCATTATGGCCCTTGACGCTTTGTGCCGTTTATCTCTGTCAGACGACCAGCTGAAGCTTGGCTATTTCCTGGTTAAACGTCTTTGTGATATGTCTGGTTTTATTGACACAGACGGCTCTCTACAGCATAGCGTCGGCGACGTCTTATGGAACCTGGCCGTTCTGGATTTATGTGCAAAACAAAATCCGCTCGTCAAGGATGATCCTGATACACCCCGTTTCGATATCTTTGTTAAGCCGATAATGGATATGGAAAATATCAGGGATCTTCTTTCACATCACTGGCAAGACAGATTTGCATATATTTACTGGGCAGGCATTTCTAACTTGGAAATTGATGTGTCTCCTGCTCTTTCTGCTCCTGAAAAAAAGGTGAAGGTCTCAGCATCACAAAACAGAGTGTTCCAGGCTGTTAAAAATGCTTTGCCAAACCAAAATATTGTTATGGAAGTGAATATTGAAGGGTTCCCAGTTGATATTCTGGTGGGTAAAACCTTGTGTATAGAGGTCGATGGCCCCCATCATTATATTCAGGATGACACAATGGAAAACGATGAGCCTCTTCTTGCAAAAGAATCTGGAAAAAGAAGAGCGCGAGACCCTTTGATAGATCACATACTCAAAGGCCTGGGGTTTGAGGTGCTACGTATTTCCTATGTTGAGACTGACTCGGTCGCAGGCCTTGGAACCTTTGTTGATCGGGTGATAAATGCAATGGACGAACAAGAAATGAGTCGCCAGTATGAAGGCCTGAGAGTGAATGACTTGCCAGCCTGGTAACCTTTCTACCAACCACCTGAACGCCACCATTTCAGGCAATGATTTTTCCTGTCCGGTTATGCTTTTGGAGGATCATGGTCGGTATATGAGGCGGTTTGCTGATTGTTTATTCCCTTCTCTTTTTGGCCTGTGCCGTCTTGCCATATATCCCGCCATTGCCTTTACTGCACAGCCTCAACGAACGGGCAACAGGATGAGATTTACCGTGAATATTGGTGCTCACTTTAGCGGGAGAGAATTGTTTTTTATTTGGTTAATGCTACCGCTGTCAGGGGGCGTGATAGAGAAATGCGCAGCAGCAGATAAAGATACAAAGAAAAGCTGGGCGGCAATTGTAAAGCCTTTACCTGCTTCCCTGTATCCCGGTCGTACCGGTGTCCGGCCACATGCCTCTCCTGTTCCTGAATCATCAATGCTTCAGTGGCCGCCTGTATTGACCACATCAAAGACCCATGCCGAAGTCCCTTCACGACAACAGGAATCGTCTGAGGCTACAGTTCGAACACATCCACAAAGAAGACCAGACAGAAAGAGACAATATTACCGCAACCCTTCCGCCGAGCGTTTCGATCAACAGATAGAAGCACTGGCAAACGAAGTGAATCGACTCAAAAAGCAACTTCACGGGCCACATCGGGAGAGCCATAAAACCGCGCTTTTAGATCTTGCATTCCAGATGACAGAAAGAGAGCCGCACCCGCTTCGAGCCAGTCCCAAAGCCCTTGCTCTTTTGGCAAATGCGTTTTCAAAATTAGCAAAATATCAAGAAGGCGCCACAGCGTTAGACTGGATAATGAAAGCCGTGATCCACCGCAGTCAAAAACAGCAGCTAACCAAACAGTGCGGATTTAAAGCCCAAACGCTGGCCATGGTGCTCAATAGCCTGAGTCAGGTGGCGGGTGACAAAGCCGACACGACCCGGAAGGCGCTGGCCAAAGAAGTGGAAAGCCGTGATTTGACCGACACCAAAGAGTGGTCGGCCCAGCCTCTGGCCATGGTGACCAATGGCCTGAGCCAGGTAACGGGGGACGACGCCGACACGACCCGGAAGGCGCTGGCCAAAGAAGTGGGGAGGCGTGCCCTTGCCGGAGACCTTAAGTGCTGGATAGCGCAAGAGCTGGCCATGGTGACCAATGGCCTGAGTCAGCTGGCGGGTGACGACGCCGACACGACCCGGAAGGCGCTGGCCAAAGAGGTGGGAAGCCGTGATTTGACCGACACCAAAGAGTGGTCGGCCCAGCCTCTGGCCATGGTGACCAATGGCCTGAGTCAGGTGGCGGGGGACGACGCCGACACGACCCGGAAGGCGCTGGCCAAAGAGGTGGGGAGGCGTGATTTGACCGACACCAAAGAGTGGTCGGCCCAGCCTCTGGCCATGGTGACCAATGGCCTGAGGCAGGTGACGGGGGACGACGCCGACACGACCCGGAAGGCGCTGGCCAAAGAGGTGGGGAGGCGTGCCCTTGCCGGAGACCTTAAGTGCTGGATAGCGCAACATCTGGCCATGGTGACCAATGGCCTGAGTCAGGTGGCGGGGGACGACGCCGACACGACCCGGAAGGCGCTGGCCAAAGAAGCCGTGGGGAGGCGTGATTTGACTGCCCCCTGGGAGTGGTCGGACCTTAAGTGCTGGATAGCGCATCTGGCCATGGTGACCAATGGCCTGAGCCCGGTGACGGGGGACGACGCCGACACGACCCGGAAGGCGCTGGCCAAAGAAGTGGGGAGGCGTGCCCTTGCCGGAGACCTTAAGTGCTGGATAGCGCAAGATCTGGCCATGGTGACCAATGGCCTGAGTCAGCTGGCGGGTGACGACGCCGACACGACCCGGAAGGCGCTGGCCAAAGAGGTGGGAAGCCGTGATCTGACCGACACCAAAGAGTGGTCGGCCCAGCCTCTGGCCATGGTGACCAATGGCCTGAGGCAGGTGACGGGGGACGACGCCGACACGACCCGGAAGGCGCTGGCCAAAGAGGTGGGGAGGCGTGATTTGACTGACACCAAAGAGTGGTCGGCCCAGCATCTGGCCATGGTGACCAATGGCCTGAGGCAGGTGGACGGGGGACGACGCCGACACGACCCGGAAGGCGCTGGCCAAAGAGGTGGGAAGCCGTGATTTGACCGACACCAAAGAGGCGTGCCCTTGCCGGAGACCTTAAGTGCTGGTTAGCGCAACATCTGGCCATGGTGACCAATGGCCTGAGTCAGGTGGAGGGGGACGACGCCGACACGACCCGGAAGGCGCTGGCCAAAGAGGTAGGGAGGCGTGATTTGACTGACCCCAGGGAGTGGTCGGCCCAGCATCTGGCCATGGTGACCAATGGCCTGAGGCAGGTGGCGGGGGACGACGCCGACACAACCCGGAAGGCGCTGGCCAAAGAAGTGGGGAGGCGTGCCCTTGCCGGAGACCTTAAGTGCTGGATAGCGCAAGATCTGGCCATGGTGACCAATGGCCTGAGGCAGGTGGCGGGGGACGACGCCGACACGACCCGGAAGGCGCTGGCCAAAGAAGTGGGGAGGCGTGCCCTTGCCGGAGACCTTAAGTGCTGGATAGCGCAAGATCTGGCCATGGTGACCAATGGCCTGAGTCAGGTGGCGGGGGACGACGCCGACACGACCCGGAAGGCGCTGGCCAAAGAGGTGGGAAGCCGTGATTTGACTGACACCAGGGAGTGGTCGGCCCAGCATCTGGCCATGGTGGCCAGTGGGATGTCTCATTGCTCACACGTCATAGGGGAGGATGTTGTTCAAGCTTCGATTCAAGCCATTATGAACATATCGCCGACTGAACAGGATATCATTATGGCCCTTGACGCTTTGTGCCGTTTATCTCTGTCAGACGACCAGCTGAAGCTTGGCTATTTCCTGGTTAAACGTCTTTGTGATATGACTGGTTTTATTGACACAGGCGGCCCTCTACAGCATAGCGTCGGCGACTTCTTATGGAACCTGGCCGTTCTGGATTTATGTGCAAAACAAAATCCGCTCGTCAAGGATGATCCTGATACACCCCGTTTCGATATCTTTGTTAAGCCGCTAATGGATAGGGAAAATATCAGGGACCTTCTTTCACATCACTGGCAAGACAGATTTGCATATATTTACTGGGCAGGCATTTCTAACCTGGAAATTGATGTGTCTCCTGCTCTTTCTGCTCCTGAAAAAAAGGTGAAGGTCTCAGCATTACAAAACAGAGTGTTCCAGGCTGTTAAAAATGCTTTGCCAAACCAAAATATTGTTATGGAAGTGAATATTGAAGGGTTCCCAGTTGATATTCTGGTGGGTAAAACCTTGTGTATAGAGGTCGATGGCCCCCATCATTATATTCAGGATGATACAATGGAAAACGATGAGCTTCTTCTTGCAAAAGAATCTGGAAAAAGAAGAGCGCGAGACCCTTTGATAGATCACATACTCAAAAGCCTGGGGTTTGAGGTGCTACGTATTTCCTATGTTGAGACTGACTCGGTCGCAGGCCTTGGAACCTTTGTTGATCGGGTGATAAATGCAATGGACGAACAAGAAATGAGTAGCCAGTATGAAGGCCTGAGAGTGAATGACCTGCCAGCCTGGTAACCTTTCTACCAGCCACCTGAACGCCACCATTTCAGGCAATGATTTTTCCTGTCCGGTTATGCTTTTGGAGGATCATGGCTACGCATTTTACAAAGCATCTCCTCACTCATTAACCAAGGCAAACAGGGGGAGATATCTTCAGGCGGTTTCCTGCCATTTGCTGTACATGCCTCAAGATAGGAATTCAGCCAGATTTTTGGGTTAATACCCCAAAGCTTAAGTGTCATGAAAATACTGAATAGAAATGCGGCTATATCAGCACTCCAGTCGCTGCCAGAGCCTTAGTAATTCTTCCTGCCAGGCACTCCTGTGCGAATGGCTTGTTCTGCAGCGTTGTTATCCATAGGGATACCGGGATGAGTGACAAAACGGGTCAATCCTTCCCAATGATTCTGCAGGCTTTCGAGCACCTTTTTTGCTCTGACTGGCAGTTTTGGGCGTTTGAGTTCCTGATCCCCCTGGGTTGCCATCTGCTCTACCTGACGTTCAAGTTTCAGTTGTCGAGCTGAAAACTGCTCAGGGTCGTCCAGGTGGTATAAGTGACCAATCCTGCTCACCCAGGTGGCACTCCACTTTTCCAGTTCAGGGTCGCCACGCTGAGCATCAATAAAATCCCGTCTTACGTGAGCCCAACAGAAAGCTAAAACAATAGAAACCGCATCACTGGCGAGCTTCTTGTAGGCCGAGTACCGATCGCATACCAGCGTACCTGCCCCATCACCTATGACGGATTCGGGTACGACAGCCGCGCGAGAGAGTCAGCAATACTGAAATAAACCGCCTGGTCGCAAAGAAATACCCAGAGCCAGTGCTTGTGCTTGTGGGATCCAGTTTTCTCATGCCCCAGACAATCCACCGCGTTACATCGGCATGCCATTGATTGCTCTTGGCAACGAACTCCCGAATAGCATCAGCAACAGGCACGAAGAAAGGCGTTATTGCAGCCTGCCCAAAGGAAATAGTTGCTGGCGAAAGGTGCAGACCCTGTGTTTTATAAGACTCCAGTTGTCTGTTTATGGGGATGCCGTATGCGTATTTATTCAGTAACAACTCCCCCCAGACTGAAATCCCGAGCTTCCCTTTATTGATGAGTCTTGGCGGAGGTGGTGCAACAGTGATATTGGGTGTTTTCGGGCACTGGCAAGTTTTCTGATAATGTTTTCGGTGATAACGACGAACGTGAGCCTTGACTTCAACTTCAATCACATCGCAACCAGAGCTATTGAAAAAATGGCCTGAAAGGTCAATGACAGGCTGCACAACGCTGCTCTTCCTCTGGCAGGTCCACTGGCTCATGAACCACAGGCAGATTGTTGTGAAGGTTGCGCCCGTTACCGGGAACCCCGGGCTGGCGGCCTCGTTTACGATGTGAAGGTGGGCGAGTTGTATTGCCGCTGTTCTTGGAAGAGGCACTGGTTTTCTCAGACTTGCGACCAAAAAGCAGGTGCTTCATGTGCGCCAGCTCTGATTTCAGTTCATCAATCTGGGCATTCAATGTAGAGTCAGCCTGGTTGAAGGGCTCATGGGAAGGGAAATATGTATAAAAAATGTTTAACCGTGTTGGCTTTGGCTGGCTTGTTGAGCTCTGCTGCAGGTGCATTTGCAGAGAATGATTTCAGCTGCCCTGACAGCCCCAACTGCGTCAGCAGCAAGGTGAAAGGCGATCATTCTATTGCACCTTTGAACCTTCAGGGGCAGTCTCAAAAGGCTATTCAAACGCAAGTACTGAAGGTTCTTGAAAGCTGGCCACGGGTTAAGGTGATCAGTTCTGACACCCATTTCATTCGAGCTGTTGTCAGTTCACAAGTCTTCGGTTTTAAAGATGACCTGACCCTTGAAATACATCAGGACGGTCATGTGGATGTGAAGTCTGCGTCACGCACTGGGTATTATGATTTTGGCGCGAACCGGAACCGTGTTGAAGCGTTAAGAGCGGCACTGGTTAAACCTTAAGGCAAACGGCGCATACCCAAAGTCACGTATATCATAAACGCCTGAAACGCTATGGCCCTGACAGCAGTTGCTGTCAGGGCCATTTTTGCTTCTGTCGTCTTTATCTAACGAACACTTCCCGTTAACTCCTTTTTCAAGCTTACACGAAAGCCTGTGGCAAAGCGGAAAGGCTGATCTATCCTGTTTTGGCTTGATGGAAGTTAAACAAAAGGTCGTAAACCTGATCCACTCCCTAGGAGCCTGACCGAGAATAGCGGCCGTAGCGAGAGCGAAGCCGGTTTGAGTCATGTTTTGAGTTGTTTTGAGGCGAATAGTGGTTCTATTTAACGAAAAACAGCTCAAGAAATGGCCAAATCCGGGTCGCTCGTAGTAGGGCGTCTATTCCCGGTCAGGCTCCTGGCCACAGTTGAGGAGTTCATCCGCCCGTTATGTTTCTGAAGTCTTCGGTGGTCGACACAGTACTCTCACCCTGCTCTGATGAAGCGCCGGTAGGTACAGACCTGCGTGCCAACCGGAGTGCCTTTCGCCCCTTGCGAAACCAATACAATGTGGCACGTACCAGCTTTCGGCAACTGATGCAGGAACCCGACGCTTTAGAGCGGGAACAGTTAGTGAAAACCAACCAGCTGAACTGGCAAAGCCTGTCAGAACAGCTGGTGGATATACTGGACAAGCAGAGCAAAGACCTGGAGTTGATTTCCTGGTTATGTGAATGCCAGCTGTTTGGTCCTCAACCCTGGCAGGGGCTGAATGCGGCGCTGGACATTTTGGTACAGATGCTGGATTCCTACTGGCCAGACTGTCATCCCGGCTCTGTGCCGAGCCAGAGTGCTCTGGCTTCGTCGTCTGAAGAGCCTGAAGCAGTAACAGGCGAGGATGCAGCACCGGATGTTGAACGGAGGGTTGGTATTCTTCGAAACCTTTTTGGGGAAGGGGGGGATACCGGGCTGTTAGTACTGCCTGTCCGTATGGCTCCACTGGTCAGTAGTATTACCCTTGGCGATATGCTGGCCGCAGAGCATAAAGGTGAGTCGGAACAGCTCAAGACACAACTGCTGGCTGAGCTCTCCAAGGATTCACAAGGCCATGAGGCGCAAGAGCTGCGTGATATCGCTGGCTCACTTTATGCCATACGTCAGTTGATGGTTTCTCTGGATGGCCGTTTACAGGAACTCTGCGAAGGGGGTTGGCCTCCCGGCAGTCTGGGGCCATTCCAGGGGTTGATTGATACTCTTATTCGCTGGTTGTCGTTCATTTGCGCGGAACAGGTTCCTGAATGGCCAGAGGACACACCGGAACCTGCCACTGACCTTGAAACAACACTGGAGTCAACTTCCCCTGACGCTTCGCCTGCAGAACAGGCGGTTGAAACGGCTAATGAGAAGAGCCAGCTACCGTCGGGTTCTACACCTCCTTCTGAAATAATGGCTGGTGCTTCTGTTCTTGGAGTGTTAGAGAGTCAAGGCTTGCAAAGCCAGGGCTCAACACTGAATAGACAACAAGCTTATTTTCAGTTGCAGGAGTTGGCCGAATTTTTTCGAAAGACTGAACCTCACAGCCCGGTGGTCTGCCTGCTGGACAGAGCCGTGTCCTGGGGGCGGCTATCTGTGTCCGAATTAATGAAAGAGCTGCTGACCGGCCACGACCGGGCTTTAGCGCGTATGGATGATTTAACGGGTTTGTTGAGTAAACCAGCCAGCCCGTTTTCCAAACCACCGGTCTCTTCGAGCATCTCTTCTTCAGATATGGCGTCTTTAAGTTCAGCCTCTTCGTATAAAGGAGCTTCAAATCCGGCGTCTGCTCCTACAGATACGAGTTTGGCAGATGGTCCTCCAGCAGGCCCTGTTAGCGATCCTTCTGAACCTTCACCAGCACATGTTCCTGACATGGCTGAAGAGGTGGATACGAATGAAACAAACAATGAGAGTGACGACAGGGGCACAGCAGTCGCGGTTGATGACTCAGCGGTGTCCGGTGATCCCGGTTTCAGTAATCAGCAATTGATGTAGGGCTTTGAAAGCGTCCGGAAACCATCAGGAGTAATGCCATATGGCCAGTTTATATATGCGAATCGGCACGGATGATGTGAAAGGCGGTGCAACGGCGGAATATACCGGTGGGGACGATATGTCCAAGCAGGGCTGGTTTGCCATCAAGAGTTTCTCATGGGGTGCGGTTCGCTCCGTGGGTATGGATATCGGTAATGGTATGAATCAGGACTCAGGCATGGTGGCCATGAATGAAATGTCGGTCAGCAAAGAGGTGGACGGTTCGTCGGAGCAGTTATTGTCCAGCCTGTATATGCCAGGGGATGAAGGGAAAACCATAGATTTGATTTCAACCAAACCGGACCGGTCCGGTGAGGGTTCTCAAGTCTACCTGCAGATCAAAATGGAGAAGGCCAGGCTGGTGTCGTACAACGTCAGTGGCAGTGATGGCGGTGCACCCTTTGAAAGTCTGGCGATCGCTTACAACACCATCAAGGTTAAACACTGGCATGAGGCGGAGGGCGGCAAGCTGGAGGCGGGTGGTCTGGTGGCCTACGACCTGCCAACCGGCAAGGTCATCTCTGGTAAAAAATAAACTCGGTAAGAAAAAGGTCTGGTAAGAAATAAGCCCGGCAAGTCGTAGAGATGAACCTGTTTTTCACCATTCACATTTTTTTATCCCCAGGAGAAGGAGACTGCTATGTCGCTCAGTTCCCAGCATAAACGGGTGCGCAAAAACCGTGTCAGTATTACCTACGATGTGGAAACCAATGGTGCCGTTGAAACACGGGAGCTGCCGTTTGTTGTGGGAGTTATTGGTGATTTTGCCGGCAACAAACCCGAAGACAAAAGGCAGTCACTGGATGAAAGGGAGTTTACCCAGATAGACAAAGATAATTTTAATGAAGTTATGAATCGAATCGGCCCGGAGTTAAATCTGAAAGTCGATAACACCCTGAGCGAAGGGGAGGAAGAGACAGACCTGCAGGTGGATTTGAGCTTTCGTTCCATGAAGGACTTTGAGCCGGAACAGCTGGTGAATCAGGTCGAGCCACTCAAGAAACTGCTGGATACACGTAATCATCTAAAGGTGTTATTAAGCAAAGCGGACCGCTCGAAAGATCTCGAAAAGCTGTTGCAGCAAATACTTCAAAGCGATGACTCTTTGAGCAACCTGTCCAAAGAGTTGGGGGCAGGGCAGGAGACTGCGGACGGTGATGATAAAGGTGACGGAGGTGAGAAGTAATGGTTGCTAAAAAAGAGACTGAAAAGGAAGCGGCAGAAGCCCAGGCAGAAACGACTGAGCAGGATAAGGGCAGTTTGCTGGATCAGGCTATAGCCGTCACCAGCTATACACCGGCTGATACCACCAAAGAGTTACTGTCAGCACTCACCGAACAGGCCATGTCTGGTGCGGTGGTGTGGAACCGCAATCTCACCAAAACCATTGAGCAGGCTGTTGCCGGTATTGATAAAACCATATCCAAACAGCTGTCGAGCATTATGCATGCAGACGAGTTCCGCCAGTTGGAAGGTAGCTGGCGTGGACTGAATAAACTGGTAAAAGAGTCAGAGCTTGGCCCTGATCTGAAAATCAGGGTATTTGATGTCCAGAGAGATGAACTGCTGGAACAGTTTGAAGATGCCCCCGCTATTGATCGCAGCCTGTTCTTCAACAAGGTCTATCAGCATGAGTTTGGTACAGCCGGTGGTGAACCCTATGGAGCCATGATTGGTGACTTTTGCTTTACTCACAAAGATGAAGATGTCGCGCTCCTGCGCTATCTCGGAGAAGTCTGTGCCGCCAGCCATTCCCCGCTTATAACGGGCGCCAGCTCCGAAATATTTGAATACAAAGACTTCCAGATGTTTAACGAAGGGCGGCCGGTTGCTGCGGGCTTTGATGCTCCGGCCTATGCCAGCTGGAATGCCCTGCGTAACAGTGACGATGCACGTTATATCTGTATGACCCTGCCTCGAACTATGGCGCGCTTACCTTATGGGCAGTCCACTTCTCCGGTGAAGAGTTTCGACTTTGAGGAGTTTGAGCTGGATTCCGATGGCCAGCCAGTACCGGGCAGCCCTGAAGAGTTTGTCTGGAGTAATGCTGCCTGGGCTATGGGTTTAAATATTACTCAGTCCTTTACCAAATTTGGCTGGTGCACCGCCATTCGCGGTAAGGAGAATGGTGGTATGGTCGAGAACCTGCCCAATTTCCTCTATACATCGGGAGCGGGTGACCGGATACAGCAGTGTCCCACCGAGATTAACCTGACTGATGAACGTGAGAAGGAGTTGAGCGATCTTGGCTTTCTTCCTGTCGTTCATTACAAAAACAGTAACTACGGCGTCTTTATGGGAGCACAGACCATACAGAAGCCGAAAACCTACACGGAACCTTCCGCTACCGCGAATGCGGCTATTTCTGCACGCCTGCCTTATATCATGGCCAGCAGTCGCATTGCTCATTACCTGAAAGTGATAGGGCGAGACCAGATCGGCTCTAACAAAACCCCGGACGATGTCCAGAAGTACCTGACTTCCTGGATTGGTCAATATGTGAATGCTAATGCTCTGGGTGACTCTGCCCGTGCAACACACCCTTTAAGGGAAGCGCGAATTGATGTGGTGGAACAGTCCGGTCGCCCGGGGTGTTATTCCGCCGTCGCCTATCTTCGACCCTGGTTGCAGATGGAGGAGTTGACCACATCCCTGCGTATGGTTGCTGAGATTCCAGGCTAAGCAGTTGAGATGCGCCTGAGTGAAGTGCTGCTAAGTGAAGTGCGCTTCAGAAACGAGAGTGCCTTGAGCCGGAGATCACTATGAAAGCGCACACCGGGTTTGACAGATTTTCTGTGGTGATCCTAGAGATGATTACTGAGATAGACGACAAAATAAGCCGACAGCTGGATGCCATTATGAACATGAGTGAATATCAGGAACTCTATGGTCGCTGGCTGGCACTCTGGTCGTTAACGGATCTCGGTATTGATTCACGGCAGGTGCAGCTCAAAGTTGTGGATTACACCTGGGACGAACTGGCCGATGACCTGAATCGTTCCGTAGATATAGAACGTTCATGGTTGTATGAGCGTTTAGGCCGCCGGGAGTTAAACACACCCGGTGGTCTGCCTTTTGGGTTGCTGCTGGCAGATTATTTCCCGTCCTCAGACCCTGGCGGCATAATGGCAGGTGGTGATGATCTGTTTACTCTGCAGATGCTGGCCGCCGTAGGTGCTATGGCACTTTGCCCGGTCGTTGTGTC
Source organism: Sansalvadorimonas sp. (assembly GCA_965221135.1). Taxonomy (GTDB): domain Bacteria; phylum Pseudomonadota; class Gammaproteobacteria; order Pseudomonadales; family Endozoicomonadaceae; genus Sansalvadorimonas. Next base: position 61,187 of record CBDCRZ010000113.1, read on the forward strand.
GATACAGGATCATTTCTTTGGTAGTCGTGATGATCGTCTGCTGGTGTCGACTGAACGCCTGGAACGGGTGATGAAAAGTGAAGACTTTCAGAGCTGGCAGCTGTTACGCAACACCCGTGAAGCGGCGTTTCTTGGGGTGGCATGGCCAATGTTGCTCTATCCACTGACATTCCATGAGTCTCTGGGTTTTTGTTACCGCGGCGAGCTGTCCCGGCAAGGGATGATTCCTGTGGGTGCCGCCTGGGCCTTTGCCTGTATTGTTATACGGGAGTTTGACCGTAGTCACTGGTTTGGTTTTCTGCGTAACTGTGAAGCTGATGTGGACGGCGGTGGTCGAGTACAGGCGAACTCCCACTCTACCCCTGATAATTTTTTTAGCAATGCAGTGGCCAGTATCCGGTTAACGGAATATCTGGAAAGTGCCTTTCACCATCTGGGGTTTCTGGTTGCAGGTACCCGTTATTTGTCGGGTGACCTGGCCTTCCATAACAACAATTCTGCACAGGCCTGTGGGCAATCCAGTGATGAACAGATACATGGCCTTCTGCAAAGCACACTGATCGGCTGTCGTTTTGCCCATTATTTGAAAATTCTGGTCCGCGATCGCATCGGTTCCTTCGACAGTGTCGGGGATTGTGAACGTTACCTGACCCGTTGGCTGCAACGTTATGTCAGTGATGTTGATTATGGTGATGACAAAATCATGGCCCGCTTCCCCCTGAAGAATGCACAGGTTCGTCTGGAGGATGATCCTCGGTGGATTGGCCATTACCGCTGTATTATCAAGCTTCAGCCTCAGTACCAGTATGACTCCATGGATTCAGACATTGTCGTGCATACAGAGATGGCCGCAGAGGCTGTTGGCTCATGAGAACGTTGCTGGAAGCGTTTGTCGGTGAACATTACCAGGTGTCTGGTGATCCGAAACGTAATTCCATAGCCATGGCCATTCTCATGTTATTGGGAACCCGGTTATCAGACCGCCATCCGGTGGCAGGAGCGCCACGCTCTCTTGAAGAATCCGTTTTGAACTATGGCGTAAAAGACCTGCACCGGCTGCGTAATGCGCAACAGGTCGACAGCTACTGTTTTGATCTGGCACGCCGTATACAGGCTTTTGATCGGCGCCTTGCGGCGGTGACCGTAAGGGCTGATATGCAGGACTCTTCCAGGAATGTGGCAAAGGGGGGAGGGTTGGATACCCTCAGACTGCTCATCAATGTGCGCCTTGAAGGGGAACAGTCTGAGATGGGGTTCGATACTGCTATTCGACTGGTCGATGGCAACTGTGACCTGAGGGAGAGCGGCGGTGACTGATACGCTTTTGCAGTATTACACCCGGGAACTGGACCATCTGCGGCTACGCGGGAAACAGTTTGCGGAATTCCACCCTGGTAGCGCTTCCCGTCTGGGAATGGCTGGTGATCACAGTGCTGATCCCCATATGGAACGCCTGCTGGAGAGCATGGCTTTCCTGAATGCCCGCCTTGAAAAACGCCTGGACGACAGTTATCCGCAGTTATCGGAAGCCCTGTTAAAAAAACTCTTTCCCCACTATTTGCGCAGTCTGCCCAGTATGGCGATGGCCTGGGCGCAACCTGACCCGACCTTAAAACAGGTTACCCGTGTACCAGCCGGCACGCGGTTCGAGGCGAGGCTGGGAAATCAGCCAGTGGTTTTTTCTACGGCCTGGGATCTGCAGTTAACACCCTTGCAGATGCAGTTTGCGGAACTGCAGCAGGCACCGTTTAATTTCTCTCCGCGCGTGTCCGCGTCTGCTTTGCTGCACTTTCGGCTGGCTGCGGGTGACCCGGATTTACAGCTGGATGATTTGAACCTGGATAAGCTGACCCTGCACTGTGATGGTGACCCGTCTACCCGTCGTCATCTGCTTGATCTGGTGATGGGGCAGCTGTCAGGCATTGTGGTCAGTGGTGGTGCGCCCGGCGAAGGTATTTATCTCGACAAGGAATCCCTGCAGCCGGTCGGTGAGGGTGAACTGTTGCTGCCACGGCCTGCGGTGAGTTTTTCGGGTTACCAGCAGTTAATGGAAGTGCTGGCTTTTCCTGATCCTTTTCTAGGATTTACCCTGTCAGGTTTGCGCAAACCGATAAAAAAATTGCATTGCCAGGAGCTGAATCTGTATTTGTTGCTGCGGGAGGCTCCACCAGAATTAGCGCGCATGGTGTCCGCTGAACGATTTCGTACCGGCTGTGTGCCTCTTGTAAATCTGTTTCCGTGTCTGGCAGAACCGCTGGTTGTGGATTACGGACGGATGCGGGAGAAGGTTGTGCCGGAAGCGCAGGCCGGGGCCAACAGTGAGGTCTGGTGTATCGACAAGGTCACCGAGATTACCGGGCATGACCCCAGAACGGTTCCTCCTTTATATGGCTTGCAGTTCGGCGACAGTGACACAGGACTTTACTGGCTGGAAGTGGGAGGGCGTGATGCCCGGGGGCGTTGGTATTCCTACATCACTCTGTCGGATAACGCTTTTAATCCTTCGGTGGATGAACGGCGGGTGTTTGCGATTGATACCCTGTGTTGTAACGGCAACCTTCCACGAGGGTTGGGAGCCGGTGCGTCACTCTCCTGCCTGGATAATATTGGGCTGGCAGGAAAAGTAGAGCTGATGAGCAGCCCGACAGCCCTGCAACAACCGCCGTCGGGGTATGAAGCCTCCTGGTCGTTGCTCTCTCTTCTGCAACTCAATTATGAAGATCTGTTTGCCGGTTCTTCTCCTGAGCAGACTTTACGCCATCTGATGCGTTTGCATATTCGCGGCCAGTGCAGTGATGGTGACGCCTGGATTGAAGCGCTACGGGCCGTCAGCCTGGAGCCGGTCACGGCACCTGTGCATATCGGTGGGCGTCACTGCCTGGCGCGGGGGTTAAAGGTGTTAGTGACTCTGGACCCTGAACCTTTACAGGAATCCTCGCTCTACCTTCTTATTCATACCCTGGACCGGCTGGCTGCGAGTTATGCAGGTTTTGATAGCTTTTTGCAGTTGTCATTCACCCTTCAGGGGCAGCACGGAGTACATACCCAGTGTCGTCGTCATCAGGCGCGTCAGGCCGGGCTCTGATCCGCCGCCTGCAAAGTCAAAGTAACAGCTTCGAACTGGTTCAGGTGCTTCGCATTCTTGGGCAGTTAGAGCGGTCTTCCGGTCGCCGGCAGACGATCAAGCTACGGGTTCGGCGCATTCCCCGCTATGCCCGTACGGAAGTGCTCTCTGTGCAGTCGGTGTCGTCCGGCTGGCTGGTGGAGTGTGCAGTGGAATCTCTGACCGGGCCGAGGGGCGTACTTCCTTATTATCTTCTTGATGCGTCACTGGCTCTGGAAATGGAGGCGGGTGATCGTGCGTTTGGTGATTTTTTTGCCCTGTTTGAAGAGTGCTGGCTCGACAGACTGGGCCGGAGTTATAAAAAGTATGATCTGGCCTGCCTGGCAGAAGATGATCACCATTCTCAACCGGTTGCCGGTCACAGCCCATACCCAAGGTTTTCCTTAACCACGGGTTCTTCTGCCGCCTCGACCGCCAAAGGTAATAGTTCACGTCTTAAACAGTTGTTATTGAGCCTTCTACCCGGCGGTGGACGCTGGGTGAACACCCCTGAGCGCTTTATTCGTTTTATTGGTTTGCTGGGGCCGGGTCACCGGCATCTGGAAGGGTTGCAGAATCTGTTGACTGATTATTTTGGTCTGCGATCCGTAGTGCGTACAGCGCCTGTTAGACGACATCAGATTTGTGATGACGCAAAAGTGGTGCTCGGAACCAGGGGGCAAAACCATCAACTGGGTGGACTCTGTCCTCTGGGCAGCGGTGGCTACCTGGATAACTGGCGGATCGACATCCTGCTGTTTCCACAAGGGCATGATGCCTTACTGAAAAGTCTGACTCGAACAGAGTTAAGGCAGAGCGTTCATCAGTTGGCGCGACTTTATCTTGCGGATTGTACCCCTGTTGCTCTGTTTGTGATGGCGCGGCGTCGTTTTTTGAAAGCGCCGGTATTAAGCAGTCGTAAGCCAGAATCCGTGCTCGGGCAGACCCTGTGTCTGGCGCCGGAGAGAAATTCCGGAGGCAGCGTGCGTATTCGTCTGAATCTCCAGGGGGCGTTCTCAACTCACTCTCTTCAGCCTTAACTCTTCAACCTAAAGAATGCGGAGCCCGCTATGGCAATGGTTAATTTGAACAGCCTTGTTGCCCGTCTGGACGCCAGTGTCCGGCAGGCGTTGGAAGCAGCGGCCGGGGATGCTATGTCCCGTGGGCACCATGATGTTGAGATCGAGCACTGGTTTAAGTCACTGCTGTCTGAGCGTAACCCGGAACTGACCGCGGTTATCGACTCGATGGGGTTGAACCGGGCGACGCTGGATGAAGATTTTCTGCGTAGTATTAACCGTTTCCGTACGGGGAATGATCGTCAGCCGGGTTTGTCGGCTGCTCTGGTGGAGCTGGCGGAACAGTCCTGGGTGATCGCATCGGTCAACTATGGACAGAATCAGGTAAACAGTCTGCACCTGTTGTTGGCAGAGCTGGAAAGAGAAAGCAAAAAGCTCGGCGGAGACAGTCTTTCCGATGAGTTCAACCGTATCTCCCTGGAGTCTCTGAAAGCGAAAGCGGCGGAAGTTTCCAAGGCTGAAACCTCGTCTGAGAAAGGCGAGGCAGCTGGAGTTTCTGCGCCGGGAGCGGGTGGTCCGGAAGAGGGCGGGGCGCTGGAACGCTTCACCATTAACTTGACTGAGCAGGCGAAACAGGGCCGGTTAGACCCGGTGATAGGCCGTCATAGTGAGATACGCAAAGCGATCGATATACTCTGTCGTCGTCGACAAAATAATCCTCTGCTTTTGGGAGATCCGGGTACGGGTAAAACCGCTATTGTTGAAGGTTTGGCGTTAGCCATTGAGGCAGGTGAAGTTCCTGATCGGTTAAAAGAAGTACGCCTGCAGACTCTGGATTTAGCCTTGTTGCAGGCTGGTGCCAGCATTAAAGGTGAGTTTGAAAATCGTCTGAAGGATGTGATTAAAGAGGTGCAGCAGTCGGTTGAGCCGGTCGTTGTGTTTATTGATGAAGCTCACACCCTGATTGGGGCTGGTGGTGCCACAGGTCAACAGGATGCT
>CBDCRZ010000114.1:0-4642 GCA_965221135.1 Sansalvadorimonas sp.
AGAAAGTTCTAAAAGACGTATACCTGCAGTTCCAATTTACCAGAAGCACCAACAATACGTAAAGGTCCAGTGGAAGGGAGTAACTTATCAGTTCAACTGCCTCCCATTCGACCATCATCGGCCCGAGAGTGTACACAAATACCCTGTGATAGCTTGGCTGAAACAGCTAGGTTGTTGAATAATCACTTAAACTATGACATGAATAATTCCCTTTGATGTAATGAGGTCTCCAAAATTCTGTATATTTACCTGTGCGTGGGCGGGCATAAAAAACATGGCCGCCATCACGCACTACAGCAAACTAAGCATCGCGGTTTTGCGCCAATCCAAGTAGCTGGGTGGCACAACAAGGTCTATCCGCTTCCAGGTAAGCTAGAAACATAGTTTAAATCGGTTATACACCTCGTTGTCGGTGTATATGGGAATTTGCACACCTCGGTGTTTAAAGGAAGGTTATACACTGAGTTGGAGGTGTATATGGGAATTGGGATACCGATGTAGTGTATCTATTGATTATCATTATATATTACTGCATCACGTGATATGACATGTGCTATGTATATGAAAAAGATCTTTGATGAACGTGTGTAAATCAGACAGCGCTGTAGTCAAGACCCACGAAGAACAGAGTCCAGTACATTACATGGTCCTACCGAGCCGGATTTCAAGTTCGCTGAATAAGAACTGGAGCTCTGTGATAGTCTCGTGAGTTTAGACAGTGCACACACGTAACGTACTCGAGCGTACTATAACGAACGATCGGAAAGATGGCCGACTGTGAAAATACCGGAGAAGCTGCCATCTCAAGTCCGTATCCGCTAAAGACAAAAAAGGCTTCAAGAACGGGTCACAGATCGTCGACGACCAAGTTTATTAACCAAGTGGATCCAGCCATTGAAGCTATGAACACGCCCAAATTAAAGCAACTGAAGAAGTCCTTAGCGGATAAAGCTAGCGTCTTAGCCAAGCTGGATGAAGAAATCCTTTCATACTCAGAAGAAAGTGAGATTGAAGCAGAAATCGAGCAAGCTGACTCAATTCAGGAAAGAATTAGTCTCGCAATAATAAAGTTGGAAGAGGTCCTTGAGGCAATCACAGCAATCACCACTAGCCGCATGGGAAATTGGCGAACACCACCACCGCCGCCATCACCGTTTACGTATGAAGACTCAAGCGATTCTGATGAATCCCTAAGACAAATTGCCACTCGATCCCATGCACGAAAGAGTGATGCTACGACAGGCATGTCGACACCAAGCACTGTAACATCCTCACAACCACCACTTGCTTCCGTTGGCACCGATGTCCCCCCAACTACTGTTGTATCTCCATTACGTGTTGATGCTGAACATGCTCCATCACCACTTGTGACAACGCGCCCACGAGTTACGTTCTCAGTGGCTAGCACATTGCCCTCGGCTGTGACTCCTCCATTAATCTCGGATACATCTCCATCTTCCACGATCTTTCCGTTGCCTGGACTAACAATGGCGACTTCTAAAATACTCAGTCCTCTTGTCTATACTTCCACCGTTGCTTCTCCAGTGGTGTCAATTTCAACCGATTCTGGTCCTTCGCCAGGTATGACAAGCCACTTCACAAACACGACTCCCGGTTTCATACACCCAACATTGCCACCTCGACACACAGAGCGTCATTCTCTCTCACCCTGGCTTACTGATCTCCACCCCTCATTGTTTCCACCAACTGAACCTCATTCTTCGCCGTTCCGACCTGCTGATCCTCATTCTTCGTCGCTACGACCAACTGATCCTCATTCTTCGCCGTTCCGACCTACTGATCCTCATTCTTCGTCGCTACGACCAACTGATCCTCATTCTTCACCGTTCCGACCCACTGATCCTCATCCGTCGTCGTTCCGGCATACTGATTTTCATTCTACACCACATCGTCCTACTGAGCCTTGGTCTTATTCATCCTGGCCGACGCCACCTCACCCCGTGCCATCGTGGTCTTTAGATCCAGATCCTGTGCCGTCCACTTCAACTGTACGTCGACCAATGCCACCTGGTCTGAGTTCCACGCACCATCAAATCAAATTACCCAGGCTCACTTTGAAGAGATTTAATGGAAACATTACTAATTGGATCGCATTTTGGGATTCATTTGATTCTGCCATCCATATAGTAATCCAACTTTATCCGATGTTGATAAGTTTACGTACCTGCACTCGCTGTTGGACGCGTCAGCCGCTGAAGCAGTATCAGGGATGACATTAAGCTCAGCCAATTATGAAGAAGCGGTTGCCACACTAAAACATAGATTCGGGAATCCTCAACTAATCATCGACAAACACATGAACTCACTTCTTAGTCTCCAGTCAGTTTCCTCCCACAATGACTTAAGAGGCCTACGTCGTCTCTATGACCCGAATCAAACGTGAGGGCTCTTCATTAGGGAGTGTCCGCTGAATCATTTGGATCCCTGAAATCTTAATGCAAAGTAAACTTACCGTCGAAATCTAGTGAATCCTAAAAGTGCGATCCAATTATCTAATGTTTCCATTAAATCTCTTCAAAGTGAGCCTGGGTAATTTGATTTGATGGCTGCATTGGCATTGGTCGACGTACAGTGTGGACGGCACTTATCAGGATCTGGATCTGAATGGCACGGGGTTGGCGTGATGAATAAGACCAAGGCTTCTAAAAATCAGTATGCCTGGGAACGACCATCAGTGGGAACTCAGAACAGGTGGAAAGGTCTACTAAAGACCACGATGGCACGGGGTGAGGTGGCGTCGGAAGAATGAGGATGTGGTGTAGAATGAAAATCAGTATGCCGGAACGACGACGGATGAGGATCAGTCAGGTCGGAACGGCGAAGAATGAGGATCAGTTGGACGTAGCAGACGAAGAATGAGGATCAGCAGGTCGGAACGGCGAAGAATGAGGTTCAGTTGGTGGAAACAATGAGGGGTGGAGATCAGTAAGCCAGGGTGAGAGAGAATGACGCTCTGTGTGTCGAGGTGGCAATGTTGGGTGTATGAAACCGGGAGTCGTGTTTGTGAAGTGGCTTGTCATACCTGGCGAAGGACCAGAATCGGTTGAAATTGACACCACTGGAGAAGCAACGGTGGAAGTATAGACAAGAGGACTGAGTATTTTAGAAGTCGCCATTGTTAGTCCAGGCAACGGAAAGATCGTGGAAGATGGAGATGTATCCGAGATTAATGGAGGAGTCACAGCCGAGGGCAATGTGCTAGCCACTGAGAACGTAACTCGTGGGCGCGTTGTCACAAGTGGTGATGGAGCATGTTCAGCATCAACACGTAATGGAGATACAACAGTAGTTGGGGGGACATCGGTGCCAACGGAAGCAAGTGGTGGTTGTGAGGATGTTACAGTGCTTGGTGTCGACATGCCTGTCGTAGCATCACTCTTTCGTGCATGGGATCGAGTGGCAATTTGTCTTAGGGATTCATCAGAATCGCTTGAGTCTTCATACGTAAACGGTGATGGCGGCGGTGGTGGTGTTCGCCAATTTCCCATGCGGCTAGTGGTGATTGCTGTGATTGCCTCAAGGACCTCTTCCAACTTTATTATTGCGAGACTAATTCTTTCCTGAATTGAGTCAGCTTGCTCGATTTCTGCTTCAATCTCACTTTCTTCTGAGTATGAAAGGATTTCTTCATCCAGCTTGGCTAAGACGCTAGCTTTATCCGCTAAGGACTTCTTCAGTTGCTTTAATTTGGGCGTGTTCATAGCTTCAATGGCTGGATCCACTTGGTTAATAAACTTGGTCGTCGACGATCTGTGACCCGTTCTTGAAGCCTTTTTTGTCTTTAGCGGATACGGACTTGAGATGGCAGCTTCTCCGGTATTTTCACAGTCGGCCATCTTTCCGATCGTTCGTTATAGTACGCTCGAGTACGTTACGTGTGTGCACTGTCTAAACTCACGAGACTATCACAGAGCTCCAGTTCTTATTCAGCGAACTTGAAATCCGGCTCGGTAGGACCATGTAATGTACTGGACTCTGTTCTTCGTGGGTCTTGACTACAGCGCTGTCTGATTTACACACGTTCATCAAAGATCTTTTTCATATACATAGCACATGTCATATCACGTGATGCAGTAATATATAATGATAATCAATAGATACACTACATCGGTATCCCAATTCCCATATACACCTCCAACTCAGTGTATAACCTTCCTTTAAACACCGAGGTGTGCAAATTCCCATATACACCGACAACGAGGTGTATAACCGATTTAAACTATGTTTCTAGCTTACCTGGAAGCGGATAGACCTTGTTGTGCCACCCAGCTACTTGGATTGGCGCAAAACCGCGATGCTTAGTTTGCTGTAGTGCGTGATGGCGGCCATGTTTTTTATGCCCGCCCACGCACAGGTAAATATACAGAATTTTGGAGACCTCATTACATCAAAGGGAATTATTCATGTCATAGTTTAAGTGATTATTCAACAACCTAGCTGTTTCAGCCAAGCTATCACAGGGTATTTGTGTACACTCTCGGGCCGATGATGGTCGAATGGGAGGCAGTTGAACTGATAAGTTACTCCCTTCCACTGGACCTTTACGTATTGTTGGTGCTTCTGGTAAATTGGAACTGCAGGTATACGTCTTTTAGAACTTTCTAATTTCGCCAATCATAAA
>CBDCRZ010000115.1:0-46265 GCA_965221135.1 Sansalvadorimonas sp.
CGGTGTCTGGATTATCGGCGCATCAACACACTAACTTGTGTGCCAGGTTGTCCAGGGAGATGACCATAGTTACGACCATGTGTCGCCCCTGGGCAGCCATTGCTTCATCAATCACTCGCTAATGTCACGTCGATGCATGCCACCATTGTGTCCTTGGTGGTACTCATGACCATAGCCCTAGCTTTAGCCTGCGCACAGGTTTCCAGGGACCCGTAGGTCCCCAGATGATAGTATTTCATGGTGTCTGTTGCCACCACCTGGAGCCACAAGAGTATCCACATCTTAGGATGCCAGGTCTACTAGTTCGCAGCTATCGCCGCTGCATGCTAGTGTCTGTGATCCGACTGTTGTGTCACCCTTCTCGTATAGAGCCAGGTCATCCCAGTCTATGTTCAGTGGAAAGTCCATCATGGCGTCCTCGTACTCCTCTTCTGTGATGTCCTGGTATGGTGCCTGAGCATATGTGTGGTTAGATCGAGGTAGGAACGAGACACCAGACATCTCATCGAAGTGGTCATAGACCCAGTCACCTACGTCAGCCCACTCATCGTCACTGACAGACACCGTGATGGATGGCTTATGGCAGCAGAAGTGACGTTGGTATGTGAGCCATAGTTCCAGCTGCTCAATAGCTGTCATGTCGTTGCGTGTGATCGATCCCTCTGGTGACTTCACTGGGAACGAGAAGACCACAGTCGTGTCAGGCTTCATGACACAGGGCTCATGTGGGATACCCTGGTCAATCATGAACTGAGTGATGGGATCCTTGGTGTCTGCCCGGACAGTCCTGATATAGAATGGGCTGTGGCGCGCGTGGATCCCACTGGCACTGTCATTAAGTTGGCTGCTTGTGCCTTCAGGTTTAACACAGGTGATAGCAGCTGACCTGTTGATGCCCAGCTTGTCTGCGTATTCATTGTTGGTCTTGACTGCTACATGGCGCAGTGAAGCTAAGGTCTGATCCAGGACCGCGTTCTGGTTGTTCATAAGCTTACAATCCATGATGCCTGTGATTGACACACCCAGCAAAGCCTCTTTCTCGGTGTTCTCACGCCACTTTGGTCTGAGGTATGGGAAATTGGTCAAGGTAGCCTGGATGGTGCCCAGGATGGTGGCTATGCGGACCTTGCGCATCATGCTTGAGAATGTGTCATCAGCACGGGCTACCACAGAAGTTAGGTTGCACATTTGACCAGATAAAAGTGTGATCTCTGAGCATGGGTTGGTGCCAAAGTCAGAGACCTCACGCTTGCCATCATTGATCACCTTGTTGATGACAGCTGCACGGTTAAAGATACCACGCTCACCAGACCCAGAGGCCTCGAGAGAGGCCCACTCAGCGTCAAAGAGATCACGATCGGGTGTCGCATCATATGCCACACTGTTGTTGGCCAGGGCGAAGTGTGGGTTCTCGTCCCACCACTCTCCAGACTTAGCTAGGCGTAGTTCTGGATCATCCAGGTCACTTAGCGAGATCATAGCTGACCGGCGAACACCACCGACAACGACGACCTCGCCAATTTTACACATAATCGAGTGTACCTCAAAAGGTGTCAGCTTGCTGTTTTCAGCCAGGGTAAAGATGTCGATCGTATGCCGAAACAGGTCCACCAGGGGACCAGGGCCAGACGCACGTCCACCAAAGGTCATCAATCGTTCACCGGCAGCCCTTACCTTGCTCACGTCCCACTTAGGCACGTTGCCCTGGTACAGCTCCTCGATCAGCTGGCGGTAGGCGTCCGCCCAGCCCTCTTTGCTATCCTCAACGACAATGGTCATGTCGATCGGGGTCATCTTATCAGGCAGATTGGGCAGCTGCTCAGTGTACTTACGTTCCACACTAAAGCCCACACCTGTGCCATTCATAAGAATGTAAAGAACCTCATCAAAGACACGTTTGTCATCGACAGCCGTGTAGGAGCAATTGAAACCCGCAATGTGTGACCGATCGAGGCCTGGACCAGCCGCCATCATGCAGCGCATCGAGGGCATGACCTCCAGATTCAAGATAGCTTCCCGGATCTCGTTTTGGGTGTCCCTGGCCTCAAAATATGGCAGCTTGCCCAGTAAGGCTGGGGAGACCACATTCCCGATATATCTATCGACAGTCTCAGTCCAGGTTTCCCGGCGACCTGGCGTATCCATGAATTTGGAGTAGCGGCTTTGATGGATGAAAGATTGGTAGGGAGTAGGCAATGTCACTGTGTTTGCAAATGGGTTTGGGATGTTCATAGTTCGTCCTGTCTTTCTATTTGATTGATCCGCATTTCGCAGTAGCGCATCGCCTTGCGCAGATCAGTGATTTCTGATTGTTCGGGGGTTTGGTCTGGGTATGCCTTAGAGCCAGCTCTGACCGCATACTTGACGATATTTCCAACGTGGAACGCCAATTTGTTGGTCATGATAAATGTGATGGGCTCAATCGCGTACTGGGTATAGTGGGCAGGCTTTACGACAACGTCCTCAGTTTCCATCTGCCAGCATCCTTCCTATGATCTCACGGTCGGACACGATGTATATTTTAGAGCCAGCGGTGCCCCCATGGTGCTCCGATACTTCGGTGATTGCTCCTGCATCAACCAGCTTTCGTGCCAAGTGGTAGACGCAATATTTGCCGTTGGTCTCGAGCAGTGTTTGTAAGGTGAACTCACGGTTATAGGTGTAATCGTAGAACCATCTGAGCATAGAACGCCTGGCAGATTTCTTGAGTGGCTTCTTGATTGTTGACCAATTGTGCGTCCCCTTATCGAGTAAGGATAGGTAAGAGCGATCTATCTTGCTCTCATGTCGAAGCATGGCCTGCCCAAGCATGAATTCCTGTTCTTCGTTCAGGCGACATTGAAATGCTATCTTCATGTTCATCTTCATCGTTTTGGCTCCCACAGTTTTATCTGCCCAGCGTCCACATCCCAATCGGAATAGCGGAGGATCCGGGCCAGTCGCGCTTGTGTCAGCGCATAGGTTTCATTGAGGTTTTGCTTGGCATATGCAGCCACAACCGCGTTCCATGTCATGCTCTTTTCCAGGATCTTTTTGGCTGAAACAGCGCCGACCCCTTTGCACCCGGAGTATCCGTCGGTCACATCTCCCATCAGTGCCTGGGTAAGGAAACTGAAGTCAGCTTCGCGCTGGTTGATATTCAGCAGTTCACCCGACACAGGGCGGTACAGCCTGCATGGCAAGGTTTTCATGTCCTTGTCGTCGCTCACTACGATTGTGTTGTGTCCTGGGGCAGTCCCTAAGATGCCCATGACATCATCTGCCTCGAGCATGGGCTCACGATACCAACGATAGGTATCCTGGACCCACTGGACCATCGTAGAGTAGCCAACAGGCTTTCTGACCTTCTTGCGGCCGCCCTTATAGTTCTCATCAATGTCTTTTCGGAAGTTGTCTTTGTCTGACAGACAGATGATGAAATTGGACGTGTCCAGGTAGGCGCAGAAGTCATCGATAGATTTCTGGAAGATCTTTTTAGCTTCTTTCAGATCTGTGGATAGGGACCAAATATCGTCACCCCAGTCCACTTCCTCTTCAGCGGCAGCACAGGCCCTGTACAAGTACAAATCGCCATCAATGAGTAGTGTGGTTCCTTCCACGGGCGTTTGCAAATATGTCTTGAAGTAACTCATCTAATGCCTCCTTAGTCTCTCGACCGATTTCTGTTATTTTCCATTTGGCACCCCAGACATCCTCATCGAGATTGGTGGTGATTAGGCCTTCAGAGGCCGCAACACCGACATGGAAAGCGCCGGTCCTGGCAAAAGTGCTTTTGATACTGAAAGGTCTGCGCCAGGCTCTGTCGAGGGTGATGTATAAAGCCATCAGGTCCTCGATCTGAGGTGACACCTCAATGGCAGTCAAGCCAAGATTGGCCCAAGTTTCCTTCGGCATCGATACGGATCTTTGTGTTGAAATGACGGCCTGTATCTCTCGCCATTCGAATTGCGATTTCGCGACACTCATCTGCGATATCCTTGTTTTTACATGCAATTTGCACCTCATCGTGTACCCACGCCATGAGGAACGCCTGCTCGGGCCCAAACTGCTTGTTGATTTCAGTGTGTGTGAGTTGGACCCACTTTTTACAAACCACCGCACCAGATGCCTGGAGCAGCTGAGAGAGGAGCTTCCGTTCTTCTCTGATGTACAATTTGCGCCCACACAGTCCGACCAGGTAGCCGCGCTTTGCAGCCCTCTTTAGATTTGACTGTAGCTTTGCAAAGGCTGGTACAGCCTCATTGAAGCTGTCCTTGAGGCGCTTACCATCTTTAGCATTGCCACCCACAATCTTGCCTACGAGCTGATCACCAGCCCCAAAAAGGACTGAATAAATAAAGCGTTTCGCCTGATCGCGCGTACCCTTGATGGCATCAGCATTGTACTGGTGGATGTCACCTTCTAAAATATGGCTAGCATAGACCCCATCGTCATCCAGGAAATTGGCAAGCATCCTCAATTCCAGCCCGGACAAATCGACGCCCACCTGGGTCCAACCTGGTGGCGGCCCAAACAGCTCACGGCACTCCGTACCATACAGTAAGCCAGCTTTCGGAACTTGGGCCAGATTTGGGGATCGATGCGCGCAGCGCCCGGAAATAGTACCCCCAACCACAATGGTGTGTCTTATGCGACCATCGTCATCGAGCTTCTTTAACCAGGCTGCTGGACCTTCTGCCAACTGACCTATGCGCTTCTGAACTAAGAAGAACTTAGCCAACTGTTGCGCTTCCGGGTAAGGTAACCCACCCAGTATTGTTTCATCGATCTGAGCGTGACCTGTGCCCGTGAACTTGGTGGGCTTCCACTTGTACTTGTCGCGAAGGCACTTCTCGATATGCCGCCTGCTCCCAGGATTAAACTCTACCTGCTTGCGCTTGATAAAGACCTCACCTTTGACGTAGCCCAGGGTTTTGTTGTTCTTTGCTGGGATAAACTCTTCTGTGATTTCCCAAGGCGGAAACAGCTCATCGAGATCTTTCTGTAGATCATCCCTGATTTGACACAGATCTGAGTACAACGTGATTGCTTTAGTCTTGTTAAAGGTCCACCCGTTGTTGCCGATGGTCTGGCATATCTGCGCCATGGAGTGCTCGAGGTCGATACTTTCCTCAGAGAACCCAAAGGTCATAAGGTGCTTATAAAGCTCTGCTGTTACATGTGTATCGAGCACACAGTAATCCAGCATCTCCTGGCTGTAGTTCTCCCAACCGCCATCGTAGTCGCCTTTCTTGTGGTCATCACCAAGGATGTCAGACAGGCGCAGGCCCCAGGCTTTGAGGCTGTGGGATCCTATCAGGCGGCGGGGGAAGTGTTCAGGGTTTTTGACATTCAGTATTGCATCGTCTTCTGCCAGGGTGGTCCTGATTAGACGTGACAGTACAAGAGTGTCTGTGACTTTACCCGCGATCGTGAAATCAGGGTAAATCTTCTGTAGAGCGGGAATGTCGTAGTCGATGATATTGTGACCACACACTTCCTCGGCGTTCATCAGTAGATACAAAGCATCAGAGATCTGATCCGGGCCAAAGGTTTTTACCTCGCCGGTGTCCATGTGCCGAAGCACGATACAATGTATTTTGGTGATTTTATCAAGTAGGCCGTTGCTCTCCAGGTCAAAGCCCCAGCGGCTCAACGGTTGTCGCCAGAGCCCTTGAGCTTACCACGGATCTTGCGGTCAGCCAGTTTATCTAGGTTCATCTGAGCCACGTCTTCTAGGGTCAGACCGAGGTCTTTGCTCAAGGCTGCAATGTACCAAAGCACATCACCTATCTCAGCGGCTATGTCGCTACGCTGTTCTGAGGTAATCTCCACTGCACCATCGAAGCGCACATCGTCATCCCGGATCCATTTCTTGACCTTGCCTAAGCACTCACCCGCCTCATTTGCCAAGCCCAGCGCCGTGTAGATCACCGGCCACTTGTAGATTGCCGTGTCGGACATACGTTCCTGGTATTCATTTAAGGTCAAAGGTGCATCTATATGGATGAACTTCTTGCCGTTAGTCTTTGCTTTAAATAGCATATTGCTCTCCTTTTTTAGTAGTTCTCGAGCTTCTAAAATTGCCGCTTTCCACTCCAAAACAAACGGCTTTGCTAACTCACAAGCCACACGTTTGTTTTTGGTCTTAAGTGTTTTACGGAAAGCAGTTTTACCCAGTAGCTCACGCAGACCAGGATCATTCGGAATGCGTACCTGGGCGTAATAAACTCCAAATTGCTTGTCTAAATACATCGTTTGCTCTCCTTTTTTAGAAACCAAAAGACGCACCAGCGTCAGCCAGACGTCCTGTTGTTGCATTGTATTGGAGGGTGTCGCACCAGCCCGTGGATCCAGTGTGACGGTTCTTCATCATGACGATATTACGAAGGCCACTGTCGGGGTCCTCACGGTCTACCTCGATGCCAATCACCTGGTCAGATAGTTGGGCGATCGAGTGACTAGATCTGATCTGATTGAGACCTAGCCGAGCACCCTGCTCATGGCTCAGATCACCAGAGGGCCTCTTTAAGTGCGAGACCATGAGTAGACTAATGCCTAGGGCTTGGACTTCAGTTCTAAGCCTGGTGCATAGATCATCGACAAGGCGGCGCTCATCTGTGACCTTTCCCGTCATTCCTGAGACCAACAATGAAACGTGATCTAAGAATATGACCTGGCAGCCCAGCGCCTTGTTCATATACCTAATCCTAGAAACAATAGTATCCAGGTCGTTGCTTCCCCAGTGGTCATAAAGACAGATATCAGTGTCCTGAATCAGGTTATCAAAGGCAGCTTCAATCTCTTCTTTGGTCGCAGCATCCTCATCAACCGTGATGTTCTTGTTCATATGGAGACCGACCAGGCCTTGCATGGTGCGCTTGGTGGTTTCCTCGAGGAACATGCCGCCACACTTAAATCCAGACTGCTGGATGTGGTACAAGATCTCCCGGACGAAGGTGCTCTTGCCTACCCCCGAGCCAGCAATGATCGTGGTCATCGAGGCAGGCCTTACACCTCGGGACATCTCGTTGAGACCCTTCCAGGGATATGTGATGGGCGAAACCGCATCCCCGACACCAATGACATCGCGGAGGTCTTCTGCACTAATGATGCCGTCTGGACGGTGCTCTTTGGCGTGAAAGATTGCCTCGACCACAGCCTTGGTATCGCCGGCAACCAAGGCCTCGTTAGCGTCCTTGTACTCACTCAAAGTTGCTATCTTAGCCAAACCGATCGGCAGAGCCTCTGCGCACTCTATCGCAGCTGCACGGCCCGGAGCATCGTTGTCAAAGAACAAGATGATCTCTTTAAAGCCCATCAAGTAATCATAATTGGCCAGGAGCGTTTTCTTGGCGGACTGACAGCCATTGATAAGACTAGTTGTCGCCCATTTATGCCCTTGGATTTGCGATATGGAAATGCAGTCTAGCTCGCCTTCGCACACAACCAATTTGCGTCCCTTGGAAAACAAATGAGATCCATAAAGGGTCATCGCCTTTGCATCGCCGACAATACTAAAGTTCTTATCTTTAGTTCTGATCTTTTGTGCGCAGGGCTTACCTGTCTTGTCTCGGTAGGTGGCAATTTGGACTGGCTGTCCGTTGTGTTGGCCCACCATGTAGCCAAACTTGCGACAGCTTTCCTCAGTCAACCTACGGCCCCTCAGGGCCTTGTATTCACCCTGGAGCAGTGCTTGGTTATGTGATGCCCTAACAGGCCCTGTATGGCCCCCTGAGCCGCTCTCCCAATGCCCACAGCCAAAGCAAAAGGTGTGATCATCGTCATACAGTGCGGCGTTGTCTTTCGAGCCGCATTCGTCGCAAGGGACGTGCCTTAAAAACGCACTATCTGTTTCATGTTCAAATGACATATGTCTCTCCCGGTTGAATCAAAAAGGGGCGACCTAAGCCGCCCCCTGCTCTCCTTGTCTGGCCTCTTCTAGCCAGTCTTCAGGTATCCATTTGTTGGCGTACCTGATCCCGTGCTTTTCACAGTAGGCAGCATAGGTCGTCGGACTGCCTTTATAGAGCTTGGAGTTTTGGTTACTGAACACCATGCGAAGGTCTAATCCTTCGATCTGGTTGATACAAAATAGGACTTTGGCGCGATCTTGGACTGACCAAATCCCTTTGGTCTCAACATAAAAAAAGCCCCCCGGTTTGGGGAGCTTCCAGTCTGGTGTGTATTTGTGGACCCTGGCCGGTATCTTATAGAGTAGCTTGTCTTTCTCATACTCTACGGCGATCCCCGCATTTTTGAGCTGGTCAGCTATCTTCTCCTCAAGCCCCGACCTATAGCCTTTGGTGTATCCAGACGCCCTTTGCCTAAAAGTCAAAGTTGTCGTCGTCCACCGCTGCGCTGACAGCATCAGACACACTGAAACCGTCTACAGCGTCGAAGTCACCGGCAGAGCCATCACCAGACCCAGAAACAGGATTAATAACCTGTACGGCCCCCAGGCGAAGCGAGATGCCTTTGTTGGCACCGTTGGTATAATTCTCAGCCAAACCGCTGATACGCAAAGTACTACCTGAGTACATATTTGGTACACTGGCCTCTGGGATTGGGTTGCCCTTCGCATCAAAGTACTTGGGCTGGAACTTAGACTGACACTTCAAGATTATGTCGCCGGTCTCTTCATCCCTGTCATATGGAAGACGAACATTGTCTTTAGCAGTAAACTCTTCAGTCTTAAGCTTGTTGATTATATCAAGCATCGGACCAGCTTCAGAAGGGCTTAACCGTAAGGTAGTTTTGTACTTCCCACTGGCGTCAAAAGCAGTGTCGGGGCGTCCTGGTTGCAGCCATGGGTATCCAGCAATCGCAGCAGGGGTCACATATTTTACTTTAGTCATAGTCTCTCCTTGGGGTTTTGTTTCCAACATTTGATACTCACATGTATCTAGAGGGGCCCCTTAGTCAGGATCCCTTATTTTCATGGCTTTGAGATTGTCAAAAACCCAACGTACAATAAGTTGTACTGGAGTTGGGATTTAGCTGAAGCAGTACTCACTGTTCAGGACGCTTGCTGGGTCTAGGTCACCTTTAGAAGGAACCTGGGCCAGATCTTTGTTTGGATCAGCCAAGCGGTTGCGGCACTCTTTCTCAAACTGACTGAAGACACATGTGTGCTCATACATGTCAGCCAAAGACGCCCGGATTGAGTGGTAGAATACCCAGGTGTCTGCGCCCAGGGTGCCAAAGCTGTCGTGGATCAGGAAGTAATCTTTGATGCCGCTCTCGAGCCCGTAAAGGATAGACAACTGCATGTGCCCTGAATCAAGTGAATGGACAAAGTTAGCAGCTACCGACGACCTGGATTTACGGGTGTCGAAGGTGAAGGTGTCCTCTTGGTAGTTGACCCTTGTCTGCTTACGCACCTTTGCTGCTCGATCGTACAGAAAGATCCGAGACCTCTTGGTGGTGCTTTTTGTGTACCTGGCTACAGCTGGGAAGCCACTAGGGCCTGTCCAGCGTGTGGATTTGCCTTCTCGGGCCAAAGCATCTGCATAGCACTGCAAGAACACCATACCGCTGCTCACGCTCTCTAGTGTGTTACTAATGACTTCGTAGTTAATCTTGGCCAAGTACCGAGCGTGATTTGCTTGGGACTTTCGGTCGCCAAACGGGTGGTTAGTAATCGAGTTATAGTTCACCTCTTTCTGGAGTGGCTGCATGAGGTCTTCGATAATCTGATCACCCATGCCCCGTTGGAGACTGTTGTATCCAAAACACATGGTGTTGCGCTTCACAGTCTTCCTGGTCACACCGAAATCAAGCCAAGCCTCGGCCATTGGGTCGTCCTCAGTTTGCAGTTTATTGACGACTGCGTCAGCTACCATTTGATAAACATCCTGGCATTCATCAGACGGCAGTAGGTTGACCATAGCAGCGTCATGCTTGTTTCTGGTCGCCAGTGCATAGTGCTGTGTGCCACTATTGGTGCCGTCTAAAGAAATTGGAAGGTGGCAGACGTAGTCATCGCCCTGCTCAAGCATGTCTGCATACTCAGAAGCCGCCATGAGGAACTGGAAGGGCTTGTCTGCCTGTCTCCAGGTGTCAAAGGTAGACTTGTAATCTTTAGCACAGGCTAGGATCATCTCCTCGTTGTCTAAGACCCATTGGATCCGGTCCTCGAGAGACTGTTTGCTGACTTTGTTGAAGTCACCCACATTGGCCAGCTGTATCATTAGCCAACCTTTGGATGCCTCATCGAGCTTCTTGCCATTAGCAAACAGGAAGGCACTCTTTATGTGATCATCACGGTGGTAGTTGAAGTGACTGCATGGGTACATGCGCCCTCGGAAGTCAAAAGACCAACCAATCCAGAACCTGTCAAAACCAGAGAGGTGTTCCATGACTGACACATCCTCTTTCAGCACAACCAGATTCGTAGTGGCCTCACGATCGTCCTGGATCCACTTCTTGCGGTCGTCAATAACTTGCTTGAGATACTCTTCACTGAAGTCGTCTGGGCTCTCTGGGTAAGGTGTTTTCTCAGGTGGAACTAGGTCTGGGAAACCATCAAAGCGTTGGCCAGTATCACGCACCCACTTAATAACGTCTAAAGCCAAAGGATTGATCTTCAGTGGTGTAGCCTGAAGCGCGTTCAGTGCTTTGACATAACTAGGTTCACCTTTCTCAAAGTCTCTGGCAATTGCCTTCCTTTGCTCACCTGTGGCCTTGCGCACAAGAGGCGTAAGTGCTGCCAGTACTTCATCTTGGTAGACACCCGTGTCGAATGACACCCAAGGCTTAGGTGGGACCACTAGTGGCATAAACATAGGTGATGCCCAGCTGGCATTAAACTCGCCTTGGCGGATGCACTCCTTAGCATTCCAAGTCAAAGTGATGTGCCTATTAGTGTTGTGCTTTAGTTTCTTGCCTACCATCTGCGTTGTGGTCTCTTCCACGATCTCAAAGAGGTCACAGCCTTCTAGGACTGCATTCAGAATAGGCGAGGCCAGACTGATCTTAGCACCCTTAGTCCACTTAGGTTGGCTAAAGCCCTCTTTGCCTGCAATGATCCTGACAGCCTTGAAGCGGTAGCGTTCTGAAGAGTGATCCTTAGTGACCTTTTTGACCAGGCGCTTGTATAGTTCCTTGTCATAACCTTGTAGGTCTTTTGCAAATCTCTCGTTTTCTAGGCGTGAACCTATGCTGGCTAAAGTGGCCGAGTAAGTAGAGGCGTTTATGACGCCATCATAGCAACAGTTAAGACCTATGTAAGCCAGAACGTCTGGGTCTTGGTCCTTCAGTTCTTCATACCATAGGCTTTTCTTGCCTAGACCACTTTGGAACCTGGTCTTTTCTTCAGAGAGATATTTGGTGATGACTTGAGAGACCTTGCCTAGAGCCTCTTCAATTTGAAACTGAGCAGCGTCTTGTTGGCTGCCTCTTAGTTTCGCCTGCCTTTCCTCAAAACGTGTGTGACCTTTGTCGATCATCTGTTGTTCTAGTTCGTGCTGTTCTTCAATCGTGGTTTTTTCTTGGGGACCCCGCCGTGGAGCTGTTCACGGCCGTACCTGTCAGATGTTTTCTTTTCTCGGCGGACTTGTACTTTTTCTTCGTTTTTTGGTGACCCTGTTGGTGCATTCTGCCAAGATGACGGCTTTTCGCCGTTACTAGAGGAACTATAAACACTTGCTCCACTGTGGTTTTTCTTTTG
Organism: Sansalvadorimonas sp.; assembly: GCA_965221135.1. Lineage (GTDB taxonomy): Bacteria > Pseudomonadota > Gammaproteobacteria > Pseudomonadales > Endozoicomonadaceae > Sansalvadorimonas. Next base: position 11,651 of record CBDCRZ010000115.1, read on the forward strand.
TATCATTAAGTATTTCTCCCGTGTTAAACATTCTAGGTTGTTCTAGAGGGGTCCCTTAGTCAAACCATTGTATTCATTAGTATCCTTAAACAAGAATCGAAACGCCATTATGCATTTATGCATTATAGTGCAGAAGCGTACAACGCTCCCATCTTGCTGTTAATGCTGGCACTCTTAGAAGTGTCTTCATGCACATACTTTTTAGTGGTTTTAGGGTCTTTGTGGCCCATGAGATCCATCACGGTCAGATGGTTCACCTCAAGCTTGTTCACAAGCGTCGATGCATATGTGTGGCGAGTGACGTGAAAACACGCCAATTTGTCACCACGAAAGACAACCCTGCGCACATCGATCCAAGCATTATAAAACGGGCGGTGACGGAAATGGTAACCAGGGTTACGGTCCATAGCGTCCAGAGCTAGCTTCGCAGCCTCATTGATGGCGACCTCACGGTCGTCGCCGTTCTTAGTATCTTTCAGGCCAACAAATAGATCACCCTGGTCATTCAGATAGAACATGTCAGGCGTGATCGATTGGATCTCACCCAAGCGCATTCCTGTGTTTAGTCCGACTGTGAAGAAGTGCTTGATCCAGGTGTGTTTGCTGCCAGCAAAGAAGTCATAGCACTGCTTGATCTCAGAAGGTGTGAAGAAACGCACACGTCCACTTTTAACCTTGTGGAACTTCATCCTAGGAACTTGGTCATCATTAATAGCCTCATACTCGACTGCGTACTTATAGAGGGCACTGATGGCAGCTTTGTAGTGATTACATGTATTCTTGCAGAGACCCTTCTCGCTCTGGAGCCATTTGTCGAACTTGATGATGTCAGGTGCGCCTACGTCCTCGAGGTTCTTGTCACCGATGACGCTGACAAACAGGAGTACTTTAGATTGGCTTTCGGCCAGGTGTTTGCCATGCCAGATGTCAGGTGCATGCTCATTCAGGAAATCTTGGACTAACATTAGAAACGTACCTCCCCGTTTGTGTCTCTAGGGTCTACAAAATAGCCGGGCTCTAAATAGGCCTGGCGCGCATCCTCGTCGAACAGACGCTGCTCGAGTGGCGTGCGAGAAGCCTGCACACCAATTTGGCGAAGGATGTTTTCTAGGGTGTCATCAATCATAACAGCACCTCCAGGAGGATTGGCAGCCAGACAGGGATTGAGAATAAACCGATGAGGGCGATCAGATCGCCGATGAAGTTAACTACTTTCATGCTGCCACCTCACGGTTCATGTGAGCCAGACAGGCGATCAGGTCAGCGGCTGTGCCGTCTGTGCAGACGACCTTCGAATCACTCTTGCACCAGGTACGGTCAAAGTGTGGGTGGGTGTACTCATTGTAGCTGTAGAGAAACTCATCACGGCAAGCCTTGGCGCTATAGTCGCCATATACGTCTTCCCAGGTTTCGCCGGTGTTTATTACTAAGGTATAATACTTTGTCATCGTCAGTCTCCAACTTTAAGTTAGGACCGATGGGTTCCGATGACATCGTTGGATGGTAGCGGCACAGGGACTTGAACCCCGGACACGCGGATTATGATTCCGCTGCTCTAACCAACGATGCCTGGAGCATCGATCGTAAGACCTACATAGGTAATCGGACCTCAGATTTCAACCCCTAGTTTTATATAGAGGTCCCTTAGTAATCCGAGTTGAAAAAACACCGATCACTTCCGATGAGTGACCGATGTTTCTAAGGTTAATCGTTTGCCATCTTGAGGGCGGCAATTCGTGTTTCTTCGTTGCGTCTGAGCCAGCCACGACCAAAGGTGTCGAAGGTCTTTAGGCGCCGATAGAAGGCCTCACGCTCGGCGGCATACTGCTCGATGATGTCTACTGGATCCATGCGCCCGACAGCTCCTAGCGTCTGGGGGCCGATGCCACCGTCCTGGGTAACACCTACGACCTTCTGGAGCATCTTAGCTCCACGACCCACCCCTCCGTTCACACAGAGGTCAAAGACGGCGAAATCGACGCCAGATGGAAGGTCGTCACACCGGGCTCGATCCCAGTAGTTACGCCGGTAAATCGGGGTGACATCAGCCACGGTCAGTGCCCTCATTTCATCCTCAGTGACAGGACGATCTACCCAGCCCTCGTAAACTGCTTGGGTGACACCAAGATTAGTTGAGCCACCCGGATCGGCTGGGTGATTTACATAGCCACCTTCGTGATGGAGGATCATCTTTAGGGATTGCTCGAAGTTATCTTTCACTTTGCTATTCCTTTTGTCTTCTCAAATGAGCGAAGGCCACCAAGACCCAGGAGGCCCATAAGAACCGGCATCATGACTGAAGTATCAACCTGGGGGACAAGGATGTCCCAGGGGGCCAAGAGGGGTGAAACCATGTAGTTTATGGCCATGCCTACAACACAGACCCAAGCCGTGGCGGGACGCCAAGAGGACTGGAACCAGTTGCCCTTGGCTTCCTCTTTGTTGACGGCCAGCTGTGCGAGTGCCAGCTCCTGGCCATGGCGTTCTGCCATCGTGCTTATCTCATGGGCGAGAGCTGCCTTCTGGTCTTTGTCTTCCACGAACTTATCAAGGAGGCCTGTGACTGGGCCAATTAGTTGTGCTATCATTTCTCGTGTCCTAACCAGAACATGAACGATGAACTCATGGCACCCGTGACAGTTGCAGTAAGTGCCGTGGCTTGCGAAGTCATGTCTGCTGGTGACAGTCCCATAAACCAGTTTAGTACCTGGATATACATGATCGTCATCACGAGCATCATTAGGCGGGGCATTAGCTTCCAAGCCAGTACCCGCTCCATTGCGATTGTCATAATGTTATTCCTTAGAACTTGATGAAGCCGAGGTGCCAGAGGTAGCCACCACCAGATCCTAGACACAGCAAAAGAAAGCCAATGATCAGGAGAGCACTAAGTACATTCTCCCTCATCTCCTCTGCCTTAATCAAAGCTAGTCTCTGGTCTTCTTTGCGCTCCATGCGTATCTCTCTTCTAATGGCTTGGAGCTGTTTGTAGGCGCTGATGCCTCTGGTATTCGTGATTAGTTCACGCAACTGCTCTTCAGCATCAGCGGCCTTCTGTTTGTCGAGGAAAGTGTTGAGGGCCTCCTCATTTGCACTAGCAAAGATAGAGGACTTCTTCTTTTGGTGCTTTTGGTTTGCACTGTCTACCGCATCAAAGAAGGCCGTGATTTCCTTGGTCATCGAGTAAAGCTGCTTTCCAGCAGTCAGTCCACCCTTCACCAGTGCGAGGGCGCTTAGAGGGTCCATAGCCGCCCCTTTCTTTGTTAGTCTCGTTGTGCCAGCGTCTCGACATAACCACGAATATGTTGGATGTTGGTGTCTATGCGGGCCATGGCTACAGCTTGGGACTGCACCATCACTTCGACTTTGTTCACGCGCTCACTGAAGTTTAGGAGTTTCTCAGTGTTACTTTGGATGTCTGCCATCATCATAGACACTGTCCATACTATAGCAGCTGCTTGTGTCATAAGGCCAAGTAAAAGCGTTGCGGGGACACTTTTGGAGATGTGCCAACCGTCTTCTTTAGGCATTAGGGAGCAACAGGCCAATCGTCTTCAGCCAAGTTGGGCCAGTTAGCGTGCGAAGTGATGTCACGCAAAGCCTGACGATAAGTTGTCATTGCTGAGTTCATCGTTACATCAGTCAGAGCATAATAGTCTGTTGCAGCCAACAATGTATCACGATCAGATCGGTTTCTCTCAGCTACTTGAGCGTCAAGTCGGGCCTGATATGCAACTTCTTGATCTGCTTTGGTAACCGCATCGCCATTTTCATCAATCATGTCATGGAACATATCACGAGCAACGTATTTTTCGACCCAATTGCCATTCGCATCCTGTACGACACCATGACGGGCAGACGTTTGATACTGACCTACAGTAGCCGGGGGGCTGCGCAGAACTGCATCAAGGTTAAGTGCATCTAATGTTGCTTGTTTCCATACACGAGGCAACGACATGTTGGGATTTAGCGCCCGCCATTGACCTTGAGTTTTAACGGCGCCTGTTGTTCTGTTACGATATTCTGACATGATTGATATTCTCCTGCGTCAGTTGATTTAGTCCGTTAGGACGTTGCGTAGATTATGCGATAGCGTAGAAAATGTAGGTTGCACTTGACACGTTGACGTCAGTTGCCGACACCTGATTAACAATGAAGCCACTACTTGCGGGGTCTATGCTGTCATCAGTAGTAATTTGAATATCCGTGTTGTTTAAGGCCATGTGAGGAGAGTTGCCTGCGATAATGCCCTGATCCGTGTCCCAGAAATACCAATTACCTGCGCCGTCAGTGCGCTTGATGAGGATAAATCTAGCGCCTGACGTAAAGCCGCAGTCAATCGTCTGACTTGAGCCATTCCCAGTGTAGGAACCACACTTACTAACATTAGTTACGCTTGCGAATAGGTAGGCTATGTAGGTAGAGCCAGAGGCGTTGACAGTTCCACTTGTACCTACTGTGAAGTTAGAAGCAGAAGGAGCAGTATCATTCCATTGTGTAGCACTGTTTGATTCTGCGCCTGTTGAATTCATTGTGATTTTATAATGCCCTTTGTCATTACCTCCGTTAAGACCTGCGTGGTATACATCCCAATCTTGAACATCAGACCTACTTTTCACCCAGATCATCTCAGGGGCAACTGTCAAGTTATGGCCTACAGTGCGACCTGCTGTTCCGTTACCAGAAAAACAGACTGCATCAAAATAGCCCGGCGCTCTCCTCCACATCCATGAGTAAAGGGTTGTGGAAGTTTCAGACGACCATCCTTCCATATGATCCCATGTAATCGAAGAATCAAAGCGTTCTGAAATTGATAAGGTAGGCGTCAAGCGGCTAGTTTCTGCCAAGCGTGCTTGTGTTAGAACATAGGCGGTTCCATAGGGTCTTTTGATTGCGAAATCAACAGGGAAACCTGCATCAAAAGAAGGCTCAGTACCATCACTTTGATCCATACCAAACACATCAGCCGCATCTGTCGGCACAGCCATAGGGCGGCGAATTGCTATGTAGATGTAGGTTCCTACTTGGTTAAAGTCCCCATCAGTTGTCTGTATCTTAAATCCAGTAGAGGTAATATCTACCTTACCCCAGCTTGCACTTTGCTCTGATGAAGAGCTGCGGGCAAACAATGCTTGAGGTTCGCGGCCAACAGGCCATCCTCGCATGGCGTCATAGATAGTCCAGTTACCAGAAGATGACGCATCTTTAATCATCACCCACTGAGGCTCAAACCCTAAGTCAATCTCAGGGCCATCAGTAGAACCATTACCAGTATAACTCCCACACTTGATAATATCTTGGGCACCATCACTGCCGAACTCGGCGTCACCATCGTTGTGTGCGAATAGGTAGGCTATGTAGGTGCCGCCAGAAACATTGGTGTCAATATCAGAACCTACGGTAAATACAGTGGATGTTGGCTCTGTATCATTCCACCTAGAAGTCGCCGTATTTTCAGCATTTGTTTCGTTTAATACTAAGTATTTAGTTGCTCCTAATGATCTGTGGTAAACAGCCCAGTTTCTTGTGGAATCTGTTCTCTTAACAAAGATGCTGCCAACAGTTGCGCCAAGATCATGGCTAATAGTCCGACCAGCAACACCATTTCCAGTATATTGAACGCATGTAAAAAACTTCGGAGCCTTGCGGAATGTCCAAGAGGCGTACTCTCCACTACCGTTATTTACTATTGCACCGCCATTGCCTAATGTAAAACCATTAGAGTTAAAAGCTGTAAGCATAGTGCTTGATGTAGCTTCTGCATTAGTATCATTTGCTATAACATATTTATTTGCACCTCTTTCCGTATCAAATAAACCATGATCCCTACTTGCATTTCGTTGTTTAAACCAAACCAACCCACCTTCACTAGCAAGATCAATTCCGTTGGTAATCGTTTGTGTAGAGCCTGTCCCATTATAGAGATAAGTCGAGAACACACTTTCTACGTCCAGTCCCGGTGTAGCAGAACCAGAACCAGAACCTGTTGGCATTGTCTTTCTGATAGCGACATAGATATATTTGTTGTTTGTGGCGTTCCAACGGCTATGGTTGGAGCCCACTATTTTTATTCCATCCGTGATGAGCTTCACGATATCTGAGTTGGTATATTGACTATTAGAGTTGTCAAATGACAAGTAAGGATCGTTTGTAGTAACAACGTCAGTAAGGCCTCTTTCCGCGTCAAAAACATGCCACAAGTTACTACTGGTGACATTCTTAAAGAAGAACAGTTGGGGCTGAAAACCAAGGTCAATTTCTTCCCCGTCCGTTGTTCCGGTTCCAGTATATGTGCCACACTTTATTATATCCTCAGAACCGCTAGACCCAAACCCACCTGAGCCATTTATATTGTCACCGAAGACATACGCAGTATAAGTGTGCCCGTTTCCATTTACTTGGCCAGAGCTACCAACGGTAAAGTGAGTTGATGTGGGATCAACTACGTTAGTGTTATCATTGAACCAAGTAAGTCGGGCGGCTGGAGGGGAATTTATGTTAAAATAGCCGCCATTCGATGTCCCTGTCCATTCTTTGTGCCAAAAACCCCAATGATAGCCCGACCTTTTTACAAGAATTAAACCCGGTGTGCTTCCAAGCCCATGAGCAATTTGCTGAGTGGTTCCATTTCCAGTATACTGAAAACACTTGAAGAAATGATCTTGGTTTTTAAAAGTATAACTAAGGTACTCATGGACATTGGTGTTTGTGTTGCCAGAGCCGGTTAAAGTGTAGCCGTCTGAATTGAACGAGCTTATTAACCCCGTATTACTTTCTGCATCTGAAGTTACTGCAAATTCCTTTGACCCACCTCGAACAGTATCCGTCACATACCAAGCGGCGGTTCCGTCTGTTCTTTTAGTCATTACCATCCCGGTTCCGGAACTAAGATCAACGCTAGTTGTAATATCTTGTGTAGCTGCGGCCGATGTTCCGTTGCCAGTATATTGGGCGGCGGCAAATAAGTCTTGGACATTGGTAGCGGAACCACCGCCGCCACTACTGATTGGTACGTTAAAGCGTTGAACTGTATTCCCACCACTGAGATATAAATATGGACCAGTGATAGAAACGCCTGTTATACTAAACGGGACGAAATTGGAGACTGTGGTGTGCGAACTAATAGTAGACACATCCCAAGGTGTGGTAAGATAATAGTATTGTAAAGTAGTACCAGTTGCGTAGACTAGCAACGTCCCATCGTCGGACCAGTCCATGTTGCGAACAGGTGTATTAGCGTAATTACTAGAGCCAATAAGTGTTCTAGAACTTGGGTCAAAGGCGGTTGTAAGTGTGTAGGAATGCAGGTTTGGGCCAGCAGAATACCAATAAACAAGCATTTTGTATCCCGTAGGGTCAAAACGTATACCCGTAGTATACTGCTCAGTGTTAATCTGTGAATTAAGATAACCACCAGAAGGTGAAGGACCGCTCACTGCTGAGATATCCCAAGCATTCATGGTATACCTATAAGTCTTGCGCGGGCTTTCATCAGTTAAGAACATTTCTGTTCCGTTGTGAGAGAAAGTTAATCCTCTGTTTGGCCAAGGGTTAGTGGGAGCAAAAGAAGCCGCCTGACTACTTAGGGTCGTAACGTCATGCGGTGTACTCATAGTAAACTTGCGAACAGTCGAGCTATCAAACGTAAATAGGTTGTTGCCGCTAGGGTCTACGAAAAACCCACCAAGGCCACTTGTAATGCTTGTGCTTGTAGCTGTTTGTCTTGTTGCTGCAAGTAAGGTTGTATCTAGGTTAGCCCAACTGTAGCTAAGAGCGCCGCCGCCGCCACCACCGCCACCACCGCCAGAACCAGACCCCGTTGAAACACCAGCAGCCGCTTGAATGAGTTTTTTAGTTGTCGCCATTGGTCTACGCTCCTTTATGCCAGTGCTTGGCCAGCGGTAAAGCCACGCCATGTAGTGCCGCCGTCTCGAGTTGTGAAGATAAAGTAATCCACGGCATTTGCTGTTGCTGTCAGAGTTGGAGCGGTGCCAGCGGGCCAAGTCACCGTAGGCCATGTCACGGCGTGACCGGATGCACTGCTGTCTTGGATAACCTCAACACTAAAGGTGAAGGCCGTGCCACTAGCGGGTGGGTTAGTAAATGTGAACGTGGTGGCAGCAGACAGTACAATACTGAATGCGTTGCCTGCCTCGCAATCGACCGCTGGTGTTGCTCCAGACAGCGAAACGTAGGTCTCATTGTAGCTGTCTGCTTTTAGCTCGCCAGACAGGTCCAAGTCGCCATTTGCATCGACGTTAACGAGTTCAATCCAGTTTCCACTGTGTGCGTAGTAGCCTTTTCCAGTATCATGGGCATGCGCGAACATTCCATGAAAGTTACTAGCAGTCGGAAGGTCATTTACAGTGTTATAAACATTGGAGTAAGTAATCTTGTTTGTTCCAAAGTTCACATCACCACCAAAGGTGCCGCCAGATGCAGCTGACACAAAGTCGGTGGGGAGTGTAGGTGTGCCCGTAATATCGCTGTAGGCACCCGTGGTTGCTACTGTCGCTAAAGTAGGTGTTCCAGTTACGTCACTGTATGCACCAGAGGTTGCTACGGTTGCCAAAGTTGGAGTACCAGACACATCACCATAGGCACCCGTGGTTGCTACTGTGGAAAGACCAGCAATTTTAGTGGCAGCAATAGCTGCATCCGACGCAATGTCTACGTTTTGGATTGTGCCATCCGTGATGCCTGCGCTTGTTACATTCTGTGTTACTGCGCTTGGCGCGTTTCCGATATAAGCCATTCCTGTGCCCTCCTACGATTGTTCTAAAACGGACACAATTACGTCAGCCGATGAGGCCGCGCTGCTTGTGACTTTGATAATGTCGGTAGTCTCCAAGACTACTTTTTGGTCTCCACCAATGGGAACTAATGCTCCCCCAGCTGGAACGGAAGCGCCCTTCACTAGAAACACCGTTGCCGCGGCTGAAGTGTCTGTCACTGCAACATCGACTGTGATTTGCGAGCCAGATCGGTTTGCAACCGTCAGTCCTATTACTGTGGTAGTGGTTGCACTTGGTGCCGTGTAGACGCTGGTCTGCGAAGTGCCGACAGATGCGGTCACAGCATTTTTGAAAGTGTTAGCCATTTATTGTTTCCTCATCCGAGAGCTATTGCGAGTGCCAGTACATCGTCATTGGCGGCATAGCGCGTATCGCTTTGTGTTTTTGTGTAGAAGTTTGTGTCGATGCCTAAGTTAGTTCTGGCAGTGGCGGCACTAAGTAAGTCAGACAGGTTGTTGGATGACAACAGATCACCAGAACCAGAGCCAGAGGCCCCTGTTGCACCTTGGATACCTTGGATGCCTTGAGGGCCTTGAGGACCAGTAGCTCCATCTGCACCGTCTGCACCATCGTTCCCAGCGACACCCTGCGGTCCCTGTGGGCCAGTAGCTCCATCGCTTCCAGCAGGCCCTTGAGGCCCGGTTGCGCCCGTAGCGCCTGTTGGCCCAGCTACAGTGCTATCGGCACCATCCGCACCATCAGCACCAGCTGCGCCATCTGCGCCATCTGCGCCAGCAGGCCCTGCAACTCCTTGTGGACCTTGGGGCCCAGTTGGTCCTGTAGGCCCTGCAACTGTGCTATCAGCACCATCATTACCGGCAGGCCCTTGAGGCCCTGTTGGTCCCGTTGGTCCTGTAGGTCCAGCAACAGTCGAGTCTGCGCCATCCGCCCCAGCAGGGCCTTGGGGACCTTGTGGGCCAGTAGCTCCTGTAGCTCCAGATGGTCCAGCAACAGTCGAGTCGGCACCAGCAGCACCTGTGGCACCTTGTGGTCCTTGTGGTCCTTGTGGGCCAGCTGGTCCAGCAACTGTACTATCAGCACCATCGCTGCCTGCAGGTCCTTGAGGGCCTTGAGCCCCAGCGGGACCAGTAGCGCCAGCTGGTCCAGCGACTGTGCTATCGCTGCCTGCTGGTCCAGCTGGTCCCTGTGGGCCAGTAGCACCAGTAGCGCCTGTTGGCCCAGCCACAGTGCTATCAGCGCCGGGAGCCCCAGCTGGTCCAGTCGCACCCGTGGCACCTTGTGGTCCTTGTGGTCCAGCTACAGTGCTGTCTGCGCCAGCTGGTCCTGTAAGACCAACAGGCCCTTGAGGCCCGGTTGGGCCGACTACTGTACTCGCTGGTCCCACTGGACCTGCTGGTCCTTGAGGGCCTTGTGGTCCTACGACACCAGTTGGTAACTGTAAGACCCCAGTGTCTGAATCATATACTGCATCTGAAGATGACAAGCCTGTAGCCACTGTCAGCTGCGTCAAAGCATTCTTATGTGCCTCAGCAGCAGCAGCGGCACTTTGGGCGGCAGCAGCAGAGGCAGCAGCTGCATTCTTACTGTCCTCGGCGGGTGCAACAGTGTCAGCGTCTGTCGGAGAGAAACTATAAAATGACATGATCTAACTTCCTAGTCTGTGTAAATTGAAGTTGGGCGCATGACCTGGGACATGCCCGAGGTTTCGGCAGAGTTTGCTTGATTTTGGATCTCATCTAGAAACTGGCTTGCTTTGCCCTCAAACAAGGGACCACGTTCATCTAGGAAGTAGTCAGATGCGTATGACAGAGCTGTATAAGCTATTAGGTCAACTGCAATCTGAGTAAGTACATTTTCATCTGCATCGTCGATCAAATCGGGGAAGAGCGCGTAGTAATTCACTAGAACCGTGCCCGATGTTGGGTGTGGGGAAAGTTTTATAATTCCCCGCTCTCTGGTAAAATGGACAGGTGATCCGGTCTGGTTAGCCTGTTGCGCTGCCGCCATCTCGTTTAGGGGTAATCTTAAAAGTGAAACGCCTTCATATTGTATGTCTATGATCTCGATCAAATCAGATGGTACAATCACAAATGTCAGGGGCGTACCCGAAGTTATTGGGTATGCTTTAATACTTTCCATTGGAGGGATGCGTAGAACCCTCTGTACTCGAGTGAGGGCCTGGTCAATGAAGGTGTCGGCCAGGGCATCACTGCAATCGCTACGGTTAAGAAGAGCAATGAAGTGTGCTCGTAATTGGCCTTTGTTCATTTAGGTGATCCTTTTTTTAGCCGCTGGCTTAGGTTTGGCTTTAGGCTTTTTTGCGGTCAGTGCAGCCTTTGCAAAAGCAGCATCGGTGGGAGCACCTTTGGCACCTTTCCGACGCATAGTTTTACCAGCAGCACGTTTGGCGTGGATGTTTGCATAGAGACCATTACCCATTGGATTTGCCTGGGCGCATACAGGATCCGTTAAGACCACAGGTGGTTGGGCTTTTGCATGTTTTGCACGGCTTGAAGCCGCCCTTGTTTCCGTATGCCATTCTAGATCCTTTTGTCTGTAGTTATGAACGCATCGAGGCTTTCATCTTGGAGCCGCTTAATGATCTCAGCGCCGGTGACCTCGTAGATGTTGAAGCCTTCACGGGTCCACTTCTCGATGACTGCTGTCGGGATGGATGCTACGCGCATCATGTCGCCGATCGGCATCTGAGAGCTTTCGTTCCTGGCGTCTTTAAGATCATCCAGGAAAGCCTGGGAAATGTGCTGGGTGTGCTTTGCGATCAACTCGCCTGACTGCTCGAGGAAGTCAGTTGTGACGCCGACCAACTTAGTGGTCGTGCCTTGTGTAGTATCTGTCATTTTGGAGGGTCTCTCTTTAAGAGTAGGGGGGTGGGGCCGCCCAGGCACCCAGGTAAAGGAGAGCAAAACCCCTGGATGGACGGACGGCCCCTACACGGGCCTAGGAAAGGCCTGTGATCTTGACGCTATCGCCGAAGTTACTGTGTTTACAGGAATATTCGCCGACCACATAATGGCGATCTGAGTCACCATTTTTCGAAAGTAGTGTACGCGTGAATGGACGAAGCACACACTGTTTGAACATGGTTGGGTCAATCAGCAGCGCATGTGATGACTCAAGGTGGCGATTGAGAACCACTTTATATTCGCCAAATGGGGAAATATACAGATCCACCACATTGGTCAGGGTCTTGCCCTGCGCGATTTCGCGGTTACGACCAGCAGATGCTGCAAAGCCAGCGACGATGGTACTGTCAGCGGCCTTGATCATAAACACAGTCGGATCTGAACCATTGTCATACGCAGTTTGACCCGCTGTCAGCAGCTTGGCCTCTGTAAGGGCGTCCGAGGAATTAGGACCTGCGTCTACCGCTGTAGAGATCTGATTGATCAAAGATTGCATTTTACGCGCTGTAGTTGCGTTACCTGCGACAGCTGCTTGGTCTACACCTACATAGCTGAATTCTAGGTCTTTCTTGATATTCTTGAGCGTGCGACCAAGCTGGTATGCGGTCTCCTTGGCACGGCCGTGGGTGCGGACGGCGTCTGAAGTTGCACTTATTTTAAAGCTTTCAGATAAGATCTGCGTATTATTGGTACGCTCAGTTACATCTGTCAAAGTGATATCAGTGGAGTCGGCTCCCTCGACCTTTGCATTCGAGGCGGCAGCGCGGAGGCTGTCTTCCAAGAATGAGAAAGTACGAGCTGATACCTTTTCAGACTTCATCATTGAGGTCATCGGGGTGTCAGTTGGGGTGATATCCATGATGATATCTGAAACGTCCTCGGCCTGGCCGATTTGGTTATATGTAGTAAAAACTGTCATGGTATTAGTGCCTTACATGAGATGGGATTAATCTTCCCAACGGCTCATGAGGGCATCAGCAATGTCATCCATGTCACCCACGCGGCTTGAGTTCTCACGAACACGCTTTGCGGCCACTTCACGTCTTCTAGTGTTAGTATCAGAACGTGAGGCTGGTGCTTTGTTAGATCTTAGGACTTTACCTTTTGTTGTTTTGACCTTCATCGCCTTAGACTTCTTGGTCTTTGCAGCGACTTTGGTTTGGTCATACAACCGGGCTTTGTTCAAAAGCATAATGACATTTGGATCGACATATTGATCGACCGCTTCTCGGGGTAGACCAGAAGAAACAGCGTATTCTCGGATATCGTTGTACATTTCGTTACCCCAGTCTGGGATCTGCTCTTGAAGTGTTTTGATACACTCTTGGGCAGCCTCTTGCTGTTTGGCTTGGAATTGCTGTTGGTTCTCTTGGTAGAAGGCGCTGGCCTCTTCCTTGAGAAACCGGAGATCCGATTCTGCTTCTGAAGCCTCACGGCGCAGAGCCGCAAAGTCTTCGACCGACATAGACCGGCTGGCAACTAGCATATCTAGTTCAGCGTATGGTTTATTTCTGGCCTCTGCTCTCTCTAAGAGCTTTTGATAGCTGATGTCCGCACGATTTAAGGCGTCATCCGCCTCTTTCCGTTTGGAAGCTACTTCTTGAGACTTTCGAGTGAGAGATGCCTCTTGGCCATAAAGTCGTTTAAGATCTTTTAAAGATGCCTGTTTTGTTTCCCCATCAACTGAGATTTCAATAACGCTTTCGTCGGACAGCTCGACCTCTTGGAGGTCTTCGTCATCGTCCTGGGCGTCATCTTCGTCAGTTTCATTAGGGTCCTCATCAGGGTCCTCATCAGAACTTTCGTCTTCTTGGTCATCATCATCTTCATCAATATCATCCGGGGCCTCTTCTGTCTCGTCAGTGGCCTCGTCTGTCGCCTCTAGGTTCTCATCTTCAGATAGGTCTTCACCGTCTGACCAGCGATCTAGAATGGCATCTGCTGCATCTGAAACATCTTCATATACAGTCGAAGGGGTAGCTTGTTCTTGGACGTTACTCATGGTCCTTTAGCTCCTCTTGGCGGTTGTCGCCTTTTGCAAGGATCTCATCTCGGACGGATACTTGCTGTTTCAATGTGTCAACCACGTCCACAAGTGCGCGATAGTGGTTGTACGCTTGCTCTCTCACCTGCCCCTGGTCGGGGCTTGTGTTTACAAACGTCTGGAAAGAACGCTCGACCAGGCTGTTGATGACCTGGTTGAACGCGGGTTGTGACAAGACGGCAGAAGCCGCCTCGCCAGTTTCGACAAGTTGCTCTTCTTGGTTCATACTGCTCTCTTAGGTTTTGGGACTTAGCCCGTTGGTGACGCAATCCCTCGGACATCTTCAGCGTTTCTGAGGATCTCAAGTTCAGCCAAATCGGTGGCCGTCTTGTGTTCCAGCTGTGCCTCTTTGAGGTCGATTGAGTCGGATTGTATTGCGAAGCCGCGTTCAGCCTTAGTACGCTCTAGTTCAAGTTTAAGCTGTGCGATCTGTGCGTCTGTTTGCTGTTTAAGCTCCGCAATCTGGGTTTGTCTCTCTTGTAGCTCTAGCTGCTTCTGCTGCATTTGCATGGCCATCTCTTCTGCCTGGTCAGGCTGTGGAGGTGGTAGCTGCTCCGGTGGCGTCAGGTAATCTGCGACATTCTTGATGCCGTTGTTCTCCATGACGTGAGACATTAACTTATATTGGTTCTGAGGCTGATACATTGTCGCCAGAGTTGGATCCTGTGACATCAGCTGGTGGAGTGCCAAATACTTCTGGGCTTCCTCTACTTGCTCACCATAACCGAGGTGCATTTCAACCAGGACATCACGCTTTGATCCCCACTGGCTTGGCGACACCTCGACATATTCACCGGCTAACTCAACGATCTCCTGGTCAGGCACATTCTCGATCACCAGGCGATAGATCATCTGGTAGAGCGGCTTGAGGAAACCATTGGCGAAGTTCCGGGCAATTATCTTTTGACGCTGCTGGGACATCGTCGCCAACTGCTCAACCATAGCTGCACTATTCTGCTTGCTTATGGCATCTTTATTCAGGCCCTGGCTAAGACGGGAGACGCCTGTGGTGTCCTCTTTGTCGTCATCCAGGAGCTGTAGAGTTTGGAACACAAAGGGGTTCAGGGACGCCTGAGGCATAGGTGCAATAGCATCAGGTCGGGAGACATTGACGATACCGCCTACGCGGTTGTCGATCAGCTCCTTTGGATTGGTTAGACCACCCTTGGTCACCATATATCGAGGGTTGTTGGTGATCATGGCGTGATCGAGGATAGACCGGGTCAATACTGTCCGGGCATTCTGGATTGGAATGACCTTGGAACCAAAGTTATTACCAAAGAATGCATGTGGGATTGGTAAGGGCACAAAGGCCACGAAAGGCTTGTGATTAACCTTTTCCATCTCAAGAACTACGTTGCCAGCTTTGACAATCCGGTAAAGCTCTGCAACGCCGGTAGCGTCGGGGTCGAGCATTATGTAGTTCTCATAGACAGTAACCTGGCGGACCTGGTCCTGGTATCCTTTTGTGTTGAAGCCCCTGTCGTTTCCTATCTCTTCATGGCGTGCAAGGACCTCTGGGTCGGTCTCCATCTCAACGTCAGAGTGATCTCCGATCTTCTCAATCTTTTTCTCATCATACCCCATCTCGCGGAGTTCTGAGATTGTCTTTGTGGTCCTGTGGGCACAGAATACGACACTGTCTAAATCGCGTGCCTGTGGCTCAATAATGAACTCTTCTGGGGCAATACTCTCGATGCATACTTTGCTGGCATCGGTCGTAATGCGTAGCTCACCTGAGTATAAACCGAAGTCCTCAACCAACTCCTCGATCTCGACATCGTCGCGTACCAGGATAGCGTCAAGTTCCTCTTCGGTTAGATCGGTCACCTCCTCAATATGACTTTCATCGCCATAGTAATAGAAGACTTTGGCAATGCCTGCTCGAGCAATCAGACCATCGTGGATAACTGTCTGCATAATCTCAAACAAGTTGTTCTGCCGGTTAGCAACGTAGTCACAGTATTCCGTAGCGATCTCGGAGATCTTTTGGTCATCTGCGTTCTGTGGTGCAAACCGGACCGTCTTATAGCCGGTGCTGAAAGTCTCCAGCAGGGCTGCCTTCATGCTCTCCACGGTGTCATAGACATCCATGGATACATACTTTGAATTACCGTCATGCGCTGGGCGCGGAAGTGTAGCGTTATAATAGTCTGTGACGCGCTTGCGTTCTCGGCTGATCTGACTGTCGTAATACCCTACGCTGCGGCGGATGTTGTCATCGAGAATTGTGACAATCTTATCGTCGTCCAGCTTCTTGTATTCATTTTTATTCATGATCAAACCATTTCAATATAGTAGTCATCAGATGACTGTATGGGTTCCCACGCGCCTTCGTGGATGTGGTTAGCGAGGGCTAAACTCATTACGCAGTCATCAAAACAACCAGCTTCTGCCTCCATGCCGCCGGTGGGGGTGGCAATGTAAGTGAGCATCTCTCGGATCGTTGTTTTGTCGTTTAGCTCTAGTTCCCCCCCGCGCGCACACGCGCGCAGCTCATCGATGATCAGGGGCTTGGTTTTGGAAGTGGTTGTGAAGCCCAGCTTGAGGGTCTCTTTCTCCGTTAACTTGTCCACCTGGATCTCGGTGTAAAAGTTTGGATATGCCATGTCTTTGCCCAACCTCGTGCAGGTCAGGATACCGTGGCTGTTGTTCTCCACAATGATGAAAGCAAAGTTAAAGAATTCACCTAGCTTATAGAGAACTGTTGCGAAGTAATCCGGGTGAACCCGTGCTCGATAGGTCGCAACCTGGCGTTTCTTACTGTCTAGAACCTGGGCAACTGAGTAGTCCCCGCCCCGGACGCCCATAGCAACGTCAGCGCCAATTGTGTATTTCTCACCAGGGTCTAAAGTTCGGTATAGAGTAAGCTCACCGCGTACATTCTCGAGCCAGTCTTCACCCTCTAGTGCCAGGCGCTTCTTAGGCTCCTCACAGGCCTCTAGACGCTCATGTAGAGCCTCAGGGTTAAACACTGGCCGTCCGGTCGTCAGGAAGGCTTCTGATGGCTCTGAGGGGTACTCTTGGCGATATAAATCTATGCCGTTCTGGGCAATTTTACGCCGGCGAAACATGAGCTGCTCATCGTCCAGGTCATACTTCTCACAGAGGTCTTTTTCTTCTGGCGTCCTGGTAAAGTTTGCAGGTACAGACTCCCTATATTCAGGGTCAGTAAACCAGGGAATAAAAACTGGCACATAGCCGTTGGTTCCCTCCACGGCACCTTTCCAGAGATCATAAAAGATACCACTCACGCCATTTGCAGTGCTCTCGACAAATACAGCGGTCCCTGGCTTATTCGGTACAGCCTGGGTCATCCCGTTCCAGTTTTCGAGGGCGGTAGACTTCTGCCAGAAAGCAAGCTCAGAGGCGTGAACGTGTGTGAGGGTCTCACCACGGCCAATGCTTTCACCCCCCGCCGTCGCAACAACAAAAGAGCTGTCTAGGACATCGAAGGTAAGTTCCCGTCGGGAAGAGTATTTAGTGTGAGGCTTTAGTAGCTCTGGGCAATTGTCATGATACCGTTTGGTCATGTCAAAGAGTGCCCTGGTGCTGTCCGAGTGGTGCGTGACGACCATCGCCTTACATGCTTTGCGTTGGGACACATTGAAGTATAAGTATCCACCAACGTGGGTTGAGAGACCCTGCTGCCGCGCCTTCAGAATGATGATCCGTACCTTACCCTCTGCCGCCATCTGCTTGTTTACAGCTTCCTGTAGTATCTGCTGTGCAGGGTTTAGTTTAAGGGGTTTGATGTCACCATCTTTGGTGCGGATCTTCAGTGCAGACTGACTGTAAAAACCAAAGTCTTCATACAGGCGCTTGCGTACAGTTTTAAGTCTCTTGTCCATGCTCGATTTGCTCTTCTTCAGTGTCTGCCACTAAGAGCGACTCCAAGAATTGCTCGGCTTTCCCGATTGTGACCTCGGATTTAGCAGCGGGTTTAGTTTTGGTGAAATCCAAGACCATGCGTGCAGCTGTCAAGCGATCCCGGTTTTGACCAGGTTCGCGCATAATCTCCACGGCAGCTTTCAAGGCCTCGACCGCATAGATGTCATCAATTTCGTTTTCTTTTGCCATGATCTTCACGATCCTTTCAGCGTCCTCTTTTGCCTTCTTTCGTATTGGGGCAATTTGCTCGAGTGTGTAGCCATCTGGTGTGCCCTTGGGGCGCCCACCTTTATTCTTTCGGTTTGCCAGCATTTGGCGAAACTTTGCTCTTCCCTCGGGCGTTTGATGTTGAAGAGCCAGCGGGTTTACTTTTGGATCCCTTGCCTTTGCTGGGTTTTTTGGAGGCCTCGGTGCTTTGGACCTCGGGTTGTTGGGTGCTCCCATCGTGTTGCTCCGTAATACTGGTTATAATTGACAGTGTTAGCCGTGAATTCGGGCAAAACATCTTATCAGGCAAAACAGTACGCATTTCACCAATGATGGCTGACTTTTGCGCAGTACTGAGCAGGGGTGAAAGTAGTACATCTTCGATGGCCCTTAGCGTAGGGACTAAATCTATTGCGTTCTTATGGATCATTTTGCTCTCCACTAATGAAAAGAGGCCCCCGGAGGGACCTCTGTTTGTTCTTATGCAGTTAAGGCACCCATACCGGGCGGTGGTGGTGTCAAAGCACCAGGAGGCATCTGCATCCTTTGCTTTTCTTCCTCCTCTTCCGCCATACCCTGGGCCAACATGGCCATGACCGTAGCTATGACCACAGCAGCTGGGTGACTGAAGAACTTGACCTTTTTGTTGCCTGCGTTGTTGAACTGCTCTCGTATGAGGGCAGCCGTCTTAGGCATTACCGACTTAGCCAGCTTAGGATTGATCAAGTAGATTAAGACAGGATCCACAGCCAACTCACGCACACTTTGCATGTAGTCTGTGTAGCCGTCAGCTACATCCTGGCGGTTGGCCATGCCTGTGTCGGCATCAGATCTGGACATGAAACCATTGTCCACTTCCCTATCGTAGTAGGCTTTCCAGTCTTTGAGATTTGTTGACAACTTGCGGACCTCACGTAACGCGCTGCGCTGGCCAGGGTCATTGGTTGTGTGTGCATCCACGTTCATCTGTAGATTGTCGATCTCTGACATGATGTCGGGATCACCCTTACCTTCCAGTAGGGGTCTCAAAGCACTACCAGCAAAGGATCCCATAGGTGCCCTGTCGGGCTGGCCGGTTACTGGGTTGGTAAACTCGGTGTCAGTAACTTGTGAGCCATTTAGATCGAGGGGGCTCAAAGTCATACCATGTGCGATCTCATGTATTAGGCTCGACAGGGCGTCAATGCCGCTTACTGATCCGCCGGTATCCAACATAGACCCAGGGTTTAAACCAAAGACCGTACCCTCAGCACCTTTGCCATCAGCGTATGCACCTCTTTGGTAAAACGAGGCAACAGCAGACGGGTTAGCGGATGGATCAAAAGCTGACCTCGATGCATACATCTCTTCCTGGCTGTCAAACAGACGGACGGTGATGCCCAGTGTGTGTGCTAAGTCCACTGCCTGGTCTAATGTCTGCACGCCATTTTCATAAGGCGTACCGCGCTTGCCAACCTGGAAAGCAGCTTTGGACTGAGGCACAAACCTTTTAACAGCTGTTAGGGCTACTCTTGCGAGAGAAGGCCCTTTGGTGGGCCGCCCAGTACCGGCCCCGGATGCTCGTCCACTCGTATTCCCAGGGGGGTTGAGGAGGTTGGAGATGATGCTGTTGTCTGCTTGGACTTCAGTTCCATCAGTCCCTGGATAAATGTCTCCATCAGTTCTGGGGGAACTTGGGATATTATCGA
Source organism: Sansalvadorimonas sp. (assembly GCA_965221135.1). Taxonomy (GTDB): domain Bacteria; phylum Pseudomonadota; class Gammaproteobacteria; order Pseudomonadales; family Endozoicomonadaceae; genus Sansalvadorimonas. The sequence goes on from CBDCRZ010000115.1 coordinate 31,161, forward strand.
CTGTTCCTCCTCCGTCTGGTGCGGGGAGTGCTTGTTCAATTTGCTCATTTGATATTCCTTCTTTCTCTGCAAGCATTTTTGCCGCGTCTAGGTAATCATTATCAGAGCCTCGGCCTGGAGCTACGCCGCCTTTTCTAAAAAGCTGTTTCTCTGGGTACCACATAAGGGCTTGGAAGTCAGCTGTCGATATATCTATTCCTATTTCTTTTAGTTTAGATATTGCCTCTTTTGTTACGGTACGCATGTAAGAACGCTCACCAGCATTCTTTGGTTGCGCTTGTAACTGGGGAACCATATTTTTCACCATAGTTCCGGTGGATTTAAATAGTTGAGGTTTTGGTGGTTTTGACTTCGGGTCGTCCTTTTTGGCTTTTCTATAAAAGGACTGATATCTCTTATCGAGTTTGGATACGAAACTATCAAGAACTGTGTCGTCTTTTAAATCTGATTTCTTAATGTTCATATCAGATAAAGTCTCTTTTATAAGTCTTTTACCCAGAGCATCAGCTGATTTGATACCCTTACGAATTGTAGACCTATTCTTTTCTATATCCTTTGGATCCTCAAAAGCACGACCAGTAAGCCTATTCCACATACGCATCCACCAGATATCCATTGTCAGTGGATCGTAGTTTCCTCTGATATTCTGGTAAAAACCTTGGCCGATCTTAGGTCCAACAATGTAAGATCCTTTGACCATTTCCGCGGCACCTTCAGACGAAGGAACCTTAATCTCAGTGCCATAATCGGCGTTAAAGCGCCCCATGTATGCGTTTAATTCACTCACACTGAAATCTTGGTCTAGGAAATCACCGAGCGGCATATTTTGACCGGAAGATTCGTAAGTATTAAAGAATGCAAATGCATCAACCATAGCCTGGTTACGCTCACCACCCTTGACCCAAGTTTCTGTGGGCATGCGTCCGGTGTCCATATACTCTTTAAATACCATCATGGCATATTCAAAGTTGTCTGCAACAGCCTGGCCATTAGAAGTTACGGCCAGAGCAAAATCGAAGGCTAACTCATTACGAGGAGACTGAGTAACTCGCGGATCCACAAGTGAAACTACAGACTTTGCAGATTTCAATTTACGGTCATACCAGCCAATCGCGTTAGAATCTGACCTTAATGCAGTGGCTGCTTCCGTAGCCATTAACCTTGCGATTTGATCTACATTCTCAGCTGTTTGCTCAAAAGGCTCGGTGCGCCCAGTTGCTTCCTCCCACCGTTTTTGTAGCTGCTGTGCAAATTCAACAAGTGTTTGCTTTTTAGCTGGCTTATATGATCCATCTTTCATTGCAGCCAGATCTTCTGGACTGGGCATGATTTCTATACTTGTTGAATTAAGATCCTGATCAGAAACTTGCAGAGGATTATAGGTAGGATTTAAAACAGGACCAGAAAATGGACCTTCAGGAACACTACGGCTGTCGTCAGATATAGGTTTATCTGCCATGGCCTCTTGGGTTGCCTGGGCCTGCTTTAACATCGATGGTTTGCGCTTCTGCTGGCGGCGAACCCGATCGACATAGGGCTTATAGAACTTGTCTACGTTGTCCTGGGCTACACCCTCATCAACCAGGAGCTGTGCCACGTCTTCCATGGCCGCCAGGGGCATGTTCTCAGTCTGGACCGCCTCTAGGGCTGTATAGAGTGCCTCTAGCTCACTGTCCGGTAGATCGGGGGTGTCGAGTAGTTGCGCTTGAAGGCGTAGGCCCTCGGTGCGGTTAGCATCTATGCCAGCCTGGTAGTTCTCAGGCGTGGTTGTCTGGTTACCGTTGACCGTAGTCTGTGCCGGTGCCGCTGTATCAACATTGGGAGCTGGGGATGTCTGGGCAGCAGGGGCTGCGTCCATCTTGGGCGCATTGCCCATCTGGATTGCTTTGGCTCGAGCCAAGTCACCATCTGGAAGGCTAGTACGCTGAACGCTACTGCCGCCGTCCATGAGACTTGCGTTTAAGTGGTCGTTAACAATGTTGACCAGCTGGGTTAGAGCCCGGATAGGCCGTTGCTCACCGTTAAGACCGGCCTGGGCGTCATCGAGGACCTTGTTGATCGCCACATCATTGGGGTTCTTGCTGTCAGCTGGGTGCTTCAGGCGCAATTCGGAGACCACGGTTTGGATCTCTTCTGTTGGTATGCCTGTTCCGACTGCTATGGTGCCCAGAGGGCTGCCGTCTGTCGCGTTGCCTGTCATACCTGCAAGGGTGCCGGTGATGTTAGCGTTTTCTGCCTCTTGAGCTGCCGTGGCTGCTGCATCGTCAGCTTTGGCTTGCTCTGCCTGTTGTTTTTCAAGGGCTGCCGCTGCAATCAGGGATGGACCCTCGGGTGCTTTCTGGCCGGTGAGCTTCTCGAGCTTTTTAACAAAGCGGTTGACCTTGGAACGGCGACCTGTGAATGCGTCTATGGCGCGGCCACCGGCGACTATGCCTGCTGTGGCGGGGATACCAAATTGTGTAGCGCCTGCAACACCACCTAGGACGTTTAGACCACGGTATACGTTAAAACCGCCGCCACCATCGTTCTGTAGTGGGTTTAGATAATCAGTAAACTGGCTCACACCGCCTTTGGTGCCGTCTGCAAATAGGTCTGTGAGCACATTACCCTGGGCAAACAAGTTAAGGAGCTGTCCAGCCTCTTTAGTGGGGCCCAAAAGACGTGCAATCGCCTGTGCGTTCTCATCAGTTACTTTTGATTTGACCTTGTTCTTGCCTTGTCGCACGGCTGTCTGTGCAGCTGCGTAATCCTCGAGAAGTTGATCTAGGGTCTCTGCGTTTTTAGGGCTCAAACGCTCCCGGACGCCGGGTGCGCCCACAATAGCTTTGATCTGGCCTGAGATCTGTTCATGTGCTGCTTCCAAGGTTTGCTTTGCAGCGCCCTGGGTATTCACATCTTTGAGATCGAGACCTTCATTGTCTGAGATTGAGCGTAGTAGACGCGCTAGATCTGATGCGGCTGCACCATACTCAGGATCAGCCATATTTTCAGCCCAGACAGTCTTGCCTATATTGGCCACCTCAGTGCCTGCCTGCATCGATCCTCGAATAGTGCCACCACCCGCACCACCTTTAGCGGCTGCTTCAAACAAGCGGTCAGCAATTTCTCCATCTTCGAATTCTTTGCCTGCAATAGCCTCTGCACCAATAGACACACCGTCTTGTGCGGCCTCTGTCACCGCTTCTGATGCAAAACCGGCAGTTACTGCCTTTGTAAGCCGTCCTAGGCCATTCTTCTCAAGTAGCTCAGTGACACCTTTGGTGCCTAACTTACCGACGACCTCTTTGGGGACGCCTTTCAAAAGCATTCCAATACCAAGGTTTTCTAGTACAGCATAAATTGCACCACCAGCAGTTGAAAGTCGGACGCGGTCCTCTCGGGACAGGCCTTCTATATCTTTTAGGTTGCTATTGACCTCACCGGCACCAAGTAATGGAGTGAGCGAACCACCACTGGCTAGTGCTGCAACCATAGGTCCTATGCTCTCGGCGGTAGATGTAGCAGCAAACTGTATAGCACTAGGGATGCCTGTTACGTCAGCTGTTGTCATAGGTGTATAATTTAAGTCATCCGAAGCCTTGCGCAGATTTTCCTCACGCAACGCCTGCTCGGCACTAAAGTCATCAGCAATCTCTGCCCGTGTTTTTGTCTCTAACCCAAGCGCACCCCGGATTGGCCTAGCAATGTATTCAGTGCCAAGGTTTAGAATAGAGCCAACTGGGCCTGCTTCCAGTTCCTGGTTTGCATCACCTAAGTAGCCAGCAACATTTGCCCTGGCGTTTAAATCACCAAACTCAAGTCCATCTGCTAGGGAACGGTTAACCTCCGGTTCAGGGGCTGTGGTAGCTGGGGCAGTTGTAGGACTGTAGTTTGCTTTGGCAAAGGCCATTGCGCCCTCACGGTCTGGACCACGCACGGTTTTGATTTGCCCGTCAGGCATTCTGATCTTAAATTCTGGCATGTGAAATCCTAGTGTGAGTTAGTCTACGAAGGAGAAGCCGCCGTCACCGGAAGCAGCACCCTGTTCAAAAGCCAGAATCTTACTATTGATCCTTAGTTTCTCTCTTAGATGGAATAACCAGGTTGCTTCAGTAGTATCAGCAGTGGCAGGGATTGGGGCCAAGAAGAGGTCCATTTCTTTGTCACTGATAGCGCCTTTAGTTTCAGCTGTTATGGCTAAAGCCTCGTTGACCCTAAAGTTCTCAAGTCTTTGGCGGTAGTAGGCACGTTTAGCACCCTCATCGTTACCATAGAAGTAATCACGCAGACCTGAGCGGTCTAACCACGCCTGTACTGTGCCGTCTATCGGGCCAGTCAGTCCACCATCTTCAAGGGCTGAAATCAGATTAGTTATCTCATTCACACCTTCTTGAGCCATGATCAAATCGGCACCAGATTTAGTCTTTTTAGACTTAGCAGCAGCCTGAGCATCCATGCGCCTCTGTAGTTCTACCCGGCGTGCTTCCTCGATGGCAGCGGCTTCATCCTCGGCCTGGCGGTTGTAATCCATGATGTTGCCATATTCTTGACCGGCAGCTGCCATGCCTGCGTTCAGGCCCATGCCTTGTTGGCCTGCCATAGCAGAACCCATGCGTATCATGCCCTCGCCCATCATATTGATGCGGTTAGGCTCGACTGCTGGCATACGGGCAGATCCCCTGGCGTTGCCGGTCTGGAGAGCTGGCTTTGGGTTATTAGGCTGGTTTGGGTTCATTAGGACAGGCGCGCCAAGATCGGACGGGCGCATTTGTGGTCTCATCGATAGTGCTGGGGGAAGTGCCATATTAATTGCCTCCGCGTAGGTTGGGGCGTACATTTCCAAACTGGTTGCCTGTGTAAGCGTTAGGTGCTCTTCCCATCCCAAACAGCTGGTCTCCATACTGATTTGCAAAACCAAAGCCCTGCATACCACCACTGATGGCGCCCTGGAGCCCATTATAAAGATTGGGAGTTACAGACGGCGACGAAGGTGCTTTGCCCAGCACGCCAGACTGATAGTCTTTGCGCTGTTGTAACTCAAAGTCTCGTTGCCGCTCGAAAGCAGATCTATTATCATTGAGGGCAGCTTGGTCAAAGCCTTGAAGGGTGTTGCCTGCGTTCATACCAAAGTTAGCACCCTCGCCAAGCGTATTCATGCCGGTATTGTATGCATTAGCAATTGCCGTGTTTGCATTGCCAGCATTGGTCAGAGCATTTGACTGGTCATTGAACTGTTGGTTTTGCTGGTTGAGGGACTGGGTCCGCAAACTATCTATAACTTGGGAACTGACATCAGCACGGCGGTCATTAAAAGCACGATTGGCTATAGCCTCTGCAACACCGGCGCGACTAGAGTTCATGTTGTTTGAACCACTGGCAGCGAGATTAACGCCTGGTAAGGTACTTTCCTCGAGCCTTCGCCGATCGTCACGCATTGCAGCCGCGACCAGGGGATCCATATTGTTTATTGCGTACTGATTAGCAGCGGCCAGGCGATCGTCTTGGGCACTCTGAGATAAACCCTGGAACTGGTCGTAGAGCTGGTTAGCGTTAGCTCCGAATCCAGCATTAGCATTCATCATGCCATAGCCAGAATTCTGGAGGTTACCGCCAATGTTGCCCATGTTGGTGGCAGTCCCGGTCTGGAACTGGTTGGGATCAGCTAAGGTTTGACCTCCGTAGGCACCAGTCTCGAGGACGCCGCCTAGAGCAGCTTCCGAGCCGCTAAGGTTAGCGTCCACATATGGTTCATATTGCTTAAAACCGGCTAAGGATGCTGCTGTGGCTGCGTCTTGTGACTTGGCTGACTTTTTTGCGCCCAGATAACCTAATCCGCCACCAATCAGGGTTGCTCCTACTACAAATGCCATATGAGTTTCCTACTCGATTTTATTGTTTTTAGAGTTCTCCAGGAACTCGTTAAGTGAAGACAGGTCAGGCTCTTCTAGTCCCATAGCCTCATACGTTGGGCTTAGGACTTCATCCTCTATTTCTGCCAAGTGTTCTTCTGCGCCATGAGCTGTGAGGTGGACACAAACCAATGTTGTGTCTTCCTCAATAAAGAAGGCTCTTTTGACGCCTGCCGGTGATACAAAGGTCTGAGGGCCAGTTAGACGTTGGCGACCACCATCTTCAGATATGATCACCATGGTGCCTGCCATCAAGAAAGTTAGATGGTCTCTCTTATGCAGAGCCCCGGCCACAGTTATACCCTTTGGCATAAACAGCTGGCGCGCATACTGGTGGCACCCATAACGATCATCCAGGGGCGTAAAGTAATGCTCAAGCTCAGTCTGATCTAAAGCGCACTCCAGCTCACCCTCCGCAATGCCGTGAAGCATTATCGTTTGATACTCCATTAGAGACTGCCTGATCTCTAGGTCTTGTTTCATGAGATCAGAAGTCATTGTAAGTTAGACCTGCTGTGGAGAATGCGGGTGCCCCGCCAATTGATGCCCAAGCTGTTCCATTGTAGACAACAAGTCCTTGGGTTCCATCGCTAAGGGGGTCCCAAGGTGCAATGGCATAGCGGACCATGCCCTTACGGGGGCTAGCTGGTTCACTGTCTGCCACTTGCAAGCTGGCATCACTCAAAGACCGTATAGATGCTTCCACCTCTCGCAGCTCTTCCTGGAGATAGTTAGGTAAGAAGTCAGGGTTGAGGTTAGGGACCTGCCGGCGGACATAGCGGGAAACCAGCATGTTGATCTTGTCAGATAGTGACATGAGTTACCTCCTACCTGTGACAACGACTTCAACGTCCATCCCTGAGAAAGCGAAATCTTTTAGATTTGGTGTCGCCAATTTGTAAGAAAGATATCTCCCAGATATACGGGTATCGACTTTGTACTCACTAGAGGAATCAAAAGTTACAGGAGACTGATAGTTGGGGGTGTGGACCCCATAATCAGCAGCACCAAACGTGAATTCAAAGTTAGCGTTATCGCTTCCAGTGATCATCTGGGGGTAAACGGACGAAATGACCTTATAACCACTTAAAGGGATGCTGACATCATCGAGGTCTATGCCTACACGCTCTAAGAACATGGGTGATGAAACGGCAAGGTCGAGAGGCTGCGCCAGGTTGCCCTCGTCTACAAGGTCAATGCCATAGATCTTGCTGTCCTGTACACCACCGCCAGCAGCTGACACAAATAACGCTCGAATATTACTTTGGCTTTCTTGGTCATGATATGTACCACCAATAGTCCCATAGCTTTGCGTTGCGTCCCCATACGAGAAAACACTGTCCACTGAAGCCTCTGTCCCAGTCATTACATTGGGGATGTCTTGGAATGTCCAGTTGTCTTCTTTGTAGTTATAAACGGCAGCGCGATTGCATTGGGTGCCATCAGTGTACACGGCCATGTCATCGCCGGTGTGGTAGCAGAAATAGATCTCCTCCATGGCGCGGTTGTGCAGTACAAAGCACTTATCGGTGCGAGAAGTATTCATGCCATTGAAGATGTATTTGCGGACCCTGCCATCACATATGGATTGGCGGGTGTTGCCATCGGTTACATATATGTCGTCTTGGTCAAAGACGTAGTGGCGACCCTCTACTTCCACTATGCAATTCTGATTGATTACCCCGGCATCATCGAAGATCTTGCGGAAGTTGAAAATGAACGTACCGCCTACAAACTCCATCGACCAGACCTGGTCCTGTGAATATATTAGGAAGTTGGCACCCAGTGTGGCACCATCCACGATGGGTGTCTTCATCTGCACTAGGTCATTGAAGCCTGCGCTGTTGGTCAAGTCAGTTTCGTCCCAGGTTGATGGGATCTGGTTAGCTAAGACGGGGTCCGAGAACCTCACACGGTTGGGGTAGCTAGTGCCTGCCTCTACTGTACCCAAAGCTAACAAGAAGTCACCAAAGGATCGGAGTGCAGTGGTCCTATAGTTAGATGGCCAATTTGCTAAGGCAGTGAAGTTAGTGGCAGCCGGTGTTCTGGCTACAGGTACTTGGTCTGACCGATTGACATAATGAACGTCAGCTAACGTGGTTGCTGTGACTGGATCTATGCTTGCAGAGGTGCTCGCGTTAAACCGCTGCGTGAAGTTACCATTGCTGAACTCATGGATGTCGAAAGTATCATCCACAACCAACACTGTGTCGTATCCTGAGCTGGCAATCAGTCCATAAGAAAAGACTGGGTTCCAAGTGATGGCATCAGAAACAGATCGGTATACAGGTCCCCTGCTCACGCTCCCATCAGTAAACCTAACATTCTTGCCCCTGGAGTAGCCATTGATAGGTAGATTATAGGGGTCAACATCAGTGACCACACCGACAGACCCTAGGCTCCGGATTGGTAGATTAGGCATGGCCTGACTTCCTTACTGTTGGTTAATTCTAAGAGACTGCTGGGGGCCAAGTTACGGTGCTTGGAAACCCAGATTGCTGGGGTACATCAAGCAGGGCCTGGCGATACACAGTCCACTCGTTCTGCTTTTCTGAGGACAGGGATGCCCAGCGCAACGGATTGCTGACAACTACATCGACACCCACTAAAAGATTGTCTCTCTCAGCCCTTACCCCAGCGGCCAGAGCAGCATCAAGTTCAGCTTGGGTGGGAGCAACGTAGGCACCAAAGTCATCACCAACCAACGCGAGGATGGCAGCATTGTCCACTGTGGTGTCAGTGTCGGAGGGCTCTACAGTGTATTGTATCCAGCCATGGGTGGGATGGTTGATCTCAACGTCCATACGCTGGTTGTCAGATTGAAGCGACTGTGCATTGCGCACTTCTGATATAGTGATCGTCATTATGCTATCCTCAAGAATACTGTGCCGCGACCATAGGTACTGGAGCTGTTGTAGTTCACAGAGCCCATGGCTCTCCAAGTACCCGACACCCCAGTGTTACCACGGGCCAGTCCTGTCATGTTGGCGTTATAGACATTGTTGTTGACAGTTAGATTCTGGACGGCATTGACACCACTTGCTTGCAGGGATGACCCAGCAACTGAAGCCCCTGCGTTTATCCCTGAACCGTTCTTCACTAGGAAGGCATAAGTCCCGACAGCACCGAAGCTAGTTGGGGAAGTTGCTTGGGCACTTGTGATGTACCCTGCGCCATTGGTCAGCTGGTTGTTGTTTGTGACAGCAGTGGGCAAGCCTGAGATACTTAGGTTGCTAAGGCCAGAGCGTGTAAGGGTCAACGTGGTGCCACTAATAGAACCACCAGTCACATAGTAGTTGGTGTCGGTGCTGCCTGCGGGGAGTGACACAAAGCTGAAGTTGCCACTGCCATCTGTCTGTAGCACCTGTGACGCAGAACCATCAGTTATACTCAGGTCAGTCAGGGAGCTGGGAATAGACGTTGTGTTGTTAAGGTTTGTCTCTGTGACAGTCACTGCGCCAGTGATGTTAGGAAAGGTATTCTTTAGGACACTCTTGATCAGTCGGATGTGGTCATCAGCCTGAGCAATACCGTCAGTCGAGGCCGGGTTTGATGTGACCAGGGAGTTGACGTAGGTTCCATTTTCTAGAGCCATATCGATGGTCCTTATCTAATGTGTTTCGTGGGGGAACTCGGGTTGAAAGAGACGGACAACAACAACAACAACGCCGGTCTTTAACCCTTGTTTTGAAATCGGCTCATTCATTGACCCACCGGGGGGTCGAAAGGTAGGCAAGGGACCCGTGGATCCATTGATTGATTGGCATTGATTGGTCAGTGGATAGCTAAGTCACTGATGTTGTGGGGTGACCTAGGTAAACGGATACTTTATCCGATGACACTTGGTATGACATTACACCCCCAACTATCAGTCTCCTGTAACTTTTGATTCCTCTAGTGAGTACAAAGTCGATACCCGTATATCTGGGAGATATCTTTCTTACAAATTGGCGACACCAAATCTAAAAGATTTCGCTTTCTCAGGGATGGACGTTGAAGTCGTTGTCACAGGTAGGAGGTAACTCATGTCACTATCTGACAAGATCAACATGCTGGTTTCCCGCTATGTCCGCCGGCAGGTCCCTAACCTCAACCCTGACTTCTTACCTAACTATCTCCAGGAAGAGCTGCGAGAGGTGGAAGCATCTATACGGTCTTTGAGTGATGCCAGCTTGCAAGTGGCAGACAGTGAACCAGCTAGCCCCCGTAAGGGCATGGTCCGCTATGCCATTGCACCTTGGGACCCCCTTAGCGATGGAACCCAAGGACTTGTTGTCTACAATGGAACAGCTTGGGCATCAATTGGCGGGGCACCCGCATTCTCCACAGCAGGTCTAACTTACAATGACTTCTGATCTCATGAAACAAGACCTAGAGATCAGGCAGTCTCTAATGGAGTATCAAACGATAATGCTTCACGGCATTGCGGAGGGTGAGCTGGAGTGCGCTTTAGATCAGACTGAGCTTGAGCATTACTTTACGCCCCTGGATGATCGTTATGGGTGCCACCAGTATGCGCGCCAGCTGTTTATGCCAAAGGGTATAACTGTGGCCGGGGCTCTGCATAAGAGAGACCATCTAACTTTCTTGATGGCAGGCACCATGGTGATCATATCTGAAGATGGTGGTCGCCAACGTCTAACTGGCCCTCAGACCTTTGTATCACCGGCAGGCGTCAAAAGAGCCTTCTTTATTGAGGAAGACACAACATTGGTTTGTGTCCACCTCACAGCTCACGGCGAAGAAGAACACATGGCAGAAATAGAGGATGAAGTCCTAAGCCCAACGTATGAGGCTATGGGACTAGAAGAGCCTGACCTGTCTTCACTTAACGAGTTCCTGGAGAACTCTAAAAACAATAAAATCGAGTAGGAAACTCATATGGCATTTGTAGTAGGAGCAACCCTGATTGGTGGCAGTTTAGGTTATCTGGGCGCAAAAAAGTCAGCCAAGTCACAAGACGCAGCCACAGCAGCATCCTTAGCCGGTTTTAAGCAATATGAACCATATGTGGACGCTAACCTTAGCGGCTCGGAAGCTGCTCCTAGGCGTCGTCCTTGGGCACTCTGAGATAAACCCTGGAACTGGTTGTATACGGTCAAATCCGCATTAGCATGATCCCAACCAGTTCCAGACCGGGACTGCCACCAACATGGGCAACATTGGCGGTAACCTCCAGAATTCTGGCTATGGCATGATGAATGCTAATGCTGGATTCGGAGCTAACGCTAACCAGCTCTACGACCAGTTCCAGGGTTTATCCCAGAGTGCCCAAGACGATCGCCTGGCCGCTGCTAATCAGTACGCAATAAACAATATGGATCCACTGGTCGCGGCTGCAATGCGTGACGATCGGCGAAGGCTCCAGGAAAGTACCTTACCAGGCGTTAATCTCGCTGCCAGTGGTTCAAACAACATGAACTCTAGTCGCGCCGGTGTTGCAGAGGCTATAGCCAATCGTGCTTTTAATGACCGCCGTGCTGATGTCAGTTCCCAAGTTATAGATAGTTTGCGGACCCAGTCCCTCAACCAGCAAAACCAACAGTTCAATGACCAGTCAAATGCTCTGACCAATGCTGGCAATGCAAACACGGCAATTGCTAATGCATACAATACCGGCATGAATACGCTTGGCGAGGGTGCTAACTTTGGTATGAACGCAGGCAACACCCTTCAAGGCTTTGACCAAGCTGCCCTCAATGATAATAGATCTGCTTTCGAGCGGCAACGAGACTTTGAGTTACAACAGCGCAAAGACTATCAGTCTGGCGTGCTGGGCAAAGCACCTTCGTCTCCGTCTGTAACTCCCAATCTTTATAATGGGCTCCAGGGCGCCATCAGTGGTGGTATGCAGGGCTTTGGTTTTGCAAATCAGTATGCACAGCAGAATGGGCTACCTAGCAACAACGCCAGCAGTCCTTTCTATAACCCATTCTTTGGTGGCCAATCTGGCCTCGGAATAGGAGGCAATTAATATGGCACTTCCCCCAGCATTATCGATGAGACCACAAATGCGCCCGTCCGATCTTGGCGCGCCTGTCCTAATGAACCCAAACCAGCCTAATAACCCAAAGCCAGCTCTCCAGACCGGCAACGCCAGGGGATCTGCCCGTATACCAGCAGTCGAGCCTAACCGCATCAATATGATGGGCGAGGGCATGATACGCATGGGTTCTGCTATGGCAGGCCAACAAGGCATGGGCCTGAACGCAGGCATGGCAGCTGCCGGTCAAGAATATGGCAACATCATGGATTACAACCGCAAGGCCGAGGATGAAGCCGCTGCCATCGAGGAAGCACGCCGGGTAGAACTACAGAGGCGCATGGATGCTCAGGCTGCTGCATATGCCAAAGCCAACAAGCCTAATAAAGACGCAGGCTTCGAAGCAGCTGTTGCCTCAGCAAAATACAACAATGCCATGCAAGTTCTCCAGGGTTTTAAAGACCATGATGGTGTGGTTGGTCTGGGTTACATGTTCCGCAAGTGGGACCAGCTCACGGGAAACCAACGTGAAAATGTACGTTTGAAGATTGCCAAGCTAAAAGTAGATGATCAGTTGTCCTACATTGCTCAAACTAAAGGTGCTGTGTCCGATCGCGAGATGGCAATCTTTGGTTCTGCCCAGCCCAACTGGACTGATGGTGAGGCTATTTGGGAGGTATGGGTCAGAGACTATGCTGAAGCTCTCCGAGTTATGAACAACCGATTGGCTGGAGGTAATGCCGTAGGCACCTACTCAGACGGGTCCACTAGTGGCCAATTCGTTTCAGGTGGTCAATCTCTAAACGGAGATGGAGGCTTCTCCTTCGTAGAAGATGAATAACTCACACTAGGATTTCACATGCCAGAATTTAAGATCAGAATGCCTGACGGGCAAATCAAAACCGTGCGTGGTCCAGACCGTGAGGGCGCAATGGCCTTTGCCAAAGCAAACTACCGTCCTACAACTGCCCCAGCTACCACAGCCCCTGAACCCGAGGTCAACCCAGAGGGCACAGGTTTTGATCGGGCTGTGCGCCGGGGTGCCTACCAGACAGCCTCCGCACTTCCTACTGCTCTTGCCACGGCTGATGTACGGATGCTGTCCGACAGAGAAAAGCTGCAATCACCCTCTGGTGCGTCTGCAATTAAATATGACGAACTAATGAGGGCAGGCGTCCCTCGAGGTGCTATGGCAAGCCGGGGCGTCAATCTTGAAGATGACCAAGGCACTGCCCGTTTGATGGATCAGTATGGTGTATCCCCACAGGCTCAGGTCAACTATGGCCAGGTTGTAGATAAACGCATCGAGAACGCAAACTCTCTGAAAAACCAAGAGGATGTATATTCTGCGTTTGACCGTATCAAGGCAAACACAGGGTCCGTTGCATTTTGGCGTAAGAAGGCCGCTGATCTCCCTATGTCGCCGGGCGCAGCAGCGTATGCGCAAGAATTAGCTGAGGCTCCTGATGATTTCAAAGGCTGGCTATCAACTGTAACAAATGACCCGGTTGGGTTCATGACATTCCTGGGCGAAACTGTAGCTGAGAGCGCCCCCCAGATGGCTGCCGGTATTGCAACAACAGCTGTGACAGGCAACCCTGTGGCTGGTGCAACAGTCATGTCATTGGGTGGTCTGGGCCGTGAATATTCTAACGAGGTAAATAGTTTTCTTTCAGAGAATGGCATTGATCTATCAGACCCTGACCAAGCAGCTACTCTTTTTAAAAACCCAGAACTTATGGACCAGGCAAACGAGCGCGGCCTTACGCGCGGCCTAGTTATTGCTGCCGCCGATTTTGCAGGCCAGGGTTTAGTTGCCCAACAAGTCATCAAGAAAAGCCTAACCAGGCAGACACTTGCTCAAGGTTCGTCTGAAGCTGCTGGGGAAAGTGCAGCTACAGCAGCTGTAGGAGATCAGCAGAGCTTTAAAGATAACATAACAGAAGGCCTCGCCGGTGGTGCATCTGCCGCTCCAGAAGCCCTAGTTGCTGGTAACTCTCTCTGGCAAAAGCGATATAATCAAGAAGATGGTAGGTATAAAGCAGCCGCATCAGATCTAGCGCGTCTACTGCGTTCAATCTCAGACAATGAAGGTCTCAATCTCAAGGACGTAACCACCCAGGGTGCCGCAAAGCAGACCCTTGAAGCAGCACATGAACAGATCTCAGGCCAGATCAAAGCTATTGTGGGCGCACCCGGCGTCCGGGAGCGTTTGAGCCCTAAAAACGCAGAGACCCTCGATCAACTTCTCGAGGATTACGCAGCTGCACAGACAGCCGTGCGACAAGGCAAGAACAAGGTCAAATCAAAAGTAACTGATGAGAACGCACAGGCAATGGCACGTCTTTTGGGTCCTACTAAAGAGGCTGGTCAGCTCCTTAACTTGTTTGACCAGGGTAATGTACTCACAGACTTATTTGCAGATGGAACCAAGGGCGGCGTGAGCCAGTTTACTGATTATCTAAACCCACTACAGAACGATGGAAACAGTGGATTAAACATACACAGAGGCCTTAACGTAATCGGTGCCGGTGTGGGCGCTACACAATTTGGTATCCCCGCCACAGCAGGCATTGTCCTGGGTGGCCGCGCCATAGACGCATTCACAGGTCGCCGTTCCAAGATAAATCGCTTTGTTAAAAAGCTCGAGAAGCTCACCGGCCAGGATGTACCACAGGGACCATCCCTAATTGCAGCAGCAGCCCTCGAAAAACAACAGGCAGAGCAAGCCAAGGCTGACGATGCAGCAGCCAAGGAAGTACAAGCGCAAGTAAAGGCAGCCCAGGAAGCAGAAAACGCTAACATCACCGGCACCCTTGCAGGTATGACAGGCAACGCGACAGACGGCAGCCCTCTGGGCACCATAGCAGTCGGAACAGGCATACCAACAGAAGAGATCCAAACCGTGGTCTCCGAATTGCGCCTGAAGCACCCAGCTGACAGTAAGAACCCCAATGATGTGGCGATCAACAAGGTCCTCGATGACGCCCAGGCCGGTCTTAACGGTGAGCAACGGCCTATCCGGGCTCTAACCCAGCTGGTCAACATTGTTAACGACCACTTAAACGCAAGTCTCATGGACGGCGGCAGTAGCGTGCAGCGTACTAGCCTTCCAGATGGTGACTTGGCTCGAGCCAAAGCAATCCAGATGGGCAATGCGCCCAAGATGGACGCAGCCCCTGCTGCCCAGGCGTCTCCGGCACCAAATGTTGATACAGCGGCACCGGCACAGCC
>CBDCRZ010000116.1:0-123957 GCA_965221135.1 Sansalvadorimonas sp.
GTCAATATTAATAACCATGAAAAGAGCGCCCGCACATTTACCGAACTTGGTGATATGTACGACATCAACAGCGTGCGCGCTGAGATAGACGACCTGCGCCAGCGTGAAGAGAAACTCGGTGGTCAGCTGGGTGTGGCAAGCCTCGGTGGTAATGAAGATTCCTTACGCCGTGAGATGAAAGGTCAGGAGCTACGCATCGAAAAGCTCGAAGCGGCCCTTTCGGCCGATGAAACCCTGTCTGCCCTGCTCGCCCGTCACTTCTCGGAAGACGAAGTGATGAGCCTCGGCAAGCTGATGCATGAAGGCCTGCTGATGCTGCCGGTAACCGATGATCATCCGGTGCTGGATCTGGATAACGAACAACATCTGGTGGCTGAAGCCCAGACTCTGCTGGGTCGTATTCAAGACGGAGTACTAAACGGCAGTGGTTACCGTATTCATCTTAAAGAGCTTCCTGCCCCCAAGGGTTTAGGCCAAAACAAACAGGAACTTCAGCAACAGCTTGAAGAGGAAGAACTGCGTTTCAATGAGCTGGACCAGCGCCTCAGCGCCCTGCTGGACAGCCAGACCATTCGTGATGAGCTCAAGCAGCTGCGCAGCACCATTACCCGTCGTGAACGGGAGGTGTCGGACTGGAATCTCTGGCAAGAAAGCATCCCCGAATACGAAGGCTGGGTCGAACAGCGAGCCATTCTGCTGGAAGAAGTGCATGAGCTGGACTCCCAGGCCAACGAACTGCGTGAGCAACAGGAGCAGCTCAGCCGAGACAATGAAACCCAACGGGAAGAGTATCTGCAAAAGCAGAATAGCTTCCGGCAGGTAGATGAACAGTGGTCACAACTGCAACCACCGGCCAGAGACTGGCCCAATACCGTGAAACCTTCAGACGACATCAACCAGATGTCTCTGGAGCAACGCATAAGTCTCTATCGCGATCACTGGCAGCAAGCTAACGAAGCCACCAGCCGTATGCAAAACCACTATGCCAATATCCGTTTGAAGGGTTATCGGGCTGCCGAGTCAGAAGCCACCGAAGAGGGCGCCTGGCGCAAGGTATTGGAAGACTGGGAAGCCCGCCCGGAAGTGGAGCAGATGCTGGTTAACTATCGCAAGACCGCAATCCTCCAACTCTCCAGTGTGTTAAATGACTTTCTGCAGGACTTCCTGCGCCTGGAGCGTGAGGTGAACGGCTTTAACCGCACCATTTCCCGCCGTAAGGTCTCCAACCTCAAACGCTTCCGGATTATTCTGCAGCCCGTGCAGGACCTGTACGATGCCATTCGTTATATCGTTGACACCGGTCAACTGCTGGAAGAAGCTCAGCCTGGGCTGGGCTTTAATACCACCGATATCGACGAAGAAAAGGCAATGGACTCTACCCGTATTATTGCCAGCCGTATCAGCGAGTCACTGAGCCTTGCAGATATCTTCACTGTGTCGTTCGAGATTGAAGACGCCACCGGTGAACTGAAACGCTACGAGAAGATTGACGACGCCGGTTCCACAGGTACCCGCAGCACCCTGAAGCTGATGACCCTGATGTACCTGATTCGACATATGATGGATTCCAAACAGGCGATGAATCAGCGTCTGCTGTTCACCATCGATGAAATCGCCAGTGTCGACTCCTCCAATGCCCGCCAGCTGCTGGAAAGTGCCGAAATGCTCGGTTTCACACCACTGCTGACCTCGGTGTATGCGGTTGACCTCGCCCGCTATGGCGTGGATGTGGTGAAAGCCCATACAGGTATCAAACGTATGCAGGCTCTGGTGGTGAATGAAGAGAACTGGATTACCCTGAAGCGCAAAGATAATGAGCCCAACATTCAGGTTGAGATTGATTCCGATACAAGTGCTGTAGAAGTAACGGCTTAAGGGAAGGTATAAGTAGTAATGAATGAGCAATCCCTCAGCCGGTTAATTCGCCTGCTGGATCAGCTATTGGAACAAGGCCATCTGGTCGACAGTGCCTGGGGCAAAACTGGCCCGGGTCGTGAACTCTGCGAAGAGCTGTGTGCCCATAAGCTGATTGAGCTGGACTTAAAAAAACGCTGGCGGTTCCGCCCTCTCAACCAGAGAGCACTTCTGCAGCAGAAGCAACAGCTCGAAGAACAGCTAAAGAACTGGCAAGACACTCAGCACCTGCCCGGCAAAGCCCGGGCCGTGGCTCGTAGTGGTAACGCACATTCGGCCGAAGGCTCTGACCATAAATATTATCTGCTCAATGCCTGGAAGCCCTGTGAATGGTTTCATCTGGAAGACCCGGAGCAGACCTTTGACCTGCACCAGGCCTGCCAGTTCTCCGGGCCCATATCCCTAACCTTTCATCCGGAGGATGATCTGGCCTGTGACCAACCCCTGGCTCTGATTGAAAATATCGAGCCACTGCACCACCCGGAACTCATGACAGGCAGGGAGCATTTCGGCTGTGTTCTCTACTACCAGGGCAACCTCTCCCAAAGCCTGCTCAACTGGCTGACAACACGTCGACGTGCACCAGAACTGTGGCTGTTCCCGGATTATGATTATGTCGGTCTGACCAACTACCTTCGTATTAAAGACAAGATTCCTGATATACAGCTGTTTGTACCGGATGCTCTGGAATCCCGTCTGCGCAACACCCAACAAGGCTGCAGTCAGCGCACCGAAGATCAGTACAAACAGATCAACCTTGAACGTCTGCACCAGAGTGAAGACCCACAGGTGCAGCGGGTACTGGCTATTATTCAGGAAACCGGCAAAGGGCTGGATCAGAAAAGCCTGCTGATTGGAAATGAAATACGGACATGAGCAAGCACGCAGTAAAATCCAACAAAACAGCTCTCCAGCTACACCCGCATAACCCTCACCAGGGGCGTTATGATCTACCAACCTTATGTAAGGCGCACTCTGAACTAACCAGATTTCTGCGCAAGAACCCTCGGGGACAAGACACTGTCGACTTTAGTGATAACAAAGCCGTAGTCGCCCTTAACAAAGCCCTGCTTGCTCATCACTACAAGGTGCATAACTGGCTGATTCCCGAAGGCTATCTCTGCCCCCCCATTCCCGGACGGGCGGATATGATTCACTACCTGGCCGATCTGCTGAAAGAAACCACCGATTCAACAGCCAAAACCAACAAGGTACGAGCGCTGGATATCGGCACTGGAGCCAACCTGATTTACCCGATCATTGGCAGCCAGAGTTACGGCTGGCAGTTTACTGCCTCAGACATTGATTCAATTTCAGTGAAAACAGCGCGCTTAATTGTTGAAGCCAACCCGGTCTTAAAA
The DNA here is from genome assembly GCA_965221135.1 of Sansalvadorimonas sp. Lineage (GTDB taxonomy): Bacteria > Pseudomonadota > Gammaproteobacteria > Pseudomonadales > Endozoicomonadaceae > Sansalvadorimonas. Next base: position 3,276 of record CBDCRZ010000116.1, read on the forward strand.
AACAAAATCACAGTTGTTCACCAAAAGGATGCCAGATGTTTCTTTAAAGGCATTATCAAACCCGGCCAAAGCTTCGATATCACCCTCTGCAACCCACCGTTCTACACCTCCTTAAAAGAGGCGCAGGACAACAGTATTCGTAAGTGGAAAAACCTGAATGCCAGAAAAGGGGCAAAACCGCCTTCCTCGCCAAAGAGCGATTTAACTCAAAAGAGAAATTTCGGAGGGCAGCAGGCCGAGCTTTGGTGTGAAGGTGGTGAACTAAAGTTTCTGAAAGATATGATTCGGGAAAGTCTGCAGTTTGCCGAACAGGTGCGCTGGTTCAGCAGTCTTGTATCCCGTAAAGACAACCTGTCAGCATTGGAGAAATTGTTAAAACAACAAAAGGCAGTGGATATTCGAGTGATCAAAATGAGCCAGGGCCAGAAGATCAGTCACCTTCTGGCCTGGCGATTCTTTTGACTTAAAAGGAAAAGTAAGAAAACAAGAACAATGAGAAGAGAAAGGTGTCGAGTCATTTTAAAGCCTTCGCACTAAAATGACTCAACACCTTCTAGCTCTTAAATGTATAGCCCGACGCCTGTATTTATTTTTTACTGCCTGAAGTATAAACAGGATAAACGTCAGATGGGAATGACGCAGTAGGAAGGGGGCCTAAAGGCACTCCCGTTTCAACAACCCTGGAGGCTGTCCGTGAAGGGAAGAGCGGCAGCTGTCCTGATAATACCCCAAAGGCTTTTGCAGGGAGGCCTATAGACGCAGTACCCCTGCCGGCATTTCGCAGCAGGCTACTCACCGTCGAATCTGGCAGTCTCTTGCGAATGGCACACTCAATGGGGTTTTCTCCAACTAAAAATGGCAGTCTCTTCTTAAGAGTCGAGTCAGCGCCGTGAGTTAACAATAGGTTCATTGCCTTTTCATGACCATTGGACACAGCTTCATAGAGTGGTGTCTCATTCCGTGCCCCTGTTGCATTCACATTGATATCACCGAAGGAAAGCATGAGCTTAATCGTCTGTGTATTACCATGCCGGGCTGCCAGATGTAATGCTGTTAAACCGTCACTGTTGACCAACCTTGCAGCATGGGAAAAATCATTATGATTCGCAAGTATCTCCATCACATCAGGGTGACCGGCGGCCAGATGAAGGGAAGTATTGCCTTCGCTATCGCGGATATTTAAAAGCGCACCCATTTCAACCAGGTGCTGGATGCTTTTCAAACTCTTCTGATTTTTGACAGCCCAGTACAGCGCCGAACCCAGTACAACACCAGAAACAGGTTCGACGTGCTGACGGGGTTCAGTAAGCACCTGAAGCATCTTTGTATCACCAGATTTGGCCGCATGAATGACAGCCGACTGATAGTCAATATCGGGATTTTTATTCAATAAATACGAAACTATGTCAGGATGACCATTCCGGACTGCGAGTAAGGCAGCAGCCACACCATTATCAGTATCAAGCGTGCCGCTTTCGACAAGCTGCCTGACTGTCTGGCAGTGTCCCTTAGTGGCTGCCATCTGCAACGGTGTCACACCTTGTTTATTGGGTCGACTATCATATGCGCCGTACTCCTTAAGTAAAGAAGCACTATCTGCATGACCATGCATTGCCGCAAGAAAGAAAGGGGTTTCCATATTATCATTGGGTTGATCCCAGAATAATGGTATTTGTTTCTGGCGCACATTAAGTGCTTGAAGCTCAGACAGTAGCGCCTTAATAATCTCTATCCGTCCATACCGGGCTGCCTCATGAAAGGCATTCTCACCAGAAAAGTTTTCCTGAAAAGGGGCTCGATTTCGGATCAATACTTTTATTGTCTCCGTATCGCCAATTCTGGCGGCCAAATGAAATAGAGAATCAGCCGGTAAACCGAAGCTCCCCAGCGAGGCTCCGTACGCTACAAAACTGTTGATCATGTCTCTATGCCCCATACGTACCGCTTCGTACAAAGGTGTCCAGAACTCCAACTCTTTTTTATAGACGGTACCATAATCATTCGTATCGCCTAGCAGGGTTATGCAGGACTCAATTTCTCCTCTCGCACGCATAAAGGCACCAACAACATTTTCATTCCCCCCGGAAACTGCAAAAATAAGAGCGGGTATACGAACTCTGAAACCTGCTCTCTGTGCATTCAACAATTCTAATGCATTGTTACCCTCCACCCCCGGCAGCAAGAACCACCTATAAGCATTAAGCTTGACGTTTGCCGTTCGTTCATTGATGTAACGAAAAACTTCAGCAACCTTCCCCTCCAGACAGGCTATTGCAAAATCCTTATCATTAGCCTGAACCGAGGAAACCAACAAGCTTGTCAATAATAAAAAACAGAATCGGCGGAATGTCGCAAGAGCCTGACACTTCATAACAATTCCTACACAAATGGTTGTAGGCGCTTAAAGTAGTAGCGTTTCTTTGTTTCTTCTAATAAAGAGTGTGAGACCGACAAACACGTCCCTTTTTTAAACTCTTCTCGATTGAAAACGATAAAAATGATCCAGATTACCACCCAACCTCAGCCTGACTTACAGACTAAACTGACGACACTGGTTTCTGCTGAAGTGATGGTGTCGCCATGCCCAGGAATAAGATACCGCTCCAGAAAGACTTCTCTCTGAGAGCGTTATTGGAGTTACCTAACGACCCTCCACTGCGGAGAGAAAGAGGGTAGATTTTTTTCCAGAATCAGGGGGAACCTGGACATGCTTAACCGGACAGTAGTGAGTCGAAGCCATTTTAGGGCTTTCCTTCTAAAACAACCCGACACCTTTTTTCTATTTTTTACCGCTTGGACTATAAACAGGATAGATGCCAAATGAACCAGTTGGAAATGGTGCTGCAGAAGTGAAACAAACGGGCTCTCCCTGTCTAACGATTTTCTCAGTCACAGGTAAAGCGAAGAGTGGCAACTGTCCTGAGAATACCCCCTGAACTCTTCTGGTGATGCCTAGATTCCCGGTGCCTCCAGGTGTGTGTGACAGTAAGACATTCACCTCCGAAACTGGCAGTTTCTTGCGAATGGCACACTCAATGGGGTTTTCACTTTTAAAATATGATAGATGCTTCGCAATAGTCGTATCAGCGTTATGCATCAACAATAAATGCACGACATCCATATGACCATGCTCTACAGCTTCGTAGAGAGGTGTCTCATTGTTTGACCCTTTTGCATTAACATCGATGCCAACTTTGCCAAGAAGAGCCTGAACAACCTGTGTATTACCATGCCGGGCAGCAAGGTGTAATGCTGTCAAACCATCATGGTTGGCTTGTGCTGCAACCTTGGCAAAGTCATTATGCGTTTCAAGCTGCGCCATCACACAAGGGGGAGCAGTGGCGGCCAGATGAGTCGGAAAATTACCTTTTTCATCAAAAACAGAGAGTTTCGCGCCCAGTGCAATGAGATGATTCATAGCCATGAAGCTGTCGTTCTTGAAGCTGTCGTTCTCGAAGCCCTCACTCCCGACGCTGCCATTTTTGATAACCCAGTACAGTGCCGTGCCCAGTAAATTAATGTGGATAACAGGAGCCTGAACACGGAACTCCGTTAGCAGCATAAGCATCTTCATATCCCCCTCTTTTGCTGCATGAATAACAGCTTGCTGATAGTCAATGTTTGGATTTATCTCCATCAAATACGAAACAATTCCAGCATGGCCATTCTTAACTGCGTTAATGGTAGCCATTGCAACATTATCAAAATCATACGCGCCGTTTTCGACAAGCTCCCTGACTGTCTGATAGTGCCCGTTAGTGGCTGCAACCTGCAGCGGTGTTAACCCTTGTTTGTTGGGCCGATTACATATAGCTCCGTGCGTTTTCAGCAAAGAAACTATGTCTGTCTGGCCATGCTTAGCTGCCAGAAAGAAAGGCGTTTCCATATTGCTATTGGGATTATCCCAAAAAAATCGTAGTCGTTCATGCCGCACATTCAGTGATGCAAGATCATTCAGAAGCGTCTGAAAAACCTTCACCCTTCCATATCGGGCAGCCTCATGAAAAGCATTCTCACCTGCAAAATTCTCAGTAAAGGGGGCTTTCCTCTGGATCAATATTTTTATTGTCTCCGTATCACCAATTCTGGCAGCCAGATGAAACAAAGTGTCAGCCCGTATATCGAAACTTCCCAGCAAGGCTCCATACTCCAAAAATCTGTTGATCAGGTCTCTATGCCCCACACGTACAGCTTCGTACAAAGGTGTCCAGTACTTGAGCTCTTTTCTGGTGACAAACCCATGTTCCTCTGTTTTTTTCAGGACTGAGTAAGAATCAATCACCGCCCTGGAACGCACAAAAGCATCAACAACTTGTTTATCCCCCCCGGAAACGGCATAAATGAAAGCAGGTATATAAACACCGTATTCACCACGGTACCTATTAAACATTTCTAATGAATTGTTGCCCTCCAGCCCTGGCCGCAGAGGGGTATGCACATTAAAGAGTCTGGCGTTTACCGGGTTTGCGCTCATAAGGTACAAGACATCAGTAAGCTTCCCCTTCAGACAAGCATTTGCATACTCCTCATCATTAGCCTGAACAGATGAAGCCACCACACTTGTCAGCAGTAACAAACAGTACATGTAGAGTGGTGCAAAAGCTGAGTACTTCATGACAATCCCGGCGTAGATGGTTGTAGGGGCTTAACGTAGTAGCATTTGTTAATTTTTCCTATGAAGAATGTGAAGGTGAAAAAAGGGCGGGACTGAAAAGAGCCTGAATCATTTTAGAACTTTCACTCCGAAATGACTCCACCTCCTTTCGCAAGCTGGCTACCTGTCACTCAAAGATCTTTACAACATGGTGGTCTGCATACGCCTATTATAGGTTTGCTCCCTGGTCTTGCGAGAGAATGCAGTGATGTCACTAAGAACGCAGAAGTTTAATCGTTTTTCTCCAGTATTTACGTCGGGCATCCTGGCACGTGCATACATACACCGTTTATGCCGGTCGTGTTTATGGGCAGGGGCCCTTTCAGTAATGGTATTAATGTACAAAACAGCATTTGCACAGGAACCCATATCTGTGTGGATAGATCATATTGATACCGGTGTGAGTATTACAATAGAAGACTCTGGAACAATAGCCGTTAACGAGGGTGAAGGGGCTCTTGCAGATATTGAAAAGAACATTACGCAAATATCTCAAGGTAATGATCACTTTTCATCATTTATTACTGCAGAAATGAGGCAGCTTAACGCTGTGGCTGAAACACCTATGGAAGAGACTGAAGCTGGTGACCCTCCCCCTTCCGAATTATCTCAGAAAAATGAAAGTGTTGTTTTCGGTAAAACCACGATGACATTTATGAACGCTGTCGCCAGATCATTTTTTCTGGCACAGAGTATCGAGGGTAATAGTATTGACCTGCGTACTTTTGATATCCCTGATGCCAGCGGAGCAGTGGTACATAACTATTCAGTGAAGTATGTCGGCTATCATTTCATCGAAGACAAAGCCGCTGTCATCATATTTGGAATTTTCAAAGCTGACGAGCAAGGGGTGAAGGCGTATCCGGACGCATTGATTGATGCAGCTTTCCTATGGAAAGATGACCAGCCCCATTTAGTTATCACTAATATGAGTAACCCTGATGCAGGATGGACCGGCCTTGAAAGGTTTCGAACATTCTGGTCAGCTATGTCAGTTTATCTAAACAGGGTCAATCAAATGGGCTTTGGGTATTTAAACAACAGTTTGACTGTTAATGACAAAATACAGATTTCCAGAAGGTCCCCCCTGGTAAAAGCTTCATGCTACATTGGGGCTGGAATGCTCGCAGGGGTATCGGCAGGAGCAACAGTGGGCCCCTTCGCCGGGTCAATAGCTACATCGCTCTCCTATCCGAATGTGGTGAGCATGTCAGATCCACACTTCTGGGCTTTAAGCACTATTGCAGGAGCGGGAGTGGCTGGTGCCCAACTTGGTTATGAGTACTATAAGACAAAGGATTCTCACAAAGTACTGCTCATCAATTTTGTAGATAAATGTCTTAACTCTGGATACTTTGATCGAAAGTTAGCTGATAATGCAAAACAGCCCTCACCGTCTGAACTCTTTAATACCTTCGAACCTTTCAAACCAGGGATACGTCACAGGAAGTGCCAAATTAAACACGTGCGTGAAGCGGCGAAATTCAGCAATGCTCCCTTGAAACTCAATCAAGTTTTTACTGCCAAATCACACGCCAAAATTGATTAGTGCCTGGGGGTGCTCTCAATTAACAGAGAAAAGGGGGTGGCGTCTGGGCCATCCCACAAAAAATTGTAGCAAAGGAAAGTAGGCGTCCATGGAGTAAGGTGAAGTGGTCTTCCGCAGAATTAACCGCTTCGCCTTGCCCCACACATCACAGACTCGTCAGGTTCCTCAAAAATGTCACGTTCGGCATGCATAATTTTGGATTCGCGGTAAACTTCCAGGGTTGCAGGGTTTGTTCCTGATTGGGCATACAGGTTCTCATTGCAACATTAGCTCATATTGTCGCGCTGCTGTTAGGCATGGTGATTGATATTGCAGGCAATGACCAACATTACCAAAGCAACACTGTAACCGTTAAGCGGGAATTATCGCTGGGTTTTCTGGGGCGAAGAGCTTTTGATAAGCCAGCTTTTCGCTTTACCAAAATAACCTGGCGATCGGCCAACACTGCGCTTCAGAGCCTTTGAATAAGACCAATAACTATGAACTGCAAGTCTGATTTCGTGGGAATGATTCAGACTCCGCCCCCTTTTAGCCTGTCTTTTCTCTAACATCAGCTACTTTTACCCCCCTCCCCTTGATTACCAAGGTGCATATTAACGAAAGGGCATTCGGACTTATGAGGTTATCCAATGTTAAACACCCGGAGGCGTTATCTGACCACGTCCTGTTGTAAAGTGGTCAGACACTGCTGTATTGCCCTGCCAATGGGGCTATGCCTCTCCATAGCCTGGGCGGGTGGCGGCCTCAGTGGTGGGAATAGCGGTGGCTGCGGTGCAAAGGCAGCCAACCACACATCGGCCGCGTATATGGCTTATGCCGCTGCAGCTCTCGCTAACGCGCGAAACTGTGTGAAAAACACCACTGCATCCGCTGTTGGCCCGGTGGCAGCTTCCTCCAATACTCATTTCCAACACAATCGGCAGCTGCTTCACACCCGCTCTGGCAAAACGAACAACATGGCGAAAGCAAGCGCCGCTCAATCCCCTAGAGGCCATAGCAACACAGCGTTTTTGCAGACTTTTTCTCTGAAATCTTCCCAGCCTTCTTCTCAGAAGCGTCACCTGGAGCAACGGGGCTCCCACAGGCAGGTCAGCAGAACTCGTTACACGAAACCCGTATACAACAGAGCCCTTCATCCAAAAGAACGGCAAAGACAAAAACGTGCGGCTGAATCCCAGGTCTTAAAAACAGCCGGCACAGAAAGAACCAAGAGCAAGCCATCAAAAGCCGTCCTTCCCTCCCTCAAAGCAGAGCCATACAAAGGAAAACAGGGGAGAGCACTTGCTGCAGCCATCAAAGACCATAGCAGCTATGAGACTGCCCCTTTTGATTATGAAGATGAGGACTCCGGGCTGGAACAGGCCTTAGAACACCTGACATTGCAGGAGCACCTGCAAGAGTCTCAGCGGCAACAGCTTGACAGTGAAAAGCCTCACGAAGGGAATCTTCACGAAGAAAAGTATCAGGAAAAGCAGCCCGTACCAGCACACACAAACAGCCAGGTTCAAACCCAATATCTGCAAGGCTGGCAGGCTAAAACCAGCAATATCGCCCAGATGGCCCTTATGGCACTGGCTTCCGTTTCTTCAAATCACCCCATTTACCCCCTGATAGCCGCTTCAGGGATTTTGGGGTTAAACCTGCATTCGGCCGGAGCCCAGCAGGCACCGATGTTTACAGAAACACCGCAAAATATTACCCAGCCCTGTTGTAATCCTGCGGTGTTTCATTGTTCCGGTGAGGGGAACACTGTAGGTTGGCAGATGCTACTGCCTGGCTCTTCGGCAATAATATATGCAACCGATGATAAGGTTAAGGCTAAAGGCATTGATTATTCACTGGAAACAGAAAATGGACAGGCATCAAGCCAACTATCAGTACCTACGCACACTGGTGACTTAAATGGTTTACAGGTGCGGTGTCAGTTATTCAAAGCATCTAGCTCAACATCCAATTTCGCAACTCTGACTATAGAAGCCAATCTGGGGGCTGCTCAGAATCTTCATTTTAGCGGGTCTTTTTCTGAACTTTTATGGGAAGCCGCACCCACACACGGCCTGAGCTGCCCCCCCACTTATGATGTTAATATTCAGGATCTTTCGCGTAACAAGACCTTGATTAATCTTTTTGATCAACCTTGCTGCGCAACAGAATTGAGACCTCTTTTAATACCGTGCCATACCAATAAAGGATCAGTGACCGCACACATTGGGAACCTGACTGGACCGACAGCGACTATTGAAAAAAGAGTCACAGGAGTTTTTTTTACTGTTGAGGATGTTTCACTGGACACAGCCAGCAACGCCACAACCGATTACTTACGGATTCACGTGCAACAGTTTGGACTCGTTCGGTGCCCAATGCAAAGTCTGAGGGTCTCCTATGATGGTGCCGATACCTCTCCGTACCAGACAAATATGATTGAGGTGGGAAGTATTCAATTCCCCACCCAAACCAAGCAAAGCGGTTACTCTGTCACGGCCATTATTCTGGATGAATTTGGCAATCCACAAAACACCTACTCAGAGTTTGTAGGCACTCCACCTGAGGCAACATCCACTACCGATACAGCCTCTCCTGCCTCCCAGATTATACTGGCAACACTCACCCAGACACCGGGCTCCGGCGACCAGAGTGCGACGCCAGCAACAACTATTCAGGATGAAACTGGCACTACACCTGAGACCACACATGAGACAACACCCACTACAGGTACAGCCCCCACTGCCACCCAGGTTATACTGACGACACTCCCCCAGGCTCCAGCTTCCTGTTATCTGGGTACGCAGCCAACAACAACGATGAACGCGCTTAGCATCACCTCGCCCCCTACCTTGACCCCGACCCAGATCCCGATCCCTGCGCCCACCCAATCCATGGATTTGAACAGCACTGAGCAGCCCTCAGAACCCGGGAACGGCGTAGGCGAAGTAGTAGTAGCCAATGTTACCGCATTCGCAGTCGCCATATCTGTAACCGCAACTGCTGTTGTGATCTTTGTGATTGTAAAAAAACAGGCAGGCAGAAAGGCTCTTCAGAGGCCCGAGCCTGGTACCGGGCCTGTAGAGGATGTTGAGATGGGCAATCTTGATACCAACAATCTTATTAATGGGCAGGAATGGGAGGAGGAAAAACCTGCTGGTGATATAGAGACAAATACTGCGTTTTAACTGTTCAAATCAGAGTGCATCAACCAATGATGAAGGCATAGCACAGGCCTTGCATGATTCAAGACTTGCTCCTTTGCAGAAAAGAGAAAGGAGAAAAGTGGGCGGAGTCATTTTAGTTTCTAACCTGATGGGACTTGTCCGACTGGGCCAGATGAAAAATACGGGCAGATTCTGCCGACTGCCGACTTGCTTCAGGGCGTGACGGGTGTTCAGATGTAAAAATTCAAGCCCGATATTATTGCTCATAGCTGCCTGAGAGTGAGTAACAGTTAACCAACTGGTTAGCCAGTTTTCCACTGACAACAGCTTCTATTTAATCAAGGTTAACAATATTAAATGAACACTCAGCAGAAGACTGAGTCTATCTATTGTTGATAATTATGCATCGGAGTTTCTTCATGGTTCGTACAGATGCACCTGGCACAAACATATTAAAATTGCCAGACAGTGATGAACTACTGGGTATTGATTTATTCAATCACCCTTATGCAATCCCGGCTGCATCTGTCTGTCGGCATCCTGTATGCCAGTGGCGTGTAAGGCGATTTTTAAGACGTCTCCCCTTACCACCGGTTTTTCCCCTTTCGGTAACAGCTGTAAAAAAAGCTATAAAACCTCTTTATACTTTCAAACCAAAAGCCATCAAAGATTATCCCACAGTAAAAACGGCATTTAGTGGATCAAAAATAACATTCGACCCTGGGCTAGGGGCACCAGAGGGCGACAAAAAACATATGACTGAAGAAAACCCGGCCTATGACTTCCATCCCCGTTTTTCAGAGGTGGTGGAGGGCATAGTCAACGCTATAGATAATACGCAGGATTCAGAGCAAAAATCAGAAATTCTCAATAAATACCTTAAGATGAAAATCACAAAATATGCAGATTCCAGCAAGCTCACTCAATTCATTCTGGAGTTTTTATACGCGCTCTTCCTTTACCGGGATGAACCTGATCTGGCAGTCATCGTAAAACCGGTACTTGTCCAAGAACTGGAACATTGGATGACATCCCGAAGCGAGCAGAATAAGAGAGATAACCTTGCGACAGAGAACATTCCTGACAAATCCCGTCAGTTGCTACTTTGGCTTAAAGGCCTGAGCAATTTAAGAACCAAGGCAGGCTTTCTTTTGCTTTCTGAAGTCTATGATGAGTGGGTAAAGAGCCATGAGAGCGATACTCGCCATCTGTGCTACGCCGAGTCTCAAAAGCCTCAAGCGCCCGCTGCTCCCACCCGTGATCAGATAAAGGAACAAAAGGCTACCTCATACCTGCCGGAATCAGGCCCTTGCTTTGAGGAGATCCACCCTTTACCAGAACGCGAGGAAGAACCTGACCCGTCCTCGACAGCTCCTCACCCAATGAATCATCCGACGTGTTATCAACCAGGCTTTGAGTTCCCAGCCAGGTTGACGAAAAAAAGGGGGGAGTCCTTATACTCCGGATTCGTTGGATCATCCAACATGTCGTGGAGCTTTCATTCCAAACAGCCCTCCCTTCTTCTACCTATTCTTATTTAGATTCAAAGCGATAAAAATGATTAGGTTCGCTTAAAATATAAAGATTGCCCTGATCATCCATAGTGACACCTTCCGGTTGTGACATCCTCTCTTCCAGCCCATGCCAGCCGGATGTTAATGGCATATAGCTAACCACGGTTCCGTCCAGTGTCACTTCTGCCAGCAGTCGAGATTCATCACTCAATACCAGTAGATGGCCCGTTAGATTATCAAAGTGAAGGCCGGAAAGATCAGACTTACGGGTTCGAGCCGCATCATTAAGCGCCGTGTTCTGCTGCACTGAAACGTCCCCTAAGCCGGAGTTCATCAGCCCTGAAAAGGTCAGTAGTTTTGATGGTCGTTGTTCCTTCACCACATAAAGCTGATCTGCCGCCTGATTCCAGGCAACACCTTCAAAACCCTTGTTAGTGCCGGACTCAAGGCCAAAGGTAAAACTTGTGCTGCTGTCTCGCTCAATACTTGTTGTGTCAGGGGTAATCTCCACAGTCACCAGGCTGTGACGTCGCTCTTCGACAATGATAAAACGGTTATCAGCAATCCAGACTATCGCCTCAACATCATGGAAACCCTTGAGGTGAATACGGCGAAGCACCTCACCGGAACGGGACAGTTCCAACACATCAGTCGGTGCATTTAATACCGCAAACAGAGTTTGGGTTTCAGGACTCCACGTCAGGCCAGAAGCATTACTCTGCACGCCTTTCAGGTGGTTACTGTGAGCCAGCTGGTAACCAGGAAGCCAGATTGCCTGCTCTTTGAAATCGTCGGAAAGGGTACTGTCCAGAAAGGCATTGTAGAAATGATCATCAAGATCCAGTTTGAAAGCCGCTGCACTCAGCAGAACCAGTATGCAGGTAACCAGACAGAGCAGACGGAAAAAACGGTGACGGTGAACTGCACCCACAAAATGACCCTTACTACACACGACAATGGGCGATCATTATAAGAGGAGCATTATGAAACCTTTATGAATGCTTCTGAAAATTTAAGAAACAGAGGATCAGCCATGTACTCACCCATGGTCAGCTCGCCTTTGGCCTTGGTCTGAACCTTCAGCTCGCCCAGTTCAGAGTTAATGTTTTTAACCAGGGGCTGGTATTCCTGCTGAGGCGCAGCCTGTGAATACCGAGTGAATTCGTTCATGTTGTAGTACAAAGCGTGATCGCAACCATCTGCCAGTAAAAGTTATTAATATTCTCACAGGACTTGTTCACACATTCAGGAGTAAAAGAGTTCTTTGCAGTCACAACAGGCAGAGTAACCTGAGCGCCTTCAACTTTTAGAGCAGCTTCAACTGGGTTCGCCTGAACGCGGGCATAGCCAGCTCGACAACCAGAGCCGCAACAGGCTTGAGTTTGAACATACATCTCTCCTTTTAATAAGGACCCGTTCAAGATTGTCCATATTATACTTCTGTCCTTTATTTTCAGCAGGTTATGTTGCGCCATGCGAATGAGTGTTTTCCGATGCCTGTTCAGTAAAAATGCGCTCAAAAACAGCCAATAAAAAAGGCCGCTCTGCTTTTATGAATGAAATCGGCAGGCTTTTCTAAACAGACTCAATGTGTAGGAAAGCCTGTCCATGAAATTGCAGCTGATATCTTTCATGGTATTTGCCTAAAGGGTTTTGATCAGCAAATGGCGACCCACCAGAGGCACTGGCAAGATCTCTCGTTCCTTTCATCAGGCCATATATTTTTTCCATAAATTGTGGGTTTGCCTGAGGTCTTCGGGTAAATCAATAAGACTAAGTACCCGGTCACATGAAAACATAGTTTTCTGACTCAATCTCCAGGACACTCAGCCGTGCCGCAGCTCCCGTCACATAGCGGGCTATGCTCCCTGCGCTGCAACCCAGCTGAGCAACCTGTTTATTGGCCAGAAATAGTTGTTTCCACATGGCCGGGCACTTATTGCACAAAAACTATTGTAGAAACTTTAAAAGTCTATTTTTTCGTGAAGTTCAGTCCTTAACCAGAATTTCCTGCAACCTGTCAGGCTCCAGATAGTTCATGCAGTTAGCCTGGAAGAACGTGATCGGACCTTCACCAACACCTGGGTGGTATGGGCCGGCCTCATAGGCTGGTGACTTCATGCCGCGGTGCATGTTCTCACAGATCCACATATCTTCGACCTGGAAGTTACGACTTTCGAAACCGCCTTCCACTTCGCTGAGCTTGATAGGCTTGGGGTTCTTGCCCTGCTTAACTTCAACCCCAGGAGTTGGCATCAGGATGCTGTTAGATACCATCTGCAGTTCTTCACCCCCTGGAGGCGTAAAGAAACGGAATTTTGAGATCGTCTTGCCACAAGACAGAGGAATAATCTCAAAGTACATAAAGCCCAGGGCTCCTTCAGAAACGATCAGGTTCGGGAACATAAAGTACAGATCGTAGCTGCCACTAAAGCGCTCGTTGGCACCCTCTGCGGTTTTCTCTGAAGCCTCTAAATACCCCTGGTCATCTTCACTGGCACCCATAGCTTCAAAAGCAGCATTTAAGGTATTACCCAGAGTGGTTTTGTTACGGCTGATAATTTCTTCGTAGTACTGGTTAGAACCCTGATAGCAGGAATGCTGACCATAACTGACCGTGCGCTGCTCTTTGGTTTTTGGACCGCCCAGAGTGGTCTCGTGCAGGTAAGACAGGTGATAACCGTCGTTGGCATTCTCGTAAATCAGCTTCCAGTTAGCATTGACTTCATAGCTGACTTCCAACGCTTCTACATAATCGGCAGGAATCTGATTCCAGCCATCGTTCTTTATGCCATCCAGAAAATCATTGAATGTCAATTCAGGTTCAGGCTGGGCGTTAATAAAGATCATGCCCTCATGAATACCCAGGCTGGCCGTTTTCAGGCTCAGGTCGTCCTTGGTGCAATCAGAGTCTTTAAAGATAATATCCTGCTGGGGAATTCCTTTAACAGAACCATCCAGGTTGAATCTCCAGTAGTGGTAACGGCAGCGCATACCCTTGGCGGCATTACCACGACCTTCCAGAATCCGGGCACCACGGTGGCGACAAAGGTTATGGAAGACACGCACATTTTCTTCCTGGTCACGCACTACCACTAACGGGTAGTTACCAAGCTGGACAGTGACATAATCACCAATCTCTGGAATATCGCGCTCCATACAGGCGAACGCCCAGCTGCGCCCCCACAGTTCTTCCTTCTCGCGCTCAAACCACTCCTCAGAGGTATAGGCCTCTGGCGGCAGAATCTGTTTGGCCTTGAGGTTTTCGAAATTATTCATATTTTGGAATACAGTCATACAGATCTCCGCTGCGTCTTATTTATAATTATTAATGTTGTTTGTGTTATTAGATGACTCAGTGGATACCATTCTAGGTCTGGCCGCGGCCTTAAAAACTTGATCTGCGTCAATGCTTTCTCTTAAATCCAGAAACTCTTGTTTTTTGTAGACATTTCATTCCTTAATTTGGCCAGTTATAGTTCAATGCAGATCAACGATTTTGATAATAGGTTATATAGAAATCACAAAGGAACTCAGACTTCATCATCAAAAAGCACCGGCAAAAGAGCGTGCATCCCTCTCACAGAAACGCGCTCTCTTATCGAGTCAAACGGAAATACATGAAATCAAAGTGCTGATGACAACAATGTCACCGTATCCAGAGAAAGAACTGCGACTTTAGTCGACTAGCCACAAGCTAAGTGATTCGAGATACTTCGCCCATCAGCACAAAAAAAGGTGTGAGGATCGGGCTCATGAAGAAGCAACATTACATTAATGTAAACCTTATCCTTATCCTAATCCTCATCTTTATACTCACTGGAAGCCTGATCTATGGAAATGAGTGCTCTGTAGGCTATGGCAATCCGAAAAAAAGAAACAATAACTACGAAGAGATTATGCTGGAGCCGTTCACTCTTTTTCAAAAACTGGATAAAGATGAAAATGGCAAGATCACACGTTCCGAACTCACCGACCAAAAAGAATTAAGGAGTGCATCAGGAGGTGAGCTGTTGGCCATATGGTCCTTATATTATAATTTTAAGGATATTACCAAACTACATCGGGAAAATTACCTTCACGATACCAGTTCACTGAGCTATCCCGACATGGCGATTTATCTGACAAATGCTCCTTATGCACACTCAATCCCCACCCTTTTACATAGGGTATTACATTTAAATTATGGACTTTTCCCAAAAGGGATAGAGTCAATTAATGTCAAACAGATATACCAGGGAAAATTTGCTGACTGTCAACTCATCGCTGCTATTGCCAGTTTCGTCAGTCGCCCCCATGGGCAACAAGCTATTATGAATATGATCAAAGATAACACTGATGGTAGCTTTACAGTTACTTTCCAACATAAATCTTCTGCTCTGGTGGTCACCCCTGATTACGAAACCATATATTACGGTACTACAGCCCATCAGCCAATTGAATCAGGAATGTGGCTCTACATATTAGAAAAAGCATTTCTTGAGCAGGAAAAATCATCCAACAGTGATTATATGAACGACATCAGAAAATGGATACTCGACATATTTTTCGTAACAGAAACATCTATTAGTCTTATCACCCATACAACAAGAAACATAAAACAGTATTTATATTTTTACCCGGGAGTAAAATCAATCGAACTGCTTACGGGGCACAGATCAAAACAAGTGATAATTGCTGACAGCTCCCCGAAAATCATTTATAGCCATCTGCAACAACTCCATACAGAGGGTGTTATTGGTATTGCCATACTGAAATCAAAAAAAGAGCGATATTGTGAGGAACGCTGGGAAAACAGTGATTACACCTCTTATTGCATTGACAAAACCCTTCCACCAGTATATGGCGAATTACCTGATAGTCATGCCTTCTCTATTTTAGATTTTGATCCGGAAAAAAATACTGTCCTCCTAAGAAACCCATGGGGTCATACTGAGCCTGTTAGCTCCTCGACTCTTTTTCAATTACCTCTTGATGGAAACAATGACGGAGTCTTTACCATGTCTTTGGAAGCATTTATAAATGTATTCGATACTATGACTATTGAAATGATAAGCCATTAGAAGAATCCATAATCCTATAGACTGTATTGTCCACTCCAATGCGTCCCTCCTTATCAAAGGATCTCCCTGAAAAACTCTTTCCGCCACTGTTTCGGTGACTGGCCACTCCATTTTTTAAATGGCTCTCCTGAAAGCCGCCAGATCACCATAACCCAGCAGATAACGATCAGAACTTTTGACTCTGTGCACCATCAAGGTCAGCGGGGTTCAGTTCCGGCAACGCAAAACGATTTCGCTTGCGCAAAAGCCGAACGTGATTTTTTGAAAGTGATTGACGCGCGCGGTATAGAGCTCGCATCAGCAACAATCGATCTGGCTTTCGGGATTCAGCATGGTTTGTTAACGGAGAGTAATAACCAGACAACCATTCTCTGACACCAACAGATTCCAGAGTCTGCTGTTCCTGATTATGGCTCTGGGAGCAGCAGCGCAACCACCGAAAAAAAAGATACCTGCTGCGCTGATCTCTTCCCGCCAGAAGAGCGACCTGAAGTCTTGTGAAAACCACAGCTTCACTCGCTGCCAGCCTGATGCTTAACCGCCAGATTTGTTCTCCCCAACCGATTAACCTGGTAGACAGGCTCTGCCTGAAGCGCACCAGAAACAGTGACATCAGAATGAACAGGGTTGTGAGGGTTTTATTATTCTCAACCACCGTAAACAATCGCTGATAAACCGGCAATTGCAGCTGTTGCTCTGCACCGGAAATGCGTACCGGACGAACAGTAAACGTCAGCGGTTTAATTTCCGTGGTTTCAAAGCGACTATTGCTCAGATTCCACCAGCGAAGGGTAAAACCTGACAGAGTGTAGGTTCCTTCATGTTCCGCCAGATACGTCAGAGTCTGGGTACGGTACCCGCCCTGAAAATCTCCCCGACCGGTAACGGTATTACCCACCCGGGTCTGGCCCGGATAAAACGTCAGCCCTTCGGGCAGCTCACCAACATGAAACGCCGGAATAAAAGTGCCCATGGTGCCATCAACACTGACGGTAATTTCACGGGTCACCGCATCACCAACCCGCAACTCACCGTCGGTATTGATATCTGTGGTATCCGTAACAGAGAGCCGGGTAGCCGGGAGAAAGCTCTCCAGACTCTCGGCACCTTCCGGAAGGCGTACTTCAAAGGGTTCACTTTCAACAGAAACACGCTGCTTCCCGGTACTCCGACCGGATGACAGTAAAATCTCCGATGGAGGCAGCGATAAACTGCCCGTAGTCAGTGGCACCATCAAAAAGCGGTGTTTAACCCCCACATACTGGCTGCCATTCTGCCGCTCAATAACTGACAATCCCTGAGACTGACTCTTCAAAACCTGAGCGCCTGGTACCGACCAGTCCGGATACACCGGTGCACCGGCAAGCCAGGTGCTGGTC
The DNA here is from genome assembly GCA_965221135.1 of Sansalvadorimonas sp. Taxonomy (GTDB): domain Bacteria; phylum Pseudomonadota; class Gammaproteobacteria; order Pseudomonadales; family Endozoicomonadaceae; genus Sansalvadorimonas. Next base: position 20,584 of record CBDCRZ010000116.1, read on the forward strand.
AAACTGGTGATATCCAGAGACAGGGTCTGTTTGGGCACGAAATAACTATTGTCAGCCTGAACTTCCGGGCCGGAGACTTTAGCCCTGGCCTGCACATCCACCTCTTCAGCAATCGCTGTAGAAGAAAAAACGCTCAGCAACAGGTAACAGACGGCACATGCAGCTTTCTTGATAACAAGCTTATTCATGGCTGTATCCCTTTTTCACTGCTCGGTCTTTCACTGCTCCGTCTTTCGCCGCTTCATCTTTTACAGAAGCCTCACTGGCAAAACGGTTCTGCAGAAACAGTCGGGGAGTCACCTGCAAACCATTCAGCCAGGCTTCCGGTGCCAGAGTCGCGGCTGACTGACTCATTTCAACCTCAACACCTTCATCATGCTGCTTATCTTCACGCACCTCATCAGCATTGAAATGAGCCTGCTCCTGCTGGCCTTCCCGGCGTCCACGTCGTTTCTCTTCCAGCTTGACGATAATCTCTTCAACCAGTGTCAGATTCTGTTGCGCTTCCGGAAAAACCGGTTCCAGCTTCAGGGCCTGCTGATAGGCATCACGGGCCTTCTCCCAGTGTTTCTGCTGCGACAGACTGTTACCCTGCATAAAGGCAGCCCGGGACATATTGCGCGTTACGGTAACCGGATCACCCGGCTCCGGCTGTTCTGCCAGAGAACGGAACACCTTCTCTGCGTCGGCATACCGCCCTGCCCGGTACCAGGCCACACCCTGCCAGACCCGATCCTGATAATGCCCGGCGGCCTGTTCATATTCCGCCTGGTCAAAAGCCAGCTGCCCCTGCTGATCAGGAGTCAGCCACAAATCAATAAAATCAGCCTGGGCAGGGGCAGGAGTCAGTGAAAGAGACATGGATAAACTGCCAGCGACCAACATACTGTAAAGCGTCCAGCCTTTGCGAAACCACAGGAGTAAAAGCGGTATCAGTACCCACACCAGCCAGTAGCCACTGTTATGCCATTGCAGGTCGGTGTTATCGTTGTGCAACTGTTGGGTAGTGCTGTTAATGCGTCGGTTCAGCCAGGCCAGATCTTCATCATCCACCGTCACTCCAGTGACAGAGCCACTGTCGTTTTGCAGGGTGACAAATTCAGCCACGGGCATCTCCGTTTTCACCGGCTGTTTTACTTCAAATCCTTTCGGAAGCTTTAACTCACCTCCAGCCTCAGTCCCCATAGCCAGCACCAGCACGGGAGTGTTGTGTTGCTCGGTAAAGGCTGGAATCAACCCCTGATCCTGAGGCGACAGACTGTCTGCCAGCAGAACCACCGTCGCCGGTATTTCCAGATCAAGCCGCAGATCAGGCAGCAGACCAGGCAGCAGAGCGGCCGCCTGATCCAGAGCCGCTTGAAGGTTGTCGCCATCACTGGACTGCTTATTTGGTAAGAGTGCTGGCTCTAAAGAGTGCAGATACAGCTCAAAGAAAGCAGGATCATCAGTCAGTGGAACAACGGTATGAGCAGTATCGGCATAGGTCACCAGCGCACTTTTGGCGGATGGTCGCAAAGCCTGCAGACCAGCAATTTTCTGCCGGGCACGCTCAACACGGGTTGGCGCAATATCGGTGCTGTACATGGACAGACTGTTATCCAGCACAAATATCATCGCAGACTGCTGATCCAGAGACTCCGGTACCTCACGGGAACCACTGGGGCCAGCCATGGCAATAACCCCCAGGGTCATAATGGCCACCAGCAGATGCCGGGGCTGAATACGGGAGCGGCTGCCGGTCACCTGACGCAGATGTTCATAGAGCCGGGGGTTAATCACCTTGCGCCAGTCAGACTGACTGCCAGCACTGCGCTGCAGTAACAACTCCAGCACAGCACAGGGCAGCAGCCCCCAGAGCCACTGGGGATGGAGAAAGTGCAGATCAGTCATAAAATCCAGCATCGTCTTAACCTCTCTCCTGATCGCCACTGCGCCACGGTTGCTTCAACAACTGCGCCATCGCTTCTAACAAGGTTTCAAAACACACGACAACAGACAGAAGTAACAGCATTGCCAACATTGGCCACATAAACAGTGGTCGATACCGTGACCAGCTCTGCTGCTCCACCAGCCGGGGCGTCATACTGTCGATCTGTTGATAAATACCAGCCAGCTGCTCCCGGTCACTGCCAAGAAAAGCTTCGCCGCCCGTGGTACTTGCAACCTGTTCCAGCAGTGCAGTATCTACCTGATGTTCTTCATCTGTTGCGTCCACATCACCCATGGCAATGGTGTGAACCATAACGCCTTTATCCCTGGCCAGATTGGCTGCCACATCCGGCGGCAGGCTGGAGGAGGTATCACTGCCATCGGTCAGGACAATGGCCACCCGTTCTTTTGCATCACTGTTGTCGTACATGCGTACCGCCACGCCCAGGGCATCCCCCAGAGCGGTCTGCTCTCCGGCAATGGCAGGTTCCAGCTGTGACACAATACTCATCAGCGCCTGATGATCCTGGCTGACCGGAGCCAGAGGAAAAGCCCCGGTGCCGAATACCACAAGCCCCAGACGGTCATCACTGCGCTGTTCAATAAATCCGGTAATCACCTCACGGGCGGCTTCCATCCGTGACTGACGCTGACCGTCTGGCGAAACAAAATCCCGGGTATCCATGGAGCCGGATACATCCAGCACCAATACCAGATCTCTTGCGGCTGTCTCACGCACATCCGGTGGCAGTACCTCCCTTGGTCCGGCAGCAGCAACCACCAGCAGTACCCAGCAGACGACAGTCAGCAGTCGATGCCGCAACGGCATCCCACTGTGGGAGTCCTGCTGTTTGCCGTTCTGGCCAACGGCCTTCAGCATGGAGCTTAAAAAAGCCAGACGAACTGTTTCACGACGGGGGACAAATGCCGGAGCAAAACGCCATACCAGAAGCGGTAAAGGCAGTAACAGAAACACCGCAGCATGAGCAAAATCAAAGCTGGTATTAAAGAGGCTAAACCCTGTATTAAACATGGGGCAGCTCCTTCAACCAGTTATCCACCCGGTTGAACAACTCATCTGTCTGTTGAACCGGTATCTCTGTGGAAGGGCAATAGCTGATCTGCGAAAGCAGAGTGGCGGACTCACCCTGAAAGCCGACCCGTTCAGGGTCCAACCCCAGTCGCTGGTTAAGTGCTTCCAGCTGATCCAGCCAATACGCAGAATCAGGCGCAGATCCCGGAGCAGCCCCCTGAGCAGTCATATCAGTTCTGGGTATGTACATCAGCATCACCCGTTTGATCAGCACAGGCAGCTGATCCGGACGCTGGTTATTTCTAGCCTGATTCAACAACTGCACAGCTTCACGGCGCCAGCGGTCCCGCCGCCATAACCAGAGGTGGTAAAACCGCCATCCCGCAGCGCCGACTATCAACACACCAGCCAGCCATAACCAGCCAACGGTTTGAGGCAGCAGCGATACAGGTTCAGGAAGAGCCAGTTCAGCCAGCTCAGGGATGGAAAACATTTTGTTAAGGATGTCTTCGGCCGATGTCTGGCTCACAGGCAGGTTCACCGACTGGCTCATAAGCCTTCTCCTTCCTGTCCGTGAATCAGCACCTGCAACTGCTCAGTAATCGATGCCCCGGTATGAATACGCACCACCGGGATACCTTCCTGATTGAGGGTCTGGTGCAGAGTTTTTACCCGAACCCTGAAGTGCTTCTGCAATGTTTCCTTCAGTCGTCCCTGCCCCATGGAGAAACGCCCGATCAAACCTCCCCGGGTAGCCGTGAAATCACCGGACTCAGGCATACGATCAGCCAGCGCGTCGTAGATATGAATACAGCTGACAGAGTGACGACAGTTCAGTTCTGCCAGTTTTTGTCGGGTGACTTCGTTAAACCCGGCCAGATCGCTGATCAGTACAATACGAGCGGCCCGGCCGCTGATCTGCTCAGTCGCCTCAAGGGCTCTGTTCAGCATCTCTGCGCTATCAACGCTGTCCTGCCCAACACTGTCCTGCCCAGGATCATCAGCCTTCAAACGACAGTTGTTGTCCGCAATCACCGAAAACAACCTGGACAGATGTCGACGCCCCTGCCCCACAGTGACTGTTTCCACTCCGGCATCGTCCAGAACCAGAGCCCCGATGCGGTCTTTATCGGACTGGGCCATCCACGACAGATGAGCTGCAGCACTGGCAGCCGCGCAGGACTTCATCATTAAACTGGATCCAAAAAACATATCCTGACGCTGGTCTATCACCAGTATCAGGGGCTTTTCACGATCTTCGGAATAGGTTCTGACATAGGGTTTCTGCAGCCTTGCCGTGGTGTTCCAGTCGATATGCCGGACATCATCTCCCTGCACATACTGGCGCACCTCTTCAAACCGAATCCCCCGCCCCTGCAAACGGGAGCTGTAGCTCCCCTGCAGAAAACTCTGACTCGATGAACGCCGTGACAGGCTCAGGCTTCTGACCCGAGCCTCAAGCTCATTCATCTCATCCACAGTCAGGTAGATTCCCCTGAGATCAGGGTCAGCTATGATCGTCATAATCATTGTGCTCTTATCAGGGCGTTACGCTCTTCTCAGGGCTTATGCTCAGGTTCAGGTTCAGGGAATCAGCACCAGCGATAGCAGACGGTCGATCACCTGGTCGGCATCAACACCTTCGGAGCTGGCTCTGTGGCTCAGGGCCAGACGGTGACGCAGCACCGGGTGGGCGATAGCGTGCACATCGGCCGGTGTCACATAACTGCGGTCTTCCAGCCAGGCATGGGCCCGGGCAGCACGTTCAAGGGAGAGACTGGCACGGGGGCTGGCACCCACACGTATCCAGCGGAAAAGATCACCACTGTCGTCCAGCTTTGATGGATGACGAGTGCCATCTACCAGGTCGATAATGTAAGTTTCTACCGCATCAGACACATGCACACCGGCAATTTCGCGCCAGCTGTCAAAGATGCTCTGCTGGGAAATAACAAACCGGTCGTGTTCCTGTTCAGATTTAGATTCAGATTGAGATTGAGAGCCATCCAGTAATCCGTGGCGCTTCTGCTGCTCATGACGTACCAGACCCAGCATGGTTTTTTCATCAGCCTTTTCCGGATACTGCACCAGCACTTTCATCAGGAAACGGTCCAGCTGGGCTTCCGGCAGCGGATAAGTGCCTTCCTGCTCCACCGGGTTCTGGGTGGCGAGGGTCATAAACATTTTAGGGAGCTGATGGCTGACACCGGCCACAGTGACCTGACGCTCTTCCATCGCCTCCAGCAGTGCCGACTGCACTTTTGCCGGGGCACGGTTAATTTCATCAATAAGAACCAGATGACCAAACAGCGGGCCAGCGCGGAAGGTGAAACCACTGCGCCCGCCATCCTGAAAATACATCTCGGCACCGGTGATATCCGACGGCAGCAGATCGGGTGTGAACTGTATACGACGGAAATCACCTTCCAGATAGCGGGCCATCGTACGGATCACCCGGGTCTTGGCCAGGCCTGGAAAACCTTCAAGCAGCAGATTGCCATCACACAGCAGGGTCACCAGAATATTGCGCACCACTGATGCCTGACCCAGCACTTCACGGTTGATATGGCGCTCTAATTCATGAACGGCCTGCCGTGGAGACAGTTGGGAATCTGGGCAACGACCATCCTGGTTCAGAAGGGTTTCACAGGTATTCATGAGGCGCTCCGGTTTTGTTGCAGCATTTGTGAAATGCCAACAAGAATCGGCTCTGCATAGTTAAAGAAGGCTTTAATACCCGGGCATAAATAGTTCAGCCCCATTTCACCATCAGGTGTGCGTACCAGACGGTTTTTCGGGCATTCGCCCCAGCAGAGTTTGAGATAACGGCAGTTGGTGCAGTGCTTGGGCAGGGTTTTCTTTTTGCCCATGCCAAACTCTTTCTGCCGTTCAGAAAATACGAGATTGGGCAGGTAATCCTGATTCAGGTTACCCAGCTGGTATTCGGGGTAGACATAGTGGTCACAGGAATAAACCGAGCCATCATGTTCAAGGGCAACACCCTTACCGCAGAACTCAGCGGTGACGCACATCTGTGATTCCATACCCATGGTCTGGGCCACAGCGGTTTCAAACAGGTTGACCTGCACCCGGCCAAGGTCGTTGTTGACCCACTCTTCAAAGGTGGCAGTCAGGAACCGACCCCAGTCTTCAGGATCAACAGACCAGTCAGTAACAATCGAGTCCGGATGGCCTGGTTTGGCACAGGCCGCGCCAGAGACAGGCGGCAGCTGATTATTGAAATGAGGAGCGGTAGTCGTGAAATCAGCAGGTTCCACACAGGGGGTAAACTGAATATATGTGGCCCCGAGTTCCTGGGTCAGGAAGCGATAAACATCCAGGGGCCTTTTGGCATTGTCCCGGTTAACAACAGCCAGGGCGTTAAAGGGTACGCCATGTTTTTTCAGGCGCTCAACGGCCGCCATGACCCGATCAAAGGTAGGCTTACCGGAGCGGCTGAGACGATATTTGTCGTGCAGGTCACGGGGGCCGTCAATGGACAGGCCCACCAGGAAATTATTCTCTTTGAGAAAGGCGCACCACTCATCATTCAGAGCGACGCCATTGGTTTGCAGATCATTTTGAATCACCACGCCTTCTGGCTGGTATTTCTTCTGCAGAGCGACAATCGTTTTAAAATAATCAAGACCCAGCAGGGTTGGTTCACCACCTTGCCAGGAGAAAACAATCTCATCGCCATCCTGGCCTTCAATATATTGCTCGATATAAAAATCAAGCATCTTCTCATCCATGCGCTGTCCACGGTTCTGAGACAGCAGATCTTCTTTATGTAAATAGAAGCAGTAAGTGCAGTCCAGATTACACGCTGAACCAATGGGCTTGGCCATAACATGAAAGCGACGCTTGTAAGAAGGGTCACGGCTCATATCTTTTCTGGCGGTTGGCAAAGGCTTGAGGGGAATTAGCGTGCTCTGTTTCATAATCACGAAACCTGAAAGTTCGAATGAATCCTGATTCGAGCTGCCGGGTATGCTCCGTTAATAATATTTATGAGTAAAAACTCAATAATGAAAACGGAATCTGTTTTCACTGGGGAAAGGAAAAACCGGGAAGCTAACCGGTAATGGCTTGCTTCCCGGACAGAGTCTTAATAGTTACACCTGTTACCTGTAACGGTTAAGGGCTATAACGGTTAAGAACTGCTATCAATCGATGGTAAAGGTTGCAGGCTTCTGACGAGGCGGGAACTCTTTAAAAGTCGCCATCATCTGCTTCACTTTCACAACACCGGCCTTCACCAGGAAGTTGCGTCTGTGGCGCCATTCGTTGTAGCCCATACCCTGGTCAGCCTGTTCGAACGGATCGACGGCCAGGTTGAACATCATCGGGAAGCGCAGTTTCTCAAAGCCCTGCTCCCAAACTTCAATGCCCTTACCGTTAGCAACCTGGAAGTGGAACTTGTAGTCACCAGTACGTACGGCCAGAAGATCGCCATCGTCAGACCAGTAGAAGAACTCATTACGAGGACCGTCTTCTACCTTGCCACTGAGCAGATCAGTCTGGTCATAACCATCGATATGCACGCGGTAGTCCATATCACCAATGGTCTTGCCTTCTTTCAGCTCAGCCTTGATGTTGTCGTTACCCGCGGCAGCAACCAGAGTTGGCAGCCAGTCTTCGTGGGATACGATATCGCGAACATTTGTACCCGGCTCAACAGTGCCTGGCCACTTGACCATAGCCGGTACACGGAAGCCACCTTCCCAGCCAGTAGCCTTCTGGCCCCGGAAAGGCGTCGCACCACCATGGGGGAAGGTGCTCAGCTGTGCGCCGTTGTCTGTGGTGTAGATAACGATGGTGTTGTCATCAACGCCCAGTTCTTCCAGTTTGGCCATCAGATCGCCAACCTGTCTGTCGTGCTCAACCATACCGTCAGCGTAAACGCCCTGACCGGTTACACCCTTGCTCTTCTCTTCCAGGTGAATCCAGGCGTGCATGCGGGATGCGTTAATCCAGGTAAAGAATGGTTTGTCTTCTTTAACAGAACGCTCCATAAAGTCCATGGCCGCGGCATTGAACTCATCATCGATGGTTTCCATGCGCTTTCTTGTCAGAGGACCAGTGTCTTCAATCTTGCCATCGGCGGTGGACTTAATGACACCACGGGGGCGGAACATCTTGTTGAACTGCGGATCGTCCGGCCACTCTTCGTATTCCGGCTCTTCTTCAGCATTCAGGTGGTACAGGTTGCCGTAGAACTCATCAAAACCATGATTGGTGGGCAGGAACTCATCCTTGTCACCCAGATGGTTTTTGCCGAACTGGCCAGTGTTGTAGCCCATATCCCGCAGAAGTGTGGCCATGGTGACATCTTCTTTCTGGATACCCAGATCAGCACCCGGCATACCAACCTTGGTCAGACCGGTACGCTTGGGCATCTGGCCAGTAATAAAGGCCGCACGACCAGCAGTAGACGTCTGCTGACCATAATAGTTAGTGAATTTGGCACCTTCATCGGCAATTCGGTCGATGTTCGGAGTATCGTAGCCGAGCATCCCCTGGTTGTAGGCACCAATGTTCCAGTAACCAACGTCATCAGACATAATTACCAGAACGTTGGGCTGTTCCGCTACCTGAACGGCACCAACGCCCGTCGCGGCCGCCAGCGAGGCAGCTATCAGTGTTTTCGTGAAAACACTTTTACTTTTTCCAGCCAATGAAGACCCCTTACATCTATCAGAATCCCATCAGACATTAACTCAAGAGCTAATTTAAAAGCTGATGAAATAGAACAACCAATGCAATTCGATTTCCGATCCAAGACAGATTTATTCAACGGGTATAAAAAGCCAACTCAACAACTGGAAAACTCTGTAGGGAGCGACATCTACACTATGACATCACCAGCAAGTTTAAGACTTTCCCGCCAACAACAAATAAGAATCAGATTGAAAAACACATATGCAATCAATTTGATTACAATAAACTCTCTTTAAAGGCGCATACTAAATATCACCAAGGTTACGCCCTAGAGATCATGGGAGACATATTACCAACGTTTCAGCCTCACAACTGTAACCAATTAACATTTGATCAGAAATCCACAGAATACAGGTGTAAGTACCTATCGGACTTCGCTTAGTGAAGGGATTCACCCAGGAAGTTCACTAGAGAATTATTGATTAAAAATAGCCGTATCAATCATTTATCAAAAGGCGATTACTGACAACTTCAATGAATTTCAACTTGCCACCTCACTGCAACAAGCATAAAAACACATCCTGCCCCCGACAATTAGTCGACTACTTTTTTAGGGTAATTTGCTCTTATACCTTCTATTAGCCTTAATGCTTTTTGGGTATTTTCTTTTCTTTGCACCCGGCATTCTCTATGCGTTGGCAAACCACCTCTATATACAAACCCTCTCTCTTCTTTTTTCTTTTTCCATTCCCTTACTGATGAATGCAGCGGCCCATGGCTGGTAAATCCCTCCCCACAGAAATGGCAAGTGTGTCTATATTCTATAACACCATCACTTTCAACCTTCTCGTTTTTCCGCCAACGTAATGCAGTTAATTCGTCTTGCATCAAAGAAACCAACTCATCATGTTCACCAACACTGCTTACTGAAAAAGTTGAACCCAAAGGCTTTGTATCCGCATGAATATTATCAACCTCCAGCCTAACAAAGAACTCATCTAAAACAGCCTTGAGTATATCTTGATGATGCTGATCGGATGAAAACACAACAGGAGATGTCCAATGATGAGCAACAGGGAAAAGAAACTCCATTAATTTTGAATATCGATTCGTTTCATCTGCCATTAGGCTTTGCAGTGATTTTATACGCAGTTGCAACTGATCTCTTTCTGTCTCTTCAAAAGAAGAGAAAACATCAGTTCTTGTAAGAAAAAAGTCAAGCATGGTCAATTGGTGGGCAACAACAATAAATCCAGTTTCTGACCTTTTTAATATTTCACTGATAGTTAGAGATTCCTCACCAGAAATAACCCTCTGTTTAAATGAACCATCCTGTTTTGACTCTCTCTCAAGAACCCTAACCAAATATTCAACAAATGAGTTTAAGATAACTCTAGCCCTCATTTGGTTCTTTTTTTCGGCACTCAACCCTGAAAGCTCAGCCCACCCTGCACATACATAATTTGGCAAAAAGGCAAAATCCTTAAGGTTTTTTCTGTTTATAGTTCCTGCAACACAAGCCGAAAGGAGCTCAACATTCTTATACCTGAAATCAGCACTATGAGTAGTTATTAATTGATGCATATTTATTGCATTCACAATAAGATCAAGAAAGCATTGTGACGGTTTCCATGAATCTCCCTGCTGGAGTGATCTCGCCATTTTCATTGTTAAAGATTTGATAACAACATTATTACCATCACATGCTGTAATAGCCTCTCGTTTAGCAGGTAGCCTCAGCATGCCACGAGAAAATTCAACCATAAGTTTTAATATGGCAATTTTTTCATATTCTTGTGCACCCTGCTCAATTACCGGAATCCAGGCATTAGCGTGTATACCCCATTGTTTACCATTACAGTATTTCTTCGATTTTTTTGGGGTTTCCTGGGAGAGTTCAAGATCATACTGTGTCGCCTGATTGCTGGCTTTGGCCACTGTTTTTGTTGGTTTTAATGTTACATTCCAAGTATCTTCTTCTTTCTTTTCTCTTGTAAATATACAAGCAAATTTATCTTGTCTTTTTCTATGCTTATTATTTCTTGCGATATCTAATTTTAATGCATCAAGTTTTTTCACCAGCTCTTCATCTGAGCTTATTTCACGTCTACCATAGTAGACTCGACCAACACCATGTTTTTTTGTACCGATAAGCTTAGGTAGTTTATCTGTTAGCGTTTCTTTAAATGATTCAAGATCTTTTGCCTCTCCTTCCAAAAACTCACTTACCACACCCAATCGACGTAATTTAACTGGAATAAAATAGCTACACTCATCGCTTGATTTTATAAATTCACCCCATTCCCGATCAGGTTCAATGACAATGGGCTCCACCTTGTCACCACCGAGCAAATCTTGAGTGTAATAGCATTTTTTTGTATTTTCTTCTTTATCTACAGATTCCAGATCATCATTATTACCTATTAACCTCAAACAGCTAAAGCACCTACAGCCCCCATGATCAGTAGTTTTTAAAAACTTCACTTCTATTGGATCAAGGTTTGCAACAACAGAAACTCTTTTGTCACAAATAGATTTTTTATCTTTTTCCAAAACAAAAAAACTTGAGGGGCTAGCGCGCATATTTAAATCTGATATTCTTTCGGAAATACGTTCAAAAAATTCCACCACCCTTTCTTTATCAACATACGATCTCTTATCACTTGCACCTTGTAACAAAAAATCAGCCCCCACTCCTTCGTCAAAAATATCCCCATCTAAAACAAGAAAATTAACAACATTCATCATTTGCTGCACCCTGTCAAAATTATAACTTCCATATTTATTATATTCCGGAAAGTCATCCCACCAATCTTTAAATGCACTGTGAGGTAAAATTTGGGCAACACACAGTTCATCACCATAAAGATGAGCAACCGGAGGAGAATGCTTTACTAAAACTTTAGGGCCTTCGTTATGATGACCAGTCTCTGAAAAATCAAATTCAATATTATAATATGCACCTTTCCACCATCCAAAAGGAGATACAAATTCTATTATCAGCGTATAAGGACACGATTCGCTTGTCGTTAGATTGAAGGCATCAGGATATTTCATATCCATATATGTCTGAATATGCTTTTTCGCCAACTCCAGCTCTTTCATTAACAACGGTGTTGCATAAGAACAGGTAGAGAATAAACACAAAAAAAACAATGCAAACCGAAAAACTTGAAACACAAGCATAAAAGCCCCATTTTTCCTGAATTATCGCTTAAAACATCAATAACGCCTCAGAATATCGAGTCAACTTTCAATGTCGGTGGACGACCACTTAGCACTATTAATGATTCAGTCTTCCAAATGATTACTCGTGCCTACGAACAATGAACAGTCTCTAATGACAGTGCGTGAGCTTAGAGTAAAACCGTGGAAAAACTACTACAAACAGTATTATTTTTACTAAGAGGTTTGCAATTGAACCTACTTTTGAAATAGCTCATAACCCGAATCGAAGAAATACCTCGTTTACAGTGATAAATAGCCTATCACCGCCAGCCACATAATGCTTTGAGGTCATTTTCGATCTCAAGACAGTTAGTCCTGTAAACTGGCAATTTGATCTGATTAAGCTGAATACGCGTTTATACGCAGAATCAGCAGATTTTCCCACTCACTCTCAATGCCGGTTACAACCAGAGCCAGCTGGTAACCCGCTTCGCGCTCAGCAAGAGTATTGCGAGCATCAGTATCGTCCAGCTACGCCAGCAACTGCACTTTTCCCACCAGTTTGCCCTCTTCAACAGGGCGGGAAACCCGCTGGCCAGCAATAAAGAAAGAGACATCCGCTTCGTCCGTCGCTTTGACCGTAACAGGGAAGCTGCGAACACTTCCCGCCCCGTGTTCCTGAACCTCAAATATTTTAACCGGCCGAACCGGTTATTTTTCCACGCCAGCATGACGAGAGATCCGCAGGGATACTTACCGATGCGTTGTGATTGAGGCATTTTGGGAATAATAACACCCGATCTACACACACAAATGCCCGAATAAAAAATCCGTGTTTATTAAACGTTTGGTTTAATCACATGGAAGAATACAAGAAAATATAAATATAGAATGTTGATCTTTTACATTTCAGTTATAAGCAGAAGGTTACCGACAACCCTTTTTGACCCAATACATAATTTTGCCCGATAAGATCTTTTTGTTTTCAATACACTCTTTACTTAATCCACACCAACATGATAATTTCCGGCATCTTTTGCATAAAACGTCACCCTCAGGGCAATTTTCATTAGGCGTTTTTTATTCGGGGTTTTAGCAATAAAGGTTGTAAGTGGCTATGCTTCATCATCATTTTCATTTCTCCCAGTCACTCAGCCAGACCATCGAGCAAGCCGGCACGCTCAGAAATTTCGAACAGGGTGAACATCTGTCCAGACAAAATGATCATCTGGATTCTGTTGGGTTCCTTCTTTCCGGGCTGGTCAGTGTCTGGATAAACACACCCGATGACAGGCAATTACTCATGTCCATTATTGGCCCCGGATATATGCTCGGAGGCCTGCCCCTGATCGACAAACAGAGCCGGATCTATACAGTCATAGCTTTGGAGTCCGCCCAGGTTCTGCGCGTACCAAAAAAAGCCATGGAAACGTTACTAAAAGAGAACTTTGAATTTAGCCAGTTTCTCAATAAAACTCTGGCCAGCAGGTTTCGAAAAATTGCTCACATCCTTTATCGGGAAAGATACTCCTCCAGAAAACAACGTCTGGCAGATATTCTTCTGGAGATTTTTGGAGAGTGTCGTTCCAACGAGCTTCCTATCACTCAGGAGCAACTGTCCCATATGACAGACTGTTCCCGCCCTATGTTAATTGATGAGCTAAAAAAACTGGAAAAAGGCCAGGCGATTAAACGCCAGTATGGAAAGATTCAAATCATAGACCCCACACAGCTGGAAAATATTGCGGGCATGAATACACTCTAGGGGATGATCTATCATGCTCGATAAAGACTGGAATCTTCTAAGGCTACTTGTTGTATTGAATGAGAAGAGGCAGACCGTTTTAGCGGCAAAACATCTCCGCCTCAGCCAGCCAACTATCAGTGTGATGCTGAAAAAGCTCCGTGAAGATTTTAATGATAAATTATTTATAAGAAATAAAAACCATCTTGAGCCCACCGCAAAATGTGAAGAAATACTTGCCCAGATTCCAGATATATTTGAAGGTCTGGACAACCTGTACAATGACCATTCGACGTGGGATATCTCCAGTACTTCCGGCGAAATTCAGCTTTTCCTGCCAGCTCCATTAATCGATATCATTGCCCCCCCCTTACTGAAAACACTCTGCGCAAAGGCACCAAATCTCACTATCGAGTGTGCTGTATGGTCGACCAGTACCGTGCAGGCACTGGAACACAACAGCAATGCCTGGGGTGTCAGCTACATTCCGGTTCATGCCACAAAGAATCTTATTGAAAAACACTTGTGCGACGATTGTTTTATCTTTGTTATGAAGAAAGACCACCCTCTCACCTCTAACAGGGTTGAGGATCTGATGAAGTATCCATTATGTGTCACGCTTATGCCTGGATACCCTGAAGGGTCCAGAATGGAGATGTTGATAAAAAGATACAAAATCGAAAAAACCGTTAATGTCCGCCTCAGTGACCTGAACTCCATGTTCAAACTTTTGAGCAATTCTAACTTTATTGGCACCACATCAAGCTTACATAAAACCAGCCTTCCGGATGACATTCGCTACGAGCCTCTGCCTTCAAAGTTTCCTCCGAGACCCCTGTTCAAACCCCTTAGCTTTTTCGCCAGCCAGAGAAACAATGCCAACCCTCTATCCAACTGGCTGTACCGGGAAATAAAAATGATTGTTAAGCAGCTCGGTGCCGAATAAATAGCACGGGTCCCTCAATCAAATACTAATTATCAACTATACCGGCAAGTATTTTCCGTAACCGAATCAATTAAACAAATAGTCCGAATAAAACAACATGCATAGGTCTCCTGTTATCGTTTCTACGTTTTTTTATACACCTATACATCCCTGAGATTTCGATGAAAATCCAAAATATTTGTGCATTAATGTTCATGGCAACGTGTACCGCTGCCGGAGCTAATGAGAACAACACTCACGAAGAAACTTCAATTCTTGAACGAGAACAGCTTTTAGGGGATATGGCAGGTCTAAGAAGTTCTGCCAGTGAACAAGGCATCAATATTGGGGTTGAATATACTTCAACCTATCAATCCAACCGTTCGGTTAAAGACAATTCTGACTCCGGGTACTTTGGTCGGCTTGATATTAAAACCTCTTTTGACCTGGGTAAAATGGGTCTGTGGGAAAATGGCTCCATTCATGCCCAGCTTCAGGCACATAACGGCGGCGATAACTCTCTGGGTTATACCGGTACTCCCTTCACTAATCCAAATACCGCATCGTTTATGGGAGATGACCTGTTCATGTCCTCTCTTTATTACATGCACCGTTTTGAACAAAGCACAATGCTGATCGGTAAGATTGATGCTTTGGAGCTGATGAAGGACGCGCCTTTCTATGGTGGTGCAGGCCGTACTGGCTTTATGAACCTGGCCTTTGCTGCACCACCCAGCGGCATTATCCCTCCGGCTTTCCTGGGAACAATCATCAACTGGCAATCCGATAACATTGATTGGTCATTCATGCTGTTTGATCCAACCAACCGCTACTCCGACAATAGCTTCTCCGATCCGTTTGAGAACGGTATCGCCGGTACCCTGACTGCCTCCCATACCCGTAAAGTTTTTGGTCGGACCAGTAATGTGTCCGTCAGCGGAACCTATACAAATATGGAAAGCCGGGATCTGGAGCATCCTGTTGGCGAAGACGCACTGATTCCAAGCAAGCACAACCTTAGCATTCAGGCTTCTCATAACCTTTATGAGAATCCCAACAATCCAGCTCAGTCCTGGGGCGTATACGCACGCGCCGCCATTGCCGATGGCAACCCCAACCTTATTGAGAGCACAGCGACCTTCGGTATAGGCGGTAAGGCTCCCTTTAAAATGCGTCAGAACGATCAGTGGGGCGTTGGCTATTTTAAGAACAACCTCTCCGACCCTCTTCAGGATACTCTCGGTAATATCCCAACTGATAAGGCAGAACTGCTTGATGAGAATGGTATGGAGATTTACTACAGCTACGCCCTGACACCGGCTGTCGATATCACTGCGGATATTCAATATATCGAATCTGCAGATGATTCCCACAATGTTGTCGCTGGCTTCCGCGCCAATATTCGTTTGTAAGCACGTCATTCATTATCAGCAGCGGTTGGACTGCTGCCTTTTCAAGAAAGAAACCACTATGAAAGAAACAGATATCAGTCGACGTAACCTGTTAAAGATGACAGGTATAGCAGCCGGTGGGGCAATCATCACCAGCGGTCTGGGTCTTAGCTCAAAAGCTCACGCAGGCACTGCGGCAAAGGCCGAGTGGAATGCCGGTGATATTCAGCACATTATTCCCACAGCCAACCACAACCGGTTCCTGATCAAGATCGCTTTCAAAAAGAAACGCAGGTCTGCTCCTGAGATGACCATTGATGGTCGTCGTATTGCAGGTAAACAGCGTGACCCTCTGGGGCGTTTCTGGGAATTTGATGTCCAGAATCTGAAATCCAACACCACATACAACCTGCAGCTGATCGACAGCTCAGGCGCCATGCTGTGTGATGCATGGCCCCTGAAAACATTCCCGGCTCCTGGCACAATGCCTAAGAAACTCACCATTCTGGCCTATACCTGCGCCGGTGGTGACGACAAGATGCTTCCCATCCCCGGAAAAACCAGCTGGCTGGATATGGGTGTTCGTAAGCATCTGCTCGACAAGGGTATGTCTTTTAATCCGGATCTGGTCATCGCCAACGGCGACCATATCTACTGGGATCTCAAGACTTTCCTGAACAAGGAATTTGCCTACAACTACCTGACCAAAGAGCACTGGCCAAAGTATGGCGACCCCATCGACTACAGCAAGCCAATGCTGCATGAAAAGAACATCAGTACCTTCCTGAATATCTGTGATTACCAGATTACCGGACTGTACGGCGTGACCCTGCGCTCCACACCATCGTTCTTTATCACCGATGATCACGACTACTTCGAAAACGATGAGTACACCAACGACCTGGCAGTCATGCCGCCAGACAGTTATGGACTGAGCGCTAAAATGGAAACTCAGTCTCTGTACTACCCTGAGTTCCTGCCCGACGACAACAGACCTGAGTGGCTGCAGGGTGGCAACTACACCCATACCGCACCCGGTGTAAACACCGTCTTTGGTACCATTCGCTACGGCGATCTGATGGAAGGCGTACTCTACGACTGCCGTCGTTATGCGGATTACAAAGGCAACCACGCCAAGCTTCTGCCCCAGTGGACCGAAGAATGGCTGATCAACCGTACCAAGGCAGAAGATACCCGCCACTTTATGCACTGCCCATCTCTGCCGTTTGCCTACTCCAGCGGTAAACTGGGTGACTGGTACCCCGACGTACTTGATGAACAAGCCAATAAACTGGTGCTCTACAAGCAGAAGCTGGGCTGGCAGTCCGGCTGGTTTGCCCAGCATCAGCGTTTGATTGAAGCTATTTCCTCCCAGAAGAAGCGTGCCCCTCTGGTTGTACAGGGTGACTTCCACGCGACTGGCGCAGGTTCTATCCATCGCAGTGGTAGCCTGGATCTGAGTGACAACCCGGTTCACGTTGTCGCAACCGGTCCACTGGGTACAGGCGACCTGGCCTTCCCGTCGGCCATCCGCAGCATCGAAACGCAGTCCTCCTCCATAATTGGCATGGACTCGGCTATGGACCCGGTTGAGAAAAACGGCTTCACCATTGTTGAAGTGACACCCGAAAAGGTCACTTGTTCTCTTTACACCTGGCGTCCGCCCCAGAGTGTAAAAGAAATCGCTTCCATGAAACCGGACCTGGTGTACGAAGTACCTTATAACGGCTAATCGCCACCCTTGATCCGCCTTACTGAGTGCCCTTTCGCCGTAAAGGGCACTCAGCTATTTCATGCTCAGCCACTTTCAATCGAAATATCCTATGATCGCACCTCCTGATTTATTGAATAAATTCCTGGCAGCGCTGTTTCTGCTAATCACAGCTTTGACTCCCCTTCAGGCAGCAGCTTCAGGGCTAACCTCAGTGGATGACTTTGCCTCCGATATACAACAGTGCCTGCAAGATACAGAAGAAAATGGCACTGCCTGTGTATCTCAAACACTGACAAACAGTACCCATACCGACAGCAACGTCCAGAGCAACAGCTTCAATCCCAAGCATATTGTGGCGGATATAGAGTCATGGCTGGGAAAAGGTTTTATTCAGGGGATTATGTCCATCCACACCAAGACCATTGCGGGTGGATTTTTTGTAGAAAAGAAATATCGCATCATCAACAGCAACAACCAGATGGGGCTGGCACTTGCCACTTTTTATTTAGGTGATAACAAATATTTCCTTAAAGATTTTATCTTTATAAAGTCTGACAAAGACGTCATCAACGAAGTATGCAGTGGTTGCCATATGGGTGGATAGTTGTAGACACTGTATTCGTACCACCAGCCAGGTAACACATAAAATCTGTGCCTTCTGACCGGTGAACGAATATGTACATGATCAAATATAAAAACCTAGCCGGACTTTGAAGACTGTTTATTATTATGGTTATGGACGGAGCCTCTAACAGGGGACAGCAACCAGTCTTTATACATAACCCAGTCGCCCATAAGGCTATAAATAGGGTACTTGAAAGTAGCGGGTCGATTCTTCTCAAAGACAAAATGGCCTATCCAGGCGCACCCATAGCCCGCAAAAGGAAGAGCAATGAATAGCAAATAATTCCCTGTCCACAAACCAATAGCAAGAAGGGCCAAAACCAGAGTCGAACCCAGATAATGAAGAACCCTGCAGGTCAGATTACTGTGTTGCTGTAAATAAAAAGGGTAGAAATCTTCAAAACTATTGAACCGCATATCGTTTTCAACAGACATAGTATCTCCCGGGCATATTTTTATTAATCAAACTTTTTAATCAAATCATTCAATCGGAATTATTGTAATACTTTATGCCAGCTTATAGTCCTTCAGGATTAAAGAATAATTATTTTTAATTATCTTATGATGCCATCTATGCATCCCTGATCAAAACAGAAAATCCGCGTAAAGGCGCCGGAGCAAAGAAGTCATGCCAACCCTGAAACAAATCGCTCACCTTAATACTGTTCTGACATGTGGAACGATTCACCGCTCAGCTGAGATATTAAATATCAGCCAACCAGCGTTGACACGTAGCATCAGCACTCTTGAAGAAAGGCTTGGTGTCAAACTTTTTGACCGGAGCAAATCTGGCATGGCGCCAACAGCCTTCTGCCTGCAGATACGTGACCGATGTATGCAGTTAACCCATAACCTGGATGACATTAGACGAGAAGCCGGTTTGTATAGCAATCTGGGGCATGGAAAGATCAAAATCGCCTGCAGCAGTGCTATGTTACCAATTCTCACCCCTTACAGCACATGCTCAGGCAAGCGGGATTCTCAGCCAGTATGCAGCCCATGGTTATGTGCAGTGATTACTCGGCTCTCTGTCGTGTTTTGTTGAGAACAGAACACTGGCTACTGGCACCAGCAGGATCTCTTGAGCAGGAATTAGCAACGGGTCAGATCGTCGAATTATCCGATAGATCCAATCGGTTGACGGTAGAGCTGAGCGTTATCGAACTCGCTGGACGTTCACGCTCTCCAGCCACAAGCCGATTTATTGATATGTGCAAACAAACCTGTTCAGAACAATGATCCAACCCGCTACCCGGAATACTCTTTCCGCCACTGCCTCGGTGACTGGCCGCTCCAGATTTTAAACGCCCTGCTGAAAGCCGCCAGATCGCCGTAACCCAACATCAAAGCCAGCTCCGTTGTCGTCATGTCTTTTCGGCCGAGGTGCTGGCAGGCAACCCGATAGCGTACCTTCTGCAGACACTGACTAAAACTGCTTCCTTCTGCAGCCAGTTTCTCCTGCAATACCCGTGGATGTACCCCAATAATCCTTGAGACCAGATCCAGGGACAACTCTCCCGTAGACAGTAAAGAGGTCACAGCTCTTTCTACCAGGGCAGAGTAACTTCTGGGCAGAGCCCGACGCTGAAGCCACTGGGAGTGACATCGTTCACGCAGCTCAGGATTCAGGCTGACGGGCAATTCCAGAACTGCCGGAGGAAAGGCCGCCACATTGCCGCGATAACCCACCCGATATTCGACACGGCTCAGCCAGGAAGGAATTTTACTGATCTGCTCCCCTCTCAAACCGATATAGTCAGGCCTTGTCTCTGTTGACGTCAATTGCCTGATACCTTCACAGAGTAACCCCAGGCTTAAACCCAAAAGTTCGGAGCAATCTTCCTGGTTCTCGAAAGCGAGGGACACTTCCAGTTCAACCCGGCCACGGTAATTACTGACACTCAGGTTCGCACCATAAGCATGGTAATCCAGATGCTTGATCATGGTTCTCAGTGCTTCACCCAGATTTTTTTCCATGCTGATGTATTCCGCCAGAGCACCAATAGTAGACAGCCCCTGCTTTCTGGCGAGCTCAACACCAAAGCCATACTCTCCACACCTGTGCGCTGTATATTGCAGCAGTTTTGCCACCAGCGGATACGAGACATATTGATCCGGATCACTCAGGGCTGCGGGCCTCAGCCCGACCTCCATTAACAGCTGACGGGGGTCCAGCCCTTTCGACCAGGCCAGATCAGAGAAACCATCCAGAGCTGCTGCTCGTACAAAATAACAATTATCCATCCGCTGTTTACCACCTGTCTGCCAGATACTCTCCAGCTTCCTTCAACACATCGAACTCGTATTTTAACAAATTTTCACTCGCGATATATCAAGTAGATTATCAGCCACTTTGATAAATTGACACTGAACCTGAATAAAGCAAACAGCACTTTCTTGCAGCCCCTTGCACAAAGTGAACGCAAGAGCCTTCTGTTTAATAACACCAACAGCGCTATATAGGCTTCCAATGTCCGATATTCAAACTACCGTTGTCGCTGATGATATTCCTTACATCCCCTTTGCGCTGCCTGAAAGCGAAGGTGTATTTATTAAAATCCTGCGCGCCGACGAGCAGGAGAAACGTGTCATTGCCAAAGTTCGTTTTGAGCCCGGTGCCTCCGCCCCCCGTCACCACCATTACTGCCGGGCCATTGCCCACACCCTGTCTGGTAGCTGGAAATACGATGAAGGTTCCTTTTCAGCCGGTGATACCGCTGTTGAACCTGTCGGTAATACCCATACCCCCAGCAGTGAAGAAGGCACCGAAATGCTGCTGATTCTCGACTCAGACTCCGATGATTTCCTGGACAACTACCTCTCCTGCGGTACCTGTATTCGCCTGGGTATGCGTGCCTTTAAAGCGTTGGAAGGTCTTTCTCTGGAAGATGCCGCGACACTGGACATCCAGTCGCTGGTCGAGATCATTCCTGCCACTGAAGCACCAGCGAGGGATTAATGGCAGCTAAAACCGCATGGGTCACTGGCGCTGCCAGTGGCGTCGGCCGGCATCTGACCGGAGCATTGCTATCCAGAGGCTGGCATGTACAGGCCTCAGATATCAACCTTGGTGCTCTGCAGAAAACCGCACAGGATGACCATTGGCCAGCCAGCAACCTGCTAATGCACTGCTTCGATATTCGCGACGGTGGTGAATGGCAGAAAGGTATGGATCAGCTTCTAAGTCACCAGACAAAACTGGACCTGATGCTGAATGTGGCCGGTTATCTCAAGCCTGGTTACATTCTGGACACCAGTGATTACGATATGGATCAGCATATCGACATTAACGTCAAGGGTCTGATATTAGGCAGCCGATGCGCTGCTGCACAGATGACCCGTCAGGGAGACGGGCATATTGTTAATGTTGCTTCCCTCGGGGGCATTATGGCGGCTCAGGGCATAGGTCTTTATTGCGCTTCAAAATTTGCAGTGCGCGGGTTTAGTCTGTCTTTGCAACAGGAGCTGGCGCCTGAAAACGTGGCCGTCACCGTGCTCTGCCCCGATGCCATCGCCACTCCAATGCTTGATCTGCAAAAAGGCCATCAGGAGTCTGCCATGACTTTTGCCACCGGCAAACCACTCACGGTTATAGACCTGGAAGACGCTCTGTTTGATCAGGTGCTTGCCAAACGTCCTGTTGAAGTGGCTCTGCCTCGCAGACGTGCTATTTCAGTCAAACTTCTTAACTGCTTTCCTCAACTCGCCAACACCCTTAGCAAACATATTATTCGCAAAGGCTTGAAGAAGCAGGCTCAGTATAAGGGCTCGCAATCATGAATGCGGATCATCACTGCCGTCCACAATTAGCACTGGTGACCGGCGCCAGAGGCTTTATTGGCCGGAACCTCTGCAACCGGCTTCTGGAAGCCGGCTTTCAGGTTATTGATTTTGATCTGCCCGGCGTTCCCCGGCCGTCAGAGTGGCAGGGCAATCATCAAATCACCCCGTTTGATGGCAGCATCTCAGACCCTCAGGATATCAGCAGAGCCATGGCAGGCGTGGATAAAGTCTTCCACCTTGCCGCCATGGTAGGTGACTGGATTCCATGGGAGAAACATCAGCAGGTCACACTGGATGGCAGCAGTTCGGTCTTTCATTCAGCGGTTGAGGAAGGTGCCCACGTTATTCTCGCCTCTTCCATTACGGTTTACGGACACCGACTGAAAGAAGGGTTCTGCGATGAAACGACACCTATGGGTCAACCCATGGGACATTACAGCCGTGCCAAGCAGATGCAGGAACAGATGGCTCAGGAGTTCCAGGACAAAGGCATGAAACTGACCATCATTCGTCCTGCCAATGTCTATGGTATTGGCAGTGGTCCCTGGCTTCATACCTTATGCGAAACCATTACCCGGGAACGCCCGGTTCTGATTGGTGACGGGCAGCAGCGTGCCAACCTTGTCCATGTGCATAACCTGGCTGAGCTGATGCTGACAGCCGCAAAATCAACAATGGCGGAAGGAGAAATTTTTAACGGAATAGACGACACCTCATTCACATGGCACAGTTACCTGTATCAGCTCGCCTGCGCCATGGGTAAACAGAGGCCCCGGTCTCTGGGAAAACTGCCTGCAACACTGGTCTCCTTCTCCTCTGAACAACTGTGGAAGTGGCTACCGTTAAAGGGTCGGCCACCTTTAACCAGAGAAGCATTTAATCTGCTGACATCGAAAGCGATTATCCCCAATACCAAAGCTAAAATGGTTCTGGATTTCCAGCCTTTGGTTAGCGAAACCCGAAGCATGGCTGAAATCAGAGCGCATTTGAGCTCCCGGGCAATATAAAGAAAGAGCCTGTTCGGTTGCGGAGCAGGCTCCATACAAACTAACGACATTGTTATGTCTTTGATTTTACCACTGTGCCATGATTCAAAAAGCCAAGTGTTATTCTTCATTAACAATGAACATTATCTATCTACAAAAGGATAACCTACTGGAGCAGGCTCGGGATTCATGTCGAAAAAATCAAACGATTTTATGGGACAAAGATAATATTTAGATGGATTCTATAAGGAAGGATATCAGATCCTGTAACCGTAACGTCAGTGTTCCGTAAACATGGATCAAGGGAACATTAAATGCACAAAGTTAATAGAAAACACAGCCTTGAAACCTCTGCTTCTGTGACTTCAAAAATGGCTTGTTCTGATGACGTAATACAGTGGCGTACAAACACACTCTCCAAATCAGTCTCAGCTGAATCTTCCGTAACACCATTAAAGCTTCCAACCTGCACAGCGAAAGACTCTAAAGAGGTTAAAACGTTCCAGGTTTCACCCTTTTCAAGCTCAATTTGGGAACAGGCACAATGTATAGCTAAGAGTATTCCTGTTGTACGCATACTTGTGGCGGAAGGGAATATTAGCTGTGGTTTTGGCCAACAAAATACAGCCATTGATACATTACGTTGCTGGCTGGCATTACATCGACCAAAAAAAGTTGAGCTAATCATTGGCTGTAATGATCCGTCCATGGTTAGCATTTTAATACCCAACTATAATCCTGATAAACACCATGAGAATCAAAGCGTAGATTTTTACGGATTCCGTTGTAGCCTTATCCCTAAGGAGCAACATCCGATACTGGAACAAATAAATATTGCTGTTGTAGCAGGAAGAACTCAAAAAGCAGGCGACAGGGAGTTAATGCGAGCAAGAACTATCCTCTACATACAGCCGCATAAATATTTAGACAGTGAAGGCTGGCTTGTTGGCGGAGAATTAAAAAGATACAAAGATATCAATCGCTTAAATCTACCTAACCCGACCTCGTCAATAGCTGCCAGCGATATCGTTTCCTATATGCCCTCCCCCAAATTCAGTTCTTTGGATTCAAATCTGATAACATTACTTTCTGATAAATGTACAAATCATGAAATTGATCTTGCAGTGGGGTATGGTTTTCACTGTCACTTCTACGTAGAAAACCTTGTAAATCAAATGCAAAATATTGGATGTGCACTTTTCTCATTGAGCAAACGCAGAGGTAAACCTAATGTTCTTCTGGTTTTTTCTGAGTTTGCATCAAATAATAAAAAGCGCGAAGTCATGCAGATCACATGGAAAGATAATATTATTATCGAACAAGAATCGGAACACTGCATACACTTCCTGGAAGATTCCGCTGATAATAGAAAGGAAAAAACACTCATAATTCTATTTGGAAGAGCCCCTAAACCTGTATTTGAACATATGGTTTTATCAAGTAATCTTCCAGTATTTTTTGAAGGTGCAAACACCCTTCAAATGATAAATAATTTTGGCAAAAGTCATATCTCTATAAACTTCAAAACCACTGCACTCGAAGATATACCTGAGTTTACCAGTGCTTCTTATAGGCGTCTTCGCATTTCTAACTTGCTTAATTCCCCCCTGGCACAGTTAGTTGAAACTTCTCAACACTGGAAAAAACATAAAAACAGTTTGAAACCCGCAATCAGTGAAGTCTTTGATTGTCTTCGCAATAACTGGAGCAGCAGCTACGGTGACGATCACTATGTAGAATATGAAACACTTATAACACACAGCTTGCAGCATATAGACTATAAAACCCGAATGACAATCCAGGACATTATCTTATCATACTACATATCAGGCCCACCTACACGATCATACCCCTGTAATTTTCAACTGGAGTTTTTAGCCGAGTTTTTTTCAGGTACAACCTCGCAAAAAGGCATGGGCTTAGTCGCTGACCTTATAGAATACGAGGAGATTGAAAACTTTTGCCGTTTCATCAATGAACTCACGCAAAGAGAACTCGTATCCTATTTTGAAGAATCTTTGACCAGCGGCTCTGAACTTCAGGCATTGAGCACATATTTACAGGAGCAGAGCCAGAAACCTGAAAACAACAAACTCGTCCAGTTACTTTGCAAGCTTCCACAGTTTGAAAACTATACGTTGTAGGGCTGGTGTGCCTTCCTGTCAGTTCGAACCTGGACAGGCTCTTTAAGGTCCTGGTGAAGCGTGCAAGTCACACAGCTTTTTTGCGACTCCGATACATCCTCCTCTTCAATACCTGCCAACCAGTCCCGGCTGCTCAGCAGACAACAGGATTTGTTGGAAGATGCCTTAAAACGCGCGGTTATTCTGCAGTTTCATTTCATTGTCGGTACCACCCCACAGGCGAACACGGGTCTTCCTTGATCAGCTGATAACCGATGCCCATTTCCATAGAGAAGTTATTACGACCAACGTCACCAAATTCTTCACGGTAATGGGTAAGTGCCCGGCCATGTGGAAACATTTATTTCTGGCTAATAAACAGGCTGCTCAGCCGGGTGGCAGCGCAGGGAGCATAGCCCGCTATATGACTTGAGCTGCGGCACGGCTGAGTGTCCTGGAGATTGAGTCAGAAATAGTTGTTTTCATGTGACCGGGTACTTATAGGCTGGATTCACGATCAGCCAGCGTTCGGATCAGGTATAGACGGCAGAGCTTTGTTATAACCATGAGTATCAAGTTATATGACTTTATATGCGGTGATTGATGTAATCCCTTGGAATTCAATGAGTTTCATTCTGTTCGTGATTGCTATTGCTATTAACATGGCTATTACTGTTACTGCTTCTGTCTTTCTTGTTGAAACTTTCTTTCTTTAAAAAACTCATAATTAACATCAATCCGTTGAGTGTTTGATTCTTCCGTTATTTTTTTAATAACGGCGAGTAATTACTTTTGTATAAATAATGAACTTTGAAGAGGAATGCAGTTATGGCTTACAACATAACAAGGCAGAAAGATAGAACGCCAGGTTTATTGGTGCAGAGCCCGAAGGGTGGAACTAGCGGTTCGGGTAAAGTTAAACGTGCCAAACCAGCTGGAAGGCCGAGCATGAGCATGAGCATGAGCTCTTCTGGTCCTACATTAATAAAGGAACGCCGCGCGGCACGAATTGCGGCAGCGGCAACTGAACAGCACAAACAAATTCTTCGGGTTAAGAATGATTTTCTGCAGGGAGTAGAAAAAAAACTTGCAGGGGACTCTCAGATCCAGGCGCTCTGCTCTGGTGATTTTCAGTGGTATTCTGTGCTGCCTTATGTGGTTTCGTCTGTGTGCCCGGAAAAGGCAGGAGCATTTACTCAGGCATTCAGTAACACTGTGCATGGGGGGCTGTCTTTTACTGCTGCCTACAATGGCCTGGCTGACTTGCTGAGCAACCCTGACTTTATGGAAGATGGTACTCTGGAGAAGGCTGATGCCAAACTGAAGGCACTGGCTGCACTGGCTGCACTGGCACCCATGTCTTCAGATGAGTCTGGAGAAGCTACTCCCGCAGAGATCCTGGGGGCTTGTGTTGCTCGCTATTATGAAGAGTCCAGGTTATATAAAGGAATCAGTGGGGACACTGTAAAGCCTCTGTCTGATGACTTGATCACCCCGCAAGATCATGCCTCTCAGTGGAGTAACAATGAATTTCAGAGTATGGCCCGTCCAGGTGGTGTCATGTCTTCTCTGGCAAAAATCACTTTGAGTGAAGATGATATTGAGAATTTATCTTTTGATTGTTTTGTTTTTTTACAAGATCAATTACAACAGGATGATGAATACGCCAATAGGTTGTACTCGACCTTTCAGGAAATTGTTCTAGGCGCGAAGGTGAACTATGAAAAAACACAACAAAAAATGGCTACTAACCTCCTTTTCCCTGTTGGAATGATCATTGATTGCTGCACCAAACATGTTACCAAAGAAAGTCATATCATCTTACAGGGACTTGTCTCTTCAGGTCAGGAAGATGTGACGGATGCTGTTATCAGTGAACTGGTGTCTAATTCCTGTAAGGGGGCGACTGAGAGTCCTGAGGGCTTCCAGGCTGCACAGTTAGGACGAATTCATATCGCCGGTACTGCTTTTGGGAAAGATCTGCAGGTTCTTATAGATAGCAAAAAAACGGAAAGTGTACCTATGGAGGTCCAGACTCAGGCTATTGCGAATGCACCTGTGCCAACACAAATTGAATGGAACTTGTCTACACCCGAAATGACCAAGAGGCTGGATGGTGGAGATTTGGGAACCATTCTAAGCACCATCCGCAGTATAACAAATTGTAGTCTGTTAGCACTGCATCTTGGTTTGTTTGATAAAACCTATAAAGCGATTGAAATTAACGTGAGATCTAAAGTAGATTCAGTAAAAATGGAAGTAATATCCAGTTGGTTAAAGTGGCAGGATAATGTGCAAAGCGTTGGGCTGCCATCCTGGAAAGTACTGGTGGAGGCGCTGCAGAAAATGGGAGAGCATAGGACTGCCGAAGATATCTGTAAGAAGCATAGTGTAAGCCATGCCCACGCTCCTGCGCAACGCCCGGTCAGTGTTGTGGAAAAAAAGCCTTCCAACCAAATTCTGCAAGAAAGAGCCTCAATGCGAGACCTGCAATGCATATATTATCCGTCTGAAGGCGAGAAGAAAGCATTGCGAATCATGGATCATGTAGGTTCCGACTGGGAGGCCGTTGCAATTGGATTTGAGTTGGAACCATTTCAGATCGCAACTATTAGACAAGACTGCTCCCGCGATCAGGTGTATCAACTTTTTTCAAAGTTGGTAGCTGGAAAAGTAGGAGATATGGAGCTGACTTGGAAAAATCTTCTGCAAGTTCTTCAAACCGCCAATATGCCGTATTTAAAGGACCTAGTAGAAAAAGCTCTTGTTGCGAAAGAAAGTGGGTATCAGTAGGACTAACAATCATATCCAGTGCGGAAAATGTTTTGTTTTTTGCACTGGTTTTTTGTTATTTCTGAAGATGTTGCAGCCTGCTGCAACAACAGCACCCGATGGAATGTTCGTGGTATTCACCAAGTAAGCACCCCCGGGTGGCTGTCAGGTAATCCTGTATAGTGGACGGGTCAGGTATTTTGCAGGAACCCGGTGTCATCCTCCTCTAATAAACCAGCCAACAAACCCTGGCTGCTCAGCAGCCCACAGGACTTGTTGGCAGACATCTTAAAACGCGCGGTTAATCTGCAGTTTCATTTCATTGTCGGTACCACCCCACAGACGAACATTGGTCTTCTTGTTCAGCTGATAACCGATGCCCATTTCCATAGAGAAGTTATTACGACCAACATCGCCAAACTCTTCACGGTAATGGGTATAGGTGGGGTTTACCGTCAACCAGGTTTTATCGCTCAGGGTGTATCGGGAGTAGAACATGGCTGTCATGATCGTCGTGCTCTCTTCCGTACCAGGCGCAACAGTGCCACCATTGGTGGCTTTACCCACCATCATACCGGGGTAGATGGTCAGGTTACTACTGATTGGCTGAGTATAAAAAACACCGGTGTTGTACAACGCCACATCCGCTTCCGCGTTGTAGTTCACATCCACAGCAAAGCGAAGGGAACCTTCCTGCTGACCAGCAAAATAACGGCCCCGATAGCTGGCGAACTCTTCTGACTCACCTTTACGGAAAGCGCCCTTGCCTTCAAGAATAATCATATTGCTGAAGCCACCGTCTGACGGAATCTGCAGACCGAGCTTCATATCAATGCCCCCGGTGCCAAAGGATAATCCGGCATTGGTGTAAATCGCCATTGGATCAGACATATCAATATCATCACTGGCACTTTCAGATTCAACGTTTTCTGGCTGGGTCGTTTCTGCAATGGCTCCGGCAGATGCCATAACCAAAACGATCCCCTGAAACAAAGAGTTCCATATATTCATTTTCAAAATAAATACCTGCTAATAAAGAAAACATGCCATGCCAGGATTCTCGACATGGCCTGATATCAAAAGAGTTGAATCACATATTCAGTCTGTAAAATCTGTCCATGCCTGATTAATGAGCGACCTTAACCGCCGGTGGAACCCATTCACCGCTGTAAATACGTTCTTCTTCCGGACCATAAACCCGAATGGTCATTGCCAGATTTGTGTCAGGGGCCGGCAGCCAGTTGCTGACCCTGTCTTCAGCAGGGCGTTCGTTCTGAACATAAATGGTCAGAGAGCCATCCTTATTGAATTTCAGATCCTTGTTCTTGGTGCCGATGGAGAAGCGTTCCATGTCATTCGGATAGAAGAAATGGTTTTCGTCGTACATGGTCAGAGACCAGAAACCACTTTCAATCAACGGCGGCAGCTCACCCTTGGCAAAGGTAATTGTGTACTCGTTGCTACCACTGAGACGCTCGCCGTTTTCATCACGATACTGATAGATGTAAGAGGTCTCTTTAGTATCGTTGGTGAAGATATTGGAACGGGCTACCGCCAGACGGGTCAGGTAGTCGGTACCAAAGCGGCCATTGTTCCTGGGCTGGGTCCAGTAGTTGGGCAGCTGAGTACCTACATTGTCGAACCACATCAGCTCCTGAACAGCCCCTTTCTCGGTTTCATGGGCAATTTCAACCAGACGCTTCTTCAGCTCAGGGTCTTTGTCTGCCGCATCCACCAGCGCTTCAAACTGGGCGTACATGGCTTCTTCACCGGGCATGGGTGGTACATCTTTCAGTACCTGACCCAGCTGATCTTTATCAAAGAAACGGTCAGGCTGAACCCAGGCCTTCTCACCGGCATCTTTACCAGCATTCGGATCAGGAATGGACGGCAGGGATTTCCAGTCGATCTCTTTCATCTTGCCGTCGTATTCAGACAGCGGGTACGCAGCCACCTGATTGATCAGACCCTGAATCTCAGCACGGTCGGCTTTGGTGTCGTCCATAAAGGCACGGGGAATAATCACGCCCATATCGGTAGAGGAACGGAACACCTGGTTTACACCTTCAGGTACTTCACCTTCCCAGTTCGGGCCAACCAGCATGTAGAAGCCATGGTCCGAACCATGCCTGGTGCCAATTTCAGCAAAGCTGTCGGTGCGCTGGTCTTCGGCCATGATGGTCCAGTAGCGATCTTCAAAATCAGGTACCTGAACAATCACAGGTTCCTTATCAAGAGAGAGCACGCCAAAGCCATAAACAACATCCTGATTCGGGTGCGCCACGTCACGCTGATAAGGGTTAGCGTAATCCGTCATCATGGTGAGTTTGTTCAACGGTGCAATAGGCATCACACCTTCCAGATAAGCCTGCAGCGGCACCTGTTTGAACACCTCACGACGGTTGTGCATATTCACCAGAGTCCAGCCCCAGACATAAGCTGACTGAGCGACGATTTCCGCATAACCCGGCGTCATTACTGTTCCGGCAACAGGGCCGGCAGGCTGATCAAGATTGTAATGGGCAACATTGGTTTCTAAATGGGTTTCTAAATGGGGTTCTACATTCGCATTGGCGCTGGAAACAGCCACAATGGAAGAAACCAGCAACGGCAAAATCGCTTTTTTAAACATGGCGATACCCTGTTGAATTCAAATGAAAAAATAAATAGAGGGCAACCATCAGTCTTTTTTCACAACGGTTGGCATCGGGAAGGCTTTACCGGCCTGAATCTCTTCTGAAGGTCCGTACAGACGGAAAATCATGTAATAGGCGTCAGTGGGCGTCGGCAGGAAGTTAGGATCATTTTCATGGCCTCTGGTATCGGCACCCAGCTTAATGGTGTAAGTGCCATCAGCATTTTTCTTCAGAGTCCGGTCACCACGACTGAAACGATCCATATCGTTGGTAGCCATCAGGCGGTCATCCATTGAATAAACCGTCACAGACCAGAACTCACTGACCTCTGGTGCCCTGAAGGTCATTTCATATTCATGTTCACCGGTCACAGGGTCACCGTTCTGGTCGAAACGTCCCTGACGATAAGTGGACTCATAGGCTGGCAGACCCCACTGCCCCAGGAAGGTGCCAACACTGAATTTGGTACGGTCGCCTTTATCGATAGATTCGCGGGTGCCCAATGCTTCGCGACTGTCAGTAATGGTGGTAGCGGCCTGTTTGATGGCGTTCATACCCAGCTCTTCACCTTTTTCAGCGGCTTCCAGCTGCTCTGGGGTGAAGTCAGCTTTACAGGCTTCCAGACCAATCTCTTTGGTGTCGATATCCTTGAGCCAGAACTGGTCTGCCTGTCCCAGAGTGCTGTCACACAGAACCCGGTTTGCGGTTTCAAGCCAGGAAGCGCCCTGTGGGTCAGGCCAGTTACTACGATCTTTCGCTTTCGGACCAGATACGCCCAGGTATTCAGACAGGGTGCGGATATTCCACTTATCCATGTAGCTTTGTGCATCAATGGTGTCTTCCGGGCCAACAGCCATAATGCGACCCATCAGCTTAAGAATATTGGAGTCCACGTACACCACTTCATCAACACTGTTGGGGATTTCACCATTCCAGCCTTTGTTGGCGAACATAAATGCGCCACCCTGGGTGCCACGGGAAGGCGAACCAAAAGTACCGTTGGTGTAATGGCCCATATCCATGGTGTGCAGCAGCCAGTAACGGCCATCAGTCATATCAGGAACACTCACAATGACCGGCTCGGCAGCTACGTCCAGCCAGCCCATCAGGTGAAGGGTGTCGTTGTTGATGGTTGGATGGGAGGTGTATTCATCGTCAGCCAGTTCACGAATGTTCTGAAAACGGTTCAGTTCTGTGCCCACCTTGAGGGTGGTTGCATAGAAGTTTTTGTAGGCCTCATTCATGGAGTAGCCGTACAGAAAAGCTTCTTTGGCTTCGTGCTCAGAAATGTCCGCATTGGCAACGGTGCTGCACAGGGCCGCGATAATCAGTGGTAGCTTGACTTTCAACTTCATACTGTTGTCCAAAATAATGGAATGGAACTCCATGATGGAATAGAACCAGGAGCGCCCAGACAATCAATTTACGGACATACAGATCCGGGCTATTGAATATGACGCTTGGATTGCCAACGAGAGTACACAAGTCGCCTCCAGAGCATTGTTAGGGTTTGACAATATGACGGTGGCCGCACAGGGTTACGGGTTTACACGGACACCCGAATACCACGACGATTCTTTATGACGAGCCTCTATAAAGTGTCATTACAACGGCAGCGAGAAGCAGCCGCCTCATCCCTGAGACAAGCTGTTTTTATACAGGAAAGGGGTTTATCGATCGGAAAGGGATTTGTCTGACAGAAGCTTTGCAGCGGAGCGCATCAGTGCCGGGCCTTTATTCTCACCGTAACCAGAATGGTAAGGATTGGTGGAGAACATTACGCCGACAAAATCACGGCTGGGGTCAACGTAAATCATTTGCCCCAGGTTACCGCTCTTGGCCATAGCACCATCGTCGAAGATAAAGTCAAACTGGTACGACTGAGAAGTGCTCATATCATTGAAAGCGCCAACAGAGCTCTTCTGTTTGGTGGAATTTGCATGGGTTTCAGGGTCACCGCCAGTGGCAATACGCTTCAGAACAGAAGGCGTGACAACCGGCTCAACGGCAGCCTTGCTCCAGCTGGGAGTGAACAGCATACCGAATCGCGCCATATCTGCTACGGTGGTCAGCATCAGTCCCAGAGACACAGCAGAGCCATCGGGTGTCAGGTTAAACACGGCGGGCTGACGAGCTGTCATCTTGCCCCATACTCGCTCTTCAAACAGGCGGGTCCAGGTTTTTCCTTCAATGTTCTCAATCATCTGGGTCAGAATCATGGTGTTCATGGACGCATAGCGGAACTTTTTATCTGAGCCTTCACCAGAAGCTTCATCTTTTAGCTTTTCGGTGTCGATAGCGACTTCCATCCAGGACTCAAGTTGACCGGTCTTGATTCGGGGAGAGCCCAGCAGAGATCCGAACAGACGCACAACAGAAGAGTCAGTATCCAGAATGGATTCAATGTTCTCTTCGTTATCCAGGCCAGTGGTGTGGCTCAACACGTCAAGAACAGTCACATCATCCCAGGCAGTATCTTGTAGCCTGGGCACATAGTGAGTCATCGGCTTAGAGGTATCGACCTTACCCTCTTCAACCAGCTGGGAAACAATTAAGCCAACTGTTGTTTTGGCTGCAGACGCCCAGATATGACGGTCTGTCGGGTTCATACCAGGGTAGGCTTCATAGATAATCTCACCCTTGTGGATCAGCATAAAGCCCTGTGTACGAAACTGGGGTTCAGCCATATATTCATCCATGGTCAACTCACCCTTCGCCCTGGTCTGAACCTTCAGTTTGCCCAGCTCCGGGTTAATATTTTTAACCAGGGGCTTGTAGTCCTGGTGAGGTGAAGCCAGTGCTGACTGAGTAAACTCATTCATGTACATGTTGTAATACAGAGCGTGATCGCCACCCATCTGCCAGTGAAAGTTATTAAAGTTTTCACGGGCTTTATTGACGAACTCAGGGGTAAAAGAATCTCTGGCGGTTTCAACAGGCAGAGTCACCTGGGCGCCTTCAACTTTCAGAGCGCCTTCAACAGGGTTAGCCTGGACATTGATAGCAAAAGCAGGCATCGCCAGAATGGCAACCATCGCGGCAACTGGTTTGACTTTGAACATGCACCTCTCCTTTAGAGAATGATTCGCTCAAGAATGAAACCATTATATTTCTGGTTCCTATTCGGGGTAGGTCATAACGTGCCATGTGAACAGCTACTTTCCGAAAGGTGTCCCACAGAAATGTGGCAATAGAAAAACAGGAGAAGAAACAGGGCTTCGAACATTGGCGGATCAGCAGGTGTCTCGCTATAGTCACCAGGCTTATTTTTTACTTAGTTTTGATATAAGACCAATGCCCCTGGCAGCCCCTGTAACCCGCGATACGCTTTTTCTCAGCGCCTACAGTAATTTGCGTCCATTCCTGGATTATTGCGATGAGCACAATATCAACTGGCGGGAGATTGCCAGACAGTGTGATATACCTGACGAGGCGCTGGAGGGCGTCAACTGGTTACCGACACGCAGCACTCTTTCCTTTCTGAGCACACTGTTTTCCAGCACGACTGAGCCCATTGGTATTTATGCTGGCCAGAAACTGGAGCTCGCTCATTTCCCCGAACTGGAAAATGCTCTTGAAGGTATAAACACCCTTGAAGAAGCCATTGATACCTTTATGAGAGTGAGCGTAACCTCACTCAGCAGTCATGTGTATTTATGGACCGAACACATTGCAGGGCAGTGGATGATCTGTCACCGCGAGCCCCTCCCGGCATCAATGCCTGGTTTTCACCAGATCGAATGGTTCCGCACACTGGGCATTATCACTTTGTGTCGCCGCTATCTGGGTCAGCGATGGTTGCCGGACACACTGCTGATGCGCACCCCAAAACACCTGTCATCCATAAAACCGGTAGCTCTGGAGCAGGCCAACATCAGCTTCGGCCAGTCATTCGGCGCCTTCTCTGTACCCTTAGCAACGGACTACCGGCCATTGCAAAGTCAGCCGGGAGAAATGGAGTGGTTCGATAGGGTACATGCGCTGATCAACACCTATGCGACCCTGCCAGGGTTTTCCGTGAGCTGGCTTGCCCGCCTGACCGGCCTGTCTAACAGAACACTCCAGCGCCGCCTGCAGGAACAGGGTACCAGCTTGTCTCTGCTTCGAGACGATGCACGATTCCGTAAAGCCAAACAGCTATTGTCAGAAACAGACGTTCCCGCA
The DNA here is from genome assembly GCA_965221135.1 of Sansalvadorimonas sp. Taxonomy (GTDB): domain Bacteria; phylum Pseudomonadota; class Gammaproteobacteria; order Pseudomonadales; family Endozoicomonadaceae; genus Sansalvadorimonas. Next base: position 55,237 of record CBDCRZ010000116.1, read on the forward strand.
GCAGACATCGCCGGTTTTTGTGGTTATTCCGACCTGTCCAACTTCAACCGGGCCTTTCGGGCATGGAGTGGTATGAGTGCGCCTCACTATCGTTCAACAGCCCCCCAGTATCAATGATGTACGGGGAAACGTCTTCTCACAGCCGAAGATCACAGTTTCAGGTCATTCACCAGATCAAGACACGCCATCCTGTCATCGTCCAGATCTACAACCAGTTTCTCCTCATCCATTTTCCCATTTTTTTTCCGATTGTTTCTTCTCATTTCCTGTAGCTCAAGGAAATTTGCCCTCCGTTCCCTGTTACAGGCTTTCAGGGTCGACTGAAAGGCAGAGTGTTTGATAACTTCAGTAGCAATGCCTCGCCAGTCCGTATTTTTCAGATAACTCTCCAGACTTGACTGCATGGTGTGGCTATCCAGAAAACAGAGGTTTGACTGGTTAAAACCAAGACCAAACCAGGCGTGAGACAACTCTTTCGGGTCATTTACCACAAAGTGGCGTTTTTCAACACTGACCAAAGCTTCCAGCTCCCTGCTGCTCTGGGGAACAATCCAGCCAGCCTTTTGGGGTACTCCACCTTTCAGTAAAGGACAGTTCCCCGCTGTCCGATCGGCAGGAAATAAAACCTTCAGGGAACCAGAGTCGCCTCCCCCCTGTCGATAGAGATAATCACAAAATGTAAAGCGCACATGCCTGGCTATGAATGTCGCCAACAGATCACTCATCCTGGCTGTAGGGCGCGAGTACTCCTGATATCTAAGAAGAGCCACCATAAGCGGTGATGTTTGTTCAGTCACCGCCAAAGGTTTATGTAACGCCCTATTACAATCTTCATAGTCAAGCTCATCATCAGACTCAGATCCAGAGTCAGGCTTCCTCTTTGCTTCCTTCCCGGTCAGAACTTTTACAATGTGTTGTTTCAGCTTGCCTGTATCCAGCAGTGCCGGAGACAAAACCAGTACAGGCCGAAGTACCGAGGTGGTCATACTGCTGCGAAAGGGCGGCATGTGCCGAACAAGGCGTTCTACATCCAGGCTTCCCGGCGGCGTTTCCCTGTAGCCCACGCCGGGAACATCCCCATAAAGGGTTTGAATCAACTTTGGTGAAGAATGATCCCTGAAGATATCAGTAAACAATCTGCCCAACTCTGGATCCACACGTTTGTAGTATTCCGCATCATCTTTAGCAATCGACTGGGCCATGTCGGCAGGTGTTCTCTTTGACCTGTAGGCTTCTTCGACTTCTGCCGACAGGGGATCGCCAAACCTGCGTATATCACCCTGTTCAACCAGGTTGTGAGTAAATATATCCCGATAAAGGTCGAGTCGCTTCTGCTCTGCATACCCCTTACGCTGAAGGAAATGAATCATATCGCCGCTGCTCCCCAAGGGCAGCCAGTGTTTTTCGAGAATGAACTGACTCAGTTCCCTGAAAATAAAATCCCTTTCTTCTCCCGGGTTACGTTGTCTTGCTTTATTAACACATGACATAAGCTCATACAGTATTTCCTGAAATTGCCCCTTCAACCAACTATCAGTCTGACTGTTAAATTCAATCAGCCACTGCTTCACCAGCTCTAAACTTACGGGCCCGGTCAAGGTGATTCTATTCCCGACCAGACGACTAAAACCCAAACAAACTTCACAGTACTCCCTACTTCCCGGAGAGGTTTCAGCAACGAGTTTGGCGATCTCTTCTTCAGTTCCATGACGTTCAAGTTGAGAATAATCAGGATCGGGGTCACATTCTATACTGGAAAAATCCTGCTCGACGGGCTTGGCCGTTCCGGCATTTTTTATGCCTCCATACAATCCCCATGTCTCTCTCGTAAAACCACCATCCAGCGAGGTCTCAAGCTTTGTTCTTCCTCTTGCTGGAAGGGAAAGACGTGAAGGAATACGACACCAGAGTGCCAGCGCCCAAAATGCCACGGCCCGGCACTGGCTGGACTGAGGCCGGGCCCCCAGTAACTCGTGCAATCGTTCAGGACCTTCGATCCTCAGTGGCTCAGACGAAGCAAACATGCGGTCATCACGACAAAAATGCCAGATAGTATTTAGTTTTTCCTCATTATTTTTTGCCATTCGAAGCCGTGCCCGCAAAGCCATAATCTCTGGGTCATCATGCTTTTCGATAATGTCCTTCACCAGCGGTGGGCACTTACAATGCACGTCGGCCGGCAGCTGGCCACTTTTATGCGGAGAGTTCCCTCTGCGTGTTTCCAGCACCATATTAATTTCGAGTTCGTCTATGATCTCTTCATTAAGCTGGCGTATTAAATAAAGACTACTGGCACGATCCTGTACGACTTCAAAAGGCACTTCTGGCTGAACACTGATAAATTTCAGGCGTGCTTCCGGAAATTCCGAAATCCCCCTGAGAACGCACCACTCCTCAGGGAGCAAATTGTGTTTTTTCTCTTTTCCAGGAACATCGACAAGGCTTAGAACAGCACCCTCTGGCATAGGTGTACACACAACCGGGTTAAAGCCACTGCCGTCTGCCTTGTTATGGGTGAGTACAATGCCAACGTCACTTAACAGGCTGACGCTTATCGTTTTACAACGCTCATCTTCAAAACTCACTTCCTTGAAAGTCGATATTATCTCCTGTTCCTTAGCAGGAGGCTTCTCAATAGCCACCACAGGGTCGAAATACTCCGTACAGGAATTACCCCAAGCTATGGCTGGCTGCAGGCTCTGCTTTTCCCCCTCTGGCTCATGCATGAGTTCATCCATCGGTTCATCCTGGCCAGAAGACGTCTCGATTATTTTCGGTTCCGATACAGAACTGTTTGAGGACAACACCGCCAGTGCTGCATCCGGCTCTGTCCCCCAGGGCGAGAGCAGCAAAAGAAAACGCCGATACAGAACCGGGTCAGGGCTGACTCCGGGCTTAAGGAAGTGAGTGGTGAACTGATGGATAAGGTTTTGGTTGTTCTCCAGCTTCAGAGCCTGTTTCATTTTATCCGACAGCGGATAATGTTTATCCAGCCAGTCAACCCGGTTGGGCAGGTTTGCTAATAACGTTTTGGCGAAACTACGTTTCCAAAGCGTATATAAAGCCAGGGGGAGAGTATCGCCTTGATCCGGGTACTGAGCAGGTACTCCCCGGTCATTCCAGAGCCCTTCAACAACCGAATGAAGAATGCTCTCGTTCACAAAGCCAGCAGCCACAGCGGTAGAATCCCCGGCACCACACTGCTCCAGCAGATGACGCTGGACACAAAGGGAACCGCTGTCCGGTATGTACATATTTTCCCTGTCACAGCGTAGAGCGACTGGCCCCAACGTCGGAATCTGGTAATAAAGGGCTTGTATCAGCGCCCGGGAGTAATGGTTATACATAGCCTCCCCGACTTTATTTGACACATCACCATCTGCCCCCGGGCTGCGCAGAGTCAAATCTTTTCTGGTGAGACCGGCATAGTCCATGGTTATGCAGTAAAGACTGACGAACAGATCTGCCGCTGCATCCAGACTCACGGGGGAATGCTGCTCCAGGTATCCAAGCAGGTCCAGCAGGGTGCTGGTTCCGGGCTGCAGCGTCGTACTTCCTGTTTCCAGCACTTTCCTGCGCAGCCAGCAGTGCCAGTCTACAACCTGCTTCACAAGCTGCGTATCTGCCCGGCAGCGGGTGCTGGCAATTTCCAGTAATTCTTCGTCGCTGTAATCACCAATTACACAGCTGACAAAACGGCTTTGCAAAGCCGATGACAACCTCTCCCGGCCACTGAAGCTTGGTGGGTTAATGGTAGCGAACAGATAAAAACCCGAGTGTGCAGCGCCTGTAAGCAGGTCATTCAGCTCCCCTTCCAGATAATGACTGGGCAACAGGTTCAGCTCAGAAATGACCACAACTTTACCGGTTTCAGCAGCGATTTTAAGCTGTTCCCGAATAGACTCCCAGTCTCCGGAACCGGCATTTAATGAAATATATTCGGGTGATGTTCGAGTCAACATCACTTTGAGCAGTGCATCTTTACCACGTCCTGCGGGTCCCTCAACCAGTGTCGCGCGTTTGCCCGCACAAACGTTACCTGTCTCCAGCGAGTGTTGTCGCTTATTCAGGGCACTCCAGTAAACCCTCGCCAGCTCTGCTACTGACGATCCTGTGCAGCAAAGTTCCGAGGCTCTCTTAAGATCACAAAGATACCCATCAAAAAGGTTATCACTGGCACATTCGGTGGCGACGCTGCCAGCATGATTCCCGCAATCTTCCTGTGAGGAGAACTTACGCTGAAACCATATTTCCAGTGACATCAATTGTTCTTTATCTGTCAGTAACGAGCCGCCAATGGCTCCACTGACTGCCAGCCACGTCATTCGGCATAACCTCTGCCCAATCTGATCAGGTCCATTCACCTGCAGCTCTCGCTCAAGAGAGAGCGCCAGCTGGTCACATATTTCATGAACATCCCGAGGGGTGAATTCATAACCGGGAGTTAATTTTCTGAACTGCTGCCACAGACAGGTCATCGCAGTGCTGGTCTGCTCCTGCTGTTGCGGATTTAACCCCATAGCCTCCAGTCTTGGCAACAGAATCTGATGAACCAGAAAGCCTTCTGGCAGGGCCGGATAGTAATGGGTGACGGCCTGACTGCGTAGCCAATAGCTTGTATCGCGACCTGGGGAAGTCTCCGGATTACCGGTAAGAATAATGCGGTGATTCGGCGATAAAGGCAGACATTCGCCACCGTAACTGAGAGTGGGCTGGGTGTCGTTTATTCCCTGAAATACATCCCACAAAGCGGTGGGCGCCAGGTTCGCTTCATCGATCACCAGAATCACCGGCTTACCATCCCTGCTACTGGTTTTAGCCCACTCCAGTATCGGGCCGTCCCTGTATCCGGTGCGGGTATCTTTCAGCATCCATAATTTTCGCAGGCTGTTGTCACTGAACTGCTGCTGTAACTGTTTTTTCAGATCGTGGGTCAGGGGTATATGCCAGGCATTCTGATGTTGTTCCGGGTTATTTCTCCGCACCCACTCCTTCAGGAACTGGATTAACTCTGTTTCCAGATTGAGGTTGCACAACTCTGCCTCGGTGAAATTTAAATAAGCCTCACTGAAGGACATTCGGAGTAAAGAGCTCTGGTCACTCAGAGGGCCTGCCGTAATTAATAGGGGTGGCTGGTCAGGATTCAAACATCTGGCAACTTCGTTCGCTGACCAGCTTTTTCCAGCACCTGGCTCCCCTTTCAGAAAGACCAGACGGTGATCGTTCACCAGTTCACTGAGTGCCTGCAGGCGGTCTTTCTGCCACTGCTGCCAATAATGGCGATCCTGGATATCAGGGCAGGATATATCCTCAGGAAGCTGCGGTGAGAGGGCGAAGTACCCCAGACTGGAGCGCAGGGACTCCCGGCGCTCTTCAGGACAACACTCCAGCAGTATGCCCATAAGTAGATTCATATATTGGGGCGAAGGGGATTTAAAGGTGCCGGGAAAATACGGCAAACACTGCGAAGATAAAGCCTGCCCCAATCTCCAGGCATGCTCTTTTAAAAGCGCCGAATCAATAATAATGTGGCGTTGCAGCAGTTCATCGAAGGGTTTTCTGTCTATTCGTTTAATCTCTGGGCTCTTAATCTCTAAGCCCTTAATCTCTGAAGCCACCTGCGACACGTCTGTAAAGTATGTTGATCGTAGCTTCAGATTCAAATAGGCGTACATTTCCCGATGCCCGCGATACTCTTCCAGAACAACCTGCTCTATGGCGGTACGCCAGATGTCATTGAGTCTTTCGTCCGACAGTTCAGAGGCTATTCCCCTGTTACCCAGTGTGCTCCTGTTACCAAATGTGCTCCTGCTATAAAGCGCGTCAACCTGACGCAGTATCTTATCCAGAACCACCTGTGTGGGTCGCTGGGCTGGAGCTGGCCAGGAACGGTTGGGGCTGGCGGGTACATTTCCCAGCACATCTGTCAGGTAGGTACAGGTTTCATCCAACCTTGACCGTTGCTTTGAGCAGAGTTGCCAACGCTTAGTCAGAATAGTGAGTCTGTCTTCATCAAGTCTGGACTTCATTTCTACGGCAGCTGCCTGCCACACCGGCGAAGACAGAGTGACAGAATCGGGCACCAGAGCCATAACACAGGCATTGGTGAACTTCACCAACTGACCATTTAATAATAACGTAGGGGATGGCAGACAAAGATTCTCAAGCTGCTGCTGGAGAGTGGGGTTTTTATGCAGGTTGCGCAGTAACACAGGGTGCCCATTTTCCAGGGCATTGATGAAACCACTCCATTGATTCTTCAGGTGGCACCGGTTTAAAGACTCTATGGAAAGCTCCCCGGCCATCAGTGTCAAATCCAGATCGGGTGTCACCGACAGGATGAAACAGTGAAAATTATTTCCGGTAAATGTATCCACCAGCTGTTCGGCTGTAGCCTGCTCATCCCTGCATCTCACAGCCATTACACCATGGCCCGGTTCGGCAGGGGACGCGGAATCCACGCCGTCCATATATTCAAGGGGGTGGCACTGCACCTGATCAACCGAGACGGATACCCGGCAGGTCAATTCAAGCGCCTTGATACGCAGTAACAGCTGCTGCCACTGCCCTGAACTTAGCTTTGAACTGATTCGCAGCCCTTTTGAGCGCTTCAGAATATCAGCCAGAACATCATGCTTTTTTACACCCTGATCAGAGATCACGCTCTCACTCAGACAGTCTTCAACATTCCCCTGGTTAATACAGAAGAATGTCTTTTCTGATTTGCTGACAAACTTCACGCTTTGTTTTAACAGTGCTACCTGGTTCGGGTTGGCATTCTGGCGCACAAAAGAAAGGGTGTGAGTGGCAATAAACTCGCCATTGGCCCAGTAGCCTTCCCGGCGCATCATCTGGGTCATTGCCACTCGAAAACCATCGTCATGCCAGGGAGCACCACGGAGTATCACCCTGCGTGATTCTGGTGGTATGTCTCCATTGATCTGATGGAAGGGTCCATGGCAGAAAGTTTTGTTGCCTTTTTCATCCAGGGTCAGGCGACCAAACAGCAGCTGTCGCCAGTTGGTGGTGGTACTGAAATCAAGCACCAGATCAGCATTCGATGACGGGGCATCGATCTGCTCCTCACTTCTCGAAGGTTCCGGGATAGACGCAATCCCGTCACATGCCAGCCCTTTATCCTGCCCTTTATCCTGCCCGGGAACCTGCCACAGGTTATTGACTCGACTGATACGGCGAAAAAAATCATTACCGCATTTATTGTTATTGGGTTTTCCCTTTGCCGGGGTCATGGTTTTATCGATCATAACCACGATTTTGCAATTGGGGTTGAGCGCCTGCCCCCGGAATTCCGGGGGAATTTCCATCAGTTTATTGCGGGCAGCAATGGCTGCTGGCGTCATTCTGCGACAATCAAAAAGTACAATACCTGGCTCTGTTCCATTCAATACACCGGGGGTAACCTCTTCTGATGCATGTCCTTCACTGTCTCTTGTGATCCTGGAAGTGACGGTCAACTTTTCCTGTTCAAAATCATTAGGAGTCTGAATTAGCGTTAACGGTGAGTCAGGTTCTGTTTGTAAATAATGATTAACCAGTGCATTGAAATCCTTGTCAGACTCAACGAAAAAAGTCTCAAGTCGTGGGGAGAAATCAGTCTTTTTACTGGATGAATCCAGCGGTGGTTCCACGTCCATTTGCAATGTCGAAAGGCGTATCGACAACGGTACACAGGCGTTTATGAAGAGAGTCATCCGTCCTCCCACATTCAGGTGTTAGCCGTTTTTGGGGGAGAAATCTGGAGGATGGTTGCACCTGACAAGCGGTATTCTGTTGCCCTAACGGATTAGAGTGGGCTTCTTGAGAGATTGGGTACATTTGAGCAACATCCTTGTATTAAGCAATCTTATGAATCACTGACCCCGCAGGCCTCCTTCTGTCTTCATTAGATAATTAATACTATGAAAGGGTTCCACCGGGTAACCAACCGGTTAGGCTTTATTCAGGTAACATCGCTGTTATACGGCATTTTAAAAGTAAGGCGATTCGCGGCTTTAAGAAAGGCGTGCTGCTCAGCTCAAAAAATCAAAAGCTCAACAGCCCGGCTCTACGGGCTATTGAATCTTTATGTCATAGAATCTGTTGCTGTGTTATGTGCTTTTTACAGCAGGTTTTACAGGATGTGCTGGCGAGTAATCCACCGTTCGTGGATAAGCGCCTTTGACCTTCGGCCTGAAGATATGAGCCTTGTTCTCATCATAAAGATAAGAATCCTGAAAATCCTCTGAGCCCAATACCGCGCCAACAAGTATCAAAGACGTGCGGGTATATTTCTTCTCTCGCACTTTCGCAACAATATCTCCCAGCGTACCTGTGACCTTGTCCTGGTCTGGCCAGCTGGTGCGATAGCAGACGGCCACCGGGCAATCTTCACCATAAAACGGCACCAGCTCTTCCACTATTTTATGGATGCGGGTCACGCCAAGGTGAATAGCCAGTGTTGCACCACTGGCTGCCAGTGCAGGCAGACGCTCCCGTTCCGGGAAAGGAGTCTTGCCTTCATAGCGGGTCATGATGATGGTTTGAGAGACACCGGACAGGGTCAGCTCTTTACCCAGCCATGCGGCGGAGGCTGAGGTAGCGGTAACGCCGGGGATAATCTCATATTCAATGCCCAGCTCATTGAGTCTGCGAATCTGCTCACCTATAGCACCATACACAGACGGGTCACCCGAGTGCACCCGGGCAATATCCTTGCCTTCGCTGTGGGCGAGCTGAATCGCTTCCATAATTTCATCGAGGGACATAGAAGCTGTATCACGAATGCATTCGGCGCTCTCTTCTACCTCTTTAAAAATCGCACGGGGTACCAGAGAGCCTGCGTAAAGAATCACTGGACAGCGATTGATCAGCTTATGGGCTTTCAGGGTAATCAGTTCCGGGTCGCCCGGTCCTGCGCCAATAAAATACACGGCCATTGGGTTGCACCTCTTAGACGACGTTTATAGTTTTTTACTGTACCCGCGCGGGGTATATATCCACTGATTAGAGCCATAGCGAATATGTTTGGTTTCGCTGTTGCCAACACTCACCATGGTGAACATATCGACATTGTCAGAGTGCAGCTCTTCCAGGGTGATCATGGTCAGGCTCTGGTCTTCACGGCTTAACTGACGGCCAATCAACACTGGTGTTGTTGCCGGGCGATACTCCAGCAACACATCACGGGCGGTATTGATCTGCCAGTCCCGTTTCTGGGAGCGTGGGTTATAGAAGGACACCACAAAATCACCGGCACCGGCAGCATGCAGACGCTTCTCAATGGTCTGCCAGGGGGTCAGCAAGTCAGAAAGGGAGATGGTACAGAAATCGTGGCCCAGCAGTGCGCCAACAGCAGCCGCTCCGGCCTGCATGGCAGAGATGCCCGGCACTACCTGTATATCAACATCCAGCCATTCGGGGCTCTTCTCCTTACCCTGAATCTGTTGATCCAGCAGTTCAAACACCAGAGTCGCCATGGCGTAGATGCCAATATCACCACTGGACACCAGCGCGGTGGTTTTGCCAGCGGCGGCAAGATTAAGAGCTAACCGGGCACGGTCTATCTCTTTCCCGAGAGGAAGATCATGGTGGGTTTTGTTATTGCAGATATCTCCCAGCAGATCGAGGTACAGGCCATAGGCCACAAGTTCACTACTGGCTTCAATGGCGACTTTGGCTCTGGGCGTGAGCAAGTCCAGAGCACCGGGGCCGCTGCCAACTACGTAGAGTGTTTTTGTCATATGGTGTCATGGTCGATTTTTAATGGGGGCGGGGTCTTTAAAGACCGCCACACACCTTCTAGAGCGACCCAATCCCCTGTGAAAAATGAAGAAAGTAACTGCGCGCAATGGCACAGGTCGCTTTGGTGTTCTTGATCTTATTGAGTACCAGCTCAGCACTGTGACCAGTAACTTCACCTGCAGCAAACAATGCCGCCGATTCCGCTACACCATACACACCAACTGTCTTGTAGATATAGTCACTGCGCTGGCTTAACAGATGATCAACCGTCAGCAGCTGTTCACTGGTATAGGTGTGAAATGCTAAATCTTGTTGCCCGGCCAGCTGCAGAAAGCTCGTTTCATCAGCTTTCAGTCGAATACTGTTGATGGAGTGAATATCACCCCAGCCGACACCTGTCTGCTGAAACGCTTCCTCAATCAGCTCGTCAACAAACGACTGAGGGCAATCACGCTCACAACCCAGCCCCAAGGTATAAACCGGTTCGGTATATGGCTGAGCTGTGGTCTGCACCATTTGAGCATCCAGCGCGTCCGAGAGCACTGCGGCCAGATGATTAGCTCCGCCTTCGTGGCCAGACAACAGAGGGATAACAAAACGGGAGGCTTCATCCAGCACCAGAACGGCTGGGTCTTTGTATTTCGATGCCAGCACAGGTGCCAGTGTTCGCACCACAATTCCTGTGGCACACACCATCAGTAGAATATGCCCAGCCTGAAACCGTTGTTGTACGGTTTCAGCAAAAGGCTTTGGTTTAAAAAGGAGGTCACAGCTTTGGCTGAGCTGCTGACTGTTCATCACTGCCTGCAGGTGTTTTCCAAGCACCAGCCCGGGTTCTGTGAGGGCGATGACCGTACAGGGCCTTTTCGAACAACTGATCGGAGCACTCACCGCGACCGGGCTCCAGCTGTCTGCTTTGCCTGACGATGCTGCCTTGAACGAGTCACCACAAACAGTGAGAAATAAGGCCCAGGCTGAACATCCAGGGTGCTGACATCACGAACAATCTGCTGCTGTTCCCGACCGATGTACTCCATATACTGAGCATCATCGCTACGACCGGCAGCATCCAAAGCTTCCAGAATCACAGGCCGCGCCCGCCCGGCTTTCATAATCACCACTGAGTCATGGCGCTGCAGTGTTTCAGTCAGCCTATCGACATTATGACGACCGCTCACCACAGCAAAGGATTCACTCAGCATGGTCAGCGGGTGCTGCAACACACTGGCCGCGGCGTTGACTGAGCTGATACCAGGAATCACTTCGCAGGTGTGTTCAGCTTCAATACGCTCCAGCAAATAAGCAAAGGAGCCAAAGAACAGCGGGTCACCCTCACAAAGAAAAGCTATGGACTGCCCTTTAGAAAGAAGCGCCTTAAAATCACTGGCTGCCTGGTCATACACAGCATTGGCTTTAGCGCGGTCTTCCAGCATGGGCATCACCACCAGCCGGTCGTTTTCGCTGCCCTGTGTACGTTCAGCCAATGCTAACTGCGCAATGGTTCGGGCCTGGGATTCTCCCTTTTCATTACCGATGCAGGCAACCACATCGGCATCACGAATAGCACGAAATGCTTTTAGCGTGAGCAACTCCGGGTCACCGGGGCCGACTCCCACTCCAATCAATACGCCGCCTTCAGTCATTGGAATTCTCCGACTTTTGTTCGACTTTAATAATTTTGAACAAGGTGACCGGCAATCGTGGTCGATAGATCAACTGCCCGGCCAGCGTCGCACCATCCGATATTGCAACCTGCCAGCTGTGCAGTGCAGCGCCTTCTGCTGTCACCTTTCTACCCGCCCAGCTTAAGAGTTCACTGCGGGTCTGCTCGGTCACGGCACTGGCAACAATCACTCCACCTGCAGGCAAACGTTGCCAGCAATGGGCGAGTATCGAATGCAATGCACCGCCACTTCCCCCTATAAACACCTTATCCGGTGCAGGCAATTCATCACATTCCTCTGGAGCATAACCTGCCACCACTGTCATATTGTTTACCACGCCGAAGCGCTCGGCATTGGTTTTCAAACATGACAGCCGCTGGGCATGAGACTCTACCGCATAGACTTTTGCATCCGGTTGCCAATAGCTCAACTCAACAGCCACACCACCACAGCCTGCGCCGATATCCCAGATCACATCCCCCGGAGCCGGCTGCATGGCAGACAATAAACTGATGCGTATATCACGCTTGGTGAGCAGCCCTTTACCGGCAGTTTCTCCCGTGACAAAAGCGTCATCAGCAATACCGGGGTAACAGGGTAGATAACTATCTACCGGCTGACCGCAGTAGAGAATCACAACATTGAGCGCTGCAACTTCGAAGGGTTCTTCAATAAGTTGCCGGGCAGAGAATCGATGAACACATTCATTCTCAAAACCCAGATTTTCACAGACAACCAGATCAGGGTAATAACCCGCCTCTGCAGCACTGGCAGCAATATGGTGAGGCTGACTGAGCGCATCAGTCAGTAAAACCAGTGTGGCCTGGGGGTTTAAATGTCTCTTCAGGGTTGAAAGCGGACGACCATGTAGCGAAACAACAGTGGCATCCTGCAGACTTAAGCCTTCTTTATGACAAGCCGCCTGCACACTGGAAACCGCAGGATGAAAGTACAGGTATTCTTTAGGAAGAGTTCGGCCTAACCAACGGCCAATGCCGTAGAACAGCGGATCACCAGTCGCGAGCACAACCAATGTGTGCTCTTCGCTCCCTGACAGACAGCCTTCTTCTAATAAACCTTTTAATTCACTGAAGGCTGGCAGTGGTTCGTAAACGACATCCGTTCGACACAAGCCCGGCTTATCATTCTGATCAAGCAACGCCAGCTGACGGGGTGAACCAATCACCCTGTGGGCGTTTGCCAAGGCTCTAAGCGCTGGCTCTGTCAGGTTCTGGTGTAAGTTCTCACCCACCCCGATACCCACAACATGTACGGACAGCATCAATAAAGCTCCCCACGATTACAACGCAGCAGAGCATTACAACTGGCAGCAGAGACTGCAGACCCACCCACACGCCCCAGCAGGGTGATACATTCAATACCCAGCCATTCATGGGCTTCCCACAGTGCCTGCTTGGACTCCGCAGCACCGACAAAGCCAACGGGCATACCAATAATCAGCGCTGGTTTGGGTGCACCATCTTTCAGCATTTCCAATAAACGAAACAGTGCCGTAGGCGCATTGCCGATCACCACTACACACCCATCAAGATAATGCCGCCACTGTTCCAGCGCCGCCATGGAGCGGGTTTCGCCGGTGGCCTTTGCCTGAATTGCTGTGCTTGGGTGATTGAGGAAACAGAGAGGTTCTTTTGTAATCATCCGCTTGGTGATGCCCTGCCTGACCATCTCCACATCACAAAGAATATTGCCTTGTGCCGCCAGTGCTTTCATACCCGCGTCACAGGCGGATGCGGAGAAACGCACATGTTCCGCAAGTTCAGGCAGGCCCAGACTGTGAACTATCCGCATCACCACCTGTTGCTGATGCTGATCATAAGCACTCAGGTCAGTCTCCTGACGAATCAGGCGGAAGCTCTGCTGTTCAATGGCCTGTGGACCATGTTCGTATTCGTAGGACATTCTTATGTTCTTATTTAGCGATTACGGTCTTAAAGACCCTTTAGCACCTGTGCACGACACTCTTCGATATCTGTCATTTCCCACGTAGCAGCGGCCAGTACTGGTCTCGCCAGCATCAACACATCAATACCCTGCTCTCTCGCCAGCGCCAGTTTGGCAGCTGTTGCCTGTCCACCACTGTTTTTAGTGACCACACAATCGAAGTTATAATGCTCAAATAACGGATACTCCTGAGACCGGGTAAACGGCCCGATATCCAGAAGCAGTTCGCAGCTCTCAGGTAATTTCAGCCTGGGCTGCACCGCTACCCGCAACACCTGCTTTTGCCCAGATTGCCCGTAGCGATGAAAGCAGTTCAAGGTTTCTTCATCAGGCTGACCAGCCGTCCATAACACACGACGCTTATCAACTAACGCTTTCAGCACCGATGTTTTGTCAGGGAACTCCTGCCAGCGATCACCGCTTCCCGCTCGCCAGGGTGGGCGGTTGTAGCGCCAGCAGGGAATATTCATTTCCTCTGCCGATGCGACCGCAGTATCACTCATAACCTGTGCATAAGGGTGTGTCATATCCAGAATGGCACAAATGCCACGCTCGGCAATCACATGACTCAGCCCACCCCATTGCCGAAAACCGCCACTGAGAATTTCACACTCCAGACTGGGAGTGCGCACCCGTCCTGCCTGACTGTACAACACCGGTACACCATCACGGTGCAGACTGGCTGCCATCTGTCGTGCATCACGAGTACCGCCCAGCAGTAACAGGCTCATGGATAGCGCCCAACGATTTGGCCGGGGCGATTAATCACCAGCACTTCAACATTTACAGTGTCTGGCACAATGCTGCAGGCTTTATTCCATGCAGACAGACACACCGCTTTTGCCAAATCTATTTCAGCGCTTTGGCAATGTTTTAGAGCTTCAACACTGGTATTCGAATTCTGAACAAGAGCCTGCAAAGTATTATCCGCCCCCTGCTCTGCCGCCAGTTGTGACAAAAACTCTAAATCTACTGAGGATTTCGCACTATGCAGATCCAGATACCCGTTGGCTAGTTTACTGATCTTGCCAAAGCCACCGCACAGAGTGAGTTTTTGAACGGTGTTCTTCTTAATATGCTTTAAAACAGCACCAACATAGTCACCCATCTCTATCAGCGCTGTATCCGACAGCTCAGGGTAAATACCCTGCACCGCCTGTTCTGATCGATTCCCCGTTGTGGCAGCCAAGTGCTGGTAACCATTAGCCCGTGCCACATCAATACCCTGATGGATCGAGGCAATATAGGCTGCACAACTAAAGGGGCGAACAATACCGGTGGTACCAAGAATAGAGAGACCGCCCAAAATACCCAGCCTTGGGTTCATTGTTTTCTGGGCCAGCTGCTCGCCGTCTTCCACGCCCACCGCAATCGCAAAGCCACCGCTGTAACCAGCGGTTTCAGCTTCCTGCTGCAGATGTTCTCGCATCATCTGTCGGGGCACAGGGTTGATAGCAGGCTCACCGACAGCCAATAACAAACCATCCCGGGTAACAGTGCCCACGCCTTTTCCGGCGGAGAAACTCACTCCTGGCTCTGGCCGCAGCGCCAGTTCAACAAACACCCTGGCACCGTGGGTGACATCCGGGTCATCACCCGCATCCTTGATGGTGCCCGCCTGTGCTTTGAGAGTATTCGCCTGCTGTTCAGTGAAACACTCAACAATATCCAGGCTGACAACCTTGCCTTTGGGCAGGGTGATAAATGCTGAGGAAGATGTTTGCCCAGACAACAGCAACCGGGCAGCCGCAACCGCACAGGCTGTTGCACAGCTGCCAGTGGTCAGGCCGCTGCGCAGCGGCCTTGTTGTTTCACTGTCACTACTGGCCGACCACATCTCGCTCAGATAAATACTCCCCGCAGGCTTCCATAAAACATCAGGCCTGTGTAAACCAGAACACACCAATACCAATAGACAGGAAAGCCAGCGCATGGCGGCTCACCATAAAGACTCGCTCAGAATAATGATTCACTTTCTGCTGCATCCAGCCAAAACTCAAGCCGAAAACAAACATAGACAGCAGCACGCCCAGTGAAAACAGCAGCAGGTAGCCAAAAGCCTGCATCAAATCACCCTTCATAACGGCTGGCACCAAAGCCAGTGCAGGGGCAGAGCCGGCAAGGCCATGCAGCATGCCAACAAAGACCGGGCCGTGGTTATCCAGCGAAGGGCGCTTTACATCACGGTGGTCTTTCTCATGCCAGTGAGTGTGTTCCAGGTCACCATGGCTGTGCGTAGCAAGAGTAACTTTCTTACGATGGATACTCCACAGACACCAGCTACCGAGAACCACCAGCAGTACACCAACACTTTTCTCAGCAGCCACCTGCCAGGTTTCGGGAATGGACAAGCCCAGACCAAACAACAGTCCACCTGCAATTAATAAAACCGCACCATGGCCAACAGCCCAGCGGGTACAGAAGGCAACACTGCGGGACAAACCCGGGCGATGGTTACTGAAGCTGGAGACCGCCATCACATGGTCAGCGTCCAGCGCATGCAGCAAACCTAATGAGAATGCCGTGAGTAAAACAGGCCAGTATTCAAGCATAACTCTCTCCAGTCTCTCTATATGTACGACCAATGGATGCTGAAAATAAAGCTGCAACAGCCTTGGGATTTGAAGGGAAAAACAGGTGTAAATAACTCGCAGTGACTCCCTTCACACGATAAACGGCCTCGCCCGGTGCCGGGTGACGCTGGCGTCGTCCATAGCCGATAGCTTCCGGAGTGCCATGAGCCCGTGAACGATGATGGGCATGGCCGCGAATATCGCCTTCCGGCAAAGGAGCCGTCTGCATACCCTGACAACCGCGCTTGCCGCGCATCACGCCTTCACCGGGTATAACACCGGCCATGGGATAGCGTTCCCCGTAATCTTCACTTGCACCAGGCTCTGAAGCGACACCGGCTCCATCCGTTAAACCATCCAGGCAATAGAGCATGCCGCCACACTCACCGAGAATGGTTTTTCCCTGCGCAGCAAAATCACGCACATCATTTAATAAGGAAAGGTTTTGGGATAAAGCCCTGGCATGCAGTTCCGGATAACCTCCAGGCAACCAGAGCGCATCCGCTTCCGGCAGTGCCGCATCCCGTAACGGTGAAAAGAAGGTGAGCTGTGCGCCCAGACTTTCCAGACACTGCACATTGGCCTGATAAATAAAGCTAAAGGCTTCATCCCGTGCCACCGCAATGGTCACACCCGCCAAAGGCTGCTGCTGATACAGTTCTTCGAGTTTAGCCGCCTGCTGCAAAGCCTCTTCACACTGAGATGGCTGAAAGGTGACTTCAGGAATAAGAGCAGCAAACTCTGCGAACCCGGCTTCTTCCAGCCAGTCGGCAGCCGCATCTAAACGCTCATCCAGCTCTTCGCCATATTCACTGGCCTGCACCAGACCAAGATGACGTTCGGGCAGAGCGATGCTCTCCTCCCTTGGCAGGTTAGCCAGTAGCGGCAAACTATCAGGCAGAGCATTTTCGATAAGTTCTCTATGTCGTGCACTGCCACAACGGTTGGCAATCAAGCCAGCGAACTTTAAGTCCGAACGGTAGTTAGCAAGACCTATAGCAATCGCAGCTGCGGTTTGCGCCATACCTTTTACATCCATCAGCAGGGCAACAGGTACCTGAAAGGTAGCAGCCAGATCTGCTGAAGAAGGTTCTCCATCGAATAACCCCATGGCGCCTTCTATCAGAATGACATCCGCCTGTTGGGCTGCATTATATAAACGGCTTTTGCAGTCATGCTCACCGGCCATCCATAAATCCAAGGGTTGAACACCATGGCCGGAAGCACGTTCAAGGATTTGCGGGTCCAGATAATCCGGTCCGGTTTTGAACACATGCACCTGCATGCCCTGACGGGTAAGCAAACGTGCCAGTGCGGCCGTGACTGTTGTCTTGCCCTGCCCAGAAGAAGGTGCGGCAATAAACAGTGCCTTGCATGTTGCGGACTGAGTTGAGGTTGCGGACTGAACCGCGGCTAATGTTAGATGATCGCTCAAAACTCAATCCCTGCCTGTGCTTTTACACCCAGGCGAAACGCATGACGTTCGTCGTTCACCACAGAAATCGTATCGGCAATATCCTGCAGGGGCAGCGCCATAGTCCGGCCAGTGATAATCACCGACTGATCTTTCGGGCGTGCCTGCAAAGCAGTAACAACCGGTGCAACATCGAGATATTCGTACTTGAACATATAACTCATTTCATCGAACACGATGAAATCATAAGCCGGGTCTTTCAACAGCTCCTCGGCTTTCGCCCAGGCCTGCTGTGCCGCTTCAATATCTTTCTGTTTGTCCTGGGTTTCCCAGGTAAAACCATGCCCCATCACAAACCAGTCAACCTGCGGGTGATCTTTAAAAAACAGATACTCCCCGGTGGCATTGCGGCCTTTAATAAACTGGATAACGGCACACTTCTTACCATGGCCCATGCTGCGTGCCATAGTACCAAAGGCGGAACTGGACTTGCCCTTGCCAGTGCCTTTCATCAGGATCAGAACACCACGTTCTTCCTGAGCCTGGGCAATCTTTTTATCCATCACCGCCTTACGGTTGGCCATACGACGCTGATGCTTTTCTTGTGTACTGCGATCATCAGAATTCATAAGATTTTCTCAAACACTGGAGTTAAAGGCTGGAGTTAAACGCTGGAGTTAAAGACTGGCGTTAAAGAGACGACAGAGGGTAATAATCAGCCTGTAACTCTTGAGCCAGGGCTTCACCTCGTCCACGCTTCACTGTGGTCTGTTCGGTATCAATAAACACCGTGGCACCCTGCAGAGTCAGGTCATTCACCGATTGGCGATAACGACCATCAGACAAAATATAAGTCGTGAATTGCAGGCCCGGACTCTGTTTCAACTGCTTCGACTGAAGGCTCTGTACCTGCTCCAGCAAGTCACGGAAAGGCGTTCCGCCACCAGCTTTCAGGGTATCCAGCCAATGCTGCAAGGTTTTGGGTGCACGACGAGGTGTCAGCAGTTGTTCAGCTCCATTATGACCGAAACCAAACAGTACAAACTGTTCACGCTTCAGGTACACCTGCTTTGCCAGATCAACGATACAAGCCTTGGCACGACCAAACTGCTGGTTCTTCAGCACCGACGCTGAGGTATCCAGCAACACAATATGCAGCCGGTCAGCCCGCTGTTCTGGCTGGCGTAATACCAGGTTCTCTTTCTTCAAAGATGACTCAAGCCTTGCGGCCTTCACCAGACTGGGCACCCAATCAATAGACACCGACGAACGCTGCTCACTCCCTGAATTTGCCCGACACAAACGTGTGCCAAGAGCGCCCTGCCCTTTGCCCTTGCTGGTAATCGCACGGGAAGCTGCCGACCTGTTCTCTTGTGCAACCTTTGAAAGCAGAGGCTCTAAAAAAGAGTGTTCACCGTCAGTCACTGTTTTCTGAATATTCAGCTGGGCATCGGCTGGAGACAGTTCGCCCCAGTCATTGCCTTGAGTGGTTTGCGGTGTATCTGATTGATTAGAGCTGCCACCAGTCTGGCGAGTGTCAGGTGGTCTGCGAAAACCGTGGGAAGAGCGGCTCTTCTCCTGATCATCATTTTGAGAACCGCCGCCCGGCCTGGAAGAAGAGTTGGAAGAACCACCACCCTCTTTCCGGCGATGATGAAGCACCAGCTCTTCCACCGCCGAAAGATCATCAGACTGCACCTGATCACGACCCGCCAACGCAGCATGAGCCAGTGCTGCCTGCAGCCAGACAATATCGGCTCGCAAACCATCCACATGGGCTGCCGCACAGCGTTCAGCAATGGCGATACGCCAGCTGTCATCACAGTTCACATTTGGCAGAAGTTCGCGGGCATTCATAAGTTGCTGCTTCAGCTGTTGTTGTTGTGCTGCGTATTGCAAACAGAAGGCCTGGGCGTCACGCTGAAAGGCTTCCCTCAGGCGAACAATCTCAACACGCTCGGCAATGTCGTACTGGTTGGAGAGGGTGAGTGCCAAGCCAAACCTGTCCTGCAGCTGCCCCCGCAACTCGCCTTCGTCCGGGTTCATAGTGCCCAGCAGAATAAACTGGGCCACATGTTCATGGCTGACACCATCCCGCTCTACCCGGTTTACACCACTGGCCGCCACATCGAGCAGCAAATCAGTGAGATGGTCATTCAGCAGATTCACCTCATCGACATAGAGCACACCCTGATGTGCACGAGATAGTAGCCCCGGTTGAAAGCTCACCTGCTGCTGTTGCAGCACCTGTTCCAGATTCAAACTGCCCAGCAGCATATCTTCACTGGTGCCCAGAGGCAGAGTGACCAGCTCGCCCTCGTGCAACAGGTCTGCCAGTGAACGGGCCAGTGTGGATTTGGCCACACCTCTTGGGCCCTTCACCAGTACCCCGCCGATGGCCGGGTTCACAGCATTCAGTAACAGCGCCTTTTTAAACAGCGCCTGGCCGGTGACAGCCGTGAAGGGAAACTGTACCGACCGGGTCATGCAGAAGCCTGTTCAGATTGCTGGCGTGCATAAGCGGGCAACAGTTTGTTCTGCACGACCCAGGCCGACAGAACGCCCAGCGCCACCCAGAATACGGCATTGGTTAAACCGGTTAGCAGAACAAACTGCTCATGAATGCTGTGAAGACTCTCCAGTGCCACCGGGTCAGGGTGTGAAAACATAGGTGTCAGAAGGTGAGGTGCGCCTACGATAAATGGCGCCGCCAATAAAATCAGTGATAGGGCTTTCCACTTTAAAGGAGCAAAGGTCAGCAGAGCCAACGCCACTATGGAAGCCACAACGGTACCCGTCCACCAGAGTTGACGGGACTCTATCGTCGCGGCTTCTGCGCCGGGAATCTCGGGAGGCATACCCAAAGCAGGCATCAGAAACAGCGCTGTAAATCCAGCGGCACCCCAAAGAGCACCCTGCCCCCAGAAAGGTAAGGCTTTCGACGACTGTCCCACACGAGCAGCACCCGCCTGAACCATCAAAGCCATAAGTACTGCGGCATAACCAATTCCTGCCAGCATATTAGAAGCAAGAGTGTAGCCGGTTCGTTCTAAACCATCGGCGGGCGCCCAGGCTTCAGAGTCGTGGTGATGACCGCCGTGATGGTCGGTGCTGGAATGATGGTCACCTTCATGTACAGAGGCCGCAGAAAGAATGGGCTCTTCGGCCACTTCATACTGTTCCGCTTCAAGAATAAGTGGTGTAACTGTGAGGTGCTGCAAAACACCATATCCCAGGCCGGCAAGAAGCCCCCAGAAAATGGCGTGCAGAATCAGTTGGCGAAACAACATGGTTTAACCCTGTATTGAATTTAATTGTCTGGCTGCCTCATAGACAGCCAATAACCTTGTCAGTGACGCATGAAATCAGTGACAGGGAAAAGCCAAAGCATGCCGCACATCGTGGGCAGCATTATGGGCGACATCCATAGGCAGGAAGCCGACCGCAAACAAAATGGCACAACCAAAAGCAACAACTGGAAGAGTCTGACGCCACAGGGAAGATGTTGCGGCTGTTGCGGAAGATGTAGCTGTAGAAGAGTAAGACATTTTATTTTTTTCCTTAATTGCACCCACCGTGCAGAAAATATAAACAGGCCGGTATTCGGGCTAAATAGAGCACAGATGGGCTGTAATAAGCGTTCTGTGAGTCCACGCCTTCCCGGAGTGACCCAGTGGCATAATATGGATGTCTCTAAATTACCGATGCGGGGGCAGCGCCAGATTTTCACCAGGCTTCCCGTTTAACTGGCTGAATCAAATCAAACAGCCAGCACCTGCTCCGAGTAAACGCCATGCATCCTAACAAAGACGCAACCAATCATCCATTCTGCGAATGAACAATAACAAAGCACCTGTGGCCATGGGTGAAATGAATTTGCGGACTACACTTCAGTAACTCCACAAAAAAATCAAAACTAAATGATGACTGCTGATACGGACGTCAATACAGATGTAGATGTAGATGTAGACATAGTCATCACCTGGGTCAATGGTAGTGACCCAGCGTGGAGAGCAAAACGGGATTTATGGCAAAAACGAATTCAGCCGAATGCGCCATCCCTTCCTACTGGCAATGTTGAAGGCCGGTACAGGGATAATGGCGAGCTGCGTTATCTCTTAAGGTCTATTGAGTGTTACTGGCCTGGCTATCAAAAAAGACCTCCTCGTATATTTCTGGTGACAGATAATCAAGCACCATCATGGCTTAACAGGGCACACCCTCAGCTTCACCTGATTGATCACAAGGATATTATTGAAGAGAAATATTTACCGCTATTCTGTTCTCAGGCTATTGAAGCAGGGTTGCACCATATTCCCGGGCTCAGTGAAAGGTTTGTCTATTTTAATGACGATCTGTTCTTGTCGCGCTCCGTTGATACCAAACTGTTCTTTGGTCATTCAGGCGCCCTGTTCCCCATCAGCGGAAAACTTCAGCCTCCTGTCAGCGGGCGTGACCTGTTCAGTGATGAGCATGCTGTTCAAAACTCGAATCAATGGATTACACAGCACTATGGCTCCTCCCTTCCCCTGTGGGTCGGCGCCCATGCACCCAAAGGCTTGATCCGCTCACGTCTGTTTGGTCTGGAAAAAAAGCACCCGCAACTCTTTCACAAAGAGTTCTCACAACGGTTTCGCAGCTCATCAGGCCCCGGCATTACCTCTAACCTTTACTTTCTCTGGTGTATTGCCACAGGCCAGGGAGATGTTTCGAAGCCCCCGGTTCTCTATATAGAAAACTGCGCAGAAGACGCTGAAGAGAAGTATCAGCAAGGCCTTAATAACCCGGAACAGTGGTTTTCAATAGCTATCAATGACACCGGAGATAACAGAACAGATATGCAGTATGAAGTGTCAGCCATGCTGACTTTTCTCGAAGCCCGCTTTCCCACTCCATCCTGCTTCGAAAAACTAACGAGCCCGCCTGTATAAATAACCTTCTTGAAACTTTACTGGCCTTCGAAGCTCACAACAGGACATTTATTTTTTAAAGGAAAATCAATATGAATCTTGGTCATTTGTTCTCAATACACGCTGCACCCACACACCTGAGCCAGTTTGAGATCGTAAAGAAAAGTGTGAAAACGCTGGGAAAAACAGCTACAACAGTTATGTATGGCGGATTATCCGCGTACATCACAGCGCTGCCATTCGTATGCTTCCTGCACAGCCGTCGTAAACTGCTGGACACAAAGACCCCCTTACAGCTCACGCCTGAGAACACCTCTATCTATAAACGCAGGCTGGAAAAGCTGGAGCAAACCACCCCAAAATCATCATTACAAAATACTATTGAAAATAATACTATGGGACTGGCGAATACGTTTATTACAGGCCTGCTTACCATCGCATATGAGCTCAGCCCCTGGTATGCCGCCCCCGTCTATCCGGCCACATTCTTACTCTACTCTCTGGGTGACTATATGATGAATAAAAGCCAGAAAGCAGAGGCCGAATGGATAAAACAGGGGTTCAGAGCATATGACGAAATAACCACTTAACATCCCGATAGAGAAAAGCCTGATAGCAAATAAGAGCACCGAAGAAAAGTGGGGACTCTTTTGATGCCTGATCAGCCATCAAAAGAGTCCACCAGCCTTCACATCCTTACCATCAACATCATTATTTGCGCTTACAAAGCGGCGTTCCTGGCACCTCAGCTTTGATAGCTTTCTCTTCATCAATCACATGCTGTGGGAACTGACCCATAAAGCAGCAGCAAACATTATCATTGATCATGGTGCGCGGCCCCTGGGGGTGAGCAATATGACGATAGGGTGCATGACTGTGGCCGTGGCCATGAGAGTGAGAATGGCCGTGATCGTGTGAATGGTCATGCGAGTGGTCGTGAGAATGGTCGTGCGAATGAGCCTCCCCCTCTGGCTGAAACTCCGCATGGTGGTGATGCACATCCACTTCCCCGGCCGCCAGTCTGCGCTGGAAATCCGCCATTAACCCTTCTTCACTGGCACCAGTTTCAATGGTCTCGGCAATACGGGCAATAAAGGTATCAATCACATGGGTCTGGTCACGGAGGTAATCCGCCTTAATAAATTCAACCTCCGGGTTTTCAGCGGCCACCTTATCGACATAACCATAAATACGGTCAATCAAACGGCCCCCAAACAGAAAGTAAGGGGCAACAACAATCTTTTTGAAACCCAGCTTAAGAGCCATTTCCAGACCACGACCGACAGAAGGAAAGGTCACGCCGGAATACACCGTTTCTGACCAGCCGAAACCGAGATTTTCCGTCACCATACGGTTCAGCTTGGCCGCTTCTGCATTGGCTTCAACCACTGAAGTTCCCCGGCCCACTGTGACCAGCATGGTGTCATACAGTGTGCCAAACTCAGGCGTGCTGTCATGCCCCAGTGATTCCAGAATACGGGTTTCGAAAGCTGTCAGCATTTCTGCGTGCAGACCCAGCTCACGACCATATTGAATCTCAAGACCAGGGTGAGCCTTCATATAGGTGGTGAGTACAGAAGGGATATCATTGCGTGCATGAGTAGCCGCAAACAACATGCCGGGAACGGCGTAAATTTTCTTTACGCCCTGAGCCACCAGAGCATCCAGCGCCATATGGATATTCGGCGAGGAATATTCCAGAAAGCCATATTCAACCTTCAAAGACGGAAAACGCTGTTTCAGACCAGCAGCCAGCAGGCTGAACTCTTCCTCGGCTATTTTCGCGCGGCTGCCATGACCACAAATTAAAACGCCGCAGTCCCCTGCCAGTTCGCTCACACTCTTCATTTCACTACGCCAGCTTGCTTCAAATCGGGGCACTATATATCACCCAATAGGTACTCGCACGTGCCCCGGAAGTAAAAACTGCAATCTTTTCAAAAGCGGCCCGGAGTGACAGGTTCCCAGGTGACGTTCTCACTGAAGCATCGGACCTCAGCATTGCCCTTCGGCTGGTTCAGAGTCTAATTCTTTATGTTCTTTATTTTTTATAAGGTGATAGAAATGCAGGCAGAAGTTCATTAATGTTCTTTTGATGAAATGCAGGTCTGTTAACAACAACTGATTCCATAGCCGTCATAATTCGTAGAGGGGAATGGTATTTATCAAGGCCCGCATTTTTGAACATGTCTTTTTCATCCAAATCGGAGGCACCAAAGGCGTTAAAAGCAAAGGTTAAGCAGTTATTTGATGAGGGAACATAGTTCCATCTGTCTATCATTTGATCTCTGAGAGAAACCCGTAAATTCTTCAAATTCAAAGAACCCTGATAAATCTCATGCAGTTTATCCAGACTCAGCGCACTATAAATTGAATTCTCTTCTCCATCCATGTAACTCAATATATGAGCTTCATCCATATACTCAGGATAGTAACCCCCCTGCCTGACTTGAAAAGAACAAAATGACCCAGTCCTGCTGTTTTTGCATAGAAGAAACGCATGCATTTCACGATTAGTAGATTTACCCGAAACCACAACAATAAAAGGGGAAGATAGCTCTTCAACAAAAGCATTAAATTGTTCCTTTGTTCTGAGATGAATACCATAAAAATGGGGAGAGAGTGCAGGCACAAGATGACCCCGTGTCGCTTTTAGATCATCCTCGTCATCAAAACCATCATAATAATGACGATCAATAGCTTCCAGGATGCTATAACCAGTATTAACAACCTTAGCGGCAGTAAGCCAGAGAGCAGATTCAGACCTGCTCATCCCTCTATTCACTCTAACAGGGGCTGGAGGTTTAATTATTGGAGTGAAGGCCAGTTTACGGCTATCAGGTGCAGAAGGTCGCAGTAGGGTTGCTGCTCTTATTTCATCCTCAAATATCTTATTCTTAAACCGTTCAGCCAGATGATACCTTAGATCATCCACCTGTTCTTTATCACATAACAAACCCATCAACTCATAAATAACCCCTATGGATCCCCTGCTTTTTAATCCGGGTAAAAATGATTGATCTTTTCTTACCAGCGTAGCCAGTGTAATAAGATTGAATATAAGTTCCCGGCCCCTGGCCACCTTTTTAATCCCTGACCTCTGATCTTCACCATATTCAGACAAGCTCATTTTAGAATGAACATCCTGAAAACCAGAGGCCTTTATAACTCGCAGAATTTCCTTGCCATGGGGAAATAACTCAATAACCTGGTCAGTGAACCCTGCGGCATAAAGCAGAGCAACCGTAGCGCCTGTTGTATAGAGTCCCAGATTATATATATCGTGATGAGTGGCGAGGCCATCTGTTACACCAAACCGTGTTGCAAGGGCTCTGTAAGCTTCGTGAAAATCAACATTCAGTTCCGCTAAAAAATCTTCGCAGCATCGACTGGTTTCCCTCCCGCCAGTACAGGCTGCTTCGGCAATAGGCGATAAATATTTCATGCCAGTCGACTGCTCTGAATGCATATCCCCCCCCCTGCCAGTCGTTGGCAGGGATACACCGGGAGTGATCATGTCAGTGGCCTTTCCAAACCCCTCCATCTGATAAGTCTTTATGGAAACAGGGTTTTCAGAACCCTCCAATGCAGGAGCCCCGGAAGGATTTACACTTGCTCCATTATCTTTTTTGACAGGACGAATGCTTTGCCTTTGTGACTCCTCCGCAATACTCAACTGCACCATACTGTTTTGTAAATGACATAATTCAGGAGTCAACCTGGAGAGGTCAGTTCTGGACGGAATAGCTTCGACGTAAGGCTGCGTGAGCAACAATTGTTCTTCCATTGAAATTTGCCCGGTCGCAAAATCAAAAACACCAGGAGCACTCACATTACCGGCACCCTCATCTTTATTGAGCATTGCTTTATTGGGCTGTGTTTTATTAAGCTTTCTTGCATAATAAAGAAGCTGATCTATTTCTCCTGCACGGGGTTGTATCGCCTTCATCGCGACATTGTCTACATAACCGGAATTACTTATCTCCGCTATCGGGATGCTTACTTTTTCACTCTGGTCGTAATCCGGAGGTCTGAGAGTTATAACACTGAAGTCAGACCGACTTGCACCCTGACGGGAAAAACGTCCTAATGCAGCATAAACAGTCACAACCTCCGACTTATCAACAACATGAATATACTGCTCTTTCAAATCTGAAACTTCTTCCGAATAGAAGACAAAATCATAGCGTTCTAAACACCCATCTTCCCTCAACTGAATATAGCTTGCTTTGTGAAGGTACATATCAGCTCCGTCAACACCGACATCCTTATCTTTAAAAATAATTAGAAGGTCCATCTCTTTTGACGTCAGATATGTAGTCAATGATTTATCTTGTTCGGGTTTTCCAGATTGATTAAACACCAGCTGTGATGATTTAGCGAGAGAAGCAACCAGACGACGTTCCTGTTGATAAAACGCACAGTTTCCATGAAGATCTATTTTACTTGTGATGTCACGACTTATACGAACACGTGCTGAGTTCCACACTGAATTGAAGGCTGTCACTATAAAACCAGTTCCTTCAGGCTTTCTATACTGAAAATGAATGGGATAAACAAAGTCAATTCCACCCATATTTTTTGTTGGATACCAGTGAAAACTACCTGGTAAGACTTCTCCCGAACCAAGAGGCCTCAATTCTTCTCCTGACCAGGATTCATAGGCCCCCTGAAAACCGGCCCTTTTATCCCAGGGGATCTCTGCATGATCATCGCTCAATAATTTCAGATAAAGATTTCGACGTCTTGATGAATCTGTTGCTTTTTCTTGTTGTTTACTTCCTACACCTTTAACAAATTTATCTTCATTCATTGCAGGGTCGGAATAGATAATAACTTTTGACTCTCGCCATAAAGAAACAATCAAATCCTCCTGACTCGAGTCCGAAATTGATTCAGAATCAGAGCCAGAGCCAAGAGCAAGAGCAAGAGCAAGAGCAAGAACAAGAACAAGAACAAGAACAAGAACAAGAGCCAGAGCCAGAGCCAGAGCCAGAGTCATCATCCCCTGCATAACTGTTAATGCCGCAAACAACAAAAAGGTGAATTAAAGAAAGTAAAACCAAGGGTGAGATTTTTTTACTTTGTTCGTCAGAAAAAAGCATACAATCCAGTCACAAAAAAACGATACTTCATCATAGCCTATAAGCACCCAGCCACCTCATCTTTTTACACGCCCGGTGTCGCACGTAAAAATCAGTTTTCTGGACTGAGTGACAGGCTCCGCTAATGACTTACGTCACTCCTTACCCAGAATTTCATCCAGTATTCTTAGCATCCAACTATGGTGGCTAGACTGGCTGAGGATCTCTCTCAGTTTTCGAAAATTGAGCGGTTTAACTCCTGGGTCTAATTGCAAGAGTAACTCTGCGTTGACTAATTCTTTGATCTCAAATCGAGGCGTATGAGCGTTCCTCTCTATCTTACGTACCTGATCTTCATTCAGTCCCATCCCCTTGGCAAAAACTTTCCAGGCATCCTGTATCTGCCTCGAAAAATTGCCGCGAATTTTTCTATCGACGGACGTAAGAGCACCCCAGGTTACATGGTCATCCCAGGCAAGCGGCATTTCTGGGGCCGGATTTTGAACCTGACGGACAGATACGCGATGATCCAACCGTGTGGCTGCCGGTGAGGGTTGCTGATTGTGACCGTCAGCCAGATGTGTCTGACGGGGCTGATTTTTGCAGGTAGAGTCGCTAGTATGTCGCGCAAAACATCTACCGTCCGCACTTAAGCTGAGCGCCCTATGCAACTCAATAAAATTCCAGCAACTGTTGTCACCGGCTTTTTAGGCTCGGGTAAAACCACCCTGCTGGCCAATGTCCTGAAGCAAGCCCAGGGTAAACGCATTGCAGTGATTGTGAATGAGTTCGGTGAGCTGGATATTGATGCCGACCTGCTGCGTTCCTGCCCTCTGGAATGTGATGAGTCCGATGAGTCCGCAAAGAGTTCTACTGGTGAGAACGGCATCTATGAGCTGGCCAACGGCTGTATCTGCTGCACTGTTGAAGAAGAGTTTCTGCCGGTTATGCAGGAGCTGGTAGCCCGCCGGGATGATATCGACCATATCCTGATTGAAACTTCTGGTCTGGCTCTGCCCAAACCTCTGGTGCAGGCCTTTAACTGGCCCGATATCAAACAGCACTGCACAGTGGATGCGGTCATCACAGTGATCGACGGCCCCGCCGTTGCCGCCGGACGCTTTGCCAACGATGAAGCCAAAGTACAGGCGCAACGAGCAGCCGATAAAAGCCTCGACCATGACCCAAGCCTGCAGGAGCTGCTGGACGACCAGCTGAGCGCCGCCGATCTGGTCATCGTCAGCAAGAACGATGTGCTCGACGCGCAGCAGCGCAGGCATGTGCAGGAAATTGTGGATGCCAGGGTCCCTGACGCGGTTAAGACCACCTATATCGAAAACGGTGAAGTCGACCTGCCGGTGATCATCGGGCTGGATGCCAAGTCTGAAGAACGCATCGAAGGTGTGCACACCCATCACGATCATCACCACCATCATGGTGAGCACCACGATCATGCTCACGACCACTTTGACTCCATGGTTATTGCACTGCCGGAAGTCGACAGTGCCAACACTCTGGCTGCCCTGAAAGAACTGCTGGCAGAGTTCCGTATTTACCGTGCCAAAGGTTTCCTGGCTCTGCCCGGCAAGCCTATGCGTCAGGTGGTGCAGGCTGTAGGTGAGCGGGTCGATACTCACTTCGACCGTCTCTGGCGTGCCGATGAAGCCCGCGAAAGCCATCTGGTCTTTATAGGTAAAGACCTGGATGAAGCCGTCATTCGCCAGCGACTGATCAGCGCCTAAACATGCATCTATTGGCGGCCAAACCCGGTGGTTATGTCGATGATGAAGGCATCATCGACCTTGACCAGAGCCCGGGTGATATTGTGTTCTTCTCCGCAGCCGACAGCCAGCTGGCCGCTCTGGCTGATGCGGTGGATCGCTTACCTTCTGATAATGATGCATTCCCAACAGTTCGACTCGTCAACTGGTTGCAGCTGAAAAAGCCTGCGGCCTTTGATCTGTATGAAAGCAAGGTGCTGGATCAGGCGACTGTGGTTGTGGTGTCGCTGCTGGGTGGCCTGAGTTACTGGCCCTATGCCATTGAGCGTTTACAGAAGTGGGCAGCCAGTTCAAAGCATAAGCAACGAAAATTGATCGTTGTACCCGGTGATGACCAGCCCGATCCAGACTGTTCAAACGCATGCAATGTGCCCGACGAACACAGTCAGCGTACCTGGCGTTACCTTCGTGAATCCGGCCAACAGAATACCCGAAGCCTGCTGTACTTTATTGCTTCAGAATATTTTGCCGAACATGCTTGTTCGAACGCATGGCAATGGCGTGAACCTGTCGTATTACCAAAAACTTTGATCTACGGATTAGAGTCCAACGACATTGATAAGCCATTGTCACTCAAGCAGTGGCAGCAACGTTGGCAAGACAAAGCTCTTCAGCAAAAAGATCTGCAACACGGTAAAGCACTGCTGTTGTTCTACCGCAGCCATATACAGTCTGCCAATACCGGTATGTTTGACCAGTTTATTCATCTGGCCGAACAACAGGGTTTAGCGGTTTTTCCAGTAGCCATCAGTTCACTGAAAGACAAAAACTGTCTGGATATTCTTAATACCCTGATCGAGCAGTCCGGCGCTCAGGTCATTCTGAACACCACCGGCTTTGCCAGCAATACTGTCGCCAGCCCGGAGCTTTCCGCAGAACCGACAGGGTTTGATTCCCCCTTTCAGGCCAGCATACCAGTGCTGCAACTCATCCTTTCCAGCTCGACCGGAGAAGACTGGCAAAACTACTCCCAGGGCCTGCGTGCCCGGGATATTGCCATGCAGGTTGTACTGCCGGAGATGGATGGCCGACTGATCACCCGCGCCATCAGCTTTAAAACCGAGAGCCACTACGCCGAACGTTCGCAAATCAGCATTGTGGGTTATGCCCTGCACGAGGAGCGTGCCCGGTTTGTCATACAGCTGGCAAAGCGCACGACACAGTTATCCAACAAACCCAACAGCCAGAAGCGACTGGCGATGATACTGGCCAACTACCCCACCAAAGATGGTCGTATAGGCAATGGTGTAGGGCTGGATACGCCCGCTTCGGCGGTGAATATTCTTAACCATCTGCAAGCGACTGGTTTTCCAGTGGCTGATATTCCTGAGACCGGCAATGGTCTGATTGAAGCCCTGCTGGAAAGTATCACCAATAACCCCAACACACTGCATCAGCTGCCCTGCTGGCAGTCCATCCATCTGGACGACTACAGCCGTTGTTTTCGTCAGATGCCTGAGGCTGCACAACAGGCGGTTCTCGAACGTTGGGGCGCTCCAGAGAAAGACCCCAAATATCGGCAGTCACGCATTATGATTGCCGGTCGTCGTCTTGGTGAAACCTTTGTCGGCATACAACCCGCCCGAGGCTTTAATGTTGATCTGCTGGCCAATTACCATGACCCGGATCTGATTCCCCCTCACAGTTATCTGGCCTTTTATTTCTGGCTGCGTGAGGTGTATCAGGTGGATGCCGTGGTGCATGTGGGCAAACACGGCAACCTGGAATGGTTACCCGGTAAAGGCACTGCCTTAAGTGAACTCTGCTGGCCCGACATTGTTTTGGGCCCCGTCCCCCACTTCTACCCGTTTATTGTTAATGACCCGGGTGAAGGTGCGCAGGCTAAACGCCGCACACAGGCGACCATCATCGACCACCTGATGCCCCCTATGAGCCGGGCAGAAACCTATGGCGAGATGGCCGAGCTGGAACAGCTGGTGGATGAGTATTATCAGGCGATGGGGCTGGATGAGCGTAGGGAAACTCATCTGCGTAACGCTATTCTGGAACTGGCAACATCCAGCCACTTGCAGAAATGAACTCAATCTATCCGGCTTCGCCAGACGACGATGAAACCCTGAACCAGCTGGATGCTTACCTCTGCGAAATTAAAGAGTCGCAGATTCGCCATGGTCTGCATCGTATGGGTGAACTGCCAGAAGCTGACAAGCTGGCAGATACTCTTGTTGCACTGCTCCGCCTGCCACGCGGCAAAGCCCCGTTTGCCCAGGGTATTCTCCATGCGCTGGCAGAAGACCTGCAGCTGAACCCTGAAAACAATGACCCTTTTCTCTGGGACCAAACCCTTTGGAATGGCGCCAAACCCAATGTTCTTGCTGATCTGTCAGACACAACCTGGCGACACGGGTTTGATACACGTGAGCGGTTAGAGCTTTATGCCCGGCAGCTGATGCTGCAATGCGTTATCGGTGACCAGACTGTTGAGCTGACTCTTCATAAGCTCGACCCGGAACACACATACCCAGTCACTACAGAAGTACTCACTTACGCCCACAGCCGCTTAATGCAGTCACTTCAGCAATCAGCTACCAATGAACTGAACAGCCTGAGCCATGGTCTGGCCGGAGGTTTTGTTGAGCCTGGACCCAGTGGCGCGCCTACACGAGGCCGCCTCGATACACTGCCAACAGGACGAAACTTCTTCTCGGTCGACAACCGGTCCATCCCCTCGCCTACCGCCTGGATACTGGGCCAGCAATCAGCGCAGTCATTGATTGAACGACACCTGCAGGAGCATGGTGACTTCCCTTACCAACTGGGCTTGTCGGTCTGGGGCACAGCCACCATGCGTACCGGCGGCGATGATATTGCCCAGGCTTTTGCCCTAATGGGCATTAAACCAATTTATGCGTCCGGCTCTCAGCGGGTGATCGACTTTGAAATTGTGCCTGCGCAGTTACTGCAGCGACCAAGAGTGGATGTCACCCTGCGAGTTTCCGGGTTCTTCCGCGATGCCTTCCCCAATGTGATGCGTCTTTATGATGCTGCCGTATTGGCACTGGCCGACTACGAAGACCCCGGTGGCCTGAACACTATTCGGGAAAATATTCGTGAGGCTTCAAAAACCCTGAAAGCCCAGGGGCTCAGCCAAGAACGTGCCAAACGTGAAGCCAGTTACCGAGTATTTGGCTCCAAACCCGGCAGCTACGGTGCCGGGCTGCAGGGGCTGATTGATGAACGCTGCTGGGAGAACAAATCGGACCTTGCCGACGCCTATCTGAACTGGGGCGGCTACGCCTATGGCCTGACAGGTGAAGGCAAGGAAACAGATTCAGCAGCCAAAGAAGATGGAGTACCGGCAAGAGAAGCCTTTACCGCACGTTTAGGGCAACTACAGGCCGTGGTACAGAATCAGGACAATCGTGAACATGACCTGCTGGACTCTGACGATTACTACCAGTTCCAGGGCGGTATGACCAACGCTGTAACGGTATTGAAAGGTGATGCGCCAGCGGTCTACCACAACGACCACTCCAATCCGTCTCGCCCTGTCACCCGCACACTGAAAGAGGAACTTAACCGTGTGATTCGTGCACGGGTACTGAATCCGAAATGGATCACCGCTATGCGGGAGCACGGTTATAAAGGCGCCTTTGAAATGGCCGCCTCGGTGGATTACCTGTTTGCCTACGATGCCACAACCGACCTGATAGATGATTATCAGTATCAGGCGATTTCCGACGCACTGATTTTGGATGCGGAGAACAAACAGTTCCTGCAGGACAATAACCCCGCCGCCCTCGAAGAGATGGCCGAGCGAATGCTGGAAGCCTGCCAGCGCGGTTTGTGGGAAAATCCGGGAGCACATCAGGAGCAACTGCAGGACTTGCTGCTGGGGCTGGATGAACAGCAGGAAGTAGCACATTGAGCGAGATAAAGAGAGAAAGCGGGAAAGACGCTTTTAGTCAACAAAAAGCCATTAGCCGACAAAAAGCCATTAGCCGACAAAAAGCCATTAGCCGACAAATAGAACAGCTCTTTGTTCGGCTGGTGCAGGATACTGGCGAGATCCGGCAAACGTTTATAAATTCGCACCCGGAGATACAGAAACACCAGCAAGGTATAGAGTTTACCCTGCCTGCACTGCATGAATTTTACTGTGTCTTAAGGTCAGATAATGTCGCGCAACAGCCATTTATTCAGGCACTCTATAACTCCGAAACCCAAAAGCATTTGAGTGCCTGTAACGCATCCATTCAGGTGTCCGGGAATACGGGAAAGGTTATATCCAACCGCTATTTATTATTAATTGAGTAGCACTATTTAACCCTGTGTTGCTTACCCTGGCGTGAACCGTCTGGCGTTGTCTCCTACTGTTCCGTCCCGGGCAGTATGCGCAGGAACTGACCGTCAACTTCGTACATTAAATGCTGATATATGCCCATTAAGCTATAAGAGTCATCTACTTGAGGCAGTGGAAAGCCGAGCAAATGGACACGCTCTGTGTTGTTGCCCGTATCTTCCGGCTAGGCTGCCAGCAGTGTTTGACCTGAAGCTGACAAGGTTTGATCAGCCGGTGGCCCCATAGGAATCGAAGACGTGTTCAGTGATATCGGGGGAGATAAATAGCAGGGTTGCTTTGGGTGGACGAAAACACCTTGACGATAGCCTCCTGGGAGCTTGATGTGCAGGCCTTTTTTCTACCAAAACCTCTGGTGCATTACTGAGCATTGCAAGAACGACTAAAAAGATCTCAATACACCCTATCGACAGATCCTGGGTCAACATGGATGGCATCAGTGTCACATCAAACGGCAACTGGCTGACCGGTGACTTTCTTAAAGGGGAACTTATCCTTGTGGACAAACACAGTAGAACACAAACCCTGCCAGAAGGGCTGACAACACCGGCTGATTTCTTTTATCTCCCACAGCAGCAGCTTGTCATCCCTTCATTCGCTAGAAATCAGGTCACCGCATACCAATATACCGAGGCTCAGGAAATAGAGGCTCACCGCTGCTGACTGTTATATCCAGGAACAATATCAAACAGGATAGAAGCAGTCGGAATCGATATACGTCAGGGTACATGTATGACTGAGCGCACTCGCTCAGTCTTTGTTCCAAAACGGAAGACTCGGCACCCAGTCCGCCGCGTACCTGAACGCAGCACCCATATAGGTTTCATCAGCCTTAGCATCTGGTTTAGCAGGTTGAGTGACAGATCCAACAGAAGGGGGGCGCGGTGGCTCCATAGAAGTCATCTCAAGCGCCACATTTTGACCTGTAGAAGAAGCTTCATAGGCAGTTTCCCACAAATCCTGAATATTTCGGCCTCTCTTTTTCTTACTGCTTTTTTTCTCACTGCTTTCAACATTATATTTCTTATGCCCCAGGGCTCTTCGAACATAGGCCGCTTCACGGAGCTTCCAGCCTGGGTGAGTGACAAGCTTCGCACTATTATTATTACTGCACCGGAACTGCACTAACCTGAAAAGCTGTTTCAATACACGAGCGGGGTAATTGAAAATATTCGGTTTCTTGTGTTTCCAGACAGAGTGCACGCCATCAATAATGGAAAATGCTGAATAGGCTGCTCCACCTGCCCCCGCTACCCCCCCCAAAATACCACCTGCTATAGCGCCCTGTGCAATTTTTTGTTCCTGTGCAATAGGAGATGCAGTGGCAGATGCTGTGATAGTAGGCTCGGTCGTTGAATTAGCAAGAAGAGCCTCCTGATACTCATCATATTTTTCAATGGCCGTATCAAGGGTTTCTTCAGTGACATCCTTGAACGCTGTTATCAAATCACCATTATCAGCCCTTGCCTCCTCGCACAATTTGTCCCTTGAGAGGAATAGAGACAGCCCCCCCCAGGCATAGTCTGTTCCATTACGGGTGATCATTTGATCGTCCTGAAAGTGAAGACCGACGTCGCTGTAATCAGCGGCCATATCCTCAAAGAGTGCAGTGACATTTTGAACCTCAAGGGGCTGACTGGTCTTATTAACACTGATAACCAAAGCACTGCAATCATTCGGTGCTATTGAAAGGTTCCCCAAATTCGCTGCAGCAAACGTCTCTTCAAAAGTGGCCTTATCTATTTGACGGAATATTGAGTTATTAGCAAGGCAGCCGTGCTGATGATAGAACTCCAGGGTATCGGGGAACTCATTGACCAAAGTACCCATCGATGCGTAATGAGTGCCATTAAATACCAGGCTACTTAAGTCCAGCTGGACAGGTGCCCCGCTTTCAAAAGCGTCCAGTACTTCATCCATTGTAGAGACAGTACCCTGTTTTTCAGGCATTACAGATTTCTGGCAAAACTGTCGGGCAGGCTGTGATTCATGAGCCACATCAAACGCTGTCTGCAGACTGCCTGCTGGCAGGAACTCACCATTAGGCTCACCGGTTTTTTCCCCCAGACAAACGGCTTGAGGGTTACTAATCTTGACTTGGCCTTTCAGAGCCCCCCAGTTTATATAACGACCAGAGCCGTCTGTTATCAATGTATCATCACTGGCACTGCTCAAGGCCTGATTCATATTGCCTAATGGTATGTCTTGAATATTGAACGCCTGCTGTGGATTATCTGCCACGTTAAAGCTATTGGCTGCAGAACAATTCAGCCCTGGAAACATGGCAGAGGCAGTATCAAGTGCGGTTTTAAAGTCTTCCTGAAGCAGGAATTCAGCATTAATCTTACCATTTGGTGGCCCAAAATTTTTGCATGTTGCATTAGTGTAAGTGCTTTCGAGTACGTTGATAAAATCCCCCCACCTAACGTACCTGGTACCGTCCGTAACCAGAGCATTAGCATCACCGGTAAGGGCTGTTCGTAACTCCCCGGCAGGGATATCACTGATATCAAGAGGGTTAGCAGGGGTGTTAACTGATGCGCGAAAGGTTTTTCCAGATTCACAATTTGCCTGATCATTGCCCTGGTCAGAGAAAAGGCTGTTTTCCACATCCCAGGACTGCAAAAACTCCAGATTGATTTCGCCAGAATTCTCTCCATGGCATTTTTTTTCTGGATAGGTCGCTAATAGATAACTGCGAGCCTGACTAAAACGCACGTACTTGTTTATCAAACCTTGCTGGACACGAATCATCAGCGGATCTGTACCCTCAGCAGCCGTCATGGCCCTGTTCACACTACCTAAAGGTAAATTCGATACGTCAAAAGGCCCATGGCGGGCTACGACCCCAAATTTAGTGCTGTTCATGCAATTAAAAGCGTCTTCGGGCGGAGGGGCGCATAAATGCACTGACTCAAAAGTTTCATTTGAATCATCCCTGGGCCTGCCACCATCATATTGCCACGCTCCGGGCAGATCTTCCGGGATACGTTTACCAATAAACCCACCTGTACACATCACACTATCGGGGCTGTTTTCACGATATATCTCATTATGCGCACCAGCGCCGGATGTGAACTGATTGGGGTCACGCCAGACCTGAACCAAAGGGTCACATTCCCCACAGGTAGCACACACCCTGACCGGCCGGGTCGAAAACTCATAGGCGCCAGCACCCTGACCAATCGTCCCCTGATGTGTATATTTTTGACCATAATTACCTATGTAATAATTCCTTCTATAGTCAAAATCCATCGAGTAGCAAGTGATTTCTGCTCTTTTCTCCCTGTCTAACGGTTTGTCAGCCGTGCCGACTGAACCATTGCCTTGCGCTTTGTGTTCCAGAACCGTGTTGGTGCGCACAGTAGGATTGCTCTGCTCTGTTGGTGCTCCTGTTAGCAATGTTTCTGCAGCTTCCGCGTAATTTACGCTCTTATGCTGCCCGCCAGAGGTGTAGGACATTTTAAAGGGCTCAGCTAACCCCGGTTTGACGGTGTATTGAATTTCAACATCACCATTGGGATGAGCTGTTTTCGTGGCCTCCAGATTACAATGAGGAGTAGGGGAACTGACCGTACAAACGGGTTCATTGCACTGCTGTATGTCGATCTGGCAGAGAGGCATCTCAAAGTGGCTATGGGCAGTGCCTTGAGAAAAACTTAAAACACCCGGGCAGTCACCACTCGGGCAGCCAGAAACAGTCACGCTTCCTTCGAGATTATTGTCAGTCGTATGAGTGACCGGCGACATTTGAATGTGTGCGGCGGGTGTGGGCAGAGCAAAGGCTCTGGCTCCAAGCCCTACAGCTGTAAACCCCAGAAAGACCTTGGCTCCCAGAGATAAACGATCCTTTTCCGTACGCATTACCTTGATCTTCTGGCGGTCACGGCGATCCTGCAGGATTTCATCGCTGGACAAAACAGGGCCTGAACTCACCACCGTCTGAGTATTTAAATGCGCAAGATTTTCTGTTTTAGACGTTGAACGGTGCAGCTTTTCAATAGCCTCGCGTTCAGACTTCGAGGCAAAATATTGATGCACAAAGCCCAACAACGGAATAGAGCTGGTGACGCCGTAACCTGACGACTTCGATTCAGATTTTTCATATCCTTCAGACTGTTCGTAAAGGGAAGCTGGCACTCCCAAACTCACGAGTAAACTGCGAGCTTTGGCGTATCCCTTCTGCGAACGCTCTACAAGGTGGTCTATCGCCTGCCCAACGGTAATCCGGGATTTCAAATGCTCTTTTTCGCGGTAAAAGTATTGAGACAGTTCTTTCAAAGCACCCCGGTTATCATCCCGACTATAAAACTCTGCATACAGTGGTTTGCGATTCGCCAATACAGGTGAGGTGGCTTTAATGGGATGCGCGTAGAGAAGAAGATCACTTAATGGTGCCTGTTTCATGAGCATTAACTCACCATACAGGGAGGAAACCATCATGGTGGCTAAGGATGGAACACCTGTTTTGCTCGGTGCCCCCGCAACAACAACTTCGGAGACAGCCGCCGACAGGAACCCTATAAGTACAAAAAATAGAGAATAGAAACAGAGTACTGCTGGTTGTGTTTTCTTAAAACGCTCTTCTACTTTACTCACAACTAAGATCTCTTGAAAAAATGCCTTTTTAACAGAGAAATACTCCATGACTGCCGGCCTCTTAAAATCGCGGACGCGAAGTTTAGACCAATTCCCTCAACCCGCCGACGCAAACACGACAATCTTCGATTAACAACTTCATCCCGAACGTTCAAAGATCATACCAGGGAGAAACAATCCCGGCGGCAGATAATGAGTTACGGTGCAATTAGCCAATTCCAGGTACTCGTAAAAAAGTCCGGTGCCAACTCGGGAGAATTATGTGTGTTTCCCGTTTCACTCTGTGCATCAGAGTGGCTGAGGGGTAATGTGATTCGTCCTGCTCCATTCCGCTGGGGTAAGACCGGACTGTTGCCAGCGGTGAATGCGGGGAAGATTTTATCCAACCGCTATGTATCAGTCTCATGCATTCAGCTCATATATTAACCTCGACTAACCAGACGAACCCGGCACAGAGAAACCACCGAGAAACAATATCTACTATGCTTAGTCGCTTCTGAGAACAAACCAGAGGTCGGTTATGCTGTCTTCTCCCGCTCAGTCTCTCAAGTTAATCAGCCTGTTTTTCGCGTCTTTGGCTCTGACTCTCTGCCACTTCGCACGCTTTCTCAAAAGTCAGTTTTTTTGCCAGCCCCCATCCGGATGACTGGATTCTTTTTGTCAGCCCTATCGCACGTATGGCTGTGACTGACCCTGAGCATAAGCTTGTATTTATCTGGCAGCCGGGGATGCAGGAAATGGTGCAGGTGTACGACCAGGTGGTGGACCAGACCTTGTGCCTTACTTCCTGGCCCGGGAATTCAGTTCCCGACAGGCAACACGTTTTATGGTGAACCTGCATCAGCCAGACAAATCAGTCAACCTTATGGAGAAAACTGATTACGCCAGCCTTAACGGCAAGACTATTTTGCGTCGTACCTATGGAAACACAGTGTCTTACTTTCTGAGGCTTCCCGATGGTAGTCGTCAGGGTACCGGCTACCCGGGCACGGGTTACCAGAGCCTGGAGCTGCTCTGGAATCACAATAGCGCGATCACCTCAGTGGATAAAATGCTGACGCTTTCAGGAAAGAGTGATGCCACGTCACTGCTCAGCGCTCTTGCGAAGGAGGAGGCCGAAGATATAAAAGCCCTTGATTTTAATATCACCGAAACAGATCTTTACTTAAACCCGGACAGTCATCCTGACCACTACACAACGTCCTATATCATGCAGACTGTTGCGAAAGACTTTCCTTCAGTGAATATGCGTTTTTATATCGATTATCACTCCAGCCTTCTGCCAGCCAACCTGAAGGGGCAGGATCTGGATTTTGCTATTGGAGTCTGGGGTGTTGTGGCATCGGAGCGGTCCCGGCACTATTACTCTGACACCTGGACGAATGATCATCTTGCCTGGCTGCCCCGTTGTTATACCCGCGAGTCCATCCAGACATCCTCTTCACCATGCGATTACAAGCATTCTCGATAGCTCCTTTATTGCTTAACCTGCCAGCAGGTATGGGCTGACTGTGACAACAACGCCCTTTCACAGAGTATGCTGTTTGACATACCAGATTTTTAACAGCAATTAATACACCCAAAATTTCAGGGCCAACTCTCCAACTATGAAGACCTGCGGCCATTGCTGCTGCACCGGGCAGCACCCACTTCGCTATGTTATTTGTCGCCAGACAAGGGTCTTTACCCAAGTCGGTTCGACCCGAACCAAACAGAGTCAGGGCAAAGCAACCGGAAGCAAACAGCCCGCCGGTAAAGAACACATTATGCCAGAGGTTCTTGATCTGACACTGACTCCGCCATCGCCGTTTACGAAACCACTCAGTGGTTGCCAGCAGGTTCTCGTAGGAAAGCATGGCCGTGGCCGCCGTTTCAGCCAGCCCAACAACCTGCCCGGTGACCTGCATAGCGCTATAAACCCCACGAACGGCCATGCAGCTGGCACCGCGAACTGAAGACAGCTTGTTCACCAACGAGGCCAAATCGCTCCAGGTGAATGCCATGCTCAGTGTAAACAAGCCGACACAACCCGCGCCCCTTAACAGGCGAGCGCACCCTTTCTGGCGAACAAGCAGAGCACTGGTGTGCAGTTCTTTAATGGAATAATGGCTGATTCGTCCTTCTTTCTTTGCTTCCAGCAACTCTTTAATAATATTTTTTGCTTTGGCCTCGGGAGAAGAAAGAGGTAAACATCTCATAAACCTCTGCCAGCATGTCGGTTTCGCAGGGTTAATCAACCGTTGTGCCAGTGTTTTTCCGATCGCCTTCCAGTCTCTACCGTTCTCGGCGAGATCGCATTCAACTCCCTGCCTGTTTGCTTCACGCAATAATTGCGCTTCAAGCCAGATCGCCCTGTCCAGCAAGCACTCACGCTCAGGGTCACGACCCACAACAAAATCACCAGCCCGCTCCATAAAGTGCCAGAAATAGAAATGGCTGGATGCACTGTTCACCCCCGCACAGATCAATGCCAGTGGCCAGGAAACCCCCAGCACAGTCAGTGCACTGAATGCAGCTACGCCATCAACCGCAGCGGGTAAAGACGCTACAAAACCTGTGGCCACCTGCTTCCAGTCAGTGACACCCTCAAAGAGCATACGATTGACGGTATAGGCACCCAGTAAATTGGTGATGCAGAATGAGCTAAACGTGACAGCACAGGCCGCACCGAAAGAACCTAACCATTGTGTCAGCCCTGGCAGGCCCAGCCAGCGGTTTGAGCCTGAGGCTAAAAGAAACAGACCACCCAGCATGGCCCTGTGCACACTATGGTGGGATACCTGCTCAGGTCGGGAACTGCAGGACTCCAAAGCGCCATCAAGCAGTTCGTCGAGATTCTTGCTGAAATCTCCCTCAGCCAAACCATTAGCCCTGGTACATAAACGTTCATCAAGCCCCTGGGCAATACACCTTTGTCTCAGATCCGTGGCCAAATTGTTAAAATGACTTTTCACCGCATCCTGAGGCTTATCTGAAGTTGATGCTTTGTTTGAAGCCCCCTCTCCCTCAGCAGTCACTTGAACACCGTTAAGCTCAGGAGCTTTCTTGTGTAAAGGGACACCCTCCCCCCCTGAAGCTACACTTCCATAACTCTGGGGACTGCTTTGGGGCAATAATATTTGTTGATCCATAAGTCATATCTTTCCGGTGAGTTCTCTGGGCAGGCATGCCAGAGCATCAATAAAGAGACAAATAAACCGGAGAAAAGTCACCGCTCAGAACTAACGAAGGAGATAGCAATTCAAACAGGGCAGTAATAATGAAGTGGGGTGTTGGTTCAACTAACAGCCTGGACACTGAAGTTCGCAGTTTCTCGCTGTCTATGGTCTGACCACGAATTGATTAAAGCATTGAGACAAACCATGGACACTCAACCTTCAAGGGAAAGCTTTCAGCCCCTCGATCAGGCCTCCGGGAGGCTCAATAATCAACAACCCACAACCGGCGATGAATATACCCCGACCTGGGCTGGCCGCTTGATAAGGGCAATGAACACAAACAGGCAGTGGATATGTAATATTGCCACCAGGTGCACGTCAGATAGCATTGAAAAAAGTGTTGAATGTTTACAGGCGTTTCAACTAACTCCCGACAGTTCTTGTTTCGCTCCCGTATATACAAAGCTATTTATTCGTGGGATGTCATATAGTGTCAGTTATGTTCTGTGTGAATTTTTAAGTCGAAAAGTTATTAATTCAACGGCTTTTGTGCTGGATAAGTTTGTACCTGTTTACAGAAGAGCGCCTTAACAAACCTGCCCTGCTTTTTTCTTATACTCCCCAAAACAAGAACAACTTGAAATATTCCCTGTTAATTGCCATACCTTCTGTCCCTACGTGCAGTCGATGAGTTAGCTTTATGAAAAACAACAGAATCAGGACTCTGGCATCCAGTTCACTCTTTGCACTTTTATTGATTGTTTTCGGTCTGTCGGTGTCACTCCCCGGCCGGGCAGACTGGAGAACTGCACCAGACTGGGACGGAAATCCCCCGTTCCGGAAAGACTACCCTCAAGACCCCCAGTTCGTGGCCGCCTGCCGGCAAGGGCGGCTGGATGTAGTGCAGTATTGGTTGAAGCAACAAGGCTTTAACCCTGATCACAGGTTCAAGAGCGGAAAGTCTTCTTTACTTGGGTTCATACTTCCGGTTCGAGGACTCCACCTTGCCATTATTCACGGCCATGAGGACGTAGTAAAAGCACTTCTCGACGCCGGGACCAGTGTCCATAAAACCTTTGGGGGTCTGACCCCTCTCTATAATGCCGCTCTCTGGGGGCGAAGCCAGATAGTAGAAATGCTCCTTGCAAGGGGAGCAAATCCCAAAAAAGACATCCCTTTCGTATTACTCACTATCTTACCAAGAACACCCCTGGATGCGGCACGCACGCTGTATAACCGACAACGACGCTGCGAGTCCAGTGAGCATGAACCCTTCCCCTTCGAACCCGAGGAATATGGCGATTACTTAGCCTCAGCCATTCACCTGGTCAATGCCATTAATATTTCAAATGGGCATAATGTCCCTCCAATCCGGCCAGTCCAGCCAGCAGAGCCAGCAGAGCCAGCAGAGCCAATGGAATGTACACCTGCCAAATCACCATCACCAATACCAGCTACGATGTTACGGCCCGTCCCTCATGACAAGATCACCTATTAGACCGAAGTGGCCGAATGTCAGCCTGTAATCATAGCCAGACGCGAACAAATCAGCACGGGAGAAAGCAGCCGACAGGTTCTATAAATAGCAAAGAACTTTCCCACGGTAATGACATATGTTTCTGCGTGCTGAAACGGGCCTGATCACTGGCCTTGTGACGTCAACTGTCTTCTACACCCTGTGTCAGAAGCTATTGACGGACAGCTCCAGCCCCTGGTTAACACTGGTCTTTTTTCTTTGTCTGTTTACGGTCATGCTCTGGTCTGCTTTTGGTGTCGTCCGTCATGCTGACCTTCTGGCCGAGCGGCTCAAAGAACCCTACGGCACTTTAATACTGACTCTGGCCGTTACCAGTATTGAAGTCATCATGATTTCTGCAGTGATGCTGACCGGAACCAATAACCCGACTCTTGGGCGGGATATGATGTTTTCAGTGCTGATGATTGTGCTGAACGGATTGGTGGGGCTGTCATTGCTTCTGGGTGGCCTGCGTCATGTTGAGCAGAGTTTTAATCTGCAGGGTGCCAATACTTTTCTAACGGTTTTAATCCCCCTGGCGACTTTAGGGCTGATTCTTCCGAATGTTACCGAATCTACCAGTACCGGGACCCTGTCCAGTGCACAGATGGGTTTTCTGGCATTGATCAACATCGCCTTATATATCGCGTTTCTAGGTATTCAGACCCTGCGACACCAAAGTTACTTTATTGGTGAGAACACTCACGGGAGCAACAGAGGCAAAGGCCTAAAGAGTGCAGACCGTACTGTTACAGAAAGAACCCCAAAGCCGCGATCCAGCACCTTTCATGCCGTACTGCTGGTCAGCTACATGCTGCCCATAATACTGCTGTCAAAGAAGATGGCGATCATCGTCAACTATGGGATTTTTGAACTGGGGGCACCGTCGGATCTGGGAGGTATGATTGTCGCCATTCTGGTGCTTGCCCCTGAGGGCCTGGCCGCTATCCGTTCAGCTCTGCACAACAACCTGCAACGCTCCATCAATATTTGCCTGGGCTCTGCACTGGCCACCATAGGCATGACCATTCCCGCTGTATTACTGATTAGCCTGATAACGGGTCACACCATTATCCTGGGGCTGGGCAATGTCGACAGCCTGCTGCTGGTACTTACACTGGTGATCAGCCTTGTGAACTTCTCATCCGCTCGCAGCAATGTGATACAGGGGCTGGTGCATTTGACGCTGTTTTTTTGTTATTTGATTTTGATTTTTGATTGAGCAACAAAGACCAGTGACGTCTTTTGATTTCCTGTTTACGGGTGTAACTACTAACAGGCGACAACGGACAGACTGCTGAACAGCTCCGCTTTAAAGCCTTTTTAGTGTGGCAGGAATCCAGGCATCAACTTCGACCTGTACCGATTTCTTGGGCGAGAGCCAGTGACATGTAATAGCATCCGTACAATCATCTTCCATCTTCATGCGTTCCTCGACTGTTTAGCGCAATTGTTATGCAAAGCATCTGAGTTCTTACCTTTATAGTCCCACGATATGAGATATGTCGCATGCTCGCCTTAGATAACCCCTGTCGTTTTTCTCGCCATCATTATTATGAGTTCTTTGGGAAAGCCCGTTTTTTTATACAACCCCTCGCGCTGGCTATTGGCAGCGTACTCTGCTCCTACAACTATGCAGACTCTCACTGC
Source organism: Sansalvadorimonas sp. (assembly GCA_965221135.1). Taxonomy (GTDB): domain Bacteria; phylum Pseudomonadota; class Gammaproteobacteria; order Pseudomonadales; family Endozoicomonadaceae; genus Sansalvadorimonas. The sequence continues at coordinate 99,613 of CBDCRZ010000116.1, forward strand.
AGTGATGCTCCCGCGGGCTGGCCCCCCAAAGACACCAAGGTTATTCGTGCCGGTGAAACCAAAAACAATCCGTCAGGTATAAAAATCTACCCAACGAGTGACAACGGTTACTTTTATAGCAAAGTTGATGGTGGCACCTTCATCAACGAAGGAACAGTCTCAGGCATAACAGGCAGGAATAATGACAATGAAATGATTTCCGCTGATGCTGGCTCTAAAGTTACCAATGCAGATGGTGGTGTCATCCAGACGGTCGACAACCCAACAAAGCCCTCTGCAACATTAGCGATAAAGGTAAAAGGTAATGGTAGCCTTGTAGAGAACAAAGGCATTTTGAAGGTACAAGGTAAACGGCCAACCAGCACACAAGCAATCAGTGCACCAACTGGAATTCATGCCCATGCACAAAAAACAGATATCGGAAATACCCATGTTATTAATACTAAAATTTATAAAGAGCCTTTGGACATGTTAAAACCGAACAACCTTCCCCCTGAAAGGAACGGTAGACGATATACCCGATGCCTTGTTGTTATTATTACCATCCATCACCAACCGCCCGTTAGTGATATTCAGCTGTGGCGCCAATCAGCTTGATACCCTTTCTGTGTTGATCCTTGCTATAACATCACGACATATGATGATCTTGAAAAATTCGGCATAGACCTGAAGGATCAGCAAAGAGCTCAGTTGGTGGTGACTTTAACATCAGCAGGTATGTACATTGTTCAGGATGCCCACGCGCAAGCTCCTCATTTATCGGCCGGAAGACATAGCGCCAGGGTGGATTACCAGACACCGGCACTGTGGATCCTATAACAAAAAAGTTCAGATAATGATGCTTGCGACCAGTGATGAGGTTTATGATCTCTTACAACTTTCTCAGGCAGAGTTTTATAGCAAAATCGCGACGTCTCCGGCATCCGTCTATCGGGGTGCAGCTGGTGCATACTGGGAATCTGAGGCTAGTCTCTGGACAGCCCATATGCGTGATCTTTATGAAAGCTGTACCCCGGAAAGCCTGATTAATGCCCTCAATTTCGAGGAGTTCAAAAATCACATCCCCGTCATTAAGCATGAGATAGTGAGCCGTATTTTTGGACAGGACTATAAAACTCAACTCAATAAACTGGCAATAGCAGAACCCAAACCAGGGTTTATCAAATTCCTTTTCAATAAACTATTCAAAACTCAACAAATCAGTGTATTGACGGCCGATCGCCGTTTGGCACTTCCCTCAGTAGCCAGGGTAACTCGCGAAAAAAGCACTGGAGGCATGCTCATTCATCGTACACAGGAATTACAGAGTGTCCCATTACAGCCTGCTCCCGCATTCATCAAAGCAATAAAACGCGGGAATGAAACCCATCTGTTCAGGTGTGCGCTCCAGCATCCCCCCAGTGAGTTTAATCACGATGTTAATACCGCTGTTGGAGATATGTACTAAACCCCGACAATCTTGAAAACCGGGATTTCAAATTACCCTGAAAGATTAACCGCTCGCATGCTTTCCTCTTCGCCATTCAGAGATGTCTTGACCCATAACCTGTCAGCTACCTGCTCCGGGTTCTGGTTAATGCGATCCACAAAAGTCATGGCCGCTTCCATTCAAACTGCCTTGGAACGGTAAGAAACAAGGGAGATCGGGAGCATGATTATGAAATATCCGGACTATGCAGCTTGTTATGAACCAGTGCTTTATTTGAGGTCAGAATACAAAGAAGAAAGGAATCATGAACCTCATGTTAAGGAGAGGGAGTTGGGAATGCAGACTATATCTCCGTTTGTAATAAAGACAGGCGCCTGGCCAAATCATCAGAATGATCGCCCAGAGCAATCGAAGCCAATTGTGGGCAGGTCGCCAGAAGAAGCTGGACATATCAATGCAAAACCCCTGTCAGCCAGAACAGCTGAGCAGGCGCACGCCAGGCTGGAGGCAGCTTATTGTTATTTGCCAGAAGACTCGTTACTTGATCTGTTGGGACAGGAGACGATTCCACTGGATGATGCCCGTATCAAAACAAAATTTTGTAAGCTGGAGCCTTTGTTAAGAGGGGTAGAGTTCGAGAGGCAAACAGGCTGTGGTTATGAATTGCAACGGGTAATCATCTTAATTATTCAGGGTAAATTTTCATATCCTGAGAACGCTCCCGACAGCTACAGAGACTATCTAAAATACCAATTTCAATGGCTTTTTGAAGAACTCTGTAATAACGCAGGGCTACACAAAAACAACCTTAAGGCTATCGAACACCTGATACAGGAGGGTTGTTTTTGTAAGGAAAAATTTCCAAATGACAGCGATGAGCTTCCAGGAGTGATATTACCTCTCAGGTTTCCCGTTTTATCACAATTGCTGAACAACAACCCCTCAGTCACTCCCAGCAGTAGCGTGATAAAAGCCATGCTGGCGTCAGAAGATGCACGGGTTGCAAAGCGCTTGCCCGATGTGCTGTCCAAGCTATCAGAGGTAAAGCTGCTGAGCTTATTAGTGCCGGCATTGCGAACGGCTGGCATTGCGGTATTGGAAGCGGTATTTCGTCACCTCTGGGGACGAATGCCAATAGAAATGCCTATCTACAAAAACATCAGTCGCACAGGTATTTTTAAAAGCACCTTTTACACTATCCCCACGGGGATTGTGTTTACTCTTGAACTTATGGCGAAATCCAGTCCTGCCCGGGCCCGGTTTTATCTCAGATGGTTCTCACCAGAAGAACAACGCACTATTGCCCGCGTCTGCCTGTCAAGTGGGCTGCACCGCTGTTTCCATCTTCTTACAGAGATTGAGAAAACCTGCAGAGGCACAGATATTTGTTTTGTGCCAGAGTCAATCAGTGATGACTCTCGGGATACCGTTGTTCACTCATTTGTAAAATCTGGAATCAATGCTGCAAAAGCTCTGGGGCTGACGTCAGACAACGCATTCGTCTCATTATGGAACAGAGTCGACCCTGATATTTGGTTGCGCAAAAATTCCAGTGGTAAAACGCCCCTGCAACACTTATTTGAGTATGCAAGAGTGATGCTCGGTCATTCTCAGAGACGACTGTTTGACGCTATTTTGCAGCAAACGGTCCAGCGACAGGGGGAAGTACCTGAACAAGCAGTAAAGTGGATAAAAATGCCCTATTGTGATTATCGCGGGGCTTACTTACGGTGTCGGTTACACTTTCTTGGCCTGAATACTTACCCGACGGAGAGCGAACTTGCTGAGTTAAAATCCAGGTATCCCGACTCGGCTGAAATCATTCAAAAAATCAAGGATCATAATGGTTTTTCCACGATTCATGATTTTGTCGGATTTATGGATTGGCTCATGGTGGAAAAACACCAGGAAGCATGCAGGAAGGTGCGTGAATCTCTGCCGTCAAAACAACATCCGTTCCGACCTGATATATATCCTGACCCGAACCTGCCGGTAAGCGAGCCCTCATCGTCTAATCAGGTCGATATGGATGAACCGAAATTTTCCGACCACTTTGAGCCTCTAACTGATCTGTACGATATGCTCGAGGCCTTTCTTATGGCCGCTCCTGAAAGTCACCGTATAGCTGCTATTAAACACTGGTTGAATGACCCCGAATGTGAGGCTCAGAGGAAGACCCTGTTCTCAACCCCCTACTACCCACTCAACACCGGGCAGAGGGATGTTTTTTTCTGGAATCTGCTATTGACCGTTGACCAGGACTGTCCTGAGCCGGACAACCCCTTGAACAATGAATGGCAATCCCTGATATCGGGAAAAGAGGCGATATCCTGCACTGCGGCTCCTGATACGCTTGACCCGCTGTTTGACAGTCAGTCGGCCGTAGCGGGTAGAACTCTCAGGAGACAGAAACACGACGGCGGATGGGATTACCTTAAATTTCTCAGCAATACAGAGACCCTTGATAAGCTGAAAATGGAAGGTGGTAAAATCCAGCTGTTGAAACAGCACAAAGACCTGTTTGGATTGAAGAGTGACATTCCCTGTGTGGAAGGATTATACCTCATCCCCCAGCTGGAAAAGCACCTGAACAATTTGCGCCCTGAAGAAAAAAGCAAGTTGCTGGAGAAAGTCAATGTATCTCATGACGGTCCCGGTTATGCCCTTCACCTTACCACGCCGCCAGGACAGGATTACCATCTGTACAGCTATGATCTGGATCCTGACACTATGGCCGATGACATTAAAGCCTTATTCAACAGGTCTGCTCATGACCTGGGGCAGCTCTGGTCCCGAGGGCTCCTCGGTCCACAGGTAATGGCGTCCTTTCATGATGAAGCAAGCTATAGAATGCATCTGGTGCTGGCTCCTTACGCAGGTTATCTCTCAGAAGGCGATCTGTGCAAATGGTCCGGAAGCGCAACCGACCATCCAAATATCGGGCCGGTGGGAGTGCGGGATTTCGGAGATACAAAAAGCCCGATGGAGTTCAACGAAAACTATTTTTACTCCCATAATAAAAATGTTATGGCGGACTTCGACAAACGCCAGGATCGTAACAGAGTGAGGCTGAGTGAATTAGCGAATTTTGTTCAGGGACTGGTGCTTGAATACGCCCGATGCTTCAAACACCAGTTTGATTATCGGGATATTCAGTCCGTCACTTCTCACGAGTCGGCCATAAAAGCAATATTGAAAACCAGTTTTCTCCGGGCATTTCCCAAGCTCTCTGAGCAAGCCGTTGAACTGGCAATGGAGCAAAATGGCCTGTTAAGGCAGACTGTCACGCAAACCCTTTACTGGTGTGCAGCAGATGTGCCGTATGTGCAGGATTTGAGGAATGGTCGTATACCTGCAGAGGTATATCCTGACTGGCCAGCTAACAGCATGTTAGCGCCGCTTGGTCTCATTAACCAGGCACGGCTGACTGATAGAGGGTTTACCCCCGGAGACTCATCATCAGCCCCACATCTGGGTGGAAGGAACGGCAGGATGGTGCTTATGAGCCTGAATACTCTGATTTGTAAACTCCTGGCCGTCGGTGTCTGCGCAATGATAGATACCCCCTCCCAAGAGAGTAACCCAGAATAAACCTGCTGAGCAGACGGAGCATTCCGAAAAACCGGATGCAGGCATGATTCCTCTGGTTGACATCACAGCGCATACGTTCGATTTCTTCTGACCTCAAGAGAGCGGTAGCCTTTTTTAATATCGCCTTGTCGTTCCAGGGGGCGAAAGCGCCGTACCAGGCCGAGTCAAGTCAAACGGCCCTGGAACGGTAAGAAACAAGGGAGATCGGTAGCATGATTATGAAATATCCGGACTAATCAGCTGGTTATGAACCTGCGCTTTATTTGAGGTCAAAATGCAAAAGAAAGGAATCATGAACCTCATTTGAGGATAGGGAGGGAGTTGGGAATGCAGACTATATCTCCGTTTGTAATAACTACAGGCGCCAAGCCAAATCATCAGAATGATCGCCCAGAACAATCGAAGCCAATTGTGGGCAGGCCGCCAGGAGAAGCTCAACATGTCGATGCAAAACCCCTGTCAGCCAGACCAGCTGAGCGGACGCACACCAGGCTGGAGGCGGCTTATTGTTATTTGCCAGAAGAGTCTTTATTTGATCTGTTGGGTCAGAATACGATTTCACTGGATGATGTCCGCATCAAAGCAAAATTTTGTAAGCTGGAGTCTTTGTTACGAGGGGTAGAGTTCGAGAGGTATTCAGGCTCTGGTTATACATTTCTACAGGAAATTCTCTCAATTCTTCAGGGGCGGGGGGCATATTCTGAGAGATGCAGAGACGATGTAAAGTACCTATTTCAATTGTTTTTTCAAGAACTCTGTAAGAACGCAGGGCTGCACAAAAACAACCTTAAAGCTATAGAACACCTGATTCAGGAGGGTTGCTTTTGTAAGGAACAATCCCCAGATGAGAGCGATGAGCTTCCAGGTGTGATATTACCTGTCAGGTTTCCCGTTTTATCGCAGTTGCTGGACAACAACCCTTCACTCACTCCCAGCAGTAGCGTGACCAAAGCCATGCTGGCCTCGGAGGATGCACGGGTTGCAAAGCGCTTGCCCGATGTGCTGTCCAAGCTATCAGAGGTAAAGCTGCTGAGCTTATTAGTGCCGGCATTGCGAACGGCTGGCATTGAGGTATTGGAAACTGTATTTCGTCACCTCAAGGGTCGTATGCCGGCACCCTGTGACAGGCCTATCTACGATAAGTTCTGCCGTTCATCTATTATTTACACCGAATGTAGAACCACCCCCATGGGGATGGTGTTCGCTCTTGAGCTTATCGCGAAATCCAATCCTGCCCGCGCCCGGTTTTGTCTGAAGGAGTTCTTGCCAGAAGAACGACGCGCTATTGCCCGCCTCTGCCTGTTAAGCGGGCTGCACCGTTGTTTCCATATTCTTACAGGTATTGAGGAAACCTGCCGAGGCACAGATATTTGTTTTGTGCCAGAGTCGATCAGTGATGACTCTCAGGAGACTGTGCTTCACTATTTTTCACGCTCTGGAATCAATGCTGCAAACGTTCTTGGGCTGACGTCAGACAGCGCATTTGCCTCATTGTGGAACAAGGTCGACCCGGATATCTGGTTGCGCAAGAATTCTAAAGGTGAAATTCCCCTGCAGATCCTATTTAGTATTCCGGAAACTATGAGCGATCATGCTCAAAGGGGGCAATTTGACACTATTTTGCAGCAAACTATCCAACGCCTGGGGGCAGTACCTGAAGAGGCAGCAAAGTGGATAGAAACGACCATGCTTGATCCCTCCTGGGCTTATTTGCGGTGTCGGTTACACTTTCTTGGCCTGAATACTTACCCGACGGAGAGCGAACTTGCTGAGTTAAAATCCAGGGATCCCGACTCGGCTGAAATCATTCAAAAAATCAAGGATCATAATAGTTTTTCCACGATTCATGACTTTGTCGGATTTATGGATTGGCTCATTGTGGGAAAACATCAGGAAGCATGCAGGAAGGTGCGTGCATCTCTGCCCCCAAATCAACATCAGCTCCGGCCAGATATACACCCTGACCAGCCGGTCAATGATGGCTCATCGCCCACTCAGGTTGATATGGATGAAATGATATTTTTCGTTCACTTTGAGCCTCTAAAAGATCTGTACGATATGCTCGAGGCCTTTCTTATGGCCGCTCCTGAAAGTCACCGTATAGCTGTTATTAAACACTGGTTGAATGACCCCGAATGTGAGGCTCAGAGGAAGACCCTGTTCTCAACCCCCTACTACCCACTCAACACCGGGCAGAGGGATGTTTTTTTCTGGAATCTGTTGTTGACCGTTGACCAGGACTGTCCTGAGCCGGACAACCCCTTGAACAATGAATGGCAATCCCTGATATCGGGAAAAGAGGCGATATCCTGCACTGCGGCTCCTGATACGCTTGACCCGCTGTTTGACAGTCAGTCGGCCGTGGCGGGGAGAACCCTCAGGAGACAGAAACACGACGGCGGATGGGATTACCTTAAGTTTCTCAGCAATACAGAGACCCTTGATAAGCTGAAAATGGAAGGTGGTAAAATCCAGCTGTTGAAACAGCACAAAGACCTGTTTGGATTGAAGAGTGACATTCCCTGTGTGGAAGGATTATACCTCATCCCTCAGCTGGAAAAGCACCTGAACAATTTGCGTCCTGAAGAAAAAAGCAAGTTGCTGGAGAACGTCAATGTATCTCATGACGGTCCCGGTTATGCCCTTCACCTTACCACGCCGCCAGGACAGGATTACCATCTGTACAGCTATGATCTGGATCCTGACACTACGGCTGATGACATTAAAGCCTTATTCAACAGGTCTGCTCATGACCTGGGGCAGCTCTGGTCCCGAGGACTCCTTGGTCCACAGGTATTGGCGGCTTTTCATGATGAAACGACCTACAGAATGCATCTGGTGCTGGCTCCTTATGCAGGTTATCCCTCAGAAGGCATTCTGTGTAAATGGTCCGGAAGCGCAACCGACCATCCAAATATCGGGCCGGTGGGAGTGCGGGATTTCGGGGATACAAAAAGCCCGATGGAGTTCAGCGAAGACTATTTTTACTCCCATAATAGAAATGTTATGGCGGACTTTGACAAACGCCAGGATCGTAACAGAGTGAGGCTGAGTGAATTAGCGAATTTTGTTCAGGGGCTGGTGCTGGAATACGCCCGATGCTTCAAACATCAGTTTGATTATCGGGATATTCAGTCCGTCATTACTCATGAGTCGGCCATAAAAGAAATATTAAAAACCAGTTTTCTCAGGGCATTTTCCAAGCTCTCTGAGCAAGCCGTTGAACTGGCAATGGAGCAAAATGGGCTGTTAAGGCAGACTGTCATGCAAACCCTTTACTGGTGTGCAGCTGATGTGCCGTATGTACAGGATTTGAGGAAAGGTCGTATACCTGCGGAGGTATACCCTGACTGGCCAGCTACCAGCATGTTAGCACCGCTTAGCGACTCCAACAAAAAACGGCTGACTGATAAAGGGTTTACCCCCGGAAACTCGTCAGACCCTCATCTTGGTGGTTCGAACGGCAGGATGGTGCTTATGAGCCTGAATACTCTTATTTGTAAACTTCTGGCCGTTGGTGTCTGCGCAATGATAGAGGAACCCTCCCAAGGGAGTAATCTGTAGAAGAGTAACTATTTACATCATGTCCATATTCCGGGAGGAACAATCCTTCATGATTATGTGAGTATCTCGTTGACCACCTACGAGCAGGGTTCGCCTTGTTGAGAAGCTTTTTAGCCTTCTTCCAAGAGTAACCCAAGCGTTTCAAAGTCTGTCGCAGGGTCTCTCGACAACATCGAACCTGAAAGCACTCCCAACACCACTGAACTAAAAATTTCAGTGTCCAGCGAAGCGTGTTTAAACGCCTCTCTTGAGTCGCTGCGTACTCCAGCGTCTTGTCGACCAGACAGGCAACAGCTTTGCTTATAATCTGGCAAAAGGGGGTGGCCACCTGACGGTTTGTACGGCATGGCCTCAGGCCCGTCGGTATTGTAGCGATGGATCCAACCAGTAACCCCATTATGTTGTCAATAAATTTCCCCTGAAAATAATTTTTAAAAACTTACTCTTCTGCTCTATTTTTAAGTAGGAATTGAGGATCTGAATTACTCAAAAGGGCGAAGTCATGCTTATGCTAGATAGAAGAGGCACTCATGCTAAATAGACAGGTCAGCTTGTTTGTCGTCAGGTTACTGTTCCCTTTGGTGATTCTTATCTGCCCTTTATCTCTCCATGCAGGACTCTTTCATTTAAAGGGAGGACGCTGTTATTTCCCAAACCAGTATCTCTGCAAAACATGTAATGAGGTCCCCATAAAGCCTGTCCAGCTAGAATGCCCGAACCATAAAAATCCCGTTTTTTGTAGAGACTGCATTCAACCTTCCGTCATTAAAACTTCGATAGAACCAAAGATATTCGCTAACTGCCCACTGTGTTCAGTCCAGCAACCCTATCGTGCTAATGACATCGAAGATCAAATATTAGATATAAACGTTAGCTGTGAAGCCTGCGATGAGCGTGGTACCTATGAGCAGCATAAAGACTGCACTTTAATTACCGAAACTGTAGACCAGCCGAGCTCTGACTATATCAGGAGGCTTCTGGCTTTTTCCGAAACAGGTCAAGGTGATGAGATACTTCCTGTGCTGAAAAACCCGCCAACCTGGCAAAAGGTATATGATGACCTGCACCATTACATGGCGGAAGAAAGCAGGTTCGATACAAAAAAAGAGATATTCGCTCATAGACTCCTACACGAGCCTTATATCAGCCAGTTTCCAGTAGCAGAAACCATTGAAGGCCTTTATAGAATAGTAAAAATGATTTACCAGCAACACCTTGCACAAAACTCAGGCAGCCCTCTTATCATTGCCTCAGTAGGCTCAGGCGCTGGATTGATAGAGCGAGCACTCTATGAGCGCCTGCGGAAAGAGTTGAGATCCAATAGCTATGGTAGCGGACATATAACCAGTGAAGATAATATTGCTGTTATTGCACCAGACCTGTTTATACATTGCTCAGATATTTACCCGGGTGAGGGTTGTGATAAAAGATTTCAAATGAGTGAACCCCTGCTCCCCTGCTCAAGTGAAATGGATTACCGGGACGTTCCTGAGTTTCTTTTAAAAAGACACCCTAATGCCAGGATTCTTTTTTTTCAAAGCTGGATGCCATGCCATTATGATCCAGTAAAAGATAACTGGATACCTCACTTACTGGCAGAGCCTGCCGCCCTTGGTTACATCCATATCGGCAACCCTGAAACCTGTGGTTTGGGTTCTTTGTTTCCTGTGCTTGCAAACAAATTTTATGCCCCCGGGGAAGGTTTTGTCTTGGCTCCAGCCGGACGGTATGGCACTTATTTCAAAATACTGGAATACAATCTTCTCGGGTGGGGATATGAAGATGCCATGACGGGAGTAAATTTTTACAAAGAACAGATACACCTCAACACAAAACTGACATTTGTCCACTCCACCCAACTTGCGATTGATGCGCTTGAAATGGGTGACCTTATGTACGATGACAAGTTTCTCGCAGACAGGTTAAAACACTTTTGCAAGAAAACACAAAGGGCACCCACTCATTGAACCCTAAAGCCTTATCAGTAACAGACCAACGACTGGTTTGCCCCTCAGCATATTGATATTAGCGTGAACCTCATACCGAGCCGACTTCACGTGGTTCCCTTATTGCATTCCACCCCTTTCTTTGCATCGCGGATATTTATTAGTCGACCTAACACATTTGTTGGACTGCCTAACCAACATCCCTGCTTAATTATTGTCCATTCTTTAGAAACCTGAAATCTGAAAGAGTGGTACCACTGATATGAGCAACCCCTTATCTGCTATTACAACGCCAGGTTCGGTTCCCGGGACAGTTCCCGGCACAACCCCAGGCCGGCAGCACCAATTCGTGGCAGATCCATTAGGCTCAGCAAGACTGTCAGGTGTGCGCTATTTTGGGGTGCCAGGCGGCCCGGATGACAGCGGTCTAAAACATGAATGCCTGACAGCCAGAACGATCACGGATCCATCATCTTTAGCAAAACCGCACAGGCAAGGTCTGGTCCAACAAGCCTGTAATACAGCAAAACGCTACCAGTTTTCCTGCGATTTTATTCCCTTCTCTACATTGCTGGAAAAAGAGACCCGATTCCGTCGTGAAGCATCATTACTGAATTCACTTAAACAGCTTGATGTTATTGAACATGTAATACCCTTCAAACTCTCCCCTGAATATCTCACCCCGGAAGCCGCCGAAAGATATACAGGTATTCATCTTGAAAGCATAGGCTCAGGCGCATTATCGTTTTTAAAAACGCCCGCACTCATGTTAACAGCCGGTCAACCTTCTCCCCTGAAAGGAACTGTAGACGATATACCCGATGCCTTATTGCCTTATTGTTATTATTATTACCATCCATCACCAACCGCCCATTAGTGATATTCAGCTGCGCCGCCAATCAGCTTGATACCCTTTACTGTGTTGATCCGAGCTATAACATCACGACATATGATGATCTTGAACAATTCGTCATAGATCTGAACAACCAGCAAAGAGCTCCGTTGGTGGTCACTTTAACATCCGCAGGTATGTACATTGTTCAGGATACCCTGGCGCGAGTTCCTCATTTATTGGCCGGAAGATATAGCGCGATGCTTTCGGAACTTGTCCCTGTATTTTACAACGCCCACGGCACCTATAAAAAAGTAACCACTCAAGCAGCGATTAGTATGCAGTGTCCCTCTCAAATTCGTCACCGTTTAATACCCGGCCCCGAGGGCACGTCATTTACAGCCTGCGATTCAGGCCACCCCTGTTACTCCCAGGCTGGCTATATTACCTTCTTAAAACAACTGGCCTGCGAGGCCATTGAAGGTGCTAAGACCTTTCGCGATACACTGAGGGGCGGTCATGCATATCTCACAACGCAATCGACTGTTCGGGGCGGTGCCAGTGCTGACCATGAGAGGAAAAGCCATGCTCTCGATGCAAGAAGGGTACTAACGGGAAAAGGAAGTGCTAAAGATAAGAAATGGCTGGAAAGCTACGAGACCATTATTAAATTTATCAAAACGTCGAGGCAAAGCTCACCCACTCTGCAGATCACTGGTCACTACCGCCGTATTTGCACTCAATACCTTACACAGAAAAACACTGAACTTCGCAGTGCGCAATTTCTTTTATTAAAAGAGATACCATGGAACAAACAAGTAGAAGCTATTCACATGGGAGTTGGCTGGAACTGGCAACGCAGGCTTCAGGCTATTGAAGACAGACTAAAAAGCGGCACAACGCAAGAAACTGATATGTCTTGTGATAATCAGGCGGAGAAAAGTTTAAGGCTGACAGAAAAAAAGCTTAAAGATAACACCTGCAGTCCAAGCCTTATCGAGCATGCACTCAGCACTATGGAAAGTAAAGGTACCTCTGCTGCTGATGTAAAAAAACATTTAGAAACCATCAAAACTCTGCTGCAACAAAAGCATGTTCTTCCGAAAGACGCCGAACAAGATAGCGTTGCCATGACTGAGTTTGAACCCTTTGATATTGAAATGATGGATCTTGTTATTGCTGCACTGCGAAACACACACCGGAATCCACAAAACAAAAAATCAGCCCTTCCGGACAGCAAACTTCCGGACAGCAAAAAGGACACCGCAGAGTGGATTACCAGCCACCAGTACTATGGATCCTATAACGAAAAAGTTAAGATAATGATGCTTGCCACCAGTGATGATGTTTATGATCTCTTACAGCTTACTCAGGCAGGATTTTATAGAAAAATCGCTACTACTCCGGCATCCGTCTATAGGGCTGCAGCTGGCTCATACTGGGAATCTGAGGCTAGTCTTTGGACAACCCATATGAGTGATCTTTATGAAAGTTGTACGCCGGAAAGCCTGATTAATGCTCTCAATTTTGAGGAGTTCAAAAATCACATCCCCGTCATAAAGCATGAGATAGTGAGTCGTATTTTTGGACAGGACTATAAAACCCAGCTCAAAAAACTGGCAATAGCAAAACCAACACCCAAGCCAGGGATTATAAACTCCCTTTACAATAAACTATTCAAAACTCAACAAGTCAGTGTACTGACGGCTGATCGCCGACTGGCACTTCCCGAAGTGACCAGGGTAACTCGCGACAAAAGCACTGGAGGCATGCTCATTCATCGTACACAGGAATTACAGAGTGTCCCATTACAGCCTGCCCCCGCATTCATCAAAGCAATAAAACGCGGGAATGAAACCCATCTGATCAGGTGTGCACTCAACAACCCTCCCAGTGAGTTTAATCACGATGTTAATACCGCTGTGGGGGATATGTACTAGGAGCCTGACCGAGAATAGCGGCCGTAGCGAGAGCGAAGCCGGTTTGAGTCATTTTTTGAGTTGTTTTGAGGCGAATAGTGGTTCTATTTAACGAAAAACAGCTCAAAAAATGGCCAAATCCGGGTCGCTCGCAGTAGGGCGTCTATTCTCGGTCAGGCTCCTAGAGCAGGTGTCTACCTCAATATTCCCCCACAACAGCACTACCTGAGTAAAACCTCTTGTGAAGGGTCCACTAACACTCGATCCTCCATACCAGTTCTCCCTAAAAGCATAAGGTAACTCATGTCTGTGCGATTGCTTAATGTAACCTCAACCGGCCAGCTTTGACTGGCCATTTTCAAAGTAGTTTTGATAACGTAGCGCTTTTCAGAAACACCATTAGATGATTTCACTGTACGTATGCTTTCCACTGGAGCATGACACTGGACAACATCCTCAACATTATGAATGTGAGGATGTATCTCAAAAGCTACCCACTCATTGAACCCTAAAGCCTTATCAGTAACAGACAAACGACTGGTTTGCCCCTCAGCATGTTGATATTAGCGAGAACCTCATACCGAGCAGACTTCACGTGTTCTCTGGAAAATCACATTGCCTCATCCTTCAAAGCATCGTTGATATCATCCACCAGGCCTGCTTCCTTAAATTCCTGACTGCTCTTCAACTCTTCCAGAAAATCATCAGGAAGCGTCCCTCCCTCTGTATTTTGCATGAACCCCTCACCATCGATTCTCATCTCAAGATAATCTTCTTTTATCTTTTTATTCACCTCTTCGGCGTACTCCTTCCAGGCCGGATGCGCGAGAACACCCTTAACCAGGCTGCGCCAGTCAACATCCTTAAGGTAATCCTCCAGAGTCCAGAGCAATAAATTCTGGTCAAGAAGGCAAAGGTCAGTCTGGTTGAACCCTTTACTGGCCCAGGCCTGCTGTAAATCACTTTGCTTATGATCCACAAACTCAGTAGAAGGTACAGACATCAACCCTTCAAAATCCTGGGGGTTTTTGGGAGCAACCCAGCCCGCCCTTAAAGGGCGATAAGGATCCACTAGCGGAGTACTGTGACTACGTTTTAAATCTGCCGGGAACAGAACTTTCAAAGACCCCCTGTCACCACCACCTTTATGGTAGAGATAACCCATAAACGTCGAGCGCACATACATCGAAATAAATTCGGCCAGCGTCTCGGCCATAGAGGCCTGCGTGCATGAATCCACCTCGGTTTTTTTCGGTTTTTCAATCAGTGGGGTGATTTTTTTACATATCAATGTATTCAGTTTATCAGCGGGGGAGATCACCAGAGCCGGTCGCACAGAAACAACTGTCGCATTACAGCGGTAAACAGGCAGCTGGCGCACCAGTCTCTCAAGATCCAGCGTTCCTGGCGGAGCGTCCCGGTATTGGACACCGGGGACCTCTCCCAACAGGGTCTGCATCAGCTTCGGTGAATGCATATGCTGGAAAAAATCCGCAAACCAGCCAGCCATGACAGCATTCTGTTTTGACGCCTTTTCTTTATCCCGCTCGTCCATAACTTCATGAATAACGTCTGCTGAGAACCTCTTCAGGTAAAGCTCCTCCACCTCTGATGCCAGAGGTTCCCCTGGCCTGCGAATATCATTGGCCGCTTCCAAATCGTGGGTGAACACATCACTGTAGAGCGCTGCCCTCTGTTTCTGCCTTTCTTTATAGAATTGCAGAAAGTGAATCATACTGCAGCTGGAACCTTCCGTGAGCCAAGCCTGATCAAGGATAAAACGGGACAATTCCTGATACACAGCTTTCAGTTCTTCAGACGGCTGTTCTTCCATCCTTCTACCAATATTTGCCATCATGTCACACAGCATCTGCGGTCTGCTCTTCAGTAAACGATAATCAGCCTGTGCTGAGAATGTCTGTAGCCAGGCTTTCACCTTTTCAACAGAAACCGGCCCCGATAAAGAGATCGTCGATCCGAAAAAATGACCAAAGAATAGACACAGTTGGGAATAATTCGGGTTACCTGGTCTTATCGTATCCATCATCTCAGCCGCTTTATCCGGATTACATTCCCGGAACATGCGTCTATCAATCTCTTTTTCAGATTTGTGAGCGACGGCGGAGAAGTCCCGCACGACCACCTCATAGGGGGCGACATCTTCCAAATGACCATACAAATCATAAACACTCTGGGTATAGCCGCTGTCCTGGGACAGCTCTACAACAGCCCTGCGGCCACCGGAGATTGAAAAACGAACAGGAATATGACACCAGCTGGACAGCATCCAGAAGGCTATGGCTCGACTCAGGTAATCCGAAGGCCGTACTGCAAGCAATTCAGTCAACTGCTCACGGCCTGTTGTTTTCAAAGTTTCATAGGATTTGAAAACCCTGCCACTGGAACAAAATCCTCTGATCAGTTTGATACGATCCTCCAGTGTACTGGCCATCTTGAGTGACTCCCGGAGCTGCACAACGATAGGGTCGGTATGCTCCCTGATGGCACTGTCAACATCCGCTGGACACTCGCAGTAGGCATTGCCCGACACGACGCCACGACCCGGTGGGGATATGCCATGGTTCATCTCAAGCACACAATCAACGGTAAAAAAGGGATCGTCGGTTTCAGAGGTGTTTATGGGCTTCTCAAGCAGTCTGACCAGATACATACCACTGGCACGTTCCTGCACCACTTCAAAAGGCTGGTGAGGGGTAATGGCAATATACTTCAACCTCGCTCTGGGATAGTATTTCAAGCCTACCAGAGACGTCCAAGACTTGTTGGTAAAATGCTTCCTCATCTGTCCTGGTATTTCACTGTTTTCAAGAACATATTCTGCAGGTTTTGCCTCGCACGGCACCCTGTTGAAACCACTTTCTCCCAGTATATCTTGAGCCACCAGCATACCCTGCTCAGAGCTATACATCGGTGTGAAAACATTCATACGCTCGTTGGTGAAGTCAGTATTCCGGAAGGAAGGCAACACGATCCTTTTTCTGCCCGTACTATCTTTGGCTTGGGACCGATAAGGAGTGAACGCCGATATAGAGCCGCCTTTCAAGCCAATTCTGGACTCTGCAGCCTGTGCGTCTGTCTCCATACTTTCCTGATTAGCCTGTGCGTCTGCCTCCATACTTTCCTGATTAGCCTGTGCGTCTGCCTCCATACTTTCCTGATTAGCCTGTGCGTCTGTCTCCATACTTTCCTGATTCTTCTGTATGCCCTGCCCGGTGCTCATCTCTTCGAGATACTCTTCCATAGAGCGCCTCCAGGGAGCCAGAATCATCAGGAACCGGCGGTACAAAACGGGGTTAGCGTTTGTCCCTGCTTTGGACAGAAAAGCTTCTGCCTCCTTTATCAGCTTCTGGTTTTCTTTCAGCTCCATAGTGGACGGGCCTCCCGACTCAGGGTAGGGATACCACTGTTCCAGCCACTGCTGCTTATTCTCGAGAGTTCCAAGCAGGTGACCGGCAAACATGCGTTGCCAGTGGGTAAAGAGATGACAAGCCAGGATGTCTCCGCTATCGGGATAAACAGCAGGCATACCATTGGCACACCACAGGCCCTCAACCACACTTCGTGCGACCTTGCCCACAACCTCAGGGCTCGGTACCTCATCGGTCGTACTCAATACACTCTCAGGTACCCGCAGATGGCCGGTTTCCGGGCAGAACTCATAATTAAAGCCTCTGCGTAATGTGACCGGACCAATATTCGGGAAGTGTGTATACACCCACTGCATCAGTTCACGACAGAGGCTGCCTGTATACAGGTTTGTCTCAGTCTGTATTTTGGTCGTCTCCCCCAGGGTACCAAGAGTATCCAGGGTCATGTCCGCATACAGAAGAGGGATCTGGTACAGGCTAAGGAAACTCTCCTGCATATTGTGCACAGTGACAGGGTTGAACGAGTGAAGGTGTTCAATAAGCGCCAACAGCGTGCTGGTTCCCGGTTGCAGCGTCGCCCCCCCCATCTTCTGTATCACCCGACGTAACTGGCAGTGCCAGTTCACCAGCTGGCTGACAGTCTCCCTGTCAAGGTGGGATCGTGACAAGGCAATGGCTTCCAGCTCATTATTGCTGTAATCCCCAATGGTTGAGCTGACAAACCGGCTTTGCAGTGCCGGGGATAGCCGTTCACGCCCCGAAAATTCTGGAGGGTTCACCGTCGCAAACAGATGAAACCCGGGGCTGGCCGCACCCGTGAGGATATCGTTCAGCTCACCTTCCAGGTAGGCACTGGGCAGAAGGTTCAGCTCGGAAATCGCCACAACCTGTCCGTTCGCAGCCGCATGACGCAAAACATCCCGGATCGTCTGCCAGTCACTGCACCCGGCATTCAGGTGCACATACTGTGTATTTGTCTGCTGGAGAATCTGATGCAGCAGAGCATCCTTTCCGCGACCCGCCGGCCCCTCTACCAGCGTCGCACGCTTGCCCTGAAAAACCTGATCGGATACGGCCATCTGCTGGCGTTTATACAGGGCACTCCAGTACACCCTGGCCAGTTGTTCGACCGACGTTCCCTGACAATAGAAACCCGAATTATCCGTTTGCAGCTGCACCAGCATGGAATAAAAGCGTCTGTCTATTTCTGTCAAAGACACATCATCGCCCGTACCAAAACAGTGCCGGTACCACAGCTCCAGAGACTCCAGCGCCTCCGTCTCAGAAGAGCAACTCCCCCCCAGTGTTTCGCTGACCGCCAGCCAGACCAGGCGGAGCAACACAGGATCACTGACATCCCCGGCATTCTCAATCGACAGGTACAGCTGTAGCCGGTCACAGATTTCATGGATATCCCGCGGGGTAAATTCATACTCAGGAGCCAGCGCCCGAAAGCGTTGCCAGAGTGCGGCAATTCTCGTACTTATGACTGTTTCACTGTTACCGGCCAGCCCCATATTCTGCAGCCTTGGCCGCAAAACCCGCTCTTGTAAAAAGGCTTCAGGCAACGCCGGGAAATACTGGGTCACGGCCTGCTGGCGCAAGCCCAGGCTGGTATTACGCCCCGCTGCAGTTTCCGGGTTACCGGTAAAAACTACCCGGTGATAAGGCCCAAGCGTGATAACCTCACCACCAAAGCTGAGGGTGGGATGATCACCCTCAAGCCCCTGGAACATGTCCCACAGCTCAGCAGGTGCCAGATTGGCTTCATCAATAATCAGTACCACTGGTTTGCCACCCTCACTGGCGGTTTTGGCCCAGCGCAACAGAGGACCATCCTCATAACGAGTTCTCGCATCCCGG
The DNA here is from genome assembly GCA_965221135.1 of Sansalvadorimonas sp. Classification (GTDB taxonomy): domain Bacteria; phylum Pseudomonadota; class Gammaproteobacteria; order Pseudomonadales; family Endozoicomonadaceae; genus Sansalvadorimonas. The sequence goes on from CBDCRZ010000116.1 coordinate 118,146, forward strand.
TACATTTTGAGCTGGTCCTGGCTGTCCTGGCGGAACTTGTTATTCAGGATGGCCTGCACATCTCCAGTTAATGGCAAACAACAGAGATCACCTTTCACCACTCCCCATTTTTGCACCAGTGTTTCAAACACCAGTCGTTCTTCCTGCGACAGAGACAGGCTATTCAGTTCCCCCTCGGTCAGACTCAGGAAATCATCCCGCACAGGCACCCGCATCAACTGGCTCTGGTCACTCATCGGACTGGCGGTCACGACAATGGGAGGCTGTTCCGGGTTCAGTCGCCGGGCCACTTCTGATGCAGACCATGTTTTGCCCGCACCTGGCTCTCCCTTGAGGAAGACCAGAGGATGATGCCGCACCAGGGTTTCCAGCGTTTCCAATCTCTCTTCCTGCCAGCTCTGCCAGTCTTCCGTTGTGTTCTCAAGAAGAGGAGAATCGGTGTGTGGCAGCTCCAAAGGACTCGGGAAACAGCTCAGAGTCGCCCTCAAGGATTCCTTGCGCTCCTCTGGACAACAGGACAACAGTGCCCTAATCAACACTGCCCTGTTGCCCTGCGAGAATGACTCATAGCGTTCGATAGACTCAGGGAAACAGGCCGGAGACAACCCTCGGCTCAAACGCCAGCAATAACTGCCCAATGTCGTCTGGTCAATCACCTCGACAGTGTCCAGAAGCTCCAGAAAAGGAGCCGGGTCAATCCAGTCATTGGCCTGCTCCCCCTGGAGCGGGAAGAATCTCAGCAGCCTCAGGTCCAGCCAGGCTGACATCTCCGGAAGTCCTTGATACTCCTGCAAAACAACCTGCCTTATAGCCTCACGCCAGACACTATGAGGGTCTCTATCACAGCCTGCCGGAGACAGACTCTTCTGACGCAATGCCTGTACCTGACGGGCAATTTTCATCAGCACCGGAAACACCGCTCCCTGGGGAGGAGAGGGCCACAGCTTACGGCTGCTGGATGGAACTGCCGTCAGAACCTTGGCCAGGAATGTGCGCGCCTGGGTCAGATGCCCCTGGTCCTCTTCGTTCAACTTATAAACATTTGATATTTTTTTCAGGCAGCTTGCCCCATCGTCTTCAAAATGGATGCCCGGAGCCTTCTGCCAGACAGGCGATGACAATCCCGCCTCCGGCGGCAATATCGCAACCACACTGGCATTGATGAAACGCTTGATTTTCCCATTGATCAGCAGTCGGGGAGGCTCCAGACACAGCCCTTCCAGTTGTCGTTGTAACACCGGATTTTTGTGGATGTTCCGAAGGACAATGGGTTCTCCTCTGTCCAGAGCCTGAATCAAGCCACTGGCGTTGAATGCCACACGCCTGCGCTTTAGAGAAGAAATTGAAATCTCACCGGTCAGTTGAGCCAGCTCCATATCCGGGGTCACAGACAATTCGTACACGGCCGGCTTACCTTCCGTATTCATAGCTGTCAGGTATCCGGTCACAATGGCTTCATCCTCACAGTACACAACTGTCAGGGAGGAGCGGACATGAGCAGGCACGGCTGGCCTCATCCCTGCGGCATAATCAAGGGGCTGCTCTGTCGGGTCATCGACAGCGACATCCACCATCTCCCCCCATTGCTGGATACGCAACAACAGCCGGTGCCACTGGGCAGAACTCAGCCGGGAGGTCACTCGCAACCCGCCGAACATGTTCAGGATCCCCCCCAGAACATCCTCTCTGGCCACGCCACCCTTGTCGATCACACTCTCCCCAAGGCAGTCATCAAAATTATTCTGGTTAAGACTGAAATAACTGCCATCGCACTTTTCGGTCAGCCTTATCCTCGTTTTCAGCGCTGATATAACGCGGGGGTCGGCCTCCTGGCAGACAAAGGCTACATTCCCAAGATTGACAACTTCACCGTTAACCTCATAACTCCGCTGTACCATCAACTGCTCAATAGCCAGCCGGAATCGGGGATCGTGCCAGGGAGCGCCCCGCAGAATCACACGCCCGCAGGTACCCTGGCCCAGGGCTTCATAAAGCGGGCCATGGCAATAGTGGCGATTCCCGTCATAGTCCAGAACCACCCGGCCAAACACCAGCTGGTACCAGTCTGTGGTAGTGGAACAATCCAGAACCACATCATTGGGGCCTGCTTCCTCTTCAATCCGAAGAACCGGCAAACGGTCACAGGCCAGGGTGTTAGAGCCCTCATCCGGGATAATCCAGGTGTTATGACACCGACTGATACGGCGCCAAAAATCATCGCCGCACTTATTTCTGTTGGCCTGCCCGGCGACAGGGACCATGGCTTTGTCAATCAACACCACCACCCTGCAAGCCGGATTCAATGGCTGGCCCCGAAATTTCGGTGGTTTATCCATCAGCTCATTACGGGCGGCAATATTACCTGGGGTCATCTTACGGCAATCAAAAATCAGGGTAGCCGGCCGGGTACCGTTGAGCAGGCCCGGGGACTGGCTCTCCTGAACACGGCCGTTCCCGTCTTTTACCACCATGGGAGTGACCGTTAAGCCTTCCTGATCGAAATCCCCGGAGCGGCTGACCAGAGCAACAGGTGTATTCGGCTCAGTAGTCAGGTAGTAGTGAACCAGGCGATTAACGTCCTCATCCGACTCGGCGAAAAACGCATCAAAACGGTTGGTTGAAAGAACAGGTTTGTGAAGGGTTGCTTTGGAATCGGAGAGGCTCATGGTCTGAATCGTGTCAGTCAGCGCCTCGACTTTACGCCGCTGACAGATAGCTCCATCTTGCACATCTGCCCCATAACGCTTCCTTGCGAATCTATCCTGCAACTGCGCATTCGTGAGCAATGGGACTAAAGTCGGGGATCGCGCATCAAAAGCGCCTGTCGATGTTTCCATAGCGAATATCCTTATTCCTGAGATCCGGGCGTAATAACGCAAGCCATCTTTAGAGTCTCTGGCTCACAGATAAGTTCCCGGAATAACCAACTGGTTCAGGAGCAGTAGCCTACCTAACCACAGGGACTATGAATAAGTTAAAAATATATGACATCGCTCTAGTTAGTAGCTAGTAGCCGGTTGAATGATGTCCAGTGCTTCCGTCAGGCATTCTTAGCATCTCGTTTAGAATTATTGGCCTTTATATTCATCCAACTTATTTGAAGCTAATTTATTTACTTTTCAAATCAGCCTGTAGCTGAAGGTAGTTTAACCTTGGATAATATTAACTCTGCACGGCCACACACTCCCCCTGAGGAATCGAACGGTGTTATTGAGAAACCAAAACCTGTTGTCCCACAACTGAAAACCATACATTCACATGAAAAGAAAACGCCTGAAAGTAAAGAAATAGGTTCACATTCTATCAGTATCGTGGAACAGGGTTCTGATAGTGAATCGGACGCAAGTTATCATTCAGCAGCATCCTCAGCATCACCTTCATATGATGAAGAAGATTTTTTAGAGAGCCATGCCGAACAACCTTTGGGGTTAACATCCATACCTGGAAAATGGTTCGATAGAAATCTTTCAGAATTGTATATCCTCGCCTGCGAGATTGAAATAAACCAAAAGACACTGATAGAGCATCAACTGCGACCAAATCAAGAGTTTGTCGCCACAAGGGGAATTTACCTGACAGTCCTGTCTCAATACCAAAAACTAAGAGCAGCATACATTGGTTATCTGGAAGATCACCCGGATGAACATAAATGGTTTAAAGAAAAAGCAAGAACAAAAACATTTATAAGTGCTTCAGAAAAAAGCTATCACCTAATGCACCAAAATATTATTTTCAACAATGTCATAGCAGTAACCACCTTGTCTGAAACTGAAAAGCAGTTACATCAGCCGATTAGAGAAACCCTAGATGCTCTACCTTATCAACTACCTTCACCTGGCACAGTCATAAAGCAGAATGCTATAGACATGGAATTATGCCAGCAGATACAGATATTTAATCTGGCATTTTTAATAGAAAATGACATAAAAAAACACAGCAATTTAGATTTATCTTTAATCTTCACTTGCTTTTTACAAAAAACCAAAAAACTACTTACCAGAACTGCGTTCACATGCGGTTCTCTCTCTGGGGTTTTGAATAGCACCATGGCCGAAGCAATCTCATTCAGTGAGTTTATGGAGTGGGCTGATTTTAAAACCCTATCAAGAAAACCTGCCAATGCGGAGGAACAGTATGACTATCTATCTCACAGATTAATTTTTACGGCTTATGTCTGTCACCCTGGCTATATCTGCAAACCGTTACAATATTTAAACCAAATAACATCCCAACCAACGGAAGTTAGCTTGAAGGGCATTCTCTATTCCATAACATATGCACTTCACAGAATACTTATTAATAATGATGGCACATTTAATTCGGATCCAGCCTGGAGCCCTTTGCTGTCAGATCTGTTCATCATGCGAGAGCATGGCTGGCTCAAACAGTACATCCAGCACCCAGTGGCAGCACGTCTCAACCAGCAACTGCAAGAACTGAAAGGCCAGTTTGGTCACCTGTATTTTCCTTTAACGTCAAAATCTCTTTTGCCTCCGACAGAACCAAGAATACCAAAAATCATTTTACAACCACCTGAAAAACTCCCGACCTTGAATGCAGCAGCCTGCCCTGTGGCATCTGATAAAGATATGTCATTGAAAGTTCCTCTTTTACAAGATGTTATGGCGCTACCTATGTTTGGAGATGTTCCAACTCTCCCACAGAGTCAAATTAGCCTGTATTTAAAAAAGAGATTAAAACATACAGAACTAGCCGCGTTAGGCAGAGAAGCCGCAGAATTACTCAACCAGGTTAAACACAACATAGATAAGGCTGTAAGCATTCTCACACTTCAGGATGCGGATGAAACCAACAAATCCTGGGTAAGCAGTAAAAGGAAAATTCTTAATCAATACGAAAAATACCTGGAAAAACATCCTGAAGATCGAACTATTATCAGTCTCAAAATCAATCAAATCCCCAGAGATTCACAAAACCAGTTCAGGGCATTACTGAAGTATCACAGAAAACTCCAAACCTTATCTTTTATTGATTTTAAGGCACATTGTAAAAAACGCGCAACTCTCGAAAAATGTGAAAAGAAAATCAACCAGGCTATTAATGAAACATCCAAAGGAAAAACAACAAGAAAAATTCTGGAATCCCAGGAGCTATTAGGACAACTAATAAATGAACACATCTCTATTATAAGATTTAGAGTAATAACACTGAATTGCTTATATGATGGATCGATAGAACGTGATAGCTTGATTTGTTTCGTAAGAGACGTTGGAAAAGAGATTATGAGTGCAATGCAGGGCGTTATTTTTCTCTATGAAAAAATACCCGATAAAGCATCCTCCTCAACAGAACTGAAAGAATTCAAAAGAAAAATGCAACAGATAATATTTAAAGGAGAACTTTATAAAAACCAGAAACTTATTTTTACATTCTGGCCTGTTTTAGATAAAAACATGCCCAACATTCAACAACATTCATTACTTTGTTTGGAGATGATATTTAATCCAGAGCATTGCACCGACATATTACAAAAACTTGATAAGTTACCTCCCGATGTCGGTTGCACGGAATACCCCCTTAAACAAGCCATAAAAATACTGTCTGCTCGTTTTCAGGTGCAGAGAAAGCTCAGCACAAACTCTGCACTACCCTCTACACTATCCTCTGCAGCAATTACAGAACTGACAGCAATCACAAACAGCCTTTGTACCGGCTGGCTGCAAAACCAATGGTTCAAATATGTAGAAATTTGTGGTGCCGGGATGGACACTCAAGACAACCTGCTTTGCTCAGTAAAAGATTTCCGTCCCAGCTTACATACACGACAAATGGCGCTTGAGGCCAGAGCCAC
>CBDCRZ010000117.1:0-9125 GCA_965221135.1 Sansalvadorimonas sp.
TCATGGGAATTGTGGCAGGCTCGGGCCACTATCGCTACCGGGCAGACTTGTTACAACTGGAAGCAGCAACACCGACTACAGCACTTGCATTGTGGCCTCGCGGACCCACCCCGCTTCGCTATCAGGCACTTCAGGAGGCACTTAGGTCTCACCCAGACCCTGAATTTACTTCTTTTATCTTGCGGGGCTTGAGGGACGGCTTCCGGATCGGATTCGCACACCAGTCCCAGCGGTTGCGGGCGACGAACCGGAACCACCCATCTTCCCTAGCAAACCCAACTAGCGTAAACGCCTTCATAGCAGCCGAACTTGACGCCGGCCGTCTACAGGGTCCCGTGGCTGCAAGTGTCAAGCCGCTACTCCACACAAGCCCAATCGGACTGGTGCCGAAGGGACACACCATGAACAGATGGCGCATGATCGTGGACCTTTCATTCCCCGCTACAGCTAGTGTTAACGACGGAATCAAGGCAGACCTCTGCTCTCTCAGATACGCGACCCTGGACGATGCACTACAACTTGTCTCTCGATTAGGCCGAGATTCACAGCTTGTCAAGATAGATCTGAAAGACGCATACAGAATGATTCCAATTCACCCAGCAGATCATTACCTGTTGGCTATTACATGGGAGGGGGCCACATATGTGGACAGGTCACTTCCGTTCGGCCTGCGCTCCGCACCTAAGTTATTCACCGCAGTGGCAGATGCATTAGCATGGGCACTATTCAGAAGAGGCATCCGCTTTCTTCTGCATTATTTAGACGACTTCTTGTTCATAGGAGAACCCGACTCATTGGAAGCAGCCACCGCGAAAGCCTATGCGACAGAAGTGTTCGACGAGCTCGGGGTGCCTGTAGCTTCTCACAAGACAGAGGGCCCAGCGACCTGCGTAACTTTCCTTGGCATCGTGATCGACACACACCGCTTCCAGGTTAGACTGCCTGAAGACAAGCTAACACGCCTAAAAGCCCTTGTTCAGGAGTGGCACTCTAAGCGGGGATGTTCAAGACGCGAGTTGGAGTCACTTCTCGGACACCTGTCACACGCGGCGTCTGTTGTTCGCCCAGGCCGACTCTTCCTCCGTCAGCTGTTTGCCCTTCTACCAGCTGCTCCGCGCCCCCATCACCATCTGCGTCTCAACCTTGCTGCAAGAGCAGACTTGCACTGGTGGGAATTTTTTCTTCAGGAATGGAATGGCATCTCTCTGCTTACTCCAGCAGAGCCATCAGTGCACATCTACTCGGACGCCGCAGGCAAATGTGGGTGTGGGGCATTCGATCCACAGCATGAGTGGTTCAACGCGGTCTGGCCTCCACATTGGGCCCAGATAGACATTGCGGTGAAGGAACTCACCCCGGTGGTCCTTGCGGCAGCCATATGGGGGCATTCTTGGGCAGGGAAACACGTAAAATTTCATGTTGACAACATAGCTGTTGTGGCAGTGGTGCAGAAGCTGAATGCCCGCGACCTCCTCCTGTGCCACCTTCTCCGTTGCTTGTATTTCTATGCGGCTTACTTCAGATTTAGATTCTCCGCGACGCACATCCCGGGCGCGGAGAACACGGCAGCGGATGCACTGTCACGTGCCAACTTATCATTGTTCCATTCTCTGTTCCCTCAGGTGCTCCCGGCCACCGTCCCACTACAAACATTAGCACTCTTCCTGAACAGGCCCCCGGATTGGAATTCCAGCGAGTGGACAGCACAATTCAGGGACTCCTTGCAGCCGGAGTTGCACCAGCAACCACTACAGCCTACCGCACCGGAGTCCGCCGTTACCTACACTTTTGCCACATGACAGGGCTCTCGCCCTTCCCACTTGTCGAGCGGACCCTGTGCCGTTTTGCTGCCCACCTCTTTGAGTGCCATCTGGCCCCTAACTCAATCCGCCTTTATCTGAGTGCTCTAAGATTCTCCCAGATATCTCAGGGTGGAGGAGACCCAGCTATCAACACACTGCCCCAGTTGCACTACGTCCTTCGTGGGATATCACGTTCAAGACCCCAAGGTAACCAGCCACGCCGTTTACCCATAACAGTTGAGATCTTGAACATACTCTTCCGGGCCTGGTCAGCCACTCCACCACACCATAACACCACCATGCTGTGGGCGGCATGCACGTTAGGCTTCTTTGCCTTCCTTAGAGCGGGAGAATTCACAGTGGTCCGAGGCGGTGCACACCCCGTCCTGTCAGCCTCGGACATCACGGTAGACAATCGATTTGCTCCAACCTATATAACAGTTACTCTACGCGGCAGCAAAACAGACCCATTTGGAACTGGATGCACCCTGTACCTAGGCCGCTCACATACGCACATTTGTCCGGTGACCGCAGTACTAGCTTACATGGCAATCAGGCCACCTACTCCCGGCCCTATTTTTATCTGGGCCGACGGCACTCCACTTACCCGGCAAGGCCTGGTGACCGCAGTACGCACAGCACTCGTTGGCTCAAACGTGGACACCACTCGCTACACAGGCCACAGCTTTCGGATAGGAGCGGCGACTGCAGCGGCCCAAGCGGGGCTTCCCGACTCTCTCATTCAGACGCTTGGGCGTTGGCGTTCTTCAGCGTTCCTGCACTACATCCGCACACCCACGTCAACCCTCCTGTCTGTATCGCACACCTTGACTCACCGCCCGTCTCAGACACATCCTTCGCCGGACACATGACTACTGTACCCCTGGCCGGTGCACACAAACAAGATACTCTTTGCCCCCTTTGGTGTTCATATGTTTTCTGTGTGCAATGGTTGTTGTGTTACACACACACACACACACACAAAAAAAAAAAAAAAATTTTTAATAAATAATTTGGAACAACTTAAGCGACAGAAATAAATTACGAGTGTAGGTTGGGAGTGTATAGCGCAAGCGCTATTGGAGGGCATCATGCGATGCATACACTCCCAAGCAAGCGGATGCGTCTGGGCCGGGAGTGGCGTGCATGTGGACGGACCGCACTGGTGTAGGACCCCCAAGCATTTGCGCGGGCACCGAGAATAATTTTGCCATACCCAAACAGCTTGTTCCTTTATAGCATTTGCGGGAGGTGCGAAGGGCTTCGCACAGCCTCGGTGCCCGCAAGGTATAAAACCGTACCTTGCTGGTCGGTTGACGGTTCCGGTCCTAGTACTATGTATGTTATCAGCACTGCCGAGGGAGTGGCCCACGTGATATTACCAACCCCCTCCGCACTACGTGGTGTCAGGGGTACGGACCACAGGTCTGTTAGTAAGGTGAAAACCCTCACTACATTAAATATTATTTTAAGAAGAACAGCTTAAAATCAGTTAATGAGAGAGGGTTGGGCCACTCTGTCGCACGTGATCTCTGCACATGTGGACCATCAGCAACCAGTAACCCCACAACTTACTGTTTCCCACCCACCCATCCCCTTGGACACGTAAGTCAACAGAGGTAAGTTATACGTTCTGTGTCTACATGTGTTATTTCTCATATGTTGTTTGTACCTCCGCTCTTCGGGGCGTGACAGGCACGTGGGCTAGTCCATAGAAGGACAGCTCCCTTGGCTTGTATGTTTACGCAAGGGGCCGGGACCAGCGCATACGCCCAACAGGGACATTGCACTGTTTTCACTGGGGGCATCATGCGATGCATACACTCCCAAGCAAGCGGATGCGTCTGGGCCGGGAGTGGCGTGCATGTGGACGGACCGCACTGGTGTAGGACCCCCAAGCATTTGCGCGGGCACCGAGAATAATTTTGCCATACCCAAACAGCTTGTTCCTTTATAGCATTTGCGGGAGGTGCGAAGGGCTTCGCACAGCCTCGGTGCCCGCAAGGTATAAAACCGTACCTTGCTGGTCGGTTGACGGTTCCGGTCCTAGTACTATGTATGTTATCAGCACTGCCGAGGGAGTGGCCCACGTGATATTACCAACCCCCTCCGCACTACGTGGTGTCAGGGGTACGGACCACAGGTCTGTTAGTAAGGTGAAAACCCTCACTACATTAAATAAGTCTTAATTCAACTACATATGCCCATAATACATAACATGTACACAAAGGGCCTGGTGTAGAACAGCTCAAAAAGTTAACACTGAAATACTATTGCCACAAACATGTTCATGCTATACAGATGGGGCACACATCCAATGGTGTTTCTCTAGCTACCAACAACATCCCTGTTTTAGGACGATCAGCCAGGAGAGGAAATTCATACTAATGTCGTGTATGACTATAGATTTAGAAGCACACGAGATGGTATACAAACTTATAGTATGAAACTGAGATTTGAAAGAAAAATTCAGTGATCTTACAAGAAAGTGTGTTTATTACAGAAATGTTGTTATAAATGAATATTTACGGTGGATCACCATTTCTCTTAGCCCTTTCCGTCTAAGGCATCTAAATAACATTCATTTAAACTGATATGAGAAGAATACCGACCACACATGTACGCATGTACTGCATTCTAATCACAAATCCACTTGTGTATCTGAATAATAATTACATACCGTACTTATACTGTACATGTTGCATGTATAGCAATGTACTCAAATCGATTTGAGAATGCACAAAACAGCTGCTATACATGCAACATGTCAGTATAAGTAATGTAATTATTAAGATACACAAGTGGATTTGTGATTAGAACAGTAAACATGCGTACATGTGTTCGGTATTCTTCTCATATCAGTTTAAATGAATGTTATTTAGATGCCTTAGACGGAAAGGGCTAAGAGAAATGGTGATCCACCGTAAATATTCATTTATAACAACATTTCTGTAATAAACACACTTTCTTGACCATAAGAGTTTCATACTATAAGTTTGTATACCATCTCGTGTGCTTCTAAATTTTTCTATAGTTTCATACATACACGTGTGCTTCTAAACTATAGTCATACGTAGTATGAATTTCCTCTCCTGGCTGATCGTCCTAAAACAGGGATGTTGTTGGTAGCTAGAGAAACACCATTGGATGTGTGCCCCATCTGTATAGCATGAACATGTTTGTGGCAATAGTATTTCAGTGTTAACTTTTTGAGCTGTTCTACACCAGGCCCTTTGTGTACATGTTATGTATTATGGGCATATGTAGTTGAATTAAGACTTATTTAATGTAGTGAGGGTTTTCACCTTACTAACAGACCTGTGGTCCGTACCCCTGACACCACGTAGTGCGGAGGGGGTTGGTAATATCACGTGGGCCACTCCCTCGGCAGTGCTGATAACATACATAGTACTAGGACCGGAACCGTCAACCGACCAGCAAGGTACGGTTTTATACCTTGCGGGCACCGAGGCTGTGCGAAGCCCTTCGCACCTCCCGCAAATGCTATAAAGGAACAAGCTGTTTGGGTATGGCAAAATTATTCTCGGTGCCCGCGCAAATGCTTGGGGGTCCTACACCAGTGCGGTCCGTCCACATGCACGCCACTCCCGGCCCAGACGCATCCGCTTGCTTGGGAGTGTATGCATCGCATGATGCCCCCAGTGAAAACAGTGCAATGTCCCTGTTGGGCGTATGCGCTGGTCCCGGCCCCTTGCGTAAACATACAAGCCAAGGGAGCTGTCCTTCTATGGACTAGCCCACGTGCCTGTCACGCCCCGAAGAGCGGAGGTACAAACAACATATGAGAAATAACACATGTAGACACAGAACGTATAACTTACCTCTGTTGACTTACGTGTCCAAGGGGATGGGTGGGTGGGAAACAGTAAGTTGTGGGGTTACTGGTTGCTGATGGTCCACATGTGCAGAGATCACGTGCGACAGAGTGGCCCAACCCTCTCTCATTAACTGATTTTAAGCTGTTCTTCTTAAAATAATATTTAATGTAGTGAGGGTTTTCACCTTACTAACAGACCTGTGGTCCGTACCCCTGACACCACGTAGTGCGGAGGGGGTTGGTAATATCACGTGGGCCACTCCCTCGGCAGTGCTGATAACATACATAGTACTAGGACCGGAACCGTCAACCGACCAGCAAGGTACGGTTTTATACCTTGCGGGCACCGAGGCTGTGCGAAGCCCTTCGCACCTCCCGCAAATGCTATAAAGGAACAAGCTGTTTGGGTATGGCAAAATTATTCTCGGTGCCCGCGCAAATGCTTGGGGGTCCTACACCAGTGCGGTCCGTCCACATGCACGCCACTCCCGGCCCAGACGCATCCGCTTGCTTGGGAGTGTATGCATCGCATGATGCCCTCCAATAGCGCTTGCGCTATACACTCCCAACCTACACTCGTAATTTATTTCTGTCGCTTAAGTTGTTCCAAATTATTTATTAAAAATTTTTTTTTTTTTTTTGTGTGTGTGTGTGTGTGTGTAACACAACAACCATTGCACACAGAAAACATATGAACACCAAAGGGGGCAAAGAGTATCTTGTTTGTGTGCACCGGCCAGGGGTACAGTAGTCATGTGTCCGGCGAAGGATGTGTCTGAGACGGGCGGTGAGTCAAGGTGTGCGATACAGACAGGAGGGTTGACGTGGGTGTGCGGATGTAGTGCAGGAACGCTGAAGAACGCCAACGCCCAAGCGTCTGAATGAGAGAGTCGGGAAGCCCCGCTTGGGCCGCTGCAGTCGCCGCTCCTATCCGAAAGCTGTGGCCTGTGTAGCGAGTGGTGTCCACGTTTGAGCCAACGAGTGCTGTGCGTACTGCGGTCACCAGGCCTTGCCGGGTAAGTGGAGTGCCGTCGGCCCAGATAAAAATAGGGCCGGGAGTAGGTGGCCTGATTGCCATGTAAGCTAGTACTGCGGTCACCGGACAAATGTGCGTATGTGAGCGGCCTAGGTACAGGGTGCATCCAGTTCCAAATGGGTCTGTTTTGCTGCCGCGTAGAGTAACTGTTATATAGGTTGGAGCAAATCGATTGTCTACCGTGATGTCCGAGGCTGACAGGACGGGGTGTGCACCGCCTCGGACCACTGTGAATTCTCCCGCTCTAAGGAAGGCAAAGAAGCCTAACGTGCATGCCGCCCACAGCATGGTGGTGTTATGGTGTGGTGGAGTGGCTGACCAGGCCCGGAAGAGTATGTTCAAGATCTCAACTGTTATGGGTAAACGGCGTGGCTGGTTACCTTGGGGTCTTGAACGTGATATCCCACGAAGGACGTAGTGCAACTGGGGCAGTGTGTTGATAGCTGGGTCTCCTCCACCCTGAGATATCTGGGAGAATCTTAGAGCACTCAGATAAAGGCGGATTGAGTTAGGGGCCAGATGGCACTCAAAGAGGTGGGCAGCAAAACGGCACAGGGTCCGCTCGACAAGTGGGAAGGGCGAGAGCCCTGTCATGTGGCAAAAGTGTAGGTAACGGCGGACTCCGGTGCGGTAGGCTGTAGTGGTTGCTGGTGCAACTCCGGCTGCAAGGAGTCCCTGAATTGTGCTGTCCACTCGCTGGAATTCCAATCCGGGGGCCTGTTCAGGAAGAGTGCTAATGTTTGTAGTGGGACGGTGGCCGGGAGCACCTGAGGGAACAGAGAATGGAACAATGATAAGTTGGCACGTGACAGTGCATCCGCTGCCGTGTTCTCCGCGCCCGGGATGTGCGTCGCGGAGAATCTAAATCTGAAGTAAGCCGCATAGAAATACAAGCAACGGAGAAGGTGGCACAGGAGGAGGTCGCGGGCATTCAGCTTCTGCACCACTGCCACAACAGCTATGTTGTCAACATGAAATTTTACGTGTTTCCCTGCCCAAGAATGCCCCCATATGGCTGCCGCAAGGACCACCGGGGTGAGTTCCTTCACCGCAATGTCTATCTGGGCCCAATGTGGAGGCCAGACCGCGTTGAACCACTCATGCTGTGGATCGAATGCCCCACACCCACATTTGCCTGCGGCGTCCGAGTAGATGTGCACTGATGGCTCTGCTGGAGTAAGCAGAGAGATGCCATTCCATTCCTGAAGAAAAAATTCCCACCAGTGCAAGTCTGCTCTTGCAGCAAGGTTGAGACGCAGATGGTGATGGGGGCGCGGAGCAGCTGGTAGAAGGGCAAACAGCTGACGGAGGAAGAGTCGGCCTGGGCGAACAACAGACGCCGCGTGTGACAGGTGTCCGAGAAGTGACTCCAACTCGCGTCTTGAACATCCCCGCTTAGAGTGCCACTCCTGAACAAGGGCTTTTAGGCGTGTTAGCTTGTCTTCAGGCAGTCTAACCTGGAAGCGGTGTGTGTCGATCACGATGCCAAGGAAAGTTACGCAGGTCGCTGGGCCCTCTGTCTTGTGAGAAGCTACAGGCACCCCGAGCTCGTCGAACACTTCTGTCGCATAGGCTTTCGCGGTGGCTGCTTCCAATGAGTCGGGTTCTCCTATGAACAAGAAGTCGTCTAAATAATGCAGAAGAAAGCGGATGCCTCTTCTGAATAGTGCCCATGCTAATGCATCTGCCACTGCGGTGAATAACTTAGGTGCGGAGCGCAGGCCGAACGGAAGTGACCTGTCCACATATGTGGCCCCCTCCCATGTAATAGCCAACAGGTAATGATCTGCTGGGTGAATTGGAATCATTCTGTATGCGTCTTTCAGATCTATCTTGACAAGCTGTGAATCTCGGCCTAATCGAGAGACAAGTTGTAGTGCATCGTCCAGGGTCGCGTATCTGAGAGAGCAGAGGTCTGCCTTGATTCCGTCGTTAACACTAGCTGTAGCGGGGAATGAAAGGTCCACGATCATGCGCCATCTGTTCATGGTGTGTCCCTTCGGCACCAGTCCGATTGGGCTTGTGTGGAGTAGCGGCTTGACACTTGCAGCCACGGGACCCTGTAGACGGCCGGCGTCAAGTTCGGCTGCTATGAAGGCGTTTACGCTAGTTGGGTTTGCTAGGGAAGATGGGTGGTTCCGGTTCGTCGCCCGCAACCGCTGGGACTGGTGTGCGAATCCGATCCGGAAGCCGTCCCTCAAGCCCCGCAAGATAAAAGAAGTAAATTCAGGGTCTGGGTGAGACCTAAGTGCCTCCTGAAGTGCCTGATAGCGAAGCGGGGTGGGTCCGCGAGGCCACAATGCAAGTGCTGTAGTCGGTGTTGCTGCTTCCAGTTGTAACAAGTCTGCCCGGTAGCGATAGTGGCCCGAGCCTGCCACAATTCCCATGAGTGGCAAGGCCCAGATAGACATTGCGGTGAAGGAACTCACCCCGGTGGTCCTTGCGGCAG
>CBDCRZ010000118.1:0-245107 GCA_965221135.1 Sansalvadorimonas sp.
CGGCTGTCGCCACGTTCTTTGTAGCGTTTGGCACTGACAGACTCCGCTTTCAGACGTGCCCAGGCTCGACCATTCAGGTTTGGTGTCAGTGCCATGTTATAGCCAATTCCGGCATTAAAAAATGCAGCTCTTGCACTTGTACTAGAGGTGTTAAAAGCTCTGTCACTGCCAAACGGCGTAGTGCGATTGATATCAAGAGATGAGTGTGCGATACCGGCAGCTACATCGATATCCAGCTGGTTCCATGCTCTGAGGTAGTAGCCTGCCAGAGTTGTGGTGTCGTATTCCGCATCTCCTGAAAAAGAGTCAATTTTAGTACTGGTGCCGTGCCCGAGGGCAACACCGGCTTTTTGCTCCTGAGTATTGAGTAAGTGATAACCGACCCACAGGTAATTGGATGAGTTGCTATACCCTGAAGCCTGGCTGTCACTTTCGAGAATGCGACGCCCGCCACCAATGTCGAGCCAAAGGTTTTGGCCTGTACTGTGTGTGCGTTCCCTCTGGAAGAGCGAGTGAGTGGTTTCAGACAGTGCCCCGGTCAGCTCTTTCAACCCACTGTGAGTGGCGTCCAGAGCTATAGCATGAAGTTCACCGGAACCAGCCAGTAGTGTTTGTGACAGCTCCTGTGAGGATAAGGGGAACAGGCTGTTAAAAAGCAGGCTGCTTCCTGATCCTGTACGCATTAAGTCCAGAGCCCCTGCAAAGCGTACAGCATTCTCTTTGCCATTACCGGAGATCAGAGCTCTATAGCTGGCTGGTGTCACAAATAAATCAATAGCATTGGTGCCATGGATAAGATCGAACTGGGTATTGGCAGCCAATCCGCTTGCCGGAGCTGTCAGCGTGTCAAAGGTGCCAGTTATACCGTTAGGGTTGGCGGTTGTGACAATACGGAAGCTGTCACCCACTTGTGGGGTAAAGTTATTATTGGCAGCACCGGTGATACCACGAAGGATAGGAGTGATGGTGCCATCTGCAGTAAAGACAGAGTTGGGGCCAGTAATAACGAGGCGGTCGTAGGTGCCGGCACCACCGGCAGCATTGTATACACTGCCATCAACATCCACTTCAAAGGTGGAAAGGTTCGTTTGTGTTACATCGCCGGCAACGGTTAATGTGCCTGGTGAGTCTCCTGGAGCCAGAATGCCGTTAACAGCAACGTCACCCTGGATAGAACCTGAGCCTGACAGCCTGCCTGCACTCGCAACTGTTGTCGTCGTTGAGGCCAGGGTGCCATCAACAAACAGCGTCCCTTCATTAATGTCAGTTGGCGTTGTGTAGGTGCTGGTGCCTGCCAGTATTAAATCCCCGGTTCCTGACTTTGAAAGTGTTCCTGTACCAGTAACGGTACCGTTCAGGGTGGTTTTTGTCCCACTGTCCACCTTGATTTCACCACCATTGGTGTTGAGGACGACCTGCCTCTGGCTGGTCAGGTCCGATGTGGCTTCAAGGGCTCCACCATTGAGGACAATTTGCCCGGCGCTGTCACCAAGGCTGGCATCACTTGAGATTTTCACAATGCCGTCGGTAATTTCAATGCCACCGGAATGGGTGTTACTACTTCCGGACAGGGTCAGGGTACCGCTGCCAGTTTTAATCAGCTTGCCATCACCCGAGAGGGCACCAGAGAATTCAGTATCGTTGCTGCCGGTATCAACCGTGCCATCAGTCGCGTTAATAGTGAAATTAGTCGTGATATCACCGGAGCCTGCAATAGACAGGATCCCGCCATCAAAAACAGCATTCACGTTGCCATCGTTGAGGTCATCAACGGTATAAGCTTGCTGCTGAGTGTCTATATTGGGCGTCACATTTGGTAGTTCGCTGGAATCAACCACGCTGCTTTGGTTCAGGGCACCAGCACCTGTACCGTCGAGTGTGCCGTTAGGGAAATATATCCTGAAACCTGCCAGAGAAAACTCCCCCTGCAAGGCTTCTACCGTCCAGACAAGCGGGTTGGATGCGTTGACTTCTGTACTTGACTTCGCGAGTGATGAGGAGGAGATAGCAGCAGCATTTCCATTTGTGTTGAAACTTGAGGTGCCGGTTACGCCGCAAATATCGTAACTGCAGTCTCCAGAGTTGTCATAGGCAATGGTGGTTGTGAGAGAGCTGCCGCCACTGATGGGGACAGAGAACCTCAGCACATCACCGGCGCTCCATTGCCACCAGTAATTTGTCGAGGTGTCGGCACCATCGGGCACTGTTGAATTGGCGGCAAAGTTGATGGAAATATTGCCGTTGCCATTCGCGCTTTCCATTTGCTCCTGATCGATTTGAATCCCTGTTCCCTGTTGTATCCAGGTAGGCGTATTCGCAGACGCTTGGGTAAACAGGTGCCCAGCCACAGCTATCTTGGGCATACAGAGGAATAGAAGGAAAATAAAAGCAAACTGCCAGAGTGATTGACGTTTCATGTTCTGTCCCTGAACAAATGAGTAATAATTCGTCAGATTCCTGTAATTTCCGGAGAAAAAAATAATCAGGAATTCCATTCAGGCAACAGCGAAATACCGGAAGGCTTATTAATAGGCTTAATAGCCTGCTCCGAGTATAGACATAAATATCTGGTTGATTTTGATCATAAGTTCTTGGCGGGCATTTACCCTCGTAGGGGAATGCTATCGACAGCATGAGTGAGGGTTCTTTGATCTACCACCGGCCGCTAATGTTCAGTTTTCTCAGCAAACTCGGGATGATATCAACCCGTTGACTGCCAGTAGCTGGCAGGCCGGTTGAGGAGACTGTCAGGTTTAGATAATCCTTGTTGCCTTGTTCGGCACAGATTGAACCTGTGGCGGGCATTTTCATTTTCTGGGGTATACGGAGCATGCCCTGAATAAAACACTGGATGCTGGAGAGCTGATGGAGGTGCCAAATGAGTGATTTTCCGGATGCTGTCCATGAAACAGCGAAAGGATTATACGATGCAGGTGTAATAGATACGACCACTATGCACGAATTCGATACCTTGTATCTGCCTCCAGTTAAAGAGCTGAACTCTGGTCAAATCAAGAGACTGCGATTGAAGTGCAAGGCCAGTCAATCGATGTTTGCTGCTTTTCTCAACGTGAGTCCTTCGACTGTACAGAAGTGGGAAAGTGGACAGAAGCGCCCAAATGGCCCTTCACTGAAATTACTTAATCTGGTTCAGGATAAGGGGCTGAAGGTATTGGTTTGACTATCTGTGCTGTTAAAGAATAGAGAAGCCGACATCTCAATGTGCCCCAGCCACCGACAAATTTAAAAAAGCCCGGTTATCGAAAGATAGCCGGGCTTTTTTGTGTGCCACATATTCAGAGCAGGCACATACAGGCATGGCATGGTTGCGCTGAGATGTTTGTTATTCCTTCGCACGATAGCTGATGCTGTCGTTCTAAAATGACTTAGGCTCCTTTATCGTGCACGTGCAAGGCGCAATTGGTAAGCGGAAACAGTGGTGTTTAGGCGTCCGGCCATGGGGACAAAAAGAAAGAATGACCAGAATCGTAAAAGGCGAACAATATGATAGGTATGAATCTACGTAAGGTTGTCGTGCGCTGTCGTAAATAAATAGGAATACCCATTCTTTTGTCAGCCCTGAGGTATATAGTGGCAGCACGTTAAAAGTGTGTGACCGTCTTTATGTATAGATTCAAACGTTCCGAGTGTAGTAGCTCCTTTCGTTCTTCATAAGCAAAAACAGAACTTCTAGCTCAACCGTCTTGCCTCTGTGCAAGGCACAAATTTTTGATTAAAGGATACGATTATGTCTACTATTACCGGTACTGTTAAGTGGTTCAACGACGAGAAAGGTTTTGGTTTCATTCAGCAAGAGAATGGCGGCCCAGACGTTTTCGCTCACTTCCGTCAAATCGTTGGTGACGGATTCAAGAGTCTGGCTGAAGGCCAGCGTGTTGAGTTCACCATTACTCAAGGCCAGAAAGGCCCTCAAGCAGAAGACATCCGTCCTCTGTAAGAGCTGAACTGCATGTGATGCAGTTTGTGAGCTTAACTTCCAAGTGAAGTAGAAAAGGCAACACCTGTTATAGGTGTTGCCTTTTTTTGGTTTTGGGGAAAGGGGGGGCGGAGTGAATAATTAGAAAAACAGGCCTCCACATGTGCCCCAACCACCGCCACATATTGAAAATCCCGCACAGGTCTCTGTTGCGGGATTTTTGCGTTTGTAAGCGTATAAAAACCCCTGTATTCCCGGCTCTAAACGGTTTGGGGAACGTACCTCCCCGGTGCCGTGCCAGCCTCTGTTTTGCTCCTCAAAACACCGTTTCTGGCCGTGTTCTCTGTTTTGTCCGTTCATAGCGAGTCACTCGCTACGCTTCCTGAAAACCTGAATAAAATCATAAAGCTGCAATGGGCACTCATTCACATCGAACTTGTCGGGTTCGTGAAATGCAGGTGGTGGGCAGGTACAGGGTGAAAGGTCGATTTCTCTGTTTTTTGCACCAAAAAAGGGTGTCTCGTTTGATCCTGTGACTGAGATATGGGAGGGTCGTTATATCCATAGATATTCAAATTGGCTGCTTTTACTGGGACAATTGGATTAACTGAATAGGTGTGGAGAAGTCCCATGTCTGGCTTGGAACAAGCAATATCATTAGAAACCGTTGATACGCTGAAAAAACGGTATTCTATTTTTTTCGGTGTAAAACCGAAGCAGCTGCGTAAAGCCTGGTTAGTAGAAGCATTAACAGAGGGGGTATCTAACCCTGATAGTCTGAAATATTATCTACAGAAGTTATCAGACTTGGAACTGACCTTCATTAAGGAATCCGTTTTTAACTATCACGGTTTGATAGATAAGCCACGTTTCAAAGGTAAGTATGGCAAATTTCCAGAAAGGTCGAGAAAGGTTAGTTTTATCTCTTACGGACTGGAGCTATCCGAACAGCTTGAACCCTTTTTTTACCCACAGCTGATTGACCGGTATGCCCCTGCGCAGATTCCTGCCACCTTGTGCTCCTCTTTGAAGCAACTCATTGATAAGCCAGAACCTGGCATTCTGAAAGCTTGTTCTCTGCCAGAGCCATTGCCCGATCATCAAGTACTATTTGAGCGCGAGCGGTTAGCGCTGAGTGAACTCCCCTCGTTACTAATTTTGCTTCAGGAAAAGCAAATAAAAGTCAGTGATAAGACCGGTATTGCTTCTTTAGCCTCTATTAAGAAGGCTTCAAAAGATATCCACGAATATTATGAAGAGGAATCCTGTGAAGAAGCTGCTGGTATGGAGCTTATAGTGTCCTATGGGTGGCTCCAGTTACTCGGTAACTGCAAGTTTAGTAAACAGTCAAAATCAACATTAATACCAGCAAAAAAAATCAATCAGAGCTCGGTTGATACAATAAAGGACATTTGGGATCAGTGGGTGACTAATCGTGCCCATGACGAGTTCCGTCGTATAAATAGAATCAAAGGGCAAAGTGGAAAAGGTAATCGCTTTTTCACCAATGTTGTGAACAGAAGACAGGCAATTATTACTGCCCTAAAAGAGTGTAAAGGTAAAGGCTGGGTTGCCTTTGAAGACTTCTCCAGGTTTATGTTTATTACGGGAGCTGATCTGGAAATTACGACGGAGTCAGAATACCTCTATATTTACGACCCCAGTTATGGTGAATTTTATGATAACGATTGGAATCTTCTGGAGTCGCGTTATCTACGTTGCGTTCTAGCGGAGTATGCAGCCACACTGGGACTTGTTGATGTTGTTATGGCACCCCCTAATTCTGACAACAGTTATGATGACGTTTTCGGGGATATGGAATGTTTGAGTCGTTATGACGGTTTGCGATTTTTCCGGCTCACCTCTCTCGGTGAGTATGTCTTGGGATTGACAGAACATTACAAGACAGAAGCAGTTGCCCCTGCTGAGACACCCCTGACCATTCATCGTCAGGGACGTATTGTTTTCGATAACCCCCCAACACCATGGGAACGACGTTTTATATCGCTCTATGCTGATCAAGGCAAAGATGACGTTTGGATGTTGTCCCGGAAAAAGATGATGGAAACTTTGCAGGTTGGTGGAAGCATTGATGAATTAAAAACTTTTCTATTGAGCCGAGAGGATCAGCCCTTCCTGCCGGAAGATTGTGAGGGGATATTAAAACAAGCGGCAGCTAATCTTGATGGGGTGAAAATTCAGGGCGAAGCGCTGATTATCAATTGTAAAAACCAAGAAATAGTGGATTTTATTGTCAACGATAAAGTGCTAGCAAAATGGTGCCAGCGTTTAGGCAAGTTGCAGATTGTTATTCCAAAGAGCAAAGAAAATAAATTCAGAGACAGCCTTCACTCCGTGGGTATCGGGTGTTCTTGATTTCTTTCTCCTTGTGCTGTTATTGATCTGAAGTGGACGCAATGATGAAAAGTCATTACGTTCACAGCAGTAACTTCATATGCTCCCTCCATAACGCCGGAACCCCATCCATGAAATCGGCCAGCGCCCGCCCGCCAATACTCTCACCGTTCAGGATTTTCTCCTGCAGAACAGGGGAGAGCATGGTGAGTCGGAGAATACGCGAGACATAGCTTTCGTTGGCTCCTCGTTGTTTGCTGTGGATTTGAGCGTGATATCTGATCGATAATCCACAGTCCCAAAAACTCTCAGATTAAGTTGTCACCCATGGATGGAAATCAGATCTTTATGCTTGGCCTCGGTTTGCAGGCACCTTGGAAAATAATCGATCAACACCTTGATACAACGAGCAGTCCCAACGAGCTTCGGCTCAGTGTTGGAGCTGAGCGCGGTAGCCTTTACCCCTGCCCCAAATGCAGTAAAACCTGCCAGACCCATGACTACAAAGAACTCACCTGGCAGCATTTAAACTTTTTCCAGCACCATTGCCTCATCACTGCCAAAGTGCCCAGAACACTCTGCAAAGAACATGGCATTCACCGTGTCAATGTTCCCTGGGCAAGAGAAGGAAGCAAGTTCACGCTGCTGTTTGAACAGGCGTTGCTGATACTGGTCAGGGAGATGCCGGTTAAAGCCTGCGCCAGGTATGTTGGTGTGAATGACAAGCGCATTTGGCGCGTTATCAAGCACTATGTCAGCCAGTCACTTCTGTCCATGGATCTGAGTGCCCTGAAAGCGATTGGTCTGGACGAAACCGCCTCATAACGTGGTCATAACTACGTCACAGTTTTCATTGATATGAACAGGAATGACAAGCCCGTTGTGTTCGCGACGCCAGGCAAAGGCAAGCAAACCGTTAAAGATTTCAGGACGTTTTTGGAGACGCATGGAGGGCAGGCAGACAATGTGCTGGAAGTCGTCTGTGACATGTCACCAGCCTTCCTGGCAGCGACGAAGGAGGAGTTCCCAAAAGCCAATGTGACAGTCGATTGATTTCATGTTGTCCAACTGTTTACCAGGGCGGTTGATGAGGTACGCAAGACCGAACGCAATGTGAAAAAGCACCCGAAAAGCCTTCGTTGGGCGGTGCTAAAAAAAGCGGATGGCCCTCTCACTGAAAAACAGGTCGAAGCCCTTGTAGAGCTCGAAGCCAGTGATTTAAAGACCGGTGTCGCCTGGCGTATTAAAGAAAAGCTTCGCTGGATCAGACGGGCTGAAAGCCCAAGGGCTGCGCGCTGGCGGCTGACGCACTTCCTCAAGTATGCCAAAGCTGAACTGGGAGACTGTTCTGTTCTGGAGCCTGTACGTAAAGCGGTGTCGACCGTAGAGAATCATGTCGACCGGATATTACAACGCTGGAAGTCAACCTACACCAATGCCCGTATGGAGGGGCTGAACAGCCTGTTCCAAGCGGCAAGAAGCCGAGCAAGAGGCTATCGAAACACAGGGACTTTTATAATGATGATTTACATGATCGCCAGCCCTGTAGCCGATATCCTGAAATCCATATGAAACGGCAAAGAGCCCAAAGATAGAAGTGGTCGGTTGAACCAGAGCGAACCTGCCCACCTTGGCAACCTCCTGCAAAAAATCAATCAACCCATTGATCCTCAAATACACACTGGACGGCAATTGCAGTACGCCACCCGCGCACCCGCTCAACCTCAAAATAATATTCCCACACAAGGACAGTGATATGACTCATGCCAATCAAAACCCCGGACAGAACCAAAACCCACAACAGGCGGGTACACCCTGGACCGACTTCAATAATGCGGCCATTCAACAGGATTACGACTTAATCCCTAAAGGCACGTTGGCTAAGGAACGTATGACACTCAAGGCTGGTGGCTATGACGAGCCTCATATGGGCTGGACCGACGGTTGGGCCACTCGTTCGGAAACCGGGGCCGCCTACCTTAATACAGAATTTGTGGTGTTGGAGGGGCCGTTTGCTAAACGCAAGATTTGGAGCCTGATCGGATTACACAGTCCCAAAGGCCCGACCTGGGGTGATATGGGGCGGACACTGGTGCGAGCGTGATCATTGCCCACCATATGCGTAAACCACAAGGTGCGACACCGATTGATTCGTCCGAACAGGCACGAGATGCAATCCGGGGGACTACGGCGCTGGTGGATGGTGTGCGGATGGCGTATGCCTTATGGCCTGCTGCTGATGAAAAAGCCAACATGGTCTTTACCTGTATTAACCGACCCTATGAAGCGAGAGCTGTATATCAGGGGGCTGTGGTCAAAGCGAATGGTCCGGCCAATCGTAAGGTGCATACATTCCTGCGAGCGGAGACTGGGCTTCTTGAGGATATCACCCACCGTTTATCTCGGCTGGAAGAACCGGAATACAAATTACTGGGTACATTAACAACTGCGATTCGTGAAGCGGCTGAACGTGGCCATCCTTTTACTCACACCGGCGAAAATGGTGTGTACAAGCAACGTAATCGATTACCCAAAGCTTTCCATCCGTTCTCCAAAAAACGTCTGGAAGAGATGGTGCAATCACTCCTGAACGAACATCCACCCCGGCTGGTCAAAGGGATGGCTGCCCATTCAAAAGAGCACAAATGGCTGGATGTCAGAAGTGGTGCCTTTGCGCAGGGGAAGGGGGTGTTTGGTCAGGGAGCCGATCTGTTATGACGCTCATTGACAGAGAGGAATACAGGGTTGTTTCTGTCGTGTATCGCCATGATTTCAGGTGTGATTTCACCTTAAGAAATGCTTCCCAAATGCTTCCCAAAATCGATCGCGGAAAGCATTTGGGAAGGAGATTGAGTTGAGATGAAGTGTATATGCTGCTGAAAAATATCATGTTAACACTGTTTAATTCGCTTCCCGGGAAAAAACGGGCGGGAAGCAGTTGGGAATGGTTAAGTGATTGAATTTATTGATAAATCGTCTTCCCGGGAATCCCTGCATACTACGTATGTTAGTAGGAGCCTACCTAAAATAGACCCCACCATACGACATGCGTATCGGGCAGGAAGATAAAACGAATGCTGTCGTCAGGGAGGGAAACCATGACACCAGAGATTGATGAACTTGCGAATCGCTATCGGGAAGCCTGGCTCACCGCAAGACGACTGCCGACAGGTATTCGGCTTGGTCATACCACCAGCTGGCCGGAGATGAGGCTCGACCAACGTGAGCAGGTGCGGCGAGCGGAACGGGAAGTGATCTTTGTACGACCTACGGCTTTGCAGGAAGACCGGCTGGTGGAGTGTATGAACTGGCTGACACCTCTGACCGTTGAAGAGCGCAATGTGATCTGGTTGCGGGCTTCTGGTCTGTCCTGGCGTCGGGTGGGAGAGCGACTGCAGGTGACATCAAAAACGGCCAGGGTGCATTGGTGTCAGGCCTTGAACCGGTTGCAAATCTACCGTTTGTCGCAAATGTCACGGGTAATTTGCCCCTGATGATTCCCAATAAGCGACGAGGTCGGGTTATTGTTCCCGGTTGTCCTCTTTTGTCTCATTTCCCACTTTTGGCGTTTTTGGTATAGATTTTCATTAAGCTCGTGCAGCGCTGTACCCAACACCCTTTGACGCCTCGGATCATCTGATTCGGGGCGTTGTTGTTTCTGGAACAGTCCAGGGATGGAACTCATGTCTGAAACGCCTCACCTTCTCGTCGAACAGCTGGAACACTGGTCGGTCGCTGAACTGATTCCCTACGCAAAAAATGCCCGCACTCACTCACCGGAGCAGGTGAATCAGATTGCCCGCTCCATCGAGAGTTTCGGCTTTGTGAACCCGGTGCTGGTGGGTGATGACAAGGTGATTGTGGCTGGGCATGGTCGTTTGCTGGCAGCTCAACAGCTGGGCATGGATCGGGTGCCGGTGATTGTGCTGGGGCACCTCGACGAGGTGCAGCGTCGGGCACTGGTGCTGGCAGACAACAAACTGGCCGAGAATGCGGGATGGGATGAAGACCTTCTCAAACTGGAGCTCCAGGCTCTGGATGATCTCGACTTTGATCTGGATATCGTCGGCTTTTCCGATGAAGAGCTGGATGGGCTGTTGCTGGAAGAACCCGAAGGCAACACCGAAGATGATCGGTCCAGGAGCAGCCGGTCAGTAAACCTGGTGACGTGTGGATACTTGGCTCCCATCGTCTGTTGTGCGGCAGCGCTACGGAATCTGATGATGTGAATCGCCTGATGGATGGCCAGCTGGCCGATATGGTGTTTACCGATCCTCCCTACAACGTCGATTACGCCAACCCGGAGAAAGACGGTAAAGCCAAAAAAGACCGACGCATTAAAAACGACAATCTGGGAAATGAGTTTCACGGCTTTCTGCTGGCGGCCATGACCAACATGCTCACAGTCTGCAAGGGTGCAATCTACGTCTGCATGTCATCTTCGGAGCTGGACACCTTGCAGATCGCTTTTCGAGGAGCCGGTGGTAAGTGGTCCACTTTCCTGATCTGGGCCAAGAACACATTCACTCTCGGTCGGGCTGATTACCAGCGCCAGTACGAACCCATTCTCTACGGCTGGAAAGAAGGCACCGATCACTTCTGGTGCGGTGCCCGAGATCAGGGTGATGTCTGGTTCTTCAATAAGCCAGTTAAGAATGATTTGCACCCAACCATGAAGCCGGTAGAGCTGGTCGAACGGGCTGTTCGTAACTCCTCCAAGAGCAAAGATATTGTGCTGGATCTGTTTGGCGGCTCCGGCAGCACCCTTATCGCCTGTGAGAAAACCGGTCGGCAGGCAAGGCTGACAGAGCTCGATCCCAAATACGTCGATGTCATTGTACGACGTTGGGAAGAGTATACCGGCAAGGAAGCCACTCTCGAAGAGAGCAACCTGACGTTTATCCAGGTTGCTGCTGAACGAGGAATTAACGATGACCGAAGTGATTCAACAGCGGCTTGATCAGATCGATACCAAGCTCGATAAACTCTCCGATGCTGTGACCCGCCTGGCCACTATCGAAGAACGAATGGTTCACCAGACCACCACCCTCAACAGCTTGAACCGTAAGCTGGACGATTCCGAGAAACGTATCCGCTCTCTGGATCGACAAGCCAGTGCGCGAGGTGTTGTGTTGGCTTCGGTAGAACGTTTTGGCTGGTTGATTCTTACCACTCTGATTGGCGTAGCCGCTTACATTCTCAAGGACTGAGCATGACCACCAGAACTGAAACCAACATCGTCGTCGTGCACTGCTCGGCCACCAAGGCTGATCAGGATGTCACCTTCGAGACTATCAAGCGCTGGCACATGCTGGAACGGGCGTTTATCGACATAGGTTACCACTGGGTTATTGCGCGGGATGGTTCCGTGATACAGGGCCGATGTATTGATGATTGGGACGCTCATGTTCTGGAGCACAACCACGAGAGCGTGGGCATCTGCCTCGTTGGAGGCCTCGATAAAAATGGTGGAGCGGACGACAACTTCACACCAATACAGAAACACATGTTGAAGTTCCTGGTGGCAGGTTGCCAAAGCCTGTGGCCGGAAGCGGTGGTAAAAGGACATTACCACTTCAATGGGGACAAGGACTGTCCCTGCTTTGATGTTGAACAATGGCTGACTGATGAAGGTTTTGTTGAGGTGCAGCCAACATGAGTTGGATCACTGCGGTACCGGTGTTCGGTAAGATCATCGACAAGATATTCCCGGATGCCGATCAGGCCGATAAAGCTCGGGCCGCTCTCACCAAGATGGCTATCAGCGGTGAGTTAGATGAGTTGGTTCAACAGGCCGGTGTGATCAAAGCTGAAGTCCAAGGTGAAGGATGGTTGCAACGCAGCTGGCGACCACTGGTTATGCTGGTGCTTACAGCACTGATCGTGTGCCGCTGGATGGGTTGGGCTTCGCCTGACTTGAGTGAGGCTCTGGAGCTGAAGCTGTTGGGGATCGTGCAGCTGGGCATTGGTGGCTACATTGCCAGCCGAGGGGTTGAGAAGGTGGTGCATTCTATTAGAAAGTCGTCCTGACTTAACGACGTTTTCCTGATAATGAAGATATTCTGGGCTTTAGGATTTGCTGGTATCCAGATGATGTGATCTCTGCTGATTTTTTCTTATTGCTTGATAGGAGTGCTAACGACGTGCTGTATCGTTGTCAGAATTTTAGCTGCTGTTGGCCTTTTGACAGGATCAGCTAACGTTGCCGATGCTGCGCAGGTTTCCAGGGATGTTTTCACTATACTCTGTTCAGAAGCAAATTGAGTTGATGAAATCAAGCACCTGATCATCATCCCATAGCTGTAAACATCTACAGAGTGACTGAATACATAGTTGTCATTTACAAGAGACGAAAATTTTAATTCAGGAGGAAAAATAAACTGGGCAACTTCATTTCTTTCTTTTGCTGATAACTTATCACCAAGTTTACAAAGGCGAGAACTGCCAAAGTCACAGATTTTTAATTGCACATTGCCTGCTTCATGTTCAAATACCAGTATATTATCTTGATGAAAATCCATATGAATGACATTGTGCCTGTGCATGTATTCCATGCCTTCTGCAATCTGTTTAGCATAATCGAGAGCTTTAGGTTCACGGATTTCAGAATATGAAAATAGAGTCATTCCAGCAGGGCATAACTTGCTAAGGGTACACTTTGCCTGTTCCAGCAAAATAGATGTTAGTTCTCCTGGTATATTCAGTACGGCTTTTATCTGAACGAACCTTTGGTGCCCACTGAATGTTCTCAAGAAATCTTCTTCTTTTTTAATTGCAACTTCCCACTCCGCTGGAGTTTGTTTTTTTGCATGCCCAGAATATTTTTTTTCTACACATGGTTCTCCAGACAACCTTACTTTAGTAATAATGGAATAGCTGCCCATTTTCCAATCTCCTATGTTTTCAATTTTCTCTCTATTGAAAAGAGTTGGATAGCGCTGTTCCTGATCTGATTCGGTAAAAGATGACAGTTTGCCAACCTCTGGCTTGCAATCTGGCACCGAGACTCCATGTCGGGGGGACATGGATTCTGGAGAACAGGTACTCTTTCCATAAGAGCTTGTAGACTTCTCTATTGATGTGGGATTCATAACTTATATGCCTATTAACTTTGCTTTGAAAAAACTTTGAAAAGCTGTCTCTGGAGCCTTCATTGCTCATAGGGGTAAATATTCAATTTTTGGACAGTTTCACATTATTATTATTCAACGAAACGAGGCTGTTTGTTCATGGTGCTGGCAAGGTTGTTAATCAATAACGCTATGAAAGGGGTCATTTAGTGTGCATAAAGGATTATTGGTACCTCCCTTAGGTACTAACACCATCCAGCTGCCATCAATGACTGCGGGGTCCCTGTCAGTATCAACAAACTGCGGGTGCTCAGCCGCGCGAAAAAACGCTAGCGGCAGACTCAAAATCGGGGTTGACTTTGGTTGATTTATTTCCATTTAATCCTGCAATAACAAGTGCTTAGCGGGTCAACCATAGCTCCTTCAAGCCCTTGCAAAAAGTCAACCTGGTTGACTTTTTTGGTTGACTCTCAGGTTGACCATTTTCGGTATCGTCCACCGCCAGTGAATGCCAGAACAGACGCGAGACTTTCAGCTCTTTGGTCCAGCGCCCCCTATGGAGCCCCATTGTTATGCTGGTGTTTACGACACTGATTATGTGACGATGGATGGGCTGGGCTTCCCCAGACTTAAGCGAAGCACTGGCGTTGATGTTGCTCGGTATCGTCCAGTTTGGATGGGTGGAGAAGGTGATGAAGAACATTCATTGCTGAATCATTCCCCACCAGATGGGTTATCAATAGAAACAAATTTGTAGATGTAGATATTGATAACCCTATTGTCACCCCATACAGTCCGTGCACTATCAGGGAATGGTCACTCAAGAGAAGGATGGGATTTTGTGTTGTCCCCTGAGTGGATGCGCTGGTGCCTGGTGAGGGCACTGGATCGGGCACAAAGCCTTTTTACAGCCTCGACGGGGCAGACAAAAGGGCTCTGCCCGGTGTGAATGCGCTTGTGGGCGGTGAGGTGACCGGATTTGGTAAAGCCTTTTTTGCAGCCTTCGACGGGGCAGACAAAAGGGCGCTCCCCTGTGTGAATGCGCTTGTGGATGGTGAGGTCACTGGATCGGATAAAGCCTTTTTTGCAGCCTTCGACGGGGCAGACAAAAGGGCGCTCTCCTGTGTGAATGCGCTTGTGGGTGGTGAGGTGACTGGAATGGGCAAAGCCCTGTTTGCAACCTTCGACGGGGCAGACAAAAGGGCGCTCCCCTGTGTGAATGCGCTTGTGGGTGATGAGGTTACTGGAATGGGCAAAGCCCTGTTTGCAACCTTCGACGGGGCAGACAAAAGGGCGCTCCCCTGTGTGAATACGCTTGTGCCTGGTGAGGTGATTGGATTGGGCAAAGCCCTGTTTGCAGCCTTCGACGGGGCAGACAAAAGGGAGCTTCCCTGTGTGAATGCGCAGGTGCCTGGTGAGGGCACTGGATCGGGCAAAGCCTTTTTTACACCCTTCGACGGGGCAGACAAAAGGGCGCTCCCCTGTGTGAATGCGCTTGTGAGTGGTGAGGTTACTGGATTGGGCAAAGCCCTGTTTGCAACCTTCGACGGGGCAGACAAAAGGGCGCTCCCCTGTGTGAATGCGCTTGTGGGCGGTGAGGGCACTGGATCGGGCAAAGCCTTTTTTACAGCCTTCGACGGGGCAGACCAAAGGGCGCTCCCCTGTGTGAATGCGCTTTTTTCCTGGACGGACTCTGAGAGTGTGCGTATCCGGAGTGTCTGCAGGAAGAAGTTCAGTGTCAGATTGAACCTCAATGCTGTCCCAGGGGAAGTTATCCTCCCAGAATGTCCAGTCTTCGGAATTCTCTGAGTGTGAAGGGCTTGTCTGAAGCTCATGGCCGTCGTCACTTGTCCAGCTATTCTGAGGTGTTAGTTCAGGAAAAAGCCGTTCGGTACTGGAGTGAAGTGAGCAATGAATGTCAGGGATATACATTTCACCGCCCTCTTCAGAAAATATATTGCAAACTCCCGATTTATCCTCAATACGGGTCAAGGCATTCCCTTCAATCACAAGAGGGAATGCCTGCTTTGCGTGTGTGAGTGTGAGTTGTGTGTTTTGTACCTTTCCCTGGCAATGCACAATGTGTTGATCGCCAGCCTTCACCACAGAACAGGATGTTGTTCCATGGGGGTGGATTTGCGTGCCCTTTGTACCTGGAATGGCGACCCTTCCCGTCGAGTCGATATGAATTTGCACCGGGTAAACCGGTTGATTAGATTTAAGCGCAGGTATATGGATAAGCTTGTTGTTGCCGGAAAAGGTATTGGGAGAAATCAGACTGATGACAATAGAGGTCGTCAAGATACAAATGCATGACTTAAAGAGCATAGAGTCATCCCCCAAAAAGAAGGTGAAGAGGATAGACTCAAACGTGATGATGGCGAGTGAATATTCTCACGGCAGATGCTCGGTCTTTACGGGGGGCCTGCAGGGTTCAATAAACAGCCGGTACGCAGCACTGCGGTAATCGTTAGTAACAATCAGTTAGCGGGTCAACCAAAGCGCCTTCCAGCCCGCAATAGTCAACCGGGTTGACTTTTTTGGTTGACTCTCAGGTTGACCATTTTCGGCATCGTCCACCGGCAGTGAATGGCAGAACAAACGCGAGACTTTCAGCTCTTTGGCCCAGCGCCCCATATGGCGACCCATTGTTATGCTGGTGTTTACGGCGCTGATTATGTGTCGATGGATGGGCTGGGCTTCCCCGGACTTAAGTGAAACACTGGCGTTGAAGTTGCTCGGTATCGTCCAGCTGGGGATGGGTGGCTACATTGCCAGCCGGGGGGTGGAGAAGGTGATGAAGAACATTCATCGCTGAATCATTTCCCACCAGATGGGTTATCAATAGAAACAAATTTGTAGATGTAGATATTGATAACCCTATTGTCACCCCATACAGTCCGTGCGCTATCAGAGAATGGTCACTCAAGAGAAGGATGGGATTTTGTGTTGTTCCCTGTATGGATGCGCAGATGCCTGGTGAGGGCACTGGATTGGGTAAAGCCCTGTTTGCAGCCTTCGACGGGGCAGACAAAAGGGCGCTCCCCTGTGTGAGTGCGCTTGTGGGTGGTGAGGTTACTGGATTTGGCAAAGCCCTGTTTGCAGCCTTCGACGGGGCAGACAAAAGGGCGCTCCCCTGTGTGAGTGCGCTTGTGGGTGGTGAGGTCACTGGATTGGGTAAAGCCCTGTTTGCAGCCTTCGACGGGGCAGACAAAAGGGCGCTTCCCTGTGTGAGTGCGCAGATGCCTGGTGAGGTCACTGGATTGGATAAAGCCCTGTTTACAGCCTTCGACGGGGCAGACAAAAGGGCGCTCCCCTGTGTGAGTGCGCTTGTGCCTGGTGAGGTGACCGGATTGGGTAAAGCCCTGTTTGCAGCCTTCGACGGGGCAGACAAAAGGGCGCTCCCCTGTGTGAGTGCGCTTGTGGGTGGTGAGGTTACCGGATTGGGTAAAGCCCTGGTTGCAGCCTTCGACGGGGCAGATAAAAGGGCGCTCCCCTGTGTGAGTGCGCTTGTGGGTGGTGAGGGCACTGGATTGGAAAAAGCCCTGTTTGCAGCCTTCGACGGGGCAGACAAAAGGGCGCTCCCCTGTGTGAGTGCGCTTGTGGGTGATGAGGTTACTGGATTGGGTAAAGCCCTGTTTGCAGCCTTCGACGGGGCAGACAAAAGGGCGCTCCCCTGTGTGAGTGCGCTTGTGCCTGGTGAGGTGACCGGATTGGGTAAAGCCCTGTTTGCAGCCTTCGACGGGGCAGACAAAAGGGCGCTCCCCTGTGTGAGTGCGTTTTTTTCCAGTACGGACTCTGAATGTGTACGTATCAGGAGTGCCTGTCGGGAGAAGCTCCGTGTCAGATTGAACCTCAATGCTGTCACTGGGGGCGGTATTTTCTCCCACAGAGCTGTCTCCGAAATCCTCAGAGGGGGAAGGCATTACCTGTAGTTTATGGTCGTGCTGTCTTATCCAGCTATTTAAATGCGGATATTCAGGAGGAAACAGATCAGCACCAGGGTGAGACGAGCAGTCAATGTCAGGGTGGGAGTCTTCCCCGGATTCGTCAGAAAACACGTGGCAAACTCCCGATTCATCTTCAATACGTGTCAAGGTATTCGCTTCAATGTCAAGAGGTAATACCTGCGGTGCGTGTGCAAGTGTGAGTTGTGTGTTTTGTTCCTTTCCCTGGCAATGCACACGGTGTTGATCGCCAGCCCTCGCCACTGAACAGGACGTTGTTCCATGGGGGTGGATTTGCGTACCTTTGGTGCTCGGAATAGTGACACCGCCTGTCGAGTTGATATGAATTTGCACCGGGTCAACGGGTTGATCAGGTTTAATAGAAGGTATAGGGATAAGTTTGTTTTTGCCGGAAAAGGTATTGGGAGAAATCAGGCTGATGGCAATAGAGGTAGTCAAGATACCAATGTGTGCCTTAAAGAACATATACCCGCCCCCAAAAAGAAGGTGAAGAGGATAGACTCAAACGTGATGATGGCAGTGAATATTCTCACGGCAGATGCTCGGTCGTTAGGGATCTCTGCAGGATTCAATAAACAGCCGGTACGCAGCACTGCGAATAATCGTTAGTAACAATCAGTTAGCGGGTCAACCAAAGCGCCTTCCAGGCCTTGGCAATAGTCAACCGGGTTGACTTTTTTGGTTGACTCTCAGGTTGACCATTTTCGGCATCGTCCACCGGCAGTGAATGGCAGAACAAACGCGAGACTTTCAGCTCTTTGGCCCAGCGCCCCATGTGGCGACCCATTGTTATGCTGGTGTTTACGGCGCTGATTATGTGTCGATGGATGGGCTGGGCTTCCCCGGACTTAAGTGAAACACTGGCGTTGAAGTTGCTCGATATCGTCCAGCTGGGGTTGGGTGGCTACATTGCCAGCCGAGGGGTGGAGAAGGTGATGAAGAACATTCATCGCTGAATCATTCCCCACCAGATGGGTTATCAATAGAAACAAATTTGTAGATGTAGATATTGATAACCCTATTGTTACCCCATACAGTCCGTGCGCTATCAGAGAATGGTCACTCAAGAGAAGGATGGGATTTTGTGTTGTTCCCTGCGTGGATGCGCTGATGCCTGGAGAGGTGAGCGGATCGGGTAAAGCCCTGTTTGCAGCCTTCGACGGGGCAGACAAAAGGGCGCTCCCCTGTGTGGATGCGCTTGTGTCTGGTGAGGTCACCGGATTGGGCAAAGCCCTGTTTGCAGCCTTCGACGGGGCAGACAAAAGGGCGCTCCCCTGTGTGAGTGCGCTTGTGGGTGGTGAGGTGACTGGATTGGGCAAAGCCCTGTTTGCAGCCTTCGACGGGGCAGACAAAAGGGCGCTCCCCTGTGTGAGTGCGCTTGTGGGTGATGAGGGTACTGGATTGGGTAAAGCCCTGTTTGCAGCCTTCGACGGGGCAGACAAAAGGGCGCTCCCCTGTGTGAGTGCGCTTGTGGGTGGTGAGGTGACTGGATTGGGTAAAGCCCTGTTTGCAGCCTTCGACGGGGCAGACAAAAGGGCGCTCCCCTGTGTGAGTGCGCTTGTGTGGTGAGGTGACCGGATTCGATAAAGCCCTGTTGGCAGCCTTCGACGGGGCAGACAAAAGGCGCTCCCCTGTGTGATGCGCTTGTGCCTGGTGAGGGCACCGGATTGGGTAAAGCCCTGTTTGCAGCTTTCGACGGGGCAGACAAAAGGGCGCTCCCCTGTGTGGATGCGCTTGTGGATGGTGAGGGCACTGGATTGGATAAAGCCCTGTTTGCAGCCTTCGACGGGGCAGACAAAAGGGCGCTCCCCTGTGTGAGTGCGCTTGTGGGTGATGAGGGTACTGGATTGGGTAAAGCCCTGTTTGCAGCCTTCGACGGGGCAGACAAAAGGGCGCTCCCCTGTGTGAGTGCGCTTGTGCCTGGTGAGGTTACTGGAATCGGTAAAGCTCTGTTTGCAGCCTTCGACGGGGCAGACAAAAGGGCGCTCCCCTGTGTGGATGGGCAGATGCCTGGTGAGGTGACCGGATCGGGTAAAGCCCTGTTTGCAGCCTTCGACGGGGCAGACAAAAGGGCGCTCCCCTGTGTGAGTGCGTTTTTTTCCAGGACGGACTCTGAGTGTGTATGTATCAGGAGTGCCTGTCGGGAGAAGCTCCGTGTCAGATTGAACCTCAATGCTGTCACTGGGGGCGGTATTTTCTCCCACAGAGCTGTCTCCGAAATCCTCAGAGGGGGAAGGCATTACCTGTAGTTTATGGTCGTGCTGTCTTATCCAGCTATTTAAATGCGGATATTCAGGAGGAAACAGATCAGCACCAGGGTGAGACGAGCAGTCAATGTCAGGGTGGGAGTCTTCCCCGAATTCGTCAGAAAACACGTGGCAAACTCCCGATTCATCTTCAATACGTGTCAAGGTATTCGTTTCAATGTCAAGAGGTAATACCTGCGGTGCGTGTGCAAGTGTGAGTTGTGTGTTTTGTTCCTTTCCCTGGCAATGCACACGGTGTTGATCGCCAGCCCTCGCCACTGAACAGGACGTTGTTCCATGGGGGTGGATTTGCGTACCTTTGGTGCTCGGAATAGTGACACCGCCTGTCGAGTCGATATGAATTTGCACCGAGTCAACGGGTTGGTCAGGTTTAATAGATGGTATGGGAATAAGTTTGTTTTTGCCGGAAAAGGTATTGGGAGAAATCAGGCTGATGGCAATAGAGGTAGTCAAGATACCAATGCGTGCCTTAAAGAACATATACCCGCCCCCAAAAAGAAGGTGAAGAGGATAGACTCAAACGTGATGATGGCAGTGAATATTCTCACGGCAGATGCTCGGTCTTTAGAGACTCCTGCAGGGTTCAATAAACAGCCGGTACGCAGCACTGCGAAAAATCGTTAGTAACAATCAGTTAGCGGGTCAACCAAAGCTCCTTCCAGCCCTTGGCAATAGTCAACCGGGTTGACTTTTTTGGTTGACTCTCAGGTTGACCATTTTCGGCATCGTCCACCGCCAGTGAATGGCAGAACAAACGCGAGACTTTCAGCTCTTTGGCCCAGCGCCCCATATGGCGACCCATTGTTATGCTGGTGTTTACGGCGCTGATTATGTGTCGATGGATGGGCTGGGCTTCCCCGGACTTAAGTGAAACACTGGCGTTGAAGTTGCTCGATATCGTCCAGCTGGGGTTGGGTGGCTACATTGCCAGCCGAGGGGTGGAGAAGGTGATGAAGAACATTCATCGCTGAATCATTCCCCACCAGATGGGTTATCAATAGAAACAAATTTGTAGATGTAGATATTGATAACCCTATTGTTACCCCATACAGTCCGTGCGCTATCAGAGAATGGTCACTCAAGAGAAGGATGGGATTTTGTGTTGTTCCCTGTGTGGATGCGCTGATGCCTGGAGAGGTGAGCGGATCGGGTAAAGCCCTGTTTGCAGCCTTCGACGGGGCAGACAAAAGGGCGCTCCCCTGTGTGGATGCGCTTGTGTCTGGTGAGGTCACCGGATTGGGCAAAGCCCTGTTTGCAGCCTTCGACGGGGCAGACAAAAGGGCGCTCCCCTGTGTGGATGCGCTTGTGCCTGGTGAGGTTACTGGATTTGGTAAAGCCCTGTTTGCAGCCTTCGACGGGGCAGACAAAAGGGCGCTCCCCTGTGTGAGTGCGCTTGTGGGTGATGAGGGTACTGGATTGGGTAAAGCCCTGTTTGCAGCCTTCGACGGGGCAGACAAAAGGGCGCTCCCCTGTGTGAGTGCGCTTGTGGGTGGTGAGGTGAGCGGATCGGGTAAAGCCCTGTTTGCAGCCTTCGACGGGGCAGACAAAAGGGCGCTCCCCTGTGTGGATGCGCTTGTGGGTGGTGAGGTGACAGGATTGGGTAAAGCCCTGTTTGCAGCCTTCGACGGGGCAGACAAAAGGGCGCTCCCCTGTGTGGATGCGCTTGTGGATGGTGAGGGCACCGGATTGGGTAAAGCCCTGTTTGCAGTCTTCGACGGGGCAGACAAAAGGGCGCTCCCCTGTGTGAGTGCGCTTGTGGGTGGTGAGGGCACCGGATTGGGTAAAGCCCAGTTTGCAGCTTTCGACGGGGCAGACAAAAGGGCGCTCCCCTGTGTGAGTGCGTTTTTTTCCAGGACGGACTCTGAGTGTGTACGTATCAGGAGTGCCTGTCGGGAGAAGCTCCGTGTCAGATTGAACCTCAATGCTGTCACAGGGGGCGGTATTTTCTCCCACAGAGCTGTCTCCGAAATTCTCAGAGGGGGAAGGCATTACCTGTAGTTTATGGTCGTGCTGTCTTATCCAGCTATTTAAATGCGGATATTCAGGAGGAAACAGATCAGCACCAGGGTGAGACGAGCAGTCAATGTCAGGGTGGGAGTCTTCCCCGAATTCGTCAGAAAACACGTGGCAAACTCCCGATTCATCTTCAATACGTGTCAAGGTATTCGTTTCAATGTCAAGAGGTAATACCTGCGGTGCGTGTGCAAGTGTGAGTTGTGTGTTTTGTTCCTTTCCCTGGCAATGCACACGGTGTTGATCGCCAGCCCTCGCCACTGAACAGGACGTTGTTCCATGGGGGTGGATTTGCGTACCTTTGGTGCTCGGAATAGTGACACCGCCTGTCGAGTCGATATGAATTTGCACCGAGTCAACGGGTTGGTCAGGTTTAATAGATGGTATGGGAATAAGTTTGCTTTTGCCGGAAAAGGTATTGGGAGAAATCAGGCTGATGGCAATAGAGGTAGTCAAGATACCAATGCGTGCCTTAAAGAACATATACCCGCCCCCAAAAAGAAGGTGAAGAGGATAGACTCAAACGTGATGATGGCAGTGAATATTCTCACGGCAGATGCTCGGTCTTTAGAGACTCCTGCAGGGTTCAATAAACAGCCGGTACGCAGCACTTCGAAAAATCGTTAGTAACAATCAGTTAGCGGGTCAACCATGGCTCCTTCCAGCCCTTCGAAATAGTCAACCGGGTTGACTTTTTTGGTTGACTCTCAGATTGACCATTTTCGGTATCGTACCGCCAGTGAATGCCAGAACAAACGTGAGATTTTCAGCTCTTTGGCCCAGCGCCCCATATGG
Source organism: Sansalvadorimonas sp. (assembly GCA_965221135.1). GTDB lineage: Bacteria > Pseudomonadota > Gammaproteobacteria > Pseudomonadales > Endozoicomonadaceae > Sansalvadorimonas. The sequence continues at coordinate 22,406 of CBDCRZ010000118.1, forward strand.
CGACCCATTGTTATGCTGGTGTTTACGGCGCTGATTATGTGTCGATGGATGGGCCGGGCTTCCCCGGACTTAAGTTAAACACTGGCGTTGAAGTTGCTCGGTATCGTCCAGCTGGGGATGGTGGCTACATTGCCAGCCGAGGGGTGGAGAAGGTGATGAAGAACATTCATCGCTGAATCATTCCCCACCAGATGGGTTATCAATAGAAACAAATTTGTAGATGTAGATATTGATAACCCTATTGTCACCCCATACAGTCCGTGCGCTATCAGAGAATGGTCACTCAAGAGAAGGATGGGATTTTGTGTTGTTCCCTGTGTGGATGCGCTGATGCTGGAGAGGTGAGCGGATCGGGTAAAGCCCTGTTTGCAGCCTTCGACGGGGCAGACAAAAGGGCGCTCCCCTGTGTGAGTGCGCTTGTGGGCGGTGAGGGCACCGGATTGGGTAAAGCCCTGTTTGCAGCCTTCGACGGGGCAGACAAAAGGGCGCTCCCCTGTGTGAATGCGCTTGTGCCTGGTGAGGTGACTGGAGTCGGTAAAGCCTTTTTTACAGCCTTCGACGGGGCAGACAAAAGGGCGCTCCCCTGTGTGAATGCGCTTGTGGGTGGTGAGGTGACCGGATCGGGTAAAGCCTTTTTTACAGCCTTCGACGGGGCAGACAAAAGGGCGCTCCCCTGTGTGAATGCGCTTGTGCCTGGTGAGGTCACCGGATTGGGTAAAGCCCTGGTTACAGCCTTCGACGGGGCAGACAAAAGGGCGCTCCCCTGTGTGAGTGCGCTTGTGAGTGGAGAGGTGACTGGAGTGGGCAAAGCCCTGTTTGCAGCCTTCGACGGGGCAGACAAAAGGGCGCTCCCCTGTATGAATGCGCTTGTGGGCGGTGAGGTCACTGGATTGGGCAAAGCCTTTTTTACAGCCTTCGACGGGGCAGACAAAAGGGCGCTCCCCTGTGTGAATGCGCTTGTGCCTGATGAGGTGACTGGAGTGGGCAAAGCCCTGTTTGCAGCCTTCGACGGGGCAGACAAAAGGGCGCTCCCCTGTGTGAATGCGCTTTTTTCCTGGACGGACTCTGAGAGTGTGCGTATCCGGAGTGTCTGCAGGAAGACGTTCAGTGTCAGATTGAACCTCAATGCTGTCCCAGGGGAAGTTATCCTTCCAGAATGTCCTGTCTCCGGAATTCTCTGAGTGTGAAGGGCCTGTCTGAAGCTCATGGCTGTCGTCACTTGTCCAGCTATTCAGAGGTGTTAGTTCAGGAAAAAGCCGTTCGGTACTGGAGTGAAGCGAGCAATGAATGTCAGGGATATACATTTCACCGCTCTCTTCAGAAAATATATTGCAAACTCCCGATTTATCCTCAATACGGGTCAAGGCATTCCCTTCAATCACAAGAGGGAATGCCTGCTTTGCGTGTGTGAGTGTGAGTTGTGTGTTTTGTTCCTTTCCCTGGCAATGCACAATGTGTTGATCGCCAGCCTTCACCACAGAACAGGATGTTGTTCCATGGGGGTAGATTTGCGTGCCCTTTGTACCCGGAATGGCGACCCTTCCCGTCGAGTCGATATGAATTTGCACCGGGTAAACCGGGTGATTAGATTTAAGCGCAGGTATATGGATAAGCTTGTTGTTGCCGGAAAAGGTATTGGGAGTAATCAGACTGATGACAATAGAGGTCGTCAAGATACAAATGCATGACTTAAAGAGCATAGAGTCCTCCCAAAAAAAGAAGGTGAAGAGGATAGACTCAAACGTGATAACGGCGAGGAACATCCCCACGATAGAAACCCGGTCTTTACGGGGGGGCCTGCAGGGTTCAATAATCAGCGGGTACGGAGCACCGCAAAAGCGCTGGCGACAGACTCACACCGGGGTTAACTTTTTAAGGCCGCAATAGCAAATAGTTAGCGGCTCAACCAAAGCTCTGTCCATTCCTTGGAAATAGTCAACTTGGTTGACTTTTTTGGTTGACTCTCAGGTTGACCATTTTCGGCATCGTCCACCGCCAGTGAATGCCAGAACAGACGCGAAACTTTCAGCTCTTTGGCCCAGCGCCCCATATGGCGACCCATTGTTATGCTGGTGTTTACGGTGCTGATTATGTGTCGATGGATGGGCTGGGCTTCCGCGGACTTAAGTGAAACACTGGCGTTGAAGTTGCTCGATATCGTCCAGCTGGGGATGGGTGGCTACATTGCCAGCCGAGGGGTGGAGAAGGTGATGAAGAACATTCATCGCTGAATCATTCCCCACCAGATGGGTTATCAATAGAAACAAATTTGTAGATGTAGATATTGATAACCCTATTGTCACCCCATACAGTCCGTGCGCTATCAGAGAATGGTCACTCAAGAGAAGGATGGGATTTTGTGTTGTTCCCTGTATGGATGCGCAGATGCCTGGTGAGGGCACAGGATTGGGTAAAGTCCTGTTTGCAGCCTTCTACGGGGCAGACAAAAGGGCGCTCCCCTGTGTGAATGCGCTTGTGGTTGGTGAGGTCACTGGATTGGGTAAAGCCTTTTTTGCAGCCTTCGACGGGGCAGACAAAAGGGCGCTCCCCTGTGTGAATGCGCTTGTGGCTGGTGAGGTGACTGGATTGGGTAAAGCCCTGTTTGCAGCCTTCGACGGGGCAGACAAAAGGGCGCTCCCCTGTGTGAATGCGCTTGTGGCTGGTGAGGTGACTGGATTGGGTAAAGCCCTGTTTGCAGCCTTCGACGGGGCAGACAAAAGGGCGCTCCCCTGTGTGAGTGCGCTTGTGCCTGGTGAGGTCACTGGATTGGGTAAAGCCCTGTTTGCAGCCTTCGACGGGGCAGACAAAAGGGCGCTCCCCTGTGTGAGTGCGCTTGTGGATGGTGAGGGCACCAGATCTGGTAAAGCCCTGTTTGCAGCCTTCGACGGGGCAGACAAAAGGGCGCGCCCCTGTGTGGATGCGCAGATGCCTGGTGAGGTGACCGGATTGGGTAAAGCCCTGTTTGCAGCCTTCGAAGGGGCAGACAAAAGGGCGCTCCCCTGTGTGAGTGCGCTTGTGGGTGGTGAGGTGACCGGATTCGATAAAGCCCTGTTTGCAGCCTTCGACGGGGCAGACAAAAGGGCGCTCCCCTGTGTGGATGCGTATGTGGGTGGTGAGGGCACCGGATTGGGTAAAGCCCTGTTTGCAGCCTTTGACGGGGCAGACAAAAGGGCGCTCCCCTGTGTGGATGCGCTTGTGGGCGGTGAGGTGACTGGATTGGGTAAAGCCCTGGTTACAGCCTTCGACGGGGCAGACAAAAGGGCGCTCCCCTGTGTGAGTGCGCTTGTGGGTGGTGAGGGCACCGGATTGGGTAAAGCCCTGTTTGCAGCCTTCGACGAGGCAGACAAAAGGGCGCTCCCCTGTGTGAATGCGCTTGTGGGTGGTGAGGTCATTGGATCGGGCAAAGCCCTGTTTGCAGCCTTCGACGAGGCAGACAAAAGGGCGCTCCCCTATGTGAGTGCGCTTGTGGGTGGTGAGGGCACCGGATTGGGTAAAGCCCTGTTTGCAGCCTTCGACGGGGCAGACAAAAGGGCGCTCTCCTGTGTGAGTGCGTTTTTTTCCAGGACGGACTCTGAGTGTGTACGTATCAGGAGTGCCTGTCGGGAGAAACTCCGTGTCAGATTGAACCTCAATGCTGTCACAGGGTGCGGTATCTTTTCCCACAGAGCTGTCTCCGAAATCCTCAGAGGGGGAAGTCATTACCTGTAGTTTATGGCCGTGCTGTCTTATCCAGCTATTTAAATGCGGAAATTCAGGAGGAAATAGATCTGAACCAGGGTGAGACGAGCAGTCAATATCAGGGTGGGAGTCTTCCCCGAATTCGTCAGAAAACACGTGGCAAACTCCCGATTTATCTTCAATACGTGTCAAGGTATTCGTTTCAATGTCAAGAGGTAATACCTGCGGTGCGTGTGCAAGTGTGAGTTGTGTGTTTTGTTCCTTTCCCTGGCAATGCACACTGTGTTGATCGCCAGCCCTCGCCACTGAACAGGACGTTGTTCCATGGGGGTGGATTTGCGTACCTTTGGTGCTCGGAATAGTGACACAGCCTGTCGAGTCGATATGAATTTGCACCGAGTCAACGGGTTGGTCAGGTTTAATAGAAGGTATAGGGATAAGTTTGTTTTTGCCGGAAAAGGTATTGGGAGAAATCAGGCTGATGGCAATAGAGGTAGTCAAGATACCAATGCGTGCCTTAAAGAACATATATCCGCCCCCAAAAAGAAGGTGAAGAGGATAGACTCAAACGTGATGATGGCAGTGAATATTCTCACGGCAGATGCTCGGTCTTTAGGGATCCCTGCAGGGTTCAATAAACAGCCGGTATGCAGCACTGCGAAAAATCGTTAGTAACAATCAGTTAGCGGGTCAACCACAGTTCCTTCCAGCCCTTGCAAAAAGTCAACCTGGTTGACTTTTTTGGTTGACTCTCAGGTTGACCATTTTCGGTATCGTACCGCCAGTGAATGCCAGAACAGACGCGAAACTTTCAGCTCTTTGGCCCAGCGCCCCATATGGCGATCCATTGTTATGCTGGTGTTTACGGTGCTGATTATGTGTCGATGGATGGGCTGGGCTTCCCCGGACTTAAGTGAAACACTGGCGTTGAAGTTGCTCGGTATCGTCCAGCTGGGGATGGTGGCTACATTGCCAGCCGAGGGGTGGAGAAGGTGATGAAGAACATTCATCGCTGAATCATTCCCCACCAGATGGGTTATCAATATAAACAAATTTGTAGATGTAGATATTGATAACCCTATTGTCACCCCATACAGTCCGTGCGCTATCAGAGAATGGTCACTCAAGAGAAAGATGGGATTTTGTGTTGTTCCCTGTGTGAATGCGCTTGTGGGTGGTGAGGGCACTGGATTGTGTAAAACCCTGTTTGCAGCTTTCGACGGGGCAGACAAAAGGGCGCTCCCCTGTGTGGATGCGCTTGTGGATGGTGAGGGCACAGGATCGGGCAAAGCCCTTTTTGCAGCCTTCGACGGGGCAGACAAAAGGGCGCTCCCCTGTGTGGATGCGCTTGTGCCTGGTGAGGGCACCGGATTGGGTAAAGCCCTGTTTGCAGCCTTCGACGGGGCAGACAAAAGGGCGCTCCCCTGTGTGGATGCGCTTGTGCCTGGTGAGGGCACTGGATTGGGTAAAGCCTTTTTTACAGCTTTCGACGGGGCAGACAAAAGGGCGTTCCCCTGTGTGGATGCGCTTGTGGGTGGTGAGGTCACCGGATTTGGCAAAGCCCTGTTTGCAGCCTTCAACGGGGCAGACAAAAGGGCGCTCCCCTGTGTGAGTGCGCTTGTGGGTGGTTAGGTTACTGGATTTGGCAAAGCCCTGTTTGCAGCCTTCGACGGGGCAGACAAAAGGGCGCTCCCCTGTGTGGATGCGTTTGTGGGTGGTGAGGTCACCGGATTGGGTAAAGCCCTGTTTGCAGCCTCCAACGGGGCAGACAAAAGGGCGCTCCCCTGTGTGGATGCGCTTGTGCCTGGTGAGGGCACCGGATTGGGTAAAGCCTTTTTTACAGCCTTCGACGGGGCAGACAAAAGGGCGCTCCCCTGTGTGGATGCGCTTGTGCCTGGTGAGGGCACTGGATTGGGTAAAGCCCTGTTTGCAGCCGTCGACGGGGCAGACAAAAGGGTGCTCCCCTGTGTGAGTGCGTTTTTTTCCAGGACGGACTCTGAGTGTGTACGTATCAGGAGTGCCTGTCGGGAGAAGCTCCGTGTCAGATTGAACCGCAATGCTGTCACAGGGGGCGGTATCTTCTCCCACAGAGCTGTTTCCGAATTCCTCAGAGGGGGAAGACATTACCTGTAGTTTATGGTCGTGCTGTCTTATCCAGCTATTTAAATGCGGATATTCAGGAGGGAACAGATCAGCACCAGGGTGAGACGAGCAGTCAATGTCAGGGTGGGAGTCTTCCCCGAATTCGTCAGAAAACACATGGCAAACTCCCGATTCATCTTCAATACGGTTCAAGGTATTCGCTTCAATGTCAAGAGGTAATACCTGCGGTGCGTGTGCAACTGTGAGTTGTGTATTTTGTTCCTTTCCCTGGCAATGCACACTGTGTTGATCGCCAGCCCTCGCCACTGAACAGGACGTTGTTCCATGGGGGTGGATTTGCGTACCTTTGGTGCTCGGAATAGTGACACCGCCTGTCGAGTTGATATGAATTTGCACCGAGTCAACGGATTGATCAGGTTTAATAGAAGGTATAGGGATAAGTTTGTTTTTGCCGGAAAAGGTATTGGGAGAAATCAGGCTGATGGCAATAGAGGTAGTCAAGATACCAATGCGTGCCTTAAAGAACATATACCCGCCCCCAAAAAGAAGGTGAAGAGGATAGACTCAAACGTGATGATGGCAGTGAATATTCTCACGGCAGATGCTCGGTCTTTAGAGCCCCCTGCAGGGTTCAATAAACAGCCGGTATGCAGCACTGTGAAAAATCGTTAGTAACAATCAGTTAGCGGGTCAACCAAAACTCCTTCCAACCTGAATGAATAGTCAACCGGGTTGACTTTTTTGGTTGACTCTCAGGTTGACCATTTTCGGTATCGTCCGCCGCCAGTGAATGCCAGAACAAACGCGAGACTTTCAGCTCTTTGGCCCAGCGCCCCATATGGCGACCCATTGTTATGCTGGTGTTTACGGCGCTGATTATGTGTCGATGGATGGGTTGGGCTTCCCCGGACTTAAGTGAAACACTGGCGTTGAAGTTGCTCGGTATCGTCCAGCTGGGGATGGGTGGCTACATTGCCAGCCGAGGGGTGGAGAAGGTGATGAAGAACATTCATCGCTGAATCATTCCCCACCAGATGGGTTATCAATAGAAACAAATTTGTAGATATTGATAACCCTATTGTCACCCCATACAGTCCGTGCGCTATCAGAGAATGGTCACTCAAGAGAAAGATGGGATTTTGTGTTGTTCCCTGTATGAATGCGCTTGTGGGTGGTGAGGGCACTGGATTGTGTAAAGCCCTGTTTGCAGCCTTCGACGGGGCAGACAAAAGGGCGCTCCCCTGTGTGGATGCGCTTGTGCCTGGTGAGGGCACTGGATCGGGCAAAGCCCTGTTTGCAGCCTTCGACGGGGCAGACAAAAGGGCGCTCCCATGTGTGGATGCGCTTGTGCCTGGTGAGGGCACTGGATCGGGCAAAGCCCTGTTTGCAGCCTTCAACGGAGCAGACAAAAGGGCGCTCCCCTGTGTGGATGCGCTTGTGCCTGGTGAGGTGATTGGAGCGGGGAAAGCCTTTTTTACAGCCTTCGACGGGGCAGACAAAAGGGCGCTCCCTTGTGTGAGTGCGCTTGTGCCTGGTGAGGTGACTGGAGTGGGTAAAGCCTTTTTTACAGCCTTCGACGGGGCAGACAAAAGGGCGCTCCCCTGTGTGAATGGGCAGGTGCCTGGTGAGGGCACTGGATCGGGTAAAGCCCTGTTTGCAGCCTTCGACGGGGCAGACAAAAGGGCGCTCCCCTGTGTGAATGCGCTTGTGCCTGGTGAGGTCACTGGATTGGGTAAAGCCCTGGTTACAGCCTTCGACGGGGCAGACAAAAGGGCGCTCCCCTGTGTGAATGCGCTTATGAGTGGTGAGGTGACTGGAGTGGGTAAAGCCCTGTTTGCAGCCTTCGACGGGGCAGAAAAAAGGGCGCTCCCCTGTGTGAATGCGCTTGTGAGTGGTGAGGTGACTGGATTGGGCAAAGCCCTGTTTGCAGCCTTCGACGGGGCAGACAAAAGGGCGCTCTCCTGTGTGAATGCGCTTGTGCCTGGTGAGGTGACTGGAGTGGGTAAAGCCTTTTTTACAGCCTTCGACGGGGCAGACAAAAGGGCGCTCCCCTGTGTGAGTTCGCTTGTGGGTGGTGAGGTTACTGGATTGGGTAAAGCCTTTTTTACAGCCTTCGACGGGGCAGACAAAAGGGAGCTTCCCTGTGTGAATGCGCAGGTGCCTGGTGAGGGCACTGGATCGGGCAAAACCCTGTTTGCAGCCTTCGACGGGGCAGACAAAAGGGCGCTCCCCTGTGTGAATGCGCTTGTGCCTGGTGAGGTCACTGGATTGGGTAAAGCCCTGGTTACAGCCTTCGACGGGGCAGACAAAAGGGCGCTCCCCTGTGTGAATGCGCTTGTGAGTGGTGAGGTGACTGGAGTGGGCAAAGCCCTGTTTGCAGCCTTCGACGGGGCAGACAAAAGGGCGCTCCCCTGTGTGAATGCGCTTGTGATTGGTGAGGTCACTGGATTGGGTAAAGCCTTTTTTACAGCCTTCGACGGGGCAGACAAAAGGGCGCTCCCCTGTGTGAATGCGCTTGTGATTGGTGAGGTCACTGGATTGGGCAAAGCCCTGTTTGCAGCCTTCGACGGGGCAGACAAAAGGGCGCTCCCCTGTGTGAATGAGCTTGTGATTGGTGAGGTCACTGGATTGGGTAAAGCCCTGTTTGCAGCCTTCGACGGGGCAGACAAAAGGGCGCTTCCCTGTGTGAATGCGCAGGTGCCTGGTGAGGGCACTGGATCGGGCAAAACCCTGTTTGCAGCCTTCGACGGGGCATACAAAAGGGCGCTCCCCTGTGTGAATGCGCTTGTGCCTGGTGAGGTCACTGGATCGGGCAAAACCCTGTTTGCAGCCTTCGACGGGGCATACAAAAGGGCGCTCCCCTGTGTGAATGCGCATGTGAGTGGTGAGGTGACTGGAGTGGGTAAAGCCCTGTTTGCAGCCTTCGACGGGGCAGACAAAAGGGCGCTCCCCTGTGTGAATGCGCTTGTGAGTGGTGAGGTGACTGGATTGGGTAAAGTCCTGTTTGCAGCCTTCGACGGGGCAGACAAAAGGGCGCTCCCCTGTGTGAATGCGCTTGTGATTGGTGAGGTCACTGGATTGGGTAAAGCCTTTTTTACAGCCTTCGACGGGGCAGACAAAAGGGAGCTTCCCTGTGTGAATGCGCAGGTGCCTGGTGAGGGCACTGGATCGGGTAAAGCCTTTTTTACAGCCTTCGACGGGGCAGACAAAAGGGCGCGCCACTGTGTGAATGCGCTTGTGGGCGGTGAGGTCACTGGATTGGGTAAAGCCTTTTTTACAGCCTTCAGCGGGGCAGACAAAAGGGCGCTCCCTTGTGTGAATGCGCTTGTGAGTGGTGAGGTGACTGGATTGGGTAAAGCCCTGGTTACAGCCTTCGACGGGGCAGACAAAAGGGCGCTCCCCTGTGTGAGTGCGCTTGTGGGTGGTGAGGTGACTGGATTGGGTAAAGCCCTGTTTGCAGCCTTCGACGGGGCAGACAAAAGGGCGCTCCCCTGTGTGAATGCGCTTGTGCTTGGTGAGGTCATTGGATTGGGTAAAGCCCTGGTTACAGCCTTCGACGGGGCAGACAAAAGGGCGCTCCCCTGTGTGAATGCGCTTGTGGGTGGTGAGGGCACCGGATTGGGCAAAGCCTTTTTTACAGCCTTCGACGGGGCAGACAAAAGGGCGCTCCCCTGTGTGAATGCGCTTGTGGGTGGTGAGGTGATTGGATTGGGCAAAGCCTTTTTTACAGCCTTCGACGGGGCAGACAAAAGGGAGCTTCCCTGTGTGAATGCGCTTGTGAGTGGTGAGGTTACTGGATTGGGCAAAGCCCTGTTTGCAGCCTTCGACGGGGCAGACAAAAGGGCGCTCCCCTGTGTGAATGCGCTTGTGATTGGTGAGGTTACTGGATTGGGTAAAGCCTTTTTTACAGCCTTCGACGGGGCAGACAAAAGGGAGCTTCCCTGTGTGAATGCGCAGGTGCTTGGTGAGGGTACTGGATCGGGCAAAGCCCTGTTTGCAGCCTTCGACGGGGCAGACAAAAGGGCGCTCCCCTGTGTGAATGCGCTTGTGCCTGGTGAGGTCACTGGATTGGGTAAAGCCTTTTTTACAGCCTTCGACGGGGCAGACAAAAGGGCGCTCCCCTGTGTGAATGCGCTTGTGCCTGGTGAGGTCACTGGATTGGGTAAAGCCCTGGTTACAGCCTTCGACGGGGCAGACAAAAGGGAGCTTCCCTGTGTGAATGCGCTTGTGCCTGGTGAGGTCACTGGATTGGGTAAAGCCCTGGTTACAGCCTTCGACGGGGCAGACACAAGGGCGCTCCCCTGTGTGAGTACGCTTGTGGGAGGTGAGGTTACTGGATTGGGTAAAGCCCTGTTTGCAGCCTTCGACGGGGCAGACAAAAGGGCGCTCCCCTGTGTGAGTGCGCTTGTGCCTGGTGAGGGCACAGGATCGGGCAAAGCCCTGTTTGCAGCCTTCGACGGGGCAGACAAAAGGGCGCTCCCCTGTGTGAGTGCGCTTGTGCCTGGTGAGGGCACCGGATTGGGTAAAGCCCTGTTTGCAGCCTTCGACGGGGCAGACAAAAGGGCGCTCCCCTGTGTGAATGCGCTTGTGAGTGGTGAGGTGACTGGAGTGGGCAAAGCCCTGTTTGCAGCCTTCGACGGGGCAGACAAAAGGGCGCTCCCCTGTGTGAATGCGCTTGTGCCTGGTGAGGTCACCGGATTGGCTAAAGCCCTGTTTGCAGCCTTCGACGGGGCAGACAAAAGGGCGCTCCCCTGTGTGAATGCGCTTGTGCCTGGTGAGGTCATTGGATTGGCTAAAGCCCTGTTTGCAGCCTTCGACGGGGCAGGCAAAAGGGCGCTCCCCTGTGTGAATGCGCTTTTTTCCTGGACTGACTCTGAGAGTGTGCGTATCCGGAGTGTCTGCAGGAAGAAGTACAGTGTCAGATTGAACCTCAATGCTGTCCCAGGGGAAGTTATCCTCCCAGAATGTCCAGTCTCCGGAATTCTCTGAGTGTGAAGGGCTTGTCTGAAGCTCATGGCTGTCGTCACTTGTCCAGCTATTCTGAGGTGTTAGTTCAGGAAAAAGCCGTTCGGTACTGGAGTGAAGTGAGCAATGAATGTCAGGGATATACATTTCACCGCCCTCTTCAGAAAATATATTGCAAACTCCCGATTTATCCTCAATACGGGTCAAGGCATTCCCTTCAATCACAAGAGGGAATGCCTGCTTTGCGTGTGTAAGTGTGAGTTGTGTGTTTTGTTCCTTTCCCTGGCAATGCACAATGTGTTGATCGCCAGCCTTCACCACAGAACAGGATGTTGTTCCATGGGGGTCGATTTGCGTGCCCTTTGTACCTGGAATGGCGACCCTTCCCGTCGAGTCGATATGAATTTGCACCGGGTAAACCGGTTGATTAGATTTAAGCGCAGGTATATTGATAAGCTTGTTGTTGCCGGAAAAGGTATTGGGAGAAATCAGACTGATGACAATAGAGGTCGTCAAGATACAAATGCATGACTTAAAGAGCATAGAGTCACCCCCAAAAAGAAGGTGAAGAGGATAGACTCAAACGTGATAACAGCGAGGAACATCCCCACGATAGAAACCCGGTCTTTACGGGGGGCCTGCAGGGTTCAATAATCAGCGGGTACGGAGCACCGCAAAAGCGCTGGCGACAGACTCACACCGGGGTTGACTTTTTAAGGCCGCAATAGCAAATAGTTAGCGGGTCAACCATAGCTCCTTCCAGCCCTTCGAAATAGTCAACCTGGTTGACTTTTTTGGTTGACTCCCAGGTTGACCATTTTCGGTCTCGTCAACCGCCAGTGAATGCCAGAAAAGGCGCGAAACTTTCAGATCTTTGGCCCAGCGGCCCATATCCACGGGGCCACGAAAGAATCTCGGCTGATGCTCATGCCAGGGCTCATCACAATCACGATGTAGCGCCACAACGCCACGCCCAGCAATCACGTCGAGGTTACCTTTTTGCACCAGCGCGAGCGCATCGATAAAGTTGGGGTACCAGCGATTTAACGTGGCAAGAGTGCCCGTGTCGAATCGGTTGACTCGGCTCACCATCAGATGGCCATTGGTCAGGGGCAGAATAAGAAGAGCCGGATGCTCTTTTGAACAGAAAGGACCGGCTCTCTGACTTGGGTTGATGGGCGTCAGGCAGTCTCCAACCCCGCAGTGATGCGATACACACGGTCTTGGCCTTCCGCCTTATCGGATTCAATAGCCAGTCCCAGCCGTTTCTTCAGTGCTCCGGCCAAGGTGCCGCGCACAGTGTGCTGCTGCCAGCCGGTTTGCGCCATCATTTGTGGGATGGTTGCTCCTTCTTTGCGGTTCAGAAGGTTGATCACCTGATCCAGCTTGGTACCGGGTCTGGTTTTCGATTTTTCCTTGGATGCAGCCTCTGTCACTTCTTCAACACCAATGGCTTGTCGTCCGGCTGGTGTCAGGGCGTAATCAAACCAGCGGCCGTTGCGGTTGATGGGCTTGATCAGCTCCTTGTTCAAAAGGCTGTCGATGACCTTTTTCGCAGCGCCACCCTTAATGGGCTGATCCTGTGCGGTAAAGGTGCCTTTGTCATGCCCCAGTTTCAGGGTGTTGGTTTGGCTGGCGGTGAGTGGTTTGTTGGATGTTTTCATTGCTCGTCTCCACCGATTTTTGGTTTATTGGTGTTCGATACCCAGTGCATGCTCGAGATACTCAATCAGGTGGTCCAGATCTCCGGCGAGCCCCCAGTGGCACTCTTCCGGAGCCAGATCAAAATGCCGGTCGGCTTTCTTTTGCACTTCTTCCAGCAGGTCATCAATACGCCTCCGCTTTCTGATTAAGGCGTCCTGACGGCTGGCGTTTTGATCGGTCCTGGGCATCCTTGGCTCCTGTTTGAGTTTTCGGGCTGGCTCTTACAGTTACGCTTTCAATGGGGGCTTTATCAAGTTGCTTTTTGATTAATAATCAACAGGTTATAAGCGGGGAGGCTGTCAGGAGGTAAACATTCCGTGAACCCATAGTCACTCCGGCACCGGCTTCTGGCCGGTAGCGTGCTTTATTGGATACTATGATTTTGGTGATGGGGGTAACTGAGCATCATCTGGTGGACTGTGATCATTGGAGATCAGCAGCAAACCCAAGCTGGATATGCAGGAACTCTACCAGAAACGCAATAAAAACAGCTACCAGTAGTCGTTTACTCCTCTTTACCTCACCTTATTTCAAAAGGAATCACCATGGCCACAAGGATGGAATCCGTGCACACCGGAGAGTTTCTGGTGTCTGAAGGAAATGACAGCATCAGCCGGGAACAGATCGAGCTGGGGCCGGATCTGACGCTGCTCGCTGGAACAGTGCTGGGAAGAAATACAGCCACGAACGTGTATGTCCTGCTGGATGTGGATGCCACGGATGGCAGTCAAATGGCCGCAGGTATCCTCTACAGCAACATCATCACAGATGCGACCGGTGGTGAGTCGGTGGCAATAACCCGATTCGCCGAGGTGGATCAAAGTCTGCTGGGCTGGCCCGAAGCTATCACTGACTCCGAGAAAGATACCTCTATTGCAGAGTTCTCCACGCTTGGCGTGATTCTGCGGTAGCGACCGCTTTAATCCTGCACAAATTTTCCAATCATCATGAGGATTTATGGATGAATATTCTCGATATCTTTGGCAATAATGCCTTCAGTATGACCTCCCTGACCGCCACGATTAATGATGCGCCTTACAAACCTGGGCGTATCGGCGATATGGGGTTGTTTATCGATGCGGGTGTGAATTCCACCACCGTGAGTATGGAATCTAAAAACGGCACCTAGCGTTTATTGCCGACCAAAGAGCGTGGTGCGCCAGCCACCCAGGCCAAAGGTAGTAAGCGGGCGCCGCGTGACTTTCGGCTTACCCATATTCCCCATGATGGCACCATCCTCGCGGACGAAGTGCAGAATGTGTGGGCTTTTGGCTCCACCAGTGTTTTAGAAGGCGTTCGGGCGGTAGTGAATCAGCGTCTCACCGATATCCGTGCCAACCATGAGGTGACCCTGGAGCACCTTCGTTTAGGTGCGATCAAAGGGCTGATTCTGGACGCCGATGGCAGTGTGATTTACAACCTGTTCGATGAATTCAAAGTCCAGCAGCAGACCCATGACTTTGCCTTCAGTGATGATGATCTGGATGTGCGGGATAGGTGCGTCAAAATGCGCCGTAAAGTCGATGACGCCTTGGGCGTGACCATGTACTCCCACCTTCATGGTTTCTGCGGGGCAGAGTTTTACGATGCACTGATTGGACACTCTTCGGTGAAGGATTCCTACCAGCGCTATCAGGCCGGAGCCATGCTCCGCAATGATTTCAAAGAAGGCTTACACTACTGCAACACCCTCTGGGAGGAGTACATGGGCCAGGTGGAAGGTGTGCCGTTTATCGCAACTGATGAAGCCTACGTGTTCCCCATGGGTTCCAATATTTTCCGCACCTGGTTTGGCCCTGCGGATTTTGTGGAAACCGTGAACGAGATTGGCCTGCCACTGTACGCCAAGCAGAGGCCTCTGGACTTTGATAAAGGTGTGCAGCTGCATACCCACGCTCTGCCTGAAGCCTCGGGTGGTGATGAAAACATTTGGGCGGCCTTACACCCTGACCCAGGCCGATGGCAGTATCACCACCCTTGAAGGGGTTCTCAGCCGGGGCACAAAACCCACCTGCCAATACGATGCGGTTATGCAGTCCCAAACGACAATCACTGTGCCCAGCTCAACCCTTCTTTATCGCAATGACCAGATCAGCAAGGCTTCCGAGAGCTGGCGGGTGGATCGTAAGTTGAAAGACGATGGTTATCTGGCCCAGTGGAGTCTTCATGGAGATTGATCTGGAGCTGGATTCACACCTTAGAGCATTGGTGGCGGACTTTGAGGATGTTCCCGCCAAAACCGACAAAGCTATCCGGCGAGCCATGACCAAACTCTACAGTTATGCCGAACGACAAGTGTTGCGGGGCTTAAGTCGTGCCACACAGGTCACCCAGAAGAAAATAAAAGAGTTGGGGCGGGTACGAGTCTCGCTGCGTACTCCGGGTAAAGGTTCCGATCACTATGAACTGGTGATCTGGGTAGGGTTATCCGATATCTCAGCTCACTACCTTGGGCGACCTGTGGCAACAGCCCGCGGGGTGAGGACCGGGCGTTATAACTGGGACGGTGCGTTTGTGTTTCAGCCGCTGGGCGCTAGCAGTGAAATGGTGTTCAAGAGAGCACCGGGCTGGAAGCACCAAAAGCAGATTTCGCTCAAAAGCGGCCGCACACCCTGGATGGGGCTCCCCATTGAGAAGGTTTCATTACCCATTGCCGATGCTGCGCGTCAGGCCATTCAGCAGCTCCAGCCTCAACTGTATGAACGCTTCACCACCTTGATGCAGCAGGAGCTGAACTATGCCAACCGCATTGAATGAGCAAAAAATTATTGAGGCATTAACGGACAAACTCTCAGCTATCGCCAATACAAAGCTTGGCTATTCTGCGACAGGCTTGGACGACACACTCACCACGCCTGCCGTCCTGGTGCAGCTGGAAAACCTGATAGAAACAGATCGTCAAGGAAACCGGGCCAAGTACGAACTGCAGTTTAATCTCAGTGCTGTCGTCAAAGCCTCAGAGCAGACCACAGTCGAACTTATTCAGCTCACTCACCAGATACGCACAGCCTTAACTCCGGCAACACGTCTCTGCCCTGAAACCCGCAAGCATGCCCTGAGTGATACCCGATTTGATATCGCCCCGTATTACGGTCAGTTGTCGTTTGCCGACAGCAGCCTGACCGTCGAAGCCATTCTATAAATGAGAAGGAACTCATTATGTCTCTGATTGATCACAGCTTTATTGGTGCCGGTGGTGTGCATATCCAGCCTTACGACAAAGGCTCGCCATTGCTGCCCATGGGGAATATCAGCGAGTTTGCATTCAGCTTTGATGAAGAGAAGAAAGAGCAGAAGAACTTCCTGGGAGGTGGAGGGTTACGCAATGTGGTCTCGCGGATCTCCGGCATTACCGGCTCCATCAAGGCCCACGACTTCACTCCGGAAAATATTGCCCTGGCACTGCGAGCGTCACTCAGTTCCGTCGGAGCTACACCTGTTACGGGAGAGGTTCTCAGTACCTATGGTCAGGCCGAAGAACTTCTGCCTTTCATGCATATTCCGGATCTGACTCAGCCCATCACACTCAAAGACAGTGCCGACCAAACTCTGGTGAGGGGTGTGGATTACAACCTCACCAAAACCGGGGTGAGAGTCGCAAGTGGTGGCAGTATTTCCCAGGAGTCATTAATCGTCGATTACACACCCGCTATTGCTAATAGTGTTCAGGTACTGGTCAGCTCCGGCAAAGAGTTCTCTCTGTATATGGAAGGGTTGAACGATGCACAGGAAGGACGACCCTTCACCATTCGCGTACACCGGGTGATATTCTCGCCGGTGCAGAACCTTGGGTTTATCTCGGAAGACTTTGTCGAGATCGCACTGGCGATGGATATTCTGGCAGACCCGCTGGTGACGGGCTCTGGGTTGAGCCCGTTTATGCAGCTGGATTTGGTGGAGTAATTAAACCAGGCGTATTTCCAGCTTTTTGCCAAGTGCTGCTGCAAATCGTTCCAGAGTTGAAAGTTTCACATCTTCTGAGTGGTTCTCAATTCTGGACACGGCACTTTTCTGCGTATCTAGCTTAGCGGCAACATCCATCTGGGTCAGACCCGCTTCTTTGCGTGCTTTCTTCAAAAGAACACCAAATTTGAAAGACTCATAACCTTCATCAAACCCTTCCGCGAACGCAGTGTCAGATGCTTTCCGGTCAGTAATGTATTTTTGTAGATCACTCATGGCAACCTCCTTTGCAGGTAATCTTGACGTCGTTGTTCTGTAATCTTGATATCCTTTGCTGGTGTTTTCTGGGTTTTCTTTTGAAAGCCATGATTTAAAACAACCAAATCACCATGGTCGAAGAATCCCAGAAGCCGAAAAATGTTGCCGCCCCCCTGCACACGCACCTCCCAGATGTCGTCAGTATTCACCAACTTTTTGAGATAGGTGCTCGGCACTAACTCCAAGTCTTCAATCAGTCGTAAAACCCAGACAACTTTTTGTGTTTCTTTGCTGGACAGACTGTCTAGAAACTCAGCGACTGGACACCTGCCTTCTGTGGTTCTGTAGAAATTGACAGTTCTTATGTGAAAAGTTTACCTGCGTGGAACTTTTGGCAGGTTTTTTTGAGTAAATAGCGCTAAGTTAACAAAAAATACATTGAATATCAGTTGGTTAAGGGTGGCATTCATGTCAGGAGCACGAAACACAGCCATCCAACTCACCCTCAAAGCCCGCGGCCTTCTCTCCCGTATTGTCCGTAAATCCGGTGATGCTCTGGAGCAGTTGGAGGCGCAGGCCAAGGGTTTGAAATCCCGCTTTAAAACCCTCGAGCAACAATCCCGCCTTCTCGCCTCCTTTAAATCCCAGGCCAGCACGGTGCAGCAAGTGGGTCGTGCCTATCGTGTTGCCAGGGATAAGGTGGAGCAGCTGGCGCGGGAGCAGGCTTCGGCGGTCAACCCTTCCAAACGGCTGGAACGACAGCTGTCGGCTGCCCGGAAAACAGTGTCCGGTTTATCGGTGCAATACCAGAAGCAGCAACAAAAGCTGGCAGGGCTGCGGGAAGCATTAACGAAGAATGGGCTGTCCAACCGCAACCTGACCCAGCAGAAAGAGCGATTGCAGGCATGAAGCAAACGGCTGAGTCGCTGGGGCGGGTACAAAAGAAGGCCCGGCAGTCACGCTCTGCGATGAAGCGTACAGGGTTTCGGGAAGCGGCCCGGGATGCCCGGCGCGCCGAGTCCAGTATCGGACGACTGGGTGCGTCTTTACGGAATTTGGTGCTGGCCAGTGCGGGTGTCTATGCCCTGAAGCGGGCGATGCAATCCGTGCTGCAGGTGGGCGATAAGTACGAACGCCTGGGTATCCAGATGGAAGCCCTGATGGGCAGCTTTGAAGGTGGTCAGCAAGTAACCGCCTGGATCAAAGACTTCACCAAATCTACACCTTTGCAGTTAGATCAGATGACCCAAGCCTTTGTGACCCTGAAGAACTTTGGTCTTGATCCTATGGATGGCACCTTGCTATCTCTGGTGGACCAGAACTCAAAATTAGGCGGTGAGTTTGAGCGGCTGCAATGGATCTCCCTGGCACTGGGGCAGGCCTTTGGTAAACAGAAACTACAGGGGGAAGAACTCCGGCAACTCATCGAAGCTGGCGTACCGGCCTGGCAGTTACTGAAACAAGCCACGGGCGAGAATGTTCAGCAACTGCGGGAGTTGTCCGAAAAAGGCAAGCTGGGCGCTGATGTCATCAAGGCATTGATTGCTGAAATGGGCAGTAGTTCTGCCGGAGCCGCCCAGAAGAATATGGCCACGCTCTCGGGCCTCTGGTCGAATATGAAAGACCGCTTTGAGTTGTTCGCCAAAGCCATTAGCGACAGTGGTTGGGCTGACTATATCAAGGCGCAGCTGTCCGCCGTCGGGCAACGGCTCGATGAGATGGCCAGCAATGGTCAGTTGCAAACGCTGGCGACCAACATCTCAGCCACCTTTATCACCATTGCCGAAAGCCTGAAGACATTTTTTGCCAACCTCACTCTGGATGACCTGGTTCAACGCACGACCACCGGCTTCCAACAAATAGCCGACAGTGCAAGTACGGTGATCACCATTCTTTCCACCGTGGGCAATGGCATTCAGGCCATGCTCAACAGCTTTACCCTGGTGGTCAAAGGTGCGGGTGCGGTGATCAGCACGGTGATTGGCGGTATTGCCGACGGAGTAGCCGACTTGGTGGGCTTCCTGGGGTTTGAAGAACTGGAAGCCAAGGTGAACCACTTTTCCAACGGCATGCTGCCGGTATCAAAAGCCTTTGCTGAAAGCATGGCCAAAGATGCTCATAAAGTGCGGGATAGCTACAAGGCCATTGGCAAGGCCATCACCACCGAAACGCCCAAGATTGCCGACACACTCAAGCAGGTCAAAGTGGAGGCAGAAGACAGCAGTGAGGTAATCGTCACTGCCAATACCAAGGTTGAGAAGAGCCAAGCCAGGCTCGGACAAAAGGTCACCACGGTCGCACAGGAGATAACAAAAACCGAGAAGGAGGTGAAAGCCGAAGTCCGTGATCTCGGCCCCGCCTTTGAGGAAGCCGGTGAGGCTAGCGAATCCGCCAATAAGAAAATGGCCGGTGGTGCAACCATCGCTCAGGCCATGGCGGATCACATGGGCGCTCTGAAAAGTGAACTGGCCGGAATGTCCGGAGCAGCACTGGCGGCTTTTGAAGGCTTGAATGACATTTCTCAGGCCGACCCTCGGACGGTCACCGATGATATTGAGTCCATGCGTCACAGCCTGGAGCAGACCAACGAAGAGTTGGACGCCATGGGGCAGGCTTTCCATGGCTTTGATGCAACCGGCCTGAGCGAGTGGATGTACGACACCAGGAAAACTTCCCTGCAGGTGAAGGAGTCTTATCTCGAACAGAAGATTGCCTTTGAAGACCTGATGCGCTCTTACGAGGATGGTGGTCTGTCAGCCGAGCAGTTTGCCAGCGCAGCCCACACCGCATCCAACGAGATGGAACTGCTCAACCAGCAGGATATGGACAAACTCAACCGGGCACTGGAGCAGGCCGAACGTCAGATGCAGAGCCTGCAGAACAGCACCCGCTCGACCCTTGAAGGTTTGCAAGACGAACTCGACCGGCTGGACGGCAACACGGAAGCCATTGAGCGACGACGGTTTGAAGCCCGGAATCGTGATCTCGAACAGAAACTGAAACAAGCCCGGAGCAAAGGCGACGGCCACTCTGCGGCCAACCTGCAGCAGGCGCTCTCGCTGAACCAGCGAGTGTTTAATAAGACCCGTGACAAGCGCGAGAATGAAGAGCGAGAAACCCGTCGTCGTAAGAGCTTTGATCGCGCTCCTCCCCCGAGAAATGGCGCAGGCCAGAGGAATGAATCACCCAGTAAAGTGATTCGTCTTGAGTATCCCGGCGGCAATGTGAACGTGAGTATGCGTCAAGGGGATGATGTGAAACTGCTACGCGCACTCAAAGAATCCGGCGCGAGGGCCATCTGATGCAACTGGATACCATGACACTGCCGGACAATCTTTTGTGGGTGAATGAGTTTGACTGGTCACCGGTTGCCCAGGATGTGGAAAGGAGCCTGACCGGCGCCCTTATTGTGTCTGAAAGTCTAATGACTTACGGGCGCAGCATTGTACTGGGGGATGGGGAGAACAGCTGGTTAACGCTGTCCGATCTGAACACGCTCTTTGCTTTGTCGGAAATACCGAAAAAGAAAATGCTTCTCACACTTCCTGGCGGACGTGAATGCACAGTTATTTTTGACCGGTCTGAAGGTTCACCTATTGAGGCTCAACAGGTGTTACCACTTTCGGAGCCGAGTGAAGATCACTTCTATGCAGTGGTCATTCGTCTTTTGACGGTGGCGCCCGGATAGTTGAATCCTTTATTTTGAGCCGTACTGTAACCTAAGCTTGGGAAACTCGCTTAACAAGGGTGTTTCCTCATTGTCTTTGGTGGTTATCACTGGCCGGGAGCGTTTATAAGTTTGACGGTACTCCGTGAGTGTATTGATAGTGACTGTGTATTTTTGCCACTCGTCAGGATCAACGAACTGGAAAGGTCTTGCGCTTTTTGCAGCCGCCCGCGGGCTTCTAGTGAAAAACCAATTTAATCGCCGCTTTATAGATTGATCCGCCCCGGCCTGGAGCAAAATTTTAACCACCTCGGAGTGGCCGTTCTGAGCCGCTATATACAGAGGCGTGGCACCACCATTTATTGGTTGATTAAGAGCCACCCCCTCGGTGTTCACTAAAATCTGAACCACCTCGGAGTGGCCGTTCTGAGCCGCTATATACAGAGGCGTGGCACCACCATTTTTTGGTTGATTAAGAGCCACCCCCTCGGTGTTCACTAAAATCTGAACCACCTCGGAGTGGCCCTCTTGGGCCGCTATATACAGAGGTGTTGCACCGTTCCAGGTTTGATTCAAATCAGCTCCAGCTTTAACCAAAATCTCCACTACCTCAATATGACCATTTTGGCTGGCTTGAAACAGAGGTGTTGCACCGTTCCAGGTTTGATTCAAATCAGCTCCGGCCTTAACCAGAATCTCCACTACCTCGGCATGGCCATTTTGGCTGGCCATATAGAGAGGTGTCGCTTCATCATTACCGGCTTGATTCAAATCAGCCCCGGCCTCAATAAGGAGTTTCACTCCATTGATATGACCTTTCTGAGATGCCACCCAAAGACCTGGCACCTTGTCTCCCATGCAACCTCTAATAAATTCATCGTTTGGCCTAAAACCCTCTTGGTTTAGCCAATACGCCATAACATCAACACGCCCTTGCCGACAGGCCGCCAGAAACTGGTGTTCATCTGGGTAGTCTTGCACGAAAGCCTCCTCATCACTCGATGTCGGCCTCCAGTCGGCCGCTTCCCACCACTCTTCAGCCCGTGCAAACAGAACCACCGAAAGGCAGAGGAAAAATACCGCATAGGAAAACAGCTCTTGTGTACCGACTCTTTTCATAAAGCGAATCTCTCTTACACATACCCAAAAGGACTAACGGTATGGCAATCACCAAGGAAAATATCAAGTTGTTCGCATCCCAAAGGCTCTCCGACGAGGACGACGACGGAGGCCTGGCCACTGGTAATGTGGTGACCGATGGGCAGGTCAATAACTTGTTCCGGGATATCAGCCGCTTAGACCGAACGGTCGGTGATGTCTCTATGCGTAAGGGTTTATGGGGGGCAGCACCGATAACACTGATCCTTACCTTATGCTCCCATGCGATCTTCACCCAGGCTCCGGAAGAGGAACGTGTCGGTAGTTGCTGCCCCAGATCAACCCCGATGACTCTGACTTTTATGCTGTGGTTATTCGACTATTGACGGTGGCACCCGGATAGTTGAATCCTTTATTTTGAGCCGGACTGTAACCTAAGCCTGGGAAGCTCGCTTAACAAGGGTGTTTCCTCATTGTCTTTGGTGGTTATCACTGGCCGGGAGCGTTTACGTTTATAAGTTTGACGGTACTCCGTGAGTGTATTGATAGTGACTGTGTATTTTTGCCACTCGTCAGGATCAACGAACTGGCAAGGTCTTGCTCTTTTTGCAGCCGCCCGCGGGCTTCTAGTGAAAAACCAATAAAATCGCCACTTTATAGATTGATCCGCCCCGGCCTGGAGCAAAATCTTAACCACCTCGGAGTGGCCGTTCTGAGCCGCTACATATAGAGGCGTGACACCATCATTTCTTGGTTGATTCACATCAGCCCCGGCCTGAATCAGAATCTCCACGGCCTCGGCATGACCATTTTGGCTGGCTATATAGAGAGGTGTCGCTCCATTATCATTGCCTTGATTTAAATCAGCCCGGCCTTAATGAGAAGTTTTACTCCAGCGGTATGGCCTTTCTGAGATGCGACCCAAAGACCTGAAACCCTGTCTCCCCTGCAACCTCTAATAAATTCATCGTTTGGCTTAAAGCCCTTCTGGCTCAGCCAATACTCCATAACATCAACACGTCCCTGCCGACAGGCCGCCAGAAACTGGTGTTCATCTGGGTAGTCTTGCACGAAAGCCTCCTCATCATTCGGTGTCGGCCTCCAGTCGGGCGCTTCCCACCACTCTTCAGCCCGTGCAAACAGAACCACCGAAAGGCAGAGGAAAAATACTGCATAGGAAAACAGGCATTGTGCACCGACTCTTTTCATAAGCCAATTCTTCTTAGACATACCCAAAAGGACTAACGGTATGGCAATCAACAAGGAAAATATCAAGTTGTTCACATCCCAAAGGCTCTCCGACGAAGACGACGGTGGAGGCCGGGCAACAGGTCATGTAGTGGCCGATGGGCAGGCCAATAACCTGTTCCGGGATATCAGCCACATAGGCCGAACGGTCGGTGATGGCTCTATGCGTAAGGGTTTATGGGGGGCAGCACCGATAACACTGATCCTTACCTTAGGCTCCGCGATCTTCACCCAGGCTCCCGAAGAGGAACGTGTCGGTCGTTGCTGCCAGACCAACCCCGATGACTCTGACTTCTATGCCGTGGTTATTCGGCTGTTGACTGTGGCATCAGAGAAATAAGGCTTATTGGGATTTATCTTTCAATGAAAGCCGTCCCATTAGCGGAGTCACTGTATTTTTTATTTCGGCCATATCAACAGCCGGATCGAAATAAACCGTAGTACCAGTCGATGGTGCTATTTTCTGATTTTTCCTAACTTTTACTGCGGACTTTAAAATTTCAATTACCTGATCGTAGCGAGCATGTTTTTCAGGGTTCATTCTTTTCAGTAAGGGGCGTGCATGTCTGGCAGTTGTCAGAGGGCTCTGGGTTATAAAAAAACCGACGTGCCACTTTCGTGTTGGATCAGCCCCGGCCTTAACAAGAATCTTTACTATCTCGACATGACCATTTTGACAGGCTATAAACAAAGGTGTTACATCTTGCCAGGTTTGATTCAAATCAGCCCCGGCATTAACGAGAATTTTTGCTATCTCGGCATGCCCGTTTTGGCTGACCATAAATAGAGGTGGTGGACTGTTCCTGGTTTGATTCAAATCAGCCCCGGCATCAACGAAAATTTTTGCTATCTTGGCATGACCGTTTTGGCTGGCCATAAATAGAGGTGTTGCACCTTTCCAGGTTTGATTCAAATCAGCTCCAGCCTTAACCAAAATCTCCACTACCTCAACATGACCATTTTGGCTGGCTTGAAACAGAGGTGTTGCACCTTTCCAGGTTTGATTCAAATCAGCTCCAGCCTTAACCAAAATCTCCACTACCTCAACATGACCACCGTGGCTGGCTTTAAACAGAGGTGTTGCACCGTTACAGGTTTGATTCAAATCAGCTCCAGCTTTAACCAAAATCTCCACTACCTCAACATGACCACCGTGGCTGGCTTTAAACAGAGGTGTTGCACCGTTCCAGGTTTGATTCAAATCAGCTCCGGCCTTAACCAGAATCTCCATCACCTCGACAAGACCTTCTTGGCTGGCGATACAGAGAGGTGTCGCTCCATCATCAGTGGCTTGATTCACATCAGCCCCGGCCTTAATGAGAAGTTTCAGTCCATCGTTATGACCGCAATCAGATGCCATCCTAAGACCTGAAACCTTTTTTCCCGTGTAACCGCTAATAAATTTATCGTTTGGCCTAAAGCCCTTCTGGCTCAGCCAATACTCCATAACATCAACACGCCCTTGCCGACAGGCCGCAAGGAACTGGTGTTCACCTGGGAGGCCTTGCACGAAAGCCTTCTCATCACTTGATGTCTGCCTCCAGTCGGGCGCTTCCCACCACTCTCCAGCCCGTGCAAAAAGAATCACTGAAAGACAGAGGAAAAATACTGCATAGGAAAACAGGCCTTGTGCACCGACTCTTTTCATAAGCCAATTCCCCTTACACATACCCAAAAGGACTAACGGTATGGCAATCAACAAGGAAAATATCAAGTTATTCGCATCCCAAAGACTCACCGACGAGGACGACGGCGGAGGCCGGGCCACTGGGAATGTTGTGGCCGACGGGCAGGTCAATAATCTGTTCCGGGATCTTGGCCGAATAGACCGAACGGTCGGTGATGTCTCTATGCGGAAGGTATTTGTGGGTGTGGGCACCGATAACGCAGACCTGTACCTTGGCGCTCATGCCATTCTCACAGTGGCTCCGGAAGATGAACGTGTCGGCGTGGTGCTGTTCAATACCGAAAACCAGATTGATGAACGGGCCGATGCCCGTAACCGCATTGAGAGTTATGTGGTGCCAGCCGTGGATACCAACTGGCAGTTGCTAGGCAACCAACTGGTGGGGCAACGCACGCTGCTGGCGATTCAACGTGAAGAACACCGGCTGCCGGAAATTGGTGAGGTGTACCGGCTCCTGAATGAGGCGACAGGTGATGAGCAGTATGTGCGTATCATCAGCGTGGAAGGCAGAATGGAAACTTTCACCTATGCGGTGTCGTCTGACTCCTATGTGGACTTTGAACGGCGGAGGCTGCAGCCTGGACTCTCCGCTCCCCTGAAGGTCACCTTTCCCGGTGGTGTGGCGACACCCGGCGGGACGATTGGCCAGAACGGCGACATCCCCTCCCGCATTCAAACGACACAGGTGGCTGACGCAGCCCGCTACTATGGCCTGCAATCGCTCAAGGTCGATGCGTCCCAGAATGACCTGACCTTTAAGGTGAACAGCGTGTATGGGGAGATGGTCCTCAGGGCCCGCTCGGAAACCCCGCTAATCAATCAGGACGGCACCTATAGCGCTCGCGTGGTGCATCCGGTCTCACCCGGGAGCCGGAGTGTGAGTTTGTCGTTCGGTTTGATCAGTGGCAACCAGTCCCGCGCTTACCTGCAAACCGGCGCTGTACCGAAAACGGTGACGCTCAGCATTGCTGGTGGCGACTATACCGATGCTGGCGACGGGACGTTCCAACACTCCAGCGGCACCCACTCGTTCGAGAAGATCATCATTGATTACGAGAGTGGGCAGATTGATGCCCTCAAGACCTCCGGCTCCTTTACCTCTGGTGCCTCGGCCAGCTATCGGCCCGGAGCAGTGGCGACCGGTGTTATGTACTCGGAAGACCTGGAGATCACCAATCAGAATCGTGGTTTCTCTTATACTCGATAATGCAGTTTTTAGTGGTTGACTCGAAAAGGATTTCTTGAAAGGAGAGCCAGACTACTGCCGCAGCTCGGTATCAAGCCCTGCAGGATACTTTCAGCACCACAACAGCAGACTGGTCAGGTAAGATTGACGCTCAACCCACTGTTTCGCAAGTTGTATCTGTGCTCATTCGCCCCCTCTCTCGTGACCGAATTTATTGGTGCCCTTGATCAATCCCTGGCTATCATCAAATCTTCAGCCCGTCTTACAGCACGCCAAAAGACAGGGCTGGTGATGATTCTGGTCGGCATCATTGTCACCGAGACTTTAAACTGGGCTGCCTTTGAACGCAGAAGCGCAGGGAAGGGGAAACCCAGTCAGCTTCGCTGGATCTTCTATAACGCCAAGATCAGCTGGCACCTGCTGCTCCAGGCCAGCATCAAAAAGATAGTAGCAACTTACCAGATCACCAGTGGAACGCGGGTTATTGATGACACCGGCAAGAAGCTGACAAAAAGAACGTCCAAAATCCCAGGAACACATAAGGTCAAGGCGACAGGGGGCTACTACAACGGACAGGAGCTGGTCTTCATGACCCTTGTCACTGAGACGGTGACTCTTCCTGTTGATTTTCGGTTCTACACGCCTGATCCGGAGATGTCAGCCTGGCGCAAGCAAAACAAGGTTCTCAAGGTGCAAGGCATTCCAGCCCGCGAGCGGCCTGCAAAACCGGCCCCTGATCACGATAACTTTCCCACCCTGCAAGCCCTGTCGCTGGATATGATCAGGTCGTTTGTGTCTGGGTTTCCAGCACTGCGAATACGGGCTGTGCTGGCCGATGCCCTTTACGGACGAGTGAGTTTGTCGATACGGCCTCAGCGCTGACGGGAGGGGGCCAGATTGTCAGCCAACTGCGTTCGACACAAATCGTCTCAAGCAGGAACTCAACAGCCAGGTTACAAAGTTACTTTTCTCGCCAGTCTGGAGTCGACACCGATCTTATCATCCGAGGCGGGGAGCCTAAGCCTGTCATCATGCTGGCGGCCCGGCTTTATGTTAAAGCCCACGGCAAGTGTCGTTTTGTTGTGGCGTTGAAGTATGCGGGAGAAGACGACTTCCGTTTCCTGGTAGCTTCTGATCTGTCATGGCGTCATATAGACATTGCCAGACTGTACTCTCTGAGGTGGTTGGTCGAGGTTTGCATTCAGGACTGGAAAAAGTGCGGTGGCTGGAACAGGTTGAGCAAACAGCAAGGCGTTGAAGGATCGGAGCGTGGCCTGATCGTGAGCCTGTTGTGGGATCATCTCCTGTTGCAGCATCCGGAACAGATCGCCCTGTTGACAAACAAACAGCCCGGGTTGCCCGCTGGCTGGCTGACCGAACGCCTCAAGGTTGAGTTGCTGACGGAAGCGATTGAATACGTGGTGACAGCAGATGACCCGGAAGAAGCTTTGAAGGTGCTCGGGTCATCCCTGCGAGAAACTTTACCAACCCGTTCCCCCAGCAAACACATGGCTGGGCGGGATATTGGGTGTCAGGAGCCCGGCCCGTCACTGAAGCATCATGCCCAAGCGGTAGAGGAGCGGTTTAGTATTCAGCGACGAAGTCAAGATATAAAAACTGCGTTATCGAGTGTGTGCCGTAGGCACACAGAGAGAAAAGAAGGGAGTCTTTTCTTATCTGTGGCGAAGCTACAGAAAAGATGGCGGAGGGCCCGCCGGAGCCGGTCGTCGGAAACAGGCTTCAAACCACCTCAAGCGGCTTGTATTAAGAGTGCAGGTCGTGAGCGTTGAGGAAAAGTCGGACTTGATCCGGCAGGTACGGAACAGAGAGATGAGTAAACCCGAACCGCTGTTGAGGCGTCGTAACCAAGTTCTATAGACATCAAAACCGGGCTCCACTCGATAGCCCGGGATCAGTCTGCAAGTGAAATCCGAATGCTGTGCAGGCGGTGTCCGGCGTGAAGGCGGCATGAATCTGTTTCAGGCTTTTCTGTGGAACTGCGTGAACCAGTCTTGCAGATGCTAAGGGAGAACTCCAGGTGGCGATACCACAAGGGGCAGAGTACCAATGCTGCGCACTGGGGCGGAGCAGCCCGTATGTAGTGAAGAAGCACCTGTAATGGGTGTGGAGCGAGGGGGCTGCGTCAGGTGGTTCTCATGGGTATTCAACTGACAGGGTCGTATGACAAAAGTCAGAAGGAGGTATTGATGAGGACAAAACCATTTATCATTCCCAAGCAACAGGTGATGCAGGCGTACAGGCTCGTCAAAGCCAACGCAGGTGCCGCCGGTGTTGATCGTCAATCGCTGGAAGATTTTGAGAAAAATCTGAAAGACAATCTTTATAAAATCTGGAACCGGATGTCATCGGGGAGTTACTTTCCTCCTCCGGTGATGGCAGTCCCGATCAAAAAAAAGACAGGTGGCGTACGGATACTGGGAATCCCGACAGTGGGAGATCGAATCGCCCAAACGGTGGTAAAACTGCAATTTGAGCCAGAAGTTGAACCGTATTTTCTACCCGATTCTTACGGCTACAGGCCTAAGAAGTCGGCACTGGATGCGGTGGCTATTACCCGACAGAGATGTTGGAAATACGACTGGGTGCTTGAGTTCGACATCAAAGGATTATTCGACCACATACCTCACGACCTGCTGATGAAAGCGGTTCTTAAACACACGAATTGTCCGTGGGTCATCCTCTACATTAAACGCTGGATATCAGCGCCGATGCAGGGAAAGGACGGACAGCGGTGTGAAGGAAACTGCGGTACACCTCAGGGTGGGGTAATCAGTCCCGTATTAAGTAACCTGTTTCTGCATTATGTGTTCGATCAATGGATGCAACGCCACCATCCTGATGCCCCTTGGTGTCGCTATGCTGATGATGGGCTTGTTCACTGTCGTACAGAGCAACAGGCACAGCAGTTGCTGAGTGTGTTGCGAGAGCGTTTTGCAGAATGTGGTTTAGAGCTGCATCCGGAAAAGACCAAGATTGTGTATTGCAAAGATGGAAACCGAAAGGGGCGTTATCATACGACGTCCTTCGACTTTTTAAGCTACACCTTCAAGCCGAGAGTGAGTTGGAATAAGAAGCAAAATTGCCCTTTCATCAGCTTCTCACCGGCGGTAAGTAAGTCGGCGTTGAAATCAATGCGATCTAAGACGAGAAAGTTGGGTGTGCGAAACCGAACGGATTTGGAGCTGATTGATATTGCCCGGTGGTTCAACCCGATTATTCAGGGTTGGATGAATTACTACGGCAAATTCAGAAAGTCGGCAATGCATGGGATGTGTAGACACTTCAACATGACACTGGTGGCATGGGCGATGAAGAAATACAAACATCTTCGAGGCCGAAAGACGAAGACGGTGAAGCTCTTTGACAGGATTGTAGAGCGACCCCCGAACTTGTTTGCACATTGGCGCATGGGGATGGTGGGTGCGTTTGCCTGATGGGAGCGGTATAAGCTGAGAGGTTTACGTACCGTTCTGCGAGGGGCCGATGGGGAAGTTCCGTCGGTCTACTCTCCTTATGGAATCCCGTACAGAGAAACACCCGACCGATTTGGCCAATCTACAGGGAGCCCGGTTTGTCTCGAGTGTCAAAACAGAGCAGGGAAAGCGCTGGAACGAATCCAAATTAAAGACATTAACAGGCGGCGACAAGATTTCAGCCCGATTTATGCGACAGGATTTTTTCGAATACACTCCTCAGTTCAAACTGGTCATTGCGGGTAACCATAAGCCCTCCATTCGGAACGTTGATGAAGCTATGAAGCGCAGGTTGCACCTGATTCCTTTAACCGTAAAAGTGCCTGATAAAAAGAAAGATCCGCACCTTTCAGAGAAACTCCTGAAAGAGCGTGATGGCATTCTGGCCTGGGCACTGCAAGGTTGTCTGCTCTGGCAAAAAGAAGGAATTAAGCCACCCGCGAGTGTTGTGAAAGCATCCCGGGAATACTTCGATAGTGAAGATGCCCTGGGGCAGTGGCTGGAGGAGCGGTGTGACTTGGGTAACCAGCGCAGGGAGGCGGTTTCCAGGTTGTATGCGGATTGGCAGGAATGGGCTGAAAAAAATGGTGAATTTACCGGGTCGATAAAACGGTTCTCACAATTACTGCAATCAAGAAAGTTTGATCATTGCCGTTTTACCGGTGGTTTAAGGGGACTGACAGGTCTTTCTTTACGACCCAGAACATCTGTGAAGTTTGGTGGATGCACGGCTGATCAATCAAAGGAAAATCAAAGGAAATTGGATGACAAGTGACGGAAGGGACAGAGCTGCAGTATATCCTTCATGTACGCGCATATACGCGCAGCTATGAAACTTATACTGCAACCGTGTCTCTTCCGTCACTCCGTCTAGTGGAAGCTTGGGAGGGAAACCATGACATCGGAGATTGAAGAGCTTGCAGAGCGTTATCGGGAAGCCTGGGTGATAGCCAGATGACTACCTACGGGCATCAGATTAAGTTATGGCTCCAGTTGGCCAGAGATGAAGTTCGATCACCGTGAGCAGGTGCGGCGAGCTGAACGGGAAGTAATTTTTGTACGCCCTACCGCTGAGCAGGCAGACCGGCTGGTGGAGTGTATGAACTGGCTGACGCCTCTGACAGTTGAGGAGCGCAATGTGATCTGGTTGAGGGCTTCTGGTCTGTCCTGGCGTCGGGTGGGAGAGCGACTGCAGGTGACCGCCAAAACGGCCAGAGTGCATTGGTGTCACGCCTTGAACCGGTTGCAAATCTACCGTTTGTCGAAAACATCACGGGTGATTTGTTCCTGATGATTCCCAATAAGCGACGAAGTCGGGTTATTGTTCCCGGTTGTCCTCTTTTGGCTCATTTCCCACTTTTGGCGTTTTTAATATAGATTTTCAGTAAGCTTGTGCAGAGCTGTACCCAACACCCATTGACGCCTCGGATCATCTGATTCGGGGCGTTGTTGTTTCTGGAACAGTCCAGGGATGGAACCCATGTCCGAAACGCCTCATCTTTTCGTCGAACAACTTGAACACTGGTCCGTCGCAGAGCTGGTGCCCTACGCAAAAAATGCCCGGACGCATTCGCCGGAACAGGTGAATCAAATTGCCCGTTCCATCGAGAGCTTCGGTTTTGTGAATCCGGTGCTGGTGGCTGGCCATGGTCGTTTGCTGGCAGCGCAACAGCTGGGGATGGATCGCGTGCCAGTGATTGTGCTAGGGCATCTAGATGAGGTGCAGCGCAGGGCACTGGTTCTGGCAGATAACAAACTGGCTGAGAACGCAGGCTGGGATGAAGAGCTGCTCAAACTGGAACTCCAGGCGCTGGATGATCTGGACTTCGATCTCGATATCGTCGGTTTTTCCGATGAAGAGCTGGATGGGCTGTTGCTGGAAGAACCCGAAGGCAACACCGAAGATGATCAGGTGCCAGAGGTTCAGGAACAGCCGGTCAGTAAAGCCGGTGACGTTTGGATACTTGGTTGCCATCGTCTGTTGTGTGGCAGCGCTACGGAATCCGATGATGTGAATCGTCTGATGGATGGCCAGCTGGCAGATATGGTGTTTACCGATCCGCCCTACAACGTCGATTACGCCAACCCGGAGAAAGACGGCAAAGCCAAAAAAGACCGACGCATTAAAAACGACAATCAGGGTAACGAGTTTCACGGATTTCTGCTGGCGGCCATGACCAACATGTTCACCGTCTGCAAGGGTGCAATCTACGTCTGCATGTCGTCTTCCGAGTTGGACACCTTGCAAAGCGTCTTTCGATGAGCCGGTGGTAAGTGGTCCACCTTTCTGATCTGGGCCAAGAACACCTTTACTCTCGGTCGGGCTGATTACCAGCGCCAGTACGAACCCATTCTTTACGGCTGGAAAGAAGGCACCGATCACTTCTGGTGCGGTGCCCGAGATCAGGGTGATGTCTGGTTCTTCAACAAGCCGGTGAAGAATGATCTCCACCCCACCATGAAGCCGGTTGAGCTGGTCGAACGGGCTGTTCGTAACTCCTCCAAGAGCAAGGATATTGTGCTGGATCTGTTTGGCGGCTCCGGCAGCACCCTCATCGCCTGTGAGAAAACCGGTCGGCAGGCAAGGCTGACAGAGCTCGATCCCAAATACGTCGATGTCATTGTACGACGTTGGGAAGAGTACACCGGCAAGGAAGCCACTCTCGAAGAGAGCAACCTGACGTTTATCCTGGTTGCTGCTGAACAAGGAATTAACGATGACCGAAGTGATTCAACAGCGGCTTGATCAGATCTATTCCAAGCTCGACAAACTCTCTGATGCTGTGACCCGTCTGGCCACTATCGAAGAACGGATGGTTCACCAGACCACTACCCTCGATAGCCTCAATCGCAAACTGGAAGAGTCAGACAAACGTATCCGTTCACTTGAACGACAGGCCAGTGCCCGAGGTGTAGTGCTGGCTTCTGTTGAGCGTTTTGGCTGGTTGATTCTGACCACTGTAATTGTCGACGTAGCTTACACACTCAAGGATTGATGCATGGGAAAGCGTAAGGAAACCAACACCGTCGTCGTCCATTGTTCCGCCACCAAGCCTAGTCAGAATGTGACCTTTGACACCATCAAACGCTGGCATCTGGTGGAGCGGGCCTTTATCGATATCGGTTACCACTGGGTGATTGAGCGTGACGGGTCAGTTAAGCAAGGCAGAGCACTGGATGATTGGGATGCACATGCCAAAGGTCATAACCATGAGAGCGTGGGGATCTGTTTGGTGGGTGGCCTGAACGATGATGGCCAACCGGACGACAACTTCACTTCACTGCAGAAGCGGATGCTGAAGTTTCTGGTGACGGGCTGCCAGGGGCTGTGGCCGGAAGTCGTGGTAAAAGGACATTACCACTTGAATGGGGACAAGGACTGTCCCTGCTTTAATATTGACCAGTGGTTGTGTGAAGAAGGAATGACCGGAGAGAACGCAGCATGAGTTGGCTGGCCGCACTACAGGTGGTCGGCAAGATCATCGACAAGGTATTCCCTGATGCCAACCAGGCTGCTCAAGGCAAGCAAACCCTGACAGAGATGGCCATCAACGGTGAGCTGGATGAACTGGCGCAACAGGCCGGAGTTATCAAAGCCGAGGCACAAGGTGAAAGTTGGCTGCAGCGTAGCTGGAGACCCATCGTGATGTTGGTGTTTACGGCCCTGATTGTCTGTCGCTGGATGGGTTGGGCTTCGCCTGACCTGAGTGAGACTCTGGACTTGAAGTTGTTGGGGATAGTGCAGTTGGGTATTGGGGGGCATATTGCCAGTCGGGGGATGGAGAGGGTTGTTCAGTCCTATTCTTCTTCACTGAAGTGAACGTCATAGTAAGTGGTGAAGTATCGCTTTGAGATACTTTTAAGCGTTTTAGTTTTCGCTTTTTTTTGTGGGGGTGTGGCTTTGTTTTTAATACGTACACCTTGTTTTTACTGTCATCCCATCAAACCCTTTTTCTATCAGGCAGTGGTCGTTTGATGGCATCAGCCACAACCTCAGGCTCGTCATCAAATGTTTTCAAGCTTTCTCTATCAGTATGCAGCAGTTCTTCTGATTCATTGTTTAGCTTGCTGGTTATTTCATTCGGAAAGTCATGCTGGAGCTTATCCTGATAGAAGAATGCTGCAGTTGCCTGTGCATTAATAGGATTCATTTATACAGCTTCGCTTGCTTATAGGGAATATCACGATATCCGATACAAGCAATAATGGAATAACAATATGGCCGGGGTCCCTGACAAGTGCATTCCACTGCGAGTGCTCAGCCGCGCGAAAAAACGCTAGCGACAGACTCAAAATCGGGGTTGACTTTCAGGTTGACTTTTTTCCATTTAATCCTGCAATAACAAATACTTAGCGGGTCAATCACAGCGCCTTCCAGCCCTTGCAAAAAGTCAACCTGGTTGACTCTCAGGTTGACCATTTTCGGTATCGTACCGCCAGTGAATGCCAGAACAAACGCGAGTCTTGCAGCTCTTTGGCCCAGCGCCCTA
This sequence comes from Sansalvadorimonas sp., assembly GCA_965221135.1. Lineage (GTDB taxonomy): Bacteria > Pseudomonadota > Gammaproteobacteria > Pseudomonadales > Endozoicomonadaceae > Sansalvadorimonas. The sequence goes on from CBDCRZ010000118.1 coordinate 55,887, forward strand.
TATGGCGACCCATTGTTATGCTGGTGTTTACGGCGCTGATTATGTGTCGATGGATGGGCTGGGTTTCCCCGGACTTAAGTGAAACACTGGCGTTGAAGTTGCTCGGTATTGTCCAGCTGGGGATGGGTGGCTACATTGCCAGCCGAGGGGTGGAGAAGGTGATGAAGAACATTCATCGCTGAATCATTCCCCACCAGATGGGTTATCAATAGAAACAAATTTGTAGATGTAGATATTAATAACCCTATTGTCACCCCATACAGTCCGTGCGCTATCAGAGAATGGTCACTCAAGAGAAGGATGGGATTTTGTGTTGTTCCCTGTGTGAGTGCGCTTGTGCCTGGTGAGGTGAGCGGATTGGGTAAAGCTCTGTTTGCAGCCTTCGACGGGGCAGGCAAAAGGGCGCTCCCCTGTGTGGATGCGCTTGTGGGTGGTGAGGTCACTGGATCGGGCAAGGCCCTGTTTGCAGCCTTCGACGGGGCAGACAAAAGGGCGCTCCCCTGTGTGGGTGCGCTTGTGCCTGGTGAGGTTAGCGGATTGGGTAAAGCCCTGTTTGCAGCCTTCGACGGGGCAGACAAAAGGGCGCTCCCCTGTGTGAGTGCGCTTGTGGGTGGTGAGGTTACTGGAATGGGTAAAGCCCTGTTTGCAGCCTTCGACGGGGCAGACAAAAGGGCGCTCCCCTGTGTGAGTGCGCTTGTGGGTGGTGAGGGCACCGGATTGGGTAAAGCTCTGTTTGCAGCCTTCGACGGGGCAGACAAAAGGGCGCTCCCCTGTGTGGATGCGCTTGTGGGTGGTGAGGTCACTGGATCGGGCAAAGCCCTGTTTGCAGCCTTCGACGGGGCAGACAAAAGGGCGCTCCCCTGTGTGGATGCGTTTGTGGGTGGTGAGGTTACTGGAATGGGTAAAGCCCTGTTTGCAGCCTTCGACGGGGCAGACAAAAGGGCGCTCCCCTGTGTGAGTGTGCTTGTGCCTGGTGAGGGCACTGGATTGGGTAAAGCCCTGTTTGCAGCCTTCGACGGGGCAGACAAAAGGGCGCTCCCCTGTGTGAGTGCGCTTGTGCCTGGTGAGGGCACTGGATTGAGTAAAGCCCTGTTTGCAGCCTTCGACGGGGCAGACAAAAGGGCGCTCCCCTGTGTGAGTGCGCTTGTGGGTGGTGAGGGTACTGGATTGGGTAAAGCTCTGTTTGCAGCCTTCGACGGGGCAGACAAAAGGACGCTCCCCTGTGTGAGTGCGCAGATGCCTGGTGAGGTCACTTGATTGGATAAAGCCCTGTTTGCAGCCTTCGACGGGGCAGACAAAAGGGCGCTCCCCTGTGTGAGTGCGCTTGTGGGTGGTGAGGTGACCGGATTCGATAAAGCCCTGTTTGCAGCCTTCGACGGGGCAGACAAAAGGACGCTCCCCTGTGTGGATGCGCTTGTGCCTGGTGAGGGCACCGGATTGGGTAAAGCCCTGTTTGCAGCTTTCGACGGGGCAGACAAAAGGGCGCTCCCCTGTGTGGATGCGCTTGTGGGTGGTGAGGTCACTGGATCGGGTAAAGCCCTTTTTGCAGCTTTCGACGGGGCAGACAAAAGGGCGCTCCCCTGTGTGAGTGCGCTTGTGGGTGGTGAGGTGACCGGATTCGATAAAGCCCTGTTTGCAGCCTTCGACGGGGCAGACAAAAGGGTGCTCCCCTGTGTGGATGCGCTTGTGCCTGGTGAGGTGACTCGAGTGGGTAAAGCCTTTTTTACAGCCTTCGACGGGGCAGACAAAAGGGCGCTCCCCTGTGTGAGTGCGTTTTTTTCCAGGACGGACTCTGAGTGTGTACGTATCAGGAGTGCCTGTCGGGAGAAGCTCCGTGTCAGATTGAACCTCAATGCTGTCACTGGGGGCGGTATTTTCTCCCACAGAGCTGTCTCCGAAATTCTCAGAGGGGGAAGGCATTACCTGTAGTTTATGGTCGTGCTGTCTTATCCAGCTATTTAAATGCGGATATTCAGGAGGAAACAGATCAGCACCAGGGTGAGACGAGCAGTCAATGTCAGGGTGGGAGTCTTCCCCGAATTCGTCAGAAAACACGTGGCAAACTCCCGATTCATCTTCAATACGTGTCAAGGTATTCGTTTCAATGTCAAGAGGTAATACCTGCGGTGCGTGTGCAAGTGTGAGTTGTGTGTTTTGTTCCTTTCCCTGGCAATGCACACTGTGTTGATCGCCAGCCCTCGCCACTGAACAGGACGTTGTTCCATGGGGGTGGATTTGCGTACCTTTGGTGCTCGGAATAGTGACACCGCCTGTCGAGTCGATATGAATTTGCACCGAGTCAACGGGTTGGTCAGGTTTAATAGAAGGTATGGGGATAAGTTTGTTTTTGCCGGAAAAGGTATTGGGAGAAATCAGGCTGATGGCAATAGAGGTAGTCAAGATACCAATGCGTGCCTTAAAGAACATATACCCGCCCCCAAAAAGAAGGTGAAGAGGATAGACTCAAACGTGATGATGGCAGTGAATATTCTCACGGCAGATGCTCGGTCTTTAGAGACTCCTGCAGGGTTCAATAAACAGCCGGTACGCAGCACTGCGAAAAATCGTTAGTAACAATCAGTTAGCGGGTCAACCAAAGCTCCTTCCAGCCCTTGGCAATAGTCAACCGGGTTGACTTTTTTGGTTGACTCTCAGGTTGACCATTTTCGGCATCGTCCATCGCCAGTGAATGCCAGAACAAACGTGAGATTTTCAGCTCTTTGGCCCAGCGACCCATATGGCGACCCATTGTTATGCTGGTGTTTACGGCGCTGATTATGTGTCGATGGATGGGCTTCCCCGGACTTAAGTGAAACACTGGCGTTGAAGTTGCTCGGTATCGTCCAGCTGGGGATGGGTGGCTACATTGCCAGCCGAGGGGTGGAGAAGGTGATGAAGAACATTCATCGCTGAATCATTTCCCACCAGATGGGTTATCAATATAAACAAATTTGTAGATGTAGATATTGATAACCCTATTGTCACCCCATACAGTCCGTGCGCTATCAGAGAATGGTCACTCAAGAGAAGGATGGGATTTTGTGTTGTTCCCTGTGTGGATGCGCTTGTGCCTGGTGAGGGCACTGGATTGGGTAAAGCCCTGTTTGCAGCCTTCGACGGGGCAGACAAAAGGGCGCTCCCCTGTGTGAGATGCGCTTGTGCCTGGTGAGGGCACCGGATTGGGTAAAGCCCTGTTTGCAGCCTTCGACGGGGCAGACAAAAGGGCGCTCCCCTGTGTGGATGCGCTTGTGGATGGTGAGGTTACTGGATTGGGTAAAGCCCTGTTTGCAGCCTTCGACGGGGCAGACAAAAGGGCGCTCCCCTGTGTGAGTGCGCTTGTGGGTGGTGAGGTGACTGGATTGGGTAAAGCCCTGTTTGCAGCCTTCGACGGGGCAGACAAAAGGGCGCTCCCCTGTGTGATGCGCTTGTGCTTGGTGAGGGCACCGGATTCGGTAAAGCCCTGTTTGTCGACGGGGCAGACAAAAGGGCGCTCCCCTGTGGAATGCGCAGGTGCCTGGTGAGGGCACCGGATGTGGTAAAGCCCTGTTTGCAGCCTTCGACGGGGCAGACAAAAGGGCGCTCCCCTGTGTGGATGCGCTTGTGGGCGGTGAGGTCACTGGATTGGGTAAAGCCCTGTTTGCAGCCTTCGACGGGGCAGACAAAAGGGCGCTCCCCTGTGTGAGTGCGCTTGTGGGTGGTGAGGTGACCGGATTGGGTAAAGCCCTGTTTGCAGCCTTCGACGGGGCAGACAAAAGGGCGCTCCCCTGTGTGAGTGCGCTTGTGGGTGGTGAGGTTACTGGATTGGGTAAAGCCCTGTTTGCAGCCTTCGACGGGGCAGACAAAAGGGCGCTCCCCTGTGTGAGTGCGCTTGTGGGTGGTGAGGGCACTGGATTGGGTAAAGCCCTGTTTGCAGCCTTCGACGGGGCAGACAAAAGGGCGCTCCCCTGTGTGGATGCGCTTGTGGGTGGTGAGGTCACTGGATTGGGTAAAGCCCTGTTTGCAGCCTTCGACGGGGCAGACAAAAGGGCGCTCCCCTGTGTGGATGCGCTTGTGGGTGGTGAGGTTACCGGATTCGATAAAGCCCTGTTTGCAGCCTTCGACGGGGCAGAAAAAAGGGCGCTCCCCTGTGTGAGTGTGCTTGTGCCTGGTGAGGGCACTGGATTGGGTAAAGCCCTGTTTGCAGCCTTCGACGGGGCAGACAAAAGGGCGCTCCCCTGTGTGAGTGCGCTTGTGCCTGGTGAGGGCACTGGATTGAGTAAAGCCCTGTTTGCAGCCTTCGACGGGGCAGACAAAAGGGCGCTCCCCTGTGTGAGTGCGCTTGTGGGTGATGAGGGTACTGGATTGGGTAAAGCTCTGTTTGCAGCCTTCGACGGGGCAGACAAAAGGGCGCTCCCCTGTATGAGTGCGCAGATGCCTGGTGAGGTCACCTGATTGGATAAAGCCCTGTTTGCAGCCTTCGACGGGGCAGACAAAAGGGCGCTCCCCTGTGTGAGTGTGCTTGTGGATGGTGAGGGCACCGGATTGGGTAAAGCCCTGTTTGCAGCCATCGACGGGGCAGACAAAAGGGCGCTCCCCTGTGTGAGTGCGCTTGTGGATGGTGAGGGCACCGGATTGGGTAAAGCCCTGTTTGCAGCCTTCGACGGGGCAGACAAAAGGGCGCTCCCCTGTGTGGATGCGCTTGTGGGTGGTGAGGTGACTGGATTGGGTAAAGCCCTGTTTGCAGCCTTCGACGGGGCAGACAAAAGGGCGCTCCGCTGTGTGAGTGCGCTTGTGGATGGTGAGGGCACCGGATTGGCTAAAGCAGCCTTCGACGGGGCAGACAAAAGGGCGCTCCCCTGTGTAAGTGCGTTTTTTTCCAGGACGGACTCTGAGTGTGTACGTATCAGGAGTGCCTGTCGGGAGAAGCACCGTGTCAGATTGAACCTCAATGCTGTCACAGGGGGCGGTATCTTCTCCCACAGAGCTGTCTCCGAAATCCTCAGAGGGGGGAGGTATTACCTGTAGTTTATGGTCGTGCTGTCTTATCCAGCTATTTGAATGCGGATATTCAGGAGGAAACAGATCTGCACCAGGGTGAGACGAGCAGTCAATGTCAGGGTGGGAGTCTTCCCCGGATTCGTTAGAAAGCACGTGGCAAACTCCCGATTCATCTTCAATACGTGTCAAGGTATTCGCTTCAATGTCAAGAGGTAATACCAGCGGTGCGTGTGCAAGTGTGAGTTGTGTATTTTGTTCCTTTCCCTGGCAATGCACGCTGTGTTGATCGCCAGCCCTCGCCACTGAACAGGCCGTTGTTCCATGGGGGAGGATTTGCGTACCTTTGGTGCTCGGAATAGTGACACCGCCTGTCGAGTTGATATGAATTTGCACCGAGTCAACGGGTTGATCAGGTTTAATAGAAGGTATAGAGATAAGTTTGTTTTTGCCGGAAAAGGTATTGGGAGAAATCAGGCTGATGGCAATAGAGGTAGTCAAGATACCAATGCGTGCCTTAAAGAACATATACCCGCCCTCAAAAAGAAGGTGAAGAGGATAGACTCAAACGTGATGATGGCAGTGAATATTCTCACGGTAGATGCTCGGTCTTTAGGGATCCCAGCAGGGTTCAATAAACAGCCGGTACGCAGCACTGCGTAACAATCAGTTAGCGGGTCAACCAAAGCTCCTTCCAGCCCTTGGCAATAGTCAACCGGGTTGACTTTTTTGGTTGACTCTGAGGTTGACCATTTTCGGCATCGTCCACCGCCAGTGAATGCCAGAACAAACGTGAGATTTTCAGCTCTTTGGCCCTGCGCCCCATATGGCGACCCATTGTTATGCTGGTGTTTACGGCGCTGATTATGTGTCGATGAATGGGCTGGGCTTCCCCGGACTTAAGTGAAACACTGGCGTTGAAGTTGCTCGGTATCGTCCAGCTGGGGATGGGTGGCTACATTGCCAGCCGAGGGGTGGAGAAGGTGATGAAGAACATTCATCGCTGAATCATTCCCCACCAGATGGGTTATCAATAGAAACAAATTTGCAGATGTAGATATTGATAACCCTATTGTCACCCCATACAGTCCGTGCGCTATCAGAGAATGGTCACTCAAGAGAAAGATGGGATTTTGTGTTGTTCCCTGTGTGAATGCGCTTGTGCCTGGTGAGGGCACTGGATCGGGCAAAGCCCTGTTTGCAGTCTTCGACGGGGCAGACAAAAGGGTGCTCCCCTGTGTGAGCGCGCAGATGCCTGGTGAGGGCACCGGATTGGGTAAAGCCCTGTTTGCAGCCTTCGACGGGGCAGACAAAAGGGCGCTCCCCTGTATGGATGCGCAGATGCCTGGTGAGGTGACTGGATTGGGTAAAGCCCTGTTTGCAGCCTTCGACGGGGCAGGCAAAAGGGCGCTCCCCTGTGTGAGTGCGCAGGTGCCTGGTGAGGTGACTGGAATGGGCAAAGCCCTGTTTGCAGCCTTCGACGGGGCAGACAAAAGGGCGCTCCCCTGTGTGAGTGCGCTTGTGGATGGTGAGGGCACCGGATTGGGCAAAGCCCTGTTTGCAGCTTTCGACGGGGCAGACAAAAGGGCGCTCCCCTGTGTGGATGCGCTTGTGGATGGTGAGATCACTGGATCGGGTAAAGCCCTTGTTACAGCCTTCGACGGGGCAGACAAAAGGGCGCTCCCCTGTGTGAGTGCGCTTGTGGGTGGTGAGGTTACTAGATTGGGTAAAGCCCTGTTTGCAGCCTTCGACGGGGCAGACAAAAGGGCGCTCCCCTGTGTGAGTGCGCTTGTGGGTGGTGAGGTTACTAGATTGGGTAAAGCCCTGTTTGCAGCCTTCGACGGGGCAGACAAAAGGGCGCTCCCCTGTGTGAGTGTGTTTTTTTCCAGGACGGTGAGTGTGTACGTATCAGGAGTGCCTGTCGGGAGAAGCACCGTGTCAGATTGAACCTCAATGCTGTCACAGGGGGCGGTATCTTCTCCCACAGAGCTGTCTCCGAAATCCTCAGAGGGGGGGTGCGTTACCTGTAGTTTATGGTCGTGCTGTCTTATCCAGCTATTTGAATGCGGATATTCAGGAGGAAACAGATCAGCACCAGGGTGAGACGAGCAGTCAATGTCAGGGTGGGAGTTTTCCCCGAATTCGTCAGAAAACACATGGCAAACTCCCGATTCATCTTCAATACGTGTCAAGGTATTCGCTTCAATGTCAAGAGGTAATACCTGCGGTGCGTGTGCAAGTGTGAGCTGTGTGTTTTGTCCCTTTCCCTGGCAATGCACACTGTGTTGATCGCCAGCCCTCGCCACTGAACAGGATGTTGTTCCATGGGGGTGGATTTGCGTACCTTTGGTGCTCGGAATAGTGACACCGCCTGTCGAGTCGATATGAATTTGCACCGAGTCAACGGGTTGATCAAGTTTAATAGAAGGTATAGAGATAAGTTTGTTTTTGCCGGAAAAGGTATTGGAAGAAATCAGGCTGATGGCAATAGAGGTAGTCAAGATACCAATGCGTGCCTTAAAGAACATATACCCGCCCCCAAAAAGAAGGTGAAGAGGATAGACTCAAACGTGGTGATGGCAGTGAATATTCTCACGGCAGATGCTCGGTCTTTAGAGCCCCCCTGCAGGGTTCAATAAACAGCCGGTACGCAGCACTGCGAAAAATCGTTAGTAACAATCAGTTAGCGGGTCAACCAAAGCTCCTTCCAGCCCTTGGCAATAGTCAACCGGGTTGACTTTTTTGGTTGACCCTTAGGTTGACCATTTTCGGCATCGTCCACCGCCAGTGAATGCCAGAACAAACGCGAGACTTTCAGCTCTTTGGTCCAGCGCCTCATATGGCGACCCATTTATGCAGGTGTTTACGGCGCTGATTATGTGTCGATGGATGGGCTGGGCTTCCCCGGACTTAAGTGAAACACTGGCGTTGAAGTTGCTCGGTATCGTCCAGCTGGGGATGGGTGGCTACATTGCCAGCCGAGGGGTGGAGAAGGTGATGAAGAACATTCATCGCTGAATCATTCCCCACCAGATGGGTTATCAATAGAAACAAATTTGCAGATGTAGATATTGATAACCCTATTGTCACCCCATACAGTCCGTGTGCTATCAGAGAATGGTCACTCAAGAGAACGATGGGATTTTGTGTTGTTCCCTGTGTGAGTGCGCTTGTGCCTGGTGAGGGTACTGGATCGGGCAAAGCCCTGTTTGCAGCCTTCGACGGGGCAGACAAAAGGGTGCTCCCCTGTGTGAGCGCGCAGATGCCTGGTGAGGGCACCGGATTGGGCAAAGCCCTGTTTGCAGCCTTCGACGGGGCAGACAAAAGGGAGCTCCCCTGTGTGAGTACGCTTGTGGGTGGTGAGGTGAGCGGATCGGGTAAAGCCCTGTTTGCAGCCTTCGACGGGGCAGACAAAAGGGCGCTCCCCTGTGTGAGTGCGCAGATGCCTGGTGAGGTCACTGGATTGGATAAAGCCCTGTTTGCAACCTTCGACGGGGCAGACAAAAGGGCGCTCCCCTGTGTGAGTGCGCTTGTGGGTAGTGAGGTGACTGGATTGGGTAAAGCTCTGTTTGCAGCCTTCGACGGGGCAGACAAAAGGGCGCTCCCCTGTGTGAATGCGCTTGTGCCTGGTGAGGGCACCGGATTCGGTAAAGCCCTGTTTGCAGCCTTCGACGGGGCAGACAAAAGGGCGCTCCCCTGTGTGAGTGCGCTTGTGGGTGGTGAGGTGACTGGATTGGGTAAAGCCCTGTTTGCAGCCTTCGACGGGGCAGACAAAAGGGCGCTCCCCTGTGTGAGTGCGCTTGTGGGCGGTGAGGTTACCGGATTGGGTAAAGCCCTGTTTGCAGCCTCCGACGGGGCAGACAAAAGGGCGCTCCCCTGTGTGGATGCGCTTGTGGGCGGTGAGGTGAGCGGATCGGGTAAAGCCCTGTTTGCAGCCTTCGACGGGGCAGACAAAAGGGCGCTCCCCTGCGTGAGTGCGTTTTTTTCCAGGATGGACTCTGAGTGTGTACGTATCAGGAGTGCCTGTCGGGAGAAGCTCCGTGTCAGATTGAACTTCAATGCTGTCACAGAGGGCGGTATCTTCTCCCACAGAGCTGTCTCCGAACCCCTCAGAGGGGGAAGGCATTACCTGTAGTTTATGGTCGTGCTGTCTTATCCAGCTATTTAAATGCGGATATTCAGGAGGAAACAGATCAGCACCAGGGTGAGACGAGCAGTCAATGTCAGGGTGGAAGTCTTCCCCGGATTCGTCAGAAAACACGTGGCAAACTCCCGATTCATCTTCAATACGTGTCAAGGTATTCGCTTCAATGTCAAGAGGTAATACCTGCGGTGCGTGTGCAAGTGTGAGTTGTGTGTTTTGTTCCTTTCCCTGGCAATGCACACTGTGTTGATCGCCAGCCCTCGCCACTGAACAGGACGTTGTTCCATAGGGGTGGATTTGCGTACCTTTGGTGCTCGGAATAGTGACACCGCCTGTCGAGTCGATATGAATTTGCACCGAGTCAACGGGTTGGTCAGGTTTAATAGAAGGTATGGGGATAAGTTTGTTTTTGCCGGAAAAGGTATTGGGAGAAATCAGGCTGATGGCAATAATAGAGGTAGTCAAGATACCAATGCGTGCCTTAAAGAACATATACCCGCCCCCAAAAAGAAGGTGAAGAGGATAGACTCAAACGTGATGATGGCAGTGAATATTCTCACGGCAGATGCTCGGTCTTTAGAGACTCCTGCAGGGTTCAATAAACAGCCGGTACGCAGCACTGCGAAAAATCGTTAGTAACAATCAGTTAGCGGGTCAACCAAAGCTCCTTCCAGCCCTTGGCAATAGTCAACCGGGTTGACTTTTTTGGTTGACTCTCAGGTTGACCATTTTCGGCATCGTCCATCGCCAGTGAATGCCAGAACAAACGTGAGATTTTCAGCTCTTTGGCCCAGCGACCCATATGGCGTCCCGTTGTTATGCTGGTGTTTACGGCGCTGATTATGTGTCGATGGATGGGCTTCCCCGGACTTAAGTGAAACACTGGCGTTGAAGTTGCTCGGTATCGTCCAGCTGGGGATGGGTGGCTACATTGCCAGCCGAGGGGTGGAGAAGGTGATGAAGAACATTCATCGCTGAATCATTTCCCACCAGGTGGGTTATCAATATAAACAAATTTGTAGATGTAGATGTAGATATTGATAACCCTATTGTCACCCCATAGAGTCCGTGCGCTATCAGAGAATGGTCACTCAAGAGAAGGATGGGATTTTGTGTTGTCCCCTGAGTGGATGCGCTGGTGCCTGGTGAGGGCACCGGATTGGGTAAAGCCCTGTTTGCAGCCTTCGACGGGGCAGACAAAAGGGCGCTCCCCTGTGTGAGTGCGCTTGTGGGTGGTGAGGGCACCGGAATGGATAAAGCCCTGTTTGCAGCCTTCGACGGGGCAGACAAAAGGGCGCTCCCCTGTGTGGATGCGCTTGTGGATGGTGAGGTTACTGGATCGGGTAAAGCCCTGTTTGCAGCCTTCGACGGGGCAGACAAAAGGGCGCTCCCCTGTGTGAGTGCGCTTGTGGGTGGTGAGGTTACTGGATTGGGTAAAGCCTTTTTTACAGCCTTCGACGGGGCAGACAAAACGGCGCTCCCCTGTGTGAGTGCGCTTGTGCTTGGTGAGGGCACCGGATTCGGTAAAGCCCTGTTTGCATCCTTCGACGGGGCAGACAAAAGGGCGCTCCCCTGTGTGAATGCGCAGGTGCCTGGTGAGGGCACCGGATGTGGTAAAGCCCTGTTTGCAGCCTTCGACGGGGCAGACAAAAGGGCGCTCCCCTGTGTGGATGCGCTTGTGGGCGGTGAGGTCACTGCATTGGATAAAGCCCTTATTACAGCCTTTGACGGGGCAGACAAAAGGGCGCTCCCCTGTGTGAGTGCGCTTGTGGGTGGTGAGGTGACCGGATTGGGTAAAGCCCTGTTTGCAGCCTTCGACGGGGCAGACAAAAGGGCGCTCCCCTGTGTGAGTGCGTTTGTGGGTGGTGAGGTTACTGGAATGGGTAAAGCCCTGTTTGCAGCCTTCGACGGGGCAGACAAAAGGGCGCTCCCCTGTGTGGATGCGCTTGTGGGTGGTGAGGTGACCGGATTGGGTAAAGCCCTTTTTGCAGCCTTCGACGGGGCAGACAAAAGGGCGCTCCCCTGTGTGGATGCGCTTGTGGGTGGTGAGGTCACTGGATTGGGTAAAGCCCTGTTTGCAGCCTTCGACGGGGCAGACAAAAGGGCGCTCCCCTGTGTGAGTGCGCTTGTGGGTGGTGAGGTGAGCGGATCGGGTAAAGCCCTGTTTGCAGCCTTCGACGGGGCAGACAAAAGGGCGCTCCCCTGTGTGAGTGCGTTTTTTTCCAGGACGGACTCTGAGTGTGTACGTATCAGGAGTGCCTGTCGGGAGAAGCTCCGTGTCAGATTGAACCTCAATGCTGTCACTGGGGGCGGTATTTTCTCCCACAGAGCTGTCTCCGAAATTTTCAGAGGGGGAAGGCATTACCTGTAGTTTATGGTCGTGCTGTCTTATCCAGCTATTTAAATGCGGATATTCAGGAGGAAACAGATCAGCACCAGGGTGAGACGAGCAGTCAATGTCAGGGTGGGAGTCTTCCCCGAATTCGTCAGAAAACACATGGCAAACTCCCGATGCATCTTCAATACGGGTCAAGGTATTCGCTTCAATGTCAAGAGGTAATACCTGCGGTGCGTGTGCAAGTGTGAGTTGTGTATTTTGTTCCTTTCCCTGGCAATGCACACTGTGTTGATCGCCAGCCCTCGCCACTGAACAGGACGTTGTTCCATAGGGGTGGATTTGCGTACCTTTGGTGCTCGGAATAGTGACACCGCCTGTCGAGTCGATATGAATTTGCACCGAGTTAACGGGTTGATCAGGTTTAATAGAAGGTATAGGGATAAGTTTGTTTTTGCCGGAAAAGGTATTGGGAGAAATCAGGCTGATGGCAATAGAGGTAGTCAAGATACCAATGCGTGCCTTAAAGAACATATATCCGCCCCCAAAAAGAAGGTGAAGAGGATAGACTCAAACGTGATGATGGCAGTGAATATTCTCACGGCAGATGCTCGGTCTTTAGGGATCCCTGCAGGGTTCAATAAACAGCCGGTATGCAGCACTGCGAAAAATCGTTAGTAACAATCAGTTAGCGGGTCAACCAAAGCTCCTTCCAGCCCTTGGCAATAGTCAACCGGGTTGACTTTTTTGGTTGACTCTCAGGTTGACCATTTTCGGCATCGTCCATCGCCAGTGAATGCCAGAACAAACGTGAGATTTTCAGCTCTTTGGCCCAGCGACCCATATGGCGTCCCGTTGTTATGCTGGTGTTTACGGCGCTGATTATGTGTCGATGGATGGGCTTCCCCGGACTTAAGTGAAACACTGGCGTTGAAGTTGCTCGGTATCGTCCAGCTGGGGATGGGTGGCTACATTGCCAGCCGAGGGGTGGAGAAGGTGATGAAGAACATTCATCGCTGAATCATTTCCCACCAGGTGGGTTATCAATATAAACAAATTTGTAGATGTAGATGTAGATATTGATAACCCTATTGTCACCCCATACAGTCCGTGCGCTATCAGAGAATGGTCACTCAAGAGAAGGATGGGATTTTGTGTTGTCCCCTGAGTGGATGCGCTGGTGCCTGGTGAGGGCACCGGATTGGGTAAAGCCCTGTTTGCAGCCTTCGACGGGGCAGACAAAAGGGCGCTCCCCTGTGTGAGTGCGCTTGTGGGTGGTGAGGGCACCGGAATGGATAAAGCCCTGTTTGCAGCCTTCGACGGGGCAGACAAAAGGGCGCTCCCCTGTGTGGATGCGCTTGTGGATGGTGAGGTTACTGGATCGGGTAAAGCCCTGTTTGCAGCCTTCGACGGGGCAGACAAAAGGGCGCTCCCCTGTGTGGATGCGCTTGTGGGTGGTGAGGTTACTGGAATGGGTAAAGCCCTGTTTGCAGCTTTCGACGGGGCAGACAAAAGGGCGCTCCCCTGTGTGGATGCGCTTGTGTTTGGTGAGGGAACCGGATTGGGCAAAGCTCTGTTTGCAGCCTTCGACGGGGCAGACAAAAGGGCGCTCCCCTGTGTGAATGCGCTTGTGCCTGGTGAGGGCACCGGATTCGGTAAAGCCCTGTTTGCAGCCTTCGACGGGGCAGACAAAAGGGCGCTCCCCTGTGTGGATGCGCTTGTGGATGGTGAGGACACCGGATTGGGTAAAGCCCTGTTTGCAGCCTTCGACGGGGCAGACAAAAGGGCGCTCCCCTGTGTGGATGCGATTGTGGATGGAGAGGTCACTGGATCGGGTAAAGCCCTGTTTGCAGCTTTCGACGGGGCAGACAAAAGGGCGCTCCCCTGTGTGGATGCGTTTGTGGGTGGTGAGGTTACTGGAATGGGTAAAGCCCTGTTTGCAGCCTTCGACGGGGCAGACAAAAGGGCGCTCCCCTGTGTGGATGCGCTTGTGGGTGGTGAGGTGACCGGATTGGGTAAAGCCCTTTTTGCAGCCTTCGACGGGGCAGACAAAAGGGCGCTCCCCTGTGTGGATGCGCTTGTGGGTGGTGAGGTCACTGGATTGGGTAAAGCCCTGTTTGCAGCCTTCGACGAGGCAGACAAAAGGGCGCTCCCCTGTGTGGATGCGCTTGTGGGTGGTGAGGTGAGCGGATCGGGTAAAGCCCTGTTTGCAGCCTTCGACGGGGCAGACAAAAGGGCGCGCCCCTGTGTGAGTGCGTTTTTTTCCAGGACGGACTCTGAGTGTGTACGTATCAGGAGTGCCTGTCGGGAGAAGCACCGTGTCAGATTGAACCTCAATGCTGTCACAGGGGGCGGTATCTTCTCCCACAGAGCTGTCTCCGAAACCCTCAGAGGGGGAAGTCATTACCTGTAGTTTATGGCCGTGCTGTCTTATCCAGCTATTTAAATACGGATATTCAGGAGGAAACAGATCAGCACCAGGGTGAGACGAGCAGTCAATGTCAGGGTGGGAGTCTTCCCCGGATTCCTCAGAAAACACGTGGCAAACTCCCGATTCATCTTCAATACGTGTCAAGGTATTCGCTTCAATGTCAAGAGGTAATACCTGCGGTGCGTGTGCAAGTGTGAGTTGTGTGTTTTGTTCCTTTCCCTGGCAATGCACACGGTGTTGATCGCCAGCCCTCGCCACTGCACAGGACGTTGTTCCATGGGGGTGGATTTGCGTACCTTTGGTGCTCGGAATAGTGACACCGCCTGTCGAGTTGATATGAATTTGCACCGGGTCAACGGGTTGATCAGGTTTAATAGAAGGTATAGGGATAAGTTTGTTTTTGCCGGAAAAGGTATTGGGAGAAATCAGGCTGATGGCAATAGAGGTAGTCAAGATACCAATGTGTGCCTTAAAGAACATATACCCGCCCCCAAAAAGAAGGTGAAGAGGATAGACTCAAACGTGATGATGGCAGTGAATATTCTCACGGCAGATGCTCGGTCGTTAGGGATCTCTGCAGGATTCAATAAACAGCCGGTACGCAGCACTGCGAATAATCGTTAGTAACAATCAGTTAGCGGGTCAACCAAAGCGCCTTCCAGGCCTTGGCAATAGTCAACCGGGTTGACTTTTTTGGTTGACTCTCAGGTTGACCATTTTCGGCATCGTCCACCGGCAGTGAATGGCAGAACAAACGCGAGACTTTCAGCTCTTTGGCCCAGCGCCCCATGTGGCGACCCATTGTTATGCTGGTGTTTACGGCGCTGATTATGTGTCGATGGATGGGCTGGGCTTCCCCGGACTTAAGTGAAACACTGGCGTTGAAGTTGCTCGATATCGTCCATCCGGGGATGGGTGGCTACATTGCCAGCCGAGGGGTGGAGAAGGTGATGAAGAACATTCATCACTGAATCATTTCCCACCAGATGGGTTATCAATATAAACAAATTTGTAGATGTAGATATTGATAACCCTATTGTCACCCCATACAGTCCGTGCGCTATCAGAGAATGGTCACTCAAGAGAAGGATGGGATTTTGTGTTGTCCCCTGAGTGGATGCGCCGGTGCCTGGTGAGGGCACCGGATTGGGTAAAGCCCTGTTTGCAGCTTTCGACGGGGCAGACAAAAGGGCGCTCCCCTGTGTGGATGCGCTTGTGCCTGGTGAGGGCACTGGATTGGGTAAAGCCCTGTTTGCAGCCTTCGACGGGGCAGACAAAAGGGCGCTTCCCTGTATGAGTGCGCTTGTGGGTGGTGAGGTTACTGGATTGGGCAAAGCCCTGTTTGCAGCCTTCGACGGGGCAGACAAAAGGGCGCTCCCCTGTGTGAATGCGCTTGTGCCTGGTGAGGTCACCGGATTGGGTAAAGCCCTGTTTGCAGCCTTCGACGGGGCAGACAAAAGAGCGCTCCCCTATGTGAATGCGCTTGTGAGTGGTGAGGTGACTGGATTGGGTAAAGCCTTTTTTACAGCCTTCGACGGGGCAGACAAAAGGGCGCTCCCCTGTGTGAATGCGCTTGTGATTGGTGAGGTCACTGGATTGGGTAAAGCCTTTTTTACAGCCTTCGACGGGGCAGACAAAAGGGCGCTCCCCTGTGTGAATGCGCAGGTGCCTGGTGAGGGCACTGGATTGGGTAAAGCCCTGTTTGCAGCCTTCGACGGGGCAGACAAAAGGGCGCTCCCCTGTGTGAGTGCGCTTGTGGGCGGTGAGGGCACCGGATTGGGTAAAGCCCTGTTTGCAGCCTTCGACGGGGCAGACAAAAGGGCGCTCCCCTGTGTGAGTGCGTTTTTTTCCAGGACGGACTCTGAGTGTGTACGTATCAGGAGTGCCTGTCGGGAGAAGCTCCGTGTCAGATTGAACCTCAATGCTGTCACAGGGGGCGGTATCTTCTCCCACAGAGCTGTCTCTGAAACCCTCAGAGGGGGAAGGCATTACCTGTAGTTTATGGTCGTGCTGTCTTATCCGGCTATTTAAATGCGGATATTCAGGAGGAAACAGATCAGCACCAGGGTGAGACGAGCAGTCAATGTCAGGGTGGGAGTCTTCCCCGAATTCGTCAGAAAACACATGGCAAACTCCCGATTCATCTTCAATACGTGTCAAGGTATTCGCTTCAATGTCAAGAGGTAATACCTGCGGTGCGTGTGCAAGTGTGAGTTGTGTGTTTTGTTCCTTTCCCTGGCAATGCACACTGTGTTGATCGCCAGCCCTCGCCACTGAACAGGATGTTGTTCCATGGGGGTGGATTTGCGTACCTTTGGTGCTCGGAATAGTGACAACGCCTGTCGAGTCGATATGAATTTGCACCGAGTCAACGGGTTGATCAGATTTAATAGAAGGCATGGGAATAAGTTTGTTTTTGCCGGAAAAGGTATTGGGAGAAATCAGGCTGATGGCAATAGAAGTAGTCAAGATACCAATGCGTGCCTTAAAGAACATATATCCGCCCCCCAAAAGAAGGTGAAGAGGATAGACTCAAACGTGATGATGGCAGTGAATATTCTCACGGCAGATGCTCGGTCGTTAGGGGTCCCTGCAGGGTTCAATAAACAGCCGGTACGCAGCACTGCGAAAAATCGTTGGTAACAATCAGTTAGCGGGTCAACCAAAGCTCCTTCCAGCCCTTGGCAATAGTCAACCGGGTTGATTTTTTTGGTTGACCCTTAGGCTGACCATTTTCGGTATCGTCCACCGCCAGTGAATGCCAGAACAAACGTGAGATTTTCAGCTCTTTGGCCCAGCGGCCCATATCCACGGGACCACGAAAAACCTTGGCTGTTGCTCATGCCAGGGCTCATCACAATCACGATGCAGGGCAACAACACCATGGCCAGCCATCACATCGAGATTGCCTTTTTGCACCAGCGCGAGCGCATCGATAAAGTTGGGATACCAACGATTGAGCGTGGCAAGAGTTCGGACATCAGTCCGTTTCACCTGACTCACCATCAGGTGGCCGTTGGTCAGGGGCAGAATAAGAAGATCTGGACGCTCGCCAGCTCTGTGGTTATGAGGGGGTGGCATCAGGCCGTCTCCAGCCCGGCAGTGATGCGATACACGCGGTCTTGGCCGTCCGGTTTTTCCGACTCGATGGTCAGTCCCAGTCGTTTTTTAAGCGCTCCCGTCAAGGTGCCGCACACTGTGTGTTGTTGCCAGCCGGTTTGCTCCATCATCTGCGGAATGGTTGCCCCTTCTTTGCGGTTCAGAAGGTTGATCACTTGATCCAGCTTGCTGCCAGGTCTGGTTTTGGGCTTTGCCTTGGGTGGAGTTTGAACCGGCTCGGATTGTTCTATGCCAATAGCTTGTCGTCTGGCGGCTCTGTTGCAATCTTTCAGATAAACCAAGAGTCAATATTCTCCAGGCACAATTATGCCGCTAGAGAGTAAAAGTACTCCCACGGCTTGGTTAATTCAGAATCTGGATATTGACCTTTTCTCAGCATGTGAGAAAGCTTAATGCCAGAGAGTGTCGCCTTGGCAGAATTGAAAGCCTTGAACTGCATCATAGGGCGGGTAATCCGTTTCACAAATCGATGATCCTGCTCCACAATGTTGTTCAGGTATTTGCTCTGGTAAATGGTGATCTTTGGCTCTTTATCCTTGAGTGTTGTATTGATAGAAGTGAGAGCAGATATATTGCTGCCGCTTTTATCGATACTCACTTTTTCTGGTTGTCCATGTTGGCGGATAGCCTTACGGAAAAAGGCCTTGGCAGCTTTTTTATCTCGCTTTTTGGTAAGAAGGAAATCAACGGTATTTCCTTCTTTATCGACAGCGCGATACAGGTAGCAGTCACGACCTTTGACCTTTATGTAGGTTTCATCCATACGCCATGAGGTTTTGACGGCTGGCTTCTGCTTTCGATGCAGGGCTTCCAGTTGAAGAGCATATGTGATCACCCAGCGGTTGATCGTTGTGTGATCTACCGTGATACACCGCTCTGAAAACATTTCTTCGATCATGCGCAAACTGAGAGGCTAGGTGATATACCAGCGAACAGCCTGCTGGACGATATCTTTGGTGAAATGGCGGCCGGAAAACTTCATCAGTGAAAACTCAGAAATGGATAAGGTTGCGGATTCTGGCCCGGACAGACTGAGTTTGCAATAGAGCCTTGTCCAGTTGGGTATTGGAGGTTATATAGCCAGTCGGAGAGTGGAGAAAATCACTAGGGTAATCAGGAAATAACATGGTTGTCAGGAATGCTTTTCATCATTTCATGTTTATCGCCTTCTTGAATATAGTGTTCTTTATCTGTGAGTATGCCAGCGGTACAACAATTACCATTTACCAAAGTACTTCAGCGATTGCAGATGAGGCATCCTGGCAAACTTTTCAGGCACATTACTTACAGGTGGACAACCTTACGCCGCAGCTAATGCTTGACCTGACGACCCCCGGTGCTGACGTTACTTCACCACTTGTCGTACAGTATCAAACATTAAGTGGACATACATATCCTCTGCCTCTACCTGGCGTTTGCCTTCACAATTTACTTTCGATTCTTCAAAGCGGACTTACCCCGCAAGAAAATGAGATCACACAATGCCATGAGTTTGCCTCCATGCTGTTAACTCAACCTATGAGGAGTCTATTGTCGAACCAATGGTTATCAGCAAATCGTTTTAGTGCAGCCACAGACTCCGGAGATCTTAAAAGTGGTATGCCGTTGTATGTTTTTTCACCTAATACCAGAAAAACAGCGGGCCGCTCGAAGCATATGGGGATCTATTTGGGGCATGGGCTTGTTATTGCTAAATTGGTGAGTGGATCGGTATTTGTTACAGATATTGATAACTTCAAAGCGTTGTATCATTCCAGTGACACTGTTGAATTTCCTAAGCATGATTTCGATAAGGGTGGGTATCCTGACGGCGGTATGGCCTATTGATTCCCCGTAAGCGAACGGGGAACACCATCTTCCCCTATCCATATGAGACAGGTATTTTCAAATCATCCGCACTGAGATTCATTGGTAGCAGGTGCTCTACGCTGTCCTCTTTTTCCAGCTGTGCCTTCTCTATCTGAGGAAGCTGAGTCAGTATATGCCGGAACCAGGCGTACGGCTCAAGACCCTTGGCTTTTGCCGTTTCCACCAGGCTATAAAGAATCGCACTGGCACGGGCACCTTTGACGGATTGCGCAAACAGCCAGTTCTTTCGGCCGATCACGAACGGTTTAATTGCCCGCTCTGCCGCATTGTTGTCGATATCCAACAGACCACTGTCCAGATAGCGTGCCAGGTTCTTCCACTGGTTCTGGGCATAAGTGATGGCTCTGCCCAGCAAGCTTTTCGGTGGCACCAGTGATTGCTGCTTGTCCAGCCAGCTTTTCAGTTTATCCATCACCGGGCGGCTTTCTAACTGCCGGATCCGGAAACGCTCTTCAACACTCTTATCCCTGATCCGCTTCTCAATGGCGTACAGCCTTCGCATCAGGCCGAGTACCTGGCCGGTTTGCTGAGGGTCTTTGAGGATTGGCCTTTCTTTGTCGGGATTGCCTTCAGGGCGTCGTTAAATTTTCGGCGTACGTGGGCCATGCAGGCCACCAGTTCAATACCGGGCTGCTTGTTCCGCAGCGCTTCATAGGCTTTCATCCCGTCACATTGCAGGTGACCGGTAAAACCGTCCAGAAACGCCAGTGGGTGTTCATGACCTCGCCCCGGTTGATAGTCGTACAGAACAACGGGGGAGCCCAGTTGTCCGGTGGTTCGGTATAGCCACATATACGACTTGTTTTGTGCACTTCGGTCGGGTTCATTTAACACTTGCAGCGGGGTTTCGTCCGCCTGAAGGCTGGGCTGTTTCACCAGCTTTTTCTGCAGCGCTTTAGAAACCGGTTCCAGAAGCTGTGAGACCCGGGTCACCCATTCCGCCATGGTCGTACGACGGATCTCCACACCCATGCGGTTGAGGATAAATTCCTGGCGGTATAACGGAAGAGCATCACAGTATTTGCTGACGATGACCCAGGCCAGAAGGCCGGGGGTTGAGAAGCTCTTGGGGATGGGCATCTTCGGAGCGGGTGCGGTTTTGACGCTACACTCGTCTTCACAGGCATACTTCAAACGCTGGAACTCGATGACTTTGACCTGGGCCGGTACAATATCCAGTTTACAGCTGCTTTCATGACCGAAAGCCTTCAGGGGCTTATTGCAGCAGGCGCAGGTCTTCTCTGTGTCGTCAATGTCGAGTACAACCACTTCCCGTGGCAGGTCTTTCGGTAACGTTTTCTTGCGGGTTTTTTGCGCTCGTGGGCCGGGATTTTCTGGGTTTCCGGCTCTTCAGGGGCGGGCTCTTCCGTCAGTTCTTCGGGTTCGTTGAACAGCTGACCCTGTTCATCAGAACGTTCACTGCTGGCACTATACTGCTGATGTTTGTAGAGACGAAACTGTTCTTCGTACCACGCCAGCTTCTCCTTCAGCTGGATGTTTTCCAGTTGAAGGGTTTCGATGCTACTGATGTTTGGCGTGGATATCGTATTCATGCCGGCCATTATACAAAACCTGGCCAGTCGCTTGTATTGCAGCAGGTCATGGCAATCACATCTATCAAACCATGGACGGATACTGCAAAGGCTGGTGCGCTCTCTTTTGTTCGATCGGCAGACCATCCAGCAGCCAGGCCAGTTCACGGCGCGTCAGAGTGATAGCCTGCTCAGCATCACTCTCACGGGGCCAGTGAAAACGGCCTTTCTCCAGCCGACGCTAATAGAGC
The DNA here is from genome assembly GCA_965221135.1 of Sansalvadorimonas sp. Classification (GTDB taxonomy): domain Bacteria; phylum Pseudomonadota; class Gammaproteobacteria; order Pseudomonadales; family Endozoicomonadaceae; genus Sansalvadorimonas. The sequence goes on from CBDCRZ010000118.1 coordinate 76,543, forward strand.
CAGAAACCATTGGTCTGCCAGTGCAGAATCTTGAGTTTGTTCTGCCCCCGGTTACAGAACACAAACAGGCTCTCTGAAAACGGGTCGAGCGTCAGTACTTCACTGACAATCAGGGCCAGCCCGTCAATAGATTTGCGCATATCTGTGACGCCCGGAGCCAGATAAACGCGCAGGGCCGAGGAGGTTGCAATCATGCGACCTCCAGCATTTTGAGTATTTGCTGCAGAGTCTGTGGATCAAATCCTAAGGCCAGTGCAATGCGGAAGCCCCCAGGGCTAGTCAAGGTAATACCGGGGGTTGCCACGTCAGGCACCGCTGATTTGTCCGCTGTCACAGCCTTAGGAATAACAGTGACGTGCAGCAGGTTTGTTGTTACGTTTTGTGAGGTCGCCAGCTCCTGCTCCTTGAAATAACGTCGGCGATAATAACCAAAGGATTTGATCGACAGGTTGTGTTTACGGGCGTATTCAGATTGCGCCAGACGGCTCTTGCGCCAGGTTTCGATATGTCGGAACCAAAATTCACGTTTGCTGGACATGGAACCTCCGGAATTGATGGGAGGCTTGAGTATCCGGGAGTGCTGTTATTGGCGGTAGGTGGGTTTTGCCTGACGCTTACCATTCCGTGAACCCATAGCCCAAAAATACCAATTATGTCCAAGGGGACTATATTTCCCCCATGCTTTCCTCCGAACCTTCTCCCCATACAAGGGTTGCGCCTGACCCGATGAAAGCCCCCTTTGCCTACGCCCACACACTCCCCAAAGCGGACTACATCGAACTGAAAGCTCAGGCCAAACAATGCGCACCCAGTGGCAACGCACCCGGACACGGGAAGAAGAGGCGCTTGCCCGGATCAAACAGATAAAAGCTGAGCACGCCAATGAGATCGCCGTTTTCCAAGAGCAGATCAGCACCCTCAATAATCAGCTGGCGGGGATGCAGCATAGGGTTTTTGGGCACTCGACGGAAAAGAAACACTCCTCCCTGAAGCAGTAAAAGAAAGCCCGGCCTTCCTCAAAACCCAGGGGGCAGCAGCGGGGTCATACAGGCCATGGTCGTACAACAATCACAACACTTCCTGTGGTTCCCGAACACCTGGATCTTGAAGAACACCAAAAGCATTGTCCTCACTGCCGTTTACCCTTCAAACCCTTTGGTACTGAAGACAGCGATGTCGTCGAGGTGGATGTGCAAGCCCACATCCGCCGCTACCACAGACATCGTTACCTCAAAACCTGCCAGTGCGAACAGTCACCGGCTATCACCATCGCTCCAGGGCCAGCCAAACTGATCCGCAAGGGTAAGCTGAGCATCTCTGTCTGGGTCGAGATTCTGTTACACAAATACGCCTTCGGTATCCCCGTTGCCCGGCAATTACAGGACTTTCGCCTGCGGGGCCTGACCTTGTCCCCGGGGACAGTGGCCGGTGGTTTGAAAATCATTCAACCTTTGTTTGAACCGATTGCCGAAGCTATCCGGGAACGAGTCGCCAGTGATGAACAGTGGCATGCCGACGAAACTCGCTGGCTGGTCTGTGGCGATGAAAAAGGGGCAAAAAAACACTGGCTGTGGGTCTTTTTAAGCAGCACTGCGGCCTACTACAGCGTGGACGACAACCGTTCGGCAAGCGTTCCCAAAGGTGTGCTATGCGACAGTAACGGTGTTCTTATCTGCGACCGTTACAGCGCCTACAAATGTCTGGCTCGTGAAAATCAGGATGTGTTTCTTGCCTTTTGCTGGAGTCATGTTCGCAGAGACTTTATCAATGCAGAACGGGGAACTGACGGACTGAAAACATGGAGTGCGATCTGGGTCAAACGTATCGGCAGGCTTTACCATTTGAATCACCAAAGGTTGAACAACCTTAATACTTGTGAAGTGTTCCAGAAACACGACAGCGCACTGAAAAACCATCTGACCAGCATGGAGAAGTGGCGCATTGAAGAACTAGCCAAACCAGAACTGAAAAAACAGTGTCGGAAGGTGCTTACCAGCCTGCAGAACCATTGGGAGGGATTGTGCCTGTTTGCCGATTACCCGGAAGTGCCGATGGATAACAATGCGGCCGAGCGATCACTTCGGTCACCGGTTGTGGGGCGAAAAAACTTCTATGGCGCGGGCAGTGACTGGAGCGGAAAGCTGACCGCCTGGCTGTTCTCCGTGTTCATGACCCTGAACCTCTGGGATATCAATCCCTGGTTTTGGTTGAGTGAATATCTGCAGGCGTGTGCAGAGAATGACCGGAATCTGGCAGAAGACTTTTCCGATTGGCTGCCCTGGCTGATGACGGATGGAAGCCTTCAATCATTGAAGAATCACAGTCCTCCAGATGATGCTCAGTTACCCCCATCACCAAAATCATAGTATCCAATAAAGCACGCTACCGGCCGGAAGCCGGTGGCGGAGTGACTATGGGTTCACGGAATACTTACAATGTCTGGTGAACGTATCACACAGGCGGAATTTGCCCGCAGACACGGCAATATGTGGCCAAGCTGGTCAAACAGGGGCGAGTCAAACGGGAAGGCGGGAAAATTGATCCTGTGGCGGCTAAGGCGGCTATCGATCAATTGGGCGAACCCTCGACGGCATTAAGAGAGTCCCCCGTTCAGGCGCGTCCTGAAACATCTGCGCCACTTCCCCTCGATAACCGCAAGGTGGTGGATTACGCCGCCGCCCGTACTATGCGTGAAGCCTACCGGGCCAAGATGGCGCGGCTCGATTATGAGGAGCGTGAAGGCAAGCTGGTTGAGGCGGGCAAAATCTATGAAGAAGGGTTTCAAACCGTGCGACAGGTGCGTGATGCCTTGCTGGGGATACCTGACCGTATAGCGGATATTTTGGCGGCAGAGTCTGACCCGGCCCGTGTGCGCAAGCGGCTGTTTCAGCAAGTTGAAGAGGCGCTTGAGCAACTGGTCAAATAAAAGGGATTGGCCAAATAAACAAAACCCCGCAAAGGCGGGGTTTGAGATTCTCGGAAGTTAAGGTTTTTTATTCTTATTATTATTCTTTTTTGTTTTTCTTATTGTTGGTCTTGTTTACGGGCATTTATTTTTATTGTTACCCGGCGGGCAAGATTCTCTTCCGGAACCTTTTGCCTGTCTACACACTAGAGATAGCATTCTGCGTGCCAAAAAACGCACTCCCTTGCCTACCAGGGGCTAGAGCCGAATAGCGGTTGGAAAGCACATCTATAACCCGTTACCGCCGCCATCAAAGTGCTACCTCGGTGACACGACATCGGTCGCAGGTAGCACCGAGAATCAACTCCTATTCCACAGACCAAAACTTACACCCAGGGATTGTTGGATGGTCTGAGGCCAGACACGCGCATGACGGTGTCGGAGTGGGCTGATGAACACCGTATCCTGCCTATGAAGTCGGCCAAGGAAGCCGGTCGCTGGCGTACGGCGCGGACACCTTATCTAAAAGCGATTATGGATTGTCTGTCGCCTTCCTCCCCCATTGAGCGTGTCGTCTTTATGAAAGGCGCACAGGTCGGCGGTACGGAATGTGGCAATAACTGGTTGGGCTATGTGATTCTTCATACCCCTGGCCCGATGATGTATGTTCTGCCAACGCTGGATATGGCTAAGCGTACATCCAAGCAGCGTATTGCTCCCATGATTGAGGAGATGTCCATCCTCAAGGCGCGGGTTAAAGATGCTCGCTCAAGGGACTCCGGTAATACCCAGCTGGTGAAAGAGTTTCCCAATGGTGTACTGATTATTGCCGGAGCCAACTCAGCGACCGGTCTGCGCTCCATGCCTGCCCGCTTCCTGTTTCTGGATGAGGTGGATGCTTACGACGATGATGTGGACGGCAAAGGCAGCCCCATCAATCTGGCCATTAAAAGAACGGCGACATTTACCCGCAACCGTAAGATTCTGATGGTCTCAACGCCCAATATTGCGGGCAGTAGCAAGATCGAAACCGCCTGCGAACATTCCGATCAGCGCCAGTATCAGCTGCCTTGCACCGAATGTGTCCATTAACGGCGAGCTGGATGAGCTGGCTAAACAGGCTGGGGTCATCAAAGCCGAAGCTCAGGGAGAAGGCTGGTTACAACGTAGCTGGCGACCCATTGTTATGTTGGTATTCACGGCTTTGATTGTCTGCCGGAGGATGGGCTGGGCCTCACGGACATCAGTGAAACCCTTGAGCTGAAGCTGCTTGGGATCGTGCAGTTAGGGATTGGTGGATATATTGCCAGCCGGGGGCTTGAGAAGGTAACGAAGAGCATACGCGGTAGTGTCAATGGAGAGTTAGGACATTGATAACGGTATTGTCACCCAATGCAGTCTGTGTACTTACAGGGAATGGTTACTAAAGGACGACTTGGGCCGCGCGTCCCTCTGCAAATGGGTGCACTTGTGCTGTTTGAGGCTCCCCGGGTGATCGGTGGTATAGCTGCACTGATCACAGGAGAAGGGCTTGGGTCGCGCGTCCCCGGGCAGATGGGTGCGCTGGTGCTGTTTGAGGTGCCCTGGGTGATCGGTAGTGTAGCTGCACTGGTCACAGGAGAAGGGCTTGGGCCGCGCGTCCCCGGGCAGATGGGTGCGCTGGTGCTGTTTGAGGCTCCCCAGGTGATCGGTGGTGTAGCTGCACTGGTCACAGAAGAAGGGCTTGGGCCGCGCGTCCCCGGGCAGATGGGTGCGCTTGTGCTGTTTGAGGTGCCCCGGGTGATCGGTGGTGTAGCTGCACTGGTCACAGAAGAAGGGCTTGGGCCGCGCGTCCCCGGGCAGATGGGTGCGCTGGTGCTTTTTGAGGCTCCCCGGGGCATCGGTGGTGTAGCTGCACTGGTCACAGGAGAAGGGCTTGGGCCGTGCGTCCCTGGGAAGATGGGTGCGCTGGTGCTGTTTGAGGTTCCCCAGGGCATCGGTGGTGTAGCTGCACTGGTCACAGGAGAAGGGCTTGGGCCGCACGTCCCCGGGCAGATGGATGCGCTGGTGCTGTTTGAGGCTCCCCAGACGATCGGTGGTGTAGCTGCACTGGTCACAGGAGAAGGGCTTGGGCCGCGCCTCTCCGGGCAGATGGTTGCGCTGGTGCTGTTTGAGGCTCCCCAGACGATCGGTGGTGTAACTGCACTGGTCACAGGAGAAGGGCTTGGGCCGCGCGTCCCCAGGCAGATGGGTGCGCTGGTGCCGTTTGAGGCTCCCTAGGTGATTGGTGGTGTAGCTGCACTGGTCACAGAATAAGGACTTGGGCCGCGCGTCCCCGGGCAGATGAGTGTGCTGGTGCTGTTTGAGGTGCCCTTGGTGATCGGTGGTGTAGCTGCACTGGTCACAGGAGAAGGGCTTGGGCCGCTCGTCCCCTGGCAGATGGGTGCGCTGGTGGTGTTTGAGGTGCCCCGGGTGATCGGTGGTGTAGCGGCACTGGTCACAGGAGAAGGGCTTGGGCCGCGCGTCCCCGGGCAGATGGGTGCGCTGGTGCTGTTTGAAGCTCCCGGGCTGATCGGTGGTGTAGCTGCACTGGCCACAGGAGAAGGGCTTGGGCCGCGCGTCGCCGGGCAGATGGGTGCGCTTGTGCTGTTTGAGGTGCCCCGGGTGATCGGTGGTGTAGCTGCACTGGTCACAGAAGAAGGGCTTGGGCCGCGCGTCCCCGGGCAGATGGGTGCGCTGGTGCCGTTTGAGGTTCTCCGGGCGATCGGTGGTGTAGGGGCACCGGTCACAGGACAGCGGCTTGGGCCGCGCCTCCCCCTGCAAATGGGTGCGCTGGTGCCAGTTGAGGTTCCCCAGCTGATCGGTGGTATAGTCGCACTTGTCACATCTGTATGATCGAGCGGCGCTCATTCGTAAGGTTTTAGGCTGGCACAGGCTGCGTCTCTTCAGACATACCTTCCCCCCTGAGACTCTCAATGTGCGTGTGTCCGGTGAATCCTGCTCCTCATCTTCTGTGATTTGAACCTGAAGTTTTTCGCAGATTTGAATGCTTTCATGGGATTCATCATCTGAATCGCGCATCAGCAGATCATTGATTTCATGATCCTGGTCATGCTCACGAACCCATCCATTGACGCAAGGAAACTCGGGGGAGGGAGCTTTGGTGGAGGAACAGCAATGAATAGACGGATCGACCTCCTCTCCCGGTGAAACGCGGCACGCTGTTGTCCCACTCTCGATACTGGTGATGGCATCCTGTTGAATTTCAAGCGTTTGGGGAATGGATCCTGCCAGGGTGAACTGTGTCGCTTTATCCTCTCCCCGGCAGTATATAAAAGGACGACCATCCCTCTCACCCCGGGAGCAGGTTGTTTCGCCTTTGGGGTAGATCCGTGTATTTTTAACGGTATGGACGGTAACTCCCGCCATCGAGGTCACGTTCAGTGAGGCGGGTGGGGCAAGCCGATGGGGGGTACCCTTGTCCCTCACCGAAGACGCGGGTAGAGAAGCAAAACAGCCGACTAAGAAAAGACTAACACGAAAGAGTTGTAATCTGTTTTGAAGAGACATTCTTTCCCCCATTGAGCCAGGGGATGAAAGATAGTCGTACAGTGAAAAAAAGTGCCTGCTTTGAGTCAATACTCTACGTGAGACTTGACGCACGGGGTTCCTGTAACACTCAACAAACTGCGGGTGCTCAGCTGCGCGAAAAAACGCTAGCGACAGACTCAAAATCGGGGTTGACTTTCAGGTTGGTTTTGGTTGACCTTTTTCGAGTGAAGCCAGCAATAACAATGAGTTAGCGGGTCAACCACAGCTCCTTCGTAAACATTCCGTGAACCCATAGTCACTCCGCCACCGGCTTCTGGCCGGTAGCGTGCTTTATAGGATACTATGATTTTGGTGATGGGGGTAACTGAGCATCATCTGGAGGACTGTGATTCTTCAATGATTGAAGACGTCCATCCGTCATCAGCCAGGGTAGCCAGTCGGACAGGTCTTCCGGCGGATTCCTGTCATTCTCTGCACAGGCCTGCAGATATTCACTCAGCCAAAACCAGGGATTGATATCCCAAAGGTTCAGGGTCATGAACACGGAGAACAGCCAGGCGGTCAGCTTTCCGCTCCAGTCACTGCCCGCGCCATAGAAGTTTTTTCGTCCCACAACCGGTGATCGAAGTGACCGCTCGGCCGCGTTGTTATCCATCGGCACTTCGGGGTGATCGGCAAACAGGCACAACCCTTTCCAATGTTTTTGAAGGCTGGCAAGCACTTTCCGACACTGTTCCTTCAGTTCTGGCCGGGCGAGTTCTTCAATGCGCCACTTCTCCATGCTGCTTAGATGGTTTTTCAGTGCACTGTCGTATTTCTGGAATACTTCAGAAGTCCCAAGACTGTTCAACCTTTGATGATTCAAATGGTAAAGCCTGCCAATCCGTTTGACCCAGGTCGCACTCCATGTTTTCAGTCCGTCAGTTCCCCGTTCCGCATTGATAAAGTCTTTGCGAACATGACTCCAGCAAAAGGCAAGAAACACATCCTGATTTTCACGAGCCAGGCATTTGTAGGCGCTGTAACGGTCGCAGATAAGCACACCGTTACTGTCGCATAGCACACGCTTGCCGAACGGTTGTCGTCCACGCTGTAGTAGGCTGCGGTGCTGCTTAAATAGACCCACAGCCAGTGTTTTTTGGCCTCTTTTTCATCACCACAGACCAGCCAGCGAGTTTCGTCGGCATGCCACTGCTCGTCACTGGCGACGCGTTCCCGGATAGCTTCGGCAACCGGTGCAAACAAAGGTTGGATGATTTTCAAACCACCGGCCACTGTCCCCGGAGACAAGGTCAGGCCCCGCAGGCGAAAGTCCTGTAATTGCCGGGCAACGGGGATACCGAAGGCGTATTTGTGTAACAGAATCTCGACCCAGACAGAGATGCCCAGCTTACCCTTGCGGATCAGTTTGGCTGGACCCGGAACGATGGTCATGGCCGGTGACTGTTCGCACTGGCAGGTTTTGAGATAATGATGTCTGTGATAGCGGCGGATATGAGCTTGTACATCTATCTCGACGACGTCGCTGTTTTCGGTACCAAAGGGTTTAAAGGGGAAATGACAGTGAGGGCACTGCTTTTGGTGATCTTCAAGATCAAGGTGTTCGGGAACCACAGGGAGTGTTGTGATTGTTGTACGACCATGACCTTTGTGACCCCGCTGCTGGCCCCGGGATTTTGAAGAGGATCGGGTTTTCTTTTCCTGTTTTCGGGAGGAGTGTTTCTTTTCCGTCGAGTGCCCAAAAACCCTATGCTGCATCCCCGCCAGCTGATTTTTGAGAGTGGCAATCTGCTCTTGGAATGTGGCTAGCTCATGGGCGTGCTCGGCCTTTATCTGTTTGATCCGCTCAAGCGCCTCTTTCTCCCGTGTTCGGGTGAGTTGCCACTGGGTGCGCCATTGTTTGGCCTGAGCCTTCAGTTCGATGTAGCCACTTTGGGGAGTGTGACCTGAGCGTAGGCAAAGGGGGCTTTTATCGGGTCAGGCGCGGCCCTGGTATGGGGAGAAGATTCGGAGGAAATCATGGGGGGAATATAGTCCCCCTGGTTGACTTTTTTGGTTGGCTATCAGGTTGACCTTTTTCGGTATCGTCAACCGCCAGTGAATGCCAGAACAGCCGTGAGATTTTCTGTTCTTTGGCGCTACGGGCCATATCTTCCGAACACCGAAAGAATCGAGGCTGGTATTCCTGTCATGGCTTACCGCAGTCCTGGTGCAGAGCAACAACGCCTCTGCCAGCCACATAATCCCTATTATTTTCTGCAGTAGAGCCAGTGCTTCAAAGAACTGTAAATATCATTTGTTGAGAGTGGCCAGAATACGAGTGTCGGAAGCGACGAAAGAATGATCAGGGAGAACACCGCATGAGTTGGCTGGCGGGGGCTTGAGAAGGTCACAAAGAGTATACGCGACAGAGTCAATGACGAGTGGGCACTGGTAACGGTATTGTCACCCCATACAGTCTGTGCACTGACTACAGGGAATGATTACTAAAGAATGTCTTGAGTCGCTCGCCCTCGGGCAGATGGGTGCGCTTGTGCTGTTTGAGGTTCCACGAGCGATCGGTGGTGTAGGTGCACTGGTCACAGGAGAAGGGCTTGGGCCGCGCGACCCCGGGCAGATGGGTGCGCTGGTGCTGTTTAAGGTGCCCCGAGCGATCGGTGGTGTAGGTGCACTGGTCACAGGATAGCGGCTTGGGCCGCGCGTCCCCCTGCAGATGGGTGCGCTGGTGCTGTTTGAGGTGCCCCAGGTTATCGGTGGTGTAGGTGCACAGGTCACAGGACAGCGGCTTGGGCCGCGCGTCCCCCTGCAGATGGGTGCGCTGGTGCTGTTTGAGGTGCCCCGGGTTATCGGTGGTGTAGGTGCACAGGTCACAGGACAGCGGCTTGGGCCGCGCGTCCCCCTGCAGATGGGTGCGCTGGTGCTGTTTGAGGTGCCCCGGGTTATCGGTGGCGTAGGTGCACAGGTCACAGGACAGCGGCTTGGGCCGCGCCACCCCGGGCAGATGGGTGCGCTGGTGCTGTTTGAGGTTCCCCGGGTGATCGGTGGTGTAGGTGCACAGGTCACAGGGCAGCGGCTTGGGCCGCGCCTCCCCCTGCAGATGGGTGCGCTGGTGCCGTTTGAGGTGCCCCGGGTTATCGGTTGTGTAGGTGCACTGGTCACAGGACAGCGGCTTGGGCCGCGCCTCCCCGGGCAGATGGGTGCGCTGGTGCCGTTTGAGGTGCTCCGGGCGGTCGGTGGTGTAGCTGCACTGGTCACAGGAGAAGGGCTTGGGCCGCGCGCGCCCGGGCAGATGGGTGCGCTGGTGCTGTTTGAGCCTCCCCAGGCGACCGGTGGTATAGTCGCACTTGTCACATCTATATGAACGAGCGGCGCTCATTCGTAAGATTTTAGGCTGGCACAGGCTGCGTCTCTTCAGACATCCCTTCCCCCCTGAGACTATCAATGTGCGTGTGTCCGGTGAATCCTGCTCCTCATCTTCTGTGATTTGAACCTGAAGTTCTTCGCAGATTGGAATGCTTTCATGGGATTCATCATCTGAATCGCGCATCAGCAGATCATTGATTTCATGATCCTGGTCATGCTCATGGATCCATTCATTTAAGTATGGGTACCCAGGGATGAGAGTTTGGTGCGAGGAGCCACAACGAGTAGACGGGGCTCCCCCTTCTCCCGTTGAAATACGGCACGCCGTCGCCCCATTATCGATAGATGTCATGGCATCCGGTTTAATTTCAAGAGTGTGGGGAAGGGGTCCTGCCAGGGTGAACTGTGTCGCTTTATACTCTCCCCGGCAGTATATAAAAGCACGACCATCCCTCTCACCCCGGGAGCAGGTTGTTTCGCCTTTGGGGTAGATCCGTGTATTTTTAACGGTATGGACGGTAACTCCCGCCATCGAAGTCACGTTCAGTGAGGCGGGTGGGGCAAGCCGATGGGGGGTACCCTTGTCCCTCGCCGAAGACGCGGGTAGAGAAGCAAAACAGCCGACTAAGAAAAGACTAACACGAAAGAGTTGTAATCTGTTTTGAAGAAACATTCTTTCCCCCATTGAGCCAGGGGAGGAAAGATAGTCGTACAGTGAAAAAAAGGGTTCTGTTGCAAAGTTTCTGATAAACCAAACGTCAATATTCTCCAGGCACAATTATGCCGCCAGGGAGTAGAAGTAGTCTCACGGTTTGGTTGACTCAGAATCTGGATATTGGCCTTTTCTCAGCATGTGAGAAAGTTCAATGCCAGAGAGGGTAGTCTTGGCACAAACAAATCCGTTTCACAAATCGGATCCTTCCCAATGTTCAAATATTTGCTTTGGTAAATGGTGACATGGTTTTTGAGGTTGGCATTGTAATAAGTACCTGATGTTGCTGCCACTTTTGTCGATGCCTTTAATCATGATGGCGGAAAGCCTTACAAACGGCTTTCTTATCTCGCTTTTTAGTAAGAAGAAAATCAACAGTATTTCCTTCTTTATCTACAGCGCGATACAGGTAGCCGTTACGACCTTTGATCTTGATAGCGGTTTCATCCATACGCCAGAGCTTTTCACTGCAGGTTTCTGCTTTCGATGCCGAGCTTCCAGTTGAGGGGCATATGCAACCATCCCAGCGGTTGATCGGTGTGATCAACAGCCACACCTCGCTCCGCCAAGATTTCCCTAATCTGCGATAACAGAGTGGATAGCTGATATACCAGCGTATCACCTGCAAAATCATATCTTTTGGGAAATGGCGACCTGAAAACTTCATCCGTGTAAGCTCAGAAGGGGTAAGTTTACGGATTCTGGCTTGGGATGGACTGGGTTTGCAACAGAACCAGAATCAGCCCTCTTAAGCCGTCTGGCTGATTTCCGACTGTGTTTTTTTCAGGAAATGTACGCTCTAAAAAGTTATACTCACAAACAAATTGGTTATGAATATTTTGAACGGTCACCTTCCTGCCATCTCCAAATCATTATATAAGGCTCTTTATTAAGGTTTGCACATGGAGACAGGGTATAACAATTCACTGAAGGTACCTGTACTGGATGAATCCAATGGGGGAACCACTCGTGTGGATAGCCGGCAATCAGCTGCGGCTATTCCACAAATCTCCCCTGATTCTGCCTCAGCACTGCCATTTTCTGCAGGTAACTTTGCAAGTTTCTCTGTTGATCCTGTGGGCCAGCCCAGGCCATTTATGCCAGCCGGCACCGGTATGTATTCTTCTGACCCAGAAGGGCATTTATCCCACAGACAGATTAGCGCTGAGATGCCCCATGTTATTGCTACGACCCCAACAAATCTACATTATTTAAATCAGGTTGAAAGCAACAGAACATACAATATTCATTATCACCTTCCATCTATAGCTCTGCAACCAGAGTGCTTTGCACAACCACAAGACCCTGGAATCCATTCTCAGAGGTTGATTGAAGAACTGCAGAAGGAAATAAAACTACAAACAGACGTGATCTCTGGGCTTGGGGGGGGGTAAATGCTCATCTTGAGCAGAAAATACAGAATATGAATAGTACCATTCAAAGCATGAATGAACGCCTGGATTTCTTGAACCAGGAAAAAGATCAGCTTCATGCCCAATTAAGAGAAAAGACTCAAGAAATCGACAGGTTTCAAGTGCAATCAGTATCTGCGTTTCAAGAATTAATTGAATTAAGAAGGAAGGAAGAAGAGCTGATTCAAGCGCTCACTCGCCTTGAAGGCGAGTTATCTACGGCAAGGAGTAGTTTAGAAATACAGCGGACAAATATAGAGCAACTTAATAATGACTTTGAGAATGAAACAGCGCTTCAACAAAAACTCACCCAGGATAAGAGATGGTTGGAACAACAGCTTACAACACTCAAGGGGAACCAAGAAGAGCTGGAGAAATTAAACGCCGAGGTGGAGCAGTTATTGAAACACCAGGAAGCATTTAAAAGCGAATCGGCTCACTTGAGAGCGGAACTGGAAACAGGACAAAATGATCTCCGGGAACAACGACTTTTAGCTGAAAAATATGAAGGAATGCTGGTTGGAGTCATGTCAAGCACAGGTCTATTCAATGACAGTGAGCTGGAAGCTGTAGGACAATCACCCTCTTGCTCTGGGCTTGAAGCTTCTGTTGACAGGGTCTTGAAAATCTTATTCGAGCATCCTGAGATAGCATCATTGATCGTTGAGAAAAGCAGCAGCTCACAGCAAACTGCCCCCCTTTCAGAAACGGAGCCACCAGCCGAAACTGCGCACCATTTACCGTCTGGTTTAACCCCTTATTCGCCACACTTCAGTGTCAGCCCTGTAGAAGAAATAGAATGTGGGCGTTCGTTAACAGATAGTCCGGAGCGGGCAGATTCATTACCCAATGATACAGATTCAGATTATCACCCTGACACAGAGCAGGAGGAAGATGACCTCTTTGATGATGAAGAAATGGCAGTACTCAGCGGGAGTGACGATGAAGAGATGGATGTGCCCGGGGAAATGCGTTCAGCACCATCAACTTCAACAGGCGCAGAGGGATCTACATCCTTACAATCTTCAGCTTGTCCAGTCAGTGTAGATGGCGCACCCAGTATATTGACTCCTATGCTGCTTACTAAAGGTCAGTTTGCCTCGCACGGACTAATCCCTGATGAATCACTTGATTCACAGGAACAAACGTTGAAAGAAGAGATTAAAAAACATTTTGAAACTCATAGACACCAACCTAAATGGCAAAGGCTTGTTGATCAGCTTAACAGTGGACAGGTGTTGTTTCCCTGCTGGCCTGAACTCTCTTGCCCCCAGCGATGGACTGCCCCGATGGCTAGGTACGCTGCCTATAAACTGAATGTACCCATTAAGCAGAAACTCCAACTGGAAGACATCAGAAAGACATTAAATCCAGGTTCCTGGGCCTACTTTGCTGCATTAGGACAATTTGTGAAAGCCAAGAATGACACATCCTTAAGTAATCTGGCTTCATCACTCAACAGAAGCAATACCCCCCTCCCCATGAATGGATTCTTTATCAATACTTCTGGTCACTGGGACAGTCACAATGTTGCATTTATGAGGTGGTATTTCAGCGATGAATCGCTTCTTGGTATACGCACCCTCAGAGGCATTTTATGCTCACTGCCCCCATCATCCTTGGTCTATAGGGAGCTGGTTATAGAGTATTTGTTGAAGAGATTGAGCATCGACCTCAGCAAGAGCCTCGATACGACACCAGGAGGACAGCTTAATAAAGATATCGTCGAAGCAGCAAAATCCATGAAAGGTAAAAAAGGGGCACCGGCACTGGCTCTGCCCCAACAAATTTTATACCCGAATGGGGAGGTCCTCAAAGAGGGTATAAGTAATGTGTCTGGCACATGGAATATGCAGACCATTATAGAAATATTATTGGAGGCTAAGAGAGACGGCTCCAGAGGACATAAATTCAAGAATACGTTGTATGATCTTGCAGATGCTGTATTCAGAGAGAATTTTGCAGATTATCAGGTTCATCTCCGTAGAACAGCAATACAGTTAGCTAATAGCGACCGTAGAAAAATGACCAAAACCATTAGCTTTGTAGCGAATCAGGCGCATTTAAGGAGTGTCCTCTACCCCATAGAAGGCGTAATATTTTCGGATATTCTATCTTTCCCCCGACTTCTTCTTTCCTTCATCTACTTCCTCGGTTTTGAGCATGTTGATGCAGAAATACTAAAAGACAATATGAAATCAATATTGCAACTGCTGGAACCAGGCACAGATAATAAGAAACTTTTAGACGTTAAAGATAAACTGCTGACCCTGATGCTATCCCGCCGCGATAATTCGAAGGTACTGGAAATTCTAAAACAAGTTGCGTTTTTTCAAGCTGAAGCCACCGATTGGAGTTTGCAAAGTATTAAAGCTATGCGCCAGAGCCTGCCCGAAGTCACCTGTGCAAAGGGCGAGGTATTTAAGCCCTATTATGTTCCCAAAAGTAGAGCTGCGTCGTCATGTCAGCATACAGGTATGCCCCTCGCCCGTAAAAGGCGTGCAGGGGAACCTGGCACGGCAAGCAAGCGTTCATCCCGAGGAACAAAGTAGTAGGTTTTCTGAAGACGACCTTTGGAATCGAATTGCAGATCACTGGGTAAAATCACTAATTATGAGAGTGTAGATAGATCTGTGTCTTGGTTCTGTTACAAAATTCAGAACAAGCAAAAGTCAAGAATTCTCAGACGCAACTATGCCGTCAGGGAGTAAAAATACTCCCTCAGTTTAGTGGACTCTGAATTTGGATATTGTCCCTTTCTCAGCATATGAGAAAGCTCAATTCCAGCCAGGGTTGCCTTGGCCGAATAGGGCTTTGAACTGCACCATGGGACGGGTGAACCGTTTCACAAAACGCTGATCCTGTTCCACAATATTGTTCAAGTATTTACTCTGGTGAACAGGGGGAAAGGGGGCTGAGTCATTTTAGTACCCTCGCTCTAGTACATCACTCCACTTTGATTGTCGGGTAAAGCTTCTTTAGCTTTACCCGAGCATCTGCCGTATTAAATTGCCAATCCATCTAACTCTCTACAGCATTACGCTGAGATTCCCATGCTTCAATTTCTGACTTAAGGGTGGCTTGGTCTGGTGTACGCCGGTTAAGGCATTGACGACTGAGAATGCTAAGTTAGATTTCAGCCATGTTGAGCCAGCTTCCGTGCCTGGGTGTATAAAAGTTTTCCAGCTTATTGGCTAAGCGATGTGCCTCTTCGGGCTCAAAGGCCTTGTAGAGAGAGGCAGGGGTATGCGTGTTCAGGTTGTCCATGACGAGCCGTATGGAATCCGCCTTGGGGAATTGCTTGTCAACCAGCGGCTTGATCTGGTGAGCCCAGTCACAAGCTGTCCGGCTATCTGTCACCTCAACATGCCGCCAGCCTTCCAGTGGGGCGAAGAACATGAAGAGAGCACTCACTCCATTACGCTCATATTCATTATCGTACTTTTCGGGCTGACCAGGTTTCATTGGAAGTGGTGTTCTGACTTCCCGGGTTTGCTGCTTACTACTTTCATCCATACAAACCAGTGGCCGACAGGGTTCGTATGGCTGTTGATAAACATCCAGAATTCGCTCCATATTGCACACAAAGTCTGCATTCGCTTTTTTGGGAATGCAGCACTCCTTTTTTTGCCAGGGTTTTAGTTCGTTTTTTTTAACTCTCTCCCAATAGTTTGGTGAGAGATGGAATCGATATGCTTCAGCTCAACCATCCGGTCAGCAAGAAGCTGCCATGTCCATCGACTGCGGCCTTCCCATGGTGTTGAACAAGCCAGGACTGTCAGCGCGGCCCAGAGTTTACGTGTTCTCTGGACTGTTTTGGTGGAAACACCTCAACTTTGACTGGCCTGAATCTCGGTCAATTTTGGACCATTCACGTCAAGGCACAAAAGGATCTGGGCGTGGATACGTTTATGTTTGGCAGTTTTATCTTGGTGGATAATGCCTTTAAGCTGTTGCTGCTCGTCGGTGGACAATTGGGTACGGTATTGAGCTGGCATGGGCAATCCTGATCTGAATCAGGAAATGATGCCAGAACAGAGAATTCTGGCATTGCTGCAGGACAAACAATCTGGAGTGATGTCCTAGAAGAGTCTCAACTGACATTTGCTCAAGTCATGGATGAGAGTGGTGTCAGCAATGGCAGACGTAATTCAACAGCGGCTTGATCAGATCGATTCCAAACGCGACAAACTCTCTGATGCGGTGACCCGTCTGGCCACTATCGAAGAACGGATGGTTCACCAGACCACCACGCTCGATAGCCTCAACCGCAAGCTTGAAGAGTCCGACAAACGTATCCGCTCACTCGAACGGCAGGCCAGCGCCCGAGGCGTAGTGTTGGCTTCTGTTGAGCGGTTTGGCTGGCTGATTCTGACCACTGTTATTGGCGTCGTGGCTTACACACTCAAGGATTGAGGCAGGAACATGGGAAAGCGTAAGGAAACCAACACCGTCGTCGTCCACTGTTCAACCACTAAGCCCAGTCAGGATGTGACTTTTGACACCATCAAACGCTGGCATCTGATGGAGCGAGCCTTTATCGATATCGGTTACCACTGGGTGATTGAACGTGACGGGTCAGTTAAGCAAGGCAGAGCACTGGATGACTGGGGTGCACTTGCCAAAGGTCATAATCATCAGAGTGTGGGCATTTGTCTGGTGGGCGGGCTGGATGACGAAGACAAACCAAACGATAACTTCACAACACTGCAGAAGCGGATGTTGAAGTTCCTTATCACTGGCTGCCTGGGGCTGTGGCCGGACGTGGTGGTAAAAGGACATTACCACTTGAATGGGAACAAGGACTGTCCCTGCTTTAATATCGACCAGTGGCTGTGTGAGAAGGTATGGCCGGGGAGAATGCAGCGTGAGTTGGCTGGCCGCGCTGCCCAGTAGTCGGCAAGATCATCGACAAGGTATTTCCTGATGCCAGTCAGGCCGCTCAAGCCAAGCAAGCCCTGACAGAGATGGCCATTAAAGGCGAGCTGGATGAGCTGGCTAAACAGGTTGGGGTCATCAAAGCCGAAGCTCAGGGAGAAGGCTGGTTACAACGTAGCTGGCGACCCATTGTTATGTTGTTATTCACGGCTTTGATTGTCTGCCGCTGGATGGGCTGGGCCTCACCGGATATCAGTGAAACCCTTGAGCTGAAGCTGCTTGGGATCGTGCAGTTAGGGATTGGCGGTTATATTGCCAGCCGGGGGCTTGAGAAGGTAACAAAGAGCATACACGGTAGTGTCAATGGAGAGTTAGAGCATTGATAACGGTATTGTCACCCAATACAGACTGTGTACTTACAGGGAATGGTTACTAAACGATGGCTTGGGCCGCGCCTCCCTCTGCAAATGGGTGCTCTTGTGCTGTTTGAGGTTCCCCGACTGATCGGTGGTGTAGCTGCACCGGTCACAGGAGAAGGGCTTGGGCCGCGCGTCCCCCTGCAGATGGGTGCGCTGGTGCTGTTTGAGGTGCCCTGGGTGATCGGTGCTGTAGCTGCACTGGTCACAGGAGAAGGGCTTGGGCCGCGCGTCCCCCTGCAGATGGGTGCGCTGGTGCTGTTTGAGGCTCCCCAGGTGATCGGTGGTGTAGCTGCACTGGTCACAGGAGAAGGGCTTGGGCCGCGCGTCCCCGGGCAGATGGGTGCGCTGGTGCTGTTTGAGGTGCCCCGGGTGATCGGTGGTGTAGCTGCACTGGTCACAGGAGAAGGGCTTGGACCGCGCGTCCCAGGGCTGATGGGTGCGCTGGTGCTGTTTGAGGTTACCCGGCTGATCGGTGGTGTAGCTGCACAGGTCACAGGAGAAGGGCTTGGGCCGCGCGTCCCCGGGCAGATGGGTGCGCTGGTGCTGTTTGAGGCTCCCCGAGTGATCGGTGGTATAGCTGCACTGGTCACAGGAGAAGGGCTTGGGCCGCGCCTCCCCGGGCAGATGGGTGCGCTGGTGCCGTTTGAGGTTCCTCGGGTCATCGGTGGTGTAGCTGCACAGGTCACAGGAGAAGGGCTTGGGCCGCGCCTCCCCCTGCTGATGGGTGCGCTGGTGCCGTTTGAGGTTCCCCAGCTGATCGGTGGTGTAGCTGCACTGGTCACAGGAGAAGGGCTTGGGCCGCGCGTCCCCGGGCAGATGGGTGCGCTGGTGCTGTTTGAGGTTCCCCAGCTGATCGGTGGTGTAGCTGCACTGGTCACAGGAGAAGGGCTTGGGCCGCGCCTCCCCCTGCAGATGGGTGCGCTTGTGCTGTTTGAGGCTCCCCGGCTGATCGGTGGTGTAGCTGCACTGGTCACAGGAGATGGGCTTGGGCCGTGCCTCTCCCTGCAAATGGGTACGCTGGTGCCGTTTGAGGCTCCCCGGGTGATCGGTGGTGTAGCTGCACTGGTCACAGGAGATGGGCTTGGGCCGCGCGTCCCCGGGCAGGTGGGTGCGCTGGTGCTGTTTGAGGCTCCTCAGGTGACCGGTGGTATAGTCGCACTTGTCACATCTGTATGATCGAGCGGCGCTCATTCGTAAGGTTTTAGGCTGGCATAGGCTGCGTCTCTTCAGACATCCCTTCCCCCCTGAGACTCTTAATGTGCATGTGTCCGGTGAATCCTGCTCCTCATCTTCTGTGATTTGAACCTGAAGTTCTTCGCAGATTTGAATGCTTTCATGGGATTCATCATCTGAATCGCGCATCAGCAGATCATTGATATCATGATCCTGGTCATGCTTATGGATCCATTCATTTAAGTATGGGTACCCAGGGATGAGAGTTTGGTGCGAGGAGCCACAACGAGTAGACGGGGCTCCCCCATCTCCCGTTGAAATACGGCACGCCGTCGCCCCATTATCGATAGATGTCATGGCATCCGGTTTAATTTCAAGAGTGTGGGGAAGGGGGCCTGCCAAGGTGAACTGTGTCGCTTTATCCTCTCCCCGGCAGTATATAAAAGGACGACCATCCCTCTCACCCCGGGAGCAGGTTGTTTCGCCTTTGGGGTAGATCCGTGTATTTTTAACGGTATGGACGGTAACTCCCGCCATCGAGGTCACGTTCAGTGAGGCGGGTGGGGCAAGCCTATGGGGGGTACCCTTGTCCCTCGCCGAAGACGCGGGTAGAGAAGTAAAACAGCCGACTAAGAAAAGACTAACAAGAAAGAGTTGTAATCTGTTTTGAAGAAACATTCTTTCCCCCATTGAGCCAGGGGATGAAAGATAGTCGTACAGTGAAAAAAAGTGCCTGTTTTTAGTCAGTACTCTACGTGAGACTTGACGCAAGGGGCTCCTGTAACACTCAACAAACTGCGGGTGCTCAGCCGCGCGAATGTAAATGGGTGCGCTTGTGCTGTTTGAGGCTCCCCTGACGATCGGTGGTGTAGCTGCACTGGTCACAGGACAGCGGCTTGGGCCGCGCCTCCCCCTGCAGATGGGTGCGCTGGTGCTTTTTGAGGCTCCCCGGGTCATCTGTGGTGTAGCTGCACCGGTCACAGGAGAAGGGCTTGGGCCGCGCGTCCCCGGGCAGATGGGTGCACTGGTGCCGTTTGAGGCTCGCCGGGTTATCGGTGGTGTAGCTGCACAGGTCACAGGAGAAGGGCTTGGGCCGCGCGTCCCCGGGCAGATGGGTGCGCTGGTGCCGTTTGAGGCTCGCCGGGTTATCGGTGGTGTAGCTGCACAGGTCACAGGAGAAGGGCTTGGGCCGCGCCTCCCAGGGCAAATGGGTGCGCTTGTGCTGTTTGAGGCATCCCGGGACATCGGTGGTGTAGCTGCACTGGTCACAGGAGAAGGGCTTGGGCCGCGCGTCCCCGGGCAGATGGGTGCGCTGGTGCTGTTTGAGGTTACCCGGCTGATCGGTGGTGTAGCTGCACTGGTCACAGGAGAAGGGCTTGGGCCGCACCTCCCCTGGCAAATGGGGGCGCTTGTGCTGTTTGAGGTTCCCCGGGCAATCGGTGGTGTAGCTGCACTGGTCACAGGAGAAGGGCTTGGGCCGCGCCTCCCCCTGCAAATGGGTACACTGGTGCCGTTTGAGGCTCCCCAGGTGATCGGTGGTGTAGCTGCACTGGTCACAGGAGAAGGGCTTGGGCCGCGCGTCCCCCTGCAGATGGGTGCGCTGGTGCTGTTTGAGGCTCCCCAGACGATCTGTGGTGTAGGTGCACTGGTCACAGGAGAAGGGCTTGGGCCGCGCGTCCCCGGGCAGATGGGTGAGCCGGTGCGGTTTGAGGCTCCTCAGACGATCGGTGGTGTAGGTGCACAGGTCACAGGAGAAGGGCTTGGGCCGCGCGTCCCCGGGCAGATGGGTGAGCTGGTGCTGTTTGAGGTGGCCCAGCTGATCGGTGGTGTAGCTGCACTGGTCACAGGACAGCGGCTTGGGGCGCGCCTCCCCCTGCAGATGGGTGCGCTGGTGCTTTTTGAGGCTCCCCGGGTCATCGGTGGTGTAGCTGCACTGGTCACAGGAGAAGGGCTTGGGCCGCGCGTCCCCCTGCAGATGGGTGCGCTGGTGCTGTTTGAGGCTCCCCAGACGATCTGTGGTGTAGGTGCACTGGTCACAGGAGAAGGGCTTGGGCCGTGCCTCCCAGGGCAAATGGGTGCGCTTGTGCTGTTTGAGGCTCCCCGGGTGATCGGTGGTGTAGGTGCACAGGTCACAGGAGAAGGGCTTGGGCCGCGCGTCCCCGGGCAGATGGGTGCGCTGGTGCTGTTTGAGGCTCCTCAGGCGACCGGTGGTATAGTCGCACTTGTCACATCTGTATGATCGAGCGGCGCTCATTCGTAAGGTTTTAGGCTGGTACAGGCTGCGTCTCTTCAGACATCCCTTCCCCCCTGAGACTCTCAATGTGCGTGTGTCCGGTGAATCCTGCTCCTCATCTTCTGTGATTTGAACCTGAAGTTCTTGGCAGATTTGAATGCTTTCATGGGATTCATCATCTGAATCGCGCATCAGCAGATCATTGATATCATGATCCTGGTCATGCTTATGGATCCATTCATTTAAGTATGGGTACCCAGGGATGTGAGTTTGGTGCGAGGAGCCACAACGAGTAGACGGGGCTCCCCCATCTCCCGTTGAAATACGGCACGCCGTCGCCCCATTATCGATAGATGTCATGGCATCCGGTTTAATTTCAAGAGTGTGGGGAAGGGGGGCTGCCAAGGTGAACTGTGTCGCTTTATCCTCTCCCCGGCAGTATATAAAAGGACGACCATCCTTCTCACCCCGGGAGCAGGTTGTTTCGCCTTTGGGGTAGATACGTGTATTTTTAACGGTATGGACGGTAACTCCCGCCATCGAGATCACGTTCAGTGAGGCGGGTGGGGCAAGCCGATGGGGGGTACCCTTGTCCCTCGCCGAAGACGCGGGTAGAGAAGCAAAACAGCCAATTAAGAAAAGACTAACACGAAAGAGTTGTAATCTTTTTTGAAGAAACATTCTTTCCCCCATTGAGCCAGGGGAGGAAAGATAGCCGTACAGTGAAAAAAAGTTCCTATTTTTAGTTTGATGTAAAAACCCACGTCCTTAGGACGTGGTTATGAATGGTTGGCTTTGCCTGCCATAGGTCTACCCAGCTACTCCTATCTCTGAGTTGTCCCCACAACTGAACGAGATAGGAAGTAGCATGAGTAGATTTGAGAAATTATCGCACGTTATTTGGCATTGCCAATATCATATTGTTTGGGTACCAAAGTACAGGTTTCGCATGCTGAAGGGGCCTGTAGCTGCGGATGTATTCAATAGTATTCAGGTTTACTGTCATCGGTTGGGTTGTCCGATAGTGGAGCTGAATGTACAGATCGACCATGTACATTTACTTGTAAAGGTTCCACCAAAAATATCGATTTCAAAGCTTGTTGGAACGGTAAAGGGGAAGAGTGCACTGAGACTATTTACGCGATTTTCGTGGTTGCGGCAGAAGCCATACTGGGGGAATCATTTCTGGGCAAATGATACTGCGTTGACACTGTTTGAGTTGATGCAGAAATGATCCGGAAATATGTCAAATATCAAGAGAAGCAAGAACAAAGGCAGCGTGAGCTGCAACTACGTAAATAGCCCTTAAGGGTTGAGGGACAACTCAAGTATGCCTTCTTAGAAGGCCGACCGGTAAGTCGCCCCCTTCTAGGGGGCTAAAAGCAAGTCCACGTTCTACGAACGTGGTTCGTCACGGAAAACGCATGAAACCCCGCGCTATCACTGGCCTCAAGCCTTCTCCGTTTCATCGGTCGGCAGAGGAGGTCCATCCAGAATCTTTTCCATGTAGTCGGTATTCATTGCGGCACACTTCATTTTTCTCTGAATACCGGCCTTGAAGGATGTCTCATTCTTTAAAAGATTCTGAACAGTGTGCCTGAAGTCTGAAAGAATCTCAGCGCCATCCCCTCGACGTATCTGGCAAGCATCTTCCTGCAGCGCAACATCCAGAACATAGTGCAAACTATTCTCGATAGACCAATGACTCCGGACACTTGTCGCCAGTTTTTCTGCAGTAAGATCTGCGGAGCTGATGTAATAACGGATGCTGACATCCTCTATGTTTTGAGGTGTATCACCCACCTGCCGAAAGGCAACAACTGCCCCCAGGGTTTTCATATCCTTCCAGTCAAAAGAGCGGTTGACGAACTCATCGAAAATATCACTGACAATATGAACGCGGTGTTCATGCCGTCCACGATTTTTTTCAATCGTTTCAAAGGTATTCTCAAACCCACCCGTCAGTATTTTCTGCATGGGAAAATGCTTCTTAAAGGCTTCATGGAGCCTGGGCTGGTTACCTTTCACAGCCAGAAGATAGTCTGCTTCTATCTCCCTGATTTTTGCGGCTATGTCACGCTGATACCCCATAGCATCAAGGCTGACAAGGCATCCCTTGATTGAAAGAAGATCCAGCAATTCTTGAATTGCGGTAATCTCATTGCTTTTTGCATCTGTTTTTACCTGAGCGAGAACCACCCCGTTGGCAGAGCAAAAAGCGCTCACCATGTGAATGGGATCGAGCCTGTTTTTTCTGTTGCCAGAACCACGAACAGCCTTGCCATCAATAGCAACCACAGCTCCATCCGTTGCCTTATAACAGCCCTGCATCCACTCAGAAAAAATCGTGTGAAAATGCTTGGCGTTAACAACGCTGACAACACGTTCAATAGTATCGTGGGACGGAATACCCTCAGAAAAATCGCCTATTTCTTTAAGCCAATCCTCACGCATCCGTCCAAAATCGGCAATCTCTGTCCAGCCCTTGGCTCCACCAATCATGGCACAGATAGTGAGCAGCAGAATATCACTCAGTTGATGGTCGACCTTCCAGGGTTGGCGAAGGTCTTGAAGTTCAGAAAATTGGTTGATCAAACTGTATGCATTCACGTCGACTGTGCTCATTATTCGTCCATGGATGGATATAAGCACAAAATGAAAGAAGAATTAAGCTACGAGCGTTAATCAAAAATTCGTTGCGAGGCCAGTGATAGCAAGGGCTTTCATGCGTTTTCCCTGGTGGTATCAGCGAGTGAATGGCAGGGCGAAGCGTGGGTCTCGATAGCTTTAGAAAGGAATTGTTATCCCCATTCTACTGTTCACGACTACGGCTGAATATGGCAGATAACCGGTTGTTTATGGTGCAACACTCTAACTATTGCACACGCCATTACTTTACGAGTGGATTGGCCAGGCTTGTGCGGATTAGGCGGGATAGGGGCAGGGCATTCTCATGCGCCATATGTTTGAATGTTGATGGCAAGATCAGGAGTGGCCCCAGATGGAAGTCGTTGTTAAACGAGAAGGTGTGACGGTAACAGATAATCAGCTGACGCAGGCTGCTCATGATGTTCAGAGATGTATTGGCAGGAATGTCTTATTGCTGCAGCAGATTGAACTTACGCTTAAGGGGCTGATCGCATACGGTAATATTTCTGCTTATGGCTCTGAGCTTAAAGATATTCATCGGAAGCAATATGAACGAGTGAGCAAGCAGACTATGGGGCAGCTGGCTGGACAGTTTGTTGATAACACCTATAAAGAGCCGGAAGAGCAACGTCATGAAGAGAGAATGGCTGTAGAAAGCCATATCACTTTCAATTTCAGGGTCGAAAGTGATTCTGAATACTATGAGAGTCAGAAGCAACGTATGGCGGATCTTGTGGCTGAACGCAATGAGTTAATCCACCATTCTCTACCGATATATGATTCAAAATCCCTTGGGAAACTGAAGGCATTTAAAGAAAAACTCGATCAACAGGGCGAGCGTCTGAAGAAAGAAGTCGACAGTTTGCAACGTCTGGCCACGCATATGCTGGAAATGAGAACAGTGCTGGGAGAATTTTTAGGCTCCGAGCAAGGAGAAATGGCGCTCAAGCAGTCGTGGTTACAGGGTTCGCTATTGGTCCAGGCTTTGATTCGGTATTCAAAAGAGAGCACCAGGGGCGACCGGGGGGTAAATATCAGCTCGGCTGGCAAGCGGTTGAGAAAGCAACACCCGGATGAAGTGGAGCATATGAAAGCCAGATATGGTTACGGCAAATTAAAAGCACTTTTACTGGCTACGAATCTATTCGATATTTATGAAGAATTCACCAGTACTGGTGGCGTTAGGCCTTTGTATAAACTCAAAGATGCATAAGTTAAAAGCGTCTCACTTCCACTTACAAGAGGTTGATACATTTTCTGAGAGTCGTGTCGAAAGGTGGGCGTGATTCAGAGTGGAAAAAATGGTCTGGGATTGGTCTGCTGGTGGGCCCTAAACAGTACCGGTAAGTGCAGTTATCACTTCATCCTTTATCCGTATGCGATGTTGGCTTATGAGTTTGTGACCGCCAGTCTTGGGCTGGGTTTGTCAAAAATGCCAGCACGAACTAGATTTGAGCTCCTTCAGTAATCAAACGCATTGGTCATCCTGTGTCGTCACTCTGCCTTCGGTATCTGTCATCAGTGTTGGTAATTATCTCTGTATTTTCAGTCCGGGTTGAGGCGAGTAAGTTCACAAAAAAAACATCGCAAGTTACTCCATTCCCTGTGTCTCCGCCTGTTTCTCCTTTCGCTACAGTCGGCACGCATAATACACCCCCGACACTGAAGCGAGCTCCTTTATCACAAGTCCCTTTGTTACCCGGCTGGTTCCCTTCACAAGCACACAGTCAACCCGATCTGCTGCCCCGCACAGCTACGGCTCCAGAGGCTATGCCGCCCGGCATTCTGGCGCACATGCATTTAAGTGGAAGAGAGCAATGTCATCTGAGAGGTCAACCTTCATCAAAAATGCTGTATCACTATGCCTTAGACGTGAACAGTCTGGGCAACCAGTCCGATCCTTCTGAAGCCCCGGAAGGGTTGAGGGAAAAAGCCCGTGAGTTAAACAGTTATGGAGTGAATTGTTTTCAGCAGGCTATGCCCCGGGATTTGGCCTTGCTGGTGGATGGCTTTTCAAAATTCTGCAAGCTGCCTGACATGGCAGAGATAACCGATGTTATGACACTGATAGCAGGGGAGGTGAGTAGGCGCTCTGCGCAGAATTTGAACCTGAGTCAATGGAGTGCCGAGCATCTGGCCAGGGTGACCAGGGGGCTTGTACGGGACGAAGGCAAAGAGGTTCAAAGGGCTCTGGTCGCTTTGGCCAAGGCAGTCATGAGTCGGACGCTAACTCCGGATCAGGGCTGGAGTGCCGAGTATTTGGCCATGGTGACTGATGGGTTTAGCCGAGGTGAAGGAGATGAAATTCAAGGGGTTATAAGAGCACTGCTCAGTGAGGTGAGGTTCCGGCTGCCTGCAGAGCAGGACTTGTTCGCTAAACATCTGTGCATGATGCCTAATGGGCTCAACCAGGGTGAAGAGGGTGAAATTCAAGCAACCCTGCGGGCACGACTTGCCGGGGCGGTAACGGGGCAGGCATTGACCCCGAGTCAGGCCTGGAGCGCCGAACCCTCAAACATTGCGACCAAGGGGCTTAGCCGGGAAAAAAAACGCAAGATTCAAGCGGCTCTGAGGTCACGAACCAAGGGAATCGGTAGAACCATAAATAAAGCATTGGGAGTCTCACCGTATGTTGTGCCTGAGCCTCCGCCTGTTTTACCTTCCTCTGTCGTCTCTCCATCATCTAACCGGTTTGTTCCACAAAGACAAGGGCAACCCTCTGAACTGCCCCGCACAGTTATGGTTTCAGAGGAGACGTTGTCCGATAGTATGGTGCACATGCGTTTAAGTGGAAGAAAACAACTTCATGTAAAAGGCCAGCTTCCATCAAAACTACTGCATCAGGTTGCCTTGGATGTGTACAGTCTGGGTAACCAGCTTGATCGGCCTGAAGTCCCGGGTGAGTTGAGGGAAAAAGCACGGGAGTTAAAGCGTTATGGCGTGAATTGTTTTCAGCAGGCTATGCCTCAGGATTTGGCCTTGCTGGTGGACGGCTTTTCAAAATTCTGCAAGCTGCCTGACATGGCAGAGATAACCGATGTTATGACACTGATAGCAGGGGAGGTGATTAGGCGCTCTGCGCAGAATTTGAACCTGAGTCAATGGAGTGCCGAGCATCTGGCTATGGTGACCAGGGGGCTTGTACGGGACGAAGGCAACGAGGTTCAAAGGGCTCTGGTCGCTTTGGCCAAGGCAGTCATGAGTCGGACGTTAACTCCGGATCAGGGCTGGAGTGCCGAGTATTTGGCCATGGTGACTGATGGGTTTAGCCGAGGTGAAGGAGATGAAATTCAAGGGGGTATAAGAGCACTGCTCAGTGAGGTGAGGTTCCGGCTGCCTGCAGAGCAGGACTTGTTCGCTAAACATCTGTGCATAATGTCTAATGGGCTCAACCAGGGTGAAGAGGGTGAAGAGGGTGAAGAAGAAGAGGGTGAAGAGGGTGAAGAGGGTGAAGAGGGTGAAGAGGGTGAAATTCAAGCAACCCTGCGGGCACGACTTGCCGGGGCGGTAACGGGCCAGGCATTGACCCCGAGTCAGACCTGGAGCGCCGAACCCTCAAACATTGCGACCAAGGGGCTTAGCCGGGGAAAAAAACGCAAGTTTCAAGTGGCTCTGAGGTCACGAACCAAGGGAATCGGTAGAAGCATAAATAAAGTATTGGGAGTCTCACCGTATGTTGTGCCAGAGCCTCCGCCTGTTTCACCTTCCTCTGTCGTCTCTCCATCATCCAACCGGTTTGTTCCACAAAGACAAGGGCAACCCTCTGAACTGCCCCGCACAGTTATGGTTTCAGAGGAGACGTTGTCCGATAGTATGGTGCACATGCGTTTAAGTGGAAGAAAACAACTTCATGTGAAAGGCCAGCTTCCATCAAAACAACTGCATCAGGTTGCCTTGGATGTGTACAGTCTGGGTAACCAGCTTGATCGGCCTGAAGTCCCGGGTGAGTTGAGGGAAAAAGCACGGGAGTTAAAGCGTTATGGCGTGAATTGTTTTCAGCAGGCTCAACCACAGGATTTTGCTTTACTGGTGAATGGGTTTTCAAAAGTGTGCACGTTGCCTGACATGGCAGATATAACCGATATCCTGACGTTGGCAGCAAGAGAAGTGAACAGGCGGTCTGCGCAGAATTTGAATCTGAGTCAGTGGAGTGCCGAACATCTGACCATGATGATTAACGGGCTGAGTCTGGGGAAAGGGGGCAATATTCAAGAGGCTCTGAGAGCGCTGGCCCGCTCGGTCAGTGTTCGGGAGTTAACTCCCGAACAGGGTTGGAGCGCCGAAAATCTGGCTATGGTGGTCAGTGGTTTTATCCAGGGTAAAGGGGACGAAATTCAAGGGGCTCAGAGATCGCTGGCGAGGGAGATCAAAAACCGTTTTTTGTCCCCTGATCAGGAGTGGAGCGCCCAACACCTGGCCATGATGATTAACGGGCTCAGTTTGGGGGAAGGGGACGAAATTCAAGGGACACTTGTGGCGCTGGCCAAGGAAGTCGGGAGGCTGAATCTGACCCCTGAGCAGGGCTGGAGCGCCGAACTCCTGGCCATAGTGACCAGTGGACTCAGTCGGCAGGAAGGGGTCGAGGCTCAAGAGGCTCTGCTGGTGCTGGCAGGAGAGGTTGGGAGACGAGAGCTGACTGCGGATCAAGGCTGGAGTGCCCAGCATCTGGCAATGATGATAGGTGGTATAGGTTCGACACTGGATTGGCTTCCGGTTTTTGGTCATCTTATGTCAACGCTCAGACTGCGAGCTGTACAGGAACCTGGACGTTTAATAAGCGTGCTCAAAGATCTAGCCAGCTTTTCACTGTCCACCATTCATCTGCTTGAGGCCAGTAAGCTCTTGTGTTCACTCCGGGGAGGAGATTTTATTCCTGATGATCAACATTCGAGGGATGAACTGCTATGGTGCATAACGCTTTTTCATTTTGCCAGCAGGACCCAGAAGCCGGTTAATCAGGAGCTGGTGAAAGTGTTCGAGACTTTATACCAGCACTTTCAATCATGGGACGTGGATAACAGGAATGATGAAACTGAAGCGGTTTATGGCGACCAATGGCGTATCTTTTGGATCCGAGAATACTGGCAGTCATTGAAGCCATGGCATTTGGACGTAGAGATTTTGAAAAAAAGGGCGGTATCTCATTGGCAGCAGAAGATATTTGATGAACTCAGTCGTAAGCTGCCGGATAGTGGGCTGGCCATGGATGTACCAGTCAATGGTTTTTTCGTGGATATAATGATTGAGGGGAGTATCTGTGTCGAAGTGGATGAACCTCATCATTTTGTTTCTGTTCCACAGGATGTTGATGAACAGGCTTCGGCTCTATCTGCAGTTCTTCGTTGTCACAAAGTGTACCGAACCAAAGACCGTTTTATCGACCACATGCTTGAGCATTATGGCTATCAAGTGTTTCGTATAGCTCACTGTAAAGAACAAGATGATGAGGTCGTGTTTATCGATAAGGTTGTGTCAGCGCTCAATGCTCTGGAATAGATTTTTATCCAGTCGAACATTTGTGACTATCCTCGGAGGGCAGAGTGGGGTTTGCCAAAACAGTCCGCATTAACTAAGTTTCGAAATCCTTAAAGAATCCAATCCGATATTTAGTCAATGTCGTCAATGTGCTTTCGGTATCTGTCATCAGCATTGGTGAATACCTGCATCTTGTCAGTTCGGGTGGAAGCGAGTAAGTCGACAAAAAAACATCGCCAATCACGCCATTTCCTATGTCTCTGTCTGTTTCACCTTTCGGCACAAACGGCATCAATAATACATCCCCGCCATTGAGGCGTAGGCTCGACCCTTCAACACTAGTACCTTCGCTACCTGTTGTGCTCGCTCCACAAATTCCGGTGCTAACTCATACCGAGATGAACTCTGTGGATACGCTTTCCGACAATATGGAGCACATCCATTTAAGTGGCAGAGAGCAATGTCATGTGAAAGGCCAGCTTTCATCAGAAAATCTGCCTCAGTATGCCTTAGATGTGAATATCCTGAGTAAACAGCATTATCGGCCTGAAGTCCCGGGAAAGTTGAAGGAAAAAGCCCGAGAGTTAACCAGTGCTGGAGTGAATTGTTTACAGCTGGCTAAACCACAAGATTTAGCCTTGCTGGTGGATGGTTTTTTAAAAGTGTGCAGATTGCCTGACATGGACGAGGTAACCGATGTCCTGGCGCTGGCAGCAGGGGAAGTGAACAGGCGCTCTGGGCAGGGTTCGAGTCTGAGTCAATGGAGTGCCGAGCAGCTGGCTGTGGTGGCTAATGGTCTCGGCCGGTGTGAAGGCGGCGAGATTCAAGGGGCTCTGAGAACGCTGGCGAGGGAGGTAAAGGGCAGGGTGCTGACTCTGGAGCAGGGCTGGAGCGCCGAACACCTGGCTATGATGGTCGAGGAGCTCAACAGAGGTGAATGGTACGAGAGTCAAGGCGCCCTGAGGGCGTTGGCCAGAGCCGTCATGGTACGAGAGTTGACCCTAAGGCAGGGCTGGAACGCCGGATGGTTGGCCAGGATGGCCAAGGGGTTCAGTCAAGGTGAAGGGGGGGATATTCAAGGGGCTCTGAGAGCCTTGGCCAGTGCGGTCGAGGGGCGGGAGCTGAATCGAGGGAATGGCTGGAGCGTCCAACACGTGGCCATGATGATAGGTGGTATAGGACAGATACTGTATGGACACCCGGTTTTTTGTCATCTTATGTCTGCGCTCAGACAGCAAGGTGTAAAAGCACCTTTCAGTTTGATAACCATGCTCAATGATTTTGCCCGTTTTTCACTGTCGCCCATTCATCTGGTTGAAGCTAGTAAGCGTTTGTCTGCACTCAGAGAGTCAGGTTTTATTCCTGATAGTCAGCGCCAGAAGGATGAACTTCTATGGTGCATAACGCTGTTTCATTTTGCCTGCAGTGAACAGCAGTCTGATGATAAAGAACTGGGGACATTATTTAAGGAGTTCTACAAGCATTATCATCAGTTATTGGGCGTACAAAGCGGGAATGGTACATTCGAACCAGCTTACGAGGGTCAATGGCATATTTTCTGGGCTCGTAAATACTGGCAACCATCGTGTTCACAGAACTCAAATGTAGACGGCTTGGAAAAGGGGACGGTATCTCATTGGCAGTACAAGATATTTAATAAACTCAGACGTAAGTTGCCGGATAGTGAACTGGCCATGAAGGTACCGGTCAATGGCTTTTTCGTGGATATAATGATTGACGGGAGTATTTGTGTCGAAGTGGATGGACCTCGTCATTTTGTTTCTGTTCCACAGAATATTGATGAGAAGATTTCGGCTCTATCTGCTGATATTCACTATCACAAGGCTTGCCGAACCAAAGAACTGTTTATCGACCATATGCTTAAGCGTTATGGTTACCAAGTGTTTCGTATAGCCGTCAGTAAAGAGCAGGGTAATGAGGCTGCATTTATCGATAAGGTTGTGTCAGCAGTCAATGAAGGAAAAAGGTATCAAGGGTATAGCGAAAACTCAGAGCGGTGCTGCGTATCAATGCCAGAGAAGGAATTTGAGAAATGAACTTCTGCCCAACCACCGCCACATATAGAAAGCCCGGTTATCGAAAGATGATCGGGACTTTTTGTAGGTTCTGTTGCAAACTCAGACCATACTAGCCAGAATCCGAAACATCTCCCACCTCTGAGCTTTCACGGATGAAGTTTTCCGGCCGCCATTTCCCCAAAGATATCATCCTGCAGGCTGTTCGCTGGTCTATCAGCTATCCTCTCAGTTTGTGTATGATTGAAAAAATGTTTGCGGAGCGGTAGATCACACAACGATCAACCGCTGGGTGATCACGTATGCCCCTCAACTGGAAGCCCTGCATCGAAAGCAGAAGCCAGCCGTCAAAACCTCATGGCGTATGAATGAAACCTGCATAAAGGTCACAGGTCGTGACTTCTACCGGTATCGCGCTGTCGATAAAGAAGGAAATACGGTTGATTTCCTTCTTACCAAAAAGCGAGATAAAAAAGCTGCCAAGGCCTTTTTCCGTAAGGCTATCCGCCAATATGGACAACCAGAAAAAGTGAGTATTGATAAAAGCGCCAGCAATATATCTGCTCTCACTTCTATCAACACAACACTCAAGGATAAAGAGCCAAAGATCATGATTTACCAGAGCAAATACCTGAACAACATTGTGGAGCAGGATCATCGATTGGTGAAACGGATTACCCGCCCTATGATGCAGTTCAAGGTGTTCTATTCTGCCAAGGCTATCCTCTCAGGTATTGAACTTTCTCACATGCTGAGAAAAGGGCAAAATCCAGATTTTGAGTTAACCAAACCGTGGGAGTATTTTTACTCTCTGGCGGCATAATTGTGCCTGGAGGATATTGGCTTGTGGTTTGTCGGGAATTTTGCAACAGAACCCACAACACAACTGTGGTCAACTGGTGATTCTTATCGCTTCCGTCAAATCTAACAAGTCACGCCATCTATTCTCCCTGCCATGATTACCGTATCTTCTGTTGTTGGCCACCCTCTCTTGTATCAAGCCTGTAATGGCGGCATTCGTATGCACACCAAGGTTAACCCAGCACTCTGCGGCTTCAATATCATCCCACTCTGATGCGTGGCAGAGTGCCTCTTCCATGGCATGCCGAATATCAGGGGTGATCTGTAATCCGCGGTTTAACCACTGCTGTGCAACAGCCGGTTGATGATCACGAACAGAGGAACGCAGAGCTGCCTCCATGGCAGGGCGGGAATGATCATTGATGATCCCACCCAAGCGCTCCCAATCCCTGCGTATAAGCTCAAATTCACTCTCAATAACCGAAGGCAAACGCATTGGCTGACGTTCAGCTGCTTGGGGTAAACCCAAAAGATGGTTCCTTATATAGGGGATTTTCGAATTACACACAGGACAAGCATCCCTCTCCATCAGACTTCTTGTAATGCATTTCCAGTGGAAAATATGCATACAATCTGTGACCACCGGGTCAACCTCATCTGCCTGGATTTCTTCGAGGCAAACGGGACATTCTTTGGGGGCTTTCGGCATTTCTTCAGCTCTTTTGGCTGACTGGGGCGACTTTTGTGGTGGTTGTTGGATCATAACATGCACTCCATTGTAAATTTCTTTGGACAAAAGCCAGACCATAAACGTTTTAACACTTAGGTTATGAAGGTAATCGCTCTACATTCCGCAGAAGGATTCCATGCTTAACATTTTATATAAAAATGACTCCTACCTCTGTTCCGGACCCCTTTTCCGAGAAATTGACCGCATAAATAGAAACTGTGCTCTATGAGTCGATGGTAAATCGGGAAGAAGTGCGCCAGACCGTATTTGGATACATTGACGTGGATTATAATCGCACTCGTCTGTATAGCACTCTGGGTTATTTAAGCCCTGAGAGATATGAACAGGCAGAAGCTGCTTAAACCGGTGCCCATTCTTACTGCCTGAGATCAAGTTTACCTGTCATGAATGTTACTGATTCATGTTAATTCATTCCGGATACTGTGTTGATATTAATGAAGCAGGAATCTGGAATGAGTTATTTATATACTTGTATAGAGAAACTGCAGGCTATGCTATTTGCCATTTTCGTGAGTTGTTTTGTTCTTTTCTATCCAAGTTTAGTGCTTGGAGGTGACAATGGAGAGTGCCCTGCCTCTTTAAACAGTAGCCCTTCCGAACAGGTCTGCTTGGTCATTGATGAAGATAAACAGTTGACCTTCAGTCATACCTCCTTAGATCAGGGGATCGATTACTACCGAAACCACCCGGCACCACTGCTATTGCTCATTCCCAGGAAGAAAATTTCCGTTAATCAACAAGGAAAAAACTATTTGGGACCAGAATATGGTTCAGGTAGTGGTCATGATACTTTGCAGCGGAATTTAAAGGCACAGTCAAAACTGCTGAACTGGTTCAGGGAAGATTTGAATAAAGGACAGGTTGTCCCAGAAATCTCTGAACAACGACTTGCTAAGATCAATCAGTTACTGACCGGTGACGATTGCTCTACCTTATCAAAAGAGCCTGATGAAACGTACGGTATCAATGTCAGTATGGATATCAATGATATGACCCCCCAGGCTATTAAGGAAAATATGGAACTACTCTCAAATTTGCGAAAACAAGCGAGAATGAGTTCAAATGGTCTCTGGGGATACACTATAAAACTGTATGGCAAGGAACAAGTTAACAACGATAAATTTTTCAAAATCGATCACAAAAAGCTTATTGAGACACTTAAAGAACGAGCCAATTTTTTTGAAACGTTTTTAAAGACGTCGTCCAAATACAAATATGAAGACCACACTGACGGGCATGGACGCTTTATAACCAGAGAATCAAATATGCTAGCGCTAACTGAGGGTATGAGACTAGCTAATACTGTCGAAAAAATAGCACCTGGCACCTTACATAGAGATGAAAGAGTCATTTTGTCTTTTAATAGCAATGCCGATGAGGAAAGAGAGCTGTTTTTTGCTCTGGACATACCAGATATTGTTGGAAATACACAAGCCTCAGAGTTGTGCGGGAAACGGTATTGGCTTTCGTTGTTCTCACAGCATGAAAATATAGATGGGCTTCCACAGACTTTCTTTATCTATCTAATGCCAGGCACTAGTATATCCGGGAATAAAACCTTGTTTAAGATGGCGATTAAAAATCTTGTCCGAAGGCTCAAGCCTTCCATGACATCCGATGAGTTAGTAAAAAACCTGGCTGTCAGCTGGCAGGAAATGATTTTGGCACACGCATTTCGTGACGGAAACGGTCGCCTTGTCCGCTTGCTTATGAACAGTATTCTTATGGCTTATGGGCAACCACCTCTTACTTGTGATCCAGATTGTCACCCATTAAACAGACTGAAAGCAGAAGTCGTAAACGATATACATCAGGCTATGCAGCGTACAATCTATCTGAAAGGTGGCGACTATCCATTGTGGATTTCCCATCCACAACAAAGAGAATGGAAAAATGTTATGGATAAAGCAGCCAGACTGGAATTGTAACCGAGGGGAAATGGGGGCGAAGTGAATAAATAAATGAAATGGGGTCGGAGAAACAGACCTCCACATGTGCCCCAACCCGCCACATATGAGAATCCCGTTGCAGTTATCTGCAGCGGGATTTTTTCGTTCTATGCGCCTTACAAAGCCCTGTGTGGCGGACTTCTCGCTATGCAGATGCGTACCTCCCCGGTGCCGTATCAGCTCCTGTTTTGCCCCTCAAAATGCCGTTTTTGCCGGTGTCCTCTGTTTTTAGCGTACAGAGCGTTTTTCAAGGTACGTATCTAAAACCCTTTTTACATCAGCAGTCTGAAAATGATGTTGTGTGGTTGTTGTCGTCTGTGTTGCGGATAAATAGGTGCTAGGTGGTTCGTGGCTATATGATAATTTCTTTTTTTTTGTCGCCAATTCTTACGGGGCTCATATATATAGGAGAACGGTTCTGTTGCAAACTCACACCATCACAGCGAGAATCCGCAACCTTACCCATTTCTGAGTTTTCACGGATGAAGTTTTCCGGCCGCCATTTCCACAAAGATATCATCCTGCAGGCTGTTCGCTGGTATATCAGTTACCCTCTCAGATTGAAGAAATGTTTGCGGAGCGGTGTATCACGGTAGATCACACAACGGTCAACCGCTGGGTGATCACGTATGCTCCTCAACCTTAAGCTCCGCACGAAAGCAGAAGCCAGCCGTCAAAACCTCATGGCGTATGGATAAAACCTACATAAAGGTCAACGGTCGTGACTTCTACCTGTATCGCGCTGTCGATAAAGAAGGAAATACTGTTGATTTCCTTCTTACCAAAAAGCGAGCTAAAAAAGCTGCCAAGGCCTTTTTCCGTAAGGCTATCCGCAAATATGGATAACCAGAAAAAATGAGTATTGATAAAAGCGGCAGCAATAATATATCTGCTCTCACTTCTATCAACACAACACTCAAGGATAAAGAGCCAAAGATCACCATTTACCCGAGCAAATACCTGAACAACATTGTGGGGCAGGATCATCGATTTGTGAAACGGATTACCCACCCTATGATGCAGTTCAAGGCTTTCTATTCTGCCAAGGCGACCCTCTCTGGTATTGAGCTTTCTCACATGCTGAGAAAAGGTCAATATCCAGACTCTGAGTTAACCAAGCCGTGGGAGTACTTTTACTCTCTGGCGGCATAATTGTGTCTGGAGAATATTAACTTTTGGTTTATCTGAAAGTTTGCAGCAGAGCCATAGTTTGAATGCCGGACTACTTGGTTATTGAATTAAGTGTTGCAGTTGCAAATAATACTTTTGTCAATAAACAAAGCAATAAGCGCAGAGCGTTAATTAAAGGTGTATATAATGAAATTCAATGTTTTACGCTCATTTATAAAATTCATTAAGCAGAAAAAGGCAGCCTTAGATATCTTGATTATTGTCTTGTTACTAAACATACCATTGGCACACTCGCTAGATATAAAAATCACAAAAACAGAGATTCATGATGATTTCAAAGAGGAAATTGATGGGTTTGAAATGTTCACCAACAAATACACCTACTTAAAGCTAAAACTGAAAAACAAAAGAAACACAATTAATAGCCTTAGAGTAGGCGTAATTAATAAAACCAAAAAGAATGATTCTGTAGTATTCGTCTACCCAGATAAGATGACGGGAACACTTCCTAAAGGTATTGGTGCGAGGCTTCTTAAGTTTTTGGCTGATGGGTGGGGTGGCAATGAAGTTTCCTTTAGTTCAAAAGCTATTGAAGAGGTATATGGTTATGATCTCGATGAGTACCCAACATGCTTTCATGTAATGAACTATTTGGCATTCAATGTTAGAAGTTTTTATGTGCTCCCTTATACTAAGACTGTTCCTATTAATGCTCCAACCTCAAACTCGACACAATCTTTTAAGATAGGCGAGATTATTATTATCAGGAATCCAAAAAAAGCTGAGAATAACAATACCGTGATGTATTTGGGTAATAATTATTTTCTTATCTGGCGATGGGGAAGATCCGTATTTCAAGTACAGCATTTGAAACACTTACTTAAAGAGAGCCCCAAAAATGCGAACTACTATCTTCTTGTTAGTTCACGTCAGGTACCGTAACAGGGTCCCTGGGAAGGATTCCATATTGCGGGTGCTCAGCCGCGCGAAAAAACGCTAGCGACAGACTCAAGATCGGGGTTGACTTTTTTGGTTGACTCTCAGGTTGACTCTCAGGTTGACACTCAGGTTGACCATTTTCGGTATCGTCAACCGCCAGTGAATGCCAGAATAGCCGTGAGATGTTCTGTTCTTTGGCGCTACGAGGCATATCTTCCGAACACCGAAAGAATCGAAGCTGGTATTCCTGTCATGGCTTACCGCAGTCCTGGGGCAGAGCAACAAACCCTCTGCCAGCCACATAATTCATATTACATTTCTGCAGTAGAGCCAGTGCTTCAAAGAACTGTAGATATCATTTGTTGAGAGTGGCCAGAGTACGAGTGTCGGAAGCGACGAAAAAATGATCAGGGAGAACACCGCATGAGTTGGCTGGCGGGGGCTTGAAAAGGTCACAAAGAGTATACGCGGCAGAGTCAATGGAGAGTTAGGGCACTGGTAACGGTATTGTCACCCCATACAGTCTGTGCACTGACTACAGGGAATGATTACTAAAGAATGTCTTGAGTCGCTCGCCCTCGGGCAGATGGGTGCGCTTGTGCTGTTTGAGGTGCCCCGGGCGGTCGGTGGTGTAGCTGCACAGGTCACAGGACAGCGGCTTGGGCCGCGTCTCCCTCTGCAAATGGGTGCGCTGATGCTGTCTGAGGTGCCCCGGGTGTTCGGTGGTGTAGGTGCACAGGTCACAGGACAGCGGTTTGGACCGCGCCTCCCCGGGCAGATGGGTGCGCTGGTGCCGTTTGAGGCTCCCCTGGTGATTGGTGGTGTAGCTGCACTGGTCACATTGACATAATCGAGAGGCAAGGGTTCGCAAGGCTTTAGGCGGGCATAGACCGCTTCCTTTCAGTCGTTTCTTTCTACGTGAGGCTCTCAGTGTGTGTGTCTGGAGAACCCTGCCCCTCATTCTCTACGATTTGAACCTCAAATTCTTCGCAGGTTTGAACGCCGCCATGACATTCCTCTTCTGATTGGCGTGCCAGCAGATCATTGATTTCATGATCCTGGTCATGCTCACGAACCCATCCATTAACGCCAGGAAACTCGGGGGAGAGAGCTTTGGTGGAGGAACCGCAATGAATAGACGGATCGACCACCTCTCCCGGTGAAATACGGCACGCTGTTGTCCCACTCTCGATACTGGTAATGGCATCCTGTTGAATTTCAAGCGTTTGGGAAATGGGTCCTGCCAGGGTGAACTGTGTCGCTTTATCCCCCCCCCGGCAGTATATAAAAGGACGACCATCCCTCTCACCCCGGGAGCAGGTTGTTTCGCCTTTGGGGTAGATCCGTGTGTTTTTAACGGTATAGACGGCCACTCCCGCCATTGAGGTCACGTTCAGTGAGGCGGGAGGGGCAAGCCGATGGGGGGTACCCTTGTCCCTCACCGAAGACGCGGGTAGAGAAGCAAAACAGCCAATTAAGAAAAGACTAACACGAAAGAGTTGTAATCTTTTTTGAAGAAACATTCTTTCCCCCATTGAGCCAGGGGGGGAAAGATAGTCGTACAGTAAAAAAAGGGCCTGTTTTTAGTCAGTACCCTAGCAGCCTGACCGAGAATAGTCTTATCCGCTATGATAAGCCTTAAAATCAAGACTGATGATATCCAATGTTGCCACCACCAAAGTTCAAGGATAACCCTGTCGAGTTCGACCAGCACAAGCTGTTCCCAACCAATATTTTTGACCTGCTTCCAATAGACCACGATTGCTTTGTTTATGAAACCATTCTTCAGAACGTTGACACATCGGAAGTTGAGAAAAAATACCATCACCTTGGCCAGCACGCTTATCACCCGAAACTTATTGTCGCTATCCTGATCTACGCCTACAGCCACGGAGTATTCAGTTCCCGCGAGATTGAGCGACGCTGCCGACAAGACTTGGCCTTCATGTACATCTCACAGATGAACTGCCCGAACTTCAGAGTTCTGGGCGATTTCCGTAAAGACAACCTGTCGTTTTCCATAATGGCTTCAAGCAATCAGTAAAGCTGGCCATTGGACTGAAAATGGTGTCACTGGGCCATATAAGCCTGGACGGTTCGAAGTTCAAAGCCAACAGCTCAAAACACAAGGCAATGAGCTACGGCAGGCTGAAGACTAAAGAGGCAGAACTCAGCAACGAAATAGATGAACTGATCAAAAAAGCCAGCCGGTGCGACCAGGAGGAAGACAACGTCTACAGAGAGGCCAATGGCTACAGCATTCCTGAAGACTTGCAGTTCAAGAAAGAGCGGCTGAAGAAGATAAAGGCCGCCAAAGAAGCCCTTGAGGAACGCGAAAAAGACCTGACGCCTGACGAGCCTATAGACGACAAGAAACAAATCAGTTTCGCAGACCATGACGCGCGGATAATGAGCAAGAAAGGTTACTGCGAGTACAGCTACAACGCCCAGATCAGCGTTGATTCAGACAATCAGATCATTGTTGGCCAGCACATCAGCCAACGTGCCAATGATATTCAGGAAGTTGAGCCAGTACTGGAGGCATTGGCCGGAGCAATCGATGGCGCAGCTGTGGATAAAATGAGCATGGACAATGGCTCTTTTTCGGGGCCAAATCTGCACGCTGTGGATAAGCATGAAATAGACGGCTACATCGCTACCGACAAAGAAGAAAAACCGGCAGGCACAGACCTTGAGAGCACGGATCGGAAGTTTGTCAAAGCCGATTTTATCTACGATGCAGAAGCCGACGTGTTTATCTGCCCTGCAGGGGAAAAACTGCTCACCAATCCTGGCAGCAAAGCCCAGAGAAAGAGTCACCGTGCTAATAAGGATGTATGCAGGACGTGTCCTTATCGCTCGCAGTGCAGCGGCTCAAAAAAGGCCGCTGGCAGGGTAATTCGTACCGATAAATTTGAGACGGCCCGACAGGCCATGAACAAGAAAATGGAGACAGTCGAGGCGAAAGCAATATACAAAGATCGCAAGGTTATTGCGGAACCGCCATTTGGGCACATAAAAGAGTCGGGCTTCCGGGGGTTTAGTCTCCGTGGTAAAGAAAAAGTCGCGGCAGAGTTTTCGCTGGTATGCACTGCCCATAATGTCAAAAAATTTGTGAGAGCGGTTTTAACGGGATCAATCCGCCTTGAAGATTTGAAAAGGATTAAAAAAGCAGCATAAAGGCAATAAAAGGCTATAAATCTGTAAAAAGTGAGCAAATAGCACACAGTCAATGAGTTTTTTTCTCACTTTGAAACTTTGGCGATCTGGTTTAACTATTCTCGGTCAGGCTCCTGGGTGAGACTTGACGCACGGGGTCCCTGTAACACTCAACAAACTGCGGTGCTCAGCCACGCGAATGCAGATGGGTGCGCTGGTGCCATTTGAGGTTCCTCGGGTCATCGGTGGTGTAGCTGCACTGGTCACAGGACAGCGGCTTGGGCCGTGCCTCCCCGGGCAGATGGATGCGCTGGTGCCGTTTGAGGTTCCCTGGGTGATCGGTGGTATAGGTGCACTGGTCACAGGACAGCAGCTTGGGCCGCGCCTCCCCCTGCAAATGGGTGCGCTGGTGCTGTTTGAGGTTCCCCGGGCGATCGGTGGTGTAGGTGCACAGGCCACAGGACAGCGGCTTGGGTCGCGCCTCCCCCTGCAGATGGGTGCGCTGGTGCTGTTTGAGGCTCCCCTGGGCATCGGTGGAGTAGGTGCACAGGTCACAGGACAGCGGCTTGGGCCGCGCGTCCCCCTGCAAATGGGTGAGCTGGTGCAGTTTCAGGCTCCTCGGGGCATAGGTGGAGTAGGTGCACAGGTCACAGGACAGCGGCCTGGGCCGCACCTCCCCCTGCAAATGGGTGCGCTGGTGCTGTTTGAGGTGCCCCGGGTGATCGGTGGTGTAGCTGCACTGGTCACAGGACAGCGGCCTGGGTCGCGCATCCCCCTGCAGATGGGTGCGCTGGTGCTGTTTGAGGTGCCCCGGGTGATCGGTGGTGTAGCTGCACTGGTCACAGGACAGCGGCCTTGGCCGCGCGTCCCCCTGCAAATGGGAGCGCTGGTGTTGTTTGAGGTTCCCCAGGACATCGGTGGTGTAGCTGCACTGGTCACAGGACAGCGGCTTGGGCCGCGCCTCCCCCAGCAGATGGGTGTGCTGGTGCTGTTTGAGGTTCCCAAGGACATCGGTGGTGTAGGTGCACAGGTCACAGGACAGCGGCTTGGGCCGCGCGTCCCCCCGCAGATGGGTGCGCTGGTGCTGTTTGAGGTTCCCCGGGCGATCGGTGGTGTAGCTGCACTGGTCACAGGACAGCGGCTTGGGCCGCGCCTCCCCCTGCAAATGGGTGAGCTGGTGCCGTTTGAGGTTCCCCGAGGCATCGGTGGTGTAGCTGCACTGGTCACAGGACAGCGGCTTGGGCCGCACGTCCCCCTGCAAATGGGTGCGCTGGTGCTTTTTGAGGTTCCCCGGGCGATCGGTGGTGTAGGGGCACTGGTCACAGGACAGCGGTCTGGGCCGCGTCTCCCCCTGTAGATGGATGCGCTTGTGCCGTTTGAGGTTCCCCGGGGCATCAGTGGTGTAGCTGCACTGGTCACAGGACAGCGGCTTGGGCCGTGCCTCCCCAGGCAGATGGGTGCGCTGGTGCTGTTTGAGGTGCCCCGGGTTATCGGTGGTGTAGCTGCACTGGTCACAGGACAGAGGCCTGGGCCGCGCGTCACCCTGCAAATGGTGGCGCTGGTGCCGTTTGAGGTTCCCCGAGCGGTCGGTGGTGTAGCTGCACAGGTCACAGGACAGCGGCTTGGGCCGCGCTTCCCCTGGCAGATGGGTGCTCTGGTGCTGTTTGAGGCTCCCCGGGCGGTCGATGGTGTAGCTGTACTGGTCACATTGGCATAATCGAGAGGCAAGGATTCGCAAGGCTTTAAGCGGGTATAGGTCGCTTCCTTTCAGACATTTCTTTCTAGGTGAGGCTCTCAGTGTGTGTGTGTCTGGAGAACCCTGCCCCTCACCCTCTACGATTTGCACCTCAAGTTCATCACAGGTTTGAACGTCGTCATGACATTCCTCTTCTGATTGGGGCGCCAGCAGATCATTGATTTCATGATTCTGGTCATGCTCACGAACCCATCCATTGACGCCAGGAAACTCGGGGGAGGGAGCTTTAGTGGAGGAAACGCAATGAATAGACGGAACGACCTCCTCTCCCGGTGAAACGCGGCACGCTGTTGTCCCACTCTCGATACTGGTGATGGCATCCTGTTGAATTTCAAGCGTTTGGGAAATGGGTCCTGCCAGGGTGAACTGTGTCGC
Organism: Sansalvadorimonas sp.; assembly: GCA_965221135.1. GTDB lineage: Bacteria > Pseudomonadota > Gammaproteobacteria > Pseudomonadales > Endozoicomonadaceae > Sansalvadorimonas. Next base: position 118,190 of record CBDCRZ010000118.1, read on the forward strand.
TTTATCCCCTCCCCGGCAGTATATAAAAGGACGACCATCCCTCTCACCCCGGGAGCAGGTTGTTTCGCCTTTGGGGTAGATCCGTGTGTTTTTAACGGGATAGACGGCCACTCCCGCCATCGAGGTCACATTCAGTGAGGCGGGAGGGGCAAGCCGATGGGGGGTACCTTTGTTCCTCGCCGAAGACGCGGGTAGAGAAGCAAAGCAGCCGACTAAGAAAAGACTAACACGAAAGAGTTGTAATCTGTTTTGAAGAAACATTCTTTCCCCCATTGAGCCAGGGGAGGAAAGATAGTCGTACAGTGAAAAAAAGTGCCTATCTTTAGTCAGTACTCGACAAGCATCTCCGATGCAGTGACCAGCCTGGCCACCATTGAAGAACGGATGGTTCACCAGACCACCACACTCGATAGCCTTAACCGTAAGCTGGAAGAGTCCGACAAACGTATCTGGCGTCGTTGCTTACACACTCAAGGATTGAGGTTCTTAAGGAAACAAGCATGGGAAAGCGTAAGTAAACCAATACCTTTGTCGTCCACTGCTCAGCCACTCAACCCCGTCAGGATGTGACCTTTGAAACAATCAAGCGCTGGCACCTGATGGCGCGGATCTTCATCGATATCGGTTACCACTGGGTGATTGAACGGGACGGATCAGCCAAACAGGGCAGGGCGCTGGTTGACTGGGGCGCTCATGTCAAAGGTCATAACCACGAGAGTGTTGGGATCTGTCTGGTGGGTGGCCTGAACGATGATGTCCAACCGTACGACAACTTCACAGTACTTCAGAAGCGCATGTTTAAATTCCTGGTCACAGGCTGCCAAGGGTTGTGGCCGGACGTGGTGGTAAAAGGACATTACCACTTGAATGGGAACAAGCACTGTCGCTGCTTTGATATTGATCTTTGGCTGCATGTCGAAGGAATCGTTGGGGAGAGCGTAGTGTGAGTTGGCTGGCGGCATTGCTGGTAATCGGTAAGATCATCGATAAGATATTCCCGGATGCGGATCCGGCCAGCAAAGCCAAGAATGCCCTGACAGCAATGGCCATTAACGGGGAGCTGGATGAACTGGCGCAACAGGCCGGAGTCATCAAAGCCGAAGCCCAGGGAGAAGGCTGGCTGCAACGGAGTTGGCGACCCCTTGTGATGCTGGTGTTTACGGCGCTGATCGTGTGCTGCTGAATGGGCTGGGCCTCACCGGACATCTGTGAAACCCTTGAACTGAAGCTGCCTGGGATCGTGCTGCTGGGGATTGGTGTTTATATTGCCAGCCGTGGGATCGAAAAAGTTACCAGCACTTTGGCTAAGTGATAGCTGTTATATCAGAGTAAAAAACGTCTATGTTCACTCTCTCTTCATTTGACGACGCCCGCTATGAATCCGGCTAGGTTTTGTTTAATTCTACTTCTTTCGCATATATCAGCTTCTTTGGCAGGTAATACTCCTTTCTGGTCTGGAAGAGTTGATCTGGAGTGTCCGACATCACAGTCTCAGCGATGGCATCAACAGGTTCGACCTCTCGATCTTGAAGCTTCCTGTCTATTCCCGGAAGCTGAAACTGGGGTTGCATTGATAGGCTTCTCAAGTGATGAAGGGGTACGTCGTAACCAGGGCAGACCTGGCGCGAGAACAGGCCCGGATACATTGAGAAAAGTTTTATCAAACCTTCCCTGGAACCGGACACAGCCCCTTTGGGATACAGGGAATATTGTTTGTGATGGACAGTTGCTCGAATCCGCACAAAATCAATATGCCCAACGCACGACCAAGTTATTAAAACACGGCCTTTTCCCTGTAGGGCTGGGAGGCGGCCACGAGATTGCCTGGGGAAGTTATCTCGGATTAGCCCACTATCTGGAGCATGATGCATCTCATGAAGAAGTTCCTCCTAAAATTGGCATTATCAATATCGATGCCCATTTTGATCTTCGTGAGCCATCCCCTACAGCAAACTCAGGTACGCCTTTTTATCAAATGGCGGAGTACTCAAAAGATAAAGGCTGGCCATTTTATTATTTCTGTTTGGGCATCAGCCGTAGCAGTAATTCACGGCTTTTGTTTGAAAGGGCTGAACAGCTAGATGTAGATTATGTCACGGACAGGCAAATGTCTCAGAGCGATCAAGCGATGATAACAACCCGCTTGTACGGGTTCTTAAGCAAAGTTGATCATGTTTATCTAACGATTGATCTGGACGCTTTCTCTGCGGCTTTAGCACCGGGAGTCAGTGCGCCAGCTGTGATGGGTATCAGTCTTGGCACCGTAGAAACTTTACTGGGAATCATCAAGGGCAGCGGAAAACTCAAGCTGTTTGATATAGCTGAGTACAATCCTGAATACGATATTGATAATCGTACTGCACGCTTGGCAGCCAGGCTCATTTATCAGCTCGTTGGTGAACAGTGACGATACCGATACCCATCCCGGTGGGTGCCCCTTCGCATCCTCTCTCTATTGCGGGTGCTCAGCCGCGCGAAAAAACGCTAGCGACAGACTCAAAATCGGGGTTGACTCTCAGGTTGACCATTTTCGGTATCGTCAACCGCCAGTGAATGCCAGAACAGCCGCGAGATTATCTGTTCTTTTGCGCTGCGAGCCATATCTTCCGAATACCGAAAGAATCGAGGCTGGTATTCCTGTCATGGTTTACCGCAGTTCTGGTGCAGAGCAACAACGCCTCTGCCAGCCACATAATCCATATTACTTTTCTGCAGTAGAGCCAGTGCTTCAAAGAATTATAAATATCATTTGTTGAGAGTGGCCAGAGTACGAGTGTCGGAAGCGACGAAAGAATGATCAGGGAGAACACCGCATGAGTTGGCTGGCGGGGGCTTGAAAGGTCACAAAGAGCATACGCGGCAGAGTCAATGGAGAGTTAGGGCACTGGTAACGGTATTGTCACCCCATACAGTCTGTGCACTGACTACAGGGAATGATTACTAAAGAATGTCTTGAGTCGCTCGCCCACGGGCAGATGGGTGCGCTTGTGCTGTTTGAGGTTCCCCGGGTGATCGGTGGTGTAGCTGCACTGGTCACAGGACAGCGGTTTGGGCCGCGCCTCCCCCTGCAGATGGGTGCGCTTGTGCCGGTTAAGACTCGCCGGGTCATCGGTGGTGTAGCTGCACAGGTCACAGGTCAGTGGCCTGGGCCGAGCCTCCCCGGGCAGATGGGGGCGCTTGTGCCGGTTGAGACTCCCCGGGTGAACGGTGATGTAGCTGCACTGGTCACATTGGCATAATCGAGAGGCAAGGATTCGCAAGGCTTTAGGCCGCTTCCTTTCAGATGTTTCTTTCTACATGAGGCTCTCAGTGTGTGTCTGGAGAATCCTGTCCCTCATTCTCTACGATTTGAACCTCAAGTTCTTCGCAGGTTTGAACGCCGCCATTACATTCCTCTTCTGATTGGCGCGCCAGCAGATCATTGATTTCATGATCCTGGTCATGCTCACGAACCCATCCATTAACGCCAGGAAATGTGGGGGAGAGAGCTTTGGTGGAGGAACCACAATGAATAGACGGATCGACCTCCTCTCCCGGTGAAATACGGCACGCTGTTGTCCCACTCTCGATACTGGTGATGGCTCCCTGTTGAATTTCAAGCGTTTGGGGAATGGGTCCTGCCAGGGAACTGTGTCGCTTTATCCTCTCCCCGGCAGTATATAAAAGGACGACCATCCCTCTCACCCCGGGAGCAGGTTGTTTCGCCTTTGGGGTAGATCCGTGTGTTTTTAACGGTATAGACGGCCACTCCCGCCATCGAGATCACGTTCAGTGAGGCGGGTGGTGCAAGCCGATGGGGGTACGCTTGTCCCTCGCCGAAGACGCGGGTAGAGAAGCAAAACAGCCGACTAAGAAAAGACTAACACGAAAGAGTTGTAATCTTTTTTGAAGAAACATTCTTTCCCCCATTGGGCCAAGGGAGGAAAGATAGTCGTACGGTAAAAAAAGTGCCTGTTTTTAGTCAGTACGATGGGTGCGCTGGTGCTGTTTGAGGTGCCCCGGGCGATCGGTGGTGTAGGTGCACTGATCACAGGACAGCGGCTTGGGTCGCACCTTCCCCTGCAGATGGTTGCGCTGGTGTTGTTTGAGGTTCCCCGAGTGATCGGTGGTGTAGGGGCACTGGTCACAGGACAGGGGCTTGGGCCGCGCCTCCCCCTGCAGATGGATGCGCTGGTGCTGTTTGAGGCTCCCCGAGAGATCGGTGGTATAGGTGCACTGGTCACAGGACAGCAGCTTGGGCCGCGTGTCCCCCTGCAGATGGGTGCGCTGGTGCTGTTTGAGGTTCCCCGGGTGATCGGTGGTGTAGGTGCACAGGTCACAGGACAGGGGCTTGGGCCGCGCCTCCCCCTGCAGATGGGTGCGCTGGTGCTGTTTGAGGCTCCCCGGGGCATCGGTGGTGTAGGGGCACTGATCACAGGACAGCGGCTTGGGCCGCGCCTCCCCCAGCAAATGGCTGCGCTGGTGCTGTTTGAGGTGCCCCGGGTTATCGGTGGTGTAGGGGCACAGGTCACAGGACAGCGGCTTGGGCCGCGCCTCCCCCTGCAAATGGGTGCGCTGGTGCCGTTTGAGGCTCCTCGGGTCATCGGTGGTGTAGGTGCACTGGTCACAGGACAGCGGCTTGGGTCGCGCCGCCCCCTGTAGATGGGTGCGCTGGTGCTGTTTGAGGCTCCCCAGATGATCGGTGGTGTAGCTGCACTGGTCACAGGACAGGGGCTTGGGCCGCGCCTTCCCCTGCAGATGGGTGCGCTTGTGCCGTTTGAGGTTCCCTGTGCGGTTGGTGGTGTAGCTGCACTGGTCACAGGACAGCGGCTTGGGCCGCGCGTCCCCCTGCAGATGGGTGCGCTGGTGCTGTTTGAGGCTCCCCGGGTGATCGGTGGTGTAGCTGCACTGGTCACAGGACAGCGGCCTGGGCCGCGCGTCCCCCTGCAGATGGGTGCGCTGGTGCTGTTTGAGGTGCCCCGGGCGATCGGTGGTGTAGCTGCACTGGTCACATTGGCATAATCGAGAGGCAAGGATTCGCAAGGCTTTAGGCGGGTATAGGCCGCTTCCTTTCAGACGTTTCGTTCTACGTGAGGCTCTCAGTGTGTGTGTGCCTGGAGAATCCTGCCCCTCACCCTCTACGATTTGAACCTCAAGTTCTTCGCAGGTTTGAACGCCGCCATGACATTCCTCTTCTGATTGGCGTGCCAGCAGATCCTTGATTTCATGATCCTGGTCATGCTCACGAACCCATTCATTGACGCCAGGAAACTCGGGGGAGAGAACTGTGGTGGAGGAACCGCAATGAATAGACGGATCAACCTCCTCTCCAGGTGAAACGCGGCACGCTGTTGTCCCACTCTCGATACTGGTGATGGTATCCTGTTGAATTTCAAGCGTTTGGGGAATGGGGCCTGCCAGAGTGAACTGTGTCGCTTTATCCTCTCCCCGGCAGTATATAAAAGGACGACCATCCCTCTCACCCCGGGAGCAGGTTGTTTCGCCTTTGGGGTAGATACGTGTGTTTTTAACGGTATAGACGGCCACTCCCGCCATCGAGGTCACGTTCAGTGAGGCGGGTGGGGCAAGCCGATGGGGAGTACCCTTGTCCCTCGCCGAAGACGCGGGTAGAGAAGCAAAACAGCCGACTAGGAAAAGACTAACACGAAAGAGTTGTAATCTGTTTTGAAGAAACATTCTTTCCCCCATTGAGCCAGGGGATGAAAGATAGTCGTACAGTGAAAAAAAGTGCCTGTTTTTAGTCAGTAAGATGGGTGCGCTGGTGCTGTTTGAGGCTCCCCTGGTGATTGGTGGTGTAGGGGCGCTGGTCACAGGACAGCGGCTTGGGTCGCACCTCCCCCTGCAGATGGTTGCGCTGGTGCCGTTTGAGGTTACCCGGGCGATCGGTGGTGTAGGTGCACTGGTCACAGGACAGGGGCTTGGGCCGCGCGTCCCCCTGCAGATGGGTGCGCTGGTGCCGTTTGAGGTTCCTCGGGACATCGGTGGTGTAGCTGCACTGGTCACAGGACAGCGGCTTGGGCCGCGCCTCCTCGGGCAGATGGGTGCGCTGGTGCCGTTTAAGGCTCCCCGTGCGATCGGTGGTGTAGATGCACAGGTCACAGGACAGGGGCTTGGGCCGCGCCTGCCCGGGCAGATGGGTGAGCTTGTGCCGGTTGAGGTGCCCCGGGCGGTCGGTGGTGTAGGTGCACAGGTCACAGGACAGCGGCCAGGGACGCGCCTCCCTCTGCAGATGGGTGCGCTGGTGCTGTTTGAGGCTCCCCTGGCGATCGGTGGTGTAGGTGCACTGGTCACAGGACAGCGGCCTGGGCCGCGCCTCCCCCTGCAGATGGGTGCGCCGGTGCAGTTTGAGGCTCCCCTGGGCATCGGTGGTGTAGGTGCACTGGTCACAGGACAGCGGCTTGGGCCGCGCGTCCCCCTGCAAATGGGTGCGCTGGTGCAGTTTGAGGCTCCTCGGGGCATCGGTGGTGTAGGTGCACTGGTCACAGGACAGCGGCTTGGGCCGCGCGTCCCCCTGCAAATGGGTGCGCTGGTGCAGTTTGAGGCTCCCCTGGATATCAGTGGTGTAGGTGCACTGGTCACAGGACAGCGGCTTGGGCCGCGCGTCCCCCTGCAAATGGGTGCGCTGGTGCAGTTTGAGGCTCCTCGGGGCATCGGTGGTGTAGGTGCACTGGTCACAGAACAGCAGTTTGGGCCGCGCCTCCCCGTGCAGATGGGTGCACTTGTGCCGGTTGAGACTCCCCGGGTGAATGGTGATGTAGCTGCACTGGTCACATTGGCATAATCGAGAGGCAAGGATTCGCGAGGCATTAGGCGGGTATAGTCCGCTTCCTTTCAGTCGTTTCTTTCTACGTGAGGCTCTCAGTGTGTGTGTGTCTGGAGAACCCTGCCCCTCATTCTCTACGATTTGAACCTCAAATTCTTCGCAGGTTTGAACGCCGTCATGACATTCCTCTTCTGATTGGCGTGCCAGCAGATCATTGATTTCATGATCCTGGTCATGCTCACGAACCCATCCATTAACGCCAGGAAACTCGGGGGAGAGAGCTTTGGTGGAGGAAACGCAATGAATAGACGGTTCGACCTCCTCTCCCGGTGAAATACGGCACGCTGTTGTCCCACTCTCGATACTGGTGATGGCATCCTGTTGAATTTCAAGCGTTTGGGAAATGGGTCCTGCCAGGGTGAACTGTGTCGCTTTATCCCCTCCCCGGCAGTATATAAAAGGACGACCATCCCTCTCACCCCGGGAGCAGGTTGTTTCGCCTTTGGGGTAGATCCGTGTGTTTTTAACGGGATAGACGGCCACTTCCGCCATCGAGGTCACATTCAGTGAGGCGGGAGGGGCAAGCCGATGGGGGGTACCTTTGTTCCTCGCCGAAGACGCGGGTAGAGAAGCAAAGCAGCCGACTAAGAAAAGACTAACACGAAAGAGTTGTAATCTGTTTTGAAGAAACATTCTTTCCCCCATTGAGCCAGGGGAGGAAAGATAGTCGTACAGTGAAAAAAAGTGCCTGTTTTTAGTCAGTACTCTACGTGAGACTTAACGCACGGGGCCCCTGTAACACTCAACAAACTGCGGTGATCAGCCGCGCGAATGCAGATGGGTGCGCTGGTGCTTTTTGAGGTTCCCCAGGTGATCGGTGGTGTAGGAGCACTGGTCACAGGACAGCGGCTTGGGCCGCGCCTCCCCCTGCAGATGGGAGCGCTGGTGCTGTTTGAGGTGCCCCGGGTTATCGGTGGTGTAGGTGCACAGGTCACAGGACAGTGGCCTGGGCCGCGCGTCTCTGGGCAGATGGGTGCGCTGGTGCTGTTTGAGGCTCTCCGGGGCATCGGTGGTGTAGGTGCACTGGTCACAGGACTGCGGCTTGGGCCGCGCGTCCCCCTGCAAATGGGTGCGCTGGTGCCGTTTGAGGCTCCCCGGGCGATCGGTGGTGTAGGAGCACAGGTCACAGGACAGCGGCTTGGGCCGCGCCTCCCCCTGCAAATGGGTGCGCTGGTGCCGTTTGAGGCTCCCCAGGGCATCGGTGGTGTAGGTGCACAGGTCACAGGACAGCGGCTTGGGCCGCGCCTCCTCGGGCAGATGGGTGCGCTGGTGCTGTTTGAGGCTCCCCGGGGCATCGGTGATGTAGCTGCACAGGTCACAGGACAGCGGCTTGGACCGCGCCTCCCTCTGCAAATGGGTGCGCTTGTGTTGTTTGAGGTTCCCCGCAGCATCGGTGGTGTAGGTGCACTGGTCACAGGACAACGGCTTGGGCCGCGCCTCCCCCTGCAAATGGGTGCGCTGGTGCCGGTTGAGGCTCCCCGGGCGGTCGGTGGTGTAGGTGCACTGGTCACAGGACAGCGGCTTGGGCCGCGTCTCTCCCTGTAAATGGGTGCGCTGGTGCTGTTTGAGGTTCCCCGAGCGGTCGGTGGTGTAGCTGCACTGGTCACAGGATTGCGGCTTGGACCGCGTCTCTCCCTGTAAATGGGTGCGCTGGTGCTGTTTGAGGTTCCCCGGATAGTCGGTGGTGTACAGGGGCTTGGAACGCGCCTCCCCGGGCAGATGGGTGCGCTTGTGCCGGTTGAGGTGCCCCGGGCGGTCGGTGGTGTAGGTGCACAGGTCACAGGACAGCGGCCTGGGCCGCGCCTCCCCCTGAAGATGGATGCGCTGGTGCTGTTTGAGGCTCCCCGGGCGGTCGGTGGTGTAGGTACACTGGCCACAGGGCAGCAGCTTGGGCCGCGCGTCCCCCTGCAAATGAGTGCGCTGGTGCTGTTTGAGGCTCCCCGGGCGATCGGTGGTGTAGGTGCACAGGTCACAGGACAGCGGCCTGGGCCGCGTGTCCCCCTGCAAATGGGTGCTCTGGTGCCGTTTGAGGCTCCCCGGGAGATCGGTGGTGTAGGTGCACTGGTCACAGGACAGCGGCCTGGGGCGCGCGCCCCCCTGCAAATGGGTGCTCTGGTGCCGTTTGAGGCTCCCCAGGCGATCGGTGGTGTAGGTGCACCGATCACAGGAGAAGGGCTTGGGTCTCGCCTCCCCGGGCAGATGGGTGCTCTGGTGCTGTTTGAGGTTCCCCAAGTGATTGGTGGTGTAGCTGCACTGGTCACATTGGTATAATCGAGAGGCAAGGATTCGCAAGGCTTTAGGCGGGTATAGACCGCTTCCTTTCAGATGTTTCTTGCTACATGAGGCTCTCAGTGTGTGTGTGTCTGGAGAATCCTGCCCCTCATCCCCTACGATTTGAACCTCAAGTTCTTCGCAGGTTCGAACGCTGTCATGACATTCCTCTTCTGATTGGCGCGCCAGCAGATCATTGATTTCAAGATCCTGGTCATGCTCACGAACCCATCCATTGACGCCAGGAAACGCGGGGGAGGGAGCTTTGGTGGAGGAACGACAATGAATAGACGGATCGACCTCCACTCCAGGTGAAACGCGGCACGCTGTTGTCCCACTCTCGATACTGGTGATGGCATCCTGTTGAATTTCAAGCGTTTGGGGAATGGGTCCTGCCAGGGTGAACTGTGTCGCTTTATCCTCTCCCCGGCAGTATATGAAAGGACGACCATCCTTCTCACTCCGGGAGCAGGTTGTTTCGGCTTTGGGGTAGATCCGTGTATTTTTAACGGTATAGACGGCCACTCCCGCCATCGATGTCACGTTCAGTGAGGCGGGTGGGGCAAGCCGATGGGGGGTACCCTTGTTCCTCGCCGAAGACGCGGGTAGAGAAGCAAAACAGCCGATTAAGAAAAGACTAACACGAAAGAGTTGTACTCTTTTTTGAAGAAACATTCTTTCCCCCATTGAGCCAGGGGAGGAAAGATAGTCGCACAGTAAAAAAAAGTGCCTATTTTTAGTCAGTACCCTTCGCGAGACTTGACGCACGGGGCGCCTGTAACACTTAACAAACTGCGGGTGCTCAGCCGCGCGAAAAAACGCTAGCGACAGGCTAAAAAACGGGATTGACTCTCAGGTTGACCATTTTCGCTATCGTCAACCGCCAGTGAATGCCATAACAGCCGCGAGATTATCTGTTCTTTTGCGCTGCGAGCCATATCTTCCGAATACCGAAAGAATCGAGGCTGGTATTCCTGTCATGGCTTACCGCAGTCCTGGTGCAGAGCAACAACGCCTCTGCCAGCCACATAATCCATATTACTTTTCTGCAGTAGAGCCAGTGCTTCAAAGAACTGTAGATATCATTTGTTGAGAGTGGCCAGAGTACAAGTGTCGGAAGCGACGAAAGAATGATCAGGGAGAACACCGCATGAGTTGGCTGGCGGGGGCTTGAAAAGGTCACAAAGAGCATACGCGGCAGAGTCAATGGAGAGTTAGGGCACTGGTAACGGTATTGTCACCCTATACAGTCTGTGCACTGACTACAGGGAATGATTACTAAAGAATGTCTTGAGTCGTCGCTCGCCCTCGGGCAGATGGGTGCGCTGGTGCCGTTTGAGGTGCCCCGGGTTATCGGTGGTGTAGCTGCACAGGTCACAGGACAGCGGCTTGGGCCGCGCGTCCCCCTGCAGATGGGTGCGCTGGTGCCGTTTGAGGCTCCCCAGGCGATCGGTGGTGTAGCTGCACTGGTCACAGGACAGCGGCTTGGGCCGCGCCTCCCCCTGTAGATGGGTGAGATGGTGCCGTTTGATATTTCCCGGGTCATCTGTGGTGTAGCTGCACAGGTCACAGAACAGCGGCTTGGGCCGCGCCTTCCCCTGCAGATGGGTGCGCTGGTGCCGTTTGAGGTTTCCCGGGCGATCGGTGGTGTAGGTGCACTGGTCACAGGACAGCGGGCTGGGCCGCGCGTCCCCCTGCAGATGGGTGCGCTGGTGCTGTTTGAGGCTCCCCGGGTGATCGGTGGTGTAGCTGCACTGGTCACAGGACAGCGGCCTGGGCCGCGCCTCCCCGGGCAGATGGATGAGCTGGTGCCGTTTGAGGCTCCCCGGGCGCTCGGTGGTGTAGCTGCACTGGTCACATTGGCATAATCGAGAGGCAAGGATTCGCAAGGCTTTGGGCGGGTATAGGCCGCTTTCTTTCAGTCGTTTCTTTTTACGTGAGGCTCTCAGTGTGTGTGTGTCTCGAGAATCCTGCCCCTCATTCTCTACGATTTGGATCTGAAGTTCTTCGCAGGTTTGAACGCCGTCATGATATTCATCGTCTGATTGGCGCGCCAGCAGATCATTGATTTCATGATCCTGGTCATGCTCATGAACCCATCCATTGACGCCAGGAAACGCGGGGGAGGGAGCTTTGGTGGAGGAACCGCAATGAATAGACGGATCGACCTCCTCTCCCGGTGAAATACGGCACGCTGTTGTCCCACTCTCGATACTTGTGATGGCACCCTGTTGAATTTCAAACGTTTGGGGAATGGGCCCTGCCAGGGTGAACTGTGTCGCTTTATCCTCTCCCCGGCAGTATATAAAAGGACGACCATCCCTCTCACCCCGGGAGCAGGTTGTTTCGCCTTTGGGGTAGATACGTGTATTTTTAACGGTATAGACGGCCACTCCCGCCATCGAGGTCACATTCAGTGAGGCGGGTGGGGCAAGCCGATGAGGGGTACCTTTGTTCCTCGCCGAAGACGCGGGTAGAGAAGCAAAACAGCCGACTAAGAAAAGACTAACACGAAAGAGTTGTAATCTGTTTTGAAGAAACATTCTTTCCCCCATTGAACCAGGGGAGGAAAGATAGTCGCACAGTGACAAAAAGTGCCTGTTTTTAGTCAGTACGATGGGTGTGCTTGTGCCGGTTGATACTCTCTGGGCGATCGGTGGTGTAGGTGCACTGGTCACAGGACAGCGGCTTGGGCCGCGCGTACCCCTGCAGATGGGTGTTCTTGTGCCGGTTGAGGTGCCCCAGGTGATTGGTGGTGTAGCTGCACAGGTCACAGGACAGTGGCTTGGGCCGCACCTCCCCCTGCAAATGGCTGCGCTGGTGCTGTTTGAGGTGCCCCATTTGATCGGTGGTGTAGGGGCACAGGTCACAGGACAGTGGCTTGGGCCGCACCTCCCCCTGCAAATGGCTGCGCTGGTGCTGTTTGAGGTGCCCCATGTGATCGGTGGTGTAGGGGCACAGGTCACAGGACAGTGGCTTGAGCCGCACCTCCCCCTGCAGATGGGTGTGCAGGTGCCGTTTGAGGTTCCCCGGGCTATCGGTGGTGTAGGTGCACTGGGCACAGGATAGCGGCTTGGGCCGCGCCTCCCCCTGCAAATGGGTGCGCTGGTGCCGTTTGAGGCTCCCCGGGTTATCGGTGGTGTAGCTGCACTGGTCACAGCACAGCGGCTTGAGCCGCGCGTCCCCCTGCAGATGGGTGAGCTGGTGCTGTTTGAGGCTCCCCGGGCGATCGGTGGTATAGGTGCAGAGGTCACAGGACAGGGGCCTGGGCCGCGCCTCCCCCTGCAGATGGGTGCGCTTGTGCTGTTTGAGGTGCCCCGGGTTATCGGTGGTGTAGGTGCACAGGTCACAGGACAGCGGCCTGAGCCGCGCCTCCCCGGGCAGATGGGTGCGCTGGTGCTGTTTGAGGTGCCCCGGGTTATCGGTAGTGTAGGTGCACTGGTCACAGGACAGCGGCCTGGGTCGCGCCTTCCCCTGCAAATGGGTACGCTGGTGCTGTTTGAGGTGCCCCAGGCTATCGGTGGTGTAGGTGCACAGGTCACAGGACAGCGGCTTGTGCCGCGCCTCCCCCTGCAGGTGGGTGCGCTTGTGCCGGTTGAGGTTCCCCGGGTGATCGGTGGTGTAGGTGCACAGGTCGCAGGACAGCGGCTTGTGCCGCGCCTTCCCCCGCAGATGGGTGCGCTTGTGCCGGTTAAGACTCCCCGGTTCATCGGTGGTGTAGCTGCACTGATCACATTGGCATAATCGAGAGGCAAGGATTCGCGAGGCTTTAGGCGGGTATAGATCGCTTCTTTTCAGACGTTTCTTTCTACGTGAGGCTCTCAGTGTGTGTGTGTCTGGAGAATCCTGCCCCTCATTCTCTACGATTTGAACCTCAAGTTCTTCGCAGGTTTGAACGCTGTCATGACATTCATTTTCTGATTGGCGTGCCAGCAGATCATTGATTTCATGATCCTGGTCATGCTCACGAACCCATCCATTGAGACCAGGAAATGCGGGGGAGGGAGCTTTGGTGGAGGAACCGCAATGAATAGACGGATCGACCTCCTCTCCCGGTGAAATACGGCACGCTGTTGTCCCACTCTCGATACTGGTGATGGCACCCTGTTGAATTTCAAGCGTTTGGGGAATGGGTCCTGCCAGGGTGAACTGTGTCGCTTTATCCTCTCCCCGGCAGTATATAGAAGGACGACCATCTCTCTCACCCCGGGAGCAGGTTGTTTCGCCTTTGGGGTAGATCCGTGTATTTTTAACGGTATAGACGGCCACTCCCGCCATCGAGGTCACGTTCAGTGAGGCGGGTGGGGCAAGCCGGTGGGGGGTACCCTTGTCCCTCACCGAAGACGCGGGCACAGAAGAAAAACAGCCAATTAAGAAAAGACTAATACGAAAGAGTTGTAATCTTTTTTGAAGAAACATTCTTTCCCCCATTGAGCCAGGGGATGAAAGATAGTCGTACAGTAAAAAAAAGTGCCTATTTTTAGTCAGTACTCTACGTGGGTTCTGCTGCAAAGTTTCTGATAAACCAAACGTCAATATTCTCCAGGCACAATTATGCCGCCAGGGAGTAGAATTAGTCCCATGGTTTGGTTGACTCAGAATCTGGATATTGGCCTTTTCTCAGCATGTGAGAAAGTTCAATGCCAGAGAGGGTAGCCTTGGCAGAATAGAAAGCCTTGAACTGCATCATATGGCAAGTAATCCGTTTCACAAATCGATGATCCTGCTCCACAATATTGTTCAAATATTTGCTTTGGTAAATGGTGATGTTGGGCTCATGGCCTTTGAGGTTTGCATTGTAAGAAGTGAGAGCGCTGATGTTACTGCCACTTTTGTCGATGCTCACTTTTTCCGGTTGTCCATGTTGGCGGAAAGCCTTACGGGAAAAGGCCTTGGCGGCTTTCTTATCTCGCTTTTTAGTAAGAAGAAAATCAACAGTATTTCCTTCTTTATCTACAGCGCGATACAGGTAGCCGTTACGACCTTTGATCTTGATAGTGGTTTCATCCATACGCCACGAGCTTTTCACTGCAGGTTTCTGCTTTTGATGCCGAGCCTCCAGTTGAGGTGCATATGCAACCACCCAACGGTTGATCGTTGTGTGGTCTACAGTGATACCCCGCTCCGCAAAAAATTCCTTGATCATGCGCAAACTCAGAGGGTAGTTGATATACCAGCGAACAGCCTGCAGGATGATATCTTGGGGGAAGTGGTGGCCAGAAAACTCCATCCGTGAAAGCTCAGAAAGGGGTAAGTTTACGGATTCTGGCTGGGATGGACTGGGTTTGCAACAGAACCAACGTATCTTGCGTGTGTCGTGTAGCCCTCTGTTTTGCCCCTCACAATGCCTGTTTTGGCGGTTTTCTCTGTTTTTAGCGTAAAGAGCGTTTTTCCAGGTAGGTTTCTAAAACTCCATTTAAGTCATTAAGATGCGGACGATTTTATGATGTCTCAGTCGTATGTGTTACGAAAACAAAAGTGCCTGCAGGTTGAGGGTTAAATGGTCAAATTCTCGGGAATTTTGCGTGTGATGGTTTTTTAAACTTTTATCCATCGCTAATCTCCTGATCAAATGTCCCGAAAAAATTCTCTGGCGTTTAAAGCAATAAAAGCACATTACCCCGTTGGCGAACAGGATTGAAAAAACGTGTTGTTTTTCACCTTGCAGGCTTTGCCGCCGTGTTGAGACGTCAGCATTTAATAGCTCCTCTTTAAGAAACCATTGCTATCATGGAGTTCCGCTTCACGGCTGAGTAATCAAATCGTGTCAATAAAGACCGTGTAAAGGAGTAGGGCTGATGCTTTGTATGTTGCAAGTCTCAGGCAAAATGAAAGTCTGCTTTTATGCTGTGGTGCTCGGTGTGGTGCCCTGTTTTATCCAGCCTTCTTTTGCCGGTGGTGGTGGCCCATCCGGCAATAGCACAATGGCGGGCAATTATACGGCGGCTGCAGCCCTGCTGAGTACCCTGCGTAACACCAGTCAGGGCGCAAATGGTACTCCTTTTTCAGGAAAAGGCGGGAATAAAAGTGGAATGCCCTTTATAGATTCCTCCGGCAGCCATTTTGGCAATCATTCCGGAAAAGTGCACAGGGTTCCGAAAGGTCAGGGTTTGCAGCTTAACCACACACTCCATACCGTTCATAACAGAATGGCGGGGGAAGCCTGGCGAAAAAGCAAGGCCTCTCTCCCGGCCCAACAAAGGGCGGGTAACAGCACTCTCAAAACAAACCACACGTCATACCGCACTGATAATGCCACCATCCACCCCTCAAAGAATGCCAGAAGGCAAACGGACTCAGTGCCACAATCCCACACTTCCGGCGCTGAATCCTATGTGCAAACACCCAGAGGCTACAAACTGGAAACCCGCCGTCAGCGCAAACGCCGGGAGGCTGGGGATGTGATGTACACCCCCGTATACAGTCACAACTTCACCAAGATTGGAGATAATTGCGGTGGCCACTACCGGCTGGTTGAGGATATCGACCTTACAAACAGAACTGGTTTTCCCCTGTGCACACAGTCCTACAATCCTTTTAGGGGTTCACTGAAAAGTGAAGGGCATACCATTCAAGGGCTACACGTGAACAACACCGGAGCGGCGTCGTTTGAGGTGGATGCCGGTCTATTTGGTTATATGAACGGCGCAACAGTCGATGTGCATCTGGTGAACCCTCGGGTTATCGGCAGAAGAGCAGGTGCCCTGGCCGCTCAAATGGACTCTGATAATCAGGTGCATATAGTCAATTCTGGAGGTTATGTAGAAGGGATAAGTGATGTTTTGAGTGTTAGCGCAGGTATGGTGGCAGGCTTGGTCACTGGAGATGACAACTGGATCAATCAAACAAGTGGAACGACAGAACCCTTTACAGTCAGAGCTTTCCCCCCTGCCGGATTCTTTGGACATGCGGGTGGAGGTTTAGGGAACATTCGGGGGCGCAACAATACCCTGATCCAGACAGGGCTTTCCCTGGATGCCCAGGCCCTTAGTTGTGCAGGCGGTGGGGCAGGGTGCCTTTATGATGCACAAAACACCACTTTGAGACAGGCCAGTGGACATATGGTCGTGATGGCAGACCTTGCAGGGGGAGGCGTTGGTGCTGTAGTCAGATCAGGTTATACCCACATAACCCAAACCGACGTAGATCTGGAAATCACCGGATTTGAGAGAGGCGCAGGGATTGGTGCTACAGGCATAGAGTCTCATAATATTATGGCCAACCTTATATCAGGCACCAATAATGATAACCTCTCGGCTCTTTCCGACCTTTCTCAGAGTAAAGTCATCTCAGGACTGGTAGATACCGCCGGATACCCCCCCAATAATACCCAGCCCAGTGGCAATATGCTGAGCCTCAACACCACCCGGCCCCAGAACTGGACAGCAGCCCAGCAGGCCTTTTGTGAGCAGACGCCCTGCGATCAAAGCACCACCTGCCACTACCCCAATGAACAGCTGCACACCCTTGTGCCGGTCGGGAATGACTCCCTGTTGCTGGTGAGCCGACAGCGTTATCCGTTTAATGCCCAGTCTGACCAGCAGGGGCTGGTTCGCATGACTCGACTGAACCGTAATGGTACCGAGTTACGGGCAGACGACACATTTGGCCACAATGGTACACGGCTATACTCTCCCTCCGATTCCAACACGGCCTTACCGCCACCGGGGGCGCTGGTTGGTCAACTTGTGAATGGCACACACTTAATAACCCTTTACGCCTCAAATCATTCTGCAGGCAGCGGTATCATGTCCCTTTTCCCCATGATTGACAGTGAAGGAGGCAGTGATACTTGCGGCGCAGGAGATGGTGGCGCTTGTTTTCAAACCGCGTCACTGGCAGGGCTGGCCGGAGAGGCGGTTTTAATGACAGGGGAGTCGGAGCCGGATAACATCGGCGTATGGATGAGAAGCCGAACGGAAACCTGTGATGTTTTGCGCTACTCTGTCGTGCAGTTTCCTCGGGACTCATCCGTTCCCCTTCTGCCCAATACAACGCCCACCGTCCAGCCAATTGCGAAGAACGCAGAGGAATATAATCTGTATGTGACCGACTTCCCTGATTCCCCTGTGGTGGGTCTGGGTGCCGACAAAAACTGGTTATACATTGCCCGGCGCAATCAAACCGATATTACTCTGGAACGTTTTGACAGGGTTGACCAAAGGCTGGATTGCCAAGCCACTACACGGTTGGAGAATGTCCCGGAACCGGCATCAAACACAACAGACGCGCTGGCTTACAATCTTAAAATTCATAATAATCAGGTTCTTCTGGTTCCCCGGCAGACCCTGGTGGATTATATCACATCAGGCGTCTCTCAACCCCAACCCCAACCTCAGGCGTTGCGTGTTGAGTTGCCCCAGTACGGCGGTTGTGCCCAATGGCAAACCCAGCCCGTTTATAGTGTGAACGTAACCCAACATCCCGATAATACAACGCCTATTGCTCTTAGTGTGGTGTTACCCATTGGAGCGGTTGGCGCTGCCGCAGGCATCACTATAGGGGCCGTGGCCTGTAAATACAGAAAGGAACTAAGAAAGCTCCTTCGCGCCAGAAAGAAAGCCTGTAGGCCAGAAGAACACCAAGGCGTGAAATTTGATACTATCCAGCAGGCAGGGCAGTTCACTGAACATGGCACTTTCTCCTTAAAGTAAGCTTGTATGCCTTCCCATCCACCGGTTTCCTCCTGGGTAAGCCCGGAGGATAAATAGGGTGTGGGCTTTGGAACTCTACACTGTGTGGTGTTTTCAGAAGTATTCCTGGTGACTGAGCCTTCCTTTCGGAGCAGGGAGGGTGAGAGTTTTTCCGCCTAATGGCTTATCTACTGCGGTTGTTTGTACCAATAAGCTGGGAAACCATCCATATAGTTTGTCAGCGTTCTGCCACCAATATCTGATCCTATCATTATTGCTTCCTGCAAGCTCGGAGAGAGCATAGTCAGCAGCGCTACCCGGGACACATAGCTCTCATTCTGTCCATAGTGGATGGCCAGGGCTTTTAGGTCACAGAACTCCTCGTCCTCCAGCTTCTGCAACCAGGTATGAGCTTGGGCCAGTGCTCGCATGAGTGCAGTATCGTTGGTGGGCGAGGTGTTGATCATCTGTCCATCAGCTGTCTGAATACGAGTACGGCCTCCTCTACGGACTAACTTGATTGGGATGTTCACTTCCAGAATCTTTTCTTCGAGGTAGAAGCTGGTCTGGCGTTTTCCGGTGATATTCATCAGGCGGCTCTTTGCAGATCTTCAGTGATTTCAGGGATGCCTTCGGTATGGATCCTGATCGACAGATTGTTTTCCTGAACGTCTATTCGCTTGATTAGCAGTTGAGCAATGCGCTGCTGTTCATTGGGAAAGAGTTCCTGCCAGATGATCTTCAAGGTGTGAAGGGCTTTCACGGTGTGTTCGTAAGTGATGTCTTCTGTTTCCTGACTGTGCTGAAAAATCTGCATTAGTAAGGTTGGTTGGTCTATCAGCTGTTCTACTTCCTGAATAATGACTTTTTCCAAGGGCTCTGCTGGTAGAGGAGGGAGTGGGTTTTCCCTATAGCCCTTTTTGCATGCGGTGTTGCTGGTGTAGTAGCGGTAGCGTTTACCTCTCCGTCGGCCGCTGGTGGGCACCAGTGCGATACCGTCTGGCCCAAACAGCAACCCTCGCAGGAAAGCAGGGCTATGCCGCCAACGAGATTCTGTGCGGCGGTTGTTCCGGTTGCTGTCAAATATGGCTGCAGCCTTATCCCAAAGCTCTTGATCCAGAATGGCGGTGTGCTGACCGGTGTACCAATCGCCCTTGTGATGGATCAGACCCAGATAGATCTTGTTTTGGAGAAGCCTGCGCGGGGTGCTTTTTGCAAACGGCTTTCCTCCCCAGGCGGAGCCATCCTTCTTTGGGTACCTCTTGGTACGAAAGCCCATATCATTGACGCGATAACAGATTTCAGTGAGTGAGCGTGTTTCAATAAAAGTTTCGAAGATGATCTGTACGACCTTCTTCTGACCCCGATTCACCATCAGCTTGCGATCTTTGACTTCGTAGCCCAGCGGAACGGCACCGCCCATCCATAGTCCTTTTTTCTTTGATTCAGCAAACTTGTCTCGAATCCGTTCGCTGGTAATCTCGCGCTCAAACTGGGCGAGCGACAGCAACATATGGAGGGTCAGTCGTCCCATAGTATCAGCAGTGTTGAGGGGCTGTGTGACCGAAATAAAGGACGTGTTGTGCTCATCAAGAATACCCACCAGCCGTGCAAAGTCTGAGATAGAGCGGGTCAGTCGATCCACCTTATAGACGATAATAATGTCGATCTCATCGCGTTCGACTGCTGCCATCAGTCGCTTTAATCCAGGCCGGTCAATATCGCCGCCGGAAAACCCGCCATCCTCAAACCGCTGATCAAACAGCTGCAAGCCCTGATGCTTCTGTGATGACACATAGGCGACTCCCGCTTCCCACTGGGCGTCAAGGGAATGGAACTCCTGCTCCAAACCTTCCTCAGAGGGTTTGCGGGTATAAATGGCACAAGGTTTCCACCGTGGCGAGCCATGAGGAAACGGTACAAAAGTCATGTCTTGGTCGGCGCAGGGCAACACCTGGACTCATACTAACAAGCGGTGTCTGTGAAACATCACTCCCGGGGATAAAGGAGATTGTTCCAGTCATAGATGGCTTCTGTTCCCGGGAGCCTGAGGCAACCGTAGACTGGGAAATGCTGTCGTTTCTCTATCAGGGACGTACCCGTTTTCGCAATAGTGATGACGACTTGCTGTACACCCTCAGTGAGGGTGGCAATGCGTTGGTTGAGAAGGCGACCGGCCGGATGATTAACCTGACCGTCAATGTTAAACCTTTATTTCATTACGTTATCAAGGAACTCCGAAAAGCCCCTGTGCAGGGCGTCAGTTTTTATAAAGCTCGGGATCATGCCAATTATGCGGCTTCTGCAGATACCTTTGGGTAAATGTGGAGTAAGACCCGCCCCTATCGGAAAGTTGTCATGCGAAAGAAAAGCCGCATATTCTTTGTTCTCTATGAATCCACCAGCGCAGTATTGAAAGCTGACACCCCATCATAAAATCTGAATTCATACCGAACTTATCAAATCTACGTAAACATCTACGTGGTATCACCTCACATATCTACGTTCCTCTCCGTGATGATTTCTCCTGCCAATTGGCAATCAGTAACAGGAGATATCTATGGAGATCATGCATCTCACCCCCAATGAACTGGCCGAACGCTGGCGGGTGGCCCCGCATACCCTCATCAACTGGCGGCGCGGCGGTGGCGGCCCCCAATACCTGAAAATCGGCCAGCCTATTCTCTACAGCATTGAAGAGGTGGAAGGCTTCGAGCGCGACCATGAGTTCAAAGCTGTGGGAGAGAAAACCGGTGATGGGGAGGGTGCAACATGTCAGTCATTCTCCCGGATCTGAACACCATGCCAGTGTACGAACTGACGGCATTGCCTGCCAAAGAGCTGATGGCACTTATCCAGATGATCTTTGACCGGAGCGAAGGTGCGCCTATTGAAGCCAGGCAGGTGCTGCCCCTGACCCTGACCAACCCCGATGGCTCTGATTTCTATGCTGCGGTTATTCGACTTCTTACGGTGGCGCCTGGGCAATAAGAACTAATACCCTTTACTTTTCAATGGAGCCCGCTTCATGAATGGAGCTACTGTGTGCTTTATTTCATGTTTCAACGCATCTAAAAACCCATCAAAACAACCCGTATTGCCATCTATTTGTGCCTGAATTCTTTCCTGCTCTTTCCAGGTTTTTACTGAGGTCTTTAAAGTTTGAATTATCAAAGCGTAACGCTTACGTATTTCGGGGTTCTTTATGAAAGTGAATTTTCCCAACCTGGCAGCTTCCAGCGGCTCCATATTGAATAAAACATGATGGTGCCATGTTTTTAATGGATTTGCTCTGGCATTAAGCAGAATCTCCACTACCTCGACATGACCATTTTGGCTGGCTTGAAACAGAGGTGTTACACCGTTCCAGGTTTGATTCAAATCAGCTCCAGCCTTAACCAAAATCTCCACTACCTCAACATGACCATTTTGGCTGGCTTGAAACAGAGGTGTTGTACCGTTCCAGGTTTGATTAAAATCAGCTCCAGCCTTAACCAAAATCTCCACTACCTCAACATGACCATCGTGGCTGGCTTTAAACAGTGGTGTTGCACCATTCCAGGTTTGATTCAAATCAGCTCCGGCCTTAACCAGAATCTCCACTGCCTTGGCATGACCTTCTTGGCTGGCGATAAAGAGAGGTGTCGCTCCATCATCAGTGGCTTGATTCAAATCAGCCCCGGCCTTAATGAGAAGTTTCAGTCCATCCTTATGACCACAATCAGATGCCACCCTAAGACCTGAAACCTTTTCTCCCGTGTTACCGCTAATAAATTCATCGTTTGGCCTAAAGCTTTTCTGGCTCAGCCAATACTCCATAACATCAACACGCCCTTGCCAACAGGCCGCAAGGAACTGGTGTTCACCTGGGTGGCCTTGCACGAAAGCCTTCTCATCATTCGATGTTGGCCTCCAGTCGGGCGCTTCCCACCACTCTCCAGCCCGTGCAAACAAAACCACCGAAAGACAGAAGACAAATATTGCATAGGACAGCCGGTCTTGTGCGCTGACTCTTTTCATAAAGCCCACTCCTCTTACGCATGCCCAAAAAGGACAGACGGTGTGGCAATCTACAAGGAAAATATCAAGTTGTTCGCATCCCAAAGGCTCACAGACGAGGACGACGGCGGAGGCCGGGCCACAGGCAATGTCGTGACCGATGGGCAGGTCAACAACCTGTTCCGGGATATCAGCCGCATTGAGCGAACGGTCGGTGATGTCGCTATGCGTAAGGGTTTATGGGGGGCAGCACCGATAACACTGATCCTTACCTTAGGCTCCCATGCGATCTTCACCCAGGCTCCGGAAGAGGAACGTGTCGGTAGTTGCTGCCCCAGACCAACCCCGATGACTCTGACTTCTATGCCGTGGTTATTCGACTATTGACGGTGGCACCAGGGCTATAAGAGCTAATACCCTTTACTTTTCAATGGAGGCCGCGTCATGAATGGAGCGACTGTGTGTTTTATTCCCTCTTTCAACGCATCGACAAACCCATCAAAACATCCCGTATTACCATCTATTTGTGCCTGAATTTTTTTCTGTTCTTTCCAGGCTTTTACTGCGGGCTTTAAAGTTTGAATTGTCAAAGCGTAACGTTCATGGGCTTCGGGGTTCGCTTGCCAGGAGGGTTGACTAAGCTTGGCGGCTTTCAGCGGCCCCCTATTGAACAAAATACGATGGTGCCATTTTTTTAATGGATCAGCTCCGGCCTTAACCAGAATCCCCACTACCCCGGCATGACCATATTGGCTGGCCATAAAGAGAGGTGTCGCTCCATCATCAGGGCTTTGATTCAAATCAGCTCCGGCCTTAAGCAGAATCGCCACAACCTTGTTATGACCATTTTGGCTGGCAATATAGAGAGGTGTCGCTCCATCATCAGGGCTTTGATTCAAATCAGCTCCGGCCTTAAGCAGAATCGCCACAACCTTGTTATGACCATTTTGGCTGGCAATATAGAGAGGCGTCTCTCCATCAAGGCCTTGATTCAAATCAGCTCCGGCCTTAACCAGAATCTCCACTACCTCGGCATGACCATTTTGGCTGGCCATAAAGAGAGGTGTCGCTCCATCATCCCCGGCTTGATTCAAATCAGCCCCGGCCTTGATGAGAAGTTTCAGTCCATCGTTATGACGGCAATCAGATGCCACCCTAAGACCTGAAACCTTATTTCCCGTGCAACCGCTAATAAATTCATCGTTTGGCCTAAAGCCCTTCTGGCTCAGCCAATACTCCATAACATCAACACGCCCTTGCCGACAGGCCGCAAGGAACTGGTGTTCACCTGGGTGGCCTTGCACGAAAGCCTTCTCATCATTCGATGTTGGCCTCCAGTCGGGCGCTTCCCACCACTCTCCAGCCCGTGTAAAAAGAACCACCGAAAGACAGAGGAAAAATACTGCATAGGAAAACAGGCCTTGTGCATCGACTCTTTTCATAAAGCCAGTCTCTTTTTCATACCCAAAATGACTAACGGTATGGCAATCAACAAGGAAAATATCAAGTTGTTCGCATCCCAAAGGCTCTCCGACGAAGACGACGGCGGAGGCAGAGCCACTGGGGATGTGGTGACCGATGGGCAGGTCAATAACCTGTTCCGGGATATCAGCCGCATAGACCGAACGGTCGGTGATGTCTCCATGCAGAAGGGTTTATGGGGGGCAGCACCGTTAACACTGATCCTTACCTTAGGCTCCCATGCGATCTTCACCCAGGCTCCGGAAGGGGAACGTGTCGGTAGTTGCTGCCCCAGACCAACCCCGATGACTCTGACTTCTATGCTGTGGTTATTCGACTGCTAACTGTGGCGCCAGGCCTATAAGAGCTAATACCCTTTACTTTTCAATGGAACTCGCTTCATGAATGGAGCGACTGTGTGTTTTATTTCATGTTTCAACGCATCTACAAACCCATCAAAACAACCCGTATTACTATCTATTTGAGCCTGTATTTTTTTCTGTTCTTTCCAGGTTTTTACTGCGGGTTTTAAAATTTTAACTACCTCATCGTAGCGATCATATTTGTCAGGGTTCGTTTTTCTCCGCCAGGGCTGCCCGTTTTTAGCTGCTCTCAGCGGACTCTTGGTGAAGACAAGATAGTAGTGCCATTTTAGTGCCGGATCAGCTCCGGCCTTAACCAAAATATCCACCACATCTTTCTGGCCATTTTGGCTGGCCATAAAGAGAGGTGTCGCTCCATTATTTTTGCCTTGATTCAAATCAGCTCCGGCTTTAAACAGAATCTCCACTGCCCCGGCATGACCATTTTGGCTGGCTATAAAGAGAGGTGTCGCTCCATTATTATTGCCTTGATTCAAATCAGCTCCGGCTTTAAACAGAATCTCCACTGCCCCGGCATGACCATTTTGGCTGGCCATAAAGAGAGGTGTCGCTCCATTATTATTGCCTTGATTCAAATCAGCCCCGGCCTGAATCAGAATCTCCACTACCTCGACATGACCAAAACTGCTGGCTTGAAACAGAGGTGTCGCTCCATCACGGGCTTGATTCAAATCAGCTCCGGCCTTAACCAGAATCTCCACCACCTCGACAAGACCTTCCTGGCTGGCGATAAAGAGAGGCGTCACTCTATGATAGCCTTGATTCAAATCAGCTCCGGCCTTAAGCAGAATCTCCACAACCTTGCTATGACCATTTTGGGAGGCAATATAGAGAGGCGTCGCTCCATGATAGCCTTGATTCAAATCAGCTCCGGCCTTAAGCAGAATCTCCACAACCTTGTTATGACCATTTTCGCTGGCGATAGAGAGAGGCGTCGCTCCATCATTACGGGCTTGATTCAAATCAGCCCCGGCCTGAATCAGAATCTCCACGGCCTCGGCACGACCATTTTGGCTGGCCATGTAGAGAGGTGTCGCTCCACTATCAGAGCATTGATTCAAATCAGCCCCGGCCTTAATGAGAAGTTTTACTCCAGCGGTATGGCCTTTCTGAGATGCGACCCAAAGACCTGAAACCCTGTCTCCCTTGCAACCTCTAATAAATTCATCGTTTGGCCTAAAGCCCTTCTGGCTCAACCAATACTCCATAACATCAACACGCCCTTGCCGACAGGCCGCCAGAAACTGGTGTTCACCAGGATAGTTTTGCACGAAAGCTTCCTCATCATTCGGTGTCGGCCTCCAGTCGGGCGCTTCCCACCACTCTCCAGCCCGTGCAAACAGAGCCACCGAAAGACAGAGGAAAAATACTGCATAGGAAAACAGCTCTTGTGTACCGACTCTTTTCATAAAGCGAATCTCTCTTACACATACCCAAAAGGACTAACGGTATGGCAATCAACAAGGAAAATA
Organism: Sansalvadorimonas sp.; assembly: GCA_965221135.1. Classification (GTDB taxonomy): domain Bacteria; phylum Pseudomonadota; class Gammaproteobacteria; order Pseudomonadales; family Endozoicomonadaceae; genus Sansalvadorimonas. The sequence continues at coordinate 143,232 of CBDCRZ010000118.1, forward strand.
TCAAGTTGTTCGCATCCCAAAGGCTCTCCGACGAAGACGACGGCGGAGGCATAGCCACTGGGAATGTGGTGACCGATGGGCAGGTCAATAACCTGTTCCGGGATATCAGCCGCATAGACCGAACGGTCGGTGATGTCTCTATGCGTAAGGGTTTATGGGGGGCAGCACCGATAACACTGATCCTTACCTTAGGCTCCCATGCGATCTTCATTCAGGCTCCGGAAGAGGAACGTGTCGGTAGTTGATGCCCCAGACCAACCCCGATGACTCTGACTTCTATGCCGTTGTTATTCGGCTGTTGTGGCATCAGAGAAATAAGGCTTATTGGGCTTTATCTTTCAATGAAAGCCGTCCCATTAGCGGAGTCACTGTATTTTTCATTTCGGCCATATCAACAGCCGGATCGAAATAAACCGTAGTACCAGTCGATGGTGCTATTTTCTGATTTTTCCTAACTTTTACTGCGGACTTTAAAATTTCAATTATCTGACCGTAGCGAGCATGTTTTTCAGGGTTCATTCTTTTCAGTAAGGGGCGTGCATTTCTGGCAGTTGTCAGAGGGCTCTGGGTTAAAAAAAAACCGTAGTGCCACTTTCGTGTTGGATCAGCCCCGGCCTTAACCAGAATCTCCACTGCCTTGGCATGACCATTTTGGCTGGCCATAAAGAGAGGTGTCGCTCCATCATCAGGGCCTTGATTCAAATCAGCCCCGGCCTGAATCAGAATCTCCACTACCTCGACATGACCAATACTGCTGGCTTGAAACAGAGGTGTCGCTCCATCACTGGCTTGATTCAAATCAGCTCCGGTGGCCTTAACCAGAATCTCCACCACTTCGACAAGACCTTCCTGGCTGGCGATAAAGAGAGGTGTCACTCCATCATTACGGGCTTGATTCAAATCAGCCCCGGCCTTAATGAGAAGTTTTACTCCAGCGGTATGGCCTTTCTGAGATGCGACCCAAAGACCTGAAACCCTGTCTCCCTTGCAACCTCTAATAAATTCATCGTTTGGCCTAAAGCCCTTCTGGCTCAGCCAATACTCCATAACATCAACACGCCCTTGCCGACAGGCCGCCAGAAACTGGTGTTCATCTGGGTAGTCTTGCACGAAAGCCTCCTCATCATTCGGTGTCGGCCTCCAGTCGGGCGCTTCCCACCACTCTTCAGCCCGTGCAAACAGAACCACCGAAAGGCAGAGGAAAAATACTGCGTAGGAAAACAGCTCTTGTGTACCGACTCTTTTCATAAAGCGAATCTCTCTTACACATACCCAAAAGGACTAACGGTATGGCAATCAACAAGGAAAATATCAAGTTGTTCGCATCCCAAAGGCTCTACGACGAAGACGACGGCGGAGGCAAGAGCCACTGGGAATGTGGTGACCGATGGGCAGGTCAATAACCTGTTCCGGGATATCAGCCGAATAGACCGAACGGTCGGTGATGTCTCTATGCGTAAGGGTTTATGGGGGGGCAGCACCGATAACACTGATCCTTACCTTAGGCTCCCATGCGATCTTCATCCAGGCTCCGGAAGAGGAACGTGTCGGTAGTTGCTGCCCCAGACCAACCCCGATGACTCTGACTTCTATGCCGTGGTTATTCGGCTGTTGACTGTGGCATCAGAGAAATAAGGCTTATTGGGCTTTATCTTTCAATGAAAGCCGTTCCATTAGCGGAGTCACTGTATTTTTCATTTCGGCCATATCAACAGCTGGGTCGAAATAAACCGTAGTACCAGTCGATGGTGCTATTTTCTGATTTTTCCTAACTTTTACTGCGGACTTTAAAATTCCAATTATCTGATCGTAGCGAGCATGTTTTTCAGGGTTCATTCTTTTCAGTAAGGGGCGTGCATTTCTGGCAGTTGTCAGAGGGCTCTGGGTTAAAAAAAAACCGACGTGCCGCTTTCGTGTTGAATCAGCCCCGGCCTTAACAAGAATCTTTACTATCTCGACATGACCATTTTTGCTGGCTATAAACAAAGGTGTTGCATCTTGCCAGGTTTGATTCAAATCAGCCCCGGCATCAACGAGAATTTTTGCTATCTCGGCATGACCGTTTTGGCTGGCTATAAACAAAGGTGTTGCACCGTTCCAGGTTTGATTCAAATCAGCCCCGGCATCAACGAGAATTTTTGCTATCTCGGCATGACCATTTTGGCTGGCTTGAAACAGAGGTGTTGCACCGTTCCAGGTTTGATTCAAATCAGCTCCAGCCTTAACTAAAATCTCCACTACCTCAACATGACCATTTTGGCTGGCTTGAAACAGAGGTGTTGCACCGTTCCAGGTTTGATTCAAATCAGCTCCAGCCTTAACCAAAATCTCCACTTCCTCAACATGACCATATTGGCTGGCTTGAAACAGAGGTGTTGCACCGTTCCAGTTTTGATTCAAATCAGCTCCGGCATCAACGAGAATTTTTGCTATCTCGGCATGACCATTTTGGCTGGTTTGAAACAGAGGTGTTGCACCGTTGCAGGTTTGATTCAAATCAGCTCCAGCCTTAACTAAAATCTCCACTACCTCAACATGACCATTTTGGCTGGCTTGAAACAGAGGTGTTGCACCTTTCCAGGTTTGATTCAAATCAGCTCCAGCCTTAACCAAAATCTCCACTTCCTCAACATGACCATATTGGCTGGCTTGAAGCAGAGGTGTTGCACCGTTCCAGTTTTGATTCAAATCAGCACCGGCCTTAATAAGGAGTTTCACTCCATTGATATGACCTTCCTGAGATGCAATCCAAAGACCTGAAAGCTTTTCTCCCGTGTAACCGCTAATAAATTCATCGTTTGGCCTAAAGCCCTTCTGGCTCAGCCAATACTCCATAACATCAACACGCCCTTGCCGACAGGCCGCCAGAAACTGGTGTTCATCTGGATAGTTTTGCACGAAAGCCTTCTCATCACTTGATGTCGGCCTCCAGTCGGGCGCTTCCCACCATTCTCCAGCCCGTGCAAACAGAACCACCGAAAGGCAGAGGAAAAATACTGCATAGGAAAACAGCTCTTGTGTACCGACTCTTTTCATAAAGCGAATCTCTCTTACACATACCCAAAAGGACTAACGGTATGGCAATCAACAAGGAAAATATCAAGTTGTTCGCATCTCAAAGGCTCACCGACGAGGACGACGGCGGAGGCCGGGCCACTGGTAATGTGGTGACCGACGGGCAGGTCAATAACCTGTTCCGGGATATCAGCCGCATAGACCGAACGGTCGGTGATGTTTCTATGCGTAAGGGTTTATGGGGGGCAGCACCGATAACACTGATCCTTACCTTAGGCTCCGCGATCTTCACCCAGGCTCCGGAAAAGGAACGTGTCGGACGTTGCTGCCCCAGACCAACCCCGATGACTCTGACTTCTATGCCGTGGTTATTCGGCTGTTGACTGTGGCATCAGAGAAATAAGGCTTATTGGGCTGTATCTTTCAATGAAAGCCGTCCCATTAGCGGAGTCACTGTATTTTTTATTTCGGCCATATCAACAGCCGGATCGAAATAAACCGTAGTACCAGTCGATCGTGCTATTTTCTGATTTTTCCTAACTTTTACTGCGGACTTTAAAATTTCAATTATCTGATCGTAGCGAGCATGTTTTTCAGGGTTCATTCTTTTCAGTAAGGGGCGTGCATGTCTGGCAGTTGTCAGAGGGCTTTGGGTTATAAAATAACCGACGTGCCACTTTCGTGTTGGATCAGCCCCGGCCTTAACAAGAATCTTTACTATCTCGACATGACCATTTTGGCTGGCTATAAACAAAGGTGTTGCACCGTTCCAGGTTTGATTCAAATCAGCCCCGGCATCAACGAGAATTTTTGCTATCTCGGCATGACCGTTTTGGCTGGCCATAAATAGAGGTGTTGCACCTTTCCAGGTTTGATTCAAATCAGCCCCGGCATCAACGAGAATTTTTGCTATCTCGGCATGACCGTTTTGGCTGGCCATAAATACAGGTGTTGCACCGTTCCAGGTTTGATTCAAATCAGCTCCAGCCTTAACCAAAATCTCCACTACCTCAACATGACCATTTTGGCTGGTTTGAAACAGAGGTGTTGCACCGTTCCAGGTTTGATTCAAATCAGCTCCAGCCTTAACCAAAATCTCCACTACCTCAACATGACCACCGTGGCTGGCTTTAAACAGAGGTGTTGCACCGTTCCAGGTTTGATTCAAATCAGCTCCGGCCTTAACCAGAATCTCCATCACCTCGACAAGACCTTCTTGGCTGGCGATAAAGAGAGGTGTCGCTCCATCATCAGTGGCTTGATTCAAATCAGCCCCGGCCTTAATGAGAAGTTTCAGTCCATCGTTATGACCGCAATCAGATGCCATCCTAAGACCTGAAACCTTTTTTCCCGTGTAACCGCTAATAAATTTATCGTTTGGCCTAAAGCCCTTCTGGCTCAGCCAATACTCCATAACATCAACACGCCCTTGCCGACAGGCCGCAAGGAACTGGTGTTCACCTGGGAGGCCTTGCACGAAAGCCTTCTCATCACTTGATGTCGGCCTCCAGTCGGGCGCTTCCCACCACTCTCCAGCCCGTGCAAAAAGAACCACGGAAAGACAGAGGAAAAATACTGCATAGGAAAACAGGCCTTGTGCACCGACTCTTTTCATAAGCCAATTCCCCTTACACATACCCAAAGGGACTAAAGGTATGGCAATCAACAAGGAAAATATCAAGTTATTCGCATCCCAAAGGCTCACCGACGAGGACGACGGCGGAGGCCGGGCCACTGGGAATGTTGTGGCCGACGGGCAGGTCAATAATCTGTTCCGGGATCTTGGCCGAATAGACCGAACTGTCGGTGATGTCTCTATGCGGAAGATATTTGTGGGTGTGGGCACCGATAACGCAGACCCGTACCTTGGCGCACATGCCATTCTCACAGTGGCTCCGGAAGATGAACATGTCGGCGTGGTGCTGTTCAATCCCGAAAGCCAGATTGATGAACGGGCCGATGCCCGCACCCGCATTGAGAGCTATGTGGTGCCAGCGGTGGACACCAACTGGCATCTATTGGGCAATCAACTGGTGGGCCAACGCAGCTTGCTGGCTATTCAGAGGGTGGAGCACCGGCTGCCGGAAATTGGTGAGGTGTACCGGCTCCTGCGGCTCCTGAATGAGGCGACAGGTGATGAGCAGTATGTGCGCATCATCAGCGAGGAAGGCAGAATGGAAACTTTCACCTATGCCGTGTCGTCTGACTCCTATGTGGACTTTGAACGGCGGAGGCTGCAGCCTGGACTCTCCGCTCCCCTGAAGGTCACCTTTCCAGGTGGTGTTGCGACACCCGGCGGGACGATTGGCCAGACCGGCGACATCCCCTCCCGTATTTGATGCCTTCAAGACCTCTGGCTCCTTTACCTCCGGTGCCTCGGCCAGCTATCGACCTGGTGCTGTGGCGACAGGTGTCATGTACTCGGAAGATCTGGAGATCACCAATCAGAATCGTGGTTTCTCTTATACCTTCGCTTTAACCGCTGATGGTGTGGCACCGGCTCCGGGCACACTGATCATCAGCTATCTGGAGCTGGGGAAATGGTATGACGTGACCGACCCTGGTAATGGTCAGCTGGAAGGGGCCGGTACAGGAACTGTGGATTACGCTACCGGTACTGATATTATGGAGACAGTGTCGGCAAAATTGACGGTTATCTCTCCCATTAAGACTTTTGATTTTTATCGAACTACAACAGATCCTAAATGGAGAGACTCATGAAATTGTCCGCCAACTCAAGTCATGTAAGTCCGCAGCAATTCTACGGTGTTGTTTTCCCCGCAGCTCACCATTTGGAATGTAAGACTCAGCGCTTTTCTTTACCCAGCCGCTGACCCTTGTTTACAACATTCGGGTTTAACAACACCACCTGTGTACCCTGAACAATAATGCGCTCACTTTCTGCTTCAAAAAGCTCCTGTAAATCCATCCGTGCCTTTTCTCTCTGATTGTGGTCAGCCCGTTCTCGTATTTGCCGATACAGTTCTCTCGCCACGACCTGGTTATCTTCAGGCATATTGCGAATTTCTTTCAAATTCTCAAGCCTTTGACAGACTCCCTCAATGGGCAGCCACTTGTTTTGCACAACAGACGCCGCCTTATATTTCCGAAATTCTTTAACCCATTTTGCCAGGTTCAGGACAGCTACTCTCACAGGTTCAGCCAGTGTGAATACGTTTTTCAGTCGGTGGTTACAACGCTTGCCAAGTCGACTTGTTTCGCAACTCTTACCACTGACAAGGTTGCTGATATCCGTAAGAATATAAATCCAGCACAGCAGAACGTTCATATCCGGTGCCTGGCCCATACGTAACACGTGCTCAAGGCTCTCTTTCCACTCTGCGAAGTGATCCTGGAAGGCCAGAGGATTATCCCTGAAATCTGAAGATAACATGCGTTCACCAATCTCACGCACATTTCGGGGGTAGCATTGCCACTCAAATTCATCTGTCGTAAAGGCCAGACCTGCGGCCGCCAGTTTTTTAATATGATCCTCACACGAAGGGCTTCCAGGCTCACACTGCTTCCATAGTGAAACCAACCAGAGAGCCTGGAATATGTTGTTCTGCCGGGGCCTGTGTTTTAACAATTCACCACAGAGGTGACCAACAGCCTGGGGTATTCGCTTCAGGAGCAATCGGTTACAGTTCTGGGCGGAGAGGGGCAGAGTTTTTGCTTCTGCTGTCTGGTGTAAAAAGCAAAAATCCTCCAAAAGTCCAATAGAGGTCATCGTATCGTCAGACGCCTGAACCCTTGTGATAAAATCCAGAACCTTCCGGCAGTCCATGATCCTGGCACGCACGGGGTTATCAATGACCGGACTTTCTATTTCTTCAAGCTTATCGAACAACTCTTGCCACTGTTGTATGGTTCGGGAAGAGAGGGAAGGCATGGCCTCCAATTGCCGCAGCTGTTCTTCAACCCCCTGCAGCTGTTTGACCAATTCTAACGCCGCCCTACGATCAGCCAGTAACTGCTCACAACCATCGCAAACTGTTTTAAGATCCGGGTGCAACTGGTCATCCCATGTGCAAATTTGATCACAGACAAGCACTGCCTCGGACACTTGGCGAAAGCGGGTTAACGCTTCAGAGGCCTTATCATCGGAATATTGCTGTATTTCCTGTTTGACGGTCTTAACTACGTCAGGAAGCACTCTTTTCAAATGGGTATGGAGTTGTTGGGCACAAGGCTTCAACATGCTGGAAGGCAAGTAACTGATATCTTTAATCAGGGGCATCAGGTCCTGATCAAGCCGCTTAAGATTACTTATCCGTTGAGAGAGCCTGTCCTTAGTGTGAGTGCAAAAATCCAACCAGCCATCATCTGTTTGACTGAGGCACTCAAGCCGAAAACGGTCGTGGTCAGAGAGCAGGGATATTTCCACAGTACGACTGGCTGCCATAATAGCCTGTCTGGGTCCTTCACCCACCGGTGGGTCGTCGGAAGAATTCTGATCAAGGATGTCCAGAAACTTGAGGAGAGCAATTCTTTGCTCAAAATCCTGTCTGAGCAGGCTGTCAGGTTGATCTTTCCAGAACAAAAGCCTAAGCCGTAATTCTTCTATTTTTGACCTTTGTCCGGGATGAACACATCGTGCAGATTTTGTGTCCCGCAGGAAGGTTTGCAATTCTTTTTCCAGCTCTGGAATAGCTCGCTGTCCCTTCAATGTTTCCTTCTGTCCAGCCAGCTGTGCACTGCACATTTTCAGCTGCTCCATGCATCGGGTCTTCTTGTCTGGCTGATCGTCAATACTCCTGATTTTCTCTATCAGCCTGGTAATCAATTTTCGGGCTGTACTCTGGCAGACTGTTCGGTGCTCCAGAACAACGGACAAACAATGCAGCAGAGTGCTCATATATCGACAAGACCTGGGCTTCTGAAATGCCAGCACATCAGTCAGCCCGTCCAGTGCTTTGGTGTCCGTATCCTGCTTGCCAGGAGAGGCGCTCCTTTTCATATGTCTGCCAAGCATACACAACAGTTCATCAACATTCTGACGCTCACTATTGGCAACCACGACAGCTATAAGCTGATTCGTACTCAGCACCTGCAGTTGATCCTCAGTGCGCGTGCCCAGCTCTTGCATTATACCCTGCAGGTGAATCCTTCTTTGATGCCTTAATTCATCCGCCTGGAGTAGCTCCGTGAACTGTTTTAAGGTTTCAGTATCAAAACCCGTATTCCAGATTGTGGTATCGACGTGTCCCAGCAGGTGATGCAGAACCCGGTGCGTGGGGTTTTGCTTCACCAGCGTATCAATAAGCATTCTGGTCACGTCGACCGGCAACGAGTTCAACCGCTCACGACTCCCGTCAACCAGTTGCCTTAGTGTTTCTTCACGTAGTCTGTCCGGCAGGTTACTTTTTTTATTTTTAACTTCCTGCAGCCAACGTGCAGAATGATGAGTCAGCAGCTCTTCTATTTCACACCGAATGTCTGACTTGCCTGCCTGCCGCATAGTGAGCTGGCGCTGAAGCGCCTCATAAGACAGCGGCTGTTCAAATTCGCGACCGTGCGAGACGGGAAGCGTATCAATAAATTCAAACCAGCCACCGCTTGCTGTGCAGGATACGTTTTTCGCTTTTACGATCATAGGGTGAGCAAAAGGGTACAGCCTGGGATTACGTATGCACTGAAACATCTTTTGACACCGGGTCAGGTCAGCTGAACCACCATTGCCCAGCTCAAGAAGCAGGCCATTGATTTCTTTCTGCAAGCTGGTATCCGCTCGTCGAATGTCGCTTTTTCCCCCATCCTGGGATGTCGCAGTGATCCAATTCAAACGATTGCTGTGGCTGGTACTATCATGCCCCTGGTAGTGCTGAAGCATCGCCGGGCACAGTTGGTCCAATTCGACCGAACTCAGGGAGTGGGCAACACGCCGTGCTTCCAGAACGTCTACCAAATGTGGGATCAGGGATTGTTCAGGGCATTTCCAGTTTTTATCACTGATCCGTTGAAAAAGGAGGATCAGGATTTCCAGGGAACACTCTCGCAGGACATCTGCTGCCTGGGACGCGAGATAATCGTAAAAGCTGCAGAGTCTTATCCAGTCCGTACGTTTATCACAGGATGCGATCAGTTTGTGCAGTATCAAGATTAAAGATGGGCGGAGTTTTTCTTGCTCAACAATCTGGCCAGTCTCATTTAATGCGGAAAGCAAATACTGGAAAGCCTGTTGATTCAATGAGTTGAAACTGCACAGCCATACCATATCGTCCATCAGCAATTCCTGCCGGGAGTGCCCACTGGATTTGAGCTTCAGTGTCAGCCACCTGTTATAAATGCCGGATAGTTCTTCGCCCTGAGCTTTGCTCTTCAGACACTGGCGTGACAGGGTTGTACAGTTATCTGCGGTGACCAGCTCCGGGCAGTACTGGGTGAGGGTCAGTAACTCCTGCATCATCTCTTGAGTGCCGTTGCGAGACGATGCTTTTTTGAATAAATGTTTGTATTTGGACTCAATATCGAAGGCCGTTATTTGGACGGGGGAAAGAACTTCACGCTTTTCACCCGGATTGAGAAGCTGTTTTAACCGCCGCAGCTGCTCTCTCTTTTCTGGATGTAGAGTGATCATGGTGTTGAGAAGGCCAAGAAAAACCGGCATCTCGGGTTCATCCATAAGATAAAGCACGTTAAAATGGTTTAAACCATTGATCAAATTAAAAAACACTTCAATCAAGGTCTTCTGGTGTATGTCAGACCCTCTGGCGAGGACGACAACACAATAGTACTTGACAAGCATGATATTGTTGTCTTTGACTTTCTCAACCGTTTGTTGAAACTTCTGGGGTGTGAGATGGTCTAGATTCCAGGAAATGTCTTTGATTGTGTGAAGATGCATATCATACTGAATCTGAAAGTGAGATTTCTGAATAAGCTGCCAATATTCGCTCTCTTCCAGCTTCAGGCCTTCCCGGGCATCCTGACGCAACCTTATTTCTAGTGATGGTATATGCACCATCTGAATATTGTGGCCAAGCAGTTCCATGGCACTTTGCCGGTCACCTTTTTCGCCCCTGCTCAGATAAATCATTGCTGCGCAGGTTGCCGCACCCGCTGACCAAGCCTGTTCAGTGGTGTCATTGACAACCTTCAAATAATATTTCAGTGCCTTATCTCGCCCTGTACGCCTGGCAATCAACCCCTTATAAAACCAGGCTTCAGATACCTTGCTGTTCGTAGCTACAGACACTCGTTGTTTGAGTTCCTCCCAGTCCAGCTCACAGTTGATTCTTTTTGTCATCGCTCTATTAACCAATTCCAACTGTAAAAGAGCGAGTTCGTTTTTCAATACGGCTTTCTCCTTATCACTGAGAGTGGCAGATTGGTAAAGCTTCATTTCTATTTGTTCTATCAGATGGTGATCAGTATTCGTGTTCTTTTTATCACTTTTAGCAAATGAAAGTGCCATCTCTCCAATTCGTTGATCTGCCGAAGAGATGTGGGGTTTATAAACCTCCATTTGTTCAGAATCCTTGTTGAGAGCGCTCGCTATATAAGCCATGCCACATGAATGCGGGAGTTTTTTTATCACTTGCGAAACCAACACCGCCTGGGCAAAACTATCGGGTTTAACCAGCTTGATACGTGTCTCCATTTCCAGCCCGGGGGCCGTTTCAGGAAACTCATAAAAATAACAGGATAATGAACTCAAACGGCAGGACACTCTTCGAAATATTTTGAATGACATTTTCAGATCTATCGGGAGCAGGTCTGGGCGGGCAGCATCGTAATAGCCCGGCAGACAGAAAAGGGCTGACGGAGATTTCATGTACACAGCTTGCATAACCAGTTGATATAGGCGTTGCCTCCAGATTATATGTTCCTGACTCAGGGGGCTGACTAGAGACAGATATTTATAAATCCTGTGCGCCAGTGCGCCATAACCATACCCATCACCCACCTCATCTGCTATTTGGTCTGCCTTTTTCAGCAGCCTCTTGTAAGTACTTTCACCGTGGAACCCAGGGTTGAAATAGGAAAGAACAGGATCAAACACACACTCTATCTGGGTCAAGACCTGTTTCCAGCCTTTGAGCCACATTATCAACTCATCAGGTAAAGGGGGGCTTTTATGGCTGATTTCATAACATTTGATCAGGTTAATTGCCCGGGTGTAACCGCGTGTAGTGGCTAGCAATACAATGGCAGGTTTAAGGGCGGGCACAAAGCCCAGATCTGCGGCTTTGGTAATCAATAGTATGGCCGCATGGGGCTCATTTTTGCGAAACTGAGCCATGCCCATGTTAAAAAGGTAGCGACGAACTGCCGCAGTTTTCTGCCACTCTTCTTCTGTATCGAATGACAGGGCTTCCTCAGTGCGTAACACTGTATCCATGAGCGGCTCCAGTTCTTTGTAAACCTGTTCAACCTCTACTTTTTGACTGACAAAGGAGAGATTTTCTTCACCCAGGGTATTTTCCAGAGCCTGCTCAATTTTGCTGTATACATCCGGTACATAGCGTGAGAGTACACTTGGACCAGTGGCAATTAACTTTTCTCTGGCAGATCTCATATCCTGTACAATTGGCTTTGTTAATTCATCCCGTAAAAGCCTGTCCTCTATCTCAGGCCATTGGTAAAAACAGGGGAGTACAGGTTTTTGCTGTTCTGCCTTCTCCTTCCAGAATGATGCATCTCGTGAAATGATGCGGGCGCAGAGTGACTCCAGTGCATAAGCTCCAGATAGAAGATCGTGTTCCACTATGTTTTTGGCCATCTGATGAAGGGTTGACAAGTCTCTTGTTAATAGCTTCAAAAAAATATTTGCTAGCCTTTTATTGTCTGAATAATGCTTGTTCTGGATAAAGCGGGACAGGGCTTTTTCAACACCGGCATTGCCAGGGTCGTTGAGGGACATGTAAATTTCTTTGTATGTGGTCGCCCAGATAAACCTTAAGACCAGTTGTGGTTCCAGTTCCTGTGGTGTTATGTCTGCTTTATTAAGGTTGTCGAGGGAATAGTTATCATTATGCATCAAATCAAGTGCGCGAAAGCAGGCTTTGGGCTCGAGCAAAACATCCTGGTAGGAGGGTATCAGGTGCAAAGGTAACTCGTCTTTGGCTGCAACTCTTAACAGGCATGCTTCTGTTGTGCAGGTCTGTTGTAATAGCTGACGCACTTTCTGGAAGTCTCCTTTTTGGAGCGAATGCCTTGCCAGCAGAATCAGAGCATTGTACGAACCGTTTTTAACCAGATCTAAGAGTTTATCCATATCATCGCTGCCCTGAACAACGCAGTTGAGCTGATAGTTAATGAGTTCATCACTGGGCTCAAGGGTGTAGCGGGGCTCCCCGTTAGGTAGGCGCTGGCACAGAACACTAGAGATATTAGCGGCCTGAACAAAGTCCTTTCGGCGAATGCAGAGATCCCTGATACTGGCATAAGCCGCACTGAAGGCACCATTCTGTATGGCCTGCCTGAAGGCGTACAGCGTCATGCCAGGCAAGTATGATCCATGAATACCATCCCAACGAAGCCCTAGCAGGGTCAGTTGTGCAGGAAAATCAATGAAGTAACTTTCCAGAGAATTGAAAAGTTGAAATTGACGGTCATCAAGGTTTGACTCTTCTGCACGCTTGACTGCTTGCATCCAGATGAGACTACCAACTGCCCGAGCCTGAAGAAGTTTTGCGAATATGTTCTCACGGGTGTTTGGATTATCACAATCTTCCAGCTCCAAATTGTCAGTATTGATGTACTCCATTTTTCTTGCCAGTTCGTTATGTTTATGCTGACTAATACTGAACTCGGGCAAGCATGCACCATCCCTGTCCGCCCCTAAAGCCAAATGAACAAAAGGAGAAAAATGAGAGATAATATATAGATGGTGATCCATTCTCTGATCATGGATTCGCAGATAATTCATTCCATCTACAGGACGGCTCTGTATGCGGCGAACATTCAGTGAACAGTGTGCTTTCGTTATCCAGACCGCTTTCAGCAACGCAGCATAGGGGCTGCCCCGAGTATATTCCTCGGAAACGAGTTGCCAGGCTTTCTCCCCGTCTTTTTCATAACCATAACGGCCCTGCTCGATAAAATCTGCTTTCATTAAAAGAGGAACAGACTGCCCCGCCATAGATGAAATCCTGCACAGTTCTTCCATTTTGGCGCGGAATATCTTGTGGTGTTGCGCCCCTCTCTTGTCAGCTTTTACCTGCTCCCTCGTAGCGACCTTGAAAATGGCTATGCCCAACCATATTCGAGCATCCTTGAAGTTCAGCTCCCAGGATTTTTTAAGATGGATGAGAGCCTGCTCAGGATGTTGCTCCAACATCGTGATGCCGAGCCAAAAGTTAATGTCCGCACAAGTTTCAGACTCTGCTGTTTTCAAAAGATTAATGGCTGTTTCACGGTCTATCACCAGCAGGCTCAATCCAGATATCAAGGCTTGCAGTTGTTGCAGGTCATTGCTGTCATGCCAGTATTTGGACTGGGTTAACTCGTAGGCAACTACCGAGTAATAAGCCAGGAGTTTATCCCGCTCATCTTGGTGCTCATCATTCTCATCGATGAGTAATATGCTACGACTGTACGTTATTAACTCTCTGGTCAGCTGCAGTAACCGCACCAGAGGGCGCTGTTTTGTCACCCTGATGTTGGCCAGTATGTTCAGAAACTTCATCTCTGCTTTAACCAGAGGGGTAGAATCAGCGATAATTTGTTGGTTATCTTTCCGCACACTCAGCTTACAAAGCTGATGGTAATCCTTCTCTGCAAAGCACTGACGAATCTCATCCAGACTCGTGGGCTTTGCAGGCTCAACAGGCTGAATGAGAGCCCCTGACTGAATGCTCTTTTCAGCAACAGTACGCTCCGGTATTGATTTCGATAGCTGTTCGTCCGAACGGGGTGCAGTCTTTACCTGAGACGGACCTGTCTGGGCAATAGCACCTGAAACGGCTGTGCCCCGGACAATATCTCCTTGTCCAGAATGTTGAAGCTGGCGGCTGAAAGGCTTTTGTTGGGGGGTGAGAGAATCCATATTGTCCAGTTATGTTCGGTAATCAGTGTTTGGACAGTAAAAAACACCATTTTCCAAAACTGTTAACACCAAAGGCATAACATAGAGGTCATCCCAGCTGCTTATAGATACAACAACACCGGGTGTCAGGGAGCCTGACCTTATTGTAATAAGTGCTCATACGAGGACATTAAGTTCTTCAGAGTGCAGAATTATCGCCTCAAAACAGGATCGGTCAGTTCAGTTACCGGTACTGACGACTTCGGGTTCGGTACCGGCAATGCGAGCTACCGGTACTGTTCGCCTCAGTGTTTGTGCCATGTTACCGGCATAATATTTTGCCCCATGGGATAGAGGATCTGTTGCAAATTTTCAGATGAATCAAAACTCAATATTCTCCAGGCCCAATTATGCCGCCAGAGGGGGACACCATGGCAGAAAAGAAAGCCTTGAACTGCATCATAAGGAGAGTGACCGGTATCACAAACCGATGATCCTGCTCCACGATGTTGTTCAAATATTTGCTCTGGTAAAAGGTGATTTTGGGCTCATGCCCTTTGCGTTTGGCATTGTAAGAAGTGAGGGCTCTGATGTTGCTGCTACTTTTTCGATGCTCACTTTTGCCGGTTGTCCATGTTGGCGGAAAGCCTTACGGAAAAAGGCCTTGGCGGCTTTCTTGTCTCGCTTTTTAGTAAGAAGGAAATCAACTGTCATTCCTTCTTTATCACAGCGCGATACTGGTAGCAGTCACGACCTTTGATCTTGATAGTGGTTTTATCCATACGCCACGAGCTTTTCACGGCAGGTTTCAGCTTTCGATGCCGAGCCTCCAGTTGAGGTGCATATGCAACCACCCAGCGGTTGATCGTTGTGTGATCTACCGTGATACACCGCTGCGCAAAAAATTCCTTGATCATGCGCAAGCTGGGGGGATAGCTGATATACCAGCGAACAGCCTGCAGGATGATATCTTGGGGGAAGTGGCGGCCAGAAAACTTCATCCGTGAAAGCTAAGGAATGGGTAAGGTTGCGGATTCTGGCCAGGATGGACCGGGTTTGCAACAGAACCACATGTAGAAGCGGGGAGGTCAGTAACTATTGAGAATGATGCTATACCCCGGAAAGCCCTGTAGTAAAGGGTTTCTGACCTTAACTAAGTGCCATTCGACTCCGCCCCCTTTATGGGAAACCTGACTGGGCCGACAGCAACTATTAATAGAAAGACTCCGGGAAATTTTTTCGCTGTTCAGGATGTTTTACTAGACACAGCACGTAACTCTTCAACTAATTATTTACAGATTCAGCTGCGACAGCGAGGGAACGTTCTGTGCTCAATGCAAAGGCTGGAGGTCTCCTATGGAGAGACCGAAGCATCTCAATACCAGACAAATTTGATGGAAGCGGGAGATACATTTACCATTGAATTCCCCACCAAAACCAAAAGCGACAATTACAATGTAACTGCCATCATTCTGGATAAATTTGGCAACCCTCAAAACAGCTACATAGAGTTTGTAGGCACACCACCGGGGGTAACAACCAGTACCGGTGAACCACCCCCCACCCAGATCATACTGGCAACGCTGACAACCCAGGCTCCGGGTTTTACCAGTGACCAGGGCACACAGTCAACCCGGCTGCTTAGCATCACACCCACACCACCCCACTCAATGGAACCGGACAGCACTGATGATCAGGGTTCAGGTATAGGCGCAGGAATAGGAGGTGCGGTAGCAACCGCTGCCGCAGCTGTAGCCGCAACGGTGGTTGTGGTAGTGGTTGTAAAAAAACAGGCAGGCAGCAAGGCTGCCCCGGGCACCGAGCCTGAACAGGATGTTGATATGAACAACCTTGAAAAGGGGCAAGAACAAGAGCAGGTACAAGAACAGGAAACTGAAGAACCTACTGCTGATAGAGAGGAAAACACAGAGCTTTAATAACAGTAAAGCAAGTACCTGAACAATATCGTGGAGCAGGATCACTGAAGTGTGAAACGGTTGACCCGCCCTATGATGCAGTTCAAACACTTCGATTCCGCAAAAGGTAAGGTACGGTCCTTGAAAACTGTTTGATAATCCGGGTGCTGACTTCTACGCGTTTCTTTTGGCGGTCATGACTAACATGCTCGCGGTCAGCAAAGGCGCAATCTGCGTCTGCATGTCGTCTTCTGAATTAGACACCTTACAAAGCGCCTTCGAGGAGCCGGTGGCAAATGGTCCACCTTCCTGATCTGGGCCAAAAATATTTTCACTCTCGGTTGAGCTGGTTGAACGCGCTATTCACAATTTATTGAAGAGCTAAGATATTGTGCTGGATCTGTTTGGCGGTTCCGGGAGCACTCTCATCGCCTGTGAGAAAACCGGTCGGCAGGCAAGACTGACAGAGCTCGACCCTAAATACGTCGATGTCATTGTGCGACTCTGGGAAGAGTACACCGGCCAGGAAGCCACTCTTGAAGAGAGCAATCTGACGTTTATCCCCGTCGCGGCCGAAAGAGGAATTGACGATGAGCGAAGTCATTCAACAGCGGCTTGATCAGATCGACACCAAGCTGGACAAACTCTCCGATGCAGTGACCCGCCTGGCCATTATCGAAGAACGGATGGTCCACCAGGCCACCACCCTCGATAGCCTCAACCGTAAGCTGAAAGAGTCCGACAAACGTATCTGTTCACTCGAACGGCAGGCCAGTGCCCGAGGTGTAGTGCTGGCTTCTGTTGAGCGGTTTGGCTGGCTGATTCTGACCACTGTTCAGCCACTAAGTCCAGTCTGGATGTGACCTTTGAAACCATCAAACGTTGGCATCTGATGGCGCGGGCCTTTATCGATATTGGTTACCACTGGTTGATTGAGCGGAACGGTTCTGTCAAACAAGGCAGAGCACTGGATGATTGGAGTGCGCATGCCAAAGGCCACAATCATCAGAGTTTTGGCATCTCCCTGGTGGGCGGCCTGAACGATGATGGCCAACTGGACGACAACTTCGCTGCACTGCAGAAACGGATGCTGAAGTTTCTGGCGACAGGCTATCAGGGGCTGTCGCAGGATGGGGTGGGCCTCACCGGATTTGAGTGAAACCCCCTGAACTGAAGCTGCCTGGGATCGTGCAGTTGGGGATTGGGGGTTACATTGCCAGCCGGGGGCTTGAAAGGGTCACAAAGAGCATACGTGGCAGAGTCAATGGAGAGTTAGGCCACTGGTAACGGTATTGTCACCCCATACAGTCTGTGCACTGACTACAGGGAATGATTACTAAAGAATGTCTTGAGTCGCTCGCCCTCTGGCATATGGGTGCGCTGGTGCCGTTTGAGGCTCCACGGGTTATCGGTGGTGTAGGTGCACAGGTCACAGGACAGTGGCTTGGGCCGCGCCTCCCTCTGCAAATGGGTGCGCTGGTGCTGTTTGAGGCTCCCCAGGTGATCGGTGGTGTAGGTGCACTGGTCACAGGACAGCGGCTTGGGCCGCGCGTCCCCCTGCAAGTGGGTGCGCCGGTGCTGCTTGAGGTTCCCCGCAGCATCGGTGGTGTAGGTGCACTGGTCACAGGACAGCGGCTTGGGCCGCGCCTCCCCCTGCAAATGGGTGCGCTGGTGCTGTTTGAGGCTCCTCGGGTCATCGGTGGTGTAGGTGCACTGGTCACAGGAGAAGGGCTTGGGCCGCGCCTCCCCCTGCAGATGGGTGCGCTGGTGCTGTTTGAGGTGCCCCAGATGATCGGTGGTGTAGGTGCACTGGTCACAGGAGAGGGGCTTGGGCCGCGCATCCCCGGGCAGATGGGTGCGCTGGTGCCGTTTGAGGTTCCCCGGGCGATCGGTGGTGTAGGTGCACTGGTCACAGGAGAAGGGCTTGGGCCGCGCCTCCCCCTGCAGATGGGTGCTCTTGTGCCGTTTAAGGTTCCCCGAGTCATCGGTGGTGTAGGTGCACTGGTCACAGGACAGCGGCCTGGGCCGCGCGCCCCCCAGCAGATGGGTGCGCTGGTGCTGTTTGAGGTTCCCCAGACGATTGCTGGTGTAGCTGCACTGGTCACAGGACAGCGGCTTGGGCCGCGCGTCTCCCTGCAGATGGATGTGCTGGTGCTGTTTAAGGTTCCCCAGACGATTGCTGGTGTAGCTGCACTGGTCACATTGCCATAATCGAGAGGCAAGTGTTCGCAAGGCTTTAGGCGGGTATAGGCCGCTTCCTTTCAGACGTTTCGTTCTACGTGAGGCTCTCAGTATGTGTGTGCCTGGAGAATTCTGCCCCTCATCCTCTACGATTTGAACCTCAAGTTCTTCACAGGTTTGAACGCCGTCATAACATTCCTCTTCTGATTGGGGCGCCAGCAGATCATTGATTTTATGATCCTGGTCATGCTCACGAACCCATCCATTGACGCCAGGAAATGCGGGGGAGGGAGCTTTGGTGGAGGAACCACAATGAATAGACGGATCGACCTCCTCTCCCGGTGAAATACGGCACGCTGTTGTCCCACTCTCGATACTGGTGGTGGCATCCTGTTGAATTTCAAGCGTTTGGGGAATGGGTCCTGCCAGGGTGAACTGTGTCGCTTTATCCTCTCCCCGGCAGTATATAAAGGGACGACCATCCCTCTCCCCCCTGGAGCAGGTTGTTTCGCCTTTGGGGTAGATACGTGTGTTTTTAACGGTATAGACGGCCACTCCCTCCATCGAGGTCACGTTCAGTGAGGCGGGTGGGAGCCGATGGGGGGTACCCTTGTCCCTCGCCGAAGACGCGGGTAGAGAAGCAAAACAGCCGACTAAGAAAATACTAACACGAAAGAGTGGTAATCTTTTTTGAAGAAACATTCTTTCCCCCATTGAGCCAGGGGAGGAAAGATAGTCGTACAGTGAAAAAAAGTGCCTGTTTTTAGTCAGTACTCTACGTGAGACTTGACGCACGGAGCTCCTGTAACACTCAACAAACTGCGGGTGCTCAGCCGCGCGAATGCAGATGGGTGCGCTTGTGCCGGTTGAGGCTTCCCGGGTGGTCGGTTGTGAAGCTGCACTGGTCACAGGACAGCGGCTTGGGTCGCGCCTCCCTCTGCAAATGGGTGCGCTTGTGCCGGTTGAGGTTCCCCGGGTGATCGGTGGTGAAGGTGCACTGGTCACAGGACAACGGCTTGGGCCGCGCCTCCCCCTGCAAATGGGTGCGCTTGTGCCGGTTGAGACTCCCCGAGTGATCGGTAGTGTAGGTGCACTGGTCACAGGACAGCGGCTTGGGCCGCGCCTCCCCCTGCAAATGGGTGCGCTGGTGCTGTTTGAAGCTCCACGGGGCATCGGTGGTGTAGGTGCACTGGTCACAGGACAGCGGCTTGGGCCGCGCCTCCCCCTGCAAATGGGTGCGCTGGTGCTGTTTAAGGCTCCACGGGGCATCGGTGGTGTAGGTGCACTGGTCACAGGACAGCGGCTTGGGCCGCGCCTCCCCCTGCAAATGGGTGCGCTGGTGCTGTTTAAGGCTCCCCGGGCGATCGGTGGTGTAGTTGCACAGGTCACAGGACAGCGGCCTGGACCGCGCCTCCCCCTGCAAATGGGTGCGCTTGTGCCGGTTGAGGTGCCCCGGGTGATCGGTGGTGTAGCTGCACTGGTCACATTGGCATAATCGAGAGGCAAGGATTCGCAAGGCTTTAGGCGGGTATAGGCCGCTTTTTTTCAGTCGTTTCTTTTTACGTGATGCTCTCAGTGTGTGTGTGTCTGGAGAATCCTGCCCCTCATCCTCTACGATTTGAACCTCAAGTTCTTCGCAGGTTTGAACGCCGCCATGACATTCCTCTTCTGATTGGGGCGCCAGCAGATCATTGATTTCATGGGCCTGGCCATGCTCACGAACCCAGCCATTGACGCCAGGAAATGCGGGGGAGGGAGTTTTGGTGGAGGAACCGCAATGAATAGACGGATCGACCTCCTCTCCCGGTGAAATACGGCATGCTGTTGTCCCACTCTCGATACTGGTGATGGCACCCTGTTGAATTTCAAGCGTTTGGGGAATGGGTCCTGCCAGGGTGAACTGTGTCGCTTTATCCTCTCCCCGGCAGTATATAAAAGAACGACCATCCCTCTCACCCAGGGAGCAGGTTGTTTCGCCTTTGGGGTAGATCCGTATGTTTTTAACGGTATAGATGGCCACTCCCGCCATCGAGGTCACGTTCAGTGAGGCGGGTGGGGCAAGCCGATGGGGGGTACCCTTGTCCCTCACCGAAGACGCGGGTAGAGAAGCAAAACAGCCAATTAAGAAAAGACTAACACGAAAGAGTTGTAATCTGTGTTGAAGAAGCATTCTTTCCCCCATTGAACCAGGGGAGGAAAGATAGTCGTACAGTGAAAAAAAGTGCCTGTTTTTAGTCAGTACTCTACATGAGACTTGACGCACGAGGCCCTTGTAACACTCAACAAACTGCGGGTGCTCAGCCGCGCGAATGCAGATGGGTGCGCTGGTGGTTTTTGAGGTTCCCCGGGTGATCGGTGGTGTAGGAGCACTGGTCACAGGACAGCGGCTTGGGCCGCGCCTCCCCCTGCAGATGGGTGCGCTGGTGCTTTTTGAGGTTCCCCGGGTGATCGGTGGTGTAGGAGCACTGGTCACAGGACAGCGGTTTGGGCCGCGCCTCCCCCTGCAGATGGGTGCGCTGGTGCTCTTTGAGGTGCCCCGGGTGATTGGTGGTGTAGGTGCACTGGTCACAGGACAGTGGCCTGGGCCGCGGCTCCCCCTGCAAATGTGTGCGCAGGTGCTGCTTGAGGTTACCCGGGCGATCGGTGGTGTAGCTGCACAGGTCACAGGACAGGGGCTTGGGCCGTGCCTCTCTGGGCAGATGGGGGCGCTGGTGCTTTTTGAGGCTCCCCGGATTATCGGTGGTGTAGGTGCACAGGTCACAGGAGGAGGGCTTGGGCCGCACGTCCCCGGGCAGATGGGTGCGCTGGTGCCGTTTGAGGTTCCCCGGCTGATCGGTGGTGTAGCTGCACTGGTCACAGGACAGCGGCTTGAGCCGCGCCTCCCAGGGCAAATGGGTGCGCTTGTGCTGTTTGAGGCTTCCCGGGACATCGGTGGTGTAGCTGCACTGGTCACAGGAGAAGGGCTTGGGCCGCGCCTCCCAGGGCAGATGGGTGCGCTGGTGCTGTTTGAGGCTCCCCGGGTAATCGGTGGTGTAGCTGCACTGGTCACAGGAGAAGGGCTTGGGCCGCGCGTCCCCGGGCAGATGGGTGCGCTGGTGCCGTTTGAGGCTCCTCGGGTCATCGGTGGTGTAGGTGCACAGGTCACAGGACAGCGGCTTTGGCCGCGCCTCCCCCTGCAGATGGGTGCGCTGGTGCTTTTTGAGGTTCCCCGGGCTATCGGAGGTGTAGCTGCACTGGTCACAGAACAGCGGCCTGGGCCGCGCCTCCCCCTGCAAATGGGTGCGCTGGTGCTGTTTGAGGCTCCCCGCAGCATCGGTGGTGTAGGTGCACAGGTCACAGGACAGCGGCCTGGGCCGCGCGTCCCCCTGCAGATGGGTGCGCTGGTGCCGTTTGAGGTGCCCCGGGCGATCGGTGGTGTAGCTGCACTGGTCACATTGCCATAATCGAGAGGCAAGGGTTCGCAAGGCTTTAGGCGGGTATAGGTCGCTTCCTTTCAAACGTTTCTTTTTACGTGAGGCTCTCAGTGTGTGTGTACCTGGAGAATCCTGCCCCTCATCCTCTACGATTTGAACCTCAAGTTCATCACAGGTTTGAACGGCGCCATGACATTCCTCTTCTGATTGGGGCGCCAGCAGATCATTGATTTCATGATTCTGGTCATGCTCACGAACCCATCCAGTGGCGCCAGGAAACGCGGGGGAGGGAGCTTTGGTGGAGGAACCGCAATGAATAGACGGGTCGACCTCCTCTCCGGGTGAAATACGGCACGCTGTTGTCCCACTCGCGATACTGGTGATGGCACCCTGTTGAATTTCAAGCGTTTGGGAAATGGGTCCTGCCAGATTGAACTGTGTCGCTTTATCCTCTCCCCGGCAGTATATAAAAGGACGACCATCCCTCTCACCCCGGGAGCAGGTTGTTTCGCCTTTGGGGTAGATCCGTGTATTTCTAACGGTATAGACGGCCACTCCCGCCATCGAGGTCACATTCAGTGAGGCGGGAGGGGCAAGCCGGGGGGCACCCTTGTCCCTCGCCGAAGATGCGGGTAGAGAAGCAAAACAGCCGACTAAGAAAAGACTAACACGAAAGAGTTGTAATCTGTTTTGAAGAAACATTCTTTCCCCCATTGAGCCAGGGGAGGAAAGATAGTCGTACAGTGAAAAAAAGTGCCTGTTTTTAGTCAGTACCCTACGTGGGACTTGACGCACGGGGCCCTTGTAACACTCAACAAACTGCGGGTGCTCAGCCGCGCGAATGCAGATGGGTGCGCAGGTGCTGTTTGAGGTGCCCCGGGCGATCGGTGGTGTAGCTGCACTGGTCACAGAGCAGCGGCTTGGGCCGCGCGTCCCCCTGCAGATGAGTGCGCTGGTGCCGTTTGAGGCTCCACGGGGTATCGGTGGTGTAGGTGCACTGGTCACAGGACAGCGGCTTGGGCCGCGCCTCCCCCTGCAGATGGGTGCGCTGGTGCTTTTTGAGGTTCCCCGGGTGATCGGTGGTGTAGGAGCACTGGTCACAGGACAGCGGTTTGGGGCGCGCGTCTCCCTGCAGATGGGTGTGCTGGTGCCGTTTGAGGTTCCCCGGCTGATCGGTGGTGTAGCTGCACTGGTCACAGGACAGCGGCTTGGGCCGCGCCTCCCAGGCCAAATGGGTGCGCTTGTGCTGTTTGAGGCTTCCCGGGACATCGGTGGTGTAGCTGCACTGGTCACAGGAGAAGGGCTTGGGCCGTGCGTCCCCGGGCAGATGGGTGCGCTGGTGCTGTTTGAGGCTCCCCGGGCAATCGGTGGTGTAGCTGCACTGGTCACAGGAGAAGGGCTTGGGCCGCGCGTCCCCGGGCAGATGGGTGCGCTGGTGCCGTTTGAGGCTCCCCTGGTTATCGGTGGTGTAGGTGCACAGGCCACAGGACAGCGGCTTGGGCCGCGCGTCCCCCTGCAAATGGATGCTCTGGTGCCGTTTGAGGTTCCCCGCAGCATCGGTGGTGTAGGTGCACAGGTCACAGGACAGCGGACTGGGCCGCGCCTCCCTCTGCAGATGGGTGCGCTGGTGCATTTTGAGGCTCCCCGGGTGATCGGTGGTGTAGCTGCACTGGTCACAGGAGAAGGGCCTGGGCCGCGCGTCCCCCTGCAGATGGGTGCGCTGGTGCCGTTTGAGGTGCCCCGGGCGATCGGTGGTGTAGCTGCACTGGTCACAGGAGAAGGGCCTGGGCCGCGCGTCCCCCTGCAGATGGGTGCGCTGGTGCCGTTTGAGGTGCCCCGGGCGATCGGTGGTGTAGCTGCACTGGTCACATTGGCATAATCGAGAGGCAAGGATTCGCGAGGCATTAGGCGGGTATAGGCTGCTTCCTTTCAGACGTTTCTTTCTACGTGAGGCTCTCAGTGTGTGTGTGTCTGGAGAATCCTGCCCTTCATTCTCTACGATTTGAATCTCAAGTTCTTCGCAGGTTTGAACGCCGCCATGACATTCCTCTTCTGATTGGCGTGCCAGCAGATCCTTGATTTCATGATTCTGGTTGTGCTCACGAACCCATCCATTGACGCCAGGAAGCTCGGGGGAGGGAGCTTTGGTGGAGGGACCGCAATGAATAGACGGATCGACCTCCTCTCCCGGTGAAATACGGCACGCTGTTGTCCCACTCTCGATACTGATGATGGCACCCTGTTGAATTTCAAGCGTTTGGGAAATGGGTCCTGCCAGAGTGAACTGTGTCGCTTTATCCTCTCCCCGGCAGTATATAAAAGGACGACCATCCCTCTCACCCCGGGAGCAGGTTGTTTCGCCTTTGGGGTAGATCCGTGTATTTTTAACTGTATAGACGGCCACTCCCGCCATCGAGGTCACGTTCAGTGAGGCGGGAGGGGCAAGCCGGGGGGCACCCTTGTCCCTCGCCGAAGATGCGGGTAGAGAAGCAAAACAGCCGACTAAGAAAAGACTAACACGAAAGAGTTGTAATCTGTTTTGAAGAAACATTCTTTCCCCCATTGAACCAGGGGAGGAAAGATAGTCGTATAGTGAAAAAAAGTGCCTGTTTTTAGTCAGTACCCTACGTGGGACTTGACGCACGGGGCCCCTGTAACACTCAACAAACTGCGGTGCTCAGCCGCGCGAATGCAGATGGATGCGCAGGTGCTGTTTGAGGCTCCCCGGGCGATCGGTGGTGTAGCTGCACTGGTCACAGGACAGCGGCTTGGACCGCGCGTCCCCCTGCAGATGAGTGTGCTGGTGCTGTTTGAGGTTCCCCGGGTGATCGGTGGTGTAGGTGCGCTGGTCACAGGGCAGCGGCTTGGGCCGCGCGTCCCCCTGCAGATGGGTGCGCTGGTGCTGTTTGAGGCTTCCGGGGTGATCGGCGGTGTAGGTGCACAGGTCACAGGACAGCGGCTTGGGCCGCGCGTCCCCCTGCAAATGGGTGCGTTGGTGCTGTTTGAGGCTCCTCGGGTCATCGGTGGTGTAGGTGCACAGGTCACAGGACAGCGGCTTGGGCCGCGGCTCCCCCTGCAGATGGGTGCGCTGGTGCTGTTTGAGGCTTCCGGGGTGATCGGTGGTGTAGGTGCACAGGTCACAGGACAGCGGCTTGGGCCGCGCGTCCCCCTGCAGATGGGTGCGCAGGTGCTGTTTGAGGTGCCCCGGGTGATCGGTGGTGTAGGTGCACAGGTCACAGGACAGCGGCTTGGGCCGCGCCTCCCCCTGAAGATGGGTGCGCTGGTGCCGTTTGAGGCTCCCCGGGCAATCGGTGGTGTAGCTGCATTGGTCACAGGATAAGGGCTTGGGCCGCGCGTCCCCGGGCAGATGGGTACGCAGGTGCTGTTTGAGGCTTCCCGGGTGGTCGGTTGTGTAGCTGCACTGGTTACAGGACAGCGGCTTAGGCCGCGCGTCCCCCTGCAGATGAGTGCGCTGGTGCTGTTTGAGGTTCCCCGGGTGATCGGTGGTGTAGGTGCACAGGCCACAGGACAGCGGCTTGGGCCGCGCTTCACCCTGCAGATGGATGCGCTGGTGCCGTTTGAGGCTCCTCGGGTCATCGGTGGTGTAGGTGCACAGATCACAGGACAGCGGCTTGGGCCGCGCCTCCCCCTGCAGATGGGTACGCTGGTGCTGTTTGAGGTTCCCCGGGGTATCGGTGGTGTAGGTGCACTGGTCACAGGACAGCGGCTTGGGCCGCGCGTCCCCGGGCAGATGAGTGCGCTGGTGCTGTTTGAGGCTCCCCGGGTGATCGGTGGTGTAGGTGCACAGGTCACAGGACAGCGGCTTGGGCCGCGCCCCCCCCTGCAAATGGGTGCGCTTGTGCTGTTTGAGGTGCCCCGGGTGATCGGTGGTGTAGGTGCACAGATCACAGGACAGCTGCTTGGGCCGCGCCTCCCCCTGAAGATGGGTGCGCTGATGCTGTTTGAGGTTCCCCGGGGTATCGGTGGTGTAGGTGCACAGGCCACAGGACAGGGGCTTGGGTCGCGCGTCCCCCTGCAGATGAATGCGCTGGTGCTGTTTGAGGTGCTCCGGGCGGTCGGTGGTGTAGGAGCACTGGTCACAGGACAGGGGGTTGGGCCGCGCCTCCCCCTGCAGATGGGTGCGCTGGTGCCGGTTGAGGCTCCTCGGGTCATCGGTGGTGTAGGTGCACAGGTCACAGGACAGCGGCTTGGGCCGCACCTCCCCCTGCAGATGGGTGCGCTGGTGCTTTTTGAGGTTCCCCAGGCGATCGGTGGTGTAGTTGCACTGGTCACAGGACAGCGGCCTGGGCCGAGCGTCCCCCTGGAGATGGGTGCGCTGGTGCCGGTTGAGGTTCCCCGGGTGATCGGTGGTGTAGGTGCACTGGTCACAGGACAGCGGCTTGGGCCGCGCCTCCCTCTGCAAATGGGTGTGCTGGTGCTGTTTGAGGTGCCCCAGACAATTGGTGGTGTGGCTGCACTGGTCACATTGGCATAATCGAGAGGCAAGGATTCGCAAGGCTTTAGGCGGGTATAGGCCGCTTCCTTTCAGATGTTCCTTTCTACATGAGGCTCTCAGTGTGTGTGTGTCTGGAGAATCCTGCCCCTCATCCCCTACGATTTGAACCTCAAGTTCTTCGCAGGTTTGAACGCCGCCATGACACTCCTCTTCTGATTGGCGCGCGAGAAGATCCTTGATTTCATGATCCTGGTCATGCTTACGAACCCATCCATTGACGCCAGGAAACGCGGGGGAGAGGGCTTTGGTGGAGGAACTGCAATGAATAGACGGATCGACCTCCTCTCCCGGTGAAACGCGGCACGCTGTTGTCCCACTCTCGATATTTGTGATGGCACCCTGTTGAATTTCGAGCGTTTGGGGAATGGGTCCTGCCAGGGTGAACTGTGTCGCTTTATACTCTCCCCGGCAGTATATAAAAGGACGACCATCCCTCTCACCCCGGGAGCAGGTTGTTTCGCCTTTGGGGTAGATACGTGTATTTTTAACGGTATAGACGGCCACTCCCGCCATCGAGGTCACATTCAGTGAGGCGGGTGGGGCAAGCCGATGGGGGGTACCTTTGTTCCTCGCCGAAGACGCGTGTAGAGAAGCAAAACAGCCGACTAAGAAAAGACTAACACGAAAGAGTTGTAATCTGTTTTGAAGAAACATTCTTTCCCCCATTGAACCAGGGGAGGAAAGATAGTCGTACAGTGAAAAAAAGTGCCTGTTTTTAGTCAGTACTCTACGTGAGACTTGACGCACGGGGTTCCTGTAACACTCAACAAACTGCGGGTGATCAGCCGCGCGAATGCAGATGGGTGCGCTGGTGCTGTTTGAGGTGCCCCGGGTGATCGGTGGTGTAGGGGCACTGGTCACAGGACAGCGGCTTGGGCCGCGCGTCTCCCTGCAAATGGGTGCGCTTGTGCTGTTTGAGGTTCCCCGCAGCATCGGTGGTGTAGCTGCACTGGTCACAGGACAGCGGCTTGGGCCGCGCCTCCCCCTGCAAATGGGTGCGCTGGTGCCGCTTGAGGCTCCTCGGGACATCGGTGGTGTAGCTGCACTGGTCACAGGACAGCGGCTTGGGCCGCGCCTCCCCCTGCAAATGGGTGAGCTGGTGCTGTTTGAGGTGCCCCGGGTGATCGGTGGTGTAGGTGCACTGGTCACAGGACAGCGGCTTGGGTCGCGCCTCCCCCTGCAGATGGGTGCGCTGGTGCTGTTTGAGGTTCCCCGCAGCATCGGTGGTGTAGGTGCACAGGTCACAGGACAGCGGCTTGGGCCGCGCGTCCCCCTGCAAATGGGTGCGCTGGTGCCGTTTGAGGCTCCCCGGGCGATCGGTGGTGTAGCTGCACAGGTCACATGACAGCGGCTTGGGCCGCGCGTCCCCGGGCAGATGGGTGCGCTGGTGCCGTTTGAGGCTCCCCTGGTCATCGGAGGTGTAGGTGCACAGGTCACAGGACAGCGGCTTGGGCCGCCCCTCCCCCTGCAGATGGGTGCGGTGGTGCTTTTTGAGGTTCCCTGGGCGATCGGTGGTGTAGCTGCACAGGTCACAGGACAGCGGCTTGGGCCGCGCGTCCCCGGGCAGATGGGTGCGCTGGTGCCGTTTGAGGCTCCCCTGGTCATCGGTGGTGTAGGTGCACAGGTCACAGGACAGCGGCTTGGGTCGCCCCTCCCCCTGCAGATGGGTGCGTTGGTGCTTTTTGAGGTTCCCTGGGCGGTCGGTGTAG
Organism: Sansalvadorimonas sp.; assembly: GCA_965221135.1. GTDB lineage: Bacteria > Pseudomonadota > Gammaproteobacteria > Pseudomonadales > Endozoicomonadaceae > Sansalvadorimonas. The sequence goes on from CBDCRZ010000118.1 coordinate 170,954, forward strand.
CTGCACTGGTCACAGGATTGCGGCTTGGGCCGCGCCTCCCCCTGTAAATGGGTGCGCTGGTTCCGTTTGAGGCTCCCGAGGTGATCGGTGGTGTAGGTGCACTGGTCACAGGACAGCGGCTTGGGCCGCGCCTCCCTCTGCAAATGGGTGTGCTGGTGCTGTTTGAGGTGCCCCAGACGATTGGTGGTGTAGGTGCACTGGTCACATTGGCATAATCGAGAGGCAAGGATTCGCAAGGCTTTAGGCGGGTATAGGTCGCTTTCTTTCAGTCGTTTCATTTTACGTGAGGCTATCAGTGTGTGTGTGTCTGGAGAACCCTGCCCCTCATCCTCTACGATTTGCACCTCAAGTTCTTCGCAGGTTTGAACGCTGTCATGACATTCCTCTTCTGATTGGCGTGCCAGCAGATCCTTGATTTCATGATCCTGGTCATGCTCATGAACCCATCCATTGACGCCATGAAACGCGGGGGAGGGAGCTTTGGTGGAGGAACCGCAATGAATAGACGGATCGATCTCCTCTCCCGGTGAAACGCGGCACGCTGTTGTCCCACTCTCGATACTGGTGATGGCATCGTTTTGAATTTCAAGCGTTTGGGGAATGGGGCCTGCCAGGGTGAACTGTGTCGCTTTATCCTCTCCCCGGCAGTCTATAAAAGGACGACCATCCCTCTCACCCCGGGAGCAGGTTGTTTCGCCTTTGGGGTAGATACGTGTATTTTTAACGGTATGGACGGTAACTCCCGCCATCGAGGTCACGTTCAGTGAGGCAGGTGGGGCAAGCCGGTGGGGGGTACCCTTGTCCCTCACCGAAGACGCGGGTAGAGAAGCAAAACAGCCGACTAAGAAAAGACTAACACGAAAGAGTTGTAATCTGTTTTGAAGAAACATTCTTTCCCCCACTGAGCCAGGGGAGGAAAGATAGTAGTACAGTGAAAAAAAGTGCCTGTTTTTAGTCAGTACTCTACGTGAGACTTGACGCATGGGGCCCCTGTAACACTCAACAAACTGCGGGTGCTCAGCCGCGCGAATGCAGATGGGTGCGCTGGTGCTGTTTGAGGTTCCCCGCAGCATCGGTGGTGTAGGGGCACTGGTCACAGGACAGCGGCTTGGGCCGCGCCTCCCCCTGCAAATGGGTGCGCTGGTGCTGTTTGAGGCTCCTCGGGACATCGGTGGTGTAGCTGCACTGGTCACAGGACAGCGGCTTGGGCCGCGCCTCCCCCTGCAAATGGGTGCGCTGGTGCTGTTTGAGGTGCCCCAGGTGATCGGTGGTGTAGGTGCACTGGTCACAGGACAGCGGCTTGGGTCGCGCCTCCCCCTGCAGATGGGTGCGCTGGTGCCGTTTGAGGCTCCCCGGGTGATCGGTGGTGTAGGTGCACTGGCCACAGGACAGCGGCCTGAGCCGCGTCTCCCCCTGCAGATGGGTGAGCTGGTGCTTTTTCAGGTTCCCCAGGCGATCGGAGGTGTATGTGCACAGGTCACAGGACAGCGGCTTGGGTCGCGCGTCCCCCTGCAGATGGGTGCGCTTGTGCCGGTTGAGGTTCCCCGGGTGATCGGTGGTGTAGGTGCACTGGTCACAGGACAGCGGCTTGGGCCTCCCCTCCCCGGGCAGATGGGTGCGCTTGTGCCGGTTGATACTCCCCGGGTGAACGGTGATGTAGTTGCACTGATCACATTGGCGTAATCGAGAGGCAAGGATTCGCAAGGCATTAGGCGGGTATAGACCGCTTCCCTTCAGTCGTTTCGTTCTACGTGAGGCTCTCAGTGTGTGTGTGTCTGGAGAACCCTGCCCCTCATCCTCTACGATTTGAACCTCAAGTTCTTCACAGATTTGAACGCTGTCATGACACTCCTCTTCTGATTGGCGCGCCAGCAGATCATTGATTTCATGATCCTGGTCATGCTCACGAACCCATCCATTGACGCCAGGAAACTCGGGGGAGAGAGCTTTGGTGGAGTAACCACAATGAATAGACGGATCGACCTTCTCTCCCGGTGAAATACGGAACGCTGTTGTCCCACTCTCGATACTGGTGATGGCACCCTGTTGAATTTCAAGCGTTTGGGGAATGGGCCCTGCCAGGGTGAACTGTGTCGCTTTATCCTCTCCCCGGCAGTATATAAAAGGACGACCATCCCTTTCACCCCGGGAGCAGGTTGTTTCGCCTTTGGGGTAGATCCGTGTATTTTTAACGGTATGGACGGTAACTCCCGCCATCGAGATCACATTCAGAGAGGCGGGAGGGACGAGCCGATGGGGGGTACCCTTGTTCCTCGCCGAAGACGCGGATAGAGAAGCAAAACAGCCGACTAAGAAAAGACTAACACGAAAGAGTTGTAATCTGTTTTGAAGAAACATTCTTTCCCCCATTGAGTCAGGGGGGGAAAGATAGTCGTACAGTGAAAAAAAGTGCCTGTTTTTAGTCAGTACTCTACGTGAGACTTTACGAATGGGGCCCCTGTAACACTCAACAAACTGCGGGTGCTCAGCCGCGCGAATGCAAATGGGTTCGCTGGTGCTGTTTGAGGTTCCCCGGGTGATCGGTGGTGTAGCTGCACTGGTCACAGGACAGCGGTTTGGGCCGCGCCTCCCTCTGCAAATGGGTGCGCTTGTGATGTTTGAGGTTCCCCGCAGCATCGGTGGTGTAGCTGCACTGGTCACAGGACAGCGGCTTGGGCCGCGCCTCCCCCTGCAAATGGGTGCGCTGGTGCTGTTTGAGGTGCCCCGGGTGATCGGTGGTGTAGGTGCACTGGTCACAGGACAGCGGCTTGGGTCGCGCCTCCCCCTGCAAATGGGTGCGCTGGTGCTGTTTGAGACTCCCCGGGCGATCGGTGGTGTAGCTGCACTGGTCACAGGACAGCGGCCTGGGCCGCGCCTCCCCCTGCAGATGGGTGCGCTGGTGCTGTTTGAGGCTCCCCAGGTGATCGGTGGTGTAGCTGCACTGGTCACAGGACAGCGGCTTGGGCCGTGCCTCCCCCTGCAGATGAGTGCGCTGGTGCTGTTTGAGGTGCCACGGGGCATCGGTGGTGTAGGTGCACTGGTCACAGGACAGGGGCTTGGGCCGCGCCTCCCCCTGAAGATGGGTGCGCTGGTGCCGTTTGAGGCTCCTCAGGTGATCGGTGGTGAAGGTGCACTGGTCACAGGACAGGGGCTTGGGCCGCGCCTCCCCCTGCAGATGGGTGCGCTGGTGCTGTTTGAGGTGCCCCGGGTGATCGGTGGTGTAGGTGCACTGGTCACAGGACAGCGGCTTGGGCCGCGCCTCCCCCTGCAGATGGGTGCGCTTGTGCCGTTTGAGGCTCCCCGGGTGATCGGTGGTGTAGCTGCACTGGTCACAGGACAGCGGCTTGGGTCGCGCGTCCCCCTGCAGATGGGTGCGCTGGTGCTGTTTGAGGCTCCCCGGGCGATCGGTGGTGTAGGTGCACTGGTCACAGGACAGCGGCCTGGGCCGCGCGTCCCCCTGCAGATGGTTGCGCTGGTGCCGTTTGAGGTGCCCCGGGCGATTGGTGATGTAGCTGCACTGGTCACATTGGCATAATCGAGAGGCAAGGATTCGCGAGGCATTAGGCGGGTATAGGCTGCTTCCTTTCAGACGTTTCTTTTTACGTGAGGCTCTCAGCGTGTGTGTGTCTGGAGAACCCTGCCCCCCACCCTCTACGATTTGAACCTCAAGTTCTTCGAAGGTTTGAAAGCCGCCATGGCATTCCTCTTCTGATTGGGGCGCCAGCAGATCATAGATTTCATGATTCTGGTCATGCTCACGAACCCATCCATTAACACCAGGAAACACGGGGGAGGGAGCTTTGGTGGAGGAACCGCAATGAATAGACGGATCGACCTCCTCGCCCGGTGAAATACGGCACGCTGTTGTCCCACTCTCGATACTGGTGATGGCACCCTGTTGAATTTCAAGCGTTTGGGAAATGGACCCTGCCAGAGTGAACTGTGTCGCTTTATCCTCTCCCCGGCAGTCTATAAAAGGACGACCATCCCTCTCACCCCGGGAGCAGGTTGTTTCGCCTTTGGGGTAGATCCGTGTATTTTTAACGGTATAGACGGCCACTCCCGCCATCGAGGTCACGTTCAGTGAGGCGGGAGGGGCAAGCCGGGGGGCACCCTTGTCCCTCGCCGAAGATGCGGGTAGAGAAGCAAAACAGCCGACTAAGAAAAGACTAACACGAAAGAGTTGTAATCTGTTTTGAAGAAACATTCTTTCCCCCATTGAGCCAAGGGAGGAAAGATAGTCGTACAGTGAAAAAAAGTGCCTATTTTTAGTCAGTACGATGGGTGCGCTGGTGCTGTTTGAGGTTCCCCGGGTGATCGGTGGTGTAGCTGCACTGGTCACAGGACAGCGGTTTGGGCCGCGCCTCCCCCTGCAAATGGGTGAGCTTGTGCTGTTTGAGGTGCCCCAGGCGATCGGTGGTGTAGGTGCACTGGTCACAGGACAGCGGCTTGGGCCGCGCGCGCGACTGCAGATGGGTGCGTTTGTGCCGGTTGAGGCTCCCCGGGTGACCGGTGATGTAGCTGCACAGGTCACAGGACAGCGGCTTGGGGCGCGCCTCCCCCTGCAGATGGGTGCGCTGATGCTGTTTGAGGCTCCCTCGGACATCGGTGGTGTAGCTGCACTGATCACAGGACAGCGGCTTGGGCCGCGCGTCCCCCTGCAGATGGGTGCGCTGGTGCTGTTTGAGGTTCCCCAGCCGATTGGTGGTGTAGCTGCACTGGTCACATTGCCATAATCGAGAGGCAAGGATTCGCAAGGCTTTAGGCGGGTATAGGCCGCTTCCTTTCAGACGTTTCTTTCTACGTGAGGCTCTCAGTGTGTCTGTGTCTGGAGAATCCTGCCCCTCATTCTCTACAATTTGAACCTCAAGTTCTTCAACGGTTTGAACGCCGTCATGACATTTATCTTCTGATTGGCGCGCCAGCAGATCATTGATTTCATTATCCTGGTCATGCTCATGAACCCATCTATTGACGCCAGGAAACGCGGGGGAGGGAGCTTTGGTGGATGAACCGCAATGAATAGACGGACCGACCTCTTCTCCCGGTGAAATACGGCACGTTGTTGTCCCACTCTCGATACTGGTGATGGCACCCTGTTGAATTTCAAGCGTTTGGGGAATGGGTCCTGCCAGGGTGAACTGTGTCGTTTTATCCTCTCCCCGGCAGTATACAAAAGGACGACCATCCCTCTCACCCCGGGAGCAGGTTGTTTCGCCTTTGGGGTAGATACGTGTTTTTTTAATGGTATGGACGGTAACTCCCGCCATCGAGGTCACGTTCAGTGAGGTGGGTGGGGCAAGCCGATGGGGGGTACCCTTATCCCTCACCGAAGACGCGGGTAGAGAAGCAAAACAGCCGACTAAGAAAAGACTAACACGAAAGAGTTGTAATCTGTTTTGAAATAACATTCTTTCACCCATTGAGCCAGGGGAGCAAAGATAGTCGTAGAATGAAAAACAGTGCCTATCTTTAGTCAGTACTCTACGTGAGACTTGACGCACGGGATCCCTGTAACACTCAACAAGCTGTGGTGCTCAGCCGCGCGAATGCAGATGGTTGCGCTGGTGCTGTTTGAGGTTCCCCGGGTGATCGGTGGTGTAGGAGCACTGGTCACAGGACAGCGGCTTGGGCCGCGCCTCCCGGGGCAGATGAGTGCGCTGGTGCCGTTTGAGGTGCCCCGAGTTACCGGTGGTGTAGGTGCACAGGTCACAGGACAGCAGCTTGGGCCGCGCGTCCCCCTGCAGATGGGCGCGCTGGTGCCGGTTGAGGTTCCCCGAGTGATCGGTAGTGTAGCTGCACTGCTCACAGGACAGCAGCTTGGGCCGCGCCTCCCCGGGCAGATGGGTGCGCTGGTGCTGTTTGAGGCTCCACAGACGATCGGTGGTGTAGCTGCACTGGTCACAGGACAGCGGCCTGGGCCGCGCCTCCCCCTGCAAATGGGTGCGCTGGTGCTGTTTGAGGTGCGCCGGGCGATCGGTGGTGTAGCTGCACAGGTCACAGGACAGCGGCTTGGGCCGCGCCTCCCCCTGCAAATGGGTGCGCTGGTGCTGTTTGAGGTTCCCCGGCCAATTGGTGGTGTAGCTACACTGGTCACATTGGCATAATCGAGAGGCAAGGATTCGCGAGGTTTTAGGCGGGTATAGGCCGCTTCCTTTCAGTCGTTTCTTTCTACGTGAGGCTCTCAGTGTGTGTGTGTCTGGAGAACCCTGCCCCTCACCCTCTACGATTTGCACCTCAAGTTCTTCGCAGGTTTGAACGCCACCATGGCATTTATCTTCTGATTGGGGCGCCAGCAGATCATTGATTTCATGATCCTGGTCATGCTCACGAACCCATCCATTGACGCCAGGAAACTCGGGGGAGAGATCTTTGGTGGAGCAACCACAATCAATAGACGGATCGACCTCCTCTCCCGGTGAAATACGGCACGCTGTTGTCCCACTCTCGATACTGGTGATGGCTCCCTGTTGAATTTCAAGCGTTTGGGGAATGGGTCCTGCCAGGGTGAACTGTGTCGTTTTATGCTCTCCCCGGCAGTATATAAAAGGACGACCATCCCTCTCACCCCGGGAGCAGGTTGTTTCGCCTTTTGGGTAGATCCGTGTATTTTTAACGGTATAGACGGCCACTCCCGCCATCGAGGTCACGTTCAGTGAGGCGGGTGGGGCAAGCCGATGGGGGGTACCTTTGTCCCTCACCGAAGACGCGGGTAGAGAAGCAAGACAGCCGACTAAGAAAAGACTAACACGAAAGAGTTGTAATCTGTTTTGAATAAACATTCTTTCCCCCATTGAACCAGGGGAAGAAAGATAGTCGTACAGTGAAAAAAAGGGTTCTGTTGCAAACGCAGCCCGTCCCCGCCAGAATCCGGAACCTTACCCATTCCTGAGCTTTCACGGATGAAGTTTTCTAGCCGTCGCTTCCCCAAAAATGTCATCCTGCAGGCTGTTCGCTGGTATGTCAGTTATCCCCTCAGCTTGCGTATGATTAAAGAAATTTTTGCGGAGCGGGCATCACTGTCGATCAGACAACGATCAACCGCTGGGTGATTGCATAGGTTCCTCAACTTGAAACTCGGTATTTAAAGCAGAAAGCTGCCGTGAAAAACTCGGTATGAGCCAAAAATCACCATTTACCAGAGCAAATATTTGAACAACATCGTGGAGCAGGATCATCGGTCCGTAAAACGGATCACCCGCCCTATGATGCTGTTCAAGGCTTTCTATTCTGCCAAGGTGGCGCTCTCTGGCATTGAGCTATCGAATATGCTGAGAAAAGGCCGATATCCAGATTCTGAGTTAACCAGGTAGTGGGAGTATTTTTACTCCTTGGCAGCATAATTATTCTTGGAGGATTTTGATTATTTATTTTTGGTTTATTAGAGCTGGATTCAAGCAATAAGTGCAATCGACTGCCCTGTGTGGATCTCAAGCGGTGTCCGACCACCTAAAACCTTTCGAGGCATTGTATTGATTAATATTTCCATTGTTTTTAAATCACCTTCAGTCAGATGACTCAGTGACATTCTCTTGGGCCATGTTCGTCGGATAATGCCATTGGTATTCTCGTTAGTACCACGTTGATAACTGGCGTAAGGTTTGACGAAGTAAATATCAGCATTCATCGCTTCTGCCACCTTTTCATGGGCTGCAAATTCACCACCATTGTCCAGGGTGATTGTATTGGTTGACGACGTCCTCTTCAGAAGCCTGATCATGGTATCAGCCACAATATCTGCCTGTTTTGTGTCGGTCTTACCGATCAGCTGGCCGAACCGTCGACCGCTTTACGGGAGCCAGGGTCAATCACAGCCAGGGCGCACAAAGTAAGACTGTGGATTACGCTGCCGCCCGTACCATGTGTGAAGCCTATCGAGCGAAGATGGCACGGCTCGATTATGAAGAACGCGAAGGCAAGCTGATTGATGCTAGTAAGGTCAGGGATGATGCCTTCCAGACGGGCCGTATGGTGCGGGATGGTTTACTGGCGATTCCCGATCGCATGCCGATGTATTGGCCGCAGAAACGGATGCGGAGACAGTGAAACGGTTACTGCATGAGGAGTTGGAAACGCTATTGACGCACTTAAGTTCATAGAAGCGAGCATGCAGAGCCAAGTACATAGCTCAAAAGTACATAGCTCCAAAATACAAAGCCCAGACAAACAAAAACCCGCGGCTGCGGGATTATGATTCCAGGAAGTGTCGTTTCTTATTATTTTATTTCTTCGACAGTCTTGTTACACAAACGAAGTCGTACTTTTTTATTATTAGATGCTTCTCAGGAAGCTTATTATTATTTTGGTTTTTCTTATTATTGTTGAACGTTTGCCTGGCAAGATTCTCTTCCGGAATCTTTTGCCTGTTTACACCTGAATAGATAGCAGTTGGCGTGCCAACTTTCTTACTTCCCTTTTGTACCAGGGGATGCAGCCTGATTCCCTGTGAAATACGTATAAATAACCTGTTACGTAGACGATCAAGTGCTACCGATGGGTTACACGTTGATGTAACAGGTAACACTTCTCCGGTGACACTTTTCAGGTAGAACGCTCACGTTTCCGATCTGACTGTGCCCTCACCATACAGCGCGGGATTTCGTGCCGGTCTCACTCCTGATACCCGACTCACCGTATCTTAATGACATTATGGATTGTCTGTCGCCTTCCACTTCAGTTGAGCGCGTTGTCTTTATGAAAGGTGCCCAGGTCGGCGGCACTGAGTGCGGCAATAACTGGTTCGGTTATGTCATCCACCATACACCCGGCCCAATGATGTATGTGCTGCCAACGCTGGATATGGCTAAGCGAACCTCCAAACAACGTATTGCTCCGATGATTGATGAGATGCCGATTCTTAGGGATCGGGTGAAAGATCCCCGCTCCCGGGATTCTGGCAATACCCAGATGGTGAAGGCAGCCCGATCAATCTGGCTATAAGTGCTGACCTGCGGTGTCGATGTGCAAGATGATCGCATAGAGTTCGAAGTGGTGGGCTGGGGTGCCAGTGAAGAGGGCTGGTCGATTGATTATTACCGACTCTACGGTGATTTGTCTCGGCCAGAAATTTGGAAAGCGATTGCAGAGAAACTTCGTCAGACTTTCAAGCGCCAGGACGGGGTCATGATGAATATCGCTCGGTTGTGTATGGACTCCAACGGCCACTTTACCTATGAGGTCTACGCCTTCAGCCGCAAGATGGGCATCGACTGGTTGATTTCCATTAAGGGAGCCAGTCAGGCGGGCAACCCCATTGCCAACTTCCACAAAACCAGGAGCAAGAAAGGTGTTTATCTCACATTGGTGGGCACTGATACTGCCAAAGAGCTGATCTGTCAGCGTTATCGGGCTATAGAAGCAGGCCCAGGCTACTGTCACTGGCTCATCAAAGACTGTTTTGATGAAGATTGGAAAGTATCTCCGGTGTGTCGCGTATTTTGAATGGGATGCTCGAAAGAAGCGTAATGAAGCGCTCGATTGCCGGGTGTATGCGTTAACCGCTGTGCGTATTCTTCAGCAACACCGGGGATTGAGTCTGGAACAGCTGGCCGAACAAAGACCAAAGCCGGATGTCATGTCATAAACCGCAGCACTCATTGAGAAGAAACCCCAGCCTCGGCGTTCTTTGCATAGTTCTTGTTTGGGTTAACCCACTACTCTGACCCACTACTCTGACCCACTACTCTGACCCACTACTCTGTTGGACTACACTCAAGCCAGACAACGCCGAGTGTGGGTATAGAGTTTTTAGCTGTCAATCAAGGATTATTCATGAATGCTATAGCCAGATAATAGGCAAGGTTTCTCCTTAAAATAGTGATTGAGAATAAATGTCGTATGTTGCTCAAAACAGCTCTTATTCTGTTTCTTCTTCTATTTAATTCTGCTGCTGCATCGACTGATGACATGATCATCTACATCGACAGTCTTTTAGCGCAAGGGAAAAAAGTCGCTGTACTGTTGATCGACATGCAACAGGTATACGTTCCTTCATTTAGTGAAGACTACAGCGATATCCGTATCGACGACCAGAGGCGATTACTTATGCGTCTAGTCAAGAAAGAGAATGTGACGTTCATTGATGTAAATATTACATCCCAGAGCCTGGGTGAAAAACATCTGGCGACCTTGCCAGAGCTACACCGACAGCTAAAACGCAAACGGTATTTTCGATTTATTAAAGCGACAAATGATGCATTTCAGGAACCTGCCATTTTCAAAGGTGATGAGAATTTAGAGGAAGTCATTACTGGAAAACTCGGTACGCATCTGAAATCAGAAGGCGTCACAGACATCGTTCCAACCGGTTGCTTTGATGGGCTGTGTATACGCTCTACAGCAGAAGGGGCTCTAAAAGAAGGATTTGATGTACATGTTGACCGGGATATTAATATTTTTTACAACAACATTTTACATGGTAACACCTCCCGGGAAGAGGTATTTGAACGGAACACTAAAGATTGGCAGGTACTGCAGGAGGAATTTCCAAACCTGCATATTCTTCCTGATACCCAAAGGTCGCAGTGTTTAGCATAGTTTTATACCCGCTCTAAAGTCAGCAGCATCGTGCATTGATAGTCACTGGTTAGGCGGAATGTCATGGCGGAAACGGCGGCTCTCATTGAGCAGAAATCTCGGCCATTGCGCGCCTTTCACAGCTCATACCTGCGTTAAACCTCCAGAACCAACAGCATGATTACCGAACAAGAATATATCTCCCTCAAGCGAGCTGTACTCCTGCGTGATACAAAATCCGTTGTGGAAGTCTTTCTCTGTCATACTTTGGCTACGTATGAAGTCAATAAAGTCATTCGGGCTTTTATTGTGATTCACCATAAGACAGAGCGCCTGAACGAGTGATTGGCCGTCATTCTGCTTGTTGCATAAGTACCCGGTCACATGAAAAAATAGTTTTCATGTGACCGGGTACTTATATCTTGCTCTTTGAGGTGCTGAGCGATGCTGGTAGCGGCAGAGACGATATCCATCCCACTGAAGTTTTTCATGATGAATCCTGAACCTGATGGCTTTTAGTCTTGCGTATTGGTGCAGGTGACGGGCTCTGGGTTGAGCCCGTTTATGCAGTTGGATTTGGTGGAGTGATCCAAGATCACTTTTTGAAGCAGTGCTTTTGGGACTTCAGGGTATTCAGAGCCTGTAACCTGTCCTGAGCGCTCTCAATGGCGGCTTTTCTTTCCAGGTTGTTACCAATCCCGAAATCCCCAAGGATTGCGAGCACATCGCGACCGCTGAAGGCACTCTCGCTGTTGATGTGATCCATAAATCCACGCACTTTGGCAACTTCCAGGTCAATCTCCCGGCATGACATGGTGTCGCTTTCATACTGGGTTAAAACACCCTGGCGGCCATAATTTTTAGTGGCGCACCCATACAGAGCCATCATAGAAATGGCCAAGGGAATTAAGAAGATGCCTTTTTTCATAGAGTTAACTCCTTGCGGTTACTGTAGAATTCAAAAAATCTGATTGGATAGGCTTATAAAAGTTCAGTATCAATAGGGTTATAAGGTCGGCTTCGTACAAGGAAACATAAAGCGATCCAATTCACCCTCAAAGCCCGCGACCTTCTCTCCCGTATGGTCCGTAAATCCGGCGATGCACTGGAGCAGCTGGAGGAGAAGGCAAGGTCTTAAAGTCCTGCTTTAAACCCTCGAACAGCAATCTCGTCTTCTCACTTCCTTCAAATCCCAGGCCAGCACGGTGCAGCAGGTGGGCCGTGTCTATCGCGTTGCCAAGGATGAGATGAACCTGCTCAACCAGCAGGATATGGACACGCTGAGTCGTGCACTGGAACAGGCTGAGCGAGACAAGCGCCGACAAGCCAGCGAACGCACCCGAAAGCCCGCCCCTCAGCAAAACACCACGCCCTCCAAAGTGATCCGCCTCGAATACCCGGGTGGCTCGGTTAATGTGAATGTGCGCAATGGCGATGAAAATAAACTGCTGCGGGCACTGAAGGAGTCCGGTATCCCAGACCATCGGCCATAGCCTTACAGGGGTGCTTATCGTTTCGGAGTCTAAGAAACAGTATGGCCAGAGCATCGTTCTGGGAGAAGGTGAAAATTCATGGATGACGCTGGGTGAACTTGGGCCGCTTTATGAGTTGTCGAAACAGATTAACAAAACCATGGAGCTGACGCTGGATAATGGGCGTACATTCTCAGTGATTTTTGACAGCAGAGATGGAGCGCCATTAGGTGTGGAGCCGGTTTTTCCATTGGCAAATCCAGCGGATGAGCACCTTTACACGGTAACGATCAGGCTGCTGACGGCAGGTGCTTATTCATGACAATACCATTTACAGCGGTTTCTATGCATGTATTAAAGCTTCCTCATTTTCTGAGTGATTGCGTTGTAATGGTATCGAATCGAAGGCGCGCACTGCTGTTTTTTTCTATTTTCAATAGCCGCCTCCAAAAGTGTAACAATATCTTTGTGTCCGGCCTGTTTCGCTGCTTGCAGAGGCGACTTTGTTACAAAGGAATCCCGAGTTTTCCTTTTTTTATTTGGATCAGCGTTCGCTTGAAGAAGAAGGTTGACGACGTCCGTGCATCCCTGCTGGGAAGCCATAAGAAGCGCGGTGGTTCCATTATCGGCCTGAATGTTTGGATTACCCTGCCTCTCAAGAAGAAGCTTGACTACCTCTTCGTGGCCCTTATAGGAGGCCCCAAAAAGGGCAGTGATTCCTTTCGTGCCCTGAGCATTTGGGTCAGCATTCGCATCAAGAAGAAGCTCGACGATATTCTTGTGGCCATTCTGGGAAGCCGGCATAAGCGCAGTGGTTCCAGTCGTGCTCTGAGCATTTGGATCAGCGTTCGCTTTAAGAAGACGCTTGACGATATCAGTGTGGCCATTCTGGGAAGCCAGCATAAGCGCAGTGGTTCCATCCTCTCTACACGAAATATTTGGATTGGCGCTCTTCTGAATAAGAAACTCTACGACCGGCTCGTGGCCTTCCTGGGAAGCCAGATACAACGGCGTCACCATATTGCTCGTCACACGAGTCATGAAAGTCTGATTGATATAACCTGGATTTCCCCTCAAAAGCTCTTCTACCCATGCAAGGTTCCCCGTTCGGCATGCGGCCAGAATATCAGGATCACCCTTGGGGTTCTTCCTCTCTTGATGGGTGGCTGTCGAGCTTTCAGATGCTTGCATGACCGGTTGGCAGAAAAGTGATCCACCGGGAACAGGGCTTGCCATGGAGGGTTCCTCGCAATATATAATTTCCCTCTTGGAATAGGCAGACGTCCACAAGTTCACCCCGAATTGCTAACACAGAGGGCAGTGTTATGACGATTAACAAAGATGACATCAAGCTCTACGCCTCCCAAAGGCTCACCGACGAGGATAACGGCGGAGGCAGGGCCACCGGAGATGTGGTGGTCGATGGGCAGGTGAACAACCTGTTTCGTGATATCTCCCGCATCGACCGGACGGTAGGGGATGTTGCTATGCGGAAGGTGTTTGTGGGCGTGGTGCTGTTCAATACCGAAAGCCAGGATATGGCTCATCGATTGAAGCCCGACAGGCGTGCCTCTGACCAACCCCGATAGCTCTGACTTCTATGCCGTGGTTATTCGACTGCTCACCGTGGCTCCAGGACAATAGGGCCTAATGGCCTGTGCTTTTCAATGAAATTCGTCTCATTAGCGGCGCCAGTGTATGTTTTATATCATGTTTCATCACATCGACGAACCCATCAAAACAACCCGTATTACCATCTATTTTTGCCTGAATTTTTTTCTGTTCTTTCCAGACTTTTATTGCAGGCTTTAAAGTTTGAATTATCGAAGCGTGACGTTCATATTCTTTGGGGTTCGTTAGCCAGATGAGTTTATTCAACCTGGCGGCTCCCTGCGGACTCCAATCGAACAAAACATGATGGTGCCATGTTTGTAATGGATCAGCTCCGGCCTTAACCAGAATCGCCACTACCTCGACATGACCATTTTGGCTGGCCATAAAGAGAGGTGTCGCTCCATCATCAGGGCCTTGATTCAAATCAGCTCCGGCCTTAACCAGAATCTCCACCACCTTGGCATGGCCATCTTGGCTGGCCAAAAAGAGAGGTGTCGCTCCATCAAAACAGCCTTGATTCAAATCAGCCCCGGCCTCAATGAGGAGTGTCACTCCATCGTTATGACCGTTGTGAGATGCCACCCTAAGGCCTGAAATCTTGTTTCCAGTGAGACCGCTAATAAATTCATCATTTGGCCTAAAGCCCTTCTGGTTCAGCCAATACTTCACAATATCAACACGCCCTTGACGACAGGCCGCCAATAACTGGTGTTCGTTGGGGTATGTTTGCTTGAACGGGGGATAACCATCCCAGTCTGGCGCACCTTCCCACCCCGCCCGTACAAATAATGCCACCAACAAACAGAGACAAAATACTGCATAGGAAAACAGGCAGTGTGCGCTGACTCTTTTCATAAAACCAATCTCCTTTACTCATATCCACAAGGGCTATCGGTATGGCAATTAACCAGGAAAATATCAAGTTGTTCGGATCCCAAAGGCTCACCGACGAGGATGACCGCGGAGGTCGGGCAACAGGAAGCATGGTGGTCGATGGACAGGTGAGCAACCTGTTTCGTGATATCTCCCGCATCGACAGGACGGTCGGTGATGTTTCGATGCGTAAGGTGTTTATGGGCGTGGTGCTGTTCAACACCGAAAGCCAGGATATGGCTTATCGATTGAAGCCCGGCAGGCGCTGCCTCTGATCAACCCCGATAGCTCTGACTTCTATGCCGTGGTTATTCGACTGCTCATCGTGGCTCCAGGGCAATAAGGCCTAATGGCCTGTGCTTTTCAATGAAATTCGTCTCATTAACGGCGCCAGTGTATGTTTTATATCATGTCTCATCACATCGACGAACCCATCAAAACAACCCGTATTACCATCTATTTTTGCCTGCATTTTTTTCTGTTCTTTCCAGACTTTTATTGCAGGCTTTAAAGTTTGAATTATTGAAGCGTAACGTGCACGCGCTTGGGGATCTCGGGAGGGTTGCTTAAGCTTGGCTGCTGATAGCGGACTTTTGGTGAACAAAACATCAAAGTGGAATTTTTTTAATGGATTAGCCCCGTTCTTAACGAGAATCTCTACCACCTCGGCATGACCATTTTGGCTGGCCATAAACAGAGGTGTTGCTCCTGCATCATCGGCTTGATTCAAATTGGCCCCGGCATCAACAAGAACCTGTACCACCTCGGCATGGCCATTTTGGCTGGCTTTAAACAGAGGTGTTACACCGTTCCAGGTTTGATTCAAATCGGCTTTGGCATGAACAAGAACCTGCACCACCTTGGCATGGCCATTTTGGCTGGCCATAAGCAGAGGTGTTGCTCCAGCATCATCGGTTTGATTCAAATTGGCTCTGGCATCAACAAGAACCTGCACCACCTCAGCATGGCCATTTTGGCTGGCTTTAAACAGAGGTGTCTCACCATCATCATCGGCTTGATTCAAATTGGCTCTGGCATCAACAAGAACCTGTACCACCTCGGCATGGCCATTTTGGCTGGTTTGAAACAGAGGTGTCGCTCCATCATCATCGGCTTGATTCAAATTGGCTTTGGCATCAACAAGAATCTGCACTACCTCGGCATGGCCATTTTGGCAGGCTTGAAACAGAGGTGTTGCACCATGCCAGGTTTGATTCAAATCAGCCCCGGCCTTAACAAGAACCTGCACCACCTCGGTATGGCCATTTTGGCTGGCTTGAAACAGAGGTGTTGCACCGTTCCAGGTTTGATTTAAATCAGCCCCGGCCTTAACAAGAATATGCACCACCTTGGCATGGCCATTTTGGCTGGTTTGAAACAGAGGTGTTGCACCTTGCCTGGTTTGATTCAAATTAGCTCCGGCCTTAACAAGAATCTGTACCACATCGGCATGGCCCATCTCGCTAGCAGTAAACAGAGGTGTTACACCGTGCCAGGTTTGATTCAAATCAGCCCCGGCCTCTACGAGGAGTTTCACAACATCGTTACGACCTTTATAAGATGCCACAAGGAGACCTGACATCTTGTCTCCAGTGATACCGCTAATAAATTCATCATTTGGCCTAAAGCCCTCCTGGTTCAGCCAATACTCGACAATATCAACACGCCCCTGCCGACAGGCCTCCTGGTACTGGTGATCATCTGGGTAATCTTGCACGAAAACGTCCTCCTCACTCGATGTCGGTCTCCAGTTGGGCGCTTCCCACCACACTCCAGCCCGTGCAAACAGAATCACCGACAGACAAAGGAAAAATACTGCATAGGAAAACAGGCAGTGTGCGCAGACTCTTTTCATAAAACCAATCTCCTTTACTCATACCCCAAAGGACTAACGGTATGGCAATCAACAAGGAAAATATCAAGTTGTTCGCATCCCAAAGGCTCACCGACGAGGATAACGGCGGAGGCAGGGCCACCGTAGATATGGTGGTCGATGGACAGGTGAACAACCTGTATCGTGATATCTCCCGCATCGACAGGATTGTAGGGGATGTTTCTATGCGGAAGGTGTTTATGGGCATGGAGACAGACAACAACGACCCGTACCTCAGTGCTCATGCCATTCTCGCTGAGGCTCCGGAAGATAAGCGTGTCGGCGTGGTGCTGTTCAATACCGACAGCCAGGACATGGCTCATCGATTGAAGCCTGGCTGGTGCTGCCTCTGACCAACCCCGATAGCTCTGACTTCTATGCCGTGGTTATTCGACTGCTTACTGTGGCGCCAGAACAATAAGGCCTAATGGGCTGTGCTTTTTAATGAAATTCGTCTCATTAGCGGCGCCAGTGTAAGTTTTATATCATGTTTCATCACATCGACGAACCCATCAAAACAACCCGTATTACCATCTATTTTTGCCTGAATTTTTTTCTGTTCTTTCCAGATTTTTATTGCAGGCTTTAAAGTTTGAATTATCGAAGCGTAACGTGCATGCGCTTCGGGATCTTTTTGCAAGGGGGGGGAACCAAGCTTGGCTGCTGTTAGCGGACTTTTGGTGAACAAAACATCAGGGTGGTATTTTTTTAATGGATTAGCCCCGCTCTTAACGAGAATCTCTACCACCTCGGCATGACCATTTTGGCTGGCCATAAACAGAGGTGTCGCTCCATTATCATCGGCTTGATTCAAATCAGCCCCGGCATCAACAAGAATCTGCACCACCTTGGTATGGCCATTTTTGCTGGCTTGAAACAGAGGTGTTGCACCGTTCCAGGTTTGATTCAAATCAGCCTCGGGATCAACAAGAACCTGCACCACCTTGGCATGGCCTTCTTGGCAGGCTTGAAACAGAGGTGTTACACCGTTCCAGCTTTGATTCAAATCAGCCCCGGCCTTAACAAGAACCTGCACCAAATCAGCATGGCCATTCTGGCTGGCTACAAACAGAGGTGTTGCACCGTTCCAGGTTTGATTCAACTGAGCCCCGACCTCTACTAGGAGTTTCACTACATCGTTACGACCTGTAAGAGATGCCACAAAGAGACCTGAAACCGTGTCTTCAGCGAGACTGCTAATAAACTCATCATTTGGCCTAAAACCCTCCTGGTTCACCCAGTACTCCACAATATCAACACGCCCCTGCCGACAGGCCTCCAGGAACTGGTGAGCATCTGGGTTATCTTGCACGAAAACCTCATCACTCGATGTCGGCCACCAGTCGGGCGCTTCCCACCACTCTCCAGCCCGTACAAAAAGAACCACCGAAAGACAGAGGAAAAATACTGCATAGGAAAACAGGTCTTGTGCACCAACTCTTTTCATAAAGCCCACTCTTCTTAGACATACCCAAAAGGACTAACGGTATGGCAATCAACAAGGAAAATATCAAGTTGTTCGAATCCCAAAGGCTCACCGACGAGGATATCGGCGGAGGCAGGGCCACCGGAGATGTGGTGGTCGATGGACAGGTGAACAACCTGTTGCGTGATATCTCCCGCATCGACAGGGCGGTCGGTGATGTTTCGATGTGTAAGGTGCTTATGGGCGTGGAGACAGACAACAACGACCCGTACCCCAGTGCCATGTCATTCTCACTGAGGCTCCAGAAGATGAGCATGTCGGCATAGTGCTGTTCAACACCGAAAGCCAGGATATGGCTCATCAATTGAAGCCGGGCAGGCGCTGCCTCTGACCAACCCCGATAGCTCTGACTTCTATGCCGTGGTTATTCGACTGCTCACTGTGGCGCCAGGACAATAAGGCCTAATGGCCTGTGCTTTTCAATGAAATTCGTCTCATTAGCGGCGCCAGTGTATGTTTTATATCATGTCTCATCACATCGACGAACCCATCAAAACAACCCGTATTACCATCTATTTTTGCCTGAATTTTTCTCTGTTCTTTCCAGACTTTTATTGCAGGCTTTAAAGTTTGAATTATCGAAGCGTAACGTGCATGCGCTTCGGGATCCCTTTGCCGGAAGGGTTGACCATACTTGGCTGCTGTTAGCGGACTTTTGGTGAACAAAACAGAAAGGTGCATTTTTTTTAATGGATTAGCCCCGTTCTTAACGAGAATCTCTACCACCTCGGCATAACCATTTTGGCTGGCTAAAAACAAAGGTGTTGCTCCATCATTATTGGCTTGATTCAAATTGGCCCCGGCATCAACAAGAACCTGCACCACCTCGGCATGGCCATTTTGGCTGGCTTGAAACAGAGGTGTTGCACCGTTCCAGGTTTGATTCAAATCAGCCTCGGCATCAACAAGAACCTGCACCACCTTGGCATGGCCATTTTGGCTGGCTTTAAACAGAGGTGTTGCACCGTTCCAGGTTTGATTCAAATCGGCCTTGGCATGAACAAGAACCTGCACCACCTTGGCATGGCCATTTTGGCTGGCCATAAACAGAGGTGTTGTTCCATCATCATCGGCTTGATTCAAATTGGCTCTGGCATCAACAAGAACCTGCACCACCTCGGCATGGCCATTTTGGCTGGCCATAAACAGAGGTGTTGCATCGTTCCAGGTTTGACTCAAATCGGCCTTGGCATGAACAAGAACCTGCACCACCTTGGCATGGCCTTTTTGGCTGGCCATAAACAGAGGTGTTGCACCGTTCCCGGTTTGATTCAAATCGGCCTTGGCATCAACAAGAACCTGCACCACCTTGGCATGGCCATTTTTGCTGGCTTGAAACAGAGGTGTTACACCGTTCCCGGTTTGATTCAAATCGGCCTTGGCATCAACAAGAACCTGCACCACCTCGGCATGGCCATTTTGGCTGGCTTGAAACAGAGGTGTTGCACCGTTCCAGGTTTGATTCAAATTGGCCTTGGCATCAACAAGAACCTGCACCACCTCGGCATGGCCATTTTGGCTGGCTTGAAACAGAGGTGTTGCACCGTCCCAGGTTTGATTCAAATCGGCCTTGGCATCAACAAGAACCTGCACCACCTTGGCATGGCCTTTTTGGCTGGCTTGAAACATAGGTGTTACACCGTTCCAGGTTTGATTCAAATCGGCCTTGGCATCAACAAGAACCTGCACCACCTTGGCATGGCCTTTTTGGCTGGCTTGAAACAGAGGTGTTGCACCGTTGCAGGTTTGATTCAAATCGGCCTTGGCATCAGCAAGAACCTGCACCACCTCGGCATGGCCATGGCCTTTTTGGCTGGCTTGAAACAGAGGTGTTGCACCGTTCCAGGTTTGATTCAAATCGGCCTTGGCATCAGCAAGAACCTGCACCACCTCGGCATGGCCATTTTGGCTGGCTTGAAACAGAGGTGTTGCACCGTTCCCGGGTTGATTCAAATCGGCCTTGGCATCAACAAGAACCTGCACCACATCAACATGGCCATTTTTGCTGGCCATAAACAGAGGTGTCGCATCGTTCCAGGTTTGATTCAAGTCAGCCCCGGCCCTAACAAGAACCTGCACCACATCAGCATGGCCATTTTTGCTGGCCATAAACAGAGGTGTCGCATCGTTCCGGGTTTGATTCAAGTCAGCCCCGGCCTTAACAAGAACCTTCGCCACCTTGGCATGGCCATTTTGGCTGGCTTGAAACAGAGGTGTTGCACCGTGCCAGATTTGATTCAAATCAGCCCCGACCTCTACGAGGAGTTTCACTACATGGTTACGACCTGTCTGAGATGCCACAAAGAGACCTGAAACCTTGTCTCCAGCGAGACTGTAAATAAACTCATCATTTGGACTAAAACCCTCCTGGTTCACCCAGTACTCCACAATATCAACACGCCCCTGCCAACAGGCCTCCAGGAACTGGTGAACATCTGGGTCATCTTGCACGAAAACCTCCTCATCACTCGATGTTGGCCTCCAGTCGGGCGCTTCCCACCACTCTCCAGCCCGTACAAAAAGAACCGCCGAAAGACAGAGGAAAAATATTGCATAGGAAAACAGGCCTTGTGCACCGAATCTTTTCATAAAGCCAATCCCTCTTACTCATGCCCAAAAGGACTAACGGTATGGCAATCAACAAGGAAAATATCAAGTTGTTCGAATCCAAAGGCTCACCGACGAGGATAACGGCGGAGGCAGGGCCACCGGAGATGTGGTGGTCGATGGACAGGTGAACAACCTGTTTCGTGATATCTCCCGCATCGACAGGACGGTCGGTGATGTCTCGATGCGTAAGGTGCTTATGGGCGTGGAGACAGACAACAGCGACCCGTACCCAGTGCCCATGCCATTCTCACTGAGGCTCCGGAATATGAGCGTGTCGGCGTGGTGCTGTTCAATATCGACCAGGATATGGCTCACCAATTGAAGCCCGGCAGGTGCGGCCTCTGACCAACCCCGATAGCTCTGACTTCTATGCCGTGGTTGTTCGACTGCTCTCTGTGGCTCCAGGACAATAAGGCCTAATAGCCTGTGTTTTTCAATGGAATCCGTCTCATTAGCGGCGCTACTATATGTTTTATTTCATGTTTCATCGTGTCGACGAACCCATCAAAACAACCCGTATTACCATCTATTTTTGCCTGAATTTTTTTCTGTTCTTTCCAGACTTTTATTGCAGGCTTTAAAGTTTGAATTATCGAAGCGTAACGTGCATGCGCTTCGGGATCGCTTTGCCTGAAGGGTTGACCACACTTGGCTGCTGTTAGCGGACTTTTGGTGAACAAAACATCAAGGTGCAATTTTTTTAATGGATTAGCCCCGTTCTTAACGAGAATCTCTACCACCTCGGCATGACCATTTTGGCTGGCCATAAACAGAGGTGTCGCTCCATTATTATTGGCTTGATTCAAATTGGCCCCGGCATCAACAAGAACCTGCACCATCTCGGCATGGCCATTTTGGATGGCCATAAACAGAGGTGTTGAACCCTTCCAGGTTTGATTCAAATCGGCCTTGGCATGAACAAGAACCTGCACCACCTCGGCATGGCCATTTTGGCAGGCTTGAAACAGAGGTGTTGCACCGTTCCAGGTTTGATTCAAATCAGCCCCGGCCTTAACAAGAACCTGCACCACATCAGCATGGCCATTCTGGCTGGCTGCAAACAGAGGTGTTGCACCGTGCCTGGTTTGATTCAAATCAGCCCCGGCCTTAACAAGAACCTGCACCACCTTGGCATGGCCATATTGGCTGGCTTGAAACAGAGGTGTTACACCGTTCCAGGTTTGATTTAAATCGGCCTTGGCATCAACAAGAACCTGCACCACCTCGGCGTGGCCATTTTGGCTGGCTTGAAACAGAGGTGTTGCACCGTTCCAGGTTAGATTCAAATCAGCCCCGACTTCTACGAGGAGTTTCACTACATGGTTACGACCTGTATGAGATGCCACAAAGAGACCTGAAACCTTGCTTCCAGTGAGACCGTCAATAAACTCATCATTTGGCCTAAAGCCCTCCTGGTTCAGCCAGTACGCCACAATATCAACACGCCCCTGCCGACAGGCCTCCAGGAACTGGTGAACATCTGGGTTATCTTGCACGAAAACCTCATCACTCGATGTCGGCCACCAGTCGGGCGCTTCCCACCACTCTCCAGCCCGTGCAAAAAGAACCACCGAAAGACAGAGGAAAAATACTGCATAGGAAAACAGGCCCCGTGTGCTGACTCTTTTCATAAAGCCAATCCCTTTTACTCATGCCCAAAAGGACTATCGGTATGGCAATTAACCAGGTAAATATCAAGTTGTTCGAATCCGAAAAGCTCACCGACGAGGATGGAGGCGGAGGCCGGTTACCGGGGATGTGGTGGTCGATGGACAGGTGAACAACCTGTTTCGTGATATCTCCCGCATCGACAGGACGGTCGGCGATGTCTCGATGCGTAAGTTGTTTATGGGCGTGGAGACAGACAACAACGACCCGTACCTCAGTGCCCATGCCATTCTCACTGAGGCTCCGGAAGATGAGCGTGCCGGCGTGGTGCTGTTCAATACCGACAGCCAGGATATGGCTCACCAATTGAAGCGCGGCAGGTGCGGCCTCTGACCAACCCGGATAGCTCTGACTTCTATGCCGTGGTTATTCGACTGCTCACTGTGGCTCCAGGACAATAAGGCCTAATAGCCTGTGTTTTTCAATGGAATCCGTCTCATTAGCGGCGCTACTATATGTTTTATTTCATGTTTCATCGTGTCGACGAACCCATCAAAACAACCCGTATTACCATCTATTTTTGCCTGAATTTTTTTCTGTTCTTTCCAGACTTTTATTGCAGGCTTTAAAGTTTGAATTATCGAAGCGTAACGTGCATGCGCTTCGGGATCGCTTTGCCTGAAGGGTTGACCACACTTGGCTGCTGTTAGCGGACTTTTGGTGAACAAAGCATAAAGGTGCAATTTTTTTAATGGATTAGCCCCGTTCTTAACGAGAATCTCTACCACCTCGGCATGACCATTTTGGCTGGCTATAAACAGAGGTGTCGCTCCATCATCATTGGCTTGATTCAAATTGGCCCCGGCATCAACAAGAACCTGCACCATCTCGGCATGGCCATTATGGCTGGCCATAAACAGAGGTGTTGCATCCTTCCAGGTTTGATTCAAATCGGCCCTGGCATGAACAAGAACCTGCACCACCTCGGCATGGCCATTTTTGCTGGCTTGAAACAGAGGTGTTGCACCGTTCCAGGTTTGATTCAAATCAGCCCCGGCCTTAACAAGAACCTGCACCACATCAGCATGGTCATTCTGGCTGGCTGCAAACAGAGGTGTTGCACCGTTCCAGGTTTGATTCAAACCAGTCCCGGCCTTAACAAGAACCTGCACCGCATCAGCATGGCCATTCTGGCTGGCTACAAACAGAGGTGTTGCACCGTGCCTGGTTTGATTCAAATCGGCCCTGGCATGAACAAGAAACTGCACCACATCAGCATGGCCATTCTGGCTAGCTATAAACAGAGGTGTTGCACCGTTCCAGGTTTGATTCAAATCGGCCTTGGCCTTAACAAGAACCTGCACCACCTTGGCATGGCCATTTTTGCTGGCTAGAAACAGAGGTGTCGCTCCATCATCATCGGTTTGATTCAAATTGGCCCCGGCATCAACAAGAACCGGCACCACCTCGGTATGGCCATTTTTGCTGGCTTGAAACAGAGGTGTTGCACCGTGCCAGGTTTGATTCAAATTAGCCCCGGCATCAACAAGAACCTGCACCACCTTGGCATGGCCATTTTGGCTGGCTAGAAACAGAGGTGTCGCTCCATCATCATCGGTTTGATTCAAATTGGCCCCGGCATCAACAAGAACCGGCACTACCTCGGTATGGCCATTTTTGCTGGTTTGAAACAGAGGTGTTGCACCGTGCCAGGTTTGATTCAAATTAGCCCCGGCATCAACAAGAACCTGCACCACCTTGGTACGGCCATCGTGGCAGGCTTGAAACAGAGGTGTTGCACCGTGCCAGGTTTGATTCAAGTCAGCCCCGGCCTTAACAAGAACCTGCACCACCTCGGTATGGCCTTTTTGGCTGGCTTGAAACAGAGGTGTTACACCGTGCCAGGTTTGATTCAAATCAGTCCCGGCATCAACAAGAACCTGCACCACCTCGGTATGGCCATTTTGGCTGGCTTGAAACAGAGGCGTTGCACCGTGCCAGATTTGATTCAAATCAGCCCCGACCTCTACGAGGAGTTTCACTACATGGTTACGACCTGTCTGAGATGCCACAAAGAGACCTGAAACCTTGTCTCCAGCGAGACTGTAAATAAACTCATCATTTGGACTAAAACCCTCCTGGTTCACCCAGTACTCCACAATATCAACACGCCCCTGCCAACAGGCCTCCAGGAACTGGTGAATATCTGGGTCATCTTGCACGAAAACCTCCTCATCACTCGATGTTGGCCTCCAGTCGGGCGCTTCCCACCACTCTCCAGCCCGTACAAAAAGAACCACCGAAAGACAGAGGAAAAATACTGCATAGGAAAACAGGCCTCGTGCGCTGACTCTTTTCATAAAGCCAATCCCTCTTACTCATACCCAAAAGCACTAACGGTATGGCAATCAACAAGGAAAATATCAAGTTGTTCGAATCCAAAGGCTCACCGACGAGGATAACGGCGGAGGCAGGGCCACCGGAGATGTGGTGGTCGATGGACAGGTGAACAACCTGTTTCGTGATATCTCCCGCATCGACAGGACGGTCGGTGATGTCTCGATGCGTAAGGTGCTTATGGGCGTGGAGACAGACAACAACGACCCGTCCTCAGTGCCATGTCATTCTCACTGAGGCTCCGGAAGATGAGCATGTCGGCATAGTGCTGTTCAACACCGAAAGCCAGGATATGGCTCATCGATTGAAGCCCGGCAGGCGCCGCCTCTGACCAACCCCGATAGCTCTGACTTCTATGCCGTGGTTATTCGACTGCTCACTGTGGCGCCAGGACAATAAGGCCTAATGGCCGGTGTTTTTCAATGAAATTCGTCTCATTAGCGGCGCCAGTGTATGTTTTATATCATGTCTCATCATATCGACGAACCCATCAAAACAACCCGTATTACCATCTATTTTTGCCTGAATTTTTTTCTGTTCTTTCCAGACTTTTATTGCAGGCTTTAAAGTTTGAATTATCGAAGCGTAACGTGCATGCGCTTCGGGATCGCTTTGCCGGAAGGGTTGATATAGCTTGGCTGCTGTTAGCGGACTTTGGGTGAACAAAACATCAAGGTGGTATTTTTTTAATGGATTAGCCCCGTTCTTAACGAGAATCTCTACCACCTCGGCATAACCATTTTGGCTGGCTAAAAACAGAGGTGTTGCTCCATCATTATTGGCTTGATTCAAATTGGCCCCGGCATCAACAAGAACCTGCACCACCTCGGCATGGCCATTTTGGCTGGCTATAAGCAGAGGTGTTGCACTGTTCCAGGTTTGATTCAAATCAGCCTCGGCATCAACAAGAACCTGCACCACCTTGGCATGGCCATTTTGGCTGGCTTTAAACAGAGGTGTTGCACCGTTCCAGGTTTGATTCAAATCGGCCTTGGCATGAACAAGAACCTGCACCACCTTGGCATGGCCTTTTTGGCTGGCTTTAAACAGAGGTGTTACACCGTTCCAGGTTTGATTCAAATCGGCCTTGGCATGAACAAGAACCTGCACCACCTCGGCATGGCCATTTTGGCTGGCTTGAAACAGAGGTGTTACACCGTTCCCGGTTTGATTCAAATCGGCCTTGGCATCAACAAGAACCTGCACCACCTCGGCATGGCCATTTTGGCTGGCTTGAAACAGAGGTGTTGCACCGTTCCAGGTTTGATTCAAATTGGCCTTGGCATCAACAAGAACCTGCACCACCTCGGCATGGCCATTTTGGCTGGCTTGAAACAGAGGTGTTGCACCGTCCCAGGTTTGATTCAAATCGGCCTTGGCATCAACAAGAACCTGCACCACCTTGGCATGGCCTTTTTGGCTGGCTTGAAACATAGGTGTTACACCGTTCCAGGTTTGATTCAAATCGGCCTTGGCATCAACAAGAACCTGCACCACCTTGGCATGGCCTTTTTGGCTGGCTTGAAACAGAGGTGTTGCACCGTTGCAGGTTTGATTCAAATCGGCCTTGGCATCAGCAAGAACCTGCACCACCTCGGCATGGCCATTTTGGCTGGCTTGAAACAGAGGTGTTGCACCGTTCCAGGTTTGATTCAAATCGGCCTTGGCATCAACAAGAACCTGCACCACCTTGGCATGGCCTTTTTGGCTGGCTTGAAACAGAGGTGTTGCACCGTTCCCGGGTTGATTCAAATCGGCCTTGGCATCAACAAGAACCTGCACCACATCAACATGGCCATTTTTGCTGGCCATAAACAGAGGTGTCGCATCGTTCCAGGTTTGATTCAAGTCAGCCCCGGCCCTAACAAGAACCTGCACCACATCAGCATGGCCATTTTTGCTGGCCATAAACAGAGGTGTCGCATCGTTCCGGGTTTGATTCAAGTCAGCCCCGGCCTTAACAAGAACCTTCGCCACCTTGGCATGGCCATTTTGGCTGGCTTGAAACAGAGGTGTTGCACCGTTCCAGGTTTGATTCAAATCAGCCCCGACCTCTACGAGGAGTTTCACTACATGGTTACGACCTTTATGAGATGCCAAAAAGAGACCTGAAACCTTGCTTCCAGTGAGACTGTCAATAAACTCATCATTTGGCCTAAAGCCCTCCTGGTTCAGCCAGTACTCCACAATATCAACACGCCCCTGCCGACAGGCCTCCAGGAACTGGTGAACATCTGGGTTATCTTGCACGAAAACCTCCTCATCACTCGATGTCGGCCTCCAGTCGGGCGCTTCCCACCACTCTCCAGCCCGTACAAAAAGAACCACCGAAAGACAGAGGGAAAATATTGCATAGGAAAACAGGTCTTGTGCACAGACTCTTTTCATAAAGCCCACTCTTCTTAGACATACCCAAAAGGACTAACGGTATGGCAATCAACAAGGAAAATATCAAGTTGTTCGAATCCCAAAGGCTCACCGACGAGGATAATGGCGGAGGCAGGGCCACCGGAGAGGATAACGGCGGAGGCAGGGCCACCGGAGAGGTGGTGGTCGATGGACAGGTGAACAACCTGTTTCGTGATATCTACCGCATCGACAGGACGGTCGGTGATGTCTCGATGCGTAAGGTGTTTATGGGCGTGGAGACAGACAACAACGACCCGTACCCAGTGCCCATGCCATTCTCACTGAGGCTCCGGAAGATGAGCGTGTCGGCGTGGTGCTGTTCAATACCGACAGCCAGGATATGGCTCACCAATTGAAGCGCGGCAGGTGCGGCTTCTGACCAGCCCCGATAGCTCTGACTTCTATGCCGTGGTTATTCGACGGCTCACCGTGGCTCCAGGACAATAAGGCCTAATGGCCTGTGCTTTTCAATGAAATTCGTCTCATTAGCGGCGCCAGTGTATGTTTTATATCATGTCTCATCACATCGACGAACCCATCAAAACAACCCGTATTACCATCTATTTTTGCCTGAATTCTTTTCTGTTCTTTCCAGACTTTTATTGCAGGCTTTAAAGTTTGAATTATCGAAGCGTAACGTGCATGCGCTTCGGGATCGCTTTGCCGGCAGGGTTGACCCTGCCGGGCTGCTCTCAGCGGACTTTTGGTGCTCAAAACATCAATGTGCCATTTTTTTAATGGATTAGCCCCGTTCTTAACGAGAATCTTTACCACCTCGGCATGGCCATTCTGGCTGGCTATAAACAGAGGTGTTACACTGTTCCTGCTTTGATTCAAATCAGCCCCGGCCTTAACAAGAACCTGCACTACCTCGGTATGGCCATTTTGGCTGGCTTGAAACAGAGGTGTTGAACCGTTCCAGGTTTGATTCAAATCGTCCCTGGCATGAACAAGAACCTGCACCACATCAGCATGGCCATTCTGGCTGGCTATAAACAGAGGTGTTGCACCGTACCAGCTTTGATTCAAATCAGCCCCGGCCTTAACAAGAACCTGCACCACCTTGTCATGGCCATTATGGCTGGCTTCAAACAGAGGTGTTGCACCGTTCCTGCTTTGATTCAAATCAGCCCCGGCCTTAACAAGAACCTGCACTACCTCGGTATGGCCATTTTGGCTGGCTTGAAACAGAGGTGTTGCACCGTTCCAGGTTTGATTCAAATCGTCCCTGGCATGAACAAGAACCTGCACCACATCAGCATGGCCATTCTGGCTGGCTATAAACAGAGGTGTTGCACCGTACCAGCTTTGATTCAAATCAGCCCCGGCCTTAACAAGAACCTGCACCACCTTGTCATGGCCATTATGGCTGGCTTCAAACAGAGGTGTTGCACCGTTCCTGCTTTGATTCAAATCAGCCCCGGCCTTAACAAGAACCTGCACTACCTCGGTATGGCCATTTTGGCTGGCTTGAAACAGAGGTGTTGCACCGTTCCAGGTTTGATTCAAATCGTCCCTGGCATGAACAAGAACCTGCACCACATCAGCATGGCCATTCTGGCTGGCTATAAACAGAGGTGTTGCACCGTACCAG
Source organism: Sansalvadorimonas sp. (assembly GCA_965221135.1). Lineage (GTDB taxonomy): Bacteria > Pseudomonadota > Gammaproteobacteria > Pseudomonadales > Endozoicomonadaceae > Sansalvadorimonas. Next base: position 199,405 of record CBDCRZ010000118.1, read on the forward strand.
CTTTGATTCAAATCAGCCCCGGCCTTAACAAGAACCTGCACCACCTTGTCATGGCCATGATGGCTGGCTTCAAACAGAGGTGTTGCACCGTTCCAGGTTTGATTCAAATCAGCCCCGGCCTTAACAAGAACCTGCACTACCTCGGTATGGCCATTTTGGCTGGCTTGAAACAGAGGTGTTGCACCGTCCCAGGTTTGATTCAAATCGTCCCTGGCATGAACAAGAACCTGCACCACATCAGCATGGCCATTCTGGCTGGCTATAAACAGAGGTGTTGCACCGTACCAGCTTTGATTCAAATCAGCCCCGGCCTTAACAAGAACCTGCACCACCTTGGCATGGCCATTTTTACTGGCTTGAAACAGTGGTGTTACACCGTGCCAGGTTTGATTCACATCAGCCCCGGCCTCTACGAGGAGTTTCACAACATCGTTACGACCTTTATAAGATGCCAAAAGGAGACCTGACATCTTGTCTCCAGTGAGACCGCTAATAAATTCATCATTTGGCCTAAAGCCCTCCTGGTTCAGCCAATACTCCACAATATCAACACGCCCCTGCCAACAGGCCTCCAGGAACTGGTGATCATCTGGGTAATATTGCACGAAAACCTCCTCATCACTCGATGTCGGCCTCCAGTCGGGTGCTTCCCACCACTCTCCAGCCCGTGCAAAAAGAACCACCGAAAGACAGAGGAAAAATACTGCATAGGAAAACAGGTCTTGTGCACCGACTCTTTTCATAAAGCCAATCCCTTTTACTCATGCCCAAAAGGACTAACGGTATGGCAATCAACAAGGGAAATATCAAGTTTTTCGAATCCAAAGGCTCACCGACGAGGATAACGGCGGAGGCCGGGCAACCGGTGATGTGGTGCTCGATGGACAGATGAATAAACTGTTTCGTGATATCAGGCGGGTCGACAGGACGGTCGGTGATGTCTCCATGCGGAAAGTGTTTATGGGCGTGGAGACAGACAACAACGACCCGTACCTCAGTGCCCATGCCATTCTCACTGAGGCTCCTGAAGATGAGCGTGCCGGCGTGGTGCTGTTCAATACCGACAGCCAGGATATGGCTCAACGATTGAAGCCCGGCAGGTGCGGCCTCTGACCAACCCCTATAGCTCTGGCTTCTATGCCGTGGTAATTCGACTGCTCACTGTGGCGCCAGGACAACAAGGCCTAATGGCCGGTGTTTTTCAATGAAGTTCGTCTCATTAGCGGCGCCAGTGTATGTTTTATGTCATGTCTCATCACATCGACGAACCCATCAAAACAACCCGTATTACCATCTATTTTTGCCTGAATTTTTTTCTGTTCTTCCCAGACTTTTATTGCAGGCTTTAAAGTTTGAGTTATCAAAGCGTAACGTGCATGCGCTTCGGGATCGTTTCGCCGGAAGGGTTGATAAAGCTTGGCTGCTGTTAGCGGACTTTTGGTGAAGAAAACATCAAGGTGCAATTTTTTTAATGGATTAGCCCCGTTCTTAACGAGAATCTCTACCACCTCGGCATGACCATTTTGGCTGGCCATAAACAGAGGTGTCGCTCCATCATCATCGGCTTGATTCAAATTGGCCCCGGCATCAACAAGAGCCTGCACCACCTTGGCATGACCATTTCTGCTGGCTTGAAACAGAGGTGTTGCACCCTTCCAACTTTGATTATCAGCCCCGGCCTTAACAAGAACCTGCACCACATCAGCATGGCCATTCTGGCTGGCTACAAACAGAGGAGCTGCACCGTTCGAGGTTAGATTCAAATTGGCCCCGGCATCAACAAGAACCTGCACCACCTTGGTATGGCCATTTTTGCTGGCTTGAAACAGGGGTGTTGCACAGTACCTGGTTTGATTCAAATCAGCCCCGGCATCAACAAGAACCTGCACTACCTCGGCAAGGCCATTCTGGCTGGCTACAAACAGAGGTGTTGCACCGTTCCAGCTTTGATTCAAATCAGCCCCGGCCTTAACAAGAACCTGCACCACCTCAGCATGGCCATTCTGGCTGGCTACAAACAGAGGTGTTGCACCGTTCCAGGTTTGATTCAAATCAGCCCCGGCCTTAACAAGAACCTGCACCACCTCGGTATGGCCATTTTGGCTGGCTTGATACAGAGGTGTTGCACCGTGCTTGGTTTGATTCAAGTCAGCCCCGGCCTTAACAAGAACCTGCACCACCTCGGTATGGCCTTTTTGGCTGGCTTGAAACAGAGGTGCTGCACCGTTCCAGGTTTGATTCAAATCAGCCCCGGCCTTAACAAGAACCTGCACCACCTCGGTATGGCCATTTTGGCTGGCTTGAAACAGAGGTGTTGCACCGTTCCAGGTTTGATTCAAATCAGCCCCGACCTCTACGAGGAGTTTCACTACATGGTTACGACCTTTATGAGATGCCACAAAGAGACCTGAAACCTTGCCTCCAGTGATTCCGTTAATAAACTCATCATTTGGCCTAAAGCCCTCCTGGTTCAGCCAGTACTCCACAATATCAACACGCCCCTGCCGACAGGCCTCCAGGAACTGGTGAAGATCTGGGTAATCTTGCACGAAAACCTCCTCCTCACTCGATGTCGGCCTCCAGTCGGGCGCTTCCCACCACTCTCCAGCACGTACAAAAAGAACCACCGAAAGACAGAGGAAAAATATTGCATAGGAAAACAGGCCTTGTGCACCGACTCTTTTCATAAAGCCAATCCCTTTTACTCATGCCCAAAAGGACTTTCGGTATGGCAATCAACAAGGAAAATATCAAGTTGTTCGAATCCCAAAGGCTCACAGACGAGGATAACGGCGGAGGCAGGGCCACCGGAGATGTGGTGGTCGATGGACAGATGAATAACCTGTTTCGTGATATCAGCCGGATCGACAGGACGGTCGGTGATGTCTCGATGCGTAAGGTGTTTATGGGCGTGGAGACAGACAACAACGACCCCAGTGCCCATGCCATTCTCACTGAGGCTCCGGAAGATGAGCGTGCCGGCGTGGTGCTGTTCAATATCGACAGCCAGGATATGGCTCACCAATTGAAGCCCGGCAGGTGCGGCCTCTGACCAACCCCTATAGCTCTGACTTCTATGCCGTGGTTATTCGACTGCTCACTGTGGCGCCAGGACAATAAGGCCTAATGGCCGGTGTTTTTCAATGAAATTCGTCTCATTAGCGGCGCCAGTGTATGCTTTATATCATGTCTCATCACATCGACGAACCCATCAAAACAACCCGTATTATCATCTATTTTTGCCTGAATTTTTTTCTGTTCTTTCCAGACTTTTATTGCAGGCTTTAAAGTTTGAATTATCGAAGCGTAACGTGCATGCGCTTCGGGATCGCTTTGCCGGAAGGGTTGACTCTGCCGGGCTGCTCTCAGCGGACTTATGGTGCTCAAAACATCAATGTGCCATTTTTTTAATGGATTAGCCCCGTTCTTAACGAGAATCTCTACCACTTCGGCACGACCATTTTGGCTGGCTTGAAACAGAGGTGTTGCACCGTTCCAGGTTTGATTCAAATCAGCCCCGGCCTTAACAAGAACCTGCACCACCTCGGTATGGCCATTTTGGCTGGCTTGAAACAGAGGTGTTGTACCGTTCCAGGTTTGATTCAAATCGGCCTTGGCATGAACAAGAACCTGCACCACCTTGGCATGGCCATTTTGGCTGGCCATAAACAGAGGTGTTGCACCGTTCCAGGTTTGATTCAAATCAGCCTTGGCATGAACAAGAACCTGCACCACCTTGGCATGGCCATTTTGGCTGGCCATAAACAGAGGTGTTGCACCGTTCCAGGTTTGATTCAAATCAGCCCCGGCTTTAATAAGAACCTGCACTACCTCGGTATGGGCATTATTGCTGGCTTGAAACAGAGGTGTTGCACCGTTCCTTGTTTGATTCAAATCGGCCTTGGCATCAACAAGAACCTGCACCACCTTGGCATGGCCTTTTTGGCTGGCTTGAAACAGAGGTGTTGCACCGTTCCAGGTTTGATTCAAATCGGCCTTGGCATCAACAAGAACCTGCACCACCTTGGCATGGCCTTTTTGGCTGGCTTGAAACAGAGGTGTTGCACCGTTCCAGGTTTGATTCAAATCGGCCTTGGCATCAACAAGAACCTGCACCACCTTGGCATGGCCTTTTTGGCTGGCTTGAAACAGAGGTGTTGCACCGTTCCAGGTTTGATTTAAATCGGCCTTGGCATCAACAAGAACCTGCACCACCTTGGCATGGCCATTTTGGCTGGCCATAAACAGAGGTGTTGCACCGTTCCAGGTTTGATTCAAATCGGCCTTGGCATGAACAAGAACCTGCACCACATCAGCATGGCCATTCTGGCTGGCTTGAAACAGAGGGGTCGCTCCCTCATCATCGGCTTGATTCAAATTGGCCCCGGCATCAACAAGAACCTTCGCCACCTTGATATGGCCATTTTGGCTGGCTTGAAACAGAGGTGTTGCACCGTTCCTGGTTTGATTCAAATCAGCCCCGGCCTCTACGAGGAGTTTCACTACATGGTTACGACCTGTATGAGATGCCACAAAGAGACCTGAAACCTTGTCTCCAGGGAGACTGCTAATAAACTCATCATTTGGACTAAAACCCTCCTGGTTCACCCAGTACTCCACAATATCAACACGCCCCTGCCAACAGGCCTCCAGGAACTGGTGAATATCTGGGTAATCTTGCACGAAAACCTCCTCATCACTCGATGTCGGCCTCCAGTCGGGCGCTTCCCACCACTCTCCAGCCCGTACAAAAAGAACCACCGAAAGACAGAGGAAAAATATTGCATAGGAAAACAGGCCTTGTGCACCAACTCTTTTCATAAAACCAATCCCTTTTACTCATGCCCACAAGGACTAACGGTATGGCAATCAACAAGGAAAATATCAAGTTGTTCGAATCCCAAAGGCTCACCGACGAGGGTGGCGGAGGAGGCCGGGAAACAGGTCATGTCGTGGCCGATGGACAGGTGAATAACCTGTTTCGTGATATCTCCCGCATCGACAGGACGGTCGGTGATGTCTCGATGCGTAAGGTGTTTATGGGCGTGGTGCTGTTCAACACCGAAAGCCAGGATATGGCTCATTGATTGAAGCCCGGCAGGTGCGGTCTCTGACCAACCCCGATAGCTCTGACTTCTATGCCGTGGTTATTCGACTGCTCACCGTGGCTCCAGGACAATAAGGCCTAATGGGCTGTGCTTTTCAATGAAATTCGTCTCATTAGCGGAGCCAGTGTATGTTTTATGTCATGTCTCATCACATCGACGAACCCATCAAAACAACCCGTATTATCATCTATTTTTGCCTGAATTTTTTTCTGTTCTTTCCAGACTTTTATTGCAGGCTTTAAAGTTTGAATTATCGAAGCGTAACGTGCATGCGCTTCGGGATCCTTTTGTCGGAAGGGTTGATAAAGCTTGGCTGCTGTTAGCGGACTTTTGGTGAACAAAACACCAAGGGGCCATTTTTTTAATGGATTAGCTCCGTTCTTAACGAGAATCTCTACCACCTCGGCATGACCATATTGGCTGGCTTGAAACAGAGGTGTTGCACCGTTCCAGGTTTGATTCAAATCGGCCTTGGCATGAACAAGAACCCGCACCACATCAGCATGGCCATTCTGGCTGGCTTGAAGCAGAGGTGTCGCTCCATCATCGGCTAGATTCAAATTGGCCCCCGCATCAACAAGAACCTGCACCACCTCGGCATGGCCATTCTGGCTGGCTTGCAACAGAGGTGTTGCACAGTGCCAGGTTTGATTCAAATCAGCCCCGGCCTTAACAAGAACCTGCACCACCTTGGCATGGCCATTTTGGCTGGCTTTAAACAGAGGTGTTGCACCGTTCCAGGTTTGATTCAAATCAGCCCCGGCCTTAACAAGAACCTGCACCACCTCGGTATGGCCTTTTTGGCTGGCTTGAAACAGAGGTGCTGCACCGTTCCAGGTTTGATTCAAATCAGCCCCGGCCTTAACAAGAACCTGCACCACCTCGGTATGGCCATTTTGGCTGGCTTGAAACAGAGGTGTTGCACCGTTCCAGGTTTGATTCAAATCAGCCCCGACCTCTACGAGGAGTTTCACTACATGGTTACGACCTGTATCAGATGCCACAAAGAGACCTGAAATCTTGTCTCCAGCGAGACTGCTAATAAACACATCATTTGGCCTAAAGCCCTCCTGGTTCAGCCAGTACTCCACAATATCAACACGCCCCTGCCGACAGGCCTCCAGGAACTGGTGATCAACTGGGTAATATTGCACGAAAACCTCATCATCACTCGATATCGGCCTCCAGTCGGGCGCTTCCCACCACTCTCCAGCCCGTACAAAAAGAACCACCGAAAGACAGATGAAAAATATTGCATAGGAAAACAGGCCTTGTGCACCGACTCTTTTCATAAAGCCAATCCCTTTTACTCATGCCCAAAAGGACTAACGGTATGGCAATCAACAAGGAAAATATCAAGTTATTCGCATCCCAAAGGCTCACCGACGAGGGTGGCGGAGGAGGCCGGGCAACAGGTCATGTCGTGGCCGATGGGCAGGAGAACAACCTGTTTCGTGATATCTCCCGCATCGACAGGACGGTAGGGGATGTTTCCATGCGGAAGGTGTTTATGGGCGTGGAGACAGGCAACAACGACCCATACCTCAGTGCCCATGCCATTCTCACTGAGGCTCCGGAAGATGAGCGTGTGGGTGCGGCCTCTGACCAACCCCGATAGCTCTGACTTCTATGCCGTGGTTATTCGACTGTTCACTGTGGTGCCAGGACAATAAGGCCTAATGGCCGGTGCTTTTCAATGAAATCAGCCTCATAAGCGGCGCCAGTGTATGTTTTATATCATGTCTCATTACATCGACGAACCTATCAAAACAACCCGTATTATCATCTATTTTTGTCTGGATTTTTTTCTGTTCTTTCCATACTTTTATTGCGGGCTTTAAAGTTTGAATTATCGAAGCGTAACGTGCATGCGCTTCGGGATTTCTTTGCCGGGAGGGCTGACAAAACTTGGCTGCTGTTAGCGGACTTTTGGTGAACAAAACATCAGGGTGGTATTTTTTTAATGGATTAGCCCCGTTCTTAACGAGAGTCTCTACCACCTCGGCATGACCATTTTGGCTGGCCATAAACAGAGGTGTCGCTTCATTATCATCGGCTTGATTCAAATCAGCACCGGCATCAACAAGAACCTGCACCACCTTGGCATGGCCATTTTGGCTGGCTTTAAACAGAGGTGTTGCACCGTTCCAGGTTTGATTCAAATCAGCCCCGGCCTTAACAAGAACCTGCACCACCTCGGTATGGCCTTTTTGGCTGGCTTGAAACAGAGGTGTTGCACCGTTCCAGGTTTGATTCAAATCAGCCCCAGCATCAACAAGAACCTGCACCACCTTGGCATGGCCATTTTGGCTGGCTTGAAACAGAGGTGTTGCACCGTTCCAGGTTTGATTCAAATCAGCCCCGGCATCAACAAGAACCTGCACCACCTTGGCATGGCCATTTTGGCTGGCTTGAAACAGAGGTGTTGCACCGTTCCAGGTTTGATTCAAATCAGCCCCGGCATCAACAAGAACCTGCACCACCTTGGCATGGCCATTTTGGCTGGCTTGAAACAGAGGTGTTGCACTGTTCCTGGTTTGATTCAAATCAGCTCCGGCCTTAACAAGAACCTGCACTACCTCGGTATGGCCATTTTGGCTGGCTTGAAACAGAGGTGTTGCACCGTTCCAGGTTTGATTCAAATCAGCCCCGGCATCAACAAGAACCTGCACTACCTTGGCATGGCCATTTTGGCTGGCTTGAAGCAGAGGTGTTGCACTGTTCCTGGTTTGATTCAAATCAGCCCCGGCCTTAAGAAGAACCTGCACTACCTCGGTATGGCCATTTTGGCTGGCTTGAAACAGTGGTGTTACACCGTGGCAGGTTTGATTCAAATCAGCCCCGGCATCTACGAGGAGTTTCACTATATCGTTACGACCTGTATGAGATGCCACAAAGAGACCTGAAACCTTGTCTCCAGCGAGTCTGCTAATAAACTCATCATTTGGCCTAAAGCCCTCCTGGTTCACCCAGTACTCCACAATATCAACACGCCCCTGCCGACAGGCCTCCAGGAACTGGTGAACATCTGGGTAATCTTGCACGAAAACCTCCTCATCACTCGATGTTGGCCTCCAGTTGGGCGCTTCCCACCACTCTCCAGCCCGTGCAAAAAGAACCACCGAAAGACAGAGGGAAAATATTGCATAGGAAAACAGGCCTTGTGCACCAACTCTTTTCATAAAGCCAATCCCTTTTACTCATACCCCAAAGGACTAACGGTATGGCAATCAACAAGGAAAATATCAAGTTATTCGCATCCCAAAGGCTCACTGACGAGGGGGGCGGCGGAGGCCAGGCAAACAACCTGTTTCGTGATATCTCCCGCATCGGCAGGAGGGTCGGTGATGTCTCGATGCGTAAGGTGTTTATGGGCGTGGAGACAGACAACAACGACCCGTACCTCAGTGCCCATGCCATTCTCACTGAGGCTCCGGAAGATGAGCGTGTCGGCGTGGTGCTGTTCAACACCGACAGCCAGGATATGGCTCACCAATTGAAGCCCGGCAGGTGCGGCCTCTGACCAACCCCGATAGCTCAGACTTCTATGCCGTGGTTGTTCGACTGTTCACCGTGGCGCCAGAACAATAAGGCCTAATGGTCGGTGCTTTTCAATGAAATTCGCCTCATTAGCGGCGCCAGTGTATGTTTTATGTCATGTCTCATCACATCGACGAACCCATCAAAACAACCCGTATTACCACCTATTTTTGCCTGAATTTTTTTCTGTTTTTTCCAGACTTTTATTGCAGGCTTTAAAGTTTGAATTATCGAAGCGTAACGTGCATGCGCTTCGGGATTTCTTTGCCGGGAGGGCTGACCAAACTTGGCTGCTGTTAGCGGACTTTTGGTGAACAAAACATCAGGGTGGTATTTTTTTAATGGATTAGCCCCGTTCTTAACGAGAATCTCTACCACCTCGGCATGACCATTTTGGCTGGCCGTAAACAGAGGTGTCGCTCCATTATCATCGGCTTGATTCAAATCAGCCCCGGCATCAACAAGAACCTGCACCACCTTGGCATGGCCATTTTTGCTGGCTTGAAACAGAGGTGTTGCACCGTTCCAGGTTTGATTCAAATCAGCCCCGGCATCAACAAGAACCTGCACCACCTTGGCATGGCCATTTTGGCTGGCTTGAAACAGAGGTGTTGCACCGTTCCAGGTTTGATTCAAATCAGCCCCGGCATCAACAAGAACCTGCACCACCTTGGCATGGCCATTTTGGCTGGCTTGAGACAGAGGTGTTGCACCGTTCCAGGTTTGATTCAAATCAGCTCCGGCCTTAACAAGAACCTGCACTACCTCGGTATGGCCATTTTGGCTGGCTTGAAACAGTGGTGTTACACCGTGCCAGGTTTGATTCAAATCAGCCCCGGCATCTACGAGGAGTTTCACTATATCGCTACGACCTGTATGAGATGCCACAAAGAGACCTGAAATCTTGTCTCCAGCGAAACTGCTAGTAAACTCATCATTTGGCCTAAAGCCCACCTGGTTCAGCCAATGCTCCACAATATCAGCACGCCCCTGCCAACAGGCCTCCAGGAACTGGTGATCATCTGGGTAATATTGCACGAAAACCTCATCATCACTCGATATTGGCCTCCAGTCGGGCGCTTCCCACACTCTCCAGCCCGTACAAAAAGAACCACCGAAAGGCAGATGAAAAATATTGCATAGGAAAACAGGCCTTGTGCACCGACTCTTTTCATAAAGCCAATCCCTTTTACTCATGCCCAAAAGGACTAACGGTATGGCAATCAACAAGGAAAATATCAAGTTATTCGCATCCCAAAGGCTCACCGACGAGGGTGGCGGAGGAGGCCGGGCAACAGGTCATGTCGTGGCCGATGGGCAGGTGAACAACCTGTTTCGTGATATCTCCCGCATCGACAGGACGGTAGGGGATGTTTCCATGCGGAAGGTGTTTATGGGCGTGGAGACAGGCAACAACGACCCATACCTCAGTGCCCATGCCATTCTCACTGAGGCTCCGGAAGATGAGCGTGTGGGTGCGGCCTCTGACCAACCCCGATGGCTCTGACTTCTATGCCGTGGTTATTCGACTGTTCACTGTGGTGCCAGGACAATAAGGCCTAATGGCCGGTGCTTTTCAATGAAATCCGCCTCATTAGCGGCGCCAGTGTATGTTTTATATCATGTCTCATCACATCGACGAACCCATCAAAACAACCTGTATTACCATCTTTTTTTGCCTGAATTTTTTTCTGTTCTTTCCAGACTTGTATTGCGGGCTTTAAAGTTTGAATTATCGAAGCGTAACGTGCATGCGCTTCGGGATTTCTTTGCCGGGAGGGCTGAAAAAACTTGGCTGCTGTTAGCGGACTTTTGGTGAACAAAACATTAGGGTGGTATTTTTTTAATGGATTAGCCCCGTTCTTAACGAGAATCTCTACCACCTCGGCATGACCATTTTGGCTGGCTATAAACAGAGGTGTCGCTCCATCATCATCATCGGCTTGATTCAAATTGGCCCTGGCATCAACAAGAACCTGCACCACCTCGGCATGGCCATATCTGCTGGCTTGAAACAGAGGTGTTACACCGTGCCAGGTTTGATTCAAATTAGCCCCGGCGTCAACAAGAACCTGCACCACCTTGGCATGGCCATTTTGGCTGGCTTTAAACAGAGGTGTTGCACCGTGCCAGGTTTGATTCAAATCAGCCCCGGCATCAACAAGAACCTGCACCACCTTGGCATGGCCATTTTGGGTGGCTTGAAACAGAGGTGTTGCACCGTTCCAGGTTTGATTCAAATCAGCTCCGGCCTTAACAAGAACCTGCACTACCTCGGTATGGCCATTTTGGCTGGCTTGAAACAGAGGTGTTGCACCGTTCCAGGTTTGATTCAAATCAGCCCCGGCATCTACGAGGAGTTTCACTATATCGTTACGACCTGTATGAGATGCCACAAAGAGACCTGAAACCTTGTCTCCAGCGAGTCTGCTAATAAACTCATCATTTGGCCTAAAGCCCTCCTGGTTCACCCAGTACTCCACAATATCAACACGCCCCTGCCGACAGGCCTCCAGGAACTGGTGAACATCTGGGTCATCTTGCACGAAAACCTCCACATCACTCGATGTCGGCCTCCAGTTGGGCGCTTCCCACCACTCTCCAGCCCGTGCAAAAAGAACCACCGAAAGACAGAGGAAAAATATTGCATAGGAAAACAGACCTTGTGCACCGACTCTTTTCATAAAGCCAATCCCTTTTACTCATGCCCAAAAGGACTAAAGGTATGGCAATCAACAAGGAAAATATCAAGTTGTTCGAATCCGAAAAGCTCACCGACGAGGGGGACGGCGGAGGCCGGGTAACAGGTCATGTCGTGGCCGATGGGCAGGTGAACAACCTGTTTCGTGATATCTCCCGCATCGACAGGACGGTCGGTGATGTCTCGATGCGTAAGGTGTTTATGGGCGTGGTGCTGTTCAATACCGACAGCCAGAATATGGCTCACCAATTGAAGCCCTGCAGGTGGGGCCTCTGACCAACCCCGATAGCTCTGACTTCTATGCCGTGGTTATTCGACTGCTCACTGAGGTGCCAGGACAATAAGGCCTAATGGCCTGTGCTTTTCAATGAAATCCGTCTCATTAGCGGCGCCAGTGTATGTTTTATATCATGTCTCATCACATCGACGAACCCATCAAAACAACCCGTATTACCATCTATTTTTGCCTGATTTTTTTTTCTGTTCTTTCCAGACTTTTATTGCGGGCTTTAAAGTTTGAATTATCGAAGCGTAACGTGCATGCGCTTCGGGATCGCTTTGCCAGGGGGGTTGACCAAGCTTGGCTGCTGTCAGCGGACTTTTGGTGAACAAAGCATCAAGGTGCCATTTTTTTAATGGATTAGCCCCGTTCTTAACGAGAATCTCGACCACCTCGGCATGACCATTTTGGCTGGCCATAAACAGAGGTGTCGCTCCATCATCATCGGTTTGATTCAAATTGGCCCCGGCATCAACAAGAACCCGCACCGCCTCGGCATGGCCATTTTGGCTGGCTTTAAACAGAGGTGTTACACCGTGCCAGGTTTGATTCAAATTAGCCCCGGCATCAACAAGAACCTGCACCACCTTGGCATGGCCATTTTGACTGGCTTTAAACAGAGGTGTTGCACCGTCCCAGCTTTGATTCAAATCGGCCTTGGCATGAACAAGAACCTGCACCACCTTGGCATGGCCATTTTGGCTGGCTTGAAACAGAGGTGTTGCACCCTTAAAGCATTGATTCAAATCAGCCCCGGCCTTAACAAGAACCTGCACCACATCAGCATGGCCATTCTGGCTGGCTAAAAACAGAGGTGTTGCACCGTTCCAGCTTTGATTCAAATCAGCCCCGGCCCCGGCCTCTACGAGGAGTTTCACTACATCGTTACGACCTGTATCAGATGCCACAAAGAGACCTGAAGCCTTGTCTCCAGCGAGACTGCTAATAAACTCATCATTTGGTCTAAAGCCCTCCTGGTTCACCCAGTACTCCACAATATCAACACGCCCCTGCCAACAGGCCGCCAGAAACTGGTGTTCATCTGGGTAATATTGCACGAAAACCTTCTCATCACTCGATGTCGGCTTCCAGTCGGGCGCTTCCCACCACTCTCCAGCCCGTACAAAAAGAACCACCGAAAGACAGAGGAAAAATATTGCATAGGAAAACAGGCCTTGTGCACCGACTCTTTTCATAAAGCCAATCCCTTTTACTCATACCCAAAGGACTAACGGTATGGCAATCAACAAGGAAAATATCAAGTTATTCGCATCCCAAAGGCTCACCGACGAGGGTGGTGGCGGAGGCCTGGCAAACAACCTGTTTCGTGATATCTCCCGCATCGACAGGACCTCGTCGGTGATGTCTCGATGCGTAAGGTGTTTATGGGCGTGGAGACAGACAACAACGACTCGTACCTCAGTGCCTATGCCATTCTCACTGAGGCTCTGGAAGATGAGCGGGTGGGCGTGGTGCTGTTCAATACGCGACAGCCAGGATATGGCTCACCAATTGAAGCCCGGCAGGTGTGGCCTCTGACCAACCCCGATAGCTCTGATTTTTATGCCGTGGTTATTCGACTGTTCACTGTGGTGCCAGGACAATAAGGCCTAATGGCCTGTGCTTTTCAATGAAATCCGTCTCATTAGCGGCGCCAGTGTATGTTTTATATCATGTCTCATCACATCGACGAACCCATCAAAACAACCCGTATTACCATCTATTTTTGCCTGAATTTTTTTCTGTTCTTTCCAGGCTTTTACTGCGGGCTTTAAAGTTTGAATTATCGAAGCGTAACGTGCATGCGGCTTCGGGACCTCTTGGCCGGAAGAGTTGCACATGCTTGGCTATTGTCAGCGGACTTTTGGTGTACAAAGCATCAAAGGGGCATTTTATTAATGGATTAGCTCCGGCCTTCTTAACCAGAATCTCTACCACCTCAGCATGACCATTTTGGCTGGCTTGAAACAGAGGTGTTGCACCGTTCCAGCTTTGATTCAAATCGGCCTTGGCATGAACAAGAACCTGCACCACCTTGGCATGGCCATTTTGGCTGGCTTGAAACAGAGGTGTTGCACCCTTAAAGCTTTGATTCAAATCAGCCCCGGCCTTAACAAGAACCTGCACCACCTCGGTATGGCCATTTTGGCTGGCTTGAAACAGAGGTGTTGCACCGTTCCAGCTTTGATTCAAATGGCATGGCCATTTTGGCTGGCTTGAAACAGAGGTGTTGCACCCTTAAAGCTTTGATTCAAATCAGCCCCGGCCTAACAAGAACCTGCACCACCTCGGTATGGCCATTTTGGCTGGCTTGGAGTTTCACTTTGATTCAAATCGACCTTACGACCTACGACCTTTATGAGATGCCACAAAGAGACCTGAAGCCTTGTCTCCAGCGAGACTGCAAATAAACTCATCATTTGGCCTAAAACCCTCCTGGTTCACCCAGTACTCCACAATATCAACACGCCCCTGCCAACAGGCCTCCAGGAACTGGTGAATATCTGGGTCATCTTGCACGAAAACCTCCTCATCACTCGATGTCGGCCTCCAGTCGGGCGCTTCCCACCACTCTCCAGCCCGTACAAAAAGAACCACCGAAAGACAGATGAAAAATATTGCATAGGAAAACAGACCTTGTGTACCGACTTTTTTCATAAAGCCAATCCCTTTTACTCATGCCCAAAAGGACTAACGGTATGGCAATCAACAAGGAAAATATCAAGTTGTTCGAATCCGAAAAGCTCATCGACGAGGGTGAAGGCGGAGGCCGGGTAACAGGTCATGTTGTGTCCGATGGGCAGGTGAACAACCTGTTTCGTGATATCTCCCGCATCGACAGGACGGTCGGTGATGACTCGATGCGCAAGGTGTTTATGGGCGTAGAGAAAGACAACAACGACCCGTACCTCAGTGCCCATGCCATTATCACTGAGGCTCCGGAAGATGAGCGTGTGGGTGCGGCCTCTGACCAACCCTGATAGCTCTGACTTCTATGTCGTGGTTATTCGACTGCTCACTGTGGCGCCAGGACAATAAGGCCTAATGGCCGGTGTTTTTCAATGAAATCCGTCTCATTAGCGGCGCCAGTGTATGTTTTATATCATGTCTCATCACATCGACGAACCCATCAAAACAACCCGTATTACCATCTGTTTTTGCCTGAATTTTTTTCTGTTCTTTCCAGGCTTTTACTGCGGGCTTTAAAGTTTGAATTATCGAAGCGTAACGTGCATGCGCTTCGGGATCTCTTGGCCGGAAGGGTTGCACATGCTTGGCTATTGTCAGCGGACTTTTGGTGTACAAAGCATCAAAGGGCCATTTTTTTAATGGATTAGCTCCGTTCTTAACGAGAATCTTTACCACCTCGGCATGACCATTTTGGCAGGCTTGAAACAGAGGTGTTGCACCGTTCCAGCTTTGATTCAAATCAGCCTTGGCATCAACAAGAGCCTGCACCACATCAGCATGACCATTCTGGCTGGCTTGAAACAGAGGTGTTGCACCGTTCCAGCTTTGATTCAAATCAGCCCCGGCCTTAACAAGAACCTGCACCACCTTGTCATAGCCATTATGGCAGGCTTCAAACAGAGGTGTTGCACCGTTCCAGCTTTGATTCAAATCAGCCCCGGCCTTAACAAGAACCTGCACTACCTTGTCATGGCCATTATGGCAGGCTTCAAACAGAGGTGTTTCACCGTTCCAGCTTAGATTCAAATGAGCCCCGGCCTTAACAAGAATCTGCACAACCTCGGTATGGCCATTTTGGCTGGCTTGAAACAGAGGTGTTGCACCGTTCCAGGTTTGATTCAAATCAGCCCCGGCCTTAACAAGAACCTGCACCACCTCGGTATGGCCATTTTGGCTGGCTTGAAACAGAGGTGTTGCACCGTTCCTGGTTTGATTCAAATCAGCCCCGACCTCTAGGAAGAGTTTCACTACATCGTTACGACCTGTATGAGATGCAACAAAGAGACCTGAAGCCTTGTCTCCAGCGAGACTGCAAATAAACTCATCATTTGGCCTAAAACCCTCCTGGTTCAGCCAGTACTCCACAATATCAACACGCCCCTGCCAACAGGCCTCCAGGAACTGGTGAACATCGGGGTAATCTTGCACGAAAACCTCCTCATCACTCGATGTTGGCCTCCAGTCGGGCGCTTCCCACCACTCTCCAGCCCGTACAAAAAGAACCACCGAAAGACAGATGAAAAATATTGCATAGGAAAACAGACCTTGTGCACCGACTCTTTTCATAAAGCCAATCCCTTTTACTCATGTCCAAAAGGACTAACGGTATGGCAATCAACAAGGAAAATATCAAGTTGTTCGAATCCGAAAAGCTCACCGACGAGGGTGACGGCGGAGGCCGGTTACCGGGGATGTGGTGGTCGATGGGCAGGTGAATAATCTGTTTCGTGATATCTCCCGCATCGACCGGACGGTAGGCGATGTTTCTATGCGGAAGGTTTTTGTGGGCGTGGTGCTGTTCAACACCGAAAGCCAGGGTATGGCTCATCGATTGAAGCCCGGCAGGTGCGGTCTCTGACCAACCCCGATAGCTCTGACTTCTATGCCGTGGTTATTCGACTGCTCACCGTGGCTCCAGGACAATAAGGCCTAATGGGCTGTGCTTTTCAATGAAATTCGTCTCATTAGCGGAGCCAGTGTATGTTTTATATCATGTCTCATCATATCGACGAACCCATCAAAACAACCCGTATTACCATCTGTTTTTGTCTGAATTTTTTTCTGTTCTTTCCAGACTTTTATTGCAGGCTTTAAAGTTTGAATTATCGAAGCGTAACGTGCATGCGCTTCGGGATCGCTTTGTCGGAAGGGTTGACCATACTTGGCTGCTGTTAGCGGACTTTTGGTGAACAAAGCATCAAGGTGCCATTTTTTTAATGGATTAGCCCCGTTCTTAACGAGAATCTCTACCACCTCGGCATGACCGTTTTGGCTGGCCATATACAGAGGTGTCGCTCCATCATCATCGGCTTGATTCAAATTGGCCCCGGCATCAACAAGAACCTGCACCACCTCGGCATGGCCATTTTGGCTGGCTTGAAACAGAGGTGTTACATCGTCCCAGGTTTGATTCAAATCGGCCTTGGCATGAACAAGAACCTGCACTACCTTGGCATGGCCATTTAGACTGGCTTGATACAGAGGTGTTGCACCGTTCCAGGGTTGATTCAAATCAGCCCCGGCCTTAACAAGAACCTGCACCACCTTGGCATGGCCATTTTGGCTGGCTTTAAACAGAGGTGTTGCACCGTTCCAGGTTTGATTTAAATCAGCCCCGGCCTTAACAAGAACCTTCGCCACCTTGGTATGGCCATTTTGGCTGGCTTGAAGCAGAGGTGTTATACCGTTCCAGGTTTGATTCAAATCAGCCCCGGCCTTAACAAGAACCTTCACCACCTCTGTATGGCCATTTTGGCTGGCTTTAAACAGAGGTGTTGCACCGTTCCAGATTTGATTTAAATCAGCCCCGGCCGTAACAAGAGCCTTCACCACCTTGGCATGGCCATTTTGGCTGGCTTGAAACAGAGGTGTTATACCGTGCCAGGTTTGATTCAAATCAGCCCCGGCCTCTACGAGGAGTTTCACTACTTCGTTACGACCTTTATGAGATGCCACAAAGAGACCTGAAACCTTGTCTCCAGCGACGATACCGCTAATAAATTCATCATTTGGCCTAAAGCCCTTCTGGTTGAGCCAGTACTCCACAATATCAACACGCCCCTGCCGACAGGCCTCCTGGTACTGGTGATCATCTGGATAACCTTGCACGAAAACCTCCTCATCACTCGATGTTGGCCTCCAGTCGGGCGCTTCCCACCACTCTCCAGCCCGTACAAAAAGAACCATCGATAGACAGATGAAAAATATTGCATAGGAAAACAGACCTTGTGCACCGAATCTTTTCATAAAGCCAATCCCATTTACTCATGCCCAAAAGGACTATCGGTATGGCAATTAACCAGGAAAATATCAAGTTGTTCGAATCCGAAAAGCTCACCGAAGAGGATGGAGGAGGAGGCCGGTTACCGGGGATGTGGTGGTCGATGGGCAGGTAAATAACCTGTTTCGTGATATCTCCCGCATCGACTGGACGGTAGGGGATGTTTCTATGCGGAAGGTATTTGTCGGTGTCAGCACCGATAGCGCTGATCTCTACCTTGGCTCCCCGAATGTCACCTTTCCCGGTGGTGTTGCGACACCCGTCGGGACGATTTTCCAGAACGGCAACATCTCCTTCCGCATTCAAACGACACAGGTGGCTGACGCAGCCCGCTATTATGGCCTGCAATCGCTAAAGGTCGATGTGTCCCCGTCTTCCCCACGTTCGCGGGGGAGTTTCTGGGATAGCGTAAGAGGGCTGTCCGAGAGGAAGTATGTTGGGAGAAACCTTGGAACAGACCAAATATGTTGAATGTTGAGAAAAGGTGATTACGGAGGGTGCACCTGTAGTATGGATTAGAAAAGGTCTGTAATTGGTCTGCTTTTGTGACCAAAACAGTGCCGGTCAGTTCAGTTACCGGCTCTGAGTACTTCATATTCAGTACCGTGAACCCCGGTCTGTCTTCCTGTCAGGCAGTATGCTGTCTCTAATCCAGCCAGACTATATGTTTCAGTTATGGTTTTATATGATGGGATATTGTTGTACTAACCCATCTTTTTATTTGTTCTTTATGTAAAGGAGAAAACTGGGAACCATCGATAATATCAAATAAGCAGGCCTTGTTATCATGTAATTCTTTGGTGTGCTCATAACTGGCTGATGCTAATAGTAGTTGTATTGTTTGTAGAGTATAATTTTTAATAATAGATTTTTTCAGTTCTTCAAGTACAGTCTTATCCGGGTGGTAAGGATACAAGGCTCTCTTCCTTGCTAACTGCTCTAAAAATGGCCAACATCTTTCTGGTGACATAAAGTGGTTCTGATTATTCCTATCCCCTATAGTTGAAAAGCAGCATAGAGCGTTTTTACTTACAGGCCATTCCTTAATTTCTTTATGTGTCAGTGGTGGCCCATTATCAAAACAGAATTCTGATGTTGAATAAAAATATTCATGGTACTCCATTGCATTACTAAAATTGAAAATCTGAATTTCTCCATTATGACGCCGTATGATCCGAGAAAGAGTCTGCATGCTTTCTTTGGAAAACAAGTTGCAATAAACAGGGACGAAGTGTGTGTTTTTTGCTGATTCTTTGACTTCTTCAAGCCTGTCATTGGATGAGAATGGATCATATTTCTGAAGGCGTTTTTTAGAAAGAGCCCGGCCGTAATTCAGGCATCGGTAAATATGTTTTTTGGTATTTTCGCCTCTCCCTGAAATATTAAACATGAAGTCATGAAGTTTAGAATGAAAATTCTCTTCATTACCAATATTATGACAATGTTGAATTTCCTCTAATCTTTTTAAATGGCAGTGAAGTATTAAATGATCATAATCCAGCATGAATATGATGTCACAATGTTTTCTTAATTCTGGTAAGCATGCGAGCAAAGAACTTTCTCCTACTACAATGCCAATGCCCAATCGGTCGTTAGGCTCTTTTAATTTCTGTGCTATGGCATCTATCGTTCTTCTGAAGTTGAATGGGGAATCATGAGTGTCTGTATACTCATTGCAATACCAGTAGTGTGCCTTAATCTTTAAATGACTTTGTGCTCTTCTATCAGTGTCAGTTTCGATAATAGATGGAAGGGGGAAAGCTTGAGCGACATCTTTAACGCAGCTTGATATAGCAGAAGATCGATCTTTTAAAGCTGTTTCGCTTCTTTTCTCCTGCAAGGTTTGGCTCGCGCCTCTGGGTTGGGAGTTACTAAGGAAGGCATCCTGTGGCGTAACTACCTGGAACGGCGCTAACGTACTGCCTGATGGCGGGGCTTGATGATGATTATACGCGCCAGACACTTCTTGTATTCCTTCCATGATTTCATCCTGCAACGACAAGCATATATTATTTCATTAGAGGCTTGACTGACGAAAAATGTTCCTTGCCATACAACATGCATGTTATGAATTCTTACGTTGCTTTAAATATTGAGAGGTGTTGTTTATACGCAGGAAGGCAACGTAGCCCAATTTATATGATTCGAGACTATCATCGCTCGCCTCTGGTGCATTGAAGTCTTTTTTACCAACCTGAAAAGCCTCTTTTGATTGGGGCTGGGCATCAACCCTGGAGTGTGGGAGCTGAGCACCGATCTCTCTCAATGGTTGAGCATTCCATGAGATCATGCAACTTGCGTTTAGGGCGTTCAGTTCGGTTCTGTTGCAAGGTTTCTGATAAACCAAACGTCAATATTCTCCAGGCACAATTATGACGCCAGGGAGTAGAACTACTCCCACGCCGTGGTTAAGTCAGAATCTGGAGATTGGCCTTTTCTCAGCATGTGAGAAAGTTCAATCCAGTCTCTATTGATCAGGAGGGGCTAGCCCAATCAACCGTAAAGAGCCTGCAGCACGAACTGGGAGTGCTGCATAGTGCTATCAGGATTCAGAAAACACAGTGCACACCCGTAAACGGGGAAAACCGGTCATCAGCCCAGCAAAAGACATTTCTCGCTTTAGAAAATTTTGAACGCAGCCGGGTCTACCGTGGATTAAACCAGCAGACACAAACGGCTCTGGCCAGTCTGGCTAACGTCCATGATGCGCTGCATCTCGAGAGAACTATGAATGACCTGCAGAAACTCACCCAAAAATCCAACCAGGCATTGCAAGGCGCTGGCGTATTTCATTCAC
The DNA here is from genome assembly GCA_965221135.1 of Sansalvadorimonas sp. GTDB lineage: Bacteria > Pseudomonadota > Gammaproteobacteria > Pseudomonadales > Endozoicomonadaceae > Sansalvadorimonas. Next base: position 219,802 of record CBDCRZ010000118.1, read on the forward strand.
AGAAAGATCTCCAAAACTTCTTCCTCTGGTCTGTGTAAGCGACTCTATATCATTTAATGTTCGTGACAACAGCCGCCGGTGCTGTTTTTTATGCCGTCAGCACTCCTTTTTCAGCTATGGGCGGGAACATTAATCAGGCTGGCAAAACTCTTGTCGTTAAACCTTTTAATGCAACATTCAAACGCTGCCTGGGTTGCTCTTCTGCCTGTGAAGGCGATCTGTAACCAATATTTGGTAGCGCTTCAGATACGGTGATAGTACATCCGACTAATGCGTATTCAATGCATCTGAAGCATTACCGACTCCTGCAGCTTCAAGCCTTTTGTATACGCAATTCCAGGAATTGCTATGGATAGTGCGACTCAATATCTGAATTATCATCAGAGCCATCTTCAGAATCGTAAAATGTGCGAAATTCATCCAGAACACATGATTTACCAACGTCTAATTGTTCTAAATCCACCACTAACCTGGGGCAGGCTGACACATCAAGAGCATGTATCCCCCCTAAACAACCAGGTAGATTCATCAACTGAGGGCAATCTATTAATCTTAAGTGCTCTGTGATTTCTCTTACACTAGGAAGGAAGCGTTGTAATTTAGGGCAAGATCGCATAGTCACACGACATAATTCCTTACTTCTGACCTCAACAGCTGTTAATTCATTGCAACGCTGCAAAAAAATCGCTTTACTAACCGCTACTAAAGACGGGATACGTGTTATAGCGTGGCAATTTTTTAATATTAAAACTCCAACTGAAATACGACAATGAAAAAAAACATCTGGTATTGGCATATCAGTAATCGACAATCGGCTTTCAACCTTCATGCCTACAGGACAATATTGGATTCCGCAATTATGAAGATCAACATCACCATAAGATATATGGTCAGGAAGTCGCCTGATTGAGGGGCAATCCCTTATGCTAAGACATTCGATATTCTTTACATTGGCAGGAATAACAAATTCAAGGCTGGGGCAATGTGAAATTGTAATCTCACCTATACAATCTGAGAAACGACAATGAACAGAGGTCATATGCTCAAAATCATTGAACACTAATCTCTCTGTGATCTTTACATTTGAGGGAATAGTTTTAATATCAGGGCTAATGTAGGATAAATGCAGGCTATCAACAGTTAATTCATGTGCAAAAGAATTTTCATCTATATTTCGACAGTTAAATATATTTATGATGGCTACTTTTAGCCCCTTTGGTAAGAACTTCAGTTTTTCACAATCCCACAACTCTAGACAATTGATATGCAAATCATCTGGCAAAGAAATAAAATCTTTTCCTACGAGAAAACAAAACCTACCATCAGGGACATTAATCATTCCATTGTCTTGCAGACATTCACAAAAAAATCGATAAATACTTTCGATATCACCCGGGCAACAACCTGCTTCAAGATTAGTCTTTTTCCATGTATCAAGTGATTGGAGCATTTTTTCTCTGCTTAATAAATCAGGCGCAGCGGGGACAATATCGCGATTATTTAAAGAAACATCAGGGGGACCAGAACCCATGGTAATTGATTCAGATGTATCCATTACAGGAGGATCAGATACTTCCATGCTATGGGGGGTTAATGTCAGCCCATGAATGCCTTCCTCAATTTGGTTAGTACCTTCCAATGCACCAGATGCGGGTGATCCAAGCGAGGCAGATACATCCATAGTGCCCCCCTCAGATGTAATCATCAAAAATGATACTGTTAGTAAGTTAGGGTAAAGTCATATTAAAAAGTTTCAATTTTATATAACACCCCTGTTGGAAACAAAAAAAGCAGAGGTGGTTCTTCTATGTTTGAGAACCACGCTTCTACAGCAATTCCAGCTGAATGATTAATCTCCGGTAATACCAAGCCTTCCAGAGGGGTAGATATTGGGTGAAGTCGTAAACTGTCAGTTATCTTTTATCACACTCGCCTCACCCGACCGACTGAATTTATACAGGTTATTCATTGTGCCAAGTTCCAGCCGAGGTGCACTGGCTGACATCCTGGTCAAAGCTGTTTCGAAACATGTTTCGGAGAAAGGGGGCGGAGTGAATAAATAGAGAACAGACCTCCATATGTGCCCCAGCCACCGGCCAACAGCTTTGAGCTCATAGAAAACAAAATCCCGCACAGATCTCTGTTGCGGGATTTTTGCGTTATAAACACCTAATAAAGCCCTGTTTGGCGGGTATCCTGCCTGACAGGAAGCGTACATCCCCGGTACCGAATCAGTCTCCCTAAATGGCCGTTATTAGCTTTGTCCTCTGTATTAGCGTAAAGCGGCTAAAAGGGGGGCGTAGTGAATAAATACAGCGTAGGTACAGGGAACAAAGCACTTGTGAAGAAAGACGACGTGGTGAGGAGTGTGTCAAATCTTTCGGTTTACGAAACACATAATCAGCTGCAAGGTTGCCAGCGAAGCGTCATAGTCGGCTCAATCTGGATGCGTGGTGTCCGTGCGAGACGCAGTTAGTAGACGGTAAAGTTGTGTTTAAGCGCCTGGCTATGTGGGCAAGTAGGAAGAATGATCAGGAGCGTAAAAGGTGAATGGTATGACAGGTATGAATCTACGTAAGGCTGCGGTGCGCTGTCGGAAAATAAGCAGGAATACCTATTCCTTCCTCGGCGCTGAGGTATATAGTGGCAGCACGTTAAAAGTGTGTGACCGTCTTTATGTATAGATTCAAACGTTCCGAGTGTAGTAGCTCCTTTCGTTCTTCATAAGCAAAAACAGAACTTCTAGCTTAACCGTCTTGCCTCTTGGCAGGGCACAATTTTTGGATAAAAGGATACGAATATGTCTACTACTACCGGTACTGTTAAATGGTTCAACGACGAGAAAGGTTTTGGTTTCATTCAGCAAGAGAATGGCGGCCCGGACGTTTTCGCTCACTTCCGTCAGATCACTGGCGACGGATTCAAGAGCCTGGCTGAAGGCCAGCGTGTTGAGTTCACCATCACTCAAGGCCAGAAAGGCCCTCAAGCAGAAGACATCCGTCCTCTGTAAGAGCTGAACTGCATGTGATGTAGTTTGCTTGCTTAACTTCTATGTGAAGTAGAAAAGGCAATACCTGTAATAGGTATTGCCTTTTTTTGTTTTTGTCCGGTACCGAAATAGGTCGTTTGGCTGGAACGACACCCTGTAGTGGGTAAGATCATCGACAAGATATTTCCGGATGCCGATCAACGGCGAGTTGGATGAACTGGCCCAGCAGGCCGGGGAGATCAAAGCCGAAGCTCAAGGTGAAGGCTGGATACAATGGGCTTCGCCGGATCTAAGTGGAGCTTGGGAGTGAAAACTGCCCGGTATCGTGCAGCTAGGAATTGGTGGTTATATTGCCAGCCGAGGAGTGGAAAAGGTCATTAGGGGAGTGAAGGAGTGAATTGGCAAATTTAATTGAAGCATCAAACTTTCCTTTCATTATTTTATGCGCCTTTGACCTGAAATGCGCATTAAGCCCTACTGAGCTATAAAAATATTTATTACACATATCACAGGGAATGCTTTTAACTTTCATATGCGAATGAACATGGCTTTGCAGCATATCACGACTACCAAATTGCTTCCTACACCCGGGCCACTTGCACATCACGGTGCGTTTACGCAAGACCTTATACCCATTGTGGGATATAAGATGGAGTTCGTGACGCTCATAGCTAGTACTGACTTTTCCTCAAATATGGCAAATCCTGTCTTCAGGTGGGACAGCTTTCCAAGAGGAGGGCTCACTGCTTCTAGTCTTTGGAACGGGCTGGAGGACGAATTTTTTTCCCGGTGACAATGATAAAGCTTTGATGGACTCTGACTGCATGAACTTATCTCTGTTGTTTCTCAGTGTTTTTTGCTCACATTATACTGCCTTGCAGTAAGGTGTTTGTTAATAACAAGCTCGTTAATATATGCTCAGGAAGCCTGGGGTTATCTCTCTATTGCGGGTGCTCAGCCGTGCGAAAAAACGCTAGCGACAGGCTCAAAATCAGGGCCAGCTCTCAGGTTGGCTTTGGTTGGTCTTTTTTTAGTAAGCCCAGTAATAACAATGGGTTAGCGGGTCAGCAGTTTGATGAGCTACCCGGTCTGGTGTTCGGTTTTGTCTTGGGTGAGACTTCAGGTGACTCGGGGCGTTCCACACCAATGGCCTTTCTCTCGGCTGCCGTCATAGCACTGCCTTGTGTCATAGTTCGCGGGCTGAAGGCTATCCCGATATTATCAGACGATCCCGCGACGCAGCGCAGACCTTTCCATAGGATGAAAACGCTTTTGACTGAACTGCACACCCGTACCCTGACACGCCTCTCGATATGCTCTCCATGGGGATGAGTGCCGATATGCAGGCCGCTACTGAAGCAGGTGCAACTATCGTTCGTATCGGCACAGCCCTGCTCGGAGAGCGGAACTAACTGGAACACAAAGAGCCGTTGTGATCTCATCACAACCTGCCACAAAAGCTGTGTACAAAAAAACGGATATGTCTGCGCTGGGGCGAATCATGGGATTCGTAACCGCTGAATGAGTAACAGAAGTATTTGCGCGGATTTTATGAAATGGAAGGTCAGGAGAAATTACCGCTTACTCAGATTTCATCACCCGTTCTACGCATTTCCGGTCCACACGAATGTCAGAGCCCTGTGGCCCAGGTAGATGCGAGGGCGTCCTTGAATAATGCTCTGACACGACAGAGGAGAGATTGATCCGTGTGCTCTCAAACTCGCCTTACGAGATTTCCAGGGATAGATTAAATAGCTCTGCTCCCTTTATTCAGATCCCTTTATCTAATCAGACAGTTTCACAGTCCGCACTTGCGCAATGAAGTTTCTCAAGGCAGGCTGAACTGGTCGTGTAATCCATTCGGGATAATCGCTTTCAGACGTATCTACAGATCGCTGCATAGACTGGCAGAGCCCACTTTTTACATCTTTTCTTATTTGAAAAATAGGTAAGCAATCCGGATTGCATGTTACCGGAGGCTGCCCGTAAGCCATAAGGATACTGTTAATAAGCAGGCGTACGACACGTCCATTTCCCTCGGGGAGAACGTGTATAATTTCCAATTCCTGCCATGCTTTTGCAAGTAGATCATAGAGTTGGGTCGCCTGCATTTCTGGTTTCAGCCCTCGCTGCAAGTGACTAATAGCGATTTCAAACATTTTGAATATATCGCCCCGTTGTGAGCTGGAAATTAAAGCCAGTGGAGGAACTGCGATTGTACCTAAGGGGTCAGAGAGTGGCATAAAAGTCTTCCACTTACGTACATTTACTCCCTTGCTAATGTTTGGAGGTACATCAAAGTACTTGAAAACATCATCTGAATGACTTTCGCTTACTTCGGATGTTTTGTAGCGTGAAAAGTCATGGCCTGCACCATGCTCTGATATGGCTATATGATAAAATCTGGCATAATCAGTCTGTTGCAGCGAAAAATCTTCCATTGTCTGACAGAACCCACCGCGGTTGCATGAGCTCTCGATACTATATCTATCAGTGTTGCTGGAAAGCGTCTCAAGAAATTCTTTTCGGTCCTTTAACCCCTTTTTTACCAGGGTAGCGTTGAGAGGAAGATAGTCAGCTTGTACTCCGTTTACCTGCTTTTTAAGAGGGCAAACGACAATGTAAGAAAATTGCTGATGTTTTGTTTTTGCTTCCTTATGCAGACGGGACAGAACTGAAAGAGTTTCATCGATCACATCCGGAGTCAGGCGATCAGGTTCAGCTTTGTGTACAGTCTGCTTTTGTAAGCGCTCATCCACCGGATAAGTATATGCAGGATATCCGTCAACGATTGCCTGAAATATTCTATAAAACCGTTCTCGTGTTATAACAGGTCTTGTCTTTCCCCTCCTTTGGTCATCATCAAACCATGATAAGATCATTTTTTGAGCATTCATCAGCTTTTGAGCATGACTAATCAGGGGCTGCGCTTTCTTTTGTGGGGGTTGGTAATATTCGGAAATGACTGTCCTCCCCCTGGAGTTTTTCTGCATTGCCACCCGCGGAAGCAGAAGCGCTAAAGGAGCAGGATGAGAGCGGAAATAATCGAGGCCTGCCTCAAGTGACTGGGTACTAAAATTGAGAGTCTTTTCAGAGTGCGGACAACTCTGCCCCCAGGAGGTACTCGGTATATCAGGTGCTTCGCACGCGATATCAGCGTCGTTGCAGGAATCAAATAACGGTTCACCTGCGTGCAAGTTGCCAGCTATGACCAATATGATACCGGTTAGTGTATTTATGAAAGCATTTCTCATGCATTTACCCAGAACCCCAGAACCCCAGAACATAGTCTTTTGAATAAGAGTAGTCTTTTGAATAAGACCGGGCAGGCAAGCATTAATTCCCAAATTATATCTGATATGACAGATCAACTAACGTAGTTAGAAGGCTGCAGTATCGAACATTGATTGATTGTAAAGTGGAGTTGACTATATCAGCATGCCCTTTGATATTGGTGTGGAAGTCTCTGAATGATGATGTTTCTGTAGGGGCAGGTACTTATGACCAGGCTTGTAGTCGCAGCATCATATTCTCTATATAAGCGAGCATGTAGCGCCAGGCAAATAGACCAAAAGTGATCTGGTCCGCTAAATACGGGCTCAGGGTTGAGCCCCTTTATGCAATTGAATATGGCTGATTAATACTTGATGTTGTACAGACCTGTACAGGGTACATATTTCGACCATACCACACATCAAAAAGGTCATGAGCCGCTTGCTCAAGTGGGACCGAACGATCACCAATGCAATAACGAAAAATGCTCAGATACTTTGGTAGCATTTCGCGAGGTCTGATGGGCATGTAGAAAAGCCGATAACTGTTTGTTCTGTTTTTCAGGAGATCCTTCAAGTCCCAAACCAACTCATCAGGGGTACCCAAAAAAACATTTTTGTCTGTTCTGTAGTTACTGACAGAACCATCAAAGATAAGTGAAATTGTCTTGTTTTGTTTTACAACTAAATAAGTGTGATAAACATATCTATGGGGTACGTATGAATAAACAGCGTCAGTGTATCCATAGGGAATGGAGACGATATCCGTTTTAAATCCGGCGTCATAGCACACATCATCAAAAATGACTAAGTCTTGAATAGCACTGCTGATGCAATCACATTGCCCTAAAAGGTCATACTTACCTTTAAATATATCTTCGCCGGGCACGACTACCCGGATAACTCTCCGCCCAAAGCAACAGGCAGGGCGCGTATAATCCATAGGGAGGTTATTCATGCAAACACGGTGAACAATATAATCTTGAATAAGACGTGTCTTTATTGGTTTATCTTCCCGGTTCTGAACTGTTAAGTAATTCCTGTAAGTTAAATCCTGTGGTTTTGAGACGCGCCACCAGAGGTGTGTTGGCAGCCTTGGTACTTGATCTTCATTCAGTAATGGTCGGGGTGTGTCCACGATCTCCTCAAGAGATTGCGATGGGACTCCCAGTAACTTGTTCCTGATGGCTAGAGCGCTTTGGTAGTGCTCTTCATATGAGCCTGATCCTGTTCTATGCATGTCGAATTCAAGTTGCAGTCAATGACTTATTCCACTTTGATTTCTATAGACATGCAGTAACCAGGGTGTTATCTCTGGCAAGGGAGAGGCGCGACGTCCGACACAGTGCTGTGACAGTGCAGACTCATATTACCGCAACCGTTCATACCCTTTTATCGATCCGGGTTTTGTCGAGTCAGAGGCTTTCCATTCTTCCTCCATTTCTATCAGCGCTCTAATAATACGCTGATAGATATCTCTCTTTTGCGGCATCTTTTGGCATTGTATCCTGGCGATTTCAAGGGGCCGTTGACCCGAACTCCAGCGCGTGGTGTTCCGTTTAAGAAAGGGGTTAGCCTTAGCTTTCAGACTCTTGACTACCTCTTCGTGGCCATTTTGGGCGGCCAGAAAAAGAGCAGTGACTCCATTCGGGAGTTGAAGGTTTGGATTGGCATTCGCCGCAAGAAGAAGCGTGACAATACCCATGTGGCCTAGATTGGAAGCCTGCATCAGCGCAGTAGCACCATCATTGCGTGGAAGGTCTGGATTGGCGCCATTTTCTAGAAGAAGCGTAACAATATCATCGTATCCCCGACCGGAAGCACTAAAAAGTGCAGTTTCGCCATCATCGCACTGACTATTTGGATCGGCGTATACACTAAGAAGAAACTTGACGACCTCCTTGTGGCCCTCTTGGGAAGCCAGATACAACGGCGTCAACATCTCGCCCGTCACACGACCCATGAAAGCCTGATTGATATAACCGGGGTTGCTTTTCAAAAGCTCTTTTACCCTCGGAAGGTTCCCTGTTCGGCATGCGGCCAGAATCTCATGTTCCTCCTTGGGGGGCTTATATTCTTGAGTCGCAGTTGTCGGGCTTTTAGCTGTCTGCCCGAGAGATTGGTAGGAAAATAATCTGCCGGAAATAGGGTTGGCCATGGCTGGCTCCTGCAATACATGAATTCCCTCTTGGAGTGGCCAGACGTCCACAAGTTCGCTTGAATGGCTAACACTCTGGGCATGTTATGACGATTAACAAGGATGATATCAAGGTTTACGCTGCCCAGCGCCTGACCGGTGAAGACGATGGTGGCGGTCGTGCTACAGGAGAGGTCGTGATCGATAGTCAGGTGAATAATCTGTTTCGGGATATCAGCCTCATCAATCGCAGCGTCGGACGCGGCCCGTTACTACGATCTGCAAACCCTGAAAGAGAGTGCCCAGGTCGGTGATCTTACTGTGAAGGTGGGCAGTGTATATGGCGAGATTGTGCCCAGTGCCCGTTCGGAAACGCCGCTGATTAATCAGAATGGCACCTATAACACCCGGGTTGTACTTTCATTCAGCAGCCAGCAGCCAGCAGCCAGCAGCCAACACCCATCGCAGTGTGACTTTGTCGTTCGGTTTGATTGGCGGCAACCAGTCCCGCGCCTATTATACTTTTAAAAAATCATCTTCTATCTTTGGTTTTCAGATAATAATTTCGCAGGAAAGAGTTATGAGCACCCAACCTGAAAATGACGGTCGTCATCCCGAGCCAAAACACACTGTTATCAAGCTTGATCCCAGAGTGTGTTCTGTATTGCTCAAGAGCCGCCATGTTCATCCAAACCTGGCCGTTCTTTTGGGAACAGAAGCACTCAAACCTCGCTAAGGAAAGAGGTGACACGGATGTCTGCCACCAACCCCTGGAAGCAGATTCAAAGCTTGTTGCCAAGGCTGGCCGTATAATCAGTAGGTTTCTGCCTTGATGCATAGCTTCCTGTTGCAGATCGTATGCAATCACCTGACGGTTGATCGTTTTGTGATCAACTGTGATACCCCACAGCGCAAAAAAATCCTTGATCATGCGCAAACTCAGAAATGGGTAAGGTTGCGGATGCTGGCTGGGCTGGACCGGGTTTGCAACAGAACCGATAAAGCTATTCAGTCACTGTCGCTTTCGACCTCCACCAGTGTTGGCAGACCTGATTTACCAAAAGGCTTTTTATGTTCAGAGCGTTTATGCCCAGAGCTTTTATGTTTAGAGGCTTTATCATCAAAGCTTTCGTCATCAGAGCTTTCATCAGAAGATGAATCCATGATGACAAAGTAGGCTTCGGCCTGACTGGAATCACAAGAGGTTCTGGAGTCACCGAATATCTGATCAAGTTTTTCCTGATACTCCTGTGGGGAAAATGTAACCCCCATGCTGAGTACCTTGTCTTGTTCGCTCAATTGGGCAGCCTGGGTCAGGATATCTGACTGAACCGGGATTATCTCATTGTCAGGGCGCATGATGGCCAGACCAGTGGGAGTTTTTACAGTGACCAGTTTGGAAGAAATGCTCTCAATTTGACCCCACGACATCGGGGTTAAGGCTGATGATGTGTCAGTGCAGTTTGCTTCCATTGTTTGAGGTGCGGCTTTTATTGAGAATATGGCTTTCAGCTTCTTGCCATAATCCGGACCGAATAGTCGCTTGAGTACCACCCTCTTGAGTTTAGGCGTATAGCTTTTGAATACCTGCAGGTCTTCGGTAGAGAGAATGCCTGGAGGATGCGCCTGGTGGTAGAGGTTGGTAACTGCATCTTTCCAGTTGGGTATTTCACTGGCCCAGTCTGGTGCTGACCCCATACTTTGTACCATCTGTATAACTTCAAGATGTGCTGTATCCAGCTGTTCAAGAAACTTCTCTTTATCGAGTATCAGCAGCTGGTGGATAAGGTGATAGGTTTCGAAAAGCATATAGTGCTGCCTGGTTCCCGCACTTCTGGATGTTACTGCGCGCAGCCAGTTTGGAAACTTAAGCATCTCCTGTGGCACTTTGGGTAATCGGGAAGTGCTATCCGCTTCAATTGATCGACTGAGCGAGGTAATAAAGATATCCATTAGACGCTCGTCGTTTTCCTTGTCCATCTGCCTGAAGAATATGTACTCATCATTTAAGGCGGCCATAAATGCAGATTTATAATATTTGCATACTGCAAAGGGAACGGTGCTTTCCTCTAACTGTTTCAGGGCAGTATTAATGCGACCAATGTTTCGTTTTGTACTGTTCATGCTGGCCAGACCAAGGGAAAGGTAGCGAGGGATATCGCCGTCGATATTGGCACAGAGCAGTCTGATTTCTTCTTCACTCATCACTATGTCTGATGTTGGTACATTGATCTTTTCTAACTGTTCATACCAGTTGCACACCTCAAGGCCATAGCGCTCAATGGTTTTGGTCACCGGGTTCCAGGGGATATCACGTAGAAGTTGAAACTTTGCTTCGATAACATCGGCGGGGTCTGTATCGCGGAAACCCTGCATAACTTCCCAGTAGAGCTCACGGGTCTCCGGTATGTACTCGGCACCCTGCCATTCCAGTTTTGCTAACAGCAAGCGGTATTTGGTATACCAGGTCAGAGTTTCATGTCGAGTCATTAACGGGCTGATTAACCCGGTGTTAGCTGGCGAGAGATGACAGTTCTCTGAGCCTGAAGGGATGTATCTGGGGCGACGCAGGTCAGGTCTTACAATATCACTCTCCTGGCACATCATCAGTTTAAGAAATTCAACATAGTTCTCGAGTTTATGAAGGCTGTGTTGTTTTGAAGAGCAGTTCTCCAGTCTCAAGCCATCAGGTGCGGGTACAAACCGGGCGATACTCTCAGGCCCGTCTGACAGGGGCAGTATTTTCCCGGTATCAACATAGGTTCTCAGATAGGGCGCAGTGTTACGCAGGGATGAAAGTGTTGATAGCAGCTTTTCCCTGTTAATAGATTGGGCAGAAGAGGTCTGGCTTTCTCTCTGACTCTTTGTTTTTGGCGGTTTGGTTTTCAGTGCGACCAGATGCATGCTGATATTGCCGGGTAGACACAAAACCGGCATGTGCTCTGTTGTCTGCGTGAGGTGTTCAGCAAAAGGTCTCAGACCTTTGAAAAGGCTGACGGTAAGATCAGGGTTAATCTGGTAGATGGCATCTGCGACCAGTGATTTGTTATCCAGAATGGCCGCCGGGACTCCCGACATCCAGGGCAGAACCAGCAGGTGCAGCATGGAACTGTAGTGTTTCATTGAAATGGCAGGACTGTTGAGGAGACTTTCCGTGGTTAACTTGTTGACTGGAGTTGCCAGCTTTTTAAGTGAACCTGTAGAAGAAGGCTGTCCTGACAGCAGCGTATTCCATTGATCCAGTTTTTTGTTACTGGCACTGACGAGACGAAACCCGGATGAATCACTGTCGTGTGGCCATTGATGGGGATATTTTTCTTTTAGCCAGGTAGGCATATGCAGGTCGAGCCGCTGCATAGGGCGAAGTGGGAAGTGGCAGTAAGGTAAAGCTGAACGGTCTGCAATATGTTTGAACTTCATCGCAACCGGGTCAGTAACGGTGCTATCTCCCGGGTTGTGAATGGCAAACCCTTCCCTGACAACAGGCTGTATGATCTTGATGAAATCCTTAAGGTTGGATCCGGAAACGACCCGTTCGGTTTTGCCCTCGTCCTGTGGTCTGGCTTTTGATATGCATGGCTTTGCTGCTTGAATGTCCACTGTTGTATGCCCCATCAAAGAGAGTGATTCTCTTATGGACACATCTGAGGGCTGAATGGAGGAGGGAATAGTGTGATTGTTAGTCAGGCGAACTGTTTGGTAAGCAATCAGGCGTTGGTAAGGAGTATGGCGTTACTGTTGTTTCCAGATGATGGCAGCACTGTCGATCAACTGCCGGGTGGTTGCATACGCACCTCAACTGGAACTCGACATTGAAAGCAGAAACCGTGAAAAGCTCGTGGTGTATGGATGAAACCACTATCAAGATCAAAGGTCGTGACGGCTACCTGTAGCGCGCTTTTCAGTAAGAAGGAAATACTGTTGATTTTCTTCTTACTGAAAAGCGAGACAAGAAAACCGTCAAGGGCTTTTTCCGTAAGGCTTTCCACTGACATGGACAACCGGTAAAAGTGAGCATCGACATAAGTGCCATTAACATTGGCGCTCTCACTTCTTTTAATGCCAGGCTCAAAAGCCATGAGCCCAAAATCACTATTTACCAGAGAAAATATTTGAACAACATCGTGGAGCAGGATGATCAGTTGGTAAAGCGGATCCCCCGTCCTATGATGCAGTCCAAGGCTTTCTATTCTGCCAGGGCGACCATCTCTGGTATTGAACTTTCCTCCGGCTACCTGATCATGGTTTATTTTCTTGTGTGGCTTATTGGCATGTTAGGCTTATTGGCATATTAGTTATGACTCTCACCCAGAAAACCGGGATTATTGTAAAAGAATTAATGTAAAACTGGTTGGGGGGTATCGTATGGAGGGGCTTGCTGAAAAAAATCCATTATATGGATCTGGCTATACTCCAAAAAAAAGTAGCCCTGATGCAAAATGCAAACTGCTACATATAGATAAAGTGGAAGTTCATTTGCAGCCAGAAACAATAACAGGTTTTTTTTCTGATTTGTTTTCAGCAGCACTGGTCAAAAGAAATATTAGCCTGCACCCTCCTTCTACTTCAACTTCCCTTTCAGAAGTCAGTTTTGGTTGTACTGATCGACCTGGATGGGCCTATATTAACGCACTACCTTTGTGTTTTATATGGTTTGGTTCTCTTATTCCTGACAAGTATTTGTTGAATGCAATTAAATGGGCTAACGCTTACCCTGACAGATTAACTGTCATATGGTATGACTCAAAACTAATTAATGATTCTGAAACAAAACAGATGAATGAAATAAATAACCCAACAAATTTTAGAGCTCTTATGAAAAGGAATGGTGTGGATGTGAAATCAGAAAAAATAAAGGCTTTAGATATATGGGGCAGTGATGTTTTGTCGGATGATATTACAAGGGAAGTATTAGAGTGGATGTACCTCGATTTATCAACAATGGCGGACTGTGACAAGACCGGCTTATTCTGTGCTGCATCTGACTTTATGCGCCTTATGCTAATGTATCATGGTAAAAGTATATTTAATGGTATTTTCAAGCTTGAGGATATTAAAGATACAACAAGTCCAAACGGAATCATTTATTTTGACTGCGATCAAGACTTTGATATCCGAAAAGGGCTGAGGGAGTGTTTGGTAAAAGGCGTTATTTTTTCTGAGATTATAATGAATGACATGTATATATGTTCAAAATCGCACAATGTTTTTTTCAAAGAGTCTTTGGAGCTTTTTATAGAGAACCTGGACGCAAAAAAAGAAGCAGGAGCCTTAACCGTAATACAATCGGAACTGGGGGCGCATGAATTCAGAGGGATGAAAATCCATCGTAAAGTAATAACTTCTTTATATCCTCCGAAAACACCACGTTATCACAGCTCTACTTTTTCCTATATCCCTTTCGTTGGAGATTGCTGCCAGGTTTCAGACACCTCCTGGATAGATGGGAGAGCCCTGAAAATGGAACATACTTTAATGACGTGATAGCGATAATGACCTGACAGTTTATCAGTTCTGTTGCAAACTCAGTCTGTCCCAGCCAGAGCCCGGAACTTTACTCATTTATGAACTTTCACACATGCTGAGAAAAGGCCAATATCCAGATTCTGAGTTAACCAGGCCGTAGGAGTACTTTTATTCTCTGGCGGAATAATTGTGCCTGGAGGATATTGACTGTTGGTTTATCAGTAAATTTCCAACTGAATCAGATTTATTTCCAATTGCAGTCAAGTCCGGAAATCAAAATATCGAATGTATCCGACAACAGAATTCCTCAGCGTGAAAACAATAATGAGCTCCTTCTCTTGCAGGTATGATGGAACTTTTGCCTCATTTGCAAGTCTTAAGCTTATATAAGGAATAATACGCCCAGTGTAAATGGCAGGAGCTTATTCACACTTATGAAGAGCGCTGGAAAGGACTCTGTAACATGAATATTTCACAACCCCCATCAACCAGTCAGGCTCTTTACGCACCATCTTCAGAACCCAAACCGCCGGCCAAAGATCGTTCAGGGCAAATCCAGACCGCTTGTGCAAACGCTGCCTCCCGGCGTTTAACGTCCGGGATGCCTGTGGATGAAGTAAAACAGCTATTGTCTGACAATCTTGAGGAACTGAGCATTTTTTTACAAGATGCAGCTGAAAATGCAACAACAGCCGAAACCCTCTCTGAGGCCTTGCACTTGTTCTTGACGGAAGCGACAGAGTGCCAAAAAAATCAGCTTGCTTGTATTCTCTGTAACCCTGCGTCAGCCCCGGAAGGTATCTTGAATACTAAGCCGCTTAAGGCACATCATATCGAGTTGCTTGCTAGAAAAATAATTGTAGACCCACTTAATATTAAGATGAGTCAGTTACAATATATTGCCCGACCTTTACGTGAAAAAATTCTTGACCACATTTATTTTAAGCTTAAGCCTGAAAAAGAAACTCATTACACCATAACGGCGCAATTAAAAGGCCTGTTTGGAAAATACCCATTCGCTCCCGAACTCTGTTTGCAATGGGAGGAAGACTACCTGCACAAGTACCCTGAAATGCACTTCCCCCAAAATCAAAATTGTGAAGGTTTTTCACCAACTCTCCAGGACTGTATAAAAAAAGTACTTTTTTCTCCAGTTAGTCAGCTATCGTCCAGCGATCTTGAACTTTTAAGTGAGTATTCGGATAGAGATTGTTCAAGAGCGCAAAAAGAAAGTCTGCACTTATGGTTATGCACGTTGATAGAGCACAAAACCAGTGAGTTGGCAGAAAGACCGGACTTGCTGGAAATTTTGGAAAATTTTATCTCTCCCGTGACTCCTGATTCTTATAAGTGCAACATTCCATATGTGGATCAACTAGGCCATGCACTCCTCACCGCAGAAAAAAAAGCTGTTGAATCGTTAAGACATAAGCTTGAAGGAGCCACTGACCAGAGAGAAAATTTGCAACTCTTCACGCAATGGAAACGTCAGGTACTTCACAAAGTACAATTTGTGCCTGAAATTTTTTCCTCTCAGGGGCTACCAGCATACTCTTCATTGCAGCACTGGAAATTATGGGCAATAGAACAACAAAAGTTATTGGATGAACTGATTGCAATGGCTCAAAATTCTGAAGGGCTCGGCAAACCGGGGTTTTGGCGCACCATTGATTCAGATACTCTGCGGAAATTTAAACTCGCGGGTCTCTCTTTCGATGTGAAGGAAGTTTACGACAACGATGCAGTAATCACTGTGCTCAAAATGGTTCGGCATTCAGACCAAAAACGCTATCTTGAGCAACACCATCATCGAATGACTGAGGAAGAGCTGGTAATAATTGCTACGCGCGCAGTAGATGAGGTTGCCGGACACATTATTAATAATACCCGCCATCTGTCTCCAGTGGCTCTTGCCGAGATTGGTCGCTGTCACCCCCGATGGGTCTTGCCTTTGGTGGAAAAGGGAGATTTTAAAGCCCCCGAAGCCATACCGGCGCTGGCCCGGCTTGCCAGCGCTTTTGAGCCATTGGCTGAAGCGGCGCTGCAAGGGCGATATAACCAGCACCTCACCCCATCCTGGTGCGCCAGGATTGCAGCGAATTTTCCCAGGCTATCTGCACAGATATGGGACGATTTTTGTCAGCACCTGGACAATTCTCAACCGGCAACCTGCCTGTCGGATGAATGGCGAGAAGCCATTGCCCATCTCTGCCGGCACGAGTCTATAGCCAGACAGGTGCTCAAGTATCCCCCAACCTCTGTCTGCCCAAAGCTCCTTATGACGGTTGCCTGTTACCATAAATCACTTATTCATCAGGAGTTAATCAATACCCTTAAGGATGAACTGTATTACATGGATAAAATCATAAAAACCCATGGCTTTGCTGTCATTGATCCCCTACTGACACCGGAGGAAAGCACTGACCTTAAAAGAGAACTCATAGAAGGGGGTGGCCTGAATCCTGAGGACTACCCTGAGTTGGTTCCCGAAGACGATGTTCAATTAAGTTTTAAGTTAGCTCAGTCATGGCGAGACAGGGCCGATGCAATGCCGGTTGGTGCTGTCTGGCAATCCCAATCTGACTTTAATAAACAGAGTTTCCTTAAACGCTGGCCTTATTTACAAGAACGTTTTTCAGTAGAGAAGTCATTAAGCCTGAAGGAAGCAACTGAGTTACTGAGCAAACCAGAGAGTTGGCACGAGGTTACAGAGACAACGGTTATCAATATCTGTCGGTTTCCTCCATTAGCACAGGAGGTCTGCTTCGATTCAGAGTATGAGACGCTGATAAGCAAGTTAACTCCTGAACAGCAATTCGCTATCTGGTACCAATATAATGACACCGCTAATAGTGCACTGCTTTGTAAACGACTGAGCACTGCTCAAATTCACACCCTTCTTGGGCGACATTTTAAACTGGTTTACCATCACCTGGGAAAGCTATCTAAGTGCACAAATGAGCAAATTGCAGATATTTTTTCTAATCAAGTGCAACATGCAAATGCCATGATGTTACTGACTAACAAGAGTGAACCCATCATCGCTATCCGGAACCGGCTTGAAGGGGAACACTGGTTCACAATTGCTCTTCAACATAAATACGTAGCCAGCTCATTATTTGGAGTTGATTATAAGGACATTCGGAACAAGTTGAGCGAAAAACATATTTATCAGTTGGCCCTGATGAACAGGCCGGTTTTGAACTTTATTCTGACTCACGCAGAAATGGCAGAGATCACGAATTCCTGGGGAGCTGAACAATGGTGTATTTTATGCGAGGAACACCCTGAGAGCTTTGCCGTGATTTACCAGAAAATGAAACAAAGCTCTCCTGAGTGCCAAGAGGTCTTTTCTGCCAGGAATCTGTTGAAATTCAGGGGGCATTCAAAATTGTGGAGCCAAATTGTTGATTCCATGGATGAGAGCGATCGGCAATGGTTGTTAGACCAGCCTATACACGTCCCCGTAGCCAGACATGAAGTCATTATCCCCCATAAAAACAACGCTGACTTTTATCCTTTTCACCACCCTCTTTGGGGGGGTATGAATCGATCAGGATGCTGTAACGGGTACGCTCAGGACTTTATTCGCTATGCCCGAACTCACAAATACCCGGCAAATTACATCAGAAAACAACACTTAAGCTTTCTCAAAGTGCGCTCTTTCATGCCATATAGGGTCCACGCTCTGCAGGAAAGACAAGCTTATAATTGCCGAAATAAAGTCACGTTGTTGAGTGGGAACTGTTTAGTACGCGATTCAACATTTGATATAACACCCGCCCTTAAAATTTCAAAGGCAGAGGGAGGGACTGTTTTGAACTCAGAAAGCCACTCCGTCGCTATGGCAACCCATGATAAAGATCTCTATTATTTTGACTCGAACAACGGCCTCTGGCGCTGGCGAAATTTTGAGCCAATACATCACCTGGGGCAACTGACTCGTACAGTGGAAGAGACCCTGTTTAAGACAGACACCCGAGACTTGAACATAACCGCAACTCAAAATCTATTGGGGGTGCACTTTCCAAAGAAAAAGAAAGCACAGTTTCAGCCGGAATGGATTTCAAAGTCAAAATGGGAAAGGACATCCACAAATTGATTTGACCCGTTATCCAACTCTTCTACTTTTAACTCTGGCAACTCAACAATAATCAAACCGCCGGAATATCCATGACCACAGCCCGCAAAAATCTCGTGGCGTATGGATGAACCTATTATCAAGATAAAAGGTCGTGACCTCTGCCTGTAGCGCGCTGTCGATAAAGAAGGAAATACAGTTGATTTCCTGCTTACCCAAAAGCGAGATTAAAAAGCCGCCAACATGGACAACCGGCAACAGTGAGCATCGGAAAAGTGGCGGCAACATCGGTGCTCTCACTTCTTACAATGCCAACCTCAAAGGATATGAGCCCAACATCACCAATTCCCAAAGCAAATATTTGAACAACATCGTGGAGCAGGATCATCGGTTGGTAAAACGGATCACCCGTCCTATGATGCAGTTCAAGGCTTTCTATTCTGCCAAGGTGACCCTCTCTGGTATTGAAATTTCTCACATGCTGAGAAAAGGTCAATATCCAGATTCTGGGTTAACAGCACCGAATAAGAGGTACTGACAGCCCTGTTAGCAGAGCTGTCAGTTAGAAAGGTATTAAATTTAGAGGGAGTTCAGGAGGTGATATTGCAAAATCTCTTTTAGTACCTCGAGTTGAGGGCGGGATTCTGCTTTAACATGGCTCTCAAGGTCACTGAATATCTGCAGTAACCTTTGATCTGTAAGACTAGAGAGATCGTAATCAACGCTCCAGCTCTCACCGAGAGAACCATGCAGGTTGGAGTAAGCATTCAGACCACGCCAGCCCAGACTCTGATAGTGTTCAATAACCCGGTCACAGGTTATCTGTGCAGTGTAGTCACTCGCCTGTTCTATAGTTTCTTCCTTCTTCCCGAGGTTTCTTTTCAAGGCGAGATTACTTATATGCAGAGCCTCACTTATCTGACCATTCTCTCCGCGATACTCAATTTTTTTGGTGTCGTATTCAATAAGACCCCGAAATTTATCCTCAACCAAAAGCTGGTGTTCAATCTGTTCAGTGAGAAACGTGCTCAGGCTGTTCAGGTCTTTCCCGGCAATTAATAAAGTATCCGGCGACAGGATATTCTTCGAAATAACACCAAGCCTCTCAGCCGTACCAATACACAGGCCGGTTTGAGTGGGAAACAGTGCATTCGTAACATCCAGAAAACCTGCTAACCTGGATTCATTCAGGGTTGACGCGCTATTTGAAACCCGTGGAACCAGCGTCTCGAGAGTATCTCGGTTATCGACTCCGATGTAGAGAGAAACCTTACCTGTTTCTCTATTTTCACTAATGTGCAGGGTAGCGCTCTCATCGCCTTCCAGATTGATATCGACACTTTCTATCAGAGGACAGGTCTCCGAGTGATCTGGCTGGATCTCTGTGCCATTAAGATAAGGGCCAGCCCATGACAAGGCTGAAAAAAGGGAAAGGGTGGCGGCTGCCAGCTGGTTTCTAATACGCATAATCATACTCTCCTTTGAGGAATTACCTCCTTTGTTGAACATAATTAGAGAGCAGTACCGGTACTTGGTTCAGTTACATCGTGGTTAGAGATGACCAGTGAAATAGTCACATCATCAAGAAAGGGCATTATTAGAGAGACTCGATCCGGGATCTTTTTTCTTCAAACTTTCTCTTTTTATCGGTGATTAACCAGTGCCTGCAAATACGTTTTCACCATGTTTGATGGCCATGTTATTGGAGTACTGAAAATTATCATTGAAGTAATAATCTTCCATTTTGTCCTTATACTCTTCATGCGTATCAATAGAATAATCGATCACTTTCAAATCAAAAGGCGTCTGGTTATCAATGTTAAACGCACTCTTCAAAAGAGTCATAATGAGCAAGCCTTTAAGGCTGTGGCGATATGCACTGTTACATCTACTGCCAGAACTGATAGTCCATGTAACACGTAGATCGAATTTATTGTTTTATTTCACGTCGTCTTCTTTTGTTAATTATGTTTCTTGAATCCCTTGATCTACTTGGGGGAGCATCCAGCTTGACGATCCAGTAGTGGCTATGTTTTTTTTCAGGCGTCTTATCAGTTAGCTCAAACGTTGTCTTATTCACAGATAAGGCATGCCTGATGCTATTTTTCCAAGTTTTTCCCTCCCCTTTCTCAGGATTTGTAATATATGAGTGATTTTCCTCAAAGTACTTGTAGATCTGAGCTAACGTAGCCTTCCCACCTTTTGCATTAATAGCTTCACGAATAATATGAACGTAAGACAGATTGACGAGTGTTCTGGGGCTTGCCAGCTTTCTTTTAGGTTTGCTTTTTGTTGCCTGTTGCTCAACGAATTCCGCCTGAGAACCTGAACTGGAAACTCCTGCTGCTTCAAAAATCGTCGGCACCTGTGGAGGTAATGGATCACGGGATATCAGAATGACAGGCTGTAACGACACCGCCCTTGGCATAGTGCTCATTGTCATTTCTGAGCCCGACACCGGGGTAGCTGGCGGGGCAAGCTGGCAGGCTGTAGCTACATTGGCTGTAGCTACATTGGCTGTAGCTACATTGGCTGTAGCTATATAGGGTGCAGCTACGGGAACTGGATTAACCTCTCGGCGAAAATTGAGATGACTACTATATATAACAGGTACTCTCAGAGGAGTGACCGACCCTGATATGGCTGCTGTTGTGCTTATGATAGAAGTGCCATTCGTACTCGTTTGCATAATCAACCCTTCTGTTTCTGTAATAGCTCAGTTGCTGAGCTTCAGACCGACAGGGTTTCTTATTAGTTCTGTGTTTTGTCAGATGGGCTTATGGTGTTGTTAAAAAAGGCCACTGATAACTACCCGGTCACATGAAAACATAGTTTTCTGACTCAATCTCCAGGACACTCAGCAGTGCCGGAGCTCCCGGCACATAGCGGGCTATGCTCCCTGCGCTGCCACCCAGCTGAGCAACCTGTTTATTGGCCAGAAATAGTTGTTTCCACATGGCCGGGCACTTAATGACAGTGGTCTGAGGCATTATCCGTAACATTACTCAGTTAGCAAACGCAAAAAGTTGTGTTTAAACGCCTGGCTGTGTGAGCAAGTAGAAGAATGATCAGCAGCGTAAAAGGTGAATGCCATGATAGGTATGAATCCATGTAAGCTTGTGGTGCGCTGTCGGAAAATAAGCAGGAATACCTATTCTTTCCTCAGCGCTGAGGTATATAGTGGCAGCACGTTAAAAGTGTGTGACCGTCTTTATGTATAGATTCAAACGTTCCGAGTGTAGTAGCTCCTTTCGTTCTTCATAAGCAAAAACAGAACTTCTAGCTTAACCGTCTTGCCTCCTGGCAAGGCACAATTTTTTGATAAAAGGATAGGAATATGTCTACTACTACCGGTACTGTTAAGTGGTTCAACGACGAGAAAGGTTTTGGTTTCATTCAGCAAGAGAATGGCCCTGACGTTTTCGCTCACTTCCGTCAGATCACTGGCGACGGATTCAAGAGCCTGGCTGAAGGCCAGCGCGTTGAGTTCACCATCACTCAAGGCCAGAAAGGCCCTCAGGCAGAAGACATCCGTCCTCTGTAAGAGCTGAACTGCATGTGATGTAGAAAAGGCAATACCTGTCATAGGTATTGCCTTTTTTTGGTTTTTGTCCGGTTCTGATCAGGGAGTGATGAACCCCACTGGTCGGTTGATGATGGGAGTTCAGGCACTGACACTGGCAGTTTTCGAGTCTGTCTAACCGCCGGAAAAAGCACGCCTAAACAAAGTGTTTTGCTAATGGATAGTCAACAGGTTCAGGATACCAGAAAGACCAAAACAGTTCGGCCGCGGTAAAGTGCGCAACTCTTACGCCTGTTGGCAGTGGGAAGGCTCCCATCCGGGAACTTTTTATAATGTCCTCTATCATATTGCTAATTCCTAAAATACCCCCAAAAGGTTTCCCCCGGCCGAAACTATCGTGAATGCTATAAGACAGTGCAAACCGAATGGCATAAGCCGTTTCTGTGTCGGCATGAATCTGTTTCAGTGCAGCCTCCAATGTTTCGAGAACCTGTTGATGATGGACCGCCTGTTCATCTGGGCTCAGCTGCGTCAAACTGCTCGTGGCATGCTTCATATCGTGCAGGGGATGATCCAAATTATTCATCAGGCAATGATCAGCATTGGTAAAAGGCATGGCCAGTAAGCCTACTGCACATATCCTGTACCTTGCGGCTTTCATGAAAAACTCTGCTGGTAGTTCGTCAAAGCAAAACCATGGGAGATAAGGATATTGTTTATCCAGGTAGGACTTTAGAGCGGATAGATCGGAGTCGTAGATCAGGTCATACCCCAGCATTTCTCTCGCAATGGTTGCCGGCAGCAGTGGGTCATCAATAAGCCGCTCAAATGTTATAGTGTTAAACTCCCGGAGCAATCTGGCCACAGACTCTTTTGTTAATATATCATTTACCGAATCATCCCCGGGGGAGTCTTCCGAAGGTACTGTGTCGGGATTGTGAGTCTCATTCAGCACAAAAAACATCACTATAAAACGGATAACCAGTGGCAGTAATTCCCTGAAGGGTATTTCAACGGACTGCTGACAAGCGGTCAGATCTGCAGAGAATTTTTCCAACTCAGCTTTCGTAATCTCTGAAGGGTTAATCAGCTCTGCTGCAAGGCAACGCTGCATATTACGCACAACAATATGAAACTCTTTGCAGGCAAACGATTCCCTGCCCTGTTCAAGGAATCGTGTCTGGAGCTCCAGCATATGATCAGACAGTGTATGGTCGCTTAATTCTGTAATGACCGGGTCTACTTCCAGATTGAGCCCCCGGGCTTTCTGTTGCCAGATATCATATTGCGCTCTAGAGAGGTCACTTGTCTTAAGGCGACGGTCCAATTCTGCGTCATAATGTGTCCAGAGTTCGTCTTGAGGGATGCCATCAGCCAGGTTGCCTGGCTTGATCACGTTATTGATCTTTTCCTGTAATGCATGGGTGTCTGCCGGAAAGTCGCGGCGCAAGCAGGATGTGCTCTCCAGGCAAAGAGCTTTAGCAGATCTTGCTGTTGGCTGGTTGTGATCATGGTCCTGATTTTGTTGAAGCTGCTGTTCTGTCTTGATCTTTTTGCAGGGGTAATGTCCAAAATGACCCGTTGGGTCGGCAGAATCAAGTGCAGCTATGGCCAGACAGTTTCTTTTACCTGACAAATGTTTTTCGTTATGTGCATGCATAGAAATCTTTGTCCTTTCTTTTTACGAGGCTTAAAAGAAAAGTGTCCGAGTAATAGCAGGATTTATCACTATCAATACAGTCAGGGCTGCTCACAAAAAGGTTGGTGGTCGGGCTAAAAGGGATTGGAGTGAATATATAGAGAAACAGGCCTCCACATGTGCCCCAGCAACCGCCAAAAAGCCTATAAAAAGCAGAATCCCGTTGCCGTTATCTGCAGCGGGATTTTTGCGTTTTGTGCGTCCCATAATGCCCTGTGTAGCGGGTTCCCTGTCTGACAGAAGCTTATTGAGGAAAAGTCTCAACTGTTCATTAACGCAAGAGACACCAACTGTTCCCTCATCCAGCGGTTGGCCTGATCGCCGTCTGCACTGGCATGCCAGTACAACTGCCACTCCATGGTTGCCATCTCAAAGGGGAGTGACACTGTATGGAGCTCCGGGCACTGTATGGCCAGGCATTCCGGGAGTGTCCAGGCCAGATCACTGACCTCTATCAAACCGGGTACCGACATATAGTTCTGTACCCGTACCTGCACATTTCGACTCACTCCCAGTGCGTTAAGCGCTACATCTGCATGGCCTCCGCCTTTGCGCCTCTGGGAAACATGGACATGCTGCAGCGAGAGATATTCATCCAGTGTCAGAGAATCCCTGGCCAATGGGTGCCCCTTGCGCAGGGCGCAGACATAGCGTTCAGATGTCAGCGGCATACGACAGATCTGAGGTGCATCAGGAAGAGGTACATCCACGGCCATATCAATGGTTCCCGAAGCCAGCCCTTTGCCCACGTCATTGCGGGGGAAGTAGTGGCTTTGAATTCGAAGCCCCGGTGCTGCAGTCTGAACACTTTGCAGCAGCGGTGGCAGCATGAGCACTTCGGCCAGGCCATTCATCGAGAGTACAAAGGTTTTGTCGGCAGCTCCTGGGTCAAAGCTGTGACCTTCCTGCACGCTGTTGTTCAATAAGCTCAGCGCCTGACGTACACGATTCACCACATTCTCTGCCACGGGGGTGGGCTTCATCCCCTCGGCGGTGCGAATAAAAAGCTGATCATCAAAGGTGCGTCGTAACCGGGCCAGGGCATTGCTGACAGCGGGCTGGGTGATGCAAAGAATATCGGCGGCGCGGGAGAGATTGCGCTCGGTATAAATGGCATCAAAAACCACGAAGAGGTTGAGATCAACCTGATTAAGTCTCATGCGCCGAGCCTCGTATACCTATATAAGTTTCGTGAATTATCCTCTATCACAATAATAAATTTCAATAATGGTGAAAGGGCAGGTAATTTGCTGGTGTCGTTTAAGGGGGGAATACGATGTCAGAGATGTATCTGGTGCGCCATGGTCAGGCCAGTTTCGGCAGCGCAAATTATGATCAGCTCTCTCCGTTGGGAGTGAAGCAGTCATTCTGGTTAGGCCAGTACTGGGCCGAGCGTGGAATGACCTTTGACAAAATTTACATTGGTGCTCAGCAACGCCATCGCCAGACGGCAGAGGCCATCTGTGAAGGTCTGGGCCAGTCCCTTGAATTCCAGATTCTTCCAGGTCTGAACGAATATGATTTTGACGCTCTGCGTAATGCCTGGCTGGCACTTAACCCGGACCAGGCACCTTCAGACGACAGTGACCGTAAAGCCTGGTTCAATATTCTTAAGCGTGCTCTTCTGGCATGGAGTGAAGATCAGATCCCCGACCCGCTGCCCGAGCGCTGGGGGGAGTTCTGCGGTCGTGTTGCTGGCAGCCTTGCTCTCATTCAGAAGAGCTCTTTTCAAAAAAGCTCTGACGGGGAGCGAGTGCTGGCAGTGAGTTCCGGCGGTCCTATTTCTACAGCGGTTATGCAGGCTATGGACCTGAATGCTGAGATGATGATCCGGTTGAATATGCAGACAGTGAACTCCAGCTTTCACCGTTTTTTCTTTACCCCCTCCAACTGGCATCTCGCCAGCTTTAACAGTTACCCCCATCTGGACCAGCCAACCCGTCCGGATGCCATCACTTACAGTTAGCAGGAGTCGTTATGCAGTTTGAATTTGATTCAAAGACCCAGGATCTGATTACCCGTGTCAGCGCATTTATGAATGAGTATGTGTACCCCCTGGAAGATGCTCATCACGCTCATATCGCTAACCCGGACACCATGTGGACCGAATTCCCGCAGATGGCTGAGTTAAAGGAGAAA
>CBDCRZ010000119.1:0-25269 GCA_965221135.1 Sansalvadorimonas sp.
TCCCTCTGAAACTGGGCAATAGTGAAACCACAGCCGTTTACCTTGCGGTGTACGATGGCCATCGCAATACTGACTGCGCCCGCAGTGTCAGTGAATCTCTCCCCGGCTTTCTTAAACAGCGCCTGGAACAATACAACAAACATGGACTGACCCTTAAAGGTGTTTTTAATGGTGCCAAGGTCAGCGCCACCGATGCCAATATCCATACCAGAAATAGCGGTGCAGGCATGGAGTCCGGCACCACTGCTGCCGTAGCCCTGCAACTGCCTAATGGCCACTGGGCTATCAACACCGGTGACAGCCGTATTGTTGTGGCACTGGAAAACGGTACTGTGATTCAGGCCAGTGATGATGCCGATGCAGGATCGCAAAGATTCCAGTCATCTATAAAAAAGAGAGGTGGACTGGTCTATCAATCGGCTCAGGGCCAACCCGCCCTTGATGGCAAACTCGCCATTGCCCGCAGCTTTGGCGATGCCGATATAACCGGTCTGACAGCACGACCAAAAGTCGTTCGCGCCGCACATCAGCAGGCACATGGCATTATGTTGATTGGTAGTGACGGTTTCTTTAGATATGTCGACAGTGAGTCTGCGGGAAAGGCAGCCCTGAGCTTATACAACAGAGGGGTTCCGGCTCACGAGGCGGCTGGAGCGCTGATCCAACTTTCAGAAGCAGCCAACCTGCAAACAGCAAAAGACAATTCAGATAACAAAACCCTGATCGTGCGATATTTTTAACAACAGTCCAGAAAGACAACAGGCGCCATAAAGGCGCCTGTATCTTTAGCAACAACTCTGACAACACTTACCCTTCAACAACACCCTGACTCTTCAGGTAGTCATCGTAAGAGCCGTGGAAGTCGGTGACACCAGCGTCAGTGATTTCGATAATCCGTGTAGCCAGAGAGGATACAAACTGACGGTCATGGGAAACAAAGACCAGCGTGCCCGGATAGTTTTCCAGCGCCAGGTTCAGAGCTTCGATACTTTCCATATCCATATGGTTGGTCGGTTCATCCATCAGCAGGATGTTTGGTTTCTGTTGAATCAGCTTACCAATCAACATACGACCCTGCTCACCACCAGAAATCACCTTCACTGACTTCTTGATATCACTCTGGGAGAACAGCATGCGGCCAAGGGTGCCGCGAATCGTCTGCTCATCTTCCCCTTCGTTCTGCCACTGGCTCATCCAGTCAAACAGGTTGAGGTTTTCCTCAAAGTCAGAGCTGTGGTTCTGGGCGTAATAACCAATCTGGGCATTGTCGGACCACTTTACAGTACCAGACTTGGGCGCCATCTGCTCTGCCAGTGTATGCAGCAGTGTGGTTTTACCAATACCGTTCTGTCCGATAATGGCAATCCGCTCGCCCACTTCCACCAGCATATTCACGTCGTTGAACAGCAGCTCGTCGTATCCCTGGGACATTTTGGTCACTTCCAAAGCGTTCCGGAACAGTTTCTTTTCCTGATCGAAACGAATGAACGGGCTCTGGCGACTGGAAGGCTTCATCTTCTCAATCTTGATTTTGTCGATCTGCTTGGCGCGGGAGGTTGCCTGCTTGGCCTTGGACGCGTTGGCAGAGAAGCGGCTGACGAAAGATTGCAGTTCGGCAATCTGAGCCTTCTTCTTGGCATTATCAGACTGCATACGATCACGGGCCTGCTCGGCAGCAGTCATGTAGTCATCATAGGAACCGGGGAAGAGTTTCAGCTCGCCGTAATCCAGATCCGCCATATGAGTACAAACGCTGTTCAGGAAGTGACGGTCGTGGGAGATGATAATCATGGTGCAGTCGCGCTGCTTGAGAACACTCTCCAGCCAGCGAATCGCGTTGATATCCAGGTTGTTGGTGGGTTCGTCCAGCAGCATCAGATCCGGATCAGAGAACAATACCTGCGCCAGCAGTACCCGCAGCTTCCAGCCGGGTGCTACAGCACTCATCAGGCCATAATGCTGATCCATGGGGATATCAAGACCCAGCAGCAGTTCACCCGCACGGGCTTCGGCAGAGTAACCGTCCATTTCACCGAACAGCACTTCGAGGTCGGCAACACGCATGCCTTCTTCTTCGCTCATCTCAGCTTTGGCGTAGATAGCATCACGCTCAGCCTTCACTTTCCAGAGTTCAGCATGGCCCATGATGACAGTGTCAATCACGCTGTACTCTTCATAGGCAAACTGGTCCTGGCTCAGCTTGGCCATACGTACATTGGGTTCCAGGCTGACACTGCCTGCGGATGCTTCCAGTTCGCCGGTCAGGATTTTCATCAGCGTGGACTTACCACAGCCGTTGGCACCAATCAGACCATAGCGGTTGCCCTCACCGAATTTAACCGAGATATCTTCAAACAAGGGCTTGTCTGAAAACTGCATGGTGATATTAGCTGTGCTGATCAAGTTATTTATCCTGTCCCGTCGAGCTGTTTTCTAAAAACCTACCCGTTATCAACTGACAACGTGTAGTGATTGTATTTACTGGAAAAGGCGCGCAGGTTACAGGGACAACGCAAGACAGGCAACCTGTGTAATTTACTGTATCGCTAATACATCGCGCTCTTTCTTCACGAATCCTTAACTGAAAAGACGCCTCACCATACAGTCATTTTAAAAAGAATAGTCACTTCTGTTTAATTAACACCACTGTTACCTCAACCAACAAAAACTGCGTGGCAGAAACCTTTTCCCCGTTTTACCTGTCCTAACTGTAAACAGATGACCATACAGCGTCGAAAGTCGAAAGGTAAACCTATGCAAAGCGCCACTTCTACTAATCTCTCTGCACCGGCTCCCCAGCACCGGGATCTGAACGCGCAACTGAAACAACTGTCATTAGAAACACCTCAACAAAAACAGCAACCTGCCGCCTTCGCTACCCATAAAGTGACACTGGTTGGCAGCGACAAAGGTTCTGCCGATCCGAAAGCTTATCTCTGCACTGGTATAAAACCGGACCAAAGCCTGCAGTGTTTGAACTTTCAGCCCACAAAAGAAGGTGGGAGCTTACGAATCAGTGATCTAACACGTGTCACACTGCCTAAAGAACTGTTTCCAACTATTAGATCCTATGAGGCAACAGCCAATGGCTTCGCCTACACAGCACCCGTGATACCCAAACGTTCCCAGCTGATAAACCTTGAATATCGCCTTGTCGCTGACAGAAAACAAATCGAACAGAAACTGGTGACAGCAGCTTCTCGCGCCAAAGCACAACAGCAAGAGCATGACCTGCAGCTTCAGGGGGGAAACCATGGCTACTATGGCCTGTTCCAGAGAGAGATGAGTGAATTCTTAAGTTGTATGACCATTTCCCGCCCCCGGCCTAACGATGAAGATCCTGTAAGCTATTCCGCCAATGTACCAGGTTTCCATTCCTCCGGCTTTTGCTGGACGCCTGGCGGCAATGTGTACCAGGAAGACCGGGTACTCTTCACACAGGGAACGGATGCCGCAGGGGAAAACTATATACTCTATGGCGTTTACGACGGACATGGAGGATATTACTGTTCACAGAGAACACTTGAAATCCTGCCTGAAAAATACAAACAACGTCTTGATCAGTTCTCCGGTGTAATGACTCCGGATGTCGCCCGCTGGAATGCAGCAAAACTCGCCCATGTGGATACCGCTCTGACCCTGCGCAACAATAAAGTCGCTCAACACTGTGGTACCACCGCCTGCACATTGATGGTTCATGGCAACACCATGACTTTTGCCAATACCGGTGACTCCCGGGGAATTATTGTTAAGGACAATGGGGAAATCATTCAGGCCACTGAAGATGCCATACCAGCGATCCCTCATTATGAGTCGTCTATTAACAAGAGGCAGGGGGTTATTAAACCACTGCCCGGGGGAGATTATCCCCGGGTTGGCGGTAACCTTGGGCCGGCACGAAGTCTCGGGGACGGCGAACTGGCCGGTATAACAGCCCGCCCAAAAATCACCCGCTTTGAAATAGAAAAAGGGCAGACTGTCATTCTAACCACTGACGGCATATCCGATGTCGCCACCTCAACGCAAATTGGCCAGATCGTACACAGGCTGCGCAAGCAACAGTGTTATACCGCCGACCATATTGCCGATGTTCTTGTAAAATTGGCTTTTACCACCTACCAGGCATATCGTGATTACTTCCCGCAGGATGAAAACCGCCTTGCAGACAATATGACTGCTCTTGTTATCTTTACGGATCGATTCAATCCCCGCGAAGAGTCAAGCCCGGCACCTTCTGTTGATAAAGAACCTTCAGCGGATATGACACCCTCAGCCGCTAAAGAACTAACAACCAAAGACAAAACTTAAGAGGTATCAGGCTCCGAAAGCGACTATGCAACGCCCCTGGGCGACGGAGACATACTAACGGACCTCTGACCAACATCCGCCATTGCGCTTTTCACTAAGTGCCCGGCCATGTGGAAGAGTGTCCTGGAGATTGAGTCAGAAAACTATGTATGCATGTGACCGGGTACTTATGATGCTTCTGGGCAAAACAGGCTCTTATCCCGAAACATCTGCACAAGTATCGTGGCTCTATACACTCATCACTCCCGGGATCGCCATACTTAAAAAAGGATTATGTCATGCAAAATTTGGATTCTATTTCCCATACAACTGTTAATTCTCCTGCCAGCCCTCTTTCCGCTCATCAGGCTGAAACCGATCACATCCAGCGCTCAATCACTATTCTGAAACACAAAACACATGGTCTCATTGGAAATGTCTGCACGGCCGCGGGTATGGAAGCACTAAAAGGGAAGTTCTTAAGTCGGTATATAGTTGAGGAATTTATAATTGGAGGAGCCTCCTCACATCTGAATGCCATGATTTTCAGAGGCAGAAACCTATCAGACAACCAACCTGTCGCCCTTAATTTTATTCCTGCTCACCGAACCCGGGATCAGAAGAGACTTGAACTGATCAAACAAGAAATAGCGCTGTCAAAACACACAGAAAGAGATCACGCCGTTCATACCTATGAACGAATCGACCTGTTTGAAGTGCATCTCGTTGTACTTGTTCAGGAATTAGCCACCGGTGATTTGGACAGGTTATACATTGAGTATGACGACGAGTCTTTTTTAATACTGCTTCAGCAATGCCTGGCCTGTTACAACAAGCTGGATCAGCAAGGCTGGTCGCACAATGGAGAATTAATGGATTTTCTTTATTTTCCAGAACAGAAGAAAATAAAACTCTCAGCTTTCGAAAACGCGACAAAGCAAAGCCCCGGCCAATACAACTCCCTGAAACCGATACAGTCCCTGATTACCACAGTCTTCCAATACCGTAATCATCAATGGATGAGCGACAGTACAAAAAGCTTTGCAGAATCATTACTGAATGACCACTTCAAAACAGCTGAAGATGCTTTGGGGGCAAAACAGATGCAGGCCGTTGCAGGTCTGCCACTGAAGTTTATATCTGTTACTTAAGGAATCCATCAGGGTAACTGCATCATTCTGAAGACCTGAAGGCTGCATCATTGTAGACTTGCCTTCCCACGCAGTACCAGACTTTCGCTTACTACCAGAGAGATCCCTCACATGTCTGAAGACAATGACCTGTTTGATGGTGAACACTTAAAAACCATCATCGAAAACCAGCTGGAAGAGGGAAACCCAATCCAGATAAAAGAGAACCTGCTGCGCTTGCGTATGACCGGCACAGAACGGGAAGAAGCCATTGAGATGATGGCCAGCGCCCTGGGTGTCGAGATGGAAAAGATGATGGAGAAAACCAAGCCATTTAACACCAGGGCCTATATCGCCAAGATCGAACAGCTGCCGGAAACCCCCTGGCTGGATACCTTTGTTTAGACAGCTTGTCTAAAGGTTTGGTGTTAATAGATTGAGAGCCTGACGATTCGATGGATCAACCGGAACTGATCTTCCAACGCTGCCCGGACGAAGAGTTCGGGCTGGTGAATCGCTTTTATAAAGCCAACGGACATAAAGGTAAGTGCGGTCGGAGTGATCTGGTGTTTTGCGCAAGAAAACCCGAGGGTATAGTTGCGGCAGTGCGGCTGACACCCAAAGGCAATCATTTGTTATTGCGTGGTCTTTGGGTAGCAACCCATCTGCGCAGTCAAGGTATTGGCAGCCAGCTTCTGTCAATCTTCGGTGACATGAAGCAAACCATCTGGTGTTATCCCTATGCACACCTGAGAGATTTTTATACGGCTGCAGGTTTTACAGAGGTGCTGGCCGAAGAGGTACCGGAAGCGATTGCCGCGCCCTGGAAAGCTTATCGATACCGGGGTGAAGACTTTTTACTGATGGTGCGTCTGCCTGATGCTGCTCCTGCTTGACGCTAACAGCTAACGAAAAAGCAGAGACATAAACACTCTCTGCCTTTTATTAAACGCTGTAAGCGTGGCACGTTAGTTATATAAGTCCAACATCATTGCATTCACTGAAGGCACAGTTTTTATCTCGCCACTATCCTTCATGAAACTGGCATAACGCTGGTAGCGACCTTTATCAACCGCTGCCGGACGCAGGGCAAAATGCATAATGGTGTCTTTCCAGGCCAGACGGTTTAACTCATTGTCCAGCGTACCGGGGTTTGAATCCCGAAAGATATCCCAGGACTTCTCCGGATGGTTGGCAATATATTGAGAGCCCCTTTCCACCGCTCGCAGAAAACGACGAATACCTTCTTTGTTCGCATTTTTGCTGTTAGCAATAAAGATCAGCTCATCATAAGAAGGCACACCATTCTCCTCCATGTAAAACATCCGCCCTTTGGTGCCATGCAGCTTCAGACTATTCAGCTCAAAGTTCCTGTAGGCGCCCAGCAGGGCATCTACCCGGCCGGTCATCAGTGAGCTGGAGAGATTCCAGCCCACATTCACCAGTTTCACATCATCAATGGTAAACCCGTGGGGTTTAAACAGTGCGTTGAGGGTGGACTTTTCTGTCCCGCTGACACTGAAACCAATGGTTTTGCCTTTCATATCAGCCAGAGTCTTAATCGAGCCATCAGCCTTTACGATCAAACCGTCCAGTGGAGACGCAATCAGCGTACCGGCCCAGGCCAGTGGCAGCCCGTCACTGACAGCCTGAATCAGCATCGGCTGATAGAAGATACCAAGCTCTGCCTTTCCGGCTGCCACCATTTTCGGAGAAAGATCTGGGTCAGCAGGTTCCTGAATGGTGACTTCAACACCCTCTTCCTGAAAATAACCCAGCTGCCGGGCAATAATAATCGGGCCATGGTCCGGGTTCACAAACCACTCGAGCATCAGGCGAATCTGCTCAGGCTTTTCTTTAGCCTTAGCGCTGGTATCAGCCGCCTGCGCCGCCATAACAGGAAGCAGGAAACTTAAAATAATTGCTATAAACGCTTTCAACATACACACCTCAACATATGCACATAAACACAGGCACTTTCACTTTTAAAAAGATGAAAACAGCTAAAGAGCCTTGTCCTGCCAGGGAATCAACCAGCGCAGCAGGCGGTCAGTCAGGTAGTAAAGAGCCACTGAACAGAACGCCAATACGGCCAGTGTCGCGAACATCAGGTCTACCCATAGCCGGGCATTGGCCTGCAACATCAGGTAACCCAGTCCGGCACTGGAACCGACCCACTCTCCGACCACCGCGCCAATAGGCGCTACAACAACGGCCACTCGCAGGCCAGACGCAAGGGCAGGCAAAGCCGCTGGCCAGCGAATCAGCTTTAACACCGCCCAGGAGTTGCCTCCCATGGTGTGCGCCAGGTCCAGCCAGTTCTGATGGGTATGGCGCAGACCGTCATAGCAGCAGGTTGCCACCGGGAAGAAGATCACCAGTACCGTCATAATCACTTTTGAGGTCATACCATAGCCAAACCAGAGCATAAGCACCGGCGCCAGGGCAAAGACAGGAATCGCCTGGGTAATCAGCAACAATGGCAACAACCAGGGGCGCAGGCGGGTAAAGTAGATCAGGTTCAGAGCCATCAACACGCCGAACAGCACACCAAATACCAACCCCAGAACAATTTCCGCGAGGGTTATCAAAGTGTGTTCCCAGATCAGACCCGCGTCCTGCCAGAGTCGGGCAAACACGGCTGTAGGTTCAGGCACTATATAAGCAGGAATGTTTAAACCATCAACCACCAGCTGCCAGATCACCAGCAGCCCGACCAGTACAATAAAAGGCTTCAGGGCATCCAGACCCGAGCGGCCCACGCTTTCGCCTTCGGCAGCGTGACTCATGACACACCCTCATGGCGCAAACGATCAAGTAGCTGCCCCTGCAAAGCCATCAGTTCCGTGTTTTCCAAAGAACGAGGTGTCTGCCCGGGAGGAGTAATGGCATCAGTCAGTACGGCAAGCTTTCCTTTCAGGTGCACGCGCAGATGATAAACATGATGCCCCAGACGAAGGGCTTCCAGAGGGTCATGGGTAATTAGCAGCACAGTGCGCCCCTGCAAGAGTTCACAGGCAAGGTCCTGCAGGTTCAAACGGGTAATGGCATCAAGGGCACCAAAGGGTTCATCCATCAGTACCACAGGTCGGTCTTCAAACAGAGTTCGTGCAAGTGCCACCCGCTGGCGCTGACCACCAGAAAGCTTCTGGGGCAGCTCCTGCTCTTTACCTGCCAGACCGACCCGCCCGAGAATTTCCCGTGCAAGGTCTGTCACCTCACAGGGCAGTTGGTTCCTGCCCATAAGACCTTTGAATACACTGGTAAAAAATGATGAGGTATGGCGCAGGCGCTCACCCAGAGTGACATTGTCCAGCACTGTCGCCCAGGGCATCAGCGAGTCCTGCTGGGACATCCAGGCTATGCGGTTTTTCAGGGGGCGGCCATCACCACAAACAACCTGCCCGCGGGTGTGTACTCCGGGACCGTCAGTCAGCCCTGCCACAAAACGCAGTAAGGTGGTTTTGCCCACACCACTGCCTCCAAGCAGGCAGGTCCAGGCGCCACCTTCCATTGTTAAATCCAGGTTTTCAAATACCTGGTGATCTCCATACGCAAGAGAAGCGCCCCATATAGAGAGGTCAAACATAATAACCGTCAGACATATAGCTCAAACATAAGTAGCTCAAACATAAGTAGCTCAAACATAAATAGCTCAAATAGAAAAAGGAAGGCTCCGTCGCTATGGCGGTCTGGGTGCTGGCCCTCTATACCATGGTGGACGGCATGTTCGTCGGCAAAGATGTGGAACCTGATGCCCTGGCAGCCGTCAATCTGGTGATGCCTTTTATCAGCGCCATGTTTGCCTTGTCGATTCTGTTTACCATTGGTGCCGGGACCCTGGCTGGGTGAAAACGGCATATGGCTTTTTGCACCGGCCATCGAGGCTCGGTGCCTTCTATGAAGGGGGCAATCTATTGAAGAAGCCACTCATTATAAAGTTCATACAGCCTTTCCAGGCGGGCTAAGTGCCCGGTCATGTGGAAACATTTATTTCTGGCCAATAAACAGGCTGCTCAGCTGGGTGGCAGCGCAGGGAGCATGGCCCGCTATGTGACGGGAGCTGCGGCACGGCTGAGTGTCCTGGAGATTGAGTCAGAAATAGTTGTTTTCATGTGACCGGGTACTTATACGACAATTTAATAACGCCTATCATTTCACGGGGCTCCGGAAGGTAAACGCCCCAGGAACCCACTTTATATGAAGGGGGGTCTGGTAAGCAGGTTCACCATCAATCTGAACAAGAGCCGGGTCATGACCTGGCAAATGCTTTACAAATATATTATTGAATTTTCGTGTAATCAGCTGGTCGGGAACCTGTCCCCGAACCACACTAATTAACCCCTTCAACATAGTAAACCTATCCTCACCTACGGCATAAACAGCCATGCCTTGCTCGCTTTGAGGCGACATTCCCGGCGTCATCCTGATGCCTCCTCCAATGGTTTCTCCACACGCGGCAATCAGTAGATTCAGCGAACCATCCAATGAAACAACCTGATCATCTATGGTGAGTTCCAGGGGGACGGGCTGCCACCTTGCCAATGACATCAAAGTAGAAGCTGTATAAGTCTTACTCCTGGGCAAAAAACTTAACAACCAGCTGCGCTCCATTCCTGTGTCATGGCGGTACTTTCTCAGACCTGCATCTGACCCCATACCTACATCGGTTGCATCCAGTGACCACACCACCTTCTGTTCGGGCGTATTGTAATGAGAACGCTCATCAGCACGGGTATTCACACGAACTTGATATGCACCATAATCCACAGAAGTGCCGTAACGCAGCACCTGTAAGGCAGCAGGCAAATCCCCCTGAGGGATACCGAGAGTTCTGCTCACATCATTCCCCGTACCACAGGGCAAAATTCCGAATACCAGCTGTTCAGCACCGGCTAACTGCTGAACTGCTTCGTTCACAGTGCCATCCCCCCCAACGGCAATTATCAAGAGCCGATCACTTGACGTTCTAATCCTCTGTGACAGCCATCTGTCGTAGAACCTCTTTGCCTTTAGAGTGGCATCTTCCGGCCCCTCAGTCACATCAAATCTATAGGGCAGTGAACCTTTATCCGGGGCCACTTTCCGTTGTTCTGCAGGCATATATCCATAATCATGAAGGTTCGCTTCCAGGGCGGCCCACTGCTGCCCACAGCGCCCGCCATTACTTGTTTCGTTCACAATAAAATACGCATCAACAATCTGCCCAATACCTGTGAGAGGAACACAGAGGAACATAAAAAGCAGAGCGGTAGAAGTTAACGCCCGTGCCTTCAAAAGATGCCGACCTGAAAATTTTATCATCAAATACCCTGCCCCAGTCACTACAGTATCTGGAAAAAGTAGCAGAGGTTATTCAATCAGATATAAATAAGCCGCTTTAAAAGCGGCATATTTACGAAGGGAGTGAATTCAGAGATTGATTAAGAGGTTAAGTTGAAGGAATCACATCTAAATTATCCCTTATCTGTTCCCAAGACGCTTCCAATATAATCATTAATTCACCTACTTCCCTGATTATTTTTTCATGCTTACTGAGCAGGGCCTTCTCCTTATGTAACAGGGAAAGATACCCAGCCATCAGTTCTTTTTGCCGTGGCGTGGTTTCATTCCACATGCCGTCAGGCTTTTTCAGCTCGGTAGTCAACCCCTGAATCAGGCCATCCCGAACATCATTGTGATGGGCATATTTGCTGGGGACAGAAGGGTTTATCAAGATATTTTGTTGCCTGATAACATCCTTCATCTCGTTATCCGCCTTGTCAAAAGCCGGCCTCCGCTTTTGACAAAGATCTACTATCTTGTCCGAGAACGTCAAGCTGCTCGCCATATTTAAAGCTGTTTTAAAAGAGTGCTTTTTAATCAAACTGAAGAAATAACGCACTTTGTCTATCAGGCCAACCCTGTACTGATCGATCAACCGTGTGCGTAACTTTTCACATTTCTTTTCCTTCAACTCATGAGAGCAGGCTGTAGTGACTGCTACTTTCTTACCGCAAAAATCAACCTCAAGAGTTCTGGTATGCGCTGTTTCCTCAAGATATATATTGCCCATACGTTTAGCCTGTACTTGCCCCGGTGAAGCCATAATACATCTCCTTATCCTGTGCTTTATTAAAACGCATCCTTTTTGATGACACCTACTTTACAGGGGGGGGCAGGGAACGAGTATTAGCCATTCGTCTTACAACCGTGACTGCTCGATCCCAAACAAAACAATAGTGATAACGGCCCCGGCCACCGAGGCCCAGATGCCAGATGCCAGATGCCAGATGCCAGATGCCATGCATTATAAGGCTCACGTAAAACCAAAAGTCCCACGCCCAGGGTCGTCAACAGCATGGAGGACACCGCATAAAAGGTGTAAATGCTGGCACCGCCATAAAGGTACATAAAATAGAAACCCACAAAAGTGATAAACAGCCCAACGGCGCCCACCAGCAGCATCCCGGCATTCTGTTTGACCCAGTGAAGCTCACCACTCAGGTTATCGCCGTAGTGCCACAATAACACCGCACTCAATAACATTTCTGAGGTTGTCTTCAGAGGAGAAAACCACTCCATAAAGGCCGTATAGAAAAGCCAGGATAACCACCCTGTTCAGACAGGTCAGAACCCCAGAATATAAAACCTGTCTTATGCCCTGCGATACACGACCATTTCATATCCAGGAGAAAACCACCATGTACACAGTTCCTAAGACCCCTCCCCCTTACTGTGCGTCCAGCACCCGCCCACTGCTGAATGAGGGGGTCAACGAACCTTACCTCCTTAAGGCGTGCCGACAGGGGAGCCTCGAAGGGGTTCACTACTGCGCCAATAACATGAGCGTGAGGCTCGACACCCCATATCGCTGTGGAGAAACCGGCGATCAGGTAACCGGGCTTTTTCTGGCGGCCAAAGGCGGACATACAAATGTGTGCTGGTTTCTCAACGAGAAGAATGCAAGCGTAACCGATACAGAATTTCTTCACTTGTGTGCAATAGAAGGTTCGTCGGGATTGTTACGTTGTGTCAGGCCGCGTTGTGAGCCGGATCTGCTGAATCAGGGGCTGATTGACGCAATCAATAAAGGGCACAGGAATAATATCGACACTCTGCTGCAAATGGGAGCCGCGGCCGACGGCCGGGGGGCCACATCCCCCCATCTGCCACTGGAAGAGGCCATTCTGCAAAACGAACAAGAAATAGCCGTACAACTGATTACATGTGGCGCAGATGTGAATGCCACAACATGCGATTTACAGGAAAAAACTTTACTGGATGTCGCAGTGTGCCATAACAGACCTGAAATGGTTTCCCTTCTTATGAAACATGGTGCCAATCCGGGTGCCCCTTCTCTCGCAAAGAACCGTATGACGGTAGGATCAATGTCATCGAATGAGATGGGGAGGACAATCGATTTTTATGATCCCGATATCAACATTCTGTCTCGTGCCATTGATCTGGGTCATGAAGCCGTCGTTGATGCAATGTTGGACAGCGGAAAATGTAGTGACGAAACACTCACCGAGCCAAATAAAAGGGTTGTTCGATCCGGCGTGAGCACGCTCACTGGTGCTCAATTTCGCCAGGCGACAGACGACGCTGTTCGCCAAACGGTGTCCAGCACGGTTGTACTCATGTCAACGCCTCTGAACATGGCCGTGTTTACGGGCAGGGAGAATATTGTCAGACGACTTTTACAGGAAAGGGCGGTTGTCAGAACAATCGACAGTTTTAAAACCAAACAGGTTATTAGCTGGAGACAGACGTGCGCATTGACGCCTTTGGGCACGGCAGCCCGCTTCGGGTACAGAGACATTGTAGAAGCCCTGCTTGCGCAAGGTGCCAACGCTGCTTATAAGGGGACAAATTCCATAGGGTTTATCCATTACGATGACCCGCCATCACCAGCAACCCTTGCTCGCAAGGCCAGACACGAAGCCATTGCCACACGGATCGAGAAAGCCAAGGGAGAACAGCAGAGGGCGGCGCAGAGGCGAGAGCAGAGGGAGGCGCAGAGGGAGGCGCAGGTGCAAACGAATCCGTCCACCTGACCGTTTACCCTGTGTCACATTGTTCAATGTGAGCACCAGGAGAACCCGAACACACCAATGGGTGTTCGGGTTCTCCTGGAAGGGAATTGAAGGCAAGTCTTAATCCAGATCCACCAGCATAGCTTCTGCTGTAGCCACAACATTCTCGACAGTGAAACCAAACTCGCGGAACAGGTCAGCAGCGGGGGCAGACTCGCCGAAAGTAGTCATGCCAATTACGCGACCATCCAGTCCAACATAAAGGCCGCGCCACCCATCACTCATGTCATCACCAGAAAGGGATTGGGAGATGGGCTTAACCCACGCTGACCGAACACAAACACCGCATTACCAATGGATGCGATACAGGCAAGCAACATAGCTTTCATAGGCGTACAGCTGACTGTTTCGGCCAGTTATTCAATGGCAAAACCAAAAGCATTGAAGTTAAAACACAAGCCATAGAAGTTAAAACAGATGTCTGAGAACATCGGAAGGAAAGAGGCGTGGTTCACACACCCTATTGAACCCCTAAAAAACTTAAGCAGCGTATCTCATCACAGAATTCACTTTATTCAATTTTCTTCAAGAAAATGCTTTACCTCAACTTAAGTTGAAGTCTTATTCTATACCCACTACGACAAAGCACGACTGAGAGAAACAACAAATTCAGAAGGAAGACAACCATGATGCATCTGGAACATATCAACCTTGTAGTCAGGGATATTCCCACCAGCTTAACCTTCTATCAGGCGGTCTTCCCCCACTGGAAGGTACGGGGCGGCGGCAAAGGAGAATGGTATGGCAAGCCCAGGAACTGGATACACTTTGGCGATGAACAACAGTATCTGGCCCTGAGTGACCATGGCGATACGGATAATCGTGATTTAACAGGTTCGCAGGTTGGCCTCGC
Organism: Sansalvadorimonas sp.; assembly: GCA_965221135.1. Lineage (GTDB taxonomy): Bacteria > Pseudomonadota > Gammaproteobacteria > Pseudomonadales > Endozoicomonadaceae > Sansalvadorimonas. The sequence continues at coordinate 14,349 of CBDCRZ010000119.1, forward strand.
ACACTTTGCCTATGTCACCGATAACCTGCAACAGGTGGTGGAACGGCTGGCTGAAGCGGGCTTTCGACCCGACAAAGACGGAGCAGAGTCACCCTACCGGAAGAATATCTATTACCTGGACCCGGACGGTTTTGAAATAGAGTTTGTCGAATATTTAACCGACCTGCCCCATGAACGTAATCATTACGACGAGCCTGAATAGACAGACCTGTGAAGTGATTTCAGCATCAAATCATCTGTTCTCAATGACAGATGCATATAAGGCGAAACCACTCTAATTAACAAGCAAGTTAACGGACAAAAAAAGGGAAGGTTCATTATTTAAATGAGCCTGCTCTGGCTTAATACAGCCTTAGCAGATTATCGATTCATTAATTCACTCAACTGACACCTTGCAAATTCTGAAAAATACACACTGCATAACGCGCTGAAAGCAACAAACATACAGTAGTTTCTGAACTGCTGCCGATTTCTTAGAAAAATCATCTTTGCCACCCCCCAGGAAACCATGTGAATGGGTACCATAGTAGCATTGGATAGAAAATCAGTTACAAGGGAAATTGAACCGTTTTGCGGAGCATACACCCCATAAACAGCACTATCTTTTATAGAAAATCCTGAAGCTATCATTAGACTATTATAAGTAATCGCCAAATATCTCACACCCAGAGAGATAATAGAACTTATATATATAGCCGCTATCATTGGCACGTTACGTACTACAAACATCACAACAGGGCCTTCTAACCATCGGGCGGGGTTCAGTACTGCCCGCACATTATGATTATTTTTTTCAATAGTTCTTCCGGCAAGGCTTTCTATTTCTTTATGCTGAACAGGTAACCTGCAGTAGGGGCATGCTGCATTTTTTTTCATCCGCAGTTCTGTGGTTGCTTTTACCATGCATTGCTTGTGGTAAACGGCAGAACACGGGGATTTACTATTATGTTGCTGCTTATGTCTGTAACCGTTACGCTTCCCAACAATTTCCAGGCAAACAGGGCATATATTTGCTGCCATATCAAAATCACACTTTCGTTAAATGTTTCTACAACCAATGACAGCGCAGCAATACATTTGTTCCATGATATCCACAAATCGTTAATATTAATAACACTGCTGTGGGCGGCTAAGTTATCTTTAGCTGTTGTTCATACGAACGTACTGCAACTTGATCAATAATTTGCTCTTTTGTCAGTGATAAGCATTGACATGCTGTATATGAAAAATGCCATCAATGATATGTTGCCCCGATGAGGCCACCAGCTCTTTAAACGGAAAACCCACTATGCGGGCTAGCTTTTCATGGGAAAGATGAGCATCTGCACAAACGACAGCCTCAATGGAAATCTTACCTCTCAGGTGACGGAGCAATTCATAAGCGCTCTCATCATTCATCACACCATCAACCGTATTGGTTCTGCGATCTCTGACCACCATGACGGGCACTTTCCGGCAAGGCGCTTTGTCGTTGCCTCGTTGCGGGCCTGGGCAGGTTTCTTCTCTGCCCCTTGAAGGATCCCGGAACATGGTTTCATCTGGTTAGACTATCTCTCCCAGCTCCTCAGCCTGGTCATTCTTCAGGACTTGCAGAAACCTATGTCGCCAGCGGAATGAGGTTTCAAAGTGACCCCGCATTCCTTTGCAGCGGGGCGTAATGTCATAGAATGCGTCATGCCATTTCTCGGGGTAGCGTAAACGGGCTAATGACGTGCCGGTAAAGCATTGCAGGTTTTAAGACAATCCCGACAACGATAGCACTGACGAGCACCAGATATACCCCATTCCCCTACAGCCTGGCTGTGGCAATGGGGCAACAGGACTCCTGAGAAAATCGAGCTTCTATCCGACTTTCGAGACTTGGAGAGTCATTGTCAGAGTGAACTTCTGTAGAAAGAGATTTCTCAAGAGTATTTTCCCAAGAGAGACTTATTGACGAAATAGCATCAATGAATTGTCTGAAAAGCTGATATTGCATAACAGCTCCTCCAAATATAGGAGACTCTGGTATTTTAGTTCAAACTACAACTAAAGGTAATTTAGCCCGAAACTGCTCTAATTAACAAGCAAGTTAACGAACCCAAAAGGGGTAGGCTCATTATTTAAATGAGCCTGATCTGGTTTAATACAGTCTTAGCAGATTATCGATTCATTAATTCTAAGAAGTGATACTTTGCAAAGTTTGAAAAACACACACTGCACAACGCGCTGAAACCAACAAACATACAGTAGTTTAACTTCTGCCGATTTCTTAGAAAAATCATCTTTGCCAACCCCAGAGAAACTATGTGAGCGGGTATATAAGCAGTATGAGATAGAATATGGGCTGCAAGGGATATATTTGGATCGCCTTGTGGAGTGTAAACCCTATAAACAGGGCAATCCTTTATAGATGTTCCTAAACCTATCGATATTACATGATAAATCATTGCCGCGGTTAACACAGATAGAGAAATAATAGTACTTACAAGACTCCCCATCAATGACGCGTTACGCACTCCAAACCTCGCAACACGACCTAACCCTGGAGCCTGGTTTTGTACTCCCAGCGCATTATCGTTATTTGTTTCAATAGTTCTTCCGGCAAGGCTTTCTATTTCTTTATGCTGAGCAGGTAACCTGCAGCAGGGGCATGCTGCATTTTTTTTCATCCGCAGTTCTGTGGATGCTTTTACAATGCATTGCTTGTGGAAAACGGCAGAACATGGGGTTTTACGATTATGTTGCTGCTTATGTCTGTAACCGTTACGCTTCCCAACACTTTCCATGCAAATAGGGCACATATTAGCTGTCATATCAAACTCACACTCCCGTTAAACTTTTCTACAACCAATGACTACGCAGCAATACATTAGTTTCATGAAATCCATAAATCGTTAATATTAATAACACTGTTGCTAGCTTTAATGCGCACTTCTAATAGGGTTTGAACTCAATGTGAGGGTTCTTGATCTAACAATTTTCCTGATCCACGAATTCTATCAGCCAAAAACGCTTCAAACCCCAGACAAAACAAGACAGAGAGGCGAAATACACGCCTCTCTGGATTTCACTTTTCGGGTGTGTTTTGGTGAAACAGGAAATCGAACAGTCTTATACCGAGCTATCCAGCGAGGCTAAAAAGTAACGGTAACAGAACGAATATTCCGATCTAGAACGCCGCTTCAAAGATCTCAATAATTTCTTCTTTAGTCGCCTGTATGGGGTTGGTCATACCACAGGCATCCTTCAAAGCGTTGTCTGCCAGTGCTGGAAAGTCTTTCTCCTGCACCTCAAGCTCGCTTAAGCCTTCCGGTATACCGATATCCATCGCCAGCCCCTGTATCTCAGCCAGAGCATGATCCGCCCCGTCACGGTCTGAGATACCGGAAATATCAACGCCCATAGCCGCCGCAACCTGTGCCAGCTGTTCCGGGCAGACCCTGGCGTTAAAAGCCTGCACATGAGGCAACAGAATGGCATTACAAACACCGTGTGGCAGATCATAGAAACCACCTAGCTGATGCGCCATGGCATGCACATAGCCAAGGCTGGCACTGTTAAAAGCCATTCCCGCCAGCAACTGCCCGTACGCCATCTGCTCACGGGCATCCATATTTTCACCATCGTAAACAGCTGTGCGCAGCCAGGTGGAGATAATCTGTACCGCCTGCAAAGCGCAGGCATCGGTAACCGGTGTTGCCGCTGTCGAGACATAGGCTTCCACTGCATGAGTGAGTGCATCCATACCGGTAGCGGCAGTCAGGGAAGGGGGCATGCCCTGCATCAGGGAGGGATCATTCACCGACATGACGGGAGTGGTGTTCTTATCGACAATGGCCATTTTCACATGGCGGGCTTCGTCGGTGATAATACAGAAGCGGGTGATTTCGCTGGCGGTGCCAGCTGTCGTATTTATGCAGATTAACGGCGTTTGCGGTTTGGCGGAAACATCCACACCTTCGTAATCCTTGATGCTACCGCCATTACTGTTTACCAAAGCGATACCCTTGGCACAGTCATGGGGCGAGCCGCCGCCCAGGGAGATCACACAGTCACAGCCGGCGCTCTGTAACTGTTTCACACCATCCTCAACATTCTTCACTGTCGGGTTAGGCTTACTCTCGTCGTATATTTCACAGGTGATACCGACAGTGCCCAGCTTCTCCACAACCTGCCCCACCAGACCTATATCAACCAATACCTTGTCAGTGACCACTAAGGCCTTTTTAAAGCCCAGCACTTTGATATCAGCAATGGACTCATCCAGGCAGGTAGCACCCATATGGTTCAGAGCCGGCATATAAAAACGGTAAGCGCCCATAACGGCAGTCCTCTATGAAAACTGCCACAAGCATAGGCGGTAACGACAGGAAGTCAGTTACGGTAGATGGTTTCTATCAGATGGAAGCCAAATTTGGTCTTTATTGGACCATGGACTTTTAGCAACGGCTTCTTGAACACCACATCATCAAACGCCTTCACCATGGTACCCGGTCGAAACTCACCCAGGTCGCCGCCGCGTTTTTTGGAGTTACACTGAGAGTGTTTTTTTGCCAACTGGGCAAAGTCAGCTCCCTTACCCAGCTTCTGCTTCAACTGCTCCGCTTCTTCACGGGTTTTTACCAGAATATGGCGCGCACAGGCCACAGCCATAACAGACCTCACAAACGAAAGAAAAGTATAAAAAAACAGCGCTACCATACGCCATCCTCAGCGCCGATCACAGACTTATGCCATACCGCCCATGACCAATTCCTGCCAGCCTCATGACAAACTGCCTCGTGGAGCTGATACTATGCCCGTTCTATTGTTCATCGTTCACGTAATCCAGGGAGAAGAGTCTCGTGCACCCTTTGGCAGGACAACCGGCACCGGCGGAAAGCCTTATCAATATTCCGCGACTGGTCAGTGCTTACTATACCGAGCAGCCTGACCCGTCAACGGCAGCCCACCGGGTTGCCTTTGGCACCTCTGGCCACAGAGGCAGCGCCCTGCGTCGTACATTTAATGAACATCATGTACTGGCGATTACTCAGGCGGTCTGCGAATACCGGGCTGTACAAGGTATTACCGGCCCTCTGTTTCTGGGCATGGATACTCACGCTCTCTCTGAAGCCGCATTCACGTCCGTACTGGAAGTCGCAGCGGCCAACGGTTGTGAAGTCTACTATCAGATGAACCGCGGCTTTACCCCAACCCCCGTTATCTCCCATGCCATTATTGGCTACAACCGCAGTCACAACGACAAGGCCGACGGCATCGTCATTACCCCATCCCACAACCCACCGGAAGATGGCGGACTGAAATATAATCCACCCCATGGAGGTCCGGCCGAAAGTAATATCACCAGCTGGATTGAAAACCGCGCCAATGCCCTGCTGGCCGACAAACTCGGCGGTGTTCGTCGCCTGACTGCGGAGCAGGCCCTGGATGCCGACAATGTTCACCCCCACGACTATATCAAACCCTATGTAGACGACCTTGGTCAGGTTCTGGATATGCAAGCCATTGCCAAAGCCAACCTGAAAATTGGTGTCGACCCTTTAGGCGGCTCCGGTCTGGCTTACTGGGACGTGATTGCTGAGCGCTATGGTCTGAATATCGAACTGGTGAACCGCACCATCGACCCGAGCTTCCGCTTCATGCGCCTGGATAAAGACGGCGCTATCCGTATGGATTGCTCCTCCCCCTGGTCCATGGCCGGGCTGGTTGAGTTGAAAGACCGTTTTGATATTGCCGTCGGTAATGATCCGGACTACGACCGTCACGGTATCGTCACCCGCTCTCAAGGCTTGATGAACCCGAACCATTATCTGGCTGTTGCTATCGACTATCTCTACCGTCATAGAAGTGAGTGGTCGCCTACAGCGAAGATAGGTAAAACACTGGTTTCCAGTTCCCTGATTGACCGGGTTGCTGAAGGACTGAAGCGAGAGATCTGCGAAGTGCCTGTCGGCTTTAAATGGTTTGTCGAAGGTCTCGACAGCGGCGATATTGCGTTCGGTGGTGAAGAAAGCGCCGGAGCCAGCTTCCTGCGTCGTGACGGCAGCACCTGGTGTACCGACAAAGACGGTATTCTGCTGGCACTGCTGGCGGCTGAGATTACTGCGGTCACCGGTAAAGACCCCGGCGAATACTATCAGTCCCTGGCTGCACAATATGGCGAGCCCGTGTACGCCCGTATTCAGGCTCCTGCGTCTAATGAGCAACGCAGCACTCTTTCCAAACTGACCCCGGAGATGGTGAAGGCCGACACTCTGGCCGGAGACCCTATTCTGCAATGCCTGACCGAAGCACCCGGTAACGGTGCAGCCATTGGAGGTTTGAAGGTAGTGACTGCTAATGGCTGGTTTGCCGCCCGCCCTTCAGGTACGGAACCGGCTTATAAGATTTATGCCGAAAGCTTTCAGGGTGAGGAACATCTGAAGCAGCTGCAGACAGAAGCGCAGGAACTGGTGTCCAGCGTGTTTGCGAATGCTTGAATAAGGTGAGATAAGCTATAGGGCCGGAGGTACCTGCCCTTTAGTCTTTGTTTATTATTCTTGTGGCTTTTAAGGCTTGGAAAGTGACTGAATCACCAGCTCTTTCAATTCTGAGATGTCACCACGAACCTGTGAAAACTCCCCACGTACCTCAGCCTTAAAATCTTTGAGATCGGCTTTTACATCCGCAATATCTTCGCGTACATCCGCAATATCTTCGCGCACCTCAGATTTAAACTCCTGCGTATCAGAAATATGCTCGACCAGCATGGTGTGGGTATTCCTGGTTATGGTCAGCAAATCCCGCACAGCACCATCTAACGACTCATACTGTCGCTCCAGATGCTCTACCCGCAACTCCAACCGCATGGGCATCACCTCACTTTGCAGAGGTCAAAGAATAGCAGGACGAAACGGAAATGTGTGCTTACAAAAAGTTATAAGAAACGCTGAATAATACGTTGAAAAGAGAAGATCCGAATATGGATATTTAAGAGGACAATATGGAAAGGAAAAGGAAATTGGCTCCCTGAGCAGGACTCGAACCTGCGACCCAATGATTAACAGTCATTTGCTCTACCAACTGAGCTATCAGGGAATCATTTCTAATCTCTTCATGCTTGGAGTGCATAAAGGATTGGCTCGAAGTTTACTGACCCGACCATGCCGGGTCAATAGGGATAAAGCCAAAATCCCGGGAAACCTGGCGCACGACAATCGCCGTACGCTGTTAGCAGAGAGCCATCATGCTTTAAGGAAGGCTTCCAGACGATCCAGAGCGGTATCCAGATTTTCCAGACTGGTGGCAAACGACAGACGCATATGCCCAGGACAACCAAAAGCCGAACCAGGTACCAGTGCTACACCGGCCTCCAGCAGAGCTTCGGCAAAGTCGACATCATTTGTGTAGCCTTTGGCCTTCATCGCTTTGCGGACATCCGGGAAGCTGTAGAAGGTACCGTCTGCAGGCAGTGCACTCACACCAGCAATCGCATTCAGGCGGGTGTGAACATGAGCATGACGTGACTGGAAGGCTTTCAGCATCTCCTGCACACAGCCCTGGTCACCATTCAATGCCGCTACCGCAGCAGCCTGGGCAATAGAACAAGGGTTAGAAGTACTCTGGGACTGAATCTTCTTCATACTCTTGATCAGCCACTCGGGGCCACCCACATAACCAATACGCCAGCCGGTCATGGAGTAAGCCTTGGAAACACCATTCATCACAATAGTGCGGTCGTAGAGTTCAGGGCAGACGCTGACAATATTCTCAAAACCTTCTTCGGCCCAGAGAATATGCTCGTACATATCATCGGAGGCGATCAGTGCATCAGGGTATTCCTTCAGCACCTCAGCCAGCGCCTTCAGCTCGCTGGCGGTGTAAGCCATACCCGTTGGGTTGGAAGGACTGTTCAGTACCACCAGCCGGGTTTTCTCGTTCATGGCAGCACGCAGCTGATCCGCAGTCATCTTGAAGCACTGGTCAGCACCGGCTTCAACAATCACGGGAACACCTTCCGCAATACGCACCATATCCGGGTAGGACACCCAGTAAGGAGCCGGAATAATGACTTCATCACCCGGGTTTAACAGTGCCAGCGCCATATTGAAGAAACTGTGCTTGCCACCGGCAGACACCAGAATCTGGCTGGGTGTATAGGTGAGGTTATTATCACGCTGAAACTTGTCGATAACCGCCTGCTTCATGGCAGGAGTGCCATCGACGGCGGTGTATTTGGTATCACCAGCGTTAATCGCCGCAATAGCCGCCTGCTTAATATGATCAGGAGTATCAAAATCAGGTTCACCAGCGCCAAGGCCAATAATATCTTTCCCTGACGCCCTTAACTCGGCAGCACGCGTCGTAACTGCTAATGTCGGTGATGGCTTCACACCCTGCACTCGACGGGAAAGTCTGTTGTCCACCCCTGTCTCCTCTTTATATCGCACTATCGCACACCACTCCATGAATAGCAGGAGGCCTGATACACCCGCAGCCAGCTCATGGAAAACACCTATAGGATACCATGGTCAGCAAGCCCTGCGGAACGGTCGTTCCGGCCTAAAATGCTTCCGGGCAGCAGGGGGGAAGAAAGCTCTTCCCTGTATATTCCGAAAAGCGCCACTCCATATCTTTTCAGAAAGACATCACCGACCAAAATACAAAGCCTTTGATCACGAGTTAAAGCATAGCTGCAAGGTCGTAACTGCAAGGTCATAGCTGCAAAGCCCGCAGCAAAAACCTTAAAATCATAAAACCTACTTGAGTTTAGTCACTCATCAGCCAACTGAAAATCCACTGATACCGAGTTCACGCAGTAACGCAACCCTGTCGGTGGTGGCCCATCCGGGAACACATGCCCCAGGTGGCACTCACAGTGAGCACAGATAATCTCTGTTCGCTGCATACCCAGAGTATTGTCTTCCCGATACTGCACCGCTTCTTTTGAGATGGGTGCCCAGTAACTGGGCCAGCCGCAACCACTGTCAAACTTGGCATCAGAGAGGAACAATGGCTCACCGCATCCGGTGCAACCATACACTCCCACATCTTTATTATTCAGGTACTCACCACTGTATGGTGCTTCGGTGCCCTGCTCCCGGCACACCCGGTATTGTTCCGGGGTAAGTTTCTCCCGCCACTCAGCCTCGGTGCGGGGAATGGCGCTCTGACCGCTGGTGTCAGGATTCCTGTTCTTTAGTGTCATGATGTTTCTCAGCAGCCTGTGTATTATGTGGCCAGTTTGTCATTATAAAAGCTGTGTGATCACGATGCAGGATATCCAAAAATCAAGCAAGCTGCAGAACGTCTGTTATGAAATTCGCGGGCCTGTATTGCACGAAGCCCGTCGTTTGGAAGAAGACGGTCAGCGTATTATCAAACTCAACATTGGTAATCCCGCACCTTTTGATTTCGACGCACCGGAAGAAATTGTTCAGGATGTGATTCGAAACCTGCCCGAATCCCAGGGTTACTGTGACTCCAAAGGCCTGTTCTCGGCCCGTAAAGCGGTTATGCAATACTGCCAGCAGCGACAGATAAACAACGTCACCATCGACGATATTTATATTGGTAATGGCGTCAGTGAACTGATCGTTATGGCCATGCAGGGGCTGTTAAACACTGGCGACGAAATGCTGGTACCTGCGCCGGACTATCCGCTCTGGACAGCCGCCGTCACTCTCTCCGGTGGCAGCGCGGTTCATTACATCAATGATGAACAGTCAGACTGGTACCCGGACCTGGACGACATCCGCAGCAAAATCACCAGCAAAACCCGGGGCATAGTGGTCATCAACCCTAACAACCCCACCGGATCTGTTTACCCTAAAGAGATTCTCGAAGGTATTGTGGAACTGGCCCGTGAACACGGCCTGATTATTTTTGCCGATGAAATCTACGACAAAATCCTCTACGACGAAGCCGAACATATCGCCCTCGCCTCCCTGGCAGATGATGTTCTCTTCGTCACCTTTAACGGTTTGTCCAAGTCATGGCGGGCAGCCGGATTCCGCACTGGCTGGATGGTTCTGAGCGGCGCCATGCACTGTGCGCGGGACTATCACGAAGGGTTGCAGATGCTGGCCTCCATGCGGCTCTGCTCCAATGTACCCTCCCAGCATGCCATCCAGACCGCACTTGGTGGCTACCAGAGTATTAATGATCTGGTACAACCCGGTGGCCGCCTGAGAGAGCAGCGGGACAAAGCCTGGGAAATGGTCACATCTATTCCCGGTGTCAGCTGCGTAAAACCCAAAGGAGCGCTCTACCTCTTCCCTCGCCTGGACTCAAAAATCTACCCCATTGAAGATGATGAGCAGATGGTGCTGGATTTTCTAAGGCAGGAGAAAGTACTGCTGGTTCAGGGCACCGGCTTCAACTGGCCCAACCCTGACCATGTCCGCATTGTCACCCTGCCCCGGGTTGATATGCTCGAAGAAGCCATAGAACGCTTTGACCGCTTTCTGGGCCGACTGCGTAAACGCCATAACCCGTCCGTCTTCACGGGATAAGCCTCTATTTAGATAAAGGCTTTATTTGATAAAGTGCAGGATTGTGACATTTCGGTACATATTGGTTATTGAAAACCAGCCCCGAACACCCCATAAACAGCATCAATACACACGATTAATTGAAAGCCAACACCGATTGTAAGAGTGGAGACTGAAGTTCGATGAAACGCATCATGTTGTTCCTTGCCACCAACCTGGCCATTGTGCTGGTACTGGGCATTGTTACCAGTATTGTACTGCCGATGCTGGGGCTGAATACCAGAGGCTATGGTGGCCTGCTGGTGTTCGCCATGATCTTCGGTTTTGGCGGTTCCTTTATCTCTCTGGCTATATCCAAGTGGATGGCCCTGCGCACCACCGGCGCCCAGGTGATTGAGCAACCCGGCAATGCCACTGAAAACTGGCTGATGGAAACCGTATCCCGCCAGGCGCAGGCTGCGGGC
>CBDCRZ010000120.1:0-7565 GCA_965221135.1 Sansalvadorimonas sp.
AAACGAGATGTTTTTCTATGTATTTCTACAGCATTTACTATCAATTCAGAGTTAATACCGTCAGTATCACCTTCAACCCCATTGATTTTTTTTAATATTTCTCCAACAAGGGTTATGAAAAAATCAGCTTCAAAACTAATGCCATCATCATTAACAAAATCATCCGAATTAATTGTTTTTAAATACTCAATTTTTTTCCCCTATTTCTTCTTTGAGCTTATGTGAATCCCCTTCTAAGGGGATTGCCGCTAAACTGTCATCTTTAATGTTTTGAGAGAATTTTATTTGATCTTCAGGTGATAACAATTGATACATACAGCAACCTAGACATCCCAATGTTGAAGCTGCTTCTGACAATACTTGCTAGGAGCTTCTGACAATACTTGCCTAGGAATAGGCCCTACTGCACCAAAGCTTTCTGGACAGCAATGTCTACAAAGATATACTCCATTAATCATTTCCAAGGGATTACCGCATGTTGAACAGTTAGGTTGAGATAATCCATGTGAAGCAAAAAGAAAATTCAGCAAAATTACATGAGTAAATAAAATTTTTAAACTTGATGGTATGTATCTCAAAATAAAATACTCGTTTAAAAAATATTTAATTCCATCATATAAGAAAAATATCGAGCTATTAGTCATTTAATCGATATTAGACTAAAGCCATATAACAAAAATTCCAGCTGACTGCCTTCGGCAGCGGCTGAATTTGGCGTGTGTGCCGTGCATGGCACTTAACTCGAGAGGTGAAAGTCCTCTTACCAGGTATTCGCAGAGCCGAAGGTTAGCGAAAGGGCACCAAAAGTAGGCGCCTTAAGCGAGGGCGTTGTCGCGAGGCAGGGTCTGAAGGAAGTCCAACGCAAAATCGCGGGACGACGAACAGGAACCCAATATGAGGTGTGACGCCTCTCCTAAATTAAAAGCGGGCCAGTGGGCACGTGACCATTAAGCCCTCCATCTGCAATCGGGATACCTTTTATAAATTGGGCGTTTACGCGAGGAAAGTTAAGTGTCTTACCCCGGAAGGTCTGCACTGTGTTGAGGGAACAACTGACAACGGAGCAATCCGCTGTGATCGCAATGCAGAAGTCAGCAGACGGCATAGTACTGAAATCTCAGGAAGGCCCGAACGGTTGAAACTGGGAAGCGTTCTACTGGAGAGCTTGTATCGCATCTGTAGATCGAAAGATCGCCAAGGTGAAACAAGCTCTGGCTTTAGAGAAGAAATGAACAGTGTTAAGTAGCCAGACAGCAGCTTTCATATTTTAGCCGCCCTACAACGTACGGTAGTTCTATTTTCCAGAGTGCTATATTCACAAATCACAGTACCACTATTATCTCGAGCTTATCGTTATGAAGAAGACTGCTCATACCATCGCTGATAGTGCCATTGTTGAAACTCTGAAGTGTGCCATGCGCAACGCTCCCCTGCCTTGTATGAGAGAGCGTGCCCATGCGGTATTGCTTAGCTCAAGGGGATACTCTCTGGCTCAAATAGCTGATGTCTTTGATGTTCAGTACCAAACGATTTCTCGCTGGATTGATGACTGGGAATTTTCAGGCATACAGGGCCTGTACAAAGGTCATGGAGGCGGTAAGCCGACGATCTACAATGACCATGAAGCGCAACGCCTTGCAGACCTGATTGCCGAAGAGCCGCGTCGCATATCCTATGCGAAAGCAAAACACCGGTAAGTCGGCCTGCTTTAAAACTCTGAAGCGGATGGCAAAAAAAAATCGGCCTGGTCTACAAACGCGTACGAAAATCCTGTCGGCATAAACGCGATCAGGAATCCTTTGAACGCTGCCAGCAATCACTAAAAAATGCCCAAGCCGCTGAGCGGAAAGGACTGATAAACCTATTCTATTTCGATGAGTCTGGTTTCTCTCAGCAGCCTTGCGTTCCTTATGCCTGGCAGAAGAAAGGGGAGCTGCTCAGGATACCCTCAGTCAACAGTCAGCGAATAAATGTTCTGGGATTCATGAATCGAGATAACGACCTGTTTTACTATCCTGTTTGCGGATCTGTCACTGGTGATGAAGTCATCCGTGTATTTGAAGATTTTTCTGAACAGATCCAAGACCCCAAATACAGCACAGGCGACAGGTACACTCTGGTCGTAGTCGATAATGCCAGCATTCATACGTGCAAAAAGTTCAGAGAGAAGCTGGATGACTGGATGCTCGAAAAGAAGTTGATTGTCTGCTACTTGCCCACATATTCCCCGGAGCTAAACCTGATTGAGATTCTGTGGGGCAAGGTGAAATATGAATGGCTGAACATCATGAAGGTTATGAGCTTTGATGAATTCCAAAAAGAGCTAAAACGTGTTTTCGATATGTTCGGTAAGGAATATATGATTTCATTTGTCTGAGTACTTTTCCTTCTATATTGAATTCGATTGGTTTCCTATATGTGTGAGGTGGATGATAGATAATATATGATTTAAATGGAAAGTCCCCTTCAATTTGCCAAGTTCCTATAAAGTCACTTTCCAAATCAAATGCCCAGATATAAGGAGCAAGTAGAAAAAGCAATATATACTTAGCAAGCTTCATTCTTATAATCCCAATAATAACTATGTTGTATAAGCTGACAAGATATATCAGAAAAAGTTCAACACGATGCCATACAAGATAATCACCACCCTGGTTCTTCACAGACTCGCACTTCGGCTTAGACATCAGCAGCACTCCCTCCCAAGGTCGGTTTACCGGCACGCGGATTGAAAATCCGCGTGGCGGAAAGACAGAACTGTCCCTCGACACCACTTATTACATTCGATATGACAAAACAGTCAATCTGGTTGGTTCAGAAGGTTGGGCAGCGGATTCAAAATCCGCGTGCCAGCCATTCGATTCAGCCCCGCACCAAAAAGTGGACTCTTAATCAAGAGATCACCACTCTCTCCCTTCATATTTAATATATTTATGGATGCGTCCACACGGAACGTCCGTGGGCTTCTCTCCACTCAGTTCTTCCGGTGTAAGTCCGGCACAAGCTGGAGAGGCCATAGGACGTTCCGGCTCTTCGGAGCAATCCAGCATAAAAAAAGAGAAGAGGAATATAACGGCTGATCTGAGAATGGTTGTGGTCATGTGATGTCCCTGTCTGTGGTCTGGATGGACGGTCAGTCAGTCAACCCAGGGCTTTCCAAGCCTCATCCATTACATTGGAAACAGGAGCCTACTTCAACGATAAGGGACGCCCAACAGGATGGTTGATAACAGACCACTACATCTTGTGTTTCGCCGTTTCGGCACCCGGCCAGCTGACCATGGTCTGAGCAAAACAGGGGACTTTGGCCTTCTGGCAGACCCATACGTGCAATCTGTACCACGATAAATCGAAGAAAAACCTTACTTAGTAGTGGGATCCACCATGACCAGGTGCATATTCTGGCATCACTTGAACACTCATTCTGGGAACGCGTGAACACCCAATCTGGTCATTATGACCACCAAAGTGCATTCATGGATTCACTTTCAGCGGGATTTGCGAAGGATATCTTCATAATAAGCAGGGTCAGTTGCTATCTGGTGACCGCGGGCCATTGCCAGGCTGGCAATGATCTGAGCAAAACGGGGGACTTTGGCCTTCTGGCAGACCCTTAAATGCAATCTGTACCACGATAACTGCACCCGGCCAACTGGCCATGGTCTGGGCAAAACAGGGGACTTTGGCCTTCTGGCAGACCCATAAGTGCAATCTGTACCACGATAAATTGAAGAAAAACCTTACTTAGTAGTGGGATCCACCATGACCAGGTGCATATTCTGGCATCACTTGAACACTCATTCTGGTAACGCGTGAACACCCAATCTGGTCATTATGACCACCAAAGTGCATTCATGGATTCACTTTCAGCGGGATTTGCGAAGGATATCTTCATAATAAGCAGGGTCAGTTGCTATCTGGTGACCGCGGGCCATTGCCAGGCTGGCAATGATCTGAGCAAAACGGGGGACTTTGGCCTTCTGGCAGACCCTTAAATGCAATCTGTACCACGATAACTGAACCCGGCCAACTGGCCATGGTCTGAGCAAAACAGGGGACTTTGGCCTTCTGGCAGACCCATAAGTGCAATCTGTACCACGATAAATCGAAGAAAACCCTTACTTAGTAGTGGGATCCACCATGATCAGGTGAATATTCTGGCATCACTTGAACACTCATTCTGGTAACGCGTGAACACCCAATCTGGTCATTATGACCACCAAAGTGCATTCATGGATTCACTTTCAGCGGGATTTGCGAAGGATATCTTCATAATAAGCAGGGTCAGTTGCTATCTGGTGACCGCGGGCCATTGCCAGGATGCATTCATAGATGCACTTTCAGCGGGATTTGCGAAGGATATCTTCATAATAAGCAGGGTCAGTTGCTATCTGGTGACCGCGGGCCATTGCCAGGCTGGCAATGATCTGAGCAAAACGGGGGACTTTGGCCTTCTGTCAGACCCTTAAATGCAATCTGTACCACGATAAATCGAAGAAAAACCTTACTTAGGAACCGTCTAAAAATAACTTCCCTGTTTATCCAGTCGTTTCGGGAAGGGCAACATAGTTCCACTTTGGCAGCAGTTTATCGAACTGGATGCTCATCTTCTCTTTAAAGTCTGCCGCATACTTGCGGCCGACTTTATAAATTTTCTCAATAACACTTACCTGCACACTGAGCCCTGTTGTGGTTTCTGTTTTCTCCATGTAGTGCTTCGCAACTTCTACGCTTTCAAGCGGCACACCCTGACAAGCTCGGGTCACATGCGGAAAGGCACGGTGTTCTATCGGGTTGTACTTCGAGCAGTAGGCTGGAAGATGGGCAACTCTTACTTCCTTTTTCAACCTGTTGGCTAATGCCTGCAAATCTTCCTTAAAAAGATAGGAGCGGGCACTGTTACTGCCTCCACAATCACAGAGGAGTAACAATTCATTCTCTTCGGGGTAGTCCTGCCGTCCCTGCTCGCGCCACCATAGTTCAATGCTATCGCAGGCAAACTCCGATGTGTCACAAGTGGTATTCAAATGGAGTGATACTGCATTCTTGCGAACATCATAGATACCATGAGGAATCAGCTTACCGTTACCACAACTGGGGAAGTCATGGTCGTTGACATGGGTGGGTTCAGTCGCATCAGTCACACCATCTCGATAAAAATTGCCCAATACCTCTTTCTTTTTGGTATCTATGCTCAGCACCGGTTTCCCTGCATCCAGATATTCGTTCTTCAGTCTTGTGATATTCTCAAACTGGGCATTGCGGTCAGCATGTTGTCCCATTGTCAGTGACTTCTGGGGCTTGCGACGTCGGAAGCCTTCTTCGTAAAGCAACTTTGAAACCGTATCCTTGTTTGCCGGTGTCCCAAGTTCTCCAAGCTTCCTGGAAATTTGTCGGCGTGAAAGGTTTGTCCACTTCACATTTTCCCGCATGGGGTCGTCTGCTGTATGAGTTCGCAGTACCGTATGCAGGTTCTCTATAAGGTGTGGATAGACCTCTGTCACCCGTTTACGTCCACCCCTTTTTTTCGCTGTGGTTCGGTGACCATCTCTTCTGAGTCCAGCTCAATCATACCTTTGCGAATCGTTTTTTGATCTTTATTACCTCTGCAACCGGGCGAGAGCACCGGCAGCCAGAGCATCGGTATAGTTCAAAAGATCATCACCGAAGCTGTTGGCGGCCAGTGCCGGGCATCACCACCACACGACCTGTAATAGCGGCGGCCTGAACCTGATCGGAAGCAGGCACAAAGCGAACATTCTTAGGAACTGTATAAAAATAACTTCCCGACTGACTCCTCCAGTGTAATGAGCAATACTCAATAGCCATTACTTTGGTGGTCGTCATGCTCACATATCCTTCATTGGTCAAAAAGCGGATGAGAGCCCTTTATCGAGCTCTTAACGAGAAAGAGCGTCGCCTTTATGCAGCCGTTGAAGCTCTAAGGCTTGGTCATGGTGGTATAGGTTATGTATCGCAGGTGCTGAGCTGTGATCAAAAAACGATTCGCAAAGGTATGATTGAGCTGGACTCAGAAGAGATGGTCACCGAACCACAGCGAAAAAAAGGGGTGGACGTAAACGGGTGACAGAGGTCTATCCACACCTTATAGAGAACCTGCATACGGTACTGCGAACTCATACAGCAGACGACCCCATGCGGGAAAATGTGAAGTGGACAAACCTTTCACGCCGACAAATTTCCAGGAAGCTTGGAGAACTTGGGACACCGGCAAACAAGGATACGGTTTCAAAGTTGCTTTACGAAGAAGGCTTCCGACGTCGCAAGCCCCAGAAGTCACTGACAATGGGACAACATGCTGACCGCAATGCCCAGTTTGAGAATATCACAAGACTGAAGAACGAATATCTGGATGCAGGGAAACCGGTGCTGAGCATAGATACCAAAAAGAAAGAGGTATTGGGCAATTTTTATCGAGATGGTGTGACTGATGCGACTGAACCCACCCATGTCAACGACCATGACTTCCCCAGTTGTGGTAACGGTAAGCTGATTCCTCATGGTATCTATGATGTTCGCAAGAATGCAGTATCACTCCATTTGAATACCACTTGTGACACATCGGAGTTTGCCTGCGATAGCATTGAACTATGGTGGCGCGAGCAGGGACGGCAGGACTACCCCGAAGAGAATGAATTGTTACTCCTCTGTGATTGTGGAGGCAGTAACAGTGCCCGCTCCTATCTTTTTAAGGAAGATTTGCAGGCATTAGCCAACAGGTTGAAAAAGGAAGTAAGAGTTGCCCATCTTCCAGCCTACTGCTCGAAGTACAACCCGATAGAACACCGTGCCTTTCCGCATGTGACCCGAGCTTGTCAGGGTGTGCCGCTTGAAAGCGTAGAAGTTGCGAAGCACTACATGGAGAAAACAGAAACCACAACAGGGCTCAGTGTGCAGGTAAGTGTTATTGAGAAAATTTATAAAGTCGGCCGCAAGTATGCGGCAGACTTTAAAGAGAAGATGAGCATCCAGTTCGATAAACTGCTGCCAAAGTGGAACTATGTTGCCCTTCCCGAAACGACTGGATAAACAGGGAAGTTATTTTTAGACGGTTCCTAAGTAAGGTTTTTCTTCGATTTATCGTGGTACAGATTGCATTTAAGGGTCTGACAGAAGGCCAAAGTCCCCCGTTTTGCTCAGATCATTGCCAGCCTGGCAATGGCCCGCGGTCACCAGATAGCAACTGACCCTGCTTATTATGAAGATATCCTTCGCAAATCCCGCTGAAAGTGCATCTATGAATGCATCCTGGCAATGGCCCGCGGTCACCAGATAGCAACTGACCCTGCTTATTATGAAGATATCCTTCGCAAATCCCGCTGAAAGTGAATCCATGAATGCACTTTGGTGGTCATAATGACCAGATTGGGTGTTCACGCGTTACCAGAATGAGTGTTCAAGTGATGCCAGAATATTCACCTGATCATGGTGGATCCCACTACTAAGTAAGGGTTTTCTTCGATTTATCGTGGTACAGATTGCACTTATGGGTCTGCCAGAAGGCCAAAGTCCCCTGTTTTGCTCAGACCATGGCCAGTTGGCCG
>CBDCRZ010000121.1:0-1142055 GCA_965221135.1 Sansalvadorimonas sp.
TTTCAACAGTTTAACGATGCTGAATCAGAAGAGCACAAGCTTCTTACTCTGCCCCCAAAGGCTTTCGGAGAGTGGGCAGGTATGCTATCCGCCCTGGGAAAGCTTATCGAAAGCAGAAAACCTGACGGTTTCAAACATAAAGAAATTTATTCAGATATTCATGATTTTGCCTGGTCTCTGTTGGAACAGGGCAGAGTTTCGGCTGCACAGATACTGGAAAATGAAACACAGATATCAGACTACCTTTTATTCTGCCTGATTCCCGGCCAGATACTCCCCCTTATGTTTACAACTCCTGTAACAGGCAGGTCAGAGCTTGATGACTCATCTCCCGAAAAGGATAACAACCTGTCACTTATCCCAAAGGGCATAACAGCTAAAGACGCGACCTTCGGTGAAGAATTTGAGTTTCTCAGAGAAAATGGGACAGAATTTGAACAATGCTATGTCTCTGAAAGTGAAAGTGAAAGTGAAAGTGAAAGTGAAGATGACATACACAAAATCCTTACCCAATGGGAAAAAGCGCTTAAAAAGATTTTAAAAAAACATGATATTAATGACTTTGCTATTAAAAAGTCATTCGAAGGTGGACAATTAATAACATGTCTCGATATACGTATTGGCAACTGGTATTACCGCATTTATAAAGACCTCGGAGTGCTGGAAGCCAACACATCCCCCTACACTCTTGATCAACTTTTCCGTGTTCAGGAAAAAGACATCGATACTTATCAGCTTATTGATACTTTCATTCTGAATATTGCCAGAAGCCTCAACCTCCCTCTACGCTCCGGCCACAAGCATCTCGGTATCGCCAAAGTTCTTCATGGAAACATTGAAATTCTGCTCAGGCTTTTATTAGATATCGAGAAAAGAGGATGGTTTCCACGACTATTCCTAAGGGAAAAAAGATCCCAAAAGCAATTTATGTATATGTGCGGGCGTAAAAAGGAAGCCTCAATCCTGAGCGACTTCATTCAGATATTTAACCACCAATTACAGACAAACCCTGAACGGGTAAAAAATCAAACCCTGGATTCCATCAGGCAATTTGTAAAAACCCTTAGAGCATTGGGAATATGGTCAACAAAAATGATCCCCCTCAATTTACAGCATTTGGCTACTGATATTCCGGAAGATGAGAGTGAGGGTGTCAGAGTGCCGCGTACCACTATTGAGTTTCGCTTTCCCCAGGCTGTGCGAAACGGGTATGAAGCAAAGAAATTGAATATGATATTCACAGCCTGGCTGCAATTAATGGAAAGACATCAGCGCATGAACCTGCCACTGGAACTCGTACTGGATGACCCAATGGACTATGCCCAGAATAGAGATGAAGAGGTGGAGGAGTTATTCCACTCTTTTATAAATGAACTGGGTCTGGACTGGGATACTTTCAAGCAAATCCCGAGGATTTGACTTCCGCCAGTCATACCAACGTTTTGCACCATGCTTGGTAAAAAGTCTCTCGTAAACTTTTTCGTCTATTTTAGATGTGCCCCCCAAGCCTGCTGACAGGTATGACTGCAATTGTTCCCAAGTCACGTAAACACCTCTGCGCTGACAGCCTGATCCGGTTGATCCATGAGACATTTTCTCAACTTCCTGACCGACGTCTTTATGTCCGCTTTTGCCATGATGCACCTGAAGTACGCCACCCTTCTGGACTTTGACCGGGAAGCCAGAACCGAAAAACTTCAGTACAACCTGTCGCATCTCTACCGCGTACAGGGTCATGGATCAATGAGCAATCCCTCTTTGAGATTCACTGTAGGGGTATCGATCAGCACACATCAAGGATAAAGCCCTATTTTTGGCTCAACGCCAGTCATGGCATTATTCCAAAAACAGCCTGTACTTGACGAAATTTACCTAATGAACGATAGTTGTCCCGTGTCCTAGGACGCGGGACAAGAGGGCAGCAGGACAGCAGGACAGCAGGACAGCAGGACAGCAGGACAGCAGGACAAACTAAGGGTAAATGGATCATGAAAGGCCAGGATATAGGCATCCTCCTCAAGCTGATATCTCTTCAACAGCAAGGGGTTAACAGCACTGAACAATACAGCGTCAGAGCTCTGGCAGCTGGAACAGGCATCAGTAAAAGCCAGGTCAGCCTGGCATTACAACGCTGTTATGAAGCCGGGCTGGCGAAAAAAAATCGCCTATCCGGATTGCCCAAGGTGAACATCAAATCCCTGTTTGAGTTCATTGTCCATGGATTGCGCTATGTATTTCCAGCCCGATTGGCAGAGGTCACCCGGGGTATCCCTACGGCTTTCGGGGCACCCATTCTGAAAGAACGGTTAATGTCGGCCGGTGAGTTGATCCCGGTTTGGCCATCGGCCCAAGGTTCCGCCAAAGGCCAGGCTGTTGAACCTCTTTTTCCATCTGCCGCCCTGGCCTCAGAGAATGACGATGGACTCTATGCTCTATTGGCTCTGATTGATGCCATACGTCTAGGCCAGCCCAGGGAAAGAAGACTGGCCATTGGTATTCTTGAACAGCAGCTGGGATTAAACGATGGCTAACAGTGAAATTCATCGGGATATGATCACCCGGGTTGCTCTTGCATTAGGGCCAGAGTTTTGCCAAAAAATGGCTTTTGTCGGTGGATGCACGACAGGTCTTCTGCTCACCGATGACTTTACTCTTGAACAGGTTCGTCATACCGATGATGTGGATCTGATTGTTCATGTTATCGGTACTGCAGACTTCAATAATCTGCAGCAGCAACTTCGTGCTCAAGGGTTTAAAGACAGTCAGGACCCGGATGACCCTATCTGTGCCATGCGCCTTGGTGAACTTCGGGTTGATTTTATGCCTGATGATGAAGGTATTCTGGGCTTTAGCAATCGCTGGTATCAAGACGCCATGACCACGGCTGAAGACTTTCCTCTGACAAGTCAGCTCACTATTCGCCTGGTCACTCCACCCTATTTTATGGCAACCAAGCTGGAAGCCTACCGAGGCCGAGGCAATAACGATCCTCTGGAAAGCCGTGATGTTGAGGATCTATTAAATCTGATCGATGGGCGCTCAGGTTTATTACACTCGATGCTGCAGTTTTTAGCGTTTGACAAAGTACTTTGATGTAGATATCCAAATCAGACTACTGCTGCGTCTCCTGCATCAAGCCCAGCGAGATACGATCAACGACACAACAGCAGGCTGACAGGGTATGATGGCACTCCAATTTTATAACCGTCAAGTGTCGTTAGTGCTGATTCGTCCTCTTTCTGTTGTTACTGTATTTCTGGACTCTTTGAGCGATTCACTGAAAAGCATTACGCCTTCTGCTCCACTCACAACGATCCAAAAAACAGTCCTGACCGCTCTTATTATGGGGATTGTTGTCACTGAAACACTCAACTGGGCCGCCTTTGAACGTAGGAGTCTTGGGAAGTTCAAGTCAACCCGTCTATGTTGGATTTTCTATTCAGCAAAAATTGCATGGCATCAAATTCTACAGGCCAGTGTTCGCAATATCTTGTCTCATTACGGTATTGCTGAAGGGGTTCTGACTATTGATGATTCTGCCAAACGAAGATCAAAAAGAACGACCCAGATCGAAGGCGCTCATAAAATCAGAGATAAACCAACAGGTGGTTATATCAATGGTCAGGAACTGATTTTTATGGTCTTGGTCACTGATATCGCCACCTTTCCTGTAGGGTTCCGGTTTTAGGTTCCCGATCCTCAGCTATCAGCTTGGCGAAAACACGACAAAGCTCTCAAGAAAGAGGGTGTTGCAAAGAAACTGAGACCTAAACGCCCAGAACCCGACCACAACCGTTTCCCAACGCTTCAGGCGCTGGCACTGGAGATGATCCGGGAATTCGTCGACTATTTTCCTGAAGTGGTGATTAAAGGCGTTCTGGCTGACGCACTCTACGGTACAGGAAAATTTATGGATGAAGCTGCAGCCCTTGCAGGTCATGCACAAGTAGTGAGTCAGTTACGCTCCAATCAGAAAGTGGCCAGCAGAAATTCAGAAGCCACACTCAGCGATTATTTTGCACGACAAAAAGGCGTTGAAACGCAGTTAATTATACGTGGAGGAAAAGAAAAACGGGTGACCATGCTCGCAGCTCGCCTCTACATCAAGGCACACAACAAACGTCGTTTCGTTGTTGCTCTGAAATATGAAGATGAAGAAGAGTACCGTTATCTGGTTGCTTCCGATATGTCATGGCACCACGCCGATATAGCCAGGCTGTATTCGCTGAGGTGGTTGGTCGAGGTTTTTATTCAGGACTGGAAAGCGCATGGCGGCTGGAACCGACTGAGCAAACAGCAAGGCAAAGAAGGGTCTGAGCGTGGCTTGATCCTGAGCCTGCTGTGCGATCATTTGTTGTTACTGCATCCAGAGCAATCAGCCCGACTCAAAAACAAACAACCCGGGTTGCCCGCAGGTTGCCTGATCGAACGCCTCAAAGCTGAAGCATTGGTTGATACGGTCAAAGAAGTGGTCGCATCAGATGACCCTGAGGCTGCGCTGAAATCCTTAACGAAAGCATTGGACGATGTGTTGCCAGCAAGGGAGTCCAGTAAGCATATGGCTGGTCGCGATCTGGGCAAACAGGAACCCACTGCTTCGTTGAAGTATCACGTTCAGAAAGCTGCATGAAAAGAAGATAAGCTGTCAACAACTAAAAACTGCAGCATCGAGTTTAAGGGATGGTTTTTCAGCTTCAAAACCAAACCCGGAGGTCACCTGCTGCCAGAAGCTCTGTTCGAGACCAAACTTACCAAACTCTGCCAGTGATTTGCTTCCACCATCAATAGAACCACTGTCTGCCAGTTCAGCAAAGAGGGTTAGTATCAGTGAGGTCAGGTCATTGGTGGGGCACTTGGCCAGCACCGCCATCATCTTACGATCAAGCAGTGCGGCTGTGTCTGAAGGGTCTACCCGTTTTTGCAGAGCATTAAGGCGAACCTTGCTGGCAAAGAACTTTTTGCGCAGGCCAATATGCTCGCGCAGAGTCATAGTCTCCAGCCCTAACTGCTGGAGCAGTTGGGTGCTGCGATCCGCTGCAAAAGGTGCAGCATATAGCCTGACACCCAGCATCCAATCATCTTCTGCAGCGGGTTGGCGATAAGGTTCGTACAGCAGAAACTGTTGCTCAGCATTACCCAGTTCCAGCTCAACTTTGACCTTAAGCTTGGGCTCGGTGTTAAGGTTCACCAGCTTGATGTTATCTGGTATCAGAGACTCAACAGATTCCAGATACTCAGCATCCGGATCTTGCCAGAATACCACGCGATGGCTCTGGAACAGCCGGGTCAGGTTTTCCTGAATTTCAGGGGATTGCATATAAAGATCTCATAACTGCCGGCCTGCACTGACAGGCCGGCAAAACAAATGTCTGACCGTAGATTATAAAGCGTCCAGCACTTCATCCAGCCGTTCTTTGAACCTGTTCAGGCTGGGCATATCAACAATTTGGTTGATATCAATGTCACGGCTCTGCACTTTTTCAGCCAGCAACTCACGAGAGGCATGCTCACCCAGAGCCTTGTCGAGCTGATCTTTCAGAGGGTTCTGCGCTTTATCGTTACCAGATTCATCTTCCAGACGCTCACAATGTTGGTAGTTGTTGTGGACAGCACATAAAAGCCAAGCTTCTGATTTTGGCTTGGGTATCATTGGAACACCCGATTCATAACCCTCACGAGAAAAACCATCGAGCATGGATTTCCATTTGTCTTCCCATTCGCCACGCCCGGCAGACTGGGTGCCATCACCATCCCTGAACAAAACAGCCACAACGGTATCGTGTCGGTTGTCTGCTTGCTCTTTGGCTATCTGAGCCATAGCTCTGGCATTGTTATAGTAATACCGGGTTTCATGACTTCGGTTCTTTTTACCCCGAAGCCCCAGTTTTTTCTTACTTTTTCCTGGGCCGCTTTTGGCATGTTCAACCAGTTCGGTTTTGGGAATAAAACCGCATAAGTGGCTATCTATATGAGAAAAACCAAGCTCGCGTTCAACCCTCTGATCTACAAACCAGGCCATAGGCCCGGTTTGAAAGTCATCACCTTCTGAGAATTTCGCCCCAGAGTTACTTCGCCCCATATCAGTAGGGCCTTCTCCACTGAACAACAGGTACATCGGTTACTCCTGCTTCAGTGAGGCAATTTCGTCACCAAGTGTGGTGAGGTCAGTATCAATAAAGGCCTCTCCCGGCCCCATCACGGAGAGTTTCTCCTTGAGTGAGGGGATGCTGAAGAAAGGAACGGACCGGGTATAGCCGTCTTCGGTTTTATAGATATACTGGACACTCTCTGTCGCCACATCATCCTCCATAAAATTCAGGATCATGGGGCTGTGAGTCGTTACCAGAACCTGCTGTTCAGCGGCTACCAGCGTATCTATCAGGAATTCAATCAACTCTGGGTTGATGCCATTCTCAACCTCATCAAAAGCCATAAAACTGTGTTCAGTCATAAGCTGGGCGAGAATGGCCATAATACGAAGCATGCCATCATTCATATGACGCGCTTCGGTAGGCAGTTTTTGGTCACCAAAAGCTTCGGCAATATTTAACTCTTTCCAGCCCGAGCGAAGAGCTTTGGTTTCTATACCGCGTAATCTTGGGTAAGCCTGCACCAAATAAGACTCAAGCTGCAGCTTTTTGATAGAGCTCATTTCGTGGATAAAGGCAGACAAGCGCTGTCCTCCCAGACCAAGCTCACCTTTACTACTCTCAGCTTTTTGACGTAATGACTGAGGGGCAAGAAGCTCCAGAGACCGGAACTTCGTAAAGAACTCTTTGAGTTTCTTAACCTCTGTAGGAAGGTCTCTCTCCTTGAGTTGAGAGATAATTGAGCCTTCATAATCAAAAGGTATTGAGTGGCTGTCCATTCCATTCAGTGAATATTCACCTTTGGTGACATTTATCAATCTCTGGGACCAACCATCTTTTCCTTCAATAGAAATATCTTCAGCAGTACTCTTGAGTTCAACAGGGTTAAATGTAGATTTCCACACAAGTTTCTTTTGATGTTCAAGGTCAAGAGAAACTGTAAAAGTCACCAGCCTTTTCCTGTTATTACCCAACTTGCAGTTAATATCGGTCGCTTTCCACTCCCGCTCTTCGAGCCACTCGTCCAAATCTCCCTTAACCTGCTGAGAAAGGAAGTCCATAAACTGAAGAACTGTAGACTTACCCGCACCATTCAAACCAATCAGGCAATTAAATCCATGCAGGGAGAGTTTGAAATCCACCAGGGACTTAAAATTATTAACTGTAATCTGGCGAAGCTGCATATTTCCACCTCCTTGCATTGTCATAGGCTCATCCGCTCCCACAAAGGCTGAAGATCATCAGGTACAGGCATATGTCTGATGATCGCCTTCTGTCTTGCGTTATTACTCATCTGTCCCAGCAAGTCATTTAAAGCGGTATTCACAACTACTTCATAAAACTTTTTACCATGGACACACCGCTTGAGTTGATCTGCAACTTCAAGACTGAGAGAAGATTGCAGCCTGTGTTGGTAACTCTGGTAAATAGTGTCTGGTTCTAGAAAGTGATGCCACTCTTCCAGCTTGTGTTGAACAGACTGTTCATCCAGCACGATGTCAGGAGAAAGAAGTGCATCCTGAAAACCCAATGCTCGCAAACCTTTCCATAAAGGGTTCACGACATACCATAGTGCGCCATGTTTCACCCAACGTTCCAAATCTGAAATCAGCCTTTCTTCAAAAACCTCATAACCACCTTCAACCTTGTCTTGCTGAATGCGCGGCAATGCTTCCCAGAGTTCACCGGGAACAGTGAGATAGTTTTCAATACAATAGCGAGGCAGGACACTGAGATGGGGGAATTGCCTCTCACGTTTCGCAATCCCCTCTTCAGACCACTCATCCCGGTCTACCACACCCAGCCAATCCGGTTTTTGTTCAAGAATACCCAGAACCAGAGTTTTATTGCCTGCATGGGTAACGACCCACTGGCTTTCCCAGACGGCACCAAATTTTTTGGTTAGCCAGATACTGAAAGCATCAACATCATCAGGGCCTTCCACCACAAGAACCTTATGCCCGGTTTGGCCAACAAGTTGCTCTTCGATCTTACGAATACGTTCACTACTGGCGTTGCTCACTGGGCTGCTCCCAGCTCAAGGCGCTTACCTTTATTTTCGTAACGCGTCCAGACATCGGGAGAATGAGAGGTAATCAGCAACTGCCCGCCTTTTTCTTTAACCAGCTGCTCTAGGTTGGCTAACAGGCCGTTAACCAACGATGGGTGAAGATACAAATCCGGCTCATCAATCATTACCACACAACCCAGTTCCGCCCAGCGGCTAAGGAGATAAACCAGAATCAGAACCTGATGTTCACCAGCACTTAACTCATCAAGAGAATGATGTTTGCCCCGTGCGCCTTTGATCTTTACTCGCAGACGATTTTCTCCGGGGTGTACTTTGGTTTCGATGTCTTTGCCTGCCAGAAAAGCATTCAGGTCACGAACAACAGCGTTAAATTTCTGGGGCTGGGTGGTTTTCAAATTGAGCAGGGAGGACTCAAGCTGTGTTTTCCAGTCTTCAGTGGCTTGATAACGAAGCAGCCAGCGAATAGTTGGCTGTTCTGGAAGATGCTCTCCGACATTGCGCTTAGGTATCACCCAGCGGCGTTCTTCGGCATCCAGGTAAACAATATTGGGAACCAGCGCCTTCTCAAAGGTGAGAATCATCGTCTTACGATGCTCGGCCCACATATCAAAACATGTTTGGTCGGCTATAAACATTGCACGTGTGCGCCCATTGCTGGCGACCAGGCTCATTTCACCAACCCAGTCAGAGCAGCCACAGGTGTTCAGTAAGCTGTTTGCCCAGTGCTGCTCACCATGTACAAGACCTACACATTTTTTATCGCTAGCAGCTCCATACTCAAGAACAACAGCCACACCCTCCCAATTTTGTAGCCAGCTCTTGGCCACATGCTTGGAGGGCATCACCTTTCTATGATCCAGCCAATACCCAAACGCTTCCCACAACATGGCCACGGCACGAAGAACCGTAGATTTCCCGCAACCATTAGTGCCAGTGAACAGAACCAGATCTTCAATGCCGCCTTCCCAGTCATCAGTCAGATCGATAGTCTGGGTGCCCAGTGGCCCGACATCTTTAAAATGCAGTGATTTTATTCTCATAAAATATTCCCTGTCATGGCGTCAGTACCGAGCGCAATGGTTCGTCATAGAATTTACCCGTAGAAGCCATACGACTCTTCGGTAAAGGTTCGCGCTGAACAGTGCTCATACCGTCGGCCTTATTAACCTGCCACAGTTCCAGCTCTTTTGTTGCCCTGATAACCGATGCACTATGAGTCGTAATAAACACAGGGTGATCTTCGGCTGTCTCTTGACGAAAGAACGCTACCAGTTCAGAAGCTGCGTAGGGGTGGAGGTTCCGTTCAGGTGATTCAATAAACGTGAGTCCAGTATTTCTGGTACGACTCAAGATCGTAACCATATTGCATAAACCATAGAGTGCTCCATCAGACACCTGACTCGCAAATAAAGGCTCAGGTAAACCCTGCTCTTTAAACTTGAGTTCTGTACGGCCATCAAGTGTTTGAGTTTCTGTTGTCACCCACTCAGTACCAGGAATCAACAGATCAATCCATTCAGTGATCTCTTCCCGTAAATCTTCATCCGCTTGCAGGCTGGACAATACAGTCGCCAGATTACGGCCATTACTTTCCAGCTCGGCGGTATTGACGCTACAGACATCTGACCTTCTGGCAACAGCAGCATCAAACCGGAAAACCCGGATATTGGTCAGGAACTGATAAAGCGGGAGGTCGCTTTTCATCATCAGTGCTGATACATCCGGTGGGTACTGGGGAAACTCCTGCCGCTGCTCGCTCTGAGGCTGTAGATCCTGAGAGTCCGTTTCTACCATCATTTTGACTCTCAGCTTGCCGCCTTTACGCTCAAGTACCTGCTCACCATCTACAGACAGAGTTTCCGTCAGGATTGGTGTCAGGCCATCCATTCCTTTCAGTAACATGGAATAATGGTAAGTTTGCCCCTTAAGGACAACATCAAGCTCAAGAGAAGCTGAGGTGCGAGCTTTCGGGCTGAGTTTGTAACAGTGGATCTGTTTAAACCCACCTGCCTTGCTGACCGCCTGTTTCACACCAGACTTAACAATCTGCCCCAAAAAAGCCAGACCATCCGCCAGGTTGCTCTTCCCTGCCCCATTAGCACCAGCAAAAACAGCAAAGGGTGAAACATCCTCCAGCAAAATATCCGCAGCGCTTTTATAGCCCTTCAGATGGATTTTTTTTATGTTCATGCCTTCTTCCCGGTCACGTCCTTCACATTAGCCAGCAGTGTCCCGAACTTGCCATAGTTCACCTTAACACCGTCATCCAGATTCAGTGCTATGCGCTGGCCGGTGTAGTGGCGGAGCTGTTCGTCGTATTTGCGCAGTTCCAGCTGCTGGATCTGGCGCAGGGTCAGTTCCTTTTCCATCTTCTTGCGGGCACTGGTTGAACTGGCGCTGGCGATGTTGTCCTGCAGCAGTTTAATCCGGCTCTCGTACTTGCCCAGCAAGGGCTGCACGTAATCCACACGCATTCGTGACAGTGTACCCTCATTGTACCGGTGCAGGTAAACCAGGCGTATGTAGTCACCCAGTAACGGGGAGTATTTCACAGTCGCTGCCAGCACAGCCTGGGTTGCCAGCTCACGGCTGCCTTTGTGGACAAAGGACCAAAGTTCTTCATCCATAGCTTGCAGACGACCTCGGATTAATCCGGCCGCCGTTTGTGCACTGTTTGCTGTACGGCGCTGAAGAATGTTTTCTTCCATGATCTGCTGCTTCCACTCTGCAGCGGTTGGATTCTGAAGAAGCAGCCCGGCAATGATCCGGCTTTCAGGAACAAGCAAAGAAGCTTTGGTGAAGTTGGCTGGGTAAACGTTGTTACTCATGCTTCGTTCTCCGCTGGCACTGAAACCTGCTGGAGAAGGTCTCCCGGCGTGCATTGGAAATACTTGCAGAGTGCACTGATCACTTCGGTATTGGTTTTATGACCGGGGACATTAGCGATACGGTTCAGAGTGGCGCGGCTAATCCCTGTCTCTTCAGAGACTTCGTTCAAGGTTATGCGGCGGCGTTCTGTGAACGACTTTTCGTCGAGCTTTTGTTTCAATAGAACCCGGATCATAGATGCTCGAGCCTTAAGAATAGAATTCAGACATGCATAAAAGAATAAAATGCATCATAAACGATGCATTTTATTCTTTTGAGAGATGTGAAGGCAAGCAGAGTGACACTAAGCAGTTCAGCCCACCAGCTGCAAACGCCCATTACTGCTCTGCCCCAGAACGCCCTCTTTAAGCAGCTGAGCAATAACAGACAACATCTTTTCACGAATAGCCGCTGTCGCCCGCTTGAACCCGATCAATGTGAGCGTAGCGGCAATGCAATCATCCTCATCAATGGAGAAAGCACCCTTGACCGTGACAGTTATGGCCTTCTGCAATTCTGCGTCACTCACATACTCAAACTTGCGTTGGGTTTTATCCAATGCACTCCAGTCACGCAGAATGATGTCGTTCACGCCCGATGTCGTCACGAATTCACCCGTCATTTTTGATCGGTCATCCTGAACGAGAGCAGTGATATGACGATCCACAATGCGCTTGATTCTGGCTCCTGCTCTGGTAAAGCCGGCTGCATGAGTCAGGCGTGTAGACAACATGCTCAGATGAACCGGGCCTTCGACAGCAATAACTTTTTCAATCGCACTTATCAGCTGCGGGTCAGGGATATTCTCGAAGCTGCCGAAGCCTGAAAGGGTTAAGTCTTGTGCATCTGTCACTTCATAGCCTGGCAGGCCTGTCATCCCCTCTTCTGCAGGCTCTGCCCGCACAATGTCGACTCTGGTTTTATCTGCCACGACTTTAGGCTGGATCGCCTGAGGCTGTTCTTCCAGGGTTTTGTAATAGGCTATTGATTGCTCAATCGCCTCTTTCATACGGGTAATTTCACCAGGGGCATTGCGGAACCAGTCAGTGCTCCAGATACGATGAAAACGCCAACCCAGCCCTTCCAGTACAGCCTGTCGAATACGATCACGATCCCGTGCCGATGCTGAACTGTGATAAGTGGCACCATCACACTCAACGGCCAGAATATAACGTCCGGGTTTCGCAGGGTCGCGTACAGAAAGATCAATATAAAAGCCGTTACAGCCGACCTGAGGTTCCACCTGGTAACCCAGGTTTTCTATGGCACGATGGACATCTTCCTCAAAAGGCGAGTCTGCGCCCTTCCCTGTTTCTTTAGACTGCTCCAGTTCACCGGTTTCTGCATACTTGAGGAAGGCTTTGAAGGACTGAATACCCAACGGTGAATCCCCATTGGTTTTCAGGTCATCAGCAGTAAAGTTGCAGAATACTTCCATCGCCATCCGCGCCCGGGTAATCAGTACGTTCAAACGACGCTCGCCACCCACCTTGTTCAAAGGTCCGAAATTTTGACTGACATTACCCGCAGCGGTACGTCCGTAGCCGATACTGATGTAGATCACATCACGCTCATCACCCTGAACATTTTCAAGGTTCTTGATAAAGAACTCGTCACCCTCATGGTGATTGAAGAACTCTTCTACATCGAGGTTTTCCCGTCGCAGACGTTCAACCTCCAGCATAATGGCGTCCCGCTGGGCGGTACTGAAAGCCACAATACCCAAGGGACAGATTACCCTTGTGACGGGCATGCTCCATCACGGCTTCTGCAATTGCCAGGGCTTCCAGCTTGTTTGACCGACTTCCACCTCGGTCATACACGGTATCCAGCAGATTCATTTTCAAACCCGTCGCATAGGGATGAATACCAGGACTGGGGAAGACCATAAGTTTATTGCTATAAAACTCTGCATTCGAGACTGCAATCAGCGAATGATGGCGGCTACGGTAATGCCAGCGCAACATAGATTCCGGTGCACCTTTGGAGGACATAAGCCCCAAAATACTTTCTACATCGGCTGTGGCACTCTCATCAGCTTCATCCTCATCGAGTTCGACAGCTCTGCCAAAAAAGTTAGTGGGCGGCATTTGCTTGCTGTCACCGACCACAATGACCTGTTTGGCTCTGGCAATAGCACCCAGGGCATCTGGCGCGGTGATCTGACTAGCCTCATCAAAAATCACCATATCAAATTCAACATGCCCTTGAGGCAGATACGTTGCTACCGACATGGGGCTCATCATAAACACCGGTTTGATCTGCTGAATGACACCACCGGCTTCTGACATCAGGCGACGAATAGCAATATGCCGTCTTTTTTTATTCATCTCCCGGCGAACAACATCCATTTCGCCTGGTGCATTCTTGTTCGGTAAGGACTGATAAATATGGCTGACAAGGTTTTCCTTGGCATAGTCAAACAGTGAGGAATCAATCTCGGTGAATTCTTTCAACAGTCGTTCATGGGTCAATCGATCGAACTGTCGAATATCACTGTGTGTGTTGTAGGCTTCATTCACGAGACCGCTGTAATAGCTACTGTTCAGCGTGTGCAGCAAATCCCGTGGCGACTGCGCCCAGTCTTCACTCAGCCGCGCCAGATCATCCAGTTTCAACGCTTTCAACTCATCGTACAACTGATTGTATCGTGCAATATCGTACAATTTTTCTGTTTGTTGCCAGTCGGTTAGAAACTCTTCCATTTCTACAAAATGGATTGATGAACATTCATAGAGAGAGTGTTCCTCAACAACATCAATTTTTTCCATAAGCTGGTGGATATGAGGTGTAAGCTCATTAACCAGTTTGGAGAGTTCATCCAGCTCTTGCTGCCAACCCGAAAGAGCGAATCCACCTTTATCTTCCTGAACCTGACCTTCCAGCTCTCTACCTTCAAGAAAGCGGGTAATACCTTCAGGAACATCACCTTTACCAATGTCCTCATACAGCCGGATAAGCCAGTCTGAAAGCGTTTCAAGAACCTCCCAGTCAGAGTCTTCCTGTTGCCACTGGGCTTGAAACAGTGTTTCACCCAACCCTTTCAGTTCCTGATAGGTTTTGTTCTTATCCTGAAATTCGAGCAAGTCATCAACATGACTCAGCCAATCGACCGCTGAACCTTCAAGCCCGCTTTTGCAAAGCCCCTGATAAGCGGCTTTCGCACGCCGGTACTCCCCTGAGAATATGCGCCACCATTTATCCGCACGGCCAACAAGCCCTTGCCGAATGGAGAACACATCTGCATCCCATGCCTGGGAAATAAACCTTTGCTGATGTTTCTCTTTCACTCTGTGCATCATACCGCCAGCTTTCACCAGCTTACGGATAGCATCCCGGCGCTGCTGCCAGTCATCCGTCGTGAGTTTAAGACCCTGCAATTTTGGGGCATTTATGGCGCGAATGGCTGCTCTGTGCAGAACCTGAACCTGCGCAAGCGTTGTGGCTTCTGGCAGAGCCATTTCCGTCGCCAGTTTGCGGCTTTGGTCTGAAATCCTACCCAGTTCAAGTAAACAAACATTCGCCAGTTCTGTAATGCGTTGCTGTTCAACAGGTGACAACGATGTACGGGTTGAATCGAAAAAAGGATTGTTGACGGGTAACCCTTTCTCTTCGATATGAGCCGCCATCGAATCTACAATACGGTTGGCGGTTGCCAGGCTTTCCCTGTCCCAGCCGGACATGACTTGAAACGGGAGTTCCGGCAACACCGCACTCGTTTTTAGGGCTTTTATACGGAGCTGCTTCCCCAACGCCTGTATGTAGTTGTCGCCGGAGTTAAGAATCGGCTCTTTGATAGCAGCCACATAACTGTTCAATTGCCCACGTACACTCTTCAAACGGGCGTATTCATGATCTCTTGAGGGTGTTTGTGGCTTGCCCTGCTCTAATGAAGCCTGCAGGGAATCCAGTACTGCTTTTTTAGTGCTTTTATGACTGTGCAGTTCAAGAACCGCATCGCCCAGATACGACTCATCCAGGCGTTGCTTGACGACCTCCAGCGCTGCCATCTTCTGGGCAACAAACAGAATCTTTCTCCCGCGAGCCAAGCCTTCAGAAATAATATTGGTAATGGTTTGGGATTTACCTGTTCCTGGTGGCCCCTGAATCACCAGGTTGACACCTTCCATCGCTGAAATGATAGCCGCGGTCTGGCTGGAATCAGCATCCTTGACCAGTTGAAGAGCTTCAGGCTCTTCCACATGCTGATGATTCTCAATACCCTCCACCCGCTCAGCATCACCGCCAAAACCGCCACCAAAAAGATTTTTTATAACACCATGATCGGCTGGAGATTTGTCACCCGGCCAATGCTCAGGATCCAGATCGGTATACATCTGGAATTTACCAAACGAAAACAGACCCAAAGCCATATCGTCTGACTTAACTTCCCAGCGAGGCTGTTTTGCTACAGCACCTTTCACCTGATTCAGATAAGTCGGGATATCAACATCATCACCCAGCTCCGGCAGCGCAACACGAAACTCGCCTTTTAACTTTGCGGCCAGTGCCAGATTTGAACCGGTATCGGCTTCGGTCCAGGCAATAGAGAAGGTTTCTTTCGCGGTACCACGACGTAACTCAACAGGAATCAGTACCAATGGGGCATAACGAGCTGTTGAGGAGTTTTGATCTTCGTACCACTTCAAAAAACCCAGGGCCAAATACAGAACTTCAATGCCTTGTTCCTGTAATAACGTATGGGCTTCGTTCTCCAGCCTTAACAGCGTTGTGTCCAGTTTGTCTGAGTGCAAACTGGTTTGAAGCCAGGTGTCCGCATGACGCTCATCCCCACCATGCTCTTCAAGATATTCCGCCAGTGGCGGTAACTTTTCTGCAGGTTCATCACCTTCTTCCAGCAGTGCAGCTTCACTCTTCTGTGCCTCATACACTTGGGGCACAGGAAGAAAACGCATTGGTTTTTTCTGGCTAACCAGTATGTCGAAAACAGCCCCACTCAACTCATCCACCACCGAAAGCGTCTTGGCACCGGACCTGTAGTTCAGGAGAGGATTGCTGCGCAACCCCATGTCCAGGAGCTCCCTGCGGGCTAAATCAATCCGGTTTTCGATAGTTTTCTTCATGGGCGGGATCTTAAATTCTCTATAGAAATTCACTGTCGTACAGATGATGAGATGTGACAGTGTCGCATAAGCGCTATTGGCTTATGATTTTGTGAGGTGCATGTTACGGAATAAAGTCAGGTGGCTCTATAGCAACAGAGCCTGAATAAATAGGTATCACAGCTGAAAAGAGCTGCCCTATACAGTGACAGTGCTTTCGATTAGCCTGCCGTTGATACTGTTGCTGCCTTGCTCAGGCACCCGCCCCTTATAGCGACATAACCCTGCGACAATGGAAGACTGCACGCGGTGAATACAGAAAACTATTTCGACAAAAAATACCATGATAATTTCGCACTGGGCTTAAGCCCCTTACGTGCTGCAGAATTGATGTGTCATTCCTTTCTCGATGGAAAACCAGCTAACCCAAAGCTCTCATCCACTGACAAGAGCAATCTGTTCTGGCATGCGGAGAGCCTGAAAAATAAAACCGACAGCAACCTATTCTTCTGAGCCGTTCGTGCTCGCCTTGGCGCAATATTTTGTTTACGAAGAAGTCAGAAATCCATACCTTCTCGATCACATTGCTGAGCTGGCTCCGAACTCTATTATCAGAGCCGTTCGCTACTCTGGCATTGTTCTGAAGTCAGGCTCTTTAAAGTGGCAAGAATTAAGCGATATATCCCGTGACCAGAACGGTCGTTTTGACGAGATGTTAGCCATTTGCACATTCTTTCAAAAAGCCCACAAAGATAGAGTCACTCTTGTAACATCAGCAAGGGAACCACTGAAATCACTCACTCCTCTGGAAATACTCAGCTACTGCAGCCTGTTTGCCTTTCAGCATTTGTTGGTTCCTTCCATCAACGTTGATGGAGACGAGGTCAAACAGGATACATCCTGGGAAACGCTCAGCAATATACTAACTCACACACTGAAGCACGCTTCTTCTGATGCTCTTAAACTCACGGAATCCAAACTGGGGCGCTCACTAAAACGCCATATGGCCGCGGTGATATTCCCATCACCGGAGCTAACACCAAAAGCCATCAAGCTCTATCAGGGGTTTAGCCAGCTATTTTTTGCACAACTCGAACTCGACCGCTTTATTTCTGAATCTGTTAATGCATTTTGCTATGACGACAACTCACGTTACACATTAGTGAATGCCAGGCTGGAACTTGAAACCCTTAACCCACAAATCTCTGAAGACTGGGATGATGCCAACAACAAACTGCTAACTCTGCAGGGGTACTGGCTAAATCGAGGGATTGAAGAATTTACAGCCTCTCCAATGTCGCAGAAGATTATTGGATGCCCAGAGAATCACGAAGACAATGCCATGGCCGTGATCAGGGCTATGGGGACAAAACGGGAGCTGCAAGAAATATACGGACTGGGTGATACCATCACAACCGATAATGGCCTGCAGGTTGATACCTATCAGGCCCTGCTGGCCTCTTACCTGAATACGGAATTCTACAAAACAGCTTTTATTGCACCCTTCCAGCAATCCCTTGCCCAAGGTTCTAATTGGCAAGAAGCACTGACCAAGTTGGCTATGGATGGTTTGATCGATGGTATGCAGAATCGTTTCCCGCTCACCCATTCCACAGAGAAAGACAAAGCGAAAAACATTGTTGGCTGGACCGTCAATGAGCAATCCCCCAGCGGCAACTTGAATGCCGCCAGAGCCATTCTGGATTTTTGGACGGTAGATTTAACAAAAACAGCAAAACAACTTATCAGTCAGCCACATCGACCACAGCCAAACCTGTATGAAAGATCCTTCTTCAAAATCGGGAATTTTTCCTTCCAGGCTCCCTGGCTTATCGCATTCCAGAACAATTCAACGGCGGCCATCAACAACCTCCGCCGTATCGGCTCCCAAAGGCAGGAAGCCCACAGTGAAACGGCCCGTATTGAGCAGGTATTGGCAGAGGCGTTCAAAGCGCGTGGATTTCATGTGATGGTCGGTTTCCACCCAGAGAGAACAGAAACTTCCAATCCTGGCGAGATTGATCTGATCGCCCAGCTGGACAATCAGCTACTGGTCATAGAGGTGAAGTCATCCTATCTACGTAGCTCTGCTCGCGAGATATGGCAGTACAAAGTCCAAACGCTGCGTAAGGCTGGTGAACAGGCCAATCGAAAAACAGAATCCGTTCGAGCTCTTCTCACCACACAACCTGAAGCCTTCAAGGCGCTGGGCATTCAATCTGTCGACAAACTCAATATTCACAGCTGGATTGTTGATACCACCATCGAGCACGATCACGTGTACTTTTCCGGGGCTCTGAAAGTTTCCATACAGGAAGTTCTGATCGCTCTTCGGGATGATGCTCATCTTCTGGTTGGGTTACCCTATCAGCTACAAAAACACATGGAACCTGAAAGTTCGCCAAACGCTCATACGCCAAAGACTCTCTACCCTAAAGGCTTTTCTGCGAATGCATTTATAGAAACTATTTATGCTGACACGATTTGGGAAATGACCAGACAG
This sequence comes from Sansalvadorimonas sp., assembly GCA_965221135.1. Lineage (GTDB taxonomy): Bacteria > Pseudomonadota > Gammaproteobacteria > Pseudomonadales > Endozoicomonadaceae > Sansalvadorimonas. The sequence goes on from CBDCRZ010000121.1 coordinate 18,556, forward strand.
AAATAATTTCAGCCTGCCCAGAGGATCTTTTTGTATGTTAATAACTCTATTCACGGTCGTACGAAACGCACCTAAAAAAAATACTATCTTTGCCTCCGTTCCCGCTACAAATAAGGGAATTGAGACACAACAAAGCCACTCGAAAGGTGGCCCTGTTCTGGCTTACGATATCGTATAGCCGGACGTTGGCGTGCTTGTAGGTCACATACACTGCCATTTTCCTTCTGAAGACCTTCTTCCTCATTATCCCTATACCCTGTAACGCCCCTGTCTACGGCGGGTTCTGGCGGACTGCCCTGATTTTCATCTCCTCCATACAAAACCAGCATTTTTGGTGATTTTGCCCGTACTGAGCACTTTGGCTCTGAATTTGGGAGGTAAGAGGAAAATCGCACCCCCGTTTTTTGGTTTATAGATCAGATGGTTACAAACCATATAGACGACAGTGTTTGCTGGTTGGTTTTGAGAGAATGGCCAAGCATGGGGGAAATAAGCGTCCTATTTTTCGGCTTCGCCAGAGAAATCCAATAAGAATTAAATGAACCTTCCCCCTTTATTTGTTTATTCTGATGAAGAGCTGGTGCTGATCTGCCAGATGGACGAACAGTGGTCTTTCGTAGGCATAAAAAAGGAACCTGTGATGGCTCTTTTATGCTTAAGGGCCTCGGTACCGATGACTGGAAAACCTATGGAACTGAATGGCCAAGCGATTCCCACATTGTCAGCATGAAGCTGGCTTAACCGCAAGACCATTTATTTCTCCCGCTTCGAGGAGTTCCATGGCAAGGTCGTTGGTGATTCCATCAAGAATGGAGGCTGTAATTCAACCTGTTTAAAACGCCATCCCTGTTACCGATTCAAACACTCCTGTTATTAAAACTGTCAGAAACAGAACCTTATCCACTCGGAGAGCTCCAAACTCTACGGATAATCTTTGCAATCAGGAATGCCAAACTTCATGAATGCCTCATTCAATCTCCTACCTGCGGCCACACCATGCAATGGGCCTACGATCGGCTGTAGTCATCAATATGAAACTTGCACTTCTAGGAGTCCGGCTTGCAAAGATGATCGTGCAAGTGGTGAGGTTCCGAAGGGTAAGTTAAGCCAAGGTACTTCTTCCAGCTTTTCATATCGAAGCTGTGAGCAAGCCATCCCAGAAAGTTTCATTCAGCGAGAAGCCTTAGACTTATTGAAAAATCAACTATCAAAAGACTGGGTTAAAGTTGCTACCACTCTTGACTTCCCCCTCAATACAATACAATCAATCCATGACAGGTTTATTGGATGCGATGAAAGCAAACATCTTGAACTAAGATACACCGAGCCTGGCTATGTTGAATTAACAGTACACCTTGTTGAGCTTGCTAAAGAAAACGGTCACTCTTTTGATTCAATCATCCAGGCGATAAAACAAGTTATCGGAACGAATAGATTTTTTGGTAAGACTGCGTTCCTATTGTCAGATTTACTTGTTGAGGCTAATAACATCCACTCAGGCCAACTTTCTGCTAGTTATGATCTATCGAGCAAAGAAAAGTGGGAGTCGTATATATTCCTTATCTGGGTAAAAAACCCAGATGACCCAAACGCTGACGCTTTACCAAACACACCTGACCGACCAGTACAACAGAAGGCTATTGACTGGGCAAGATGCAATCCAAATAAACTCGTTGTGCTCTGGTATAGCTCTACTCCGTTGAACTACGGTAACGGAGGAGGCATTGAAAGAATAAAAGACTATAGACAATCTATATATGAAATTGGTTTAAATAATCTTCTGGTTCTTGATGTGGATCATGTCGAGTGGTCGCCTTCTATTGAGCCGTCCTTTCCTTACGACCAATTACTCACGTTTCAGGATTGTCTGTTACAGACCAGAAGAAAATTCTGCCCAGCTTTTAGTCACGTCATAGATAATCTTAGGATTTCACTTTTGTCTCAAGGTTCTTCTGCAATCACTTCTGCCTCACTTAAAGGAGAAATAAATTTAAAGCAGGAAAAAATACCAAGGCGTGGAGCATGTTTTGATATAGATTACATCCCAATCATGTTTAAAACATATCAACACCCCTATAAACCGCTATGCCGCGATGGATCATTTGATAGGCCGCATTACAGGGATGGAGTAAAGAGGATCCAAGATTCTAATGCTATTACTTGCAGCATGCTCGCTGCCACAAATGAAAAAACACCTATTCTTACAGATCAATTTTTGCGACTATTAACCTTTACTGCTTTAACTCAAATAGGAGAAGAGAAACCTTATTTGTGCAGTACTACCCATACATTTCGCATGACCGATGTTCTTTATACACACTCAGGGAAAATGACGAGTTGGAATAGAGAAAATACGCTTCAAACATGTGATACCAGCGGTAAAAACTCCACTTTAATGATACATAAACAAAAAATGCCAGAGTATTTAGCCCGCTATCGTACTTCTCAGGAGTCTCACAATGACCCCATGCTTCCCGAGGTCTGAAAGCCAGTCTGGCAAATTGAAGAATTTCGAGACTCAAAAGCTTCTCGCTTTGGATTTCAGGATAACGTTCAAGGCCGCAAGAAACCAGCCAGACACCAGCTAGTTTTGGACTATATTTAATCTATCTATTTGCTTTCCCCACTCCAATGAAAACCCACCCTTCACCACAACCCAAGTCAAAGGCCACTTCCCCCGCCGCAACAGAATATCCACCTGAATCTCCGGTGCCAGTGTCGTCAACCGCAGAATCTTGGAAAGATCACTCTTATCCACCTTTTCCATACGCGCCAACTCCTGAATACTGGTGGCTTCCCCCTTCAATAGTTTCCGCTCCCAGCGGTGTGCCTTGACCAGGCTGGTACGCAAGGTTTCATCGATAATGGGTTTGGTGATGGCTGTTCGAGAATGAATCCGTCACTGCCCTTTGGCTTTGATCCAGCGGATAGGTATGCGCACCTCAATCGTGCCATTCTGCTGGTGGACGGTCAGGGTTTTCTCGCCGGTGCTTTTTATAGGCATGGCACGCTTTCCTTCTGTTGTTTTCCTGCTTCCACTTCTGCCAAGACTGAAGCCAGGCCATTGGCCTTGTAGAGGATGGCCAGAGAGTCCTTAGCGACAGTGACCCGCTCCACCAGCAGGTGAAACAGACGCCGCTGTTCTTCGGGAAATAGCAGTTCCCAGACTTGACCGATATCGCTTAATGTTTTGAATACTGTTCCATCTTTCAGCTGGGCGGGATCGCAGCCTTCGGCCAGCAGCAGACCTTGAACCTGATGGCAGTATTCCGGAGCCCTAAGCATCTCGCCCAGACTATTCAGGACAACATCTTCCAGCTCCGTTGCAGCAACGGGTGGCAGAGGCGCAGCTTGGTAGCCCTCTTTATCGACAACGGTGCTGACAAAGTAGCGATATTTCTTTCTGCGGTTACCCTGCTCATCGGTTTTGTAGGTGGTTTTTGAAGCCAGCCGAACACCAACCCATTGAGGAAACTGCCCTGTCCGTACTGCCGGGACTTTTTCTTTCGTTTTGCTCAATCTTCTTTATGCCTCGCTTCGACCTCAGCCCAAAGCTCTCGATCGATAATGGAGGGATGCTCTCCCAGATACCATTTACCCTTGCGAGGCGTCTCCCCAAGATAGATACGGTTGCGAACAATATGCCAGGCAGCTTTGCCGGTGAACGGGCCGCCACCTGATACTTTGCCACCTTCAAATACATTCCTTTTGGTACGGTAACCGGCTCGGTTTATGCGACGAGAGGCTTCTGCCAGAGAGCCTGTCTCTGCATACTCCTTGAACAGCATTTGAATACCGGCAGCTTCTTTCGAGTGAATACCAGCCGATGTTCCTTCAGGGTGTACCCTGTAAGAACCCGCCCGCCGGTAAACTTCCCTCTCTTCTTGGAGAGTGCGATCTTGTCCCTAATGCGTTCGCCGATCACCTCTCTCTCAAACTGCGCAAAGGTCATCAGGATATTAAGCGTCAGTCGTCCCATACTGTCGCCGGTATTGAAGTGCTGGGTGACAGCAATAAAGGCCACATTGTGTCGATCAAGCAGTTCCACCAGCCTGGCGAAATCAGCAATATTTCTTGGCAGCCGGTCAACCTTGTAAACAATGATCGCATCCACTTTGCCAGACTCGACGTCAGCCAAAAGTCTCTGCAAAGCCGGGCGTTCAGTGTTCCCACCAGAAAAGCCACCTTCATCGTAATAATCAGGAAGAACCAGCCAACCTTCGCCTCGGTGAGCCTGAATATAGGCTTCCGCCGACTCCCGTTGGGCATGGAGGGAATTAAACTCCTGTTCCAGCCCTTCTTCGGTGGACTTGCGAGTGTAAATCGCACACCGAACAAGACCTCTTTCATTAATAGAGCCATACTTTATATCCATATCTTCAACCTGATTTGATGCCAAAGAAGCGAGGGGCACTGGTGTGCTGGCCGGTTATTTCCCGAACAATGGCCGACAGACTGCGGTACTTGGTGCCTTCATACTCAAAGCCTTTTTCCAGGCTCTTGACCCGATATACCTTGCCATTCCATATGCGCTCGAAGATGACACCAGCCCTGGTCTGCTCTATGCGGGGCTGGCCGAGGTTGCCGTTTCGGGATATCACTTTTATGTCTTTATCCAGCGGCTCTTTGGCGGCTTCCTCCAACCCTCCCAAAGTGACTTCCTGAATACGCCAGGCCAGCTTCTGGATAATTAACAAACGATTCAGTTTGGGTGGCTCTTTCTCGTATAGGTCGCGCCAGAGTTTATGCAGTTCCTGGTTGTTGAGTTTGGGCAATCCTGCAATTTGCGCAGCCAGTGACTCCTGTTTTTTGTTGCTCATACTGAACCTCTCTTGTCGTGCAAGGGAGACACATAGAGGCATGGGTGTGGCTCTTTATCCAGTCGGGGTTGTTGGCGTTTCTGTCTGTTGAGCTGTCGCTTCAAGGCTTTGGCCAGCAGGCTGCAAATCTCTTGGCAACCTTTCTACCAACCACCTGAACGCCACCATTTCAGGCAATGATTGTTCCTATCCGGTTATGCTTTTGTAGGATCATGGTCGGTATATGAGGCGGTTTGCTGATTGTGTATTCCCTTCTCTTTTTGGCCTGTGCCGTCTTGCCATATATCCCGCCATTGCCTTTACTGCACAGCCTCAACGAACGGGCAAGAGGATGAGATTGACCGTGAATATTGGTGCTCACTTTTGCAGGAGAGAATTGTTTTTTATTTGGTTAATGCTACCGCTGTCAGGGGGCGTGATAGAGAAATGCGCAGCAGCAGATAAAGATACAAAGAAAAGCTGGGCGGCAATTGTAAAGCCTTTACCTGCTTCCCTGTATCCCGGTCGTACCTGTGTCCGGCCACATGCCTCTCCTGTTCCTGAATCATCAATGCTTCAGTGGCCGCCTGTATTGACCACATCAAAGACCCATGCCGAAGTCCCTTCACGACAACAGGAATCGTCTGAGGCTACAGTTCGAACACATCCAAAAAGAAGACCAGACAGAAAGAGACAATATTACCGCAACCCTTCCGCCGAGCGTTTCGATCAACAGATAGAAGCACTGGCAAACGAAGTGAATCGACTCAAAAAGCAACTTCACGGGCCACATCGGGAGAGCCATAAAACCGCGCTTTTAGATCTTGCATTCCAGATAACAGAAAGAGAGCCGCACCCGCTGCGAGCCAGTCCCAAAGCCCTTGCTCTTTTGGCAAATGCGTTTTCAAAATTAGCAAAATATCAAGAAGGCGCCACAGCGTTAGACTGGATAATGAAAGCCGTGATCCACCGCAGTCAAAAACAGCAGCTAACCAAACAGTGCGGATTTAAAGCCCAAACGCTGGCCATGGTGCTCAATAGCCTGAGTCAGGTGGCGGGTGGCAAAGCCGACACGACCCGAAAGGCGCTGGCCAAAGAGGTGGGAAGCCGTGATTTGACCGACACCAAAGAGTGGTCGCCCCAGCATCTGGCCATGGTGACCAATGGCCTGAGTAAGGTGGCGGGTGACGACGCCGACACGACCCTGAAGGGGCTGGCCAAAGAGGTGGGAAGCCGTGATTTGACCGACACCAAAGAGTGGTCGGCCCAGCCTCTGGCCATGGTGACCAATGGCCTGATCCAGGTGACGGGTGACGACGCCGACACGACCCGGAAGGCGCTGGCCAAAGAGGTGGGGAGGCGTGATTTGACCGACACCAAAGAGTGGTCGACCCAGCCTCTGGCCATGGTGATCAATGGCCTGAGGCAGGTGGCGCGGGACGACGCCGACACGACCCGGAAGGCGCTGGCCAAAGAAGTGGGGAGGCGTGCCCTTGCCGGAGACCTTAAGTGCTGGATAGCGCAAGAACTGGCCATGGTGACCAATGGCCTGAGTCAGGTGGCGGGTGACGACGCCGACACGACCCGGAAGGCGCTGGCCAAAGAGGTGGGAAGCCGTGCCCTTGCCGGAGAACTTAAGTGCTGGATAGCGCAAGATCTGGCCATGGTGACCAATGGCCTGAGGCAGGTGGCGGGGGACGACGCCGACACGACCCGGAAGGCGCTGGCCAAAGAGGTGGGGAGGCGTGATTTGACTTGGTCGGCCCAGCATCTGGCCATGGTGACCAATGGCCTGAGCCAGATGACGGGGGACGACGCCGACACGACCCGGAAGGCGCTGGCCAAAGAGGTGGGAAGCCGTGATTTGACCGACACCAAAGAGTGGTCGGCCCAGCCTCTGGCCATGGTGACCAATAGCCTGAGCCAGGTGACGGGGGACGACGCCGACACGACCCGGAAGGCGCTGGCCAAAGAAGTGGGGAGGCGTGCCCTTGCCGGAGACCTTAAGTGCTGGATAGCGCAAGATCTGGCCATGGTGACCAATGGCCTGAGCCCGGTGGCGGGGGACGACGCCGACACGACCTGGAAGGCGCTGGCCAAAGAGGTGGGAAGCCGTGATTTGACCGACACCAGGGAGTGGTCGTCCCAGCCTCTGGCCATGGTGACCAATGGCCTGAGCCAGGTGGCGGGGGACGACGCCGACACGATCCGTAAGGCGCTGGCCAAAGAAGTGGGGAGGCGTGCCCTTGCCGGAGACCTTAAGTGCTGGATAGCGCAAGATCTGGCCATGGTGACCAATGGCCTGAGCCAGGTGACGGGGGACGACGCCGACACGACCCTGAAGGCGCTGGCCAAAGAGGTGGGGAGGCGTGATTTGACTGACCCCAGGGAGTGGTCGGCCCAGCCTCTGGCCATGGTGACCAATGGTCTGAGGCAGGTGGCGGGTGACGACGCCGACACGACCCGGAAGGCGCTGGCCAAAGAAGTGGGGAGGCGTGCCCTTGCCGGAGACCTTAAGTGCTGGATAGCGCAAGAGCTGGCCATGGTGACCAATGGCCTGAGTCAGGTGGCGGGTGACTACGCCGACACGACCCGGAAGGCGCTGGCCAAAGAGGTGCGAAGCCGTGATTTGACCGTCACCAAAGAGTGGTCGGCCCAGCATCTGGCCATGGTGACCAATAGCCTGAGTCAGGTGACGGGGGACGACGCCGACACGACCCGGAAGGCGCTGGCCAAAGAGGTGGGAAGCCGTGATTTGACCGACACCAAAGAGTGGTCGGCCCAGCATCTGGCCATGGTGGCCAGTGGGATGTCTCATTGCTCACACGTCATAGGGGAGGATGTTGTTCAAGCTTCGATTCAAGCCATTATGAACATATCGCCGACTGAACAGGATATCATTATGGCCCTTAACGCTTTGTGCCGTTTATCTCTGTCAGACGACCAGCTGAAGCTTGGCTATTTCCTGGTTAAACGTCTTTGTGATATGACTGGTTTTATTGACACAGGCAGCCCTCTACAGCATAGCGTCGGCGACGTCTTATGGAACCTTGCGGTTCTGGATTTATGTGCAAAACAAAATCCGCTCGCCAAGGATGATCCTGATACACCCCGTTTCGATATCTTTGTTAAGCCGCTAATGGATAGGGAAAATATCAGGGACCTTCTTTCACATCACTGGCAAGACAGATTTTCATATATTTACTGGGCAGGCATTTCTAACTTGGAAATTGATGTGTCTCCTGCTCTTTCTGCTCCTGAAAAAAAGGTGAAGGTCTCAGCATTACAAAACAGAGTGTTCCAGGCTGTTAAAAATGCTTTGCCAAACCAAAATATTGTTATGGAAGTGAATATTGAAGGGTTCCCAGTTGATATTCTGGTGGGTAAAACCTTGTGTATAGAGGTCGATGGCCCCCATCATTATATTCAGGATGACACAATGGAAAACGATGAGCTTCTTCTTGCAAAAGAATCTGGAAAAAGAAGAGCGCGAGACCCTTTGATAGATCACATACTCAAAAGCCTGGGGTTTGAGGTGCTACGTATTTCCTATGTTGAGACTGACTCGGTCGCAGGCCTTGGAACGTTTGTTGATCGGGTGATAAATGCAATGGACGAACAAGAAATGAGTAGCCAGTATGAAGGCCTGAGAGTGAATGACTTGCCAGCCTGGTAACCTTTCTACCAACCACCTGAACGCCACCATTTCAGGCAATGATTTTTCCTATCCGGTTATGCTTTTGGAGGATCATGGTCGGTATATGAGGCGGTTTGCTGATTGTGTATTCCCTTCTCTTTTTGGCCTGTGCCGTCTTGCCATATATCCCGCCATTGCCTTTACTGCACAGCCTCAACGAACGGGCAACAGGATGAGATTTACCGTGAATATTGGTGCTCACTTTTGCAGGAGAGAGTTGTTTTTTATTTGGTTAATGCTACCGCTGTCAGGGGGCGTGATAGAGAAATGCGCAGCAGCAGATAAAGATACAAAGAAAAGCTGGGCGGCAATTGTAAAGCCTTCACCTGCTTCCCTGTATCCCGGTCGTACCTGTGTCCGGCCACATGCCTCTCCTGTTCCTGAATCATCAATGCTTCAGTGGCCGCCTGTATTGACCACATCAAAGACCCATGCCGAAGTCCCTTCACGACAACAGGAATCGTCTGAGGCTACAGTTCGAACACATCCAAAAAGAAGACCAGACAGAAAGAGACAATATTACCGCAACCCTTCCGCCGAGCGTTTCGATCAACAGATAGAAGCACTGGCAAACGAAGTGAATCGACTCAAAAAGCAACTTCACGGGCCACATCGGGAGAGCCATAAAACCGCGCTTTTAGATCTTGCATTCCAGATAACAGAAAGAGAGCCGCACCCGCTGCGAGCCAGTCCCAAAGCCCTTGCTCTTTTGGCAAATGCGTTTTCAAAATTAGCAAAATATCAAGAAGGCGCCACAGCGTTAGACTGGATAATGAAAGCCGTGATCCACCGCAGTCAAAAACAGCAGCTCACCAAACAGTGCGGATTTAACGCCCAAAACCTGGCCATGGTGCTCAATAGCCTGAGTCAGGTCGCCGGTGACGACGCCGACACGACCCGGAAGGCGCTGGCCAAAGAGGTGGGAAGCCGTGCCCTTGCCGGAGACCTTAAGTGCTGGATAGCGCAAGATCTGGCCATGGTGACCAGTGGCCTGAGGCAGGTGACGGGTGACGACGCCGATACGACCCGGAAGGCGCTGGCCAAAGAAGTTGGGAGGCGTGCCCTTGCCGGAGACCTTAAGTGCTGGATAGCGCAAGATCTGGCCATGGTGACCAATGGCCTGAGTCAGGTGACGGGGGACGACGCCGACACGACCCGGAAGGCGCTGGCCAAAGAGGTGGGAAGCCGTGATTTGACCAACACCAAAGAGTGGTCGGCTCAGCCTCTGGCCATGGTGACCAATGGCCTGAGCCCGGTGACGGGGGACGACGCCGACACGACCCGGAAGGCGCTGGCCAAAGAAGTGGGGAGGCGTGCCCTTGCCGGAGACCTTAAGTGCTGGATTGCGCAACATCTGGCCATGGTGACCAATGGCCTGAGCCCGGTGACGGGGGATGACGCCGACACGACCCGGAAGGCGCTGGCCAAAGAGGTGGGAAGCCGTGATTTGACCGACACCAAAGAGTGGTCGGCCCAGCATCTGGCCATGGTGACCAATGGCCTGAGCCAGGTGACGGGGGACGACGCCGACACGACCCGGAAGGCGCTGGCCATAGAGGTGGGAAGCCGTGATTTGACCGACACCAAAGAGTGGTCGGCCCAGCATCTGGCCATGGTGACCAATGGCCTGAGCCCGGTGACGGGGGACGACGCCGACACGACCTGGAAGGCGCTGGTCAAAGAGGTGGGGAGGCGTGATTTGACTGACCCCAGGGAGTGGTCGGACCAGCCTCTGTCCATGGTGACCAATGGCCTGAGGCAGGTGGAGGGGGACGACGCCGACACGACCCGGAAGGCGCTGGCCAAAGAAGTGGGGAGGCGTGCCCTTGCCGGAGACCTTAAGTGCTGGATAGCGCAACATCTGGCCATGGTGACCAATGGCCTGAGTCAGGTGGCGGGGGACGACGCCGACACGACCCGGAAGGCGCTGGCCAAAGAGGTGGGGAGGCGTGCCCTTGCCGGAGACCTTAAGTGCTGGATAGCGCAAGATCTGGCCATGGTGACCAATGGCCTGAGCCAGGTGACGGGGGACGACGCCGACACGACCCGGAAGGCGCTGGCCAAAGAGGTTGGGAGGCGTGATTTGACTGACCCCAGGGAGTGGTCGGCCCAGCCTCTGGCCATGGTGACCAATGGCCTGAGTCAGGTGGCGGGGGACGACGCCGACACGACCCGGAAGGCGCTGGCCAAAGAAGTGGGGTGGCGTGCCCTTGCCGGAGACCTTAAGTGCTGGATAGCGCAAGATCTGGCCATGGTGACCAATGGCCTGAGTCATGTGGCGGGGGACGACGCCGACACGACCCGGAAGGCGCTGGCCAAAGAGGTGGGAAGCCGTGATTTGACTGACACCAGGGAGTGGTCGGCCCAGCCTCTGGCCATGGTGGCCAGTGGGATGTCTCATTGCTCACACGTCATAGGGGAGGATGTTGTTCAAGCTTCGATTCAAGCCATTATGAACATATCGCCGACTGAACAGGATATCATTATGGCCCTTTACGCTTTGTGCCGTTTATCTCTGTCAGACGACCAGCTGAAGCTTGGCTATTTCCTGGTTAAACGTCTTTGTGATATGTCTGGTTTTATTGACACAGACGGCTCTCTACAGCATAGCGTCGGCGACGTCTTATGGAACCTGGCCGTTCTGGATTTATGTGCAAAACAAAATCCGCTCGTCAAGGATGATCCTGATACACCCCGTTTCGATATCTTTGTTAAGCCGCTAATGGATAGGGAAAATATCAGGGACCTTCTTTCACATCACTGGCAAGACAGATTTGCATATATTTACTGGGCAGGCATTTCTAACTTGGAAATTGATGTGTCTCCTGCTCTTTCTGCTCCTGAAAAAAAGGTGAAGGTCTCAGCATTACAAAACAGAGTGTTCCAGGCTGTTAAAAGTGCTTTGCCAAACCAAAATATTGTTATGGAAGTGAATATTGAAGGGTTCCCAGTTGATATTCTGGTGGGTAAAACCTTGTGTATAGAGGTCGATGGCCCCCATCATTATATTCAGGATGACACAATGGAAAACGATGAGCCTCTTCTTGCAAAAGAATCTGGAAAAAGAAGAGCGCGAGACCCTTTGATAGATCACATACTCAAAGGCCTGGGGTTTGAGGTGCTACGTATTTCCTATGTTGAGACTGACTCGGTCGCAGGCCTTGGAAGGTTTGTTGATCGGGTGATAAATGCAATGGACGAACAAGAAATGAGTAGCCAGTATGAAGGCCTGAGAGTGAATGACTTGCCAGCCTGGTAACTTTTCTACCAACCACCTGAACGCCACCATTTCAGGCAATGATTTTTCCTGTCCGGTTATGCTTTTGGAGGATCATGGTCGGTATATGAGGCGGTTTGCTGATTGGTAACTATTCTACAAACCGCAGTCACGAAGGAGAAGCTATGACATAAGCTACAAAGCTGCATAGTGAAACCATGCTCCAAGTTGGATGGAGGTCGGCCCTCCGGTCAGGGTTTGCAGGAATACTGACCAAACGACCTGATGCTGCGGGATTCTAAGGAATCTGGTGGTGAGCGTTTCAGGAAAAGGCGGGGATATACCGTCACGTGGGATCTGGAAAGTCGAACGAAAGTGAACTGTACGACGAAGCGTCGAAATCTTTGGTGATGTCAAAAAGGGGCTGTGTATCCGTCCCCTGATCAGTGCAGAGGAGACCTGTTTACTGTCTGCATGGCATCCGGCGTTAAGGCAGCGAGAGTCCAGATCAGGCCAGCTTGGGGAACGTGAGAACCTGCATCCGGCACGTATCAGGATGCAGGGGCGGACATGCCCGTAGTAGTGATGAAAATGCTGTAATGGCATGGGAGCGAAGGGGCATGGGTCAACGAACTGTACAAGGCACAACTCAACCGAGGATGATGTTTTGCAACAGGGAAAAGCATTTGAGATTCCCAAAGCTTTGGTCTGGCAGTCTTATCAGGATGTACGCCGAAATAAAGGTGCCCCCGGATGCGATGGTCAGACGATAAAGCAATTTGATGAGAAACGAGATCGCAATCTGTACAAAATCTGGAACAGGCTGAGTTCCGGGTCATACTTTCCGCCGCCGGTACGTAAGAAGCGTATCCCGAAGGCCGATGGCTCGGAACGTACACTGGGCATTCCAGCCGTGAGTGATCGTGTAGCACAGGGAGCAGTAAAAGGCTTTCTGGAAGAGCAACTCGAGCCTGTCTTTCATCCCGATTCCTACGGGTATCGTCCGGGAAGGTCAGCTCATGATGCACTGAAGCAATGCGAGAAACGCTGTCGTACACGTAGTTGGGTACTTGAGGTGGATATCAAGGCTTTCTTCGATCATGTCGATCATAACTTGATTATAAAAGCTCTGAAACATCATCAGATGCCCGGATGGGTGATTTTGTACTGCACCCGCTGGCTGAGAGCACCGATGGTCGAATCTGGTTCAGAAAAGGAACATCAAGAGCGCACCCGGGGGACTCCGCAAGGCGGTGTTATTTCTCCCTTGCTGGCGAACCTTTTTCTGCATTATGCGTTTGATCAATGGGTGAGCCGAACACATCGTAACATTCAGTTTGAGCGTTATGCGGATGATCTGGTGTGCCACTGCTCGTACATGAAGGAAGCTGTTAATCTGAAAGAGTCAATCACTGAACGTATGAGGGAAGTTGGGCTGAGTATCAACGAAAGCAAAACCAATATTGCTTACATTGATACCTTTCCACGATGGAATGTGAAGAAGTCTTTTACATTTCTGGGGTATGACTTCCAAGTGCGGACACTGAGAAGCTTTAAAGGTGAACTGTTTCGTAAATGTGCACCGGGCGCCTCAAAGAAGGCGATGAAGACGATCACCAGGACGATTAAGTCCTGGCGGGTTCATCGCTCGACAAGGGCATCGATCAAAGAGATTGCTGGCCGGTATAATGCCACTCTCAGAGGCTGGATTCATTACTACGGAAAGTTCTGATACAGAACCTTTAGTTACCGGTTGTGGAGCGTATTTCAATCTCGACTTATCAAATGGGCGAGCAATAGGTATCGGATTTCAACCAGAGAAGCTGAATGGCGACTTGAACGGTTACGGAAAGCCAGCCCGAAATTCTTTGCTCACTGGGAATTACTTCGTGCATCAAATGTGTGATCAAGAGCCGTATGACGGGAGACTGTCACGTACGGTTCCGTGAGAAGCTTGGGGATGAAATTTCCCCTTGCTTACTCGACTTGCGCAATCCGTCAAAGGTGCCCGTGCCAGTGCGATTCTCTATAGCCTGGTGGAAACGGCAAAAGCCAACGGTCTTGAGCCGTATGCCTGGTTCCGCCATGTACTGACTCAGCGTCGTCAGATAGAGAAGGCTCAGTTGGAGCAAGAGGACAGCGTAGAGCACCTGTTGCCGATGAATCTCAGTGCGGATGAATTGAAAATACCGGTCTCATACGGATAGGGGAAGATGGTGTTCCCCGTTCGCTTACAGATTGTTGGGGTTTAACTTTCCAATCATGATCACGAAACCATTTTGGCAACTGTGTGCCTGATTGTCCGTAAAGAGTCAGAGACTCTTGCGCTAAGGGCAAGTAATGGACGAGGCCGTGAATCGAGAGCGCATAAACACCGCCCAGACAGGTTTGCTCTGCATCTGTAATGCAGCCAATGCTCCAGACCATTCCGGTTTGTCACCTTTATGTACATAAGCCCCCTGCCCTAACGAAACAAGCCAGCCGCTATCTACATACTTCTTCACCAACCCACGGCTGCCCCCCATTGGCTCAAGCCACAGCAAAGTGCCCACATATCCAGGAGGCCATAACTCAAGCAGGCAGTTTAAACTTCCTCTCACTTGTATACCTTAAGCGTACATTTAGAGATGAATTTAAAACGACAGTTAGAAATATCAAGTTTAAATTTACCTCCAAATGTATACTCTAAGTGTACTTTTTCCTGTTTTATTAAACCGCATCTAACATCGAAGTTGATTACAATCGAGGTGAGTAGCCCGTGGGAACCTCCCCCACAGGCTCTCTCAGAACCGTACGTGAACCTCTCAGCTCATACGGCTCCCATCATCCAACCGACGGCCTGACGCCCAACTTCCAATGCGGAAACAGGTTTGGAAGTTTCTTGGCGATCTCTCCAAGCCTGTGTTCTGCCCTTCGTCGATGGCGCTTAAGCCTTTTGTATTTCCTTGTCGCCCACAAACTGAGCTTGCGGTTGATGTGACGCAATGTCGGGTACATGGCGGATTTATAGAAACGACCATAGTAGTTTATCCAGCCCTGTATCTTAGCCCTGAACATTCTGGCCAGATCAGGAAGGTCTTTGTCACTGCGCAAATGCAGCTTCCAGCTCCTTATCTCCTGTCTGATGGCCTTTCCCGCCTTGGCGCTCATCGCTGGTGTAAAGTTTATGAAGTGCTTTCCCCATCGGTTCTTCGACCGCCTCGGGCGAAATGTATACCCAAGAAAGTCAAAGCTGGTGACAGGATGCACTTCTCTACGATCATCATCTTTACAGTAAACAATCTTCGTCTTGTCAGGATGCATTTCCAGACCACACTCCTGCAACCTGTCAGCCAAAGCACCCATAAGTGCTTCGGCTTCCGCCTTATGCTGACAATGGGCAAGCCCATCGTCAGCATATCGACAGAATGGAATAACAGGAAATTTCCTTTCCATCCACTTATCGAAGGCATAATGCATAAACAGGTTACTGAGCACAGGGCTGATCACACCTCCTTGAGGCACGCCACGTTTGCGCATGATAATCGTGCCATCTTCCTGTTGAATCGGTGCCGTTAACCAACGCACGATGTACAGGATCAACCAGCGATTATCTGTGTGCTTGCGAACCGCTTTCATTAGCAGTTCATGGTCGATGTTGTCGAACAGCCCCTTGATATCAAATTCCAGCACCCCGTTGTATCGCCAGCACCGTCTACGGGTGATATCCAGCGCCTGATGTGCTGATTTGTTCGGCCTGTATCCATAGGAGTCCTGATGAAACCAGGGCTCAACTAATGGTTCAAAGTGCAGCTTCACTACCATCTGAGCAACCCGATCCGATACAGTTGGGATGCCCAGTTTCCTTTCCCCGCCTGTCTTCTTCGGTATTGCTACCGTTTTAACAGGTGGCGGGAAATAGCTACCAGACGACATCCGGTTCCAGATCTTATACAGATTACCCTTCAGGTCAGACTCAAATTGTTCTATGGTCTCACCGTCAACGCCATGAGCGCCTTTATTGGCTTTGACCAGTTGCCATGCACGAACAACATCGTGCCTGGAAATTTCAAACGGTTTTATTGTTTCCAAAAATTCCTCCCACCGACAACCTCGGTTGTCACAGTGGTTGATTCCCAAATTCAACAGGATGACCGATCCCCTTTGCTCCAGCGCCATTACCGCCCCTTCATCACTACTACGGGATCGTCCGCCTCTGTGCCTTGCATTGGTACTCAGACTCTTGCAGGATCTCTGCTTGAGTGGCTCCCTTAACATCAAGGCGACAGGTTCCCACGTTCCACACAGAAGCCTGTGTTAAGTTCATGCCTTCTCCACGCCGGATGCCATCTGGACAGTAAGCAGGTATCCTCCAGACTTATCCCGGGCTAACGACACCCTCCCGGTTTTGACATCATTCCTACGCTTTCGACGCGTCATCAAAGGTTCACTTGCGTTCATCTCCTTAACTCTTACCTGACAGGATCAAGCCCTGCCTTTTCCTTAACGCTCACGACCAAGGCTCTTTACCTTCGCCGCTTAAGGTGGTTTGAAGCCTCCTCCTGCAAGGCGGCTCCGAGGGGCCCACCCTCATCTTCTGCGCAGTTGCGCATCGGCGCTGCTTACGCAGCAGCCTATGCTCGTGGCACACCATCGTCGGCATAGCTCTTTGGGGTATATCAGCCCTGAGAAGTATGAGCTAACAAAAAAAACTTAGGCCGGTGTCTATTTTTAGTGCATCACATCAGTTTTTCTTGCGCTAAAAAAATTGTACAATTTTTAATAAGCTGGCTTTTTTCGTGACTTTATGCAAATTGCCGGTATCGCAAACACTATGTTGAATCCCGATGCCTTCTTCATTAACAGTCTCCCACCAGAGCAATACTGACCATCAGCCCGTAGTTTATCTGCAGGGTTCTGTAGAACGGGTGACTTTTCATAGCGAAGAGAGTGGTTTTTTTGTTATCCGGGTTCAATGCAAAGGGCAGCGGGAGCTGGTCACCATGACCGGCAGTACACCTTCGATAACGCCCGGAGAATTTGTGGACGCGTCTGGCATCTGGTTTAACGACCATCTCCATGGCGTACAGTTCAAAGTTCAACATATAAAGACCATAACGCCGACCACCCTTGAAGGTATTGAGAAGTACCTGGGGTCAGGCATGGTCAAAGGTATCGGCCCTCACTTTGCCAAACGACTGGTCAGGGCTTTTGGTGAACAGGTGTTCGACATTATTGAAGAGAATCCGGAACGGTTGCTCGAACTGGAGGGAATTGGTAAAAAACGACGGGAGAAAATCACCTCAGCATGGTCTGAGCAGAAGGTGATCCGGGAAATTATGGTGTTCCTGCAATCTCACGGTGTAGGCACTGCCCGGTCAGTGCGTATTTATAAAACCTATGGCGACCAGGCCGTTCCAAAGGTACAGGAGAACCCTTACCGATTGGCCCTGGATATTCATGGCATCGGATTTAAAACGGCTGATGAACTGGCTCAGCAGTTGGGGATTGATCGTACGTCCCTGATTCGTGCCCAAGCAGGTGTTCGGCATGTGCTGCAGGAGCATTCCGGCAATGGTCATTGTGCCCAGGCTTTTCAGGAGCTGGTGGGTGCGGCGGTGGAACTGTTAGACATTCCGGAAGAGACCATCAGGCAAGCCATTGAGAATGAAGTCAATGAAAACCGACTGACTCCCGAGAACATTAACGATGTGCCCTGCCTGTTTCTCACGCCATTGTTTCGGGCCGAGCAGGGGGTCGCAGGGCATGTCAACCGTCTGCTTCAAGGAACATCATCCTGGCACGCCATCGATCTGGAAAAGGCCATTCCCTGGGTGGAGAAAAAAAACAGCATTTCTCTCTCAGCATCCCAGAAAGAAGCTGTAGAACAGGCCATACGTCGCAAGCTCTGTATTATTACCGGTGGTCCCGGGGTGGGAAAAACCACGGTCGTGAACAGTATTCTGAAAATCATTCAGGCCAAAAAAGCAGACGTCACACTATGTGCTCCCACTGGGCGTGCCGCGAAACGGCTCTCGGAATCAACCGGCCAGGAAGCCACGACTATTCACCGCTTGCTGGATTTTGATCCAAGTTCCTTCGATTTCAAGAAAAATGCCGAAAACCCGCTGAAAACAGATCTACTGGTTGTGGATGAATCCTCCATGGTTGACATTGTGCTGATGAATCAGCTGTTGCGGGCTGTGCCTGATAACAGTGCAGTGCTGTTAGTGGGTGATGTGGATCAGTTGCCCTCTGTGGGGCCGGGTTCTGTGCTGAATGACCTGATTGGTTCTGGTCAGATGCCTGTCGCCCGGCTGACTGAGATCTTTCGCCAGGCGGCAACCTCCCAGATTATTACCGGAGCCCATGCCATTAATCGAGGTCAGGCTCCCCGGCAAACCAGGAAAGGTGATCAAACAGATTTTTATTATCTCACCGCCGATGAACCGGAAGAGATATACAGAAAAGTGATGACTGTGGTGACTCAGCGACTTCCGGCCAAATTTGGCTTTGACCCGGTCCGGGATATTCAGGTTCTGGCTCCCATGAACCGAGGAGGTTTAGGCGCACGCAGCCTCAACATTGCCCTCCAGGAAGTCTTGAATGCAGAAGCACACCCGCGCATCACTCGCTATGGCTGGACCTTTGCACCGGGGGATAAAGTGATTCAAACCGTAAATAACTATGACAAAGATGTGTTCAACGGCGATATAGGACAGGTTAAAAGTGTTGATATCGAAGAAGGTGAGCTACTGATCACTTTTGATGGAAAAGATGTCAGTTACCAGGTCAATGAGCTGGATGAGGTGTCTCTTGCCTACGCCACCACCATCCATAAGAGTCAGGGTTCAGAATACCCTTGTGTTGTGATCCCCATGGCCATGCAGCATTACACCCTGCTGGAACGCAATCTCCTTTATACTGGAGTCACACGGGGAAAGCAGCTGGTCGTTATTATCGGACAGCCCAAAGCCGTTGGTCTGGCAGCCCGCACATTGAAATCCACTCGCCGATTAACGAACCTTCAGGCCAGACTGGATTGTTCACTATAACCTTGGACTCTTAAATGTTCTCTTACAGTAAACCTCTTCAAAAGCTTCTTAAACTGGGTGAGTTCCGTGCGGACGAATGGTTGAATTATGCCATCTACAGTATTGATGCCAGTCATAAGGATGAATTGTTGAAAATGGCGCAGGATGAGGACCTGTTTTTTGAGTTTGATTCTGACCAGGAATGGGCTCCTCTGCATGCAATTTATGCACTCTACCCTATTGCAGAGCAGGATGAGGGAACAATTACTTCTCTCCTTGAACATGTAAACAAACAGGCTGATGACGATGATGGCCTATGGCTATATATGGAACCGGTGATTTTGAGGCTGGGTCAAAAGGCGTGGGAACCACTGGTCGCAATTTTTAGTCAACCGCATACCAACCTGTGCACCAAAGAACGATTTTCCCGCACCATGACTCAGTTGGCCAAACAATACCCGGAATATCGAAATCAGGTCATTCAGCTCATAAGTACCACATTGGACGACTCTGCCAATGATAATCCCATGTACAAATCCCTCCTTCTTGGCTACCTCTGCAAACTGAAAGCCACTGAAGCTATTGAAAGCATCCGTGCAGCTTTTGAGAGAGATGCCATTGACTGCGCTTTTATGGGAGATATCGAAGATGTAGAAATTACGCTTGGCCTGAGGCAGGAAAGAGACACACCTGCACGCGATTATGTGGCTGAGAAATACCCGGGACTCAAGGAGTTGCGAGAAATTCTTGATGGCTATTCGGAAGAGGAGAAGCTGGATATTATTACTGGGATGATGTCAGTAGATGGTGAAGGGGGGAGCGGCGATGATTATCTGATGCCAAGTCAGGAGCCACTAATCAAAGGCCCAAAGATAGGAAGAAATGATCCTTGTCCATGCGGCAGCGGTAAGAAATACAAAAAATGCTGTCAGCATTGATCTGATTTTCTGTATGCAGTAAAGATGATCGGCTTTTACTGGCTGAGGTTGCGCGGCAATAGCAGTCTTAGCCATGTTACTTCGGCTAAAGTATACTGCCTATAAACTACAGAAGCCCTTTATTTTCCCCATACACCCTGTTGAGCTGAACACCAATCTCATTCACCCGCTCAGGCTTCACACCAAGCTCCTTACCACGACCGGGCCAACCTGCCAGTACATCGCAAATCATTTGAAGGTCCTTTTGTGCATCTTTCCAGGAACCGTAATTGGCATAAGATGCCAGCTTCTGAACAACCTTTAACGGTGGCTTTGAATCATACCCCCCAAAGGCCATCGCATGCTCATTGTAAGGTGTTGGGCTGTAAGTCACGTCATACATGGGAGATGGCTGCCACTGCCCCTGGTCAGACATGACAAATGACCAGTTCCTGGTGTGGTCATCCTGATTCGCACCAAACAGGTTAAACATCGCCCTGATAAACTGTGTTCTCCCTACTGCCGGGCTCTGGCAGAGGATCTGACTGGCTTTAATAAGATCCTCATAGTCCATAGATGGCTGGCGGAAATCAACATCAAGCAACCCGCATAACGTCTGCATATGATGTCGCCCCTGCGCTATGCCATCCACACAATCAAAGCGCTTCACCGCCAACCAGGTGCGCCCATTGTCTTGAGGAAAGAGTTTATATTCAGGCACGGCAATACCACACTGCCCGGCCAGTGTGAGCCAGGCGGCTTCACACAATCCTTCATCATGCTCCAAGGGCAACTGGGCAGACGTGAACTTAATGAGCCAGGCTTGTTCCCTGCCCCCTCTCTCCGAGGTATAAACCTGTTCTGGCAGATCAGGATCAAAGTAGATCAAGGCTTTGGGCCTCGCGCCCCCGGAGCCCCCGGCATTAGCTAATGCGGTCAGCACATCATTGGCCTGCCCTTCAAAAACCAGCGTCGCCTGTTCACCCAAAGTGGCTATTTCGACCGGGCTCTTATCGCCCTCGCTCTCCATAGCCGGGGTATAGTGAAGAGCCCCTGTTCCTCGTCGGCCTATATAGGCCAGACGGTCCATAGGAGTGATGTTCTGTGGTGCTATTCCCTTCTGTCGAAACACCCTGTCCATCAACAACATGCCCCAGCCATCAGGCAGAGAGTCTGCAAACAGCCCATGCAATCCAGCATGGGGGGTGTTTGGCGCATGGATCAGGCTGTGATCAAAAGAGAGGCCAAATGGAGAGAGGCTATGGCCATGTTCCAGGTAACCGGCATCATATTGAAAGAAGGTGCCCTGGCGGTTTTGTGCCAGTTCTCCCACCAGCACCTCACCGCCATCAGCAAGCCGACGCCACACCTGCAAATGTCGAATACTCGTAGCATGCATGATCAGCTTCTCAGAATGTCATCAATAGAGCGTGGCTGAGGTTGTGTCGCTCGCGTTGTGGTGTCTTTAACCAGGTCGGAAAAAACCTTTAAATCTGCAACAGCCTGCCAGAGTAGAAGAAACTGCCTTAGAGATATCAGCCCTGTGGTTTCAAACTTCTTGATTGTCGCCTCAGGAACAGCGCTCTTCTCCGCCAGGGCCCTGCGGGACAACTTATGGTTTTTTCTCAGCGCTTTCACCGCGTCAGCCAGCTGTTGCTGAATATCCGGGGCGGTCTGAAATGATAAACGTCCCACAGCCTCTCTCCGAAAACACACTGAGATACTATTATAGCCATATAACGATATTTATCGACAAAATAGTTACTACTATATCCATAAAAACCAACCCAATTGACTTTGACGCACTACAGTCATGGTGAGACTCTGGGTATTGCGTTTCAGGAATAGGTAAAGGAATTACCATGCATCATGGGTCGTTATCACCAGCCACAGCCCACTAGAGTGCGCATGGTCAGCTACGTGCAGAGTTACATAGCGCGTTCTGGACAAGATCTACGCCCCCTGAAGCAGGCCCTCGACTTACCATCAAACAGCAAAGTCACTTGTTCCACTGTGACAAAAGTGGATATATCATGAACCCACTCCTGGTCTTCTATAGAATACGAAATGGCAAATTCCTACGGTCAAACCTGGTGGGGCGAGCAGTGGCTTGCGGCTTTCAACGGCATAGATGACACCAACCGCCTGCCCCGGGGACGACGTTACGCTGGGAATGGTTCAGTCACAGCTATTGAAATACAGGGAACAACCACCAAAGCTGATGTTCAAGGGCGAAAGCGCAGGCCCTATAGTGTCACTGTCAGCCTGCCTGGTTTTTCCGCAAAAGTGCAAAAGAGCATTCTGGAAACAGTCAACAGCAACCCTGCGGTATTGGCCAGGTTACTCAACCGCCAGCTTCCGGAACAAACTCTGGAACTGCTAACGCAGCAAAACATTTCGTTATTCCCTCGCAACTGGAAAGATATGAAAGCCAGTTGCTCCTGCCCGGACTGGGCCGTGCCCTGCAAACATATTGCCGCCATTATCTATCTGATAGCCAACGAGATTGATAAAAATCCGTTTCTGGTGTTTGAGCTCCATGGTATGGATCTGATCACGGCCATGGAAAAACAGTCCGGGGTTGCACTGGCAAGCCTGGACGCCCCTGAGCAATACCTTGATCACTGGCACCCTGAACCCGTTATTAAGAACTGGGACATTCCCGGAACACCTGTATTTGAAACACTGGATCTGGCCACCGTTGAACCTTTGAATGAACGCATATTCAGTATTCTCGGTAGTAACCCGCTTTTTTACAGCAAAGATTTTCGGACGGTCATGGCAGGTATTTATAAGCGGGCAGCCCGTTGTGCTGCCCTGTTTGACAATACCAGTGACAACAACAATAACTTTGATGACAGCTGCTCCCCTAACAGCAGCGGAGCAATCACAGACTTCGATCGCCTTTCTCTGGTCGTTGATGAAAGAGGACAGTTTCAGTCTATTGAGGTTGAAGGTGAGACCACACGCCCTGACATCACAACAGCCATGGACTGGAGCCGGCTTCTGCAGTCGCTGCATACCAGCCAGAGCCCGGAAACCACACGACACTATCACCATGCCATGATGTGGCAGCTGCTCTACCGTCTGGCGATAAAACTGGTCACACAGCAAGCCTGCATTCCTGCTGTATATCAGCAATCAGATGATAAAACCCTGATTCACTGGCACCCCGCGCTAATGAGTGAGCCGGTCAAAGCACTGCTGGAACGGCTGTATACACTCTGCCCGCCCGATCTTGTTCTGCTCTCCCATACCCCAAAACGGCGCCGCAAGGCTGTCCTTTATTATGCAGATGGCAAAACACAGGTCGATGCAGCCCTGCACGGATTGATTAGCCTGTTTACCCTCACAGCCCTGTCGCAATCCCCCGGCAGCCTTGTTACGGAAGATATCTGCCAGCTGTTTTTTGGCAACACTCCCTGCCTGTTTAACAGCTTTGAAACGCTTGAATATCCGAAGGTTATCCGCAACTGGCTAAACAGGCTGACTCTCGGTGAACGAAGCCATCGGCTTCATCTGGTTGTTGAAGAGGATGAGCCCGAACTCGCCGTGTCCGTGCAGGTTGAACAGGAAGGTACGATGCATCCGCTGGCTCTTTTGCTCGGCAGCCCGGAACTGTCGTCTACAAAAATCAGCATTCTCACCGACCTGGCTTTATTGGCTGATTATCTGCCAGATATTGAAACGTTATACAGCACACCCAATAGCAAACAGCAGCCGTCTTCACTCAGCTATACCCTCGAGGCTTTCACTCCACTCTTCCTGAAAACACTTCCCGCGTTGAAAATGCTGGGTATCCAGCTGGTGTTACCAAAAAGCCTGCGCAATCTGGCCTACCCGCAACTCAGCCTGTCTCTTGCTAAAGACGACAGCGACAAGCCGGCCAGTTATCTCAACCTTGACCAGTTGCTCCGATTTAACTGGCAGGTCGCCATTGGAGATAAACGAGTCTCTGCAGACGAGTTTCTGGCTCTGGTCAGCGGTGCGTCCGGACTGGTAAAAATGCTGGACCAGTATGTCATGCTGGATGATTCCCGGCTGCGGCAACTGCTGAAAAAGCTCACAAACCTGCCTGAATCCCTGTCCAGGATGCAATTGCTTAAAGCCGGCCTGTCGGGGGAACTGGATGGCGCCAAAGTGGATTTGGCTGCCTGCGCGGAAGAACTGTTCAACCAGCTGCTCAGAGGCGACCCGGCACCCTTGCCACAAGGACTTGACGCAAAACTGCGTCCTTATCAGCAACGAGGCTTTGAATGGATGGCCCAGAACGCCCGTGTCGGTTTTGGCTCTCTGCTGGCAGACGACATGGGGCTGGGAAAAACCTTACAGGTGATCACCCTGCTACTGCACCAGAAGGAATCCGGCCAGCTGGATACACGAAAAGGGCTGGTTGTTGCCCCCACTTCTTTGCTGACCAACTGGCGAAAAGAAATTCAGCGATTTGCTCCTGACCTCAGGGTTCTGATTTATCACGGCAACCAGCGCAATCTGGATAGGGATGAACACGATATCATTCTCACCAGCTACGGTCTTATCCGTTTAGATAGCGCCACATTCAGCAAGCCGCGTTGGCGCACACTGGTGATTGATGAGGCTCAGACGATTAAAAACCCGGGCACCAAACAGACCAAAGCCATCAAAAACCTTAAGGCCGATATTCGGATTGGTTTAAGCGGAACGCCGGTTGAAAATCGTCTGCGGGAATACTGGAGCCTGTTTGACTACACCAACAAAGGTTACCTGGGCACTCAGAAGAAATTTCATGAAGAGTTCGCCTCCCCTATTGAAAACGACCGGGATCAGGAGAGCCTGGACAGGTTTCGTAAAATCACCGCCCCCTTTATTCTCCGTCGTCTGAAAACCGATAAGAATGTTATCAGTGATCTGCCTGCCAAAGTCGAAAGCAACCGCTATTGCAGCTTGAGCCCACAACAGGCCTCCCTGTACCAAAGCACAGTTGACAGTATTATGGAGGATCTGCAGTCCAGTGATGAAGGCATTGAACGTAAGGGCTTGATTTTCAAACTGCTCAATGCCCTCAAACAGATCTGCAACTCTCCCGCTCAGTTCCTCAACCATGAGCAAGCGCTGGTATCGGAATCCGGAAAGCTGGACACCTTTGTAGAGCTTATCCGGGAGGCAAGAGATGCTGAAGAGAAGGTGTTGATCTTTACCCAGTACACTACGATGGGAAAGTTACTGGCAAACACGCTGCACCAGGAACTGGCGCTGGATGCCCCGTTCCTTCATGGTGCCCTGTCCCGCAATAAACGGGACGCAATAGTGGATAACTTCCAGAACAACCCCCGTACCCGTGTCCTGATTCTCTCCCTCAAGGCTGGCGGCACCGGTTTGAATTTGACCTCCGCCAGCCAGGTGATTCATTACGACCTGTGGTGGAACCCGGCTGTCGAAGCTCAGGCAACCGACCGGGCCTATCGCATCGGCCAGAAGAAAAACGTGCAGGTACACCGGTTGATTACCGAGAATACTTTTGAAGAAAAAATTGATGCCATGATTCAAAGTAAAAAAGAACTGGCAGAGTTAACAGTTTCCAGCGGTGAACAGTGGATTTCTGAGCTCTCAGACAAGGATCTGCGAGAACTGGTTTCACTTTGAGGTTGTAAAGAAGACGCACTCCCTGAAGTTCCAGGGGAGTGTTCTTACAAAAGAACCTTCATCTTTTTCAAGAGGCAATATTACGAAGCCTGGTCGAGAACAGACCAGGCTCTGACAGGTTACTTTTTGCTCCCGGAATGATCATCGAACAAGTCTTGGCCCGTGCCCCATAAAGATAAACAACATCAATAGCTTCCAGCTGGCAGATACTGGTAACAAGCTTTTCCTTATCAAGTTCAGCCAGAAAATTCCTTCCTGATGGTCAGTATGTGCGAATCAGGTGATTGCTTGCTTTGATCAAGGACCCTGAAGTGAATCGCAACCCTTAAAAAAAACCATGGAACCCAGCCTATGAAATAACGAATTTTATTCTCGATAGCGACTCCTGAATAAGCGGCTATCCGTGCTCCCGTTCTCTAGACAAATAAGGCAGTCGAGGCACAAAAAAGCCACGCTAAAGGTGGCTCTACTCTGGCTTATGTTATCGTATAGCCGCCTGTTGACGTGCGTGTAGGTCACATACACTCAGACTGATCGTATCTCCCAGAACGAACTAGACCATAATGTTAGGAGGCTTTAAAAAGACCTGTCTAGCACCGTCCCGACAGAACCTCTGCAGGGATTAGAATCACAGACAATATTGTTAAAAAGCTGAGCTTTCAGACAGTTTCGGAAGTAGACAACAGTCATTCACACAACGCACACTCCCCGTTTCACACAGCCACACACCAAAACAGTCCCGGTCAATAGTGTTACCGGTACTTCAAAATACCCGGTTTGGGGCAGAATTTCCTGACCTCGGCGGGCTACCCAGACCAGTGTGTATCGCCCTTTCAAGAAATGGGTTTAAATTTACCGCGATTTGTACACTCTAAAGATACATTTACCATATTCTTTAAACCAACTCTTGGGCAAAATAGTACTGTCGAATTGCGCGTGCATCTTCCAAAGCATTGTGCGGGACTTTAGATTTTGCATTAAACAATGTCTGATCCACAGTGATCGTAAAGGATCCCGGGCCAATATTACACCGATCCCAAGCCACCAATGCATCACAAAAGTGCTTAATATCATCAGGCCAATCAGCAATAATCTCTACTGTCCCTTCGGCAAACTGCCCAAGAAATTCCTGCAACCGTTCAGTGAACACATCCTGGGTTACCGGGTCCCTGCCCAACACCGGCATGACATTATCCTGCACCCAATCAATGGGGTCGGCACACTCCAGAACCTCATAAAATTCATCACCATCCTCAGTCACCAGAGACATGGATATAAGCTGACCTTTATGGCCATTCCACTCACAGTCGATAAACAGCTTCAACAGCTTTACCTCAGTTACCTATAGAACAAACTCAGAAGAAGGTTCAACGCCATAAAGTCCTGCTCTCAGAGAGGAAAAAAGCTTGTGTAGAGAACCCTGCAAGAAACCCTCAAATTTTTCTTTACCCAATGTTCGCTGAAATACATCATTGGGTAAAAACCGGCGCATTTCATTTTTGAACGCACCATTAGCAATCATCTCAGGCAGGTTCTGAATGAGCCTCTCAAGGCCGACTTCAAAGTCATTAAGTCGGTAGTCTGCTACTTTCTTCCGAACCATTTCGACATCCATTTTGGCACCTTGCTGCTGTAACCACGGCAAGTCCCAAATATCCCGATATCGAATATAGTTTCGTGTAGCCGGTAAAGAGATCAGCTTATCAGCCATAACCTCGCTCAGGGTTTCAGTAAAAACCAGCGTGTCGCCATAGCCGTCTGGGAGAAAGTCGTAATTCACCTGTAGGGGAAGAGCCTCTCTGGTATAGGCAGGAATATTTGCAATCTCAATTTTGATTCTTTGCCGAGGAACATCCTTGCGACGAGGCGCCGTAACAACAGAAATTTGCCACTTATCAATTTTCAGTTCCGCATAAGCAGGGTCCTTCTTTAAAGACGCAGGCTCCTTAACGGAAACCTCCAAGCCATAGCGTTCACCAATATAGTCCTCAATACAGGTTTTCATATTGGCCAGTGAAACTGACGAGAAGTCCACGCCTCCGGCAAAATCCAGGTCCTCGCTGAAACGGTTTCCGCCATGACATAAACGCAGTGCTGTCCCACCCTGGAAAACCAGCTGGTCAAGCAATCCCTCTCGCTCCAGACTGTAGAGAATGTCGTAGTGCAACAGCTCTTTTTCAACAACGGGCCGCATGGTAGCAAGGGCATCGTTTTGCATAATACGATCAACCAGCCCGGCAAAGTCTTCAGTGGTCATCTTCATAGACAAGATCCTCATCAACCAGGTGAGTATTTCTGCCCACTCGTTTCAAATCACGATACGCTGCCTGCCTGGTAGCAATTTTTAATGGCCGCCCACGGTCAACTGTACTATCCAGAATATCGGCCACTGAGCGCTGAGTATGGGTAAACTCCAATACGCCAAAAGAGGTTTGATACTCTCCCTTCCGGCCTGTCGTCATGATCGTAAGGCGGTCGATCGGGATTTGGGAAATCGCGCCGTACTCAGAAAGTGCTGATTCGAGGCTGATATAGCTGTACTCTCCTCGCCGCAGGGTCACAGCAATCTGCTCCAGAGTATCCCCTCTTCCAGCGTGAGACAGGGTGAAGCGGTAAACCCCTTTCAAGATGCGGCTGAGAATATTAGCCTCCACCAGCCTGGCCAGGCCTGCTTTTAAAGCCCTTGGAGTGTCCTCGGGGAAGATTTTGGCCAAATCCCGCGTAGTAAACACAGATCGCCTCTTTCGATCAAAATCTGAGAGGCGCTTGATAGCTGTTGTCTGGTCCATAGACCCAAAGCCTCATCTAGACATAATAGCCACTCAAGTATGGCCTTAACGTCCACATACAGCAAGAACCAAGTGGACACTTAAGGCACACATAAAAGACTGTAGTCATTAGACCACTTCAGGACTGTGTGGTCTTTTGGGCTGTGCAGCACTAGTGCGTTCAATGCTCCCAAAATACCCGACCAACAACCTGATCCTACCATCTGTACGCTCCCTTCATCTGTGCAGAACCAGTCTTCAAAATACAGCGTAAAGAAATCAATACCGCTTTTACTAGTGCCACTAAAAAATGATGATATCTTTGCCTCCGTTCCCACTACAAATAAGGGAATTGAGACACAAAAAAACCACTCTAAAAGTGGCCCTCTTCTGGCTTACGATATCGTATAGCCGCCTGTTGGTGTGCGTGTAGGTCACATACACTGCCATTTTCTTCTGCCGAAACAGTCTCATACCAAAACTCCCCTATTGAACAAACCGCTCTAACGCGGGACTTTTGTATATTTAAGGGAAACACATTTTCTGCATATCCTCCCTATCTAAGCCTATTGCTCGGCATTCTGTGTCTCACGTCTCCTAAAACGGGGAAACAGATACAAAATCATTCCCCTTTTTTCTTCTGTTATTCCATACAGTTACAGGCACATTATACGACAGTGATTTTTGTTTCGATTTTGAGCAATGCCAAGGTTACGCGACAGAAAAAGGTACTTCTCTCTACTACTCAGTCAGAAAACCATCCAGCAACTCATCATCAATCCACCTATCCACTTCTAGCCAGAGTGGCAGATGATCACTCAACTGGTTTTTAAACTTACCGAGCGTTAACTCCGGGAACAGTTCTTCATGGGATTCCCTGAAAAATCGAATGACACCTCCCTTCCCTGTAAATCGCTCTTTTCGCGTTGGACTATGCAAAATCTGATCATACGTCGATTTCTCTGTCAGATTAGTACCCTGCACTTTGAGCATGGCGGGGGGCATTTGAAGACTACCACTGGTTATCGCTTTGAAAGCACTACTCCGACGGCTCGGAATATTGAAATCACCCAAAACAATGAAATCCCGATCGGTTAGAAACTTAGACCCTCTACGCCTTCTATCCAATCTGCTAATTGACCAAGAGCTTTGGCTCTCGCCTTCACACCTCCACTCCAGCGGATATGGGCCGCCAACATGACAAAATCGAAGTTTCCAGCTCGAAAAGAGGCCATATATGGGGAACGCCACCAGTCAGGTGATATCTGTCTATATTCACCATCCGTGCCCCTTTCACGCAACGGGTCAGCCTCAGCAGCAAGCCCGGTAAACACAGCCGCTCTCTTGTCATAGACGTAAGCGATACGTTCCTGAAAACCCGCTGAATCACTCCGAAAGTCAGAGTAAACAACCTTGTAATAGGGACCCAGGATCTCCATCACTCTCGACAAATCCCGCAGATCATCTCTCAACTCCGTTAACGCCAGTACGTCATACTGACCAATAATCTCCGCAATAAGATGAATAGCATCCTTCTTACGGGCAGCCTTGCCGAATTCCCGGATATTCCAGGTGCCGATGATAAGATTTTCATCCAGCATACTGGGAGGCATGTTCGCTTCATCGATACGTGCGCGGATGAGTTTCAGCTTTTTAGCGGTTTCTTTCGATAATTTCCCATGGTGCATAACCTCACTCCTTGTTGAGATTTGTTCTGGCATCCTCGGCCTTGAACATGACTCTTGATACTTATGTAAAGGCTCCCACTATTAGCAGCCCCAGTCAAAACAACGATCAACGCATCAACTTTCCGTTGAAATCAAAGAAAGGGCATAGACCAGTGATGTGGCGCTGGACTAATACAATATAGTGTCTGTCCGAAAACCCTAATCTCTTACTACTAAAGGCCTGAAGGGGTCATATAACCACGAAGTTTTTTCTTGAAACTTGGTTATATGCAGTATTTGGTGGTTTTGTATAGCTTCCTGCCTGAAGAGTATTTTTGAGCATACCCGACCGTAAGTAATCAATGGCTGGGGGTATGATTCACTCCTGTGGGACACTAACCTTTCTGCAAGTGTGACTGACAAAGTTAATAACTTTTATACAAGTTTTCTGTCTAACTTCCAGATCATAAGCATAAGGAACGACCTCAATGGATAGAATGTCAGACTTGGCTCAACTCCCCAGCACCACGCAGTCTACGATAAAGCGGCTACCCCTTGTAAGGCCAGACCGTCATGTGTCGCGCAGGTTATATGAATGGCATTCACCAACCCAGACCGAACGTAGAATGCTTGATCGTCTCGAAAACCCTCAAATACCTGATTTGAGCCGATACAAATCCATTGTTAATAGATTGGCAGAACGAAAACTGTCAGGCACTGTTCTGGATGCAGAGTCCGTTGAGAGTATGTCATCAGCCCTGTGTATGTCCGGCATTGATTCACTAGAAAGGGCACTGGAACTGGAGTTGGATTTTATTCCTCCAGGGGTATTTTTTCACACTTGGTATCCTTTGCATAAGACAACCCTGTTTGATGGAAAAAACAATACCAAGGAACTCAACTATATCGATCAGACTATTGAAGAAGCAGAGCTTTTGGAGCGACATAATCTTCCGCTCCTATTGATTCACTCCACCCACACTTTGGGAGTGGATGAGGCCGAATACATGAAGGATTTATTCCAAGATCAAAAGAATATTCTTAACCTGCATATCGAAGAAGACTTCCGGGGAGAATATCCTGACCAGAAGCTGAGTAAGATGGCGCATGGTGTCAAACGAATGGAAAGCCTGCGTTTTTGTGTTTTGTTGGATGCAGAGAATGTGTTGGGTATTGCTGTAGAAAAAGCAAATAGAACAGGTAAAAAAGATTTAGCTGCAAGAATACTAAAGCTCAGTGGCCAGTCCATCACTTATCTGGATTTTGCTTCCTCGTTACTTCGCCCCTATCTGTACGAGCTGGCTACCCCGAGTATTTTGTTTAGGGTGACGCCTGATCTTTACTATGACATCAACGCAAGCAATACATTCTTCGCAGAAGCTTGGGAGCAGTTGGTAATGGCAAATGCCATATCACCAGACTCAGAAGGATGGGAGGTGATGTCAATGAAAAGTGTTATGCGCCGTCACCTCAACGCTGGTAATTGGGAGGTTGGGGTTGGCAGACCTGAACTTATTCAGAGAAATGACAGGCTGCACACAGCTCTGCTTGATGGAGAAATTCTTCGCTCTGACAAAGATATCGTCTGGACACCATCAATCAGTTATCTCAGACGAGGTATGTCTCTTACTAAAGATTTACCTTTTGACAAGCTCAAAGATAATAAGGATCTACTAATCGCCGTTCAAAATGCATGCAGTGGTTCTATAACCGGTCAGAAATTAAGAAAACGTCAGGAATCTCTGCTAATAATACTAAGTGGTATGCAGCATTTGAAGATGTTCTATGGCGGTTCCGCTATGTCATGGTGTTAGCACCGCCCCAAAATGAACTGATTTCACCGGTTTTCAAGCGGATTCCCTGTCCGACATCAGCCAACGATCTTAAGTCGTCCCAGTGGGCGCCACTACATGGCGTTGACATCAGGCTTGTCTGCTCTTTCTCCTGCAAAGAAGTCAGCAAAGCAAGGATTACAGCAGACCAAGATAAACAAGGCCTGTTTCCCCCTATATTCTTCAATCGAATACAGGTGCCTAAGACCTTGTGCCACAAGGGTTTAGGTTTTCGGACAGGCACAATATATGCGATTGACTGAAATTCATTTGTGAGCCAGCTGTTGGTACATTTCAATAACAAATCCAACATTGATCCGTGTTGCGCCACACGCCACACTCAGCTATATGATTAAATCATTCAAACATAAAGGGCTAAAACAGTTCTTCGAAGCGGGGAAAAAGGCTGAAATTCAGTCCAAACACGCAAAGAAGCTGAGAATGCAGTTAGCTGCTGTCGATACAGCCCAAGTGATTGATGATATTGACCTCCCAGGTTTCTCTTTACATTCATTAAAAGGAAATCGTTCGGGAATATGGTCAATCCCAGTGAGTGGTAACTGGCGTGTTACCTTCGAATTTCGGGATGGCAATGCGTACCTACTTAACTATGAGGATTATCACTAATGTCTATGCACAATCCGCCGCACCCTGGAGAATTTATAGAGTCCATATACATGAAACCACATGATATCAGTTGCCGGTATCTTGCAAAGCAGCTTGGGGTAGCCGCTTCAACTCTTAACCGTGTTGTAAAAGGAAAGAGTGCTATTTCCCCGGAAATGGCTCTAAGACTGTCTAAAGTCCTGGGGCGAACTCCGGAAAGCTGGCTCAGCATGCAGGATAACTATGAAATCTGGCAGGCAAAGAAAAGAATAAATATTTCCAAATTGCAGCCTCTCAAATTTCTTACAGCTTGTAACCCAGCTTTAAACCTGTGTGAATCTATAAAGTCCAGAGAGATAGAGAAACGTCGATGAAGATCATCATATCCACGAAAAGATCCAGTTAGTGACTCAGCTAATCAGCCTTCAGTAACGCACAAAAATACTCTCTCTGCTCTTCCCAGGCCAAAGGAAACGGCGTCATCAACTGCGAGAGTGATAAAGGCCAATCCCCTTTCTGGTTGAGGATGTCAGCCTGAATATCCGGTGCCAGAGCGGTCAGGCGCATTGTTTTTGAAAGAGTACTTTTGTCGACCTTTTCTGCCTGAGCCAATTCCTTCACGTTTTTTGATTGCCGGGTCAGCACTTTCCGTTGCCAGCGGTGCGCCTGTATCAGCGCCACACGCAGCGCTTCGTCGGCTTTGGTCTGGTACATACTCCCGGGTACCGACAAGGATTTTTTGCCTTTGCGTTTATGCCAGCGCACCGGAATCCGAACTTCCAAAATGTCCTGATCTTCCAAATAACACAGCCTCACCTTCTCTCTCACCTCAACACTCATAACCAGCTCTCCTTTGCGGCCTGATTACGGGAAGCCTCAGCGACCACTGATGTCAGCCCGTGGACATGGTAACGAATAAGAATTTCGTCCATTCCGACCTCGACACGTTCGACCATCAACTCGAACAAACGCTTCTGCTCATCAGGAAACAAGTGCGCCCAAACCTCCCCCATATTACTGAGCAATTGCGTTAATTCCTGGGCTGGTGGAATGTCATAGTCAGGGTTCTTTTCCTTCATCAGAAGTGCGTGAATCTGAGCTGCATACTCCGGTGCTTTCAATAGATTCCCCATACCAGAGAGAACCATCTCTTCTAATGTCCCGGCAGAAATGGGTGGTACCGGCGCTTTTTTGTAGCCGTCACTCACGGCTTTATTGCTGATGTAGTAGCGATAACACCGTCCATTGCGACGCGTTGAGGACGGAACCATAAACCCGCCATCCGGACCAAAGATACGCCCAGCCAGAGGGCTGGTGGCCGTTTTCGCACGGGTATGCCGCCCTCTTTTCACCAGGTCAGCCTGATGAATGGCCTGCACTTCATCCCACAACACCCTCGGCACAATGGCTTCATGTTCACCCTCAAACCACTGCCCTTTATGGGGACTGTCTCCGAGGTAGATACGGTTACGCAAAATGTAATAAATCACTTTTCTGGAAAAAGGTGCGCCCCCGGTTTTATGTCCTGAGCGTCGTATGCGTGTAGGGGTCCGATAGCCTTTTTTATTGGCCAGCCGGTGGGTCATACCAAGGGATTTGGTTTCACTATACATACGGAAAAGATCACGAATAATGCCTCCGTAGTGTTCGTCTTCATGGAGTTTTCGATCTTTCACAAAGTATCCGGTCGGCACACAGCCGCCCATGAACTTGCCTTTCTTCTTGGACAGGGCAAACTTGTCCCGGATACGTTCGCCGATAACTTCTCGCTCAAACTGGGCAAACGTGAGCAAAATATTGAGTGTCAGCCGCCCCATACTGTCAGTGGTA
Source organism: Sansalvadorimonas sp. (assembly GCA_965221135.1). GTDB lineage: Bacteria > Pseudomonadota > Gammaproteobacteria > Pseudomonadales > Endozoicomonadaceae > Sansalvadorimonas. The sequence goes on from CBDCRZ010000121.1 coordinate 52,524, forward strand.
TTAAAATGCTGGGTCACCGAGACAAACGACACACCCTGACGATCCAACACTTCCACCAGCTGCGCAAAATCTCCCAAACTGCGGGTAAGACGATCCACTTTGTAGACCACCACAATATCAACCTTACCGGTTTCAATATCCGCCATTAATCTCTTCAAGGCGGGCCGGTCGGTGTTTCCTCCCGAAAAACCACCGTCGTCGTAATAATCAGGCAAGACCACCCACCCTTCGCCTTTGTGGGCCTTCACATAAGCCTCACCGGATTCACGCTGAGCATCGAGGGAGTTAAACTCCTGCTGCAAACCCTCTTCCGTAATAAAGGAATAAAGGAATGAATAAAGGGGTCAGGTTCATTTAATTCTTATTGGATTTCTCTGGTGAAGCTGAAAAATAGGGCGCTTATTTCTCCCATGCTTGGGCATGGATCGGGTGCCAGTGATTGTGCTCGGGCACCTCGATGAAGTGCAGCGACGAGCGTTGATTCTGGCAGATAACAAACTCGCTGAGAACGCAGACTGGGATGAGGAACTGCTCAAACTGGAGCTCCAAGCTCTGGATGATCTGGACTTTGATCTCAACATCGTCGGCTTTTCCGATGAAGAGCTGGACGGGCTGTTGCTGGAAGAACCCGAAGGCAACACCGAAGACGATGCTGTACCTGAGGTGCAGGAACATCCGGTCAGTAAGCTCGGTGATGTCTGGGTTCTCGGCAACCACCGTGTGCTGTGCGGCAGTGCAACTGAATCGGCTGACGTGGAAACCCTGATGGCTGGGCAGCTGGCGGATATGGTGTTCACCGATCCGCCCTACAACGTTGATTACGCCAACCCCGATAAGAACGGCAAAACAAAGAAAGATCGCCGGATCAAGAACGATAACCTCGGCACAGAATTTCATAGCTTTCTGCTGGCCGCGATGACCAACATGCTTACAGTCTGCAAAGGCGCGATCTATGTGTGCATGTCCTCATCCGAGCTGGACACTTTGCAACGGGCCTATCGAGAGGCTGGCGGCAAATGGTCCACCTTCCTGATCTGGGCCAAGAACACTTTCACCCTTGGCCGAGCAGATTATCAACGCCAGTACGAACCCATTCTCTACGGCTGGAAAGAAGGCGCTGACCACTTCTGGTGTGGAGCAAGAGACCAGGGCGATGTCTGGTTCTTCAACAAGCCGGTGAAGAATGATCTGCATCCTACTATGAAACCGGTCGAGCTGGTGGAGCGGGCCGTTCGCAACTCCTCCAAGACCATAGATATTGTGCTGGATCTGTTTGGAGGCTCCGGCAGCACGTTAATTGCCTGTGAGAAAACCGGACGGCAGGCACGACTCACCGAGCTCGACCCCAAGTATGTGGATGTGATCGTACGACGCTGGGAAGAGTACACCGGACAGGAAGCCTATCTCGAAGAGAACAGGCTGACCTTTGTGCAAGTGGCCAAGGAGAGAGTTGATGTCGGAAGTGATTCAACAGCGGCTTGATCAGATCGATAACAAACTCGACAAACTCTCCGATGCCGTGACCCGCCTGGCTACCATCGAAGAACGGATGGTTCACCAGACCACCACCCTCGATAGTCTTAATCGCAAACTGGAAGATTCCGAAAAACGTATTCGCTCCCTGGAACGTCAGGTCAGTGCCCGTGGCGTAGTGCTGGCCTCAGTGGAACGGTTTGGCTGGCTGATTCTGACGACCGTCATCGGCATTGTTGCTTACACACTCAAGGATTGAGTATGGAACTTCGCAAAGAAACCAACACCATCGTCGTTCACTGCTCAGCCACCAAGCCCAATCAAGATGTCACCTTTGACACCATCAAACGCAGGCATCTGATGGAGCGAGCGTTTATCGATATTGGCTACCACTGGGTGATTGAGCGGGATGGTTCTGTGAAACAGGGCCGCGCCATTGATGACTGGGGCGCTCATGTGAAAAGCCATAACCATGAAAGCGTGGGCATCTGCCTGGTGGGTGGACTGAACGCTAATGGATGGCCTGATGATAACTTCACAGCATTGCAAAAACGGATGTTGAAGTTCCTGGCGGCAGGCTGCCAAGGCCTGTGGCCGGAAGCTGAAAGGACATTACCACCTGAATGGGGACAAGGACTGTCCCTGCTTTGATTTCGATGACTGGCTGGTGCATGAAGGGTTGGTTGACGAGGCTGCTACATGAGTTGGGTTGCTGCGGTGCCGGTAGTAGGAAAAATCATTGATAAGATCTTTCCGGATGCGGACCATGCCGACAAAGCCCGGGCCGCCCTCACCCAAATGGCCATCAACGGCGAGCTGGATGAGCTGGCACAACAGGCAGGAGTCATCAAAGCCGAAGCCCAAGGTGAAGGCTGGCTGCAACGGAGTTGGCGGCCCATTGTGATGCTGGTGTTTACGGCGTTGATTGTGTGCCGGTGGATGGGCTGGGCTTCTCCGGATTTGAGTGAGGCACTGGAGTTGAAACTGCTGGGGATTGTTCAGTTGGGAATTGGTGGGTATATTGCCAGTCGAGGGGTAGAGAAGGTTGTCCAGTCTTACTCTTTTCATCGGAAGTGATCTTCGTTTTGAATAATGAAATATCGCTTTTAGACACTCTTAAGCGTTTCAGTTTCAGTTTTCCCCTTCGCCTTTTGGTATGTAACTCCGGATAGATATAGTGCACCTCGTTTTTGCTTTCATCTACCCTAACTCTTTTTTTATTAGTCTGTGGTTGTTTGATAATCTCATGCACAACCTCAGTTATGTCATCACATGCGTTCAAAGCACAACTGTCAGCATGCAGCATCTCATTTGATTCATTTTCTAACTTGCTGGTTATTTCATTTGGAAAGTCATTCTGAATCTCAGGCTGAGGGGAGAATGCTGTCTTTATAGATGTATTTAAAGATTTCATTTCAACCGACTTCTATATTACTGGCTTTAAGGGAGTAAAAACTTATATCAGGTTCAAGCAGTATTGGAATGACAATCCAGCCGGGGTCCCTGACAAACCCACTCTACTGCGGGTCCGGAGCACCGCGAAAAAGCGCTAGCGACAGACTCAAAATCGGGGTTGACTTTCTGGTTGACTCTGGTTGACTTTTTCTTATCAATCCCTGTAATAACAATCAGTTAGCGGGTCAACCACAGCTCCTTCCAACCCGGGCAAATAGTCAACCTGGCTGACTTTTCTGGTTGACTCTCTGGTTGACCATTTTCGGCATCGTCTACCACCAGCGAGTGCCAGAACAAACGCGAGACTTTCAGCTCTTTGGCCCAGCGCCCCATATCCCGAGGGCCACGAAAGAACCTCGGTTGATGCTCATGCCAGGGCTCATCACAATCACGATGAACAGCCACAACACCACGGCCAGCAATCACATCGAGATTGCCTTTCTGCACCAGAGCGAGAGCATCGATAAAGTTGGGATACCAGCGGTTGAGTGTGGCAAGAGTCCGAACATCTGTACGATTCACCCGGCTCACCATCAGGTGGCCGTTAGTGAGTGTAAGGATAAGAAGAGCTGGCTGTTCGCCAGCTCTCTGCTTCTTTGTGGAAGGCATCAGGCTGTCTCCAACCCGGCCGTGATGCGGTACACCCGTTCCTTGCCTTCGGCCTTGTCAGGCTCAATGGTCAGCCCCAGCCGTTTTTTCAAGGCTCCGGCCAGGGTGCCGCGCACAGTGTGCTGCTGCCAGCCGGTTTGAACCATCATCTCTGCAATGGTCGCACCTTCCGGCCGGGTGAGCATCTTGATCACCTGATCCAGCTGCGTGCTTTGGGATTGAGAGTGGGTTTCGGCTTGGCAGGTTCTGCTTCTTCAACACCAATGGCCTGTCGGCCCGCAGGTGTCAGCGCATAATCAAACCACTTGCCATTGCGGTTGATGGGTTTGATCAGCTCTTTATTCAGCAGTCTGTCGATGACCTTTTTTCCGGCACCGCCTTTGATTGGCAGATCCTGGGCTGTGAAATTGCCTTTGTCGTGACCAAGTTTCAGTACTTTGGTTTGGCTGGGTGATAATCTTTTCTTGCTCATGGCTGCATTCTCCTTTGTGGCTATGAGTGATGTTCAATTTCAAGGGCATACTCGAGATATTCAATCAGGTGATCCAGGTCGCCCGCATGGCCCCAGTGACACGCCTCAGGTGCCAGATCGAAGTGCTTATCCGCTTTCTCTTTCACCTGTTCCAGCAGCTCATTAATCCGGCCACGTTTGGCCATCAGGGCATTGATTAAGGCGTCTTTCTCTGCGGGCTTGGGCATCAGGGCTCTCCTTCAGGTTTTTCTCGGGTTTGCCCTTACATTTACGTTCTGAACCGGGTACTCATCAAGTTAATATTTCATTAATAATCAACAGGTTATAGATAGGGCGAGGTATGTCTGGTGAACGCATCACACAGGCCGAATTTGCCCGCAGAAACGACTGGTCGAAGCAGTATGTGGCCAAGCTGGTGAAACAGGGCCGAGTCACACTGGAAGGCGGGAAAATTGATCCTGTGGCCGCTAAACGGGCTATCGATCAGCTTGCTGAGCCGTCAACAGCCCTGCGGAAAACTAGCGACTCTCCTCGTGCATCAGCACCCGTACAAGCCGCATCGCCTACAGACAGTCGTAAAGCAGTCGATTACGCCTCGGCCCGAACTATGCGTGAGGCTTATCGTGCCAAGATGGCAAGGTTGGATTATGAGGAACGTGAGAAGCAGCTGATTGACGCCAGCCAAGTCAGGGAAGAAGCATTTCAGGCCGGAAGGATCATAAGAGATGCCTTATTGGCTATACCGGATAGGGTATCTGACGTACTGGCAGCAGAGCCTGATCCTGTACAGGTGAAGTTGCTAATGATGCAAGAGATAAATGACGTCCTCCAGTTACTGTCAAAGCCATAGAGTTCATGGTTTGTGTTAGGCCCGCCATCATGTCTTCAAGTTGTTCTGGTGTGTTGCTTTCAAGAATACTCACCAAATCATCTCGATCCTCAATATTGTCTACTTGCAATATAGCTGTTGCAATATAAGGGTGTTTTTCCAGAAAATGCTTAAGATCACTATTCCGCATTACGGCATTACATAACTGTGTAATTGTACGCTCATTCAACACTTTTGTTCCTGGCTGAATAGCGTCCTGATTTACAAAGTGTTCAGTCAGAAATCTTTTAGCATCCATAATTCGAACACTGCCCTGTGAGTTTTTTTTTAAAAGATGTAGCCACGCTGGTTTTTCTATAAGCCGGCTTCCTGCCTGTAGCCACAGTTTTTCTACCGTGCACTGCTTGAGTAATAGAAAGACGAGACATAAAGACCTCCTAATTTGAACTTTACTGTACGAAAGACTGGTATCTATGGCTATTAGACCAAAGTCAGAGATATCCCCGTATCTCACGGGCTTTCGAACTGGATTAAGACCAGACACCAAACTCAATGTCTCTGAGTGGGCAGATCAGCACCGCATTCTCCCCATGAAGGCGGCCAAAGAGGCCGGTCGCTGGCGTACAGCCAGAACGCCCTACCTGAAAGCAATTATGGATTGCCTGTCGCCCTCCTCCCCAGTGGAGCGTGTGGTATTTATGAAAGGCGCTCAGGTCGGCGGAACGGAGTGCGGCAATAACTGGCTGGGTTATGTGATTCACCATACCCCGGGGCCGATGATGTATGTACTGCCAACCCTGGATATGGCCAAGCGAACCTCCAAACAGCGCATTGCGCCGATGATTGAGGAAATGCCGATTCTCAAAGAGCGGGTCAAAGACTCCCGCTCCCGGGATTCCGGCAACACCCAGTTGGTAAAGGAGTTTCCCAATGGTGTGCTGATTATTGCCGGAGCCAACTCGGCGACAGGGCTCCGCTCCATGCCTGCCCGGTTTCTGCTTCTCGATGAAGTGGATGCCTACGACGATGATGTGGACGGCGAAGGCAGCCCGATAAACCTGGCCATCAAACGTACAGCGACGTTTTCCCGCAATCGCAAAGTTCTGATGGTCTCAACGCCCAATATTGCCGGTAACAGCAAGATTGAAACCGCCTATGAGAACTCTGATCAGCGGCAATATCAGGTGCCCTGCTCGGCTTGTGGTCATTTCCAGCCCATAGAATGGCATCAGATCCAATTCGAGAACGATGATCCGGAAACGGCATCATTCGAGTGCATAGCCTGTCAGCATCGAATGAAAGAGCACGACAAGCCCAGGCTTCTTGAGAGCGGCAAGTGGGTTGTTCTCAATGAAGAAGCCGATGGGAAAACAGCAGGCTTTCATCTGAGCTCCCTCTACAGCCCAAACGGCTGGTATAGCTGGAAAGATGCCGTGGCTGACTTTCTGGCTGCTAAAGGTGATCCGGTTCTCCTGAAAGACTGGACCAACACAGTCCTGGGCCAGACCTGGCAGGAACAAGGCGAGACCGTTGATCATGAACTGCTGTACCAGCGCCGGGAACACTATCAGACCGAAGTACCCTGGCCCGTGGAAGTGCTGACCTGTGGCGTCGATGTTCAGGATGATCGTATCGAGTTTGAAGTGGTGGGCTGGGGTGCTGGAGAAGAGAGTTGGTCGATTGATTACTATCGGCTTTACGGCGATCTTTCCCGTCCTGAAATCTGGAAGGTGATCGCTGAAAAACTACGCCAAGCCTACAAACGGCAAGATGGCGTCATGATGAATGTTGCTCAAATCTGCATGGACTCCGGCGGTCACTTTACCGATGAGGTGTATGCCTTCAGTCGCAAGATGGGCATCGACTGGCTGATTCCGGTCAAGGGAGCGAGCCAGGCAGGAAAGCCCATCGCTAACTTCCCCAAAACCAAGAACAAGAAAGGTGTTTATCTCACTCTTGTGGGTACAGATACCGCCAAAGAACTGATCTATCAGCGCTACCGGGCACTGGAACCCGGACCCGGCTATTGCCACTGGCCTGTGAAAGAATGTTTTGATGAAGATTATTTCAAACAGGCCACAGCAGAAGAGAAGGTGCGTAAGTATCGACGGGGTGTCGCTTACTTCGAATGGGATGCCAGGATGAAGCGCAATGAGGCCCTGGATTGCCGGGTGTATGCATTAACGGCTGTGCGGATATTTCAGCAGCATCGGGGCCTGAATCTGGAACAGCTGGCCGAACTGCGCCCGCCGCCTGACTCGATGGATGTTATGGCCGAAACAGCAGCGCTGATTGAACCAAAACCTCGATCCAGACGCGTTTCCCGCAGTTCCTACCTGAACGGATAAAGCATGATTACTGAAGCCGAATATATCGCGCTCAAGCGAGCTGTCCTGCTGCGCGACACCCGCACCGTCGAGTTTGAAGGCCGGAAAGTTGAGTACAGCAGTTTTTCTGAAATGGAAAAGCGTCTGACTGCCATTGAACAGGAGCTGGTCAAACAAAACAGACGTCCCCGGCAGTACGGCATCACCAGCACAAAAGGTATTTAATGGCCTTTGCCCCCAAGCTGAGAGCGAAAGTCGCCAGCTACCTGCTAAAGCGCATTGTTAATCTTGCTTACACCTCAGCAGCCGAGCTGTCAGCTGGATGGCTCCCAGTACAGGGCCAACGTCAGGGCTGACCAGTGACCTTGGCACCTTAATCAACCGCCGTCGGGCCGCCCTGCGCAATGATCCCTGGGCCTCAGCTGGTATTAATAAGCTGGTGGCCAATATTGTCGGCACCGGTATCAAGCCTAAAAGCGATGCGGCTGACGATAGCTTTCGTAAAGAGCTGCAGCAGTTGTTTCTGGACTGGACCGATGAATCCGATGCCGATGGTGTGCTGGATTTTTGTGGACAGCAATCGTTAGCGGCCAGAGCCATGTTGGAAGCGGGTGAATGCTTTGTACGTCTTCGCCCTCGTAAGCCTGAAGATGGTTTAAGTGTTCCTCTGCAAGTACAGATTTTAGAAGCGGAGTTTGTACCCTGGGGTTACAACGATCAGCTGGCTAACGGCCATACCATCCGGGCCGGTATTGAGTTCAACAAAATCGGTAGACGTGTCGCCTACTGGATGCATAAATCCCACCCGGTAGAAGAGTTCTCTCTGGAGACCGCTGACCTGCACCGGGTACCGGCTTCCGAAGTGTTACACCTATATGAACCATTGCGCCCCGGTCAACTCCGTGGCCAGCCGGTTCTGGCCAGTGTCCTTCTGCGTATGTTCCACCTTGATAAGTTCGATGATGCCACCCTGCTGCTGCAGGAAATCGCCAACCTGTTCACGGGCTTTATTACCAAGCCTCACCCGGATCAGGAGCGGGTTGACCCTTTCACCGGTCGCACCATTCAAACAGATTTTGAAAATATTCCGATGGTGGCCATGGAACCCGGCACCATGCAGGAGCTGGCCCCCGTGGAGGAAGTAGCCTTTAACACGCCGCCTGGGTCTACGGCGGGATATCCGGAATTTATGCGACAGCAGCTGATGGCTTCGGCAGCCGGTATGGGGTTGCCCTTTGAATTACTCTCTGGGGATATGAAAAGCGTCAGTGACCGGGCACTGCGGGTTGTACTCAATGAGTTCCGCCTCCGTATTCAGCAGGTTCAGCACAATCAAGTCGTTTTTCAGTTCTGTCGGCCTGTATGGAACCGCTGGTTGGATATGGCAGTGCTCTCGGGGGCTATCGATGCAGATGGGTATGACAAGAGTAAAGCCCGTTATCGACGCGTGAAGTGGATTCCCCATGGTTGGGCTTATATCCACCCGGTGCAGGATATGCAGCCCCAAAGTCTGGCCGTGAAAAATGGCTTTAAGTCCCGGTCGGAAGTGGTTTCAGAGCAGGGTTATGACAGCGAACAGATTGATGATGAGATTGCCTCGGACAACCGGCGAGCGGATGAATTGAATCTGAAGTACGACAGCGACCTTCGTCCGTCACAGCAACAATCACAGCAACAATCACAGCAACAATCACAGCAATAGTCACAAAGAACCACAGCAAGGAATGCGCCCCCATGAGCAAAACCAATAAGCCCTGGTTCACTCTCAAGAACCAAGCCAACCAGCCTGCCGAACTGTTGATTTATGATGTGATTGGCGACTGGCAGGGTCTCTCAGCCAAAGACCTGGTCAGAGATCTGAAAGCCATCTCGGCGGATGATATTACCGTGCGTATCAATAGCCCCGGCGGTTCCGTCTTTGATGGCATTGCCATTTACAATGCCCTGCGCTATCACCCGGCCAATATTCATGTTCGTATCGAGGGGCTTGCGGCCAGTATTGCCAGCGTGACTGCCATGGCCGGTGACACCATCACCATGGCAGAAAACTCTCTGATGATGATTCATAACCCTCTCGGCTGGGTCGGTGGCGAAGCCGAAGATATGCGGCGCACGGCAGATATGCTGGACAAGGCGACAGAGGCGATCGCTCTGGCGTACTCCGGCAAATCAGGCACACCGGTGAACGACATTACGCCATTGATGAGTCAGGAAACCTGGATGACGGCTAAAGAAGCTCAGAACAAGGGCTTTATTGATCAGGTCGATCAACCGGTACAGCTGGCAGCCAGCCTGGATCTGTCGATTTTCGAAAGTGTACCGGAAGGGCTGAACCCCAAGCCTGCGATCTCACCGTTACCTGTCACGCCTCAGAGCCAAAACCAAAACAGCTCGGCACTGGCGGTCGTACAGCTGTGCAACCGAGCGGGTTACCCTGAGCTGGCCGAATCCTTCCTGCGTACCAATGCCACTGAGCAGGATGTACAGGCCAGGCTTACCAGTTGTGAAACCATTAAGACACTCTGCGCAGCGGCCCGCTCAGATCAGGCCGGTACCTATATTCAGTCCGGTAAATCAGTCGAGCAGGTTCGTGCAGAATTGTTCGAGCAGCTCACGCAGCAGCCAACTATTGAGAACACTCTCACGCCCGAACAGCAGCATCAGCACAATCCATTGGATATCAGCAGTAAGCCCAAGCTGGATGTGCAGGCGCTCTACCAGAAACGCAATAAAAACAGCTACCAGTAACCGCTTAACACTCTTACCTCCCTTACCCGCTTAATTCAAAAGGAATCATCATGGCCACAAGGATGGAATCCGTGCACACCGGAGAGTTTCTGGTGTCTGAAGGAAATAACAGCATCAGCCGGGAACAGATCGAGCTGGGGGCGGATCTGACGCTGCTAGCCGGAACCGTATTGGGAAGAAATACCGCCACTAACGTATACAGCCCCCTGGATACAACCGCCGATGATGGGCGACAGATGGCCGCCGCGTTGCTCTATAGCAATGTCACAACCGATGCCACTGGCGGTGAAGCAGTAGCCATTACCCGTATGGCCGAGGTGGATCAAAGTCTGTTGGGCTGGCCCGAAGCTATCACCGATTCCGAGAAAGACACGGCGATCGCAGAACTCTCCACGCTTGGCGTGATTCTGCGGTAGCGACCGCTTGAAATCAGATTACAGCCCCTAATCAGCATGAGGATTTATGGATGAATATTCTCGATATCTTTGGCAATGACGCCTTCAGTATGACCTCCCTGACCGCCACGATTAATGATGCGCCCTACAAACCCGGGCGTATCGGCGATATGGGGTTGTTTATCGATGCGGGGGTAAACTCCACTACCGTGAGTGTGGAATCTAAAAACGGCACCTTGCGTCTATTGCCGACCAAAGAACGTGGTGCGCCAGCCACCCAGGCCAAAGGCAATAAGCGGGCGTTGCCTGACTTCCGGCTGACCCATATTCCCCATGACGGCACCATTCTCGCGGACGAAGTGCAGAATGTGCGGGCTTTTGGCTCCACCAGTGCTTTAGAAGGTGTTCGGGCTGTAGTGAATCAACGTCTCACCGATATCCGTGCCAATCATGAAGTGACTCTGGAGCACCTGCGATTAGGCGCGATCAAAGGGCTGATTCTGGACGCCGATGGCAGTGTGATTTACAACCTGTTCGATGAATTCAAAGTCCAGCAGCAGACCCATGATTTTGCTTTCAGTGATGATGAACTCGATGTACGGGACAGCTGTGTAAAAATGCGCCGCAAAGTCGATGACGCTTTGGGAGTGACCATGTACTCCCATCTTCACGGTTTCTGCGGGGCAGAGTTTTACGATGCACTGATTGGCCACTCTTCGGTGAAGGATTCCTACCAGCGCTATCAGGCCGGAGCCATGCTTCGCAATGATTTCAAAGAAGGCTTCCACTACTGCAATACCCTCTGGGAGGAGTACATGGGCCAGGTGGAAGGTGTGCCGTTTATCGCACCTGATGAAGCCTACGTGTTCCCCATGGGTTCCAATATTTTCCGCACCTGGTTTGGCCCGGCGGACTTTGTGGAAACTGTGAACGAGATCGGCCTGCCACTTTACGCCAAGCAGAAGCCTTTGGACTTTGATAAAGGTGTGCAGCTACATACCCAGTCCAACCCGCTGCCGCTGTGTCTGAAACCCCGGGCGGTGATTAAGTTCACTCTGTCTTAGGTTAAATGGGAATGAGACATTCCCGGATCTCAGCCCGATAGAATACGGGCTATCAGGTAAGAACCAGGAATGTTCTCACAATGAGTTAATGAACTCATCTTCAACAATTTCTTCGATCGTTATCATATCGTTTGCATTCTCATCTATAGCTCTCTGATAAGCTTGACTGCAGAGATGGAGCTGTTTCTTAAAGCTGCTTTCTGACGGACTTTGGCTCCGCATAAACTCAAAAAATTCACTGGGATTTCTATCATGGTTGACCATCAGGCAAATGGCTTGCACAAGAGACTGTCGATCACTTTGACTACTGAAAACCCAGGTTAGCCTGTCTCGAATGACATCATAAACATCCAGTATGGTTATCGTTCCAATAGCTGTATCTACTGTTGTTGGAATGATATTTGTCTCATCTGCAACGTTTAGGGGGGCAGGCGGGAATTCGACAAAATACCTGGTTGTCTGATTATGGAAATGACGACCTTGTTTGTAGAACCCAAGCTCGGCCATTGCCCGGGCCAGAACTTCTCCTGAATCACGAGAGGTGTTGATCATATCGATATCGTTAGTTTGATATCGATTGAAGGTGTATATATTGACAGCTAGGCCACCAACGACAACGACTTCTATATCTTGTTGTTTCAAATGTTTTGCAATGATGCTTGCTACAGACACTATGTCCTTTCCGCTGAAATCTTTCACAGCATACTCCTGCGCAAGTGGGTTTATTTTTGAGGGGATGTGTACTCTACGGGTTTGCGGGAGTTACGTGGTCTATCCCGTTTCATGATCAATGATTTCTTGATTTCTGATGGATAGGCTTTCAAAGCCGCTTTGAGAAGGGCCCTTAGAGGCTCAAGAAAGGGATAGCGGGGGTTGAACTCGAAGCTCAGGGTTGTACCAATACGCTTGCTTATGAGCACTCCGGTATCTTCAAGTTTTAGAAGTTGCTTTTGGATTGGGCTTACGGGCAAGCCAAAGAACTCAGCAATCTCTCTACCATACCCTTGTTCACGGGTGAGGATGTATATAAGCGTCTTTTCTTGACTTTCTGCTTTTAGAATTCCCTGTAAAAGAAACATTGATAAACCTCAATTGACCTATTTTGTAAATCAGTTGACCTTGAATGTAGTTCGTTTGACCCTGAAAGTAAACCGCTCGACCTATAATGTAGGTCGATCGGTGGATTTGTAGATATAAAGGCCTTTATCACAATGAGTGAATCCAGATTGAGGGCTAGAGCATGGCACCTACTAATCGGAATATGATAAACCCAGACACTGATGAAATCTTCACCAACCTGGATCGGGTGGTGATGAAAACTTTTGGTCAGTCTTACATTCTGACTCAAGCCGATGGCAGTACCACGACCCTTGAAGGAGTGCTTAGCTGGGGCACCAAATCCACCGGTCAATACGATGCAATGATGCAGTCCCAAACGACCATCACTGTACCCAGCTCAACCCTTCTTCAGCGGAATGACCTGATCACTAGAGGTGCTGAGAGTTGGCGGGTGGATCGTAAGTTGAAAGACGATGGTTATCTGGCCAAGTGGAGTCTTCATGGAGATTGATCTGGAGTTGGATTCACAGCTTCGGGCACTGGTGTCTGACTTTGAGAATGCCCCCGCCAAAACTGATAAGGCTATTCGGCGGGCAATGACCAAACTCTCTCGTTTTTCTGAACGACAGGTGTTGCGGGGCTTGAGTCGTGCCACGCAGGTCACCCAGAAGAAGATGAAAGAGCTCGGGCGGGTACGAGTCTCGTTACGCACTCCGGGTAAAGGTTCCGATCACTATAAACTGGTGATTTGGATAGGGTTATCCGATATATCAGCCCACTATCTTGGGCGACCTGTGGCAACCGCCAGCGGTGTGCGGACCGGGCGTTATAACTGGGACGGTGCGCTTGTGTTTCAGCCGGTGGGTGCTCGCAGTGAAATGGTGTTCAAGAGAGCACCCAGTTGGAAGCACCAAAAGCAGGTCTCCCTCAAAAGCGGCCGCACCCTCTGGATGGGGCTTCCCATTGAGAAGGTTTCATTGCCCATTGCCGATGCTGCGCGTCAGGCCATTCAGCAGCTCCAGCCTCAACTGTCTGAACGCTTTACCACCTTGATGCGGCAGGAGTTAAACTATGTAAATCTCATTGAATGAGCAAAGGGTCTACCGCATTGAATGAGCAAAAAATCATTGAGGCACTCACGGACAAACTCTCAGCCGTCGCCAATACCAAGCTTGGCTACTCTGCGACAGGCTTGGACGACACACTCACTACGCCCGCCATTCTGGTGCAGCTGGAAAACCTGATAGAAACAAATCGTCAAGGAAACCGGGCCAAGTACGAACTGCAGTTTAATCTCAGCGCTGTCGTCAAAACCTCAGAGCAGACCACAGCCGAACTGATTCAACTTACTCACCAGATACGCACAGCCTTAACTCCAGCAACACGCCTCTGCCTTGAAGCCCGCAAACATGCCCTGAGTGATACCCGGTTTGATATCGCCCCGTCTTACGGTCAGTTGTCGTTTGCCGACAGCAGCCTGACCGTCGAAGCCATTCTATAAATGAGAAGGAACTCATTATGTCTCTGATTGATCACAGCTTTATTGGTGCCGGTGGTGTGCATATCCAGCCCTACGATAAATCCGCACCGCTGCTGCCTATGGGCAATATCAGTGAGTTTGCCTTTAGTTTTGAAGAGGAGAAAAAGGAGCAGAAAAACTTCCTCGGCGGTGGAGGACTGCGTAATGTGGTGTCGCGGATTTCCGGTATTACCGGTTCAATCAAAGCCCATGACTTTACCCCAGCCAATATTGCTCTGGCACTGCGCGCATCCATGGATGCCATTGGAGCCACAACCATTACGGGAGAGCAAGCCACCGCCCATGGCGTTGATAACGAACTGATTCCTTTTCGATATATTCCAGATCTCACCCAAACCATCATCGTCAAAGACAGCGATGATCAGGCTCTTGTACTGGGTACAGATTATGCGGTCGCCCGCTCGGGTATTCGCGTGTTGGATGCTACAGGCATCGCCAGTGAAACCCTGACCGTGGATTACACACCCAAACCGGGGCATGCCATTCAGGCATTGGTGGAATCCGGCAAAGAGTTTTCATTATTCATGGAAGGTTTGAATGATGCCCAGGAGGGGCGGCCCTTCACTATTCGTGTGTATCGGGCCAAGTTCTCACCAGTGCAGAATCTTGGTTTTATCTCTGATGATTTTGCTGAGATCGATTTGGCGATGGATATTTTGTCTGACCCATTGATTACGGGCTCTGGGTTGAGCCCATTTATGGAACTGGGTCTGGTAGAGTAATCGCCACCGCTTAATCTCTCGATATATGCCCTGACAACCATGTTACCAATACTAAACAAAGAGGCCATGTGATGAAAACTTATCAGGCTCCAGGGCGTCTAATAAGTAGCAACTCACATCAGGGATAAGCCGCCATGAATGGACCTAAACATTTATTAACACCGACAGATTGGCTCTTACCTGGCGTTACTACTTCAAGCCCTGCGCCCAAGCAACCCAAACTAGAGCAGCATTGTAACGCTGGTACAACATTAGAGGGCTCCCCGATATCCAGACGTCGCATAACCAGCGCAAATCTGTCAGTTGACGAAGCATTGGACGCATTATCAACAGACTTTACTTCTGCAGCGATGCTGGCAATGGTTCTACATTTTCCGCTGGAAGATGTGTACTCACTTATTAAGAGTAAGGATCTGTACGAACCGTCTATGAAAAAGGCATTTGAAACCCTCTCCGCACAGTTCAGTCTGGATCACCTCATCAAAAGCCTGAATCATTATAACTCTGAATTCGAGGCCATTTGTGAATACCTGGAACGCTGGATTAATATTGAACATATCAACCGCCATCTTCCAGTCAGCCAATCCCTTACATCTGAACAACAAAATCAACTTCATCAAGTATTCAAGCCGTCGGCAGATAAATGGGAATACATTTTCGTCTACATGCATTTTAAGTTTAATAAACTCCCCCCCCTGGCAACCTACTCAGTAGACGCTGAAATAAGAACAGTTCTGGAAAAAGCTGCCACGATGGGAACCCTGACAAAACAGTCAATCCTGGAAGCTCTGTATCTGAAACGCTATGATACTCAAATCGAATCACTTGAAGAAACGTGGGGGATTACATTTCAGCCACCCAGTCCAGATGAACACTTTGAACGCATATTGAAAAACCCGGAAATGAATACCCCTGCCACCCTGTACAGCGCTTATGCCCTGATGAAAACGAATTCCGTTGACTTTATCAGCGGTATGCTGATGAACCATGAGATATCCTTTACAACTATTATCTCTATTGACGATTTCAACCTTCTTCTCCTATGCTCACGGCAACTTGATGGCAGCCTTGTTCAGGCTTTTAATCAACTGTGGATAAATGGTTACTGCAGCACAACAGAGAATTACCCACCTCCTCGCACGAAAACATATTCATCATATGAATCACGCCCACTACAGCCTGCGGACCTTGCCTGCATGTTAAAACGTCAGCAAGATCAAACAGCCAGTCTTGATGCTGCAGTGACAGTTGCCACCACCCTGGGAGTAAGTTTTAACTACGAGAAAATTGGAATCGAATGTTCAGAAAACCGCATAAAATGTTCAGAAAACCGCTTAAAATGCTCAGAAAACCGCATAAAATGTGCCGGAGCAATCTGGCTTGAGGTATTGCGCCAAATTCCTTTTCTCGAGACAGGGCATCTGCGAACTATTATGGAACAGTTTGGTCTTCAGGACTCTCTGCGACAGGTTCCTGTGATTGCTCTCGCTGAAAAACCCAAGATTCAGCTAAAGGGCATAAGCACCCGGGCAGCAGAATATCTGGAAGTTGCTGGCTGGCTTTATATGGATCAAACGCTTGCAACCAAACTATGGCAAGAAAATAGCTGCTTGTTTGAATCCTCCAGCCTTGAAAGCGGGCAACACTCCACCAATCAGCACTTGCTAAACAGCATTGCCGGCGACAGGATGTTGTTCAAACAACTCTGGCCCTTACTGGACTCCTGTACAACCATAACTCGGGTTAAGAAAAAAGATCTGGTGAACATTCTTTCTCCGGACAGCATAAGACCACCGGATGATCATATCTGCCCACTGACCTTGGATTTAATGGACGATCCGGTTGCCGTCAGGCTTACGTCTGAAAAGGACTATAACCGTGTGCAGGTGTTCCGCTTCTTCAGTAAGGCCTCGTTACTGGCGGCCGTACACCTAAACCCAATCAACCCTTTTACCCGCGCGCCTCTTTACCCAGACGATGTGAAAAAACTTCAAATTGATAAACAACACCGCCAGCTAATTGGTCAGTGGCGTCAACAGAATCCGAATTATAGCTAACCTGAAGCTTGTCACCTTTATACAAAGAGGTTTTGTGGGTTAATCAATAATCTCAAGGGACTCATAGCTAACAAGACTGGGAGAGACCTGGTAACCGGGTCACTAACACGAACTTTGTAGCCTTGCTGAAGATAGCTCACAGCATCTGCGAGCGTATCCACAAATAAGTAATCTTCCTGAAAACGGATCTTGCTCACAATGAACTTTCCATCCTGTTTGAGGGGCACCTAAACAGCCCCGCCTTCTTTTCTCTTCTCACAAGATATTTGATTTCAATTTTTCCTCCTTTGGTCCTGGAGAGGTATTTTGCAGAGCGATACCTCCAAATAAAAAAGCAAATCATGCACTGAAAACGAGATAACAATGCCTCGCAATATTGCCATCCAGCTCACCCTTAAAGCCCGCGATCTCCTCTCTCGTATTGTCCGTAAATCCAGCGACTCACTGAAACAGCTGGAAGAGCAGACCCAAAGCCTGAAATCCCGCCTCAAAACCCTTCAGCAGCAATCCCGTCTGATTTCCACCTTCAAAGCCCAGGCCACCACTGTTCAATCAGTGGGCCGGGCTTATCAGGGCGCAAAGCTGTAGGTCGAACAATTGGCTCGGGAGCAGGCCCAAGCCAGCAAGCCTTCAAAACAACTGGAGCGGCAGTTGGCTGCTGCCCGTAAAACGGTGTCTGGCCTTTCCAGCCAATATCAGAACCAGAAGCAGAAACTGGCAGGGTTGCGTGCTGAGCTGCAAAAAAATGGGCTTTCTAATCGAAACCTTAACCAGCAGCAGAACAAACTGCAGGCGGTACTGAAGCAAACAGCCAGCTCGCTTGAAAAGGTTCAGAAAGAAGCCCGAAAATCCCGCGCGGCCCTTAAGAAAACCGGCTTTAAAAAGGCTGCCCGGGATGCTGATCAGGCCAGAGGACGCATTGATCGACTGGCTACTTCGTTTCGCAATCTGGTGGTGGCGGGGACTGGCTTCTATGTGCTCAAACGTGCTATGCAGTCTGTGCTGCAGGTGGGTGATAAGTACGAACGGCTCGGGATTCAGATGGAAGCCCTGATGGGCAGCCTGGCAGCGGGTCAGCAAGCGACTGACTTGATCAAACACTTCACCAAAAGTACACCTCTGCAGCTGGATCAGGTCACCAACGCCTTCGTCACCCTGAAGAACTTCGGCCTCGATCCCATGGACGGCACTCTCCTGGCACTGGTGGATCAGAACGCCAAGCTGGGTGGTGAGTTTGAACGACTGCAGCGGATATCGCTGGCACTGGGACAGGCCTTCGGTAAGCAGAAACTCCAGGGTGAAGAAATACGACAGTTGATTGAAGCCAGTGTGCCGGTCTGGTCACTGCTGGAAAAGACAACAGGCCGTAATACCCAAGAGCTGCGCAAAATGTCCGAGGCCGGGGAACTCGGCACCGATGTGATCAAACAGCTCGTGGCTACCATGGGAGCAACCTCTCAAGGGGCTGCGGCCAAGAATATGAAGATCCTGTCGGGTCTTGTTTCCAATATGAAAGACCGCTGGGAGATCTTCCAGAAGACTGTGGCGGAAAGTGGCTGGGCTGATTACGTGAAAGCCCAGCTCACCTTATTGGGCAACAAGCTCGATGAGATGGCCAGCAATGGTCAGCTGCAGGAACTGACGACAAACATTTCCGCCACCTTCATCACTATTGCTGAAAGTAATAAGGCCTTCTTTGCCGACCTGACCATTGAAGATTTTGTAAAGCGCACCACTGATGGATTCAAATCTATCGCTGACAGCGCGGGAACCATGATCACCATTGTGGCCTCTGTGGGCAACGGCATCTCGGCCATGCTCAATAGCTTCTCGCTGGTGGTCAAAGGGGCCGGCGCAGTGATTGCCAATGTAATTGGTGGCATAGCCGATGGCGTGGCTGACCTTGTCGGCTTTCTGGGTTTTGAGGATCTGGAAGCCAAGGTTCAGCACTTTGCGGATGGCATGATACCGGTATCCAAAGCCTTCGGTGAAAGCATGGCCAAGGATGCACACAAAGTGCGGGAGAGTTATAAGGCCATTGGCAAAGCCATCACCACAGAAACGCCCAAGATCGCGGACACCCTCAAGCAGGTTAAGGCCGAGACTGAGAGCAGCGGTGAGGTTATCGTCACGGCCAATAAGAAGGTCGAGAAAAGCCAGACAAAGATGGGTATCAAATTCGCTGACACTGCGAAGGATCTCAAGAAGTCTCAGAAGGAGGTGAAGGAAGAGGTTAAAGACCTCGGCCCAGCTTTTGATGAGGCCGGTGAGGCCAGCGAAAACGCCAATGAGAAAATGGCCGGAGGGATGACCATCGCTCAAGCCATGGCCGATCACATGGGCGCTCTGAAAAGTGAACTGGCCGGAATGTCCGGAGCAGCACTGGCGGCTTTTGAAGGTTTGAATGACATTTCTCAGGCCGACCCTCGGACGGTCACCGATGACATTGAGTCCATGCGTCACAGCCTGGAGCAGACCAACGAAGAGTTGGACGCCATGGGGCAGGTTTTCCATGGCTTTGATGCAACAGGCCTGAGCGAGTGGATGTACGACACCAGGAAAACCTCCCTGCAGGTGAAGGAGTCTTATCTCGAACAGAAGATTGCCTTTGAAGACCTGATTCGGTCTTACGAGGATGGAGGTCTATCAGCTGAGCTGTTTGCCAGCGCAGCTCGTAAGGCATCCGATGAGATGGAACTGCTCAACCAGCAGGATATGGATAAGCTCAACCGGGCACTGGAACAGGCCGAACGTCAAATGCAGAGCCTGCAGAACAGCACTCGCTCGACACTTGATGGTTTGCAAGACGAGCTTGACCGATTAGTCGGCAACACGGAAGCCATTGAGCGACGACGGTTTGAAGCCCGGAATCGTGATCTCGAAGAGAAACTGAAACAAGCCCGGAGCAAAGGCGACGGCCATTCTGCGGCCAACCTGCAGCAGGCGCTCTCCCTGAACCAGCGAGTGTTTAATAAGACCCGTGACAAGCGCGAGAATGAAGAGCGCGAAACCCGTCGTCGTAAGAGCTTTGATCGCGCTCCTCCCCCGAGAAATGGCGCAGGCCAGAGGAATGAATCACCCAGTAAAGTGATTCGTCTTGAGTATCCCGGCGGCAATGTGAAGGTGAGTGTGCGTCAAGGGGATGATGTGAAACTACTACGCGCACTCAAAGAATCCGGCGCGAGGGCCATCTGATGCAACTGGATACCATGACACTGCCGGACAATCTTTTGTGGGTGAATGAGTTTGACTGGACACCGGTTGCCCAGAGTACCGACAGGAGCCTGACCGGCTCCCTTATTGTGTCTGAAAGTCTGATGACTTACGGGCGCAGCATTGTACTGGGGGATGGGGGGAACAGCTGGTTTATGCTGGCCGAGCTGAACACGCTCTTTGCTTTGTCGGAAATACCGAAAAAGAAAATGCTTCTCACACTTCCTGGCGGACGTGAATGCACAGTTATTTTTGACCGGTCTGAAGGTTCACCTATTGAGGCTCAACAGGTGTTACCACTCTCGGAGCCGAGTGAAGATCACTTCTATGCAGTGGTCATTCGTCTTTTGACGGTGGCACCCGGATAGTTGAATCCTTTATTTTGAGCCGGACTGTAACCTAAGCTTGGGAAACTCGCTTAACAAGGGTGTTTCCTCATTGTTTTTGGTGGTTATCACTGGCCGGGAGCGTTTACGTTTATAAGTTTGACGGTACTCCGTGAGTGTATTGATAGTGACTGTGTATTTTTGCCACTCGTTAGGATCAGCGAACCGGAAAGATCTTGCTATTTTTGCAGCCGCCAGCGGGCTTCTAGTGAAAAACCACATAAATCGCCACTTTATAGATTGATCCGCCCCGGCCTGGAGCAAAATCTTAACCACCTCGGCGTGGCCGTTCTGAGCCGCTATATACAGAGGCGTGTCACCATCAGGTCTTGGTTGATTAAGAGCCACCCCCTCGGTGTTCACTAAAATCTGAACCACCTCGGCGTGGCCTTTCTGAGCCGCTATATACAGAGGCGTGACACCATTATTTCTTGGTTGATTAAGAGCCACCCCCTCGGTGTTCACTAAAATCTGAACCACCTCCGCGAAGCCTTTCTGAGCCGCCATATACAGAGGTGTTGCACCTTTCCAGTTTTGATTCAAATCAGCCCCAGCCTGAATCAGAATCTCCACGGCCTCGGCATGACCATTTTGGCTGGCCATATAGAGAGGCGTCGCTCCACAATCAGAGCATCGATTCAAATCAGCCCCGGCCTTAATGAGAAGTTTTACTCCAGCGGTATGGCCTTTCTGAGATGCCACCCAAAGACCTGAAAACTTTTCTCCCGTGTAACCGCTAATAAATTCATCGTTTGGCCTAAAGCCCTTCTGGCTCAGCCAATACTCCATAACATCAACACGCCCTTGCCGACAGGCCGCAAGGAACTGGTGTTCACCTGGGCGGCCTTGCACGAAAGCCTCCTCATCACTTGATGTCGGCCTCCAGTCGGGCGCTTCCCACCACTCTCCAGCCCGTGCAAACAGTATCACCGAAAGACAGAGGAAAAATACTGCATAGGAAAACAGCTCTTGTGTACCGACTCTTATCATAAAGCGAATCTCTCTTACACATACCCAAAAGGACTAACGGTATGGCAATCAACAAGGAAAATATCAAGTTATTTGCATCCCAAAGGCTCACCGACGAGGACGACGGCGGAGGACGACGGCGGAGGCCGGGCCACAGGGAATGTCGTGGCCGACGGGCAGGCCAATAACCTGTTCCGGTATATCAGCCGCATAGACCGAACGGTCGGTGATGTCTCCATGCGGAAGATGTTTGTGGGTGTGGGCACCGACAACGCAGACCCTTACCTTGGCGCTCATGCCATTCTCACAGTGAATCCGGAAGATGAGAGAGTCGGCGTGGTGCTGTTCAATACTGAAAGCCAGATTGATGAACGGGCCGATGCTCGTAACCGGATTGAGAGTTATGTAGTGCCAGCGGTTGACACCAACTGGCATCTCTTGGGCAACCAGCTGGTGGGCCAGCGCAGCTTGCTGGCCATTCAGAGGGAAGAACACCGGCTGCCGGAAATTGGTGAGGTGTACCGGCTCCTGAATGAGGCGACAGGTGATGAACAATATGTGCGTATCATCAGCGTGGAAGGAAAAATCGAAACCTTCACCTATGCCGTGTCGTCTGACTCCTATGTGGACTTTGAACGGCAGAGGCTGCAGCTTGGACTCCGCTACTATGGCCTGCAATCGCTCAAGGTCGATGCGTCCCAGAATGACCTGACCTTTAAGGTGAACAGCGTGTATGGGGAGATGGTCCCCAGTGCCCGCTCGGAAACCCCGCTGATCAATCAGGACGGCACCTATACCGCTCGCGTGGTGCATCCGGTCTCACCCGGGAGCCGGAGTGTGAGTTTGTCGTTCGGTTTGATCAGTGGCAACCAGTCCCGCGCTTACCTGCAAACCGGCGCTGTACCGAAAACGGTGACACTCAGCATTGCTGGTGGCGACTATACCGATGCTGGCGACGGGACGTTCCAACATTCCAGCGGCACCCACTCGTTCGAGAAGATCATCATTGATTACGAGAGTGGGCAGATTGATGCCTTCAAGACCTCTGGCTCCTTTACCTCCGGTGCCTCGGCCAGCTATCGCCCCGGAGCAGTGGCGACAGGTGTCATGTACTCGGAAGACCTGGAGATCACCAATCAGAATCGTGGTTTCTCCTATACCTTCGCTTTAACCGCTGATGGTGTGGCACCGGCTCCGGGCACGCTGATCATCAGCTATCTGGCGCTGGGGAAATGGTATGACGTGACCGACCCCGGTAATGGCCAGCTTACAGGGGCTGGCACAGGGACGGTGGATTACGCCACCGGTGCCGCGCAGGTCACTCTGGATGTCATGCCCGACCCGGACAGCTCCATGATCATCGCCTTCAAAGCCCAGACCGATGATGAGGTGACCATTCATGCCGGGACAGCCGTTCCCGGTCAGTTTGAGGTACGGCATATTACCGACAAACCCGGCATCAAGCCGGGCAGCGTGTCTATTGATTATCTGGTGGCTGGTGTCACCAAGACCATCACCGACAACGGTCAAGGTGTGCTTCAGGGTGATGGTTCAGGGACGGTGTTTTATGGGGACTGTGTCTTGAGTATTGTCCCTGCGTCGATACCTGACGGTGGAACAAGTCTTTCTCTGTCGTATCAGGAAGGGGCTGTTACCAACACCAGCCTCCCCGGCAGCCCGGATGGCGCAGGTTTGTTCACCGGCACCATTACCGGAGCACCTCTGCTGCCGGGCAGTCTTTCATTGGAGTGGATTGTCTCTCGAAGTAATGCGGTGGGAGAAAGCACCAGCAGAACCCGTAAAGCCTATGACGATGGGAATGGGAATTGGGCAGGTCTGACAGGCACTGTCGATTATGCAACGGGCGCGTTCACCCTGAAGGTGACCGATGACTACACCTACACCACCTCCATAATGAAAACCAGAGAGGGACTTGGCGGATGTGATGTGGTGACCACTGTTCACCCTGCCACAGAGAACTTTAAGGGCGACCAGCTCATTGCTCGCGCCCAAAGCAACAGCCTCAGTCATGTGCCTTATACCGAGACGGTGACAGCCCCGGATATGACGGTGGATCTTCTGCCCTTGGTGGAAGACGCCATTTTGCCGGGCAGTGTCGTGTTCCAGTGGGCAGGGGCCATCTACTTTGACCGGGGGGGCTCTACAGAAGCAGATAATTTAATACCTCTTTGATGCTTTCTGGTAATGAAGGTCAAGCATTTCAAATGGCCACAAAAGGATCAAAGGACCCGGCAATAGTATACGAATATCTTGGCGCATCTGATGGTTCAAGTCAGTCATACTCACCATTACTGAAATGCTCATAGCGGGAGACATCGACTGAGTAAAGATTGGCAGTAATAGAATAGAAACGAAGCTATGAAGTCGCATTATTTTTTGAGAACGTCATAAGACATATGCAGCTGCAATCACTTGGAATTTTACTGGCGGCCGAAACGGAATGAGCTATCTTCCAGATGTCGCGTTTTCATATAAGTGAAAGAGTCCTAACAAAGAGTATGCCGCACATACACTAGCATGGGGGAAATAAGCGTCCTATTTTTCAGCTTCGCCAGAGAAATCCAATAAGAATTAAATGAACCTGACCCCTTTATCCTTATCCACTTTATTCCATGATCCCTTTATTCGTGCTGCTTACATGAAATTTCACTACATTAAGCGGTATGAATATACACAAAACTGTATTTATGCCTTTTTAGCAGTCCCGCACAGGTTGAGGTAGGAAATATGTATTTCAAAATGAATGGCGTTTACGCTGAAGAAGTTTTCAAGCCTACCAAAACAGAGAGAGAACTCAGCGTTTATCGCCCCCCTCAAAAAAAAGTTACTCTCAACCCTACTCTCATCACTGAGCCGGATGAACCATCTGGCTATATGAAGAAAAGCAACATCAATGTCAGGTTGAGGAAAATTTCAGAACCACTAACACATCAACTCTCTTTTTTATCTAGCCAAATTGTTCATATTGCACCTTGCCTTCTGGTTATTTCTTCGTGCGTATTCATAAACCAGAGTCAGGGGGGAATGTTACAGAGCAGTAGAGCGATTCCATTATCCTTTAAGAAAGAGGGTACAACTTTCTGGAGTATACCGGGCATTCTTAGCTGCCCTGGTGACAACAAGCGCTCAGGTGAAAGCCAAACTTCCAGCAGTAGCACAACAATAACAGAAAGTGCGAGCCATAATAATGCGACTACCGGCTCCAGAGCATCTACCGGAGTATCTGGTTCTGGCCGAGGCACAGACAGGGATAGGGACGATGATAAAGATTTTCACAAAAGAAAGGCTACAAAATCACAGTGCCAGGCTAGTGAACATATACCCCCATTAACTGAAGAGTCAGAAGAATCAGAAGAATCAGAAGAAGCCACCTTTGCAATTAAAGCACTGACATCTCTACCACCAGCCAGTCCATCCCGCCCCGCAATGATTAAATGCATGGACAGGCATCCATTTATAGAATGGGACATTCATTTCCATTACCTTCATCAATTATTTCAACCTGAAGTGCTTAAAAAGCTGACTCACAAAGACACTGCTCCTCAACTTGAGATTGAAAGCATAGACATAGACACCACATATGAATTACTGGGGGTTTATCAGCATCTTCTTGACAGGGAGATAGAATCAGAAAAGCATGATCATACTATGGAAATTCCATTCAATAATCTCTTTAAATGCACTGCGCCAGCTGCATATGGAAATACATTCTGTAAAAAATGTCCTGAACATTTGACTCGAATATCAACAACCTTGCAGACCAAAGAGTCAGCTAAAATTGCTCTTCTAATGCTACCATACATACTTTCAAGAGCTGTCGCTTTTCTTGATTTCAAACAAGGTGTTTTATCAGAGAACAGTTTCGTATTACTCCCCGACCTTAGTGTGAGCATGCTATCAACATCAAATATAGTAGGCCACCTGAAAGATCTGGACGATGTTCTTATTGCAATCCCCGGAAGCAGGGTACTGAGATTATTTAGTTTCAAGGAAGCAATCGATGACTCAAGCCCCAATGCTCACATTCTCAGGGCCAGGGCTTTGGCCAACCTTATTTCTCTTGAAGGAGAACAATTTGTTTCTAAAAGAGATATATATCCTACTGTCGAAAGACCAGTAAGCCAATACCCGCAGAGAAAGCTGAAGAAAACGGACACTATCTCGTCGTTAAGGGTTTTACCCGGCCAACTGGGATTAATACACTCTGAACATCATTCAGGCTCTCTGGGGCCTGACACTGCAGGGGAACTGACTTTGTTAGCAGTACTGACTGCAGCTATCCGCTACTCACACAAACCCATGCAACATGAAGAAAACGTTACTCATTATCCGACTCTGTCTAAGGAAAGAAGAGATCCTGAGGCCATACCTCAACCAGCCCCAATAGCCGACGATGGAGGAGCAGTCTCAATAGGCGACGACGGATGGGCTGACGAACATACACTTATACTTATTGAAAGATTGAATATAGCTTGTCCAGAAATCTCACATAGAATTAACCAACTGACCCATGCCCTTTTTTATGAGGATTCACAGTTTGACGAAGATCTCATAAGAAACCTTTTTGTAGAGCTTGAGAAAAGAATCGAAAAGAATCAAATGAAATTGGACGATAACGTGCTCCGTCACCTGTCAGAAGAAATGATAAAACTAAAATCAAGCCAAAGGTATAAAATAATTTTCGATGATAAGGTCAGGCTGCATTGGAACAAAATAAACAAGGAACTCACCAAAATAACTGAACTTGAAGGAGGCGACATAAAACCAGCGGAGGAACTGGAAGACTGGGGAGAGATCAATAACAATTTCAAACTGGTAATGAAACTCCCTCTGACTCATAAATCCTTTATGAAGGTTTTGTCTATTTTAATCAAAAGGCTAAGTGAAATTTCAGCGACTTATCCTGCCACAGTCAGTCAGATGTCTGCTCAAATTTATGGGAAAGTCAAAGATAAAATCCATCAGTATGATATGTCAGAAGAAACACTGGATACTGAATTTGCTGATGCGGTATTCAAAGCCTACCAGAGTTTGGAAAAGCCTGGGACACAAGCTATGCGGTATAAAGTACCACCTAAAGAGGTTTTACTAAAATGGGCAGGATCGGATATGGTCAAGTTTTGGGAGCAATCAAACGCTTTGAATATATACAACCCGCAGGACAGATCCTTTATGCTGAAGCACCCTGACTGTTTTTTATGGCTTATCAAGCAAGATAATATTGATTATAAAAACCGTCGTTTATTTGCTATTTTTTCCGGTATGCTACGAGAAAAAGGGCTACATATACCTGAGGAATTACTTAAGGATTATTGGGATACACTGATTGCAGAATATAGAAGACTATGCCCATCACCGGCAATCAGTGGACACACTTGCAATATTTACAAAAAACTTCCTGGGCCAGAACGCGTTCGGGCTGTTCAAAGAATGGTTGGCGGGCAGGATGCCCTCAGGAACATCAGAGAAAATACAGCAGAACTTTTGTTCATTGAGGGTCAGGCAACCAGCAGGGAGAATGAACCGGCAGCTTCCCAGGATGATAAGCAGCTACAGCTTGTTGAAGCATTGAGATCTCCGTCATTTGCAGGAAAACTGCAAGCCACCAGCGACGGTAGTCTTGGACTACGGAACGAAAAACGCAATATCTCCAGTTGTCTTTTACCTCCCAGCAAGGTGGTGAAAGGCATCCAAACAGGGAGTGTTCTTCCATCGGATGTTTTAACTCTCACAGATTATTTCTTTAAGATGAAAGTCAGTAAATAGTATCGACTGGCAGGGCATTTGGCCTGCAACAAGAATACATCAGTTATTCCTGGCACCCTGAACTTTGACCATGCTTGAAACACGTTATCTTAACCGGCTGGGCTCTGTTCACAATAACTGAGGGTTGAGCCAATGCGATGCCTCCTGATCTAACAGGCTCTCTTCTGAGAAGATGTGGGTCTTTAAAAATCGCTTCCAGCCCAGGTAGCGAGACAAATATTTTGTCGCCACACCTTTGAAGAAACCATTGATCCAGCGCTTGAGCTCACTGTGATAAGCGTTGACCGTCTGAATATGATAAATCTTCTCTCGCACATACTCGCCTGCCGTTGTAACGAGCTCCTTTAACGTCACATTGAGTTGATCGGCCAGTTGCTCATGTGACAGGTGAGCATCCGTGCACAGCGTACTGCCTGGCAAAATCCGCCCTTCCAATTGAGTAAAGAGCTCCTCGTTACTGACATGCTCAAGAACCGCGTCCGTCATATGTTGCTGGCGATCGCAGGCCACCATAACAGGGACCTTTTTTATGGGTTTTTGCTTTTCCCCAGAAGCTTCGGCCGGTTTGTCTTTCTTCTGGAACGACCGCCACGTTTACGGGCCCTTTTCCCAACCCTCTCTGACCTTTGCGGGATTCTCGAAAAAAGGTTTCATCCATTTCCGAAATGCCGGATAGCTGACCTGTTGTATCGGCTTCAATAACGGCCATCAGGCGGTGACGAAGGTAGAACGATGTTTTCAGCGAGACGTCACATTCAGCAGCCGCTGGCCGTAAAGTGCTTCCTCCATCCATGCTGGCAAGATAGGCATCCAGCTTCTCGCGAATACGAAAATGTGCCAGGGGTGTACCACTCAAAGCATTGCAGGGGCGCTTGCATTTGTTGCAGCGATAACGTTGATGGCCAGCGTTCTGACCCCAGCGCGTCATGGACTCACAAGAGCAATGAGGGCAGCGTGGGTGTTGATCAAAATAATATTTGAGACGATCGAGAAGACGACCGTTTCCTGTCGTTTCTGGAGTCTTCGGGCATGGCGGCATGGTTCTGTGCAAGCAGGTAAGCTGCACAGGGGACAGTGTGTTGAGAGATTTCAGGAATGGTTTAAACTATATTTTCTGCATGACGATGGTTTCACTTGTACGACAGAAACCGGTGCCTGGAATTGTAGTTCATGCTGCCAATATTTATTGTTAACAGAGCCCAATTTTAGCTGCGCTTTCTGCTTTCGATAAACTAGCCGTTCCTCATATACACCTAGCTAGAGCCAAACACGATGGCATTCATTTTGCGGTAGTTTGATACGCTACCGCCCTACGAAGCACGCAAAACAACTAAACGAACCACGTTCGTAGAACGTGGACTTGCTTTTAGCCCCCTAGAAGGGGGCAATTTACCGGTCGGCCTTCTAAGAAGGCAGACTTGAGTTGTCCCTCAACCCTTAAGGGCTATTTACGGAGTTGCAGCTCACGCTGCCTTTGTTCTTGCTTCTCTTGATATTTGACATATTTCCGGATCATTTCTGCATCAACTCCAACAGTGTCCACGCAGTATCCTTTTGCCCAGAAATGATTCCCCCAGTATGGCTTCTGCCGCAACCACGAAAATCGCGTAAATAATCGCAGTGCACTCTTCCCTTTTACTGTTCCAACAAGCTTTAAAATCGATATTTTTGGTGGAACCTTTACAAATAAATGTACATGGTCGATCTGTACATTCAGCTCCACTATCGGACAACCCAACCGATGACAGTAAACCTGAATACTATTGAATACATCCGCAGCTACAGGCCCCTTCAGCATGCGAAACCTGTACTTTGGTACCCAAACAATATGATATTGGCAATGCCAAATAACGTGCGATAATTTCTCAAATCTACTCATGCTACTTCCTATCTCGTTCAGTTGTGGGGACAACTCAGAGATAGGAGTAGCTGGGTAGACCTATGGCAGGCAAAGCCAACCATTCATAACCACGTCCTAAGGACGTGGGTTTTTACGTCAAACTAAAAAGTCCTTGCAAGAAGGTTATCCGTAACACCTGCCATGATTTCCTATTATTAGCATGACTTGAGCCACTATCGCTCCTGTTTTAGCACAAAGTGCTTTGCTTGCTCCCCCCACTCTAGTGCAAACCAATTTTTTACCTTCACCCAGGACAATGGCCACTTCCCCCGTCGTAACAGAATATCCGCTTGAATCTCCGGAGCCAGTGTCGTCAGCCGCAGGATCTTGGAAAGGTCGCTCTTATCCACCTTTTCCATACGCGCCAGCTCCTGAATGCTGGTGGCCTCCCCCTTCAAAAGTTTCCGCTCCCAACGGTGAGCCTTGACCAGGTGAGTACGCAGGGTTTCGTCGACAATAGGCTTGGTAATGGCGGTTCGAGAATGAATCCGTCGCTGCCCTTTGGCTTTGATCCAGCGAATAGGTATGCGCACCTCAATCGTGCCATTCTGCTGGTGGACGGTCAGGGTTTTCTCGCCGGTGCATTTTATAGGCATGGCACGTTCTCCTGCTGTTGTTTTCCTGCTTTCACTTCTGCCAAGACTGAAGCCAGGCCATTGGCCTTATAGAGGATGGCCAGAGAGTCCTTACCGACGGTGACCCGCTCCACCAGCAGGTGAAACAGACGCCGCTGCTCTTCGGGAAACAGCAGTTCCCAGATCTGGCCGATATCAATTAATGTTTTGAATACTGTTCCATCTTTCAGCTGAGCGGGGTCGCAACCTTCGGCCAACAGCAGGCATTGAACCTGATGGCAGTATTCCGGGGCTCTGAGCATCTCAACCAGACTATTCAGAACATCATCTTCCAGCTCCGTTGCAGCAACGGGTGGCAGGGGCGCTGCTTTGTAGCCCTCTTTATCGACAACGGTGCTGACAAAGTAGCGATACTTCTTTCTACGGTTACCCTGCTCATCGGCTTTGTAGGTGGTTTTTGAAGCCAGCTGAACACCATCGCTGCCGAACTCCAACCCATTGAGGAAACTGCCCTGTCCGTACTGCCGGGACTTTTTCTTCCGTTTCGATAAATCCTCTTTAGGGCGAGCTTCTACTTCAGTCCAAAGCTCACGTTCGATAATTGCGGGATGCTCTCCCAGGTACCACTGCCCTTTGTGGGGAGTATCACCCATACAGATACGATTACGGACAATATGCCAGGCAGCTTTGCCGGTGAACGGGCCGCCACCTGATACTTTGCCACCTTCAAACACATTCCTTTTGGTACGGTAACCAGCTCGGCTGGTGCGACGACAAGCCTCTGCCAGCGAGCCTGTCTGCGCATACTCCTTGAACAGCATTTGAATACCGGCAGCTTCTTTGGGGTGAACCACAAGCCGATGCTCCTTCAGGGTGTAACCTGTCGGCACCCGTCCGCCGGTAAACTTTCCTTTCTTCTTAGAGAGTGCAATCTTGTCCCGAATCCGCTCACCGATCACCTCTCTCTCAAACTGAGCAAAGGTCATCAGGATATTAAGTGTCAGCCGCCCCATACTGTCGCCGGTGTTGAAGTGCTGGGTGACAGAAATAAAGGCCACACTGTGTCGATCAAGCAGTTCCACCAGCCTGGCGAAATCAGCAATATTTCTGGCTAACCGGTCAACCTTGTAAACGATAATTGCATCCACTTTGTCAGCTTCAACATCAACCAAAAGTCTCTGTAAAGCCGGACGTTCCGTGTTTCCACCAGAAAAGCCACCATCATCGTAATAATCAGGAAGAACAAGCCAACCTTCACCCCGGTGAGCCTGAATATAGGCTTCCGCCGACTCCCGCTGGGCATGGAGGGAATTAAACTCCTGATCCAATCCTTCTTCTGTGGATTTACGGGTGTAAATGGCACACCAAACAGGACCTCTTTCATTATTAGAGCCAGACTTGATATCCATATCTTCAACCTGATTTGATGCCAAAGAAGCGTGGGCCACTGGTGTGCTGACCGGTTATCTCCCGAACAATGGCCGACAGACTGCGGTATCTGGTGCCTTCATACTCAAAGGCTTTTTCCAGACTCTTCACCCTATATACCTTGCCATTCCATATGCGCTCGAAGATGACACCTGCTTTGGTCTGCTCTACGCGGGGCTGGCCGAGGTTGCCGTTTCGGGATATTACTTTTATGTCTTTATCCAGCTGCTCTTTGGCCGCCTCCTCCAATCCTCCCAGAGTCACTTCCTGAATACGCCAGCCCAGCTTCTGGATAAACAACAAACGACTCAGTTTGGGCGGCTCTTTCTCGTATAGGTCGCGCCAGAGTTTATGCAGTTCCTGGTTGTTGAGTTTGGGCAATCCTGCAATTTGCGCAGCCAGTGACTCCTGTTTTTTGTTGCTCATACTGAACCTCTCTTGTCGTGCAAGGGAGACACATAGAGGCATGGGTGTGGCTCTTTATCCAGTCGGGGTTGTTGGCGTTTCTGTCTGTTGAGCTGTCGCTTCAAGGCTTTGGCCAGCAGGCTGAAAATCTCTTGGTAACCTTTCTACCAACCACCTGAACGCCACCATTTCAGGCAATGATTTTTCCTGTCCGGTTATGCTTTTGGAGGATCATGGTCGGTATATGAGGCGGTTTGCTGATTGTGTATTCCCTTCTCTTTTTGGCCTGTGCCGTCTTGCCATATATCCCGCCATTGCCTTTACTGCACAGCCTCAACGAACGGGCAACAGGATGAGATTTACCGTGAATATTGGTGCTCACTTTAGCGGGAGAGAATTGTTTTTTATTTGGTTAATGCTACCGCTGTCAGGGGGCGTGATAGAGAAATGCGCAGCAGCAGATAAAGATACAAAGAAAAGCTGGGCGGCAATAGTAAAGCCTTTACCTGCTTCCCTGTATCCCGGTCGTACCTGTGTCCGGCCACATGCCTCTCCTGTTCCTGAATCATCAATGCTTCAGTGGCCGCCTGTATTGACCACATCAAAGACCCATGCCGAAGTCCCTTCACGACAACAGGAATCGTCTGAGGCTACCGTTCGAACACATCCAAAAAGAAGCCCAGACAGAAAGAGACAATATTACCGCAACCCTTCCGCCGAGCGTTTCGATCAACAGATAGAAGCACTGGCAATCGAAGTGAATCGACTCAAAAAGCAACTTCACGGGCCACATCGGGAGAGCCATAAAACCGCGCTTTTAGATCTTGCATTCCAGATGACAGAAAGAGAGCCGCACCCGCTTCGAGCCAGTCCCAAAGCCCTTGCTCTTTTGGCAAATGCGTTTTCAAAATTAGCAAAATATCAAGAAGGCGCCACAGCGTTAGACTGGATAATGAAAGCCGTGATCCACCGCAGTCAAAAACAGCAGCTAACCAAACAGTGCGGATTTAACGCCCAAACGCTGGCCATGGTGCTCAATAGCTTGAGTCAGGTCGCCGGTGACAAAGCCGACACGACCCGAAAGGCGCTGGCCAAAGAGGTGGGAAGCCGTGATTTGACCGACACCAAAGAGTGGTCGGCCCAGCATCTGGCCATGGTGACCAATGGCCTGAGTAAGGTGGTGGGTGACGACGCCGACACGACCCGGAAGGCGCTGGCCAAAGAAGTGGGAAACCGTGATTTGACTGACCCCAGGGAGTGGTCGGCCCAGCATCTGGCCATGGTGACCAATGGCCTGAATCAGGTGGCGAGGGACGACGCCGACACGACCCGGAAGGCGCTGGCCAAAGAAGTGGGAAGCCGTGATTTTACTGACACCAGTGAGTGGTCGGCCCAGCATCTGGCCATGGTGACCAATGGCCTGAGGCAGGTGACGGGGGACGATGCCGACACGACCCGGAAGGGGCTGGCCAAAGAAGTGGGGAGGCGTGCCCTTGCCGGAGACCTTAAGTGCTGGATAGCGCAACATCTGGCCATGGTGACCAATGGCCTGAGCCAGGTGACGGGGGACGACGCCGACACGACCCGGAAGGCGCTGGCCAAAGAGGTGGGGAGACGTGATTTGACCGACACCAAAGAGTGGTCGGCCCAGCCTCTGGCCATGGTGACCAATGGCCTGAGTCAGGTGGCGGGTGACGACGCCGACACGACCCGGAAGGCGCTGGCCAAAGAGGTGGGGAGGCGTGATTTGACTGACCCCAGGGAGTGGTCGGCCAAGCATCTGGCCATGGTGACCAATGGCCTGAGGCAGGTGGAGGGGGACGACGCCGACACGACCCGGAAGGCGCTGGCCAAAGACGTGGGGAGGCGTGCCCTTGCCGGAGACCTTAAGTGCTGGATAGCGCAAGATCTGGCCATGGTGACCAATGGCCTGAGTCAGGTGGCGGGGGACGACGCCGACACGACCCGGAAGGCGCTGGCCAAAGAGGTGGGGAGGCGTGTCCTTGCCGGAGACCTTAAGTGCTGGATAGCGCAAGATCTGGCCATGGTGACCAATGGCCTGAGTCAGGTGGCGGGGGACGACGCCGACACGACCCGGAAGGCGCTGGCTAAAGAAGTGGGGAGGCGTGCCCTTGCCGGAGACCTTAAGCGCTGGATAGCGCAAGATCTGGCCATGGTGACCAATGGCCTGAGTCAGGTGGCGGGTGAGGACGCCGACACGACCCGGAAGGCGCTGGCCAAAGAGGTGGGAAGCCGTGATTTGACCGACACCAAAGAGTGGTCGGCCCAGCCTCTGGCCATGGTGACCAATGGCCTGAGCCCGGTGGCGGGGGACGACGCCGACACGCCCCGGAAGGCGCTGGCCAAAGAGGTGGGAAGCCGTGATTTGACTGACACCAGTGAGTGGTCGGCCCAGTCTCTGGCCATGGTGGCCAGTGGGATGTCTCATTGCTCACACGTCATAGGGGAGGATGTTGTTCAAGCTTCGATTCAAGCCATTATGAACATATCGCCGACTGAACAGGATATCATTATGGCCCTTGACGCTTTGTGCCGTTTATCTCTGTCAGACGACCAGCTGAAGCTTGGCTATTTCCTGGTTAAACGTCTTTGTGATATGACTGGTTTTATTGACACTGGCGGCCCTCTACAGCATAGCGTCGGCGACTTCTTATGGAACCTGGCCGTTCTGGATTTATGTGCAAAACAAAATCCGCTCGTCAAGGATGATCCTGATACACCCCGTTTTGATATCTTTGTTAAGCCGCTAATGGATAGGGAAAATATCAGGGACCTTCTTTCACATCACTGGCAAGACAGATTTGCATATATTTACTGGGCAGGCATTTCTAACCTGGAAATTGATGTGTCTCCTGCTCTTTCTGCTCCTGAAAAAAAGGTGAAAGTCTCAGCATTACAAAACAGAGTGTTCCAGGCTGTTAAAAATGCTTTGCCAAACCAAAATATTGTTATGGAAGTGAATATTGAAGGGTTCCCCGTTGATATTCTGGTGGGTAAAACCTTGTGTATAGAAGTCGATGGCCCCCATCATTATATTCAGGATGACACAATGGAAAACGATGAGCTTCTTCTTGCAAAAGAATCTGGAAAAAGAAGAGCGCGAGACCCTTTGATAGATCACATACTCAAAAGCCTGGGGTTTGAGGTGCTACGTATTTCCTATGTTGAGACTGACTCGGTCGCAGGCCTTGGAACCTTTGTTGATCGGGTGATAAATGCAATGGACGAACAAGAAATGAGTCGCCAGTATGAAGGCCTGAGAGTGAATGACTTGCCAGCCTGGTAAGCTTTCTACCAGCCACCTGAACGCCACCATTTCAGGCAATGATTTTTCCCATCGGGTTATGCTTTTGGAGGATCATGGTTACGCATTTTACAAAGCATCTCCTCACTCATTAACCAAGGCAAACAGGGGGAGATATCTTCAGGCGGTTTCCTGCCATTTGCTGCACATGCCTCAAGATAGGAATTCAGCCAGATTTTTGGGTTAATACCCCAAAGCTTAAGTGTCATGAAAATACTGAATAGAAATGCGGCTATATCAGCACTCCAGTCGCTGCCAGAGCCATAGTAATTCTTCCTGCCAGGCACTGTGCGAATGGCTTGTTCTGCAGCGTTGTTATCCATAGGGATACCGGGATGAGTGACAAAACGGGTCAATCCTTCCCAATGATTCTGCAGGCTTTCGAGCACCTTTTTTGCTCTGACTGGCAGTTTTGGGCGTTTGAGTTCCTGATCCCTCTGGGTTGCCATCTGCTCTACCTGACGCTCAAGTTTCAGTTGTCGAGCTGAAAACTGCTCAGGGTCGTCCAGAACTTTAAGGCGCTGGTCGTTCAGGTGGTATAAGTGACCAATCCTGCTCACCCAGGTGGCACTCCACTTTTCCAGTTCAGGGTCGCCACGCTGAGCATCAATAAAATCCCGTCTTACGTGAGCCCAACAGAAAGCTAAAACAATAGAAACCGCATCACTGGCGAGCTTCTTGTAGGCCGGGTACCGATCGCATACCAGCGTACCTGCCCCATCACCTATGACGGATTCGGGTACGACAGCCGCGCGAGAGTCAGCAATACTGAAATAAACCGCCTGGTCGCAAAGAAATACCCAGAGCCAGTGCTTGTGGGATCCAGTTTTCTCATGCCCCCAGACAATCCACCGCGTTTCATCGGCATGCCATTGATTGCTCTTGGCAACGAACTCCCGAATAGCATCAGCAACAGGCTCGAAAAAAGGCGTTATTGCGGCCTGCCCAAAGGAAATAGTTGCTGGTGAAAGGTGCAGACCCTGTGTTTTATAAGACTCCAGTTGTCTGTTTATGGGGATGCCGTATGCGTATTTATTCAGTAACAACTCCCCCCAGACTGAAATCCCGAGCATCCCTTTATTGATGAGTCTTGGCGGAGGTGGTGCAACAGTGATATTGGGCGTTTCCGGGCACTGGCAGGTTTTCTGATAGTGTCTTCGGTGATAACGACGAACGTGAGCCTTGACTTCAACTTCAATCACATCGCAACCAGAGCTATTGAAAAATGGCCTGAAAGGTCAATGACAGGCTGCACAACGCTGCTCTTCCTCTGGCAGGTCCACTGGCTCATGAACCACAGGCAGATTGTTGTGAAGGTTGCGCCCGTTACCGGGAACCCCGGGCTGGCGGCCTCGTTTACGATTTGAAGGTGGGCGAGTTGAATTGCCGCTTTTCTTGGAAGAGGCACTGGTTTTCTCAGACTTGCGACCAAAAAGCAGGTGCTTCATGTGCGCCAGCTCTGATTTCAGTTCATCAATCTGGGCATTCAATGCTGCTGTAGCAGCCTTATGCTTTAACGTGAGCCCGGAATTTTTGGTCAGAGCTTTTTGCTCTCGGTCACACGCCGATTTCCACATAGCATGCCACTGGCTGGCCTGCTGTTTAAGCTGAATGTGCTCCTGCTTGGTCAGGATGACCTGCACGGTGGTGAAGGGGGCAGGCGTTAATGCAGAGGCTGTGTTCGATACTGAAGAATGAACATTTTTCACACACTAAAAGTAGACGGTTTTAAGATATTTTGGACAGGACAGGCCGTGAATTAACGCAAGAAGCCAGAGTAAAACTGCAAGAATCTTTCTTAAGGTCAATTACAAACGCTTGCCCGCGCGGCTCTCATAGATACCCATCCTGGTTTATAAAAACCATTCCTGACACTGATACCCTCGCAGGCTTACTGACAACATTTATTTCACGGCTGGTGGGTTAGGGAATCCATTACACAAAACAGTACCGGTAAATGATGTTACCGGCCCCAAATACTCCTATAACGTAACCCGAAATGCTTGTGTCACATTGTTCATATGCTTAGTCAAAACAGCTTTGTGCTGCCCATGCATAGGGAGATCCTTGATCAACTCTGGCCATGTACTCCGTGCCAGTTCCAGCGCATCGTTGATATGTACTTTTATTGCCTGCCACGGAATATCAGCTCGTCGTGCCCAGGTTTCAAACGTATTCATATCAATGTCACACCAAGCTTTTTTTCGCCCCATATTGAGAGCAATACCAGATTCATTATTTACATACGGCAATGTACTGACAATGTCGTAAGCAGGCGAAAGCACCGGGTGCTTCTGATCAGGATATATAATCGTCCAGTTTTTCAAATGCGCATCTCCGTTGGCCAGCAAAATATTCGCCAACAGGCGTCTGGCCATTTGCTGCACATCTGCTAATCCATGTTCACTAAAGCGATAAAGAGCCAACGCAATCTGTTCACTGTTAGCCTTTCCATATTTATTATGTGCATACAGCTCGAAAACTTGAGCAAAGTCCTCGCTATGAATACGCTCGCCACCATCCCGGTCATAACGGCGAATGGCGTATGCGGTTTGCTCATTAGGTAGCTGAATATCAGGCAGATTATCCAAAAGGTTTAAGGGGGTTAAGCGTACCTCTGGAATATTAACCCCAATAGCTTCCGCCAGACGCATGGCCGTATATTCATTTTCTGGCACGTGACGATGTATCGTCGATGGTGTTTTTATAATCCAGCCATCATTGCCGTGATCAACATCGCTCAGAGCAATATGGAAACGACCATCCTGCTGGCTGGATGAAAACTTCATCTTCACGCCTGCCAGGGAGAATTTCTGTGCACTATTCCTAACATCAATCTGTATAGGTTCAACCTGGTCGCGGGCGGTTAAGGCCCAGACAGGCAATGCTCCTAACGCAACAGGCTCCGCAACAATCGCCCCTGGCAAGTTTCTTCCCGTCCAGGCCAACAGTGGAAACGCATGATCCGGATGTACTTTTAAGTTGGATGACATCCACTCTCTCAAGGCTCCCTCAGGGAGTAAGTTTGAAAGAACCGGTGCCAATCTTTGATTATGTATTAGGTTGTTTTTGAAATAATCAGCATTAACCTTCTGGCTCAAGGTGTACGTTGGCCGGCTATCAGCAGACAGAGCAACATATTCAGGGTCAAACGAAAGGATATTCTTTCCACCAGAATAATGAGTAAGAATGCCCACTTGCTGACCGTGCAAGGTGAGAGAAAGTGCTTCCACAGTTTCATGCAACGAATGCTTAATCTTGCGCGCGCCATTACTCATCCTCCATCCCTTTCAAAACGGACGACCAACTGGAAGGTTCTTCTTTTTCACCACCCTGGCCCGTTTCTGTTTCAGGGTGTTCCAGTACGTTTTTCACGTTTTTCACTTGATCCTTAGGAACCAGTATGAATTCTAAATCCATACCTTCAAGTACCCGTAAAAGCGTCGAAAGCCTGGTGTCCCCCCCTTTTTCTATGCGTTGATACTGTTGCTGAGTCATGCCGATTTTCATCAGCATATCTTTTTGGTTTAACCCCAGGGCTTTACGCCGCTCCTGAAGAGCTCCAGGTAACTCTCTGATAGATTTCACAAATAAAGCCCCCAAAAAAACAATATATAAGCTGTATAGAAAAGCATAAACAATATATTAGTTGTTTCAAGGCAATAAACAGCATATTTGTTGTATTCTGAACAATGGCTCGAGCTAACGGTTTAAATGGTCGCAGTAGAATCTGTTGAAAGAACTGTATGTATTGAATTGCCCAATGGCGTGCTCGTGCATTGGCCAGAAGACCGTATTCTGAAATCAGACCATTAGCTTAAGGTTGAAATGACAACATCTAGCTCACTCATCCTAATCCTCATACGGCCTGGGAGGCGCCCCCTTCTCCGCCATGAGATCAATGAATTTATCACTTCTGGTACTGACCTCTTCCAGGCTGAGCTGGAAACACCAGTCTTCGCCATAATCGAAAACAAATGTCAGGGCCATTCCCACCGTCGGTTGTATATCTCCAAGGGTTGTCTGGTCGGCCCAGCCATCCACATCGCTGACGGCCTCATGGCCGATCTGGCGGATAACTCCATAACTATCGGCATACTCGAAATGATAGAGGTGATCAATATCATCAAACTTAAAGGCTTGCAAAATCGCCATAGCCACATCATCCAGAGTATGAGTGGATGACACTGAGAGTTTACGCCAGCACTCTTTACCAAAGCTTACCTTCACAAGAAACCCTGGCGCGGGTTCTTCTGTCGGAACCGACAGCCAGCTCTGTACAGACGGACGATATTTTTGCACCATTTCTACGAAAGGGTACTCGTCAGTATCGCCTTCATACTCATGCTGCAGCGCTTCGACCATCATGGCATGGCACAGAGACATCAGCTGACGCCCCCAAGGGGTCAAACAGAACGACTCCAGCTCTTTACCATTCTCCACCAGCGCCACCTCAGCAATACCGAACATGGCAAACAGGCTGAAAGTATAAGCATGGAAGCGCCTTACCATCATGGGAAGATGAAACACTTTTTCTTTGAGATAAGCTTCAGGCGACTGTTCCTTTAAGCCCCACAAGCTCTCACCCGCAAAATCCAGAAACGGCCTGCCATCAATCCCGGAGCGACCACCAATAACCGAGCTATACAGACGATTAAAGAAAGCCTCAAGAAGATTAAAGTAGCGTTCCTCACTCGTCAGCACCTGCCACTGGGCAAATACGGGCTGATTCAATACCAAAGTGTGCTTGGATTTACTCACATCTACACGACCAAGGTCGCAGGCACGGGCCAGAAGATACAGTCCAAGGGCCGCTGGAAAGTGACCGGACTGCGGCCGCGCAAGGGTAACGGTATCCGGCTCCAACAGCTGGGTATTCAACGACTCAAGCCATTTGGCCGCAGGCAGACGTCTGGTGCCCGAAAGCGGCAGTGGCTCTTCAGAAAGGCGGGTTAAAAAATGCGCCATATTCTGCAACAGGGACATATATTGCGAGTCTGCCACAACAAACGCTGACGGCTGTTCATACCGCTGACTGGAATCTTTCACAACTACTCCACAAAAACATCTGATGCAAGGGATTAAGAACGTGGGCCATTCATACCCGGGAGTATAAAGTTTTCACTATCCATCACGTAGCCCAGGGCCTTGTATCCTTTCTCCCGACGCTGCTTCATTCTGGATAAAACAGGAACGGCAGAGTCTGCATAGTCATAGACGACAACCTCCCCTTTTCCTTGATGCTCACGGTGTATCCTCCCCACGTACTGGGCCAATGTCCCCTTCCATGAAACAGGTAACGCCAGAAACAGGGTATCCA
Source organism: Sansalvadorimonas sp. (assembly GCA_965221135.1). GTDB lineage: Bacteria > Pseudomonadota > Gammaproteobacteria > Pseudomonadales > Endozoicomonadaceae > Sansalvadorimonas. The sequence goes on from CBDCRZ010000121.1 coordinate 92,582, forward strand.
ACTTAGGAAGGTCAAACCCTTCACCGAGATACCGCCCGGTTGCCACTAACGGAATGGGCATTTGACTGTTGATAATTCTCTCAATAACACCACGCCTGTTTTTATCTCTCATACCACCATGGAGGATTTCAGCAATTGGCACTTCCTCCTTTAGAGCCTGATGCAATAAACAGGCATGCTCTTTTCTTTCCGTAAGGATGACTGGGTGCCTTGCCGCCCTCAGCGCAGACAGAACATCCTCAACGATCATCCGGTTTCTCTGCTCATGATTCACTAACCACTGGTAGATATCGGAAATATGAGGCTTTTGTTCAGACCACTCATCCAGTGGCAACACACCTGTATCCCGAAACGTAACCTTACGAAGATACTCACTTTTCTTCTCAATAGCCTTGTACCGAATCGGCCCTGCCTGCATATGGACAATGGGTTGGTGGCCGTCCTGCCGGTAGGGCGTAGCAGTAATACCCAGAACATAGTGGCTTCTCACCTCACTCAATAGCATTTCATAACGAGGTGCGGAAAGATGATGGCACTCATCAATAATAATCTGCCCATACTCGTAAACTATGGAGTTAATGCGGTTATCGCTTCTACTGACCAGACTCTGGTAGGTTGCAATATCGATAAGACCTGACGGTTTCTTCTTTCCACCAGTTACTGTCCCAACATTCGGGATATTCAGAAACACCAATGCCCTTTCACGCCACTGGTCAACCAACTGGCGACTATGGACAAGTATCAGAGTATTTATTTTACGCTTTGCTATCAGTGCAAGAGCTGCGACCGTTTTACCAAACGCTGTGGGTGCATGCAGAACACCAATCTCATACTGTATCAGTGTATCAATAGCCTTCTGTTGCTCCGGCTTAAGCTGCCCTATAAATTCAATATCGGGCAGTGGTCTCCCAAGGGCTCTTTTATCTTCAACCACCAATTTACAGCCCTGCTCACCAAGGCACTCACCCACACTCTCAAGACAGCCTCTGGGTAAATGTAGAAACCCACTCTCCACACTCGAACAAGAGATTATTCGGGGAATGCCTTGGGTAGAAAACCGCATGGCCTGTGTTTTAAAGAAAACGGGATTAGGAAACGAAGCCAGTTTTCTCATGCGAGCCAGTAAACGCGCTGGAAGTTGCTCTACTGATATGTACAAACCATTCGCCAGAACAGCCTTCAGCGATTCAGGGCACCCGTCTATCTTTTCAGGCGACTGAGGGAGCCCTGCCTCCCATGGAAGCAACTCAAGATCCTCCGCCCTCTGATGGCAAAACTGCGATTGATAGATATCAATCAGAGAAGCAATTTGCTCAGGAGCCACCTTGCCCGCCTTGCTCAGGTAAAGCCACTGATCAGGTAAAGGTTTAAAATTTTCGCCCACAAAAACGCTGAAACCTTGCTGGCGGGGAAAATATTGCAAAGGCAAAGCGATCAAGTTACCGAACCTGCCCTTGGGTAAAGTGTCCTGATTGGGGAAAAATCGATCATAGGAATCAAAGCTGAGTTCAGGGCAGGCATCCATGGCCTGATCGAGAAGAAAGCTGCCCATTTGGCGAGCATCTTTCGCCAAAACCGGAGATGAGAAAAAAATCCAGACATGAGCACCATTACCTGAACGTGAGACCTCCGTATGACAGGAAATACCATGTCCTTGACAAGACCTGACAAATGCAGACACCTCCTCTTGCCAGCTTTTTTTGTCAAAATCCACTGCCAGAAACAAACAGGTTTCATCAACTCTCAGAGGATAAACGCCAAGGGTACGCTTCCCTGTCAGATGACTGTGAACAGCCTTTTCCGTATAAGATTCAAAATTGCTGTGCGGACAGTCGGTACACTTAACCTTCGGTTTTTGGCAAACACCCGGCCGCCATTCGTTATGACAGGCCGGTGAATATCCGGACTTCCCTGACGCGCTACTCTGCCAGCGTGCAGCAATGACATCATTCCGCCCTTGAAAAAGAGATTGAAAAATTCGGATTTTTTCTTCGACAGAAAATGCCAAAAGCGACACCGGCTGTTCAGCGCTCGGCTCCAAACTGCCAGACAACAATTGTCTACGCCTGGCCAATAACCGCTTCTGTTCTCCTTCAAGCTCCTGTAGACGCTTATCAATACACAGGATTTCAGTTGCGTTATCCCTCAAACCCACGCCCCCTTATACGGAGGTTTTTCATACAACCAGTAGGTCATGCCCTACATGATTTTCTTCGATAACAGGCGTTGCCTGAGACATCATGCTGGTATTCGCCATTATCAGACCGTAATTGCTGCATTCATTTTAGAATCTGCAAGACCAGAGCAATACCTTCTTCACTCAACCGGTAGGTCTGCTTAGGGCTTTGGGGTTTGTCGGGAAAGCCCATGTAAACCAGCTCAGCATCGATGGCTGGTGTTAAATAATTTTTCCTGAAACTAGGCCGGTGTTTTAGTTGTAATAAGTCCATCAGCTCCTTTGATCCAAGTTGTTGCCCTTCAGCTTTGTGGAGCATACTGAGAAGTATTTTAACTTGGTCGCTAACTTGGTCGCTAACTTGGTCGCCAACTTGACCGCTGGCTGCGTTCATACCACTTTCAACATCCAGGGCCTCCTTCAAAGCTTGCTCAATCGTTCTCAGCATAAAAGCTATAAACGGTGTTGAATCACAGGCCTTATCGGCTTCACGCAACATGGCATAGTACTGCTCCTGCTGTGCCTTTATCAGTGTCTCTACTGGCAGGAACGCCAAGGCAGGACGCCACCTGGACAGGATCAACGTTTGCCAGAAACGACCAAGTCGTCCATTTCCATCCGCAAAAGGATGTATAAACTCAAACTCATAGTGGAAAATACAGCTGGCTATTAAAGGGTGGCTAACCGTTGCACCAATCCAGGCCAGTAAGTCACCAACCAGCCGAGGAACCTCTGAAGCTGGTGGAGGCATATGAACAAGCTGATCATCCCTGTAGATACCAACACCGCCAGATCGCCAGCACCTGGCCTGCGCAGCCAGACCTGACATAAGGAGCTTATGGGTTTGCAGTAGATCTTCGATGCGAGCTGTCAGCAGATCCGGCAACGTATCGTAAGCTGCAAATGCATTTTTCACTTCCTGAATTTCCTTAGGTGTACCGAGAACATGCTTGCCATCAAGCAACGCAGTGACCTTCTCCACAGTCAAAGTATTATGCTCAATCGCCAGTGATGCCTGTATAGTTCGTACACGATTCCCTCTACGCAACTGGGTTGTCATGTCTGCAGTTTGGCCAGCACTGTATCGTCCAAGAAGTTCGCTGATATTAGCAACGGATTCCAGGATTTCGTTAGTTATAACAAATGGGGGCTGGTAAGCAGGCATGCGAACTGATTTTGCTCCGGTTCAGGTGGTATGACTACGGCTAAATACTACACCACGGCTCAAAATAGAACCCTGATCAGCAGTAGATCATCGCAAATAAAAGATATGACACTAGAAAGTAACATCAATGTATACAGGCTGACTACCCGCCAAGCTGGTATACCAAACACACTCAGACAATCATAATTCCCTGAACACCAAAACAGTGCCGATAACTGGCATTATTGTTACTGATGGAACGTAAGCTACAACAGCCCTTTATTGTCCTGATAAATCTCATTAAGCCGCGAGCCTATCTCTTTTATCCTTGTCGGTTTCACGCCCAGTTCCTTACCACGATCAGACCAGCCCGAGAGTACATCGCAAATTAACTGCAGATCTTTTTGTGCATCTTTCCAGGAACCGTAATTGGCATAAGATGCCAGCTTCTGAACAATCTTTAACGGTGCCTTTGAACCACACCCACCAAATGCCATGGCATGCTCATTGTATGGCTTTAGACTAAATGTCACGTCATACATTGGGGACGGCTGCCACTGGCCGTTATCCGACATCAGGAATGACCAGTTTTTCGTGTGATCATCCTGATTAACGGCAAACAGATTAAACATGGCCCTCATGAACTGTATTCGCCCAATAGCCGGGCTTTGGCAGAGTATCTGACTGCCTTTGATGAGATATTCATAATCCATTGATGGCTGACGAAAATCCGCATCGAGCAAACCACACAAGGTCTGCATGTGACCCCCTGACACACCATCCGCACAGTCAAAACGCTTTACCGCCAGCCAGTTGCTGCTGAATGTCAGGTGCGGGTGACTAAAGAGAGAAGCGTCATGAATACCCCAAAAACACAAATATAGATATCATAACAGCCTAAATTGGAGATATATCCACAAAATAGATACTATTATATCCATACATCCAATGATATTACTCAGCTATGATCATTCATGCTGAAGACAATCTAATGTGTTCAATCCTCCCAAAATACCCGACCAACAACCTGATCTTGCCATCTGTACGCTCTCTTCATCTGTGCAGAACCAGTCGTTAAAACCCAGCGTAAAGAAATCAATACCGCTTTTACTAGCGCCACTGAAAAATGCTGCTATCTTTGCCTCCGTTCCCGGTACAAATAAGGGAATTGAGACACAAAAAAGTCACTCTAAAGGTGTCTCTTTTCTGGCTTACGATATCGTATAGCCGGACGTTGGTGTGCGTGTAGGTCACATACACTGCCATTTTCCTCTGCCGAAACAGTCTCCCCCCCCCATACGGAACAAACCACTCTAAAGGGGGACTTTTGTATATTTAAGGGAAACACATTTCCTGCATAGCTTCCCTATTTCAGCCTCTTCCCAGGCGATCTGTGTCTCACGTCTCCTAAACCGGGGAAACAGAGACAAAATTATTCCCCTTTCTTCTTCTGTCATTCCATACAGTTACAAGCACATTATACGACAGTGGTTTTTGTTTCGATTTTGAGCAATGCTAAGGTTGGACGACAGAACATGACGCTTCTCTCTACTACTCATCAAGAAAACCATCCAGCAACTCATCATCAATCCAAGTATCCACTTCTAACCAGAGTGGCAGATGATCACTCAACTGGTTATTAAACTTACCGAGCGTTAAATCCGGGAACAGTTCTTCATGGGATTCCTTGAAAAATTGAATGACACCCCCTTTCCCTGTAAATCGCTCTTTTCGCGTTGGACTGTGCAAAATCTGATCGTACGTCGATTTCTCTGTCAGATTAGTTCCCTTCACTTTGAGCATGGCGGGCGGCATTTGCAGGCTACCGCTGGATATTGCTTTGAAAGCGCTACTCCGACGGCTCGGAATATTGAAATCACCCAAAACAATGAAATCCCGATCTGTGAGAAATTTAGACCCTCTACGTACTTCAATCCAATCGGCTAACTGCTTAAGAGCCTTGGCCCTTGCTTTCACACCCCCGCTCCACCGGATATGGGCCGCTAACATGACGAAATCAAAATTCCCTGCACGAAAGGAGGCCATATACGGGGAGCGCCACCAGTCAGGAGATATCTGCCTATATTCACCATCCGCCCCCCTTTCGCGCAACGGGTCAGCCTCCGCTGCAAGCCCGGTAAATACCGCCGCCCTTTTGTCATAGACGTAAGCGATACGTTCCTGAAAACCGGCTGAATCACTCCGAAAGTCAGAGTAAACAACCTTGTAATAAGGACCCAGAATTTCCATCACTCTCGACAAATCTCGCAGATCATCTCTCAACTCCGTTAACGCCAGTACGTCATACTGACCAATAATTTCCGCGATAAGATGAATAGCATCCTTCTTACGGGCAGCCTTGCCGAATTCCCGAATGTTCCATGTGCCGATGATAAGATTTTCATCCAGCATACTGGGAGGCATGTTCGCTTCATCAATACGTGCGCGGATGAGTTTCAGCTTTTTAGCGGTTTCTTTTGATAGCTTTCCGTGATGCATGGCTTCATTCCTATGTGAATTTATTCCGACATTCTCAGCCCTGGGTATGACTCCTCCCCCCCAACAGCCCCCCATTATTGCCAGCTTCCGTCAAAACAGCCTAAACACAACAAGCTTGCAAAGAAACCCTGGCGATACTGATGATTCAGGGCATTCTTTCGTTTATTGATGGTGGATGAATATCTGAAAAAAAACCTGATTTCCACCCAGCATCAACCAACATACAGCGCGATTCAAACTAAGCACCCGGTCATATGTAAACGCTTATTTCTAGCCAATATACAGGTTGCTCATCTGGATTGCAGCGCAGAGAGCGTAGCCCGCTATGTGACTGGAACTGCGGCACTGCTGAGTGGCCTGAAAATTGAGTCAGAAATAGATATTCCCATGTGACCGGGTACTTATATGTGGCAACACCAATGATACAGATCATGGCAAAAAGCACGTAATTCATCCCAGAAAGGCATAAACCTGCTAGCTTTATCAGCCTGAGTTTATTCGACGGATAACCTGACATGCCTGTAGCACTTAAGCACCGAGAACAGCATATAGACTTCTTCAGGCACTTGGACTGGCCCTATGTGGGTCTCTGCGCAGAAGTCGACGTCTCGCAATTTCTTCAAAACTGCCACACATCCGAGATCAGCAGTTATCTCGGACTCGTTCATATCATCATGGGCATTTGTCATGATACTCCTTGGCTGCGCTGCCGAATCAAGGGATCGGAGATTATCAGTCACACGCATCTCCATGCAGGAATTACTATAAAGGGGATGGATCAGCAGGTACGCTTTTTATGGCTGCCATGGCAATCAGATCGACACGCTTTTTTTTTGCAAGCCAGACGTGCGATTGAAGAAACAAAAACCTCAACAACTCTGTTCAATGGAGGCATGACGGAACAAAACCAGGACGATGTTGTTTACCTCTCATGCCTGCCGTGGCTACGATTCACCAGCATCTGCCAGCCAGTTCCCATCAAGCAGCCAGATTCCATCCCCAGAATTGTTTGGGGGAAATACACACATTCAGGCGACACAATCACCATGCCTCTCGCCATTCAAACACATCACGCTCTTGCAGATGGCTTTCATCTTTGCGAGTTCTATCGCGTCGTGCAGAATCGGATCGACGGATCACACCATTAACAACCGATAAAATAGGGGGCTGATCATCAAGCCTGCACAACCCGGTAAAATGTTCGCGCTGCTCTTCCCACGCCAGTGGAAAAGGTTTCATCAACTGTGCCAGTGACAAAGGCCACTGCCCCCTCTCATGCAAAATGTCCGACTGAATATCCGGGGCCAGTGCCGTCAGGCGCTTCATTTTAGAGAGATAACTTTTATCAACCTGCTCTGACAGTGACAACTCTTTCACATTTTTGGCCTGCTGTGACAGCACTTTCCGTTGCCAGCGGTAAGCCTGTATCAGCGCCACACGCAGCGCTTCGTCGGCCTTGGGTTGATACATACTGCCTGGCACCGACAAAGATTTTCTGCCTTTGCGTTTGTGCCAGCGCACAGGAATCCGAACTTCCAAAATGTCCTGATCTTCCAAATAGCACAGCCTCACCTTCTCTCTCACCTCAACACTCATAGCCAGCCCTCCTTTGCGGCCTGATTACGGGAAACCTCAGCGACCACTGATGTCAGCCCGTGGACATGGTAACGAATAAGAATCTCGTCCATTCTGACCTCGACACGTTCGACCATCAACTCAAACAAACGCTTCTGCTCATCAGGAAACAGGTGCGCTCAAACCTCCCCCATATTACTGAGCCATTGCGTTAATTCCTGGGCTGGTGGAATGTCATAGTCAGGGTTCTTTTCCTTCATCAGAAGTGCGTGAATCTGCGCCGCATACTCCGGTGCTTTCAATAGATTCCCCATACCAGAGAGAACCATCTCCTCTAATGTCCCGGCAGAAATGGGTGGTACCGGCGCTTTTTTGTAGCCGTCACTCACGGCTTTATTGCTGATATAGTAGCGATAACACCGTCCATTACGACGGGTTGAAGAAGGAATCATCACCCCTCCATCCGGCCCAAATATACGACCAGCCAGAGGACTGGTAGCGGTTTGCATGCGCGTGTTCCGCCCTCTTTTCACAGGATCAAACTTATGAATTGCCTGAACTTTATCCCATAACTCACGAGAGACTATGCCCTTATGCTCACCCTCGAACCATTGCCCTTTATGGGGACAGTCTCCGAGATAGATCCGGTTACGCAGAATGTAGCGAATGACCTTCTTTCCAAAGGGCGCACCACCTGTCTGGTGACCAGAGCGTCGCTATCGTGTGGGCGTGCGGTAACCCTTTTCATTCGCCAGCTTGAAGGTCATCGCCAATGATTCCGTTTCGGCATAAATACGAAACAGATCGCGAATGACATCACCGTAGTGCTCGTCCTCGTAAAGCCTGCGTTCCTTCACAAAATACCCGGTTGGCACACAGCCACCCATGAATTTGCCTTTTTTCTTTGACAGAGCAAACTTGTCTCTGATTCGTTCACCAATCACTTCTCTCTCGAACTGTGCGAAAGTCAGAAGAATATTGAGGGTTAATCGCCCCATGCTGTCGGTAGTATTAAAATGCTGGGTGACCGAAACAAACGACACGCTATGGCGATCCAGTACGTCCACCAGCTGGGCAAAATCAGCCAGACAACGGGTGAGTCGATCCACTTTGTAAACAACAACGATATCAATCTTTCCTAGTTCTATGTCGTGCATCAAACGTTTCAAAGCAGGCCTGTCGGTATTCCCTCCTGAAAACCCGCCGTCGTCGTAATACTCAGGAAGAGGAACCCACCCTTCACTTTGATGTAGGCCTCGCCTGATTCGCGCTGGGCATCCAGGGAATTGAATTCCTGATCCAATCCCTCCTCCGTCGACTTCCGGGTGTAGATCGCACAACGAATGGGGCCGCTGGTGGGGCGATTACTGATTGTGCTCATACCCTACCTCCTTAAGACCAAAAAACCGTGGGCCGGAAATATTCCGACTGCCCGTCAGCTCTCGGATAATAGCCGTCAAGTTACGATAGAGCTTCCCATTCATCTCAAAGCCCTCATCCCGCACAATGACGATATAGGTCTCCCCCTTACACTGTCGTTCAAAGCGCACCCCGGTCTTGGGCTTCATGATGCGTCGCGGCGTCATTTTTCCTCGCGCACTGTAGGCATTGATGTCTTTATTCAATCACTGCTGAGTGTCGTCGTTAAGACCACCAAAGGTGATCTCCTGTAGTCGCCAGGCTAAGGAATAGTCCGAAAACAGATCCCTCTTCCCATGGGGCTCAGAACCGCAGATACTATCCTGGCATTTCAGTAGCAGTATGCAGGAGCGGTTTCGGCGGATATGGAACGTCTGATAGTCAAGCTTTATGGCTCGCTCAACGAGCTTGACCGTCGCCGATTTGCCGCATTAGAGGCCATGAGGCAAGATCGTTGAGGTACGGCTTTTGCCTCGAAGTTATTGGGTTGTGATCCGAAAACCATTCGTCGTGGAATGGCCGAACTTAAGTCAGAAGCCCCCCTCAATACAGACCTTCTGCGAAAAGCCGGTGGAGGCCGAAAGCCTTCGACTGAAAAGATGCCCCATCTTCTTGAGAACCTTCGCACCCTACTGCGTGACCACACAGCCGGAGATCCCATGCGCCAAGATGTGAAATGGACAAACCTCTCCCGCCGTCAAATCTCCCGCCAACTCGGTGAGCTTGGCACGCCTGCCGGGAGAACGCTTGTTTCACGACTATTGTACGAAGAAGGGTATCGTCGTCGTAAGCCGCAGAAATCGCGAACCATGGGCCAGCATGCTGATCGCAATGCCCAGTTTGAGAATATCGCCAGGTTGAAAGAAGAATATATTGATGCCGGTTTGCAAGTGGTGCGTAACTATCAATACGAAAAAAAAGGAACTGCTGGGTAACTTTTACCCCGAAGGTGTCACCGATGCTGTCGATCCAACCAGCGTCAATGACCATGATTTCCCGAGTAGCAGTGAAGGTAAGGTCATCCCTCATGGCATCTATGATTTGCAAAAGAACAAAGCCTCTCTCCATCTAAACACCAGTCACGACACCACGGAATTCGCCTGCGAAAGTATGGCGATTTTGTGGGAAGAACAAGCAGAGCCTGACTATCCTCTTGCTGATGAGATACTGGTTTTATGTGATGGTGGTGGCCGCAAAGGCTATCGGATGCTCAGGCGACTGGGCATTGACCGATGGTTGGCATGGAATACAGCAAAATCTGCTCATGGACCATGGAGGCTGAGTGGAAGCCCTGCGCTGCGGTATGCTTTACCGAACAGATATTTCAAGAATCTTGGGCTGCCGGAATTGGCAGCAAGATAAACAACAGTGATTTGAAACGCCGTGCTATGTGATCCCTATGGCCGGTGTTGTGGGAGGAGCGGAGTCGTGAGGCTTCGCCCTATCCCGATTGAGGCTGTAGAAAAACGACAGAGGAATTTTTCTTTCGTGCGGAGTGCGCATGAATGTCATTTCGTTCGGAGAAACAGCCTCAAAATCGATAGAGAGACGCCATTTTCTGATTGTTTTTTGATCAAAAATAAAAATAACCAACTTTAAACAGTTTTTCTACAGCTCGTTGAGGCTGTAGAAAAACTTCAGGGGAATTTTTCTTTCGTGCGGAGAGCGCATGAATCTCATTTCGCTCGGGGAAACAGCCTCAAAATCGACAGAGAGACGCCACTTTCTGATTATTTTTTAATCAAAAATAAAAATAATCAACTTGAAACAATTTTTCTACAGCTTCGTTAGCTGCTTCAATATATCAATTAAACCCATCTATAAAGTTACATTCAGTTGGGGCAACCATTCTTATAAAAATAAATTCAGTGGGTATTGTAGAAAAAGCTTCAAACGAAGTTGTTTTTACACCATGCCTTTCTTCAGTGAATTTAACTGTATCAAGCTGCTCAAGGTGAGTGCCCCAAAATTGCCCTGAATCTTCTTGAAGTTGATATATATGATAAGACATTGACATTGTAGTTGGATCTTCTATGACCTTTACAATCAAAAACCAAACATCACAAGTAGATTTTACTAAAATAGCGCGTTTGATTTCTAAAGACTGAGTCGTCAAAGGAATAGCTGTTGTTAAGAATAATAAAAAAAAGGATCGGATCAGCATTCTCTTCATAAATAAACCGTACAATTGAGTATTAAAAAACATTTTATAGTGCTCCGAAATCCGAATAATCTAAGACTCCAAATATCCAGAAATGCTGACAGCTACATAAGTGCTGTCCATTTAAATTTAATACCTTAGAGCTAATATTGGCCATATTGTTCATATATGAAAATAAGTTTTTCATCCAATGAAAGCTTTTTTAATAACTCAAAAATGAATAGACGCAGCTAAATCGGGTAAGGGCTGACTTTTCTTCAGCCCTCCCAGTCGTGTCAACCAAGGGAACCGCCCCCTCAGCTGCTCACATCGCCGCTTAAGGTGGTTTGAAGCCTCCTCCTGTAAGGCGGCTCCGAGGGGCCCACCCTCATCTTCTGCGCAGTTGCGCATCGGCGCTGCTTACGCAGCAGCCTATGCTCGTGGCACACGGTGAGTAGCCCGTGGGAACCTCCCCCACAGGCTCTCTCAGAACCGTACGTGAACCTCTCAGCTCATACGGCTCCCATCATCCAACCGACGGTCTGACACCCAACTTCCAATGCGGAAACAGGTTTGGAAGTTTCTTGGCGATCTCTCCAAGCCTGTGTTCTGCCCTTCGTCGATGGTGCTTAAGCCTTTTGTATTTCCTTGTCGCCCACAAACTGAGCTTGCGGTCGATGTGACGCAATGTCGGGTACATGGCGGATTTATAGAAACGACAATAGTTGTTTATCCAGCCCTGTATCTTAGCCCTGAACATTCTGGCCAGATCAGGAAGGTCTTTGTCACTGCGCAAATGCAGCTTCCAGCTCCTTATCTCCTGTCTGATGGCCTTACCCGCCTTGGCGCTCATCGCTGGTGTAAAGTTTATGAAGTGCTTTCCCCATCGGTTCTTCAACCGCCTCGGGCGAAATGTATACCCAAGAAAGTCAAAGCTGGTGACAGGATGCACTTCTCTACGATCATCATCTTTGCAGTAAACAACTTATTATTCTTTTGTGTGGTGGTGATAAATCCTCACAGAAAAAGGATATTGAGAAGGCTATTTCTTACTTTGAAGATTATAAGGAAACCTGAATCCGTGACTTCCTGATTACTGAGGCATTTCTGGTGTTTTCTGACGCTGAGCAAAGCTTCGGATTCAACCTTTCTGTGCAGCGCCTTGCGATTTTATTCAAAAAAACACCATTAATGCCCACAACTCTGATTTCTGGCGGCCTTTTCCTGTTTGCAGACCATAGAACGCCACGGCCTTCGCTGAAAGCCTTTGTCATTTTATTGCGGCGTGCTTTTGTCAGTTGGCTATCGCTGCAAGGCCATTAACACAGTGCATACGCAGACAATAAACGTCGATAAGCCCGGAAGCCTGGGCTGTGTCGGCCGAAGCGCAGCACATATTGGCGACCCGATTTTATCAGTCGGGCAGCCTGATAAATCAGTTCCTGCATAACTGTTTTCAAACGACGGCGTTTTGCACGGTGGCGTACGGGTGATTCCTCTCCCAGCAAGGCCTTTTGACCCATGCAACGCAGAATGTTGTAGGTCAGCGCTGCCAGACTCATGATCAGTGCATTGGAGGCGAACGTCCCTGATGGCAGGCGTTCCAAATCCAGATCTGTTTAGAATTCACTGTGAAATTGCTCACTGGTCGCGTGGTCCTTATACAAGGCAATAATATCGTCATCACTGTAGTGTTTCTCTTCCAGTGTCGTCCACCAACCTTCCAGCTCATACTCCGGGCCTGAGATAAACATCTGGCCGACAGCATCACAGGTTCTGCGGATAATTCTGAGAACCAGACGCTGCGGGCCATAGTCTGTCTCGTGGATAACAGATAAGGTGGCGTAGTCTTTCCCATCCCTGACAGGCTGACAGGCTGCCAGGCAATGTTGGCGTCTTCAAATTGTGGCAACCATCGCTCTGTCGTGTAGGTGCTGCGGGGGTTGAGCTTAATGATGTGCTCCACATTTTTGTGACGGGCCACTTCCTTGCGGCTGTCTTCAGCATCATGGCCACTGTCGAGTCTCAGCAATAGTGATTCCCGGGTGATACGCTTAGCTCGCTGAATAACCTGCGCCAAAAAAGGAATGAACTCTTTCTGGGAGTGTTGGGAACCGGTGCGCAGATCACAACCAAGACACCAGCCTTCCTGCCCAAGGTAAGCGGATATCGGCGCATAACCGTCATGACCTTTGTAGGTGTAGGCGACACCTTCTTTTTTGGTGCCACTGTTATCCATGGGAAATACATCGATATCCAGAGCTATGTGCTGCTGTTTATCCAATCGTTTGGGCAGAGCCGTTAATGGTGCATCCAGGTTCACCACGACCTCGGCCAGGCTGTCATTGACCAGAGGCATCAGTGCAGAAGCGTCTTCATCAAACCGTTGTCGCAAGCGGCTGGCGGAGGGCATTTGCCGAATATCCATGCAGTTCTTGAACCAGTCGTCATTGCGGATATTCTCGATCGCCTCAAAATCACTCTTGCCTGCTGCCAGAAGGCTGGTATAGGCGCGTATCAGTTCAACATTGGGGATGCCATGTCGTTTGGTAACAGTGCGCGGTGTTTTCCTGAGCGTTGTTTTCTGGTTGATGGCATGCCCCACGAAATGAAGACCAGCAACAGGGTATAGAATTCGGTGTCAGACTGTTCGATTTTCAGTTTCACAAAAACGCACCCGGCAGGTGAAATCCTGAGAGAGGTGTATTTTACCTGTCAGCCCCTGTGCTGTCAGGGTTTTAGAAGATTACTGTTGATCTGAAGTCGCGGATTCCGGTGTTAGTATTATTAACAAATATAATGTTCCCCCCTGAGTTTGTTTGAACTAAACCACTAAGAAAACAATCATATTTGGTAGCTTTATATAAATCACATGGAGTAAATACAGGATGTACTGCATAAGTAAAAAAACTATTTCATTAATGTTTAATTCAACTCTTTTATTGCTATCCCTTTATGGAATATCCGTTAAGGCTGACGGGCAGTATTGCTGGTTTGATGGTGTGAATAGTCGATGCGACACTGCAATTTATGACAATTCATGTGGGCTTTTTATTGATTACGGTAGCCAGAGTTTTGTAATTAATTGGCCCGGGTTTGATCGGATCCATATACCATTAAATGAGTTGCTTGTTGAAAGAATCACAGAGATGCAAGCTTCTTCTACAATTTTACAATTTGTAAGTCAGCTTGAAGAATCAAAATTACCTGAAATTGTAATGGGGGCTCTACTTGCTCATCATGATGGATCCTCTAAAGCTTATGATACTTTTCTTGATACACTGAACAGCGTCTTATTCAATATTTATAACGATCATCCAGTTATAAAAAATCAATCAATGCATCTTACAAATGCTTTATTGGATTCAACGTGCTCTAATGATGATTTAGACTGCTCAAGGCTTGTTGAATACAAAGCTATCGGGAAAGAAAAAATTCAAAAAATAATGCACGAAAAATTAGTTGATAATTTAACAAAGCTATCTCTTTATCCTCTCGGTGTTCAAAAACTAAAAATCTGGGAACCGATGAAAATGCAAAGCATGTAACAAATTTGTAGAAAAACCCAAAATCAAAGCAAAACACCACTGCCCCTGCTTTGATTTACCGAGCATTCTACAGATTTCCGGTTTTAATTATTCCTTTCACTCCGTGCGGCTCAATGACCATAAAGAGCGGTCAGGGGGCAGAGGGCATTTACAAGGGCTGAGAAGCCTGTATCTGGCTCTTTCAGCGTTTGCTCTGCACCTTATCTATCCGCTGTTGCAGTTTCTCAACCCCATTCCCTGCATATGGCCGTACGGCGGTTCGACGATGCCGAGGCGTTAGCTATAAATCCGTTTACCTTCCGGGCTGTCGATCTTGTCTTTCAACGGGCAGACCCGGCAGTGCTTAACGTAGCCACATATCTTTACCCGCCGGGCAGGTGCAGATCAGGTTCTGTTTATCAAAACCGAAATCTTTCAGGGTGAAGGGGAAAATGACTCAAATGACTCCGATCCCTTTTCCGCTTTTCCGATGTCAGGGGGAGCTGGCACGGGCCCATATAGCTTGTAATGACGGGTGAACTTCCCAGTGTGGGGGATGTCAATCATATAAGAAATGATATTTCAGCATACAGCTTAGTAATGGAGATACTTGCTTTATGATTACAAACGCACTGCTTTCCAGTACTTCTGCTCCTCACCTGCCTTCAAAGTCTGGTCAGGGTTCTGAGGCTTTGTTTTGCCAAAGGAAAGTATCCAAAGCTCATTTGTGCGCTGTTTCAACTAATAGTGGATATACGGTTAGATCGGGAAAAAGGCAACATCCTGACAGCTCATGTGCTGTATTGAAATCCCAAAAAGTATCAATAAATGACATTTCCACTTTTGGCGAAAACAGCGCCGCTCATTTGTCTAAACGTCTGGGTTTCCCAAGTGAAATTGAGAAAATAAACACATCCTTTTACCCCAATGTGAATTTCCAGGCATCAAGGGATATTTTTGATATTAAAACGACAAGAGGAAGGACAGAACTCAGGGAATTGACAAAAGCTTACCAGCGCGGAGAGCCTGTTTCCACACCGGGAGCGGAGAAGGCTCTGGAAACGACGCTTGGGCTTGTGCGAAGGTTGATTGGTGAAAATATCAACAAGTTTTCCGAGGAAGAGCTAGCGGGTATGAGGAGACTTGAAGCATGGGTTAAAAACGTCAAGGAAGCCGGCTGCCTTCACGATGCAACTGAGCAGGTATGCCTGTGTGTCGCACATGTTTATGAATGGGTCAATAATATTGACTCTAGGAAGTCACACCCCGAATCATCAAATAATCTTACGCTTACACAGGTATTTGAACTTCCGTGGGATAAGTTTCAAACTGAGCGGGAATTTTTTGATAAGGCCTATGTGGGACTATATGGATATAGTGGTTTTTATTTTTCTGGCAAAGAGGCTACATCTTTGCGCTGGCCTCGTCTATGTACCTACGAGTCTCTGGATATCGAGCTCATTATAGCCACCATGGGACTTATGGCAGGAGTAGAGAACTTCCTGACAGTTCCTAATGCTTATCATGATGGGCATACGATGAATATGGTTAGGATGCCGAGTCATGACAGGGTTCATTTGGACTCAATAGCCTTAGATTTGATAGGTGCTTTGTATTCTCTGCGCTTTAATATTGAACCACCTCTTAGCCTTAGTTTTAAAGAAATAATGACTCAGCATCCTGAGCTTATGTCCGACGAACTAGAGAAATTCTCTATCCATATGAGTGGGTTGTGGGAAGAAGTCATTCAAGGGCTTTCGGGTTGTTCTCTGGCGTGTAAAACAATGGTTGAATTCATGCTTTTTGAGTTAACCCATGAATTACCCAAATTTTCCCTGTTTGTAAAGCCTTCAGTGGGGTACTGGGCACAAGTGAATCCAGACCCGGCACAATACTATTTTGAGTCAGTTAAGAAGGCAATGCAGGCTGGGGGGAGGTTTTGGGTGAATAAGGGTTGTCCAGAGTATCAGGTACTGGAAACAGCATTGCGGGCTGATCAAGAGGAGGTGTGCGGTATTGTATCTGCCATTTTATTGGAGTCCGTATGCAGTTATAGAGAAGGAAGGTCTTTTCGCTGGCATCATGAGTGACCGTTCTGGAAAATGACTCCGTCCCCTTTTCCGCCCATATAGCTTGTAATGACGGGTGAACTTCCCGGGGTGGGGGATGTCAATCATATAAGAAATGATATTTCAGCATACAGCTTAGTAATGGAGATACTTGCTTTATGATTACAAATAATTCTCACTCGCCTGCTTCCTCACTGCTTTCCAGTACTTCTCCTCACCTGCCTTCAAAGTATGGTCAGGATTCTGAGGTTTCGTTTTGGCAAAGGGGAGTATCCAATGCTCATTTGTCTGAACGTCTGGGTTTCCCAAGTGAAATTGAGAAAATAAACACATCCTTTTACCCCAATGTGAATTTCCAGGCATCAAGGGATATTTTTGATATTAAAACGACAAGAGGAAGGACAGAACTCAGGGAATTGACAAAAGCTTACCAGCGCGGAGAGCCTGTTTCCACACCGGGAGCGGAGAAGGCTCTGGAAACGACGCTTGGGCTTGTGCGAAGGTTGATTGGTGAAAATATCAACAAGTTTTCCGAGGAAGAGCTAGCGGGTATGAGGAGACTTGAAGCATGGGTTAAAAACGTCAAGGAAGCCGGCTGCCTTCACGATGCAACTGAGCAGGTATGCCTGTGTGTCGCTCATGTTTATAAATGGATCCATAATATTGACTCTAGGAAGTCACACCCCGAATCATCAAATAATCTTACGCTTACACAGGTATTTGAACTTCCGTGGGATAAGTTTCAAACTGAGCGGGAATTTTTTAATAAGGCCTATGTGGGACTATATGGATATGGTGGTTTTTATTCTTCTGGCAAAAAGGCTACATCTTTGCGCTGGCCTCGCCTATGTACCTACGAGTCTCTGGATATCGAGCTCATTTTAGCCACCATGGGACTTATGGCAGGAGTAGAGAACTTCCTGACAGTTCCTAATGCTTATCATGATGGGCTAACGATGGATATGGTTAAGATGCCGACTCATGACAGGTTTCATTTGGACTCAATAGCCGAAGATTTGATAGATGCTTTGTATTCTCTGCGCTTTAATATTGAACCACCTTTTGCCCTTAGTTCTAAAGAAATAATGACTCAGCATCCTGAGCTGATGTCCGACGAACTAGAGAAATTCTCTATCCATATGAGTGGGTTGTGGGAAGAAGTCATTCAAGGGCTTTCGGGTTGTTCTCTGGCGTGTAAAACAATGGTTGAATTCATGCTTTTTGAGTTAACCCATGAATTACCCAAATTTTCCCTGCTTGTAAAGCCTTCAGCGGGGTACGTGGGCACAAGTGAATCCAGACCCGGCACAATACTATTTTGAGTCAGTTAAGAAGGCAATGCAGGCTGGGGGGAGGTTTTGGGTGAATAAGGGTTGTCCAGAGTATCAGGTACTGGAAACAGCATTGCGGGCTGATCAAGAGGAGGTGTGCGGTATTGTATCTGCCATTTTATTGGAGTCCGTATGCAGTTATAGAGAAGGAAGGTCTTTTCGCTGGCATCATGAGTGACCGTTCTGGAAAATGACTCCGTCCCCTTTTCCGCCCATATAGCTTGTAATGACG
Source organism: Sansalvadorimonas sp. (assembly GCA_965221135.1). Taxonomy (GTDB): domain Bacteria; phylum Pseudomonadota; class Gammaproteobacteria; order Pseudomonadales; family Endozoicomonadaceae; genus Sansalvadorimonas. Next base: position 110,694 of record CBDCRZ010000121.1, read on the forward strand.
GGTGAACTTCCCAGTGTGGGGGATGTCAATCATATAAGAAATGATATTTCAGCATACAGCTTAGTAATGGAGATACTTGCTTTATGATTACAAATAATTCTCACTCGCCTGCTTCCTCACTGCTTTCCAAAACTTCTTCTCACCTGCCTTCAAAGTATGGTCAGGGTTCTGAGGCTTCGTTTTGGCAAAGGGGAGTATCCAAAGCTCATTTGTCTGAACGTCTGGGTTTCCCAAGTGAAATTGAGAAAATAAACACATCCTTTTACCCCAATGTGAATTTCCAGGCATCAAGGGATATTTTTGATATTAAAACGACAAGAGGAAGGACAGAACTCAGGGAATTGACAAAAGCTTACCAGCGCGGAGAGCCTGTTTCCACACCGGGAGCGGAGAAGGCTCTGGAAACGACGCTTGGGCTTGTGCGAAGGTTGATTGGTGAAAATATCAACAAGTTTTCCGAGGAAGAGCTAGCGGGTATGAGGAGACTTGAAGCATGGGTTAAAAACGTCAAGGAAGCCGGCTGCCTTCACGATGCAACTGAGCAGGTATGCCTGTGTGTCGCTCATGTTTATGAATGGGTCAATAATATTGACTCTAGGAAGTCACACCCCGAATCATCAAATAATCTTACGCTTACACAGGTATTTGAACTTCCGTGGGATAAGTTTCAAACTGAGCGGGAATTTTTTGATAAGGCCTATGTGGGACTATATGGATATCGTGGTTATTATTTTTCTGGCAAAAAGGCTACATCTTTGCGCTGGCCTCGCCTATGTACCTACGAGTCTCTGGATATCGAGCTCATTTTAGCCACCATGGGACTTATGGCAGGAGTAGAGAACTTCCTGACAGTTCCTAATGCTTATCATGATGGGCTAACGATGGATATGGTTAAGATGCCGACTCATGACAGGGTTCATTTGGACTCAATAGCCAAATATTTGATACATGCTTTGTATTCTCTGCGCTTTAATATTGAACCACCTATTGCCCTTAGTTCTGAAGAAATAATGACTCAGCATCCTGAGCTGATGTCCGACGAACTAGAGAAATTCTCTATCCATATGAGTGGGTTGTGGGAAGAAGTCATTCAAGGGCTTTCGGGTTGTTCTCTGGCGTGTAAAACAATGGTTGAATTCATGCTTTTTGAGTTAACCCATGAATTACCCAAATTTTCCCTGCTTGTAAAGCCTTCAGTGGGGTACTGGGCACAAGTGAATCCAGACCCGGCACAATACTATTTTGAGTCAGTTAAGAAGGCAATGCAGGCTGGGGGGAGGTTTTGGGTGAATAAGGGTTGTCCAGAGTATCAGGTACTGGAAACAGCATTGCGGGCTGATCAAGAGGAGGTGTGCGGTATTGTATCTGCCATTTTATTGGAGTCCGTATGCAGTTATAGAGAAGGAAGGTCTTTTCGCTGGCATCATGAGTGACCATTCAGCTCAACTCATACTCGAGAGGGTATAAGCTATACATGCCTCATACGGAGGACATTAAGATCTTGAGGATGTAGAAGGATCGCACCAAAACTTGAGGTTCATCCCGTTTGACCAAACCTGTAAGTGCCAAAACCACAGGTTTCAGGTCGCCCGAGATGAACCACTCCGAGATTAGTTCTATTCAACACAACCTGCAGATCACTTTGTCTGAGCATAAGCTGACCAGACTGGCTGAGTTCAGCGGTTTCCTGATGCGCCACAGGAAGATATTGCCTCTTCCTCTTGTCATCTCCGTTCTGACATCTCCTGGTAAAGACAGCAATGCCGAGACACTGGCCGATATTCACCGCAAGTTCAATGAAATGACCGGCTTGAATGTCTCCTGTCAGGCTTGGCGGGAGCAGGTATATAAACCCGAGTTTCTGAGACTGATGGCCTGGCTTTTCCTACGCTCTCTGGACAAAATGGTCAAACGGACTCTCTCTTTTCATGTGGTCAGCCCTTTTTCAAAATTCCGGCACATATGGCTGCATGATGGTTCGTCACAGGCTGTTGTAGCACTCCTCAAAGATGCGTTGCCGGGACCTTTCAAAACGGTCTCCCCGGCAGCCGTTGCGCTGCACACGACCATGGATTTGCTGACCGATAATCTTGTTCGTGTCGAGTTCACGGAAGACACTCGCTCAGAAAGAGCCTGTCTGCCAGCTTTGGCAAACACCTTGGCGATACTCTGATGATGATTGATGCAGGGTATTTCGACCTGGAATATTTTATGGCTGTTCATGATAGGGAGGGTTGTTTTCTTTGTCGGGCTCCACAAAGTATCAACCCGGGTGCGTAGGGCTATTCGTTTCGATGGAAAGAACTGTCACCGATATGAGCAACAAAAACTGAAAGATGTTTTGGCCCATTTTCCCAAAGACGGTTGCATGGATTTGGATGTGGAATGGCCGCAGATGCGGGGGCAGACTTTTCGGTTGGTCGTTCGCTGGAATGGACAGAACAAGAAGTGGATATTTGTTGTCACCAGTCTCTGCCGGGAAAGCTTTTCTCTTCAGGATGTGTTTCTGGCCTACCGTCTGCGCTGGCAAATAGAGCTGGCTTTCAAAGAGACTAAATCCTATGCCTGCTGGCACCGTTTCAACACCGGCTGTGAGACACTGGTTGCCAGCCTGATTCTTGCCTCATTTACTGTTGTCATTCTCAAACGGTCTTTGGCTCACGCTGTAGAACAAGGGATGGATGAAGAGGTCTCCACACGAAAAACGGCCATGTCTGGTACACATCTGTTTGGGGATTTGATGCTCGCTTTATTGATGAATAACAGGCGCCGTATTTCTAATGTGTTGAGGAAATTGTTTGAGTTTTGGAAGAAAAACGGAAAGCGGGAGCATCCAGCCAGAGACAGGCATACCGGGCGCTCAGCTCTGGGATTGACGGCAATGAGATGCGCTTAATGTTCTCCGTATGAGAGGGAGCTATCACAGTATTAACCCCAAACACTTACCTCGTTACCTTGCCGAGTTTTGTTACCGGTTTAATAGTCGATTTGATATGAAAGCAATGATATCAAGGCTCGGTTACATGGCGGCACGGACGTGCCCCATGCCAGAAAGGCTTCTTAAGCTGGCTGAGGAGCAGTGGTAATCAGGAAGTAAAATGTCCCACCGAAAACAAATAGGTTGGCAATACTGACTTATTAATCCGAACCGCAAACTGTATCACTTTGAATCTGTCTTATACCTGTTATTGATAGAGCCGCTGATCCGTGGCAGAGGAAAGACAGTGTTGAAAAATTTGCATCTTAAAAAAAGCTTATTGCTACTCTGTTTGATGAGTGCTTTGGTTATACCCCAGTCTATTTATGCAAACCCTGGCGATTACACCGGTAACGTGCAGAGTGTGACAGTTGTTATACACAGAGTTATCCATGAAATGGTAGTTATGCCTGGTAACACTGTTATACACCATTTGTATGGCGATCAGGAAAAAATAGCCATTCTTGCCCAAGCGTTGCATAACTTCTTTATTGGGTTTGTCAGTAATAACGCTCTCCTCATTGATGAAAATATCCAGCATCGTTTTATCCGGCTGCTTTTACAGCAGGGCGGATTGTCAATGCAGGGATTTAACCCTGGAGTATTTAATTATACCTTCTGGCAAAAACTGCTGTTTTTTGTAGGCACGGGCATTATGGATCAGGCAGTTTCGGAAGCATTGAGTGCTTTGGCTGCCCCCCCTGCTTCCCCTCCTGTTTTATTTGTAAATGAAGTCAATGCAGTTCACTTGCAGGCTTTAGAGCTTCAAAAACTGGAAGAAGAAAAAAGAAAGTTACAGGCAGCATGGATGCATCAGGCGGAAAAAGAACGATTAGAAAGGCAAAGGCTTGAGGAAAATGAGAAAGGCCTTACGGCCTTGACCGAGGAAGCAAAAAGAAGAAAAAAGGAAGCTGAAGAGGCTCAGCGGCAGCTGGAGGCAAGAGAGAAAGAGTTAGAAAACAAAGAGTCAGACTCAAAAGAAAAAGAAGAAAAACTGCGTGAAAGCGCAAAAAATCTTGCCCATATCGCTGCTGATGTAGAAAACCGGAAGCAAGCTGCTGATCGAGAAAAACGAGAGCATGAAGAGAAAGAGAAACAACTGAATAAAAGAGGAGAGGAACTTGCCAGAAAGACCAGGCAGGCCAAAGAGGAAAAACAAGCAGCGGAGCAAGCCCAAAAGGAGCAGAAAGAAAGAGAGCGGCATATGCAGGAGCAGGAGCAAGAGCTGGCCAGACAGGCTAAAGAGTTAGAAGAGGCTCATCAGCGTGCTGAGCAAGCTCAGAGAGAGCAGAGGGATAAAGAACAGGAGTTAAAAAGCAGGGAGCAGCAGTTAGCTGGCAGAGAACGGCAGTTTGCCCAGCAAGAAGAAGCGCATAAACAGGATGAAGCAAAAAAGAAAGAGGAAGCAAAAAAGAAAGAGGAAGCCAGAATACAGGAAGAGGTATTAAAGCAGAGAAAAGCCGCGAAGAAAAAAAGAGCCAGAAAAACGAAAAAGGAACAGTCGAAAAAAACAGCAGAAAAGAAAGACGATCAAGTAAAGAAAAAAGAGCTGAGAGAAGGTCCGGCTGCTGATGCTCAGAATATCCCGTTGGCGAACACGGAGCTGATGGTTGTCACTATTCCGGGGGTAGAGCAAAACGCAGAACCTTTGCCAGATGCAAAAAAAACGGCTGAAAAAGAGCCAAACACTGATACTCCTTCTGCACTAAACCCAAAGGACACGCCAGACAGAAATACGCCTCCTCCATCAGCTGGTCATACCACCGACAGAGCCTCCGGAACCAGAGTTGGTGGGGGTGTTGTTGGTGGTGTTGCCAGAAATATGAATAATCAACACAGAGGATTTGGACGATACATTCGTAAGCACCCTATTATGTCATTCGTAACCCTGAGTGCTGTTGTTTATATAAGTTATGAAACCTATCTGTGGTTTTATAGTAGTGAGCCTTCTGCTAGTGAACTGTTTGTTAGTGAGCCGGTAGTTGAAGGTATTAATAATACCCCTATAAAATCAAAAGATAAAAACGTTGTTAAAAAAAATAAAAAGACCTCTGTAAAAAATGATAAAAGTGAACCTGCAAAGCCGGTAGTAAAGGAAGCTATCAAAAAAAGCTGCAATGAGATTTCGAGTGTCATACTTCGGCATATCTGTTACAGGCAGGATGTCAACAAGGATGCTGATAATATTGAGTTTTTGAAAATATGGGATAAAAACTATGGGAGCTCACTGCATGCTTTTTATGTTGAAATTGTTCCGTTCTCTTCAGTAGATAATTCGAATGAATTTTCAGTTCCCGCCGATTCCTATATAACGAGATCTCCTGAAACAAGCACCCCCTACAATATCCTTGGCAAGAATGATGATGATTTTGATATTAAGTATGCTGAGCCGTATATCGAGTTTATTCACAGTTATCTGAGATCTAAGGAATTTAGGGAATGGTTAAGGACTGGTTTGAGAAATAGAGAAGAGCATTTTAGTAAAATCCTGAATCTGACCTCCAATTTCTCCAGGATTTTAAGGTCTTGTGGTTTCCTGATTGATAGTATCTTCCCAAATGGCGATTATTATCATCTATGTGGTAATTATTACATTAACAAAATAGATCATATTGATATTCTTGAAGTTGATGCAGAGTTAGAAAAGATTTTAGAAGTCCCGGATAAACTCTTTAAGAGCCTTATAGGTCATTACACTTCATACTTTAAACCTGCGTTTTTATTTAGCAATGGCTTTAGAAATATTGGACATACTCCTATCCATGTTATGAACTACATGAAAGACCACAATGAGGAAAACAGTGTAGATATCAGCTCACAGGATGATGGACATAATCTTGATTTAGTCAGTGTGGACGGGCTTAAACCCAATACCCGTTATAAATTGACAGCCAGTGATCTTGGAAAAGGGATAAAGAAAACACCGGTAACTTTTGATATAAATGGCGTACCGGTTAATTATTTATCCACCGATTCCAACGGGAAGTTAAGTTTCAAGAGGCCGAGTGAGGAATTTTTTCGAGTGGATGAATATTTGTCTTCCGAAAACTCAGCCACTTTCAGAAAAGGTATTGTTATTCCTAACGCAAGTCTCTCATACATTCCGGTGTTTTTTGATTCGAACACCATGGTTTACCGCTCTGAATCATTATTCGTATTTCGGTGGACAGAAGAATCGGAAGTTAAACCCGTTAATATCTGGATACACGACATGATGGATGATGATTATTGAGCTGTACCGGTAAGTGAAAGGGAGCCAGCGATTCAGTTCTGTAGGCTTAAGGCTTTGCCCCGTGTATGGGAGCCCCCGAGAATGCCCTTCGGGTGGTAACCGGACGAACAAGAAGGGTCTTACCCTAGTGCAGAAAAGCCTAATATACATACAGTTTGAGATATGTTCTGATTCGCGCTCCCTTTACGCCTCGATATCCTTCGACAGAAGTGGCACGGATGCCGTCAAAACATACTCAGAAATAAGCTTGTCCGATCAACAACGTGAAGACCTTGAACTCACAATTCGCAAGCGCAAAAGTGTACAGTCACTGGTTCTCAGAGCCCAAATCATACTGGCTGGCGCTGAAGGAAAAAGTCTGTCGGGAACATCCCGAGAGCTCGGATGCACCCGGGAAACAGTCACCCGCTGGGGCAAACACTGGGTCGAGCGTTCTGATGAGTTATCCATTCAGGATCGACTGAAAGAAGCGCCAAGACCTGGGGCACCACCCAGGTTTACCGCTGTGCAGGTTTATCAGATTGCCGCCATGGCCTGTGATAAAACCGGAAGAGCATGGCTACCCCCTGAGCCACTGGTCGGAGAGTTCGCTGGCGATGGCCGCTGTGGATAAAAATATAGTCCCACCAATCTCACAGAGACAGGTTGGACGTTTTTTAAAATCAGGCTGACACCCGTCCCGATAAAGTCAAAGGCTGGGTTGACTCACCCAGGGATGAAGCGTTTGAGATTCACTGTGCGGATGTCTGCGATACCTATCAGCAGGCACTTGAACGTGCCGAACAAATTATTCGGACGGTTTCTTTCGATGAAAAGACAGGTATGCAGGCTCTGGAACCCTTGACGGAAGGGAAGCCTGTTAAACCGGGTTATATAGAAAAGCTCGAGTTTGAATACCAGAGCCATGGCACACAGACCCTGCTGGCAGGCATGGACGTCGCTACAGGAGAAATCATACCGCGGGTAAGAGATACCAGAACAGAGGAAGACTTTGCCGACTGGTTAAACAACACGCTGGCCAGTGACCCTTATGCAGCAGGCTGGCACCTTGTCATGGACAGGCTCAACACGCATATGTATGAAGGCGCAGTCAGAGCCGTGCAGAGTACCTGAGCTGCCCTTCCCACAAGATCGTTTTCCACTATACACCGAAGCATGCATCCTGGTTGAACCAGATTGAAATCTGGTTTTCCATCCTGACAAGACGGTTCCTGAAACGAAACAGTTTCACATCCACGGACGACCTGAAAACCAGGCTCCACGCTTTTGTTAACTTCTTCAATGAGAAAATGGCCAAGCCTTTTAAGTGGATTTATAGGGCCCGGTCGTTACAGGCATAAGTTTGTGCGGATATTAACGCTTGGCTGCACTAGAACGGATTCTCGCTCACTTACGGATTTCTTGCGATTGGCAGCAGTACGCCAAGTGTTGATCTGAGACACCTGTCGCCCGAGCTCTCGAGCCGTTGAAGGGACACACTGGCTTTATCAGCCAGTTTCAAAACCTAAGCTTTAAACTCAGGGGAGTGGATTTTTTTTGGTAGTCATAAGTCACCTCACAGAGTCATTTTACTCCCTTAGGGAGGTGTTCATAACTACTGCCTCTCATCACTCTGGATTGAGCCCGTTTATGCAACTGGATCTGGTTGATTAGTCAACGTCCAGAATGTCTGGCCACTGGCCTTTAAAAATGTAGGAATAGCTGATTTCCTCATGATGAAAGCCATCTCCCTTTATCATGTAGTTGCATAACGAGGAAATGGCTTCATAACTTCTTATAAAGAAGCGAACAAGAGATTCGCCCTGGTTGCAACGAAATACATAGGAAGTCTTCCACCCGTCATAACATAAGACCTTTCTTTCCGAATACTCTGTACTGGAATATTCCCAGTACATAAGCAAATTATGGCCGATAAACGCATCGGGTCTTTTCTCCTTGTCCACTGTGCAACCAGCCACAGTGAATAATACTGCCGCTTCAGAAAGCATCATAAAGTCGCACAAGAGTCGCATTCTTATTTCTTTTATATTTATGAAGAAAACAGGCTCAAACCTGAATTCCAGACTGTGATCATTTGCGTATTTTCTGGCGTAATCATGCACAGAACCCCTGCATAGCTGGCAGGATTCCTGGACGGTAGCGGGAGATCTGGGCAGCTTATCTCGATATCTTTTGTGTAGGAGGAAAACAGATTCAACATCCATTACGTTCCCTATACCGTGCAACTGGTTATTAGCGAATTCCAGGGATGCACCAAGACAGCAGTCCTCAGGCAAATCCATATATAAATGCATTTCACTGATGCGACAGCGTTCTGCCAAACGCCCTTCCCAATATGATAACGGTTTATCTTTTTCACTATTTCGGCTGAAACGTCTCACTGAGCGTGCCGCTTCAAAGGCCTTACTTTGACTGACGCATGCTTGCATATCCATTGGGTCCCATTTTTTGAATCGAAATACATGTTTGATTGATTTCATTCAAATAGTTCTCCCGATATTGGTAACTGAATGGACATACACAAAAACACAGCTACCCAGCTCACCCTCAAAGCCCGCGATTTTCTCTCCCGTATTATCCGTAAATCCGGTGATGCACTGGAGCAGCAGGAGGAACAGGCCAAGGGCTTAAAGTCCCGCTTCAAAACCCTCGAACAGCAATCCCGCCTTCTCGCCTCCTTTAAATCCCAGGCCAGCACTGTGCAGCAAGTGGGCCGTGCCTATCGTGATGCCAAAGATAAGGTAGACAGCTGACACGGGAACAAGCTTCTGCGATGAACCCTTCCAAACAGCTGGAACGACAGTTGTCTGCTGCCCAGAAAACAGTGTCCGGGTATGCAGTTCAGTACAAGAAACAGCAGCCAGAGCTTTTGCAGGCAGAGCTAAAGCAAACGGCTGAGTCGCTAAAAGAAGGCCAGACAATCACACTCTGCGATAAAGCGCACAGGCTTTCGGGAGGCGACCCGGGATGCCCGGCGAGCCGAGTCGAGTATTGGGCGATTAGGTACTTCTTTACGCACCCTGGTGCTGGCCAGTGCAGGTGTTTATGCCCTCAAACGGTCGATGCAGTCTGTGCTGCAGGTGGGCGATAAGTACGAACGTCCAGGCATTCAGATGGAAGCCCTGATGGGCAGCTTTGAAAGTGGTCAGCAGGCAACGGCCTGGATCAAGGACTTCACCAAATCAACGCCGCTGCAGCTGGATCAGGTGGTGAGTTTGAGCGGCTGCAACGGATCTCTCTGGCACTGGGGCAGGTCTTTGGTAAACAGAAACTACAAGGGGAAGAACTTCGGCAATTAATCGAAGCCGGAGTACCGGCCTGGCAGTTACTAAAACAAGCCACGGGCGAGAATGTTCAGCAACTGCGGGAGTTGTCGGAAAAAAGCAAGCTGGGTGCAGATGTGATCAAGGCGCTGATTGCCGAGATGGGCAGCAGCTCCGCCGGGGCCGCCCAGAAGAATATGGAAACGCTCTCTGGTCTCTGGTCTCTGGTCTCTGGTCTCTGGTCTCTGATCGAATATGAAAGGCCGCTTTGAGCTGTTCGCCAAGTCCATTAGTGAGAGCGGCTGGGCAGGCTACATCAAAGCGTAGCTGTCCGCCGTCGGGCAACGGCTTGATGAGATGGCCAGCAATGGTCAACTGCAGGAACTGGCTGAAAATATAGCTGCCACCTTTATCACCTTTGCCGAAAGCCTGAAGGCGTTTTTTGCCAGTCTCACCCTGGATGACCTGGTTCAACGTACGACCACAGGCTTCCTGCAAATAGCCGACAGTGCGGTACGCTAATCACCACCATCTCCACCGTGGGCAATGGCATTCAGGCCATGCTCAACAGCTTTACCCTGGTGGTAAAAGGCGCTGGTGCGGTTATCAGTACGGTGATTGGCGGCATTGCCGACGTAGTGGCCGATCTGGTGGGCTTTCTGGGGTTTGAAGAGCTGGAAGCCAAGGTCAATCGCTTTTCTAACGGCATGTTGCCGGTCTCCAAGGCCTTTGCGGAGAGCATGGCCAAGGATGGACAGCTACAGGGCCATTGGCAAGGCGATCACCACCGAAACTCCCAAGATTACTGACACGCTCCAGCAGGTCAAAGCGCAGGCGGAAGACATCAGAGGTTGATATTCACTGCCAATACCAAGGTTGAGAAGAGCCAAGCCAAGCTCTGACAAAAGGTCACCACGGTCGCAGAGGCGATCACAAAAGCTGAGAAAGAGGTCAAAGACGAAGTCAGTGATCTCAGCCCCGCCTTTGAGGAAGCGGTGAGGCCAGTGGAACCACAAAAAATGGCTGGTGGTACAACCATCGATCAGGCAGTGGCGGACCATATGGGGGGCTTAAAGGATGAGTTGGCGGGGATGTCGGGGGCGGCCCTGGCCGCTTTTGAAAACCTGAATGGTATTAGCCAGGCTGACCCGCGCACCGTGACCGATGATATTCAATCTATGCGCCATTCAATGGAACAAACCAACGAAGAGTTTGACGCCATGGGGCAAGCCTTTCACGGTTTTGATGCTACGGGACTAAGTGAGTGGATGTACCACACTCGTAAAACCTCGCTACAGGTGAAAGAGTCGTATCTGGAGCAGAAGATCGCTTTTGAAAAGCTGATGGATGCCTACGAGAATGGCAATCTTTCCGCAGAACAATTTGCCAGTTCCGCCCGATCTGTCAAGGATGAGATGAACCTGCTCACCAGCAGGATATGGATACACTGAATCGTGCGTTGGAACAGGCCGAACGTCATATACAGAGCCTGCAAAACAGCACCCGCCCTACCCTGGAAGGACTGCAGAATGAGCGCGACCAGCTGGATGGCAACACCGCAGCCATTGAGCGTCGACGATTTGAAGCCCGCAACCGAAAGCCCAGCCCTCAGCAAAACAACACCCCCTCCAAAGTGATCCGCCTCGAATACCCAAGTGGTTCAGTCAATGTGAATGTGCGTAATGGTGATGAGAATAAACTGTTGCGGGCATTGAAAGAGTCCGGCGCGACAGCCATCTGATGCAACTGGATACAATGACACTGCCGGACAACTTCCTATGGGTGAATGAGTTTGACTGGACACCGGTCGCCAAGGATGTCGAACGTAGCCTGACCGGCTCCCGTGTCGTGTCAGAAAGTCTGAAGTGTCACGTTCGCAGCATTGTGCTGGTGGGGAACAGCTGGTTAACGCTGACTGACCTGAACACGCTCTTTGCTTTGTCGGAAATACCGAAAAAAAGATGCTGCTCACCCTGCCGGATGGTCGCGCCTTCACTGTGATATTTGATCGGACCGAAGATACACCTTTTGAAACGCAACAGGTACTGCCCCTGACCACCCCCGATGACGCTAACTTCTATACCGTGGTTATTCGACTGCTGACTGTGGCGCCGGGGCAATAAGAACTAATACCCTTTGCTTTTCAATGGCGCCCGTATCATAAGTGGGGCTGCTGTATGTTTTATACTCTCTTTCAACGCACAGACAAACCCATCAAAACAACCTGTATTACTATCTATTTTTGCCTGAATTTTTTTTTGTTCTTTCCAGACTTTTATTGAGGTCTTTAAAGTTTGAATTATCGAAGCATAACGTGCACGCGCTTCGGAATCTCTTAGCCGGAAGGGTTGATCCTGCTGGGCTGCTGTCAGCGGACTTTTGGTGAAAAATACATTATGGTGCCATTTTTTAAATGGATTAGCTCCGTTCTTAACGAGAATCTTTACCACCTCGGCATGGCCATTTTGGCTGGCCATAAACAGAGGTGTCGCTCCCTCAGCATCGGCTAGATTCAAATTATCATCCCCGGCCTCAACAAGAATCTGCACAACATCAGCATGCCCCCTATCGCTTGCTTGATACAGAGGTGTTACACCGTGCCAGGTTAGATTCAAATCAGCCCCTGCACTAAGAAGAATTTTTACCACATCGACATGGCCATTTTGGCTGGCTTGAAACAGAGGTGTTGCACCTTGCCTGGCTTGATTCAAATTAGCCCCTGCACCAACAAGAATCTGTACCACACCGATATGGCCCATCTGGCTAGCTATAAACAGAGGTGTTGCACCGTTCCAGGTTTGATTCAAATCAGCCCCGACCTCTACGAGGAGTTTCACTACATGGTTACGACCTGCATGAGATGCCACAAAGAGACCTGAAACCTTGTATCCAGCGAGACGGCTAATAAACTCATCATTTGGCCTAAAACCCTCCTGGTTCACCCAGTACTCCACAATATCAACACGCCCCTGCCGACAGGCCTCCAGGAACTGGTGATTACCTGGGTAATCTTGCACAAAAACCTTCTCATCACTCGAGGTCGGCCTCCAGTTGGGCGCTTCCCACCACTCTCCAGCCCGTGCAAAAAGAACCACCGAAAGACAGAGGAAAAATACTGCATAGGAAAACAGGCTTTGTGCTCCGACACTTTTCATAAAGTCCATCTCTTTTACTCATACCAAAAAGGACAGAAGGTATGGCAATCAACAAGGAGAATATCAAGTTATTCGCATCCCAAAGGGTCACCGACGAGGGTGACGGCGGAGGCCAGGCAACGGGTCATATTGTGGCCGATGGGCAGGTCAATAACCTGTTCCGGGATATTCGCCGAATAGACCGAACGGTGGGTGATGTCTCCATGCGGAAGGTGTTTGTGGGTGTTGGCACCGACAACGCAGCCCCTTACCTTGGTGCACATGCCATTCTCACAGTGGCACCGGAAGATGAGCGTGTCGGCGTAGAACTGTTCAATACCGACAGCCAGGTTGATGAACGGGCCGATGCCCGCAACCGCATTGAAAGCTATGTGGTGCCAGCGGTTGACGCATCTATCAGGCAATCAACTGGTGGGCCAGCGCAGCTTGCTGGCTGACCTGAGCGAGTACCACCCCATTGGCAGAACAAAAGGCGCTCACCATGTGAATAGATCAAATCTGTTTTTGCTGTCGCCAGAACCGCGAACAGTCTTGCCATCAATAGCAACCACAGCTCCATCCGTTGCCTTATAACAGCCCTGCATCCACTCAGAAAAAATCGTGTGAAAATGCTTCGCGTTAACCACGCTGACAACACGTAGTACCGGTTGATATGACTAAATAGTTAGCGGTTTTCGGCATATAACGGGATTTTCATGAGGGCCCTTCAAAGGAATTTTGACGAAAAAATGAAAAACTGCTGAACTGGTATGGATTGAAAAAAAGCCAGCCTTGCATATCCCACACAGCTCTTACAGCATTCCTGTAGATAACCGACCTCAGCTGACGTTAGCTGATGAACAGCTGGCGAGAGAGCAACTCTGCATCGTGGATGCCTATACTGATGAACTATTTGCCCTACCACCGGAACAAGCCTCGACAGTTCGCTTTCCGGTCAGCAGGTTGGTGGTGGATCCGGAAGGATTTGAAGAGGATGCCGGAGAGGTGATGGCCGGGCGAGGTTTTGGGGTGTACCTTTTGATCTCCGGGCAGGAAAACTTGGGGACGGTAAGCACACAGATGATTTTCCATCGTTGTATGATTTACAAATACTGCATGCCTGTTAAAAGAAATGCATTGAAGGCCGCAGTCAGCTCTCCTGCAACGGATAATGACCATGTATAAGTATCAGGATCAACTGGTTTTCTCACCTTCAGATCTTACCCGTTTTATGGAGAGCCCCTATGCCTCCTGGATGGACCGTTTTGCTCTGGAGTGTCCGGACGAGAAACCTGAGCAGAATGCTGATGACCCGTTAATGCAGGTTCTCGCCAACCGCGGTTATGTCCATGAAGATGCTGTGCTTGAGGCGTTTCGGTCAAAGGGTCTATCCGTTATCACTATTGAAGCGAATGGTAATGCCGCAAAAAAGGCCATGACGCTTAAGGCGCTGCATGAAGGGGCTGATGTCATTGCTCAAGCCCGCCTCGAACTATCGCCATTTGCCGGTTATGCCGACTTCCTGGTAAAAGTGCCAGGTGAGAGCCGACTGGGGGAATATCACTACGAAGTGTGGGATGCCAAGCTGTCCAGCAAGATGAAACCCGCTTACCCGGTGCAGCTTTGCTGTTATGTGGAGATGCTTGAGGCTATTCAGGGTTGCCGGGCTGAAACCATCACAGTGGCGCTGGGTAATGGGGCGACTGAACGACTGCGAACCAGCGACTGCTTTCATTACTACCTTTCATTAAAAATGAGTTTTCTGGAGGAGCAAAAAGTATTCACTCCAGATTTACCAGCAGACCCAGCCAAATCAAAGTGCTGGTTGAACTGGAGTGATGAGGCCGAGGCTCAGCTGCTGGCCCGTGATCACCTCTTTCAGGTTGCCAATATCACCCGTGGTCAGATAACCAGGCTTAAGCGTGTAGGGATAGAGACGATGAAAGCCCTGGCCGATACTCCGCTGCAACATGTTGCTGGAATAAACCCCTTGGTTCTGGAACATCTAAAGGCTCAGGCCGCGATCCAGAAAGCGAGTGTGGGCCTGGAATGTCCCTTATATGAAATTCTGGCTCATGGCGATAATGAACCGGTTGGGCTGGAGCTGCTGCCTCCCCATAGTGATGCTGATGTTTTCTTCGATATAGAGGGGTTTCCGCTAGAACAGGGAGGCTTGGAATACCTGTGGGGCTGCACCTACTTCGATGATGATGGGGAGCGAATATTCCGAGATTTCTGGGCCCATAACCGTGATCAGGAGAAAGTAGCTTTTGAAGCGTTTATTCAGTGGGTCTATAACCGCTGGCTCGACGAACCTTCCATGCATATCTACCACTATGCCAATTATGAGATAGCCGCTTGCAGGAAGCTGATGGGCCGGTTTGGGGTCTGCGAGTACGAGGTAGATCAGCTGTTGCGCAATGAAGTGTTTGTTGATCTGTATAAAGTGGTGAAGGGTGGCATCCGACTGGGAGAGCCCCGTTACTCCATTAAGAATGTCGAGCACCTCTATCGTGGTAAACGTGATACCGAGGTTGGTACGGGGGGAGACTCTGTCGTTGTTTATGACCATTGGCGAACCCTCCATGAAGCCGGGGAAGAAGCTGACAGCTGGCAAGCCTCCGATATTCTCAGAAGCATCCGTGATTACAATATTGATGACTGCGATTCTACCCAGGAGTTGGCAGCGTGGCTGCGTGAGCAGAAAGAAGCCAACGGGATTATTTATCGGGGCAAGGTTGAAGTGACTGAGCCCGAGATTTCAGAAGAAGCCACCCAGCGCACAGCTCTGAGAGACCGCCTGCTGGAGAAAGCCGCCAATGAAAGTGATAGCAACCCTGAATGGGCGCAGCTGACAGAGAACATGGCCTGGTTTCTGGAGTTTCACCGTCGGGAATCTAAACCGCTCTTCTGGCGCATGTTTGACCGAATGGGGTTAAGCCACGAGGAGCTGCTGGATGACCTTGATTGCCTGGCCTGTTGCCAGCGCACAAAACGAGAGGCATTCAAGGCAACTTCACGTTCCAGGCAGTTTTCTTATGAATACCGGTTTGAACCTCAGGAATATAAAAATGTTCATGATGCGTTCTACTTGATTGGTAGTGAATCTGATCAAGGTGACAGGGTTAAGGTAAAATTCATCAAGGATGAGAGCGACCTCGATAATGGGCTGGCAGTGATTCAGGCAAAAGAAGCACCGCCTGAATTACTATCATTGATACCTGACGAATATGTTCCTGCCGGGGTGATAGAAAAGGCCATTGAATGCTCTGTTCAGGAGTATGAGAACGGTGAGCTGGTGGACGACAAAGGAGCCATTGTCGATTTCCTGAAACGCTCCCGCCCTCGTATTAAAGGATTAACACCTGGCAGAGATATTGCCTCTGCCCAGAGTCCAGATGCACGACTTGAACAGGTTATCACTGCGGTACAAAATCTGGATAGAAGTTACCTTGCCATCCAGGGGCCTCCGGGGGCGGGTAAGACGTTTACTGCCAAGCGAGTGATTGCAGAGTTAGTTAAAACGGGTGCCAGGATTGGTATCGTCAGTAATAGTCATAAAGCGATCAATCATCTGCTACTGAGTACCGCAAAATACTGTCGAGATAAAAATATTACAGCCAGCTTCTGTTGCACTAAAGATACCGACCCGGAACTGGAGAAGCTCGGTGTATGCATTACCAAAAATGCAGATCTGTCTAATTATGTCAATCCATCATGTGTGATGGGCACAACGGCATGGGGTTTTGCCCGAAAAGAAATAGAAGGTGCGCTGGACTATTTGTTTGTCGATGAAGCCGGACAGGTGTCTGTTGCGAATTTCATAGCGGTGGCCCGCTCAGCCCGTAATCTTGTGCTGATGGGGGATCAGATGCAGCTGGGGCAGCCATCTCAGGCTAGTCACCCTGGCGATAGTGGCCTCTCAATACTGGATTACCTGATGCGGGACACGCCGACCATTCCTGCAGATATGGGGGTGTTTCTCGATATTACCTGGCGCATGCATCCAGCGGTTAACCAGTTTATCAGTGAGCAGATTTATGAAGGCAAGCTGGAGTCCCATAGCGATAACCATGGACGAGTGATTGATGTGCCCGCTGAAGAACCTGGCTTGCTCAATAAAGACGCAGGCATCGTATTTGTGCCAGTAGAACATGAAGGTAATACCCAGGGCTCGGATGAAGAAGTGGCCGTTATTAAGACGCTTGCCAAAAGCCTCATAGGAAGAACTTTCCATTTTAATCAGGACGACCCAGGCAGAAAAATAGGCTGGGACGATATCCTATTTGTGGCCCCTTACAATCTACAGGTGAACAAGTTAAAGAGTGCTCTTGGCCCCAAAGCCAGAGTCGGTAGCGTTGACAAGTTCCAGGGGCAGGAAGCACCGGTCGTGTTTTTGAGCATGTGCGCCAGTGATGCGAGCGAATCACTACGCGGGCTGGATTTTCTGTTTGATCGCCATCGTATAAACGTGGCTATTTCACGAGCGCAGTCTCTGGCTGTGGTGGTGGGAAATCCCTCACTTGGGCAGACACCGGTGAATAGAGTTGAGCAACTGAGGCTGGTTAATCTGTTTAATGCTCTTGTGCAGTGTTAGATCACACAGACTCAGATGATGACCTTTCCCTCAACAAACCAAGACGATTCTAAACCCCTCCCCAAAAACGACCTCTCCAGCATGGGCCTTACAGCGTTTCGCAGGGGAATAATTCTACGAATACGGAGATAGGCACGGCACTGACAATCACGGGCTAACAATCACTGGCTAACAATCACTGGCTAACCTGATCCGGCAATCCAAAACAGTGCCGGTAAATAGTGTTACTGATTCTGATGAAACATAAGCTACAACAGCCTTTTATTGTCCTGATAAATCGCATTAAGCCGCGAGCCTGCCTCTTTCACCCTTGCAGGCTTAACTTCCAGTGCCCTGCCACGATCACTCCACCCAGACAGCACATCGCAAATCAACTGCAGATCTTTTTGTGCCTCTTTCCAGGAGCTGTAGTTGGCATAGGATGCAAGCTTTTGGACGGTTTTTAGCGGAGGCTTTGAAGCATATCCACCAAAAGCCATGGAGTGCTCATTGTAAGGTGTCGGACTGAAAGTCACATCGTACATGGGCGATGGTTGCCACTGACCTTGATCAGACATCAAAAAGGACCAGTTTTTGGTATGGTCACCCTGGTTAACCGCAAACAGATTAAACATAGCCCTCAAGAATTGCCCCCGCCCGACTGCCGGACTCTGGCAAAGTACCTGACTGGCTTTAATAAGATCCTCGTAATCCATGGATGGCTGACGAAAATCCGCACCCAGCAAACCACATACAGTCTGCATATGATGTCGACCATCAGGCACACCTTCCACACAATCAAAGCGTTTCACAGCCAGCCACATATGGCCGCTCTCTTGAGGAAATAATCTATGCTCTGGCACGTCAATGCCACACTGCCTGGCCATATCCAGCGATGCCGATTCACAACGCCCTTCATCATGACCAAGAGCCAGCTTTGCAGAGGTAAATTTAATCAACCAGGCTTGATTCTTTGATCCTCTTTCTTCCGTGAAGACTTGGCCCGGCTGTTCAGGGTCAAAATAAATCAGTGCCTTTGGTCTTGATCCCCGAGCCACCGGCATTGGCTAGAGCCTGAAGCACCTCTTCTGTTTGTCCCTCAAAGACCAATGCCGCCTGTTCGCCCAGTGTTGCCAGTTCGGTCTGGCTGTCTTCATTTCCACTGTCCATCGCTGGGGTATAGTGGAGAGCCCCGGTTCCACGCTTGCCGATATAGGCCAGACGATCCATTGGCGTAATTCTGTGAGACGACATCCCCCGCTGCCGAAAAACACGATCCATGAGTAACATCCCCCAACCATCAGGGAGTGAATCTGCAAACACACCATGCAAGCCTGTATGGGCACCTTTGCGGCTTTTGTCAGACTGTTATCAAATGGCAGGTTGGTAGGATAGCTCGCCTATTGAAGCCCGGCGGGTGTTGCCCCTGACCAACTCCGATGATTCTGACTTCTATGCCGTGGTTATTCGGCTGTTGACTGTGGCATCAGAGAAATAAGACTTATTGGCCTTTATCTTTCAATGAAACCCGTCCCATTAGTGGAGCTAGTGTATGTTTTAGTTCATGTTTCATCGTATCGACGACCGCATCAAAACATCCAGTAGTACCATTCGCTTGCGCAAGAGCTTGTTTCTGCTCTTTCCAGATTTTTACTGCGGGCTGTAAAATTTGAATTACCGAAACGTAACGTTCATGCGCTTCGGGGTGTGTTTTACTGGGGGGTTGATTAAATCTGGCAGCTGCCAGCGGACTTTGGGTGAACAAAACATTATAGCGCCGTTTTATTAATGGATTAGCTATCTGGCCTTAACTAGAACCTGAATCAGTGACTTCTTGATTATCACGTGCTCCTGCTGCTTGTTTGAACGGGTTCAGTGCTTTCGGATTCAACTTTTCAGTACGAGGTCTTCGGGTTTTGTTCAACATTTTCAGTATCAATGTCCTCAACGCCGTTTCTGATAATCTTTTGGGGGCCTCAAGCCATAGAACACCATGGCCTTCATCGAAAGCCTTTATCATTCCATTGGAGAGCGGTTTTATCGGACGGCTATGGCTACATGGCCATTAACACAGCGCATACACTGACAATAACCGTTTATACGCGCAGAACCCTGGACTATGCCGACCAAAGCGCAGGATATATTGTCGACCCGATTTGACCAAGCGGCCCGCCTGATAAATCAGCTCCTGCATAACGGTTTTCAATCGACGCCGTTTGGCGGTATGGCGGACGGGAGAGTCCGATCCCAGCAGGACCTTTTGCCCCATACAGCGCAAAACATTATAGGCCAGTGCCCCCAGACTCATGACCAGCGCATTGGTGGCAAATTTCCCGGAGGGTAAAGGTTCCAGATCAAGATCTGTTCTGAACTCACTATGAAACTGTTCACTGGTGGCGTGATCTTTGTACAGTGCAATAACCTCGTCATCACTGGTGTGCTCTTCCTCCAGTGTCGTCCACCATCCTTCCAGCTCATAATGCCCATTCAGAAACATCTGCCCTACAGCATCACAAGTTCTGCGGATGACCCGGATAACCAAACGCTGCGGGCCATAGTCGGTGTCATGCATGACCGACAACGTCGCGTAGTCCTTCCCCTCTCTGATGGGGTGCCAGGAGACATCGGCCTCCTCAAAGCGGGGCAACCAGCGCTCTGTCGTATGGTGGATGCGGGGGTTGAGTTTGATGATGTGATCCACACTGTCGTGTCGGGCCACTTCTTGCCGGGATTCTTCGGCATCATGGCCGCTGTCGAGTCTGAGCAATAATGCTTTCCTGGTAATCCGCCTGGCTCGCTGAATAACCTGTTCCAAAAAAGGGATGAACTCTTTCTGGGAATGTTGGGAGCCGATGCGCAGGTCACAGCCAAGACACCAGCCTTCTTGCCCCAAGTAAGCGGCGATGGGCGCATAACCATCATGACCTTTGTAGGTGTAGGTAACACCTTCCTTTTTGGTACCACTGTTATCCATGGGAAAAACATCGATATCCAGGGCAATACGCTGGTGCTTATCCAGACGGCTTGGCAGGGCTGTTAAGGGTGTGTCCAGATTGACCACAACCTCGGCCAGACTGTCATTGATCAGGGGTATAAGGAAGCTGCATCCTCATCAAATCGCTGACACAAACGACTGGTTGATGGCATGGCCAACGAAATGCAGGCCTGCGGTCGGGGTATAAAATTCGGTGTCAGACTGTTCGATTTTCAGTTTCACAAAAACGCACCCTGCAGGTGAAATCCTGAGATACGTGTATTTTACCTGTCAGGCCTTACACTGTCCGGGTTTCAGGGGATTGCGAGCTTTTCCAAGGCAAGGTGCTCAAAGGTTTGGAAAGTGGGCAGTTGATGTAACGGCATGGTACTACCAATGCCCTCTCTAAACATCAAAGCACCGTTATCAGCCACAATAATATCGTCGCTGCGGGTTGGCCTGACCACGCGATATCTATCATATCCGGTTTGAACGATTGTGTAAGGCTTACTCCAGGTTGACCTGTTCTTGCTCTGTTCACATAAGCACTTGAGTCGGTCGCTACTTTGCTTGTAAAATACGGTTTTTGACCTCGTTAGCTGTAGCCTCTTTGGCTTCAGGAATTGCTCGCCTTTTTTTAGTGTAAAGTTTGAGGCTTCCTGAAGTTGCCTGTCCAGCTCGCTAAGTGCCTTTGCCCTGCCTTGGCTCCGTGTGTTATGGGCATAGTAATCAATCAGCTGTTTGGTTGCGTCTACAGTTACACGCCCACTACTGAGGCCGCTGAAGGTCATGAAATGTGGATTGGTTGCAGCATCACCTACAGCGACAACTGTAAGGCCTAGGCTTCCATCCGGGTTGCTCACCTCGGTAAAGCTGGTTGCATTGCGCTCCTGGGCAACCGGGAATACATGAACAGACTTGCGGTTCAGCGTGGTCAATTTTGCCCCAACTGTATAGTTCAGCTTTTGTTTATCCGCTATCAACTGGAACCAGTGCTCCCTTATGATTTGCTGTACCCGCTGGCAATGATCGGCTGTAAGTTGTTGTTTAGAGACGAGATCCTCCAGTGTCTGGCGTGTCACTTCCATCCACTGATGTAGAGAAGAAGGAATTTCCATGGCTAGATAGATAGCCTTCCTGTTTTCAAAGCATCGCTGTTCAATCGTGACCTGGCTTTCATGGAGCATGTCCGCGTGCATTCTTTGCATCTTATTCAGGTCTTCTGACTCTTTAAATTCGGTTCTATAGCGTTGTAGAAGTTGAGCATCCTGTGGATTGTTAACTACCCGGCCCAATTCTACAAATTGTGACTCTCCAAGCAGAGCCTGGAGTTGTATGCGTGCTTCCATGCTCAAGGTTTTTCCTAAAGTACCACTAATTGGATCCAGCTCACGTTTAATAGAGCCGACGTATGTCATTAATTCATAACATGTAGGCCGACTGGAGCCTTTAAAAGAAGGGAATGTATTTATTTCTTTATTCTGTATCGCTTCCCCTTCCCAAGTGGCCACACCATAATATTTTTCCTCGGTCACAAGAGTGTGGTTAAAGAACTGATCCCTCATTACACTGCCTCTTCCGCCTGCGCAGATCAGGATGTCAGCAGAAATATGCTCTATGGACGCGGGGTTGGACGAATTTACGGGATGTGTGGTGACAGTACAGGGAGAGCCAGCATCTCCAAGCTTACATCCAATCACTTTGTTGGGAAGGAAGCGACAGTGTCTTTCGTTACCTGCAAGCGCAATCAGTTGATCAAAACAATTTTTCAAGGCCTGCTCAAGGCACTTGAGCTGGATATGCCCGGAACCATCGGCTTGCACCTTGCCGTGGCCAGTGTCAGGGTCAAACAGCCGGAGATACTCCTCCCCCAGGAAGAACTTTAATTCGTACATCCATACTGGATCCAGACGGACAATCTGTGCCCGACTGTAAGGTTCCAAACGTTGTTCCAATAGCGTGATATTGGCACCAGCCATAAAGCCTTTAATTGCCATCATTAACCCGTTGGGGCCACCGCCTTCAATCACAACATTCGGATGTAAAGGTGTGGAGTTGTGGGATTGCACCAGATAATTTAAATGGGCACTGTCCAGAGCTGGGCTATTGAGGGATTCGATCTGAAGAAGCTTTTTATAGAGCCTGCTGAAGCACGATCCACACATTTCTAGGCTTTTGAGAACATCCCTGCCCCAACGCCGGCCCAGTGTTTGATGTATGCGCAACAGGAGATGCCTGGCATGACAGGCTTTTAGTGCTTGTCCTTCGATGGTTGCTGAGATTTTATCTCTTGTTCCGGCAGTGTTTGATTCTATCTCTGCCGCTTTCCAGCCCAAGTTAGCAGCAGGAAAGATTGGAAGCAGTTCGTTCTCCCCGGATTTATCGAATAGCAGCACTTCCACGTATTCCCACTGCTTATCCATTCTTTCTGTGATCTCCTGGTTTAACTGTCTTTGTATCTTTCCAAAGGTGTAAGGGCTTTGTGCTTTTATGGTTTTTAGCTCTTCAAGTTTGACCAAGTCACCCTCTTCCCCAGCCAGTGATAAATTTTTATAGACTCGTTCCAGGGCGGGGTGAGAGTAAGGCTTTCCAACGCCTATTGAGGTTGATGGCTTGGGGGAGAGAGCTTCAGCGTGACCTTTTGCCTGATGTTTTTTCATTTTAAGGGAAGCTCCAGGTTGTAAACCTGGATCTTCAACTGCGCGAATTACTCTCTTGCCGATGGGAAAGCCCCCTAGCGGAACGTGATCGTACGCGCCCCCTTGATCGTTGTCATGAGTAACCGGGGCTCTGTTTACCTTATTGCTGGCGCTGTTTACGGTAGAAGTGGAACGGCCATTTTTTTCCACTTCCCTGAGAGTCTCTCCAGCATCTGAACGGCCAGAACTAGAGCGTTTGCATGATTCTCTTGCATTTAGACTATCAGTTGAATCAGCGCTTAAGCTGTCCCTTAACGCACTAAATGTATTTACAGAATCCATAACTCGACCCGTCCGTGGGAAAAAGATAGGCTAAGAATACATCCCGACCGGAGCTAGTGGCTATTACAGAGGTGTTAGAATGCCTAACAGGCTTTTAGACGTTTCAGCATATCCCCTGCACGTCCGCCTATAGCCTCAGGGAAAAGCATGAAACCCCGCGCTATCACTGAGCTCGCATAACATTTTAAATTTCGGGTCGCCCTTACCATACACCAGCTCCCTAACTCCCGCTTAACTTTGAAGCAGTGAACGAACAGGCTGTACTTTTGGTGGGAGAGTACAGTTTTTATACACATCGAAGTCTAATTTACAAAAGCAGCTTGCGTTCATGGCCGCTCCACATCTTTTTTGCTCAATTCTCCAGTTGATCTGTGTTTTGGAGGCACAACCTGTCCTGCAGCCAGTGCGTTCAGTAAAAAAAACAGAGTTTTCGGTCAGCTTTATGTGCCGACGAAACCTCTCTTCCCATCCAGCCTGTTTGAGGCCTCCCATAACCAGTCCAAAGCCACTGTCGTTTTCACAAACTCAGCGTCCATTTTTTACCACTGCATGTTAGCCGACCAACAGACCTGACCAGCTTCCGGATCAATGGTCGGATTCCATGCTTTCTTTCTGTTTCAGGCAGTGCCCTGTACTGTAACGCTCTCAGCAGAATTTGGGCAATCTGACCGCAGGCATGAAACGCTTGATTAGCGTGGAATTTCTTACAGGGTGGATGGTGCAAATCCAAATCGATCAGTGGCCCCTTCTGAGCATTTTCTTGCCCCTGTTTTTCACGGTGGCGTCTGACCAGTTCTTTCAGCGGCAGATCGGTTCTATTCACCAGAATCACGCAGTAACGGGGCTCAAGTAACCACTGTTTTCCGTCGTGCCAGCGTCGAGTAACAACATACGTTTGTTCCCGTTGCCATTTGGCTGGTTGATGATGGGAGAAGATTGCTTCTTCGGTTTTGTCACTGCGGATAGTTGTCCAAGCGCTGTCAGGTAGTCCTTCTATACAATCGAGCACCGGCCGACAGTTGTTGCTATTGGTCACACTGATAGAGAAGTCCCATTGCTTCTGTTCAAACCATTCGACGACCTCTTTTCTGTAGTAGGCATTATCCATACGCGTCCAAACAGGAATTCCTTGCTCGATTAACGGGGTGACATCATTCTCCAGTTGCTCTTTCCAGCCAATACAAACGTCACTGACTCCAGGATTTAAGCGACCACTGACCCACAGATGACCGATGAAAATATTGTGAAGACAATACTGCTTGTTGCCGCTGTAACCAATATCCGCCTGCTCAAAGTAACGCCCTGTCACTTCGATTTCAGTGACATCGAGAAAGACCGGCAAGTATTCTTTTTGTTCAACGAAATGCTGTATCATATCAGGTGCGATTTGCTGGCAAAGGCTGTGGGCAACGCCATACAACGCCTTTACGGTATCCGCGTTAAATAACCCTGAATCAGTGACTTCTTGATTATCACGTGCTCATGCTGCTTGTTTGAACGGGTTCAGTGCTTTCGGATTCAACTTTTCAGTACGAGGTCTTCGGGTTTTGTTCAACATTTTCAGTATCAATGTCCTCAGCGCCGTTTCTGATAATTTTTTAGGGGCCTCAAGCCATAGAACATCATGACCTTCATCGAAAGCCTTTATCGAAAGCCTTTATCATTCCATTTGGGAGAGGTTACATCGGACGGCTATGGCTACATGGCCATTAACACAGCGCATACTCTGACAATAACCGTTTATACGCGCAGAACCCTGGATTATGCCGACCAAAGCGCAGGATATATTGTCGACCCGATTTGACCAAGCGACCCGCCTGATAAATCAGCTCCTGCATAACGGTTTTCAATCGACGCCGTTTAGCGGTATGGCGGACGGGAGAGTCCGGTCCCAGCAGAACCTTTTGCCCCATACAGCGCAAAATATTATAGGCCAGTGCCCCCAGACTCATGACCAGCGCATTGGTGGCAAATTTCCCTGAGGGTAAAGGTTCCAGATCAAGATCTGTTTTGAACTCACTATGAAACTGTTCACTGGTGGCGTGATCTTTGTACAGTGCAATAACCTCGTCATCACTGGTGTGCTCTTGCTCCAGTGTCGTCCACCACCCTTCCAGCTCATAGTGCCCATTTAGAAACATCTGCCCTACAGCATCACAAGTTCTGCGGATGATCCGGATAACCAAACGCTGCGGGCCATAGTCGGTGTCATGCATGACCGACAACGTCGCGTAGTCCTTCCCCTCTTTGATGGGGTGCCAGGAGACATCGGCCTCCTCAAAGCGGGGCAACCAGCGCTCTGTCGTATGGTGGCTGCGGGGGTTGAGTTTGATGATGTGATCCACACTGTCGTGTCGGGCCACTTCTTTGCGGGATTCTTCGGCATCATGGCCGCTGTCGAGTCTGAGCAATAATGCTTTCCTGGTAATCCGCCTGGCTCGCTGAATAACCTGTTTCAAAAAAGGGATGAACTCTTTCTGGGAATGTTGGGAGCCGATGCGCAGGTCACAGCCAAGACACCAGCCTTCTTGCCCCAAGTAAGCGGCGATGGGCGCATAACCATCATGACCTTTATAGGTGTAGGCAACACCTTCCTTTTGGGTACCACTGTTGTCCATGGGGAAAACATCGATATCCAGGGCAATACGCTGGTGCTTATCCAGGCGGGTTGGCAGGGCTGTTAAGGGTGCGTCCAGATTGACCACAACCTCGGCCAGACTGTCATTGATCAGGGGCATAAGGGAAGCGGCATCCTCATCAAATCGCTGACGCAAACGACTGGTTGATGGCATTTGTCGGATGCCCATACAGGATTTAAACCAGTCATCCCTGCGAGCATTCTCTATCGCGTCGAAATCACTCTTTCCTGTCGCCAGAAGACCGATGTACATTCGAATCAGTTCAATATTGGGAATGCCATGCCGCTTAGTAATAGAACGCAGTGTTTTATTGAGCGTTGTTTTCTGGTTGATGGCATGGCCAACGAAATGCAGGCCTGCGGTCGGGGTATAAAATTCGGTGTCAGACTGTTCGATTTTCAGTTTCACAAAAACGCACCCTGGAGGTGAAATCCTGAGATACGTGTATTTTACCTGTTAGGCCTACACTGTCCGGGTATCAGGGGATTGTTTTTGATCCGAAGTCACGGATTCAGGTATAACTCCGGAGGTATAGACTTGCTCAATGGCATCGTTCAGCTGTATTGCATCCTCCAGCCATAGCCTTTTCATCTCCAGCCATAGCCTTTTTTGTGAGTAATTGAGTTCTGGCTGAAGTGATAAGTTCCAGTAATTCTGTAACAAAATCGTCCAGGAGAATTCCACACGAGGCGACTATGGCGATAGATGCGTCGGAGTCAAAATCATCGTCAAGATCATCGAAGTCCAGACGAGAGCGAAGAACGATAACCTTGCAGTTATCTTTTATCATAAACTCTATGAGTTCGGGGTCATCGGGTTTTCCATTGTTGTTGGTATCCAGAAGACGTATGAAAGTCTCTCTGGTGATTTTGAGAACTTCAGGGTCAGTGTTGTCGTTTATAAATAAAGGAATACCAAATATATCACCTTCCTGTCGAAGTGAAGATTGATGCGTTTTTTTTGCAACTGACCCGGATTCATCGCTGATTTCTGTGTCATTTTTACTCACCGCTACAGAATCAACGGTAGATGATGCGGATTTCTTTGCGCGAAAGTTGGTGATGTTTGTATTGATGCCAGAAAAATCAATGCCAAAGCTGTCATCCATGAAGCAGGCCTTTTTAGCAAAGATGCTTTCATAGTCTGTTACACAACCTTCCATCATTAAATGAGACAAAAAATATAGACTATTTTTTTAACTCAGGCATGAAGTTATAAGAATTAAAAGGAATGAGTGGTAAAAATAAAAAGGCAGAGTCATTTTTTTGTGCCGTTCTAAAATGACTCCGACCCCTTTTCCCCGTTATGTGGAGGTAGAAGCTTCTTGAGAATAGCCGCCTGTTAGATTAGGAAACATCTCACTGGCTCAACTCACATTTACTGTAAACAGTAATCTAACAGTCTTGCCATTGAGTAAAGATAACTTTTTAAATAGAATGATAATAATTTAGAAATCCTGCTTTAGAAAAGCATACTCAATCATCCATAGGTATTAATGTGAATAATATTCCAAAAGAGACCTCAGCTATTCAACATCCGCAAAATCGCCCTTCAGATAAAGATGTGAAGGAGTCAGCTGATAAAAGATTAATTCCCGCAGCTTCACCTCTATCAAAGCAGGCCAGCAATATCGATTTACATAAACGACCTACAGAAGCTTTCACCGATCATGATAAATTAGAATCTCTGCACGAACAAGATAGAGCGATCACTTCAGGACTCACAATAGTGTCCACAGAGGGAAAAGATTTGAAAATGAAGATAGGTGAATATTTAGGAAAAAGTGTATCTGCCAAGTCAATGCTCAAACTTCGTTTAAAAATAAAGCCAAAATTTACTTCCACTGCAAGCAAAGAGCAACTGGTAGATTTTTTTTATGGTCACATAAAAGGATCGTCTGAAAAGTTGAGTGTATTGCATAATCTTATAGAACAACAAAATTTGGCCATAGAGTCAGCTCCCCCACCTTCTGCAGTACCACCTTCTCCGAGAAAACAACACTCTCCTCAAAACCCCAGCAACACTCCAGAAATTGAACAGGTTATATTGAAGGAACTTGAGCCCTTTAAAGCGCTGAGTGCTACAGGTATGCTTGAATACGAAGTTGATGAGAAAAATGGGCAACACTCCAGAAATTGAACAGGTTATATTGAAGGAACTTGAGCCCTTTAAAGCGCTGAGTGCTACAGGTATGCTTGAATACGAAGTTGATGAGAAAAATGGGAGAATAAATTTTACGATCGCTAAAACTATCGACGATGAAGTTATGAATCTCGCTAATTGTATCCCATTAAAAAGAGCTCGCCAGCTTGTCAGTAACAACAAAGAGAAAATGGAATATGACACATGTATTTCTATCTCTACATTTAGCCAACTTAACACTCTCAGTTTTACTTTGTTTACTTTTGCAAATGCACTGGGTACTTATTGCGCTTCACAAATACGAGAAAATGTACTGCAAGGTGTCGAGTTTGCAACAATTTATGTAAGGCTTGCAGGATATAACAATGTCTGGAGCATACAGATCACGTCTGATGAGGCTCGTTGTGCTCGTACTTATCGTACACATGAATCCCCACTTCGTACCTCAATGCCAGGCCAGGCTCCCGTGCTTGCTGAAGAAGGTGTGCTCTCATATTCAGGACATACAGATGAAGTATCAGAAATACATCACGATATTACTGAACATAAAAAAAGAGTATATCTTAATATTGTTCCTCATGAAGACCCAATACTCCTTTCTGAAAAAGAGGGAGATCAAAAGGTTCAGAATACCTACAGCATCACCTTCAAGACATTAGATGACTTCAATCAATATTTTTTTGAATTTCAGCTAGATCCAGAAGAAAAACAAGAGCAGGCTCAGCCCCTTGAACAAGAAGAACCCTTCCCTCTAGAAGAACGGGAAGTCTATAAGGAGCGATTGACAGCGCTATTCAAGTTGGCTGATGGTGTTATAATAAAAACCGAACAGGGATGCTACTCAGAAGAGAAGAATGAAGGTGTGTGCTCTATGATTTCACAAATGTTACTATCTGAAATTAGGCAGGTGCGCAAAGAACTAAAAAAAGAACGTGCAACACGAACAGCTTCAAAAAGTTATGTGAAACCTTTGAGTTTTTCTGGATTCGAATTTAATTAATGAGATGTTTCTCATTTTATTTCCTGGATGTGTGGATGTGTGGATGTGTGGATGTGTGAAAGCGCATGGCAAATCTGTAGAAAAGCAAAAAACAAAATTATTAGCATCTTGCAATAGTTTCTATTTACCGGCCCAACCTTAAGATTCCCAGTTAATTGAAAAATGGCAATTGTAACACTGGCCTGGCAGAAAAAGCATGATGACGGAAAGAGAAATCACTCTGAATTTGCGATGCAGCGTTATAAGAAAACGTTTGGTAATCAGCTATATGCTCTAAACATAGGCAACAAAAAACAGGAAATTATGGTTGCCTGTGGAGTGTTGAACCGCTTCACAGGCCTTGGTATGCCGGATAGTTTCCAGACACACTGAAAAACCGTCAAAAGACCAAATGAGTTAGCGTTGTAGCAAAGCCACTCTTCGTCGGGCTCAGAGCTCAGCCCGAACGGTTTTTGAACTTCTTGATTATCACGTGTTCCTGCTGCTTGTTTGAACGGGTTCAGTGCTTTCGGATTCAACTTTTCAGTACGAGGTCTTCGGATTTTGTTCAACATTTTCAGTATCAATGTCCTCAGCGCCGTTTCTGATGATCTTTTGGGGGCCTCAAGCCATAGAACACCATGGCCTTCATCGAAAGCCTTTATCATTCCATTGGAGAGCGGTTTTATCGGACGGCTATGGCTAAATGGCCATTAACACAGCGCATACTCTGACAATAACCGTTTATACGCGCAGAACCCTGGACTATGCCGACCAAAGCGCAGGATATATTGTCGACCCGATTTGACCAAGCGGCCCGCCTGATAAATCAGCTCCTGCATAACGGTTTTCAATCGACGCCGTTTGGCGGTATGGCGGACGGGAGAGTCCGATCCCAGCAGGACCTTTTGCCCCATACAGCGCAAAATATTATAGGCCAGTGCCCCCAGACTCATGACCAGCGCATTGGTGGCAAATTTCCCGGAGGGTAAACTTTCCAGATCAAGATCTGTTTTGAACTCACTATGAAACTGTTCACTGGTGGCGTGATCTTTGTACAGTGCAATAACCTCGTCATCACTGGTGTGCTCTTCCTCCAGTGTCGTCCACCATCCTTCCAGCTCATAGTGCCCATTTAGAAACATCTGCCCTACAGCATCACAAGTTCTGCGGATGATCCGGATAACCAAACGCTGCGGGCCATAGTCGGTGTCATGCGTGACCGACAACGTCGCGTAGTCCTTCCCCTCTCTGATGGGGTGCCAGGAGACATCGGCCTCCTCAAAGCGGGGCAACCAGCGCTCTGTCGTATGGTGGCTGCGGGGGTTGAGTTTGATGATGTGATCCACACTGTCGTGTCGGGCCACTTCTTTGCGGGATTCTTCGGCATCATGGCCGCTGTCGAGTCTGAGCAATAATGTTTTCCTGGTAATCCGCCTGGCTCGCTGAATAACCTGTTCCAAAAAAGGGATGAACTCTTTCTGGGAATGTTGGGAGCCGATGCGCAGGTCACAGCCAAGACACCAGCCTTCTTGCCCCAAGTAAGCGGCGATGGGCGCATAACCATCATGACCTTTGTAGGTGTAGGCAACACCTTCCTTTTTGGTACCACTGTTATCCATGGGGAAAACATCGATATCCAGGGCAATACGCTGGTGCTTATCCAGACGGCTTGGCAGAGCTGTTAAGGGTGCGTCCAGATTGACCACAACCTCGGCCAGACTGTCATTGATCAGGGGCATAAGGGAAGCGGCATCCTCATCAAATCGCTGACGCAAACGACTGGTTGATGGCATTTGTCGGATGCCCATACAGGATTTAAACCAGTCATCCCAGCGAACATTCTCTATCGCGTCGAAATCACTCTTTCCTGTCGCCAGAAGACCGATGTACGTTCGAATCAGTTCAATATTGGGAATGCCATGCCGCTTAGTAATAGAACGCAGTGTTTTATTGAGCGTTGTTTTCTGGTTGATGGCATGGCCAACGAAATGCAGGCCTGCGGTCGGGGTATAAAATTCGGTGTCAGACTGTTCTATTTTCAGTTTCACAAAAACGCACCCTGCAGGTGAAATCCTGAGATACGTGTATTTTACCTGTTAGGCCTTACACTGTCCGGGTATCAGGGGATTGTTTTTGATCCGAAGTCACGGATTCAGGTTATTGGCCTTTATCTTTCAATGAAACCCGTCCCATTAGTGGAGCTAGTGTATGTTTTAGTTCATGTTTCATCGTATCGACGACCGCATCAAAACATCCAGTAGTACCATTCGCTTGCGCAAGAGCTTGTTTCTGCTCTTTCCAGATTTTTACTGCGGGCTGTAAAATTTGAATTACCGAAGCGTAACGTTCATGCGCTTCGGGGTGTGTTTTACTGGGGGGTTGATTAAATCTGGCAGCTGCCAGCGGACTTTGGGTGAACAAAACATTATAGCGCCGTTTTATTAATGGATTAGCTCTGGCCTTAACTAGAACCTTTACTACCTCATCGTGGCCAATTCGGCTTGCTTGATACAGGGGTGTTACACCGTCCCTGGCTTGATTCAAATCAGCCCCGGCATTAACAAGAGTCTTTACTACCTCGGCATGCCCCTTCTCGCTTGCTTTAACCAGAGGTGTTATACCATTCCAGGCTTGATTCAAATCAGCGCCAGCCTTAACAAGAATCTGCACCACATCGACATAGCCTTTCTGGCTAGCCATAAACAGCGATGTTACACCGCCCCTGGTTTGATTCAAATCAGCCCCGGCATTAACAAGAATCTGTACTATCTCGGTATAACCATTCTGGCTAGCTTTAAACAGAGGTGTTGCTCCATTATCATTGGCTTGATTCAAATCAGCCCCGGCATTAACAATAGTCTGTACCACATCGACATGGCGCTCCTGGCTAGCCCTAGACAGGGGTGTTACACCGCCCCTGGCTTGATTCAAATCAGCCCCGGCATTAACAAGAATCTGTACTATCTCGGTATAACCATTCTGGCTAGCTTTAAACAGGGGTGTTGCTCCATTATCATTGGCTTGATTCAAATCAGCCCCGGCATTAACAAGAGTCTGCACCACATCGACATGGCGCTCCTGGCTAGCCCTAGACAGGGGTGTTACACCGCCCCTGGCTTGATTCAAATCAGCCCCGGCATTAACAAGAATCTGTACTATCTCGGTATAACCATTGTGGCTAGCTTTAAACAGAGGTGTTGCTCCATTATCATTGGCTTGATTCAAGTCAGCCCCGGCATTAACAAGAGTCTGCACCACATCGACATGGCGCTCCTGGCTAGCCATATACAGGGGTGTTACACCGCCCCTGGCTTGATTCAAATTAGCCCCGGCCTTAACAAGAATCTGCACCACATCGACATGGCCATTTTGGCTTGCTTGAAACAGGGGTGTTGAACCGTTTAAGGTTTGATTCCAATCAGCCCCCACCTCAAGGAGGCGCTTCCCTACATCGGTGTGACCTTCCTGAGATGCAATATGAAGACCTGATGTCTTTCTTCCAGAGAAACCGCTAATAAATTCATCGTTTGGCCTAAAGCCCTCCTGATTCATCCAATACTCCACAATATCAATACACCCTTGCCGACAGGCCGCCAGGAACTGGTGTTCATCAGAGTAGCTTTGCACGAAATCCTCCTCATCACTCGATGTCGGCCTCCAGTCGGGCGCTTCCCACCATTCTCCAGCCCGTGCAAACATAGCTACCGAAAGACAGAGGAAAAATACTGCATAGAAAAACAGAGCTTGTGCGCTGACTCCTTTCATAAAGCCAATCCCCTTTACACATATCCAAAAGGACTAACGGTATGGCAATCAACAAGGAAAATATCAAGTTATTCGCACTCCAAAGGCTCACCAACGAAAACGACACAGGCCGGGCAACCGGAGATGTGGTGGTCGATGGACAGGACGCTGGGTGATGTTTCAACGGGTAAGGTGTTTATGACGTGGAGATAGACAACAGTAACCCGTACCCCGGTGTCCATCCCATTCTCACCGGGGCTCCGGAAGACGGAGAGAACAACTGGGTAACCCGCTTCGAACGGGATCCACTGATTGCCCTAACGAAGGTGGTAAACAAAAAGATGCCTCTCACCCTGCCGGATGGTTACCCGTTCACGGTGATTTTTGACCGGCAGGATGGCCCACCTATTCAAGCCCTGCAGGTGTTGCCTCTGACCAACTCCGATGATTCTGACTTCTATGTCGTGGTGATTCGGCTGCAGACTGCAGCACCTGACCAATAGTATTTACTGGTTGTTTTTTGATGTGAGGCAGTAGTTATGGAGACCTCCCTTAGAGAGTAAAATGACTCTGCGAGGTAATTAATGACTACCAGAAAACAAGAAATATCCACGCCCCCGAGTTTAAAGCTGAGGCTTTGAAACTGGCTGATAAAACCAGTCTCCCTTCTGCAGTTTGAGAGCTCGGGCTATCAATGACTCGGCGATAATATCAACAGGTTCAACCTCTCGATATTGAAGCTTCTTGTCTATTACCGGAAACTGAAGCCAGGGTTGCATTGATAGGCTTATCAAGTGATTAAGGGGTACGTCGTAACCAAGGCAAACACGGCGCGAGAACAGGTTATTATAACACGGCCTTTTTCCTGTAAGGCTGGGAGGTGGCCACAAGATTGCCTGGGGAAAATATTTCAGGTTAGCCCAATACCTGGAGTGTGATGCGTTTTACCAGGAAGTACCTCCTAAAATTGGCATTATCTATGTCGAAGCTCATTTTGATCTGCGTGAGCCATCACCTACTGCAAACTCAGGTACGCCTTTTTATCAAATAGCAGAGTACAACCCTGAATACGATATTGATAATCGTACAGCGCGCTTGGCGGCCAGACTCACTTATCAGCTCATTGGTGAACAATGAACGATACCAATATCCATCCAGGCGGGGCTCCGGCACTCTCTCTATTGCATCAGCCGCGCGAAAAAACGCTAGCGATAGATCATGCGACCAATAGGATTCTTGCTTACGTATTTGGCAAGAAAAAGGGTAGTGAGCAATCAACAAAATCAACGGGATTATTAGGATTTAAGCAAATAGCTTTCACATCACTTAGTACGCGGGTTTCTTCACTGATATGCTGGTGAAGGCTCTGTTCACAATTGGTGCTGTTAAAGCTCTCAAAGCCAGTAGTTGTACGGATATCTGAATTTTTGTGCCCCACCTGATCAGCAAGGCTCTCCGCTACATTTTGTATAGGACCAACATTTACTGTGAACAGAGCAAACAGTTCCATCTACACTCCCTTCAATTTTTTCACCGAAAGCTACATTTAGGGTAGTAACAATTAAGAACTTTCCATCCCTGGTACGACTGCTACGTCCCATTTTTTGAGTTCTGGGTTTCGAACAATATAAGGCAGAATTTTCGCTAACCCAGACTTACTCAGTTTCACTCCCTTTTCATAGACCTTATCCAGCAGCGAAACAAGTGCTGACAAAATAGCGGTAACATCGACCGCGATTCTGCGTTGATGAAGGAACCAGTGCTGCGCCATCAGGCCCAAATGTCCGTCCAGTCAGAGGGCTGATCGATATTTTCTCGCGGGTTTACCGACTTTTATCTGTAGCAGCTCTTTGCCTTAACGCAGAGATTTGATTCCTGCACACCTCTTGCGAAATCAGCGGTGCAGACAAACAAAAAAAGGGGCTGGTTAGCCCCTTCTGTTTTGTGCACGGAGGTGTGCAACTTCACTGCCTACCTACTCCCGCATTATCGTGCAGATGCCTTAGAAATATCGTAGGTTTTAACATGTATCAGGTGTTTTTGAGAATCAATTAGTACTCGCCAGTCAGCACAATTGGCAACTCCAGCTTACCTTCCAGTACCAGAGCATGAGTCAGCATCCAGTTACGGGTATTGGAGGCAGTGGCTTTTTGCGCCATGCTGCGCAGTGCGTTGGCCTTAACTTGCTTGGCGTCTTCACTGCCAGAACGAATAGCATAAGTTGCCAGCTGGGCTGACCACTGATATTCACCATTCTTATGGGCTTTTTCCGCACGACTGACCACTTTCTTTATTCCACCCATTGCTTCTACCATCTTCTGGGCTTCATCGTTACGCGGCAGTGGGTGCAGGTCGATGGAGTCATTGCCGAACCAGTGCATAACCTGGTTGTAGTAACGACGGGCATGGTAAGAGAATTCACCGTAGTTTTCTTCCAGATAAGGAGAATTCGCCAGCTCTTCCGGTAGCTTTACGTTGTACTGGATTTCATCCGGAGACATGCCCTGGCCAATGCCTTTTTCAGTCTGTTCGATCAGAGCCTTGATACTGCCCATCTGCGCCGTCAGCTGCTCAGTAAATACCTTTCCGTTAACAGGCTTGCCGTGTACTTTCAGGCTGTGCTCAATATCCTTATCCAGCAGCCACTGGGTGGCTTCTTTCAGAAGCTCGGTTTCGCGCCAGCGATCACCGCGCAGGGTAGAGAAGTTGAACAGGCCATGCGCCCAGTAGGCGTTATCAACGCTGACTTTACTGGCAGGCATGTAGGTACTGATGCCGTCCAGCGTATCGGAATGCGCACCATGAGTGATGAACTCTACACCGTCGATAACAAAAGAGGTTTCTTCGTCACCAACCAGTTTGGTAGGTGCCACGTAGGTGTCCATATTCACGTCAGTGATTTTCACCAGGCCGGTAACAGAAGGAGAGTCAGGACCTTCTTCAGGCAGGAAAGCGCCCAGCTGAATACCACCACGGATCTGGCGAACCTCAGCCATAACGGAATCCTGAGACAGAGCCGCTGCCAGCTCTACCTCGTGGTTCTTATGAGCCACTACCACAGTCTCATCACTGACATTCCATTCACCGGCACCGAGAATGTAGTGCCAGTGAGTGTAAATAATGCCCTTAACCGGCATATTGGCTACGTGCTCAGGCAGCATAGACATCGCCTTACGAGCGTATCCACTGTTAAAACCACCGTCAAAAACCACGATGCCATTGTCTGTTTCAACAACGCTGACGTTGTCCATGCCCAGACCAGTAATAGACCATACACCCGGAACCACTTCATAGGCACCTTCAGTGTACTGCGCGTCCTTGTTCTGCAGGCTTTCGGCAACAATTCCGCCCGTAGGGCTGACAACACTATTCTGGTCGACAGAAAGAGAGGTGGGATGAGCCATAACAACCGGAGCCACGGCAAACATGGCTACAACAGCAATCTTCTTTAGCTTGAACATAACTTTCGCTTTGTTTGTGGGGGAAGTATCGAACTAGACCGGCATGATAAAAATCATGCGACTATGTACCAATGGCGCGGAAGATATTTGAAAAATATCAAATCTGATATCTCTCTTTTTTACTGTTTTTTTAAGCAAGAGAAAAAACCAAATCCGGCAGAGATCACTCTGCCGGATTACAGGTCATGACGTCTGAATGTCAGGCGACAGACACCTCCGCAGTTTCAGCAACCGGTTTACTACGACTCTTCACCGCTTCCCGCATACCCTGGAACGCGGCATAGAATGGCGGTACAAACAGACAGCCAGCAACGGTTGCGGTCAACATGCCACCAAAGGAGACCTGACCAATCGCCTGACGGGCAACGGAACCGGCACCTGTGGCATACAACAGCGGCATAACACCCAGAATAAAGGAGAAGGCCGTCATCAGTACCGCACGGAAACGCAGCCTGGCGGCAGTGATGGCAGAGTCAAAAATACTCATACCCTGCTCTTCCCGCAGCTCCTTGGCGAATTCTACAATCAGGATGGCGTTACGTGCCGCCATGGCGATCATCAATACCAGACCCACCTGGGTATACACAGACATGGCAGAACCTGACACGTACACCATGGCCAGTGCTCCCACCAGCGCCGTAGGTACAGCCAGCAGAATGGAGATAGGCGTTACCCAGGATTCGTACTGAGCCACCAGCGCCAGGAAGGTGATCAGCATGGCAATACCGAACAGCAGACCAGCATTACCGGAAGACTTCACTTCCTCAGCGGTCTGACCGTACCAGTCATAGCTGTAACCATCGGGCAGCAGGCTGTCAGCCACTTCCGACATGGCACTGATAACATCACCGGAAGTCTGGCCGGGAGCCGGAATCGCAGTCACACGGATGGTGTTAAACAGGTTGAAGCGCGTGACGGTATCGGTACCGGCAGTCGGCTTGAACTCAGCAAAGGCAGACAAAGGAATCATCTCACCAGAGCCGTTACGCACCATAATCTCATCCAGCACCTTTTCGGTCTGACGATACTCAGGCTCAGCCTGTACCCGCACCATAAAGCTACGACCATACAGGGTTACGTCGTTCACCCAGTTGGCACCCAGAGTGGCATTCAGGGTCTGATAGACTTCCGGCAGATGAATACCCATGGACAGCGCACGATCACGGTCGATATCCAGGTAAATCTGCGGAACAGAGTCAGAGAAGGTGTGGTAAGCCAGAGCCACTTCCGGACGGGCATTGACCTGTTGCAGGAACTGATCCACAACCGGTTTCATCTGCTCCAGAGACTGACCCGTGGTTTCCAGAACCTGCATGGCGATACCACCAGTGGTACCCATACCCGGCAACTGAGGTGTCTTGAAGACAATACCGGTGGTTTCCTGATGCCGCATCAGCACTTCACGGACTTTGGCCAGAATCGCAGTATCTTTCAGTTCCGGTGTTGTCCGCTCAGACCAGTCATCCATTGTCACTACAATCAGACCAGCATTAGGCAGGGAGGCGAACTTGATAATGGAGAAGCCATAGGCGCTCACCACATCCCGCACACCGGGAATCACCTTGATCTCTTCATAGAGTTCCTGCAGAACCTTATCGGTACGGTTCGCAGAGGCCGACTGAGGCAGAGTCACCTCAACCATAACACGACCCTGGTCTTCGTCAGGCACGAAGGCGACCGGCAGACTTTTACCCAGCACCACAGACAGACCGATCAGACCCACAAACATCATCACGGTAATACCGATATGACGGGTCATCAGAGTCACGCCCTTCAGGTAGCCGCCAGTCATCTTGTCCATAAAGACGTTAAAGGCACGCAGCAGGAACCAGGGCTTGGGAATGTCCGGACGCATAATCAGTGCAGCCAGAGCCGGTGCCAGTGTCATCGCCACTACGGTGGAGACAATAGAGGCCACGGTCATAACAATACCGAACTGGGCGTAAATAATACCCACCATGCCCGGGGTCATGGAGACCGGCGCAAATACCGAAATCAGTACCACCATCGCAGCAATCAGCGGCGCAGTGACCGTCTTCATGGTGCGTTTGGTGGCTTCCACGTTGTCCAGCTTGTGGGTGTGCATCTGGTATTCAACGTTTTCCACCACCACGATACAGGCATCAACCACCATACCGATCGCCAGAATCAGGGCGAACATGGATATGGTGTTAATGTCGATACCAACGGCCTGCATAATGGCAAAAGTACCCAGCAGGGAAACCGGAATCGCAATGATAGGAATCAGCGTGGTGCGCCAGTTCTGCAGGAACAGATAGGTGATCAGAGCAACCAGTACAGCTGCAATGAAAATCGTCTGATACACCTCATTCATAGAGGCTTCAATCTGCAGAGAGGTGTCGTACGGAATTTCATAACCGACACCTGTCGGGAAACCCCGCTCCAGCTCTGTCATGGTATTACGTACCGCCGTAGCCAGCTCAACAGCGTTGGCGTCAGGTGTCGGGTAAATGGCAACCAGGGCCGCATCGGAGTTATTCAGATAAGCACCGGTGCTGTA
Organism: Sansalvadorimonas sp.; assembly: GCA_965221135.1. GTDB lineage: Bacteria > Pseudomonadota > Gammaproteobacteria > Pseudomonadales > Endozoicomonadaceae > Sansalvadorimonas. Next base: position 149,320 of record CBDCRZ010000121.1, read on the forward strand.
GTCAGCCGAGCCCAGCTCAATACGGGCAACATCCTTCAGCAGAACCTGAGAACCGTCGGCGTTGGCGCGAACAATAATATTCTCAAAGTCTTCAGGAGTAGCCAGACGTCCCTGGGTACGGATGGTGTATTTGAACTCAGTCTCATCAGTGGCCGGGCGGGCGCCCAGAGAACCGGCAGGAACGATGGTGTTCTGAGCCGCGATCGCTGCATTCACCTCGGCAACTGTCATATTACGGGCAGCCATTTTCTCAGGGCTCACCCATACCCGCATGGAGTAAGGCTGCTCACCGATCAGCACCACGTCACCAGTACCGTCGATACGGGACAGGGCTTCACGTACGGTCATGTCCGCATAGTTGGACAGGAAACGGAAGTCACGGGAACCATCCGGCGTGGTGAGAGTGACGATCTGAAGCATACCGTCGTTAGTCTTCATCACCTCAACGCCCTGGCGACGAACCTCTTCCGGCAGACGGCTCAGTACCCGGCTCACCCGGTTCTGAACATCGGTTTCTGCCTTACTGGGGTCAGTACCGATAGCGAAGGTTACAAAGGCCCGATACTTACCGTCATCCGTGGCAGAAGAATCGATGTAGGACATGCCTTCCACACCGTTAACCGCGGTTTCGATAATCGGTGCAACAGTGTCACCAAGAATATTGGCGGAAGCACCGGGAAATTCCGCAACGATCTTAACCTTGGGCGGCGCGATCTGCGGATACTCCGCCACCGGCAGGGTCATAAAGGCAATGATACCCGCCAGGGATATCAGCAGGGATATGACGATAGCGAACCTGGGTCGCCTGATAAAAAACTCACCCATGGCTTATACGTCTCCTGCCATTTTCAAGGTCTCTATTTCCAGAGAAATGGCCTGACCAGGGCGCAGCAGTTGCAGATTGCTGGTCAGGACAATATCACCCTCTTCCAGACCTTCGTTGATCACCCACTGAACACCGATTCGGGGACCAGTCTGCACAGAACGCACAACAACATTGCTGTCAGCATCAGCTACATACACAAAGCGGCCAGACTGGTTTTCCATAACCGCACGCTGGGGAATGGAGATCAGTTGCTGAGCACGGGTATCAGTGGCTTTCACACTGACAAACAGACCCGGTACCAGTTTGTTATCTGGGTTAGGGAGGGTTGCTCTGACCTGGATGGTGCTGTTGTTGGGGGAGACATTGTTATCCACAAAGTCCACTTTCCCGGTCAGGGGATAAACGTCACCGTTGGCCAGGGTCAGGTTCAGTTCGGAGTGCTCAACAACGTTGTTCAGCAGATCTTTTTCGTTAACGGCCATCTCGACATTGATCGGATCCATAACCACCATTTCAGTCATAACCCGTACCGGAGGAGCTGTACCAACCAGATCACCCACGGAGACATTTCTGGAGCCAACACGGCCAGAGACAGGCGCAACAATCTCGGTATAGCGCAGGCTTAGCTCGGCAGTTTTCATTGCAGCGCGGGCTTTTGCCACATTCGCAGACGCAATACGGGCGGCTGCCTGGTCGTTCAGCAGCTGCTGTCTGGAAATGGCATTGCTGGCAATCAGGTCTTCACTGCGCTTTAAAGTGACCTGGGCGTTTTCATTCTGAGCAAGAGCAGCCTGAAGGGTGGCCTGTGCAGATTCCAGGGCCAGTTCATAAGGCTCCGGGTCAATGGTAAACAGAACATCTCCGGCCTCAACAAAGCTGCCTTCACGGAAATGAATGCTTTTTATTTCACCGGCTACCTTGGTAGCGATTTTTACGTGGTCAACCGGAACGGCACGGCCAACATAGCTTTTTTCAAAGTGAACGGCCTGGGCAGATACGGTCATGGCAGGAACTACAGGGGCGGGCTGCTGGGCACTGACCGTGCCGTTATAGAGAACAGTACTTAGCGTCAGGGCAATGCAGAGCTGCTTAACAGGGTGGCCTTGCATGATTTCCTCCGGTGCGAATGCCTGGGTCAAAATTTCGTTAGCAGGGCCAGTTGTTGGAACCCGATAACCAGAATGATCAACAGGATTCTTATGAGAGTGTGTGAGTGTGTTGATTTAAGGGTTTTGCGTGGCTGAAAACCTGAATTCAAAGTCCAGCCACGCAGGAATCGGTAACACAATGGCAGCCGATCCCTCCCTCAGTGATGAATGCTTTTATTACAAAGCTTTTTCCATCACATCAGGTGCTCAAAGCTGGAGGGGTACATGGGGACTGCCTGGAACTCATCGAATACGCTCAGCAGCTCAAGAGCTTTACCAGTTGCGATATCGCTGGCCCTGAGTTCACCCACATAGTACTTGCCCAGATCCTTTGCCGAGACTTTGATGGTTTCACCATTGGCTGCTGGGGCGGACAGGAATTCGGCAATAGAGTTACGAATTTCCAGGCTGTAGCGCTCACCATCAATCTCAAAGGTGAGAGTCTCATTGATACCCGTCGCACGTCCTGGGTTAATCTTGGTGCGCAGGTAATCCACTGCCCGGGCAGGGTCCTTTTTCACCCAGCCAGCACTCTGGGTTCCACCCAGGGATACCTCAGTGTCACCTTCCAGGCTTCGTGCGCCGGAGATATAGAAGTTACGGGCAATCAAGCCTTCACTGTACTGACCCAGCTTACGCAGGGCATCGGCCAGAGCCTGACGGGCAACCGTGTTGGCTGGTGCGTTATAGTAAAGAGCAACGGCCAGGTCTTTCGCCCACAGGTACTCGCTCTCTTCCATGGCCTTTTCCCAGGCCTGGTAAGTGGCCTCAACACCACCAGCCAGCTGGATCAGACGTTTTGAATGCTCTTCAGAAGGCAGGTTGTGCAGCTGATGCGGCTTACCGGAGAAAGGGCCGTTGTTCTGTACTGCAAAGGCTTTCGGGAAGGTATCAAACTGGCCATAAGCATTGTTGACATAAGGGTGCTGCATCAGTTCATCCGGCAGTGGCATATGATGCATCAGCTGATCGGCCGGAACACCCATGTTGGTCAGACGGATAGCCTGGTCGTAGGTGAAGTTACGTGCGTCCAGCAGGGCGTTGACGGTGTTACGTACATTTTCCTTACCCACTACCGGCTTGGCACCCGCGCCAATATCAACGACCAGTTCAGGCTCCAGGTCACGAATATCGCGCAGGGCTTTATTCCAGGTAGCTGGATCACGATAAGCATCGCCACGCAGGGTGTACATATTGGTGGATGGCCATACCGCATTGGAAATGACCATATCGTATTCCGGGATGTGAATGGTGACAGTGTCTTTGGTATCGGTTTCATGATGGTAGAAAACGAACTCAAGACCACCAATGGTGACAGAATCCCCGTCTTCTACCAGCACATCAGCAGGTATCCAGGCACTCTCATAGCCGCCCATATCAACCTTCAGAGGAATAAGAGCCGCGTCAGCACCTGTTGCCGGAATGTGATTACCGTATTGAATTTTGGCACGGCTGGCCAGATGTGGTTGCATTTCGTCGATAAAGGCGTTGGCCTGCCCTTCACCAGAACGCGCCCGAATAATATCGTTCATATCAGGATGTGCAACAATAACGGCCTCATCACCATCCAGCATGGTACGGGTACCGGCTACATAATGGTTGTGGTCATAAATGATGCCAATGATTGGCTTTTTACTGATGTTCTCACGAATGTATTCCCGGAATTTAGCCCCATCGCCAGCATGCTGGCCTGTAGGTGCAACCACCAGACCGTCTTCAAGCTCAATCACTATCGGCGCATAGGCTGGTCCGTGCAGTACCCAGATATTATCCGTAACCTGTTCATGATTAAGTTCAGCGGTAATACGAATAACTTCTGCCGTTTCCAGCAGTGCACTCACATCACCCACCGCTCCATTAGGCAGGGTCTGTACCGTTGGTGCCTGTGGGTTCGCGTTGTAGTGCTCCCAGGTAACCGTGGCCTGGGCCGTGATGGTGACAGCGGACAGTGCTATGGTAAGAAGTGTTTTTTTCATGGTGTAAATCTCGATTAATAGGCGTATGAGAGAGACAGGAAGTGCAGGCGGTTCTTGGTATATTTACCTTCGACGCCAACCCCTTCAAACTCAACTCTGGGCTGATCCATGTCACGGTATTCATAAGCCAGACCCAGGCGATGGTTATTATTCAGTTGCTTCTCAGCACCGAAACCAACGGCCCACTGGCGACCAACGGCCAGATCTGGCTTCATATTGCGCGTCTTCATCATTTCCGTGTCATAACGGACACCTGTCTGAAAGGTCCAGCGATCCCGGATGTAACTCAGAGCGGCACCAAAGCTTCTGACGTTTTCCATATCCTTATCATCAGCTTTACCGTAGGCATCCCACTTTTCATAAGCCGCCCGCAACTTCAGAGTTAGCTGATCGGTCAGGTTATGGCTAAGGCCCAGGTCGTAGATAGCTGGCCAGCTGGTTTTCTGAGCCTTGTTAACAGGAAGGCGCTTGGCCTTAAGCTTGTATTTGTGATCGATCTGGCTTTTGTAGTTGGCGCTGACAAAAGTGCTGTCGCTCAGGTCATACATTGCGGACAGGGTGAAACCTGTATCAGTAGAACTGCCATCTGCTTTAACTTTGTTACCCAGAGCACTCAATTCCAGATCGGCATCAACACGCTGGATAACAATCGCACCGCCCAGAGACAGTCTGGGGGTAGCCTGAAAGCCGGCTGCCAGATTGACATTAACGGCACTGATAGACAGCTCATCGACCAGACCCTGGCCAGTCAAACCATTGCCATACTCCATGCCCAGACCTCCATCCGCATGGAGAGAAGCACCCAGAACAACCCGATCATTCAGTCTGTGGGCATAAGCCATGCCGGGAGCCAGCTGTTTGCTGGTAGCTTTTGTTTTACCCGGTCCACCTAACTGTTCCGGTGCCTTATCAGCACGGAAATCATAAGCCGCATCAATATACTGAACGCCGAGGGAGAAGCTGGAGTCTTCAATAGCAGTCAAACCCGCAGGGCTGGTAATAGCCGCTGAAGCATCCTTACGGTTCAGGGCATTACCAACCCCGGCAGACGAGACACTATCAAAGGTGGCAACTTCAGACAGCGAAATTCCCCCGGCAATAGCATTGGCAGAAAGCAATGGCAAAGCCATAAGTGCAAGATGGCGATAATTCATAATATTCAGACTTCATTCAGAATTAAGAGCGCAAAATTTGATTTTTTAAAATCAGATTAAACTCTTTAAAGTTGGTAATTAATTTCTACACGGTGATCGCCATCGCTGAAGGAGGTTCTGTTACTCCAGTTGGCAAAATAACGGACATTGGTTCTGGGACTGATTTGATAACTGGCAGCTGCTTCGTGCAGTGTTTCTGAACCGGAGTTCTTATAAAACTCAGCGCCAGACAGAGGGCGGGTGTACATGGGGTTGTAGTTCAACCAGATCTTGTCGGTGACATCGAACTTACCGTACATACCGGCAACACCAAATGTGCCAGCTACGCTGTAGCCGCGGTTTTCATTTCGAACGCCGTCTTTGCCATCAGGAATGTTGTTGCCGAAAGCAACACCTGCACCAGCCAGAGGATAAAGGCTCACTCGGCCCATTTTGGGCAGGGCCTGCAGGAAGCTGTATGATGCACCACCCATTTCGGAGCGGAAGTCGTAGGCCACATCAATTTGGGCGCCGCGCCCTACAGTCATATCTGCCTGGAAATTACGGAAGCGGAATGAGTCAGCCCCGTTGTTTTTTGTGTATGCGCGTCGCTTAGCACTGCCGCCATTCCAGCCAAAGGTGTCGCCAGCGATACCTTTTACTTCAACAACATTCATGCCCATTACAACATCACTACCGGTGTCGTAAGTCTGGCCAATTTTTATGTTCAGACCCTTGTCGGTATAGCCGACACCCATCTGGGTATAAACAGCCAGGGGATCAGACATATCCTGAACGTCGGCATTGGATTCTTCAGCAAGGGCAGAAGAGCCAACTGAAGCCGTCAGCCCCAGTGCAAGAATTGAAACAAAGTGTTTTCGGGAAGTACGCATACGAACAGGCCTTTAAAACGCGAGGGAAACCTGAAATGAAAAACAGGACGCGTTATTTTCAAAAAAACCTTCGCATTCACCAATGCTAAACCTGATATTACCGCTATATCATTTATGGTATTTGATAGGCAGCTCACCGACGATTATTAACTAAAAGATTACGGATTCAGCGATTCTCGAATCAGTTTTTCCAACCATTTAAATTTAGGCGATTGGGAGTGTCTGTGGTTGTATATCAATGCCAGTTTTTGCGCCAGAATATCCTCACTCAGGTTCACAGTGATCGTGGAGAATTTTCTTCTGTCCAGGCTGCTTAACAATGAAACCGGGGCAACAAATAGCATATCAGAGTGTTCCACAGCCTTAAGCACCGGGTTCACCTGCTGACAGCGAAAGCGGGCTTTAACTTTCACACCCGTTGTGGCAAATTTTTTGACCAGCAGCTGCCGAATATTGTGGTCCGGGATAATGATTCCAGCCAGTTCATAATCAAACATATCCGCAACATCGATATTACTGTTGGCAAGAGGATGACCCGCCCGACAGATTAACCCAAAAGTCAGTGCCCCAACCGGTATCTGTCGTAACTCCTTGGCAACATCCAGTGGATAATAATTAACAGCTCCGTCAATCTCTCCACTGATCAACTGAGAAACTGTCATCTGACTATAACTGTAAAGTTCCAGCAACACGTCCGGAGCTGCCTTTTTTACAGACTGGTAAATCTGAAAGCCATGACTCTCTATCACAAATCCGTTCAGCGCCAGAGCCAGCCTGCCACTCTGCCGGGACGGGTCAAACCCGTTTCTGTGCAGGGTCTGCTCGAGCCTTGCCATAATATCCGGCAGTTCCATAGCCATCTGTTCGGCCTGGGGCGTTAAAGTCAGCCCCCGGGAATGGCGGAGGAACAACGGATCATCCAGCTCTTTACGCAGTCTTCCCAGTGTACGACTTACAGCCGGCTGACTGGTATTCAATCTCTCTGCAGCGCGGTTAGTGTTTTTTTCCTGCAGAAGCACAAGCAGTGTTTTCAGGAGGTTCAAATCAAAGTTTGTAAGGTTCATGCTACCTGCCAGAAACAATCCGATAGAAAACAACCCTCAAATACCGGCTGAATTAATACAATAAGTGCAACTAACCAAGGTTTCGATGTGGATCAGCTGCAGCGAGCCTGACCGGGAACACGAACCTGGCAATACAAGCTGTTGACGCTGATCTAAAGTATTGTACATCTGCCGAACGACACAGGCTCATAGCCACCTGTTGGCGTGCGTGTAGGCCACATACACTGCCATTTTCTTCTGCCGAAACAGTCTTACACCAAACCTCCCTTACGGAACAAACCGCTCTAACGCGGGACTTTTGTCTATTTAAGGGAAACACATCTCCTGCATATCTTCCCTATTTCAGCCTCTTCCCAGGCGATCTGTGTGTCACGTCTCCTGAACCGGGGAAACAGAGACAAAATCATTCCCCTTTTTTCTTCTGTCATTCCATACAGTTACAAGCACATTAAACGACAGTGGCTTTGTTTCGATTTTGTGCAATGCTAAGGTTGGGCGACAGAACATGACGTTTCTCTCTACTACTCCTCCAGAAAACCATCCAGCAACTCATCATCAATCCAGGTATCCACTTCTAACCAGAGTGGCAGATGATCACTCAACTGGTTTTTAAACTTACCGAGCGTTAACTCCGGGAACAGTTCTTCATGGGATTCCTTGAAAAATCGAATGACTCCACCTTTCCCAGTAAATCGCTCTTTTCGCGTTGGGCTGTGCAAATTCTGATCATACGTCGATTTCTCTGTCAGATGAGTTCCCTTCACTTTGAGCATGGCGGGCGGTATTTGCAGACTACCACTGGTTATAGCATTGAAAGCGCTACTCCGACGGCTCGGAATATTGAAATCACCCAAAACAATGAAATTGCGTATCTGTGAGAAATTTAGACCCTCTACGTACTTCAATCCAATCCGCTAACGGCTTAAGAGCCCTGGCTCTTGCTTTCACGCAACGGGTCAGCCTCAGCAGCCAGCCCGGTAAAAACGGCTGCCCTCTTGTCATAGACGTACGCGATACGTTCCTGAAAATCAGCAGAGTCACTTCGAAAATCAGAGAAAACAACCTTATAGTAAAGCCCGTGAATATTCAGGACACGTTTCAAGTCATCAAGATTATCACGGAGTTCCGTAAGCGCCAGAACACTGCCCAATAATTTCAGCGATAATATGTATTGAAGCTGTATTGAAGCATCCCGTCTGGATACTTTTCCAAACTCACGAATATTCCAGGTACCAATAATCAGACTCTCATCCAGCTTACCGGGTGGTATCTCTGCTTCCTTAATTTGCTCTCTTAGCCTCTTTAGCTTTCGAGAAGTAGCAGAAGACATCTGTCCATGATGCATTGCCAAGTCCTGTTATTATCTCGACTGAAACCACAAAAGATTGTCACCATCGACATCCTGAGTCAAAGCAGAGCAGAGTATGAACTCGTCTTTGAGTTCATCATAAAGAATTGTGCCGTTCAGCACATTGCTGACAGATCAAAGGAATTTGAGGCGATAAGAGACAAGAAACTGGGCGAGCTGGGTACGAAAGGCTAAACGAACACATATGTCAGCCATTCGGAGTGAACTTTTGAAAACCAGCCAACTCAACAAGAAGGAACAGATTAGCTCATAAGGAGCCCTTCATGGCCAACCCTGCTTCCAGTGGACAGCGTCCTTTGCATCTACCTGTGCAGACATCTGCAAGCCAGCCAGCAGATCTTCAAGAAAGTTTGAGCCCCAAAGGCGAGCCCGAGATTCTGACGGCATGCCAAACAGAGAATCTTGATGCGAACACCAAGCCAGATATTGCGCTCAATAATAGAACCACTGCGCTTTGTGCTACGACAGCCTCCAGCTCTTCTGATAATTCCCCCACCCCGGTGGAGACAACGAGGCACTTGCGACTGTTCGAGCATAGCTTCGATCCGCATCCATTAAAGCTCCATGATGATGATAAGATACTGGTCATTTGCTCTGATGATCATCAAGGAATAGGCGAACTGACAGACAAAGGTGCCGAACGTCTAAGTGAAGAAATCCCTGAGCTCTTTCCCACAGCAAGCGATGCCATGAATGTCTTTACTGATCTGACTCTGGCTATGGAAGGCTGCTACCGCGGCATAAATACGCAGGAGTATCAGGCTATTGCCCGGTTAATTCAAAACTGCAAAGCGGATAATACTTTGAGGGTTATTTTGAAGTGCGAGAAAAGTTTCTGGAACAAAACAGAGCCTGAATCCTCTGCTTCTGTTCGAGAAATTCCTTTTGGTATGTACAACGCTGGTTTCCTGCATTTTTACGAATATGACGGTATATATCATCCATCACGCCTATGTCATAGACAATACAGCCGCCATCTGGATGAGCTGAAGTTTACATCAAACTTACATGAGGTTTTGATGAGAGATGACTGGACTGCCGAAAAAAAAGTTCAAACGCTGTTACTGCTCTTTCCATGCGAACCCAAACAGATGACTTTTGATGAGCTATTAAGGAACGCAGACTTTCTGATCGGAGATACCTACAAAAAGGCAGAACAGTCTTTTTTGGCGCAACAACAAAAAGAGCAGTAATGGCGCTACCGTTCCCACTGACGGCCATACCATGGCATTTAGTCGCTGTGCACAGTTTTTTCCTGAGCGCTGTTTTCAGGTAAATGCTCAGATACCGCAAGCAGCACAGCTCCGATTTTTTCCGTATCTGGCCTGGCAACCGGGAAATGGTAGTGGGTCAGGCATGACAGCAAAAAACATGGTTCTGAGGCTGCTGTAAAAATAGATCTTACCGGATGATCTTTCCTCACATCAGTCAGGCTGAGCACCTCAATTAAAGGGCTAGGGCTCCTGCCAACCCCAATATATAAATATTCTTCAGGAGGCCATGCGCTAACAACTCTATCTGCAACATGTTTCAGCTCTGATACAAATAATGGCCCCATTTCATGCTCAACCATCTCCCGTGCCAGTAAAGAAAAGGCTGGATCAAATCGACTTACGCCCAACCCCGGTTTCGCTGAACAACGTTCATACGCATCTGAATTCTTAAATGATACGCCCCGATCAACAACTTTTGACTCTCCCCCCCCTTTCCCTACCCCGAAACAGGTCGTCATAAATTCATTGAATTTAAAAGAAAGGAATAAACTGAGTTCCACAAAGACACAAACAAGATAGTACTACTAACAGAAATGAGTGGCTAAGTTACCTTCTACGGTTGTTGGATCTATCGTCCAATCAAATCATGTGTTCATTGTATAAAAGAGGGTTTCTTAACATGATTTCACTCTTAAAATGGGCAGTTAGAGATGCGATTAGCACGAGACTCTCTTGCTAAGTTTGCACGGTTACCCCAACAATCGTAAAAAAGAACACAGCCCTTCCCGCCTGCCCTATTTTAACCAGACGGTTCCATTTGAGATTGATAACCGTCCAGATCTGTTTTCTATCCCTCTCAACCCTGATTGCTGCGAGTAACGGATGCCCGCAGGAATCAGGTCACGGCTTGCAGTGCTGAGGGCAAAAAAGTCTCTGGTCGCAGCCAGTCTAATGAACCATTAATGCTTGCCTCCTGTAAGTAATGAGGGTACTGCGCGAGCCAACACCTGTAAGCATCAAGAAACCCTTCACTAGATTCAAGGCGTAGGGCGGAAAGCAAGAAAAAATAGGCGTTATCGCCTTCCTTAAACGGAATATTAACGCAGAGATCCTTCTCTTTGCTGGCAAGGTTGCATGACAGGGTAGTCCATACTGGACTATTAAATACCCTCAAATAAGGAATGAAATCTTTTCCTTGCTGTTGCCCCAGGTGCCAGAGAGTGGCCGCTGGTTGCCATTGTTTTTTAAGTAATGTCATCGCTCGGGGTATAACTTTGCCGGGGTCTGTTCTTTTTCCTGGTTCACTGTGTTTCCGGTATTCTTCCAAAAGGTTTTCTATAAACAGTGTGGCTCCGAGGTATTCAGCATCGGTTATGCATGGATTTTCCGTGTATAAAACCCTGATTATATAACTTTGACTAGGTCCATCCGAGACTACACCGGCTCTGACACGTGAAAATTGATTGAACAAATGGAGATGATCGTGTGAAGGGATGCGAGGAAGATTCACCCAAGGAGTGACATTCTCGTGGCCACGATAAAATAATAGGATGTCAGCCGCTTTGTAGAGAGAGGGGGGTAATGCGCTCAAGCCGGTTTCAATCACCTGAAAGACATCTTCAGTCTGCTCTTCCCAGTGAGTTTCTTTGCAATGGGAAAGTATTGTCTGTTTAAACTGTCCGTTTTTCTCAAAATGGGCGTCATTAATGATATGGGGATGAAAATCTGAATCATGCATGAAAAGGAAATGTGGTGATGTCAACCAATTATCCGCATGGAGCAGCGTTGAATTGAGTAGAGACGTGCCAAGTAGCAAGAAGGGGGCGGTGCGTCTGAAAAAAACCGTGTCGAGGGGCATAAAGGTTGGAATGTATAATAGATGGTGTTTCTTAAGGTTTTCTGAAAAATGTGCATATATGAAAAAATAATCTGCTTTTGTATCCATTTCGCTGAACTCTTGTTCGGCGCCTTCTGATTTTTCGATGACACGTTTGAGACAGTGGTAGAGTTCACTCATACTGTGGTGCGGATGTTCTTCTCGGGCATATGACTTAATTTCAGGTGAGTTAGGTATATTACCCCTTGTGGCCATAGTGAATCGGCCGCGTTTAAAGTGGTGGTAATCAGCTAACAGCACAAAAGTGTAACACGCATACATAATGTCTCTATAGATAAAACCGGATGTTTGTATGTTATCCAGTGTACCGACGAAGTCTGTGTAAATGCCCCTTTCGTCATCATCGGCCTCCATTAGAAAGTGACCTGCGCCTGTTCTTATATTGGCAACCAATTGAGCCATTTCAGGAAAGGGAAAGGTATCGACTTTGTCAGGTGTTCTTCGGCTTAGAATACATTTCCGAAAGGCCGCAGGATTACTGACTATTTCATCAATGATGGTTTCTTGTTGTACAGGGAAAGACCAGCTCTGAATGCGGCTGGGGTACTCTTTTATAGTTCTACCTGTGAGTGAATCATTAAACTGGGTTAGATAAAGCTCTTTGGTGTCCCCAGGGATAAATGCTATAGGGAAGGGTTCTGTTTCCTTGCAATGATACTTGTTAAAGGCTTGTGTGAGTAGTTGTTGGTCAGAGGGCTGAAAGTTGGGGGATAGAGGCTGAACATCCTGTTTGTGGGTGATTTTGTCCATTCTGATATGTGCCTTCCGAGAGTTTTTCTGCAAGGGAAAGTACATATATAGAACCAATCAGACTGTATTAGTTTCTGAAGGGTTAGTACATCTGCCCGCAGTGTTAGTAAGAAAAGGGGTTGGAGTCATTTAACGCTGCCATTTTTCTCCTCTTCAGAAGACCTCTCTTGTAAAACCGTCTTTAAAACACCCTGTCTACCGCGCATATTTGCTGTTGGCGAATGATTTCTGTGTTTTCGTTCAAACCATCATTTTTGTCTATTTCTGGCGGTCCTGGCTCTCTTGTCTCTTATAGTGGGAGGCAAGTGCAAAACTCCCCCCCTGTTCTAGAAGACCCTCTGGCCACCGATGATAACATCACTGATGCCTTTACCCAGCACCATGGAGACAACTGGCGCTATTGTGCCCGCTTGAGAAAGTGGCTGGTGTGGACCGGGCAGCGCGGGTCAGTGGATGAAGTGCTCTAAGTACCCGGCGGTGCGGGCAACCATAAACCCACCATTCGTAATGTGGATGACGCCATGAAGCGACGGCTGCATCTGATTCCTTTTACTGTGAAAGTGCCTGACAAAAAGAAAGATCCGAATCTCTCGGAGAAGTTACTTCAGGAGCGGGACGGCATTCTGGCCTGGGCCATCAACTGTGAGCTGGATGAACTGGCGCAACAGGACGGAATCATCAAAGCCGAAGCGCAAGGTGAGGCCTGGCTGCCACGGAGCTGGCGACCCCTTGTGATGATGGTGTTTACGGCGCTGATCGTGTGCCACCGGATGGGCTGGGCGCCCCGGATTCAAGTGAAGCGTTGGAGCCGACGCTGCAGGGAATTGTGCAGCTGGGAATTGGTGGCTACATTGCCAGTCAGGGTCTCGAAAAGGTCGCGATGAATAGGCGGCGATAAAGGGTGAAGGTAATCACCATACGTTGGCTAACATCCGGTGAAATGATCAATGAAGAATAGATTCAGGTTGATTTATAAAACTGTGTGGATGAGTTTGGTACTTGTTTCTTTTCACCTGCGCGCAGTGCTTCCGGAGGGATTTGATTATTGTCTGAGAGTCATCCCATCGCTGCAGATTGATCTGAGATATGCATCGGATAATAATTTCACCGGACAACAGCTCATCGGGTATAAATATCCGGTGTGCGTGATGACACAGTCAGCGCTTAACCAGCTCTTCAACGTTCAAATGCAACTATCAGAGTTCGGGTTGGGGTTGAAAGTCTTTGACGCATACCGCCCTCAAAAAGCAGTTGATTCCTTTGTAGCTTGGTCTGGCCTGCCGGATAACGATGAAATTCGAAAGAAATATTACCCCACCTTGACCAGGAAAGAGCTCTTCGAAGAACGCTTCATTAGCAAGCACTCGGGCCATACCCGTGGGAGCACCGTTGATCTGACGCTGGTTGATCTAAGTACAGGGCAAGAGCTAGACGGTGGAACGAGGTTTGATTTCTTCGGTAAAGAATCCGCCCCCTTTTACTCTGAACTTCGACCGGAGCAGCGAGCTAACAGAGCTCTCCTTAGAGCAGTGATGATGAATCATGGCTTCCAACCTTATCACAACGAATGGTGGCACTTTACGCTTGCGAATGAGCCGTTCCCAAACACCTATTTTGACTTCGATATTGAATAGCCGGGGTCCCTGGGGACACTTCTAGATTGCAGGGGCTCAACCGCGCGAATGCAGATGGGTGCGCTGGTGCCGTTTGAGGTTTCCCGGGCGATCGGTGGTGTAGGTGCACTGTGCACTGGTCACAGGACAGCAGCCTGGTCCACGCCTCCCCCCCTGCAGATGGGTACGCTGGTGCTGTTTGAGGTTCCCCGGGTGATCGGTGGTGTAGGGGCACTGGTCACAGGACAGCAGCCTGGTTCGCGTCTACCCCTGCAGATGGGTGCGCTGGTGCTTTTTGAGGTTCCCCGGGTGATCGGTGGTGTAGCTGCACTGGTCACAGGACAGCAACCTGGTCCGCGCCCCCCCTGCAGATGGATGCGCTGGTGCTTTTTGAGGTTCCCCGGGTGATCTGTGGTGTAGGTGCACTGGTCACAGGACAGCAGTCTGGGCCGCGCGTCCCCCTGCAGATGGGTGCGTTGGTGCTGTTTGAGGTGCTCCGGGCGATCAGTGATGTAGGGGCACTGGTCACAGGACAGCGGCTTGGGCCGCGCCCCCCCCTGCAGATGCGTGGGCTTGTGCTTTTTGAGGTTCCCCAGGCGATCGGTGGTGTAGGTGCACTGGTCACAGGACAGCAGCCTGGCCCGCGCCTCCCCCTGCAGATGGGTGCGCTGGTGCCGGTTTAGGTTCCCCGGGCGATCGGTGGTGTAGGTGCACTGGTCACAGGACAGCAACCTGGCCCGCGCCTCCCCCTGCAGATGGGTGCGCTGGTGCTGTTTGAGGTGTTCCTGGCGATCGGTGGTGTAGGTGCACTGGTCACAGGACAGCGGCTTGGGCCGCGCCTCCCCCTGAAGATGGGTGGGCTTGTGCTTTTTGAGGTTCCCCGGGTGATCGGTGGTGTAGGGGCACTGGTCACAGGACAGCAGCCTGGGCCGCGCCTCCCCCTGCAGATGGGTGCGCTGGTGCCGGTTTAGGTACCCCGGGCGATCGGTGGTGTAGGGGCACTGGTCACAGGACAGCAGCTTGGGCCGCGCCTCCCTCTGCAGATGGATGCGCTGATGCTGTTTGAGGTGCTCCGGCCGATCGGTGGTGTAGGGGCACTGGTCACAGGACAGCGGCTTGGGCCGCGCCTCCCCCTGCAGATGGGTGCACTGGTGCCGGTTTAGGTTCCACGGGTGATCGGTGGTGTAGCTGCACTGGTCACAGGACAGCGGCTTGGACCGCGCCTCCCCCTGCAGATGGATGGGCTTGTGCCGTTTAAGGTTCCCCGGAGCATCGGTGGTGTAGGGGCACTGGTCACAGGACAGCGGCTTGGGCCGCGCGTCCCCATGCAGATGGGTGCGCTGGTGCTGTTTGAGGCTCCCCAGACGATCGCTGGTGTAGGGGCACTGGTCACAGGAGAAGGGCTTGGGCCGCGCGTCCCCAAGCAGATGGGTGCGCTGGTGCTGCTTGAGGCTCTCCGGGTGATCGGTGGTGTAGGGGCACTGGTCACAGGACAGCGGCTTGGGCCGCGCGTCCCCCTGCAGATGGGTGCGTTTGTGCCGGTTGAGGTGCCCCATGTGACCGGTGATGTAGCTGCACTGGTCACAGGACAGCGGCTTGGGGCGCGCGTCCCCCTGCAGATGGGTGCGTTGGTGCTGTTTGAGGTGCCCCGGGTGATCGGTGGTGTAGGTGCACTGGCCACAGGACAGCGGCCTGGGCCGCGCCTCCCCCTGCAGATGGGTGCGCTTGTGCTGTTTGAGGTGCCCCGGGTTATCGGTGGTGTAGGGGCACTGGTCACAGGACAGCGGCCTGGGCCGCGCGTCCCCCTGCAAATGGGTGCGCTGGTGCCGTTTGAGGCTCCCCGGGTGATCGGTGGTGTAGCTGCACTGGTCACATTGGCACAATCGAGAGGCAAGGATTCGCAAGGCTTCAGGCGGGTATAGACCGCTTCCTTTCAGACGTTTCGTTCTACGTGAGGCTCTCAGTGTGTGTGTGTCGGGAGAACTCTGCCCCTCACCCTCTACGATTTGCACCTCAAGTTCTTCGCAGGTTTGAACGCCGCCATGACATTCCTCTTCTGATTGGCGCGCCAGCAGATCCTTGATTTCATGATCCTGGTCATTGTCATGCTCATGCGCACGAACCCATCCATTAACGCCAGGAAACTCGGGGGAGAGAGCTTTGGTGGAGGAACCGCAATGAATAGACGGATCGACCTCCTCTCCCGGTGAAACGCGGCACGCTGTTGTCCCACTCTCGATACTGGTCATGGCACCCTGTTGAATTTCAAGTGTTTGGGGAATGGGTCCTGCCAGGGTGAACTGTGTCACTTTATCCTCTCCCCGGCAGTATATAAAAGGACGACCATCCCTCTCACCCCGGGAGCAGGTTGTTTCGCCTTTGGGGTAGATACGTGTGTTTTTAACGGTATGGACGGCCACTCCCGCCATTGAGGTCACGTTTAGTGAGGCGGGTGGGGCAAGCCGATGGGGGGTACCCTTGTCCCTCACCGAAGACGCGGGTAGAGAAGCAAAACAGCCGACTAAGAAAAGACTAACACGAAAGAGTTGTAATCTGTTTTGAAGAGACATTCTTTCCCCCATTGAGCCAGGGGAGGAAAGATAGTCGCACAGTGAAAAAAAGTGCTTATTTTTAGTCAGTACTCTACGTGAGACTTGACGCACGGGGTCCCTGTAACCCTCAACAAGCTGCGGGTGCTCAGCCGCGCGAATGCAGATGGGTGCGCTTGTGCCGGTTGAGGTTCCCCGGGTGATCGGTGGTGTAGCTGCACCGGTCACAGGACAGCGGTTTGGGCCGCGCCTCCCCCTGCAGATGGGTGCGCTTGTGCTGTTTGAGTCCACTCGGGTGATCGGTAGTGTAGCTGCACAGGTCACAGGACAGCGGCTTGGGCCGCGCGTACCCCTGCAGATGGGTGCGTTTGTGCCGGTTGAGGCTCCCCAGGGCATCGGTGGTGTAGGTGCACTGGTCACAGGACAGCGGCCTGGGCCGCGCGTCCCCCTGCAGATGGGTGCGCTGGTGCTGTTTGAGGTGCCCCGGGTGATCGGTGGTGTAGCTGCACTGGTCACAGGACAGCGGCCTGGGCCGCGCCTCCCCCTGCAGATGGGTGCGCTGGTGCCGTTTGAGGTGCTCCGGGCGATCGGTGGTGTAGGTGCACTGGTCACAGGACAGCGGCTTGGGCCGCGCCGCCCCCTGCAGATGGGTGCGCTGGTGCTGTTTGAGGTGCCCAAGGTGATTAGTGGTGTAGGGGCACTGGCCACAGGACAGCGACTTGGTCCGCGCCTCCCTCTGCAGATGGGTGCGCTGGTGCCATTTAAGGTGCCTCGGGGCATCGGTGGTGTAGGTGCACAGGTCACAGGAGAAGGGCTTGGGCCGCGCCTCCCCCAGCAGATGGGTGCGCTGGTGCCGTTTAAGGTTCCCCGGGTCATCGGTGGTGTAGGTGCACTGGTCACAGGACAGCGGCCTGAGCCGCGCGTCCCCCTGCAGATGGGTGCGCTGGTGCCGTTTGAGGCTCCCCGGGTGATCGGTGGTGTAGCTGCACTGGTCACAGGACAGCGGCTTGGGCCGTGCATCCCCCTGCAGATGGGTGCGCTGGTGCTGTTTGAGGTGCCCCAGGCGATTGGTGGTGTAGCTGCACTGGTCACATTGGTATAATCGAGAGGCAAGGATTCGCAAGGCTTTAAGCGGGTATAGGCCACTTCCTTTCAGACGTTTCGTTCTATGTGAGGCTCTCAGTGTATGTGTGTCTGGAGAACCCTGCCCCTCATCCTCTACGATTTGAACCTCAAGTTCTTCGCAGGTTTGAACGCCGTCATGACATTCCTCTTCTGATTGGGGCGCCAGCAGATCCTTGATTTCACGATCCTGGTCATGCTCACGAACCCATCCATTAACGCCAGGAAACGCGGGGGAGGGAGCTTTGGTGGAGGAACCACAATGAATAGACGGATCGACCTCCTCTCCCGGTAAAACGCGGCACGCTGTTGTCCCACTCTCGATACTGGTGATGGCATCCTGTTGAATTTCAAGCGTTTGGGGAATGGGTCCTGCCAGAGTGAACTGTGTCGCTTTATCCTCTCCCCGGCAGTATATAAAAGGACGACCATCCCTCTCACCCCGGGAACAGGTTGTTTCGCCTTTGGGGTAGATCCGTGTATTTTTAACGGTATGGACGGTAACTCCCGCCATCGAGGTCACATTCAGTGAGGCGGGAGGGACAAGCCGGGGGGCACCCTTGTCCCTCGCCGAAGATGCGGGTAGAGAAGCAAAACAGCCGACTAAGAAAAGGCTAACACGAAAGAGTTGTAATCTGTTTTGAAGAAACATTCTTTCCCCCATTGAGCCAGGGGATGAAAGATAGTCGTACAGTGAAAAAAAGTGCCTGTTTTTAGTCAGTACCCTACGTGAGACTTAACGCTCGGAGCTCCTGTAACACTCAGCAAACTGCGGGTGCTCAGCCGCGCGAATGCAGATGGGTGCGCTGGTGCTTTTTGAGGTTCCCCGAGCGATCGGTGGTGTAGCTGCACTGGTCACAGGATAGCGGCTTGGGCCGCGCGTCCCCCTGCAGATGGTTGCGCTGGTGCCGGTTGAGGTTCCCCG
Source organism: Sansalvadorimonas sp. (assembly GCA_965221135.1). Taxonomy (GTDB): domain Bacteria; phylum Pseudomonadota; class Gammaproteobacteria; order Pseudomonadales; family Endozoicomonadaceae; genus Sansalvadorimonas. Next base: position 167,799 of record CBDCRZ010000121.1, read on the forward strand.
GGTGATCGGTGGTGTAGGTGCACTGGTCACAGGACAGCGGCTTGGACCGCGCCCCCCCCAGCAAATGGGTGCGCTGGTGCTGTTTGAGGTTCCCCGGGTGATCGGTGGTGTAGCTGCACTGGTCACAGGACAGCGGCCTGGGCCGCGCCTCCCCCTGCAGATGGGTGCGTTTGTGCCGGTTGAGGCTCCTCTGGTCATCGATGGTGTAGGTGCACTGGTCACAGGACAGCGGCCTGGGCCGCGCCTCTCCCTGCAGATGGGTGCGCTGGTGCTGTTTGAGGTTCTCCGGGCGATCTGTGATGTAGGTGCACAGGTCACAGGAGAAGGGCTTGGGCCGAGCGTCCCCGGGCAGATGGGTGCGCTGGTGCTTTTTGAGGCTCCCCTGGTGATCGGTGGCGTAGGTGCACAGGTCACAGGACAGCGGCTTGGGCCGCGCCTTACCCTGCAGATGGGTGCGCTTGTGCCGGTTGAGGTGCCCCGGGTGATCTGTGGTGTGGCTGCACTGGTCACATTGGCATAATCGAGAGGCAAGGGTTCGCAAGGCTTTAGGCGGGTATAGGCCGCTTCCTTTCAGATGTTTCTTTCTACATGAGGCTCTCAGTGTGTGTGTGTCAGGAGAATCCTGCCCCTCATCCCCCACGATTTGAACCTCAAGTTTTTCGCAGGTTTGAACGCTGTCATGACATTCATCTTCTGATTGACGCGCCAGCAGATCCTTGATTTCATGATCCTGGTCATGCTCATGAACCCATCCATTGACGCCAGGAAACGCGGGAGCTTTGGTGGAGGAACCGCAATGAATAGACGGATCGACCTCCTCTCCCGGTGAAATACGGCAGGCTGTTGTCCCACTCTCGATACTGGTGATGGCATCCTGTTGAATTTCAAGCGTTTGGGGAATGGATCCTGCCAGAGTGAACTGTGTCGCTTTATCCTCTCCCCGGCAGTAGATAAAAGGACGACCATCCCTCTCACCCCGGGAGCAGGTTGTTTCGCCTTTGGGGTAGATCCGTGTATTTTTAATGGTATGGACGGTAACTCCCGCCATCGAGGTCACGTTCAGTGAGGCGGGTGGGGCAAGCCGATGGGGGGTACCCTTGTCCCTCGCCGAAGACGCGGGTAGAGAAGCAAAACAGCCGACCAAGAAAAGACTAACACGAAAGAGCTGTAATCTTTTTTGAAGAAACATTCTTTCCCCCATTGAGCCAGGGGAGGAAAGATAGTCGTACAGTGAAAAAAAGTGCCTGTTTTTAGTCATTACCCTATGTGAGACTTGACGTACGGAGCTCCTGTAACACACAAAAAACTGCGGGTGCTCAGCCGCGCGAATGCAGATGGGTGCGCTGGTGCCGTTTGAGGCTCCCTGGGTGATCGGTGGTGTAGCTGCACTGGTCACAGGACAGCGGCCTGGGTCGCGCGCCCCCCTGCAGATGGGTGCGCTTGTGCCGGTTGAGGTTCCCACAGTGATCGGTAATGTAGCTGCACTGCTCACAGGACAGCAGCCTGGGCCGCGCCTCCCCCTGCAAATGGGTGCGCTGGTGCTGTTTGAGGTTCCCCAGGTGATCGATGGTGTAGGGGCACTGGTCACAGGACAGCGGCTTGGGCCGCGCCTCCCCCTGCAAATGGGTGCGCTGGTGCTGTTTGAGGCTCCCCGGGGCATCGGTGGTGTAGCTGCACTGGTCACAGGACAGCGGCTTGGGCCGCGCCTCCCCCTGCAAATGGGTGCGCTGGTGCTGTTTGAGATGCCCCAGATGATCGGTAGTGTAGCTGCACTGGTCACAGGACAGGGGCCTGGGCCGCGCCTCCCCCTGCAAATGGGTGCGCTGGTGCCGGTTGAGGTGCCCCGGACGATCGGTGGTGTAGGTGCACTGGTCACAGGACAGTCGCCTGGGCCGCGCGTCCCCCTGCAGATGGGTGCGCTGGTGCTGTTTGAGGCTCCCCGGGTGATCGGTGGTGTAGGGGCACTGGTCACAGGAGAAGGGCTTGGGCCGCGCGTCTCCCTGCAGATGGGTGCGCTGGTGCTGTTTTAAGTGCCCCAGACGATCGGTGGTATAGCTGCACTGGTCACAGGACAGCGGCCTGGGTCGCACCTCCCCCTGCAGATGGGTGCGCAGGTGCTGTTTGAGGTTCCCCGTGCTGTCGGTGGTGTAACTGCACTGGTCACAGGACAGCGGCTTGGGCCGCGCCTCCCCCTGCAGATGGGTGCGCTGGTGCAGCTTGAGGCCCCCCGGGTGATCGGTGGTGTAGCTGCACTGGTCACAGGACAGCGGCTTGGGCCGCGCGTCTCCCTGCAGATGGGTGCGCTGGTGCTGTTTGAGGTTCCCCAGACGATTGGTGGTGTAGCTGCACTGGTCACATTGGCATAATCGAGAGGCAAGGGTTCGCAAGGCTTTAGGCGGGTATAGGCCGCTTCCTTTCAGATGTTTCTTTCTACATGAGGCTCTCAGTGTGTGTGTGTCAGGAGAATCCTGCCCCTCATCCCCCACGATTTGAACCTCAAGTTTTTCGCAGGTTTGAACGCTGTCATGACATTCATCTTCTGATTGACGCGCCAGCAGATCCTTGATTTCATGATCCTGGTCATGCTCATGAACCCATCCATTGACGCCAGGAAACGCGGGAGCTTTGGTGGAGGAACCGCAATGAATAGACGGGTCGACCTCCTCTCCCGGTGAAACGCGGCACGCTGTTGTCCCACTCTCGATACTGGTGATGGCATCCTGTTGAATTTCAAGCGTTTGGGGAATGGGGCCTGCCAGGGTGAACTGTGTCGCTTTATCCTCTCCCCGGCAGTATATAAAAGGACGACCATCCCTCTCACCCCGGGAGCAGGTTGTTTCGCCTTTGGGGTAGATCCGTGTGTTTTTAACGGTATAGACGGCCACTCCCGCCATCGAGGTCACGTTCAGTGAGGCGGTTGGGGCAAGCCGGGGCGGCCCCTTGTCCCTCGCCGAAGACGCGGGTAGAGAAGCAAAACAGCCGACTAAGAAAAGACTAACACGAAAGAGTTGTAATCTGTTTTGAAGAAACATTCTTTCCCCCATTGAGCCAGGGGAGGAAAGATAGTCGTACAGTGAAAAAAAGTGCCTGTTTTTAGTCAGTACGATGGGTGCGCTGGTGCCGTTTGAGGTGCTCCAGGCGATCAGTGGCGTAGGTGCACTGGTCACAAGACAGCGGCTTGGGCCGCGCCTCCCCCTGCAGATGGGTGCGCTGGTGCCGGTTGAGACTCCCCGAGAGATCGGTAGTGTAGCTGCACTGGTCACAGGACAGCGGCTTGGGCCGCGCCTCCCCCTGCTGATGGGTGCGCTGGTGCTGTTTGAGGTGCCCCCAGTCATCGTTGGTGTAGCTGCACTGGTCACAGGACAGCGGCTTGGGCCGCGCCTCCCCCTGCAAATGGGTGCGCCGGTGCTGTTTGAGGTGCCCTAGGTCATCGGTGGTGTAGGAGCACTGGTCACAGGACAGGGGCTTGGGTCGTGCCTCCCCCTGCAAATGGGTGCGCTTGTGCCGGTTGAGGCTCCCCGGGCGATCGGTGGTGTAGGGACACTGGTCACAGGACAGCGGTTTGGGTCGCGCCTCCCCCTGCAAATGGGTGCGCTGGTGCTGTTTGAGGCTCCCCAGACGATCGGTGGTGTAGGTGCACAGGTCACAGGACAACGGCCTGGGCCGCGCCTCCCCCTGCAAATGGGTGCGCTTGTGCTGTTTGAGGTTCCCCGTAGCATCGGTGGTGTAGCTGCACTGGTCACAGGACAGGGGCTTGGGCCGCGCCTTCCCCTGCAGATGGGTGTGCTGGTGCCGTTTGAGGCTCCCCAGGTGATCGGTGGTGTAGGTGCACTGGTCACAGGACAGCGGCTTGGGCCGCGCCTCCCCCTGCAGATGGGTGCGCTGGTGCTTTTTGAGGCTCCCCGGCTGATCGGTGGTGTAGCTGCACTGGTCACAGGACAGCGGCTTGGACCGCGCCTCCCCCTGCAGATGGGTGCGCTGGTGCCGTTTGAGGCTCCCCAGGTGATCGGTGGTGTAGGTGCACTGGTCACAGGACAGCGGCTTGGGCCGCGCCTCCCCCTGCAGATGGGTGCGCTGGTGTTGTTTGAGGCTCCCCGGCTGATCGGTGGTGTAGCTGCACTGGTCACAGGACAGCGGCTTGGGCCACGCGTCTCCCTGCAGATGGGTGTGCTGGTGCTGTTTGAGGTTCCCCGGGCGATTGGTGGTGTAGCTGCACTGGTCACAGGACAGCGGCTTGGGCCACGCGTCTCCCTGCAGACGGGTGTGCTGGTGCTGTTTGAGGTTCCTCGGGCGATTGGTGGTGTAGCTGCACTGGTCACATTGGCATAATCGAGAGGCAAGGATTCGCAAGGCTTTAGGCGGGTATAGGCCGCTTCCTTTCAGACGTTTCTTTCTACGTGAGGCTCTCAGTGTGTGTGTATCTTGAGAATCCTGTCCTTCATTCTCTACGATTTGAACCTCAAGTTCTTCGCAGGTTTGAACGCCGCCATGACATTCATCTTCTGATTGGCGTACCAGCAGATCATTGATTTCATGATCCTGGTCATGCTCACGAACCCATCCATTAACGCCAGGAAACGCGGGGGAGGGAGCTTTGGTGGAGGAACCGCAATGAATAGACGGATCGACCTCCTCTCCCGGTGAAATACGGCACGCTGTTGTCCCACTCTCGATACTGGTGATGGCATCCTGTTGAATTTCAAGCGTTTGGGGAATGGGTCCTGCCAGAGTGAACTGTGTCGCTTTATCCTCTCCCCGGCAGTATATATAAGGACGACCATCCCTCTCACCCCGGGAGCAGGTTGTTTCGCCTTTGGGGTAGATCCGTGTATTTTTAACGGTATAGACGGCAACTCCCGCCATCGAGGTCACGTTCAGTGAGGCGGTTGGGGCAAGCCGGGGCGGCTCCTTGTCCCTCGCCGAAGACGCGGGTAGAGAAGCAAAACAGCCGACTAAGAAAAGGCTAACACGAAAGAGTTGTAATCTGTTTTGAAGAAACATTCTTACCCCCATTGAGCCAGGGGAGAAAAGATAGTCGTACAGTGAAAAAAAGTGCCTGTTTTTAGTCAGTACGATGGGTGCGCTGGTGTTGTTTGAGGTTCCCTGGGTAATCGGTGGTATAGGGGCACTGGTCACAGGATAGCGGCTTGAGCCGTGCCTCCCCCTGCAGATGGCTGCGCTGGTGCTGTTTGAGGTTCCTCGGTTCATCGGTGGAGTAGGTGCACTGGTCACAGGACAGCGGCTTGGGCCGCGCGTCCCCCTGCAAATGGGTGCGCTGGTGCCGGTTGAGGTGCCCCGGACGATCGGTGGAGTAGGTGCACTGGTCACAGGACAGCGGCTTGGGCCGCGCGTCCCCCTGCAAATGGGTGCGCTGGTGCCGGTTGAGGCTCCCCGAGAGATCGGTAGTGTAGCTGCACTGGTCACAGGACAGCGGCCTGGGCCGCGCGCCCCCCTGCAGATGGGTGCGCTGGTGCTGTTTGAGGTGCCCCGACTCATCGGTGGTGTAGCTGCACTGGTCACAGGACAGCGGCTTGGGCCGCGCCTCCCCCTGCAAATGGGTGCGCTTGTGATGTTTGAGGTTCTCCGGGCGATCGGTGGTGTAGCTGCACTGCTCGCAGGACAGCGGCTTGGGCCGCGCGTCCCCCTGCAGATGGGTGCGCTTGTGCTGTTTAAGGCTCCCCGTATGATCTGTGGTGTAGTTGCACTGGTCACAGGAGAAGGGCTTGGGCCGCGCGTCCCCGGTCAGATGGGTGCGCTTGTGCTGTTTGAGGCTCCCTGGGGCATCGGTGGTGTAGCTGCACTGGTCACAGGATAGCGGCTTAGGCCGCGCGTCCCCCCGCAGGTGGGTGCGCTTGTGCCGGTTGAGGTGCCCGTGATCTGTGGTGTAGCTGCACTGGTCACATTGGCACAATCGAGAGGCAAGGGTTCTCAAGGCTTTAGGCCAGTATAGGCCGCTTCCTTTCAGCCGTTTCTTTCTGCGTGAGACTCTCAGTGTGTGTGTGCCTGGAGAATCCTGCGCTTCATCCTCTACGATTTGGACCTGAAGTTCTTCGCAGGTTTGAACGCCGTCATGACATTCCTCTTCTGATTGGCGCGCCAGCAGATCATTGATTTCATGATCCTGGTCATGCTCACGAACCCATCCATTAACGCCATGAAACTCGGGGGAGAGAGCTTTGGTGGAGGAACCGCAATGAATAGATGGATCGACCTCCTCTTCCGGTGAAACGCGGCACGCTGTTGTCCCACTCTCGATACTTGTGATGGTATCCTGTTGAATTTCAAGCGTTTGAGGAATGGGTCCTGCCAGGGTGAACTGTGTCGCTTTATCCTCTCCCCGGCAGTATAAAAAAGGACGACCATCCCTCTCACCCCGGGAGCAGGTTGTTTCGCCTTTGGGGTAGATACGTGTATTTTTAATGGTATGGACGGTAACTCCCGCCATCGAGGTCACGTTCAGTGAGGCGGGTGGGGCAAGCCGAAGGGGGGTACCCTTCTCCCTCACCGAAGACGCAGGTAGAGAAGCAAAACAGCCGACTAAGAAAAGACTAACACCAAAGAGTTGTAATCTTTTTTGAAGAAACATTCTTTCCCCCATTGAGCCAGGGGAGGAAAGATAGTCGTTCAGTGAAAAAAAGTGCCTGTTTTTAATCAGTACTCTACGTGAGACTTGACGTACGGAACCCCTGTAACACTCAACAAACTGCGGGTGCTCAGTCGCGCGAATGCAGATGGGTGCGCTGGTGCTTTTTGAGGTGCCCTGGGTTATCGGTGGTGTAGGGGCACTGGTCACAGGAGAAGGGCTTTGCCCGCGCCTCCCCCTGCAAATGGGTGCGCTGGTGCTTTTTGAGGCTCCCCGGGCGATCGGTGGTGTAGGGGCACTGGTCACAGGACAGAGGCTTGGGCCGCGCCTCCCCCTGCAAATGGGTGCGCTGGTGCCGGCTGAGGCTCCCCGGGCGATCGGTAGTGTAGCTGCACTGGTCACAGGAGAAAGGCTTGGGCCGCGCGTCCCCCTGCAGATGGGTGCGCTGGTGCTGTTTGAGGCTCCCCAGGCGATCGGTGGTGTAGGTGCACTGGTCACAGGAGAAAGGCTTGGGCCGCGCGTCCCCCTGCAGGTGGGTGCGCTGGTGCTGTTTGAGGTGCCCCAGAAGGTCGGTGGTGTAGGTACACTGGTCACAGGACAGGGGTTTGGGCCGCGCGTCCCCCTGCAGATGGGTGCGCTGGTGCTGTTTGAGGTGCCCCGGATGATCGGTGGTGTAGGTACACTGGTCACAGGACAGGGGTTTGGGCCGCGCGCCCCCCTGCAGATGGGTGCGCTGGTGCTGTTTGAGGCTCCCCGGATGATCGGTGGTGTAGGTACACTGGTCACAGGACAGGGGTTTGGGCCGCGCCTCCCCCTGCAGATGGGTGCGCTTGTGCTGTTTGAGGCTCCCCGGGCGATTAGTGGTGTAGCTGCACTGGTCACATTGGCATAATCGAGAGGCAAGGATTTGCAAGGCTTTAGGCGGGTATAGACCGCTTCCTTTCAGACGTTTCTTTCTACGTGAGGCTCTCAGTGTGTGCGTGTCTGGAGAACCCTGCCCCTCATCCTCTACGATTTGAACCTCAAGTTCATCACAGGTTTGAACGCCGTCATGACATTCCTCTTCTGATTGGCGCGCCAGCAGATCCTTGATTTCATGATTCTGGTCATGCTCACGAACCCATCCATTGACGCCAGAAAGCTCAGGGGAGAGAGCTTTGGTGGAGGAACCACAATGAATAGACGGATCGATCTCCTCTCCCGGTGAAATACGGCACGCTGTTGTCCCACTCTCGATACTGGTGATGACGTCCTGTTGAATTTCAAGCGTTTGGGGAATGGGTCCTGCCAGAGTGAACTGTGTCGCTTTATCCTCTCCCCGGCAGTATATAAAAGGACGACCATCCCTCTCACCCCGGGAGCAGGTTGTTTCGCCTTTGGGGTAGATACGTGTGTTTTTAACGGTATAGACGGCCACTCCCGCCATCGAGGTCACATTCAGTGAGGCGGGTGGGGCAAGCCGATGGGGGGCATCCTTGCTCCTCGCCGAAGACGCGGGTAGAGAAGCAAAACAGCCGACTAAGAAAAGACTAACACGAAAGAGTTGTAATCTGTTTTGAAGAAACATTCTTTCCCCCATTGAGCCAGGGGAGGAAAGATAGTCGTACAGTGAAAAAAAGTACCTGTTTTTAGTCAGTACGATGGGTGTGCTGGTGCTGTTTGAGATTACCCGGGCGATCGGTGGTGTAGGTGCACTGGTCACAGGACAGCAGCCTGGGCAGCGCCTCCCCCTGCCGATGGGTGCGCTGGTGTTTTTTGAGGTGCCCCGGGTGATCGGTGGTGTAGATGCACTGGTCACAGGACAGCGGCTTGGGTCGCGCCTCCCCCAGAAAATGGGTGCGCTGGTGCTTTTTGAGGCTCCCCAGATGATCGGTGGTGTAGGGGCACTGATCACAGGACAGCGGCTTGGGCCGCGCCTCCCCCTGCAAATGGGTGCGCTGGTGCTGTTTGAGGTTCCCCGGGTGATCTGTGGTATAGGGGCACTGGTCACAGGACAACGGCTTGGGCCGCGCGCCCCCCTGCAGATGAGTGCGCTGGTGCTTTTTGAGGTGCCCAAGGTGATTGGTGGTGTAGCTGCACTGGTCACAGGACAGCGGCTTGGGCCGCGTCTCCCCCTTCAGATGGGTGCGCTGGTGCTGTTTGAGGCTCTCCGGGCGATCTGTGATGTAGGGGCACTGGTCACAGGACAGCGGCTTGGGCCGCGCGTCCCCCTGCAAATGGGTGCGCTGGTGCCGTTTGAGGTGCCCCGGGCGATTGGTGGTGTAGGGGCACTGGTCACAGGACAGCGGCTTGGGCCGCGCGTCCCCCTGCAAATGGGTGCGCTGGTGCTGTTTGAGGTACCCCGGGCGATTGGTGGTGTAGCTGCACTGGTCACAGGACAGCGGCCTGGGCCGCGCCTCCCCCTGCAAATGAGTGCGCTGGTGCGTTTTGATGTGCCCCGGGTGATCGGTGGTGTAGGAGCACTGATCACAGGGCAGCGGCTTGGACCACGCCTCCCCCTGCAGATGGGTGCGCTGGTGCCGTTTGAGGCTCCCCGGGTGATCGGTGGTGTAGGGGCACTGATCACAGGACAGCGGCTTGGACCGCGCCTCCCCCCGCAGATGGGTGCGCTGGTGCCGTTTGAGGCTCCCCGGGTCATCGGTTGTGTAGCTGCACTGGTCACAGGACAGCGGCTTGGGCCGCGCGTTCCCTTGCAGATGGGTGCGCTGGTGCTGTTTGAGGTTCCCCAGGTGGTCGGTGGTGTAGGGGCACAGGTCACAGGACAGCTGCCTGGGCCGCGCCTCCCCCTGCAAATGGGTGCGCTGGTGCTGTTTGAGGTGTCCCGTGTGATCGGTGATGAAGGGGCACTGGTCACAGGACAGCGGCTTGGGCCGCGCCTCCCCCTGCAAATGGGTGCGCTGGTGCTGTTTGAGATGCCTCAGGTGATCGGTGGTGTAGCTGCACTGGTCACAGGACAGCGGCTTGGGCCGCGCCTCACCCTGCAAATGGGTGCGCTGGTGCTGTTTGAGGTGCCCCTTGTGATCAGTGGTGTAGGGGCACTGGTCACAGGACAGCGGCTTGGGCCGCGCCTCACCCTGCAAATGGGTGCGCTGGTGCTGTTTGAGGCTCCCCGGGCGATCGGTGGTGTAGGGGCACTGGTCACAGAACAGCGCCCTGAGCCGCGCGTCCCCCTGCAGATGGGTGCGCTTGTGCCGTTTGAGGCTCCCCGGGCGATCGGTGGTGTAGGTGCACTGGTCACAGGACAGCGGCTTGGGCCGCGCCTCCCCCTGCAAATGGGTGCGCTGGTGCTGTTTGAGGCTCCTCGGGTCATCGGTGGTGTAGGTGCACTGGTCACAGGACCGGGGCTTGAGCCGCGCGTCCCCCTGCAGATGGGTGCGTTTGTGCCGTTTGAGGCTCCCCGGGGTATCGGTGATGTAGGTGCACTGGTCACAGGACAGCGGCTTGGGCCGCGCGCCCCCCTGCAGATGGGTGCGCTGGTGCCGTTTGAGGCTCCCCAGATGATCGGTGGTGTAGGTGCACAGGTCACAGGACAGCGGCCTGGGCCGCTCCTCCCCCTGCTGATTGGTGCGCTTGTGCCGGTTGAGACTCCCCGGGTGATCGGTGATGTAGCTGCACTGGTCACATTGGCATAATCGAGAGGCAAGGATTTGCAAGGCTTTAGGCGGGTTTTGACCGCTTCCTTTCAGAGGTTTCTTTCTAAGTGAGGCTCTCAGTGTGTGTGTGTCTGGTGAATCCTGCCCCTCATCCCCTACGATTTGAACCTCAAGTTCTTCGCAGGTTTGAACGCTGTCATGACATTCCTCTTCTGATTGGGGCGCCAGCAGATCATTGATTTCATGATCCGGGTCATGCTCATGAACCCATCCATTAACGCCAGGAAACGCGGGGGAGAGAACTTTGGTGGAGGAACCGCAATGAATAGACGGATCGATCTCCTCTCCCGGTGAAATACGGCACGCTGTTGTCCCACTCTCGATACTGGTGATGGCATCCTGTTGAATTTCAAGCGTTTGGGGAGTGGATCCTGCCAGGGTGAACTGTGTCGCTTTATACTCTCCCCGGCAGTATATAAAAGGACGACCATCCCTCTCACCCCAGGAGCAGGTTGTTTCGCCTTTTGGGTAGATACATGTGTTGTTAGCGGTATAGACGGCCACTCCCCCCATTGAGGTCACATTCAGTGAGGCGGGTGGGGCAAGCCGATGGGGGGTACCTTTGTCCCTCGCCGAAGACGCGGGTAAAGAAGCAAGACAGCCGACTAAGAAAAGACTAACACGAAAGAGTTGTAATCTGTTTTGAAGAAACATTCTTTCCCCCATTGAGCCAAGGGATGAAAGATAGTCGTACAGTGAAAAAAAGTACCTATTTTTAGTCAGTGCGATGGGTGCGCTGGTGCTGTTTGAGATGCTCCGGGCGATCGGTGATGTAGGGGCACTGGTCACAGGACAGCGGCTTGGGTCGCGCGCGCCCCTGCAGATGAGTGCGCTGGTGCTTTTTGAGGCTCCCCGAGTGATCGGTGGTGTAGGGGCACTGGTCACAGGACAGCGGCCTGGGCCGCGCCTCCCCCTGCAAATGAGTGCGCTGGTGCTTTTTGAGGTGCCCCGGGTGATCGGTGATGTAGGGGCACTGGTCACAGGACAGCGGCCTGGGCCGCGCCTCCCCCTGCAAATGAGTACGCTGGTGTTGTTTGAGGTGCCCCGGGTGATCGGTGGTGTAGGTGCACTGATCACAGGACAGCGGCCTGGGCCGCGCCTTCCCCTGTAAATGGGTGCGCTGGTGCTGTTTGAGGTGCTCCGGGCGATCGGTGGTGTAGGGGCACTGGTCACAGGACCGGGGCTTGAGCCGCGCGTCCCCATGCAGATGGGTGCGCTGGTGCTGTTTGAGGTGCCCCTGGTGATCGGTGGTGTAGGGGCACTGGTCACAGGACAGCGGCCTGAGCCGCGCCTCCCCCTGCAAATGGGTGCGCTGGTGCTGTTTGAGGCTCCCCGGGGTATCGGTGGTGTAGGGGCACTGGTCACAGGACAGCGGCTTGGGCCGCGCGTCCCCCTGCAGATGGGTGCGCTGGTGCCGTTTAAGGTTCCCCGGGTCATCGGTGGTGTAGGTGCACAGGTCACAGGACAGCGGCCTGGGCCGCGCGTCCTCCTGCAGATGGGTGCGCTGGTGCCGTTTGAGGCTCCCCGAGTGATTCGTGGTGTAGTTGCACTGGTCACAGGACAGCGGCTTGGGCCGCGCCTCCCCCTGCAGATGGGTGCGTTGGTGCCGGTTGAGGCTCCCCGGGCGATCGGTGGTGTAGGGGCACTGGTCACAGGACAGCGGCTTGGGCCGCGTGTCCCCCTGCAGATGGGTGCGTTTGTGCCGGTTGAGGCTCCCCATGTGATTGGTGATGTAGCTGCACTGGTCACATTGCCATAATCGAGAGGCAAGGGTTCGCAAGGCTTTAGGCGGGTATAGGCCGCTTCCTTTCAGACGCTTCGTTCTACGTGAGGCTCTCAGTGTGTGTGTGCCTGGAGAATCCTGTCCCTCATCCTCTACGATTTGAACCTCAAGTTCTTCACAGGTTTGAACGCCGTCATGACATTCCTCTTCTGATTGTGGCGCCAGCAGATCATTGATTTCATGATCCCGGTCATGCTCACGAACCCATCCATTAACGCCAGAAAGCTCGGGGGAGAGAGCTTTGGTGGAGGAACTGCAATGAATAGACGGATCGACTTCCTCTCCCGGTGAAATACGGCACGCTGTTGTCCCACTCTCGATACTGGTGATGGCGTCCTGTTGAATTTCAAGCGTTTGGGGAATGGGTCCTGCCAGGGTGAACTGTGTCGCTTTATCCTCTCCCCGGCAGTATATAAAAGGACGACCATCCCTCTCCCCCCGGAAGCAGGTTGTTTCGCCTTTGGGGTAGATCCGTGTATTTTTAACGGTATGGACGGTAACTCCCGCCATCGAGGTCACGTTCAGTGAGGCGGGTGGGGCAAGCCGATGGGGGGTACTCTTGTCCCTTACCGAAGACACGGGTAGAGAAGCAAAACAGCCAATTAAGAAAAGACTAACACGAAAGAGTTGTAATCTGCTTTGAAGAAACATTCTTTCCCCCATTGAGCCAGGGGAGGAAAGATAGTCGCATAGTGAAAAAAAAGTGCCTATCTTTAGTCAGTACTCGACAAGCTCTCCGATGCAGTGACCCGCCTGGCCGCCATTGAAGAGCGGATGGTTCACCAGGCCACCACCCTTGATAGCCCCAATCGCAAGCTGGAAGAGTCAGACAAACGTATCCGTTTACTTGAACGGCAGGCCAGTGCCCGAGGAGTGGTACTGGCTTCTGTAGAAAGGTTTGGCTGGTTGATTCTGACCACTGTTATTGGCGTCGCTGCTTACACACTCAAGGATTGAGGTTATTAAGGAAACAAGCATGGGGAAGCGTAAGAAAACCAATACCGTCGTCGTCCACTGCTCAGCCACTCAACCCCGTCAGGATATGACCTTTGACACCATCAAGCGCTGGCATCTCATGGCGCGGGCCTTTATAGATATGGGTTATCACTGGGCGATTGAGCGAGCCGGTTCTGTGAAGCAGGCAGGAAGCTGGATGATTGGGGCAAGGCCATAACCACGAGAGTGTTGGGATCTGTCTGGTGGGAGTCCTGGACGATGATCGCCAGCCGGACGACAACTTCACCGTACTGCAGATGCGCATGCTGAAGTTTCTTGTGACAGGTTGTCAGGTGTTGTGGCCGGACGTGCTGATAAAAGGACATGACCACTTGAATGGTAACAAGGAGTGTCCCTGCTTTAATATCGACCAGTGGCTGTGTGAAGAAGGAATGACCGGAGAGAACGCAGCATGAGTTGGCTGGCCGCACTACCGGTGGTTGTGAAAAATCATCGACAAGGTATTCCCTGATGCCAATCAGGCCGGAGTCATCAAAGCCAAAGCCCAGGGGGAAGGCCGGCTACAACGGAGTTGGCGCCCCCTTGTGATGCTGGTGTTTACCGCTTTGATTGTCTGTCACTGGATGGGGTGGGCCTCACCGAATATCAGTGAAACCCTTGAGCTAAAGTTACCTGGGATTGGGGATTGGGGAGTACATTGTCAGTCGCGGTGTCGAGAAGGTTGTAAAAAACCTTCGTACCTAACCTCCTTGTTATGTACTCGTGTTTACTAGCGGTTTACCTTGACCAGTGGCGCTTGAAGTAACACAGAGACTCATATGAATGGGTGTGTTATTTGCCTTTAACCAATGGATTGCAGCCCTAGTGACAAGATAATCTTTTTACCCTGTGCCCATCGTATTCACTCAAAATGTATTAATAAATGGGCAATTACATGAATGAAAACCAATAAAAAGAAATGCTGCCCTGAATGTGATGCTGAATACTAAGTACCCGGTCACATAGCGGGCTATGCTCACTGCACTGCAACCCAGCTGAGCACCGTGTATATTGGCCAGAAATATGCGTTTCCACATGGCTGGGTACTTAATAATGAACTTCAAAGACTCAGGAAGGGGATACGAAAATACGGTGCAAATTCCTTCGAGATACGTTAGATTTTCATGCAAGGAATATGTGTACTGATACTTGTTTACAAATGAGCCGCCGGTACAAAAAAATCCCGTCTGCCATATCTACAAAGATTAATTCAAAAGGGTGATATCTCTTGCACATAACTGCCGAGGTGCATTTACAGGTTTCACTTCTGAAGAACGCGCAGAGCATGCATCAAGACTGGATTTGAGTTCGACTGACATCAGCGAAATTCGTACACAAGAACCATTTTTTCTCTATGATCTATCGCAGATCATTCAAAAAGGCTCATGCATTCTCTGTTACAGCGAAACAGCCTTTTATAACCATGCTGCTGTCATTAATGGAGTTATCGGGAATTAAGTTGTTTAACATGATCCATGGTCTGGAGGTAGTCTGGTATAAACCTCAGAAGGGCTAAGGCAATTACTTGTTGGCGGTGATATCAATCATATTTACGCACCTATTGAAAAATCTTGAATCATCACTGCTTTATAGTACGGGGTTCCTGGCAAAATCTCTTTAGTGCGGGTCAGCCACAACTCTTTCCAGCCGGACTGAATGGCCAACCTGGTTGACTTTCTGGCTGACTCTTTCCGATCTCCTCAGTCTCCAGCGAATGTCAGAACAAGCGCGAGATTTTCATCTCTTTAGCCCATCTCCCGAGGGCACGAAAGAACCTCGATTGATGCTCATGCCAGGGCTCATCACAATCACGATGCAGGGCAACAACACCACGACCGGCAATCACATCCAGGTTGCCCTTCTGCACCAAAGCCAGGGCATCAATGAACTGTGGGTACCAACGAATTTAAGCTCATTGAGTTACAACAAAAGAATAAACGACGATTGTTGTTTGCATAACTGAATACCTGAGCATATATGCAGATAGAGCACCTCTAGATTAACTCCGCCCACCACATCACGCTCCCGACTCTTGCCGCTTAAAGGGAGACTCTTGTCAGAGGATAATAAAGTTTGATCTTTCACCACTGCTGTCCGAATGAGCCTGACTCAGCACCATGATTCCCCTCATATTTCCTTACGCTTTCTATCATCATGCTTCCCTGGAATATTCAACGCCTATAAAACCGCCTGATGGGAACGCCCCCTTTTCCGTTCATCTGCTAGCCTGTGGAATCCGAAGGGAATCAGGGAAAGTGGTGTGTTACAGGCGTTAATAACATTCAGAGTTCTTTGGCTGGCCCTGGCTATTGCCCCAGTTCTTGTGTTTGCAGGTTCCATAACAAACGGTCAATGCACTCTTGTGCTATCCGTCAGCAAAACGGCGACAGATGTCCTCTCAACAGGCCGTATCCGCACAACCTCCACGGCTGTTCAACCTTTGGATGATACATTCTGCATAGCCGGCCCAGAACACGCTCTGGTCTGTCAGGGCGTTGACATAACATCTGTATCAACGTCACAGGGGCAACGTAGCACCTCCTGCGGCTGTGGCAAAAACTTCGATACGGCCAACCAGCTTGCAGCGCTCCGCAAGTCCAGCAGCGACACCCGCTGCAAGAGCAAGCGGAGCAAACAAAAGGGAGGCGTTAATAGTTGATATCACTGTTTTCCGGTTAAACATATCTCAATTTCAGACCGCTATTTCTAGCCTGAATTGCAATAAAGTTTGGTGAAACCAAAGAAGAACCGGCTCATGCCCCACATAAGAATGACATTAAAGGTTGTTCATTTATCCGCATGGAAGCTGATGGCCAGACGGTTTCTTAGTCGGTGTATTAGATAGAAATACTTCATTTTGACCCAATTTTAATGTGATTTACCAAGCTTTAATGTCTTCCGATATCTGCACTTTGATTCCCTACAGGATCGCTGGAGCCAGCAAGCACAAAGCCTTGAGTTTCAAGTACGCCTGCCAGCTGGAAGAACAGCTAAAGAAAAAATAGCGGAACTTATGGTTGTGGTTGAAGTAGCTGATAACACTGAGTCACCCGATGGTTTATCAATTCTTGATGAGATGACACGCAGGGAAGATCGTCTTACTGTTATTGCCGAAGCCAAAGCTGAGATTGAACGCCGAGTCGACCAGCGTTATCAGCAGGAGCAGGCAGTGTGCTCCCGGCTAATAAGCACATGGCTCAACTGTAGCGAGAATATGCCAAGACGCGCCTCCCATCAGGTATTTCTCCATGTCTCATCTCTACCAATATGAACCTGTTTTAACTGCTGCAACCCGTGCAGATTTAGTAATTGATTATCCAGATCCTGTTTTTCTACAAGGCTACAGTACCAATCAACCCCAGACCACCATTGATCTGCTTGATTGGCAACAGCTAATGCATCTTTATTAACAACGATGTAACCAGCGCCCTCGTGTCGGAAAATACATTCACTTTCATATACTGATCCCGGGTTCAAAATCTTGTAATTGTTTACTGCCATCCCAGAGTACAGATAATCATAGAGCCGCTCAGCTTTATCTTTCAAACCAGCAGTTGTTAACACCCTTTTTTTTCTTACACCAGTGACGGACTCATGAGCAAACAAGTCCTTAATTGTCTCAGCCAGTTCTGAGGTAGTATTTTCATCCGAATACCTTCCAAATTCTTTATCATCCTGTAAGGAAAACTCCTTTCTGAACGGACAAACGAATCTATAACCATATGCAGCCAATTGGAACATGGGCCTGTGGATTAAAGTATTATCGATATCAGAATAAATTATTGACTGGCCACCTAGTGCTTTTAAATTTTCCAACAACAACATTTTCCCAACGGATTCTGCCTTTCTTTGAGCTAATAAAAGCAAATCTGGAAACTCACTACACAAAGAGAACCTTGGTTCATCAAGTAAACTCGAAACGAACTCGCTTTTGTAATGCTCAGTACATTTCAATGAACTTAGATCCCCCTCTAAACTCATAACCAATATATTTTCATGTTTAGAAAACAACTCTCTCATTTTCCTCAATTCTGAATCAGGCATATCCCTCTCCAGATAAATAAGCATGACGGGTATACCCCACTCCTTTAATCTACTAGCCTGCTCTGCAACCCTTGTCACATAATCAAGCCCTTCAACATGGGCGGGGTTATTTCCCCCATCAAACAACCCTGTTTTATATCTTGCATACCACGTATGGAAGACGGGCCCAGGAGGAATAACACGAAGATGTAAATATTCAGCCTGTTCTAATGTATCAATTCCCGAAAACCTAAGAGCTTCTGCCATTGACTGGCGGGAATCATCATCGACAGTTAAGCCTATATTTTGATTCTGTATAATTCTATCAACTATGTTTGCATGGGTAGATAAAGCTTCCACTGTTCTGACACAAAATAATTTATCTGGTTTGTCATTTTCCCTTTCTAACATCTTCTTTCCCACTATCGGTAAAGTTTCAGCAGGCTTTGCCAATGGTAGAGCGGGATTCTCTGCCCCCTCACAATATGCTGCTGCAGATGCTGGCCTTGAAGGTGATGTATCCATATGAAAAACCCTATATATCTGAAACTTCAGGTCATTACAGTTTTTTTCCAGAACAAAAGCTATAACCTTGGTGACAGTACACCTCACAAAACTCCAGTGAATTGCCTTTGAAAACTTCTGTATTTAGCGTAAGTGCCCGGCCATGTGGAAACATATACTTCTGGCCAATAAACAGGTTGCTCAGCCGGGTGGCAGCGCAGGGAGCATAGCCCGCTATGTGACTGGAGCTGCGGCACTGCTGAGTGTCCTGGAGATTGAGTCAGAAAACTAAGTTTTCATGTGACCGGGTACTTATGAACAGAGCATGAAATCCACCCTGCCATAGGAATGACACATTCAAGCCTCTAACCCCAGACACATGTGCATATATGCAGATAGAACACCTCTAGATTAACTCCGTCCACCACATCACGTTCCCGCCTATTGCCGCTTAAAGGGAGACTCTTACCGGAGGACCATAAAGTTTGATCTTTTACCACAGCTGTCCGATTAAGCCTGACTCAGCACCATGATTCCCCTCATATTTCCTTACGCTTTCTATCATCATGCTCCCCTGGAATATTCAACACCTATAAAACCGCCTGATGGGAACAGCGCCCTTTTTCGTTAATCTGCTAGCCTGTGGTATCCGAAAGGTTCAGGGAACGTGGTGTGTTACAGGCGTTAATAACATTCAGAGCTCCCTGGCTGGCCCTGGCTATTGCCCCTGTTCTTGTGTTTGCAGGTTCCAAAACAAACGGTCAATGCACTCTTGTGTTACCCGTCAGCAAAACGGCGACAGATGTCCTCTCAACAGGCCATATCCGCACAACCTCCACGGCTGTTCAACCTTTGGATGATACATTCTGCATAGCCGACCCAGAACACGCTCTGGTCTGTCAGGGTGTTGACAAACCTGCCAGAGTCAGGATTCCAGGAAAGGATGGTGATGCCCTCAATGTCAGCGCCACAGGCTCTGTCTGTTCCGCAAGGTCCAGCAAAACCTCTACCCCGTCATGGAAGGAGGATGTGATAGTCACAGGTGAATCAATTACCGGCCTGGAAGGGCTGATGCTACCTGACATCCCTGCCATCAAAGCCTGGGAGATTCACTGTCGGGACTCTGTTAAAAAAGAGCCACCTGACACCCCATCAACAGAGGCTGATGACCAAGGTTACGATAGCCCGGTACAGGTAGTTGACATAGCATCTGTATCAACGTCACGGGGGCAACTTAACACCACCTGCGGCGGCTGTGGCATAAACTTCAATAGGGCCAGACTGCTTAAGTCCCACCGCAAGTCCAGCAGCGAAAGCCTCTGCAAGGGCGATTTGAACACCACCTGCAGCTGTGGCAAAAACTTCAATACGGCCAACCAGTTTTTGCCCACCGCAGGTCCAGCAGCGAAAGCCTCTGCAAGGGCGATTGGAACACCACCTGCGGCTGTGGCAAAAACTTTAATACGGTCAACCAGTTTCATGCCCATCGCAGGTCCAGCAGCGAAAGCCTCTGCAAGGGCGATTGGAACACCACCTGCGGCTGTGGCAAAAATTTCAATACGGCCAACCAGCTTTTAGCCCACCGCAAGTCCAGCAGTGAAAGCCTCTGCAAGGGCGATTGGAACACCACCTGCAGCTGTGGCAAAAACTTCAATACGGTCAACCAGTTTCATGCCCACCGCAGGTTCAGCAGCGAAAGCCTCTGCAAGGGCGATTGGAACACCACCTGCGGCTGTGGCAAAAACTTCAATACGGCCAGCCAGCTTATGACCCACCGCTATTCCAGCAGCGAAAACCTCTGCAAGGGCGATTTAAACACTAGCTGCGGCTGTGGCAAAAATTTCAATACGGCCAACCAACTCTTAGCCCACCGCAAGTCCAGCAGCGAAAGCCTCTGCAAGGGCGATTGGAACACCACCTGCGGCTGTGGCAAAAACCTCTATACAGTCAACCAGTTTAAGGCCCACCGTAAGTCCAGCAGCGACACCCGCTGCAAGAGCAAGCGGAGCAAACAAAAGGGAGGCGTTAATAGTTGATATCACAGCGGCTCAGTTGAACCTAACCCAGCACCAGCCCCCCTCATATTTCTATACGCTTCAATCATCGCTTCTCTGGAATATTCAACGGCGATAAAACCGCCTGATGGGAACAGCGCCCCTTTTCGTTCATCTGCTAGCCTGTGGAATCCGAAAGGTTCAGGGAAAGTGGTGTGTTACAGGCGTTAATAACATTCAGAGCTCTTTGGCTGGCTCTGGCTATTGTCCCTGTTCTTGTGTTTGCAGGTTCCAAAACAAACGGTCAATGGACTCTTGTGCTACCCGTTAGCAAAACGGCGACAGATGTCCTCTCAACAGGCCGTATCCGCACAACCTCCACGGCTGTTCAACCTTTGGATGATACATTCTGCATAGCCGGTTCAGCACACACCCTAACCTGTCAGGGCGTTGACAAACCCGCCAGGGTCAGGATTCCAGGAAAGGATGGTGAAGCCCTCAATGTCAGTGCCACAGGCTCTGTCTGTTGCGCAAGGCCCAGCAAAACCTCTACACCATCATGGAAGGAGGATGTGATAGTCACAGGTGAATCAATTACCGGCCTGGAAGGGCTTATGTTACCTGACATCGCTGCTATCAAAGCCTGGGAGATTCACTGTCGGGACTTTGTTAAAAAAGAGCCACCTGACACCCCATCAACAGAGGCTGATGACCAAGGTTCCGATAGCCCGGTACAGGTAGTTGACATAACATCTGTATCAACGTCACAGGAGCAACGTAACACCACCTGCGGCTGTGGCAAAAACTTCGATACGGCCATACTGCTTAAGACCCACCGCAAGTCCAGCAGCGAAAGCCTCTGCAAGGGCGATTTGAACACCACCTGCGGCTGTGGCAAAAATTTCAATACGTTCAACCAGCTTATGTCCCACCGCAAGTCCAGCAGCGAAAGCCTCTGCAAGGGCGATTTGAACACCACCTGCGGCTGCGGCAAAAACTTCAATACGGTCAACCAGTTTAATGCCCACCGCTATTCCAGCAGCGACAGCCTCTGTAAGGGCAGGAAGAACACCACCTGCGGCGGCTGTGGCAAAAACTTCAATACGGGCAACCAGCTTATGTCACACCGCTATTCCAGCAGCGAAAACCTCTGCAAGGGCGATTTGAACACCAGCTGCGGCTGTGGCAAAAACTTCGATACGGTCAACCAGTTTAGGGCCCACCACTATTCCAGCAACGTCAACCGCTGCAAGAGCAAGCGGAGCAAACAAAAGGGAGGCGTCAAGAGTTGATATCACAGCGGCTCAGTTGAACCTAACCCAACGCCAGCCCCCCTCATATTTCTATACGCTTCTATCATCATGCTTCCCTGGAATATTCAACACCTATAAAAGCGCCTGATGGAAACAGCGCCCTTTTCCGTTCATCTGCTAGCCTGTGGAATCCGAAAGGTTCAGGGAAAGTGGTGTGTTACAGGCTTTAATAACATTCAGAGCTCTTTGGCTGGCCCTGGCTATTGCCCCTGTACTTGTGTTTGCAGGTTCCAAAACAAACGGTCAATGCACTCTTGTTTTACCCATCAGCAAAACGGCGACAGATGTCCTCTCAACAGGCCGTATCCGCACAACCTCCACGGCTGTTCAACCTTTGGATGATACATACTGCATAGCCGACCCAGAACACGCTCTGGTCTGTCAGGGCGTTGACAAACCTGCCAGGGTCAGGATTCCAGGAAAGGATGGTGAAGCCCTCAATGTCAGCGCCACAGGCTCTGTCTGTTCCGCAAGGCCCAGCAAAACCTATACCCCGTCATGGAAGGAGGATGTGATGGTCACAGGTGAATCAATTACCGGCATGGAAGGGCTGATGTTACCTGACATCCCTGCTATCACAGCCTGGGAGATTCACTGTCGGGACCTTGTTAAAAAAAAGCCACCTGACACCCCATTAACAGAGGCTGATGACCAAGGTTCCGATAGCCAGGTACAGGTAGTTGACATAGCATTTGTATCAAAGTCACGGGGGCAACATAACACCACCTGCGGCTGTGGCAAACACTTCGATACGGTCAGCCTGCTTAAGTCCCACCGCAAGTCCAGCAGCGAAAGCCTCTGCAAGGGCGATTGGAACACCACCTGCAGCTGTGGCAAAAACTTCAATACTGTCAACCAGTTTAATGTCCACCGCAGGTCCAGCAGCGAAAGCCTCTGTAAGGGCAAGAAGAACATCACCTGCGGCTGTGGCAAAAACTTCGATACGGTCAACCAGTTTCGTGCCCACCGCTATTCCAGCAGCGAAAGCCTCTGCAAGGGCGATTTGAACACCACCTGCGGCTGTGGCAAAAACTTCGATACGCTCATCCAGCTTTTAACCCACCGCAATTCCAGCAGCGACAGCCTCTGCAAGGGCCATTGGAACACCATCTGCTGCTGTGGCAAAAACTTCGATACGGTCAACCTGCTTAAGTCCCACCGCAAGTCCAGCAGCGACAGCCTCTGCAAGGGCAGGAAGAACATCACCTGCGGCTGTGGCAAAAACTTCGATACGGTCAACAAACTTGCAGTCCACCGCAAGTCCAGCAGCGACAGCCTCTGCAAGGGCGATTGGAACACCACCTGCGGCTGTGGCGAGAACCTCGATACGGTCAACCAGCTTATCTCCCACCGCAGGTCCAGCAGCGAAAGCCTCTGCAAGGGCGATTTGAACACCATCTGCGGCTGTGGCAAAAACTTAAATACGGTCAGCCTGCTTATGTCCCACCGCAAGTCCAGCAGCGACAGCCTCTGCAAGGGCGATTGGAACACCACCTGCGGCTGTGGCAAAAACTTCGATACGGTCAACCAGTTTAATGTCCACCGCAGGTCCAGCAGCGACAGCCTCTGCAAGGGCGATTGGAACACCACCTGCGGCTGTGGCAAAAACTTCGGTACGCTCAACCAGTATTTAGCCCACCGCAAGTCCAGCAACGACACCCGCTGCAAGAGCAAGCGGAGCACAAAAAAGGGAGGTGTTAACAGTTGATATCACAGCGGCTCGGTTGAGCCTGACTCAGCGCCATGATTCCCCTCATATTTCTATACGCTTTCTATCATCATGCTTCCCTGGAATATTCAACGCCTATAAAAGCGCCCGATGAGAACAGCCCCCTTTTCCGTTCATCTGCTAACCTGTGGCATCCGAAGGGAATCAGGGAGAGTGGTGTGTTACAGGTGCTAATAACATTCAGAGCTCTTTGGCTGGCCCTGGCTACTGCCCCTGTTCTTGTGTTTGCAGGTTCCAAAACAAACGGTCAATGCACTCTTGTGTTACCCGTTAGCAAAACGGCGACAGATGTCCTCTAAACAGGCCGGATTCGCACAACTTCCACGGCAGTTCAACCTTTGGATGATACATTCTGCATAGCCGACCCAGAACACGCTCTGGTCTGTCAGGGTGTTGACAAACCTGCCAGGGTCAGGATTCCAGGAAAGGATGGTGATGCCCTCAATGTCAGCGCCACAGGCTCTGTCTGTACCGCAAGGCCCAGCAAAACCTCTACCCCGTCATGGAAGGTTGATGTGATAGTCTCAGGTGAATCATTTACCGGCCTGGAAGGTCTGATGGTACCTGACATCCCTGCTATCAAAGCCTGGGAGATTCACTGTCGGGACCTTGTTAAAAAAGAGCCACCTGACACCCCATCAACAGAGGCTGATGACCAAGGTTACGATAGCCCGGTACAGGTAGTTGACATAACATCTGTATCAACGTCACGGGGGCAACATAACACCAACTGCGGCGGCTGTGGCAAAAACTTCAATACGGCCAGACTGCTTAAGTACCACCGCAAGTCCAGCAGCGAAAGGCTCTGCAAGGGCGATTGGAACACCACCTGCGGCTGTGGCAAAAACTTCAATACGGTCATCCAGCTTTTAACCCACCGCAAGTCCAGCAGCGACAGCCTCTGCAAGGGCAATTTGAACACCACCTGCGGCTGTGGCAAAAACTTCGATACGGTCAACCTGCTTAAGTCCCACCGCAAGTCCAGCAGCGACAGACTCTGCAAGGGCAGGAAGAACACCACCTGCGGCTGTGGCAAAAACTTCGATACGGTCAACCTGCTTAAGTCCCACCGCAAGTCCAGCAGCGACAGACTCTGCAAGGGCGATTGGAACACCACCTGCGGCTGTGGCAAAAACTTCGGTACGGTCAACCAGTTTTTAGCCCACCGCAAGTCCAGCAACGACACCCGCTGCAAGAGCAAGCGGAGCAAAAAAAAGGGAGGGGTTAATAGTTCATATCACAGCGGTTCGGTTGAGCCTGGCTCAGCGCCATGATTCCCCTCATATTTCTATACGCTTTCTATCATCATGCTTCCCTGGAATATTCAACGCCTATAAAAGTGCCTGATGAGAACAGCGCCCTTTTTCGTTCATCTGCTAGCCTGTGGAATCCGAAAGGTTCAGGGAAAGAGGTGTGTTACAGGTGCTAATAACATTCAGAGTTCTTTGGCTGGCCCTGGCTATTGCCCCTGTACTTGTGTTTGCAGGTTCCAAAACAAACGGTCAATGCACTCTTGTATTACCCGTCAGCAAAACGGCGACAGATGTCCTCTCAACAGGCCATATCCGCACAACCTCCACGGCTGCTCAACCTTTGGATGATACATTCTGCATAGCCGACCCAGAAAACGCCCTGGTCTGTCAGGGCGTTGACAAACCTGCAAGAGTCCGGATTCCAGGAAAGGATGGTGATGCCCTCAATGTCAGCGCCACAGGCTCTGTCTGTTCCGCAAGGCCCAGCAAAACCGCTACCCCGTCATGGAAGGATGATGTGATGGTCACAGGTGAATCAATTACCGGCCTGGAAGGGCTGATGCTACCTGACATCCCTGCTATCAAAGCCTGGGAGATTCACTGTCGGGACTTTGTTAAAAAAGAGCCACCTGACACCCCATCAACAGAGGCTGATGACCAAGGTTACGATAGCCCGGTACAGGTAGTTGACATAACATTTGTATCAACGTCACGGGGGAAACTTAACACCACCTGCGGCTGTGGCAAAAACTTCAATACGGCCATACTGCTTAAGTACCATCGCAAGTCCAGCAGCGAAAGCCTCTGCAAGGGCAGGTGGAACACCACCTGCGGCTGTGGCAAAAACTTCAATACGGTCAACCAGTTTCATGCCCACCGCTATTCCAGCAGCGACAGCTTCTGTAAGGGCAGGAAGAACACCAGCTGCGGCTGTGGCAAAAACTTCAATACGTGCAGCCAGCTTATGTCCCACCGCTATTCCAGCAACGAAAACCTCTGCAAGGGCGATTTAAACACTAGTTGCGGCTGTGGCAAAAACTTCGATACGGTCAACCAGCTTGCAGCCCACCGCCATTCCAGCAGCGAAAGCCTCTGCAAGGGCGATTTGAACACCAACTGCGGCTGTGGCAAAAACTTCAATACGGCCAGCCAGCTTATGTCCCACCGCAGGTCCAGCAGCGAAGGCCTCTGCAAGGGGGATTTGAACACCACCTGCGGCTGTGGCACAAACTTCAATACGGCCAACCAGCTTATATCCCACCGCAGGTCCAGCAGCAACACCCGCTGCAAGAGCAAGCGGAGCAAAAAAAAGGGAGGTGTTAACAGTTGATATCACAGCGGCTCGGTTGAGCCAGACTCAGCGCCATGATTCCCCTCATATTTCTATACGCTTTCTATCATCATGCTTCCCTGGAATATTCAACACCTATAAAAGCGCCTGATGAGAAGAGCGCCCTTTTCCGTTCATCTGCTAGCCGGTGGCATCCGAAGGGAATCAGGGAAAGTGGTGTGTTACAGGTGCTAATAACATTCAGAGCTCTTTGCCTGGCCCTGGCTATTACCCCTGTACTTGTGTTTGCAGGTTCCAAAACAAACGGTCAATGCACTCTTGTATTACCCGTCAGCAAAACGGCGACAGATGTCCTCTCAACAGGCCATATCCGCACAACCTCCACGGCTGTTCAACCTTTGGATGATACATTCTGCATAGCCGACCCAGAAAACGCCCTGGTCTGTCAGGGCGTTGACAAACCTGCAAGAGTCCGGATTCCAGGAAAGGATGGTGATATCCTCAATGTCAGCGCCACAGGCTCTGTCTGTTCCGCAAGGCCCAGCAAAACCGCTACCCCGTCATGGAAGGATGATGTAATAGTCACAGGTGAATCAATTACCGGCCTGGAAGGGCTGATGTTACCTGACATCCCTGCTATCAAAGCCTGGGAGATTCACTGTCGGGACCTTGTTAAAAAAGAGCCACCTGACACCCCATCAACAGAGGCTGATGATCAAGGTTACGATAGCCCGGTACAGGTAGTTGACATAACATTTGTATCAACGTCACAGGGGCAACTTAACTCCACCTGCGGCGGCTGTGGCAAAAACTTCAATACGGCCATACTGCTTAAGTCCCATCGCAAGTCCAGCAGCGAAAGCCTCTGCAAGGGCAGGTGGAACACCACCTGCGGCTGTGGCAAAAACTTCAATACGGTCAACCTGTTTTATGCCCACCGCACGTCCAGCAGCGAAAGCCTCTGTAAGGGCAGGAAGAACACCACCTGCGGCTGTGGCGAGAACCTCGATACGGTCAACCAGCTTATCTCCCACCGCAGGTCCAGCAGCGAAAGCCTCTGCAAGGGCGATTTGAACACCACCTGCGGCTGTGGCAAAAACTTCAATACGGTCAACCTGCTTGTAGCCCACCGCAGGGCCAGCAGCAACAGCCTCTGTAAGGGCAGGAAGATCACCACCTGCGGCTGTGGCAAAAATTTCAATACGGCCTGCCAACTTATGTCCCACCGCAGGTCCAGCAGCGAAAGCCTCTGCAAGGGCGATTTGAA
The DNA here is from genome assembly GCA_965221135.1 of Sansalvadorimonas sp. GTDB lineage: Bacteria > Pseudomonadota > Gammaproteobacteria > Pseudomonadales > Endozoicomonadaceae > Sansalvadorimonas. The sequence goes on from CBDCRZ010000121.1 coordinate 194,188, forward strand.
CACCACCTGCGGCTGTGGCAAAAACTTCAATACGGCCAACCAGCTTGTAGCCCACCGCCATTCCAGCAGCAACACCCACTGCAAGAGCAAGCGGAGCAAAAAAAAGGGAGGTGTTAACAGTTGATATCACAGCGGCCCGGTTGAGCCTGACTCAGCGCCATGATTCCCCTCATATTTCTATACGCTTTCTATCATCATGCTTCCCTGGAATATTCAACGCCTATAAAAGCGCCTGATGAGAAGAGCGCCCTTTTCCGTTCATCTGCTAGCCTGTGGCATCCGAAAGGTTCAGGGAAAGTGGTGTGTTACAGGCTTTAATAACATTCAGAGTTCTTTGGCTGGCCCTGGCTATTGCCCCTGTACTTGTGTTTGCAGGTTCCAAAACAAACGGTCAATGCACTCTTGTTTTACCCGTCAGCAAAACGACGACAGATGTCCTCTCAACAGGCCGTATCCGCACAACCTCCACGGCTGTTCAACCTTTGGATGATACATTCTGCATAGCCGAACCAGAAAACGCCCTGGTCTGTCAGGGCGTTGACAAACCTGCCAGAGTCCGGATTCCAGGAAAGGATGGTGAAGCTCTCAATATCAGCGCCACAGGCTCTGTCTGTTCCGCAACGCCCAGCAAAACCTCTACCCCGTCATGGAAGGAGGATGTGATGGTCACAGGTGAATCAATTACCGGCCTGGAAGGGCTTATGCTGCCTGACATCCCTGCTATCAAAGCCTGGGAGATTCACTGTCGGGACCTTGTTAAAAAAGAGCCACCTGACACCCCATCAACAGAGGCTTGTGACCAAGGTTACGATAGCCCGGTACAGGTAGTTGACATAACATCTGTATCAACGTCACGGGGGCAATTTAACACCACCTGCGGCGGCTGTGGCAAAAACTTCAATACGTCCAGACTGCTTAAGTACCACCGCAAGTCCAGCAGCGAAAGCCTCTGCAAGGGCGATTGGAACACCACCTGCGGCTGTGGCAAAAACTTCGATACCGTCCACCAGTTTAATGCTCACCGCTATTCCAGCAGCGACAGCCTCTGTAAGGGCAGGAAGAACACCACCTGCGGCTGTGGCAAAAACTTCAATAGAGCCTGCCAGCTTATGTCACACCGCTATTCCCGCAGCGAAAGCCTCTGCAAGGGCGATTTGAACACCAGCTGCGGCTGTGGCAAAAACTTCGATACGGTCATACAGCTTTTAACCCACCGCAACTCCAGCAGCGACAGCCTCTGCAAGGGCAGGAAGAACACCACCTGCGGGTGTGGCAAAAACTTCGATACGCTCAACAAGCTTGCAGGCCACCGCAAGTCCAGCAGCGAAAGACTCTGTAATGGCGATTGGAACACCACCTGCGGTTGTGGCCAAAACTTCGATACGGTCAACAAGCTTGTGTCCCACCGCAGTTACAGCAACGACACCCGCTGCAAGAGCAAGCGGAGCAAAAAAAAGGGAGGTGTTAACAGTTGATATCACAGCGGCTCGGTTGTGCCTGACTCAGCGCCATGATTCCCCTCATATTTCTATACGCTTTCTATCATCATGCTTCCCTGGAATATTCAACGCCTATAAAAGCGTCTGATGAGAACAGCGCCCTTTTCCGTTCATCTGCTAGCCTGTGGCATCCGAAGGGAATCAGGGAAAGTGGTGTGTTACAGGTGCTAATAACATTCATAGCTCTTTGGCTGGCCCTGGCTATTGCCCCTGTTCTTGTGTTTGCAGGTTCCAAAACAAACGGTCAATGCACTCTTGTGTTACCCGTTAGCAAAACGGCGACAGATGTCCTCTCAACAGGCCGTATCCGCACAACCTCCACGGCTGTTCAACCTTTGGATGATACATTCTGCATAGCCGACCCAGAACACGCTCTGGTCTGTCAGGGCGTTGACAAACCTGCCAGGGTCAGGATTCCAGGAAAGGATGGTGAAGCCCTCAATGTCAGCGCCACAGGCTCTGTCTGTTTCGCAACGCCCAGCAAAACCTCTACCCCATCATGGAAGGATGATGTGATGGTCACAGGTGAATCAATTACCGGCCTGGAAGGGCTGATGCTACCTGACATCCCTGCTATCAAAGCCTGGGAGATTCACTGTCGGGACCTTGTTAAAAAAGAGCCACCTGACACCCCATCAACAGAGGCTGATGACCAGGGTTACGATAGCCCGGCACAGGTAGTTGACATAGCATTTGTATCAACGTCACGGGGGCAACTTAACACCACCTGCGGCGGCTGTGGCAAAAACTTCAATACGGCCATACTGCTTAATTACCATCGCAAGTCCAGCAGCGAAAGCCTCTGCAAGGGCAGGTGGAACACCACCTGCGGCTGTGGCAAAAACTTCAATACGGTCAACCAGTTTCATGCCCACCGCTATTCCAGCAGCGACAGCTTCTGTAAGGGCAGGAAGAACACCAGCTGCGGCTGTGGAAAAAACTTCAATACGGGCAGCCAGCTTATGTCCCACCGCTATTCCAGCAACGAAAACCTCTGCAAGGGCGATTTAAACACCAGCTGCAGCTGTGGCAAAAACTTCGATACGGTCAACCAGTTTACTGCCCACCGCAAGTCCAGCAGCGAAAGCCTCTGTAAGGGAAGGAAGAACATCACCTGCGGCTGTGGCAAAAACTTTAATACGGTCAACCAGCTTTTAGCCCACCGCTATTCCAGTAGCGAAAACCTCTGCAAGGGCGATTTGAACACCACCTGCGGCTGTGGCAAAAACTTCAATACGGCCAGACTGCTTAAGTACCACCGCAAGTCCAGCAGCGAAAGCCTCTGCAAAGGCGATTTGAACACCACCTGCGGCTGTGGCAAAAACTTCAAAACGGCCTGCCTGCTTAGATCCCACCGCAAGTCCAGCAGCGAAAGCCTCTGTAAGGGCAGGAAGAACACCACCTGCGGCTGTGGCAAGAACTTCGATACAGTCCACCAGCTTAATGCTCACCGCTATTCCAGCAGCGAAAGCCTCTGCAAGGGCGATTTGAAAACCACCTGCGGCTGTGGCAAAAACTTCGATACGGCCAACCAGCTTTTAGCCCACCGCAAGTCCAGCAGCGAAAGCCTCTGCAAGGGTGATTCGAAAACCACCTGTGGCTGTGGCAAAAACTTCGATACAGTCAACCAGTTTACTGCCCACCGTAAGTCCAGCAGCGACACCCGCTGCAAGAGCAAGCGGAGCAAACAAATGGGAGGTGTTATGAGTTGATATCACAGCGGTTCGGTTGAGCCTGACTCAGCGCCAGCTCCCCCTCTAATATTTCTATACGCTTTCTATCATCATGCTTCCCTGGAATATTCAACGCCGATAAAACCGCCTGATGAGAACAGCCCCCTTTTTCGTTCATCTGCTAGCCTGTGGAATCCGAATAGAAACAGGGAAAAGTGGTTTGTTGCAGCCGTTGATGATGATATCCAGAATTCTTGGGCTTGTTCTGGCTATTGCCCCAATTCTTGTGTTTTCAGGTTCCAAAACAAACGGTCAATGCACTCTTGTATTACCCGTCAGCAAAACGGCGACAGATGTCCTCTCAACAGGCCGTATCCGCACAACTTCCACGGCAGTTCAACCTTTGGATGATACATTCTGCATAGCCGGTCCAGAACACGCTCTGGTCTGTCAGGGCGTTGACAAACCTGCCAGGGTCAGGATTCCAGGAAAGGATGGTGATGCCCTCAATGTCAGCGCCACAGGCTCTGTCTGTTCCGCAAGGCCCAGCAAAACCTCTACCCCGTCATGGAAGGAGGATGTGATGGTCACAGGTGAATCAATTACCGGCATGGAAGGGCTGATGCTACCTGACATCCCTGCTATCACAGCCTGGGAGATTCACTGTCGGGACCTTGTTAAAAAAGAGCCACCTGACACCCCATTAACAGAGGCTGATGACCAAGGTTCCGATAGCCCGTTACAGGTAGTTGACATAACATCTGTATCAACGTCACGGGGGCAACTTAACACCACCTGCGGCGGCTGTGGCAAAAACTTCAATACGGCCAGACTGCTTAAGTCCCACCGCATGGCCAGCAGCGAAAGCCTCTGCAGGGGCGATTGGAACACCACCTGCGGCTGTGGCAAAAACTTCAATACGGCCAGACTGCTTAAGTCCCACCGCAGGTCCAGCAGCGTAAACCTCTGCAAGGGCGATTTGAACACCAGCTGCGGCTGTGGCAAAAACTTCGATACGGTCAACAAGCTTGCAGGCCACCGCAAGTCCAGCATCGAAAGCCTCTGCAAGGGCGATTGGAACACCAGCTGCGGCTGTGGCAAAAACTTCGATACGGTCAGACTGCTTTTAGCCCACCGCTATTCCAGCAGCGACAGCCTCTGCAAGGGCGGTTTGAACACCCGCTGCGGCTGTGGCAAAAACTTCGATACGGTCAACAAGCTTGCAGGCCACCGCAAGTCCAGCAGCGAAAGCCTCTGCAAAGGCGATTGGAACACCAGCTGCTGCTGTGGCAAAAACTTCGATACGGTCAGCCTGCTTAAGTCTCACCGCAAGTCCAGCAGCGAAAGCCTCTGCAGGGGCAGGAAGAACACCACCTGCGGCTGTGGCAAAAACTTCGATACGGTCAACAAGCTTGCAGGCCACCGCAAGTCCAGCAGCGAAAGCCTCTGCAATGGCGATTGGAACACCACCTGCGGCTGTGGCAATAACTTCGGTACGGTCAACAAGTTTTCTGCCCACCGCAGGTTCAGCAGCGACACCCGCTGCAAGAGCAAGCGGAGCAAACAAAAGGGAGGCGTTAATAGTTCATATCACAGCGGCTCGGTTGAGCCTGACTCAGCGCCATAATTCCCCTCATATTTCTATACGCTTTTTATCATCATGCTTCCCTGGAATATTCAACGCCTATAAAAGCGCCTGATGAGAACAGCGCCCTTTCCGTTCATCTGCTAGCCTGTGGCATCCGAAGGGAATCATGGAAAGTGGTGTGTTACAGGTGCTAATAACATTCAGAGTTCTTTGGCTGGCCCTGGCTATTGCCCCTGCACTTGTGTTTGCAGGTTCCAAAACAAACGGTCAATGCACTCTTGTGTTACCCGTCAGCAAAACGGCGACAGATGTCCTCTCAACAGGCCGTATCCGCACAACCTCCACGGCTGTTCAACCTTTGGATGATACATTCTGCATAGCCGACCCAGAACACACTCTGATCTGTCAGGGCGTTGACAAACCTGCCAGGATCAGAATTCCAGGAAAGGATGGTGATACCCTCAATGTCAGCGCCACAGGCTCTGTCTGTTCCGCAAGGCCCAGCAAAACCTCTACCCCGTCATGGAAGGAGGATGTGATGGTCACAGGTGAATCAATTACCGGCATGGAAGGGCTGATGTTACCTGACATCCCTGCTATCACAGCCTGGGAGATTCACTGTCGGGACCTTGTTAAAAAAGAGCCACCTGACACCCCATTAACAGAGGCTGATGACCAAGGTTCCGATAGCCAGGTACAGGTAGTTGACGTAGCATTTGTATCAAAGTCACGGGGGCAACATAACACCACCTGCGGCTGTGGCAAACACTTCGATACGGTCAGCCTGCTTAAGTCCCACCGCAACTCCAGCAGCGAAAGCCTCTGCAAGGGCAGGAAGAACACCATCTGCGGCTGTGGCAAAAACTTCAATACGGTCAACCAGTTTTATGCCCACCGCTATTCAAGCAGCGACAGCCTCTGTAAGGGCAGGAAGAACACCAGCTGCGGCTGTGGCAAAAACTTCAATACGGCCTGCCAGCTTATGTCACACCGCTATTCCAGCAGCGAAAACCTCTGCAAGGGCGATTTGAACACCAGCTGCGGCTGTGGCAAAAACTTCGACACGATCGCACAGCTTTTAACCCACCGCAAGTCCAGCAGCGACAGCCTCTGCAAGGGCGATTGGAACACCACCTGCGGCTGTGGCAAAAACTTCGATACGGTCAACAGGCTTGCAGGCCACCGCAAGTCCAGCAGCGCAAGCCTCTGCAATGGCGGTTGGAACACCAGCTGCGGCTGTGGCAAAAGCTTCGTTACGGTCAACCAGTTTTTTGCCCACCGAAAGTCCAGCAACGACACCCGCTGCAAGAGCAAGCGGAGCAAGAAAAAGGGAGGTGTTAACAGTTGATATCACAGCGGCTCGGTTGAGCCTGACTCAGCGCCATGATTCCCCTCATATTTCTATACGCTTTCTATCATCATGCTTCCCTGGAATATTCAACGCCTATAAAAGCGCCCTATGAGAACAGCCCCCTTTTCCGTTCATCTGCTAACCTGTGGCATCCGAAGGGAATCAGGGAGAGTGATGTGTTACAGGTGCTAATAACATTCAGAGCTCTTTGGCTGGCCCTGGCTATTGCCCCTGTTCTTGTGTTTGCAGGTTCCAAAACAAACGGTCAATGCACTCTTGTGTTACCCGTTAGCAAAACGGCGACAGATGTCCTCTCAACAGGCCGTATCCGCACAACCTCCACGGCTGTTCAACCTTTGGATGATACATTCTGCATAGCCGACCCAGAAAACGCCCTGGTCTGTCAGGGCGTTGACAAACCTGCCAGGGTCAGGATGCCAGGAAAGGATGGTGATGCCCTCAATGTCAGCGCCACAGGCTCTGTCTGTTCCGCAAGGCCCAGCAAAACCTCTACCCCATCATGGAAGGAGGATGTGATAGTAACAGGTGAATCAATTAACGGCCTGGAAGGGCTGATGCTACCTGACATCCCTGCTATCAAAGCCTGGGAGATTCACTGTCGGGACCTTGTTAAAAAAGAGTCTCCTGACACCCCAACAACAGAGGCTGATGACCAAGGTTACGATAACCCGGTACAGGTAGTTGACATAACATCTGTATCAACGTCACGGAGGCAATATAACACCACCTGCGGCTGTGGCAAAAACTTCGATACGGTCAGACAGCTTACGTCCCACCGCAGGTCCCGCAGCGAAAGCCTCTGCAAGGGCGATTTGAACACCTCCTGCGGCTGTGGCAAAAACTTCGATACGGTCAACCAGTTTTTTGCCCACCGCAAGTCCCGCAGCGACAGTCTCTGCAAGGGCGACTGGAACACCACCTGCGGCTGTGGCAAAAACTTCGATACGGTCAACCAGCTTATGTCCCACCGCAAGTCCCGCAGTGACAGCCTCTGTAAGGGCAGGAAGAACAGCACCTGCGGCTGTGGCAAAAACTTCAATACGACCAGCCAGCTTGTAGCCCACCGCTATTCCAGCAGCAAAAGCCTCTGCAAGGGCGATTTGAACACCACCTGCGGCTGTGGCAAAAACTTCGATACGGGCAGCCATCTTTTAGCCCACCGCAAGTCCAGCAGCGACAGCCTCTGTAAGGGCAGGAAGAACACCACCTGCGGCTGTGGCAAAAACTTCAATACGGCCAGACTGCTTTTAGTCCACCGCTATTCCAGCAGCGAAAGCCTCTGCAAGGGCGATTTGAACACCACCTGCAGCTGTGGCAAAAACTTCGATACGGTCAACCAGTTTCATGCCCACCGCAAGTCCAGCAGCGAAAGCCTCTGCAAGGGCGATTTGAACACCACCTGCGGCTGTGGCAAAAAATTCAATACGGTCAGCCAGTTTATGTGCCACCGCAAGTCCAGCAGCGAAAGCCTCTGCAAGAGCGATTTGAACACCACCTGCGGCTGCGGCAAAAACTTCAATACGGTCAACAAGCTTGTAGCCCACCGCCATTCCAGCAGCGACACCCGCTGCAAGAGCAAGCGGAGCAAACAAAAGGGAGGCGTTAATAGTTCATATCACAGCGGTTCGGTTGAGCCTGACTCAGCGCCATGATTCCCCTCCTATTTCTATACGCTTTCTATCATCATGCTTCCCTGGAATATTCAACGCCTATAAAAGCGCCTGATGAGAACAGCGCCCTTTTCCGTTCATCTGCTAGCGTGTGTCATCCGAGAGAATCAGGGAAGTGGTGTGTTACAGGTGCTAATAGCATTCAGAGTTCTTTGGCTGGCCCTGGCTATTGCCCCTGTTCTTGTGTTTGCAGGTTCCAAAACAAACGGTCAATGCACTCTTGTGTTACCCATCAGCAAAACGGCGACAGATGTCCTCTCAACAGGCCGTATCCGCACAACCTCCACGTCTGTTCAACCTTCGGATGATACATTCTGCATAACCGACCCAGAACACGCTCTGATCTGTCAGGGCGTTGACAAACCTGCCAGAGTCAGAATTCCAGGAAAGGACGGTGATGCCCTCAATGTCAGCGCCACAGGCTGTGTCTGTTCCGCAAGGCCCAGCAAAACCTCTACCCCGTCATGGAAGGAGGATGTGATGGTCGCAGATGAATCAATTACCGGCCTGGAAGGGCTGATGCTACCTGACATCCCTGCTATCAAAGCCTGGGAGATTCACTGTCGGGACTTTGTTAAAAAAGAGCCACATGACACCCCATCAACAGAGGCTGATGACCAAGGTTACGTTAGCCCGGTACAGGTAGTTGACATAGCATTTGTATCAACGTCACGGGGGCAACATAACACCACCTGCGGCTGTGGCCAGCGCTTCGATAAGGACAGCCAGCTTCAATGCCACCGCCGCCGCAGCAGCGAAAAACTCTGCAAGGGCGATTTGAACACCACCTGTGGATGTGGCAAAAACTTCGATACGGTCAACCAGCTTATGTCCCACCGCAAGTCCCGCAGCGACAGCATCTGTAAGGGCAGGAAGAACACCACCTGCGGCTGTGGCAAATACTTCGATACGGTCAGCCAGCTTTTAGCCCACCGCTATTCCAGAAGCGAAAGCCTCTGCAAGGGCGATTGGAACACCACCTGCGGCTGTGGCAAAAACTGCGATACGGTCAGCCAGCTTACAGTGCACCGCAAGTCCAGCAGCGACATCCGCTGCAAGGGCGATTGGAACACCACCTGCGGATGTGGCAAAAACTTCAATACGTTCAGCCTGCTTAAGTCCCACCGCAAGTCCAGCAGCGACATCCGCTGCAGGGGCGATTGGAACACCACCTGCGGCTGTGGCAAAAACTTCGATACGGCCAGACTGCTTTTAGCCCACCGCTATTCCAGCAGCGACAGCCTCTGCAAGGGCGATTTGAACACCACCTGCGGCTGTGGCAAAAACTTCGGTACAGTCAACCAGTTTAATATCCACCGCTATTCCAGCAGCGACAGCCTCTGCAAGGGCGATTTAAAAACCACCTGCGGCTGTGGTAAAAACTTCAATACGGTCAGACTGCATAAGTCCCACCGCAAGTCCAGCAGCGATAGCCTCTGCAAGGGCGATTTGAACACCACCTGCGGCTGTGGCAAAAACTTCGATACGGTCAACCAGTTTAATGTCCACCGCAGGTCCAGCAGCAACACCCGCTGCAAGGCCAAGCGGAGCAAGCGGAGCAAACAAAAGGGAGGCGTTAATAGTTCATATCACAGCGGTTCGGTTGAGCCTGACTCAGCGCCATGATTCCCCTCATATTTCTATACGCTTTCTATCATCATGCTTCCCTGGAATATTCAACGCCTATAAAAGCGCCTATAAAAGCGCCTGTTGAGAACAGCGCCCTTTTCCGTTCATCTGCTAGCCTGTGGCATCCGAAGGGAATCAGGGAAAGTGGTGTGTTACAGGTGCTAATAACATTCAGAGTTCTTTGGCTGGCCCTGGCTATTACCCCTGTTCCTGTGTTTGCAGGTTCCAAAACAAACGGTCAATGCACTCTTGTGTTACCCGTCAGCAAAACGGCGACAGATGTCCTCTCAACAGGCCGTATCCGCACAACCTCCACGTCTGTTCGACCTTTGGATGATACATTCTGCATAGCCGACCCAGAACACGCTCTGGTCTGTCAGGGCGTTGACAAACCTGCCAGAGTCCGGATTCCAGGAAAGGACGGTGATGCCCTCAATGTCAGTGCCAGAGCCTCTGTCTGTTCCGCAAGGCCCAGCAAAACCTCTACCCCGTCATGGAAGGATGATGTGATGGTCACAGGTGAATCAATTACCGGCCTGGGAGGGCTTATGCTACCTGACATCCCTGCTATCAAAGCCTGGGAGATTCACTGTCGGGACTTTGTTAAAAAAGAGCCACCTGACACCCCATCAACAGAGGCTGATGACCAAGGTTCCGATAACCCGGTACAAGTAGTTGACATAGCATTTGTATCAACGTCACGGGGGCAACATAACACCACCTGCGGCTGTGGCCAGCGCTTCGATAAGGACAGCCAGCTTCAATGCCACCGCCGCCGCAGCAGCGAAAAGCTCTGCAAGGGCGATTTGAACACCACCTGTGGATGTGGCAAAAACTTCGATACGGTCAACCAGCTTATGTCCCACCGCAAGTCCCGCAGCGACAGCATCTGTAAGGGCAGGAAGAACACCACCTGCGGCTGTGGCAAAAACTTCAATACGGCCAGCCAGCTTGCGTCCCACCGCAGGTCCAGCAGCGAAAGCCCCTGCAAGGGCGATTTGAACACCACCTGCGGCTGTGGCAAAAACTTCGATACAGTCATCCAGCTTTTAACCCACCGCTGGGGCAGCAGCAACAGCTCCTGTAAGGGCGATTTGAACACCACCTGCGGTTGTGGCAAAAACTTCAATACGGCGAGCCAGCTTGTAGCCCACCGCTATTCCAGCAGCGAAAGCCTCTGCAAGGGCGATTTGAACACCACCTGCGGCTGTGGCAAAAACTTCGATACGGCCAACCAGCTTTTACACCACCGCAAGTCCAGCAGCGAAAGCCTTTGCAAGGGCGATTTGAACACCACCTGCGGCTGTGGCAAAAACTTCGATACAGTCAACCAGTTTAATATCCACCGCTATTCCAGCAGCGAAAGCCTCTGCAGGGGCGATTGGAAAACCACCTGCGGCTGTGGCAAAAAATTCAATACGGTCAGCCAGCATAAGTCCCACCGCAAGTCCAGCAGCGATAGCCTCTGCAAGGGCGATTGGAACACCACCTGCGGCTGTGGCAAAAACTTCGATACGGTCAACCAGTTTAATGTCCACCGCAGGTCCAGCAGCGACAGCCTCTGCAAGGGCGGTTTGAACACCACCTGCGGCTGTGGCAAAAACTTCGATACGGTCAACCAGCTTGCAGCCCACCGCAGGTCCAGCAGCAACACCCGCTGCAAGGCCAAGCGGAGCAAACAAAAGGGAGGCGTTAATAGTTCATATCACAGCGGTTCGGTTGAGCCTGACTCAGCGCCATGATTCCCCTCATATTTCTATACGCTTTCTATGCATCATGCTTCCCTGGAATATTCAACGCCTATAAAAGCGCCTATAAAAGCGCCTATAAAAGCGCCTGTTGAGAACAGCGCCCTTTTCCGTTCATCTGCTAGCCTGTGGCATCCGAAGGGAATCAGGGAAAGTGGTGTGTTACAGGTGCTAATAACATTCAGAGTTCTTTGGCTGGCCCTGGCTATTGCCCCTGCACTTGTGTTTGCAGGTTCCAAAACAAACGGTCAATGCGCTCTTGTGTTACCCGTCAGCAAAACGGCGACAGATGTCCTCTCAACAGGCCGTATCCGCACAACCTCCACGGCTGTTCAACCTTTGGATGATACATTCTGCATAGCCGACCCAGAACACGCTCTGATCTGTCAGGGCGTTGACAAACCTGCCAGGATCAGAATTCCAGGAAAGGATGGTGATGCCCTCAATGTCAGCGCCACAGGCTCTGTCTGTTCCGCAAGGCCCAGCAAAACCTCTACCCCGTCATGGAAGGAGGATGTGATGGTCACAGGTGAATCAATTACCGGCCTGGAAGGGCTGATGTTACCTGACATCCCTGCTATCACAGCCTGGGAGATTCACTGTCGGGACCTTGTTAAAAAAGAGCCACATGACACCCCATCAACAGAGGCTGATGACCAAGGTTACGATAGCCAGGTACAGGTAGTTGACATAACATTTGTATCAACATCACGGGGGCAACTTAACACCACCTGCGGCGGCTGTGGCAAAAACTTCAATACGGACATACTGCTTAAGTACCACCGCTATTCCAGCAGCGAAAGCCTCTGCAAGGGCGATTTGAACACCACCTGCGGCTGTGGCAAACGCTTCAATACGGTCAACCAGTTTCATGCCCACCGCTATTCCAGCAGCGACAGCCTCTGTAAGGGCGATTGGAACACCACCTGCGGCTGTGGCAAACACTTCAATACGGGCAGCCAGCTTAAATCCCACCGCAGGTCCAGCAGCGAAAGCCTCTGCAAGGGCGATTTGAACACCAGCTGCGGCTGTGGCAAACGCTTCAATACGGTCAACCTGTTTCATGCCCACCGCTATTCCAGCAGCGACAGCCTCTGTAAGGGCGATTGGAACACCACCTGCGGCTGTGGCAAACACTTCAATACGGGCAGCCAGCTTAAATCCCACCGCAGGTCCAGCAGCGAAAACCTCTGCAAGGGCGATTTGAACACCAGCTGCGGCTGTGGCAAAAACTTCGATACGGTCAACAAGCTTGCAGGCCACCGCAAGTCCAGCAGCGAAAGTCTCTGCAAGGGCGATTGGAACACCAGCTGCGGCTGCGGCAAAAACTTCGATACGGTCTGCCTGCTTAAGTCCCACCGCAAGTCCAGCAGCGAAAGCCTCTGCAAGGGCAGGAAGAACACCACCTGCGGCTGTGGCAAAAACTTCGATACGGTCAACAAGCTTGCAGGCCACCGCAAGTCCAGCAGCGAAAGCCTCTGCAATGGCGATTGGAACACCACCTGCGGCTGTGGCAAAAACTTCGGTACGGTCAACCAGTTTTCTGCCCACCGCAGGTTCAGCAGCGACACCCGCTGCAAGAGCAAGCGGAGCAAACAAAAGGGAGGCGTTAATAGTTGATATCACAGCGGCTCGGTTGAGCCTGACTCAGCGCCATGATTCCCCTCATATTTCTATACGCTTTCTATCATCATGCTTCCCTGGAATATTCAACGCCTATAAAAGCGCCTGATGAGAACAGCGCCCTTTTCCGTTCATCTGCTAGCCTGTGGCATCCGAAAGGTTCAGGGAAAGTGGTGTGTTACAGGCTTTAATAACATTCGGAGCTCTTTGGCTGGCCCTGGCTATTGCCCCTGTACTTGTGTTTGCAGGTTCCAAAACAAACGGTCAATGCACTCTTGTATTACCCGTCAGCAAAACGGCGACAGATGTCCTCTCAACAGGCCATATCCGCACAACCTCCACGGCTGCTCAACCTTTGGATGATACGTTCTGCATAGCCGACCCAGAAAACGCCCTGGTCTGTCAGGGCGTTGACAAACCTGCAAGAGTCCGGATTCCAGGAAAGGATGGTGAAGCCCTCAATGTCAGCGCCACAGGCTCTGTCTGTTCCGCAAGGCCCAGCAAAACCTCTACCCCGTCATGGAAGGAGGATGTGATGGTCACAGGTGAATCAATTACCGGCCTGGAAGGGCTGATGCTACCTGACATCCCTGCTATCAAAGCCTGGGAGATTCACTGTCGGGACCTTGTTAAAAAAGAGCCACCTGACACCCCATCAACAGAGGCTGATGACCAAGGTTACGATAGCCCGGTACAGGTAGTTGACATAACATTTGTATCAACGTCACGGGGGCAACTTAACACCACCTGCGGCGGCTGTGGCAAAAAATTCAATACGGCCTACCAGCTTTTAGTCCACCTCCATTCCAGCAGCGACAGCCTCTGTAAGGGCGATTTGAAAACCACCTGCGGCTGTGGCAAACACTTCAATACGGTCAGCCAGCTTACGTCCCACCGAAGGTCCCGCAGCGAAAGCCTCTGCAAGGGCGACTGGAACACCACCTGCGGCTGTGGCAAAAACTTCGATAAGGTCAACCATCTTTTAGCCCACCGCTATTCCAGCAGCAACAGCCTCTGTAAGGGCAGGAAGAACACCACCTGCGGCTGTGGCAAAAACTTCGATACGGTCAACCAGCTTGTAGGCCACCGCAGGTCCAGCAGCGAAAGCCTCTGCAAGGGTGATTTGAACACCACCTGCGGCTGTGGCAAAAAATTCGATACGGCCAACCAGCTTTTAGCCCACCGCTATTCCAGCAGAAACAGCCTCTGTAAGTGCAGGAAGAACACCACCTGCGGCTGTGGCAAAAACTTCGATACGGTCAACAAGTTTCATGCCCACCGCCATTCCAGCAGCGACACCCGTTGCAAGAGCAGGCGGAGCAAACAAAAGGGAGGAGTTAATAGTTCATATCACAGCGGTTCGGTTGAGCCTGACTCAGCGCCATGATTCCCCTCATATTTCTATACGCTTTCTATCATCATGCTTCCCTGGAAGATTCAACGCCTATAAAAGCGCCTGATGGGAACGCCCCCTTTTCCGTTCATCTGCTAGCCCTGTGGCATCCGAAGGGAATCAGGGAAAGTGGTGTGTTACAGGTGCTAATAACATTCAGAGTTCTTTGGCTGGCCCTGGCTATTGCCCCTGTTCTTGTGTTTGCAGGTTCCAAAACAAACGGTCAATGCACACTTGTGTTACCCGTTAGCAAAACGGCGACAGATGTCCTCTCAACAGGCCGTATCCGCACAACCTCCACGGCTGTTCAACCTTTGGATGATACATTCTGCATAGCCGACCCAGAACACGCTCTGGTCTGTCAGGGCGTTGAAAAACCTGCCAGAGTCCGGATTCCAGGAAAGGATGGTGATACCCTGAATGTCAGCGCCACAGGATCGGTCTGTTCCGCAAGGCCCAGCAAAACCTCTACCCCGTCATGGAAGGAGGATGTGATGGTCACAGGTGAATCAATTACCGGCCTGGAAGGGCTGATGCTACCTGACATCCCTGTTATCAAAGCCTGGGAGATTCACTGTCGGGACCTTGTTAAAAAAGAGCCTCCTGGCATCCCATCAACAGAGGCTGATGACCAAGGTTATGATAGCCCGGTACAGGTAGTTGACATAGCATTTGTATCAACGTCACGGGGGCAACATAACACCACCTGCGGCTGTGGCCAGCGCTTCGATAAGGAAAGCCAGCTTCGATCCCACCGCCGTCGCCGCAGCGAAAGGCTTTGCAAGGGCGATTTGAACACCAGCTGCGGCTGTGGCAAAAACTTCGATACGGTCAACCATCTTATAGCCCACCGCTTTTCCAGCAGCGACAGCCTCTGTAAGGGCGATTTGAACACCACCTGCGGCTGTGGCAAACACTTCAATACGGTCAGCCAGCTTGCGTCCCACCGCAGGTCCAGCAGAGAAAGCCTCTGCAAGGGCGATTGGAAAACCACCTGCGGCTGTGGCAAAAACTTTGATACGATCACCCAGCTTTTAACCCACCGCTGGGGCAGCAGCGACAGCTCCTGTAAGGGCGATTTGAACACCACCTGCGGCTGTGGCAAAAACTTCAATACGGTCAACCAGTTTCATGCCCACCGCTATTCCAGCAGCGACAGCCTCTGCAAGGGCGATTTGAAAACCACCTGCGGCTGTGGCAAAAACTTCGATACGGCCTACCAGCTTTTAGCCCACAGCAGGTCCAGCAGCGAAAGCCCCTGTAAGGGCAGGAAGAACACCACCTGCGGCTGTGACAAAAACTTCAATACGGCCAGACTGCTTTTAGCCCACCGCCATTCCAGCCGCGAAAGCCTCTGCAAGGGCGATTTGAACACCACCTGCATCTGTGGCAAAAACTTCGATACGGTCAACCAGCTTGCAGCCCACCGCAAGTCCAGCAGCGACAGCCTCTGTATGGGCAGGAAGACCACCACCTGCGGCTGTGGCAAAAACTTCAATACGGCCAGCCAGCTTGCGTCCCACCGCAGGTCCAGCAGCGAAAGCCTCTGCAAGGGCGATTGGAACACCACCTGCGGCTGTGGCAAAAAATTCGATACGGCCAACCAGCTTGCAGCCCACCGCTATTCCAGCAGCAACAGCCTCTGTAAGGGCAGGAAGAACACCACCTGCGGCTGTGGCAAAAACTTCGATACGGTCAACCAGTTTCATGCCCACCGCAAGTTCAGCAGCGACACCCGCTGCAAGAGCAAGCGGAGCAAACAAAAGGGAGGCGTTAATAGTTGATATCACAGCGGCCCGATTGAGCCTGACTCAGCACCAGCTCCCCCCTCATATTTCTATACGCTTTCTATCATCATGCTTCCCTGGAAAATTCAACGCCTATAAAACCGCCTGATGGGAACGCCCCCTTTTCCGTTCATCTGCTAGCCTGTGGAATCAGAAGGGAATCAGGGAAAGTGGTGTGTTACAGGTGTTAATAACATTCAGAGTTCTTTGGCTGGCCCTGGCTATTGCCCCTGTTCTTGTGTTTGCAGGTTCCAAAACAAACGGTCAATGCACTCTTGTATTACCCGTTAGCAAAACGGCGACAGATGTCCTCTCAACAGGCCGTATCCGCACAACCTCCACGGCTGCTCAACCTTTGGATGATACATTCTGCATAGCCGACCCAGAACACGCTCTGGTCTGTCAGGGCGTTGACAAACCTGCCAGGGTCAGGATGCCAGGAAAGGATGGTGAAGCCCTCAATATCAGTGCCACAGGCTCTGTCTGTTCCGCAAGGCCCAGCAAAACCTCAACCCCGTCATGGAAGGATGATGTGATGGTCACAGGTGAATCAATTACCGGCCTGGAAGGGCTGATGCTACCTGACATCCCTGCCATCAAAGCCTGGGAGATTCACTGTCGGAACCTTGTTAAAAAAGAGCCACCTGACACCCCATCAACAGAGGCTGATGACCAAGGTTCCGATGGCCCGGCACAGGTAATTGACATAACATCTGTATCAACGTCACGGGGGCAACATAAAACCAGCTGCGGCTGTGGCAAAAACTTCGATACGCTCTACCTGCTTCTGTCCCACCGCAAGTCCAGCAGCGACAGCCTCTGCAAGGGCGATTTGAACACCACCTGCGGATGTGGCAAAATCTTCGATACGGCCAACCGGCTTGTAGCCCACCGCAAGTCCAGCAGCGCAAGCCTCTGCAAGGGCGATTGGAACTCCACCTGCGGCTGTGGCAAACACTTCAATACGGCCAACCAGCTTATGTCACACCGCTATTCCAGCAGCGAAAACCTCTGCAAGGGCGGTTTGAACACCAGCTGCGGCTGTGGCAAAAACCTCGATACGGTCAACAAGCTTGCAGGCCACCGCAAGTCCAGCAGCGAAAACCTCTGCAAGGGCGATTGGAACACCAGCTGCGGCTGTGGCAAAAACTTCGATACGGTCAGACTGCTTAAGTCCCACCGCGAGTCCAGTAGCGAAAGCCTCTGCAAGGGCAGGAAGAACACCACCTGCGGCTGTGGCAAAAACTTCGATACGGTCAACAAGCTTGCAGCCCACCGCAAGTCCAGCAGCGAAAGGCTCTGCAAGGGCAATTGGAACACCACCTGCGGCTGTGGCAAAAACTTCGGTACGACCAACCAGTTTGATGCCCACCGCAGGGTCAGCAGCGACACCCGCTGCAAGAGCAAGCGGAGCAAACAAAAGGGAGGTGTTAACAGTTGATATCACAGCGGCTCAGTTGAGCCTAACCCAGCGCAGCCCCCTCATATTTCTTTACGCTTTCTATCATCATGCTTCCCTGGAATATTCAACGCCTATAAAAGCGCCTGATGAGAACAGCGCCCTTTTCCGTTCATCTGCTAGCCTGTGGCATCCGAAGGGATCAGGGTGAGAAGTGTGTTACAGGCGTTAATAACATTCAGAGTTCTCTGGCTGACCCTGGCTGTTGCCCCTGTACTTGTGTTTGCAGGTTCCAAAACAAACGGTCAATGCACTCTTGTGTTACCCGTCAGTAAAACGGAGACAGATGTCCTCTCAACAGGCCGTATCCGCACAACCTCCACGGCTGTTCAACCTTTGGATGATACATTCTGCATAACCGGTCCAGAACACGCTCTGGTCTGTCAGGGCGTTGACAAACCTGCCAGGGTCAGGATTCCAGGAAAGGACGGTGATGCCCTCAATGTCAGCGCCACAGGCTCTGTCTGTTCCGCAAGGCCCAGCAAAACCTCTACCCCGTCATGGAAGGATGATGTGATGGTCACAGGTGAATCAATTACCGGCCTGGAAGGGCTGATGCTACCTGACATCCCTGCTATCAAAGCCTGGGAGATTCACTGTCGGGACCTTGTTAAAAAAGAGCCATCTGACACCCCATCAACAGAGGCTGATGACCAAGGTTCCGATAGCCAGGTACAGGTAGTTGACATAACATCTGTATCAACGTCACTGAGGCAACATAACACCAGCTGCGGCTGTGGCAAACACTTCGATACGGTCAGCCTGCTTAAGTCCCACCGCAAGTCCAGCAGCGACAGCCTCTGCAAGGGCGATTGGAACACCACCTGCGGCTGTGGCAAAAACTTCGATACGGTCAACCGGCTTGCAGCCCACCGCAAGTCCAGCAGCGAAAGCCTCTGCAAGGGCGATTGGAACACCACCTGCGGCTGTGGCAAATACTTCGATACGGTCAACCAGTTTACTGCCCACCGCAAGTCCAGCAGCGACAGCCTCTGTAAGGGCAGGAAGAACATCACCTGCGGCTGTGGCAAAAACTTCAATACGGTCAACCTGCTTTTAGCTCACCGCTATTCCAGCAGCGAAAACCTCTGCAAGGGCGATTTGAGCACCACCTGCGGCTGTGGCAAATACTTCGATACGGTCAACCAGCTTTTAGCCCACCGCAAGTCCAGCAGCGAAAGCCTCTGCAAGGGCGATTTGAACACCACCTGCGGCTGTGGCAAAAACTTCAAAACGGCCAGCCAGCTTAGGTCCCACCGCAAGTCCAGCAGCGAAAGCCTCTGTAAGGGCAGGAAGAACACCTCCTGCGGCTGTGGCAAAAACTTCGATACGGTCCACCAGTTTAATGCTCACCGCTATTCCAGCAGCGAAAGCCTCTGCAAGGGCGATTTGAACACCACCTGCGGCTGTGGCAAAAACTTTGATACAGTCAACCAGTTTATTGCCCACCGCAAGTCCAGCCGCGAAAGCCTCTGCAAGGGCGATTTGAAAACCACCTGCGGCTGTGGCAAAAATTTCGATACGGTCAACAAGCTTACAGTCCACCGCAAGTGCAGCAGCGACAGCCTCTGCAAGGGCGATTGGAATACCACCTGCGGCTGTGGCAAAAACTTCGATTCGGTCATCCAGCTTTTAACCCACCGGAAGTCCAGCAGCGACAGCCTCTGCAAGGGCGATTTGAAAACCACCTGCAGTTGTGGCAAAAACTTCAAAACGGCCAGCCAACTTAGGTCCCACCGCAAGTCCAGCAGCGAAAGCCTCTGCAAAGGCGATTGGAACACCACCTGCGGCTGTGGCAAAAACTTTGATACAGTCAACCAGTTTATTGCCCACCGCAAGTCCAGCAGCGACACCCGCTGCAAGAGCAAGCGGAGCAAACAAAAGGGAGGGGTTAATAGTTGATATCACAGCGGCTCGGTTGAGCCTGACTCAGCGTCATGATTCTCCTCATATTTCTTTACGCTTTCTATCATCATGTTTCTCTGGAGTCTTCAACGTCTATAAAACTGCCTGATGAGAACAGCGCCCTTTTTCGTTCATCTGCTAGCCTGTGAAATCCGAATAGAAACAGGGAAAACAGGAAAGTGATTTGTTGCAGACGTTGATGATATCCAGAATTCTTGGGCTTATCCTGGCCATTGCCCCTGTTCTTGTGTTTGCAGGTTCCAAAACAAACGGTCAATGCACTCTTGTGTTACCCGTCAGCAGAACGGCGACAGATGTCATCTCAACAGGCCGTATCCGCACAACCTCCACGGCTGTTCAACCTTTGGATGATACATTCTGCATAGCCGGTCCAGAACGCGCTCTGGTCTGTCAGGGCGTTGACAAACCTGCCAGGGTCAGGATTCCAGGAAAGGATGGTGATGCCCTCAATGTCAGCGCCACAGGCTCTGTCTGTTCTGCAAGGCCCAGCAAAACCTCTACCCCGTCATGGAAGGAGGATGTGGTAGTCACAGGTGAATCAATTACCGGCCTGGAAGGGCTGATGCTACCTGACATCCCTGCTATCACAGCCTGGGAGATTCACTGTCGGGACACTGTTAAAAAAGAGCCACCTGACACCCCATCAACAGAGGCTGATGACCAAGGTTCCGATAGCCAGGTACAGGTAATTGACATAACATCTGTATCAACGTCACGGGGGCAACGTAACACCACCTGCGGTTGTAGCAAAAACTTCGATACGGCCAGACTGCTTTTAGCCCACCGCAGGTCCAGCAGCGACAGCCTCTGCAAGGGCTATTGGAACACCACCTGCGGCTGTGGCAAAAACTTCGATACGGTCAACCAGTTTCATGCCCACCGCAAGTCCAGCAGCGACAGCCTCTGTAAGGGCTATTGGAACACCACCTGCGGCTGTGGCAAAAAATTCGATACGATCAACACGCTTTTAGCCCACCGCAGGTCCAGCAGCGACAGCCTCTGCAAGGGCCATTGGAACACCACCTGCGGCTGTGGCAAAAACTTCAATACGGCCAACCTGCTTAAGTCCCACCGCAGGTCCAGCAGCGAAAGCCTCTGCAAGAGCGATTGGAATACCGCCTGCGGCTGTGGCAAAAACTTCGATACGGTCAACCAGTTGAATGCCCACCGCAAGTCCAGCAGCGAAAGCCTCTGTAAGGGCAGGAAGAACACCACCTGCGGCTGTGGCAAAAACTTCGATACGGTCAACCAGTTTAATGCCTACCGCAAGTCCAGCAGTGAAAGCCTCTGTAAGGGCAGGAAGAACACCACCTGCGGCTGTGGCAAAAACTTCGATACGGTCAGCCTGCTTAAGTCCCACCGCACGTCCAGCAGCGAAAGCCTCTGCAAGGGCAGGAAGAACACCACCTGCGGCTGTGGCAAAAATCTCCATACTGTCAACCAGCTTTTAGCCCACCGCAAGTCCAGCAACGAAAGCCTCTGCAAGGGCGATTGGAACACCACCTGCGGCTGTGGCAAAAATTTCCATACTGTCAACCAGCTTTTAGCCCACCGCAAGTCCAGCAGCGAAAGCCTCTGCAAGGGCGATTGGAACACCACCTGCGGCTGTGGCAAAAACTTCGGTACGGTCAACCAGTTTGATGCCCACCGCAGGTTCAGCAGCGACATCCGCTGCAAGAGCAAGCGGAGCAAACAAAAGGGAGGTGTTAGCAGTTGATATCACAGCGGCTCAGTTGAGCCTAACCCAGCGCAGCCCCCTCATATTTCTTTACGCTTTCTATCATCATGCTTCCCTGGAATATTCAACGCCTATAAGAGCGCCTGATGAGAATAGCGCCCCTTTCCGTTCATCTGCTAGCCTGTGGCATCCGAAGGGAATCAGGGGAAGTGGTGTGTTACAGGCGTTAAGAACATTCAGAGCTCTTTGGCTGGCCCTGGCTATTGCCCCTGGACTTGTGTTTGCAGGTTCCAAAAAAAACGGTCAATGCACTCTTGTGTTACCCGTCAGTAAAACGGAGACAGATGTCCTCTCAACAGGCCGTATCCGCACAACCTCCACGGCTGTTCAACCTTTGGATGATACATTCTGCATAACCGGTCCAGAACACGCTCTGGTCTGTCAGGGCGTTGACAGACCTGCCAGGGTCAGGATTCCAGGAAAGGATGGTGACGCCCTCAATGTCAGCGCCACAGGCTCTGTCTGTTCCGCAAGGCCCAGCAAAACCTCTACCCCGTCATGGAAGGAGGATGTGATGGTCACAGGTGAATCAATTACCGGCCTGGAAGGGCTGATGCTACCTGACATCCCTGCTGTCAAAGCCTGGGAGATTCACTGTCGGGACCTTGTTAAAAAAGAGCCACCTGACACCCCAACAGCAGAGGCTGATGACCAAGGTTCCGATAGCCAGGTACAGGTAGTTGACATAGCATCTGTATCAACGTCACGGAGGCAACATAACACCAGCTGCGGCTGTGGCAAACACTTCGATACGGTCAGCCTGCTTAAGTCCCACCGCAAGTCCAGCAGCGACAGCCTCTGTAAGGGCAGGCAGAACACCACCTGCGGATGTGGCAAAAACTTCGATACGGTCAACCGGCTTGTAGCCCACCGCAAGTCCAGCAGCGAAAGCCTCTGCAAGGGCGATTGGAACACCACCTGCGGCTGTGGCAAAAACTTCGATACGTTCAACCAGCTTACTGCCCACCGCAAGTCCAGCAGCGACAGCCTCTGTACGGGCAGGCAGAACATCACCTGCGGCTGTGGCAAAAACTTCAATACGATCAACCTGCTTTTAGCCCACCGCTATTCCAGCAGCGAAAACCTCTGCAAGGGCGATTTGAGCACCACCTGCGGCTGTGGCAAAAACTTCGATACGGTCAACCAGCGTTTAGCCCACCGCAGGTCCAGCAGCGAAAGCCTCTGCAAGGGCGATTTGAACACCACCTGCGGCTGTGGCAAAAACTTCAAAACGGCCAGCCAGCTTAGGTCCCACCGCAAGTCCAGCAGCGAAAGCCTCTGTAAGGGCAGGAAGAACACCTCCTGCGGCTGTGGCAAAAACTTCGATACGGTCAACCAGTTTCATGCCCACCGCAAGTCCAGCAGCGACAGCCTCTGTAAGGGCAGGAGAAGCATCACCTGCGGCTGTGGCAAAAACTTCAATACGGCCAACCTGCTTAAGTCCCACCGCAGGTCCAGCAGCGAAAGCCTCTGCAAGAGCGATTGGAACACCACCTGCGGCTGTGGCAAAAACTTCGATACGGTCAACCAGTTTCATGCCCACCGCAAGTGCGGCAGCGACACTCGCTGCAAGAGCAAGCGGAGCAAACAAAATGGAGGCGCTAATAGTTGATATCACTGCGGTTCGGTTGAGCCTGACTCCGCGCCATGATTCCCCTCATATTCTATACGCTTTCTATCATCATGCTTCCCTCGAATATTAACGCCGATAAAACCGCCTGATGAGAAGAGTCCCCTTTTTCGTTGATCTGCTAGCCTGTGGCATCCGAAGGGAATCAGGGAAAGTGGAGTGTTACAGGTGCTAATAACATTAAGAGCTCTTTGGCTGGCCCTGGCTATTACCCCTGTTCTTGTGTTTGCAGGTTCCAAAACAAACGGTCAATGCACTCTTGTATTACCCGTCAGCAGATCGGCGACATATGTCATCTCAACAGGCCGTATCCGCACAACCTCCAAGGCTGTTCAACCTTTGGATGATACATTCTGCATAGCCGACCCAGAACACGCTCTGGTCTGTCAGGGCGTTGACAAACCTGCCAGAGTCCGGATTCCAGGAAAGGATGGTGAAACCCTCAATGTCAGTGCCACAGGCTCTGTCTGTTCCGCAAGGCCCAGAAAACCTCTACCCCGTCATGGAAGAAGGGTGTGATAGTCACAGGTGAATCAATTACCGGCCTGGAAGGGCTTATGCTACCTGACATCCCTGCTATCAAATCCTGGGAGATTCACTGTCGGGACACTGTTAAAAAAGAGCCACCTGACACCCCATCAACAGAGGCTGATGACCAAGGTTCCGATAGCCCGGTACAGGTAATTGACATAGCATCTGTATCAACGTCACGGGGGCAACGTAACACCATCTGCGGCTGTGGCAAAAACTTCGATACGGTCAGCCTGCTTATGTCCCACCGCAAGTCCAGCAGCAAAAGCCACTGCAAGGGTGATTTGAACACCACCTGCGGCTGTGGCAAAAACTTCAATACGGTCATCCAGCTTTTAACCCACCGCAAGTCCGGCAGCGACACCCGCTGCAAGAGCAAGCGGAGCAAACAAAAGGGAGGCGCTAATAGTTGATATCACTGCGGTTCGGTTGAGCCTGACTCAGTGCCATGATTCCCCTCATATTTCTATACGCGTTCTATCATCATGCTTCCCTCGAATATTCAACGCCGATAAAACCGCCTGATGAGAAGAGTCCCCTTTTTCGTTCATCTGCTAGCCTGTGGCATCCGAAGGGAATCAGGGAAAGTGGTGTGTTACAGGTGCTAATAACATTAATAGTTCTTTGGCTGGCCCTGGCTATTGCCCCTGTTCTTGTGTTTGCAGGTTCCAAAACAAACGGTCAATGCACTCTTGTATTACCCGTCAGCAAAACGGCGACAGATGTCCTCTCAACAGGCCGTATCCGCACAACCTCCACGGCTGTTCAACCTTTGGATGATACATTCTGCATAGCCGACCCAGAAAACGCCCTGGTCTGTCAGGGCGTTGACAAACCTGCCAGAGTCAGGATTCCAGGAAAGGATGGTGAAACCCTCAATGTCAGTGCCACAGGCTCTGTCTGTTCCGCAAGGCCCAGCAAAAGCTCTACCCCGTCATGGAAGAAGGATGTGATAGTCACAGGTGAATCAATTACCGGCCTGGAAGGGCTTATGCTACCTGACATCCCTGCTATCAAATCCTGGGAGATTCACTGTCGGGACACTGTTAAAAAAGAGCCACCTGACACCCCATCAACAGAGGCTGATGACCAAGGTTCCGATAGCCCGGTACAGGTAATTGACATAGCATCTGTATCAACGTCACGGGGGCAACGTAACACCACCTGCGGTTGTAGCAAAAACTTCGATACGGCCAGACTGCTTTTAGCCCACCGCAGATCCAGCAGCGACAGCCCCTGCAAGGGCGATTGGAACACCACCTGCGGCTGTGGCAAAAACTTCGATACGGTCAACCAGCTTTTAGCCCACCGCAAGTCCAGCAGCGACAGCCTCTGTAAGGGCAGGAGAAACACCACCTGCGGCTGTGGCAAAAACTTCGATACGGTCAACCAGTTTGATGCCCACCGCAAGTCCAGCAGCGACAACCTCTGCAAGGGCGATTTGAACACCACCTGCGGCTGTAGCAAAAACTTCAATACGGCCAACCTGCTTAAGTCCCACCGCAGGTCCAGCAGCGACAACCTCTGCAAGGGCGATTTGAACACCACCTGCGGCTGTGGCAAAAACTTCAATACGGCCAACCTGCTTAAGTCCCACCGCAGGTCCAGCAGCAAAAGCCTCTGCAAGAGCGATTGGAACACCACCTGCGGCTGTGGCAAAAACTTCGATACGGTCAACCAGTTTAATGCCCACCGCAAGTCCAGCAGCGAAAGCCTCTGTAAGGGCAGGAAGAACACCACCTGCGGCTGTGGCAAAAACTTCAATACGGTCATCCAGCTTTAAACCCACCGCAAGTCCGGCAGCGACACCCGCTACAAGAGCAAGCGGAGCAAACAAAAGGGAGGCGTTAACAGTTGACCTGGAATATTCAACGCCGATAAAACCGCCTGACGAGAACAGTCCCCTTTTTCGTTCATCTGCTAGCCTGTGGCATCCGAAGGGAATCAGAGAAAGTGGTGTTACAGGTGCTAATAACATTCAGAGCTCTTTGGCTGGTCCTGGCTATTGCCCCTGTTCTTGTGTTTGCAGGTTCCAAAACAAACGGTCAATGCACTCTTGTGTTACCCGTCAGCGAAACGGCGACAGATATCCTTTCAACAGGCCGTATCCGCACAACCTCCACGGCGGCTCAACCTTTGGATGATACATTCTGCATAGTCGATCCAGAACACGCCTTGATCTGTCAGGGCGTTGACAAACCTGCCAGGGTCAGGATTCCAGGAAAGAATGGTGATGACATCAGGGTCAGCGCCACAGGCTCTGTCTGTTCCGCAAGACCCAGCAAAACCTCTACCCCGTCATGGAAGGAGGATGTGATAGTCACAGGTGAATCAATTACCGGCCTGGAAGGGCTGATGCTACCTGACATCCCTGCTATCAAAGCCTGGGAGATTCACTGTCGGGTCTTTGTTAAAAAAGAGCTTCCTGACACCCCACCAACAGAGGCTGATGACCAAGGTTCCGATAGCCCGGTACAGGTAATTGACATAACATCTGTATCAACCTCACGGGGGCAACATAACACCACCTGCGTCTGTGGCCAGCGCTTCGATAAGGAAAACCAGCTTCAATCCCACCGCCGCAGCAGCAGCGCAAGCCTCTGCAAGGGCGATTTGAACACCACCTGCGGCTGTGGCAAAAACTTGAACACGGTCAACCAGCTTTTAGCCCACCGCAAGTCCAGCAGCGACAGCCTCTGTAAGGGCGATTTGAACACCACCTGCGGCTGTGGCATACACTTCAATACGGTCAGCCAGCTTGTAGCCCACCGCTATTGCAGAAGCGAAAGCCTCTGCAAGGGCGATTTGAACACCACCTGTCGCTGTGGCAAAAGCTTCGATACGGTCAACATGCTTAAGTCCCACCGCAAGTCCAGCAGCGACAGCCTCTGCAAGGGCGATTTGAACACCACCTGCGGCTGTGGCAAAAACTTCAATACGGCCAGACTGCTTTTAGCCCACCGCAATTCCAGCAGCGAAAGTCTCTGCAAGGGCGATTGGAACACCACCTGCGGCTGTGGTAAAAACTTCAATACGGTCAACCAGTTTCATGCCCACCGCTATTCCAGCAACGGCAGCCTCTGTAAGGGCTGGAGGAAGAACACCACCTGCGGCTGTGGCAAAAACTTCAATACGGTCGGCCAGCTTCTGTCCCACCGCAAGTCCAGCAGCGAAAGCCTCTGCAAGGGCGATTGGAACACCAGCTGCGGCTGTGGTAAAAACTTCGATACGGTCAACAAGCTTACAGGCCACCGCAAGTCCAGCAGCGACAGCCTCTGCAAGGGCGATTGGAACACCACCTGCGGCTGTGGCAAAAACTTCGGTACGATTAACCAGCTTATGTCCCACCGCAGGCTCAACAACAACACCCGCTGCAAGAGCAAGCCGAGCAAAAAAAAGGGAAGTGTTAACAGTTGATATCACAGCGGCTCGGTTGAGCCTGACTCAGCGCCATGAATCCCCTCATATTTCTATACGCTTTCTATCATCATGCTTCCCTGGAATATTCAACGCCTATAAAAGCGCCTGATAAGAACAGCGCCCTTTTCCGTTCATCTGCTAGCCTGTGGCATCCGAAGGGATCAGGGAAAGAGGTGTGTTACAGGTGCTAATAACATTCAGAGCTCTTTGGCTGGTCCTGGCTACTGCCCCTGTTCTTGTGTTTGCAGGTTCCAAAACAAACGGTCAATGCACTCTTGTGTTACCCGTCAGCAAAACGGCGACAGATGTCCTCTCAACAGGCCGTATCCGCACAACCTCCACGGCTGTTCAACCTTTGGATGATACATTCTGCATAGCCGACCCAGAACACGCCCTGGTCTGTCAGGGTGTTGACAAACCTGCCAGAGTCAGGATTCCAGGAAAGGATGGTGATGCCCTCAATGTCAGCGCCACAGGCTCTGTCTGTTCCGTAAGGCCCAGCAAAACCTCTACCCCGTCATGGAAAGATGATGTGATTATCACAGGTGACTCAATTACCGGCCTGGAAGGGCTGATGTTACCTGACATCCCTGCTATCAAAGCCTGGGAAATTCACTGTCGGAACCTTGTTAAAAAAGAGCCACCTGACACCCCATCAACAGAGGCTGATCACCAAGGTTCCGATAGCCCGGTACAAGTAGTTGACATAGCATTTGTATCAAAGTCACGGGGGCAACATAACACCACCTGCGCCTGTGGCCAGCGCTTCGATACGGACAGCCAGCTTCAATCCCACCGCCGCCGCAGCAGCGCAAGCCTCTGCAAGGGCGATTTGAACACCACCTGCAGCTGTGGCAAACACTTCAATACGGTCAACCAGTTTTTTGCCCACCGCCATTCCAGCAGCGACAGCCTCTGTAAGGGCGATTTGAACACCACCTGCGGCTGTGGCAAACACTTCAATACGGCCAGCCAGCTTGTAGCCCACCGCTATTGCAGAAGCGAAATCCTCTGCAAGGGTGATTTGAACACCACCTGCGGTTGTGGCAAAAACTTCAATACGGTCAACAAGCTTTTTGCCCACCGCAAGTCCAGCAGCGACAGCCTCTGCAAGGGCGATTGGAACACCACCTGCGGCTGTGGCAAAAACTTCAATACGGCCAGACTGCTTTTAGCCCACCGCAATTCAAGCAGCGAAAGTCTCTGCAAGGGCGATTGGAACACCACCTGCCGCTGTGGCAAAAACTTCGATACGGTCAACCATTTTTTAACCCACCGCAAGTCCAGCAGCGAAAGCCTCTGCAAGGGCGATTTAAAAACAACCTGCGGCTGTGGCAAAAACTTCGATACGGGCAACCAGCTTTTAACCCACCGCAAGTCCAGCAGCGAAAGCCTCTGCAAGGGCGATTGGAACACCACCTGCGGCTGTGGCAAAAACTTCGATACAGTCAACAAGCTTGCAGGCCACCGCAAGTCCAGCAGCGAAAGCCTCTGCAAGGGCGATTGGAACACCACCTGCGACTGTGGCAAAAGCTTCGGTACAGTCAACCAGTTTTTTGCCCACCGCAGGTTAAGCAGCGACACCCGCTGCAAGAGCAAGCGGAGCAAACAAAAGGGAGGCGCTAATAGTTCATGTCACAGCGGCTCGGTTGAGCCTGACTCAGCGCCATGATTCCCCTCATATTTCTCTCCGCTTTCTATCATCATGCTTCCCTGGAATATTCAACGCCTATAAAAGCGCCTGATGAGAACAGCCCCCTTTTCCGTTCATCTGCTAGCCTGTGGCATCCGAAGGGAATCAGGGAAAGTGGTGTGTTACAGGTGCTTATAACATTCACAGTTCTTTGGCTGGCCCTGGCTATTGCCCCTGTTCTTGTGTTTGCAGGTTCCAAAACAAACGGTCAATGCACTCTTGTGTTACCCGTCTGCAAAACGGCGACAGATGTCCTCTCAACAGGCCGTATCCGCACAACTTCCACGGCAGCTCAACCTTTGGACGATACATTCTGCATAGCCGGTCCAGAACATGCTCTGGTCTGTCAGGGCGTTGATAAACCTGCCAGGGTCAGGATTCCAGGAAAGAATGGTGATGCCCTCAATGTCAGCACCACAGGGTCTGTCTGTTCCGCAAGGCCCAGCAAAACCTCTACCCCGTCATGGAAGGAGGATGTGATGGTCACAGGTGAATCAATTACCGGCCTGGAAGGGCTGATGCTACCTGACATCCCTGCTGTCAAAGCCTGGGAGATTCACTGTCGGGACTTTGTTAAAAAAGAGCCACCTGACACCCCAACAGCAGAGGCTGATGACCAAGGTTACGATGACCCGGGACAGGTAGTTGACATAACATCTGTATCAACGTCACGGAGGCAACATAACACCACCTGCGGCTGTGGCAAAAACTTCGATACGGTCAGCCAGCTTACGTCCCACCGCAGGTCCCGCAGCGAAAGCCTCTGCAAGGCCGATTTGAACACCACCTGCGGCTGTGGCAAAAACTTGAACACGGTCAACCAGCTTTTAGCCCACCGCAAGTCCAGCAGCGACAGCCTCTGTAAGGGCAGGAAGAACATCACCTGCGGCTGTGGCAAACACTTCAATACGGCCAGCCAGCTTATGTGCCACCGCTATTCCAGCAGCGACAGCCTCTGCAAGGGCGATTTGAAAACCACCTGCGGCTGTGGCAAAAACTTCAATACAGTCAACCAGCTTCATGCCCACCGCTATTCCAGCAGCGAAAGCCTCTGCAAGGGCGGTTTGAACACCTCCTGCGGCTGTGGCAAAAACTTCGATACGGTCAACCAGTTTCATATCCACCGCCGCGGCAGCAGCGACAGCCTCTGCAAGGGCGGCTGGAACACCACCTGCGGCTGTGGCAAAAACTTCAGTACGGTCAACCAGTTTAAGGCCCACCGCTATTCCAGCAGCGTCACCCGCTGCAAGAGCAAGCGGAGCAAACAAAAGGGAGGCGTTAAGAGTTGATATCACAGCGGCTCTGTTGAGCCTGACACGGCACCAGCTCCTCCCTCCTCATAGTTCTTTACGCTTTCTATCATCATGCTTCTCTGGAATATTCAACGTCTATAAAACCGCCTGATGGGAACAGCCCCCTTTTCCGTTCATCTGCTAGCCTGTGGAATCCGAAGGGAATCAGGGAAAGTGGTGTGTTACAAGCGTTAATAACATTAAGAGTTCTTTGGCTGGCCCTGGCTATTACCCCTGTTCTTGTGTTTGCAGGTTCCAAAACAAACGGTCAATGCATTCTTGTGTTACCCGTTAGCAAAACGGCGACAGATGTCCTCTCAACAGGCCGTATCCGCACAACCTCCACGGCTGTTCAACCTTTGGATGATACATTCTGCATAGCCGATCCAGAACACACTCAGATCTGTCAGGGCGTTGACAAACCTGCCAGAGTCAGGATTCCAGGAAAGGACGGCGATACCCTCAATGTCAGCGCCACTGGCTCTGTCTGTTCCGCAAGGTCCAGCAAAACCTCTACCCCGTCATGGAAGGATGATGTGATGGTCACAGGTGAATCAATTACCGGCCTGGAAGGGCTGATGCTACCTGACATCCCTGCCATCAAAGCCTGGGAGATTCACTGTCGGGACCTTGTTAAAAAAGAGCCACCTGACACCCCATCAACAGAGGCTGATGACCAAGGTTACGATAGCTCGGTACAGGTAGTTGACATAACATCTGTATCAACGTCACGGGGGCAACTTAACACCACCTGCGGCGGCTGTGGCAAAAACTTCAATACGGCCAGACTGCTTAATTCCCACCGCAAGTCCAGCAGCCAAAGCCTCTGCAAGGGCGATTGGAACACCACCTGCAGCTGTGGCAAAAACTTCGATACGGTCAACAAGCTTGCAGTCCACCGCTATTCAACCAGCGACAGCCTCTGTAAGGGCAGGAAGAACACCACCTGCGGCGGCTGTGGCAAAAACTTCAATACGGCCAACCAGCTTATGACCCACCGCTATTCCAGCAGCGAAAACCTCTGCAAGGACGATTTGAACACCACCTGCTGCTGTGGCAAAAACTTCGATACGGTCAACCAGCTTGCAGGCCACCGCAAGTCCAGCAGCGGAAGCCTCTGCAAGGGCAGGAAGAACACCACCTGCTGCTGTGGCAAAAACTTCGATACGGTCAACCAGCTTGCAGGCCACCGCAAGTCCAGCAGCGAAAGCCTCTGCAAGGGCGATTTGAACACCACCTGCGGCTGTGGCAAAAACTTCAATACGGTCAACCAATTTCATGCCCACCGCAAGTCCAGCAGCGAAAGCCTCTGCAAGGGCGATTGGAACACCTCCTGCGGCTGTGGCAAAAACTTCGATACGGTCAACCAGCGTTTAGACCACCGCAAGTCCAGCAATGACACCCGGTGCAAGATCAAGCGGAGCAAACAAAAGGGAGGCGTTAAGAGTTGATATCACAGCGGCTCGGTTGAGCCTGACTCAGCGCCATGATTCCCCTCATATTTCTTTGCGCTTTCTATCATCATGCTTCCCTGGAATATTCAACGCCTATAAAACCGCCTGATGGGAACGCCGCCTTTTTCCGTTTATCTGCTAGCCTGTGGAATCCGAATAGAAACAGAGAAAAAAGGAGAAGCGGTTTGTTGCAGCCATTGATGATGATATCCAGAACTCTTGGGCTTGTCCTGGTTATTGCCCCTGTTCTTGTGTTTGCAGGTTCCAACACAAAAGGTCAATCCACTCTTGTATTATCCGTCAGGAAAATGGCGACAGATGTCTTCTCAACAGGCCGTATTCGCACAACCTCCACGGCTGCTCAACCTTTGGATGATACAGTCTGCATAGTCGATCCAGAACACGCCTTGGTCTGTCAGGGCGTTGGCAAACCTGCCAGAGTCAGGATTCCAAGAAAGGACGGTGATGCCCTCAATGTCAGCGTCAAAGGCTCTGTCTGTTCCGCAAGGCCCAGAAAAACCTCAACTCCGTCATGGAAAGATGATGTGATAGTCACAGGTGAATCAATTACCGGCCTGGAAGGGGTGATGCTACCTGACATCCCTGCTATCACAGCCTGGGAGATTCACTGTCAGGACAAAAAAGAGGCATCAGCCTTCCCATCAACAGAGACAGATGACCAAGGTTACGATAGCCCGGTACAGGTAGTTGACATAACATCTGTATCAACGTCACTGGAGCAACAGAACACCAGCTGCGTCTGTGGCAAAATCTTCGATACGGTCAACCAGCTTACAGCGCACCGCAGGGGCAGCCGCGACACCCGCTGCAAGTTGCGACCCCGGAAGGGATCGAAGACCAGAATGGGGCTCACTCCAGGTTCAGCAGCGACACCCGCTGCAAGAGCAAACGGAGCAAACGGAGCAAACAAAAGTAAGCGTCAGGCCAACCCCCATCTACCACCAATAACCACATCACCGGATACTCAAGCCTCCTACACCTTTAGGAGGCACCATGGCCAGCAAACGTGAATTTTGGTTCCGACACATCGAAGCCTGGCGCAAGGGCCTTATGGCCCAGTCGGAATATGCCCGCCAACATGATTTGTCGATCAAATCCTTTGGCTATTATCGACGTCGCTATTTTCCCGAGCTGGAGCAGACCGCGTCTCAACACGCACCCGCAAGTCTACTGCCTGCCACTGTCATTCCAGAACAGGTCACAAACGACAGACCGAGAACATCGACAGCAGCACCCGCTATTACCCTGACCAGCCCCGGCAGTTTCCTCATTGAACTTGCCACCGGGTTTGACCCTAAGGTTCTGAAACAGGCTCTCAAAATGCTGGAGGTTGCATGATTGCAGACTTCTCATCCCTGAGTGTTTACCTGGCCCCCGGTGTCACAGATATGCGCAAACCCATTGACGGACTGTCTCTGATTATCAGTGAAGTGCTGACACTCAACCCGTTCTCTGAAAACCTGTTTGTGTTCTGCAACCGGAAACGGAACAAGCTCAGGGATCCTCCATTGGCAGACCAACGGCTTCTGGCTGTACTACCGCAGGCTGGAGAAAAGCCGTTTTTGCTGGCCCCGCGAGGGTGAAGCTGAACAGGCCATCCCCCTGACGTGCCGAGAACTGACTTGGTTGCTGGACAGTTAACCGGTTGATCAAAAGAAAGCCCATCAGCCTTTGCGGTACCAATCTATAGCCTGATAAATGGTATTGCCATGACTTGTTGCAATACCTGTGACTGGCCGGGTATCGGATAATAGGCAACATGAATACGACAGCCACGCCGAACATCAACAGCCTCGAAGCCCTTCAGCAAGAAGTGATTGTGCTGAAGGAGAAGCTGGCGTGGTATGAGGAACAGTTTCGCCTCCACAAGCAACAGCAGTTTGGAGCCAGCATTGGGCGTTCTGACCAACAGGAGCAGCTGGTGTTCAACGAGCCCGAAAAGCTGGAAGAAGAGCTCGTCACAGAAAAACCTGAGACTCAAACACTTCCGGCCCACGAACGCAAGAAACCCGTAAGAAAGCCGTTACCCAAAGACCTGCCGCGGGAAGTGGTTGTCCTCGACATTGAAGAGACAGAAAAGACCTGCCCCGGGTGCAAGGGCGATTTGAACACCACCTGCGGCTGTGGCAAAAACTTCGATACGGTCAACCAGTTTAAGGCCCACCGCTATTCCAGCAGCGACACCCGCGGCAAGAGCAAGCGGAGCAAACAAAAGGGAGGCGTTAATAGTTGATATCACAGCGGCTCGGTTGAGCCAGACTCAGCGCCAGCTCCCCTTCATATTTCTATACGCTTCTATCATCATGCTTCCCTGGAATATTCAACGTCTATAAAACCGCCTGATGGGAACAGCGCCCTTTTCCGTTCATCTGCTAGCCTGTGGCATCCGAAAGGTTCAAGGAAAGTGGTGTGTTACAGGTGCTAATAACATTCAGAGCTCTTTGGCTGGCCCTGGCTATTGCCCCTGTTCTTGTGTTTGCAGGTTCCAAAACAAACGGTCAATCCACTCTTGTGTTATCCGTCAGCAAAACGGCGACAGATGTCCTCTCAACAGGCCGTATCCGCACAACTTCCACGGCAGTTCAACCTTTGGATGATACATTCTGCATAGTCGATCCAGAAAACGCCCTGGTCTGTCAGGGCGTTGACAAACCTGCCAGGGTCAGGATGCCAAGAAAGGATGGTGAAGCCCTCAATGTCAGCGCCACAGGCTCTGTCTGTTCCGCAAGGCCCAGCAAAACCTCTACCCCGTCATGGAAGGATGATGTGATGGTCACAGGTGAATCAATTACCGGCCTGGAAGGGCTGATGCTACCTGACATCCCTGCTATCAAAGCCTGGGAGATTCACTGTCGGGACTTTGTTAAAAAAGAGCCACCTGACACCCCATTAACAGAGGCTGATGACCAAGGTTACGATAGCCCGGCACAGATAGTTGACCTAGCATTTGTATCAACGTCACGGGGGCAACATAACACCACCTGCGGCTGTGGCAAAAACTTCAATACGGTCAACAAGCTTCTGTCCCACCGCAAGTTCAGCAGCGACACCCGTTGTCTGGGCAGGATCTGCGGCTGTGGCAAAAACTTCAATACGGTCAACCAGCTTATGACCCACCGCAAGTCCAGCAAGGACACCCTTTGTCCGAGCAGGAAGAACACCACCTGCGGCTGTGGCAAAAACTTTGATACGGCCTACCACCTTTTAGTCCACCGCAAGTCCAGCATCGAAAGCCTCTGCAAGGGTGATTTGAAGACCACCTGCGGCTGTGGCAAAAACTTCGAGACGGTCAGACAGTTTATGTCCCACCGATATTCCAGCAGCGAAAGCCTCTGCAAGGGCGATTTGAACACCACCTGCAGCTGTGGCAAAAACTTCAATACGGTTAACCAGCTTGTAAGCCACCGCAAGTCCAGCAGCGACACCCATTGTTTGGGAAGGAAGGCCTCCACCTGCGGCTGTGGCAATAACTTCGAGAAGGTCAACCTGCTTAAGTCCCACCGCTATTCCAGCAGCGAAAGCCTCTGCAAGGGCGATTTGAACACCAACTGCGACTGTGGCAAAAACTTCAAAACGGCCAACCAGCTTTTAGCCCACCGCAAGTCCAGCAGCGAAAGCCTCTGCAAGGGCGATTGGAACACCACCTGCAGCTGTGGCAAAAATTTCCATACTGTCAACCAGCTTTTAGCCCACCGCAAGTCCAGCAGCGACAGTCTCTGCAAGGGCAAATTGAACACCACCTGCGGCTGTGGCAAAAACTTCGGTACGGTCAACCAGCTTGTAACCCACCGCAAGTCCAGCAGCGACATCTGCTGCAAGAACAAGCGGAGCAAACAAAAGGGAGGTGTTAATAGTTGATATCACAACGGCTCAGTTGAGCCTAACCCAGCGCAGCCCCCCTCATATTTCTTTACGCTTTCTATCATCATGCTTCCCTGGAATATTCAACGTCTATAAAACCGCCTGATGGGAACAGCGCCCTTTTCCGTTCATCTGCTAGCCTGTGGAAGCCGAAGGGAATCAGGGGAAGTGGTGTGTTACAGGCGTTAAGAACATTCAGGGCTCTTTGGCTGACCCTGGCTATTGCCCCCGTTCTTGTGTTTGCAGGCTCCAAAACAAACGGTCAATGCACTCTTGTGTTACCCGTCAGCAGAACGGTGACAGATGTCCTCTCAACAGGCCGTATCCGCACAACCTCCACGGCTGTTCAACCTTTGGATGATACATTCTGCATAGCCGGTCCAGAACACACCCTGACCTGTCAGGGCCTTGACAAACCTGCCAGAGTCAGTATCCAAGGAAAGGACGGTGATGCCCTCAATGTCAGCGCCACAGGCTCTGTCTGTTCCGCAAGACCCAGCAAAACCTCTACCCCGTCATGGAAGGATGATGTGATAGTCACAGGTGAATCAACTACCGGCCTGGAAGGGCTGATGCTACCTGACGTCCCTGCTATCAAAGCCTGGGAGATTCACTGTCGGGACTTTGTTAAAAAAGAGCCACCTGACACCCCATCAACAGAGGCTGATGACCAAGGTTCCGATAGCCCGGTACAGGTAATTGACATAACATCTGTATCAACGTCACGGGGGAAACATAACACCTGCTGCGGCTGTGGCAAACACTTCGATACGGTCAGCCTGCTTAAGTCCCACCGCAAGTCCAGCAGCGAAAGCCTCTGCAAGGGCAGGAAGAACACCACCTGCGACTGTGGCAAAAACTTCAATACGGTCAACCAGCTTCATGCCCACCGCAGGTCCAGCAGCGGAAGCCTCTGCAAGGGCGATTGGAACACCACCTGCGGCTGTGGCAAATACTTCGATACGGTCAGCCAGCTTTTAGCCCACCGCTATTCCAGAAGCGAAAGCCTCTGCAAGGGCGATTTGAACACCACCTGCGGCTGTGGAAAAAACTGCGATACGGTCAACCAGCTTTTAGCCCACCGCAAGTCCAGCAGCGACAGTCTCTGCAAGGGCGATTGGAACACCGCCTGCTATTGTGGCAAAAATTTCCATACTGTCAACCAGCTTTTAGCCCACCGCAAGTCCAGCAGCGACAGTCTCTGCAAGGGCAAATTGAACACCACCTGCGGCTGTGGCAAAAACTTCGATACGGTCAACCAGCTTACAGTGCACCGCAAGTCCAACAGCGACACCTGCTGCAAGAGCAAGAGCAAGAGCAAGAGCAAGAGCAAGAGCAAGAGCAAGAGCAAGAGCAAGAGCAAGAGCAAGCGGTGCAAACGAAAGGGAGGCGTTAATAGTTAATATCACTGTTTTCCGGTTAAACATAAGTACCCGGTCACATGAAAACATATATTTCCACATGGCCGGGCACTTACGACCATTCCAGAGTCACTCAAAACTGACGCCTATCCCTGGCTTCACCTTACGGGGTTTGGGCATTGATCCCTTACGACCGATCTGACTGACACCTTGATTAATAGCCCTGTGGGTTTCCTCATTCAGGCCTCCCTGCGTCAGTTTCTGAATCAGCAGCAGTCGGCTCAGCCTGGGAGGTTCCCGTTCATACAGATCTCGCCAAAAACAAAGAGAAGGATCGTCTATGCACCATGTGACAATTGAACTTATTGTATTAATCCAGCTGAAGTTATTTCAGGCAACTCAAATTGTACGGAATTGGAATCGGGGTTTATTTCATACTGAATAATTCATCCAACCAGTCATCGGCGTTGAAGTGAGTAAAAGGTTGATAGGAAAAATCGGGAGCAGGGAGGGAATTCTGAGACTCAACATCCGGTAGCGGTATGTGTTCACTGGGGCCTGTTATTTGCTCAGCTCTAGGTGGATACCATGTTGTTGCTCTTATAGTTCGTGTGTTTTGCCCTGAAGCTGAATCAGTCATATGTTCACAACGTCTTTTCTTGAGCGCACCTTTTAATATTTCCTCTTTTGCACTGTCATCGAAAAATGTCCACA
Organism: Sansalvadorimonas sp.; assembly: GCA_965221135.1. Classification (GTDB taxonomy): domain Bacteria; phylum Pseudomonadota; class Gammaproteobacteria; order Pseudomonadales; family Endozoicomonadaceae; genus Sansalvadorimonas. The sequence goes on from CBDCRZ010000121.1 coordinate 231,270, forward strand.
AACTGACACGCTTATCATAATTGAACTCCTGGACACTGTATCTTTTGAACAACTTATATTTATGGGTGCACAAGTTGTGACGAATTTTGTTCTTCCAGTCATTTTGGTCAGGTAATTTATACCATGGAAAAGTTTCGTTTATTTTTTTATAGATTTGATCAAGAGTTGCAGAACACCCTGAGTGCAAAAAAAGGGCACAGCCAATAATTTGACAATAAGTGTGGGGAGGCCTGTTATCAACATCACCTCGAGTAAACTCATAATCGGCATTATTATAGGTAACAATACATTTTCCAGACGGGATGATGTCTGCCGCTGACATGTCATAACAAGAAAGCTTTTTCTGTCCACAACTGTACTGCTGTGAATCAATTTCTGAATGATGCGAACTGGGCATCACCGCGTACACTCCGGTATTCGTTGCACCTGTTTCGATGTCCGTGTATGACGTGAAAGGTACTTCGGGTGTTCCGCTTGTTGTGGCTGAATCTATTTGCATATTGGAAGCCCTTTTCGTAACTATCCGGCTCTGTTCACAATAGATGTTGGTGAAGTCCTCAAAGCCAGTATCCGTACGGAAATCTGAATTTTAGTAACGCCCTTGAATAGTGCGGCTTTCAGCGACATTTTTTATGCGACCAGCATCTATTGTGAACAGAGCTTAACTATCCTGTATTAACTGACGGACTGTTTTGACTATCAGAAATTCATTTTTTGTTTGTCAAACTGTCAGTATTGTTTGGCGCTTTGAATCTTTGTTGTTCTATTGTATTCATGGCTTCTGTTTATTTTTAGTATGTCTGCCGCATCACTTATCCTCAAGAGCCGCATCACTTATCCTCAAGAAGAGTACCCCTTCAAACCCAGAGCATTTTGACACCAAGACTCCCGTTATGTTTTTCATCGGGATTTCAGTGGGAATGAACAATATTTCTATGAGATATCCATAGGCGGCGGGGATGATCACAAAGCCATAGAAATTATCCTGCGGGAATGTGCCCCCCCAGCAATACAAAGATGAATGACCTGCTCTATGTTTTGAAAAACCGGCTTATACCGGTTTTTACTACATAGTGCCTGTCCGAAAACCTAAAACCCCTGGCATCACAGGTCTGTAGGCCATAATTGCCAACGAAGTTTTCTGACAGGTTCCGTTTTTCCCTATGCGCCAGCCATTGGATCCGCAAAAACAGTTGGGTGAAGTCTATATCTCCGCGATTCGCTTCAATGAACGGGTAGTGCGTCAGATGTGTGTTTTGGCATAAATATCCACCCCAAACTACACCTTGTTGATCAGTAATCCGATAACAATATCGTGCATATTCTCAAGCTTGGAAAGCAGATCGTTTTCCGGGTAAAACGCTTGATCCAGGTTCGGAAATTCAGGTTTTCAGGCTCAATCTTCTGGGTATTTCTTTTGCCAACTTCATGGAACTCCTCATCCAGATTTCTTTCATAGGCACCACAGTCATCCGTATAAAAACGCTGAATACCAAAGGGTTCCAGGAGTGCTTTGAACTACTGAAATACGCCATCTTTTCTCTTGCCAAAGACGTAAGCAAGAACCCTGCTGGTTGCATGATCTATCGCATGCCAGAGCCAGCGCTGATTGGATTTGCTGTCGACAAATGACCATTGTTCGTCAAGCTCTGCCGTACCACAGGCGAGTTCCAGACGGACTTCATTGTCAGGGCCCAGGCTCAGAGTGCGGATATTAGGGTTAACCTGGACGAGGTTGTTTTCTTTGCTCCGGATAACATTGATGATTGTCGTTTTACTGATCTGGAGAACCCAACTGGTATCCCGAATACCACTTCCGTTGATGGCCATATCAATAACCTGTTTTTGAACGACAGGTGCACAGGCTTTGTAACGATATTTCAGCATAAAGTTTTTGGTGGCACAGTCTGGATCCTGGCAGAGATAGCGCTGCACACCATGGCGATTGAAGCTACCAAATAATGGATAAAAAGAATTGCCTCCCTGACAAGGTTCAGTTATCAAGCACACCGGTTTTTCAGAAAGCGACCGTTCTCATAGAAAACAGGGCCGATGACCGCTTTCAATCATTATATAATTCTCGAATGTCTCACAAGAATTCGATTTCAAAACAATCTATGGTGGCTGTCTGAAAGGGCTTTTCTGGTCATTCCCGATCACCCAGCATTGAATTCAATCCCCCCTGTAACCAGCCGGCCAGACAGATGAACAAAAGAAAAATTCAGCGCAAAATCCAGTGTCTTAAAGGCCAACGATTAACAAACGCGGCCTCTCACCATGGATCCAAGTAGCACCACTGCCAATCCAGCAGCAACATCCCCAAGACGAAGGATACGAGGAAATGATGAGAGAAGAGGCCTGTTTCCTAAGCATCTTCGGTTCTCTGCACACCAGGTTGCCCTCTGCCCCCCCCAAAAAAAGAAGAAGACAACGGGCGAACAGTTCTTTCAGAGAACAATAATCAGAGATTGCTGGGAGCAGATTAAAACACACCTGTCAGCCAGGGATATTCTGGCGCTTCGACACACCTGCTCATTCCTCTTATCCGGTCAGATGCCCTTGTTGTGCCCTGGCCAGAATCAAGCCCTGGTTAATGTTCTTGTTGAACGCTATTACAACCGTAACAAGGACGTGCAGTCTTTATGCCGTCAAATAATGACACCATACTTTACCCGTATACATGAGCATAAATCGGCTTTCTGTAGCTGGGTGGAGAAAAATCTGGGAGAGCAGGAGCAAATATGGATCGGGAAAGATGTCTTACGGCAAGGTGCCCTGCATCGCTACCTGAGCAACAGGGCGATGAGCATAGAATGTGTCGCTACCCTGCAGGGACACACTCACTGGATACGCTGCATCACTCTGCTCCCCGATGGCCGATTCGTCTCCGGCTCCCGCGATAATACCCTGAAAATCTGGGATCCAAGCATGAAACCGGGAGCACAATGTGTCGCTACCCTGCGGGGGCACACTAACTGGGTAAACTGCGTCACCCTGCTCCCCGATGACCGATTCGTCTCCGGCTCCGACGATCACACCCTGAAAATCTGGGACCCAGGCATGGAACCGGAAGCACAATGTGTCGCTACCCTGCGGGGGCACACTGGCGGGATCAACTGCATCCTCCTGCTCCCCGATGGCCGATTCGTCTCCGGCTGCCGGGATGGACTCCTGAAAATCTGGGATCCAAGCAAGGAACCGGCAGCACAATGTGTCGCTACCCTGCAGGGACACACTGGCGGGATCAACTGCGTCACCCTGCTCCCCGATGGCCGATTCGTCTTCGGCTCCTTCTATGAACCCCTGAAAATCTGGGACCCAGGCAAGGAACCGGCAGCACTATGTGTCGCTACCCTGCGGGGGCACACTGGCTGGATAGACTGCGTCACCCTGCTCCCCGATGGCCGATTCGTCTCCGGCTCCTCCGATAGAACCCTGAAAATCTGGGACCCAAGCAAGGAACCGGCAGTACAATGTGTCGCTACCCTGCGGGGGCACACTGACTATATACGCTGCGTCACCCTGCTCCCCGATGGCCGACTCGTATCCAGCTCCAACGATAACAACCTGAAAATCTGGGACCCAAGCAAGGAACCGGGAGCACAATGTGTCGCTACCCTGCGGGGGCACACTAACTGGACATGCTGCGTCACCCTGCTCCCCGATGGCCGATTCGTCTCCGGCTCCGACGATCACACCCTGAAAATTTGGGACCCAAGCAAGGAATCGGGGGCACAATGTGTCGCTACCCTGCGGGGGCACACTGACAGGATACGCTGCGTTACCCTGCTCCCCGATGGCCGATTCGTCTCCGGCTCCTCCGATGGCATCCTGAAAATCTGGGACCCGGATAAACACATCGATCCGCACAAGGGCCTGATCGCGTGACAAAATGCGTGCCCGTGCCTGATAAGTTGTTTTGTCGCTTACAGAGGCTGGGGCTGATGTGGGCATTGAAGATAATGGGCGTGTTGTCAGGGCGGTTATCACACTGCATAACTGGCCTGATCTGCAGTTGCTTGACTAGGTTCTGGTTCGCCAACCGACCACGATGCCTTATATGCCCGGATTGCTGTGATTTCGTGAGTGCCCTGCGCTGCTGGCTGCACTTGAAATAATGGATAAAAAGAATTGCCTCCCTGATAAGCTTCAGTTACCAGGCACACCGGTTTTTCAAAACAATCTACGGTGGCTGTCTGAAAGGGCTTTTCCGGTCATTCCCGATCACCCGGCATTGAATTCAATCCCCCCTGTAACCAGCCGGCCAGGCAGATGAACAAAAGGAAAATTCAGCGCAAGGTCCAGTGTCTTAAAGGCCAACGATTAACAAACGCGGCCTCTCACCATGGATCCAAGCAGCACCACTGCCAATCCAGCAGCAGCATCCTCAAGACGAAGGATACGAGGAAATGATGAGAGAAGAGACCCTTCTCCTCAGCGTCTTCGATCCTCTGCATACCAGGTTGCCCTCTGTGCCCCCTCCCCAGAGAAGAAGATAACCGGCGAACAGTTCTTTCAGAGAACAATAAACGGTGATTGCTGGCTGCAGATTAAAAAACACCTGTCAGCCAGGGATATTCTGGCGCTTCGACACACCTGCTCATTCCTCTTATCCGGTCAGATGCCCTTGTTGTGCCCTGGCCAGAATCAAGCCCTGATTGATGTTCTTGTTGAAGGCTATTACAACCGGAACCAGGACGTTCAGTCTTTATGCCGTCGAATAATGACACCATACTTTACCCGTATACATGAGCATAAGTCGGCTTTCTGTAGCTGGGTGGAGAAAAATCTGGGAGAGCAAGAGCAAATATGGATCGGGAAAGATGTCTTACGGCAAGGTGCCCTGCATCGCTACCTGAGCAACAGGGCGATGAGCATAGAATGTGTTGTTACCCTGCGGGAGCACACTGACTGGATCAACTGCGTCACCCTGCTCCCCGATGGCCGATTCGTCTCCGGCTCCTCCCGTGGCATCCTGAAAATCTGGAACCCAAGCAAGGAACCGGGAGCACAATGTGTCGCTACCCTGCGGGAACACACTAAGTGGATAAGCTGCGTCCTCCTGCTCCCCGATGGCCGATTCGTCTCCGTCTCCTACGATAACACCTTGAAAATCTGGGACCCAAGCATGGCACTGGGAGCACAATGTGTCGCTACCCTGCGGGGGCACACTGACGGGATCAACTGCATCCTCCTGCTCCCCGATGGCCGATTCGTCTCCGGCTCCGACGATAAAACCCTGAAAATCTGGGACCCAAGCAAGGAACCGACAGCACAATGTGTCGCTACCCTGCGGGGGCACACTAACTGGATACGCTGCTTCACCCTGCTCCCCGATGGCCGATTCGTCTCCGGCTCCTTCGATAAAACCCTGAAAATCTGGGACCCAAGCAAGGAACCAGGAGCACAATGTGTCGCTACCCTGCAGGGGCACACTGCCGAGATCAAATGCATCCTCCTGCTCCCCGATGGCCGATTCGTCTCCGGCTCCTGCGATCGTACCCTGAAAATCTGGAGCCCAAGAAAGGAGGAACCGGGAGCACAATGTGTCGCTACCCTGCAGGGACATACTAGCTTGATAGAATGCGTCACCCTGCTCCCCGATGGCCGACTCGTATCCAGCTCCAACGATAACAACCTGAAAATCTGGGATCCAAGCATGAAACCGGGAGCACAATGTGTCGCTACCCTGCAGGGGCACACTCGCGGGATACGCTGCGTCACCCTGCTCCCCGATGGCCGATTCGTCTCCGGCTCCGACGATCACACCCTGAAAATTTGGGACCCAAGCAAGGAATCGGGAGCACAATGTGTCGCTACCCTGCGGGGGCACACTGACTGGATCAACTGCGTCCTCCTGCTCCCCGATGGCCGACTCGTCTCCGGCTCCTTCGATGAAACCCTGAAAATCTGGGATCCGGATAAACACATCGATCCGCACAAGGGTCTGATCGCGTGACAAAATGCGTGCAAAATCACTCACGTGCCTGATACGTTGTTTTGTCCCGTACAGTGACTGGGGCTGATGTGGGCATTGAAGATAATGGGCGTGTTGTCAGGGCGGTTATCACACAGCATAACTGGCCTGGTCTGCCGTTACTTGACTAAGTTCTGGTTCGCCAACCGACCACGATGCCTTATATTCCCGGATTGCTGTCATTTCGTGAGTGCCCTGCGCTGCTGGCTGCACTTGAAATAATGGATAAAAAGAATTGCCTCCCTGATAAGCTTCAGTTACCAGGCACACCGGTTTTTCAAAACAATCTATGGTGGCTGTCTGAAAGGGCTTTTCCGGTCATTCCCGATCACCCGGCATTGAATTCAATCCCCCCTGTAACCAGCCGGCCAGGCAGATGAACAAAAGGAAAATTCAGCGCAAGGTCCAGTGTCTTAAAGGCCAACGATTAACAAACGCGGCCTCTCACCATGGATCCAAGTAGCACCACTGCCAATCCAGCAGCAGCATCCTCAAGACGAAGGATACGAGGAAATGATGAGAGAAGAGACCCTTCTCCTCAGCGTCTTCGATCCTCTGCATACCAGGTTGCCCTCTGTGCCCCCTCCCCAGAGAAGAAGATAACCGGCGAACAGTTCTTTCAGAAAACAATAAACGGTGATTGCTGGCTGCAGATTAAAAAACACCTGTCAGCCAGGGATATTCTGGCGCTTCGACACACCTGCTCATTCCTCTTATCCGGTCAGATGCCCTTGTTGTGCCCTGGCCAGAATCAAGCCCTGATTGATGTTCTTGTTGAAGGCTATTACAACCGGAACAAGGACGTGCAGTCTTTATGCCGTCAAATAATGACACCATACTTTACCCGTATACATGAGCATAAGTCGGCTTTCTGTAGCTGGGTGGAGAAAAATCTGGGAGAGCAAGAGCAAATATGGATCGGGAAAGATGTCTTACGGCAAGGTGCCCTGCATCGCTACCTGAGCAACAGGGCGATGAGCATAGAATGTGTTGTTACCCTGCGGGAGCACACTGACTGGATCAACTGCGTCACCCTGCTCCCCGATGGCCGATTCGTCTCCGGCTCCTCCCGTGGCATCCTGAAAATCTGGAACCCAAGCAAGGAACCGGGAGCACAATGTGTCGCTACCCTGCGGGAACACACTAAGTGGATAAGCTGCGTCCTCCTGCTCCCCGATGGCCGATTCGTCTCCGTCTCCTACGATAACACCTTGAAAATCTGGGATCCAAGTATGAAACCGGGAACACAATGTGTCGCTACCCTGCGGGGGCACACTGACAGGCTACTCTGCGTCACCCTGCTCTCCGATGGCCGATTCGTCTCCGGCTCCTTGGATGGCACCCTGAAAATCTGGGACCCAAGCAAGGAACCGGCAGCACAATGTGTCGCTACCCTGCGGGGGCACACTGGCTGGACCCACTGCGTCACCCTGCTCCCCGATGGCCGATTCGTCTCCGGCTCCTTCGATAAAACCCTGAAAATCTGGGACCCAAGCAAGGAACCAGGAGCACAATGTGTCGCTACCCTGCAGGGGCACACTGCCGAGATCAAATGCATCCTCCTGCTCCCCGATGGCCGATTCGTCTCCGGCTCCTGCGATCGTACCCTGAAAATCTGGAGCCCAAGAAAGGAGGAACCGGGAGCACAATGTGTCGCTACCCTGCAGGGACATACTAGCTTGATAGAATGCGTCACCCTGCTCCCCGATGGCCGACTCGTATCCAGCTCCAACGATAACAACCTGAAAATCTGGGATCCAAGCATGAAACCGGGAGCACAATGTGTCGCTACCCTGCAGGGGCACACTCGCGGGATACGCTGCGTCACCCTGCTCCCCGATGGCCGATTCGTCTCCGGCTCCGACGATCACACCCTGAAAATTTGGGACCCAAGCAAGGAATCGGGAGCACAATGTGTCGCTACCCTGCGGGGGCACACTGACTGGATCAACTGCGTCCTCCTGCTCCCCGATGGCCGACTCGTCTCCGGCTCCTTCGATGAAACCCTGAAAATCTGGGATCCGGATAAACACATCGATCCGCACAAGGGTCTGATCGCGTGACAAAATGCGTGCCAAATCACTCACGTGCCTGATAAGTTGTTTTGTCCCGTACAGTGGCTGGGGCTGATGTGGGCATTGAAGATAATGGGCGTGTTGTCAGGGCGGTTATCACACTGCATAACTGGCCTGGTCTGCCGTTACTTGACTAGGTTCTGGTTCGCCAACCGACCACGATGCCTTATATTCCCGGATTGCTGTCATTTCGTGAGTGCCCTGCGCTGCTGGCTGCACTTGAAATAATGGATAAAAAGAATTGCCTCCCTGATAAGTTCAGTTACCAGGCACACCGGTTTTTCAAAAGAATCTATGGTGGCTGTCTGAAAGGGCTTTTCCGGTCATTCCCGATCACCCGGCATTGAATTCAATCCCCCCTGTAACCAGCCGGCCAGGCAGATGAACAAAAGGAAAATTCAGCGCAAGGTCCAGTGTCTTAAAGGCCAACGATTAACAAACGCGGCCTCTCACCATGGATCCAAGTAGCACCACTGCCAATCCAGCAGCAGCATCCTCAAGACGAAGGATACGAGGAAATGATGAGAGAAGAGACCCTTCTCCTCAGCGTCTTCGATCCTCTGCATACCAGGTTGCCCTCTGTGCCCCCTCCCCAGAGAAGAAGATAACCGGCGAACAGTTCTTTCAGAAAACAATAATCAGTGATTGCTGGCTGCAGATTAAAACACACCTGTCAGCCAGGGATATTCTGGCGCTTCGACACACCTGCTCATTCCTCTTATCCGGTCAGATGCCCTTGTTGTGCCCTGGCCAGAATCAAGCCCTGATTGATGTTCTTGTTGAAGGCTATTACAACCGGAACAAGGACGTGCAGTCTTTATGCCGTCAAATAATGACACCATACTTTACCCGTATACATGAGCATAAGTCGGCTTTCTGTAGCTGGGTGGAGAAAAATCTGGGAGAGCAGGAGCAAATATTGATCGGGAAAGATGTCTTACGGCAAGGTGCCCTGCATCGCTACCTGAGCAACAGGGCGATGAGCATAGAATGTGTCGCTACCCTGCAGGGACATACTAAGTGGATCAACTGCGTCACCCTGCTCCCCGATGGCCGATTCGTCTCCGGCTCCGACGATCGCACCCTGAAAATCTGGGATCCAAGCATGAAACCTAGAGCACAATGTGTCGCTACCCTGCGGGGGCACACTGACTATGTACTCTGCGTCACCCTGCTCCCCGATGGCCGATTCGTCTCCGGCTCCGACGATCGCACCCTGAAAATCTGGGACCCAAGCATGAAACCGGGAGCACACTGTGTCGCTACCCTGCGGGGGCACACTGGCGGGATGAGCTGCATCCTCCTGCTCCCCGATGGCCGATTCGTCTCCGGCTCCTGCGATGGCACCCTGAAAATCTGGGACCCAGGCAAGGAACCGGGAGCGCAATGTGTCGCTACCCTGCGGGGGCACACTGGCTGGATCCTCTGCGTCATCCTGCTCCCCGATGGCCGATTCGTCTCCGGCTCCTCCGATAAAACCCTGAAAATCTGGGACCCAGGCAAGGAACCGGCAACACAATGTGTCGCTACCCTGCGGGGGCACACTCACTGGATCAACTGCGTCACCCTGCTCCCAGATGGCCGATTCGTCACCGGCTCCGACGATGGCACCCTGAAAATCTGGGATCCAAGCAAGGAACCGGTAGCACAATGTGTCGCTACCCTGCGGGGGCACACTGACAGGCTACTCTGCGTCACCCTGCTCCCCGATGGCCGATTCGTCTCCGGTTCCGAAGATGGCATCCTGGAAATCTGGGACCCAAGCAAGGAACCGGCAGCACAATGTGTCACTACCCTGCGGGGGCACACTGACAGGATACGCTGCATCACCCTGCTCTCCGATGGCCGATTCGTCTCCGGCTCCGACGATCGCACCCTGAAAATCTGGGACCCAAGCAAGGATGCGGGAGCACAATGTGTCGCTACCCTGCGGGGGCACACTCACTGGATAGGATGCGTCACCCTGCTCCTTGATGGCCGATTCGTCTCCGGCGCCTTCGATAAAACCCTGAAAATCTGGGATCCGTATAAACACATCGATCCGCACAAGGGCCTGATCCCGCTGTGTCAGCATAGATGTCGCCTCTCTTGATCACTGATTCCCATAACAGGGTATCTATAAGAGAGAGGATTTATGGCTCGTTATTCCAAAGAAATGAAAGCATCCATCATTGCGAGAATGATGCCCCCTAATAACATTTCTGTGTCTGAGTTAAAGAAAGAAACAGGCACTGTGATCGCGTGACAAAATGCGTACCAAATTACTCACGTGCCTGATAAGTTGTTTTGTCCCGTACAGTGGCTGGGGCTGATGTGGGCATTGAAGATAATGGGCCTGTTGCCAGGGCGATTATCACACTCATAACTGGCCTGGTCTGCCGTTACTTGACTAGGTTCTGGTTCGCCAACCGACCACGATGCCTTATATTCCCGGATTGCTGTCATTTCGTGAGTGCCCTGCGCTGCTGGCTGCACTTGAAATAATGGATAAAAAGAATTGCCTCCCTGATAAGGTTCAGTTACCAGGCACACCGGTTTTTCAAAAGAATCTATGGTGGCTGTCTGAAAGGGCTTTTCCGGTCATTCCCGATCACCCGGCATTGAATTCAATCCCCCCTGTAACCAGCCGGCCAGACAGATGAACAAAAGAAAAATTCAGCGCAAGATCCAGAGTCTTAAAGGCCAACAATTAACAAACGCGGCCTCTCACCATGGATCCAAGTAGCACCACTGCCAATCCAGCAGTAACATCCTCAAGACAAAGGATACGAGGAAATGATGAGAGAAGATGCCCTTCTCCTAAGCGTCTTCGGTTCTCTGCACACCAGGTTGCCCTCTGTGCCTCCCCCCCAGAGAAGAAGACAACAGGCGAACAGCTCTTTCAGAAAGCAATAAACAGTGATTGCTGGCTGCAGATTAAAAAACACCTGTCAGCCAGGGATATTCTGGCGCTTCGACACACCTGCTCATTCCTCTTATCCGGTCAGATGCCCTTGTTGTGCCCTGGCCAGAATCAAGCCCTGATTGATGTTCTTGTTGAAGGCTATTACAACCGGAACAAGGACGTGCAGTCTTTATGCCGTCAAATAATGACACCATACTTTACCCGTATACATGAGCATAAGTCGGCTTTCTGTAGCTGGGTGGAGAAAAATCTGGGAGAGCAGGAGCAAATATTGATCGGGAAAGATGTCTTACGGCAAGGTGCCCTGCATCGCTACCTGAGCAACAGGGCGATGAGCATAGAATGTGTCGCTACCCTGCGGGGGCATACTAAGTTGATCAACTGCGTCACTCTGCTCCCCGATGGCCGATTCGTCTCCGGCTCCTCCGATGGCACCCTGAAAATCTGGGATCCAAGCATGAAACCGGGAGCACAATGTGTCGCTACCCTGCAGGGACATACTAACTTGATAAACTGCGTCACCCTGCTTCCCGATGGCCGATTCGTCTCCGGCTCCTTGGATCAAACCCTGAAAATCTGGGACCCAAGAAAGGATGCGGGAGCACTATGTGTCGCTACCCTGCAGGGACACACTGGCTGGGTACGCTGCGCCACCCTGCTCCCCGATGGCCGATTCGTCTCAGGCTCCGCCGATGGCACCCTGAAAATCTGGGACCCAGGCAAGGAACCGGGAGCGCAATGTGTCGCTACCCTGCGGGGGCACACTGGCTGGATCCTCTGCGTCATCCTGCTCCCCGATGGCCGATTCGTCTCCGGCTCCTCCGATAAAACCCTGAAAATCTGGGACCCAGGCAAGGAACCGGCAGCACAATGTGTCGCTACCCTGCGGGGGCACACTGGCTGGATACACTGCGTCACCCTGCTCCCCTATGGCCGATTCGTCTCCGGCTCCTCCGATGGCACCCTGAAAATCTGGGGCCCAAGCAAGGAACCGGCAGCACAATGTGTCGCTACCCTGCGGGGGCACACTGACAGGCTACTCTGCGTCACCCTGCTCCCCGATGGCCGATTCGTCTCCGGCTCCAACGATAACACCCTGAAAATCTGGGACCCAAGCAAGGATGCGGAAGCACAATGTGTCGCTACCCTGCGGGGGCACACTGAAGGAACCACCTGCATCCGCCTGCTCCCCGATGGCCGATTCGTCTCCGGCTCCGACGATGGCACCCTGAAAATCTGGGACCCAAGCAAGGATGCGGGAGCACAATGTGTCGCTACCCTGCGGGGGCACACTCACTGGATACGATGCGTCACCCTGCTCCCCGATGGCCGATTCGTCTCCGGCTCCTTCCATGGCACCCTGAAAATCTGGGATCCGTATAAACACATCGATCCGCACAAGGGCCTGATCGCGTGACAAAATGCGTGCCCGTGCCTGATAAGTTGTTTTGTCCCGTACAGTGGCTGAAGCTGATGTGGGCTTTGAAGATAATGGGCGTGTTGTCAGGGCGGTTATCACACTGCATAACTGGCCTGGTCTGCCGTTACTTGACTAAGTTCTGGTTCGCCAACCGACCACGATGCCTTATATTCCCGGATTGCTGTGATTTCGTGAGTGCCCTGCGCTGCTGGCTGCACTTGAAATAATGGATAAAAAGAATTGCCTCCCTGATAAGGTTCAGTTACCAGGCACACCGGTTTTTCAAAACAATCTATGGTGGCTGTCTGAAAGGGATTTTCCGGTCATTCCCGATCACCCAACATTGAATTCAATCCCCCCTGTAACCAGCCGGCCAGACAGATGAACAAAAGAAAAATTCAGCGCAAGATCCAGAGTCTTAAAGGCCAACGATTAACAAACGCGGCCTCTCACCATGGATCCAAGTAGCACCACTGCCAGTCCAGCAGCAACATCCTCAAGACGAAGGATACGAGGAAATGATGAGAGAAGAGACCCTTCTCCTCAGCGTCTTCGGTCATCTGCACACCAGGTTGCCCTCTGTGCCCCCTCCCCAGAGAAGAAGATAACCGGCGAACAGTTCTTTCAGAAAACAATAAACAGTGATTGCTGGCTGCAGATTAAAACACACCTGTCAGCCAGGGATATTCTGGCGCTTCGACACACCTGCTCATTCCTCTTATCCGGTCAGATGCCCTTGTTGTGCCCTGGCCAGAATCAAGCCCTGGTTAATGTTCTTGTTGAAGGCTATTACAACCGTAACAAGGACGTGCAGTCTTTATCCCGTCAAATGATGACACCATACTTTACCCGCATACATGAGCATAAGTCGGCTTTCTTTAGCTGGGTGGAGAAAAATCTGGGAGAGCAAGAGCAAATATGGATCGGGAAAGATGTCTTACGGCAAGGTGCCCTGCATCGCTACCTGGGCAACAGGGCGATGAACATAGAATGTGTCGCTACCCTGCGGGGGCACACTGGCGGGATATGCTGCGTCACCCTGCTCCCCGATGGCCGATTCGTCTCCGGCTCCTGCGATAAAACCCTGAAAATCTGGGACCCAAGCAAGGATGTGGGAGCACAATGTGTCGCTACCCTGCGGGGGCACACTGATTCGATACTCTGCGTCACCCTGCTCCCCGATGGCCGATACGTCTCCGGCTCCTGCGATAAAACCCTGAAAATCTGGGACCCAAGCAAGGAACCGGGAGCACAATGTGTCGCTACCCTGCGGGGGCACACTGACTGGACCCACCGCGTCATCCTGCTCCCCGATGGCCGATTCGTCTCCTCCGGCTCCTGCGATTGCACCCTGAAAATCTGGGACCCAAGCATGAAACCGGGAGCACAATGTGTCGCTACCCTGCGGGGGCACACTCACTGGATACGCGGTGTCATCCTGCTCCCCGATGGCCGATTCGTCTCCGGCTCCAACGATCACACCCTGAAAATCTGGGACCCAGGCAAGGATGCGGGAGCACAATGTGTCGCTACCCTGCGGGGGCACACTCAGTGGATCAACTGCGTCCTCCTGCTCCCCGATGGCCGATTCGTCTCCGGCTCCGACGATCACACCCTGAAAATCTGGGATCGAAGAAAGGAACCGGAAGCACAATGTGTCGCTACCCTGCGGGAGCACACTGACGGGATCAACTGCATCCTCCTGCTCCCCGATGGCAGATTCGTCTCCGGCTCCGACGATTGCACCCTGAGAATCTGGGACCCAAGCATGGCACCGGCAGCACAATGTGTCGCTACCCTGCAGGGGCACACTCACTGGATACGCTGCGTCACCCTGCTCCCCGATGGCCGATTGGTCTCCGGCTCCTACAATGGACTCCTGAAAATCTGGGACCCAAGCATGAAACCGGCAGCACAATGTGTCGCTACCCTGCAGGGACACACTGACAGGATCAACTGCGTCCTCCGGCTCCCCGATGGCCGATTCGTCTCCGCCTCCTTCGATGAAACCCTTAAAATCTGGGACCCGGATAAACACATCGATCCGCACAAGGGCCTGATCGCGTGACAAAATGCGTGCAAAATCACTCACGTGCCTGATAAGTTGTTTTGACCCGTACAGTGGCTGGAGCTGATGTGGGCTTTGAAGATACCAGGCACACCGGTTTTTCAAAACAATCTATGGTGGCTGTCTGAAAGGGCTTTTCCGGTCATTCCCGATCACCCAACATTGAATTCAATCCCCCCTGTAACCAGCCGGCCAGACAGATGAACAAAAGAAAAATTCAGCGCAAGATCCAGAGTCTTAAAGGCCAACGATTAATAAACGCGGCCTCTCACCATGGATCCAAGTAGCACCACTGCCAGTCCAGCAGCAACATCCTCAAGACGAAGGATACGAGGAAATGATGAGAGAAGAGACCCTTCTCCTCAGCGTCTTCGGTTATCTGCACACCAGGTTGCCCTCTGTGCCCCCTCCCCAGAGAAGAAGATAACCGGCGAACAGTTCTTTCAGAAAACAATAAACAGTGATTGCTGGCTGCAGATTAAAACACACCTGTCAGCCAGGGATATTCTGGCGCTTCGACACACCTGCTCATTCCTCTTATCCGGTCAGATGCCCTTGTTGTGCCCTGGCCAGAATCAAGCCCTGGTTAATGTTCTTGTTGAAGGCTATTACAACCGTAACAAGGACGTGCAGTCTTTATCCCGTCAAATGATGACACCATACTTTACCCGCATACATGAGCATAAGTCGGCTTTCTTTAGCTGGGTGGAGAAAAATCTGGGAGAGCAAGAGCAAATATGGATCGGGAAAGATGTCTTACGGCAAGGTGCCCTGCATCGCTACCTGAGCAACAGGGCGATGAACATAGAATGTGTCGCTACCCTGCGGGGGCACACTGGCGAGATATGCTGCGTCACCCTGCTCCCCGATGGCCGATTCGTCTCCGGCTCCTGCGATAAAACCCTGAAAATCTGGGACCCAAGCAAGGATGTGGGAGCACAATGTGTCGCTAGCCTGCGGGGGCACACTGATTCGATACTCTGCGTCACCCTGCTCCCCGATGGCCGATACGTCTCCGGCTCCTGCGATAAAACCCTGAAAATCTGGGACCCAAGCAAGGAACCGGGAGCACAATGTGTCGCTACCCTGCGGGGGCACACTGACTGGACCCTCTGCGTCATCCTGCTCCCCGATGGCCGATTCGTCTCCGGCTCCTGCGATGGCACCCTGAAAATCTGGGACCCAAGCATGAAACCGGGAGCACAATGTGTCGCTACCCTGCGGGGGCACACTCACTGGATACGCGGTGTCATCCTGCTCCCCGATGGCCGATTCGTCTCCGGCTCCAACGATCACACCCTGAAAATCTGGGACCCAGGCAAGGATGCGGGAGCACAATGTGTCGCTACCCTGCGGGGGCACACTCAGTGGATCAACTGCGTCCTCCTGCTCCCCGATGGCCGATTCGTCTCCGGCTCCGACGATCACACCCTGAAAATCTGGGATCCAAGAAAGGAACCGGAAGCACAATGTGTCGCTACCCTGCGGGAGCACACTGACGGGATCAACTGCATCCTCCTGCTCCCCGATGGCAGATTCGTCTCCTGCTCCTCCGATGGCACCCTGAAAATCTGGGACCCAAGCATGGCACCGGCAGCACAATGTGTCGCTACCCTGCAGGGGCACACTCCCTGCGTCACCCTGCTCCCCGATGGCCGATTGGTCTCCGGCTCCTACAATGGACTCCTGAAAATCTGGGACCCAAGCATGAAACCGGCAGCACAATGTGTCGCTACCCTGCAGGGACACACTGACGGGATCAACTGCGTCCTCCGGCTCCCCGATGGCCGATTCGTCTCCGCCTCCTTCGATGAAACCCTTAAAATCTGGGACCCGGATAAACACATC
This sequence comes from Sansalvadorimonas sp., assembly GCA_965221135.1. Lineage (GTDB taxonomy): Bacteria > Pseudomonadota > Gammaproteobacteria > Pseudomonadales > Endozoicomonadaceae > Sansalvadorimonas. Next base: position 247,563 of record CBDCRZ010000121.1, read on the forward strand.
GATCCGCACAAGGGCCTGATCGCGTGACAAAATGCGTGCAAAATCACTCACGTGCCTGATAAGTTGTTTTGACCCGTACAGTGGCTGGAGCTGATGCGGGCTTTGAAGATACCAGGCACACCGGTTTTTCAAAACAATCTATGGTGGCTGTCTGAAAGGGCTTTTCCGGTCATTCCCGATTACCCAACATTGAATTCAATCCCCCCTGTAACCAGCCGGCCAGACAGATGAACAAAAGGAAAATTCAGCGCAAGATCCAGAGTCTTAAAGGCCAACGATTAACAAACGCGGCCTCTCACCATGGATCCAAGTAGCACCACTGCCAGTCCAGCAGCAACATCCTCAAGACGAAGGATACGAGAAAATGATGAGAGAAGATGCCCTTCTCCTAAGCGTCTTCGGTTCTCTGCACACCAGGTTGCCCTCTGTGCCCCCTCCGCAGAGAAGAAAACAACCGGCGCTGTTTCAACTAATAGTGGATATACGGTCAGATCGGGAAAAAGGCAACATCCTGACAGCTTATGTGCTGTATTTGAATCCCAAAAAGTAGCAAGAAATGACATTTCCACTTTTGTCGAAAACAGCGCCAGGATAACCGGCGAACAGTTCTTTCAGAACACAATGAACAGTGATTGCTGGCTGCATATTAAAACACACCTGTCAGCCAGGGATATTCTGGCGCTTCGACACACCTGCTCATTCCTCTTATCCGGTCAGATGCCCTTGTTGTGCCCTGGCCAGAATCAAGCCCTGGTTAATGTTCTTGTTGAACGCTATTACAACCGTAACCAGGACGTGCAGTCTTTATGGCGTCGAATAATGACACCATACTTTACCCGTACACATGAGCATAAGTCGGCTTTCTGTAGCTGGGTGGAGAAAAATCTTGGAGAGCAAGAGAAAATATGGATCGGGGAAGATATCTTACGGCAAGGTGCCCTGCATCGCTACCTGAGCAACAGGGCGATGAGCATAGAATGTGTCGCTACCCTGCGGGGGCACACTGGCGGGATATGCTGCGTCACCCTGCTCCCTGATGGCCGATTCATCTCCGGCTCCTGCGATAAAACCCTGAAAATCTGGGACCCAAGCAAGGATGTGGGAGCACAATGTGTCGCTACCCTGCGGGGGCACACTGACAGGATACTCTGCGTCACCCTGCTCCCCGATGGCCGATTCGTCTCCGGCGCCTCCGATGGCACCCTGAAAATCTGGGACCCAAGCAAGGAACCGGCAGCACAATGTGTCGCTACCCTGCGGGGGCACACTGACTGGACCCACCGCGTCATCCTGCTCCCCGATGGCCGATTCGTCTCCGGCTCCTGCGATTGCACCCTGAAAATCTGGGACCCAAGCATGAAACCGGGAGCACAATGTGTCGCTACCCTGCGGGGGCACACTCACTGGATACGCGGTATCACCCTGCTCCCCGATGGCCGATTCGTCTCCGCCTCCAACGATAACACCCTGAAAATCTGGGACCCAGGCAAGGATGCGGGAGCACAATGTGTCGCTACTCTGCGGGGGCACTCTCACTGGATCAACTGCGTGCTCCTGCTCCCCGATGGCCGATTCGTCTCCGGCTCCGACGATCACACCCTGAAAATCTGGGATCCAAGAAAGGAACCGGAAGCACAATGTGTCGCTACCCTGCAGGGACACACTGACGGGATCAACTGCATCCTCCTGCTCCCCGATGGCAGATTCGTCTCCGGCTCCGACGATGGCACCCTGAGAATCTGGGACCCAAGCATGGCACCGGCAGCACAATGTGTTGCTACCCTGCAGGGGCACACTCACTGGATACGCTGCGTCACCCTGCTCCCCGATGGCCGATTGATCTCCGGCTCCTACAATGGACTCCTGAAAATCTGGGACCCAAGCATGAAACCGGCAGCACAATGTGTCGCTACCCTGCAGGGACACACTGACGGGATCAACTGCGTCCTCCGGCTCCCCGATGGCCGATTCGTCTCCGCCGCCTTCGATGAAACCCTTAAAATCTGGGACCCGGATAAACACATCGATCCGCACAAGGGCATGATCGCGTGACAAAATGCGTGCAAAATCACTCACGTGCCTGATAAGTTGTTTTGACCCGTACAGTGGCTGGAGCTGATGTGGGCTTTGAAGATACCAGGCACACCGGTTTTTCAAAACAATCTATGGTGGCTGTCTGAAAGGGCTTTTCCGGTCATTCCCGATTACCCAACATTGAATTCAATCCCCCCTGTAACCAGCCGGCCAGACATATGAACAAAAGGAAAATTCAGCGCAAGATCCAGAGTCTTAAAGGCCAACGATTAACAAACGCGGCCTCTCACCATGGATCCAAGTAGCACCACTGCCAATCCAGCAGCAACATCCTCAAGACGAAGGATACGAGGAAATGATGAGAGAAGAGACCCTTCTCCTCAGCGTCTTCGGTTATCTGCACACCAGGTTGCCCTCTGTGCCCCCTCCCCAGAGAAGAAGATAACCGGCGAACAGTTCTTTCAGAAAACAATAAACAGTGATTGCTGGCTGCAGATTAAAACACACCTGTCAGCCAGGGATATTCTGGCGCTTCGACACACCTGCTCATTCCTCTTATCCGGTCAGATGCCCTTGTTGTGCCCTGGCCAGAATCAAGCCCTGATTGATGTTCTTGTTGAAGGCTATTACAACCGGAACCCGGACGTGCAGTCTTTATGCCGTCGAATAATGACACCATACTTTACCCGTATACATGAGCATAAGTCGGCTTTCTGCAGCTGGGTGCAGAAAAATCTGGGAGAACAAGAGCAAATATGGATCGGGAAAGATGTCTTACGGCAAGCTGCCCTGCATCGCTACCTGAGCAACAGGGCGATGAGCATAGAATGTGTCGCTACCCTGCGGGGGCACACTCGCGAGATATGCTGCGTCACCCTGCTCCCCGATGGCCGATTCGTCTCCGGCTCCTGCGATGGCACCCTGCAAATCTGGGGCCCAAGCATGGCACCGGGAGCACAATGTGTCGCTACCCTGCGGGGGCACACTTGTTGGATACGCTGCGTCCTCCTGCTCCCCGATGGCCGATTCGTCTCCGGCTCCTGCGATGGCACCCTGAAAATCTGGGACCCAGGCATGAAACCCGGAGCACAATGTGTCGCTACCCTGCGGGGGCACACTAACTGGATCAACTGCGTCCTCCTGCTCCCCGATGGCCGATTCGTCTCAGGCTCCGCCGATGGCACCCTGAAAATCTGGGACCCAAGAAAGGAACCGGGAGCACAATGTGTCGCTACCCTGCAGGGACACACTGGCGGGGTATTCTGCGTCACCCTGCTCCCCGATGGCCGATTCGTCTCCGGCTCCTTTGATGGCACCCTGGAAATCTGGGACCCAGGCATGAAACCGGGAGCACTATGTGTCGCTACCCTGCGGGGGCACACTAACTTGATAGACTGCGTCACCCTGCTCCCCGATGGCCGATTCGTCTCCGGCTCCTTGGATGGATTCCTGAAAATCTGGGATCCAAGCATGAAACCGGGAGCACAATGTGTCGCTACCCTGCGGGGGCACGCTGACTGGATACGCTGCGTCACCCTGCTCCCCGATGGCCGATTCGTCTCCGGCTCCTACGATGGCACCCTGAAAATCTGGGACCCAAGCATGGAATCGGGAGCACAATGTGTCGCTACCCTGCGGGGGCACACTAACTGGGTAAACTGCCTCACCCTGCTCCCCGATGGCCGATTCGTCTCCGGCTCCTTGGATGGATTCCTGAAAATCTGGGACCCGGATAAACACATTGATCCGCACAAGGGCCTGATCGCATGACACAATGCGTGCCAAATCACTCACCTGCCTGATAAGTTGTTTTGTCCCGTACAGTGGCTGGAGCTGATGAGGGCTTTGAAGATAATGGGCGTGTTGTCAGGGCGGTTATCACACTGCATAACTGGCCTGGTCTGCCGTTACTTGACTAAGTTCTGGTTCGCCAAACGACCACGATGCCTTATATGCCCGGATTGCTGTGATTTCGTGAGTACCCTGCGCTGCTGGCTGCACTTGAAATAATGGATAAAAAAAAGAATTACCTCCCTGATAAGGTTCAGTTACCAGGCATACCGGTTTTTCAAAACAATCTATGGTGGCTGTCTGAAAGGGCTTTTCCGATCATTCCCGATCACCCAGCATTGAATTCAATCCCCCCTGTAACCAGCCGGCCAGACAGATGAACAAAAGGAGAATTCAGCACAAGATCCAGTGTCTTAAAGGTCAACGATAAATAAACGAGGCCTCTCACCATGGGTCCAAGTAGCACCACTGCCAATCCAGCAGTAACATCCTCAAGACAAAGGGTACAAGGAAATGATGAGAGAAGAGACCCTTCTCCTCAGCGTCTTTGGTTCTCTGCACACCAGGTTGCCCTCTGTGCCCCCCCAGCGAAGAAGATAACCGGCGAACAGTTCTTTCAGAACACAATAATCAGTGATTGCTGGGAGCAGATTAAAAAACACCTGTCAGCCAGGGATATTCTGGCGCTTCGACACACCTGCTCATTCCTCTTATCCGGTCAGATGCCCTTGTTGTGCCCTGGCCAGAATCAAGCCCTGGTTAATGTTCTTGTTGAAGGCTATTACAACCGGAACAAGGACGTGCAGTCTTTATGGCGTCGAATAATGACACCCTACTTTACCCGTATACATGAGCATAAGCCGGTTTTCTGTAGCTGGGTGGAGAAAAATCTGGGAAAGCAAGAGCAAATATGGATCGGGGAAGATGTCTTACGGCAAGGAGCCCTGCATCGCTACCTGAGCAACAGGGCGATGAGCATAGAATGTGTCGCTACCCTGCGGGGGCACACTAGCTGGATACGCTGCGTCCTCCAGCTCCCCGATGGCCGATTTGTCTCCGGCTCCTCCGGTGGCATCCTGAAAATCTGGGATCCAGGAAAGGATGCGGGAGCTCAATGTGTCGCTACCCTGCGGGGGCACACAGACTGGATCACCCTGCGGGGGCACACAGGCTGGATCAACTGTGCCCTCCTGCTCCCCGATGGCCGATTCGTCTCCGGCTCCAACGATTACACCCTGAAAATCTGGGACCCAGGCATGAAACCGGGAGCACTATGTGTCGCTACCCTGCTGGGGCACACTGGCGGGATCCAGTGCATCCTCCTGCTCCCCGATGGTCGATTCGTCTCCGGCTGCTCCGAAGGATTCCTGAAAATCTGGGACCCAGGCATAAAACCGGGAGCACTATGTGTCGCTACCCTGCGGGGGCACACTAACAAGATCAACGGCATCCTCCCGCTCCCCGATGGCCTATTCGTCTCCGGCTCCTGCGATAAAACCCTGAAAATCTGGAACCCAAACATGGAACCGGAAGGACAATGCGTCGCTACCCTGCAGGGACATACTAACTTGATCTACTGCGTCACCCTGCTCCCCGATGGACGATTCGTCTCCGGCTCCAACGATGGCACCCTGAAAATCTGGGATCCAAGCAAGGAACCGGGAGCACAATGTGTCGCTACCCTGCAGGGACATACTAACGTGATCTGCTGCGTCACCCTGCTCCCCGATGGCCGATTCGTCTCCGGCTCCGTGGATAAAACCCTGAAAATCTGGGACCCAAGTAAGGAACCGGGAGCACAATGTGTCGCTACCCTGCGGGGGCACACTCACTGGATCAAATGCGTCACCATGCTCCCCGATGGCCGATTGGTCTCCGGCTCCTACGATGGACTCCTGAAAATCTGGGACCCAAGCAAGGAACCGGGAGCACAATGTGATGCTACCCTGCGGGGGCACACTAACTTGATCTACTGCGTCACCCTGCTCCCCGATGGCCGATTCGTCTCAGGCTCCGCCGATGGCACCCTGAAAATCTGGGACCCGGATAAACACATCGATCCGCACAAGGGCCTGATCGCGTGACAAAATGCGTGCCCGTGCCTGATAAGTTGTTTTGTCCCGTACAGTGACTGGAGCTGATGTGGGCTTTGAAGATAATGGGCGTGCTGTCAGGGCGGTTATCACACACCATAACTGGCCTGATCTGCCGTTACTTGACTAAGTTCTGGTTCGCCAACCGACCACGATGCCTTATATGCCCGGATTGCTGTCATTTCGCGAGTGCCCCGCGCTGCTGGCTGCACTTGCAATAATGGATAAAAATAATTGCCTCCCTGATAAGGTTCAGTGACCAGGCACACCGGTTTTTCAAACAATCTATGGTGGCTGTCTGAAAGGGCTTTTCCGGTCATTCCCGATCACCCAACATTGAATTCAATCCCCCCTGTAACCAGTCGGCCAGACAGATCAACAAAAGGAAAATTCAGCGCAAGATCCAGTGTCTTAAAGGCCTACGATAAACAAATGCTGGCTCTCATCATGGATCCAAGTAGCACCACTGCCAATCCAGCAGAAACATCCTCAAGACAAAAGATACAAGAAAATGAAGAGAGAAGAGCCCCTTCTCCTAAGCGTCTTCGGTTCTCTGCACACCAGGTTGCCCTCTGTGCCCCCCCAGAGAAGAAGACAACCGGCGCTGTTTCAACTAATAGTGGATATACGGTTAGATCGGGAAAAAGGCAACATCCTGACAGCTCATGTGCTGTATTGGAATCCCAAAACGTAGCAAGAAATGACATTTCCACTTTTGGCGAAAACAGCGCCAGGATAACCGGCGAACAGTTCTTTCAGCACACAATGAACAGTGATTGCTGGCTGCAGATTAAAACACACCTGTCAGCCAGGGATATTCTGGCGCTTCGACACACCTGCTCATTCCTCTTATCCGGTCAGATGCCCTTGTTGTGCCCTGGCCAGAATCAAGCCCTGATTGATGTTCTTGTTGAAGGCTATTACAACCGGAACCAGGACGTGCAGTCTTTATGCCGTCAAATAATGACACCCTACTTTACCCGTATACATGAGCATAAGTCGGCTTTCTGCAGCTGGGTGCAGAAAAATCTGGGAGAACAAGAGCAAATATGGATCGGGAAAGATGTCTTACGGCAAGGTGCCCTGCATCGCTACCTGAGCAACAGGGCGATGAGCATAGAATGTGTCGCTACCCTGCAGGGACACACTTGCTGGATACGCTTCGTCACCCAGCTCCCCGATGGCCGATTCGTCTCCGGCTCCTCCGATCGCACCCTGAAAATCTGGGACCCAAGCATGGCACTGGGAGCACAATGTGTCGCTACCCTGCGGGAGCACACACTCGGAATCAGCTACATCACCCTGCTCCCCGATGGCCGATTCGTCTCCGGCTCCTTCGATGGCACCCTGAAAATCTGGGACCCTGGCATGAAACCGGGAGCACAATGTGTCGCTACCCTGCAGGGACACACTGGCGGGATACGCTGCGTCACCCTGCTCTGCGATGGCCGATTCGTCTCCGGCTCCATCGATGGCACCCTGAAAATCTGGAACCCAAGCAAGGAACCGGAAGCACAATGTGTCGCTACCCTGCGGGGGCACGCTCACTGGATCAGCTGCGTCACCCTGCTCCCCGATGGCCGATTCGTCTCCGGCTCCGTCGATGAAACCCTGAAAATCTGGGATCCAAGAAAGGAGGAACCGGGAGCACAATGTGTCGCTACCCTGCGGGGGCACACTGCCTGGATCACCTGCATCCTCCTGCTCCCCGATGGCCGATTCGTCTCCGGTTCCGACGATAAAACCCTGAAAATCTGGGACCCAAGCAAGGAGGAACCGGGAGCACAATGTGTCGCTACCCTGCGGGGGCACACTGACTGGATCAACTGCATCCTCCTGCTCCCCGATGGCCGATTCGTCTCCGGCTCCTCCGATGGCACCCTGAAAATCTGGGACCCTGGCATGAAACCGGGAGCACAATGTGTCGCTACCCTGCAGGGACACACTGGCGGGATACGCTGCGTCACCCAGCTCCCCGATGGCCGATTCGTCTCCGGCTCCGACGATCGCACCCTGAAAATCTGGGACCCAAGCAAGGATGCGGGAGCACAATGTGTCGCTACCCTGCGGGGGCACACTCACTGGATACGATGCGTCACCCTGCTCCCCGATGGCCGATTCGTCTCCGGCTCCTACGATGAAACCCTGAAAATCTGGGAGCCGGATAAACACATCGATCCGCACAAGGGCCTGATCGCGTGACAAAATGCGTGCCAAATCACTCACCTGCCTGATAAGTTGTTTTGTCCCGTACAGAGGCTGGGCTGATGTGGGCATTGAAGATAATGGGCGTGTTGTCAGGGCGGTTATCACACTGCATAACTGGCCTGATCTGCCGTTACTTGACCAAGTTCTGGTTCGCCAACCGACCACGATGCCTTATATGCCCGGATTGCTGTGATTTCGCGAGTGCCCCGCGCTGCTGGCTGCACTTGCAATAATGGATAAAAATAATTGCCTCCCTGATAAGGTTCAGTTACCAGGCACACCGGTTTTTCAAACAATCTATGGTGGCTGTCTGAAAGGGCTTTTCCGGTCATTCCCGATCACCCAACATTGAATTCAATCCCCCCTGTAACCAGTCGGCCAGACAGATCAACAAAAGGAAAATTCAGCGCAAGATCCAGTGTCTTAAAGGCCTACGATAAACAAATGCTGGCTCTCATCATGGATCCAAGTAGCACCACTGCCAATCCAGCAGAAACATCCTCAAGACAAAAGATACAAGAAAATGAAGAGAGAAGAGCCCCTTCTCCTAAGCGTCTTCGGTTCTCTGCACACCAGGTTGCCCTCTGTGCCCCCCCAGAGAAGAAGACAACCGGCGCTGTTTCAACTAATAGTGGATATACGGTTAGATCGGGAAAAAGGCAACATCCTGACAGCTCATGTGCTGTATTGGAATCCCAAAACGTAGCAAGAAATGACATTTCCACTTTTGGCGAAAACAGCGCCAGGATAACCGGCGAACAGTTCTTTCAGCACACAATGAACAGTGATTGCTGGCTGCAGATTAAAACACACCTGTCAGCCAGGGATATTCTGGCGCTTCGACACACCTGCTCATTCCTCTTATCCGGTCAGATGCCCTTGTTGTGCCCTGGCCAGAATCAAGCCCTGGTTAATGTTCTTGTTGAAGGCTATTACAACCGGAACCAGGACGTGCAGTCTTTATGCCGTCGAATAATGACACCCTACTTTACCCGTATACATGAGCATAAGTCGGCTTTCTGCAGCTGGGTGCAGAAAAATCTGGGAGAACAAGAGCAAATATGGATCGGGAAAGATGTCTTACGGCAAGGTGCCCTGCATCGCTACCTGAGCAACAGGGCGATGAGCATAGAATGTGTCGCTACCCTGCAGGGACACACTTGCTGGATACGCTGCGTCACCCAGCTCCCCGATGGCCGATTCGTCTCTGGCTCCTCCGATCGCACCCTGAAAATCTGGGACCCAAGCATGGCACTGGGAGCACAATGTGTCGCTACCCTGCGGGAGCACACTCTCGGAATCAGCTACATCACCCTGCTCCCCGATGGCCGATTCGTCTCCGGCTCCTTCGATGGCACCCTGAAAATCTGGGACCCTGGCATGAAACCGGGAGCACAATGTGTCGCTACCCTGCAGGGACACACTGGCGGGATACGCTGCGTCACCCTGCTCTGCGATGGCCGATTCGTCTCCGGTTCCATCGATGGCGCCCTGAAAATCTGGAACCCAAGCAAGGAACCGGAAGCACAATGTGTCGCCACCCTGCGGGGGCACACTGACAGGATACTCTGCGTCACCCTGCTCCCCGATGGCCGATTCGTCTCCGGCTCCGGCGATGAAACCCTGAAAATCTGGGATCCAAGAAAGGAGGAACCGGGAGCACAATGTGTCGCTACCCTGCGGGGGCACACTGCCGGGATCACCTGCATCCTCCTGCTCCCCGATGGCCGATTCGTCTCCGGCTCCGATGATTTAACCCTGAAAATCTGGGCCCCAAGCAAGGAACCGGCAGCACAATGTATCGCTACCCTGCGGGGGCACACTGGCGGGATCAGCTGCATCACCCTGCTCCCCGATGGCCGATTCGTCTCCGGCTCCTCCGATGGCACCCTGAAAATCTGGGACCCTGGCATGAAACCGGGAGCACAATGTGTCGCTACCCTGCAGGGACACACTGGCGGGATACGCTGCGTCACCCAGCTCCCCGATGGCCGATTCGTCTCCGGTTCCATCGATTACACCCTGAAAATCTGGAACCCAAGCAAGGAACCGGAAGCACAATGTGTCGCTACCCTGCGGGGGCACACTCACTGGGTAAACTGCCTCACCCTGCTCCCCGATGGCCGATTCGTCTCCGGCTCCTTCGATAAAACCCTGAAAATCTGGGACCCGGATAAACACATCGATCCGCATAAGGGCCTGATCGCGTGACAAAATGCGTGCCAAATCACTCACCTGCCTGATAAGTTGTTTTATCCCGTACAGTGGCTGGGGCTGATGTGGGCATTGAAGATAATGGGCGTGTTGTCAGGGCGGTTATCACACTGCATAACTGGCCTGATCTGCCGTTACTTGACTAAGTTCTGGTTCGCCAACCGACCACGATGCCTTATATGCCCGGATTGCTGTGATTTCGTGAGTGCCCTGCGCTGCTGGCTGCACTTGAAATAATGAATAAAAAGAATTGCTTCCCCGATAAGGTTCAGTTACCAGGCACACCGGTTTTTCAAAACAATCTATGGTGGCTGTCTGAAAGGGCTTTTCCGGTCATTCCCGATCACTCAGCATTGAATTCAATCCCCCCTGTAACCAGCCGGCCAGACAGATGAACAAAAGGAAAATTCAGCGCAAGATCCAGTGTCTTAAAGGCCAACGATTAACAAACGCGGCCTGTCACCATGGATCCAAGCAGCACCACTGCCAATCCAGCAGCAACATCCTCAAGACGAAGGATACGAGGAAATGATGAGAGAAGATGCTCTTTTCCTCAGCGTCTTCGGTTATTTGCACACCAGGTTGCCCTCTATGTCCGCCCCCCGGAGAAGAAGACAACCGGCGAACAATTCTTTCAGAAAGCAATAAACAGTGATTGCTGGCTGCAGATTAAAACACACCTGTCAGCCAGGGATATTCTGGCGCTTCGACACACCTGCTCATTCCTCTTATCCGGTCAGATGCCCTTGTTGTGCCCTGGCCAGAATCAAGCCCTGGTTAATGTTCTTGTAGAACGCTATTACAACCGGAACCAGGACGTGCAGTCTTTATGCCGTCAAATAATGACACCATACTTTACCCGTATACATGAGCATAAGTCGGCTTTCTGCAACTGGGTGGAGAAAAATCTGGGAGAGCAGGAGCAAATATGGATCGGGAAAGATGTCTTACGGCAAGGTGCCCTGCATCGCTACCTGAGCAACAGGGCGATGAGCATAGAATGTGTCGCTACCCTGCGGGGGCACACTCACTGGATCAACTTCGTCACCCTGCTCCCCGATGGCCGATTCGTCTCAGGCTCCGACGATCACACCCTGAAAATCTGGGACCCAAGCAAGGAACCGGGAGCACAATGTGCCGCGACCCTGCGTGGGCACACTGAATCGATATTCTGCGTCACCCTGCTCCCCGATGGCCGATTCGTCTCAGGCTCCGACGATCACACCCTGAAAATCTGGGACCCAAGCAAGGAACCGGCAGCACAATGTGTCGCTACCCTGCAGGGGCACACCGACAGGATCAAATGCATCCTCCTGCTCCCCGATGGCCGATTCGTCTCCGGCTCCTACGATAACACCCTGAAAATCTGGGACCCAAGCAAGGAACCGACAGCACAATGTGTCGCTACCCTGCAGGGACACACTGGCGCAATACACTGCTTCACCCTGCTCCCCGATGGCCGATTCGTCTCCGGCTCCTACGATGACACCCTGAAAATCTGGGATCCAAGCAAGGAACCGGCAGCACTATGTGTCGCTACCCTGCTGGGGCACACTGAATCGATACGCTGCGTCACCCAGCTCCCCGATGGCCGATTCGTCTCCGGCTCCTTTGATGGATTCCTGAAAATCTGGGATCCAAGCATGAAACCGGGAGCACAATGTGTCGCTACCCTGCGGGGGCACACTGACGGGATCGAATGCGTCACCCTGCTCCCCGATGGCCGATTCGTCTCCGGCTCCTTGGATCGATTCCTGAAAATCTGGGACCCAGGCATGAAACCGGGAGCACAATGTGTCGCTACCCTGCGGGGGCACACTAGCTGGATCAAATGCGCCCTCCTGCTCCCCGATGGCCGATTCGTCTCCGGCTCCTACGCTGGCACCCTGGAAATCTGGGACCCAAGCATGGAATCGGGAGTACAATGTGTCGCTACCCTGCGGGGGCACACTCACTGGGTAAGCTGCGTCACCCTGCTCCCCGATGGCCGATTCGTCTCAGGCTCCGCCGATGGCACCCTGAAAATCTGGGACCCGGATAAACACATCGATCCGCATAAGGGCCTGATCGCGTGACAAAATGCGTGCCAAATCACTCACCTGCCTGATAAGTTGTTTTATCCCGTACAGTGGCTGGGGCTGATGTGGGCATTGAAGATAATGGGCGTGTTGTCAGGGCGGTTATCACACTGCATAACTGGCCTGATCTGCCGTTACTTGACTAAGTTCTGGTTCGCCAACCGACCACGATGCCTTATATGCCCGGATTGCTGTGATTTCGTGAGTGCCCTGCGCTGCTGGCTGCACTTGAAATAATGGATAAAAAGAATTACTTCCCTGATAAGGTTCAGTTACCAGGCACACCGGTTTTTCAAAACAATCTATGGTGGCTGTCTGAAAGGGCTTTTCCGGTCATTCCCGATCACCCAGCATTGAATTCAATCCCCCCTGTAACCAGCCGGCCAGACAGATGAACAAAAGGAAAATTCAGCGCAAGATCCAGTGTCTTAAAGGCCAACGATTAACAAACGCGGCCTCTCACCATGGATCCAAGCAGCACCACTGCCAATCCAGCAGCAACATCCTCAAGACAAAGGATACGAGGAAATGATGAGAGAAGAGACCCTTCTCCTCAGCGTCTTCGGTCCTCTGCACACCAGGTTGCCCTCTGTGTCCCCCCCCCAGAGAAGAAGATAACCGGCGAACAGTTCTTTCAGAAAACAATAAACAGTGATTGCTGGCTGCAGATTAAAACACACCTGTCAGCCCGGGATATTCTGGCGCTTCGACACACCTGCTCATTCCTCTTATCCGGTCAGATGCCCTTGTTGTGCCCTGGCCAGAATCAAGCCCTGATTGATGTTCTTGTTGAAGGCTATTACAACCGTAACAAGGACGTGCAGTCTTTATGCCGTCAAATAATGACACCATACTTTACCCGTATACATGAGCATAAGTCGGCTTTCTGCAGCTGGGTGGAGAAAAATCTGGGAGAGCAAGAGCAAATATTGATCGGGAAAGATGTTTTACGGCAAGGTGCCCTGCATCGTTACCTGAGCAACAGGGCGATGAGAATAGAATGTGTCGCTACCCTGCGGGGGCACACTGACTTTATAAGCTGTGTCACCCTGCTCCCCGATGGCCGATTCGTCTCCGGCTGCTCCAATGGCACCCAGAAAATCTGGGATCCAGGAAAGGATGCGGGAGCACAATGTGTCGCTACCCTGCAGGGGCACACTCGCTGGATACGCTGCGTCCTCCTGCTCCCCGATGGCCGATTCGTCTCCGGCTCCGACGATCACACCCTGAAAATCTGGGACCCAAGCAAAGAACCGGCAGCACAATGTGTCGCTACCCTGCGGGGGCACACTCACTGGGTACTCTGCGTCACCCTGCTCCCCGATGGCCGATTCGTCTCAGGCTCCTGCGATAAAACCCTGAAAATCTGGGACCCAAGCAAGGATGCGGCAGCACAATGTGTCGCTACCCTGCGGGGGCACACTGGCGGGATCAACTGCATCCTCCTGCTCCCCGATGGCCGATTCGTCTCCGGCTCCTCCGATAAAACCCTGAAAATCTGGGACCCAAGCAAAGAACCGGCAGCACAATGTGTCGCTACCCTGCAGGGGCACACTCGCTGGATACACTGCGTCACCCTGCTCCCCGATGGCCGATTCGTCTCCGGCTCCTCCGATGGCACCCTGAAAATCTGGGACCCAAGCAAGGAACCGGCAGCACAATGTGTCGCTACCCTGCGGGTGCACACTGGCGGGATCAGCTGCATCACCCTGCTCCCCGATGGCCGATTCGTCTCCGGCTCCTCCGATGGCACCCTGAAAATCTGGGACCCTGGCATGAAACCGGGAGCACAATGTGTCGCTACCCTGCGGGGGCACACTTACTGGATCAACTGCATCCTCCTGCTCCCCGATGGCCGATTCGTCTCCGCCTCCGACGATCGCACCCTGAAAATCTGGGATCCAAGCAAGGATGCGGGAGCACAATGTGTCGCTACCCTGCGGGGGCACACTGACTGGATACGCCGCGTCACCCTGCTCCTCGATGGCCGATTCGTCTCCGGCTCCTTCGATAAAACCCTGAAAATCTGGGACCCGGATAAACACATCGATCCGCACAAGGGCCTGATCGCGTGACAAAATGCATGCCAAATTACTCACGTGCCTGATAAGTTGTTTTGTCCCGTACAGTGGCTGGAGCTGATGTGGGCTTTGAAGATAATGGGCGTGTTGTCAGGGCGGTAATCACTCTGCATAACTGGCCTGATCTGCCGTTACTTGACTAAGTTCTGGTTCGCCAACCGACCACGATGCCTTATATGCCCGGATTGCTGTCATTTCGTGAGTGCCCTGCGCTGCTGGCTGCACTTGAAATAATGGATAAAAAGAATTACTTCCCTGATAAGGTTCAGTTACCAGGCACACCGGTTTTTCAAAACAATCTATGGTGGCTGTCTGAAAGGGCTTTTCCGGTCATTCCCGATCACCCAGCATTGAATTCAATCCCCCCTGTAACCAGCCGGCCAGACAGATGAACAAAAGGAAAATTCAGCGCAAGGTCCAGTGTCTTAAAGGCCAACGATTAACAAACGCGGCCTCTCACCATGGATCCAAGTAACACCACTGCCAATCCAGCAGCAACATCCTCAAGACAAAGGATACGAGGAAATGATGAGAGAAGAGACCCTTCTCCTCAGCGTCTTCGGTCCTCTGCACACCAGGTTGCCCTCTGTGCCCCCCCCCCAGAGAAGAAGATAACCGGCGAACAGTTCTTTCAGAAAACAATAAACAGTGATTGCTGGCTGCAGATTAAAACACACCTGTCAGCCCGGGATATTCTGGCGCTTCGACACACCTGCTCATTCCTCTTATCCGGTCAGATGCCCTTGTTGTGCCCTGGCCAGAATCAAGCCCTGATTGATGTTCTTGTTGAAGGCTATTACAACCGTAACAAGGACGTGCAGTCTTTATGCCGTCAAATAATGACACCATACTTTACCCGTATACATGAGCATAAGTCGGCTTTCTGCAGCTGGGTGGAGAAAAATCTGGGAGAGCAAGAGCAAATATTGATCGGGAAAGATGTTTTACGGCAAGGTGCCCTGCATCGTTACCTGAGCAACAGGGCGATGAGAATAGAATGTGTCGCTACCCTGCGGGGGCACACTGACTTTATAAGCTGTGTCACCCTGCTCCCCGATGGCCGATTCGTCTCCGGCTGCTCCAATGGCACCCAGAAAATCTGGGATCCAGGAAAGGATGCGGGAGCACAATGTGTCGCTACCCTGCAGGGGCACACTCGCTGGATACGCTGCGTCCTCCTGCTCCCCGATGGCCGATTCGTCTCCGGCTCCGACGATCACACCCTGAAAATCTGGGACCCAAGCAAAGAACCGGCAGCACAATGTGTCGCTACCCTGCGGGGGCACACTCACTGGGTACTCTGCGTCACCCTGCTCCCCGATGGCCGATTCGTCTCAGGCTCCTGCGATAAAACCCTGAAAATCTGGGACCCAAGCAAGGATGCGGCAGCACAATGTGTCGCTACCCTGCGGGGGCACACTGGCGGGATCAACTGCATCCTCCTGCTCCCCGATGGCCGATTCGTCTCCGGCTCCTCCGATCACAACCCTGAAAATCTGGGACCCAAGCAAGGACCTGGGAGCACAATGTGTCGCTACCCTGCGGGGGCACACTAGCTGGATACGCTGCGTCACCCTGCTCCCCGATGGCCGATTCGTCTCCGGCTCCGACGATGAAACCCTGAAAATCTGGGACCCAAGCATGAAACCGGGAGCACAATGTGTCGCTACCCTGCGGGTGCACACTGGCGGGATCAGCTGCATCACCCTGCTCCCCGATGGCCGATTCGTCTCCGGCTCCTCCGATGGCACCCTGAAAATCTGGGACCCTGGCATGAAACCGGGAGCACAATGTGTCGCTACCCTGCGGGGGCACACTTACTGGATCAACTGCATCCTCCTGCTCCCCGATGGCCGATTCGTCTCCGCCTCCGACGATCGCACCCTGAAAATCTGGGATCCAAGCAAGGATGCGGGAGCACAATGTGTCGCTACCCTGCGGGGGCACACTGACTGGATACGCCGCGTCACCCTGCTCCTCGATGGCCGATTCGTCTCCGGCTCCTTCGATAAAACCCTGAAAATCTGGGACCCGGATAAACACATCGATCCGCACAAGGGCCTGATCGCGTGACAAAATGCATGCCAAATTACTCACGTGGCTGATAAGTTGTTTTGTCCCGTACAGTGGCTGGAGCTGATGTGGGCTTTGAAGATAATGGGCGTGTTGTCAGGGCGGTAATCACTCTGCATAACTGGCCTGATCTGCCGTTACTTGACTAAGTTCTGGTTCGCCAACCGACCACGATGCCTTATATGCCCGGATTGCTGTCATTTCGTGAGTGCCCTGCGCTGCTGGCTGCACTTGAAATAATGGATAAAAAGAATTACTTCCCTGATAAGGTTCAGTTACCAGGCACACCGGTTTTTCAAAACAATCTATGGTGGCTGTCTGAAAGGGCTTTTCCGGTCATTCCCGATCACCCAGCATTGAATTCAATCCCCCCTGTAACCAGCCGGCCAGACAGATGAACAAAAGGAAAATTCAGCGCAAGATCCAGTGTCTTAAAGGCCAACGATTAACAAACGCGGCCTCTCACCATGGATCCAAGTAGCACCACTGCCAATCCAGCAGCAACATCCTCAAGACAAAGGATACGAGGAAATGATGAGAGAAGAGACCCTTCTCCTCAGCGTCTTCGGTCCTCTGCACACCAGGTTGCCCTCTGTGCCCCCCCCCCAGAGAAGAAGATAACCGGCGAACAGTTCTTTCAGAAAACAATAAACAGTGATTGCTGGCTGCAGATTAAAACACACCTGTCAGCCCGGGATATTCTGGCGCTTCGACACACCTGCTCATTCCTCTTATCCGGTCAGATGCCCTTGTTGTGCCCTGGCCAGAATCAAGCCCTGATTGATGTTCTTGTTGAAGGCTATTACAACCGTAACAAGGACGTGCAGTCTTTATGCCGTCAAATAATGACACCATACTTTACCCGTATACATGAGCATAAGTCGGCTTTCTGCAGCTGGGTGGAGAAAAATCTGGGAGAGCAAGAGCAAATATTGATCGGGAAAGATGTTTTACGGCAAGGTGCCCTGCATCGTTACCTGAGCAACAGGGCGATGAGAATAGAATGTGTCGCTACCCTGCGGGGGCACACTGACTTTATAAGCTGTGTCACCCTGCTCCCCGATGGCCGATTCGTCTCCGGCTGCTCCAATGGCACCCAGAAAATCTGGGATCCAGGAAAGGATGCGGGAGCACAATGTGTCGCTACCCTGCAGGGGCACACTCGCTGGATACGCTGCGTCCTCCTGCTCCCCGATGGCCGATTCGTCTCCGGCTCCGACGATCACACCCTGAAAATCTGGGACCCAAGCAAAGAACCGGCAGCACAATGT
Organism: Sansalvadorimonas sp.; assembly: GCA_965221135.1. Taxonomy (GTDB): domain Bacteria; phylum Pseudomonadota; class Gammaproteobacteria; order Pseudomonadales; family Endozoicomonadaceae; genus Sansalvadorimonas. The sequence continues at coordinate 265,406 of CBDCRZ010000121.1, forward strand.
GTCGCTACCCTGCGGGGGCACACTCACTGGGTACTCTGCGTCACCCTGCTCCCCGATGGCCGATTCGTCTCAGGCTCCTGCGATAAAACCCTGAAAATCTGGGACCCAAGCAAGGATGCGGCAGCACAATGTGTCGCTACCCTGCGGGGGCACACTGGCGGGATCAACTGCATCCTCCTGCTCCCCGATGGCCGATTCGTCTCCGGCTCCTACGATGACACCCTGAAAATCTGGGATCCAAGCAAGGAACCGGCAGCACTATGTGTCGCTACCCTGCGGGGGCACACTGACGGGATCGAATGCGTCACCCTGCTCCCCGATGGCCGATTCGTCTCCGGCTCCTCCGATGGACCCTGAAAATCTGGGACCCAAGCATGAAACCGGGAGCACAATGTGTCGCTACCCTGCGGGTGCACACTGGCGGGATCAGCTGCATCACCCTGCTCCCCGATGGCCGATTCGTCTCCGGCTCCTCCGATGGCACCCTGAAAATCTGGGACCCTGGCATGAAACCGGGAGCACAATGTGTCGCTACCCTGCGGGGGCACACTTACTGGATCAACTGCATCCTCCTGCTCCCCGATGGCCGATTCGTCTCCGCCTCCGACGATCGCACCCTGAAAATCTGGGATCCAAGCAAGGATGCGGGAGCACAATGTGTCGTTACCCTGCGGGGGCACACTGACTGGATACAACTGCGTCACCCTGCTCCCCGATGGCCGATTCGTCTCCGGCTCCTTCGATAAAACCCTGAAAATCTGGGACCCGGATAAACACATCGATCCGCACAAGGGCCTGATCGCGTGACAAAATGCATGCCAAATTACTCACGTGCCTGATAAGTTGTTTTGTCCCGTACAGTGGCTGGAGCTGATGTGGGCTTTGAAGATAATGGGCGTGTTGTCAGGGCGGTTATCACACTGCATAACTGGCCTGGTCTGCCGTTACTTGACTAAGTTCTGGTTCGCCAACCGACCACGATGCCTTATATGCCCGGATTGCTGTGATTTCGTGAGTGCCCTGCGCTGCTGGCTGCACTTGAAATAATGAATAAAAAGAATTGCCTCCCTGATAAGCTTCAGTTACCAGGCACACCGGTTTTTCAAAACAATCTATGGTGGCTGTCTAAAGGGCTTTTCCGGTCATTCCCGATCACCCAGCATTGAATTCAATCCCCCCTGTAACCAGCCGGCCAGACAGATGAACAAAAGGAAAATTCAGCGCAAGATCCAGTGTCTTAAAGGCCAACGATTAACAAACGCGGCCTCTCACCATGGATCCAAGCAGCACCACTGCCAATCCAGCAGCAACATCCTCAAGACAAAGGATACGAGGAAATGATGAGAGAAGATGCCCTTCTCCTAAGCGTCTTCGGTTCTCTGCACACCAGGTTGCCCTCTGTGCCTCCCCCCCAGAGAAGAAGACAACAGGCGAACAGCTCTTTCAGATTGCAATAAACAGTGATTGCTGGCTGCAGATTAAAAAACACCTGTCAGCCAGGGATATTCTGGCGCTTCGACACACCTGCTCATTCCTCTTATCCGGTCAGATGCCCTTGTTGTGCCCTGGCCAGAATCAAGCCCTGGTTAATGTTCTTGTTGAACGCTATTACAACCGTAACAAGGACGTGCAGTCTTTATGCCGTCAAATAATGACACCATACTTTACCCGTATACATGAGCATAAGTCGGCTTTCTGTAGCTGGGTGGAGAAAAATCTGGGAGAGCAGGAGCAAATATGGATCGGGAAAGATGTCTTACGGCAAGGTGCCCTGCATCGCTACCTGAGCAACAGGGCGATGAGCATAGAATGTGTCGCTACCCTGCGGGGGCACTCTGGCTGGATACGCTGCATCACCCTGCTCCCCGATGGCCGATTCGTCTCCGGCTCCTCCGATCGCACCCTGAAAATCTGGGACCCAAGAAAGGAGGAACCAGGAGCACAATGTGTCGCTACCCTGCAGGGACACACTGAGTCGATCTACTGCGTCCTCCTGCTCCCCGATGGCCGGCTTGTCTCCGCCTGCGACGATCGCACCCTGAAAATCTGGGACCCAAGCATGAAACCGGGAGCACAATGTGTCGCTACCCTGCGGGGGCACACTCACTGGATCAAATGCGTCACCCTGCTCCCCGATGGCCGATTCGTCACCGGCTCCTACGGTGGCACCCTGAAAATCTGGGATCCAAGCAAGGAACCGGCAGCACTATGTGTCGCTACCCTGCGGGGGCACACTGACAGGATACTCTGCGTCACCCTGCTCCCCGATGGCCGATTCGTCTCCGGGTCCTCCGATGGCACCCTGAAAATCTGGGACCCAAGAAAGGAGGAACCCGGAGCTCAATGTGTCGATACCCTGCGGGGGCACACTGACTGGATACGCTGCGTCACCCAGCTCCCCGATGGCCGATTCGTCTCCGGCTCCGACGATAAAACCCTGAAAATCTGGGCCCCAAGCAAGGAACCGGGGACACAATGTGTCGCTACCCTGCGGGGGCACACTGACAGGATAAACTGCATCACCCTGCTCCCCGATGGCCGATTCGTCTCCGGCTCCGACGATGAAACCCTGAAAATCTGGGCCCCAAGCAAGGAACCGGCAGCACAATGTGTCGCTACCCTGCGGGGGCACACTGAGTGGATCTACTGCGTCCTCCTGCTCCCCGATGGCCGATTCGTCTCCGGCTCTTCCGATGGCACCCTGAAAATCTGGGACCCAAGCAAGGAACCGGCAGCACAATGTGTCGCTACCCTGCTGGGGCACACTGCCGGGATATTCTGCGTCACCCTGCTCCCCGATGGCCGATTCGTCTCCAGCGCCTACAATCACACCCTGAAAATCTGGGACCCGGCTAAACACATCGATCCGCACAAGGGCCTGATCGCGTGACAAAATGCGTGCCAAATTACTCACGTGCCTGATAAGTTGTTTTTCCCGTACAGTGGCTGGAGCTGATGTGGGCTTTGAAGATAATGGGCGTGTTGTCAGGGCGGTTATCACACTGCATAACTGGCCTGGTTTGCCGTTACTTGACTAAGTTCTGGTTCGCCAACCGACCACGATGCCTTATATGCCCGGATTGCTGTGATTTCGTGAGTGCCCTGCGCTGCTGGCTGCACTTGAAATAATGGATAAAAAGAATTACTTCCCTGATAAGGTTCAGTTACCAGGCACACCGGTTTTTCAAAACAATCTATGGTGGCTGTCTGAAAGGGCTTTTCCGGTCATTCCCGATCACCCAGCATTGAATTCAATCCCCCCTGTAACCAGCCGGCCAGACAGATGAACAAAAGGAAAATTCAGCGCAAGGTCCAGTGTCTTAAAGGCCAACGATTAACAAACGCGGCCTCTCACCATGGATCCAAGTAACACCACTGCCAATCCAGCAGCAACATCCTCAAGACAAAGGATACGAGGAAATGATGAGAGAAGAGACCCTTCTCCTCAGCGTCTTCGGTCCTCTGCACACCAGGTTGCCCTCTGTGCCCCCCCCCCAGAGAAGAAGATAACCGGCGAACAGTTCTTTCAGAAAACAATAAACAGTGATTGCTGGCTGCAGATTAAAACACACCTGTCAGCCCGGGATATTCTGGCGCTTCGACACACCTGCTCATTCCTCTTATCCGGTCAGATGCCCTTGTTGTGCCCTGGCCAGAATCAAGCCCTGATTGATGTTCTTGTTGAAGGCTATTACAACCGTAACAAGGACGTGCAGTCTTTATGCCGTCAAATAATGACACCATACTTTACCCGTATACATGAGCATAAGTCGGCTTTCTGCAGCTGGGTGGAGAAAAATCTGGGAGAGCAAGAGCAAATATTGATCGGGAAAGATGTTTTACGGCAAGGTGCCCTGCATCGTTACCTGAGCAACAGGGCGATGAGAATAGAATGTGTCGCTACCCTGCGGGGGCACACTGACTTTATAAGCTGTGTCACCCTGCTCCCCGATGGCCGATTCGTCTCCGGCTGCTCCAATGGCACCCAGAAAATCTGGGATCCAGGAAAGGATGCGGGAGCACAATGTGTCGCTACCCTGCAGGGGCACACTCGCTGGATACGCTGCGTCCTCCTGCTCCCCGATGGCCGATTCGTCTCCGGCTCCGACGATCACACCCTGAAAATCTGGGACCCAAGCAAAGAACCGGCAGCACAATGTGTCGCTACCCTGCGGGGGCACACTCACTGGGTACTCTGCGTCACCCTGCTCCCCGATGGCCGATTCGTCTCAGGCTCCTGCGATAAAACCCTGAAAATCTGGGACCCAAGCAAGGATGCGGCAGCACAATGTGTCGCTACCCTGCGGGGGCACACTGGCGGGATCAACTGCATCCTCCTGCTCCCCGATGGCCGATTCGTCTCCGTCTCCTCCGATAAAACCCTGAAAATCTGGGACCCAAGCAAAGAACCGGCAGCACAATGTGTCGCTACCCTGCAGGGGCACACTCGCTGGATACACTGCGTCACCCTGCTCCCCGATGGCCGATTCGTCTCCGGCTCCTCCGATGGCACCCTGAAAATCTGGGACCCAAGCAAGGAACCGGCAGCACAATGTGTCGCTACCCTGCGGGTGCACACTGGCGGGATCAGCTGCATCACCCTGCTCCCCGATGGCCGATTCGTCTCCGGCTCCTCCGATGGCACCCTGAAAATCTGGGACCCTGGCATGAAACCGGGAGCACAATGTGTCGCTACCCTGCGGGGGCACACTTACTGGATCAACTGCATCCTCCTGCTCCCCGATGGCCGATTCGTCTCCGCCTCCGACGATCGCACCCTGAAAATCTGGGATCCAAGCAAGGATGCGGGAGCACAATGTGTCGCTACCCTGCGGGGGCACACTGACTGGATACGCCGCGTCACCCTGCTCCTCGATGGCCGATTCGTCTCCGGCTCCTTCGATAAAACCCTGAAAATCTGGGACCCGGATAAACACATCGATCCGCACAAGGGCCTGATCGCGTGACAAAATGCATGCCAAATTACTCACGTGGCTGATAAGTTGTTTTGTCCCGTACAGTGGCTGGAGCTGATGTGGGCTTTGAAGATAATGGGCGTGTTGTCAGGGCGGTAATCACTCTGCATAACTGGCCTGATCTGCCGTTACTTGACTAAGTTCTGGTTCGCCAACCGACCACGATGCCTTATATGCCCGGATTGCTGTCATTTCGTGAGTGCCCTGCGCTGCTGGCTGCACTTGAAATAATGGATAAAAAGAATTACTTCCCTGATAAGGTTCAGTTACCAGGCACACCGGTTTTTCAAAACAATCTATGGTGGCTGTCTGAAAGGGCTTTTCCGGTCATTCCCGATCACTCAGCATTGAATTCAATCCCCCCTGTAACCAGCCGGCCAGACAGATGAACAAAAGGAAAATTCAGCGCAAGATCCAGTGTCTTAAAGGCCAACGATTAACAAACGCGGCCTCTCACCATGGATCCAAGTAGCACCACTGCCAATCCAGCAGCAACATCCTCAAGACAAAGGATACGAGGAAATGATGAGAGAAGAGACCCTTCTCCTCAGCGTCTTCGGTTTTCTGCACACCAGGTTGCCCTCTATGAAATCCCTCAGACAACCTGCGCTGTTTCAACTAATAGTGGATATACGGTTAGATCGGGAAAAAGGCAACATCCTGACAGCTCATGTGCTGTATTGGAATCCCAAAAAGTAGCAAGAAATGACATTTCCACTTTTGGCGAAAACAGCGCCAGGATAACCGGCGAACAGTTCTTTCAGAACACAATCAACAGTGATTGCTGGCTTCAGATTAAAACACACCTGTCAGCCAGGGATATTCTGGCGCTTCGACACACCTGCTCATTCCTCTTATCCGGTCAGATGCCCTTGTTGTGCCCTGGCCAGAATCAAGCCCTGATTGATGTTCTTGTTGAAGGCTATTACAACCGTAACAAGGACGTGCAGTCTTTATGCCGTCAAATAATGACACCATACTTTACCCGTATACATGAGCATAAGTCGGCTTTCTGTAGCTGGGTGGAGAAAAATCTGGGAGAACAAGAGCAAATATGGATCGGGAAAGATGTCTTACGGCAAGGTGCCCTGCATCGCTACCTGAGCAACAGGGCGATGAGCATAGAATGTGTCGCTACCCTGCAGGGACATACTAACGGGATCAACTGCGTCACCCTGCTCCCCGATGGCCGATTCGTCTCCGGCTCCTCCGATCGCATCCTGAAAATCTGGGACCCAAGCAAGGATCCGGGAGCACAATGTGTCGCTACCCTGCGGGGACACACTGGCTGGATCAACTGCGTCCTCCAGCTCCCCGATGGCCGATTCGTCTCCGGCTCCTCCGATAAAACCCTGACAATCTGGGATCCAAGCATGAAACCGGGAGCACAATGTGTCGCTACCCTGCGGGGGCACACTGACAGGATAATCTGCGTCACCCTGCTCTCCAATGGCCGATTCGTCTCCGGCTCCTGCGATAAAACCCTGAAAATCTGGGATCCAGGCATGGAACAGGGAGCACAATGTGTCGCTACCCTGCGGGGGCACACTGGCTGGACCCACTGCGTCATCCTGCTCCCCGATGGCCGATTCGTCTCCGGCTCCTCCGATAAAACCCTGAAAATCTGGGACCCAAGCAAGGAACCAGCAGCACAATGTGTCGCTACCCTGCGGGGGCACACTGGCTGGATACACTGCGTCACCCTGCTCCCCGATGGCCGATTCGTCTCCGGCTCCGACGATAAAACCCTGAAAATCTGGGACCCAAGCAAGGAGGAACCGGGAGCACAATGTGTCGCTACCCTGCGGGGGCACACTGGCGGGATCAACTGCGTCACCCTGCTCCCCGATGGCCGATTCGTCTCCGGCTCCAACGATCGCACCCTGAAAATCTGGGACCCAAGCAAGGAGGAACCGGGAGCACAATGTGTCGCTCCCCAGCGGGGGCACACTGGCGGGATCAACTGCGTCACCCTGCTCCCCGATGGCTCATTCGTCTCCGGCTCCGACGATGGCACCCTGAAAATCTGGGACCCAAGCAAGGATGCGGGAGCACAATGTGTCGCTACCCTGTGGGGGCACACTCACTGGATACGATGCGTCACCCTGCTCCTCGATGGCCGATTCGTCTCCGGCTCCTTCTATGGCACCCTGAAAATCTGGGATCCGTATAAATACATCGATCCGCACAAGGGCCTGATCGCGTGACAAAATGCGTGCCCGTGCCTGATAAGTTGTTTTGTCCCGTACAGTGGCTGGAGCTGATGTGGGCTTTGAAGATAATGGGCGTGTTGTCAGGGCGGTAATCACTCTGCATAACTGGCCTGATCTGCCGTTACTTGACTAAGTTCTGGTTCGCCAACCGACCACGATGCCTTATATGCCCGGATTGCTGTGATTTCGTGAGTGCCCTGCGCTGCTGGCTGCACTTGAAATAATGGATAAAAAGAATTGCCTCCCTGATAAGCTTCAGTTACCAGGCACACCGGTTTTTCAAAACAATCTATGGTGGCTGTCTGAAAGGGCTTTTCCGGTCATTCCCGATCACCCAGCATTGAATTCAATCCCCCCTGTAACCAGCCGGCCAGACAGATGAACAAAAGGAAAATTCAGCGCAAGATCCAGTGTCTTAAAGGCCAACGATAAACAAATGCTGGCTCTCATCATGGATCCAAGTAGCACCACTGCCAATCCAGCAGAAACATCCTCTAGACAAAGGCTACAAGGAAATGATGAGAGAAGAGACCCTTCTCCTCAGCGTCTTCGGTTCTCTGCACACCAGGTTGCCCTCTATGAAATCCCTCAGACAACCTGCGCTGTTTCAACTAATAGTGGATATACGGTTAGATCGGGAAAAAGGCAACATCCTGACAGCTCATGTGCTGTATTGGAATCCCAAAAAGTAGCAAGAAATGACATTTCCACTTTTGGCGAAAACAGCGCCAGGATAACCGGCGAACAGTTCTTTCAGAACACAATCAACAGTGATTGCTGGCTGCAGATTAAAACACACCTGTCAGCCAGGGATATTCTGGCGCTTCGACACACCTGCTCATTCCTCTTATCCGGCCAGATGCCCTTGTTGTGCCCTGGCCAGAATCAAGCCCTGATTGATGTTCTTGTTGAAGGCTATTACAACCGGAACCAGGACGTGCAGTCTTTATGCCGTCAAATAATGACACCATACTTTACCCGTATACATGAGCATAAGTCGGCTTTCTGTAGCTGGGTGGAGAAAAATCTGGGAGAGCAAGAGCAAATATGGATCGGGAAAGATGTCTTACGGCAAGGTGCCCTGCATCGCTACCTGAGCAACAGGGCGATGAGCATAGAATGTGTCGCTACCCTGCGGGGGCACACTGACAGGATCTAGCTGCGTCACCCTGCTCCCCGATGGCCGATTCGTCTCCGGCTCCGACGATAAAACCCTGAAAATCTGGGACCCAGGCATGAAACCGGGAAGCACAATGTGTCGCTACCCTGCGGGGACACACTAGCTGGATACGCTGCGTCACTCCTGCTCCTCGATGGCCGATTCGTCTCAGGCTCCATACGATAAAACCTTGAAAATCTGGGACCCAGGCATGGCACCGGGAGCACAATGTGTCGCTACCCTGCAGGGACACACTGGCTGGATCGAATGCGTCACCCTGCTCCCCGATGGCCGATTCGTCTCCGGCTCCTCCGATCACACCCTGAAAATCTGGGACCCAGGCATGGCACCGGGAGCACAATGTGTCGCTACCCTGCGGGGGCACACGGGCTGGATCAACTGCGTCCTCCTGCTTCCCGATGGCCGATTCGTCTCCGGCTCCTCGCGATCACACCCTGAAAATCTGGAACCCAAGCATGACACCGGGAGCACAATGTGTCGCTACCCTGCAGGGGCACACTCGCTGGGTCACGCTGCGTCCTCCTGCTTCCCGATGGCCGATTCGTCTCCGGCTCCTACGATCAAACCCTGAAAATCTGGGACCCAAGCAAGGAACCGGGAGCACAATGTGTCGCTACCCTGCGGGAGCACACTGACTGGATACTCTGCATCACCCTGCTTTCCGATGGCCGATTCGTCTCCGGCTCCGACGATCGCACCCTGAAAATCTGGGACCCAAGCAAGGAACCGGGAGCACAATGTGTCGCTACCCTGCGGGGACACACTGACAGGATAAACTGCATCACCCTGCTCTCCGATGGCCGATTCGTCTCCGGATCCGACGATCGAAACCCTGAAAATCTGGGACCCAAGCAAGGCACCGGGAGCACAATGTGTCGCTACCCTGCGGGAACACACTGGTGGATAGGGGGCGTCACCCTGCTCCCCGATGGCCGATTCGTCTCCGGATCCTGGTATGGCATCCTGAAAATCTGGGACCCGGATAAACACATCGATCCGCACAAGGCTCTGATCGCGTAACAAAATGCGAGCCAAATCACTCACGTGACTGATAAGTTGTTTTGTCCCGTACAGTGGCTGGGGCTGATGTGGGCATTGAAGATAATGGGCGTGTTTTCAGGGCGGTTATCACGCTGCATAACTGGCCTGGTCTGCCGTTACTTGACTAAGTTCTGGTTCGCCAACCGACCACGATGCCTTATATGCCCGGATTGCTGTCATTTCGTGAGTGCCCTGCGCTGCTGGCTGCACTTGAAATAATGGATAAAAAGAATTGCCTCCCTGATAAGCTTCAGTTACCAGGCACACCGGTTTTTCAAAACAATCTATGGTGGCTGTCTGAAAGGGCTTTTCCGGTCATTCCCGATCACCCAGCATTGAATTCAATTTCCCCTGTAACCAGCCGGCCAGACAGATGAACAAAAAGAAAATTCAGCGCAAGATCCAGTGTCTTAAAGGCCTACGATAAACAAATGCTGGCTCTCATCATGGATCCAAGTAGCACCACTGCCAATCCAGCAGAAACATCCTCAAGACAAAAGATACAAGAAAATGAAGAGAGAAGAGCCCCTTCTCCTAAGCGTCTTCGGTTCTCTGCACACCAGGTTGCCCTCTGTGCCCCCTCCGCAGAGAAGAAGACAACCGGCGCTGTTTCAACTAATAGTGGATATACGGTCAGATCGGGAAAAAGGCAACATCCTGACAGCGTATGTGCTGTATTTGAATCCCTAAAAGTAGCAAGAAATGACATTTCCACTTTTGGCGAAAACAGCACCAGGATAACCGGCGAACAGTTCTTTCAGAACACAATAAACAGTGATTGCTGGCTGCAGATTAAAACACACCTGTCAGCCAGGGATATTCTGGCGCTTCGACACACCTGCTCATTCCTCTTATCCGGCCAGATGCCCTTGTTGTGCCCTGGCCAGAATCAAGCCCTGATTGATGTTCTTGTTGAAGGCTATTACAACCGGAACCAGGACGTGCAGTCTTTATGCCGTCAAATAATGACACCATACTTTACCCGTACACATGAGCATAAGTCGGCTTTCTGTAGCTGGGTGGAGAAAAATCTGGGAGAGCAAGAGCAAATATGGATCGGGAAAGATGTCTTACGGCAAGGTGCCCTGCATCGCTACCTGAGCAACAGGGCGATGAGCATAGAATGTGTCGCTACCCTGCAGGGACATACTGACAGGATCAACTGCGTCACCCTGCTCCCCGATGGCCGACTCGTCTCCGGCTCCGACGATCGCACCCTGAAAATCTGGGATCCAAGCATGAAACCGAGAGCACTATGTGTCGCTACCCTGCGGGAACACACTAACTGGATAAGCTGCGTCCTCCTGCTCCCCGATGGCCGATTCGTCTCCGTCTCCTACGATAACACCCTGAAAATCTGGGACCCAAGCAAGGAACCGGGAGCACTATGTGTCGCTACCCTGCAGGGACACACTGGCTGGATACGCTGCGCCACCCAGCTCTCCGATGGCCGATTCGTCACTGGCGCCTACGATGGCACCCTGAAAATCTGGGATCCAGGCATGGAACCGGGAGCACTATGTGTCGCTACCCTGCGGGGGCACACTCGCCGGATCAACTGCGTCCTCCTGCTTCCCGATGGCCGATTCGTCTCCGGCTCCCGCGATAATACCCTGAAAATCTGGGATCCAAGCAAGGAGGAACCGGGAGCACAATGTGTCGCTACCCTGCGGGGGCACACTGACGGGATACGCTGCGTTCTCCTGCTCCCCGATGGCCGATTCGTCTCCGGCTCCAACGATCGCACCCTGAAAATCTGGGACCCAAGCAAGGATGCGGAAGCACAATGTGTCGCTACCCTGCGGGGGCACACTGACTGGATACGCTGCGTCACCCTGCTCCCCGATGGCCGATTCGTCTCCGGCTCCGACGATCGCACCCTGAAAATCTGGGACCCAAGCAAGGAACCGGCAGCACAATGTGTCACTACCCTGCGGGGGCACACTGACTGGATACGCTGTGTCACCCAGCTCCCCGATGGCCGATTCGTCTCCGGCTCCGACGATCGCACCCTGAAAATCTGGGACCCAAGCAAGGATGCGGGAGCACAATGTGTCACTACCCTGCGGGGACACACTGCCGTGATCAACTGCGTCACCCTGCTCCCCGATGGCCGATTCGTCTCCGGCTCCTTCGATAAAACTCTGAAAATCTGGGACCCGGATAAACACATCGATCCGCACAAGGGCCTGATCGCGTGACAAAATGCGTACCAAATTACTCACGTGCCTGATAAGTTGTTTTGTCCCGTACAGTGGCTGGGGCTGATGTGGGCATTGAAGATAATGGGCGTGTTTTCAGGGCGGTTATCACGCTGCATAACTGGCCTGGTCTGCCGTTACTTGACTAAGTTCTGGTTCGCCAACCGACCACGATGCCTTATATGCCCGGATTGCTGTCATTTCGTGAGTGCCCTGCGCTGCTGGCTGCACTTGAAATAATGGATAATAAGAATTGCCTCCCTGATAAGGTTCAGTTACCAGGCACACCGGTTTTTCAAAACAATCTATGGTGGCTGTCTGAAAGGGCTTTTCCGGTCATTCCCGATCACCCAGCATTGAATTCAATCCCCCCTGTAACCAGCCGGCCAGACAGATGAACAAAAGGAAAATTCAGCGCAAGGTCCAGTGTCTTAAAGGCCAACGATTAACAAACGCGGCCTCTCACCATGGATCCAAGCAGCACCACTGCCAATCCAGCAGCAACATCCTCAAGACAAAGGATACGAGGAAATGATGAGAGAAGATGCCCTTCTCCTAAGCGTCTTCGGTTCTCTGCACACCAGGTTGCCCTCTGTGCCTCCCCCCCAGAGAAGAAGACAACAGGCGAACAGCTCTTTCAGATTGCAATAAACAGTGATTGCTGGCTGCAGATTAAAAAACACCTGTCAGCCAGGGATATTCTGGCGCTTCGACACACCTGCTCATTCCTCTTATCCGGTCAGATGCCCTTGTTGTGCCCTGGCCAGAATCAAGCCCTGGTTAATGTTCTTGTTGAACGCTATTACAACCGTAACAAGGACGTGCAGTCTTTATGCCGTCAAATAATGACACCATACTTTACCCGTATACATGAGCATAAGTCGGCTTTCTGTAGCTGGGTGGAGAAAAATCTGGGAGAGCAGGAGCAAATATGGATCGGGAAAGATGTCTTACGGCAAGGTGCCCTGCATCGCTACCTGAGCAACAGGGCGATGAGCATAGAATGTGTCGCTACCCTGCGGGGGCACTCTGGCTGGATACGCTGCATCACCCTGCTCCCCGATGGCCGATTCGTCTCCGGCTCCTCCGATCGCACCCTGAAAATCTGGGACCCAAGAAAGGAGGAACCAGGAGCACAATGTGTCGCTACCCTGCAGGGACACACTGAGTCGATCTACTGCGTCCTCCTGCTCCCCGATGGCCGGCTTGTCTCCGCCTGCGACGATCGCACCCTGAAAATCTGGGACCCAAGCATGAAACCGGGAGCACAATGTGTCGCTACCCTGCGGGGGCACACTCACTGGATCAAATGCGTCACCCTGCTCCCCGATGGCCGATTCGTCACCGGCTCCTACGGTGGCACCCTGAAAATCTGGGATCCAAGCAAGGAACCGGCAGCACTATGTGTCGCTACCCTGCGGGGGCACACTGACAGGATACTCTGCGTCACCCTGCTCCCCGATGGCCGATTCGTCTCCGGGTCCTCCGATGGCACCCTGAAAATCTGGGACCCAAGAAAGGAGGAACCCGGAGCTCAATGTGTCGATACCCTGCGGGGGCACACTGACTGGATACGCTGCGTCACCCAGCTCCCCGATGGCCGATTCGTCTCCGGCTCCGACGATAAAACCCTGAAAATCTGGGCCCCAAGCAAGGAACCGGGGACACAATGTGTCGCTACCCTGCGGGGGCACACTGACAGGATAAACTGCATCACCCTGCTCCCCGATGGCCGATTCGTCTCCGGCTCCGACGATGAAACCCTGAAAATCTGGGCCCCAAGCAAGGAACCGGCAGCACAATGTGTCGCTACCCTGCGGGGGCACACTGAGTGGATCTACTGCGTCCTCCTGCTCCCCGATGGCCGATTCGTCTCCGGCTCTTCCGATGGCACCCTGAAAATCTGGGACCCAAGCAAGGAACCGGCAGCACAATGTGTCGCTACCCTGCTGGGGCACACTGCCGGGATATTCTGCGTCACCCTGCTCCCCGATGGCCGATTCGTCTCCAGCGCCTACAATCACACCCTGAAAATCTGGGACCCGGCTAAACACATCGATCCGCACAAGGGCCTGATCGCGTGACAAAATGCGTACCAAATCACTCACGTGCCTGATAAGTTGTTTTGTCCCGTACAGTGGCTGGAGCTGATGTGGGCTTTGAAGATAATGGGCGTGTTGTCAGGGCGGTTATCACACTGCATAACTGGCCTGGTCTGCCGTTGCTTGACTAAGTTCTGGTTCGCCAACCGACCACGATGCCTTATATTCCCGGATTGCTGTCATTTCGTGAGTGCCCTGCGCTGCTGGCTGCACTTGAAATAATGGATAATAAGAATTGCCTCCCTGATAAGCTTCAGTTACCAGGCACACCGGTTTTTCAAAACAATCTATGGTGGCTGTCTGAAAGGGCTTTTCCGGTCATTCCCGATCACCCAGCATTGAATTCAATCCCCCCCTGTAACCAGCCGGCCAGACAGATGAACAAAAGGAAAATTCAGCGCAAGGTCCAGTGTCTTAAAGGCCTACGATAAACAAATGCTGGCTCTCATCATGGATCCAAGTAGCACCACTGCCAATCCAGCAGAAACATCCTCAAGACAAAAGATACAAGAAAATGAAGAGAGAAGAGCCCCTTCTCCTAAGCGTCTTCGGTTCTCTGCACACCAGGTTGCCCTCTGTGCCCCCTCCGCAGAGAAGAAGACAACCGGCGCTGTTTCAACTAATAGTGGATATACGGTCAGATCGGGAAAAAGGCAACATCCTGACAGCGTATGTGCTGTATTTGAATCCCTAAAAGTAGCAAGAAATGACATTTCCACTTTTGGCGAAAACAGCACCAGGATAACCGGCGAACAGTTCTTTCAGAACACAATAAACAGTGATTGCTGGCTGCAGATTAAAACACACCTGTCAGCCAGGGATATTCTGGCGCTTCGACACACCTGCTCATTCCTCTTATCCGGCCAGATGCCCTTGTTGTGCCCTGGCCAGAATCAAGCCCTGATTGATGTTCTTGTTGAAGGCTATTACAACCGGAACCAGGACGTGCAGTCTTTATGCCGTCAAATAATGACACCATACTTTACCCGTACACATGAGCATAAGTCGGCTTTCTGTAGCTGGGTGGAGAAAAATCTGGGAGAGCAAGAGCAAATATGGATTGGGAAAGATGTCTTACGGCAAGGTGCCCTGCATCGCTACCTGAGCAACAGGGCGATGAGCATAGAATGTGTCGCTACCCTGCGGGGGCACACTAACTGGATCAACTGCGTCACCCTGCTCCCCGATGGCCGATTCGTCTCCGGCTCCGACGATACAACCCTGAAAATCTGGGATCCAAGAAAGGAACCGGCAGCACAATGTGTCGCTACCCTGCGGGAGCACACTCACTGGGTACACTGCGTCACCCTGCTCCCCGATGGCCGATTCGTCTCCGGCTCCTACGATCACACCCTGAAAATCTGGGACCCAAGCATGGCACCGGCAGCACAATGTGTCGCTACCCTGCGGGGGCACACTCACTGGGTACTCTGCGTCACCCTGCTCCCCGATGGCCGATTCGTCTCCGGCTCCACCGATAAAACCCTGAAAATCTGGGCCCCAAGAAAGGAACCGGGAGCATTATGTGTCGCTACCCTGCAGGGACACACTGGCGGGATACACTGCGTCACCCTGCTCCCCGATGGCCGATTCGTCTCCGGCTCCTTGGATCAAACCCTGAAAATCTGGGACCCAAGCAAGGAACCGGCAGCACAATGTGTCGCTACCCTGCGGGGGCACACTCACTGGATCAACTGCGTCACCCTGCTCCCCGATGGCCGATTCGTCTCCGGCTCCGACGATAAAACCCTGAAAATCTGGGACCCAAGCAAGGATGCGGGAGCACAATGTGTCGCTACCCTGCGGGGGCACACTGACGGGATACGCTGCGTCACCCTGCTCCCCGATGGCCGATTCGTCTCCGGCTCCATCGATAAAACCATGAAAATCTGGAACCCAAGCATGGCACCGGGAGCACAATGTGTCGCTACCCTGCAGGGACACACAGGCTGGGTATACTGCGTCACCCTGCTCCCCGATGGCCGATTTGTCTCCGGCTCCTTCGATGAAACCCTGAAAATCTGGGATCCAAGCAATGAACCGGGGACACAATGTGTCGCTACCCTGCGGGGGCACACTGGCTGGATCGAATGCGTCACCCTGCTCCCCGATGGCCGATTCGTCTCCGGCTCCTTCGATCACACCCTGAAAATCTGGGACCCGGATAAACACATCGATCCGCACAAGGGCCTGATCGCGTGACAAAATGCGTACCAAATTACTCACGTGCCTGATAAGTTGTTTTGTCCCGTACAGTGGCTGGGGCTGATGTGGGCTTTGAAGATAATGGGCGTGTTGTCAGGGCGGTTATCACACTGCATAACTGGCCTGATCTGCCGTTGCTTGACTAAGTTCTGGTTCGCCAACCGACCACGATGCCTTATATTCCCGGATTGCTGTCATTTCGTGAGTGCCCTGCGCTCCTGGCTGCACTTGAAATAATGGATAAAAAGAATTGCCTCCCTGATAAGGTTCAGTTACCAGGCACACCGGTTTTTCAAAACAATCTATGGTGGCTGTCTGAAAGGGCTTTTCCGGTCATTCCCGATCACCCAGCATTGAATTCAATCCCCCCTGTAACCAGCCGGCCAGACAGATGAACAAAAGGAAAATTCAGCGCAAGGTCCAGTGTCTTAAAGGCCAACGATTAACAAACGCGGCCTCTCACCATGGATCCAAGTAGCACCACTGCCAATCCAGCAGCAACATCCTCAAGACAAAGGCTACAAGGAAATGATGAGAGAAGAGTCCCTTCTCCTCAGCGTCTTCGGTTATCTGCACACCAGGTTGCCCTCTGTGCCCCCCCAAAGAAGAAGACAACGGGCGAACAGTTCTTTCAGAGAACAATAAACAGTGATTGCTGGCTGCAGATTAAAACACACCTGTCAGCCAGGGATATTCTGGCGCTTCGACACACCTGCTCATTCCTCTTATCCGGTCAGATGCCCTTGTTGTGCCCTGGCCAGAATCAAGCCCTGGTTAATGTTCTTGTAGAACGCTATTACAACCGGAACCAGGACGTGCAGTCTTTATGCCGTCAAATAATGACACCATACTTTACCCGTACACATGAGCATAAGTCGGCTTTCTGTAGCTGGGTGGAGAAAAATCTGGGAGAGCAAGAGCAAATATGGATCGGGAAAGATGTCTTACGGCAAGGTGCCCTGCATCGCTACCTGAGCAACAGGGCGATGAGCATAGAATGTGTCGCTACCCTGCAGGGACATACTGACAGGATCAACTGCGTCACCCTGCTCCCCGATGGCCGATTCGTCTCCGGCTCCTCCGATCGCACCCTGAAAATCTGGACCCCAAGGATGGATGCGGGAGCACAATGTGTCGCTACCCTGCGGGGACACACTCGCTGGATCAACTGCGTCACCCTGCTCCCCGATGGCCGATTCGTCTCCGCCTCCTCCAATGGCAACCTGAAAATCTGGACCCCAAGGATGGATGCGGGAGCACAATGTGTCGCTACCCTGCGGGGGCACACTCACTGGATCAACTGCGTCACCCTGCTCCCCGATGGCCGATTCGTCTCCGGCTCCGACGATAAAACCCTGAAAATCTGGGACCCAAGCATAGCACCGGAAGGACAATGTGTCGCTACCCTGCAGGAACATACTAAATTGATAAACTGCGTCACCCTGCTTCCCGATGGCCGATTCGTCTCCGGCTCCGACGATAAAACCCTGAAAATCTGGGACCCAAGCAAGGATGCGGGAGCACAATGTGTCGCTACCCTGCGGAGGCACACTGACGGGATACGCTGCGTTCTCCTGCTCCCCGATGGCCGATTCGTCTCCGGCTCCTGCGATAAAACCCTGAAAATCTGGGCCCCAAGCAAGGATGTGGGAGCACAATGTGTCGCTACCCTGCGGGGGCACACTGACGGGATCAACTGCGTCACCCTGCTCCCCGATGGCCGATTCGTCTCCGGCTCCAACGATCACACCCTGAAAATCTGGGATCCAAGCATGAAACCGGGAGCACAATGTGTCGCCACCCTGCAGGGGCACACTGGCTGGATCGACTGCGTCACCCTGCTCCCCGATGGCCGATTCGTCTCCGGCTCCGACGATGGCACCCTGAGAATCTGGGACCCAAGCAAGGATGCGGGAGCACAATGTGTCGCTACCCTGCGGGAGCACACTCACTGGATACGATGCGTCACCCTGCTCCTCGATGGACGATTCGTCTCCGGCTCCTTCGATCACACCCTGAAAATCTGGGACCCGGATAAACACATCGATCCGCACAAGGCTCTGATCGCGTGACATAATGCGTGCCAAATCACTCACGTGCCTGATAAGTTGTTTTGTCCCGTACAGTGGCTGGAGCTGATGTGGGCTTTGAAGATAATGGATAAAAAGAATTGCCTCCCTGATAAGCTTCAGTTACCAGGCACACCGGTTTTTCAAAACAATCTATGGTGGCTGTCTGAAAGGGCTTTTCCGGTCATTCCCGATCACCCAACATTGAATTCAATCCCCCCTGTAACCAGCCGGCCAGACAGATGAACAAAAGGAAAATTCAGCGCAAGGTCCAGTGTCTTAAAGGCCAACGATTAACAAACGCGGCCTCTCACCATGGATCCAAGCAGCACCACTGCCAAACCAGCAGCAACATCCTCAAGACGAAGGCTACAAGGAAATGATGAGAGAAAAGACCCTTCTCCTCAGCGTCTTCGGTTATCTGTACACCAGGTTGCCCTCTGTGCCCCCCTCCCAGAGAAGAAGACAACCGGCGAACAGTTCTTTCAGAGAACAATAATCAGAGATTGCTGGGAGCAGATTAAAACACACCTGTCAGCCAGGGATATTCTGGCGCTTCGACACACCTGCTCATTCCTCTTATCCGGTCAGATGCCCTTGTTGTGCCCTGGCCAGAATCAAGCCCTGGTTAATGTTCTTGTTGAACGCTATTACAACCGGAACAAGGACGTGCAGTCTTTATGCCGTCGAATAATGACACCATACTTTACCGGTATACATGAGCTTAAGTCGGCTTTCTGTAGCTGGGTGGAGAAAAATCTGGGAGAGCAAGAGCAAATATGGATCGGGAAAGATGTTTTACGGCAAGGTGCCCTGCATCGCTACCTGAGCAATAGGGCGATGAGCATAGAATGTGTCGCTACCCTGCGGGGGCACACTAGCTGGATACACTGCGTCACCCTGCTCCCCAATGGCCAATTCGTCTCCGGCTCCGGCGATGGCACCCTGAAAATCTGGGACACAGGCATGAAACCGGGAAGACAATGTGTCGCTACCCTGCGGGGACACACTAGCGGGATACGCTGCGTCACCCTGCTCCTCGATGGCCAATTCGTCTCCGGCTCCTCCGATAAAACCCTGAAAATCTGGGACCCAAGCATGGCACCGGGAGCACAATGTGTCGCTACCCTGCAGGGACACACTGGCTGGATAGACTGCGTCACCCTGCTACCCGATGGCCGATTCGTCTCCGGCTCCTCCTCCCGCGGCGATAAAACCATGAAAATCTGGGACCCAAGCAAGGCACCGGGAGCACAATGTGTCGCTACCCTGCAGGGACACACTGAATGGATACTCTGCGTCACCCTGCTCCCCGATGGCCGATTCGTCTCCGGCTCCGACGATAAAACCCTGAAAATCTGGAACCCAAGCAAGGATGCGGGAGCACAATGTGTCGCTACCCTGCGGGGACACAATGGCTGGATACGCTGCGTCACCCTGCTCTCCGATGGCCGATTCGTCTCCGGCACGGCCGATGGATTCCTGGAAATCTGGGACCCAAGCATGAAACCGGGAGCACAATGTGTCGCTACCCTGCAGGGACACACTGGCGGGATACGCTGCGTCACCCTGCTCCCCGATGGCCGATTCGTCTCCGCCTCCTCCGATAAAACCCTGAAAATCTGGGATCCAGGCATGAAACCGGAAGCACAATGTGTCGCTACCCTGCAGGGGCACACTGACAGGATACTCTGCGTCACCCTGCTCCACGATGGCCGATTCGTCTCCGGCTCCCTCGATAAAACCCTGAAAATCTGGGATCCAGGCATGAAACCGGGAGCACAATGTGTCGCTACCCTGCGGGGGCACACTGGCTGGATAGACTGCGTCACCCTGCTCCCCGATGGCCGATTCGTCTCCGGCTCCGGCTCCAGCTCCGATAAAACCCTGAAAATCTGGGATCCGGATAAACACATCGATCCGCATAAGGGCCTGATCGCGTGACAAAATGCATGCCAAATTACTCACGTGCCTGACAATCAGTTATTAAGCACACCGGTTTTTCAGAAGGCGACCGTTCTCATAGAAAACAGGGCCGATGACCGCTTTCAATCATTATATAATTCTCAAATGTCTCACAATAATTCGATTTCAAAACAATCTATGGTGGCTGTCTGAAAGGGCTTTTCCGGTCATTCCCGATCACCCAGCATTGAATTCAATCCCCCCTGTAACCAGCAGGCCAGGCAGATGAACAAAAGGAAAATTCAGCGCAAGATCCAGAGTCTTAAAGGCCAACGATAAACAAATGCGGCCTCTCACCATGGATCCAAGTAGCACCACTGCCAATCCAGCAGAAACATCCTCAAGACAAAGGACACAAGGAAATGATGAGAGAAGGGACCCTTCTCCTCAGCGTCTTCGGTTATCTGCACACCAGGTTGCCCTCTGTGCCTCCCCCCCAGAGAAGAAGACAACCGGCGAACAGTTCTTTCAGAAAGCAATAAACAGTGATTGCTGGCTGCAGATTAAAACACACCTGTCAGCCAGGGATATTCTGGCGCTTCGACACACCTGCTCATTCCTCTTATCCGGTCAGATGCCCTTGTTGTGCCCTGGCCAGAATCAAGCCCTGGTTAATGTTCTTGTTGAAGGCTATTACAACCGGAACAAGGACGTGCAGTCTTTATGCCGTCGAATAATGACACCATACTTTACCGGTATACATGAGCTTAAGTCGGCTTTCTGTAGCTGGGTGGAGAAAAATCTGGGAGAGCAAGAGCAAATATGGATCGGGAAAGATGTTTTACGGCAAGGTGCCCTGCATCGCTACCTGAGCAACAGGGCGATGAGCATAGAATGTGTCGCTACCCTGCAGGGACATACTAACTCGATCAAATGCGTCACCCTGCTCCCCGATGGCCGATTCGTCTCCGGCTCCGACGATAAAACCCTGAAAATCTGGGACCCAGGCATGAAACCGGGAGCACAATGTGTCGCTACCCTGCGGGGGCACACTGACTGGATACTCTGCGTCACCCTGCTCCTCGATGGCCGATTCGTCTCCGGCTCCGCCGATCACACCCTGAAAATCTGGGACCCAAGCAAGGAACCGGCAGCACAATGTGTCGCTACCCTGCAGGGGCACACTGGCTGGATACGCTGCGTCACCCTGCTCCCCGATGGCCGATTCGTCTCCGGCTCCGACGATCGCACCCTGAAAATCTGGGACCCAAACAAGGATGCGGGAGCACAATGTGTCGCTACCCTGCAGGGACACACTGGCTGGATCGAATGCGTCACCCTGCTCCCCGATGGCCGATTCGTCTCCGGCTCCTCCGATAACAACCTGAAAATCTGGGACCCAGGCAAGGAACCGGAAGCACAATGTGTCGCTACCCTGCGGGGGCACACTGCCTGGATATGCTGCGTCACCCTGCTCCCCGATGGCCGATTCGTCTCCGGCTCCGACGATAAAACCCTGAAAATCTGGGACCCAAGCAAGGATGCGGGAGCACAATGTGTCGCTACCCTGCGGGGGTACACTGGCGCGATCAACTGCGTCACCCTGCTCCCCGATGGCCGATTCGTCTCCGGCTCCATCAATAAAACCCTGAAAATCTGGAACCCAAGCATGGCACCGGGAGCACAATGTGTCGCTACCCTGCAGGGACACACAGGCTGGGTATACTGCGTCACCCTGCTCCCCGATGGCCGATTTGTCTCCGGCTCCTTCGATGAAACCCTGAAAATCTGGGACCCAAGCAAGGAACCGGCAGCACAATGTGTCGCTACCCTGCGGGGGCACACTCACTGGATACGCTGCGTCACCCTGCTCCCCGATGGCCGATTCGTCTCCGGCTCCTCCGATAAAACCCTGAAAATCTGGGACCCGGATAAACACATCAATCCGCACAAAGGCCTGATCGCGTGACAAAATGCGTGCCAAATCACTCACGTGCCTGATAAGTTGTTTTGTCCCGTACAGTGGCTGGAGCTGATGTGGGCTTTGAAGATAATGGGCGTGTTGTCAGGACGGTTATCACACTGCATAACTGGCCTGGTCTGCCGTTACTTGACTAGGTTCTGGTTCGCCAACCGACCACGATGCCTTATATTCCCGGATTGCTGTCATTTCGTGAGTGCCCTGCGCTGCTGGCTGCACTTGAAATAATGGATAAAAAGAATTGCCTCCCCGATAAGGTTCAGTTGCCAGGCACACCGGTTTTTCAAAACAATCTATGGTGGCTGTCTGAAAGGGCTTTTCCGGTCATTCCCGATCACCCAGCATTGAATTCAATCCCCCCTGTAACCAGCCGGCCAGACAGATGAACAAAAGGAAAATTCAGCGCAAGGTCCAGTGTCTTAAAGGCCAACGATTAACAAACGCGGCCTCTCACCATGGATCCAAGCAGCACCACTGCCAATCCAGCAGCAGCATCCTCAAGACGAAGGATACGAGGAAATGATGAGAGAAGAGACCCTTCTCCTCAGCGTCTTCGGTCCTCTGCACACCAGGTTGCCCTCTATGCCTCCCCCCCAGAGAAAAAGACAACAGGCGAACAGTTCTTTCAGAAAACAATAATCAGTGATTGCTGGCTGCAGATTAAAAAACACCTGTCAGCCAGGGATATTCTGGCGCTTCGACACACCTGCTCATTCCTCTTATCCGGTCAGATGCCCTTGTTGTGCCCTGGCCAGAATCAAGCCCTGATTGATGTTCTTGTTGAAGGCTATTACAACCGGAACCAGGACGTGCAGTCTTTATGCGTCGAATAATGACACCATACTTTACCCGTATACATGAGCATAAGCCGGTTTTCTGTAGCTGGGTGGAGAAAAATCTGGGAAAGCAAGAGCAAATATGGATCGGGAAAGATGTCTTACGGCAAGGTGCCCTGCATCGCTACCTGAGCAACAGGGCGATGAGCATAGAATGTGTCGCTACCCTGCAGGGACATACTAACTCGATCAAATGCGTCACCCTGCTCTCCGATGGCCGATTCGTCTCCAGCTCCGACGATAAAACCCTGAAAATCTGGGACCCAGGCATGAAACCGGGAGCACAATGTGTCGCTACCCTGCGGGGGCACACTGAATGGATACGCTGCGTCACCCTGCTCCTCGATGGCCGATTCGTCTCCGGCTCCTTCGATAATACCTTGAAAATCTGGGACCCAAGCATGACACCGGGAGCACAATGTGTCGCTACCCTGCGGGAGCACACTGACTGGATCAACTGCGTCACCCTGCTCCCCGATGGCCGATTCGTCTCCGGTCCGATCACACCCTGAAAATCTGGGACCCAAGCAAGGATGCGGCAGCACAATGTGTCGCTACCCTGCGGGGGCACACTGGCGGGATCAACTGCATCCTCCTGCTCCCCGATGGCCGATTCGTCTCCGGCTCCTCCGATAAAACCCTGAAAATCTGGGACCCAAGCAAAGAACCGGCAGCACAATGTGTCGCTACCCTGCAGGGGCACACTCGCTGGATACACTGCGTCACCCTGCTCCCCGATGGCCGATTCGTCTCCGGCTCCTCCGATGGCACCCTGGAAATCTGGGACCCAAGCAAGGAACCGGCAGCACAATGTGTCGCTACCCTGCGGGGGCACACTGGCGGGATCAGCTGCATCACCCTGCTGTCGATTCGTCTCCGGCTCCTCCGATGGCACCCTGAAAATCTGGAACCCTGGCATGAAACCGGGAGCACAATGTGTGCTACCCTGCGGGGGCACACTGACACTCTGCATCACCCTGCTCCCCGATGGCCGATTCGTCTCCGGCTCCGACGATGAAACCCTGAAAATCTGGGACCCAAGCAAGGGACCGGCAGCACAATGTGTCGCTCCCTGCGGGGGCACACTAGGTGGATACGCTGCGTCACCCTGCTCCCCGATGGCCGATTCGTCTCCGGCTCCTACGATAAAACCCTGAAAATCTGGGACCCGGATAAACACATCAATCCGCACAAAGGCCTGATCGCGTGACAAAATGCGTGCCAAATTACTCACGTGCCTGATAAGTTGTTTTGTCCCGTACAGTGGCTGGGGCTGATGTGGGCATTGAAGATAATGGGCGTGTTGTCAGGGCGGTTATCACACTGCATAACTGGCCAGGTCTGCCGTTACTTGACTACGTTCTGGTTCGCCAACCGACCACGATGCCTTATATGCCCGGATTGCTGTGATTTCGTGTGTGCCCTGCGCTGCTGGCTGCACTTGAAATAATGGATAAAAAGAATTGCCTCCCCGATAAGGTTCAGTTGCCAGGCACACCGGTTTTTCAAAACAATCTATGGTGGCTGTCTGAAAGGGCTTTTCCGGTCATTCCCGATCACCCAGCATTGAATTCAATCCCCCCTGTAACCAGCCGGCCAGACAGATGAACAAAAGGAAAATTCAGCGCAAGGTCCAGTGTCTTAAAGGCCAACGATTAACAAACGCGGCCTCTCACCATGGATCCAAGCAGCACCACTGCCAATCCAGCAGCAGCATCCTCAAGACGAAGGATACGAGGAAATGATGAGAGAAGAGACCCTTCTCCTCAGCGTCTTCGGTCCTCTGCACACCAGGTTGCCCTCTATGCCTCCCCCCCAGAGAAAAAGACAACAGGCGAACAGTTCTTTCAGAAAACAATAATCAGTGATTGCTGGCTGCAGATTAAAAAACACCTGTCAGCCAGGGATATTCTGGCGCTTCGACACACCTGCTCATTCCTCTTATCCGGTCAGATGCCCTTGTTGTGCCCTGGCCAGAATCAAGCCCTGATTGATGTTCTTGTTGAAGGCTATTACAACCGGAACCAGGACGTGCAGTCTTTATGCCGTCAAATAATGACACCATACTTTACCCGTATACATGAGCATAAGTCGGCTTTCTGTAGCTGGGTGGAGAAAAATCTGGGAAAGCAAGAGCAAATATGGATCGGGAAAGATGTTTTACGGCAAGGTGCCCTGCATCGCTACCTGAGTAACAGGGCGATGAGCATAGAATGTGTCGCTACCCTGCAGGGACACACTGACTTGATCAAGTGCGTCACCCTGCTCTCCGATGGCCGATTCGTCTCCAGCTCCGACGATAAAACCCTGAAAATCTGGGACCCAGGCATGAAACCGGGAGCACAATGTGTCGCTACCCTGCGGGGGCACACTGAATGGATACGCTGCGTCACCCTGCTCCTCGATGGCCGATTCGTCTCCGGCTCCTTCGATAATACCTTGAAAATCTGGGACCCAAGCATGACACCGGGAGCACAATGTGTCGCTACCCTGCGGGAGCACACTGACTGGATCAACTGCGTCACCCTGCTCCCCGATGGCCGATTCGTCTCCGGCTCCTCCGATCACACCCTGAAAATCTGGGACCCAAGCAAGGCACCGGGAGCACAATGTGTCGCTACCCTGCAGGGACACATTGGCTGGATCGACTGCACCCTCCTGCTCCCCGATGGCCGATTCGTCTCCGGCTCCTTCGATCACACCCTGAAAATCTGGGACCCAAGCATGGCACCGGGAGCACAATGTGTCGCTACTCTGCAGGGACACACTAGCAGGATCAACCGCGTCCTCCTGCTCCCCGATGGCCGATTCGTCTCCGGCTCCGGCTCCCTCGATCGCACCCTGAAAATCTGGGACCCAAGCAAGGAACCGGGAGCACAATGTGTCGCTACCCTGCGGGGGCACACTGACGCGATCAACTGCATCCTCCTGCTCCCCGATGGCCGATTCGTCTCCGGCTCCTCCGATGGCACCCTGAAAATCTGGAACCCAAGCATGGCACCGGGAGCACAATGTGTCGCTACCCTGCGGGGACACACTGACTGGATACTCTGCATCACCCTGCTCCCCGATGGCCGATTCGTCTCCGGCTCCGACGATGAAACCCTGAAAATCTGGGACCCAAGCAAGGGACCGGCAGCACAATGTGTCGCTACCCTGCGGGGGCACACTAGGTGGATACGCTGCGTCACCCTGCTCCCCGATGGCCGATTCGTCTCCGGCTCCTACGATAAAACCCTGAAAATCTGGGACCCGGATAAACACATCAATCCGCACAAAGGCCTGATCGCGTGACAAAATGCGTGCCAAATTACTCACGTGCCTGATAAGTTGTTTTGTCCCGTACAGTGGCTGGGGCTGATGTGGGCATTGAAGATAATGGGCGTGTTGTCAGGGCGGTTATCACACTGCATAACTGGCCAGGTCTGCCGTTACTTGACTACGTTCTGGTTCGCCAACCGACCACGATGCCTTATATGCCCGGATTGCTGTGATTTCGTGTGTGCCCTGCGCTGCTGGCTGCACTTGAAATAATGGATAAAAAGAATTGCCTCCCCGATAAGGTTCAGTTACCAGGCACACCGGTTTTTCAAAACAATCTATGGTGGCTGTCTGAAAGGGCTTTTCCGGTCATTCCCGATCACCCAGCATTGAATTCAATCCCCCCTGTAACCAGCCGGCCAGGAAGATGAACAAAAGGAAAATTCAGCGCAAGGTCCAGTGTCTTAAAGGCCAACGATTAACAAACGCGGCCTCTCACCATGGATCCAAGTAGCACCACTGCCAATCCAGCAGCAACATCCTCAAGACGAAGGATACGAGGAAATGATGAGAGAAGATGCTCTTTTCCTCAGAGTCTTCGGTTATTTGCACACCAGGTTGCCCTCTATGTCCGCCCCCCGGAGAAGAAGACAACCGGCGAACAGTTCTTTCAGAAAGCAATAAACAGTGATTGCTGGCTGCGGATTAAAACACACCTGTCAGCCAGGGATATTCTGGCGCTTCGACACACCTGCTCATTCCTCTTATCCGGTCAGATGCCCTTGTTGTGCCCTGGCCAGAATCAAGCCCTGATTGATGTTCTTGTTGAACGTTATTTCAACCGGAACAAGGACGTGCAGTCTTTATGCCGTCAAATAATGACACCATACTTTACCGGTATACATGAGCATAAGTCGGCTTTCTGTAACTGGGTGGAGAAAAATCTGGGAGAACAGGAGCAAATATGGATCGGGAAAGATGTCTTACGGCAAGGTGCCCTGCATCGCTACCTGAGCAACAGGGCGATGAGCATAGAATGTGTCGCTACCCTGCGGGGGCACACTGGCGGGATCAACTGCGTCCTCCTGCACCCCGATGGCCGATTCGTCTCCGGCTCCTACGATCGCACCCTGAAAATCTGGGAGCCAAGAAAGGAGGAACCAGGAGCACAATGTGTCGCTACCCTGCAGGGACACACTGACTGGATCTACTGCGTCCTCCTGCTCCCCGATGGCCGGCTTGTCTCCGGCTCCCTCGATCGCACCCTGAAAATCTGGGATCCAAGCATGAAACCGGGAGTACAATGTGTCGCTACCCTGCGGGGGCACACTGACAGGATCAGCTGCGTCACCCTGCTCCCCGATGGCCGATTCGTCTCCGGCTCCGACGATTGCACCCTGAGAATCTGGGACCCAAGCATGGCACCGGCAGCACAATGTGTCGCTACCCTGCGGGGGCACACTAACTTGATACGCTGCGTCACCCTGCTCCCCGATGACCGATTCGTCTCCGGCTCCGACGATCACACCCTGAAAATCTGGGACCCTGGCATGGAACCGGAAGCACAATGTGTCGCTACCCTGCGGGGGCACACTGGTGGGATCAACTGCATCCTCCTGCTCCCCGATGGCCGATTCGCCTCCGGCTCCTGGGATAGACTACTGAAAATATGGGATCCAAGCATGAAACCGGGAGCACAATGTGACGCTACCCTGCGGGGGCACACTGCCGAGATTCTCTGCGTCACCCTGCTCCCCGATGGCCGATTCGTCTCCGGCTCCTCCGATCACAACTTGAAAATCTGGGATCCAAGAATGGATGCGGGAGCACAATGTGTCGCTACCCTGCGGGGGCACACTGACTATGTACTCTGCGTCACCCTGCTCCCCGATGGCCGATTCGTCTCCGGCTCCGACGATCTCACCCTGAAAATCTGGGATCCAAGCATGGAATCGGGAGTACAATGTGTCGCTACCCTGCGGGGGCACACTGGCGGGATAGGCTGCGTCACCCTGCTCCCCGATGGCCGATTCGTCTCCGGCTCCTTCGATAAAACCCTGAAAATCTGGGACCCGGATAAACACATCGATCCGCACAAGGCTCTGATCGCGTGACAAAATGCGTGCCAAATCACTCACGTGCCTGATAAGTTGTTTTGTCCCTTACAGTGGCTGGCGCTGATGTGGACTTTGAAGATAATGGGCGTGTTGTCAGGGCGGTTATCACACTGCATAACTGGCCTGGTCTGCCGTTACTTGACTAAGTTCTGGTTCGCCAACCGACCACGATGCCTTATATGCCCGGATTGCTGTGATTTCGTGTGTGCCCTGCGCTGCTGGCTGCATTTGAAATTGTGTGCCCTGCGCTGCTGGCTGCATTTGAAATAATGGATAAAAAGAATTGCCTCCCTGATAAGGTTCAGTTACCAGGCACACCGGTTTTTCAAAACAATCTATGGTGGCTGTCTGAAAGGGCTTTTCCGGTCATTCCCGATTACCCAACATTGAATTCAATCCCCCATGTAACCAGCCGGCCAGACAGATGAACAAAAGGAAAATTCAGCGCAAGGTTGAGTGTCTTAAAGGCCAACGATTAACAAACGCGGCCTCTCACCATGGATCCAAGTAGCACCACTGCCAATCCAGCAGCAACATCCTCAAGACAAAGGCTACAAGGAAATGATGAGAGAAGAGACCCTTCTCCTCAGCGTCTTCGGCTCTCTGCACACCAGGTTGCCCTCTATGCCCGCCCCCCGGAGAAGAAGACAACCGGCGAACAGTTCTTTCAGAAAACAATAATCAGTGATTGCTGGGAGCAGATTAAAAAACACCTGTCAGCCAGGGATATTCTGGCGCTTCGACACACCTGCTCATTCCTCTTATCCGGTCAGATGCCCTTGTTGTGCCCTGGCCAGAATCAAGCCCTGGTTAATGTTCTTGTTGAACGCTATTACAACCGGAACCAGGACGTGCAGTCTTTATGGCGTCGAATAATGACACCATACTTTACCCGTATACATGAGCATAAGCCGGTTTTCTGTAGCTGGGTGGAGAAAAATCTGGGAAAGCAAGAGCAAATATGGATCGGGAAAGATGTCTTACGGCAAGGTGCCCTGCATCGCTGCCTGAGCAACAGGGCGATGAGCATAGAATGTGTCGCTACCCTGCAGGGACATACTGACAGGGTCAACTGCGTCATCCTGCTCCCCGATGGCCGATTCGTCTCCGGCTCCTCCGATCGCACCCTGAAAATCTGGGACCCAGGCAAGGAACCAGGAGCACAATGTGTCGCTACCCTGCGGGGGCACACTAGCTGGATACGCTGCGTCCTCCTGCTCCCCGATGGCCGATTCGTCTCCGGCTCCTACGATCGCACCCTGAAAACCTGGGACCCAGGCATGAAACCGGGAGCACAATGTGTCGCTACCCTGCGGGGACACATTAGCTGGATCAACTGCGTCCTCCTGCTCCCCGATGGCCGATTCGTCTCCGGCTCCGCCGATCACACCCTGAAAATCTGGAACCCAAGAAAGGAACCGGGAGCACAATGTGTCGCTACCCTGCGGGGGCACACTGACTGGATACTCTGCGTCACCCTGCTCTCCGATGGCCGATTCGTCTCCGGCTCCCCCGATCACACCCTGAAAATCTGGAACCCAAGAAAGGAACCGGGAGCACAATGTGTCGCTACCCTGCGGGGGCACACTGACTGGATACGCTGCGTCACCCTGCTCCCCGATGGCCGATTCGTATCCGGCTCCAACGATCACAACCTGAAAATCTGGGACCCAAGCAAGAAACCGGGAGCACAATGTGTCGCTACCCTGCGGGGGCACACTACCTGGACCCACCACGTCACCCAGCTCCCCGATGGCCGATTCGTCTCCAGCTCCTCCGATAACACCCTGAAAATCTGGGATCCAAGCAAGGATGCGGGAGCACAATGTGTCGCTACCCTGCGGGGGCACACTGACGGGATCAACTGCATCCTCCTGCTCCCCGATGGCCGATTCGTCTCCACCTCCTCCGATTACACCCTGAAAATCTGGGACCCGGATAAATACATCGATCCGAATAAGGGCCTGATCGCGTGACAAAATGCGTGCCAAATCACTCACGTGCCTGATAAGTTGTTTTGTCGCTTACAGAGGCTGGGGCTGATGTGGGCATTGAAGATAATGGGCGTATTGTCAGGGCGGTTATCACACTGCATAACTGGCCAGGTCTGCCGTTACTTGACTACGTTCTGGTTCGCCAACCGACCACGATGCCTTATATGCCCGGATTGCTGTCATTTCGTGAGCGCCCTGCGCTGCTGGCTGCACTTGAAATAATGGATAAAAAGAATTACTTCCCTGATAAGGTTCAGTTACCAGGCACACCGGTTTTTCAAAACAATCTATGGTGGCTGTCTGAAAGGGCTTTTCCGGTCATTCCCGATTACCCAGCATTGAATTCAATCCCCCCTGTAACCAGCCGGCCAGACAGATGAACAAAAGGAAAATTCAGCGCAAGATCCAGTGTCTTAAAGGCCAACGATTAACAAACGCGGCCTGTCACCATGGATCCAAGTAGCACCACTGCCAAACCAGCAGCAGCATCCTCAAGACGAAGGATACGAGGAAATGATGAGAGAGGATGCCCTTTTCCTCAGCGTCTTCGGTTATTTGCACACCAGGTTGCCCTCTGTGCCCCCTCCCCAGAGAAGAAGACAACCGGCGAACAGTTCTTTCAGAAAACAATAATCAGTGATTGCTGGGAGCAGATTAAAAAACACCTGTCAGCCAGGGATATTCTGGCGCTTCGACACACCTGCTCATTCCTCTTATCCGGTCAGATGCCCTTGTTGTGCCCTGGCCAGAATCAAGCCCTGATTAATGTTCTTGTTGAACGCTATTACAACCGGAACCAGGACGTTCAGTCTTTATGCCGTCAAATAATGACACCATACTTTACCCGTATACATGAGCATAAGTCGGCTTTCTGTAGCTGGGTGGAGAAAAATCTGGGAGAGCAAGAGCAAATATGGATCGGGAAAGATGTCTTACGGCAAGGTGCCCTGCATCGCTACCTGAGCAACAGGGTGATGAGCATAGAATGTGTTGTTACCCTGCAGGGACACACTGACTGGATACGCTGCGTCACCCTGCTCCCCGATGGCCGATTCGTCTCCGGCTCCTCCGATAAAACCCTGAAAATCTGGGACCCAAGCAAGGAACCGGGAGCACAATGTGTCGCTACCCTGTGGGGGCACACTCACTGGATAAGATGCGTCCTCCTGCTCCCCGATGACCGATTCGTCTCCGGCTCCTACGATCGCACCCTGAAAATCTGGGACCCAGGCATGGCACCGGGAGCACAATGTGTCGCTACCCTGCGGGGGCACACTGACGGGATCGAATGCGTCACCCTGCTTCCCGATGGCCGATTCGTCTCCGGCTCCTGCGATACAACCCTGAAAATCTGGGACCCAAGCATGAAACCGGGAGCACAATGTGTCGCTACCCTGCAGGGACACACTGACTTTATACGCTGTGTCACCCTGCTCTCCGATGGCCGATTCGTCTCCGGCTCCTTGGATAAAACCCTGAAAATCTGGGACCCAAGCAAGGAACCGGCAGCACAATGTTTCGCTACCCTGCAGGAACACACTGACTTTATACGCTGTGTCACCCGGCTCTCCGATGGCCGATTCCTCTCCGGCTCCTCCGATGGATTCCTGAAAATCTGGGATCCAAGCATGAAACCGGGAGCACAATGTGTCGCTACCCTGCAGGGACACGCTGACGGGATCAACTGCGTCCTCCTGCTCCCCGATGGCCGATTCGTTTCCGGCTCCGACGATATAACCCTGAAAATCTGGGACCCAAGCAAGGAACCGGCAGCACAATGTGTCGCTACCCTGCAGGGACACACTAGCTTGATAGAATGCGTCACCCTGCTCCCCGATGGCCGATTCGTCTCCGGCTCCGACGATCGCACATTGAAAATCTGGGACCCGGATAAACACATCAATCCGCACAAGGGCCTGGTCGCGTGACAAAATGCGTGCCAAATTACTCACGTGCCTGATAAGTTGTTTTGTCGCTTACAGAGGCTGGGGCTGATGTGGGCATTGAAGATAATGGATAATAAGAATTGCCTCCCTGATAAGCTTCAGTTACCAGGCACACCGGTTTTTCAAAACAATCTATGGTGGCTGTCTGAAAGGGCTTTTCCGGTCATTCCCGATTACCCAGCATTGAATTCAATCCCCCCTGTAACCAGCCGGCCAGACAGATGAACAAAAGGAAAATTCAGCGCAAGGTCCAGTGTCTTAAAGGCCAACAATTAACAAACGCGGCCTCTCACCATGGATCCAAGTAGCACCACTGCCAATCCAGCAGTAACATCCTCAAGACAAAGGATACGAGGAAATGATGAGAGAAGAGACCCTTCTCCTCAGCGTCTTCGGTTCTCTGCACGCCAGGTTGCCCTCTGTGCCCCCCCAAAGAAGAAGACAACGGGCGAACAGTTCTTTCAGAGAACAATAATCAGAGATTGCTGGCTGCAGATTAAAACACACCTGTCAGCCAGGGATATTCTGGCGCTTCGACACACCTGCTCATTCCTCTTATCCGGTCAGATGCCCTTGTTGTGCCCTGGCCAGAATCAAGCCCTGATTGATGTTCTTGTTGAAGGCTATTACAACCGGAACCAGGACGTGCAGTCTTTATGCCGTCGAATAATGACACCATACTTTACCCGTATACATGAGCATAAGTCGGCTTTCTGTAGCTGGGTGGAGAAAAATCTGGGAGAGCAAGAGCAAATATGGATCGGGAAAGATGTCTTACGGCAAGGTGCCCTGCATCGCTACCTGAGCAACAGGGCGATGAGTATAGAATGTGTCGCTACCCTGCGGGGGCACACTGGCTGGATAGACTGCGTCACCCTGCTCCCCGATGGCCGATTCGTCTCCGGCTCCTCCGATGGCACCCTGAAAATCTGGGATCCAAGAAAGGATGCGGGAGCACAATGTGTCGCTACACTGCCGGGAGGCACTGGCTGTATA
Source organism: Sansalvadorimonas sp. (assembly GCA_965221135.1). GTDB lineage: Bacteria > Pseudomonadota > Gammaproteobacteria > Pseudomonadales > Endozoicomonadaceae > Sansalvadorimonas. The sequence continues at coordinate 298,429 of CBDCRZ010000121.1, forward strand.
CACTGCGCCACCCTGCTCTGCGATGGCCGATTCGTCTCCGGCTCCTCCGATGGATTCCTGAAAATCTGGGACCCAAGCATGAAACCGGGAGCACAATGTGTCGCTACCCTGCAGGGGCACACTGGCGGGATCAACTGCATCCTCCTGCTCCCCGATGGCCGATTCGTCTCCGGCTCCTACGATAGAACCCTGAAAATCTGGGACCCAAGCAAGGATGCGGGAGCACAATGTGTCACTACCCTGCAGGGACACACTGACTTTATACGCTGTGTCACCCTGCTCTCCGATGGCCGATTCGTCTCCGGCTCCTTGGATAAAACCCTGAAAATCTGGGACCCAAGCAAGGAACCGGCAGCACAATGTTTCGCTACCCTGCAGGGGCACACTGACTTTATACGCTGTGTCACCCTGCTCTCCGATGGCCGATTCGTCTCCGGCTCCTCCGATGGATTCCTGAAAATCTGGGATCCAGGCATGGCACCGGGAGCACAATGTGTCGCTACCCTGCAGGGACACGCTGACGGGATCAACTGCGTCCTCCTGCTCCCCGATGGCCGATTCGTTTCCGGCTCCGACGATAAAACCCTGAAAATCTGGGCCCCAGGCAAGGAACCGGCAGCACAATGTGTCGCTACCCTGCTGGGGCACACTGCCGGGATATTCTGCGTCACCCTGCTCCCCGATGGCCGATTCGTCTCCAGCTCCTCCGATGAAACCCTGATAATCTGGGACCCGGATAAACACATCGATCCGCACAAGGGCCTGATCGCATGACACAATGCGTGCCAAATCACTCACGTGCCTGATAAGTTGTTTTGTCCCGTACAGTGGCTGGGGCTGATGTGGGCATTGAAGATAATGGGCGTATTGTCAGGGCGGTTATCACACTGCATAACTGGCCTGGTCTGCCGTTACTTGACTACGTTCTGGTTCGCCAACCGACCACGATGCCTTATATGCCCGGATTGCTGTGATTTCGTGAGCGCCCTGCGCTGCTGGCTGCACTTGAAATAATGGATAAAAAGAATTCCCTCCCTGATAAGGTTCAGTTACCAGGCACACCGGTTTTTCAAAACAATCTATGGTGGCTGTCTGAAAGGGCTTTTCCGGTCATTCCCAATCACCCAACATTGAATTCAATCCCCCCTGTAACCAGCCGGCCAGACAGATGAACAAAAGGAAAATTCAGCGCAAGGTCCAGTGTCTTAAAGGCCAACGATTAACAAACGCGGCCTCTCACCATGGATCCAAGTAGCACCACTGCCAAACCAGCAGCAACATCCTCAAGACGAAGGATACGAGGAAATGATGAGAGAAGAGACCCTTCTCCTCAGCGTCTTCGGCTCTCTGCACACCAGGTTGCCCTCTATGCCCGCCCCCCAGAGAAGAAGACAACCGGCGAACAGTTCTTTCAGAAAACAATAATCAGTGATTGCTGGGAGCAGATTAAAAAACACCTGTCAGCCAGGGATATTCTGGCGCTTCGGCACACCTGCTCATTCCTCTTATCCGGTCAGATGCCCTTGTTGTGCCCTGGCCAGAATCAAGCCCTGATTGATGTTCTTGTTGAAGGCTATTACAACCGGAACCAGGACGTGCAGTCTTTATGCCGTCAAATAATGACACCATACTTTACCGGTATACATGAGCATAAGTCGGCTTTCTGTAGCTGGGTGGAGACAAATCTGGGAAAGCAGGAGCAAATATGGATCGGGAAAGATGTCTTACGGCAAGGTGCCCTGCATCGCTACCTGAGCAACAGGGCGATGAGCATAGAATGTGTCGCTACCCTGCGGGGGCACACTGGCTGGATCAACTGCGTCCTCCTGCACCCCGATGGCCGATTCGTCTCCGGCTCCTCCGATGGCACCCTGAAAATCTGGGACCCAAGAAAGGAGGAACCAGGAGCACAATGTGTCGCTACCCTGCAGGGGCACACTAGCTGGGTACGCTGCGTCCTCCTGCTCCCCGATGGCCGGCTTGTCTCCGGCTCCCTCGATCGCACCCTGAAAATCTGGGACCCAAGCATGAAACCGGGAGCACAATGTGTCGCTACCCTGCGGGGGCACACTCACTGGATCAACTGCGTCACCCTGCTCCCAGATGGCCGATTCGTCACCGGCTCCTACGATGGCACCCTGAAAATCTGGGATCCAGGCAAGGAACCGGCAGCACAATGTGTCGCTACCCTGCGGGGGCACACTGACAGGATACTCTGCGTCACCCTGCTCCCCGATGGCCGATTCGTCTCCGGCTCCTCCGATAAAACCCTGAAAATCTGGGATCCAGGCAAGGAACCGGCAGCACAATGTGTCGCTACCCTGCAGGGACACACTGACTGGATACGCTGCGTCACCCTGCTCCCCGATGGTCGATTCGTCTCCGGCTCCGACGATAACACCCTGAAAATCTGGGACCCAAGCAGGGAACCGGGGACACAATGTGTCGCTACCCTGCGGGGGCACACTGACTGGATACGCTGCGTCCCCCTGCTCCCCGATGGTCGGTTCGTCTCCGGCTCCGACGATCAAACCCTGAAAACCTGGGACCCAAGTAAGGAACCGGGAGCACAATGTGTCGCTACCCTGCGGGGGCACACTCACTGGATACACTGCGTCATCCTGCTCCCCGATGGCCGATTCGTCTCCGGCTCCGGCGATGGCACCCTGAAAATCTGGGACCCAAGCATGGAATCGGGAGTACAATGTGTCGCTACCCTGCGGGGGCACACTGGCGGGATCCACTGCATCCTCCTGCTCCCCGATGGCCGATTCGTCTCCAGCTCCGGCTCCAGCTCCGATATAACCCTGAAAATCTGGGACCCGGATAAACACATCGATCCGCACAAGGGCCTGATCGCGTGACAAAATGCGTACCAAATCACTCACGTGCCTGATAAGTTGTTTTGTCGCTTACAGAGGCTGGGGCTGATGTGGGCATTGAAGATAATGGGCGTATTGTCAGGGCGGTTATCACACTGCATAACTGGCCTGGTCTGCCGTTACTTGATTACGTTCTGGTTCGCCAAACGACCACGATGCTTATATTCCCGGATTGCTGTCATTTCGTGAGTGCCCTGCGCTGCTGGCTGCACTTGAAATAATGGATAAAAAGAATTGCCTCCCTGATAAGGTTCAGTTACCAGGCACACCGGTTTTTCAAAACAATCTATGGTGGCTGTCTGAAAGGGCTTTTCCGGTCATTCCCGATCACCCAGCATTGAATTCAATCCCCCCTGTAACCAGCCGGCCAGGAAGATGAACAAAAGGAAAATTCAGCGCAAGGTCCAGTGTCTTAAAGGCCAACGATTAACAAACGCGGCCTCTCACCATGGATCCAAGCAGCACCACTGCCAAACCAGCAGCATCCTCAAGACGAAGGATACGAGGAAATGATGAGAGCAGAGACCCTTCTCCTCAGCGTCTTCGGCTCTCTGCACACCAGGTTGCCCTCTATGCCCGCCCCCCGGAGAAGAAGACAACCGGCGAACAGTTCTTTCAGAAAACAATAATCAGTGATTGCTGGGAGCAGATTAAAAAACACCTGTCAGCCAGGGATATTCTGGCGCTTCGACACACCTGCTCATTCCTCTTATCCGGTCAGATGCCCTTGTTGTGCCCTGGCCAGAATCAAGCCCTGGTTAATGTTCTTGTAGAACGCTATTACAACCGGAACCAGGACGTGCAGTCTTTATGCCGTCAAATAATGACACCATACTTTACCCGTATACATGAGCATAAGTCGGCTTTCTGCAGCTGGGTGGAGAAAAATCTGGGAGAGCAGGAGCAAATATGGATCGGGAAAGATGTCTTACGGCAAGGTGCCCTGCATCGCTACCTGAGCAACAGGGCGATGAGCATAGAATGTGTCGCTACCCTGCAGGGACATACTGACAGGATCAACTGCGTCACCCTGCTCCCCGATGGCCGATTCGTCTCCGGCTCCTCCGATGGCACCCTGAAAATCTGGGACCCAAGAAAGGAGGAACCAGGAGCACAATGTGTCGCTACCCTGCAGGGGCACACTAAATGGATACGCTGCGTCCTCCTGCTCCCCGATGGCCGGCTTGTCTCCGGCTCCCTCGATCGCACCCTGAAAATCTGGGATCCAAGCATGAAACCGAGAGCACAATGTGTCGCTACCCTGCGGGGGCACACTGACTATGTACTCTGCGTCACCCTGCTCCCCGATGGCCGATTCGTCTCCGGCTCCTACGATGGCACCCTGAAAATCTGGGACCCAGGCATGGAACAGGGAGTACAATGTGTCGCTAGCCTGCGGGGGCACACTAACTGGATACGCTGCGTCACCCTGCTCCCCGATGGCCGATTCGTCTCCGCCTCCTCCGATCACACCCTGAAAATCTGGGACCCAAGCAAGGATGCGGGAGCACAATGTGTCGCTACCCTGCGGGGGCACACTGACTATGTACTCTGCGTCACCCTGCTCCCCGATGGCCAATTCGTCTCCGGCTCCGACGATAAAACCCTGAAAATCTGGGATCCAAGCAAGGAACCGGCAGCACTATGTGTCGCTACCCTGCAGGGACACACTGAATGGATACGCTGCGTCACCCTGCTCCCCGATGGCCGATTCGTCTCCGGCTCCTTCGATGGCACCCTGAAAATCTGGGACCCAAGCAAGGAACCGGCAGCACAATGTGTCGCTACCCTGCGGGGGCACACTCACTGGATACACTGCGTCATCCTGCTCCCCGATGGCCGATTCGTCTCCGGCTCCGGCGATGGCACCCTGAAAATCTGGGACCCAAGCATGGAATCGGGAGTACAATGTGTCGCTACCCTGCGGGGGCACACTGGCGGGATCCACTGCATCCTCCTGCTCCCCGATGGCCGATTCGTCTCCATCTCCTCCGATCTCACCCTGAAAATCTGGGACCCGGATAAACACATCGATCCGCACAAGGGCCTGATCGCGTGACAAAATGCGTACCAAATCACTCACGTGCCTGATAAGTTGTTTTGTCGCTTACAGAGGCTGGGGCTGATGTGGGCATTGAAGATAATGGGCGTATTGTCAGGGCGGTTATCACACTGCATAACTGGCCTGGTCTGTCGTTACTTGACTAAGTTCTGGTTCGCCAACCGACCACGATGCCTTATATTCCCGGATTGCTGTCATTTCGTGAGTGCCCTGCGCTGCTGCCTGCACTTGAAATAATGGATAAAAAGAATTGCCTCCCCGATAAGGTTCAGTTACCAGGCACACCGATTTTTCAAAACAATCTATGGTGGCTGTCTGAAAGGGCTTTTCCGGTCATTCCCAATCACCCAACATTGAATTCAATCCCCCCTGTAACCAGCCGGCCAGACAGATAAACAAAAGGAAAATTCAGCGCAAGGTCCAGTGTCTTAAAGGCCAACGATTAACAAACGCGGCCTGTCACCATGGATCCAAGCAGCACCACTGCCAAACCAGCAGCAACATCCTCAAGACGAAGGATACGAGGAAATGATGAGAGAAGAGACCCTTCTCCTCAGCGTCTTCGGCTCTCTGCACACCAGGTTGCCCTCTATGCCCGCCCCCCGGAGAAGAAGACAACCGGCGAACAGCTCTTTCAGAAAACAATAATCAGTGATTGCTGGGAGCAGATTAAAAAACACCTGTCAGCCAGGGATATTCTGGCGCTTCGACACACCTGCTCATTCCTCTTATCCGGTCAGATGCCCTTGTTGTGCCCTGGCCAGAATCAAGCCCTGGTTAATGTTCTTGTAGAACGCTATTACAACCGGAACCAGGACGTGCAGTCTTTATGCCGTCAAATAATGACACCATACTTCACCCGTATACATGAGCATAAGTCGGCTTTCTGTAGCTGGGTGGAGAAAAATCTGGGAGAGCAAGAGCAAATATGGATCGGGAAAGATGTCTTACGGCAAAGTGCCCTGCATCGCTACCTGAGCAACAGGGCGATGAGCATAGAATGTGTCGCTACCCTGCAGGGACATACTGACTGGATAAGCTGCGTCACCCTGCTCCCCGATGGCCGACTCGTCTCCGGCTCCGACGATCACACCCTGAAAATCTGGGACCCAAGAAAGGAGGAACCAGGAGCACAATGTGTCGCTACCCTGCAGGGGCACACTAGCTGGGTACGCTGCGTCCTCCTGCTCCCCGATGGCCGGCTTGTCTCCGGCTCCCTCGATCGCACCCTGAAAATCTGGGACCCAAGCATGAAACCGGGAGCACAATGTGTCGCTACCCTGCGGGGGCACACTCACTGGATCAACTGCGTCACCCTGCTCCCAGATGGCCGATTCGTCACCGGCTCCTACGATGGCACCCTGAAAATCTGGGACCCAGGCATGGAACAGGGAGTACAATGTGTCGCTACCCTGCGGGGGCACACTGACGTGATCAACTGCATCCTCCTGCTCCCCGATGGCCGATTCGTCTCCGGCTCCTCCGATCACAACCTGAAAATCTGGGACCCAAGCAAGGAACCGGCAGCACAATGTGTCGCTACCCTGCAGGGACACACTAGCAGGATCAACCGCGTCCTCCTGCTCCCCGATGGCCGATTCGTCTCCGGCTCCGGCTCCCTCGATCGCACCCTGAAAATCTGGGACCCAAGCAAGGAACCGGGAGCACAATGTGTCGCTACCCTGCGGGGGCACACTAACTGGATCAACTGCGTCACCCTGCTCCCCGATGGCCGATTCGTCTCCGGTTCCAACGATAACACCCTGAAAATCTGGGACCCAAGCAAGGAACCGGCAGCACAATGTGTCGCTACCCTGCAGGGACACACTGACTGGATACGCTGCGTCACCCAGCTCCCCGATGGCCGATTCGTCTCCGGCTCCGACGATGAAACCCTTAAAATCTGGGACCCAAGCAGGGAACCGGGGACACAATGTGTCGCTACCCTGCGGGGGCACACTGGCATGATAGGCTGCGTCACCCTGCTCCCCGATGGCCGATTCGTCTCCAGCTCCTCCGATCACACCCTGAAAATCTGGGACCCGGATAAACACATCGATCCGCACAAGGGCCTGATCGCGTGACAAAATGCGTACCAAATTATTCACGTGCCTGATAAGTTGTTTTGTCCCGTACAGTGGCTGGGGCTGATGTGGGCTTTGAAGATAATGGGCGTGTTATCAGGGCGGTTATCACACTGCATAACTGGCCTGGTCTACCGTTACTTGACTAGGTTCTGGTTCGCCAACCGACCACGATGCCTTATATTCCCGGATTGCTGTGATTTCGTGTGTGCCCTGCGCTGCTGGCTGCACTTGAAATAATGGATAAAAAGAAGTGCCTCCCTGATAAGCTTCAGTTACCAGGCACACCGGTTTTTCAAAACAATCTATGGTGGCTGTCTGAAAGGGCTTTTCCGGTCATTCCCGATCACCCACCATTGAATTCAATCCCCCCTGTAACCAGCCGGCCAGGAAGATGAACAAAAGGAAAATTCAGCGCAAGGTCCAGTGTCTTAAAGGCCAACGATTAACAAACGCGGCCTGTCACCATGGATCCAAGCAGCACCACTGCCAAACCAGCAGCAACATCCTCAAGACGAAGGATACGAGGAAATGATGAGAGAAGATGCTCTTTTCCTCAGCGTCTTCGGTTATTTGCACACCAGGTTGCCCTCTATGTCCGCCCCCCGGAGAAGAAGACAACCGGCGAACAGTTCTTTCAGAAAACAATAATCAGTGATTGCTGGCTGCAGATTAAAACACACCTGTCAGCCAGGGATATTCTGGCGCTTCGACACACCTGCTCATTCCTCTTATCCGGTCAGATGCCCTTGTTGTGCCCTGGCCAGAATCAAGCCCTGGTTAATGTTCTTGTAGAACGCTATTACAACCGGAACCAGGACGTGCAGTCTTTATGCCGTCAAATAATGACACCATACTTTACCCGTACACATGAGCATAAGTCGGCTTTCTTTAGCTGGGTGGAGAAAAATCTGGGAAAGCAAGAGCAAATATGGATCGGGAAAGATGTCTTACGGCAAAGTGCCCTGCATCGCTACCTGAGCAACAGGGCGATGAGCATAGAATGTGTCGCTACCCTGCAGGGACATACTGACTGGATACGCTGCGTCACCCTGCTCCCCGATGGCCGACTCGTCTCCGGCTCCGACGATCACACCCTGAAAATCTGGAACCCAGGCATGAAACCGGGAAGACAATGTGTCGCTACCCTGCGGGGACACACTAGCGGGATACGCTGCGTCACCCTGCTCCTCGATGGCCAATTCGTCTCCGGCTCCTCCGATAAAACCCTGAAAATCTGGGACCCAAGCATGGCACCGGGAGCACAATGTGTCGCTACCCTGCAGGGACACACTAGCTGGATCGAATGCGTCACCCTGCTCCCCGACGGCCGATTCGTCTCCGGCTCCGTCGATAAAACCCTGAAAATCTGGGACCCAAGCATGGCACCGGGAGCACAATGTGTCGCTACCCTGCAGGGGCACACTAAATGGATACGCTGCGTCACCCTGCTCCCCGATGGCCGATTCGTCTCCGGCTCCGACGATAAAACCCTGAAAATCTGGGACCCAAGCAAGAATGCGGGAGCACAATGTGTCGCTACCCTGCGGGGACGCACTGACTGGATACTCTGCGTCACCCTGCTCTCCGATGTCCGATTCGCCTCCGGCTCCTACGATGGCACCCTGAAAATCTGGGATCCAAGCAAGGAACCGGCAACACTATGTGTCGCTACCCTGCGGGGGCACACTGGCAGGATACTCTGCGTCACCCTGCTCCCCGATGGCCGATTCGTATCCAGCTCCAACGATAACACCCTGAAAATCTGGGACCCAAGCAAGGAACCGGGAGCACAATGTGTCGCTACCCTGCGGGGGCACACTGACTGGATACGCTGCGTCACCCAGCTCCCCGATGGCCGATTCGTCTCCGGCTCCGACGATGAAACCCTTAAAATCTGGGACCCAAGCAGGGAACCGGGGACACAATGTGTCGCTACCCTGCGGGGGCACACTGGCATGATAGGCTGCGTCACCCTGCTCCCCGATGGCCGATTCGTCTCCGCCTCCTCCGATCTCACCCTGAAAATCTGGGACCCGGATAAACACATCGATCCGCACAAGGGCCTGATCGCGTGACAAAATGCGTGCCAAATCACTCACCTGCCTGATAAGTTGTTTTATCCCGTACAGTGGCTGGGGCTGATGTGGGCATTGAAGATAATGGGCGTGTTGTCAGGGCGGTTATCACACTGCATAACTGGCCTGGTCTGCCGTTACTTGACTAAGTTCTGGTTCGCCAACCGACCACGATGCCTTATATGCCCGGATTGCTGTGATTTCGTGAGTGCCCTGCGCTGCTGGCTGCACTTGAAATAATGGATAAAAAGAATTACTTCCCTGATAAGGTTCAGTTACCAGGCACACCGGTTTTTCAAAACAATCTATGGTGGCTGTCTGAAAGGGCTTTTCCGGTCATTCCCGATCACCCAGCATTGAATTCAATCCCCCCTGTAACCAGCCGGCCAGACAGATGAACAAAAGGAAAATTCAGCGCAAGGTCCAGTGTCTTAAAGGCCAACGATTAACAAACGCGGCCTCTCACCATGGATCCAAGCAGCACCACTGCCAATCCAGCAGCAACATCCTCAAGACGAAGGATACGAGGAAATGATGAGAGAAGAGACCCTTCTCCTCAGCGTCTTCGGTCCTCTGCACACCAGGTTGCCCTCTGTGCCCCCCCCCCAGAGAAGAAGATAACCGGCGAACAGTTCTTTCAGAACACAATAAACAGTGATTGCTGGCTGCAGATTAAAACACACCTGTCAGCCCGGGATATTCTGGCGCTTCGACACACCTGCTCATTCCTCTTATCCGGTCAGATGCCCTTGTTGTGCCCTGGCCAGAATCAAGCCCTGATTGATGTTCTTGTTGAAGGCTATTACAACCGTAACAAGGACGTGCAGTCTTTATGCCGTCAAATAATGACACCATACTTTACCCGTATACATGAGCATAAGTCGGCTTTCTGCAGCTGGGTGGAGAAAAATCTGGGAGAGCAAGAGCAAATATTGATCGGGAAAGATGTTTTACGGCAAGGTGCCCTGCATCGTTACCTGAGCAACAGGGCGATGAGAATAGAATGTGTCGCTACCCTGCGGGGGCACACTGACTTTATAAGCTGTGTCACCCTGCTCCCCGATGGCCGATTCGTCTCCGGCTGCTCCAATGGCACCCAGAAAATCTGGGATCCAGGAAAGGATGCGGGAGCACAATGTGTCGCTACCCTGCAGGGGCACACTCGCTGGATACGCTGCGTCCTCCTGCTCCCCGATGGCCGATTCGTCTCCGGCTCCGACGATCACACCCTGAAAATCTGGGACCCAAGCAAAGAACCGGCAGCACAATGTGTCGCTACCCTGCGGGGGCACACTCACTGGGTACTCTGCGTCACCCTGCTCCCCGATGGCCGATTCGTCTCAGGCTCCTGCGATAAAACCCTGAAAATCTGGGACCCAAGCAAGGATGCGGCAGCACAATGTGTCGCTACCCTGCGGGGGCACACTGGCGGGATCAACTGCATCCTCCTGCTCCCCGATGGCCGATTCGTCTCCGTCTCCTCCGATAAAACCCTGAAAATCTGGGACCCAAGCAAAGAACCGGCAGCACAATGTGTCGCTACCCTGCAGGGGCACACTCGCTGGATACACTGCGTCACCCTGCTCCCCGATGGCCGATTCGTCTCCGGCTCCTCCGATGGCACCCTGAAAATCTGGGACCCAAGCAAGGAACCGGCAGCACAATGTGTCGCTACCCTGCGGGTGCACACTGGCGGGATCAGCTGCATCACCCTGCTCCCCGATGGCCGATTCGTCTCCGGCTCCTCCGATGGCACCCTGAAAATCTGGGACCCTGGCATGAAACCGGGAGCACAATGTGTCGCTACCCTGCGGGGGCACACTTACTGGATCAACTGCATCCTCCTGCTCCCCGATGGCCGATTCGTCTCCGCCTCCGACGATCGCACCCTGAAAATCTGGGATCCAAGCAAGGATGCGGGAGCACAATGTGTCGTTACCCTGCGGGGGCACACTGACTGGATACGCCGCGTCACCCTGCTCCTCGATGGCCGATTCGTCTCCGGCTCCTTCGATAAAACCCTGAAAATCTGGGACCCGGATAAACACATCGATCCGCACAAGGGCCTGATCGCGTGACAAAATGCATGCCAAATTACTCACGTGGCTGATAAGTTGTTTTGTCCCGTACAGTGGCTGGAGCTGATGTGGGCTTTGAAGATAATGGGCGTGTTGTCAGGGCGGTAATCACTCTGCATAACTGGCCTGATCTGCCGTTACTTGACTAAGTTCTGGTTCGCCAACCGACCACGATGCCTTATATGCCCGGATTGCTGTCATTTCGTGAGTGCCCTGCGCTGCTGGCTGCACTTGAAATAATGGATAAAAAGAATTACTTCCCTGATAAGGTTCAGTTACCAGGCACACCGGTTTTTCAAAACAATCTATGGTGGCTGTCTGAAAGGGCTTTTCCGATCATTCCCGATCAGCCAGCATTGAATTCAATCCCCCCTGTAACCAGCCGGCCAGACAGATGAACAAAAGGAAAATTCAGCGCAAGATCCAGTGTCTTAAAGGCCAACGATTAACAAACGCGGCCTGTCACCATGGATCCAAGCAGCACCACTGCCAATCCAGCAGCAACATCCTCAAGACGAAGGATACGAGGAAATGATGAGAGAAGATGCTCTTTTCCTCAGCGTCTTCGGTTATTTGCACACCAGGTTGCCCTCTATGTCCGCCCCCCAGAGAAGAAGACAACCGGCGAACAGTTCTTTCAGAAAGCAATAAACAGTGATTGCTGGCTGCAGATTAAAACACACCTGTCAGCCAGGGATATTCTGGCGCTTCGACACACCTGCTCATTCCTCTTATCCGGTCAGATGCCCTTGTTGTGCCCTGGCCAGAATCAAGCCCTGGTTAATGTTCTTGTAGAACGCTATTACAACCGGAACCAGGACGTGCAGTCTTTATGCCGTCAAATAATGACACCATACTTTACCCGTATACATGAGCATAAGTCGGCTTTCTGCAACTGGGTGGAGAAAAATCTGGGAGAGCAGGAGCAAATATGGATCGGGAAAGATGTCTTACGGCAAGGTGCCCTGCATCGCTACCTGAGCAACAGGGCGATGAGCATAGAATGTGTCGCTACCCTGCGGGGGCACACTCACTGGATCAACTTCGTCACCCTGCTCCCCGATGGCCGATTCGTCTCAGGCTCCGACGATCACACCCTGAAAATCTGGGACCCAAGCAAGGAACCGGGAGCACAATGTGCCGCGACCCTGCGTGGGCACACTGAATCGATATTCTGCGTCACCCTGCTCCCCGATGGCCGATTCGTCTCAGGCTCCGACGATCACACCCTGAAAATCTGGGACCCAAGCAAGGAACCGGCAGCACAATGTGTCGCTACCCTGCAGGGGCACACCGACAGGATCAAATGCATCCTCCTGCTCCCCGATGGCCGATTCGTCTCCGGCTCCTACGATAACACCCTGAAAATCTGGGACCCAAGCAAGGAACCGAGAGCACAATGTGTCGCTACCCTGCGGGGGCACACTAACTGGATACGCTGCGTCACCCTGCTCCCCGATGGCCGATTCGTCTCCGGCTCCGACGATAAAACCCTGAAAATCTGGGACCCAAGCAAGGATGCGGGAGCACAATGTGTCGCTACCCTGCAGGGACACACTGGCGGGATACTCTGCGTCACCCTGCTCCCCGATGGCCGATTCGTCTCCGGCTCCTCCGATAGCACCCTGAAAATCTGGGACCCAAGCAAGGAACCGGCAGCACTATGTGTCGCTACCCTGCAGGGACACACTAGCTGGATACGCTGCGTTACCCTGCTCCCCGATGGTCGATTCGTCTCCGGCTCCGACGATAAAACCCTGAAAATCTGGGACCCAGGCATGAAACCGGGAGCACAATGTGTCGCTACCCTGCGGGGGCACACTAGCTGGATCAAATGCGCCCTCCTGCTCCCCGATGGCCGATTCGTCTCCGGCTCCTACGCTGGCACCCTGGAAATCTGGGACCCAAGCATGGAATCGGGAGTACAATGTGTCGCTACCCTGCGGGGGCACACTCACTGGGTAAGCTGCGTCACCCTGCTCCCCGATGGCCGATTCGTCTCAGGCTCCGCCGATGGCACCCTGAAAATCTGGGACCCGGATAAACACATCGATCCGCATAAGGGCCTGATCGCGTGACAAAATGCGTGCCAAATCACTCACCTGCCTGATAAGTTGTTTTATCCCGTACAGTGGCTGGGGCTGATGTGGGCATTGAAGATAATGGGCGTGTTGTCAGGGCGGTTATCACACTGCATAACTGGCCTGATCTGCCGTTACTTGACTAAGTTCTGGTTCGCCAACCGACCACGATGCCTTATATGCCCGGATTGCTGTGATTTCGTGAGTGCCCTGCGCTGCTGGCTGCACTTGAAATAATGGATAAAAAGAATTACTTCCCTGATAAGGTTCAGTTACCAGGCACACCGGTTTTTCAAAACAATCTATGGTGGCTGTCTGAAAGGGCTTTTCCGATCATTCCCGATCAGCCAGCATTGAATTCAATCCCCCCTGTAACCAGCCGGCCAGACAGATGAACAAAAGGAAAATTCAGCGCAAGATCCAGTGTCTTAAAGGCCAACGATTAACAAACGCGGCCTGTCACCATGGATCCAAGCAGCACCACTGCCAATCCAGCAGCAACATCCTCAAGACGAAGGATACGAGGAAATGATGAGAGAAGATGCTCTTTTCCTCAGCGTCTTCGGTTATTTGCACACCAGGTTGCCCTCTATGTCCGCCCCCCAGAGAAGAAGACAACCGGCGAACAGTTCTTTCAGAAAGCAATAAACAGTGATTGCTGGCTGCAGATTAAAACACACCTGTCAGCCAGGGATATTCTGGCGCTTCGACACACCTGCTCATTCCTCTTATCCGGTCAGATGCCCTTGTTGTGCCCTGGCCAGAATCAAGCCCTGGTTAATGTTCTTGTAGAACGCTATTACAACCGGAACCAGGACGTGCAGTCTTTATGCCGTCAAATAATGACACCATACTTTACCCGTATACATGAGCATAAGTCGGCTTTCTGCAACTGGGTGGAGAAAAATCTGGGAGAGCAGGAGCAAATATGGATCGGGAAAGATGTCTTACGGCAAGGTGCCCTGCATCGCTACCTGAGCAACAGGGCGATGAGCATAGAATGTGTCGCTACCCTGCGGGGACATACTGACAGGATCAACTGCGTCACCCTGCTCCCCGATGGCCGATTCGTCTCCGGCTCCTCCGATAAAACCCTGAAAATCTGGGACCCAAGAAAGGAGGAACCAGGTGCACAATGTGTCGCTACCCTGCAGGGACATACTGACAGGATCAACTGCGTCACCCTGCTCCCCGATGGCCGGCTTGTCTCCAGCTCCCTCGATCGCACCCTGAAAATCTGGGACCCAAGCATGAAACCGGGAGCACAATGTGTCGCTACCCTGCGGGGGGACACTCACTGGATCAACTGCGTCACCCTGCTCCCCGATGGCCGATTCGTCACCGGCTCCCACGATGGCCCCCTGAAAATCTGGGATCCAAGCAAGGAACCGGCAGCACTATGTGTCGCTACCCTGCGGGGGCACACTGACAGGATACACTGCGCCACCCTGCTCCCCGATGGCCGATTCGTCTCCGGCTCCTCCGATAAAACCCTTAAAATCTGGGACCCAAGCAAGGAACCGGCAGCACAATGTGTCGCTACCCTGCAGGGACACACTGACTGGATACGCTGCGTCACCCAGCTCCCCGATGGCCGATTCGTCTCCGGCTCCGACGATGAAACCCTTAAAATCTGGGACCCAAGCAGGGAACCGGGGACACAATGTGTCGCTACCCTGCGGGGGCACACTGACGGGATACGCGGCGTCACCCTGCTCCCCGATGGCCGATTCGTATCTGACTCCTTGGATCAAACCCTGAAAACCTGGGACCCAAGTAAGGAACCGGGAGCACAATGTGTCGCTACCCTGCGGGGGCACACTCACTGGATACTCTACGCTACCCTGCTCCCCGATGGCCGATTCGTCTCCGGCTCCAACGATGGCACCCTGAAAATCTGGGACCCAAGCATGGAATCGGGAGTACAATGTGTCGCTACCCTGCGGGGGCACACTGACGGGATCAACTGCATCCTCCTGCTCCCCGATGGCCGATTCGTCTCCATCTCCTCCGATTACACCCTGAAAATCTGGGACCCGGATAAATACATCGATCCGCATAAGGGCCTGATCTCGTGACAAAATGCGTGCCAAATCACTCACGTGCCTGATAAGTTGTTTTGTCCCGTACAGAGGCTGGGGCTGATGTGGGCATTGAAGATAATGGGCGTATTGTCAGGGCGGTTATCACACTGCATAACTGGCCTGGTCTGTCGTTACTTGACTAAGTTCTGGTTCGCCAACCGACCACGATGCCTTATATGCCCGGATTGCTGTGATTTCGTGAGTGCCCTGCGCTGCTGGCTGCACTTGAAATAATGGATAAAAAGAATTGCCTCCCTGATAAGGTTCAGTTACCAGGCACACCGGTTTTTCAAAACAATCTATGGTGGCTGTCTGAAAGGGCTTTTCCGGTCATTCCCGATCACCCAGCATTGAATTCAATCCCCCCTGTAACCAGCCGGCCAGGAAGATGAACAAAAGGAAAATTCAGCGCAAGGTCCAGTGTCTTAAAGGCCAACGATTAACAAACGCGGCCTCTCACCATGGATCCAAGCAGCACCACTGCCAAACCAGCAGCAACATCCTCAAGACGAAGGATACGAGGAAATGATGAGAGAAGATGCTCTTTTCCTCAGCGTCTTCGGTTATTTGCACACCAGGTTGCCCTCTATGTCCGCCCCCCAGAGAAGAAGACAACCGGCGAACAGTTCTTTCAGAAAGCAATAAACAGTGATTGCTGGCTGCAGATTAAAACACACCTGTCAGCCAGGGATATTCTGGCGCTTCGACACACCTGCTCATTCCTCTTATCCGGTCAGATGCCCTTGTTGTGCCCTGGCCAGAATCAAGCCCTGGTTAATGTTCTTGTAGAACGCTATTACAACCGGAACCAGGACGTGCAGTCTTTATGCCGTCAAATAATGACACCATACTTTACCCGTATACATGAGCATAAGTCGGCTTTCTGTAGCTGGGTGGAGAAAAATCTGGGAGAGCAAGAGAAAATATGGATCGGGAAAGATGTCTTACGGCAAGGCGCCCTGCATCGCTACCTGAGCAACAGGGCGATGAGCATAGAATGTGTCGCTACCCTGCGGGGGCACACTCACTGGATACGCTGCGTCACCCAGCTCCCCGATGGCCGATTCGTCTCCGGCTCCTCCGATGGCACCCTGAAAATCTGGGACCCAAGCAAGGAACCGGCAGCACAATGTGTCGCTACCCTGCGGGGGCACACTCACTGGATCAACTGCGTCCTCCTGCTCCCCGATGGCCGATTCGTCTCCGGCTCCGCCGATCACACCCTGAAAATCTGGGACCCAAGCATGAAACCGGGAGCACAATGTGTCGCTACCCTGCAGGGACATACTAACGGGATCAACTGCGTCACCCTGCTCCCCGATGGCCGATTCGTCTCCGGCTCCGCCGATCGCACCCTGAAAATCTGGGACCCAAGCAAGGAACCGGCAGCACAATGTGTCGCTACCCTGCAGGGACACACTAGCTGGATACGCTGCGTCACCCTGCTCCCCGATGGTCGATTCGTCTCCGGCTCCGACGATAAAACCCTGAAAATCTGGGACCCAAGCAAGGAACCGACAGCACAATGTGTCGCTATCCTGCGGGGGCACACTCACTGGATACGCTGCGTCACCCAGCTCCCCGATGGCCGATTCGTCTCCGGCTCCAACGATCGCACCCTGAAAATCTGGGACCCAAGCAAGGATGCGGAAGCACAATGTGTCGCTACCCTGCGGGGGCACACTGAATGGATACGCTGCGTCACCCTGCTCCCCGATGGCCGATTCGTCTCCGGCTCCGACGATCGCACCCTGAAAATCTGGGACCCAAGCAAGGAACCGGCAGCACAATGTGTCACTACCCTGCGGGGGCACACTGACTGGATACGCTGCGTCACCCTGCTCCCCGATGGCCGATTCGTCTCCGGCTCCTGGGATAAAACCCTGAAAATCTGGGACCCAAGCAAGGATGCGGGAGCACAATGTGTCGCGACCCTGCGTGGGCACACTGAATCGATATTCTGCGTCACCCTGCTCCCCGATGGCCGATTCGTCTCCGGCTCCTTAGATAACACCCTGAAAATCTGGGACCCGGATAAACACATCGATCCGCACAAGGCTCTGATAGCGTGACAAAATGCGTGCCAAATCACTCACGTGCCTGATAAGTTGTTTTGTCCCGTACAGTGGCTGGGGCTGATGTGGGCATTGAAGATAATGGGCGTATTGTCAGGGCGGTTATCACACTGCATAACTGGCCTGGTCTGCCGTTACTTGACTAAGTTCTGGTTCGCCAACCGACCACGATGCCTTATATTCCCGGATTGCTGTCATTTCGTGAGTGCCCTGCGCTGCTGCCTGCACTTGAAATAATGGATAAAAAGAATTGCCTCCCTGATAAGCTTCAGTTACCAGGCACACCGGTTTTTCAAAACAATCTATGGTGGCTGTCTGAAAGGGCTTTTCCGGTCATTCCCGATCACCCAGCATTGAATTCAATCCCCCCTGTAACCAGCCGGCCAGACAGATGAACAAAAGGAAAATTCAGCGCAAGGTCCAGTGTCTTAAAGGCCAACGATTAACAAACGCGGCCTCTCACCATGGATCCAAGCAGCACCACTGCCAATCCAGCAGCCAATCCAGCAGCAACATCCTCAAGACGAAGGATACGAGGAAATGATGAGAGAAGAGACCCCTCTCCTCAGCGTCTTCGGTTATCTGCACACCAGGTTGCCCTCTGTGCCCCCTCCCCAGAGAAGAAGATAACCGGCGAACAGTTCTTTCAGAAAACAATAAACAGTGATTGCTGGCTGCAGATTAAAACACACCTGTCAGCCAGGGATATTCTGGCGCTTCGACACACCTGCTCATTCCTCTTATCCGGCCAGATGCCCTTGTTGTGCCCTGGCCAGAATCAAGCCCTGATTGATGTTCTTGTTGAACGCTATTACAACCGGAACCAGGACGTGCAGTCTTTATGCCGTCAAATAATGACACCATACTTTACCCGTATACATGAGCATAAGTCGGCTTTCTGCAACTGGGTGGAGAAAAATCTGGGAGAGCAGGAGCAAATATGGATCGGGAAAGATGTCTTACGGCAAGGTGCCCTGCATCGCTACCTGAGCAACAGGGCGATGAGCATAGAATGTGTCGCTACCCTGCAGGGACATACTGACAGGATCAACTGCGTCACCCTGCTCCTCGATGGCCAATTCGTCTCCGGCTCCTCCGATAAAACCCTGAAAATCTGGGACCCAAGCATGGCACCGGGAGCACAATGTGTCGCTACCCTGCAGGGACACACTAGCTGGATCGAATGCGTCACCCTGCTCCCCGATGGCCGATTCGTCTCCGGCTCCTGCGATTGCACCCTGAAAATCTGGGCTCCAGGCATGGAACAGGAAGCACAATGTGTCGCTACCCTGCGGGGGCACACTCGCTCGGTCAACTGCGTCCTCCTACTTCCCGATGGCCGATTCGTCTCCGGTTCCGACGATAAAACCCTGAAAATCTGGGACCCAAGCAAGGAGGAACCGGGAGCACAATGTGTCGCTACCCTGCGGGGGCACACTGACTGGATCAACTGCATCCTCCTGCTCCCCGATGGCCGATTCGTCTCCGGCTCCGACGATCACACCCTGAAAATCTGGGACCCAAGCATGAAACCGGGAGCACAATGTGTCGCTACCCTGCGGGGACACACTGGCCGGATACGCTGCGTCACCCTGCTCCCCGATGGCCGATTCGTCTCCGGCTCCAACGATGGCACCCTGAAAATCTGGGACCCAAGCAAGGAACCGGCAGCACAATGTGTCGCTACCCTGCGGGGGCACACTGACTGGATACGCTGCGTCACCCTGCTCCCCGATGGCCGATTCGTCTCCGGCTCCTGGGATAAAACCCTGAAAATCTGGGACCCAAGCAAGGATGCGGGAGCACAATGTGTCGCGACCCTGCGTGGGCACACTGAATCGATATTCTGCGTCACCCTGCTCCCCGATGGCCGATTCGTCTCCGGCTCCTTAGATAACACCCTGAAAATCTGGGACCCGGATAAACACATCGATCCGCACAAGGCTCTGATAGCGTGACAAAATGCGTGCCAAATCACTCACGTGCCTGATAAGTTGTTTTGTCCCGTACAGTGGCTGGGGCTGATGTGGGCATTGAAGATAATGGGCGTATTGTCAGGGCGGTTATCACACTGCATAACTGGCCTGGTCTGCCGTTACTTGACTAAGTTCTGGTTCGCCAACCGACCACGATGCCTTATATTCCCGGATTGCTGTCATTTCGTGAGTGCCCTGCGCTGCTGCCTGCACTTGAAATAATGGATAAAAAGAATTGCCTCCCTGATAAGCTTCAGTTACCAGGCACACCGGTTTTTCAAAACAATCTATGGTGGCTGTCTGAAAGGGCTTTTCCGGTCATTCCCGATCACCCAGCATTGAATTCAATCCCCCCTGTAACCAGCCGGCCAGGCAGATGAACAAAAGGAAAATTCAGCGCAAGAGTCCAGTGTCTTAAAGGCCAACGATTAACAAACGCGGCCTCTCACCATGGATCCAAGCAGCACCACTGCCAATCCAGCAGCAGCATCCTCAAGACGAAGGATACGAGGAAATGATGAGAGAAGAGACTGAATGGTGTTTTTACCCTCTCCTCAGCGTCTTCGGTTATCTGCACACCAGGTTGCCCTCTGTGCCCCCTCCCCAGAGAAGAAGATAACCGGCGAACAGTTCTTTCAGAAAACAATAAACAGTGACCCCTCTCCTCAGCGTCTTGTTATCTGCACACCAGGTTGCCCTCTGTGCAGAGAAGAAGATAACCGGCGAACAGTTCTTTAAAACACACCTGATTAAAACACACCTGTCAGCCAGGGATATTCTGGCGCTTCGACACACCTGCTCATTCCTCTTATCCGGCCAGATGCCCTTGTTGTGCCCTGGCCAGAATCAAGCCCTGATTGATGTTCTTGTTGAAGGCTATTACAACCGGAACCAGGACGTGCAGTCTTTATGCCGTCAAATAATGACACCATACTTTACCCGTATACATGAGCATAAGTCGGCTTTCTGCAGCTGGGTGGAGAAAAATCTGGGAGAGCAGGAGCAAATATGGATCGGGAAAGATGTCTTACGGCAAGGTGCCCTGCATCGCTACCTGAGCAACAGGGCGATGAGCATAGAATGTGTCGCTACCCTGCAGGGACATACTAAGTGGATCAACTGCGTCATTGGGGCCCTGCTCCCCGATGGCCGATTCGTCTCCGGCTCCGACGATCGCACCCTGAAAATCTGGGATCCAAGCATGAAACCGAGAGCACTATGTGTCGCTACCCTGCAGGGACACACTCACTGGATACTCTGCGTCACCCTGTTCCCCGATGGTCGATTCGTCTCCGGCTCCTCCGATGGCACCCTGAAAATCTGGGATCCAAGCATGGCACCGGGAGCACAATGTGTCGCTACACTGCGGGGGCACACTGGCTGGATCAACTGCGCCACCCTGCTCCCCGATGGCCGATTCGTCTCCGGCTCCTGGGATAAAACCCTGAAAATCTGGGACCCAGGCATGGAACAGGGAGTACAATGTGTCGCTACCCTGCGGGGGCACACTGACGGATCAACTGCATCCTCCTGCTCCCCGATGGCCGATTCGTCTCCGGCTCCTCCGATCACAACCTGAAAATCTGGGACCCAAGCAAGGAACCGGGCAGCACTATGTGTCGCTACCCTGCGGGGGCACACTAACTGGATCAACTGCGTCACCCTGCTCCCCGATGGCCGATTCGTCTCCGGTTCCAACGATAACACCTTGAAAATCTGGGACCCAAGCATGGATGCGGGAGCACAATGTGTCGCTACCCTGCGGGGGCACACTGCGGGAGCACAATGTGTCGCTACTGGATGACTGGATACGCTGCGTCACCCTGCTCCCCGATGGCCGATTCGTCTCCGGCTCCTTCGATGAAACCCTGAAAATCTGGGATCCAAGCAAGGAACCGGGGACACAATGTGTCGCTACCCTGCTGGGGCACACTGCCGGGATATTCTGCATCCGCCTGCTCCCCGATGGCCGATTCGTCTCCGGCTCCGACGATCGCACCCTGAAAATCTGGGACCCGGAAAAATACATCGATCCGCATAAGGGCCTGATCTCGTGACAAAATGCGTACCAAATCACTCACGTGCCTGATAAGTTGTTTTGTCCCGTACAGAGGCTGGGGCTGATGTGGGCATTGAAGATAATGGGCGTGTTGTCAGGGCGGTTATCACACTGCATAACTGGCCTGGTCTGCCGTTACTTGACTAGGTTCTGGTTCGCCAACCGACCACGATGCCTTATATTCCCGGATTGCTGTCATTTCGTGAGTGCCCTGCGCTGCTGGCTGCACTTGAAATAATGGATAAAAAGAATTGCCTCCCTGATAAGCTTCAGTTACCAGGCACACCGGTTTTTCAAAACAATCTATGGTGGCTGTCTGAAAGGGCTTTTCCGGTCATTCCCGATCACCCAGCATTGAATTCAATCCCCCCTGTAACCAGCCGGCCAGACAGATGAACAAAAGGAAAATTCAGCGCAAAATCCAGTGTCTTAAAGGCCAACGATTAACAAATGCTGGCTCTCACCATGGATCCAAGTAGCACTACTGCCAATCCAGCAGCAACATCCTCAAGACGAAGGATACGAGGAAATGATGAGAGAAGAGACCCTTCTCCTCAGCGTCTTCGGTCCTCTGCACACCAGGTTGCCCTCTGTGCCTCCCTCCCAGAGAAGAAGACAACCGGCGAGCAGTTCTTTCAGAAAGTAATAAACAGTGATTGCTGGCTGCAGATTAAAAAACACCTGTCAGCCAGGGATATTCTGGCGCTTCGACACACCTGCTCATTCCTCTTATCCGGTCAGATGCCCTTGTTGTGCCCTGGCCAGAATCAAGCCCTGATTGATGTTCTTGTTGAACGTTATTTCAACCGGAACAAGGAAGTGCAGTCTTTATGCCGTCAAATAATGACACCATACTTTACCCGTATACATGAGCATAAGTCGGCTTTCTGTAGCTGGGTGGAGAAAAATCTGGGAAAGCAAGAGCAAATATGGATCGGGAAAGGTGTCTTACGGCAAGGTGCCCTGCATCGCTACCTGAGCAACAGGGCGATGAGCATAGAATGTGTCGCTACCCTGCAGGGACATACTTACCCGATCCACTGCGTCACCCAGCTCCCCAATGGCCGATTCGTCTCCGGCTCCTTCGATAATACCTTGAAAATCTGGGACCCAAGGATGGATGCGGGAGCACAATGTGTTGCTACCCTGCGGGGGCACACTAAATGGATACGCTGCGTCACCCTGCTCCCCGATGGCCGATTCGTCTCCGGCTCCGACGATAACACCCTGAAAATCTGGGACCCAGGCATGGCACCGGGAGCACAATGTGTCGCTACCCTGCAGGGACACACTGGCGGGATCTACTGCGTCACCCTGCTCCCCGATGGCCGATTCGTCTCCGGTTCCTTCGACGGCATCCTGAAAATCTGGGACCCAGGCAAGGATGCGGAAGCACAATGTGTCGCTACCCTGCGGGGGCACACTGACGGGATCAACTGCATCCTCCTGCTCCCCGATGGCCGATTCGTCTCCGGCTCTGACGATAAAACCCTGAAAATCTGGGACCCAAGAAAGGAGGAACCGGGAGCACAATGTGTCGCTACCCTGTGGGGGCACACTGACGGGATCAACTGCATCCTCCTGCTCCCCGATGGCCGATTCGTCTCCGGCTCCTCCGATGGAATCCTGAAAATCTGGAGCCCAAGAAAGGAGGAACCGGGAGCACAATGTGTCGCTACCCTGCGGGAGCACACTGGCGGGATCAGCTGCATCACCCTTCTCCCCGATGGCCGATTCGTCTCCGGCTCCTTCGATCACACCCTGAAAATCTGGGATCCAAGCAAGGAACCGGAAGCACAATGTGTCGCCACCCTGCGGGGGCACACTAGCGAGATATGCTGCGTCACCCTGCTCCCCGATGGCCGATTCGTCTCCGGCTCCTTCGATGGAATCCTGAAAATCTGGGACTCAAGCAAGGAACCGGAAACACAATGTGTCGCTACCCTGCGGGGGCACACTAACTGGGTACGATGCGTCACCCTGCTCCCCGATGGCCGATTCGTCTCCGGCTCCTTCGATAAAACCCTGAAAATCTGGAACCCGGATAAACACATCGATCCGCACAAGGGCCTGATCGCGTGACACAATGCGTACCAAATTACTCACGTGCCTGATAAGTTGTTTTGTCCCGTACAGTGGCTGGAGCTGATGTGGGCTTTGAAGATAATGGGCGTGTTGTCAGGGCGGTTATCACACTGCATAACTGGCCTGGTCTGCCGTTACTTGACTAGGTTCTGGTTCGCCAACCGACCACGATGCCTTATATGCCCGGATTGCTGTGATTTCGTGTGTGCCCTGCGCTGCTGGCTGCACTTGAAATAATGGATAAAAAGAATTGCCTCCCTGATAAGCTTCAGTTACCAGGCACACCGGTTTTTCAAAACAATCTATGGTGGCTGTCTGAAAGGGCTTTTCCGGTCATTCCCGATTACCCAGCATTGAATTCAATCCCCCCTGTAACCAGCCGGCCAGACAGATGAACAAAAGGAAAATTCACCGCAAGGTCCAGTGTCTTAAAGGCCAACAATTAACAAACGCGGCCTCTCACCATGAATCCAAGCAGCACCACTGCCAAACCAGCAGCAATATCCTCAAGACGAAGGATACGAGGAAATGATGAGAGAAGAGACCCTTCTCCTCAGCGTCTTCGGTCCTCTGCACACCAGGTTGCCCTCTATGCCCGCCCCCCGGAGAAGAAGACAACCGGCGAACAGTTCTTTCAGAAAACAATAATCAGTGATTGCTGGGAGCAGATTAAAAAACACCTGTCAGCCAGGGATATTCTGGCGCTTCGACACACCTGCTCATTCCTCTTATCCGGTCAGATGCCCTTGTTGTGCCCTGGCCAGAATCAAGCCCTGATTGATGTTCTTGTTGAACGCTATTACAACCGGAACCAGGACGTGCAGTCTTTATGCCGTCGAATAATGACACCATACTTTACCCGTATACATGAGCATAAGTCGGCTTTCTGTAGCTGGGTGGAGAAAAATCTGGGAAAGCAAGAGCAAATATGGATCGGGAAAGATGTCTTACGGCAAAGTGCCCTGCATCGCTACCTGAGCAACAGGGCGATGAGCATAGAGTGTGTCGCTACCCTGCGGGAGCACACTGGCGGGATCAACTGCATCCTCCTGCACCCCGATGGCCGATTCGTCTCCGGCTCCGACGATCACACCCTGAAAATCTGGGACCCAAGCATGGCACCGGCAGCACAATGTGTCGCTACCCTGCGGGGGCACACTAACTGGATCAACTGCGTCACCCTGCTCCCCGATGGCCGATTCGTCTCCGGCTCCGACGATAAAACCCTGAAAATCTGGGATCCAAGAAAGGAACCGGCAGCACAATGTGTCGCTACCCTGCGGGAGCACACTCACTGGGTACACTGCGTCACCCTGCTCCCCGATGGCCGATTCGTCTCCGGCTCCGACGATAACACCCTGAAAATCTGGGACCCAAGCAAGGAACCGGGAGCACAATGTGTCGCTACCCTGCGGGGACGCACTGACTGGATACTCTGCGTCACCCTGCTCTCCGATGGCCGATTCGTCTCCGGCTCCTACGATGGCATCCTGAAAATCTGGGATCCAAGCAAGGAACCGGCAGCACTATGTGTCGCTACCCTGCGGGGGCACACTGACAGGATACTCTGCGTCACCCTGCTCCCCGATGGCCGATTCGTCTCCGGCTCCGACGATAACACCCTGAAAATCTGGGACCCAAGCAAGGAACCGGAAGCACAATGTGTCGCTACCCTGCAGGGACACACTGGCTGGATACACTGCGTCACCCTGCTCCCCGATGGCCGATTCGTCTCCGGCTCCTACGATAAAACCCTGAAAATCTGGGACCCAAGCAAGGAACCGGGAGCATTATGTGTCGCTACCCTGCAGGGACACACTGGCGTGATCAACTGCGTCACCCTGCTCCCCGATGGCCGATTCGTCTCCGGCTCCTTCGATGGAATGCTGAAAATCTGGGACCCAAGCAAGGAACCGGGAGCACAATGTGTCGCTACCCTGCAGGGACACGCTGGCTGGATCGACTGCGTCACCCTGCTCCCCGATGGCCGATTCGTCTCCGGCTCCTCCGATTACACCCTGAAAATCTGGGACCCGGATAAATACATCAATCCGCACAAGGGCCTGATCGCATGACACAATGCGTGCCAAATCACTCACGTGCCTGATAAGTTGTTTTGTCCCGTACAGTGGCTGGGGCTGATGTGGGCATTGAAGATAATGAATAAAAAGAATTGCCTCCCTGATAAGCTTCAGTTACCAGGCACACCGGTTTTTCAAAACAATCTATGGTGGCTGTCAGAAAGGGCTTTTCCGGTCATTCCCGATTACCCAGCATTGAATTCAATCCCCCCTGTAACCAGCCGGCCAGACAGATGAACAAAAGGAAAATTCAGCGCAAGATCCAGTGTCTTAAAGGCCAACGATAAACAAATGCTGGCTCTCATCATGGATCCAAGTAGCACCACTGCCAATCCAGCAGCAACATCCTCAAGACAAAGGCTACAAGGAAATGATGAGAGAAGAGACCCTTCTCCTCAGCGTCTTCGGTTCTCTGCACACCAGGTTGCCCTCTGTGCCCCCCCAAAGAAGAAGACAACGGGCGAACAGTTCTTTCAGAGAACAATAATCAGAGATTGCTGGCTGCAGATTAAAACACACCTGTCAGCCAGGGATATTCTGGCGCTTCGACACACCTGCTCATTCCTCTTATCCGGTCAGATGCCCTTGTTGTGCCCTGGCCAGAATCAAGCCCTGGTTAATGTTCTTGTTGAAGGCTATTACAACCGTAACAAGGAAGTGCAGTCTTTATGCCGTCAGATAATGACACCATACTTTACCCGTATACATGAGCATAAGTCGGCTTTCTGCAGCTGGGTGGAGAAAAATCTGGGAAAGCAAGAGCAAATATGGATCGGGAAAGATGTCTTACGGCAAGGTGCCCTGCATCGCTACCTGAGCAACAGGGCGATGAGCATAGAATGTGTCGCTACCCTGCAGGGACATACTTACCCGATCACCTGTGTCACCCTGCTCCCCGATGGCCGATTCGTCTCCGGCTCCTTCGATGGAATCCTGAAAATCTGGGACCCAAGCAAGGATCCGGGAGCACAATGTGTCGCTACCCTGCGGGGGCACACTGACTGGATCAAATGCGTCACCCTGCTCCCCGATGGCCGATTCGTCTCCGGCTCCTACGATGACACCCTGAAAATCTGGGACCCAAGCAAGGAACCGGCAGCACAATGTGTCGCTACCCTGCGGGGGCACACTGACAGGATCAACTGCATCCTCCTGCTCCCCGATGGCCGATTCGTCTCCGGCTCCTCCGATCGCACCCTGAAAATCTGGGACCCAAGAAAGGAACCGGAAGCACAATGTGTCAGTACCCTGCGGGGGCACACTGGCGGGATCAACTGCATCCTCCTGCTCCCCGATGGCCGATTCGTCTCCGGCTCCCCCGGTGGATTCTTGAAAATCTGGGACCCACGCATGGGACCGGGAGCACTATGTGTCGCTACCCTGCGGGGGCACACTGACAGGATACTCTGCGTCACCCTGCTCCCCGATGGCCGATTCGTCTCCGGTTCCTTCGAAGGAATCCTGAAAATCTGGGACCCAAGCAAGGAACCGGAAGCACAATATGTCGCTACCCTGCGGGGGCACACTGGCTGGATACGCTGCGTCACCCTGCTCCTCGATGGCCAATTCGTCTCCGGCTCCTCCGATGGAATCCTGAAAATCTGGGACCCAAGCAAGGAACCGGCAGCACAATGTGTCGCTACCCTGCAGGGACACACTGACGGGATCAACTGCGTCACCCTGCTCCCCGATGGCCGATTCGTCTCCGGCTCCGACGATAAAACCCTGAAAATCTGGGACCCAAGCAAGGAAGCAGTAGCACAATGTGTCGCTACCCTGCGGGGGCACACTGACAGGATAGGCTGCGTCACCCTGCTCCCCGATGGCCGATTCGTCTCCAGCTCCTCCGATAAAACCCTGAAAATCTGGGACCCGGATAAACACATCGATCCGCACAAGGGCCTGATCGCGTGACACAATGCGTACCAAATTACTCACGTGCCTGATAAGTTGTTTTGTCCCGTACAGTGGCTGGAGCTGATGTGGGCTTTGAAGATAATGGGCGTGTTGTCAGGGCGGTAATCACACTGCATAACTGGCCTGATCTGCCGTTACTTGACTACGTTCTGGTTCGCCATCCGACCACGATACCTTATATTCCCGGATTGCTGTTATTTCATGAGTGCCCCGCGCTGCTGGCTGCACTTGCAATAATGGATAAAAAGAATTGCCTCCCTGATAAAGTTCAGTTATCAGGCACACCGGTTTTTCAAAACAATCTATGGTGGCTGTCTGAAAGGGCTTTTCCGGTCATTCCCGATCACCCAGCATTGAATTCAATCCCCCCTGTAACCAGCCGGCCAGACAGATGAACAAAAGGAAAATTCAGCGCAAGGTCCAGTGTCTTAAAGGCCAAAGATTAACAAACGCGGCCTCTCACCATGGATCCAAGCAGCACCACTGCCAAACCAGCAGCAACATCCTCAAGACAAAGGCTACAAGGAAATGATGAGAGAATAGGCCCTTCTCCTAAGCGTCTTCGGTTATCTGCACACCAGGTTGCCCTCTGTGCCCCCTCCCCAGAGAAGAAGACAACCGGCGAACAGTTCTTTCAGAAAGCAATAAACAGTGATTGCTGGCTGCAGATTAAAACACACCTGTCAGCCAGGGATATTCTGGCGCTTCGACACACCTGCTCATTCCTCTTATCCGGTCAGATGCCCTTGTTGTGCCCTGGCCAGAATCAAGCCCTGATTGATGTTCTTGTTGAACGTTATTTCAACCGGAACAAGGAAGTGCAGTCTTTATGCCGTCAAATAATGACACCATACTTTACCCGTATACATGAGCATAAGTCGGCTTTCTGCAGCTGGGTGGAGAAAAATCTGGGAAAGCAAGAGCAAATATGGATCGGGAAAGATGTCTTACGGCAAGGTGCCCTGCATCGCTACCTAAGCAACAGGGCGATGAGCATAGAATGTGTCGCTACCCTGCAGAGACACACTGACTTTATACGCTGTGTCACCCTGCTCTCCGATGGCCGTTTCGTCTCCGGCTCGGCCGATGGATTCCTGAAAATCTGGGACCCAAGCAAGGATGCGGGAGCACAATGTGTCGCGACCCTGCGTGGGCACAGCTGGGTACGCTGCGTCACCCTGCTCCCCGATGGCCGATTCGTCTCCGGCTCCGACGATCACACCCTGAAAATCTGGGACCCAAGCAAGGAACCGGCAGCACAATGTGTCGCTACCCTGCAGGGACACACTGGCTGGATCAACTGCGCCACCCTGCTCCCCGATGGCCGATTCGTCTCCGGCTCCGCCGATCACACCCTGAAAATCTGGGACCCAAGCAAGGAACCGGCAGCACAATGTGTCGCTACCCTGCAGGGGCACACTGGCGGGATACGCTGCGTCACCCTGCTCTGCGATGGCCGATTCGTCTCCGGCTCCGCCGATCGCACCCTGAAAATCTGGGATCCAAGCAAGGAACCGGCAGCACAATGTGTCGCTACCCTGCAGGGACACACTAGCTGGATAAGCTGCGTCACCCTGCTCCCCGATGGCCGATTCGTCTCCGGCTCCGACGATCACACCCTGAAAATCTGGGACCCAAGCAAGGAACAGGGGACACAATGTGTCGCTACCCTGCGGGGGCACACTGACTGGATACGCTGCGTCACCCTGCTCCCCGATGGCCGATTCGTCTCCGGCTCCGACGATTGCACCCTGAGAATCTGGGACCCAAGTAAGGAACCGGGAGCTCAATGTGTCGCTACCCTGCGGGGGCACACTTGGTGGATACGCTGCGTCACCCTGCTCCCCGATGGCCGATTCGTCTCCGGCTCCTACGATAAAACCCTGAAAATCTGGAACCCGGATAAACACATCGATCCGCACAAGGCCCTGATCGCGTGACAAAATGCGTACCAAATTACTCACGTGCCTGATAAGTTGTTTTGTCCCGTACAGTGGCTGGGGCTGATGTGGGCTTTGAAGATAATGGGCGTGTTGTCAGGGCGGTAATCACTCTTCATAACTGGCCTGGTCTGCCGTTACTTGACCACGTTCTGGTTCGCCAACCGACCACGATGCCTTATATTCCCGGATTGCTGTGGTTTCGTGAGTGCCCCGCGCTGCTGGCTGCACTTGCAATAATGGATAAAAAGAATTGCCTCCCTGATAAGGTTCAGTTACCAGGCACACCAGTTTTTCAAAACAATCTATGGTGGCTGTCTGAAAGGGCTTTTCCGGTCATTCCCGATCACCCAGCATTGAATTCACCCCCCCCCCTGTAACCAGCCGGCCAGACAGATGAACAAAAGGAAAATTCAGCGCAAGATCCAGTGTCTTAAAAGCCAACGATAAACAAACACGGCCTCTCACCATGGATCCAAGTAGCACCACTGCCAATCCAGCAGCAACATCCTCAAGACAAAGGATACGAGGAAATGATGAGACAAGAGACCCTTCTCCTCAGCGTCTTCGGCTCTCTGCACACCAGGTTACCCTCTATGAAATCCCCCCAGAGAAGAAGATAACCGGCGAACAGTTCTTTCAGAAAACAATAATCAGTGATTGCTGGGAGCAGATTAAAAAATACCTGTCAGCCAGGGATATTCTGGCGCTTCGACACACCTGCTCATTCCTCTTATCCGGTCAGATGCCCTTGTTGTGCCCTGGCCAGAATCAAGCCCTGATTGATGTTCTTGTTGAACGCTATTACAACCAGAACCAGGACGTGCAGTCTTTATGCCGTCAAATAATGACACCATACTTTACCCGTATACATGAGCATAAGTCGGCTTTCTGTAGCTGGGTGGAGACAAATCTGGGAGAGCAGGAGCAAATATGGATCGGGAAAGATGTCTTACGGCAAGGTGCCCTGCATCGCTACCTGAGCAACAGGGCGATGAGCATAGAATGTGTCGCTACCCTGCAGGGACATACTAAGTGGATCAACTGCGTCACCCTGCTCCCCGATGGCCGATTCGTCTCCGCCTCCGACGATAAAACCCTGAAAATCTGGAACCCAAGCATGGATGCGGGAGCACAATGTGTCGCTACCCTGCGGGGGCACAGCTGGGTACGCTGCGTCACCCTGCTCCCCGATGGCCGATTCGTCTCCGGCTCCTTCGATGGCACCCTGAAAATCTGGAACCCAAGAAAGGAGGAACCGGGAGCACAATGTGTCGCTACCCTGTGGGGACACACTGACAGGATACGCTGCGTCACCCTGCTCCGCGATGGCCGATTCGTCTCCGGCTCCCACGATCGCACCCTGAAAATCTGGGACCCAAGCAAGGATGCGGGAGCACAATGTGTCGCCACCCTGCAGGGACACACTGGCGGGATACGCTGCGTCACCCTGCTCCCCGATGGCCGATTCGTCTCCGGCTCCTTGGATAAAACCCTGAAAATCTGGGACCCAAGCAAGGAACCGGCAGCACAATGTTTCGCTACCCTGCAGGGACACACTGACTTTATACGCTGTGTCACCCTGCTCTCCGATGGCCGTTTCGTCTCCGGCTCGGCCGATGGATTCCTGAAAATCTGGGATCCAAGAAAGGATGCGGGAGCACAATGTGTCGCTACCCTGCAGGGACACACTGACGGGATCAACTGCGTCCTCCTGCTCCCCGATGGCCGATTCGTCTCCGGCTCCTCCGATCACACCCTGAAAATCTGGGACCCAAGAAAGGAAGAACCGGCAGCACAATGTGTCGCTAGCCTGCGGGGACACACTGGCTGGATAGGCTGCGTCACCCTGCTCCCCGATGGCCGATTCGTCTCCATCTCCATCTCCGACGATGACACCCTGAAAATCTGGGATCCAAGCAAGGAACCGGGAGCACAATGTGTCGCTACCCTGCTGGGGCACTCTCACTGGATACGCTGCGTCCCCCTGCTCACCGATGGCCGATTCGTCTCCAGCTCCTTCGATCACACCCTTAAAATCTGGGACCCGGATAAACACATCGATCCACACAAGGGTCTGATCGCGTGACAAAATGCGTGCCAAATCACTCACGTGCCTGATAAGTTATTTTGTCCCGTACAGTGGCTGGGGCTGATGTGGGTTTTGAAGATAATGGATAAAATGAATTGCCTCCCTGATAAGGTTCAGTTACCAGGCACACCGGTTTTTCAAAACAATCTATGGTGGCTGTCTGAAAGGGCTTTTCCGGTCATTCCCGATCACCCAGCATTGAATTCACCCCCCCTGTAACCAGCTGGCCAGACAGATGAACAAAAGGAAAATTCAGCGCAAGATCCAGAGTCTTAAAGGCCAACGATTAACAAACGCGGCCTCTCACCATGGATCCAAGTAGCACCACTTCCAATCCAGCAGCAACATCCTCAAGACGAAAGATACGAGAAAATGATGAGAGAAGATGCCCTTCTCCTAAGCGTCTTCGGTTCTCTGCACACCAGGTTGCCCTCTGTGCCTCCCCCCCAGAGAAGAAGACAACAGGCGAACAGCTCTTTCAGAAAGCAATAAACAGTGATTGCTGGCTGCAGATTAAAAAACACCTGTCAGCCAGGGATATTCTGGCGCTTCGACACACCTGCTCATTCCTCTTATCCGGTCAGATGCCCTTGTTGTGCCCTGGCCAGAATCAAGCCCTGGTTAATGTTCTTGTTGAACGCTATTACAACCGTAACAAGGACGTGCAGTCTTTATGCCGTCAAATAATGACACCATACTTTACCCGTATACATGAGCATAAGTCGGCTTTCTGTAGCTGGGTGGAGAAAAATCTGGGAAAGCAAGAGCAAATATGGATCGGGAAAGATGTCTTACGGCAAGGTGCCCTGCATCGCTACCTGAGCAACAGGGCGATGAGCATAGAATGTGTCGCTACCCTGCAGGGTCACACTGGCTGGATACGCTGCGTCACCCAGCTCCCCGATGGCCGATTCGTCTCCGGCTCCTCCGATCGCACCCTGAAAATCTGGGACCCAAGCATGGCACTGGGAGCACAATGTGTCGCTACCCTGCGGGAGCACACTGTCGGAATCAGCTGCATCACCCTGCTCCCCGATGGCCGATTCGTCTCCGGCTCCTTCGATGGCACCCTGAAAATCTGGAACCCTGGCATGAAACCGGGAGCACAATGTGTCGCTACCCTGCAGGGACACACTGGCGGGATACGCTGCGTCATCCTGCTCCCCGATGGCCGATTCGTCTCCGGCTCCTCCGATCACAACCTGAAAATCTGGGAGCCAAGCATAGACCTGGGAGCACAATGTGTCGCTACCCTGCGGGGGCACACTAACTGGATACGCTGCGTCACCCTGCTCCCCGATGGCTGATTCGTCTCCGGCTCCTTGGATAAAACCCTGAAAATCTGGGACCCCGGCATGAAACCGGGAGCACAATGTGTCGCTACCCTGCGGGGGCACACTAACTGGATACACTGCGTCACCCTGCTCCCCGATGGCCGATTCGTCTCCGGTTCCGAAGATGGCATCCTGAAAATCTGGAACCCAAGCAAGGAACCGGGAGCACTATGTGTCGCTACCCTGCGGGGGCACACTGGCGGAACCAACTGCGTCACCCGGCTCTCCGATGGCCGATTCGTCTCCGGCTCCGACGATAAAACCCTGAAAATCTGGGACCCAAGCAAGGAACCGGGAGCATAATGTGTCGCTACCCTGCGGGGGCACACTGACTGGATACGCTGCGTCACCCTGCTCCCCGATGGGCGATAGAGCTGTTATCGAGATCTCATCATCAAAAAAAGCCCCGTTTTTTCATTAATAGCCTTAATCGCATCCTCGGACAAGCCAAGATCCGTCCTCAATTTTAAAGCTAGATTCTGGACATCATCATGGGTAAAACGAGTATCACGAAGTTTTTCCATATACTTATCCGCTAATTTCTGAATATCTTCGGACTTGTTCGACTGGGCACCTTCAGAAGAAAGAAAGAACTCTTTCAGCTCATCATAAACAGTGTCTACTGAAACACCCCTATAACCATAAACAGTGTCTGCTGAAACATCCTTACGACCATTCGGGGTAAGATCAGAAGATTCAGCGTTAGTAGAGCTATAGAGACGTTTGTCCGCAGCCAACTGGGGGTCCTGAGGGTCCACCTGCGAGACCTTCCACTCGCCTCCAAGAGGTGTTTTTAGTGACTCAGAAGGAACTGCTTTTCCTAAAATCAAGGTTTTATCAGGCTCAACAGCACTAACACTAAAACCTCGAAAAAAAGTTATCAAGGCCTCTTTTATGGCCTTTCCCAACCCTTCATTGTTCTCACGACAGATATTAAATGCCCTAACTGCCTGCTGTGGGTGTATTCCAAATCCCATATTAACCTCCTTGAGCCTGTGCAAATCTAACGCTATAACCTCTATTTTTAGCAATTTATAGGTACATAACAGCACCTCAGGAAAAGTCGCCATAAAAAAGGTTAACTTAGCCGGCCTTATGTAAATTTCTGGAAATATGACAATTATCAGCCACAAGCTCATTAACCATATCTTTATTAGCCGCCCGGCCATTAACGACCAAAAGCATCCAGTAGGCTATTCGTCTCCGGCTCCTCCGATGGCACCCTGAAAATCTGGGACCCGGATAAACACATCGATCCGCACAAGGGCCTGATCGCGTGACAAAATGCGTACCAAATTACTCACGTGCCTGATAAGTTGTTTTGTCCCGTACAGTGGCTGGGGCTGATGTGGGTTTTGAAGATAATGGGCGTGTTGTCAGGGCGGTTATCACACTGCATAACTGGCCTGGTCTGCCGTTACTTGACTAGGTTCTGATTCGCCAACCGACCACGATGCCTTATATGCCCGAATTGCTGTGATTTCGTGAGTGCCCTGCGCTGCTGGCTGCACTTGAAATAATGGATAAAAAAAATTGCCTCCCTGATAAGGTTCAGTTACCAGGCACACCGGTTTTTCAAAACAATCTATGGTGGCTGTCTGAAAGGGCTTTTCCGGTCATTCCCGATCACCCAACATTGAATTCAATCCCCCCTGTAACCAGCCGGCCAGACAGATGAACAAAAGGAAAATTCAGCGCAAGGTCCAGTGTCTTAAAGGCCAACGATTAACAAACGCGGCCTCTCACCATGGATCCAAGCAGCACCACTGCCAATCCAGCAGCAACATCTTCAAGACAAAGGATACGAGGAAATGATGAGAGAAGATGCCCTTCTCCTAAGCGTCTTCGGTTCTCTGCACACCAGGTTGCCCTCTGTGCCTCCCCCCCAGAGAAGAAGACAACAGGCGAACAGCTCTTTCAGAAAGCAATAAACAGTGATTGCTGGCTGCAGATTAAAACACACCTGTCAGCCAGGGATATTCTGGCGCTTCGACACACCTGCTCATTCCTCTTATCCGGTCAGATGCCCTTGTTGTGCCCTGGCCAGAATCAAGCCCTGATTGATGTTCTTGTTGAACGTTATTTCAACCGGAACAAGGAAGTGCAGTCTTTATGCCGTCAAATAATGACACCATACTTTACCCGTATACATGAGCATAAGTCGGCTTTCTGCAGCTGGGTGGAGAAAAATCTGGGAAAGCAAGAGCAAATATGGATCGGGAAAGATGTCTTACGGCAAGGTGCCCTGCATCGCTACCTGAGCAACAGGGCGATGAGCATAGAATGTGTCGCTACCCTGCAGGGACACACTGGCTGGATCAACTGCGCCACCCTGCTCCCCGATGGCCGATTCGTCTCCGGCTCCTCCGATCGCATCCTGAAAATCTGGGACCCAAGCAAGGATGCGGGAGCACAATGTGTCGCGACCCTGCGTGGGCACACTGAATCGATATTCTGCGTCACCCTGCTCCCCGATGGCCGATTCGTCTCAGGCTCCGACGATCACACCCTGAAAATCTGGGACCCAAGCAAGGAACCGGCAGCACAATGTGTCGCTACCCTGCGGGGACACACTTGCTGGATACGCTGCGTCACCCAGCTCCCCGATGGCCGATTCGTCTCCGGCTCCTCCGATGGCACCCTGAAAATCTGGGACCCAAGCAAGGAACCGGCAGCACAATGTGTCGCTACCCTGCAGGGACACACTGACGGGATCTACTGCGTCACCCTGCTCCCCGATGGCCGATTCGTCTCCGGCTCCTTCGACGGCATCCTGAAAATCTGGGACCCAGGCAAGGATGCGGAAGCACAATGTGTCGCTACCCTGCGGGGGCACACTGACGGGATCAACTGCATCCTCCTGCTCCCCGATGGCCGATTCGTCTCCGGCTCCTCCAATGGCACCCTGAAAATCTGGGACCCAAGCAAGGAACCGGCAGCACAATGTGTCGCTACCCTGCAGGGACACACTAGCTGGATACGCTGCGTCACCCTGCTCCCCGATGGTCGATTCGTCTCCGGCTCTGACGATGAAAACCTGAAAATCTGGGACCCAAGCATGAAACCGGGAGCACAATGTGTCGCTACACTGCGGGGGCACACTGACTGGATACGCTGCGTCACCCAGCTCCCCGATGGCCGATTCGTCTCCGGCTCCTTCGATCACACCCTGAAAATCTGGGATCCAAGCAAGGAACCGGCAGCACAATGTGTCGCTACCCTGCGGGGGCACACTGACTGGATACGCTGCGTCACCCTGCTCCCCGATGGCCGATTCGTCTCCGGCTCTGACGATCGCACCCTGAAAATCTGGGACCCAAGTAAGGAACCGGGAGCTCAATGTGTCGCTACCCTGCAGGGACACACTCACTGGATACGCTGCGTCACCCTGCTCCCCGATGGCCGATTCGTCTCCAGCTCCTCCGATCACACCCTGAAAATCTGGGACCAGGATAAACACATCGATCCGCACAAGGCTCTGATCGCGTGACAAAATGCGTGCCAAATCACTCACGTGCCTGATAAGTTGTTTTGTCCCGTACAGTGGCTGGAGCTGATGTGGGCTTTGAAGATAATGGGCGTGTTGTCAGGGCGGTTATCACACTGCATAACTGGCCTGATCTGCAGTTGCTTGACTAGGTTCTGATTCGCCAACCGACCACGATGCCTTATATTCCCGGATTGCTGTCATTTCGTGAGTGCCCTGCGCTGCTGGCTGCACTTGCAATAATGGATAAAAAAGAATTGCCTCCCTGATAAGCTTCAGTTACCAGACACACCGGTTTTTCAAAACAATCTATGGTGGCTGTCTGAAAGGGCTTTTCCGGTCATTCCCGATCACCCAGCATTGAATTCAATCCCCCCTGTAACCAGCCGGCCAGGAAGATGAACAAAAGGAAAATTCAGCGCAAGGTCCAGTGTCTTAAAGGCCAACGATTAACAAACGCGGCCTCTCACCATGGATCCAAGCAGCACCACTGCCAAACCAGCAGCAGCATCCTCAAGACGAAGGATACGAGGAAATGATGAGAGAAGATGCTCTTTTCCTCAGCGTCTTCGGTTATTTGCACACCAGGTTGCCCTCTATGTCCGCCCCCCAGAGAAGAAGACAACCGGCGAACAGTTCTTTCAGAAAGCAATAAACAGTGATTGCTGGCTGCAGATTAAAACACACCTGTCAGCCAGGGATATTCTGGCGCTTCGACACACCTGCTCATTCCTCTTATCCGGTCAGATGCCCTTGTTGTGCCCTGGCCAGAATCAAGCCCTGGTTAATGTTCTTGTAGAACGCTATTACAACCGGAACCAGGACGTGCAGTCTTTATGCCGTCAAATAATGACACCATACTTTACCCGTATACATGAGCATAAGTCAGCTTTCTGCAGCTGGGTGGAGAAAAATCTGGGAGAGCAGGAGCAAATATGGATCGGGAAAGATGTCTTACGGCAAGGTGCCCTGCATCGCTACCTGAGCAACAGGGCGATGAGCATAGAATGTGTCGCTACCCTGCGGGGACATACTGACAGGATCAACTGCGTCACCCTGCTCCCCGATGGCCGATTCGTTTCCGGCTCCGCCGATCACACCCTGAAAATCTGGGACCCAAGCAAGGAACCGGGAGCACAATGTGTCGCTACCCTGCGGGGGCACACTCACTGGATCAACTGCGTCCTCCTGCTCCCCGATGGCCGATTCGTCTCCGGCTCCGCCGATCACACCCTGAAAATCTGGGACCCAAGCAAGGAACCGGCAGCACAATGTGTCGCTACCCTGCAGGGGCACACTGGCTGGATACGCTGCGTCACCCTGCTCCCCGATGGCCGATTCGTCTCCGGCTCCGCCGATCGCACCCTGAAAATCTGGGACCCAAGCAAGGAACCGGCAGCACAATGTGTCGCTACCCTGCGGGGGCACACTGAATTGATACTCTGCGCCCTCCTGCTCCCCGATGGCCGATTCGTCTCCGGCTCCTTCGATAACACCCTGAAAATCTGGGACCCAAGCAAGGATGCGGGAGCACAATGTGTCGCTACCCTGCAGGGACACACTGCCGGGATATTCAGCATCCTCCTGCTCCCCGATGGCCGATTCGTCTCCGGCTCCTACGATCACACCCTGAAAATCTGGGACCCAAGCAAGGATGCTGGAGCACAATGTGTCGCTACCCTGCAGGGACACACTGCCGGGATATTCAGCATCCTCCTGCTCCCCGATGGCCGATTCGTTTCCGGCTCCGACGATATAACCCTGAAAATCTGGGACCCAAGCATGGCACCGGCAGCACAATGTGTCGCTACCCTACAGGGGCACACTCACATAAGCTGCGTCACCCTGCTCCCCGATGGCCGATTCGTCTCCGGCTCCATGGATAGAACCCTGAAAATCTGGGACCCAAGCAAGGAACCGGGAGCACAATGTGTCGCTACCCTGCGGGGGCACACTGGCTGGATATGCTGCGTCACTCTGCTCCCCGATGGCCGATTCGTCTCCGGCTCCTCCGATCACACCCTGAAAATCTGGGACCCGGATAAACACATCAATCCGCACAAGGGCCTGGTCGCGTGACAAAATGCGTGCCAAATTACTCACGTGCCTGATAAGTTGTTTTGTCCCGTACAGTGGCTGGGGCTGATGTGGGCATTGAAGATAATGGGCCTGTTGCCAGGGCGATTATCACACTCATAACTGGCCTGGTCTGCCGTTACTTGACTAGGTTCTGATTCGCCAACCGACCACGATGCCTTATATGCCCGAATTGCTGTGATTTCGTGAGTGCCCTGCGCTGCTGGCTGCACTTGAAATAATGGATAAAAAAAATTGCCTCCCTGATAAGGTTCAGTTACCAGGCACACCGGTTTTTCAAAACAATCTATGGTGGCTGTCTGAAAGGGCTTTTCCGGTCATTCCCGATCACCCAACATTGAATTCAATCCCCCCTGTAACCAGCCGGCCAGACAGATGAACAAAAGGAAAATTCAGCGCAAGGTCCAGTGTCTTAAAGGCCAACGATTAACAAACGCGGCCTCTCACCATGGATCCAAGCAGCACCACTGCCAATCCAGCAGCAACATCCTCAAGACAAAGGATACGAGGAAATGATGAGAGAAGATGCCCTTCTCCTAAGCGTCTTCGGTTCTCTGCACACCAGGTTGCCCTCTGTGCCTCCCCCCCAGAGAAGAAGACAACAGGCGAACAGCTCTTTCAGATTGCAATAAACAGTGATTGCTGGCTGCAGATTAAAAAACACCTGTCAGCCAGGGATATTCTGGCGCTTCGACACACCTGCTCATTCCTCTTATCCGGTCAGATGCCCTTGTTGTGCCCTGGCCAGAATCAAGCCCTGGTTAATGTTCTTGTTGAACGCTATTACAACCGTAACAAGGACGTGCAGTCTTTATGCCGTCAAATAATGACACCATACTTTACCCGTATACATGAGCATAAGTCGGCTTTCTGTAGCTGGGTGGAGAAAAATCTGGGAGAGCAGGAGCAAATATGGATCGGGAAAGATGTCTTACGGCAAGGTGCCCTGCATCGCTACCTGAGCAACAGGGCGATGAGCATAGAATGTGTCGCTACCCTGCGGGGGCACTCTGGCTGGATACGCTGCATCACCCTGCTCCCCGATGGCCGATTCGTCTCCGGCTCCGACGATAAAACCCTGAAAATCTGGGCCCCAAGAAAGGAGGAACCAGGAGCACAATGTGTCGCTACCCTGCAGGGACACACTGAGTGGATCTACTGCGTCCTCCTTCTCCCCGATGGCCGGCTTGTCTCCGGCTCCCTCGATCGCACCCTGAAAATCTGGGACCCAAGCAAGGAACCGGGGACACAATGTGTCGCTACCCTGCGGGGGCACACTAACTGGATACGCTGCGTCACCCTGCTCCCCGATGGCCGATTCGTCTCCGGCTCCGACGATAACACCCTGAGAATCTGGGACCCAAGCAAGGAACCGGCAGCACAATGTGTCGCTACCCTGCGGGGGCACACTGACAGGATACTCTGCGTCACCCTGCTCCCCGATGGCCGATTCGTCTCCGGCTCCTCCGATGGCACCCTGAAAATCTGGGATCCAGGCATGGAACAGGGAGCACAATGTGTCGCTACCCTGCGGGGGCACACTCGCTGGATCAACTGCGTCCTCCTGCTCCCCGATGGCCGATTCGTCTCCGGCTCCGACGATAACACCCTGAAAATCTGGGACCCAAGCAAGGAACCGGGGACACAATGTGTCGCTACCCTGCGGGGGCACACTAACTGGATACGCTGCGTCACCCTGCTCCCCGATGGCCGATTCGTCTCCGGCTCCGACGATAACACCCTGAGAATCTGGGACCCAAGCAAGGAACCGGCAGCACAATGTGTCGCTACCCTGCAGGGACACACTGAATGGATACGCTGCGTCATCCTGCTCCCCGATGGCCGATTCGTCTCCGGCTCCTGCGATAAAACCCTGAAAATCTGGGACCCAAGTATGGAATCGGGAGTACAATGTGTCGCTACCCTGCGGGGGCACACTGGCGGGATCAACTGCATCCTCCTGCTCCCCGATGGCCGATTCGTCTCCGGCTCCGGCTCCGGCTCCGGCTCCGATGAAACCCTGAAAATATGGGACCCGGATAAACACATCGATCCGCACAAGGGCCTGATCGCGTGACAAAATGCGTACCAAATTACTCACGTGCCTGATAAGTTGTTTTGTCCCGTACAGTGGCTGGGGCTGATGTGGGTTTTGAAGATAATGGGCGTGTTGTCAGGGCGGTTATCACACTGCATAACTGGCCTGGTCTGCCGTTACTTGACTAGGTTCTGATTCGCCAACCGACCACGATGCCTTATATTCCCGGATTGCTGTCATTTCGTGAGTGCCCCGCGCTGCTGGCTGCACTTGAAATAATGGATAAAAAAAGAATTGCCTCCCTGATAAGGTTCAGTTACCAGGCACACCGGTTTTTCAAAAGAATCTATGGTGGCAGTCTGAAAGGGCTTTTCCGGTCATTCCCGATCACACAGCATTGAATTCAATCCCCTGTAACCAGCCGGCCAGACAGATGAACAAAAGGAAAATGCAGCGCAAGATCCAGTGTCTTAAAGGCCTACGATAAACAAATGCTGGCTCTCACCATGTATCCAAGCAGCACCACTGCCAATCCAGCAGCAACATCCTCAAGACGAAGGATACGAGGAAATGATGAGAGAAGAGACCCTTCTCCTCAGCGTCTTCGGTTCTCTGCACATCAGGTTGCCCTCTGTGCCTCCCCCCCAGAGAAGACAACAGGCGAACAGTTCTTTCAGAAAACAATAATCAGTGATTGCTGGGAGCAGATTAAAAAACACCTGTCAGCCAGGGATATTCTGGCGCTTCGACACACCTGCTCATTCCTCTTATCCGGTCAGATGCCCTTGTTGTGCCCTGGCCAGAATCAAGCCCTGGTTAATGTTCTTGTTGAACGCTATTACAACCGGAACCAGGACGTGCAGTCTTTATGCCGTCGAATAATGACACCATACTTTACCCGTATACATGAGCATAAGTCGGCTTTCTGTAGCTGGGGGGAGAAAAATCTGGGAGAGCAAGAGCAAATATGGATCGGGAAAGATGTCTTACGACAAGGTGCCCTGCATCGCTACCTGAGCAACAGGGCGATGAGCATAGAATGTGTCGCTACCCTGCGGGGGCATACTGACTGGATCAAATTCGTCACCCTGCTCCCCAATGGCCGATTCGTCTCCGGCTCCTGCGATAAAACCCTGAAAATCTGGGACCCAAGCAAGGATGCGGGAGCACAATGTGTCGCTACCCTGCGGGGGCACACTGGCTGGATCGAATGCGTCACCCTGCTCCCCGATGGCCGATTCGTCTCCGGCTCCTCCAATGGCACCCTGAAAATCTGGGACCCAAGTAGGAAACCGGGAGCACAATGTGTCGCTACCCTGCGGGGGCACACTGGCTGGATACACCACGTCACCCTGCTCCCCGATGGCCGATTCGTCTCCGCCTCCTCCGATAACACCCTGAAAATCTGGGACCCGGATAAACACATCGATCCGCACAAGGGCCTGATCGCGTGACAAAATGTGTGCCAAATCACTCACGTGCCTGATAAGTTGTTTTGTCCCGTACAGTGGCTGGGGCTGATGTAGGCATTGAAGATAATGGGCGTGTTGCCAGGGCGGTTATCACACTGCATAACTGGCCTGGTCTGCAGTGGCTTGACTAAGTTCTGGTTCGCCAACCGACCACGATGCCTTATATGCCCGGATTGCTGTCATTTCGTGAGTGCCCTGCGCTGCTGGCTGCACTTGAAATAATGAATAAAAAGAATTGCCTCCCTGATAAGGTTCAGTTACCAGGCACACCGGTTTTTCAAAACAATCTACGGTGGCTGTCTGAAAGGGCTTTTCCGGTCATTCCCGATTACCCA
The DNA here is from genome assembly GCA_965221135.1 of Sansalvadorimonas sp. GTDB lineage: Bacteria > Pseudomonadota > Gammaproteobacteria > Pseudomonadales > Endozoicomonadaceae > Sansalvadorimonas. Next base: position 340,766 of record CBDCRZ010000121.1, read on the forward strand.
ACATTGAATTCAATCCCCCCTGTAACCAGCCGGCCAGAAAGATGAACAAAAGGAAAATTCAGCGCAAGATCCAGTGTCTTAAAGGCCTACGATAAATAAATGCTGGCTCTCACCATGGATCCAAGTAGCACCACTGCCAATCCAGCAGTAACATCCTCAAGACAAAGGATACAAGGAAATGATGAGAGAAGAGACCCTTCTCCTCAGCGTCTTCGGTTCTCTGCACACCAGGTTACCCTCTATGAAATCCCTCAGACAACCTGCGCTGTTTCAACTAATAGTGGATATACGGTTAGATCGAGAAAAAGGCAACATCCTGACAGCTCATGTGCTGTATTGGAATCCCAAAAAGTAGCAAGTAATAACATTTCCACTTTTGGCGAAAACAGCGCCAGGATAACCGGCGAACAGTTCTTTCAGAACACAATAAACAGTGATTGCTGGCTGCAGATTAAAACACACCTGTCAGCCAGGGATATTCTGGCGCTTCGACACACCTGCTCATTCCTCTTATCCGGTCAGATGCCCCTGTTGTGCCCTGGCCAGAATCAAGCCCTGGTTAATGTTCTTATTGAACGCTATTACAACCGGAACCAGGACGTGCAGTCTTTATGCCGTCGAATAATGACACCATACTTTACCCGTATACATGAGCATAAGTCGGCTTTCTGTAGCTGGGTGGAGAAAAATCTGGGAGAGCAAGAGCAAATATGGATCGGGAAAGATGTCTTACGGCAAGGTGCCCTGCATCGCTACCTGAGCAACAGGGCGATGACCATAGAATGTGTCGCTTCCCTGCAGGGACACACTGGCTGGATACGCTGCGTCACCCTGCTCTCCGATGGCCGATTCGTCTCCGGATCCTCCGATCGCACCCTGAAAATCTGGGACCCAAGCAAGGAACCATCAGCACAATGTGTCGCTACCCTGCGGGGGCACACTCACTGGATCAACTGCGTCCTCCTGCTCCCCGATGGCCGATTCGTCTCCGGCTCCGACGATGCAACCCTGAAAATCTGGGACCCAAGCATGAAACCGGGAGCACAATGTGTCGCTACCCTGCGGGGGCACACTGCCAGTATATTCTGCATCCTCCTGCTCCCCGATGGCCGATTCGTCTCCGGCGATCACACCCTGAAAATCTGGGACCCAAGAAAGGAACCGGCAGCACAATGTGTCGCTACCCTGCGGGGGCACACTGACAGGATACTCTGCGTCACCCTGCTCCCCGATGGTCGACTCGTCTCCGGCTCCAACGATCGCACCCTGAAAATCTGGGACCCAAGCAAGGAGGAACCGGGAGCACAATGTGTCGCCACCCTGCAGGGGCACACTGGCTGGATCGACTGCATCACCGTGCTCCCCGATGGCCGATTCGTCTCCGGCTCCCCCAATGGATTCCTGAAAATCTGGGATCCAAGCATGAAACCGGGAGCACAATGTGTCGCTACCCTGCAGGGGCACACTGGCGGGATCAACTGCATCCTCCTGCTCCCCGATGGCCGATTCATCTCCGGCTCCGACGATAAAACCCTGAAAATCTGGGACCCAAGCATGGAATCGGTAGTACAATGTATCGCTACCCTGCGGGGGCACACTCGCTGGGTAAACTGCGTCACCCTGCTCCCCGATGGCCGATTCGTCTCCGGCTCCTTCGATAAAAACCTAAAAATCTGGGATCCGGATAAACACATCGATCCGCACAAGGGCCTGATCGCATGACACAATGCATGCCAAATCACTCACGTGCCTGATAAGTTGTTTTGTCCCGTACAGTGGCTGGGGCTGATGTAGGCATTGAAGATAATGGGCGTGTTGCCAGGGCGGTTATCACACTGCATAACTGGCCTGGTCTGCAGTGGCTTGACTAAGTTCTGGTTCGCCAACCGACCACGATGTCTTATATGCCCGGATTGCTGTCATTTCGTGAGTGCCCTGCGCTGCTGGCTGCACTTGAAATAATGAATAAAAAGAATTGCCTCCCTGATAAGGTTCAGTTACCAGGCACACCGGTTTTTCAAAACAATCTACGGTGGCTGTCTGAAAGGGCTTTTCCGGTCATTCCCGATTACCCAACATTGAATTCAATCCCCCCTGTAACCAGCCGGCCAGAAAGATGAACAAAAGGAAAATTCAGCGCAAGATCCAGTGTCTTAAAGGCCTACGATAAACAAATGCTGGCTCTCACCATGGATCCAAGTAGCACCACTGCCAAACCAGCAGTAACATCCTCAAGACAAAGGATACAAGGAAATGATGAGAGAAGAGACCCTTCTCCTCAGCGTCTTCGGTTATCTGCACACCAGGTTGCCCTCTGTGCCTCCCCCCCAGAGAAGAAGACAACAGGCGAACAATTCTTTCAGAAAACAATAATCAGTGATTGCTGGGGGCAGATTAAAAAACACCTGTCAGCCAGGGATATTCTGGCGCTTCGACACACCTGCTCATTCCTCTTATCCGGTCAGATGCCCTTGTTGTGCCCTGGCCAGAATCAAGCCCTGATTGATGTTCTTGTTGAACGCTATTACAACCGGAACCAGGACGTGCAGTCTGTATGCCGTCGAATAATGACACCATACTTTACCCGTATACATGAGCATAAGTCGGCTTTCTGTAGCTGGGGGGAGAAAAATCTGGGAGAGCAAGAGCAAATATGGATCGGGAAAGATGTCTTACGGCAAGGTGCCCTGCATCGCCACCTGAGCAACAGGGCGATGAGCATAGAATGTGTCGCAACCCTGCGGGGGCACACTGAATCGATACTCTGCGTCACCCTGCTCCCCGATGGCCGATTCGTCTCCGGCTCCTGCGATAAAACCCTGAAAATCTGGGACCCAAGCAAGGATGCAGGAGCACAATGTGTCGCTACCCTGCGGGGGCACACTGAATCGATACTCTGCGTCACCCTGCTCCCCGATGGCCGATTCGTCTCCGGCTCCTCCAATGGCACCCTGAAAATCTGGGATCCAAGCATGAAACCGGGAGCACAATGTGTCGCTACCCTGCGGGGGCACACTGACTGGACCCACCGCGTCATCCTGCTCCCCGATGGCCGATTCGTCTCCGGCTCCTGCGATACAACCCCGAAAATCTGGGACCCAAGTAGGAAACCGGGAGCACAATGTGTCGCTACCCTGCGGGGGCACACTGACGCGATCAGCTGCGTCACCCTGCTCCCCGATGGCCGATTCGTCTCCGGCTCCAACGATAACACCCTGAAAATCTGGGACCCAAGCAAAGATGCGGGAGCACAATGTGTCGCTACCCTGCGGGGGCACACTGGCTGGATCGAATGCGTCACCCTGCTCCCCGATGGCCGATTCGTCTCCGCCTCCGACGATCACACCCTGAAAATATGGGACCCAAGCAAGGATGCGGGAGCACAATGTGTCGCTACCCTGCAGGGGCATACTGACGTGATCAACTGCATCCTCCTGCTCCCCGATGGCCGATTCGTCTCCGGCTCCTCGGATAAAACCCTGAAAATCTGGGACCCAAGCATGGCACCGGCAGCACAATGTGTCGCTACCCTACAGGGGCACACTCACTGGATACGCTGCGTCACCCTGCTCCCCGATGGCCGATTGGTCTCCGGATCCTTCGATAAAACCCTGAAAATCTGGGACCCAAGCAAGGAACCGGCAGCACAATGTGTCGCTACCCTGCGGAGGCACACTGGCATGATAGGCTGCGTCACCCTGCTCCCCGATGGCCGATTCGTCTCCGCCTCCTCCGATAACACCCTGAAAATCTGGGACCCGGATAAACACATCAATCCGCACAAGGGCCTGATCGCGTGACAAAATGCGTGCCAAATCGCTCACGTGCCTGATAAGTTGTTTTGTCCTGTACAGTGGCTTGAGCTGATGTGGGCTTTGAAGATAATGGGCGTATTGTCAGGGCGGTTGTCACACTGCATAACTGGCCAGGTCTGCCGTTACTTGACTAGGTTCTGGTTCGCCAACCGACCACGATGCCTTATATTCCCGGATTGCTGTGATTTCGTGAGTGCCCTGCGCTGCTGGCTGCACTTGAAATAATGGATAAAAAGAATTGCCTCCCTGATAAGGTTCAGTTACCAGGCACACCGGTTTTTCAAAACAATCTATGGTGGCTGTCTGAAAGGGCTTTCCGGTCATTCCCGATCACCCAACATTGAATTCAATCCTCCCTGTAACCAGCCGGCCAGACAGATGAACAAAAGGAAAATTCAGCGCAAGGTCCAGTGTCTTAAAGGCCAACGATAAACAAACGCGGCCTCTCACCATGGATCCAAGCAGCACCACTGCCAAACCAGCAGCAACATCCTCAAGACAAAGGATACAAGGAAATGATGAGAGAAGAGCCCCTTCTCCTAAGCGTCTTCGGTTCTCTGCACACCAGGTTGCCCTCTGTGCCTCCCCCCCAGAGAAGAAGACAACAGGCGAACAGCTCTTTCAGAAAGCAATAAACAGTGATTGCTGGCTGCAGATTAAAAAACACCTGTCAGCCAGGGATATTCTGGCGCTTCGACACACCTGCTCATTCCTCTTATCCGGTCAGATGCCCTTGTTGTGCCCTGGCCAGAATCAAGCCCTGATTGATGTTCTTGTTGAAGGCTATTACAACCGTAACAAGGACGTGCAGTCTTTATGCCGTCAAATAATGACACCATACTTTACCGGTATACATGAGCATAAGTCGGCTTTCTGTAGCTGGGTGGAGAAAAATCTGGGAGAGCAAGAGAAAATATGGATCGGGAAAGATGTCTTACGACAAGGTGCCCTGCATCGCTACCTGAGCAACAGGGCGATGAGCATAGAAGTCGCTACCCTGCGGGGGCACACTCACTGGATAAGCTGCGTCACACAGATCCCCGATGGCCGATTCGTCTCCGGCTCCGACGATCGCACCCTGAAAATCTGGGACCCAAGCGAGGATGCGGGAGCACAATGTGCCGCTACCCTGCGGGGGCACACTGGCGGGATCAACTGCGTCCTCCTGCACCCCGATGGCCGATTCGTCTCCGGCTCCGCCGATCACACCCTGAAAATCTGGGACCCAAGCAAGGAACCGGCAGCACAATGTGTCGCTACCCTGCAGGGGCACACTGGCTGGATACGCTGCGTCACCCTGCTCCCCGATGGCCGATTCGTCTCCGGCTCCTCCGATGGCACCCTGAAAATCTGGGACCCAAGCAAGGAACCGGCAGCACAATGTGTCGCTACCCTGCAGGGACACACTAGCTGGATACGCTGCGTCACCCTGCTCCCCGATGGCCGATTCGTCTCCGGCTCCGACGATGAAACCCTGAAAATCTGGGACCCAAGCATGAAACCGGGAGCACAATGTGTCGCTACCCTGCGGGGGCACACTGACTGGATACGCTGCGTCACCCAGCTCCCCGATGGCCGATTCGTCTCCGGCTCCGACGATAAAACCCTGAAAATCTGGGACCCAAGCAAGGAACCGGGAGCACAATGTGTCACTACCCTGCGGGGGCACACTCACTGGATACGCTGCGTCACCCAGCTCCCCGATGGCCGATTCGTCTCCGGCTCCGACGATCGCACCCTGAAAATCTGGGACCCAAGTAAGGAACCGGGAGCACAATGTGTCGCTACCCTGCGGGGGCACACTCACTGGATACGCTGCGTCACCCTGCTCCCCGATCGCCGATTCGTCTCCAGCTCCTCCGATGGCACCCTGAAAATCTGGGACCAGGATAAACACATCGATCCGCACAAGGCTCTGATCGCGTGACAAAATGCGTGCCAAATCACTCACGTGCCTGATAAGTTGTTTTGTCCCGTACAGTGGCTGGGGCTGATGTGGCTTTGAAGATAATGGGCGTGTTGTCAGGCGGTTATCACACTGCATAACTGGCCTGGTCTGCCGTTACTTGATCACGTTCTGGTTCGCCAACCGACCACGATGCCTTATATTCCCGGATTGCTGTGATTTCGTGAGTGCCCTGCGCTGCTGGCTGCACTTGAAATAATGGATAAAAAGAATTACCTCCCTGATAAGCTTCAGTTACCAGGCACACCGGTTTTTCAAAACAATCTATGGTGGCTGTCTGAAAGGGCTTTTCCGGTCATTCCCGATCACCCAGCATTGAATTCAATCCCCCCTGTAACCAGCCGGCCAGGCAGATGAACAAAAGGAAAATTCAGCGCAAGGTCCAGTGTCTTAAAGGCCAACGATAAACAAACGCGGCCTCTCACCATGGATCCAAGCAGCACCACTGCCAAACCAGCAGCAACATCCTCAAGACAAAGGCTACAAGGAAATGATGAGAGAATAGGCCCTTCTCCTAAGCGTCTTCGGTTATCTGCACACCAGGTTGCCCTCTGTGCCCCCTCCCCAGAGAAGAAGACAACCGGCGAACAGTTCTTTCAGAAAGCAATAAACAGTGATTGCTGGCTGCAGATTAAAAAACACCTGTCAGCCAGGGATATTCTGGCGCTTCGACACACCTGCTCATTCCTCTTATCCGGTCAGATGCCCTTGTTGTGCCCTGGCCAGAATCAAGCCCTGATTGATGTTCTTGTTGAAGGCTATTACAACCGTAACAAGGACGTGCAGTCTTTATGCCGTCAAATAATGACACCATACTTTACCGGTATACATGAGCATAAGTCGGCTTTCTGTAGCTGGGTGGAGAAAAATCTGGGAGAGCAAGAGAAAATATGGATCGGGAAAGATGTCTTACGACAAGGTGCCCTGCATCGCTACCTGAGCAACAGGGCGATGAGCATAGAAGTCGCTACCCTGCGGGGGCACACTCACTGGATAAGCTGCGTCACACAGATCCCCGATGGCCGATTCGTCTCCGGCTCCTTGGATAAAACCCTGAAAATCTGGGACCCAAGCAAGGAACCGGGAGCACAATGTGTCGCTACCCTGCGGGGGCACACTGCCCGGATCAACTGCATCCTCCTGCTCCCCGATGGCCGATTCGTCTCCGGCTCCGACGATCACACCCTGAAAATCTGGGACCCAAGCAGGGAACCGGCAGCACAATGTGTCGCTACCCTGCGGGGGCACAGTCACTGGATCAACTGCGTCACCCTGCTCCCCGATGGCCGATTCGTCTCCGGCTCCTCCGATCACAACCTGAAAATCTGGGAGCCAAGCATGGACCTGGGAGCACAATGTGTCGCTACCCTGCGGGGGCACACTAACTGGATACGCTGCGTCACCCTGCTCCCCGATGGTCGATTCGTCTCCGGCTCCGACGATGAAACCCTGAAAATCTGGGACCCAAGCATGAAACCGGGAGCACAATGTGTCGCTACCCTGCGGGGGCACACTGACTGGATACGCTGCGTCACCCAGCTCCCCGATGGCCGATTCGTCTCCGGCTCCGACGATAAAACCCTGAAAATCTGGGACCCAAGCAAGGAACCGGGAGCACAATGTGTCACTACCCTGCGGGGGCACACTGACTGGATACGCTGCGTCACCCAGCTCCCCGATGGCCGATTCGTCTCCGGCTCCGACGATAAAACCCTGAAAATCTGGGACCCAAGTAAGGAACCGGGAGCACAATGTGTCGCTACCCTGCAGGAGCACACTCACTGGATACGCTGCGTCACCCTGCTCCCCGATGGCCGATTCGTCTCCAGCTCCTCCGATCACACCCTGAAAATCTGGGACCAGGATAAACACATCGATCCGCACAAGGCTCTGATCGCGTGACAAAATGCGTGCCAAATCACTCACGTGCCTGATAAGTTGTTTTGTCCCGTACAGTGGCTGGGGCTGATGTGGGCTTTGAAGATAATGGGCGTGTTGTCAGGCGGTTATCACACTGCATAACTGGCCTGGTCTGCCGTTACTTGACCACGTTCTGGTTCGCCAACCGACCACGATGCCTTATATTCCCGGATTGCTGTGATTTCGTGAGTGCCCTGCGCTGCTGGCTGCACTTGAAATAATGGATAAAAAGAATTACCTCCCTGATAAGCTTCAGTTACCAGGCACACCGGTTTTTCAAAACAATCTATGGTGGCTGTCTGAAAGGGCTTTTCCGGTCATTCCCGATCACCCGGCATTGAATTCAATCCCCCCTGTAACCAGCCGGCCAGACAGATGAACAAAAGGAAAATTCAGCGCAAGGTCCAGTGTCTTAAAGGCCAACGATTAACAAACGCGGCCTCTCACCATGGATCCAAGCAGCACCACTGCCAAACCAGCAGCAACATCCTCAAGACAAAGGATACGAGGAAATGATGAGAGAAGAGACCCTTCTCCTCAGCGTCTTCGGTCCTCTGCACACCAGGTTGCCCTCTATGCCTCCCCCCCAGAGAAAAAGACAACAGGCGAACAGTTCTTTCAGAAAACAATAATCAGTGATTGCTGGGAGCAGATTAAAAAACACCTGTCAGCCAGGGATATTCTGGCGCTTCGACACACCTGCTCATTCCTCTTATCCGGTCAGACGCCCTTGTTGTGCCCTGGCCAGAATCAAGCCCTGGTTAATGTTCTTGTTGAACGCTATTACAACCGGAACCAGGACGTGCAGTCTTTATGCCGTCAAATAATGACACCATACTTTACCCGTATACATGAGCATAAGTCGGCTTTCTGTAGCTGGGTGGAGAAAAATCTGGGAAAGCAAGAGCAAATATGGATCGGGAAAGATGTCTTACGGCAAAGTGCCCTGCATCGCTACCTGAGCAACAGGGCGATGAGCATAGAATGTGTCGCTACCCTGCAGGGACATACTGACTGGATCACATGCGTCCTCCTGCTCCCCGATGGCCGATTCGTCTCCGGCTCCACCGATCACACCCTGAAAATCTGGAACCCAGGCATGAAACCGGGAAGACAATGTGTCGCTACCCTGCGGGGACACACTAGCGGGATACGCTGCGTCACCCTGCTCCTCGATGGCCAATTCGTCTCCGGCTCCTCCGATAAAACCCTGAAAATCTGGGACCCAAGCATGGCACCGGGAGCACAATGTGTCGCTACCCTGCAGGGACACACTGGCTGGATCGAATGCGTCACCCTGCTCCCCGATGGCCGATTCGTCTCCGGTTCCTCCTCCCCCGATCACACCCTGAAAATCTGGGACCCAAGCAAGGCACCGGGAGCACAATGTGTCGCTACCCTGCAGGGACACACTGTCTGGATCGAAAGCGTCACCCTGCTCCCCGATGGCCAATTCGTCTCCGGCTCCGACGATAAAACCCTGAAAATCTGGGACCCAAGCAAGGATGCGGGAGCACAATGTGTCGCCACCCTGCAGGGACACACTGGCTGGATACGCTGCGTCACCCTGCTCTCCGATGGCCGTTTCGTCTCCGGCTCGGCCGATGGATTCCTGGAAATCTGGGACCCAAGCATGAAACCGGGAGCACAATGTGTCGCTACCCTGCAGGGACACACTGGCGGGATACGCTGCGTCACCCTGCTTTCCGATGGCCGATTCGTCTCCGGCTCCAACGATAACACCCTGAAAATCTGGGACCCAAGCAAGGAACCGGGAGCACAATGTGTCGCTACCCTGCGGGGGCACACTGACATGATACGCGGTGTCATCCTGCTCCCCGATGGCCGATTCGTCTCAGGCTCCGCCGATGGCACCCTGAAAATCTGGGATCCAAGCAAGGTAGCGGGAGCACAATGTGTCGCTACCCTGCGGGGGCACACTGGCATGATAGGCTGCGTCACCCTGCTCCCCGATGGCCGATTCGTCTCCGGCTCCTCCGATCACACCCTGAAAATCTGGAACCCGGATAAACACATCGATCCGCACAAGGGCCTGATCGCGTGACAAAATGCGTACCAAATCACTCACGTGCCTGATAAGTTGTTTTGTCCCGTACAGAGGCTGGGGCTGATGTGGGCATTGAAGATAATGGGCATGTTGTCAGGGCGGTTATCACACTGCATAACTGGCCTGGTCTGCAGTTGCTTGACTACGTTCTGGTTCGCCAACCGACCACGATGCCTTATATGCCCGGATTGCTGTGATTTCGTGAGTGCCCTGCGCTGCTGGCTGCACTTGCAATAATGGATAAAAATAATTGCCTCCCTGATAAGGTTCAGTTACCAGGCACACCGGTTTTGCAAACAATCTATGGTGGCTGTCTGAAAGGGCTTTTCCGGTCATTCCCGATCACCCAACATTGAATTCAATCCCCCCTGTAACCAGCCGGCCAGGCAGATGAACAAAAGGAAAATTCAGCGCAAGATCCAGAGTCTTAAAGGCCAACGATTAACAAACGCGGCCTCTCACCATGGATCCAAGTAGCGCCACTGCCAATCCAGCAGAAACATCCTCAAGACGAAGGATACGAGGAAATGATGAGAGAAGAGCCCCTTCTCCTAAGCGTCTTCGGTTCTCTGCACACCAGGTTGCCCTCTGTGCCCCCTCCCCAGAGAAGAAGACAACCGGCGCTGTTTCAACTAATAGTGGATTTACGGTTAGATCGGGAAAAAGGCAACATCCTGACAGCTCATGTGCTGTATTGGAATCCCAAAAAGTAGCAAGAAATGACATTTCCACTTTTGGCGAAAACAGCGCCAGGATAACCGGCGAACAGTTCTTTCAGAACACAATCAACAGTGATTGCTGGCTTCAGATTAAAACACACCTGTCAGCCAGGGATATTCTGGCGCTTCGACACACCTGCTCATTCCTCTTATCCGGTCAGATGCCCTTGTTGTGCCCTGGCCAGAATCAAGCCCTGATTAATGTTCTTGTTGAACGCTATTACAACCGGAACAAGGACGTGCAGTCTTTATACCGTCAAATAATGACACCATACTTTACCCGTATACATGAGCATAAGTCGGCTTTCTGTAGCTGGGTGGAGAAAAATCTGGGAGAGCAAGAGCAAATATGGATCGGGAAAGATGTCTTACGGCAAGGTGCCCTGCATCGCTACCTGAGCAACAGGGCGATGAGCATAGAATGTGTTGTTACCCTGCAGGGACACACTTGCTGGATACGCTGCGTCACCCAGCTCCCCGATGGCCGATTCGTCTCCGGCTCCTCCGATCGCACCCTGAAAATCTGGGACCCAAGCATGGCACTGGGAGCACAATGTGTCGCTACCCTGCGGGAGCACACTCTCGGAATCAGCTACATTACCCTGCTCCCCGATGGCCGATTCGTCTCCGGCTCCTACGATGGCACCCTGAAAATCTGGGACCCTTGCATGAAACCGGGAGCACAATGTGTCGCTACCCTGCAGGGACACACTGGCGGGATACGCTGCGTCACCCTGCTCTGCGATGGCCGATTCGTCTCCGGCACCATCGATGGCACCCTGAAAATCTGGAACCCAAGCAAGGAACCGGAAGCACAATGTGTCGCTACCCTGCGGGGGCACGCTCACTGGATCAGCTGCATCCTCCTTCTCCCCGATGGCCGATTCGTCTCCGGCTCCGGCGATGAAACCCTGAAAATCTGGGATCCAAGAAAGGAGGAACCGGGAGCACAATGTGTCGCTACCCTGCGGGGGCACACTGAAGGGATCAACTGCATCCTCCTTCTCCCCGATGGCCGATTCGTCTCTGGCTCCTCCGATTGCACCCTGAAAATCTGGAACCCAAGCAAGGAACCGGCAGCACAATGTGTCGCTACCCTGCAGGGACACACTGGATGGATAGTCTGCGTCACCCTGCTCCCCGATGGCCGATTCGTCTCCGGCTCCGTCGATAAAACCCTGAAAATCTGGGCCCCAAGCATTGCACCGGGAGCACAATGTGTCGCTACCCTGCAGGGACACACTGGCATGATACGCGGTGTCACCCTCCTCCCCGATGGCCGATTCGTCTCCGTCTCCTACGATGGCACCCTGAAAATCTGGAACCCAAGCAAGAAACCGGCAGCACAATGTGCCGCTACCCTGCAGGAACGGATACGCTGCGTCACCCTGCTTTCCGATGGCCGATTCGTCTCCAGCGCCTACAATCACACCCTGAAAATCGGGGATCCTAGCAAGGAACCGGAAGCACAATGTGTCGCTACCCTGCGGGGACACACTGACGTGATCAACTGCATCACCCTGCTCTCCGATGGCCGATTCGTCTCCAGCTCCTCCGATCACACCCTGAAAATCTGGGACCCAAGCAAGGAACCGGGAGCACAATGTGTCGCTACCCTGCGGGGGCACACTGACAGGATACGCTGCGTCACCCTGCTCCCCGATGGCCGATTCGTCTCCGGCTCCTCCGATGGCATCCTGAAAATCTGGGACCCGGATAAACACATCGATCCGCACAAGGGCCTGATCGCGTGACAAAATGCGTGCCAAATCACTCACCTGCCTGATAAGTTGTTTTGTCCCGTACAGTGGCTGGGGCTGATGTGGGCATTGAAGATAATGGGCGTGTTGTCAGGGCGGTTATCACACTGCATAACTGGCCTGGTCTGCCGTTACTTGACTAGGTTCTGGTTCGCCAACCGACCACGATGCCTTATATGCCCGGATTGCTGTGATTTCGTGAGTGCCCTGCGCTGCTGGCTGCACTTGCAATAATGGATAAAAATAATTGCCTCCCTGATAAGGTTCAGTTACCAAGCACACCGGTTTTGCAAACAATCTATGGTGGCTGTCTGAAAGGGCTTTTCCGGTCATTCCCGATCACCCAGCATTGAATTCAATCCCCCCTGTAACCAGCCGGCCAGACAGATGAACAAAAGGAAAATTCAGCGCAAGATCCAGTGTCTTAAAGGCCAACGATTAACAAACGCTGGCCTCTCACCATGGATCCAAGCAGCACCACTGCCAATCCAGCAGCAACATCCTCAAGACGAAGGATACGAGGAAATGATGAGAGAAGAGACCCTTCTCCTCAGCGTCTTCGGTTCTCTGCACACCAGGTTGCCCTCTATGAAATCCCTCAGACAACCTGCGCCCAGACGGTTAATCGAAGGCAACATCCTGACAGCTCATGGCTGTATTGGAGTAGCAAGAAATGACATTTCCACTTTTCAGCGCCAGGATAACGAACAGTTCTTTAATCAACAGTGATTGCTGGGGGCAGATTAAAACACACCTGTCAGCCAGGGATATTCTGGCGCTTCGACACACCTGCTCATTCCTCTTATCCGGTCAGATGCCCTTGTTGTGCCCTGGCCAGAATCAAGCCCTGGTTGATGTTCTTGTTGAAGGCTATTACAACCGTAACCAGGACGTGCAGTCTTTATGCCGTCAAATAATGACACCATACTTTACCCGTATACATGAGCATAAGTCGGCTTTCTGCAGCTGGGTGGAGAAAAATCTGGGAGAGCAAGAGCAAATATGGATCGGGAAAGATGTCTTACGGCAAGGTGCCCTGCATCGCTACCTGAGCAACAGGGCGATGAGCATAGAATGTGTCGCTACCCTGCGGGGGCACACTGAATCGATATATCTGCGTCACCCTGCTCCCCGATGGCCGATTCGTCTCCGGCTCCGCCGATAAAACCCTGAAAATCTGGAACCCAAGCATGGATGCGGGAGCACAATGTGTCGCTACCCTGCGGGGGCACACTGAAGGATACTCTGCGTCACCCTGCTCCCCGATGGCCGATTCGTCTCCGGCTCCTCCGATGGCCCCCTGAAAATCTGGGATCCAAGCATGAAACCGGGAGCACAATGTGTCGCTACCCTGCGGGGGCACACTGACTGGACCCACTCTGCGTCACCCTGCTCCCCGATGGCCGATTCGTCTCCGGCTCCTCCGATGGCACCCTGAAAATCTGGGACCCAAGCATAAAACCGGGAGCACAATGTGTCGCTACCCTGCGGGGGCACACTGACGCGATCAGCTGCGTCACCCTGCTCCCCGATGGCCGATTCGTCTCCGGCTCCAACGATAACACCCTGAAAATCTGGGACCCAAGCAAAGATGCGGGAGCACAATGTGTCGCTACCCTGCGAGGGCACACTGGCTGGATCGAATGCGTCACCCTGCTCCCCGATGGCCGATTCGTCTCCGGCTCCGACGATCACACCCTGAAAATCTGGGACCCAAGCAAGGATGCTGGAGCACAATGTGTCGCTACCCTGCAGGGGCACACTGACGTGATCAACTGCATCCTCCTGCTCCCCGATGGCCGATTCGTCTCCGGCTCCTCGGATAAAACCCTGAAAATCTGGGACCCAAGCATGGCACCGGCAGCACAATGTGTCGCTACCCTACAGGGGCACACTCACTGGATACGCTGCGTCACCCTGCTCCCCGATGGCCGATTCGTCTCCGGCTCCTTCGATAAAACCCTGAAAATCTGGGACCCAAGCAAGGAACCGGGAGCACAATGTGTCGCTACCCTGCGGGGGCACACTGGCACTGATAGGCTGCGTCACCCTGCTCCCCGATGGCCGATTCGTCTCCGCCTCCTCGATAACACCCTGAAAATCTGGGACCCGGATAAACACATCGATCCGCACAAGGGCCTGATCGCGTGACAAAATGCGTGCCAAATCACTCACGTGCCTGATAAGTTGTTTTGTCCCGTACAGTGGCTGGGGCTGATGTGGGCTTTGAAGATAATGGGCGTGTTGTCAGGGCGGTTATCACACTGCATAACTGGCCTGGTCTGCCGTTACTTGACTAAGTTCTGGTTCGCCAACCGACCACGATGCCTTATATGCCCGGATTGCTGTGATTTCGTGAGTGCCCTGCGCTGCTGGCTGCACTTGAAATAATGGATAATAAGAATTGCCTCCCTGATAAGGTTCAGTTACCAGGCACACCGGTTTTTCAAAACAATCTATGGTGGCTGTCTGAAAGGGCTTTTCCGGTCATTCCCGATCACCCAACATTGAATTCAATCCCCCCTGTAACCAGCCGGCCAGGCAGATGAACAAAAGGAAAATTCAGCGCAAGATCCAGAGTCTTAAAGGCCAACGATTAACAAACGCGGCCTCTCACCATGGATCCAAGTAGCACCACTGCCAATCCAGCAACATCCTCAAGACAGAGGATACAAGGAAATGATGAGAGAAGAGCCCCTTCTCCTAAGCGTCTTCGGTTATCTGCACACCAGGTTGCCCTCTGTGCCCCACCCCCAGAGAAGAAGACAACCGGCGAACAGTTCTTTCAGAACACATTCAACAGTGATTGCTGGCTTCAGATTAAAACACACCTGTCAGCCAGGGATATTCTGGCGCTTCGACACACCTGCTCATTCCTCTTATCCGGTCAGATGCCCTTGTTGTGCCCTGGCCAGAATCAAGCCCTGATTAATGTTCTTGTTGAACGCTATTACAACCGGAACAAGGACGTGCAGTCTTTATGCCGTCAAATAATGACACCATACTTTACCCGTATACATGAGCATAAGTCGGCTTTCTGTAGCTGGGTTGAGAAAAATCTTGGAGAGCAAGAGAAAATATGGATCGGGGAAGATGTCTTACGGCAAGGAGCCCTGCATCGCTACCTGAGCAACAGGGCGATGAGCATAGAATGTGTCGCTACCCTGCAGGGACATACTAACTGGATCACATGCGTCCTCCTACTCCCCGATGGCCGATTCGTCTCCGGCTCCGCCGATAAAACCCTGAAAATCTGGAACCCAAACATGGATGCGGGAGCAAAATGTGTCGCTACCCTGGGGGGACACACTGGATCGATACGCTGCGTCACCCTGCTCCTCGATGGCCGATTCGTCTCCGGCTCCGGCGATAAAACCCTGAAAATCTGGGACCCAAGCATGAAACCGGAAGCACAATGTGTCGCTACCCTGCGGGGACACACTGGCTGGATAGGCTGCGTCACCCTGCTCCCCGATGGCCGATTCGTCTCCGGCTCCCGCGATAATACCCTGAAAATCTGGGATCCAAGCAAGGAACCGGCAGCACAATGTGTCGCTACCCTGCAGGGACACACTGACTGGATACTCTGCGTCACCCAGCTCCCCGATGGCCGATTCGTCTCTGGCTCCTACGATCGTACCCTGAAAATCTGGGAGCCAAGCATGGAACTGGGAGCACAATGTGTCGCTACCCTGCAGGGACATACTAGCTTGATAGAATGCGTCACCCTGCTCCCCGATGGCCGATTCGTCTCCGGCTCCGACGATCGCACATTGAAAATCTGGGACCCAAGCATGGAACCGGAAGCACAATGTGTCGCTACCCTGCGGGGGCACACTCTCTGGATAAGCTGCGTCATCCTGCTCCCCGATGGCCGATTCGTCTCCGGCTCCGGCGATGAAACCCTGAAAATCTGGGACCCAAGCAAGGAACAGGGAGCACAATGTGTCGCTACCCTGCAGGGGCACACTAACTGGATATGCTGTGTCACCCAGCTCCCCGATGGCCGATTCGTCTCCGGCTCCTTCGATAAAACCCTGAAAATCTGGAACCCGGATAAACACATCGATCCGCACAAGGGACTGATCGCGTGACAAAATGTGTGCCAAATCACTCACGTGCCTGATAAGTTGTTTTGTCCCGTACAGTGGCTGGGGCTGATGTAGGCATTGAAGATAATGGGCGTGTTGCCAGGGCGGTTATCACACTGCATAACTGGCCTGGTCTGCAGTGGCTTGACTAAGTTCTGGTTCGCCAACCGACCACGATGCCTTATATGCCCGGATTGCTGTGATTTCGTGAGTGCCCTGCGCTGCTGGCTGCACTTGAAATAATGGATAATAAGAATTGCCTCCCTGATAAGCTTCAGTTACCAGGCACACCAGTTTTTCAAAACAATCTATGGTGGCTGTCTGAAAGGGCTTTTCCGGTCATTCCCGATCACCCAGCATTGAATTCAATCCCCCCTGTAACCAGCCGGCCAGGCAGATGAACAAAAGGAAAATTCAGCGCAAGGTCCAGTGTCTTAAAGGCCAACGATTAACAAACGCGGCCTCTCACCATGGATCCAAGCAGCACCACTGCCAATCCAGCAGCAACATCCTCAAGACGAAGGATACGAGGAAATAAAGAGAGAAGAGCCCCTTCTCCTAAGCGTCTTCGGTTCTCTGCACACCAGGTTGCCCTCTGTGCCCCCTCACCAGAGAAGAAGACAACCTGCGCTGTTTCAACTAATAGTGGATATACGGTTAGATCGGGAAAAAGGCAACATCCTGACAGCTCATGTGCTGTATTGGAATCCCAAAAAGTAGCAAGAAATGACATTTCCACTTTTGGCGAAAACAGCGCCAGGATAACCGGCGAACAGTTCTTTCAGAACACAATAAACAGTGATTGCTGGGAGCAGATTAACAAACACCTGTCAGCCAGGGATATTCTGGCGCTTCGACACACCTGTTCATTCCTCTTATCCGGTCAGATGCCCTTGTTGTGCCCTGGCCAGAATCAAGCCCTGATTGATGTTCTTGTTGAACGTTATTACAACCGGAACAAGGACGTGCAGTCTTTATACCGTCAAATAATGACACCATACTTTACCCGTATACATGAGCATAAGTCGGCTTTCTGTAGCTGGGTGGAGAAAAATCTGGGAGAGCAAGAGCAAATATGGATCGGGAAAGATGTCTTACGGCAAGGTGCCCTGCATCGCTACCTGAGCAACAGGGCGATGAGCATAGAATGTGTCGCTACCCTGCGGGGGCATACTGACTGGATCAACTGCGTCACCCTGCTCCCCGATGGCCGATTCGTCTCCGGCTCCTCCGATGGATTCCTGAAAATCTGGGATCCAAGCATGAAACCGGGAACACAATGTGTCGCTACCCTGCAGGGGCACACTGGCGGGATACGCTGCGTCACCCTGCTTTCCGATGGCCGATTCGTCTCCGGCTCCTTCGATGGCACCCTGAAAATCTGGGACCCAAGCAAGGAACCGGCAGCACAATCTGTCGCTACCCTGCGGGGGCACACTCGCTGGGTAAACTGCGTCACCCTGCTCCCCGATGGCCGATTCGTCTCCGGCTCCGACGATAAAACCCTGAAAATCTGGGACCCAAGCCAGGATGCGGGAGCACAATGTGTCGCTACCCTGCGGGGAAGCACTGACTGGATACTCTGCGTCACCCTGCTCTCCGATGGCCGATTCGTCTCCGGCTCCTACGATGGCACCCTGAAAATCTGGGATCCAAGCAAGGAACCGGCAGCACTATGTGTCGCTACCCTGCGGGGGCACACTGTCGAGATCAACTGCATCCTCCTGCTCCCCGATGGCCGATTCGTCTCCGGCTCCTACGATCGTACCCTGAAAATCTGGGAGCCAAGCATGGAACTGGGAGCACAATGTGTCGCTACCCTGCAGGGACATACTAGCTGGATAGAATGCGTCACCCTGCTCCCCGATGGCCGATTCGTCTCCGGCTCCTCCGATGGATTCCTGAAAATCTGGGATCCAAGCATGAAACCGGGAGCACAATGTGTCGCTACCCTGCAGGGGCACACTGGCGGGATACGCTGCGTCACCCTGCTTTCCGATGGCCGATTCGTCTCCGGCTCCTTCGATGGCACCCTGAAAATCTGGGACCCAAGCAAGGAACCGGCAGCACAATGTGTCGCTACCCTGCGGGGGCACACTCGCTGGGTAAACTGCGTCACCCTGCTCCCCGATGGCCGATTCGTCTCCGGCTCCTTCGATAACACCCTGAAAATCTGGGACCCGGATAAACACATCGATCCGCACAAGGGCCTGATCGCGTGACAAAATGCGTGCCAAATCACTCACCTGCCTGATAAGTTGTTTTGTCCCGTACAGTGGCTGGGGCTGATGTGGGCATTGAAGATAATGGGCGTGTTGTCAGGGCGGTTATCACACTGCATAACTGGCCTGGTCTGCCGTTACTTGACTAGGTTCTGGTTCGCCAACCGACCACGATGCCTTATATGCCCGGATTACTGTGATTTCGCGAGTGCCCTGCGCTGCTGGCTGCACTTGAAATAATGGATAAAAAGAATTGCCTCCCTGATAAGGTTCAGTTACCAGGCACACCGGTTTTTCAAAACAATCTATGGTGCCTGTCTGAAAGGGCTTTTCCGGTCATTCCCGATCACCCAACATTGAATTCAATCCCCCCTGTAACCAGCCGGCCAGGCAGATGAACAAAAGGAAAATTCAGCGCAAGATCCAGAGTCTTAAAGGCCAACGATTAACGAACGCGGCCTCTCACCATGGATCCAAGTAGCACCACTGCCAATCCAGCAGCAACATCCTCAAGACAAAAGATACAAGAAAATGAAGAGAGAAGAGCCCCTTCTCCTAAGCGTCTTCGGTTCTCTGCACACCAGGTTGCCCTCTATGCCTCCTCCCCAGAGAAGAAGACAACCGGCGCTGTTTCAACTAAAAGTGGATATACGGTTAGATCGGGAAAAAGGCAACATCCTGACAGCTCATTTGCTGTATTTGAATCCCAAAAAGTAGCAAGAAATGACTTTTCCACTTTTGGCGAAAACAGCGCCAGGATAACCGGCGAACAGTTCTTTCAGAAAGCAATAAACAGTGATTGCTGGCTGCAGATTAAAACACACCTGTCAGCCAGAGATATTCTGGCGCTTCGACACACCTGCTCATTCCTCTTATCCGGTCAGATGCCCTTGTTGTGCCCTGGCCAGAATCAAGCCCTGGTTAATGTTCTTGTTGAACGCTATTACAACCGGAACCTGGACGTGCAGTCTTTATGCCGTCGAATGATGACACCATACTTTACCGGTATACATGAGCATAAGTCGGCTTTCTGTAGCTGGGTGGAGAAAAATCTGGGAGAGCAAGAGCAAATATGGATCGGGAAAGATGTCTTACGGCAAGGTGCCCTGCATCGCTACCTGAGCAACAGGGCGATGAGCATAGAATGTGTCGCTACCCTGCGGGGACATACTAACTGGATCAACTGCGTCACCCTGCTCCCCGATGGCCGATTCGTCTCCGGCTCCGACGATCACACCCTGAAAATCTGGGACCTAGGCATGAAACCGGGAAGACAATGTGTCGCTACCCTGCGGGGGCACACTGACTTTATACGCTGTGTCACCCTGCTCCCCGATGGCCGATTCGTCTCCGGTTCCTTCGATAATACCTTGAAAATCTGGAACCCAAGCATGGCACCGGGAGCACAATGTGTCGCTACCCTGCGGGGGCACACTGGCTGGATCAACTGCGTCACCCTGCTCCCCGATGGCCGATTCGTCTCCGCCTCCGACGATAACATCCTGAAAATCTGGGACCCAAGAAAGGAGGAACCGGGAGCATTATGTGTCGCTACCCTGCAGGGAAACACTGGCGGGATCAACTGCGTCACCCTGCTCCCCGATGGCCGATTCGTCTCCGGCTCCTTCTATGGCATCCTGGAAATCTGGGCCCCAAGCACGGAACCGGGAGCACAATGTGTCGCTACCCTGCAGGGACATACTGACTGGATACGCTGCGTCACCCTGCTCTCCGATGGCCGATTCGTCTCCGGCTCCTACGATCACACCCTGAAAATCTGGGATCCAGGAAAGGAACCGGAAGCACAATGTGTCGCTACCCTGCAGGAGCATACTGACGTGATCAACTGCATCCTCCTGCTCCCCGATGGCCGATTCGTCTCCGGCTCCTCGGATAAAACCCTGAAAATCTGGGATCCAAGCAAGGAACCGGGAGCATTATGTGTCGCTACCCTGCAGGGACACACTGGCGGGATCAACTGCGTCACCCTGCTCCCCGATGGCCGATTCGTCTCCGGCTCCTACGATCGCACCCTGAAAATCTGGGACCTAAGCAAGGAACCGGCAGCACAATGTGTCGCTACCCTGCCGGGACACACTGACAGGTTCAACTGCATCCTCCTGCTCCCCGATGGCCGATTCGTCTCCAGCTCCTTCCATGGCACCCTGAAAATCTGGGACCCGGATAAACACATCGACCCGCACAAGGGCCTGATCGTGTGACACAATGCGTGCCAAATCACTTACGTGCCTGATAAGTTGTTTTGTCCCGTACAGTGGCTGGGGCTGATGTGGGCTTTGAAGATAATGGGCGTGTTGTCAGGGCGGTTATCACACTGCATAACTGGCCTGGTCTGTCGTTACTTGACTACGTTCTGGTTCGCCAACCGACCACGATGCCTTATATTCCCGGATTGCTGTCATTTCGTGAGTGCCCTGCGCTGCTGGCTGCACTTGAAATAATGGATAAAAAGAATTACTTCCCTGATAAGGTTCAGTTACCAGGCACACCGGTTTTTCAAAACAATCTATGGTGGCTGTCTGAAAGGGCTTTTCCGGTCATTCCCGATCACCCAGCATTGAATTCAATTCCCCCTGTAACCAGCCGGCCAGGCAGATGAACAAAAGGAAAATTCAGCGCAAGATCCAGTGTCTTAAAGGCCAACGATTAACAAACGCGGCCTCTCACCATGGATCCAAGTAGCACCACTGCCAATCCAGCAGCAACATCCTCAAGACAAAGGCTACAAGGAAATGATGAGAGAAGAGACCCTTCTCCTCAGCGTCTTCGGTTTTCTGCACACCAGGTTGCCCTCTATGAAATCCCTCAGACAACCTGCGCTGTTTCAACTAATAGTGGATATACGGTTAGATCGGGAAAAAGGCAACATCCTGACAGCTCATGTGCTGTATTGGAATCCCAAAAAGTAGCAAGAAATGACATTTCCACTTTTGGCGAAAACAGCACCAGGATAACCGGCGAACAGTTCTTTCAGAACACAATAAACAGTGATTGCTGGCTGCAGATTAAAACACACCTGTCAGCCAGGGATATTCTGGCGCTTCGACACACCTGCTCATTCCTCTTATCCGGCCAGATGCCATTGTTGTGCCCTGGCCAGAATCAAGCCCTGATTGATGTTCTTGTTGAAGGCTATTACAACCGGAACCAGGACGTGCAGTCTTTATGCCGTCAAATAATGACACCATACTTTACCCGTACACATGAGCATAAGTCGGCTTTCTGTAGCTGGGTGGAGAAAAATCTGGGAGAGCAAGAGCAAATATGGATCGGGAAAGATGTCTTACGGCAAGGTGCCCTGCATCGCTACCTGAGCAACAGGGCGATGAGCATAGAATGTGTCGCTACCCTGCAGGGACATACTTAGTGGATCAACTGCGTCACCCTGCTCCCCGATGGCCGATTCGTCTCCGGCTCCGACGATCGCACCCTGAAAATCTGGGATCCAAGCATGAAACCGAGAGCACTATGTGTCGCTACCCTGCAGGGACACACTCACTGGATACTCTGCGTCAGCCTGCTCCCCGATGGTCGATTCGTCTCCGGCTCCTACGATCGCACCCTGAAAATCTGGGATCCAAGCAAGGAACCGGCAGCACTATGTGTCGCTACCCTGCGGGGGCACACTCGCCGGATCAACTGCATCCTCCTGCTTCCCGATGGCCGATTCGTCTCCGGCTCCGGCGATCGCACCCTGAAAATCTGGGACCCAAGCAAGGAACCGGGAGCACAATGTGTCGCTACCCTGCAGGGACACACTGGCTGGGTAACCTGCCTCACCCTGCTCACCGATGGCCGATTCGTCTCCGGCTCCGACGATGGCACCCTGAAAATCTGGGACCCGGATAAACACATCGATCCGCACAAGGGCCTGATCGCGTGACAAAATACGTGCCAAATCACTCACGTGCCTGATAAGTTGTTTTGTCCTGTACAGTCGCTGGAGCTGATGTGGGTTTTGAAGATAATGGGCGTATTGTCAGGGCGGTTATCACACTGCATAACTCATGTTACGCACTCTTTCATCGATAGAAGTTCCTGGAACGATGATCTCAGTGCGGAAAAATAAAGCTTTGCTCTCAACTCAAAGTGGTTCAAATTGAGTTTGTTGCCAGAACCTCAAGGCGAAATGCCGAGTGTATCGATATAAACAGATGGTTGCTTTGCGTCAGAACCCTATGACTCGGTGATTTCGCCATCGCTGCATTCGACTTCAGCGTTTTATGGAAGACCTCAACTTTCCACCGTTTTTTGTAGATAGCCTTCAAAGCCTCGGCGTCACACTCAAGATAACTGCATACCAGATAGAGAATGCCTTGACTGCCGTCTTTGTTTTTAAAGACTTGCCGGAAAAGCAGGACAGGTTTTTCTCCTCAGAAATGAACAGTTCTATGCGCGATGAACGACCCTGCTTTTTATCTTCCTGACTCAGTGAAACCTTACGGCTTGCTTTGCTCCCCATGGCAGATTTGCATCTGGTTAACCCGGTTGTACGCGGTGCCACTGTGGGTGCTGTCGCCGCCACCATGCAGTCCGGTAACCAGGTGAATGTGACCTTCTCCGGGGGGCAGGCTGAGGGAAATGAATCTATTGGCCTGCTGGCAGGGTAATTAACCGGCGCCAACAACACTTTCTACCAGGCCAGCAGAACCAATGAAACACTTATGGTTAAAGCAACGGGTAATCAGAGTATCAATCTTTATTCAGGAAACAATACCGATACAGACACCACCCTTGCTTGTAGTCTATGTAGGAGCAACCCAATAACAGGCGTACTTGATATTGCCGGTTATCCCTCAGGAAATATAGTACCCAGTAGCAATATGGTCAGCCGGAACAGCACCCAACCTGCGGACTGGCAGGCTGTACAAGACACCTTCTGCCAAACATCACCCTGTTACAATACGACGACCTGTCACTATTCCTATGAACAGCTCCATACCCTGGCCACTGGGGGCAACAGCTCCCTGTTGCTGGTGAGCTGTCAGCGTTATCCGTTTAATCCTGCGTCCGATAAAAACGGCCTGATACGGATCAGCCGCCTGGGATTGAATAACACAGAATCAAGTTCAGAATTAGAGACGGCAATAAACAGCAGTACAATCTATAAAGACGACTCATTCGTCCGCAACGGGATCATGCTTTACTCTCCCGCACCAGAAAATGACGCCGCCCTGCCCCCTGCAGCTATACCCTTCGGGCAGCTTGTGAACCAAACCCACTTAACCGCACTTTATCCTGGAACAGGTAATAACACCTTACTCGCCCGCTTCCCCCCTCGGTGTTCATGATACTTTGGATGGCAGTGGCAGCGCCCAGTATGAAACCGCGTCCTTTCCCAGCCTGCCCGGCCAACCGTTTTTTATAGAAGACACCGGACAACCCGACAGCTATGGCGTCTGGAGCCGGGATAGCAGCCAATACATTGATACTGTCCACTATTATGAACTGCAGTTCTCACAACAACATTCTCAACTACAGGCTAACCTGACGGCGGAATATAATTTTGATGTCACCAATTTTACCGATACCCCTGTTATCGGACTCGGGGCTGATAAAGACTGGCTCTATATTGCCCGGCAAAATGCGCAGACATCACCCTGGAATGTATAGACCGTTTAACTGTGGATCTGGGCTACCTCTATGCCCGGCTGAAGAAAGTTCTACCTGTCAACTCAGGCCAGAATCTAGCCCACGACCAAACCGAACACCAGGCCCATGAAACAACTCAGTTACCCTATAAACTCCAGATTCATGGCGAACACATCTCCTTTATTTCCAGACAAACGACAGCGGATCATTCAAACCCGCACTTCGCACTGAGTGTTGAACTCCCAACATACCCACAAAAGCTTATGTGCTTGAAGGAATCGTGGCTGGTGCCGTGTTAGGAACATGCGCTGTTGGTGGATGTGTTATTGCGACAGCTGTAGGCAGTTATATTCGCATCCAAAAACAGAAAAAACGTCGGGACAGAAAGAAAACCTATGATGTAGAAATGGAAAGAAAAAAGATGTGATGCGGTTAGAGAAGCAAAACAGCCGACTAAGAAAAAAGTAACACGAAAGAGTTGTAATCTGTTTTGAAAAAACATTCTTTCCCCCATTGAGCCAGGGGATGAAAGATAGTCGTACAGTGAAAAAAAGTGCCTGTCTTTAGTCAGTACTCTACGTGAGACTTGACGCACGGGGCCCCTGTAACACTCAACAAACTACGGGTGTGCTGGTGCTGTTTGAGGCCCCCCGAGCGATCGGTGGTGTAGGTGCACTGGTGCCGTTTGAGGTTCCACGGGCGATCGGTGGTGTAGCCGCACTGGTCACAGGAGAAGGACTTGGGCCGCGCCTTCCCCTGCAAATGGGTGCGCTGGTGCCGTTTGAGGTTCCCCGGGCGATCGGTGGTGTAGCTGCACTGGGCACAGGACAGCGGCTTGGACCGCGCCCCCCCCAGCAAATGGGTGCGCTGGTGCTTTTTGAGGCTCCCCGGGACATCGGTGGTGTAGGTGCACTGGTCACAGGAGAAGGGCTTGGGCCGCGCCTCCCCCTGCAGATGGGTGCGCTGGTGCAGGTTCAGGCTCCCCTGGCGATCGGTGGTGTAGGGGCACTGATCACAGGAGAAGGGCTTGGGCCGCGCCTCCCCCAGCAAATGGGTGCGCCGGTGCTGTTTGAGGTGCCCCGGGTGATCGGTGGTGTAGCTGCACTGATCACAGGACAGAGGCCTGGTCCGCGCTTCCCCCTGCAGATGGGTGCGCTGGTGCCGTTTGAGGTTCCCCGGGTCATCGGTGGTGTAGGTGCACTGGTCACAGGACAGCGGCCTGGGCCGCGCCTCCCCCTGCAGATGGGTGCGCTGGTGCTGTTTGAGGTGCCTCGGATCGGTGGTGTAGCTGCACTGGTCACATTGGCATACTCGAGAGGCAAGGATTTGCAAGGCTTTAGGCGGGTATAGGCCGCTTCCTTTCAGACGTTTCTTTCTACGTGAGGCTCTCAGTGTGTGTGTGTCTGGAGAACCCTGCCCCTCATCTTCTACGATTTGAACCTCAAGTTCTTCGCAGGTTTGAACGCCGCCATGACATTCCTCTTCTGATTGAGGCGCCAGCAGATCCTTGATTTCACGAGCCTGGTCATGCTCACGAACCCATCCATTGACGCCAGGAAACGCGGGTGAGGGAGCTTTGGTGGAGGAACCGCAATGAATAGACGGATCGACCTCCTCTCCCGGTGAAATACGGCACGCTGTTGTCCCACTCTCGATACTGGTGATGGCATCCTGTTGAATTTCAAGCGTTTGGGGAATGGGCCCTGCCAGGATGAACTGTGTCGCTTTATCCTCTCCCCGGCAGTATATAAAAGGACGACCATCCCTCTCCCCCCGGGAGCAAGTTGTTTCGCCTTTGGGGTAGATCCGTGTATTTTTAACGGTATGGACGGTAACTCCCGCCATCGAGGTCACGTTCAGTGAGGCGGGTGGGGCAAGCCGATGGGGGGTACCCTTGTCCCTCGCCGAAGACGCGGGTAGAGAAGCAAAACAGCCGACTAAGAAAAAACTAACACGAATGAGTTGTAATCTGTTTTGAAGAAACATTCTTTCCCCCATTGAGCCAGGGGATGAAAGATAGTCGCACAGTGAAAAAAAGTGCCTGTTTTTAGTCAGTATCCTACGTGAGACTTGACGCACGGGCCCCTGTAACACTCAACAAACTACGGTGCTCAGCCGCGCGAATGCAGATGGGTGCGCTGGTGCTGTTTGAGGTGCTCCGGGCGATCGGTGATGTAGGGGCACTGGTCACAGGACAGCGGTTTGGGCCGCGCCTCCCCCTGCAAATGGGTGCGCTTGTGCTGTTTGAGGTGCTCCAGGCGATCAGTAGCGTAGGTGCACTGGTCACAAGACAGCGGCTTGGGCCGCGCGCGCCCCTGCAGATGGGTGCGTTTGTGCCGGTTGAGGCTCCCCAGGTGACCGGTGATGTAGCTGCACAGGTCACAGGACAGCGGCTTAGGGCGCGCCTCCCCCTGCAGATGGGTGCGCTGATGCTGTTTGAGGCTCCCTCGGACATCGGTGGTGTAGCTGCACTGATCACAGGACAGCGGCTTGGGCCGCGCGTCCCCCTGCAGATGGGTGCGCTGATGCCGTTTGAGGCTCCCCGGCTCATCGGTGGTGTAGCTGCACTGGTCACAGGACAGCGGCCTGGGCCGCGCCTCCCCCTGCAGATGGGTGCGCTGGTGCCGTTTGAGGCTCCCCGGATGATCGGTGGTGTAGGTGCACAGGTCACAGGACAGCGGCTTGGGCCGCGCGTCCCCCTGCAGATGGGTGTGCTGGTGCTGTTTGAGGTTCCCCAGACGATTGGTGGTGTAGCTGCACTGGTCACATTGCCATAATCGAGAGGCAAGGATTCGCAAGGCTTTAGGCAGGTATAGGCCGCTTCCTTTCAGACGTTTCGTTCTACGCGAGGCTCTCAGTATGTGTGTGCCTGGAGAATCCTGCCCCTCATCCTCTACGATTTGAACCTCAAGTTCTTCACAGGTTTGAACGCCGTCATGACATTTCTCTTCTGATTGGGGCGTCAGCAAATCATTGATTTTATGATCCTGGTCATGCTCACGAATCCATCCATTGACGCCAGGAAACTCGGGGGAGGGAGCTTTGGTGGAGGAACCACAATGAATAGACGGATCGACCTCCTCTCCCGGTGAAATACGGCACGCTGTTGTCCCACTCGCGATACTGGTGATGGCACCCTGTTGAATTTCAAGCGTTTGGGGAATGGGGCCTGCCAGGGTGAACTGTGTCGCTTTATCCTCTGCCCGGCAGTATATAAAAGGACGACCATCCCCCTCACCCCGGGAGCAGGTTGTTTCGCCTTTGGGGTAGATACGTGTGTTTTTAACGGTATAGATGGCCACTCCCGCCATCGAGGTCACGTTCAGTGAGGCGGGTGGGGCAAGCCGATGGGGGGTACCCTTGTCCCTCGCCGAATACGCGGGTAGAGAAGCAAAACAGCCGACTAAGAAAAGACTAACACGAAAGAGTTGTAATCTGTTTTGAAGAAACATTCTTTCCCCCATTGAGCCAGGGGATGTAAAGATAGTCGTACAGTGAAAAAAAGTGCCTGCTTTTAGTCAGTACCCTACGTAAGACTTGACGCACGGGCCCCTGTAACACTCAACAAACTACGGTGCTCAGCCGCGCGAATGCAGATGGGTGCGCTGGTGCTGTTTGAGGCTCCCCGGGCGATCGGTGGTGTAGGTGCACTGGTCACAGGACAGCGGCTTGGGCCGCGCCTCCCCCTGCAAATGGATGCGCTTGTGTTGTTTGAGGTTCCCCGCAGCATCGGTGGTGTAGGTGCACTGGTCACAGGACAGTGGCCTGGGCCGCGCCTCCCCCTGCAAATGGATGCGCTTGTGTTGTTTGAGGTGCCCCGCAGCATCGGTGGTGTAGGTGCACTGGTCACAGGACAGCGGCCTGGGCCGCGCGTCCCCCTGCAGATGGGTGCGCTGGTGCCGTTTGAGGCTCCACGGGGTATCGGTGGTGTAGCTGCACTGGTCACAGGACAGCGGCTTGGGCCGCGCGTCTCCCTGCAGATGGGTGCGCTGGTGCTGTTTGAGGTGCCCCGGGCGATCGGTGGTGTAGGTGCACTGGTCACAGGACAACGGCTTGGGCCTCGCCTCCCCCTGCAGATGGGTGCGCTGGTGCCGTTTAAGGCTCCCCGAGCTATCGGTGGTGTAGCTGCACAGGTCACAGGACAGCGGCTTGGGCCGTGCGCCCCCGAGATGGGTGCGCTGGTGCTGTTTGAGGCTCCCCAGGCAATCGGTGGTGTAGCTGCACTGGTCACAGGAGAAGGGCTTGGGCCGTGCGTCCCCGGGCAGATGGGTGCGCTTGTGCTGTTTGAGGTTCCCCGAGCGATCGGTGGTGTAGCGGCACTGGTCACAGGAGAAGGACTTGGGCCGCGCCTCCCCGGGCAGATGGGTGCGCTTGTGCCGTTTGAGGTGCCCCAGGTGATTGTTGGTGTAGGTGCACTGGTCACATTGGTATAATATTTGCAGGGCTTCACGCGGGTATAGGCCGCTTCCTTTCAGACGTTTCTTTCTACGTGAGGCTCTCAGTGTGTGTGTGTCTGGAGAACCCTGTCCCTCATTCTCTACGATTTGAATCTCAAGTTCTTCACAGGTTTGAACACCGTCATGACATTCATCTTCTGATTGGGGCGCCAGCAGATCATTGATTTCATGATCCTGGTCATGCTCACGAACCCATCCATTAACGCCAGGAAGCTCGGGGGAGGGAGCTTTGGTGGAGGAATCGCAATGAATAGACGGATCGACCTTTTCTCCCGGTGAAATACGGCACGCTGTTGTCCCACTCTTGATACTGGTGATGGCATCCCGTTGAATTTCAAGCGTTTGGGGAATGGGCCCTGCCAGGCTGAACTGTGTCGCTTTATCCTCTCCCCGGCAGTATATAAAAGGACGACCATCCCTCTCACCCCCGGAGCAGGTTGTTTCGCCTTTGGGGTAGATACGTGTATTTTTAACGGTATAGACGGCCACTCCCGCCATCGAGGTCACGCTCAGTGAGGCGGGTGGGGCAAGCCGATGGGGGGTGCCCTTGTCCCTCACCGAAGACGCGGGTAGAGAAGCAAAACAGCCAATTATGAAAAGACTAACACGAAAGAGTTGTAATCTTTTTTGAAGAAACATTATTTCCCCCATTGAGCCAGGGGATGAAAGATAGTCGGACAGTGAAAAAAAGTGCCTGTTTTTAGTCAGTACGATGGGTGTGCTGGTGCTGTTTGAGGCTCACCAGATGATCCTTGGTGTAGGTGCACTGGTCACAGGACAGCGGCTTGGGCCGCGCCTCCCCGGGCAGATGGGTGTGATTGTGCCGGTTAAGAATCCCCGGGTGATCGGTGGTGTAGGTGCACAGGTCACAGGACAGCGGCCTGGGCCGCGCCTCCCCCTGCAAATGGGTGCGCTGGTGTTGTTTGAGGTTCCCCGGGTGATCGCCGGTGTAGGTGCACTGGTCACAGGACAGCGGCCTGGGCCGCGCCTCCCCGGGCAGATGGGTGCGTTTGTGCCGGTTGAGGCTCCCCGGGCGATCGGTGGTGTAGATGCACTGTTCACAGGACAGCGGTTTGGGTCGCATCTCCCCCTGCAGATGGGTGCGCTTGTGCCGTTTGAGGTTCCCCGGCTGATCGGTGGTGTAGCTGCACTGGTCACAGAAGAAGGGCTTGGGTCGCGCGTCCCCCTGCAAATGGGTGCGCTGGTGCTGTTTGAGGTTCCTCAGGCAATCGGTGGTGTAGCTGCACTGGTCACAGGAGAAGGGCTTGGGCCGCGCGTCCCCCTGCAAATGGGTGCGCTGGTGCTGTTTGAGGTTCCCCGGCTGATCGGTGGTGTAGCTGCACTGGTCACAGGAGAAGGGCTTGGGCCGCGCGTCCCCGGTCAGATGGGTGCGCTGGTGTCGTTTGAGGTGCCCCTGGCAATCGCTGGTGTAGCTGCACTGGTCACAGGAGAAGGGCTTGGGCCGCGCGTCCCCGGGCAGATGGGTGCGCTGGTGCCGTTTGAGGTTCCTCAGGTGATCGGTGGTATAGTCGCACTTGTCACATCTGTATGATCGAGCGGCGCTCATTCGTAAGGTTATAGGCTGGCACAGGCTGCGTCTCTTCAGACATCCCTTACCCCCTGAGACTCTCAATGTGCGTATGTCCGGTGAATCCTGCTCCTCATCTTTTGTGATTTGAACCTGAAGTTCTTCGCAGATTTGAATACTTTCATGGGATTCATCATCTGAATCGCGCATCAGCAGATCCTTGATTTCATGATTCTGCTCATGCTCACGAACCCATCCATTGACGCCAGAAAGCTCAGGGGAGAAAGCCTTGGTGGAGGAACCACAATGAATAGACGGTTCGATCTCCTCTCCCGGTGAAATACGGCACGCTGTTGTCCCACTCGCGATACTGGTGATGGCTCCCTGTTGAATTTCAAGCGTTTGGGGAATGGGTCCTGCCAGGGTGAACTGTGTCGCTTTATCCTCTCCCCGGCAGTATATAAAAGGACGACCATCCCTCTCACCCCGGGAGCAGGTTGTTTCGTCTTTGGGGTAGATACGTGTGTTTTTAACGGTATAGACGGCTACTCCCGCCATCGAGGTCACGTTCAGTGAGGCGGGTGGGGCAAGCCGATGGGGGGTACCCTTGTTCCTCGCCGAAGACGCGGGTAGAGAAGCAAAACAGCCGACTAAGAAAAGACTAACACGAAAGAGTTGTAATCTGTTTTGAAGAAACATTCTTTCCCCCATTGAGCCAGGGGAGGAAAGATAGTCGTACAGTAAAAAAAAGTGCCTGTTTTTAGTCAGCACCCTACGTGAGACTTGACGCACAGGGCCCCTGTAACACTCAACAGACAACGGTGCTCAGCCGCGCGAATGCAGATGGGTGCGCTTGTGCCGGTTGAGACTCCCCGGGCGATCGGTGGTGTAGGTGCACTGGTCACAGGACAGTGGTTTGGGCCGCGCCTCCCCCTGCAGATGGGTGCACTGGTGCCGGTTGAGGCTCCCTGGGTGATCGGTGGTATAGGGGCACTGATCACAGGACAGCGGCTTGGGCCGCGCCTCCCCCTGCAGATGGGTGCACTGGTGCTGTTTGAGGTGCCTCGGGCGATTGGTGGTGTAGCTGCACTGGTCACATTTGCATAATCGAGAGGCAAGGATTTGCAAGGCTTTAGGCGGGTATAGGCCGCTTCCTTTCAGACGTTTCTTTTTACGTGAGGCTCTCAGTGTGTGTGTCTGGAGAACCCTGCCCCTCATCCTCTACGATTTGAACCTCAAGTTCATCACAGGTTTGAACGCCGTCATGACATTCCTCTTCTGATTGGCGCGCCAGCAGATCCTTGATTTCATGATTCTGGTCATGCTCACGAACCCATCCATTGACGCCAGAAAGCTCAGGGGAGAGAGCCTTGGTGGAGGAACCACAATGAATAGACGGTTCGATCTCCTCTCCCGGTGAAATACGGCACGCTGTTGTCCCACTCGCGATACTGGTGATGGCTCCCTGTTGAATTTCAAGCGTTTGGGGAATGGGTCCTGCCAGGGTGAACTGTGTCGCTTTATCCTCTCCCCGGCAGTATATAAAAGGACGACCATCCCTCTCACCCCGGGAGCAGGTTGTTTCGTCTTTGGGGTAGATACGTGTGTTTTTAACGGTATAGACGGCTACTCCCGCCATCGAGGTCACGTTCAGTGAGGCGGGTGGGGCAAGCCGATGGGGGGTACCCTTGTTCCTCGCCGAAGACGCGGGTAGAGAAGCAAAACAGCCGACTAAGAAAAGACTAACACGAAAGAGTTGTAATCTGTTTTGAAGAAACATTCTTTCCCCCATTGAACCAGGGGAGGAAAGATAGTCGTACAGTGAAAAAAAGTGCCTGTTTTTAGTCAGTACCCTACGTGAGACTTGATGCACGGGGCCCCTGTAACACTCAACAAACTGCGGTGCTCAGCCGCGCGAATGCAGATGGGTGCGCTGGTGCCGTTTGAGGCTCCCCGGGCGATCGGTGGTGTAGCTGCACTGGTCACAGGACAGCGGCTTGGGCCGCGCCTCCCCCTGCAGATGGGTGCGCTGGTGCTGTTTGAGGTTCCACGGGGTATCGGTGGTGTAGCTGCACTGGTCACAGGACTGCGGCTTGGACCGCGCATCCCCCTGCAGATGGATGCGCTGGTGCTGCTTGAAATGCCCTGGGTGATCGGTGGTGTATCTGCACTGGTCACAGGACAGAGGCTTGGGCCGCGCCTCCCCCTGCAGATGGATGAGCTGGTGCCGTTTAAGGCTCCCCTGGTGATCGGTGGTGTAGCTGCACTGGTCACAGGACAGCGGCTTGGGCCGCGCCTCCCCCTGCAAATGGGTGCGCTTGTGCTGTTTGAGGTTCCCTGGGCGGTCTGTGGTGTAGGTGCACAAGTCACAGGACAGCGGCCTGGGCCGCGCCTCCCCCTGCAAATGGGTGCGCTGGTGCTGTTTGATGTGCCCCGGGTGATCGGTGGTGTAGCTGCACTGGTCACAGGACAGCGGCTTGGGTCGCGCCTCCCCGGGCAGATGGGTGCGCTGGTGCTGTTTGAGGTTCCCCGGGTGATTAGTGGTGTAGCTACACTGGTCACAGGACAGCGGCCTGGGTCGCGCGTCCCCTTGCAGATGGGTGCGCTGGTGCTGTTTGAGGTGCCCCAGACGATTGGTGGTGTAGCTGCACTGGTCACATTGACATAATCGAGAGGCAAGGGTTCGCAAGGCTTTAGGCGGGTATAGACCGCTTCCTTTCAGATGTTTCTTTCTACGTGAGGCTCTCAGTGTGTGTGTGCCTGGAGAACCCTGCCCCTCATCCTCTACGATTTGAACCTCAAGTTCTTCGCAGGCTTGAACACCGTCATGACATTCCTCTTCTGATTGGGGCGCCAGCAGATCATTGATTTCATGATTCTGGTCATGCTCACGAACCCATCCATTGACCCCAGGAAACGCGGGGGAGAGAGCTTTGGTGGAGGAACCGCAATGAATAGACGGATCGACCTCCTCTCCCGGTGAAATACGGCACGCTGTTGTCCCACTCTCGATACTGGTGATGGCATTCTGTTGAATTTCAAGCGTTTGGGGAATGGGTCCTGCCAGGGTGAACTGTGTCGCTTTATCCTCTCCCCGGCAGTATATAAAAGGACGACCATCCCTCTCACCCCGGGAACAGGTTGTTTCGCCTTTGGGGTAGATACGTGTGTTTTTAACGGTATAGACGGCCACTCCCGCCATCGAGGTCACGTTCAGTGAGGCGGGTGGGACAAGCCGATGGGGGGTACCCTTGTCCCTCACCGAAGACGCGGGTAGAGAAGCAAAACAGCCGACTAAGAAAAGACTAACACGAAAGAGTTGTAATCTGTTTTGAAGAAACATTCTTCCCCCCATTGAGCCAGGGGATAAAAGATAGTCGTACAGTGAAAAAAAGGGCCTGTTTTTAGTCAGTACCCTACGTGAGACTTGACGCACTGGGCCCCTGTAACACTCAACAAACTGCGGTGCTCAGCCGCGCGAATGCAGATGGGTGCGCTTGTGCCGGTTGAGGCTCCCCGGGCGATCGGTGGTGTAGGTGCACTGGTCACAGGATAGCGGCTTGGGCCGCGCCTCCCCCTGCCGATGGGTGCGCTGGTGCTGTTTGAGGTTCCACTGGGTATCGGTGGTGTAGGTGCACTGGTCACAGGACTGCGGCCTGGACCGCGCCTCCCCCTGCAGATGAGTGCGCTGGTGCTGTTTGAGGTGCCCCAGGCGATCGGTAGTGTAGGTGCACTGGTCACAGGAGAAGGGCTTGGGGCGCGCGTCCCCGGACAGATGGGTGCGCTGGTGCTGTTTGAGGTGCCCCGGGTTATCGGTGGTGTAGCTGCACTGGTCACAGGAGAAGGGCTTGGGCCGCGCGTCCCCCGACAGATGGGTGCGCTGGTGCAGGTTGAGGCTCCCTGAGCGATCGGTGGTGTAGCTGCACTGGTCACAGGAGAAGGGCTTGGGCCGCGCCTCCCCCAGCAAATGGGTGCGCCGGTGCTGTTTGAGGTGCCCCGGGTGATCGGTGGTGTAGCTGCACTGATCACAGGACAGCGGCCTGGGCCGCGCCGTCCCCTGCAGATGGGTGCGCTGGTGCCGTTTGAGGCTCCCCGGATCATCGGTGGTGTAGGTGCACTGGTCACAGGACAGCGGCTTGGCCCGTGCGTCTCCCTGCAGATGGGTGCACTGGTGCCGTTTGAGGTGCCCCGGGCGATTGGTGGTGTAGCTGCACTGGTCACATTGACATAATCGAGAAGCAAGGGCTCGCAAGGCTTTAGGCGGGTATAGGCCGCTTCCTTTCAGACGTTTCGTTCTACGTGAGGCTCTCAGTGTGTGTGTGTCTGGAGAATCCTGCCCCTCATTCTCTACGATATGAATCTCAAGTTCTTCGCAGGTTTGAACGTCGCCACGACATTCCTCTTCTGATTGGGGCGCCAGCAGGTCATTGATTTTATGATCCTGGTCATGCTCACGAACCCATCCATTGACGCCAGGAAACGCGGGGGAGAGAGCTTTGGTGGAGGAACCGCAATGAATAGACGGATCGACCTCTTCTCCCGGTGAAATACGGCATGCTGTTGTCCCACTCTCGACACTGGTGATGGAACCCTGTTGAATTTCAAGCGTTTGGGGAATGGGTCCTGCCAGAGTGAACTGTGTCGCTTTATCCTCTCCCCGGCAGTATATAAAAGGACGACCATCCCTCTCACCCCGGGAGCAGGTTGTTTCGCCTTTGGGGTAGATACGTGTGTTTTTAACGGCATGGACGGTAACTCCCGCCATCGAGGTCACGTTCAGTGAGGCGGATGGGGCAAGCCGATGGGGGGTACCCTTGTCCCTCGCCGAAGACGCGGGTAGAGAAGAAAAACAGCCAATTAAGAAAAGACTAACACGAAAGAGTTGTAATCTGTTTTGAAGAAACATTCTTTCCCCCATTGAGCCAAGGGAGGAAAGATAGTCGTACAGTGAAAAAAAGCGCCTTTTTTAGTCCGCACCCTACGTGAGACTTGACGCACGGGGCCCCTGTAACACTCAACAAACTGCGGTGCTCAACCGCGCGAATGCAGATGGGTGCGCTTGTGCCGGTTGAGGCTCCCCAAGCGATCGGTGGTGTAGCTGCACTGGTCACAGAATAGCGGTTTGGGCCGCGCCTCCCCCTGCAGATGTGTGCGCTGGTGCTGTTTGAGGTTCCACGGTATATCGGTGGTGTAGCTGCACTGGTCACAGGACTGCGGCTTGAACCGCGCCTCCCCCTGCAGATGGGTGCGCTTGTGCCGGTTGAGACTCCCCGGGTGATCGGTGGTGTAGCTGCACTGGTCACAGGAGAAGGGCTTGGGTCGCGCCTCCCCCTGCAAATGGGTGCGCTGGTGCCGTTTGAGGCTCCCCGGGATATCGGTGGTGTAGTTGCACTGGTCACAGGACAGCGGCCTGGGTCGCGTCTCCCCCAGCAGATGGGTGCGCTGGTGCTGTTTGAGGCTCCCCGGGTGATCGGTGGTGTAGCGGCACTGGTCACAAGAGAAGGGCTTGGGCCGCGCCTCCCCCTGCAGATGGGTGCGCTGGTGCTGTTTTAGGTGCCCCAGGCGATCGGTAGTGTAGGTGCACTGGTCACAGGACAGCGGCTGAGGCCGCGCCTCCCCCTGCAAATGAGTGCGCTGGTACTGTTGCAGGCTCCCCGGGGCATCGATGGTGTAGGTGCACTGGTCACAGGACAGGAGCTTGGGCCGCGTGGCCCTCTGCAGATGAGTGCGCTGGTGCCGTTTGAGGTTCCCCGAGCGGTCGGTGGTGTAGGTGCACTGATCACAGGACAGCGGCCTGGGCCGCGCCTCCCCCAGCAAATGGGTGCGCTGGTGCTGTTTGAGGTGCCCCGGGTTATCGGTATTGTATCTGCACTGGTCACAGGACAGCGGCCTGGGCCGCGCCTCCCCGGGCAGATGGGTGCGCTGGTGCTGTTTGAGGCTCCCCGGGTGATCTGTGGTGTAGCTGCACAGGCCACAGGACAGCGGCTTGGGCCGCGCCTCCCCCAGCAGATGGGTGCGCTGGTGCCGTCTAAGGCTCCCCGGGTCATCGGTGGTGTAGGGGCACTGGTCACAGGAGAAGGGCTTGGGCCGCGCCTCCCCCTGCAAATGGGTGCGCTGGTGCTGTTTAAGGCTCCCCGGGACATCGGTGGTGTAGGTGCACTGGTCACAGGAGAAGGGCTTGGGCCGCGCCTCCCCCTGCAAATGGGTGCGCTGGTGCTGTTTGAGACTCCCCTGGTGATCGGTGGTGTAGGGGCACTGGTCACAGGACAGCGGCTTGGACCGCGCCTCCCCCAGCAGATGGATGCGCTGGTGCCGTTTAAGGCTCCCCGGGTCATCGGTGGTGTAGGTGCACTGGTCACAGGACAGCGGCCTGGGCCGCGCTTCCCCCTGCAAATGGGTGCACTGGTGCCGTTTAAGGCTCCCCGGTGCATCGGTGGTGTAGGTGCACTGGTCACAGGACAGCGGCCTGGGCCGCGCCTCCCCCAGCAGATGGGTGCGCTGGTGCCGTTTGAGGCTCCCCGGGTGATCGGTGGTGTAGGTGCACTGGTCACAGGACAGCGGCTTGGGCCGCGCCTCCCTCTGTAAATGGGTGCGCTGGTGCTGTTTGAGGTGCCCCGGGCGATTGGTGGTGTAGCTGCACTGGTCACATTGGAATAATCGAGAGGCAAGGGTTCGCAAGGCTTTAGGCCGGTATTGGGCGCTTCCTTTCAGACGTTTCTTTCTGCGTGAGACTCTCAGTGTGTGTATGCCTTGAGAATCCTGCGCCTCATCCTCTACGATTTGAACCTCAAGTTCTTCGCAGGTTTGAACGCCGCCATGACATTCACCTTCTGATTGGCGTGCCAGCAGATCATTGATTTCATGATCCTGGTCATGCTCACGAACCCATCCATTGACGCCAGGAAACGCGGGGGAGAGAGCTTTGGTGGAGGAACCGCAATGAATAGACGGATCGACCTCCTCTCCCGGTGAAATACGGCACGCTGTTGTCCCGCTCGCGATACTGGTGATGGCATCCTGTTGAATTTCAAGCGTTTGGGGAATGGGTCCTGCCAGGGCGAACTGTGTCGCTTTATCCTCTCCCCGG
This sequence comes from Sansalvadorimonas sp., assembly GCA_965221135.1. Classification (GTDB taxonomy): domain Bacteria; phylum Pseudomonadota; class Gammaproteobacteria; order Pseudomonadales; family Endozoicomonadaceae; genus Sansalvadorimonas. Next base: position 378,012 of record CBDCRZ010000121.1, read on the forward strand.
CAGTATATAAAAGGACGACCATCCCTCTCACCCCGGGAGCAGGTTGTTTCGCCTTTGGGGTAGATCTGTGTATTTTTAACGGTATAGACGGCCACTCCCGCCATCGAGGTCACGTTCAGTGAGGCGGGTGAGCCAAGCCGATGGGGGGTACCCTTGTCCCTCGCCGAAGACGCGGGTAGAGAAGCAAAACAACCGACTAAGAAAAGACTAACACGAAAGAGTTGTAATCTGTTTAGAAGAAACATTCTTTCCCCCATTGAGCCAGGGGAGGAAAGATAGTCGTACAGTGAAAAAAAGTGCCTATTGGTTGATGTTCTCCGGGCGATCGGTGGTGTAGGTTCACTGGTCACAGGACAGCGGCCTGGGCCGCGCGTCCCCCCGGCAGATGGGTGCGCTGGTGCTGTTTGAGGTGCCCCGATTGATCGGTGGTGTAGGTGCACCGGTCACAGGACAACGGCCTGGGCCGTGCGTTCCCTTGCAGATGGGTGCGCTGGTGCTGTTTGAGGTTCCCCAGGTGATCGGTGGTGTAGGTGCACTGGTCACAGGACAGCGGCCTGGGCCGCGCGTCCCCCGGCAGATGGGTGCGCTGGTGCTGTTTGAGGTGCCCCGGTTGATCGGTGGTGTAGGCGCACTGGTCACAGGACAACGACCTGGGCCGCGCCTCCCCCTGCAAATGGGTGCTCTGGTGTCGTTTGAAGTTCCCCGGGTCATCGGTGGTGTAGCTGCACTGGTCACAGGACAGCGGCCTGGGCCGCGCTTCCCCCTGCAAATGGGTGCACTGGTGCCGTTTGAGGTTCCCCGGGCGGTCGGTGGTGTAGGTGCACTGATCACAGGACAGCGGCTTGAGCCGCGCCTCCCCCTGCAGATGGGTGCGCTGGTGCCGTTTGAGGCTCCCCGGGTCATCGGTGTTGTAGGTGCACTGGTCACAGGACAGCGGCTTGGGCCGCGCGTTTCCTTTCAGATGGGTGCGCTGGTGCTGTTTGAGGTTCCCCGCGCGATCGGTGGCATAGGTGCACTGGTCACAGGACAGCCGCTTGAGCCACAGATGGGTGCGCTGGTGCTCTTTGAGGTGCCCCAGATGATCGGTGGTATAGGTGCACTGGTCACAGGACAGCGGCTTGGACCGCGCGTCACCCTGCAGATGGGTGCGCTGGTGCTGTTTGAGGTTCCCCGGATCATCGGTGGTGTAGGTACACAGGTCACAGAACAGCGGCCTGGGCCGCGTATCCCCCTGCAGATGGGTGCGCTGATGCCGGTTGAGGTTCCCCGGGTGATCGGTGGTGTAGCTGCACTGGTCACAGGACAGCGGTTTGGGCCGCGCCTTCCCCTGCAGATGGATGCGCTGGTGCCGGTTGAGGTTCCCCGGGTTATCGGTGGTATAGGTGCACTGGTCACAGGACAGCCGTTTGGGCCGCGCCTCCCCCTGCAGATGGATGCGCTGGTGCTGTTTGAGGCTCCCTGGGTGATCGGTGGAGTAGGTGCACTGGTCACAGGACAGCGGCCTGGGCCGCGCGTCCCCCTGCAAGTGGGTGCGCCGGTGCTGTTTGAGGCTCCCCGGGCGATCGGTGGTGTAGGTACACTGGTCACAGGATAGGGGTTTGGGCCGCGCCTCCCCCTGCAGATGGGTGCGTTTGTGCTGTTTGAGGCTCCCTGGGTGATCGGTGGTGTAGGTACACTGGTCACAGGACAGGGGTTTGGGCCGCGCCTCCCCCTGCAGATGGGTGAGCTCGTGCTGTTTGAGGCTCCCCGGGTGATCGGTGGTGTAGCTGCACTGCTCACAGGACAGCGGCTTGGGCCGCGTCTCCTCCTGCAGATGGTTGCGCTGGTGCCGGTTGAGGTTCCCCGGGTGATCGGTGGTGTAGGTGCACTGGTCACAGGACAGCGGCTTGGACCGCGTCTCCCCCTGCAGATGGGTGCGCTGGTGCCGGTTGAGGTGCCCCAGGTGATAGGTGGTGTAGGGGCACTGGTCACAGGACAGCGGCCTGGGACGCACGTCCCCCTGCAGATGGGTGCGCTGGTGCTGTTTGAGGCTCCCCGGATGATCGGTGGTGTAGGTACACTGGTCACAGGACAGGGGTTTGGGCCGCGCCTCCCCCTGCAGATGGGTGCGCTTGTGCTGTTTGAGGCTCCCCGGGGCATCGGTGGTGTAGCTGCACTGGTCACAGGACAGCGGTTTGGGCCGCGCGTCCCCCCGCAGGTGGGTGCGCTTGTGCCGTTTGAGGTGCCCCAGGTGTTCTGTGGTGTAGCTGCACTGGTCACAGGACAGCGGTTTGGGCCGCGCGTCCCCCCGCAGGTGGGTGCGCTTGTGCCGGTTGAGGTGCCCCGGGTGATCTGTGGTGTAGCTGCACTGGTCACATTGGCATAATCGAGAGGCAAGGATTTGCAAGAATTCAGGCGGGTATAGGCCGCTTCCTTTCAGACGTTTCGTTCTACGTGAGGCTCTCAGTGTGTGTGTGTCTGGAAAACCCTGCCCCTCATCCTCTACGATTTGAACCTCAAGTTCATCACAGGTTTGAACACCGTCATGACATTCCTCTTCTGACTGGGGCGCCAGCAGATCATTGGTTTCATGACCCTGGTCATGCTCACGAACCCATCCATTGACGCCAGGAAACTCGGGGGAGAGAGCTTTGGTGGAGGAACCACAATGAATAGACGGGTCAACCTCCTCTCCCGGTGAAACGCGGCACGCTGTTGTCCCACTCTCGATACTGGTGATGGCATCCTGTTGAATTTCAAGCGTTTGGGGAATGGGTCCTTCCAGAGTGAACTGTGTCGCTTTATCCTCTCCCCGGCAGTATATAAAAGGACGACCATCCCTCTCACCCCGGGAGCAGGTTGTTTCGCCTTTGGGGTAGATCCGTGTATTTTTAACGGTATGGACGGTAACTCCCGCCATCGAGGTCACATTCAGTGAGGCGGGTGGGGCAAGCCGATGGGGGGTACCCTTGTCCCTCGCCGAAGACGCGGGTAGAGAAGCAAAACAGCCAATTAAGAAAAGACTAACACGAAAGAGTTGTAATCTGTTTTGAAGAAACATTCTTTCCCCCATTGATCCAGGGGAGGAAAGATAGTCGTACAGTGAAAAAAAGTGCTTATTTTTAGTCAGTAATCTACGTGAGACTTAACGCACAGAATCCCTGTAACACTCAACAAACTTCAGTGCTCAGCCGCGCAAAAAAACGCTAGCGACAGACTCAAAATCGGGGTTGACTTTGATTGGCCTTTTTTTAGTACGTTGAACAATAACAATCAGTTAACGGGTCAACCACAGCGCCGTCCAGCCCTTCGAAATAGTCACCCTGATTGACTATTGGAGTCGCGCATATCCGTGACCTCCGGAGTCAGATAAGCGCGCTCTACACAGGAATGCGGATAATCGATTTGGTTTCCTCGACAGTCAGCCCGGCCTCAGTGCAAAAACGAAGCGCCGCATCTGCTGCACCTTGCTCATCATAGTGATCTAAGGACAAACCAGAGTATTCGATTGGCTTACACTGTTTCTGGCACTCAAGCAAATACTTAAAGCGCCCAGTCAGTAACTTATTTATCACCCTGGACTCTTCACCACTGCGGGGACAATGGAAAAGCCTGAACTCAATAGTCGTTGTTGGGTCGTCTGTAACCGTTGCAGAGTGGCTAATTATTGAAGTTTCAATATGCATAAAATTACAGGGACTATTTGTATATACCATGTCCAGGCAACTCAACATGCTTTTAAGATTTTGAAGGTGTGAAAAGGAACCATGCACCAACTGGCTTTCTGGGTCTTGCATTCGTTGGTTAATCCTTTCAGCGATTGCCGACAGGAATATTTTTTTCGTTCCACTTGCATAGAGAAAGCAACCAGACCGTCCTTCACGGTCAAGGGCTTTGGGCATCCAGGTGGCATTTTCCATGTCGACCATCACCCTGAACATCAATTCCGCATTACCGTGAAATGCCTTGTAAACATCCACATGCTTATGTCCTGAGCGTCCTACCGAACCCAAGGCTCTGGCGGCACTATGAATGAAAGAGTCAAAACATTCATAAGATGTCAGACATCGGGTATAACCATTCTTGGTAATATGAAATATCTGACCATCAGTATAAGGAGTAGTATTCACTTCTATGGCGCCTAAATCCAAGAATATTTTACAGCTCCAGTCACCTATCTGGATAACAGTCCTATCATTTTCAACAGATTTTATCTCGTAAAGGATATTTTGTTTGTTAAGAATGCCCTTTATGCACTCAATAAATTCGTCCAGCTTTTTTAATCGTTCCGATATTTCGAGACGCTCTCGCTGCTGGTTTGGCCAGAACTCAAATTCTTCACCAATCCTTAACTCTTTTGTATCAATTACAGGCATTTTATTCTCAGAAACAGGCAGTGTTTCCAAGTTTGCGGGAAGTGAAGCTGGATTCAAGCAACAATTACCAGAAAAAATGACTGTGTCAATTGTGTCATTCAGCCAGACTAAGAACATTTGAGAGGAACTCCACCGGGCCAGGGCTACTTCATGGGAAATTTCGCCGCAAATGTAAGGGTGTTTAACCTGCTTAAAAATTTCAGCATACAATTGTAATGAGTAGGGATGATCAGCTATGGGAACGGGATCGCTTGCCGAACCCATAAGCGAGTGAGCTGGGAAAGTGTATGTATTGAGCCAGCGCTCCAATTCTAAATCCGAAAGCTCCTGCAGTACAGACGAATTCTGATCTCCAACCAGGCACTCAGCATCTACTCTTAATAATTTATTGTCAGTCCTGCAAGGTAAAGTCAACCCCGCTTTGAGACAGCGTATCGCAAGGTGAATGTATTGGATGCAAATATCAGGTCGATAGCTGGCTTCAAAAAAACAAAGGCTTGTATTTCTAAAAAAATGACACAACCTGTTACTAGTCTTGGAATACAGCTTATTATACTTCTTCATCCACTCTATGAATTCGCTACTACACTTTATTTTACCTTTCTTTAATTCCTCATCCGCGACAGCCTTTATATCCGCAAATAATTCTAATTGTTTTTCTTTCGATATTAACCCTTTTTGAACACTTGCTTCTAAATGGTCTACCAGGGCATTTAATATAAGTTGCGCATGAGGTAGAACTTGCTGGCCTACATGTGGCCAGATGAATGAGATTGACCTCGAATCCAGCTTTCCAAAGTCAGTCCGGTACCCAACAGCCGGGAGAATACTGCACTCAGAGCTCGATGGAGCAGGCAATCCTTCACTCTGAGAAAGCTCCCGAGGTGAAGGGTTAGATTTTAAATTCTGTTGACCGCTTATCATTCCTTGCATCTTGTTTTTCATTTAACCTAACGGGAATCCAGGCAAGTTAGTTTCCTGATATTGACTCTGATTCGCAGGCACATCATTGGAGTTGGATGTGACGTGGCAGATGACCTTACCCTTACTTTAGGTTCACAACCCTGATAATCGTTCCGCATATTATTTTATTGCTAACATAGAAGTTACTGTTACCATGGCAGGCTGCAACTTGATGAACAGCCGAAATGGGAAAAGTTGCCTCAAAACTACATGGCAAATTTGTTGTGTGCCGCTGGATGGGGTGGGCCTCACCGGATCTGAGTGAAGCTTTGGAGTTGAAGCCGTTGGGTATCGTACAGTTGGGCATTGGAGGCTGTATTGCCAGTCGCGGTATGGATAAAGTGGTACAAAACTTTCGTACCTAACCTTCTTGTTATGTGTTTATGTTTGCTGCCGAACTACGTTGGTCGGTGGTGAATAGGAAGAATTGACCATGGCACTATTAATGAATAGCATCAGGCTGTGCCAGTGAAGTCTCAATCGCCACTGCAAGCATCGCTACCACTTAAAATGTCTCGATCAGTGGGAGATTAAACAAACACAGGCTAACAAGAAAACATGCGGCCCTGAATGCAACAATCCTTATGATGGTGCAACTCATTAAACATAAAGTGATGCAAAGCCCCCCCCCCACTTTATGCAGAATTACTGCAAGGCAAGGATTACCTATCAGATTGACTTTTTTGGTTGACCTTTTTTCATCAAGTTAAACAATAACAATCCGTTAGCGGGTCAACCAAAACTCCGTCCAGCTTTTTTAAACAATCAACCTGGCTGGTCCCTTTTGTCTTTCTGTGACGGGTCGAATGGTAAACCCTCCACCGCAATTAGGGCAAACATTCAGTAAGAGCGTCTCAACACACTCTCGGCAGAAAGTGCACTCATTCGTGCAAATGCAAGCTTCTAATGATGAGGCCGGAAGATCTTTATAACAGGCTTCATAATTTGGACGCAGCTCTAACATGAATTTTTCCTAACGCTTGGAAACAAAATGATTATTACCCAGGCCGAATATCTTGCCTTGAAGCGAGCCGTATTACTACGGGATACCAGAACAGTCGAGTTCGAAGGCCGTAAGGTGGAGTACAGCAGTTTTGCAGAGATGCAAAAACGTCTGACGGCCATTGAACAAGAGCAGGTCAAAGCCAATAAACGCCCACAGCAGTATGGGATTTACAGCTCCCTGGGGATCTGACGGGACTGATCCAGCTGATGAACATCTTTATGCTGTGGTGATTCGATTGCCGACTGTGGGTGCAAACCAACAGGGCAGATAGAAATGCATCAGCTCTCATCTTACCGCAATCGTTCATACCCTTTATCAATCTGGGTTTTGTCGAGTGAGTGGTTTTCCATTCTTTTTCCATCTCTGTCAGCTCTTTAATAATGCGCTGATAGATATCTTTCTTTTCCGGGTGCACCCTAAGTCCCATCTTGGCGGCTTGAATGGTCCATTGGCCAGGCCAGCAACTCAAGAATTTCCATTTGAGAAAGGGATTAGCCCCAGAAGCACTCAGACACTTGACTACCTCTTCGTGGCCATTTTGGGAGGCTGTAAACAGTGCAGTTTCTCCATCATCGCGTGGAATATCTGGATTGGCGTTTTCCTTAAGAAGACGCTTGACGACTTCTTCGTGAGCATTCAGCGAATGCAAAAAAAAGTGCAGTGGATCCATCCGGACACTTCATATCTATACCAGACTTATTCTTAAGAAAAAGCGCGACGATCTTCTCATCCCCCAAAAAGGCTGCGACACAAATAGGCGACATCATTTTATCCTATGCACCAGTCCTGAAAATCTGATTGATATAACCGGGGTTGCTTTCCAAAGGCTCTTCTACCCACGCAAGGTTTCCCGCTCGTCATGCGGCTATAATCTCATGCCATTCTTGAGGCGCGGCTGTCGGGCTTTGAGTTGTTTGCACAACAGGTTGGTGGCAACGTGGTCTACCGGGAACAGGGCTGACCATGGAGGGTTCCTCGCAATAAATGATTTCCCTCCTGGAATAGCCAGACACCCATAAGTTCGCCCCGAATTACTAACACACAGGACAGTGTTATGACGATTAACAAGGATAATATCAAGCTCTACGCCTCCCAAAGACTCACCGACGAGGATGGCCGGGCAACCGGAGATGTGATGGTCGATGATGTCTCAATGCGTAAGGTGTTTATGGGCGTGGAGACAGACAACAACGACCGTACCTCGGTGCCCAGGCCATTCTCACTGTGGCGCCAGGACAATAAGGCCTAATGGCCGGTGTTTTTCAATGACATCCGCCTCATTAGTGGCGCCAGTGTATGTTTTACATCATGCCTCATCACATCGACGAACCCATCAAAACAACCCGTATTACCATCTATTTTTGCCTGAATTTTTTTCTGTTCTTTCCAGGCTTTTACTGCGGGTTTTAAAGTTTGAATTATCGAAGCGTAACGTGCACGCGCTTCGGGATCTATTAGCCGGAAGAGTTGACCCTGTCGGGCTGCTCTCAGCGGACTTTTGGTGCACAAAACATAAGGGTGCCATTTTTTTAATGGATTAGCCCCGTTCTTAACGAGAATCTCTACCACCTCGGCATGACCATTCTGGCTGGCCATAAACAGAGGTGTCGCTCCATCATCATTGGCTTGATTCAAATTAGCCCCGGCATCAACAAGAACCTGCACCACCTCGGCATGACCATTTTGGCTGGCTATAAACAGAGGTGTTGCACCGTTCCAGGTTTGATTTAAATCAGCCCCGGCATCAACAAGAACCTGCACCACCTTGGCATGGCCATTTTGGCTGGCCATAAACAGAGGTGTCGCTCCATCATCGGCTTGATTCAAATCAGCCCCGGCCTTAACAAGAACCTGCACCACCTCGATATGGCCATTTTGGCTGGATTGAAACAGAGGTGTCGCTCCATCATCGGCTTGATTCAAATCAGCCCCGGCCTTAACAAGAACCTGCACCACCTCGGCATGGCCATTTTGGCTGGCTTGAAACAGAGGTGTTTCACCGTTCCAGGCTTGATTCAAATCAGCCCCGGCCTTAACAAGAACCTGCACCACCTCGGTATGGGCATTTTGGCTGGCTTGAAACAGAGGTGTGACACCGTTCCAGGTTTGATTCAAATCAGCCCCGGCCTCTACGAGGAGTTTCACTACATCGTTACGACCTTTATCAGATGCCACAAAGAGACCTGAAGCCTTGCCTCCAGCGAGACTGCAAATAAACTCATCATTTGGCCTAAAACCCTCCTGGTTCAGCCAATACTCCACAATATCAACACGCCCCTGCCAACAGGCCTCCACGAACTGGTGAACATCTGGGTAATCTTGCACGAAAACCTTCTCATCACTCGATGTCGGCCTCCAGTTGGGCGCCTCCCACCACTCTCCAGCCCGTGCAAAAAGAACCACCGAAAGACAGAGGAAAAATATTGCATAGGAAAACAGTCCTTGCGCACCAACTCTTTTCATAAAGCCCACTCTTCTTAGACATACCCAAAAGGACTAACGGTATGGCAATCAACAAGGAAAATATCAAGTTGTTCGAATCCAAAGGCTCACCGACGATGATAACGGCGGAGGCAGGGCCACCGGAGATGTGGTGGTCGATGGACAGGTGAACAACCTGTTTCGTGATATCAACCGGATCGACAGGACGGTCGGTGATGTCTCCATGCGGAAAGTGTTTATGGGCGTGAAGACAGACAACAACGACCGTACCTCGGTGCCCAGGCCATTCTCACTGTGGCGCCAGGACAATAAGGCCTAATGGCCGGTGTTTTTCAATGACATCCGCCTCATTAGCGGCGCCAGTGTATGCTTTACATCATGCCTCATCACATCGACGAACCCATCAAAACAACCCGTATTACCATCTATTTTTGCCTGAATTTTTTTCTGTTCTTTCCAGGCTTTTACTGCGGGTTTTAAAGTTTGAATTATCGAAGCGTAACGTGCACGCGCTTCGGGATCTCTTAGCCGGAAGAATTGACCCTGTCGGGCTGCTCTCAGCGGCCTTTTGGTGTTCAAAACAGTAATGTGACATTTTTTTAATGGATTAGCCCCATTCTTAACGAGAATCTCTACCACCTCGGCACGACCATTTTGGCTGGCCATAAACAGAGGTGTCGCTCCACCATAATCGGCTTGATTCAAATCAGCCCCGGCCTTAACAAGAACCTGCACCACCTCGATATGGCCATTTTGGCTGGATTGAAACAGAGGTGTTGCACCTTGCCAGGTTTGATTCAAATCAGCCCCGGCCTTAACAAGAACCTGCACCACCTCGGCATGGCCATTTTGGCTGGCTTGAAACAGAGGTGTTGCACCGTTCCAGGTTTGATTCAAATCAGCCCCGGCATCAACAAGAACCTGCACCACCTTGGCATGGCCATTTTGGCTGGCCATAAACAGAGGTGTTATACCGTTCCAGTTTTGATTCAAATCAGCCCCGGCCTTAACAAGAACCTGCACCACCTCGGTATGGGCATTTTGGCTGGCTTGAAACAGAGGTGTGACACCGTTCCAGGTTTGATTCAAATCAGCCCCGACCTCTACGAGGAGTTTCACTACATCGTTACGACCTTTATCAGATGCCACAAAGAGACCTGAAGCCTTGCCTCCAGCGAGACTGCAAATAAACTCATCATTTGGCCTAAAACCCTCCTGGTTCAGCCAATACTCCACAATATCAACACGCCCCTGCCAACAGGCCTCCACGAACTGGTGAACATCTGGGTAATCTTGCACGAAAACCTTCTCATCACTCGATGTCGGCCTCCAGTTGGGCGCCTCCCACCACTCTCCAGCCCGTGCAAAAAGAACCACCGAAAGACAGAGGAAAAATACTGCATAGGAAAACAGGCCTCGTGCGTTGACTCTTTTCATAAAGCCAATCTCTCTTACTCATACCCAAAAGGACTAACGGTATGGCAATCAACAAGAAAAATATCAAGTTGTTCCAATCCAAAGGCTCACCGACGATGATAACGGCGGAGGCAGGGCCACCGGAGATGTGGTGGTCGATGGACAGGTGAACAACCTGTTTCGTGATATCAACCGGATCGACAGGACGGTCGGTGATGTCTCCATGCGGAAAGTGTTTGTGGGTGTTGGCACCGACAACGCAGAGCACCCGTACCATCATCAGGTGATTGTAAAACCACATGGCTCCAGTTCACCCCTGCCCTGCCCTGCCCATTTCATCCGCTGTATTGCCAAGTCCAACACCTCCAGCGCATGGCTGCGCCCCAACGCCAAAACCTCCTCCACAGGAACATCGGCCATTGGACGTCCATCAGGCACAGGGCCATACCGTAGAGTCATGATCAAACGACCGCCCGGTTTTAAATTTTCTGAGTGAGTGCGTTGTAATGGTATCGAATCGGAGGGACGCACTGTTTTTTTTCTATTTTCAATAGCAGCTTCCAAAAGTTCAACAATTTCGATGTATCCGTTCAACGGCGACTTTTTTAGAAAGGGACCCAAAACTTTCAATTTTTTTTTGGGATCAGCGTTTACCTTAAGAAGATGTTCGACGACCTTGTCGTGGCCTTTGTGGGAAGCCATACACAAAGGCGTCACCCTATTGCCCGACACACCAGACCTGAAAAACTGATTGGTATAACCGGGTTTTTCTCCAAAGCTCTCTTACATTCGTAAGGTTCCCCGTTCGGCATGCGGCCAGAATATCAGGATCGCCCTTGGGGTTATCCCTTTCTTTACGTGCTGCTGTCGGGCTTTCAGGTGCTTTCACGACCGGTGGGTAGTAAGGTGGTCCACCGGAAACAGAGTTGGCCATGGAGGGTTCCTCGTTATAAATGATGTCCCTCCTGGAATAGCCTGACGCCCACTGGTTCACCCCAGATTGCTAACACCCCGGACAATGTTATGACGATTAGGTAGTCTTGTCAGGGCTCACCATCAGGTGCCAGCTCACGCCTTACCAGTCGGGGTCATTTCCCTCCCTGGGGTTAAGGCACATCACGGATAAGATCTTGGCGTTCCCCCAAAACGGGGTGCAATAGCATTGCCCCTCGTACACCACATTCTGATCATCTCTGCAGACATGAGCCTGTTTGTGCCATACAAACAGTGCTGCCAGGCTGCTGATGACAAACGTTCGGCGAACACCTGACGCTAATCATGTCACAACGCGTTTCTCCCCAGAATGGTGTGTCTGTCCAGACATTATTGTTACAGCGTCCCTGGATGCTTTCACTATCCAGCACTTGATCTACGTTTGTGCTTCCTGCCGCACAGGTTCCCGCTGACGCCATAGCCAATATAACCATCAGCCCACTCAGTAAAACGTTTGAACGATTAGTATTCATCTTTACAACTTGTGATTGCGCTAAAGACGCTCCCAATTTAGGGCAACTTTCACAATTTAATATCGATTTTCGACCCAGCAAACCGCCTTACGCTGGGGAACACTGCTCGCAGACTGCCCTGAGGGAAGGCTGAATAAATAGCAGCCCTCCCCTTATTCAAAACAACTTATTCAAAACAACTTATTCAAGCAATCTTTCAAACTGCATTTACGTGAGCATGGGGATAATCAAGCTCGCGATTTTGAAACGAAAGAATGGATGACTTCTGAATAACACCACGATCAATATTAACTGCCTGCCGAATAGTCTCATCTTTTTTCCAGCTATCAGCCCCTGCCAGAACAGTGGGCAAGTACACAATAAGAGCAGCAGAAATTGATCGCGTGGCACTTTCCCAAAAATAGCTGGGCGTATGATCTACAGAATAATAATCGACGGCCCCATATTTAAACATGGGATTCTTAAATGTCGTTGGCTTGGCAAAAAAGAATCCCATCCCTTCGTCGCAACTGACATCAATAATCAGACTATTAGGTTTAAGACATGCCCTTTCTTCTTCAATAACAAAGTCGATAGGCCTGTCTGTGTTTTGAAAGATGCCATTAACGACGATATCGGATTCACTAATCAGGTCAGCCAATGGTCGCTTGCTTCCATCATGCTCAACAACCACCATGCGTGCCTCGCCATCACCGCCCGCTCGAACTCTGGCATACTGGCAGTCTAAAACCTCTTCACGCACTTCATGGTCAGGGCGCTGAATGCAAATAGTGATATCTCTAAACCCATGTGCCTTTAGTGCGTGTATTGCACCGCGGCTGACGGCACCAAAACCAAAGATGATGACTTTACGCTGATTACCATAATGCCCATCAATTCCTTTCAGCTGCAAGGCATGTATAACTGCGCAATAGCCAGCCATTTCGTTGTTCTTATAGAACGTGTGACGACCAACGATCCCGATAGGAGACCAAACATACATATCTTCAAAAGCAATAAGCGTCTGCTTACGATCGAGAGCAATCTGAGTGAGCTCCTGCTGCTGCACACAATGCACATAACCCCAAAGTGTTCCACCCTCACGAAGTTCCTGCAAATCTTCCAGGACTGGTTTGTTAATGATAACCATGCCAATCTCTGCCAGAACATAGTGTCGTGTAGCAACGCCACCAGTCTGAGCCGCGATGTCCGCGTCGGTGATACCAAATGGTTCACCATAACCTTCTTCAAATATTAGCTGTTGGCGAAGTGCTTCAGGAATGCGTGTTAAATGCTCTGGATGGATTGGATACCGTCGCTCATCTTCTTTTCTTGAAGTTCCAATAACTCCCAATCTCAGTGTATTCATGCGGTCGTTCCCTTATTTGAAAATCAATAAGTGTAACTTCATCAACGAATTATCGAATCCGCTAAAAAAGCATGCTTCTTTTCTCTATCCAAAACACTCTTCACTACGTGAAATTAAATCTTTTCAAGGTGACGGGTCATATTCAACATGGCAAGATTTAAATATCATCAAATAAATAATCCCGTGGAGAACCATATTGATTAATTTAACAATCTCAAACCAAGCGAACGTGAAAGAAATTCGTTATTTTTCATTTTATCTTAACAAGAATGAAAGCATGGGCTCACGCCGGATCCACTTGCATAGATCCGCACAAAATCAAACCTTCATAAAATTCCAGAGCTTTGATATCAAATCAAAACTTGGGTTAGCTATTTACCTGTAACTTCTATTTTTACACTCACCAACAAAGCCGAGAAGAAGCACAAGAACTCGAATTTAGAGCACCTTAACACATAAGAACCTCTGATGTTTTTTTCATTAGAGCTTTAGCCAAAATGAACCTTCAGCTCCCAGGTACCCCTTTATATATGCTGCTTACCCACGACTGACAGGCATGCTTACGGAATATCCGTGCCGAAATGGGCCTGAGTCAGACCCAGCCTCTGGACGTGATTCTGCGCAGCACCTCAGCAGAAGACCTGCGTCGTCTGGAAGAGAACAGCAGCTTCCTGACCTCCCTCGCCAAACTGGGTAGCCTGACAGCTCTGAAAGCCGGTGAAGAAGCACCTATGTCTGCCACCCAGCTGGTTGGTGAGATTGAAGTGCTGGTACCTATGGCGGGGATGATCATTTATGCTCAGATTGCCTGACGGTGAAAGAATTTCATAGTGTGAACACAGAGCCTATTTATGTTGCTGGTATTAGTCGCAACCCAGTCACATCCAGCTGTGCCATTTCCCCGAGGGTAAGTACCCGGTCACACTGTTTTTAAGAAAGGATATTGAGAGCACTCTCAACGTATAGAAAACTTCACCCAATCATCATGTCAACACATTTGATTATTACTGGTTCCTATCAGCGGACGACAACTAATTATTAGAAGCCGAAGGAAATTGTTGCATTTGCTTCTCAGCCATCAGTTGAAACAGACTATTAGCATCTTGATGTTCACAAAGGTGTAATTTGAATAGCGTTTTATTCCACCATACAGATTCAAAATCTTTAGGGATAATCGCACCACAAAGAAGAGGGCACTTCCATTCTAAACCATCACGTATTGGGAGCAGGCTAGAGAGAGGAACATCAAATTTCTGCAATAACTCCGGTGTTGGAACGGTCATAAGCCTTTCAGGCTGTTCAACCGCAGAAGAGATGTTAGTAGCCAATAGAAACTTGTTCAGTTCCTGCTCAACCAGTAGTTTGAATGCATCTCTGCTGTTTTTATGCTTAATCATATGGGCGCTGAATGAGCATCTATTCCATGAGTCTATGTCAGGGTTATGACGTATCGACAGCTTACAATCATCCAGAGGGCATTCCCAGGATGATGTACCAACACGCCTTGGGATCAGGGTAGGGGCAGGCATGCCGTGTTTTTTCAACAACTCTACTGCTTTAGTAGTTTCACTGACGTATACAGTGTTTTCAGCCCGAGGCGTGCTAAATGATGTGGCTTTTCTTCGATGTGAGGATAGTGCCGTTGTCTCTGGTTTATTTACCACCGACTGAGAGTGCGTTTCTTCAACCATTGCGGGGACAGGGGGCAAAGAGGATTTTTTGAGTTCCTGCTGAAACAGTAAAGCAGCTAAACCACTATCCCCTCTATGCTTTTTCAGGTGGCTTGTGAATGATCGGTTCTTACACGTGTCACTTGCACTACTAAAACAGATGAGCGTGCCACACTCAAGCAGAGGACACACCCAAAATGAACCACGTAATATTGGTTCTGTGGGAGGTATGGAAAGGTTTTTTTCCAGAAAACCCCTCTCTGTCAGGGTGACCATAAACTTTGTCCGCTGCTCTGAATCAAGGTGGATTAACTGCTCGGCCCAGGCAGCGATCAATGACCGAGGGGGCAGCGCCAACTTGATTTTTTTACGCACTCGAACAGTTGTATCAGGTTTTAGACGTTTAGCGGACCTTTTCTTTCGCCTGGCCAGGGGTTTCGCGCAGACCTTCTCATCAGCATCAGCTATTGCTGCTGCTTGTATTAGAGCGTCAATACCTGTTGCGTGACCATCGGAAGCAGGATTCTCAGTCGACCGGTGCTCTGGCTTTTGTCCAGTCCCAGACATAGAAGTTTCACCGTGAAGCTTCTCCAACTCCCCCTCAACAATCTCGCCCTGATTCATCAGAAGGAGGCCAGAGGGAGGATTTAATCGACCAGTATCGACACGTAGAGAACAGCCTTGCTCAGGCTCAACAACCGCAAGGCCTGGTGATGATGACCCTGTGCTGCGGGTTTGTGAAACTCCCGTGTTTGGCGAAGGAGCCAAAGGAGAGCCAGAGGAACGGTGTTTTTCGTCTGCTTTCATCTTCCAACCCTGTCTGTCTGTACCGGTTTTCTACTATTCCATAGAGTACGACAGGTAATTGTTAGATGAGTGCGGGTGGTATAACTATCTAGTCAGTGCCTTTCTAGTCAGTGCCTTTGAACAATCTCTCAGCGGTTAAACCATAATCCATCCGTTACCCGGAAAACCCAGTTCAGCTAACCTCTAACTTCATTTTCCCCAGAGACAACCTTAACCAGGCTGTTAATGATTCCATTGTTTGCACATTTATTAGAGGTGGTGCCTGTCCATTGTTTGAGTTAGCGGGGTGGGAACGGCAAAATAAATAATGCTGATGGATATTGCACAACATATAAGTGTTAACCAGAAAATAGCTGAAGGGCCGAAGGTTGAGGCAATCAGAGGGCCTGCCACCATTGCCAGGCAAAAGGCACAACCAATACTCATACCAAAAATAGCCATGGATCGGGTGCGGTAACGTTCTGTTGTAAGATCTGTTAGGAGTGCAATAGTCGCTGAAGCAATGACACCTGCACCTTGAAAGAAACGGACAATGATGACGCCTTCGTGTGAGATAATGCAGCGATTAATGTGCACAGAGCAAAGATGCACAGACCTGCAATAGTGACGGGGTTTCGACCAATACGGTCAGACAAACCACCGGCTGGTATTTGTAGCAAGGCTTGAGGTAGTCCATAAATGCCTAATGCTAAGCCGATAAGAAATGGCGTTGCCCCAGTAAGGGATGTGGCATAAACAGGCAGTACTGGGAGCAGCATAAATAGCCCCAGCATTCAGATCCCGCTGACCAATGACAAACAAAAGGTTGTTCGTTGCTCAAATGCATTCATGAGTCGGCCTTCATAGGTTGCATGGCTAAGCGCGTTGGTATGTTATGTTGCTGATTGCCTAATCTAACGTTTAGATGAAATATGGAATAGTCTTTCTTTTAGATGTATAAAAAAGACAAGGTAATACCAAAATCTGCTTCTAACTTCTTATTGCGCTACTTTTCTGACCGGCTGTTATGCGTTAAAGCTCCTTGCTATAGCTGGCTATTTCGCGTCACTTCGCCTTTAACCGCCGGTCAAAAAGTATGCTCATGACAGTACTTAGAAACAGGTTTTGGTATTATGGGTTATCAGCCATCGGGTAAGTGACCGGCGACTGTTTTGAAGGATTGAAAGCGAGCGGCGCCTTGCTGCTGTATTTTGACGAGCTCGTCAGAGGAAAACCCGTCAAGCTGATTAGGGTCTTCCCACACCAGCGGCAGCAGACCCTGCTCTAGCCGCAACATGTTGATAGCACCAAAAGCTATGGTACGCAGGTTGGCATCGAGGAATGGGTGCATACGCTCAATTTTTGCCATATAGAGGGTGATCGCTTTTTCTTTGCCCTCTTGTGTGCCTGCTTGCTCTATGGCAACGTAACATTGATCAATCAGTGCTTGTATGTTAGCTTTTGTGCGCTCAATTTTCTTTCTACCGTCCGTGTACAGATTATTGCCTTCACATATGAAACGTGCACCGTAGATAATTTTTTGGTGGTTTGTCCACTGCCCATAATCATATCGAAATTTCACGCTTATCTCGCTGTACTGGTCTTTTAACTGAACTGGTATATCCATTGTTGGGGGGCTGTTTGTCAGTTGATGTAATAATTCTGATTCAGGGTTCATATTGTCTTTTATCTCTTCCCAGCCCTCTTTAGACAGGTTAAAGCCCGGAACCAGAGGAAAGCTGTTGGGCTTGATGCCCTGCCGAATGGTTTTATCTGCATTGACACAAGAAAGGTGAGTACTCTGTGCGGCTATATCATGAAGTTTTATAAGAAAGTCACTATCCAGACGTTGTCCTTCTCGCCTGCGTTTTAGCATACAGGTCAGCATATTAAAGCAGCCGGTGAGATACCCTGGCTCATTTTCATAGCCATATTTCCCTATATCCTCATGATCACGGCCATCAATGACCAGTCGCCAGAGTTCTTTTGTTGGGAAGCCATCAAAAGCTTTGTGATGCTGGATTTCCTCTCTCAAAGCTAATTCAGCGTTCACATTGTTGATCTGGATATCAAGACATTTTGAAAGGGTTTCGATGAATTCTTGCGCTGTTTCAACTTGTCTGGGGCTCGGATATTGGCCTGTCTCTGTATTTTTCATGTGCAAGTTCGGGCGCTGCACTTGAAAATGTTCTTTTATGGACTGGATGCGCCCCGCTCTCTCTTCAATGGGGAGATCATCTATTTTTTCCATAAGGTGTGGAATTTTCAGGTTTGTGATTTCCCCCCATGATTTCCAGTTGGACACATCTTCCTGCAGTGCATTGACTGCGCCTTGTAGATCCGCTGGTTTAGGGTAAGGCATACAAACTGCTGGGTAGTTGGGAGAAAAATCCAACTGTATTGACGGGTGTTCAAGCAGTGAACGTGTTGAAGGAGTGGGCTTAGACACCTCAACGGGAGCGGGTGTCGTTTTTACATTAACAGATGGGGGTACAGTTTTTACATCATACTTTCCAAGCGACTTTTCATGATCTCTCCTCGCAAATGCGTACCCTGTAGCAGCAGCGCCAATGGCTCCGGCCACCAGAGGTAGTGCAAGACCACCGGTGACGAGCAGGGTGCCAGCTGCCGCAGCAGCGCCTCCAAGGGTCGCCAAAATGCCAACCCGTTTGATATTATGTTTCGGGGGGGCAGCCTCTGCCTTGTCGGAAGGTAAAAAAGGCTGTGCTGTCTGTTTGATGCTCTTGGAGCCTGTGAGAGACATGGCTGTCCACGTTCACTGTTTATAGAAAAAGGTATCGGCAGATGAATAAATTCTCTGTAGGTTGTAAGGTGCACATAAGGTCAGCATGAAACGTAAAACACAGAATAGTGAGAGGAGAGGTTGCTGATTCTGCCGTGTTGTTGAGTTCTTGAATGGTGGGCAGATACTCTATAGGTATTATCACTTGTTGATCGATAGATTCTAATGAAGTGCTGGCTAGGTGCTCATCACGAAGAGTGAGGGATTGTGCATGAGTTCCTTGAAATGTTATTAACGTAGATGAAGGTGTGGCATTGCCGAATCGACACAATGAGGAGTACGAGCGCACCATGGGCAAGAACACCGCAAAGCTGGCGGTGGGGTAAAGTCTAACCAGCCCACCTGGCAGCTGTCGCTCAGGCTCTGTTCACAGTCAATGTGGGGGAGCCAATGCTGAAATGCCCGGCCTGTCAATCAAGCTTAAAAAGACTTCACTTCATCGATCGAGAGATAACGCCACTGCCGCTCGGGGACATCCAGGCGCACACGCCCTATTTGTTCCCGATGGAGTGAAACCACACGGTTACCACTGGCTGCAAACATGCGTTTGACTTGATGGTAACGGCCTTCAGTAATGGTAAGTAAGGCTTCTTTTTCGCCGATAGTGTCCAGCATTGCAGGTGCTGTTAACGTCTTTTCTCCCTGCAGTTGCAGACCTTCACGAAACTGATCAACCACGTTCGGTTTAAGCGTCGACGATAACCCCACCCGATAGACTTTTTCGCACGCTTTTTCAGGCCGGGTAATATTGTACGTCCAGCGACCATCATCAGTGATAAATACTAACCCAGTCGTATCCGCATCTAAACGCCCTGCCACATGCAGTTCGCTGGCACTTTCGATGTCGAGATCATTGAACAGTGTCGGGTAGGCTTCATCAATGTTTGAGCAAATCGTATCCGCCGCTTTATGGAACATCAGATAACGAAATGGCCGGGGTTGCAGTCGCTCTCCCGCCCACATAATTTCATTATTCTCGTGAACTTGCTGAGACTCATCCACTACCACACTGCCATTCACAAGAATGGCACCAGAACGAATCAAATCAATCGCTTCGGTCCGGTTCAGTGAAGTGCATTTACACACAAACTTATCAAATCGCATAAAACTCGCTGTCTAACGGCTCTGCCACATCAAATGATCCAGCCACACACCAAGGATAACCTCTGCCTCGGGGGCAGGCTTCCCTGATATCACATGCCCGGTTCTTTGCCAGCAGCTGTCCAGCCGGGCAGACCTGCGAGAACCGGGTATTATAATGATTTCTGTATACACATTCGCTTCAGTAATCTGTACCCGGTTCGTTAAAGGCTGAGAAGGGAGGAGACGGTGCCAAAACAATATTCCCATGCAGAACTACTGGCGATGGAATCACAGACAATCGGACATTACGATAACAATGCAGAGTCCTTTTGGCAGGGGACGCGTGAACATGATGTACGTCAGAATATCGAAGCCTTTTTACAGCCTCTGCCCAGCAATAAAGCGTTGGATATTCTGGATTTTGGCTGCGGTCCGGGTCGTGACCTTACGACGTTCAAAGCATTAGGGCACAACCCCGTTGGCCTTGATGGTAGCAAGAACTTTTGCCAGATGGCAGCACAACAAAGCGGGTGCCCTGTATTACATCAGGACTTCCTGAAGCTTGAACTGGAAGCAAACAGTTTTGACGGAATTTTTGCCAATGCCTCTCTGTTTCATATTCCCGCCCAGGAATTAGGAAAGGTGCTTGGAATCTTATTCAGTGCCCTTCGGAATAATGGGGTTTTGTTCTCATCCAACCCAAGGGGAAATTCAGAAGAACTTCGCGACGACAGGTACTGTCACTTTATGGAATTAAACGATATGCAAGCCGCGCTTGAGCAGGCAGGTTTTCAAATACTTCATCATTATTACCGGCCGCAAGGGCTACCCCGTGACCAGCAGCGCTGGTTGGCTATAGTCAGCCAGAGTTCCTGGTAGAAACAGAGAATTGAGACACCAAAAAAGCCACTCTAAGGTGGCTCTGTTCTGACTTACGATATCGTATAGCCGCCCGTTGGCGTGTGTGTAGGTCACATACACTCAGATAGTCATCATTCCCAGAACAACCCCCTCCTCATAACTCAACACGTTTAAAAACACCTATCGAGCACGGGCGCTTCAGAGGTAATGCGGGGGAAGTTCTCTCGTTTCATGTCGTCAAGATTGATGGATATGCCTGTTCTCAAAACAGCCCCTGCACGCTTAGCCACAAAATACTCTCCCCCTATTCCTCAGACCCTGAACGCAAAAACAGTAACGCTAAATGTCATTTACCGGTACTACCTGTCGGCAGCTTAAACCCACTCGCCTAAAACAGCTTCCAACCTCTGCACGGCAGCCTGAAGGCATTTTATTAAGATTGAGCATTTTCCATTTAATAGCAGGAAGGTTTGCGACTTCGGGATGATTACTTTGCTCCTGTAGAGCAGCCAATGCTCCGGGCCATTCCGGCTTTTCGTGCATAAGCGCCCTGCCCTAACGAAAGGAGCCAGCCACTATCCACATACATCTTCGCCAACCCACGACTGAACTCCATTGATTCAAGCCACAGTAAAGTGGCCAGATATCAAGGAGGCCATAGTTCAGGCGAGCGGTTTAGATTTCCTCGCATTTGTATACCGGCAGGTACATTTACGGATAATTTTCACCAGAAGCCAGAAAGATCAAGTTTAAATTTATCTCTACATGTACACCTGAAGTGTACTTTTACCTATTTTTTTAAACCGGATCTATCATACGGATTGGGATAATAGGAACTTGAAACCTTCAAGATGGATAAGGTAGCCCGCAGTTATCAGCAACAGTCACTTGGCGAGACTTTGACGCAATACAGTAATGGTGAGGCCCTTAGCATTGCGTTTCAGGAACAGGTAAAGGAATTACCATGCATCATGGATCGTTATCACCAGACACTGCCCTCAGGGAAGATGCTAAGTGCCCGGCCATGTGGAAACATAGTTTTCTGGCCAATAAACAGGTTGCTCAGCTGGGTTGCAGCGCAGGGAGCATAGCCCGCTATGTGACTGGAGCTGCGGCACTGCTGAGTGTCCTGGAGATTGAGTCAGAAAACTATGTTTTCATGTGACCGGGTACTTATACACCTGATTGCTGAAATCATGGGCGAGTTCGATGTCCCGGCCATCACGGAGCTGAAGGACAACCTTAATGATTTGGAGCACACAGAGCTCTACCCCGAGCATTCGCTGGGCAAATTCAAGAACCAGCTAAGTGACCATTTACCGCTATGGCTAGAAGTAGACACATGGATAGATGATGAGCTGCTTGAGCAAATACTGCTTCAGGAGGAATAACGCAGGTTAACTTTCTCAGCGCACGAAAATGACCATTCTTAGCCCGTGCGGAATGTATCTTGACAACTTGTACATCCCGTCCGTTATTCTCTTCCAGAAAACCTCTCAGCATACTTTAAGGGGTCATGTTCTTAAAGTACCAAGGCACCTGGCCGGCTCGTGATTCATATAGAAAAGCATTACCCAGGTGCAGACAGCTGGCTCTGGGTAAGTCCAGTGATCAGGGTGTGTTTGCTGAGTACCAGTGTTGTGCAGCGTCTTTGCTGAGGACTCAATCATCAAATGGCAATATAACTCATACCTATACTTCTACTGGATATGGCTTTTAGAACCTGCCAGCACACCCGAAAAAACTATGAAACCATCTCTTACAAAATACAAGAGCAAGCATGGCATCATTGATGTTTTGTATATTCCTGACCACATGAATATTGGACTATTTACTTCAGCCCTGGAACAAACAAAAACAAATTGGTTTTTTAATGAGATTACTTAACAACAAAGAAGATCTGCACATCCTAAAAGCGAGCAGAATTCATAAGAAAAAAACATCAATCGAACTCTAATGAGAGCCAATAAAAAACATTAATATTTCTTTGAAAGCAAATAAAATAGTCGCTCTTTTTGTATTTTCAATACTGAAGTAGAATTGAAACCTTCCTGAATACCAGAACCACCTGTATTTGTGTTACAATGCGCCTGTTAAGGAGGAATTATGCAGTCAGACCCGGATAAACTCCTGAAAAAGCACCAGCAGCTGATTCATTCGGACTTACAGAAGGTCGTCTCTCATGTCCAGCGGGATGACAGTGAGTGGATTCTCAATACGTTGATGATTGAAGGCGTCAGTGCACCATTCAAGTATCGTCGCAAGAAGAAATACAAAAGTTTGAAAGGAGCCAGGGTGAACCTGACCTATTATCCTGATACCGAGCAGGTAGCCGGCCTGGATTTTGAAATCATGAAGGTTGTGCGGGTTCGGGTGGGATAAACATCCGGTTCTGGTCGGCTACTATTGCTCAGCAGGATTTTCCGGGAACAAGAAAACCCAAAACTGGTTTGCGGCACGAAAGTGTGCAATGGAAGCTCAAATACTTATCGCTATTTTTTTTAACGTGGAAATAAAAATGGAACTATCAAGTAAAAACGGAGTCTATGATCTTACAGAACATAGCCATCTCAGCCGGTTCGCCAAATTTGGCAAAAATTTGAAAGAAACACTATGAGATGATCAAGGAGTAGATCATTATGGCGAGTCAAAATACAAGTTTCTCTTACACCAGACCCCAGTATTATTCACCGTACCCAAACTGTCGGAGCTGGCAACAGGGACAAGATCACAGAGGTTTGTGCGGGGTTACCAGACCGCAAGAATTAAAAGAACTGCCCGATAGAACATTGGCGAGGCGTTATCAGAATAAGAAAATCCTGGAGAGAGATGTTTCTGCCATGGCTAAGCCAAATTGGCTAAACACAAATTCCGAACTCCTTATCCAACAACTAAATCAGTACCTTTCACCAGAAGAGCAAAGCATTCTGAGGTCTGAGGCCAGCGACCCGCTTCATCAACATAGGTTGGAGATGCTGAAAACGCCCTCCTCCTGGAAAAGCCACCTGATGCATGATCCAGAGACTTGCAACACCCTTTACTGGGGGCTTTTTAATAACGAAATCAGCCCGGAGCAGTTTCTTGAGTTTTACTCCTTACTGACCCTGAATATAACTTTTTTTCCCAGTCGATCGATCATTCCGAATCAGGAAGATCTACGAGACTTCGCGTCCAGTATTACAACCACAGAGACTGCCGAGGGATGGCAGCATACATTAACCCTCACAGACGAGATGAAAAAATACAGAGTATATACGAACGTAGAATGATGCCGGCTAAGGGCGAGCTGAACCGATCAATAGAATTGTATTTTTGGTTAGACTTATTAGAGCAAGACGAATTGATCACCGTGGATCAAAAAGGCGTCATAACCATCCCACCCTTGAAAAAAACCTTCCGCAAACTGGAAGACATGCCTGGCTCACCAGGTCAAGCACTCCAGCCAATACTGACTTTCGGTAGTGGAGATTGGGAGGAGCTGAAAAAAATGAGAGAGAATAACTGTCATCCTGTTGCGCTATGGCACCCTGGCCTGAAGAGCTCTCTCGTTCATCCTGATGGCTACTGGATTGGTGCCCTGGCGCATTGGCACGATTTTCACCATATTTATAAGACCAACCAGCTTGAACCGGCGCTCAGAGATTTGTTACTTAAGGAAGATAGTGCCCTTTATACCCCTGTAGTAAAACTGTGTGCCGATGTGGCTGAAAACGGTCGGGACGGAGCGAACAGCGAGCACAAACTGTTCTTGAAAGGTCTCGAACAACTGTTTGCTCAAGTTCAAGACAAAATAGCCAGCTACAGCCGATCCTGTGAGATGGCCAAAGGGTTCCCCTAGGGTATTTGCTTTCAGAAATTAGCTGACCAGCCACGTATGCTTATTGATCAAGAGTACAAATATAAGCACTCTTACGGTCGTGTGATTGATATACCAGTACAATGCGATCAATTATATGACATAAGCACAGACAGCCCATCAGCCATGTTTCTTCTGTTTCTTGCTATCCGCAATAATGACATTGCATTCACCCAGAAGCGTTTTAAACAAGACATTCAGTATTATCCAGCAGAGCGGAAAGCCATTGAAAATTTATTGTCTGACCCGGAAGACTGCCAGAGTAAAATCGTATATTACAATCAGGAAAACCCTGACTCCGCCATACAGTGGCTCATCGACTGGTGGCTGACATTTATAGTCAGTAATGGAACGGTTTAAACAACTAGAATTGTCGACAATACAAACGAGCCCATTCAATCAAAACAGCAGGATTCTACAAACCAAAATAAATACAGGTAACCAATACGTTAGGAAAATGAAACTTTAACTCTGATATTCCATCTAATTTTTTATCATCGCTTTCACCATTCAGGAAAAGAGCCTCTCTGGTGTCTTTAAAACGACTGTAGGTGATGGACGCAACTGAATACAAGGAATGAAATAATCTAAAAAGGATATAAAGATGCCTAAAACCATACCGATTCTAAGCACGCCAACATATAGAGGCGCAAAGTGCCGCCGTTCATTCAAACGACAACCCCATAGCCAGGGTACTTTCGAAGTAAAAGGCCACAGCAGAAAGATAACTAAGGAACAAGCACTAGGTCAGGCTCTACTGGGCAAACAAAGAATGCGTCCGGAGTGGATTCAGGAGCTGACACGTCCCCCCATCAGGGCACTGCCAGTGTACAAAGAAATGCACATGTTCGAAGATAAAACACTTAGATCTTCGAAACTACCAATGAGTAATGAGCTGTGTGACGCTATTGCCCTAAAAGCGTTTGAAGGAATGAGAGACACTTGCTACCTAAATTCATTACATAAATCGGAGCAACAGTTCACCAGTATTGCAATGTCTTCTCTGTTGGGTACTCAGGATCCTGATATATCTGGCGAAAATTTTGAAGTTCATCTTGGCAATGCGCTGAAAGACTGGAGAAACAAACAAACCAGAGGAGGTATTATGGATTTATACCAGTTTATTAAAGCTGACTCTTTCCCAGTGGATGAGTACTTGGCTCTGGAGTGGACCATAACTTCCATGGTGTCCAAAAAACAAACATGGATGAACTATTTTTAACGAAAAAAGGAGCGGAGTTACTTATTTTTGATACCTCTTAATGTCAAGCAAGATGTCTTTCTGAATAAAGGCGGCAGCCATGGATATGACGACTTTTTCTAGACTATTCCGCTGATCCGCTGATTTTGATTCCCACGGTGATTCCCACAAGTTCTGCCTGACACTCTTGTCAGGCATTTGTACAGATGACTATGATTTGATGCGGCATTATTTAATGCTGAGAAATGCTATGCCGTCAGGTAATGTCGGGGCGAGTCGGGTAGAGACAGTGGGCAGAAATCCAGCCCCCGGTTGCTGGAGTCAAGTATCGTCTGCGGGCAAAGTCTGGGGCAGATATTGTGTCGATATTATTTCTGCCTCAGCGGAAGTGGTTCTCTTGATTCCCAGAATTCCACTGCTCTACGTGGGTTATAATCGACAGTTTCAGCGGGCTATTAAGAGACGCCCCTCAGTCTGTAGTGGTTTCCTGAATACATTTGGTTTCATTGCAATAGAAATGTATGCCTTTGATGTGACCAGAATCCTGGTAAAAAAATCTGGGAGGAAACTGGAGAGTGGTGGCAATACCTCACGATTGATTGGGAAGTTACTTTATCCCCCTTGCTATGTGTTAGATGAAATGCGAGTTGCGTACAGTTGGACTTTGGGGTTGGTTATTAATTATATTTGTACACCTTTGATTTACGCGTGGTTGTTCTCGCTGATTTTAACAAAGCCAGTGCTTGAAAGGATGCATGAGAGGTATAAGCCACTTATACATAATGCCTGTGTCCGTATAGCCAAAAGATATTTTGATGATAACCAGGCGAAATTTAAAAAACTTGTTGGTGACTACCTGGATTTCACTATTAATAAAAAAAGGTTGTCTGCATATATTGATAACGGGATGCATAAAGTGATTTTTCCGAATTCACTCATTGGTGTAATTGTGAGGTCTGTTGAAACGGATAACAGTCCTCAGCATAGGCTGATGTATGCATATATGGGGAAGGGGTTATCTGTTTTTCATAATTCCTTTAATGATTATGCGCAAAAAAAGCCTGATCCAATAATCCTGAATAGCCAAAAAAATCCGCCAGTAGAGTTTATCGATCTAACTAACGAGATTACCGATGAAAGAGGTAATTTCATATCTAGAATATTTGCTAATGCTTCCGTTGATAAGGATTTTGAATATGTAGATATTAACAAATCTCAAATGAAAAATTTTTCGATAAAATTTTGGCACCGTATATTTAAGCTATGGATAGAGGAGTATGAAGTCGATTTTCCTGCACTGGTCAAAGACCGAATTATTAAGGTTTTTGAGGTTGAACTCTCACGTGCTGTACATAATTTATATAAAGGGTTGGAAGCCCCCAGTGCCAGAAAGGCAAAGTCGCCCCGCCGTGCACTCAAGCCAGCTGTTCATGAATCACCGTCGCAGTCCAATGATGAGGTTTTATACGCTGAGGCCATGACAGACCAGGCGACGAAAGCCTATATTGAACATCACTTTCCCGTTGAAGACTATCCTCGAAATAAGTTTGATCGTCTGAAGAAGCGCGTTGCGGATGTTTTGCAGCCTGTGACTCCAGCACCTCGCCCGGTTCCGGTATTATCCGACCGAAAAGCAGGCGAGTTAATAAGATTATGTGATGACGAAAAGATACCCCAGGTGAAAGAATCCGCCTTCAAACGTTGCATTACACAACTTGCTGCCATTGGTGACTGGCAGTCCT
This sequence comes from Sansalvadorimonas sp., assembly GCA_965221135.1. Lineage (GTDB taxonomy): Bacteria > Pseudomonadota > Gammaproteobacteria > Pseudomonadales > Endozoicomonadaceae > Sansalvadorimonas. The sequence goes on from CBDCRZ010000121.1 coordinate 405,010, forward strand.
CAAAAATTGCCCGCCGTATAATGCCCATCACCGTTCTAACCGATCAGGGAAAAGGGTATCCAGTCTATCACTGGTCTGTTGGAGAAAAGTATACGGATAACGCGGCAACAGTGCTGTTCGCCAATATTGATAACAGGTTTGTTCTGCTTGGTGTTGCTGCACATGTTGGACTGTCATCGGGGGCAACAGTTTACACCTGTTTTTGGCAAAACCCTCAGTGGGGCATACCTAAAAGCATTGCGTACAATAAACCCGAAATAGTAAGGCCAAAAAACCAGGGTGAGAACGTCAGCTACCAATCTCTTGCCGATGCTCGTATCACGGGCAAAAAGAAGCATGTTTAGGGGGGCACCTGAGGCTATCTCAGGGTGAGCAGCTCATAAGTACTGGCTGTCGTTTTTCTGTGTCCATACCAGCAACATAGATATTGTTCGGAAGCTTATCCTGCTGGGTGGGCAGAATAGTATGGCTTAATGCTGGCAGGGGGAGTGTCTGTAATACTGCCCCTGTCATACCTTCCAGAACGTTGACAGTGTTGCTCTCAAGCGTGAGTATTCTCCCGTCTGACAGTGCTGAAACAGTAGCGCTGGCGACAGGTCTGCCGCCAAAGTAAAGGTCGTCGGAGTCGGCAACATGAGGACGCTGTAACTGTCCTGCAAACAAGGGCTTTCCTTCCGCGCTGACTCTGGCGTAATTGGTATAACTGTATTCATCTTCCACCCTGTAGTGAGCACGGCTCTGCAGAATAAAGCCGCCATCCGGCAGTAGAATGGGCTTGCTATAGGGATCAAGAATGGCTTTGGCCAATTGGTTTTCCGGGTGAGTGGCATTGTTTTGTCCAGTATCGAACTTGTAGGTGTGCAGCCACTCTACCTGCCCCTGTTCATCAAAATGGGTTATCCAGGTGGTAACCCTGTGTGCGTTAGACGGACCAAACAGGTATCCCCAGAGCAGGTACTTGCCATTAACAGTGCTAAAGCCGTTGGAGACAATGACGCCTTTTATTCTGCCCCCAACCTTTTCCAGCGCCTGTCTGTAGATAGTGAGATCGAGAGTCTTATGGAGTCCGTCAACACCGCGAATAGTAAAGCGTGCGAAGTCCTCTGCGTTATGTTCTCTGCTGTGCAACCCTGGTATTCCATCGTGACGCAGGAACATTTGCTGGCGCTCCAGGGAATAGCCTGAGAAAAAGGGGGGCTCTATATCAATACTGGTTTGATGATCAACCATCAATGGAGTGCCCGCTTCACTCAGCTGGGAGAACAGAGTTCCCCAGTACCCCTGATGTTTATCATCGTGCCCACGGGTGCGGGATGCAAGAAGCAGCCCGTCTGCACTCGGTAACACCCAAAGGTGCCCCCTGAAGCTGTAGGAGTCGAATTTTCTGGCCTGGCTCTCAAACAGCTTACGGGAGTTGAATTGCCGAATGATCTGCCCGTTCCTGTCAAAGGTTCTCAACTCAGAGGGCCAGACGCCTGCCGCTGGGCTACTCTGCTGCACCGTAGACAGGAAAAACCGGTTATCTCCCAACACATAAAAATCCATGGGCAGGTTGGGGTCGCCCTCAAAAATGGTGCCGATATCGACCGGGAGGCACGCTTCGGGCACAGGAGCAGACAAGGCTTCAGTACTGGGCATTGCCAGGGCGACAGAGAGAGGCAAACACAGAATATTGAGCAGGGAGGTCACTTTCATGGAAGCGGGTCCGTCAGGGGCATCGTGAGTGTTATCGACATGACGGAGTGGCCCTTTACAGACTTTCAGGCAGAGGTATAGCTCAGGCCTGAAATCCGACCTGCCGCTAAAGCACACCACTGCAGATGCCATGTAAAGTGATCTACACCAGCCAGGCACCACCTGCCAATTCTCGCCAGCAATCATCAAAATCAACAGGATTATCAGGATTTAAGCGAATAGCTTTAACATCACTGAGTACGCAGGTTTCATCACTGATATGCCGGTGGAGGCTCTGTTCACAATTGATGTTGGTAAAGCACTTAAAGCCAGTAGCTGTACGGAAATCTGAATTTTTGTTGCCCACCTCATCAGCAAGGCTCTCCGCTACATTTTATATATGACCAACATCTACTGTGAACAGAGCACACTACTCCATCTACACTCCCTTCATTTTTTACAGAAAGTTACACTTAGTCTTCTTTCGAGGGGTTAGTTAGCTTTCCTATAAACCGTATAGCTTGCCGTTCTTTATCTCGAATAACGAAAAGAAAAGGTCTGTCGAAGTTAATTCTGGTGGATTTAACCATGCCTTTTGATACGACTACTGCGGTCGTGCGACCTGATGCCACAGTTCCATCTTTATCTGTTTTGATAACAACCTTGTGGGTCAGTTTTTCCACCCAAACACCGTCGGGATTTTCCAGCATTTCGCTGAGATTTGCTTTGTCTGGATCAAAGATATCTGCCCCCTCATCACCTTTCAGCACATCAGCAAGATCATACTCAATGGACAACATGTACTCAGGTAATGTTACCTCAACCAGCTCCGGGTCTTTTCTTAATGAAAGAAGAAGCGTTTCAAACTGGGCTGAAGGTATATTATTCAAACTTTCTGTATCCGGAGGTAATACTGCAACCATCTCAAACCGGCCATTGTAAGGAATACTGACGGCTTGCCACTGACCATTACCACTATCGGCACTCAAACTGGCATAACTATGGTGATGTGTATTGTTGGTTTTGATCATGGTTATCTGAATCAAGTTCCCATCGGCAAGGTGAAACATACCGGGCTCTTCGGTAAATTTTACAGCCCATTTGCCCCCGAAGTGTGTGGTATTTGATAACACCACAGCAGTATTTAATGTTTGTAATTCTGCAGGGTCGATACAGCTATCAATAAGACCCTGGGTAACCCGACAGACTTTCCCGTTTACATCAGCAGCTAAAGCTTTTAAACCTTCAGGGTCACAGAAATCGACATCTTTTCGAACATCGGCTTTTTTATCGAAATCGTATTGAACAAAATCGATATACTTCTCTTGCACACGATGAGAATTTGAAATAGCAAGCAGATTGTACCGGGTAAATACATCACCCTCGGCTGACTCTCCAACGTTAAGCAATTGTTTGAATTGGTAAAACTCTTCTGGATTAGTACCCATAAGTTTTGTCGTATAATCAAGGGATGACCCAGCGGCACCTGCTGTCAGCATTGAGACAGCTTCATTAATACTATGGGTGGATATAACCTCATTGGCACCGGGTTTTCTTGCAATTTTTTGAAATACGTTTAAAGCAGCCCTGTTCCAGGTTTTTGCATGGACTTTAAGCGTTATATCATCAGGCCTTTGTACACATTCAGGGCAGTGCTTGTCTCCATCAAAAAAATAAGGAACAGGGGTCAGGTGGTTTCTACATACGTCTATTCCAGGATACGCACTTTGAATACCTGCTAATGACATAGAGGTTATAAAACCTGCGATGAACTTGATGTTTTGTCTCATGGTACACTCTCTTGAGGTAAAGCTATGAGAGGAAAGAAGGAATGAGTAACGGTGCTCGTGAAGTGTAGGCCAATACTTTTCGATTCTGTTAAAAATAAATATTGGCAACATAAACTATAGTTTCGAGCGCAGTTTTTTGTCTCATAACTGAAACCATCGTCATGCAGCTGATACAATTTCAATCACTCCTGAAACCCCTCAACACCGTCACCTGAGCAGCTCACGTGTTTGCCCCGCGCCATGCAGGAATGCAAGTGCACCTGCAAGGCTTTGGGCGGGAGACACCAAAGTCCACAATCATCAGGGTGTTGGCATTTTCCTGGCGGCTCTACCGGTGGTCGGCAAGATCATCGACAGGCTGAGCCACTCCGGATTTAAGTGAAGCGCGGAGTTGAAGCTGCCAGGGAATTGTGCAGCTGGGAATCGGGGGCTATATCACCAGTCGTGGGGGGTAGAAAATTATACGTGGATTGAAGTGAAAGTTATTCAGGCGTGTCAATGATGTTAGTGCAACGCACACCTGATTTTTCTGTAATTCATGGCTGTATATTTGAAACTCAGAGATAAACCACCATGAAAAACAACCCCATAATCATAACAGTAACGTTAATAGCGTTGTTATGGTTTTCGAACCTCTACGCTTGGCCGGGAAAAAAATACAGATGCGCTCAATACAAAGAAGACAGCGCACATGGTGCCTATTGCGATGCATTCGTTAACACTGTCGCTGAGAATCCATCCTGTTACAGTGTAACAGCATCGAATGCGCACAATCACTATCATGTTTTCGAGCCTCTGAATAAAAATCAACATCCAGCCGAAACCAGCACACTATTTGCTTTTCGCCAGGTCTGGAATGGTGAATGCAATGAAAACATTGCAGATAGCTTTTTCTTAGGCCATCTCAGAGTCAATCCCTACTATCCAAGACAACAATTTACCAAACTTATGAAGAAACTTTTTCATAACGCCGAAATGCCAAAAGCAGACACAGTGCTCATTCCTGGGGCTGGTGTTTTGTTTGAATTACCTGAGATTATTGAACTAATGGAGCCAAAAAAAATAAGGGCAATTGAACCCCACGAAATATTTAACAGTATCAACAAAGGATTAATGTCTACGCCCCCCTATAAGAAAAAAATTGATCTTCTTCATGAGTATAATTATCACCTCGCCTATATAGGGAAATACTGCCCCAAAGATATCGACTGTAAAAACAAAAATAATTTTATTATTACGCAAATGATTGATAGTACAGTTTTATTTTTACATCCCGGGCCTCTTAATAATATTAATGAAACACAGCTTTCTGCACCGTGGGGGAGTATCATCGATGAAAGTTTAAAAGCATTGGAACTTGGCGGATATGCTATTTTCATTTTGATGTCTAAGCAGCAAGTCCAATTGATAGAAAACTATTTCGAACATCGACCAAATTTTGAGCAGCCTGTTTCTGTCTGTGGTCCGGGTGAGTTTATGCAACCATTTCATGAGCCGACAGCAAGGATTTACGCCTGTGGTTTGAGGGTAAAGAAAACGTCTGTTCACAACGAGTTATAACCTGGTTCGGATGAGAGTCAGGGGACCCTGAGCCTGTTTTCATACTGCGCTGATGAAAGTAGAAGATCTTAACTACATGACCAGTCTGAAAACCCTGATGCTGAAGGTACAGCGACTGCATCAGGTACTGTCTGGCTTTCATGCTATTAAAGATAAGCACCAGACGCAGGAAGTGGCGCACTGATCTTCTCAGGATAAGCAGGCGACAGGGTTTGAACCAAAGCGTTCTGCCCTGTTACAAGCTTCTGTCAATAATCCAAACCGTGGCGCAATCTTCGTTTTCTCCGTCTTTTCTTTTTGGGCGGAGGAGGAGGAGAGGAGGAGGAGGAGGAGGAGGAGGAGGAGGAGGAGGAGGAGGAGGTGGAGGAGGTGGTGGTGATAGAAGTCCTTCATCACCATCAACACTGATGGTCGCCTCTGAATCAGATTCTGCTTTAGGTGTTACAACTTTTGCTGCCCGAGACAACTCTTCAAGCTGACGCTCTAGCCCTTCAGCTCTTTCCTGCAACTGCTCAGCCGCTTTTAACTGATCTTCCCGTTGAGTTTTAAGTTGCTGTTCCCGCTCTGTAATTATTCCTTGCAACTGTTTAACCGCTTCTAACTGTTCATCCTGTTGATTCTTAAGCTGCCGCTCCCGCTCTGCAAACGTTTCCTGTAACTGTTTAGTCGCTTTTAACTGTTCTTCCCGTAGGGTCTTAAGCTGCTGCTTCTGCTCTGCGATTGTTTCCTGCAACTGTTTAGTCGCTTTTAACTGTTCTTCCTGTAGGGGCTCAAGCTGCTGCATCTGCTTTGCGATTGTTTCCTGCAACTGTTTAGTCGCTTTTAACTGTTCTCCCTGTTGAGTTATAAGCTGTTTCTCCAGCTCTGCAATCCTGCCCTCTAACAGCTTAGTCTCTTTATACTGCTCCTCTAGTTGAACAGTAAGTTTTTGGTCCACCTCAAAGATATCCGCCTGCAACTTCATGATTGTTTTTAACTGTCGATCCACCTGTTTAGTCTTATCTTCCAGCTGCCTGCGCAGACGTTCAATTGTCTGTTCCTGTTTAGGAACGCCCCTAAATTGTGACGAATGCGTGGTTTGAGTTTCAAGGAACTTTTTGATTTCTACATCGGAGTAAAATGCGGGAGGCTGTACATTGAAGGTTTTATAAACCTGCTGCAAACAGACATCCTGGACTTTAACCTGATTTTTCAAAGAGTCTATCTGTTGATACAGGGAACCCAGCGACACTTCTGTCTGGGCATGCAGAGACTCTAATGCTTTTAACTTTTTTTCCAGATTATCATTACGAACTGTGAAATCGACATTCAGTGAAACAACAGTCAAGTTATGCGTAGTAAGCCTCTCGTTTTCTCGAGTAAGAGCCTCGTTCTGTGCCGTAAGGCTTCCAACCTGTTCCGCAAAGGCCCAACTCTGGCTCTGGGCAATCTTGCCCGCTTCCAGTATCTGTGACAGCTTACTCTTTAACCTCAGATACTCGAAACGCTCAGATTCCCATACCTCTATCAACCGGTCCTGTACCTGGTGAGACTCGAGCGGGGGATCATAATACGTTGAATCATAGTGCGGTGAATCATAGTGCGGTAAATGAGGTAACAGGGGTACAGATGAAACCGCTGCAGCAGTAGTATATGGGTAAGCGTGAGGCAGATCCACACTGACTCCCCCTAATCCCGCAGTTCCAGACACTCCAGACGGCCCAGGTCTATCATCAACCGGTGCGCAAGGCACATTCAGCGAACCTGACAACTGGTGACTGGTGTCAAACGGCGATTCTGTAGGGTACATAATATTATCTGCCTGAATAGCTCCTCTATTCACTGTTTGACCCCATCGCCGGGACAAATGCAGTTAATATTAACTACTGTGTCAGGGTCTCTGTTTGACTCTGTATCGGCGCCCTGCCAGCGCTCTCTTCAGCGGCTGTTCCATTTTGGCCGGGCCCGATGATGCACATCCTGCCCACGCTGGATATGGCCAAGCGAACCTCGAAGCAGCGTATTACGCCGATGATTGAGGCGATGTCCATCCTTAAAGAACGGGTAAAAAATGCTCGTTCCCGGGGCTCCGGCAATACCCAGCTGGTGAAGGAGTATCCCAACGAAGTAGTGGCCACGGATACCGCCAAAGAACTCATCTATCAGCACTATGGGATCTGGCACCCGCCCCCGGGTATTGCCACTGGCCAATGAAGGATTGTTTTGATGAAGACTACTTCAAGCAGGCCACCGCTGAGGAGAAAGTGTGCAAGTATCGCCGGAGCGCCGTTTACTTCGAATGAGATGCGCGCAAGAAGCGCAAAGAAACCTTGGATTGCCGGGTGTATGGGTTAACGGCTGTGCCGTATCTGCAGCAACACCAGGGAATGAACCTGGAAGTATTGGCCGAACAGCGTCCTCATCTTGATGCTGTTAATATTGCACCAGAGAAGGCTTTAATCTTCAGCGGTTTTTTTGTCCGACATCCTGGAACATCAACACAGTAACCATTGGGGCAGCCTTTCTCTGGCAAAAGAACCGCTCAGACTGTTCTTTTCTGCTCTGACATTTCTTTGACTGTTATAAGTCAACCGATCGATTACAGGAATATACACTCAATGGAGACACATTGGGAATGGATTCATGATTGGACCAGGACACAATAACAAGCCACAGGGCGGGCACGTTGCTTCTCAGGAGGTAGCTTCTCAGAAGCCTGCAACTCACACTGCACAAGGTAAGCTGATTCCTGAGTCTCCGGCTCAGTCCGGGCTTAAAGGTGTACCCCTGCCAGACAGAAAAACAGCACTTTCCAGCAAAAAAGTCTCTGACCGCAAGTGGGCGGCACAGGTAATAAAAGCCTCTGGAATTAGCAGGAGAGACTGCAGTGGGATCTGCATCTCACTGCATATTCTTCCTGAGAATATCGGGCGCTATGTTGCTCTGCAGGAAAAGATAGCGAAAATAATTCCTGAAGAATCACACCGCCCCACACTTGATGTACTGATTTCGCGCCCAGGCATCAAACCTTCAAGACGGTTGGGAATAGTGGGCGGAGTTGGGCCGGTTTCTGATGCGCATATCACAGAAAAAATGATTCGGATGTCTCAGGAACGAGGCGATAATCTGGATAATGTTCAGGTTCACCTGTTCTCTTCGCCCCCGCCCGGAAGTATTTTTGAGAAAGTGTCCAGGGGGTTAACTTATCTGGATGATCTCGCCTCTTTTACGAAGAAAGATCATGACTTTCTGGTGCTGGCCAGTAACACAGCACATTGTAATCTTACGCATTTTAATCACGGAGGCCGCCTGGCAACCCCTGCATTAGTTATCGACAGTGTGAGCACAGAGACCCCAGGCCAACCCATCTTATTCTTGGATGTACGGAGCTGCCTTTAGGACTGGGAGAGAAAATAATAAAGGATCTTGAGGCGAAGCTTGGTATCCGTATTGTGGACACAGAGAAGGCTCTGGCTCGGAGATTCCGTCGCCTTTTACGGGATGCCCCCTGGGGTTGATTACCCACGTACCCTCGTAATGTTTCATTCCAAGAGCGTCTATCCAGTCTCTTTGTATTAAAAGCATTTTTATTAAAAGTACCCTTATTAAAAGCATTTGCACGGCTCGCACTTTTCAAGAAAGTGCGAGCCGGGCATCAACTGCTATTCTGATCTGCTTCCTTTATTTATCAGGTAACCGATTCAGGCATGGCAAGACCCTGATCAATAGCGATCACTGGCCGGTATTTCCTGAAATAGGAAGCCGTGACATTGAAGATGTTGGTAAAGGCATGCGACCGAACATTGGATTGGATTGGATTGGATTGGATTGGATTGAGTCAGGACAGCAGATTCTTTTTGAGCGTGATCTATGACGGCACCGATAGAACCGCTCTTGAAACTCATCGGTGTTTCCGCTTTCAACACTGGACGACGGGGATTTCTATACCGTGGTCATTCGTCTTTTAACTGTGGTCGCTATCAATAAATCATTAGGAAAGATGATTATTTAGGAAGCGTTGCTTTTCTTTCCTTAACAGCCTTGGTTATTAATGAGATAAGTTCGTCATTACGTGTCAATTCTGCAGCCTCTAAAATTGACCGCACAAAAGTTCTACCCACCATGCCTAGAAGAGGGTCGGCTCCGTGATGCAACAAAGTTTCGGCTGTCATTACATGACCTTGTCTTGTGGCTGCATAAAGGGGCGGCGATATTTGAGGAATATTAGCTTTCGCATGAGCCTTAGTGATCAAGTATTCAACAATATCACTGTGTCCTCTATGTGCAGCCATATAGAGCCCCGTAACGTGCTCTGGTAGCATATACCTGGCGCCCGCCTCGTCACAGTATTTTACAGCCATATTTACTTGTACACCATTTTCCACCATGGCTTTTACCTTGCCAATATGTCCATCCCTACATTCAGCAACGAAGCTTTCTACGTTGTGTTTGTTAGTGATGGGGCATAACTGGTCGACCACGGGCTGGTACATATTGAAAACAACATTCATGGTAAAACCTCAATATTCAGTATTTGGGTCAATCCCGGACATTTGAGGTTTATATGGTTTTCAAGTTCACCTTCAACGGAATATTGTCATGACTAATAACAAGGATGCTATCAAGCTCTACGCCTCCCAGCGCAGGAGCATAGCCCGCTATGTGCCTGGAGCTACGACGGCTGAGTGTCCTGGAGATTGAGTCAGAAATGGTTGTTTTCATGTGACCGGGTACTTATATCTACATTCCCACCCCTTAGAACACATCTCTATAACAGCAGTTTTTTGCTTGTTGGAAACAACAGCGTTTGTAGATCAAACCGCACGCATGGGCATCCCTGCGATCTTGAAAGCTTTTGCCCTAAAACGGGGAAGTTTACCCTCCCCCTTTCACCTTATCTCCCAACAGCCAACATAGGCCTTAGGCGACAGTATCTTTTATTCTGTTTTCTACCCTCGACCAGGCTGGGTGACACCAGATAACGCACACCTCTAAAAAACCTTGTCTTACTCTTTATCCTGCTGAGAATCTTTACGCAACTTCCAAAAAGCAAGGACACCTACTACAACGACCACAGCCATAACGGCAACATGGTCAGGTTCGGTCAGGAAGTGAATGATATTATGGAAGGAATGATCACCAGGGTGTGCGCTCGCCAAAGATGATGTCACCAGCCCTAAAAGAAAAATGCCGCTCTTCGCCCATAATTTACTGATATTCATACTGCTACTCCCAAGTACTGTTAACCGTCCGGGCAACATGCCCCGTTCAATAATATCAGCGTTGGTTCATTCTGACAGGTCTGGACATGGTGCTCATTACACAGCACGGCCTATCGTGCACTTGCTGGAACTTCATAAATATCAATAAGCCGGACTATCTTTATGCCGGGGACTTCTGAAGAAACAGAGCTATAAACCTGCCGGCCTTGAGATCAAAATCGCCCAGGTCGTATACCAATGAATGGGCACAGCCTCTTTAACAACCTGGTTATTTTTCAAGCAGAATGAGAATTATTTTTCCTATTGTCTATCCAAAAGAACAAATTAAACAGATGAAGTGAGTCAATGATGAACATAAGGTCGAATGTGGGCGCTGTAAATGTATCAGGAGCGAGCTGTCACCAGCAGGATGATAGAAGTGTACCCATTTCACCAACTCCACCGGTTATTCCTTACATAGAACCACCCGAGCTGCCCAAAAAACTATTGCCACTATCTGAGCATATTGTGACTACAGTGTTGAGCGAGCCTCTTCCTCGGCAAAACCGCCGCCCGGCTCTCGATGTCTCAGTACCATTCAGGTCTGGTCGCGAAGCAGTTTTTACCGTTGATACAGAGAGTTGGAACGGATTATGTACGGCTTATCACTTGTTTCAACCTCTTCGTTTCTGCAGTCATGATACGAGTTTTTTTGAATTGACGAATACGGCCGAGTACCAAATCCTGGTAAATTGTAATAAATTCCCCTCTCCAGAGCATGCTATTCAGCATCGGGCATTCTTAGGAACTGGCCTGGAGCAGGCTCTCATTGAGGATTCACCACTTTACATAGGCCCTTCCGGGAAAGATGCTGTTCAGTTTGGAATAAACAACCTCAAGAGCGCATCAATAAAATGGCCAAGAGATGCCTCACCATATATGAGGGTAGTGGTTCGGGCTAAATTCAATTTTTATGATTACCCTGCCGTATCCCGAATGTTGATGGAAACCTATAAATTCGCGAGAATTCTGGTTTTTGATAATAAGCAAGACAGCCTGTGGGGCGCTGGCAATAATGATACCGGTGAAAACAGGCTGGGTTTAATGTTGATGGAACGTCGGGCTGAGCTCTATAGTCAGTGGCAAATGTTAACCGACCGAGAAAAAATGGCCGTGAATGCCGCTTATAAAAATGAATACCCCAGAATTGTCAGTTTATACCCCCCAACTTAATTATCCTCTACCCCAAACAGCGTTGATGATTCAGTCAACCTTTACAGGTTCTAAGATAGGCAAGGACATAGCTCTATCTACACTCTCGGTATGATTACAGTCCATGAACAAAAAACCTTTTAGGTTGCGTTATTTCCAACCATTCCAGACGTTTTCCGGGCAACAGACGTACCCCTCTCAGATATCCCCCTGCCTGTCACCCTTGTTAGCGTTATTGGCAGAAGTAACCTGAAGCGAAACCTCTCAGGAAATATATTATCTAATCGTTTTAGCTCACAAAAACCCAGCAGGTTTCGTCATGGAATTCAGAAAAGGAGACTCACAAGGCACTGAGCCTATGGCACGCCGCCATGAGAAAACGCTTCTTGAAACGGCTCCATGTACTGCAACAAGAAAATACAGACGAAGCCTTTCCCTTAACAGTCTCTTCGACCGGCATATCAGCCCGTCATCAATAGTAACAAAGCCAACAGAAGACATAATATCTGCCCCTCTCGAAAAGAGGCAAATCAAACAAGCTGATAAGCCAATAGCCAGGCCGGACGAGCCCACTGATTTTAACGTTCAATTCGCCTCTACTGACCAGGATGTCCTCAATACACTGAGCCAGCTTACAGACAGTTATAACAACTCCGAAGTTATTCTTATAAGCCATCCAGACGGACTAGCGCGGGATAACCTGGTTCAACGTCTGACAATTTTGCATGATGGCAAGCATCAACTGAAAGCAGGCAAGCTTTTTCACAATAAGTCAGCCGTTCGATTGGTTCTTGATATCAGGAACAGGACCGCCGCTGAACTCACCAGGTTTAATGACCTGCTGGACCCGGACGGCCCAACCCTTTACAACTTTCAGACAGACCAGAAAGAACCACTAGGCACCCATGTGAATCTTCTGGTCATTGCCCACCCCGATCAATTTACGTCTATCGGGTCCGAAAACAACGACGCTCCCGGTGCTGATTTCTGGCGCAGAATTAATCAGCCCGGCACCACATGGCAGACAGACAGCCTGAATACAACCTGCGAACGCGATAGCGTGGATCATTCAAAGCCTCTGCCGGATCTTCTGCCAGAGCACGATTATCACAGGGCTGATTCCTCTGTTGATCAAACCATCACAATCAATTTGCACATGCACTCAGATTGGCGGCAATTACTCTTTGGCAGACCCGGCATAAATGATTCGGGCAAAACCTGCCATATTCCAGGGCAACTTGAACAGTTACAACCAGGTCAGAGAGTTATATTAAAAGGAGGAAACTGGAGTGATCTTGAATTCCGACAGCACATTAGGCGACTGCAAACCTGTAAACAATACGAAAGCAACGGAATAACCTGTTGTTTACCAGACAATATTCAGTTCTTCCGGGTTAATACCCCTGAAGATGAACTTGGCAAACTGTGGGAATCCACCATTAACCCTGTCAGTCAATGGCCAGACAAACCCATCATTGTTAACCAGATCAACCTGAGCCAATGGCTCAGCCCCATCAGAATCAACCAGGCAGGCTGCAGTGTTCCTAACACCTCTCTTCGTGACCAGTTAAAAGCAGGCGCAACTATAACTGTCACCTCCAGGCTCAGCGAACTCCAATGGTTTGCGCTTCTGGGTGAGCTGCGCAGTATTGACCAGCAAATCCATAAAAGCAGCGATATAACCGGCCATACCAAACCCGGGATATGTCTGGCTCACTCCGATAACCAGCCAGAAAAGCTTTTCTTATCTTCCAGCGCCTTCCAAAAGGAACAGCATCGTGCTGTTGATCATGACTGGAAAAGTTCCGGAGTGACTGCCACAACATACAGTGATGAAACTCAGCTCTCAGACTGGCTGCAACACCACCCAGATGCATTGACCATCAACGTGAACCCCCTGATCAGCCCTGGTCAGTTGTATGACAATCTCCATATTCAGTCAGAGCACACATCCCGTTTCAGGCGCTTCCAGACTCAGCTTCAACAGGCCCTTTCAGCAGGAACACCTGTGGTATTCCTGGGACTGGAAACCAACCCTGGACTGCAACATTTCCTGGAACCTCTGTGCTGCAACCCACCGTCCATCATCATTAACGGTGTGCAGCAGGAATACCCTCAAAGCAACATTCATCTGCTCTGGCCCACCCCACAGAAAAGTCACTCTCTCTTATGGGATGCAGTCATTAAGTCTGCCGATCAATGTAGCTATGTTGATTTATGGAAATCTGCAGCAGCACGTCATGGTATAGAGCGTGATACTATTCCAGAGAACGTTCTGCACGATATGTACCGGGCATTTCACTGTATTCCAGGGAACATCACCACGGAGACAGGGCCACTACCCGCCCTCACAGGGTGCTTGCTGGATAACCTGATAACCGCCGCCTGCCTGGCCCAAAAAGCCGACGCATCAAAAACCCTGGGGCCAGCCCATTGGCGCAAAGCCATAAACAGCGTAATGACACACCATACACGACAAGTTCCTTCCTCTCGTGACTTTATGAAAGTCACTTGCGAAAAGTTACTGCCCGACCCTGATACACAACAATGGGCTGACCCGGAACGACTGGAACAGATTCTACGGTCTGCCAAAACAATTGATCGTGCTTTTGTGCATAACAATTTCTGGCACCTGGCCAGAGCCTTTGACCCACGTCTTTTTCAGGAACCATGTTTCGATTTTGCACGGCCAATTTTTTTCTTCGAAGTTCCCCCAGCAGATACTGAGCTTATGTGTGCACTATTGGCACTCTATGCGCCTGAGAATATCCGTCAAAGTGTGAACATCAGCCTGCGGCCTGACCCCGCTCTGCTTAGCGGGTTACAGCCGTTAACCATCCGTTCCTCAGTGCGGCAAAAAAGACTGAATGATGCACTAGCCAGCGGCTGGCGCATTCATCCTGATTATCAACAGCATCATTTCCGGTTCATTGAAAACCTTGCAAGCACCTGTTACCACATAGCCTCCGATGCAGGACTTGATGACACCGACCGGAAAACAGTTATCAGACAAAAACTGGAAACTGCCTTCATCTGGCAGGGTGCCGGAGAAGCACCGTTTGAGATTTTGACTGATGATTTATTGCACGGAAAAACCAACCAGGCTGACCGGGAGCGCAGACGAATCAGTCGCCTGCAAGCCAGACTGACGGAATCGCCGGTTGTGTTTGTCCAGGGTGAAACAGGCACAGGAAAAAGTCACTTTGCTGCTCATATGGCAAAAGCATCAGGACCGGCATTTTTTGTTTCGCTAGGCCCCTCTACCGATCAGAAAGAACTGATACGCCGCTGGCGCTGGAAAGAGAGCCAGAGCACGAAAGAAAGCACAACCAGAACCGACCGCACGATGGAGCCTATCGGTCAGACACTGCTGCAATGGGCAAAAGCGGTTCCAGCACCGGGAGAAGAGTATGTCACCCTGGTGATGGATGAAGCCAATCTTGCGCAAAATGGCCTGCTGGCCTGCCTGAACGGTTTATGGCGCAAACCGCCCTGTATTTATGTGGATGGCCAACCTGTTGAGGTGAGCCCCCGGCACCGTGTCATTTTCACCGGAAACCCTGACAGCTACGCCGGGCGCCATATGGACGCGGCATTGCGGGAAAGAACACAACGCGTTCACTATCCGGCTTTGGATCGTGCATTTCTACAGGACAGGGTGATTGAACCGGCACTGCTGCAACACTTCGAACAACACTTGCCTGAGCCACAGGCTCACTCCGCAGCCCGGCAGACAACACCTGCGGTTCTGGCCCTCTGGCAACACTATCAACTTTTATTACCCGACCACGAATTCACCCCAAGAGACCTCACCGATGTTTGCGCATGGGTTGGCTGGTATCTCAGCCAGGTGAACCATCAATCAAAAGCGTCCGGACAGGACATCACTCAAGAACAGATCAATGCACTGGTACTGCAAAGTTTCAGGAATATTGTAGAGCCAGGAATGACACCTCAGGCCAAAGAGTCTGCTTTTGCACTGGAGTGCTGGTTCCATCAGCATTTCCCAGTGGACAATACTGCTATCGCCAACCTTCAAAACACACTCTTGCAACACAGTTTCCAGGTCTTCCGGTTTGACGCAGGTATTGCCAGGCCTGATTTTGATACATCCCTGGCAGCCGTCTTCGAGTTCACACAACCGCTGATACAAGATTTACTGCGCTGCCAGTACGCTTTTCAGCACAATAATAAACACGGCGGTCGGCAAGCGACACTGATTGAAGGCCCAACGGGTAGGGGGAAAGATGTCACACTGCAGCTGGTGATTGGCAGCATTAGCAGGCAGGTCAAGGCCCGTCGCCAACCCATGCCGAAGGTATATTTCCTTAATGCCTGTGACTGTAGATGGAGCACTCTGCGCAGCCATATCGCCAAAGCGGGATCACAGGGAAACATTCTGGTGATTTCGGAAATGAATCTGATTAACAGCCAGCACCTTGAAGGAGAACTCAATGACATTCTGGCCGGAAAGGTTCATCCGGGATTTCATCTGTTTGCAACAACAAACCCGCCACACTATGCCGCCCGAAAACCTCTTTCACCGGCACTGAAAAGTCGTTTCCGGTTTATCCCCATCAGGGAATACAACCAGCATGAACTCACCAGCATTGCTGAAAAAGTCTTGCCCCACACCCTTGAAGGGAGGTCTTGCGCAGCAAACATCACAGGCATGCACTGCCACTTACAACATATTTTGCAAAAAATAAACAAACCTCTGCAACCTACCGGACTGGACTTGCAGAGACTTGCCGGTGCCTTATCTCTGCAAGGCACCGAAGAGGAAACAATACGGAAACTCTTCGACACGCACTACCGCTTATTCCTTCTTGCCGCCAGGTGTAAAGCCCAGGATCTGTCTGATGCCCTCACCTCGAAAAACAGCACACAGGAAAGTCCATTGTTGAGCGATGAGTTGAGCAATGAAAAATACGACCGGTCGCTTTGCCAGTGGCTGCATCAGACCATACCCACCCTCGAATACCCATGGCTGATCAAACGAAGCAGCGTTAGGACTGCGTACAGCCATACACATCAAATCACAATACCGATAGCTTGTGATGAACAGTCCGCCAGGGTGGAAGTTATCAGGCAACTGGCTGTATTTCTGTGGAATAAGTCAGGGATGACTCTGGATAAGGCTGAATCCGATGACACGCTGATAAAAGCGCTTTATAACCTGTGGCGCTGTCACTGGTTCAATCAACACTTCGAACATACCGGCATCAGTGCGAAACAGATTTTCCCTATGGCTGACGAGCAAGCTGATGCATTAGCAATAGCTCCGTCTTATCTGGCAGAAGCCTTAAGACGAATGGCCACCA
The DNA here is from genome assembly GCA_965221135.1 of Sansalvadorimonas sp. Lineage (GTDB taxonomy): Bacteria > Pseudomonadota > Gammaproteobacteria > Pseudomonadales > Endozoicomonadaceae > Sansalvadorimonas. The sequence continues at coordinate 421,750 of CBDCRZ010000121.1, forward strand.
TGGACAGTCGTTGTACAGGGCACTGGCCTCACTTCTGGAAGCAGATTAAAGGCACTCTGAACACTCCCTGTTTGGCTCATTTACCAGTGCCATCAAAAACGTCCTCGGTCATGGCCGCAAAAAAACCAGCATCATTGCCAAAGAAAACAACAAAAAAGATCAATACTGATACAGCCTATGAAAACAGACGAGTGCCTTCTAAAAAGCACACTAAGACGTTTAACAGCCACCATGATCCAGGCATGTACCGCTTATGCGTATATGAACTGGACAGCACACCAGCAGGAGCTTTAATACAAACCAGAGTACAACCTGGCTTATATGGTCTGGAGAACGTAAGCCCCGTTCCTTTGCCAATAGGTGAAGCTATACCTTTAACAGCCAATCAATACTATGGTGTAGCAACCCTGAAAGCCAAGCCGAAGGAATGGCTGACTCTACCTGGCTTAACTCCCCACGAAACCATTATATCTTTGCGCACCAGCCCGGAAAGCCCAGTTCAAGTTATAAAAGATCGTTATACCGGACTGCACATGCTAAATGTCCCTTGCATAAAAACCGGAAAAAAAATCACAGTACACTACGTTTTGGAAATCAAAGAGCATTCGGGAGTGAGCAGAGAGGCAACAGAAGAGGTGGAATCAACAGGCTCAGGTATAACCTGCCCACCGGGCATACACAGTGAAATGAAGAAGTTATTCAATCCTGAATCTTTACACGCCCTCCCCTGCGCACAGCAGAGCGACTTGCTGGCCCTTGATAATGCAGTCAGCAAACAGGAGCGCATCAATGCCATTACCCAATATTGCCTGGCTTTCAGGGGTGCATCTAAACCCCGGGATAAAAACCTTCTGGCTTTTCTGTTAAAAGAAAGACAGGGCACCTGCCTCCACCGATCTGCGTTATTTGTTGCCTTTTGTCTCTACTATGACATTCCGGCAAGAGTTGCTATAAGTGAAACACATGCCTTCCCTGAATATTCATTGAATAACGGGCAAACATGGACAACCAAAAACCTTGGTGGAGCCCCGACAAAGTCCATTGAAAACACGCCCACTTTTCAAGCGACAAGGCCGGGAACCACGCTTGTGGCAGAGGGCCTTAATATAAGTCAAATGATGCAATACGTGGGCAGCCCTAAGGAAAGAGCTGTACTGGAAAGAATTTTCAAACCCTATGCATTTGCAGCCTCTGAAAGCGCACAACCTGGTAAAAGCTTAGCAATGCAGGAAAAAAGACTGCCACCCTTAGACGTCATTAAAAGGCTTTGGTGGAAAGCTGACCCAGTCTGTTTTTCTTTGGGCTGCAAATTATTAAGAAACCAGTACACACCGAATTATACAAAAGACACGCCGTTTGAAAAATGCTTATGGGCCGCGGAAGAAATGATGAATGCACTAGACATATTAATTTTTTATGGAGAATTACCCCATACTATTATAAAAGAATTAGTGCAGACAAAAGTACAGCTAGTTGATACTGGCGTAATTTCCCATCAGGACTGGTATATGGTGATAATCTACACACTTAACTTTGCATATAACCGCTACGGACTTAAGTCTCCATGGGTAACTGCATTAGCACGATGTGCACTAGAACATAACATGATCGACCCTGAAAACAGCAAACAACCTCCACATTATGAGTATTTTTTATTACAAAAACTAGACATGGTTGACGAATTCAAGCCGTATACAAGACGACTTTTACAATACTGGTATAACAAAAATAAGCACTATATAAAATCAGATAATGAAGACTCCACCATTAAATACACAAACTTCAACTCCTACCGCGACTGTTCGACGAATTATATCGCGGGCATACACAAAGGCCACTCGAAATCTCTGGAATCTGTAATTAAAATCGGTGACTTGTCAGCATCATGGACAGATGAACCTGAAGGTATCCCTGACATTGAGCGGCTACTTACCCATAATCCGGCATTCCCAATATTTAGCGATGGAAAAACAAAACAGCGCCCTGTCATTGTATTTGGTTCACCTTATTGGAATCGAACAATTATAGACAGTCGACGTAACACACTGTACGAACGCTATATAACAAGTCACAAAGAATATGATAAATTATTTGAAAAAGAAGCAAAGAATATCGAAATCAGAAAAAAAACGGCTCAGACCTCAGCAGAGATGAGCGAACGAACATTACGCAGTGAAACATTAACACTACATGAAATGTGGAAGCTAACCAAAATATCGGACATATGCCAACAAGCCATTTCAGATGCATTTTATCATTACCTGTTTCAAATAACTGTCGGCAGCGGCGGACAATTTCTACTCTGCCATCTTAGGTTTAGTTGTAATATTTTTAAATGCTACAATCCTCTATCACCGATAGAGCTAGCAAGCTGTATGGAGTCCCACTCGACAAGATCCCATGATCAGGATGCCATAGATGATAGTTGTCTTAATCAAGCATTAAAAATTCATAATGGGCTACTTCTTAAATATGAAAGGCTACGTATAATTGCAGACGAATTTATAAACACTCTGGATTTAGAGGGTGTTTACCGGGAAATGAAAGAGATAGCTGACAAAGTAAACGATTAAGCCCTTTCAAACCATCTACGCAAGCGACGAGTATATCTTGTACACCGCGACTCTGTAACTCCGTCAGCACGTCTGGCACCCAGGCTCATTTATCAGCTTATTGGTCAGCTATGCGTTGTGCATATACAGGTATCCATCCTGCCTGAAAACGCTCTGAAACTCTTAACACGAAGCGTGGAAACAGCCTGCAAAACAGTCACGCACTCCCAGTTGCAGCGAGTACCTACCCAATCTGTAAGTTGAGAAACAATTGATTGTCATCAACGATAATTTATCTGACACCTATTACCCTGCAACTGTCAGTTGGCCTCTGTAAGGTCTGTTCATGCTAAGAAGTGGTGATAAATAAATGAAGGTTTACCTCATAAAAGCCTCTGCCAGGGGAGCATATAAAGAGTACAAGCGAAGCATGGGAGGCCCTCCTCAAAACATCTTCAGTACGGCTGCCGCAACTCCTGACACAGTTGAAATTGAAATGTGCGATGAAACCATCGACATGAAAGTCAACTTCAGAAGTCAGGCTGATGTTGTCGCTATCTTTATGTCGACCCCGGATGCCACCCACGCTTATAAAATTGCTGACAGGTTTCGGAAAGAAGGCAAGATTGTAGTTTTTGCCGGGCTTCATGCCACCTTTCTGCCTGACGAAGCTCTTGAGCATGCAGACAGCGTCATGCTGGGAGAAGCTGAAGGTATTTGGGAAGATCTCCTGAATGATGTGCAGGCAGGTACACTCAAAAAAACCTATCAGAGAACCGAACCTTTATCCCTTGATCAGCTGGCCCCCTTTCCAACACACCTGATTTCACCAGAACGTTACCATGACATCTGGACAGTGACTGTCAGCAGGGGGTGTCCGTACCGCTGTGGATTTTGTACTGTTCCCGGATTCTTTAAAGGCCAGCGCTATCGCCCGGTTGCAGATGTCGTGGAAGAAATTAAAAATTGCGGTACCTCCTATATAGAGTTGCATGCCGATAACCTGCTGGTTAACAGAAAGTATGCCGTTGAATTATTTGAGGCACTTATCCCTCTCAAGATTGAATGGCAGGGCGAGACAAGTATTAACCTGGCCAAAGATGAAGAGCTGCTGGCACTGGCAGCAGAAAGCGGTCTTCGTTATGTATTGGTCGGTCTGGAAACACCATCAGCAAGCGCACTGAAAGAGACAGGAAAAAGCTTTATTAAGACCAGTGAAGTGAAAGAACGTATCGCCATGTTTAATAAATATGGCATCAACGTGGATTCGTCCTTCATTTTCGGGTTTGATGAGCACGACAAAAATATCTTTCAACAGACATACGATTACTGTTTAGAGATTGGCATTCAATCTATTCACTCTGTACTGCTGATTCCATTCCCGGGTACACCTGTCTATAAAAAACTGGAAGAAGAGGGTCGTCTACTAACAAAAGACTGGTCGAAGTACGATGGCGTTCATGCTGTTTTCCAACCAAAAGGGATGACCAGGGAAGAACTGGAGCGAGGGGCATACTGGTTTCATGGTAAAACCGGCAAGTTGCAGAAACAGGCCAAGGCCAGCAACAGAATTGAAACCGTATCTATAGAGCCAGAGCAAAGCCCGGAGAAATCATCAACAACCGCAACACAGAGCTCAGGATTTTTAACGAATCTGCAACTAAGCAAATATCGCTGGAAAACCATCATAGCCCTTATAGCAATGGGTGTCGCAACTGTCTTTAACTGGATGCCTGCCTGGGGGGCACTATTCCTTTTTTGGGTTGGGGTAAATATAAAAAACAAAGAGACCTATTTCGTAGAGCGAATTCTCAGGGAAGAAAACCCAATTTTATACTGGATCATTCTCTGTGGCTGGACCTCTCTTGGGGTGCTCACCATCATTTGGCATTAGGGTGAGTTGCTTAAGGATGACTTGCCGGGCAGCTCTGAACCACCCGTGCTTGAAAAACGTATTGGCCACATAAACAAAACCCCGCGGAGGCGGGGTTTAGGATTCTCGGAAAGAGATACGTTTTTTGTTGTTATTATTCTTTTTTGTTTTTCTTATTGTTGGTCTTGTTTACGGGCATTTATTTTTATTGTTACCCGTCTGGCAAGATTCTCTTCCGGAACCTTATGCCTGCTTACATATTAACGTAGGCATTTCTCGTGCCAAAAAACTCCATCCCTTGCCTGCCAAGGGCTAGCGCCGACAGTAAGAAAAAACCATACCCTTAAGCTGTTACCTCTCCCAGCGAAGTGCTACCCGATTGCACTCTAAGTGCTACCGCTCAGGTGACACAAGACAAATTGCAGGTAACCCAAACCACAGACTATGCCATTGCTCCTCCCTGAGACATGAGCTGGATAAGACAATGTTATTTCACTGGCTTATTAAGATGGCGGCGTGAACACAAACATACGTCTATCGCCTTACACATCCCAACACATCAATCCGTCTTGCTAAGTTGGCACGCTCTGACTACTTTTCGAACCTACTCTCTGCTCTGCGCCAAATACTCGCACCGACGCTGCCCTGGAAGGCTCTTAGCCTCACCGCGTTATATGTTCGCTCTCCTGTAGCAGGTGGTTCTTCTGACAAATGAATGGGAGCGGGGCTCAAAATGAAGAAAGAAAGACACCTCAGGCGTTATGCATCAGTTTTCAATCACAGGCTGGCCTTTACACTGGCCTGGGTACTACTGACACACGGCGGGACTGCATACAGCTCAGGTAATAAAGGGGCTTCGCCGGCATCAGCCTCCCCCCTTATTCACCTGATACACAGCATGGGTCAGGAACCTGTTGTCCACCTGAGTACCCTGCTCCCTGACTTCGACTTCCAAGAACATATTATAAGAACAGATCTCCGTGCGCCCCTCGCCCGAAAGCCTCTTCACCGTTCGGTGAAAGCCTCTAAGAATCAGACCTCAAGCATCAGACAGATAATCTCCCAGTTTTCTGAAAACCCCAATGAAAGCACCGAACTGACCACTGTTCAGGCCGCTCTGCGGCAGCTCTACCAAAACGCCTCCGATGGAGATAGCGGGTCAAGAGGTTTACTGAGAGAACTGGGCGAAACCAATTTTGACCAACAGTTCCCTGCTCCAATACGCAGAAGTCCTCGCCGCCACGCAAGCAGCCCACTCGTACCCAGTACCGCAGGACTCGTTAAACGGGAAACCTACGACTACCAGCTGCGGGATCGTCACCAGACCTATTTAGACCCGGGCACCCTTTACCGATCAAATAAAGAAATCAGGCGTGAATACAAACAGCCCATACCGAGGCGCAGCAGTGGGTATAGCCCAACAGTAAGACGAGTCATTCAAGTCGGTCTGGCAGCCATAATGGTGGGTCGGACTGCGGCGGATATGATCAGTTCCTACGTGCATATGTCCCCACCCAGAGTAGTGAATGACTCAACTATTCAGGGAACCTGTGATTACTGGCAGCCGAATGGAGCTCCCGATCACTTTTCTATTCATGCCGCTACCACTGTGAACAAACCCATTTGCCAACTCACAGGGTCAATTATCTGCACACCCAACGCTCCCTGTGTGTGTGATACTCCTGATCTGAAAATGGCCGCATTTTCCAGAACCATGCCTGATGGTTCCATCAAGCTCGAGTACTCTGCCATCCCGAGCACTAACAAGCCGGTAACCTTCATCTGCACGAGTGGTGACATGAGCCGTTCTGTCACTGCAGCAGGGCTACAATTACACCAGATAGAAAAACGACAGGTTGAGCCCAACGAACAAACGGTTCTATTTAACGGCAACTTTACCAAAGCGATAAGAAGCAACCCGGGTGGTAACTTTATTCTGGGGGAAAATATTAATGTCACTGATGCCCAAAATGACCAGTTCCCCCTCCAGTTTGATGCCCCGCTATCAAATACTTTGAGCAACGCAACCAATGGTTCAACACAGACGTTCAGCGGCAGTATTCATCACAACGGTTACTGGATATATGGTCTCAATATCAACCGTAGCAGCACACCTGCTGCCATATTTAACCGAATAGATGGCGCGACCTTAAACCTGCAGCTGGACACCCCCATAGTCATCGGTAACACCAACGACAGCAGCCTGATTACTGCTGTTGCTGAATCCAATAACAACGTCAGCCTAAGAGTGCGTGGTGGACGCCTGGAAGGGGAACGATTTGTTGGCGGCCTGGCAGCCAGAGTCCTGGGTGAACACAACAATCTCCAGCTTCATGACTCAATCGATTTCAGTGCAGAAAGCACATCTTCAACGAGTGCCTGTGTCACAGCTGCAGGATTCGGCAGGCATAACAAATACCTGCTGCGCGACAGTAGCCAACTTCGCACCCGCACAAATGGCAGCAATGGCACATCAGCACTGACAGTGGGTTCTTTATATTCAGATGACAGCGAAATAATTCAGGAAAGGGTGACTGACAGTCATACGTCAACCGAAAGTAGCGGTGCAAATATCGGAGGAAATATTGCCATTGCTAATGGCCATGGAAACAGGATTCTGCAAAAAGATGTCTCTGGCCTTGAGGTTGTTGCAACCGGTAATTCTAGCAGAGCGGGTTTAAACCTTGGTGAGGGCAGTGGGGATGATATGGATATCCAACAAACCAACATCTCGAATAGTCAGATAAGGACCCAGAATAGTTCCGATGTGGGGTTTGGAGCTGGTTCGATAACAGGAAACAGGCTTAGCAGCATTCAGGAAGATTTATTCAACAACTCGGTCACTACAAAGAACCAAATTGCCAGTGGTCATGTAGGACTTATAAGAGGTCAGGGAGCCAGAATTCATCAGCATCGTGTTAGAAGCATGACCATTTCTGGAGCTGATAGTGTCGCCGGAAATATTGCCGACCTTGTAGGAGCTAACAGCATTATAAACCAGACTGATGTCCACAATATGACTCTCATCGGTGGCGCAACAAGTGATGTAAACAGACTGTCCCTCAATACAATATACTTAGAGGGGTCGGATAATCTCCTGACACAAACCGATGTAGATGGCGTGGTCAAGGCAGCAGACGATTCCCGATTCATTGCGGCTACCAACGCGGTTAGGCTTGCTGGCGCAAACAAGGTGGCTGAGCGAGGTACGTCACTCCATGTTCAGGCTAATAGTAATAACTCTCAAAGCGTTATCAGTAGCAGCGTCGCAGAAACATCTGTCGCTCACCCCATCGAATACTGTCTATACTCTGCCGCTTTGACCCAGAGTGGCACTGCCCCGGCGACCGCTCTCGGCCGCCCAGTTGATGGGCCAAAAATTGTCGCTACAGGTACTGTCGATACAACAGGTGTCAGCAACAGCCCAGTTGATAATTCTTCCCTTCTTGGGAGTGTACGCTTACTGGATACACTCAAACCGGCAGACTGGTATGAGGCATATCAGACATTTATTGCAACTTTTTTCCCCGGAGCAACATCTCAGGCCAACGCGACCTCCTCGACCGGGGGAAGTGCTCCCGAGAACCCACTGCACTATATTGGCGAAAGCTACCCAGCCCTGATCCCCCCCGAGAATGGACAAGGTGACTACCTGCTTCTCAGCCACCAAGCCTATGCCGCGGCCAACAACACAACCAACCAAAAAGCCATATACCGCCTGAGCCCGATGGTGCTAAAAGATGGCCAGCTTAAGGCCACCCCGGGAACCCGGCTGCAAGCTACGATTTATACACCGCCCCAGAACCTGACCGAACCACCACTGACACTGGAAGCGCCCGCCGGCCAGGCACGTTCAGCATCCGGCGATAGTCTTCTGGCCGCCTACCCTGAAACCACAGGAAACGACAGCGACCATGTACATCTGCTCAGTTTCCCCCTGATCAAAGACGGTGAAGGGGACGGCACCAGCCACACCTACGAACACACCAGCCAGGACGTTGAGGGCCAATTCCTGCGAATGGATCAATACAGCGTATTCAGCCTGGCCGGTAACAATACGCTCAACGAATACCCCATAGCCCCTGACGGCAGCAATATTGGCCCCACCCCACTAAAAACCTACAACCTGACCCTGAATCAGGGTATTGAAGATAGTAACTACCTGATTGATATGGTTCCCACACAGGACTGGATTTACAACGCCTGGTCAATCAACGACACATCTATTCATCTTAACCGTATCAACAGGCAGAGCGGCGCTCTGGATACAAGCTGGCAGACCACTGTAGACAATACAGCTGAACTTGATGTCGAGAACCTGAAGCTCAACCTTCTTGGCGAGAACCTCTACCTGGCCCCAAAGGGAGCAAGCGTATTGTCAGCTCAAAACCAAACCGTCAGTGTCGAGATACCCGAGCTGGGAGGAGAATCCCAGGTCATCAAAAGTGTAAATATCGCGGGTGTTGTTCCTGTGCCCACCTCCCCCAGTGGGCTGACTCCCGGGCTCGCAACCGCTACGTTTGTAGTGGTTATTGGTATTCCCACAGCAGCTGTAAGCTGGTGGGGATACCTCAAGTACAAGGCACGTAAAGTGCAGAATTATGTGGCCAATAAACCGGCTGCAGTACTGGAAAGTGGAGATTCAATCAACTTCCCGAAATTACAGCAACGACAACATACCCCAGCAGCTGCCCCCCCAGCTGAGCGCAAACATCAGGCCAAACCGATAAACAATGGAGATAAACAAGGGGAAGAAGCGCAGACACCAGGATGGGGGGCAGGGGCAATGAGAGCGATTTCGTACTTAAAATTCTGGTGATGCTCAGCCTTGCGGTGGTGGTTTACGAACAAAAGGAAGATGAGTTTCACAGCTCGACTCCTATTCAACCGGCAACGGCTGCTCATGTTTCACATGCAGCCCCTGCCGGACAACCCCGCAAACACATCCTCCAGATGTTCGATCCTGAATCCCTGACAATGAAATCGCAACCAAGGCGAAAAAGCGGTTGCATGCTGATGGGATAAGAGCCAGTAGTTATGGACACATATCTCAACGAGAGCCTGCTCTCGTCATTACTCTGCCTCCTGACTATCCGTACAATCGGGCTGCCCAAAAATTCCAACGTCCTTTGACGCTCTTATCAGTGCCGACTCCCTGACCAGAGTGCAGTGCTAACCTGAACGATGACTTATTCGGCGGGATGCTTGCGGAGGAAAAGGATGTTCAGGGTTTCATTGATTCAGAAACTGGCAATTTTCAGCCTGCTCTCTCTAGTCTCTTTAAGCGGGTTCAGCGCAAAAAGTAAGTCTGAAAAAGATACCAAAAAGAAGCATGAGCGCCCTCCTCGCGAATACCTGCTAAACAACGCACAACTGTACAAGAGAATTTCACTCCCTAATATTGAACGTGACTTTATGGGTGAGCCAATGGAACCTCTCTCTCCTAAAAAAGAGGTAAAAGAGTTCGGTCATAAATTGAGCCCATGGGAAGCCAAGATCCGCATACACTATCCCAAAGTTATACAGCAACTTGCTGACAGGGCAGGGCTGGACCACGTACAACTGCTTAACCTGCTCCACCTCTCTTTTACGCATTACGATAAAGAGTTGCGTACCAAGAAAGATTCAAAGCCTGGAACCCTGTCACATACTCTTTTATCATTTCTCCAGAATTATCGTGTCAAAGAAGCTGATATTGAATCTCATAAAACTTATTCCTATGCAGTCACTTACCCAATCTCGAATGTACCTTTCTGACCCTATGCTGCAGGTGAAATATTAACGCTTTTGTTCCTCGCCATCATGATTCAGGAGCCAATTTACTCTGGTAATGACTTTGGCTCCCAATATCTGGTTGTGAGTTTCAACAATAAGTCCAGGCAATTTGTTATCTCTAGCATGAAGCCCCGAGAGATATAAATGATAACGCAGTATAAAAATTCACCCTGTCTCACTTTTGATATTCACCAAGGTTCTGACAGGGAATCGCCTGCTCTTGTTATTGGAACCAACATTGCCTACAGAGATGGCAGCGATATGGGGCGCAAATGCCCCAAGCATAAGCGAGAAGGCAAAGTGTTACAGCTGCGATCTCAACCTCTTTCAGAAAAAACCGTTGAAGATTTTCGTGACTTCGTGGAGCTCGGGGCTTACTCATTTAAGCAACGGTTGCAACCCGAAATAGAAGTAAAACGGGCAGCATTTACCCAAAAAGAACAGCTCAAGCTTTTAGCTAAAGAAGAAAAAGAGCAAGCGATTATAAAACTGCCTGGGAATTCCCCAAACGATATTGCAAAGAAAATTGTAAAAGCTGCCGGTGACGAAGACTATAGTCTTAACCTTGTGGTGATGAGGGATGTTGTAGTTGTGCTATGTGAATCTGCGCTTGTTAAGTACCACCCTTTCATAAAGGTTGGTGCATTTGATAAAGAAGGTAACTGTATAAAGCGTCTGGTTGTTCGACGTGTAACGGCTCTATTTCGGCTCCTTCAGCGATCACCCGACTACAGCGACGGTGCCGATGAAGAAAATGCTCTCAAAGTTCTAAGTGATGTACTCAACACCATGAAAGAACGTGACAAAAAAGAACTGGAAAAAGAAACTGATCAGTAGCTTATAAAACTTTTCATACCTTTCAACGGGCACGCAGTTCAGGATCACTCTCGGCTGTGTGCTTTTTATCACCCAAACGCAATATCAGCACACCTTGCCAACACAGACAGTCCCATCAAACACATCCCCAAGATGTTCAATCCTGAATCCCTGTCAATGAACTCGTAACCCAGGTGAAGAAGCGGTTTCATCGCTGAAGTAATATGAGGCTGTAGTTATGGAAACCACTCATTTGAGAGCCAGCTCTACCATTATTCTGCCCCCTGACTATCCGTTTGATAAGGCAGTCCAGATATTCCAGCCTCCTTTTGACGATCTTATCAGCGTCCGTCAGCCTGACCAGAGTGCAGTGCTAACCTGAATGATAACTTATTCGGCGGAATGCTTGCGGGGGAACAGGATGTTCAGGAATTCATTGATTCAGAATCTGGCAATTTTCAGCCTGCTCTCTCTAGTCTCTTTAAGCGGGTTCAGCGCAAAAAGTAAGTCTGAAAAAGACACCATAATGAAGCATAAGCGTCCTCCCCGCGAATACCTGCTAGACAACGCACAACTGTACAAGAGAATTTCACGCCCCAATATTGAACGTGACCATCAGGGAGAGCCAATGGAACCTCTCCCCCCTAAAAAAGAGGTAAAAGAGTTCGGTCATCAATTGAGCGAATGGGAAGCCAGTATCCGCATACACTATCCCAAAGTTATAGAACAGCTTGCTGACAGGGCAAAACTGGACTACATAGATCTGCTTACCCTGCTCCACCTCTCTTTTGCTCATTACGATAAAGAGTTGCGTGAAGATAAAGATTCAGACCCTGGAACCTTGTCACATACTCTTTTATCATTTCTCCAGAATTTTCGTGTCAAAGAAGCTGATTTTGAATCTCATAAAACTTATTCCTATGCAGTCAATTACCCACTCTCTAATGATCTTTTCGGATCCTATGATGCCGGTGAAATATTAACGCTTTTGTTCCTCGCCATCATCATTCAACAGCCAATTTACTCTGCTACTGAATATGGCCGCGACTACCTGGTTGTGAGTTTCAACAACGAAACAAGGCAATTTGTGATCTCTAAAATCTTTCCACGAATGGAAGAAATGACAACCGTGTATCAAGATTCAGCCTGTCTCTCTTTTGATAACTACCAAGGTCTTGACGGAGAAGTACCTGCTCTTGTTATTGGAAATGGTGGTGTTTACAGAGAGGGAAGCGATAATGGACGAAAGTGCCCCAAGCATCAGCGGGTAGAAAAAGTAGAACAGCTTCGGTCTCAAGTTCTTCCAGTCAAAACCATTGATAATTTTCGTGACTTCGTAGAGATTGAGGCTTTTTCATTTCAGGAACAGCTGACATCCGAAATAAATATAAGACAGGCAGAGATTATCGAAAAAGAAAAGCTCAAGATTTTTGCTAAAAAAGCAGAAGAGCAAGCCATTCTGGATCTTCCTGAGAATTCCCCAAACGTGATTGCGAAGCAAATTGTTATGGCTGCCGGTATAGACGGCGAAAAGCGAGGTCTTTTTCTGTTGCAGGATGTTTTAGCTGTGCTGTGTGAATCTGCACTTGTTAAAAACCACCCTTTAACAAAGGATGGTGCATTTGATAAAGATGGTAAATGTAATGAGCATCTGGTTGTTCGACGTGTAACGGGTCTCTATCGGCTCCTTCAGCGATCAGACAAATACAGCGACGGTGTAGATGAAGAAAATGCTATCAAAGTTCTAAGTGATGTGATCAACATCATGAAGGAACGCGCCCAACACGATTTGAAAAAAAGAAACTAATAGGTAACTTATAAAGCTTTTCCTACCTTACAACAGGCATACAGTTCAGAATCACTCTGGACTGTGTGCTTTTTATCACCAAACCGTAATGTCAGCACACCTTTCCAACACAGACAGTGCCACCAACAAAAACACCTAACCACTGAACTTGCCGGCCCGGACCGACTCCAATCCCTGAAGGGTATCGAAACAAGAGCACTCAGCGAGGGAACAGCAACCATGTTCACACCTCCTATAGTTACTACCACAGCAGCCTCAGGGGCTGCGGCACTGACGGATTATCCTTACACGAGAGACTTGAAGATTTCCGCAGCCGGTAAGAGCTCAACTTACTCTATTACAGCCCTCCAACATAGATCATCAGAGCTGGAGTGTGCAATCTGCAAAGATATGTTAAACGACCCTGTAAGCCGATTTGACTGTACGCACATTTTTTGTCGAGTATGTATTACACACAGCTCTGTCAAAGCCTGTGCCACATGCGCTTGCCCTTCCAAAAAGAAGGAGCCTGAATCCCCTGTACACATCACCCGACAGCTCGAGGATATGAAATATATTTGCCCCGTATATGGTTGCACAATAAAAGCGACAATACCGATATTAAAACTGCACCTGGAGAACGGCTGTACCCCCTTCCTCTGTTTTAATGAAGGGTGCAAATTCAGTGGCACACGTGAAACCGCACAAAGTCATAACAGCACTTGTCCAAAAGCTATGATCTTCTGTCAACGTAAAGGGTGTGATGAGCAGTTCAAGAGAAAAAGCAAAGTGAAACATGAGAAAGTCTGTCGGCAACGGGATGTTGAACTCACACTGCCCGGCGCTCTGGGAAAGCACAAAATACCATCCTGGGCCAAGGAAGCTTTCACCAACGCCTCCTACGACCACTCTCCATTCGTTGAAACTGATTCACCCTATGCCATCGCCTTTAAAGTACTTCGGGATGCTGCGACTTCAATTACATCGGGGGAAAATCGATCAATGGAAGGCGCTCCGACAGAAAAAAGATCACGTATAGAACCCTTCCCTTCCCGCATAAATCTGGAACGGCTAAAACAATCGCATCCAGAATTAACGACACTACATAGCATAGATGCATTAAAAAAGAACCACACCAGTATTTTACTATGTCAATCTGTAGTTAATGTACCATGCGCAAAGGCTACGACTTCAACGTTCAGCTCACAGTCTATTACATTCGATGTGATTAAAAATGCTGAGAACGCCCTCATAATAAGAGCGAACATAATAAAATGCCTCTGTGATGGAGTAGCCTGTTATGCGAATCTGAAACAATATTATATACATGCCGTACTTTATACCTATTATGGCAATAATTTTGTGGGTGATGATAACCATATATGCCATAGGCTTGTTGAAGCGGATTACCATTCTCCTTACATAATGCAAACCATCAATCAGCAAGTTTTTAAGCACGCCCTAACCAAGGGTGGAGTGGTTCAAAGGCATCAAAAGGAGATTGGCAATAATGATATACCTTGCAATCTTGCCCTCATTTTGCAATGGCGCACAGGGCGCTATGTCTGCTAAAAGCTGGAGTCACCCAATCTGTGTCATCACACCTCAGTATTTCTACAGCCCACTGAGCGAAACAAATTCCTGCTCGCCTACTGTCATGTGAAACTCAGGGGAGTAGACAATACTTCGTAAGCGCCATTCGAAGCCTGTATCAGCCGACAACTAAAATGAACCGATCCAGGCTTCATCACTGAAGTGGATGTTTCTTTCCGTGCTTCCGTTTTTTCTTTTTCTTCTTATTCTTTTTTACGACAGGCGGGGCTGTGGCATCATCAAATGGCGGGGCCGAAGGTCTCAAAGTTGGCAGAGCCGTAGGCATTTCAATAGTTGAGTTATAGTAAATCTGACACAGCCTTATGCGACTTGGCTGAATGAAATCATTCGTTAACAACTCAAGTGAAACAGCAGTTACCCAGTTTTTTACTGCGCGAAAATCACTATCAAAAGAAAACTTTGGATTGTTTTTTTCATACCAGCCAACAAAGCTCGGATAAACAAATCCCGTAATATCAGCTGCAGAAAGACAGTTATCACACAGGTAGAAATATCTATAAATGAAATTTCTAACTCTGTGTTTAAGCAGCGTTTTTTTTCCATGCTTAATGCATGTCAAATTATCAATACTGTTATAGAGACTATTGATTGTGGCCCTGTTTATCACATTCATCATGCCATGATATTTATCGGAAAGGCAGAATTCATCCGGGTAGGGGCAGGCCATAGAGTGCTTTGTCCAGGTATACCGTGCACTACGCATAATATCCATGAAGGATAAAAGCCCTCTTGTAAACGCACGGGTCTCACTTAATTCCACGGCGACAGGCCCACGGGCTAATCTGATAAAATGAATGGGAAGACCAAATGCTCTGACAAAATCATCCTGATTTAGATCTGCAAACGTTGGAATAACAACCTTACCGTCTTCATAAAGTAGTTTTGATAAAAGCTTTGGAATATTCATATTACCTGCAGGAGTGGAATACTGGCAATAATCATCATAAAAGCCTATTTCGTCACGCCCCATTTTATAGATATCAAACAGATTGATATAACGTGTATAGTCAAACACACCAAGACCAAGAGTGCTACTTTCTAAAAAAGCCTTTCTATTTTTCTCGACATGAATTTTAGTTTTACATTGGCCGTCAGGGTAATAGGATTGCAAGCCTGATTTTGAAGTATAAATATAATCAAGCATTATATTTGCATTAAAAATATCGAGTACCGTTTGGTAGTAAGGGTACTTTTCTTTAATATCGAATTTCAATCTATCCTGCATAAACTGAATAGCAAAGTCGTCATGATTTTTATAATCTTTTTTAGATTGACTCAGTAATTCAATTAGCGACCTAACAACTGGATCAAGTTCAGGAATAGAGAAATTCAAGCCTTCTGTTTTCCTGCGCATTGAAAGGCTATGGGTCAGACTTGAAGGCTTAGAGTTTTTTGACATCAATTGATAGGCGAAATCATCCAGAACATCCGGCAGTTCAAAAGCAGGTACGGTTAAATTAAAGTTCTTACCCTCGTTATTCGTCGCCTGTAATGTATATGTTCCATGTTTCATTATGCCGATATCGCTCTCTGTAGCCCTACAGAGAGAAGACAGAAGAAGTACAAGCAGACAAAACCATGCCCTGGATTTATTGAACATCATACGAGCAGGCCCCACTGAGCCGCGAATGACCCATTGATTACACACTTGAATATCGACCCGCAGAGGCTTGCGTTGTTTATAACATTCAGGGCAGGATCCTTAACATATCAGTACCTGTACAGGTTTCCTGATCTGAGCTTCACTCACCCCAGTCAAAATCCCTTGGGATATAAGGAATATCATCCAAAGGAATGGCAGGTGGTTGTCTTCGTGGAGCTTGCTGCCCCACTCTTGCAGCCAGCCGTCGATTAGCCTGCTGCCTTCTGCGACCACGCTGCCTGTAATGTCTACGGCATGAATTTACTGCACGTTGCGTGCAGGTTTTTTGCCCTTTGCAATAAAAGCCCAGTTCTGTAATCACAAACCCAAAAGGGACAAGCACCAGGAACAGGAATGCTAAACCTACGGCGGTGCCAATCAAGGCAGGGCTGGCAACTGCGACCATAGCCGGAGTGATGGACGGCGTTGCTGAAGCCGATTCTGTAGCTATTAATGTCGGCGTCAGGGTCGGAATCGGGGTTATTGCAGTTTCAGGCAATGCCATAGACGGCATTGCAGAAATAGCTGTTGCGGTGCTACTGGGTAAAGGTAATGGATTACAGGGCACAATTATTGGAGTGTTGCCATCAGGCTCCGCCGATAAACGACAATCCTTCCCCTGTGTATCGGTTATACGACCGGCTATACAGGTATTGTTTGAACATTCAACCGTTGCGTCACATACAGTGCCTACTGGCCCCAGATCAACTGAGGTTTGCACACGACTCTGAACACGAGTGTTCTCAATGGTAATAGCCGAACGATTACCCTGGGTAAGAGGTACCTGCTCCGGCAGTCCATCAACGGAAACATCACGCAGGTGTATGGAAGCATCCCGCCCGACGTTAATAAGCGCCTGCTGCGCATTCTGACCAGAACCTTCTCCGCTGGCAGAGGCTTTCTGGGAAACTTCTGACGCCATCATATGAAAGTTTTCGGTTAACAACTCACCCTGCCCGGTAATATTCAGTGCAGGAAAGGCAACAGTACCGACATTAAGCATGACTGGCTGGGCTTTCACCGGCTCATCAAGTGCGCCTGATCCTTCGAGCTCGCCTGATCCTGATCCACTAGCATTAGCGTCGCCGGCCAGCCCCACCATCGCTACCAGACGTCCGTCTACCTTAAGTGGTCGGGTTAAAGACAGTGCACCACCATTGGCACCTTCAATAATCACCAGCAGGTTGTCGTCTGCACCATCTTCGAGAAGTTCATAAAGCGGCTCCAGACCGGTCTGGTCATTGACCAGCAACCCGCGAGAGTAGGTTTTGGCCCCCACTGCAAGACCATTCAGTTCTACGGGTTGCCCTGCCGACTGTCTTAAAATATTGACAGTACCCAGTGTCAAAGGGTCCTTGGCATTCAGGTTGAGGTCACAAGCGGATGGTGAGTTGGCAAGCAGCTTGTCAGTCAACACATTGATAGTCGCCAGACGGCTGACAATAAGCTGAAATGCCCCTGACACGCCATGCACCCAGTATGCCTCAAGCTTCGAGCCGTTATCCCTTACCCGGGCCAACGTACTTAAGGCAAGGCGACGTCCGCTATCCAACAGATAAAAAACACCAGAGAACGGGCTGTATAGCCTGTTGTTCAAAAGAATATTGGGGGAACTGTCCAGCATGGGGCGGTCTTCACCCAGATCAAAAACAATCCGGTCACCCACCAGCACATTGACATCCTGAGGATTGGTCGTAGAGTAATTACATCTCCGAACGCTCGGATCTCCGACACATCCGCTGTTACGGGCTATGCGTGTTGCAGCCGCATGTTTGCCAGTAGCATCCGTCACTCGCTTTCCAGCAATTTGTGGACGCCAATTTGTACCCTTTCCGGGTTGTCGCCCGGCCTGGCGGCGTGAGGCAGACATGCTGTGACGAAAGGCGTTTCCTGCTTTATTCATTGTAAGTGGCACCTGCGGTCTAAAAAGATAACTCTCTTTTGAGATCATCTCTCCCGCAATGTTCACTGAAAAAGCGCCTTTGTCAGGCTGGCTGCTCTAAATGTCAGGGAAGGTCAAACGTGACACGCTTTGCCGTTTTCTCCGCAGCTTGTCTTTTATGTGTTAAAACATTGAGGATGCAATGATCACCACGCAGGTTGTCACGCGCTATATCATCTGCTGCTTTGCCTTGCTTATTACGGAGGGCTATCACCTTTAAATATTTTTTATCCGCTATCCCGGCCAGAATTATTTCAAGCAGTGGAAGGTTTTGATTCTTGACTGCTATATGAAGAATGGTCTCTTTTTGATCGCTGGTTTGTATTGCTGGGTCAGCGCCATGCTCAAGTAACAGCCTGACCAGATCAGCACGTTGCCTGACAGCGGCTTCATGAAGCAGGGTATGGGGATAATTTTCAGGTTTGAGATCGAATAGTTCTTCTCCATCCATGTGCATAAGATGGCATCTGATTTCCGCTTCAGGATAACCACAGATCACCTTTCTAAACAGATTGTTGTAGCGTTCATTATTATAGGGCTTTGTTGTGCATGTCTCTTTGATCTGAGCTCCTGCTGCCCGTTTACCCTTCAGCCTCGGTGTAGCATCTGGCTTAAAAACGTGCACACGATTTTTCCACACCACATCTAACAGACTGCCAGGCTCAGGTTTTTTATCGAGTCGCCAGGCGGCCTGAATGGGGGGCTCCCCCAGAGAGTTCTTCTGTGTATGATTCCCACCACGTTTCATGAGTGCGGAAGTGCACTGAGGGTCATTATTTTGAATAGCCATATGCAGGGGGAATGTTGCTGAGCCTGCCGTAGGAATAGCAGAATCACACCCTTTGCTCAGCAGCAATTTAACAAGGTCATCACGATGCACAAGTATTGCTAAATGCAGTGCATTCGTACCAGAACCGGGTAAAACCTGGCTAAGATCATCAGCTGTAAACTGATCGAGCTGCTGCTCAACATCTTTTAAATCTGGTGAGCGACAAAGCAGCCTGTGCAATGCAAGTAATCTGCTGGAGACCGGCCGCTCCTGCACACCTTCTTTAACAGGAGCAGCACTTTTAAAAGAGCCCGCACTGGCCACAGCAGCTCCAGCTCCTGAACCTGTCTGTTTTTTCGTTTTGATACGGACTTGTTTCGCTTCCAGAAGCAGTGCTCGTGTCAACGCACATTCATTCTTCTGTGAGAGTGGAGACACTCCTTTTTTATTCTGTGTCTCGGGGTCCCCCCCTATTGCCAGCACGCCGTAAGTAGCAGCAGCATTCTCGTCCACAGCTTTATGCAGAGGAGTATCACCATAGCTATCTCTGGCATTGGCAATCTCTGCATCAGCGTAATCCAGTAAGCATGTGATGGACTGCTGGTCCGATCGGTACAAAGCATAGTGTAATGGCGTAACACTGTTTGCCCCGCCAGCCTGTGAAGCCACCGCCCCCTGTTCAACCAGATAAGGAATCATGCTCTTCGGTTCAGGGCATGTCACAGCGTAATGCAGTGGCAGGAATTTATTATCAGGGTTTGGTGTCGTTAACAGACTGCTTTTCAGTGGCGTTTCAAGAAAGAGCGGCAGAAAATCCTTCTGTCCACGGAGGATTAAACCCAGAAACTCATGTTGAACCGTTTTAAAGGCAATAGTCTGTGGCCGACCTGCGGCTTTCTCAATAATTTGAGGGAACCGTGAAGGGAGTGAGGACAGAGAGGTCTCCAGATCTTGCTGCACGGTTTTGCTCATAGGTGAAGTGACGGGTTTTGTGCCTTTCCATTTGGTATGCGCCAATAATTTCCCGAGTTTATCTTTTATGTCTGTCTGTTCTGCCTTTGTTTTTTTTGTTCCCTTTTTCTTCTTTGCTTCCTTTTCTAACGGTAATGCCCTGATTGCAGTTTCAAGAACAGAGGACTCGTCCCCTGGCGGATTTTTCGCGTCTTCGACAGAGGCTTTCGATCGTTCATTTGCATTAATTAAAAGCTGCAGTATCACATCACCATTTTGACCGTCCATAAGATTAGACAGACGTTGTTTTGAAAAACCTTTAGAAGATTTAAGCAGCCAGGTTACCAGCTCCCAATGATCATTCCGTGCCGCTTCAAATATCAACTCTGAATGAAAGACGGGAACCGTATCAGGACGAAATTTCTCGTCATATTCCTGCAATAATTCCTCAACAATATGCCGGTGACCTCCCGACGCTGCGTAATGCACGGGAAGCTTTTTAGATGTCGGATTAGCAGAATATAGATCAGCGCCGAAAGCTCTTAGAAGGCGCACATGGCCCCACTGCCCTGAATGGCAGGCATAGTCCAGTGGGCACAGGCCTCGCCAGTCACGCGAATCTAAATCTGCTCCTCTGCTTTTATCTTTGTAAAGAAAAATTCTTAAACAGTCATAGCTGGCATGAGCCGCTATATGTAGCGGTGGTGACTGCCTTTCAACGCTTACTGTTCCCGCATTTTTTACAGATATTAAACAACCCAGAGCTTCTTTATTGTCAGCCAACACTGCAACTTGAGTCGGCGTATAGCCGTGGCAATTCGCCTGTGCTGGATCTGCTCCCATCTTGAGAAGAAGGGCAAGCAATTCAATATCGTTATGAATAATTGCATATTCCATTGCACTGGGCGTTTTGATCATGCCCTCCAGTTTTTTATCTTTGGCTCCTTCTCTTTTTAAGGTCATATATCCGGTGATATTAAAGGCTGTATGGTTCTTTCGTAACGCAGAAACAGCCTTTTTTTCATACCGTGTACTCGTTCTCAACCAGAAGATTCCCAGTGTCGTGCGCCAGCGCTCCAATTCAGCAGCAGGTTCCTTAGACGGTCTCTTGTGCTGCAAAACCCTGGTGTAACGATCAATAACCGTTGTCATTAAGTCCTTGTCACCCAACTCACAGGCAAAGTCCAACACTCCCTTACCAGCATGGGTTTTTGCCTGTATATCCATACCTTCATCCAGCAAAAAATCAAACATCTTGATGTCTCTGTTTTTGACAGCAAGATGTAAAAGCGACTCGCCAAGATCAGTAATGAAATCGAGGTGAAAACGAAGGTAACGTACTAAATAAACGGCAACGTCTGTGGCACCAGATTTTATGGCCAAAGACAACGCTGTTTCCTGACGACGGCCCGTCGTCAATTGATTTTCATTAAAGTCAGCATTGCCACACAGCCATTCAACTATGTTCAAACTGTTGTGCTTACAGGCCAGATGGAATAGATTCAGCTCCCGCCCCTCATCATCCTTGCGCACAACAAAACAGGTATTGGGAGAAAGTGTCTCTAAATGAGGGAAGCATTTTTTCAGCGTTTCAAGATCACCCTTTTCACAGGCATCAAACATATCGGATACAGAATAATTACATGCTCCCCTCACCGCCTGAGGAGCCCAGCCGGTCAAACCTCTGACAGTTTGCATGTCCCTCTCCAGTAACAATTAAATCTGTAATTGAGACATACAGCCTCCTGAGCCGTTCACGTTAACTAACCTGCCGGTTATTTCTGAGATCATAAAAAAAGCCTCCTTAAACAAGCCATTCAGACTACCTGCCCTGTTATGGATACTGACACTTATGGCGCAACAATCCCCACACTTTGCGACTCTAACAAAGCACAGAACTCACTTATGGCATCCCTACGTTATGAATATTCCGCGCGCTACGACAACGCCCTCCATCCCGGTGGTTGCCGAGACCATTGAGGAGCTGAGGCGCTGCAAGCAAACATGCATTCAGCTGCACTTTTCTGTGTTCCGCTCACAAAGAGTCTTTGATGATAACAACAGCGGACCGGCGTTATACGGCCTTCCTCTATGAAGAGCATCGATTGATTATTTATGAGGCAAAGACATGCAGGCAATCACACCAGGACTGATCAAACTTTTTTCCATACTGGCATTCCTGCTTTCAACATCACCGTCATTTGCTCGGGTAGATGATAATAAAATCTGCACACTGTATGCAGACACTGGCCACTGCCTGCAGTATTACCTGCCTTTTGATAGCACTCTCACTATTCAGGATTACATCGATGCAATAGCAGCAACAATGCCCGAGGAAACAGCAAAAGAAACCTATAAATACAAAGACGCCACCTACACAATCAAAATTGTAAAAAAACTTCTTAAGGCCCTGGATAAACTCAAGACCCCAAAACTAGCTCATGCTTATGAAGCCAGTATCAGGCAGTATTTTATGATTGCCTTGTTGATTCTTCGCGACCACGGGCACAGAGTCTACCCCATGAATCGAATGACTCTTCTGCATCAAATACATACACTTTATGCGCTGTTAAATAGTATGACCTTTGAAGCCGTTCCTGATTTCACTGATCTGGTGATCGGTGAACATTTCAACTTTAATAAATTTCAAAAAGAAGGGAATAAACTCCAAATGCTTATTGGTGCTTCATCAGGTGCACTCAGTGAGCATCTTCTTGTATTCACCGCATTAAGAGCTATTCAGTCCGCCACTAACGCTTACTTTCTTTACTCCACTGAAAACATCAACTGGCTGCTAAACTATGCTCCGGAATTAAAAACCAAAAAGGTCATTGAACTGGGGGCCGGTAATGGTTTACTGGTTCGTTCACTGGAGGTGGAAGGGGTTGATATTGAGGCGACAGATCTCAAGCCAAGCCAGGTCACCTTAAATTACAGACACATAAGAAAGTTAAGTGCTAAACAAGCAATGAAGGCATACCAGGGCTCAGATGAAGAAGTTATTTTTTTGATATCCATGCCCGGATGGAACATAAAACACAACATCAGACAATTGCTGGATATTAAAAATGGGACTGTCATTATTATTAGTGAAATCAAAATGCTTGAGGAAAACCTGGAAGAATTCTGGCCAGAACAATTACAATCAACTGTAACCAAACTACCTTCTACATTCCGCACGATTTACAGTCAGAAAAATTTCAAACCCCATATTTATAAATTTCAACATCGTGAATCGTGTAAACCATTAAAAAATAAAAGGAGATGGCCGCACCTGATTAATAATTATTTTTTAAAGAGAATAAAATGATAAACACCATCTGCAGGAAAAAGCTATTCGCTACTCTGACGCTTTCCTTAATAACATTATTGACCACAACACGGCCGGCCCTGGGTCATGTAGAAGGTAATAAAATCTGTATGGAGCATGCAGAATCTGGCTTTTGTCAGCAGTATTACCTGCCTTTTGATAGCGCTCTCTCTATTCAGGATTATATCGACGAGGTCTCGAAGACACTGAGCGAGGATTTAGTCGCCTACGCTGAAGAGTTATTGACGCTCCCTTATACACATAAGTATGTGCAGGATGCCGGTAGAGATGCGATGGCCTATAAAACATCCAAATGGGTGCATAAATATGATACAAAAATCAGGCATACTTTTCTGGTAGTCCTGCTTATTCTGCGTGAGCATGGAGCCGTGCTATACCCCACCATAGACAGAACCACACTTCTGCATCAGGTTCATACTCTCTATGCGTTATTAAATGGCATGACCATTGACAGCGCCCCGGATTTTACGGATCTGGCGACAGGCAGTCATTTCAGCTTTAAGAAATTTACCAATAGAAACAATGTACTCAACATGGACATGAGGTTTAGCCCCAAAGCCCGGCGTGAACATCTTATGGTCGCCACAGCGTTGAGGGTTATTCGCTTTGCCACAAATGCCTACTTTCTCTATTCCAATCAAAACATTGACTGGCTGCTGAACTATGCCCCGGAACTCAGAACCCACAAAGTGATAGAGCTGGGTGCAGGGAATGGTTTACTGGCTCGTTTATTGCGCACTCAAGGGGTTAGCATCGAGGCAACCGATCTCAACCCGAACCCTGTGAGTATCCGTTATGACCCTGTAGAGAAGATAAGTGCCGAGCAGGTTATGGAGAAATACCATGGCTCGAATGAAAAGATAGTTTTCCTGATTACAGTGCCGGGATGGAATGTCGAATACAACATTGGACAGTTGCTAAAAATCAAGAATGCGATCCTTGTCCTGATATGCGAGGGCAGGCTGCAAAAGAGTAGGTTTGAGGAACTATGGCCGGATCAACTTCATACAACAGAAACTATACTCCCCTCGTCATTTCGCACGATTTACAGCATGAAGGATTCCGATACCTACATTTATACATTCAAACATCGTTAACCCAAAAATCTGTAGCCGCATGGTGTCCACCTTATATCCTGCTCCCCCTGCATATAATAACTGTCACAGTTTTGTATCCAACCTTGTGGCACAGTCGTAAGATGTTATTGATAGGCTGTTCATGAATAGCGCAATGACGCTCTTAAATACAAACTACTAAAGATAAGTCGATGCCTGTGAGTATTAGCGGAAACCTGAACGAACGCTGTTTTGTCGACACTCAGTCCATGGACTGGAGCCCCAGCCCAAGCGGTACCGTATGGCGTAAACGCATGTATCGCGTTGGCCCGGAAGAAGCTGGCCAGGTCACATCTCTGGTGAAATATGATCAGAATGCATCTTTTTCTGCACACGGACACCCAGGCGGTGAAGAAATTCTTGTATTAGACGGCATATTTTCGGATGAACATGGCGACTGGCCTGCCGGCACTTATCTGCTGAATCCGGAAGGCTTCCAGCACAGTCCTTTCTCCCGCAATGGCTGTACACTTCTGGTTAAACTGAGACAGTACGCTGGCCAAAATCGTAAACACCAGGTTCTGGATACTGAAAATATGCCCTGGAAAGCCACCAGCAACCCCGGCGTATTTCAAAAACCGCTTTACAGTCAGCACCAGTTTGAGGATGTCATGAGTCTGGAGCGCTGGGGCGCACGCACGAGCTTTGAACTCCGGACACTTCCTTCTGGCAGTGAATACTTCGTTATGGAAGGGTCTTTTGAAGATGAGCAGGGGCAATATGGGCCCGGCAGCTGGTTGCGACTCCCTCCCGGCAGTCAACACACACCCAGAACCGAGAATGGATGCACTCTGTATATCAAAACAGGTGAGCTGCCCAAACACACGTCCTCTACAGCCTGACCTTACAATTTGATACAGAATTACGTCTTCGCCTTTGCGAAGGTTTCCTAGAATCACTGCCAGTGAACAGTTCGCAGAAGAATTAGCTCTCGGGGCTTTTTCTCTGCGAGACATGCCCCGGGCTTACGAAAAGGCAAGTGATAATGAGACTGCTCCCTACCCTGCTCTTAATCCTGACAGCAGGCAGCGCCATTGTTGAAGCTGCCCCCCTGCAGTCCTTTGAAGAGTTAAAATCCGCTTTCCTTCAGGCCAAAACCGTGAATGTCGTGGTTGATATAGAGGAGTGTCACTTTGAGCATAACCCCGCCAGAACCCCGAACAGTTGCTCGTTCAGAAAGCATTTCAAGATTTTGCATGAGTTTTTCAGCACCCGGAACGCCTACCATATTTTCGACCATGACCTGTTTGTGGAAGCGATAGTTCTCATCAATAGTCGGCTGACCCAGAAAAATTCTATCTTCAGCCACGCACTGTATGAGTTTGATACAGAATTGAGAATCACCAGTGCAGAAGAAGTCTTTATCACCTATCAAACATCTGAAGGCGTTGCGAAAGTCAACTGCAACAGGGCAGGCATCACTATGTGGGCCAAAGACTGAGCAGACACTCATGGCTTTAACGTCAGGCTGCCCTACACTTGTTGCCTGGGTAAGAATAGAGACAAACCTATGGGGATTTTGACTCATTATGCAGAACAGCGACTGGCCAGGGCTCGACGAACTCCACTCCTGTGTACAGGAGTGTTGCTCCTGCTTCTGCCATACGCTTTCTGCGCTCAAGCTTTAGTGAGCCACTCCGAACAGCCACCGCTGCCAACAACCACGGAGACTCTGACCTCCGGGCGCAGTACAGGCTCTGAGATACTCACAAGCACAACAGGGATGAAACACGCCATATCCACTGAAACCATTCAAAAGCCACAGATGGAACAGTCTGACAGCCAGGTTTCACGAGGCTCTTTAGGCACCGCACTCGGCACCGATGCCTCGCCAAGAGTGGCCTCTACCCAGGGGCAGCGAAAGCATAAGAAACGCCGACGGATGACACCTTTGGAGCGGTTGCGCCATCTTTATCTATTGCCTTTGCTGCACCCAATGGGCAGCCGCCAATAGAGCAAGCAAACGAGCAACAATGTATTGATTCTGATGGACTAATCTTTCGGGCAAAGAGAGATTAAAGCGGGAGGCACAACACCTACCCACTGGTACCACTCCCCATCAGCGCCACGGTCACAGCCACCGCAGCTTTTTGCACAGGGCGACTCCGTCATCTTTAATCGCCCTTTCCGCAGCCAATGGCTCAACATACCTGCCATAACTGGCTCTTCCGTATCAAAATGGTTGGCCAGATCATAAAGGCTGACCATTCCGCCCTGAGCCATCAGGTACTTGCGAATATCACTTAGCACCGGCAGTCTCCGCATGATTCACAGGCATCATGCCCTGACTGGCTGTGCCTGCACGCCTTAGTGCAAAGATAACAGCAGCCATAACCACAGCTACACCGGCGAGCCAGCCCGTTGAACTTGTCGGGTGCGCGGCAAACGTGCTGATCTGGTAATACACCGTAGAAGCCACATAGGCGACAAATGTTGACCAGATACCGACAAGCAGCATCCAGTTACGACCGGCTTCACGCTTTACAGCTCCCATAGCCGCCACACAGGGTACATAGAGGAGAATAAACAACAGGTAGGCAAAAGCCGCTTCCTGACTACCGTAGTAATTACGCATCACGTCGTAGGTGCTGACAGAAACACCCTGTTCCTCTGCAGCCACTTCTTTGTCCTGAGTGTTACCCACATTCAGACCGAGAGGATCAGCTACTTTATCCGCCAGGGCAGACAGGTTCGCCGGAACACTGGCCAGCGCTTCAGACACACCGCCCATAAAGTCGAAATCACTACCGGCATCGGCTTCACCATTCATATTGCTGTATATGGAATCCAGGGTTCCCACCACAGCTTCCTTGGCAAATACACCGGTAAAAATACCCACAGCGGCCGGCCAGTTATCTCTCTGCATGCCCATAGGTGCAAAGGCTGGCGTAAGACTTTTCCCGATAGTGCTCAACACAGACTTATCGGTATTCTCATTGCCAAAGGAACCATCTGTGCCCAGGGAGTTGAGTACACCCAGCACTGTCACCATCATCACAATGACCTTACCGGCCTTGATGATAAAAGACTTAAGACGATCCCAGGTACGTAACAGCATGCCTTTGAGGGTTGGCACATGGTAACGGGGCAACTCCATAACAAAGGGCGTCATACGTCCGGGCAACAGTGTGTTCTTCATGATCAGGCCCGTCAGGATCGCAGCCGCAATCCCGGCCAGATAGAGGGCAAACACTACGTTCTGCCCGGTATTTGGAAAGAACACCACGGCAAACATTGCATACACTGGCAGACGTGCTCCGCAAGACATAAACGGATTCATCAGAATGGTCAGCTTGCGGTCCCGCTCCTGTTCCAGAGTACGGGTCGCCATAATCGCCGGCACATTACAGCCAAAGCCAATCAACACGGGGACAAAGGCCTTGCCAGGCAGGCCAAGGGCCCGCATACCACGGTCCATCACAAACGCAGCCCGCGCCATATATCCGGAGTCTTCCAGAACCGAAAGGAACAGGAACAGACAACCAATCACCGGAATAAAGGTCGATACCGTCTGGATACCACCACCCACGCCATCGGCGAGCAGAGCAGTAAGGAAGGCAGGGGCTCCCACGCCTTCCATCAGATAACGCACTCCATCCACAAACACCGTCGCGCTAAGAATATCGAAGAAGTCGATAAAGGAACTGCCAACGTTGATGGTGAACATAAACATCAGGTACATAACAGCAAAGAAGATGGGCAGGCCGAACACCCGGCTCAGCACCACGGAGTCAATTTTCTCGGTCATGGACTTGCTGACTTTGCTGCTACGGGACACCACGCCGTCAACCAGATCATCAATAAAGCTGTAGCGGCCGTCGGCAAAAAGAATGTCGACCTCTTCATCCATCTGCTCTTCGAGCTGGTTACGAGACGCCACAACCTGTGCCATAGCGACTGAAGACATCAGGGTTTCAAGTGTCTGGTCTCCTTCCAGCAGACGACCGGAGAGCCAGCGGTCACCGACATTCAGATCACCAGCCTGACCAGCCACACTGGCTTTCAGTGTCGCAAGAATGGACTCAATCTGCTCGCCATAGGTCACAGTAATGCGGGAGTCCTGACGACCGGCCAGATAGCTATCAATCGCTTCTTTGAGAGGCTTTACACCTTCGTTACGGCTGGCCACTACCGGAATAACATCACAGCCCAGGCGCTCGGCAAGCTTGCTGGCATTGATCTTGACGCCCTTGTCCTGGGCCACATCCATCATATTCAGCACCACCAGCATGGGCCGGTTCATTTCCAGCAGCTGGGTGGTGAGGTAGAGATTACGCTCGACATTGCCGGCATCGACAATATTGATATACAGGTCTGCTTCGTCAGCGAGCACAAAGTCCCGGGCGACCTTTTCATCAATCGCGGTATTGCCTATACCCACATCCAGGGAATAAGTACCAGGTAGATCCACCAGCTCAACATCACGACCGCTGAAGCTGTAGGTACCGGTTTTCTTTTCAACCGTCACACCAGGCCAGTTGCCGACCTGCTGCTTCGCCCCGGTCAGGGCATTAAATAAAGTTGTTTTACCGCAGTTCGGATTACCGAGAACAGCCACACTTGCCTGCGCCATTGCAAGCCTCCTCCTTCTTGTTCACGAGAACGCATTGGGCTTCATCCCGGCGCAGACTCAGACTAAAACCACGCACTTCAAGCTCAATCGGGTCCCCAAGGGGGGCGCGACGAACAACTTTCAGGGGGGTTCCCGGCGTCAGCCCCATTGCCAGCAACTGTCGGCGATAGTTGCCACCACCGGCATAACCACTGACCATCCCGGCATCGCCAATATCCAGATCACCTAACGTAATCGACATAGACACTCCAAAGGAACCTTCCGCACAGGTCATCAGGGGAAGGGAGAAATATAGTATTAACGAGAAGCGTTCGCATTTAATAATTGGAAATTATTAATCCCGAAGACTATTCCCGTAGAGAAGAAATGTTATTGATAATCATACTCAACAACTGACAGGAGACATTGATTCACATCAATGGAAAAGAGTAGGAAAAAATCAGTAAGTGGATTGTTTGCGAAGAGTGATAAGCATTAACCGCTTGTAAGCAGCCATACAGGTAACCGTAGACAACGCCTTCTGCTGCTCATTTTAACCCTCATTGTGTAGAACCGGTGCAGATGGTGCGTATTCCGAGTCTGAACAATCTGACAGCTCTTGACGTAAATCCCTGACCAGAAAGAAAACATTATAAGCCATTTCCATATCCTGAAGGTGAACTAAATGACTGCGAATAAAACAGCCTTCAATAGCGACAGGGATTCGGGCGGCCAGATTGTAAGCTACTGCGAATGCAAAACCGCCACCGAGGGAACTCATTCCAAGTGACAGGAAAGTCCCGAGCAAAAACACACTCCCGAGCGAAGAGCAGATACCAGAACCCCAAAAATTATAACCCCCAGAGGCAACCTCGGCTCTGTAATCTGTAAGGAGCTTGTTTATGCAGGGTTTATTGTTCGGCTCATCGCGTCTTCTCCTGAGAGATACACGACCAGAATCATAATGATTATGCATGCGCTCTCTACACTCTTGAACCTGACTATTGCGATGAATACCTCTTCCGAGTGCGGATAGTGTGTTTAGTGCCAGGTAGGGCACAAAACCATAGACGCCAGCGGATCTACAAAATTTGACCATTGATATCTCCTGTTTTTAAGTTAGATAGCCGAATTAGATAAGTGACTGACTCTTAATGCCCCAACTGTGTTCCGCCATTGTTAGGAGATGTCACTGACTGGTTATCTTTTTAATTCTTCGGCTTCTACCTGAGTATCCGCGAAAGCTCTTGTGATACCCTTTTGCAACAAGCCTTCCGCAACAAGACTCTTCCAGACAGGCAGTAACAGCGAATATGGCGAAGAACACAGCCTTTCATTTCAAACAGTTTTCGGTCCACCAGCAGCATTGCGCTATGAAAGTGTCGACCGATGCCTGTCTGTTTGGTGCTGCCCTCCCCCTGCAGAAGAGCCATGCCCTGCTGGATATAGGCACAGGAACCGGCCTTCTGGCATTAGTGGCTGCCCATTCAGGAGTATGCAAAAAACCTCCTCCCAAACTTACGACACCATTAGGTTACCAAAGACACAGGCATCATTAGCCGGAGACCAGGCACCGTTGATATAACTGCCGGTATTCTGTCCGCAGGGAAAATTCACTGGTACGGGATTGGAGGAAACATAGGTGCTGTTATTCAGGGAGATAACCTTAACAATGGAATTACCGAGATAGCAGCGATTATTAAAACTGCTTCAAGCCATTGATGCGCACATCAGTGATCGGCTCATCATCCAAAGCCAGTGCGTACCCGGATACAACCAGTGCAATCAGCGTAAAGAACATACGCTGCAGTAAGAGTGGTAATGCCGGCATAGACTGACTATCCCTATAATAGAATTTCCTTCTATAGATATTGGAGGAATCCATTAACAACTGGATAAACCTGTACCTGAGCAACAGAAAACTGCCAGACTTCAAAACCCGGGGCAAAACCCCTGCAAGATGTGTTGTGGAGAGCGCAGGTTTGGCAGCCGCCTACGGCTCTCTTTCATAAGCTGCGATATAAGGGGTGAAGCCTTTTCCTCCAAGCAAGTCCTTCAATGTTCCCTGCTCCGGGGCATACCCATAAGTGGAGAGATACGCCTGTAATTCCTCAACCCGAGAGTCATCGTGAACAAGCACACGCCCATCCGGCAGGAAGTTAACCGTAATATAGTGGCCAAAAGTCGCTTTAGGGCCTTTATGACAAACCAGAGACTTCAACCGGGCCTTCATCTGAAAAGACTCTCCATCTTTGTCTTCCATATTCATGATTAAAGGGTTGCCGTCCTGCTGAAAGGCTTCGATTGCAGCCTCGCTGCGTTTTGTCCCTATCTGGTCTGAATAACCATGCACCCCCAGGGTCACAACAAAATTGCGTAAATCTGACCGGCTGCCGACCATAACACGGCGCTGTTCACCTGGTAGCTTCACAGAGACGTAATCCTGCTGGTTCGGCTGGCCAATATGGCTAATGTTTTTCTGGATATTAAAGGCCTGCTTATGATCACGGAATTTTTGATCCCGGCTTTGATGATCAGAAACCAGATCAACATCCCCCTCGTTCAACCCATTCTGCTTAATAAACTCGGGATACCATTCTCTTATAGGCACACCAGCAGTAGAGAAATCCTGTTCACGCCACGTCTCCTCGACCAGACCTATCAAGGCATTTTGTTCAAAGCAGTATGCCATAGTGAATACACCACGACCGGCTGGTCTCGCATCTGGCATTGACAATTGCAGGCGAGCCCCTTCCAGGCGGTAGTCACCTGTGCGTGTCAAGGTGCGCCCTTTAAACTTGCCGGTCACTTGCACCTTCGTGCCCATCGCATGGTTTGACCGTCCATTCATCAGCAGCAGGTCAAACATTCCACCCACCAGTATATCCGCATCCATCTGCGGATTTCCGCCAGACCCATTAAAGAGTTCAGTCAACCCAGGATGCTTATGGGGTAACTGCCCAACGCAGAGAGAAAGAGACGTTTTCAACCTCCTCTTGTGCTCAACCATTGAGATAACAGGCGGCTGACCATTCAGGATTTTCCGGTAGTCCTGCCACATCAACACCAGCTTTTGTCCAATGTCAGACTGGGGACTCCCCTGCGAATATGAGAGATTTTGCAGGTGATGAATATCCTCTTCATTCAGCATATTCATCATCATATGCAATGAGGCATTCATCCAACAATCCTGTCTGTCGTTGCTTATTCCCAGATCAGCGATAGACACACTTGCAGGTGAGGAAGGGACTGAGACCCCAGACATTGATGGAGCAGCTTTCAGTGTTACTTTTCTTTCATCAGGTATGCGCTTATAAAACTCTTGAATACACCCATACGCTTTCATTGGTTCTGTATCACAGACATGATTGAAGATAAAGTTAAAACCACTATTCTTCACAAGATTGACAAAATCGGCCACATTGAGAGGCGGATGTTCTTCCTCATTCTCATTAGTAGTAATGTCTTTGATTTTACTAAACTTGTCCCAGTGGGCACTAATTTCACTCAGTGGAACAGTGAGTATGTGCTGGTGTATAAAATCGGCATCTTTAAGCGGGACTCCCTTCGAAACCAGATATCTTGTTACTAGATTCAGTCCTCGAGCTTCAGCAGGTGCAGGAGAAACTTGAGGGCGTGGCACCTCTGCCGACCTGGCCGGAGAAACAGGATCCTCTTTTTGTTCATCGGGCTCATCGCAATCCAGGGTTAGCAACTGTAAGGCTTCGTTTATCGCAGCAAAACCATTCGCCAGAAAATCACTTTTGGTGATTAATTTTTTTATAATAATGTTTTTTCGCTGCTCATCTGAATGCGCATCAACTCTAGGTTCTTTAGAAATAAGTTCCATTATCAATGCAAAAAGCTCTTCCTCTTTATGAGTAAGGAATCCAGGAGTAGTCACTGATGCCGATGATCGCGCCCATTCCACTGATTCCACTGATTCCATTGATCCCTCTGAAGCCTCTGGTGACGATTCTCCTTCGGCTTCTCCAAATCCCTTTTTAACCACGCGAGGTCTTTTTGGCGGGGTTTCATAATCGTCAGAAAGATAATCGTTCCCTGATCCAGGCTGGTATGGTGTCAATGCTCCAGTCTCGTAACCAGACGATGATTCTGAAGTAAACGATTGGGCAGAGTCGGTAGAATCAGTAAAGTTCTGATGTTGCAGGGTCACATGGGCAAACTGCCCATATCGCTTCTCAACATGATTGATCATGTCATCATAAATTTGAGTATTTATGGTGTTTTCGGGTAACGACCTGGCATGAAGAAGTGCATCCCTCAACTCTTTTATAACAGCTTTGCGAGCCTCAGAACGATTGAATACAGATTTAACGGAGTTTTCAAAATCATTGAAAGTCTTTAAATGCTCAGGCAACTCCCCACTCATATTCCGGGTCATATTCCCGATAGTGCGTGTGACTAAAACCAGCGTGTTATCCATCAGATCCTGAACTGAAGAGTCCTTTGTGACGGTTCTCAAGCCAAGCTGGGTTTCAGTACGTTCAAGCGCGGCCCTTATATTTTCAAGCATCTGAGCCTGACCTGTAGTTAACTTGACAGAACGTCCATCACTCTTCCCTGACGCCCCCTGTTGCGTTGCGCCTGCACCTATCGCCTGACTTAAACTATTAAGGTCAGCGAGATGTTGTTCAGATATAAACGGCATACCCTTAGCCCCATACTGGTTTAATCCTCTGAATCCAGCACGTTTTCATGGATTCCTGTCATCCAATAATCATAGAACCCTCTGGTTTCGGCTCGAAAGCTTCCCTCTACAGAGACAAAAAACCGGCAGCTCCCGAAGGAACTGCCGGCTTGATCTGACCCGCGGCCATAATTTTGAGATGTCGTGAAAAGCACCCTCTTCAGGGGGTACTTAATTACATTTTGTATAGGCTGCAATATATGGGGTAAAAACATGACGGCCGAACAGATCCTTTAATTCCCCTTTGCCAGCTTGCGAAAGCTGATGGCACGAAAGGTACTCCTTTAAAGGCATAATCCGGTCATCGTCATAAACAATCACCTGCTCGTCAGGCAAAAAACTCAAGGCAATGTAATGTGCCTTGGTATGATCAACCCCTATCCCTCTATGACAGATAAGAGACGTCAACCGAGCCTTCACTTCAAAGGGTTCCCCCCCTTAAAAAGGCGACCGATTCATTCATGCTGTGTAACCCGCCCTTCTTTACCCAACATATGGCCTCAGGCTGCCCCAGGCGGCATCAGGCCCGTCATAACGACGGCTTGAGTTTTGATGAACTGGCTGGCTGTGCTTCCCGTTTACTGACTGAAGAAGGGACTTTCCATGTGCTGCTGCCCGAGTCAGAGCACCAGCGGTTTCTGGAAACTTGTGAACCCCATGGACTATTTCTCTCTCAACACCTGAGTGTGCATCCTACCGACCACAAAACTGCCAATCGCGTCATTCTCTCGTTGAGAAAGAGCAGGCAGAAGGTACGAAACGAAAAGATGTGTATCCATACACCACAGGGATACTCCCAAAAGTTTGTAAATTATTTGCAGCCTTTCTACCTCAAACTTTGATGTTGTTACGAGAACTGTCCTGTATAGTCATTTTTAAAAATGAGAGAAGTATTAGTTAGTCGTAACGCTCAGGTCATCCAAGGATAGAGAGAATGAGCATAGATGAAGCAATAAGCCCTCCCTCTTACAGGCAAAGATCAGCCCATAAAAACAATACGAGGGACATCAGGAAACTTATCAGTCAGTGCCAGAAAATCACGCTGGATACACTGGCTGAAGGTTTAGACCAAACCCTGACCCTGATGGATGATGCTCTATTCGCACAGGCAGATAAGGCACGAGACGGTGTCGAGCAGACTCTATTCCTTGAGACCATGCAAAACATTCGCAGAAAGCGCTCCCTGATAACGCGTCCGTTTTACCAGAGTGTGTCAGATGCCTTCCGTGAATTCCCCCCCGGCCCACCAGCAACCGATCAAGATACGAACCAGCCAGCAAACATCGATATTTACTCGGCCGGTCTGCTCGATACAAAATCCCATGAACGTATGGTATTGGTTGCGAACCTGACCAACCGCACCAAAGAACGCTGCAAGGAAGCGCTCTATGCACTTGAGCAGCGTCTGACAGTGCTGAACAACAACCATACACTGACAGAAAAGAACAACCCTCTGAATCCACAATATATTGTTGAGAGTTTTCTCAAAGCTATAGAGCCGGCAGAACTCAATGATGAGATGAAGGTCGATATTTATCGCCTGTTTGATGAGATGGTGATGAAACGTCTTGATGATGTTTACCAGAACATCAATATCCTGTTAATAAAAGCAGGCATCCTTCCCGATCTCCAGTTTGGCAGGAAAACCGAAGACACCAGACGTACAGCAGCACACATCCCGGCCAGGACAGCACAAACAGTTAAGAGTGATATTCAGGAACCATTACCGGCAGCAGCAGATATAGCGTCTGAAACAGCACCAGTTCAGACGCCTTCACCTACTAAAATGCAGAACTCATCCGCTGACAGCCTTATTGAGCTATTGGCCCATGTTCAGAACACAGCGACGAACAACTCCCCTGCACAAATGCAGCCTTCGGGTTTTGCCAGCAATGCCTGCCAACCATTAATAGAAGCGCTGGAAAATTCAGGCATTAATACTCGCACTCTGCCTTATAACGATAAAAGCCGGGTATCGCTAATTGGTCGTCTGTTTGAAACGATCAACCAGGATTCACTTCTGGGTAACGACTATAAAAACCTGTTATCGAAATTATCCCTGCCCTGGGCACTGCTTGCCCTGAACTCTGAACAGCAGCGGGAGAGCCTCCAGCCCGCAACACAACTATTAAACGAAATAGCGAATGCGGCCAGCCTGTACCAGGGTACTCAGTTGTTTTCCAAAGATCTTTACCGCCAGTGCGAATCGGTGATTAAGGCTCTGGCCGACAGCCAGTACCCTGACACCGATAACCTGCATGAACTGTTAAAAGACTTTCAGACCTATATCTCAGGTTTGAAACGAAAATCAGAACGACTGGAGCAGCGTAATATTGAGGTCAGTCAAGGGCTGGAGAGCTTACAGAATGCCCGTGAACAAGCATCTGAAAGTATTCGTGTGCTCAGTGAAGGTCACCAGCTACAGCCCTTCTGTACACAGTTTTTGCAGTCGATCTGGACAGATCTGCTGACCTTTTACAATCTGCGAAAACACAACGAGGACGAACGTCAGGAGCTTCAACAACTCACCACAGACCTTGTAGCGGCCCTGTCTGACAGAAAGGGTAACCTGGAGGCCATGGTTCCCCGAATAACCTCCACCCTCATGATGCTGGGCAGTTATCGGGACAATGTTATAACAGCGCTTATTGACGAGCTTGTGGCCGAACACCGTGACCAGCGTCCGGGGGATACAGGCCTGCTGGATCAGCTGCACAAGCCACCCTGCACGGGATTAAAGCAGCCCACACCTACGAAACCAGAGACAGAAACAGCGACTAACCCGGTAACCGAAAACCTGCTGTCACGTGTAGAGCCGGGAATCTGTTGTCACGTCCTGAATGATGAGAAGGGTACTGGTGAATATAAGGATCAAAAAGTCCTCACATGGAAATTTGCCTGGCGCAGCCAGAATGGTCAGCATTTCCTGTTTGTCGATGGTTCCGGTCAGAAAACAGCTTTGCCTGATCGGACAACACTGTCAGAATGGGTTGAAAATGGTCGTCTACAGTTTCTGGAGGACAAGGTGCCTTCCCTGCTGAGTCGAACCTTAAGCAAGCTAAAAACAAAATAAATGCTGGCGGAAAAGAGCTTTCATGAACAAGCGTAAAGAAGCACGGGTTGATCTTGCTGTTCCCCTTGAGCTTGTAAACACTCAGACAAAGGCCTCATTAGGGCGCCTGGTCAATATCTCTGATAATGGCTTTATGCTCAGCACGCACTCTCCGGTGAAGGAGGGAGTGGAGTTGCAGTGCAGTATTCTCGTTCACAGTGGTGACAATAGGGGTCATATCCATACGATCCCGCTAACCGTTGAGTCTGTCTGGCAGGCGGAAGGTAACAGTCATTATCAATTCTGGAATGGTTTCCGGATTACATCTATTCGTGAATGTGATTTGCTGCTGCTTCAGAGTGAGGAGTGAAAGCTCAGTAAACCCTCCCTCCTTCATAAGCCTTCCCTGAAAGAAAAACGCAAGCCCTCACCGGTGAGCCGGGAGGGCTTGCGTCAGAAGGAAAAATCTTTATTCCTTAGTTGGATCACCGGGTTCTTGGGTTGAGTGAAATTCGTTGTCCTTCTCATCTTCCTCGACAGGAGCTTGCTCCAATTCTTCGACCTGTCTCTGCATATCCAACAACTTATTACGTGCAATTACCAGCCGTTCAGCCTGAGTCTTGCGAGCATTGGCGACCTTAGGCTCAGCCTCCAGGAATGGGGTAATGCTTGAACTGATACCCAGCGCAGACTTATACGCATCCAACAAGTTCTGGCGCTTGGCTTCATCTGCGATGCAGGATTCGGTGTAACTCAGTGCTTCAGCCAGCGCCTGCAACTCAAGCGTCTTCAGGCTTTGAGGCTGGGCTGGACTAACACCGGCCATAGCTTCATCAATATGATTGGCAATCTCGCTATCAAGCTCATCATGGCGGACCTGCAAAGATTCTCGATTATCCTGCAGTGCTGAGAGCAGCATGGTGTGGTACTGCTGAAGGTTCATACTCTTACCCTCACCATTAGCGACAGTCATCTTGCTGCGGAACAGAGTGGCAACACCCGCGATTCCATCTTTGGCTTTACCATGAACCACCAAATGACGATCCCAGTCAGTCCGCCAGTTAGGGTTGTTGGTTGCAAACTCGCTTTCCGCTTCAATCACTTTCAGGTTGTCACGGCCAGTGGCCAGTTTCACTGCATCATGGCGAGCTTTGGTCACATCATCTTCACCCTTGGCACGGGCGTCAGACTGCTGAATGGCAGCATCGGCATGGGACACCAAAAAAACCGCAGCCTTCTTGAAACCCTCCGCTTCACGCTTGGCCTGGCGACCATCACCACGGGCAAACAGATCTTTAAAATCCTGCTCTGTGGGCACATAGCCATTGGTCAGCATCTCATGAATTTTGGCCTGACGCTTATTCATACGCTTAAAATGCAGACCCACATCCTGAAACTGATGCTTCAGATAGGTGGTGGCGTCATAGATCGAAACCTTAAAGCTTCGAAGCTGGAATTTGATACGGCCGATGATATTGTTGTTGCCTAACTTGGTGGCAACCCTCTTACCCATATTCGCCGCATTCGGGAAATAATCCCCGATTGTTTCTCTGATTGCCTTGGTAATGCTCATCGGATACCTCTCCCTGATTACTCCGAAACAATTAACCTTCACGACTTGCCCACAGCATCTACATAAGCATCAGCAACGCCATCCATCGGCCGGGCAGCACGAATTAACCATTACCTTAGAGCCCCTGCGGAAGGCAGGCAAATTACTGAGCAAATACGACAAAAGCCTTAACAAGGCCGGTAAAGGGATTGAAAATAAGAGGGAAAGCGTCAGCTTTCATCAAAAAAAAACTGACGCTTAAAATGGCATTGAGGGCAGGACAGAGGAAAAGGCGTCAAACCTTCGCAGACTGGAACTTGTCTGCCAGTGATGCACCGTAGATCACAAAGCCATCCCTGCGGGCCAGCTCTTCACAGTGACCGAAGGCTTCTTTAATAAGGGGGCTATAACGCAGAAAGCTATTAGCCACTATTCGCAGCTGACCGCCTCGCACCAGATGATTTCTGCAGTCTGCCAGAAACTGCTCTGTCACATCGTAACGGGTCTTTACCCCTTCATGGAACGGAGGATTGGAGAGTATCCAGTCATATTTACCGGTCACCGCCGTCAGGCCATGGCTGTCGATCACCTGCCCTTCCACACCATTGGCAGCCAGAGTGCGTTTTGATGACTCCAGTGCCATGGCGTCCGTGTCCACCAGAAACGGACGACAACGCTGGTGTTTTTTGCCTTGCAGGGTACCAATAATTCCCGCACCACACCCGAAATCCAACACCTTGCCACGAACTATCTCAGGAGCAAGGGTTTCCAGTAACAGGCGTGTGCCCACATCCAGACGACCATGGCTGAAAACACCGGGCAAAGAAATCGTTTCAATTTCGACACCAGCGACTTCTATAGGAAAGCGCTGCTCTTTCAATGACGGCGTAGCTGCTTTGCGGGCTGCATCCGGCACCAGTGCAATCATACCCGAGTGACAACCGCTGGCTAATGCTTCGGCACGGCCCCAGTCTCCCAGACGTTTCTTCCAGGATTTAATACCCGCACCATTTTCACCCACCAGAAACAATGTTCCCTGTTCTGACAAACGCCCGCAGAGCTGATCGACCATCGTCGTCGAAAAAGGTTTGCTCTTCTGCAGGTACATCACAATGACATCAAACTGCCCTTCAAGATCATGGGCATGAAAGCCATAGCATACCTGAGCGGCATCAAGAGTACGCAGAGCATGATCACGCACTTCCGTTACAGTGGTGAAAACATTGATCTCTGTGGAAGGAGACACATTGCGTAATTCACTGATCACTCC
This sequence comes from Sansalvadorimonas sp., assembly GCA_965221135.1. Lineage (GTDB taxonomy): Bacteria > Pseudomonadota > Gammaproteobacteria > Pseudomonadales > Endozoicomonadaceae > Sansalvadorimonas. The sequence goes on from CBDCRZ010000121.1 coordinate 461,053, forward strand.
ATCGGCAGGAGGGAGAGCCAACAGCAGTCGCTGAGCCGCCAGTTCATCGCTGTTACGTAACAGAAGTCGGGAAGGATTGGTAAGACTGGTCATCTAACGGCTCTTATGGATATATCATCAGGTTTTCAGGCCGGTGGTTATACCCCAGCCAGCCCTGTTCGTCCACCGTCAGCCTATGACAACAAGCGTTAAACAATGCGTATAGTATGTATGAAGTCCTATGCACACGCCGATCTTCACTCACTATACTGTGCGCATATTTAAGAAAGGCAGGACAAGGGACCTTTATGTCTCAAAAAACTATTCTGGTCGGAATTGCCGGCGCATCAGCTTCTGGTAAAAGTCTGCTGGCAGACACCCTTGTTAAAGAGTTTCCCAAAGAACACCTCTCAGTCATCTCGGAAGACTCCTACTACCGCGACCAGACTCACCTCTCCATGAATGAACGGGTGAAAACCAATTACGACCACCCTGAATCCATGGATCACGCCCTGTTGTGCGAGCATCTGAATATGCTCAAGAGCGGCCAGGCCATTGAAGTACCGGAATACGATTATGCCGAGCATAACCGTTCCCAAAACACCCGCTGCATTGAGCCGTCCCGAGTGGTTGTTTTTGAGGGTATCCTGCTGTTTGTAAACCCGGCTATTCGGGAAGTCTTTGACCTGCGCTTTTATATGGATACGCCGCTGGATATCTGCCTGATTCGTCGCCTGCAGCGGGATATTATTTCCCGTGGCCGGGATATGGAATCCGTGACTCGCCAGTATCTGGACACCGTTCGCCCCATGTTCCAGCAATTTATTGAGCCGTCCCGCCAACACGCAGACCTGATTATCCCCCGTGGCGGTAAGAACCGTATTGCCATTGACCTGATCAAGACCAAGATTCACTCGCTGATCACGCCGTAAGAGCCCTTCCTGACAACTATTAAGGCCCCTTTAAACACACCCGCCACATTGGCGGGTGTGTATTATTGTCCGATAGATACACCCATCTAAACCTGTACAACTGTTGAACTTTTGCAGTTTGCTACTATTTACACCCTTCATGTTTTCCTGAATACTTTATCCGTATAAGCGCCTAAGGGCCGCACACCTTTTTGCCGGTATTTTCTTAACCGCTTGTACACTTTCTGATTCTTCTTAGGCTAATTCTGCAATTTATTAGCCACTAAAGGCTCCAGCATCCTATGCGCATTGAAAGTGATATTAAACTCGGCTTTAAAGACGTTCTGTTTCGCCCGAAGCGTTCGACTCTTCGCAGCCGGTCCCAGGTTAACCTCACACGCACATTCCGATTTATGCACTCCGGCCGTGAATGGTCCGGTGTACCGGTTATTGCTGCCAATATGGATACCGTGGGCACCTTTGAAATCGCCAGGGCCCTCGCTCCCCACGGCATGCTGACGGCCCTGCACAAGCACTACACAGAACAGGAATGGGACACCTTCCTGAAAGATGCGGATGAAAACCTCTACAACCGCATCATGGTCAGCTCCGGAACCTCTGAGAAAGATTTCGACAAGCTGACCTCCCTGCTGAACCGTCACCCCAATCTGTATTTCATCTGCATCGACGTAGCCAACGGCTACTCCGAGCACTTTGTTGAGTTCGTCAGCAAGGTACGCACCAGCTTTCCAGACAAGGTTATTATTGCCGGTAACGTCGTCACAGGTGAGATGGTTGAAGAACTGCTGCTGGGCGGCGCGGATGTAGTCAAGGTCGGTATCGGCCCTGGCTCCGTTTGCACCACTCGCGTAAAAACCGGTGTTGGCTACCCACAACTATCTGCCATTATCGAGTGTGCCGATGCAGCACACGGCCTGAGCGGCCATATCATCGGTGACGGTGGCTGCACCTGTGCCGGAGATGTTTCCAAAGGCTTTGGTGGCGGTTCTGACTTTATGATGCTCGGCGGCATGCTGGCGGGTCATGACGAGTCCGGCGGTGAGCTGGTTGATGTGAAGGGCAAACAGTTCAAGCTGTTCTATGGCATGAGCTCTGAAACAGCTATGGGCAAACACGCGGGTGGCGTAGCTGAGTACCGCGCCTCTGAAGGCAAGACTGTGAAAGTGCCTTACCGTGGACCTGTAGCAACCACCGTTCAGGATATTCTGGGTGGCGTGCGCTCTACCTGCACCTATGTGGGTGCCGCACAGCTGAAAGAGCTCACCAAGCGTACGACCTTTATTCGTGTGCAGGAACAGGAAAACCGTTTCTTTAACGGTTAATCCTGAAAAGCCTTTCACCACAGAGGCACAGAGCTCACAGAGGAAAAGCAAAAGCTTTTAGTAAGAGCTTTGGGTTAAAAAGCTCTTCTCTGTGCCTTTGTGTCTCTGTGGTAAAAATCAGTAAATCGCGTTAACCCCACGATCCACAAAAATACCTTTCAGCGTGTTCATCAGCTCATCAGACGGTGGGCGCACATCCTCAAGCTCATAATCATCTTTCAGAATATCCCACTTGTGTTGACCCAGTGAGTGATAAGGCAACAGTTCAACTTTTTCAACATTCTCCATAGGCTGAACAAAGTCAGCCAGGTGCACAGCGTATTCTTCTTTGGTCGTGTAGCCTTCAACGACGACATAGCGAATCCAGGCAGGTTGATTCACCTTCTGCAGGTAGCGGGCAAAGTTCAGAACTGGCGGGTTTTTCACATAGGTGAGCTTTTCATGCATATCGTTATCCATATGCTTGATATCGAGCAGCACAAGATCACATTCCTTTATCAGGTCTTCAATGGCGGGAGTAATATGTTTCACATAACCATTACAGTCGAGACAGGTGTGAATCCCTTCTTTACGACAGGCGCGAAACAGCTCGGTAATAAACTCCGGCTGCAGGGTAGGTTCACCACCGGTCACAGTCACACCACCGGTCAGAAAGTGTTTAACCGACAGTATTTTTTTCATCATCTCATCCACTGAGATCATCTGGCCTTCTTTCAGGCTCCATGTATCCCGGTTATGGCAGTAACGGCAGCGCATGGCGCAACCCTGCATAAAGATAACGAAACGAATACCGGGACCGTCCACGGTACCGAAAGAGTCAGTAGAATGAATGCGACCGAACATGGTAGCTCCAGGAAGAAATAAACAACATACATCCATACACAACTCCGTGCGTATAAACATATCTCACGAATATAAAATCGCGGCCATCCTACGCTCGCCAATACACCAGAACAAGTGCGTACAAAAACAGCCATCTGCATGCACACGCAAAACTGCAAAGCTATCTGAACAAGTTTTTTGATAGATAAATAAAATTGTAAAACGCGGTTAATGACTAATAATTACCAAACCCTTGTACACAGACCACACTCAACCAAGCACAACCAAGCACAACCAAGTACATAACTAAGTAAAACTGCAAGCCACAGACCAACTCGGCTCATATCCCGACTTGCTTTAGGTAGTGTTACCTATGTTTGCTCTGCGGGGCAGAGTCTAGTATTCGGCACTATAAAGATTTTAAAAGTTGAAGGACGTCATCTTTTGGAGGACGCAATGAGCAAGTACCTCTATTCGACCGTTTATGAGGAATTTACTGGTTTGAAACCCCCCGAGCCTACTGAAATAAAACAGCGTCGGAAGCGTGGCTATGGACACCCCTACCGAATGCGTCTGAACATGCAGGAAGAGGCTGAAACGAAAATCCAGAAGAAACCGGAACGCAGAAACCAGTTTGGTCAACCGATCAACAGCTCCCGTTCCCGGAATCGCGATGACCAGGGTCATCATTCTGATATTCGTCAGCATTCTCAGCACAGCCCTACTCAAGATGCTCCACAATACGAGTATCAGGAGCACGGCCATAGAGAACAGTCCAGCAGAAACAATTCTCCTTACGACAGCTCTCACTACAAGAGCTATCAGAAAGACGATGCCGCCATTGGCAATCGCGATTTTCAGGCCAATCTACCGCCTCAGTTTAATGCCGGACGCGCCCAGCGCAGCTTTCGACAAGAGCAGCAACAAGATCAACGGCAGGGTCAAAAACCAAACAGCCAGGGCGCCAGCCGTTATGGTAATGGTGGCATGAGCCGACAGTTTGGTGCTCGACAGGATGCCACACTTTCTCAAGCTCGCGAGCCAGCCAGCTACAAAACAGAAGCAGTCATACCCAAGGTCACTTACAAGAAACGTCGCCATGTAAGCCTGGATGCAGACGGTCACGTAACCAACACCGACAGCGATATTTCATAAGATTCAGCAAGTATCGTGTACAAAAAAACCTGCCGAAGCAGGTTTTTTTGTGCCTGAGGTTTTACCCCGGCTTTTTCAAAGGGGGATTTACAGCACAGAAACGTACTTGATCATCACACCTGCCGCGACCGCAGAACCGATAACACCGGCTACGTTCGGACCCATGGCATGCATCAACAGGAAGTTATGAGGGTTGGACTCAAGACCGACCTTATTGGATACACGTGCAGCCATTGGTACAGCAGATACACCGGCAGAACCGATCAAAGGGTTAATCTTGTTCTTACTGAACACGTTCATCAGCTTGGCCATCAGAACACCCGCCGCAGTACCGATACCGAAAGCAACAATACCCAGAGACAAAATGCCCAGAGTTTCGCCATTCAGGAACTTATCAGCCACCAGCTTGGAGCCAACAGACAGACCCAGGAAGATGGTCACGATGTTGATCAATGCGTTCTGAGCTGTGTCAGACAGACGATCAACAACTCCACACTCACGCATCAGGTTACCGAAACAGAACATACCCAGCAGCGGTGCAGCATCTGGCAGCAACAGTGCAACCAGGATCAGCAGAACCATTGGGAACATGATCTTTTCGAGCTTGGACACATGGCGCAGCTGAACCATCTCAATGGCACGCTCTTTCTCTGTGGTCAGCGCCTTCATGATAGGCGGCTGAATCATAGGTACAAGAGCCATGTAGGAGTATGCTGATACAGCAATCGCACCCAGCAGCTCAGGAGCCAGAACACTGGACACATAAATAGCTGTTGGACCATCTGCACCACCGATAATACCGATGGCCGCAGCCTGAGCGACGCTGAAGTCCATAATCCCCAGCGAGGTCAGGCCAACAGCACCCAGTACCGTTGCGAAGATACCAAACTGCGCCGCCGCACCCAGGAACAGGGTACGCGGGTTAGCCAGTAGCGGTCCAAAGTCGGTCATCGCACCTACGCCCATAAAGATCAGCAGCGGAGCTACGGTGCTGCCAATCGATACGCTGTAGAAGTTGTACAGCATACCGTTGCTGTAGTTCAGATCTCCAGCCAGGTTCTCAGCTGCTGTCTTCACAGCTTCGGGAGCTGTGTAGTAAATATCCAGAATCTGCTTATAGCTTTCAAACGGTGCACCCAGAATGGCGGCCAGCTGATCTTTCTGAATAGTTGAGCCGACATGAGCCAGTTGCTCAACAGCACTGTACGCCAAACCCGCTGCAGGTATGTTGGCAAGAATGCCACCAAAACCAATTGGAACCAGCAGCAGTGGCTCGAAGTTTTTGCGAATGGCCAAGTACAGCAGCAGGAAGCCAATGGCGATCATAATCGCGCCATTGAGTTCCAGGTTGTAGAGGCCGGACCCTTCCCAGAGGGCTATTAACTTATCCATAACAGCCTCCTTATCCGATGGTCAGCAATTCTTCGCCAACAACTACAGTGTCGCCTTCTTTCACGGTGACACTGCCTACGGTACCCGCTCTGGATGCACGCACTTCTGTTTCCATCTTCATGGCTTCCAGAATCACGACCACATCACCTTCCTGCACAGCCTGTCCGGGCTGAACATGCACCTTCCAGATATTACCGGCCAGTGGTGCATTAAGCGGGTCACCACCGCCAACAGGCAGTACAGGAGCTGCACCCGCTGCGGCTGGCGCTGCGCTTACGGCTTTAATACCGGAAACATCGCCACCTTCGGCAACTTCTACGACATATTCAACGCCGCTGACAGTCACGGTGTAGCTTTCTGGCTGACCACTGTCTTTAGCCACCAGCTCCTGACCTGTTGGTACAGGTTCGAAAGCATCAGGGTTGCCACGATTCTCAAGGAACTTGTACCCAATCTGCGGGAACAGGGCGACAGTCAGTACATCATCAATGGCGTTATCAGCCAGGGTGATGCCCTTGGCTTTGGCTTCTGCCTTCACTTCCGCTTCCAGCTTGTCCATTTCTGGCTCAATCAGGTCAGCTGGACGACAGGTGATGGCTTCTGCACCATCCAGTACACGAGCCTGCAGTTCTGCGTTCATCGCAGAAGGAGCTGCACCGTATTCACCCTTGAGGATGCCCTGGGTCTCTTTAGAGATACTCTTATAACGCTCGCCGGTCAGTACGTTCAGCACAGACTGGGTACCCACGATTTGAGAGGTAGGCGTCACCAGAGGGATAAAGCCGAGGTCTTCACGAACCCGTGGTATCTCTTTCAATACTTCATCAAACTTGTCTGCAGCACCCTGCTCTTTCAGCTGGGCTTCCATATTCGTCAGCATGCCACCAGGCACCTGTGCAACAAGAATACGGGAGTCCACACCGCGCAGTGCACCTTCAAACCTGGCGTACTTTTTCCGCACTTCACGGAAATAAGCTGCTACTTCTTCCAGCTTCTCAATATTCAGGCCGGTATCACGGTCAGTACCCTGCAGGGCAGCAACAATGGACTCGGTGGGTGAATGTCCGTAAGTCATGGACATGGAAGAGATAGCGGTATCAACACGATCCACACCGGCTTCAATCGCCTTCAGCAGGGTCATAGACGACAGACCGGCTGTGGCGTGGCAGTGCAGGTGAATCTCAAGACTGGTTTCAGCCTTCAGGCGGGAGACAAGGTCATACGCCTGGTAAGGGGTCAGAATACCGGCCATGTCTTTGATGCAGAGACTGTCAGCTTCCAGCTCTTCAATCTGCCTGGCCAGGTCTATCCAGTTGTCCATTGTGTGAACAGGACTGGTAGTAAACGACAGGGTACCCTGTGCGTGTGCGCCCTGCTTTTTCACAGCTTTCATAGCCTGCTGCAGGTTGCGGGGATCGTTCATGGCATCGAAGACACGGAATACGTCCATGCCATTGGCTACGGCACGCTCAACGAAACGATCAACAACATCGTCGGCGTAATGACGGTAGCCCAGCAGGTTCTGGCCGCGCAACAGCATCTGCTGTTTGGTCTTCGGCATAACCTGCTTGAGTGCACGCAGACGCTCCCAGGGATCTTCACCCAGGAATCGAATGCAGCTGTCGAAAGTGGCTCCGCCCCAGCTTTCCAGTGACCAATAACCTATGTCATCGAGTTTTTCAGCGATGGGCAGCATGTCATCAAGGCGCATGCGGGTGGCGAACAGTGACTGGTGAGCGTCACGTAGAACCACATCGGTAATACCCAGCGGCGCTTTATTAGCGGTCATCCTTATAATTCCCCCAGAAAATAATACTTAAAACGGCTGTTTTTATTGGCGTGCACGGTGCTGACGAATGGCATCGCCAATCACAGCCAGCAGTACAGGATCAGATGCAGGGTCAGAAACACCTGCCGCGGGAACGGCAGAGCGCCGTGGTGTAGCCGCAACCTCTTCTGGTGAAAAGGTGGACACAATGCGAGACATCAAACTGGTAGCGAAAACCAGCACGGTCAGAAAGACAAAGACGAAGCCCATGCCGAACATCATGAGCGCCAGACCTTCATTAATGAGTTCTGCTTGGGACATGGTTGTACCCTTTTTTATAGTTCTTCTATTCTTTCCTGTCGTTGGGATAACCAGACAACCGGAGATTTCAGCGGAATTGATAGGGTTATAATTCCGGTGGCCATTTTACCTTATTAGTTATAAGTCGCAATAAGAAGAGCATTTCTGCCTATAAAAGCCGCAATAACGTGCTAAAACTTTGCTTTTTGGCAGTCTCTTTGGCAACCCTTTGCGGCCAAACACCCACCAGACGACAGATTAATCCTCCAAAACGACACGGTAAAGGTTTTTGCTATACACCGTGCTTTTGGGATTTTCCAGTGGGTAGCCTTTCACTGAAGGGGGCATCAGGAAGATATTGACGGAATGAAACAGGGGAATAATGGGCAGGCCCTGCATTTCCATGGTCATTTTCAAGCGTCCTTCAGTACATAGTGCAATGGCAAGAACCTGCGATACACACTGGACTAAACACGGGTTCAGGCTCTAGGATACGCCCCCCATTTCACTAAGATTCCAGCCCTGTGTTAATAACGCTCGCCCCGATGGAAGGGGTTGCTGACTACCTCACCCGCCAGCTGATTACCGCCGCCGGCGGCTACGACCTCTGCGTGACCGAGTTTATTCGTATCACCGATACCGTATACCCCAAAAGCGTGTTCTACCGGCTCTGTCCTGAACTGCGTCATGGCAGCCGTACTCTTGGGGGAACACCGGTTCATGCCCAACTGCTGGGGAACCACCCCGAACTGATGGCTCGCAATGCTCAGCGGGTCGCAGAGATGGGGGCCCGTGGGGTAGATATTAATTTTGGCTGTCCGGCGAAAATGGTTAACCGCCATAAGGGCGGAGCCGCCCTTCTAAAAGAGCCGGAGACTATCTATCAGGTAGTGAAAGCGGTTCGAGAGCATGTGGACAGTGAGATTCCGGTCACCGCTAAAATGCGCCTGGGCTATGACGACAGCTCACAGGCACTGGAGATTGCCCAGGGCATTGAAGAAGCCGGTGCCGAAGGTCTGACCATCCATGCCCGCACCCGCAAGGAAGGCTATCGCCCACCCGCTCACTGGGAAAAACTGGCGATTATTCGCGAAAAGCTCAATATCCCGCTTACCGCCAATGGTGAGATCTGGACAGTGGATGATTACATGCGCTGCAGAGAGGTCAGTGGCTGTGACCATATTATGATTGGCCGGGGAGCCGTCAGCCGCCCGCTACTGGGCCGTGATATTAAAAATGTGCTGGCCACCCCTGACTCAAACCCTCAGTCGGTGGATACATGGCCTGCCACCCACCAGATACTACTAAAGTTCGCCGAACAAACCCTCTCCATACCTCCTGAAGATGTGCACCTCTATGGTATTGTGAACCCGGCGCGCTATCTGGCCGACCGCCTCAAACAGTGGCTGCGCATGATGGGTCGCGGTCACGAACAGGCCGACCCACTGTTTCATCGCATAAAACGGATGACCTGCGCCCAGGACATCCTCCAGGAATTTAAAAAGGCTGCACCGTAAAGCCATGACAGAAAAACAAAAGCCAGTGATTGTCTGGGACGACAATGGCCAGCCTCGCTCAAGCCATTACAATGATGTCTACTTCACCCACCTGAATGGTCTCGAAGAGAGCCGTTATGTATATCTGCACCTGAACAATCTCGCCCAGCGCTTTGCGGAGCTGCCAGAGAATGCTGTATTCACGGTCGGTGAAACAGGCTTTGGCATCGGCCTGAACTTCCTCAGCACCTGGCACTGTTTTCTGCACCATGCTCCTGCAAGCGCCCGACTGCATTACCTCTCTGTGGAGAAACACCCGCTCTCAGTTCAGGAGTTAGAGCAAGCTCTGGCACTTACGCCTGAACTCAAAGATCTTGCCACAGAGCTGGTGACACATTACCCCGGCCAGATTGAAGGCTTCCATCGACGCAACCTCGCCAATGGCCGTATTCATCTCACACTTATCAACGATGATGTGAGCAACGCTCTTCCAAAGGCTCTGATCACCGACCACCTGCACTCAGCAGGTGTTCAAGCCTGGTTTCTGGATGGCTTTGCACCTTCCAGGAACCCGGATATATGGACGACAGACGTCTTCAAAGCTATCAGCGCCCTTTCAGCACCCGATGCCACCTGCTCAACGTTCACCGTGGCGCAAATTGTACGCAATGGTTTGAAGGAAGCCGGCTTCTCTATTGAGCGCACTCAAGGCTTTGGCCAGAAGATGGAAATGCTCAGGGGACGGGTTCACCCCAGTGGTGAGCCTCACAAACGACAGTCACCCGACAAACCCTGGCTACAGGTACAAACTTCTCCACAGCCAGAGAATAAAACAGCCATCGTGATAGGGGCCGGAATGGCCGGTGCCAGCACAGCAAAAGCACTGGCAGACAAGGGGTGGCAGGTAAAAGTGCTCGACCAGAAGGCCACATCGGCGGATGGTGCATCAGGTAACCCCCAGGGGATGCTCTACACACGACTATCAACAGGCGACACATCGCTCACTGAACTGGTGCTGCAAGGGTATCGACACACCCTGCACACACTGCGGCAGGCACCCGATGACGTGTACCAACTCTCCGGGCTTGTACAGCTACCTGATTCCGAAAAAGAGCAGCAGCGGCAGGAAAAGCTGGCAGCCAGCGACCGCTTCACCCATCTACTGGATAGCCAGACAACCGAACAGCTCGAAGAAAACGCTGGCATTAAGCAAGAGAAAGAGGGTCTCTACTTCCACGACGGCGGATGGGTAAAACCGCCAGCCTTTGTGAACTGGCTGTTAGATCACCCCAATATTCATTTCACAGGCAACAGCCAGGTGACGACAATGAGCCGGAAACAAAACCTCTGGCAATTGCAATTAGAAAACGGTGAGTCACATACAAGTCCGGTTGTCGTCATTGCCTGCGGCCACCAGGCACACACGCTGGAACAAACCATCCATCTACCCTTAAAAGCCATTCGCGGACAGGTAACAGTGGTACCAGCTACCCAGGAGAGCGAACAATTAAAAACTGTACTCTGCGAGGAAGGTTATATCGCGCCGTCGATGACAGATGAGAACGGCCAAAGCTGTCACACCCTCGGTGCCACCTTCCACTTTCATGATACCGACGAAACCTGTCGTCCCGCAGACCATCAAGCCAACCTCAATACCATCGCCGGCTTTACACCAGCCATGGCCGATGCGCTGCACTTTAACCAACTGGACGTAAACACATTAACCGGGCGAACAGGCTTTCGCTGCACCACACCGGACTACCTACCCGTCGTCGGCCCAGTATTAAATGAAGTGGAATTTAATGAACACTTTGCGGTATTGAAAAAAAACGCCAAAACCAAAGTACAACACCCTGTGCCATGGCATACAGGTTTGTATATTAATGCAGGCCATGGTTCTCGGGGGTTGATTACCGCACCGCTTGCGGGGGAAATATTGGCCAGTCAGATCACCGGAGAGCTTTCACCAATCAGCACAAGACTCACCAAAGAGCTGCACCCCGGTCGCTTTCCTGCAAGAGCTTTAATTAAAGGATCAAAATAAACTTTGGCAGAGCAGGAACAGTAATCCCAAGCCGGGGCTGAACACTCAAGTCGACGTACACACCCCTGTATTAAAGATTGAAGCTCTACAAACCTAGACCGGACAGGAAACCCCAGTCCCCTTCAATCCACAATACCCACCCGGGTTCCTGGCCAGATACTGCTGATGATAAGTCTCAGCAAAGTAGAAAGCCTTCAACGGCTCCAGTTCGGTAGTGATCTCACCCATACCATTATCCAGAAGACTCTCCTGAAACTGCGCCAGACTCTGGGCCGCTGAAACCCGCTGGCTCTCGGTGGTTGTATAAATAGCGGAACGATACTGGGTACCCACATCATTCCCCTGCCGCATACCTTCAGTAGGGTTATGCTGCTCCCAGAACAAGGCCAGCAACTCATTCAGAGCTATCGCTTTCGGGTCAAACACAACACGTACCACTTCGGTATGACCAGTCAAACCAGAACACGCCTGCTCATAGGTTGGGTTGACTGTAAACCCTCCGGCATAACCGACCATGGTGAGATAAACACCTTCCTTCTGCCAGAACAAACGCTCTGCACCCCAGAAGCAACCCATGCCAAAGATAATATCTTCATACCCTTCAGGCACAGGAGAGTGCAGGGAGCGGTTAAACACCACATGAGGTTCACTGGCGGATATTGGCTCAAGGGAACCGGGCAGAGCAGTGTCTGCGCTGACCATCTGAGTACTGCCTGCCATTATTGACCTCTTATATTAGCTTGCTTATTGATGACTGCCGGATAACGAGACTCCTGCAGACGTCGTACTTACAGGAAGTGTAAATGGAAAGTCAGCCATCACCAACTCAGGATCAAGACGCACACTGCCCCAGTTAATCCTCCAGTCCAGATGAGCACCGGTCACACGGCCTGTTGCGCCCACTTCCGCCACCACATCACCGCGTTTCACAATATCGCCCACCTTCACATGCAGCTTATGAAGATGTAGAAAGCTGCTGGTTACACCCATACCATGATCAATCACCATGGTGCCGCCAGAAAAATACATATCAGGATGGACCAGTACAACCTTACCGGCTGCAGGAGCCAACACACCAGTGCCAACAGGTGCAGCGTAATCCAGGCCATAGTGAGGACGGCGCGGCTTGCCATTAAAATATCGCTGGCTACCGTACACACCTGTAATCGGACCATCTACAGGCCGCAGAAAGCCCGTCATAAACTCGGTAGTGGTACGACGGTGGGAGCGCGCTTCACGAATCTGCACATTGTCGTTTTTAATACGCCTCATACGTTCAGGCGGAGGCGTCACATACTTACCGGGCACACCGGTAATTTTCTGAATTTTATATTCCCGTGGAGCCAGCTTGATGACGTGAGTAATTCGATCACCATTTGCGGCCTCCAGAACATACTTCTGTTCCAGGCTTGCATCCCGACCAAAGCCAATCACAAAGTGTCCGTCTGCCGCCACCATCACCGGCTGATCTTTATAGAACACCTTACTGCCGGGCGCTGTCTGTCCAAGATACAGGCTACCCTGGGTAAGAGCGGGGGCATCTTTGGCCTGTACCGAAATACTGGAGAGCATTAATAAGGTCACCGGCAAAGTCACTGACAAAACCTTAGCCAACACGGCCTTTAAACCTTCTTTCCTTCTCATATACGGCCCTGTATGTCTGTGGTGTTACCAATTTCAAACTACGGTTATAGAGAGTGTGCCTGACAAAACACCGAACGGCTTATATAGTTGATACTTCGCCAACACTTTATATATTGTAAGCAGAGCGGCTATTGTAATAAAGCACGGACAATAAAAAGCACAGACAATAAGCTGCCCGGCACAATAGACAAAATCACATTAAGACACCCGAGGTGTGTGATGACAATAGGAAACCCGGATTTTGAGACCGTAAGCTATATCATCCTGTCGCTCACCCTGGGGTTGCCCATCCTTTACGGGCTGAGCCTGATGGGCCAACTGTTTAGGGATGTACTTCAGAAAGACTAAGGCAGACTCACGCAAGCGTCTCCCCTCAAAAAACTTATAGCATGCCCTTAAGGCTGTTTGACCTCATTGCCGGCACTCTTTAAATACGCAACATACCCCGCCGCAAACTCACTCACCTTACCCCAGTCGGTGTACTCCACATCTTTGGAGGCATCTGTGCTGCCTTTGGTGATCTTCATAATCAGCTGGATCATAACCCGGTCAAAGAAACCGTACCGGCTATACATCAGTGAACCGGCTAACACCCCCTGATACGGAGGCTGCCAGGGACTGCTCTTCAAGAATTTAACCATATAACGGTTTGTGGCCGGATCCTGCTTCTCCGGCTTTCGGGCCGTCAGGTTGACACTGAAAAACCCTCCCGCTTTCCGCTGCAGTTGTTGAGCATGCTTTTGAATAAAATCTCGTGCGGCGGGCAGATGGTGGCCATAGCGAATCGGTGCACCAATTAATACCGACTGGTATTGATCCAAAGAAAAACCGGACGACAAACGTTCGATATTTAACCGTTCCACAGTTAAGCCCGCCGTTTTCATCTCTTCCGAGATACACGTCGCCATGCGTTCAGTTTGACCATCGTGAGATGCGTATAAAACAAGATGCTGCATCAAATTTAACTCCCCGGACTCTGTCCGTACTCTGACTCATATCAATCTTTACATTTTCCCCCCAGAACAGAAGGTTAAGTGTTGATAGGCGTCAATAAAGATCACCCCTCATCCTGGGCATCATAGTTAATGACTCTCAAGGGGGCTGACCGAAACTCTCTGCACCACTGAACTCTTGCCTATCGGTCAAACCCTAACAACGTGCCACCAACCTGCAATAGCACGTCACATAGTTAATAAACGACACTCACAGGCCAGCTATCGAGGGGATAGAATGAGCTTATTTAAAACCGTACGTCAGTTTCTCTTACTGCCATCGGCCCGTTACTCTGCGGGCGCCCTGCTACTTGTGGGTGTTATCGCCGGGATGACAATCTGGGGAGGCACAACCGAGGTTGTCTCCCAGACCAGCTCGACCGAGTTTTGCATCAGCTGTCATGAGATCAACGACAATGCCTGGGCAGAGTTCAAAGAGACTGTGCACTACCGCAACAGCACCGGCACACAAGCTGAGTGCGCAGACTGTCATATCCCCCACGACTTAATGGGTAAGACGGCACGTAAAGTGGCCGCTGTCCGTGAAGTCTATGGGCATATGACAGGCCTGATCGACACGCCTGAAAAATACGAAGCACACCGTCTGACCATGGCAGAAAAAGTCTGGGATGAAATGCGCGCTGACGACTCTGCCAGCTGCCGCAGCTGTCACAAGAATATGGAAGATAATCTGGATCTGCAGTACGAATGGGCCAGGAACAACCATCTGCGTATGGCCAAAGAAAACCTCACCTGCATCGACTGTCACCAGGGCATTGCTCACAAGCTGCCATCCAAAGTGATGAACAAGTCGATTCCACCCATTAAAGAATAAATTTTAGATCTGCAAGACCGCTCAAGGATGCGTTTATGATATCAACAGCAGGTACCCTGCTTCTTGTGCTGGCACTTGCTGCCAGCCTGGTTCTGGCACTATTGCCGTTTCTGCAGGTTACAAATAGTCCGTGGTACAAGAGACTGGCCATTATCCAGTTTGCCGCACTGGGTACCGCCATGGCGTTGCTGACGACAGCCATGGCGCATCTCGATTACTCTCTGGCATACGTCGTACGACAGACCAGTAACTACCTGCCGATGCTCTACCGGGTCACCGGCACCTGGGGCGGTCATGAAGGCTCATTGCTGCTATGGGCCACGCTGCTGTCAGGCTGGATCTTCTGCTTTGCCCTGCAGGACAAAACCCTCAAGAAACCTGTTCAACAGTTAAGCCTGAGCCTTATGGCAATGGTCAGCCTGGGTTTTCAAGGCTTACTGCAGGCCTCAAACCCGTTCGCCACAGTACAGGGGCCGGTGCCAACAGATGGCCGTGGCTTAAACCCTATGTTGCAGGATATCGGCCTCGCCATTCACCCACCGACCCTTTATATGGGCTACGCCGGTATTGTGGTGTTGTTTGCAGTCATCATGGCGGCACTCTGGTTACGATTCCCGTTTAAAACCTGGATGAAAACCGTACAGCGCACAGCTTTGGCGGCCTGGAGCTGGCTGACTCTCGGTATTGCACTGGGAAGCTGGTGGGCGTATCTGGAACTTGGCTGGGGTGGCTGGTGGTTCTGGGACCCTGTCGAAAACGCATCACTTATGCCCTGGCTCACACTGACAGCCCTGCTCCATATCATTGTGCTCTGCCGACAAGGTCGTGCCTATATAGGAACACTGGCAGGCCTGGCGACAGCGTCACTGGGTTTAATGCTGATGGGTATGTTTATTGTGCGCTCTGGCGTTATGACCTCTGTGCACTCTTTCTCATCCAGCCCCGCTATGGGCATCAGCATTCTTGCCTTTACTCTTATCAGCACGGCAACGGGTTTGATTATCCCTATTCTGCGCCCACCTGTTGATCAATCAAAACAGCTCGCTGGAAAACAATTATCCTGGGGGCAAATTGGTCTTCTTGCCGGTGTCGGCCTGGTCATACTGGCTTGTGGGACCACCCTGCTGGGTACGCTTTATCCGATTATTCTGGAAGTAATGGGACTGGGGCGAATCTCCGTAGGCCCTGCGTACTTCAATACCTTCTTTGTGCCTTTAACACTTGGTTGCGGTGCCCTTGTCATTGCTGCCTACCTGTTTGGCGGTAAGGCAATGAAGGCTGCACAGGTGCTGATAGCCGGTGTTTTGGCCTTTGCCATCAGCCGGGTCTTTGGCAGCAGTATCGGTTCACTGACGTTCATTGCAATGTGGATAGCTCTGCTGGTGCTGCTTACAAGTGCCCATGAGGCGCTTCGCATTGGCCCTCGTGCAGGCACTATTGCCCATGCCGGTTTAGCCCTTGCAATTATTGGCGCCACTCTGTCTGCCCAGGGAACACAGCATCTGGATGTGCGCATGGGTGTCAGTGATACCGCGCAACTGAAAGACCTGACTTTCCTGTTCAACGGCACATCTCCGGAACGTGGCCCGAACTACTTCGCCGACAAGGGTTACTTCGACGTTTATAAAGACGGTTCAAAGATCACTGTCGTGAACCCTGAAAAGCGCCTGTTCCCCTACTTCGGTCAGGTCATGACCGAGATTGGCCACGAAGCGGGCCTGTCCCGTGATCTCTATATCGCTCTGGGTGAGCCCTTTGAAGATGGCACCTGGGCGGTACGTTTAAAAATCATTCCTTTTATCAGCCTGTTGTGGAGTGGATCCCTGCTGATGGTTCTGGGTGGTTGTTTTTACCTGCTTAAACGCACGCTCTCAAAGGTAAGAACAATGACCACCGGGCAACATTCACAACAGTCTGACGCCACCAAAAGCGTTCCTCTGAACGCAATCATGAAAAATCATGCCTCATCAGGAGAATTTTAATGCCTGCGCAGCGACCGCTCCTCGCCAGAGTTTATAACGGTTTAATCGCCTCCCTCCTTGTTGCCGGGCTGGCAGCAGGTTTTGCTAATGCAGCCCCTGACAAATCGCTGGAAGCCCGCAATTCGGAGTTCAAAGAGGGCTACCCTCGCCAGCACGCCACCTGGGAACAAACCTCAGAAATGGATTTCAAGAGTAAGCACCTGGGTAACACCATGGAAGACGCTCTTGAAAAAGATCCGCGTTTAGTTGTGCTCTGGGCAGGTTACGGTTTTTCCAAAGACTATAACGCGCCACGTGGTCATAAACATGCAATTGATGACCTGCACAGCACTCTGAGAACCGGAGCCCCCAAAAACGCAGAAGACGGACCCATGCCGAACGCATGCTGGACCTGCAAGAGCCCTGATGTACCGCGCCTGATTGAAACCAAAGGTAAAGACGACTATTTCAAAGGCAAATGGGCGTCCAAAGGTAGCGAAGTGGTCAACCCTGTCGGCTGTATTGACTGCCACGATGCCAGTGACGAAAAGATGCCTCTTAAGGTTGCCCGCCCTTTCCTGAATGACGGTTTGAAAGCACTGGGCAAGGATCCAAAGAAGATGTCCAACCAGGACAACAAGTCCCTGGTGTGCGCCCAGTGTCACAGTGAGTACTACTTCTCTGGTGAAAATAAAGAAGTGGTGTTCCCATGGGCCAAAGGTATTGAAGGCGAGAATGTCGAAAAGTACTTCGATGAGCGCGAGTTCAAGGACTGGACCCACAGCATCTCCAAGGCTCCTATGCTGAAAGCCCAGCACCCGGGCTGGGAGATGTGGCAGAAAGGCGTCCACGGTCGTAATAATGTGTCCTGTGCCGACTGCCATATGCCCAAGCGCAGCGACAAGGGCATCACCTTTACCGACCACCGTGTGGTCAGCCCACTTCGCGATATAGAAGCGACCTGTAAATCCTGCCACAGCCAGAGCAAAGAGTACCTGCTGGACGTCACCTACGCCCGTCAGGACCAGGTGGATGAGATGAAAGTGAAGACCGAAGACGCTCTGGTTCGTGCACACATTGAAGCCCGTGCAGCCTGGGATGCCGGTGCCAAAGAAGAAGAGATGAAGAAAGCACTGACACTGATTCGTCACGCCCAATGGCGCTGGGATTACTCCATTGCTTCCCACGGTGCATCTTTCCACGCCCCTGAAGAAGTTCTGCGCCTTCTGGGTTCTTCGATGGAACGTGCCGGTGAAGCCCGTGTTGAACTGACCCGTATTCTGGCTCGCCACGGTGTGACAGAAGATATTCCAATGCCTGACATCTCCACCAAGGCCAAAGCACAAGCGTTTATCGGACTGGATATTCCTGCCGAGCAAGCCGCTAAGGACAAGTTCCTGGAGACCACTGTACCCAAGTGGAAAGCCGAGGCTAAGAAGGAAGGACGCTTGTAAGAGGGCTAAAACACTTTATCTGCACTAACAAAAACGGGCACCTGGTAACAGGTGCCCGTTTTTAATGCGAACTGGAAAGCCTTACTTAACAGGCTTCAGAGGTACATAGTCCAGTACGTTGTCCTGGAAGTAGGTCAGGGCTGTTTCGCCTTCACCGCCACTCAGGGGACCAATCTCAAAGGCTGGAGATTCCATCGCCTTCTGCACCATCTCTACCTGCCAAACATCTTCTGCGTGGAAGTTGCCGGACTCCATAGGATGAATACCGAAGTTCTCCAGAGTAATCGGCTTGCCACCGTTACCCAGGCCATTTTCGTCAAACTCTACTTCTGGCATTGGAGTAAAGGCCAGCAGCTGGTTCAGGCGAACCTTACGCTCTTCTTCATCAGCCCATGGTGCCATCATCACCCAGCCTTCGAAGTAGGTTTCCGTTGGGGAAACCGGCGTCAGCCTGGCAAAGCCGCAGTTATCCAGCAGAGGCTGAATCAGCAGCGTTGGGAACATACCGAAAACTTCGCCACCGTAGGTGTTGATATCAACACCTTCCATTGGCTTCCAGGCCATAGCGGCTTCCTGCTGTTCCGGGGTCATAGCTTCCCAGTCGGCCGCTTCCTGTTCCGGAGTCTTCTGAGGCATTGCCGGATTCAGACCCTGCCAGTTCCAGTGACGACCCAGCGGGCGCCAGGTCTGACCGTCTGGACGTGGACCACCCAACGTATTTTTGTGCAGGTGCATCAGGTGGTAACCGTCCATGGCATTCTCAATGAACACCTTCCAGTTACACTTCATCGTCCAGTTAAAACGGGCGACAGTCATCAGGTTTTCAGTTTGAGCCGGCCAGGTGTTGGCAGGTACCGTCGCCAGATAATCTTCAAAACTCTCTGCAGGATTGTTCTGGGGATTAATAAAATAGATGTTCCGGTAACAGCCTATGGAGCCGTTCTTCAGTGAGTGGTCACACTTATTGACGCCCTCTTCCCCGAAAAGTTCTTTCTCCTGAGGAACCGCCTTCAGTGCACCGTCGGTTCCGTAGGTCCACCGGTGATAGGCACAGACCATATTACGGCCCAGGTTACCACGGCCATCTTCTACCAGCTGGGAACCACGGTGACGGCAGATATTATGGAAAGCACGCACTTCACCGTCGTGACCATGCACGACAATCATCGCGAATTTGCCAACCTGAACAGTGACATAGTCGCCAGCATCAGGAATATCATCAGCGGTACAGGCGAAAGTCCAAACCTTGGAAAAGAGCTCCTTCTGCTCCCGGTCAAACCACTCCTGTGAGGTATAAGCCTCAACAGGGAGCTTCTGAACAGCTTTCTCAGGCTTAACACCTATCTCAAATTCACTCATGGCATCTTTCCTTATTTTTATTAGCGGGCAGGATAACATGCCCTTCTATAGAGATTTATAGCAAAACGCCGACCGGGGGGTGTGTCCCCACTTGCTGAACTGCCATCAGGGAGTGATCCTCCCCTCTTCCTTTACAGCTCTTCCTTTACAACTCTTCCTTTACAAGCCACCCGGACAAAAACATCACAGCAATACCTGCATTTTCACCAATTGTCACCTGTTCAGGCTGTCAGCATTCAGTAAGAATAACGAAAAGACTGGCGGCACGATCAAGAACAACCATGCCTTTATTGAGTCAACGCCAATACTCTGAAGAAACCTGTCAGTCCGGCAGCACCTCAACACCTCCGCAGGGATTTAGACTTGCCCCCCTGAATAGAGCATCCACGAATAGAGCATCGGTGAATCTTTGGGATGCGTAGAGTTTGATGACACCCTTGTTAATCGTCATAACATCCCCTGTGTGTTAGCAATTCGGGGCGAACCTTTTGGCGTCTGGCCACTCCAAGACTTCATATAGCTGCCCGCGAAGGTCACAAAGGGGTTGTAGAGCTTCTTCTTACGGCGGGGGCTAATCCACACACTCGATGCCAGTCGGGTGTCACTGCGCTTTTTCTGGCTTCCAGTCATAACAAGCACGAGGTTGTCCCGTTTCTTCTTAGTGAATTCGTCGATCCAAATAGTCAGTGCGATGATGGAACCACAGCGCTTTTTGCAGCTTCCCATTTTGGTCATAACAAGGTTGTGAAGCTTCTTTTGGAGGCAAATGCCAATCCAAACCTTTCACGCACGGATGGAGCCACTGCACTTCATACAGCTGCCTGGGATGGCCACTATGAGACAGTCAAACTTCTGACAACCGCTGGGGCTAATCCCTTCATGAAATGCCACTACTCGCCTTGGACGCCTGGCCGCCCCCCCTTAAAGTCGCACAGATGCAATGCAAAAAGAACCCGCAAAAGAAAGACATCTATGAACGGACTATTACAGAGCTGAAACGTTCACAGGAAAAATGGAAAACCGCTACCCAGACAACGCCCAGATTGAAAAATCAGTATGAAGATTTGTCGTAAGATGTGTACTGATGCGGTGCTATCTGTCATCACTGGTTTGCCAGTGGAAACACCGGTTCCACACTTAATGCCGCTCCATCCCTACGGTCAAAGATCACGTTGAAAGTGCGACTATCATCCAGCGTCAGCACCTTGGGTTTCTCTATTTATTCACTCCGACTCCATTTCCCGTCACTTCCCCTTTTTATGCCCCGGGGTTGGAGCTAATCAGTTATAGTTTCTAACCTCTGAGTTATAGGAACACAGACTCCGTCATGTTCTTCTACAGGATTAACTTACTGTGGGCAGAGTGATTCCAATGAACAGTGCTTTTCTGGCCAACCCCTCAAGAATTATTCAAATGTATTCCCTTCAGGGAAAAAGGAATAAAGACTATGTGGGCCTTTCTGCTAATGAAGAAGAGCTGGTTTTCAGTTCATCTCTCGAGTCGGATTCATTCCGCGAACATGTTGTCAGACTTCAGGAGAGAACCAGAAGCCTGCTGACCCACAACATCCTCCCCGCAGCAGGACTGCGACCAAAAGATTCCGAAGACTGCTATCTGCCAGAAATTCCAGAGCACTGTAAAGTTACCAACGTCCGGAAGTGCTTCGAAAAGATCATTAGAAAAACCAAAGGACTCTATGCTCTAGACTTTGATTTCAGGCTGAATGAAGAGGCCCGGCAACGACTGGCAGATACAGAGAATGGCCTTATGGTTATTGGATGTGGCCCGTCCTTGTACAAACACCGCTCACTACACCCGCATGCCATCACCTTCTCTATTGATTTCGACAGTGAGATGTCAGCAGACTTTACTGCGTATTTCGAACTGGCACTGCATCGCCTGCCAGACAAAAACCATTTTTCATTAATTGTGATTGAACATATCGGTATAGAGGGGTGCGTTACGAATAACCGGGACGAAATCATTTTCAAAAAATGTCATCAATTATTAAAACCAGGCGGTATTTTCTTAATGATGACAGGGTTAATTTCAAGAGACTATGAGCCAAAAGATGTTAGGCACAAACTAATGGCAAGCTTGATAACTGCAGGCTTTAACAACACAAAAGTAGTCGAGGATGCCAACCCCGCGCGCGACACTCTAATGGGGATAACCAAATCCTCACTATCAAACCCGGATCAGCTCCGGAAAGATCTGGAAGTCGAATTTCAGAAGCTGAAGACTATTGATCATTATGAAGAGTATATGAAAGGTACAATCTTATTCAAACAAGGGCTGAATCTGGTTGCACTCAAAGAGATACAGCTACTGCAAAGAGCCTTACCAGAAAAGGCATAGTAACTTCCTTACTGAAGCAGATAACAGACACAGGCTCTATTAAAGTTATCGTCGATGAAGTGCTGGCTGCGAACCCAAAACAGGTTGACAATACCAGGCTGCCGATATAGCCAAACGCGGAAAGGTGATTGACTTCTTTGTGGGGCATACCATGAAAGCCTCAAAGGGCAAGGCGAATCCAGGCATGGTGAATCATGAAGGGTTACCTGTGTTTGTGAATAAAGAATCCTCGGGGCAAGCCCTTCTCGATTAGGCTCGACCTTTCGCTATGCGAAAGCGAGGTACTCTTTAGCATTTATAATAACAGCCTCTTAACATCGTCATACAACGTCTAAGACTTTCTATCCAATAGATGGCTCCGCCATCTTTTACGCTTATTTTTTTATAAGTCGTTTAGCTTTTCAGGTTGAGGCAGCACCTACCTTAAAATTCACGGTCAATGGAATGCTCGGCATTGCAGGATTGGGGACACTTACACTTTTTCTAAAAATGGTCGCAGCCGTTTTACCCTTGATGAATTGTTTGAACGCATCTGCATCTCTGCTGATTGTCCAGTATTTCTTGCCAGTAAGAGGATCTTTTTTATTTTCAAAAACACCATAGTGTGAAAGGTTTGTACGGAGGTTACTATTCAATACCCTCGTATTTTCTTCTGTATTAAAATAGTTAAAGTTTTCTAATATCCACGAGCGTATTTCTTTCAACGCAGCACGCCTATTTGGATTAATGCAGATGGCACAGACTATCAACCCTGAATAGGAAAGATCCGGTTTTCCTGAGCCTGATTCATGAGTTGCCGCTTCAAAGGTTTCAACAATTTCTTCTTCCGGAGTAACCAGATTAATATGAATATTTTTTTTGCCCTGACTAAATTCAACCTTTATTTTATCTTTAGGAACAGAGCCATATGAGTCTTCATGAAGATGTCCGGGACAGGCAACAGCCCCTAAACCATATGATTGGGGTAAATATTTGGGTTTGTAAAGATTTACGATTCTGCGATTGTGGAATATATCACTGAAAGAAAATGGATCAATTATGAGTGCCCAACCATTACACTTACAAGCAACATACTCTATTCGTTGAAAGATCTTAAGTAAGTTGAGGTCTTTAAATACAGCTGAAGACATTTTCCCCTGATTTTCAACTTCTTCAAAAAAAGAAAAGTTATCAACTATCCATGAACATATTTCGTGAAACCTGGCACGTTTGTTTTCCATACTACTAATAGCACAAGCTGCCAGCCCCGCATATATGAGACTCGGCCTTTTCTTTTTCGCATTGTTTGTATTCTTGGAACAGGTTATATCAATACTCCCGTACGGATTGACAAGTCTGATATCAATAAATGTCTTAGACAAGCTAAATTCCACCTGCATAGAATATTGAGATGCCGGGTCAGGAGAGTGGTTAGCTACAGTAGCTCCGGCTTCATGTGTGTGAGTACATAAGTGTTCCTGCAGAGGTTTGCAGGAAGCTGCCGATTCTAAAGGTGAGGCTACTGGAAAATAGGGTAATGGGTCGTGAGCAGCCACATCATGGTGTTGGGATACCCCAGTGCCTGACAGGGATAGCTTAGGGCATGCTTCATCTGGCATGCCGTCATTCCCGGCAGGAAGAGGGCTACATGCCTCATTCAGGGGAGCGTTTATGCTGAAGCTTGGGTTGTACATTCTGCACCCTGGAAATAAACGTAATGCCTGGATGCTTAGGGTTCAATTCATTCTGAAAGTTCCTTTGAAAACAGTACTAACCATAAATCTGTCCCTCTTACTGGTATTCCTAACAGCCTTGTTTTTTGTTTTATGAAAAATTTTCTTATCGTTAAAGCCCTTTGAAGCGACAGGGCAACCCTCAATGCTATCCAGCCATTTGGGATCACTTGAGCGTGATCAACAATCTCAGATAAATGACCATGGTTATCTATCAAGCCAGAAACTCTGTCCATACCAGGGGTACACGGGTTTATTGAAATCAAATTTTTTGAGCCTTTGCATTAATAATGCTTCTTTATAGACAGGTTTCATTACGAGAACAAAATTTCGTTTAATGAGGCATATACCTTTACCGGGCTGTTTTAGTGTTCTGAAATGGGGATGGATTAACCTTCTCAATGACTGTCTGGTACAGGTCGATGGTGGCCCACCCAGACAACGACAAATGTTTCAATCATAGAAAGCACCAGACGGAAAAACACAGTGAATAAAGAGGAATAAAGGCCGGCGTCATCTATGCGGGGTCTTATCCCCTCCCATGACAATGTAGTACAGCCAAGCCAACAATCTTTAAATATCAGCCAACCTCTGTTGTCTTGATCAAAAGCTGGATCTTTTTCTGAGTTCAACACACCTTGGGGGGGCAAGCCAATTGGGCTATCTCTTTTGGCTCCGGGGAAAACATGCACTGGAAATCATCAGAATCTCATAACGAGGAATAACATTATGGCCACACCATTCACGGGCTCTCACTCAAAACTGGATATATTGTATGCCGCTAACGGGGTAGGACGGGGACTTGGTAGAGGGCGAGGGACAGGTAAGGGACAGGGGACTGGTAGAGGACGGGGAGGTGTTAAAGAATCTGGCCAGAGAATTGTGCAAGGACGTGGCCGTGGTATATTTCGCAAGGTCAATCTCCCCCCAATTAAGAACCCACAAACAGATAGCACCAAAACAGTTAGCACCAAAACAGTTAGCACCAAAACAGATAGCACCACGACCCCAACCGCCTTACAACTGAAAGGCAGAGAGGTGACTAAAACAGAACAGTTTTCTGATGCTGGTTCTGGCCATACTGAGGAAAAAAAACAGCCTCTGGAACCCATGCCTGAAACTGCTGCACAAGAATATTCGTCATATACGGTTGTAGTGCAAGAATTTGAGAAGGCTGTGGCCAACGACCAACATGAACTTGCACTCCAGTTAGCCGCATATCTCAGCTTCTCACTTCCCGGTGCCACACAGGCTTTAACCCGTACTGAGCGGAGCAAGCTAAAAATCGGTTACAGGGCACTGGAGCAGAGCCTCCCGTGGAAACAATTACAAGAGCAAGCACAGCCACCAGAGCACCGTCAGTTACTAATGGCCCTGATAGCCAGGACTGTCAATGCCGATTGCACCACCGCAACCCATATCAAACATAGTAAAGATACGATTGCGAGTCTCGGTACAACTCACAAGCGCAAGATCAACCAACATATCAGCGCCCTTGAACACCACATAGCACTGGGAGATACACTCCATGCGGCCAAACATTTCAAAATTATCGCTCAGACCTACCCTATTCTGCTCAACGATGAACAGTACAAGCAAATCATACCCTTAGTACAGGTGCTGATACCCAAACTCTATGAAGAGGCAAAAAAATACACTGATCCACAGCAGGCTCTTCACTTCCTTCGTACTCACCTCTTCCCCTATATTGATTTTGTGCATCCTGAGAAGCCAAAGCCCGGAGCTGGGCTGGAAGCCAGTAATAATCAGGATCAGCTCTATCAATGGCTTTCTGAGTATTTTGATCAGAACAATGGGATGGAAGCTGGCGACATCTATTATTGGAAAGCACTGATACGCTTTCTGGGTAACCATCACCACATTCTTCGACGGCACTCCACCACACTTCATAACGTGCTGGTCGAACGTACACCGAAAACCACTGATCCACGAGCTGAGTCAGTCATAATATCTCTCAAGCAGCAGTTAATGCAGGGAAACAGTCAGGAGGTTCTGCTTACATGCCAAGCTATCAGCAGCACGACGCCAGCAATCTGGTGTGGTCACAAAGCCGCGATCCTAAACTATATTTTCATATGCGCCCTAAAAGAAGAACTGACCAGCCAGTGCCATAAAGCCGTGCAGGCGCAGGAGCTGACACTGCAACATTGCAAGCGACTGAACACACTGTTTTTCCTGCTGCGCAATATGCATTATGCCCCTACCGATAAGCTGTTATTGGAGCAGCACTGGCTAACCGGTAGCGTAAATCGCAATATACTGTTTACATTGCGATATCTTTTCAGCACACGGGTTTTGCAACCCCTGTGGGAGTCTGCTGCACGCGGTAGCAATGATCAGACAAGCATCGACCAGCTCCAGCAGTTGATCGATGACTATGGCGAATTACTATCCCCCTCCCATTTTCAACAACTGAACAGCCTGAAGGCGCCTTTACCGAACGAGGAAATACCTCAAGCCTCCGCCGTTCAACCAGACGCTCATCCCCCGATTTTACGAAATGCACCTAACCCCTCTGTTGGTGAATCCCCGTGCAGAATCATTTAGAAAAGGCCATGATAATCTTTCAGGATATACATCATGGCTTCACCCGCATCCGAAAAACCGAAAACAACGGGTAATATATCGTCACTAACCCCACTAAAAGCTGCCAGTAACGGCCGAGGGCGTGGCATGGCCAGGGGCTTCGGCAGAGGTTACGGCAGAGGTCAGTGGAAGCCCTCAGCCCAGGCACCGGTCAAAGTCAATATTCCACGGCCTGCAGGCCAGGTTAGCAGGCCTGCCACACAGATTATTCTCAAGCAGAGTAGTGTGGAAAAACAGCAGTTTGAAGATTCAGAAAAAGACGTAACAAGAAAAGATACGGTAACAACGGCACCCAAAAAAACCGGCATCACCATCCTGAAAAAGTCACCCGTTGTAACTGCCAGACCTTATCTTATGATGATTAATTCGTTTGTGCAGGCGGTCAGCCATCACCAGCCTGACAGAGCAATCAAACTGGCTGCCTGCCTGAGTTATCCCGTCCCGGAGACCAGGCAGGATATTTCAGAGGCCGATCGTAAAATACTGAAAGAAGGCTACCAGACACTTGCCCAATCCCTTCACCCTGAGAAAACAGATCAGCAACAGGCCTTACTGCAGGCACTATCCACAACACTGGTCAGTTCACTTTGCAAGACCACCACACAGACTCGGGATAATCAGTCAGATATCGACAACGCCTGTACCCTTCTGAATCTCTCACCGATGTTTGATCAGGTTATTAACGGGATTGATACGCAGCATCAAGTCGGCGGTGCCGCTAAAGCCATGCACCAGGTACAAGTCACCTACCATACCTACCGGCTGCTGCTGAACGAACAACAGCTCAAACGCTTGAGAACACTTTTTATCAAGCTCTGTCCGCAACTCTTCGCGGAGGCAGAAAAGTTAGCCAAAAATAACGCTATGGAAGCGGTAAGTTTTCTGCGCTGGAATTTCTTTCCTTATGTGGAGCTGCTTGACCCTTGCGCGACTGATAAACAAAAACCTCTGCCCATCCACCTGCGGAAACAACTTCATCGGCTACTTTGCCGCTATCTCGCCAGTGACACCTGCCAGCATCTGCCTGCCAGCAATGCTGTCTATTTACATTTTCTGGTGCGATATCTTGAAAACTATGGATGCCTGGAACGGGGTGATGCCAATGACCTGCATACAAGAACAACAGTAAAGGCGGATGCTGCAACGAAAAAGAATGGCTCCTCTCCGGAAACAGAGATCACTCAACAGCTACTGAAGGGAAATAGTGAACAGGCTTTACAGCTATGTATGGAAACCTATTCCCACAAACCAGACATCTGGAATGGAACACAGGCCATTGCCTTAAACCATCGCCTCAAATGTGCACTCAAGGCAGAGCTGTCCAGCCTGTGCTTCGAAGCAGGTACATCTGATAAATTAACACTGGAACACTGTGAGCGCCTTAACGACATTTTTGTACGATTGCTTGGTACGCAGCAGGTTTCCATCAGTCAGGAATATCTCTGGAATCTACCATGGCTGACAGGGCGTATTAACTGCTGCATGCTGTTTACCCTGCGCTACCTGTTCACCATCAATATTCTCCAACCCAGGTGGGATAAGGTTATTGCCTGTGGCTGCACGCAGACGACTATTGATGAGCTGCTGAGCTTGATCAAACGTTTCGGTATGCTTTTAAATAGTGCCCACACTCAGGAATTCGAACAGCTTCAACAAGAGTGCCACAAAAAAAACCAACAAGAACCCAGTCAAAAAGCAGCCGTAAGCGCACAACAAAAACCAACCTCGCCGGTCGTTCGAGATCAGGACAAAGCAACGCCGGCGCAAAATCCTCCTGTCAATACGCCGCCTATTGAAACAATGACAGCTAAAACCATGCCAACTGAAACACCGGCTACAGCCAAAACTGTCTCAATCGAACAAGCGCCATTGCGACCTGTTAAAGATGTGACAACCGCCGAAGCTGACGATGAAGATGTTGTCGAAGACGTAGTAAAAAATAAGCCTCTGCCTTTAGAGGTGCACCATGGCCGTACCAGACCGTCTGAAAAACAGTTCCCGTTTATTAATATTGAAGAACTTGAATCCATGATGGCTTCGGTAGAGAAGGCCAAAGCCTTCAAGGAGCGTGTTACTCGCGCACGTCTTGATAATTATCCCCAGGCCCTGGAGTGGATGGATTTATTACAGGAGTATCTCAGAACGCATCCAAGACCACGATCCCGGACAGAAGGAAAAAATGCCTTGATGTTCGTCATCACCGGCGTGCTGCTGGTAATTACGAATAATGCTTTTTATCGCATCAAAGCCTGTAATAATGACCCGGACCAGCTGCGTATTGTATGTAAGGATATCGCTGATTATCTGGCAGAGCACGTCTATCCGCTGCACGACCTGACATACGACTATTGTCAGAGTAGTTATATACATCTGGTCAAAGTAGTCTACGAAATCTATCTGGAGCCACTCAAGAGAGCCATCATAATCAACGGCCCCAAAGATATGTCAGGAGACAGGAACCTGCTGTGGCAAAACTGCTGTGACATGTACCCGTATATGATGCTCTACCTGCGGGACAGCCAGCGCTGCATGCGTGAAGTATATACCCGTTATTTTAGCCCGGAGATTGATACCGCACGGAGGCATCTGACATCCAGAGAAGATGAAGTCTTCCTGAAAGGTCTGTCAATGCTCAATGATGTTGTTTTTGAAGGCCATAACTTTTTCTCCTGGGAGAAAACGGAACGCTCATGCAATATGGCAGCCAAAGCCGTCGAAGCGGCTCAGCAGGGCCTTAAAGAGAGAGTGCGAATGAACCCCGCCCAGTGGCAAAAGGTGCAGGACGACTTTGAAAGTAAATATAGAAAAGCGCGTTTTTTGAATATCCCTAACCGTGAGCTGGAATACTATCCACCAGACATTCAGATTCACCCAGAGGAAGGACCTTATATAACAGCACAAAGACGAGGCTACGCTACAAGGCACAAAGGCCTGAAACACCAAGATAAATTCCGGAAAAGGTAGCCAAAAGAAAAGGCTGTTTACGTGGTTCGCCCTCTCTTCAATTGTAGTCATTCAGACCCGAGCTGACAGTTACCGATTTTCAAGAGGATGTCTGTCAGGTCAAATTCAGCCTATGAACTTTTCCTCTGTTAACACCAAGGCATGTAGCAATACGGATCCGAGATATTTCTAACTTCATAATCGCTATTGCCGTATAGGTACCCGGTCACCCTTTTGAAGCATATATAACGAAAAAATCCCGCTGCAAATAATGACAGCGGGATTCTGTTTTCTTTAGCTCAAAGCTGTTTGGCGGTGGTTGGGGCACACAGGGAAGCCTGCTTCTCTATTTATTCACTCCGCTCCCTCTTAACCGGTGATCAACAAGGGACCATAAACAGACTGCAACGCGCTGCACCTGCTGAATTGATTCAGATCATAGTCAGAACCCATCATTAACCGTTTTGTCAGAACACCTGACTAAAACCGGATTCTTGATGTTTTTTGAAACATTGAGTGGTTTTCGCTGCCAAAACAGGCAAGGCGTTGTGGGCTTTCACTCACAACATAAGCCGGATCAGATTTGAAGGATGGGAATCATGCAGCCAGTTGAGCAGCCAACCGGTATTTGTTTGAATCTAACTGGTCAGGCTCCCCTTGAGATGAAGGCTCCAAAAAGCCATAAGCCAGGCTGTGGGAAAAATATTGATAAAACCCACCTCTCCAAAACATCGATTCCAAAAATCTCATGGAAACACCGGGAACGTGGATGGGGTAACATTGAATGTATTAATCCTGAGTTATATTCCCCCTTGAATTTTCAAACCGACAGATCACTCTTCTCAATTACCAGCCCCCTTGGCAAAAATGACCTGTCGGCGTTATTTGACGCTTACTGGAGAGGAGAGCCCGTACCAACTCCGGGGGCCAGCGAGACCCTGACAAAAGCCGCAGAGATCGTGACACAGCTTCAGGAAGAATAGAAATTCCGCCTGAATCAGGAAGCGAATGATGCTCTGGAAGACCTTGCCTTTTGGGTCAAGCAGGCCAGGGAGACTGGCTGCCTCCACGATATCACTGAACAGGTTTGCACCTGTGTAGGGGCGATTCAGAAATGGCTGCGGGACAATATGGGTAATCACCAGCATCGGGGAACCCTACTGTAAAATATTAAAATCATTAGAGGACGTCGGAATCGAAGAGTTTGTCTTTGACGAGTTGCTCAATGTGGAAACATGGCGTGGCGTGCGTCTGTGCACATATGAGCCATTAACCGTTGAGTTCATCTTACAGACCATGAAATTTCATGCTGGAGTGGAGGGTTTTCTTCCTGATGCAACACCTGTTCACCATGATAATAGGCTCATGGACCCCTGCACCTTTCCTGCCCATGACCTGTCACATTTTGACATAATTTTGACCACCGTGGTGCTAATCAGAAAAAAACGTATCCTGGGTGTTCCTATTGATGACCGGCTCTTAAATCCGCATCAGATTACCAACGTCAGACAAAGCATGAAGCAATTGTACGGGCACATAGATATTCTTCTTGAGGCAGTGGAGCAAGGTCTTATTGCTTACCCGGAGGAGTACCTGACGTTGACTCGCATGATGCTTTATGAGGTATTACACGAACAAGCATTATATAGGCTACTTCTCGGTAGAGATACATTTGCATGTAGCCAAAAACCTATAGTTCTTATACTTCCTGCTTCTGCTATTGAAATTGAAAAGATTTATGAAGAGGTTGAAAGGGAAGTCTATGGGAAATATCGCGAGGAGAATAACCCCCATCAAAATACCAAACTGGAAAAGATGATAAACACTGTACCGAAAAAATGGGTCTGTGCATTCTTTAAACAAATATGCGATGAATCTTTCCAAAGTTATTCCATGAATCGGCCTTTTTTATGGAAGAACCTGAATATTCCTGATTTAGCACCAGAACAGGGATATGGCAGATAGTGGCACCCTATGAAACATACCGGGTTATAATCAGTAACCCCAGCCAACAAGGCGTTCTTCAGTAGATCCGGCAAGTCATTAAGACGGCTTCTCTAAGAGAAACTGTGTGATACCACAAAATGTCATCACCCTGCTTCAAAGCAGAATCTACTCACAAAGCGATCAGATTTTAATGTTGAACCTATATTCACCCGTCAAAGAGGTCTGGAACGAAGCCGGACGGCTTGTACCCTTTGATAAATGCCCCCCTCAGCTCCACTACTGTTTAGCAATTCCCATAATGAATAACTTGTGCTCCATTCAATATTGTTAATACGGCTCGTGTCACATTCCGGCACCGGACTTCAATAGAACGCAACAGCGGAGCAAGCCCTTTTCATTCACTCAGAAAGACCGAGGTTCCCCTGTAATTTCTGGATTATTTTCATTGCCCCATACTGGCTGGCCATAGTGATTTCCCTCTACTTTTAAAGGCAACATAGCCGGCAACTACGATCCTGTTGCAAAGTTTTTGATAAACCAAAAATCAATACCCACCAGGCACAATTATGCTGCCAGAGAGTAGAAGTACTCCCTCGCCTGGTTAACTCAGAATCTGGAAATTGGCTCAGCAATATATGTTTTCATGTGACCGGGTATTTATCCAGTCATCACTATGATGATACAGAACAGGTATGGCGCTACGTGCCATACCTGTTACACAACAAATCAGTGAACAACGAGAGTAAAGGTGCTGCCAAACCAAGCACTATAGAGCATCGTCAACTATAACCTCCGATTCCGTTTTTTAAAAAATACCTCCGGGAAAATACGATGCGACAACTGTCTCAACAATTTGCCTTCCAGCGATTTATTTCGTACCTGATAATAATACTCTGTCTACTGGCAGGTAACACGCAAGCAGGACTAACAACCTGCAAAAACCATTATCCCCGACCAATCACCTATTTCAGTCACCAGGATAATACCTGCCCTGAGTGTTCAAAAAAGCCAGGCTTACGCCCCCTTCATGTACAGACACCCAAGTGGAACAAAGCGGCTTTACAGGTATTCACGCAGCTCACCGGAGATAGTCAGAAAAACCAGATCATTTCATCCCACAGCATAAATGAAATGCTCACTATGCTGGCTGCTGGCTCAGCAGGACAAACCCTTGCATCAACCACCAGGAAAATGGGAACAACACCGGAAGAGTTTCGTTCCTTCAGCCAGCTTCTGCACATGAAAGAGGATGGAACCTCCAAAGATGGATCAGTAGACGCTTTCGCAAGTTATAACACCATTCTTGTATCATCCCGCCACGAACTGACACAAAAATATACCGACTACGTGGATCAAAACTTTGCGCAGCCAATCGATATACGACCCAATCAGGATTTTTCCAACCCTCTGGTGGTAAAAGCTCTTGCACAGAGCACCAGCAATGAAGTCTGCAGGGTTACCCGAAACATGATCAGAGAGTGCGTGAACGCTGACAGACTCCTGGAACAAAACCCGGCACTGGTCCTTGCAAACGCAACCTACCTGGAAGGTAAATGGGATGTCGCATTTACTAAGGAAGACGATTTCTTTTATCGCCATGATGGACGCCTGATACCTGCAAGCATGGTTTCAGCCACCAATCGCAAGATCCGCTACGGAACATTTCAGGGATGGGAGTTAGTGAGCATTCCCTATAAAGGCCGCTTTGAGATGATGATTGTCCTGCCTCCTGTGGGAGTCCTTCCTGGCACCATGACAGACCAGCAGCTTACAGGGCTCATCAGTGCCATCCAGGACAAGCATGATGTCACTGTAAAAATGCCTGAATACATGTTCGATATGAGCTACGAGCTGGATCAGGTTTTTGCAACATCCGAACCCGGCAATATGTTTTCATCAAGCGCAGATTTCAGTGAAATGGTGAAACACCCACCAATCTGTCTATCAGCCATGACCCACAAAGTCGTGATTCAAACAGATAAAGAGGGAACAAAAGTGGCAGCCTTAACCGTCACCGAAGCGGTGGACTGCGCATTTGACGAACAAGAAACTTATGTGAATTGCAACCGCCCCTTTCTATTTCTGATCTGTGATAAACAGCATAAAGCGATACGCTTTATAGGACAGATTCATGATCCTGGTTATTACCAGCCAGAAGAGTAATGCGCTATCAAAAAAAAGCGAAAAGGTTCGTCCAGAAACCTGCTGGACTTAGTAAAGAAATATTCCTGATGACCACTGTTCATCAGCCTCGTTAGGAGAAACCCTTGTTGATACAGGCATCGCAGGGCACTACTGTCGGGTGAAAAACCTGAGAGCAGTGAGATGCCTGTCCTTTCTGGTATACCGTAAAACAGCAGTTTTCGAGACAGCTATTTTCGAAGCAAAAAGCACACGCATGAAGTATGCCTATCAATGTTTTTCATCAACTTCTCAAGAACTTCCTCGTCACCAATTTAAAGTACGCTTGATGAAAAACTTTTCAAAGCCAGTACCGCAAGTGACCCAGCTAACCTGGAATCCTTCTGCAGGAGCGCAACTGTAGCTAAGTACCCGGTCATGTGGCTGTTAACCATGGATATCGCAGAGATGCAGCTTTGATATGACCTCAATTAAACAAGCTTTGGACAATGGTGGAAACCTTGAAGAACTTCTTCCGCCCCCACAAGCCGGCATCGCGAATACGGGTGAGCCTCAAACCTGCACACCCTGGCGGCTACTGAAAACAGTTGTAGTGAGGCTTTGGTGTTAAGTAGTGGTTTTAATGTGGAAGGGAGTATTCCTTTTACTTTCTTGCTGTTGGCTGTTCTCCTGAGTACAAAGAAACCATCACTATTTATAAAATCATTAACGCTAGATAAATAAAGGCTGTATGACCGGTTTCTATTGTCTGTTTCACTGTAGAGCCTCCTTTTCTATTTGCTGCGCTTACCCTTGCAGAGGCTGTTGTTGCTGCTCCGGCGGTGATACTGAAGTATTCTGGCCGTCATGAAGTGTCGGCCACAGCCGCAGCTGGTGTTCCGACCACTGCAGCGGGTGTCGCTACTGCCCTGACGGTGGGATTCAAGCCCTTTGACTGTCTCGAACTGCTGGCCACAGCCACAGGTGGTGTTCAGCTTGCCCTTGCAGAGGGGGGCGCTGCTGCCCCTGCGATGGGATTTAAGCCGACTGCCCGTGTCGAAGTGCAGGCCACAGTCACAGGTGGTGTTCCGCTTGCCCTTGCAGAGGGTGTCGCTGCTGCACCCGCGGTGGGACTTAAGCCGACTGACCGTGTCGAAGTGCAGGCCACAGTCGCAGGTGGTGTTCCGCTTGCCCTTGCAGAGGCTGTCGCTGCTGGTCTGACGGTGAGATTGAAGCAGGATGCCCGTGTCGAAGTGCCGGCCACAGTCACAGGTGGTGTTCCGCCTGCCCTTGCAGAGGCTGTCGCTGCTGCCCTGACGGTGAGTTTGAAGCAGGCTGACCGTATCAAAGTGCTGGCCACAGACACAGGAGGTATTCCGCTTGCCCTTGCATTGGCTGTCGCTGCTGCCCTGACGGTGGGAATTAAGCAGGCTGGCCGTGTCGAGGTGCAGGCCACGACCGCAGGTGGTGTTTCGTTGCCCCCTCGGTGTTGATACAGATGCTATTTCAATGTCCCCTATCGGGCTATCGTAACCCTGGTCATCAGCCGCTTTTGACGGGGTGTCAGATTCAGATGGCTCTTTTTTAACAAGGCTCCGACAGTGAATTTCCCAGGCTCTGATATCAGGGTTGTCAGGTAGCATCAGCTCCTCCAGGCCGAGAACTGAGTCGCCTGTGACCATCACATCATCGTCCCATGACAGGGTAGAGGATTTGCCGGACGTTACGGAGCAGACAGAGCCTTTGGCCCTGACATTCAGAGCATCCCCGACCTGTCTAGGAATCCTGATTCTGGCAGGTTTGTCAACGCCCTGACAGACAAGAGCGTGTTCTGGACCGGCTACACAGAATGTATCGCCCATAGGTTGAACAGCGGGGGAGGTTGTATGGATACGACCTGTTGAGAGGATATCGGTCACCTCTTCGCTGACGGGTAACACAAGAGTGCAATGACCTTTTGTTTTCAAACCTGTACCTAAAACAAGAGCAGGGGCAACAGCCAGAGCAAGCCAAAGAGCTCTGAATGCTATTAACGGCTTCAGCACACCAATTTCTCGGATTCCATTCGGATTCCACAGGCTAGCAGATGATCGGAAAAGGGGTTGTTCCCATCAGGCGGCTTTATAGGCGTTGAAGATTCCAGAGAAGCATGATGACAAAAAGCGTATCGAGATATGAGAGGAGCCATGACGCTGAGTGAGGCTCAACCGGGCAGTAGTGATATCAACTATTAGCGCCTCCTTTTCTATTTGCTGCGCTTACTCTTGCAGAGGGTGCTGCTGCTGAAGCGGCGTTGGGATTTAAGCTGCCTGACCGTATTAAAACTCTCACCACAGCCGCATGTGGTGTTCAATTTCCCCTTGCAGACGCTATCGCTGCTGCCCTCGCGGTGGGAACTAAGCAGGCTGGGCGTGTCGAAGCTCTGGCCACAACCGCAGGTGGTGTTCCACTTGCCCTTGCAGAGGCTGTCGCTGCTGATCTGACGATGGGAAGTAAGCAGGCTGGGCGTATCGAAGTGCTGGCCACAGTCACAGGTGGTGTTCCGCTTGCCCTTGCAGAGGCTGTCGCTGCTGCCCCGGCGGTGGGATTCAAGCAATCTGGCCGTCGCGAAATTCTGGCCACAGAGCAGGTGGTGTTCCGCTTGCCCTTGCAGAGGCTGTCGCTGCTGCCCTGACGGTGGGAATTAAGCAGGCTGACCGTAGCGAAGTGCTGGCCACAGTCACAGATGGTGTTTCGCTTGCCCTTGCAGAGGCTGTCGCTGCTGCCCTTACGGTGGGAATTAAGCAGGCTGACTGTATCGAAATGCTGGCCACAGCTGCAGGTGGTGTTCAATTTTCCCTTGCAGACGCTATCGCTGCTGTTCTGACGGTGGGAATTAAGCAATCTGACCGTATCGAAGTGCTGGCCACAGTCACAAGTGGTGTTCCGCTTGCCCTTGCAGAGGCTGTCGCTGCTGCCCTGGCGGTGGGAATTAAGCAGGTTGACCGTATCGAAATGCTGGCCACAGTCACAGGTGGTGTTCAGCTTGCCCTTGCAGAGGCTGTCGCTGCTGACGCGGCGGTGGGATTTAAGCTGCATAAGCGAGCCGAAGTGCAGGCCACAGCAGCAGATGGTGTTCCGCTTGCCCTTGCAGAGGGTGTCGCTGCTGCCCTGACGGTGAGATTGAAGCAGGCTGGCCGTATCGAAGTGCTGGCCACAGCCACAGGTGGTGTTCCGCTTGCCCTTGCAGAGGCTGTCGCTGCTCCTCTGACGGTGGGACTCAAGCCGACTGGCCGTATCGAAGTGCTGGCCACAGTCACAGGTGGTGTTCCGCTTGCCCTTGCAGAGGCTGTCGCTGCTGCTCCGGCAGTGGGATTCAAGCAATCTGGGCGTATCGAAGCACTGGCCACAGTCACAGGTGGTGTTCCGCTTGCCCTTGCAGAGGCTGTCGCTGCTGCACCCGCGGTGGGACTTAAGCCGACTGACCGTGTCGAAGTGCAGGCCACAGTCGCAGGTGGTGTTCCGCTTGCCCTTGCAGAGGCTGTCGCTGCTGGTCTGACGGTGAGATTGAAGCAGGATGCCCGTGTCGAAGTGCCGGCCACAGTCACAGGTGGTGTTCCGCTTGCCCTTGCAGAGGCTGTCGCTGCTGCCCTGACGGTGAGTTTGAAGCAGGCTGACCGTATCAAAGTGCTGGCCACAGACACAGGAGGTGTTCCGCTTGCCCTTGCATTGGCTGTCGCTGCTGCCCTGACGGTGGGAATTAAGCAGGCTGGCCGTGTCGAAGTGCAGGCCACGACCGCAGGTGGTGTTTCGTTGCCCCCTCGGTGTTGATACAGATGCTATTTCAATGTCCCCTATCGGGCTATCGTAACCCTGGTCATCAGCCGCTTTTGACGGGGTGTCAGATTCAGATGGCTCTTTTTTAACAATGCTCCGACAGTGAATTTCCCAGGCCCTGATATCAGGGTTGTCAGGTAGTATCAGCTCCTCCAGGCCGAGAACTGAGTCGCCTGTGACTATCACATCATCGTCCCATGATGGGGTAGAGGATTTGCCGGACGTTACGGAGCAGACAGAGCCTTTGGCCCTGACATTCAGAGCATCCCCGACCTGCCCCGGGATCCTGACTCTGGCAGGTTTGTCAACGCCCTGACAGACCAGAGCGTGTTCTGGACCGGCTACACAGAATGTATCGCCCATAGGTTGAACAGCGGGGGAGGTTGTATGGATACGACCTGTTGAGAGGATATCGGTCACCTCTTCGCTGACGGGTAACACAAGAGTGCAGTGACCTTTTGTTTTCAAACCTGTACCTAAAACAAGAGCAGGGGCAACAGCCAGAGCCAGCCAAAGAGCTCTGAATGCTATTAACGGCTTCAGCACACCAATTTCTCGGATTCCATTCGGATTCCACAGGCTAGCAGATGATCGGAAAAGGGGTTGTTCCCATCAGGCGGTTTTATAGGCGTTGAAGATTCCAGAGAAGCATGATGACAAAAAGGGTATCGAGATATGAGAGGGATCATGGCGCTGAGTGAGGCTCAACCGGGCAGCAGTCATATCAACTATTAGCGCCTCCTTTTCTATTTGCTGCGCTTACTCTTGCAGAGGCTGTTGCTGCTGAAGCGGCGGTGGTATTTAAGCTGCATGACCTTATTAAAGCTCTCACCACAGCCGCACGTGGTGTTCAATTTTCCCTTGCAGACGCTATCGCTGCTGCCCTCGCGGTGGGATTCAAGAAATTTGGGCGTATCGAAGCTCCGCCCACAGTCGCAGATGTTGTTCCGCTTGCCCCTGCAGCGGATTTCGCTGCTGCTCTGACGGTGGGCATTAAGCAGGCTGGCCGTATCGAAGTGCTGACCACAGTCACAGGTGGTGTTCCGCTTGCCCCTGCAGCGGATGTCGCTGCTGCACCTGCGGTGGGAATTAAGCAGGCTGACCGTATCGAAATGCTGGCCACAGTCGCAGGTGGTGTTCCGCTTGCCCTTGCAGAGGCGGTCGCTGCCGCCCCTGCGGTGGGATCCAAGCAATCTGACCGTATCGAAGTACTGGCCACAGTCACAGGTGGTGTTCCGCTTGCCCTTGCAGAGGGGGGCCCTACTTCCCTCACGATGAGACCGAAGCCGACTGGCCGTGTCGAAGTGCTGGCCACAGTCGCAGGTGGTGTTCCGCTTGCCCACGCAGCGGATGTCGCTGCTGCCCCGGCGGTGATATTTAAGCTGCTTGGCCGTATCGAAGTGCTGGCCACAGTCACAGGTGGTGTTCCGCTTACCCTTGCAGAGGGGGGCGCTGCTGCCCCAGCGGTGGGATTCAAGCAATCTGACCGTATCGAAGTGCTGGCCACATCCACAGGTGGTGTTCCGCGTGCCCTTGCAGAGGGGGGCCCTACTTCCCTCACGATGGGACCGAAGCCGACTGGCCGTATCGAAGTACTTGCCACAGACACAGGTGGTGTTCCGCTTGCCCTTGCAGAGGATGTCGCTGCTGCCCTGACGGTGGGATTTTAGCAGGCTGACCGTATTGAAGTACCTGCCACAGCCGCAGGTGGTGTTTGGTTGCCCCCTGGGTGTTGATACAGATGCTATTTCAATGTCCCCTATCGGGCTATCGTAATCCTGGTCATCGGCCTCTGTTGACGGGGTGTCAGATTCAGATAGTTCTTTTTTAACAATGCTCCGACAGTGAATTTCCCAGGCCCTGATATCAGGGTTGTCAGGTAGCATCAGCTCCTCCAGGCCGAGAACTGAGTCGCCTGTGACCATCACATCATCGCCCCATGACGGGGTAGCGATTTTGTCGGACGTTGCGAAGCAGACAGAGCCTTTGGCCCTGACATTCAGAGCATCCCCGACCTGTCCTGGGATCCTGACTCTGGCAGGTTTGTCAACACCCTGACAGACCAGAGCGTGTTCTGGGCCGGCTACACAGAATGTATCGCCCATAGGTTGAACAGCGGGGGAGGTTGTATGGATACGACCTGTTGAGAGGATATCGGTCACCTCTTCGCTGACGGGTAACACAAGAGTGCAGTGACCTTTTGTTTTCAAACCTGCCCCAAAAACAAGAGCAGGGGCAATGGCCAGAGCCAGCCAAAGAACTCGGGATGTCATCAACGGCTGTAGCACACCACCTTCCCTGATTCCATTGGATCTCACAGGCTAGCAGATGAACGGAAAAGGGTATTGTTCCCATCAGGCGGTTTTATAGGCGCTGAAGATTCCAGAGAAGCATGATGACAAAAAGCGTATCGAAATATGAGGGGGGATCCTGGCGCTGAGTGAGGCTCAACCGGGCAGCAGTGATATCAACTATTAGCGCCTCCTTTTCTATTTACTGCACTTACTCTTGCAGAGGGTGTTGCTGCTGACGCGGCGGTGGTGTTCAAGCAATCTGACCGTATCGAAGTGCTGGCCACAGCCACAGGTGCTGTTCAGCTTGCCCTTGCAGAGGGGAGCGCTACTTATCTCACGATGGGATCGAAGCCGACTGATCGTGTCGAAGTGCTGGCCACAGTCACAGGTGGTGTTCCGCTTGCCCTTACAGAGGGTGTCGCTGCTGAACCGGCGGTGGGAATTAAGCAGGCTCATCGTCGCGAAATTCTGACCACAGTCGCAGGTGGTGTTCCGCTTGCCCTTGCAGAGGCTGTCGCTGCTGCACCGGCGGTGGGATTCAAGCAATCTGACCGTACCGAAGTGCTGGCCACAGCCACAGGTGGTGTTCAGCTTGCCCTTGCAGAGGGGGGCGCTACTTCCATCACGATGGGCCCGAAGCCGACTGACCGTGTCGAAGTTCTGGCCACAGTCGCAGGTGGTGTTCCGCTTGCCCCTGCAGCGGATGTCGCTGCTGACCTGGCGGTGATATTTAAGCTGGCTGGCCGTATCGAAGTGCTGGCCACAGTCACAGGTGGTGCTCCACTTGCCCTTGCAGAGGCTGTCGCTGCTGCCCCGGCGGTGGGATTCAAGCAATCTGACCGTATCGAAGTGCTGGCCACAGCCACAGGTGGTGTTCCACTTGCCCTTGCAGAGGCTGTCGCTGCTGCCCCGGCGGTGGGATTCAAGCAATCTGAGCGTATCGAAGTGCTGGCCACAGTCACAGGTGGTGTTCCGCTTGCCCTTGCAGAGGGGGGCGCTACTTCCCTCACGATGGGACCGAAGCCGCCTGACCGTATCGAAGTGCCGGCCACAGTCACAGGTGGTGTTCCGCTTGCCCTTGCAGAGGGGGGCGCTGCTGCACTGACGGTGGGAATCAAGCAGGCTGGCCGTGTTGAAGTACCTGCCACAGCCGCAGGTGGTGTTTCGTTGCCCCCTGGGTGTTGATACAGATGCTATTTCAATGTCCCCTATCGGGCTATCGTAACCCTGGTCATCAGCCTCTGTTAACGGGGTGTCAGATTCAGATGGCTCTTTTTTAACAATGCTCCGACAGTGAATTTCCCAGGCTCTGATATCAGGGTTGTCAGGTAGCATCAGCTCCTCCAGGCCGATAATTGATTCGCCTGTGACCATCACATCATCACCCCATAACGGGGTAGCGGTTTTGTCGGACGTTGCGAAGCAGACAGAGCCTTTGGCCCTGACATTCAGAGCATCCCCGACCTGTCCTGGGTTCCTGACTCTGGCAGTTTTGTCAACGCCCTGGCAGACCAGGGCGTGTTCTGGACCGGCTACACAGAATGTATCGCCCATAGGTTGAACAGCGGGGGAGGTTGTATGGATACGACCTGTTGAGAGGATATC
This sequence comes from Sansalvadorimonas sp., assembly GCA_965221135.1. Classification (GTDB taxonomy): domain Bacteria; phylum Pseudomonadota; class Gammaproteobacteria; order Pseudomonadales; family Endozoicomonadaceae; genus Sansalvadorimonas. The sequence goes on from CBDCRZ010000121.1 coordinate 501,911, forward strand.
GGCTACCTCTTCGCTGACGGGTAACACAAGAGTGCAGTGACCTTTTGTTTTCAAACCTGTACCAAAAACAAGAGCAGGGGCAACAGCCAGGGCCAGCCAAAGAGCTCTGAATGCTATTAACGGCTTTAGCACACCAATTTCTCTGATTCCCTTCGGATCCCACAGGCTAGCAGATGATCGGAAAAGGGGTTGTTCCCATCAGGCGGTTTTATAGGCGTTTAAGATTCCAGAGAAGCATGATGACAACAAGCGTATCGAAATATGAGGGGGGATCCTGGCGCTGAGTGAGGCTCAACCGGGCAGCAGTGATATCAACTATTAGCGCCTCCTTATCTATTTGCTGCGCTTACTCTTGCAGAGGGGGTTGCTGCTGAAGCGGCGGTGGGATTTAAGCTGCCTGACCGTATTAAAGCTCTCACCACAGCCGCATGTAGTGTTCAATGTTCCCCTGCAGACGCTATCGCTGCTGCCCTCGCGGTGGGAACAAAGCAGACTGAGCGTGTCGAAGCTCCGGCCACAACCGCAGGTGGTGTTCCGCGTGCCTTTGCAGCGGCTGTCGCTGCTGCCCTGGCGGTGGGAATTAAGCAGGCGGACCGTATCGAAATGCTTGCCACAGTCACAGGTGGTGTTCCGCTTGCCCTTGCAGAGGCTGTCGCTGCTGCCCCGGCTGTGGGAACAAAGCAGGCTGGGCGTGTCGAAGCTCTGGCCACAACCGCAGGTGATGCTCCGCTTGCCCTTGCAGAGGCTGTCGCTGCTGCTCTGACGGTGGGAACTAAGCAGTCTGGCCGTATCGAAGTGCTGGCCACAGTCACAGGTGGTGTTCCGCTTGCCCTTGCAGAGGCTGTCGCTGCTGCCCCGGCGGTGGAATTCAAGCAATCTGACCGTATCGAAGTGCTGGCCACAGCCACAGGTGGTGTTCAGCTTGCCCTTGCAGAGGGGGGCGCGACTTCTCTCACGATGGTACCGAAGCCGACGGATCGTGTCGAAGTGCTGGCCACAGACACAGGTGGTGCTCCGCTTGCTCTTGCAGAGGGGGGCGCTACTTCCCTCACGATGGGACCGAAGCCGACTGACCGTGTCGAAGTGCTGGCCACAGTCGCAGGTGGTGTTCGGCTTGCCCTTGCACTGGCTGCTACACCGGCGGTGAGATTGAAGCAGACTGGCCGTGTCGAAGTGCAGACCACAGCCGCAGGTGGTGTTTCGTTGCCCCCTGGGTGTTGATACAGATGCTATTTCAATGTCCCCTATCGGGCTATCGTAACCCTGATCACCAGCCTCTGTTGACGGGGTGTCAGATTCAGGTGGCTCTTTTTTAACAATGCTCCGACAGTGAATTTCCCAGGCTCTGATATCAGGGTTGTCAGGTAGCATCAGCTCCTCCATGCCGATAATTGATTCGCCTGTGACCATCACATCATCGCCCCACGACGGGGTAGCGGTGTTGTCGGACGTTGCGAAGCAGACAGAGCCTTTGGCCCTGACATTCAGAGCATCCCCGACCGGTCCTGGGATCCTGACTCTGGCAGGCTTGTCAACGCCCTGACAGACCATAGCGTGTTCTGGACCGGCTACACAGAATGTATCGCCCATAGGTTGAACAGCGGGGGAGGTTGTATGGATACGACCTGTTGAGAGGATATCGGTCACCTCTTCGCTGACGGGTAACACAAGAGTGCAGTGACCTTTTGTTTTCAAACCTGTTCCAAAAACAAGAGCAGGGGCAATGGCCAGAGCCAGCCAAAGAACTCTGGATGTCATCAACGGCTGTAACACGCCAATTTCTCTGATTCCATTCGGATTCCACAGGCTAGCAGATGAACGGAAAATATCATTGTTCCCATCAGGCGGTTTTATAGGCGTTGAATATTCCAGAGAAGCACGATGATAGAAAGCGTATCGAGATATGAGAGGGACCATGGCGCTGAGTGAGGCTCAACCGGGCAGCGGTGATATCAACTATTAGCGCCTCCTTTTCTATTTTCTGCGCTTACTCTTGCAGAGGCTGTCGCTGCTGCCCCGGCGGTGGGAATAAAGCAGGCTCATCGTCGCGAAATTCTGACCACAGCCGCAGGTGGTGTTCAGCTTGCCCTTGCAGAGGCTGTCGCTGCTGCTCTGACGGTGGGAATTAAGCAGGCTGACCGTATCGAAGTGCAGGCCACAGCCACAGGTGGTGTTCCGCTTGCCCTTGCAGAGGCTGTCGCTGCTTCTCTTACGGTGGGAATAAAGCAGGCTGGCCGTATCGAAGTGCTGTCCACAGTCACAGGTGGTGTTCAGCTTGCCCCTGCAGAGGCTTTCGCTGCTGGCCTGGCGGTGGGATTTTAGCAGGCTGGCCGTATCGAAGTGCTGGCCGCAGCCGCAGGTGGTGTTCCGCTTGCCCTTACAGAGGCTGTCGCTGCTGCCCTGACGGTGGGAATTAAGCAGGCTGACCGTATCGAAGTGCTGGCCACAGTCACAGGTGGTGTTCCGCCTGCCCTTGCAGAGGCTGTCGCTGCTGCCCGTGCGGTGGGAATTAAGCCGGCTGACCGTATCGAAGTGCTGGCCACAGTCACAGGTGGTGTTCCGCTTGCCCTTGCAGATGCTGTCGCTGCTGCCCCGGCGGTGGGAATTAAGCAGGCTGACCGAATCGAAGTGCTGGCCACAGTCACAGGTGGTGTTCCGCTTGCCCTTGCAGAGGCTGTCGCTGCTGCCCCAGCGGTGGGAATTAAGCAGGCTGACCGTATCGAAGCGCTGACCACAGTCGCAGGTGGTGTTCTGCCTGCCCTTACAGAGGGTGTCGCTGCTGCACCGGCGATGGGTCTGAAGCCGACTGATCGTATCGAAGTGCTGGCCACAGTCACAGGTGGTGTTCCGCTTGCCCTTGCAGAGGCTGTTGCTGCTGCTCTGACGATGGGAATTAAGCAGGCTGGCCGTATCGAAGTGCTGGCCACAGCCACAGGTGGTGTTCCGCTTGCCCTTGCAGAGGGGGGCGCTGCTGCACTGACGGTGGGAATAAAGCAGGCTGGCCGTATCGAAGTGCAGGCCACAGCCGCAGGTGGTGTTTGGTCGCCCCCTGGGTGTTGATACAGATGCTATTTCAATGTCACCTCTCGGGCTATCGTAACCCTGGTCATCAGCCTCTGTTGACGGGGTGTCAGATTCAGATGGCTCTTTTTTAACAATGCTCCGACAGTGAACTTCCCAGGCTCTGATATCAGGGTTGTCAGGTAGCATCAGCTCCTCCAGGCCGATAATTGATTCGCCTGAGACCATCACATCATCGCCCCATGACGGGGTAGCGGTTTTGTCGGACGTTGCGAAGCAGACAGAACCTTTGGCCCTGACATTCAGAGCATCCCCGACCTGTCCTGGGATCCTGACTCTGGCAGGCTTGTCAACGCCCTGACAGACCAGAGCGTGTTCTGGACCGGCTACACAGAATGTATCGCCCATAGGTTGAACAGCGGGGGAGGTTGTATGGATACGACCTGTTGAGAGGATATCGGTCACCTCTTCGCTGACGGGTAACACAAGAGTGCAGTGACCTTTTGTTTTCAAACCTGCCCCAAAAACAAGAGCAGGGGCAATGGCCAGAGCCAGAGCCAGCCAAAGAACTCTGGATGTCATCAACGGCTGCAACACACCACCTTCCTTGATTCCATTCAGATTCCACAGGCTAGCAGATGAACGGAAAAGGGTATTGTTCCCATCAGGCGGTTTTATAGGCGTTTAACATTCCAGAGAAGCACGATGACAAAAAGTGTATCGAGATATGAGAGGGGCCATGGCGCTGAGTGAGGCTCAACCGGGCAGCAGTGATATCAACTATTAGCGCCTCCTTTTCTATTTGCTGCGCTTACTCTTGCAGAGGCTGTCGCTGCTGCTCTGACGGTGGGAATTAAGCAGGCTGAACGCATCGAAGTGCAGGCCACAGCCACAGGTGGTGTTCCGCTTGCCCTTGCAGAGGATGTCGCTGCTGCCCCGGCGGTGGGAATTAAGCAGGTTGGCCGTATCGAAGTGCTGGCCACAGTCACAGGTGGTGTTCCGCTTGCCCTTGCAGAGGCTGTCGCTGCTGCCCTTGCGGTGGGAATGAAGCCGGCTGACCGTATTGAAGTGCTGGCCACAGTCACAGGTGGTCTTCCGCATGCCCTTGCAGAGGCTGTCGCTGCTGCACCAGCGGTGGGAACTAAGCAGGTTGACCGTATCGAAGCGCTGACCACAGTCGCAGGTGGTGTTCTGCCTGCCCTTACAGAGGGTGTCGCTGCTGCACCGGCGGTGGGTCTGAAGCCGACTGATCGTATCGAAGTGCTGGCCACAGCCACAGGTGGTGTTCCGCTTGCCCTTGCAGAGGCTGTCGCTGCTGCCCCGGCGGTGAGATTGAAGCAGGCTGGCCGTATCGAAGTGCTGGCCACAGCCACAGGTGGTGTTCCGCTTGCCCTTGCAGAGGAGGGCGCTACTTCCCTCACGATGGGACCGAAGCCGCCTGACAGTGTCGAAGTGCTGGCCACAGTCACAGGTGGTGTTTCGTTGCCCCCTGGGTGTTGATACAGATGCTATTTCAATGTCCCCTATCTGGCTATCGTAACCCTGGTCATCAGCCTCTGTTGACGGGGTGTCAGATTCAGATGGCTCTTTTTTAACAATGCTCCGACAGTGAATTTCCCAGGCCTTGATATCAGGGTTGTCAGGTAACAACAGCTCCTCCAGGCCGATAATTGATTCGCCTGTGACCATCACATCATCTTCCCATGACGGAGGAGCGGTTTTGCCGGGAGTTACGGAGCAGACAGAGCCCCTGGCGCTGACATTGAGAGCATCCCCACTCTGTCTCGGGATCCTGACTCTGGCAGGTTTATCAACACCCTGACAGACCAGAGCGTGTTCTGGACCGGCTACACAGAATGTATCGCCCATAGGTTGAACAGCGGGGGAGGTTGTATGGATACGACCTGTTGAGAGGATATCGGTCACCTCTTCGCTGACGGGTAACACAAGAGTGCAGTGACCTTTTGTTTTCAAACCTGTCCCAAAAACAAGAGATGGGGCAACAGCCAGGGCCAGCCAAAGAACTCTGAATGCTATTAACGGCTTTAGCACACCAATTTCTCTGATTCCATTCGGATTCCACAGGCTAGCAGATGAACGGAAAATATCATTGTTCCCATCAGGCAGTTTTATAGGCGTTGAAGATTCCAGAGAAGCATGATGACAAAAAGCGTATCGAGATATGAGAGGGCCATGGCGCTGAGTGAGGCTCAACCGGGCAGCAGTGATATCAACTATTAGCGCCTCCTTTTCTATTTGCTGCGCTTACTCTTGCAGAGGGTATTGCTGCTGCCGCGGCGGTGGGATTTAAGCTGCCTGACCGTATTCAAGCCCTCACCACAGCCGCATGTGGTGTTCAATTTCCCCTTGCAGACGCTATCGCTGCTGCCCTCGCGGTGGTAACTAAGCAGGCTGGGCGTGTCGAAGCTCTGGCCACAACCGCAGGCGGTGTTCCGCGAGCCTTTGCAGAGGCTGCCGCTGCTGCCCCGGCGGTGGAATTCAAGCAATCTGGCCGTATTGAAGTACTGGCCACAGCCACAGGTGGTGTTCCGCTTGCCCTTGCAGAGGGGGGCGCTACTTAACTCACGATGGGACCGAAGCCGAGTGGCCGTGTCGAAGTGCTGGCCACAGTCGCAGGTGGTGTTCCGCTTGCCCTTACAGAGGGTGTCGCTGCTGCGCCGGCGGTGGGAATTAAGCAGTCTCAGCGTCGCGAAATTCTGACCACAAGCGCAGGTGGTGTTCCGCTTGCCCTTGCAGAGGCTATCGCTGCTGCCCTGACGGTGGGAATTAAGCAGGCTGCCTGTATCGAAGTGCTGGCCACAGTCACAGGTGGTGTTCCGCTTGTTCCTGCAGAGGCTGTCTCTGCTGCTGTGACGGTGGGACTCAAGCAATCTGGCCGTATCGAAGTGCTGGCCACAGTCACAGATGGTGTTTTGCTTGCCCTTGCAGAGGCTGTCGCTGCTGCCCCGGCGGTGGGAATTAAGCAGGCTGGCCGTATCGAAGTGCTGGCCACAGACACAGGTGGTGTTCCGCTTGCCCTTGCAGAGGCTGTCGCTGCTGCCCTGACGGTGGGATTTTAGCAGGCTGACCGTATCGAAGTACCTGCCACAGCCGCAGGTGGTGTTTCGTTGCCCCCTGGGTGTTGATACAGATGCTATTTCAATGCCCCCTATCGGGCTATCGTAACCCTGGTCATCAGCCTCTGTTGACGGGGTGTCAGATTCAGATAGTTCTTTTTTAACAAGGCTCCGACAGTGAATTTCCCAGGCCTTGATATCAGGGTTGTCAGGTAACAACAGCTCCTCCAGACCGGTAACGGATTCGCCTGTGACTATCACATCATCGTCCCATGACGGGATAGAGGATTTGCCGGGCGTTACGGAGCAGACAGAGCCCCTGGCGCTGACATTGAGAGCATCCCCACTCTGTCTCGGGATCCTGACTCTGGCAGGTTTATCAACACCCTGACAGACCAGAGCGTGTTCTGGACCGGCTACACAGAATGTATCGCCCATAGGTTGAACAGCGGGGGAGGTTGTATGGATACGACCTGTTGAGAGGATATCGGTCACCTCTTCGCTGACGGGTAACACAAGAGTGCAGTGACCTTTTGTTTTCAAACCTGTCCCAAAAACAAGAGATGGGGCAACAGCCAGGGCCAGCCAAAGAACTCTGAATGCTATTAACGGCTTTAGCACACCAATTTCTCTGATTCCATTCGGATTCCACAGGCTAGCAGATGAACGGAAAATATCATTGTTCCCATCAGGCAGCTTTATAGGCGTTGAAGATTCCAGAGAAGCATGATGACAAAAAGCGTATCGAGATATGAGAGGGCCATGGCGCTGAGTGAGGCTCAACCGGGCAGCAGTGATATCAACTATTAGCGCCTCCTTTTCTATTTGCTGCGCTTACTCTTGCAGAGGGTATTGCTGCTGCCGCGGCGGTGGGATCTAAGCTGCATGACCGTATTAAAGCTCTCACCACAGCCGCATGTGGTGTTCAATTTCCCCTTGCAGACGCTATCGCTGCTGTCCCGGCGGTGATATTCAAGCTGGTTGACCGTGTCGAAGCTCCGACCACAGTCGCAGATGTTGTTCCGCTTGCCCCTGCAGCGGATGTCGCTGCTGCCCCGGCGGTGGGATTCAAGCAATCTGGCCGTATTGAAATACTGGCCACAGCCACAGGTGGTGTTCAGCTTGCCCTTGCAGAGGGGGGCGCTACTTACCTCACGATGGGACCGAAGCCGAGTGGACGTGTCGAAGTGCTGGCCACAGCCGCAGGTGGTGTTCCGCTTGCCCTTACAGAGGGTGTCGCTGCTGCGCCAGCGGTGGGAATAAAGCAGTCTCATCGTCGCGAAATTCTGACCACAGACGCAGGTGGTGTTCCGCTTGCCCTTGCAGAGGCTATCGCTGCTGCCCTGACGGTGGGAATTAAGCAGGCTGACTGTATCGAAGTGCCGGCCACAGTCACAGGTGGTGTTCCGCTTGTTCCTGCAGAGGCTGTCTCTGCTGCTCTGGCGGTGGGACTCAAGCAATCTGGCCGTATCGAAGTACTGGCCACAGTCACAGATGGTGTTCTTCTTGCCCTTGCAGAGGCTGTCGCTGCTGCCCCGGCGGTGGGAATTAAGCAGGCTGGCCGTATCGAAGTGCTGGCCACAGACACAGGTGGTGTTCCGCTTGCCCTTGCAGAGGATGTCGCTGCTGCCCTGACGGTGGGATTTTAGCAGGCTGGCCGTATCGAAGTACCTGCAACAGCCGCAGGTGGTGTTTGGTTGCCCCCTGGGTGTTGATACAGATGCTATTTCAATGTCCCCTATCGGGCTATCGTAACCCTGGTCATCAGCCTCTGTTGACGGGGTGTCAGATTCAGATGGCTCTTTTTTAACAATGCTCCGACAGTGAATTTCCCAGGCCTTGATATCAGGGTTGTCAGGTAACAACAGCTCCTCCAGACCGGTAACGGATTCGCCTGTGACTATCACATCATCGTCCCATGACGGGAGAGAGGATTTGCCGGGCGTTACGGAGCAGACAGAGCCCCTGGCGCTTACATTGAGAGCATCCCCACTCTGTCTCGGGATCCTGACTCTGACAGGTTTATCAACACCCTGACAGACCAGTGCGTGTTCTGGACCGGCCACACAGAATATATCGCCCATAGGTTGAACAGCGGGGGAGGTTGTATGGATACGACCTGTTGAGAGGATATCGGTCACCTCTTCGCTGACAGGTAACACAAGAGTGCAGTGACCTTTTGTTTTCAAACCTGTACCAAAAACAAGAGCAGAGGCAATGGCCAGGGCCAGGGCCAGGGCCAGGGCCAGGGCCAGGGCCAGGGCCAGGGCCAGCCAAAGAACTCTGAATGCTATTAACGGCTTTAGCACACCAATTTCTCTGATTCCATTCGGATTCCATTCGGATTCCACAGGCTAGCAGATGAACGGAAAAGGGTATTGTTCCCATCAGGCGGTTTTATAGGCGTTGAAGATTCCAGAGAAGCATGATGATAGAAAGCGTATCGATATATGAGAGGGGCCATGGCGTTGAGTGAGGTTCAACCGGGCAGCGGTGATATCAACTATTAGCGCCTCCTTTTTCTATTTGCTGTGCTTACCCTTGCAGAGGGTGTTGCTGCTGACGCGGCGGTGGGAATTAAGCAGGCTGGCCGTATCGAAGTGCTGGCCACAGCAACAGGTGGTGTTCAGCTTGCCCTTACAGACGCTATCGCTGCTGCCTCGGCGGTGGGATTTAAGCTGGTTGACCGTGTCGAAGGGCTGGCCACAGTCACAGGTGGTGTTCCACTTGCCCTTGCAGAGGCTGTCGCTGCTGCTCTGACGGTGGTACTCAAGCCGAATGGCCGTATCGAAGTGCTGGCCACAGTCACAGGTAGTGTTCCGCCTGCCCTTGCATAGGCTGTCGCTGCTGCCCCGGCGGTGGGATTCAAGCAAGCTGGACGTATCGAAGTGCTGGCCACAGTTACAAGTGGTGTTCCGCTTGCCCTTGCAGAGGCTGTCGCTGCTGCCCCGGCGGTGGGATTCAAGCAATCTGGACGTATCGAAGTGTCGGCCACAGTCACAGGTGGTGCTCCACCTGCCCTTACAGAGGCTGTCGCTGCTGCCCCGGCGGTGGGAATTAAGCAGGCTGGCCGTATCGAAGTGCCGGCCACAGTCACAGGTGCTGTTCCGCCTGCCCTTGCAGAGGCTGTCGCTGCTGCTCTGACGGTGGGAATTAAGCAGGCTGGCCGTGTCGAAGCGCTGGCCACAGCCGCAGATGGTGTTCCGCCAGCCCTTGCAGAGGCTGTCGCTGCTGTCCCTGCGGTGGGAATTAAGCAGGCTCATCGTCGCGAAATTCTGACCACAGGCGCAGGTGGTGTTTCGTTGCCCCCCGGGTGTTGATACAGATGCTATTTCAATGTCCCCTATCGGGCTATCGTAACCCTGGTCATCAACCTCTGTTGACGGGGTGTCAGATACAGATGGCTCTTTTTTAACAATCCTCCGACAGTGAATTTCCCAGGCCTTGATATCAGGGTTGTCAGGTAACAACCGCTCATCCAGACCGGTAACGGATTCGCCTGTGACTATCACATCATCGTCCCATGACGGGAGAGAGGATTTGCCGGGCGTTACGGAGCAGACAGAGCCCTTGGCGCTGACATTCAGTGCATCCCCGACCTGTTTCGGGATCCTGACTCTGGCAGGTTTGTCAACGCCCTGACAGACCAGAGCGTGTTCTGGGCCGGCTACACAGAATGTATCGCCCATAGGTTGAACAGCGGGGGAGGCTGTATGGATACGACCTGTTGAGAGGATATCGGTCACCTCTTCGCTGACGGGTAACACAAGAGTGCAGTGACCTCTTGTTTTCAAACCTGTACCAAAAACAAGAGATGGGGCAATAGCCAAGGCTAGCCAAAGAGCCCTGAATGTTATCAACAGCTGTAACACACCACCTTCCCTGATTCCACTGGATCTCACAGGCTAGCAGATGAACGGAAAAGGGTATTGTTCCCATCAGGCGGTTTTATAGGCGTTAAACATTCCAGAGAAGCATGATGACAAAAAGCGTATCGAGATATGAGAGGGCCATGGCGCTGAGTGAGGCTCAACCGGGCAGCAGTGATATCAACTATTAGCGCCTGCTTTTCTATTTGCTGCGCTTACTCTTGCAGAGGGTGTTGCTGCTGCCCCGGCGGTGGGAATGAAGCAGGCTGACCGTGTCGAAGTGCTGGCCACAGTCACAGGTGGTGTTCCGCTTGCCCTTGCAGAGGCTATCGCTGCTGCTCTGACGGTGGGATTCAAGCAATCTGACCGTATCGAAGCACTGGCCACAGTCACAGGAGGTGTTCCACTTGCCCTTGCAGAGACTGTCGCTGCTGCCCCGGCGGTGGGATTTAAGCATGTTCATCGACGCGCAATTCTGACCACAATCGCATGTGGTGTTCCACTTGCCCTTGCAGAGGCTGTCGCTGCTGCCCCCGCGGTGGGAATGAAGCAGGCTGACCGTGTCGAAGTGCTGGCCACAGTCACAGGTAGTGTTCCGCCTGCCCTTGCAGAGGCTGTCGCTGCTGCCCCGGCGGTGGGATTCAAGCAAGCTGGACGTATCGAAGTGCTGGCCACAGTTACAAGTGGTGTTCCACTTTCCCTTGCAGAGGCTGTCGCTGCTGCCCCGGCGGTGGGATTCAAGCAATCTGGACGTATCGAAGTGTCGGCCACAGTCACAGGTGGTGCTCCACTTGCCCTTGCAGAGGCTGTCGCTGCTGCCCCGGCGGTGGGAATTAAGCAGGCTGACCGTATCGAAGTGCCGGCCACAGTCACAGGTGGTGTTCCGCTTGCCCTTGCTGAGGCTGTCGCTGCTGCTCTGACGGTGGGAATTAAGCAGGCTGGCCGTGTCGAAGCGCCGGCCACAGTCGCGGATGGTGTTCCGCCGGCCCTTGCAGAGGCTGTCGCTGCTGCCCCGGCGGTGGGAATTAAGCAGGCTCATCGTCGCGAAATTCTGACCACAGGCGCAGGTGGTGTTTCGTTGCCCCCCGGGTGTTGATACAGATGCTATTTCAATGTCCCCTATCGGGCTATCGTAACCCTGGTCATCAACCTCTGTTGACGGGGTGTCAGATTCAGATGGCTCTTTTTTAACAATCCTCCGACAGTGAATTTCCCAGGCCTTGATATCAGGGTTGTCAGGTAACAACAGCTCCTCCAGACCGGTAACGGATTCGCCTGTGACTATCACATCATCGTCCCATGACGGGAGAGAGGATTTGCCGGCCGTTACGGAGCAGACAGAGCCCCTGGCGCTGACATTCAGTGCATCCCCGACATGTCTCGGGATCCTGACTCTGGCAGGTTTGTCAACGCCCTGACAGACCAGTGCGTGTTCTGGGCCGGCTACACAGAATGTATCGCCCATAGGTTGAACAGCGGGGGTGGTTGTATGGATACGACCTGTTGAGAGGATATCGGTCACTGCTTCGCTGACGGGTAACACAAGAGTGCAGTGACCTTTTGATTTCAAACCTGTACCAAAAACAAGAGCAGGGGCAATGGCCAGAGCCAGCCAAAGAACTCTGAATGTTATTAACGGCTGTAACACACCACCTTCCTTGATTCCATTCCGACTTCACAGGCTAGCAGATGAACGGAAAATATCATTGTTCCCATCAGGCGGTTTTATAGCCGTTGAATATTCCAGAGAAGCACAATGAAGGAAAGCGTATCGATATATGAGAGGGGTCATGGCGCTGAGTGAGGCTCAACCGGGCAGCAGTGATATCAACTATTAGCGCCTGCTTTTCTATTTGCTGCGCTTACTCTTGCAGAGGGGGTTGCTGCTGAAACGGCGGTGGGATTTAAGCTGCATGACCGTATTCAAGCTCTCACCACAGCCGCATGTAGTTTTCAATTTTCCCTTGCAGACGCTATCGCTGCTGCCTCGCGGTGGGAATTAAGCAGGCTGGACGTGTCGAAGCTCTGGCCACAACCGCAGGTGGTGTTCCGCGTGCCTTTGCAGAGGCTGTCGCTGCTGCCCCGGCGGTGGGATTCAAGCAATCTGAGCGTATCGAAGCACTGGCCACAGCCACAGGTGGTGTTCAGCTTGCCCTTGCAGAGGGGAGCGCTACTTCCCTCACGATGGCACCGAAACCGACTGATCGTGTCGAAGTGCTGGCCACAGTCGCAGGTGGTGTTCCGCTTGCCCCTGCAGCGGATGTCGCCGCTGAACCGGCGGTGATATATAAGCTGCCTGGCCGTATCGAAGTGCTGGCCACAGTCACAGGTGATGTTCCGCTTGCCCCTGGAGCGGATGTCGCTGCCGACCTGGCGGTGATATTTAAGCTGCCCGGCCGTATCGAAGTGCTGGCCACAGCCACAGGTGGTGTTCCGCTCGCCCTTGCAGAGGGGGGCGCGACTTCCCTCACGATGGGACCGATACCGAATGATCGTGTCGAAGTGCTGGCCACAGCCACAGGTGGTGTTCCGCTTGCCCTTGCAGAGGCTGTCGCTGCTGCTCTGACGGTGAGATTGAAGCAGGATCATCGTCGCGAAATTCTGACCACAATCGCAGGTGGTGTTCCGCTTGCCCTTGCAGAGGCTGTCGCTGCTGCCCCGGCGGTGGTAATTAAGCAGGTTGGCCGTATCGAAGGGCTGGCCACAGTCACAGGTTGTATTCCGCTTGCCCTTGCAGAGAGGGGCGCTACTTCCCTCACGATGGCACCGAAGCCGCCTGACCGTGTCGAAGTGCTGGCCACAGTCACAGGTGGTGTTCCGCTTGCCCTTGCAGAGGCTGTCGCTGCTGCCCCGGCAGTGGGAATTAAGCAGGCTGGCCGTATCGAAGTACTGGCCACAGTCACAGGTGGTGTTCCGCTTCCCCTTGCAAATGGGTGTGCTACTTCCCTCACGATGGGAACGAAGCCGCCTGACCGTGTCGAAGTACTGGCCACAGTCACAGGTGGTGTTCAGCTTGCCCTTGCAGAGGCTGTCGCTGCTGCCCTGACGGTGAGATTGAAGCAGGCTGGCCGTGTCGAAGTGCAGGCCACAGCCGCAGGTGGTGTTTCGTTGCCCCCCGGGTGTTGATACAGATGCTATTTCAATGTCCCCTATCGGGCTATCGTAACCCTGGTCATCAGCCTCTGTTGACGGGGTGTCAGATTCAGATGGCTCTTTTTTAACAATGCTCCGACAGTGAACTTCCCAGGCTCTGATATCAGGATTGTCAGGTAGCATCAGCTCCTCCAGGCCGAGAACTGAGTCGCCTGTGACCATCACATCATCGTCCCATGACGGGGTAGCGGTTTTGTCGGACGTCGCGGAGCAGACAGAGCCTTTGGCCCTGACATTCAGAGCATCGCCGACCTGTCTTGGGATCCTGACTCTGGCAGGTTTATCAACGCCCTGGCAGACCAGAGCGTGTTCTGGGCCAGCTACACAGAATGTATCACCCATAGGTTGAACAGCGGGGGATGTTGTATGGATACGACCTGTTGAGAGGATATCGGTCACCTCTTCGCTGACGGGTAACACAAGAGTGCAGTGACCTTTTGTTTTCAAACCTGTACCAAAAACAAGATATGGGGCAACAGCCAGAGCCAGCCAAAGAGCTCTGAATGCTATTAACGGCTTTAGCACACCACCTTCCTGGTTCCATTGGATCTCACAGGCTAGCAGATGAACGGAAAAGAGTATTGTTCCCATCAGGCGGTTTTATAGGCGTTGAAGATTCCAGAGAAGCATGATGACAAAAAGCGTATCGAAATATGAGGGGGGGGGGATCCTGGCGCTGAGTGAGGCGCAACCGGGCAGCAGTGATATCAACTATTAGCGCCTGCTTTTCTATTTGCTGCGCTTACTCTTGCAGAGGGTGTTGCTGCTGAAGCGGCGGTGGGATTTAAGCTGCATGACCGTATTCAAGCTCTCACCACAGCCGCATGTAGTATTCAATTTTCCCTTGCAGACGCTATCGCTGCTGACCTCGCGGTGGGATTCAAGCAATCTGGGCGTGTCGAAGCTCCGGCCACAACCGCAGGTGGTGTTCCGCTTGCCCATGCAGAGGCTGTCGCTGCTGCCCCGGCGGTGGGATTCAAGAAATCTGACCGTATCGAAGTGCTGGCCACAGCCACAGGTGGTGTTCAGCTTGCCCTTGCAGAGGGGGGCGCTACTTCCCTCACGATGGTACCGAAGCCGACTGATCATGTAGAAGTGCTGGCCACAGTTACAGGTGATGTTCCGCTTGCCATTGCAGAGGCTGTCGCTGCTGCCTCTGCGGTGGGATTCAAGCAATCTGGCCGTATCGAAGTGCTGGCCACAGTCACAGGTGATGTTCCGCTTGCCATTGCAGAGGCTGTCGCTGCTGCCCCTGCTGTGGGATTCAAGCAATCTGGCCGTATCGAAGTGCCGGCCACAGCCACAGGTGGTGTTCAGCCTGCCCTTGCAGAGGGGGGCGCTACTTCCCTCACGATGGTACCGAAACCGACTGATCGTGTCGAAGTGCTGGCCACAGTCACAGGTGGTGTTCCGCTTGCCCTTGCAGAGGCTGTCGCTGCTGCTCTTACGGTGAGATTGAAGCAGGATCATCGTCGCGAAATTCTGACCACAATCGCAGGTGGTGTTCCGCTTGCCCTTGCAGAGGCTGTCGCTGCTGCCCCGGCGGTGGGAATTAAGCAGGCTGGCCGTATCGAAGTGCTGGCCACAGTCACAGGTGGTGTTACGCTTGCCCTTGCAGAGGGGGGCGCTACTTCCCTCACGATGGCACCGAAGCCGCCTGGCCGTGTCGAAGTGCTGGCCACAATCGCAGGTGGTCTTCTGCTTGCCCTTGCAGAGGCTGTCGCTGCTGCTCCGGCGGTGGGAATAAAGCAGGCTGGCCGTATCGAAGTGCTGGCCACAGCCACAGGTGGTGTTCAGCTTGCCCTTGCAGAGGGGGGCGCTACTTCCCTCACGATGGCACCGAAGCCGAGTGATCGTGTCGAAGTGCTGGCCACAGTCGCAGGTGGTGTTCCGCTTGCCCTTGCAGAGGCTGTCGCTGCTGCCCTGACGGTGGGATTTTAGCAGGTTGACTGTCTCGAAGTGCTGGCCACAGTCACAAGTGGTGTTCCGCTTGCCCTTGCAGAGGCCATCGCTGCTGCCCTGACGGTGGGAATTAAGCAGGTTGACTGTCTCGAAGTGCTGGCCACAGTAACAGGTGGTGTTCCGCTTGCCCTTGCAGAGGCTGTCGCTGCTGCCCTGACGGTGAGATTTAAGCAGGCTGGCCGTATCGAAGTACCTGCCACAGACGCAGGTGGTGTTTCGTTGCCCCCTGGGTGTTGATACAGATGCTATTTCAATGCCCCCTATCGGGTTATCGTAACCCTGGTCATCAGCCTCTGTTGACGGGGTGTCAGATTCAGATGGCTCTTTTTTAACAATGCTCCGACAGTGAATTTCCCAGGCTCTGATATCAGGGTTGTCAGGTAGCATCAGCTCCTCCAGGCCGAGAACTGAGTCGCCTGTGACCATCACATCATCGTCCCATGACGGGGTAGCGGTTTTGTCGGACGTTGCGAAGCAAACAGAGCCTTTGGCCCTGACATTCAGAGCATCCCCGGCCTGTCTCGGGACCCTGACTCTGGCAGGTTTGTCAACGCCCTGACAGACCAGAGCGTGTTCTGGGCCGGCTACACAGAATGTATCGCCCATAGGTTGAACAGCGGGGAAAGTTGTATGGATACGACCTGTTGAGAGGATATCGGTCACCTCTTCGCTGACGGGTAACACAAGAGTGCAGTGACCTTTTGTTTTCAAACCTGTACCAAAAACAAGAGATGGGGCAATGGCCAGAGCCAGCCAAAGAGCTCTGAATGCTATTAACGGCTCTAGCACACCAATTTCTCTGATTCCATTCGGATTCCACAGGCTAGCAGATGATCGGAAAAGGGGTTGTTCCCATCAGGCGGTTTTATAGGCGTTGAAGATTCCAGAGAAGCATGATGACAAAAAGCGTATCGAAATATGAGGAGGGATCCATGGCGCTGAGTGAGGCTCAACCGGGCAGCAGTGATATCAACTATTAGCGCCTCCTTTTCTATTTGCTGCGCTTACTCTTGCAGAGGGTATTGCTACTGACCCGGCGGTGGAATTTAAGCTGTTTGACCGTATTAAAGCTCTCACCACAGCCGCATGTGGTGTTCAATTTCCCCTTGCAGACGCTATCGATGCTGCCCTCGCGGTGGGTTTCAAGAAATTTGGGCGTGCCGAAGCTCCGGCCACAACCGCAGGTGGTGTTCCGCTTGCCTTTGCAGCGGCTGTCGCGGCTGTTCTGACGGTGGTGATTAAGCAGGTTGACCGTATCGAAGTGCTGGCCACAGTCGCAGGTGGTGTTCCGCTTGCCCTTGCAGAGGCTGTCGCTGCTGCCCTGGCGGTGGGAAATAAGCAGGCTGGCCGTATCGAAGTGCCGGCCACAGTCACAGGTGGTGTTCCGCTTGCCCTTGCAGAGGCTGTCGCGGCTGTTCTGACGGTGGTAATTAAGCAGGTTGGCCGTATCGAAGTGCTGGCCACAGTCGCAGGTGGTGTTCCGCTTGCCCTTGCAGAGGCTGTCGCGGCTGTTCTGACGGTGGGAATTTAGCAGGTTGGCCGTATCGAAGTGCTGGCCACAGTCACAGGCGGTGTTCCGCTTGCCCTTGCAGAGGCTGTCGCTGCTGCCCCGGCGGTGGGAATTTAGCAGGCAGGCCGTATCTAAGTGCTGGCCACAGCCACAGGTGGTGTTCAGCTTGCCCTTGCAGAGGCTGTCGCTGCTGCTCTGACGGTGAGATTGAAGCAGCCTGGCCGTATCGAAGTGCTGGCCACAGCCACAGGTGGTGTTCCGCCTGCCCTTACAGAGGGTGTCGCTGCTGCCCTGACGGTGAGATTGAAGCAGGCTGGCCGTATCGAAGTGCCGGCCACAGCCACAGGTGGTGTTTCGCTTGCCCTTGCAGAGGCTGTCGCTGCTGACCCGGCGGTGGGAATAAAGCAGGCTGGCCGTATCGAAGTGCCGCCCACAGACACAGGTGGTGTTCAGCTTGCCCTTGCAGAGGGGGGCGCTGCGGCCCCGGCGGTGGGAATTAAGCAGGCTGGCCGTTTCGAAGTGCAGACCACAGCCGCAGGTGGTGTTTGGTTGCCCCCTGGGTGTTGATACAGATGCTATTTCAATGCCCCCTATCGGGCTATCGTAACCTTGGTCATCAGCCTCTGTTGACTGGGTGTCAGATTCCGATGGCTCTTTTTTAACAATGCTCCGACAGTGAATTTCCCAGGCCCTGATATCAGGGTTGTCAGGTAACAACAGCCCCTCCAGGCCGATAATTGATTCGCCTGTGACCATCACATCATCTTCCCATGACGGGGGAGCGGTTTTGCCGGGAGTTGCGGAGCAGACAGAGCCCTTGGCGCTGACATTCAGAACATCCCCGACCTGTTTCGGGATCCTGACTCTGGCAGGTTTGTCAACGCCCTGACAGACAAGAGCGTGTTCTGGACCGGCTACACAGAATGTATCGCCCATAGGTTGAACAGCGGGGGAGGTTGTATGGATACGACCTGTTGAGCGGATATCGGTCACCTCTTCGCTGACGGGTAACACAAGAGTGCAGTGACCTTTTGTTTTCAAACCTGTACCAAAAACAAGAGATGGAGCTACAGCCAGGGCCAGCCAAAGAACTCTGAATGCTATTAACGGCTTTAGCACACCAATTTCTCTGATTCCATTCGGATTCCACAGGCTAGCAGATGATCGGAAAAGAGGTTGTTCCCATCAGGCGGTTTTATAGGCGTTGAAGATTCCAGAGAAGCATGATGACAAAAAGCGTATCGAAATATGAGAGGGGTCATGGCGCTGAGTGAGGCTCAACCGGGCAGCAGTGATATCAACTATTAGCGCCTCCTTTTCTATTTGCTGCGCTTACTCTTGCAGAGGGTGTTGCTGCTGACGTGGCGGTGGGATTTAAGCTGCATGACCGTATTCAAGCTCTCACCACAGCCGCATGTGGTGTTCAATTTTCCCTTGCAGACGCTATCGCTACTGCCCCGGCGGTGGGAACTAAGCAGGCTGGGCGTGTCGAAGCTCCGGCCACAGTCGCAGATGTTGTTCCGCTTGCCCCTGCAGCGGATGTCACTGCTGCCCCGGTGGTGATATTTAAGCTGGTTGACCGTGCCGAAGTGCTGGCCACAGTCACACTTGGTGTTCCGCTTGCCCTTGCACAGGCTGTCGCTGCTGCCCCGGCGGTGAGTTTGAAGCAGACTGGCCGTATCGAAGTGCTGGCCACAGTCACAGGTGGTGCTCAACTTGCCCTTGCAGAGGCTGTCGCTGCTGCCCCGGCGGTGGGAATTAAGCCGACTGGCCGTATCGAAGTGCCGGCCACAGTCACAGATGGTGTTCCGCTTGCCCTTGCAGAGACTGTCGCTGCTGCCGTGACGGTGGGAACTAAGCAGGCTGGCCGTTTCGAAGTGCAGACCACAGCCGCAGGTGGTGTTTGGTTGCCCCCTGGGTGTTGATACAGATGCTATTTCAATGTCCCCTATCGGGCTATCGTAACCCTGGTCATCAGCCTCTGTTGACGGGGTGTCAGATTCAGATGGCTCTTTTTTAACAATGCTCCGACAGTGAATTTCCCAGGCTCTGATATCAGGGTTGTCAGGTAGCATCAGCTCCTCCATGCCGATAATTGATTCGCCTGTGACCATCACATCATCGCCCCATGACGGGGTAGCGGTTTTGTCGGACGTTGCGAAGCAGACAGAGCCTTTGGCCCTGACATTCAGAGCATCCCCGACCGGTCCCGTTATCCTGACTCTGGCAGGCTTGTCAACGCCCTGACAGACCAGAGTGTGTTCTGGACCGGCTACACAGAATGTATCGCCCATAGGTTGAACAGCGGGGGAGGTTGTATGGATACGACCTGTTGAGCGGATATCGGTCACCTCTTCGCTGACGGGTAACACAAGAGTGCAGTGACCTTTTGTTTTCAAACCTGTACCAAAAACAAGAGATGGAGCTACAGCCAGGGCCAGCCAAAGAACTCTGAATGCTATTAACGGCTTTAGCACACCAATTTCTCTGATTCCATTCGGATTCCACAGGCTAGCAGATGATCGGAAAAGGGGTTGTTCCCATCAGGCGGTTTTATAGGCGTTGAAGATTCCAGAGAAGCATGATGACAAATAGCGTATCGAAATATGAGAGGGGTCATGGCGCTGAGTGAGGCTCAACCGGGCAGCAGTGATATCAACTATTAGCGCCTCCTTTTCTATTTGCTGCGCTTACTCTTGCAGAGGGTGTTGCTGCTGACGTGGCGGTGGGATTTAAGCTGCATGACCGTATTCAAGCTCTCACCACAGCCGCATGTGGTGTTCAATTTTCTCTTGCAGACGCTATCGCTACTGCCCCGGCGGTGGGAATTAAGCAGGCTGGGCGTGTCGAAGCTCCGGCCACAGTCACACTTGGTGTTCCGCTTGCCCTTGCACAGGCTGTCGCTGCTGCCCCGGCGGTGAGTTTGAAGCAGACTGGCCGTATCGAAGTGCTGGCCACAGTCACAGGTGGTGTTCCGCTTGGCCTTGCAGAGGCTGTCGCTGCTGCCCTGGCGGTGGGTATTAAGCAGGTTGGCCGTATCGAAGTGCTGGCCACAGTCACAGGTGGTGCTCAACTTGCCCTTGCAGAGGCTGTCGCTGCTGCCCCGGCGGTGGGAATTAAGCCGACTGGCCGTATCGAAGTGCCGGCCACAGTCACAGGTGCTGTTCCGCTTGCCCTTGCAGAGGGTGTCGCTGCTGCACCGGCGGTGGGACTCAAGCCGACTGACCGTGTCGAAGTGCCGGCCACAGTAACAGGTGGTGTTCAGCTTGCCCTTGCAGAGGGGGGCGCTACTTCCCTCACGATGGCACCGAAGCCGCCTGACCGTGTCGAAGTGCTGGCCACAATCACAGGTGGTGTTCCGCTTGCCCTTGCAGAGGCTGTCGCTGCTGCCCAGACGGTGGGACCAAAGCCGCCTGACCGTGTCGAAGTGCTGGCCACAGTCACAGGTGGTGTTCCACTTGCCCTTGCAGAGGCTGTCGCTGCTGCCCTGACGGTGGGAACTAAGCAGGCTGGCCGTATCGAAGTGCAGGCCACAGCCGCAGGTGGTGTTTGGTTGCCCCCTGGGTGTTGATACAGATGCTATTTCAATGTCCCCTATCGGGCTATCGTAAACCTGGTCATCAGCCTCTGTTGACGGGGTGTCAGATTCAGATGGCTCTTTTTTAACAATGCTTCGACAGTGAATTTCCCAGGCTCTGATATCAGGGTTGTCAGGTAGCATCAGCTCCTCCAGGCCGAGAACTGAGTCGCCTGTGACTATCACATCATCGCCCCATGACGGGGTAGCGGTTTTGTCGGACGTCGCAGAGCAGACAGAGCCTTTGGCCCTGACATTCAGAGCATCCTGGACCGGTCCCGGCATCCTGACTCTGGCAGGCTTGTCAACGCCCTGACAGACCAGAGTGTGTTCTGGACCGGCTACACAGAATGTATCGCCCATAGGTTGAACAGCGGGGGAGGTTGTATGGATACGACCTGTTGAGGGGATATCGGTCACCTCTTCGCTGACGGGTAACACAAGAGTGCAGTGACCTTTTGTTTTCAACCCTGTACCAAAAACAAGAGATGGGGCTACAGCCAGGGCCAGCCAAAGAACTCTGAATGCTATTAACGGCTTTAGCACACCAATTTCTCTGATTCCATTCGGATTCCATTCGGATTCCACAGGCTAGCAGATGATCGGAAAAGGGGTTGTTCCCATCAGGCGGTTTTATTGGCGTTGAAGATTCCAGAGAAGCATGATGACAAAAAGCGTATCGAAATATGAGAGGGGTCATGGCGCTGAGTGAGGCTCAACCGGGCAGCAGTGATATCAACTATTAGCGCCTCCTTTTCTATTTGCTGCGCTTACTCTTGCAGAGGGTGTTGCTGCTGACGCGGCGGTGGGATTTAAGCTGCATGACCGTATTCAAGCTCTCACCACAGCCGCATGTGGTGTTCAATTTTCCCTTGCAGACGCTATCGCTACTGCCCCGGCGGTGGGAACTAAGCAGGCTGGGCGTGTCGAAGCTCCGGCCACAGTCGCAGATGTTGTTCCGCTTGCCCCTGCAGCGGATGTCACTGCTGCCCCGGTGGTGATATTTAAGCTGGTTGACCGAATCGAAGTGCTGGCCACAGTCACACTTGGTGTTCAGCAGGCCCTTGCAGAGGCTGTCGCTGCTGCCCCGGCGGTGAGTTTGAAGCAGGCTGACCGTATCGAAGTGCTGGCCACAGTCACAGGTGGTGTTCCGCCTGCCCTTGCAGAGGCTGTCGCTGCTGCACCGGCGGTGGGACTGAAGCCGAATGACCGTGTCGAAGTGCCGGCCACAGTCACAGGTGGTGTTCAGCTTGCCCTTGCAGAGGGGGGCGCTACTTCCCTCACGATGGCACCGAAACCGCCTGACCGTATCAAAGCGCTGGCCACAATCGCAGGTGGTGTTCAGCTTGCCCTTGCAGAGGCTGTCGCTGCTGCCCTGACGGTGGGACCTAAGCAGGCTGGCCGTATCGAAGTGCAGGCCACAGCCGCAAGTGGTGTTTGGTTGCCCCCTGGGTGTTGATACAGATGCTATTTCAATGCCCCCTATCGGGCTATCGTAACCCTGGTCATCAGCCTCTGCTGACGGGGTGTCAGATTCAGATGGCTCTTTTTTAACAATCCTCCGACAGTGAATTTCCCAGGCTCTGATATCAGGGTTGTCAGGTAACAACAGCTCCTCCAGGCCGATAATTGATTCGCCTGTGACTATCACATCATCGTCCCCCCATGATGGGGTAGAGGATTTGCCGGGCGTTACGGAGCAGATAGAGCCCTTAGCGCTGACATTCAGAGCATCCCCGACCTGTACTGGGATCCTGACTCTGGCAGGCTTGTCAACGCCCTGACAGACCAGAGCGTGTTCTGGACCGGCTACACAGAATGTATCGCCCATAGGTTGAACAGCGGGGGAGGCTGTATGGATACGACCTGTTGAGAGGATATCGGTCACCTCTTCGCTGACGGGTAACACAAGAGTGCAGTGACCTTTTGTTTTCAAACCTGTACCAAAAACAAGAGATGGGGCTACAGCCAGGGCCAGCCAAAGAACTCTGAATGCTATTAACGGCTTTAGCACACCAATTTCTCTGATTCCATTCGGATTCCACAGGCTAGCAGATGATCGGAAAAGGGGTTGTTCCCATCAGGCGGTTTTATAGGCGTTGAATATTCCAGAGAAGCATGATGACAAAAAGCATATCGAAATATGAGGGGGGATCCTGGCGCTGAGTGAGGCTCAACCGGGCAGCAGTGATATCAACTTTTAACCCCTCCTTTTCTATTTGCTGCGCTTACTCTTGCAGAGGCTGTTGCTGCTGATCTGACGGTGGGAATTAAGCAGGTTCATCGTCGCGAAATTCTGGCCACAGTCGCAGATGGTGTTCCGCCTGCCCTTGCAGAGGCTGTCGCTGCTGCACCGGCGGTGGGAATAAAGCAGGCTGGCCGTATCGAAGTGCTGGCCACAGTCACAGGTGGTGTTCCGCTTGCCCTTGCAGGGGCTGTCGCTGCTGCACTGACGGTGAGATTGAAGCCGACTGGCCGTGTCGAAGCGCTGGCCACAGTCACAGGTGGTGTTCCGCTTGCCCTTGCAGGGGCTGTCGCTGCTGCCCCGGCGGTGGGAAATAAGCAGGTTCGTCGACGCGAAATTCTGACCACAATCGCATGTGGTGTTCAATTTTGCCTTGCAGAGGCTGTCGCTGCTACCCCGGCGGTGTGAACTAAGCAGATTGGGCGTTTCGAAGCTCCGGCCACAGTCGCAGATGTTGTTCTGCTTGCCACTGCAGCGGATGTCGCTGCTGACCCGGCGGTGATATTTAAGCTGGTCGGCCGTACCGAAGTACTGGCCACAATCACAGGTGGTGTTCAGCTTGCCCTTGCAGAGGATGTCGCTGCTGCTCCGTCGGTGGGATTTAAGCAGGGTGACACTATTAAATCTCTCACCACAGGCGCACGTGGTGTTCAATTTTCCCTTGCAGACGCTATCGCTGCTGCCCTCACGGTGGACATATAGCTGCCTGGCTGTCTCGAAGATCTGACTACAGCTGCATATTGTATTCAACTTGCCCTTGCAGCGGGTGTCGCTACTGGCCTTACGGTGGGATTCAAGCCGTCTGACTGTCTCGCAGTGCTGGCCACAGCCACAGGTGGTGTTCAGCTTGCCCTTGCAGAGGGGGGCGCTACTTCCCTCACGATGGCACTGAAGCCGCCTGACCGTGTCGAAGTGCTGGCCACAATCGCAGGTGGTGTTCCGCTCGCCCTTGCAGAGGCTGTCACTGCTGCCCTGACGGTGGCACCGAAGCCGCCTGACCGTGTCGAAGTGCTGGCCACAGACACAGGTGGTGTTCCACTTGCCCTTGCAGAGGCTGTCGCTGCTGCCCTGACGGTGAGATTGAAGCAGGCTGGCCGTATCGAAGTGCAGGCCGCAGCCGCAGGTGGTGTTTGGTTGCCCCCTGGGTGTTGATACAGATGCTATTTCAATGCCCCCTATCGGGCTATCGTAACCTTGGTCATCAACCTCTGTTGACGGGGCGTCAGATTCAGATGGCTCTTTTTTAACAATGCTCCGACAGTGAATTTCCCAGGCTCTGATCTCAGGGTTGTCAGGTAGTATCAGCTCCTCCAGGCCGAGAACTGAGTCGCCTGTGACTATCACATCATCGTCCCTTGACGGGGTAGCGGTTTTGTCGGACGTTGCGAAGCAGACAGAGCCTTTGACCCTGACATTCAGAGCATCCCCGACCTGCCCTGGAATTCTGACTCTGGCAGGTTTGTCAACGCCCCGACAGACCATAGTGTGTTCTGGACCGGCTACACAGAATGTATCGCCCATAGGCTGAACAGCGGGGGAGGTTGTATGGATACGACCTGTTGAGAGGATATCGGTCACCTCTCCGCTGACGGGTAGCACAAGAGTGCAGTGACCTTTTGTTTTCAAACCTGTACCAAAAACAAGAGATGGGGCAACAGCCAGGGCCAGCCAAAGAACTCTGAATGCTATTAACGGCTTTAGCACACCAATTTCTCTGATTCCATTCGGATTCCACAGGCTAGCAGATGATCGGAAAAGGGCTTGTTCCCATCAGGCGGTTTTATAGGCGTTGAAGATTCCAGAGAAGCATGATGACAAAAAGCGTATCGAAATATGAAAGGGGTCATGGCGCTGAGTGAGGCTCAACCGGGCAGCAGTGATATCAACTATTAGCGCCTCCTTTTCTATTTTTTGCGCTTACTCTTGCAGAGGGTGTTGCTGCTGACGCGGCGGTGGAAATTAAGCAGGATGGCCGTATCGAAGTGCTGGCCACAGTCACAGGTGGTGTTCCGCTTGCCCTTGCAGAGGCTGTCGCTGCTGCCCTGACGGTGGGATTCAAGCAATCTGACCGTATCGAAGCACTGGCCACAGTCACAGGTGGTGTTCAGCTTGCCCTTGCAGAGGGGGGCTCTACTTCCCTCACGATGGGTCCGAAGCCGACTGATCGTGTCGAAGTACTGGCCACAGTCACAGGTGGTGCTCCGCTTGCCCTTGCAGAGGCTGTCGCTGCTGCCCCGCCGGTGGGATTCAAGCAATCTGGCCGTATCGAAGTGCTGGCCACAGTCACAGGCGGTGTTCCGCTTGCCCTTGCAGAGGCTGTCGCTGCTGCCCCGGCGGTGGGAATTAAGCCGACTGGCCGTATCGAAGTGCTGGCCACAGTCACAGGTGGTTTTCCGCCTGCCCTTGCAGAGGGTGTCGCTGCTGCACCGGCGGTGGGACTGAAGCCGAATGACCGTGTCGAAGTGCCGGCCACAGTCACAGGTGGTGTTCAGCTTGCCCTTGCAGAGGGGGGCGCTACTTCCCTCACGATGGCACCGAAGCCGCCTGACCGTATCGAAGCGCTGGCCACAATCGCAGGTGGTGTTCCGCTTGCCCTTGCAGAGGCTGTCGCTGCTGCCCTGACGGTGGGAACTAAGCAGGCTGGCCGTATCGAAGTGCAGGCCACAGCCGCAGGTGGTGTTTGCTTGCCCCCTGGGTGTTGATACAGATGCTATTTCAATGTCCCCTATCGGGCTATCGTAACCCTGGTCATCAGCCTCTGTTGACGGGGGGTCAGATTCAGATGGCTCTTTTTTAACAATGCTCCGACAGTGAATTTCCCAGGCTCTGATATCAGGGTTGTCAGGTAGCATCAGCTCCTCCAGCCCGAGAACTGAGTCGCCTGTGACCATCACATCATCGCCCCATGACGGGGTAGCGGTTTTGTCGGACGTTACGGAGCAGACAGAGCCCTTAGCGCTGACATTCAGAGCATCCCCGACCTGTACTGGGATCCTGACTCTGGCAGGTTTGTCAACGCCCTGACAGACAAGAGCGTGTTCTGGACCGGCTACACAGAATGTATCGCCCATAGGTTGAACAGCGGGGGAGGTTGTATGGATACGACCTGTTGAGAGGATATCGGTCACCTCTTCGCTGACGGGTAACACAAGAGTGCAGTGACCTTTTGTTTTCAAACCTGTACCAAAAACAAGAGCAGGGGCAACAGCCAGGGCCAGCCAAAGAACTCTGAATGCTATTAGCGGCTTTAGCACACCAATTTCTCTGATTCCATTCGGATTCCACAGGCTAGCAGATGATCGGAAAAGGGTATTGTTACCATCAGGCGGTTTTATAGGCGTTGAAGATTCCAGAGAAGCATGATGACAAAAAACGTATTGAGATATGAGAGGGGTCATGGCGCTGAGTGAGGCTCAACCGGGCAGTAGTGATATCAACTATTAGCGCCTCCTTTTCTATTTGCTGCGCTTACTCTTGCAGAGGCTGTTGCTGCTGACGCGGCGATGGAAATTAAGCAGGCTGGCCGTATCGAAGTGCTGGCCACAGCCACAGGTGGTGTTCCGCTTGCCCTTGCAGAGGCTGTCGCTGCTGCTCTGACGGTGGGATTCAAGCAATCTGACCGTATCGAAGCACTGGCCACAGTCACAGGTGGTGTTCAGCTTGCCCTTGCAGAGGGGGGCGCTACTTCCCTCACGATGGGTCCGAAGCCGACTGCTCGTGTCGAAGTGCTGGCCACAGTCACAGGTGGTGCTCCGCTTGCCCTTGCAGAGGCTGTCGCTGCTGCCCCGCCGGTGGGATTCAAGCAATCTGGCCGTTTCAAAGTGCTGGCCACAGTCACAGGCGGTGTTCCGCTTGCCCTTGCAGAGGCTGTCGCTGCTGCCCCGGCGGTGGTATTCAAGCTGCCTGACCGTATTAAAGCTCTCACCACAGCCGCATGTGGTGTTCAATTTTCCCTTGCAGACGCTATCGCTGCTGCCCTCGCGGTGGGAACAAAGCAGGTTGGGCGTGTCGAAGCTCTGGCCACAACCGCAGGTGGTGTTCCGCTTGCCCTTGCAGAGGCTGTCGCTGCTGCACTGACGGTGGGAACCAAGCAGGCTCATCGTAGCGAAATTCTGGCCACAGTCACAGGTGCTGTTCCGCTTGCCCTTGCAGAGGCTGTCGCTGCTGCCCCGGCGGTGGGATTCAAGCAATCTGACCGTATCGAAGTGCCGGCCACAGGCACAGGTGGTGTTCAGCTTGCCCTTGCAGAGGGGGACGCTGCTGCCCCGTCGGTGGGATTTAAGCTGCCTGACCGTATTAAAGCTCTCACCACAGCCGCATGTGGTGTTCAATTTTCCCTTGCAGACGCTATCGCTGCTGACCTCACGGTGGTTTTCAAGAAAACTGAACGTGTCGAAGCTCCGGCCACAGCCGCAAATGTTGTTCCGCTTGCCCTTGCAGTGGATGTCGCTACTGCCCTTACGGTGGAATTCAAGCCCTCTGACCGTATCGAAATGCTGGCCACAGGCACAGGTGGTGTTCAGCTTGCCCTTGCAGAGGGGGGCGCTACTTCCCTCACGATGGGACCGAAGCCGACTGACCGTGTCGCAGTGCAGGCCACAGCCACAGGTGGTGTTCAGCTTGCCCTTGCAGAGGGGGGCGCTACTTCCCTCACGATGGGACCGAAGCCGACTGATCGTGTCGAAGAGCTGGCCACAGTCGCAGGTGGTGTTCCGCTTGCCCTTGCACTGGCCGCTATACCGGCGGTGAGATTGAAGCAGACTGGCCGTGTCGAAGTGCAGACCACAGCCGCAGGTGGTGTTTGGTTGCCCCCTGGGTGTTGATACAGATGCTATTTCAATGCCCCCTATCGGGCTATCGTAACCCTGGTCATCAGCCTCTGTTGACGGGGTGTCAGATTCAGATGGCTCTTTTTTAACAATGCTCCGACAGTGAATTTCCCAGGCTCTGATATCAGGGTTGTCAGGTAGCATCAGCTCCTCCAGGCCGAGAACTGAGTCGCCTGTGACCATTACATCATCGTCCCATGACGGGGGAGCGGTTTGGTCGGACGTTGCGAAGCAAACAGAGCCTTTGGCGCTGACATTGAGAGCACCCCCACTCTGCCTCGGTATTCTGACTCTGGCAGGTTCGTCAACTCCCTGACAGACCAGAGTGTGTTCTGGGCCGGCCACACAGAATGTATCGCCCATAGGTTGAACCGCGGGGGAGGCTGTATGGATACGACCTGTTGAGAGGATGTCGGTCACCTCTTCACTGACGGGTAACACAAGAGTGCAGTGACCTTTTGTTTTCAAACCTGTACCAAAAACAAGAGATGGGGCAACAGCCAGAGCCAGCCAAAGAGCTCTGAATGTTATTAACGGCTTTAGCACACCAATTTCTCTGATTCCATTCGGATTCCACAGGCTAGCAGATGAACGGAAAATATCATTGTTCCCATCAGGCGGTTTTATAGGCGTTGAAGATTCCAGAGAAGCATGATGACAAAAAACGTATCGAGATATGAGGGGGGGGACGCTGAGTGAGGCTCAACCGAGCAGCAGTGATATCAACTATTAGCGCCTCCTTTTCTATTTGCTGCGCTTACTCTTGCAGAGGGTGTTGCTGCTGAGCGGCGGTGGGATTGAAGTGACCGTATCCAAGCTCTCACCACAGCCGCATGTGGTAGTTCAACTTTCCCTTGCAGACGCTGTCGCTGCTTCGGTGGGATTCAATTTCAGCGCAGGGCCAGCCAAAGGCTGGCTCTGAATGTGTATCGAAGCTGCTGGCCACAACCGCAGGTGGTGTTTCGTTGCTTTAGCACACCAATTTCTCTGATTCCATTGATTCCACAGGCTAGCAGATGATCGGAAAAGTCGGTTGTTCCCATCAGGCGGTTTTATAGGCGTTCAAGATTCCAGAGAAGCATGATGGCAGACCAAGCGTGTTCTGGACCGTATCGATCGCCCATATGCGGGGGAGGTTGTATGGATAGACCTGGGATATCGGTCACCTCCTCGCATGGCGACCATTTGTTTTCAAAGTGAGGCTCAAGCCGGACAGCAGTGATATCAACTATTAGCATTCGGCCTCCGGAAAAGGGGTTGTTCCCTATTTGCTGCGCTTACTCTTGCAAGAGGGTGTTGCTGCTGACCCGGCGGTGGGATTGAAGCTGTTTGACCGTATCCAAGCTCTCGCCACAGCCGCATGTGGTGTTCAACTTTCCCTTGCAGACGCTGTCGCTGCTGTCCTCGCGGTGGGATTCAAGCAATCTGGGCGTGTCGAAGCTCTGGCCACAACCGCAGGTGGTGTTCCGCTTGCCCTTGCAGAGGCTGTCGCTGCTGCACCGGCGGTGGGATTTAAGCTGCATGACCGTATTCAAGCTCTCACCACAGCCGCATGTGGTGTTCAATTTTCCCTTGCAGACGCTATCGCTGCTGCCCTCGCGGTGGGAACAAAGCAGGTTGGATGTGTCGAAGCTCTGGCCACATTCACAGGTGGTGTTCAGCTTGCCCATGCAGAGGCTGTCGCTGCTGCACCGGCGGTGGGAATAAAGCAGGCTGGCCGTATCGAAGTACTGGCCACAGTCACAGGTGGTGTTCCGCTTGCCCTTGCAGAGGCTGTCGCTGCTGCCACAGCGGTGGGATTTAAGCAGCCTGACCGTATTAAAGCTCTCACCACAGCCGCATGTGGTGTTCAATTTCCCCTTGCAGACGCTATCGCTGCTGCTCTCGCGGTGGGATTCAAGCAATCTGGGCGTGTCCAAGTTCCGGCCACAGTCGCAGATGTTGTTCCGCTTGCCCTTGCAGAGGCTGTCGCTGCTGCCCCGGCGGTGGGATTGAAGCCCTCTGACTGTCTCGAAGTGCTGGCCACAGGCACAGGTGGTGTTCCGCCTGCCCTTGCAGAGGGGGGCGCTACTTCCCTCACGATGGCACCGAAGCCGCCTGATCGTGTCGAAGTGCTGGCCACAATTGCAGGTGGTGTTCCGCTTGCCCTTGCAGAGGCTGTCGCTGCTGCCCTGGCGGTGGGAATTCGTCGCTAAATTCTGACCACGGCCGCAGGTGGTGTTTCGTTGCCCCCCGGGTGTTGATACTGATGCTATTTCAATGCCCCCTATCGGGCTATCGTAACCCTGGCCATCAGCCTCTGTTGACGGGGTGTCAGATTCAGATGGCTCTTTTTTAACAATGCTCCGACAGTGAATTTCCCAGGCTCTGATATCAGGGTTGTCAGGTAGCATCAGCTCCCCCAGGCCGAGAACTGAGTCGCCTGTGACTAGCACATCATCGTCCCATGACGGGGTTGCGGTTTTGTCGGACGTTGCGAAGCAGACAGAGCCTTTGGCGCTGACATTCAGAGCATCCCCGACCTGTATCGGGATCCTGACTCTGGCAGGTTTGTCAACGCCCTGACAGACCAGAGCGTGTTCTGGACCGGCTACACAGAATGTATCGCCCATAGGTTGAACAGCGGGGGAGGCTGTATGGATACGACCTGTTGAGAGGATATCGGTCACCTCTTCGCTGACGGGTAGCACAAGAGTGCAGTGACCTTTTGTTTTCAAACCTGTACCAAAAACAAGAGGTGGGGCAACAGCCAGGGCCAGCCAAAGAACTCTGAATGCTATTAACGGCTTTAGCACACCAATTTCTCTGATTCCATTCGGATTCCACAGGCTAGCAGATGATCGGAAAAGGGGTTGTTCCCATCAGGCGGTTTTATAGGCGTTGAAGATTCCAGAGAAGCATGATGACAAAAAGCGTAACGAGATATGAGAGGGATCATGGCGCTGAGTGAGGCTCAACCGGGCAGCAGTGATATCAACTATTAGCGCCTCCTTTTCTATTTGCTGCGCTTACTCTTGCAGAGGGTGTTGCTGCTGACGCGGCGGTGATATCTAAGCTGGCTAACCGTATCGAAGTGCAGGCCACAGCCGCAGGTGGTGTTCCGCTTGCCCTTGCAGAGGCTGTCGCTGCTGCCCCGGCGGTGGGACTCAAGCCGACTGCCCGTGTCGAAGTGCAGGCCACAGTCACAGGTGGTGTTCCGCTTGCCCTTGCAGAGGCTGTCGCTGCTGCCCCGGCGGTGGGAATTAAGCAAGCTGACCGTATCGAAGCGCTGACCACAGCCGCAGGTGGTGTTCTGCCTGCCCTTACAGAGGCTGTCGCTGCTGCCCCGGCGGTGGGAATTAAGCAGAGTCATGGTCACGAAATTCTGACCACAGTCACAGGTGGTGTTCCGCCCGCCCTTGCAGAGGCTGTCGCTGCTGCCCTGGCGGTGGGAATTAAGCAGGCTGGCCGTATCGAAGTGCTGGCCACAGTCGCAGGTGGTGTTCTGCTTGCCCTTACAGATGCTGTCGCTGCTGCACCGGCGGTGAGATTTAAGCTTACTGGACGTCTCGAAGTACCTGCCACTGCCGCAGGTGGTGTTTCGTTGCCCCCTGGGTGTTGATACAGATGCTATATCAATGCCCCCTATCGGGCTATCGTAACCCTGGTCATCAGCCTCTGTTGACTAAGTGTCAGATTCAGATGGCTCTTTTTTAACAATGCTCCGACAGTGAATTTCCCAGGCCCTGATATCAGGGTTGTCAGGTAGCATCAGCTCCTCCAGGCCGAGAACTGAGTCGCCTGTGACCATCACATCATCGTCCCATGACGGGGTAGCGGTTTTGTCGGACGTTACGGAGCAGACAGAGCCTTTGGCCCTGACATTCAGAGCATCCCCACCCTGTCTCGGGATCCTGACTCTGGCAGGTTTGTCAACGCCCCGACAGACCAGAGCGTGTTCTGGGCCGGCCACACAGAATGTATCGCCCATAGGTTGAACCGCGGGGGAGGCTGTATGGATACGACCTGTTGAGAGGATGTCGGTCACCTCTTCGCTGACGGGTAACACAAGAGTGCAGTGACCTTTTGTTTTCAAACCTGTACCAAAAACAAGAGCAGGGGCAATGGCCAGAGCCAGCCAAAGAGCTCTGCATGTTATTAACGGTTCTAGCACGCCAATTTCTCTGATTCCATTCGGATTTCACAGGCTAGCAGATGATCGGAAAAAGGGTTGTTCCCATCAGGCGGTTTGATAGGCGCTGAACATTCCAGAGAAGCATGATGACAAAAAGCCTATCGAAATATGAGGGGGGATCCTGGCGCTGAGTGAGGCTCAACCGGGCAGCAGTGATATCAACTATTAGCGCCTCCTTTTCTATTTTCTGCGCTTACTCTTGCAGAGGGGGTTGCTGCTGACGCGGCGGTGGGATTTAAGCTGCATGACCGTATTAAAGCTCTCACCACAGCCGCATGTGGTGTTCAATTTTCCCTTGCAGACGCTATCGCTGCTGCCCTCGCGGTGGGAACAAAGCTGGCTGGGCGTGTCGAAGCACTGGCCACAACCGCAGGTGGTCTTGCGCGTGCCTGTGCAGCGGCTGTCGCTGCTGCTCTGACGGTGGGAATTAAGCAGGCTGACCGTATCGAAGTGCTGGCCACAGTCACAGGTGGTGTTCAGCTTGCCCTTGCAGAGGCTGTCGCTGCTGCACCGGCGGTGGCTACAAAGCAGGTTGGGCGTGTCGAAGCTCTGGCCACAGTCACAGGTGGTGTTCCGCCTGCCCTTGCAGAGGCTGTCGCTGCTGCTCTGGCGGTGGGAATTAAGCAGGCTGACCGTATCGAAGTGCTGGCCACAGTCACAGGTGGTGTTCAGCTTGCCCTTGCAGAGGCTGTCGCTGCTGATCCGGCGGTGAGTTTGAAGCAGGCTGGCCGTCTCGAAGTGCTGACCACAGTCACAGGTGGTGTTCAGCTTGCCCTTGCAGAGGGGGGCGCTGCTGCACTGCCGGTGGGAATTAAGCAGTCTGACCGTATCGAAGTGCTGGCCACAGCCACAGGTGGTGTTCAGCTTGCCCTTGCAGAGGGGGGCGCTACTTGCCTCACGATGGGTCCGAAGCCGCCTGACCGTGTCGAAGCGCTGGCCACAGTCGCAGGTGGTGTTCCACTTGCCCTTGCACTGGCGGCTGCCCCGGCGGTGAGATTGAAGCAGGCTGGCCGTGTCGAAGTGCAGACCACTGCCGCAGGTGGTGTTTGGTTGCCCCCTGGGTGTTGATGCAGATGCTATTTCAATATCCCCTCTCGGGCTATCGTAACCCTGGTCATCAGCCTCTGTTGACGGGGTGTCAGATTCAGATGGCTCTTTTTTAACAATGCTCCGACAGTGAACTTCCCAGGCTCTGATATCAGGGTTGTCAGGTAGCATCAGCTCCTCCAGGCCGATAATTGATTCGCCTGTTACTATCACATCATCGCCCCATGACGGGGTAGCGGTTTTGTCGGACGTTGCGGAGCAGACAGAGCCTTTGGCGCTGACATTCAGAACATCCCCTACCTGTCTCGGGATCCTGACTCTGGCAGGCTTGTCAACGCCCTGACAGACCAGAGCGTGTTCTGGAACGGCTACACAGAATGTATCGCCCATAGGTTGAACAGCGGGGGAGGTTGTATGGATACGACCTGTTGAGAGGATATCGGTCACCTCTTCGCTGACGGGTAACACAAGAGAGCAGCGACCTTTTGTTTTCAAACCTGTACCAAAAGCAAGAGCAGGGCCAATGGCCAGAGCCAGCCAAAGAGCTCTGAATCTTATCAACGGCTTTAGCACATCAATTTCTCTGATTCCATTCGGACTCCACAGGCTAGCAGATGATCGGAAAAGGGGTTGTTTCCATCAGGCGGTTTTATAGGCGTTGAATATTCCAGAGAAGCATGATGGCAAAAAACGTATAGAGATATGAGAGGGGCCATGGCGCTGAGTGAGGCTCAACCGGGCAGCTGTGATATCAACTATTAGCGCCTGCTTTTCCATTTGCTGCGCATACTCTTGCAGAGGGTGTTGCTGCTGACCCGGCGGTGGGATTTAAGCTGCTTGACCGAGCCGAAGTGCAGGCCACAGTCGCAGGTGGTGTTCCGCTTGCCCTTGCAGAGGCTGTCGCTGCTGCCCCGGCGGTGGGACTCAAGCCGACTGGCCGTGTCGAAGTGCTGGCCACAGTCACAGATGGTGTTCCGCTTGCCCATGCAGAGGCTGTTGCTGCTGCACCGGCGGTGGGACTCAAGCCGATTGCCCGTGTCGAAGTGCTGGCCACAGTCACAGGTGGTGTTCCGCTTGCCCTTGCAGAGGCTGTCGCTGCTGCACCGGCGGTGGGAATCAAGCAGGCTATTCGACGCGAAATTCTGACCACAATCGCATGTGGTGTTCCGCTTGCCCTTGCAGCGGCTGTCGCTGCTACCCCGGCGGTGGGTATCAAGCAATCTGGCCGTATCGAAGCACTGGCCACAGTCACAGGTGGTGTTCAGCCTGCCCTTGCAGAGGCTGTCGCTGCTGCTCTGACGGTGAGATTGAAGCAGGCTGGCCGTATTGAAGTTCTGGCCACAGGCACAGGTGGTGCTCCGCTTGCCCTTGCAGAGGCTGTCGCTGCTGCCCCGGCGGTGAGATTTAAGCAGGCTGGCCGTATCGAAGCACTGGCCACAGTCACAGGTGGTGTTCAGCTTGCCCTTGCAGAGGCCGCTGCTGCTATAACGGTGGGAATTAAGCAGGCTGACCGTATCGAAGTGCTGGCCACAGTCACAGGTGGTGCTCCACTTGCCCTTGCAGAGGCTGTCACTGCTCCTCTGACGGTGGGAATTAAGCAGGCTGGCCGTATCGAAGTGCTGGCCACAGTCACAGGTGGTGTTCCTCTTGCCCTTACAGAGGCTGTCGCTGCTGCACCGGCGGTGGGAATAAAGCAGGCTGGCCGTATCGAAGTGCTGGCCACAGTCACAGGTGGTGTTCCGCTTGCCCTTGCAGGGGCTGTCGCTGCTGCACTGACGGTGAGATTGAAGCCGACTGGCCGTGTCGAAGCGCTGGCCACAGCCACAGGTGGTGTTCTGCAGGCTCTTACAGTGGCGGTCGCTGCTGCACCGGCGGTGAGATTTAAGCTTACCGGACGTCTCGAAGTACCTGCCACAGCCGCAGGTGGTGTTTCGTTGCCCCCTGGGTGTTGATACAGATGCTATTTCAATGTCCCCTATCGGGCTATCGTAACCCTGGTCATCAGCCTCTGTTGACGGGGTGTCAGATTCAGATGGCTCTTTTTTAACAATGCTCCGACAGTGAATTTCCCAGGCTCTGATATCAGGGTTGTCAGGTAGCATCAGATCCTCCAGGCCGAGAACTGAGTCGCCTGTGACCATCACATCATCGTCCCATGACGGGGTAGCGGTTTTGCCGGGCGTTACG
Organism: Sansalvadorimonas sp.; assembly: GCA_965221135.1. Classification (GTDB taxonomy): domain Bacteria; phylum Pseudomonadota; class Gammaproteobacteria; order Pseudomonadales; family Endozoicomonadaceae; genus Sansalvadorimonas. The sequence continues at coordinate 536,562 of CBDCRZ010000121.1, forward strand.
GAGCAGACAGAGCCCTTGGCGCTGACATTCAGTGCATCCCCGACCTGTTTCGGGATCCTGACTCTGGCAGGTTTGTCAACGCCCTGACAGACCAGAGCGTGTTCTGGGCCGGCTACACAGAATGTATCGCCCATAGGTTGAACAGCGGGGGAGGTTGTATGGATACGACCTGTTGAGAGGATATCGGTCACCTCTTCGCTGACGGGTAACACAAGAGTGCAGTGACCTTTTGTTTTCAAACCTGTACCAAAAACAAGAGATGGGGCAATGGCCAGAGCCAGCCAAAGAACTCTGGATGTCATCAACGGTTGTAACACGCCACCTTCCTTGATTCCGTTCGGATTTCACAGGCTAGCAGATGAACGGAGAATATCATTGTTCCCATCAGGCGGCTTTATAGGCGTTGAAGATTCCAGAGAAGCATGATGACAAAAAGCGTATCGAAATATGAGGGGGCCTGGCGCTGAGTGAGGCTCAACCGGGCAGCAGTGATATCAACTATTAGCGCCTCCTTTTCTATTTGCGGCCTTACTCTTGCAGAGGGTGTTGCTGCTGACGCTGCGGTGATATTTAAGCTGGCTGACCGTATCGAAGTGCTGGCCACAGCCACAGGTGGTGTTCCGCTTGCCCTTGCAGAGGCTGTCGCTGCTGCCACTGCGGTGGGATTCAAGCAACCTGACCGTATCGAAGTGCTGGCCACAGCCACAGGTGGTGTTCCGCTTGCCCTTGCAGAGGCTGTCGCTGCTGCTCCGGCGGTGGGATTCAAGCAGGCTCACCGTCGCGAAATTCTGACCACAGCCGCAGGTGGTGTTCCGCTTGCCCTTGCAGAGGCTGTCTCTGCTGCCACTGCGGTGGGATTCAAGCAATCTGGCCGTATCGAAGCACTGGCCACAGCCACAGGTGGCGTTCCGCGTGCCTTTGCAGCGGCTGTCGCTGCTGCCCCTGCGGTGGGATTTAAGCAGGTTGACTGTCTCGAAGTGCTCGCCACAGTCGCAGGTGGTGTTCTGCTTGCCTATGCAACGGGTGTCGCTGCTGCCCTGGCGGTGGGAATTAAGCCGACCGACCGTATCGAAACTCTGACCACATCCGCAGGTCGTGTTCCGCAGACCCTTGCAGAGGCTGTCGCTGCTGCACTGACGGTGGCAATTAAGCCGACTCACCGTATCGAAGCGCTGGCCACAGACGCAGTTGGTGTTCCACTTGCCCTTGCAGAGGCTGTCGCTGCTGCCCTGACGGTGGGTATTAAGCAGGCACATCGTCGCGAAATTCTGACCACAGTCACAGGAGGTGTTCAGCTTGCCCTTGCAGTGGCTGTCGCTGCTGCCCCGGCGGTGAGATTGAAGCAGACTGACCGTATCGAAGTGCTGGCCACAGTCGCAGGTGGTGTTCCGCTTGCCCTTGCAGAGGCTGTCGCTGCTGCACTGACGGTGGGAATTAAGCAGGTTGATCGTATCGAAGTGCTGGCCACAGCCACAGGTGGTGTTCCGCTTACCCTTGCAGAGGCTGTCGCTGCTGCCGTTGCGGTGGCAATTAAGCCGACTGGCCGTATCGAAGTGCTGGCCACAGTAACAGGTGGTGTTCCGCTTGCCCTTGCAAAGGCTGTCGCTGCTGCCCTGGCGGTGGGAATTAAGCAGGCTCATCGTCGCGAAATTCTGACCACGGCCGCAGGTGGTGTTTCCTTGCCCTCTGGGTTTTGATACAGATGCTATTTCAATGTCCCCTATCGGGCTATCGTAGCCCTGGTCATCAGCCTCTGTTGACGGGGTGTCAGATTCAGATGGCTCTTTTTTAACAATGCTCCGACAGTGAATTTCCCAGGCCTTGATATCAGGGTTGTCAGGTAACAACAGCTCCTCCAGGCCAATAATTGATTCGCCTGTGACCATCACATCATCTTCCCATGACGGGGGAGCTATTTTGCCGGGAGTTGCGGAGCAGACAGAGCCCCTGGCGCTGACATTCAGAGCATCCCCGACCTGTTTCGGGATCCTGACCCTGGCAGGTTTGTCAACGCCCTGACAGACCAGTGCGTGTTCTGGGCCGGCTACACAGAATGTATCGCCCATAGGTTGAACAGCGGGGGAGGTTGTATGGATACGACCTGTTGAGAGGATATCGGTCACCTCTTCGCTGACGGGTAACACAAGAGAGCAGTGAACTTTTGTTTTCAAACCTGTCCCAAAAACAAGAGCAGGGGCAATGGCCAAGGCCAGCCAAAGAACTCTGGATGTCATCAACGGCTGTAACACGCCAATTTCTCTGATTCCATTCGGATTTCACAGGCTAGCAGATGAACGGAAAATATCATTGTTCCCATCAGGCGGTTTTATAGGCGTTGAAGATTCCAGAGAAGCATGACAAAAAGCGTATCGAGATATGAGAGGGGCCATGGCACTGAGTGAGGCTCAACCGGGCAGCAGTGATATCAACTATTAGCGCCTGCTTTTCCATTTGCGGCGCTTACTCTTGCAGAGGGTGTTGCTGCTGACGCTGCGGTGATATTTAAGCTGGCTGGCCGTATCGAAGTGATGGCCACAGTCACAGGTGGTGTTCAGCTTGCCCTTGCAGAGGCTGTCGCTGCTGCACCGGCGGTGGGATTCAAGCAACCTGACCGTATCGAAGTGCTGGCCACAGCCACAGGTGGTGTTCCGCTTGCCCTTGCAGAGGCTGTCGCTGCTGCTCCGGCGGTGGGATTCAAGCAGGCTCATCGTCGCGAAATTCTGACCACAGCCGCAGGTGGTGTTCCGCTTGCCCTTGCAGAGGCTGTCGCTGCTGCCACAGCGGTGGGATTCAAGCAATCTGGCCGTATCGAAGCACTGGCCACAGCCACAGGTGGCGTTCCGCGTGCCCTTGCAGCGGCTGTCGCTGCTGCCCCTGCGGTGGGATTTAAACAGGTTGACTGTCTCGAAGTGCTTGCCACAGTCGCAGGTGGTGTTCTGCTTGCCTTTGCAGCGGGTGTCGCTGCTGCCCTGGCGGTGGGAATTAAGCCGACCGACCGTATCGAAACTCTGACCACATCCGCAGGTCGTGTTCCGCAGACCCTTGCAGAGGCTGTCGCTGCTGACCCGGCGGTGGGACTGAAGCCGACTGGCCGTATCGAAGCGCTGGCCACAGCCGCAGTTGGTGTTCCGCTTGCCCTTGCAGAGGCTGTGGCTGCTGCCCTGACGGTGGGAATTAAGCAGGCTCATCGTCGCGAAATTCTGACCACAGTCACAGGTGGTGTTCCGCTTGCCCTTGCAGAGGCTGTCGCTGCTGCCCCGGCGGTGAGATTGAAGCAGACTGACCGTATCGAAGTGCTTGCCACAGTCACAGGTGGTGTTCAGCTTGCCCTTGCAGAGGCTGTCGCTGCTGCCCCGGCGGTGAGATTTAAGCAGGCTGGCCGTGCCGAAGCGCTGGCCACAGCCACAGGTGGTGTTCTGCAGGCCCTTACAGTGGCTGTCGCTGCTGCACCAGCGGTGATATTTAAGCTTACTGGACGTCTCGAAGTACCTGCCACAGCCGCAGGTGGTGTTTCGTTGCCCCCTGGGTGTTGATACAGATGCTATTTCAATGCTCCCTATCGGGCTATCGTAACCCTGGTCATCAGCCTCTGTTGACGGGGTGTCAGATTCAGATGGCTCTTTTTTAACAATGCTCCGACAGTGAATTCCCCAGGCTCTGATATCAGGGTTGTCAGGTAACATCAGCTCCTCCATGCCGATAATTGATTCGCCTGTGACCATCACATCATCGCCCCATGACGGGGGAGCTGTTTTGCCGGGAGTTGCGGAGCATACAGAGCCTTTGGCGCTGACATTCAGAACATCCCCGACCTGTCTCGGGATCCTGACTCTGGCAGGCTTGTCAACGCCCTGACAGACCAGAGCGTGGTCTGGACCGGCTACACAGGATGTATCGTCCATAGGTTGAACAGCGGGGGAGGTTGTATGGATACGACCTGTTGAGAGGATATCGGTCACCTCTTCGCTGACGGGTAACACAAGAAAGCAGTGACCTTTTGTTTTCAAACCTGCCCCAAAAACAAGAGCAGGGGCAATGGCCAAGGCCAGCCAGAGAACTCTGGATGTCATCAACGGCTGTAACACACCACCTTCCTTGATTCCATTCAGATTCCACAGGCTAGCAGATGAACGGAAAATATCATTGTTCCCATCAGGCGGTTTTATAGGCGTTGAAGATTCCAGAGAAGCATGACAAAAAGCGTATCGAGATATGAGAGGGGCCATGGCGCTGAGTGAGGCTCAACCGGGCAGCAGTGATATCAACTATTAGCGCCTCCTTTTCTATTTACTGCGCTTACTCTTGCAGAGGGTGTTGCTGCTGAAGCGGCGGTGGGATTTAAGCTGCCTGACCGTATTAAAGCTCTCACCACAGCCGCATGCGGTGTTCAATTTTCCCTTGCAGACGCTATCGCTGCTGCCCTCGCGGTGGGAACAAAGCAGGTTGGGCGTGTCGAAGCTCTTGCCACAACCGCAGGTGGTGTTCCGCGAGCCTTTGCAGCGGCTGTCACTGCTGCCCCGGCGGTGGGAATTAAGCAGGCTGACCATATCGAAGTACTGGCCACAGTCGCAGGTGGTGTTCAGCTTACCCTTGCAGAGGGGGGCCCTGCTGCTCCGGCGGTGGGAAACAAGCAGGCTCATCGTCGCGAAATTCTGACCACAATCGCAGGTGGTGTTCCGCTTGACCTTGCAGAGGCTCTCGCTGCTGCACCGGCGGTGGGAAAAAAGCAGGCTGGCCGTATCGAAGTGCTGGCCACAGTCACAGGTGGTGTCCCACTTGCCCTTGCAGAGGCTGTCGCTGCTGCCCCCGCGGTGGGATTTAAGCTGCCTGACCGTATTAAAGCTCTCACCACAACCGCATGTGGTGTTCAATTTACCCTTGCAGACGCTATCGCTGCTGCCCTCGCGGTGGGATTCAAGCAATCTGGCCGTGTCGAAGCGCTGGCCACAGTCGCAGACGCAGATACTGTTCCGCTTGCCCTTGCAGTGGGTGTCGCTACTACCCTTACGGTGGGATTCAAGCCTTCTGACTGTCTCGAAGTGCTGGCCACAGGCACAGGTGGTGTTCCGCTTGCCCTTGCAGAGGGGGGCGCTACTTCCCTCACGATGGGTCCGAAGCCGCCTGACCGTATCGAAGTGCCGGCCACAGTCGCAGGTGGTGTTCCGCTTGCCCTTGCAGAGGGGGGCGCTACTTCCCTCACGATGGGTCCGAAGCCCCCTGACCGTATCGAAGTGCTGGCCACAGTCGCAGGTGGTGTTCCGCTTGCCCTTGCAGAGGCTGTCGCTGCTGCCCTGACGGTGGGAATCAAGCAGGCTGGCCGTGTCGAAGCACCTGCCACAGCCGCAGGTGGTGTTTGGTTGCCGCCTGAGTGTTGATACCGATGCTATTTCAATGTCCCCTATCGGGCTATCGTAACGCTGGTCATCAGCCTCTGTTGACGGTGTGTCAGATTCAGATGGCTCTTTTTTAACAATGCTCCGACAATGAATTTCCCAGGCCCTGATATCAGGATTGTCAGGTAGCATCAGCTCCTCCAGGCCGAGAACTGAGTCACCTGTGACCATCACATCATCGTCCCATGACGGGGTAGCGATTTTGTCGAACGTTGCGAAGCAGACAGAGCCTTTGACCCTGACATTCAGAGCATCCCCGACCTGTCCTGGGATCCTGACTCTGGCAGGTTTGTCAACGCCCTGACAGACAAGAGCGTGTTCTGGACCGGCTACACAGAATGTATCGCCCATAGGTTGAACCGCGGGGGAGGCTGTATGGATACGACCTGTTGAGAGGATATCAGTCACCTCTTCGCTGACGGGTAGCACAAGAGTGCAGTGATCTTTTGTTTTCAAACCTGTACCAAAAACAAGAGATGGGGCTACAGCAAGGGCCAGCCAAAGAACTCTGAATGCTATTAACGGCTTTAGCACACCAATTTCTCGGATTCCATTCGGATTCCACAGGCTAGCAGATGATCGGAAAAGGGGTTGTTCCCATCAGGCGGTTTTATAGGCGTTGAAGATTCCAGAGAAGCATGATGACAAAAAGGGTATCGAGATATGAGGGGGGATCCTGACGCTGAGTGTGGCTCAACCGGGCAGCAGTGATATCAACTATTAGCGCCTCCTTTTCTATTTGCTGCGCTTACTCTTGCAGAGGGTGTTGCTGCTGGCCCGGCGGTGGGATTTAAGCTGTTTGACCGTATTAAAGCTCTCACCACAGCCGCATGTGGTGTTCAATTTCCCCTTGCAGACGCTATCGCTGCTGCCCTCGCGGTGGGAACAAAGCAGGTTGGGCGTGTCGAAGCTCTTGCCACAACCGCAGGTGGTGTTCCGCTTGCCCTTGCAGAGGCTGTCGCTGCTGTTCTGACGGTGGTAATTAAGCAGGCTGACCGTATCGAAGTGCCGGCCACAGTCACAGGTGGTGTTCCACTTGCCCTTGCAGAGGCTGTCGCTGCTGCACTGACGGTGGGAACTAAGCAGGCTCATCGTCGCGAAATTCTGGCCACAGTCACAGGTGGTGTTCCACTTGCCCTTGCAGAGGCTGTCGCTGCTGCCCCGGCGGTGGGATTCAAGCAATCTGACCGTATCGAAATTCTGGCCACAGTCACAGGAGGTGTTCCACTTGCCCTTGCAGAGGCTGTCGCTGCTGCCCCGGCGGTGGGATTTAAGCTGCCTGACCGTATTAAAGCTCTCACCACAGCCGCATGTGGTGTTCAATTTACCCTTGCAGACGCTATCGCTGCTGCCCTTGCGGTGTGATTCAAGAAAACTGAACGTGTCGAAGCTCCGGCCACAGCTGCAGATGTTGTTCCGCTTGCCCTTGAAGTGGGTGTCACTGCTGCCCTGACGGTGGGAATTAAGCAGGCTGGCCGTGTCGAAGTGCAGGCCACGACCGCAGGTAGTGTTTCGTTGCCCCCTGGGTGTTGATACAGAAGCTATTTCAATGTCCCCTATCGGGCTATCGTAACCCTGGTCATCAGCCTCTGTTGACGGGGTGTCAGATTCAGATGGCTCTTTTTTAACAATGCTCCGACAGTGAATTTCCCAGGCTCTGATATAAGGGTTGTCTGGTAGTACCAGATCCTCCAGGCCGAGAACTGAGTCGCCTGTGACCATCACATCATCGTCCAATGACTGGGTAGCGGTTTTGTCGGACGTTACGGAGCAGACAGAGCCTTTGGCCCTGACATTCAGAGCATCCCCGACCTGCCCCGGGATCCTGACTCTGGCAGGTTTGTCAACGCCCTGACAGACCAGAGCGTGTTCTGGACCGGCTACACAGAATGTATCGCCCATAGGTTGAACAGCGGGGGAGGTTGTATGGATACGACCTGTTGAGAGGATATCGGTCACCTCTTCGCTGACGGGTAACACAAGAGTGCAGTGACCTTTTGTTTTCAAACCTGTACCAAAAACAAGAGCAGGGGCAACAGCCAGGGCCAGCCAAAGAGCTCTGAATGCTATTAACGGCTTTAGCACACCAGTTTCTCTGATTCCATTCGGACTACACAGGCTAGCAGATGATCGGAAAAGGGGTTGTTCCCATCAGGCGGTTTTATAGGCGTTGAAGATTCCAGAGAAGCACGATGACAAAAAGCGTATCAATATATGAGGGGGATCCTGACGCTGAGAGAGGCTCAACCGGGCAGCAGTGACATCAACTATTAGCGCCTCCTTTTCTATTTTCTGCGCTTACTCTTGCAGAGGGTGTTGCTGCTGACACGGCGGTGGGATTCAAGCAAACTGGCCTTCTCGAAGCGCTGGCCACAGTCACAGTTGGTGTTCCGCTTGCTCTTGCAGAGGCTGTCGCTGCTGCACCGGCGGTGGGATACAAGCAATCTGGTCGTATCGAAGTGCTGGCCACAGCCACAGGTGGTGTTCCGCTCGCCCTTGCAGAGGGGGGCGCTACTTCCCTCACGATGGGACCGAAGCCGATTGCTCGTGTCGAAGTGCTGGCCACAGTCGCAGGTGGTGTTCCACTTGCCCCTGCAGCGGATGTCGCTGCTGACCTGGCGGTGATATTTAAGCTGCCTGGCCGTATCGCAGTGCTGGCCACAGTCACAGGTGGTGTTCCGCTTGCCCTTGCAGAGGCTGTCGCTGCTGCCCCGGCGGTGGGATTCAAGCAATCTGGCCGTATCAAAGTGCTGGCCACAGCCACAGGTGGTGTTCCACTTGCCCTTGCAGAGGGGGGCGCTACTTCCCTCACGATGGGACCGAAGCCGACTGATCGTGTCGAAGTGCTGGCCACAGTCGCAGGTGGTGTTCCGCTTGCCCTTACAGAGGGTGTCGCTGCTGCGCCGGCGGTGGGAATTAAGCAGGTTCATCGTCGCGAAATTCTGGCCACAGTCACAGGTGGTGTTCCGCTTGCCCTTGCAGAGGCTGTCGCTGCTGCCCCGGCGGTGGGATTCAAGCCGACTGCCCGTATCGAAGTGCTGGCCACAGTCACAGGTGGTGTTCCACTTGCCCTTGCAGAGGCTGTCGCTGCTGCCCTGACGGTGGTATTTTAGCAGGCTGACCGTATCGAAGTGCCGCCCACAGTCACAGGTGGTGTTCCACTTGCCCTTGCAGAGGCTGTCGCTGCTGCCCTGACGGTGAGATTGAAGCAGGCTGGCCGTGTCGAAGTGCAGGCCACAGCCGCAGGTGGTGTTTGGTTGCCCCCTGGGTGTTGATACAGATGCTATTTCAATGCCCCCTATCGGGCTATCGTAACCCTGGTCATCAGCCTCTGTTGACGGGGTGTCAGATTCAGATGGCTCTTTTTTAACAATTCTCCGACAGTGAATTTCCCAGGCTCTGATATAAGGGTTGTCTGGTAGCATCAGCTCTTCCAGGCCAAGAACTGAGTCGCCTGTGATTTTCACATCATCCCCCCATGACGGGGTAGCGGTTTTGTCGGACGTTGCGAAGCAGACAGAGCCTTTGGCTCTGACATTCAGTGCATCCCCGACCTGCCCTGTGATCCTGACTCTGGCAGGTTTGTCAACGCCCCGACAGACCAGAGCGTGTTCTGGACCGGCTACACAGAATGTATCGCCCATAGGTTGAACAGCGGGGGAGGTTGTATGGATACGACCTGTTGAGAGGATATCGGTCACCTCTTCGCTGACGGGTAACACAAGAGTGCAGTGACCTTTTGTTTTCAAACCTGTACCAAAAACAAGAGCAGGGGCAACAGCCAGGGCCAGCCAAAGAGCTCTGAATGCTATTAACGGCTTTAGCACACCAATTCCTCTGATTCCATTCGGACTCAACAGGCTAGCAGATGATCGGAAAAGGGGTTGTTCCCATCAGGCGGTTTTATAGGCGTTGAAGATTCCAGAGAAGCATAATGACAAAAAGCGTATCGAAATATGAGGGGGGTCTGGCGCCTAGTGAGGCTCAACCGGGCAGCAGTGATATCAACTATTAGCGCCTCCTTTTCTATTTGCTGCGCTTACTCTTGCAGAGGGTGTTGCCGCTTAAGCTGCGGTGGTATTTAAGCTGCCTGACCGTATTAAAGCTCTCACCACAGCCGCATGTGGTGTTCAATTTCCCCTTGCAGACGCTATCGCTGCTGCACTGACGGTGGGATTCAAGCAAACTGGCCTTCTCGAAGCGCTGGCCACAACCGCAGGTGGTGTTCCGCGAGCCTTTGCAGAGGCTGTCGCTGCTGGCCCGGCGGTGGGAATCAAGCAATCTGAGCGTATCGAAGTGCTGGCCACAGCCACAGGTGGTGTTCAGCTTGCCCTTGCAGAGGGGGGCGCTACTTCCCTCACGATGGGACCGAAGCCGATTGCTCGTGTCGAAGTGCTGGCCACAGTCGCAGATGGTGTTCCACTTGCCCCTGCAGCGGATGTCGTTGCTGAACCGGCGGTGATGTATAAGCTGCCTGGCCGTATCGAAGTGCTGGCCACAGCCACAGGTGGTGTTCCGACGGCCCCTGCAGAGGCTGTCGCTGCTGCCCAGTCGGTGGAATTCAAGCAATCTGGCCGTATCGAAGTGCTGGCCACAGCCACAGGTGGTGTTCAGCTTGCCCTTGCAGAGGGGGGCGCTACTTCCCTCACGATGGTACCGATACCGCCTGATCGTGTCGAAGTGCTGGCCACAGTCGCAGGTGGTGTTCCGCTTGCCTTTACAGAGGGTGTCGCTGCTGCACCGGCGGTGGGAACTAAGCAGGCTGACCGTATCGAAGTGCTGGCCACAGCCACAGGTGGTGTTCCACTTGCCCTTGCAGAGGCTGTCGCTGCTGCCCTGACGGTGGGAATTAAGCAGGCTGACCGTATCGAAGTGCAGGCCACAGTCGCAGGTGGTGTTTGGTTGCCCCCTGGGTGTTGATACAGATGCTATTTCAATGTCCCCTCTCGGGCTATCGTAACCCTGTCCATCAGCCTCTGTTGACCAGGTGTCAGATTCAGATGGCTCTTTTTTAACAATGCTCCGACAGTGAATTTCCCAGGCTCTGATATCAGGGTTGTCAGGTAGCATCAGCTCCTCCAGGCCGAGAACTGAGTCGCCTGTGACTATCACATCATCGTCCCATGACGGGGTAGCGGTTTTGCCGGGCGTTACGGAGCAGACAGAGCCCTTGGCGCTGACATTCAGTGCATCCCCGACCTGTTTCGGGATCCTGACTCTGGCAGGTTTGTCAACGCCCTGACAGACCAGAGCGTGTTCTGGGCCGGCTACACAGAATGTATCGCCCATAGGTTGAACAGCGGGGGAGGTTGTATGGATGCGACCTGTTGAGAGGATATCGGTCACCTCTTCGCTGACGGGTAACACAAGAGTGCAGTGACCTTTTGTTTTCAAACCTGTACCAAAAACAAGAGATGGGGCAATGGCCAGAGCCAGCCAAAGAACTCTGGATGTCATCAACGGCTGTAACACGCCACCTTCCTTGATTCCGTTCGGATTTCACAGGCTAGCAGATGAACGGAGAATATCATTGTTCCCATCAGGCGGTTTTATAGGCGTTGAAGATTCCAGAGAAGCATGATGACAAAAAGCGTATCGAAATATGAGGGGGTCTGGCGCTGAGTGAGGCTCAACCGGGCAGCAGTGATATCAACTATTAGCGCCTCCTTTTCTATTTGCTGCGCTTACTCTTGCAGAGGGTGCTGCTGCTGACGCGGCGGTGGAATTTAAGCCGCCTGACCGTATTAAAGCTCTCACCACAGCCGCATGTTGTGTTCAATTTTCCCTTGCAGACGCTATCGCTTTTGCCCTCGCGGTGGGATTCAAGCAATCTGGGCGTGTCGAAGCTCTGGCCACAACCGCAGGTGGTGTTCCGCTTGCCCTTGCAGAGGCTGTCGCTGCTAGCCCGGCGGTGGGATTCAAGCAATCTGGCCGTATCGAAGTGCTGGCCACAGCCACAGGTGGTGTTCAGCTTGCCCTTGCAGAGGGGGGCGCTACTTCCCTCACGATGGGACCTAAGCCGACTGGTCGTGTCGAAGTGCTGGCCACAGTCGCAAGTGGTGTTCCGCTTGCCCTTACAGAGGGTGTCGCTGCTGCGCCGGCGGTGGGAATTAAGCAGGTTCATCGTCGCGAAATTCTGACCACAGTCACAGGCGGTGTTCCACTTGCCCTTGCAAAGGCTGTCGCTGCTGCCCTGACGGTGGGATTTTAGCAGGCTGACCGTATCGAAGTGCTGGCCACAGCCACAGGTGGTGTTCCACTTGCCCTTGCAGAGGCTGTCGCTGCTGCCCTGACGGTGGGATTTTAGCAGGCTGACCGTATCGAAGTGCTGGCCACAGTCACAGGTGGTCTTCCGCTTGCCCTTGCAGAGGCTGTCGCTGCTGCCCTGGCGGTGGGAATTAAGCAGGCTGACCGTATCGAAGTGCTGGCCACAGTCACAGGTGGTGTTCCACTTGCCCCTGCAGAGGCTGTCGCTGCTGCCCTGGCGGTGGGAATTAAGCAGGCTGACCGTATCGAAGTGCTGGCCACAGCCGCAGGTGGTGTTTGGTTGCCCCCTGGGTGTTGATACATATGCTATTTCAATGTCCCCTATCGGGCTATCGTAACCCTGGTCATCAGCCTCTGTTGACGGGGTGTCAGATTCAGATGGCTCTTTTTTAACAATGCTCCGACAGTGAATTTCCCAGGCTCTGATATCAGGGTTTTCAGGTAGCATCAGCTCCTCCAGGCCGAGAACTGAGTCACCTGTAACCATCACATCATCGCCCCATGACGGGGTAGCGGTTTTGTCGGACGTTGCGAAGCAGACAGAGCCTTTAGCCCTGACATTCAGTGCATCCCCGACCTGTCCTGGGATCCTGACTCTGGCAGGCTTGTCAACGCCCTGGCAGACCAGAGCGTGTTCTGGACCGGCTACACAGAATGTATCGCCCATAGGTTGAACAGCGAGGGAGGTTGTATGGATACGACCTGTTGAGAGGATATCGGTCACCTCTTCGCTGACGGGTAACACAAGAGTGCAGTGACCTTTTGTTTTCAAACCTGTACCAAAAACAAGAGATGGGGCTACAGCCAGGGCCAGCCAAAGAGCTCTGAATGCTATTAACGGCTTTAGCACACCAATTTCTCTGATTCCATTCGGATTACACAGGCTAGCAGATGATCGGAAAAGGGGTTGTTCCCATCAGGCGGTTTTATAGGCGTTAAAGGTTCCAGAGAAGCATGATGACAAAAAGCGTATCAAAATATGAGGGGGGATCCTGGCGCTGAGTGAGGCTCAACCGGGCAGCAGTGATATCAACTATTAGCGCCTCCTTTTCTATTTGCTGCGCTTACTCTTGCAGAGGCTGTCGCTGCTGCCCCGGCGGTGGGATTTAAGCTGCCTGACCGTATTAAAGCTCTCACCACAGCCGCATATGGTGTTCAATTTCCCCTTGCAGACGCTATCGCTGCTGCCCTCGCGGTGGGATACAAGCAGGTTGGTCGTGTCAAAGCTCTGGCCACAACCGCAGGTGGTGTTCCGCGTGCCCTTGCAGAGGCTGTCACTGCTGCGCTGACGGTGGTAACCAAGCAGGCTCATCGTCGCGAAATTCTGGCCACAGTCACAGGTGGTGTTCCGCTTGCCCTTGCAGAGGCTGTCGCTGCTGCCCCGGCGGTGGGATTCAAGCAATCTGGCCGTATCGAAGTGCTGGCCACAGCAACAGGTGGTGTTCAGCTCGCCCTTGCAGAGGGGGGCGCTACTTCCCTCACGATGGGACCGAAGCCGATTGCTCGTGTCGAAGTGCTGGCCACAGTCGCAGGTGGTGTTCCGCTTGCCCCTGCAGCGGATGTCGCTGCTGAACCGGCGGTGATATATAAGCTGCTTGACCGTATCGAAGTGCTGGCCACAGTCACAGGTAGTGTTCCGCTTGCCCTTGCAGAGGCTGTCGCTGCTGCCCTGACGGTGGGAATTAAGCAGGCTGACCGTATCGAAGTGCTGGCCACAGCCACAGGTGGTGTTCAGCTTGCCCTTGCAGCGGCTGTCGCTACTGCCCTTACGGTGGGATTCAAGCCCTCTGACTGTCTCGAAGTGCTGGCCACAGCCACAGGTGGTGTTCAGCTTGCCCTTGCAAAGGGGGGCGCTACTTCCCTCACGATGGGACCGAAGCCGATTGCTCGTGTCGAAGTGCTGGCCACAGTCGCAGGTGGTGTTCCGCTTGCCCCTGCAGCGGATGTCGCTGCTTAACCGGCGGTGATATATAAGCTGCTTGACCGTATCGAAGTACTGGCCACAGTCACAGGTGGTGTTCCGCTTGCCCTTGCAGAGGCTGTCGCTGCTGCCCCAGCGGTGGGATTCAAGCAATCTGACCGTATCGAAGTGCTGGCCACAGCCACAGGTGGTGTTCAGCTTGCCCTTACAGAGGCTGTCGCTGCTGCCCCGGCGGTGGGATTCAAGCAATCTGAGCGTATCGAAGTGCTGGCCACAGTCGCAGGTGGTGTTCCGCTTGCCCTTGCAGAGGGAGGCGCTACTTACCTCACGATGGGACCGCAGCCGACTGATCGTGTCGAAGTGCAGGCCACAGCCACAGGTGGTGTTCCGCTTGCCCTTGCAGAGGGGGGCACTACTTCCCTCACGGGCACCGAAGCCGCCTGACCGTATCGAAGCGCTGGCCACAATCGCAGGTGGTGTTCCGCTTGCCCTTGCAGAGGCTGTCGCTGCTGCCCTGACGGTGAGATTGAAGCAGGCTGGCCGTATCGAAGTGCAGGCCACAGCTGCAGGTGGTGTTTGGTTGCCCCCTGGGTGTTGATACAGATGCTATTTCAATGCCCCCTATCGGGCTATCGTAACCCTGGTCATCAGCCTCTGTTGACGGGGTGTCAGATTCAGATGGCTCTTTTTTAACAATGCTCCGACAGTGAATTTCCCAGGCTCTGATATCAGGGTTGTCAGGTAGCATCAGCTCCTCCAGCCCGAGAACTGATTCGCCTGTGACTATCACATCATCGCCCCCCCATGATGGGGTAGAGGATTTACCGGGCGTTACGGAGCAGATAGAGCCCTTAGCGCTGACATTCAGAGCATCCCCGACCTGTACTGGTATCCTGACTCTGGCAGGTTTGTCAACGCCCTGACAGACCAGAGCGTGTTCTGGACCGGCTACACAGAATGTATCGCCAATAGGTTGAACAGCGGGGGAGGCTGTATGGATACGACCTGTTGAGAGGATATCGGTCACCTCTTCGCTGACGGGTAGCACAAGAGTGCAGTGACCTTTTGTTTTCAAACCTGTACCAAAAACAAGAGATGGGGCAACGGCCAGGGCCAGCCAAAGAGCTCTGAATGCTATTAACGGCTTTAGCACACCAATTTCTCTGATTCCATTCGGATTCAAAGGCTAGCAGATGATCGGAAAAGGGGTTGTTCCCATCAGGCGGTTTTATAGGCGTTGAATATTCCAGAGAAGCATGATGACAAAAAGCGTATCGAAATATGAGGGGGGATCCTGGCGCTGAGTGAGGCTCAACCGGGCAGCAGTGATATCAACTTTTAACCCCTCCTTTTCTATTTGCTGCGCTTACTCTTGCAGAGGATGTTGCTGCTGACGCGGCGGTGATATTTAAGCTGACTGACCGTATCGAAGTGCAGGCCACAGCCGCATGTGGTGTTCAATTTCCCCTTGCAGACGCTATCGCTGCTGCTCTGACGGTGGGATTCAAGCAAACTGGCTTTCTCGAAGCGCTGGCCACAGTCACAGGTGGTGTTCCGCCGCCTGCCCTTGCAGAGGCTGTCGCTGCTGCACCGGCGGTGGAATTTAAGCTGCCTGACCGTGTTAAAGCTCTCACCACAGCCGCATGTGGTGTTCAATTTTCCCTTGCAGACGCTATCGCTGCTGCCCTCACGGTGGGAACAAAGCAGGTTGGGTGTGTCGAAGCTCTGGCCACAGTCGCAGGTGGTCTTCTGCTTGCCCCTGCAGAGGCTGTCGCTACTGCTCTTTCGGTGGGAATTAAGCAGGCTGACCGTATCGAAGTGCTGGCCACAGTCACAGGTGGTGTTCCGCTTGCCCTTGCAGAGGCTGTCGCTGCTGCACCGTCGATGGGATTCAAGCAGGCTGGCCGTATCGAAGTGCTGGCCACAGTCACAGATGGTGTTCCGCTTGCCCTTGCAGAGGCTGTCGCTGCTGCCCCGGCGGTGGGAATTAAGCAGGCTCATCGTCGCGAAATTCTGACCACGGCCGCAGGTGGTGTTTCGTTGCCCTCCGGGTGTTGATACAGATGCTATTTCAATGTCCCCTGTCGGGCTATCGTCACCCTGGTCATCAGCCTCTGTTGACGGGGTGTCAGATTCAGATGGCTCTTTTTTAACAATGCTCCGACAGTGAATTTCCCAGGCTCTGATATCAGGGTTGTCAGGTAGCATCAGATCCTCCAGGCCGAGAACTGAGTCGCCTGTGACTATCACATCATCGTCCCATGACGGGGTAGCGGTTTTGCCGGGAGTTGCGGAGCAGACAGAGCCCTTGGCCCTGACATTCAGAGCATCCCCAACCTGCCCTGGGATCCTGACTCTGGCAGGTTTGTCAACGCCCTGACAGACCAGAGCGTGTTCTGGACCGGCTACACAGAATGTATCGCCCATAGGTTGAACAGCGGGGGAGGCTGTATGGATACGACCTGTTGAGAGGATATCGGTCACCTCTTCGCTGACGGGTAGCACAAGAGTGCAGTGACCTTTTGTTTTCAAACCTGTACCAAAAACAAGAGATGGGGCAACAGCCAGGGCCAGCCAAAGAGCTCTGAATGCTATTAACGGCTTTAGCACACCAATTTCTCTGATTCCATTCGGATTCCACAGGCTAGCAGATGATCGGAAAAGGGTATTATTCCCATTAGGCGGTTTTATAGGCGTTGAAGATTCCAGAGAAGCATGATGACAAAAAGCGTATCGAAATATGAGGGGGGATCCTGGCGCTGAGTGAGGCTCAACCGGGCAGCAGTGATATCAACTATTAACCCCTCCTTTTCTATTTGCTGCGTTTACTCTTGCAGAGGGTGTTGCTGCTGACGCTGCGGTGATATCTAAGCTGCCTGACCGTATCGAAGTGCAGGCCACAGCCGCATATGGTGTTCAATTTCCCCTTGCAGACGCTATCGCTGCTGCTCTGACGGTGGGATTCAAGCAAACTGGCCTTCTCGAAGCGCTGGCCACAGCCGCAGGTGGTGTTCCGCTTGCTCTTGCAGAGGCTGTCGCTGCTGCTCCGGCGGTGGGAATCAAGCAGGCTCCTCGCCGCGAAATTCTGACCACAGCCGCAGGTGGTGTTCCGCTTGCCCTTGCAGAGGCTGTCGCTGCTGCTCTGACGGTGGGAATTAAGCAATCTGACCGTATCGAAGTGCTGGCCACAGTCACAGGTGGTGTTCCGCTTGCCCTTGCAGAGGCTGTCGCTGCTGCTCTGACGGTGGGAATTAAGCAATCTGGCCGTATCGAAGTGCTGGCCACAGTCACAGGTGGTGTTCCGCCTGCCGTTGCAGAGGCTGTCGCTGCTGCTCTGACGGTGGGAATTAAGCAATCTGGCCGTATCGAAGTGCTGGCCACAGTCACAGGTGGTGTTCCGCTTGCCGTTGCAGAGGCTGTCGCTGCTGCTCCGGCGGTGGGAATTAAGCAGGTTGACCGTATCGAAGTGCCGGCCACAGCCACAGGTGGTGTTCCGTCTGCCCTTGCAGAGGCTGTCGCTGCTGCTCTGACGGTGGGATTCAAGCAATCTGCCCGAATCGAAGTGCCGGCCACAGTCACAGGTGGTGTTCCGCCTGCCCTTGCAGAGGCTGTCGCTGCTGCCCCGGCGGTGGTAATTAAGCAGGCTGGCCGTATCGAAGTGCTGGCCACAGTCACAGGTGGTGTTCCGCTTGCCCTTGCAGAGGGGGGCGCTACTTCCCTCACGATGGGTCCGAAGCCGCCTGACCGTGTCGAAGTGCTGGCCACAGTCGCAGGTGGTGTTCCACTTGCCCTTGCAGAGGCTGTCGTTGCTGCCCTGACGGTGAGATTGAAGCAGGCTGACCGTGTTGAAGCCGCAGGTGGTGTTTCGTTGCCCTCCGGGTGTTGATACAGATGCTATTTCAATGTCCCCTATCGGGCTATCGTAACCCTGGTCATCAGCCTCTGTTGACGAGGTGTCAGATTCAGATGGCTCTTTTTTTACGATGCTCCGACAGTGAATTTCCCAGGCTCTGATATCAGGGTTGTCAGGTAGCATCAGATCCTCCAGGCCGAGAACTGAGTCGCCTGTGACTATCACATCATCGTCCCATGACGGGGTAGCGGTTTTGCCGGGAGTTACGGAGCAGACAGAGCCCTTGGCCCTGACATTCAGAGCATCCCCAACCTGCCCTTGGATCCTGACTCTGACAGGTTTGTCAACGCCCTGACAGACCAGAGCGTGTTCCGGACCGGCTACACAGAATGCATCGCCCATAGGTTGAACAGCGGGGGAGGTTGTATGGATACGACCTGTTGAGAGGATATCGGTCACCTCTTCGCTGACGGGTAGCACAAGAGTGCAGTGACCTTTTGTTTTCAAACCTGTACCAAAAACAAGAGATGGGGCAACAGCCAGGGCCAGCCAAAGAGCTCTGAATGCTATTAACGGCTTTAGCACACCAATTTCTCTGATTCCATTCGGATTCCACAGGCTAGCAGATGATCGGAAAAGGGTATTATTCCCATTAGGCGGTTTTATAGGCGTTGAAGATTCCAGAGAAGCATGATGACAAAAAGCGTATCGAAATATGAGGGGGGATCCTGGCGCTGAGTGAGGCTCAACCGGGCAATAGTGATATCAACTATTAACGCCTCCTTTTCTATTTGCTGCGCTTACTCTTGCAGAGGGTGTTGCTGCTGCCCCGGCGGTGATATTTAAGCTGGCTGGCCGTTTCGAAGTGCTGGCCACAGTCACAGGTGGTGTTCCGCTTGCCCTTGCAGAGGCTGTCGCTGCTGCCCCAGCGGTGGGATTCAAGCAATTTGGCCGTATCGAAGTGCTGGCCACAGCAACAGGTGGTGTTCAGCTTGCCCTTGCAGAGGGGGGCGCTACTTCCCTCACGATGGGACCGAAGCCGATTGCTCGTGTCGAAGTGCTGGCCACAGTCGCAGGTGGTGTTCCGCTTGCCCCTGCAGCGGATGTCGCTGCTTAACCGGCGGTGATATATACGCTGCTTGACCGTATCGAAGTACTGGCCACAGTCACAGGTGGTGTTCCGCTTGCCCTTGCAGAGGCTGTCGCTGCTGCCCCAGAGGTGGGATTCAAGCAATCTGACCGTATCGAAGTGCTGGCCACAGCCACAGGTGGTGTTCAGCTTGCCCTTGCAGAGGCTGTCGCTGCTGCCCCTGCGGTGGGATTCAAGCAATCTGAGCGTATCGAAGTGCTGGCCACAGCCACAGGTGGTGTTCAGCTTGCCCTTGCAGAGGGAGGCGCTACTTCCCTCACGATGGGTCCGAAGCCGATTGACCGTGTCAAAGTGCTGGCCACAGTCGCAGGTGGTGTTCCGCTTCCCCCTGCAGCGGATGTCGCTGCTTAACCGGCGGTGATATCTAAGCTGCTTGACCGTATCGAAGTACTGGCCACAGTCACAGGTGGTGTTCCGCTTGCCCTTGCAGAGGCTGTCGCTGCTGCCCCAGCGGTGGGATTCAAGCAATCTGACCGTATCGAAGTGCTGGCCACAGCCACAGGTGGTGTTCAGCTTGCCCTTGCAGAGGCTGTCGCTGCTGCCCCTGCGGTGGGATTCAAGCAATCTGAGCGTATCGAAGTGCTGGCCACAGTCGCAGGTGGTGTTCCGCTTGCCCTTGCAGAGGGAGGCGCTACTTACCTCACGATGGGACCGCAGCCGACTGATCGTGTCGAAGTGCAGGCCACAGCCACAGGTGGTGTTCCGCTTGCCCTTGCAGAGGGGGGCACTACTTCCCTCACGATGGGACCGAAGCCGCCTGACCGTGTCGAAGTGCTGACCACAGTCGCAGATGGTATTCCGCTTGCCCTTGCAGAGGGTGTTGCTGCTGCACCGGATGTGGGAATTAAGCAGGCTGGCCGTATCGAAGTGCTGGCCACAGCCGCAGGTGGTGTTTGGTTGCCCCCTGGGTGTTGATACCGATGCTATTTCAATGCCCCCTATCGGGCTATCGTAACCCTTGTCACCAGCCTCTGTTGACGGGGTGTCAGATTCAGATGGCTCTTTTTTAACAATGCTCCGACAGTGAATTTCCCAGGCTCTGATATCAGGGTTGTCAGGTAGCATCAGCTCCTCCAGGCCGATAATTGATTCGCCTGTGACCATCACATCATCACCCCATAACGGGGTAGCGGTTTTGCCGGGAGTTGCGGAGCAGACAGAGCCCTTGGCCCTGACATTCAGAGCATCCCCGACCTGTCCTGGGATCCTGACTCTGGCAGGTTTGTCAACGCCCTGACAGACCAGAGCGTGTTCTGGACCGGCTACACAGAATGTATCGCCCATAGGTTGAACAGCGGGGGAGGTTGTATGGATACAACCTGTTGAGAGGATATCGGTCACCTCTTCGCTGACGGGTAGCACAAGAGTGCAGTGACCTTTTGTTTTCAAACCTGAACCAAAAACAAGAGATGGGGCAACAGCCAGGGCCAGCCAAAGAGCCCTGAATGCTATTAACGGCTTTAGCACACCAATTTCTCTGATTCCATTCGGATTCCAAAGGCTAGCAGATGATCGGAAAAGGGGTTGTTCCCATAAGGCGGTTTTATAGGCGTTGAAGATTCCAGATAAGCATGATGACAAAAAGCGTATCGAAATATGAGGGGGCCTGGCGCTGAGTGAGGCTCAACCGGGCAGCAGTGATATCAACTATTAACGCCTCCTTATCTATTTGCAGCGCTTACTCTTGCAGAGGGTGTTGCTGCTGAAGCGGCGGTGGGATTTAAGCTGCATGACCGAGCCGAAGTGCAGGCCGCAGCCGCAGATGGTGTTCCGCTTGCCCTTGCAGAGGCTGTCGCTGCTGCCCTGACGGTGGGATTCAAGCAATCTGGCCGTATCGAAGTGCTGGCCACAGCCACAGGTGGTGTTCCGCTTGCCCTTGCAGAGGCTCTCGCTGCTGCCCCGGCGGTGGGAATTAAGCAGGCTCATCGTCGCGAAATTCTGGCCACAGCCGCAGGTGGTGTTCCGCTTGCCCTTGCAGAGGGGGGCGCTGCTGCTCTGACGGTGGGAATTAAGCAGGCTGACCGTATCGAAATGCTGGCCACAGTCACAGGTGGTGTTCAGCTTGCCCTTGCAGAGACTGTCGCTGCTGCTCTGACGGTGAGTTTGAAGCAGCCTGGCCGTATCGAAGTGCTGGCCACAGTCACAGGTGGTGTTCCGCTTGCCCTTGCAGAGGCTGTCGCTGCTGCTCTGACGGTGGGAATTAAGCAGGCTGAACGTATCGAAGTGCCGGCCACAGCCACAGGTGGTGTTCCGCTGGCCCTTGCAGAGGCTGTCGCTGCTGCCCTGACGGTGAGATTGAAGCAGGCTGGCCGTATCGAAGTGCTGGCCACAGTCACAGGTGGTGTTCCGCTTGCTCTTGCAGAGGGGGGCGCTGCTGCACCGCCGGTGGGAATTAAGCAGGTTCATCGTCGCGAAATTCTGGCCACAGTCGCAGGTGGTGTTCCGCTTGCCCTTGCAGAGGCTGTCGCTGCTGCCCCGGCGGTGGGAATTAAGCAGGCTGGCCGTGTCGAAGTGCAGACCACAGCCGCAGGTGGTGTTTGGTTGCCCCCTGGGTGTTGATACAGAGGCTATTTCAATGTCCCCTATCGGGCTATCGTAACCCTGGTCATCAGCCTCTGTTGACGGGGTGTCAGATTCAGATGGCTCTTTTTTAACAAGGCTCCGACAGCGAATTTCCCAGGCTCTGATATCAGGGTTGTCAGGTAACATCAGCCCCTCCAGCCCGAGAACTGAGTCGCCTGTGACCAACACATCATCGTCCCCCCATGATGGGGCAGAGGATTTGCCAGGCGTTACGGAGCAGATAGAGCCCTTAGCGCTGACATTCAGAGCATCCCCGACCTGTCCTGGCATCCTGACTCTGGCAGGTTTGTCAACGCCCTGACAGACCAGAGCGTGTTCTGGACCGGCTACACAGAATGTATCGCCCATAGGTTGAACAGCGGGGGAGGCTGTATGGATACAACCTGTTGAGAGGATATCGCTCACCTCTTCGCTGACGGGTAGCACAAGAGTGCAGTGACCTTTTGTTTTCAAACCTGTACCAAAAACAAGAGATGGGGCAACAGCCAGGGCCAGCCAAAGAGCTCTGAATGCTATTAACGGCTTTAGCACACCAATTTCTCTGATTCCATTCGGATTCAAAGGCTAGCAGATGATCGGAAAAGGGGTTGTTCCCATCAGGCGGTTTTATAGGCGTTGAATATTCCAGAGAAGCATGATGACAAAAAGCGTATCGAAATATGAGGGGGGATACTGGCGCTGAGCGAGGCTCAACCGGGCAGCAGTGATATCAACGATTAACGCCTCCTTTTCTATTTGCTGCGCTTACTCTTGCAGAGGGGGTTGCTGCTGAAGCGGCGGTGATAATTAAGCTGACTGACCGTATCGAAGTGCTGGCCACAGTCACAGGTGGTGTTCCGCTTGCCCTTGCAGAGGCTGTCGCTGCTGCCCCGGCGGTGGGAAATAAGCAGGCTGGCCGTATCGAAGTGCCGGCCACAGTCACAGGTGGTGTTCCGCTTGCCCTTGCAGAGGCTGTCGCTGCTGCACTGACGGTGAGATTGAAACAGGCTGACCGTGTCGAAGTGCTGGCCACAGTCACAGGTGGTGTTCCACTTGCCCTTGCAGAGGGAGGCGCTACTTCCCTCACGATGGGTCCGAAGCCTTCTGGCCGTGTCGAAGTGCTGGCCACAGTCGCAGGTGGTTTTCCGCCTGCCCTTGCAGAGGGGGGCGCTACTTCCCTCACGATGGGTCCGAAGCCGACTGACCGTGTCGAAGTGCTGGCCACAGTCGCAGGTGGTTTTCCGCCTGCCCTTGCAGAGGGGGGCGCTACTTCCCTCACGATGGGTCCGAAGCCGACTGACCGTGTCGAAGTGCTGGCCACAGTCGCAGGTGGTGTTCCGCTTGCCCTTGCAGAGGCTGTCGCTGCTGTTCTGACGGTGGGGTTTTAGCAGGCTGGCCGTATCGAAGTGCTGGCCACAGTCGCAGGTGCTATTCCACTTGCCCTTGCAGAGGGGGGCGCTGCTGCACCGCCGGTGGGAATTAAGCAGGCTGGCCGTGTCGTAGTGCAGACCACAGCCGCAGGTGGTGTTTGGTTGCCCCCTGGGTGTTGATACAGATGCTATTTCAATGTCCCCTATCGGGCTATCGTAACCCTGGTCATCAGCCTCTGTTGACGGGGTGTCAGATTCAAATGGCTCTTTTTTAACAAGGCTCCGACAGTGAATTTCCCAGGCTCTGATATCAGGGTTGTCAGGTAACATCAGCCCATCCAGGCCGAGAACTGAGTCGCCTGTGACCATCACATCATCGTCCCATAATGGGGTAGAGGATTTGCCGGACGTTACGGAGCAGACAGAGCCTTTGGCCCTGACATTCAGTGCATCCCCGACCCGTCTTGGGATCCTGACTCTGGCAGGTTTGTCAACGCCCTGACAGACCAGAGCGTGTTCTGGACCGGCTACACAGAATGTATCGCCCATAGGTTGAACAGCGGGGGAGGCTGTATGGATACGACCTGTTGAGAGGATATCGGTCACCTCTTCGCTGGCGGGTAGCACAAGAGTGCAGTGACCTTTTGTTTTCAAACCTGTACCAAAAACAAGAGATGGGGCAACAGCCAGGGCCAGCCAAAGAGCTCTGAATGTTATTAACGGCTTTAGCACACCAATTTCTCTGATTCCATTCGGATTCCACAGGCTAGCAGATGAACGGAAAAGGGTATTATTCCCATCAGGCGGTTTTATAGGCGTTGAAGATTCCAGAGAAGCATGATGACAAAAAGCGTATCGAGATATGAGAGGAGCCATGACGCTGAGTGTGGCTCAACCGGGCAATAGTGATATCAACTATTAACGCCTCCTTTTCTATTTGCTGCGCTTACTCTTGCAGAGGGTGTTGCTGCTGCCCCGGCGGTGATATTTAAGCTGGCTGGCCGTATCGAAGTGCTGGCCACAGTCACAGGTGGTGTTCCGCTTGCCCTTGCAGAGGCTGTCGCTGCTGCCCCAGCGGTGGGATTCAAACAATAGGACCGTATCGAAGTGCTGGCCACAGTCACATGTGGTGTTCCGCTTGCCCTTGCAGAGGCTGTCGCTGCTGCCCCGGCGGTGGGAATTAAGCAGGTTGGCCGAATCGAAGTGCTGGCCACAGTCACAGGTGGTGTTCCGCATGCCCTTGCAGAGGCTGTCGCTGCTGCCCCAGCGGTGGGAATTAAGCAGGCTGACCTTATCGAAGCGCTGACCACAGCCACAGGTGGTGTTCCGCTTGCCCTTGCAGAGGCTGTCGCTGCTGCTCTGACGGTGGGACTCAAGCCGATTGGCCGTATCGAAGTGCTGGCCACAGCCGCAGGTGGTGTTCCGCTTGCCCTTGCAGAGGCTGTCGCTGCTGCACAGACGGTGGGATTTTAGCAGGCTGACCGAATCGAAGTGCTGGCCACAGTCACAGGTGGTGTTCCGCTTGCCCTTGCAGAGGGGGGCGCTACTTCCGTCACGATGGGCTCGAAGCCGCCTGACCGTGTCGAAGTGCTGGCCACAGCCGCAGGTGGTGTTTGGTTGCCCCCTGGGTGTTGATACAGATGCTATTTCAATGTCCCCTATCGGGCTATCGTAACCCTGGTCATCAGCCTCTGTTGACGGGGTGTCAGATTCAGATGGCTCTTTTTTAACAAGGCTCCGACAGTGAATTTCCCAGGCCCTGATATCAGGGTTGTCAGGTAGCATCAGCTCCTCCAGGCCGAGAACTGAGTCGCCTGTGACCATCACATCATCGTCCCATGACGGGGTAGCAGTTTTGTCGGACGTTGCGAAGCAGACAGAGCTTTTGGCCCTGACATTCAGAGCATCCCCGACCTGTCTTGGGATCCTGACTCTGGCAGGTTTGTCAACGCCCTGACAGACCAGAGCGTGCTCTGGACCGGCTACACAGAATGTATCGCCCATAGGTTGAACAGAGGGGGAGGCTGTATGGATACGACCTGTTGAGAGGATATCGGTCAACCCTTCGCTGACGGGTAACACAAGAGTGCAGTGACCTTTTGCTTTCAAACCTGTACCAAAAACAAGAGCAGGGGCAACAGCCAGGGCCAGCCAAAGAACTCTGAATATTATTAACGGCTTTAGCACACCAATTTCTCTGATTCCATTCGGATTCCACAGGCTAGCAGATGATCGGAAAAGGGGCTGTTCCCATCAGGCGGTTTTATAGGCGTTGAAGGTTCCAGAGAAGCATGATGACAAAAGCGTATCGAAATATGAGGGGGGATCCTGGCGCTGAGCGAGGCTCAACCGGGCAGCAGTGATATCAACGATTAACGCCTCCTTTTCTATTTGCTGCGCTTACTCTTGCAGAGGGTGTTGCTGCTGGACCGGCGGTGGGAACTAAACAGGCTCATCGTCGCGAAATTCTGACCACAACCGCAGATGGTGTTCCACTTGCCCTTGCAGAGGCTGTCGCTGCTGCTCTGACGGTGGGAATTAAGCCGACTGGCCGTATCGAAGTGCTGGCCACAGCCACAGGTGGTGTTCAGCTTGCCCTTGCAGAGGCTGTCGCTGCTGCACTGACGATGGGAATAAAGCAGGCTGACCGTATCGAAGTGCTGGCCACAGTCACAGGTGGTGTTCAGCTTACCCTTGCAGAGGCTGTCGCTGCTGCTCTGACGGTGAGTTTTAAGCAGGCTGACCGTATCGAAGTGCAGGCCACAGCCACAGGTGGTGTTCCGCTTGCCCTTGCAGAGGCTGTCGCTGCTGCTCCGGCGGTGAGCCTGATGCATGCTGACCGT
Organism: Sansalvadorimonas sp.; assembly: GCA_965221135.1. Taxonomy (GTDB): domain Bacteria; phylum Pseudomonadota; class Gammaproteobacteria; order Pseudomonadales; family Endozoicomonadaceae; genus Sansalvadorimonas. The sequence continues at coordinate 561,921 of CBDCRZ010000121.1, forward strand.
ATCGAAGTGCTGGCCACAGTCACAGGTGGTGTTCAGCTTGCCCTTGCAGAGGCTGTCGCTGCTGCACTGACGGTGGGACTTAAGCCGACTGGCCGTATCGAAGTGCTGGCCACAGCGACAGGTGGTGTTCAGCTTGCCCTTGCAGAGGCTGTCGCTGCTGCACTGACGGTGGGAATAAAGCAGGCTGACCGTATCGAAGTGCTGGCCACAGTCACAGGTGGTGTTCAGCTTACCCTTGCAGAGGCTGTCGCTGCTGCCCCGGCGGTGGGATTCAAGTAACCTGGCCGCATCGAAGTGCTGACCACAGCCACAGGTGGTGTTCCGCTTGCCCTTGCAGAGGCTGTCGCTGCTGCTCCGGCGGTGGGATTCAAGCAATCTGACCGTATCGAAACTCTGACCACAGCCGCAGGTGGTGTTCTGCAGGCCCTTGCAGAGGCTGTCGCTGCTGCCCCGTCGGTGGGATTCAAGTAACCTGGCCGCATCGAAGTGCTGACCACAGCGACAGGTGGTGTTCCGCTTGCCCTTGCAGAGGCTGTCGCTGCTGCCCCGGCGATGGGAATTAAGCAGGCTCATCGTCGCGAAATTCTGACCACGGCCGCAGGTAGTGTTTCCTTGCCCCCCGTGTGTTGATACAGAGGCTATTTCAATGTCCCCTATCGGGCTATCGTAACCCTGGTCATCAGCCTCTGTTGACGGGGTGTCAGATTCAGATGGCTCTTTTTTAACAATGCTACGACAGTGAATTTCCAAGGCTCTGATATAAGGGTTGCCAGGTAACAACAGCGCCTCCAGACCGAGAACTGAGTCGCCTGTGACTAGCACATCATCTTCCCATGACGGGGTAGAGGATTTGCCGTGCATTACGGAGCAGACAGAGCCTTTGGCGCTGACATTCAGAACATCCCCGACCTGTCTCGGGATCCTGACCCTGGCAGGTTTGTCAACGCCCTGACAGACCAGAGTGTGTTCTGGACCGGCTACACAGAATGTATCGCCCATAGGTTGAACCGCAGGGGAGGCTGTATGGATACGACCTGTTGAGAGGATATCGGTCACCTCTTCGCTGACGGGTAACACAAGAGTGCAGTGACCTTTTGTTTTCAAACCTGTCCCAAATACAAGAGCAGGGGCAATGGCCAGAACCAGGGCCAGCCAAAGAGCCCTGAATGTTATTAACGGCTTTAGCACACCAATTTCTCTGATTCCATTCGGATTCCACAGGCTAGCAGATGATCGGAAAAGGGGTTGTTCCCATCAGGCGGTTTTATAGGCGTTGAAGATTCAAGAGAAGCATGATGACAAAAGGCGTATCGAAATCTGAGGGGGGGGGCCTGGCGCTGAGTGAGGCTCAACCGGGCAGCAGTGATATCAACTATTAGCGCCTCCTTTTCTATTTGCTGCGCTTACTCTTGCAGAGGGTGTTGCTGCTGGACCGGCGGTGGGAACTAAACAGGCTCATCGTCGCGAAATTCTGACCACAACCGCAGATGGTGTTCCACTTGCCCTTGCAGAGGCTGTCGCTGCTGCTCTGACGGTGGGAATTAAGCCGACTGGCCGTATCGAAGTGCTGGCCACAGCCACAGGTGGTGTTCAGCTTGCCCTTGCAGAGGCTGTCGCTGCTGCACTGACGATGGGAATAAAGCAGGCTGACCGTATCGAAGTGCTGGCCACAGTCACAGGTGGTGTTCAGCTTACCCTTGCAGAGGCTGTCGCTGCTGCTCTGACGGTGAGTTTTAAGCAGGCTGACCGTATCGAAGTGCAGGCCACAGCCACAGGTGGTGTTCCGCTTGCCCTTGCAGAGGCTGTCGCTGCTGCTCCGGCGGTGAGCCTGATGCATGCTGACCGTATCGAAGTGCTGGCCACAGTCACAGGTGGTGTTCAGCTTGCCCTTGCAGAGGCTGTCGCTGCTGCACTGACGGTGGGACTTAAGCCGACTGGCCGTATCGAAGTGCTGGCCACAGCGACAGGTGGTGTTCAGCTTGCCCTTGCAGAGGCTGTCGCTGCTGCACTGACGGTGGGAATAAAGCAGGCTGACCGTATCGAAGTGCTGGCCACAGCCACAGGTGGTGTTCCGCTTGCCCTTGCAGAGGCTGTCGCTGCTGCCCCGGCGGTGGGAATTAAGCAGGCCGGCCGTATCGAAGTGCTGGCCACAGTCACAGATGGTGTTCCGCTTGCCCTTGCAGAGGCTGTTGCTGCTGCCCCGGCGGTGGGAATTAAGCAGGCTGGCCGTGTCGAAGTGCAGACCACAGCCGCAGGTGGTGTTTGGTTGCCCCCTGGGTGTTGATACCGATGCTATTTCAATGTCCCCTATCGGGCTATCGTAACCCTGGTCATCAGCCTCTGTTGACGGGGTGTCAGATTCAGATGGCTCTTTTTTAACAAGGCTCCGACAGTGAATTTCCCAGGCCCTGATATCAGGGTTGTCAGGTAACATCAGCCCCTCCAGGCCGAGAACTGAGTCGCCTGTGACTATCACATCATCGTCCCATAATGGGGTAGAGGATTTGCCGGACGTTACGGAGCAGACAGAGCCTTTGGCCCTGACATTCAGCGCATCCCCGCCCCGTCTTGGGATCCTGACTCTGGCAGGCTTGTCAACGCCCTGACAGACCAGAGTGTGTTCTGGACCGGCTACACAGAATGTATCGCCCATAGGTTGAACCGCGGGGGAGGCTGTATGGATACGACCTGTTGAGAGGATATCGGTCACCTCTTCGCTGACGGGTAACACAAGAGTGCAGTGACCTTTTGTTTTCAAACCTGTCCCAAATACAAGAGCAGGGGCAATGGCCAGAACCAGGGCCAGCCAAAGAGCCCTGAATGTTATTAACGGCTTTAGCACACCAATTTCTCTGATTCCATTCGGATTCCACAGGCTAGCAGATGATCGGAAAAGGGGTTGTTCCCATCAGGCGGTTTTATAGGCGTTGAAGATTCAAGAGAAGCATGATGACAAAAGGCGTATCGAAATCTGAGGGGGGGGGGGCCTGGCGCTGAGTGAGGCTCAACCGGGCAGCAGTGATATCAACTATTAGCGCCTCCTTTTCTATTTGCTGCGCTTACTCTTGCAGAGGGTGTTGCTGCTGAAGCGGCGGTGGGATTCAAGCAATCTGGCCGTATCGAAGTGCTGGCCACAGCCACAGGTGGTGTTCCGCTTGCTCTTGCAGAGGCTGTCGCTGCTGCCCCGGCGGTGGGATTCAAGCAAACTGGCCTTCTCGAAGAGCTGGCCACAGTCACAGGTGGTGTTCCGCTTGCCCTTGCAGAGGCTGTCGCTGCTGCGCTGACGGTGGGATTCAAGCAATCTGGCCGTATCGAAGTGCCGGCCACAGTCACAGGTGGTGTTCCGCTTGCCCTTGCAGAGGCTGTCACTGCTGCCCTGGCGGTGGGAACTAAGCAGGTTGACCGTATCGAAATGCTGGCCACAGTCACAGGTGGTGTTCAGCTTGCCCTTGCAGAGGCTGTCGCTGCTGACGTAGCGGTGGGATTTAAGCTGCATGACCGAGCCGAAGTGCAGGCCACAGCCGCAAATGGTGTTCCACTTGCCCTTGCAGAGGGTGTCGCTGCTACCCTGACGGTGAAATTGAAGCAGGCTGGCCGTATCGAAGTGCTGGCCACAGCCACAGGTGGTGTTCCGCTTGCCCTTACAGAGGGTGTCGCTGCTGCCCTGACGGTGAGATTGAAGCCGGCTGACCGTATCGAAGTACTGGCCACAGTCGCAGATGGTCTTCTGCTTGCCCTTACAGTGGCTGTCGCTGCTGCCCTGGCGGTGGGAATTAAGCAGGCGGATCGTATCGAAGTGCTGGCCACAGCCACAGGTGGTGTTCCGCTTGCCCTTGCAGAGGCTGTCGCTGCTGCCCCGGCGGTGGGAATTAAGCAGGCTGACCGTATCGAAGTGCTGACCACAATCACAGGTGGTGTTCCGCTTGCCCTTGCAGAGGCTGTCGCTGCTGATCTGACGGTGGGACTCAAGCCGACTGGCCGTATCGAAGTGCTGGCCACAGCCACAGGTGGTGTTCCGCTTGCCCTTGCATAGGCTGTCGCTGCTGTCCCGGCGGTGGGAATTAAGCAGGCTCATCGGCGCGAAATTCTGTCCACGGCCGCAGGTGGTGTTTCCTTGCCCCCCGGGTGTTGATACAGAGGCTATTTCAATGTCCCCTATCGGGCTATCGTAACCCTGGTCATCAGCCTCTGTTGACGGGGTGTCAGATTCAGATGGCTCTTTTTTAACAAGGCTCCGACAGTGAATTTCCCAGGCCCTGATATCAGGATTGTCAGGTAACAACAGCTCCTCCAGGCCGAGAACTGAGTCGCCTGTGACCATCACATCATCGTCCCATGACGGGTCAGCGGTTTTGTCGGACGTTGCGAAGCAGACAGAGCCTTTGGCGCTGACATTCAGAGCATCCCCGACCTGTCTTGGTATCCTGACTCTGGCAGGCTTGTCAACGCCCTGACAGACCAGAGCGTGTTCTGGACCGGCTATACAGAATGTATCGCCCATAGGTTGAACAGCGGGGGAGGCTGTATGGATACGACCTGTTGAGAGGATATCGGTCACCTCTTCGCTGACGGGTAGCACAAGAGTGCAGTGACCTTTTGTTTTCAAACCTGTACCAAAAACAAGAGATGGGGCAACAGCCAGGGCCAGCCAAAGAACTCTGAATGCTATTAACGGCTTTAGCACACCAATTTCTCTGATTCCATTCGGATTCACAGGCTAGCAGATGATCGGAAAAGGGGTTATTCCAATCAGGCGGTTTTATAGGCGCTGAAGATTCCAGAGAAGCATGATGACAAAAAGCGTATCGAAATATGAGGGGGGATCCTGGCGCTGAGTGAGGCTCAACCGGGCAGCAGTGATATCAACTATTAACCCCTCCTTTTCTATTTGCTGCGCTTACTCTTGCAGAGGGTGTTGCTGCTGACGCGGCGGTGATATCTAAGCTGGCTGACCGTATCGAAGTGCAGGCCACAGCCGCATGTGGTGTTCAATTTTCCCTTGCAGACGCTATTGCTGCTGCCATCGCGGTGGGATTCAAGCAATTTGGGCGTGTCGAAGCTCTGGCCACAACCGCAGGTGGTGTTCCGCTTGCCTATACAGAGGCTGTCGTTGCTGCCCCGGCGGTGGGAATTAAGCTGGCTGACCGTATTCAAGCTCTCACCACAGCCGCATGTGGTTTTCAATTTTCCCTTGCAGAGGCTCTCGCTGCTGCCCCGGCGGTGGCATTTAAGCTGCCTGACCGTATTAAAGCTCTCACCACAGCCGCACGTGGTGTTCAATTTTCCCTTGCAGACGCTATCGCTGCTGCCCTCGCGGTGGGAACAAAGCATGCCGGGCGTGCCGAAGCTCTGGCCACAACCGCAGGTGGTGTCCCGCTTGCCCTTGCAGAGGCTGTCGCTGCTGCCCCGGCGGTGGGAATTAAGCAGGATGCCCGAATCGAAGTGCTGGCCACAGTCACAGGTGGTGTTCCGCTTGCCCCTGCAGAGGCTGTCGCTACTGCCCTCGCGGTGGGATTTAAGCTTCCTGACCGTATTAAAGCTCTCACCACAGCTGCATGTGGTGTTCCATTTTCCCTTGCAGACGCTATCGCTGCTGCCCATGCGGTGGGATACAAGCAATCTGGACGTGTCGAAGCTCCGGCCACAGTCGCAGGTGGTTTTCAGTTTGCCCTTGCAGTGGGTGTCGCTACTGCCCTTACGGTGGGATTCCAGCCCTCTGACTGTCTCGAAGTGCTGGCCACAGCCGCAGGTGGTGTTCCGCTTGCCCTTGCAGAGGGGGGCGCTACTTCCCTCACGGTGGGACCAAAGCCGCCTGAGCGTGTCGAAGTGCTGGCCACAATCGCAGGTGGTGCTCCGCTTGCCCTTGCAGAGGCTGTCGCTGCTGCCCTGACGGTGAGATTGAAGCAGGCTGGCCGTGTCGAAGTGCTGGCCACAGCCGCAGGTGGTTTTTTGTTGCCCCCTGGGTGTTGATACCGATGCTATTTCAATGTCCCCTATCGGGCTATCGTAACCCTGGTCACCAGCCTCTGTTGACGGGGTGTCAGATTCAGATGGCTCTTTTTTAACGATGCTCCGACAGTGAATTTCCCAGGCTCTTATATCAGGGTTGTCAGGTAGCATCAGCTCTTCCAGGCCGAGAACTGAGTCGCCTGTGACTATCACATCATCGTCCCATGACGGGATAGCGGTTTTGTTGGACGTTACGGAGCAGACAGAGCCTTTGGCCCTGACATTCAGAGCATCCCCGACCTGTCCTGGGATCCTGACTCTGGCAGGCTTGTCAACGCCCTGACAGACCAGAGCGTATTCTGGACCGGCTACACAGAATGTATCGCCCATGGGTTGAACTGCGGGAGAGGCTGTATGGATACGACCTGTTGAGAGGATATCGGTCACCTCTTCGCTGACGGGTAGCACAAGAGTGCAGTGACCTTTTGTTTTCAAACCTGTACCAACAACAAGAGATGGGGCAATGGCCAGAGCCAGCCAAAGAACTCTGGATGTCATCAACGGCTGTAACACGCCACCTTCCTTGATTCCATTCGGATTTCACAGGCTAGCAGATGAACGGAAAATATCACTGTTCCCATCAGGCGGTTTTATAGGCATTGAATATTCCAGAGAAGCATGATGACAAAAAGCGTATCGAGATATGAGAGGGATCATGACGCTGAGTGTGGCTCAACCGGGCAATAGTGATATCAACTATTAACGCCTCCTTTTCTATTGGCTGCGCATACTCTTGCAGAGGGTGTTGCTGCTGACGCGGCGGTGGAATTTAAGCTGCCTGACCGTATCAAAGCTCTCACCACAGCCCCCGCATGTGGTGTTCAATTTTCCCTTGCAGACGCTATCGCTGCTGCCCTCGCGGTGGGAACTAAGCAAGGTGGTGTTCCGCCTGCCCTTGCAGAGGATGTCGCTGCTGCCCCGGCGGTGGGATTCAAGCAATCTGACCGTATCGAAGTGCTGGCCACAGCCACAGGTGGTGTTCAGCCTGCCCTTGCAGAGGCTGTTGCTGCTGCCCCGGCGGTGGGATTCAAGCAATCTGAACGTATCGAAGCGCTGGCCACAGTCGCAGGTGGTGTTCCGCCTGCCCTTGCAGAGGATGTCGCTGCTGCCCCGTCGGTGGGATTTAAGCTGCCTGAACGTATCAAAACTCTCACCACAGACGCATGTGGTGTTCAATTTTCCCATGCAGACACTATCGCGGCTGCCCTCACGGTGGAAATATAGCTGCCTGGCTGTCTCGAAGATCTGACTACAGCTGCATATTGTGTTCAACTTGCCCTTGCAGCGGGTGTCGCTACTGCCCTTACGGTGGGATTCAAGCCCTCTGACTGTCTCGAAGTGCTGGCCACAGCCACAGGTGGTGTTCAGCTTGCCCTTGCAGAGGGGGGCGCTACTTCCCTCACGATGGGACCGAAGCCGACTGACCGTGTCGAAGCGCTGGCCACAGCCGCAGGTGGTCTTCTGCTTGCCCCTGCAGAGGCTGTCGCTGCTGCCCCTGCGGTGGGAATAAAGCAGGCTGGCCGTATCGAAGTGCTGACCACAGCCGCAGGTGGTGTTTGGTTGCCCCCTGGGTGTTGATACAGATGCTATTTCAATGTCCCCTATCGGGCTATCGTAACCCTGGCCATCAGCCTCTGCTGACGGGGTGTCAGATTCAGATGGCTCTTTTTTAACAAGGCTCCGACAGTGAATTTCCCAGGCTCTGATATCAGGGTTGTCAGGTAGCATCAGCTCCTCCAGGCCGAGAACTGAGTCACCTGTGACTATCACATCATCGCCCCATGACGGGGTAACGGTTTTGCCGGGCGTTGTGGAGCAGACAGAGCCTTTGGCACTGACATTCAGAGCATCCCCGACCTGTCTTGGAATCCTGACTCTGGCAGGTTTGTCAACGCCCTGACAGACCAGAGCGTGTTCTGGACCGGCTACACAGAATGTATCGCCCATAGGTTGAACAGCGGGGGAGGTTGTATGGATACGACCTGTTGAGAGGATATCGGTTACCTCTGCGCTGACGGGTAACACAAGAGTGCAGTGACCTTTTGTTTTTAAACCTGCACCAAAAACAAGAGGTGGGGCAACAGCCAGGGCCAGCCAAAGAGCTCTGAAAGCTATTAACGGCTTTAGCACTCCAATTTCTCTGATTCCACTCGGATTCCACAGGCTAGCAGATGATCGGAAAAGGGTATTGTTCCCATCAGGCGGTTTTATAGGCGTTGAACATTCCAGAGAAGCATGATGATAGAAAGCGTATCGAGATATGAGAGAGGCCATGGCGCTGAGTGAGGCTCAACCGGGCAGCAGTGATATCAACTATTAGCGCCTGCTTTTCTATTTGCTGCGCTTACCCTTGCAGAGGCTGTTGCTGCTGAAGCGGCGGTGGAATTTAAGTTGCCTGACCGTATTAAAGCTCTCACCACAGCCGCATGTGGTGTTCAATTTCCCCTTGCAGACGCTATCGCTGCTGCACCGGCGGTGAGAATTAAGCCGACTGACCGTGTCGAAGTGCAGGCCACAGTTGCAGGTGGTGTTCTGCTTGCCCTTGCAGAGGCTGTCGCTGCTTCTCTGACGGTGGGAATTAAGCTGGCTGCTCGTATCGAAGTGCTGGCCACAGCCGCAGGTGGTGTTCAGCAGGCCCTTGCAGAGACTGTCGCTGCTGCCCTGCCGGTGGGAATTAAGCAGGCTGACCGTATCGAAGTGCTGGCCACAGTCACAGGTGGTGTTCCGCTTGCCCTTGCAGAGGGAGGCGCTACTTCCCTCACGATGGGACCGAAGCCGCCTGACCGTGTCGAAGTGCTGGCCACAGTCACAGGTGGTGTTCCGCTTGCCCTTGCAGAGGCTGTCGCTGCTGCTCTGACAGTGGGAATTAAGCAATCTGGCCGTATCTAAGCACTGGCCACAGTCACAGGTGGTGTTCCGCTTGCCCTTGCAGAGGCTGTCGCTGCTGCCCTGGCGGTGGGAGTTAAGCAGACTGACCGTATCGAAGTGCTGACCACAATCACAGGTGGTGTTCCGCCTGCCCTTGCAGAGACTGTCGCTGCTGCTCTGACGGTGGAAATAAAGCAGACTGGCCGTATCGAAGTGCTGACCACAGTCACAGGTGGTGTTCCGCTTGCCCTTGCAGAGGCTGTGCTACTGCCCCGGCGATGGGAATTAAGCAGGCTCATCGTCGCGAAATTCTGACCACGGCCGCAGGTGGTGTATCCTTGCCCCCTGGGTGTTGATACAGATGCTATTTCAATGTCCCCTATCGGGCTATCGTAACCCTGGTCATCAGCCTCTGTTGACGGGGTGTCAGATTCAGATGGCTCTTTTTTAACAAGGCTCCGACAGTGAATTTCCCAGGCTCTGATATCAGGGTTGTCAGGTAGCATCAGCTCCTCCAGGCCGAGAACTGAGTCGCCTGTGACTATCACATCATCTTCCCATGACGGGATAGAGGATTTGCCGGGCGTTACGGAGCAGACAGAGCCCTTGGCCCTGACATTCAGAGCATCCCCGACCTGTCCTGGGATCCTGACTCTGGCAGGTTTGTCAACGCCCTGACAGACCAGAGCGTGTTCTGGACCGGCTACACAGAATGTATCGCCCATAGGTTGAACAGCGGGGGAGGTTGTATGGATACGACCGGTTGAGAGGATATCGGTTACCTCTGCGCTGACGGGTAACACAAGAGTGCAGTGACCTTTTGTTTTTAAACCTGTACCAAAAACAAGAGGTGGGGCAACAGCCAGGGCCAGCCAAAGAGCTCTGAAAGCTATTAACGGCTTTAGCACTCCAATTTCTCTGATTCCACTCGGATTCCACAGGCTAGCAGATGATCGGAAAAGGGGTTGTTCCCTTCAGGCGGCTTTATAGACGCTGAACATTCCAGAGAGGCATGATGATAGAAAGCGTATCGAGATATGAGAGGGGCCATGGCGCTGAGTGAGGCTCAACCGGGCAGCAGTGATATCAACTATTAGCGCCTGCTTTTCTATTTGCTGCGCTTACCCTTGCAGAGGGTGTTACTGCTGACGCTGCGGTGACGTTTAAGCTGGTTGACCGTATCGAAGTGCTGGCCACAGTCACAGGTGGTGTTCAACTTGCCCTTGCAGAGGCTGTCGCTGCTGCTCTGACGGTGGGAATAAAGCAGGCTGACCGTATCGAAGTGCTGGCCACAGTCACAGGTGGTGTCCCGCTTGCCCCTGCAGCGGATGTCGCTGCTGCCCCGGCGGTGATATTTAAGCTGGCCGGCCGTATCGAAGTGCCGGCCACAGTCACAGGTGGTGTTCCGCTTGCCCTTGCAGAGGGGGGCGCTGCTGCCCCGGCGGTGGAATTCAAGCAATCTGGCCGTATCGAAATGCCGGCCACAGCCACAGGTGGTGTTCAGCTTGCCCTTGCAGAGGGGGGCACTACTTCCCTCACGATGGGACCGAAGCCGACTGCTCGTGTCGAAGTACTGGCCACAGGCGCAGGTGGTGTTCAGCTTGCCCTTACAGAGGGTGTCGCTGCTGCTCCGGCGGTGGGACTTAAGCCGACTGACCCTGTCGAAGTGCAGGCCACAGTCGCAGGTGGTGTTCCGCTTGCTCTTGCAGTGGCTGTCGCTGCTGCTCTGACGGTGGGACTCAAGCCGATTGGCCGTATCGAAGTGCTGACCACAGTCACAGGTGGTGTTCCGCTTGCCCTTACAGTGGCTGTCGCTGCTGCACCGGCGGTGAGATTTAAGCTTACTGGACGTCTCGAAGTACCTGCCACACTCACAGGTGGTGTTCCGCTGCCCCCTGGGTGTTGATACAGATGCTATTTCAATGCCCCCTATCGGGCTATCGTAACCCTGGTCATCGGCCTCTGTTGACGGGGTGTCAGATTCAGATGGCTCTTTTTTAACAATGCTCCGACAGTGAATTTCCCAGGCTCTGATATCAGGGTTGTCAGGTAACAACAGTTCCTCCAGACCGGTAACGGATTCGCCTGTGACTATCACATCATCTTCCCATGACGGGGGAGCGGTTTTGCCGGGAGTTGCGGAGCAGACAGAGCCTTTGGCGCTGACATTCAGAACATCCCCGACCTGTCTCGGGATCCTGACTCTGGCAGGTTTGTCAACGCCCTGACAGACCAGAGCGTGTTCTGGACCGGCTACACAGAATGTATCGCCCATAGGTTGAACAGCGGGGGAGGCTGTATGGATACGACCTGTTGAGAGGATATCGGTCACCTCTTCGCTGACGGGTAGCACAAGAGTGCAGTGACCTTTTGTTTTCAAACCCGTACCAAAAACAAGAGATGGAGCAACAGCCAGGGCCAGCCAAAGAGCTCTGAATGCTATTAACGGCTTTAGCACACCAACTTCTCTGATTCCATTCGGATTCCACAGGCTAGCAGATGAACGGAAAAGGGTATTGTTCCCATCAGGCGGTTTTATAGGCGTTGAAGATTCCAGAGAAGCATGATGACAAAAAGCGTATCACGATATGAGAGGGGCCATGGCGTTGAGTGAGGCTCAACCAAGCAGCAGTGATAACAACTATTAACGCCTCCTTTTCTATTGGCTGCGCTTACTCTTGCAGAGGGTGTTGCTGCTGACGCGGCGGTGGGATTTAAGCTGCGCGACCGTATTAAAGCTCTTACCACAGCCGCATGTGGTTTTCAATTTTCCCTTGCAGACGCTATCGCTGCTGCTCTGACGGTGGGACTCAAGCAAACTGGCCTTCTCGAAGCGCTGGCCACAGTCACAGGTGGTGTTGCTCTTGCAGAGGCTGTCGCTGCTGCCCCGGCGGTGGGAATTAAGCAATCTGACCGTATCGAAGTGCTGGCCACAGTCACAGGTGGTGTTCCGCTTGCCCTTGCAGAGGCTGTCGCTGCTGCCCTGGCGGTGGGAATTAAGCAGGTTGACCGTATCGAAATGCTGGCCACAGTCACAGGTGGTGTTCTGCTTGCCCTTGCAGAGGCTGTCGCTGCTGACGCGGCGGTGGGATTTAAGCTGCATGACCGAGCCGAAGTGCAGGCCACAGCAGCAGATGGTGTTCCACTTGCCCTTGCAGAGGGTGTCGCTTCTGCTCTGACGGTGGGAATTAAGCAGGCTGACCGTATCGAAGTGCTGACCACAGTCACAGGTGGTGTTCCGCTTGCCCCTGCAGAGGCTGTCGCTGCTGCTCTGACAGTGGGAATTAAGCAATCTGGCCGTATCGAAGCGCTGGCCACAGTCGCAGGTGGTGTTCCGCTTGCCCTTGCAGAGGCTGTCGCTGCTGCACCGGCGGTGGGAATTAAGCAGGCTGACCGTATCGAAGTGCTGACCACAGTCACAGGTGGTGTTCCACTTGCCCTTGCAGAGGCTGTCGCTGCTGCCCCGGCGGTGGGAATTAAGCAGGCTGACCGTATCGAAGTGCTGGCCACAGTCACAGGTGGTGTTCCGCTTGCCCTTGCAGAGGCTGTCGCTACTGCCCCGGCGATGGGAATTAAGCAGGCTCATCGTCGCGAAATTCTGACCACGGCCGCAGGTGGTGTATCCTTGCCCCCTGGGTGTTGATACAGATGCTATTTCAATGCCCCCTATCGGGCTATCGTAACCCTGGTCATCAGCCTCTGTTGACGGGGTGTCAGATTCAGATGGCTCTTTTTTAACAAGGCTCCGACAGTGAATTTCCCAGGCTCTGATATCAGGGTTGTCAGGTAGCATCAGCTCCTCCAGGCCGAGAACTGAGTCACCTGTGACTATCACATCATCTTCCCATGACGGGATAGAGGATTTGCCGGGCGTTACGGAGCAGACAGAGCCCTTGGCCCTGACATTCAGAGCATCCCCGACCTGTCTTGGTATCCTGACTCTGGCAGGTTTGTCAACGCCCTGACAGACCAGAGCGTGTTCTGGACCGGCTACACAGAATGTATCGCCCATAGGTTGAACAGCGGGGGAGGTTGTATGGATACGACCGGTTGAGAGGATATCGGTTACCTCTGCGCTGACGGGTAGCACAAGAGTGCAGTGACCTTTTGCTTTCAAACCTGTACCAAAAACAAGAGATGGGGCAATGGCCAGAGCCAGCCAAAGAACTCTGGGTGTCATCAACGGCTGTAACACGCCACCTTCCTTGATTCCATTCGGATTTCATAGGCTAGCAGATGAACGGAAAATATCATTGTTCCCATCAGGCGGTTTTATAGACGTTGAATATTCCAGAGAAGCATGATGACAAAAAGCGTATCGGGATATGAGAGGGGCCATAGCGCTGAGTGAGGCTCAACCGGGCAGCAGTGATATCAACTATTAGCGCCTCCTTTTCTATTTGCTGCGCTTACTCTTGCAGAGGTGGCTGCTGCTGACGCGGCGGTGGGATTTAAGCTTCCTGACCGTATTAAAGCTCTCACCACAGCCGCATGTGGTGTTCAATTTTCCCTTGCAGACGCTATCGCTGCTGCCCTCGCGGTGGGAACTAAGCAGGCTGGGCGTGTCGAAGCTCTGACCACAACCGCAGGTGGTGTCCCGCTTGCACTTGCAGAGGCTGTCGCTGCTGCCCCGTCGGTGGAATTCAAGCAATCTGACCGTATCGAAGTGCTGGCCACAGCCACAGATGGTGTTCAGCTTGCCCTTGCAGAGGGGGGCGCTACTTACCTCACGATGGTACCGAAGCCGACTGATCGTGTCGAAGTGCTGGCCACAGTCACAGGTGGTGCTCCGTTTGCCCTTACAGAGGGTGTCGCTGCTTAACCGGCGGTGGGAATTAAGCAGTCTCTTCGTCGCGAAATTCTGACCACAGTCACAGGTGGTGTTCCGCTTGCGCTTGCAGAGGCTGTCGCTGCTGCACCAGCGGTGGGTATTAAGCAGGCTGACCGTATCGAAGTGCTGGCCACAGTCACAGGTGGTGTTCCGCTTGCCCTTGCAAAGGCTGTCGCTGCTGCACCGGCGGTGGGACATAAGCAGGCCGACCGTATCGAAGTACTGGCCACAGTCACAGGTGGTGTTCCGCTTGCCCTTGCAGAGGCTGTCGATGCTGCCCCAGCGGTGGGATTCAAGCAATCTGACCGTATCGAAGTGCTGGCCACAGCCACAGGTGGTATTCAGCTTGCCCTTGCAGTGGCTGTCGCTACTGCCCTTACGGTGGGATTCAAGCCCTCTGGCTGTCTCGAAGTGCTGGCCACAGGCACAGGTGGTGTTCAGCTTGCCCTTGCAGAGGCTGTCGCTGCTGCCCCGGCGGTGGGATTCAAGCAATCTGACCGTATCTAAGTGCTTGCCACAGCCACAGGTGGTGTTCAGCTTGCCATTGCAGATGGGGGCGCTACTTCCCTCACGATGGGTCCGAAGCTGCCTGACCGTGTCGAAGTGCTGGCCACAGTCGCAGGTGGTGTTCCGCTTGCCCTTGCACTGGCTGCTGCACCGGCGGTGAGATTGAAGCAGGCTGGCCGTATCGAAGTACCTGCCACAGCCGCAGGTGGTGTTTGGTTGCCCCCTGGGTGTTGATACAGATGCTATTTCAATGTCCCCTATCTGGCTATCGTTACCCTGGTCATCAGCCTCTGTTGACGGGGTGTCAGATTCAGATGGCTCTTTTTTAACAATGCTCCGACAGTGAATTTCCCAGGCTCTGATATCAGGGTTGTCAGGTAGCATCAGCTCCTCCAGGCCGAGAACTGAGTCGCCTGTGACTATCACATCATCTTCCCATGACGGGGGAGCGGTTTTGCCGGGAGTTGCGGAGCAAACAGAGCCCTTGGCCCTGACATTCAGAGCATCCCCGACCTGTCTTGGGATCCTGACTCTGGCAGGTTTGTCAACGCCCTGACAGACCAGAGCGTGTTCTGGGCCGGCTACACAGAATGTATCGCCCATAGGTTGAATAGCGGGGGAGGTTGTATGGATACGACCTGTTGAGAGGATATCGGTCACCTCTTCGCTGACGGGTAGCACAAGAGTGCAGTGACCTTTTGCTTTCAAACCTGCACCAAAAACAAGAGATGGGGCAATGGCCAGAGCCAGCCAAAGAACTCTGGATGTCATCAACGGCTGTAACACGCCACCTTCCTTGATTCCGTTCGGATTTCACAGGCTAGCAGATGGACTGAAAATATCATTGTTCCCATCAGGCGGTTTTATTGGCGTTGAATATTCCAGAGAAGCATGATGACAAAAAGCGTATCGAGATATGAGAGGAGCCATGACACTGAGTGAGGCTCAACCGGGCAGCAGTGATATCAACTATTAACGCCTCCTTTTCTATTTGCTGCGCTTACTCTTGCAGAGGGTGTTGCTGCTGCCCCGGCGGTGGGATTCAAGCAATCTGGCCGTATCGAAGTGCTGGCCACAGCCGCATGTGGTGTTCCGTTTGCCCTTGCAGAGTCTGTCGCTGCTGCCCCGGCGGTGGGAATAAAGCAGGCTCACCGTCGCGAAATTCTGACCACAGCTGCAGGCGGTGTTCAGCTTGCCCTTGCAGAGGCTGTCGCTGCTGCTCTGACGGTGGGAATTAAGCAGGGTGACCGTATCGAAGTGCTGGCCACAGTCACAGGCGGTGTTCAGCTTGCCCTTGCAGAGGCTGTCGCTGCTGCCCCGGCGATGGGACTCAAGCCGACTGACCGTGTCGAAGTGCAGGCCACAGCCGCAGGTGGTGTTCCGCTTGCCCTTGCAGAGGCTGCCTCTGCTGCACCTTCGGTGGGACTGAAGCCGACTGATCGTGTCGAAGTGCTGGCCACAGCCACAGGTGGTATTCCGCGTGCCTTTGCAGAGGCTGTCGCTGCTGCCCCGGTGGTGGGATTCAAGCAATCTGGCTGTATCGAAGTGCTGGCCACAGCCACAGGTGGTGTTCCGCTTGCCCTTGCAGAGACTGTCGCTGCTGCCCCGGCGGTGGGAATTAAACAGGTTGGCCGTGTCGAAGTGCCGGCCACAGACACAGGTGGTGTTCAGCCTGCCCTTGCAGAGGGGGGCGCTACTTCCCTCACGATGGGACCGAAGCCGACTGGCCGTGTCGAAGTGCTGGCCACAGTCGCAGGTGGTGTTCCGCTTGCCCTTGCAGTGGCTGTCGCTGCTGCCCCGGCAGTGGGAATTAAGCAGGCTCATCGTCGCGAAATTCTGACCACGGCCGCAGGTGGTGTTTCGTTGCCCCCCGGGTGTTGATACAGAGGCTATTTCAATGCCCCCTATCGGGCTATCGTAACCCTGGTCATCAGCCTCTGTTGACGGGGTGTCAGATTCAGATGACTCTTTTTTAACAATGCTCCGACAGTGAATTTCCCAGGCTCTGATATCAGGGTTGTCAGGTAGCATCAGCTCTTCCAGGCCGAGAACTGAGTCGCCTGTGACCATCACATCATCGTCCCATGACGGGGTAGCGGTTTTGTCGGACGTTGCGAAGCAGACAGAGCCTTTGGCACTGACATTCAGAGCATCCCCGACCTGCCCTGGGATCCTGACTCTGGCAGGCCTGTCAACGCCCTGACAGACCAGAGTGTGTTCTGGACCGGCCACACAGAATGTATCGCCCATAGGTTGAACAGCGGGGGAGGTTGTATGGATACGACCTGTTGAGAGGATATCGGTCACCTCTTCGCTGACGGGTAGCACAAGAGTGCAGTGACCTTTTGTTTTCAAACCTGTACCAAAAACAAGAGATGGGGCAATGGCCAGAGCCAGCCAAAGAGCCCTGAATATTATTAACGGCTCTAGCACACCAATTTCTCTGATTCCATTCGGATTCCACAGGCTAGCAGATGAACGGAAAAGGGTATTGTTCCCATCAGGCGGTTTTATAGGCGCTGAAGATTCCAGAGAAGCATGATGACAAAAAGCGTATCGAGATATGAGAGGGGCCATGGCGCTGACTGAGGCTCAACCGGGCAGCAGTGATATCAACGATTAACGCCTGCTTTTCTATTTGCTGCGCTTACTCTTGCAGAGGGTGTTGCTGCTGACGTGGCGGTGGGATTTAAGCTGCATGACCGAGTCGAAGTGCAGGCCACAGCCGCAGATGGTGTTCCGCTTGCCCTTGCAGAGGCTGTCGCTGCTGCCCTGACGGTGGGATTCAAGCAATCTGGCCGTATCGAAGTGTTGGCCACAGCCACAGGTGGTGTTCCGCTTGCCCTTGCAGAGGCTGTCGCTGCTGCTCCGGCGGTGAGTTTGAAGCAGGCTGGACGTATCGAAATGCTGGCCACAGTCACAGGTGGTGTTCAGCTTGCCCTTGCAGAGGCTGTCGCTACTGCTCTGACGGTGGGAATTAAGCAGACTGACCGTATCGAAGTGCTGGCCACAGTCACAGGTGGTGTTCCGCTTACCCTTGCAGAGGCTGTCGCTGCTGCCCTGACGGTGGGAATAAAGCAGGCTGGCCGTATCGAAGTGCTGACCACAGCCGCAGGCGGTGTTCCGCTTGCCCTTGCAGAGACTGTCGCTGCTGCCCCGGAGGTGGGAACCAAGCAGGCTCATCGTCGCAAAATTCTGGCCACAGCCACAGGTGGTGTTCCGCTTGCCCTTGCAGAGGCTGTCGCTGCTGCCCCGGCGGTGGGATTCAAGCAGCCTCATCGTCGCGAAATTCTGGCCACAGCCACAGGTGGTATTCCGCGTGCCTTTGCAGAGGCTGTCGCTGCTGCCCCGGCGGTGGGAATCAAGCAGGATCATCGTCGCGAAATTCTGACCACAGCCACAGGTGGTGTTCCGCTTGCCCTTGCAGAGGCTGTCGCTGCTGCTCCGGCGGTGGGATTCAAGCAAGCTGGCCGTATCGAAGTGCTGGCCACAGCCACAGGTGGTATTCCGCTTGCCCTTGCAGAGGCTGTCGCTGCTGCACCGGCGGTGGGAATTAAGCAGGTTGGCCGTGTCGAAGTGCCGGCCACAGACACAGGTGGTGTTCCGCTTGCCCTTGCAGTGGCTGTCGCTGCTGCACCGGCGGTGGGAATTAAGCAGGCTGGCCGTATCGAAGTGCTGGCCACAGCCACAGGTGGTGTTCCGCTTGCCCTTGCAGAGGCTGTCGCTGCTGCCCCGGCGGTGGGAATTAAGCAGGTTGGCCGTGTCGAAGTGCCGGCCACAGACACAGGTGGTGTTCCGCTTGCCCTTGCAGTGGCTGTCGCTGCTGCACTGGCGGTGGGAATTAAGCAGGTTGACCGTGTCGAAGTGCCGGCCACAGACACAGGTGGTGTTCCGCTTGCCCTTGCAGTGGCTGTCGCTGCTGCCCCGGCTGTGGGAATTAAGCAGGCTCATCGTCGCGAAATTCTGACCACGGCCGCAGATGGTGCTTCCTTGCCCCCCGGGTGTTGATACAGATGCTATTTCAATGTCCCCTATCGGGCTATCGTAACCCTGGTCATCAGCCTCTGTTGACGGGGTGTCAGATTCAGATGGCTCTTTTTTAACAATGCTCCGACAGTGAATTTCCCAGGCTCTGATATCAGGGTTGTCAGGTAGCATCAGCTCCTCCAGGCCGAGAACTGAGTCGCCTGTGACCATCACATCATCTTCCCATGACGGGGGAGTGGTTTTGCCGGGAGTTGCGGAGCAAACAGAGCCCTTGGCCCTGACATTCAGAGCATCCCCGACCTGTCTTGGGATCCTGACTCTGGCAGGCTTGTCAACGCCCTGACAGACCAGAGTGAGTTCTGGACCGGCTACACAGAATGTATCGCCCATAGGTTGAACTGCGGGAGAGGCTGTATGGATACGACCTGTTGAGAGGATATCGGTCACCTCTTCGCTGACGGGTAACACAAGAGTGCAGTGACCTTTTGTTTTCAAACCTGTACCAAAAACAAGAGATGGGGCAATGGCCAGAGCCAGCCAAAGAACTCTGGATGTCATCAACGGCTGTAACACGCCACCTTCCTTGATTCCGTTCGGATTTCACAGGCTAGCAGATGAACGGAGAATATCATTGTTCCCATCAGGCGGTTTTATAGGCGCTGAAGATTCAAGAGAAGCATGATGACAAAAAGCGTATCGAAATATGAGGGGGCCTGGCGCTGAGTGAGGCTCAACCGGGCAGCAGTGATATCAACTATTAGCGCTTCCTTTTCTATTTGCTGCGCTTACTCTTGCAGAGGGTGTTGCTGCTGACGCGGCGGTGGGATTCAAGCAATCTGGCCGTATCGAAGTGCTGGCCACAGCCACAGGTGGTGTTCCGCTTGCCCTTGCAGAGGCTGTCGCTGCTGCCCTGGCGGTGGGATTCAAGCAATCTGGCCGTATCGAAGTGCTGGCCACAGCCACAGGTGGTGTTCCGCTTGCCCTTGCAGAGGCTGTCGCTGCTGCCCCGGCGATGGGAATTAAGCAGGCCGGCCGTATCGAAGTGCTGGCCACAGTCACAGGTGGTGTTCCGCTTGCCCTTGCAGAGACTGTCGCTGCTGCCCCGGCGATGGGACTCAAGCAGACTGACCTTGTCGAAGTGCAGGCCACAGCCGCAGGTGGTGTTCCGCTTGCCCTTGCAGAGGCTGTCGCTGCTGCCCCGGCGGTGGGATTCAAGCAATCTGACCGTATCGAAGCACTGGCCACAGTCACAGATGGTGTTCCGCTTGCCCTTACAGTGGCTGTCGCTGCTGCCCTGACGGTGGGTATTAAGCAGGCTGATCGTATCGAAGTTCTGGCCACAGTCACAGATGGTGCTCCTCTTGCCCTTGCAGAGACTGTCGCTGCTGCCCCGGCGGTGGGAACAAAGCAGGCTCATCGTCGCGAAATTCTGGCCACAGTCACAGCTGGTGTTCCGCTTGCCCTTGCAGAGGCTGTCGCTGCTGCCCCGGCGGTGGGATTCAAGCAGGCTCACCGTCGCGAAATTCTGGCCACAGCCACAGGTGGTATTCCGCGCGCCTTTGCAGAGGCTGTCGCTGCTTTCCCGTCGGTGGGATTCAAGCAGGCTCATCGTCGCGAAATTCTGGCCACAGCCACAGGTGGTGTTCCGCTTGCCCTTGCAGAGGCTGCCGCTGCTGCACCTTCGGTGGGACTGAAGCCGACTGATCGTGTCGAAGTGCTGGCCACAGCCACAGGTGGTATTCCGCGTGCCTTTGCAGAGGCTGTCGCTGCTGCCCCGGCGGTGGGATTCAAGCAATCTGGCTGTATCGAAGTGCTGGCCACAGCCACAGGTGGTGTTCCGCTTGCCCTTGCAGAGACTGTCGCTGCTGCCCCGGCGGTGGGAATTAAACAGGTTGGCCGTGTCGAAGTGCCGGCCACAGACACAGGTGGTGTTCAGCCTGCCCTTGCAGAGGGGGGCGCTACTTCCCTCACGATGGGACCGAAGCCGACTGGCCGTGTCGAAGTGCTGGCCACAGTCGCAGGTGGTGTTCCGCTTGCCCTTGCAGTGGCTGTCGCTGCTGCCCCGGCAGTGGGAATTAAGCAGGCTCATCGTCGCGAAATTCTGACCACGGCCGCAGGTGGTGTTTCGTTGCCCCCCGGGTGTTGATACAGAGGCTATTTCAATGCCCCCTATCGGGCTATCGTAACCCTGGTCATCAGCCTCTGTTGACGGGGTGTCAGATTCAGATGACTCTTTTTTAACAATGCTCCGACAGTGAATTTCCCAGGCTCTGATATCAGGGTTGTCAGGTAGCATCAGCTCTTCCAGGCCGAGAACTGAGTCGCCTGTGACCATCACATCATCGTCCCATGACGGGGTAGCGGTTTTGTCGGACGTTGCGAAGCAGACAGAGCCTTTGGCACTGACATTCAGAGCATCCCCGACCTGCCCTGGGATCCTGACTCTGGCAGGCTTGTCAACGCCCTGACAGACCAGAGCGTGTTCTGGACCGGCCACACAGAATGTATCGCCCATAGGTTGAACAGCGGGGGAGGTTGTATGGATACGACCTGTTGAGAGGATATCGGTCACCTCTTCGCTGACGGGTAGCACAAGACTGCAGTGACCTTTTGTTTTCAAACCTGTACCAAAAATAAGAGATGGGGCAATGGCCAGAGCCAGCCAAAGAGCTCTGAATATTATTAACGGCTCTAGCACACCAATTTCTCTGATTCCATTCGGATTCCACAGGCTAGCAGATGAACGGAAAAGGGTATTGTTCCCATCAGGCGGTTTTATAGGCGTTGAAGATTCCAGAGAAGCATGATGACAAAAAGCGTATCGAGATATGAGAGGGGCCATAGCGCTGACTGAGGCTCAACCGGGCAGCAGTGATATCAACGATTAACGCCTGCTTTTCTATTTGCTGCGCTTACTCTTGCAGAGGGTGTTGCTGCTGACGTGGCGGTGGGATTTAAGCTGCATGACCGAGTCGAAGTGCAGGCCACAGCCGCAGATGGTGTTCCGCTTGCCCTTGCAGAGGCTGTCGCTGCTGCCCTGACGGTGGGATTCAAGCAATCTGGCCGTATCGAAGTGTTGGCCACAGCCACAGGTGGTGTTCCGCTTGCCCTTGCAGAGGCTGTCGCTGCTGCTCCGGCGGTGAGTTTGAAGCAGGCTGGACGTATCGAAGTGCTGGCCACAGTCACAGGTGGTGTTCAGCTTGCCCTTGCAGAGGCTGTCGCTACTGCTCTGACGGTGGGAATTAAGCAGACTGACCGTATCGAAGTGCTGGCCACAGCCACAGGTGGTGTTCCGCTTGCCCTTGCAGAGGCTGTCGCTGCTGCCCCAGCGGTGGGATTCAAGCAATCTGACCGTATCGAAGCACTGGCCACAGTCACAGGTGGTGTTCCACTTGCCCTTGCAGAGGCTGTCGCTGCTGCCCCGGCGGTGGGAATTAAGCAGGTTCATCGACGCGAAATTCTGACCACAATCGCATGAAGTGTTCCGCTTGCCCTTGCAGAGGCTGTCGCTGCTGCTCCCGAAATGGGATTCAAGCAAGCTGGCCGTATCGAAGCGCTGGCCACAGTCACAGGTGGTGTTCCGCTTGCCCTTGCAGAGGCTGTCGCTGCTGGTCCGCCGGTGGGACTCAAGCCGACTGACCGTGCCAAAGTGCCGGCCACAGTCACAGGTGGTGTTCCACTTGCCCTTACAGAGGCTGTCGCTGCTGCCCCGGCGGTGGGAATTAAGCAGGCTGACCGTATCGAAGTGCCGGCCACAGCCACAGGTGGTGTTCCGCCTGCCCTTGCAGAGGCTGTCGCTGCTGCTCTGACGGTGGGAATTAAGCAGGCTGCTCGTATCGAAGTGCTGGCCACAGCCACAGGTGGTGTTCCGCTTGCCCTTGCAGAGGCTGTCGCTGCTGCCCTTGCGGTGGGAATTAAGCAGGCTGGCCGTATCGAAGTGCTGGCCACAGTCACAGGTGGAGTTCCGCTTCCCCTTGCAGAGGCTGTCGCTGCTGCACTGACGGTGGGAATTAAGCAGGCTGACCGTATCGAAGTGCCGGCCACAGCCACAGGTGGTGTTCCGCTTGCCCTTGCAGAGGCTGTCGCTGCTGCCCCGTCGGTGGGAATTAAGCAGGTTGGCCGTGTCGAAGTGCCGGCCACAGACACAGGTGGTGTTCCGCTTGCCCTTGCAGTGGCTGTCGCTGCTGCCCCGGCAGTGGGAATTAAGCAGGCTCATCGTCGCGAAATTCTGACCACGGCCGCAGATGGTGTTTCCTTGCCCCCCGGGTGTTGATACAGATGCTATTTCAATGTCCCCTACCGGGCTATCGTAACCCTGGTCATCAGCCTCTGTTGACGAGGTGTCAGATTCAGATGGCTCTGTTTTAACAATGCTCCGACAGTGAATTTCCCAGGCTCTGATATCAGGGTTGTCAGGTAGTATCAGCTCCTCCAGGCCGAGAACTGAGTCGCCTGTGACCATCACATCATCGTCCCATGACGGGGTAGCGGTTTTGTCGGACGTTGCGAAGCAGACAGAGCCTTTGGCACTGACATTCAGTGCATCCCCGACCTGTTTCGGGATCCTGACTCTGGCAGGTTTGTCAACGCCCTGACAGACCAGAGCGTGTTCTGGGCCGGCTACACAGAATGTATCGCCCATAGGTTGAACAGCGGGGGAGGTTGTATGGATACGACCTGTTGAGAGGATATCGGTCACCTCTTCGCTGACGGGTAACACAAGAGTGCAGTGACCTTTTGTTTTCAAACCTGTACCAAAAACAAGAGATGGGGCAATGGCCAGAGCCAGCCAAAGAACTCTGGATGTCATCAACGGCTGTAACACGCCACCTTCCTTGATTCCGTTCGGATTTCACAGGCTAGCAGATGAACGGAGAATATCATTGTTCCCATCAGGCGGTTTTATAGGCGTTGAAGATTCCAGAGAAGCATGATGACAAAAAGCGTATCGAAATATGAGGGGGCCTGGCGCTGAGTGAGGCTCAACCGGGCAGCAGTGATATCAACTATTAGCGCCTCCTTTTCTATTTGCGGCGCTTACTCTTGCAGAGGGTGTTGCTGCTGACGCGGCGGTGGGATTCAAGCAATCTGGCCGTATCGAAGTGCTGGCCACAGCCGCATGTGGTGTTCCGTTTGCCCTTGCAGAGTGTGTCGCTGCTGCCCCGGCGGTGGGAATAAAGCAGGCTCATCGTCGCGAAATTCTGACCACAGCTGCAGGCGGTGTTCAGCTTGCCCTTGCAGAGGCTGTCGCTGCTGCCCCGGCGGTGGGAATTAAGCAGGGTGACCGTATCGAAGTGCTGGCCACAGTCACAGGCGGTGTTCCGCTTGCCCTTGCAGAGGCTGTCGCTGCTGCCCCGGCGATGGGACGCAAGCCGACTGACCGTGTCGAAGTGCAGGCCACAGCCGCAGGTGGTGTTCCGCTTGCCCTTGCAGAGGCTGTCGCTGCCGCCTCGGCGGTGGGATTCAAGCAATCTGGCCGTATCGAAGTGCTGGCCACAGCCGCATGTGGTGTTCCGTTTGCCCTTGCAGAGTCTGTCGCTGCTGCCCCGGCGGTGGGAATAAAGCAGGCTCACCGTCGCGAAATTCTGACCACAGCTGCAGGCGGTGTTCCGCTTGCCCTTGCAGAGGCTGTCGCTGCTGCTCTGACGGTGGGAATTAAGCAGGGTGACCGTATCGAAGTGCTGGCCACAGTCACAGGCGGTGTTCAGCTTGCCCTTGCAGAGGCTGTTGCTGCTGCCCCGGCGATGGGACTCAAGCCGACTGACCGTGTCGAAGTGCAGGCCACAGCCGCAGGTGGTGTTCCGCTTGCCCTTGCAGAGGCTGTCGCTGCTGCCTCGGCGGTGGGATTCAAGCAATCTGACTGTATCGAAGCACTGGCCACAGTCACAGATGGTATTCCGCTTGCCCTTACAGTGGCTGTCGCTGCTGCCCTGACGGTGGGTATTAAGCAGGCTGATCGTATCGAAGTTCTGGCCACAGTCGCAGGTGGTGTTCCGCTTGCCCGTACAGAGGGTGTCGCTGCTGCTCTGACGGTGAAAATTAAGCAGACTGACCGTATCTAAGTGCTGGCCACAGTCACAGGTGGTGTTCCGCTTACCCTTGCAGAGGCTGTCGCTGCTGCTCTGACGGTGGGAATAAAGCAGGCTGGCCGTATCGAAGTGCTGACCACAGCCGCAGGCGGTGTTCCGCTTGCCCTTGCAGAGACTGTCGCTGCTGCCCCGGAGGTGGGAACCAAGCAGACTCATCGTCGCAAAATTCTGGCCACAGCCACAGGTGGTGTTCCGCTTGCCCTTGCAGAGGCTGTCGCTGCTGCCCCGGCGGTGGGATTCAAGCAGCCTCATCGTCGCGAAATTCTGGCCACAGCCACAGGTGGTATTCCGCGTGCCTTTGCAGAGGCTGTCGCTGCTGCCCCGGCGGTGGGAAACAAGCAGGCTCATCGTCGCGAAATTCTGGCCACAGCCACAGGTGGTATTCCGCGTGCCTTTGCAGAGGCTGTCGCTGCTGCCCCGGCGGTGGGATTCAAGCAATCTGGCCGTATCGAAGTGCTGGCCACAGCCACAGGTGGTGTTCCGCTTGCCCTTGCAGAGGCTGTCGCTGCTGCCCCGGCGGTGGGATTCAAGCAGGTTGGCCGTGTCGAAGTGCCGGCCACAGTCGCAGGTGGTGTTCCGCTTGCCCTTGCAGTGGCTGTCGCTGCTGCCCCGGCTGTGGAAATTCAGCAGGCTCATCGTCGCGAAATTCTGACCACGGCCGCAGATGGTGTTTCCTTGCCCCCCGGGTGTTGATACAGATGCTATTTCAATGCCCCCTATCGGGCTATCGTAACCCTGGTCATCAGCCTCTGTTGACGGGGTGTCAGATTCAGATGGCTCTTTTTTAACAAGGCTCCGACAGTGAATTTCCCAGGCTCTGATATCAGGGTTGTCAGGTAGTATCAGCTCCTCCAGGCCGAGAACTGAGTCACCTGTGACCATCACATCATCGTCCCATGACGGGGTAGCGGTTTTGTCGGACGTTGCGGAGCAGACAGAGCCTTTGGCACTGACATTCAGAGCATCCCCGACCTGTCTCGGGACCCTGACTCTGGCAGGTTTGTCAACGCCCTGACAGACCAGAGCGTGTTCTGGGCCGGCTACACAGAATGTATCGCCCATAGGTTGAACAGCGGGGAAAGTTGTATGGATACGACCTGTTGAGAGGATATCGGTCACCTCTTCGCTGACGGGTAACACAAGAGTGCAGTGACCTTTTGTTTTCAAACCTGTACCAAAAACAAGAGATGGGGCAATGGCCAGAGCCAGCCAAAGAGCTCTGAATGCTATTAACGGCTCTAGCACACCAATTTCTCTGATTCCATTCGGATTCCACAGGCTAGCAGATGATCGGAAAAGGGGTTGTTCCCATCAGGCGGTTTTATAGGCGTTGAAGATTCCAGAGAAGCATGATGACAAAAAGCGTATCGAAATATGAGGGAGGATACTGGCGCTGAGTGAGGCTCAACCGGGCGGCAGTGATATCAACTATTAGCGCCTCCTTTTCTATTGGCTGCGCTTACTCTTGCAGAGGGTGTTACTGCTGACGCGGCGGTGGGATTTAAGCTGCATGACCGTATTCAAGCTCTCACCACAGCCGCATGTGGTGTTCAATTTTCCCTTGCAGACGCTATCGCTGCTGCCCTCGCGGTGGGATTCAAGCAATTTGGGCGTGTCGAAGCTCTGGCCACAGTCGCAGATGTTGTTCCGCTTGCCCCTGCAGCGGATGTCGCTGCTGCTCTGACGGTGGGAATTAAGCTGGCTGACCGTATCGAAGTGCTGGCCACAGTCGCAGGTGGTTTTCCGCTTGCCCTTGCAGAGGGTGTCGCTGCTGCCCCGACGGTGGGAAATAAGCAGGCTGGCCGTATCGAAGTGCTGGCCACAGTCACAGGTGGTGTTCTGCTTGCCCTTGCAAAGGCTGTCGCTGCTGCACCGGCGGTGGGAATTAAGCAGGCTGACCGTATCGAAGTGCTGGCCACAGTCACAGGTGGTGTTCCGCTTGCCCTTGCAGCGGATGTCGCTGGTGCCCCAGCGGTGGGATTCAAGCAATCGGACCGTATCGAAGTGCTGGCCACAGCCACAGGTGGTGTTCAGCTTGCCCTTGCAGAGGGGGGCGCTACTTCCCTCACGATGGCACCGAAGCCGACTGCTCGTGTCGAAGTGCTGGCCACAGTCGCAGGTGATGTTCCGCTTACCCCTGCAGCGGATGTCGCTGCTGACCCGGCGGTGAGATTTAAGCTGCCTGGCCGTATCGAAGTGCTGGCCACAGTCACAGCTGGTGTTCCGCTTGCCCTTGCAGAGGCTGTCGCTGCTGCCCCGGCGGTGGGATTCAAGCAATCTGACCGTATCGAAGTGCTGGCCACAGCCACAGGTGGTGTTCAGCTTGCCCTTGCAGAGGGGGGCGCTACTTCCCTCACGATGGCACCGAAACCGACTGATCGTGTCGAAGTACTGGCCACAGTCGCAGGTGGTGTTCCGCTTGCCCTTACAGAGGGTGTCGCTGCTGCACCGGCGGTGGGAATTAAGCAGGCTCATCGTCGCGAAATTCTGACCACAAGAGCAGATGGTGTTCCACTTGCCCTTGCAGAGGCTGTCGCTGCTGCACTGACGGTGGGAACTAAGCAGGCTCATCGTCGCGAAATTCTGGCCACAGTCACAGGTGGTGTTCCGCTTACCCTTGCAGAGGCTGTCGCTGCTGCACCGGCGGTGGGAATTAAGCAGGTTGGCCGTATCGAAGTGCTGCCCACAGTCACAGGTGGTGTTCCACTTGCCCTTGCAGAGGCTGTCGCTGCTGTCCTGACGGTGGGAATTAAGCAGGCTCATCGTCGCGAAATTCTGACCACGGCCGCAGGTGGTGTTTGGTTGCCCCCTGGGTGTTGATACAGATGCTATTTCAATGTCCCCTATCGGGCTATCGTAACCCTGGTCATCAGCCTCTGTTGACGGGGTGTCAGATTCAGATGGCTCTTTTTTAACAAGGCTCCGACAGTGAATTTCCCAGGCTGTGATATCAGGGTTGTCAGGTAGCATCAGCTCCTCCAGGCCGAGAACTGAGTCGCCTGTGACTATCACATCATCGCCCCATAACGGGGTAGCGGTTTGGTCGGACGTTGCGAAGCAGACAGAGCCTTTGGCCCTGACATTCAGAGCATCCCCGACCTGTCCTGGGATCCTGACTCTGGCAGGTTTGTCAACGCCCTGACAGACCAGAGCGTGTTCTGGACCGGCTACACAGAATGTATCGCCCATAGGTTGAACAGCGGGGGAGGTTGTATGGATACGACCTGTTGAGAGGATATCGGTCACCTCTTCGCTGACGGGTAACACAAGAGTGCAGTGACCTTTTGTTTTCAAACCTGTCCCAAAAACAAGAGATGGGGCAACAGCCAGGGCCAGCCAAAGAACTCTGAATGCTATTAACGGCTTTAGCACACCAATTTCTCTGATTCCATTCGGATTCCACAGGCTAGCAGATGAACGGAAAAGGGTATTGTTCCCATCAGGCAGTTTTATAGGCGTTGAAGATTCCAGAGAAGCATGATGACAAAAAGCGTATCGAGATATGAGAGGGCCATGACGCTGAGTGAGGCTCAACCGGGCAGCAGTGATATCAACTATTAGCGCCTCCTTTTCTATTTGCTGCGCTTACTCTTGCAGAGGGTATTGCTACTGACCCGGCGGTGGGATTTAAGCTGTTTGACCGTATTAAAGCTCTCACCACAGCCGCATGTGGTGTTCAATTTCCCCTTGCAGACGCTATCGCTGCTGCCCTCGCGGTGGGTTTCAAGCAATCTGGCCGTATCGAAGTACTGGCCACAACCGCAGGTGGTGT
Source organism: Sansalvadorimonas sp. (assembly GCA_965221135.1). GTDB lineage: Bacteria > Pseudomonadota > Gammaproteobacteria > Pseudomonadales > Endozoicomonadaceae > Sansalvadorimonas. Next base: position 589,984 of record CBDCRZ010000121.1, read on the forward strand.
TCCGCTTGCCTTTGCAGCGGCTGTCGCGGCTATTCTGACGGTGGTGATTAAGCAGGCTGACCGTATCGAAGTGCTGGCCACAGTCGCAGGTGGTGTTCCGCTTGCCCTTACAGAGGCTGTCGCTGCTGCCCTGGCGGTGGGAAATAAGCAGGCTGGCCGTATCGAAGTGCCGGCCACAGTCACAGGTGGTGTTCCGCTTGCCCTTGCAGAGGCTGTCGCGGCTGTTCTGACGGTGGTAATTAAGCAGGTTGACCGTATCGAAGTGCTGGCCACAGTCGCAGGTGGTGTTCCGCTTGCCCTTGCAGAGGCTGTCGCGGCTGTTCTGACGGTGGGAATTTAGCAGGTTGGCCGTATCGAAGTGCCGGCCACAGTCACAGGTGGTGTTCCGCTTGCCCTTGCAGAGGCTGTCGCGGCTGCACTGACGGTGAGATTGAAGCCGGCTGACTGTATCGAAGTACTGCCCACAGTCACAGGTGGTGTTCCACTTGCCCTTACAGAGGGTGTCGCTGCTGCCCTTACGGTGGGATTCAAGCCCTCTGGATGTCTCGCAGTGCTGGCCACAGGCACAGGTGGTGTTCAGCTTGCCCTTGCAAAGGGAGGCGCTACTTCCCATACGATGGGACCGAAGCCGACTGACCGTATCGAAGTGCTGGCCACAATCACAGGTGGTGTTCTGCCTGCCCTTGCAGAGGCTGTCGCTGCTGCCCCGGCGGTGGGAATTTAGCAGGCTGACCGTATCGAAGTGCTGCCCACAGTAACAGGTGGTGTTCCACTTGCCCTTGCAGAGGCTGTCGCTGCTGCACCGGCGGTGGGAATTTAGCAGGCTGACCGTATCGAAGTGCTGCCCACAGTAACAGGTGGTGTTCCACTTGCCCTTGCAGAGGCTGTCGCTGCTGCCCTGACGGTGGGAATTAAGCAGGCTGGCCGTATCGCCGTATCGAAGTGCAGGCCACAGCCGCAGGTGGTGTTTCGTTGCCCCCTGGGTGTTGATACAGATGCTATTTCAATGTCCCCTATCGGGCTATCGTAACCCTGGTCATGAACCTCTGTTGACGGGGTGTCAGATTCAGATGGCTCTTTTTTAACAATGCTCCGACAGTGAATTCCCCAGGCTCTGATATCAGGGTTGTCAGGTAGCATCAGCTCCTCCAGGCCGAGAACTGAGTCGCCTGTGACTATCACATCATCATCCCATGACGGGGTAGCGGTTTGGTCGGACGTTGCGAAGCAGACAGAGCCTTTGGCCCTGACATTCAGAGCATCCCCGACCTGTCTTGGGATCCTGACTCTGGCAGGTTTGTCAACGCCCTGACAGGCAAGAGCCTGTTCTGGGCCGGCTACACAGAATGTATCACCCATAGGTTGCACAGCGGGGGAGGTTGTATGGATACGACCTGTTGAGAGGATATCGGTCACCTCTTCGCTGACGGGTAACACAAGAGTACAGTGACCTTTTGTTTTCAAACCTGCCCCAAAAACAAGAGCAGGGGCAATGGCCAGAGCCAGCCAAAGAACTCTGGATGTCATCAACGGCTGTAACACGCCAATTTCTCTGATTCCATTCGGATTCCACAGCCTAGCAGATGAACGGAAAATATCATTGTTCCCATCAGACGGTTATATAAGCGTTGAAGATTCCAAAGAAGCATGATGACAAAAAGCGTCTCGAGATATGAGAGGAGCCATGACGCTGAGTGAGGCTCAACCGGGCAGCAGCGATATCAACTATTAGCGCCACCTTTTCTATTTGCTGCGCTTACTCTTGCAGAGGGTATTGCTGCTGACACGGCGGTGGGAATTAAGCTGCATGACCGAGCCTAAGTGCAGGCCACAGCCGCAGATGGTGTTCCGCTTGCCCTTGCAGAGGCTATCGCTGATGCCCCGGCGATGGGACTCAAGCCGACTGGCCGTGTCGAAGTGCAGGCCACAGCCGCAGGTGGTGTTCCGCTTGCCCTTGCAGAGGCTGTCGCTGCTGCACCGGCGGTGGGATCTAAGCTGGCTGGCCGTATCGAAGTACTGGCCACAGTCACAGGTGGTTTTCCGCTTGCCCTTGCAGAGGCTGTCGCTGCTGAGCTGACGGTGGGAATCAAGCAATCTGATCGTATCGAAGCACTGGCCACAGCCGCAGGTAGTGTTCCGCTTGCCCTTGCAGAGGCTGTCGCTGCTGCACCGGCGGTGGGAATTAAGCAGGTTGACCGTATCGAAGCACTGGCCACAGCCGCAGATGGTGTTCCGCTTGCCCTTACAGAGGCTGTCTCTGCTGCCCTGGCGGTGGGAATCAAGCAGGCTCATCGTCGCGAAACTCTGACCACAGTCGCAGGTGGTGTTCAGCTTGCCCTTGCAGAGGGGGGCGCTACTTCCCTTACGATGGTACCAAAGCAGATTGCTCGTGTCGAAGTGCTGGCCACAGTCGCAGGTGGTGTTCCGCTTGCCCTTGCAGTGGCTGTCGCTGCTGCACCGGCGGTGGGAACCAAGCAGGCTCATCGTCGCGAAATTCTGACCACAGTCACAGGTGGTGTTCCGCTTGCCCTTGCAGAGGCTGTCGCGGCTGCACCGGCGGTGGGAAATAAGCAGGTTGACCGTATCGAAGTGCTGGCCACAGTCACAGGTACTGTTCAACTTGCCCTTGCAGAGGCTGTCGCTGCTGCCCCGTCGGTGGGAATTAAGCAGGTTGACCGTATCGAAGTGCTGGCCACAGTCACAGGTACTGTTCCGCTTGCCCTTGCAGAGGCTGTCGCTGCTGCCCTGACGGTGGGAACTAAGCAGGCTGGCCGTATCGAAGTGGAGGCCACAGCCGCAGGTGGTGTTTGGTTGCCCCCTGGGTGTTGATACAGATGCTATTTCAATGTCCCCTATCGGGCTATCGTAACCCTGGTCATCAGCCTCTGTTGACGGGGTGTCAGATTCAGATGGCTCTTTTTTAACAATGCTCCGACAGTGAATTTCCCAGGCTCTGATATCAGGGTTGTCAGGTAGCATCAGCTCCTCCAGGCCGATAATTGATTCGCCTGTGACCATCACATCATCGTCCCATGATGGGGTAGCGGTTTTGTCGGTCGTTGCGAAGCAGACAGAGCCTTTGGCGCTGACATTCAGAGCATCCCCGACCTGTCTCGGGATCCTGACTCTGGCAGGTTTGTCAACGCCCTGACAGACCAGAGCGTGTTCTGGGCCGGCTACACAGAATGTATCGCCCATAGGTTGAACAGCGGGGGAGGTTGTATGGATACGACCTATTGAGAGGATATCGGTCACCTCTTCGCTGACGGGTAGCACAAGAGTGCAGTGACCTTTTGTTTTCAAACCTGTACCAAAAACAAGAGCAGGGGCAATGGCCAGAGCCAGCCAAAGAGCTCTGAATGCTATTAACGGTTCTAGCACACCAATTTCTCTGATTCCCTTCGGATTCCACAGGCTAGCAGATGAACGGAAAAGGGTATTATTCCCATCAGGCGGTTTTATAGGCGTTGAAGATTCCAGAGAAGCATGATGACAAAAAGCGTATCGAGATAAGAGAGGAGCCATGGTGCTGAGTGAGGCTCAACCGGGCAGCAGTGATATCAACTATTAGCGCCTCCTTTTCTATTTGCTGCGCTTACTCTTGCAGAGGGTGTTGCTGCTGACGCGGCGGTGGTATTTAAGCCGCATGACCGTATTAAAGCTCTCACCACAGCCGCATGTGGTGTTCAATTTCCCCTTGCAGACGCTATCACTGCTGCCCTCGCGGTGGGAACAAAGCAGGCGGGGCGTGTCGAAGCTCTGGCCACAACCGCAGGTGGTGTTCCGCTTGCCCCTGCAGCGGATGTCTCTGCTGACCTGGCGGTGACATTTAAGCTGGCTGGCCGTATCGAAGTGCTGGCCACAGTCACAGGTGGTGTTCCGCTTGCCCTTGCAGAGGCTGTCGCTGCTGCCCCAGCGGTGGGATTCAAGCAATCTGACCGTATCGAAGCACTGACCACAGCCGCAGGTGGTGTTCCGCTTGCCCTTGCAGAGGCTGTCGCTGCTGCCCCGGCAGTGGGATTCAAGCAATCTGACCGTATCGAAGTGCAGGCCACAGTCACAGGTGGTGTTCCGCTTGCCCTTACAGTGGCTGTGGCTGCTTCCCTGACGGTGGGTATTAAGCAGGCTGATCGTATCGAAGTTCTGGCCACAGTCGCAGGTGGTGTTCCGCTTGCCCTTGCAGAGGGTGTCGCTGCTGCCCCGGCGGTGGGAATCAAGCAGGCTCATCGTCGCGAAATTTTGGCCACAGTCACAGGTGGTGTTCCTCTTGCCCTTGCAGAGACTGTCGGTGCTGCACCTGCGGTGGGAATCAAGCAGGCTCATCGTCGCGAAATTCTGGCCACAGTCACAGGTGGTGCTCCTCTTGCCCTTGCAGAGACTGTCGCTGCTGCACCTGCGGTGGGAATCAAGCTGGATCATCGTCGCGAAATTCTGGCCACAGTCACAGGTGGTGTTCCGCTTGCCCTTGCAGAGGCTGTTGCTGCTGCCCCGGCGGTGGGATTCAAGCAATCTGGCCGTATCGAAGTGCTGGCCACAGTCACAGGTAGTGTTCCACTTGCCCTTGCAGAGACTGTCGCTGCTGCCCTGACGGTGGGATTTAAGCAGGCTGACCGTATCGAAGTGCCGGCCACAGCCACAGGTGGTGTTCCGCTTGCCCTTGCAGAGGCTGTCGCTGCTGCTCTGACGGTGAGATTGAAGCAGCCTGGCCGTATCGAAGTGCCGGCCACAGCCACAGGTGGTGTTCCGCTTGCCCTTGCAGAGGCTGTCGCTGCTGCCCCGGCGGTGGGATTCAAGCAGGCTGGCCGTATCGAAGTGCCGGCCACAGCCACAGGTTGTGTTCCGCCTGCCCTTGCAGAGGCTGTCGCTGCTGCCCCGGCGGTGGGAATTAAGCAGGCTCATCGTCGCGAAATTCTGACCACGGCCGCAGGTGGTGTTTCCTTGCCCCCCGGGTGTTGATACAGATGCTATTTCAATGTCCCCTATCGGGCTATCGTAACCCTGGTCATCAGCCTCTGTTGACGGGGTGTCAGATTCAGATGGCTCTTTTTTAACAATGCTCCGACAGTGAATTTCCCAGGCTCTGATATCAGGGTTGTCAGGTAGCATCAGCTCCTCCAGGCCGAGAACTGAGTCTCCTGTGACCATCACATCATCGTCCCATGACGGGGTAGCGGTTTGGTCGGACGTTGCGAAGCAGACAGAGCCTTTGGCGCTGACATTCAGAGCATCCCCGACCGGTCTCGGGATCCTGACTCTGGCAGGTTTGTCAACGCCCTGACAGACCAGAGCGTGGTCTGGGCCGGCTACACAGAATGTATCGCCCATAGGTTGAACAGCGGGCGAGGTTGTATGGATACGACCTGTTGAGAGGATATCGGTCACCTCTTCGCTGACGGGTAACACAAGAGTGCAGTGACCTTTTGTTTTCAAACCTGTACCAAAAACAAGAGATGGGGCAACAGCCAGGGCCAGCCAAAAAGCTCTGAATGCTATTAACGGCTCTAGCACAACAATTTCTCTGATTCCATTCGGATTCCACAGGCTAGCAGATGAACGGAAAAGGGTATTGTTCCCATCAGGCGGTTTTATAGGCGTTGAATATTCCAGAAAAGCATGATGACAAAAAGCGTATCGAAATATGAGGGGGGGATCCTGGCGCTGAGTGAGGCTCAACCGGGCAGTAGTGATGTCAACTATTAGCGCCTGCTTTTCTATTTGCTGCGCTTACTCTTGCAGAGGGTGTTGCTGCTGAGGCGGCGATGGTAATCAAACAGGCTGCCCGTATCGAAGTGCTGGCCACAGCCACAGGTAGTGTTCCGCCTGCCCTTGCAGAGGCTGTCGCTGCTGCACTGACGGTGGGAATTAAGCAGGTTCATCGTCGCGAAATTCTGACCACAGTCACAGGTGGTGTTCCGCTTGCCCTTGCAGAGGCTGTCGCTGCTGCCCTGGCGGTGGGAATTAAGCAGGCTGGCCGTATCGAAGTGCTGGCCACAGTCACAGGTGGTGTTCCGCTTGCCCTTGCAGAGGCTGTCGCTGCTGCACCGGCGGTGGGTTTCAAGCAATCTGGCCGTATCGAAGTGCTGGCCACAGCCACAGGTGGTGTTCCGCTTGCCCTTGCAGAGGCTGTCGCTGCTGCCCCGACGGTGGGAATTAAGCAGGCTGGCCGTATCGAAGTGCTGGCCACAGTCACAGGTGGTGTTCCACCTGCCCTTGCAGAGGCTGTCGCTGCTGCCCCGGCGGTGGGAATTAAGCAGGCTGGCCGTATCGAAGTGCTGGCCACAGCCACAGGTGGTGTTCCGCTTGCCCTTGCAGAGGGGGGCGCTGCTGCACTGACGGTGGGAATAAAGCAGGCTGGCCGTATCGAAGTGCAGGCCACAGCCGCAGGTGGTGTTTGGTCGCCCCCTGGGTGTTGATACAGATGCTATTTCAATGTCCCCTCTCGGGCTATCGTAACCCTGGTCATCAGCCTCTGTTGACGGGGTGTCAGATTCAGATGGCTCTTTTTTAACAATGCTCCGACAGTGAACTTCCCAGGCTCTGATATCAGGGTTGTCAGGTAGCATCAGCTCCTCCAGGCCGATAATTGATTCGCCTGTGACCATCACATCATCGCCCCATGACGGGGTAGCGGTTTTGTCGGACGTTGCGAAGCAGACAGAACCTTTGGCCCTGACATTCAGAGCATCCCCGACCTGTCCTGGGATCCTGACTCTGGCAGGTTTATCAACGCCCTGACAGACCAGAGCGTGTTCTGGACCGGCTACACAGAATGTATCGCCCATAGGTTGAACAGCGGGGGAGGTTGTATGGATACGACCTGTTGAGAGGATATCGGTCACCTCTTCGCTGACGGGTAACACAAGAGTGCAGTGACCTTTTGTTTTCAAACCTGCCCCAAAAACAAGAGCAGGGGCAACAGCCAGGGCCAGCCAAAGAACTCTGAATGCTATTAACGGCTTTAGCACACCAATTTCTCTGATTCCATTCGGATTCCACAGGCTAGCAGATGAACGGAAAAGGGTATTGTTCCCATCAGGCGGTTTTATAGGCATTGAAGATTCCAGAGAAGCATGATGACAAAAAGTGTATCGATATATGAGAGGGGCCATGGCGATGAGTGAGGCTCAACCGTGCAGCAGTGATATCAACTATTAGCGCCTGCTTTTCTATTTGCTGCGCTTATTCTTGCAGAGGATGTTGCTGCTGACACGGCGGTGGGATTTAAGCTGCCTGACCGTATCGAAGCTCTCACCACAGCCGCATGTGGAGTTCAATTTTCCCTTGCAGACGCTATCGCTGCTGCCCTCGCGGTGGGATTCAAGCAGGCCGGGCGTGTCGAAGCTCCGGCCACAACGGCAGGTGGTGTTCCGCGTGCCTTTGCAGCGACTGTCGCCGCTGCTCTGACGGTGGGAATTAAGCAGGCTGACCGTATCGAAGTGCTGGCCACAGTCGCAGGTGGTCTTCCGCTTGCCCTTGCAGAGGCTGTCGCTGCTGCCCCGGCTGTGGGAAATAAGCAGGCTGGCCGTATCGAAGTGCTGGCCACAGTCACAGGTGGTGTTCCGCTTGCCCTTGCAGAGGCTGTCGCTGCTGCACTGACGGTGAGATTGAAGAAGGCTGACCGTATCGAAGTGCTGGCCACAGTCACAAGCTGTGTTCAGCCTGCCCTTGCAGAGGCTGTCGCTGCTGCCCCGGCGGTGGGAATTAAGCAGGCTGGCCGTATCGAAGTGCTGGCCACAGCCACAGGTGGTGTTCAGCTTGCCCTTGCAGAGGGGGGCGCTACTTCCCTCACGATGGTACCGTAACCGACTGATCGTGTCGAAGTGCTGGCCACAGTCGCAGGTGGTGTTCCGCTTGCCCTTACAGAGGGTGTCGCTGCTGCACCGGCGGTGGGAATTAAGCAGGTTCATCGTCGCGAAATTCTGACCACAGTCGCAGGTGGTGTTCCACTTGCCCCTGCAGAGGCTGTCGCTGCTGCCCTGACGGTGGGAATTAAGCAGGCTGGCCGTATCGAAGTGCTGGCCACAGTCACAGGTGGTGTTCCGCTTGCCCTTGCAGAGGGGGGCACTACTTCCCTCACGATGGGTCCGAAGCCGCCTGACCGTGTCGAAGTACTGGCCACAGTCACAGGTGGTGTTCCACTTGCCCTTGCAGAGGCTGTCGCTGCTGCCCTGACGGTGGGAATTAAGCAGGCTGGCCGTATCGAAGTGCTGGCCACAGCCGCAGGTGGTGTTTGGTTGCCCCCTGGGTGTTGATACAGATGCTATTTCAATGTCCCCTATCGGGCTATCGTAACCCTGGTCATCAGCCTCTATTGACGGGGTGTCAGATTCAGATGGCTCTTTTTTAACAAGGCTCCGACAGTGAATTTCCCAGGCTCTGATATCAGGGTTGTCTGGTAGCATCAGCTCCTCCAGGCCGAGAATTGAGTCGCCTGTGACCATCACATCATCGCCCCATGACGGGGTAGCGGTTTTGTCGGACGTTGCGAAGCAGACAGAGCCTTTGGCGCTGACATTCAGAGCATCCCCGACCTGTCCTGGGATCCTGACTCTGGCAGGTTTGTCAACGCCCTGACAGACCAGAGCGTGTTCTGGACCGGTTACACAGAATGTATCGCCCATAGGTTGAACAGCGGGGGAGGTTGTATGGATACGACCTGTTGAAAGGATATCGGTCACCTCTTCGCTGACGGGTAACACAAGAGTGCAGTGACCTTTTGTTTTCAAACCTGTACCAAAAACAAGAGATGGGGCAATAGCCAAGGCTAGCCAAAGAGCCCTGAATGTTATCAACGGCTGTAACACACCGCCTTCCCTGATTCCATTGGATCTCACAGGCTAGCAGATGAACGGAAAATATCATTGTTCCCATCAGGCGGTTTTATAGGCGTTGAAGATTCCAGAAAAGCATGATGATAGAAAGCGTATCGATATATGAGAGGGGCCATGGCGCTGAGTGAGGCTCAACCGGGCAGCAGTGATATCAACTATTAACGCCTCCTTTTCTATTTACTGCACTTACTCTTGCAGAGGGTGTTGTTGCTGCTGACGCAGCGATGGGATTTAAGCTGCATGACCGTATTAAAGCTCTCACCACAGCCACAGGTGGTGTTCCACTTGCCCTTGCAGAGGCTGTCGCTGCTGCCCCGGCGGTGGGATTCAAGCAATCTGGCCGTATCGAAACTCTGACCACAACCGCAGGTGGTGTTCCACCTGCCCTTGCAGAGGCTGTCGCTGCTGCCCCGGCGGTGGGACTCAAGCAATCTGACCGTATCGAAACTCTGACCACAGCCGCAGGTGGTGTTCCGCTTGCCCTTGCAGAGACTGTCGCTGCTGCCCCGGCGGTGGGACTCAAGCCGAATGACCGTGTCGAAGTGCAGGCCACAGTCGCAGGTGGTGTTCCCCTTGCCCTTGCCCTTGCCCTTGCCCTTGCCCTTGCCCTTGCCCTTGCAGAGGCTGTCGCTGCTCCTCTGACGGTGGGAATTAAGCAGGTTCATCGTCACGAAATTCTGACCACAGCCGCAGGTGGTGTTCCGCTTGCCTTTGCAAAGGCTGTCACTGCTGCCCAGGCGGTGGGAATTAAGCCGACTGACCGTATCGAAACTCTGACCACAGCCGCAGGTCGTGTTCCGCTTGCCCTTGCAGAGGCTGTCGCTGCTGCTCTGACGGTGGGAATTAAGCAGGCAGACCGTATCGAAGTGCTGGTCACAGCCACAGGTGGTGTTCCGCTTGCCCTTGCAGAGGCTGTCGCTGCTGCCCTGACGGTGGGAATTAAGCAGGCTGACCGTATGGAAGTGCCGGCCACAGTCACAGGTGGTGTTCCGCCTGCCCTTGCAGAGGCTGTCGCTGCTGATCTGACGGTGGGACTCAAGCCGACTGGCCGTATCGAAGTGCTGGCCACAGCCACAGGTGGTGTTCCGCTTGCCCTTGCAGAGGCTGTCGCTGCTGCACTGGCGGTGGGACTCAAGCCGACTGGCCGTATCGAAGTGCTGGCCACAGCCACAGGTGGTGTTCCGCTTGCCCTTGCAGAGGCTGTCGCTGCTGCCCCGGCGGTGGGAATTAAGCAGGCTCATCGTCGCGAAATTCTGACCACGGCCGCAGGTGGTGTTTCCTTGCCCCCCGTGTGTTGATACAGATGCTATTTCAATGACCCCTATCGGTCTATCGTAACCCTGGTCATCAGCCTCTGTTGACGGGGTGTCAGATTCAGATGGCTCTTTTTTAACAATGCTCCGACAGTGAATTTCCCAGGCTCTGATATCAGGGTTGTCAGGTAGCATCAGCTCCTCCAGACCGAGAACTGAGTCGCCTGTGATTATCACATCATCGTCCCATGACGGGGTAGCGGTTTGGTCGGACGTTGCGAAGCAGACAGAGCCTTTGGCGCTGACATTAAGAGCATCCCCATTCTGTCTCTGGATCCTGACTCTGGCAGGTTTATCAACGCCCTGGCAGACCAGAGCGTGTTCTGAACCGGCCACACAAAATGTATCGCCCATAGGTTGAACAGCGGGGGAGGCTGTATGGATACGACCTGTTGAGAGGATATCGGTCATCTCTTCGCTGACGGGTAACACAAGAGTGCAGTGACCTTTTGTTTTCAAACCTGTCCCAAAAACAAGAGCAGGAGCAATGGCCAGGGCCAGCCAAAGAACTCTGGATGTCATCAACGGCTGCAACACGCCAATTTCTCTGATTCCACAGGCTAGCAGATGAACGGAAAATATCATTGTTCCCATCAGGCGGTTTTATAGGCGTTGAAGATTCCAGAGAAGCATGATGACAAAAAGCGTATCGAGATATGGGAGGGGCCATGCGCTGAGTGAGGCTCAACCGGGCAGTAGTGATATCAACTATTAGCGCCTCCTTTTCTATTTGCTGCGCTTACTCTTGCAGAGGGTGTTGCTGCTGACGCGGCGGTGGGATTTAAGCAGGCTGACCGTATCGAAGTGCAGGCCACAGTCGCAGGTGGTGTTCCGCTTGCCCTTGCAGAGGCTGTCGCTGCTGCTCTGACGGTGGGAATTAAGCAGGCTGACCGTATCGAAGTGCTGGCCACAGTCACAGGTGGTGTTCCGCTTGCCCTTGCAGAGGCTGTAGCTGCTGCTCTGACGGTGGGAATTAAGCAGGCTGGCCGTATCGAAGTGCTGGCCACAGCTACAGGTGGTGTTCCGCTTGCCCTTGCAGAGGCTGTCGCTGCTGGTCTGACGGTGGGAATAAAGCAGGCTGGCCGTATCGAAGTGCTGGCCACAGTCACAGGTGGTGTTCAGCTTGCCCTTGCAGAGGCTGTCGCTGCTGCTCCGGCGGTGGGAATTAAGCCGACTGGCCGTATCGAAGTGCTGACCACAGTCACAGGTGGTGTTGAGCTTGCTCTTGCAGAGGCTGTCTCTGCTGCCCTGACGGTGGGAATGAAGCAGGCTCATCGACGCGAAATTCTGACCACAGCCACAGGTGGTGTTCCGCTTGCCCTTGCAGAGGCTGTCGCTGCTGCACTGACGGTGGGAATTAAGCAGGCTCATCGTCGCGAAATTCTGGCCACAGTCACAGGTGGTGTTCCGCTTGCCCTTGCAGAGGCTGTCGCTGCTGCTCCGGCGGTGGGAACCAAGCAGGCTCATCGTCGCGAAATTCTGACCACAGTCGCAGGTGGCGTTCCGCTTGCCCTTACAGAGGCTGTCGCTGCTGCCCTGGCGGTGGGAATTAAGCAGGCTGGCCGTATCGAAGTGCCGGCCACAGTCACAGGTGGTGTTCCGCTTGCCCTTGCAGAGGCTGTCACTGCTTCCCCGGCGGTGGGAATTAAGCAGGGTGGCCGTATCGAAGTGCTGGCCACAGCCACAGATGGTGTTCCGCTTGCCCTTGCAGAGGCTGTCGCTGCTGCTCTGACGGTGGGAATTAAGCAGGCTGACCGTATCGAAGTGCCGGCCACAGTCACAGGTGGTGTTCCGCTTGCCTTTGCAGAGGCTGTCGCTGCTGCTCTGACGGTGGCAATTAAGCAGGCTGGCCGTATCGAAGTGCTGGCCACAGCCACAGGTGGTGTTCCGCCTGCCCTTGCAGAGGCTGTCGCTGCTGCTCTGACGGTGGGAATTAAGCCGGCTGACCGTATCGAAGTGCTGGCCACAGCCACAGGTGGTGTTCCGCTTGCCCTTGCAGAGGCTGTCACTGCTGCCCTGACGGTGGGAATTAAGCAGGCTGGCCGTATCGAAGTGCTGGCCACAGTAACAGGTGGTGTTCCGCTTGCCCTTACAGAGGCTGTCGCTGCTGCTCTGACGGTGGGAATTAAGCAGGCTGGCCGTATCGAAGTGCAGGCCACGGCCGCAGGTGGTGTTTCCTTGCCCCCTGGGTGTTGATACAGATGCTATTTCAATGTCCCCTATCGGGCTATCGTAATCCTGGTCATCAGCCTCTGTTGACGGGGTGTCAGATTCAGATGGTTCTTTTTTAACAATGCTCCGACAGTGAATTTCCCAGGCCTTGATATCAGGGTTGTCAGGTAACAACAGCTCCTCCAGGCCGATAATTGATTCGCCTGCGACCATCACATCATCTTCCCATGACAGGGGAACGGTTTTGCCGGGAGTTACGGAGCAGACAGAGCCCCTGGCGCTGACATTCAGAGCATCCCCGACCTGTTTCGGGATCCTGACCCTGGCAGGTTTGTCAACGCCCTGACAGACCAGAGCGTGTTCTGGACCGGCTACACAGAATGTATCGCCCATAGGTTGAACAGCGGGGGAGGCTGTATGGATACGACCTGTTGAGAGGATATCGGTCACCTCTTCGCTGACGGGTAACACAAGAGTGCAGTGACCTTTTGTTTTCAAACCTGTACCAAAAACAAAAGCAGGGGCACTGGCGAGAGCCAGAGCCAGCCAAAGAGCTCTGAATGCTATTAACGGCTCTAGCACGCCAATTTCTCTGATTCCATTCGGATTCCACAGGCTAGCAGATGAACGGAAAAGGGCACGGTTCCCATCAGGCGGTTTTATAGGCGTTGAAGATTCCAGAAAAGCATGATGATAGAAAGCGTATCGAGATATGAGAGGGGCCATGGCGCTAAGTGAGGCTCAACCGGGCAGCAGTGATATCAACTATTAGCGCCTGCTTTTCTATTTGCTGCGCTTACTCTTGCAGAGGGTGTTGCTGCTGACGCGGCGGTGATATTTAAGCTGGTTGACCGTGTCGATGTGCTGGCCACAGTCACAGGTGGTGTTCCGCTTCCCCTTGCAGAGGCTGTCGCTGCTGCCCCGGCGGTGGGAATTAAGCAGGTTGGCCGTATCGAAGTGCTGGCCACAGTCACAGGTGGTGTTCCGCTTGCCCTTACAGAGACTGTCGCCGCTTCTCTGACGGTGGGAATTAAGCAGGCTGGCCGTATCGAAGTGCTGGCCACAGCTACAGGTGGTGTTCCGCTTGCCCTTGCAGAGGCTGTCGCTGCTGGTCTGACGGTGGGAATTAAGCAGGCTGGCCGTATCGAAGTGCTGGCCACAGTCACAGGTGGTGTTCCGCTTGCCCTTGCAGAGGCTGTCGCTGCTGCCCCGGCGGTGGGAATTAAGCCGACTTGCAGTATCGAAGTGCTGGCCACAGTCACAGATGGTGTTCAGCTTGCCCTTGCAGAGGCTGTCGCTGCTGCCCTGACGGTGAGAATGAAGCAGGCTCATCGTCGCGAAATTCTGACCACAGCCACAGGTGGTGTTCCACTTGCCCTTGCAGAGGCTGTCGCTGCTGCCCTGACGGTGGGAATTAAGCAGACTCATCGTCGCGAAATTCTGGCCACAGTCACAGGTGGTGTTCAGCTTGCCCTTGCAGAGGCTGTCGCTGCTGCTCCGGCGGTGGGAACCAAGCAGGCTCATCGTCGCGAAATTCTGACCACAGTCGCAGGTGGTGTTCCGCTTGCCCTTGCAGAGGCTGTCGCTGCTGCCCTGGCGGTGGGAATTAAGCAGACTGACCGTATCGAAGTGCCGGCCACAGTCACAGGTGGTGTTCCGCCTGCCCTTGCAGAGGCTGTCGCTGCTGCTCTGACGGTGGGAATTAAGCCGGCTGACCGTATCGAAGTGCTGGCCACAGCCACAGGTGGTGTTCTGCTTGCCCTTGCAGAGGCTGCCGCTGCTGCCCTGACGGTGGGAATTAAGCAGGCTGACCGTATCGAAGTGCTGGCCACAGTCACAGGTGGTGTTCCGCTTGCCCTTACAGAGGCTGTCGCTGCTGCTCTGACGGTGGGAATTAAGCAGGCTGGCCGTATTGAAGTGCAGGTCACGGCCGCAGGTGGTGTTTCGTTGCCCCCTGGGTGTTGATACAGATGCTATTTCAATGTCCCCTATCGGGCTATCGTAATCCTGGTCATCAGCCTCTGTTGACGAGGTGTCAGATTCAGATGGCTCTTTTTTAACGATGCTCCGACAGTGAATTTCCCAGGCTCTGATATCAGGGTTGTCAGGTAGCATCAGCTCCTCCAGGCCGATAATTGATTCGCCTGTGACTATCACATCATCGCCCCATGACGGGGGAGCGGTTTTGTCGGGAGTTGCGGAGCAGACAGAGCCTTTGGCCCAGACATTCAGAGCATCACCGACCTGTTTCGGGATCCTGACTCTGGCAGGTTTGTCAACGCCCTGACAGACCAAAGCGTGTTCTGGACCGGCTACACAGAATGTATCGCCCATAGGTTGAACAGCGGGGGAGGCTGTATGGATACGACCTGTTGAGAGGATATCGGTCACCTCTTCGCTGACGGGTAACACAAGAGTGCAGTGACCTTTTGTTTTCAAACCTGTACCAAAAACAAGAGCAGGGGCAATGGCAATGGCCAGAGCCAGCCAAAGAGCTCTGAATGCTATTAACGGCTCTAGCACTCCAATCTCTCTGATTCCATTCGGATTCCACAGGCTAGCAGATGAACGGAAAAGGGTATTGTTCCCATCAGGCGGTTTTATAGGCGCTGAAGGTTCCAGAAAAGCATGATGATAGAAAGCATATCGAGATATGAGAGGGGCCATGGCGCTGAGTGAGGCTCAACCGGGCAGCAGTGATATCAACTATTAGCGCCTGCTTTTCTATTTGCTGCGCTTACTCTTGCAGAGGGTGTTGCTGCTGACGCGGTGGTGATAATTAAGCTTGCTGACCGTATCGAAGTGCTGGCCACAGTCGCATGTGGTGTTCCGCTTGCCCTTGCAGAGACTGTCGCTGCTGCCCCGGCGGTGGGATTCAAGCAATCTGAGCGTATCGAAGTGCAGGCCACAGTCACAGGTGGTGCTCCGCTTGCCCTTGCAGAGGCTGTCGCTGCTGCCCTGACGGTGGGTATTAAGCAGGTTTACCGTATCGAAGTTCTGGCCACAGTCGCAGGTGGTGTTCCGCTTGCCCTTGCAGAGGCTGTCGCTGCTGCCCTGACGGTGGGTATTAAGCAGGCTGACCGTATCGAAGTTCTGGCCACAGTCGCAGGTGGTGTTCCGCTTGCCCTTGCAGAGGCTGTCGCTGCTGCACCGACGGTGGGATTGAAGCAGGCTGGCCGTATCGAAGTGCTGGCCACAGTCACAGGTGGTGTTCCTCTTGCGCTTGCAGAGACTGTCGCTGCTGCCCCGGCGGTGGGAATCAAGCAGGCTCATCGTCGCGAAATTCTGGCCACAGTCACAGGCGGTGTTCCTCTTGCGCTTGCAGAGACTGTCGCTGCTGCCCCGGCGGTGGGAATCAAGCAGGCTCATCGTCGCGAAATTCTGGCCACAGTCACAGGTGGTGTTCCGCGTGCCCTTGCAGAGGCTGTCGCTGCTGCACTGACGGTGGGAATAAAGCAGGCTGACCGTATTGAAATGCTGACCACAGTCACAGGTGGTGTTCCGCTTGCCCTTGCAGAGGCTGTCGCTGCTGCCCCGGCGGTGGGACCGAAGCCGCCTGACCGTGTCGAAGCGCTGGCCACAGTCACAGGTGGTGTTCCACCTGCCCTTGCAGAGGCTGTCGCTGCTGCCCTGACGGTGGGAACTAAGCAGGCTGGCCGTATCGAAGTGCAGGCCACAGCCGCAGGTGGTATTTCGTTGCCCCCTGGGTGTTGATACAGATGCTATTTCAATGCCCCCTATCGGGCTATCGTCACCCTGGTCATCAGCCTCTGTTGACGGGATGTCAGATTCGGATGGCTCTTTTTTAACAATGCTCCGACAGTGAATCCCCCAGGCTCTGATATCAGGGTTGTCAGGTAACAACAGCGCCTCCAGACCGAGAACTGAGTCGCCTGTGACTAGCACATCATCGTCCCATGACGGGGTAGAGGATTTGCCGTGCGTTACGGAGCAGACAGAGCCCCTGGCGCTGACATTCATTGCATCCCCGACCTGTCTTGGGATCCTGACTCTTGCAGGTTTGTCAACGCCCTGACAGACCAGAGCGTGTTCTGGACCGGCTACACAGAATGTATCGCCCATAGGTTGAACAGCGGGGGAGGTTGTATGGATACGACCTGTTGAGAGGATATCGGTCACCTCTTCGCTGACGGGTAACACAAGAGTGCAGTGACCTTTGGCTTTCAAACCTGTACCAAAAACAAGAGCAGGGGCAATGGCCAGAGCCAGCCAAAGAGCTCTGAATGCTATTAACGGCTCTAGCACGCCAATTTCTCTGATTCCATTCGGATTCCACAGGCTAGCAGATGAACGGAAAAGGGTATTGTTCCCATCAGGCGGTTTTATAGGCGTTGAAGATTCCAGAGAAGCATGATGACAAAAAGCGTATCGAGATATGAGAGGAGCCATGGCGCTGAGTGAGGCTCAACCGGGCAGCAGTGATATCAACTATTAGCGCCTCCTTTTCTATTTGCTGCGCTTACTCTTGCAGAGGGTGTTGCTGCTGACGCGGCGGTGGGAATTAAGCTGGCTGGCCGTATCGAAGTGCTGGCCACAGCCACAGGTGGTGTTCCACTTGCCCTTGCAGAGGCTGTCGCTGCGGCCCCGGCGGTGGGAATTAAGCAGGCTGACCGTATCGAAGTGCTGACCACAGCCACAGGTGGTGTTCCGCTTGCCCTTGCAGAGGCTGTCGCTGCTGCTCCGGCGGTGAGTTTGAAGCAGGCTGACCGTATCGAAGCACTGGCCACAGTCACAGGCGGTGCTCCGCTTGCCCTTGCAGAGGCTGTCGCTGCTGCTCTGACGGTGGGAATTAAGCAGGCTGGGCGTATCGAAGTGCTGGCCACAGTCACAGGTGGTGTTCCGCTTGCCCTTGCAGAGGCTGTCGCTGCTGCACCGGCAGTGGGATTCAAGCAATCTGACCGTATCGAAGCACTGCCCACAGCTACAGGTGGTGTTCCGCTTGCCCTTGCAGAGGCTGTCGCTGCTGCTCTGACGGTGGGAATCAAGCAGGCTGGCCGTATCGAAGTGCCGGCCACAGTTACAGGTGGTGTTCCGCTTGCCCTTGCAGAGGGTGTCGCTGCTGCACCGTCGGTGGGATTCAAGCAATCTGGCCGTGTCGAAGTGCTGGCCACAGCCACAGGTGGTGTTCCGCTTGCCCTTGCAGAGGGAGGCGCTACTTCCCTCACGATGGGACCGAAGCCGACTGACCGTGCCGAAGTACTGGCCACAGTCGCAGATGGTCTTCTGCCTGCCCTTACAGTGGCTGTCGCTGCTGCACTGGCGGTGAGATTTAAGCTGACTGGACGTCTCGAAGTACCTGCCACAGCCGCAGGTGGTGTTTCGTTGCCCCCTGGGTGTTGATACAGATGCTATTTCAATGTCCCCTACCGGGCTATCGTAACCCTGGTCATCAGCCTCTGTTGACGGGGTGTCAGATTCAGATGGCTCTTTTTTAACAATGCTCCGACAGTGAATTTCCCAGGCTCTGATATCAGGGTTGTCAGGCAGCATCAGCTCCTCCAGGCCGAGAACTGCGTCGCCTGTGACCATCACATCATCGTCCCATGACGGGGGAGCGGTTTGGTCGGACGTTGCGAAGCAAACAGAGCCTTTGGCGCTGACATTGAGAGCACCCCCACTCTGCCTCGGTATTCTGACTCTGGCAGGTTCGTCAACGCCCTGACAGACCAGAGAGTCTTCTGGGCCGGCCACACAGAATGTATCGCCCATAGGTTGAACCGCGGGGGAGGCTGTATGGATACGACCTGTTGAGAGGATGTCGGTCACCTCTTCGCTGACGGGTAACACAAGAGTGCAGTGACCTTTTGTTTTCAAACCTGTACCAAAAACAAGAGATGGGGCAACAGCCAGAGCCAGCCAAAGAGCTCTGAATGTTATTAACGGCTTTAGCACACCAATTTCTCTGATTCCATTCGGATTCCACAGGCTAGCAGATGAACGGAAAATATCATTGTTCCCATCAGGCGGTTTTATAGGCGTTGAATATTCCAGAGAAGCATGATGACAAAAAGCGTATCGATATATGAGAGGGGCCATGGTGCTGAGTGAGGCTCAACCGGGCAGCAGTGATATCAACTATTAGCGCCTGCTTTTCTATTTGCTGCGATTACCGTTGCAGAGGGTGTTACTGCTGACGCGGCGGTGATATTTAAGCTGGCTGGCCGTATCGAAGTGCTGGCCACAGTCACAGGTGGTGTTCCGCTTGCCCTTGCAGAGGCTGTCGCTGCTGCCACAGCGGTGGGATTCAAGCAACCTGACCGTATCGAAGTACTGGCCACAGCCACAGGTGGTGTTCCGCTTGCCCTTGCAGAGGCTGTCGCTGCTGCCCCGGCGGTGGGATTCAAGCAGGCTCATCGTCGCGAAATTCTGACCACAGTCGCAGGTGGTGTTCCGCTTACCCTTGCAGAGGCTGTCGCCGCTCCTCTGGCGGTGGGAATTAAGCAGGATGACCGTATCAAAGTGCTGGCCACAGTCACAGGTGGTGTTCCGCTTGCCCTTGCAGAGGCTGTCGCTGCTGCTCTGACGGTGGGAATTAAGCAGGCTGACCTTATCGAAGTGCTGGCCACAGCCACAGGTGGTGTTCCGCTTGCCCTTGCAGAGGGTGTCGCTGCTGCACCGGCGGTGGGACTGAAGCCGACTGACCGTGTCGAAGTGCAGGCCACAGTCGCAGGTGGTGTTCGCCTTGCCCTTACAGAGGCTGTCGCTGCTGCAATGACGGTGGGATTCAAGCATTCTGACCGTATCGAAGTGCAGGCCACAGTCGCAGGTGGTGTTCCGCTTGCCCTTGCAGAGGGTATCGCTGCTGCCCCGGCGGTGGGAATTAAACAGGCTGACCGTATCGAAGTGCTGGCCACAGCCACAGGTGGTGTTCCACCTGCCCTTGCAGAGGCTGTCGCTGCTGCACTGACGGTGGGAATTAAGCAGGTTGATCGTATCGAAGTGCTGGCCACAGCCACAGGTGGTGTTCCCCCTGCCCTTGCAGAGGCTGTCGCTGCTGCCCTGACGGTGGGAATTAAGCCGGCTGGCCGTGTCGAAGTGCTGACCACAGTCACAGGTGGTGTTCCGCTTGCCCTTGCAGAGGCTGTCGCTGCTGCCCCGGCGGTGGGAATTAAGCCGGCTGGCCGTATCGAAGTGCTGGCCACAGCCACAGGTGGTGTTCCCCCTGCCCTTGCAGAGGCTGTCGCTACTGCCCCGGCGGCGGGAATTAAGCAGGCTCATCGTCGCGAAACTCTGACCACGACGGCAGGTGGTGTTTCGTTGCCCCCCGGGTGTTGAGACAGATGCTATTTCAATGCCCCCTATCGGGCTATCGTAACCCTGGTCATCAGCCCCTGTTAACGGGGTGTCAGATTCAGATGGCTCTTTTTTAACAATGCTCCGACAGTGAATTTCCCAGGCCTTGATATCAGGGTTGTCAGGTAACAACAGCTCCTCCATGCCGATAATTGATTCGCCTGTGACCATCACATCATCTTCCCATGACGAGGGAGCGGTTTTGCCGGGAGTTGCGAAGCAGACAGAGCCCCTGGCGCTGACATTCAGAGCATCCCCGACCTGTCTTGGGAACCTGACTCTGGCAGGTTTGTCAACGCCCTGACAGACCAGTGCGTGTTCTGGGCCGGCTACACAGAATGTATCGCCCATAGGTTGAACAGCGGGGGTGGTTGTATGGATACGACCTGTTGAGAGGATATCGGTCACCTCTTCGCTGACGGGTAACACAAGAGTGCAGTGACCTTTTGTTTTCAAACCTGTACCAAAAACAAGAGCAGGGGCAATGGCCAGAGCCAGCCAAAGAACTCTGAATGCTATTAACGGCTCTAGCACGCCAATTTCTCTGATTCCCTTCGGATTCCACAGGCTAGCAGATGAACTGAAAAGGGTATTGTTCCCATCATGCGGTTTTATAGGCGTTAAAGATTCCAGAAAAGCATGATGATAAAAGCGTATCGAGATATGAGAGAGGCCATGGCGCTGAGTGAGGCTCAACCAGGCAGCAGTGATATCAACTATTAGCGCCTGCTTTTCTATTTGCTGCGCTTACTCTTGCAGAGGGTGTTGCTGCTGACGCGGCGGTGATATTTAAGCTGGCTGACCGTATCTAAGTGCAGACCACAGTCGCATGTGGTGTTCCGCTTGCCCTTGCAGAGGCTGTCACTGCTGACCCGGCGGTGGGACTCAAGCCGACTGCCCGTGTCGAAGTGCAGGCCACAGTCACAGGTGGTGTTCCGCTTGCCCTTGCAGAGGCTGTCGCTGCTCCTCTGACGGTGGTAATTAAGCAGGCTGACCTTATCGAAGTGCTGGCCACAGCCACAGGTGGTGTTCAGCCTGCCCTTACAGAGGGTGCCGCTGCTGCACCGGCGGTGGGACTGAAGCCGATTGACCGTATCGAAGTGCTGGCCACAGTCGCAGATCGTCTTCTGCTTGCCCTTACAGAGGCTGTCGCTGCTGCCCTGACGGTGGGATTTTAGCAGGTTGACTGTCTCGAAGTGCTGACCACAGTCACAGGTGGTGTTCCGCTTGCCCTTGCAGAGGCTGTCGCTGCTGGACTGATGGTGGGATTTAAGCAGGCTGACCGAATCGAAGTGCTGGCCACAGCAACAGGTGGTATTCAGCAGGTCCTTACAGCAGCTGTCCCTGCTGCACTGGCGGTGAGATTTAAGCTTACTGGACGTCTCGAAGTACCTGCCACAGCCGCAGGTGGTGTTTCCTTGCCCCCTGGGTGTTGATACAGATGCTATTTCAATGTCCCCTATCGGGCTATCGTAACCCTGGTCATCAGCCTCTGTTAACGGGGCGTCAGATTCAGATGGCTCTTTTTTAACAATACGCCGACAGTGAATTTCCCAGGCTCTGATATCAGGGTTGTCAGGTAGCATCAGCTCCCCCAGGCCGAGAACCGAGTCACCTGTGACCATCACATCATCGTCCCATGACGGGGTAGCAGTTTTGTCGAACGTTGCGAAGCAGACAGAGCCTTTGGCGCTGACATTCAGAGCATCCCCGACCTGTCCTGGGATCCTGACTCTGGCAGGTTTGTCAACGCCCTGGCAGACCAGAGCGTGTTCTTGACCGGCTACACAGAATGTATCGCCCATAGGTTGAACAGCGGGGGTGGTTGTATGGATACGACCTGTTGAGAGGATATCGGTCACCTCTTCGCTGACGGGTAACACAAGAGTGCAGTGACCTTTTGTTTTCAAACCTGTACCAAACACAAGAGCAGGGGCAATGGCCAGAGCCAGCCAAAGAGTTATGAATCTTATCAACGGCTTTAGCACACCAATTTCTCTGATTCCATTCGGGTTCCACAGGCTAGCAGATGATCGGAAAAGGGGTTGTTCCCATCAGGCGGTTTTATCGGCGTTGAATATTCCAGAGAAGCATGATGACAAAAAGCGTATCGAGATATGAGAGGGGCCATGGCGCTGAGTGAGGCTCAACCGGGCAGCAGTGATATCAACTATTAGCGCCTGCTTTTCTATTTGCTGCGCTTACTCTTGCAGAGGGTGTTGCTGCTGACGCGGCGGTGATATTTAAGCTGGCTGACCGTATCGAAGTGCAGGCCACAGTCGCATGTGGTGTTCCGCTTGCCCTTGCAGAGGCTGTCGCTGCTGCACCGGCGGTGGGAACTAAGCAGGCTCCTCGTCGCGAAATTCTGACCACAGTCACAGGTGGTGTTCCGCTTGCCCTTGCAGAGGCTGTCGCTGCTGCTCTGACGGTGGGACTCAAGCCGACTGGCCGTATCGAAGTGCTGGCCACAGCCACAGGTGGTGTTCCGCTTGCCCTTGCAGAGGCTGTCGCTGCTGCCCTGGCGGTGGGCATTAAGCAGGCTGACCGTATCGAAGTGCTGGCCACAGTCACAGGTGGTGTTCCGCTTGCCCTTACAGAGACTGTCGCTACTGCCCCGGCGGTGGGAATTAAGCAGGCTGGCCGTATCGAAGTACTGGCCACAGTCGCAGATCGTCTTCTGCTTGCCCTTACAGAGGCTGTCGCTGCTGCCCTGACGGTGGGATTTTAGCAGGTTGACTGTCTCGAAGTGCTGGCCACAGTCACAGATGGTGTTCCGCTTGCCCTTGCAGAGGCTGTCGCTGCTGCCCTGGCGGTGGGCATTAAGCAGGCTGACCGAATCGAAGTGCTGGCCACAGCCACAGGTGGTGTTCAGCAGGCCCTTACAGTGGCTGTCCCTGCTGCACCGGCGGTGATATTTAAGCTTACTGGACGTCTCGAAGTACCTGCCACAGCCGCAGGTTGTGTTTCGTTGCCCCCTGGGTGTTGATACAGATGCTATTTCAATGTCCCCTATCGGGCTATCGTAACCCTGGTCATCAGCCTCTGTTGACGGGGTGTCAGATTCCGATGGCTCTTTTTTAACAAGGCTCCGACAGTGAATTTCCCAGGCCCTGATATCAGGGTTGTCAGGTAACAACAGCTCCTCCAGGCCGATAATTGATTCGCCTGTGACCATCACATCATCGTCCCATGACGGGGGAGCGGTTTTGCCGGGAGTTGCGGAGCAGACAGAGCCTTTGGCCCTGACATTCAGAGCATCCCCGACCTGTTTCGGGATCCTGACTCTGGCAGGCTTGTCAACGCCCTGACAGACCAGTGCGTGTTCTGGGCCGGCTACACAGAATGTATCGCCCATAGGTTGAACAGCGGGGGAGGTTGTATGGATACGACCTGTTGAGAGGATATCGGTCACCTCTTCGCTGACGGGTAACACAAGAGTGCAGTGACCTTTTGTTTTCAAACCTGTACCAAAAACAAGAGCAGGGGCAATGGCCAGAGCCAGCCAAAGAACTCTGAATGCTATTAACGGTTCTAGCACACCAATTTCTCTGATTCCCTTCGGATTCCACAGGCTAGCAGATGAACGGAAAAGGGTATTATTCCCATCAGGCGGTTTTATAGGCGTTGAAGATTCCAGAGAAGCATGATGACAAAAAGCGTATCGAGATAAGAGAGGAGCCATGGTGCTGAGTGAGGCTCAACCGGGCAGCAGTGATATCAACTATTAGCGCCTGCTTTTCTATTTGCTGCGCTTACTCTTGCAGAGGGTGTTGCTGCTGACGCGGCGGTGATATCTAAGCTGGGTGACCGTATCGAAGTGCAGGCCACAGTCGCATGTGGTGTTCCGCTTGCCCTTGCAGAGGCTGTCGCTGCTGCCCCGGCGGTGGGACTCAAGCCGACTGCCCGTGTCGAAGTACAGGCCACAGTCACAGGTGGTGTTCCGCTTGCCCTTGCAGAGGCTGTCGCTGCTCGTCTGACGGTGGGAATTTAGCAGACTGACCCTATCGAAGTGCTGACCACAGCCACAGGTGGTGTTCCGCTTGCCCTTGCAGAGGGTGTCGCTGCTGCACCGGCGGTGGGACTGAAGCCGACTGACCGTGTCGAAGTGCAGGCCACAGTCGCAGGTGGTGCTCCACTTGCCCTTACAGAGGCTGTCGCTGCTGCAATGACGGTGGGATTCAAGCAATCTGACCGTATCGAAGCACTGGCCACAGCCACAGGTGGTGTTCCGCTTGCCCTTGCAGAGGGTGTCGCTGCTGCCCCGGCGGTGGGAATTAAACAGGCTTACCGCATCGAAGTGCTGGCCACAGCCACAGATGGTGTTCCGCTTGCCCTTGCAGAGGCTGTCGCTGCTGCCCTGACGGTGGGAATTAAGCAGGTTGACTGTCTCGAAGTACTGGCCACAGTCACAGGTGGTGTTCCGCTTGCCCTTGCAGAGGCTGTCGCTGCTGCCCTGACGGTGGGAATTAAGCAGGTTGACTGTCTCGAAGTGCTGGCCACAGTCACAGGTGGTGTTCCGCTTGCCCTTGCAGAGGCTGTCGCTGCTGCCATGACGATGGGAATTAAGCAGGTTGACTGTCTCGAAGTGCTGGCCACAGTAACAGGTGGTGTTCCGCTTGCCCTTGCAGTGGCTGTCGCTGCTGCCCTGACGGTGAGATTGAAGCAGGCTGGCCGTATCGAAGTACCTGCCAATGCCGCAGGTGGTGTTTGGTTGCCCCCTGGGTGTTGATACAGATGCTATTTCAATGTCCCCTATCGGGCTATCGTAACCCTGGTCATCAGCCTCTGTTGACGGGGTATCAGATTCAGATGGCTCTTTTTTAACAATGCTCCGACAGTGAATTTCCCAGGCCTTGATATCAGGGTTGTCAGGTAACAACAGCTCCTCCAGGCCGATAATTGATTCGCCTGTGACTATCACATCATCTTCCCATGACGGGGGAGCGGTTTTGCCGGGAGTTACGGAGCAGACAGAGCCCCTGGCGCTGACATTCAGAGCATCCCCGACCTGTTTCGGGATCCTGACTCTTGCAGGTTTGTCAACGCCCTGACAGACCAGAGCGTGTTCTGGACCGGCTACACAGAATGTATCGCCCATAGGTTGAACAGCGGGAGAGGTTGTATGGATACGACCTGTTGAGAGGATATCGGTCACCTCTTCGCTGACGGGTAACACAAGAGTGCAGTGACCCTTTGTTTTCAAACCTGCCCCAAAAACAAGAGCAGGGGCAATGGCCAGAGCCAGCCAAAGAGCCCTGAATGCTATTAACGGCTCTAGCACACCAATTTCTCTGATTCCATTCGGATTCCACAGGCTAGCAGATGAACGGAAAAGGGTATTGTTCCCATCAGGCGGTTTTATAGGCGTTGAAGATTCCAGAAAAGCATGATGATAGAAAGCGTATCGAGATATGAGAGGGGCCATGGCGCTGAGTGAGGCTCAACCGGGCAGCAGTGATATCAACTATTAGCGCCTGCTTTTCTATTTGCTGCGCTTACTCTTGCAGCGGGTGCTGCTGCTGACGCGGCGGTGATATTTAAGCTGGCTGACCGTATCGAAGTACAGGCCACAGTCGCATGTGGTGTTCCGCTTACCCTTGCAGAGGCTGTCGCTGCTGCCCCGGCGGTGGGACTCAAGCCGACTGCCCGTGTCGAAGTGCAGGCCACAGTCACAGGTGGTGCTCCGTTTGCCCTTGCAGAGGCTGTCGCTTCTGCCCTGGCGGTGGGAATTAAGCAGGCTGACCGTATCGAAGTTCAGGCCACAGTCACAGGTGGTGTTCCGCTTGCCCTTGCAGTGGCTGTCGCTGCTTCTCTGACGGTGGGAATCAAGCAGGTTGACCGTATCGAAGTGCTGGCCACAGTCGCAGGTGGTGTTCCGGCTGCCCTTGCAGAGGGTGTCGCTGCTGCCCCGGCGATGGGAATCAAGCAGACTGGCCGTATCGAAGTGCTGGCCACAGTCACAGGTGGTGTTCCTCTTGCCCTTGCAGAGGCTGTCGCTGCTGCCCCGTCGGTGGGCACCAAGCAGGCTCATCGTCGCGAAATTCTGGCCACAGTCACAGGTGATGTTCCGCCTGCCCTTGCAGAGGCTGTCGCTGCTGCCCCGGCGGTGGGAATTAAGCCGGCTGGCCGTATCGAAGTGCCGGCCACAGCCACAGGTCGTGTTCTGCAGGCCCTTGCAGAGGCTGTCGCTGCTGCCCTGGCGGTGGGAATTAAGCCGACTGACCGTGTCGAAGTGCAGGCCACAGTCGCAGGTGGTGTTCAACTTGCCCTTGCAGAGGCTGTCGCTGCTGCCCCGGCGGTGGGAATTAAGCCGGCTGGCCGTATCGAAGTGCTGGCCACAGCCACAGATGGTGTTCCGCTTGCCCTTGCAGAGGCTGAAGCTACTGCTCTGACGGTGGGAATTAAGCAGGCTGGCCGTATCGAAGTGCTGGCCACAGCAGCAGGTGGTATTTGGTTGCCCCCTGGGTGTTGATACAGATGCTATTTGAATGCCCCCTATCGGGCTATCGTAACCCTGGTCATTAGCCTCTGTGGACGGGGCGTCAGATTCAGATGGCTCTTTTTTAACAATGCTCCGACAGTGAATTTCCCAGGCTCTGATATCAGGGTTGTCAGGTAGAATCAGCTCCTCCAGGCCAAGAACTGAGTCGCCTGTGACCATCACATCATCACCCCATGACGGGGTAGCGGTTTTGTCGGACGCTGCGAAGCAGACAGAGCCTTTGGCCCTGACATTCAGTGCATCCCCGAGCTGTCTTGGGATCCTGACTCTGGCAGGTTTGTCAACGCCCTGACAGGCAAGAGCGTGCTCTGGACCGGCCACACAGAATGTATCACCCATAGGTTGAACAGCGGGGGAGGTTGTATGGATACGACCTGTTGAGAGGATATCGGTCACCTCTTCGCTGACGGGTAACACAAGAGTGCAGTGACCTTTTGTTTTCAAACCTGTACCAAAAACAAGAGATGGGGCTACAGCCAGGGCCAGACAAAGGGCTCTGAATGCTATTAACGGCTCTAGCACACCAATTTCTCTGACTCCATTCGGATTCCACAGGCTAGCAGATGAACGGAAAAGGGTATTATTCCCATCAGGCGGTTTTATAGGCGTGAACATTCCAGAAAAGCATGATGATAGAAAGCGTATCGAGATAAGAGAGGGGCCATGGCGCGGAGTAAGGCTCAACCGGGCAGCAGTGAAATCAACTATTAACGCCTCCTTTTCTATTTGCTGCGCTTACTCTTGCAGAGGGTGTTGCTGCTGACGCAGCGGTGATATTTAAGCTGACTGACCGTATCGAAGTGCAGGCCACAGTCACATGTGGTGTTCCGCTTGCCCTTGCAGAGGCTGTCGCTGCTGCCCCGGCGGTGGGACTCAAGCCGACTGCCCGTGTCGAAGTGCAGGCCACAGTCACAGGTGGTGTTCCGCTTGCCCTTGCAGAGGCTGTCGCTGCTGCCCCGGCGGTGGGACTCAAGCCGACTGACCGTGTCGAAGTGCAGGCCACAGTCACAGGTGGTGTTCCGCCCGCCCTTGCAGAGGCTGTCGCTGCTGCCCCGGCGGTGGGACTCAAGCCGACTGCACGTGTCGAAGTGCAGGCCACAGTCACAGGTGGTGTTCAGCTTGGCCTTGCAGAGGCTGTCGCTGCTGCCCTGGCGGTGAGAATTAAGCAGGCTCATCGTCGCGAAATTCTGACCACAGCCGCAGGTGGTGTTCCGCTTGCCCTTGCAGAGGCTGTCGCTGCTGCCCCGCCGGTGGGATTCAAGCAGTCTGGACGTACCGAAGTGCCGGCCACAGCCACAGGTGGTGCTCCGCTTCCCCTTGCAAAGGCTGTCGCTGCTACCCCGGCGGTGGGATTTAAGCAGGCTGACCGCATCGAAGTGCCGACCACAGTCACAGGTGGTGTTCCGCTTGCCCTTGCAGAGGCTGAAGCTACTGCTCTGACGGTGGGAATTAAGCAGGCTGACCGTGTCGAAGCGCTGGCCACAGTCGCAGATGGTGTTCCGCCTGCCCTTGCAGAGGCTGTCGCTGCTGCCCCGGCGATGGGAATTAAGCAGGCTCATCGTCGCGAAATGCTGACCACAGCCGCAGGTGGTGTTTCTTTGCCCCCTGGATGTTGATACAGATGCTATTTCAATGTCCCCTATCGGGCTATCGCAACCCTGGTCATCAGTCTCTGTTGACGGGGTGTCAAATTCAGATGGCTCTTTTTTAACAATGCTCCGACAGTGAATTTCCCAGGCTCTGATATCAGGGTTGTCAGGTAACATCAGCTCCTCCAGGCCGATAATTGATTCGCCTGTGACCATCACATCATCTTCCCATGACGGGGGAGCGGTTTTGCCGGGAGCTGCGGAGCAGACAGAGCCCCTGGCGCTGACATTCAGAGCATCCCCGACCTGTTTCGGGATCCTGACTCTGGCAGGTTTGTCAACGCCCTGACAGACCAGTGCGTGTTCTGGGCCGGCTACACAGAATGTATCGCCCATAGGTTGAACAGCGGGGGAGGTTGTATGGATACGACCTGTTGAGAGGATATCGGTCACCTCTTCGCTGACGGGTAACACAAGAGTGCAGTGACCTTTTGTTTTCAAACCTGTACCAAAAACAAGAGCAGGGGCAATGGCCAGAGCCAGCCAAAGAGCCCTGAATGCTATTAACGGCTCTAGCACACCAATTTCTCTGATTCCATTCGGATTCCACAGGCTAGCAGATGAACGGAAAAGGGTATTATTCCCATCAGGCGGTTTTATAGGCGCTGAAGATTCCAGAGAAGCATGATGATAGAAAGCGTATCGAGATATGAGAGGGGCCATGGCGCTGAGTGAGGCTCAACCGGGCAGCAGTGATATTAACTATTAGCCTCCTTTTCTATTTTCTGCGCTTACTCTTGCAGAGGCTGTCGCTACTGCCCCGGCGGTGGGAATAAAGCAGGCTCATCGACGCGAAATTCTGACCACAGCCGCAGGTGGTGTTCCGCTTGCCCTTGCAGAGGCTGTCGCTGCTGCCCCGGCGGTGGGAATTAAGCCGGCTGACCGTATCGAAGTGCTGGCCACAGTCACAGGTGGTGCTCCATTTGCCCTTGCAGAGGCTGTCGCTGCTGCGCCGTCGGTGGGCACCAAGCAGGCTGACCGTATCGAAGTGCTGGCCACAGCCACAGGTGGTGTTCCGCTTGCCCTTGCAGAGGCTGCCGCTGCTGCCCCGGCGGTGGGAATTAAGCCGGCTGACCGTATCGAAGCGCTGGCCACAGTCACAGGTGGTGTTCCGCTTGCCCTTGCAGAGGCTGTCGCTGCTGCCCTGACGGTGGGCTTGAAGCAGGATGACCGAATCGAAGTGCTGGCCACAGTCACACTTGGTGTTCAGCAGGCCCTTGCAGAGGCTGTCGATGCTGTTCCGGCGGTGGGATTCAAGCAATCTGACCGTATCGAAACTCTGACCACAGCCGCAGGTCTTGTTCTGCAGGCCCTTGCAGAGACTGTCGCTGCTGCTCCGGCGGTGGGATTCAAGCAATCTGACCGTGACGTAGTGCTGGCCACAACCACAGGTCGTGCTCCACCTGCCCCTGCAGAGGCTGTCGATGCTGCCCCGGCGGTGGGAATTAAGCCGGCTGACCGTATCGAAGTGCCGGCCACAGTAACAGGTGGTATTCCACTTGCCCTTGCAGAGGCTGTCGCTGCTGCCCCTGCGGTGGGAATAAAGCAGGCTGACCGTATCGAAGTGCCGGCCACAGTCACAGGTGGTGATCCGCTTGCCCTTGCAGAGACTGTCGCTGCTGCCCCGTCGGTGGGCATTACGCAGGCTGACCGTATCGAAGTGCCGGCCACAGTCACAGGTAGTGTTCCGCTTGCCCTTGCAGACGCTGTCGCTGCTGCCCCGGCGGTGGGAATTAAGCAGGCTCATCGTCGCGGAATTCTGACCACGGCCGCAAGTGGTATTTCCTTGCCCACCGGGTGTTGAGACAGATACTATTTCAATCCCCCCTATCGGGCTATCGAAACCCTGGTCATCAGCCTCTGTTGACGGGGTGTCAGATTCAGATGGCTCTTTTTTAACAATGCTCCGACAGTGAATTTCCCAGGCCTTGATATCAGGGTTGTCAGGTAACAACAGCTCCTCCAGGCCAATAATTGATTCGCCTGTGACCATCACATCATCTTCCCATGACGGGGGAGCGGTTTTGCCGGGAGTTGCAGAGCAGACAGAGCCCCTGGCGCTGACATTCAGAGCATCCCCGACCTGTTTCGGGATCCTGACCCTGGCAGGTTTGTCAACGCCCTGACAAACCAGAGCGTGTTCTGGACCGGCTACACAGAATGTATCGCCCATAGGTTGAACAGCGGGGGAGGTTGTATGGATACGACCTGTTGAGAGGATATCTGTCACCTCTTCGCTGACGGGTAACACAAGAGTGCAGTGACCTTTTGTTTTCAAACCTGTAGCAAAAACAAAAACAGGGGCAATGGCCAGAGCCAGCCAAAGAACTCTGAATGCTATTAACGGCTCTAGCACAACAATTTCTCTGATTCCATTCGGATTCCACAGGCTAGCAGATGAACGGAAAAGGGTATTGTTCCCATCAGGCGGTTTTATAGGCGTTGAAGATTCCAGAGAAGCATGATGACAAAAAGCGTATCGAGATATGAGAGGGGCCATGGCGCTGAGTGAGGCTCAACCGGGCAGCAGTGATATCAACTATTAGCGCCTCCTTTTCTATTTGCTGCGCTTACTCTTGCAGAGGGTGCTGCTGCTGACGCGGCGGTGGGATTTAAGCAGGTTGGCCGTATCTATGTGCTGGCCACAGCCACAGGTGGTGTTCAACTTGCCCTTGCAGAGGCTGTCGCTGCTGCTCTGACGGTGGGAACAAAGCAGGCTGACCGTATCGAAGTGCTGGCCACAGTCACAGGTGGTGCTCCACTTGCGCTTGCAGAGGCTGTCGCTACTGCCCCAGCGGTGAGATTCAAGCAATCTGGCCGTATCGAAGCACTGGCCACAGTCACAGGTGGTGTTCCGCTTGCTCCTGCAGCGGATGTCGCTGCTGCCCCGGCGGTGATATTTAAGCTGGCCGGCCGTATCGAAGTGCCGGCCACAGTCACAGGTGGTGTTCCGCTTGCCCTTGCAGAGGGGGGCGCTGCTGCCCCGGCGATGGAATTCAAGCAATCTGCCCGTATCGAAGTGCCGGCCACAGCCACAGGTGGTGTTCAGCCTGCCCTTGCAGAGGGGGGCCCTACTTCCCTCACGATGGGACCGAAGCCGACTGCACGTGTCGAAGTGCTGGCCACAGGCGCAGGTGGTGTTCAGCTTGCCCTTACAGAGGGTGTCGCTGCTGCCCCGACGGTGGGACTGAAGCCGACTGACCCTGTCGAAGTGCTGGCCACAGGCGCAGGTGGTGTTCCGCTTTCTCTTGCAGAGGCTGTCGCTGCTGCTCTGACGGTGAGATTGAAGCAGGCTGGCCGTGTCGAAGCGCTGGCCACAGTCGCAGATGGTCTTCTGCCTGCCCTTACAGTGGCTGTCGCTGCTGAACCGGCGGTGAGATTTAAGCTCACTGGACGTCTGGAAGTACCTGCCACAGCCGCAGGTGATGTTTGGTTGCCCCCTGGGTGTTGATACCGATGCTATTTCAATGCCCCCTATCGGGCTATCGCAACCCTGGTCATCAGCCTCTGTTGACGGGGCGTCAGATTCAGATGGCTCTTTTTTAACAATGCTCCGACAGTGAATTTCCCAGGCCCTGATATCAGGGTTGTCAGGTAACAACAGCTCCTCCAGGCCGATAATTGATTCGCCTGTGACTATCACATCATCTTCCCCCCATGACGGGGTAGAGGATTTGCCGTGCGTTAAGGAGCAGACAGAGCTCTTGACGCTGACATTCAGAGCATCCCCGACCTGTCTTGGGATCCTGACTCTGGCAGGTTTGTCAACGCCCTGACAGACCAGAGCGTGTTCTGGACCATCTACACAGAATGTATCGCCCATAGGTTGAACAGCGGGGGAGGCTGTATGGATACGACCTGTTGAGAGGATATCGGTCACCTCTTCGCTGACGGGTAACACAAGAGTGCAGTGACCTTTTGTTTTCAAACCTGTACCAAAAACAAGAGATGGGGCAACAGCCAGGGCCAGCCAAAGAGCCCTGAATGCTATTAACGGCTTTAGCACACCAATTTCTCTGATTCCATTCGGATTCCACAGGCTAGCAGATGATCGAAAAAGGGGGTGTTCCCATCAGGCGATTTTATAGGCGTTGAAGATTCCAGAGAAGCATGATGATAGAAAGCGTATCGAGATATGAGAGGGGCCATGGCGCTGAGTAGGGTTCAACCGGGCAGCAGTGATATCAACTATTAGCCTCCTTTTCTATTTTCTGCGCCTACTCTTGCAGTGGCTGTCGCTGCTGCCCCGGCGGTGGGAATAAAGCAGGCTCATCGTCGCGAAATTCTGACCACAGCCGCAGGTGGTGTTCCGCTTGCCCTTGCAGAGGCTGTCGCTGTCGCACTGACGGTGAGATTGAAGCAGGCTGGCCGTATCGAAGCTCCGGCCACAGTCGCAGATGTTGTTCCGCTTGCCCCTGCAGCGGATGTCACTGCTGCGCCGTTGGTGATATTTAAACTGGTTGACCGTGCCGAAGTGCTGGCCACAGTCACACCTGGTGTTCCGCTTGCCCTTGCAGCGGCTGTCGCTGCTGCCCTGGCGGTGGGAATTAAGCAGGTTCATCGTCGCGAAATTCTGTCCACAGTCACAGGTGGTGCTCCGCTTGCCCTTGCAGAGGCTGTCGCTGCTGCCCTGGCGGTGGGAATTAAGCAGGCTGACTGTATCGAAGTGCTGGCCACAGTCGCAGATCGTCTTCTGCTTGCCCTTACAGTGGCTGTCGCTACTGCTCCGGCGGTGGGCATTAAGCAGGCTGACCGTATCGAAGTACTGGCCACAGCCACAGATGGTGTTCCGCTTGCCCTTGCAGAGGCTGTCGCTGCTGCACCGGCGGTGGGAAATAAGCAGGCTGACCGTATCGAAGTGCCGTCCACAGTCACAGGTGGTCTTCCGCTTGCCCTTACAGAGGCTGTCGCTGCTGCTCTGACGGTGGGAATTAAGCAGGTTTATCGTCGCGAAATTCTGGCCACAGTCACAGGTGGTGTTCCGCTTGCCCTTACAGAGGGTGTCGCTGCTGCGCCGGCGGTGGGAATTAAGCAGGTTCATCGTCGCGAAATCCTGGCCACAGTCACAGATGGTGTTCCGCCTGCCCTTGCAGAGGCTGTCGCTGCTGCCCCGGCGGTGATATTTAAGCAGGATGGCCGTATCGAAGTGCTGGCCACAGTCGCAGGTGGTGTTCCGCTTGCCCTTGCAGATGCTGTCGCTGCTGCTCTGACGGTGGGAATTAAGCAGGCTGGCCGAATCGAAGTGCTGGCCACAGTCACAGGTGGTGTTCCGCTTGCCCTTACAGAGGGTGTCGCTGCTGCTCTGACGGTGGGAATTAAGCAGGCTGGCCGAATCGAAGTGCTGGCCACAGCCACAGGTGGTATTCCGCCTGCCCTTGCAGAGGGGGGCGCTACTTCCCTCACGATGGGACCGAAGCCGGCTGACCGAATCGAAGTGCTGGCCACAGTCACACGTGGTGTTCAGCAGGCCCTTGCAGAGGCTGTCGCTGCTGCCATGACGGTGAGATTCAAGCAGGCTGGCCGTATCGAAGTGCTGGCCACAGTCGCAGATGGTCTTCTGCCTGCCCTTACAGTGGCTGTCGCTGCAGCGCCGGCGGTGAGATTTAAGCTTACTGGACGTCTCGAAGTACCTGCCACAGCCGCAGGTGGTGTTTCGTTGCCCCCTGGGTGTTGATACAGATGCTATTTCAATGTCCCCTATCGGGCTATCGTAACCCTGGTCATCAGCCTCTGTTGACGGGGTGTCAGATTCAGATGGTTCTTTTTTAACAATGCTCCGACAGTGAATTTCCCAGGCCTTGATATCAGGGTTGTCAGGTAACAACAGCTCCTCCAGACCGATAATTGATTCGCCTGTGACTATCACATCATCCTCCCATGACAGGGGAACGGTTTTGCCGGGAGTTACGGAGCAGACAGAGCCCCTGGCGCTGACATTCAGAGCATCCCCGACCTGTTTCGGGATCCTGACCCTGGCAGGTTTGTCAACGCCCTGACAGACCAGAGCGTGTTCTGGACCGGCTACACAGAATGTATCGCCCATAGGTTGAACAGCGGGGGAGGCTGTATGGATACGACCTGTTGAGAGGATATCGGTCACCTCTTCGCTGACGGGTAACACAAGAGTGCAGTGACCTTTTGTTTTCAAACCTGTACCAAAAACAAAAGCAGGGGCAGTGGCCAGAGCCAGAGCCAGCCAAAGAGCTCTGAATGCTATTAACGGCTCTAGCACGCCAATTTCTCTGATTCCATTCGGATTCCACAGGCTAGCAGATGAACGGAAAAGGGCACGGTTCCCATCAGGCGGTTTTATAGGCGTTGAAGATTCCAGAAAAGCATGATGATAGAAAGCGTATCGAGATATGAGAGGGGCCATGGCGCTGAGTGAGGCTCAACCGGGCAGCAGTGATATCAACTATTAGCGCCTGCTTTTCTATTTGCTGCGCTTACTCTTGCAGAGGGTGTTGCTGCTGACGCGGCGGTGATATTTAAGATGGTTGACCGTGCCGAAGTGCTGGCCACAGCCACAGGTGGTGTTCCGCTTGCCCTTGCAGAGACTGTCGCTGCTGCTCTGGCGGTGGGAATTAAGCAGGCTGGCCGTATCGAAGTGCTGGCCACAGTCGCAGGTGGTGCTCCGCTTGCCCTTGCAGAGGCTGTCGCTGCTGCCCTGACGGTGAGATTGAAGCAGCCTGGCCGTATCGAAGTGCTGGCCACAGTCGCAGATGGTCTTCCGCTTGCCCTTGCAGAGGCTGTCGCTGCTGCCCCGGCGGTGGGAATTAAGCAGGCTGACCGTATCGAAGCGCTGACCACAGTCGCAGGTGGTGTTCTGCCTGCCCTTACAGAGGGTGTCGCTGCTGCACCGGCTGTGGGAATTAAGCAGACTGACCGTATCGAAGTACTGGCCACAGCCACAGGTGGTGTTCCGCTTGCCCTTACAGAGGGTGTCGCTGCTGCCATGACGGTGAGATTGAAGCAGGCTGGCCGTATCGAAGTGCTGGCCACAGTCGCAGATGGTCTTCTGCCTGCCCTTACAGAGGCTGTCGCTGCAGCACCGGCGGTGAGATTTAAGCTTACTGGACGTCTCGAAGTACCTGCCACAGCCGCAGGTGGTGTTTCGTTGCCCCCTGGGTGTTGATACAGATGCTATTTCAATGCCCCCTATCGGGCTATCGTAACCCTGGTCATCAGCCTCTGTTGACGGGGTGTCAGATTCAGATGGTTCTTTTTTAACAATGCTCCGACAGTGAATTTCCCAGGCCTTGATATCAGGGTTGTCAGGTAACAACAGCTCCTCCAGGCCGATAATTGATTCGCCTGTGACCATCACATCATCTTCCCATGACAGGGGAACGGTTTTGCCGGGAGTTACGGAGCAGACAGAGCCCCTGGCGCTGACATTCAGAGCATCCCCGACCTGTTTCGGGATCCTGACCCTGGCAGGTTTGTCAACGCCCTGACAGACCAGAGCGTGTTCTGGACCGGCTACACAGAATGTATCGCCCATAGGTTGAACAGCGGGAGAGGTTGTATGGATACGACCTGTTGAGAGGATATCGGTCACCTCTTCGCTGACGGGTAACACAAGAGTGCAGTGACCTTTTGTTTTCAAACCTGTACCAAAAACAAAAGCAGGGGCAGTGGCGAGAGCCAGAGCCAGCCAAAGAGCTCTGAATGCTATTAACGGCTCTAGCACGCCAATTTCTCTGATTCCATTCGGATTCCACAGGCTAGCAGATGAACGGAAAAGGGCACGGTTCCCATCAGGCGGTTTTATAGGCGTTGAAGATTCCAGAAAAGCATGATGATAGAAAGCGTATCGAGATATGAGAGGGGCCATGGCGCTGAGTGAGGCTCAACCGGGCAGCAGTGATATCAACTATTAGCGCCTGCTTTTCTATTTGCTGCGCTTACTCTTGCAGAGGGTGTTGCTGCTGACGCGGCGGTGATATTTAAGATGGTTGACCGTGCCGAAGTGCTGGCCACAGTCGCATGTGGTGTTCCGCTTGCCCTTGCAGAGGCTGTCGCTGCTGTTCTGGCAGTGGGAATTAAGCAAGTTGACCGTATCGAAGTGCTGGCCACAGTCGCAGATGGTCTTCAGCTTGCCCTTGCAGAGGCTGTCGCTGCTGCCCTGGCGGTGGGAATTAAGCAGGCTGACCGTATCGAAATTCTGACCACAGTCACAGGTGGTGTTCCGCTTGCCCTTGCAGAGGCTGTCGCTGCTGCCCCGGCGGTGGGAATCAAGCAGGCTGGCCGTATCGAAGTGCTGGCCACAGTCGCAGGTGGTGTTCCGCTTGCCCTTGCAGAGGCTGTCGCTGCTGCCCCGGCGGTGGGAATCAAGCAGGCTGGCCGTATCGAAGTGCTGGCCACAGTCGCAGATGGTCTTCCGCTTGCCCCTGCAGAGGCTGTCGCTGCTGCCCCGGCGATGGGAATTAAGCAGGCTGACCGTATCGAAGCGCTGACCACAGTCGCAGATGGTGTTCTGCCTGCCCTTACAGAGGGTGTCGCTGCTGCACCGGCTGTGGGAATTAAGCAGGCTGACCGTATCGAAGTGCTGACCACAGTCACAGGTGGTGCTCCGCTTGCCCTTACAGAGGGTGTCGCTGCTGCCCTGACGGTGAGATTGAAGCAAGCTGGCCGTATCGAAGTGCTGGCCACAGTCGCAGATGGTCTTCTGCCTGCCCTTACAGAGGCTGTCGCTGCAGCACCTGCGGTGAGATCTAAGCTTACTGGACGTCTCGAAGTACCTGCCACAGCCGCAGGTGGTGTTTCGTTGCCCCCTGGGTGTTGATACAGATGCTATTTCAATGCCCCCTATCGGGCTATCGTAACCCTGGTCATCAGCCTCTGTTGACGGAGTGCCAGATTCAGATGGTTCTTTTTTAACAATGCTCCGACAGTGAATTTCCCAGGCCCTGATATCAGGGTTGTCAGGTAGCATCAGCTCCTCCAGGCCGATAATTGATTCGCCTGTGACCATCACATCATCTTCCCATGACGGGGTAGAGGATTTGCCAGGCGTTACGGAGCAGACAGAGCCTTTGGCGCTGACATTCAGAGCATCCCCACCCTGCCTCGACATCCTGACTCTGGCAGGTTTGTCAACACCCTGACAGACCAGAGCGTGCTCTGGACCGGCCACGCAGAATGTATCGCCCATAGGTTGAACAGCGGGGGAGGTTGTATGGATACGACCTGTTGAGAGGATATCGGTCACCTCTTCACTGACGGGTAACACAAGAGTGCAGTGACCTTTTGTTTTCAAACCTGTACCAAAAACAAGAGATGAGGCTACAGCCAGGGCCAGCCAAAGAGCCCTGAATGCTATTAACGGCTTTAGCACACCAATTTCTCTGATTCCATTCGGATTACACAGGCTAGCAGATGAACGGAAAAGGGTATTGTTCCCATCAGGCGGTTTTATAGGCGTTGAAGATTACAGAGAAGCATGATGATAGAAAGCGTATCGAGATATGAGAGGGGTCATAGCGCTGAGGGAGGCTCAACCGGCCAGCAGTGATATCAACTATTAGCGCCTGCTTTTCTATTTGCTGCGCTTACTCTTGCAGAGGGTGTTGCTGCTGACGCGGCGGTGGGATTCAAGCAATCTGGCCGTATCGAAGTGCTGGCCACAGCCGCAGGTGGTGTTCCGCTTGCCCTTGCAGAGGGTGTCGCTGCTCCTCTGACGGTGGGAATTAAGCAGGCTCATCGTCGCGAAATTCTGGCCACAGTCACAGGTGGTGTTCTGCTTGCCCTTGCAGAGGCTGTCGCTGCTGCACCGCCGGTGGGAACCAAGCAGGTTCATCGTCGCGAAATTCTGACCACAGTCGCAGGTGGTGTTCCGCTTGCCCTTGCAGAGGCTGTCGCTGCTGCCCTGGCGGTGGGAATTAAGCAGACTGACCGTATCGAAGTGCCGGCCACAGTCACAGGTGGTGTTCCGCTTGCCCTTGCAGAGGCTGTCACTGCTGCCCCGGCGGTGGGAATAAAGCAGGGTGGCCGTATCGAAGTGCTGGCCACAGCCACAGGTGGTGTTCCGCCTGCCCTTGCAGAGGCTGTCGCTGCTGCTCTGACGGTGGGAATGAAGCAGGCTGACCGTATCGAAGTGCCGACCACAGTCACAGGTAGTGTTCCGCTTGCCTTTGCAGAGGCTGTCGCTGCTGCCCCGGCGGTGGGACTCAAGCCGTCTGCCCGTGTCGAAGTGCAGGCCACAGTCACAGGTGGTGTTCAGCTTGGCCTTGCAGAGGCTGTCGCTGCTGCCCCGGCGGTGAGTTTGAAGCAGGCTGGCCGTATCGAAGTGCTGGCCACAGCCACAGCTGGTGTTCCGCCTGCCCTTGCAGAGGCTGTCGCTGCTGCCCTGACGGTGGGAATTAAGCCGGCTGGCCGTATCGAAGTGCTGGCCACAGCCACAGGTGGTGTTCCGCTTGCCCCTGCAGAGGCTGTCGCTGCTGCCCAGGCGGTGAGATTGAAGCAGGTTGGCCGTGTCGAAGCGTTGGCCACAGTCACAGGTGGTGTTCCGCTTGCCCTTGCAGAGGCTGTCGCTGCTGCTCTGACGGTGGGAATGAAGCAGGCTGACCGTATCGAAGTGCCGGCCACAGTCACAGGTGGTGTTCCGCTTGCCTTTGCAGAGGCTGTCGCTGCTGCCCTGACGGTGGGAATTAAGCCGGCTGGCCGTATCGAAGTGCTGGCCACGGCCGCAGGTGGTGTTTCGTTGCCCCATGGGTGTTGATACAGATGCTATTTCAATGCCCACTATCGGGCTATCGTAATCCTGGTCACCAGTCTCTGCTGACGGGGTGTCAGATTCAGATGGCTCTTTTTTAACAATGCTCCGACAGTGAATTTCCCAGGCCCTGATATCAGGGTTGTCAGGTAACAACAGCTCCTCCAGGCCGATAATTGATTCGCCTGTGACTATCACATCATCTTCCCATGACGGGATAGAGGATTTGCCGGGCGTTACGGAGCAGACAGAGCCCTTGGCGCTGACATTGAGAGCATCCCCACTCTGTCTCGGGATCCTGACTCTGGCAGGTTTATCAACACCCTGACAGACCAGTGCGTGTTCTGGGCCGGCTACACAGAATGTATCGCCCATAGGTTGAACAGCGGGGGTAGTTGTATGGATACGACCTGTTGAGAGGATATCGGTCACCGCTTCGCTGACGGGTAACACAAGAGTGCAGTGACCTTTTATTTTCAAACCTGTACCAAAAACAAGAGCAGGGGCAATGGCCAGAGCCAGCCAAAGAGCTCTGAATGCTATTAACGGCTCTAGCACACCAATTTCTCTGATTCCATTCGGATTCCACAGGCTAGCAGATGAACGGAAAAGGGTATTGTTCCCATCAGGCGGTTTTATCGGCGTTGAAGATTCCAGAGAAGCATGATGATAGAAAGCGTATCGAGATATGAGAGGGGCCATGGCGCTGAGTGAGGCTCAACCGGGCAGCAGTGATATCAACTATTAGCGCCTGCTTTTCTATTTGCTGCGCTTACTCTTGCAGAGGGTGTTGCTGCTGACGCGGCGGTGATAATTATGCTGGCTGACCGTATCGAAGTGCAGGCCACAGCCACAGGTGGTGTTCCGCTTGCCCTTGCAGAGGGTGTTGCTGCTGACGCGGCGGTGGGAATAAAGCATGCCGACCGTATCGAAGTGCCGGCCACAGCCACAGGTGGTGTTCCGCTTGCCCTTGCAGAGGCTGTCGCTGCTGCTCTGACGGTGGGAATTAAGCAGGTTCATCGTCGCGAAATTCTGACCACAGTCGCAGGTGGTGTTCAGCTTGCCCTTGCAGAGGCTGTCGCTGCTGCTCCGGCGGTGGGACTGAAGCCGACTGATCTTGTCGAAGTGCTGACCACAGTCACAGGTGGCGTTCCGCTTGCCCTTGCAGAGGCTGTCGCTGCTGCACTGACGGTGGGACTGAAGCCGACTGATCGTGTCGAAGCACTGACCACAGTCACAGGTGGTGTTCCGCTTGCCCTTACAGAGGCTGTCGCTGCTGCACCGGCGGTGGGACTGAAGCCGACTGATCGTGTCTAAGTTCTGGCCACAGTCGCAGGTTGTGTTCCGCCTGGCCTTGCAGAAGCTGTTGCTGCTGCCCTGGCGGTGGGATTCAAGCAATCTGGCCGTATCGAAGTGCTGGCCACAGTCACAGGTGGTGTTCTGCCTGCCCTTGCAGAGACTGTCGCTGCTACCCCGGCTGTGGGAATTAAGCAGGCTGACCGTATCGAAGTGCTGGCCACAGTCACAGGTGGTGTTCTTCTTGCCCTTGCAGAGGCTGTCGCTGCTGCACCGGCGGTGGGAAACAAGCTGGTTGGCCGTATCGAAGCGCTGGCCACAGTCACAGGTGGTGTTCAGCCTGCCCTTGCAGAGGCTGTCGCTGCGGCCCCGGCGGTGGGAATTAAGCAGGCTCATCGTCGCGAAATTCTGACCACAGGCGCAAGTGGTGTTCCGCTTGCCCTTGCAGAGGCTATCGCTGCTGCACTGACGGTGGGAATTAAGCAGGCTGACTGTATCGAAGTGCTGGCCACAGTCGCAGGTGGTGTTCCGCCTGCGCTTGCAGAGGCTGTCGCTGCCGCCCTGGCGGTGGGAATTAAGCAGGCTCATCGTCGCGAAATCCTGACCACGGCCGCAGGTGGTGTTTCGTTGCCCCCCGGGTGTTGATACAGATGCTATTTCAATGTCCCCTATCGGGCTATCGCA
This sequence comes from Sansalvadorimonas sp., assembly GCA_965221135.1. Taxonomy (GTDB): domain Bacteria; phylum Pseudomonadota; class Gammaproteobacteria; order Pseudomonadales; family Endozoicomonadaceae; genus Sansalvadorimonas. The sequence continues at coordinate 630,462 of CBDCRZ010000121.1, forward strand.
ACCCTGGTCATCAGCCTCTGTTAACGGGGTGTCAGATTCAGATGGCTCTTTTTTAACAAGGCTCCGACAGTGAATTTCCCAGGCCTTGATATCAGGGTTGTCAGGTAACAACAGCTCCTCCAGACCGGTAACGGATTCGCCTGTGACTATCACATCATCGCCCCATGACGGGAGAGAGGATTTGCCGGGCGTTACGGAGCAGACAGAGCCCTTGGCGCTGACATTGAGAGCATCCCCACCCTGTCTCGGGATCCTGACTCTGGCAGGTTTGTCAACACCCTGACAGACCAGAGCGTGTTCCGGACCGGCTACACAGAATGTATCGCCCATAGGTTGAATAGCGGGGGAGGTTGTATGGATACGACCTGTTGAGAGGATATCGGTCACCTCTTCGCTGACGGGTAACACAAGAGTGCAGTGATCTTTTGTTTTCAAACCTGTACCAAAAACAAGAGCAGGGGCAACAGCCAGGGCCAGCCAAAGAACTCTGAATGTTATCAACGGCTTTAGCACACCAATTTCTCTGATTCCATTCGGATTCCACAGGCTAGCAGATGATCGGAAAAGGGGTTGTTCCCATCAGGCGGTTTTATAGGCGTTGAAGATTCCAGAGAAGCATGATGACAAAAAGCGTATCGAGATATGAGAGGGGCCATGGCGCTGAGTGAGGCTCAACCGGTCAGCAGTGATATCAACTATTAGCGCCTACTTTTCAATTTGCTGGGCTTACCGTTGCAGAGGGTGTTACTGCTGACGCGGCGGTGATATTTAAGCTGGTTGACCATGTCGAAGTGCTGGCCACAGTCACAGGTGGTGTTCCGCTTCCCCCTGCAGAGGCTGTCGCTGCTGCTCCGGCGGTGACTTTGAAGCAGGCTGGCCGTGTCGAAGTGCTGGCCACAGTCACAGGTGGTGTTCCACTTGCGCTTGCAGAGGCTGTCGCTGCTGCAATGACGGTGGGATTCAAGCAATCTGACCGTATCGAAGCACTGGCCACAGCCGCAGGTGATGTTCCGCCAGCCCTTGCAGAGGCTGTCGCTGCGGCCCCGGCGGTGGGAATAAAGCTGGCTCATCGTCGCGAAATTCTGACCACAGCCACAGGTGGTGTTCCACTTGCCCTTGCAGAGGCTGTCGCTGCTGCCCCGCCGGTGGGAAATAAGCAGGTTCATCGACGCGAAATTCTGACCACAATCGCACGTGGTGTTCCGCCTGCCCTTGCAGAGGCTGTCGCTGCTGCCCTGGCAGTGGGAATTAAGCAGACTGACCGTATCGAAGTGCTGGCCACAGCCACAGGTGGTGTTCTGCTTGCCCTTGCAGAGGCTGTCGCTGCTGCTCCGGCGGTGGGAATTAAGCAGGCTGGCCGTATCGAAGTGCTGGCCACAGCCACAGGTGGTGTTCCGCTTGCCCTTGCAGAGGCTGTCGCTGCTGCACCGGCGGTGGGAATTAAGCAGGTTGACCGTATCGAAGTGCTGGCCACAGTCACAGGTAGTGTTGCGCTTGCCCTTGCAGAGGCTGTCGCTGCTGCACCGGCGGTGGGAAGTAAGCCGGCTGAACGTATCGAAGCGCTGGCCACAGTCGCAGATGGTGTTCCGCTTGCCCTTGCAGAGGCTGTCGCTGCTGGACCGGCGGTGGGAATTAAGCAGGTTGACCGTATCGAAGTGCTGGCCACAGTCACAGGTAGTGTTCCACTTGCCCTTGCAGAGGCTGTCGCCGCTGCCCCGACGGTGGGATTTTAGCAGGCTGGCCGTATCGAAGTGCTGGCCACAGTCACAGGTGGTGTTCAGCTTGCCCTTGCAGAGGCTGTCGCTGCTGCCCTGACGGTGAGATTGAAGCAGGCTGGCCGTGTCGAAGTGCAGACCACAGCCGCAGGTGGTGTTTCGTTGCCCCCCGGGTGTTGATACAGATGCTATTTCAATGTCCCCTATCGGGCTATCGTAACCCTGGTCATCAACCTCTGTTGACGGGGTGTCAGATTCAGATGGCTCTTTTTTAACAATGCTCCGACAGTGAATTTCCCAGGCTCTGATATCAGGGTTGTCAGGTAGCATCAGCTCCTCCAGGCCGAGAACTGAGTCGCCTGTGACCATCACATCATCGTCCCATGACGGGGTAGCGGTTTTGTCGGACGTCGCGGAGCAGACAGAGCCTTTGGCCCTGACATTCAGAGCATCGCCGACCTGTCTTGGGATCCTGACTCTGGCAGGTTTATCAACGCCCTGGCAGACCAGAGCGTGTTCTGGACCAGCTACACAGAATGTATCACCCATAGGTTGAACAGCGGGGGATGTTGTATGGATACGACCTGTTGAGAGGATATCAGTCACCTCTTCGCTGACGGGTAACACAAGAGTGCAGTGACCTTTTGTTTTCAAACCTGTACCAAAAACAAGAGATGGGGCAACAGCCAGAGCCAGCCAAAGAGCTCTGAATACTATTAACGGCTTTAGCACACCACCTTCCTGATTCCATTGGATCTCACAGGCTAGCAGATGAACGGAAAAGGGGTTGTTCCCATCAGGCGGTTTTATAGGCGTTGAAGATTCCAGAGAAGCATGATGACAAAAAGCGTATCGAAATATGAGGGGGGATCCTGGCGCTGAGTGAGGCTCAACCGGGCAGCAGTGATATCAACTATTAGCGCCTTCTTTTCTATTTGCTGCGCTTACCCTTGCAGAGGGTGTTGCTGCTGAAGCGGCGGTGGGATGTAAGCTGCATGACCGTATTCAAGCTCTCACCACAGCCGCATGTAGTATTCAATTTTCCCTTGCAGACGCTATCGCTGCTGACCTCGCGGTGGGATTCAAGCAATCTGGGCGTGTCGAAGCTCCGGCCACAACCGCAGGTGGTGTTCCGCTTGCCCTTGCAGAGGCTGTCACTGCTGCCCCGGCGGTGGGATTCAAGCAATCTGACCGTATCGAAGTGCTGGCCACAGCCACAGGTGGTGTTCCGCTTGGCCCTGCAGAGGGTGTCGCTACTGCCCCCGCGGTGGGATTTAAGCTTCCTGACCGTATTAAAGCTCTCACCACAGCCGCATGTGGTGTTCAATTTTCCCTTGCAGACGCTATCGCTGCTGCCCTCGCGGTGGGAGTCAAGCAATCTGGACGTGTCGAAGCTCCGGCCACAGTCGCAGGTGGTGTTCCGCTTGCCCTTGCAGAGGCTGTCGCTGCTGCCCTGGCGGTGGGAATTAAGCAGACTGACCGTATCGAAGTGCTGGCCGCAGTCACAGGTGGTGTTCCGCCTGCCCTTGCAGAGGCTGTCACTGCTGCCCCGGCGGTGGGAATTAAGCAGGCTGGCCGTATCGAAGTGCTGGCCACAGCCACAGGTGGTGTTCCGCTTGACCTTGCAGAGGCTGTGGCTGCTGCACCGGCGGTGGGAATTAAGCAGGTTGACCGTATCGAAGTGCTGGCCACAGCCACAGGTAGTGTTCAGTTTGCCCTTGCAGAGGCTGTCGCTGCTGCCCTGGCGGTGGGAAGTAAGCAGGCTGAACGTATCGAAGTGCTGGCCACAGTCACAGGTGGTGTTCCACTTGCCCTTGCAGAGGCTGTCGCTGCTGCCCCGGCGGTGGGATTCAAGCAATCTGGCCGTATCGAAGTGCTGGCCACAGCCACAGGTGGTGTTCCGCTTGCCCTTGCAGAGGCTGTCGCTGCTGCCCTGACGGTGGGATTTTAGCAGGCTGGCCGTATCGAAGTGCTGGCCACAGTCACAGGTGGTGTTCCGCTTGCCCTTGCAGAGGGGGGCGCTGCTGCACTGACGGTGGGAATTAAGCAGGCTGGCCGTATCTAAGTGCAGGCCACAGCCGCAGGTGGTGTTTGGTTGCCCCCTGGGTGTTGATACAGATGCTATTTCAATGCCCCCTATCGGGCTATCGTAACCCTGGTCATCAGCCTCTGTTGACGGGGTGTCAGATTCAGATGGCTCTTTTTTAACAATGCTCCGACAGTGAATTTCCCAGGCTCTGATATCAGGGTTGTCAGGTAGCATCAGCTCCTCCAGGCCGAGAACTGAGTCGCCTGTGACCATCACATCATCCTCCCATGACGGGGTAGCGGTGTTGTCGGACGTTGCGAAGCAGACAGAGCCCTTGGCGCTGACATTCAGAGCATCCCCGACCCGTCCTGGGATCCTGACTCTGGCAGGTTTGTCAACGCCCTGACAGACCAGAGTGTGTTCTGGACCGGCTACACAGAATGTATCGCCCACAGGTTGAACAGCGGGGGAGGTTGTATGGATACGACCTGTTGAGAGGATATCGGTCACCTCTTCGCTGACGGGTAACACAAGAGTGCAGTGGCCTTTTGTTTTCAAACCTGTACCAAAAACAAGAGATGGGGCAATAGCCAGGGCCAGCCAAAGAGCTCTGAATGCTATTAACGGATTTAGCACACCAATTTCTCTGATTCCATTCGGATTCACAGGCTAGCAGATGATCGGAAAAGGGTATTGTTCCCATCAGGCGGCTTTATAGGCGTTGAAGATTCCAGAAAAGCATGATGATAGAAAGCGTATCGAGATATGAGAGGGGCCACGGCGCTGAGTGAGGCTCACCGGGCAGCTGTGATATCAACTATTAGCGCCTGCTTTTCTATTTGCTGCGCTTACCCTTGCAGAGGGTGTTGCTGCTGACGCGGCGGTGGGATTTAAGCTGCATGACCGTATTCAAGCTCTCACCACAGCCGCATGTGGTGTTCAATTTTCCCTTGCAGACGCTATCGCTACTGCCCCGGCGGTGTGAACTAAGCAGGCTGGGTGTGTCGAAGCTCCGGCCACAGTCACACTTGGTGTTCCGCTTGCCCTTGCAGAGGCTGTCGCTGCTGCCCCGACGGTGAGTTTGAAGCAGGCTGGACGTATCGAAGTGCTGGCCACAATCACAGGTGGTGTTCCGCTTGCCCTTGCAGAGGCTGTCGCTGCTGCTCTGACGGTGGGAATTAAGCAGGATGACCGTATCGAAGTGCTGGCCACAGTCACAGGCTGTGTTCCGCTTGCGCTTGCAGAGGCTGTCGCTGCTGCTCTGACGGTGGTAATTAAGCAGGTTGGCCGTATCGAAGTGCTGGCCACAGTCACAGGTAGTATTCAGCTTGCCCTTGCAGAGGCTGTCACTGCTCCTCTGACGGTGGGAATTAAGCAGGCTGACCTTATCGAAGTGCCGGCCACAGTTACAGGTGGTGTTCCGCTCGCCCTTGCAGAGGGTGTCGCTGCTGCACCGGCGGTGGGACTGAAGCCGACTGACCGTGCCTAAGTGCAGGCCACAGTCGCAGGTGGTGTTCCACCTGCCCTTACAGAGGCTGTCGCTGCTGCTCTGACGGTGGGAATTAAGCAGGCTGACCGTGTCGAAGCGCTGGCCACAGTCGCAGATGGTGTTCCGCCTGCCCTTGCAGAGGCTGTCGCTGCTGCCCCGGCGATGGGAATTAAGCAGGCTCATCGTCGTGAAATTCTGACCACAGCCGCAGGTGGTGTTTCCTTGCCCCCAGGGTGTTGATACAGATGCTATTTGAATGTCCCCTATCGGGCTATCGTAACCCTGGTCATCAGCCTCTGTTGACGGGGTGTCAGATTCAGATGGCTCTTTTTTAACAATGCTCCGGCAGTGAATTTCCCAGGCTCTGATATCAGGGTTGTCAGGTAGCATCAGCTCCTCCAGGCCGATAATTGATTCGCCTGTGACCATCACATCATCTTCCCATGACGGGGGAGCGGTTTTGCCGGGAGTTGCGGAGCAGACAGAGCCTTTGGCGCTGACATTCAGAACATCCCCGACCTGTCTTGGGATCCTGACTCTGGCAGGCTTGTCAACGCCCTGACAGACCGGAGCGTGTTCTGGGCCGGCTACACAGAATGTATCGCTCATAGGTTGAACAGCGGGGGAGGCTGTATGGATACGACCTGTTGAGAGGATATCGGTCACCTCTTCGCTGACAGGCAACACAAGAGTGCAGTGACCTTTTGTTTTCAAACCTGTCCCAAAAACAAGAGCAGGGGCAATGGCCAGAGCCAGCCAAAGAACTCTGGATGTCATCAACGGCTGTAACACGCCAATTTCTCTGATTCCATTCGGATTCCACAGGCTAGCAGATGAACGGAAAATATCATTGTTCCCATCAGGCGGTTTTATAGGCGTTGAAGATTCCAGAGAAGCATGATGATAGAAAGCGTATCGAGATATGAGAGGGGCCATGGCGCTGAGTGAGGCTCAACCGGGCAGCAGTGATATCAACTATAAGCGCCTCCTTTTCTATTTGCTGCGCTTACCCTTGCAGAGGCTGTCGCTGCTGCACCGGCGGTGGGAATAAAACAGGCTGACCGTATCGAAGTGCCGGCCACAGTCACAGGTGGTGTTCCGCTTGCCCTTGCAGAGGCTGTCTCTGCTGCCCTGACAATGGGAATTAAGCAGGCTGACCGTATCGAAGTGCTGGCCACAGTCACAGGTGGTGTTCCGCTTGCCCTTGCAGAGGCTGTAGCTGCTGCTCTGACGGTGGGAATTAAGCAGGCTGCCCGTATCGAAGTGCTGGCCACAGCTACAGGTGGTGTTCCGCTTGCCCTTGCAGAGGCTGTTGCTGCCGGTCTGACGGTGGGAATTAAGCAGGCTGGCCGTATCGAAGTGCCGGCCACAGTCACAGGTGGTGTTCAGCTTGCCCTTGCAGAGGCTGTCGCTGCTGCCCCGGCGGTGGGAATTAAGCCGACTGACCGTATCGAAGTGCTGACCACAGTCACAGGTGGTGTTGAGCTTGCTCTTGCAGAGGCTGTCGCTGCGGCCCTGACGGTGGGAATGAAGCAGGCTCATCGTCGCGAAATTCTGGCCACAGTCACAGGTGGTTTTCCGCTTGCCTTTGCAGAGGCTGTCGCTGCTGCCCCGGCGGTGGGATTTAAGCAGGCTGGCCGTATCGAAGCACTGGCCACAGTCACAGGTGGTGTTCAGCTTGCCCTTGCAGAGGCTGTCGCTGCTGCTCTGACGGTGAGATTGAAGCAGGCTGGCCGTATCGAAGCACTGGCCACAGTCACAGGTGGTGTTCAGCTTGCCCTTGCAGAGGCTGTCGCTGCTGCTCCGGCGGTGGGAATTAAGCAGGCTGACCGTATCAAAGTGCCGGCCACAGCCACAGGTGGTGTTCCGCTTGCCCTTGCAGAGGCTGTCGCTGCTGCTCTGACGGTGGGACTCAAGCCGACTGGCCGTATCGAAGTGCTGGCCACAGCCACAGGTGGTGTTCCGCTTGCCCTTGCAGAGGCTGTCGCTGCTGCTCTGACGGTGGGACTCAAGCCGACTGACCGTATCGAAGTGCTGGCCACAGCCACAGGTGGTGTTCCGCTTGCCCTTGCAGAGGCTGTCGCTGCTGCCCCGGCGGTGGGAATTAAGCAGGCTCATCGTCGCGAAATTCTGACCACGGCCGCAGGTGGTGTTTCCTTGCCCCCTGGGTGTTGATACAGATGCTATTTCAATGCCCCCTATCGGGCTATCGTAACCCTGGTCATCAGCCTCTGTTGACGGGGTGTCAGATTCAGATGGCTCTTTTTTAACAATGCTCCGACAGTGAATTTCCCAGGCCTTGATATCAGGGTTGTCAGGTAACAACAGCTCCTCCAGACCGGTAACGGATTCGCCTGTGACTATCACATCATCGTCCCATGACGGGAGAGAGGATTTGCCGGGCGTTACGGAGCAGACAGAGCCCTTGGCGCTGACATTGAGAGCATCCCCACTCTGTCTCGGGATCCTGACTCTGGCAGGTTTATCAACACCCTGACAGACCAGAGCGTGTTCTGGACCGGCTACACAGAATGTATCGCCCATAGGTTGAACAGCGGGGGAGGTTGTATGGATACGACCTGTTGAGAGGATATCGGTCACCTCTTCGCTGACGGGTAACACAAGAGTGCAGTGATCTTTTGTTTTCAAACCTGTACCAAAAACAAGAGCAGGGGCAATGCCCAGAGCCAGCCAAATAGCTCTGAATGTCATCAACGGCTGTAACACATCACCTTCCTTGATGCCATTCGGATTTCACAGGCTAGCAGATAAACGGAAAAGGGTATTGTTCCCATCAGGCGGTTTTATAGGCGTTGAAGATTCCAGAGAAGCATGATGACAAAAAGCGTATCGAGATATGAGAGGGGCCATGGCGCCGAGTGAGGCTCAACCGGTCAGCAGTGATATCAACTCTTAACGCCTCCTTTTCTATTTGTTGCGCTTACCCTTGCAGAGGGTGTTACTGCAGACGCTGCGGTGATATTTAAGATGGTTGACCGTGTCGAAGTGCTGGCCACAGTCACACGTGGTGTTCCGCTTCCCCTTGCAGAGGGGGGCCCTGCTGCCCCGGCGGTGGAAAACAAGCAGGCTCATCGTCGCGAAATTCTGACCACAATCGCAGGTGGTGTTCCGCTTACCCTTGCAGAGGCTGTCGCTGCTGCAATGACGGTGGGAATTAAGCAGGCTGACCGTATCGAAGTGCCGGCCACAGTCACAGGTGGTGTTCCGCTTGCCCTTGCAGAGGCTGTCGCTGCTGCCCCGGCGGTGGGAATAAAGCTGGCTCATCGTCGCGAAATTCTGACCACAGCCACAGGTGGTGTTCCACTTGCCCTTGCAGAGGCTGTCGCTGCTGCACTGACGGTGGGAATTAAGCATGCTGGCCGTATCGAAGTGCTGACCACAGTCACAGATGGTGTTCCAGCCCTTGCAGAGGCTGTCGCTGCTGCACCGGCGGTGGGAATTAAGCAGGTTGACCGTATCGAAGTGCTGGCCACAGTCACAGGTAGTGTTCAGCTTGCCCTTGCAGAGGCTGTCGCTGCTGCCCTGGCGGTGGGAAGTAAGCAGGTTGAACGTATCGAAGCGCTGGCCACAGTCGCAGATGGTGTTCCGCTTGCCCTTGCAGAGGCTGTCGCTGCTGCTCCGGCGGTGGGAACTAAGCAGGTTGGCCGTATCGAAGTGCCGGCCACAGTCACAGGTAGTGTTCCGCTTGCCCTTGCAGAGGCTGCCGCTGCTGCCCTGACGGTGGGAATTAAGCAGGCTGACCGTATCGAAGTGCTGGCCACAGTCACAGGTGGTGTTCCGCTTGCCCTTACAGAGGCTGTCGCTGCTGCTCTGACGATGGGAATTAAGCAGGCTGGCCGTATCGAAGTGCAGGCCACGGCCGCAGGTGGTGTTTCGTTGCCCCCTGGGTGTTGATACAGATGCTATTTCAATATCCCCTCTCGGGCTATCGTAACCCTGGTCATCAGCCTCTGTTGACGGGGTGTCAGATTCAGATGGCTCTTTTTTAACAATGCTCCGACAGTGAACTTCCCAGGCTCTGATATCAGGGTTGTCAGGTAGCATCAGCTCCTCCAGGCCGATAATTGATTCGCCTGTTACTATCACATCATCGCCCCATGACGGGGTAGCGGTTTTGTCGGACGTTGCGGAGCAGACAGAGCCTTTGGCCCTGACATTCAGAGCATCCCCGACCTGTCTTGGAATCCTGACTCTGGCAGGCTTGTCAACGCCCTGACAGACCAGAGCGTGTTCTGGACCGGCTACACAGAATGTATCGCCCACAGGTTGAACAGCGGGGGAGCTTGTATGGATACGACCTGTTGAGAGGATATCGGTCACCTCTTCGCTGACGGGTAACACAAGAGTGCAGTGACCTTTTGTTTTCAAACCTGTCCCAAAAACAAGAGCAGGGGCAATGGCCAGAGCCAGCCAAAGAGCTCTGAATGCTATTAACGGCTTTAGCACACCAATTTCTCTTATTCCATTCGGATTCCACAGGCTAGCAGATGAACGGAAAAGGGTATTGTTCCCATCAGGCGGTTTTATAGGCGTTGAAGATTCCAGAGAAGCATGATGACAAAAAGCGGAAATATGAGGGGGGATCCTGCCGCTGAGTGAGGCTCAACCGGGCAGCAGTGATATCAACTATTAGCGCCTCCTTTTCTATTTGCAGCGCTTACTCTTGCAGAGGGTGTTGCTGCTGAAGCGGCGGTGGTATTTAAGCTGCCTGACCGTATCGAAGTGCAGGCCACAGTCGCATGTGGTGTTCCGCTTACCCTTGCAGAGGCTGTCGCTGCTGCCCTGGCGGTGGGACTCAAGCCGACTGCCCGAGTCGAAGTGCAGGCCACAGTCGCAGGTGGTGTTCCGCTTGCCCTTGCAGAGGCTGTCGCTGCTGCTCTGACGGTGGGAATTAAGCATGTTGGCCGTATCGAAGTACTGACCACAGCCGCAGGTGGTGTTCAGCTTGCCCTTGCAGAGGCTGTCGCTGCTGCCCCGGCGGTGGGAATTAAGCAGGCTGACCGTATCGAAGTGCTGGCCACAGTCACAGGTGGTGTTCCGCTTGCCCTTGCAGAGGCTGTCGCTGCTGCCCTGACGGTGGGAATTAAGCAATCTGACCGTATCGAAGCACTGGCCACAGCACAGGTGGTGTTCCGCTTGCCCTTACAGAGGCTGTCGCCGCTGCACCGGCAGTGGGACTGAAGCCGACTGATCGTGTCGAAGTGCTGGCCACAGTCGCAGGTGGTGTTCCGCCTGGCCTTGCAGAGGCTGTCGCTGCTGCCCTGGCGGTGGGATTCAAGCAAGCTGGCCGTATCGAAGTGCTGGCCACAGTCACAGGTGGTGTTCTGCCTGCCCTTGCAGAGGCTGTCGCTGCTGCCCCGGCGGTGGGAATTAAGCCGGCTGGCCGTATCGAAGTGCTGGCCACAGCCGCAGGTGGTGTTCAATTTCCCATTGCAGCGGATGTCGCTGCTGCCCCGGCGGTGGGAATAAAGCAGGCTGGCCGTATCGAAGTGCTGGCCACAGCCGCATGTGGTGTTCAATTTCCCATTGCAGCGGATGTCGCTGCTGCCCCGGCGGTGGGAATAAAGCAGGCTGGCCGTATCGAAGTGCTGGCCACAGCCGCATGTGGTGTTCAATTTTCCCTTGCAGCGGATGTCGCTGCTGCTCCTCCTGTGATATTTAAGCCGGCTGGCCGTATCGAAGTGCTGGCCACAGTTACAGGTGGTGTTCCGCCTGCCCTTGCAGAGGCTGTCGCTGCCGCCCTGGCGGTGGGAATTAAGCAGGCTCATCGTCGCGAAATTCTGAACACGGCCGCAGGTGGTATTTCGTTGCCCCCTGGGTGTTGATACAGATGCTATTTCAATGCCCCCTATCGGGCTATCGTAACCCTGGTCATCAGCCTCTGTTAACGGGGTGCCAGATTCAGATGGCTCTTTTTTAACAATGCTCCGACAGTGAATTTCCCAGGCATTGATATCAGGGTTGTCAGGTAACAACAGCTCCTCCAGACCGAGAACTGAGTCGCCTGTGACTATCACATCATCGTCCCATGACGGGGTAGAGGATTTGCCGTGCGTTACGGAGCAGACAGAGCCCCCGGCGCTGACATTCACTGCATCCCCGACCTGTCCTGTAATCCTGACTCTTGCAGGCTTGTCAACGCCCTGACAGACCAGAGCGTGTTCTGGACCGGCTACACAGAATGTATCGCCCATAGGTTGAACCGCGGGGGAGGTTGTATGGATACGACCTGTTGAGAGGATATCGGTCACCTCTTCGCTGACGGGTAGCACAAGAGTGCAGTGACCTTTTGTTTTCAAACCTGTACCAAAAACAAGAGATGGGGCAACAGCCAGGGCCAGCCAAAGAGCCCTGAATGCTATTAACGGCTCTAGCACACCAATTTCCCTGATTCCATTGGGATTCCACAGGCTAGCAGATAAACGGAAAAGGGTACTGTTCCCATCAGGCGGCTTTATAGGCGTTGAAGATTCCAGAGAAGCATGATGATAGAAAGCCTATCGAGATATGAGAGGGGCCATGGCGCTGAGTGAGGCTCAACCGGGCAGTAGTGATATCAACGATTAGCGCCTCCTTTTCTATTTGCTGCGCTTACTCTTGCAGAGGCTGTTGCTGCTGACGCGGCGGTGGAAATTAAGCAGGCTGGCCGTATCGAAGTGCTGGCCACAGCCACAGGTGGTGTTCCGCTTGCCCTTGCAGAGGCTGTCGCTGCTGATCTGACGATGGGAATTAAGCAGGTTCATCGTCGCGAAATTCTGGCCACAGTCGCAGGTGGTGTTCCGCTTGCCCCTGCAGAGGCTGTCACTGCTGCCCCGGCGGTGGGAAGCAAGCAGGCTGGCCGTATCGAAGCACTGGCCACAGCCACAGGTGGTGTTCAGCTTGCCCTTGCAGAGGGTGTCACTGCTGCACCGGCGATGGGACTCAAGCCGACTGACCTTGTCGAAGTGCAGGCCACAGCCACAGGTGGTGTTCAGCTTGCCCTTGCAGAGGGTGTCACTGCTGCACCGGCGATGGGACTCAAACCGACAGACCGTGTCGAAGTGCTGGCCACAGTCACAGGTAGTGTTCCGCTTGCCCTTGCAGAGGCTGTCGCTGCTGCACCGGCGGTGGGACTGAAGCCGACTGATCGTATCGAAGTGCCGGCCACAGTCACAGGTGGTGTTCCGCTTGCCCTTGCAGAGGCTGTCGCTGCTGCCCTGACGGTGGGAATTAAGCAGGTTGGCCGTATCGAAGTGCCGGCCACAGCCACAGGTGGTGTTCCGCTTGCCCTTGCAGAGGCTGTCGCTGCTGACCCGGCTGTGGGAATAAAGCTGGCTCATCGTCGCGAAATTCTGACCACAGCCACAGGTGGTGTTCCACTGGCCCTTGCAGAGGCTGTCGCCGCTTCTCTGACGGTGGGAATTAAGCAGACTGGCCGTATCGAAGTGCTGGCCACAGTAACAGGTGGTGTTCCACTTGCCCTTGCAGAGGCTGTCGCTGCTGCACCGGCGGTGGGAATTAAGCAGGTTGACCGTATCGAAGTGCTGGCCACAGTCACAGGTAGTGTTCCGCTTGCCCTTGCAGAGGCTGTCGCTGCTGCCCTGGCGGTGGGAAGTAAGCAGGCTGAACGTATCGAAGCGCTGACCACAGTCGCAGATGGTGTTCCGCTTGCCCTTGCAGAGGCTGTCGCTGCTGCCCCGGCGGTGGGAATTAAGCAGGCTCATCGTCGCGAAATTCTGACCACAGCCGCAGGTGGTTTTTCGTTGCCCCCCGGGTGTTGATACAGATGCTATTTCAATGCCCCCTATCGGGCTATCGTAACCCTGGTCATCAGCCTCTGTTAACGAGGTGTCAGATTCAGATGGCTCTTTTTTAACAATGCTCCGACAGTGAATTTCCCAGGCCTTGATATCAGGGTTGTCAGGTAACAACAGTTCCTCCAGACCGGTAACGGATTCGCCTGTGACCATCACATCATCGCCCCATGACGGGATAGAGGATTTGCCGGGCGTTACGGAGCAGACAGAGCCTTTGGCGCTGACATTGATAGCATCCCCATCCTGTCTCGATATCCTGATTCTGGCAGGTTTGTCAACGCCCTGACAGACCAGAGCATGTTCTGGACCGGCCACACAGAATGTATCGCCCATAGATTGAACAGCGGGGGATGTTGTATGGATACGACCTGTTGAGAGGATATCGGTCACCGCTTCGCTGACGGGTAACACAAGAGTGCAGTGACCTTTTGTTTTCAAACCTGTACCAAAAACAAGAGCAGGGGCAACAGCCAGAGCCAGCCAAAGAACTCTGAATGCTATTAACGGCTTTAGCACACCAATTTCTCTGATTCCATTCGGATTCCACAGGCTAGCAGATGAACGAAAAAGGGTATTGTTCCCATCAGGCGGTTATATAGGCGTTGAAGATTCCAGAGAAGCATGATGACAAAAAGCGTATCGAGATAAGAGAGGGGCCATGGCGCTGAGTGAGGCTCAACCGGGCAGCAGTGATATCAACTATTAGCGCCTCCTTTTCTATTTGCTGCGCTTACTCTTGCAGAGGCTGTTGCTGCTGACGCGGCGGTGATATTTAAGCTGGTTGACCGTGTCGATGTGCTGGCCACAGTCACAGGTGGTGTTCCTCTTGCGCTTGCAGAGACTGTCGCTGCTGCCCCGGCGGTGGGAATTAAGCAGGTTGGCCGTATCGAAGTGCTGGCCACAGTCACAGGTGGTGTTCCGCTTGCCCTTGCAGAGGCTGTCACTGCTGCTCTGACGGTGGGAATTAAGCAGGCTGACCGTATCGAAATGCTGGCCACAGTCACAGGTGGTGTTCCACTTGCCCTTGCAGAGGCTGTCGCTGCTGCACAGACGGTGGGAATTAAGCAGGCTGGCCGTATCGAAGCTCCGGCCACAGCCGCAGGTGGTGTTCCGCTTGCCCCTGCAGCCGATGTCGCTGCTGACGCTGCTGTGATATTTAAGCTGACTGGCCGTCTTAAAGTTCTGACCACAACAGCGACAGATGGAATTCTGCCTGCCCTTGCAGAGGCTGTCGCTGCTGCCCTTACGGTGGGAATATAGCTGGCTGGCTGTCTCGAAGATCTGACTACAGCTGCATGTTGTGTTCCGCTTGCCCTTGCAGAGGCTGTCACTGCTGCCCCGGCGGTGGGACTCAAGCCGACTGCCCGTGTCGAAATGCAGGCCACAGTCACAGGTGGTGTTCCGCTTGCCCTTGCAGAGGCTGTCGCTGCTGCCCTGACGGTGGGACTCAAGCCGGCGGACCGTATCGAAGTGCTGGCCACAGTCACAGGTGGTGTTCCGCTTGCCTTTGCAGAGGCTGTTGCTGCTGCCCTGACGGTGGGAATTAAGCCGGCTGGCCGTATCGAAGTGCTGGCCACAGTCACAGGTGGTGTTCCGCTTGCCCTTACAGAGGCTGTCGCTGCTGCTCTGACGGTGGGAATTAAGCAGGCTGGCCGTATCGAAGTGCTGGCCACAGCCACAGGTGGTGTTCCGCTTGCCCTTGCAGAGGCTGTCGCTGCTGCCCTGACGGTGGGAATTAAGCAGGCTGACCGTATCGAAGTGCTGGCCACAGTCACAGGTGGCGTTCCGCCTGCCCTTGCAGAGGCTGTCGCTGCTGCCCCGGCGGTGAGAATTAAGCAGGCTCATCGTCACGAAATTCCGACCACGGCTGCAGGTGGTGTTTCCTTGCCCCCCGGGTGTTGATACAGATGCTATTTCAATGCCCCCTATCGGGCTATCGTAACCCTGGTCATCAGCCTCTGCTGACGGGGTGTCAGATTCAGATGGCTCTTTTTTAACAATGCTCCGACAGTGAATTTCCCAGGCCCTGATATCAGGATTGTCAGGTAACAACAGCTCCTCCAGACCGAGAACTGAGTCGCCTGTGACTAGCACATCATCTTCCCATGACGGGGCAGAGGATTTGCCGTGCGTTACGGAGCAGACAGAGCCCCTGGCGCTGACATTCATTGCATCCCCGACCTGTCTTGGGATCCTGACTCTTGCAGGTTTGTCAACGCCCTGACAGACCAGAGCGTGTTCTGGACCGGCTACACAGAATGTATCGCCCATAGGTTGAACCGCGGGGGAGGTTGTATGGATACGACCTGTTGAGAGGATATCGGTCACCTCTTCGCTGACGGGTAACACAAGAGTGCAGTGACCTTTTGTTTTCAAACCTGTACCAAAAACAAGAGCAGGGGCAATGGCCAAGACTAGCCAGAGAGCCCTGAATGTTATTAACGGCTGTAACACACCAATTTCTCTGATTCCATTCGGATTCCACAGGCTAGCAGATGAACGGAAAAGGGCATTGTTCCCATCAGGCGGTTTTATAGGTGTTGAATATTCCAGAGAAGCATGATGATAGAAAGCGTATCGAGATATGAGAGGGGCCATGGCGCTGAGTGAGGCTCAACCGGGCAGCAGTGATATCAACTATTCACGCCTCCTTTTCTATCATCTGCGCTTACTCTTGCAGAGGGTGTTGCTGCTTACGCGGCGGTGGGAATTAAGCTGGCTGGCCGTATCGAAGTGCTGGCCACAGCCACAGGTGGTGTTCTGCTTGCCCTTGCAGAGGCTGTTGCTGCTGCCCCGGCGGTGGGAATAAAGCCGGCTCATCGTCGCGAAATTCTGACCACAGTCGCAGGTGGTGTTCCGCTTGCCCTTGCAGAGACTGTCGCTGCTGCTCCGGCAGTGGGACTCAAGCCGACTGACCGTATCGAAGTGCTGACCACAGCCACAGGTGGTGTTCCGCTTGCCCTTGCAGAGGCTATCGCTGCTGCACTGACGGTGGGAATTAAGCAGGCTGGCCGTATCGAAGCTCCGGCCACAGCCGCAGGTGGTGTTCCGCTTGCCCCTGCAGCCGATGTCGCTGCTGACGCTGCTGTGATATTTAAGCTGACTGGCCGTCTTAAAGTTCTGACCACAACAGCGACAGGTGGAATTCTGCCTGCCCTTGCAGAGGCTGTCGCTGCTGCCCTTACGGTGGGAATATAGCTGCCAGGCTGTCTCGAAGATCTGACTACAGCTGCATGTTGTGTTCAACTTACCCTTGCAGAGGCTGTCACTGCTGCCCCGGCGGTGGGACTCAAGCCGACTGCCCGTGTCGAAATGCAGGCCACAGTCACAGGTGGTGTTCCGCTTGCCCTTGCAGAGGCTGTCGCTGCTGCCCTGACGGTGGGACTCAAGCCGGCGGACCGTATCGAAGTGCTGGCCACAGTCACAGGTGGTGTTCCGCTTGCCTTTGCAGAGGCTGTTGCTGCTGCCCTTACGGTGGGAATTAAGCCGGCTGGCCGTATCGAAGTGCTGGCCACAGTCACAGGTGGTGTTCCGCTTGCCCTTACAGAGGCTGTCGCTGCTGCTCTGACGGTGGGAATTAAGCAGGCTGGCCGTATCGAAGTGCTGGCCACAGCCACAGGTGGTGTTCCGCTTGCCCTTGCAGAGGCTGTCGCTGCTGCCCTGACGGTGGGAATTAAGCAGGCTGACCGTATCGAAGTGCTGGCCACAGTCACAGGTGGCGTTCCGCCTGCCCTTGCAGAGGCTGTCGCTGCTGCCCCGGCGGTGAGAATTAAGCAGGCTCATCGTCACGAAATTCCGACCACGGCTGCAGGTGGTGTTTCCTTGCCCCCCGGGTGTTGATACAGATGCTATTTCAATGCCCCCTATCGGGCTATCGTAACCCTGGTCATCAGCCTCTGTTAACGAGGTGTCAGATTCAGATGGCTCTTTTTTAACAATGCTCCGACAGTGAATTTCCCAGGCCTTGATATCAGGATTGTCAGGTAACAACAGCTCCTCCAGACCGAGAACTGAGTCGCCTGTGACTAGCACATCATCTTCCCATGACGGGGTAGAGGATTTGCCGTGCGTTACGGAGCAGACAGAGCCCCTGGCGCTGACATTCATTGCATCCCCGACCTGTCTTGGGATCCTGACTCTTGCAGGTTTGTCAACGCCCTGACAGACCAGAGCGTGTTCTGGACCGGCTACACAGAATGTATCGCCCATAGGTTGAACCGCGGGGGAGGTTGTATGGATACGACCTGTTGAGAGGATATCGGTCACCTCTTCGCTGACGGGTAACACAAGAGTGCAGTGACCTTTTGTTTTCAAACCTGTACCAAAAACAAGAGCAGGGGCAATGGCCAAGACTAGCCAAAGAGCCCTGAATGTTATTAACGGCTGTAACACACCAATTTCTCTGATTCCATTCGGATTCCACAGGCTAGCAGATGAACGGAAAAGGGCATTGTTCCCATCAGGCGGTTTTATAGGTGTTGAATATTCCAGAGAAGCATGATGATAGAAAGCGTATCGAGATATGAGAGGGGCCATGGCGCTGAGTGAGGCTAAACCGGGCAGCAGTGATATCAACTATTCACGCCTCCTTTTCTATTAGCTGCGCTTACTCTTGCAGAGGGTGTTGCTGCTTACGCGGCGGTGGGAATTAAGCTGGCTGGCCGTATCGAAGTGCTGGCCACAGCCACAGGTGGTGTTCTGCTTGCCCTTGCAGAGGCTGTCGCTGCTGCCCCGGCGGTGGGAATAAAGCCGGCTCATCGTCGCGAAATTCTGACCACAGTCGCAGGTGGTGTTCCGCTTGCCCTTGCAGAGGCTGTCGCTGCTGCTCCGGCAGTGGGACTCAAGCCGACTGACCGTATCGAAGTGCTGACCACAGCCACAGGTGGTGTTCCGCTTGCCCTTGCAGAGGCTGTCGCTGCTGCTCCGGCGGTGAGTTTGAAGCAGGCTGGCCGTATCGAAGCACTGGCCACAGTTACAAGTGGTGTTCCGCTTGCCCTTGCAGAGGCTGTCGCTGCTGCTCTGACGGTGGGAATTAAGCAGGCTGGCCGTATCGAAGTGCTGGCCACAGTCACAGGTGGTGTTCCGCTTGCCCTTGCAGAGGCTGTCGCTGCTGCCCCGGCGGTGGGATTCAAGCAATCTGACCGTATCGAAGCACTGGCCACAGTTACAGGTGGTGTTCCGCTTGCCCTTGCAGAGGCTGTCGCTGCTGCTCTGACTGTGGGAATCAAGCTGGCTGGCCGTATCGAAGTGCCGGCCACAGTTACAGGTGGTGTTCCGCTTGCCCTTGCAGAGGGTGTCGCTGCTGCACCGGCGGTGGGATTCAAGCAATCTGGCCGTGTCGAAGTGCTGGCCACAGCCACAGGTGGTGTTCCGCTTGCCCTTGCAGAGGCTGTCCCTGCTGCTTTGACGGTGAGATTTAAGCAGGCTGGCCGTGTCGAAGCGCTGGCCACAGTCGCAGATGGTCTTCAGCCTGCCCTTACAGTGGCTGTCGCTGCTGCACCGGCGGTGAGATTTAAGCTGATTGGACGTCTCGAAGTACCTGCCACAGCCGCAGGTGGTGTTTCGTTGCCCCCTGGGTGTTGATACAGATGCTATTTCAATGCCCCCTATCGGGCCATCGTAACCCTGGTCATCAGCCTCTGTTGACGGGGTGTCAGATTCAGATGGCTCTTTTTTAACAAGGCTCCGACAGTGAATTTCCCAGGCCCTGATATCAGGGTTGTCAGGTAGCATAAGCTCCTCCAGGCCGATAATTGATTCGCCTGTGACCATCACATCATCTTCCCATGACGGGGGAGCGGTTTTGTCGGGAGTTGCGGAGCAGACAGAGCCCTTGGCGCTGACATTCAGTGCACCCCCGACCTGTCTCGGTATCCTGACTCTGGCAGGTTTATCAACGCCCTGACAGACCAGTGCGTGTTCTGGGCCGGCCACACAGAATGTATCACCCATAGGTTGAACCGCGGGGGTGGTTGTATGGATACGACCTGTTGAGAGGATATCGGTCACTGCTTCGCTGACGGGAAACACAAGAGTGCAGTGACCTTTTGTTTTCAAACCTGTACCAAAAACAAGAGCAGGGGCAATGGCCAGAGCCAGCCAAAGAGCTCTGAATGCTATTAACGGCTCTAGCAAACCAATTTCTCTGATTCCATTCGGATTCCACAGGCTAGCAGATGAACGGAAAAGGGTATTGTTCCCATCAGGCGGTTTTATAGGCGTTGAAGATTCCAGAGAAGCATGATGATAGAAAGCGTATCGAGATATGAGAGGGGCCATGGCGCTGAGTGAGGCTCAACCAGGCAGCAGTGATATCAACTATTAGCGCCTCCTTTGCTATTTGCTGCGCTTACCCTTGCAGAGGGTGTTACTGCTGACGCTGCGGTGATATTTAAGCTGGTTGACCGTGTCGAAGTGCTGGTCACAGTCACAGGTGGTGTTCCGCTTCCCCTTGCAGAGGCTGTCGCTGCTGCTCCGGCGGTGGGAATTAAGCAGGCTGGCCGTATCGAAGTGCTGGCCACAGTCACAGGTGGTGTTCCGCTTGCCCTTACAGAGACTGTCGCCGCTTCTCTGACGGTGGGAATTAAGCAGGCTGGCCGTATCGAAGTGCTGGCCACAGTCACAGGTGGTGTTCCGCTTGCCCTTGCAGAGGCTATCGCTGCTGCCCTGGCGGTGGGAACCAAGCAGGCTCAGCGTCGCGAAATTCTGACCACAGCCGCAGGTGGTGTTCCGCTTGCCCTTACAGAGGCTGTCGCTGCTGCCCCGGCGGTGGGACTCAAGCCGACTGACCGTATCGAAGTGCTGGCCACAGTAGCAGGTAGTGTTCTGCCTGCCCTTACAGAGGGTGTCGCTGCTGCACCGGCGGTGGGACTGAAGCAGACTGAACGTGTCGAAGTACTGGCCACAGTCGCAGGTGCTGTTCCGCTTGCCCTTGCAGAGGCTGTCGCTGCTGCCCCGGCGGTGGGAATTAAGCAGGATGGCCGTATCGAAGTGCTGGCCACAGCCGCAGGTGGTGTTCCGCTTGCCCTTGCAGAGGCTGTCGCTGCTGCTCCGGCGGTGAGTTTGAAGCAGGCTGGCCGTATCGAAGTACTGGCCACAGTCACAGGTGGTGTTCCGCTTGCCCTTGCAGAGGCTGTCGCTGCTGCTCTGACGGTGGGAATTAAGCAGGCTGGCCGTATCGAAGTGCTGGCCACAGTCACAGGTGGTGTTCCACTTGCCCTTGCAGAGGCTGTCGCTGTTGCACCGGCGGTGGGAATTAAGCAGGTTGACCGTATCGAAGTGCTGGCCACAGTCACAGGTAGTGTTCCGCTTGCCCTTGCAGAGGCTGTCGCTGCTGCCCTGGCGGTGGGAAGTCAGCAGGCTGACCGTATCGAAGTGCTGGCCACAGTCACAGGTAGTGTTCTGCTTGCCCTTGCAGAGGCTGTCGCTGCCGCCCTGGCGGTGGGAAGTAAGCAGGCTGACCGTATCGAAGCGCTGGCCACAGTCGCAGATGGTGTTTCGCTTGCCCTTGCAGAGGCTGTCGCTGCTGCACCGGCGGTGGGAATTAAGCAGGCTCATCGTCGCGAAATTCTGACCACAGGCGCAGGTGGTGTTTCGTTGCCCCCCGAGTGTTGATACAGATGCTATTTCAATGTCCCCTATCGGGCTATCGTAACCCTGGTCATCAACCTCTGTTGGCGGGGTGTCAGATTCAGATGGCTCTTTTTTAACAATCCTCCGACAGTGAATTTCCCAGGCTTTGACATCAGGGTTGTCAGGTAACAACAGCTCCTCCAGACCGGTAACGGATTCGCCTGTGACTATCACATCATCGTCCCATGACGGGAGAGAGGATTTGCCGGGCGTTACGGAACAGACAGAGCCCTTGGCGCTGACATTCAGTGCATCCCCGCCCCATCTTGGGATCCTGACTCTGGCAGGTTTGTCAACACCCTGACAGATCAGAGCGTGTTCTGGCCCGGCTACACAAAATGTATCACCCATAGGTTGAACAGCGGGGGAGGCTGTATGGATACGACCTGTTGAGAGGATATCGGTCACTGCCTCGCTGACGGGTAACACAAGAGTGCAGTGACCTTTTGTTTTCAAACCTGTACCAAAAACAAGAGCAGGGGCCAGGGCCAGGGCCAGCCAAAGAGCTCTGAATGCTATTAACGGCTCTAGCACACCAATTTCTCTGATTCCATTCGGATTCCACAGGCTAGCAGATGAACGGAAAAGAGTATTGTTCCCATCAGGCGGTTTTATAGGCGTTGAAGATTCCAGAGAAGCATGATGATAGAAAGCGTATCGAGATATGAGAGGGGCCATGGCGCTGAGTGAGGCTCAACCGGGCAGCGGTGATATCAACTATTAGCGCCTGCTTTTCTATTTGCTGCGCTTACCCTTGCAGAGGGTGTTGCTGCTGACGCAGCGGTGGGAATTAAGCAGGCTGGCCGTATCGAAGTGCTGGCCACAGCAACAGGTGCTGTTCAGCTTGCCCTTACAGACGCTATCGCTGCTGCCCCGGCGGTGATATTTAAGCTGGTTGACCGTGTCGAAGGGCTGGCCACAGTCACAGGTGGTGTTCCACTTGCCCTTGCAGAGGCTGTCGCTGCTGCACTGACGGTGGGAATTAAGCAGGCTGGCCGTATCGAAGTGCTGGCCACAGTCACAGGTGGTGTTCCGCTTGCCCTTGCAGAGGCTGTCGCTGCTGCCCTGGCGGTGGGAACCAAGCAGGCTCATCGTCGCGAAATTCTGACCACAATCGCATGTGGTGTTCCGCTTGCCCTTGCAGAGGCTGTCGCTGCTGCCCCGGCGGTGGGATTCAAGCAAGCTGGACGTATCGAAGTGATGGCCACAGTTACAAGCGGTGTTCCGCTTGCCCTTGCAGAGGCTGTCGCTGCTGCTCCGTCGGTGGGAATTAAGCAGGCTGGCCGTATCGAAGTGCTGGCCACAGTCACAGGTGGTGTTCCGCTTGCCCTTACAGAGACTGTCGCCGCTTCTCTGACGGTGGGAATTAAGCAGGCTGGCCGTATCGAAGTGCTGGCCACAGTCACAGGTGGTGTTCCGCTTGCCCTTGCACAGACTGTCGCTGCTGCCCTGGCGGTGGGAACAAAGCAGGCTCATCGTCGCGAAATTCTGACCACAGTCGCAGGTGGTGTTCCGCTTGCCCTTACAGAGGCTGTCGCTACTGCACCGGCGGTGGGACTCAAGCCGACTGACCGTATCGAAGTGCTGGCCACAGTCGCAGGTAGTGTTCTGCCTGCCCTTACAGAGGGTGTCGCTGCTGCCCCGGCGGTGGGACTGAAGCAGACTGAACGTGTCGAACTACTGGCCACAATCGCAGGTGCTGTTCCGCTTGCCCTTGCAGAGGCTGTCGCTGCTGCCCCGGCGGTGGGAATTAAGCAGGATGGCAGTATCGAAGTGCTGGCCACAGCCGCAGGTGGTGTTCCGCTTGCCCTTGCAGAGGCTGTCGCTGCTGCTCCGGCGGTGAGTTTGAAGCAGGCTGGCCGTATCGAAGTACTGGCCACAGTCACAGGTGGTGTTCCGCTTGCCCTTGCAGAGGCTGTCGCTGCTGCTCTGACGGTGGGAAGTAAGCTGGTTGGCCGTATCGAAGTGCTGGCCACAGTCACAGGTGGTGTTCCACTTGCCCTTGCAGAGGCTGTCGCTGTTGCACCGGCGGTGGGAATTAAGCAGGTTGACCGTATCGAAGTGCTGGCCACAGTCACAGGTAGTGTTCCGCTTGCCCTTGCAGAGGCTGTCGCTGCTGCCCTGGCGGTGGGAAGTAAGCAGGCTGACCGTATCGAAGTGCTGGCCACAGTCACAGGTAGTGTTCTGCTTGCCCTTGCAGAGGCTGTCGCTGCCGCCCTGGCGCTGGGAAGTAAGCAGGCTGACCGTATCGAAGCGCTGGCCACAGTCGCAGATGGTGTTCCGCTTGCCCTTGCAGAGGCTGTCGCTGCTGCCCCTGCGGTGGGAATAAAGCAGGCTGGCCGTATCGAAGTGCTGACCACAGCCGCAGGTGGTGTTTCGTTGCCCCCTGGGTGTTGATACAGATGCTATTTCAATGTCCCCTATCGGGCTATCGTAACCCTGGTCATCAGCCTCTGTTGACGGGGTGTCAGATTCAGATGGTTCTTTTTTAACAATGCTCCGACAGTGAATTTCCCAGGCCTTGATATCAGGGTTGTCAGGTAACAACAGCTCCTCCAGGCCGATAATTGATTCGCCTGTGACTATCACATCATCTTCCCATGACAGGGGAACGGTTTTGCCGGGAGTTACGGAGCAGACAGAGCCCCTGGCGCTGACATTCAGAGCATCCCCGACCTGTTTCGGGATCCTGACCCTGGCAGGTTTGTCAACGCCCTGACAGACCAGTGCGTGTTCTGGGCCGGCTACACAGAATGTATCGCCCATAGGTTGAACAGCGGGGGAGGCTGTATGGATACGACCTGTTGAGAGGATATCGGTCACTGCCTCGCTGACGGGTAACACAAGAGTGCAGTGACCTTTTGTTTTCAAACCTGTACCAAAAACAAGAGCAGAGGCAATGGCCAGGGCCAGGGTCAGCCAAAGAGCTCTGAATGCTATTAACGGCTCTAGCACACCAACTTCTCTGATTCCATTCCGATTTCACAGGCTAGCAGATGAACGGAAAATATCATTGTTCCCATCAGGCGGTTTTATAGGCGTTGAAGATTCCAGAGAAGCATGATGATAGAAAGCGTATCGAGATATGAGAGGGGTCATGGCGCTGAGTGAGGCTCAACCGGGCAGCGGTGATATCAACTATTAGCGCCTGCTTTTCTATTTGCTGCGCTTACTCTTGCAGAGGGCGTTGCTGCTGACACGGCGGTGGGAATTAAGCAGGTTGGCCGTATCGAAGTGCTGGCCACAGCAACAGGTGGTGTTCAGCTTGCCCTTACAGACGCTATCGCTGCTGCCCCGGCGGTGATATTTAAGATGGCTGACCGTGTCGAAGGGCTGGCCACAGTCACAGGTGGTGTTCCACTTGCCCTTGCAGAGGCTGTCGCTGCTGCTCTGACGGTGGTACTCAAGCCGACTGGCCGTATCGAAGTGCTGGCCACAGTCACAGGTAGTGTTCCGCCTGCCCTTGCAGAGGCTGTCGCTGCTGCTCTGACGGTGGGAATTAAGCAGGCTGGCCGTATCGAAGTGCTGGCCACAGTCACAGGTGGTGTTCCGCTTGCCCTTGCAGAGGCTGTCGCTGCTGCCCTGGCGGTGGGAACCAAGCAGGCTCATCGTCGCGAAATTCTGACCACAATCGCATGTGGTGTTCCGCTTGCCCTTGCAGAGGCTGTCGCTGCTGACCCGGCGGTGGGATTCAAGCAAGCTGGACGTATCGAAGTGCTGGCCACAGTTACAAGTGGTGTTCCGCTTGCCCTTGCAGAGGCTGTCGCTGCTGCCCCGGCGGTGGGATTCAAGCAATCTGGACGTATCGAAGTGTCGGCCACAGTCACAGGTTGTGCTCCACCTGCCCTTACAGAGGCTGTCGCTGCTGCCCCGGCGGTGGGAATTAAGCAGGCTGACCGTATCGAAGTGCCGGCCACAGTCACAGGTGGTGTTCCGCTTGCCCTTGCAGAGGCTGTCGCTGCTGCTCTGACGGTGGGAATCAAGCAGGCTGACCGTGTCGAAGCGCTGGCCACAGTCGCAGATGGTGTTCCGCTTGCCCTTGCAGAGGCTGTCGCTGCTGCACCGACGGTGGGAATTAAGCAGGCTTATCGTCGCGAAATTCTGACCACAGGCGCAGGTGGTGTTTCGTTGCCCCCTGGGTGTTGATACAGATGCTATTTCAATGTCCCCTATCGGGCTATCGTAACCCTGGTCATCAACCTCTGTTGACGGGGTGTCAGATTCAGATGGCTCTTTTTTAACAATCCTCCGACAGTGAATTTCCCAGGCCTTGACATCAGGGTTGTCAGGTAACAACAGCTCCTCCAGACCGGTAACGGATTCGCCTGTGACTATCACATCATCGTCCCATGACGGGATAGAGGATTTGCCGGGCGTTACGGAACAGACAGAGCCCTTGGCGCTGACATTCAGTGCATCCCCGCCCCATCTTGGGATCCTGACTCTGGCAGGTTTGTCAACACCCTGACAGATCAGAGCGTGTTCTGGCCCGGCTACACAGAATGTATCACCCATAGGTTGAACAGCGGGGGAGGCTGTATGGATACGACCTGTTGAGAGGATATCGGTCACCTTTTCGCTGACGGGTAACACAAGAGTGCAGTGACCTTTTGTTTTCAAACCTGTACCAAAAACAAGAGCAGGGGCAATGGCCAGAGCCAGCCAAAGAGCTTTGAATGCTATTAACGGATTTAGCACACCAATTTCTCTGGTTCCATTCGGATTCCACAGGCTAGCAGATGATCGGAAAAGGGGTTGTTACCATCAGACGGTTTTATAGGCGTTGAAGATTCCAGAGAAACATGATGATAGAGAGCGTATCGAGATATGAAAGGGGCCATGGCGCTGTGTGAGGCTCAACCGGGCAGCGGTGATATCAACTATTAGCGCCTCCTTTTCTATTTGCTGCGCTTAGCCTTGCAGAGGGTGCTGCTGCTGACGCGGCGGTGGGATTTAAGCTGCATGACCGTATTCAAGCTCTCACCACAGCCGCATGTGGTGTTCAATTTTCCCTTGCAGACGCTATCGCTGCTGCCCCGGCGGTGATATTTAAGCTGGTTGACCGTGTCGAAGGGCTGGCCACAGTCACAGGTGGTGTTCAACTTGCCCTTGCAGAGGCTGTCGCTGCTGCTCTGACGGTGGAATTCAAGCAATCTGGCCGTATCGAAGTGCTGGCCACAGTCACAGGTAGTGTTCCGCCTGCCCTTGCAGAGGCTGTCGCTGCTGCTCTGACGGTGGGAATTAAGCAGGCTGACCGTATCGAAGTGCTGGCCACAGTCACAGGTGGTGTTCTGCTTGCCCTTGCAGAGGCTGTCGCTGCTGCACCGTCGGTGGGAATTAAGCAGGTTCAGCGACGCGAAATTCTGACCACAATCGCATGTGGTGTTCCGCTTGCGCTTGCAGAGGCTGTCGCTGCTGCCCCGGCGGTGGGATTCAAGCAAGCTGGACGTATCGAAGTGCCGGCCACAGTCACAGGTGGTGTTCCGCTTGCGCTTGCAGAGGCTGTCGCTGCTGCCCCGGCGGTGGTATTTAAGCTGCATGACCGTATTAAAGCTCTCACCACAGCCGCAGGTAGTGTTCCGCCTGCCCTTGCAGAGACTGTCGCTGCTGCCCCGGCGGTGGGAATTAAGCAGGCTGGCCGTATCGAAGTCCTGGCCACAGTCACAGGTGGTGTTCCGCTTGCCCTTGCAGAGGCTGTCGCTGCTGCCCCAGCGGTGGGATTCAAGCAATCTGGCCGTGTCGAAGTGCTGACCACAGTCGCAGGTGGTGTTCCGCTTGCCCTTGCAGAGGCTGTCGCTGCTGCTCCGGCGGTGGGAACCAAGCAGGCTCATCGTCGCGAAATTCTGACCACAGTCGCAGGTGGTGTTCCGCTTGCCCTTGCAGAGGCTGTCGCTGCTGCCCTGGCGGTGGGAATTAAGCAGACTGACCGTATCGAAGTGCCGGCCACAGTCACAGGTGGTGTTCCGCCTGCCCTTGCAGAGGCTGTCGCTGCTGCTCTGACGGTGGGAATTAAGCCGGCTGACCGTATCGAAGTGCTGGCCACAGCCACAGGTGGTGTTCTGCTTGCCCTTGCAGAGGCTGCCGCTGCTGCCCTGACGGTGGGAATTAAGCAGGCTGACCGTATCGAAGTGCTGGCCACAGTCACAGGTGGTGTTCCGCTTGCCCTTACAGAGGCTGTCGCTGCTGCTCTGACGGTGGGAATTAAGCAGGCTGGCCGTATCGAAGTGCAGGCCACGGCCGCAGGTGGTGTTTCGTTGCCCCCTGGGTGTTGATACAGATGCTATTTCAATGTCCCCTATCGGGCTATCGTAATCCTGGTCATCAGCCTCTGTTGACGAGGTGTCAGATTCAGATGGCTCTTTTTTAACGATGCTCCGACAGTGAATTTCCCAGGCTCTGATATCAGGGTTGTCAGGTAGCATCAGCTCCTCCAGGCCGATAATTGATTCGCCTGTGACCATCACATCATCGCCCCATGACGGGGGAGCGGTTTTGTCGGGAGTTGCGGAGCAGACAGAGCCTTTAGCCCTGACATTCAGAGCATCCCCGACCTGTCTTGGAATCCTGATTCTGGCAGGTTTGTCAACACCCTGACAGATCAGAGCGTGTTCTGGCCCGGCTACACAGAATGTATCACCCATAGGTTGAACAGCGGGGGAGGCTGTATGGATACGACCTGTTGAGAGGATATCGGTCTCTGCCTCGCTGACGGGTAACACAAGAGTGCAGTGACCTTTTGTTTTCAAACCTGTACCAAAAACAAGAGCAGGGGCAATGGCCAGAGCCAGCCAAAGAGCTCTGAATGCTATTAGCGGATTTAGCACACCAATTTCTCTGATTCCATTCGGATTCCATTCGGATTCCACAGGCTAGCAGATGATCGGAAAAGGGGTTGTTCCCATCAGGCGGTTTTATAGGCGTTGAATATTCCAGAGAAACATGATGACAAAAAGCGTATCGAAATACGAGGGAGGATCCTGGCGCTGAGTGAGGCTCAACCGGGCAGTGATATCAACTATTAACGCCTCCTTTCTATTTGCTGCGCTTACTCTTGCAGAAGGTGTTGCTGCTGCCCCGGCGATGGGAATTAAGCAGGCTCATCGTCGCGAAATTCTGACCACAGCCGCAGGTGGTGTTTCCTTGCCCCCAGGGTGTTGATACAGATGCTATTTGAATGTCCCCTATCGGGCTATCGTAACCCTGGTCATCAGCCTCTGTTGACGGGGTGTCAAATTCAGATGGCTTTTTTAACAATGCTCCGGCAGTGAATTTCCCAGGCTCTGATATCAGGGTTGTCAGGTAGCATCAGCTCCTCCAGGCCGATAATTGATTCGCCTGTGACCATCACATCATCTTCCCATGACGGGGGAGCGGTTTTGCCGGGAGTTGCGGAGCAGACAGAGCCTTTGGCGCTGACATTCAGAACATCCCCGACCTGTCTCGGGATCCTGACTCTGGCAGGCTTGTCAACGCCCTGACAGACCGGAGCGTGTTCTGGGCCGGCTACACAGAATGTATCGCTCATAGGTTGAACAGCGGGGGAGGCTGTATGGATACGACCTGTTGAGAGGATATCGGTCACCTCTTCGCTGACGGGTAACACAAGAGTGCAGTGACCTTTTGTTTTCAACACCTGTCCCAAAAACAAGAGCAGGGGCAATGGCCAGAGCCAGCCAAAGAACTCTGGATGTCATCAACGGCTATAACACGCCAATTTCTCTGATTCCATTCGGATTCCACAGGCTAGCAGATGAACGGAAAAGGATATTGTTCCCATCAGGCGGTTTTATAGGCGTTGAATATTCCAGAGAAGCATGATGATAGAAAGCGTATCGAGATATGAGAGGGGCCATGGCGCTGAGTGAGGCTCAACCGGGCAGCGGTGATATCAACTATTAGCGCCTGCTTTTCTATTTGCTGCGCTTACTCTTGCAGAGGGTGTTGCTGCTGACCCGGCGGTGATATTTAAGCTCGCGGGCCGTATCGAAGTGCTGGCCACAGTCACAGGTGGTGCTCCGCTTGCCCTTGCAGAGGCTGTCGCTGCTGATCTGACGGTGGGATTCAAGCAATCTGACCGTATCCAAGCACTGGCCACAGTCACAGGTGGTGTTCAGCTTGCCCTTGCAGAGGGGGGCGCTACTTCCCTCACGATGGGTCCGAAGCCGACTGATCGTGTCGAAGTGCTGGCCACAGTCACAGGTGGTGCTCCGCTTGCCCTTGCAGAGGCTGTCGCTGCTGCCCCGCCGGTGGGATTCAAGCAATCTGACCGTATCGAAGTGCTGGCCACAGTCACAGGCGGTTTTCCACTTGCCCTTACAGAGGCTGTCGCTGCTGCCCCGGCGGTGGGAATTAAGCCGGCTGACCGTGTCGAAGTCCCGGCCACAGTCACAGGTGGTGTTCCACTTGCCCTTGCAGAGGCTGTCGCTGCTGCCCCGGCGGTGGAATTCAAGCAATCTGGCCGTATCGAAGTGCTGGCCACAGCCACAGGTCGTGTTCTGCCGGCCCTTGCAGAGGCAGTCGCTGCTGCCATGACGGTGGGATATAAGCAATCTGACCGTATCGAAGTGCTGGCCACAGCCACAGGTGGTGTTCCGCCTGCCCTTGCAGAGGCTGTCGCTGCTGCCCTGACGGTGGGAAGTAAGCCGGCTGACCGTATCGAAGTGCTGGCCACAGCCACAGGTGGTGTTCAGCCTGCCCTTACAGAGGGTGTCGCTGCTGCGCTGACGGTGAGATTGAAGCAGGCTGACCGTATCGAAGTGCTGGCCACAGCCACAGGTGGTGTTCCGCTTGCCCTTACAGAGGGTGTCGCTGCTGCTCAGACGGTGGGAATTAAGCAGGTTGACTGTATCGAAGTGCTGGCCACAGTCGCAGATCGTCTTCTGCTTGCCCTTACAGTGGCTGTCGCTGCTGCTCTGACGGTGGGAATTAAGCAGGCTGACCGTATCGAAGTGCTGACCACAGTCACAGGTGGTGTTCCACTTGCCCTTGCAGAGGCTGTCGCTGCTGCCCTTGCGGTGGGAATTAAGCAGGCTCATCGTCGCGAAATTCTGACCACAGCCGCAGGTGGTGTTCCGCCTGCCCTTGCAGAGGCTATCGTTGCTGCCCCGACGGTGGGAATTAAGCAGGCTCATCGTCGCGAAATTCTGACCACGGCCGCAGGTGATGTTTCGTTGCCCCCTGGGTGTTGATACAGATGCTATTTCAATGTCCCCTATCGGGCTATCGTAACCCTGGTCATCAGCCTCTGTTGACGGGGTGTCAGATTCAGATGGCTCTTTTTTAACAATGCTCCGACAGTGAATTTCCCAGGCCCTGATATCAGGGTTGTCAGGTAACAACAGCTCCTCCAGGCCGATAATTGATTCGCCTGTGACCATCACATCATCGTCCCATGACGGGGGAGCGGTTTTGCCGGGAGTTGCGGAGCAGACAGAGCCTTTGGCCCTGACATTCAGAGCATCCCCGACCTGTTTCGGGATCCTGACTCTGGCAGGCTTGTCAACGCCCTGACAGACCAGTGCGTGTTCTGGGCCGGCTACACAGAATGTATCGCCCATAGGTTGAACAGCGGGGGAGGTTGTATGGATACGACCTGTTGAGCGGATATCGGTCACCTCTTCGCTGACGGGTAACACAAGAGTGCAGTGACCTTTTGTTTTCAAACCTGTACCAAAAACAAGAGATGGGGCTACAGCCAGGGCCAGCCAAAGAACTCTGAATGCTGTTAACGGCTTTAGCACACCAATTTCTCTGATTCCATTCGGATTCCACAGGCTAGCAGATGAACGGAAAAGGGTATTGTTCCCATCAGGCGGTTTTATAGGTGTTGAAGATTCCAGAGAAGCATGATGATAGAAAGCGTATCGAGATATGAGAGGGGCCATGGCGCTGAGTGAGGCTCAACCGGGCAGCGGTGATACCAACTATTAGCGCCTCCTTTTCTATTTGCTGCGCATACCCTTGCAGAGGGTGTTGCTGCTGCCCCGGCGGTGATATTTAAGCTGGCTGACCTTATCGAAGTGCTGGCCACAGTCACAGGTGGTGTTCCGCTTGCCCTTGCAGAGGCTGTCGCTGCTGCTCTGACGGTGGGATTCAAGCAATCTGACCGTATCGAAGCACTGGCCACAGTCACAGGTGGTGTTCCGCTTGCCCTTGCAGAGGGGGGCGCTACTTCCATCACGATGGGTCCGAAGCCGACTGATCGTGTCGAAGTGCTGGCCACAGTCACAGGTGGTGCTCCGCTTGCCCTTACAGAGGCTGTCGCTGCTGCTCTGACGGTGAGATTGAAGCAGCCTGACCGTATCGAAGTGCTGGCCACAGTCACAGGTGGTGTTCCGCTTGCCCTTGCAGAGGCTGTCGCTGCTGCTCTGACGGTGGGATTCAAGCAATCTGATCGTATCGAAGCACTGGCCACAGTCACAGGTGGTGTTCAGCTTGCCCTTGCAGAGGGGGGCGCTACTTCCCTCACGATGGGTCCGAAGCCGACTGATCGTGTCGAAGTGCTGGCCACAGTCACAGGTGGTGCTCCGCTTGCCCTTGCAGAGGCTGTCGCTGCTGCCCCGGCGGTGGGAATTAAGCAGGCTGACCGTATCGAAGTGCCGGCCACAGTCACAGGTAGTGCTCCACTTGCCCTTGCAGAGGCTGTCGCTGCTGCGCCGGCGGTGGGATTCAAGCCGACTGCCCGTGTCGAAGTGCTGGCCACAGCCACAGGTCGTGTTCTGCCGGCCCTTGCATAGGCAGTCGCTGCTGCCATGACGGTGGGTTACAAGCAATCTGGCCGTATCGAAGTGCTGGCCACAGCCACAGGCGGTGTTCCGCTTGCCCTTACAGTGGCTGTCGCTGCTGCTCTGACGGTGGGAATTAAACAGGCTGACCGTATCGAAGTGCTGGCCACAGCCACAGGTGGTGTTCCGCTTGACCTTACAGTGGCTGTCGCTGCTGCTCTGACGGTGGGAATTAAGCAGGCTGACCGCATCGAAGTGCTGGCCACAGCCACAGGTGGTGTTCCGCTTGCCCTTGCAGAGGCTGTCGGTGCTGCACCGGCGGTGGGAATTAAGCAGGCTGACCGTATCGAAGTGTCGGCCACAGCCACAGGTGGTCTTCCGCTTGCCCTTACAGTGGCTGTCGCTGCTGCTCTGACGGTGGGAATTAAGCAGGCTGACCGTATCGAAGTGCTGGCCACAGTCACAGGTGGTGTTCAACTTGCCCTTGCAGAGGCTGTCGCTGCTGCCCTGACGGTGGGAATTAAGCAGGCTGCCCGTATCGAAGTGCTGGCCACAGTCACAGGTGGTGTTCCGCTTGCCCTTACAGAGGCTGTCGCTGCTGCTCTGACGGTGGGAATTAAGCAGGCTGGCCGTATCGAAGTGCTGGCCACAGTCACAGGTGGTGTTCCGCTTGCCCTTGCAGAGGGGGGCGCTGCTGCACTGACGGTGGGAATTAAGCAGGCTGGCCGTATCGAAGTGCAGGCCACAGCCGCAGGTGGTGTTTGGTTGCCCCCTGGGTGTTGATACCGATGCTATTTCAATGTCTCCTATCGGGCTATCGTAACCCTGGTCATCAGCCTCTGTTGACGGGGTGTCAGATTCAGATGGCTCTTTTTTAATAATGCTCCGACAGTGAATTTCCCAGGCCTTGATATCAGGGTTGTCAGGTAACATCAGCTCCTCCAGGCCGATAATTGATTCGCCTGTGACTATCACATCATCTTCCCATGACGGGGGAGCGGTTTTGCCGGGAGTTGCGGAGCAGACAGAGCCTTTGGCGCTGACATTCAGAACATCCCCGACCTGTCTTGGAATCCTGACTCTGGCAGGTTTGTCAACGCCCTGACAGACCAGAGCGTGCTCTGGATCGGCCACACAGAATGTATCACCCATAGGTTGAACAGCGGGGGAGGCTGTATGGATACGACCTGTTGAGAGGATATCGGTCACCTCTCCGCTGACGGGTAGCACAAGAGTGCAGTGACCTTTTGTTTTCAAACCTGTACCAAAAACAAGAGATGGGGCAACAGCCAGGGCCAGCCAAAGAGCTCTGAATGCTATTAACGGCTTTAGCACACCAATTTCTCTGATTCCATTCGGATTCCACAGGCTAGCAGATGATCGGAAAAGAGGTTGTTCCCATCAGGCGGTTTTATAGGCGTTGAAGATTCCAGAGAAGCATGATGACAAAAAGCGTATCGAAATATGAGGGAGGATCCTGGCGCTGAGTGAGGCTCAACCGGGCGGCAGTGATATCAACTATTAGCGCCTCCTTTTCTATTTGCTGCGCTTACTCTTGCAGAGGGTGTTACTGCTGACGCGGCGGTGGGATTTAAGCTGCATGACCGTATTCAAGCTCTCACCACAGCCGCATGTGGTGTTCAATTTTCCCTTGCAGACGCTATCGCTGCTGCCCTCGCGGTGGGATTCAAGCAATTTGGGCGTGTCGAAGCTCTGGCCACAGTCGCAGATGTTGTTCCGCTTGCCCCTGCAGCGGATGTCGCTGCTGCTCTGACGGTGGGAATTAAGCTGGCTGACCGTATCGAAGTGCTGGCCACAGTCGCAGGTGGTTTTCCGCTTGCCCTTGCAGAGGCTGTCGCTGCTGCCCCGACGGTGGGAATTAAGCAGGCTGACCGTATCGAAGTGCTGGCCACAGTCGCAGGTGGTTTTCCGCTTGCCCTTGCAGAGGGTGTCGCTGCTGCCCCGACGGTGGGAAATAAGCAGGCTGACCGTATCGAAGTGCTGGCCACAGTCACAGGTGGTGTTCCGCTTGCCCTTGCAAAGGCTGTCGCTGCTGCACCGGCGGTGGGAATTAAGCAGGCTGACCGTATCGAAGTGCTGGCCACAGTCACAGGTGGTGTTCCGCTTGCCCTTGCAGAGGCTGCCGCGGCTGCACTGACGGTGGGAATTAAGCAGGCTGACCGTATCGAAGTACTGGCCACAGTAACAGGTGGTGTTCCGCCTGGCCTTGCAGAGGCTGTCGTTGCTGCCCTGACGGTGGGATTCAAGCAAGCTGGCCGTATCGAAGTGCTGGCCACAGTCACAGGTGGTGTTTCGCCTGCCCTTGCAGAGTCTGTCGCTGCTGCCCCGGCGGTGGGAATTAAGCAGGCTGACCGTATCGAAGTGCTGGCCACAGTCACAGGTGGTGTTCCGCTTGCTCTTGCAGAGGCTGTCGCTGCTGCACTGGCGGTGGGACTGAAACCGACTGAACGTATCGAAGTGCTGGCCACAGCCGCAGGTTGTGTTCCGCTTGCCCTTGCAGAGGCTGTCGCTGCTGCCCTGACGGTGGGTTTGAAACAGGATGACCGTGTCGAAGTGCTGGCCACAGTCACAGGTGGTATTCCGCTTGCCCTTGCAGAGGCTGTCACTGCTGCCCATGCGGTGGGATTCAAGCAAGCTGACCGTATCGAAGTGCTGGCCACAGTCACAGGTGGTGTTCCGCTTGCCCTTGCAGAGGCTGTCGCTGCTGCACCTGCGGTGGGAATAAAGCAATCTGGCCGTATCGAAGTGCTGGCCACAGTCACAGGTGGTGTTCCGCTTGCCCTTGCAGAGACTGTCGCTGCTGCCCCGGCGGTGGGAATAAAGCTGGCTCATCGTCACGAAATTCTGACCACAGCCGCAGGTTGTGTTCCGTTTGCCCTTGCAGAGGCTGTCGCTGCTGCACTGACGGTGAGATTGAAGCAGGCTGGCCGTATCGAAGTGCTGGCCACAGTCACAGGAGGTGTTCCGCTTGCCTTTGCAGAGGCTGTCGCTGCTGCTCCGGCGGTGGGAAATAAGCAGGCTGGCCATATCGAAGTGCTGACCACAGCCGCAGGTGGTGTTCCGCCTGCCCTTGCAGAGGCTGTCGCTGCTGCCCCGCCGGTGGGAATTAAGCAGGCTCATCGTCGCGAAATTCTGACCACAGCCGCAGGTGGTGTCTGGTTGCCCCCCGGGTGTTGATACAGATGCTATTTCAATGCCCCCTATCGGGCTATCGTAACCCTGGTCATCAGCCTCTGTTGACGGGGTGTCAGGTTCAGATGGCTCTTTTTTAACAATGCTCCGACAGTGAATTTCCCAGGCTCTGATATCAGGGTTGTCAGGTAGCATCAGCTCCTCCAGGCCGAGAACTGAGTCGCCTGTGACTATCACATCATCGTCCCATGACGGGGTAGCGGTTTTGTCGGACGTTGCGAAGCAAACGGTGCCTTTGGCCCTGACATTCAGAACATCCCCGACCTGTCTCTGGACCCTGACCCTGGCAGGCTTGTCAACGCCCTGACAGACCAGAGCGTGTTCTGGGCCGGTTACACAGAATGTATCGCCCATAGGTTGAACACCGGGGGAAGTTGTATGGATACGACCTGTTGAGAGGATATCGGTCACCTCTTCGCTGACGGGTAACACAAGAGAGCAGTGACCTTTTGTTTTCAAACCTGTACCAAAAACAAGAGATGGGGCAACAGCCAGGGCCAGCCAAAGAACTCTGAATGCTATTAACGGCTTTAGCACACCAATTTCTCTGATTCCATTCGGATTCCACAGGCTAGCAGATGAACGGCAAAGGGTATTGTTCCATCATGCGGTTTTATAGGCATTGAATATTCCAGAGAAGCATGATGACAAAAAGCGTATCGAAATATGAGGGGGGATCCTGGCGCTGAGCGAGGCTCAACCGGGCAGCAGTGATATCAACGATTAACGCCTCCTTTTCTATTTGCTGCGCTTACTCTTGCAGAGGGGGTTGCTGCTGAAGCGGCGGTGATAATTAAGCTGACTGACCGTAT
Organism: Sansalvadorimonas sp.; assembly: GCA_965221135.1. Lineage (GTDB taxonomy): Bacteria > Pseudomonadota > Gammaproteobacteria > Pseudomonadales > Endozoicomonadaceae > Sansalvadorimonas. The sequence goes on from CBDCRZ010000121.1 coordinate 665,893, forward strand.
CGAAGTGCTGGCCACAGTAACAGGTGGTGTTCCGCTTGCCCTTGCAGAGGCTGTCGCTGCTGCCCCGGCGGTGGGAATTAAGCAGGTTCATCGTCGCGAAATTCTGACCACAATCGCATGTGGTGTTCCGCTTGCCCTTGCAGAGGCTGTCGCTGCTGCCCCGCCGGTGGAAATTAAGCAGGTTCATCGTCGCGAAATTCTTACCACAATCGCATGTGGTGTTCCGCTTGCCCTTGCAGAGGCTGTCGCTGCTGCCCCGCCGGTGGGATTCAAGCAATCTGGCCGTATCGAAGTGCTGACCACAGTCACAGGTGGTGCTCCGCTTGCCCTTGCAGAGGCTGTCGCTGCCGCCCCGGCGGTGGGAATTAAGCCGGCTGGCCGTATCGAAGTGCCGGCCACAGTCACAGGTGGTGTTCCACTTGCCCTTGCAGAGGCTGTCGCTGCTGACCCGGCGGTGGGATTCAAGCAATCTGGCCGTATCGAAGTGCTGGCCACAGTCACACGCGGTGTTCCGCTTGCCCTTGCAGAGGCTGTCGCTGCTGCCCCGGCGGTGGGTTTCAAGCAATCTGGCCGTATCGAAGTGCTGGCCACAGCCACAGGTGGTGTTCCGCCTGCCCTTGCAGAGGCTGTCGCTGAGGCCCTGACGGTGGGAATTAAGCAGGCTGATCGTATCGAAGTGCTGGCCACAGCCACAGGTGGTGTTCCGCTTGCCCTTACAGAGGGTGTCGCTGCTGCTCTGACGGTGAGATTGAAGCAGGCTGGCCGTGTCGAAGTGCTGGCCACAGTCGCAGGTGGTGTTCCGCTTGCTCTTGCAGAGGCTGTCGCTGCTGCGCCGTCGGTGGGCACTAAGCAGGCTGGCCGTATCGAAGTGCTGGCCACAGCCACAGGTGGTGTTCCGCTTGCCCTGGCAGAGGCTGTCGCTGCTGTTCTGACGGTGGGAATTAAGCATGTTGGCCGTATCAAAGTACTGGCCACAGTCACAGGTGGTGTTCCGCTTGCCCTTGCAGAGGCTGTCGCTGCTGCCCTGACGGTGGGCTTGAAGCAGGATGACCGAATCGAAGTGCTGACCACAGTCACACGTGGTGTTCATCTGGCCCTTGCAGAGGCTGTCGCTGCTGCTCCGGCGGTGGGAATAAAGCTGGCTCATCGTCGCGAAATTCTGACCACAGCCGCAGGTTGTGTTCCGCTTGCCCTTGCAGAGGCTGTCGCTGCTGCACTGACGGTGGGAATTAAGCAGGCTGACCGTATCGAAGTGCTGCCCACAGTCACAGGTGGTGTTCCGCTTGCCTTTGCAGAGGCTGTCGCTGCTGCCCCCCCGGTGGGAATTAAGCAGGCTCATCGTCGCGAAATTCTGACCACAGCCGCAGGTGGTGTCTGGTTGCCCCCTGGGTGTTGATACAGATGCTATTTCAATGTCCCCTATCGGGCTATCGTAACCCTGGTCATCAGCCACTTTTGACGGGGTGTCAGATTCAGATGGCTCTTTTTTAACAATGCTCCGACAGTGAATTTCCCAGGCTCTGATATCAGGGTTGTCAGGTAGCATCAGCTCCTCCAGGCCGAGAACTGAGTCACCTGTGACCATCACATCATCGTCCCATGACGGGGTAGCGGTTTTGTCGGACGTTGCGGAGCAGACAGAGCCTTTGGCCCTGACATTCAGAACATCCCCGACCTGTCTCGGAACCCTGACTCTGGCAGGTTTGTCAACGCCCTGACAGACCAGAGCGTGTTCTGCGCCGGCTACACAGAATGTATCGCCCATAGGTTGAACAGCGGGGGAGGCTGTATGGATACGACCTGTTGAGAGGATATCAGTCACCTCTTCGCTGACGGGTAACACAAGAGTGCAGCGACCTTTTGTTTTCAAACCTGTCCCAAAAACAAGAGCTGGGGCAATGGCCAGAGCCAGCCAAAGAACTCTGAATGCTATTAACGGCTCTAGCACGCCAATTTCTCTGATTCCATTCGGATTCCACAGGCTAGCAGATGAACGGCAAAGGGTATTGTTCCCATCAGGCGGTTTTATAGGCGTTGAATATTCCAGAGAAGCATGATGACAAAAAGCGTATCGAGATATGAGAGGGGCCATGGCGCTGAGTGAGGCTCAACCGGGCAGCAGTGATATCAACTATTAGTGCCTCCTTTTCTATTTGCTGCGCTTACTCTTGCAGAGGGTGTTGCTGCTGACGCGGCGGTGATATTTAAGCTGGCTGGCCGTATCGAAGTGCTGGCCACAGTCACAGGTGGTGTTCCGTGTGCCCTTGCAGAGGCTGTCGCTGCTGCCCCGACGGTGGGAATTAAGCAGGTTCTTCGTCGCGAAATTCTGACCACAGTTGCAGGTGGTGTTCCACGCGCCCTTGCAGAGGCTGTCGCTGCTGCCCTGGCGGTGGGAATAAAACAGGCTGGCCGTATCGAAGTGCTGGCCACAGTCACAGGTGGTGTTCAGCTTGCCCTTGCAGAGGCTGTCGCTACTGCTCTGACGGTGGGAATTAAGCAGACTGACCGTATCGAAGTGCTGGCCACAGTCACAGGTGGTGTTCCGCTTACCCTTGCAGAGGCTGTCGCTGCTGCCCTGACGGTGGGAATTAAGCAGGCTGACCGTATCGAAGTGCTGGCCACAGTCACAGGTGGTGTTCAGCTTGCCCTTGCAGAGGCTGTCGCTGCTGCTCTGACGGTGGGATTTAAGCAGACTGACCGTATCGAAGTGCTGGCCACAGTCACAGGTGGTGTTCAGCTTGCCCTTGCAGAGGCTGTCGCTGCTGCACCCGCGGTGGGAATTAAGTAATCTGACCGTATCGAAGCACTGGCCACAGCCACAGGTGGTGTTCCGCTTGCCCTTGCAGCGGCTGTCGCTGCTGCTCCGGCGGTGGGACTGAAGCCGATTAATCGTGTCGAAGTACTGGCCACAGCCGCAGGTGGTGTTCCACTTCCCCTTGCAGAGGCTGTCGCTGCTGCCCTGACGGTGGCAATTAAGCTGGCTGGCCGTATCGAAGTACTGGCCACAGTCACAGGTGGTGTTCCGCTTGCCCTTGCAGAGGCTGTCACTGCTGCCCCGGCGGTGGGAATTAAGCAGGTTGACCGTATCGAAGTGCTGGCCACAGTCACAGGTGGTGTTCAGCTTGCCCTTGCAGAGGCTGTCGCTGCTGCCCTGGCGGTGGGAAGTAAGCAGGCTGAACGTATCGAAGTGCCGGCCACAGTAACAGGAGGCGTTCCGCTTGCCCTTGCAGAGGCTGTCGCTACTGCCCTGGCGGTGGGAAGTAAGCAGGCTGAACGTATCGAAGTGCCGGCCACAGTAACAGGTGGTGTTCCGCTTGCCCTTGCAGAGGCTGTCGCTGCTGCCCCGGCGGTGGGAATTAAGCAGGCTCATCGTCGCGGAATTCTGACCACGGCCGCAAGTGGTGTTTCCTTGCCCACCGGGTGTTGAGACAGATACTATTTCAATCCCCCCTATCGGGCTATCGAAACCCTGGTCATCAGCCTCTGTTGACGGGGTGTCAGATTCAGATGGCTCTTTTTTAACAATGCTCCGACAGTGAATTTCCCAGGCCTTGATATCAGGGTTGTCAGGTAACAACAGCTCCTCCAGGCCAATAATTGATTCGCCTGTGACCATCACATCATCTTCCCATGACGGGGGAGCGGTTTTGCCGGGAGTTGCAGAGCAGACAGAGCCCCTGGCGCTGACATTCAGAGCATCCCCGACCTGTTTCGGGATCCTGACCCTGGCAGGTTTGTCAACGCCCTGACAAACCAGAGCGTGTTCTGGACCGGCTACACAGAATGTATCGCCCATAGGTTGAACAGCGGGGGAGGTTGTATGGATACGACTTGTTGAGAGGATATCTGTCACCTCTTCGCTGACGGGTAACACAAGAGTGCAGTGACCTTTTGTTTTCAAACCTGTAGCAAAAACAAAAACAGGGGCAATGGCCAGAGCCAGCCAAAGAACTCTGAATGCTATTAACGGCTCTAGCACAACAATTTCTCTGATTCCATTCGGATTCCACAGGCTAGCAGATGAACGGAAAAGGGTATTGTTCCCATCAGGCGGTTTTATAGGCGTTGAAGATTCCAGAAAAGCATGATGATAGAAAGTGTATCGAGATATGAGAGGGGCCATGGCGCTGAGTGAGGCTCAACCGGGCAGCAGTGATATCAACTATTAGCGCCTGCTTTTCTATTTGCTGCGCTTACTCTTGCAGAGGGTGTTGCTGCTGACGCGGCGGTGATATTTAAGCTGGCTGGCCGTATCGAAGTGCCGGCCACAGTCACAGGTGGTGTTCCGCGTGCCCTTGCAGAGGCTGTCGCTGCTGCCCCGACGGTGGGAATTAAGCAGGTTCTTCGTCGCGAAATTCTGACCACAGTTGCAGGTGGTGCTCCACTTGCCCTTGCAGAGGCTGTCGCTGCTGCCCCGGCGGTGGGATTCAAGCAATCTGGCCGTATTGAAGCACTGGCCACAGTCACAGGTGTTCCGCTTGCCCTTGCAGAGGCTGTCGCTGCTGCCCTGGCGGTGGGAATAAAACAGGCTGGCCGTATCGAAGTGCTGGCCACAGTCACAGGTGGTGTTCAGCTTGCCCCTGCAGAGGCTGTCGCTGCTGCCCTGGCGGTGGGAATAAAGCAGGCTGGCCGTATCGAAGTGCTGGCCACAGCCGCAGGTGGTGTTCCGCTTGCCCTTACAGAGGCTGTCGCTGCTGCCCTGACGGTGGGAATTAAGCAGGCTGACCGTATCGAAGTGATGGCCACAGTCACAGGTGGTGTTCAGCTTGCCCTTGCAGAGGCTGTCGCTGCTGCACTGACGGTGGGATTTAAGCAGACTGGCCGTATCGAAGTGCTGGCCACAGTCACAGGTGGTGTTCCACTTCCCCTTGCAGAGGCTGTCGCTGCTGCACCGGCGGTGGGAATTAAGTAATCTGACCGTATCGAAGCACTGGCCACAGCCACAGGTGGTGTTCCGCTTGCCCTTGCAGAGGCTGTCGCTGCTGCTCCGGCGGTGGGACTGAAGCCGACTAATCGTGTCGAAGTACTGGCCACAGCCGCAGGTGGTGTTCCACTTCCCCTTGCAGAGGCTGTCGCTGCTGCCCTGACGGTGGCAATTAAGCAGGCTGGCCGTATCGAAGTACTGGCCACAGTCACAGGTGGTGTTCCGCTTGCCCTTGCAGAGGCTGTCACTGCTGCTCCGGCGGTGGGATTTAAGCAGGCTGACCGAATCGAAGTACTGGCCACAGCCGCAGGTGGTGCTCAACTTACCCTTGCAGAGGCTGTCGCTGCTGCACTGACGGTGGGCATTAAGCCGACTGGCCGTATCGAAGTGCCGGCCACAGTAACAGGTGGTGTTCCGCTTGCCCTTGCTGAGGCTGTCGCTGCTGCCCCGGCGGTGGGAATTAAGCAGGCTCATCGTCGCGAAATTCTGACCACGCCCGCAAGTGGTGTTTCCTTGCCCACCGGGTGTTGAGACAGATGCTATTTCAACCCCCCCTATCGGGCTATCGAAACCCTGGTCATCAGCCTCTGTTGACGGGGTGCCAGATTCAGATGGCTCTTTTTTAACAATTCTCCGACAGTGAATTTCCCAGGCTCTGATATCAGGGTTGTCAGGTAACATCAGCTCCTCCAGGCCGATAATTGATTCGCCTGTGACCATCACATCATCTTCCCATGACGGGGGAGCGGTTTTGCCGGGAGTTGCGGAGCAGACAGAGCCTTTGGCGCTGACATTCAGAACATCCCCGACCTGTCTCGGGATCCTGACTCTGGCAGGCTTGTCAACGCCCTGACAGACCAGAGCGTGTTCTGGACCGGCTACACAGAATGTATCGCCCATAGGTTGAACAGCGGGGGAGGCTGTATGGATACGACCTGTTGAGAGGATATCGGTCACCTCTTCGCTGACGGGTAACACAAGAGTGCAGTGACCTTTTGTTTTCAAACCTGTCCCAAAAACAAGAGCAGGGGCAATGGCCAGAGCCAGCCAAAGAACTCTGGATGCCATCAACGGCTGTAACACGCCAATTTCTCTGATTCCATTCGGATTCCACAGGCTAGCAGATGAACGGAAAATATCATTGTTCCCATCAGGCGGTTTTATAGGCGTTGAAGATTCCAGAGAAGCATGATTACAAAAAGCGTATCGAGATATGTGAGGGGCCATGGCGCTGAGTGAGGCTCAACCGGGCAGCAGTGATATCAACTATTAGCGCCTCCTTTCTATTTGCTGCGCTTACCCTTGCAGAGGCTGTCGCTGCTGCACCGGCGGTGGGAACTAAACAGGCTGACCGTATCGAAGTACCGGCCACAGTCACAGGTGGTGTTCCACTTGCCCTTGCAGAGGCTGTCACTGCTGCACCGGCGGTGGGAATTAAGCCGGCTGACCGTATCGAAGTGCTGGCCACAGTCACAGGTGGTGTTCCGCTTGCCCTTGCAGAGGCTGTCACTGCTGCACCGGCGGTGGGATCTAAGCAGGCTGGTCGTATTGAAGTGCTGGCCACAGTCACAGGTGGTTTTCCGCTTGCCCTTGCAGAGGCTGCCGCTGCTGCTCTGACGGTGGGTATAAAGCAGGCTGGCCGTATCGAAGTGCTGGCCACAGTTACAGGTAGTGTTCAACTTGCCCTTGCAGAGGCTGTCGCTGCTGCTCTGACGGTGGGTATAAAGCAGGCTGGACGTATCGAAGTGCTGGCCACAGCCACAGGTGGTGCTCCGCTTGCCCTTGCAGAGGCTGTCGCTACTGCCCCAGCGGTGGGATTCAAGCAATCTGACCGTATCGAAACTCTGACCACAGCCGCAGGTGGTGTTCAGCTTGCCCTTGCAGAGGAGGGCGCTACTTCCCTTACGATGGTACTGAAGCCGATTGCTCGTGTCGAAGTACTGGCCACAGTCGCAGGTGGTGTTCCGCTTGCCCTTGCAGAGGGGGGCGCTACTCCCCTCACGATGGGACCGAAGCCGACTGGCCGTATCGAAGTGCTGGCCACAGTCACAGGTGGTGTTCTGCCTGCCCTTGCAGAGGCTGTCGCTGCTGCACCGGCGGTGGGAATCAAGCAGGCTCATCGTCGCGAAATTCTGACCACAGCCGCAGATGGTGTTCCGCCTGCCCTTGCAGAGGCTGTCGCTGCTGCCCCGGCGGTGGGAATTCAGCAGGCTCATCGTCGCGAAATTCTGACCACGGTCGCAGGTGGTGTTTGGTTGCCCCCCGGGTGTTGATACAGATGCTATTTCAATGTCCCCTATCGGGCTATCGTAACCCTGGTCATCAACCTCTGTTGACGAGGTGTCAGATTCAGATGGCTCTTTTTTAACAATGCTCCGACAGTGAATTTCCCAGGCTCTGATATCAGGGTTGTCAGGTAGCATCAGCTCCTCCAGGCCGAGAACTGAGTCGCCTGTGACCATCACATCATCGTCCCATGACGGGGGAGCGGTTTTGTCGGACGTTGCGAAGCAGACAGAGCCTTTGACCCTGACATTCAGAGCATCGCCGACCTGTCCTGGGATCCTGACTCTGGCAGGTTTGTCAACGCCCTGACAGACCAGAGCGTGTTCTGGACCAGCTACACAGAATGTATCGCCCATAGGTTGAACAGCGGGGGAGGTTGTATGGATACGACCTGTTGAGAGGATATCGGTCACCCCCTCGCTGCCGGGTAACACAAGAGAGCAGTGACCTTTTGTTTTCAAACCTGTACCAAAAACAAGAGACGGGGCAACAGCCAGGGCCAGCCAAAGAACTCTGAATGCTATTAACGGCTTTAGCACACCAATTTCTCTGATTCCATTCGGATTCCACAGGCTAGCAGATGATCGGAAAAGGGGTTGTTCCCATCAGCCGGTTTTATAGGCGTTGAAGATTCCAGAGAAGCATAATGACAAAAAGCGTATCGAGATATGAGGGGGGGCCTGGCGTTGAGTGAGGCTCAACCGGGCAGCAGTGATATCAACTATTAGCGCCTCCTTTTCTATTTGCTGCGCTTACTCTTGCAGAGGGTGTTGCTGCTGAAGCTGCGGTGGAATTTAAGCTGCCTGACCGTATTAAAGCTCTCACCACAGCCGCAGTGGTGTTCAATTCCCCCTTGCAGACGCTATCGCTGCTGCCCTCGCGGAGGGAACAAAGCAGGCTGGGCGTGTCGAAGCTCCGACCACAACCGCGGGTGGTGTTCCGCTTGCCCATGCAGAGGCTGTCGCTGCTGCCCCGGCGGTGGGAATTAAGCAGGCTGGCCGTATCGATGCGCTGGCCACAGTCGCAGGTGGTGTTCCGCTTGCCCTTGCAGAGGGGGGCGCTACTTCCCTCACGATGGAACCGAAGCCGATTGATCGTGTCGAAGCTCCGACCACAACCGCAGGTGGTGCTCCGCCTGCCCTTGCAGAGGCTGTCGCTGCTGCTCTGACGGTGGGAATTAAGCAGGCTGACCGTATCGAAGTGCTGGCCACAGTCACAGGTGGTGTTCCGCTTGCCCTTGCAGAGGCTGTCGCTGCTGCCCCGGCGGTGGGATTCAAGCAATCTGGCCGTATCGAAGTGCTGGCCACAGCCACAGGTGGTGTTCAGCTTGCCCTTGCAGAGGCTGTCGCTGCTGCCCCGCCGGTGGGATTCAAGCAATCTGGCCGTATCGAAGTGCTGACCACAGTCACAGGTGGTGCTCCGCTTGCCCTTGCAGAGGGGGGCGCTGCTGCCCCGGCGGTGGGAATCAAGCAGGCTCATCGTCGCGAAATTCTGACCACAGTCGCAGGTGGTGTTCAGCTTGCCCTTGCAGAGGGGGGCGCTACTTCCCTTACGATGGTACTGAAGCCGATTGCTCGTGTCGAAGCGCTGGCCACAGTCGCAGGTGGTGTTCCGCTTGCCCTTGCAGTGGCTGTCGCTGCTGCGCCGGCGGTGGGAACCAAGCAGGCTCATCGTCGCGAAATTCTGACCACAGTCACAGGTGGTATTCCGCTTGCCCTTGCAGAGGCTGTCGCTGCTGCACCGGCGGTGGGAATTAAGCAGGTTGACCGTATCGAAGTGCTGGCCACAGTCACAGGTGGTGTTCAACTTGCCCTTGCAGAGGCTGTCGCTGCTGCCCTGACGGTGGGAAGTAAGCAGGCTGAACGTATCGAAGTGCTGGCCACAGTCGCAGATCGTCTTCTGCTTGCCCTTACAGTGGCTGTCGCTGCTGCTCTGACGGTGGGAATTAAGCAGGCTGACTGTATCGAAGTGCTGGCCACAGTCACAGGTGGTGTTCCGCTTGCCCTTGCAGAGGCTGTCGCTGCTGCCCTTGCGGTGGGAATTAAGCCGACTGGCCGTATCGAAGTGCTGGCCACAGTCACAGGTGGTGTTCCGCTTGCCCTTGCAGAGGCTGTCGCTGCTGCCCTGGCGGTGGGAATTAAGCAGGCTCATCGTCGCGAAATTCTGACCACAGCCGCAGATGGTGTTCCGCTTGCCCTTGCAGAGGCTGTCGCTGCTGCCCTTGCGGTGGGAATTAAGCCGACTGGCCGTATCGAAGTGCTGGCCACAGACTGGCCGTATCGAAGTGCTCACAGGTGGTGTTCCGCTTGCCCCTGCAGAGGCTGTCGCTGCTGCCCTGGCGGTGGGAATTAAGCAGGCTCATCGTCGCGAAATTCTGACCACAGCCGCAGATGGTGTTTCGTTGCCCCCTGGGTTTTGATACAGATGCTATTTCAATGTCCCCTATCGGGCTATCGTAACCCTGGTCATCAGCCTCTGTTGACGGGGTGTCAGATTCAGATGGCTCTTTTTTAACAATGCTCCGACAGTGAATTTCCCAGGCCTTGATATCAGGGTTGTCAGGTAACAACAGCTCCTCCAGGCCGATAATTGATTCGCCTGTGACCATCACATCATCGTCCCATGACGGGGGAGCGGTTTTGCCGGGAGTTGCGGAGCAGACAGAGCCCCTGGCGCTGACATTCAGAGCATCCCCGACCTGTTTCGGGATTCTGACCCTGGCAGGTTTGTCAACGCCCTGACAAACCAGAGCGTGTTCTGGACCGGCTACACAGAATGTATCGCCCATAGGTTGAACAGCGGAGGAGGTTGTATGGATACGACCTGTTGAGAGGATATCGGTCACCTCTTCGCTGACGGGTAACACAAGAGTGCAGTGACCTTTTGTTTTCAAACCTGTACCAAAAACAAGAGCAGGGGCAATGGCCAGAGCCAGCCAAAGAACTCTGAATACTATTAACGGCTCTAGCACGCCAATTTCTCTGATTCCATTCGGATTCCACAGGCTAGCAGATGATCGGAAAAGGGGTTGTTCCCATCAGCCGGTTTTATAGGCGTTGAAGATTCCAGAAAAGCATGATGATAGAAAGTATATCGAGATATGTGAGGGGCCATGGCGCTGAGTGAGGCTCAACCGGGCAGCAGTGATATCAACTATTAGCGCCTGCTTTTCTATTTGCTGCGTTTACTCTTGCAGAGGGTGTTGCTGCTGACGCGGGGGTGCTATTTAAGCTGGCTGGGCGTATCGAAGTGCTGGCCACAGTCACAGGTGGTGTTCCGCGTGCCCTTGCAGAGGCTGTCGCTGCTGCCCCGACGGTGGGAATTAAGCAGGATCTTCGTCGTGAAATTCTGACCACAGTTGCAGGTGGTGCTCCACTTGCCCTTGCAGAGGCTGTCGCTGCTGCCCCGGCGGTGGGATTCAAGCAATCTGGCCGTATTGAAGCACTGGCCACAGTCACAGGTGTTCCGCTTGCCCTTGCAGAGGCTGTCGCTGCTGCCCTGGCGGTGGGAATAAAGCAGGCTGGCCGTATCGAAGTGCTGGCCACAGCCGCAGGTGGTGTTCCGCTTGCCCTTACAGAGGCTGTCGCTGCTGCCCTGACGGTGGGAATTAAGCAGGCTGACCGTATCGAAGTGCTGGCCACAGTAACAGGTGGTGTTCAGCTTGCCCTTGCAGAGGCTGTCGCTGCTGCCACTGACGGTGGGAATTAAGCAGACTGGCCGTATCGAAGTGCTGGCCACAGTCACAGGTGGTGTTCAGCTTGCCCTTGCAGAGGCTGTCGCTGCTGCTGACGGTGGGATTTAAGCAGACTGCCGTATCGAAGTGCTGGCCACAGTCACAGGTGGTGTTCAGCTTGCCCTTGCAGAGGCTGTCGCTGCTGCACCGGCGGTGGGAATTAAGCAGACTGACCGTATCGAAGCACTGGCCACAGCCACAGGTGGTGTTCCGCTTGCCCTTGCAGAGGCTGTCGCTGCTGCTCCGGCGGTGGGACTGAAGCCGACTAATCGTGTCGAAGTACTGGCCACAGCCGCAGGTGGTGTTCCACTTCCCCTTGCAGAGGCTGTCGCTGCTGCCCTGACGGTGGCAATTAAGCCGACTGGCCGTATCGAAGTGCCGGCCACAGTAACAGGTGGTGTTCCGCTTGCCCTTGCTGAGGCTGTCGCTGCTGCCCCGGCGGTGGGAATTAAGCAGGCTCATCGTCGCGAAATTCTGACCACGCCCGCAAGTGGTGTTTCCTTGCCCACCGGGTGTTGAGACAGATGCTATTTCAACCCCCCCTATCGGGCTATCGAAACCCTGGTCATCAGCCTCTGTTGACGGGGTGCCAGATTCAGATGGCTCTTTTTTAACAATTCTCCGACAGTGAATTTCCCAGGCTCTGATATCAGGGTTGTCAGGTAGCATCAGCTCCTCCAGGCCGATAATTGATTCGCCTGTGACCATCACATCATCTTCCCATGACGGGGGAGCGGTTTTGCCGGGAGTTGCGGAGCAGACAGAGCCTTTGGCGCTGACATTCAGAACATCACCGATCTGTCTCGGGATCCTGACTCTGGCAGGCTTGTTAACGCCCTGACAGACCAGAGCGTGTTCTGGACCGGCTACACAGAATGTATCGCCCATAGGTTGAACAGCGGGGGAAGCTGTATGGATACGACCTGTTGAGAGGATATCGGTCCCCTCTTCGCTGACGGGTAACACAAGAGTGCAGTGACCTTTTGTTTTCAAACCTGTCCCAAAAACAAGAGCAGGGGCAATGGCCAGAGCCAGCCAAAGAACTCTGGATGTCATCAACGGCTGTAACACGCCAATTTCTCTGATTCCATTCGGATTCCACAGGCTAGCAGATGAACGGAAAATATCATTGTTCCCATCAGGCGGTTTTATAGGCGTTGAAGATTCCAGAGAAGCATGATTACAAAAAGCGTATCGAGATATGTGAGGGGCCATGGCGCTGAGCGAGGCTCAACCGGGCAGCAGTGATATCAACTATTAGCACCTCCTTTTCTATTTGCTGCGCTTACCCTTGCAGAGGCTGTCGCTGCTGCACCGGCGGTGGGAATAAAACAGGCTGACCGTATCGAAGTGCCGGCCACAGTCACAGGTGGTGTTCCGCTTGCCCTTGCAGAGGCTGTCGCTGCTGCCCTGACGGTGGGAATTAAGCAGGCTGACCGTATCGAAGTGCTGGCCACAGTCACAGGTGGTGTTCCGCTTGCCCTTGCAGAGGCTGTCACTGCTGCATCGGCGGTGGGAAATAAGCAGGCTGGCCGTATTGAAGTGCTGGCCACAGTCACAGGTGGTTTTCCGCTTGCCCTTGCAGAGGCTGCCGCTGCTGCTCTGACGGTGGGCATAAAGCAGGCTGGCCGTATCGAAGTGCTGGCCACAGTCACAGGTGGTGTTCAACTTGCCCTTGCAGAGGCTGTCGCTGCTGCTCTGACGGTGGGTATTAAGCCGACTGGCCGTATCGAAGTGCTGGCCACAGCCACAGGTGGTGCTCCGCTTGCCCTTGCAGAGGCTGTCGCTGCTGCCCCAGCGGTGGGATTCAAGCAATTTGACCGTATCGAAACTCTGACCACAGCCACAGGTGGTGTTCCGCTTGCCCTTGCAGAGGCTGTCGTTGCTGCCCCGGCGGTGGGAATTAAGCAGAGTCAACGTATCGAAGTGCTGGCCACAGTCACAGGTGGTGTTCAGCCTGCCCTTGCAGAGGCTGTCGCTGCTGCTCTGACGGTGGGAATAAAGCAGGCTGGCCGTACCGAAGTGCTGGCCACAGTCACAGGTGGTGTTCCGCTTGCCCTTACAGAGGCTGTCGCTGCTGACCCGGCGGTGGGAATTAAGCCGACTGACCGTATCGAAGTGCTGGCCACAGTCACAGGTGGTGTTCCACTTGCCATTGCAGAGGCTGTCGCTGCTGCACCGGCGGTGAGATTGAAGCAAACTGACCGTATCGAAGTGCTGGCCACAGTCGCAGGTGGGGTTCCGCTTGCCCTTGCAGAGGCTGTCGCTGCTGCCCTGACGGTGGGAATTAAGCAGGCTGACCGTATCGAAGTGCTGGCCATAGTCACAGGCGGTGTTCCACTTGCCCTTGCAGAGGCTGTCGCTGCTGCCCTTGCGGTGGGAATTAAGCAGGCTCATCGTCGCGAAATTCTGACCACACCCGCAGGTGGTGTTCCGCCTGCCCTTGCAGAGCCTATCGCTGCTGCCCTGACGGTGGGATTTTAGCAGGCTGGCCGTGTCGAAGTACCTGCCACAGCCGCAGGTGGTGTTTGGTTGCCCCCTGGGTGTTGATACAGATGCTATTTCAATGTCCCCTATCGGGCTATCGTAACCCTGGTCATCAGCCTCTGTTGACGAGGTGTCAGATTCAGATGGCTCTTTTTTAACAATGCTCCGACAGTGAATTTCCCAGGCTCTGATATCAGGGTTGTCAGGTAGTATCAGCTCCTCCAGGCCGAGAACTGAGTCGCCTGTGACTATCACATCATCGTCCCATGACGGGGTAGCGGTTTTGTCGGACGTTGCGAAGCAGACAGAGCCTTTGGCGCTGACATTCAGAGCATCCCCGACCTGTCTTGGGATTCTGACTCTGGCAGGTTTGTCAACGCCCTGACAGATCAGAGCGTGTTCTGGACCGGCCACACAAAATGTATCGCCCATAGGTTGAACAGCGGGGGAGGCTGTATGGATACGACCTGTTGAGAGGATATCGGTCACCTCTTCGCTGACGGGTAGCACAAGAGTGCAGTGACCTTTTGTTTTCAAACCTGTACCAAAAACAAGAGACGGGGCAACAGCCAGGGCCAGCCAAAGAACTCTGAATGCTATTAACGGCTTTAGCACACCAATTTCTCTGATTCCATTCGGATTCCACAGGCTAGCAGATGATCGGAAAAGGGGTTGTTCCCATCAGCCGGTTTTATAGGCGTTGAAGATTCCAGAGAAGCATGATGACAAAAAGCGTATCGAGATATGAGGGGGGGGGCCTGGCGCTGAGTGAGGCTCAACCGGGCAACAGTGATATCAACTATTAGCGCCTCCTTTTCTATTTGCTGCGCTTACTCTTGCAGAGGGTGTTGCTGCTGAAGCGGCGGTGGAATTTAAGCTGCCTGACCGTATTAAAGCTCTCACCACAGCCGCATGTGGTGTTCAATTTCCCCTTGCAGACGCTATCGCTGCTGCCCTCGCGGAGGGAACAAAGCAGGCTGGGCGTGTCGAAGCTCCGACCACAACCGCGGGTGGTGTTCCGCTTGCCCATGCAGAGGCTGTCGCTGCTGCCCCGGCGGTGGGAATTAAGCAGGCTGGCCGTATCGATGCGCTGGCCACAGTCGCAGGTGGTGTTCCGCTTGCCCTTGCAGAGGGGGGCGCTACTTCCCTCACGATGGAACCGAAGCCGATTGATCGTGTCGAAGCTCTGACCACAACCGCAGGTGGTGCTCCGCTTGCCCTTGCAGAGGCTGTCGCTGCTGCTCTGACGGTGGGAATTAAGCAGGCTGACCGTATCGAAGTGCTGGCCACAGTCACAGGTGGTGTTCCGCTTGCCCTTGCAGAGGCTGTCGCCGCTGCCCCGGCGGTGGGATTCAAGCAATCTGGCCGTATCGAAGTGCTGGCCACAGCCACAGGTGGTGTTCAGCTTGCCCTTGCAGAGGCTGTCGCTGCTGCCCCGCCGGTGGGATTCAAGCAATCTGGCCGTATCGAAGTGCTGACCACAGTCACAGGTGGTGCTCCGCTTGCCCTTGCAGAGGGGGGCGCTGCTGCCCCGGCGGTGGGAATTAAGCCGGCTGGCCGTATCGAAGTGCCGGCCACAGTCACAGGTGGTGTTCCACTTGCCCTTGCAGAGGGGGGCGCTGCTGCCCCGGCGGTGGGAATTAAGCCGGCTGGCCGTATCGAAGTGCCGGCCACAGTCACAGGTGGTGTTCCACTTGCCCTTGCAGAGGCTGTCGCTGCTGGCCCGGCGGTGGGTTTCAAGCCGCTGGCCGTATCGAAGTGCTGGCCACAGTCACACGCGGTGTTCCGCTTGCCCTTGCAGAGGCTGTCGCTGCTGCCCCGGCGGTGGGTTTCAAGCAATCTGGCCGTATCGAAGTGCTGGCCACAGTCACACGCGGTGTTCCGCTTGCCCTTGCAGAGGCTGTCGCTGCTGCCCCGGCGGTGGGTTTCAAGCAATCTGGCCGTATCGAAGTGCTGGCCACAGCCACAGGTGGTGTTCCACCTGCCCTTGCAGAGGCTGTCGCTGAGGCCCTGACGGTGGGAATTAAGCAGGCTGACCGTATCGAAGTGCTGGCCACAGTCGCAGATCGTCTTCTGCTTGCCCTTACAGTGGCTGTCGCTGCTGCTCTGACGGTGGGAATTAAGCAGGCTGACTGTATCGAAGTGCTGGCCACAGTCACAGGTGGTGTTCCGCTTGCCCTTGCAGAGGCTGTCGCTGCTGCCCTTGCGGTGGGAATTAAGCCGACTGGCCGTATCGAAGTGCTGGCCACAGTCACAGGTGGTGTTCCGCTTGCCCTTGCAGAGGCTGTCGCTGCTGCCCTTGCGGTGGGAATTAAGCAGGCTCATCGTCGCGAAATTCTGACCACAGCCGCAGATGGTGTTCCGCTTGCCCTTGCAGAGGCTGTCGCTGCTGCCCTTGCGGTGGGAATTAAGCAGGCTCATCGTCGCGAAATTCTGACCACAGCCGCAGATGGTGTTTCGTTGCCCCCTGGGTTTTGATACAGATGCTATTTCAATGTCCCCTATCGGGCTATCGTAACCCTGGTCATCAGCCTCTGTTGACGGGGTGTCAGATTCAGATGGCTCTTTTTTAACAATGCTCCGACAGTGAATTTCCCAGGCCTTGATATCAGGGTTGTCAGGTAACAACAGCTCCTCCAGGCCGATAATTGATTCGCCTGTGACCATCACATCATCTTCCCATGACGGGGGAGCGGTTTTGCCGGGAGTTGCGGAGCAGACAGAGCCCCTGGCGCTGACATTCAGAGCATCCCCGACCTGTTTCGGGATTCTGACCCTGGCAGGTTTGTCAACGCCCTGACAAACCAGAGCGTGTTCTGGACCGGCTACACAGAATGTATCGCCCATAGGTTGAACAGCGGAGGAGATTGTATGGATACGACCTGTTGAGAGGATATCGGTCACCTCTTCGCTGACGGGTAACACAAGAGTGCAGTGACCTTTTGTTTTCAAACCTGTACCAAAAACAAGAGCAGGGGCAATGGCCAGAGCCAGCCAAAGAACTCTGAATACTATTAACGGCTCTAGCACGCCAATTTCTCTGATTCCATTCGGATTCCACAGGCTAGCAGATGAACGGAAAAGGGTATTGTTCCCATCAGGCGGTTTTATAGGCGTTGAAGATTCCAGAAAAGCATGATGATAGAAAGTATATCGAGATATGAGAGGGGCCATGGCACTGAGTGAGGCTCAACCGGGCAGCAGTGATATCAACTATTAGCGCCTGCTTTTCTATTTGCTGCGTTTACTCTTGCAGAGGGTGTTACTGCTGACGCGGCGGTGATATTTAAGCTGGCTGGGCGTATCGAAGTGCTGGCCACAGTCACAGGTGGTGTTCCGCGTGCCCTTGCAGAGGCTGTCGCTGCTGCCCCGACGGTGGGAATCAAGCAGGTTCTTCGTCGTGAAATTCTGACCACAGTTGCAGGTGGTGTTCCACTTGCCCTTGCAGAGGCTGTCGCTGCTGCCCTGACGGTGGGAAGTAAGCAGGCTGGCCGTATCGAAGTGCTGGCCACAGTCACAGGTGGTGTTCAGCTTGCCCCTGCAGAGGCTGTCGCTGCTGCCCTGGCGGTGGGAATAAAGCAGGCTGGCCGTATCGAAGTGCTGGCCGCAGCCGCAGGTGGTGTTCCGCTTGCCCTTACAGAGGCTGTCGCTGCTGCCCTGGCGGTGGGAATAAAGCATGCTGGCCGTATCGAAGTGCTGGCCACAGCCGCAGGTGGTGTTCCGCTTGCCCTTACAGAGGCTGTCGCTGCTGCCCTGACGGTGGGAATTAAGCAGGCTGACCGTATCGAAGTGCTGGCCACAGTCACAGGTGGTGTTCAGCTTGCCCTTGCAGAGGCTGTCGCTGCTGCTCTGACGGTGGGATTTAAGCAGACTGACCGTATCGAAGTGCTGGCCACAGTCACAGGTGGTGTTCCACTTCCCCTTGCAGAGGCTGTCGCTGCTGCACCGGCGGTGGGAATTAAGTAATCTGACCGTATCGAAGCACTGGCCACAGCCACAGATGGTGTTCCGCTTGCCCTTGCAGAGGCTGTCGCTGCTGCTCCGGCGGTGGGACTGAAGCCGACTAATCGTGTCGAAGTACTGGCCACAGCCGCAGGTGGTGTTCCACTTCCCCTTGCAGAGGCTGTCGCTGCTGCCCTGACGGTGGCAATTAAGCAGGCTGGCCGTATCGAAGTACTGGCCACAGTCACAGGTGGTGTTCTGCTTGCCCTTGCAGAGGCTGTCACTTCTGCCCCGGCGGTGGGAATTAAGCAGGTTGACCGTATCGAAGTGCTGGCCACAGTCACAGGTGGTGTTCAGCTTGCCCTTGCAGAGGCTGTCGCTGCTGCACCGGCGGTGGGAATTAAGTAATCTGACCGTATCGAAGCACTGGCCACAGCCACAGGTGGTGTTCCGCTTGCCCTTGCAGAGGCTGTCGCTGCTGCCCCGGCGGTGGGAATTAAGCAGGCTCATCGTCGCGAAATTCTGACCACGGCCGCAAGTGGTGTTTCCTTGCCCACCGGGTGTTGAGACAGATGCTATTTCAATCCCCCCTATCGGGCTATCGAAACCCTGGTCATCAGCCTCTGTTAACGGGGTGCCAGATTCAGATGGCTCTTTTTTAACAATGCTCCGACAGTGAATTTCCCAGGCTCTGATATCAGGGTTGTCAGGTAACATCAGCTCCTCCAGGCCGATAATTGATTCGCCTGTGACCATCACATCATCTTCCCATGACGGAGGAGCGGTTTTGCCGGGAGTTGCGGAGCAGACAGAGCCTTTGGCGCTGACATTCAGAACATCCCCGACCTGTCTCGGGATCCTGACTCTGGCAGGCTTGTTAACGCCCTGACAGACCAGAGCGTGTTCTGGACCGGCTACACATAATGTATCGCCCATAGGTAGAACAGCGGGGGAGGCTGTATGGATACGACCTGTTGAGAGGATATCGGTCACCTCTTCGCTGACGGGTAACACAAGAGTGCAGTGACCTTTTGTTTTCAAACCTGTCCCAAAAACAAGAGCAGGGGCAATGGCCAGAGCCAGCCAAAGAACTCTGGATGTCATCAACGGCTGTAACACGCCAATTTCTCTGATTCCATTCGGATTCCACAGGCTAGCAGATGAACGGAAAATATCATTGTTCCCATCAGGCGGTTTTATAGGCGTTGAAGATTCCAGAGAAGCATGATTACAAAAAGCGTATCGAGATATGTGAGGGGCCATGGTGCTGAGTGAGGCTCAACCGGGCAGCAGTGATATCAACTATTAGCGCCTCCTTTTCTATTTGCTGCGCTTACCCTTGCAGAGGCTGTCGCTGCTGCAGCGGCGGTGGGAACTAAACAGTCTGACCGTATCGAAGTGCCGGCCACAGTCACAGGTGGTGTTCCGCTTGCCCTTGCAGAGGCTGTCGCTGCTGCCCTGACGGTGGGAATTAAGCAGGCTGACCGTATCGAAGTGCTGGCCACAGTCACAGGTGGTGTTCCGCTTGCCCTTGCAGAGGCTGTCACTGCTGCACCGGCGGTGGGAAATAAGCAGGCTGGCCGTATTGAAGTGCTGGCCACAGTCACAGGTGGTTTTCCGCTTGCCCTTGCAGAGGCTGCCGCTGCTGCTCTGACGGTGGGTATAAAGCAGGCTGGCCGTATCGAAGTGCCGGCCACAGTTACAGGTAGTGTTCAACTTGCCCTTGCAGAGGCTGTCGCTGCTGCTCTGACGGTGGGTATAAAGCAGGCTGGACGTATCGAAGTGCTGGCCACAGCCACAGGTGGTGCTCCGCTTGCCCTTGCAGAGGCTGTCGCTGCTGCCCCAGCGGTGGGATTCAAGCAATCTGACCGTATCGAAACTCTGACCACAGCCACAGGTGGTGTTCCGCTTGCCCTTGCAGAGGCTGTCGCTGCTGCCCCGCCGGTGGGAATTAAGCAGACTCAACGTATCGAAGTGCTGGCCACAGCCACAGGTGGTGTTCAGCCTGCCCTTGCAGAGGCTGTCGCTGCTGCTCTGACGGTGGGAATAAAACAGGCTGGCCGTACCGAAGTGCTGGCCACAGTCACAGGTGGTGTTCCGCTTGCCCTTACAGAGGCTGTCGCTGCTGACCCGGCGGTGGGAATTAAGCCGCCTGACCGTATCGAAGTGCTGGCCACAGTCACAGGTGGTGTTCCACTTGCCATTGCAGAGGCTGTCGCTGCTGCCCCGGCGGTGAGATTGAAGCAGACTGACCGTATCGAAGTGCTGGCCACAGCCACAGGTGGTGTTCCGCTTGCCCTTGCAGAGGCTGTCGCTGCTGCTCTGACGGTGGGAATTAAGCAGGCTGAGCGTATCGAAGTGCTGGCCACAGTCACAGGTGGTGTTCCGCTTGCCCTTGCAGAGGCTGTCACTGCTGCCCTTGCGGTGGGAATTAAGCAGGCTCATCGTCGCGAAATTCTGACCACAGCCGCAGGTGGTGTTCCGCCTGCCCTTGCAGTGGCTGTCGCTGCTGCCCCGGCGGTGGGAATTAAGCAGGCTCATCGTCGCGAAATTCTGACCACGGCCGCAGGTGGTGTTTGGTTGCCCCCCGGGTGTTGATACAGATGCTATTTCAATGTCCCCTATCGGGCTATCGTAACCCTGGTCATCAGCCTCTGTTGACGAGGTGTCAGATTCAGATGGCTCTTTTTTAACAATGCTCCGACAGTGAATTTCCCAGGCTCTGATATCAGGGTTGTCAGGTAGCATCAGCTCCTCCAGGCCGAGAACTGATTCGCCTGTGACTATCACATCATCGTCCCATGACGGGGGAGCGGTTTTGTCGGACGTTGCGAAGCAGACAGAGCCTTTGACCCTGACATTCAGAGCATCGCCGACCTGTCCTGGGATCCTGACTCTGGCAGGTTTGTCAACGCCCTGACAGACCAGATCGTGTTCTGGACCAGCTACACAGAATGTATCGCCCATAGGTTGAACAGCGGGGGAGGTTGTATGGATACGACCTGTTGAGAGGATATCGGTCACCCCCTCGCTGCCGGGTAACACAAGAGTGCAGTGACCTTTTGTTTTCAAACCTGTACCAAAAACAAGAGATGGGGCTACAGCCAGGGCCAGCCAAAGAACTCTGAATGCTATTAACGGCTTTAGCACACCAATTTCTCTGATTCCATTCGGATTCCACAGGCTAGCAGATGATCGGAAAAGGGGTTGTTCCCATCAGCCGGTTTTATAGGCGTTGAAGATTCCAGAGAAGCATGATGACAAAAAGCGTATCGAGACATGAGGGGGGGGCCTGGCGCTGAGTGAGGCTCAACCGGGCAGCAGTGATATCAACTATTAGCGCCTCCTTTTCTATTTGCTGCGCTTACTCTTGCAGAGGGTGTTGCTGCTGAAGCGGCGGTGGAATTTAAGCTGCCTGACCGTATTAAAGCTCTCACCACAGCCGCATGTGGTGTTCAATTTCCCCTTGCAGACGCTATCGCTGCTGCCCTCGCGGTGGGAACAAAGCAGGCTGGGCGTGTCGAAGCTCCGACCACAACCGCGGGTGGTGTTCCGCTTGCCCATGCAGAGGCTGTCGCTGCTGCCCCGGCGGTGGGAACTAAGCAGGCTGGCCGTATCGAAGTGCTGGCCACAGTCACAGGTGGTGTTCCGCTTGCCCTTGCAGAGGCTGTCGCTGCTGCTCTGACGGTGGGATTCAAGCAATCTGACCGTATCGAAGCACTGGCCACAGTCACAGGTGGTGTTCCGCTTGCCCTTGCAGAGGTTGTCGCTGCTGCCCCGGCGGTGGGAATGAAGCAGGTTCATCGTCGCGAAATTCTGACCACAATCGCATGTGGTGTTCCGCTTGCCCTTGCAGAGGCTGTCGCTGCTGCTCCGGCGGTGGGATTCAAGCAAGCTGACCGTATCGAAGTGCTGGCCACAGTCACAGGTGGTGCTCCGCTTGCCCTTGCAGAGGCTGTCGCTGCTGCCCCGCCGGTGGGATTCAAGCAATCTGGCCGTATCGAAGTGCTGACCACAGTCACAGGTGGTGCTCCGCTTGCCCTTGCAGAGGGGGGCGCTGCTGCCCCGGCGGTGGGAATTAAGCCGGCTGGCCGTATCGAAGTGCCGGCCACAGTCACAGGTGGTGTTCCACTTGCCCTTGCAGAGGCTGTCGCCGCTGGCCCTGCGGTGGGATTCAAGCAATCTGGCCGTATCGAAGTGCTGGCCACAGTCACACGCGGTGTTCTGCTTGCCCTTGCAGAGGCTGTCGCTGCTGCCCCGGCGGTGGGTTTCAAGCAATCTGGCCGTATCGAAGTGCTGGCCACAGCCACAGGTGGTGTTCCACCTGCCCTTGCAGAGGCTGTCGCTGAGGCCCTGACGGTGGGTATTAAGCAGGCTGACCGTATCGAAGTGCTGGCCACAGTCACAGGTGGTGTTCCGCTTGCCCTTACAGAGGGTGTCGCTGCTGCCCTGACGGTGGGAATTAAGCAGGCTGACCGTATCGAAGTGCTGGCCACAGTCGCAGATCGTCTTCTTCTTCTTGCCCTTACAGTGGCTGTCGCTGCTGCTCTGACGGTGGGAATTAAGCAGGCTGACTGTATCGAAGTGCTGGCCACAGTCACAGGTGGTGTTCCGCTTACCCTTGCAGAGGCTGTCGCTGCTGCCCTTGCGGTGGGAATTAAGCCGACTGGCCGTATCGAAGTGCTGGCCACAGTCACAGGTGGTGTTCCGCTTGCCCTTGCAGAGGCTGTCGCTGCTGCCCTGGCGGTGGGAATTAAGCAGGCTCATCGTCGCGAAATTCTGACCACAGCCGCAGATGGTGTTCCGCTTACCCTTACAGAGGCTGTCGCTGCTGCCCTGACGGTGGGACCAAAGCCGCCTGACCGTGTCGAAGTGCTGGCCACAGTAACAGGTGGTGTTCCACTTGCCCTTGCAGAGGCTGTCGCTGCTGCCCTGGCGGTGGGAATTAAGCAGGCTCATCGTCGCGAAATTCTGACCACAGCCGCAGATGGTGTTCCGCTTACCCTTACAGAGGCTGTCGCTGCTGCCCTGACGGTGGGACCAAAGCCGCCTGACCGTGTCGAAGTGCTGGCCACAGTAACAGGTGGTGTTCCACTTGCCCTTGCAGAGGCTGTCGCTGCTGCCCTGGCGGTGGGAATTAAGCAGGCTCATCGTCGCGAAATTCTGACCACAGCCGCAGATGGTGTTTCGTTGCCCCCTGGGTTTTGATACAGATGCTATTTCAATGTCCCCTATTGGGCTATCGTAACCCTGGTCATCAGCCTTTGTTGACGGGATGTCAGATTCAGATGGCTCTTTTTTAACAATGCTCCGACAGTGAATTTCCCAGGCCTTGATATCAGGGTTGTCAGGTAACAACAGCTCCTCCAGACCGGTAACGGATTCGCCTGTGACTATCACATCATCGTCCCATGACGGGTGAGAGGATTTGCCGGGCGTTACGGAGCAGACAGAGCCCTTGGCGCTGACATTCAGTGCATCCCCGACCTGTTTCGGGATCCTGACTCTGGCAGGTTTGTCAACGCCCTGACAGACCAGAGCGTGTTCTGGACCGGCTACACAGAATGTATCGCCCATAGGTTGAACAGCGGGGGAGGTTGTATGGATACGACCTGTTGAGAGGATATCGGTCACCTCTTCGCTGACGGGTAACACAAGAGTGCAGTGACCTTTTGTTTTCAAACCTGTACCAAAAACAAGAGCAGGGGCAATGGCCAGAGCCAGAGCCAGCCAAAGAACTCTGAATGCTATTAACGGCTCTAGCACGCCAATTTCTCTGATTCCATTCGGATTCCACAGGCTAGCAGATGAACGGAAAAGGGTATTGTTCCCATCAGGCGGTTTTATAGGCGTTGAAGATTCCAGAAAAGCATGATGATAGAAAGTATATCGAGATATGAGAGGGGCCATGGCGCTGAGTGAGGCTCAACCGGGCAGCAGTGATATCAACTATTAGCGCCTGCTTTTCTATTTGCTGCGCTTACTCTTGCAGAGGGGGTTGCTGCTGAAGCGGCGGTGATAATTAAGCTGACTGACCGTATCGAAGTGCTGGCCACAGTCACAGGTGGTGTTCCGCTTGCCCTTGCAGAGGCTGTCGCTGCTGCCCCGGCGGTGGGAAATAAGCAGGCTGGCCGTATCGAAGTGCCGGCCACAGTCACAGGTAGTGTTCCGCGCGCCCTTGCAGAGGCTGTCGCTGCTGCCCTGGCGGTGGGAATAAAACAGGCTGGCCGTATCGAAGTGCTGGCCACAGTCACAGGTGGTGTTCAGCTTGCCCCTGCAGAGGCTGTCGCTGCTGCCCTGGCGGTGGGATTTTAGCAGGCTGGCCGTATCGAAGTGCTGGCCACAGCCGCAGGTGGTGTTCCGCTTGCCCTTACAGAGGCTGTCGCTGCTGCCCTGACGGTGGGAATTAAGCAGGCTGACCGTATCGAAGTGCTGGCCACAGTCACAGGTGGTGTTCAGCTTGCCCTTGCAGAGGCTGTCGCTGCTGCCCTGACGGTGGGAATTAAGCAGGCTGACCGTATCGAAGTGCTGGCCACAGTCACAAGTGGTGTTCAGCTTGCCCTTGCAGAGGCTGTCGCTGCTGCACTCGCGGTGGGAATTAAGTAATCTGACCGTATCGAAGCACTGGCCACAGCCACAGGTGGTGTTTTGCTTGCCCTTGCAGAGGCTGTCGCTGCTGCTCCGGCGGTGGGACTGAAGCCGATTAATCGTGTCGAAGTACTGGCCACAGCCGCAGGTGGTGTTCCACTTCCCCTTGCAGAGGCTGTCGCTGCTGCCCTGACGGTGGCAATTAAGCAGGCTGGCCGTATCGAAGTACTGGCCACAGTCACAGGTGGTGTTCCGCTTGCCCTTGCAGAGGCTGTCGCTGCTGCCCTGACGGTGGCAATTAAGCAGGCTGGCCGCATCGAAGTACTGGCCACAGTCACAGGTGGTGTTCCGCTTGCCCTTGCAGAGGCTGTCGCTGCTGCCCTGACGGTGGGAATTAAGCAGGTTGACCGTATCGAAGTGCTGGCCACAGTCACAGGTGGTGTTCCGCTTGCGCTTGCAGAGGCTGTCACTGCTGCCCCGGCGGTGGGAATTAAGCAGGTTGACCGTATCGAAGTGATGGCCACAGTCACAGGTGGTGTTCAGCTTGCCCTTGCAGAGGCTGTCGCTGCTGCCCTGGCGGTGGGAAGTAAGCAGGCTGAACGTATCGAAGTGCCGGCCACAGTAACAGGTGGTGTTCCGCTTGCCCTTGCAGAGGCTGTCGCTGCTGCCCTGGCGGTGGGAATTAAGCAGGCTCATCGTCGCGGAATTCTGACCACGGCCGCAAGTGGTGTTTCCTTGCCCACCGAGTGTTGAGACAGATGCTATTTCAATCCCCCCTATCGGGCTATCGAAACCCTGGTCATCAGCCTCTGTTGACGGGGTGTCAGATTCAGATGGCTCTTTTTTAACAATGCTCCGGCAGTGAATTTCCCAGGCTCTGATATCAGGGTTGTCAGGTAGCATCAGCTCCTCCAGGCCGATAATTGATTCGCCTGTGACCATCACATCATCTTCCCATGACGGGGGAGCGGTTTTGCCGGGAGTTGCGGAGCAGACAGAGCCTTTGGCGCTGACATTCAGAACATCACCGATCTGTCTCGGGATCCTGACTCTGGCAGGCTTGTTAACGCCCTGACAGACCAGAGCGTGTTCTGGACCGGCTACACAGAATGTATCGCCCATAGGTTGAACAGCGTGGGAAGCTGTATGGATACGACCTGTTGAGAGGATATCGGTCACCTCTTCGCTGACGGGTAACACAAGAGTGCAGTGACCTTTTGTTTTCAAACCTGTCCCAAAAACAAGAGCAGGGGCAATAGCCAGAGCCAGCCAAAGAACTCTGGATGTCATCAACGGCTGTAACACGCCAATTTCTCTGATTCCATTCGGATTCCACAGGCTAGCAGATGAACGGAAAATATCATTGTTCCCATCAGGCGGTTTTATAGGCGTTGAAGATTCCAGAGAAGCATGATTACAAAAAGCGTATCGAGATATGTGAGGGGCCATGGCGCTGAGCGAGGCTCAACCGGGCAGCAGTGATATCAACTATTAGCACCTCCTTTTCTATTTGCTGCGCTTACCCTTGCAGAGGCTGTCGCTGCTGCACCGGCGGTGGGAATAAAACAGGCTGACCGTATCGAAGTGCCGGCCACAGTCACAGGTGGTGTTCCGCTTGCCCTTGCAGAGGCTGTCGCTGCTGCACTGACGGTGGGAATTAAGCAGGCTGACCGTATCGAAGTGCTGGCCACAGTCACAGGTGGTGTTCCGCTTGCCCTTGCAGAGGCTGTCACTGCTGCATCGGCGGTGGGAAATAAGCAGGCTGGCCGTATTGAAGTGCTGGCCACAGTCACAGGTGGTTTTCCGCTTGCCCTTGCAGAGGCTGCCGCTGCTGCTCTGACGGTGGGCATAAAGCAGGCTGGCCATATCGAAGTGCTGGCCACAGTCACAGGTGGTGTTCAACTTGCCCTTGCAGAGGCTGTCGCTGCTGCTCTGACGGTGGGTATTAAGCCGACTGGCCGTATCGAAGTGCTGGCCACAGCCACAGGTGGTGCTCCGCTTGCCCTTGCAGAGGCTGTCGCTGCTGCACCGGCGGTGGGACTGAAGCCGACTGACCGTGTCGAAGTGCAGGCCACAGTCGCAGGTGGTGTTCGCCTTGCCCTTACAGAGGCTGTCGCTGCTGCAATGACGGTGGGATTCAAGCATTCTGACCGTATCGAAGTGCAGGCCACAGTCGCAGGTGGTGTTCCGCTTGCCCTTGCAGAGGGTATCGCTGCTGCCCCGGCGGTGGGAATTAAACAGGCTGACCGTATCGAAGTGCTGGCCACAGCCACAGGTGGTGTTCCACCTGCCCTTACAGAGGGTGTCGCTGCTGCCCTGACGGTGAGATTGAAGCAGGCTGGCCGTATCGAAGTGCCGGCCACAGCCACAGGTGGTGTTTCGCTTGCCCTTGCAGAGGCTGTCGCTGCTGACCCGGCGGTGGGAATAAAGCAGGCTGGCCGTATCGAAGTGCCGCCCACAGACACAGGTGGTGTTCAGCTTGCCCTTGCAGAGGGGGGCGCTGCGGCCCCGGCGGTGGGAATTAAGCAGGCTGGCCGTTTCGAAGTGCAGACCACAGCCGCAGGTGGTGTTTGGTTGCCCCCTGGGTGTTGATACAGATGCTATTTCAATGTCCCCTATCGGGCTATCGTAACCCTGGTCATCAGCCTCTGTTGACGAGGTGTCAGATTCAGATGGCTCTTTTTTAACAATGCTCCGACAGTGAATTTCCCAGGCTCTGATATCAGGGTTGTCAGGTAGTATCAGCTCCTCCAGGCCGAGAACTGAGTCGCCTGTGACTATCACATCATCGTCCCATGACGGGGTAGCGGTTTTGTCGGACGTTGCGAAGCAGACAGAGCCTTTGGCACTGACATTCAGAGCATCCCCGACCTGTCTTTGGATCCTGACTCTGGCAGGTTTGTCAACGCCCTGACAGACCAGAGCGTGTTCTGGACCGGCCACACAAAATGTATCGCCCATAGGTTGAACAGCGGGGGAGGCTGTATGGATACGACCTGTTGAGAGGATATCGGTCACCTCTTCGCTGACGGGTAGCACAAGAGTGCAGTGACCTTTTGTTTTCAAACCTGTACCAAAAACAAGAGACGGGGCAACAGCCAGGGCCAGCCAAAGAACTCTGAATGCTATTAACGGCTTTAGCACACCAATTTCTCTGATTCCATTCGGATCCCACAGGCTAGCAGATGATCGGAAAAGGGGTTGTTCCCATCAGCCGGCTTTATAGGCGTTGAAGATTCCAGAGAAGCATGATGACAAAAAGCGTATCGAGATATGAGGGGGGGGCCTGGCACTGAGTGAGGCTCAACCGGGCAGCAGTGATATCAACTATAAGCGCCTCCTTTTCTATTTTCTTCGCTTACTCTTGCAGAGGGTGTTGCTGCTGACGCGCCGGTGGGATTTAAGCTGCCTGACCGTATTAAAGCTCTCACCACAGCCGCATGTGGTGTTCAATTTTCCCTTGCAGACGCTATCGCTGCTGCCGTCGCGGTGGGAACAAAGCAGACTGGGCGTGTCGAAGCTCCGGCCACAACCGCAGGTGGTGTTCCGCGCGCCTTTGCAACGACTGTCGCTGCTGCTCTTACGGTGAGAATTAAGCCCCCTGACCGTATCGAAGTATTGGCCACAGTCGCAGGTGGTGTTCCGCTTGCCCTTGCAGAGGGGGGCGCTACTTCCCTCACGATGGAACCGAAGCCGATTGATCGTATCGAAGTACTGGCCACAGTCGCAGGTGGTGTTCCGCTTGCCCTTGCAGAGGCTTCCGCACAGGCGGTGAGATTGAAGCAGGGTGGCCGTATCGAAGTGCTGGCCACAGTCACAGGTGGTGTTCCGCTTGCCCTTGCAAAGGCTGTCGCTGCTGCCCCGGCGGTGGGATTCAAGCAATCTGGCCGTATCGAAGTGCTGGCCACAGCCACAGGTGGTGTTCAGCCTGCCCTTGCAGAGGGGGGCGCTGCTTCCCTCACGATGGCACCGAAACCGACTGATGGTGTCGAAGTGCTGGCCACAATCGCAGGTGGTGTTCCGCTTGCCCTTACAGAGGGTGTCGCTGCTGTGCCGGCGGTGGGAATTAAGCAGGCTCATCGTCGCGAAATTCTGACCACAGTCACAGGTGGTCTTCCGCTTGCCCTTGCAGAGTCTGTCGCTGCTGCCCTGACGGTGGGATTTTAGCAGGCTGACCGTATCGAAGTGCTGGCCACAGTCACAGGTGGTGTTCCACTTGCCCTTGCAGAGGCTGTCGCTGCTGCCCTGACGGTGAGATTGAAGCAGGCTGGCCGTGTCGAAGTGCAGGCCACAGCCGCAGGTGGTGTTTGGTTGCCCCCTGGGTGTTGATACCGATGCTATTTCAATGGCCCCTATCGGGCTATCGTAACCCTGGTCATCAGCCTCTGTTGACGGGGTGTCAGATTCAGATGGCTCTTTTTTAACAATGCTCCGACAGTGAATTTCCCAGGCTCTGATATCAGGGTTGTCTGGCAGCATCAGCTCTTCCAGGCCAAGAACTGAGTCGCCTGTGACTTTCACATCATCCCCCCATGACGGGGTAGCGGTTTTGTCGGACGTTGCGAAGCAGACAGAGCCTTTGGCCCTGACATTCAGTGCATCCCCGACCCGTCCTGTGATCCTGACTCTGGCAGGTTTGTCAACGCCCTGACAGACCAGAGCGTGCTCTGGACCGGCCACACAGAATGTATCGCCCATAGGTTGAACAGCGGGGGAGGTTGTATGGATACGACCTGTTGAGAGGATATCGGTCACCTCTTCGCTGACGGGTAACACAAGAGTGCAGTGACCTTTTGTTTTCAAACCTGTACCAAAAACAAGAGCAGGGGCAACAGCCAGGGCCAGCCAAAGAGCTCTGAATGCTATTAACGGCTTTAGCACACCAATTTCTCTGATTCCATTCGGACTCCACAGGCTAGCAGATGATCGGAAAAGGGGTTGTTCCCATCAGGCGGTTTTATAGGCGTTGAAGATTCCAGAGAAGCATAATGACAAAAAGCATATCGAAATATGAGGGGGGTCTGGCGCCTAGTGAGGCTCAACCAGGCAGCAGTGATATCAACTATTAGCGCTTCCTTATCTATTTGCTGCGCTTACTCTTGCAGAGGGGGTTGCTGCTGAAGCGGCGGTGGGATTTAAGCTGCCTGACCGTATCCAAGCTCTTGCCACAGCCGCATGTGGTGTTCAATTTTCCCTTGCAGACGCTATCGCTGCTGCCGCCGCGGTGGGATTCAAGCAGGCCGGACGTGTCGAAGCTCTGGCCACAACCGCAGGTGGTGTTCCGTTTGCCCTTGCAGAGGCTGTTGCTGCTGCCCCGGCGGTGGCAATTAAGCTGGCTGACCGTATTCAAGCTCTCACCACAGCCGCATGTGGTGTTCAGTCTTCCCTTGCAGACGCTGTCGCTGCTGCCCTCGCGGTGGGAACAAAGCAGGCTGGGCGTGTCGAAGCTCTGGCCACAAACGCAGGTGGTATTCCGCTTGCCCTTGCAGAGGCTGCCGCTGCTGCACCGTCGGTGAGAATTAAGCAGGCTGGCCGTATCGAAGTGCTGGCCACAGTCACAGGTGGTGTTCAGCTTGCCCTTGCAGAGACTGTCGCTACTGGCCCTGCGGTGGGATTTAAGCTTCCTGACCGTATTAAAGCTCTCACCACAGCCGCATGTGGTGTTCCATTTTCCCTTGCAGACGCTATCGCTGCTGCCCTCGCGGTGGGATTCAAGCAATCTGGACGTGTCGAAGCTCCGGCCACAGTCGCAGGTGGTGTTCAGCTTGCCCTTGCAGCGGGTGTCGCTACTGCCCTTACGGTGGGATTCAAGCCCTCTGACTGTCTCGAAGTGCTGGCCACAACCACAGGTGGTGTTCCGCTTGCCCTTGCAGAGGGGGGCGCTACTTCCCTCACGATGGCACCGAAGCCGCCTGGCCGTGTCGAAGTGCTGGCCACAGTCGCAGGTGGTGTTCCGCTTGCCCTTGCAGAGGCTGTCGCTGCTGCCCTGACGGTGGGAATCAAGCAGGCTGGCCGTGTCGAAGTACCTGCCACAGCCGCAGGTGGTGTTTCGTTGCCCCCTGGGTGTTGATACCGATGCTATTTCAATGTCCCCTATCGGGCTATCGTAACCCCGGTCATCAGCATCTGTTGACGAGGTGTCAGATTCAGATGGCTCTTTTTTAACAATGCTCCGACAGTGAATTTCCCAGGCTCTGATATCTGGGTTGTCAGGTAGCATCAGCTCCTCCAGGCCGAGAACTGAGTCGCCTGCGACCATCACATCATCGCCCCATGACGGGGTAACGGTTTTGTTGGACGTTGCGAAGCAGACAGAGCCTTTGGCCCTGACATTCAGAGCATCACCGACCTGTCCTGGGATCCTGACTCTGGCAGGTTTGTCAACGCCCTGACAGACAAGAGCGTGTTCTGGACCAGCTACACAGAATGTATCGCCCATAGGTTGAACAGCGGGGGAGGCTGTATGGATACGACCTGTTGAGAGGATATCGGTCACCTCTTCGCTGACGGGTAACACAAGAGTGCAGTGACCTTTTGTTTTCAAACCTGTACCAAAAACAAGAGATGGGGCAATAGCCAGGGCCAGCCAAAGAACTCTGAATGCTATTAACGGCTTTAGCACACCAATTTCTCTGATTCCATTCGGATTCACAGGCTAGCAGATGATCGGAAAAGGGGGTGTTCCCATCAGGCGGTTATATAGGCGTTGAAGATTCCAGAGAAGCATGATGACAAAAAGCGTATCGAAATATGAGGGTGCCTGGCACTGAGTGAGGCTCAACCGGGCAGCAGTGATATCAACAATTAGCGCCTCCTTTTCTATTTACTGCGCTTACTCTTGCAGAGGGTGTTGCTGCTGAAGCGGCGGTGGAATTTAAGCTGCCTGACCGTATTAAAGCTCTCACCACAGCCGCATTTGGTGTTCAATTTTCCATTGCAGACGCTGTCGCTGCTGCCCTCGCGGTGGTATTCAAGAAATCTGGGCGTGTCGAAGCTATGGCCACAACCGCAGGTGGTGTTCCGCGTGCCCTTGCAGAGGCTGCCACTGCTGCTCCGGCGGTGGGTTTTAAGCTGCCTGACCGTATTAAAGCTCTCACCACAGCCGCATGTGGTGTTCAATTTCCCCTTGCAGACTCTATCGCTGCTGCCCTCGCGGTGGGATACAAGCAGGTTGGGCGTGTCGAAGCTCTGGCCACAAACGCAGGTGGTGTTCCGCGTGCCCTTGCAGAGGCTGTCGCTGCTGCACTGACGGTGGGAAGCAAGCAGGCTTATCGTCGCGAAATTCTGGCCACAGTCACAGGTGGTTTTCCGCTTGCCCTTGCAGAGGCTGTCGCTGCTACCCCGGCGGTGGGAAACAAGCAGCCTGGCCGTATCGAAGCACTTGCCACAGTCACATGTGGTGTTCAGCTTGCCCTTGCAGAGGCTGTCGCTGCTGCCCTGGCGGTGGGATTTAAGCTGCCTGACGGTATTAAAGCTCTCACCACAGCCACATGTGGTGTTCAATTTTCCCTTGCAGACGCTATCGCTGCTCCTCTCGCGGTGGGAACAAAGCAGGCTGGACGCGTCGAAGTACTGGCCACAGTCGCAGGTGGTGTTCCGCTTGCCCTTACAGGGGGTGTCGCTGCTGCACCGGCGGTGGGAATAAAGCAGGTTCATCGTCGAGAAATTCTGACCACAGTCGCAGGTGGTGTTCCGCTCGCCCTTGCAGAGGGGGACGCTACTTCCCTCACGATGGGTCCGAAGCCCCCTGACCGTGTCGAAGTGCTGGCCACAGTCGCAGGTGGAGTTCCGCTTGCCCTTGCAGAGGCTGTCGCTGCTGCCCCGGCGGTGGGAATTAAGCAGGCTCATCGTCGCGAAATTCTGACCACAGCCGCAGGTGGTTTTTCGTTGCCCCCTGGGTGTTGATACAGATGCTATTTCAATGTCCCCTATCGGGCTATCGTAACCCTGGTCATCAGCCTCTGTTGACGGGGTGTCAGATTCAGATGGCTCTTTTTTAACAATGCTCCGGCAGTGAATTTCCCAGGCCTTGATATCAGGGTTGTCAGGTAACAACAGCTCCTCCAGACCGGTAACGGATTCACCTGAGACTATCACATCATCTACCCATGACTGGAGAGAGGATTTGCCTGGCGTTACGGAGCAGACAGAGCCTTTGGCGCTGACATTCAGAGCAAACCCGACCTGTCTTGGGATCCTGACTCTGGCAGGCTTGTCAACGCCCTGACAGACAAGAGCGTGTTCTGGACCGGCTACACAGAATGTATCGCCCATAGGTTGAATAGCGGGGGAGGTTGTATGGATACGACCTGTTGAGAGGATATCGGTCACCTCTTCGCTGACGGGTAACACAAGAGTGCAGTGACCTTTTGTTTTCAAACCTGTACCACAAACAAGAGATGGGGCAACAGCCAGGGCCAGCCAAAGAGCTCTGAATGCTATTAACGGCTTTAGCACACCAATTTCTCTGATTCCATTCGGATTCCACAGGCTAGCAGATGAACGGAAAGGGTATTGTAACCATCAGGCGGTTTTATAGGCGTTGAAGATTCCAGAGAAGCATGATGATAGAAAGCGTATCGAGATATGAGAGGGGCCATGGCGCTGAGTGAGACTCAACCGGGCAGCAGTGATATCAACTATTAGCGCCTCCTTTTCTATTTGCTGCGCTTACTCTTGCAGAGGGTATTGCTGCTGACCCGGCGGTGGGATTTAAGCTGTTTGACCGTATTAAAGCTCTCACCACAGCCGCATGTGGTGTTCAATTTCCCCTTGCAGACGCTATCGCTGCTGCCCTCGCGGTGGGAACAAAGCAGGTTGGGCGTGTCGAAGCTCTTGCCACAACCGCAGATGGTGTTCCGCTTGCCCTTGCAGAGGCTGTCGCTGCTGCACTGACGGTGGGAACTAAGCAGGCTCATCGTCGCGAAATTCTGGCCACAGTCACAGGTGGTGTTCCACTTGCCCTTGCAGAGGCTGTCGCTGCTGCATTGACGGTGGGAACTAAGCAGGCTCATCGTCGCGAAATTCTGGCCACAGTCACAGGTGGTGTTCCACTTGCCCTTGCAGAGGCTGTCGCTGCTGCACTGACGGTGGGAATTAAGCAGGCTGACCGTATCGAAGTGCTGGCCACAGTCACAGGTGGTGTTCCACTTGCCCTTGCAGAGGCTGTCGCTGCTGCGCCAGCGGTGGGATTCAAGCAATCTGGCCGTATCGAAGTGCTGGCCACAGCCACAGGTGCTGTTCCGCTTGCCCTTACAGAGGGGGGCGCTACTTCCCTCACGATGGTACCGAAGCCGACTGATCGTGTAGAAGTGCTGGCCACAGTCGCAGGTGGTGCTCCGCTTGCCCTTGCAGAGGCTGTCGCTGCTGCTCTGACGGTGGTAATTAAGCAGGCTGGCCGTATCGAAGTGCTGGCCACAGTCACAGGTGGTGTTCCACTTGCCCTTGCAGTGGCTGTCGCTGCTGCTCTGACGGTGAGAATTAAGCAGGCTGACCTTATCGAAGTGCTGGCCACAGTCACAGGTGGTGTTCCGCTTGCCCTTGCAGAGGCTGTCGCTGCTGCACCGGCGGTGGGACTGAAGCCGACTGACCGTGTCGAAGTGCAGGCCACAGTCGCAGGTGCAGTTCCACTTGCCCTTACAGAGGCTGTCGCTGCTGCTCTGACGGTGGGAATTAAGCAGGCTGGCCGTGTCGAAGCGCTGGCCACAGTCGCAGGTGGTATTCCGCTTGCCCTTACAGAGGCTGTCGCTGCTGCTCTGACGGTGAGAATTAAGCAGGCTGGCCGTGTCGAAGTGCAGGCCACAGTCGCAGGTGGTATTCCGCTTGCCCTTGCAGAGGGTGTCGCTGCTGCACCGGCGGTGAGAATTAAGCAGGCTGGCCGTGTCGAAGTGCAGGCCACAGCCGCAGGTGGTGTTTGCTTGCCCCCTGGGTGTTGATACAGATGCTATTTCAATGCCCCCTATCGGGCTATCGTAACCCTGGTCATCAGCCTCTGTTGACGGGGTGTCAGATTCAGATGACTCTTTTTTAACAATGCTCCGACAGTGAATTTCCCAGGCTCTGATATCAGGGTTGTCAGGTAGCATCAGCTCTTCCAGGCCGAGAACTGAGTCGCCTGTGACTATCACATCATCGCCCCATGACGGAGTAGCGGTTTTGTTGGAAGTTGCGAAGCAGACAGAGCCTTTGACCCTGACATTAAGAGCATCCCCGACCCGTCCCGGGATCCTGACTCTGGCAGGTTTGTCAACGCCCTGACAGACCAGGGCGTGTTCTGGACCGGCCACACAGAATGTATCGCCCATAGGTTGAACAGCGGGGGAGGCTGTATGGATACGACCTGTTGAGAGGATATCGGTCACCCCTTCGCTGACGGGTAGCACAAGAGTGCAGTGACCTTTTGTTTTCAAACCTGTACCGAAAACAAGAGATGGGGCAATGGCCAGAGCCAGCCAAAGAACTCTGGATGTCAACAACGGCTGTAACACGCCACCTTCCTTGATTCCATTCGGATTTCACAGGCTAGCAGATGAACGGAAAATATCATTGCTCCCATCAGGCGGTTTTATAGGCGTTGAATATTCCAGAGAAGCATGATGACAAAAAGCGTATCGAGATATGAGAGGAGGCATGGCGCTGAGTGAGGCTCAACCGGGCAGCAGTGATATCAACTATTAACGCCTCCTTTTCTATTTGCTGCGCTTACTCTTGCAGATGGTGTTCCGCTTGCCCTTGCAGAGGCTGTCGCTGCTGCCCCGGCGGTGGGACTCAAGCCGACTGACCGTGTCGAAGTGCTGACCACAGTCACAGGTGGTGTTCCGTTTGCCCTTGCAGAGGCTGCCGCTGCTGCCCTTGCGGTGGGAATTAAGCAGGCTGACCGTATCGAAGTGCTGACCACAGTCACAGGTGGTGTTCCGCTTGCCCTTGCAGAGGCTGTCGCTGCTGCTCTGACGGTGAGATTGAAGCTGGCTGGCCGTATCGAAGCGCTGGCCACAGCCACAGGTGGTGTTCCTCTTGCCCTTGCAGAGGCTGTCGCTGCTGCACTGACGGTGGGAATTCAGCAGGCTCATCGTCGCGAAATTCTGACCACAGCCACAGGTGGTGTTCCGCTTGCCCTTGCAGAGGCTGTCGCTGCTGCTCTGACGATGGATCTCTAGCCGACTGGCCGTATCGAAGGGCTGGCCACAGTCACAGGTGGTATTCCGCTTGCACTTGCAGAGGCTGTCGCTGCTGCCCCGGCGGTGGGAAATAAGCAGGCTGGCCGTATCGAAGCGCTGGCCACAGTCACAGGTGGTGTTCCGCCTGCCCTTGCAGAGGCTGTCGCTGCTGCTCCGGCGGTGGGACTGAAGCCGACTGATCGTGTCGAAGTGCTGGCCACAGTCGCAGATGGTGTTCCGCTTGCCCTTGCAGAGGCTGTCGCTGCTGCACCGACGGTGGGATTGAAGCAGGCTGGCCGTATCGAAGTGCTGGCCACAGCCACAGGTGGTGTTCCACTTGCCCTTGCAGAGGCTGTCGCTGCTGCACTGACGGTGGGAATTAAGCAATCTGGCCGTATCGAAGTGCTGGCCACAGTCACACGTGGTGTTCAGCAGGCCCTTGCAGAGGCTGTCGCTGCTGCTCTGACGGTGGGAATTAAGCAGGCTGACCGTATCGAAGTGCTGGCCACAGTCACAGGTGGTGTTCCGCTTGCACTTGCAGAGGCTGTCGCTGCTGCACCAGCGGTGGGAATTAAGCAGGCTCACCGTCGCGAAATTCTGACCACAGCCGCAGGTGGTGTTTCGTTGCCCCCTGGGTGTTGATACAGATGCTATTTCAATGCCCCCTATCTGGCTATCGTAACCCTGATCATCAGCCTCTGTTGACGGGGTGTCAGATTCAGATGGCTCTTTTTTAACAATGCTCCGACAGTGAATTTCCCAGGCCTTGATATCAGGGTTGTCAGGTAGCATCAGCTCCTCCAGGCCGATAATTGATTCGCCTGTGACCATCACATCATCGCCCCATGACGGGGTAGCGGTTTTGCCGGGCGTTACGGAGCAGACAGAGCCCTTGGCGCTGACATTCAGTGCATCCCCGACCTGTCTCGGGATCCTGACCCTGGCAGGTTTGTCAACGCCCTGACAGACCAGAGCGTGTTCTGGACCGGCTACACAGAATGTGTCGCCCATAGGTTGAACAGCGGGGGAGGTTGTATGGATACGACCTGTTGAGAGGATATCGGTCACCTCTTCGCTGACGGGTAACACAAGAGTGCAGTGACCTTTTGTTTTCAAACCTGTACCAAAAACAAGAGATGGGGCAATGGCCAGAGCCAGCCAAAGAACTCTGGATGTCATCAACGGCTGTAACACGCCACCTTCCTTGATTCCGTTCGGATTTACAGGCTAGCAGATGAACGGAGAATATCATTCTTCCCATCAGGCGGCTCTATAGGCGTTGAATATTCCAGAGAAGCATGATGACAAAAAGCGTATCGAGATATGAGAGGGGCCATGGCGCTGAGTGAGGCTCAACCGGGCCGCAGTGATATCAACTATTAGCGCCTCCTTTTCTATTTGCTGCGCTTACTCTTGCAGAGGGTGTTGCTGCTGACGCGGCGGTGGGAATTAAGCAGGTTCATCGTCGCGAAATTCTGACCACAGTCACAGGTGGTGTTCCGCTTGCCCTTGCAGCGGCTGTCACTGATGCCCCGGCGGTGATATCTAAGCTGGTTGACCGTGCCGAAGTGCTGGCCACAGTCACAGGTGGTGTTCCGCTTGCCCTTGCAAAGGCTGTCGCTGCTGCCCCGGCGGTGATATTCAAGCTGGTTGACCGTGCCGAAGTGCTGGCCACAGTCACAGGTGGTGTTCCGCTTGCCCTTGCAGAGGCTGTCGCTGCTGCCCTGGCGGT
This sequence comes from Sansalvadorimonas sp., assembly GCA_965221135.1. GTDB lineage: Bacteria > Pseudomonadota > Gammaproteobacteria > Pseudomonadales > Endozoicomonadaceae > Sansalvadorimonas. Next base: position 702,741 of record CBDCRZ010000121.1, read on the forward strand.
GAGTTTGAAGCAGGCTGGCCGTATCGAAGTGCTGACCACAGTCACAGGTGGTGTTCCGCTTGCCCTTACAGAGGCTGTCGCTGCTGCCCCGGCGGTGGGACTCAAGCCGACTGACCGTATCGAAGCGCTGGCCACAGTCGCAGGTAGTGTTCTGCCTGCCCTTACAGAGGGTGTCGCTGCTGCACCGGCGGTGGGACTGAAGCAGACTGAACGTGTCGAAGTACTGGCCACAGTCGCAGGTGGTGTTCCGCTTGCCCTTGCAGAGGCTGTCGCTGCTGCGCTGACGGTGGGAATCAAGCAGGCTCATCGTATCGAAGTGCTGGCCACAGCCACAGGTGGTGTTCCGCGCGCCCTTGCAGAGGCTGTCGCTGCTGCACTGACGGTGGGAATGAAGCAGGCTGACCGTATTGAAGTGCTGACCACAGTCGCAGGTGGTCTTCTGCCTGCCCTTACAGAGGGTGTCGCTGCTGCACCGCCGGTGGCTCTGAAGCCGACTGAACGTATCGAAGTGCTGACCACATTCGCAGGTGGTCTTCTGCCTGCCCTTACAGAGGGTGTCGCTGCTGCACCGGCGGTGGCTCTGAAGCCGACTGATCGTATCGAAGTGCTGGCCACAGTCGCAGGTGGTGTTCCGCTTGCCCTTGCAGAGGCTGTCGCTGCTGCACCGGCTGTGGGAATCAAGCAGGATCATCGTCGCGAAATTCTGACCACAGCCGCAGGTGGTGTTTGGTTGCCCCCTGGGTGTTGATACTGATGCTATTTCAATTTCCCCTATCGGGCTATCGTAACCCTGGTCATCAGCCTCTGTTGACGGGGTGTCAGATTCAGATGGCTCTTTTTTAACAATGCTCCGACAGTGAATTTCCCAGGCTCTGATATCAGGGTTGTCTGGTAGCATCAGCTCTTCCAGGCCAAGAACTGAGTCGCCTGTGACCATCACATCATCGTCCCATGACGGGGTAGCGGTTTTGTCGGACGTTGCGAAGCAGACAGAGCCTTTGGCCCTGACATTAAGAGCATCCCCGACCCGTCCTGGGATCCTGACTCTGGCAGGTTTGTCAACGCCCTGACAGACCAGAGCGTGTTCTGGGCCGGCTACACAGAATGTATCGCCCATAGGTTGAACAGTGGGGGAGGTTGTATGGATACGACCTGTTGAGAGGATATCGGTCACCTCTTCGCTGACGGGTAACACAAGAGTGCAGTGACCTTTTGTTTTCAAACCTGTACCAAAAACAAGAGATGGGGCAATAGCCAGGGCCAGCCAAAGAACTCTGAATGCTATTAACTGCTTTAGCACACCAATTTCTCTGATTCCATTCGGATTCACAGGCTAGCATATGATCGGAAAAGGGGGTGTTCCCATCAGGCGGTTATATAGGCGTTGAAGATTCCAGAGAAGCATGATGACAAAAAGCGTATCGAAATATGAGGGTGAGTGAGGCTCAACCGGGCAGCAGTGATATCAACTATTAGCGCCTCCTTTTCTATTTTCTGCGCTTACTCTTGCAGAGGGTGTTGCAGCTGAAGCTGCGGTGGGATTTAAGCTGCCTGACCGTATTAAAGCTCTCACCACAGCCGCATGTAGTATTCAATTTTCCCTTGCAGACGCTATCGCTGCTGACCTCGCGGTGGGATTCAAGCAATCTGGGCGTGTCGAAGCTCCGGCCACAACCGCAGGTGGTGTTCCGCTTGCCCATGCAGAGGCTGTCGCTGCTGCCCCGGCGGTGGGATTTAAGCTGCCTGACCGTATTAAAGCTCTCACCACAGCCGCATGTGGTGTTCAATTTCCCCTTGCAGACGCTATCGCTGCTGCCCTCGCGGTGGGAACAAAGCAGGTTGGGCGTGCCGAACCTCTTGCCACAACCGCAGGTGGTGTTCCGCTTACCCTTGCAGAGGCTGTCGCTGCTGCACTGACGATGGTAACCAAGCAGGCTCATCGTCGCGAAATTCTGACCACAGTCACAGATGGTGTTCCTCCTGCCCTTGCAGAGGCTGTCGCTGCTGCTCTGACGGTGGGAATTAAGCAGGCTGAACGTATCGAAGTGCTGGCCACAGTCACAGGTGGTGTTCCGCTTGCCTTTGCAGAGGCTGTCGCTGCTGCCCCGGCGGTGGGATTTAAGCTGCCTGACCATATTAAAGCTCTCACCACAGCCGCATGTGGTGTTCAATTTTCCCTTGCAGACGCTATCGCTGCTGCCCTCACGGTGGGAACAAAGCAGGCTGAGCGTGTCGAAGTGCTGGCCACAGTCGCAGGTGGCGTTCCGCTTGCCCTTACAGAGGATGTCGCTGCTGCACCGGCGGTGGGAATTAAGCAGGTTCATCGTCGAGAAATTCTGACCACAGTCGCAGGTGGTGTCCCGCCTGCCCTTGCAGAGGGGGGCGCTACTTCCCTCACGATGGGTCCGAAGCCGCCTGACCGTGTCGAAGTGCTGGCCACAGCCGCAGGTGGTGTTTGGTTGCCCCCTGGGTGTTGATACAGATGCTATTTCAATGCCCCCTATCGGGATAGCGTAACCCTGGTCATCAGCCTCTGTTGACGGGGTGTCAGATTCAGATGGCTCTTTTTTAACAAGGCTCCGACAGTGAATTTCCCAGGCTCTGATATCAGGGTTGTCAGCTAGCATCAGCTCCTCCAGGCCGAGAACTGAGTCGCCTGTGACCATCACATCATCGCCCCATGACGGGGTAGCGGTTTTGTTGGACGTTGCGAAGCAGACAGAGCCTTTGGCCCTGACATTCAGAGCACCACCGACCTGTCCTGGGATCCTGACTCTGGCAGGTTTGTCAACGCCCTGACAGACCAGAGCGTGTTCTGGACCGGCTACACAGAATGTATCGCCCATAGGTTGAACAGCGGGGGAGGTTGTATGGATACGACCTGTTGAGAGGATATCGGTCACCTCTTCGCTGACGGGTAACACAAGAGTGCAGTGACCTTTTGTTTTCAAACCTGTACCAAAAACAAGAGGTGGGGCAACAGCCAGGGCCAGCCAAAGAGCTCTGAATGCTATTAACGGCTTTAGCACACCAATTTCTCTGATTCCATTCGGATTCACAGGCTAGCAGATGATCGGAAAAGGGGTGTTCCCATCAGGCGGTTATATAGGCGTTGAAGATTCCAGAGAAGCATGATGACAAAAAGCGTATCGAAATATGAGGGGCCTGGCGCTGAGTGAGGCTCAACCGGGCAGCAGTGATATCAACTATTAGCGCCTCCTTTTCTATTTGCTGCGCTTACTCTTGCAGAGGGTGTTGCAGCTGAAGCTGCGGTGGGATTTAAGCTGCCTGACCGTATTAAAGCTCTCACCACAGCCGCATGTAGTATTCAACTTTCCCTTGCAGACGCTATCGCTGCTGCCATCGCGGTGGGATTCAAGCAATCTGGGCGTGTAGAAGCTCCGGCCACAACCGCAGGTGGTGTTCCACTTGCCCATGCAGAGGCTGTCGCTGCTGCCCCGGCGGTGGGATTTAAGCTGCCTGACCGAATTAAAGCTCTCACCACAGCCGCATGTGGTGTTCAATTTTCCCTTGCAGACGCTATCGCTGCTGCCCTCGCGGTGGAAACAAAGCAGGTTGGGCGCGCCGAAGCTCTTGCCACAACCGCAGGTGGTGTTCCGCGTGCCCTTGCAGAGGCTGTCGCTGCTGCACTGACGATGGTAACCAAGCAGGCTCATCGTCGCGAAATTCTGGCCACAGTCACAGGTGGTGTTCCTCTTGCCCTTGCAGAGGCTGTCGCTGCTGCACTGACGGTGGGAATTAAGCAGGCTGGCCGTATCGAAGTGCTGGCCACAGTCACAGGTGGTGTTCTGCTTGCCCTTGCAGAGGCTGTCGCTGCTGACCCGGCGGTGGGAATTAAGCAGGCTGGCCGTATCGAAGTGCTGGCCACAGTCACAGGTGGTGTTCCGCTTGCCTTGGCAGAGGCTGTCGCTGCTGCCCCGGCGGTGGGATTTAAGCTGCCTGACCATATTAAAGCTCTCACCACAGCCGCATGTGGTGTTCAATTTTCCCTTGCAGACGCTATCGCTGCTGCCCTCGCGGTGGGAACAAAGCAGGCTGGGCGTGTCGAAGTGCTGGCCACAGTCGCAGGTGGTGTTCCGCTTGCCCTTACAGAGGGTGTCGCTGCTGCACCGGCGGTGGGAATTAAGCAGGTTCATCGTCGCGAAATTCTGACCACAGTCGCAGGTGGTGTTCCGCTTGCCCTTGCAGAGGGGGGCGCTACTTCCATCACGATGGATCCGAAGCCGCCTGACCGTGTCGAAGTGCTGGCCACAGCCGCAGGTGGTGTTTCCTTGCCCCCTGGGTGTTGATACAGATGCTATTTCAATGCCCCCTATCGGGCTATCGTAACCCTGGCCATCAGCCCCTGTTGACGGGGTGTCAAATTCAGATGGCTCTTTTTTAACAATGCTCCGACAGTGAATTTCCCAGGCTCTGATATCAGGGTTGTCAGGTAGCATCAGCTCCTCCAGGCCGAGAACTGAGTCACCTGTGACCATCACACCATCGTCCCATAACGGGGTAGCGGTTTTGTCGGACGTTGAGAAGCAGACAGAGCCTTTGGCCCTGACATTCAGAGCATCCCCGACCTGTCCTGGGATCCTGACTCTGGCAGGTTTGTCAACGCCCTGGCAGACCAGAGCGTGTTCTGGACCGTCTACACAGAATGTATCGCCCATAGGTTGAACAGCGAGGGAGGTTGTATGGATACGACCTGTTGAGAGGATATCGGTCACCTCTTCGCTGACGGGTAACACAAGAGTGCAGTGACCTTTTGTTTTCAAACCTGTACCAAAAACAAGAGATGGGGTTACAGCCAGGGCCAGCCCAAAAACTCTGAATGCTATTAACGGCTTTAGCACACCAATTTCTCTGATTCCATTCGCATTCCACAGGCTAGCAGATGACCAGAAAAGGGGTTGTTCCCATCAGGCGGTTTTATAGGCGTTGAAGATTCCAGAGAAGCATGATGACAAAAAGCGTATCGAAATATGAGGGGGGGGGCCTGGCGCTGAGTGAGGTTCAACCGGGCAGCAGTGATATCAACTATTAGCGCCTCCTTATCTATTTGCTGCGCTTACTCTTGCAGAGGGTGTTGCTGCTGAAGCTGCGGTGGGATTTAAGCTGCCTGACCGTATTGAAGCTCTCACCACAGCCGCATGTGGTGTTCAATTTTCCCTTGCAGACGCTATCGCTGCTGCCCTCGCGGTGGGAACTAAGCAGGCTGGACGTGTCGAAGCTCCGGCCACAACCGCAGGTGGTGTTCCGCTTGCCCATGCAGAGGCTGTCGCTGCTGCCCCGGCGGTGGGATTTAAGCTGCCTGACCCTATTAAAGCTCTCACCACAGCCGCATGTGGTGTTCAATTTCCCCTTGCAGACGCTATCGCTGCTGCCCTCGCGGTGGGAACAAAGCAGGTTGGGCGTGCCGAAGCTCTTGCCACAACCGCAGGTGGTGTTCCGCTTGCCCTTGCAGAGGCTGTCGCTGCTGCACTGACGGTGGGAATTAAGCAGGCTGACCGTATCGAAGTGCTGGCCACAGTCACAGGTAGTGTTCCGCTTGCCCTTACAGTGGCTGTCGCTGCTGCTCTGACGGTGGGAATAAAGCAAGCTGGCCGTATCGAAGTGCCGGCCACAGTCACAGGTGGTGTTCCGCTTGCCCTTGCAGAGGCTGTCGCTGCTGCACTGACGGTGGGAATTAAGCAGGCTGACCGTATCGAAGTGCTGGCCACAGTCACAGGTAGTGTTCCGCTTGCCCTTACAGTGGCTGTCGCTGCAGCTCTGACGGTGGGAATAAAGCAAGCTGGCCGTATCGAAGTGCTGGCCACAGACACAGGTCGTGTTCTGCAGGCCCTTGCAGAGGCTGTCGCTGCTGCACTGGCGGTGGGAATTAAGCAGGCTGGCCGTATCGAAGCGCTGGCCACAGTCGCAGATGGTCTTCTGCTTGCCCTTACAGAGGCTGTCGCTACTGCCCCGCCGGTGGGAATTAAGCAGGCTCATCGTCGCGAAATTCTGAACACGGCCGCAGGTGGTGTTTCGTTGCCCCCTGGGTGTTGATACAGATGCTATTTCAATGTCCCCTATCGGGCTATCGTAGCCCTGGTCATCAGCCTCTGTTGACGGGGATTCAGATGGCTCTTTTTTAACAATGCACCGACAGTGAATTTCCCAGGCTCTGATATCAGGGTTGTCAGGTAGCATCAGCTCCTCCAGGCCGAGAACTGTGTCGCCTGTGACTATCACATCATCGTCCCATGACGGGGTAGAGGTTTGGTCGGACGTTGCGAAGCAGACAGAGCCTTTGGCCCTGACATTCAGAGCATCCCCGACCCGTCCTGGGATCCTGACTCTGGCAGGCTTGTCAACGCCCTGGCAGACCAGAGCGTGTTCTGGACCGGCTACACAGAATGTATCGCCCATAGGTTGAACAGCGGGGGAGGTTGTATGGATACGACCTGTTGAGAGGATATCGGTCACCTCTTCGCTGACGGGCAACACAAGAGTGCAGTGACCTTTTGTTTTCAAACCTGTACCAAAAACAAGAGATGGGGCAACAACCAGGGCCAGCCAAAGAACTCTGAATGCTATTAACGGCTTTAGCACACCAATTTCTCTGATTCCATTCGGATTCCACAGGCTAGCAGATGATCGGAAAAGGGGTTGTTCCCATCAGGCGGTTTTATAGGCGTTGAAGATTCCAGAGAAGCATGATGACAAAAAGCGTATCGAGATATGAGAGGGGCCATGGCGCTGAGTGAGGCTCAACCGGGCAGCAGTGATATCAACTATTAGCGCCTGCTTTTCCATTTGCGGCGCTTACTCTTGCAGAGGGTGTTGCTGCTGACGCGGCGGTGGGATTTAAGCTGGCTGGCCGTATCGAAGTGATGGCCACAGTCACAGGTGGTGTTCAATTTTCCCTTGCAGACGCTATCGCTGCTGCCCCGGCGGTGGGAATAAAGCAGGCTCGTCGTCGCGAAATTCTGACCACAGCCGCAGGTGGTGTTCCGCTTGCCCTTACAGCGGCTGTCGCTGCTATTCTGACGGTGGGAATAAAGCAGGCTGGCCGTATCTAAGTGCTGGCCACAGTCACAGGTGGTGTTCCGCTTGCGCTTGCAGAGGCTGTCGCTGCTGCTCTGACGGTGGGAATAAAGCAGGCTGGCCGTATCGAAGTGCTGGCCACAGTCACAGGTTGTGTTCCACCTGCCCTTGCAGAGGCTGTCGCTGCTGCCCCGGCGGTGGGAATTAAGCAGGCTCTTCATCGCGAAATTCTGACCACAGCCGCAGGTGGTGTTCCGCTTGCCCTTGCAGAGGCTGTCGCTGCTCCTCTGACGGTGGGAATTAAACAGGCTGACCGTATCGAAGTACTGGCCACAGTCACAGGTGGTGTTCCGCTTGCCCTTGCAGAGGCTGTCGCTGCTGCCCTGGCGGTGGGAATTAAGCAGACTGACCGTATTGAAGTGCCGGCCACAGTCACAGGTGGTGTTCCGCCTGCCCTTGCAGAGGCTGTCGCTGCTGCTCTGACGGTGGGAATTAAGCCGGCTGACCGTATCGAAGTGCTGGCCACAGCCACAGGTGGTGTTCCGCTTGCCCTTGCAGAGGCTGTCGCTGCTGCCCTGACGGTGGGAATTAAGCCGGCTGACCGTATCGAAGTGCTGGCCACAGTCACAGGTGGTGTTCCGCTTGCCCTTACAGAGGCTGTCGCTGCTGCTCTGACGGTGGGAATTAAGCAGGCTGGCCGTATCGAAGGGCAGGCCACGGCCGCAGGTGGTGTTTCGTTGCCCCCTGGGTGTTGATACAGATGCTATTTCAATGTCCCCTATCGGGCTATCGTAACCCTGGTCATCAGCCTCTGTTGACGGGGTGTCAGATTCAGATGGCTCTTTTTTAACAATGCTACGACAGTGAATTTCCCAGGCTCTGATATCAGGGTTGTCAGGTAGCATCAGCTCCTCCAGGCCGATAACTGAGTCGCCTGTGACCATCACATCATCGTCCCATGATGGGGTAGCGGTTTTGTCGGTCGTTGCGAAGCAGACAGAGCCTTTGGCGCTGACATTCAGAGCACCCCCGACCTGTCTCGGGATCCTGACTCTGGCAGGTTTGTCAACGCCCTGACAGACCAGAGCGTGTTCTGGACCGGCTACACAGAATGTATCGCCCATAGGTTGAACAGCGGGGGAGGTTGTATGGATACGACCTGTTGAGAGGATATCGGTCACCGCTTCGCTGACGGGCAACACAAGAGTGCAGTGACCTTTTGTTTTCAAACCTGTACCAAAAACAAGAGATGGGGCAACAACCAGGGCCAGCCAAAGAGCTCTGAATGCTATTAACGGCTCTAGCACAGCAATTTCTCTGATTCCATTCGGATTCCACAGGCTAGCAGATGAACGGAAAAGGGTATTGTTCCCATCAGGCGGTTTTATAGGCGTTGAAGATTCCAGAGAAGCATGATGACAAAAAGCGTATCGCGACATGAGAGGGGCCATGGCGCTGAGTGAGGCCCAACCGGACAGCAGTGATATCAACTATTAACGCCTCCTTTTCTATTTGCTGCGCTTACTCTTGCAGAGGGTGTTACTGCTGACGCGGCGGTGGGATTCAAGCAATCTGGCCGTATCGAAGTGCTGGCCACATCCGCATGTGGTGTTCAATTTACCCTTGCAGACGCTATCGCTGCTGCCCCGGCGGTGGGAATAAAGCAGGCTCGTCGTCGCGAAATTCTTACCACAGCCGCAGGTGGTGTTCCGCTTGCCCTTGCAGCGGCTGTCGCTGCTGTTCTGACGGTGGGAATAAAGCCGGCTGGCCGTATCGAAGTGCTGGCCACAGTCACATGTGGTGTTCCGCTTGCGCTTGCAGAGGCTGTCGCTGCTGCCCTGACGGTGGGAATAAAGCAGGCTGGCCGTATCGAAGTGCTGGCCACAGTCACAGGTTGTGTTCCAACAGCCCTTGCAGAGGCTGTCGCTGCTGCCCCGGCGGTGGGAATTCAAGCAGGCTCTTCATCGCGAAATTCTGACCACAGCCGCAGGTGGTGTTCCGCTTGCCCTTGCAGAGGCTGTCGCTGCTCCTCTGACGGTGGGAATTAAACAGGCTGACCGTATCGAAGTGCTGGCCACAGTCACAGGTGGTGTTCCGCTTGCCCTTGCAGAGGCTGTCGCTGCTGCCCCGGCGGTGGGAATTAAGCAGGTTGACCGTATCGAAGTGCCGGCCACAGTCACAGGTGGTGTTCCACTTGCCCTTGCAGAGACTGTTCCTGCTGCCCCGGCGGTGGGAATAAAGCAGGCTGCCCGTATCGAAGTGCTGGCCGCAGACACAGGTGGTGTTCCGCTTGCCCTTGCAGAGGCTGTCGCTGCTGCCCCTGCGGTGGGAATCAAGCAATCTGGCCGTATCGAAGTGCTGGCCACAGTCACAGGTGGTGTTCTGCTTGCCCTTGCAGAGGCTGTCGCTACTGCCCCGGCGGTGGGATTCAAGCAACCTGGGCGTATCGAAGTGCCGGCCACAGACACAGATGGTGTTCCGCTTGCCCTTGCAGATGCTGTCGCTGCTGCCCCGGCGGTGGGAATTAAGCAGGCTGGCCGTATCGAAGTGCTGGCCACAGCCGCATGTGGTGTTTCGTTGCCCCCCGGGTGTTGATACAGATGCTATTTCAATGTCCCCTATCGGGCTATCGTAACCCTGGTCATTAGCCTCTGTTGACGGGGTGTCAGATTCAGATGGCTCTTTTTTAACAATGCTCCGACAGTGAATTTCCCAGGCCTTGATATCAGGGTTGTCAGGTAACAACAGCTCCTCCAGACCGGTAACGGATTCGCCTGTGACTATCACATCATCGTCCCATGACGGGGGAGCGGTTTTGCCGGGAGTTGCGAAGCAGACAGAGCCTTTGGCGCTGACATTCAGAGCATCCCCGACCTGTCTCGGGATCCTGACTCTGGCAGGCTTGTCAACGCCCTGACAGACAAGAGCCTGTTCTGGACCGGCTACACAGAATGTATCGCCCATAGGTTGAACAGCGGGGGAGGCTGTATGGATACGACCTGTTGAGAGGATATCGGTCACCTCTTCGCTGAAGGGTAACACAAGAGTGCAGTGACCTTTTGTTTTCAAACCTGTACCAAAAACAAGAGCAGGGGCAATGGCCAGAGCCAGCCAAAGAACTCTGAATGCTATTAACGGATTTAGCACACCAACTTCTCTGATTCCATTCGGATTCACAGGCTAGCAGATGATCGGAGAAGGGGTTGTTCCCATCAGGCGGTTTTATAGGCGTTGAAGATTCCAGAGAAGCATGATGATAGAGAGCATATCGAGATATGAGAGGGGCCATGGCGCTGAATGAGGCTCAACCGGGCAGCGGTGATATCAACTAGCGCCTCCTTTTCTATTTGCTGCGCTTACTCTTGCAGAGGGGGTTGCTGCTGAAGCGGCGGTGGGATTTAAGCTGCCTGACCGTATTAAAGCTCTCACCACAGCCGCATGTGGTGTTCAATTTTCCCTTACAGACGCTATCGCTGCTGCCCTGGCGGTGGGATTCAAGCAATCTGACTGTCTCCAAGTTCTGGCCACAGGCACAGGTGGTGTTCAGCTTGCCCTTGCAGAGGGGGGCGCTGCTGACCCTGCGGTGGGATTTAAGCTGCCTGACCGTTTTAAAGCTCTCACCACAGGCGCATGTGGTGTTCAATTTTCCCTTGCAGACGCTATCGCTGCTGCCCTCGCGGTGGGATTCAAGCAATCTGGACGTGTCGAAGCTCCGGCCACAGTCGCAGATGTTGTTCCGCTTGCCCTTGCAGAGGGGGGCGCTGCTGCGCCGGCCGTGGGATTCAAGCCCTCTGACTGTCTCGAAGTGCTGGCCACAGGCACAGGTGGTGTTCAGCCTGCCCTTGCAGAGGGGGGCGCTACTTCCCTCACGATGGGTCCGTAACCGACTGACCGTGTCGAAGCGCTGTCCACAGCAACAGGTGGTGTTCCGCTTGCCCTTGCAGAGGGGGGCGCTACTTCCCTCACGATGGGCCCGAAGCCGCCTGACCGTGTCGAAGTGCTGACCACAGTCGCAGATGGTATTCCGCTTGCCCTTGCAGAGGGTGTTGCTGCTGCACCGGATGTGGGAATTAAGCAGGCTGGCCGTATCGAAGTGCTGGCCACAGCCGCAGGTGGTGTTTGGTTGCCCCCTGGGTGTTGATACCGATGCTATTTCAATGCCCCCTATCGGGCTATTGTAACCCTTGTCACCAGCCTCTGTTGACGGGGTGTCAGATTCAGATGGCTCTTTTTTAACAATGCTCCGACAGTGAATTTCCCAGGCTCTGATATCAGGGTTGTCAGGTAGCATCAGCTCCCCCAGGCCGAGAACTGAGTCGTCTGTGACCATCACATCATTGTCCCATGACGGGGTAGCGGTTTTGCCGGGCGTTGCGAAGCAGACAGAGCCTTTGGCGCTGACAATCAGAGCATCCCCGACCTGTTTCGGGATCCTGACTCTGGCAGGTTTGTCAACGCCCTGACAGACAAGAGCGTGTTCTGAACCGGCTACACAGAATGTATCGCCCATAGGTTGAACAGCGGGAGAGGTTGTATGGATACGACCTGTTGAGAGGATATCGGTCACCTCTTCGCTGACGGGTAACACAAGAGTGCAGTGACCTTTTGTTTTCAAACCTGTACCAAAAACAAGAGATGGGGCAATAGCCAAGGCTAGCCAAAGAGCCCTGAATGTTATCAACGGCTGTAACACACCACCTTCCCTGATTCCATTGGATCTCACAGGCTAGCAGATGAACGGAAAAGGGTATTGTTCCCATCAGGCGGTTTTATAGGCGTTGAAGATTCCAGAGAAGCATGATGACAAAAAGCGTATCGAAATATGAGGGGGGATCCTGGAGCTGAGTGAGGCTCAACCGGCCAGCAGTGATCTCAACTATTAGCGCCTCCTTTTCCATTTGCTGCGCTTACTCTTGCAGAGGGTGTTGCCGCTGATGCGGCGGTGGTATTTAAGCCGCCTGACCGTATTAAAGCTCTCACCACAGCCGCATGTGGTGTTCAATTCCCCCTTGCAGACGCTATCGCTGCTACCCTCGCGGTGGGAACAAAGCAGGTTGGGCGTGTCGAAGCACCGGCCACAACGGCAGGTGGTGTTCAGCGCGCCTTTGCAGAGGCTGTCGCTGCTGCCCCGGCGATGGGATTTAAGCTGGCCGCCCGTATTAAAGCTTTCACAACATCCGCATGTGGTGTTCAATTTTCCCTTGCAGACGCTATCGCTGCTGGACTCGCGGTGGGAACAAAGCAGGCTGGACGTGTCGAAGCTCTGGCCACAACCGCAGGTGGTGTTCCGCTTGCCCTTGCAGAGGCTGTCGCTACTGGTCTGACGGTGGGAATTAAGCAGGCTGGCCGTATCGAAGTACTGGCCACAGCCACAGGTGGTGTTCCGCTTGCCCTTGCAGAGGCTGTCGCTGCTGCCCCGGCGGTGGGATTTAAGCAGGCTGGCCGTATCGAAGTGCCGGCCACAGTCACAGGTGATGTTCCGCTTGCCCTTGCAGAGGCTGTCGCTGCTGCCCCGGCGGTGGGATTCAAGCAATCTGGCCGTATCGAAGTGCTGGCCACAGCCACAGGTGGTGTTCAGCTTGCCCTTGCAGAGGCTGTCGCTGCTGCCCCGGCGATGGGTTTCAAGAAATCTGGACGTGTCGAAGCTCCGGCCACAGCCGCAGGTGGTGTTCCGCTTGCCCTTGCAGAGGGGGGCGTTGCTGCCCCGGCGGTGGGATTCAAGTAATCTGGACGTATCGAAGTGCCGGCCACAGTCACAGGTGGTCTTCTGCTTGCCTTTACAGTGGCTGTCGCTACTGCACCGGCGGTGAGTTTTAAGCAGGCTGACCGTATCGAAGTGCTGGCCACAGCCACAGGTGGTGTTCCGCTTGCCCTTGCAGAGGCTGTCGCTGCTGCTCTGACGGTGGGAATGAAGCAGGCTGACCGTATCGAAGTGCTGGCCACAGTCACAGGTGGTGTTCCGCTTGCCCTTGCAGTGGCTGTCGCTGCTGCCCCTGCTGTGGGAATTAAGCAGGCTCATCGTCGCGAAATTCTGACCACGGCCGCAGGTAGTGTTTCGTTGCCCCCCGGGTGTTGATACAGACGCTATTTCAATGTCCCCTATCGGGCTATCGTAACCCTGGTCATCAGCCTCTGTTGACGAGGTGTCAGATTCAGATGGCTCTTTTTTAACAATGCTCCGACAGTGAATTTCCCAGGCTCTGATATCAGGGTTATCAGGTAGCATCAGCTCCTCCAGGCCGAGAACTGAGTCGCCTGTGACCATCACATCATCGTCCCATGACGGGGTAGCGGTTTTGTCGGACGTTGCGAAGCAGACAGAGCCTTTGGCCCTGACATTCAGAGCATCCCCGACCTGTCCTGGGATCCTGACTCTGGCAGGTTTATCAACGCCCTGACAGACCAGAGCGTGTTCTGGACCGGCTACACAGAAGGTATCACCCATAGGTTGAACAGCGGGGGAGGTTGTATGGATACGACCTGTTGAGAGGATATCGGTCACCTCTTCGCTGACGGGGAACACAAGAGTGCAGTGACCTTTTGTTTTCAAACCTGTACCAAAAACAAGAGATGGGGCAATAGCCAAGGCTAGCCAAAGAGCCCTGAATGTTATTAACGGCTGTAACACACCAATTTCTCTGATTCCATTCGGATTCCACAGGCTAGCAGATGAACGAAAAAGGGTATTGTTCCCATCAGGCGGTTTTATAGGCGTTGAAGATTCCAGAGAAGCATGATGATAGAAAGCGTATCGAGATATGAGAGGGGCCATGGCGCTGAGTGAGGCTCAACCGGGCAGCAGTGATATCAACTATTAGCGCCTGCTTTTCTATTTGCTGCGCTTACTCTTGCAGAGGGTGTTGCTGCTGACGCGGCGGTGATAATTATGCTGGCTGACCGTATCGAAGTGCAGGCCACAGCCACAGGTGGTGTTCCGCTTGCCCTTGCAGAGGGTGTTGCTGCTGACGCGGCGGTGGGAATAAAGCATGCCGACCGTATCGAAGTGCCGGCCACAGCCACAGGTGGTGTTCCGCTTGCCCTTGCAGAGGCTGTCGCTGCTGCTCTGACGGTGGGAATTAAGCAGGTTCATCGTCGCGAAATTCTGACCACAGTCGCAGGTGGTGTTCAGCTTGCCCTTGCAGAGGCTGTCGCTGCTGCTCCGGCGGTGGGACTGAAGCCGACTGATCTTGTCGAAGTGCTGACCACAGTCACAGGTGGTGTTCCGCTTGCCCTTGCAGAGGCTGTCGCTGCTGCACTGACGGTGAGATTGAAGCTGGCTGGCCGTATCGAAGTGCTGGCCACAGTCACAGGTGGTGTTCCGCTTGCCCTTGCAGAGGCTGTCGCTGCTGCCCCGGCGGTGGGAATTAAGCTGTCTGACCGTATTAAAGCTCTCACCACAGCCGCATGTGGTGTTCAATTTTCCCTTGCAGACGCTATCGCTGCTGCCCTCGCGGTGGGATTCAAGCAATCTGGGCGTGTCGAAGCTCTGGCCACAACCGCAGGTGGTGTTCCGCTTGCCCCTGCAGCGGATGTCTCTGCTGACCAGGCGGTGATATTTAAGCTGGCTGGCCGTATCGAAGTGCCGGCCACAGTCACAGGTGGTGTTCCGCTTGCCCTTGCAGAGGCTGTCGCTGCTGCCCCGGCGGTGGGATTCAAGCAATCTGGCCGTATCGAAGTGCTGGCCACAGCCACAGGTGGTGTTCAGCTTGCCCTTGCAGAGGCTGTCGCTGCTGCCCCGGCGATGGGTTTCAAGAAATCTGGACGTGTCGAAGCTCCGGCCACAGCCGCAGGTGGTGTTCCGCTTGCCCTTGCAGAGGGGGGCGTTGCTGCCCCGGCGGTGGGATTCAAGTAATCTGGACGTATCGAAGTGCCGGCCACAGTCACAGGTGGTCTTCTGCTTGCCTTTACAGTGGCTGTCGCTGCTGCACCGGCGGTGAGTTTTAAGCAGGCTGACCGTATCGAAGTGCTGGCCACAGCCACAGGTGGTGTTCCGCTTGCCCTTGCAGAGGCTGTCGCTGCTGCTCTGACGGTGGGAATTAAGCAGGCTGACCGTATCGAAGTGCTGGCCACAGTCACAGGTGGTGTTCCGCTTGCCCTTGCAGTGGCTGTCGCTGCTGCCCCTGCTGTGGGAATTAAGCAGGCTCATCGTCGCGAAATTCTGACCACGGCCGCAGGTGGTGTTTCCTTGCCCCCCGGGTGTTGATACAGACGCTATTTCAATGTCCCCTATCGGGCTATCGTAACCCTGGTCATCAGCCTCTGTTGACGGGGTGTCAGATTCAGATGGCTCTTTTTTAACAATGCTTCGACAGTGAATTTCCCAGGCTCTGATATCAGGGTTGTCAGGTAGCATCAGCTCCTCCAGACCGAGAACTGAGTCGCCTGTGACCATCACATCATCGTCCCATGACGGGGTAGCGGTTTTGCCGGGCGTTACGGAGCAGACAGAGCCCTTGGCGCTGACATTCAGTGCATCCCCGACCTGTTTCGGGATCCTGACTCTGGCAGGTTTGTCAACGCCCTGACAAACCAGAGCGTGTTCTGGACCGGCTACACAGAATGTATCGCCCATAGGTTGAACAGCGGGGGAGGTTGTATGGATACGACCTGTTGAGAGGATATCGGTCACCTCTTCGCTGACGGGTAACACAAGAGTGCAGTGACCTTTTGTTTTCAAACCTGCACCAAAAACAAGAGATGGGGCTACAGCCAGGGCCAGCCAAAGAGCTCTGAATGCTATTAACGGCTTTAGCACACCAATTACTCTGATTCCATTCGGATTCACAGGCTAGCAGATGAACGGAAAAGGGTATTGTTCCCATCAGGCGGTTTTATAGGCGTTGAAGATTCCAGAGAAGCATGATGACAAAAAGCGTATCGAAATATGAGAGGGTTCCTGGCGCTGAGTGAGGCTCAACCGGGCAGCAGTGATATCAACTATTAGCGCCTGCTTTTCAATTTGCTGCGCTTACTCTTGCAGAGGGTGTTGCTGCTGACGCGGCGGTGGAATTTAAGCTGTCTGACCGTATTAAAGCTCTCACCACAGCCGCATGTGGTGTTCAATTTTCCCTTGCAGACGCTATCGCTGCTGCCCTCGCGGTGGGATTCAAGCAATCTGGGCGTGTCGAAGCTCTGGCCACAACCGCAGGTGGTGTTCCGCTTGCCCCTGCAGCGGATGTCGCGGCTGTTCTGACGGTGGTAATTAAGCTGGCTGGCCGTATCGAAGTGCCGGCCACAGTCACAGGTGGTGTTCCGCCTGCCCTTGCAGAGGCTGTCGCTGCTGCCCTGCCTGTGGGAATTAAGCAGGCTCATCGTCGCGAAATTCTGACCACAGCCACAGGTGGTGTTCAGCTTGCCCTTGCAGAGGCTGTCCCTGCTGCCCCGGCGATGGGATTCAAGAAATCTGGACGTGTCGAAGCTCCGGCCACAGTCGCAGATGTTGTTCCGCTTGCCCTTGCAGAGGGGGGCGTTGCTGCCCCGGCGGTGGGATTCAAGCAATCTGGACGTATCGAAGTGCCGGCCACAGTCACAGGTGGTGTTCCACTTGCCCTTACAGAGGCTGTCGCTGCTGCCCCGGCGGTGGGAATTAAGCAGGCTGACCGTATCGAAGTGCTGGCCACAGGCACAGGTGGTGTTCCACTTGCCCTTGCAGAGGCTGTCTCTGCTGCACCGGCGGTGGGAATCAAGCAGGCTGACCGTATCGAAGTGCCGGCCACAGGCACAGGTGGTGTTCCGCTTACCCTTGCAGTGGCTGTCGCTGTCGCTGCTGCCCCAGCTGTGGGAATTAAGCAGACTCATCGTCGCGAAATTCTGACCACGGCCGCAGGTGGTGTTTCGTTGCCCCCTGGGTGTTGATACCGATGCTATTTCAATGTCCCCTATCGGGCTATCGTAACCCTGGTCATCAGCCTCTGTTGACGAGGTGTCAGATTCAGATGGCTCTTTTTTAACAAGGCTCCGACAGTGAATTTCCCAGGCCCTGATATCAGGGTTGTCAGGTAGCATCAGCTCCTCCAGGCCGAGAACTGAGTCACCTGTGACCATCACATCATCGCCCCATGACGGGGTAGCGATTTTGTCGGACGTTGCGAAGCAGACAGAGCCTTTGGCTCTGACATTCAGAGCATCCCCGACCTGTCCTGGGATCCTGACTCTGGCAGGTTTGTCAACGCCCTGACAGACCAGAGCGTGTTCTGGACCGGCTACACAGAATGTATCGCCCATAGGTTGAACAGCGGGGGAGGTTGTATGGATACGACCTGTTGAGAGGATATCGGTCACCTCTTCGCTGACGGGTAACACAAGAGTGCAGTGACCTTTTGTTTTCAAACCTGCACCAAAAACAAGAGATGGGGCAATAGCCAAGGCTAGCCAAAGAGCCCTGAATGTTATCAACGGCTGTAACACACCACCTTCCCTGATTCCATTGGCTCTCACAGGCTAGCAGATGAACGAAAAAGGGTATTGTTCCCATCAGGCGGTTTTATAGGCGCTGAAGATTCCAGAGAAGCATGATGACAAAAAGCGTATCGAAATATGAGGGGGACCCTGGCGCTGAGAGAGGCTCAACCGGGCAGCAGTGATATCAACTATTAGCGTCTCCTTATCTATTTGCTGCGCTTACTCTTGCAGAGGGGGGTGCTGCTGACGCGGCGGTGGGATTTAAGCTGCTTGACCGTATTAAAGTTCTCACCACAGCCGCATATGGTGTTCAATTTTCCCTTGCAGACGCTATCGCTGCTGCCCTCGCGGTGGGATTCAAGAAACCTGAGCGTGTCGAAGCTCTGGCCACAACCGCAGATGGTGTTCCGCTTGCCCCTGCAGCGGATGTCTCTGCTGACCTGGCGGTGACATTTAAGCTGACTGGCCGTATCGAAGTGCCGGCCACAGACACAGGTGGTGTTCCGCTTGCCCTTGCAGAGGATGTCGCTGCGGCCCCGGCGGTGGGATTCAAGCAATCTGGCCGTATCGAAGTGCTGGCCACAGCCACAGGTGGTGTTCAGCTTGCCCTTGCAGAGGGGCGCGCTACTTCCCTCACGATGGTACCGAAGCCGACTGATCGTGTCGAAGTGCTGGCCACAGTCGCAGGTGGTGTTCCGCCTGCCCTTACAGAGGGTGTCGCTGCTGCTCCGGCGGTGGGAATTAAGCAGGCTCATCGTCGCGAAATTCTGGCCACAGTCACAGGTGGTGTTCCGCTTGCCCTTGCAGAGGCTGTCGCTGCTGCCCTGACGGTGGGATTTTAGCAGGCTGGCCGTGTCGAAGTACCTGCCACAGACGCAGGTGGTGTTTGGTTGCCCCCTGGGTGTTGATACCGATGCTATTTCAATGTCCCCTATCGGGCTATCGTAACCCTGGTCATCAGCCTCTGTTGACGGGGTATCAGATTCAGATGGCTCTTTTTTAACAATCCTCCGACAATGAATTTCCCAGGCCCTGATATCAGGGTTGTCAGGTAGCATCAGCTCCTCCAGGCCGAGAACTGAGTTACCTGTGACCATCACATCATCGCCCCATGACGGGGTAGCGATTTTGTCGGACGTTGCGAAGCAGACAGAGCCTTTGGCCCTGACATTCAGAGCATCCCCGACCTGTCCTGGGATCCTGACTCTGGCAGGTTTGTCAACGCCCTGACAGACCAGAGCGTGTTCTGGACCGGCTACACAGAATGTATCGCCCATAGGTTGAACAGCGGGGGAGGTTGTATGGATACGACCTGTTGAGAGGATATCGGTCACCTCTTCGCTGACGGGTAACACAAGAGTGCAGTGACCTTTTGTTTTCAAACCTGTACCAAAAACAAGAGATGGGGCAATAGCCAAGGCTAGCCAAAGAGCCCTGAATGTTATCAACGGCTGTAACACACCACCTTCCCTGATTCCATTGGATCTCACAGGCTAGCAGATGAACGAAAAAGGGTATTGTTCCCATCAGGCGGTTTTATAGGCGTTGAAGATTCCAGAGAAGCATGATGACAAAAAGCGTATCGAAATATGAGGGGGACCCTGGCGCTGAGAGAGGCTCAACCGGGCAGCAGTGATATCAACTATTAGCGTCTCCTTATCTATTTGCTGCGCTTACTCTTGCAGAGGGGGGGGCTGCTAACGCGGCGGTGGGATTTAAGCTGCTTGACCGTATTAAAGTTCTCACCACAGCCGCATGTTGTGTTCAATTTTCCCTTGCAGACGCTATAGCTGCTGCCCTCGCGGTGGGATTCAAGAAACCTGAGCGTGTCGAAGCTCTGGCCACAACCGCAGGTGGTGTTCCGCTTGCCCCTGCAGCGGATGTCTCTGCTGACCTGGCGGTGACATTTAAGCTGACTGGACGTATCGAAGTGCCGTCCACAGTCACAGGTGGTGTTCCGCTTGCCCTTGCAGAGGCTGTCGCTGCTAGCCCGGCGGTGGGATTCAAGCAATCTGGCCGTATCGAAGTGCTGGCCACAGCCACAGGTGGTGTTCAGCTTGCCCTTGCAGAGGGGCGCGCTACTTCCCTCACGATGGGACCGAAGCCGACTGATCGTGTCGAAGTGCTGGCCACAGTCGCAGGTGGTGTTCCGCCTGCCCTTACAGAGGGTGTCGCTGCTGCTCCGGCGGTGGGAATTAAGCAGGCTCATCGTCGCGAAATTCTGACCACAGCCGCAGGTGGTGTTCCGCTTGCCCTTGCAGAGGCTGTGGCTGCTGCACCGGCGGTGGGAATCAAGCAGGCTGGCCGTGTCGAAGCGCTGGCCACAGTCGCAGATGGTCTTCTGCTTGCCTTTACAGTGGCTGTCGCGGCTGCACCGGCGGTGAGTTTTAAGCAGGCTGACCGTATCGAAGTGCTGGCCACAGCCACAGGTGGTGTTCCGCTTGCCCTTACAGAGGGTGTCACTGCTGACCTGACAGTGAGATTGAAGCAGGCTGGCCGTATCGAAGTGCTGGCCACAGTCGCAGATGATCTTCTGCTTGCCCTTACAGTGGCTGTCGCTGCTGCACCGGCGGTGAGATTTAAGCTTACTGGACGTCTCGAAGTACCTGCCACAGCCGCAGGTGGTGTTTGGTTGCCCCCTGGGTGTTGATACAGATGCTATTTCAATGTCCCCTATCGGGCTATCGTAACCCTGGTCATCAGCCTCTGTTGACGGGGTGTCAGATTCAGATGGCTCTTTTTTAACAATGCTTCGACAGTGAATTTCCCAGGCTCTGATATCAGGGGTGTCAGGTAGCATCAGCTCCTCCAGGCCGAGAACTGAGTCACCTGTGACCATCACATCATCGTCCCATGACGGGGTAGCGGTTTTGTCGAACGTTGCGAAGCAGACAGAGCCTTTGGCGCTGACATTCAGAGCATCCCCGACCTGCCCTGGGATCCTGACTCTGGCAGGTTTGTCAACGCCCTGGCAGACCAGAGCGTGTTCTTGACCGGCTATACAGAATGTATCGCCCATAGGTTGAACAGCGGGGGTGGTTGTATGGATACGACCTGTTGAGAGGATATCGGTCACCTCTTCGCTGACGGGTAACACAACAAGAGTGCAGTGACCTTTTGTTTTCAAACCTGTACCAAAAACAAGAGCAGGGACAACAGCCAGGGCCAGCCAAAGAGCTCTGAATGCTATTAACGGCTTTAGCACACCAATTTCTCTGATTCCATTCGGATTCCACAGGCTAGCAGATGATCGGAAAAGGGGTTGTTCCCATCAGGCGGTTTTATAGGCGTTGAAGGTTCCAGAGAAGCATGATGATAGAAAGCGTATAGAGATATGAGAGGGGCCATAGCGCTGAGGGAGGCTCAACCGGGCAGCAGTGATATCAACTATTAGCGCCTGCTTTTCTATTTGCTGCGCTTACTCTTGCAGAGGGGGCTTCTGCTGAAGCGGCGGTGGGATTTAAGCCGCATGACCGTATTAAAGCTCTCACCACAGCCGCATGTGGTGTTCAATTTTCCCTTGCAGACGCTATCGCTGCTGCTCTGACGGTGGGATTCAAGCAAACTGGCCTTCTCGAAGCGCTGGCCACAGTCACAGGTGGTGTTCCGCTTGCTCTTGCAGCGGCTGTCGCTGCTGCTCTGACGGTGGGAATTAAGCAGGCTGACCGTATCGAAGTGCTGGCCACAGTCGCAGGTGGTTTTCCGCTTGCCCTTGCAGAGGCTGTCTCTGCTGCCCCGGCAGTGGGAAACAAGCAGGCTCATCTTCGCGAAATTTTGACCACAAGCGCAGGTGGTGTTCCGCTTGCCCTTGCAGAGGCTGTCGCTGCTGGACTGACGGTGGGAATTAAGCCGGCTGACCGTATCGAAGTGCTGGCCACAGTCACAGGTGGTCTTCCGCCTGCCCTTACAGAGGCTGTCGCTGCTGCACTGACGATGAGAATTAAGCCGGCTGACCGTATCGAAGTGCTGGCCACAGCCACAGGTGGTCTTCCGCTTGCCCTTGCAGAGGCTGTCGCTGCTGTTCTGACGGTGGGTAGTAAGCAGGCTGGCCGTATCGAAGTGCTGGCCACAGTCGCAGGTGGTGTTCCGCTTGCCCTTGCAGAGGCTGTTGCTGCTGCACTGACGGTGGGAATTAAGCTGGCTGGCCGTATCGAAGTGCCGGCCACAGTCACAGGTGGTGTTCCGCTTGCCCTTGCAGAGGCTGTCGCTGCTGCACCGGCGGTGAGATTGAAGCAGGCTGGCCGTATCGAAGTGCAGGCCACAGCCGCAGGTGGTGTTTGGTTGCCCCCTGGGTGTTGATACAGATGCTATTTCAATGCCCCCTATCGGGCTATCGCTACCCTGGTCATCAGCCTTTGTTGACGGGGTGCCAGATTCAGATGGCTCTTTTTTAACAATGCTCCGACAGTGAATTTCCCAGGCTCTGATATCAGGGTTGTCAGGTAGCATCAACTCCTCCAGGCCGAGAACTGAGTCACCTGTGACCATCACATCATCGCCCCATGACGGAGGAGCGGTTTTGTCGGACGTTGCGAAGCAGACAGAGCCTTTGGCGCTGACATTCAGAGCATCCCCGACCTTTCTTGGGATCCTGACCCTGGCAGGTTTGTCAACGCCCTGACAGATCAGAGTGTGTTCTGGACCGGCCACACAGAATGTATCGCCCATAGGTTGAACAGCGGGGGAAGCTGTATGGATACGACCTGTTGAGAGGATATCGGTCACCTCTTCGCTGACGGGTAACACAAGAGTGCAGTGACCTTTTGTTTTCAAACCTGTACCAAAAACAAGAGATGGGGCAACAGCCAGGGCCAGCCAAAGAGCTCTGAATGTTATTAGCGGCTTTAGCACACCAATTTCTCTGATTCCATTCGGATTCCACAGGCTAGCAGATGATCGGAAAGGGGGTTGTTCCCATCAGGCGGTTTTATAGGCGTTGAAGATTCCAGAGAAGCATGATGACAAAAGGCGTATCGAAATATGAGGGGGGGGCCTGGCGCTGAGTGAGGCTCAACCGGGCAGCAGTGATATCAACTATTAGCGCCTGCTTTTCTATTTGCTGCGCTTACTCTTGCAGAGGGTGTTGCTGCTGAAGCGGCGGTGGGATTTAAGCTGCCTGACCGTATCGAAGCTCTCGCCACAGCCGCATGTGGTGTTCAATTTTCCCTTGCAGACGCTATCGCTGCTGCCCTCGCGGTGGGATTCAAGCAGGCCGGACGTGTAGAAGCTCCGGCCACAACGGCAGGTGGTGTTCCGCGTGCCTTTGCATTGGCTGTCGCCGCTGATATGACGGTGGGAATTAAGCATGCTGACCGTATCGAAGTGCTGCCCACAGCCGCAGGTGGTGTTCCGCTTGCCCTTGCAGAGGCTGTCGCTGCTGCACCGGCGGTGGGAAACAAGCAGGCTCATCGTCGCGAAATTCTGACCACAATCGCAGGTGGTGTTCAGCTTGCCCTTGCAGAGGCTGTCGCTGCTACACCAGCGGTGGGACTTAAGCCGCCTGACCGTATCGAAGTGCTGGCCACAGTCACAGGTGGTGTTCCGCTTGCCCTTGCAGAGGCTGTCGCTGCTGCACTGACGGTGAGATTGAAGCCGACTCATCGTCGCGAAATTCTGACCACAATCGCAGGTGGTGTTCCGCTTGCCCTTGCAGAGGCTGTCGCTGCTGCACCGGCGGTGGGAATTAAGCAGGCTGGCCGTATCGAAGTGCTGGCCACAGTCACAGGTGGTGTTCCGCTTACCCTTGCAGAGGCTGCTGCTCTGACGGTGGGAATTAAGCAGGCTAGCCGTATCGAAGTGCTGGCCACAGTCGCAGATGGTGTTCCACTTGCCCTTACATTGGCTGCGGCTCCGGCGGTGAGATTTAAGCAGGCTGGCCGTGTCGAAGTGCAGGCCGCAGGTGGTGTTTCGTTGCCCCCCGGGTGTTGTTACAGATGCTATTTCAATGTCCCCTATCGGGCTATCATAATCCTGGTCATCAGCCTCTGTTGACGGGGTGTCAGATTCAGATGGCTCTTTTTTAACAAGGCTCCGACAGTGAATTTCCCAGGCTCTGATATCAGGGTTGTCTGGTAACAACAGCCCCTCCAGACCGCTAATGGATTCGCCTGTGACCATCACATCATCGTTCCATGACGGGCTAGCGGTTTTGTCAGACGTTGCGGAGCAGACAGAGCCTTTGGCCCTGACATTCAGAGCATCCCCGACCTGTCTTTGGATCCTGACTCTGGCAGGTTTGTCAACGCCCTGACAGACCAGAGCGTGTTCTGGATCGGCTACACAGAATGTATCGCCCATAGGTTGAACAGCGGGGGAGGCTGTATGGATACGACCTGTTGAGAGGATATCGACCTCCTCCTTACTGACGGGTAACACAAGAGTGCAGTGACCTTTTGTTTTCAAACCTGTACCAAAAACAAGAGATGGGGCAACAGCCAGAGCCAGCCAAAGAACTCGGAATGTTATTAACAGCTTTAGCACACCAATTTCTCTGATTCCATTCGGATTCCACAGGCTAGCAGATGATCGGAAAAGGGGTTGTTCCCATCAGGCGGTTCTGCTGGTCTATCAGCTATCCCCTCAGCTTGCGCATGATCAAGGAAACTTTTGCGGAACGGGGTATCACTGCAGATCACACAACGATCAGCCGCTGGGTGATTGTATACGCTCCCCAACTGGAAGCTATGTATCGAAAGCAGAAATCTGCAGTGAAAAGCTCGTGGCATATGGATGAAACCACTATCAAGATCAAAGGTCGTGACCGCTACCTGTATCGCGCTGTCGATAAAGAAGGAAAGACAGTTGATTTCCTGCTTACCGATAAACGAGATAAAAAAGCCGCCAATGCCTTTTTCCGTAAGGCTTTCCGGCATCATGGACAACCTTAAAGTGAGCATCGACAAAAGTGGCAGCAACATCAGCGCTCTCACTTATTACAATGCCAACCTCAAAAGCCATGAGCCCAACATCACCATTTTCCAAAGCAAATATTTGAACAACATTGTCGAGCAGGATCATCGATTTGTGAAACGGATTGCCCGCCCTATGATGCAGTTCAAAGCTTTCTAATCTGCCAGGACTCCCCTCTCTGGCATTGAACTTTCTCACATGCTGAGAAAAGGCACTCTCCAGATTCTGAGTTAACCACGGCGTGGGAGTAGTTCTACTCCCTGGTGTCATAATTGTGCCTGGAGAATATTGACGTTTGGTTTATCAGAAACCTTGCAACAGAACTGAACGCCCTAAACGCAAGTTGCATGATCTCATAGAATGCTCAACCATTGAGAGAGAGATCGGCGCTCAGCTCCCACACTCCAGGGTTGATGCCCAACCCCAATCAAAAGAGGATTTTCAGGTTGGTAAAAAAGACTTCGATGCACCAGAGGCGAGCAATGATAGTCTCGAGTCATATAAATTGGGCCATGTTGCCTTCCTGCGTATAAACAGCACCTCTCAATATTTAAAGCAACGTAAGAATTCATAACATGCATGTTGTATGGCAAGGAACATTTTTCGTCAGTCAAGCCTCTAATGAAATAATATACGCTTGTCGTTGCAGGATGAAATCATGGAAAGAATACAAAAAGAGCATGGCGCGTATAATCATCATCAAGCCCCGCCATCAGGCAGTAGGTTACAGCCGATCCAGGTAGTTACGCTACAGGATACCTTCCTTAGTCACTCCCAACCCAGAGGCGCGAGCCAAACCTTGCAGGAGAAAAGAAGCGAAACAGCTTTAAAAGATCGATCTTCTGCTATATCAAGCTGCGTTAAAGATGTCACTCAAGCTTTCCCCCTTCCACCTATTATCGAAATTGACGCTCATAGTAGAGAACAAAGTCATTCAAAGATTAAGGCACACTTCTGGTATTGCAATGAGTATACAGACACTCATGATTCCCCATTCAACTTCAGAAGAACGATAGATGCCATAGCACAGAAATTAAAAGAGCCTAACGACCGATTGGGCATTGGCATTGTAGTAGGAGAAAGTTCTTTGCTTGCATGCTTACCAGAATTAAGAAAACATTGTGACATCATATTCATGCTGGATTATGATCATTTAATACTTCACTACCATTTAAAAAGATTAGAGGAAATTCAACATTGTCATAATATTGATAATGAAGAGAATTTTCATTCTAAACTTCATGATTTCATATTTGAAATTTCAGGAAGAGAAAAAAACAAAGAAGACTATTTACAAATAACGCTAAATCGCTTCCGGACCATTGCTAAAGAATGCCTTCAGAAATATGATCCCTTCTCATCCAATGACAGGCTTGAAGAAGTCAAAGAATCAGCAAAAAACACACATATCATCCCTGTTCATTGCAACTTGTTTTCCAAAGAAAGCATGCAGGCTCTTTCTCGGATCATACGGCATCATAATGGAGAAATTCAGATTTTCAATTTTAGTAATGCAATGGAGTACGATAAATATTTTTATTCAACAGCAGAATTCTGCTTTGATAATGGGCCACCGCTGACTCATAAAGAAATCAAGGCATTGCCCGTAAGCAAAAACGCTCTATGCTGCTTTTCATCTATATGGTGGGGAAATAATAAGAATCATTTTATGTCACCAGAAAGATGCTGGCCATTTTTAGAGCAGTTAGCAAGGAACAGAGCCTTGCATCCTTACCACCAGGGTAAGACTGTACTTAAAGAACTGAAAAACGCTATTATTAATAATTATACTCTACAAACAATACAACTACTACTAGCATCAGCCGGTTATGAGCACACCAAAGAATTACATGATAACAAGGCCTGCTTATTTGATATTATCGATCATTCCAAGTTTTCTCATTCAGATAAAGAACAAATAAAAATATGGGTTAGTACAACAATATCCCACCATATAAAACCATAAGTAGCCCGGTCATGTGGAAACGCCTATTTCTGGCCAATAAGCAGATTGCTCAGCTGTGTTGCAGCGCAGGGAGCATAGCCCGCTATGTGACTGGAGCTGCGACACTGCTGAGTGTCCTGGAGATTGAGTCAGAAATAGTTGTTTTCATGTGACCGGGTACTTATCAATCATCTCTCCATTACAGAGAGTTATGAATCAAAAGAGGCGACATCTATGCTGACACAGCGGGAGAGCCCGGGCTATAGAACAGTGATATTTTTAAGATTTTTTAACAGGCGCGTAAATATGATTGATGTCACCGGCAACAAGTAATTTTCTTAGCCATTCTGAGGTTTTTAAAAGACTACCTCCAGACCAGGGATCATGTATGATAACTTCATCGCCGATGCCCCCAATAATGACTACATCATGGTTGGAAAAGGCTGTTCCACGGTAACAGAGAATACAGGAGCCTTTTTGAATGATTGCGATAGATCATAGAGAAAAAATGGTTCTTGTGTACAAATTTCTCCGATATCTATCGAGCTCAAACCCAGGCTGGATACTTGCTCTGTACGCTCTTCAGACTTTAAACCTTGAAATACACCTCGGCAGTTATGTGCAAGAAACTCCACCCCTTTTGAATTGGTCTGTGTAGCTATGGTGGTAGGAATTTTTTTGTACCGGCGGATCATTTCTAAACAAGCATCAGAACACATATTCACATGCCCCTGGTGAATATAGGGGACATCATGTACACACTCCATTCCTTTAAAAGCCACCTCCACACTCATGTTTTGAATACTCTCTGACAATACGTACTCTGAGTGGGGAGCCGGGAGTGATGAAACTGTGGGAGGCAAACGCTCCGATGCCTGAACGACACTCCTGCCACGAAATTTTTTCTTGGCACTCTGTATTGCACCTTGATCATTCCTTGCATGAAAACCCAACGTATTCCGAAGGAGTCCGCTACATATTTTCATATTCCCTTCCTGGACTTTTGACCTTCATTTCAGCGTAGACGAGGAAGAGTTACTCTATGAACAAAAGAGTTGAATGGCCATTGCCGTCAGGGCATTTGAAGAGGACCTGAAGGTTTGAAAAGAACCGTGATATATCCGGGTACGTTCGACCCGATTACCCGTGGTCACTGTGACCTGATTGAACGCGCCTCGACCCTGTTTAATCGCGTCATTATTGCTGTTGCCGAGAGCCCGAAGAAGAAGCTGCTGTTTGACCTCAGTGAGCGTGTTGCTCTGGCTGAGCAGTCAGTGGAAACCATGGGACTGACCAAGGTTGAAGTGATCGGTTTTCAAAATTTGCTGGCAGACTTTGCCAAAGATGTTGGTGCCGGTGTTATCTTGCGTGGGTTACGTGCAGTTTCCGACTTTGAATATGAATTCCAGCTGGCTAATATGAACCGTGTGCTGGCACCAGAGCTTGAGAGCCTGTTTCTGACGCCGTCCGAACAGTTCTCCTATATTTCTTCCACTCTTGTACGTGAAATTGCGGCGTTGTCAGGAGATGTCTCCAAGTTTGTCAGCCCGGAAGTGGAAGCCGCACTTGCTGCAAAATATGCGAGTCTGTAGTGTGCCCGGTTTTCTTTGGCCTGTTTGACCAGACAGTGAAGAGGTTGCCTGACCGCTCATGGCCCTGATTATTACCGATGACTGTATCAACTGTGATATCTGTGAGCCTGAGTGCCCGAACAGTGCGATTTTTGCCGGTGAAGAGATTTACGAAATAGATCAGAACCGCTGCACAGAATGTGTCGGTCACTATGATAAGCCGCAGTGTCAGCTGGTCTGCCCGGTTGACTGTATTCCTCTTGATCCGGACCTCAAAGAAAGCCGTGATGAGCTGATGGAGAAGTATCTCATCCTGACGTCAGACGGCTGATCTTTTTATACAGAGCAGGCCGGGAACAGAACAGACAGGCAAAAAAAAGAGCGGTCAGACCGCTCTTTAAACATTCTCTTCATTGCCTGTTTGTCTTTGGCTCTTTTCGCCTTCGTGCTTTTTTCATGTATCCCACCTTTGCGCATAATCGGTGCACAGGCATGCAGGTTGCGTTTCTGTTGCTTGGCCATTGCGGTTTCTCCTGTTCTGGCGGTGTTATGGTATCAGGTTCCGTGTGATTGAAAAGTCCTGCCTCCGGAGTTATTAGACTCCTTCATTTTTTAAACTTGGCAGGGAAGGGAATACTTCTATTTTGGGTTGACAGGTGCTGTTGGCTGATCGCTCACTTCGTTCCGTACATGGGTATCGCAGGCTTCAGCTATTTACTCCAGGTCTTTTGGGTGTTCTAGAGACAGCGTACCATCTCCCAATAAAACGGGGATGTAATTAGAACCGGGGGTAAAACCGTAGTAAGTCATTAATTCATACGAAGCAGATCGGAATAAGGTGTTAGCGATTAACACATCACCGACTGTTTTCTCAGTGTAAGGAAATTGGTAATCATCAATCCAATAGATGGCCTCGGAAGACCATGGTTTTGCCATGACGGCAAGAACTCTACTATTTTTTGAGAAAAGAATAGATGTAGCAGTATTACCCTTATAAGGTACTCCACCGAAACAAGAGAAAAGATTAATGAATTTACTCTTGGATTCGAAATCTAAAATAAAGCTTAAGCTATGGATAAAATCAGTTTTCGATATTGAAATTGATTTTTTATTACCGTGAAAAATAAGCTGGGTGGTAATGGCACTGTCGTTGTGCGCTTTTTCAAAAAAAGATTGAGTATCATGAACCGACTCTATTTCATTTTCGCCAAGTGAGAAAATATAAGCCCAATAATTAGTCACTGTCTGAAAGATTGTATTATCGGTTATCGTTTTGACCTTCTTCGAATAGTCAGAGCTATTTCTGAAAGCATGGTTTTTTTTAAAATAATTCTTTAGTAGAGATGCTTTAATGTCTTTAAATGGTGGATCGATTAATCCAAAAGAGCTAAGCAATTCAACATCAATGCGACTTACCCAAAAATCAATTTTATTGCCTGTGATTGAGCTGAATGCAGGGTTTATGTGTGCCTTTGAAGGGTCTTTGGTGTATGGGAAAGAACCAATTAAAACGACCCCTTTCATATTATGATTTTTTTTCCAATTGACTATATCATCTTCAAAATCTTTAAAGTTTGAATGATGCGGAGTTTTTAACTCGACATGCCACCCCTCACGGGTAATATCTGATATATAAGTTTTAACTTCACGATGTATGGTGTTTATCAGAATAGGATTCACAGCAACTATAACGGTTTTATTTTCAGCGGAAAATAAGGTTGTGACAGTAAAAGATAAAAGCAAAAAAATGAAAAGGTGCTTTTTCATAATACATTACGCTTTGTTATTTCATATGTAGAATATTTATATATGGTTTCTATATGAAAGATAATAACCAGGCTGTTAGAATGCCTGGTGGTGCTAAGCGTTTATATCTACACAGCGCTGAGTCAGGCCAGAATTTGAGTTGCTCTGCCCGCTCAGCGGTGCTGTCCTGCACCGATTTGTTCTCAGGCCGTCCTGGCCTTTGGCAGAGCAACTCAAACCCTGACCTTGCAGGTATAGCTATTTGAACTCGGCAGCACTGGACATTATGACTATCGCTAAACGGTAAAAGCTGGCCTCCGGGTAAAGCCCAAACTAATTTGTGCCAGAGCTGCATCGAATGCAAGATCCATGAGTACTCAGCCAACAACACCTCCCTCATATATTCTTTCCACCAGACTGTACAGAATCGTTAAGCGCCTGGCATCCATAATATCAGACGGTCTGGTTAGACTGTGTTCACAGAAGAAAAGTTAACGGACGTTTATTGCAGAGAACCCTGCTGATGCAAGGTCAAACAACCGGTTTTATAAGCACCGGTATCAATAAAGCGGGTATTACCGAGTAGCAGCGGCTTTTTCACAATGGTGTGGCCGCAGATCACTTCTTTGACCCCGTGAATGAGTGAATCGTCCTTTTCCAGGACTCTTCTGCGCGCCCAGAGCAGGGCGTGGCGGTATTTTTTCTGCTGAGGGCCTTGTCTGGACTCCAGGTATCCAGCGGATATTCTGCATGACAGATGGCTATATGACCGCCATCGGGCAGGGTGATTTCAATCAGCAGAGGCAGTGTTTTCAGCAGTCTTGGCTTTGCTGGCCTGATTGGCATCAGGGAATACCTTGTCGATGATTTTGCCAACCACCGGTAGTGCGGCCAGCCAACTCATGCTGCGTTCTCTCCGATCATTCTTTCTTCACACAGTCACTGGTCGATATTAAAACAGAGACAGCCCTTGTCACCATTCAAGTGGTAATGTCCTTTTACCACCACGTTCGGCCACAACCCCTGACAACCTGTCACAAGAAACTTCAGCATGGGCATCTGCAGTACGGTGAAGTTGTCGTCAGGCTGGCCATCATCGTCCAGGCCATCCATCAGACAGATCCCAACACTCTTGTGGTTATGGCCTTTGGCGTGTGCGCCCCAGTCATCCAGCGCCCTGCCCTGCTTCACCGAACCGCCTCGCTCAATCACCCAGTGATAACCGATATCTATAAAGGCCCGCTCCATCTGATGCCAGCGCTTGATGGTGTCAAAGCTCACATCCTGACGGGGTTGAGTGGCTGAGCAGTGGACGACGACGGTATTGGTTTCATTACGCTTTCCCATGCTTGTTTCCTTAAGTTCCTCAATCCTTGAGTGTGTAAGCAACGACGCCAATAACAGTTGTCAGAATCAACCAGCCAAACCTTTCTACAGAAGCCAGTACCACACCTCGGGCACTGCCTGTCGTTCGAGTAAACGGATACGTTTGTCTGACTTCCAGCTTGCGATTGAGGCTATCAAGGGTGGTGGTCTGGTGAACCATCCGCTCTTCAATGGTGGCCAGGCGGGTCACTGCATCGGAGAGTTTGTCGAGTACTGACTAAAAACAGGCACTTTTTTTCACTGTGCGACTATCTTTCCTCCCCTGGCTCAATGGGGGAAAGAATGTTTCTTCAAAAAAGATTACAACTCTTTCGTGTTAGTCTTTTCTTAGTCGGCTGTTTTGCTTCTCTACCCGCGTCTTCGGCAAGGGACAAGAGTGCCCCCCATCGGCTTGCCCCACCCGCCTCACTGAACGTGACCTCGATGGCGGGAGTTAACGTCCATACCGTTAAAAATACACGTATCTACCCCAAAGGCGAAACAACCTGCTCCCGGGGTGAAAGGGATGGTCGTCCTTTTATATACTGCCGGGGAAAGAATAAAGCGACACAGTTCACCCTGGCAGGAGCCATTCCCCAAACGCTTGAAATTCAACAGGGTGCCATCACCAGTATCGAGAGTGGTACAACAGCGTGCCGCGTTTCACCGGGAGAGGAGGTCGATCCGTCTATTCATTGCGGTTCCTCCACCAAAGCGCCCTCCCCCACGTTTCCTGGCGTCAGTGGATGGGTTCATGAGCATGACCAGAATCATGAAATCAATGATCTGCTGGCGCCCCAATCAGAAGATGAATGTCATGACGGTGTTCAAACCTGCGAAGAACTTGAGGTGCAAATCGTAGAGGATGAGGGGCAGGGTTCTCCAGACACACACACACTGAGAGCCTCACGTAGAACGAAACATCTGAAAGGAAGCGGCCTATACCCGCCTAAAGCCTTGCAAATCCTTGCCTCTCGATTACTCCAATGTGACCAGTGCAGCTACACCACCAATCGTCTGGGGCACCTCAAACAGCACCAGCGCACCCATCTGCAGGGGGAGGCACGGCCCAAGCCGCTGTCCTGTGACCAGTGCACCTACACCACCGATCACCCGGGGAGCCTCAAACAGCACAAGCGCACCCATTTGCAGGGGGAGGCGCGGCCCAAGCCGCTGTCCTGTGACCAGTGCAGCTACACCACCGACCGCACGGGGAACCTCAAACAGCACCAGCGCACCCATCTGCAGGGGGAGGCGCGGCCCAAGCCGCTGTCCTGTGACCAGTGCACCTACACCACCGATGCCCCGTGCCACCTCAAACAGCACCAGCGCACTCATCTGCAGGGGGAGGCGCGGCCCAAGCCGCTGCCCTGTGACCAGTGCAGCTACACCACCGATCACCTGGGGAGCCTCAAACAGCACCAGCGCACCCATCTGCAGGGGGAGGCGCGGCCCAGGCCGCTGTCCTGTGACCAGTGCAGCTACACCACCGATCGCCCGGGGAGTCTCAAACAGCACCAGCGCACCCATTTGCAGGGGGAGGCGCGGCCCAAGCCTCTGTCCTGTGACCAGTGCACCTACACCACCGATACCCCGGGGAACCTCAAAAAGCACCAGCGCACCCATCTGCGGGGGGACGCGCGGCCCAAGCCGCTGTCCTGTGACCAGTGCACCTACACCACCGATGACCAGGGGAGCCTCAACCGGCACAAACGCACCCATCTGCAGGGGGAGGCGCGGCCCAAGCCGCTGTCCTGTGACCAGTGCACCTACACCACCGATGCTGCGGGGAACCTCAAACAACACAAGCGCATCCATTTGCAGGGGGAGGCGCGCCCCAAGCCGCTGTCCTGTGACCAGTGCACCTACACCACCGATACCCCGGGGCACCTCAAACAACACAAGCGCACCCATCTGCAGGGGGGCGCGCGGCCCAAGCCTCTGTCCTGTGACCAGTGCCCCTACACCACCGATCACCAGGGGCACCTCAAACAGCACCAGCGCACCCATCTGCAGGGGGACGCGCGACCCAAGCCGCTGTCCTGTGATCAGTGCCCCTACACCACCGGTCACCCGGGGAGCCTCAACCGGCACAAACGCACCCATCTGCAGGGGGACGCACGGCCCAAGCCTCTGTCCTGTGACCAGTGCAGCTACACCACCGATCGCCCGGAACACCTCAAACAGCACCAGTGCACCCATCTGCAGGGGGACGCGCGACCCAAGCCGCTGTCCTGTGATCAGTGCCCCTACACCACCGGTCACCCGGGGTGCCTCAACCGGCACAAACGCACCCATCTGCAGGGGGACGCGCGGCCCAAGCCGCTGTCCTGTGACCAGTGCAACTACACCATCGATCACCCGGGGAACCTCAACCGGCACCAGCGCAACCATCTGCAAGGGAAGGCGCGGCCCAAGCCGCTGTCCTGTAACCAGTGCACCTACACCACCGACCGCCCGGGGAGCCTCAACCGGCACCAGCGCACCCATCTACAGAGGGAGGCTCGGCCCAAGCCTCTGTCCTGTGACCAGTGCACCCATACCACAGATCACCCGGGGAACCTCAAACAGCACCAGCGCACTCATCTGCAGAGGGACGCACGGCCCAAGCCGCTGTCCTGTGACCAGTGCAGCTACACCACCGATCACCCGGGGAGCCTCAACCGGCACCAGCGCACCCATCTGCAGGAGGACGCGCGGCCCAGGCCGCTGTCCTGTGACCAATGCACCTACACCACCGATGCACCGGGGAACCTCAAACAGCACCAGCGCACCCATCTGAAGGGGGAGGCGCGGCTCAAGCCTCTGTCCTGTGACCAGTGCACCTACACCACCGATCGCCCGGAGAGCATCAACCGGCACAAGCACACCCATAGTACTGACTAAAAACAGGCACTTTTTTTCACTGTACGACTATCTTTCATCCCTTGGCTCAATGGGGGAAAGAATGTTTCTTCAAAACAGATTACAACTCTTTCGTGTTAGTCTTTTCTTAATTGGCTGTTTTTCTTCTCTACCCGCGTCTTCGGTGAGGGACAAGGGTACCCCCCATCGGCTTGCCCCACCCGCCTCACTGAATGTGACCTCGATGGCGGGAGTGGCCGTCTATACCGTTAAAAACACACGTATCTACCCCAAAGGCGAAACAACCTGCTCCCGGGGTGAGAGGGATGGTCGCCCTTTTATATACTGCCGCGGAGAGGATAAAACAACACAGTTCACTCTGGCAGGATCCATTTCCCAAACGCTTGAAATTCAACAGGATGCCATCACCAGTATCAAGAGTGGGACAACAGCGTGCCGTATTTCACCGGGAGAGGAGGTCGACCCGTCTATTCATTGCGGTTCCTCCACCAAAGCTCCCTCCCCCGCATTTCCTGGCGTCAATGGATGGGTTCGTGAGCATGACCAGGATCATGAAATCAATGATCTGCTGGCGCCCCGATCAGAAGAGGAATGTCATGACGGCGTTCAAACCTGCGAAGAACTTGAGGTGCAAATCGTAGAGGATGAGGGGCAGGGTTCTCCAGACACACACACACTGAGAGCCTCACGTAAAAAGAAACGACTGAAAGAAAGCGACCTATACCCGCCTAAAGCCTTGCGAATCCTTGCCTCTCGATTATGCCAATGTGACCAGTGCAGCTACACCACCGATCGCCCGGGGAGCCTCAAACGGCACCAGCTCATCCATCTGCCCGGGGAGGCGCGGCCCAAGCCGCTATCCTGTGACCAGTGCACCTACACCACCGACCGTCTGGGGCACCTCAAACAGCACCAGCGCACCCATCTGCAGGGGGACGCGCGGCCCAGGCCGCTGTCCTGTGACCAGTGCCGCTACACCACCGATCACCCGGGGAGCCTCAAAAAGCACCAGCGCACCCATCCGCAGGGGGGGCGCGGCTCAAGCCGCTGTCCTGTGACCAGTGCACCTACACCACCGATGACCCGAGGAACCTCAAACAGAACCAGCGCACTCATTTGCAGGGGGAGGCGCGACCCAAGCCGCTGTCCTGTGACCAGTGCCCCTACACCACCAATCACACGGAGAGCATCAACCGGCACAAGCACACCCATCGTACTGACTAAAAATAGGCACTTTTTTTCACTATAAGACTATCTTTCATCCCCTGAATCAACGGGGGAAAGAATGTTTCTTCAAAAAAGATTACAACTCATTCGTGTTAGTCTTTTCTTAATTGGCTGTTTTTTTTCTCTACCCGCGTCTTCGGTGAGGGACAAGGGTACCCCCCATCGGCTTGCCCCACCCGCCTCAATGAACGTGACCTCAATGGCGGGAGTGGCCATCTATACCGTTAAAAACACACGTATCTACCCCAAAGGCGAAACAACCTGCTCCCGGGGTGAGAGGGATGATCGTCCTTTTATATACTGCCGGGGAGAGGATAAAGCGACACAGTTCACCCTGGCAGGCCCCATTCCCCAAACGCTTGAAATTCAACAGGATGCCATCACCAGTATCGAGAGTGGGACAACAGTGTGCTGCATTTCACCGGGAGAGGAGGTCGATCTGTCTATTCATTGTGGTTCCTCCACCAAAGCTCCCTCCCCCGCGTTTCCTGGCGTCAATGGATGGGTTCGTGAACATGACCAGGATCTTGAAATCAATGATCTGCTGGCGCCCCAATCAGAAGAGGAATGTCATGACGGCCTTCAAACCTGTGAAGAACTTGAGGTTCAAATCGTAGAGGATGAGGGACAGGATTCTCCAGGCACACACACACTGAGAGCCTCACGTAGAACGAAACGTCTGAAAGGAAGCGGCCTATACCCGCCTAAAGCCTTACGAATCCTTGCCTCTCGATTATGTCAATGTGACCAGTGCAGCTACACCACCAATCGTCTGGGGCACCTCAAACGGCACCAGCTCATCCATCTGCCCGTGGAGGAGCGGCCCTGGCCGCTGTCCTGTCACCAGTGCACCTACACCACCGATCGTCCGGGGCACCTCAAACGGCACCTGCTCACCCATCTGCAGGGGGAGGTGCGACCCAAACCGCGGCCCTGTGAACAGTGCACCTACATCACCGATGACCCGGCGAGCCTCAAAAAGCACCACCTCACCCATTTGCAGGAGGAGGCGCGGCCCAAGCCGCTGTCCTGTGACCTATGCACCTACACCACCGATCACCCGGGGAACCTCAAACAACACCAGCGCACCCATTTGCAGGGGGAGGCACGGCCCAAGCCGCTGTCCTGTGACCAGTGCACCTACACCACCGATGACCCGGGGCACCTAAACCAGCACAAACACACCCATCTGCAGGGGGACGCGCGGCCCAGGCCGCTGTCCTGTGACCAGTGCACCTACACCACCGATCACTCGGGGAACCTCAAAAAGCACCAGCGCACCCATCTGCAGAGGGACGCGCGGCCCAGGCCGCTGCCCTGTGACCAGTGCAGCTACACCACCGATCACCCGGGGAGCCTCAAAAAGCACCAGCGCACCCATCGTACTGACTAAAAACAGGCACTTTTTTTCACTCTGCGACTATCTTTCATCCCCTGGCTCAATGGGGGAAAGAATGTTTCTTCAAAAATATTACAACTCTTTCGTGTTAGTCTTTTCTTAATTGGCTGTTTTGCTTCTCTACCCGCGTCTTCGGTGAGGGACAAGGGTACCCCCCATCGGCTTGCCCCACCCGCCTCACTGAATGTGACCTCGATGGCGGGAGTGGCCGTCTATACCGTTAAAAATACACAGATCTACCCCAAAGGCGAAACAACCTGCTCCCGGGGTGAGAGGGATGGTCGTCCTTTTATATACTGCCGGGGAGAGGATAAAGCGACACAGTTCACCCTGGCAGGACCCATTCCCCAAACGCTTGAAATTCAACAGGGTGCCATCACCTGTATCGAGAGTGGGACAACAGCGTGCCGTATTTCACCGGGAGACGATCCGTCTATTCATTGCGGTTATTCCACCAAAGCTCCCTCCCCCGCGCTTCCTTGCGTCAATGGATGGGTTCGTGAGCATGACCAGGATCATGAAATCAATGATCTGCTGGCGCGCCAATCAGAAGAGGAATGTCATGGCGGCGTTCAAACCTGCGAAGAACTTGAGATTCAAATCGTAGAGAATGAGGGAAAGAATTCTCCAGACACACACTGAGAGCCTCACGTAGAAAGAAAAGTCTGAAAGGAAGCGGCCTATACCCGCCTAAAGCCTTGCTAATCCTTGCCTCTCGATTGTGCCAATGTGACCAGTGCAGCTACACCACCAATCACATGGGGAACCTCAAACAGCAGCACACCCATTTGCGGAGGGAGGCGCAGCCCAAGCCGCTGTCCTGTGAGCAGTGCAGCTACACTACCGATCACAGGGGGA
This sequence comes from Sansalvadorimonas sp., assembly GCA_965221135.1. Classification (GTDB taxonomy): domain Bacteria; phylum Pseudomonadota; class Gammaproteobacteria; order Pseudomonadales; family Endozoicomonadaceae; genus Sansalvadorimonas. Next base: position 740,062 of record CBDCRZ010000121.1, read on the forward strand.
ACCTCAAACGGCACAAACGCACCCATCTGCAGGGGGAGGCACGGCCCAAGCTGCTGTCCTGTGACCAGTGCAACTACACCTCCAATCTCCCGGGGAGCCTCAAACGGCACCAGCGCACCCATCTGCAGGAGGACGCGCGGCCCAGGCCGCTGTCCTGTGACCAGTGCACCTACACCACCGATCACTCGGGGAGCCTCAAACAGCACCAGCGCACCCACCTGCATTCGCGCGGTTGAGCACCCGCAGTTTGTTGAGTGTTACAGGGGCCCCGTGCGTCAAGTCTCACGTTGGGTACTGACTAAAAACAGGCACTTTTTTTCACTGCACAACTATCTTTCATCCCCTGGCTCAATGGGGGAAAGAATGTTTCTTCAAAATAAATTACAACTCTTTCGTGTTAGTCTTTTCTTAATTGGCTGTTTTTCTTCTCTACCCGCGTCTTCGGTGAGGGACAAGGGCACCCCCCATCGGCTTGCCCCACCCGCCTCACTGAATGTGACCTCGATGGCGGGAGTGGCCGTCTATGCCGTTAAAAATACACGTATCTACCCCAAAGGCGAAACAACGTGCTCCCGGGGTGAGAGGGATGGTCGCCCTTTTATATACTGCCGGGGAGAGGGTAAAGCGACACAGTTCACCCTGGCAGGACCCATTCCCCAAACGCTTGAAATTCAACAGGATGCCATCACCAGTATCGAGAGTGGGACAACAGCGTGCCGTATTTCACCGGGAGAGGAGGTCGATCCGTCTATTCATTGCGGTTCCTCCACCAAAGCTCTCTCCCCCGCGTTTCCTGGGGGCAATGGAGGGGTTCGTGAGCATGACCAGAATCATGAAATCAATGATCTGCTGGCGCCCCAATCAGAAGAGGAATGTCATGACGGTGTTCAAGCCTGCGAAGAACTTGAGGTTCAAATCGTAGAGGATGAGGGGCAGGGTTCTCCAGGCACTCACACACTGAAAGCCTCACGTAGAACGAAGCGTCTGAAAGGAAGCGGCCTATACCCGCCTAAAGCCTTGCAAATCCTTGCCTCTCGATTATGCCAATGTGACCCGTGCAGCTACACCACCAATCGCCCGGGGCACCTCAAACAGCACCAGCGCACCCATCTGCAGGGGGACGCGCGGCCCAAGCCGCTGCCCTGTGACCAGTGCACCTACACCACCGATCACCCGGAGCACCTCAAACAGCACCAGCGCGCCCATTTGCAAGGGGAGGCGCGGCCCAAGCCGCTGTCCTGTGACCAGTGCAGCTACACCACCGACCGCACGGGGAACCTCAAACAGCACCAGCGCACCCATCTGCAGGGGGAGGCGCGACCCAGGCCGCTGTCCTGTTACCTGTGCAGCTATACCACCGATCACCCAGGGAGCCTCAAACAGCACCAGCGCACCCATCTGCCCGGGGAGGCGCGGCCCAGGCCGCTGTCCTGTTACCAGTGCACCTACATCACCGATCACCCGGGGCACCTCAAACAACACCAGCGCACCCATCTGCAGGGGAAGGCGCGATCCAAACCGCTGTCCTGTGACCAGTGCAGCTACACCACCGATAACCCGGGGCACCTCAAACAACACCAGCGCACCCATCTGCAGGGGGAGGCGCGGCCCAGGCTGCTGTCCTGTGAGCAGTGCAGCTACACTACCGATCACTGGGGGAACCTCAACCGGCACAAGCGCACCCATCTGCAGGGGGACGCGCGACCCAGGCCGCTGTCCTGTGACCAGTGCACCTACACCACCGATGCTGCGGGGAACCTCAAACAACACAAGCGCATCCATTTGCAGGGGGAGGCGCGGCCCAAGCCGCTGTCCTGTGACCTGTGCACCTACACCACCGATCACCCGGGGCACCTCAAACAGCACCAGCGCGCCCATTTACAGGGGGAGGCACGGCCCAAGCCCTTCTCCTGTGGCCAGTGCAGCTACACCACCGATCGCCCGGAGAACCTCAAACAGCACCAGCGCACCCATCTGCAGGGGGACGCGCGGCCCAAGCCGCTGTCCTGTGACCAGTGCACCTACACCACCGACCGCCCGGGGCACCTCAAACAGCACCAGCGCACCCATTTGCAGGGGGAGGCGCGACCCAAGCCGCTGTCCTGTGAACTGTGCACCTACACCACTGATCGTCCGGGGAGCCTCAAACAGCACCAGCGCACCCATTTGCAGGTGGAGGCACGGCTCAAGCCGCTGTCCTGTGATCAGTGCACCTACATCACCGACCACCCAGGGAGCCTCAAACGGCACCAGCGCACCCATCTGCAGGGGGACGCGCGGCCCAAGCCGCTGTCCTGTGACCAGTGCAGCTACACCACCGATGCCCCGGGGACCCTCAAACAGCACCAGTGCACCCATCTGCAGGGGGACGCGCGGCCCAAACCGCTGTCCTGTGACCTGTGCACCTACACCACCGATCGCCCGGGGAGCCTCAAACAGCACCAGCGCACCCATTTGCAGGGGGAGGCGCGACCCAGGCCGCTGTCCTGTGACCAGTGCACCTACACCACCGATCGCCCGGGGAGCCTCAAACAGCACAAGCGCACCCATTTGCAGGGGGAGGCGCGGCCCAAGCCGCTGTCCTGTGACCAATGCAGCTACATCACCGGTGCCCCGAGGAGCCTCAAACAGCACCAACGCACCCATCTGCAGGGGGACGCGCGACCCAAGCCGCAGTCCTGTGACCAGTGCACCTACACCACCGATCACCCGGGGACCCTCAAACAGCACCAGCGCACCCATCTGCATTCGCGCGGCTGAGCACCCGCAGTTTGTTGAGTGTTACAGGTGCCCCATGCGTTAAGTCTCACGCAGAATACTGACTAAAAACAGGCACTTTTTTTCACTGTACGACTATCTTTCCTCCCCTGGCTCAATGGGGGAAAGAATGTTTCTTCAAAACAGATTACAACTCTTTCGTGTTAGTCTTTTCTTAGTCGGCTGCTTTGCTTCTCTACCCGCGTCTTCGGCGAGGGACAAGGGTACCCCCCATCGGCTTGGCTCACCCGCCTCACTGAACGTGACCTCGATGGCGGGAGTGGCCGTCTATACCGTTAAAAATACACAGATCTACCCCAAAGGCGAAACAACCTGCTCCCGGGGTGAGAGGGATGGTCGTCCTTTTATATACTGCCGGGGAGAGGATAAAGCGACACAGTTCACCCTGGCAGGATCCATTCCCCAAACGCTTGAAATTCAACAGGATGCCATCACCAGTATCGCGAGCGGGACAACAGCGTGCCGTATTTCACCGGGAGAGGAGGTCGATCCGTCTATTCATTGTGGTTCCTCCACCAAAGCTCTCTCCCCCGCGTTTCCTGGCGTCAATGGATGGGTTCATGAGCATGACCAGGATCATGAAATCAATGATCTGCTGGCGCCCCAATCAGAAGAGGAATGTCATGACGGCGTTCAAACCTGCGAAGAACTTGAGGTTCAAATCGTAGAGGGTGAGGGGCAGGATTCTCCAGGCACACACACACTGAGAGCCTCACGTAGAACGAAACGTCTGAAAGGAAGCGGCCTATACCGGCCTAAAGCCTTGCGAACCCTTGCCTCTCGATTATGTCAATGTAACCAGTGCAGCTACACCAGCAATCATCTGGGGCACCTCAAACAGCACCAGCGCACCCATCTGCAGGGGGACGCGCGGCCCAGGCCGCTGTCCTGTGACCAGTGCACCTACACCACCAATCACTCGGGGACCCTCAAACAGCATCAGCGCACCCATCTGCAGGGGGAGGCGCGGCCCAGGCCGCTGTCCTGTGACCAGTGCACCTATACCGCCGACCGCCCGGGGAGCCTCAAACAGCACAAGCGCACCCATTTGCAGGGGGACGCGCGGCCCAAGCCGCTGTCCTGTGACCAGTGCACCTACACCACCGATGACCAGGGGAGCCTCAACCGGCACAAACGCACCCATCTGCAGGGGGACGCGCGGCCCAAGCCGCTGTCCTGTGACCAGTGCACCTACACCACAGACCGCCCGGGGAGCCTCAACCGGCACAAGCGCACCCATCTGCAGGGGGACGCGCGGCCCAAGCCGCTGTCCTGTGACCTGTGCACCTACACCACCGATGACCCGAGGAGCCTCAAACGGCACCAGCGCACCCATCTGCAGGGGGACGCGCGGCCCAAGCCGCTGTCCTGTGACCTGTGCACCTACACCACCGATCACCAGGGGCACCTCAAACAGCACCAGCGCACCCATCTGCAGGGGGAGGCGCGGCCCAGGCCGCTATCCTGTGACCAGTGCACCTACACCACCGATGCTGCGGGGAACCTCAAACAGCACCAGCGCACCCATCTACAGGGGGAGGCGCGCCCCAGGCCGCTGTCCTGTGACCTGTGCACCTACACCACCGATGTCCGAGGGAGCCTCAAACAGCACCAGCGCACCCATCTGCCCGGGGAGGCGCGGCCCAAGCCGCTGTCCTGTGATCTGTGCACCTACACCTCCGATCGCCCGGGGAGCCTCAAACAGCACCTGCGCATCCATCTGCAGGGGGAGGCGCGGCCCAAGCCGCTGTCCTGTGATCAGTGCACCTACACCACCGACCGCCTGGGGAGCCTCAAACAGCACCAGCGCACCCATCTGCAGGGGGAGGCGCGGCCCAAGCCGCTGCCCTGTGACCAGTGCACCTACACCACCGATGACCAGCGGAGCCTCAACCGGCACAAGTGCACCCATCTGCAGGGGGACGCGCGGCCCAAACCCCTGTCCTGTGACAAGTGCACCTACACCACCGATCTCCCGGGGAGCCTCAAACAGCACCAACGCACCCATCAGCAGGGGGACGCGCGGCCCAAACCGCTGTCCTGTGACCAGTGCACCTACACCACCGATCACCCGGGGAACCTCAAACAGCACCTGCGCACCCATTTGCAGGGAGAGGCGCGGCCCAAGCCGCTGTCCTGTGGCCAGTGCACCTACACCACCGATAACCCGGGGAGCCTCAAACGGCACCAGCGCACCCATCTGCAGGGGGACGCGCGGCCCAAGCCGCTGTCCTGTGACCAGTGCAGCTACACCACCGATACCCCGGGGACCCTCAAACAGCACCAGTGCACCCATCTGCAGGGGGACGCGCGGCCCAAACCGCTGTCCTGTGGCCTGTGCACCTACACCACCGACCGCCCGGGGCACCTCAAACAGCACCAGCGCTCCCATCTGCAGGGGGACGCGCGGCCCAAGCCGCTGTCCTGTGACCAGTGCACCTACACCACCGACCGCCCGGGGAGCCTCAAACAGCACAAGCGCACCCATTTGCAGGGGGAGGCGCGGCCCAGGCCGCTGTCCTGTGACCTGTGCAGTTACACCACCGATCGCTCGGGGAACCTCAAACAGCACCAGCGCACCCATCTACAGAGGGACGCGCGGCCCAAGCCGCTGTCCTGTGACCAGTGCACCTACACCACAGATCACCCGGGGAGCCTCAAACAGCACCAGCGCACCCACATGCATTCGCGCGGCTGAGCACCCGCAGTTTGTTGAGTGTTACAGGGGCCCCATGCGTTAAGTCTCACGTAGAGTACTGACTAAAAACAGGCACTTTTTTTCACTGTACGACTATCTTTCCTCCCCTGGCTCAATGGGGGAAAGAATGTTTCTTCAAAACAGATTACAGCTCTTTCGTGTTAGTCTTTTCTTAGTCGGCTGTTTTGCTTCTCTACCCGCGTCTTCGGCGAGGGACAAGGTAGCCCCCCGGCTTGCCCCAACCGCCTCACTGAACGTGACCTCGATGGCGGGAGTGGCCGTCTATACCGTTAAAAACACACGTATCTACCCCAAAGGCGAAACAACCTGCTCCCGGGGTGAGAGGGATGGTCGTCCTTTTATATACTGCCGGGGAGAGAATAAAGCGACACAGTTCACCCTGGCAGGGCCCATTCCCCAAACGTTTGAAATTCAACAGGGTGCCATCACAAGTATCGAGAGTGGGACAACAGCGTGCCGTATTTCACCGGGAGAGGAGGTCGATCCGTCTATTCATTGCGGTTCCTCCACCAAAGCTCCCTCCCCCGCGTTTCCTGGCGTCAATGGATGGGTTCATGAGCATGACCAGGATCATGAAATCAATGATCTGCTGGCGCGCCAATCAGAAGAGGAATGTCATGACGGCGTTCAAACCGGTGAAGAACTTGAGGTTCAAATCGTAGAGAATGAGGGGCAGGATTCTCCAGGCATACACACACTGAGAGCCTCACGTAGAACGAAACGTCTGAAAGGAAGCGGCCTATACCCGCCTAAAGCCTTGCGAACCCTTGCCTCTCGATTATGTCAATGTGACCAGTGCAGCTACACCACCAATCGTCTGGGGCACCTCAAACAGCATCAGCGCACCCATCTGCAGGGGGACGCGCGGCCCAAGCCGCTGTCCTGTGACCAGTGCACCTATACCACCGATCACCCGGGGAGCCTCAAACAGCACCAGCGCACCCATCTGCAGGGGGACGCACGGCCCAAGCCTCTGTCCTGTGACCAGTGCACCTACACCACCGATCACCCGGGGCACCTCAAACAGCACAAACGCACCCATCTGCAGGGGGACGCGCGGCCCAAGCCCTTCTCCTGTGACCAGTGCACCTACACCTCCGATGACCAGAGGAGCCTCAACCGGCACAAACGCACCCATCTGCAGGGGGACGCGCGGCCCAAGCCGCTGTCCTGTGACCAGTGCACCTACACCACCGATCACTCGGGGAGCCTCAAACAGCACCAGCGCACCCATCTGCAGGGGGACGCGCGGCCCAAGCCCTTATCCTGTGACCTGTGCAGCTACACCACCGATCACTCGGGAACCCTCAAACAGCACCAGCGCACCCATCTGCAGGGGGAGGCGCGGCCCAAGCCGCTGTCCTGTGACCAGTGCACCTACACCACCGACCGCCCGGGGAGCCTCAAACAGCACAAGCGCACCCATTTGCATGGGGACGCGCGGCCCAGGCCGCTGTCCTGTGACCAGTGCACCTACACCACCGACCGCCCGGGGAGCCTCAACCGGCACAAACGCACCCATCTGCAGGGGGAGGCGCGGCCCAAGCCGCTGTCCTGTGACCAGTGCAGCTACACCACCGATACCCCGGGGCACCTCAAACAGCACCAGCGCACCCATCTGCAGGGGGAGGCGCGGCCCAAGCTGCTGTCCTGTGACCTGTGCACCTACACCACCGATGTCCGAGGGAGCCTCAAACAGCACCAGCGCACCCATCTGCCCGGGGAGGCGCGGCCCAAGCTGCTGTCCTGTGACCAGTGCAACTACACCACCAATCACCCGGGGAGCCTCAAACGGCACCAGCGCACCCATCTGCAGGAGGACGCGCGGCCCAGGCCGCTGTCCTGTGACCTGTGCACCTACACCACCGATGACCCGGGGAACCTTAAACGGCACCAGCGCACCCATCTGCAGGGGGACGCGCGGCCCAAGCCGCTGTCCTGTGACCAGTGCACCTACACCACCGATACCCCGGGGAGCCTCAAACAGCACCAGCGCACCCATCTGCATTCGCGCGGCTGAGCACCCGCAGTTTGTTGAGTGTTACAGGGGCCCCATGCGTGAAGTCTCACGTAGAATACTGACTAAAAACAGGCACTTTTTTTCACTGTACGACTATCTTTCATCCCCTGGCTCAGGGGGGAAAGAATGTTTCTTCAAAACAGATTACAACTCTTTCGTGTTATTCTTTTCTTAGTCGGCTGTCTTGCTTCTCTACCCGCGTCTTCGGTGAGGGACAAGGGTACCCCCCATCGGCTTGCCCCACCCGCCTCACTGAATGTGACCTCGATGGCGGGAGTGGCCGTCTATACCGTTAAAAACACACGTATCTACCCCAAAGGCGAAACAACCTGCTCCCGGGGTGAGAGGGATGGTCGTCCTTTTATATACTGCCGCGGAGAGGATAAAACAACACAGTTCACTCTGGCAGGATCCATTTCCCAAACGCTTGAAATTCAACAGGATGCCATCACCAGTATCAAGAGTGGGACAACAGCGTGCCGTATTTCACCGGGAGAGGAGGTCGACCCGTCTATTCATTGCGGTTCCTCCACCAAAGCTCCCTCCCCCGCATTTCCTGGCGTCAATGGATGGGTTCGTGAGCATGACCAGGATCACGAAATCAATGATCTGCTGGCGCCCCGATCAGAAGAGGAATGTCATGACGGCGTTCAAACCTGCGAAGAACTTGAGGTGCAAATCGTAGAGGATGAGGGGCAGAGTTCTCCAGACACACACACTGATAGCCTCACGTAAAAAGAAACGACTGAAAGAAAGCGACCTATACCCGCCTAAAGCCTTGCGAATCCTTGCCTCTCGATTATGCCAATGTGACCAGTGCACCTACACCACCGATCACCCGGGGCACCTCAAAAAGCACCAGCGCACCCATCTGCAGGGGGACGCGCGGCCCAAGCCACTGTCCTGTGACCTGTGCACCTACACCACCGATCACTCGGGGAGCCTCAAACAGCACCAGCGCACCCATCTGCAGGGGGACGCGCGGCCCAAGCCGCTGTCCTGTGACCTGTGCAGCTACACCACCGATCACTTGGGGACCCTCAACCGGCACCAGCGCACCCATCTGCAGGAGGACGCGCGGCCCAGGCCGCTGTCCTGTGACCAATGCACCTACACCACCGATGCACCGGGGAACCTCAAACAGCACCAGCGCACCCATCTGCAGGGGGACGCGCGCCCCAAGCCGCTGTCCTGTGACCTGTGCAGCTACACCACCGATCACTTGGGGACCCTCAAACAGCACCAGCGCACCCATCTGCAGGGGGAGGCGCGGCCCAAGCCCCCTGTCCTGTGACCAGTGCACCTACATCACCGATACCCCGGGGCACCTCAAACAGCACCAGCGCACCCATCTGCAGGGGGAGGCGCGGCCCAAGCCGCTGTCCTGTGACCAGTGCACCTACACCACCGATCACCCGGGGCACCTCAAAAAGCACCAGCGCACCCATCTGCCCTGGGAGGCGCGGCCCAAGCCACTGTCCTGTAACCTGTGCACCTACACCACCGATCACTCGGGGAGCCTCAAACAGCACCAGCGCACCCATCTGCAGGGGGACGCGCGGCCCAAGCCGCTGTCCTGTGACCTATGCAGCTACACCACCGATCACTTGGGGACCCTCAAACAGCACCAGCGCACCCATCTGCAGGGAGACGCGCGGCCCAAGCCGCTGTCCTGTGACCAGTGCCCCTACACCACCGATCGCCCGGGGAGCCTCAAACAGCACCAGCGCACACATATGGAGAGGGAGGCGCGGCCCAAGCCGCTGTCCTGTGACCTGTGCACCTACACCACCGACCGCCCGGGACACCTCAAACAGCACCAGCGCACCCATTTTCAGGGGGAGACGCGGCCCAAGCCGCTGTCCTGTGACCTGTGCACCTACACCACCGATCACACGGGGAGCCTCAAACAGCACCAGTGCACCCATCTGCAGGGGGACGCGCGGCCCAAACCGCTGTCCTGTGACCAGTGCTCCTACACCACCGACCGCCCGGGGCACCTCAAACAGCACACCCATCTGCAAGGGGAGGCGCGGCCCAAGCCGCTGTCCTGCGACCAGTGCACCTACACCACCGACCGCCCGGGGAGCCTCAAACAGCACCAGCGCACCCATCTGCATTCGCGCGGCTGAGCACCCGCAGCTTGTTGAGTGTTACAGAGGCCCCATGCGTTAAGTCTCACGTAGAATACTGACTAAAAACAGGCACTTTTTTTTCACTGTGCGACTATCTTTCATCCCCTGGCTCAGGGGGGAAAGAATGTTTCTTCAAAACAGATTACAACTCTTTCGTGTTAGTCTTTTCTTAGTCGGCTGTCTTGCTTCTCTACCCGCGTCTTCGGCGAGGGGCAAAGGTACCCCCCATCGGCTTGCCCCACCCGCCTCACTGAACGTGACCTCGATGGCGGGAGTGGCCGTCTATACCGTTAAAAACACACGTATCTACCCCAAAGGCGAAACAACCTGCTCCCGGGGTGAGAGGGATGGTCGTCCTTTTATATACTGCCGGGGAGAGGATAAAGCGACACAGTTCACCCTGGCAGGACCCACTCCCCAAGCGCTTGAAATTCAACAGGGTGCCATCACCAGTATCGAGAGTGGGACAACAGCGTGCCGTATTTCACCGGGAGAGGAGGTCGATCCGTCTATTCATTGCGGTTCCTCCACCAAAGTTCTCTCCCCCGCGTTTCCTGGCGTTAATGGATGGGTTCGTGAGCATGACCAGGATCATGAAATCAATGATCTGCTGGCGCCCCAACCAGAAGAGGAATGTCATGACGGCGTTCAAGCCTATGATGAACTTGAGGCTCAAATCGTAGAGGATGAGGTGCAGGGTTCTCCAGACACACACACACTGATAGCCTCACGTAAAAAGAAACGACTGAAAGAAAGCGACCTATACCCGCCTAAAGCCTTGCGAATCCTTTCCTCTCGATTATGCCAATGTGACCAGTGCAGCTACACCACCGATCGCTCGGGGAGCCTCAAACGGCACCAGCTCATCCATCTGCCCGGGGAGGCGCGGCCCAGGCCGCTGTCCTGTGACCTGTGCACCTACACCACCGATCGTCTGGGCCACCTCAAACAGCACCACCGCACCCATCTGCAGGGGGACGCGCGGCCCAGGCCGCTGTCCTGTGACCAGTGCACCTACACCACCGATGACCAGGGGTGCCTCAAAAAGCACCAGCGCACCCATCTGCAGGGGCACGCGCGGCCCAAACCGCTGTCCTGTGACCAGTGCTCCTACACCACCGACCGCCCGGGGAGCCTCAAACAGCACAAGCGCACCCATCTGCAGGGGGAGGAGCGGCCCAAGCCACTGTCCTGTGACCAGTGCACCTACACCACCGATCACTCGGGGAGCCTCAAACAGCACCAGCGCACCCATCTGCAGGGGGACGCGCGGCCCAAGCCGCTGTCCTGTGACCTGTGCAGCTACACCACCGATCACTTGGGGACCCTCAAACAGCACCAGCGCACCCATCTGCAGGGGGAGGCGCGGCTCAAGCCCCTGTCCTGTGACCAGTGCACCTACACCACCGATACCCCGGGGAACCTCAAACAGCACCAGCGCACCCATCTGCAGGGGGAGGCGCGGCCCAAGCCGCTGTCCTGTGACCTGTGCACCTACACCACCGATCACCCGGGGCACCTCAAACAGCACCAGCGCACCCATCTGCAAGGGGAGGCGCGGCCCAAGCCGCTGTCCTGTGACCAGTGTACCTACACCACCGATCACCCGGGGAGCCTCAAACAGCACCAGCGCACCCATTTGCAGGGGGACGCGCGGCCCAAGCCCTTCTCCTGTGACCTGTGCACCTACACCACCGATAGCCCGGGGCACCTCAAACAGCACCAGCGCACCCATCTGCAAGGGGAGGCGCGGCCCAAGCCTCTGTCCTGTGACCAGTGCACCCACACCACCGATGACCATGGGAGCCTCAAACAGCACAAGCGCACCCATTTGCAGGGGGAGGCACGACCCAAGCCGCTGTCCTGTGACCTGTGCACCTACACCACCGATCGCCTGGGGAGCCTCAAACAGCACCAGCGCACACATATGGAGAGGGAGGCACGACCCAAGCCGCTGTCCTGTGACCTGTGCACCTACACCACCGATCGCCCGGGGAGCCTCAAACAGCACCAGCGCACACATATGGAGAGGGAGGCGCGGCCCAAGCCGCTGTCCTGTGACCTGTGCACCTACACCACCGACCGCCCGGGACACCTCAAACAGCACCAGCGCACCCATCTGCAGGGGGAGGCGCGGCCCAAGCCGCTGTCCTGTGACCAGTGCAGCTACACCACCGATGCCCCGGGGAGCCTCAAACGGCACCAGCTCACCCATCTTCAGGGGGACGCGCGGCCCAAGCCGCTGTCCTGTGAACTGTGCACCTACACCACCGATCACACGGGGAGCCTCAAACAGCACCAATGCACCCATCTGCAGGGGGACGCGCGGCCCAAACCGCTGTCCTGTGACCAGTGCACCTACACCACCGACCGCCCGGGGCACCTCAAACAGCACCAGCGCACCCATCTGCAAGGGGAGGCGCGGCCCAAGCCGCTGTCCTGTGACAAGTGCACCTACACCACCGACCGCCCGGGGAGCCTCAAACAGCACCAGCGCACCCATCTGCAGGGGGACGCGCGGCTCAAACCGCTGTCCTGTGACCAGTGCACCTACACCACCGATCACCAGGGGACCCTCAAACAGCACCAGCGCACCCATCTGCAGGGGGACGCGCGGCCCAAGCCACTGTCCTGTGACCAGTGCACCTACACCACCGACCGCCCGGGGAGCCTCAAACAGCACAAGCGCACCCATTTGCAGGGGGAGGCGCGGCCCAGGCCGCTGTCCTGTGACCAGTGCACCTACACCACTGATGACCAGGGGAACCTCAACCGGCACAAACGCACCCATCTGCAGGGGGACGCGCGGCCCAGGCCGCTGTCCTGTGACCAGTGCACCTACACCACCGACCGCCCGGGGAGCCTCAAACAGCACCAGCGCACCCATCTGCATTCGCGCGGCTGAGTACCCGCAGTTTGTTGAGTGTTACAGGGGCCCCATGCGTTAAGTCTCAAGTAGAATACTGACTAAAAACAGGTACTTTTTTTCACTGTACGACTATCTTTCCTCCCCTGGTTCAATGGGGGAAAGAATGTTTCTTCAAAAAAGATTACAACTCTTTCGTGTTAGTCTTTTCTTAGTCGGCTGTTTTGCTTCTCTACCCGCGTCTTCGGCGAGGGACAAGGTGGCCCCCCGGCTTGCCCCACCCGCCTCACTGAACGTGACCTCGATGGCGGGAGTGGCCGTCTATACCGTTAAAAACACACGTATCTACCCCAAAGGCGAAACAACCTGTTCCCGGGGTGAGAGGGATGGTCGTCCTTTTATATACTGCCGGGGAGAGGATAAAGTGACACAGTTCACCCTGGCAGGACCCGTTCCCCAAACGCTTGAAATTCAACAGGATGCCATCACCAGTATCGAGAGTGGGACAACAGCCTGCCGTATTTCACCGGGAGAGGAGGTCGATCCGTCTATTCATTGCGGTTCCTCCACCAAAGCTCTCTCCCCCGCGTTTCCTGGGGTCAATGGATGGGTTCATGAGCATGACCAGGATCATGAAATCAATGATCTGCTGGCGCGCCAATCAGAAGAGGAATGTCATGACGGCGTTCAAACCGGTGAAGAACTTGAGGTTCAAATCGTAGAGAATGAGGGGCAGGATTCTCCAGACATACACACACTGAGAGCCTCACTTAAAAAGCAACGTCTGAAAGGAAGCGGTCTATGCCCGCCTAAAGCCTTGCGAACCCTTGCCTCTCGATTATGGCAATGTGACCAGTGCAGCTACACCACCAATCGCCTGGGGAACCTCAAACAGCACCAGCGCACCCATCTGCCGGGGGACGCGCGCCCCAGTCCGCTGTTTTGTCACCAGTGCACCTATACCACCGATCACCCGGGGAGCCTCAAACAGCACCAGCGCACCCATCTGCCGGGGGACGCACGGCCCAAGCCACTGTCCTGTGACCAGTGCAGCTACACCACCGATCACCCGGGGCACATCAAACAGCACCAGTGCACCCATTTGCTGGGGGAGGCGCGGCCCAGGCCGCTGTCCTGTGACTTGTGCACCTACACCACCGACCGCCCAGGGAACCTCAAACAGCACCAGCGCACCCATTTGCAGTGGGGGGCGCGGCCCAAGCCGCTGTCCTGTGACCAGTGCAGCTACAACACCGATCACCCGGGGAGCCTTAAACGGCACCAGCTCATCCATCTACAGGGGGACGCGCGGCCCAGGCCGCTGTCCTGTGACCAATGCACCTACACCACCGACCGCACGGGGCACCTCAAAGAGCACCAGCGCACCCATCTGCAGGGGGAGGCGCGGCCCAAGCCGCTGTCCTGTGACCAGTGCACCTACACCACCGATGTCCGAAGGAGCCTCAAACAGCACCAGCGCACCCATCTGCAGGGGGAGGCGCGGCCCAAGCCGCTGTCCTGTGACCAGTGCACCTACACCACCGATGTCCGAAGGAGCCTCAAACAGCACCAGCGCACCCATTTGCAGGGGGAGGCGCGCCCCAAGCCGCTGTCCTGTGACCAGTGCACCTACACCACCGATGTCCGAGGGTACCTCAAACAGCACCAGCGCACCCATCTGCAGGGGGACGCGCGGCCCAAGCCGCTGTCCTGTGACCTGTGCAGCTACACCACCGACCGCCCGGGGAGCCTCAAACAGCACAAGCGCACCCATTTGCAGGGGGAGGCGCGGCCCAAGCCGTTGTTCTGTGACCAGTGCACCTACACCACCGCCCGCCCGGTGCACCTCAAACAGCACCAGCTCACCCATCTGCAAGGGGAGGCGCGGCCCAAGCCGCTGTCCTGTGACCAGTGCAGCTACACCACCGCCCGCCCGGTGCACCTCAAACAGCACCAGCTCACCCATCTGCAAGGGGAGGCGCGGCCCAAGCCGCTGTCCTGTGACCAGTGCACCTACACCACCGATCGCCCGGGGAGCCTTAAACAGCACCAGCGCACCCATCTGCAGGGGGACGCGCGGCCCAAGCGGCTGTCCTGTGACCTGTGCACCTACACCACCGATCACCAGGGGATCCTCAAACAGCACCAGCGCACCCATCTGCAGGGGGAGGCGCGGCCCAAACCGCTGTCCTGTGACCAGTGCTCCTACACCACCGACCGCACGGGGCACCTCAAAGAGCACCAGCGCACCCATCTGCAGGGGGAGGCGCGGCCCAAGCCGCTGTCCTGTGACCAGTGCACCTACACCACCGACCGCCCGGGGAGCCTCAAACGGCACCAGCGCACCCATCTGCAGGGGGACGCGCGGCCCAAGCCGCTGTCCTGTGACCAGTGCACCTACACCACCGATCACCCAGGGACCCTCAAACAGCACCAGCGCACCCATCTGCAGGGGGACGCGCGGCCCAGGCCGCTGTCCTGTGACCTGTGCACCTACACCACCGACCGCCCGGGGAGCCTCAAACAGCACAAGCGCACCCATTTGCAGGGGGAGGCGCGGCCCAGGCCGCTGTCCTGTGACCAGTGCACCTACACCACCGACCGCCCGGGGAGCCTCAAACAGCACCAGCGCACCCATCTGCATTCGCGCGGCTGAGTACCCGCAGTTTGTTGAGTGTTACAGGGGCCCCATGCGTTAAGTCTCACGTAGAATACTGACTAAAAACAGGTACTTTTTTTCACTGTACGACTATCTTTCCTCCCCTGGTTCAATGGGGGAAAGAATGTTTCTTCAAAAAAGATTACAACTCTTTCGTGTTAGTCTTTTCTTAGTCGGCTGTTTTGCTTCTCTACCCGCGTCTTCGGCGAGGGACAAGGTGGCCCCCTGGCTTGCCCCACCCGCCTCACTGAACGTGACCTCGATGGCGGGAGTGGCCGTCTATACCGTTAAAAATACACGTATCTACCCCAAAGGCGAAACAACCTGCTCCCGGGGTGAGAGGGATGGTCGTCCTTTTATATACTGCCGGGGAGAGGATAAAGCGACACAGTTCACCCTGGCAGGATCCATTCCCGAAACGCTTGAAATTCAACAGGATGCCATCACCAGTATCGAGAGTGGGACAACAGCCTGCCGTATTTCACCGGGAGAGGAGGTCGATCCGTCTATCCATTGCGGTTCCTCTACCAAAGCTCCCTCCCCCGCGTTTCCTGGCGTCAATGGATGGGTTCGTGAGCATGACCAGGATCATGAAATCAATGATCTGCTGGCGCCCCAATCAGAAGAGGAATGTCATGACGGTGTTCAAACCTGCGAAGAACTTGAGGTTCAAATCGTAGAGAATGAGGGGCAGGATTCTCCAGACATACACACACTGAGAGCCTCACGTAGAAAGAAACATCTGAAAGGAAGCGGTCTATGCCCGCCTAAAGCCTTGCGAACCCTTGCCTCTCGATTATGGCAATGTGACCAGTGCAGCTACACCACCGGGGCCCCGAGGAGCCTCACACAGCACCAACGCACCCATCTGCAGGGGGGCGCGCGGCCCAAGCCGCTGTCCTGTGACCAGTGCTCCTACACCACCGATCACCCGGGGAACCTCAAACAGCACCAGCGCACCCATTTGCAGGGGGAGGCGCGGCCCAAGTCGCTGTCCTGTGACCAGTGCAGCTACACCACCGATGCCCCGGGGAGCCTCAAACGGCACCAGCGCACCCATCTGCAGGGAGACGCGCGACCCAAACCGCTGTCCTGTGACCAGTGCCACTACACCACCGATCACCAGGGGAGCCTCAAACGGCACCAACGCACCCACCTGCAGGGGGAGGCGCGGCCCAAGCCGCTGTCCTGTGCCCAGTGCACCTACACCACCGATAACCTGGGGAGCCTCAAACAACACCAGCGCACTCATCTACAGGGGGACACGCGGCCCAGGCCGCTGTCCTGTGACCTGTGCAGCTACACCGCCGACCGCCCTGGGCACCTCAAACAGCACCAGCGCACCCATCTGCAAGGGGAGCCGCGACCCAAGCCGCTGTCCTGTGACCTGTGCACCTACACCACCGATCACCCGGGGAACCTCAAACAGCACCAGCACACCCATTTGCAGGGGGAGGCGCGGGCCAAGCCGCTGTCCTGTGACCTGTGCACCTACACCACCGATCACCGGGGGATCCTCAAACGGCACCAGCGCACCCATCTGCAGGGGGACGCGCGGCCCAAGCCGCTGTCCTGTGGCCAGTGCAGCTACACCACCGATCGCCCGGGGCACCTCAAACGGCACCAGCGCACCCATCTACAGGGGGAGGCGCGGCCCAAGCCGCTGTCCTGTGACCTGTGCACCTACACCACCGACCGCCCGGGGAGCTTCAAACAGCACCAGCGCACCCATCTGCAGGGGGAGGCGCGGCCCAAGCCGCTGTCCTGTGACCAGTGCACCTACACCACCGATCGCCCGGGGAACCTCAAACAGCACCAGCGCACCCATCTGCAGGGGGACGCGCGACCCAAGCCGCTGTCCTGCGACCTGTGCACCTACACCACCGATCGCCCGGGGATCCTCAAACAGCACCAGCGCACCCACCTGCAGGGGGAGGCGCGGCCCAAACCGCTGTCCTGTGACCAGTGCACCTACACCACCGACCGCCCGGGGCACCTCAAACAGCACCAGCGCACCCATCTGCAAGGGGAGGCGCGGCCCAAACCGCTGTCCTGTGACCTGTGCACCTACACCACCGATCTCCCGGGGAGCCTCAAACAGCACCAGCGCACCCATTTGCAGGGGGAGGCGCGGCCCAAGCCGCTGTCCTGTGACCTGTGCACCTACACCACCGATGTCCGAGGGAGCCTCAAACGGCACCAGCGCACCCATCTGCAGGGGGAGGCGCGGCCCAAGCCGCTGTCCTGTGACCTGTGCACCTACACCACCGACCGCCCGGGGCACCTCAAACAGCACCAGCGCACCCATCTGCAAGGGGAGGCGCGGCCCAAGCCGCTGTCCTGTGACCTGTGTACCTACACCACCGATCACCCGGGGACCCTCAAACAGCACCAGCGCACCCATCTGCAGGGGGACGCGCGGCCCAAGTCGCTGTCCTGTGACCTGTGCACCTACACCACCGACCGCCCGGAGCACCTCAAACAGCACCAGCGCACCCATCTGCAAGGGGAGGCGCGGCCCAAGCCGCTGTCCTGTGACCTGTGCACCTACACCACCGATGTCCGAGGGAACCTCAAACAGCACCAGCGGATCCATTTGCAGGGGGACGCGCGACCCAGGCCGCTGTCCTGTGACCAGTGCACCTATACCACCGATCATCTGGGGCACCTCAAAAAGCACCAGCGCACCCATCTGCAGGGGGAGGCGCGGCCCAAGCCGCTGCCCTGTGACCAGTGCACCTACACCACCGATCGCCCGGGGAACCTCAAACAGCACCAGCGCACCCATTTGCATTCGCGCGACTGAGCACCCGCAGTTTGTTGAGTGTTACAGGGGCCCCGTGCGTCAAGTCTCACGTAGAGTACTGACTAAAAACAGGCACTTTTTTTCACTGTACGACTATCTTTCCTCCCCTGGCTCAATGGGGGAAAGAATGTTTCTTCAAAACAGATTACAACTCTTTCGTGTTAGTCTTTTCTTAGTCGGCTGCTTTGCTTCTCTACCCGCGTCTTCGGCGAGGGACAAGGGTGCCCCATCGGCTTGCCCAACCCGCCTCACTGAACGTGACCTCGATGGCGGGAGTGGCCGTCTATACCGTTAAAAACACACGTATCTACCCCAAAGGCGAAACAACCTGCTCCCGGGGTGAGAGGGATGGTCGTCCTTTTATATACTGCCGGGGAGAGGATAAAGCAACACAGTTCACCCTGGCAGGGCCCGTTCCCCAAACGCTTGAAATTCAACAGGGTGCCATCACCAGTATCGAGAGTGGGACAACAGCGTGCCGTATTTCACCGGGAGAGGAGGTCGATCAGTCTATTCATTGCGGTTCCTCCACCAAAGCTCCCTCCCCCGCGTTTCCTGGCGTCAATGGATGGATTCATGAGCATGAGCATGAGCATGACCATGAAATCAATGATCTGCTGGCGCGCCAATCAGAAGAGGAATGTCATGACGGCGTTCAAACCGGTGAAGAACTTGAGGTTCAAACCGTAGAGGATGAGGGGCAGGATTCTCCACACACACTGAGAGCCTCACTTAGAAAGAAACATTTGAAAGGAAGCTGTCTATACCCGCCTAAAGCCTTGCGAACCCTTGCCTCTCGATTATGGCAATGTGACCAGTGCAGCTACACCAGCAATCGTCTGGGGAACCTCAAACAGCACAAGCGCACCCATCTGCATTTGCGCGGCTGAGCACCGTTGTTTGTTGAGTGTTACAGGGGCCCTGTGCGTCAAGTCTCACGTAGAATACTGACTAAAAACAGGCACTTTTTTTCACTGTACGACTATATTTCATCCCCTGATTCAATGGGTGAAAGAATGTTTCTTCAAAACAGATTACAACTCTTTCGTGTTAGTCTTTTCTTAGTCGGCTGTTTTGCTTCTCTACCCGCGTCTTCGGCGAGGGACAAGGTGGCCCCCCGGCTTGTTGCCCCACCCGCCTCACTGAACGTGACCTCGATGGCGGGAGTGGCCGTCTATACCGTTAAAAATACACAAATCTACCCCAAAGGCGAAACAACCTGCTCCCGGGGTGAGAGGGATGGTCGCCCTTTTATATACTGCCGGGGAGAGGATAAAACGACACAGTTCACCATGGCAGGCACCATCCCCCAAACGCTTGAAATTCAACAGGGTGCCATCACACGTATCGAGAGTGGGACAACAGCCTGCCGTATTTCACCGGGAGTGGAGGTCGATCCATCTATTCATTGCGGTTCCTCCACCAAAGCTCCCTCCCCCGAGATTCCTGACGCCAATGAATGGGTTCGTGAACATGACACCAATGATCTGTTGGCGCGCCAATCAGACGACCAATGTCATGACGGCGTTCAAACCTGCGAAGAGCTTCAGGTCCACATCGTAGAGGAGGAGGGACAGGATTCTCCACACACACACACACTGAGAGCCTCACTTAGAAAGAAACATCTGAACGGAAGCAGCCTATACCCGCCTAAAGCCTTGCGAATCCTTGCCTCTCGATTACGCCAATGTGACCAGTGCAGCTACGCCACCAATCGTCTGGGGCACCTCAAACGGCACCAGCGCATCCATCTGCTGGGGGACGCGCGGCCCAGGCCGCTGTCCTGTGACCAGTGCAGCTACACCACCGACCACCCGGGGCACCTCAAACAGCATAAGCGCACCCATCTGAAGGGGGACGCGCGGCCCAGGCCGCTGTCCTGTGACCAGTGCACCTACACCACCGACCGCCCGGGGCACCTCAAACAGCACAAGCGCACCCATCTGAATAGGGAGGTGCGGCCCAGGCCGCTGTCCTGTGATCAGTGCAGCTACACCACCGATCACCTGAAGAGCCTCAAACAGCACAAGTCCACCCATTTGCAGGGGGACGCGCGGCCCAAGCCGCTGGCCTGTGACCAGTGCACCTACATCACTGATCACCCGGGGAGCCTCAAACGGCACAAGCGCACCCATCTGGGGGACGCGCGGGCCAAGCCGCTGTCCTGTGACCAGTGCACCTACATCACCGATCAACCAGGGAACCTCAAACAGCACCACCGCACCCATATGGAGAGGGAGGCGCGGCCCAGGCCGTTGTCCTGTGGCCAGTGCAGCTACACCACCGATAGCCCGGGGAACCTCAAACAGCACCAGCGCACCCATCTGGGGGACGCGCGGCCCAAGCCTCTGTCCTGTGACCTGTGCAGCTACACCACTGATCGCCAGGGGAGCCTCAACCGGCACCAGCTCACCCATCTGGGGGACGCGCGACCCAAGCTGCTGTCCTGTAACCAGTGCACCTACACCACCGATCACCCGGGGAACCTCAAACAGCACCAGCACAAGCACACCCATCTGCAGGGGGAGGCGCGGCCCAGGCTGCTGTCCTGTGACCAGTGCAGCTTCACTACCGATCGCTCGGGGAGCCTCAACCGGCACAAGTGCACCCACTTGCCCGAGGGCGAGCGACTCTAGACATTCTTTAGTAACCATTCCCTGTAGTCAGCGCACAGACTATCTGGGGTGACAATACCGTTATCAGTGCCCTAACTCTCCATTGACTCTGCCGCATATGCTCCTTGTGACCTTTTCAAGCCCACGGCTGGCAATGTAACCCCTAATCCCCGACTGCACGATCCCAAGCAGCTTGAGCTCAAGGGTTTCACTCAAATCCGGTGGGGCCCACTCCATCCAGCGACAGACAATCAAAGCGGTAAACACCAGCATCACAAGGATCGCCAACTCCGTTGTAGCCAGCCTTCTCCCCGGGCTTCGGCTTTGATGACTCCGCCCTGTTTCGCAAGTTCATCCTGCTCCACGTTGATGGCCATTGCCGTCAGGGCATTCTTGGCTTTGCTGGCCTGATTGGCATCAGGGAATACCTTGTCGATGATCTTGCCGACTACCGGTAGTACTGCCAGCCAACTCATGCTGCGTTCTCTCCGGTCATTCCTTCTTCACACAGCCACTGGTCAATATCAAAGCAGGGACAGTCCTTGTCACCATTCACACTCTCGTGGTTGGCCTTTGGCGTATGCGCCCCAGTCATCCAGCGCCCTGCCCTGCTTCACAGAACCGTCCCGCTCCATCAGAGGCCAGCGCCTGATGGTGTCAAAGGTCACATCCTGACGGGGTTGAATGGCTGAGTAGTGGACGACGACGGTATTGGTTTCCTGACGTTTTCCCATGCTTTTATCATTAAGAGCCTCAGTCCTTGAGTGTGTAAGCAACAACGCCAATAGCGGATAAGCATCTTTATGCGGTGACAATCAGGCTGCTGACGATAGGTGCAAACCAGCCATGGCAGAGAGAATCGCATCAGTTCTATTAGTCCGGCAGTGGTGCATACCCTCCTCTCCACTTGCTCTTTGGCGGGTTAGCAGCTTTCCATTCTTTCTCCATTGTTTTCAGCTCTTTAATAATGCGCTGATAGATGCCTCTCTTGTGCGGGTTCTTTTTGCATTGTATCTGTGCGATTTCAAGGGGCCGTCGGCAAGACGCCCCATACTTGAGGAAGGGGTTAGCCCCAGCAGTTCTCAGCAGTTTGACTATCTCCTCGTGGCCATTTTCAGCGGCTCTATAAAGTACAGTGGCACTGCCCTCGTTGTGCTGAAAATCTGGATTGGCGTGTGCGTTAAGGAGCAACTCAACAGTCCCTTTGTGTCCATGCCTGGTGGATATCAACAGTGGAGTGGAGCCATCATTGCGAGGAATGTCTGGATCGGCGCTTTTTGCAAGAAGAAGCGCGACAATATCATCGTGACCTTCCTGGGAAGCTATAAACAGTGGAGTGGCTCCATTATTGCGTGGAAGGTCTGGATTGGCGTTTTGTGCAAGAAGAAGCGTGACAATCTCATTGCGCCTCTGGTAGGAAGCTATAAACACTGGAGTGGCTCCATCATTGCGAGGAAGGTCTGGATAGGCGCTTTGTGCAAGAAGAAGCGCGACAATATCATCGTGACCTTCCTGGGAAGCCATAAACAGTGGAGTGACTCCATTCTTGTTTTGATGGTTTGGATTGGC
Organism: Sansalvadorimonas sp.; assembly: GCA_965221135.1. Taxonomy (GTDB): domain Bacteria; phylum Pseudomonadota; class Gammaproteobacteria; order Pseudomonadales; family Endozoicomonadaceae; genus Sansalvadorimonas. Next base: position 762,229 of record CBDCRZ010000121.1, read on the forward strand.
GTTTTGTGCAAGAAGAAGCGTGACAATCTTATTGCTCCTCTGAGAGGAAGCAATAAGAAGTGCAGTATCTCCATTATTGCATTGAAGGTTTGGATTGGCGTTTTTTGCAAGAAGAAGCGCGACAATATCATCGTTACCTTCTCGGGAAGCCATATAAAGTGCGGTGCTTCCATTATCGCACTGAATATTTGGATTGGCGTTCGCATTAAGAAGAAGCGCGACAATATCTTTGTGGCCCTCCTGGGAAGCCATATAAAGTGCGGTGGTTCCATCATCGTACTGAATATTTGGATTGGCGTTCGCCTTAAGAAGAAGCTCGACAATATCATCGTAACCTTCCTGGGAAGCCATAAACAGTGGAGTGGCACCACTCTTGCTTTGAAGGTTTGGATTGGCGTTTTTTGCAAGAAGAAGCTCGACAATATCTTTGTGGCCATTCTGGGAAGCCATAAGCAGCGGAGTGACTCCATTCCTGAACTGACGATTTGGATCCGCTTGATTCTCAAGAAGAAACTCGATGACCTCCATGTGAACCTCCTGGCAAGCCAAATACAAAGGCGACACCATGCATTCCATTTTATTACCAGCCATAAAAGTCTGATTGATATAATCGGGGTTTTCCCTCAAAAGTTCTTTTACCCACTCAAGGTTCCCCGTTCGGCATGCGGCCAGAATTTCAGGCTCTTTCTTTGGGTTCTTTCTTTCCTGAGGCGCAGCGTTCGTGCTTGCAGGTGTCTGCACGGTAGGCTGGTGGAAACGTGGCCGACCGGAAACAGGGTTGATCATGTCGGGTTCCTTGCAATAAATGATTTGCCTCTTTGAGTGGTCAGGCGCCCACAAGTTCGCCCCGAATAGCTGACACACAGGACAGTGTTATGACGATTAACAAGGATGACATCAAGTGTTACTCCTCACGGAGGCTCACCGACGAGGGTGATGGCGGGGGCCGGGCTACTGGAAACCTGGTGGTCGATGCGAGGTGAATAATCTGTTTCGGGATATCAGCCAGATAGACCGCACAGTGGGCGATGTTTCCATGCGCAAAGTTTACGTCGGTGTGGTGCTGTTCGATATCAACAGCCCCGCAATCGCATTAAGAATACAGGTCTCGGATTCTTCTCGCGGTGACAATCAGGCTGCTGACGATAGGTGCAAACCAGCCATGACAGAGAGAATCGCATCAGTTCTATTAGCCCGGCAGTGGTGCATACCCTCCTCTACACTTGCTCTTTGGCGGGTTAGCAGCTTTCCATTCTTTCTCCATTGTTTTCAGCTCTTTAATAATGCGCTGATAGATGCCTCTCTTGTGCGGGTTCTTTTTGCATTGTATCTGTGCGGCTTCAAGGGGGCGTTTGCCAGTCACACTACTCTTGAGGAAGGGGTTAGCCCCAGCAACTTTCAGCAGTTTGACTATCTCCTCGTGGCCATGATCTACGGCTGTATAAAGTGCAGTGGCACTGCTCCCGTTGGGCAGAAAATCTGGATCGGCGTGTGTGTTAAGGAGCAACGCAACAGTCCCTTTGTGACCTTCCTGGGAAGCGACAAACAGTGGAGTGGCGCCATCATTGCAAGGAAGGTCTGGATTGACGCTTTGTTGTGCAAGAAGACGCGCGACAATATCATCGTGACCTTCCTGGGAAGCGATAAACAGTGGAGTGGCGCCATCATTGCAAGGAAGGTCTGGATTGACGCTTTGTTGTGCAAGAAGACGCGCGACAATATCATCGTGACCTTCCTGGGAAGCGATAAACAGTGGAGTGGCTCCATCATTGAGAGGAAGGTCTGGATTGACGCCTGGTTGTGCTAGAAGAAGCGCGACAATATCATCGTTACCTTTCAGGGAAGCCATAAACAGTGGAGTGGCGCCATCATTGCGAGGAAGGTTTGGATTGGCGTTCGCCTTAAGAAGAAGCGCGACAATCTCATCGTAACCTTCCTGGGAAGCCATAAACAGTGGAGTGACTCCATTCTTGTTTTGAAGGTTTGGATTGACGTTTTTTAAAAGAAGAAGTTTGACGACCTCTTTGTGGTCATTCTTGGAAGCCATATAAAGTGCGGTGGTTCCATCATCGCACTTTATATTTGGATTGGCGTTCGCCTTAAGAAGAAGCGCGACAATATCATCGTCACCTTCATGGGAAGCCATAAACAGTGGAGTGGTGCCATCATTGCGAGGACGGTCTGGATTGACGCTTTGTTGTGCAAGAAGAAGCGCGACAATATCTTTGTGGCCCTTCTGGGTAGCCATATAAAGTGCGGTGGTTCCATCATCGCACTTTATATTTGGATTGGCGTTCGCCTTAAGAAGATGCGCGACAATATCATCGTGACCTTCCTGGGAAGCCAAAAACAGTGGAGTGGCTCCAGTATTGCGTGAAAGGTCTGGATTGGCGTTTTGTGCAAGAAGAAGCGCGATAATATCTTTGTGGCCATTCTGGGAAGCTATAAACAGTGGAGTGGCTCCATTCATGAACTGACTATCTTTATCCGCTTTATTCTCAAGAAGAAAATCGACGACCTCCTTGCGACCCTCCTGAGAAGCCAAATACAAAGGCGACATCATGAATTCCATTTTATTACCAGCCATAAAAGTCTGATTGATATAATCGGGGTTTTCCCTCAAAAGTTCTTTTACCCACTCAAGGTTCCCCGTTCGGCATGCGGCCAGAATTTCAGGCTCTTTCTTTGGGTTCTTTCTTTCCTGAGGCGCAGCGTTCGTGCTTGCAGGTGTCTGCACGACAGGTTGGTAGAATAGTTGTCCATGGGAAACTGGGCTGGTCATAGAAGGTTCCTTGTAAAACGTGATTTTCTTCTATGAGTGACCAGAGGTTCAAAAGTTCGTCTCGATTAACTAACACACATGACAGTGTTATGACGATTAACAAGGATGACATCAAGGTTTACGTTTCCCAGCGACTCACCGACGAGGACGACGCCGGAGGTCGGGCTACTGGAAACCTGGTGGTCGATGGCGAGGTGAATAATCTGTTTCGGGATATCAGCCAGATAGACCGCACAGTCGGCGATGTTTCTATGCGCAAGGTCTGCGTCGGTGTGGTGCTGTTCGATATCGACAGCCCCGCAATCGCATTAAGAATACAGGTCTCGGATTCTTCTCGCGGTGACAATCAGGCTGCGGACGGTAGGTGCAAACCAGTTATGACAGAGAGAATCGCTTCAGTTCTATTAGTCCGGCAGTGGTGCATACCCTCCTCTCCGCTTGCTCTTTGGCGGGTTAGCAGCTTTCCATTCTTTCTCCATTGTTTTCAGCTCTTTAATAATGCGCTGATAGATGTCTTTCTTTTGCGGGTTCTTTTTGCATTGTATCTGTGCGATTTCAAGGGGCCGTCGGCAAGACGCCCACTTGAGGAAGGGGTTAGCCCCAGCAGTTCTCAGCAGTTTGACTATCTCCTCGTGGCCATTTTGAGCGGCTCTATAAAGTACAGTGGCACTGCCCTCGTTGTGCTGAAAATCTGGATTGGCGTGAAGGTTCCCCGTTCGGCATGCGGCCAGAATTTCAGGCTCTTTCTTTGGGTTCTTTCTTTCCTGAGGCGCAGCGTTCGTGCTTGCAGGTGTCTGCACGACAGGTTGGTAGAAAAGTTGTCCATGGGAAACTGGGCTGGTCATAGAAGGTTCCTTGTAAAACGTGATTTTCTTCTATGAGTGACCAGAGGTTCAAAAGTTCGTCTCGAATAACTGACACACATGACAGTGTTATGACGATTAACAAGGATGACATCAAGGTTTACGTTTCCCAGCGGCTCACCGACGAGGACGACGACGGAGGTCGGGCTACTGGAAACCTGGTGGTCGATGGCGAGGTGAATAATCTTTTTCGGGATATCAGCCAGATAGACCGCACAGTCGGCGATGTTTCCATGCGCAAAGTTTACGTCGGTGTGGTGCTGTTCGATATCGACAGCCCCGCAATCGCATTAAGAATACAGGTCTCGGATTCTTCTCGCGGTGACAATCAGGCTGCTGACGGTAGGTGCAAACCAGTTATGACAGAGAGAATCGCTTCAGTTCTATTAGTCCGGCAGTGGTGCATAGTCTCCTTTCCACTTGCTCTTTGGCGGGTGAGCAGCTTTCCATTCTTTCTCCATTGTTTTCAGCTCTTCAATAATGCGCAGATAGATGTCTCTCTTTTGCGGGTTCTTTTTGCATTGTATCTGTGCGGCTTCAAGGGGCCGTCGGCCAGACTCCCTATTCTTGAGGAAGGGGTTAGCCCCAGAAGCTTTCAGCAGTTTGACTATCTCCTCGTGGCCATGCTCTGCGGCTATATAAAGTGCAGTGGCATTGCCCTTGTTGTGCTGAAAATCTGGATTGGCGCGTGCGTTAAGTAGCAACTCAACAGTCTCTTTGTGTCCGCGCCAGGAGGATGTAATCAGTGGAGTGGTGCCATCATTGCGAGGACGGTCTGGATTGACGCTTTGTTGTGCAAGAAGATGCGCGACAATATCATCGTGACCTTCCTGGGAAGCCACAAACAGTGGAGTGGCTCCATTATTGCGTGAAAGGTCTGGATTGGCGTTTTGTGCAAGAAGAAGCGCGATAATATCTTTGTGGCCATTCTGGGAAGCTATAAACAGTGGAGTGGCTCCATTCATGAACTGACTATCTTTATCCGCTTTATTCTCAAGAAGAAAATCGACGACCTCCTTGCGACCCTCCTGAGAAGCCAAATACAAAGGCGACACCATGAATTCCATTTTATTACCAGCCATAAAAGTCTGATTGATATAATCGGGGTTTCCCCTCAAAAGTTCTTTTACCCACTCAAGGTTCCCCGTTCGGCATGCGGCCAGAATTTCAGGCTCTTTCTTTGGGTTCTTTCTTTCCTGAGGCGCAGCGTTCGTGCTTGCAGGTGTCTGCACGACAGGTTGGTAGAAAAGTTGTCCATGGGAAACTGGGCTGGTCATAGAAGGTTCCTTGTAAAACGTGATTTTCTTCTATGAGTGACCAGAGGTTCAAAAGTTCGTCTCGATTAACTGACACACAGGACAGTGTTATGACGATTAACAAGGATGACATCAAGGTTTACGTTTCCCAGCGACTCACCGACGAGGACAACGGCGGAGGTCGGGCTACTGGAAACCTGGTGGTCGATGGCGAGGTGAATAATCTTTTTCGGGATATCAGACGGTGGACAGTATCAGCCAGCCGAACCCATCAACAGAAGCCAGCACGGCACCTTGGGCACTGGCTTGCCTTTCTAATGAGCGGATACGTTTAATCTCAATGCTTTCCACGCCTTTCACTTTGCCGAGAACGAGTTCAGAAGAAAAACAGAACAAATCATTATGGCTGCGGGTGATATCTGTCATTGATGCATTACCCGGCAAGATAAGACCAACCAACCTTGCTATCTCCGCCCGGTCGTCTTTCTTTCCTCCGGAGATCTCCCCTTCACCCAGCCCCCAGTCATACAAAATCACAAACTACAGTGAGTTGCCAAAGAGTGCGCATCAGCTCCCCTTTGGGATTAAAGGTAATAGCCGTTTGCGGATCTTGCTGGTGGAAAGCATTGATCTGGATAATATCGGAGTGAGGATGTACGCAGGGAGGTGACCTTGCAATACTGCCCTCCCTTGATGGTATTGACGACTGCAGCCTAAAAAGCAGGAATGCCATGTTCTATCGTGCTGTGAGCAACACCCGGATCAGTTTCAAAAGAACTCCAACCTCAAAGCTTACCTTTTACACCCTGAAAATCGAGCAGGGTTTCTGCTGACGTGAAAGCAGCCTGATTCTTGCGAAGCACTCTGAGGCAACGGTCAAAGTCATCCGGCAGTGCCTGCAGCTCACTGGTATCATCATAGACCTGATAGAGAGTATGAAGGCCGTTGGGATTCGCCAGATGATTAACCCGACGAAGGTCTTCATCCATCAAATCCTGGTCATACTTCGTCAGCGGCTCTGCGAATTCAGAAAGCTGGCCGGGTAGGAAAGAAAGTTATCCCAGTCGATATACTCCGGGGTCGACCAACCTCGAAAAGTAAGCCACTCCCTGATACTAACCGACTCAGCTCTATGGGCCAGATCAATAAGTGCTTCCATTGCACCATCCTTGCGCGTTCCGTGCGCCTTGTTATTGTTCGACGTCTTCCCTGCTACTTTACCGTTTAAACATACAGCAATATCGACCGGCCAGGACTTAAGCGGTTAATGGCCGCGGGTGAGCGGAATGAGTCGATATCATCATTGTCTACAAGATCGATCGTCTCACCCTCTCCATCACCGACTTTGCCAAACTGGTGACGGTACTGAATGATCACGAAGTGTCCTTCATCTCAGTGACCCAGCCTCTGGATACCACTGACAGCATGGGACGACTCACTCTTCATATGTTGCTGTCTTTGCCCAGTTTGAACGGGAAATTACTGGTGAGCGGATTCGGGACAAGTTTGCCGAGTCAAAGAAGAAAGTGGTGCAGATGATCTTTGAAACCTTTATTGCCACCCGCTTCGCACCGAAACCAGTTACCGCATCAATGATATGGGCTTTCGTACCAGGCTGTATCGTCATAAGGATGGCAGTACCTTGGGAGGCCTGCCTTACCAAAAGAGCACGCTTTGCAAACTGCTTAATAACAACGTTTATAGGGGATTCGTCCACCACCAGGGTGATTGGTACCCCGGTCAGCACAGCGCCATTGTGGGTCAGATCCTATGGGATCAAACCGAAGCCATTTTCAACAGCCACCGGGCTTTTCGCGGCACAGAGTCCCGCTGGAAACACAGCCCGGCGTTCGTTTGGCACAGACGGTATAGCTCTTGTGCCCACCAGTGGCCGACGACGGGGCAAACGTTACCGTTACTACACCAGCAACACCGCTTTGAAAAAAGGCTACCGGGAGAAAAGTTCCACCCCATGCCCGTCGAACCGCTGGAGCAGCCTGTCCTTCAAGAGATTGGTCGATTACTAAACCAGCCCTCACTACTCCTGCAAATTAACCAGAAAAGCCGGGAGCAGGAACCGGCACTGGATTACGACCAGACCATTCAGACACTGCAGACCTTGAACACCATCTGGAGTGAGCTTTTTACCAATGAACAACAACGGCTGGCCCAACTGCTGATTAAACGTATCGAGGTAAAAGACAGCCGCACCCATATCCAGACCAGCGATGGACAGGTTATCGAAGCTGCTCCCGCCAATATCGATATCGCTTTAATCAAGGCGCTGGCCCAGCGCCCATATCTGGCCGCAGCAACCGGCAACTGGCAACCGGCAACTGGCAACTGGAGAATACGATGGGGTGAGTGACCTGGCCCGCAAACGAGGCCAGACCAGTAGTTATGTGTCCCGCATCCTGCGGCTAACATTGCTGTCGCCCCACATGCAGGAAACCATTCTCTTCGGAAAAAGCCTGAGTGACCGGACGCTGGCGGATTTTATGGATGGGTTTCCGCCAGTGTGGCATGAACAACAGCAGTGGGTTAATCAATAACTCACTCCTGCCCCCCCTTGATTCACCCTCACTTTCCTTGCAAACAATCAACCTGTACACGACGACTGTTATTGATAACAGCCCAGTTCAGGCTCCCTTAATTCACCGAAAATAAGAGAAATCCAATGCTTAAGCTGTTCTATACAGCCATAAAGTTATCACGAACCCTGGACGACAGCGTTTTTGAAATAGGCGTAGATTAATGATCTCATAAGATTTTGTTCCGGCACCGTAAAATCCTCTCTACTACCGGAAAACCAGAGGACACGAGAATAACGGGGGTTTTGAGAGGCAAAACAGAGGATTGTTACGAAACAGAAAGGTACCGGCTTGAAGTCAGAAAGCGCCGGAAAAAACTGGGGATTTACCACTACTTCTCACAAGAGCAGAACACAAAAATCCCGCAGCAGATAACTGTTGCGGGATTTTCTTTTATGGCGGTGGTTGGGGCACTTTTGGGGGGCTATTTCTCTAATTATTCACTTCGCCCCCTTTTAGCTCAAGTACAGAGGTAGCTCTTCGTAGCCTGCATGTTGACCACCTGCCGATCGTATAAGAGGTGCCGCACTTATCCGGACTGAAACCAACTGCCACACTGGAAAATTCTCACTGAGAAACCCTCCTAGACAGAGTAAATCATCTAGGACAGCCCCTTTTTTTAAATGGGAAATCAATATATATTTGAAGAAGGATGTATCTAACGCCATTCAAAACAACCTCATAAAACAACTTATCAGAACCTCCTGCAACATACCTCTCAAGTATACTGGCCTTTCGAAGATACATATCACCTGTAAAATGAACATCATCGTTATCTGAAAAAACAAGCGCTTTAGTATCGAGATTGTCCGGTGAAACAAAACCACTTATTGAATATTTCTTATATAATTTTACATCTACTGAGTCACCCATTGAATTTATATCATTGATATATAACATTCCGGTGATTGATCTCTTCTTCAACTCCCCACCCGTCAGCATAAAAGCATCATAACACCCACCAATAAAATCAATCGTTGGGTTCATTGACGCTTTCACTGACTCGGTAGACACCTGTAAACAGATACAGAGAAACATCATGCACCATTTCTCCACAAGATACCTTTTATTTGATTCTTTCATAATCATAGCTATTCCTAATATTTCTATTGAAATAGCCACCTTTCGAGGAAGCGCTCTGTAAACCATTGAATGTAGATTCACTTACAGACAAATATCGATAAACACTTCCATTAATGAACTTCACGTCCAAAAAACCATTAATACCAGAATACCCATAACCAGATAAAGCAGTGGATGATGAACTGACTTGACGATATAAAGGATAGGGGATAAGGCTTTTTGCTATGGACCGCATTTTTAAGGAAATCTCTGCCCCCTGACCATCAGGCCGCAAATAAGATGCCTCCAGTCCATGTCCAGACAGATCATCATTATTAACCAGGCTGGTATAATTTGCGTCTATGGATCCAACTATTGAACGAACCAGCCTCATAACCAAGTCTGTATCATTCGTCAAATGACTTACTATTTCAGGATACAATATACTTGTGGTCCCGCCAGGTCTAAATACAGGGGATGCAATCTGCATCATACCAAGCATTGGATAACTGGATATCCCATAACCATTTGGAAATACGTATTGGGCATATATATCGTTAAAAATTGCGTTCCCATAAAAGTTACCCTGAGAATGCGTAACCAATACAACCCGACTACAAGTGTCAAGTATATCTACAACACCAGCCTTCGCAATCTGCGTATCCTCTTCTGCATATGTTCCTGCATATACAGTATTTATTATCTCTAAAAGCGCTTTGATTTCCGACTCTGATTCCAGAGATTCAACGTACCCTAAAAAGTCATTATTAAGGAGAAGAAGAATCGATTCACTTACAAAGTCCTCTGACTTCTGTCGCAACACCTCAAAGACTTCAGACAGGCCTGCCTCAGATTTGTTATATGCCCCACTAACATTTGTAGAAAATCCTGAACCTTGCAAACCTTCTGCAACGAACTTCTCAATGGCTATTTTATTAGCATAAAAGTCAGCAGCATCAGTAAACATGCCATTAATATAATAAGGCTCTATCTTATCAACATTTACTTCACAAGCCGCATATACTCGCGATATACATCCAAAAATCAAAACAGTGAGCATCCATTTTCTATACATAATGCAATCCTTTTCATTCCACACTCATTAGATAACAAGGGTCGCCAGCAGGCACGGAAAACAGATGCTGCTCAACAGCATCAGCGAGTGCACTTTGCAACTTAAACTTCGCTTCAATCCTATCCAGCGAATTAAAATACGTTGCCTCATACCATGACTGACCTTGATTTTGTAGAGCAAGTTGTCTTTTGCAAAGCTTAGCTAGAGTTCATACGGAGGACATTAAGACTCTCATGATGCAGAACGATCGCGCCAAAACTTGAGGTTCATCCCGTTTGGCCAAACCTGTAATCGTCAAACCCACAGGTTTTCAGGTCGCCCGAGATGAACCATTCCGAGATTAGTCCTATTCAGCACAATCTGCAGATGACATTGTCAGAGAATAAACTGACCAGGCTGGCTGAACTCAGCGGTTTTCTGACTCGTCACAGGAAGATACTGCCTCACTCTCTTGTCGTCGCCGTTCTGACGGCTCTTGGCAAGGACTGCAATGCCGAGTCGCTGGCCGACCTTCACCGCAAGTTCAATGAAATGACGGGCTTAAATGTGTCCTGCCACGCTTGGCGGGAGCAGGTATACAAGCCGGAGTTTCTGGTGCTGATGGTCTGGCTTTTCCTGCGATCTCTGGACAAGATGGTTAGACGGACACTCTCCTTTGATAAAGCCAGCCCTTTTGCAAGATTCCGGCACATATGTCTGCACGACGGTTCGTCACAGGCTGTTGTGGCCTGCCTCAAAGATGCGCTGCCGGGACGTTTCAAGACGGTCTCTCCGGCAGCCGTTGAACTGCATACGACCATGGATTTGCTGGCTGACAACCTTGTTCGTATCGAGTTCACAGAAGACACCCGCTCAGAAAGAGCTTGTCTGCCAGCCTTGGCAAACGACCTTGGCGACACATTGATGATGATTGATGCCGGGTATTTCGATCTGGAATATTTTACAGCGGTCCATGATCGGGATGGTTGTTTTCTTTGTCGGGCTCCGCAGAGTATCAACCCGGTCGTGCGTAAGGCTATCCGTTCCGATGGCAAGAACTGTCACCGATATGAGCAACAAAAACTGAAAGATGTTTTGGCCCATTTTCCCAAAGACGGCTGTATGGATTTGGATGTGGAATGGCCACAGATGCGAGGGCAGATTTTTCGGTTGGTCGTTCGCTGGAACGGGCAGAATAAGAAGTGGATATTTGTTGTCACCAACCTCTGCAGGGAAAGCTTTTCTCTCCAGGATGTTTTTCTGGCCTACCGTCTGCGCTGGCAAATAGAGTTGGCTTTCAAAGAGACTAAATCCTATGCCTGCTGGCATCGCTTCAACACCGGATGTGAAACACTTGTTGCCAGCCTGATTCTTGCCTCATTCATTGTTGTTATTCTCAAACGATCGTTGACCCACGCTGCAGAGCAAGGAATTGATGAAGAGATCTCCACACGAAAAACGGCCATGTCTGGCACACATCTGTTTGGGGATTTGATGCTCGCTATATTGATGAATAACAGGCGCCGCATTTCTATTGAGTTGAGGAGATTGTTCGAATTTTGGAAGAAAAGCGGAAAACGGGAACATCCCGCCAGAGATAGGCGTACCGGGCGTTCAGCTCTGGGATTGGTAGCGATGGGATGCGCTTAATGTCCTCCGTATGAGTAAGCCTACACAAAGCCATACCTTTGACTAGACTGACGACACTCGTCTTAAGAGGTCGCAGTCATGGCCAAAAAGAACATGATTCAGTTCCAGAAAGGGATCAGTCTGATCGGGTTCTTCGCACTCTATGGCGAAGAACAGCAATGCCAGGAACAGTTCTTTCAATGGCGCGGGCCTGAAGGTTTTGTGTGTCCCATTGCGGCTGCATAGAGCACTGCACCCTGAAAGCCAGAGAGCTTTTCCAGTGCAACCGTTGCCACCATCAGACATCCTTGACTGCCGATACCATTCTGGAGGCTACCAAACTTCCGTTGAAAACCTGGTTTCTGGCGATGTTCCTTATGACGCAGAACAAAAATGGCATCTCCATTATGGAATTATCCCGGCAGCTGGGTATTTCCTACAACGCCGCGTGGCGTATGAAACATAAGCTCATGCAAGTGATGAAAGAGCGTGATGACAGCAAGCCCTTAACCGGTCAGGTTCAGGTAGACGACGCGTACTGGGGCGGTGAAAGCCATGACGGTAAACGAGGCCGGGGGGCTTCAGGAAAACACCCTTTTATTGCTGCGGTTCAACCCAATGAAGACAACCACCCGGTTTACATGCGTTTCAGTATGCTCACCAGCTTTCGCAAGAAGGAGCTCAAACTGTGGACCCAGAAACACCTTGCTCCAGGGTGTGATGTTGTCAGCGATGGGCTGGGCGGCTTCAAGGGCATAGAGGACGCTGGCTACAAACACTCTGCGCTTGTCACCGGAGGTGGGCATCAGTCTATGACAAAGGAAGAATTCACTTGGGTTAACACCATGCTTGGTAATGTAAAAAACTCCCTGCATGGCAGTTATCACAGCATAAACCCGAAACACTTACCCAGATACCTTGCAGAGTTCTGCTACCGGTTTAACCGTCGCTTTGATCTGAAGTCAATGATATCAAGGCTTGGCTACATGTCTGCACGAACGTGCCCCATGCCAGAGCGGTTGCTTAAGCTGGCTGATGTTCAGTGGTAATCAGGAAGATTTATACACAGCCGCTTCTACTCAACTGTATGAGCGCTACTCCATCCACCAGGATGCAGAACAACAAGGTATTTATCTTGTGATTTGGTTTGGAAAAGATGAAAAGGCTGCAGGACGCAAGACACACGACATCGAGAGCGCTCAGGCACTAAAAAGCAGTATTGAAGCAGAACTACCGTCAGAGTTCACAGGTTTAATTGATGTATTTGTATTGGATGTGTCCAAGCCCAATAGCGGATAGGCCGATTTGGGAAATGCACCCTGCTTCAACTTGTACTGATACCCAGAGAAATCAATCTATTCACCCTATACCTCCCTGCCAACTTTATATCACGAACACGTGCGACCAAAAACATATACAATCATTTTCAACTTAATGATTTGTAAAAGTTTTTAGATACGTACCTAGAAAAACGCTCTGTACGCTAAAAACAGAGGGTACCGGCAAAAACGGCATTTTGAGGGGCAAAACAGGGGCTGGTACGGCACCGGGGAGATACGCATCCCACATAGCGGGAAGTCCGTCACACAGGCCTTTGTGAGGCGCATATAACGCAAAAATCCCGCTGCAGATAACTGCAGCGGGATTCTCATATGTGGCGGTGAGGGAGGGATTCGAACCCTCGATACCGGATTAGGGTATACACCCTTAGCAGGGGCGCGCCTTCAGCCACTCGGCCACCTCACCAATTGTTACTTTTTCACAGATTCAGTAACATCACTGTTATTCCTGATTTTCGTTATAAATAAAACGAAAAAGGAATATGGCGCGTCCTGGAGGATTCGAACCTCCGACCGCCTGGTTCGTAGCCAGGTACTCTATCCAGCTGAGCTAAGGACGCAGTGTTTATTGATCAAAAGATCATGGCAAACTTTACTGCGGAAGCTTTGTTAAGAGCAAACCTGATAACTCTTAAATAAAGGCTTATTTACGAAAAGACTGCCAATTGATACTACAATATTTTCTGATTGATTTCATGTTTTTTGTCGCTGCTCCTGTTTCGAGCAGCCCTTCGAATTTTACAAACTCAAACACAATTCAACAATCGTAAATATTGCCTTCAATATGGCGGTGAGGGAGGGATTCGAACCCTCGATACCGGATTAGGGTATACACCCTTAGCAGGGGCGCGCCTTCAGCCACTCGGCCACCTCACCGTTGGAGACGGCCGTATAATAACAGATTCGCATCGAATGCAAAGCCCTTTTTCAGAGCTTTTGGTGTTCTGGCATAACTATTTCCCTGGCAAGGAATACACAGGGAAAACAAGAGCTTAGGCGATTTCAAAAAATCGCCTCGGGACCAGTTAGTACTGGTTGCCTTCCTCGGCTTCTTCGTCAGCTTCCTGCACCCACTCCTGGCGGCCTTGACCATTTCCGTTAGAACCACCCTCACGCTCCTTCTGGATACGCTGATAGATCTCTTCACGGTGCACTGCAACTTCCTTAGGCGCATTAACGCCGATACGAACCTGATTCCCTTTTACTCCCAGGACGGTGACGGTGACATCGTCACCAACCATCAGGGTTTCACCAACTCGGCGTGTCAGAATGAGCATTACTGTCTCCTTGTTCCATAACTCACAAACAATGATCGTGATTGATGACAGTACATCAGAGCCCTCTGAGAGGAGCAAAACCGTTGTTACTGCCTGCCGGTTTCTTTTTACGAAGCCTAAACATAATACAGCTGGTGCTTTTGGCAATCCGTTAACTGTATATCTTTAGCATTCTGGCAGCGCAAATCGAAAACCGTTCCCTAATGACTGACAAAAACACTTACAAACGTGTTAAGCAAAAGGCGGCAAGCTGCCAGTGATCATATTATGCAGCCCCCCGGGAGAATCACCCGCAGGCCTGCTACTACTGACGTCGTCGGCTACTGACTACTACTGCTACAACAGCTAGCTGCCCCCGATGTCTTTACCTGTGCCAGCCCTGACCGATTGAAACCGAAAAGAGCCAACAACGTGGTTATTCTTCTTTCGCAGCTCCCTGATCCAGTTCAAAGACTGAATGAAGAGCTCGTACTGCCAGTTCCAGGTATTTCTCCTGAATCACAACCGAGACCTTGATCTCAGAAGTGGAGATAATCTGGATATTAATACCTTCTGCCGCCAAAGACTCGAACATCTTGGTTGCCACCCCTGTATGGGAGCGCATGCCCACACCGACGATAGATACCTTGGCAATCTTGTTATCACCATCATATTCCCGGGCGCCCAGATCTTCACAAGTCTGACGAACCACGTCCAGCGCACGCTGGTAGTCATTTCTATGGACGGTAAAAGTGAAATCCGTGGTCTGGTCAGCCGCCACGTTCTGCACAATCATGTCCACTTCAATATTGGCGCGCCCAACCGGCCCCAGTATCCGTGAAGCCACACCGGGGATATCCGGCACACCCTTGATGGTTAATTTGGCTTCATCCCTGTTGAAAGCAATGCCGGAAACAACGGGCTGCTCCATTTCGTTCTGCTCCTCAAGTGTTATTAGAGTACCTGGCCCGTCCTGAAAGCTATGCAGCACGCGCAGGGTCACATTATATTTTCCGGCAAACTCAACCGAACGAATCTGCAGCACCTTGGAGCCGAGGCTGGCCATCTCCAGCATCTCTTCAAAGGTGATTTTATCAAGACGGCGGGCACCTTCAACAACACGAGGGTCAGTAGTATAAACACCATCCACATCGGTGTAGATCTGGCATTCATCAGCCTCAAGGGCCGCAGCCAGTGCTACTGCAGTGGTATCAGAGCCGCCACGACCCAGTGTAGTGATGCGGCCATCGTCCCCGATGCCCTGGAATCCAGCGACTACAACCACACGGCCAGCATTGAGATCTTTCCGTACTGAGTCGGTATTAATCTCCTCTATACGGGCCTTGTTATGGTAACTGTCTGTCTTGATAGCGATTTGCCAGCCAGTATAAGAACGGGCCGGGCAATTCAGGTTTTCCAGCGCCATGGAAAGAAGCGCAATGGTTACCTGCTCACCGGTAGAGAGCAGCACGTCCATTTCGGACGGCTTTGGGTTGTCCTGCATTTCATTAGCCAGGCCAACCAGTCGGTTAGTTTCTCCGGACATAGCCGAGACCACTACGACAATATCGTGCCCCTCTTGGCGGAAACGCTGAATTTTTTCTGCGACTGCCTGGATGCGTTCGGGAGTGCCTACGGATGTACCACCAAACTTCTGTACTATCAGCGCCATATCTTTTTGCTTTTATTAATAGTCGGGACGGAATGTACCAAATCGGTAACAAAAGAAACAGCGTTCAAACCCCTGCGTGTCCGGATTGATCCCTCTAATCCGGACACATTGAGCAGTTCCTGCATTTATTATGAGCTTGTGTCAGGAGCGTACCTGGAACGCCTTAGGAAAGACGCTCGTTCAGCCAGCTCTCAACAGAGGCCAGTGCCCCCGGCAGTGCAGCAATATCAGTACCGCCACCCTGGGCAAAATCCGGACGACCGCCCCCGCGACCACCGACCTGTTCAGCCACCATCTTCAGCAGGTCACCGGCCTTCACCTTACCGGTAAGATCCTTGGTGACACCAGCCGCCAGGGTGATTTTCCCACCGGACTCTGTGGCCAGCATCACAACACCGGAACCCAGCTTCTGCTTGAGCTGGTCAACCAGGTCACGAATAGACTTGGGGTCAACGCCTTCCAGCTTGCTGGACAGCAGCTTCACACCCGCTACCTCAATAGCACTTGATGCCATATCAGCACCGGCTGCACTGGCCAGCTTCTGCTTCAGCTGCTGCAGCTCTTTCTCCAGTTCACGGTTACGGGCCACCAGCGCCTTTACCTTCTCGGCAGCCGTTTCGCGGTTACCTTTTACCAGAGAACCCACCTGCTGCAGCTGGCTGTCGTTCTTCACCAGCCAGTCCTGGGCGGCCTGACCAGTTAAAGCTTCAATACGACGTACGCCGGCAGCAATACCACCTTCACTGGCAATCACAAACTGGCCGATATCACCGGTACGCTCAACGTGGGTACCACCACACAGCTCCACAGAGAAACCCTCGGTACCCATGCTCAGTACGCGCACTGTGTCTCCGTACTTCTCACCGAACAGCATGGTAGCGCCACGCTCACCGGCCGTTTCCATATCGGTCACTTCGGTGTTAACAGCACTGTTAGCACGAATCTGTTCGTTGACGATCTGCTCCACAGCCTTAATCTGGCTGTCGGTCATGGCTTCGGTGTGAGCGAAGTCAAAGCGCAGCTTGTCTGGGTCAACCAGAGAACCTTTCTGCTGCACATGGTCACCCAGTACGCGGCGCAGGGCTTCGTGCACAAGGTGAGTAGCAGAATGGTTACGACCGATGTTCTGGCGCTGTTCGCTATTTACCTGCGCATCAACGGCTTCACCCAACTTTCAGGGCACCGGAGACAACTTCACCAGTATGCAGGTGGTTATCACTCTCTTTTTTGGTATCCAGCACACGGAACTCGCCAGATGCCGTCTTGAGCAGACCAGTATCACCACACTGACCACCGGACTCGGCGTAGAAAGGTGTCTTTTCCAGTACCACAATCGCTTTGGTGCCAGCGGCCACTTCGCTAACGGCTTCGCCTTCAACGAACAGAGCCTTAACAGTGTCGGAACCTGAGACCTGACCAAAGTAACCAGTAAATTCGGTTTCACCATCGACAGAGATGGCAGCGTTGTAGTCCATACCAAACTGGCTGGCAGCACGGGCGCGGGTACGTTGCTCTTCCATGCAGGCTTTGTAGCCGTCTTCGTCTATCGTCAGACCGTGTTCACGGGCGATATCCGCGGTCAGGTCAACAGGGAAGCCGTAAGTGTCGTACAGAGTGAATACGGTTTTGCCGGGAATCTCTTTGCCTTTCAGGCTGGCAATATCGTCTTCCAGAATTTTCATACCCTTATCGAGGGTACGGGCAAACTGCTCTTCTTCTTTCTGCAGAATGCTCATCACCTGGTCTTTCTGGTTCGCCACAATGTCGGCGGCATCACCCATGGCATCAATCAGAGCCGGAACCAGCCTGTAGAAGAAGCTGCCGGTTGCACCCAGCTTGTGCCCATGACGGCAGGCCCTGCGAATAATGCGACGCAGGGTGTAACCACGGCCATCGTTGGAAGGCATAACGCCATCGGCAATCAGGAAAGCACCGGAACGGATATGATCAGCAATCACGCGCAGGGAGTTATTGCTGTTCTCTATAGGAGCCGCAACACCGCCCAGCAGTTTGCCGGCTTCGGTGAGAATATGCTGGAACAGATCAATGTCATAGTTGTTATGAACACCCTGTACCACAGCCGCAATACGTTCCAGACCCATGCCGGTATCCACTGAAGGCTTGGGCAGCGGTTCCATGGTGCCGTCGGCCTGACGGTTGTACTGCATAAATACGGTGTTCCAGATTTCGATGAAGCGGTCGCCGTCTTCCTCTGGCGTACCAGGGCGGCCACCCCAGATATGCTCACCGTGGTCATAGAAGATTTCGGTGCAGGGACCACAAGGGCCGGTGTCACCCATCTGCCAGAAGTTGTCAGAGGCGTAAGGCGCGCCTTTGTTGTCGCCGATGCGGATGATGTTTTCCGCTGCTACGCCCATCTCATTCAGCCAGATGCTGTAGGCTTCTTCGTCAGTTTCATAGACAGTGACGCACAGACGGTTCTTATCCAGTTTCAGGTCTTCCGTCAGAAAGCCCCAGGCAAACTGGATAGCTTCTTTCTTGAAGTAATCACCAAAGCTGAAGTTACCCATCATTTCAAAAAAGGTGTGGTGACGAGCGGTGTAGCCGACATTTTCGAGATCGTTATGCTTACCACCGGCACGCACACAGCGCTGGGAGGTAGTGGCACGATTGTAGTCCCGCACTTCACGACCCAGGAATACATCCTTGAACTGGTTCATACCCGCATTGGTGAACAGCAGTGTTGGGTCATCATGGGGCACCAGGGAACTGCTGGCGACAATCGCATGCCCATGTTTTTCAAAATACTTCAGAAATGCGGTACGTAGCTCGGAACTCTTCATATCACCATCGAACTCTTTATAGAACTCTTTATAGAACCCTTATAGAACCCGTGCTTAGGGAAAGCGTGCGGGAACTCTTTGAGGAAGTCTTTTGCCTCTTAATCCCTGATGTTTTGCTTACTGCACAGGAAAAGGGCCAGAATGGCGGCATTATATAACGATGGTGGCGGACTGTAAGGGGAAACACCTGAATATTTCGAACAGTCTTTAAAAGCTGTAGAAGTATCCCAACGGCGGCCACCCTGCTTCTGCATATCACGGTACAACCGAGACCTGTTCAATTAGAACGTGGAGCGTGATGGGATAAATATAGTTCTACCTTCACTCATGTCCTCTCTTATATATCCTCTGGCTTCCATATCTTTGGCTTTGCTCTCCAAGGTCGCAGAGTGAATACTGTCACCATAAAAACTTGAACTGGCGGCCGTGCCTTGAACATCAACAATGATATAGCCTTGGTTAGCCAGTATCTGAATCCAGTTACTCATATGTTCAGCAATAATCACATTTTCCAAAACTTTTGCTCTGCGGGCCAGCTTACGTAGCCGGTCTCTGGACACAGGCTGTTTCATACCCAGCCAGACTCTCTGAAAATACTCCAGCTCTTCCTGGTTTGTACGTTTAGCCATGGCTTCTATTGTTCTGGAAACCAGTCGCTGCGTAAGCATATGCTGCACCTGTTCAGGTGCATTGAGGGCGGGGATATCATAGAACGCATATGTGCCCTTTTTCCCGGGAAACCGTATGGCCCCTCCCAAAAACCAGAATTCAATCATGCTTGAGTCCATAACCCTGGCCCAGCATTCGTCCTTGATTCCGGATAAATCCTTAAGAGTCATTCCTGCTCTTTTCAAATTCACAAATTGAAGTAAATGAGAGACGGTACCATGAGTAAGGTGACCTCCGTGCATGGCCAGATCCGTAAAAGCACGACCTTGAGTATGCTTCTTCACCTGTTCAGGTGGGATATAGCCCATAAACACGGGTGATGGATGCCTGACATCTCCTGATATTTGATAGTCAAGAATACCCTTCAACTGTTCGAAGTATGTTGCCCATTGTTTTTGTTCTTTGGGGGAAGCATAGTCAGAAACATCATTCCCTCTGGGGTTGGAAAGAACAATATACTGATGAATAATATCCATATTTCCAAACGCTTGCGCTACATCTATACCACCAATAGTGCTGAGTTTAGCCTTTGTTACCTGCTCTGGAACTATCATCGTATTCGAATGAAAATACCGGTTAAAATAACTTTTTTGAATGCCGTCTGATTCTATAGAGCCAAGGCCCTTGAAAGGAAAAACAGAGAATCCTTTGTTTTTTTCTTCCAGCAGAGCCCGGTATTGTGAACTGGATAAATGCATAATCTTATGCTGGTGAATCTTTTGAATCCTGGATAGATCAAGTGTTTGATTTTTCTCTTCGAGTTTTTGACCCAGTTCAATAACAACGGAAAACAAAGAAACCGGGTCAAAGCGTGACGAGAGCTTTACTCTCTCTTTGAACTTAGGGCACCCATCTCTGGCATAGTCTTCCATTTTTTGGTACTTCCCTGTTTCCAGCGCGTTGAACCCTGCCTTCTCCATAGGGATACGGACATGCGTGTAATACCAGATCAACTCATCCGTATTAGCCAGAGAGAAACCTTCCTGAAATTCGGGCGTTCCTGAATTGTCATTGTCAAAGAAGCAAGCATGCCCGAGCTTGGTGAAACTGGAATCTTCAAAAAAATCGGTGGCTATTTTATTCCTGACTTTCTCTGCTGTACCGTCGTAAGGATAATAAAGTTGATGGTGATTCTGACTGCAATCCCTGGCGTATTTGGACTTTAACCTGTTACGCAGTTTTTGAGCTAAAGGGCCATTAATTATTTCGTCATTCAAAAACTCACCATTTATCATCATGCCAAAGGCCAGAGCGGGCGTGTCGCTGGCAAAGGTTGTTATGGGGTAGAGAGAGAATACAGAAGA
Organism: Sansalvadorimonas sp.; assembly: GCA_965221135.1. Taxonomy (GTDB): domain Bacteria; phylum Pseudomonadota; class Gammaproteobacteria; order Pseudomonadales; family Endozoicomonadaceae; genus Sansalvadorimonas. The sequence goes on from CBDCRZ010000121.1 coordinate 782,511, forward strand.
CAGGATAAGGGAAATAAAATGTTTGTGAGTTTTCATACTGACTCCAATTGACTGCCCCGATAAAGAATAAAAACCATAGAAATAACGCCGTTAAGTCAGAGATTATTTGATGAGGTAAAAGTTCAATGGCGTACGGATGAAATGCCTCAATGCTCTTTCATTGTTAGTAGTCTTAAGTCAAATGTTAGAAAAGAAGAGCAATTTTCTGTCTCCGGCTTCTTTTACTCTCAATGACCCAAGCTCCTCAGAATACATAGTGTCCTGGTGCAGGCCTGCTCGTTAGCACGGCTAAATCCGATATGGGAGACACAAGGGAGTCACTTTTATCAAGCCATATTCAAAGTGATAGCTGATAAATCCCTGTAATCAGACGCATTCATTAAACAGGCTCATTTAACCGTTGACAACACAATCGTTCCAGAGCATCAGACCCGGGAACGGGTAAAGACTGCCGTGCAGCTTGATACCACTCATTAAACACATCAAAAAAATCATTCACCACATCAGCCGCCTGCCCTGCTCCCATCCAGGCCAGACACTCTGCACCCACTTCGGCCGTACACAGGTGTTCAGCTTTCTGCGAGCGGCGAAGGTTATAACGTGAAGGCGACGAAGGCTTTATACTCAGTACCGGCAGATTATGAAGATAAGGGCTGTGGTTATACATTTTTCGGGACTGCTGCCAGGTAGCATCCAGCAGAATAAACACTGGCTGTCGCCCATCAACCAGCGCAGCCTGAACATCCTCTTTCTGTGCGTGAGGGTTATGTTCTGCAAGGGCTGCTGGATAGACGAGTATCGGGTAGCGATCTTTGCGGGCTAACAGGTGCAGCAGGCGAAAGTCGGGTTCTGTACGCTGCCAGATGGTGCGACCACCACCGGGAACAGATGACAATAACAATCTACCTGTATTCGTAGGTTTATATTGTTCGTTGTAATGCATCAGCAGCCAGAAAGATGCCTGAACCTCAATACAGGGGGTAATTTCACAAATACACCCCTGTTTGAGCATCTGGCACAGGTCACAGCGTTGAACACTGGAGCCTTTCGTTTGAAAGGGACGACGTTGAATCACTCAAAATATCCATTATAAAAATCACTATCCACCCGGGATACTATTCCTTCAAGGATGGCATCAGGCACTTCATCAATAGGGCCAGGATGTCAGCAGGTAACCTTCGTCCCGTTTCTGTTTAACCAGCTCGCAGGCATCATATGCGTCCCGGCTCGTATAAGAATGCACCCAGAGTTTAACCTGCCCATTTTCAACTATGCCCAGCACCGCATGCAACGTTGGCGGAAGAGGGTCTCTTCCTTCAGGTTCAGGCAAGGGATACTTCTTACCCAGAGCCTCCATATGGCAAAGGCGGACTGGATCAACATGAGGCATAGAGCGGTTGCGCAACATGCACACGACATCCCTGGGGTTCAAGCCTGGATTTTGCGCCACAACATCAGTGAAGAAATACTCGGCCTGTCGGTTGCTGGCCTTGGACAGCCAAGTCTGATTGATTTTCAGGTAAGTGTAGGTTTCGTTAGCTTTGATTGTAATATCATCTAAGAATAATCCCATATCCTCGGACTCTTTCTTTTGCCCGGGTTGACCACTTAGCCTACGCTGCTCATGTATCCGGTGATATTCATAGAGCCAGGCAGCTTCTCGCGGTCTCTGGTTGAGCCGGGTGAATACCGACTTCATATCAAGACATTCTTTCCCGGGCAACAGTGTTTCAGCGACCTCCCGGGTCAGCAGCTCCACATCAATATCCAATTGCTCCATTAATGCATACTTCGACTGCAGGCTTTTTATTTCTAACCAGGATTTTGCAACGCTTTCAGATTGCACCTTCGGTATTACGGCAGGTATTCGGGTATCCGGCGCCGGGAGCACAGTATCGCAGGACGGCCGCTGGTTCTGCCCGCTGCTTTCCGTACTTACACAGCCAACTGCCTCCTGATCAAACCTGTCTGATTCCGTGACCGGTACAAAGCTTCTGTTCCAGCAAATCTGATCTGCGCACTTAGCCGTCACAAGCCCGGATTCAAGCAACCACTTGGCTGCATTTCGAAGGTCTATCTGTTTAACATCCTTGAACCGGACAGGCAGATCTTGAAATTTAACCTTTACCTGGCAAAACGCAATTTCCGACAGAACCCCCTTCAACAGGCCTAGTCTGGAGCCCTGCTCATGTAAGATATAAGCCAGCACCAACTCCACAGCTTTGAAAGACGGAACCGAGGTTTTTCCGGGATTTTGATAAAGCTCTTTTATCCATTGACACAAACATTCCTGCGTTGCCGTGTCCGCATAGGGAAATATTTCTAAAATCTTGAGCACCAGATGGTAAGCGTCATGCTCAAAAAAAGCTGCCGGACTCATCAGGAAACCATCCGCCAGCGTCTCTGCCTGCATTGATACACCCAGCAACCAGACAGGCAAAAAGAAACCCAGATTCAGGTCCTTGATCTCAAGCTCGCCAGCCCAGGGAATCATGAGCTGACCAGATTTAAACGCTTTGAAACCACTGTATTTGTCGTCTTCGTCATCTCTGTTAAGCGCGGAAGAAAAATAAAGCAGGCTCAACTGTCTGGCAAAACTGTCAGTGTCTGTTCTCATAAGGTGCCAGGGTACCGTTTGCAGCTTTTCCAGAGAGCAGTAAGGTGCATAGAAAGAAATCTGGTTACGTCTCAGATGGTATTTAAACTGCTGATCCAGCTCACTCCTGCCTTTTGAATGCAGAACACTTAAGGAGGCAACGGTATCCACATCACATTGACGAACCAAATCCAGATAATCAAAAAAGGATTTATAATGCAGCGACTGGTAGGTCAAAAACAGTGATTCCTGATAGGGAAAACCTTTCGCTGGCAAGCGGTTCAGAAGATCCTTTTGCTCCAGCAGTATTCTTCTTTCACTGGGTGTAAGCCCCGGCCTGTCAAGCAAGGTCTCCATCCCCCTGTTCAGGCTGTCGAGGGTTCTCGCCATGCCCGGCATGGGAAACTGGTCTGGATACTGTCGTGCGTAACGTTGCAGCTGTGTGGCTTTATCCATGGCAAGCGTATGCAGGACTTGATCAAAATGCTGGCACTGACTGTAATCTGGTACCTCAACCCCTGAAGCCATTGTTCTCACAGGCGGCTGATAGAGTAAGGGAATGGTTCCAGCGCAGAAAGATACTGATTCAAAACGAGATCCGTTTTCATCTTTTACACACTCAGATGCCGAAAGCCTGTTTTCAGAGGAGTCACAAGACTTAACCAGCGCTCTTTCCCTTTTGAGTCCTGCCGCTTCAGGGACAGAAGAAACAGAAGGGCCTGAGGCCGCAAGGCAAGGTTGCTGTATAGGGCTGGGGTCCATCGTGGTGACATCCCTGTTACTATTTTTTCAACATAGATGCAGATTCTGCCTTGTTAGACGTCTCTTAAAACGTAAAGTTCAATGGTTCAGATATGTCCATAACCCTAAAGCCGTTACCTTCCTGGAATAGCGACTCTTGAGCCCTTCTACATATTGCTAATCCTATTGTTACTCTGTTTGACTTATAACTTCATTCACCATCATGAATATTTCTTTTTCTGCCACTGCATCTGCGGTGTTTAGCTCTTTTGGCTATTGGCGGCAATGACTGTTCAACGTCTTCTCTCACTTTTCTCATTCTGAGGATTTTGATTCGTTGCTGCTTATCCTGGGGTAACCTTCCGGGCGACTGAGCCCCATCCTGCAGAGCTGTTTGTGAGACCTGAATGGTTTCCGCAGTCTTAGCTGCTTTTAATATCTCAGCGGCTTTCACTACCTGAGCGGCTCGTGCTTTCAGCTCTCCTTTCAAGGCCATAACTTCATCCAACTCAACTTTTGCCTGTTGCGCTTTAGATTCAGCCGTTCTCAATTGCCGACGAAGACACTCAACAGACTCCTGGAGGCGTTTATTTTTGTCTACAAGGCTCTTTGTTCTTTTCGCTTCCTCCTTTTTATACTTACGATATTCAGTAGTCTGTTTTTCAAGTTTTTCAGCCTGTAATTCCGGGGAAATCTCACCAAGGTGTGAACAGGTGACACGAGCATCTACTACTTTAGATGTATTGGTAAGCAGGTCAAAAGCTGGAAAACTCATTACACAGCTGACCATTTTTTTATCCTTTGTTGCGAGGATCGCATTACTAGCCAACTCTACTGGAACGGTCTCAACGGTATTTACTTCCCCTTGATGTTGAATGGTGTGTTTTATGAGTACATCTTCTAAATATTGCTCGAAGCCCTGCAAGGTTGTCACTTTCTGAGAGGGAGACCCAAGTTTTCTGTACACAGCCTTCATCATGTCACTTAATTCTACAGCTGGTAGCGAAGCCTCACTGTTTTGTTTGCGTTGCTTCTCCTTACTTTTTTCTTTCTTCAACTGCCGGTTTTCAGATTTCAGCTTATCGCTTTTTCCCTGCAAACTCTGAACTTCTGACTGTAACTTCTGAATATTTCTTAGTAAATCCTGAGTTTCTTCATGTGAAACCTGAACTTTTTCTCTTAATTCAGTGACTAAGCGCTCCTGAGATTTTCTTTCCAGTTCCAGATCTTGAAGATATTTCTGTGTCAGCTGCTCCGAGCACTGGAGGGATTGATCCTCCTGACCGTCGCAGAACAGATCACTTTGCTCTATAAACGAACAATCCTGAATTAAACTAGCTGTGGGTGAAGGCAAAGAACGGAACCCTACCGGTGAAACCGATTTCGCTTCCCTGCTCTTTAACATGACCGGAACCGGCACACTGAAAAGATCATCAAAGATGCATGATTGGGCACTGTTGCTCCCCTCCCGGCCTGGGGAGGGAGTACCAGCAGGAAGCCACTTATCAGTTAATTCGACCGGGCTGTCAGGGTAAGGAAAAACGGGTGAACTCATAGATGAACTCTCAAGTCCTAACTCATACAATCTTCTCTTTAAGACAACGCTGGAACATGTCCTGCTGACGGGTGGTAACCATAATGTTTTCTGGCTTGCTGGTCTCTTCTTACACCAGAATGAAGAATCCATGATGAGCGTTTCTTTTACTGCCCCTCTATCTGCGGTATCTGGCTCGTTTGGCTTTTGGCCCTGACTGTTCAGCGTCTTCTTTCGCTTGGCTCATTCCGCAGATTTTCACTCGTGGGCGCTTATTTTTGAGTAACCCTCCAGGCGGCTGAACCTCTTGCAACAGGGCAGCTTGTGGAGCCTGGATTTCGTTCGATACACCTTCTGTCGTTTGGGCTGCAGCTTCAGAGTTAATCTTTTCCAATTGCAGCTCAAGACGCTGAACAGACTCCTGCAACTGTAAATTTCGCTCTACAAGTCTCTTTTTGCTTTCCCTTTTCGCCCGTCTCAGCACATTCAATTCCTTCCTGTCCTCCTCTCTCCGCACATCCCGTCTAACAATCAGTTGTTCAATACGTCCAAGCTTTTTGGCCTGTTCTTCCGGAGCAAGCGCACCAGGGCTTGAAAATGTAACTCGACACTCTACTGCTTCAACGATCTCGGTGCTCGAGTCATAGGTTGGAACGTATGTTATAAAGCTGGCCATTTCATCATGCCGTGAAGCGTGGAGCGCATATTCAACCCACTCACTGGGAAAAGTGTCAATAACTTTTGCTGGCTCTATATGTTTAGCTGTGTGTGTTTTGGGTCCGTCTTCTGAAGATTCATCCGTGTGTTCTATAAGTGCGTTTTCTAAACATTCATCAGAGTGTTCTCTGCGTGCGTCTTTTGAAGATTCATCCATGTATTTTCTGAGTGCGTCTTTTGAAGATTCATCCATGTATTTTCTGAGTGCGTCTTCTAAATACTGCTCGAAACCCTTCATTGTTGTCGTTTTCTGAGCGGGGGATCCCAGCCTGCTGTACAAAACCTTCACTATATTGTTTAGTTTTATTTCAGCCAGCCGGGGTTTTTCACTACCCTGTTTGAGTAGTTCATTAATTTTTATTTGTTTTTTTTTCGATTTCTTTAATTTCGATTTTTTTAATTTAATCTTCTTTGATTTAGGCTTCATTCTTCCAATTTTTTTATTCAAGCCCTGAATTAATACTGCTTGAATACCAATAGATTCCTCCTGTTCTTGTATTCTGGATTCCTGCTCTTTTATTGTAGATTCCTGATCTCGTATTTTAGATAATAGCAGGGCGTGATCCTCCAGAGATAAATCCTCTTGACACTGGATGGGTTGATCAACCCACTCCCGGGGTAGAAACGAATAAGCCTGATCCAATTGGTCTGTTGATGAAGATAAATAACTGGCCGCAGGCGATGAAGCCCGCGTCATGCACCTTTTCTCTAATAGTTGTTGAGACGATTCACTGAGAAGTTCATCACCAAAGAATGGCTGGGGACTACTGCTCTGTTCCTTGCCAGGGGATGAAGTGTGAACAGAAATCCACTGCGATAATCTGACCGGGCTATCAGAAACCGGGATAGCAGCAGAAACAGGAGAAGGAGAAGCTGAAGCAGCAGCAGAAACAGTTAAATCTGAAGGTCTCATAGGTTCACTCGGGAGCTCTCGGATATACAATGTTTCCTCTAAGACAACACAGGTACAAACATTGCTGAGCGATGGTAACCACATTGTTCTTCTGGCTTGCAGAGCTCTTCATTAACCTATAGGAATGACTCAAATACGCCCATTATGAAAGTCTTTCTCAGCCCTGGTGACCTTTTCAAGATAACGGCGCGACTCACTCAGTGGGTGTCGCCTGGTAAGTGCCCAGTACACCTGCGCTGGCGTCAGTGTATTAATATCACTGACCGCCCGCATACGATTGCGGTTGAACGTACGGAACACATTGCCTGCACCTCCATTGTAGGCAGAAATCACCGCATAGCGACGAGACAGCGGGTCCCGAATATTCTTTAGATAAATAGTATCGAGTATATGGATATAAGCGGTGCCGGTATCAATATTATTGTGAGGGTTAAACAGGTAATTCCGACTGGGACTGTCATTGCGCTTCTTGATACGCTGAAAGACATCACGCCCGGCCGTTCCTGAAACCACCTGCATCAAACCATAAGCATTGGCATGACTGACTGCGTAGGGATTAAAGCTGCTTTCAGTGCGCATAATGGCATAAATCAAGCTTTCATCAACGCGATACTTGCGGGAGTGTTTCTGTACCAATGTCGCATATTGATACTGCCGTTTTTCCATATGATCTTTAACAAGATTAAACTCAACCGCATACACCTGCCCATGGGCCGAATTCTGGCGACTCATGCGGTTGCGAATCAAGTAATCCGCATACTTCCCAGCCCGCCAGGACCACCGAATTGGTTGTCCTCTATTGTCTAATACCTGACGGTAGAGCACTGGCTCTTCACCCAGCTCGACTTCTTTATCAGAAAACAGATCAACACTTTCCGGGTCATCGGGGGTTAACAGAGTGACAACGATGGCGTGACGCAAGTCTTTCTGGTCAAGTGTTTCGACCCGCACCTTACCCTGATCAAAATTTACAGCCACACGGGTACGGTAATTGTTCGAGTATTTTACATACTCCTTGCGGGAAGCACTTTTTCTATCACCCCAGTTCATCTCTACTTCTTTAGCCAGTGTGCGGATCAGGGTTTCAAAGGCAATTTCATCCAGCTGTTCCGGACTCTTCACCCCCTTGGCTACAGTCTCCTTTACAACCTCGCTGACTACTTTTTGGGCGGTTTGCTTCCAGTAGTCACTACTGGAGACCGAAGCCGAATCTGTAGCTGAAGCATTACGGTCATACACCACAGGCGAAGAAGCAGAACAACCCATCAGCTGAGTGAGAGTCAACGCACTGAGCGCAAAAAAAATAAAATACGAGAACTGCCTGATAGGGCATAGCATGCCTTAGTCACATCCTTGTCAACTCTTGTTGTGCCAGTATTCTACCAGAATTGCCGAGTCAGGGGATGAGAACAGAGCGATGAAATCTATTCAGGAAAGGGTAAAAGCGGAGTCAGTAAGTCGTGGGGCGTGTTGCGCGTATCGCTGTTTGAATGGCAGCCATATCGAAACCACGATATTGCAGATAACGCATCTGTCGGGCACGGTCACGGTTATCAACAGGGGCACCTTCACCATACTTGCGGAACCGGCTTTCACAGGCCATTTCAGCCCAGTCCACCTCAAGCTCTTCCATGGCTAGTGCGATCCTTTCTCTATCCAGACCTTTCTGCTGTAGCTCTTGACGAATACGCACCGAACCATAGCCCCGATTTACCCGGGAGCGGACAAAGCTTTCGGCAAAACGCTCATCAGATAACAGGCGGTCTTCTTCCAGCCTGCTCAGCACAGCATCAAGATCTTCGACAAGCTCCGCACGATTGCGCAGCTTGCCGTAGAGCTCTTTGCGGGTATGCTCCCGACGCGCCAGAAGATCCATAGCAGCGCGCCGAAGCAGGGTTTGCTCTTCTTGAGACATAAACAGTATCAGGCAGACGTTTTGTCAGCTTTGGCTTTGCTCGCTTTCGCGGGCTCATCCGTTTTTTCAGACGCAGCCTTTGCATCTTTGTCAGATACAAGGTTTAACAGCTCGCTGCGAATCTGGCCTTCAATCTCTTGAGCAATGGCAGGGTTATCCGTCAGGTACTGAGCCGCGTTGGACTTACCCTGACCAATCTTGTTGCCCTTGTAGGCATACCAGGCACCAGCCTTGTCGATCAGCTTCTGCTTCACGCCCAGGTCGATCACCTCACCCATGTGATAGATGCCCTTGCCGTACAGAATCTGGAATTCAGCCTGTCTGAACGGAGGCGCAACCTTGTTCTTCACAACCTTGACCCGGGTCTCGTTACCAATCACCTCGTCACCCAGCTTCACAGCACCAGTACGACGAATATCCAGACGTACAGAGGAGTAGAACTTCAGGGCGTTGCCGCCAGTAGTGGTTTCCGGGTTACCGAACATCACACCGATCTTCATACGTATCTGGTTGATAAAGATCACCAGACAGTTAGCCTGCTTGATGGAACCTGTCAGCTTACGCAGCGCCTGGCTCATCAGACGGGCCTGCAGACCGACATGGGAATCACCCATATCACCTTCGATTTCAGCTTTTGGTACCAGAGCGGCTACGGAGTCGACAACAATTACGTCCACAGCGTTGGAACGCACCAGCATATCGGTGATTTCCAGCGCCTGTTCACCAGTATCTGGCTGAGAGACATACAGATCATCTACATCCACACCCAGCTTGCCGGCGTAGTCAGGGTCAAGAGCGTGCTCAGCATCCACAAACGCACAGGTATTACCGGCCTTCTGGGCTTCGGCAATCAGGCTCAGGGTCAGCGTGGTTTTACCTGAGGATTCCGGACCATAGATTTCAACAACACGACCTTTCGGCAGGCCACCTATGCCAAGGGCGATATCCAATTGCAGAGAACCCGTAGAGATAGCCGGAATGGCTTCCCTCTCATGGTCACCCATACGCATCACTGCGCCTTTACCGAACTGGCGTTCAATCTGGCCTAGCGCAGCGGACAGCGCCTTCTTCTTGTTGTCATCCATTTCTCTCACCTCACTCGCAATGTTCCCGGTTGCTCATCGCATCTGTTCATAAACAGCTGGTTGAACAGTGCCTTAAATCATTAATACTGTATACATAAACAGTATTAAAACACATCCTCTGAAAAGCGCATAGTTTTGAAGATAAGTTTTGAAGAAAAGTTTTCAAAATTTTTATAAAAGCCGTTACAAGAGCTGCAACATAAGCGGCATTAATTGTTTTTTTCAGGGACTGCACAGCGGCTGATCACGCCCTCAAGGGCTTTGACTATAGTCTGCCGGCGCACCGCTTCACGATCACCCGCAAAAACAAAATGCTCGGCCTGTGCCGGTTTGCCCTTCTGCCTCCAGGCAATCCATACAGTACCAACGGGCTTTTCAGCGCTGCCACCATCTGGCCCGGCAATACCACTCACCGCAACAGATACTGATGCATCACTCATGTCCAGTGCCCCTGCCGCCATGGCTTTCACCGTGTCTTCACTGACAGCGCCATACTGCTGCAGGGTTTGCTCAGGAACACCTATAAAACTGGTTTTCGCCCGGTTTGAATAAGTGATAAACCCACCCTCACACCAACCAGAGCTGCCGGAAATCGCCGTCAGCAGGTGCATAATTCCGCCGCCTGTACAGGACTCCGCACTTACCAAAGTCTGCCCCGCTGCCAACAGGCCTGCACCTGTCTGCCGGGCCAGGTCTAACAGCTGTTGATCAAAACCAGTCATTGTTATCAGCCTGCTCTTTCATTGTGTTGTTTAAGTCGGTTTTTAATTGAGCCTGCCGTGTCAGGGGCCGGGGCGCAAGTCGAATGCTGCAGGCAGAATAAAAGTTACATATTGAAAACAAAAGCCTCCGCGGGCTCAAGCTCTATTGTCTATGCTTGCGCCCCACTCACCAGATCTATAAAAGCAGGATCGAACACCGGAAGCCTGCCGGGGGATAAAGCATGCGTATATGGTTCCGTTTGTGCCCCCCGATACTACCAGGGCTGATCGCTTTATTTCTCAGCATGAGTGTGGCCTGCAGCTGTCACGCCTGGAGTGATGCCTGCCTTCATAACCTTGATAAAAACCTCACTCGCAGCAGCAACAAATCCAGCTGGCACTGGGGGGAAAGTGTTTGGGGGAGTAATAGTAGCGGTACCTATCTTCACCTGAAGGGTACTATCTATTTCCTGGAAGGGTTAACCAGACAAAACTGGCTAGATCTGGGCAAACAGATCATTGCCGGGGGTTTGATCCCGGGGTTAATTCTGGGCACCAGACCTTTAGCCATCAAGGTCGTCAACACCCTGACGGAGCAACGAACCTTCTCCAACTCTGCGAGTTTTGCAACCCACCTCACCATGTCTTCAATGGCTTTATTCATCCACTATATGGCTAAATTTGAGAACCTGCCCAATATGATCAATGCGGGTATGTGGTATCTCATACCTGGAATGTATTCTGAAGGACTGGCTTTCCTTCAACAAATGTCGCTGCTTCCCTTATCGGATCTCTCAATGGCCTTTCTTAGAAATGCTGCGCACTATGGTGCCAGCAGTTATCTATTAGCCATGTACTCGCTGATCCAGACAATCTCACCAGAATACAGAAAAAGCCAGCTCTTCCTGACCAATAACGACGCCCGGCAATTGTTCATTCAGTTTCATAACCAGCAAAACACCGAGCAAAGCAAAGTCGTTGAAATTCACCGCTCAGCCCTCGAAACGACTATACAGAGCAACGCTCCCGGCAGCGCCATTCATCAACTCGCAGAGACAATGGACGACATCCATTGTGAGTCTCTCAATATCACTCCTTACTCTGACTCCGCCGGCCACTGGCTGAACCTGACGTTTGCTACACAGGGTGATTCAGGTCTCAATGTCCATACCGAACGGGTAGAGCTTCCGATATACGGTTTCCGCCACGTCAACTGGCTGGAGAACACTCTTCCCTATAAAAAGTGGAAATCCCCTGACTCCCCTCCCCTTGATGACCCTGAATACTTCAGCCTGTTTCAGGATGAAGTACTCTTCGCTCTCAGCGAGGCTCTGTACGAGATAACCTCACTGGACAACTATAACCTCGAGTCCCTGAGCGACACCCCGTTTTTAGCGGGGTTGTGGTATAGCCAGACCCAGCAAAAATATATACGACCTGTGTCGGCCAGCAGGGCTTCCTTTACCAAAGATCAGGGTGTCGTTTTTACTCTGGGAAAAAGCAGCTGGCTGCTGGCCAACCATAATGGCCTGACCTTAACCTCATCTCCTACGCGGGCACCTGAGGAGCTTACCCAGTACTGGATACCAGGCTGGGTTACCAGTCTGATACAGGCAGAGGCCTCTTCCAGAATGCGGGATGCCACCCTTTCAATTACTCGCTCTGCGCTCTATAGCGCATCGAAATCAAAAAACATCCCAACATACGCCCCCAATATCGATTCCTTCTATGTGGAATCAAGACAAGACAGAGAACAAGAGGCTTCCCGGGATGAAAATTTACAAAGGCCGGCCTACAGACGCATGCAACAACGCACATCACAACAACACGAATGCCAGGGTCAGCGGGTCATTCACGATCCGGCATACACCTACGTCTCCGCACGGGATCAGGAGCCGTCACGGGACTCTGATCGCAGACTCCCTTCACTGTCTCCATCATCCAAATCAGTGCTTAACAGCAACGCCTATTATGCATCAGACTCCTATCTAAATGACCCTATAGAGAACGATACAGAGAGACAAATAAGGCACGAAGCCGTACGGGCAGAAGCCTTTACAACGCCTGGCAAGCTGACGTTCGTTGAACAGGGGCTAAAAAAAGAGCTGGCAGATTTCAATAGTCCAGAAACCAGGCTGATGGACTACGAACGTCATCGTGAGCGTAACGACCCACAGGCTCCGATTTCCTATGCGACGTTTGAAGAAGCGCGTAACAAAGAAATCAAGGGAGGTCGACTGCTGCTGCCCGATGAGCATTATGACGCTCCTCTGTACCGGGGCGGTATATTCGCAGATCTGCTCCCTGCGGAAAAAGGCACGAATTCGGAATGTTATTGCATGGAGGAAGGACTGCCGCTGTATCACTGTTCAAACAAACCAGGCAATTGCTCAGCCGTTTATCATGTAGGCTGCCTGGATCAACTCCTGCGCCAACAGGCCAGAAGGCTGGGAGCCAGAGCGCAAAACTTCAGCAAACGAACTGCAGACTTTTCCATCAACTGCATGCAATGCACTAAATCTATTCCCGGGAAAACCTACTGGTTCAAAAACAAGTAGCGCCCCGGAAACAAATAGAGGATGGAAAACAGCCAGCCCTCAGCCTGATAAACCTGTGTGGTTACCGTAGACCACACCCAGAGACTTCTCATCAATGATGTCACGCCAGGGGAAGTCCTGATCTTTCTGGGCTTCATACAGATGCTGAACCATCACCTGTAAACCGGTGCGCATACCACCGTCGACCACGCCTTCATAGCGGAAGAAATCTTCACCCAGTTGATAACCCTCTTTCCAAAGAGGCAAAGCTTCTTCTACCCGCTTCAACAGCTGCCCTACCGCCAGGGACTCTTCACGTTGACGAAGACGCGTCTCCAGTGTACGCAAATACGCCAGCATCACCCGCGGGTCGACAGAACAACGCTTACCCATCCATTCAAGGCTGCGGGACCGGCATTCCAGCATACGGGCAGCGGTAATCAATGCACAATCAAACAGTCCCGCATTCCAGAAGTCACACAAGGTAACAGGTAAAATAGCCGGTTCACCGGGTTGTACACGCAGAGTACGGCTGAACAGGCTTTCCACCAGCAACGCAGGGAGGGTATCCACACGCCACAGAGCTTCCTGACAGAGTTCATCGGGTGAGAGGTGTATCAGAGCGCGAGCCTGCTCTACCTGCCAGTGCCGAATACGAGAGAGAATACCTCCGGTTCGCATCATAGCGCTGCGTTCACGGTCATAACGAAGCAGGCCAACAGCCATCAGGGCGATATCGACACGGGATTCTGCATCACGCCGGGAACATTCATCCCCTAAGGCAATCAGCTTCAGGCGTTCATCCAATAAAGCATGTTGCAGACAGGCCATTGTTTTTTTTGTCTGCCGGGCACCCACCAGCTCATCCAGAGGCAGTTTCTTCCCGGAATAGCCTTCGGCAAATGCAAAATAACCCGGCTGGAATGCCGCTACTGTCTCTGAATCCACCATAATATCTTCCCTCGTTACTCTGGATGCCCCGGTTCACAAGCCCGTGAACACTATCCATTGGGTAGCGCCCTTCATTCTGTGGTGCTCTTGATTCGGCAGCGCTTCATTCGGTAGAAAGTTATCGGCCTTCCCCACCTGATTTTGATCGTTATTTTGCTTCATAGCTGACAGCCGGATACTGCTTCAATACCGGCCATTCAGCGACAACCTTGCCAGCACGCACCATTCGCAATGCACCAAACTGCAGCATCACGAACTCGCTTTGATGGGGCCGCAGAAAAATATAATCATCCACACCCAGCCCATGATCCTGACGGGCGGTGAGCAGTTCCTGATTGGTGCTTCGTCCATACAGTGGATTAATCTGCAGCCCTACTGGCGAGCAGGGATCAGCCATCCACCAGCCGCCATAAATAAAGAAAGAGGTATGCCAGGAGGAGAACAGTCGTGGCCAGAAATTACTCATGCTCTCTAACAGGGGCAGAACCACCTGATCGGACTTTTTCAATATACGGGTGGCGATAAACAGAGCCGGTTGATGGTCTGCCAGCAGCGGCGTTTCAAAATCCGAGGCCTTCACAAAGCCTGAACCTATGGTGATATCGTTACAGCCGCCCCAGTTTTCCGGGGTATTGGTCTGGTAGGTGTAGCTGCCGGCACCATTCAGGGTGAGGTCTTTTTTCCAGAGTGCAGGCCAGTGCTCTCGAATATGCTGACTGAAATTACGGTAACGCTTAGCCACACGCCTTTTCTCCAGTGTTGCGGCACTCACCTGAAGTTTTTCCGGCACAGGCAATTTGGCCATATGAGCGTCGTACCCCATAAGGCCAGATAGCTTCAGGCTTTCCGGGTGGCTGGCAATAATTCCCAGTATTTTATCCAAATCCTGAGTTGTGGCTGCTCCTCCACGATGCAGGCCCACATCCACTTCAATATTAATGAGCAACTGGCGTTTCTGTTCCTGAGCCAGCTGTAAATAAGCGTCCAGACGTTCCGGGGTGTCTATCAGCCACTGGATATGGTTCAGGTCACCACAATGACCTGGTTTCTCAGCCACACACTGCTGATACCTGGCTAACAGGTCAGTAAACACAGCAACGGGAAAAGGTTTGCCAATCAGGATATCTGCCCTGGGAAAGCGTTTCAGGGCCGCCAGCACAAACGGACTGTGGAAAGCCATAATCCGTCGACTGCCCAGCTTATCGAGAATGTAAGCCACCAGCTCAAGACTCGGCAGAGACTTCAGCGCCACCCTGACTCGGGAGGTGTCACCCAGACGAGCACGCACCCGGGCAATATTGTGATCGACCCGGTCCAGGTCAACAATCAACAGGGGGTAACCAGGCGCCTGCTGCTTCAGATGCTGGTTCAGTCTGGAGAAATAGGTGTTATGGCCTTGAGGTATTTTGCTGTCATCGTCCTGTAAATAACGCCAAACGAAAGCGACAACCACAATCGCTATGATTGTTACGACGACTACAGCTACAACAGTCACAGCGCCCCCTGCTCCCAGAAATGACATAATTTCACCCCACTGAAAAGCCTTCAAATATAGACAGCGTTCCCCTATTGCGTACAAAATCACCTGAATTGAACGATAAGATAGAGAGTGGGTTGAAATATGTGGCCGTCAGAGTCCATCCACTTATGTAGTCGGGTCATAATGACTATGACCTTGATAGGGTAAAGCAGACTCAGAGAGCATCATGCAGCTGTCAAAATTTGGAAAAAAATTTACCAGCCATTCAGGCATTCTGTCCCTGATGGATGATCTGGGTAACGCCCTGGCCGGCAATGATCATATGATCATGATGGGAGGCGGTAACCCGGCCCATATCCCACAAGTAGAAGAAGCCTTTCGCCAGCGACTTCAGAAGATCGTCGATTCCCAAAGTGAATTCACCCGCTTTATCGGCACCTATGATCCTCCCAGCGGTGACCAGCACTTCTGTAAAGAACTGGCCGCCATGCTGCGCCGCCGGTTTGGCTGGAAGCTGACCGAACGTAATATCTGCCTTACCAATGGCAGCCAGACCGCCTTCTTTATGCTGTTTAACATGCTCGGTGGCGAAACCGAAAATGGCCAGAACCGCGTCATTCAACTGCCTCTGGCTCCGGAATATATTGGTTATGCGGATGCCGGCATCAGCGAAGACCTGTTCCGGGCTACCCGGCCAGATATCGAAGAGATTGATGCCCATACCTTTAAATATCATGTGAACTTCGATGCCCTGACAGTGAATCAGGATACAGCCGCTCTGTGTGTATCGCGGCCCACAAACCCTACGGGCAACGTGCTCACAGACAAGGAGATCGAACATCTCGATGCTCTGGCCCGTGCCAACGATATCCCCTTTATTATTGATGGTGCCTACGGCCTGCCCTTCCCTGAGCTGATTTTCAGTGAAGCCACACCCGTCTGGAACGAGAACACCATTCTCTGCCTCAGCCTTTCAAAACTGGGACTTCCCGCCCTGCGTACCGGTATTGTTATCGCCAGCGAAGAGGTCGTGACCGCACTGTCCGGCATCAATGCCATCACCAGCCTGACACCGAACAGTGCCGGTCCAATGATGGTTGCAGACATGGTGCAGGACGACAGCATTATTACCCTGAGCCAGCAGGTCATTCGCCCCTGGTATGAAGAACGTCTCGCCTTTGCCCAGGCAGAGTTCCACCGTCAGCTGGGAACCTCTACCCCCTGGGCCATGCACAAGCCCGAAGGAGCCATGTTCGTCTGGCTCTGGTTCCGGGACCTCCCCATTACCAGCCTGGAGCTTTATGAACGCCTGAAAAACCGGGGTGTTCTGGTGGTTTCCGGTCACTATTTCTTTCCGGGTATTGATGACAGCTGGGCTCACCGTCACCAGTGCCTGCGGGTCACTTACACAAGAGATAAGGAAACCCTGCAACAAGGCATCACAATCATTGCAGAAGAAGTACACAAAGCCTACGCAGGGCTTTAATACTGGAAAACCATAGGTAGTTTTCACATAAGGATTCGTCGCTTCCGGGATAGGCACAACCTCGGGCGGGCAATAGGATTAACCAGTATGACAATCACTCTCGGTTCATGATGATACATAACTTACAGAGCTCACCCTCCCCAGCCGTTCAACCAAGAACAAAAAGTAAGCTGGGAGTGTGGATGTGTGCCGCCCTTGTAGTCGGCAATATGATCGGCTCCGGCATATTCCTGCTACCCGCCACCCTCGCCAGCTATGGCACTATCAGTCTGGGTGGATGGGTATTCACCGGTGTGGGGGCAGTGTTACTGGCACTGGTATTCTCCCGTCTGAGCCAGATTCTGCCCTCTGCTGGCGGCCCTTATAATTACTGCCGCACCGGCCTGGGTGACTTCTGCGGCTTCCTGATTGCCTGGGGCTATTGGATTGGCCTCTGGTCTGGCAATGCCGCTATTGTGGTGGCTATGATTGGCTATCTCGGCATATTCTTCCCGGAAGTGACCGCTAACCCTGTTATTGGTGCTTCTGTCGCTGTTAGCACCATCTGGATAGTGACCTGGATTAACAGCCTCGGTGTTAAAACCGCTGGAATATTCCAGCTGGTTACCACCATCATCAAACTGCTACCCCTGGCACTGGTAACGCTGTTCGGTCTGTTCCACCTCAACCCGGAACACTTCGCCTCTATGAACTTCAACACCAGTGGACAGGGTAACTTCAGCGCGCTGACTTCTACTGCAGCACTTTGCCTCTGGGCGTTCCTCGGGCTGGAATCCGCAACCGTACCTTCTGACGATGTCGACAACCCCAAAAAGACCATAGCCAAAGCGACTATCTACGGTACTCTGTTTGCGGCAGTGCTTTATATATTGGCGACAGTTTCACTGCTCGGAATGATTAACCCTGCGGACCTTGCAACCTCAACGGCACCGTTTGCCGATGGCGCACGTATGTTGATTGGCCCCATAGGCGCCATTCTGGTGGGTGCTGGTGCGGTAATTTCCTGCCTGGGTGCTCTCAATGGCTGGACCCTGATGACCGCACAAATCCCTATGGCCGCAGCCCGTGACGGCCTGTTCCCTGAGGTTTTTGGCAAACTCTCCAGCAAAGGCATCCCGGTGATCGGTATGGTGATCTCTTCCATACTGATTTCCATTTTGGTGATGACAAACTTCAGCAAAGGACTTGTGGATGCCTTCAACTTTATTATCAGCCTGGCTGTCATGACCACGCTGCTGCCTTATACCATGTCGACCATCGCCAAACTGGCTCTGCTACTGGGTCGCAAGCATAAAGATGGCCGCCCCCTACTGACCGCAAAAGAAGTGATCATGACATTCCTGGCCTTTTCCTACTCTCTTTGGGCACTGGCAGGCAGCGGCAAAGAAACTGTGTACTGGGGCTTCCTTCTGCTGGTTGTCGGCCTGCCTGTATATATCTGGATTGTGTGGAAAAAGCGGGTAAATAACCCGGAAGACCCCGAGTCTTACAAAGCCATTGCTGATAATTGTTAATTCTATAGACCTATAAAACGCTCAGTGCCCGGCCATGTAAAAATATATATTTCTGGCCAATAAACAGGTTGCTCAGTTGGGTGGCAGCGCAGGGAGCATAGCCCGCCAGGTGACTGGGCTGCGGCACTGCTGAGTGTCCTGGAGATGGAGTCAGAAGTAGTTGTTTTCATGTGACCGGGTACTTATAAACCAGCCTGCAGGAGAAACCTTTTTCCTGCAGGCTGGATTTTCACAGCATCCCCTTCTAGCTTTCAGCTACCCTTTGCTGAGCCACATAGTGCGCTGAGAGCCCGTTATGAAAACACTCACCCCAATTGCCTTGCTGATTTCCAGCTTATTAGTGTCCCCTCTCCTTCTAGCAGGGACGGCACCTGATAAAACCATGCAGAAAAACCCTTCCACCCCCAAGAATGCTGCTGGAAAAAACTACGACAACACCCTTAAGCTTGAGAAAATCCTCACCATCGCCCGCAGGGCAAAACCTGGCCTGAGGGTTATCAGCACCTTTGAATCTGTATATAAGGGGCGGGAAGTTGATCAGGTTTTCTACATGCCTCCAAAAGGTAAAGAGACCCGGATCATGAGCATTGACTCCCTCTCCGGAGAGGTTGTAGAAGACCACCCCTACGATGTGCCTGAGAAACAGGCCTCCATACCTTTAGAATCCCTGGTGGCAAAACTGCGGGAGACTCACCATATCCATAAAATTATCCGCACACGACTGACCCAGCGTGACGGACGCTTTGTGCGTATTATTATTTATGTGGACAACCTTAAGCAGCAGCGTCTGATGGTTGTTGATACCAAAACCGGTAAAGTCATTTCTGATAAGGCGCGCAAATTTTCATAGCACCATCCCCAAAATCGAACCGCCCAAAAATAGCCTGGTCCCAAAAAAGGCACCGCCCCCTCCTAAACAGACAAACTGCCCTGTAGAAAAAAGCCCGCTCTTTGCGGGCTTTGCTTTCTATCGTGGAACTGATATCAAGAAACGATTAACAGCCACAAGATTAAAGCTGCAACGTGGCACTCACACTCAGAATAACCATCACCATCACGCTCAGTATCACAATCAACGGCCAGATAAACTTCAGCCACTTATCATAAGAAATACGACCAATCGCCAATGCTCCCATCACAACTCCAGACGTCGGAGTTATAAGGTTTACGACACCACTGGCAGATTGATAGGCCGTCACCACCAGATCACGTCCTACATCAGAGAAATCTGCCAGAGGAGCCATGATCGGCATGGTCAGCACAGCCAGCCCAGATGTAGAGGGTACAAAAAACGACAGCACAATTTGAATGCCGTACATCACATTAATAAAAACAACAGACGACAAGCCATTAATAAAGCCCTCAGCCCAGTACAGTACAGTACCGGTCATATTGCCGCCATCCATCACCACAACTATACCCCGGGCAATACCAACCACCAGGGCCACACCCAAAAGGTCCCGCGCGCCGTCTACAAAGGTGTCGGTGAACTCCTTCTCGCCCATACCCGCCACCAGACCAACCAGAATAGACATCACCAGAAACAGGCCCGACATCCGCGCCATCCACCAGCCCTGTGATGACACTCCCCAGATCATAATGGCGAAAGCAGCCACAAACAGCAGCAGGATAACCTTGCGATGACTGGTCAGATCCGGAACACCTCCACTTGTAGCGGCAAGAAAATGCTCCCTGTTCTCTTCTTCCTGCTCAACCACCAGAGAGGAGGAAGGGTTTTGGCGCACCTTCTCGGCATAACGCATCACATAAACAATGCAGACCAGCATACCTATGGCATAGATAAGCAGTCGTATATTAAGGCCATCAGTAAAAGGAATACCCGCTGCATTGGAGGCTATGACCGTGGCAAAAGGGTTCATGGTTGATGCCAGGGTGCCCATACCAGCGCCCACCATAATCACCGCTACCGGCACAACGGCGTCATAGCCTGCGGCAATCATTACCGGTAATAAAAGCAGATAGAACGGCAGGGTCTCTTCGGCCATACCGTAGATGGTTCCGCCGAGAGAAAAGCAGAACATCAGCAGGGGAATCATCCACTTCTCCCGCCCCGCAAGTTTGCCCATGGCGGCGGCGATACCTGCATCAATTGCCCCCGTCCTGGTAACGACCCCAAGAAAGCCCCCGATAAACAGGATAAACAGGGCCACATCAATGCCATTGGCTTCATTGGTATCCGGATTGTAGAAACCGGCAATCGGAGCCAGTACCACATCCTGAAAACCCTGGGGCGTAGGTTCCACCTCATGATAAGTCCCTGCGACCGGGACCTCCCGACCGAGGGAGTCATCCATTCTGGTCTCGTACTGCCCTGCCGGAACAATCCAGGTCAGGATCGCAACACAGATAATAATCGTTATGAGGATGGTGTAGGCCGTAGGAAAGCGAAAGGTTTTCATGTCGGAGTCCGCCGTGGAAAAAGCAAACAAAAAGGACGAATACGACAATGCCAGTATGATGTATCAACCTGAAGCTGCCGTACACCCAGCGAGAAGTTTATGGGAACAAAAGCTCACGGGAATAGCCTGCAGGTTTTATATAGCTGAAAAATAGAAACTCTCCACCATCCACTGACATGAAAAAATCCACTCGGACTGGAACTAAAAAAAATGAAATCCATTAATTATCACCTAATATTTCGAGTAACCTCCTGTATTGCATTTGCAATTAATAAAGTTGAAACAAACAACTGAAAAAATACATACACAACCAAACAAACACCTTTACTGGAAAACAAAAAAACCACCGGAAAACCTTCCAGCCTAGGTACTCACACATATTGATTAAGCAAACGACGAGGGGTAGGCTACAGGCATAAACAGGTTTGCTTATATGTGTTCAGCAATTCTTATGTGGCTCTTTAGATGGTTAACAGTTCAATAATCCTCGCAGCCAAAAAAGCCTTGGCGTCAATGAATTGAAACACCATTTAAAGATCAACAGATACAAAATACGAAAGGGTTTCGCATAACTGCGAGATAGAGGAAAAGTCTGAACAACGTTATTAAATGACCCTGTTCACACTGTCAAAAGGAGAAGTAGAAATGTCACGTTTGTATGTCGGCTCTGAAGTAGGTCAACTGAAAAAAGTTCTGGTACATCGTCCTGAACTCTCCCTGCGTCGTCTGACTCCTTCTAATTGTGAAGACTTATTGTTTGATGATGTGCTGCGCATTGAACAGGCTGGCGCCGAGCACGATGCGTTTCAACAAGTTTTGTCTGACCAGGGTGCCGAAGTCTTCGTTCTGCGCGATGTACTGGCAGAAACTCTGGCTAACCCGGAAGCAAAAGCCTGGGTTCTGGATCGTCAGGTCAATGAGTACCGTTACGGCCCGGCCCTGGCGAAAGAAGTACGTGCTTACTTTGAAAGCATGAGCAATGTTGACCTGGCCTCTCACCTGATTGGTGGCCTGACCGTTAACGAACTGAACTCCGAATGTGGCAGCCCGACTCTGGGTATGATGACCCAGACTGATTTCATCCTGGACCCTATCCCTAACCACCTGTTTACCCGTGACACCTCCTGCTGGGTATACGGTGGCGTATCTGTAAACCCAATGGCGAAGCCTGCCCGTAAACGTGAAACTGTACACCTGCGTGCTATTTACAAGTTCCACCCGATGTTCCAGAACGAGAGTTTCCACACCTACTATGGTGATTCTGACCAGAACTACGACATGGGCACCATCGAAGGTGGCGACGTACTGGTTATCGGCCGTGGGGCAGTCCTGATCGGCATGTCCGAACGTACCACCCCTCAAGGTGTTGAGAACCTGACCCGCGCCCTGTTCAAAACAGGCCAGGCTACCAAGGTTATTGCTCTGGACTTGCCACGAGCCCGCAGCTGCATGCACCTGGACACCGTATTCACCCATATGGATATCGACTGCTTCACCTACTATCCAGATATCATGAAGGGCAACAAGTGCTGGGAATTGACCCCTGGCGACAACGAAGACATCCTATTTAATCAGGTGACTGATGGCTTCACCAACTCCATCGCCCGCGCTCTGGATCTGGACGCTCTGCGCATGATCCCGACCGGTGGCGACGTATTCGAAGCCGAACGTGAACAGTGGAACGACGCCAACAACGTTCTGGCAGTTAAGCCAGGCACCGTTGTGACTTACGAGCGTAACGTTTACACCATCGAAAACATGCAGAAGGCCGGCATTGAAGTCCTGACCATTCCTGGTGAAGATCTGGGTCGTGGTCGCGGCGGTGCACGCTGCATGAGCTGCCCAATAGAACGTGACGACATCTAATTAACTGCTGTCACAATGTCGCCTGAGTGTCGACAATAACATTCAGGCTCACCATTGGCCTCTGGCCTTAATATAATACTATTTATGAACTGCCATCCTGACTGGCAGGTCTGGTATAAAATCTGTAAATCAGTTTTTATAACTGTAATTTTGTATACAGGATAGATAACCATGGCTTTTAATCTACGCAACCGTAGCTTCCTGAAACTGCTGGACTTCAGCACCAAGGAAATCCAGTACCTGCTGGACCTGTCCCGCGACCTGAAGCGCGCCAAGTACGCTGGTGCCGAGCAGCAGCGCCTGAAAGGCAAGAACATCGCCCTGATTTTTGAAAAAGCCTCTACCCGCACCCGTTGCGCATTCGAAGTAGGCGCTATGGATCAAGGCGCTAACGTCACTTACATCTCTGGCGGCTCCCAGATGGGCAAGAAAGAGACTGTAAAAGATACTGCCCGCGTTCTGGGTCGCATGTATGACGGTATCGAATTCCGTGGTTCCAGGCAGCAGCACGTTGAAGAACTGGCTGAATTCTCCGGTGTTCCTGTATGGAACGGCCTGACTGACGAATGGCATCCTACCCAGATTCTTGCTGACATGCTGACCATGGTTGAACACGGTCGTGGCAAGCAGCTGCACGAAATGAAGTTTTGCTACCTGGGCGACGGCCGCAACAACATGGGTAACTCCCTGATGGTTGGCCTGGTGAAGATGGGTGTTGATTTCCGTATCGCCGCTCCCAAGGCTTACCAGCCTGAACAGTGGCTGGTAGACGAATGCCAGAAAATCGCTGAGAAGACTGGCGCCAGGATCACTCTCACCGAAAACGTTGATGCAGCGGTTAAGGATTGCGACTTCCTGTACACCGACGTTTGGGTATCCATGGGTGAGCCTGCAGAAGCGTGGGATGAGCGTGTTGCCCTGATGAAGCCTTACCAGGTGAACGCGGAGGTCATGGCCAAAACTGGCAACCCTCACACCAGGTTCATGCACTGCCTGCCAGCCTTCCACAACGAAGACACCACAGTTGGCGCAGAAGTCTCCGAGAAGTATGGAATGAAGGGTCTGGAAGTCACTGAAGAAGTCTTCGAGTCCGAAGCCTCTATCGTCTTCGACGAAGCTGAAAACCGCATGCATACAATCAAGGCTATCATGGTTGCAACCCTGGGTTGCCAGTAAGCACCTGGTGACTGTCTAGCTTATTGATAACCGTCTCACTGGTTATTAGAAATATTCCAGGCCTGTTACACAGGCCGCACGGGGAACTCTAACTTCCGGCGACACACCAGCTTTAATCAGACAACATATTCCGGCGATAATTCTATCGCCAGAATATGTCATGAAAAAGAAGTTGATACAGTCACTTGCATATCGAAAGAGAAGAAGCCCTGCCTCTTCTCTTTTTTATTGTCTATATAGTCAGGAACGAGATTAAAAACATACTGCACGGACACATAGTTGAACGACAGTGTGATTTCGTTAAAAAGTGCACATGCAAAACTTTGATCGCGGAACTAAATGGAATATATACAAATTGTAATTATTTATATTCATAGTGCGTACACCTGATTCATATATCTGCATCTGGAATTAAACAACTGTTCACAAACAAAAAGGAATATCGGTATGCTTATTGTTATGGCACTAGGTGGCAATGCCATACTACAGAGGGGACAACCTCTGGAGGCTCATGTACAGCGTGAGAACATTCGTACAGCAGCACGCTCAATTGCTGAGGTTGCCAAACATCACCAGGTTGTACTCACCCATGGCAACGGACCTCAGGTGGGACTACTGGCCCTGATGAACGAAGCTTATGAAGAGGTCAGCAACTACCCACTGGATGTATTGGGCGCACAAACCCAGGGCATGATCGGTTTTATGTTCGAGCAGGAACTGCGCAATCAGATGCCCGGCCGTAAGATCTGCACCGTCTCCACCCAAACGCTTGTTGACCCACTCGACCCGGCCTTTGAAGACCCGGACAAATACGTTGGCCCGGTTTACACCTATGATCAGGCTCAGGCTATCCAGCACGCCAACCCGCGCTGGACACTTAAGCAGGACGGTCAATATTACCGTCGTGTAGTGCCCTCTCCCCAACCCAAAGAGATCCTGGAACTGCCGTCTTTAAGACATCTGGTTTCATCCGGGGATATCACTGTCATTTGTGGCGGCGGTGGAGGCATACCTGTACGTCGAGACAGCGAAAATCAGCTTCATGGTGTAGAAGCCGTCGTTGATAAAGATCGCGCATCCCGGGTTCTCGCAGAAGGCCTCGAAGCTGACGGACTTATCCTGTTGACCGACATATTTGCCGTAGAAACCAACTTCGGAAAACCGGATTCCCGTAAAATAAAGTCCAGCACACCACAAGCATTAGAGGAACTTAACTTTGCGGCCGGTAGCATGAAACCTAAGGTAGAATCCGTATGCCATTTCGTTCGTTCTGGTGGTAAGTTTGGAGCCATCGGTGCTTTGGACGAGGCGGAGAAGATCCTGACAGGACACTCAGGCACCTCCGTAAAAGTTGACTCTGAGAATGGCATGACATTCTACGACTAGTGCCCATTACCGATGCTTTTCTACGATACTTTCGCATATCTATTTTGCTCTGGCCAAAGCCAGTCAGCATCAGGCAGCTATCGAATTGTGGGACAGGGTGTCCCCTTCTGCCTGAACATTGCTCCACGTTGGTTGACCTGAAATCGCACGACAACAGGTGAATACTTCCCAGAAGTTTACCTACAGGCGCATACACGTTCGTATGGGGAATGATATTGAACGCTTCTCGTTCATTGTCTATACAACTATCAATTGTCCAATGCGTTTTACTGGCTTGTGCGTTTAGGAACAAGCGCCCAATGGTGCGCCTGCCATTCATGTCATGCAGCCCATGCTTCAATTATCAGGACAGGAAATAACTATGTCCCAAAGCCTAATACGCTACACCAACATACTGAGTATTGTGGGTGACATCATTCGAGTCGAAGTCCCCAATCTGGATGACACCAGGTCCCAGGCACGTAATGGTGACCTGGCACTGATCGAACAGGATGGCCAGACCTACTCCATGGCGCAGATCATTAAACTGAAGGGCAACGAAGTTTCCCTGCAGGTTTTTTCCGGCACCAAGGGACTCTCTACCGATGCCGCCGTCTGCTTCCTGGGTGAACCTATGCAGGCAACATACTCTCCCAACATTCTTGGTCGCATTTTTAACGGCGCCGGGGAGACCATTGATAGCGGCCCGGACCTGAGCCAGGAACCTAAAATCGTTATCGACGGTCCATCCGTCAACCCGGCTCAGCGGGTATTGGCCTCGCGCATGGTACGTACCAACGTACCTATGATCGATGTGTTCAACACCCTGGTCGAATCCCAGAAAATCCCTATCTTCTCCGTCTCTGGTGAGCCCTATAACCAGTTTCTCGCCCGTATTGCCATACAGGCAGAAGCAGACGTAGTGGTATTCGGTGGCATGGGCCTGATCTTCGATGACTACTATTTCTTCAAAACAGCCTTTGAAGATGCAGGCGTATCCTCCCGTACTGTCATGTATTCCAACCAGGCTTCCGACCCCACAGTAGAACGACTGATGGTGCCTGACCTGGCTCTGGCCACCGCTGAACACTTTGCCGTGGGTGAAGGCAAGAAGGTTCTGGTACTGCTCACCGACATGACCTCTTACGCAGATGCGATGAAAGAAATCGGTGTCGCCATGGACAAGATCCCTGCTAACCGGGGTTACATGGGAGACCTGTACTCCCAGCTGGCAAAACGTTACGAAAAAGCTGCTGACTACAAGGGCGCAGGGTCCGTAACCATTCTGGCAGTAACAACCATGCCAGGTAACGATGTGACCCACCCGGTACCGGACAACACGGGTTACATCACTGAAGGCCAATTCTACCTGCACGACGGTGTACTCGATCCCTTCGGTTCCCTGTCCCGCCTTAAACAGATGGTCATCGGAAAAGAGACGCGGGATGACCACTCCCAGATCATGAACACAATGATCCGTTTCTATTCTGATTCGGTGAATGCCAAGCAGAAACAGACCATGGCTTTCGAGTTGTCTGACTACGATCTGAAAACCATTAAGTTCGGTGATTTCTTCCGTAAACGCTTTATGGCTCTGGATGCGGCCATGTCACTGGAAGAAGCCCTCGACACCTGCTGGCAGACTCTGGCGGAATGTTTCAGTCCAGAAGAAACCCTGATGAAGCAAAGCCTGATTGAGAAATACTGGCCTGCTGATGCCCATGCACAGCCCCAGGTCGATGCCGAGGCTGTAGCTGCTGCGGAGGCCTAACCCATGGCCAGCAAGATTTCTTTAAACAAGAGTTCGCTGAACAAAGAAAAGGGCAGCCTGAAAACGTTTAACCGTTACCTGCCAGCGCTGGAACTCAAGCGTCAGCAGCTGATGGCTGAGCGTAAAAAAGCGGAAATCGCGGTTCAGGAAGCACGCCAGCGCATCACCGGGATTGAAGCCGATATTGCTGCTCAACTGCCGATGCTCGCTTGTGAAGATATCAACATTGATGATCTGGTCAAAGTGACTGATGTGGTTCTCGGAGAACAAAACATTGTAGGTACTAACGTGCCCGTTCTGGAACGCATAGTGGTAGAGGTTGCGCCCTATAGCTTTCTGGTTCGCCCTCACTGGGTCGACTTTCTGGTTGAAAAGCTGAAGGAAATGGCTGAGCTGTATATCGAAAGTCAGGTAAGGGAGCTGCGCTATCAGGAAATCAGCGCCGCCACCCGTACCACTTCCCAGCGGGTCAACCTGTTCTCCAAAGTGCTTATTCCAAAAGCCCAGCAGAACATCGCCAAGATCAAGATCTTTCTGTCTGACCAGGATCGGGCCGGCGTGGTTAATGCCAAGATCTCGAAATCGAAAATGGATGCTGCAGAAGCCCTGCGAGCGGCTGAAAAAGCCTCGCATGCCCAGGCTGACGCAGCAAATTTAAGCCAGCAATAAAAGGAGACGTGTATGAGTATTAAAACGCTTAAGAAAATCACCCTCTATGGGCTGGCCAGTGAAAAGGATGTCTTGCTGCGCGGTTTACAAACCCTGGGCTGCATGCATCTTATCCCGCTGAAAACCAGCGAACGGCATGACGACAGTGTGACTGAACCCCAGTCCGCCAAGAATGCCCTTGCCTGGTTGACCAGCTGCCCCGTCAAACGCCGTGAAGCCCGCAAATTGGGTGACACGACAGCTGACGCTATTGTTGCCAATGTCCTGGACAACAAAGATCAGCTACGCACAGCTGCTGATGAGCGGGATGCACTGGTTAAACGCATTAAGGAAGTCCGTCCCTGGGGGGAGTTCAGCTTTCCCCCTCTGGACGAAATGGGTGATACGCACCTGTGGTTCTATGTGGTTCCCCACAAGGAAATGCACTACCTGCATGACCTCGACATGCCCTGGGAATTGATTCACAAGACTCAAAACCAGAACTATGTGGTTGTACTGGGCAAAGATGAGCCAGACCCTGGTCTGCTGCCCATCAAACGCTCCCGTGTAGGCAAGCACGCCCTATCCTACCTTGAAGATATGCTGGATGAGGCCGAGACGCGCCTGGAAGACACACAGGCGGAACGTGAACGCCTGACCCGCTGGATCTATGTAATCAGTCAGGCCGTCGCTCGTTTTGAAGACGAGAAAGCACTGTCTGATGCCAGCCTGTCGGCCCTCAATGAGGACCAGTTCTTTCTGGTGTCAGGGTGGATGCCGCAAGACAAAGAGCAGGATATTCGTACCTTCGTGAACAGCTGCTCTGCCGCTATCACCATCGAAGAGCCTGCAGACGACGAACGCCCACCAACACTGCTCGATAACCCGGAAGCACTGGCGGGTGGTACAGAAGCCATGGCTTTCTACCAGCTGCCCAGCTACCGCAGCTGGGACCCAAGCACCATGGTGTTCTTTTCGTTCTCTCTGTTCTTCGCCATGATCATGAACGATGCCGCTTACAGTGTCCTGATAGCGCTGGTCGTTTATCTGATGCGCAACAAACTGGGCACCAGCGTGGCCGGTAAACGTATCAGTAATCTGGCGTACTTTATGGCGGGTCTGGGCTTTGTCTGGGGTGTGTTTGCAGGCAGCTATTTTGGTTATACGCCACCGGCTGACACCTTTATTGGCAGTCTGAAGTTCATTGATATGAACAACTACTCCGGAATGATGAAAGTCTCCATCGTTATCGGTGGTCTTCATATCATTATCGCTAACCTGGTGACTGCATGGCTGAACAGGGGGCGTTTGAATATGCTGGCGCCGATTGGCTGGGCGATAGCCATTACCGGCGGCCTGACCTTCTGGCTCAGCTATCTGGGGTCTATCTCACCCTGGTGGCAGGCAGTCGGTGGTAAGGGAATGATGTTTACTGGTGCCGCCATGCTGTTCCTGTTCACCAGTACCCGTCCGGTGAAGACCCTCAAGGATCTCTTCCTTCGCATGGTCGACGGACTGCATGCACTCTATGGAATCTCCGGCGTGTTTGGAGACATTCTTAGCTACATGCGTCTGTTTGCCCTGGGTCTGGCGGGTGCGTCCCTGGCGGTTACCTTTAACACTCTGGCTTTCCAGGTAAAAGACAGCATGCCGGGTGTCGGCATTCTGTTCTGCTTTCTGATTCTGGTGCTGGGTCACCTGTTGAACTTTGCCCTCTCCATTGTGAGTGGTGTGGTTCACGGCCTGCGCCTGAACGTCATTGAATTCTTCAAGTGGAGCCTTTCGGATGAAGGCTACCCATTTAAACCATTTCAAAAACGCGAGGATTAACTCATGGACAACTTTATTTTGATGCTGGGCTGGGTTGGTGTTTTTGCCCCTATGGCTTTAGGTTCCATCGGTTCCGGTTTCGGTTGCTCTATTGCCGGTCAGGCTGCCTGTGGCGCCATGCTTGATGTGGAAAGTGGCTACGGTAAATTTATCGGTGTAGCGGCCATGCCTTCCTCCCAGGGTATTCTCGGCATTGTTGTTATGTTCCTGCTTCTGGGTCACAACATCAGTCTGGTCACTGCTCCTGCCATCTTCGGTATCGGCCTGCTGGCGGGTATTTCCCTGATGCTGACAGCCATTTACCAGGGTCAGGCTATTGCAGGTGCCATCAACGCCTCCAAGAACAAGCCTGAAATTTTCGGTCTGTCCATTGCTCCTGCGGCCATTGTGGAAGGTTTCTCAGTATTTACCTTCGTGTTCGCTCTTGTTCTGGCCGGCAGCATCCCTGCTTCAGCCTGACACTTTGAAGCATTGTGAATTGAGACTGTAAGCAGGTAATAGCATGACTGAACACACAAATAATATTTCCGTCGGTGTACAGGAGCTGATTGAAAAGCTCCGTGACCAGGGCGTCAGCTCTGGCCGAACCGAAGCAGAGCAGCTGGTGGCTGACGCCCGGACAGAAGCTGCACGTATCGTTGCAGATGCCAGTAAAAAAGCTGAGTCATTGATAACCAAGGCCAAAAAAGAGGCGGATTTCACCATTAAGTCCGGTGAAGAGTCTCTGCAACTGGCTGGTCGTAATGCGGTTCTGGAGCTGAAAGGCTACCTGATGGACAAGTTTTCTGCCCGCATCAATGAAGTTGTTTCCCGCGAGATGCAAGACCAGCACATCCTCGAAAAAATGATCGTGGAAGTCGCAGGGCGCAACAATCTGAAGGGTGAAGAGAACCTGCAGGTTGTCCTTCCCGCCAAGGTCGTCGGCGTTGATCATCTTCAGGCCAACCCTGAAGACCTGAAGGAAGGCACTCTGGCTTACTTCACTGCACGTCACAGCAAAGAGCTGCTGACTGAAGGGGTTACCTTTACGGTGGATGAAAAGCAGAAATCCGGTATTACCTTCCGGGTACTCGACAAGAACCTGGAAGTAGAACTGGACGAGGGTGCGGTCAGCGATATGCTGCTGCGTCACCTGCAGCCACGCTTCCGTGCGCTTCTTGAAGGGACGATCAAATAAGGTCGCATATAAGGTCGCTCCCGGATTTGGCTGGAAGCGACCATTAATATGGCTGCCCGGCACAGCACGGAGCCATTTTTTAAGGAGTCGTCATGGCAGACAATGCCTACTACACATTACTGACTTCACTGCCCCATATTGACTCTCTGTTTGACAGCAAGATCACTCCGATCTCCCGGTTCCAGCTCGACAGACGCCTGTCCATGCTGAGCCACGAAGACCAGAAGCATATGGTGACGATCGAAAATCTTCTGCACTGGGATCACCTGAACGACGACGTCGACGAATCTTCCCTGATTCGTCTGGCCGATCAGGCTCGTTCATCCTTAAAGGACCCGGCAGTGATTGAGCTGATGAACTGGCGTCTTGATATGCGCACAGTCGTCGCAGCTTTGCGCAAGAAACAGGCAGGCCTGCCTGTTCCTGCGGAAGCCCGCTGGAGCTATGGCACCCGTTACGCCTATATCCGTAACCACTGGAACTCCCCGACCCTCGGGTTAACAGGCGCCTTCCCGTGGATTCCAAAAGTAAACGAGTACCTGCGTAAAGGTGACTGCATTGCTTTGGAAAAAACCCTGCTTCAGGCCGTTTGGGACCATCTGGCCCGGGCGTCCATGAAGCACCAGAACAATTTTACTGCCGTCGTAATCTATGTGTTGCGCTGGAATCTCGTAGCGCGCTGGACAGCCTATGACACAGACAAGGCTCGCGTCCGTTTCAGCAAGCTTGTAGAGACAAGTCTGGGGAATTTTCGCGATGAGCTGCGCAACAAACTGCCAGCGGCTAACGGCTAGCATCTAATCGACAAGGCATTCCACCTGATTACGCACTCCAGTGCAGCGACACAGGATTACGACGAGGATTACAAAAGATTATGAGTAACAGTGACAACATTGCCACTGCCCGCGTAGTGGCAGTCAATGGTGACATCCTCACCGTTGAAGCGGACAGCAAAGATGTCCGCATGGTAAAGAACGAAGTGGTGTATGTGGCTCCCAGCCGCAAAGAACACGAAGGCACCGATGAACGCCTGATGTCGGAAGTGCTCCGTGTTAATGGCCATACCGCCGACATCCAGGTCTTCGAAGACACCAGCGGTGTCGGTGTAGGCGATCGGGTCTATCAGACCGGTGAACTCCTCTCTGTAGAGTTGGGCCCCGGCTGCCTGAGCCAGATCTTTGATGGTCTGCAGAATCCGCTGGAGCGTCTGGCACAACTGCACGGCACCTTCCTGAAGCGTGGGGTACAGGTTGATGCCCTGGACCGTACAAAAGAGTGGTCCTTTATCGCCACGGCCCGTACCGGAGACAAACTCCGTGCCGGTGAAACCCTGGGTACTGTTCAGGAAGGTCGCTTTAATCACAAAATCATGGTGCCTTTTAACACCCGCGGTTACCTGACCGTGGAGTGGATTCAGGAAGGTACATTTACCGTTGATACGGTCATTGCAAAAGCCTGCACAGAGCAGGGAAAAACAATTGAATTGAACATGATTCAGCGCTGGCCGGTTAAACAGTCCATCGCCGAAACCCTGGGTCGCAGCGGCAAAACTGCTCGTCACTTCCCCTCTGAACCTCTTATCACCCAGCAACGTCTGATTGACACCTTCTTCCCTATAGCACGTGGCGGCACAGGCTGTATTCCCGGACCTTTTGGTGCCGGCAAGACAGTTATGCAGCACACTCTGTCCAAGTACGCGGCAGTCGATATCGTAATCGTTATCGCCTGCGGTGAACGGGCTGGTGAAGTTGTAGAAACCATCACTGAATTCCCTCAGCTGTCTGACCCTACCGGTTCCGGCACCCTGATGGATCGCACCACGATTATCTGTAACACCTCATCCATGCCGGTTGCGGCCCGTGAAGCGTCTATCTACACAGGTATGACTCTGGGTGAGTACTACCGTCAAATGGGATATAACGTGTTGCTGCTGGCCGACTCCACCTCCCGCTGGGCACAGGCGATGCGTGAAACTTCCAACCGCCTTGAGGAGATCCCGGGTGAAGAAGGTTTCCCGGCGTACATCGACTCCGCCATCAAGGGGCTGTACGAACGTTCCGGCGTGATCACAAATGAAGATGGCGAAAGTGGTTCCATGACCATGATTGGCACCGTTTCCCCTGCGGGCGGTAACTTCGAAGAGCCTGTGACCCAGTCCACCCTGGCGACCGTGAAGTGCTTCCTGGGCCTGTCTTACGATCGTGCCTACAAGCGTTTCTTCCCGGCTGTAGACCCGCTGATCTCATGGTCCCGTTATCTTGAGCAGCTGGCGCCCTGGTACAAAGAGAATATCTCTGAGACCTGGGTTGATGATGTGAAAACCATGCAGGAGCTGATTTCAAGCGGCGAAAGCATTAACCAGATGATGCAGGTGACCGGTGAGGAAGGTGTCACCCTGGACGACTATGTGACTTACCAGAAGTCCCTGTTCCTGGATATGGTGTACCTGCAGCAGGATGCCTTCGACAAGATTGATGCCGCCTGCCCCATTGAGCGTCAGCATTTCTGCTTCTACATTATTGCGGATATTTCTCGTCGTGAATTGCAGTTTGCTAACAAACAGGCTGCCCGTGACTTCTTTGTGAAGCTTACAGGTCTGTTCAAGAACCTGAACTATGCACACCTCGATTCCAACGAATACAAAGAGTATGTCGCCAAGATCGAAGCCCTGAGAGATGAAGTCAGTACCGCTGCTGAAGCGGCCTGATCACTTCTCAATCAAGTTTGTGTTCTACAGAGAAGGCGCCCACTGGGCGCCTTCTCTGCTTTCAGGCTTCCAACTGATGAATAGCTTTCAGCAACCGGGCGATTTGTCGTTATAGTTAATACACCTTCCAGAGACCTTACGAAGCTTTTAACGAAGACTAAACACTAAAAACTGATGGATGCCTTTCATATAAATAACTGTTCATATGAATATTTATTCATGTTATCGTCAGGTCATACAATTTGGGAAGATCACCATGACCCAGTCAACACCCTCAAACGACTCTCAACCTTCCTGTCAGAGCACCTGCTGTGGCAGCGAAAACACAGCCGAAACAGTCAATGCAGTGACCAACAACAACCTGCGTCATAAATGGTTTGTACGGGGGATGGATTGTGCGGGCTGTGCCAGGAAAATCGAAAAAGCTCTCAGCAGACTACCGGGCATTCATCAAGCCAAAGTCGCTTATGCCACAGAACGATTATTTGTTGATGTGGATTCTGAACAACAGCTGAAAGTCGTTGAGAAAACTGTAAAAGGCTTAGGCTTTCGACTCGAAGACCCTGACAACATTCAGGAAGAACCACTCTGGAAAACCCACTCCACCTTTGCCCTGATTGCCACGGCAACCACACTGGCCATGATTGCCATGCTGCTGTTTCCTGAATGGAAGTCAACAGTCCTGCATATTGCCACCATCATCAGTACTCTGCCGTTTATTAGTAAAGCCATTACCCAGGCCAGAAACGGAACAATTTTCAGTATCGAACTGCTTATGTCGGTGGCTGCCCTTGGTGCCATGGCCCTGGGGGAAAACACCGAAGCGATTCTTGTTCTGTTTCTTTTCTCTGCAGGTGAAATGCTGGAAGGTTTTGCTGGTAAAAAAGCACGGGCTGGCATTCAAAGCCTGATGAACCTGACACCGGATACCGCCACACGTATTGAAGACGGTGTTCGAGTACCGGATGTTCCCGCTGACTTTCTGCAACCTGGTGATGTGATTGAAGTGCGCCCCGGTGACCGTATGCCGGTGGATGGCACACTTCTCTCAGACACAGGTGCTTTTGATGAAAGTGCCCTGACCGGCGAGTCCATTCCTGTCTCCCGTAATAAAGAGGAAAAGATTATGGCGGGCAGCCTGATTGTGGATCAGCCCGTACGTCTGACCGTTATTTCTGAGCCCGGCGAAAATGCCATTGACCGCATTATTCAACTGATTGAAGAGGCTGATGAACGACGTGCACCGATTGCCCGCCTGATCGACACGTTCAGTGCCTGGTATACCCCCCTGGTCATGCTGATTGCCGGTCTGGTCGCCGTTATCCCACCTCTGTTGTTTTCTGGCGACTGGAACACCTGGATCTACAAAGCTCTCGCCCTGCTGCTCATCGCCTGCCCCTGTGCCCTGGTAGTGTCTATTCCTGCGGCAGTCACCTCAGCACTGGCTTCAGCCTCTCGCTTTGGCGCCCTGATCAAAGGTGGAGCTGTACTGGAACAGCTGCGCACTATCAAACAACTGGCCTTTGATAAAACCGGCACACTAACAGTCGGCAAGCCTGCAGTGACCGCCATTAAAGCCATGAATATGGAAGAGAATGAGCTGTTGACCCTGGCCGCCTCTCTGGAGCTGGGCTCCAGCCATCCTCTGGCCAAAGCCATTATTACTGCCGCAGAGAAGCGTCAATTGAATATTCCGGAAGCGGATGACGTCACCATTCTCAATGGCCGCGGTCTGGCCGGACAGGTGCAGGGGCAAGCCCTCAATATTCTTGCCCCACGTCATGTCCCGGCAGCACTGCTGGACAGTGACATCAAACAGACCATCGCCAACCGTGAGACTGAAGGCAACACTGTGGTTGTGATCACCGATGACTCACGGGTACTCGGTCTGATCGCCATGGCCGATACCCTGCGTGACGATGCCAAAGAAGCTATCAGACAACTGAAAGTCATGGGCATCAACAGTGTCATGCTCACCGGGGACAACCATCGCGCAGCGGCTGCCATTGCTGGAAAGCTGGGCATAGACTACAAAGCCGAGCTACTACCAGAAGATAAGGTGAAGGCTATTCAAGAGCTGCAGGAAACCGCGCGAAAGCAAGGACAAGACCATGCCGTAGCCATGGTAGGTGACGGTATTAACGATGCTCCAGCCCTGAAAGCCGCTGAGCTGGGTATTGCCATGGGCCGCGGCAGTGATGTGGCCCTGGAAACCGCCGACGCGGCACTGACCCATGAACGCCTGCCGGAACTGGCGACCATGATTCAGTTGTCTCGGAACACTGCCCGCATCACCCGGCAGAACATTGCCCTGGCACTGGGTATTAATACCTTCTTCCTGTTCACCACGGTGTTCGGGGTAACAGGACTGATGGCCGCAGTGCTGTCAGATGCCGGCGGAACCCTGCTGGTGACCATGAACGCTCTGCGGCTGATGCGAAAGGTGAAATAAATAGCCCTAATATGGATAGCTCTAATTTGAAGGTTTGGATTGACGTTTTTGCAAGAAGAAGTTTTACGTCCTTTTTGTGGCCATTCTGGGAAGCCATAAGCAGTGGAGTGGCTCCATCTATGAACTGACGATTTGGATCCGCTTTATTCTCAAGAAGAAACTCGACGACCTCCTTGCGACCCTCCTGAGAAGTCAAATACAAAGGCGACACCATGCATTCCATTTTATTACCAGCCATAAAATCCTGATTGATATTATCGGGATTTTCCCTCAATAGTTCTTTTACCCACTCAAGGTTCCCCGTTCGGCATGCGGCCAGAATGTCAGGCTCGTGCTTTGGGTTCTTCCTTTCCTGAGGCGCAGCGCTTGTGCTTGCAGGTGTCTGCACGACAGGTTGGTAGAAACGTAGTCCACCGGAAACAGGGTTGATCATGGCGGGTTCCTTGCAATAAATGATGTCCCTCTTTGAGTGGCCGGACGCCCACAAGTTCTCCCCGAATAACTGACACACAGGACAGTGTTATGACGATTAACAAGGATGACATCAAGGGTTACTCCTCACGGAGGCTCACCGACGAGGGTGATGGCGGGGGCCGGGCTACTGGAAACCTGGTGGTCGATGGCGAGGTCAATAACCTGTTTCGAGATATCAGCCGGATTGACCGCACAGTCGGCGATGTTTCTATGCGCAAGGTCTGCGTCGGTGTGGTGCTGTTCAATATCGACAGCCCCGCAATCGCATTAAGAATACGGGTCTCGGGTTCTTCTCGCGGTGACGATCAGGCTGCTGACGGTAGGTGCAAATCAGTCATGACAGTAGAGAATCGCATCAGCTCTCATCGATCGGCTTCTGTACATACCTTCTTCTCAATCCGCTGGTTGTCGTGGGAGTTGGAGTAGGAGCAGGAATCGGAGCAGGAGTGGCTTGCCAGGCTTGCTCCATCTCTTCCAGCTCTTCAATAA
Organism: Sansalvadorimonas sp.; assembly: GCA_965221135.1. Lineage (GTDB taxonomy): Bacteria > Pseudomonadota > Gammaproteobacteria > Pseudomonadales > Endozoicomonadaceae > Sansalvadorimonas. Next base: position 819,056 of record CBDCRZ010000121.1, read on the forward strand.
TGGGCTGATAGATTTCTTTTATTGTCGGGTCTTGATCACATAGGATCTTTGCGATGATAAGGGGCCGTATGGGAGGTCTCAACCACGAGGGTTTCCTTTCCAGGAAGGGGTTGGCCCCAGCAGCTCTCAGATGTTTGATTATCTTGATGTGGCCATTCTGGGCAGCCATATAAAGCGCAGTGATTCCGTTCCCGCTTGTAATATTTGGATCAGCATTATTCTCAAGAAGAAGCGCGACGATCTCCTTGTAGCCATACTGGGAAGCCATAAAAAGCGCAGTGCATCCACTCTTGTCCGGAATATTTGGATCGGCCTGCCTCCCAAGAAGAAGCGCGACGGCCTCCTTGTGGCCATACTGGGAAGCTATAGAAAGGGCAGTGTATCCATCGTTGTTCGGAATATCTGGATGGGCCATATTCTCAAGAACAAGCTTGATGACCTTATTGTGGCCCCTCAGGGAAGCTATAAAAAGAGCGGTGTTTCCATCCCCGCGCTGGAAATCTGGATCAGCATTCTTCTTAAGAAACAGTTCGACAATCTCATCGTGGCCTTGGACCGCTGCTACATACAACGGCGATATCATCTCGCCCGTTATACCAGACCTGAATGTCTGATTGGTATAACCGGGGTTGTTTTCCAAAAGCTCTTTTACCTTCACAAGGTTCCCCGTTCGGCATGCGGTCAGAATCCCATGCTCGTCTTTGGAGGTCTTACTTCCTTGATGCGCTGCTGTCGGGCCTTCAGATGTTTGCACGACAGGTTGGTAGAAACGTGGTCCACCGGAAACAGAGTTGGTCATGGCGGGCTCCTTGCAATGCATGATTGTCTTCTTTGAGTGGCCTGACGGCCAAAAGTTCGCCCCGAATTGCTGACACAGGGCAGTGTTATGACGACTAACAAGGATGACATCAAGGTTTACTCCTCACAGCGGCTCACCGACGAGGACGATGGCGGAGGCCGGGCCGCTGGAGTAGATAGCTCTAAGTAGATAGCTCTAAGTAGATAGCTTTAAGGTTTTACTGGATTCAAGCTCAGGCTTTGAGTGGATGCAGTGAAACCTTAACCGACCCTGGCAAACCCGTTACCCCTACGAACCATAACAGAACTTATACCCGGGTCCTTATGTCCAAACAGAACTTCAAAAGGGTTTAGAGGTTTTGTATGATTTCCGACAAAAGCACAGACCATCACCAGAATTTACAGGATCAATCATTTCCGCACGTGGAGACCCTCCCCCAGAACAAGAGCCCATGGGTAGCTTTAGAACCGGAGAGTACCCATCTATCAAATGGACAGCGCACTCTATCAGGGCAAGAGAAACCACTTAGAACGGTGACTGACAGACAGGCAACCTCTCCCAGTCAATCTGTAAACGGTGAGCTGGAATCCCTCAAAGACAAAGTCCGACAGATTCTTCGGGGTGAAGTCGCCGGTGAGATCCCTCTCGAAGGTGTTCAAGAGCCCTTAAACCACTACTACCAGGAAAAGAAGAAACAGGCTTTTGAACAATGCAATATCCCCCCAGAGCTGGTGCAGCAATGGCAGACAGAGGGTCCCCATGGATTAACTGGAGATCCGGTCATAGAAAGCCTCAGTCGCCCAGGTCCGGATGATCAGCTACGCCAACTGGAGTTACAGTTTCGAGCAGAAGGCATAAATAACTTTGCCTGCAAAGAATTACACCCGATGCTAAACAATATAAAAGCCTGCCTTCAATGGTATGGAAAAAGTATGCCGCCCAGGGTAAACAAAGCTCTTAAAACACTTGAACAGGACATTTGCGAACTTCAGAACAACGAACGGATTCCCTATCGCAACTTTCTGGCTCTAACCATTCGGTTTATCTGTATTCAGTATGCCATGGGGGTTTATCAATATCGGGAGTATCGCAAAGCTGCTTTCACTGAAGATGAGCTTGTCAGTATTATTGAAGCGATGAATGACCTGACCTTTGAAAAACTGTCAGTCGAGGATGAGCCTATCTACAGCAGGCTACGCAGCGCTACCCAGACAACAAGAAATATCCACAGTGATATTTATTTTGTAACAGCAATTAAAGGTTACTGCCGAGAGGACAGGGGCTACCTGATGTGGTTCTGCTTTGATCCGTTGAATTACAAATATTTTCCCATTTCAGCCAGATATCTTATATATCCGGCCGGAATCCAGATAGCCCCTCTTAGCTATCAGAACCATGGAATAATGAACAGCGTCAGATTCTCATTTCATGATTTCGACCACGGCTGTTTTTCCCACTGCCAAGTAAAAGACGAGCCACAGCATTTTGAGAGAACCCAAAGAGTCCTGGAACACATCGTAGCTTTAATCCAAAAACTTGAGCTCTCTCCCTCAACAACAGAAGCATTATGGTTTAATGTTTTTTATGCCTACTGGGAGAAATTTACACCGCTCTACAGGTTCGGTACAAAAATTTTAGTGAATGATCGAATCGCCACTCACTGGGTAACAAGTGGCGAACATAAATTTGATGAAGGGATGACGAAATCAGATCTGTCAGCGGGCTGTGAGGTTTTTAACTATATAGTTCATACAACAATGGAAGCATCTGAGCTTGAAGATTCTCTCCTGAGCAGGATTTCTTCATGATTAACAGGATTTCTTCATGATTAAAAAGTGCCTGTCCGAAAACTTATGAATGTCAGGGCTGAAATCAAACAACACTGGAATCAACATTTATTCACCACTCATATAAAGATAAAGCCAGCAACCTGTTAATTTTAGTTTTTAAAATCGCAAGAAATCCCCGCCCACACTGACCATTAGCAAAACAAATGGCAAATAAGAATATCTACTTATTCCCTTGAGCAATCACGCCGATATGATGAAAGGCACCTATTTAAGGGTGGCGTGCCCGCATACCAGGATGTAAAAACACGACCTTTTTCGTGGTCGTACCTGCATCCAGGAAAAACATATCCAAAGACAAGGAAATCACGATGCGTATTGTCATCGCTCTTGGCGGCAACGCCATGCTTCAGCGCGGTCAACCTCTGGAAGCCAGTATTCAACGCGAGAACATCCGCAAGGCTGCCGAAGTGATTGCCCGGGTTTCACAGAACCATGAAGTCATTCTGACCCACGGAAACGGCCCCCAGGTTGGTCTACTGGCTCTGCAGAACGCCGCTTACGACAAAGTCTCCCCCTACCCTCTGGATGTGCTGGGCGCAGAGACTGCCGGCATGATCGGCTACATGATGGAGCAGGAACTCTACAACCAGATGCCTGGCGCACAGGTTGCCACGCTGGTAACCCAGACTCTGGTTGACAACAATGACCCAGCCTTCCAGGACCCCACCAAGTTTGTTGGTCCTGTCTACTCTAAAGACGAAGCGGAAGCACTGGCCGCCGAGAAAAACTGGGCGATCAAGGCCGACGGCGAATACTTCCGCCGTGTCGTCCCGTCCCCTTTGCCATCCAGCATTATCGAAGTCAACATTATCAAGCAGCTGTCTGAAATGGGCACTCTGGTGATCTGTTCCGGCGGTGGCGGTGTACCTGTTCGCAAAGACGAAGATGGCAAACTGCACGGTGTAGAAGCGGTAGTGGATAAGGACCTGACTGCAGCCCTTCTGGCCGAACAGCTGAGTGCTGATGCGCTGATTATCATGACCGACGTAAATGCCGTGTGCATCAACTTCGGCCAGCCAGATCAGGAGAAGATCCACAAAGCCTCTACTACCACCATCCGTGAGCTGAACTTCCCGGCAGGCTCCATGGGGCCAAAAATAGACTCCTGCGCCAACTTCGTTGAGAAGGGCGGACGCTTCGCGGCCATCGGCAGCCTGTATGATGTTGAACAGATCGTAACCGGCCAGGCTGGTACCTGGATCACCGACGAAATAGAAGGCATTTCCTTCTACAGCAAACAGGAAGCAGCTCAAGGGTAAACCTTAAAAGCCTGATGCTATCACCTTGGCGGGTGTTCACCTTCTACAAGAGCCCCGCCAAAGTCTTCTGTGCCGCTCGATACAGTCTTCTAACGGTCCCCAAAAGTCGAGATCCCCCCCCTTCCCTCCTTAAAACATGCCCATGCGGTTACACGTTAATGAAGATCTTTATTCAGAGGGTTTTAATAATCATTCTATATATTCAGTTAGGTCACTTATAACTCCAGGCATTTCCCACACACCGGTTTCGGCTTTTTCCCCTGTTCCGCCTTGCAAGACCTCAAACCCCTGCTAGATATAACTCTAACTTTTAGTAGCCCCACATCTGCCGGAGCTTCGCAGAGGAAAAATTATGCCAGGTTTACAGAGTCCGAAGATTGATTCAGGCCGTTTATTGCTTTCCGCGAGTATTGCCGCGATGTCCGCCCAGGCTACAGGAAATACACCGGGTGATTACTTCCATGCTCTGGGCGGTGCTCTGGCAGGCAGTAATGGGTTTATGTCAGCACCTCAGCTGAAAAGTGTGGTCAACCAGCACCCGGAATGGCACTGGTTGCCCAGTTATAAATGGGAGGGTCTGTCAAAGCACCCTTATTCAATGGCTGGCCGGGCCTGGGAAGCCCTGTCAGGTGAAATTGGTCCTGTTGCATCAATCTTTGCTCTGCACTATCTCTCCAAGCGCGTCGGTCTCCATTACCAATACCTGACCGCCGATGATGGTCAGGCGATTGCTGATTACACTTGGCGACTGGGTGAAGCTGTTGGTGATTACGCGACCTCAGACACTGCCAATGATCTGGTTTGGCGGCTGTTTGCCTCCAATGCGGATTTAATCCACTCGCCAGAATTTATTGGCAATTCGAAGAAATACCAGAACCTGTTCTGGGCCTTCAAACGTGTTGTGGCTTATGTCCCTATGCTGGCTACGGCCTTACCTGAGGCTGTCCACCAGCATGTGATGCACAGCATTGGTTACGCCGGTATCGCATTTGAAACCCCTGCACTTAACGAACATTTTGGGCTGACCTTTATCAGCTCCAGCTCCGCTGATGACCCCGGTCGTCCCACAAGTGCTTATATGGATCTTGATTTTGTTAAGCGACCCACAACTTTCAGTGAACCACAGGGACGCTTTGAAAAAGCTCTGGTCGCATTAGATGAGGCCAGCCGCGATAACGGCGTAACCCGTGTTCGTTTCTACCCCACCATTTTGGGGGATCAGGGTAAAAGCGGAACACTGGCACTGTTCGTACGCCCCTACTTCAATCACAAGCCCGGCCCACTGATCCGCTTCCCGGCCAGCTTTGGCTCAAGCCTTGAACGCGCCTGGTGGACCGACGCCGCTGACCGTCGCATCCTGCATGGTGTTTATAACGATGACCAATATACGGCGGTCAAATATTTCAATGAGTTTATGAATTACAAACAGCACCTGATCACCCCGATTTCTGATCGGGTACTGGAACAGATGCCTGCCATCCTGAAATGGGCTTCTGAGCACGCCACTGCCACAAACTACAACTACAAGTTTGAGCAGCAGATTCAATCTGCCCTGACTCCCGAGGTTGATGCGGATCATGATGGCACCAATATTGGTCTGCCAGGTCGCCCTAAACAGTCGACTTATCACACAGCCATCAACACTGGTGATGAAGGCTTTGTGTTTATTGATGACTACTTCAGCCAGCGTGTTGAGCTTCCCATCTTCACCATGGTTACCCGTAACCGTTACGGTGATATCAAACTTCAGGACCTGCTCAAACTTGAGAAGCATCTGCCATGGCGCAGTGCTCGTGGTAGTGGCCGCATCACCTACACCGCCCTGAAAGGTCTGTCTTACAGCTATATCACCAGCCAGTTGATGAAGGCTCGCTCTAAAGAGCTTCTGGCCCATAAAGAGGCCACAAAAGACTATGGTGCCCTTATTCCTCAAAGCCAGCATCATGTGCTGGAGATGTTCCGTGAATATGAACGTCAGCTACTTAAAGAAGGTGAGGAACTTGATGACGCCATCACCCAGCAACAGTCGATCGTGGACTCAAAGCACTCGGCAGCACATGCAAAAATGCAGCGGGCAAGAACTGATCTCAATCAGGAAAGAGCCAGCAGAACGCAGACTGAAGAGCAGCTGGCTGAACTGAAAAAAGATGTCAAAGCCAAGCAGTCTGAAAATGACGGTGCCCAAAAGAAATTTGAGGCTGAAGTACAAGGTGTCAAGCCGGATAAAAGCAAAAACAAACAGACTGTTATTAACGAACTTAAGGCTCTCGCGCACAGTATTGGGTCTGCGAAAGGAAGCCGTGATATCGCCAAGGCCAATCGAGCGTACAATGCCTTTGTGGACAATCCACAAAACGGCGTCAAAAATCTTGCCCCATTACTGACAGACGCTACCAGTAAGCAACAGGCAATGACCGATGCCCAGGTTGCTCTGGAAGGTTTAAAAACCGATCTGGATAACAAAAAACAGGCCATTGAGCAGAAAGAGAAAGGCATCCAGGATCTTGAGAAAAACAATTCTGATATCACCCGACTCTCAGAACTAAAGCTTCTTAAATTCTTCAAAGCAGGGCTGGAAAATGATGACACCAGCGATGCTACCGTTCAGAGCAACCTGGATGAATTTAAACGTAACGGTAAACTACTGGGACTTGGAAGCAGGAGTAGCAGCAGCGGTCTTCTTGCTCCTTTGAAAGAATTTGCCGGAACAGTCATTAATGCTCTGCCCAGCCTCAGCTGGCTGAAAAAAGGTGCAGGAAAGCCGGATGCCGCTTCGGGAACAACCTCTGCACCAGAAGAAGACTCTGAAGCAACAGGTTTGGAGACAGAACCTGCAGCTGCAGCATTAAAAGACAGCTCCAGCAAAGCAAAAAAACGCGCAAAGACATCGGCTTCCGGCAAAGGTAGCAAGGGCACTAAAAAAGCCTCAACATCTTCCAGGTCAAAAGAGTCCGACTCAACACAAGCCTTAGAAGCCCCTCCAGAACCTGCTGAAACCTCAGAGTCGGTAGTTTCCAAAAGTGCTTCTGAAGGCGGTTCAGAGGCTTTAGTAAGTTCTGATTCTGGCTCTACCGAAGATCTATCAACAGGAGCTCGGCGGGGAAGCAAGTCAGCCTCTAAGAAAGCAGCACCAGCACCGGAGGCTTCAGCAACAACTGATTCGGAAGAATCCTTACAAGCTGCAGATGATACACAGCCTACGAAAACTGTTGGAAAAAATGTTAAAAGACGCCCTACAGCAATTGTACGAAAGTAAACTGATCACTGTAGAGTGTGATCATCATAATCCAACTTTGCTAGCTGCCTGACAGGCTCAGGTCTAACAAGCGCGCGTACCAAACCAGCAGCAGTAACCGGCCTCATTGCTGATTATTGCTGTTGGGTACTAACCGCTGCCGATTGCCTTAGTGATGCCTGCAAGATAACTGAAAGCACACGGTGTCAGGCTCGCAGGAGTAACCTGTTCGCAGAAGCAGGGCCATTCCGCTGGGCCACAAAAGCTGACTCTCACAGCAGTATCCACACGTAAAAAAATAGTTAAGAAAATCACACTACTAATTGGAAGACTCACGTTAAGACAGACTGAAGAGTCACGGAAAAGCCGCCCCATTAACGCTCATAGATTGTGAATGTTATGAACAGACACTATTGGATTCATCGCAACCTTCGTTATTTACTCCTTTTGCCACTCTGTCTGGCAGGAGCACAATTACAAGCTCTGGAATCACCGATTCCACTGGGGCCTGATGCCATTAGCACCCATTCAGACTATCTGGATATTCCTGACTCACCCTATGCTCCGGACGATGAATCATTACTGGAAGAAGATTCCTGGGCCATACCGGAAGAGGATGCACTTGATAACCCCATGGAAGAGTACCCATAGAATACCCTTGACTGAAAAAGCATGACCTTCTCGATAGCAGATACTTTGTATCTTAGGAAAGGTACTGACGTTGAAAGCACGTACCACGTACTATGAGATTACTGTTGAAATAATATCGACTGCACAAATCACTGAGTAAACAAATAGCCTTGAAAGCAGCGCAGGGATAGAATGCACCGAGAACAATAAAAGACCTTCAGGGAAGAGGCAAGCGTGAAGAAAGCAACGCATTTCAGTCATCGACTCTCTTTTCGACAGGCGCACTACGCGTTAATTGTCGCCTTTATTACCGGAATGATTTTCAGCATCCTGCAGATCGCTCTGGATTACCGCCATCAGGATCAGGCCATTGACGAAGAAATGTCTGCCCTGCTGGAAATCAGCAGTGCACCCGCCGCACGTATTGCCTATAACATAGACAGTGAGTTAGCTCAGGAGCTACTTAACGGTCTGTTACTTTCCCCCAATATTATCAGTGCAGAAATTCGCGATGAGACCGGACAACGTCTGGGCTACCTCTGGAAAGACAGCCGCCAGGATCAGGCGCGCTGGATCAGTGACTCCCTGTTTGATCGTACCCGCACCTACCGCCATGAACTACGAGTCGATTATGACCCGGAAGAACCTCTGGGCTATCTGCAGCTGGAAGTAGATACTTTTTATTACGGCGACACCTTTCTTCGACGGGCTACAACCACTTTTCTGACCGGCCTGATCAAAGGGCTGTCGATGGCATTGATACTACTGCTGCTGTTCTACCGCATGCTCACCAAACCACTGGCTAAACTCAGCGGAACGCTAAGCCAACTGCGTACCAGTGAGTCATCATCAGCCCGCCTGACCTGCCCGGAAGGGCATCAACATGATGAGATTGGCATGCTGACAGAGGAAATTAATAATCTGTTGTACGCCATTAGCAGTAATTCCAAACGCCGGTTCCGGGCTGAACGCCAGTTAAGAGACCACCTGGCCACACTGGAGAATACCGTTGCCAGTCGAACTGCAGAACTTCACGCCCGTAACAAGCAGCTCACCGACTCTAACAGCAACCTGGACAAAGCCCGCCAGGATGCACTGAAAATGGCTCAGGAGCGGGCTACCATGCTGGCCAGCATGAGCCATGAAATCCGCACGCCATTAAGCAGCCTTCTGGGCATGGTCGATCTGGCAATGAGCCATACCAAAGAGAGCAATCAACGCCATCGTCTGGCTCTCGCTCATGAGGCTGGCTTTCATCTCTTGCAGATGCTGAATGACATACTGGACTTCTCACGAGTTGAGTCAGGCAAGCTGCTCTTTGAATCTATCCCCTTTAACCTGCACCAGTCCCTTGAAAAAACTGTTGAAATGTTTTCCCAGCAGGCACACCAGAAAAATCTTTGGCTACAGTGTGTCATCTGCCCATCTGTTCCCGAGCATGTTAAAGGTGACCCTACCCGCCTGCAGCAGATCATGACCAACCTGATCAGTAACGCCATCAAGTTCACTTCTCAGGGACAGGTCGCAGTGCTGACAAAACTCATCAATGACAAGGGAGATGGTCACTTTCATCTGTCCCTCAGCGTTGAAGATACCGGTATAGGAGTAGCTGAAGATCGTATTGAAGAGATCTTTCACCCCTTTTCTCAGGCCAGTAATGCGACTAATCGGCTGTTTGGTGGCCACGGCCTTGGCCTGGCCCTGTCCCGCAATATGGCAGAAGCCATGGGCGGAACGCTGCAATATCGGGAGCGTGCTGGTCGGGGCTCCTGCTTTACCATGACTATTCCCTACGAGAGAGACAGCAGTCATCCCATAGCCCAAACCCCTGAAAAACCCTCTCTTACCAACCGCCATTTGATTATCCTCACCCCTTACCTGCTGGCAATGGCACTGAATCGTTATATCGCTGAGGCTGGATCGTCCGCCCGCGCCCTCAGCTGGTATGGTCCCTGGCAGCCAGAAACAATGAAAATACTTTCATCCTCAACGGTCATCACGACTTTGCCCGATAACTGCATGACCGTAGTCCCAGAACACCGTATCCCCGTCAGTCAGCAGATGCAGGACCTTAAAGAAGACTTCTCACAGCTGATTCTGGCACCTGTTCGACAGAAAGCTGTAAAGCAAATACTCCAGCAGCTTGGACACATAGTCCCGGATGACCTCCCGGTACCGGAAGCCAATCCTCAAGAGCAAACGGAACAGAATCACGACGTACGCATCCTGATTGTCGAAGACAATCCCACCAATATGATGGTTACCCAGGGCATGCTGATTCAGTTGGGATACAAAATCGGTGCAGCCCGCAATGGTCAACAGTGTCTGGATATCTGTAAAAAAGAAACATTCGACCTCATCCTGATGGATTGCAATATGCCCGTGATGAATGGTTATAATGCAAGCCGATATATTCGCTCCGACCCCAGCCTCTGTCATATTCCCATTATTGCCCTGACAGCCAATGCCTTTGAACATGACCGGGACCGATGCCTTCAAAATGGTATGCAGGCTTACCTCAGCAAACCTTTTGATCGCAAGGACCTTGAGGCCACTATTCACAGATGGTTAACAACCCCGGTGCCACAAGAACAATGGCTTGGAGAACCTGGCTAGGAACCTCCCTGGTCGGTGTCCCATGGGTTAATCGGTGGTAGTATAGGTTTTGCGTCTAAGCTACTGCTTTTAGTGATAAAGCAGCGCCTAAGCCCTGATGCTCCCCGACAATTCACCATGATTTTGCAGGATCCCGATGGCTCAGAGCGAACCCACCCTGGAGGTGTATTCTTCTTTTCAACCTGCTGGCGACCAGCCCGAGGCTATTAAAACCCTGGTCAATGGTGCCAACAGCGGCCTGGCCTGTCAGACATTGCTGGGGGTAACCGGTTCAGGTAAAACCTTCACCTGCGCCCATGTTATTGCAGAGCTGCAACGCCCCACCCTGATTCTTGCCCACAACAAAACCCTGGCAGCTCAACTCTACGGCGAATTCAAAGAGTTCTTTCCTAAAAATGCCGTCGAGTACTTCGTGTCCTACTACGACTATTACCAACCTGAAGCCTATGTGCCATCTTCTGACACATTCATCGAGAAAGACGCTTCCATTAACGAACACATAGAGCAGATGCGTCTGTCTGCGACCAAGGCCCTGCTTGAGCGTGAAGATGCCATTATTATTGCCACCGTCTCTGCCATCTATGGTCTGGGTGACCCAAAATCCTACCTGAAGATGATGCTTCATCTCAGCCGTGGGGATCATATCGATCAGCGCGGAATTCTAAGACGTCTGGCAGAGCTGCAATACACTCGAAATGATATGGAGCTTAATCGGGCAACCTATCGTGTTCGCGGTGATGTCATTGATATTTTCCCTGCAGAGTCTGAGAAAGAAGCACTGCGTCTTGAACTGTTTGATGATGAACTGGAAAACCTCAGCTGGTTTGACCCGCTCACCGGAGAAGTTCTGCGCAAAGTTCCCCGCGCCACAGTCTACCCAAAGTCGCACTATGTGACGCCACGGCAAACTATTCTCGACGCCATTGAAGATATTAAAATCGAGCTGGATGAACGCCTGAAGTTTCTACGGGAAAATGACAAGCTCGTAGAAGCCCAGCGGCTGGAACAACGTACCCGGTTTGATATCGAAATGATGCTGGAGCTGGGTTACTGCACAGGCATCGAGAACTACTCTCGCTATCTCTCAGGTCGTGACCCGGGCAATCCGCCACCGACCCTGTTTGATTACCTGCCAGATAACTCTCTGTTACTGATCGACGAATCCCATGTTACTGTGCCGCAAATCGGCGCCATGTATAAGGGTGACCGCTCTCGTAAAGAAAATCTGGTGAACTACGGTTTCCGTCTGCCTTCAGCACTGGATAACCGCCCAATGATGTTTGATGAGTGGGAAAGTAAGCGACCACAAACCATCTTTATCTCGGCGACACCCGGCAAGTATGAAAAAGAACACCAGGACCAGATTGCAGAACAGGTTGTACGCCCCACTGGCCTGATTGACCCTCCGATTGAAGTCCGCCCGGCCACCACCCAGGTCGATGACCTGCTCACAGAAATCGTCGACACAACAGCCAAAGGCAGCCGGGTATTGGTGACTACGCTGACAAAGCGCATGGCAGAAGACCTGACCGAATACCTCTCAGAGAACGGAGTACGGGTGCGTTACCTGCACTCGGATATCGACACAGTGGAACGGGTAGAAATTATTCGTGACTTACGACTCGGTGCTTTTGATGTTCTTGTGGGTATTAACCTGCTGCGTGAAGGCCTGGATATGCCAGAGGTGTCGCTCGTTGCCATTCTGGATGCAGACAAAGAAGGCTTCCTGCGTAGTGACCGCTCACTGATACAGACAATTGGTCGTGCCGCCCGAAATATTAACGGTCGCGCCATTCTCTATGGCGACAGAATCACCGGCTCTATGGAGCGCGCTATAGAAGAAACGGACCGGCGTCGTAAAAAACAGATCGCCTTTAATAAAAAGCACAACATTACCCCTAAAGGGGTGAACAAGAAAGTTTCCGATATTATGGAAGGGGCAATACCTGGGCGGAAAACCGGACGCCAGAAAGTAGCGGAATCCCGCGCGGTCTATGGTGACTCCCCAACACTGCATTCACCCAAGGATATTGCCAAACTGATCAAAGAGCTTGAGCAGCAGATGCATACCCATGCGAAGAACCTGGAGTTTGAAGAGGCTGCCCGGACACGGGACAAGATTATTAAACTGCGTGAGGAGTTGAAGGCCTTGTAAGGGTCTTTCACCAAAGAGGCACAAAGACACAGAGGAAAAACAAAGGTAAAAGCAAAGGCTTTGAACCACAGAGACACAAAGTTCACAGAGAAAAACTATTGAATAAAAAGCAAATGCTCTTGAATAAAGCCTTTATCTTTCCTCTGTGAACTTTGTGCCTCTGTGGTTCAAATGCTTTTAGACCTTCACGACATCCTTAAACTCAGCTTCTACCTGTCGTTCACTATTCAGGATGTTAATAAGAATAATGCAACGATCTTCACCTTTCTTCATCTGGTAAACACCGGCGATACCCTTGTAGGCACCCTCAGTCATAACCACAGGCTGACCGGCCTTGAAAAGTTCATCAATAGTACTAAACCGCTGGTTATTACGCAGGCCTTCGACTAACTCATCGGAAACCATGGCATGACGATCACCAAACTTGATAAACTGCGCAACACCACGGGTTGAGCGCACCTTATCCCAGGGCTGGCTTTTCAGATGACTTTCATCAAGCAGAAAAATATAGCCAGGGAACAAAGGCTCCTCCTTAGTAGTCTCGAGCCTTCCCGGACGTTTCGCTTTCCGCAACATCATAGGGCAAAAAGCCGCAAAACCCTGATTATCAAGATTTTCGACAGCGCGTACTTCCTGGCGCGGGCGGGTTTTTACTACAAACCATTCATCCATAATTCATACACCAGTTAAGAGCTAGCCCAATGTTTTTATAATATCTTCAAGTACCTTTACGGGTTGGTCTGCCTGGGTGACAGGGCGACCGACAACCAGGTAATCACTGCCGTCACGCATAGCCTGCTCCGGCGTCACTATACGTCGCTGATCACCTGAAGCAAAACCAGCTGGACGAATACCCGGCGTCACAAGTTTGAACCGTGAGCCAAGCTCCGCATTTAACATTGGCGCTTCCATGGCGGAGCAAACGACACCGTCCATACCACTGTATTTTGCGAGTCTGGCGAGCTTCAACACCTGTTCTTCAGCTGAGGGCAGGCCCAGTTCAACAAGATCTTCTGACCCCATACTGGTTAGCACCGTCACCGCAATAAGTTGAGGTGCTTTGTCCAGAGAGGACTGTTCCAGGACTTCACGACAGGCTTCCATCATACGACGACCGCCAGACGCATGAACATTGACCATCCACACACCCAGTCGGGCAGCGGCCAGCACGGCTTTACTGGTAGTATTGGGAATATCGTGAAATTTCAGATCAAGAAAAACATCGAAGCCCTTGCGTTGCAGCGCTTCAACCACTGCCGGGCCCGCCGTGGTGAACAGCTCTTTACCGACTTTTACACGGCAGAGTTTTGGATCAAGGCGATCGGCCATGGCCAGTGCCTGGGTGGCATCGGGGTAATCTAGAGCAATAATCAGCGGGCTTGGATTCAACGGGCTTGGGCAGGACATTCAGGGCTCCTAGTTATGCGCTGGAAGTATAAAGAACAAGCCTGAAAAATGCATGAGCATTTCCTCAAAAAAGCGGCCAAAGACTCCCATATCTCACAAAATGCAAGCAACCATCCAGTTTCACGAGGGCCTCCGAATTACTCTCCTTCCAACCCCATAATGGGTGCACCTTCACCCCACTGATGACATTGGGGACAGTGCCAGTGAAGCTCCTTGCCATCAAAGCCACAACTGCTGCACCGATAAACAGGCTTGGAGTTTTCAAGACGACCTGTCAGCTCACGCAATAACGTCAGGTTCTGCCGAGAGCGCCCTTCAGACATCTGCATATGAATATCAATCAGTGCATTCAGCCCCTTAAGAGAAGGTCGCCTGATAATCTGTTCAGCCACAAAACGACCGGCCTCTTTCTCTCCCTGCTGTTGAGCAATCAAACGAGCGGAGGCCAGCACAACGGCTGCAGAGGGAGCTTCTTTCAGGCATCGCCCCAGGTAGGCACTCAGCCCCCGCTGGGAACGCATCTGACTGTAACAGGACTCCAGCAGGGAGATACTTTCCGGGAGGTAACTGCTGTTCTGCTCAATGATTTTTTCTAGATGCTTAATAGCATCACGATAGTTACCAGCTTTAAACTCCAGCTGCCCCCAGAGTAATGAGGCCCGCACATTGTAACGGTGAACCACTGACGCCTGCTTAAGCGCACGGCGTGCACCCAGCACATCAGAACGAGCCAACGCCTGCTCCGCAAGCTCGCAATAAAAATGGGAGAGTCGGAAAGCATAATCTTCGGCGACGGATCCTTTCAGTCGACCGAGCAACTCGACAGCCTTGTTCCAGTCTTTCACTGTCTCATGAATAGAGAGCAAGGTGTTAAAGCTCTCCCGCCAGCCTGGCCAGCTTTGCCTGACGATATCTTCCAAAAGCGCTTCAGCACGATCAAACAAACCAGCCTTCATATAATCCCGGGCCAGCTCCAGCTGAACATCCAGCACTTGCTCCCGGGTCAAACTGGGACGGGCCAGTAAATCCTGGTGAGTCTGTATCGCTTTTTCCAACTCACCGCGCCGACGAAATAGACGACCAAGTACAACAAAGGTTTCAACTGTATCGCTATTCACCTCAATAGCACGAATAAAACTCTCAATAGCCTCGTCTGTCTGTTCATTTAACAGGTAATTCAGGCCGACAAAGTACTCACTGCTAAGTCCCGCAGATTGCTGCTGCACTAAACGACGCCGCTTTTCATAGCGCCCAAGGCCATAGCCCATGGCAAGAGCACAGAAAATTAACAGCATGAGAGTCAGGTCAGACATTCAGGATGACAGCCCCCGAAGTGCACCAACCCGCAGTTTTTGCAGTTCGGCATCGCGGCGCTTGAGTTTACGGGTCAGGCTACGGTTCTGCATGACAAGTCGCATGACCATAAGGCAAAACACAATCACAGTCAGGAGAGCACCTGCCAAAAAGGCAAGAAAGAGTAATGTCGAGACGGGGTGCGGAGCGGATGTCCAGCTCCAGAACCCCACAGCAACAGAAAAATCGTTCGCCAGCAGGAAACCGGCAAAGAAAACCACTAAAACAGCAGCCAGCAGCAGGACACCTGCTACCCGAAAGAACTTATGAACGCTGGTTAGCATAATCACATCAGCCAATATAAGCCTGCGGGAGAAAGTACTCTCCCTCCGGCTCGAAAGGTGTCACCGTCGGCGTAGTCGCAACTCGGCCAGGAGGGATTCATTGACTCGCTCACGGAGTTCCTTTCCGGGTTTAAAATGGGGAACATACTTTCCGGTCAGCTCAACAGCATCACCGGTTTTGGGGTTACGACCCACTCTGGGGGCACGAAAATGAAGGGAAAAACTGCCAAAGCCACGAATTTCCACCCGATGCCCGGTACCCAGCGCATCTGACAACTCTTCAATAATCGTCTTCACGGCCAGCTCAATATCCTTGGATAAAAGCTGTCCCTGTCGTTCTGTCATACGTTCGATCAGTTCCGATCGAGTCATTGCCTGCCCCCTTTTGCCGCAGCAAAAAAGTGTCCTTAGTCTCCACAAACAGGATGATGATTACATCTAAAAATCACCCTCGTTATTGTCGTTACTGACACTGTCTATGGTTGTCTGGAGATCAATCCGTGAGCCACCTGCCAGCATTTATTAGTCAATCGCTGACAGACCGCCACTTCTGAATACACTACATTCAGGTACAGAAGCTCCAAATTAGCCAATCTCATCACAGGAATCAAGCATTCCCCGCGCAAGCCCTTGAAACATAAACAAGAATCTTACCGTAACAAACCTTCATATCCCCTATTCAATACTCTTTAACCATTGTGTTTCATCAATACTATTTCATCAATACTAATAGGTGTCTGCTGACTCCACGACCCCAGGGACAGCCCCTGCCCAACGGCGCCCGCCTGCCATCCATGGTCTTTGGGAGCAGGTATCCATCGATATTTTATCAAGCAACCTGGAAGCCTGCGAAAACAGTACTTAAAAGTATTTTAAAAATCAGCTTTAAAATCATCGTTAAAATACCAGCCATAAAAAAACCGCAGAGACTGAACACAGTCACTGCGGTTTTTATTGGCTTCAGCCTGTGTTACCCGCCGAAGCAGGCAACACCGAAAAACAATATTACTTGTTTTCCATCTGAGCTTTGATCAGGTCACCGATGGTGGTAGGACCGCCAGCAGGAGCATCAGTATCTTGCTTGCTGCGCAGTTCCTTCATCGCTACCTTCTCGTCAGCTTCGTCCTTCGCTTTGATGGACAGGCTGATAACGCGGTTCTTACGATCCACGCTTACGATCTTGGCTTCAACATCTTCGCCAACCTTCATCAGGGTGGTCGCGTCTTCAACGCGGTCACGGCTGATTTCAGAAGCCTTCAGAGTACCTTCAACTTCTTCAGCCAGAGTGATGGTAGCGGCTTTAGCAGTCACTTCCTTCACAACGCCGTTGACGATGGTGCCCTTCTGGTTAGCATCAACCCAGTTTGCGAACGGATCGTTCTGCAGCTGCTTGATACCCAGGGAGATACGCTCACGCTCTGCATCAATGGACAGGATGACAGCTTCGACTTCCTCGCCCTTCTTGTAGTTGCGCACTGCGTCTTCGCCAGCTTCGTTCCAGCTGATGTCGGACAGGTGAACCAGACCGTCGATGCCGCCAGGCAGACCGATGAAGATACCGAAGTCAGTGATAGACTTGATGGTACCCTTGAGGACGTCGCTCTTGCTGGATGCAGTTGCGAACTCTTCCCATGGGTTTTGCTTGCACTGCTTAACACCCAGGGAGATACGACGACGCTCTTCGTCGATGTCCAGAACCATAACTTCAACTTCATCACCCTGGTTAACAACCTTGGATGGGTGAATGTTCTTGTTGGTCCAGTCCATTTCGGAAACGTGTACCAGACCTTCAACGCCTTCTTCCAGCTCAACGAAGCAGCCGTAGTCAGTCAGGTTGGTTACGTGGCCAGTTACCTTGGTGCCTTCCGGGAAGCGCGCCTTGATAGCAACCCATGGATCTTCACCCAGTTGCTTCAGACCCAGGGATACGCGGTTACGATCACGGTCAAACTTCAGAACCTTAACCTGGATCTCGTCACCAACGTTCACGATTTCGCTAGGATGCTTGATGCGCTTCCAGGCCATATCGGTGATGTGCAGCAGGCCGTCAACACCGCCCAGATCTACGAACGCGCCGTAGTCGGTCAGGTTCTTAACGATACCCTTGATTTCCAGACCTTCCTGCAGGGATTCCAGCAGCTGCTCGCGCTCGGCGGAGTTTTCAGCTTCCAGAACAGCACGACGAGAAACAACAACGTTGTTGCGCTTCTGGTCCAGCTTGATAACTTTGAAGTCCAGCTCTTTGCCTTCCAGGTGCGCAGTATCGCGAACCGGACGCACGTCAACCAGAGAACCAGGCAGGAATGCACGGATAGTGTTAACGTCAACGGTGAAGCCACCCTTAACCTTACCACTGATAACACCCTTAACGATTTCTTCAGATGCGAAGGCAGCTTCCAGACCTTTCCAGGACTCAGCACGCTTAGCCTTTTCACGGGACAGCTTGGTTTCACCAAAGCCATCTTCAACCGCATCCAGAGCAACCTGTACAGTGTCGCCAATCTTAACGGAAACTTCGCCATTGTCGTCGCGGAACTGATCGACGGGGATAACGCCTTCAGACTTGAGACCGGCGTGAACGATAACCCAGTCACCATCGATATCGACCACAAGGCCGTCGATGATGGAACCTGGCTTCATTTCAATTTCTTTTAAGCTCTCTTCAAAGAGGTCAGCAAAGCTGTCAGTCATTGTTAATCCTGTTTAATACAACAAAAGAGCACCAGACACCTCAGATTGCTCCGGGTCCCGGTGAGTAATGCTGCATATTTGCTCCACGCCACCAGCCTGCGTGGTCAAACAATATATAGGGATTCATCCAGCGCTGGCTGTCGTTGTCAAAGCAGCGAACCAAAACAGTGTTCGTAGCTTTGCAACAGGATGAATCACCACCAGTGGCCAGCCTGATGGCTAACCGTTTAATAATGCCCACCGACCGTAAGATCGTCAGACATGTGATCTGTTCTTTCAGGCTCTGGCAAGAACTAAATAAGACCGCGATTACGCATCTCATCGAGTATCTGTGCAAGCACTTCCTGAATGGTCAGTTTAGTGCTGTCCAGCACAATTGCATTATCTGCAGGCTTTAATGGTGCAACGGTACGATTCATATCGCGTTCGTCGCGCGCCTGGATATCAGCCAAAAGGCGGTCAAGACTAACATCGACACCCTGCTCCTGCAACTGCAGTTGACGACGTCGTGCACGCTCTTCTGCACCCGCCGTAAGGAATACCTTCAGAGGTGCGTAAGTAAATACAACCGTACCCATATCCCGACCATCGGCCACCAACCCGGGAGCTTCGGCAAAAGCCTGCTGACGAGACAGAAGTGCACGACGCACTTTTGGCAGCACGGCTACTTTCGAGGCACCTGTGCCAACTTCTTCCTGACGAATGGCCTTCTCAACATGTTCACCTTCCAGAATAATGCTGGTCTCGCTACTTTCGCGGGCTGCAGCGACAAACTGCACATCCAGGTGAGCGGCCAGCACTTCCAGAGACGCTTCATCATCCAGCGCTACACCATGATTCATGGCCGCCAGAGCCGTCAAGCGGTAAAGGGCACCGCTGTCCAGCAGGTGCCAGCCCAGCTCCCGAGCCAGCAGTCCGCAAATTGTACCCTTACCTGAACCACCCGGGCCGTCAATGGTGACGACCGGTACTGTTTTATCAATCACTCGCTCTTGTGTTCCATTTCCTGCAGATTCAGACCAACAGAATGGGCCAGGTCTACAAAGTGAGGGAAGGATGTCGCCACGTTGGCGCAATCCAGTATGCGTATTTCATCTTTGGCGCGCAGGGATGCTACAGCAAAGGCCATAGCGATTCGATGGTCACCATGACTGTGTACAGTACCACCGGCAAAAACACCCTGCCCGGCACCATCAAAATCAGAGCTGCCTGCCTGTAAACCAGGTACTTTCATTCCATCCGGCAGAGCCACTGCTTTAATACCCAATGCGTTCAGGCCATCAGCCATAGACTGAATCCGGTCGCTCTCTTTCACACGCAGCTCTTCAGCGCCGGTCAGCAGAGTATCGCCCTCGGCACAGGCCGCAGCGACAAACAGCACCGGAAACTCATCAATAGCCAGAGGCACCAGATGCTCAGGAATCTCAATACCTTTCAGCCGGGCACTGCGTACGCGAATATCGGCCACAGGTTCACCACCAACTTCCCGCTCATTGCTCAGGGTAATATCTGCACCCATCAGCCTGAGGATGTCGATAATGCCGGTGCGGGTAGGATTGATGCCTACGTGGGTCAGCAGCAGGTCAGAATCTTTGGCAATAGAAGCGGCCACCAGGAAGAAGGCTGAGGAGGAAATATCCGCCGGCACTTCAATTTTCTCGGCACTGGTCAGCTCACCGCCGCCTTGCAGAGTGACTCGGTTACCTTCAGTTTTCACCGGATAACCAAGACCTGTCAGCATACGTTCGGTGTGGTCACGGGTGATGCCCGGCTCCTGAACGGCGGTTTCGCCTTCAGCATACATACCAGCCAGCAACAGGCAGGATTTTACCTGCGCGGACGCCATCGGCATATCGTAATCTATACCGGTGAGAGTCTGCCCACCACGAATAACCAGTGGGGGACGTCCACCCTCGGAAGTCTCGATCACCGCGCCCATTTCCGCCAGTGGATTTACAACCCGACCCATTGGACGGCGGGACAAAGACTCATCACCGGTCAATGTCACAGTAAACGGCTGAGCCGCCATCAGGCCCGCCATCAAACGCATTGCGGTGCCGGCATTACCCAGATACAAAGGTCCGGGAGGTGCCTGCAGACCTTTCAGGCCCACACCATAAATCGTGACCTTGCCTTCATGGGGGCCTTCAATAACCACGCCCATATCCCGGAACGCCTGCAGCGTTGCCAGGGCATCTTCCCCTTCGAGGAAACCAGACACTTCTGTCACACCATCCGCCAGGGCACCCAGCATAATGGAACGGTGAGAAATAGATTTATCACCAGGCACACGCAGGGTACCAGTGATGCGACCACCCGGACGGGCTGTATACGTAGTAGATTGGCTGTTCATAGATTTCAGATAAGCCTGGCTTTCCAGCATTCGTGTAAAGTGTTCGCGGGCGACCTTGGCGCGGGTAATTACACCCATCATCTTTTGGCTGTCGCCCTGTTCAACCAGTGCGCGCATTTCATCCAGCCCCTGGGAAAACTCATCCAGAGACGAAAGCAGCGCATCACGGTTAGCAATAAAAACATCATGCCACATGGTCGGGTCACTGGCGGCTATGCGGGTAAAGTCCCGAAAGCCTCCTGCGGCATAACGAAAAATATCCTGACCGTCAGGGTCACCGGCAAGGGTGTCCACCAACGAGAAAGCTAAGAGGTGAGGCAGGTGACTGGTGCGCGCCAGCACCTGATCATGGTGCTCTACACCCATTTCCAGCACAACTGCACCGACCCGCTCCCAGAGCTCCCGCACCAGACGGCAGGCACCGTTCGCGTTTTCCGGCAACGGCGTAACAATCACCTTGTGGGCATCAAACAAGTCTGCACGAGCGGCACTGACACCACTCTTTTCTGAACCGGCAATAGGGTGACCGGGGACAAAGCCCATCAGCGCATCACCCAAAGCTTCCCGGGCAGTAATGACCAGATCACGCTTGCAGCTGCCAACATCAGTGACCACCTTTCCGGCCAGGTCAAAGCGTGACACTTCCCTCACCATGGCAGACATAGCCAGTACCGGTACCGCCAGCACAATAATATCTGCATCAGCAATGCCCTGCTCCAAAGAGGTCGCGGCACTGTCGATAATAGTGCGCTCTTTGGCCAGAATCAGTGACTGAGGGTCACGATCCCAGGCCTGCACCTCGGTACAGACCCGGCGCTTCACCAACCCTGCGGCCAGTGAGCCACCGATCAACCCCAAACCGACTATCAACACACGGGTGCGTGACAAGGTCGGCCAGTCGAGCGGATCAGCGTTAATAGTGCTTAGTTTCTTCGGTTGAGTCACCAACATCAGCCCTCGCCAACTTCGGCCAGAGCATCCGGCAAGGCTTTAATAAAGGTTTCATTCTCTGCCATAGTACCCACCGACACCCGCAGATGCTGAGGCATGCCATAGCCAGTCACCGGACGAACAATCACGCCACTCTTCAGCAAAGCCTGAAAAACAGCCTCACCATTCAAGCCTGTATTAAAGGTGAGAAAGTTGCCCAGTGAAGGAATCACATCCAGCCCCAGTGCCTCAAGTTCACGGGTGAGATATACCAACCCTTCATTGTTCAATTTACGACTACGAAAGAGGTAGTCTTCATCCGCCAACGCAGCTTCTGCCGCCGCCAGCGCCAGACTGTTCACATTGAAAGGATGGCGCACCCGGTTAAGGATATTGGCGATAGCCGGAGAGGAAACACTGTAGCCTACCCGCAAGCTCGCCAAACCATAAATCTTGGAAAAGGTGCGGGTCACAATCAGGTTGGAATAGTCAGCCAACCACCCTAAGGCATCAGGATAGTCTGATTCGGTGATGTACTCACAGTAAGCTTCATCAATCACCACCAGCACCCGCTCAGGCACCTGATCGAGAAACTCTTTCAGACTCTCACTGTTCAGCCATGTTCCGGTTGGGTTATTCGGGTTGGCAACAAAAACAACACGGGTCTTGTCAGTCACCGCAGCCGCCATCGCTGGCAGATCATGACCGTAATCCACCGCAGGTACCGCGACAGGTTTACCACTGGCCGCCAGTGTAGAAATCGGGTACACCGCAAATGCATGCTGTGAGAAGATCACCTCGTCACCGGGGTTTACCCAGCCACGAACAATCAGGTCGAGCACATCGTTAGAGCCATTACCCAGAGTAATCGACTCAGAGCTCACTCCTAACTTTGCAGAGAGTGCTGCCTTCAACTCATAACCACTGCCATCGGGGTAACGGGTCAGCTCAGGCAATGCCTGCTGAATCGCTTCCACCACCTTTTGAGAAGGCCCCAGAGGGTTCTCATTACTGGCCAGCTTTACAATCGTACTCTCTTCAAGCCCCAGCTCCCGGGCCAGTTCTGACACTGGCTTGCCGGGCTGGTAAGGCTGCAAAGAACCCACGCCCGGGGTAGCTGTACTGATAAAATCACAGGACATCAGGTTTCCCTTCCTCAACCTTTATAAAACACCCAGGGGGTAGGAACCCAGGATTTTCAATTCTGCCGCCATCTCTTCCACTTCCCTCAGCACATACTGCACCTTGGGGTCATCCTGGTGACCTGAAAAATCAATAAAAAACACATAGCTCCACACACCGCCCTGCGCCGGACGGGTTTCAATCCGGGTCAGGTCGATATCGTAACAGTGGAACGGTGCCAGCAGACGATGCAGGCTACCAGGCTTGTTGCGCATAGAGACGACAATGGAAGTCTTGTCATGACCACTGGGTGGTACAGACTCATTGCTGATAATCAGGAAGCGGGTGGAGTTATCCGGTTCATCTTCAATCTTCTCAGCCATCTTGGTCAGGCCGTAGAGTTCTGCAGCCATATCACCGGCAATAGCCGCGGAGTTCCACTCGCCTTTTACACGACGGGCGGCTTCAGCATTACTACTGACGGCAACCTTTTCAACCATCGGCCAGTGAGCATCCAGCCATTTACGACACTGGGCTAACGACTGGGCATGGGAGTAGACCCGGGTAATCTTCTCTTTGCGGGTCTGGTCACTGCACAGCAGGTGGTGGTGAATACGCAGTACCACTTCGCCACAGATTTTCAGGTTGGAATTAATAAAAGTATCGAGAGTATGGTTCACCACACCTTCGGAAGAATTCTCAACCGGTACAACACCATAGTTCACTGCGCCGGCAGCCACCTCCCGGAACACTTCATCAATGGCATTCATAGGTACGCAAACTGCGGAGTGACCAAAGTGCTTCAGGGCCGCCTGCTGGGTAAAGGTACCTTCAGGGCCGAGGAACGCCACTCGAACAGGCTGCTCCAGCGCCAGACAGGCTGACATGATTTCCCGAAACAGCCGGGCCATCTCTTCATCATCCAGAGGCCCGTCATTCTTCGCCATAATGGCGCGCAGCACCTGGGCTTCGCGCTCAGGGCGATAAAACACCGCCTTACTGTCGGCTGCCTGTTTCACCTGTGCCACTCTCTGGGCAACACTGGCACGCTCGCTGATCAGCTGCAGAATTTCAGTATCCAGCTGATCAATACGTACCCTCAGCCCATCAAGAGGGTTTCCCTGTTCTTTATCTTTGCTCATGCCTCGCCCCTTATAAGCAGTCCTTAACAGCCAGCCCTGTGTGAAGTGCTGACCTGAGTATTCGCCAATAGCCCCATAAGTGCTTTCACCACAGAGACACAAAGACACAGAGGAAAAGCAAAAGCTTTTTATAAAAGAGCTCTTTGCTTAAGAGCTTTTGCTTTTCACTAAACAGCTCTTCTCTGTGTTTTTGTGTCTCCGTGGTGAAAAAAATCAACCGTGCCTGCGCTCAAAGTCAGACATAAAGCGGATCAAAGCATCCACGCTTTCTTCAGTCACCGCGTTGTAAATGCTGGCACGCATACCACCCACCGCACGATGGCCTTTCAGGTGTAACAGGTTCTGTTCTGCCGCTTCACTCAGGAAAGTGGCATTCAGGCTATCGTCTTTCAAACGGAAAGGCACATTCATAATGGAACGGTAACGTACATCTATAGGGTTGCTATAGAAGTCGCTGTCATCAATAGCCTTGTAGAGTTTTTCTGCCTTGCGATGATTTACTTTGCCTATTGCTTCCAGACCACCCTGTTTCTTCAGCCATTTAAACACCAGGCCAGCCAGATACAGGCCATAGGTAGGCGGGGTGTTCAGCATGGAATCGTTATCCGCCACCTGCTGATAGTTCATCAGGGTCGGGCAGGCATCGGCGGCCTTGCCCAGCAGATCTTCACGAACAATCACCACCGTTAAACCTGCAGGGCCAATGTTTTTCTGGGCGCCAGCGTAGATCATACCAAAGCGGCTGACATCCAGGGGCTCAGACATAATATTGGAGGACATGTCTGCAATCAGGGGCACACTGCCCACATCAGGAATACTATCGAAAGCCAGACCACCAATAGTCTCATTGGTGCAGTAGTGGACAAAAGCAGCATCAGGAGTGAGCTGCCAGTCCTGACGGTCAGGCACTGTAGTAAAGTTCACGGCCTCACTGGAAGCTGCCACATTCACCTCACCAAAACGCCCGGCTTCTTTTATAGCCTTGGTCGACCAGTGGCCAGTATGAAGATAATCCGCGGTTTCCCCCTTCCCCAAAAGATTCAGGGGAATACAGGCAAACTGAGTGGTTGCCCCGCCCTGCATAAAGATCACCCGATAGTTGTCGGGAATATTCATCAGGTCCCGCAGATCCTGCTCGGCTTCTTTCGCCACCACCATATATTCAGGACTGCGATGACTGATCTCCATGACCGAAACACCACGTCCCTGCCAGTCCAGCATCTCATCACGTGCCTGCTCAAGGACTTCCTGAGGCAAGGACGCAGGCCCTGCGCTGAAATTATGTGCTCTAGCCATGTCTAACCGGCGCCACCTTCGTATTGTATTTCGTTAATTCGCTAACCGGCGCTATTGTAGCGAAAACCCCTATACGGGGATACGTCACTTTCGACGTCTTGGGTCGCCAAAAAGCCCTACAGGGGCATACCTCTCACCCCGGCGACCCGAATCAGGCTTTCCCTTTGCTCCCCGGTCGCTTTTATGAAATGTCTATATATAAGTAGAAGGGTGCCAACTAACAAGGAAAAGCAACAAAGAAAAGCAACAACGTCGAGCAAAAAAGCCGAGCCATATAATCACCAGACAGGAATACGCACGTCCGCAATGCAAGAAATGTAAATATTGAACGCTGCTGCCATAAAACCGAACCGCTTCTTAGTCGGCGTATTTATGCGTTGGCCCTTGGGCATGAGGATTTGAACGATCATAAACAACTACAGGGTGGCCTGGCTTTGCAGACCGCCGTTGATCGCAATAAGCACTTAGCTAGCCAGAGGAGACGCTGTGCCGTTTTGTACAGCAGACGGACAGACTGCAGGCCGTACATACGCATGAAGTGTTAATTGATCAGCTCATCGCGCCCTATCGCAAACCACCCAAACGACTGAACAGCGTCTAACAGCTGCAGGCTTCAGGACTTGCCGGGCACTTACAGGACTTGTCCGATCCTTCCTTAAGCTTTTATAAAGCGGCTTGTAAAACCTGCTCGGAATCAGGGCGCCTGAAAGCTTCTTTATTCCGATGAGCGCCCTCTTCCTATAAAATTATTGCAGATAGCCTATTAGAAAGTTTTTTCGTGTACCCCACTGCTGCAGTAAAGGTTACAACAAAGAAACATGACTTTCTGGATTTAGCTGATTTCATAAGTGGCATCACTGGATGCAGTGAGCAGAAGATGATGCCTGCTTCAGGAAATTCTCAAGAATAGCTACCGTCCATTTTTCTTCGGTACAGTTTGGTGGAACAGGAATAGGATTATAATACAATGGAGTCTTACTGTGAGGTAGAGCTTCGCCAGTATTGAGCTTTTTTGCGACAGCTATGTTATTCAGTTTACGCTTTTGAAGAACCCCAATTAATTTCAGGAGCTCCGACTCCCAGTCCGGATGAGCTGAGTCAATTGTGCTGATTTTATCAAAGTCTTGAAGACTCATGTTTTTTGTTAGTACTTCATTATGTGCAAATCTAACATCCAGAATTGAAATTACATAACGAACAGTAGCACATGTGGGCTTATCAAGCTTGTTCATATCAAGTTGATAGTTGCTAGCCAACCAATGCCTGAAACCAGGGGTTTTCTTAATGTACTTCCGGCACTTTTCAATAAATCCATATTTCTCATAACACTCTCTTTGATAACCACCAGAAGACAGCTGTGATACTTCGTATCTATATTGTTCCTGCAAAGAAGACTGCATTGTGCCATCGCAGTAGAGGGGCTGTAACCCATAGACCTGAAGAAGAACGAGCACGTCCTCACCTGTCCATATTTCCCTGCCACTACATTCTATAATGGCTGGCCGTTCGACTTGATAAGAGACACCGGCCGCCTCACATCTCTTGTTTATGCATTTACCTGAACCCCTATCGTTCAGTTTTGCTGCGATAGAATAGACACTCTGGCTAGCTCGGCACTGCTCCACGAGAAACAGCTCCATGGCATTATTGAATTCCTCAGTATCGGCTGTGCAAACCCTTAAAGTATCAATGGGTGTCCACAGGCTCGCTAGCTTATCGTCTGTTATGCCAGTAATTTTGATGAGATACCTGACAAGAACCAGGGAAGACAGACGGTTACTTTTAATCGCTGGCTTTATAGAATCGATACCTGTCACTAATGAGAAATAAGTATTATGTAACCCCTTTCGCACAAACTCTAATCCACCGCGCTCATAGAAACGCTCAATAAATTTTCTCAAACTCTGTTGAGGTGTTTCCGTCAGACCCAATGCTTGCCACGCAGTTTCTGGTAAATCAGCCCACCTTTGAGTCCCCCTAAGGTTCTCCGGTATCTCATCAAGATAAGGAATAGGATAACATTCAGCAGCTGGCTCATACTGTTCCATAGTCTGTATTCGCAAGCTGGCAGGGCACACCCCTTGTTTCACCATGGACTGAGGAGTGCCAGATAGTAGTGAATGGCTTATCGCTGTTTTCATGGCTTTTCCGTAATCTGGCTCATCAGGATTATAGGTCGACAATATATCCGGGTATCCAGGTTGGTCACTTCTTTCGCTACTGCTTGTTGTTGGCAAATCGCCATGTTCTGCAAGAATAATTCTCAGATGAGCCACACGCCATGGGCCTTGTTTAAACTTGTACCAGAGCTCATAGGGCTGAAGGTACAAGCTTGAAAGTTCCACCGAAAACAAATGTACATTGAAACCACCAATTCTTGGTTTGGCTTTTTGAGCTTTCCACTTGATGAAATGAATGACTTTATCTTGTTCCTGCTTTACATATCCCTCTTTTTTTTGGGGATCTGGTTCATTACGGCACCGCCATGCAGTGAGAGATTGGCACCCTTCAAGAAGGTGACTTTGTTCACCGGATATTTCAATATGCTCTTGGCTCAGTCCTTGGCTTTGATACTGGCTGATTTGTGCGGCGAGGTAACCGACACAAGATTGTAACCAGTCTATAACACCATCAATACTGTCAGGGCATGGCTCAGGACAGCGTACAGATGGCACATAGTTCCGGATAAACCCTGCCAGGTAACTCCTTCCGATATTATCCAGCCTGCCGCTTTTATCCAGACAATAAGGCAGGTAGCTAAGATAGGGATACCTGCGGTTGCGCGGAATATTCCAGAGTTCACAAAGACGCTGAATACAGCCGGGTGTCCAGGTTTGTTTCCCGGTTAATGGATTAATATATTTATGCGTCAGAAGCATGGCTATCTCTTTCGCAGACTTACGAGAACCCATAAAAACCTGTTTTAATCTATCAGTACCTTCCCTACATAAATGTTGACCCTCACTTCTTTTAGCCACAGCTGTCGCTGCATTGTCAGCAAAAATCGCTTCCACACACATGGGGCTGATGACAGGAAAAAAGTAATCATCGGGGTTCCAGACAGTCTCTCTCTTTTTTGTTTTTTGGGCATCATCACGACCCTGGAGCAATAGCTCACGACCTTTGGGAATATTTCGGCTGACGACAGCGATAAGACAATACTCACTGGGTTCAGGAGAGGTATGAAGGAGAACACCCTCTGGGTTTACGTACTGGACTAACTGAGGAATAAGGCAGGGCAAAAGAATCGTATTGGGAGCAGATGATGAAGAATTGATATGACTGATGGGCTGAGGGCTGTCCAGAGCATCAATACCTATCCAGACTAGCTGCTTGTTCTTATCCCAGTAGCGAATATTTTCACTGTAGGAATGAAAGAAAGGAGGGCGACTGATCAAAGCCGGACACTCATGATCGCTGTACCACATAAGCTGTTTATTCTGTAGCGCTGTTTTTTTACTTTTTGTGGATGCTGACTGGCCCGCTCGTTTTCGTTGTTTAGGGATTGTTTTAGCAGGCTGGCGGTACCCGCTTGCAACCATCTCTTGATCAGTCATATACCGGCAGCGAAGCTGATGACCTTCATAAATGGCTACCACCTGGTTTTCCATGAGAGCTTCTTTTGTATGAACACCCATGTTATGAACAGCGTTTTGCCTGACTTCCAGACTCTGACCCTGATAGGTATTAATAGCCGTGCGAACCGCCTCAGGTGGTATAACCAGTATGCCACCAGACTTTAAATAATCGGAAGGAATGAAATAACGACCACACGTTTCAACAAGGTTGTGATAGTGCGCGGTAGCAACCGCTCTTTTTACCCGTTTGCTTGCTGGTGTGCTGGCAGCCGTGCTCTGGTCAACCTGCGTACGTTTTAATTTTTGTCGTGCCCCGGGAGTTGTTTGAGATCCCTGTACCTGAGAAGCCATAGCTCTAACCGTCGATTAAAGGAGAGTGCTTCTTTGGACAGATGACTGAGTGAGTTTGTTGCAACAAGGTTGTTACCGTTGCAGATTATTTTATGCCGACCTTTTACCTTTTTTGACAAGTACACCCTTTTTCGGAACCCGCTTTAGTACTCCTTTCCAACATGATTTTTCCGACAGTCTTTTGGTCAAAGAATAAGATCTTCCAGGGAGTTGTGATGTACGTGGGGATGCGCAGGCTGCAGGGGCAGGAGGAGATGCCTGTTTCAGGAAGTTTTCAAGAATGGCTACCGTCCATTTTTCTTCGGTACAGTTTGGTGGAACAGGAATAGGATTAAAATACAATCGAGTGCTACTGTGACCTGGAGCTTCGCCAGTATTGAGCTTTTTTGCGACAGCTATGTTATTCAGTTTACGATTTTTTAGAACCCCAATTAATTTCAGGAGCTCCGACTCCCAGTCCTGATGAGCTGAGTCAATTGTGCTGATTTTATCAAACTCTTGAAGACTCATGCTTTTTGTTAGTACTTTATTATGTGCAAATCTAACATCTAGAATTGAAATCACATAACGAACAGTAGCGCATGTGGGCTTATCAAGCTTGCTCAGATCAAGCTGATAGTTACTAGCCAGCCAATATGTGAATTTAGGATTTCTCTTAATGTACCTCCGGCATTTGTCAATAAATCCATATTTCTCATAATGCTCTGCTTTAAAAGTACCAAAATCCAGCTGTGATAATTCGTATTTATATTGTTCCTGCAAAGAAGGCTGCATTGTGCCGTCGCAGTGGGGGGGCTGTAACCCATAGACTTGAAGAAGAACGAGCACGTCCTCACCTGTCCATATTTCCCTGCCACTACATTCTATAATGGCTGGCCGTTCGACTTGATAAGAGACACCGGCCGCCTCACATCTCTTGTTTATGCATTTACCTGAACCCCTATCGTTCAGTTTTGCTGCGATAGAATAGACACTCTGGCTAGCTCGGCACTGCTCCACGAGAAACAGCTCCATGGCATTATTGAATTCCTCAGTATCGGCTGTGCAAACCCTTAAAGTATCAATGGGTGTCCACAGGCTCGCTAGCTTATCGTCTGTTATGCCAGTAATTTTGATGAGATACCTGACAAGAACCAGGGAAGACAGACGGTTACTTTTAATCGCTGGCTTTATAGAATCGATACCTGTCACTAATGAGAAATAAGTATTATGTAACCCCTTTCGCACAGACTTTAATCCACCGCGCTCATAGAAACGCTCAATAAATTTTCTCAAACTCTGTTGAGGTGTTTCCGTCAGACCCAATACTTGCCACGCAGTTTCTGGTAAATCAGCCCACCTTTGAGTCCCCCTAAGGTTCTCCGGTATCTCATCAAGATAAGGAATAGGATAACATTCAGCAGCTGGCTCATACTGTTCCATAGTCTGTATTCGCAAGCTGGCAGGGCACACCCCTTGTTTCACCATGGACTGAGGAGTGCCAGATAGTAGTGAATGGCTTATCGCTGTTTTCATGGCTTTTCCGTAATCTGGCTCATCAGGATTATAGGTCGACAATATATCCGGGTATCCAGGTTGGTCACTTCTTTCGCTACTGCTTGTTTTCGGCAAATCGCCATGTTCTGCAAGAATAATTCTCACATGAGCCAGGCGCCATGGGCCTTGTTTAAACTTGTACCAGAGTTCATAGGGCTGAAGGTACAAGCTTGAAAGTTCCAGCGAAAAACAAACTATATTCCAACTACCATTTCTTGGTTTGGCTTTTTGAGCTTTCCACTTGATGAAATGAATGACTTTATCTTGTTCCTGCTTTACATATCCCTCTTTTTTTTGGGGATCTGGTTCATTACGGCACCGCCATGCAGTGAGAGATTGGCACCCTTCAAGAAGGCGATTTTGTTCATTGGGTATTTCAATAAGCTCCTTGCTCAGACCTTGGCTTTGGTACTGGCTGATTTGTGCGGCGAGGTAACCGACGCAAGATTGTAACCAGTCTATAACACCATCAACACTGTCAGGGCATGGCTCAGGACAGCGTACAGATGGCACATAGTTCCGGATAAACCCTGCAAGGTAACTCCTTCCGATATTATCCAGCCTGCCGCTTTCATCCAGACAATAAGGTAGGTAGCTGAGATAGGAATACTTGCCGGCGCGCAGAATACTCCAGAGCTGACAAAGACGCTGAATACAGCCGGGTGTCCAGGTTTGTTTTCCGGTTAATGGATTAATGTATTTATGCGTCAGACGGATGACTGTTATTTTCGCAGATTCATTAGAAAGCATAAGAATCTGTTTTAACTTATCAGTAGCTTCCTGCCTTATAGATTGGTCCTTACTGCTTTTCGCCACAGCTGTCGCTGCATTGTCAGCAAAAATGACTTCCACACACATGGGGCTGATAACAGAAAAAAAGTAATCCTCGGGGTTCCAGAATGTCTCTCTCTTTTTTGTTTTTTGGACATCATCACCATACTGGAGCAATAGCTCATGACCTTTGGGAATATTTTGGCTGGCGACGGCGATAAGACAATACTCACTGGGTTCAGGAGAGGTATAAAGAAGAATACCCTCTGTGTTTACGTACTGGACTAACTGAGGAATAAGGCAGGGCAAAAGAATCGTATTGGGAGCAGATGATGAAGAATTGATATGACTGATGGGCTGAGGGCTGTCCAGAGCATCAATACCTATCCAGACTGGCTGCTTGTTCTTATCCCAGTAGCGAATATTTTCACTGTAGGAATGAAAGGAAGGAGGGCGACTGATCAAAGCCGGACACTCATGATCGCTGTACCACATAAGCTGTTTATTCTGTGGCGCTGTTTTATTACTTTTTGTGGATGCTGACTGGCCTGCTCGTTTTCGTTGTTTAGGGATTGTTTTAGCAGCCTGGCGGTACCCGCTTGCAACCATCTCTTGATCAGTCATATACCGGCAGCGAAGCTGATGACCTTCATAAATGGCTACCACCTGATTTTCCATGAGAGCTTTTTTTGTATGAACACCCATGTTATGAACAGCGCTTTGTCTGACTTCCAGACTCTGGCCCTGATAGGTATTAATAGCCGTGCGAACCGCCTCTGGTGGTATAACCAGTATGCCACCAGACTTGAAATAATCGGAAGGAATGAAATAACGACCACCCGTTTCAACAAGGTTGTGATAGTGCGCGGTAGCAGCCGCTCTTTTTACCCGTTTGCTTGCTGGTGTGCTGGCAGCCGTGCTCTGTTCAACCTGCCGTTTTAATTTTTGTCGTGCCCCGGGAGTTGTTTGAGATCCCTGTACCTGAGAAGCCATAGCTCTAACCGTCGATGAAAGGAGAGAGCTTCTTTGGACAGATGACTGAGTAAGTTTGTTGTAACAATGTTGTTACTATTGCAGTTTATTTTAGGCCGACCTTTTACCTTTTTTGACAAGTACACCCGTTTTTGGAACCCGCTTTAGTACTCTTTTCCAACATGATTTTTCCGACAGTCTTTTGGTCAAAGAATGAGATCTTCCAGGGAGTTGTGATGTACGTGGGGATGCGCAGGCTGCAGGGGCAGGAGGAGATGCCTGCTTCAGGAAATTTTCAAGAATAGCTACCGTCCATTTTTCTTCGGTACAGTTTGGTGGAACAGGAATAGGATTAA
This sequence comes from Sansalvadorimonas sp., assembly GCA_965221135.1. Classification (GTDB taxonomy): domain Bacteria; phylum Pseudomonadota; class Gammaproteobacteria; order Pseudomonadales; family Endozoicomonadaceae; genus Sansalvadorimonas. The sequence continues at coordinate 851,742 of CBDCRZ010000121.1, forward strand.
AATACAATGGAGTGTTACTGTGACCTGGAGCTTCGCCAGTATTGAGCTTTTTTGCGACAGCTATGTTATTCAGTTTACGCTTTTGAAGAACCCCAATTAATTTCAGGAGCTCCGACTCCCAGTCCTGATGAGTTGAGTCAATTGCACTGATCTTATCAAACTCTTGAAGACTCATGCTTTTTGTTAGTACTTTATTATGTGCAAATCTAACATCTAGAATTGAAATCACATAACGAACAGTAGCACCTGTGGGCTTATCAAGCTTGCTCAGATCAAGTTGATAGTTGCTAGCCAGCCAGTATGTGAATTTAGGATTTCTCTTAATGTACCTCCGGCATTTTTCAATAAATCCATATTTCTCATAATGCTCTGCTTTAAAAGTACCAAAATCCAGCTGTGATAATTCGTATTTATATTGTTCCTGCAAAGAAGGCTGCATTGTGCCGTCGCAGTGGGGGGGCTGTAACCCATAGACTTGAAGAAGAACGAGCACGTCCTCACCTGTCCATATTTCCCTGCCACTACATTTTACAATGGCTGGCTGTTCGATTTGATAACAGACACTGACCACTTCCTGTTTCATGCCTAATAATTTAACTGAACCTCTATCATTCAGTTTTGCTGCGATAGAATACACACTCTGGTTAGCTCGGCACTGCTCAGCGAGAAACAGCGCCATAGCATCATTGAATGCCTCTGTATCGGCTGTGCAAACCCTTAAAGTATCAATGGGCATCCACAGGCTCGCTAGCTTATCGTCTGTTATGCCAGTAATTTTGATGAGATGCCGGATAAGATTCCGGGAAACCAGATGGCGATCTTTAATCGCTGGCTTTATACAATCGATACCTGTCACTAGAGAGAAATAAGAACCATGTAAACCCCTTCGCACAGAACCTAATCCACCGCGCTCATAGAAACACTCAATAAATTTTCTCAAACTCTGCTGAGGTGTTTCCGTCAGACCCAATGCTTGCCACGCAGTTTCTGGTAAATCAGCCCACCTTTGAGTCCCCCTAAGATTCTCCGGCATCTCATCCAGATAAGGGATATGATAACATTCAGTAGCGGATGCATTCACATTCATAGTGCGTATTGGCAAGCTGGAAGGGTGCACCCCTTGTTTTATCACGGACGGAGGAGTACCAGATAGTAGTGAATGGCTTATGGCTGTTTTCATGGCTTTCCCGTAATCTGGCTCATTCGGCTTATAGGTCGACAATATAGCTGGGTATCCAGGTTGGTCACTTCTTGCGCCGCTGCTTGTTGTTGGCAAATCGCCATGTTCTGCAAGAATAATTCTCAGATGAGCCACACGCCATGGGCCTTGTTTAAACTTGTACCAGAGTTCATAGGGCTGAAGGTACAAGCTTGAAAGATCCACCGAAAAAAAATATATATTGAAACCATCATTTCTTGGTTTGGCTTTTTGAGCTTTCCACTTGACGAAATGAATGACTTTATCTTGTTCCTGCTTTACATATTCCTCTTTTTTTTGGGGATCTGGTTCATTACGGCACCGCCATGCAGTGAGAGACTGGCACCCTTCAAGAAGGCGATTTTGTTCACTGGATATTTCAATAAGCTCCTTGCTCTGCCCTTGGCTTTGGCACTGGCTGATTTGTGCGGCGAGGTAACCGATGCAAGATTGTAACCAGTCTATAACACCATCAATACTGTCAGGGCATGGTTCAGGAAAGTGTACAGATGGCACATAGTTCAGAATAAACCCTGCAAGGTAACTCCTTCCGATATTATCCAGCCTGCCGCATTTATCCAGACAATAAGGCAGGTAGCCAAGATAGCGACACCTGCTGTTGCGCGGAATATTCCAGAGCTGACAAAGACGCAGAATACAGCCGGGTGTCCAGGTTTGTTTTCCGGTCAATGGATTAATATATTTATGCGTCAGAAGCATGGCTGTCTCTTTCGCAGACTTACGAGTAGTCATAAGAACCTGTTTTAATCTATCAGTACCTTCCTTACATAAATGTTGATCCTCACTTCTTTTGGCCACAGCTGTCGCGGCATTGTCAGCAAAAATCACTTCCACACACATGGGGCTGATGACAGGAAAAAAGTAATCATCGGGGTTCCAGAAAGTCTCTCTCTTTTTTGTTTTTTGGACATCATCACCATACTGGAGCAATAGCTCATGACCTTTGGGAATATTTTGACAGGCAACGGCGATAAGACAATACTCACTGGGTTCAGGAGAGGTATAAAGGAGAATACCCTCTGTGTTTACGTACCGGACTAATTGAGGAATGAGGCAGGGCAAAAGAATCGTATTGGGAGCAGATGATGAAGAATTGATATGACTGATGGGCTGTGTGCTGTCCAGAGCATCAATACCTATCCAGACTGGCTGCTTGTTCTTATCACAGTAGCGAATATTTTCACTGTAGGAATGAAAGGAAGGAGGGCGACTGATCAAAGCCGGACACTCGTGATCGCTGTACCACATAAGCTGTTTATTCTGTGGCGCTGTTTTTTTACTTTTTGTGGATGCTGACTGGCCCAGTCGTTTTCGTTGTTTAGGGATTGTTTTAGCAGGCTGGCGGTACCCGCTTGCAACCATCTCTTGATCAGTCATATACCGGCAGCGAAGCTGATGACCTTCATAAATGGCTACCACCTGGTTTTCCATGAGAGCTTCTTTTGTATGAACACCCATGTTATGAACAGCGCTTTGTCTGACTTCCAGACTCTGGCCCTGATAGGTATTAATAGCCGTGCGAACCGCCTCTGGTGGTATAACCAGTATGCCACCAGACTTGAAATAATCGGAAGGAATGAAATAACGACCACCCGTTTCAACAAGGTTGTGATAGTGCGCGGTAGCAGCCGCTCTTTTTACCCGTTTGCTTGCTGGTGTGCTGGCAGCCGTGTTCTGTTCAACCTGCGTACGTTTTAATTTTTGTCGTGCCCCGGGAGTTGTTTGAGATCCCTGTACCTGAGAAGCCATAGCTCTAACCGTCGATGAAAGGAGAGAGCTTCTTTGGACAGATGACTGAGTAAGTTTGTTGTAACAAGGTTGTTACTATTGCAGCTTATTTTATGCCGACCTTTTACCTTTTTTGACAAGTACACCCTTTTTTGGAACCCGCTTTAGTACTCTTTTCCAACATGATTTTTCCGACAGTCTTTTGGTCAAAGAATAAGATCTTCCAGGGAGTTGTGATGTACGTGGGATGCGCAGGCTGCAGGAGGAGATGCCTGTTTCAGGAAGTTTTCAAGAATGGCTACCGTCCATTTTTCTTCGGTACAGTTTGGTGGAACAGGAATAGGATTAAAATACAATGGAGTCTTACTGTGACGTAGAGCTTCGCCAGTATTGAGCTTTTTTGCGACAGCTATGTTATTCAGTTTACGCTTTTGAAGAACCCCAATTAATTTCAGGAGCTCCGACTCCCAGTCCTGATGAGTTGAGCCTATTGTGCTGATTTTATCAAAGTCTTGAAGACTCATGTTTTTTGCTAGTACTTTATTATGTGCAAATCCAACATCCAGAATTGAAATGACATAACGAACAGTAGCACCTGTTGGATTATCAAGCCTGTTCAGATTAAATTGATAGTTGCCAGCCAACCAATGCCTAAGACCAGGGGCTTTCATAATGTACTTCCGGCACTTTTCAATAAATCCATATTTCTCATAACGCTCGTTTTGATAAGTACCAGAATCCAGCTGTGATATTTCGTATCTATATTGTTCCTGCAAAGAAGGCTGCATTGTGCCATCGCAGTGAGGGGACTGTAACCCATAGGCTTGAAGAAGAACGAGCACGTCCTCACCTGTCCATTTTTCCCTGCCACTACATTTTACAATGGCTGGCTGTTCGACTTGATAAGAGACACCGGCCGCTTCATATCTCCTATTTATGAGTTTACCTGAACCCCTATCGTTCAGTTTTGCTGCGATAGAATAGACACTCTGGCTAGCTCGGCACTGCTCAGCGAGAAACAGCGCCATGGCATTTTTGAATTCCTCTGTATCGGCTGTGCAAACCCTTAAAGTATCAATGGGGGTCCACAGACCCGCTAGCTTAGCGTCTGTTATACCCGTAACTTTGATGAGATGCCGGACAAGATTTCGGGAAACCAGATGGCGATCTTTAATCGCTGGCTTTATACAATCGATACCTGTCACTAGAGAGAAATAAGAACCATGTAAACCCCTTCGCACAGAACCTAATCCACCGCGCTCATAGAAACACTCAATAAATTTTCTCAAACTCTGCTGAGGTGTTTCCGTCAGACCCAATGCTTGCCACGCAGTTTCTGGTAAATCAGCCCACCTTTGAGTCCCCCTAAGATTCTCCGGCATCTCATCCAGATAAGGGATATGATAACATTCAGTAGCGGGTGCATACAGCTCCATAGTCTGTATTCGCAAGCTGGCAGGGCATACCCCTTGTTTCATCATGGACTGAGGAGTGCCAGATAGTAGTGAATGGCTTATCGCTGTTTTCACAGCTTTTCCGTAATCTGGCTCATCAGGATTATAGGTCGACAATATATCTGGGTATCCAGGTTGGTCACTTCTTTCGCTACTGCTTGTTTTCGGCAAATCGCCATGTTCTGCAAGAATAATTCTCACATGAGCCAGGCGCCATGGGCCTTGTTTAAACTTGTACCAGAGTTCATAGGGCTGAAGGTACAAGCTTGAAAGTTCCACCGAAAACCAAACTATATCCCAACCACCATTTCTTAGTTTGGCGTTTTGAGCTTTCCACTTGATGAAATGAATGACTTTATCTTGTTCCTGCTTTACATATTCCTCTTTTTTTTGGGGATCTGGTTCATTACGGCACCGCCATGCAGTGAGAGATTGGCACCCTTCAAGAAGGCGACTTTGTTCATTGGATATTTCAATAAGCTCCTTGCTCAGTCCTTGGCTTTGGTACTGGCTGACTTGTGCGGCGAGGTAACCGATGCAAGATTGTAACCAGTCTATAACACCATCAATACTGTCAGGGCATGGCTCAGGACAGCGTACAGATGGCACATAGTTCCGGATAAACCCTGCAAGGTAACTCCTTCCGATATTATCCAGCCTGCCGCTTTTATCCAGACAATAAGGCAGGTAGCTAAGATAGGGATACCTGCTTTTACGCGGAATATTCAAGAGCTGACAAAGACGTTGAATACAGCCGGGTGTCCAGGTTTGTTTTCCGGTTAATGGATTAATGTATTTAGGCGTCAGAAGGGCGACTGTCTTTTTCGCAGAATTTTTAGAAGGCATAAGAATCTGCTTTAACCTATCAGTAGCTTCCTGCCTTAAAGGTTGATCCTCACTTCTTTTCACCACAGCTGTCGCTGCAGTGTCAGCGAAACTCACTTCCACACACAGGGGGCTGATGACAGGAAAAAAGTAATCAGCGGGGTCCCAGAAAGTCTCTGTCTTTTTTGTTTTTTGGAGATCATCACCATACTGGAGCAATAGCTCATGACCTTTGGGAATATTTTGGCTGGCGACGGCGATAAGACAATACTCACTGGGTTCAGGAGAGGTATAAAGAAGAATACCCTCTGTGTTTACGTACTGGACTAACTGAGGAATAAGGCAGGGCAAAAGAATCGTATTGGGAGCAGATGATGAAGAATTGATATGACTGATGGGCTGAGGGCTGTCCAGAGCATCAATACCTATCCAGACTGGCTGCTTGTTCTTATCACAGTAGCGAATATTTTCACTGTAGGAATGAAAGGAAGGAGGGCGACTGATCAGAGCCGGACACTCATGATCGCTGTACCACATAAGCTGTTTATTCTGTGGCGCTGTTTTTTTACTTTTTGTGGATGCTGACTGGCCCAGTCGTTTTCGTTGTTTAGGGATTGTTTTAGCAGGCTGGCGGTACCCGCTTGCAACCATCTCTTGATCAGTCATATACCGGCAGCGAAGCTGATGACCTTCATAAATGGCTACCACCTGGTTTTCCATGAGAGCTTCTTTTGTATGAACACCCATGTTATGAACAGCGCTTTGTCTGACTTCCAGACTCTGGCCCTGATAGCTATTAATAGCCGTGCGAACCGCCTCTGGTGGTATAACCAGTATGCCACCAGACTTGAAATAATCGGAAGGAATGAAATAACGACCACCCGTTTCAACAAGGTTGTGATAGTGCGCGGTAGCAGCCGCTCTTTTTACCCGTTTGCTTGCTGGTGTGCTGGCAGCCGTGCTCTGTTCAACCTGCCGTTTTAATTTTTGTCGTGCCCCGGAAGTTGTTTGAGATCCCTGTACTGGTGAAGCCATAGCTCTAACCGTCGATTAAAGAGGATAGCTTCTTTGGACAGCTGACTGAGTACGTTTATTGCAACAAGATTGTTACAGATACATATTACTTACCGTTTAGGAGGGGGAGCGGTTGCATCAGCAAATGAACGTTTTTTGGCTGTTACTTTTTTTACTTTCTCTTTCTCCTTTCCTCGTGAAGTGGTTACAGGCCCAGCCAAGGCTCGCCAGTTAAATGGATTCGGGTTCTTAAGATATAAATCCATCATTGCTGGATTGCTAGCTATAACATAATGAATAGAGAAGTCAGCCCAGCACCCCGCCAGTTGGGTAAGTTTATCTTCAGGAGCGCCTTGAGTGGCGTTAGACAAGGTTAACAGCCAGTCAAATGGCCAGAAATCCTCCTTGATTTTTTTAGCTTCTTCATCAGCATTTTGTTCGCCCTTCCAGTGTTCTACCCACCCTCTTTCTTGCTTGGTTAAAGCGTTGCTCAGGCTGCTGTTTCGCATAAATTTGAGTTTTTCGCATACAACAGAATGTGGTTTCAAGATCCATTCTTTCAGCCCAGGTGCATGCAGAAAATATTCAAAATATGATGCCATGCGCCATACTTTTTTCACCCCCATATACTGAAGCATTGAAATAGTGTGCTCACAGTATTTTGATTGAATTTCTTTCAAGACACTCCTTTCTACTACATTCGAAAAATCTCCTGGGTTACCGAGATCTGTAATTGACTTGATTTTAACGGGTTGGCCACTTTTCTTACGTATTGGATATCCAAGTGAAACAAAGCTCTGGGGTATAGCAAAATGTCGAGCGTTGCTGAAAACATCCTCCAGCTTGCGGGGGATTTCTATGAAACTAGTCATTAACGGAGCGGCTTCAAGTGAACTTTTTTTCGTAGATTGTGATAATGATGGTTGGGTTATGGTTAGTGGTGTTGAAGTTTTCTGCTTTAAATTTGGCGAGAATCTTTCCCCTGCTTCAGGGTAGGGGGCAGCCTCGGTTTGGGTATGGGCCTCGCTTTGGGTTTGGGCCTCGGTTTGGGTTTGAACCTCGGTTTGGGTTTGGGCCTCGATTTGGGTTTGGACCTCGGTTTGGGTTTGGATCTCGGTTTGGGTTTGGACCTCGGTTTGGGTTTGGACCTCGGTTTGGGTTTGGACCTCGGTTTGGGTTTGGGCATGGCAATAAGATTTTGTCTCAGCAGAAATGCACCTTTGAATCAACAGCTCCCTAGTATTATTTAACGCACTCAACTGAGTTTTCAGTATTTGATTTTCTGACTCGGTAAAAGAAAATTTTGTATTGTACTTTGTAAACTCCTCCTCCAGGAATTTATTTTTCTCTCTCAGCTGTTGAATAAGAAAATCTTTTCTGCGTTCTTCCTGATAACTGGTGGAGCCTTCAACGGATGCTCCGCTATTGGGGAACTCATTACCTGATGATAATTGTAAGAATCCGGTTTGTATAGATTGTGGACTGCCATATGACATATAGGGATCGGTATCCGAAACATGGCTTACTTCGCATAACGGTAAGGTAGTTGTATTCAAAAGTATTGAGTCAGCTCCAAACGCAGCCTGGTCAATACTTGAAAAAAACGGAGTAATGGGACTGCATGGAGCTGAGGATGTCTGAAAAACCCGTTCTGAAGGAAGGCTTGCCACCGTGACGGGCAGGTTCAGGAAGCCCGTCGTATTCACTCTGGGTTCGACAGAACCCGCAGAAGAGGGGCTTGTTGCACATTCCGAATTACCAGTCGAAAGTGAAACAACGTCGTCACTATTTCCTGCTGCACTACCCGTAAACATTCTTTTGTACACCTTTGTGAACTCCCCCTGTATAACGACAAGGGCTGGGCAGAAGGAGGCATTCTCGTAAGGATTAACCCTGCGGTTTTCAATCCGTAAAGCTCACCTTCCGTATAGTCAGAGAATGGATGCCATTTCAGTATGGAAAGTTTCTTAAGTGTTAGGCTCGCTGACCACATTGATGTCAGATTTGGGTTTGTGCCAGCTCTCCCACTCGGTGTGAGAGAAGCACTGTGTAGCGCCCCCTATCCTATAAGGGGATACGCCACTTTCGACACTAATAGCTATCCAAAGTTCTGGAAGGCCTTTTATGACTTCTCCGCGGAACACTGACAGCATAACCAGAATAATGTCCATAAACGTTCTATGGCAACCGCCTCCCTGGCATGCAAAAACGCCAACCGGCACAATCAACTAAAGTGAACTCTGGTTTTCATCATGCAACCTTTGATTTGAACAGCATCATTAAAACCCTGACAATTGATACACCATGCGAAAAATTACACAAACCCGGCACACTAACCTGACAACGCTTTCAAACTAAAGACATGGCAAAGAATCAAAAGACATAAAATATAAAATTAAAATCTTTTAAAGACACGTCTACGCAAAAACAAAAACAATAAAAGCACAAAAGAGAAACAATTTGAAAAGGTGTTACTGACAACAAGACACAGATTCATGGTCAATGCCTGACCATATGTACTTTCCGAGATTCTTCTGCACATTCCGATGCTATAGATTCTGTTTCGTACGTAATTACTCACGCATGAGGCTCAATAATGAAAGCTGCAATGAAAGCCGTTGCCACAGGAGTTATGGCAATTGCCCTGGCCGCCTGCGGCGGTCCTGAAGATGCCGTAGGAATTAAAGATTCCCTGATTGTCGCCCAGGGTGCTGACGCAAAAACTCTCGACCCCCATGCCACCAATGACAACTCTTCCTCTCGGGTAATGACCCAGATTTACTCCACTCTTGTTGAAGTTGACGGCAATATGGATATTGTTCCCGGCCTCGCCGAGTCCTGGACCCACATTGATAACCTCACCACTGAATTCAATCTCCGCAAGGGTGTTAAGTTCCATAATGGTGAAGAACTGAAAGCGTCCGACGTTAAATTCACCGTTGAACGCATGATTGATTCCGCCACTGTTTCTCACATCATAGGCGCGGTTGAATCTGTTGAAGTTATTGATAATTACACTGTACACCTGAAGACCAAAGAACCATTCGGCCCTCTGCTTCATCATCTGGCCCACTCAGCGTCTTCCATCCTTAATGAAAAAGCAGTTGCCGAAGGTGGTTCCAGCTATGGCCAGAACCCAGTCGGTACCGGGCCGTACTCTTTTAGCAACTGGGCAGTTGGTGACCGTATCGACCTGACCTCTTTCGATAACTACTACGGCGGCAAGCAGCCCATTACCAATGTCACCTTCCGCAACATTGTTGAAGGCACCAACCGTGCTATCGCACTGGAAACCGGCGAAGCGGATATCTCCTACGATATCGATCCAATCGACGAAAGCACCATCGCTGGCAAAAGCGGTCTGGACCTGATTGCTGTTGAGTCTCTGGCCACGGCCTACTTCGGCATGAACGTGACCAAGGCACCTTTCGACCAGCAGAAGGTTCGTCAGGCTGTTGCTTACGCCATCAACTCCAAGGACATCGTTGACGCGGTAGTACTGGGTTCTGGCAGCCCGGCAAACTCCCCTATCGGCCCTCAGGTATTCGGTTACAACCCTGACGCCAAGCTGTACGACCAGAACATCGAGAAGGCAAAAGCCCTGATGGCGGAAGCAGGCATCACCAAACCTGTGAAGACCACCATCTGGACCAACGACAACCCTGTTCGTGTACAGATTGCCCAGGTTCTGCAGGCGCAACTGCGTGAAATCGGCATCGACATGTCTATCGAAGTGGTTGAATGGGGCGCATTCCTGGACGGTACTTCCCGCGGTGAACACGACAGCTTCATCCTGGGCTGGACCACCGTGACCGGCGACGCTGACTATGGTCTCTACGCCCTGTTCCACTCCTCCACCCACGGTGGTGCAGGTAACCGCTCCTTCTACAGCAACCCTGAGATCGACAAACTCCTGGACGACGCACGCAGCTCAACTGACGTAACAGAGCGTCGTGCCCTGTACGCAGACATCCAGGTCAGGCTGCAACAAGAACTGCCTACCATCTCCATTTATAACCAGTTCTACAATGCTGGCCTGAAAAACAACATCAAGGGTTTTGAACTCTCTCCAGCGGGTCACCACAAGATCCGTGGCGTTCACTTCGAAGGTTAATCTCTTACAGCCTTAGCTTTGACTGCTCGTGCCGCCTCCGTCACCGGGAGCGGCCGACAGAAAGCGGCATCCTCCTTAAGCCACTCCTTTCAGGTAGATTATGCACAAGTTCATTTATAAAAGGCTTTTGCTGCTGGCTCCGGTTCTTCTGGGTGTTTCCCTGCTGGTTTTTGCCATCATGTCTTTCACACCGGGTGATCCGGCAATGCTGATCCTTGGTGAAAATGCCCCCGCTCATGCTGTCGAAGCCCTCCGTGAAGAGATGGGTCTGAACGATCCGTTCATTATGCGTTACGCCAGCTTTGTCGGTAACGCCATCACCGGTGATATGGGAACCTCTTACACCACCGGCCGTGATGTTTTCAGCGAAATCTTCTCTCGTTTCCCTAACACTCTTATCCTCGCAGCTCTCGGTACCATCATCGCCATCATCATCGGCGTACCTGTTGGCATTCTCTCTGCCACCCGTCAGTACTCCTGGATCGACAGCAGCTCCATGATTATGGCTCTGCTCGGTGTGTCCATGCCGAACTTCTGGCTGGGTCTGATGTTGATACTGGTGTTCTCGGTGACTCTCGGCTGGCTGCCTTCCGGTGGCTTTATGGGTATGAGCTCGCTGATTCTTCCGGCCCTGACTCTGGGTACCGGTTCTGCTGCGATCATCACCCGTATGACCCGTTCCTCCATGCTGGAAGTTATCCGTCAGGACTACATCCGTACCGCCCGCGCCAAGGGTGTTGCCGAGAACGCGGTTATCAACCGTCACGCCCTGAAGAACGCACTGATTCCGGTGATCACTGTTATCGGTCTGCAGTTCGGCTACCTGCTCGGTGGTGCGGTACTGACAGAAACCGTTTACTCCTGGCCTGGTGTTGGTCGCATGATGGTTGATGCCATCCGCCAGAAAGACACCCCAACGGTTCTTGGCGCTGTGGTCTTCCTCGCCGCTACTTTCAGTCTGGTGAACCTGGCAGTCGACATCCTGTACGGCTTTGTTGACCCACGCATCAAGTCCCAGTACGCATAAGGAGTGATTATATGTCTCAAGATTTAGCACTCGATAAAGAAGAAGCGGCCGGGATGGAAGCAGCAATGCTAACTTCAGCAACAGCAGCCCGCGCCATTCCCAAAAAGCGCAGCCAGTGGGTAGAAGTCTGGAGTCGCCTGAAGCGTGACAAGATGGCCCTGTTCGGCCTGACTATTCTGTGCATCGTCGTCTTCTCTGCTGTTTTTGCAGACTTTATTGCCGACTACGAAACTGTCGTTATCGCACAGAACCTGTCTGACCGACTGCAAGGCCCCAGCATGCAGTACTGGCTGGGTACCGATGAGTTTGGTCGCGACATCTTCGCCCGTATGGTTCACGGTACCCGTGTCTCCCTGCTGGTGGGTGTGTTGTCTGTATCCATCTCCATCATCTTTGGTGGTGCCATGGGTGCGGTTGCCGGTTACTACGGCGGCAAGCTGGACAACGTGATCATGCGGATCATGGATATCTTCCTGGCGGTTCCCAGCATCCTGCTGGCCATTGCCATTGTCTCCGCCCTCGGCGCCAACCTGATGAACCTGATGCTGGCAATTGCCATATCAAGTATTCCCCAGTACGCCCGTATCGTGCGCGCCTCGGTGCTCTCGTTGCGAGACCAGGAGTTTATTGAAGCGGCCCGCGCCATTGGTGCTAACGACGCCCGCATCATCTTCCGTCACATCATCCCTAACTCCCTCGCACCTGTGATTGTTCAGGGTGCACTGGGTGTGGCTGTTGCGATTCTGTCTACTGCGGGCCTGAGCTTTATCGGTCTGGGTATTCAGCCTCCTGAGCCTGAGTGGGGCGCAATGCTGGCCGGTGGTCGTCAATACCTGCGCCATGCATGGCACGTAACCACCTTCCCTGGTCTGGCGATCATGATCACCATTCTGGCCCTGAACCTGCTGGGTGACGGCCTGCGTGATGCACTCGACCCACGCCTGAAGCACTAACCCGTTAAGGAAGACGACTATGAGCAAGCAAAACGCCACACCAACACAGCAGCACGAAGACCTGCTGTCAGTTGAAGACCTGAACATTGTGTATGAAGCCGACGGCGAAGTGACCCATGCCGTAAGCGGCATGAGCTTCAGCCTCAAGAAAGGCGAAACCCTCGGCCTGATCGGTGAAACCGGTGCCGGTAAAACCACCACGGCACTGGGCCTGATGCGTCTGGTGCCCAACCCTCCCGGGCGAGTGGTGAGCGGCAAGGTGATGTACGAAGGTCAGGACCTGATGCAGGTGACTGAAGAGGACATGCGGACCATTCGTGGTAACAAGATCTCGATGATCTTCCAGGACCCGATGACCTCCCTGAACCCGGTGATGACTGTCGGCGACCAGATCTCCGAAGTGATCAAGATTCACGAAGATGTGACCCGTGAAGAGTCCGTCACCAAGTCCAAAGAGATGCTGGAACTGGTGGGCATTCCCGGCGCCCGTGCCGGTGACTACCCGCACCAGTTCTCTGGCGGCATGAAGCAGCGTGTGGTGATCGCCATCGCCCTGGCCTGCAACCCGAACCTGCTGATTGCTGACGAACCAACGACCGCTCTCGACGTAACCATTCAGGCCCAGGTGCTGGACCTGATGAAGGAACTGAAAGAGAAGTACAACACCGCCATGATCATGATCACCCACGACTTAGGTGTTGTGGCGCAGGTATGCGACAAGGTGGCAATAATGTACGCCGGTGAGATTGTCGAAAGCGGCCCGATTCGTGATGTTTACGAAAACACCCAGCACCCTTACACCAAGGGTCTGTTCGGCTCCATTCCGAACCTGGACAGCACCGAAGACCGCCTCAACCCGATCAAGGGCCTGATGCCAGACCCCACAGACCTGCCCTCCGGCTGCCGCTTCCACCCACGCTGCCCGGATGCCACGGCCAGCTGTGCCAGAGTTAAGCCTGAACCCGTTATGACCGGTGCCGGGCATATGTCCCGGTGTCTGAACAGCGTGCCAGCGGAAGAGGCACAGCCACTGAAAATGGTTGCGGAGGGATAAACCATGAGCGATACCATTCTTGAAGTACGCAACCTGAAGAAACACTTCAGCACGCCAAAAGGATTGCTGCACGCAGTAGACGACGTGACCTTTAAGATCGAGAAGGGTCACACCCTCGGCATCGTAGGTGAGTCTGGCTGCGGCAAGTCCACCACAGGCCGGGTAATCCTGCGCCTGCTGGAAGCCACCGAAGGCGAGATCCTGTTCGAAGGCCAGAACATCCGCGGTTTCAACAAAGAGCAGATGCGTAAACTCCGCGAAGAGATGCAGATCATCTTCCAGGACCCGTTTGCCTCCCTGAACCCACGGATGACCGCCAGTGAAATCATCGGCGAACCCCTGATCATCCACAAAATGGTGAAAGGCAAGCAAGAACTGGCGGAGCGTGTCCGTGAACTGATGGAGCTGGTTGGACTGAGCGAGCGACTGCTCAACACCTACCCTCACGAACTGGACGGCGGACGTCGTCAGCGTATCGGCATCGCCCGCGCACTGGCCCTGAACCCCAAGTTCATCATCTGTGACGAGCCTGTCTCCGCACTGGACGTATCCATCCAGGCACAGGTACTTAACCTGATGCAGGACCTGCAGGACAAACTCGGGCTGACCTACATCTTCATCACCCACGACCTCTCGGTGGTAAAGCACTTCTCCGACGAGATAGCGGTGATGTACCTGGGTCAGCTGGTAGAAAAGGCTCCGGCCGACAAGTTGTTCAAGAATCCTACGCACCCTTATACCAAGGCGCTGTTGTCTGCGATTCCAAGCACCAACCTCGACCAGCTGATGGACCGGGAGAAACTGGAAGGGGAAATCACCTCACCTGTGAACCCTGCTCCGGGTTGCCGTTTTGCCAAGCGCTGCCGTCATGCTACTGAGGCTTGTACCAAGCATGAGTTGTCTTTGGTTGAGATTGATGCGGGGCATTTTGTGTCTTGTCATTTGGTGAATGATCAGACTAAGCATTGATGGCTGATTTTTAGTTTGGTTTTGGGGCCCTGGCTGTTGCTAGGGCTTTTTTTTGGGTGGCGGTTGTAAGCTTTTAGTAACGATTAGGTGGTGGGTGTTGTATATTTGGTGGGATAACTGGCACATGGGTGCATATTTACGCATCAGCCTTTTGGGAGGCTGTTTTGTGGGGCGGTAGCGTTGTGGTGAGCACCACAGAGGTGCACCTGACTCTACAGAAAATTATGGCAGAGTGGATATATCCCCACGCAGAGACCTTTCCTGCCCGACAAAAACAGCTACTCAAAGAAATATCAGCATAACTGCAGGATAATAGATCGTGTATTCGGAACTCTAAGTACAGCTAGAAACTGTTGATTTTATCGGTATTTAGGTAGTTCTGAAAAGTGCAATTCACTTAAGAGAATAATATCTAATAAGAAATCACGACAATAACAATATAATCACCACATTTCAGCTCTATTCGTAATCAATTGATATCTATATATTATTCGAAAACACGCTTTTAATGTAGATCGCCTGTCATTTTTAAAGTTAGCTTCGAGATGAGTAATTACTGCTATGGGTAGTGCAATAGATTTATATCATGGATCGCGTAACGTTTTTAATATATTCGACCCAAGTTATATTCGGACTGGTGAGGGGGCTGGTAGCTACGATGGATGGTATTTCTGCTCAGCTCCAAAAGGTGCATTACGCCACTGTGAGAGCTATTTGAAATGTGATGTTCGCCAGAAGGAGGGGTTTATTCTTCATTGCCAAGTCGAAAAGGCGTTCGTAGATATAGATATTGAAGATGCTTTCACAGAACCTTGTTATGGAAGGCCGGTTTATGGTGTCCTTCTAGAAAATAGTTCTAGGATATATGTAGTTCGCGTAACGCCTGCTCGTGATGTATTCGAGTCAATATACGGTAAAATAAAAGACTAGTAGAAAATAGAATAATTCAATAAATACTTATCAGAAAGCAGGGTGTAATGATTCGGAAAGTCGATTTTTTGATCAGTGTATACATCAATACTGAGTAAGAATATCAAAAACATAAAAGGAAGCCAGCTGACGCCTACGGCGTCATCTGATTAGGCCATATGGCTGAACCAACATCATTATTTGGAGTAGAAATTGGAAGAAGGGAAATTTGTTGCAGATTTTATTGCAAGCAACATTGAAAAGATTTGGGGTTTGGGTAGCAAAGCATATGACTCATTTGATGAAACAATAAAAATAAAACTGAAGACGGCCTATACAGATTATTTATCAAATACACGAGAAAAATATTCTAAATCCAAGTCATTTTTCATTAGAAACCAATCTGTTGATTTATATAGTTACTACGTCCCTACAGGGATAGAGTGTGGTCACAAATTATTTGACAACCCGAAATTCAGTACTTGCTCTGAATTTTCACACAGAATAATTATAACTGGGACAGGAGGCAGTGGTAAAAGTGTACTCATGCGCCACTTATTTTTAGACTGCATTGCAAACAAGAAACATGTACCAATACTAATTGAACTCAGAGATCTAAACTCGAACAGTATCACACTGGATGATTATATTTCAGAAACCTTGGATTCATTTGGATTTGATACTTCAGGAGATTTCGTATTAAAAGCCAAAAAGGAAGGTCATTTTTGCTTCTTTTTTGATGGGTATGATGAAGTTAATTATTCACAAAGAAAAAGACTCATAAAAGAGATTAAAAGACTTTCAACAAAATACAAAAATAACCCAATATATATATCATCAAGACCAGATGATGCGTTTAATGGAATAGAAGATTTTTCAATATTTAGAATACTCCCACTAAACCTCGCATCTGCATCCTCACTCATTGAGAAATTACCGTTTGATCCAGATATAAAAGAAAAGTTCGTTAAAAATCTTCATGATGGATTATTTCAACAGCATGAATCTTTTCTATCAAACCCACTACTTCTATCAATAATGCTGTTAACTTACGGTGAGAATGCTGAAATCCCATCAAAACTTAGTATTTTTTACAATCAAGCTTATGAAGCATTATATCAACGGCATGATGCTAATAAGGGGGGATATAATCGCAACAGGCGCACTGATCTAGACATACAGGATTTTTCGAGAGTATTCTCTTTATTTTCTTTGCAAACATATGATAAAAGAATATTCAAGATGTCAAGAACAGACTGCCTTCGATATATTGAGAAATCTAGGAATAGTTTAAACAAAGATTTTGTTACCGATGATTATTTAGCTGATTTATTAAGTGCAGCGTGTTTATTAATCGAAGATGGGCTAGAGATATCGTTTTCACATAGATCATTTCAAGAGTATTTTGTGGCGCTCCATATATCCACTGCGGCACCAGAAGTCCAGGAGCGTTTAATGAATCGCTATTGGAAAAATATGACATCAGATAATGTCATATACCTTCTTCTAGAAATCAATCCCGACTTAGTTGAACGTATATTAATAGTCCCTCATCTTGAAAAACTCTTTGATGAAATTGGAGTTATAAGAAAGGTGGGTATAACACATGCCTCAAAATATTTAAAAAAGGCTTATACAAGCCTTAGTATTAACCATGAGAACATTTCCGCGTCTTGGAATGGGATCGATGCAAATATCAGCTCCATTGTCCACTTATCAACTCGCTCAGGAAAAGAGTACAAATCATTTAGTAAAGAAGAATTTGAGTCTCACCATAAATATATGATGGAAACATATGGGGAGAAAGGGAAAAAGGTTAAATTTGAAACAAAGACTCTATCATTCAAAACCCCTGTAATGGCTGATACGCTTAACTCAAATGGTATTTTCTCTACTAGTTATCTTCAACATGCTTATGAAAACTTTAAATTACTGAAAAGAAAGCATGAAAACCAAAAAAGTAATTTAGATGATTTGTTAGATATCTAAAAAGAGCGAAAAAGCAGTAAAGGGGTCGGAGTCATTATCCCGCTGTGTCAGCATAGATGTCGCCTCTCTTGATCACTGATTCCCATAACAGGGTATCTATAAGAGAGAGGATTTATGGCTCGTTATTCCAAAGAAATGAAAGCATCCATCATTGCGAGAAAGTGGAAAAGGGGTCGGAGTCATTATAGGTCTTTCGTTCTAAAATGACTCCGCCCCCTTTATCCTTCTTTATCCTTTATCGACCCCTTTATTGCTTAAAATGACTCCGCCCCCTTTTTCCTAAATGACTCCGACCCCTTTTTCTCTAAGCGAAGTCGATATCCGGCAGCTTGACATGAAATTCTGATTCCAGGCGCTGTTTGTTTTCCGAGGCTCGAATCCATAAAAAATAGAAAACATCATAATAATCGTATTTCGGGATACCACGTGATGGGCAAGATTCGAACGATAACAAGAGATTTTGTTCGTACGCGTGCAAGAAATTTTCTTCTTCATTGATAATTCCATGACTGATAAAAAAATTGACAAGTTCGAGTTTATTCGCTTCATAAAATTCAAAATGCTTTATTAAAGCGCTGGCTTTAGGCAGGAACCGATTTCGTGCAAATGCACTGATCTCTTCGGCTGCAAGTGGCTTTCCTCCCTGGTCTCTCCAGTAGTGGAAAAGACTGTATAGCCATAAGCTGCCGAGGGCGAAATTCAGATCGGTGATACCATGATACTGTTGTGAAAAATGATACAAGTATTCTCGGTTGTGCTTTTGTAGCTCTAGATAAAAATACAACCAGTCCTT
Source organism: Sansalvadorimonas sp. (assembly GCA_965221135.1). Lineage (GTDB taxonomy): Bacteria > Pseudomonadota > Gammaproteobacteria > Pseudomonadales > Endozoicomonadaceae > Sansalvadorimonas. The sequence goes on from CBDCRZ010000121.1 coordinate 869,790, forward strand.
TTGAGTAAGATTGTGTATTGCCTCTGATAAATCAGTTTCATGGTACTGTTCGAACAGTAGCATGTTGACGGGTTTGCAGGCGTCTGGTTGTGTGGTAAGTGGCCACTCCTCGGGTAGTTGAAGAGCAGCCTGCCTGAAGATCAGGCGGGATTCCAGCCCTGCTAAAATGTCTGGCGAATAGAGGCCAACATAGCTGTGGTGTATGCTGATATGAGTCAGATCATGCTCATAAAAGCTGTAAGGGAGATTGTTCATGCCATCCGCACCCAGGGCATATTCTGTGATCATGCCTATTGGGTAAACGGGCAGATGGCCGAAGTTGGCAAAATCCTCAAGATCTAAAGGTTCGTAGCTGGGGTAGAGCAGAATGTCAGCTCTGTTCAGGTAGCTCAGTAAGTCTTTGATGTAATCTGCATTGTCTATCCATGGAGGAATGGCATCCTTATTTTCTGGCAATGTCATCCAGGGGACTTGATGGATATCATGCAAAGATAAGCCTTCCATGAGTTTATTGCTGCCCTCATAAAGATTATGATCACCGAAGTAACCCCTTTCAGGGGTTGAAAGAAGATGTTCACGTACAAGCAGGTCGTAAATAAGCGTCAGTTTAAGAGATAACATGACCGTGCGTTTATACGGCGGCGGTGAAATGCTTAACAGGCTGTTGATTTCATCCAGCAAATGGGAAAGAATGGGCCTGGCTTCCTCGCTTAAAGGCAGCGCAAACTGTTTTCCTTTAAGAATGTGTTCCGTCAGAAGCTTCATATTTAACAGGGTTGTTGTCAGAGGCTGAAAGCCGTACTCCTCCCCGCGAGCTTCTATTTTCTGTCTTTTTTCTATTTCCGCCCGGTACCAGCCAATACTGCTGGAGGCATCCTGTAAATCGTTCTTGATAAAAGAATCATCGATGGTTTTTACAGCTTCTGGCGGCAGAGGTAGATCTCTCCATTCCGGTGCAGGCCAGCTTGCAGGCCACCCCCGTGGGCGCGTATCTTCAATTTTTCTCTTCTCCAGAGAAGTCGGTTCGTCTGCTCGTATTGAGTAATGCTTTCCCCTCACAAGGGTATTTTGTGCATTGTCCTCTTTATTACCTATACCTTGACCTTGCGCGCCAGCAGGGGATGTAAGTGGGGAAGGTTGAGGGCTGGCTGTTACTGGTTGCATAGTTCAGCCTCCAGGTTCGTTGATTTTACCTGGTGTAATGTCCAGAATTGAGTTTGGCTTGATTCACGTAAAATAGTGAATAGGTTTGCATGCAGTCGTTTTGTGATAATCATTACATCCACCCTTATTAATCTAATTTACGGGTAGTACAGCGACAATCTGGGTGTATAACAATAACTGACTGGTTTGAGAGGAATGGCATGCCGGACTAAGCTTCCGGCGTTGTTGCTTGAAAACTGTGCTCTAAATGCAGTGGATATCAGGCAGTGTTGCATTAAATACTGTTTCCAGACTCTGTTTGTTTCCTGGGACATGAATCCATGAAATGAAAAAGTGAAAAAGGTGAAAAAGGGGTCGGAGTCATTTTAGGTCTTTCGTTCTTAAATGACTCCGACCCGAATGGCACTAACTTAAGCCCGGTCAACATTAATTCGGCACCAAAAAAAAGGGGTCGGAGTCGAATGGCACTAACTTAAGCCCGGTCGATATTAATTCGGCACCAAGGGCATTGATGGTTGAGCTGGAACACCGGGGTAAAAGCCGTGGCAAGAAGCTTTAAGTTAGTGCCATTCGGGCCGGAGTCATTTTCTGTATGGGCAGGAAAAGGAATGTCAGAATCTGCGCCCTGCATGTCTGACTCTTATTGCATTAAGCTGCTCTTCAGTGACAGAACTCTCACCAATTCCCTGTTGCTGCTTCACAAACTGAAGCACTATCAACTGAGCATAGCTGTACAGCCCAGGCTGTCTCAGTGGATCGAGTAAAGCTTGAATTTCACTGTAATCCAGCCCAGGAAACCGTTCACGGATATCGTCCATAAACGTCTGCCCCTGGTTCTGGCTTAATCTCTGTAAGTGCCGTTCCGCGGCATAAAGACCTGGTGCTTTATTTGCTACTCGCTCATAAAGCAATCTGAAGTCTCTTGTATCTAATCGGCTTCCCCGCTGCAGATCACTATATAGCGCCTGCAGCAGTAGCCATTCCCTCACATAAGCTGTACAACCAAAATTAAGTGGGTGACAGAAACGCCCTGAAAGACGGTTAAGGGCAAGAAGCCCCATCATTCGTTCTGGATTAATTACGCGATGTCTCAATGTCCTTTGATGCTCAATGACCAGAGCCTGGATGGCTTCAACCTGTTCGGGGGTAGCTGGAGCGTTACATCCTGATAGTTCAACAGCAGGGGCAGGCACAGACGGGAAGTCTGCCGGAACGGACACTTGCAAAGCAAGGCTACAGGCTCGTGTCACTGCCTCTCTGGAAAGCGTCTGTTGGGAGACCATCTGTAAAGGCACCTCTCGACAAAGTCCGACATTCTCAGACTGGGAGGTAATATAACGAAACTGCAAATGTTTCAGTAAAGGAATAACACAACGAGCTGTGCCCGCAGCCTTCTGCAAATCATCCTCATCTAGTGCTGTATTTACAGTCTGAGGGGTTGTAACGTGCTGTTTAGCCCAGCTGGCTTTCCAGCTCTGCAGTTCATGTCGGTGATACACCTGAAGTGCTCTGATAACAGCCTGCGCAGGAAATCCCTGCTCACTCAACAATGCCAAATGCGGTAACAGTCCACGCAGCAATGGATAAACAACCGGGTGAAAAGGTGGCTGCTGACACAGCGGGACCTTGCCCTGTTTTTTTCCCTTCAAGTGAACTGGCTTCACTGACTGGTGTTGTCGAACACCCAGCAGCATCTCTTCACACCTCATACCCTCTCGTAAAATACGGGAGCGGTTGAGAATATCCGCCCCTAAACGCATATTCTTAAAATTCAAACGGTGACACTGTGGCTCAAGATAGTTCACAGAAACAGCTGACCATCCTTTCATCAACCCTTCTAATACAGTGTGAAACGAAGGACTCTCGTGCAGATCATGTTGTGAGAGCAGCATACAAAGTGCGGCTTCTATGGCCTGGTATTTTTCTGGCTCCAGCTCATCTTTCAGCTCATGGAAACGTCGGCCAAACTCTGCCAGTTCACCACAAAGCTCAGGTGTCTGTTTAAGATGACGATTCAGAAACGTCTGTCTCAGCGCCAGCAGATGCTCAAAGCCAGCCAGTGGCGTGTAGATAACTTTTTGATACAGTGTTTCCGGTTCTACAAAAAACGACACCAGCTGAATAGACGAAAGCGCATTGCTCATATGACTATCAATACTTAACAGCCCTGGTATGGGCACCATCAGCACACGAGTGTCATTCAAACCGAAGTGATTATGTAGATCCCGATAAGGCAGATTACTTGCACCAGATCCGGGCTGAAGCTGTTCATAATTAAGAAACAGGCAAGCCGATCTGAGAGTAAAGAGCGGTGGGTCTTCAAGCAGGGTATTCCAAGGGAGCTGCTCCAGCCCATGGAGAGTGCAGTTCGGCATAAAGCTTGTACACTTTCGAATGTAATACTCGCGGGGCTCAGTATTTTTGGTTAACTCAATGAGAAACGGAGGTTGCTGACACGGATCGACTTCTGGAGCCATTTGCTTCTCAAACCAGTGATCAAGAAACTCTATATAAACCAGTGCCTGCAGAAACCGTTCTGTGGATGCACGGCAGTTATAATCCTGCACCTCCAGCCTCGCCAGCTGCGTGCGCATTCTTTGAATAACGGCTTGTTCTGATGCAGGCAATTCTGGATAGTTTTCTCGCCAGGCCAGCCCCTGATCCAACTCTGCTACAGTTCTGGCCATACCAGGCATAGGCATATGGTCTGGGTATTGATGACGCAGTTCCCGAAGCCTTTCAACTTCCAGACGGGACAATGTTGTGAGGGTCTCGGCGAAGCGTGGGTCATGACTATAGTCAGGAATAGTGACAAGCCGGTCACCCAGAGTCAGCTCTCGCAGATAAGGCTGGAACCTGGGAAGTGAAGCTTGGCCCTGTAACCTTCCGGGTGTAGAAAGCCCGGCTTCTGTCTGCACATCAGAAAGGACTTCTGCTGATACTCCCAAGGAAAGCTTTGCCTTCTTTTCAGCATCCGGGACGTCACAGGCTGTGTTACTACCTGCTGTAGAAGTCCGTGATAATTCCATGCCCGCCCCTTTCAAAAACTACCTGTTGTTTATGAAAGACTGTTAAATATGGGATACAGTTCGGGGGAATTGACTGGCTGGTCAGATAGGTTCTGGCTCTCGTTTTAGGTTTATACAGATAAAGCTAAGCATTTACGTGTTTCCGTTTGATGAGGCAGCGCTTATTTATTAATCCTGCTACATAAGAGACATTTTCTTAAGTATCTGGTCACATGGAAACATAGTTTTCTGGCCAATAAACAGGTTGTTCAGCAGGGTTGCAGCCTGATCTATTTAGTAGGCTAATTGTTCATAGGATCCCATAACAGGTTAGTATGTAGAAATAACAATCCACCGCACAGATACAACAAGTAAATCGTACACGCAGAATCCTGTTAATTGGTAAATGGGTGTCTACTTACACCATCCACGGTGGTCGCGACTGTGCGCAGGCATAGTGCTTGTTTGTGTAACACAGCACGCAAGAAAGCCAGGGTGGTTATTAATGATAATTTGTGAAAAAGAAAAATAGAAACCTTGCATGTAATAATCACCTCCTTTTATCTCTTTCATAGCTCCATCCTCCTCTGGATATATAACCACCATTTCGAAAAGAGAGACTATGTTCATCTGGGTTTTTCAACAAGTGAAAAGCGGCGTAGCAAACATTCATGTAATAACTATCTTTGCACGCCTTATGCAGCTCAGACTTATTTAAATATTTATCAACAAACAAGTCTAAATCATGCTCTGCAAAATTTATCACATAGTGCCAGTGAAAAGTCCCAAAAAACCAATCAGGACTAATATTGTGTGCATGCAGTTCCATCAAATGATCATCCTGATTTTTAGAAATCTCTTCTGTATAACAACGACCCTCACCCTCCGAACCTTCATTTAAATCCTTATCAAACCGACTGTGCTTATAGTAGGTTACAACACATCTGCCTTTAACAGGCTGGAAATTTAAATTAAGAGCGCAGCAACTTATATCATGCCGGACCGGTATATAAGTGAATGACAGATTGGATTCCCTTAACTTAGTTAAATTGAATTTTAACCACTCCTCCCTATTCTCATTAGAGCCACAACAGTTTAAATAATCTGTTACTTTGCTATCTTTTACAGCAACACTTCTCATTACGCAGCCCCTGTTAATATAAGTACCTGGTCATTCATTTAACAATATAAAAACTCAATACACTCATAAATAACACCAAGGTAAGAATCCCTAACAATTTCATATAAAAAAGGGGGAGGGAATGATCTACCCAGCCCAGAGAACACTGCCCCCTGTCTGGAGACCTGTTGTACCTGCCAGTGATTTATTGATTTATTGCGCGTGAGAAAGCCGGATTAATTAACAGACAGGTTAGTTGGGGTAACAGCTATGCCAACATTGTTCGAAGTGATTGTCTAAGCGTTTACATACATAAGGACAATACGGTTTCCAAAGGGAGTTAAACACTATGAGATTAATAACAGATCACTATGCTAGAAGTGCATCATATTTCAAACAACTTCAGACATCACTTGAAAATTTCAGCAGTACAGTTTGTCAAAATGCAGGTCGATGGCTTGCCTATGTATTGAGAGTTGTTCTTGGGACAAAACTGCACTCCCCTGTTTCATGGGTCAGGTCACCAGGATCTCAGCCAATACAACAGACTTTATGCGAGAGAACGATTACTGTTCATCGTGAACAGAGAGATCCCTTTGCTCAAGCCGGGGGGAGGAATAAACCTTCGCAAGCTAACACAACCGCCCCCAAACCCCCTGTCCCCTTCCAGGAAACCATTTTAAGTAGTGGTAGTGATAACCCTGAACCAGATTCAGACTCTGTAAAATCAGGCCTCTCATCATCCAGTTCAGATAAGCTCGACTCTTCAGAGTTCACAGCTGTTAAAAACAAACAACGAAAGAAAAGGATAAAGCATAATATCGACAAGGATACTCCGATTACAACACAACCAGTAGAGACAGGAGGGAAACCTCACTTTAACTGGTCACTGGATAATCTTATTGAACAACTGAGTCGGGGTGGCTCTGGAAATGCAATGTGCGCAGAACTGAATAACCTGCGTACACAACTTGAAAAGCGTCCCACTGCATCAATAAAACATAGACTCCATTTAGAATTGGCATCAGCCTGGTGCTGGAAAGAAGTGTTTAAAAAACAAAAAATCTTTGATCTTAAGATAACAGAAATGCGCAGTTACTATGCAGGCGATCAAGATAAAATCTGTAAAGTCGATAGATTCGCCAGCGATCCCGAGACGTTTCGTAAACTTCGCAGAGAAGCTGATCACAGGCGCCAGCAGCAGACAAAATCTAAACGTGATAAACAGGAAGTTATCCCTCCAATACTGCGCAACAAACATACATACATAATTGAAAAAGAGAAAAGGGGCCTAGCCAGATAGGCCTCCAAAACACAGCTACACTTGTGTGCCCATGATCAGTGTGACTGACCATGGGCGTACACATCAATTTAGATGGATTATGTCTGTATGTTATGCGACCTGACTTTCCCGCCAATTATCGCGCTGCATATTCAGATTTTTGAGATGGAACGTACCTCAGTTCCTCCCGTACAAAAGCTCAAATGTACAAAAAAAAAGGGGTCGGAGTCGAATGGCACTAACTTAAAGCTTCTTGCCACGGCTTTTACCCCGGTGTTCCAGCTCAACCATCGATGCCCTTGGTGCCGAATTAATGTCGACCGGGCTTAAGTTAGTGCCATTCGGGTCGGAGTCGAATGGCACTAACTTAAAGCTTCTTACCACGGCTTTTACCCCGGTGTTCCAGCTCAACCATCGATGCCCTTGGTGCCGACATCAGCTGATAAGGCTTGGGCCTGCGCTTAACACACCGTGGTTCCCTGCGCCCTGGCCTGGCGGGTACAGTTGCGCCGGAGATTGCTTTGTAGAGTAAACTCATTAGCCGTTGTTTTTCTCCCGTCTTGTCAGCTTCAGGGACACCTATGAGAGGTTCCCACTGTCTTAGTGCCTGCAGGCTTGCTTTGACGCTTATCTGACTAAGAGGTGAGGCGTGTTTCTGCGAGGCTTTCAACATGAGCATTCGCAAACTGTTATAAACAATCAAATGCATTGTGATTTCTTTATATATCATTTCCGGAGATTTGCAGCGTAAAATGTCCATGCCTAATGTCGTTTTTATATCCCGGAAAAAGAGTTCAACATCCCAGCGACGATAATAAAGTTCAGCGATATCTCTCACAGAATAACGTTCAGCATCCGTCAATGTCGTCACAATGTAGAACTGTTTCACCCTATAACCAGGCTGGTCGACGGTGACTTTGATCTGACGTAACACTAACTGTTCAGGGAGGCTCTCCCACTCCTGAAAGGAATAGCTCAGACTTTTGCGCCATTTAGGCTTTGGCCATGTAATCAGTAAGTCATCCGTCCCCAAAACCTCTAGAGCTTCACTGTCCTTTACCGGTGTTCGCCGTGCAAGGGTAATGACGGAATCAACACCCCGGCCCTGAAATTTGGCGACATCAAAATAACTACAAAACCCTTTATCTCCCAAGAAAATATCACCGGCCTGGAACCTATCCCACTGTTGTCGCAGTAATGGCAACTCATGATTTTTTTTGTTGTCCATACGGTAACTGACCAGTCCGCCTGTGTGCAGATCAAAGCAGGCACACAAGCGTGCCGAGGGAAAACCACAGCCAGGCTTTTGGTTCCTGGATTGGGGCCATATCTCCTGATTAGCCTCTGTATCAGGCATGCTGAGTCCGGTCCCATCAACGACAAGTACTCGACGGTTATGCCAGGAGCGATCAATGTCGTTTTTCAGAAGCTCATCAGATGTTTGCTGGAGAACCTCATCCAACATTGTTTGCTCAAGCTTCCTACGGGCCTTACAGTAGGCTGCTGTAGATGAGGAAGGTGTCTTGATAGGGTTCTTGGCAGCAAAGGCCTGAATTTTGCGGACGACTTCCCGACAACCACCGTCTGCATCAAGAACTTGTGAAAAGAACCCCCAGAAACTATTGGCCTTCGTAAACAAGCGCCTTCGACTGAATGCCCCAGAGGAAGATTGTTCTGTGGCTTTGTGATGAATGAATGACCCGAAGTATTCACCCATCTGGGTCAGGTTTGACTTCTTGATCTGGTCACGTTGAGCGGCGAGTTTCTGACTGGCTGACCGGGGTTTACGACGCAGGGTCGGCAGATGAAAGCCCGGCAGAAAGAGTGTTGTTTTTATCATAAGGAATTATCCCATTCCCGAGGGATATATTCCTCACAAATTCATGTCGACCGGGCTTAAGTTAGTGCCACGGCTTTTACCCCTGTGTTCCAGCTCAACCATCGATGCCCTTGGTGCCGAATTAATGTCGACCGGGCTTAAGTTAGTGCCATTCGGGTCGGAGTCATTTATTGAATGGTATTTATCAAAGCGGATCCTCTACAGGAACATGCTGGTGCGTAAAAGATTAAATGACTCCGCCCCCTTTTCCTCCGTAGGTGCACTGTCACACAAGTTATGAACTTCGTACTGAAAAACTTCTCTGAAAGTATCAAAATCACTAAATATAGGATTTTCACGTGGATGTACCATCAAAAGTGCCAGCAACTTCAGGATCATCATATTCTGTTGCGGAAAATACAACTACTTCTTGTCCAAAGACTATTGAACCTTTGCCAATGCTAGGATACCACTGGTCAGCCGAAGGCATGGGAAGCCAAGGAACTAAGGTTTTAGCTAGAAAGGTAAAAACTTTATCTGCTCATGAGGAAATAGTTGACAGGATTGTACAAAGTCAAATTGCAGGCCTAACTGTTGATGAAACGTCTCGCCTAGCAATGGCAGAGGCTCTTGAATTTGCAGGGATTGATACATTAGAACAAGTTGAATCTTTAAACCTCCGAATTATACCTCCGGGGCCAATAATTCATACATGGTATGCAAGATACAACACAGGCTTATTTGATGGAAAGAATAACCCTCCACATGTTAAAGGGCTTGATTATGTGACAAGGATTTCTGAGCAAGCTGACAGATTAAAGGAATGGGGAATACCAGTGATTCTTGTCTATCTAGAGCGAGATATGCCATCGTTAGAATTAGAAAAAATGAAAAAAATATTTTGTGAACATGAAAATATATTAGTCATGAGCTTAGAAAGTGATTTGAGTTCATTAAAATATACTGAATATTACAAAAGAAAAGATGCTAAGAATCTCCTTGATGATCCAAGATATTCCTTGTGTAGAGAATTTCCTGAACTTCTCTTGCAAGCTCAAAGAAAGGCAGAATTAGTTGGCAAGAGATTATTATCCCATAATTTAGTGGCATTGGGCGGGTTATCAGTAATTTATTCGGATATAGATAATACTTTTCTCTGTAAGCCTATGTTCCAGTTGGCAATGTATGGGGTTAGAAATGTTTGTCCATTTAGAAAAGAGTTTTCCTTACAGGATGACAAAATATTTAAAAAGTATTTAGATGATTCAATGCTGTCTGAAATAGCTCAAAGACATAAGGAAATATTTTCACATGAAGGAGTCATAGCTAGAAAAAAGGAAAGATTATTAACAGGTACTTTGAAAGATAGAGCTAAACGGTTATATGAATATTTGCTTTCAGGAGAAGCACTGCATAATTACAGGCATTTGGAGCCAGAATTAGACAATGTAGGTATTTTTCATCACGAACCTCCCGGTTACATGGCCGTTAATAAGGATGCATTAGCAGTTGTATGTCAACAATTTGATGACCTCCCTGGATATATGTGGAAAGAAGCTTTATTGGACAAGCAGAATCTCAATGATCAATTACTAAATCTGCATGGGCTACAACAGGTAGGACAAATACATATTGGTAGAGATATGACATGGAAAAGCACCTAACGCCCGGGAAAAGGGGGCCGGGAAAAAGGGAAAAGGGGTCGGAGCCGAATGGCACTAACTTAAAGCTTCTTGCCACGGCTTTTACCCCGGTGTTCCAGCTCAACCATCGATACCCTTGGTGCCGAATTAATGTCGACCGGGCTTAAGTTAGTGCCATTCGACTCCGCCCCCTTTTTCCTCTTTTCTACCTAAATGACTCCGACCCCTTTTCTTTTCTCGCTTTTCTCTAGCGATTAAGAGCCACAGTGATTTGACTGATGTTGTGAACCATCAGCGCAATATTTGTTGGCGTTTGATACAGCAAGGGGCTTTTTAGATACGGCAGAACACTCCGATCGAGCCCGGCCCGGATCAAGTCATCGGCTAATTGAGAGCAGTTGTATCCCATCATACAATAGAATAACGTCTCTTTCTTAGCTTGATCCTCTATGCCTTTTAACTTCTTACGAGCACTATCAACATCAAAGTTGTTGATAACAGTACCTTTAATGTTCAGTTCGCCGGTATATCTCTTCAATATCGCTAATGTTGATGGCGTTTTGAAAATCAATACAGAAGCTGCTGCAACCACCCCAGCCACGGCAGCAATACCAAAGGTGTTTAAACATGCGACTGCAACAGGAGCTATAACGGCATAACGTGTAAATAACCCTATTATATTTGGCTTGCTCTCATTGGCAAAACAAAAAAAACCATTCTCTTTTGGAAACACGGTTCTAGCACAGATGTTGGGAACCCGGATAAGAACCTCATCATCCTTTAACTGTTTACATACGGGGGCAGGATTCACTAACCACCGCATAAGCCTCCCTCGGAACACCACATAATTAAGAGATCCGAGACCTGGTATGTGCCTCAATAATTGCACGTCGCGATTATTTATAGTGACAGTGCGGTATAGAACTCTGTTAAAGAGCTGTCTTGTGATCTGGCGGCTTGCGGGATAAATACTCCAAAATGCCCCCTTGCATGCAGTGACGAAGGGTTGGAGTGGTGATTTAAGTGAGTATCCACAAATATCCATTTCGTGTTTCCTTTTGATGAGGCAGCGCTTATTTTTTAATCCTGCTACATAAGAGACATTTCCTTATGGATGGTTCCCCTAACAGGGTGGTTAGGAAAAAGAAAAGGAAAAGGGCCGGAGTCATTTTAGGCCTTTCGTTCTAAAATGACTCCGCCCCCTTTTTCGCTTTTTCGTCTGCTAAAACAATGAACACACAATGACATGGTGAGAGTGGCGCCGCATGCACCTGGAAAAAGTTGTAAACCATCCTTACTCAACTGTTAGTGTAAAAAACATAAAAAAGGTTCAATTTATATTAATTAATATTTTTAGAGGCATTTATTTTGTTTCCAACAATTGGACCCAGCGACCAACCTATATTGACTCAACACCAAGCTGACATTGAAAGAAAACAATTGCAAGAAACCACAAAAAAAACTGTCCCTTGTGAAAATAAGATTCCGTGCAAGAGTGAGATGACAATTCATGGAGCATCTTCCGACTCTATTCATCAAAGGAAAGCTGAAACAATACATGATAGAGTTACCTTTGAGTTAAATCTCGACGATAATTCAACAAAAATTAAATTTCATACACTACCTGACTCAGCCGAACAGTTCAAATATCAAGAGTTGTTATCCTATTCATATGGGCACATAAAAAGCCATGACGGAGGTAGGTTATCTATATTGGGAATCGCTTGTGGAACAGGTCAGGAAATCATTGCTGCACACAATGCTTTTTCTGCTCACGACACTTTCATTATAGGAATCGATATTAATAGACAGCTTATTGATAAGGGAAATTCAAGACTTCAAGAACATAATATCAAAAACGCCAGATTGATGATTAAAGATTTATCTAAAACTGATTCCAGCTTCCATAAAACACAAGACTTAGTCTTGATGAGGGGGCCAGAGCCATTCGAAAATGATATTTGCGAATCCACAAGGATATGGGCCGAAATATTTAACAATGCTCAATCAACATTAAAAGACGGCGGCGTTTTATTGATCACGTCATACTTTGAAGATGAAATGTTTTTTTTTGTTGATAGGATTAACAGCACAGTGAATATCATATCTAGTGGAAAAAACCCTTTTTTTTCATCCGATATATTAACTGACAGTAAAGGCGTTAAATTTGGTAGAGACCTGTTTTTCGCCCTGCTTCAGAGGAAGCAATAAGTTCGTGGATGTCTAGCGCCTCAACCAGACTCAACCAGACTCAGCCGAACGATAAAGGGTCGGAGTCATTTTTGAACCATAGCTCTAACCTGTCGTACACACGAAGCAAGTAAACCGTACACGCATATGTCTCATAATCGGGAAATGAGTGTCTACTTCCAAAGGCCAGGGACTGGCCGACTAACGCCTCTGGGCAGGGACAGCCCCGTCGGCGCGGGAAGTAGACTCCCATCTCCCGATTAGAACTCGGTAATGCCGTTTCATCACCTCCCGAAAAAAAAGTTGCCGGAGTCATTTTAAGGAAACCTCTGTCGATACGTTTCTCCTAAAAATGACTCCGGCCCTTTATTTTTTGTGAGGTTGAAGGTCAGCAGCTGAAGCTCTGGCAGGGTAAGGTGTTTCATGTCTTGCCGTGGGTTGTTAGTACTCCTTACAGGCCGGTCAGGGCATCCTCCAGCGTAATCTGAGTATTATGCCCACTAACATGGATGTTACAGGTGGCAGGGATGTTGGATTATGTATTAGGGGCTTTTAGCCTGAGTATCGGAGCCAGAGAGGGGAAAACTGGTGATAAATCCCGTCAAGGAGCATCAGAAGAAGGTATACAGTGGGGGGGGCATATTTCTCGTGCGTGCTCCCATCCCAACGGCTGCTTTTACGCCCTGAACGGGCTGTCTGTCAGTGATGTGGCTTATGCCAGAGCAGAAAACCCGGTAGGTGCCGGGATATCCGGAGAGGTTCACCAGGTTTCCATTGCCGGGCGGGTTGTTCCCTATGTTGTGAAATCAGGTAACACTGCAAAGGGTTTTTATGATGCCTTGCTTAAAGAGGCAGAATACCTGATGACACTATCACACCCCAACATCGTTTGCTGTCTTGGAGTAAGTGCTGACGACCTGAGCGCCTGCATGTATCTCGAAAAACTTCCCTTAGACCTGGCGAATTCACTCGATAATCATTCGACCGGCCCTTTACTCAGCCGTTTGTCTATCGCTGGCGGTATTATCGATGGCGTTATTTTCCTGCATGAGGCTAAGGGCCTGATCCATAATGATCTGCGCTGCTGCAACATTATGCTGGATGGTTGCCGGGTTCCCAAAATCATTGATCTCAACGCGGCCACCCCCATAGGGGAAAGTCTGTTTGGTCGCGTTAAGCCGCCACACCATCCTCCTCACAGAGGTTGTGCCTCCAAGTCACTGGACGCCTTCTCAACGGCAGGTCTCTGTCTCTCTTTGGTCAAAGGGAAAGTCGAGGGAGAGCTCTGGAGATTACAAAAGAGTTCTGGGTTCTTCTTTGATGGTTATGAGGCTGTCAGCCACCACAGCCAGCAGCGGCCGAGTACTCTTGTTGATAAAACCTTTGATACCACTGAAAGGAATGTTGCTACCCAGTTCCTGTTCCAGGTGGTGTTCCCGGGGTTAATGCTGGACAGCAGTAAAAGACTGAAAGTGCCCGAATTTCGTAAAATAACTGCAGATTTACACCGAAAGCTGGGAGCTGCTTTGAATTCGCCATCACATCAGTCGGCAAAGGTATGGCAGGGTAAACGCAAGCGGGAAGACTGCTCGCATGGAGTGAAGGCAAAGAGACCGTACCCATAGATGCTCAATATCGGGAGATGGGTGTCTACTTCCAAAGACCAGTGCCTGCAGGCAGACAGGGATGACCAGACGGCGCGGGAAGTAGATTCCCCTCTCTCGATTCATCGGTGATATAGAGTTCCCCCACTCAGCGAGAAAATAAGAAATACTGGAGTCTATGTCTGGAGTCCGGCGCCCCATAAAAAGCCAACCAAAAATACGGCAACGACCTAAATCAAATAACCCGAAACAGCACCCTGTTGCGGGTTATTTTTATTGTGATCCTGAAAAGTTGATACACACCTGCTGCTGGCCTCTATCAACATGCAGATAAAAACAGTTGCGCCTCCCTGTGTGACAGGCCGCTCCTGACTGTTCCACCTGACATAAAACCGCATCACCATCACAGTCAAACGCCATACTCACCAGTGCCTGGCTATGACCACTGGTTGCCCCCGCCACAGATTCTTTCGGCTGCGAGACCAGTATGTCACCTTCCCTGTATCCAGAGTTTCGTGCAGTGCCCCCCGGTTCATCCTGGCCATCATAAGCACTTCTTTCGTGGCGACACACTGGGTAATAACAGAAATAAGGTTCTGTTCATTCCATGCCAGCTGGCTAATAACACACTGCAAGTCTGTCACCGACTGATCAGGCTCTTCAAGCTGCGGAAAAAACGTCCTGATCACATCAAGCGGAAAAAGGGGGCGCGGAAAAGGAAAAAGGGGTTGGAGTCGAATGGCACTAACTTAAAGCTTCTTGCCACGGCTTTTACCCCGGTGTTCCAGCTCAACCATCGATGCCCTTGGTGCCGACATCAGCTGATAAGGCTTGGGCCTGCGCTTAACACACCGTGGTTCCCTGCGCCCTGGCCTGGCGGGCACAGTTGCGCCGGCGATTGCTTTGTAGAGTAAACTCATTAGCCGTTGTTTTTCTCCCGTCTTGTCAGCTTCAGGGGCACCTATGAGAGGTTCCCACTGTCTTAGTGCCTGCAGGCTTGCTTTGACGCTTATCTGACAGAGAGGTGAGGCGTCTGTGTGCAGATCAAAGCAGGCACACAAGCGTGCCGAGGCAAAACCACAGCCAGGCTTTTGGTTCCTGGATTGGGGCCATATTTCCTGATTAGCCTCTGTATCAGGCATGCTGAGTCCGGTCCCATCAACGACAAGTACTCGACGGTTATGCCAGGAGCGATCAATGTCGTTTTTCAGAAGCTCATCAGATGTTTGCTGGAGAACCTCATCCAACATTGTTTGCTCAAGCTTCCTGCGGGCCTTACAGTAGGCTGCTGTCGATGAGGAAGGTGTCTTGATAGGGTTCTTGGCAGCAAAGGCCTGCATTTTGCAGACGACTTCCCGACAACCACCGTCTGCATCAAGAACTTGTGAAAAGAACCCCCAGAAACTATTGGCCTTCGTAAACAAGCGCCTTCAACTGAATGCCCCAGAGGAAGATTGTTCTGTGGCTTTGTGATGAATGAATGACCCGAAGTATTCACCCATCTGGGTCAGGTTTGACTTCTTGATCTGGTCACGTTGAGCGGCGAGTTCCTGGCTGGCTGACCGGGGTTTACGACGCAGGGACGGCAAATGAAAGCCCGGCAGAAAGAGTGTTGTTTTTATCATAAGGAATTATCCCATTCCCGAGTGATATATTCCTCACAAATTAATGTCGACCGGGCTTAAGTTAGTGCCATTCGACTCCGCCCGCTTTTTTCCCTTCTTCTATGACGCCTCTTAAAGGTGCGGGAGGCTTGAGTATCTGGGTGTGTGGTTATTGGTGGTAGATGAGGTTGGCCTGTCGCTTACGAGGTTATGGAACCATCCCTTTTTTTTATTGTCTGACGGGGGTATCAAACTCAAAATAAAGGTTTTTTATGCTACCTGCCAGTACTCAATCAACTAAAACCACTTCCCCCCTATTGGAATATGCTGAATTTCGGAAGCTTAATCAGTCCAGCTCTGCGAATGTGAAAGTGGCGCGCCCAAGGCACAGCTACTTTTTGAAACTCAATGACAGGGATTCCTGGAATGTAATCACTGAAAAAGACTTAACGCGAGATGAGTTAGAATCCATCAGTAGCTACATCATCAGTGAGGCAAAACGACAGGATTCGTACGTAAGATTGCCGGATGCAATGACTAATCAGTTAGCAATCACCGAACTGCACAGTCTGTGGGAACCAATGATTGCTCCAGGGCTGGAGTGCCTTACTGAGCTTCAAAGCAAGGTTCAGAGTGTTGAATCATTCAGACGACAGTTGAGTGAGTTAATTACAACATTCAACTGCAATGAACAGATTGATGATAGTGAACGGTACCCACCTGAGGTGATGCTGATGGCCATGTCTGGGTGTATGTGCATGCTGGAAGAGTCAAGAGAGGCATCCAGGCAAGAGATAGAAATTTTAAAAGAGTATATTATTCAGTTGAAAACAGTCAGCGAGGGTAAGATTCCTGCCAAGATACCATCCTTGACCGATATGGCTGCCACATTGAATGTATCCATTCAAACTGCCCCTGTAACGAGTACTGTTCACGCATCGGGGTCGCCTAAAAAAGTTCAATTTTTGTCCCTCTTTATGAACTTCTGTAAGCATTCTCTGGAGATACATGAGTTGTTCAGCAAAGCCTTTGGAGTTCAGTTAAAGGAGTGTCTGGCTCCATTGGCTAAAAACCTCGTCGAAATAGGTGCGGGTAAAGGCATGCTAAGTGGAGCTCTGGCAGAGGCAGGAAAAAAAGTGTTGTATACGTCGGATTTGCGGCCTCCAGAATTCACATGGCCGAGTATCAGGGTAGGCCGCAATAAAGCCACAACTGTCGTTAATAAATATGGCAGTCGTTTCAAAGAGGTTATCTACTTAGCGTCTCAATGTGATATAGGAATGCTTGAAAGTCTGATAAGGAATGGAAAACCAATGTTCCTGCTACAGACCGGTAATACCTATGAGCCAGAACTGGCACCTTATAAACAACAGCTTATATGTGTGAATTTAAACCTGTCAGAATATAGTCCAAGGAATAATCTGGATAAGGTGAGGTTATTGGCTGTGAATATGTCCAGAACAGACGCTGAAGAGATGTTTGCAAAATTACCTGATAAGTACAGGGTTGATAAGTAATCACTTTCACCATATTTCTGCATTACCATTGAGTATCAGCCATTTTCAAGAAAAGGGGTTGGAGTCATTTTGGAGCGATAAACCTAAAATGACTCCGACTCGAATGGCACTTACTTAAGACCACAAACTCAGTGATACCAAGCTTTTCAGAGTTATAGTAACCTTCAAAAACCTTACCAAACTCCCGCCTCATAGCTGTTATGTGCATTAATCACAGTATGCAGGAGGCTCTTAGAAAAACTCAGGTGTCGCAGCAAAGCCGCATATTTACAGGCCTTAGAGCCTTAAGTAAGTGCCATTCGACTCCGCCCCCTTTTTCCGCTGTTTGGTTTTTTGCTGGTGTGAGGTTTGTGCAAAGAACCATAGTCACTTGTTAGGCGTAATGACATGCTGGTTATAGGTATGGAATGATATCACAGTAAATACTGTTCTTTTTACAAGGCTGAATTGTATGTATACAGATTTTGATTTATCTTGCGGCACAAGAGTTAAATGACATCCGGCAGAGCCGGAGGCTTATTGGGGGGCGCCCTCAAAGGGCTATTGTTGCGCCCATAGGCGCGGTTACCAATTAATTTTCAGTTGTTCTCGATGCTGCTCTGGGCTCTCTTGATTGCGGATATAGGCCTTAACAACTTCTTCATCAAGACCAACGGTGGACACAAAATATCCTCTTGCCCAAAAACTCTCTCCGGTAAAATTTCTCTGCTTACCTTTGAAGTTTCTCGCAATCATGATGGCCGCTTTACCCTTAATGTATCCGACAACACTGGACACTGAATATTTCGGGGGAATACTGATGAACATATGTACATGATCGGGCATCAGATACCCTTCCAATATTTTGCAACCCTTTCTTTTTGCAAGTTCGTGGAATATCTCGCCGAGAAATTTTCTCAAGCTCCCGTAGATCACCTTCTGTCTCTTCTTGGGGATAAACACAATATGATATTTACAATCCCAACGGGTATGACCCAGACTCTTGTAGTCTGGCATGGGTAGTACCTGTATGTTTCTTGGCGGAAACACGAAGGTAGATACCGCAGCAAAGGTATAACCTATGCGAGTCCCCCCGCCAGAGCCGGGGGTTTACCAATAATTAATTAGCCTTTCTTGAGCCGAACTCTGTTCTTAGGCGTGACAACCCCCTCGCTTGAGCAGGAAACCGGTGTCGTCAGTTTAGTCTACGAATCGTGGCTGAGGTGAGGTGGTAATCAGGTAGAATTATTGGAGCGGGCTGTTCATATCATCACACATGGAATTAAGGCTCTGTTTGCAATAATAGTGGAAGGTCAACTCTTGATATTTAACTCTTGATATTTAACTCTTGATATTTAACTCTTGATATTTAACTCTTGATATTTAACTCTTGATATTTTTCGTGAGACAGATTCGGTAACTGGGTCATCATTCAATGACCGTTTCCATGATTTTAGTGTACTTCCACTATTTTCTGAAACAGCGTCTGGAAATAATGTTTCAGCTCAAAACCATGTTGTGGCCTTTGTTTGTCAGTGAACACCGGTAGGTTGTTATTATAAAATGGAACTTTAATATTGTTTTGTACTCAATCTAACTGAGATAACCGATATAATCTCTTTAGGTGATTAACTATGAATATAAAACCGACGCCTGTATTTATACCCAAATTTAATGAAGGTGACAAATCCCATGAAAGTGGTAGAAGTCTTACATCTTCTTTTCATGATTTATCATTAATTCCCAAAGATGTAGATATGCCTGCCGTAGATATGCCTGCCCCTGTTAGTATGGATACTAGTCCTTATGAAGCATCCTTAAACAGGCGTCATATTGATCACGCTAGATCTGGTTTGTCTGCCAAAGAACAAATGATCCAATCAATTGAAGCATGGAGAGAGGCTAATCGTGATGCCGGTTGTGAACCTGCTGACATTGAAGGAATTTATCAATTTTTGTGTAATAATCTAAAGGACGATGGATCTATACAAATACCTTTAAGAACAGAAGGTTTTTTGAAGGGAAAGGATTTTATTTCTTTGCCTGATAATTTGCGCATTAATCAAGTTGGGGGTGGTTATTATCTTGATTTAAGTGGTTGCAAAAACCTCAAATGTTTACCTAAAGGACTGGAAGTTAATATTCTACAGATTAGGTGCTGTCAAAATCTGGAAGAAGATTTTATTGCAAATGAAATAACAGTTAGCCAACTTATAATATCGGAAATTCAAAATATGCGAAAACTCACCGTGAAGGTGAAGGGTATAAATCATTTAGATGTTTTTGATTGTAAACAGTTGGTGTCTATTGACTGTTCCTGTGCTAATGAAAGTATGATTGAAACTGTTGATATAAGAAACTGTCCTCGTCTTGAATCTTTCACGTCTCAGCATTTGAAACGAATAGAGTTTTTACAAGCAATGAAGTGTCCGTTGTTAAAACAACTTCCTGACACTATACATTATGAAGATATGGAGCTTTTTCGTTGCGGAGTTAAACATTGCCCTACGAGTACGCATCCCATTGAAATACTTTCAATTTCTGATATGCCAATATCAGAAGATTTTTTTCGGAACAAAGTGACTGTTAAACTCTTAAAATTAAAAAGTTGTGACGAGATAGAATATATCCCCGATAATGTGGAGGTTAAAGAAGCCATTTTTCTTCAGTATTGTCGTGAGTTAAAGGCTATTAATGTTAGTGCACGAATGTTATTGCGTGTGACTGTTCGGTCTTGCTCAAAATTACAGGAATTTCTTCCTTATATAAGAGAAATCAAAACTCATTTGAGATTAACAGACTGTCGTGCGCTTAAAAAATTACCTGCCAATTTAAGTAAAGTAGGGCTCCTTGAGATATCGGCATGCCCTCAATTAAAAGTCACCCTGGATAAATCAAGAATTGATCAACTGAATATCGTTGATTGTTTCAAAGTATTTTATGATGATGAAGATGGCTCTGATTATGCCTCTGAACCTGAGTTACCGTATCCTTAATCATTGTATCCTTAGTAAGTACCCATACACACTGGTAGAAAAAGGGGGCGGAGTCGAATGGCACTAACTTAAAGCTTCTTGCCACGGCTTTTACCCCGGTGTTCCAGCTCAACCATCGATGCTCTTGGTGCCGAATTAATGTCGACCGGGCTTAAGTTAGTGCCATTCGGGGCGGAGTCGAATGGCACTAACTTAAAGCTTCTTGCCACGGCTTTTACCCCGGTGTTCCAGCTCAACCATCGATGCTCTTGGTGCCGACATCAGCTGATAAGGCTTGGGCCTGCGCTTAACACACCGTGATTCCCTGCGCCCTGGCCTGGCGGGTACAGTTGCGCCGGCGATTGCTTTGTAGAGTAAACTCATTAACCGTTGTTTTTCTCCCGTCTTGTCAGCTTCAGGGACACCTATGAGATGTTCCCACTGTCTTAGGCCTGCAGGTAGGCTGCTGTCGATGAGGAAGGTGTCTTGATAGGGTTCTTGGCAGCAAAGGCCTGCATTTTGCAGACGACTTCCCGACAACCACCATCTGCATCAAGAACTTGTGAAAAGAACCCCCAGAAACTATTGGCCTTCGTAAACAAACGCCTTCAACTGAATGCCCCAGAGGAAGATTGTTCTGTGGCCTTGTGATGAATGAATGACCCGAAGTATTCACCCATCTGGGTCAGGTTTGACTTCTTGATCTGGTCACGTTGAGCGGCGAGCTTCTGGCTGGCTGACCGGAGTTTACGACGCAGGGACGGTAGATGAAAGCCTGGCAGGAAGAGTGTTGTTTTTATCATACGGAATTATCCCATTCCCGAGTGATATATTCCTTACAAATTGATGTCGACCGGGCTTAAGTTAGTGCCATTCGTCACCGCCACCTTTAGTCCGCTTTAATCCGAGCTCTCACTTTTGGTCGGATGATGAGCTCTCCAAGTGGGTTATCTCACCTCGAAACAATACTGATAGCTGTTCGAGACTTGTTTTCTGTTTTTTTGCGCTCTCAAACCTTTCTATAGCAGCTGCCGTCACAGTTTCCGGCTCAGACTGTCTTTTTAAACCAAACAGATCTTTTTGAAGAAGCTCAATATCTTGATTTAATTCGTTCAGGCTTGACTCTAGACAATCAATTGCCCTCTGCTCATCAATAGATAATACGGCCGCCAGCCTTAAAGACTCAGGGCAGTATGCCAAAAATTTCCCAATAGCTGAGACTGCTCTGCCTGAGAGAAGCTTTATATTTTCATGAATGCTTTTGTGCATGGTTACCAGTCTCAAAAAAGCCAGGGGTTGGGGAGCGTATAGAGCTATCGGTTTGAAGTCACATATCAATTTTGCACTCCTGGTGAAAGCCATGTTTTTCAGCTCTTCAGCCTCTTTATCACTTTCTAATGATTTAGGTAGCAGAAATTTGTTATGAACATCCATAAAGGTCTGCTTGAAAGGTTTGCAGTATTCATCAGCAAATTTTTTTAACTGTTTTAACCTGGGGGCGGACTGCCTTAGAAACGTATGAACCCTTGTTGATACAATCCCCTGGGTTGAAAAATCAGGGGTTTCTAACGGGCATAAGGGAGGCATAGAAGACGGGTTGAATAAAATATCGGGTATATCGTTTTGTTTGAGTTTTTTAAAGAGGGCTTCTTGCCCCGGAAGTATGCTACAAACCTGACTTACAAGAAGGCTATAGTAAAGAATGGACCGATCATTCTTGATCAGCCAGAAGCTTTTGTAGAGCTTCATCATAGTGATAATGGACTCAGCAATTATGTCCGCAGATTCACGAGCTTCCGCACTCTCCAGATATGTTTGTGTTTGTTGAAGATGATGCAACAGTTCTTGCTCTGATTTGTTGTCTACATCAATGTGAAGATAGCCATAGTCAGCACTCTTTATTAAAGGATTGAGTAGTTTTCGAATGTTGTCGGCAAAGCGTTGCATGACAGGCACAGTTTTAGACGTCAGATAAAGATACGCCTCACAGATTTCAGGCATACGTGATTCGAATTCCTGATATTTATGTTCAACTAACAGTTTATGATGAGCAACCATTTCAAAATATTGTATTTTCGCCTCAGATATCTGCTGAGTCTTATCGTCCGCTGTTTTGCTGCATTTGAGGCCTTCTGTTTCTGAAACCACCGCTGCTGAGACCGTTTGATCCGTAAAGATTGCCTGTGCCTGTGTTGCTGCTGATGTTTGAAGTGGCGGCAGTTGAGATGACTGTGCCGTAGTTAAGCGGGTATTGTAAGGAGTTGCCATTGGGTTAACCTCTGTTTGGTGCGATTGTGCTGTATTGACCAGCGGCGCGCCTCCTGGTTCCTGGGCTATATTTGTCAGCGGCGCGCCTCCTGGTTCCTGTGTTAGAAAAAGAAAAAGGGTCAAGAAAAAGGGTCGGAGTCGAATGGCACTTACTTAAGACCACAAACTCAGTGATACCAAGCTTTTCAGAGTGATAGTAACCTTGAAAAAACCTTACCAAACTCCCGCCTCATAGCTGTTATGTGCATTAATCACAGTATGCAGGAGGCTCTTAGAAAAACTCAGGTGTCGCAGCAAAGCCGCATATTTACAGGCTTTAGAGCCTTAAGTAAGTACCATTCGGGTCGGAGTCATTTAAACGGAAAAAGGGGTCGCAGTCCGTAATACTAACCCACCGGCTTTAGCCAGTGGGTTAGTATTACCACGAGCTCATCCTATCTATCAGAGTTTTCAAGCTAATATGGTTTTTCTTAAGAATACGCATCAACTTTTCAATATCTTTAGTGTTATTTTTTAGTGTGGAAATCTCGGAAAAGTCCTCAGACGGCAGGGCTTTTCTTAATTTACTCTTCAGCAGTGAGTTTACCTTTAGCATTTTATCTTGATTTCGGAATGTAACCGCGCTTAATAATATCATACACGTGTAAAGAGACATTCGAAAATAGTAACGACTTACAGGTTCTTCGGTGTTTCCTGAGGATTGCATGATACTTGACATTCCCCACATCCAAAGAGTACCAAGAAACTCTACCCACATAATAGACTTAAACCCTCTGTGGCTAACATATTCGTAAGCGCAACCAGCAATATCATCTTGATTTATTACAGTTACAGCTCGTTCATGAAGGCTAGCCGCCTTTTCTTGGCAAGGAAAAGAAAACAACCCAAAAAAAGTATCAGCTTTAAAATTCTTGATTCGCGAGTTCGTGACATTTTCTTTGTTCGGGGTAACACTAGTTATGTTTCCAAATAAAGCATATACAGGCGATAAAACCTTCACTAAAACATTCATTCACACAATCCCTGTGATCTATGATAAAAAATATTTTATATGTCAATTTAATATATGATCTATTAGTGGGCTATTTGTTCATAGGATCACGTAACAGGTTAGTAATTAGAATTAACAATCAGCCCTAAAGCTACATTCAGAGTTAAGATCCGTTCGCTCAATTGATGATTCAACATCTGAAGGTTGTTTCCATCGTTCAGATCACTGCAGATATGAAGAGCCAACTCCAAAGACTGTAATTAAGAGACAAAAAGGGCTGCATCTGAGCCATCCCCACGAAATCAGCTTTTGAAAAAGAGGTCGTCATCATTTTAGGTCTATCGTTCCAAAATGACTCCGACCCCATTTCACCTATATTTCGTACGTTTACACCTTTTGTATTTACTTCCCCACACCCAAATGCATAATCTGCTTGAAAATGCTTAGCTGGTACATTTAATTTATTGATTCCTGAAATCATACCCTAGTCCTTGATCCTTATTTGACAGGATAAGTTAAAAAAATAGAACTAACACAGGTGAAAGTAACCTACACATATGAGTTTTAGGAGGTAAAGGGGGCGTTGTCATTTTTTCTGATAGAATGCGAGACTGCTGCGTATCTGCAGAGGGTCCTAATTTATCGGGAGAAGTTCAACGCCTGACGGCTCCCCTTATTTAGGCGTCACATGCACTCCATACTTCGGGCACTCCGAAATCAATTGATCTAAATTTTATCAATCAACATTAAACACAAATCAAAAGCTTGGATGCTATTCAAACAGCGAATGACTGATTTAAATCCACCGGGGGTAAATCTAACAAAAGTACTAATACTTTGAACTATGGATTGGGCTTTAATTTGAGGACTTGAATTCGAGCCTAAATTTTCTCTAAAAACGCTGGAAATCAATCTAGACGCAATACAGCTATCAATAACATTATCCATTAAATCATTATCTTTAGAAAGATGTTGAACCATATCGTAATAACAACCGGAAACCACCCTACCCTCATTTTCCTCACTGCATTCTTCAACCACATCATTTTTTTGGTACATCTCAAGAAACTTGTCTATTCGCTCATTTCTAACTGCAACTGAACGATCATTTATCAAAGTAGCTTTATATTCTAATCCACATTCATTACAAACAAAAACTCTTTCATCCTTTTTTTTAGGATCAGAGTGAAGATTAAGCCGATAACATTGATGCTGCGGCTGTATCAACAAAGTATTATTCATAGCCTTAAAACCTCATAAGTAAATTTCCTTTCTATGATAGATAGCTAAACCCTGATATCAAAAACAATATCGTTAATTACACTGACATAAAAAGCATGCGAAAAAGGCGAAAAAGGGGTCGAAATCATTTTAGGTCTACCTCTCTAAAATGACCCCGACCCGATTTCTGCTATGTGCAGTCATTCGCTCCCCTCTTGCGGCTGCAGATGAAAAGGAACCTGATGTTAAATGGGTCTATGGTTGAGCTGTCGGGGTTAGCAACATATTCAGCTTCTGGGACGTCTACCGCCACGATATCGAACACCCGGCCAGAAGCATGTAATACCTTGTTTCAGACTGAGAGCAGGGAGATCAATGACATAACGTGTCCATACCATGTTCCTTGATGCTATATAGTCTTTCTGAATTGACAATGGAGTCTGAGTCTTTGCGTCCTTCTTTAACTCCGCTATTCGCTAAAGTAATGCTTGCCCCCCCCTTGCAAACGCCCCAGGGAAAAGCACTGTCGCTGATCATGGCAGCGACTCTCTGCAGTGTTCTGTATACGCAACAAAGCTTTAGCGATTACTCCGTGTGCAATAAAAACAGTAATGCCGACAACGGTAGGTGCACAATGCCTATTAAAGGCGTAGCGAAAGCCCATGGTCCTTACTCATCTCCAGATGACTCCTGGGGGACATTTCAGATTTATAATCGTTCATCTGATTATGTATTTCTCAACGCATTCTACGATTCATCTGGTGATATCGAATACCTTCACCTGGATGACAACTACGTCCTCAGCCCCTGCGACTGCGTACGTATAAGCTGGCAACCCTATGCCTATGTTGGTCCAGATGCTGTCATAGGACCTGATTATCTGACAGCCGTTGTCATCACCGACACTCCTCTTCTGCAGAGGAACTTTTCTGTAACAGACCATACTATAGGCCTTGCCAACATCTTGAACCACATATCGAAAGGCACTGCAGTTAATACGAATTCTTCAAATTTAGCTGGAGGTACCGGGTACGTCGAAAGCGTAGTACCTCTTGAGCTCACCTATAACCCGGCAAACACAAAAGACCGGGCGCCATTAAGGCCTTACTGTACAGATGGCTGGAGTGACCGAACGTTTATGCATTACAGAGATTTTAATATCTATGAGCCTGGCACCAAGCCGACATACTTTAAGGAAAGTTCAAATAACTTCTCGGCCTATGCTGACCTACCTTGGTAGAAAAGATAGAAATGGGGGAGGAGTGTGCTAACAAAATAGAGAATGTGCTTCTGCGACTACAAGCTTGGTCATACCAATAAAATGACAGCCATTCCCGCGGAATTTGCCCAGGTTCCCTGTGATACTTACATGCGAGAGCTGATTGACCCTGTGGATACGGGTACTTCCGCAAAAGTTACACAACCTTGTTTGCCAAAGTGCAGAGCTCCAACTGGCTGAAACAATTTCAATACCTGGATGAAGGCTATTTGGCCCCCATTGATGGTACCGGGCATTACGCGTCTGGAACTATTCACTGCCCGGAGTGCTGCTGTAAAAATTCCAAGGGTAAGAAGTTCAGCTGCGTCCGGGTCTCAGATATAGAACTGAACAGCGAAACTATCACCAAGGTGATGCGAGCAGGGCGCGCGAGATGGAAGATTGAAAACTGGCCTGCCCCCGATTCAGGGAGGCCTGGCACATCCAAAAATCGAAAGTTTCTTTATGGTTTATGACGGCTGGCACTCGTTATTTACGGCTATCACCCAGGGACACGGGCAAGGGAAGAACATCCGCTGCTTGATTCCTGATTCGGCCTAAACGAAAAGCCCTGTGTCGTCAGTGAGAATATCAGATTGGTTGTCATGAGCCGCTTGCTGTCGGGGAGTCGGGGGTATGCCTTTAAGAAACAGTGGCGATTTGATCCACATCTATACGTCTTGAGTCGCATGTTCTGCCGGAGTGGCTGGCCGGAAGTCTAGTACAGGCAGCACAGTTACATTACAGGGTTGATTGAAGACTCAAGCTATTCATCTGAACTCTACAATTTACTTCTCTAATTACTTCCTTATGCAATGATCCAAATTCCAGATCATGAGAGTCTTGTCATGAGAACATGAGACCAGTCGCCCGTCCGGCAACACTGTGATGCGCCATACCGTGCCAGCATGTCCCCTTAGAGTTATAACACATTGCTGTCCAGCAGGTTTGCTCAGGTCCCAGACTCTGAGAGTCGCATCCTCAGAACATGAGACCAGTCGCCCGTCCGGCAGCACTATGCAACATCTTACCCCGCCACCATGCCCCTCCAAAGTAGCAACACATTGCTGTCCGGCAGGTTTGTTCAGGCCCCAGACCTTGAGAGTATTATCACAGCAACTTGAGGCCAGTCGCCCGTCCGGTAGCACTATGACATTCGTAACCGAGCCAGTATGCCCTTCCAGCGTAGCAACATATTGTAATCCGGGAGGCTTACTCAGATCCCAGACCTTGAGAGTTTGGTCTTGAGAACCTGAGACCAGTCGCCCATCCGGCAGCACTGTGACACAGTTTACATATCCACCATACGTCTTGCCATTATAAATGATCGAGCCAATATGTGCTTTCCAGGTAGTAATACATTGCTGTCCGGCAGGCTGGCTCAGGTCCCAGATTTCTATAGTCCCATCTTTATAACCTGAAACCAGTCGCCCATCCGGCAGCACAGTAAGACAACTTACCCCGTCATTACCGTCCTCGGCACGATGTCCTTCCAAAGTAGCAACACATTGCTGTCCGGCAGGTTTGCTCAGGTCCCAGACCTTGAGAGTCTTTTCAGAAAAGTCTGTGACCAATCGCCCGTCCGGCAGCACAGTGACGGCTAGTGCCCCGAAAACATAGTCTTGCAGAGTAGTGACACACCTCTTTCGAGAATGTTTTTTTGTAAGATCCCAGACCTTGATAATCGAATTTTGAGCACTTGAGACCAGCCGTCCATCCGGCATCGTTAAGACGTAATGTACCGATGAAGAATGACCTTCCAGACGCGAATCACGCTTGAGCTTTGGGAACCGATTACTCAGACAACGGAACAGGGCTCTGACCCGCAATGGGTTTTCTTTAAGCCAGGCTTGCTCGTCCTGAGTGAAATGACGATCGAGCCATTGATTATAGGATGGGGTATGCTGATCTCCAAAATTTGACGTTATAAAATGTTTATAGCTTGCCTGTGTAGCAGGGGAACAGGTGAAATAACCTTCAACCAGTGCTTCAACCCACAACTTATTCCTGTAGGCTCCCTCTTGATGCATTGACTTATTCACACAGCTCAACGAAAGAATGTCTCGGGCAGGAAGACATTTGGCTATTGCATCGCACACTGGTGTGCACCTCGCTAAAGAATGCGACTGAACAGCGGCCAGGTTGTCAGACATATTTGCGGCCCGGTCTTCAATAGCCGTTAAATCTGTACGTTCAGGGTCTTCTGAAAGGTGCCGAAGGAAGTTTGTAACCACCTCTTTTTGCACTGAATAATGCACGTCATAGGAACCAAATTTTGCCGCAGGTGTGCCTGATGCTTCTTGATGAGAGGATTCCTGTCTTATTTTGAAACCCGGAGGCGATACTGTCATTTCAATCCCTTCAATTATGGGGGTATCGATATAGCTACTGGTATTCAAAAAAGAGACAAGCCATTTGCTTTATTGTTTACATTTTGTTGTAGATACTGACAAACCTGTTGGCCTTGCAGAGGATAATAGTGGCTATGTCACCGTAACGGGCTGAAGCCTTAATACAGAAACTTTCGGCTAACCCCTGAAAGCCTTGCCGCGCACCAGAGAGTTCTGAAACACTTGTGCCTCTACATATTCGAATACGGTGGTGTGGCCTTATGGCCGTCGATTTCTCTACCATCCATTCTGTTGCGGTACTGACCGGAGCGGGCATCTCAGCGGAGTCCGGAGTGAATACCTTCCGGGCCTCTGACGGGTTATGGGAGAGAACCATCCCGTTGAGCAGGTCTCCACCCCGAAAGGGTTCGCCAGCAACCCGGAACTGGTGCATCAATTCTACAACGCCCGCAGAAGGCAGCTCTTGAAAAAAGTGGTCGGAGTCATTTTTGAACCATAGCTCCAACCTGCCGTGAACACCGAGCAATTAAACCGTACCCGCAGATGCCTCATAATCGGGAAATGGGTGTCTACTTCAAAAGACCAGACACTGGCCGACTAGCGCCTCCGGCCAGGGGCTCTTCTTAACAGCACCCTGTCGGCGTGGAAAGCAGATTCCCATCCCCTGATTAGAACTCGATAATGTCACTAAAAAGTGAAAACGATGAAACAGAAAAACAGGTCGGAGTCGAATGGCAAAAGAAACTTCACTGGAAGCTGGATTTAGCCATGGGTGAGGATGTCTGCCGGGTTCGCCGCGGGCATGCTGCTGAAAACCTTGTTGGCGATGCGTAAGCCCTGACTTAAAGGACGATACACCTGGTCGCGAGGCTGCCCGTGAGTTTATTGATTCTGTTCGCCAGCAACACCCTGCCCGCCATCATTGCTGAGCGCTTATAGCCGGAGCTCCCAACGAGGCCACACAAAGAGGCTCTATAGTGATTACAGGGGAAGTTGTATGCGCAGAGGCTTTTGAAATCATCATTTACGGCGAGAACTCTTCTGATGAGTCAAGGTGCTGGCGATAGTCGATGCTTCTTTTAAATCCAGTTTCTGACGTATGGTTATGGTAAAAAAACGCTGCAGTTTAAGCAGGTTTTTGAGCACATTGAACTCCCCTCTCTGCGTCAGAACCTTTTTTATTCGATCAAATGGAGCATTCAAATTTTCCTTGGAGAAATTAGGGTGACGAATCTTCAAACCAATCGTCTCGATAGCCGGTAGAAAATCAACTCCCGGCGTATACTTCTGCCCATGCCGGTTCATGCAAACCGCAAGCTTCTTCAACACAGGAGTAATTGCTGCAAGTTTCTGTTCCCTGGTATTCTTTAACTGGAAGGATAGCAAGCTTAGAACTTGTTGAATATAATTCTGGATCACCTGACCTTCAAACGACGATAACTGAGAAGGCCGTTGAATGGGACCAAACTTCCCACCAGTTCTGTTGGCCCCGGCCTTAGCCGGCTCCTGAACACCGCTCGATTGTGATGGCGGCAACCAGAGTTGAAAAGGGCCCGGCCCTTCCCGTTGTTCCCATGGCTTTGCCGACAATATTTTATCTATCTTACTCTTTACTTCGGGTTCGGAATCATCACTGACATCTAAAGATGGAACCCGGCCCTGCGATCGTAATTCAGGTGGAGTGGAGTCGGCCGGTAACGCTTGGGGAGGGGTAGCCGTTTCCGGGTTCTCTATATCTATTATGGTACTTTGTTGTAGAGACTGTTGTTGTAGAGACTGTTGTAGAGAGACTGTTGTTCAAGACTGTTGTTCAAGCTGCGCTAGTTCCAGTTTCGATACTCGTGACCTGACGTTGGTAATTGTCTGATACCAGTAATTTTTCAATTCCGGGTTGTTATCAAAAATCACCTTATATGTGTCTGATATCCTCTTCAACTCGTCGATAAGAGCTTTTAATACCGGAAGAGAGTCGCAGGTTATCTGCCTGGAAGGGTCACACACCGTCTCCAACTGCCTATCAATAATCCGTTGCATAATATCACCGAGCAGACGTACATCACGCCAGTCGGGTTTATCACGCTGATAGACAATATCTGCAGCTTCGGCGTAGTCCTGGTGTTTTAGAGCGCGGGCAAAGGGCTGCCATGGATAATCAGCCTCCCCCTTACCCTGAAGGATCCTGGCCAGACCGGTTCTGGCCTGACCTGCGATGGTTTGCTCAAGGGACTTAATCTCATTGTCAAAGTAACGTTTATATGCTTTCAGGAGTACCTGAAACGGGTGTTCATCTACAAACATATACCACAGTTCTGCCTCAGCAGACTTGCGAATATCCGCACATGGCATGGTGTGAAGATAAGCCACATATTTAATATGTGTGCGTATAACCGTAGCCACGAAAGCGTATAGCTTTTTGTGCGACCAATTAAAAATACCCCATTGAAATCGATTCTCAAGTACGCCGATCCGTTGATCCCGTGATCCAATCTGTCTACCAAGTCTGCCGATATGGCCAATAATCCCAAGATCAGGTGGTGATGTGATAATGAGTTTCACCAAAGCAAATGAAGATAATACCTGTTTTACATCCTGGATCAGACGTAATGGATAGTAATCGTTATTAATTTGATAATTAACAAAGTTAAGAAACTGCTGAAGGTGTAAACCATATGCCTTAGCCAGGCAGTGATGCAAAAAAATGTATTTTATTTTCTGCTCCTCAACACTGGGTGTTGAGAGTATCTTCAGGCAGAGCGATTCATAGACTTTCTGGTACTCCAGGCAATTAGACAGCATGGCCGGATCGTAGCTCTCACCGTTAAACAGTTCCAGCTCGTAGAGCTTATCTCTTTCACTCACCATACAGGTATAGATCTCATCCTGTTGCTCACCTTCAGGACAAGCCCGTGCAGTAAACTTTATATGTAAATATCGCTCATGGTTTTCGACATAATATTTGGTGGATTTATTAACTTTGAGATCATGTACTGTTGCTGTTGGCGCTTTTACCGGAGCAGACGCTACGTTATGCCCTGGACTTGGCATAGAAGGATAAAAAAAAGGGGAAGGATAATAATACGGAAATAGAGGAGGAACAGCACAGGCGCCAAAAGGTAATCCAGGCATCATCATGTAGACAGCCCCGGGTTGCTGGAGAGTGACTGCTCTTGCGCTAAAAGCAAAAGCCTCTACAGGTGGACGTGGCGCTGCAAATGGCCGCTGTGCTATAGGTGGCGGCTGGCGATGGCCTGGCCATTGACTGCCGAATTGGTTGTAGGGATACATAACAAGAGAGGCCTGCTGGGCTGTTTACCTTTTGCATAAGATGCCAGCTGCCGTGAATAGTTCTCTGAAACAGTTATTTGGTTTGCCCTGCTTAACAGTTTGATTCTCCTGTTAACATCTCGATAAGCCCTGAGGGAAAATTTCCAGTCAGGTATTACTAATAGCAATAAAGGTACACTAACTTTGGTGTTATAGGATCAAACCTGATTCTTTTGTCCATTGTGTTTCAAAACAAGCCCTTCGCCATACATCAGCTCAAGCCCCGTCACCCTGTGGTGATAAGTGCCCGACCATGTGGAAACATTTATTTCTGGCCAAGAAACAGGCTGCTCAGCTGGATGGCAGCGCAGGGAGCATAGCCCGCTATTTGACTGGAGCAGTGGCACGGCTGAGTGTCCTGGAGATTGAGTCAGAAATAATTGTTTTCATGTGACCGGGTATTTACATGCGGTGATTAATGCAAATAACAATCATGAAGCAGGAATTTGGCAGGTTTTTTGAGTGGTGCTATAACTCTAAAAAGCCCGGTATTACAGGGTCATCAGCTGGCTGCTACCTTGTCTAAACCCGGAAGATTCGTTAACCAGCTCTCCTATACCATGTAGATTACAGAGGACGGTAGCTTTGCTAATATCCACACAACCACCATGAAAATAGAGATGCGAACAGGTTCCCACCCATTCAGGCTCACTTATACGTATAGCCCCGGCAGCTGTACTTGATTCGCCCAAAAAAGGCTCGATGCTTCCGGTGCCGGTAAAAAAATTTTGAGATAACCGCTGGGGATGTTGATGCCACCAACGTTGGCTTTCACCTCCAGGCACAAGAAGGGGTATTTCACTTTCTCAACGGCCACAAGCTGGCCACACATCTATGCTGACACAGCGGGGTGACGCCCAACGCCAGAACCTTTATAGCTGTCATCAGGCTTCTTTAGCCATCTCAATGATCAATATCGGAGAAAAGGGGTTGCTAGTACTCCTTACAGGCCGGCCAGGGCATCCTCTAGCGTAATCTGAGTATTATGCCCACTAACATGGATGCGACAGGTGCCGGGATGTTGGATTATGTATTAAGGGCTTTTGGCCTGAATACCGGAGCCTGTTGTGGGGAAACAGGTGATAAATCCCGGCAAGGAGCATCAGAACAAGGCATACACAGCAGAATAGACGTCCATGGAGTAAGGTGAGTTAGTCTTCCGCAAAGTTAACCGTTTCACCTTGCCCCATGAACGCACATCACAGTCTCGTCAGGTTTCTCGAAAATGTCACGTTCGGCATGCATAAAATGCGTCGAGAAGCTCTTACCGATGCTATACGCAGCATCCTCACAGACCACATTCTCACGGTCACTGCAATGGTACGGGGGTTAAGAGAAAAGGCCTACGAGAAACATGTAATCAAACGAGCGGATAGATTGCTCTCAAATCCCCTCCTGCAAGCAGAGCGCAACACGATCTATGCTGACACAGCGGGTCGGTCACCCTCTATGAAGAAGTGCATACCTCCTATACGACGGTCAAACCTGTAACACACAAGGCATTTCTGACAGCACTACAGGCCATGCTCCCCGAGCACTGCAAACCCATTATCGTGACTGATGCAGGGTTTTGCGCATCATGGTTCAAGCTAGTGAAATCCTTGGGTTGGGATTGTATTGGTCGGGTACGTAATCGAAATCAATGTCGGCAGGGGCATGAGAGTTGGGTCGACTGTAAACCCTTTACCCCAGGACAACCAAGAAGCCCTGCTGCCTGGGGAAATGGCAGCTCACGGCCAAAAAACAATACTCTGGAAGTGCTGTGGGCGAACGCCTATGGAAACCTTCAATGATGGAAAACGTATCTGGAAGGAAAAATTCTTAGGCTGAATTTGACCTGACAGACACCCTCTTGAAAATCGGTAACTGTCAGATCGGGTCTGAATTACTGCATTTAAATGAACCTTCCCGCTTTTCGTTCTGAAAAAATTCGAGTTTCACAGGATCAAGGGATATCCAGGGAGAGAGTTCCTTCCGGTGTAGCTGGATCCGTCTGAACCGTTTCGTCTGCACCGCTCGTATCAGAACAATGTGAGCCGAAGGCCTGTTGAAGGCCGTCCAGTCTACGAATACTCCCACCTTGGCTGGGGATCAAGCCAGGGTTCAGGTTCAGGCCCTGGCCCAGGCCCTGGCCCAGGCCCAGTCCCAGTCCCAGTCCCAGGCCCCCGCGGACCCCAGAACCGTGCATGTTACAGGCCTGCCCCATCACCTCTTTAGGGAGGAACTGACACTTAAACAGCTCCTCATAAACCATCCCCACGACCTCCATTGCTTTTTTTAACGCATTGAAATCCAGACACTTTTTATCGGTATTTATAAACATAGATAATGTTAGATTCTTCGTCTTACCCATGCTGGAGAGGGTCAACGTATCTTTGTCTGTATCATAGCTGACGATATGGGTATGGGTGTTTGGAGCAAAGACGTTGGGATACTGAAATTTAAAAAGTACCATCGCCATACCCTGGCGAAGATGCATCTTCAACTTATCAAAGCACTCTTCCTTGTTGCTACACATATCGAACAGCTTTTGGCTATAGGTGAAGTTATGGGTACTACGATAGCCACGAGAGTCAGTAATATGAGTTGTTAGTTGTATGTGATTATTACGAGCACTATAAGTGGCATCTTCCAATTCGACGTTACTTTGCAGATGACTTGACTGCAGCCAATTTGTAAGTACTCCACTATTGGCCTCCAGAAAACACCCCGGCTTGCATTCCACTAACCGCGACTTTGGATATGGGCAATCTGGAACGAAGTTGTTCACTTTGCCTCCCCAGTCGCAGCCAGCATTCGTGCAAAACTGGGGCTCAATAGTTTTGTAATCACTAACACTTTGCAAGAGCCAATATTGATTCTTGTGGGGCTTACGGCATACAGCACACTGCTCCGGCATGAACTTAGGGGTAGAATAATCCTCACTCATGCCTTGAAGACAACAGCTATGATAAACATGTCTACAGGGTAACACCGTTACTGCCCTTTTCTCGCCTAACTCCGTTAAACAGACACCGCATTCGTTATCAAGAGGAGGTAATTTGGCCTCCAGGGCATGCTGGCTAAAAACGTCACTAGAATTACGTGTATACATTATTATGTTCCTCTTCCTGTTATTGAATAGGGTTATTGTTTGATAACGATATAGCGTTATTAAACCAGTATGACAACTACTCTCAGGGCCTAGTTCAAATACTGACCAACAAATCAGCTTTTTACCTGCTTAGTTAGTCTTACTTACTTACTAAAATGATTGTAATTTCGTAAATATTCAGCAAGGAAACTGACAGGGTTTTCCTTTTTAAGATGATTCATGTCTGTTCTTATTCACTCCAATTCCCAAAATCATCTAACATGACTCCGCCCCCACTGCTGCTTTATCCCAATAAACTTTTTCACTTTTTCTCGTTACTGCTTTTACTACAAACATCGTCAGTAAAGAAAGGTGAAAAGTGCCTATCATCGAGAGTGCATTGACCTTCTAACACTTCAACATAAACTGAAGGCAGGCTTTCATTTATATCCATTGCCGCCAACAAAAGCTGACTTTTGGTTAGTCTTTCCCTGGATGAATATATATCAAGACTTTTTAACTCTTGATAGAGGTCATTACTCATCTTGGTGTTAACAACTGAATCATATCTTTTTGCATAATTAATAATTCCGTAAAGAGCAAGACTCGCATCATGATTATAGGAAGCACCCTCTACAAAATATGCATCACCAAAATCGACCAGTTTCATCTCACCATCCTCCCCTAACAAAATGTTTTCGTCATGAATGTCATTGTGTTCAATACTCTCCCTGTACAGAACGCTGATACTCGAAAAGATACCTTTGATATGACGCTGAATGTCTTTATGAGATGGAAAGTAAGAACCACACTCATTTCTTGTTAATTCTCCCAATGAACATCGTGCTTTTTCCATTACTATGGCAATTACCTTGCCACTCTCATTGGTATAGTAAGCTTTAGCCGTAAGTATGTTGTCGTGGGAGGGAAGCCTGCTCAGGAATCTTACTTCATTGCTATGGAAGTCCGTGTATTCGTCTTCACTAAACAACTTTAGAGCATGAGGTTTATCACCATTAGATACTTCCACGACTTCGTTAAATAAGCCAAAGCCTGGTTGTTTAACAACATTACGGTCATAGAGTGCAAAGGGCCACTCTTGCCCCTCAATTAAATGCAATTTTGCGGGAGTACAAAGCACTGGGTAATTTTCACAATCCGGGACATGTTGTGTGATATCAATAGCGGGTTCATAAGAAACACCTGTTTCTGAAAAAGAAAGAAGACAGAAAACAAGACTACGCGCCAATAACAACGAATTGTCAGTATCTCTTTCTTTTGTGCAAGCGATTATTGTATGAACCCAATATTTAAAAGTTGAAACGAGAACATTTAAAACCTTTTTGACACAAACCATAATCAATATCCACACATATAACTGAACACAAGCCTATCTACGGTTACTAAGGCCGCCTAAAGTTATAAGAACAAGGATTATTTGGACAAAACAAAATAACAGATAGTTCCCACCGGGAATAAAGGGTCCGAGTCTGAGCCATGCCGGATGAATACAATAAATACAAAACAAAATAACAGATAGTTCCCACCGAATAAAGGGTCCGAGTCTGAGCCATGCCGGATGAATACAATAAATACAATCTACCGTACAGACGCCACAAGTCAACCGTAACCGCAGATGCATCACAGGTTATTTTGGTTTTCTATAGAGGGCTCAAGCCTGGGGATAGCGCGGGGTTTCATGCTTTCCCCTGTCAAAGCCCCTAACAAACCCTCCAACCCAATGAACCCCCCTCCACGACAAGGGTCTTAGTTAATTAAGAAATTCTCAAAGTGATTACAGATATGCGTCTACATACAAAGCCTCTATTTTGTCGAACCATCCTATCAATAACAACGTTCGCATTTGTTGTCACGCTATTCAGCGCACACCTCTTTGCTGCGAGCAACATACTCAAGCACAAGAAATGTCTTCAAAGAAGCGAGAAAGGCACCTGCATGGGTTATATGCTGCCTTACAAAGGCCACACTGTCAGCGATTATTGGATTGCCACAAAAAAAACTCTTACCCCAATAGATAGGATCTATATAAATAAAGCAATTCACGGAATAAAAACAATCTGGGAAACTCAAATTTTCTCCTATATGAAAGCCACGCTCGATATTTCAAAAGTTAAATACGGAAAAAAGCATAGCTTGGAGATGCGCAAGCAATTAATTCGCGATTACGCGCAAGCCGCACTTTACTTTATAAATGAGAATCTTAAAGGGATAGAAAGATTCGACAATCCAGCAATGCCTAAATTGCACCTTACCGCACATGTATTGTTTTGCCTGGCAAACAATATTTTTCCTTACTCTATTCCGGAATTCACACTATTCACAAGTAATCCTATGATCCAAAGATTTGCGCTTTCAGCGGGTGAATTATCTATATCAATAAAGTTCTTTGCGGATAGGAAGGCTGACACATATATCATGGGTATACCTGCGGTTTTTCTCCAGTATCTCGAAAACATGCTTGGCTTTAAAATCGAGTGGGCCTCATTGGAAATGGCCGACTGGCTCAGAAAAAAAATACCAGAGATCAAAGAAAAAACAGTTCTGGAAATAGGATCCGGCAGTGGCTATATGGCGCAACTGTTGTCTCTACGAGGAGTCAACATTAAGGCGACAGATATCAAGTTAGAGCATCCTACCTTTGTATTCGTTGAAGAAATTTCAGCATCTAAAGCTATTGCAAAATACAAGGACTTAAAACCAATTGTCATTGCTCTCAACCCGAACTGGGACATCAAAAAAGAGATCTACCAGATGCTCCGTACTCCAAATATATCAACGTTTGCCATTCTGTCACCCAACCGAAAGACGGAATTAACGCTTAACCCAGAAAGTTATGAAATTAGCGAGCACCAGCTAGAAATTCAACCAAGCAATTGGAAAGTAGGAGATCCTCGTATAAACAAATACCTTATTGTTATACGAAAAAAAAAACAGGGTAGCAGCAAAGCAAACAATCAAGAAAAACGAAAAGAAAAAGAAAAAGAAAAAGAAAAGACAGTCAACCGAAAAACGCATAAGCACCAGGAGCTATAAAAGGATAAAAACAGTAAAAAAATGGCAGAACATGGAAAAGTGCGTTCCTGATTCTTCTGCCAGTGGTTATGGGCAGGCCGGGGTAAAAGTATTAAAAAGAATCCAGCGAAAAAGGTGCTGCCAGTTTTCCCGGGCAGTTAAACAGATAGCGAACAGGATATTTTAAATACTAAAACTCTTCAGATATGGAAGGGAGGGCTGTTTTCGGGCTCCCCTTATCATTGATTTACCGGCCACCCTCAGCTTCGGATTCGGATTCTCTCAGGGCCGTTTCTATAATGGTCAGAAATTCCTTTTTTTCGTCTTGGATAAAAGCCAGGTTAGCTTGTAAAAGATCCTTGATTCTGGGTAATTGCTGCTTAACAGCAATGATGTCTTTAGCGTTTATCCGGCACAACATCATACGCAAATATCCCTGACTTACCACATACGGGTTCAGAACCTTGGCCACTATCAGAACCTTGGCTACTATCAGTGTGCTTTGTGATACTACGATGTTTGGGATGAACATCCCTTGCGCATACCGACTTGATATTTCTGTAATGCGATCGGACATAATATTGAATGCTAATGAGTATAAAGCATCCCTAAACTTGTTTCTGGCACAATATTGTGTGAAAAAAGGATTTGTATGCCGTCGAAGAGAGCTGTAGGCGCATAGAGTATCCTCAGGCAGTGGTATTTGGCGGAGGTAAATAGCAGGCTCTATGTCGCGTACTTTACCTACTGTGGAAAACGGGGTTTCTTCAAAAAAAGCTTCACAGTATTCCATGACATTCGTCACATTGAAGAAGCGAGGGATCAGACCGTGTTCTCTTACAAGTCGGGCCAGTTCTGCCATATGTTTTTTGTCGAAATAATTAGCGTTAACAGGAATAACCGGACAGTTAGCATAAGCGTTTTTCATTGCCTGCAGTCGTTTTTCTGAACTGAAACAATGCCAGGCTTTCATCCCCTGTTTGTTATCAAAGTACTGTTCATTTATCTCGTCTTCTCGCGATTCATGAAACTCAATAATTTCATGCATATGGGCTATTGCCGATTTTAACCAGTTTTCTTCGCCCTCCGTAGTGCATTGACGGTCGGATGCAACCAAATCCCCCAGAAGGAGTCTGGTCAGGTGAAGCACTTTCGGATCTCTATCTACCTGTAGTACAAAGCAGCAAATCTCAGCCAACTCAGGCAGGCAGGAGAACAGACAGCTCTCTCCAGTGACAATAGCAATCTCCTGGCAGCTGGAAGCAGGAGCAAGTTTTTGAATTTCTTTGATGGTTTTTCTGAAATCTGCTTCAGCCGGATTGCCGGAATATTCATTACTGAACCAGAAGGTCTTCTGGTCATCAGGAATAGTGTTCATCGCTGGTAGTGGAAATGATCTAACTATGTCGTCAGTGATACTGTCGACAGTGAAGCGTGAAAAACTCGTCCGCTGCCGCGGGTGCGGGTGCAGGGGCGTGACCTCTCTTGCTCTTGCTGGCATTGATCGTGCAGCACCAGAGAAATGTCGGTTAAACCAATCGATGATATTGCCCTATAGAGTGACAGTGTTTCGTTCATATCGTTTGACTCATATGCCCGGTATAAGTTCGGTCAAAAGGGGCCGGGGTCATTTTTGAACCATAGCTCCATTCTGCCGTACATCTGATGCTTATATTCTATACAGGGAGCCTCATGAATACCCTCCAAGTCCGGACAGCGTTACCGTTACTAACCGTTGTGTTAGTGATCTCCACGGTCATTACCCGTTATATAAAGAGAACTTACATAAACGATGGGAGATGAACGATGCAAAGTGTTGCTACTTCAAACGGTGCAGCTCCGGGCCTTCATAACTCTGGTCAGGGACAGAATGCACAGCCGGCTCAGCCGGATATTCAACATTTCTGGCTGGACCGCAGTGTTTCCGTTTGTGACAGTGCAAAAACGTCAACCTCTCTTCTACAAAATGCCATTTCTGGACAATTAAAAGAAGCAAGAAAATACGCCTTTACCCAACTTGCTTCCAGGGCCTGCACCCTCTCTAATATGATATGTTGTGGGGTTTCAAATGATTTAGAGAGAGCGAAACAGGATAGAGTGCTAACGGCCTTACATGTTCTTAGTGAGAAGCTGAAAATCGAAGATTATCAGCAGGCGCTGATACAATCTGAAGAATTTGTCGAAGCCTTAAAATACGCACGACTTTCCGGCACATTTGGTGACAGAAAAAAAAAACATTTACTAATAACCATTTAGGAGCAGTGAGGTTTTTAATGGGCTTGATTGAATCTCTTGATCATAATTCTTTTGATGAGGATCGCATTAAAAAAACTCCCCATGTGCCTAACAAACTGAAAAAACTCATCACTGAAATACAGTCCCTGTACCAGCAGCTAAAAAAAATCTATAGCGAAACATCTCCTGCTACTGACCGTGAAATTGAAAAAGCATACCGTAAAATCACCACTATAAACAACAAACACAATTGTTTTACATCTGCCGAGTGTCGCCAGCTGAAAAGTGATTTACGAAACTGGCAAGAACACTGCCGTTCTCCAAAAAAAACCACGCTAACTGTTGCAGAAAATTATGCACAGGAACTAAGAAAACATGATTGCTCCGACGAGACAGAAGCAGACCTTATTCTACTGGGGCTGGCCCTGGGACTGGATTATAAAACACTGGAAGCACTACATTCATCCAATAGTGGCTTTTTAATAAAACTGTTGGAGATGGCGGAAGAAAAAAACCTTCTGAATCGACAAAACCTGGTCCATGCATTTTTGACCATGAATAAAACTTACTATGCACAGACAATGGCGATGCAATGGAGTGTACCCTGCATAATGCCGCCCTCCGTTAGCGACCGTATCTCTGAAATGAACCCTGATGATAGTCTGAGTTTATTTCTGGCCTATCAGTTGGTAGATCGCAGTATTCCCAAAACTATTGCCCTCGGGACGGCACTTGGACTTCCTCACCAATCACTGATAAACATAACTGAGGCACACCGTTGTAATG
The DNA here is from genome assembly GCA_965221135.1 of Sansalvadorimonas sp. Classification (GTDB taxonomy): domain Bacteria; phylum Pseudomonadota; class Gammaproteobacteria; order Pseudomonadales; family Endozoicomonadaceae; genus Sansalvadorimonas. The sequence goes on from CBDCRZ010000121.1 coordinate 910,235, forward strand.
TAAGCCTCGAACAACTGGACATCCTTTACCAGGCCATGCCCTTGACTAAAAGGAAGTTACAACAAGCTGCCCTCCATCCGGCCTGGAGAGATACATGCCTGATGGCACAGGATAGAAAAGAGTATATGTTTGACAAGAGTTCCCGGCTTATTAAATCCCTTTCGCTCACTCGAAAAAGCTTTCGTAGAATGGCCAGGATTTTTGGTTTTGAGGAAATCTGGGTGCAATATAGTTACGATGTGGCTACAAAAGACCTTTATATTGAACTCACCAAGTTGCTTATTCAGCATGGTCTGACTGCCCCTGAATATTGGTTGTATGCCCTGGAACAGATTAATCTTAAAGATGCTATGGCAATTCTTCAGACCTCAATACCTGCACTGAAACCGGCTCAACCTCCTCTTCCTCCCCCGTGGCAACCGGGTGAGCCAGAGTGCGGTGCATACTCTTCTGATGAAAAATTAACCCAGATTCATATACAAAGGCTCCAGCCAACAGATAAGTGGTTTGCCCTCGGTTTTCTTCTTGGGGTTCCTCTGTATGTTCTGAATAAAATCAGAATAGATTATCGTGGTAATTGTCTAAACTGCTTCTATGCAATCATGAGACACATAATAGAGCTGAACCCCGATTCTATAACTCTGGGGCAGTTGACTGAAGCCGTTTGCCTGTTGAATCAGGATCATGTCATCCGGTATCTACCGGTTATAGCCCAAGAGGACGTAGCATTGCCCTGCAATCAAAGTGAACCTGCAGAATCCATGGATGCAACTGTTGATGGGGCCAGGGATAAAGCTATGGAATTATCCAGTGATAAAGATCACGATTTCTCCATCTTTCTGCTTTGTAATTATTCCACGCACTGGGAAAGTATCGCTCGTTTTTTTGATCTTCAAAAGCACGCGGAAATATCCACTTTATACATACAAGATAATAGGGGCATTCCACCGGAGGAACTGCTGTTGACTGTCCTGTATTGTATTAAGAGAAACAAACTGGAACTGAGCAAAAACAGAGTCAACCTGTTGCAGGCTTTGAACTAAGTTTTATTCAACTGACGAAACTGGTCATCCGGTGCTTTTCAAAATCTGAATCTGTCAGCTTCACATCAATGGTACGGTTGGGAATATCGATTCGGATTAGAAAATGGGCGGTGACCTTAAGAGATTTTTGGGGGGTAATTTATAAGCAAAAATCATCTGGCAACAGGCATGCTCATCAATAGTTACGCATCAACGTTAAAATTTTCTTTTAGTTTTTCTAAAAATTCAAAACAATCTTCCTGCAAGCCTCAATATAATCATCGGTCATTTTTGATATGCACTGATGTATCAGACCGTCATATTTCTGCCCTTCCAGCAGGTCGTTGATGTTATCGTCCAACTCGTATTTACTCTGTTCCCTGCCCGCCTCCGCTTCTTTGTATAGAGCTTCAATACGCGCCTGTTGGTAGCGGTCATTAGCCATAAACAGCTCTCTTAGAGCATCCGAAATATTCTGGCTGCCTTGAATGCTGTTATTAGTGGTTTTTAAAAGCCGTTGCACATTCCCCATGATCCCCAGAGAATTCCCTGCTGCAACGCTCTGCCACAGACTACCAGTCTCCCGCCGTGCTGCCGGAAGGTGAGAAAGAAATGGAGCGGCAGCTGCAGTGTGCAATAATCCCCATTTGAGCCAACGACTATCTTGACGGGTTATGGGAACCGGCGGTACACGGTATTTCTCAAGATGATTGAGCCAGGCGCCTCTGGCGGCTTGCGCTCTCTCTGAAGAGAAGGCTTGATAAAGGGGCTGTCGTATTTCTGATAGAGCCATGGTCTACTCCAAAAAACATTTACAACTTATATGACCACGCCCTATCAGTATCATTCGTTATTTGTTATTGATTCTAAGCAAATAGTTACGAACCAGAAAAGGAAAGAGAAATAGCAGAATAAGCGGTCGGTGTCTGAGCCATTTTTGCACTTATTGTGAACAGAGCCAGCTAATACCTGGGTGAATAAATGATTCAGGTAACTCCGCGACTAAAAATGCGGACATCTGCTAATGGCTCGTTTTCTGGCTGAACTGAGGAACAGTGTTTTTGCAGAGTGCGCATTTAATACAGACAGCTTGTCGACTCCGGATACTGTACATAAGCTGTACAAGCAGCCTATAAACGGATCGCGACCAGTTTTTTTAAAAAAGATTAATTATTACTGAAGGATGCAGAGTGTTTTTTAGTCCGGAGTAAGGTTGAAATACAAAGGGTCATTTCAGTGTGTGCTTTCACCAGAACAAAAAATATCAAGTGGTTCTTTAGAAAAGTATAAAAACAAGCCGTCGGATTGAAGGCTTGTTTTGGTTCTTTTCCCTTATATTGACTGGAGTGTTTCAGGCTCCAAATTGTATGCCACAAAAGCTGGTTTCACTTTCATGGCTTTTTCAAGTGTATCTATAGATGCCTGAAGTAAGGTGACTCGATCCTGATTCATTTTGGCGATTTTCTTTGCGTGCCAGTTGTCTACTTTATTAGTAATGGCGCGACAGACCATATCATTAGCAATCATCCAAAGAACAACAGGGATGGCAGCGGGGGCGCTGGTGGTAGCAGTAAATATAGCAGCACAAATTTGTGGCAGGATGGCGATAGTAGGTAGCGGGGTCAATAGATACTTGCCGCACTCCATCCAGCTGGTTTTCTGGTTGTCCAGTTGTTGGTTCTGGGTATCGACCTGCTTTAGCATATGGTCATGGTACTCAAGAAGTGCTGACCGGATTTTTTCGGGGTTTTGCGTTTTTGTCGACTCTAAACAAGTCTTTGCAAAGGGATAGTTTTGAATATTTTGCTTTACTGTGCGCCTGGTCATGGAGTAAAGCATACCTATAACAGGAAAGGCCTGAGGGGTTACCATAACAACCAAGGCTCCCAAAGCCAGTTTGCCAAGCGTGGGGGATGTGACGGTACGATCAGTCAGAATAATAGCCGCGGGTGTATTTCTAAGACTGGTGAGCAGGTAGCACTGGGCATTAGAAATACCGGTGACAACGGCAGTACCCCAGGATGCCAATGTCTTGGCCCCTGATTGAAGGGTGGGGCAAAGCGCGGACATTCCGCCAAGGCTTGATGTGCAACTGTCCATGAAGTTCATAATGAATCTCTGCGTTATGATGTTTTTGTTTCAGCATGCTCCTCAGCCAAACAGGGGCTGGAAACGTTTCAAGCAATTGACCCGTTCGTTTGCAGAAAGGTTCAGTCAGGCACTGACGTGTCAGTTACTGTGCTGCCTGGACTTCCCACGGTTCAGTAGACATTTCTCGAGTACACTCAAGGGTTTAAGTGGTAAAAAACATATTAACTATTGTATGCTTCAGCTAGCCTGGTGCCTGTTCTTAGCCAGCTAATCCAGAAGCACTTTGGGTTTGCTCTAGCCGTAAACTTGTCGGCATGTAGCAGACCAGGGTTATAACACCACTATGTGCCTGTACGCCTCGCCTGAGGTATTCATGTTTCCAAGCATTAATTAGACGATTATCCCACCACAGTAGTTCCACCAGGTTATTATGGAATTAGAGATAGCTTTACTATTTACACTTATTTGTGGTTTTTCTGCTCTTATCCACGGCAGTATTGGATTTGGCTTCCCAATGATAGCAACACCACTGTTAGCATTATTTACCGATGTGCAGACAGCAATAATGCTGACAATCATTCCCAATATACTTATTAATATTGTTACCATAATGTCTGAGGGTAGTTTTTCAGAAGCTTTTAATAAGCACTATGTATTAATTATTCTTACAGCTTTTGGTAGTTTTGTTGGCACCAGCATATTAATTTATTTTCAGACAGATATATTCAAAGCTATTCTGGCAATAGTGATTGCAATCTATGTGATTACAGACGTCTTAAAACTCCGAATACGTTGGATTGGAAACCATCCAAAAATATCGAAAGTTACTTTTGGTCTAATCTCAGGAATTATGGGAGGGCTTACAAATGTTATGGGCCCAACCTTAATCATTTATTCGTTAGAGTCAGATCAACCCAAACAAGAAATTGTACAATCAACAAATCTTTGTTTTCTCTTCGGAAAAATTACACAGCTCACTGTTTTCGCTTTCACCACCAACTTAAGCCTTCATACAATATCAAATTCAGCACTCATTTTTTCTGCCGTCATGGTTTTTCTGCCTATAGGTATAAAACTAAAAACACTTATCAGTGAATCACTGTACAAGATGATTTTGAAAGTATTATTAACAGGTATATCTATAACCCTGATAACTCAGACACATCCTTAAATTTGTTCGTCGCTTGATAAAATCAGGCATTATTTTCAATATTTGCAGGACGAACCCATGAAGTAAATTGTTTTGCTCCTACTAGTCTTTTCAATAGTATCAGCAGATAGATTTTAGTTCCAAAAAAAACAATCCACATTAATTTTGGATTGACCGTGAACCTTGGACTCCTGATTATTACCGGTTTTTATGTTGGTGAGGGTTTGGGATTTTGTAATCTAACCGTCTACCCTGTAAAGCCTACTAACTAAGTACCCGGTCACATGAAAACAATTATTTCTGACTCAATCTTCAGGACACTCAGCAGTGCCGCAGCTCCAGTCACATAGCAGGCTATGTTCCCTGCGCTGCAACCCAGCTGAACAACCTGTTTATTGGCCAGAAGTAGTTGTTTCCAGATGGCCGGGCACTTATGCACCCTTCAGAGCGAAGTTCGTCATGACTCCATGGTCGTATAAACGTGTTTACAACACAGGCATACTCTTTTCATTTGTTTTTGCCTTAACCTCGTTGGGTAGTGACAATGTTATTATCTATCTGGACTCTCTGAACACGGGGTTACGCCTGGCTCCACCAAACAGAGAAAATGGTGGTTATCATCTAGAACCAATACCAGACCATCCATTAAATAAAGTCGATAATCCCGATTCGTTGGCAACTTTAATAAAAGAAATTCATAGTAAAGGGTTTGAATGGAAAAATGGTTTTTTATTAGATCTTCTTAAATTCTTTTCAAGTAAAATCCAGCCTTCGGAGCAACAAGATAACAAGCTGGGAGATCTCATTTTCGATGTCAGTGTTATAGGCGACTGGACAAAGGCGGCACAGGTTTTATCCCATGCCTGTGAGGCAAGATCAAATACCATTTCGTTAGGCAATTTACACTGGCCTGATAGTTTGACCCGTTTGGATTTCGGTTACATGGTGACTTATGAAGGCCATTACTCGATTAATAAAGAGAAAGTAGAACTCTATCTCGGCGTATATCCTAATGAAGACCAGCAACAGGAGAGTCCTCTGCTGATTGAGCAAGACACCAAACTTCCCTCTGCCATTATTCAGGCTGTGTTTTCCCGTGTTGAATCCAAAGTCACTCTGCAGATGATCAATATAGTCCCCCCCAAACTTGAAGCTAACGTGATGGAGAGAGCAGGCATAATAGCGAGAGAGGTTCAGAGCAGTAGTGAGGCTTTTTATCATATGAGTGAAATGCATTTGTTATCGTTGAAAAATGGCTCGCTGAAAATAGAGCGGCTACCGTGCTCAATGACGACTTCACACAGTGCTTCACTGGGGGGAGCAATAGGAACTCAGTGTGGTTCCTATATGTTTTCTACGGCGGCGGCCCAGCCAGTCATTGCATGTGGTATCGTTGGTGCAGTGTGTGCTGGGTGGCGGGCATACCAGCTTTATAATAATAATCCCTCAAGAATTGCGTTGAGAGAGGTGAATTCAAAACTCCAGAGTATCGCCATTCGCAGCCGTCCTGAACGACTTATTTCCCCTGACAGCGAACTATGGGGTGTTTTTACCTGTCAGCCACAGGCCGTTCAATCAGCAACCCGGGTAAGGCAGGCACCGCTCATTTGCAATGCACCGGGAGCAGGTTTTACTACTGAACGAGAAGTGTTTTCATTAAGTGCGTCAGGGCTCCGCCAAAGAAAATAATGTTTAAAAAAAGCAAATGGGGCTCTGCGTCTAAAGGCCTGAGACGGTCTGACGAGGCTAGCGTTGCAGAGCAGGGCTGCCACTAAAACTTAATAGCTATTTTGTAGGACCGCTCAAGCTTTCCTTATAATAAAAATCCGGAGCCATTGGCTAACAGGTTTTTAAGTTCTCTACGCTATGACAAGCCGTTGCGGTTTAGCGTGGCACGCCCCCAGTTTTATATTTGTTTGCCTTTCGTGTTTTTCCAAATTCATCTTTTATAAAGCTGAGTAATTCCCTTTGTCCTTCATTCGGTTTTGAACAACTACGAGTCATAAACTTTTTTTCTGTAAAACTGTATTCATGTAATTTAAAATTTGTTTTTTTATCATACTGGATTTGTGCAACATTTATACTCTCAAGTTTACGACTGGATTTGAGACCCAGCAAACTCTCAATGTGTTTTTGCACCTTATAAGTTACACATTCTTCAGATTTACCGTATTCAATTTTTAACAGGAAGTGTTCATCATAAGCATGCCCCCCGAGTTTATATGACGATTGAGTTACAATCCATATACCACATGTAAATGACATTTCAATTTCTTTGACCTGTGGCATTACTCCTTCCTTCATCACTAGTGGATCACCATATTGATCTATGAGCTTGATGGTTATCTCATCATAGCGCCCATAATCAGATTCGTGGGTAACAGGTATCTTTAAAGAGAAGTCAGCAATATAGAAAAATTGCAGAAATGGATCTTGAATACGCTCTGCATCCTTATATAACCTGAATACATCAGAGCCATCAGGTCCATAATGGTGCCACGCTCCATTAAAAAATGACTTTTTATCATGGCTATCTTTACCTGCACTCCATGAATGAAGCGCTAGTGTCATGAGTAAAATGCAAAGACCTTTGATAACCTTTAGTGTTTTGTTCAGCATTGAGCACCTGTCATTGTATGTTGGCTTAATGTGAACCATACGGTTTCAGACGACAGGGTCACTAACGTAAGGGTTTGAGACATTAGCAAGAGGGGAATCGAGGAAGGTTCTGGCAACGGGCCGGGTCCATCTGTCCAGTTATGTCATTTGACATGCCTGTTAGTGATTCTGTTCCTGAAACAGCTATTGGTGAAAGAGTGTCCAGGCTTGTCGTGCCTCCTCAGAACCTGAGCGCCATGACACAAGAGGGAATATCATGAGCAAAACGCAAAGACCTTTGAGGATTATGGCCTGCCTTTTAAACCTGTAATTTTTATTGTTCTGATACAGAACAATACGGTTTCAGGCGTTAGCAAAAATAACTGTCGAGCCCTCATCTATTACGCTATGACAATGAAGAGGACCGCCGGCGTAGCCCACACTCCCGGGTTAACGAAAAACGGTTTGAACCGCTTTGTGAAAAGGGTGTATAAGCTGGCGGGGCATCTATCAGGTAGAGCTCCTCACTGCCATTTTCTAATGACACTGGAGCAGAGGTGTCTGGGGGCGGAAGACTGCCTGTGGTTTCATTATTATGGTTTTCGATTCGGCGCGCTTCGGCCTCAGCTTTTTTGTGGACTAGATGACCTACCTGCAACCCACAACACAACCCGACCATTGCCTGCCCGAAAATCACCGAATAGCTGCTTCCAAAATAACAACCTGCCATTGTGCAACAAGCCGTAAAGGGGAGCGCCGATGCGCCCACCATGACAAGAAATGACTTTCGTGGTGCATGAATAAGGTTCTCTCTTGCCTGGAGCTCATCAACGTCCAATACAAAATTGTGTACAGAAACATATTTAACCGTTCTCATCACAGAATTGTAACTGTCATAGAGCGCAGATGATTCCTCTTCTGTTTGTGTGCCCCTTTCCATTGTTTTCGGCTCTGGTGTCTGGAGATTTGAATTTATCATGACAACATTCCCGGTAAGTTAGTGTATTAATTATTCAGAGCTGGTTTATCCATCCGACACGAAATCATCCTACACTACATCAAGAATGTAGCTAACCTAATAGTCATGACACCGGACATACATGAGATTTTACATAACAGGTAAAGCCTGAATCATTCGAACCCTACCCTTTTGTTTTCTTTCACATTCACTATCCTTCCCTTCCAGCACATTATCCACCGCACAGAGCTACGAACATTACTAAGCGCGGGGGACAGGGAGATATCGAATAATGAAGATTCCTGGCTTCTCTGTTTCGACAGAATTTAACGCCATTATTATGGTACTTCTTCTTATAGTTCTGCTCATACCCCCTTCTCCCCTGCTGTGGGCGGGTGGTCATTCTTCCAGAACAATGATCACCCCATTGTCGCTTCACCCGCCAGTCAAACAAGCGAATACTGTGCAAAAGCCATCAATAGGCACGCCTCATACAGTGCGAGTTAATAGGGATGCGGGGACTGTGCCATTATGGATGCTACCTTTAGGAAGAAATAGCTCACAAGCTAAGAAACAACCATCCAGTCCTTACAATGCGTCCCTCTGGGGCACAGTAAGTGGAAAAGAAACAGCCCCCTCAGGCAGAGGACGGGGCAACCTATCTGGTAATGGAGGTGGAGGAAAGAAGCCAAACCCTCCTCCCGGACTCAGCCGTATGCTGGCTGTCAAGAGCCTGTCTGTAAAACCATTTTTCACAGTTAAAAAACAGAAACCGGTCACTTTAAGTTTCACATTGAGTCCGACACAGCTTTCGCAGCCGGAAGCATACTCTCCCTGGTTTTCCCTCCCGAGCGGGGCCAATTACCGGATAGATATACGGGTGGGATGGTGGAAAATGCCTCTATTGGAAAACCAACAGTTTGTTTTTCCAAGTATCAGGATATTTGCCCCCCAGGGCGCACCCGTCGGGGCAAAAGATATGAGTTTTCTCAGAGAAATGGCTGCAAGGGACACTCCTCCCTCTGATGGAGCCTGTGCCCTGAATCCTCGATTGCCTGTAGCAGACAGCCGTATTGAAAAACAGGACGGTGTGCTCCTGAATTATACAGGGCATCTTCATCCCCGAAATATTCGTTTAGCCATGACACTTGAAACAAAAAAAGGGATCTACAGCACACGAGAATTCACGTTTTCTAACCCCGAGGACCATTGGTGCCAAAGCGCAGAAGGGAGTTTGCCGGATGGCACACTCGAGTTGGACACCCCCGGCTTTATCGCAGCGTTCGGAGGTATGGCCAAACACTATAAAAAATATCACCCTGAAGTGGCTGCTTTTCTAAACTTGCTGGAAATGGAGGAAACGCTGAAGTCTTACAAAATCCCTCGACATGGCTGCTATTTGTGCCGACGGATTACCGGTGGTGCACACAATGCAAAAGGCTGGGTCGATATGATGGTGACACACCCTGAAGCTGAGCCAATGAAAATGACCATTACTGTGAAAACTGTTTTCAACGATGCCATTGAACCCGAATAAAATGAGGCAGATTTTTGTCAGGTCCCACAGGAGGGGATGACGCCCACCTGCACGATAAAAGGGCTCACATTGACAGCTCTCTATGGGAGTCTGTTAGATAATCAAGCATTTTTGTAACACCACTTATTCACAACGCAGGGTACTCTTTATTGACTTATTCAGACTAGCTCACCTGATTCTCCACACAAAAACGGGCTTGCATATTTATTGAATGAACATAGTTATTTGTCGCAATAGCATCACAAAGCTCTTCTCAACAAGCATTGCGTCGTGTCACCAGCCTGTACAGAATGGGTAGCAAAAAAGCAGGATAATAAGGCCAGGTAAGGGCCAATTCTCTTACCCTATCAGGGTCGGTAAAAGATGCAGTGGCATTCTCTCTCAGCTCGCATCTATTACCGGCTATTTGCAGGGTACTTTGGATGCAACTATATCTGACTCTTCGGTAACCCTCTTTATTCCCACACGGTTATCCAATCCAGGGAGCAGATTATGCTTAAAGTCAGAGTTTTTGCGCTCGTTATTTTTATTATTCACATGGCAGGTTGTGCATCTATGGGGAACGGTACCCTCGATGAAAAACGACAGGCCATTATGACCATGAAGGATGAGACCCTCACCCAGCTGTACAAAAAGAAACCCTATGTGCGCAAGGAGATCCAGTCATCCAAAGGCTATGCGGTATTTTCCAATGCCAACTTGAACCTGCTTGTTGTTGCAGCCGGCACCGGTTATGGCATGGCCAAGGATATGACCACAGGCAAGATCACCTATATGAATATGGCTGAGGGTGGTGTCGGGCCAGGTCTGGGAGTGAAAGACTACAGAATAGTCATGGTATTCAAAACACTGGATGCACTGAATACATTTATAAACTCCGGGTGGACCTTTGGTGGCAATGCCGATGCTTCGGCTAAAGCCTCTGGGAAAGGAGCCTCTGTTCAGGGCGAAGCCTATTATGGGGATGTCACTGTCTACACCTTTACCGAAACCGGACTGGCGCTGCAGGCTACCGTCAAGGGCACCAGGTTCTGGAAGGATTCCAAGCTGAACTGACCTGCCACGCTTTTAGTACATCGTACGTCTTTGCAGGGGCTCTCTACGGTAGCCCCTGTTGTGCCAGGTTAAATTGGTGATTGTTGTGCCCCCGGACACGCACCGCCAGATGCGCTGATGCAGGGGTTATCGATTTGCACACAGCAACGACGATACTCCACTCAACGAAAGAAAAATCGTTACTGAAGCTTTGAGCGCCCTTTTCCCCAACAGCTGGTTACCATATCTTTTAATTCTCCCATCACCTGGTTCCTCCGATGGCTTCTGACGGGATCCTTTTCCTGACAATAAAAAGGCGATGCACCTGCCGGTTGGTATCCATTTCCAGTCGAATCTTGTTCCGCATGCCATCTTAACTGCTTCATCTGTTCGATAACTTGATCCCGTATAGCCGCAAACTGTGCCTGTGTTGGCGAAACCATGGTTGAAACTGTGGCTGAAGCCGGAAGCACGACTGTTTGCAAATCGACTGTCGCCCTATAGACCCCCTCGGCTTTCACCTGTGCAATATTGTCCAGGGCATAAAAATCTACGTTTTGATCCACAACTCCATTACTTGTTGCCGTGGTAAAGTTAAGCACCGCCCCTTCGGGGATATCCTCATTTAACGGGTTGCGATTCTGTTCAATCGAGAACAATGAATTCACATCATAAAATTTTGACTGTCCCTCCCCCGAAGGGAAGGCCCTGTAACTGCCAGACTCTGAAACCAACATGCCAGAGAAGGCATCGTCGGTTGCATAATAGTGAATGAAGTCTTTGTAAGATCCTTCTCCATTTACAAAATAGTCTTGCGCCTGTCCCGGCAACTGATATTTCTGCGCTGTGCTGTCAGAGAAATTCTTGTTAATTTCACTAACCGGCAACGAATACAGCAAACCTCTATGCTGCATCACGCAGTTTTGCCCATCAGCTGACATCGTAAGAATCTGGCTGTCACTGGTCATAGGCATACGTGACCAGGTCGTGGTTTTGGTTTCAGGGTCAAGGATAATCATTCCTGCCACGATACTGACTGTTCCGGGGTTCTCTAAAATCACCAGATTCACGCCTATGCGCGTCATATCCTGTGAGGAGGCTGCTATAAAGAGCGAGCCACTCCCTGTATATAACCGGTCATCTGTTGTGGTGTCTGTCGAGAAGTCCACACCCACATCTTCATAGGTTCCATTTCCCGATTTCAGCCAGAGATGATACTTCTTCGCTGAGTATGTGCGAGCAATACTCCCCACGTAGCTCCCTGCAGAACCACCGGCAACATAACGACTATCCAGATATCGACTTTGTGAATAGTGGTTTATCATCCACTGATGATCTTTTGATCTGCTCTCTTGAAGCCGTGTGCTACTGGGCCTTTTTACGGGCTTCACATCAGCAACCAGCCCTTCTTTTGGAAACCAGTCTTCAGAGCCAAAAGTGATCTTGCCATTTGTACGCAGGGCGAATATGTAATTCTGCGACAGACAGGAGTCATTGGGAATTGGCGCAACAGGGAGCGTGGTATAGGAAATCTTGCTACCGACTGTTAAATGAGGAATATCCAGTATAAAAGCACCTAGCTTATCGAAGGTTCCTACTTTCGTGGGCCCCTGCCCCCACAGCCCAACCAGATGACTACCCTGGACATCCACAGCCAGAGCGCTGAACTGGCTGAGTAGCCTCAGGTCAGTCACATCCAACTGGTTGGTTATAGTCTCCGTTGGATCCAGCCATTTAAAATCCATTCCTTCTACAAGCAATGCGTACTTCTTTTTAACCAGGTCATACACCGCTGGTGTATTGCCATCAGGCCCGACACCAGGAATGGCTCCCATAACTGGCGTTATATTCAAAAGCAGGTACTGGCTCTCACCTTTTTGGTCACTCAGGTTAAGGCCACCGACAATTGGTTTTTTCAGACCATTTTGATCTGAAAAAAGCATGTAATCGAACTTCCAGCCTTCTGGCAGTGAGAAATCGCCATTACCCAACACAACAGAGGAAAAAAACAGCAGCCCAAGGGCGGAAATAAACAGTCTCTTCGTATTAAGCGAGTATCGTAATAACCACATACTGCACATCCTCAGGCTCTTGGGGATGAGAGTATAGGCACAGCGTCTCAGGCACGACGATGCACTGTTTACAGCAATCAGGATCCGGCTTCCTGTAATGTCTAACTGTTTTGTCAGTCAACCATGAAACCAATACCCTGTTGAAACATTCCAAAGAGATAACTATGTGAAATGTGGATTCAAATATGGAGCATTTTAGAAAACATCCTAATGCTGCATCCGGTGCTGCCGTCTATCAGCCAATGGAGACAGAGACAACTTCTCCACCCGCACAAAGAAGGCGGTACAGCGGTATTGATGTATCATCTGCTGCTACGGGTATAAACAGACAGTTGCAAAATATGGCACTGGAAGAAGGGGACTCACTGCGAGATGGCTCCAGCCGTAAACGCCCGGCGCAGACATCACCTGAGCCTGCACAAAGAGTTGTTGAGCACAATCCATTAGCTGCCCCTTCCATAATCAATATGAGTTCAGATTTGAAAAACACTGAACAAACAATTAGCGATGCAGAAATCTTTCTTGGTAGCTATAAAACACGCATATGTGATCAAACCTACTCCTATTTGGAATCACTCTTGAATCAAGCTAAACAGCATTATGGAATAAGTGAAATAAAGCATGCCGAATATCTTCAAGCAACTGCCCATAAAACAGAGAAAAGACAGCGGTCTACTACCTTACGATTTGTCGAGCGACAACAGAGAGGTGACAGGTTACCGCACTATGTTCAGCCTACTGATGTCGATCGCAATAAATTATTATCGATCAGAGCCACAATAGGAGCGGAATGTGTTGAGGCTATGTTTCATCTCAATAAGCTGAACATTATCGTTAAAGACTTAAGACAGAGATTCCATGCAGCTGATGCGATTCAACAATCTTTAATCAGTTCCCGGGATGAGCTTTACCAGAAAGGGCGAACTCTGGCTGAAAACATCAAGGAAGAGGAAGAACAAATAGCCCTGGAAGAAACGGATGAGAATTCTCGCCCCTTTTGTTACCAAGGACTGGATCTGGCTAAGGGCATATTCAATGTTGGCAGTGTTGCTGTAGGTGAAAGTCTGCGAGCAGGTCAGAGAGCCTGGTATCATCAGAGTTTTCAACCTGATGATATGAAAAGGATTCTCAGTAATTGTGGAGTACTATCCAGTAAAGTCGCTCAGGTATTCGCTTCATGGCCGGGTATTCCGGCAGGTTATCATCGTGTATTGCAGTCCATGCTGGAAAGAAACCGGTCAGTGCCATGGCCTACTGTTAAAGCCACTGTAGAGGATTCTTTAAGGAAACAGAACAAACGCTTTTCAGAGGTGTTCAGCTCTTTTTCTGAAGAGCCAGTGAAAGTAGGCACGGTCTGTCAGATACATCATGCTGTTTTGAAAAACTTTCAGAACAGTGTTGCCGTAAAAGTACTAAAACCCAGTGTAAAAGACGAGCTTAGACAGAGCGCCGTGCTCTGCAAGCAGGTATTTAAAACTACAAACTGGTTGATGGCCGAAAACAAGGGACAGCTACTGTGTAACATGCTGTGTGAGTATGTTGACAGTACCGTATTTGAGTGTGATTTAGAACGTGAACTGCGGTTTATGGAGTATTATCGACGAGTCATTGTGGCACTGGGGATTAATGGAAAAATAATCCTGCCCCAGACCTATGAAGACTTATCAGACAAAAACATGCTGGTGATGGATTTTATCGAGGGTCCCAGCCTGGCTGAATTGATAAATACCGATCCAGAAGTCGCCCGCACCAGCGTATTGAAAGCCATCAGCGCCTGGACAGATGTCGCGCGCTACAGCGGGCTTGTTCACGGCGATATGCATGCTGGCAATATTATTATGAAAAAGGGTGTCCCTCACCTTATCGACTTTGCCAATATGGCCTGGGCGCAACCGGGTGTTGTAGAGTTTTTCTCGGATGAAAATCTGTTTAAAAAATTGAGTATCACATCGGGTTATGCTTCCACAGGTGATGACAAAGAAGACCAAAAAGCCAGACTACTCATAACTATTAAACATCTGGGGGGAATGATGACAGGGCCGGATGGACAGCCCCTGAATGATGAGCAGGCTCTCGATATACGAGACCACATTTTATCTCTATTCAGTGGTGGCCAGTTCACTGACACCGAAGTTTTTTCCAAGGGTCTGATATTCACATTTCTTGAGCGGGCCCGGGTTCAGCACAAAATGGCAATACCCCACGACACCATGACGATGATGAAAAGTATAATAATGATGTTTTCGCTCTATCAGTACAGTGATGAATGTGCAGGAGTTATGTCGAAAGCAGACAATGAGAGATTAATGCAAAAGAACATGGGAGTGGCGGCCAACAATATTGCTCATTTTCTAAGAGCCCATGACATTATTCCTTGTAAACAGGAAGGCCATAACCATTCTTTCTTTTAAATTCAGGGTTCTGGCTGCGCGATCGGAAGAAGAATGCCCTCAGGTTCTTTTTTGTCACTCCTCCCCACATATTCAGCAGTACTTCTGTCTTTATGAAAACTCTCAGAAAGAGTTAAAACCTGAGTACTCAGGTATATTCAACTCACAAGGTGTAAAATGCTTAATACCAACCCCAGTTTAGACCCTTTTCTGGTTGAAGCCTGCAGCGTTCATTCTACCAGTAGTGACGTGATGCTGTCTTCTGAGTGCCCTGATCTACCCCTATCAGGCACAAGGAGACTATCCCATTATGATGTAACAGCTGACAATGCGTGCCCGCACTCTCCCACAGCATGTACTTACGAATCTGGAGCCCTCTCCAGACCTCTTGATGACTACTCGTACACTCACCTAGTGCATGACTACTCGTACACTCACCGACTGAATGCAGAAGCCGCTGCAGCGGAATACCTTCCGGCATCAGTTCCGGATCAGGAGGCAGCTGCACTCACTCTTCCTGTAACAGCCGCTAACGTTGAACCTCCCTTCACACCAGCAACTCACAATGTTATCGAAGTGGAGTTTAACCAAAACAATGAACTGATTACTATAAACCTCATGACTCCAGAGGGAGCGATTCGTTGTAGCCATACGGAGCACACCAACAATTTGGCATTAGAAAGGCCGAGGCTCATAATTTCGGGCCTGGCAGCTTGCGCTATTTCCAGAACACAAAACAAACGTGCCAAGTTTAACGAAATACGATCCTGGATAGTTGATAATTTTGGTTTCTATAGAGAACCGGATAATGAAACGAAAATGACAAATTCCTTACGTTCTACACTTTCCGAACTTATAGTTTTTGAGCAAATTGAAGATGTTGATCATATGTACAATGATTGGACTCTCAAAATCGATGAAGATGCTTTCCGGCAAATATTTGTTAAGAAAAAAGTTTTGGGACTTTACAAACAAAAACCTTCTACCAAAAAACATATTTCTGCTCCCTATCGATCTCTTCAGGGTAACCCGCGCGGCCTTCCTGCCGAGGTAGAAAAACCTGTGACTCAATCCTCATTTGATTCAATTCAAAATCAAATTATTACGGTAAGATTTAGCCGTGACAAAGAATTTTTACATATTAATCTTGTTAATCAAAACAAGAAAACCCTTGAATCTTTTTCTACAGCCACTAATAATTCAAGCTCAATAAAACCGGATCTGACGACTTCAGGTATGGCAGTCTGTGCAATCTGCAGCCATAAAACAAGAGTTATTTCATTTATAGAGATGCGTCAATGGATTGTTAATAATTTCAAATACTATAATAACTTTGAAAATGTAAAAAAACTGACCAGAACCCTTCGTCCATACCTCTCAGCAAATAAGGTGTTTGAAAACATAAAAGTTCCTCGCTGTAACAGGGGGTATTGGAAAATCACCAACGAAGCGGTTGCCTTCAATAAAATAATAAAAAGCGTAGCCGGTATGAGAATGAAGTTGAATAGAGAAATAGATAGAGCACGTACACCGGGGCCTTTAATAGAAAAAACTCCATTAGCTCAGATTTTAAAAGAAGAAGATGATGATGACTTAACCTATACAGCCAAAAGACCAAAACCATGTTTAGCTAAAACATGGAAGTGACTGTCAAAAATTTAGAGGATTCCTTCTTATATCAACTACCAGTTAAAATAGCCTACAGGCTAGTGCTCGCCCCACTTGTTTGCCTGAGAGTGTCCGGATGTAAACAGTTCATCAATCACTTTTTCCAGAATACTTTATAAAATACCAGCAGGGTGAACATAGTTATGTGATAAAGGATTATAATCGTCAACTGCACTCACACCCTGACTTTTAGCGGCAGGTGTCAGAAAAAAACGAACAGCAAGGCGAACAATCTATGCCGCATAATCATGGGCACAGGAGCCGACCAGCACGCGGCGAGTGAGCAAGGAAAGCGTGAGGAGTCATCCAGAATGCTACCGTGATGAAGAAAAGAGTCTAGGAGCCACGAGTCACAACTACTTACTTGAAAATGACCAAACGAACTTCTAACTATCCCGCTTCTATAAAACTTCTATAAAAGTGCAAAGCATTAAGGGGACAAAGGATTCTGCGCGTGAGCTGAGTTAGTACAGACATAATCTGACAATTGTTCTCTAGAAAAGAGAAGGGTTACCCAAGTGATAGAGGGCTCACAACCTAAATCACAAACACAGGTAACCCTTCATGATTCAGACTAGTGATCGCATAGTGAAACACAAGATTAGCCTCCTCAGTCTTGCTGATGAACTCGGTAATATCTCCAAAGCCTGCAAGATGACGGGAGTGACCAGGGACACATTCTATCGTTATCGGGGCGCAGTGAACTCAGATGGCGTTGAAGCCTTGCTGGATAACCCCCTCCGCACACCCAACAACGAGAACCGCGTTGAACCTGCTCATGGTCAGGTTCGTGTTTCCAATGAATTGCGCAGGAAAGGTGTTGGCAGGGTGTATCAGCAGATCCATGTGGACACTTACTCCAAAGTGTCTCAATGCAAGCGCTATACGACCAAAGCGCCCATCACACAGGGTGATGATGCTTCCGAGAAGCAGGCAACCAAACGGACCTGCGCAATGATCGTGTATTGCTGTTCTCCGTGGCCTGTGCTTTGTATCCTGACAGACCGGGACGAAGCCTAGAGGCTTCAGTTGCTGCAGCAGCGGTGGTTGCCCGCCCCCTTATTGTCGTCGCAGTAATATATCCCCGACGCTTTCAGGCAACCGGCCACTTTTTTACCGTTGCCCCTGTCAACATAACAGCAAGTGGCTTCAGCTCCGCTCTTGGTATGGTTTTTCGGGTCAACGCCCTTACAGCATTTTTGGGGATACTCACAATTTTTGATGCATTGGGCTTTGGTTTTCAGAGGGGCTGATTTGCATACCTGGGTGCAATCCTGGACACGAGCGCACACGGGGGCGACCACATTCGATGGGCTATCAATACAGCCATTATTGAAAAAGCATTCGTCAACAAGATCACTCGAGGTACAGGCTCTGCATTGCCCGAGCTTGAAATGGTTGCCTTCAAAAAAAGGACCATCGGGTGGCTGACATTCGGAACATGGTTGCCTTCAAAAAAAGGACCATCGGGTGGCTTCGGAACATTCTCCCCGGTTCCAGCTGCCATCACTGTTGACGGTAATTGTGCATTGTTCATATTTTATAAACATGCCCAAGGCGTGGCTC
This sequence comes from Sansalvadorimonas sp., assembly GCA_965221135.1. Classification (GTDB taxonomy): domain Bacteria; phylum Pseudomonadota; class Gammaproteobacteria; order Pseudomonadales; family Endozoicomonadaceae; genus Sansalvadorimonas. The sequence continues at coordinate 928,322 of CBDCRZ010000121.1, forward strand.
TGATATAAACATTCAGGGCAAGAAGTACTGTGGGCGAACACCTATCGACACATTGAATGATGGCAAACGTATCTGGAAGGAAACATTCCCAGGCTGAATTTGACCTGACAGGGGCTAACCACACGGTTACCTCCTTACCACGCCATTCCGCAACTTATTACCTTCCTCAGGCTCTATCTCATACCGATTCTATATAAAGGAATTCAATATGAGAACCTCTCTATTAGGTACCCTTGGCAGACTCTGCTGTGGATGTGCCCGCAGTGAGGACGATAGAAATAAAAGTCCCACAGGGAGGCATCACCAACGCAATGTTAAACCTGTAGCCGGTGGTAATGTCATCTCTCTCACGACAATAACAAATCCATATTTCAGTGAAGAAAACATACAGACCAGAGGGGACTCAGTCATATAACAACGGTGTCTACTTCCTCCTCACATGCATATAAGTACCCGGTCACATGAAAACAACTATTTCTGACTCAATCTCCAGGACACTCAGCAGCCCGCTGTGCCGCAGCTCCAGTCACATGGCGCGCTATGATCCCTGCGCTGCCACCCAACTGAGCAGCCTGTTTATTGGCCAGAAAGATATATTCTTCACATGGCCGGGCACTTATAGAAGCCTGTGAGACTCGTGATGATTAACTAACACAGCCCAAAGGCTGTTACAGCCGAGCAGTTCTGCCAAAATCATTCAGAATGCCTTTATTATGCCTGTGTTTGGTTTCCTTTTTTTTATTCTCATTGAGAGCCACAAGCCTGAACCTATTGAGCAGCCTACATTTATGCAGGCCAGTATATTGAGTGCAACAAGAGGAACGGGAGCCCCTTTATTCTCAAATACATTTGGAGACAAAGCAGCAACTGCATATATAGCGAGTGTGCACAGAATGTTGCTTACCAGATAACCAAGTAAGAGAGGCATGACCATATCCTCCAGATGCTTCACAGACCTCGCAGTCAGGGGTTTGCTTGAACTCTTGCTTTTTGGGCTCGATACCAGTCTGCTGACCGTCTCCAGATACATCATTGTCAGCCCTGTGGACACTGCGCCAAAAACAGTAGTGACCATCCAGTCAAAGCACCAGGCATGAACTGCAGTACTGGCAACTGGCAGGCTGTTATAAGCGAATGCAGAAGGTGCTGCAGGTTCAAGATTCAAACTTCAGAACTCCCATCGTGATTTAGCCACACAAGAACACTATCTGCGATATTTCAGAACGCTGTTCTTATATTCGAAAACGTATATGTCTTCATAACTTCAATTCGGATTAAATAAGCTTTTCTCGACTTTTTTTCTTAATAGCATTCTTATAGGCACGATCCTTTCTTTTAAACAAATACCATAAAGCAGAGCCCAGAGCGCAGCCGGTTGTCATGCTCGTCATTACTTGAAGAATAGAATCATGTACTGTGTCGTTATTCTTATCAAAAGTACGTGATGAAGCACCCAGCAAAGTGATCCCAACAAATATCGCGCACGTTAATTCCATTACCAGAAATCCTGTAACTATAGGAAGAATCGTTGCTCTCAATAAATCCACTTTGCGCTTTTGTACTGCATTGGCAGGTTTCTTTGGCTTGCACCGTCTCAGGCAATGACTAGCCACTTCGGTATAGAACAAAGTCGCCCCTGCCCAACCTACTCCCACCAGGGAACACACAATCCAGTTTTCGAATTGCCCCTGAACGTCAACCAGGCTGGTTACACCCACATTACTTCCAGTAGTCAACGGTGGTGTCGTAAATTCAACATTCATTTTCCTGATGCCTGTTAGTGCTGAATAATTAGCAGGTATTTTGGGTCTTAGACTATTGAGCCTTAACTATATGCGTAACAATATGGTCAGCAGACTAGCTGCAACCTCCCCCAATAACGTCTATAAAAAATGGCTGTAACGTTAAATAGAGAGTGGAGTATTACTGTGTTTCCAAACCGGCTTTACGGGAGTAGATGACAACCCTTTCCCCTACCGTCGATGGTGTATATTTCAAAAATTCGGTTATATCTGTTTTGACTAAAGAGCTTGAAACGTCCCAGTCTTGATAGTCCCATTCCTTTTCTATCAAACCAATTGCAATTATTGAGCAGTTAGGGTGTTTTGAAATAGTTCTAAACACATTCATCAGGTCAATGATCATCCCCTCAGGAAAACCAACTATTATGAAACCTCTATCATCTCCAGACAACACATCAACAAAATCACTTGCAGCATCCTCAGCGTTTCGTTCACTGACACATTTACCATACTCTCTTTTTATTCCATATCGATCAGTCATAACATACCTGTCTGATGCCTCTATCTTTACGGATCGTTTATTCAATTCATGAGTCAGCCAACCATTACCTGCATAGATTTCTATAGCTTTCCCACTATGAATAAAGCTGGAAAGTTCGTTTACAAATTTCTCATCCAATGAAATACAACTTCTCACTGAGGATATCAGGAAAAAAAGTGTCTTTATTCTAAGCAACTCATCACCGCATTTCGATGGTTCAGGAATAGCTGAAAAATCAGGAAACTTAGCGGGTATCTCCCCTCGCTCATAAGCATGCAAACAGTTGATTACGCTCACGCAAAGATGTAGATCTTCAGCCTTACTTTTAGATTCTTCACCTGCCAGCAACTTTTCTTTATAGGAAGAAACCTCTTTGTACAACAATTCAAAATGAACTTTGTCTGAAAACGTATCTAATAACGAATCACCTTTAGACGACAAAGCCTCTTTGATGGTTTTACAGCCAGTATTACCCTGGGGGACTCTATAAATCTTATCACTGCAGAAAGATAATCCGTCAACATTGTCTTTTGTAGGTAAGAGGCGTTCACCTTCTGTAGATTTTACTTGTCTGAAAAAGGCCAGGGTATCTGCCTTCTCTCTACTGCCACTTGCTCCTCGCGCACCTAAACAATCAGCATCTAATTGCAATAGTTCAGTATCAACAGAATATTGAGATGCGCTTTGTTTATCAACTCTATTTTGAATTCCCGTATTCATATATTTATACTTCCCTCGATAACATTATGGCTAAGCCATGCTATTCACCGGCTTATGAGATACTAATTTCTTAGGGGTTTTTTTATTTAATAAATACCATACACCTGCCCCTATAGCGCAACCTGTTGTTGCCCCTGACATTAAATTAAAGAAGGGGTCATAGTTTTCTGGAGTGTTGTTTGACAAATAAAAAGAAGTTGCCACTGCACATCCTGCAATACCCATTAAGATTAGAGTGTTCGTCGCAACCAAGCCTATCATCAAAGGCAGGAGCCTGTTATGCACAGGTTTCACCCTACGTCCTGAAATGGCTTTCTCTTGCTTCCTGCTTTGACATTCTTTCAAACGTTGGTCAATCACTTCGGTCAAAACCACGGTTAAAAGTGCAGAAACCAAGGTATATGCGGCTGTTAGTGTCCACATAGTATAATTAGATCCTGCGGCTTCTGCCATGGTATCGGTCTTAACTAATGAGACCGGCGAGGACAACAGACTTGTGTCAATATTCATAATTCCTGAACCCTTTAATTTTTTAAAATGACTAATCTAATAATATTGCCAGGGCAAGCCTTGGCAATAAAGGCCCATCATAAATCCAACAAAGAAATTATCCTCTTATCATTTCTGATCAACTGAGTGTATACAAGACTATCCGACTACTATTGAAATGCGACAATCATAAGATAAAGTGTCGCATTTATATATTTAGTCTGATGCACAGCTCATTTCTTTACATGCCTTTGCCGATTGAATGATACCTACCTTATCGTCCTTTCTGCCTTCAAACAAAATATCGTCAATGTGTTGAATTTTGAAGTGCTTATCATACCAACTCCAGGCATAAAAAATGCTTACCACCTATATAAATAACGTGATTATTCTTTAATCTATGAGAATTATGAATTCTAACAACATCACCAGCGCGCATTATTGGCAGCATTAGCGCAGATGTAGAAACGGGTTTCATTGATAATTGATTTACTACTGGTGTATAAAAAAAATCTTCAACACCAAATGCAATATAAAACATGATCATTATACAGCTTGGATACTCACTGGTATCAAAATTACTTTTTACATCCAGATACTGATTCTTGAAACTTTCCGGCATCCCATCAGCGCTATATAGCACATCCAGTAAACGCTGACTTTTATCTATGGGGAAAACATAGCTTGAACCATCAGGAAGTATGAATGTTACTTTTTCATCATCATCATAGGAATCCAATTTACCCATGACCATTGTAGAGTGAAGTCCTTGCGATTTATCCAATTTAAAAAATCGTATTGGGCTTTGCCTCCTATCCAGAGTATTGTGATCAGTAGCGTATATCTCACTGACCTTACCCTCAATTCTTGTTACCGATATCGTCATGGCTTTACCGAATGACGAGAATGCAACCAATGCATACACAAACATCCGCAATGTATATTTCTTCATACCCCATCCATAAATTCTTTAAAAAATCTTTTTTTGAAACAGTTAATAACCGATATCTGCAGCAGATGTCATCATATTAAAAGGACCTTCATGCACAGAATTGAATCCATATCCTTCAGATATAGAGTCTAAATAGTGCCTGTTTTCGCAGCTACTTCCATTTGAAAAGTATACCCCTGGCTCATCAGGAGCCTGAATAAGATACTGGCATGCAGCAATACATTGTTCAGTTTCAGTACTTTTCTCTGAAACACTGGCTACTGAGAATACGCAACTTACAAACTCATCGAATTTTTCATCCATCTTATTCTCACTGAGTGATAGATGACAATGTCTATCATCAGGTTCTAATGCTTTATGCATTGAATAATGATGATCATCACGTTCATATATAATCACTTTCGGCTCAAACAATTTTACCCTCTGTATAATGTCTGTTTTTGTGTAACTAAAACTTCCGTTATAGTATGCAGTAAAAACAACGCGATCCTTTATAACTTTGTACGTAAACCCAGCGCACATAAGATTGCATTTTTCTCCAAAATAATAATAGTGAGTCTGTGGCTTTTCAATATCCCTAATACCGAATTTCGCAGATTGCCTTTCTGGATCACTGGAATCAGACTTTCTCGCTTTATCTATTAGAGAACTATCACATGCAATAGGCCTACAATCCATCACCTTCCCCCCATGAAACACTAATTCTTTTATATGAGACTTTATTCTTCATTTTCTTTCATAGCTTTAATTGTTTTAGCCACAATCTCTTTGCTTTGCTCACTAACAAACAATTTCAAGCTTTTTTTCAAATCAGCACTGATTTCACCGCCAACTTCTTTAACATTAATTTTAATACCAGGGTTTTGTTTAGACACTTCATTTAGAGCTTGCTCAAGATAAAGCGCCTCTATTTTTTTCCCTATTTTTTCTTCAAGGGCCCTTTTATAATGCTTATTTGTCTCCGAAAAAATCACAACCACTTTTTTTACAAACATTTTTATAAATTTCTTATTTAAATACTGAGTAATTATCTTCCACCAGTAAGTGCCTGCATTCGTTACTTTATCCACCTCCCAGGTAACTTCTTCAACCACCATAGCCGTCAGCTGATCGAGATCTTTTGGTTTAACTATCTTTTTAAAACAGAGGGTTGTTGAATACCAGCCAACATTCAGGTTGGCACAGGCCATCTCATCTGCACGGCTGGATTGAGAAAACAGTGCCGTTATAAACACCAGAAGAATAAATACTTTTTTACTTAGCAGCATTTTTTGCCCTATGAGAGTGAGTTACACACACTTATAGGACAAAACATACTGTCTTTTTGATACATGAATAACCATTCTGTCAGTCAGAACACCTAACAAGAGCACCTGACAAGAGCACCTGAAAAATGACTACTAATCAGTTTTTAACTATTGATTAGAGTCTTTAATAGCAGGATTTTAGCAGGCTAATTTCTAATGCACTCCAATCCATTGAGGTGTAATGAATCACTTCTACCCGGCTATCGTCTGACTCATCCAGTTCAACTTCGGTCAGTACACCACCCTCCATATTAAACCCTTTAATTCCTCTCTCTGTGATTATCACAGCTTTGAGACGGTCAACATCCAGACTATGGAACAAGCTGGTGATCTGCTGATAATCAAAGCAGTAGGTACTGCTAAACAACCAGCCATAGCTTCTATGTCCCTGCCCTTTGTTCTCTTTTCGAATCCAGGACTTCCCTTCTGGCAGAGTTGTCAATGGAGCTTCTGCGGGCTTCTTGTCGTGGGCGTGTGCATGGGCATCAGGGTGTGAGGTGTTTCTTGGAGTGCCGGGAAGATTTAACCAATCAACATTGAGTTCCCCCTGAGCCACCCAGCCTGTTGTTCTGCTCTTGCCTGGCAGGCTCTGGGCATAGTTTTCAAATGCTGTACGGTCTTCCTTTGTGCAAAGGTCGGTTTTGTTTGCGACCAGCACATCGCTGACAAGTATCTGATCCCGAAAGTTATCATTTTCGAGGTAGCGGGATTCTGCAAGGTGCCGAGGGTCTACAAGACAGATGCTGGCCTGAAGATCGAGTACATCATCATAGAACTCACCCTTCAAGGTTTGCAGTATCTGCTCAGGGTGGCCCAGTCCGGTGGGTTCAATAAGAATACGGTCCGGCTTGCTGCGGGCAATCAGCATATTCAAACCAATCTGCATGGGTAATCCCGCTACACAGCACATGCAACCACCGGGAACTTCCCTCACCACAGCCCCCTTCCCTTTCATAATGGCGCCATCTATACCCACTTCACCGAACTCATTGACCAGAACAGCCCAGGTTTCATGCTCAGGTTTTTGTGAGAGCAGATATAATATAGCTGTCGTTTTTCCGGTTCCCAGAAAGCCAGTGATCAGGTTGGTGGGTATCTGTCTGTTCATTACGCGGGTCATCTTACTGCCAGGAATAGGAAGGAAATCAATGCTACAGCGTTACACTATAACATTTAATTTATCAGCAGACGGGATTTAAACATTGCGGGCATCATAGGCCCAGTGCAAAAGTGCCTGACGCTGTTTTTTTCGGCAACTGAAATCATAGGGTTCACAAAACTTCTGAATGGCCCCCCGGTGTCGTCGAAATGCTTTCCAGCGTTTTATTTGACGAAGGTCTTCACTCTCCGTTCTGCGGCCCATGTAATACCTGCAGTACCATTGAAACCAGCCCCGCGGGTCTTGTGGGTGTATCCAGCCTTTACGCTGCCACTCACTGAGCGGCTGGGAGGCATCCACCCCAAAATAGTTAAGGGAAATATCTTTTCTCTCGGGGCTTAATTTAGCGTTGGCAAACCAGGCTTTGGGAAATTCGCTCTGGCAGTCTGTAAGATATTTTCCACCAAATACACCCAGCTCCAGCATTTGCCGGGGAGTTAACTCAGGGGCAAAGTCCGGGTGAAAGTTTTTACCGGCAGATTCCTGCAGATGATAAGTGTAATCACTCTGCATCCTGTCGTTCACAGTTACCTTCCTCATAGCGGCCTTGTGTGAAGTTGATTATATTCAGTGTAACGACTCACTCCCCTCGTGCCCAGACATCAACAATAGGTTAACCAACAGCCCAGCGTGCCGCTCTTGGAAACCCTCCGCCCACGGTTTCAGGTAAGGAGGTTTCCTGTTCACGACCAGTCGGGAAGGGCACTGTACTACCGCCGGCTCCTACAGTATCAAGGTGAACCATGCGGTCACTGACGGCCTGAGCTTCACCTATATTCTCTGTGGCATAAAGAAGAGAGATACCGAGCGACTCCTGCCACCCCTTAAGCTCGCGGCAGAGGTTCAGCCGGTCTTCCAGTACGACACCATAGAATGGGTTATCCAATAAACATATCTGTGCTTCTGACATGACTGCTCGCGCCAGAATCACTCGCAGTCGTTCACTCTGGCTGAGCTCCTCTACTTTTGTCTTCAGGCAATGCTGCAGCTCGAACTGCTCTGCCATTTGATGCAGTTTCTTCTTTCTCAGGTAGCGGGGCATCTGCCAGAACAGCAGCCCGGAGAGAATATTGTCCTGCACTTTCTTTCGGGAATTAAGGCCATCACTCTGACATTGGATGGTTAGCCCGCGATGTTTGGGGGAGAGATCAGTAATATCAATATGGTTAAGCAGGATACGGCCTGTTTCAGGCGTTTCAAGACCGGCAATCATGCGCATAACCGCAGACTGACCTGTACCGCGGCCCCCCAGCAATGCAACGCTTTCACCAGCCATTACGGAAAACTCCAGATTTCTGATCGCCGATGACTGATCACTGGCCTGGCTTAACCGCTGCACCTGTAACTTCCCCATAGACCCACCCGAACTGTTTATTGAAGCAGGCAGTATCACTGTGGCTGGTTTCAGAACGATGACAAGATTATATCTACCAGCTGCAGGGACAGGTTTCTCTCATAGAGTTCTGAATTGGGGCCCTGTCTATAAACAATGAGTAACTCTGCTGTAACAGGGAACGACTTACAAAATAAACAGGCATACAAAATAAACAGGCTTACAAAAGTGTAATTCGTGCAGGAATTCCAGACGGATAACTTTGTTTCATTTGTATTACATGCGCATGTTAGCATTGCGGCGTATAACGCATAACATAAATAAATAGTGCGGCATTAACTTTGATGATTACCGCCTTGTTTCAAAATATAATGCAGGTTTAGATGTCGATGCATGTGATAAAAGCCCTCTCCCGTTTTGTTGCTGGCGCAGTTGTTTTTAGTAGTTTGAGCAATCCCGCTATTGCCGACGATTTTTATATGCTCACAGAAAGCTTTCCTCCTCTGAATATGAGTACCACAGGGAAGGTTATTGCTAAAAACAGAGGCGTGTCTGGCCTGGCGACAGACATTGTTCGCCAGCTACTGGATAAGACCGGACACACCGCCTCCTTCGAAATGATGGCCAGCTGGAGCGAAGCGCTTGAACTGGCAGCCAAACAGGAAGGTTACGGACTCTATTCTGCATTCAGAACGCCTGAACGTGAGGATCGCTTTAAATGGGTTGGCCCGCTTTATAGCGAAGACTGGGTTTTACTGGCGCGAGAAGACCAGATAGAAAACATTGACAGCCTTGATGATGTTAAGAACAGGTCTATTGGCTCCTTTGAATATGATGCGATCACAGACTATCTGCATGAGCAGGGCTTTAAGCCAAACCTGTCGAAGAACGATGCCGTCAATATCGCAAAAATGAGGGGAGGAATGATTGAGCTTTGGGCGAGCAGTTCTTTAACTGGCCCCTATATGGCCAATAATTTCCGTTTTCCGGTTAAACGGGTGCTGACATTCGATCAGGGTGAACTCTGGCTGGCTATGAACAAAAGCGTGGATGACACTGTTATTGCGCAACTCAATGCTGAACTGCAGCGCATGCATGATAGCGGCGAGGTTAAAGAAATACTGTCACGTTACCGCTAGAGAGCGTTCTCAATTAACCATCCCGATAAAAAACGGCGGGCAGAAGCCTCAGCATCCACCCGCCACTAACCGTCATACGCATGGACGACAATAGCCACAAGCTCACCATTAAAGCTCGTCTTTGGTATTAACAGACACGTCTCGCTTAAAATAGACGACAACTTTATAAAGACCTGTACCGGTTTCCCCTGTCGCAAGGTTTTCCTGCTCAGCGCCAAACAGCGCTGCATCATACCCATCAGAATATTCTCCAGCCTTTTTTCCACTTGCCACCGCTCTCTTCCACCAGCTTGACCTGCTCTTCTCTACCTTCTCCTGGTTATCCAGAACAGCCACAGACTCTGTAGCCGTTATATTGGTAAGCCCAGGATATCCTGTTGCCAGGATTCAGACTGCAAATCCGGGTGTATAACAACGAGCATAACGATGTTTGTAACATCGGGAGCATAGAAGACCGGGACTGTATGAACTCTATGTACATCAACCCCGCTACCTGTTTTGTGATTTTCATAGAGCTGTTTTTGACCGGTTAAGTTCAGGAGAGGGTTGCCTGTGTGACAACCATTTTTGTGAGCAAGATTGATAAGCGCGCCCCCCCCTTTTGCACCCGCAGTGGTTCCATTGCCTGTGGCACTCGAGAGGGCCACCATGGCTGCGATGGCGGTCATTGATGCGTTCTTCGGGGTGTCGCCGGCAGCATCTCTGCCACCGGCTGGTATTAGGAACGGGCTGCTGTTATCGGTTAATCATCATAGGTCTCCTGCAGTATCTCGAACCGATCTTCCTGTGCAGCGGCACGTTGTGGTTTCCAGGTTTGGGAGCTCTTACGCCAATGTTGCCATCTTTTTTTGATCGCATTTCTGTGCTTGTACGCGCACCCGCAACCGATGGCGCAAGCTACTTCACCCCCAATAAAAGTGGTGGCAGCCGCCACTCCCCCGGCAATAGCACCGGCGCTATTACCAGGGGCAGTGGTTGAATGCGGGGTTGTGTTTGACTGGGGCGTTGCTGAGGAGCCTGTGCCCGCCGCAGGCATAACAAACCTGTCGGCCACAATGCGCTCCGGGGTAAAGAATGTCAGTTCGGCGTCCCCGCCGTATTCCGGAACCAGCACCCGCAGGCCGGTGGCCTCACTACTGCCGGGCACTGAGGCTGTTTCCAGGGGATGTAAGTCTAACCGTATCTGCTCATAGCTACCGTTGACGGGTTGTTTACTGATGGAGAGTGCATACTGCCCGCCTGCTGTACCAGAAGGCAGTTGCCCAGAACCCTCCCAGCCATCCAGTTCACCTGTGGCCAGTTCGTAGCGTTCCAGCTGGAGGTCAGAGTCGTTCCGTCGTGCCACGTAGACATAGTGATTGTCTTTATTCACCGCAATGATTTTGTGACCAGGAAAGGCTGTCATGCCCAGATCAAAGGCCTGCTCTTCGGTGAAGCGGCCGCCTGTGAGCTGGTTCCGGGTCAGCCTGTTCACAGGGGCCGGGCCGGGTCTCTGCTCCCACATCCAGACCCTCTCGCCGGTGCCATCATCCTGCTCCAGCAGGAATGGGCGCCCGGGCAGGTCGGGATAGGTCTCTATATCAACGCCCCTGTTGTTCCACACTGACAGGGGGAAGCGCACCAGAGCCACTCCTGTTGGTGCCGTGCTATTTGCAGCGATGCTGTTTGAAGAGCTGTTAGTCGATGAGGTGTTAACAGATAAAGAAGGCAGTGCGTAGAGGCTGGTCAGGTGGGTTCCGTTTGTCTGCTGGGAGACCGGCAGCCCTCGCAACAGGGTGCGGTTCTCCGGGGTGGTCGGGGCATGGAGCAGCACCAGGCCATTCACACCAAACGTCTGGTCCAGAGTCAGGGTCGTGCTATTACCTGAGCCATTGCCCTCACGTTGCAGGCGTACAATGTGCACCAGACCCTGGTTGTCGCTGCTATTTCTGAAGGGGTAGCGCTGTTCGCTGACAAGATAGACCGCGCCCCCGTTTGTTCCCCCACCGCCAGAAGCCAGGGTCAGCAGTTGTTCATGGGGGGAGTGGCAGCTGCCGTTTCGCTTCTTGCCCGGCGTGCACAGGGTTCCATGGATGGTGTACCAGTCCTCCCTTTGGGTGCTGTTCAGAATCCGGAAGTCACCCGCCGTTCCCAGGCATTTGGTGGCAACGGCGTTATAACCGGCCGTATCCACAAAACCATTAACCTGACCGTTGCTCCTAATCGCACCACATACAGGAATCCCCCCGGCATCACCAGAGTAGAGCCACAATTTGATGTCCGAATCCTGTCCTAACAGTCCAAAGGCGGAGCCATAAGCACCCTGGGTAGCATTCACTTGCAGGTTAACCGCTGTCTGGCGCAGGGTATGACCCCTTCCTATAACCTCCCCAAAGCCTCCGCCGGCATCCGAAAACGGCCCGACGCTTTGGACCCTTCCATTGATGCCTTTCTGGGTCAGGCTTGCTCTCCACAAGGCCCGCCCTGCGCCAACGGCTGTATCAGAGCTAGTGCCAGAGGTCCTCACTGTGGCATTGATTCTGGTCTGGGTAATTGAACCTGTTGGCTGCCCTATTCCCGCGCCTGTATGGGAAAAATCGCCTGAGGAACGGGCGTTAATCTCGCACTCCGTTTGGTCCAGAGCAAAACCGACTCCACCAAACCCAGCTCCTCCTCCGACATCTTCATAAGAATCTGAGCCTTCAACTGAAATCTGTTCTCCACTCATCGATATATGGCTGGCCTTTCCGAAGGCTACCGAGGCCACCGCTCCACTTGTGCCTGTACCCTGAATGGAGACATTAAACAGGTTGACCTGGATATCTGCACCGCTGACGTCCCCAAATATGCTGGCTCGTCCCGGTTTATTGATATGCAGGTTTTCCAGCCCGAAGCTGCTGCTTTTATATTGGCCGGTGAAGGGGTTTGAACTATTACATGCTGGGAAGGGGGTAGCGCCCTCTGAAGGAAAACGAATCGTGGCTGTTTGCTGATAGTTCTGGCTGCAGTTCAATGCCGTGAAATCCTGGGGGCTGCTCAGGGGGATGGGCGCTGTCGGTTTTGCTACCTGACGCCTGGAGCGGGGGTGCGGTTTGGAAGGTGCAGGCTCTCTGCTGTTTTTGCTCCGATAAGAGGAACTGTTGCGGGGATTCGATGGGTGACTGGAGTCGAGTTTGATGAGTTGTTGAGGGTTCTGCTTTTGTTTATTGGGAGAGTTTTTACCGGTTAAATTCAGGAGAGGGTTGCTTGTGTGAGAACCATTTTTGTGGACGCTATTGATGGGCGCGTGCCCCCCTTTTGCACCCGCAACGGTTCCATTGCCTGTGACATTCGAGAGGGCCACCATAGCTGCGATGGCGCTCCTTGATGCGTTCTTCGGGGTGTCGAAACCGGCGGTACTGACGCCGGTATAGAACCCGGAACTGATAATTAAACTACATGTGACGCCAATAGGACGCCATGCTTTATAGCACTGTTGTTTATGGCTCCATGGCTTTGATGTTTGTTGTGACATTGCCCCCCCTTTCTCTTCTGTGAGCGCACATCAATACATGGGGGGTATAAAGTAGTTAAAAAAACCGGAACCGGTTAGCACGCCACTCAGCCGCATCGATCTCCCCGGCCCCATAGTGCCCGGCCCAGCCATAAAAAAATGGCGCAAACTCGCCCTGTGGCACCTGGCTGTTGAGCCCAATGCATGCACATACAACACAGCCTGAGATACTGTATCCCACCGGTTCCCCAGTACGAAAACGGCCGCCGAAAAAGTGGAAGCGCCGATCTGGGTAAGGCGAGAGCGGCACCCCTGAACGGCGGTGAGGGATCCGGCGAATCAGTACATGGTGGACCCATTTCATGTTGGGTTGCCTGAATGTGAGGGGGTCGGGGTTGACTTTCCTTTCAGGGCATTCCTCAACATCTCCGCAAACTGCGTATGATTAAACATATTGGCCCAGATTAAAGCAGTTCGTTTGTCACCATCACGTGCGCCCACTGTGGCGCCCGCATCTATAAGTAACCGGGCTGCTGACACATTATTGTGGATGGCTGTGAAGTGGATGACCGGTACATTCTTGCTGTTTCTCTGGTTGGGGTTTGCGCCCTGCTGAAGAAGGCTGCTTATCTCATATTCGTTATTCTCTTCTGCGGCCTGAATCAAGCGCTGACCCAGTGTTAATTCGAGAGTCTCTACATCAACCTCCGAATCGGATTCAGTCTCTGGTGCTGCTGGTAAGAGCCTTTGTGCCGGAGGGAACTCAACAGCCCTGTTTGATGGGAGGACAGTGATAGCATCCAGGGGAATGGATACCGTGGGAAAAGGCGGTAAATGTGTTCTTTTCGAGGTGTTCATGCTTGCTGGCCTGTTGTGATTATTGCAAACGTTTGACACTGCCGGGCTGTAAATAGTTGTTGTTTAAACAGGGTTGTTAACCATGTGTTCCGGCCTGGCGCTCATGAGCCATCCCTTTCAACCACCGGTTCAGCCCTCCCCGTTTGCTGTCGTCACACTGGCTGACAATGGTAACTCGTGACCTTGTCACGTCCGCCTCCTCACCAGCAGTGAACTTTCCCCTGAAGAAAAACACGCCCTGACAACACAAAAAACACTCTGAAAACCCTGGATTACTCCCTTGAAATCAGTAAGGACCGCAGCTATTACAGCTCGATCATCAAGAGTAAGACCACCTGAATTCCGCCATCAAACCCTCTTTTATAAGACACAAAGAGCAGAACGGTACGGTCAGAGGGCCGTGGCGGACTGTTCTTTTAATACAGACACCTTATAATTCGCCGTCCGTATTCTCAGACCGCAGCAAGCTCCCAGACAGTGATGTTATGAGGCTATTCCTGAAAATAATAATCAGAATAACCAACCACACCTGTAAGGAATTAAGTTGTAGCCCATTACTGGTTTCTGAATAATACGTCCCCCTGAACAGGCTGATGCCTGACAATTTGTAAGCAAGCTATTGCGGGTAAGCTATGGAAACCATGACCTCGCTGTCCCTGATTCTGGTCAGCGCCATACTGGTCAATAATTTTGTACTGGTTCAGTTCCTTGGGCTGTGCCCGTTTATGGGTGTGTCGAACCGGCTGGAAACTGCCGTAGGCATGTCGCTGGCCACCACCTTTGTACTGACACTGGCCTCGATCTGCAGCTATATCACCTATGAATACATTCTTGTGCCCCTTGGTCTGGAGTTCCTGAAAACACTCTCCTTTATTCTGGTGATTGCCGTTGTTGTGCAGTTTACCGAGATGGTGGTTCAGAAAACCTCACCCCTGCTTCATCGGGTGCTGGGTGTGTTCCTCCCACTGATAACCAGTAACTGTGCCGTATTGGGTGTAGCCCTGCTGAACAGTAACCGTTTGAACGCCAGCTTTATTGACTCTGCCATGTATGGCTTTGGTGCTGCAGCGGGCTTCTCTCTTGTTCTGGTGCTGTTTGCCGCCATGCGTGAACGTATTGCCGCTGCCGATGTGCCTGTACCCTTTCGCGGGGCAGCCATCGGCATGATTACCGCCGGACTCATGTCTTTGGCCTTTATGGGCTTTACCGGCCTGGTCAAGTTGTAGGGAGCACAGCACAGTCACTATGGATTTATTATCTCTGGAAGTTGTCGTCTACGCCCTGCTTGCCTTGCTGGCTCTCGCGGTTATTTTTGGCGCCATACTTGGTTTTGCTTCAGAACGCTTCAAAGTCGAAGGCAACCCGATTGTTGACCAGATCAACGATCTGCTACCCCAAACCCAGTGTGGCCAGTGCGGTCACCCGGGCTGCAAGCCTTACGCCGAAGGCATTGCCAATGGCGAGCCTATCAACAAGTGCCCTCCTGGCGGACAGGCCACCATTAATGATCTGGCTGATCTGCTGGATATGGAACCTGTCGCCCTGAGCGAAGAACACGGTGAAGAGAAGCCACCTATGGTGGCGGTGATCCGTGAAAACGAATGTATCGGCTGCACAAAATGTATTCAGGCCTGCCCGGTGGATGCCATCCTCGGCGCCGCTAAACAGATGCATACCGTGATTGCCGATGAATGCACCGGCTGCGACCTCTGCGTAGAGCCCTGCCCGGTGGACTGTATTGATATGGTGCCCATCGCCACCACCACTAAAAACTGGCAATGGAATCTGCCCAGGAACGAAAGCAGCACTTTGATCGCCACCGACAAGCAGGGGGAACTGGCATGAGTTCCTCTACAGCTATTCCCATGCGTACCATTCATGACTTTCCCGGCGGTGTTCACCCGGAAGAGAATAAACATCAGTCGACGCAAACTGCGATTACCCGGCCACCACTGCCGAATCGTCTGGTGCTGCCCCTGAACCAACACTCAGGTGCTGCAGCTGACCCTGTCGTAAACGTCGGTGACAAAGTATTGAAAGGCCAGCTGTTGGCCAAGGCCAGTGGTTTTGTCAGTGCGCCTGTTCATGCACCGACCTCTGGCATCATTACGTCTTTGGAAAACCACCCTGTACCTCACTGGTCCGGGCTGGAAGAGCCGTGTTTTATTCTTGAGCCAGACGGCCTCGACCAGTGGTGTGAGCTGACGCCTGTTGCTGACTATCGGAACCATGACCGCGATGAGCTGGTGCAGACCATCTACAACGCCGGTGTCGTGGGATTAGGCGGCGCTGGTTTCCCGGCCGCAGTGAAGATGTCTTCCCGTCAGGCCAGCAAGATTCACACGCTGATTGTGAACGGTGCCGAGTGCGAGCCTTACATCACCGCAGACGATATGCTGATGCGGGAAAAAGCCAAAGAGCTGGTCAGTGGCATTCAGATTCTTCGCCATATGCTGGAGCCTGAGCAGGTTCTGATTGGCATTGAAGATAATAAGCCATCCGCTATTGCCGCTCTGCAGAAAGCCTGCGAAGGCAAAGACGGTATTGAAGTCTGCACTGTGCCGACCAAATATCCGTCCGGTGACGCACAGCGTTTGATCTGGTTGTTGACCGGCAAAGAAGTCCCCAGCGATGCCCGCTCGGTGGATATCGGTATTCTCTGTTACAACGTTGGCACTCTGTTAGCCATTCATGATGCAGTGATTCATGGGCAGCCACTGATCTCCCGTATCACCACCCTCACTGGTGAAGCTCTGGAACGCCCGGGCAATAGGGAAGTATTAATTGGCACACCGGCTGAGCATCTGCTGGTTCACGCTGGTATTAAAGATGATGCCTTCCACTCGCTGATTCAGGGCGGCCCAATGATGGGTCACACGCTGGACACAACAGCCGTTCCGGTGATTAAAACCAGTAACTGCCTGATTGCCGGTACCCGTGAAGAGTTCCCGGAAGTCCCTCAACAGCAAGCCTGTATTCGTTGTGGTTTGTGTGCCGATGCCTGCCCTGTTGAGCTGCTGCCCCAACAACTCTACTGGTATGCCCGTTCACAGAACCATGACCAGCTGGAACATCACAACCTGGCTGACTGCATTGAGTGTGGTGCCTGCTCCTATGTCTGCCCCAGCGCGATTCCTCTGGTGCAGTACTATCGCGCCGCCAAAGATGAGATTCGTGCGGCCAAAATCAAGAGCGATAAATCAGACCGTTCGCGGGTACGCTTTGAACAGCGTCAGGCCCGCCTGGAAGCTGCGGCTGCCGAGAAGGAAGCCCGCCGTAAGGCCAACGCTGAGAAGGCTCGTCGCCTGAAAGAAGCTAAAGCTGCAGAAGCGGCCAAGGCACAGACTGAAGGCTCTGACTCTAAAGCCGAAGCTAAGCCAGTTGAGCTAGACCCGGTTCAGGCAGCTATCGAACGAGCAAAGGCTCGCAAGGCTGCTAAAGCGGCTGGTGAACCTGCGACTGCTTCTAATAAAGAAACCAAAAAGCCTGCCAAGCCACAACTCTCTGCCAAACAGAAAGAGTTGAAGATTCAGATCTCCATGGCAAAAGCTCAAGCTCGCAAGGGCGAGCGTGCGCTGGAGCAGATGTCTGATGGCAGCCCTGAAGCCGAAAAGCTGAAGCAGGATATCCAACAACTGCAGGAGCAACAGGCACAACTCCAGAAAGAGTTTGATGCCCAGCCCACACCAACAGCAGCAGCAGCTCCTACAGCGGATGCACCCATCGAGACTGCACCAGAAAAGCCTGCCAAACCCAAAAAGCCGGTTCTCAGTGAAGAAGAGAAGAAGCGGAAGATTGAACTGGCCATGCAAAAGGCTGCGGTCAAGAAAGCCGAACGGGCTTTAGCTGCGGTTGAAGAAGGCAGTACAGAGTTTGTTGCCTTGCAGCAGGACCTTGAACAGAAACGCCAGACACTGGCAGCAACTGAAAACGCCGGGGGCTGAGAATTTCTATGGCACTAGTACGACAAACCTCACCCCATACCCTGGGCAAGAACAGCTCCAACCATATTATGCGTCTGGTGCTGATTGCTCTGGTTCCGGCCCTGGCGACGCAGATCGTGTTCTTTGGCTGGGGCGTATTGGTGAACCTGCTCTGGTGCTCTGTGGTTGCCCTTGGCACCGAAGCACTGGTTCTGGCTCTGCGTAAACGACCACTTGAATTCTACCTGAAAGACGGCAGTGCTCTGGTGACAGCAGGACTGATTGCCATGGCGATTCCGCCGGGTTCGCCCTGGTGGATGTCCTTGATTGGCGTCAGCTTTGCCATTGTCTTTGGCAAGCAGCTCTACGGCGGTATGGGTTACAACCCCTTTAACCCGGCCATGCTGGGTTATGTATTGTTGCTGATCTCCTTCCCGCTGGAAATGACCAGCTGGATGGCTCCGCAGGGTGCTGGCATTACTGCTCCCGGTTTAGGCGACAGTCTCTCTGCCATTTTTGGCGGAAGCAATATTGATGCGTGGACCATGGCCACACCGCTTGATCTGGTGCGGGAAAACAAAAGCCTGACCATCAGTGAACTCTGGGCTGCCAATCCACAACTCTCTGGAATGACGGGGTTGGGCTGGATGTGGGTGAATATTGCCTTCCTGCTCGGTGGCCTGTTTCTGATTCAACAGAAGGTGATCAACTGGCATGCGCCTGTCGGCATGCTGGCTGCGCTTGTGGTGATGTCCCTGCTGTTCTGGAATGGCAGCGGCTCTGCGTCCCATGGTTCGCCAATATTTCACCTGTTGTCTGGTGCCACCATGATGGGTGCCTTCTTTATTGCCACTGACCCGGTCAGCGGTGCGACCTCTGTCAAAGGCCGGCTGATCTTTGGTGCCGGCGTGGGTGTGATCACCTACATCATCCGCGCATGGGGCGGCTATCCGGATGGTGTTGCCTTTGCCACCCTGTTAATGAATATGGCGGCTCCCGCTATTGATTACTGGACCCAGCCCCGCACTTACGGGCATCGCAAACCCAACCGCGGGATGGCGAAATCAGAATGAGCACAGAAGAGAAAAACGATCAAAAAACTGAGGTAACCTCAGGTCATGCCATGGCGCGTGCCATCAGCAAAAACAGTATTAGCCTCGGCATTTTTGCCCTGCTGACCGTGGGCCTTGTGTCTGTGACATGGATGTTTACCAAAGATCGTATTGCCGATCAGGTAAGAGCCAGTGAAGAGCGGGCACTGCACGATGTATTGCCGGAACAGCTGTTTGATAACTCCCTGCTGGATACCACTATTCCGCTGCCCGACACCAGGTTGCTGGGCCCGGTACCGAAAGATGCCCGCGGCTGGGTTGCTTTCAAGGGTGAAAAACCTGCAGCCGTGATTCTACCGGTTGTGGCACCGGATGGTTACAGTGGCCGTATCCAGCTGCTGGTCTCTATCGACAGCAAAGGTGTAGTGACCGGTGTGCGTGCCGTGTCTCACAAAGAAACCCCCGGACTGGGTGATGGCATCGAGACCCGTGTCTCCCGCTGGATTTACGAATTTACCGGCAAGTCTCTACTGAACCCGGAGTCAACAGGCTGGGCAGTGATAAAAGATGGTGGTGACTTTGATCAGTTCACCGGCGCAACCATCACGCCTCGGGCTGTGGTAGGAGCGGTGCACCGCTCTCTGGAGTACTTTGAGCAGAAAAAAACAACACTGTTTACCCTCGGAGCTATGGCACTGGATAAACCACCTATTGATCTGACTGCACTTCAGACGAACCACAAGGTACTGCAGGCAAGCTCCCACGCCCTCAACGCCGAGTGCACAGAAGGAGATGCACAATGAGTGATCAGACTACTCCTGAAAACCCAGAAGTGCTGGAAGATAAAAGCTCTCTGATGACCAAAGAACAGGCCAGCGATATTACCGCGCAGGGTTTGTGGAAGAACAACCCGGCACTGGTACAGCTGCTGGGTCTCTGCCCTCTGCTGGGTGTGTCCAGCAGCGTAGTGAACGCCACAGGTCTTGGTTTGGCCACCCTGTTTGTACTGGTGTTTTCCAACCTGCTGGTGTCCCTGTTCCGCAGCCATGTACCCGACACCATTCGTCTGCCGGTGTTTGTGATGATTATCGCCGCACTCACCACCTGTGTAGAACTGGTGAT
This sequence comes from Sansalvadorimonas sp., assembly GCA_965221135.1. Taxonomy (GTDB): domain Bacteria; phylum Pseudomonadota; class Gammaproteobacteria; order Pseudomonadales; family Endozoicomonadaceae; genus Sansalvadorimonas. The sequence continues at coordinate 948,131 of CBDCRZ010000121.1, forward strand.
GCAGGCTTACACCTATGAGCTGTATAAGATTCTGGGCATCTTCATTCCCCTGATCGTTACCAACTGCATTATCCTCGGCCGGGCGGATGCCTTCGCCTCACGCAATGCACCTGTTCCCGCCATTCTTGATGGCTTCATGATGGGACTCGGCTTCACGGCCGTTCTGGTATTGCTCGGTGCGCTACGAGAGTTTATTGGTCAGGGCACGCTGATGGCTAATATGGACTTCCTGCTCGGCCCCTGGGCAGCAGACCTGAAACTGCTGATTATTCCTGATTACAAAATGTTCCTGTTCGCCATCCTTCCCCCCGGCGCCTTTGTCTTTATGGGGTTGTTGATTGCTGTGAAGAATATTGTCGACAACCGACTGGAGCAGGCACGCCTTGCCAGGCGTCCTAAACCGACAGTTGGAACACAGCGGGTACGCGTGACGGGTTAAATAGTTTTTTGTTGCCATATAAGACTCATCCACAAAATGAACCCGGGCCTGAGGGTTGCTCAGCGCGACCTGCACACCAAGTGCGCCATTACCGCAGCCTAAATCTATAATATCAGCAGGTTTCTGTTCTTCTGGCCGGTTTTGGAGGACGAATCCCTGTTATTCAGAGCGAGGTTAGGTTTCAGGCTGGCATGGGCGAGCCAGGAGTCGCCCCGGGTAACGGGATGAGCACCGGCCAGTAATGTCGTCAGAGCGCCAAAGCTGTTATTCACAATCAGCAGACTTTCATCTGCAGCCCCTCAGGCCCATAAGGTTTCCCGACTGCGTACCAGCACTCTCTGCAACTGAACTCTCTGCAACTGAACTCTCTGCAGCTGAAAGCTACCAAAGGGAGCTGCCAGAGAATCCATAACAAGCGGCCAGAACAGAAAACCGGACATCCTTACGTATCTGTCAGCAGGTGTCAGCGTTTCGGACAGGAATGTTTCGAACAATCTCAGCTTTCCGCACTCACACCCTCATAAATCGCAGCATATCGAAATATACAGCAGGGGTGTTTATGGCCGTTCAGTTAACAGCAGCAAATATGGGGATCAATGCAGACTCTTCAAAAAAGAGCAGTGAAGCTGCAGAAGGAGAGTTTGAAAACAAAGCAGTCAGTAAGACAGAAGTTCACGAGCTGATGTTTGCCACAGAGCCAGATCAGATCATCAGTATGAATCAGAAAAATATACTGCGGCGTCTGCTGAAACAGCTGACTTCTGCTGAACATGATCGACAAGCTCAATATCTCAGAGTGGCATCTGATCAGCCCTTAGCACCGTCTGTCGGTGCTAAGCCAGCCTCTGATGCCGTTTCATTAGCGGAACTGTTTATTAGCGATGATGACGTCGATCTGAATGCATTGAGCGATAGGCTTGTGGAGTCCGGTCTGACCCTCGAAGATCTGGAAAAGCTTTTTGATCTTCTTAATCGTATGGAGATACGGCAGATCTTGAATGACATTGGCCCGGACACCGTTACGGCGTTGAAAAAATACACCGAGTTATCCAAAAGAGATCAAAGTCACCTTCGCTCCTATCTCAGCTCAGCCGTCAGTGTTTTGAAAAAAACAGACTTTCAAAACGGGCATGTGTCGTCCGGTATTGATTCTTCACCTGATGAAGAAGAACCTCCCGTTGCAACATTCACAACTAGACATACCTCCGAACAGGAGGTGTATCACAGGCGTAACTACAACTATCTCGGCCACCTTGGCGTCCGGCTGCTATCAGAGCTGATTACCATTGGAGTGGAAATGTTAACTCTGGTATTTGTTGAAAAGCTTGTGTTTGAAGGAGCCGAGGTGCTTGTGGAGCCAACCGGGCACTGTCCTGCAGAGTACATCAAGGCCGACAGTCATCTGATAGGTCATATCAAACATATTGCCTTGGATCAGCAAGCGCGAATTATTGCTGTGGCTACAGCCATTTTGCTGACCTACTCTCCTCAAATTGCCAGTTATACGATCATGCCCGCTGTTCAGCTTATGGTGAAAGGGATTAAGGGTTGTTATCGGAGAGCACAGTCTTTTCGGCGTCGATTGTATGATCGAAGGATTCGCTCCAATCTTTCTACTGTTTACATGAAAATGAATAAAAAGCAGAGGAAGAGTTTGCTCGACTTGCTGGAGTCACGAGGTGAGCGGGTGCTTAGATCCAGAAAACATCAGAAGAAAAAGGCCAATGTTAGAAACTCTGTGCAGAGACTGTTGCACGAAACCCTCAGCCGGGATGATGCTTACGCATTAACCGAAGGTATTATGGAGCTGAAGCGTCACGATGGGGATGCTTTTGCCAATGGCTTTAAGGTATATCTGGAAGCTCTCGGTGCTGGAGGTGACAATAAGGCCAAACACAAGGGGCACACTCTGCCACTGGTTTCTGGCTGGTTTACCAATATCCATAACCTCTATAAGCGCCGTCATATCCGTTATAGCCTGTCGGCTCTGGCAGCAACATTTTTTAATATCACCGGCAATATTGCGCTGATGTATTACACAATATTTTCCACCTATGAGCAGAATGCCATGGGGGGCAATGCGATTGTCAGCATTCCTTTTAACATCTCCCGTCATGGTAATGAAACGGATATAGCAGGTAATCTGGAATCCCTTGAATTACCACTGAGCGGGCGTGCCCAGAGTGCATTTTTCACCGTTCTTTATGCGGTTGCTCTTCCTCATCTGCATAAACCAACCCAGGCTCTGTTTATTCTTGGATCCGAGAAAATCAGTGGATGTCTCTCATGGCTCAAGTCGCTCTGCTGGCGCGCACGTTCACCGCAACCAATGGCCATGGATGAGATGGTGGAGGGTAGCCAACATTTACTGAATTTACGTCAGTCTCAAACCACCAGACCTGGTAACTCCCCTGGCAATGACCCTGACAACGAAAGTAACAGTAGTACTGAAAGTACGGACACGCTGCTGAGACGGGCGTCCAGCTTTAGAAAGACTCATTAAGGGGGCGCTCTCAATTAACCATCGACTCAGCATTGCCGGGCAGATCTAAAAAAACACTGTATTGAACCTCTGAATAATAAGCAGTTCAAGGATGGACTGCTAGAGTTGAAAAATAAGCATAAATAAGAAACCCAAGGACGAGGTTACACATGCAGATTTTTGACGGCGCCCGCACTTCACTCGCCACCCTGCTGACTGACATGGCTTCATCCAGCCAAAAGGCAGGTTCGTTTATGAACCGCCTGATACGCTGGGTGACACCACCTCTGCGCATTCCCCGTACAAGTTATATGGGGAGTGATGGTGCGCCCAAAACCGAACTCGGCGATCGCGTTGTTAAGGCTTATAACGAGACACCCACTAATGGTCTGGCCGCTAACGAGACAGTCAAAATCGAGGAAATGACTGAGCCTGATTGGAAAATCAGCTATCAAAATGCCCATAAAACGGTTAATGCCATGAAAGCGAGGGACCCCTACCTGTTCTCACAGAACAATCTTTCAGTGGCCCTGTTGCAGCAATCAGCCAAGAAAAACCATCTGGTTGTTCGCACTTTATTTGAGCAGGCACTGAAATCCCAATCTGACGAAGATCATCAGGACAAACTGTTCGAAAACATGCAGACAGCACTGAACCCCGAGCACCTGAAAAATCGCTTCTCCACTGATGCGATCAAATCTGCATACAACGATATCGCCTACGCATACGACCATGTTGTCAATAACAACACCTACCCGGAACACAAAGACTACAAGCACACCATCCCGGCTACGGTTATACGCTGGTAGTGTTTTCGATATACTCCGTCAAACCTCATCGGTAGCCTGTGAACGATTGACGAAAGTATGAATAAAGACAAACGCACGGAAATATTTACCCGCCTCAGGGATGACAACCCCAATCCCGAAACCGAGCTGGAATACAACTCACCTTTTGAGCTGCTGATTGCCGTTCTACTGTCAGCACAGGCCACTGATGTTGGCGTTAACAAAGCCACCCGAAAACTCTATCCGGTTGCCAACACGCCACAGGCGATTCTTGACCTGGGCCTCGACAAGCTGAAAAGCTATGTGAAGACCATCGGCCTCTTTAATACCAAGGCCGAGAATGTCATGAAGACCTGCGCCATTCTGGTTGAACAACACCACGGAGAAGTACCCGACAACCGCGAAGCTCTGGAAGCCCTGCCCGGTGTTGGCCGTAAAACTGCAAACGTGGTGCTGAACACCGCCTTTCGGCAGGTGGCAATGGCTGTTGATACCCATATCTTTCGTGTCTCCAACCGTACAGGCATCGCCCCCGGCAAGAATGTTCTGGAAGTGGAAAAGCGCCTGATTCGGCTGGTACCGAAAGAGTTTCTGCTGGACGCCCACCACTGGCTGATTCTACATGGGCGGTATGTCTGCAAGGCTCGCAAACCCCAATGTGGCTCCTGCCGTATTGAAGACCTTTGCGAGTTCAAGGAGAAGGATGCCCATCAGTAGCTATCCGGCTCAGGGTTTGAAACATTTCAGGCCGGATATACAGGTATAAAGTTACCCGGACTGGGTCGTACCCTGTTCAGCAAAAGCCCGAGCCAGCTTCCCACCCAACGGCATCTCATTGGCCAGAGGAACATCCTGCCTGCTTAACTTAAGACCCTTCATTCATTGTATTGAAGGTAAAAAAGAGCAGCACCTACCGTTTCTGATCAAATCCAGGAACAGTGCTTTTCATTCCCGTAAAGAGACTCCGGCAGGCGGAGACCCAGTAACAAATGATGAGATTAAAATTCAGCCGGATCGTTTTTTGAGAGATGTTGGCGTCTCCGATGTACTGGCTCCACGGGTGGCTGCTGTTTATGATAAAGAGTCGTGCTAAATCACCTTTAGGTTTGTGATCAGCCTTCCTGTCATTGATTCTTCGTGAGACAGAGCAAATACCAGAAGTGATGCAAGCCGGTATCAACCTGAAAAGTTTTATCTACAGGCTCGTTGCATTTAACTCATACATACCTATATCTTCGCCGCTTGCCTGTTGGGTCATTTTGGTATCTCTCGCGCCCTGACGCTTTCGTTTAATGTACTTGTTAATGGCCTTTCTTTTCTTGTAGGCCACTCCTGCTGCTATAGCAGTCCCGCTTGCAACCCCAGCCACAACCACACCCGCTGCCACACCTCCTGCCACCATCCTGGTAATATTGAAATCAGGTTGTGCTGTTGTATTACTAACCGGTGTGAATGTAGGTGTGGGGTGGAAGGTATCGAGGGAAGCGGACGAAGAACCTCCCGCTGCCGAAGTAGACAACATGGCTCCTATGATTGATGTAGGCGACAACATACCTATTGCTGGGGTAGAGGCAGGTGCTGAGGTAGACGACAACGTGCCTGTTGCTGAGATAGAGGCAGATGTAGATGTAGACGACATACCCATTACTGAGATAGAGGCAGGTGTTGAGGTAGGCGACAACATGCCTATTGCCGGGATAGAGGTAGATGTTTGTTTTGGTGTTGGGGTAGGCGATGACGTTGCCATAGTCATGCTCGGCGTGGCAGGGCTAAAGCTGCCATTCACTTCATGGGCGGAGACAAGCTTCCATGTAGCACCTCCGCCAAACTTGGGGATATCCACACTGATAGCTTGCGGCTCCTGGGAACTGGCTGCCACAGCGCCCCGGGGAACCAGGAGGATCTGGTCATCATTCACCTGCAGCCTGTAAGCCTGTACCACATCCGCGTCTGGACCTGCCTCTGATTCCGGGAAACTGACCGGAACGTTTGTCAGCGTCTCGTTCCGGTAATCCCGCGTGCCATTGCTTTTGTTCACACGCTCCAGGGTAATGCTCTGGTTACCGGTTCTTCGGGCGATATAGAGCCAGTATCTGTCCGCCCCGAACCCCACCACCGGAGCATTATCGGTGTTGGTATCGTTCAGCTCATACTCCATGTACAAGTCCGCTGATTGGGCAAACGCCACTTCATAACGCTGTACACTGTGGCTGGTTTCATTACGGTTTAACGTCCACAGCTCATAAAGATCCGGCTCTGCCTGGGTAAGCAGAAACGGCTGCCCCGTCACTGTACCCAGCAGGGCGGTTTCATAATGAGAGCCACCCGCTTCGCCGCCCGAGCCCTTCGTCGTGCCTGTCGTATAGTTCCCCCCGGTACCTTCTCCATCATTGCCCAGGGGGAAACGGGCAAACAACAGTTCATTGGCTGTGGCATTGTCCACCGAAGCAATGCCAGGGGACAGATACAGTGCGGTTAAATCATTGGGGCCCAAAAATTCGGCCAGGGGCATCACTCCCCCAGGCAGAGTGATGTTGCCCTGCGCACCGCCATAAACCTGGGTTCCGTTCTGGCCAAAGGTTAAATCAGGGGTTATACGCACGACTTGCTCAACATCATCAATGGGCTGATAGTTCACACGGCTGATGCGCACCAGTCCTATGCCATCGGAGTGGGCATTAAACGGGTAACGCTGGCGGCTGACCAGCAGCAGGGTGTTATTCCCGGCATCCAAAAGGGTATGCAGCTGTTCATAGGGATAATGGCAGGTGGTTTGGTTGACAGAAGATGGATTAGCAGAGGCTGCCTGCTGGCAAAACGTCTCTCTGGCGGTTTGCCACTGAGTGCCATTGGTGGTGTTAAGGCTGACCATATTGCCACTGGCAAGAACATTATTCGGGGGATATCCCGCGGTATCGAGTAAACCGGTGATTGCGTCGGAATTTGAGGTACTATTCACAACAGGGGTATGATCATCCGCCATTCTACCTGCGTACAGAGAAGCACTATACCCATCAGGAATGCTCAACTTACCCCCTATTCCTACAAAATTCCCAGTCAAATCTGCCTCTACACCGACCTGTCTCAGGGTGGTGTTTGGTGAACTCGCATCAAGTCCAACTACTACCCCTCCAGTTCCCCCTCCAATTACCCCTACAGGCCTCCCAACACTTCCGGCAACGCTTACCCGCCCGCCACTCTGGGATAGAGTAGTTTTCTGTGAAGAACTCAGATGGCCAACCCCTCCTCCTGCGTGGTCGCGGGCAGTTACTCTCATCAGCCCCTCACTCTGCGACAGGGTGGTGTTCTCTGCCATGTGCACAACCACCCCCCCCCCCCCCGGCATGCCAACGCGCAGTCACATTCATCTGCACTCCATCCTGGGACATAGCGGTGTTATCTGCATTATCCACAAAACCAACCCCCCCCCCGGCAGACGAAAAAAGACTCAGTGCGTGTGCGGTCACATTCATTTCCCCCTCATACTGGGACAATGTCGTTCTATCTGAACGATCCAGGTGCCCAATACCACCTCCAACATTACCCGTTCCGAACACACAGATCCGCTGCTTGCTTTGGGACAGTACGGTATCCTGTGAGTTAGACACCATACCAAATCCCCCTCCGGCATTACGCCCTGCAACAACCTCCAGCCAGAGCTGATTCTGTATCAGGGTGTTGTTAACCCCCGCCTGCTGCCCTATGCCTCCTCCCGCATCCGGCTGCTGCAGTATGAATTCCTCGGTGCCTCTGGCGCTGATCTTCAGTCTGTCCGTATTGCCTCCGGTCTGTTGCAGGCGATTGCGATGACCATTGACCTGGGCTGCCATACCACCTGCGACACCTGCGGCACCTGTCCCTTTAATATCTCCGCCGTAGAAAGTGGCATTCACCTCGTTATCCGACAGCATATGTGCGGCTACAGCGCCGGCATGTTCACCCTTTGCAACAGGGTTCACCAGGTGTACGTCGACTCTGGCTCCACTCATATAACCGAACATCCCGGCATTCCCTCCGGGATTGGTGACATTAAGGCCGCTGATTAGATATCCATCACTTTTCAGGGTACCGTTGAAAGGCTGGCTCGAGTTATTGCAGAGGGGGAAACCGTCACTGGTGCTCACCGTAATATTCTCAGCCAGTTGATAGTGGCCGGCGCAGTTATCCCCAATTTTGGAAATATTCTGGCTATACACAAAGATCGGCTCTTCCTTTGTTTCAGCCGCCTGACGACCGTGACGTTGATGGCTGAATGAAGGTGTAGCCTGACGCCCGCGAGCTCTGCCTGAACCGCTTTCTCTACTTTCTCCATCAGCACGGCCAGAGCCAGACAACGAAAATGTGTCGTATACCGTTTCTGAACGGGAGGTACGGCCATTCCTTGATTCCTTGCCATGTCTCTTATTTCTCTGCCGGTCTCCTTCCCCTCTGCTGTGACCGCCGGTTCTGTTGTGGGCTGCGGTTCTGTTAAAAGCCCCTGATTCTGTCTGGTTCCGCAACGATCTCTGTCTTTTGGGGACCTCTGTTCTATTCAGTGCATGGGCCCCCTGAACCCATGAACTGTTTGTGGATTGCAGCATATGCGTGTCGTTGTGGCCTGCGCTGCTGTTACGCATTACGCTGAGCACAGCGGCAGCGGCCGTGTAGTTGCCGGCCGTTGTTCCATTTTTCAGCCCACCACCCGCGTCGGCTGATTCAGAAAAAACAGTGCAGAAACAAGCGGGACAAGCAACAGTGAGTGAGTAAAATGAAGGGTATTACCAAGTTTTGAGCGCATCAGTACTTCCTGTTTCTATGTGGTTTTTGGCTTTTCTATCATGCTATTCATTTGATGCATTTATCGTCGTGCAGCCGACTGATGAATCGCCAATTAGAAAATTAGAAAATTAGAAAATTAGAAAATTAGAACGGGGAGTATAGTCGCTTCAACAGAGTGAGAACTGGTGCGGTCTAGCGGAATATTGCGGCTATGCATCGTCGAAAAAACATCCCCTTTTGTTCAGGGTTTAAATAGCCATTGTCGCTTACTCTATTTTTGCGAATCACATGGATACCCGGACTGTTTATACAGCGTTACTGCAAGAAGAGTAATGCAGAGACTAACGTGCCGGTAGTTGAGCCTGTCATCCTTAACAGGTTTTACTGACGAGGCATTTTTTTAAGATAAGCAACAACACTTTGAGCAACACGACTCGCTTCACCAAGAGAAATTTTCTTGTCTCCATATTCAATAATCATGCTTCCATTAGGTGAACCATGAGTATCAATAATAACCCGCCCATTAAAACCAGGCATTTCATCTTGTGCTTGCGTCAACTCTGACCATAATCTCAACCGTCGAACGACACGAGTATCCGATAAAGACATCGATTGAGGCAGTATTAAGTTCTCTATAGCGGCATAATCCAGAAAACCAATACTATTTTCTGGTGCTCTTATCTCAACATCATGGGAAAAACCTATGGATTGCCCATAACTACCTGTAAAAAGAGTGGCCTGTCATCATATGGAACGATTCCTCCCCAAAGACCTGTCAGGCAGACTACCCTGATCAGCATAATGATGACCGTAATCTTCACTATAAAGAGCAAACATTATAGAGGGCAAAGGTAGTTTTAAGGGAGATGGCCCGATCTCCTGAAGAAAGGTATACCGGGCATATCGACGGATAAGACCCAGGCTAAAAGCCCAGACCTTGTAGACCAGAACAGGATTCAAAAGCGGGTAATGATATACCCGGGTATAGCCCAGGAGTGCAGAGATTTTATCCTGCCCCCTGACGGGATTGATCACTGTTTTCTACCAGAATCTCCTGACCAACCTTGTTAATGACCTTCCAGAGCCCTGGTTCAATTTCTATACCCTGCTCTATGGTCACAGCCTTGTTGCCAGACAATTCATCCGGGCCTATCTCACAAACAAGCTGATTGCCTTTGGACTGCTGTAATGACGATGACAAATCGACACGTGAGCTGCACACAATAGTCAGCGACTGCTGTTCCTGAACATCTGCAGGCAAGTTCGTTGTCGCGGAGCTGTAATGCGGATAGCGTGCACCGGCACGAATCGCAGCCGTATGCTCTGTCACCACCGGGCCGCCATTCTGCCAGTAGGCTGTTGCACTCATACCTCTGCGACCACAGTCAGTAAGAGCCTTGAGAACAAAGATGCGATTATGACAGTTATGGACGGTTATCGTGGCGATGCCGCTTTCCAACGCTTTGGCCTGAGCCAGATCCACAGCACTGGCAATGCAGTTCAGGGCACTGCGGCCATGGCTGTCGATGGTTGCCGACATATGGTCTTCATAAACAACACTGCTGGCGCTTTTGTTTCGGTCTGCCTTGAGATAAGGAAGACTATCCTTAAAGGCTTCCAGCCCACCCAACCCCTGTTTTTCCAGCCAGAGAATCATATTGGCAGCATCTTCATAGTTACCGACAAAATAACCAGCGGCTTCATAACAACGTTTGAGTGATGCTCTCAGCTCATTCATGGAAACTTTCATCAGCATTCTCCCTTTGGAGCCAGCGGCATAAACCAGTCATCGTCAAAAGGCAGACCAATATCTTCCAGCAGTGGTGCGCCCTGGAACATGGTGTTACGCACCCACAAACGAGACCTGGGATCAAATTTACTCACACCAAAGAACGCCAGCTTGGCCCGGAGCAGATGCATGGGCAGCACATTCAGCTCGAGAAGGTTGGTCTGAATATCACCATAAATGCAACGATCCATAGTTTGAATGCGGCGTACAATCCCCCGCATTTTCGGATGCGCCACCATAAACCGGGCTGTGGTGTGTTCCGGATTCTGATCACTATAACCGCACAAATTGTCATAGCAGCGGCGTACGGCATAAGCGACACCCAGCTCCATTTCGCGGTCTTTGCCTTGATCTTCTTTCGTTAATCCAAGCCGTGGTTCCATTTTATCTTCTGAGCGATACCAGAAAGTTCCCAGAGCTTCTTTATTGGAAAAGTTGAAATTAAGGGCCCAACGGTAACGCTGCTCAATCACTTCCTTTAACTGAGCAACGGGCATAACCGGATCAAGATCCATGGTCTCGTCTGCGGTCATATAGTCATCCAGATCATCAGTCAGCTCCGGATAAAGCTCCAGAAGCACCGACACCAGAAGCTCCTGCCCTTCGAGGCTACAGTGGTCTTCACTCCATGTAACCAGTTCATTGCAACCTATAGCAACAGGTGCGACTTTTTCTTTGAGACTAATCAGATCATCAACCAAACGTTTGTTATTAGTGCTCTGCCAGCTATCTTCCGTCTCGGTTTCACTGATGTAGTGGGCAGAACGCTCAAGCAGCTCACCAAGTCTCTGATGAGTGGCGGGTGTCATAGCACCGATTGTGCGAATTCTGGCCAGGGCCAGTTCACGCATTTCAATCCACTGGTTAATCAGTAATGGATGATTGATCAGGTAAGGTGCCATCCCCAGACCTGTCGCATTGCCAATACCAAAGTACTTTTTAATGGCAGGTTTCATGGGCAGGAAGGTTTCAGGGGAGCGCTTTTGAGCGATATGCTCTGCCTGTAACAGACTAAAGTTGCGCAGCATAAAGCAGACAAACATTTCACCGGCAAAAGGTCTGGCAAAGTCTTTATAGTGACTCTGCACCTTTTCCCAGTCAGCCATACCCAGCTTGCCACTGCCGTAAACGGCGGTGGTTCTATATAAATAACCGACCTTTTTAATCTTTTCGATATCCGGCTGCTGTCCGGCCGCCAGCTGATCGACTACATAGTCAAAGTTGCGGGCACTTCGGTTAGCTCGAGAGAGGACAAACACTCTGGAATCAACCCGGCCAGCTTCCTGTTTAGGTACATTCTGCCGCAGCTTCTGCAGGTAAATATCATCAACTTCACCCTCGACCAAAGCCATAGTTAAATCCCACTGCTGGGCTATAACGCGATCATTACGCTGCTCTGAGGGCAGGTCATTGGAAAACAGAACAAAGCTGTACAAACCGGAAGGTGTGCGTACCGAGTAAACGACGGTTCCGTACCCCTGCTCATCAAGGGTGATACGATCAGGGCTTATCTGCCAACGCTCACGCATGATGCGCCGAACTAAAGTGCGCATAAAACTGAGACGGCTCTGATGCGTGGCACCAATCCGGTCCAGTTGCATCACTTTGTCCCGTGGGCGCAGAGGCAAAGAGTTATCTCCCCGAAGGGAAGCGTGGACAGCAGCTGGCACAGTCATTTTTTTTATCCTCGTTCTGGGCTCACGAGGGCTATCATCTGCGACCACTCACACGGATGGCAAATTAAATGATTCTATATTTTGATAAGGTATTCTTATTAAATTCAATATTTAGGTAAATTTCATGTATGTTTGTCGAGACTGATCTACAAAACACCCAGAAGTGTAAGCATTTATCTTTTGCTTGCCAGGCATCCTGTAAAGAACATGCCCGGTCGTTACAAATTAACCGGCACTCTGCTCAACAATAAATTCAAGCAGTGCTTCTGCAGCGGGTGATAAAGACCTGTTCCGAATACGGACAATGCCTACCTTTCGTTTAATGTCAGGAACTGACAGGGGAACAAAGCGTAGCTTTTTATTGTCCACCGGAAAGGCATACCAGGGTAGCGTGGTAACACCAAAGCCAGCCTCAAGCATGGCAATTAAAGAAATCATATTGGACATGTATATATGAGATTTACTCAGCAGAGGTGCCGCCTCAGTTCCTTCAAGTAGACGAGCAGTGCCATTAGTAATCAATCTTTCCTGACGCAATTCCCGCCAGTGCACTGACTCCTTCTGCGCCAGCGGGTGATCATAAGGACAGACCAGCCCGATTCTGTCTTCCCAGATAGGGATAAAGGATTTGTCCTGATAATCCTGCTCGCTAAAAAGACTGGCAATACCAAAATCGACTTTCTGTGTCTCTACCATTTTCAGCACACCCGCTGAATTATCATCAAAGAAACTCAGATGAAGTCCTGGCGAATTATCTAGAAAGCACTGAAGCAAATCCGGGAGTACTCGACTGGCAATGGAGGGCACAGCTGCCAGGCGGATATGGCCAGCCTTGTGTTCAACCAGAAGACGCATGTCTTCTGCAACACGATCATGATGAACAATCAACTCCTTGGCCTTGTACATGATCAGCTGCCCAAAAGGTGTCAGCCTTGTTTTGCTGCCTTTCTTTTCATGTTTTTCAAACAGAGCTTCCCCCAGTTTGTCTTCAAGGTCCCGTATCGACATTGAGATAGCTGGCTGTGTGCGATGAGCCTGCTGTGCCGCAGCATGAAAGCTCTTGAGTTCAGCGACCCAGACAAAATTTCGGAGTTGAGCAATCTTAAGTTCAGACAACAAGATAAATATTCCTTATTAAATGATATGAATTATTATCTTTGATTATTAAATTTTGAGAAATAATATCAGATCCACGACCCGGTCATAGGGTAATCATCGAGGTAATCAATATGTCTGATTCTGTTTTTCGTAATTTCATCGCCGGTGACTGGGTAGGAAGCCTGAACCATATTTCCAATATCAACCCCGCTGATCATAATGACGTTGTCGGCCTGTACGCGCAGGCCGATAAAGAGCAGGCGCAGTCCGCCATCGACGCTGCGATTATGGCGCAAGCCGATTGGCAAAAAAGTGGGCTGGAGCAACGTTACACTGTTTTAATGGCGATTGGTGATGAGCTTATTGCCCGTAAAGATGAACTTGGTCGTCAGTTGTGTCGCGAAGAAGGCAAAACCCTGGCAGAAGGTGCAGGCGAAGTTTATCGTTCAGGTCAGTTCTTCCATTACTATGCAGCGGAAGTTCTGCGTCAAATGGGTGAAACTGCCGCATCTGTACGACCCGGTGTTGATATCGAAACCCACCGTGAGCCAGTTGGTGTTGTCGGCATTATTACTCCCTGGAACTTCCCGATAGCCACTGCCGCCTGGAAAATCGCTCCCGCCCTTGCCTTTGGTAATGCCATTGTCTTCAAACCTGCCAATCAGGTACCAGCCAGCGCCTGGGCTCTGACAGAAATTATCTCTCGCCAGGGGCTGCCCGCCGGTACTTTCAACCTTGTTATGGGTCCGGGAGCAGAAGTTGGTGATCTACTGATCAACTCTTCAAGAATTAATGCATTGACGTTTACCGGTTCTTTGGAAACCGGTCGTAAAGTCGCAGCTGCAACTGCACCAAATCTTGTGAAATGTCAGCTTGAGATGGGCAGCAAAAATGCTCTGGTGGTACTGGATGACGCTGATCTGGATACCGCTGTCGAGTGTGCTGTCGGCGGTGCTTTCTTTGGTACCGGACAGAAATGCACAGCCTCTTCCCGCCTGATTGTTACTGAAGCTATTCACGATCAGTTCGTTGCAGCGGTTATCGAAAAAATGAAAACTCTGGTTGTCGGTCACCCGGAGAGAGAAGGCGTGCATATTGGCGCAGTCGCGGATGCGAGACAGATGGCTTCGAATCTGGAGTATCTGGAACTGGCCAAAAAAGAAGGTGGCAAGCTGGCCTACGGTGGCGAAATCATTCAGGAAGAAACCGAAGGTTATTTCCTTCAGCCCGCGCTGTTCATAGACACCACTAACGATATGCGAATTAACCAGGAAGAAGCCTTTGCGCCGATTGCCTGTGTGATCAAAGTCAAAGACTACGAAGAAGCTCTTGCAACCCTGAACGACACTCGCTACGGCCTCACCGGCGGCATTATCACTCAGTCCCTGCATTATGCCCGTGACTTCAAACGTCGCGCACAAACAGGCTGTGTCATGATCAACCTGCCAACGGCCGGTACCGATTATCACGTACCGTTTGGCGGACGTAAGGATTCCAGTTTTGGCTCCCGGGAACAGGGAAGCTATGCCAAGGAGTTCTACACAACTGTTAAAACCACCTACATCCGCGCATAAGCCAGGTGATCACTATGCATAAAGACATGATTGTGATCGACGGCCTGCAATACTCCAACTGGAACCGCGAGATCTTCCAACAGCTACAGGAAGGCGGGGTGACAATGGTGCATGCCACCATTGTCTACCACGAGCAGATACGTGAAACCCTGTTGCGCATCGCCGAGTGGAACCGGCACTTTGAAAACAACAGTGACCTGATTCTGCCGGTGCGCAGCACGGAAGACATTCACCGGGCCAAGCGTGAAGGCAAGGTCGGCGTAATGTTTGGTGCCCAGAACTGCTCTCCGGTGGAAGATGACATAGGTATGGTTGAAGTGATGCGTGAGCTGAATCTGATGATTATGCAGCTCACCTACAACAACCAGAGCCTGCTGGCCACTGGCTGCTATGAAACTGAAGACACCGGCGTGACCCGTTTTGGCAGGCAGGTTATTAAAGAGATGAACCGTGTCGGCATGATTGTCGATATGAGTCACAGCGGTGAACGCAGCACCCTTGAAGCGATTGAACTATCGGAACGGCCCATTGTCATATCCCATGCCAATCCAGTCAGTTTCCACCCTGCGCGCAGGAATAAATCGGATACTGTTCTGAAAGCACTTGGAGAGTCAGGAGGCCTGCTGGGCTTCAGCCTCTACCCTTTCCATCTGAGAAATGGTTCTGACTGCACACTGGATGACTTCTGCGACATGGTCGCCAGTACGGCAGACCTGATGGGTATTGATCATATCGGAATTGGCACAGACCTGTGCCAGAAACAGCCGGCTTCTGTATTGGAGTGGATGCGTAATGGTCGCTGGACTAAAGAGATGGACTATGGTGAAGGCTCCAGCAGTGATGCCGACTGGCCAGCACCTCTGGGCTGGTTCCAAGACAGCCGCGACTTTCCCAATATCACCCAGGGTCTTCTGAATCGGGGTTTTAAAGAACAGGAGATTGAAAAAATCATGGGCCTGAACTGGTTCAGAACTTTGGAACAGGGGCTTTCTCCCCAGTATTCCTAAGCGCCTGTCAGCCGGCTCACATACGGTTCGCCGGCTACATAGAGGCTGTTCAGGTTTCACTGTCAAATAAGCTTTATACAACTTCTGGCTCTGAAACCTCAACAGCCACACTGTAAATGAACCACCAGGAATATAATTATGAATGATACAACCCTGGCTTCGGTGGCTACAGATAAAATGAAAAACAACAATACTGGGTGGATGGCTGGTGTAGACCTCCCTGCTTTCTTGATAAGCGGAGGAGCACTCACTCTCTTTGTTATTTTCGCTTTTTACGACATTGATGTGGTTTCCAGCTGGGTTGCCAGCGCTAACAGCGTGGCAACCACCCTGTTTGGAGCCTACTGGCAGATTCTCCTTCTCCTTACATTTATCATCGGTCTGGCTCTGGGTTTAGGCCGGACCGGATCCGTGGTAATGGGCGGGCTGGACAAACCTGAATCGTCTACCTTCAAATGGGTCGCTGTCATCATGTGTACCCTGCTGGCTGGCGGCGGCGTGTTCTGGGCAGCAGCAGAACCCATGGCTCACTTTGCTTCCACTCCTCCCATCTTTGCCGGAACCCCTGGCGCCGAAGCCGGTACTCTGGCTTCAGCTTACAACGCCTTATCACAGAGCTTTATGCACTGGGGCTTTCTCGCCTGGGCGATTCAGGGCAGCCTGACCGGCATAGTGATGATGTATCTTCACTATGAAAAAGGTCTGCCATTAAAACCCCGTACACTGCTGTACCCTGTTTTTGGTGAACGGATTATTCATGGCCGCATGGGGTCTGTTGTTGACGCCTGCTGTGTACTGGCGGTTGTGGCAGGTACTGTTGGCCCGATTGGTTTTCTGGGTCTGCAGGTTGGCTACGGTCTTGAAAAGCTGTTTAACATTCCGAACACCTTTACCACCCAGGCACTGATTGTTGTTGGCCTGATTTGCCTCTACACCTTCTCCGCTGTCAGAGGTGTGAACAAAGGTATTCAGCTGCTGAGTACTGCCAATGTGCTGCTTGCCGTTGTACTCATGCTATTCCTGCTGATCTTTGGGCCGACCCAGTTTATTTTCGATGGGTTTATCCACTCGTTCGGTGCCTATGTTAATAACTTCATTCCTATGGCGACTTTCCGGGCAGACACCGTCTGGCTCGATAGCTGGACTGTGTTCTTCTGGGGCTGGTTCCTGGGTTATGGCCCGCTGATGGCCATGTTCATCGCCCGTATATCCCGTGGCCGAACTATCCGTCAGATGATCCTGATGGTCTCGGTGATTGCTCCCATCATCACCTGCTTCTGGTTTACGATTCTTGGCGGCAGCGGACTGGCGTTTGAACTTCAGAGCCCGGGTGTCATTTCCGAACCCTTTACCGGCTTTAATTTGCCTGCGGTGCTGATGGCGATTACCGAACAGCTCCCGCTTGGAATGGTGATCTCCATTCTGTTCCTGGTACTGACCACTATCTTTGTGGCCACCTCCGGTGACTCCATGACTTACTCCATCTCAATGGTCATGACTGGCCACGACAGCCCTCACAAAGGCATGCGGGTGTTCTGGGGTGTAATGATGGGTGTGGTGGCGATTCTACTGATCTCTATTGGCTCTGGCGGCATCTCAGCACTGCAATCATTTATTGTGGTAACAGCTGCTCCCGTGTCACTTGTTCTGCTGCCATCCATCTGGTCTGGCCCTCAGATCGCAAGAAAGATGATGAAAGAACAAGGGTTGTAATTCACCACTGTTCAGAACCGTTCTTGCCAACTTTTTTATTTCAGAGCTTTTCTTTTCCCCAAAATACAGCAGGAAGGCTCAGCCTTCCTCTGGAGATGTTATGAAGCAGCCCGTAAAAACAGATCTCTTTGCATCCAAAGCCCCACTGGAATGGGCAGTAATTGCCAACAACCAGTTCTATACCGCACAGATTCCTATTGATAACACCGGCGCAGTCGTTGACGGTGGCATAGAAGCTCAAGCGCGCAAGACCATGGACAACCTCAAGCACACCATAGACTGCGCTGAGTTAACTATGAATGATGTGACTCAAGTGCTGATCTATGTGACTGACAGAGAATATCTGCCGGTATTTAATAAGGTTTACGCAGAGTACTTTGAAGCTCCATACCCCAACCGGGCTGCCATGATTGTAGCAGGCCTGGCCCGGGAAGAGATGTTGTGTGAAGTTGTCGCTTACGCAGCTGTTGCGAACTGAGTTAATCTCCAGGGTAAGGCGCAGCTCCGACGGAAGGCCGGTTGCCTTTCGAGGAGCTGCAACGCAGCCATGAAGACTCTCGGCAATGCCCTTCGGGTGGATCAGAGGGTTTTCCGCGAAGGACACACCATATTGGAAAAGATCAACCCGGCCAGAATAGACATAAAGATCATAAAGGCCTGAGTGCCAATTTCCGGCAGATCAAGCATTACCTCACCAGAAACCAGCTGGTTCAGTCCCAGATAAGCCTTACTACCCGGTACCAGCAGAACCACTCCATGAAGCAGCACCACCAGAGACGGTGAATTGGTAATGCGTGAAAAGATATTACTGTAGATACCGACTGCCAGCGCTCCCACAAATGGACCCACGTTATCGCCCAGATACATGGCACCGCTCATACTGCCGATATAAGCGACAATGGCAGACAGGATACCCCAGGGCATATCCTTGATACGGTTTTTAAAGACCACCACCAGGGTAAAAGACAGCAGAGGAATAGACAACCAGATTGCCCACTGCGGCATGGTATGAGCCACCACATCCGTTGCTTCATGCTGGCTCCACAACAGGTCAGCAATGGAGGTGCCCAACACCGAACCAAAGTAGAGTTTGCACATACACATCAGACCGTCCATCAGACGCGATGTGCCAGAAGCCATATGACGTGCGGTGAGGTCTTTCAACGCCATGGTGATCGACAAACCTGGAATAAACACAATAATGCCCGACAGCACCACCAGCGGTACATTAATACCGGCATAGAAGTGTCCCATAGCACTGGCAAACAGCGCCGAACCAGTTGCGACCAGAGGCTCCAGCGCTTCTGTATCTTTATTGGTCAACAGAACCCATTGCATCAGGGCATAAACCACAAGACCTGTGAGTAATGCCACTCCTACATTTATCCAGCTGAGACCAATCAGCATGGCAAATGCGCCACTGGTCAGACCGAATGCCATAAAAGTCATACGCTCACCAAACGGTGGTGGGCTATTGTAGATGCCGATCAGATGCTCTGTGGCCTCTTCAACCTCCAGCTCTCCACTGACGACTTCATCCACCAGCTGGTCGGCCAGCGCGAGAGAACCCAAATCCAGATCACCCGGCTTCATGCGTACATGATAATTATGTTTTTCACTGCTGCCCGGTTCCCACAGAACAATCGTCAGCACTGTTGGAGCGACTATAAAATACCCATCAAGTCCAAGACTGTGACAAACATTAAGCAAATGCGCTTCAAGGCGAAAGGCTGGTGTACCAAACTGATGCAGGGCTTTGCCCAGCTCAAAAATAAAATTACGTCGGAGACGATAGTCATCAAGATCCATCGAGAGCAACCGGGGGAAAAGAGGTCAAAAGGAATTATGGTCGCGATGGTACAGATTTCTATAAACTATTAAACAAGGGTTTTATGCACTTTTTAGCGTTAAACACAAAAACACTTCTGCAACCGCTTCTACCCTGTTTTTTCCCCTCAGAACACTGTATCAGCAACTATTATTTCTGTGTTTTTTTGTTCGGAAAACAATCATGAATACGCTTCCGCCACACCCGCAGCAACCTGCAAAACAACAGGGTCGGGAAATCTACCTGCCCGACCTTCGACACCTGTTCTCACTGGCACAGGAGAAAGGTGAGCTCGAGGCACTGGTTGGCCAGCGTCATTATGCAGAAAACCTCGTTTTGCAGTGGGATCAACAACATGGGCAAGAAGGCATTATTCCCATTTACCATGCTTACGGAATGGGAGGTGCAGGGTTAACACTGGCTCCGGCAGTCGCCGAAAAAATCGCACAGGATGTTTGTGATGGACTGCAAAACCAGTCTTCACGACACGCCCATCAATACCAGAAAATAATTATTATCGGCGCCGGTTATACCGGTATTTTTTCTGCGCTGGCCCTGCGTCAGGAGCTTAATCTGCGACAGCTGCATGATGTGAAGATACAGATACTGGCTCCAGCCCTTCCCAAAGGTATTTCCAGCCTGATCCCCGGCACCCGGGAACCACAGCTTTCCGACAACTATTCAAGCCAGATTGCCGGTGGACTGGTCATGCCCGTTTCTGTTGGATCCCTGGAAGACAAACAACTCTGGTCCGAGCTTATCCACAGCTCTCACAGTTTCTGGGATAAGAAAGCCGAAAACCCGCTACTCAGCCATGGTGTCAAAAAAGTTCAGGCGCTTTTGTTTTCACCCACTCATAACAAAGGTGTGAAGCCTGACTTCGGGATACACAGCATTAACCGACAGTTTCCACCAGCCCTCTATCCATCAACCCCTAACCCATCATACAAAGTACTTGGTCGATGCTGGTTTGACTTTCATAAGCACTCCCCCGACATCAGCGAATGGCAAGTTTACCCCTTTCATGGTCTGGAGGTGTTCGACCACTGCCTGCAGGTGGATACCTCATCTCTGCTTCTGCACTACACCCGGGAACTGTTGCAGCAGGATATTTCACTGACTCAGCTACCGACAATGATCACCAACCTTTCCGACCTGCAACCCTGGTTTTCTCCCGACACCCATAATCTGGTGATCAACGCGACTGGCCACGGTGCTGTCAATGTGTTCCATGGCCCGCCAACCCGCCCTATTCGCGGTGACCTTCTGGTACTGAAAATCCCTCTCAAGTCCCTTACAACTGAACTACGGGCGGCCTGTCACTTCAGTTTTCTCTGCGGCCATCACTATATATTCCTTCGCCATGAGCTGAATCGCCCCTGGATACAGATAGTACTGGGAGGAAGCTTCCTGGAAAATAACGCAGACCTGAGACCAAGCCCCAGAATCCTGCGTGAGATCTGCCAATTCTGGCTGGACTTCGTACATAACCCACCGGGCACTACGCTCAGCACAGACTATTCTGAAAAGAGGGACCACTTAATCAGGGCGCTGTTCGAAAATTTGTTCTAGAAAGAACGACTCGAGAAAAAGCTCAACCACTCGCCTGACTAGTCATTCCCGCATTTCTTCCCTTTCTTTTTTATCCTCAGCCAGGGAGCGGCCGGTGATGAATTTACGACTCTTACTGATTATCTTGATGACCTTCAGTGGCCTGTCTCTGGCCAATAGCTTTGATCAGGATGCCACACGGAAAATGCTGTCCAATAAAGAGCAGGGCCATACAGGGGAACAGCAATATCGTATTGCCATTCTGGACCGGTTCTTCCCGCCAGTCAGCGGGTTCGACTCAGAGGAAGATAGAGGCCACCACCTGGCACTCTATGGTTTGTACGACATGGACAATGACGACCAGCCAGAACCTCTCTACCACGGGGATCTGGTGAAGCTTTTCGCTGCCCACAAGGACTTTAACTTTCTCAGTTATCCCATCCATAACAACCAGCACCCTATGGCAGATATCCTTACCAACCTGCGCAAGATCAACGCCCGCATGTCAGTGCAGCCAGTGGACGCTTTGATTCTGTCCTGGGAGTCCTCCACCCTGATCAGCGCCTTTCCCCAGCCACTGCAACGCAGCCGGGTTATGGAGTATCAGCAGGTAGTGAAGAAGATGGGAGAGACATCTGAGGTGTGGATGAATACCTGGCTCATCATCCAGGAGCTGGAAAACCTGGCAAACAGAGGAGTGGCGGTTTATACCATTGCCGGAAACGGTGGCCGCCGAATGATTAATACTTTCTCACTGGCTCGGGGAGTCATCACGGTGGGAGCGGTGGAACAGGAACTGGAGCACTTTGTGTCGAACAATGTATTTGTCGACACATATGCCCGGGCGGCCTATCAACTCACCCGGGTTGATAACAGCGCCGGTGAGCCTCTGGGCTATGACCTGAACGGGGATCACTGTGTCGATATCCCCCTGTCCCGTATGAGCAACAATGGCAACAGCCAGTTTGATTTTCCCAAGACTTTCTGGAAGCTTCTCAAAGGATCATCCTTTGCTGCCCCCTCCGCCCTGCGTGCTGCGTTTATGGCCAACCAGCTCGATCACTGCGACACAAGCGAACACGCAGGTTAACTCCCGCTACTCGTGCCCCTCTTGTTGAGGGGCATTCTCTTCAGGCACCTCTGACGACTTACTCTCTGTCAGTGGACTTCCCGGCAAAGTTCGCCGTGCCTGCAGGCAGATCATATCAATCAAACCAATCGTTTTATCAATAGCCCGTGCCGCACTGCTCGATACACCGCCGAGCAGGATGTAGGCATGGGGCAATTTGGCCTCATGGTGTGAGACCACGGCAACACCGGCTGAACGCAGCAAACGGGCATAACGCAGCCCCTGATCCCTGAGAGGATCATACTCTGCGGTCATAACTACCGCAGGGGGCATGGCTGGCAGAACATCAGCATCACCGTGCACCAGCGACACTTCCGGGCGTTCGAGCTGTTCACGGTCGGGAACATAGGCACTCTGGTAGCGGCCTATCATCTGGCTGGTCAGTGGTAAATCATGACTGAAGGCAATCCATGAGCTGCTGGTGTTATCACTGAAGTCAGTAATAGGACTGATGAGCCATTGCCAGGCAGGCATGGCCAGGGGCCTCTGAGAGAGCGTAGGGCGGAACGCCTGCTGGCAAACCAATGCTGCCAGATAACCACCAGCACCATCGCCGCCAATACCCAGGTTACGCAGTTCTTTATCTGACTGCTGCCAGCGATTCACTATGTGATTCCAGGCTTCAATGGCATCTTCTGCCCCTGCGGGGAAAGGATGCTCCGGTGCCAGACGGTACTGAACAGAGACAACTGTCATTCGGCGCTTCAGAGCAATACGCCGGCAGAAGCTGTCATGGGTTTGCAGGTCTCCCATCACCATGCCTCCGCCGTGGAAATACACCAGGCAACGCTCACCATCTCCGCCAGCCTCATACCAGCGCAGGGTAATATCATCGCTGACTTTCTCATCATGACTCGAAACCATGCTGGTTGCGGACAAATTCCACAACAGGGCACGACGTCGATAAGACTTGCGTATTGAGCTGGAAGGCTGGTCAATATCGGATGATCGCTGCTGAAGAGTCATCAGCTTGCGAATGTCCCGATCCATTCCCAGCCAGGAAGAGTGAGGCGGAGAAAATATCACGGCCAGACTGGCCATACGGCTTAGAAGGGCGTCAAACATCACGGCGCCCTCCCCGGTTCCGAAGTGGGAAGCGTTCCTTGCTCATGACTGTCAAACCCTCCATATCCTTTGGCGGTCGTCATTGATGGTTGTTGCTTGAAAATTGTATTTTTGTGCGCCGCACTATATCTTTGCGATGCACTTATATCATGAAATTATTTCTCTTTTATATCACTAGCAACCATTCAGTACCAAATTAGTACCAAATTAGTACCAAATTAGTACCAAATTAGCGGTATCGAATGAGTCACACCCGATTATTCGTCCTACAAAATTAGCCTTACCGGATTCTCCAGCGACCTTTGTCATCGGCCCCTTACCCATCGGGTTTCAATATCTGCGACCTCAACTTCAACCTTCAGGCACCAGAGCTACCATGGAACTGACGCTGACCACCCCCGCCCTGTTTTTCCCAGCGATCTCCCTGTTGTTCCTCTCCTATACCAACAAGTTTCTTGTGTTGGCCGGGCTCATCCGCAACCTGCACCGGGAGTTTCAGGAAAATCCTCAACAGCCCCATCTGCCAGAACAGATTGGCATGCTGCGTAAACGCCTTTTGATGATCAAATATATGCAGGGGCTGGGTATTCTCAGCTTTATCTTCTGCGTGGTCGATATGTTTCTGCTGTATCTCAACATGGAAGAGGCGGCACTGCTTATCTTTGGTGCCTGTCTGCTGTTACTGCTGGCATCACTGATATTCTGTGCAATAGAGATTCATATCTCAACAGAGGCACTGGATATGCAGATGCTTGATATGGATACATCCGACACAAAAAAATAACCGGCAGAGCGCCGGTTATTTTTCACAGTGAAACAGCCCGCTGTCAGTGGGTGATCAGTAGTTTGTAGTTGCAGGACTGGTCGTCATCTCCATAGATGGAGGGCAATGCCTGATAAGCATCCAGTACCGCATTCAGTTCATCAGGTGACAAAGACAGGTCCTTGGTTTCAAACATGGGTTCCTGTTCACTGGCCTGGGTATGGTCCGGGTCATCAAAAAAATACATGGCCCAGCCGATCTGATACATACCTTCCTCTTCCTTCTCCATTACACCAGCATAGATACGCGCATGGGTGCAGGACGTTGACGCCAGTGACGGGGGGAAGTGTGCAAGTAGCACCTGAACGCTGTTCATTCATTGATCCTTTTGATTAGAGTCGTTTTTCTACTTCATTTATTAGGAGACAAAACTATTTATCCAGTATGGGGCAGAAATCATGCAGGAATCAAACTCGAAGCCATTCTTCTGTTATCATTTGCAAAAAACAGAAGCAAAAGAACTGTCTGATGTCTGATCTTTCCAAAACCCTGACACTTGCCTGCGAACTTATCTCTCGCCCGTCTATCACTCCTGAAGATGCAGGCTGCCAGGAACTGCTGGCTGATCGCCTGGCCAGCCTTGGCTTTGTGGCCGAGCATATGCGCTACAGCGACCACCACGGAGACACCGACAACCTCTGGCTGCGCAGGGGTGACTCTGGCCCTCTGTTTGTCTTTGCCGGTCATACCGATGTGGTACCCAGCGGCCCGGAGGAAGAGTGGCAGTTCCCTCCTTTTGAACCCACCTTCCATGAAGGCTTTCTCTGTGGCCGTGGCGCCGCCGACATGAAAGGCAGCATTGCCTCCATCATTGTTGCCATCGAACAATTTGTTGCCGAACACCCTGACCACAAAGGCTCCATTGCTCTGCTGATTACCAGTGACGAGGAAGGCCCGGCCACCTGTGGCACGGTCAAGGTGATTGAAGCGCTGGAAACGCGCAGCGAGAAGATCGACTGGTGTCTGGTAGGCGAACCTTCCAGCACAGAGAAAGTAGGCGATGTGATTAAAAATGGTCGCCGGGGTTCACTGGGGGCCAAGCTCAGCATCAAGGGTATCCAGGGCCATGTGGCTTACCCTCACCTGGCAGAGAACCCTGTCTTCACAGCGGCTCCGGCCATTACCGAAATGTCCGCCACCGAGTGGGACAAAGGCAACGCCTTCTTCCCGCCCACCAGCTTCCAGATTTCCAATGTTCATGCTGGCACCGGAGCCACTAACGTGATCCCGGGCAGTCTGAATATGATCTGTAACTTCCGGTTCTCGACCGAACAAACAGATACCGGTCTGCAAAAACGCTTTGAAGAGCTGCTGGACAGCCACAAGCTCAAGTATGACCTGGAGTGGAACCTTAGCGGCCAGCCTTTCCTGACGGCTGAAGGCGACCTGGTTGCGGCAACCGTAGCCGCTATTGAGAGCGTTTGCGGTTACACTCCGGAGCTATCCACCGCAGGCGGCACCTCCGACGGCCGCTTCATAGCCCCAACAGGAGCTCAGGTACTCGAACTCGGCCCCTGCAACGACACCATTCATAAAGTGGATGAGCGGGTGAAGGCATCAGACCTGGAAACCCTGACAGTTATCTACCAGAAAATGCTGGATAACCTCCTGCTCTGACCCTTATAAGCCAACCTGCCTGCCAACCCTCATTAACAAGAGGGTTGGTATTACTGACCCTCTTAGCTTCCAATGTGCACGATTGAGTCCTGACCCTGTCTTATCCTCAAGAACAGGCATTTAGAAAGGATTCATTATGTTACAACCAATAAGAACACAGCCGTCCACCAGGCGGGGGGCAGGCTTAGGGAAAAAGTGGACAACAACTCCTGAAACCTTTTTTGGGTGGCCGGCCAGAAGTGTTCAGAAAAAGCGTAGCCATCCTGAAAATAATGTTTCCTCACCAAACAAGCGTCTTCGGTTAGATCCTTTGATACCCAGAACATACGGCACATCCTACTGGAACCCTTTACCCAGTGCCCCTGCCGGACTTTTGAACTTGTTTCGTGCAAGCACACCAGCAACTGCACCCATGGATAGGGAACCTTCAGGATCAGGGTTACAAAATCGCGGAAATACCTGTTTTATCAACAGTGCCATTCAGTTGCTGGCTCACCATCTGAAAAACACAAACCTGCCCAAACCTGTCACCCTGGAAAACATCCCGAAAGCGATTGCGGAACGTCTGGGCGACAACGCAAAAACCTTTGTGAACCTGAACCATGCCACCCTCGACCTCTGCCATGAGCTGACCCGGGAGCCCTGCAACGAGAACGCCATTGAACCGCTGATGACAGAGTTCCTGCACTGCTACAAGAATTACTGTGAAGCTGATGATGGCAGTATTGGCCAGACAATTTTCGGCAATGGCCGCTGCCTTATTGATGACCAGGGCAAGTTTCATTTCTATGGCACCTCCCAGCAGGACTGCCAGGAATTTCTTGATCAAATATGTGCAGTACTCGGTTTAAGCACAAGTGACACATCATCCCTGATACAGATCAGCAGCCTGCGCCTGTACAAAGAGAACGATCTGCTATTCAGCCGTCCGGAAGGAGGCTCGGGTGCCATAGACCGCAGCCCTATGCTCACCCTGGAAGTCCCTGAGGCCGAAAGTCGTCCTACTCTGCAGTCCTGTGTTTCGGCCTATCTTGGGGAAGAAGCCATGACCGACGAAAATCGTATCAACTGGTCCACGCAGGATCTGACCCAGGCAGGCCTGATGCCAAGACTGCGCTCAACCAGCGAAAAGCCCAGATCCCAACGGGATGAAGCACTGAAAGGCTCGAAAGGCGTCAAAGAAATCCAACTGGTTTACGTCGGTGAAAAACCGCCCGAGAGCCTGATGCTACTGATCAAACTCTTCACCTTCAGCCAGGGTCAGGGTGGAGTTAAACTCACCGACAAAGGCACCTGCATTACCGCCAGCGCCGGAGAACTGATTATGATTCCCTTTAAGCAGGGTACTATTAAGCAAAGCACGGCCAAGCAAGGAACTATGGCCTCAGATCAGGGGGCAACACAGTGCCCCAAAGACCTCAGGCTCTCCGACGACACCGTCTGGCAGCCCTATAAAGTGCGTCATATCGCCATACACTCTGGCCAGTCTCCAAGGTACGGGCATTACACTACCCTGGTCTCAAAAGATGGTAAACCGGTTCTCTGCAATGACCAGTTTGTGCATCAGGCCAGTGATCTGACCTTTGCTGAGTATGTGAAAGATCACCCTCACTGTGGCTACCTGTACAGCCTGCAGGCTGTTGAGGTAATGAGTTCTGAAGCCCCTCAAGAAAGCAGGTCTGAGCGATAGGGCAAAGAGTTCAGCTGCTGATTAAGCACGGAGAGCTAAGTGCGGTGAATTAACCACAAAGAGATAAGCGCAGAGAATTAGGCTCAGAGAAGCAGGCATTGTAAACTGCACGGATTCCTTCCCATCTGATTCGTTGAAATAAGCCTGATCATGTCCTTCAGCCTACGCTGCCCCATCTGCCGTGCACCTCTTGAGACCTCATCACAGGGTGTGTTCTGCTCTGCTGGTCACAGTTTTGACCGTGCCCGACAGGGTTACCTGAATCTGCTGCCTTCCCATAAGAAACGCAGTGCCAGCCCCGGCGACAGCCCTGAAATGGTTCAGGCCCGCAACCGCTTCCTCAACACGGGTCTGTATCAGGCACCTGCGCAGGCTCTGATTCAACAGGCCAGCACATACCTCTCCAGCACCCTCTCCAGCACCCTCTGCAACACTTCTAACCCCGTGATTGTTGATGCAGGCTGTGGTGAAGGGTATTACACCGCTGGCCTGAAACAGGCTCTGCCCGAGAGTCAGGTTGTTGGTTTTGATATCTCCCGACCCGCCGTACAAAGCTGCTGCCGAAGGGACAAAAGCATTCAGTGGCTGGTCGCCAGCGTTGCCGACATCCCTCTGCCCGATAACAGTGCAGACCTGATTGTCAGCGTGTTCTCCCGTATCGACTGGGCAGAGTTTACCCGCCTGCTGAAACCCGGCGGCCATGTATTGGTGCTGGGCCCCGGGCCGGAACATCTTCTGGAATTGCGGGAAGCCATCTATGAAGATGTACGCCCTTATCCGGAAGACAAACTGCTCAGCCTGCTCCCCGAAACCGTCTCTCTGGTGAACAAGCTGCCAGTTAATGACCGGCTGGAAGTCAACAGCAGCCAGACGTTGATGGACCTGCTGGCGATGACACCACACTACTGGCATATCAAACCGGCCCAGCGTTCCAGTCTTGAACAGCGGGAACACTTGCACTGCCGTCTGGATATGCGCCTCTATGCATTCCAATACCTATCTTCTTCTACTCCCGGAACACAGTCATGAGCACCTCTGATCAAAGCACATCTGATACCGACACCAACACCGCGCCCCAGCAGCCCGATGTTGAAATCTATGTCATGAAACAGACGCTGAACACTATCACCGGCTGGCTCGAAGCCCAGTTTGACCATTGCTCAGAAATAGAAACCCGTGGCCGCAGCCATACCCTGACCGTGACCCTGGGCGAACATCAGATCCCGGTAAACATTGTCGAGAATGCCTCAGGCAAGGCCTGGACCAGCATCTGGTTTGACTCCCAAAATACCGCCTGGAGCAATGATGCCGAGTGTGGCCGCAGTGCTCATGCTGCCCTCAATGCCCGGGTGCGATGTAATGCCTCGTTTTGGAAAGAAGAAGCTGGCAATATGGATGAGTGGCTGGAAATCAGTATGGAGGGAGAAGAATCCCTGATCGACTGGCCGTCCTGATTCACTGCTCTGATTAACCACAGAACCTGTATAAGTAAAGCCGCGACCGTTGACCCGATACCGCTCACAGGTTCGGCCGAGGTGATAAAATAACCACAATGTCTGCGTACCCATACCGGTGCGCTTTTTGCCAAACTGAATAGAACTACATGGACACAACCGTCAGCATGAGCCGCACCATTTTTAATTTCCTGCGCAGACTTATGTTTCTCTGGGTGAAAACATCCGTCCAGGGTCTGCAGGGAAATCCGTTATTCGATAAGAACACACCTGAAGGCATGGCCGATCAGAGGCCAACCATTTACGTGCTCCACAGCCGCTCACTCTCCGACCTGCTGGTACTGGATCGTGAGTGCATAAAAGCCGGCCTGCCCCGCCCCTATGCCGAACTGACAGGGCAGGATATTGAAGAGAGTCACTCTTATTTCTTCCTGACCAAACCCGAAGGTCTGCTGGTAAGGCGTGAACGTATGCACCATGCGCCACGACTGAAGCGACTGGCTCAGGCCGTTGAACAACACCGAGACTCTGACGTACGTATTGTACCGATCACAGTGTTCTGGGGGCGTCGCCCGGACAAGGAGCAGTCAGCCTTCAAGCTGCTGTTTGCCTGGCACTACAACGTCGGTAGTCGCTTTAAAAAGTTTTTGGCAATACTGCTTCACGGTCGTCAGACACTGATTCACTTTAATGCGCCTCTGTCTCTGCGTGAATTTGTCGATGAAGGACAGGACGAAGAACGCACCCTGCGCAAAATAAACCGCGTATTACGGGTACACTTCCGTCAGCTGCGCACCTCGGTGAACGGTCCCGACCAGTCTCACCGCCGCACTTTGGTGAACAGCCTGATTAACTCTGAAGTCATCCAGCGCGCCGTGCGCAAAGAGATGGAGACAGAGGGCATCAGTCAGGAAAACGCAATGTTGCGGGCGAAAAAGTATGCCAATGAAATCGCCTCCGATTACTCCTACCCTGTCGTACGGGTACTGGACAGGCTGCTGACCTGGTTCTGGAACAAGATCTACAACGGTGTCCAGGTGAACCACCTGGAACCCGTTCGAGAGCTGGCCAAGGACCATGAGATTGTCTACCTGCCCTGCCACCGCAGCCATATCGACTATCTGCTGCTCTCCTATGTGCTCTATTACAACGGCCTTCAAACACCCCATGTGGCAGCGGGTATCAACCTGAATATGCCGGGTATTGGCTCTTTCCTGCGCAGCGGTGGTGCTTTCTTTATTCGCCGCACATTTAAGGGCAACCCGCTCTACTCCGCAGTCTTCCATGAATACCTGCACACACTGTTTACCCGGGGTTTCCCTACAGAGTTCTTTGTGGAAGGTGGACGCTCCCGTACTGGCCGTACCCTGAAGCCCAAGACCGGTATGCTCTCCATTATGCTGCGCAGCTACCTGCGCAGTCATCGCAAGCCTATTGCCCTGGTGCCTATCTACATTGGTTATGAAAAGGTACTGGAAGCTCGCACTTATATGGGCGAACTGCGCGGCAAACAGAAGAAGAAAGAGTCCCCTCTGGATATCTTCCGTACCGTTGCCACCCTGAAAGAGAACTTCGGTTATGCCTATGTGAACTTTGGCAAGCCGATAAAACTCAATGATTTTCTCAATCAGCAGCAGCCTGACTGGCAGCAACAGGAGTATGACGAAGACTTTCGCCCGGCCTGGCTCCGTGAAACCACCGACAACCTGGGTACGGTTGTCGCCAGCCATATCAATACTGCTGCCGCTATCAACAGTGTGAATATGGTCGCTATGGCGCTGCTGAACACACCCCGTCAGGCACTGGGTGAAGAGGAACTGGTACAGCTGCTCAACGCCATGAACAACCTGATTGCCCGGGTGCCTTACAGTGATTACATCACCCGCCCGGACATCGACGGTCAGGCGATGCTCAAACAGGTGGAAAGCCTGAAGATGATTGAGCGCAAGGCTGACAGCCTTGGCGACATCATCTGCCTGGATGAGCGTAATGCGGTGCTGATGACTTACTACCGCAATAACATCCTGCACCTGCTGGCGATTCCATCACTGATCTGCCGTTTGTTTGCCAACAGTTACCACCAGTCCCGTGATGATATTCACAGCACTACCCAGCGTTACTACCCCTATTTCAAAGCAGAGCTGTTCCTGCGCTGGGATGAGCTGGAACTCAGTGGTGTAGTCGACAACTGGCTCGATGCTCTTGTCGCCACTGGCCTGCTCACCG
The DNA here is from genome assembly GCA_965221135.1 of Sansalvadorimonas sp. Classification (GTDB taxonomy): domain Bacteria; phylum Pseudomonadota; class Gammaproteobacteria; order Pseudomonadales; family Endozoicomonadaceae; genus Sansalvadorimonas. Next base: position 978,838 of record CBDCRZ010000121.1, read on the forward strand.
TAGAGGGGGACACCTTCAGCCGCCCGGACTCCGGCAGTGCCGAGTTTATTACCCTGTCACTCATCTCCCGTGCGGTACAACAGCCCTTTGAGCGCTTCTTTGTGGTGGTCAGCCTGCTGCTGCGTAATGGTTCTGGGCGCATTGATGCTGAAGAGCTGGAGAAGCAGAGCAAGGAGCTGGCACAGCGCCTGTCGATGCTTCATGGCCTGAATGCACCGGAATTCTTTGACAAAGTCCTGTTCCGCCACTTTATTGGTGAGCTGCAGGCAAATGCACAGATAGGTATGGATGGAGAAGGTCGCCTGACCTTTGATGATCAGCTCACCGCCCTGGCGGAAGATTCCCGGATACTGCTGCCCAGCGAGATACGTCACAGCATCAAGCAGGTCACCTGGAACCGGGGTCCGGATACCCAGAGCGAAAACGACTGATTCATCGCCCGATTCAAGGCACAGAGACTGGCAGCCAGTGATCAATCCTGGCTGCCAGTTTTCTCCGCAAACCTCACGCAAATATTAATAATTACATGCGTTTCGGGAACCCTTTGCCCCCTCAGCTGTCAATGCCGCAGTGACTGGAAGATTTGTCTTCCCGTCGGTTTCACTCTGGAGGCATTATGTTCGCGGCTGTTTACAGGTTTTCTGCTCTGCTCAATCACCCGGCACGGTTCATTCGACTGATGCTTTTCACCCTGCCTCTCACGCTCTCCCTTGGCCTGAGCCCGCTGGCCACAGCCTACCTGCCAGCCGATGTGGAAACCAGCTCACCCGCTGCCCGCATCAAGAGCCGCCTGTACCAGATAGATGCGTACGAAAAGCCTCTGCTTCAGGATCTCACCTGCCTGAGAACAGGACTACAGCACCAGCCACAAACCCTGCAGGGGCTGGGTGAACAGACAGAAGAACAGAAAGACCTATACCAGAAGAACCGGCAATATCAGGAGACGTTATTTCGCTCGGTCAGCCAGCAGATGAACCAGAACACCGCTCAGTTCCATACTGAACTCCAGCAATTGCAGTCAGCCCATGATCAGTTGCGTGAGAGGTACCTCAGCTTCTCCGCCTCAGATATTCGCGTGGGATACTATGTCGTCATCGCAGCCGCCACCTACGGCACATTTAAAGCCATCACCTGGCATCCACTCTATGCCGGCGCCTCCTTCCTTGCGGCAGGGGCTCTCTACCATCTGCTGAACACAGTCCACAGTCAAACCCAGGAAAACCTGCGGGAAGATATGCGCAACAAGAGCGCCAGTATGGAAGAGTTGGAAAGTCGTGCGCTGGCACACTTTAAAACCATCAGTCAGCTGGGTTTAGAACTCAGCAACAGCCGTTGGCGCACACTGCAGAACCAGGCGTTAATTCAAAATCTGCCCCTGTTCACCAGCGAAGAGGTGCCATCCACCATCAATAAACGCTATCAGCGCAATCGTGATTTTATGGTGCTAAACGATATTGCCTACTCACTGGATCAACTGCCAGAACAGCTCAGCCCTTTTCTGGGGCCCATGAGTGAGATTGATGTGTTTGTACTGACCTTTGCCAATGACAAAACGCCCCAGGCCTCCACACAAAATCTACAGCCAGATTCCGATACCCAGGCAACTCTGCAAAGCCACCAAAGCTACCGGTTACTGCGCCACCAGGGAACCTATTATCTGGGCCTGCCCATCATCAATGCCAAAGGCCTTGAACAGCCATCGTTTATCAGCTTCCCTGATACCGCCTCAGTGATGACCTTCCTGCACAAAACCGGGCAGCTCTGTAACCAGAAGTATTTTGGTTTTATGAGTTTTCAGCGGGGTTAATCCTGCCTGCCCTTCGCTCTGTTTGAGTGCAGAATACTAAATTGAGGGAAATGCTCCCTCAATTTAGCGCATGTTCCTACTGCACCTGCAAACCAAGAACATTCTTGTTTCAAAATAAAGAATCTTCGGGGCAAGCCCCCTCGCTTAGGCTCGGACTTTCGCTACGCGAAAGCGAGGTATTCTTTATAGACTCCAATTTTAACCACTGCTTTGCAGCGGGAGCGCAGTAAGCTGAACCTATCGAGATGAAACCGGATACTGTGCTTATTTTGGACTCTTTTTTTGGGCTCTCTTTTTGGACTCTTTTTTTGGACTCTTTTTTTGGACTCTTTTTTTGGACTATAGTTTCGAGCGGCGATTCTAAACTCAAGATCCAAAAGTGAAGTATGAAAACATCAGCGCTTTATTGGATTTTTAATATCCATGGGATTTATCGATATCCGCTCTTCCTCTTGCTTCTCATATCTGTATTTTCCTATCAGAAATCAATGGCATTAAGTCTGGATGATTTTCTGGATCAACTTCCTGTGTATACCGCTAACCTGCCAATAGAATCACCAGAGAAAAAAGCAGCCACAACTCAGCTAAAAGTGTTTGCCCCCTTTTTGCTAAGAGGTTACCAGCTTCTTCTTGAACAAATGGAGGAGAATAGTGCAAGGCAGGAGTTTGAGAAGGTTTGCGTTTGGATTGCCAATAATAGCAGCCTGAGTCACAAAACAATATATTCCCACATAGAGAAAGAGCTTTACATTGAAAGAGCCGCTTCTCCCTTTCACGCGAGTCCTGTCGTATTTTCCCAGGCTGTTCCTCCAGATGAACTGAGCGTTGGAGCTGCAGCTCTTCTAAGAAAATTATCAGCTTTCAGTATTGACCCGTTATCGGGAAGAACCCGGCTTGCTCTGCATGGTAGCCAGGGTCTCGAAGCCCAGTTATACCGTTTTTATAGCCAGGGGCAGAAAATTTTTCGTCAAGACTGGGATTTCATGATTCAGTCTAAAGATATCAATGATCTGCTGAACGCGTTATCGGTTACCGAGGGGCGGGATGATCTGGAGGGCATTTTAAGCGGGAAGGTAAGCCCTTATTCTGAGAAAAGGGTTTTATTCAATGATTTTGCCTTAATACTCTCATTCAAAGAGAGTGCTGGAATCCCATCGACCCGGATGCTTGCGATAAAATATCTCAAAGAGGATAAAGAGCGCGGAGTACACAGGCTTGATTTATCACTGGACTTCTTCTTTGTAACAACTTTGCCAGAATCCTCTTTTCTACCATTTGATAGCATTGGCTACCTGCCCGTTCAGGAAGCCTTACCAATGGCGAGATCTCTTCATGCAGCTATAGTCGCCCAACCTGACTTCGCTCCGAAATACAGATCAAAATTGCTTAGATGGCAACAACTTGAGAGGGAACAAAATGGAATTACCGACAAAGAAGAGCTGTTTTCAGAACTCATGTCTGAAGACTACGACTGGATTCCCCATGAGCTTCCGGAAAGAGTAAAGCCAGCCCCCGAGGTTAAAGGAATCGAGCAGGCAAAAATGCCTGAACTCGTCGAGTTGTTCGCCAGCATGAAAGAGATGAATAAAAGTGAAGTAAGGAAAAAACTAAAGAGCAGGTTACAACAAAAAATAAGAAGAGCCAGAACAGGCACCTGCACAAGTGATGAATATAGTGATGGGAGACTGCAGCTTGATTTTGACCTTGAAAACATGACTCCCCTGGACAATACATCCCATCCACTGGATATGACAACGTCTTCACCAGCAGTATTACTGGCCAATTTTAATGCAATAGTGGAACGCATTCAGAATCTCTGGCGCTTTCAAACTGCAGCGGAAAGTAATAATTTCATACAACATTTCGATGCCACTGCCAGCAAAAATTGTGAGGCGTGCACTTATTCAATAAGGAATTATCTTAGCTATCTTTTTCGGTCGCAGGTTCAGGTGCAGAAGGATCTCGAAAGCCTGTTTCAACTAATCATGTCTTACACCGAAACAGCACATGATCCACACTTGCTCAATCTTGCCGGTATGACAAAAGCGCTGGCTGTAGAGATGTCCATAGGGGCTGATGAACACAAAAAACAACTCCTCGAACAAGAAAGTTCCTTATGTGCCGGAATGAAAAGAAAATTGAAAGCTTCACCCAACCCATTTGTTTTGTTAACAGAACTCTATGAATTTTTACATCACAGTTATAACCAGCTCGAGAGAGTAACTAAACATAGGGAGAGGCCCCCCTGTCTTGTGTTCAGGGATATCTTATCCCAGTGGCACTCTCACCTCCGTTATATTAATAGTTGGATTAATCATACCGGGCTTGATGAGGCAGAAAAACGTCGACCACATTCGGCCATCGATCTTCCAGTATTGCAGCTGCTGGTTTTTGGCGTGGTTCTAAACGACATACACGGTCTATCTACCTGCCTCCCGTGCAGCATGGCCGCTGCCACTCAACATCTTGCGTCAACACCTGAGGGTCAGGATTCTGAACTTAGGAGCAGCCGGTTCAACAGAGGTCTTGAAAGAGTATTGTCGTCATATTCCTGGAAGATGGTTTACGATTCTGGCTATCCCTTACCCCCTGAAAAAGCAAAAGAGCTACTGAATGTATTAGAGCAATTCCCACTCAATGACAATTCTCATACTCAATCGTTCGAAGACGTCAGGACATACTGGAACACACTGGAAAGTGAACTCGAACGGAAGCGCTCTTCAACATTAAAAATTTGCCAAAGGAATAGCGATTTACTTCTTAAGAAAGAGGAAGCACTGAAGAAAGCCAGGGAAAAATTGATTCAAAGTAAGAATGAGCGCGCACAAAAACGCCCCAAAAAGCCAAGAGAAGTTATAGCGCAAGGAAAATACGAAGAGTTACCGATAGCCGACATCCCGTCGCAGGTTGAGCGTCCACCTACAATAGCTGCCTGGGAATTAAACCTGAGACAAGCCAGAGAGGATGTAAGCGCGGGCAGGTATGGTGAGGCGAAAAAAAAGTTAAACAAGACCCTGAGTCATTCAGAAATACCTAATGATATTAAAGCCAAGGTTTTGGTCGAATATGCTGATTGTAGCCTGCAAACAGCTAGAAAAAATATGAAAGAGGTGAATAGCATTCAGCCATCTATTCATTACATTCATAGAATATTCCAGGCCATGGCGAATCCTCAGAGTCACGAGTCAAATCACGGCAGGCATGTAAGACGAGACGAACTGATACATACAGCCAGAACAATGACATCCAGTTGGGGTGAAGTAGAACGAGATGTGGAACAAGTAACCAGCAATCACCTGGCAGCTATTGAAGCACTTAAGCACCTGCCGGAGCAGGGTGATAGTAGTATTGAATGGAACATCGACCTAATGACCCATTCCATGGATTATATGCTCGAATTTCACAAGCAGACGCTGGAAAGTCGCCAACTCTTGCAGGAAACTTTCAGCTTAAGACACCTCTGGCTGCAACATATGCAACAGCAACAGCAACAGCAACAGCCCCCCCCAGCAGCATCTACAGAAGAAATCCTGTCTATCATGTCTAAAATGGAACAACAGCAGAAAGTGCACAGACAACTCTATGACAAAGCCATTGATGCACAGAAAATGGTTGACAGTGTACACCCCCATGGAATGGTTAGAGTGCCACACCGTAAGAATTAGACCATTCCACCTCTCACGCTCCACATTTAACACGCTGCACATTTAAATAGCACCGCCAATCGTTTCAGCACCATGCTCTGCCTGACACCTTCATACCAGAAGAATAAATTCTAGTTTTACCGATCCTTGCCTGTGAGATACCGTCTTTTTACGTCTGTTTTTCTCTTCCTCTTCCTTCTAACCAAGTGCTCATTATCACTATCCATTGATGAAACGTTTTTGATTGTCTGGTTGTCATACCCCACTCAAAGTATTCATTCATGTCATTACCCCCGGGTAGAACATAGAAGAAGAGGTATCATATGCAGGCTATTTTCCATAACTCCGGTGTTGCCACTGGTATCACTCAGGCAAGGAATTTGATTTCTGGTATTGCGGGTCGCGTTTATGGACGCAGCGTGTCCATGCTGCCAGCTTGCCGGTTGAACGGACAGAAACTGACCATACAAAGAGAGATGGCTGCACTGCCCCGAGGAGTCCGTCAGGCTCATCAGTCACTTGTCGGACGATTGGAGTCTCTGAGCGGTAAACTTGGAAGCCGGCGTTTATCTAACAAGCTTGTCAAGCACGCGGCCTGCATCAGAAACAAGATGTTGGGCTGCAATGAGGCAAATGTTTACAAAACCTTCTGCCAGCTGGTGAAATTAACGAAAGAACAGGCTGCTTCGCTGAAAGCGGCCGGGCGGGCAACGGACGCTCAGGTGCTTGAGCGTGTGATAGATATTTATCAGAGTGCTGGCCACTTTATTCAGAGGCCACAATCCGAAGGGGCTGGTAAGGCGGGCGGAGTTAAGGATTTTCTCAAACTGTTGATGATGTCTTTGTGGCCAAGTGCCACGTTTGCACAGATTGGCAGCGGCTGGGCCAGCGGACATGCTAGTGGAAACTCAACAGACGATGGTCCGTGCCAGAAGCAAAGCCAAACAAATCAGTGTTCAGCTGGCCCATTCTTTGAGAAATTACCAAGCGAAGAATGTTATGCCCCTCCGATCAGGCTGAACACTTCTGTACCTTCTCCTTACCTGGAAATCACTGTCATGGATTCTGTCGGACGATTTGTTGATGAGATAGATATTGATATTTATGATCGTGTTGGGGATTCAGAGTCTGGACGACGCCTGCCAGGAGTTAAACTGACCAGATTGCCACCGCAACCGGAGGATGACTCTGACTGTATACGTGCAGTTCTCACGATAGATGATCTGACTGAGCTGGAGGGGGATTGCCTTAAACTGACTGATGGTTTTACAGGTTTTACAGAGACTCAGCGAGTCCCTTCTCCCAAAGATAAAGACCCGTCCGTCGTTGAATTGAACCGGCTTGCATGCAATTCCTATGAGCTGGAAGCCACCGGACCGATCAGAAAATGGGAGATAGTCAGCGACAACTTCTGTCAGCCTATAGTGATACAGGGGAATAAAGGGCCTCTCCGTTTCAACGAAACAGCCACGAAAACCCTGACAATTACGCCCATAAATTGTCTTGGGGAACGTGGTACCCCTCTGACCCGGACAACCCGGGGTGAACTCAGCCCTGGATGTGAAGACGACGCAGTCGTACAGCCTGGTTGCAGCCAGGAAGTCGCAACGACAACGTCCCTGTTTTTGCTGGGCACTTCCGTGATTACTCCCACTCTTACAATGCTGGCTACTCCAGTTACATCCCTGTTGCCCACGCTGGCCAGTAGCGCCGGCATTTATCAGACTCTGTTTTGGCCATTCGTGGGTGTGCTGAGCGGGTTGCTGGCTATTACCTGTTATAGTTTCTGTGGTTACGCTGCTTACAAGAGAAGGCAGTCCAACAATCGTGGACTGCGCCAGCTGAGAGGAGGGGATGAGCCCCGAGCCTCCCTCGAGCTCAAAAGAGTAACGGTGAGCCCTGCTGATTTTAACGTGACATCTCATAAGCAAGAGCAACAAGCGCTGGTAGATCACGACGTGTTGCAGGAAAGCGTTTTACAGGGGGATGCCCCTGGGGATGAAAGCCCTAAGGACGAAGACCCTAACGTTCAATGACAGTGCTTTGCAACAAATCATGTAAAACGTTTCAGAGGGTAGATATCAAATCGTCCGGATTTGCCTTCCAGCCGATAGCCCGGCTCCTGTTCATTGAGATCAGGAGCTTTCCTGGGGCGTTTCACTACAACACGATGCTCAGCCAGTTCCAGTGCTGGCGCTAACAAACCATCAGCATCCCTATCCGGCCCCAGAAGCGACTGAAACAGCACCATCTCTTTCTTCACTGCCGCAGATTTGTCACGATGAGGGAACATTGGGTCTAGATACACGACATCAAATGTCTGCCAATCCTGCACCAGTTTCGCCATATGGTCGTGGGAGCTGCCTGCCAGCAAGGTCATCCGTGAGACTATCTCACCCACATCCGCATCACCCGCTGCCCGTGACAGACCATCTTCCAGCAATAGCCGTACAATCGGTGACCGTTCAATCATGGTGACCTGGCAGCCGAGGGTTGCCAGTACAAAAGCATCTCGGCCCAGACCTGCTGTGGCATCAAGCACAGACAGTTGTCGTTTGGCATCCGTTACACCCACCGCCTTCACGATGGACTGGCTTTTTCCGCCACCAAACTTACGACGGTGGGCAACTGCTCCTGAAACAAAGTCCACAACAACCGGGCCGGGAGCACCTCTGCCGGTTTGCTGGAGGGCCAAACCCTGAGGACTTTGCCAGAGTACCAAACCCGGTGTGCGAATCACTTTGGGGGCATCCGCTTCCAGAACCGGCAAGCCGGTGTGTGCCACCAGTTCGTTTAGTCGTTCTTGATCACAGTCTGGCATTGCCAGAATATGTACATCCATTCTTTATGCCCTGCTTTCTTAACCAGGAATCTTCACAATCAAAGAAACAGCACGCCTAACAGTACAAAGCCCAGCAGCAGTCGGTAAATCACAAACGGCATCATGCCAATGCGATTAATAAAGGCCAGGAAGTAGTGAATACAGAGGTACGCACTCATGCCCGATGCAATGACACCGATACCCAGTTCACCCCAGTGAACGGCAACACCGGAACTCAGCAGTTTCAGCAACATCAGGGAACAGGCCGCCACAATAATGGGAATGGAGAGCAGGAAAGAAAAACGGGCAGCCGCTTCACGGGTCAGCCCCAAAAACAGGGCGGCGGTCATGGTAATACCGGAACGGGATGTACCGGGAATAATCGCCAGCGCCTGAGCAAAACCAATAATCATCGCCTGCTTCAGGGTCAGCTTATCCAGTGGTTGCACCAGATTTTTACGGCGGTCAGCAAAGCCTAAAAGAGTACCGAAAATCAGTGTAGTGGCGGTAATCACAGCCGTAGAACGCATGGCATCATCAAAGCCGGTAACACTGACAAGCCCACCGAAAACAACAGCGGGAATAGTAGCCCAGATAAGATACCAGCCCTGACGGCTGTTCACGGTTTTCGGGCCTTTGCCTAGGGTGTTCAAACACCAGTCACGCACTATGCCGATAAGGTCATTGCGAAAGTAAATCAGCACGGCACTCAGGGTACCCAGATGCAGGGCGACATCAAACACCAGCCCCTGGTCAGGCCAGCCCAGCAGCTGTGAAGGCAGCACCAGATGGGCCGAACTTGAGACGGGTAAAAACTCGGTAATACCCTGGATTATCGCCAGGATCAGTAGCTGTAATGCATCCATTGTTATCGCTCGCTCTTTTTCAAGGCCACTTTGTCTCGCAGATAGACGGGCAGAGCCTGATCTGCAGACACGGCCAATCCTTTGGCAAAATCATCGGCGGCCAGTACCGCAATATCCGCTGCATGGGGCAATGCCTGCTCACACTCACTGGCCAGGGTGATATTCATACGTTCGCGGTAGCACCAGCCTGAACCAATACCGCTTAACTCTATCCAACCGGCAGGTACAGTAGCGGCAGTCTGCTCAGGGGGGCACACCATCTCGTCTATCACAGGCTTCATCAAGCACGTATCAGCATCCAGTTCCCATGCGCCCCAGTAGACTTCGTCCATACGGGCATCAATGGCCGTTAGAACCTGGGTATCACCCTGGGTACTGTAAGCCTGTTGAGCCAGAGCCGCCAGAGTGGAGACACCCACAACCGGGCGGTCCAGTGCCCAACCTAGACCTTGCGCCACACCTGTGGCAATACGCACACCGGTAAAGGCACCAGGGCCGCGACCAAATGCAATCACATCAATGGAACTACGGGCAACACCCTGTTCGGCCAGCAGTTCATCCAGCATGGGAAACAGACGCTGACTGTGCTGACGGGGAATGACTTCAAAATTTTCCTGCACCTGTCCTGGCCCGTCATTGGTATTAAAAAGAGCAACGGAGCAGGCTTCAGTAGCAGTGTCTAGGGAGAGGATTAGAGCCATGGGAAATGCGTTTCACCGGAACAGTGGAGATATATTCATAACACGAAAAAACCGCCTTGTGGCGGTTTCTTCTTATCATAAAGGCAGGCTTTACCCGAACGAATTACTCGCTCAGGGAAGCCAGTACAGCCTTGGTGATGTTTTCTACGGAGCCAACACCAGCCACGGAATGATACTTCACATGACCTTTGGCTGCTGCCAGATCATTGTAAAAACCAACCAGAGGCTTGGTTTGCTCGTGGTAAACGTCCAGACGCTTGCGCACGGTGTCTTCCTGGTCGTCATCACGCTGGATCAGCTCTTCGCCAGTCTCGTCGTCAATACCAGCCTGCCTGGGTGGATTGAAAACAACGTGATAAGTACGGCCACTGGCCATATGCACACGACGACCGCTCATACGCTTGATGATTTCTGCATCTTCAACCGCAATTTCGAGAACGTGGTCAATCTCAACGCCTGCTTCAACCAGTGCTTCAGCCTGAGGAATCGTGCGTGGGAAACCGTCGAACAGGAATCCTTTGGCACAGTCGTCCTGAGCGATACGCTCTTTCACCAGATCAATGATGATTTCATCAGAAACCAGCTGACCGGCATCCATGACGGCTTTGACTTTCAAACCCAGAGGCGTTTCGTTCTTGATAGCGGCCCGCAGCATGTCGCCCGTAGAGATCTGGGGAATGCCAAACTGCTCAGTAATAAAACGAGCCTGAGTTCCTTTGCCTGCGCCTGGGGCGCCCAACAGAATTACACGCATGCATTACGCTCCTGAATCTTGAAATCCTTAACATCCGGCCAGGCATCCGATGAACAGCGTGTGAAGGTCAGTGAGCAGCCCGAAGACAACACCTGACAGCCACACAACATCTGACAAATGAGCCAGCTTCTAAGAGACGAAACGCGAAACAATACACACCCCGTCCGGCCAACTCAAGCTCTACTAGCCGGTATTTCTCATGCCTGCCGCTATTCCGGTGATTGTGACCATAAGAGCCTGACTGCATTCACCGCACCCTTGCTGCTTGCCATTACGGCTGCGATCCAGCAGCTCAGCCTGCAAAAAATGCAGAGGATCAGAGTAAGGGTTACGCAGTTCAATCGCTTTACGAACCCAGGGCTGGTCAGCCAGCAGCTCACCACCACACAACTCGCGGGTCACATCGGCCGCGTCACTGAGCATACCCCTGAGTTTCTCACCCAAATGTTTCAAATCATCGGGCACCAGACGTTGATCATAGTAGCGGGCAATATCGGCATCAGTTTTCAGGTACACCATTTCCAGAAGCTGCAGGCGGGCGCGGAAGAACGGCCAGTGTTCCAGCATTTCCTGTATCAGAGGTTGCTGCCCTCTTTCCTTCAGCTTGCTAAGCGCTACACCACTGCCCAACCAGGCAGGCAGCATCAAACGGTTTTGACTCCAGGCAAAAATCCAGGGAATCGCCCGCAGACTTTCCACACCACCATTGGGTTTACGTTTCGTCGGTCGACTGCCTAACGGCAGAAGCCCCAGTTCCTGTTCTGGTGTCGCGGCACGGAAGTAAGGCACAAACTCCGGTTCTTCCCGCACCATACCCCGGTACTCTATAAGCGATTCTTCGGAGAGCTGATCCATCACTGCACGCCATTCGTCCCTGGGCGCAGGCGGCGGCAAAATGGTCGCCTCCAGCGTGGCACTGGCATAGAGCGCCAGACTCTCAACCGCAATGCGGGGGAAGCCAAACTTGAAGCGAATCATTTCACCCTGTTCCGTCACCCGGAAATGACCGGCTACCGAACCCGGAGGCTGGGAGAGAATCGCCTGATGGGCAGGGCCACCTCCACGACCAACGGTACCGCCACGGCCATGGAACAATGTCAGGTGTACATCCTGCTCCCTGCAGACCCGGGTCAGCCCCTCCATAGCCCGGTATTGCGCCCAGGCGGCAGCCATTTGGCCTGCATCCTTGGCTGAGTCAGAATAGCCAACCATCACCATCTGCTGTCCGGCAGCATAGTGTCTATACCAGGGAACATTGAGCAGGCTTTCAATGCTGTCGCTGGCCTGATTCAAATCCGCAAGGGTTTCAAACAGCGGTGCCACCGGCATATCAAAGGGACACCCGCTTTCGCGCAGCAGTAGAATCACTGCCAGCACATCCGAGGGAGTACTGGCCATGGAAATAATATACGGCCCCAGTCGTTCTGGCTCCTGCGCCGCTATCACCCGACAGGTGTCCAACACCTCCTGAGAGTCAGCGGAAGGCTGCCAACGGGGTGATATCAACGGACGAGGGTTATCCAGTTCAGCCAGAAGAAATTTCTGTCGTTCCTGCTCACTGGCCTGACCATAATCGGGCAGTCCAAGGTACTGTGTCAGCTCGGAGAATACCTGGGTGTGACGCTCTGACTCCTGACGAATATCCAGCCGTACCAGCCCCAGTCCAAAACAACGGGCACGCCAGAGGTTATCCCGCAGGGCACCATTGGCAATAGTTTTCAGTCCACTGCGACACAGAGAGTCGTAACACATTTGCAGCGGATTAGTCAGCTCTTCATCACGATGCAGAAGCCCCTGTTCATCACCACCCTCACCCCGTAGTTCCGCTTCACACCAGGCTCTGGTCTGCTTCAAACGCTTTCGCAGAGTGCGCAGTACCGAACGGTAAGGTTCAGTGTTTTCACTCTTACCGGAGCACTGCCGGCTCAACGCAGCCAGCTCGGGGGTGCACTCCGGCATCGACAGTTCAGCTGTCAGATCTTTCAGTTCACGAATAAACAGGTCAGCCGCCATCCAGCGACCATTCAGCAGCACTCGCCGGGTAATTTTGGCTGTCACATTGGGGTTACCATCCCTGTCTCCACCCATCCAGGAGGAGAAACGCAAAGGCATGACCGTGACAGGCAGAGGTTTACCGGTAGCATCCTGAAGACGTTCATCCAGCTGTTTGAGAAACCGGGGCAGTGCTTTCCAGAGGGAGTGCTCAACAGTCGCAAAACCCCAGCGGGATTCATCTTCCGGAGTTGGACGCTTGTCTCGTATTTCAGGGGTATGCCAGATCTGGCTGATCAGCTGCTGTAGCCGGTCAAGGGTTTCCTTCTTTTCACGGGGCAACAGGTGCTGACTGTCCAGATCCCGCAGGCAGCGGATAATACCATTAAATTTCTGGATAACAGTTCGGCGGGTCACTTCGGTGGGGTGTGCAGTCAACACCAGTTCAACCTTCATATCCAGCACATGCTGGTAGAGCCTATCGCTGCTTATCTCTTTGCTCTTCAGGCGCTGAAACAGAGATTCCAGTGGATCTGGTGCTGTACCCAGGTGTTCCCGACTGCGGGATACCGTATGGTATTGCTCAGCCAGATTGGCCAGATTGAGAAACTGGGTAAAGGCCCGGGCAACGGGGAGTAATTCGTTGTCAGACAGGCCATGAAGGAAATCCAGCAGCTGCTTGTGAGCGGTTTCATCACCGCTGCGGGCAGCTTTGGAGAAATGGCGAATCTGCTCAATCTTCTCGAGAAAATCGGCTCCAAGATGATTCTCTATGGAGTGCCCCAGTAGCGAGCCCAGCAGACTGACATTCTGCCGCAGTGCCGCATTCTCATCAGTCGATTCTGTGGCATCACAGCTTTCCTGGCTGCTTCCGTTACTGCTGTTCTTCGCACTCTTCGCCATAACCGGGAGTCTCCCTCTTTATGATGACTGAATCGAAAATATCCTATGTGCATTAAAAATACACCCTTGGAAACTGTCGCGAGTAGAGATTTTTTCTGTTTTTGTAACCAGCTTTCTCTGCCTCTTTGGGGAACTGAACAGGAAACCTGCTTATAACAGGCCTTCACTAAACCTGTACCTCTGAGGGATGAGCCTGGAACCGGGGCTGTTATAGAAAGGCTTAATCTACTGGAACGGTATCCGCCTTGCCGCTGGAGTGCGGCGCATGAATATAAAGAGCAGGCGCCTATTTTCACTCTATGACAGGAGAAAATTCAACACGTAAAGAAAGCGGATAAACGCGGCTCTCAGATCATGGTTTTGATGGCGTGGGTTCACAAACAATAAGTTTGCAACTGGCCTCCCCACAGTTCCCGTCATATTGCTCCCTGGGAAGGTCTTGCAGGGCGCAGGTTGTACCCCCCTTCAAATAAAGCTCCTGTCAGGTTATCGGGACAGTAGAGAATGGTTCCACGCCAGTGATGTTTATGACCACACAGCCAGGGCTCTCCATCGCCTTCTTCAACAACACTAATGGCAGGGCCATTACAACAATCCTCCGTAAAAGAATATGTGACGTCTGGCGAAAACGATGTGACATGATGTTCCGTGTGGCAAAGATAGGTTACCAGCCCGTCTGTTCCATAACAGCCGGTACCGGCCTTGACATAAACCGTGACTTTTTTTCCTGCAGGAATGCTGCTGGATTTAAATGTGACCGAATAGTCTGCCTGAGCCAGACTGCATAGTCGCGGATTATCAAGGAAGCTACTCCCCCTGAATATGGACTAAACGATCCAGCGACAACCAGTAAAAATCCCGTTCCCAGCCCGGGCAGGAAAACACCACTGTCTGCATAAAGTTATGCAGGTTGTGCCTGGCTTTTTCGAGGCCTGTCTCTATATCCAGAACAACGCTGTCTTCATTTCTTAAGGCGCCACGATGATCCGATGTGATCAGCTCGCCGGTATCCGGATAGTAAATCGTATGACCACCCATGCAGAATGACGGCTTGTTCCAAATCGGTGTCAGTTTGTTATCGCCGTTATAGCGGTAGGCTGTGACCACGGCATTGGCGGAATCAAAAGCCACCAGGATTTTTCGTACCGGACAGTACACCGGCGGGTTGGTAATCGTGCCACCATCTATACCACTGATAGTTTCATACTGGTGATCAGTGGCGTTGTTCAGGTTCACACGGTGAACACGATTGGGTGTGGGGTTAACACCATTACCCCGCATGGAAAATTCCATGGTGTGCTTGCCGTTATCAATAAACCATGCATTGTTTTCCGAGATAACCGCATCCCAGCCATAGCTCTGGGGCAGGACGGTGTTTGAGTTGGGATTGCTGATGTAGTCGTAGGACCAGCTCTCGTCCCTGACCAGGGTTTGCTGTTGGGTATCAAAGTTGAACCGGAACACGGAGCGGACGCCCACCACATACACGCAGTTCCCTCTGGCACTGATTCGGGCAATAGACGGCTCCGGCAGTGGAACAAAGTCTGCGGTATGGTTCAGGTGTTCATCCAGTACCGACAATGATGTTTGTCCTGTATCACTGATGGGTTTGGCCACCAGATAGCCATTATCCAGCACAACATGGGAGTTGTAGGGCAGGTCAAAAGGGTGACGGAAGCTGGCGACAATGTTCAGGTCAGGTGTCAGTCGATGGGTATAACGCCCAAAGGTGACGTAGATGTCGCCGTTGCGATGAATCGAAAACCCGCCTGGCCACCAGGGGCCACCCGGTAAAGGAGGGGATCTCTGGATGGTTTTCAGCGTGACCGGATCAATGCGCTCAATGTGGGCATAACAGGGACGTTTAAAATAACGGCCCCGAATGGTGTCCACATGCATCAGGTACACTTCACCAGGCTCCCGCAATAAGACCATAGTGCCAGTGATTGACCGACGACCTGCTACGGTTGTTAATTGTTCTCCGGGCTGAATATTCAGCCCTTTTAGTTGCCGGGGAATCTGTAGCCGGCGGGGGCCGCCATCTTCACAGGCCCAGGGGCTGTGAAAATAACCCGGTTGCTCCAGCAGAGGAGACAGTTGTGAGAGTTCGTCGTCACAAAGCATGGAAAAGCTCCGGGTCAGGATTGCTTATCTTATGATCCTGTTTGTCGAGTATGCATTGGCCTGACAGTCAGTTGCTGGCTGTAAACATGTTTTTACGATTTCAGGCATGGATGAGAGCGGATTCTGGTTATACAATACCGGTCTTTTCCCAGTTCCCCCCTCCGAATGCATAGAAAACGTAAGCCAGTTTCCACGCCGGGTCGAAAATTTCCACCTGTTGATGTTGCCGCTGATGCTCTGACCCATGGCGGGCGAGGCGTTACCAGAGACAAGAAGAGACAACACGGGCAGTGCTGTCGTGAGAGAAACTCTGACACTGGCAAGGGTCATGACTATTCCCAGACTCTTCCGACAGATGACAGCTGTGAAAATAGATGATGCCTCGAGGGTTCTCAAAGGTACCGCTCTTACGGCATGTACAATTGACTACTTTAATATTTCCTGTCACCTCGCTCGCTGGTCGTGCATATAGGGGGCGGCTTGCCGACCTGAAGAACCGACTATCTGATATACACCCCCTGAGACCTGAACCTATAATGCCAGTCATTGAATAGGGAGTGGATTATGACCGACGATATGACCTGCACCAGCTGCAACACCATGGATATTGGCACAATCATCCGGGAATCCGACAATATCGCGACCCTCTCACTTCAGGGTGAAAACACGGAAACGCTGCAGGGGAAACTGACTGAACTGGCTCGCACTGTAGAGAATGATCCCTGCACCATTAACACCACCGCTACTGACGCTGGTACAGATATGGTGTTCACCTTTGGTTGTGCGGCAGAAAAACTGATTTTCGAAATGCGGGCACGTCCGCTGTTTTAAGAGCGAAAAGCCCCTTTCAACCACAGAGCACACAGAGGTCACAGAGAAGAGCTTTTTGTTTTTAAAGCTTCAGCTTTTAAAACTCTGTGTGCTCTGTGGTTCAAAATTTGTGGCTCAAAAAAAGGCCACAACCCCGAAAGGTTATGGCCTTGATTTAAACAGTCTTCTCGAATTAACGATGCTTCACATCAACGAGAGCGACGTGCTCCCACAGGGCGCACACCGCGACGACCAGTTGCCTTCACGTTCTGGCGCTTGCGCTGCTGACGATCCATCTTCTGCTTGTCTTCACGGCTGCGAGGTCCGGCCTGTACTTTTGGCAGGTCTACCAGCTCGGCCAGTTCATCGACATCAGCCTGTACCAGCTCAACCCAGCGCCCCTGACGCAGGTGGTCAGGAATAATAGTGCTGCCGTAACGAACACGCTTCAGGCGGCTTACGCTCAACTCCTGGGATTCCCACAGGCGACGCACCTCACGGTTACGGCCTTCGAGAATACAGACGTGGAACCAGCGGTTAATGCCTTCGTTGGCACTGTCCACAATATCTGTGAAACGGGCAGGACCGTCTTCCAGCTCAACACCTTCAAACAGGTTTTTCACCTTTTGCGCAGTCACATCACCAAATACACGTACGGCGTATTCGCGCTCAATCTGGTGAGACGGATGCATCAGGCGGTTAGCCAGCTCTCCATCAGTGGTGAACAGCATCAGGCCTGAGGTGTTGATGTCCAGACGGCCAATGGCAATCCAGCGTTCACCGGCAATCTTTGGCAGACGGTCAAAGACTGTAGGACGGCCTTCCGGGTCTACACGGGTGCAGACTTCGCCTTCCGGCTTGTTGTAGGCAATAACGCGGCGGGAGGTGTCCAGCTTTACATGAACAGCACGGCCGTCCAGTGCAATCTGGTCGCCTGGCTGGATGCGCACACCCAGAGTCGCCCTGGTGCCATTCACCTGAATGCGTCCTTCGGTGATCCAGGATTCGATCTGGCGGCGGGAACCCAGACCTTGACGGGCCAGGGCTTTTTGCAGACGTTCGCCTGCCGGTGCTTCAGACGCCTGCTTTTCAGAAAGGGCTTCAGTGACCAGCTGCTCGTCAGCCAGTGGAGTTTCAATATCAGTCATACATATTAATCTCTAGGGGATATCACGGTTTTCCCAAACGGTGAAAATGCTGCCTTGCGGCCGTTAAGAAACGAGCCTCAGAAACAGCCAACGAGCCACACAAGAGGTTGTGACCCGACGGGATATCAGTGGTTAGTATCCGATGAAGGATCTTCCCCGGACGGGGACTCTTCTTCGTCGGTTATTCTATCATCATCTGCGCGGGCTGGTGTATCAGATTGCATCTCAAGGCTCTCATCCTGCCCCCCTTCTTCCGGTTCAACCTTTTCAGGAGAGCTTTGCTCCGACGCCATGCCTTCCGGCATACCCTCTTCGAAAGAGTAATCTTTGTAGGTCAGGGTTAAATCCCCTTCCATGTCATCCAGCTCGGCAAATAACTTGTCGATCTTTTCGTTGCCCTCTTCCTGGAACGCCTGTGCTTCCTCCACAGACACCAGACTGGCTGCATCCTGCTCTGTCGCCGCCTCTTCGCCAACGCCATCGGTCGCAGATGCATCGCCTTCAGCTGCGCTGCCTTCGCCTGCAGAAGCCTCTCCGGCAGGAGCTTCGGTATCGTCACCCAGAGAGAGTTCTGGCTGGGCCACACCTTCCGCGCCACCTTCCAGCTGTTTGGCCATGGCATCCAGGTCCCGCAGCTCGGAAAGAGGCGGCAACTGATCCAGGTTTCTCAGGCCAAAGTAATCCAGGAATTGTCGTGTCGTGGCATACATGGCCGGACGACCAGGTACATCACGATGACCCACAACGCGCACCCATTCTCGCTCTTGTAACGTGCGAACAATATTCGTACTGACACTCACGCCACGAATATCTTCGATTTCACCACGGGTAATGGGCTGGCGATAGGCAATCAGTGCAAGAGTTTCCAGCAGCGCACGGGTATAGCGCTGGGGCTTTTCATCCCAGAGTCGACCCACCCACGGGGAGAGGTCCTGACGCACCTGGAAACGCCAGCCACTGGCAATCTCTTTTAACTCAAAACCCCGACCATCACAGCTTTCTGCCAGATCAATCAGAGTTTGGCGCAGGGTCGGTTTATCCGGGCGGTCACCCTCATCAAACAGTGCCGCCAGATGTTCGAGAGTCAGAGGCTTTCCGGCAGCCATCAAGGCCGCTTCCACCACTTGAGGAATAGGCGCAATCATCAGAATGGGTGCGCCTTCTTCAATGGCAAGCTCTTCGTCGGCAAGCTCATCTTCAATGACGCCCGCTTCATGCACATCACCATGCACATCATCAAGGACATCATCATGCTCACTATCAAAGCACTCTTCCGATACATCGTCTCTTTCACATTCGGCTACGGCAGTTTCGCCGGCATTGTCCTCTGGTTCCAGCTGGTCATCCAGTGTTGTTTCTTCTATTTCGCTCATTCCGTGCGCGCCTTGACATGAATGGGTCCATAGGATTCGGTCTGTACCAGCTCGACCAGCGATTCCTTAATCAATTCCATAACTGCCAGAAAGGTTACTACCACTCCTAATCGCCCTTCTTCAAGGGTAAACAGGGTGACGAAAGGCACAAAGGAATCTCCGTCCCTTAACTTTTCCAGCACCATGGTCATTCGTTCCCGGGTGGAGAGGGCCTCCGCCTGGATATGATGCTCTGTAAACATCTCCGCCCGCTTAATAACTTCACCAAGGGCCACCAGCACTTCCCGCAAATCAATATCCGGGTGTACAGCGCCCCGGGAAAGTTGTGGCGGTTCAACTTTCACGTTGTAGAAATTACGCCCCAGACGAGGCATGGCATCAATGTCTTCCGCCGCCTGCTTGAAGCGTTCGTACTCCTGCAGACGTCGAATCAGTTCAGCCCGAGGGTCTTCTTCCTCTTCATGGACTTCTTCGTGACGGGGCAGCAGCAGGCGGGATTTAATTTCCGCCAAAGTCGCCGCCATCACCAGATATTCCGCCGCCAGCTCGAACTGGGATGACTCCATCAGTTCGACATAATCCATGTACTGTTTGGTGATATGGGCAATCTGGATATCAAGAATATCCATATTATTGCGCTTGATCAGGTACAGCAGCAGATCCAGCGGCCCTTCAAAGGCTTCCAGAAAAACTTCCAGTGCGTCGGGGGGAATATAAAGGTCGTCGGGCAGTTTGCTCAGGGGCTGACCGGCCACAATTGCCAGAGGCAACTGTTCCGGCGGCAGCTCTGATCTATCAAGCTCTGATGCAGACTGACCGGCAGAGGCTTCCTGCGCATCTTCTGCAATCAGCTCAGCTGAAGAAATTTCACCAACGACCGTACTGGAAGCCTCCTCCTCAGGGGTGGCCTCCTGCACTGGTGTTTCGTTGTGGTTATCCGTTCCCATTCACAGCCCTGCACTTGCCTTTGCAATGATTTATTAAAATCAACGCCAACCGAGTCCCATAGCTTCTCTCACATCCCTGAGAGTTTCTGCGGCTTCGTCACCTGCCTTCTCACACCCTTCTGCGATGATGCTGCTCACCTCATCAGGGTTAGCTTCCAGCTCCTGTGCCCGGAGACGAATAGGAGCGACTTCTGCTTCTACGGCTTCAATAATCGGTGCTTTGCAGTCCAGGCAGCCAATGGAGGCGGAACGGCAGCCTTCACAGACCCAGGCCTGCTGCTTTTCGTCGGAATAGATTTTATGGAAGTTCCAGACCGGGCATTTTTCCGGTTCACCTGGATCATCCAGACGGATACGTGCAGGGTCCGTCGGCATACGTTTAATTTTATTGGCGATGGTGTCCGTATCATCGCGCAGAGCAATAGCATTGCCATAGGACTTGGACATCTTCTGTCCGTCCAGCCCGGGCATTTTAGCCTGGGGCGTGAGTAGTGCCTGAGGCTCAGGGAGAATCACTTTCCCGGTGCCTTCAAGATACCCTTGTAATCGCTCCTGGTCACCCAGCGTAATATTTTGCTGTTCCCGGAGCAATGCCTGAGCGGTTTGCAGTGCTTCGAGGTCACCGGTTTCCAGATAAGATTTACGCAGACTGCGGTACAGTTTGCCCTGCTTGCGGCCCATTTTACTGATGGCCTGCTCGGCTTTCTGTTCAAAACCGGGCTCACGACCATAGATGTGGTTAAAGCGCCGCGCCACTTCCCGGGTAATCTCTACGTGAGACTCCTGATCTGCACCCACAGGTACCTGTCCGGCACGGTAGGCGAGAATATCTGCACTTTGCAACAGGGGGTAACCCAGAAAGCCATAGGTGGCCAGATCACGCTCTTTCAGTTTTTCCTGTTGATCCTTATAGGTAGGCACCCGTTCCAGCCAGGACAGCGGTGTCATCATAGACAACAGCACATGCAGCTCGGCATGTTCCGGCACCCGTGACTGTACAAACAGGTTCGCCTGCCCGGGATTAATACCCGCCGCCAGCCAGTCAATCACCATATTCAGGGCGTTATCCTGAATCAGGTGAGGCTCGTCGAAATGGGTGGTGAGTGCATGCCAGTCAGCCACGAAGAAAAAGCATTCGTATTCATGCTGAAGGGATAACCAGTTTTTCAGTACACCGTGATAATGGCCCAGATGCAGTTGCCCTGTCGGGCGCATGCCGGACAGAACCCGCGATCGGGGGTCTGCTGCGTTCAAGGATCAACTCCTGAAATAAATACAAAGTAGAGGAAATTATACCGATTCACAGCCCCGAAGGTAGCCGGATTCGTACTTGATTCATACCGGATTAACGTCGAACCGGGTTCTGGTTGGCAGAGCGGCCAATGTTCATCAATACTGCCCGCACTCAAAAAACAAGAATTGGCCTCAACTATGATTGCATGCTCTACCGACAGAAAACTCTGGCTTTACACTCTTCGTAAGGCAACAGTATTACTGCTGACACTGGTCACACTGCAGTACGTGGCACTGTTGTCCCTTCAGGCAAAGGCCAGTGAACACCCTCTACTTGAAGCGCTGGGTCTTACCTGTGATTCCGAGTCTTCTGTCGTTGAAGGTGCTCTCAGGTCAAAAGTGCGGGAAATCCTGAGGTCTCCACCAACCAGCTACAAGGACCTTGGAGAGCGTATTGAAGCACTTGAAAACGCAGGTTTTAAATTTCTGAGTCACTATGCAGAGCTGGATGAACCTTTTCTATGGGTGCCTCAATCTCCCTGGCAGCAACTCTGCAAGCTGAATAATATTGTCAGCCACAAAGGTACCCGAGCCAGCACGAAACACTCTGGCTTCATAGATTTTGCCACATTGAAACAGAACCCTCCCCCTGAAGAAGACATCGAAGAGCAGGACTGGCGCGATATTGCGCTGCTATTAAAAAACAGTGCGGAATTTGTAAGAAGCACGCGCGACAGTATTTTCGATGCTCCTGTATTTGATTATTCGTCCATGAGCCGCAGCAGGTTACCTACACGTGCTCTCTTCCACAATGCTTTTGAACACTTCTTTAATATGAAGGGCGCTCGCAGAAACTGCCTGGAAATATGGGGAACGGCATTAATTATTATATGGATTGATATGTCGACACTGGCACATATCGACCATGACGATGATGGTCAGTCACAGTACGAGCTACCAATGATAAACTGGCGTAGTGAGAATTTCCTGGGAGCCCCCCCTGAACCAATCCAGGAAACAGCCAAACCAGCAAAAAATATGACAGTAAAAATCAGTTTATTATATAAAAGCACTGCAAACAAAAGCGCAACGAAAAAGGGCACAGTAAAAAAGAGACCCGCACCTAAGAATAAAGCCTCATCAAAGCAAGATTCCATCATCATTGAACCTGATTCGCCTGAATCGTCTGACTCGTCTGAATCGTCCGATTCACTGAGATCTGTAGAAGGTCTGAAGACTTATGCTATTCGCCCCAACCCTGCACTTAGCCAAGCCCTCCCTAACAGCAGCAACAGTCAGACAAGCAATCAGGCTCCAGTGATTGTGAATCCGTCTCAGGGTCGGAGCAGCTCATCAGAACCGCCCGCTGCACCCTCTGAGACTTCTTCATCTGAAGAGATTTTTATTGCAGAAGAGCTTTCTACCAGTGGAGAAACGTCAGCACCAGGAGAGCATTTAATAGAAAACGGCACCCGCTTATGGGGGACAGAAGCGTCTGTATATCAACCAGATAATGTCGTAGAGGAAAGTATAAAAGCTTGCGCCCAGCCAATTGAAACGATGTTCAACCCAGCTTTTAACAACGTCCGGCTTCCACCGTTAACCTGTTTTGCGCCAGCAAGGCCACCAAGGTTAGAAGTGATAACCATTGCTCTTCCAGGCACCGAAATAATCACCCTGGAAGACCAGCTATATGTTTTAAAAAGGCCTTCAGCGCAACCAACCATCACACCACTGGCTGAACTCTATCCACAAAAGACGCTCAATGGCCAGCCCTGGTTTCTGACGGCACGCTCAACGACGGATCGCGTAAAAAGAAGCACCCGATTCTGTGAGGTAGCCATGCGTGATTCAGTGGGGGTAACTCCGGGGATGTACTTTGTGCCAGTGCCACCTATAGGTGCTGGCATGTCTTCGTCCTACAAGCACTGATCAATACCTTTTTCACACGAGGCCCGGCTATAGAAAGGAAAAGTCTGGCAAGGTCGGGTTCCTGCTGCTGTAGCCACAGATAAAGGGTGGTGGTTGTCCATTTTTCCACGACAAAAGCCCCCGGGTTCTTTGCATTCAGATTTCTAATCAGAACAGAGGTGCTTATCTCCGGTGACCTGATGCGAGCCTCCAAGGCACGGCACAGAAGCCATTCATCCTTGGAGGTTAAGACCGCTTTAGTCAGCATCCGTGAAAAATTCATGTTCCTGCCAAAACATTTAATATCTTTGGTAAGACGATTTCGCCAGGCCTTAACCTGAGCGGAGGATCCTGTTCTTTTAATAAACATCCACAGATGCCCAAGGTTGAGCGCCTCCCCTTTCTCTAAAGGGATGCCCAGATCAACACCATGACCTCCAAGCTTTTTAACCATAAAACTCAATGCACAACCCTGGGAGCAATAGTTATTTAAAACGCTCCAGATCTGTTTGACATTACCACTGCGGCAATGCATCCAATGGAGCCGGCACTGTTTATCCTCCAGGTCACCTCGGTAATCCCCCTCCGCTTCGGGCAGGGTAATCTTGTGTTGCCGGCAAAATAGAGCAAGGGTATCCATGGTCCACCTCCCCCCCCCTGAGAAAACAGGTACGTCATTGCGGCACAGATTACAGACCAGCGAACCCGGAATTGCTTTGCTTGCCAGATAGTCTTTAACAAAACAAACCAGTGGTTCCTCCCGGTCACACCGCAATTCGTCAGCAATATAACCCAGCGGCATCATCTGCATTTCATGGGCAGGGGCAATCAACCTGTGACGCAGGGCATAACGATAGACATCCTTATGCCGCCATTTACATCCGGAATGAATAAGGTTGGCTTGCTTGAGAAAGTTAAGGCGCCGACATACAAGGTACATATCAACCCGGCTCGGCTGTTCGCCGTCTTTATAGAGATAACAGGCCAGCAGTACCTGAGTAACAAATTCGGGGTGGTCCTCCCCTAACCTGACCAGCTCATTCTGAATGGCGCGCTCGTGTGGTGCTTTCAACAGACGTTGATAGCAGCGTATCAAGGGTTCACTGAGTTCTTTATCGGAAATTTCAGAGTAACAGTCCGCCAGCATTTCCAATGTCATACGACTATTACTGTCATGACACCAGCCATGTTTTGTACGAAAAGCATCTCCTGAGGGATCGACACGCTTTAAAACTTCCCGCACCCGTACAGCTGACAGCTTTGCCGGGTCATGGAGATAGCTTTTCGGGTCTGAGAATCTATAGGGGAACAGCAGTTCATCCTGTTTTTTGATCGCCTTCGTAGCGACCCCCAGCACACACACTTTAGGCGCAAAGAACTGCCCTTCCCGAACATCTACCTTCTTAGCTTCAGTAGATACCATCTCGGACTCTATAATCTTCGGTGATACCAAAGCCTTTATAGTGAGGTTTGGCTCTCGGGAACCATGGCTGCTGTTCAAATAACGAGGACGTGAATAAGGTTCAAGACCATACGCAACTCTTACCCCTCCGGTTATGCGACTGCTGACACCGTCGCAAAACAGCACATAGCTGTCATCCTGCAACAAGTGCGCTTTATGCCCCTGAACAACCATGGATACCAGTTTCTTATCATGACTGAACGACGCAACGAGGTGCCCCTTGAACTCAACTACGACATCTCCAACCTGAAAATCCTTTAAAGCCTTCAAACCAGCCCCCGCACCGGGGATATCACTGCGTCGCACGCACACATGCTTGCTCTCATCAATGGAGAGAACCAGCCGTCGTCCCTGTTCGAAGGTGCAGTTTTTAGGGTATCTGTAAGGATGCCCGGCCTGCCGAACTGGCGAGAGAGAAGACGACCGGCTTGCTTTAGCAGCGCGCATAGATCAACCTGCTGTAGTGTGCTGTAGTGGGGGTTCAACAAACTTTGATTCGTGGCGTACGGGTTAGTTTCTGAACGCTGTGAAAAATGGCTGACAAAATGGATAGAAGGAAAGATGTGCAATAGCTCAATCAGCGATACACCAAATGGGCATGAACTTGTCACTACTCTTTGCACACTGGTTATACATTCCACTCAGGGAGATATTGCATTCTTACCCCAACGTCTCTTCCACGGTAAAACCAGTGAATATTATTTGTGCTTTAGTTGGTATCAATTTAAAGGCAGAAAGACTGAAATATCACTCCCTCCGCCCCGCCGGAACGCCTCTAATTAAGCCCTCCAGCTTTCTTGGTACTACATTCGCATGCCAGTATCAGGAAGCCCATATTCGCGATATGACAGTCAAAGCCATAATGGATGACAATGTAGAAAGGGTGGCTTTTCGATATTTACAGAGCAGAAGAGGATTTATAAATACCCTTCTTGAATGTGTTTTTTATCTCCCGGTCACGGTTGCATCGGCGGCAATGTCAATTTACGCTCGGGACTATGGCTCTGTACCTTTCTTGTTTATAGGAAGCTTCAGCTTTGCGAATGTTAATATCAACTTTAATAATTCGATCAATTATTTCAGAACTTCACGCAGGGCATTAGGGTATCTGAAACGTAACCTTGCCCCATGCACCATTTCAAGAATTTCCAGTATGACTTATAACAAAAAAGCACTGAAAAGATTGACTGATATTTTTAAGGAATCAGAACTGCCCACGACGCCGCAAAAGCACCGGCCAAATGCCTCAAGGTAATAAATGAAAATGTACGCAGTGTAAATGAGCAGCCCCTGGGCCGACCTCAAATGCGTAACGCTTCCCAGCTCAGCATGGCCACTATTCGGTCAATACCCCAACAGTCGTTTCCAAACTCACCGCTCTCACAAATAACTCTATGCCACAGTATTAACCGACCAATCCTGTTATTGGACAAAGCACTGCCGAGGGCCCGCTGCTCTTTGGTTGTAGTTTGAATGTACGCAGTATATTTGCAAAAGCATTGATACTGCGATGCCGCATCCTGCGAATTATGCACTATCTGAACGGCGTGCACGGATAAGGTTTTTCACAGAGAAACCTGTTACCAAAGCTGTACCTGTAACCACCAGCACCATACCCGACACCGTGTGCCAGCCTATGACTTCATCCAGAAACAGGTGCCCCCAGGCAACACCAAACACGGGTACCAGGAAGGTGACGGTCAGCGCTGATGGCGCACCTATATCTTCAACCAGCTTGAAATAAAGCACATACGCAATACCAGTACACACAACGCCCAGCATGATGACCGCTATGATAATTTTCAGATCCGGTACAGGAGGGGCTGGCGATGTGAAAAGTAAAGGCAGAATAAGAAGCGAAGCCGCCCACATGCTGCCGTGAGCATTATCAAAAGAAGATACGGCTTTGGCCGTGCGTATACGGGTATAGGTACTGGCAATGGCGTAACAGAAAGCCGCACCCAGTGCCGCTAATATAGCCAGGGGAGCATCTGCCTGTAAGGTGATCTTATCGAAACCCACAAGCAGCGAAACACCGGCTATACCTACGAAAAGCCCGATGGTGGATTTGACAGTCAATGCGTTTTGCCTGATTGCAACACCAACAAGCATGCCCCAGAGAGGAGAAGTCGCATTCAGTATCGACAACATTGATGCCGACAGTGTCTGGACAGACCAGGCAAACAGCAAAAAGGGGAGTGCCGAATTAAAAAAGCCGAGAATCAGGAAATGTTTCCAATTTTCCAGCAAATTCGTTTGTCTTTTTAACCATAATGAAGCGGAAAAAAGAAAGAGTGCTGCAAAACCTACACGTGCAGCTATCAAGACGGCAGGGCTAAGCACATCCACTCCCATCCGCATAAAGAGAAATGAACTCCCCCAGATAGCCGCCAAACACAGCAACTGTAATGCACTCGATACTTTCATTGTTTTACTTCATAAAGGGTGAGTAGTTTTCTGCCAGTATGAACTTGTCGCATGACATATCCACCAGTTTCTTACGCTAAATGCCCTGTTTTCATTTCAGTGACTAATTATTAAGCACTCAATCAAACCATCCTTATAAAAGCATCCTTATAAAAGCATCCTTATAAAAGCATCCTTATAAAAGCAAACGCCCTGAACGGTTGCTTGACGAATTAACCGTTCAGGGCAGCCATTGTCCACAGGTTCAGCCCTGGCTGATAACGAATTAATGCCTCGAACTCACTTTATCACCCGCTTCGGGATAACAAGGCACATTAAACTTGTCCCGCATCAGGCTGCAGGCCCACTTAGCAATAGCATGATGGGCTTCCACGCTGGGGTGTACCGTATCGGCAAAGAAGGGAACCTTGTCACCGGATGCTTGATTAACACCCTGGATATGCCAGGTATCCTCAAACCCTTTGTTTTTCCTGAGCTCCCGGTCAATAAAGTTCTCTGCTTTAACTTCTGGCTCAGCCGCCGGTGCCATACCCGGTATCTCAATATCAAGAATGGGGTGTTCCAGATCCCAGTGAGGCTGTTTCTGCAGCTCTGCAAACAGTCTTTGTCCATCAATGGTCATGACCTGATAACCGTTGTCACCACCAAACTCCTCCCTGAGCAAGTTCAGCCGCATACTTAAACTGGTGTTGTAGTTCTGTATAAGCGAAGACAGGTGTCTGGCTTGTGTACTTTTTGGTTGAGAACGGTCAGGGTAAAAACGAGGAGTGTCGGAGACGTCCGGTAGCAGCACAACAGCCACGCGTCTGGCACCCGCCGACAAGACTGTCCATATATCCCGGGCGTATTCCTGGGCGACATCACCGGGGTCAGACCACTCGTTCAGGAAGTCATTGGCGCTGTTAAAGAAAATCACCAGGGTGTCCGGATCGAATAATTTATCTCCCGGCTTCGCTATACGGCCATGGGTTTTATGAAACTTATTCCGCGCTTCATCCATATAGGCCTGCAATATCAGGCCTTCACAGGGGGGCACCATGCTGCCCTGCACCAGCATCTTCATTCCACCGAAAACACCATCGGTGAGGTCATCAATGATGTTAATGGATTTCATCTTGTCAGAAGCACAAAGGGTCCAACTGCCCGCCATGGAACGGTTATCCAGTAGTACCTCATGCCCCCCTCCGGACATCATCTTTTGCAGGAACTCGACCCATACCAGGGGTTCCAGACCTGTACTGCCTTTCGTCCACTTCCCCCGCGTGTAATAGTTCGGGTCAGGAATCAGCGGGACAGCTCCGGGCATATCACTGATGATGTCAATGATCCGGTCATCCCCGAAATCAAGCAGTGTCCCGGCAATACCCTGCTCCGTAAGTACGGCCAGATACTCCACCTTGCGCCCGATCGACACCAGCAGTGTCCGCATCCATGAACCCGGGGGCATGGCATTCACCTTTCTGGCAATCCACGTAGAGGCACGAGTGAGCAGTGGTAAAACACCTTCTGCCACTCGATCCTCGCCACTATCAAGTTGCCGCAACACAGAATCGAGCAATGAAGCAAAAGCATGAACGGCATTAGCCTCCATATAACTCAGAACTCTGCCGAAATAACTGCGCTCCCTGGCCTCACTGCGAATCTCCTTAACCAGCAAATCAAAGTTCGCCCTGATGTTCTCGATAGTCAAACGCTTGCTGAGAATTTTATCCAGATCCATGGGCCTTTGTTGAGAGCCGTCAGGCAAGGTGTTCATCTCACCATTCAGTGTGCGCAGCAGGTTATAGGTAGAATGAGAAAACTCAGGCGTGCGGAAGGAGTCTCCATGACTGTCTGAGAGGCTGTCCCCAAACACCACAACCTTGTTGGGCTGCCATGGGTCAGGTTTGGCAATATTGGGAGAGCCAGTCTCAATAGCACAGACAGATGCTGCAACAAACAGTACGGATGAAACCCCGCTCCATAAAACCAAGGCAAGAGCCCAGGGTAAGCGCAACCTTGAAAAGACAAAACAGGATGAACAAAGAGCTGGGGTACCTTCAATAGCAACATGCTGCTTTACACGATTATTCGCACCAGGCAGACGACCAAACATACGACATAGTACCTGCATAACATAAACCTCTCAGGCAGATCACCAAAGGTTTAGCACAGGCATTATTATCCCACTGTGTTTTTTTCAGTCGTTTCAAGGAGTAAAATGGAGGAATTATTAACGTTTGTTGTTGTTTCATCATCAAATAATGAACATCAATGATGTGATAAACAGCCATCTGACACATAGGGTTTTCATTTATAATTTCTTTGCGGAAAACAAAGCTACACACCCCACTCTTTCCATCTTCACATCACAAAAATAGTGCCTCAGTCATTGTTCCAGCGTATCAAAATCGTCCGATAAATTACTGAAAATGCCTTTTTCGTTATAAATAGGCAGAAAGCAATCTCTCGCCTGAATAGAGGCAGGGGACAGGCAGAAGCAAAGACCTGTGTTCCATCATGCAGGCAGTCCCTCTGCCCGGCTGCGACTATAATGCAGCCTGTTGCGATTCTTTACACTCACTGCCACCGGATCTGCTAAACCCTCTGGTACAGCGGGTTTACACACAACCAACGGCTAAACATTCATCACGTCGCTGCAACAACTTCACTCTCCATTGATGTGCATCAAGTCCTCAGATCAACCAGAAGGTACACTGTCAATCAGTATTTTGTGCAGGCAGGCATTGAATCTGCCCGTAATTCAGACAAGAACAAGATTGCAGTATACCGATTGCAGGAAAACACTATGAGTCATTCACTCATCTGGGACTCCAGCCTGATTCAACGCTACGACAAGCCCGGCCCAAGGTATACCTCATACCCCACAGCCGTGCAGTTCAGTGATGACTTCCAGATTGGCACGTACACAAAAGCAGCTCAACAGAGCACCGAAGAACAGGCGCCTCTGTCACTGTACTTCCACATTCCGTTCTGTGACACCGTCTGTTACTACTGCGGCTGCAATAAAATCGTCACCAGGCACCGTGACCGTGCCGAGCCCTATCTGGAGCTTCTGTTCCGGGAAATGGCCATGCATGTAGAACGGCTTGGCCCCAACCGCCGCGTAGAGCAACTGCATTTAGGGGGGGGGACACCCACCTTCCTGAATCGTGACCAGCTCACTCGCCTGATGGATGAGGTGAACAAACACTTCCATCTGGAGTTTGATGCACGCTCCGACTTCTCCATCGAAATAGATCCCCGTGAAGCGGACTGGGCCATGATGGGCCACCTGTGCGACCTCGGTTTTAACCGCATCAGCCTCGGTGTGCAGGATTTTGACCCTGCCGTGCAGAAAGCTGTGAACCGGGTTCAACCCCAGGCTCTGACCGAGTCTATTGTTGATGCTTCACGGGTGATGAACTTCTCCTCCGTCAACCTGGATCTGATCTACGGCCTGCCTCTGCAGACCACCAGTAGCTTTATGCGTACGGTTGACCGGGTGATTGAGATGATGCCGGACCGCCTGTCGGTGTTTAACTACGCCCACCTGCCCCACCGGTTTATGCCCCAGCGTCGTATTCGCGATGAAGACCTGCCTTCTCCCCAGGTAAAACTGGAGATCATGCAGGAAACGACACAGCGTTTGACTGATGCCGGCTATGTCTACATTGGTATGGATCATTTTGCCCTGCCAGACGATGACCTGGCCTTAGCACAGGAAGAAGGTGTTCTGCACCGTAACTTCCAGGGCTACACCACCCATGGTCATTGTGATCTTGTCGGTATGGGTGTGTCGTCCATCAGTCAGGTCGGCAACACCTGCACCCAGAACTACACAGATATGGAGAACTACAAAGCCTCCATTGAGAAAGGCGAACTGGCCATGTTCCGCGGGTTCCAGAGCAGTGACGAAGATGAGCTGCGGGCCCATGTCATTCGCCGCCTGATCTGCGACTTCCATCTGGACTTTCCGCGCCTGCAGAAGGAATGTGGCATCGACTTCACCAGCCACTTTGCTGAAGAACTGAAGCAACTGAAGGTAATGGCAGACGATGGCCTGTTAACCCTCACCAGCGAACGTCTTGAAGTACAACCCCGCGGCCGCCTGCTGATTCGCAATATCTGCATGGTATTCGACCAGTATATGGCTCAAAGTCAACAGAAGTTTTCCCGGGTGATCTAAGCCCTGAACGTCATCGGTACTGTTTTGGAACTGCTTTGGAACTGCTTTGGAACTGCTTTGATATAGCAATGGCCCTGCTCGCAAGAGTCAGGGTCTTTTTTTCGTGCCAAGGCAGCACCTTTTTATCATCATTGACCTTTATCATCATTGACCTTTATCAGCAGCTGTTTCTCATTGAAAACACCCAGGCAGGATGTCATCCAGGAACCAAACAAAATAGCCCCAATAACCAAACCAACATTAGGAGGGGTATCAATAACCATGGCAACAACGACACTGAACACCGCATCACCCTGCAGGTGGAGAGAAGTCTGCAGGCCATTGGCCAGCCCGGCACAATGATAGTGGCTGTTCCCTGGATTGCGTATTACCCGGCAGCAGGAATAGTAATATCAGAGCCGTCATACTGTTGTAGACAGCTTCAATCCAGAACAATGCTCTCCAGCCGGCATCTGTATAGACATGAGCTCCGATAACAGGCGATGATTAATCAGAAAGTGTTGGAAAATGCGTGACAGGGAAACTGTTTAAGATAGTTAAAAACCAGAACGAAGGAACAAATCTTCCCCGGGCTTACCTGCAAAAAAAGGGCACCCTTTTTATCGGGTGCCCTTTCATAAACGGCTATTAAAAACAGCGACTACTTAAAACGATAGGTGTAGCTGGCCGACAAACCGTAGCTGCTGGAATTGCTTCCATGGGTGCCTTCCAGACTCAAAGACAGGCTACGCGCTTCATCCAGCTGTGAGGTAACGCCAAGTGTGTACCACTGCAGGCTGCGGTCACGCTGCTTGCGACGCTCAGTCACACTCACACCGTCGTTGGAGTGAGCCATAGTGGTGCTGTTGCTACCAAAGTGGTTGCGCTGAATACCCGCTCCACCATAAACCTCAGTGTTTGCACCCGGCACCTGGTAGTTCAGCATCATGCCAAAGCGATCAATACGGTCATGACGGCTGCCACCCTTTACTTTAACGTGTTCACCAGAGCCACTCTTCAAGCTATAGCCCGGGGTACGCGTGTCCATGTACAGGAACTCTGCCATTGGAGTCAGGGTCAGGCCGGGCACATCATCAAAGTGGATGTCGTAACCAACATTCAAGGACGCAGCCCACTCATTCATCGAGTAATTGCCCTTCATAACTGTGTTAGAAACGGTGTCACGACCTTTGGCACGCATATCATGACGACCAACGGTCAGGGCACCATCAATATGGAAGTTGCCACGCTGCCAGGAGACAAACGGCCCAATCCGCACGCTGGTGCGCTCAGTACTGCCGCTGCTTCCCTTCAGAGACGTTTTGGCAGACTCTGCGCCCAGCATCAGGCCGACCATCAGCTCAGTATTCACCACTCTGAACAGACCCGCTTCAAAGCCAAAGCTGTTCTGGGAGAAACCTGACAATCCCTTACCGGCTTTGGCTGTACCTCGACCACCGTAAATGCGCATGTAGTTGTAGGCAGCGCCGATTTCCAGCGCGCTTGCACTGCCCAGCCCCTGCTTGACTTCCTCTTCAACCGCTCCAGCATCCACTCGCTGGAGACTGCTTCTGATCCCCACACCATAACCGTTACGGAAACCCTGCATCATACGGTGATGGCCTGAGAACAGTGCAACTGCAGACTGGTTGCGCCCTTCGATAGCGGTGCCGGCCAGGTCGGCCACCATGCCACTGTCGTAGACAACCTGAGCAAGCTCAACGTCTTCGGAAGCGTCGCGCAAATCTACTGTCTCAGAGGATGTATGTTCAGTCGACTTTTCTTCTGTCGGCTTACTCTCCAGAATGACGCCTTCAACCTTGTCTTCGTCTTTCTGCTCAGCACCTATTACCACAAGCGCGGTATCTGTGCGGGTCTCTTCGCTCACCACCACTTCAACTTTGTTCTCATCATGGCGGTTTGTAGCGGAATGAGCGATTTCTTGAACCGGCTCCTGAGTTTCCACAGACTTCCCTGAATCAAGATCAACACCACCTGCGGCATCCGCCGTTTTTGTAGCACTGTGGACTATCTCGCTAACAATAATATTCCCCGGCAGTACCACGGACTCATCGCCAATCAGGTCATCTGTCGTCTCATTATGTGGTCTCGGTACCACCCACACTGTCGGCTTATTATTCTTTTTATGCTCTTCACTCTTGATAGAGTCCAGGCTGTTCTGCACGTCCCGATCATGCTTTACAATTTTTTGCCTGCGAGCATTGCGCTGGTCGGCCAGCTTCTGGATTTTCTTCTGGTTAGCCAGACGAACCTCTTTATCCTTCTTCGACTTCTCGGCTGCCAGACGGTCAGTTTCCTGCTGTTGTTTTTTCAGTTCGCGGGCTTCACGTTGCGCCTTCAACTCATTCTGAAGTTCAACCTGTTTCTGGCTGATAGACTTCCAGTTTTGTAGAGTTTCCCAGCCATCTTTCTGGCCTTTGGCTTTTTTATCATCATGAGCCTTCTGCGCCACACGTTTAGCTTCCTGCTGTTGTTTTTTCAGTTCGCGGGCTTCACGTTGCGCCTTCAACTCATTCTGAAGTTCAACCTGTTTCTGGCTGAGAGACTTCCAGTTTTGTAGAGTTTCCCGGCCATCTTTCTGGTCTTTGGCTTTTTTATCATCATGAGCCTTCTGCGCCACACGTTTAGCTTCCTGCTGTTGTTTTTTCAGTTCGCGGGCTTCACGTTGCGCCTTCAACTCATTCTGAAGTTCAACCTGTTTCCGGCTGATAGACTTCCATTTTTGTAGAGTTTCCCAGCCATCTTTCTGGTCTTTGGCTTTTTTATCATCATGAGCCTTCTGCGCCACACGTTTAGCTTCCTGCTGTTGTTTTTTCAGTTCGCGGGCTTCACGTTGCGCCTTCAACTCATTCTGAAGTTCAACCTGTTTCCGGCTGATAGACTTCCAGTTTTGTAGAGTTTCCCAGCCATCTTTCTGATTTTTGGCTTTTCTGGCAGCCTTTTGTACCAGCCCCTGGTTTTCCTGATCAGATACGGTCTTGTCGACAGTCCCAGAAAAGGGCGTGGTGCCATTATTTTTCTGCTCCAGTTGCTCCTGCTTGCGGCG
The DNA here is from genome assembly GCA_965221135.1 of Sansalvadorimonas sp. Lineage (GTDB taxonomy): Bacteria > Pseudomonadota > Gammaproteobacteria > Pseudomonadales > Endozoicomonadaceae > Sansalvadorimonas. Next base: position 1,012,975 of record CBDCRZ010000121.1, read on the forward strand.
TACCGGGTCATAATCAAAGAAAGACAGATCAGGTAAAGCCGGAACAGGGCCATGGACGCTTTCAGGCTTTGGAAGTGCTGTTGAAGGCTGCTGGACGACAGCCGGCAACGTTTGCTGAGGTGGCTGATTGTCTTCAGAGCCACTGTCTTCAGAGCCACTGCCTTCAGACTTGTAAGTGATACCGTTAAGCTGGGCATTTTCCCTCTGTTTTTTCAGCTCGGCTTTGTATTCTGCGATCTGCTCATCCGACATACCCATAAATTTTATGAGTTTCTTTGGTGGGAGAGTGACTGTACTCTTCTTTTCCAGATCTTCAGCTTTACTGGCAGCCAGACTTTTCTGCACGGCCAGGCCATGCTGTGACATTTTGTACTTGCGGACATTGCGCTGTTCGGCAAGCTTCTGGATTTTCTTCTGGTTAGCCAGACGCGCCTCTTGATCCTTTTTGTCCTGCTCGGCTTTCAGTGCCTCCAGACGATCCACTTCCTGCTGTTGCCTGTTCCGTTCACGGGGTTCACACTGAGCCTTCCGCTCTTCGGTTTGACTGGCGATAGAGTTCCAGCCACTGACCGTTACCCAACCGTTTTTCTGGCCTTTGGCTTTCTTGGCAGCCTTTTGAGCATATATAGCCTGTTGTGCCAGGCGAGCGTCTTCATCCTTTTTTGTTTGCTCTTCGCTCGTAGCCTGACGCTTCGGGTCATAATCATAGAAGGACTCTTCAGGCTTAACGGGGACAGGCCCGGTGAAGCTGTCATACCGAGATGGTTGAACGGGTGTTGGTTGTGCGACCTTAGTCGTACTGGAGGGCTGAACTGATGGAGTGGGAGAAGGTGTGGCCTGGGTTCCGGACAGAGCTTTTTGACTGGCCCGGCGCCTTTTTTGTTCCGCTCTGTATTTTGCTATCTGCTCATCGGTCATACCCATAAATTTGCCGGGAGCCGCATGTGCAGGGCCAGAGAAAAAACCAGCTATGCCGCTGATAAAAGCGACACAAAGGGTAAGAATCAGAAAATAACGCGAAAATAATTGAACCGCCTTCGTTCGGCTCTTTGGCTTCAATATGCTCATACACCACTCCCTTACAGCATGACCTACCCCACCGTCCTGGTTGGGCTATCCACTGTGTTAGAGAGTCTGACAATGCTTTAGTTCATTGATAATGCCTGCAGATCACTACGACTAAGGTATGAAGAACAAGAAAATAAAGGGTCAATACGCCCTTGGTCTAACATTTTTCAATGACTGGATTTCAACGGCTATTGCAGAATACGGTTAACGCCCACTAGTGCTGATACTCACTTTCCAACCGTGCGCCTTCTGCGTTAATACCCTTTGATGCAGTTCTTCATATTGCTTATTGAGAGACTCTATCATTACGCTGTTATAAGCCTCCAAACCATTGGCATGTTCGAGATAGTTATTCAGTTTGTTGGTGCCAAAGGCATATTCCACAGCCCGCCCCATCAGCTTCTCAGCCTTCCAGTAAGTCAACGCGATGCCACCAAGAATACAGGCCCAGGTAATCTGGGCACTACGACCCCAGAAGGTCAGATAAGGGTCGTCAGGGAAATCGTCGTCACGATGGGTTTCCATATACATGATGTAAGCCTGCCCGGTGATGTAGCTACCAGTCAGCGCCAGACCGCCCCAGGCCAGGGTTTTTACCAGTGATGCCGCTACTCTGCGCCACAAGGGCACAGGCTTCATAACTGGCGGATCAGCATCCACGGCTCCCTCGCTGATATACGCCTGGCCTGCAGTCTGGATTGTGGCAGGGCGCTGGCTATTGTTCCCCTGGGCTGGGCTACCTTCTCTTAAAGAAGTAGGGCAAACACTTTCTTTTGTTATATTCATGGGTGACTCCTTCACTCTTTTCTTGAATAACGACTGCTTTGTCTATGCCGTATTTCCGTGTCGCGAATGCCTTCCTGCAGAGCATCACCCGCTTGGCGGCCTAAATCCGTCATGCCTGACAGAGTTCTGCTCTGACGGTCCAAAGCATGTAGCTGCAAGGCTTGCCCATACAGTCTGGCAGCCTGCTGCCTCGCTCTGCGCTCATCATCACTCTCACCCGCCGCAAATTGGCCCACAGTGTCGCCAGCCTTGCTGGCTAATACAAAATTTAAAAAGTTAAACTTCTGGAGCGTTATATAGAAACCAATATCTGAGGTCATCTTAAAGGCGGGCATGCAGGCCCGAATCATGGGAATACCATACAAAAATGGGGCGGTCAGGGAAAAGAGGCCGATGGTGACCGTGCAGGCAATCACATACCGACAGCCCTTCAGAACAGTAATGGATATATCACAGAGTGAGCGGCAGGCAGAACGAGGCTCCTCAAAGCCGATGTTTCGTGTGACGCTATGAACTTTTGACACTCCCAGACGCAATGCATCGAAACGTGCAGCTCTCTCTGTCGCATGATTTCTTCCGCAGCTACTGTATTCGTTGTTAGATCCAGATACGGTATTAGTCATATCAAGTTCCCTGTTTGCTTATTCATCCCTGAGCCTGCCCATATCGGGCAAGACATACTCGTATACCTCTTCGACCCTGACAAACCATTGAGGTTCTATAAAAAGCATCAATGGTTAGCAGGCCTAACAGAATGGTAAGAAAAAACCCGCCGAGGCGGGTTTGAAGACTTGCTTTCGTGGCACCGGCTAAACCGGTGCTCTGTAAGGCTTGTTATTTGGCGCCGCCGGCCTTTGGACGTGGACGAGTTGGCTTCTTACTGGAAGCCGGAACCTTATCAGCATCAGCTTCTTTAGCATCAACATCCTTCTTTCGTTGGGCGCGGAGTTCTCCGAGCAAAACTCTCTGCTCTTGCTGAACCTGCTTAACCTGCTGCTTGGCACTCAGACCGAAACCGACCTTCAGTGCTTTGCGGGTCATGAAAATTAAAAACACAGGGATACCTACAGTTATAAGACTGGCCACCGCATTTTGATGATCCGTAGGAGAATCGTTATCAATACCAAACAGTTTACCTGCCAGAGATTCTGTGAAGTAACCCGCCCCAGTTGTGTAAGCCAGTACAGGAAGCACAAACAAACCTGTCAGCACAACAGTACCAGCAGTGGTGCCAGCCATGTAATTAACGGCCTTCCCTGGAGCGCTTAAAACGCTCAGACCAGTGTTCAGGCCGAATTTCACAGCACTGATGCCGTAGTCAGGCAGGGTTTTTAAACCCACTGTAACCTTATTACAGATACCAGTTCTGGCCATCTGAGGAGCTTTTGCAGCCGCTCTACCGACCCTATGGCCACCAGGAAGCAGACTCTCTCCAGGTGCCTGGTTACGTCCAAACTTTGCCCCAAAACTGTTTAATCTGCGACATACTGCGTTATATGTTCTTCCAATCATTTTCTTTCTCCATAAAGGTTTAAGAAATTCACCCTCACAAGCACTTCAACCGAGGTTTCTGCTGCAAAGGTCGAGTTTCCGGCTGGGTAATCCAGCCTCAGGCATTCCCTTACCCGGCCATCCGGTGGGCTTATGCTGTCACTTATGACATGATTTTGAGGAGAGGGTTCTGCGGAACATGCATATCTGTCAGTCTTACTAACAGGCGTGACAACCATAAAAGAGGGTCTTATTGCCATATACAAGTGGCAGAGTGTTGATGGAAAGCAAAAAAATCCGGCTTTTTTAGTGAAAAATATCGAGTCGACACAAAAAAAACGAAGTTAATTTCAGCAAATCGTTTACCTTTTCACCTAAGAATGATGAAAACAACACCTTATAGGTATCTATCACAGGGTTAAAGTTCGACCAATATTCCCATACAATAGGCGCACTCTCTACATCAGCCAACGTGGTTCTTAGGGGCTCAATATGGTGTCCAAACTGAACGTAAGGCATGCCAGCCAAGTAGCCTGCAGGGATTGTAGCCTGAGTCCATTGTGTCTCCCCCTTGCTCTCAAGATCGAAGATATTGATGATCTCGATGAGATTATCAAGCGCGGCAGACCTCTGAAAAAAGGCGAACATCTATTCCTTGAAGGTGACTCGTTCCATAGTGTCTTTGCAGTCCGCTCCGGCGCACTGAAAACCTACACGTCTACAAATGAAGGTGAAGAACAGATCACCGGGTTTTATCTACCCAGTGAACTGGTTGGCCTCAGCGGTCTGGATACAGATTCCTACCCGGTTTCTGCCCAGGCTATTGAAACAACCATGGTCTGTGAAATTCCCTTTGAAAAGCTTGAAAAGCTTGCAGACAATCATCCCGCTCTGCGCCGTCAGCTTATGCGTGTCATGAGTAAGAAGATTCGCGAAGACCAGCAGATGAAACTGCTGCTCTCCAAGAAGAACGCTGACGAACGTATTGCGACATTCCTGATTAATCTGGCCAGTCGTTTTCGACGCCGGGGCTTTTCTTCCCAGTCATTCCGGCTCTCTATGTCCCGGAATGAAATGGGCAACTATCTGGGTCTGGCGGTCGAAACTGTCAGCAGGGTGTTTACCCGCTTCCAGAAAGCTGAACTGATTCATGCCAACGGTAAGGAAATCGAAATCACCAATGCCATTGAGCTTTGCACCCTCGCTGGCGGTAAATTAAACGATAATTCTGAAGTCGTTAACATCCAGTAAGTTGGTGATATGAACGCAACTGCATTCAGTGAAGAAAAACTGCGCAGCCTGATTCGGGCTGTGCCGGACTGGCCGAAACTCGGTGTCATGTTCCGCGACATTTCCACCCTGCTCAAGTCCCCCGAGGGCATGCGCATGGTGCACCAGTGTTTCGCGGAACGTTATCGGGACAAAGATATTACTCATATTGGCGCCCTGGATGCCCGAGGTTTCCTGCTGGGAGCCCCTCTGGCTGACGTCCTGGGACTGCCGCTGGTTATTTTCCGCAAACCGGGCAAGCTCCCCGCTGAAACCCTTCGCGAAGAGTACACCCTGGAATACGGAACAGCGGCGCTCGAGGTGCATATCGATGCCATACCTTCAGGAGGCAAGGTGGTGCTGATTGACGACCTGATCGCTACCGGCGGGACTCTTTTGGCCGCGACCAAACTTGTGCACCGCCTGGGTGCATCTGTAGCAGAAGCCGCTGCCATTATTGATCTGCCGGTTCTAGGCGGCTCTAAACAACTGAACAGTGCCAACATCGACACCTTCACGCTAACCCATTATTGACCAGATTCTCTCACCGAGAATAACGGCTGCAGCGGGAGCGAAGCTGGTTTGAGTCATTTTTGGAGTTGTTTTGAGGCGAATAGTGGTTCTATTTAACGAAAAACAGCTCCAAAAATGGCCAAATCCGATTCGCTCGCAGCAGGGCGTCTATTCTCGGTCAGACTCCTGGCTGAGCATCTCCAGCATCGGACCAACCGGCCCTGTCAGGCTGGCCCGATGCCTTTTCTGCCCCTCTCTCCTGCACCCTGTTAACACCCCATCCTTAAGTCACTCCCGGAACATGCCGACTTCTATTAAACAGCTCGCAGTTATTAAGTAGCTCGTAATATGAATCTTCTATTACATTTAGAAGATGCCTGTGACTCAAGGAAGAGAACCACACTATGGGAATGTGTGCCAGGGAACTGCGTTATCTCGTTATTCGCCCCACACTGAAGCACCTGAATCTCTGGAGCCCGGTAGCGGAAAACCTGCTGCTGGGAACTGCCGCACAGGAATCCAGCCTCGGCGCTCACCTTAAGCATGACAACCAGCAGGCACTGGGGCTTTATCAGATTACTCCCCGCATGCACCGCAACATCTGGGACAACTACCTGTCCCACCAGCCAGAACTGGCGAGCAAAGTCAGGGGACTGGCCAGCCAGCATGAATTTCTGCAACACCCCCACGCAGAACTCGCCACAAATCTTGCCTACGCCACTGCCGTGGCCATGATAGTGTATTTGAGAAGGGGAAAGCCTTTGCCGAGCAACGCCAATGAGCCTGCCCGACTGGGACGCTGCTGGCATAATAATTTTCACAGCCGCCCACAGGGCACTGTCGATGAATTTATTCACCACTACCAGGCTTTGATTACTTCGGAAGAGAAAGCCACGACCGGGAAGCAGAGAACGCCCCTGCTGGCTCAGGCAACTGCAACTGGCCACTGAGCTCTAAAAGACAGAAGAACAGGTATCAGGCCTGCCCCTCCGCACACTTCACACACAGATTGACGTAAGGCATGACCTCTAGCCGTGCCAGAGGTATATCTCCACCACAACCCACACAAGATGTGTACTCGTCGTCATCCAGACGTTCCAAAGCTTTCTGGATCAGCTGCAGTTCATGAACGGCCTCATTACCCAGCGCATCCAGAACTTCGTCATTTTCCCGCTCCTGGGCTTGCTCAGACCAGTCGGCATTGGCTTTGCGGGTGACGTCTTTTTTAATGCTCTCCAGACGCTGCTGTAACTCCACCTGACGACTCAGCAGTTTTTCACGGAATGGCTCAAACTCCCCTCTCATAACCTTCCCTCTTTTTTGGCATGCAATTCAGACATGACTTTCAACGTGGCCTTAGTCAACGCCATCTTGGTTGAACGACAGCTATTATCATCTGTTTTTTTGCTGACGGAGGATATCTAAACACGGCCAGATACAGAAAACATCAAGCCCTGGAAGGACATTCTAAATGTTCAATTTGAACCGGCCGTTGACACAAATCAATACCTGGCCAGCAAGTGTAGCAAACCACCACATCGTGATACGTAGTCCCCCCATCAGCATCCACCGGCATATTCAGCACCTATACTGCTTTTGTTAACTTCTGGAGGTTCCGCCATGGCTGAACGCCAATACTCCCTGACAACCAAGGTTATTCTTGGCATGGTTGCCGGCATTCTTACAGGTTTGCTGATCCGGCTGCTGCCAGATGCGCCCTGGGTGACGACCTACATTACTGACGGCGTATTACTGGTGATCGGTAAAATATTTATCACCTGCCTGAAGATGCTGGTTGTGCCGCTGATCTTTGTTTCACTGGTGTGCGGAACCTGTACGCTAAATGATGCATCCACCCTTGGTCGTCTGGGTTTAAAGACAGTGGGTTTGTATATATTTACCACCTGTGTCGCCATCACTATGGCCATTTGTGCCGCACTGCTGGTCGAGCCCGGCGTAGGTGCCAATCTCGAAGGGGCCTCTGGCTTCACCCCACAGGAAGCCCCCCCCTTAAGCAATGTCCTGATCAATCTCTTTCCCAGCAACCCTATTGACTCCATGGCGAAGGGCAATGCCCTTCAGATTATTGTCTTTGCCCTTTTGTTTGGTATATCCATCGCCGCAACCGGTAAAAAAGGCAAACCGGTCGCCGACCTCTTCCTCAGCCTCAACGATGTCATCATGCGACTGGTTACCTTGCTAATGAATCTGGCCCCCTACGGCGTGTTTGCCCTTATGGCACGCCTGTTCAGTACCATTGAGTTTGGGGCCATTCTTAATTTGCTGAAATACTTCTTCCTGCTGTTGGGTGTGCTGATGCTTCATGTATTCGTCACCTACTTCTTCCTTCTGAAAGTGGTCGGCGGACTCAGTCCGATCACCTTTATGAGGAAAATGGAAGATGCCCTGCTGTTCGCCTTCAGCACTTCATCCAGCAGCGCCACCATCCCTGTCTCCATGGAAACAGTGAACCGCCGGTTAGGTGTGAAGAACAGAGTTGCCTCGTTCACCATTCCTCTCGGTGCCACTATTAATATGGATGGCACAGCCATGATGCAGGGCGTAGCTACCGTGTTTATCTCCCAGGCCTTTTCTATCGACCTGACCCTGGGGGACTATATCATGGTCATCATGACCGCCACTCTCGCTTCTATAGGCACCGCAGGTGTTCCTGGTGTAGGGCTGATTATGCTGGCTATGGTGCTGCAACAGGTTGGCCTGCCCCTTGAAGGGATTGCAGTCATTATGGGGGTCGACCGGTTACTGGATATGGTACGAACGGCGGTCAACGTAACAGGCGACTGCGCGGTCACCTGCATCGTGGCCAAGAGTGAGGGTGAGTTCGACGAAAGTGTCTTTAATAATGCTTTTGCCGGGGAAGATGAAGAGCGGATCGACTTCCATCACATTACTGAGGATGACTCCCAAACGAACACATGAGAATTTGAGTGACCCTGAATCATCGCCACTGCCATAGCTGACCTGTATTTTGTCACTACTTTATACAGAGCCTTGAAAATATGTATTAAAATCTCAGTTTCAAACACCGTCAGGGATAGGCTGGCTTCATATGAGTAACCCCACACCACGGCCGCAGCCTGCGGCCGACCTTTACCTAAACGCAGATCAACTAAGACTTCTCTCTCAGGTTCTTCTGTCAGTGGCAGTGGTTGTGATTAGCATTCTGGCATTAATTCCGCCTGCGCAGGTACCCTTAGCCAGTCTGGGAGACAAAGTTCTGCATGCAGGGGCTTTCTTCACTCTGGCAGCACTGGCTGACACGGCTTTCCCTGAAGTCAGCTGGTTGAAGAAGTTTCTGGCTATTACCTTCTACGGTTTATGCATTGAAATCGCCCAGAGCTTTGTCCCTCTGCGCACAGCAGCATTGGATGACCTGGGCGTTGATATGATTGGACAGTTTATTTATCTGGCCACCACCCCACTCTGGAAACGCCTGCCAGTGACGCGCTTGCGCTGGAGTTAGCTGGATTCACATCCAGAATCCAACATTCCAGATTACTCATAACGAATGCCCCAGCGGCGGAAGAGAAAGCAGAGCAACCAGATCGGGCCGATCAACAGAAACTGAATGTCTTTGAAAAATGAAGGTTTTTTCCCTTCAATATGATGACCAATAAACTGTCCAATCAAGGACACCACAAATAAAACAACAGTCGTCCACAACAGCACTCCTCCACCCAGACTCTCAACGCTGATGATAATCCCCAGCATCAGGGCCACCAAAACTGCCATTGATACCGCCAAAGTCATGGAAAGCCGAAGATAGAAGAACAGTGCACCAGCCATAAACACACTTGCCGCAACAGGGGTTAACAGCCATAGAAAAGCAATGACACAGTAGGTAATGACGGGTACACAAAGCCAGTGCAGCAACTTATTTGTTGGATTCTGATGACTTTCACCATACTCATCAAGCCAGCGCGCCAGTGGCGTTTGCGAACCTGTAATAGTACTTTCCTCGCTATCTTTCGTAGATCCCTTAACCAACCTCATAATTCAGCCCTCCCACTTACCACTCTGCCAAAAATACTGATATTTAACACCATCAATAAATAGATCACACAAGAAACCAACCAACCATCAATCTTGCTGAACCCTTAAAAAACGGTAAATATAGAGCGACACTGAAAAACACACAAAACTTATGAATATAAATTCCTTTTATGACAAGGAGATGAAGGAGACTTTATCTAACCTTGGTCTGACAGATTTCGATTCTCTTTGGAATATGCCCAAGGACTGGATCGAGCCCCCCAACAAACGTCGCAATGGCTGGAGCGGTGTATCACGACTGGAAACACCCAATCCCAACCTGCCTGCCCTTTTTGTGAAACGACAAGAAAATCACAACACCAGGACACTCATCCACCCCTTGAATGGTGTTCCCACATACAAGCGTGAACTGCATGGTATTGAGACTTTCAGGAAGAGACAGATACCCACTCTCAAGACAGTCTATTACGGGGAGCGCGTTCATGAAGGCAACCATCAGGCCATTTTGATCACCCGCGCCCTGGATGGTTTTGAGGATATGTTCTCATTACACAGCCGTGGCGATCAGCACAAAACCCGAATAGCTCTCAAAGAACTCGCCAATGTCATCTGGGATATGCATAACAAAGGCATGGCACATTACTGCCTCTACCCGAATCATGTGTTTGTTCGCTTTAAAGGTGACCAGCCTGAGGTGCGACTGATCGATTTGGAAAAGGTACGCCGAGACCCTCTACAGCAGCGCATGCGCTTGAAAGACCTTGACTGCTACCTTCGCCACTCCAAAGCCTTCAGTGTTGAAGAACGGCAGCATTTTGTGGATAGCTACATGGCCGCAGGGCCTGTGACTAAAGAACAGAATTTACGCAAACGACTGGCTCACCATATCAATTAACGAAGCTGTTGTATCTGAGAGGGTTCTTTCACTTAGCCCTTAAGTTCAATCTTGTTGAACTTGAAAGACAATCCTCTCAGGCTCAATTCGATAGGTCACTGCATCAGCCTTCACCAGTTCAGCCAGCGGTGAATCTTTAGCCACGGTAAACAGCAGCATATTATCGAAACGTTTTGCGACAATTTCTGCCAGAGCGTCCAGTACCAGCATCTGGATCAGGCCAGATTCCAGCTGAATATCATGACTGGCAATTTTCACATTCTCAAAAAAGACAGCCTGCTCTTTCGAGCTGAATTTTAACTCTGCCGTCCCCTTCAGAGTGACTGGCATCCGCCCCGACGAGAACCGGGCAAAGTCCATATCCACCTCACCCGGCATACGCCAGTGCAACATACGCCGACTATCGGCAAATTCGATTTCAGGCGTTCTGAGGTATAGATGAGCTCGTGCACTGGCAGGAAGATCAACAGTCACTATACGGGGTGATGAGAAACCCTCTGTAATCAGCTTCTGAAAATCCTCCTGATCAAGAGACACCTCTTTTTTATCAAGGCAGCCAGACAGAAAACCTGCAAACAGGGCCAGGACAAAAAACAGGTACGCTCGCCGGGAGGGTTTTATCATTACGTTATTCCGCCATCTACCATTTGGAATGCTCATAATACCGCGTATCGACTTAAATCGCTGGCATCAGTAAAAGCACTCACACACCAAGGATAAATGTGGAATATAGAAGATCAGGATGACCCGCGTGAGTCATCCTGAGGTTTTCTTCGGTTACGCAGCCAGATCTGAGACATTTAAAGGCAGGGTAATGGTAATCCTCAAACCCGGAGCTGCATTCTCAGCAACAATGGAACCCTCATGACTGGCCACTGCCGCCTGGGCAATAGCCATGCCCAGGCCCGTACCGCTGTTATCCCCACCACGAGTTTCATCAACCCGATAGAATGGCTCAAACAATGAATTGAGCTCATCCTCTGGCACACCCGGACCGTAATCCCGCACGACCACTCTGGCTTCATGCTCATCACTGGTGAGAGACACTTCAACACGGCCATCTTTGGGAGAAAAACGTATCGCATTGCGGACAATGTTTTCCACAGCACTGGAAAGCCACTCCTGACCACCCAAAATCAGGCTACTGTCACAGCGGGTCAGCATCACTGCCTTCTCATGCATGGCGGCTTCAAAGTTGGCATTATCGATCAGCTCTTTCACAGCTTCATCCAGACTGAACACTTCCCGGGAAGGATCAGGGAAAGCTGTAATCATTCGTGACCACTGCAGAAGCTGCCCAATCATACCGTTCAGGCGTTCAATATCCCGCTCCATGCGATCCAGCTCAGATGACGCAAGATCTTTTGACTTACTGCGCGCCAGCACAAGTGACAATTGCATTCTTGTTAAAGGGGAACGCAACTCATGGGAAACATTACGCAGCAACTGCTGCTTGGTCTGATCTGTAACCTCCAGCCTCTCAGCCATAACATTAAAGTCTCGACACAGCTCACCCACTTCATCATTACGCTGGGTCAGCCCCTCTGGAAGACGGGTTTGCAAGTCGCCATCGGCAATCTCACGCACCTGACGCTGCAAGGTGCGCAAAGGGCTTATCAGCCCCGTTACCAGCAGGAAACAAAGGAAGGCACTGGCAAGCAGTGACATCACGATCAAAATAGGGTGACCATTAATAATACTGACCAGCCTGTTCCAGAGCAGCGCCTGATGCTGCCAGACCATCAGCAGATGCCACTCTTCTCCATCAATTTCGACCGAACCCGGGCCAATCATCACCTGGGAAGAGGTATTAGCAATACCCACAACGTTACGACGCACCAGCGCCTGGGCTCCCTGCAACACAGGAAATTCAGGATTCTGCCGATAGCTGACCCAGCCACCATCGGGGCTGATCATCACCAGAGAGAGCTGCTCAGGGAAATCCTCCTGGGCCTCCACGGCAGCCAAAGATTCAGCCACCGACTCTCCTACCAGCAGATGCAGACGCACCTGCTCAGAAAAATTAGTCAGATCTTTATAAAGTGCTGTCCGGGTAGGCAGCGACTCCAAAGGAGTCACAGTGACCGATGCTGTCACCAGTACAGTGCCCAGCAACAGCGCGGCCGCCAGCCAGAACCAGAGGAGAATGCGGCGGTAAAAGCCTCGGAGGTGATTCATTAAAGCCTTCCTGGATAACTGTCTAAATACAACAAGACGCGATACCCAGGAGAGTTATCGCGCCATCTGTAATCAACAAGCTATAAGTAAAAACCAGTCAATCATCTACTGAGCTACGACCCAGGGAGTCAGCCAGCTATGTAGAAGTAACCAGAGCCACGGACTGTCTTCAAACGAGGACGACCATCAGGCTTGTTGCCTATCTTACGACGCAGGTTGCTCACATGCATATCAATGGCACGGTCATGAAGCATCAGGCGACGGTTCAGCGCGACATGAGTCAGCTCTTCACGGGTAACCAGCTCACCGGCCTTGTCGATCAGGGTCTTCAGCACGATGAATTCAGTTGCAGTAATATCCAGTACCTCTTCACCCAACATCACTTCATGGTTCGCCAGATTCAGGGACAGGTTATCAATCTGCAACACCTTTGGACGACTGGTGTCTCGTTCTTCCGGTATACGAACGCGGCGCAAAATAGCCTTCATCCGCGCCACCAGCTCACGGTGGTTAAATGGTTTGGCCAGGTAATCATCAGCGCCAATTTCCAGACCAACGATACGATCAACGTCATCACCACGGGCCGTCAGCATCAACACTGGCATCTGGGATTGCTGACGAATATTACGCAGCACTTCGAAGCCATTCAGTTTCGGCAGGGTAACATCCAGCAGAACCATGCTGTAGGAACCGCTCAGGGCGGCCTCAACACCTTCTACGCCGTCATGCACAGCTGTAACCTGGTAGCCCTCAGTTTTCAGAAATTCAACAAGTAGCTCACAAAGTTCTAAGTCGTCATCGACAAGGAGTACATCGATCATAATACACGGCACTTCACTGATAATTGGAGTTGATAAACCTGACAGATCCGCAAAAATCGCTGACCTGCTACAGGTAATAAAAAGACAGTAATGTCATTTTATGCAGTCATTCTTTTTAGTGTTTGTATTTTCTGCAAAGAATCGGTCAAGCGTAAGGAGTATTGACCGACATCATCTTTCGGGACACACCTAAATAACACCTCCGCACATAAGACGAAAAGAACCAAATCTACCCAGCGAAAGCCGTACAATACAAAGAGATGCAAACACATCCGAAACCTGTTTCACCCCCGTAATGACTACTCTTTTCAATGTCCACGACAGCTACCGAAAGGGTGTGTATATCCTGCCAGTTATCACTGAGCTCTTTGTCCGCTCCATTTGCAAATTACTACAGAAATATCGATCACCTGTTTAATATCAGGCGAAAGCCGACAGTTTGCTTATACTTTCCCGGGTAGCCTGATACATCCCCGGGAGCTGTATATGACTATCGCCTCACGACTTGCCGCATTTCTGGAACAAAGCCAGATAGATTTTGACATTGTCTCCCACCCTTATGCGGAACGTGCTCTTGATACAGCACACAATGCCTGCATTCCTTCACGCACTATGGCCAAGGCGGTTGTTCTTGAGGATGAAAAAGGCGTAATGATGGCTGTACTACCAGCTAACAATAACCTTAATCTGGACTGGCTGAATCACCATCTGGATCGACACCTTCACTTAATGCAGGAATCCTCTTTGAAGAATGTATTCCCGGACTGCCAGCTTGGCGCTATTCCTGCCATTGGCCAACCCTGGGGAATCAGCATGGCCTGTGACAACACTCTGGATACCGTCACAGACATCTACCTTGAAGGTGGCAATCACCGGGAGCTGGTACATATGCACCGGGAGCAATACCAGTCCCTGACCCACTCAGCCCTGCACGAAACAATTAGCTGCCCGCCTGACGATCGGGACATTTTTGCCTGCACGCCTATGCCCGACAAATGAGAAAAACAGTGATCTTCCGCAATGTTTCTCGGAAAATATACGTGTAATGTCGTATCAAGACTGGTAAGAAGAGACCTGTGCCCTATGGCTTTGGACGGTTCAACCACTCAAAGCTCCGGGCCATGTAAAAATGTTATGGGGAAACTCTACCGACTCGTGACGCCAGCCGTCATATTGTCCGCCGCACTGCTTTCTGCCCTCGACGGTAATTACATGATTGCGCTTTCAGCCGCACTCCTGCTTGTACTTCTATATAACAATGGCAGGATCCACCGGTGCACCTCCTACTCCAGCTCACCACCACCCGGACCAGCCCCACTGGAAATCGTCGCCTCAGGACCCAGTGACATCTCCTACAAAAAAAAGCTCTACCCGGACTGGGTTCAGACAGAGAACGGTGAGTTCTACCACTTTTACCCTACTCGAAAGAAGAAGCTAAGCATCTCCCCAAAAGAAGATCGAATCACCTACCGCGGGGTTCGTTATATCGCCACAGGGCCCAGACATTAGAGCCGGGCGTTAACTGGAACGAAGAAAGAAGCTAACGAGTCATCTTTTTCACAAACACAACCACAAACAGTGCCAGTGAGAAATTACCGATAAAGGCTTCGAGGGCCGCCAGTGTTCTGGACGGCCCCAGAGGTGTGAGATCACCGTAACCCAGCGTGGTAAAGGTCACCACGCTGAAATAGAGCGCATCCAGAAAAGCAAACCAGTTCTGACCCAACTGGCTGCTCATCTCATAGCGAATGACTTCATCACCCGACTGCACCCCTGCAATAAAATAGAACAGTGCACACATCATCACCAGCACCGATGAGAAGACCACCACGCGAAAAGGTCGTTCACCATAACCGCTGAGCAAGTCCACAAGCTTTGACATCCAGCGCTGCCAGGAGCCTAAAGAGTACTGATAACGGCGAAAGGTCATCTCCTTGTGAAAGAAATGCCCTGCATCATCGAACAACCCATGACTTTCACAGCTGCGACGCACACTGCGACACACCTCTTCCGCTTCACTAAATAATTGATTTCTTTCTGCCGGTGTCTGCTGCTTGTTCTTACGGGCCAGCTGCTCTTCCTGAAAAATTGTACGTCCCCAGACCACATGTTCCATTCGACAGTAGTCCAGCCTCAGACCCAGCATATTGGCACCAGAAAGGTTGGCAAAGTTAAGGTTGGCACCAGAAAGGTCTGCTTTTAATAATGAGGCCCGACGCATATTTGCCCGATAGAGATGCGCCCCCTTAAGGTTTGCCCGGTAAAAATCCACATGACTCAGGTCTGTTCCTGAAGAACCCGGCTTTCCTACCAGATTAATCCCTTCCAGATTGGCCCGAGCCAATCGGAACCCGGCAAGTGACCGCCCCTCCCGCACCATTTTTTCCAGACGGGGCTTAATATCATCACCGGTTTTATCTGTAGTAGGGTCATGCCAGAAGCACACTTTTTTATTGGGTTGAGCGTTATTCTTACAGGCAAGGTGCTGACACGGGTGTCCGAGAGCCTTATCCATGGCAGTGCTCCTGAGAAGCAAGAGTCCGGGAATGTAGAACAGAAGATATTTATTTCAGTATAGGCCGGAGATTTTTATTTCTGCGCTCTAAAAACAACACCTAAACTGATGCGGTCAACAGGAGGATTCCTACCATGCCTCTATCATCAAGCCTGAACCGTTACCTGACCCAGCACCATGTCGCTTTCGACACCGTCAGCCATTACTACAGTCAGAGTGCTCTGCAGAGTGCCGTGGCTTCACATATCCCTGCCGACGAGGTGGCCAAAGCCGTTATTCTTAAAGACCCAGTCGATAACTTCCTGATGGCGGTTATACCTTCCAGCCGTCGTCTGCACCTGCATGTACTGGAAGACATTCTGGATACATCACTGAAACTGGCAGACCGCAGAGAACTGAACGTCCATTTCAAAGATTGTGAGGAAGGAGCCATTCCCCCAATGGGACCAGCATTTAATATGGGAATGATCTGGGATGACAGTTTTTTAAGCAGTGCCGATGTGTATCTGGAAGCGGGAGACCACCTCACCCTTGTGCATGTCTCCGGTGGAGACTTTAAGAAACTGGTGGGCGAGAGCAGCCATGACCAGATCAGCCGCCCACCCCGTTCACCGCTCGGCTAGCAAGATACCCGCTAACTGAACCAGGCCGCACCACAGGCCAGTACGACCATCACAAACAGAAACGCGCTGAGGGTACGCTGAGAAGCCTGAATGGCAAACTTCACGCTCAAGTGTGCCCCAGCCATAGTGCCGACGGCCAGTATTAAACCCGGCACCCACATCACCAGGTCATTCCAGACAAAAACACCCAGTGCCACAACGGTAAAGCACAGAGTGCAAAAAATCTTCAGGGCATTGGCTCGTACCAGATCATAATGCAGCCCGCCCGCTATAGCCGCCAGCAACATAAAGCCAACCCCTGCCTGCACAAAACCTCCATACATCCCAGCCATAAATAAACCAATCCAGGCTCCGGGGTGAGACGACACCGAACGAATACTCTCTCCAGTGGGTGCCAGGGTCCCGGGCTTCACCAGCATGACTAAAGCGATAGCCATCATACTACCGAGAAGAACGGGTTTAAGGATGGCTTCTGGCAACCAGGCAGCCAAAACAGCTCCCACTGCAGAACCTGCCAGCGTCGGCACAACAATAGCGACCATAGCGCCGGTATCCAGACGTTTGGCACGATGAAACCCGCGCACTCCGAGCCCTGACTGCATCACCACACCAACACGATTGGTAGCATTAGCTACATCCGCAGGCATCCCCAGCAACATAAGGGCGGGCAGTGTGAGCATGGAACCACCGCCAGCAATAGTATTGATAAAACCTGCAATCACTCCAGCCACAACCAGAGCGGTGCCGTTAAGAAGGGTTAATTCATACATCCTGCTTACCCTGTAGTTCCCGTTTATTATTGGGGTTATTGGCAGAGTATTGTAGGGACAGAAGGGAAACGGCTCCATAGCCGATCAGGACAGATGGTAGTGATAACGTTTTTTAGAACCAGGGGCGACGAAACGTTCGGACTCTTTCAAGCATCTCTTCCCAAGGGGGGGTATGGTTTTTCAGCCAGTCTGTCAACGGCTTCTCCGCTCGAAATAACTGGTACACCGGTCGAACCCGATCAAACAGTTCTGCCATAGACGAGGCAGGATATTTGCCCCCCTTTAAAAGTTCTCTATAGGTCTCCTCTTGAACACACTTGAATAACTCCTGTTCCTGACCCTTCATCCATTGAGCCACAGGGTGATGACTGTACTTTTTAACAAGGGCCAAATACTCGCTGAACAGCTCTTCCGATGATTTGGGAGTCAATTTCAAATTACAAAATTGCTCAGCAAGATAGGTTTTATCTCCTTTCGGGATTTCAATATCACCACTCCGGGAGGCCCTGAGACACAACCCTATTAGCGCTGGAACCGCGTCAACCAGATTTACGCGGCACCTCACTTTCAAGGCATATTTCAGCTCGTTTTCCAGAAACACGTCAACAGCCTTTTCAAACTGATTTTTCCAGAGCTCGGCCAATGTACTTCTCTCGGGACCTTCCTCTCTGGAGATCCAGCGATAGAAGCAACCCATCAACAACTCCAGATCATTACACCCCTTCAACTCTCTCTCAAAGCGCCCGGTATCATCCAGATGAAAGTCGCAGGCTGAAACCACTGCCGCCAAAGCCCTCTGCTGTAACTCAGTGGCACGAGGCACTTCCTCAACAGGCACCTGCATCAACTCCCAGATACGCTTATGTGCCAGTAACACCAGACGACTTTGATTCTCGGCATTGTTCAGGATGTAAGGCGCCCCCTGCACAACCTCAAGCAGTTTCCTCTGCTCCCGAAACGTGAGTAATACCTGATCGGAGCCAGCAACAACGGTAGGAAGCATGGTTCCCGAGTTCTTACCGAGATCACGTTTTTTAGTCAGCAGCGGAATCAGCTGTTGTTGTAGCTGAGCATAGAAATCCCGCAATGGATTCAGAATACACCCCCAGCCACCCTCAAAAAATGCTCTGACATCCTCCCCACCTGAAGTTTTCTCTTGATCCAACTTTTGACAAGCTGCCTCCCATGCAATAATCGCCGGACTTGCACCTAGACAAGCGTAAATATAATTTTCAATACCCTCACTGAACGGGAAATTTTCAACTTCCTCAAAAGGCCGCTGAAAAAGGGAGTTCTGTTCCTGCTGAACATGAGCACGTAATAAAGCAAACAGAACCTTCTTATCTTCTAATGGCAGGTTATGATGCTGCTCAAGAGAGCAACAGTATTTCAGCAAAACCAGCTCTGGCTCACTCTCGCCAGGTACCTGTTCAACATCGAAATACGCCTGACTAAGTAGCTCCAGCATCCCCACCAGCCTTTCGATCATGGCTTCCGGGGAGAGCTGTGCACGATAGCTGTTAGCCCCCATAGCCAGCAGCAAACGCTCTGATAACCCCGGCATTTGCAATTCAGCAAAGTGTTCGTCAATAAAGGCGTCCAGGCTTCGGCAAGCTTCAGGCGTGGGCCAGCTCGCCTCAAAACCTGGCTGAAAGATAAAAGCCAGATCGTTATAGCCCTGTGCGTTATTCGGGAAATAGGTTTCAGAAACATAGGCTTCAGAAACATAGGCTTCAGACTGATGGGGCAGTACAGGTGAGCTGCTTCGCGAAGAGAGATCTTCGGATACCGGCAAGGAGGCCAGAGAATCTGACGTTGAGCGCCGTGACAGACTCCAGCGACTACCTCTCGAAGAGTGCCCGGCCGACCGGCTTCTAAAATTGGTAGTCGCTCGTGTTACCGCCGCCAGCTTTCTCCATAAAGATAGTGGGGTTTGCCCAGCTTTACCCGATCCTGATGATGGATCCATCGCCTGTCATCCCTGCTTCTTTTTCTGGTTCGCTGGTTTCAGATTAGCTTTACTCTCTTAAACCGTCAGCATTTTCAGGGTATTGGTTTCCCCCACCACGGCAAGAGTGTCGCCTTTGGTCATCAGAATGCGGTCACCGGTACTCAACAAGCCTTTGCTGCGTAACAATTCCGTTGCGGCCCGATTCACTTCATAGCCATTACTCATCACCGTAGGGTCAAACAGAAAGGCTTCCACTCCGCGGTAAAGTGCCACCTTTCGGCAGGTTTCCTCAGAGCGGGTCAGAGCAAAGATGGGCAGGCCGGAATTAATTCGGGACATCCATAAAGCGGTATTACCTGATTCAGTGAGGCAGACAATCGCTTTGACTTCATCCATATGGTTGGCGGTGTACATGGTTGCCATGGCAATGGCTTCATCGGAACGGGTAAAGTTGCATTCCAGCCTGTGGGTCGACACCTTTACTGCAGGCTGCTTCTCGGCGCCCAGACAAATGCGAATCATGGCTTCCACAACACTGGCAGGATGTGCACCAGCGGCGGTTTCAGCCGACAGCATTACCGCATCCGTACCATCTAAAATGGCATTGGCCACATCAAACACTTCTGCCCGTGTTGGCAGACTGCTGGTAATCATCGACTCCATCATCTGGGTTGCGGTAATCACAGGCCGATTATAGAGACGGGCCTGCTGGATAATCTGCTTTTGAATTCCCACCAGTTCAGCATCACCAATCTCAACGCCCAGGTCTCCCCGGGCGACCATAACGGCATCTGCGGACTGGATCACATCATTCAGGGCGGCATGACTCTCAACCACTTCTGCCCGTTCGATCTTGGCGACAATGCCACCCTTTCCTCCAGCGGCCTCAAACAGTTTGCGCGCCTGCCGCAGGTCACTACCGCAACGGGGGAAAGACACAGCAAGAAAGTCTGTGCCAATTTTTGCAGCCGTCTGGATATCGGCCCGGTCTTTCTCCGTTAAGGCACCGGCAGAGAGTCCTCCCCCCTGACGGTTGATGCCCTTGTTATTGGACAGAGTGCCACCAACAAACACCTTGCAGAAAATGCGCTCACCATCAATACCGTCGACATCCAGTATCAGACGGCCATCATCCAGAAGAAGGCGGTCACCAGGCTCACAATCATCAGGTAGAGCAGAATAATCCAGGCCCACACTGTTCTGGTCACCCGCCTGGGAATCCATACCCGCATCCAGTACAAACTCATCACCCACCTTTAGCTCAACCGCTCCTTCACGAAAACGCCCGATACGAATCTTCGGGCCCTGCAGGTCTCCAAGAATAGCGACAACGCGGCCAGCTTTCGCGGCAGCCTCCCGCACCCGTGTCGCCCGCTGAAGATGGTCGTCCGGGTCACCATGGGAGAAGTTCATGCGTACGACGTTAACCCCCAGATTAATAATGGTTTCCAACACACCGGGTGCATCGGTGGCAGGGCCAAGTGTCGCTACTATTTTTGTTCGCCTTAACATGCTCACTCCAATAAATGTCCCTCTCTTCTTTATAGAGCATGAAGACGGCCATCACATGGCGAGCCCATCACATAAAGGCGCCATCAAACGTTAATTCCTGAATATCAAAAGACATGCTGCCAGGTTGATAGCTAGAAGAATGAAATGATTCATCTGCCCTTAAAGCCACTCCAAAGGACGCTATCGACATATTAGCGTCATACAACATGTGATATTTCTTGTAGCTGTCGGGCAAGCATTGAGCCATTTCGACAGAATTCATTTCAGGAGAACAATAATGACAAATGATGAACTGATTGAAGCATTAACACAGGAAGGCAGAAGCATCACCAGTGCCAGCCAGGGTGAAGAAGCTCTCGGCCCACTGAAACACCTGCCGGGTGTCTGGTCCAACACACCCAACCTGCCCG
The DNA here is from genome assembly GCA_965221135.1 of Sansalvadorimonas sp. GTDB lineage: Bacteria > Pseudomonadota > Gammaproteobacteria > Pseudomonadales > Endozoicomonadaceae > Sansalvadorimonas. The sequence continues at coordinate 1,033,791 of CBDCRZ010000121.1, forward strand.
GCCGGGGCTGGAATATGATTGCCCTGCCGTTTGCCGGCGGCAACCTGGGTTATCGTCTGCTGCTCAACCAGTACAATGAAACACTGACGTTCAGCACAGTCGACAAGGGCGTGCCGAATCGTGGCATCCCCGATGGCGCAGGCGGCCCGGAAGCCGACCAGCTGGTTGCAGCTATTGATTACGAACAGAAAATTGAACAAATTGATGCGGCCGACTCCCCCATCAGCGGTCAGGCCGGTGGTGCCAACCTGGCGATTCACCATGAACCCGGCCTGTTCCTGCATATGATCAACAAGCAGACACAGGAACTTGATATTGCCCGTCTGGCCACCATCCCCCATGGCAACTCTGTTCTGGCTCTGGGCCACAGCAATAGCATTGATGGCGCTCCGGTCATTCCTGAAGCTGACGGCCTGCCCATTGGTGTACATCAATCACTGGACAGTGGTTACCTGCGCCCTTACAAGCAGTTCAATGATGAGCCTTTCAAAAACCTGTTCAACCCGGTGCGCCCGAACGATCTGCTCAACCATGCCAATCAGGGTGTCGATATTGTTCGCACTACCGAGTTAAAACTGGATACAAAGATTGCCTCAGGCGGTATTTCCAATATTCCTTTTGTAGTGCGTCAGGCTGATGCCACAGAGATGACGTCTACCTTCTGGATTCAGGAACTGGCAGAACTGGACGACAAGGGAAACCCCAGGTTGCGCCTGCAATACACCCAAACCGTATTCCTGGACTTTTTCCCCCGCACTGACGGTGTGCCTGGTGCTATTCGCTGGCCTCATATCAGCATTAACACCCTGGAAAAAATCGCTTAAGCGAAACACCATCCATAAAAAAACCCGGATATCATGTCCGGGTTTTTATTTTCCTTTATGCAGATCAGCGTATTTCGCTGTAAGGGGTTAGCTTGCTGTCTGTGGACGCACTCGAAACAGAGACACAACAAAGAACAGCAATACCAGCATCAAGGCACCAAAATAGACGCTGAGCCATAAGAGCTGCTCACTACCCCTGCCAGAATCAGCCAACAGATCATTTTCCAAAACTTCCATCAACCTGGTCAGCAAAGGGTTTGTCCGTGAGGTAATAGCCTGTTGCAGATACTTGGTGGTGATATCTTTCTCTTCCAGAATAACAGTAACGTGATTTTGAAAAGTACTTAACTTAATCGCCACGGCATCAGGCAGATTCTGACCCATCTTCTTCAGAATTGGCATATCCAGCATAATCTCAACCTTGGCAGTCTGGCGACCGGTCAGGGCATACTCCTGAAGATTAGCTTTCAGTTTGTAAAGCAGGTCATAGTCAAAATCAACACCGGCCTCACTGGTCGCTTCAGCAAACTCATCAATTGCCTCTGGAGCATAACGAATAGAGTTTCTTAATATTGAGTTATGAGACTTAAAGTTTTCAACAATCGCGCTTTTATTCTCTCTCGCATCGAGGTAGCTCTTATAGCGATCAGAGAAACTCTGGATGCCACGATCAGGAACCTCTGCCAGGCGCTTTTCTATTTGCCCATGAATTTCAGCAACCCGGGGCTCAATCGACGCAAGGGCATCGTAGTTCTTGTCCAGCAATAGACGGGAACGCAGCAACAATTCATTCGTTTTCGCGTCCAGATTCTGCAAGGTCATCAGATGACCGACCATTTCATAGCTGGCACTCTTGTCATTATCCAGCAGCTTGTAAGAGGTCAGAGCAAAGGGTACCCCACCAAGTACAAAGAGAAGGAGCACGAAGGCTTTTATTTTCATGGGGTCATTTCCTTATATTCTCCAACCAGGGAAGATAGAAACGCAATAATGTCGTCTCTATCCTGCTCTGGTACCGGGCGGTCCAACTGAAATTCGATCATAATGTCTACGGCTTCTTCGATGGTTGCCACCGAGCCGTCATGGAAATAAGGCGCAGTTAAAACCGCCAGGCGAAGGCTGGGCACTTTAAATACATGTTTGTCCCAGGCATTACCCGTAACCTGATAACGACCCAGATCATCGTTCCGACCACTACGCAAATTAATATCCTTCAGAATGCCAAATTTCTGGAACAGGTTACCGCCAACGTTGCGACCCTGATGACAGCTCACGCAGCCATAGGATTTAAACAGTTCATAACCACGCTTCTGACGATCAGAGATTGCCTTTTTATCCCCTTTCAGGAAAAGGTCGAAAGGTGCATCAACAGTGACCAGAGATTTTTCAAATTCAGCGATCGCGTCCGCTACAGCGTCTTTATTAAGTCCACCATAAATTTTATCAAAGGACTTTACATAGTCTCCCTTGGCAGAAACCCGCTCCAGAACCTGCGGCCATTCCAGATGCATATCAGCACCACGATTCACCACATCATGAATCTGGTCTTTCAAATCCGTAGAGCGCCCATCCCAGAACTGGCGAAAGTTAAACACGGAATTAAAAACAGTAGGGGAGTTTCTTTCACAAATACCGTTTTCTGCAGTCTTGCAAAGAGGTAGATTATCTACCCCCCCTTTTTTCAGGTCATGACAGGAGGCACAGGACGTCGAATTATCTTTAGAGAGAGTGACATCATGAAATAAGGCCTGACCAAGAACAACCTTTTCAATATTGAGGTTCTTTGGCGCCACAATCGGCTGAATGGGTTCTTCAGACAGATTTACCGCCTGAGCTAACCCGAAGGGTAAACATGCGATAAAAAAGAAAATCTTTAGCAAAGTACCTTTGCCTGACAGCGAGAATTTACTCATTTTTATTGTTTACAACCGCGTTATTAATTTTTTATTCGGAGTTTAACGGAGCTATCTATGGCTAACTATGGTTAAACCCCACCCGGGTCACGCGCCCGGTTGATAATAAGCGGCTTAATTTACGTTTTTTTTACATGCCTTGCCAGCGTCAACAGTGTAAAGAACACTAAACGACGACCATCTCACATTTTTTGGCCTTTTTCTCCATCAAAAAGCCTCTTTCAACTCTATTTTCCTTTAGAGAAAACAATAAAGGCCAGAGCAACTGCCGCCAGAAACCAAACGTAATACACGGATTCAATAACAACCAAAGGGGAAAGACCGGAAATAGAAGCAGCCATAAGAATCTGCGCCCCCCAGGGGATCACCCCCTGCACAACACAAGAAAATATATCCAACAGGCTTGCCGAACGACGAGGGTCAACGTTAGCCTCCTGACTCAAGTCTCGCGCTACCTCACCCACGGCCAGAATGGCTACGGTGTTATTGGCAGTAAACAGATTACAAACAGAGACCAGCAAGGCAATACCCAGCTCTGCCGCCCGCCCGGTAAGCTCACCACCACGGGTTAACAGACGTCGTGCACAGGATGTCAGCCACTTTTTGCCACCGCCTTCTGTCATCATTCGACTCAGACCGCCTATAAACAGTGAAAGCAGCAGTATCTCCATCATGCTCTCAAAGCCTTGATAGATGTCCCCGCCGGCCCTGGGCAGGGTGTAATCTCCAAGCACCAGCCCCATAACAATGGCCAGCGTCAGACCTGCCATAAGTACAACCAGAACATTAATGCCACTCAAAGCCAAAGCCAGCACAACCACATAGGGCAGCACCAGCCACATATTCTCCACCTGGGGAGCAGAAGTATGACCGCCCTGCCCCAGCACCATCAGCAATACAGCCGTCACCAACGCCGCAGGAAGTGCGATTTTTAAATTAAACAGAAATTTGTCTTTCATTCGGCAACCCTGGGTTCGTGTTGCTGCAATGGTGGTATCGGAGATCATCGACAGGTTATCTCCGAACATTGCCCCACCGACCACTGTTCCCACACACAACCCCAAAGAGAGGCCAGTACCTTCAGCCACCCCTACTGCTACTGGCGCCAAAGCTGCAACAGTGCCCATGGATGTACCCATCGCGGTTGCCACGAAACCCGACACCAGAAACAAACCCGGTAAAATGAATGACACAGGTAATATATTCAGCCCTAACGCCACAGCAGCATCGACACCACCAATCACACTGGTGACCTGACTAAAAGCACCAGCCAGCAGGAACACCATACACATGGTGGCTATATTCACATCCGCCACACCACGCAGAAAAGGCAGAATCCGATCTTCCAGCGTGCCTCGTGCCAGCAGCACCGCCAAAACCACTGCAGGTAATACTGCCACCGGGGCTTTTATCTGATAGAAAGCAAACTCAACCTCTTCGAGGGTGTAATAAAGACCACTGCCACAAAACACCGCTACAAACAGACAGAGAGGCAACAGAGCCCAGCCACTCTTTAATGCTACTGCAGGCTTACGCAGCTCGGTAAGTTGCTCTGCCATTTTTTATCCCTCTTTCTATTATTCTTCCTACTTTTAATCAGGTTAGCGGGAAAACAGCCTCAGAGGTTTTTGCCTTAACGGCTCTGCAGATCCGTACTCTATTACAGAGCAACACCCTCTAAAGCATTTCAGGTTCACACAGCCATAGGTATATTCCACAGGCGAAAATAGTTGCTTATGTCAACCAACTCTCGTCCAATAGACACTCTCTTATACTCGTGACCTGTTCGTTCTCTGTTCTTACGACACCCTCTGTCCTACGACAGGCGACTGCTGCCATCTCACATATTTCTTTACGGTTTCAATTCCATGACCCAGGACTGCCAACAGCTGTACCGCAACCTGCTCAAACTGTCATGGCAGTTCAATAGCATTCGCTGCCCGGACGATGATAGTTGTGATGATTTCACCCTCACTGATTTGATGGCACTGCGTATTGTCGAGGAGAACTGCCCCTGTCCGACCCAGGCCATCAGCCTGCATCTGGGGATTACCAAAAGTGGCGCAACCCGAGTGGTTAAGCGTCTGGAAAACCGTGGCCTGATTACCTGTCACAGCAGTCCCGAAGATGGCCGCCTGCGCTGCCTGACCCTGACACCAGAGGCACACCACTGCCTCAAGATTGTCGCCCAAAAACAATCCAGACGCCTGGAGCAGGCGCTGTCCTCTCTGGATGACGACACCAGACGACACCTGCAAAAAGGCCTGAATACTTTGGCTGAACAGATCACTTCTCCCCAAGCTTCACCTGACCGGGGTTCAGCATCATGACACTTCTCTGGAAAATGCGTTTTATCCTGAAGGATTACTGGAAACAGTACCTTCTGGCCTTTATCAGCCTGCAGACCGTTGCAGCCCTGAACCAGCTGCCACCCTGGATGATTGGCTGGGTGGTCGATGAGATCGACAAAAACAACCTCTCTGGCGGTACGCTGGTGCAGACAGTGGCTGGCATTCTTGTGATTGCCCTGGCGATCTACGGCCTGCGTTATGTCTGGCGGGCACTGCTGTTTGGTGCGGCTATTGACCTGGTACGTGGTCAGAGAGACCAGTTATTCCGGCACTTAACCAAAATGTCTCCGGACTTTTACCAGCAACACTCCACCGGCGACCTGATGGCCCACGCCACCAACGACCTGAACGCTGTGGAAGAGAGTGCCGGTGGCGGTGTGATGACTCTGGTGGATTCCTTTATTGCCGGCTTTACCGTACTGGCGGCGATGGTCTTTGTGGTTAGCGGCAAGCTGACCCTGATGGTACTGATCCCATTCCCCCTGTTGATCTGGGCCACCAGCCGTTACGGCATACTGATGCATGATCGCTTTGGCAGCGCCCAGGAAAGTTTTTCAGGCCTGAACGAAGAAGCGCGGGAAACAGTCTCCGGTATTCGTGCGGTACGTGCCCATGAACTTCATAAGCGCCAAAGTCATCGATTCTATGAACACTCCCGCAAAACGGTGAAAGCTAACCGTCGTGTGGCCCGTATCGATGCCCTGTTTATTCCCAGTGTGCAGGTGTTCTTTGGTCTGGCCTTTGTTATCGCACTGATGGGTGGCGCCTGGTATATCGAAGAGGGTGAAATGACCATCGGTATGCTTACCACCTTTACCCTGTATCTGGGCCAGCTGTTAGGTCCTATGATGCAGTTCGGCTGGCAGTTCAGTGTGTTCCAGCGGGGCAGTGCGTCCTGGAAGCGTCTGGAAAACCTGTTTAACAAGAAACCAAGCATTACCGATGCTCCTGATGCGATGAACGCACCTGAGCACTTCAACCTGACCTTTGATGTGAAGAGTTTCACCTACCCCGAAGCTCAGGAACCTGTATTGAAATCTATTCAGCTGAATATTCCATCGGGAGCTTTTGTCGGTATTAGCGGTCGTACCGGCTGTGGTAAGAGCAGCCTGTTCCGCTTATTGCTGCGGGAGTTTAACCTTGATGAAGGGTCGTCTATTGAGATGGGCGGCACAACTATCGACAAGATCAAACTCAAGTCCCTGCGCAACCAGATGGCCTGGGTACCACAGGAGCCCATGCTGTTCTCCGGCAGCATTGCCAACAACATTGCCCTGTCCCGACCTGATGCCTCTCAGGACGAGATTGAACAAGCCGCACGTACCGCAGCGATTCATGATGAGATTATGGGACTCAAAGAAGGCTACAAGACCCAGCTGGGCGAACAGGGTATTAACCTTTCCGGTGGACAGAAGCAGCGTGTCGCCTTTGCCCGCGCCCTGCTGGCAGATGCCAACATCCTGCTTCTGGACGATGCCTTCAGTGCGCTGGATATGAAAACCGAAGCCACAATCCTGAAGAACATTGCTCAATTCCATGGCCGCAAGACCATCCTGCTGATTACCCAGCGTCTGCCGGAACTGATTAAGGCCGACCATATCGCCGTGATTGAAAGCGGTGAGATTTGCGAACAGGGTACGCATAAAGAGTTGCTCGTTCAGGAGGGCTGGTATGCCCGCATCTTCCGCCAGCAGGCCCGGACGCTTCACCTTGAAGCCGATGCGTCATCACAACCGGCTCTGGCCTGAGGGGAACATCTTATGAACCAAGCCGCAATAAAGAAAAGTAAGTTCGCAGGCCTCGGACGCCTGCTCGCCTTTGGTAAACCCTACAAGGCAGGCTTTGCCCTGGCCTTTGTACTGCTGATGATCTCCACCGCCTTTGAGATGGCCTCACCCTGGGTGATGAAAATCATTCTGGATGAACATATCGCTACAGGCAGCAAAGACCTGCAGCAGATGGCACTGCTCGGCGGGGCACTGACCATGACCTATCTGCTCTCGGCACTGTTCCAGTATCTGCAGTCCATTATCTTTCAGGACAAATCTCTGGAGGTGATACACGACATTCGCCAGACCGTGTTCCAGCATCTTCTGAAGCTGCCTATGAAGTACTTTGACAGCGAGCCTACAGGACGTCTGGTATCGCGGCTGACCAATGATTCAGAAGTGATCAAGCAGATGTATGTGGGTGTGATTCCCGCCATTCTGCGCGGTGGTATGAAACTGGTGGGCATCTTCGTCGCACTGGCCCTGCTGGACTTTCACCTGATGCTGCTGATGCTGGTAATTATTCCCATACTGCTGGGCAGTATGCATATGTACCAGACCCTGAGTCATCCGGTAGTACATGGCATTCGTGAACGGCTGGCGGATATTAATACTTCACTGAATGAGTCTCTGGTGGGTATGCGCATTATCCAGGCCACCAACCACGAACAGACCCTGCAAGGTGAGTTTGCGGAGAAGAACAGTGAGTGGAGCCTGCTGCGACGTAAAGAGATCAATATCAACAGTATTCTGCTGATGCCTTTCGGTCATCTGGTGCAAACCGCAGCACTGGCAGGCATTGTCGCCTGGTTTGGCTGGAAGGCCGGGTTCAGCACTGTGGAAGTGGGTACGATTTACGCGTTTATTAATTACCTGGCGCGGTTCTTTGAACCCTTCCGGCAAATCGCCATGCAGCTTGGCAACCTGCAACAGTCACTGGTGGCCTCTGAACGTGTCTTTAACCTGCTGGATGAAGATGTTGAGAAACATACACCTCGCAAAGTCGAAGACACACCGGTGCAGGCAGGTCGACTGGAGTTCCGCAATGTCACCCTCTCCTACGATGGCAGGAACCGGGCGCTGGATGATGTCAGCTTTACCGTAAACCCCGGCGAGTTCACCGCTATTGTTGGCCAAAGTGGCAGCGGTAAGAGTTCGGTGATCAACTTGTTGATGCGTTTCTACCAGCATCAGGAAGGCCAGATTCTGATTGATGACCGTCCACTGGAAAATATGGATGAGAAGGCCCTGCGCAAAAGCCTCGGGCTGGTGTTCCAGGAGCCTTACATCTTTACCGGCTCCATGGCCGACAATATTGCTCTGGGAAATACCTCCATCAGCCGTGAAATGTTGGAGAGCGCTGCCCGCAAGGTGCAGGCTGACAGGTTTATTATGGGGCTGCCGGAAGGCTACGACCATGTACCCGGTACTGCAGGACAGTCGCTTTCTACCGGTGAACGACAACTGCTCTCTTTCGCACGGACTATTGCCCAGAATCCACGAATTCTGATGCTTGATGAAGCAACGGCCAACATCGACGGAGAAACCGAACACGCCATCAAGGATGCCCTGATCACCCTGCGGGAAGGACGTACCACTATTGCCGTGGCACACCGACTCTCAACCATTCAGGATGCCGACCAGATTCTGGTGATGGACAAAGGTGTGATCAGCCAGCGTGGTACCCACAGTGAACTGCTCAATCAGCCCGGGCATTATCGTGATCTGTATCTTTCCCAGCAGACTGAAGAGCAGCTGCAGGATTCCTCTGAGGATATTGATAGCCGTAACCCGAACGATACTTCCACAATGCTGGATACTGACTCGCAACCAGAGCCTGTCTGATAAACTCTCCACAGCCACCCGGCCCGTTTATGGGCTGGGTGGCAGGCTCTTGAAGCGTTCACTGTTGCATCGGCTTGTCGTTCTTCATCGCTGCTGACACGGTGGGGTAATCACTTGCAACCAAAATAATCCCCCCCGGGCTCACACGAATGACCCCGGTAAGTACAGCATTCCTCTGCACAAGTGCTTCACAGGTGCCCCTGACGCATTGCAAATAGTGTCTCCTGGCGAGCAATTCGGTTAAACAGGCCCGCAGCATAGGCGCCTGTTGAAAACATCCTGTGAAATCAGACGCTATGGTTTTGGTATTTGTCTTTAACAAATCCATGATGCGCAACCAGCTTATTCAGTGCTCGGAGGGACAGCACCATTGCCATAGCGAATGGCTAAGTCAGCCCGGGCATTATCGTGACCTGTATCTTTCCCAAAAGACTGAAGAGCAGCTACAGGATTCCTCTGAGGATATTGATAGCCGCAACCCGAACGATACTTCCACAACACTGGACACTTATTGTATTAATCCAGCTTCTCATACTGAGCCTGCATAAGACATCCTGAATCACTCGATAAACAAGACCTTATGTCCTTTCGGATACCAGGGGGCATTCTGCCTTCCTGGCAAATGAGACGCATTAGCCACACCGGTAAAATAACAACAAAAATACGACAGAAACGATAGCAGACACAAAACCAGTTATGGCAGTATCAGTGCAATTATCACACAGCAACCAATAACCAATAACAATAATGAGAACACATGATGGAACAGACCTCTCAATCCTCGACCAATAGCACAAGCACTACAACCACAGGCAGAAAACTGAATCTTCCCGGTTTTAATCATTCGCATCCTCCCTGCTCTTCTAAAGATCCGTTGAAAACCCTGATGGAAATTGCACAAGCCAGGGACATTGACCCAGAAATAAGAGATTGGTTGTTTAATTATTCGGTCACTCGCTTTAAAAACAGAAGACGCATGGCATTTATCGCTCTGACAACCATAATCGGTATTATTGCTTTCCTTGGTTTTGGTGCAATCTATGACGGCACCAGCACCTGCGTTGATTCCGGGCAGTGCCAGGGCATTCTTGCCAGCCTTGAAAAAATTGAAAGCCTGATGGTATGGGCTGTAGGTTTTCTGGCATCTATTGTTGCAACCTATTATGGTGTTTCCAGCTTTCGGCCTTCGAGTTAAACGTCAGAATTAATCTGACATGCATTCCCCAAACTAATTTCAAATCATAACAACAAGAATCGAAAGAATGCCAAACAACACAACAGTCCCTTTGTCGCCAGAAGACATCGCCAACCCTATCGCCATTACACCTTCCAGCACTCAGGTATCAGAAGGCATTTCACCTTTCGCACAAACCTACACAACTCTCAGCCCTGACCACACACTCTATTTTGGTATTGGCGTTTTAATTTTCTTTGCCATCACTATCGCCTGCATTACTTACAAATTCCCAGGAAACTCAGCACCAGAAGATATTGTGAAAGCATTCGGGTTACCGCTGATTATTTTTTCAGCTGTAATTCTGGTAGTGGCAGGTTTTGGTCCACATCAGATTGGTGCAGTCGTCGGCTTATTGGGAACAGTGGCGGGTTATCTTTTGGGGCGACAGCATAAAGCTAAACAAGGGTAGTCGTTTTGTTATAGGGTAGGTTTTGGCTTCTCTATGAAGTACTGGAAATACAGAGCCAGCCTACCCGCAAATATAATAGAACAAATACTCAGCATGGCATTTGAAACATGACGTTTAAAAGAGCACTCCTTGAAGGAGAAAAAGTTCGCCTGGAACCACTGGATTTCTCACACCAGGAAGGCCTTAGCCAGGCTATTCAGGATGGCCGCCTGTGGGAGGTTTTTGTCACCCGGGTTCCCCAGCCAGATGCAGTTCGTGGGTTTATTGGAAAAGCCCTGGCTGATTATGAAAAAGGTCTTGGTCTTGCATTTGCCACCATTGATAAAGCCAGCAATACCGTGGTCGGCTCTACACGCTATATGAAATCTGATCTACATAATAAACGCACCGAGATTGGTTCTACCTTTCTAGCCAGAAGCTATCAACGAACAGGCATCAATACCGAAGCCAAACTGTTGATGCTCGAGCATGCCTTTGAGACCCTGAACTTAAACCGTGTCGAGTTTCTTACCGACTATTTAAACAGCAAATCCAGGGCAGCCATTGCGCGACTTGGAGCCAAAGAAGAAGGTATTCTGCGCAACCATATGGTGATGCCTGATGGCCGTATTCGGGACACTGCCATCTACAGCATCATTCACAATGAGTGGCCAGGTATCAAACAGCATCTGTACTATCAACTGAACCGCAGATGAACCGCAACTGAACCGCAAGCCAGGCCGCTAATGACGGGGGAACTTGCCAGTATCCCTGACAAGTCTGCCCCCCTTCTGCACGGCTATTAAGCGCCTTTAGCTTAATAAAGAATCCTCGGGGCAAGCCCTCCTCGCTTAGGCTCGGACTTTCGCTACGCGAAAGCGAGGTATTTATTACAGATTCCAATTTTCACCACTGCTGCGCAGCGGGTACGCAGCAAGCTGCGGGGAATTGAACCCAAAGAGATTAATAAGCAGCAATAAGGGCCGAGTTTGACAAGCATTAGTAGTCATACCAATCCCCATTATCGTCAAACGACGATAAACTGTTTTTATGACTCAGAAAACTTTTACTCCAGCACATCATTCTCCACACATGGCACCTGCCACCCTGAATGACCAGCGGGCTATACAGGGTGCTATAGAATGGGCTCTGCTGCACGGTTTCTCCCTGAAAACCGGTCCTGGTTCTGCCAGCCACTGTGCCTTTAGTCTGGCCCCTACTCTTATTGACCAACAGCGCTTCACCTCCCTTAAGCAGGATGCCCCTTTGGTCGCCCGGCTGATTCACCGGGTGTCCGAAGATCACGACTTCATCCAGCAGGCCATGGCCCCTATTGCCGGCGCCGACCCTTTCTTTAAGCAACTGCTGGATCTCCATAAAACCATTCACGGTGACCGCAGCCTGCGGTCCAATGGTGCAGAAACAAAGACAGCTCATCGAATACCCCTGCTGTTTATGCGCACCGACTTTATGGACGATGCCGAGCTTGGCCCACGGGTTATTGAGTTCAACGGCATTGCTGCAGGCATGGGGCCCTTTGGTCAGCGTGCCCATGAACTGCACAGCTATCTGCAAACCCAGTTTACTGATACCTTCCAGCGGTGGTCCCCCGCCGACAATCTCAAGTTGCTGGATAACCCCGCGATTGAACGCCTGTCTGCCGGATTAGAAAAAGCCGCCCGTCAGGTAAGAGACTCCTTTGACGAATCAGGAAAACCTGTCTTCCTGATGGTGGTGCAGCCTGATGAAGACAATGTCTACGACCAGCATCTGTTAGAGATGGCTCTGCAGGCACGAGGCGTGCGAACTGTACGACGCACTTTCCGTGAACTCCACGACCAACTCTCCACCGGAGACGACTACCGTCTGATAATGGAAGGTATAGGCGGCATTGACTGTATTTATCTGCGTGCCGGCTATCAGCATGAAGACTACTGCTCCACCGACCTGCTGGAGAATGAATGCTGCGCTGCGCTCACAACAACCCGGGCCTTTATGGAGCTGCACCGTGTGGCTATCAATGCCACCATCGGCCAGCAGCTGGCCACCTGCAAGCGGATACAGATGCTGCTGACAGCCATGAGTACTCATGAGCTAACAGCCTTTGGCCTGAGCCATAATGAAGCCGAACGAGTACAGTCATTACTCGGTGATATGCGCCCGGTCAATGAACAGAGCCTGTCCTGGTTTGCACATGAAGCCCCTCAGAACTGGGTACTGAAGAACCAGGGTGAAGGCGGCGGCCACTGTGTGTTTGACAAGGATATTCTTCACCGCCTGAAAACCATGAAACCGGAAGACTACAGTGCCTGGGCACTCATGCGTCGCCTGCACCCCGCGCCCCGCCCTCGCCCGGCATTACTGTTGCGCCGGGGTCAAGAGATGGTGATCAATGACCTGATCAGCGAACTGGGTCTGTTTACCGTTCATATAGATGGCGAACCCGCCACCGACGAGCAGGGTTATGCGGGTTACCTGATTCGCAGCAAACCGGCGTCTGTCGAGGAAGGTGGGGTACATAGCGGACTGGGCGCGGCAGACTCTCTGGCAGTGCTCGCAGAATAATGCTCCAGACCCCATGCTGATAGCAACAATGCCCTGTTGTTTGGTAACCCCGGTATCCCCGCGGTTATTTTTTGTGTCCTCTCGACGAATGCTGGGTTAAAGCCTGCTACTTTTGCCGGACAGTAGGTTTCAGGGTATGACGAGGTGTTGCGGATGCCAGATATTCTGACGAAAAGAACACTGGCTGCTCTGATGCTTGCCCTGTGTAGCAATGCGGCTTTAGCAGACAGGGCTTTTGCAGACAGTACGTGTGCCCCGGCAGCATCGGACCTACCCATACTGGGTGCTATAGAAATGTTAAAAGTCGCAGAAGCCCCGCTCACGCTGGATGCCCGGGTTGATACCGGCGCAGATATCTCCTCAATGGATGCCCGCAACATCTGCGAATATCAATGCAACGGCCAGAACTGGGTACGCTTCGAACTGGTGGAACGCAGCACACTGTGCACCCAAACAATTAATGCCCCTGTGACCAGACATGTGAAAATCAAGCGGCACGGCATAACAGCCCAGTGCCGGCCTGTTATCGCTCTGCCTGTCACTCTGGGCCAGCAGAGAGCCACCACCGAGTTCACCCTCACTGACCGCAGTAACTTTGCTCAATCTGTATTGCTGGGACGTAGTTACCTGAAAGGACGAGCCATTATTGATATAAGCCGTGACTATCTGGCGGGCAAGCCTTCTTAGCGCCCCTCCATTTTTAAAGCATCACTCAAAATCATGATTGAGTTTCTGCCTTTAAAGATACGTTCAGAATAACGTTATAAGCCTGCTGTATCGTTTACATAAACCATCCAGACAGCCTTGACAACTCAACACGCGAAACAGGAGTATTTCGTCACTTTTATGCATAAAGTGTGACGTAGTTTGTTATCCTTCAACAATACGACATTAGTCGCACTACCAAAAATAGCAGCAATATATTTTAACCCTTTAATCAGAAAGAACTTTTTACAGACCGCTCTTATCTGGCTCAATAATTGCTAAGTATGTATTATTGATGAAAGTTCTCAGCAGTTAAGAAGAGCACTAACAATAAGAATAATGAAAAAGATTAACAGGACATTTCAAGGATGAGGATTGTTCTACAAATCACGGGATGTCTGCTATTGCTTCTACCTGCACTCGTTCTAGGTAGCGAGCCAGAAAATAGCACACCCTGGGTTCTGGATAGCAAAGAACTGCAGATTATGGCTGCGGGCATGATCTTTGCCTTTGCAATTTATAACTTGTGCACTTTTTCCAGACAATTCCGCCGCCAGCACTCTTATTACTGCCTTAGCGGATTCTTTCTCGGGTTTTACCTGTTATCGCACAACCAGGCCCTGCCGGATGAAACCACTTATGACCTGATTGCATCAGCGTTCTCCAGTCAGATGCTTTTAATCTGCGCGACGATTACTGCCATACAGTTTCAACTCACTCTCCTGCCTGTAAGAAGTTACCAGCCGGAGAAGTCTTCTCTTAACGCCGGTCGCTGGCTGCTTATTATTCTCGCCCTGCTTACAGTGATCAACATTCCACCATTGAGTGCGACTGTTAATTTCTGGCCAATAATCCCTGTTACCTTGTTCACAGCAGTGTTTGGCTTTATCAGTCTACGAATGATGCAGTCGGGTGTCCCAGTTGCTGTATATTTTGTCACCGGCTGGTTCAGTCTGGCCTTTGGACTGCTGGGCTCGGAGATTGCAGGGCGATATGGACAGAATGAAACTTCCCCCCTCTGGACAGCCCTCTTTCCAATCAGCCTGAGTATTGGTGCCGTAATCCAGAGCATTGCCAATAGCCTTGCTCTTTCCGCCTATTCCAATCATCGCTTTCGAATGTATCAGGAAGGCTATGAAATGATGGAGAGCAACCTTCAGCGTCAACATAACCAGCGCAGGGTTTATAACGAAGCGGTAAGGCAGTACCTCCACAATCTTCCCAGCATGGATGAAAAAAGCGTCGCCATACGCCTGCTGGAAGTGCTGACAGACCTGCTTCCATTAGAGTCATCTTCCGTTGCAATCTACCGCGACAAAAAGCTTAAATTTATCAGCCAGACCCTCAGTGAACAGAACTACTTCGAGCGCCTGCTGGATAGTCATACACCACTACTGACCAACATGGCGCGACATGGACGTGTGACAACCATGCCCCCAATGAATGACACAGAGAAAGATGAACCCATCACCTTACATGTCATTCCCGTTCACTTTGAACCCGGCGCCTGGATTATGGTATTTATGCAGACGCAACCCAGCCACGAGCTGGAAGCGGATCACCTGCAGCTGAGCATGGATATTTCCAACCATGCCTGCACCTTGTTTATGGCCAGCAGCAACTATCGCAAACTGCAGGACGAAGCCGATGCCGACAGCCTGACGGGTATCCTCAACCGCCGCGCCTTCTTACGTGAAGCATCTGCCGTTGTGCGCAGACTGCAGGAACAAGGGCAAAACCTTGGACTTCTGTATCTGGACCTGGATCGCTTCAAGCCCCTGAATGATAACCATGGCCATGCTTTTGGTGACCATGTACTCCGCCAGTTCGCCGAAGTCTGTCAGGACAACCTGCGTGAACGAGATCTTCTGGCCCGTGTAGGTGGTGAAGAGTTTGTTGTTCTCCTCCCACAGGCAGACCTGCAGGCCGCTGTCAGCATTGCTGAACGCATAAGGGAAAGTGTGGCCGGGCTCAACTTTCCAGAACTTGGAACACAACATGTGACGGTCAGCACAGGCATTGCAGATGGTGCCAGCTGTGGTTACGACCTGAGACAATTAATGGCCAGAGCCGATGATGCCCTGTATCAAGCTAAAAAGTCAGGTCGCAATCGCACGGTTACCATTTCCAGCACCTCAGATACAAGGGTGATAAAACAGAACGATTGAAAAAAACTAAGAGCCTAATAACTAAAGACAATCACAGTCCCTACCCTTATTGACTCAGGTCAACTGCATACCGGCAAAACGCCACCTATAATTGAGTACTCTCAACAATACGGACCGCAACTGGATCCAGTTATCAGATGCATCTGTGTACCGATAACTATAAGTCTCCGTTGTTCCCCCTAAGACCTTTCTGGTTGCATGAGTAATTTATGATCTCTGATTACGTAGTGGATCTTTCGCGCCTGCAGTTTGCACTGACAGCGCTTTATCATTTCCTGTTTGTTCCGCTCACCCTTGGCCTGTCTTTCATGCTGGCCATTATGGAGTCGGTTTATGTCATGACCGGCAAGCAGGTCTACAAAGACATGACCCGCTTCTGGGGTAAGTTGTTTGGTATTAACTTCGCTCTGGGTGTGGCCACCGGCCTGACTATGGAATTCCAGTTTGGTACCAACTGGTCTTACTACTCCCATTATGTTGGCGATATTTTCGGTGCCCCTCTGGCCATTGAAGCCCTGATGGCTTTCTTCCTGGAATCCACCTTTGTCGGCATGTTCTTCTTTGGCTGGGATCGCATGTCCCGGGTCCAGCATCTAGGCTGTACCTGGCTGGTCGCACTGGGTTCCAACCTCTCGGCTCTGTGGATTCTCATTGCCAATGGCTGGATGCAGAATCCAGTGGGTGCCGAGTTCAACTTTGAAACCATGCGGATGGAGATGACCAGTTTCGCCGAGATTCTGTTCAACCCTGTGGCACAGGTTAAGTTTGTGCATACAGTAGCCTCCGGTTACACCACTGCCGCCATGTTTGTACTGTCTATCAGTGCTTACTATATGCTGAAAGGCCGTGATCTGGGCTTTGCCCGTCGCTCATTTGCAATTGCTTCCGGCTTTGGCCTTGCCGCCATCCTCTCCACCATCATGCTGGGTGATGAGTCAGGCTATGCTCTGGGCGATGTCCAGCAGGTGAAGCTGGCAGCTATTGAAGCGGAGTGGCACACCGAAGAAGCCCCAGCCGGATTTACTGCTTTTGGTTTACCGAATCAGGAAACCATGGAAACCGACTACGCCATCAAGATTCCCTGGGTGATGGGTATTATCGCTACCCGCTCCCTGGACAAGGAAGTGATGGGCCTGCGTGACCTGCTGGTACGCAACGAAGGTCGTATCCATGATGGTATGGAAGCCTACCGCCTGCTGGAAGAACTCCGGTCCGGCAACGATACACCCGAAATCCGTGAAGCCTTCCTCGCTGTTCAGGACACCCTGGGTTACGGCCTGCTGGTGAAGCGTTATGCTGACAATGTCGTTGACGCAACCCCTGAACAGATCCACCTGGCAGCACGGGACAGCATTCCCCAGGTATGGCCCCTGTTCCTGTCGTTCCGGATTATGGTCGGCTGCGGCATCCTGATTCTGCTGGTATTCATCACCGCCTTCTACAAGACTGCGCGTCGTGTGGAATACAAGAGCCCACTATTCCTCAAGCTGGTACTTCTGTCTCTGCCTCTGCCATGGATTGCCGCTGAAGCAGGCTGGTTTGTTGCCGAGTTTGGTCGCCAGCCCTGGACTGTTGCCGGCATGCTGCCCACCTGGATGTCTGCATCTACCCTGACGGCCAGCGACCTGCATATGAGCATCGCTGGTTTCACCATCTTCTACGCCATCTTCGCCATTATCGAAGTGCACCTGATGGTGAAATACGCACGCAAAGGCCCCAGTAGCCTGCAGACCGGGCGCTACCACTTTGAAACCAACAACAACTCTGGCAGCCCTGCCATGAGCACTCACTAAAGGGAAACTGCCATGATTGATTTTATTTCCCAATACGAAGTTCTGAAGGTCACCTGGTGGCTTCTGATCGGCATTCTGCTGATCGGCTTCGCCATCACTGACGGCTACGACCTTGGCTCTGCAAGCCTGCTGACTGTTCTGGGTAAAAACGACACCGAACGTCGCATTATTATTAATGCGGTTGCCCCCCACTGGGACGGTAACCAGGTGTGGCTTATCACTGGTGCTGGCGCTATCTTCGCGGCATGGCCAACAGTCTACGCGACTGCGTTCAGTGGTTTTTACTGGGCCATGATGGCAGTACTGTTTGCCTTAATGCTGCGCCCTCTGGCCTTTGAGTACCGAGCCAAGGTCGAAGATCACCAGAAGAAATGGTGCGACCTCGGCCTGACGGTCAGCGGACTGGTGCCTTCCCTGATTTTCGGTGTGGCCTTTGGCAACCTGTTTCAAGGCTATGGCTTTGAGATTGATGACATTCTGCGCTCACAGTTCTCATCCGGCTTCCTTGATCTGCTCAATCCATTCGCCATTCTCTGCGGCCTGGTGAGCCTGAGCATGATTCTGATGCAGGGTGCAAACTGGCTGAACCTGCGAACCTCCGGCGTTGTACAAACCCGCGCGGCCGGCATGGCTCGCCTGCTGTCCATAGCGGTCATTGTTACCTTCGCCATTGGCGGTTTCTGGGTTGCACAACTGCCAGGCTATGAGATCACCAGTGCTATTGATCTGGCAGGCCCTTCCAACCCGCTGAACAAGGAAGTGACCTTCGGCACTGTTGGCGCATGGCTGAACAACTACAGCCTGTACCCGGCCATGATGCTGGCTCCAGTACTTGGCTTTACCGGTGCACTGGGCGTGCTGCTGCTGGCAAACCGCATGCCTGGCCTGGGCTTTGTGTCCAGCTCCCTGAGCCTGGCAGGCATTGTTGCCACTGCGGGTCTATCACTGTTCCCGTTCATTATGCCATCCAGCAGCCAGCCTGATGCCAGCCTGACAGTGTGGGATGCCACCTCCAGCCAGATGACTCTGAGCATTATGACCATTGTTGCGGCTGTGTTTGTACCCATCATTCTGGCGTACACGACTTGGTGTTTCTACAAGATGTGGGGCCGCGTTGACAGCGCCCATATTAAAAATAATTCCGCCTCACTTTACTAACCCGGAATCTGGAGAAGATTATGTGGTACTTTGCGTGGATACTGGGTGTTTTACTGGCTTGCTCATTCGGCATCATTAATGTCATGTGGTATGAATTTGACGCTCACGATTTTGATGATGAACACAAGTAGTTAGAAATACCTTGAGTACTTTGGGAGTCAATATTATTTGCTCCCAACCTCATGTAAGGGTGCTTAACCGCACCCTTACACTTTTTATTTATACCCCCCTTTTATCAATTGACTGCAAGCCTCTTCCGGCATACACCAGACTCTCCAGCGCAGGTATCCTGCCTGCCTGTCTCTAGACTGCTCTTCAAGGGCGGCGAAGGTCAGATTATTCTTTCTGCCCGATAAATCATAAAAAACGCAACTAAACATTCCAAATCAAGGACTTAATAGCCACTTAAGAGCCAATTAAGAGCTATGCGCAAGCGTTCTGAGGCTGTGTCTACAACACATAAATTATAAAAAATCTAAATATCACCTACTTTTAGTCACCACTACCTACTTTTAACTACCACTAAACAGCTTCTTTCTCTTCACAACAACGACCCCCTAAGGATGACTATGAGCAAATGTGTTCTCTTTGGTGCAATCTGCGCACTTATCAGCTCTCAAATATCTTTTGCTGACAATAGCTTCTATGCCGGAATAAAAGCGGGTGGTGAAGCCGCAAACAGCAAGCTTGAAGGCGACAACATAAAAGTTGAAGGCATAGGTGCTAACGGTGGTATCTACGGTACTTATTTTGGCTACGCTATTGAGGAAGAAGGTACATCGTTCGCACTGGAAGCCGAGTACGCAAAGCGTGATAGTGAAGCAAAATATAAAATTGGCAGTCTTGAGGAAAAATTTATCCGCAGAGATGAGTATGGCGTCAACGCAGTTGCAAGCATGCAGGTGTATACCAATCTGAATTTTTTTGTTTTAGCAGGCATATCCAAAGCCAAATTTGAGGGTAAAACCAATACCGGTTTAAAAGGCGATGACAAAGTGCGAGGCAATGCACTCGGGTTAGGGCTGGAAGTAAAAAATGAATCACCAGCAAGGCTTCGAGTGGAATACCGATTTACCAAATACAAATACAAAGATATCGATTTTGATTACTGTGCAAATGTTCATAAAAAACTGGATATCCATGCCCTGACCTTAGGCGTTCACTTCCACTTCTAAGTTATACGGGCAGGGTTTGCACCCTGTTCGCGACTTTATCGCCAACCGACAAACCCACTATGTGTCGGTCTTGTTGTAATCGAGGTGAAGGGCTGAGACCTCGGGAGCAATGACTTACATCTAGAGCTTGTTGTCAGGAAAAAAACGCCTCAACAACCTTAAAACCCATGAGTGCTTGTAATCATGGTATTGACGGTCTGACCTGATATGCACACAAAAGGGTGTGGGGTCATCCTGCATAGTGAGGTGATCTGTGTTTTGTTTCTGTTCTTGTTCTTTATTTTTGTCTGAAAGAGTCATTGCAAGCTCCAAATTCTCATATCGTAACAAAACGCCCAGCTATAAATCAGCACAATTAAACCGATGCGGTTAAACCCGAGACATTAAGCCAGAAACATTATGACTCAATGTCATTAAAAAAGAGTGTTTCCTAACAGGTGTACTCTTTTTTTATTTCTTATAATTGCTTCCGAAAGGTTGCCCACCGTCATTATTCAAAGGTATGCTTTCCCGTCACACATCCCCTGACGTATAAATACAAGAATAAGTTTTAATAAAACACGGACGTGTGACTGACAACAACAACTATAAAAACTGCGCAGTAAAAGGAATTCATTAATGGAAAAGTCCATCTATCAAGCACCTGACTCTGATGTCACTCAGGGGAATAGTCAGACGGGTTTCGGCTCATTGGAACAAGCGGTAACCGGTGATTATGAGTTTTCAATTGGTGGCACCCTGAGTGAAGCCTGGGAGAAAACCAAAGGAGCAAAATTACAGGTTCACCTTGGCTACCTGCTGATGATGGGTGTTTTGCTTTCACTGAGTATTGTTCTGGGAATCGGCTCATCAATTCTTGGGTTTATCACTTCATTTCTGCCCTCGGCTTTCTCTGCGATCATTCTCGGTCTTGTTGGTTTAGCCGCACTTGTTGCTGTCTACGGTCTTTTAGCTGCAATGTGGGCAGGCCTGATGATGATTGGCGTTGAGAGAGCTGCCGATGTTGCTCCTAACGCCGGCACAGCAATCAAGTATCTTAAAAAGACCTGGCCAATTCTTGGCGTTTATCTGTTGTCCACCTTATTCACCGCTGTCGGCAGCCTGCTTTTTTTGATTCCGGGTATTTACCTGGCTTTCGCTTACACCTTTGCTCTTCCCCTGCGTGCAGAGAAAACCCTCTCCACCTGGGCTGCAATGGAAACCTCGCGTAAAGCCGTAACCCACCGCTGGTTCTCCTTTTTCGCTCTGGGCATGCTACTGCTTATTATTAATATCATTGCCATGATCCCATTCGGTCTCGGTCTTATCTGGACCATCCCAATGAGCCATGTCGCCATGGGTATTGTTTATCGCAATATGTTTGGTGTTGAGGCTGAAACCCTGAGTCAGTAATGAAACCTATTGCTGCACAGGAACAGATTGATACCCTCTGGCGCGTCGAAACGCCAGAAGGTGTTGACCTTCAGGCTCAGATTGCCGGCCCCATCCCCCGTATGCTGGCCTATGGGGTCGACTTTTTTATTCGCATGGCTGCGCTTATGGCGCTTTCTATCGCCTTCTCGGTCGTGGGATTTGCCGGCCTTGGCCTGCAAATGATCTGCATTTTTCTGCTGGAATGGTTCTACCCCGTCTATTTCGAAGTCTTTCATAAAGGGCAGACACCCGGAAAAAAACAGTTTGGCCTGGCCGTTGTTAATGATGACCTTACACCCGTGATGCCCGGCACATCTTTTACCCGTAACCTTTTGCGAGCCGCGGACTTTCTGCCGTTCTTATTCGTCGGCGGTATTATCTCCATGCTGTGTACCCGCCAGTTTCGTCGACTGGGCGACCTGGCTGCAGGAACGCTTGTTATTCACCTGCCCCCCGTACAATATCAGGATCAACTGCCACAGGCTCAACCTCAAACACCCACCATGCCCCTCAACAGTGATGACCAGACGGCCATTATCGACTTTACCCGCCGTCATAACCGACTCAGCCAGCCTCGTCAGGAAGAGCTGGCAAGCATTCTTTCCCCTTCCCTTAGTCTTCCCCAGGGTGAAGCCGGCGTTAATAAACTACGGGGATTGGGTTTATGGCTACTGGGAGGCAAACAAAAATGAGTTCCTCGGTAAAACAGGGCCGCTTTGAACAGCTTCACCATAAAGAGTGGCAACAGCTGGAAGACGCTATAGACGCAAAAACCCTGGTGTCTATTGAAGATCTGGGTCACAGGTATCGGCGCGTCTGCCACCATCTGGCTCAGGCCAAGAGTCGCAGCTATACCCCACCTCTGGTCGACCGCCTGAATCGTTTGGTCATGGCTCTGCATCATACGCTCTACCGCTATAACAGCCGCCTCCAATACCAGTGGTGGCGCTTTCTGGTACAAGAGTTCCCCCAGGCGCTTTACGACAACCGTCGCTTCATAGCCCTGTCTGCCGCTCTGTTCCTTCTGCCAGGGCTGGGTATGTTTTTGGCGACCCTCTTAGATGAATCAATGATCTACACATTGATGGACCCTACTGAGGTACTTAGCTTTGAAGCCATGTACAAAATCAGCAACGGTTCTATTGGTCGGATGCGTGGTTCAGATACAGATATTGCGATGTTTGGCTACTACATCAAAAACAATATCGGTATCAGCTTCCAGGCCTTTGCCAGCGGTATCCTGTTTGGGGTCGGCACCCTGTTCGTGATGATCTTTAATGGCGTTTATATCGGTGGCGTTGCCGGGCATCTCACCCGCTTAGGCTACGACGATACCTTTTACCCGTTTGTCGTCGGTCATGGCAGCTTCGAATTAACCGCCATTGTTTTCAGTGGCGCTGCGGGCCTGAAAATCGGCTTTGCCCTGCTTGTACCGGGTAACCATCGAAGGCTGACCGCCCTGCGTCTGGCCGCCAAAGACGCCATTAAAATTATCTACGGCACCACATTAATGCTGTTGATTGCCGCGTTTATCGAAGCTTTCTGGTCTTCCAACAGCAACATCCCCCCCGCCATTAAGTATGCAGTGGGCTTTAGCCTGTGGCTGTTTGTCGCTCTCTGGTGCACCCTCGCCGCAAAACGTTCAGCAGCGAGACGTTTGACAGGAAAGGGGCAGCCATAATGGATCTGAGCCGAATACAGGTTGTTCCCCGACTGCGCACTGGCTGGGAAGCCATCGACCTTGGCTTCACCCTCGCCAGAGAGTGGTACAAGCCGTTGTTTCTGGCCTGGCTGATTCCCAGCCTGGTCTGCTTTATTGCTGCCACCGGACTCTGTCTGCTATTAGACTGGCCAGTAATCGCTGCCAGCCTGCTTGTGTGGTGGTTTAAACCTCTCTGGGATTCCGGATTGCTACTCATAGGCAGTCGCGCCCTGTTCGGCGAACAGGTTTCTACTGGTCAGGCTATACAAGGCAGCTGGAACTTTCTTAAGCCCGAATGCTTCAGCTGGCTAACCTGGCGACGACTCAGCCCGTTCCGCAGCCTGCTTCTTGTCAGTTACTGGACTGGAACGCCTTTCCGGTAGTGCCCGGAGCAAGCGCGCCACCCTGCTCACCCAACGTTCAGGCAGCCACACCCTTTGGCTGACCCTCAGCTGTTTTACCCTGGAGGTCATCTTTGCTCTGGGGGGCTACGCCTTGATACTGATGCTGATTCCTGAGCAGTTTTCTGTTTCCATTCTGGATCTAACCTCACACAACTCCCCGACTATTGATTTTGTAGAACTACTCATCGCCCTTTTGATCTCAGCCTTAGTCGCCCCCTTTTACACCATGGCGGGGTTTGCGCTGTATATAAACCGTCGTATAGAACTGGAAGCCTGGGATATTGAGATTCGGTTTCGCAACCTGGCCAACCGATACAGCTCACAGCAGGAGCAACACAGAAAGTCGAGCCTGCGCAGGACTGCAGCCCAGCTCACACTGGGGTTAATGTTCACCTGTCTGCTGGGACTGGGATTGCCCTCCATCAGCGAAGCAAAATCAGACCTTCAAATAACCAGCCCAAAAGAGCAGGTCCGCCTTGATATAGATGAGGTTATGCTGGATAAAGCCTTCCATAAACAGGAAGTCACCAATAGCTGGAGACTCAAGGAACAGCCTGCGAAACCAGATGACTCCTCCGACATTTCTTTCGATTGGCTGATCAAACCACTCAAAGCACTGTTCGATATTCTTTCTGGCTACCTGAGTTTTGGAAACCTGTTCAGCATGGGACTGGAACTCTTTATCTGGCTGGCCGTACTGATTGCCACAGTCTGGGTTGTTTATCGCTATCGGGAACATGTTCGCAGGCTGTTTTCCTACCGACCCCAGATCACGCGAAAACAACGAACACAGTCACCGGAAGTCTTGTTTGGCCTCGATATCCGTCAGGAAAGCCTGCCCGATGATGTTCCCGCAGAAGCCCTGAACCTCTGGCAGCAGGGCCTGCACCGTGCAGCCGTAGGATTACTCTATCGGGCAACCCTCTCCGAACTGGTGCATAACCACAACTTTGCGTTTCACCCGGGTCATACCGAGCGTGAGTGTGCGGAGCTGGTTAGCCAAAACGTCGTGTCTGAACAACAGAAACCTCTCAATCATTTTGTACAACACCTGACCGGCGAGTGGCAGCTGCTGGCTTATGGTCACAAACCACCAGCAGAGCAGACCTTTCAACAGCGCTGTCTTCAGTGGCGGGAGGTCTTTGCGGCATGAGTAACCTGCGAACCCTCGCTACACCCATATTCTTTCTGGCTCTCTGCACAGCTCTGGGTGTGTGGGTGTTCCAACACTATTTTGAGCGCTATGAAACGACTGAGGATGCAGGCTGGACCAAGGAAGCCCACCTGAACCCCTGGCTGGCGGCGAAGATGCTTCTGGAGAAATCAAACCAGGCTCTTGACCGCTACAAGCGTATTGAAGACCTGCATCCGGTGCTGTCTCACCAAAGTGCAAACAACGTCATTATTATTAATAATATTGAGCTGATTCTTACCCGACGTCGTACAAATGAGTTACTGGAATGGGTCGAACGGGGCGGGCACCTGATCGTTGCCCTGCCTAGCGCCGAAAATGGTAGCAACCACCCACTGCTGGAGCACTTTGGGGTCAGCCTGGTTGCCATTCATCACGAAGATGATAACGACGAACCAGAAGACAGCTCATCAGAGAGCTATGAAAAAGAGAGCTATGAGAAAGAGAGCTATGAGAAAGAGAGCTACAAGGAAGAAAGCTACAAGGAAGAAAGCAATCCGGGGCTCACACGGATTGAGTTTTATGATTCTGATCAGATAGCGGAAGTTCACCTGAGTCAGAATGCACAAATGGATCACAAATGGTTCTACCTGAGCGCAGAAGAAGAGCCGTCCTACAAGAAGGCTGCCCCGGAATACTGGAGCGACAGCGCTCTTTACGGCACAACTTTTATGGAGTTCCGTGAAGGCAGTGGCCTGATCACACTCCTCAGCTCCACGGATATCTGGAATAACCAACATATCGACCTTCACGACCATGCCTGGCTACT
The DNA here is from genome assembly GCA_965221135.1 of Sansalvadorimonas sp. Taxonomy (GTDB): domain Bacteria; phylum Pseudomonadota; class Gammaproteobacteria; order Pseudomonadales; family Endozoicomonadaceae; genus Sansalvadorimonas. Next base: position 1,059,162 of record CBDCRZ010000121.1, read on the forward strand.
GCACAAGCTGCTGAATGGCCGGTCTACCCACCTGCTGACCAACACAGATTCCCCTGCACTTATTATGGTAGCCTGGCGTGCAGCACCGGAGCTGGTTATCGCTGCCTGCTTATGGCTGGTGTTCTGGCTGGTGTTCTGTGGTCGCCGATTCGGCGCCATACGTGAACAGGCGTTTACTAAACGCCGGGCGATTGTCGAACATATTCGCGCCTGCGCCACTTTCCTCTGGCGCAGCAAGCACCCGCAGGCTCTGCTGACTCCCCTGCAAACAGCTATTCACCAGCGTTGCCAGCAACTGTGCCTGAGCTGGAACCGTCTGAGCAAGGAACAACAACAGCAATGGCTGTTGGATTATTACTCTCTTAAAGACAATTCCCTTAAAGGCAGTGAACAGACTGTATCCCCGGCGCAGCTGGCATCCGCCATGAGCAACGACAAGCCAAACAATGAATACGAACTTGTTGACAGGGTGCGTACTCTGCAACTTATCAGGGACGTGCTTTTATGAATCATGAATCCGCTATTACACAATTCCAGCCCCAGCTTCAGGCTCTGCGGGAACACCTTAACAGCAAGGTAATAGGTCAGACCCAAGTCGTCGACCAGGTATTAATTGCCCTGCTCTGTGGCGGCCATGTACTGGTGGAAGGTGTGCCCGGTCTCGGAAAAACCCTGCTGGTACGTACGCTGGCAGAAGCTATATCCGGAAGTTTTCGTCGCGTACAGTTCACCCCGGACCTGATGCCTTCTGATATCACCGGTCACACCCTGTACGATATGAACAAGGGAGCATTCGAGCTGCGCAAAGGCCCGACCTTTACCAACCTTCTGCTGGCCGATGAGATTAACCGCTCACCTGCAAAGACCCAGTCCGCCCTGCTGGAAGTGATGCAGGAGTACCAGGTCTCCATTGAAGGGACTTCCCACCCCGTACCCCGCCCGTTTATGGTACTGGCGACCCAGAACCCTATTGAACAGGAAGGCACCTATCCACTGCCGGAAGCGGAGCTGGACCGCTTTCTGATCAAGGTATTTATCGACTACCCCACCCAGGACAACGAAGTCCTGCTGACCCGCACCATTACTGGCAGCCAGGGCGGCGCGTCAGACAACACACAACAGAGTGCCCCCTTCTCGGCTGAACAGATTGAACAGCTGCAAAAAGCTGTGGCCGCGCTCCCCGTGGATGACCAGGTTGTGGAATACGCCGTGCGCCTTGCAAGAGCCACACGTGAGAGTGTCGTATTTAGCCGTGGTGCCGGTACCCGCGCCTGTATCGCCCTGATTCAATCGGCCCGGGCCTATGCCACTCTGCGTGGCGCAAACTTTGTACTGCCCGATGATGTGAAGGCGATGGCTGTACCCGTCATGCGACACCGTGTTGCCCGCTCAGTCGATATGGAAATCGAAGGTGTCGCCACCGACAGTCTGCTGCATGAGTTACTGGAACAGGTGGAAGCGCCCCGGGTATAAGCCATGAGACCATCCCGAGACTTTCTCCGTTTACTGTCGGCCTGGCTGATACTGGCTGCGCCTCTGGCAGTCCTGCGAATGCTCGACAGAGAAGCACTGGCAGCTGAACTTGCTGTGTTCTGGTGGCTGGCCGGTGGCTTTACTGGCCTTTATGCTCTTATTGACCTTCTGCGCAGTCGTGTACTGCAACAGGTCAGTGTTCAGCGCACCCTGCCCTCGACTCTCGCAGTGGGTGTGCCCCAAACCATTACCCTGAAAATTAAAAATCCTCTGCCTCAAGCCTTGTCAGCTGATATCACTGATCACTGGCCAGCTGAAATACAACTGGTGGGCATGCCTGTCACAACAGAGCTTCCCGCCAACAACATCACAGAAATTCATTATCAGATTATTGCCAGTCAGCGCGGCAGCATACAGGCTGGTCAGGTTGATATGAGACTGCGCTCACAGGCCAGGCTCTGGGACCTGCGGTTCCTCAAAGGAGAACCCGGCGATGTACGCATTTATCCCAACTTTGCTCCTGTTTTTAACTCTCAGGCCCTGAGTGTTGATCAACAGATCAACCGACTGGGTGCCCACGCCCAACCCACACGCGGTGCCGGTATGGACTTCCACCAATTGCGGGAATTCCGGGAAGGTGATTCATTACGACAGGTTGACTGGAAAGCCAGCTCACGCCTTCACAAACTGATCTCCCGTGAGTACCAGTTCGAGAAGGACCAGGACATCATCTTTTTGATGGACTGTGGCCGTCGTATGCGCGCACAGGACGCTTCTGGCCAGAGCGAACAGACGCAACTCAGCCACTTCGACCATGCCTTAAACGCCATGCTGCTCACTGCCTGGATTGCCCTGAGACAGGGCGATGCCGTAGGCCTGCAAAGCTTTGCGGTCGGCTCCGGACAACAGGAACGCTGGCTGACCCCGGGCAAAGGGCAAACCGTTGTTAACCAGATACTGCAACTGACCTACGACCTGCACAGTTCCACAAATACCAGTGATTTTCTGGAAGCGGCCGAACAACTGCTCAGCCGTCATCGCAAGCGGGCTCTGGTCGTACTGGTCAGTAATATTCGGGAAGAAGACCGTGATGATCTGCATGCTGCCACCAGCCTTCTGAAGAGTAAACATAAGGTGATGGTCGCCAGCCTGAGGGAACAGGTGCTGGACACCATTATTCAGGAGCCTGTCGACAGTTTTGATCGCGCCCTCGACTATGCAGGTACACGCCAGTACCTGGATCAACGACAGAAACTGTTTAAAGAACTGCGCAGCAGTGGCGTACTGGTGGTGGATGCCAGACCAGATACGATGCATGTGGATATGGTGAACCAGTATCTGCAGTTAAAAAGCAGCGGGCTCATCTGAATAGGGGTTAACCTTCCAGGTCTCAGAGATGTATAAAAGGTACTACTGTCCGGTTAAGCATATCCAGGCTCCAGACTCCCCTGATTCTGGACTGAATCTACCCTCCTTCTCTCCGGTGGGTCGTTAAACAATTCCCACAGAGATCTGCGACTCGTCAGGTTGAGGCTGACCTTCCTGACTATTTGCTGTAAGGAAAGTTGTGAACAGGTCGTGACCTGAGCCTGTACGCACCGACCTATATATCAAAAAACTTTGAAGAAGGCTTTTTATTCCAGGATCTCGCTCCATGTGCGACACCATCATTTTCATAAGAACGTTCACTATTGCGTAAGCCGGCAAATGTTAGAGAAGTCAATTCATTAGTATTTTTCCGAAAAGCCAGGTAACCAAGATCCTGAGGGAACTTGAATGAGTTTCTCTCTAACCGTCTCCTTTCAGTATAATATTTAAGGATAGTGGTTAAGAGGTATGGGCCACTATAATTTAAGACCAAGTCAGGATCGAGGCGCTTATTATCCAAGCCGTCTAATTCTAGTGACGGCCTATCTCCATACTGTAGTCTTTTTGTAATAGAATCTACTTCTGCATGTTTGTTTAAAATGGCCAAAAGTGCTTGCTCCAGAAACTCGTGCCCTGCTATGGCTGCAATTAAATTGTTGTTTATACTGTCTCTGCAAACTAAACTTGCGAAGAGATCACTAGACTTAAAAAGAAATCCCCCTGCTAATAGAAGTGGAACTAACTCTCTTGAAGAGTTTGAGAAAATATAATTAGTGACTCCTGCCAGAAATGATTTTAAGAGCTCTTTCTTCTCCTGGCCTAGAAAATTATCATCAGGTTGCGATATTTTTTCATAGAATTCTGACCAGGATTCAAATGGCTTTGGAAGTGAGTATATCCCCAACATTCTTTCAAAACACTTTGCAAGATAGTCTTCTTTGCTTTTACTATCCCTGGAACATTGTATAGCAAGCTCAGCCCAAGGATAAAAATCTGCATCCATATCGGAATATATGCCACCTTCCTGGCGGAGTATTTCAAGCCGGTAGATATCAGCTCTTGCTGCCTGACACTCAATACCAACACCTTCGCGTGAGGTAAACTGGTGAAATAATTCAGCACTCTTATCTGTATACTCTTCTTTTATTCTGTCGTTTAACTCGTCTAAATTTCGCAGTTTGAGAATTCCGGCTTTTTCCATATCCATGTATTCAGGGTGGAGTGCTTGTGTACTCTGATATTGACATCTCCTTTCCAGCCATAGATTAATACTATACGGGCGCACTTTCCTTCTAGCTCTGGCGCAAAATCGGTGGACTGTATGCAGAGCATAATCCGGCATTCTTTTTCCGCACCAGATTAAATGCATTTTGTTTGGAACAATTTGTGGTCTGGTCTGTATCCCAACGCTTGAAACGCCGCCCTTTGTGAGGGACTTTAATGGTAACGCGTCCATGAAATCTCCTTTTCGCAGTACGTAATCCTTATTACGATATGGACACTATTACCTCGGGAAAGTTCCAAATTGATTGTTTTTCAGAGGTTCCTGTGGTCGTTTCATCTGGAACAGTGTCAGTGAAAAGGTAAAGCCGCAGATAACACTGAAATGAAAGCCTGGGTTCTGTTCACCGTTGATGCTGGTCGCAAACCAAATGTATCTGAAAGCCTCACTGTTCAAGGGTTTTGCTAAAAAGCAGATTTCAGGCTTTGAAGGCTTCACCAACATCTTGGAGCCGGGGAAGTTCGCTTTTGTAAGTACCCGGTCATATGGAAACATAGTTTTCATGTGACCGGGTACTTAACGCTGAATACCCAGAATATCCACGCTATTGAAGATACCGCCAGTGGCAGCACCCTGCTGGCTATTCTGACCATATTTTCAGGTAACGCTGAGTCGTATGAGATAGAGATCAATCCGCTGCCGCTCAATACAGAAAAGAGGCTTTATTCCGGTCGATATACAGGGCATCAGCTATAAACTCGAAACAGAGTCAGGCGCCTCAATAACGCTTACACCAAACACTCTTTTCTCAGCGCCGGCTGCCTTTTTCCAGGATCCGAACGGCAACTCCACAAGCGGCAACCACAAGAACAACCGTGTATTCTCACAGGAGCTACTCGGGCAAAATCGAAAAAATAGAGGCCAGTGAATTACCGAAACCAGTAAGCGAGGCTTATCATGTGCATATCCAGCCCCATATTCGTGCCATGCAACATGGCATTGGAGTAGTGGATGTATTGATACCCGGCTTCCACATCCTGATTCGGTCCAAAACGGACACCCGCCCCAAGGCGGATTTCAAACTGGGTATGATCGCCCAGCTTCTGTCGGGTATTGCCTTCACGTTCAAGGTTGTAGTGTTCGAACCAGGCTCCCCCGACCCCGATATCAAAATAGGGGCGAAAGCCATTGTCCTCTAAAGTTCTTTTCGGCTCAAAACGAAACACTGGCGCTAAAGAGTAAACCCGGGTTTGATCTTTGCCTGGCAGATGCTTTACCAGAACTTTACCCTGGTCTGCATGACTCTTCAGCTTGCTAAGGGCTGCATCTATATAGCCAGTGACAATCCAGTTATCGAGTTTCAACAGATCATGATTCCACTGCCAGCGCAGCCCCAGGCGGATATCGTCCATCACCACCCCTTCATTCAAATCCTGACCATAAGCCAAACTTACACTGTCCGGTAAAACATCAATGGCTTTGACCGGTAGAACAAAAAAAAGACATAATCCTAATAAGCCTCTTCCCAAGCGCATTCCCTTGCCCTCTATGAAGTCACTGTTTAATCACACATTGAATTCAATCTAGATGCGGGTTAGGGTGCTGTCGAACATTGCAGCCACAAAGAAACCCCCATGGAGAGGCAGGTTTGTGAACCAGACTGCATTTATTCGGTGTAACTGATAACATCACTGCCATATAATCGAAATAAAATGTGCGCTCAGTACAGAGAAATAAAAATATGCCGGGCATTACCAAGGCACTGAAGCAAATACTTTTATCTGGAAGCAGGGTATCGGGACAATCCACTGCATCAGGCGTACTTACCAGCCGACTGACAACCCTTATCGCGCTGGCTCTGTTCTGTGGAGCACTGGCACAGGTCATCCTGCGTGTGCTCGATACTTTCGCCCCACCCCTGCCCACTCAGCAGAACACATCTGTTCAGGTTTCTGCCAATAAAGGCATGAGCTACAACCTGCCCAGGATTCAAAGTGCCAACCTGTTCGGTACAGAGAAACTGAGCACCCAGACTGTCGTTAAGAAAACCACTCTGAACATTCGCGTTAACGGTCTTCTGGTCAATGACGTTCCAGCAAAATCACTGGCCTTCCTCTCCCTGAATGGGAAACAGGGCGTCTACAGAACAGGGGACGCAATCAATGGTGATGACAACATCCTGCTGGAATCTGTCAGTTATGAGCAGATTATTATTCGCCACCAGGGACAGCTGCAGAAAGTGCCGTTCAAGCATCGTGAAATCGCCATGAAAGGCATAACTGCTGACGACACTGTGAAACAACCAGTTACCACCAAATCAGTGGCAACGCCTCTGTCTCAATCAACCCGGGATCAACTCAAAGCTATTCGTGTTTCTCTGCAAGAGAACCCTGGGCTGCTGGGCCGTTATGTTTCGGGGCAACCCTACAGCAAAGATGGTGATCTGGTGGGATTCCGTGTCCGCCCTGGTTCAGACGACACCCTGTTTCGCAAAATGGGTTTCATAACCGGTGATATTTTGCTCAATGTGAACGATATGTCACTTTTCGACAGCAATAATCTTTCTGCATTATCGGAGCTTCTGGCCAACGCAGGGGAGGTCGATCTTGAGATTGAACGCGATGGCAAAGTCATTCGCAAGACGATACGTTTTTAAGGCACTTTTTATTACAGCTTACATTATTACAGCTTACAGTTTTTACAGTTTCATCCAATAAATCGGTATCCATGGACAGCGTGTCCCAACATTCACTTTATCGAATAACAGGACAGCAACATGGGCAAAGAACCTATAAATGGCAAGCAGTCGTCATGAAAAAAATAATAAAACTTACAAATTTTTCTAAAGCGTGGCCATTGACTTCGCCGCTTCGTAAAGCACGCTCACTGATCCTCAATAGCGTACTTCCGGCAGTGCTGATGATGTCATCGGCATCTCTGCACGCGAGTAGCTATTCGGTAGATATGCAGGATATTGATATCCGGGAATTTGCGGCCATGGTCAGCAAAATCTCTGGCAACACCTACATCCTTGACAACCGCATGTCGGGCAAAATCAACATTCGAAGCCAAAAACAGCTGACCGATGACGAGCTGATCAACCTGTTCACCACCGAGATGAAAGCCAAAGGCTTCTCTCTGCTTGAGATCGGAGACAATACCTGGAAAGTCATCCCAGACCAGAAGGCTCGCGTCAACGCTAACCCTTTGCTCGAAGGCGAGCAGGTCTCTAACCTGCCCTTTGATCAGCTGGTGACTCGCATTGTTCACCTTGACCATGTCAATGCCACCCAGCTGGTACCGGTTATGCGGCCACTGATTGATAAGAAAACCGGGTCACTGTTCTCCTATCCGCCCACCAACTCCCTGATCATTATTGATGGTGTAGGTAACACCAATCATCTGTCTGAAATGTCCCGCCGCCTGGATCGTCAGGGAGGACGCGATATTGAGCTGGTTTGTCTGCGTAATGCCGATGCTGAGGGTATCGCAGCTTCTGTCACCAAAGCTCTGGGTGATGCTTCCCGTAAAACGGGCAACCCGGCCGCCTCCCCGATAATTGTTGCCGACCGTCGTACCAATTGCCTGCTGGTAAACAGTAATAGCAAGGTACTCACACAGATTCGCAATATTGTCACCCAGCTGGATAACGAGATCGGCCATGACAGCCGTGTGAAAGTTTTTTACCTCAAGTACGCGAAGGCAGATTCTGTCCTCAAGGTACTTCAGGGCATAGCAAAAGGGGTCAAGGCCCAGGCGGAAGGCACCAAGCCTGAGGAAGTGAGCATCGAAGCTCATCCAGAGAATAACGCCCTGATTATCAGTGGCCCCCAGGAACAGATTCAACGACTGGGGCAGGTTATCACCCAACTGGATATCAGCCGCCCCCAGGTTCATGTGGAAGCCATTATCGTTGAACTGGGTGATGAAACGGCCCGGGAGCTTGGTGTGCAATGGTTGTTTGGCTCTAAAAGTTCTCCTGTAGGTGGCACCAATTTCAACTCCTCCAACGCCCCCTCTGCTTTCCGACTGGCAGCCGCTGCTGCCACTGGTGAACCTGCGACTATTGCCAGCGCACTCTCCGGCACCCAGGGCTTATTGGCTGGTGCAGGCAACCTTTCAAAAAGTGGTAGTGGTATTGGTGTGCTTATCAATGCCCTGCAGGCGGATTCAAACAATAACATTCTCTCCACGCCATCCTTGATGGTGCTGGATAATGAAGAAGCCTCCATTCTGGTGGGTAATAATATTCCTGTGATTACCGGCTCAACTGCCAGTGATAACAACAGCAACCCGTTTACCACCGTCAAGCGTGAAGACGTCGGTGTAAAACTGCGGGTCACCCCCCAAATCAGCGATGCCGACACTATCCGACTGAATATCTTTCAGGAGGTTTCAGCTATAGCTCCTGCCGCTGGTGCGAAAGATGTTGTCACCAGCAAGCGGGAGATCAAAACCACGATCCAGGTGAATGACGGCGACACCATCATTCTCGGAGGTCTGACCAGCGAAGAACTCACCGAAGTAGAGAGCAAAGTTCCTCTGCTGGGCGACATTCCCTACCTGGGACAGTTGTTCACTTCACGGGATGTCAGCAAGAACAAGCGACACCTGGCCGTCTTCCTGAAACCCACGGTTATCCGTACGCCAGATGACGTCCGCAGCTTCACGGGCCACAAATACAGCTACATACGTGCCCGTCAGCTATTGCGCCAGTCAGAAGACGTTCCCCTGCTGTCTGACGGCCGTTCACGCCCTTTATTACCTGTGAACAAGCAACTTCAGCCTACCCCTGAAGTTCCCGCCCCAGACGCACCTGCATCTGATAAATAAGGAGGTGACCATGAACGGACGCCTCACTTATCGCTACGCATCCCGCCACGGGGTGCTGTTACGGGCCGATGATCAGGGACAACCCCTGATCACCTGCAATAGCGACACAACACCTGTCGCACTGGCAGAGATTCAACGGTCTCTGCAGAACAATCATCTGGAGGCTTTACCACCTCTGGAGATGGTGACACCGGAAGTATTCTCCCAACTGCTCACCGCCGAGTACGAACAGGGTGGCACGAGCAGTGAGCTTCTGGCGGAAAACGTCAATGACGCCATGGACCTTGCCGATCTGGTAGATACGCTGCCGGAAACAGAAGACCTGATGGACTCTGAAGACGATGCTCCTGTCGTACAGCTGATTAACGCCGTGCTGCGTGAAGCCATTAAACGACAGTCTTCTGACATCCATATTGAAACCTATGAAAAACGTGCACGGGTACGTCTGCGGGTCGATGGTGTGCTGCAGGAAATTCTTGAGTTGCGCCGTGAGCTGGCTCCATTACTGGTGTCCCGTATCAAGGTTATGGCCCAGATGGATATCGCCGAGAAGCGTGTTCCACAGGATGGTCGCTTGTCCCTGAAGCTGGGTGGAAAAGAAGTCGATGTACGGGTATCAACCCTGCCTTCCCGTTATTCTGAACGGGTGGTTATGCGTCTGCTGGATAAAGGCGGCGCCTCGGTCAATATCGAAAAACTTCAGATGCCGGATCTGATCAAGGAACGTTTGAAAAGCGGCCTCGGTCACCCTAACGGTATTATTCTGGTTACCGGTCCGACTGGCTCCGGTAAAACCACCACGCTTTATTCTGCCCTGACACACCTGAACAACCATGCCCGCAATATTCTTACCGTGGAAGATCCGGTGGAATACGCCATTGAAGGCATTGGCCAGACCCAGGTAAACAGCAAGGTCGATATGAGCTTTGCCCGGGGCCTGCGTGCCATTCTGCGTCAGGATCCTGACGTGGTAATGGTCGGTGAAATCCGTGATAAGGAAACTGCCGACATCGCCATTCAGGCCAGTCTGACCGGTCACCTTGTACTCTCAACACTGCACACCAACAGTGCGGCTGCCACCGTCACCCGACTACTGGATATGGGTATCGAACCCTTCCTGCTGGCCTCTACCCTGCGAGTGATACTGGCCCAGCGTCTGGTACGTCAACTGTGCGTCGAGTGCCGTGAACAAGGGCCTCTGGATCATGCTCATGCACTGGCTATTGGTGAACACCTTACGGGAACACCTGTATTCAATGCCAAAGGCTGTGATGTCTGTAACCAGACCGGTTACCAGGGTCGTTTCGGTCTGTTCGAGCTGTTGGAAGTCAACCGGGATATGGCAGACCTGATCAGCGACGGTGCCACAGAGAATCAGATTGAAGAAAGCCAGAAGAAACAAAATACGCTGTTGATAGAACAAGGTCGGGAAGCAGTATTGGCCGGTCTGACCACGGTCGATGAAGTACTGCGGGTCACGAGGGCCAGCCAGTGATCGTTTACGAATACACGGCCCGGAACACCTCCGGCCGCAAAGTCACCGGAGTGATCGAAGCGGACTCTTCTTCCCTCGCCCGTCAGCTGCTACGGGACAAAGGTCTGTTTCCGGAAAACCTGAGTCAGGAGAAAGAACGCCAGAACGGACAGAGCCAGATACGAGGTCTGAGCCATCGCGAGCTGCTGCTGGTCACACGGCAGATTGCCAGCCTGATTCAGTCTGGCCTGCCTCTTGAAGAAGCTCTTCGTACCTCTGCGGAACATGCCGCCAGCAAGCGCATGAAAATGGTACTGTCGTCTGTACGCTCACAACTGGCACAGGGTTATTCACTCTCTGCCAGCATGTCTGGGCATCGTCGCTCATTCGATGAACTCTACTGCGCCATGGTTGCGGCTGGTGAACAGTCTGGTCAGCTTGGGCCGGTGCTTGAGAACCTCGCTGACTACCTCGAACAATCCCAGGCTCGTCGCCAGAAAATTACCGGAGCACTGGTTTACCCGGTTGTTCTCACTCTTGTGAGTATTGCCGTCGTCGTCAGCCTGATGGTCTGGGTTGTCCCAAAAATCACTTCACAGTTTGATCGTGTAGGACAATCACTGCCTGCTCTGACAGAAGCGATGATCACCATCAGTGACTTTCTGCGGGGCTACGGCGTATTCCTGCTGGTGTTCCTGTTTGGCGGTGTATTCCTGTGGAAATGGCTGATGACCCGCCCCGCCCTGCGCATGAAACGCGACAGCTGGTTATTAAAAGTACCAGTGTTTGGTGAACTGATTAAAAGTGTCGAATGCGCCCGCCTCTGCCGAACCCTGGGCATGTTGCTGGCCAGTGGTGTTCCCCTGCTGGACGCCCTCGCCTGCTCCCGCCCCATGGTACAGAACGCCCGACTGGCCCAGGCTTTGGAAGCCGCAGCATTGAAAGTGCGTGGTGGTGACTCCCTTGGGCGAGCTCTGGGTGAAAGCGGCATCTTCCCTCCCCTGATCGTCCACATGATTAAAAGCGGTGAAGCCGCCAGTGAGCTGGACCGTATGCTGTTACGCTGCGCTGATCAGCAGGACAGGGATGTTGAGTCCGCCATTACCGTTGGTATGAACCTGTTTGAACCCATTCTGATCGTCACAATGGGCGGCGTGGTGTTAACCATCGTGCTGTCGATTCTTCTGCCCATCCTTGAACTGAATAACCTGACGTCGATATAGGTCTTTTTATGAATCATTCAGAACAAAAACAATACACACCGAAGCGAGTAAAAGGCTTTACCCTGCTGGAGCTGATGGTGGTGATGATGATCCTCGGTCTTCTGGCTGCAGTTGTGGCACCCAATATCCTGGAGAACCAGGAACAGGCCATGGTGCAAAAGGCCAAGACTGATATTGCATCTTTAGAGCAGGCACTGGAGCTCTATAAGGCTGACAACTTCCGTTACCCCACCACTGATCAGGGACTGGATGCACTGGTAGACAAACCAGAAAGCGGACCAACGCCGAAGAACTACAAGAAGAATGGCTACATCAAGCGTCTGCCAATGGATCCATGGGGTAATGAGTACCAGTATCTGGCTCCCGGCATTAACGGCGAAATCGATATTTTCTCTTTTGGCGCTAACGGCGAACCTGATGGTGAAGATGCCGACGCAGATATCGGCAACTGGAACCTGGGCTAAGCGCCAATGAATGCCAAACAGCGAGGGTTCAGTTATATCGAGCTTCTGGTGGTCGTCGCGATTGCCGGACTGGTAGTTACCGGTATCCGCATAACGGGCACCAGTGATGACCAGCTTCGTGAAGAGGCTGCACGGATTATCGCCCTGCAGAACGAGCTTGCTGACAGTGCCATCTTTGGTGGCACCCCTCACATTATGGCGTTCAAAGATAACCAGTACAGCTTCCAGGCCAAACAAGGCGACACCTGGCAACTACTGCAAAAGAAACCGTTCAAAACCCGCCCGGTCACCGAACAACTCTGGCTGGCGGAACCGGGCAACTGCGATCAAAAACCCGATAAACGCACAGCACCAGAACTTCGCGTTCTACTGCTACCCGATGGCCAGCGCTCGCCCTTTGTTATTGATGTCTGTGATGGCGAATCCATCGTCCGTATTACCGGAGGACACACCTCCGCGACTATGGAGGTGCTCTAGGTGATGCGCACAGAAAATGGTATGACCCTGCTGGAAGTCATGGTCGCCATGTTTATTCTGGCAGTCGTGTCTGTAGCCGGATTAAACCTGCTCTCCTCCGGCACCGAAAACCAGAGTCACCGGGAACAGATTCTGCTCGCCAACCTTGTAGCGCATAACACACTGGTGGATGTTCGCCTGGCCGATGACAATGCATACAGGGCTGGTGAATACAAAGGCAAAGCCACTCAGGCAGGACAGCCCTTCCAGTGGAAAATGGTGGTATCCAACACCTTAAGTCAGGACTTCCTTCAGGCAGAAGTGTTTGTTTATAACAGTGAAGAAGCAACTAACGTAGATGCACAGCATCTGCTCTCTTTGATTGCCCTGGTACCGGCTAAATGAATAGCTTGAGCCGATTATCTCAATACAGCCGGGGCTTTACCCTGCTGGAGATGCTGCTCGCAGTTGCAGTCTTTGCTCTGGTTGGGCTGGCGGCGGCAACGGCACTCTCCTCCATTCTTGATGGTCAGGCCCACTATGGGAAACGGGCCGAAGAGATGGATAAGCTTGAGCTGACGTTTACTCTACTGGAGAAAGACCTCGCCCAGCTCCAGTTTGCCAGCCTGCGGGATGCTGATGGTGACACTCTCGACAGTCACTGGCGCTTCTCCGAGCTGGATGAACAACTTGAGTGGCTCAGCACTAACCTGTGGTCGAAAGAAATTAACCCCAATGCATCTTCTCTCAGCCGGGTGACCTGGTCCTGGGATGAAGGAGAACTTCGTCGTTCAACTACCCATCTGCGTAATCCCGACCAAAGCGCTTTTAACAAGGACAGGGAAAGCACCAGCGAAGAACAACCTGAAAATCCCCCCCTGTTAGTCGCCAATGATATCAACTGGCGTTTCTACCATCGCGAACAGTGGCTGAATTACCCACCCACAGATGGCACTCTACCCGCAGCCGTTGAGCTGACCCTGAGCACAGAAACCCGAGGTGATATTCACCGCCGCTTTCTGCTTCCGACACCACCTCCGAAAGAACCCAACGAACAGGGCAATGGAGGCGAGTCATGAGATCGAAACTCAGAGCAGTTAGTAGTCGCTCACAACAACAGGGCATAGCACTGCTTTCTGTAGTTCTTATTACCGCGGTTATGGTGGTGTCATTAACCCTGTTCACTGAACATGTTCAGAAGGATGCACGACGCCAGCAAAATGCCCGCCTCTATAACCAGGCCTGGTGGTATGGTGACTCTGCAGAGAAAGTGATTGCCTCCACACTGAAAGAGCTGATTACAATCAAAACTGTTCACCTGGGTCAGCCCTGGGCCACTGAAACCTACTACCCCATTGACGGTGGAACCATTGGTGGAGTGATGGTTGACCAGCGTGCCTGCCTCAACATCAATGGTTTGCTGTCTGACAAAAGACCCGGTGAGGTCGACAAAATTGCCGTTGAACAGTTCCAGCAACTACTCACTAACCTGCATGAGCTTGAGGGTACTGAAGAGCAGGCGCTGGTTATGAATGAAAGCACTCGAAAGCAACTGGTCAGCCGCGTGGTTGACTGGCTGGATGCCGACTTCGATACCGTGAACGCCGACGGCGCTGAAGACCAGGACTATATAGCCGGAGGCTCTACTTATGAGCAGTCCTATTACACGGCGAATGCCCCCTTCGCCAGCCTGGATGAGATTCTTCAAACCGGCGCTATTAATCGCCAGCAGCTGGATGCCCTCAGCCCCTACATCTGCGCACTGCCTGTACCCGGTCGTAAGGTGAACCTGAATACCCTGACGCCAAACCAGGCACCACTGCTGGCTGCACTCTTCTTTAACCAGATTAATGTCGAGGAAGCTGAAAAAATTCTCAGCGAACGTCCACGCAATGGCTTTATCGGCATTAACGATATTTATGAGCTGCCCCAGATGCAGGAAGTGAACTTCTCCGAGCAGCAATCGGCCTTTTTAGGTAAACAGCTGGTCATGAAGAGTGATGCCTTTCTCGCCCGAATCAAGGTCAACTTTCAAGGCCTGAATATGCAGATCAACAGTTTTTATTTTATTAAAAAAAAGAAGATCCATCGGGTACAGCGGATTATTGGAGAGACCTGATACCATGACAACACAACTGTTTCTCCTGCTGCAGGCCGACACACCGGCCTTGCACTGGGTACTTTACCGGGAAGGCACACAGGTTCCCGAACAGGGGCAGAGTGAGTCCCTGCAAACATTAATAGCCGCACGCCCTGAGCTGGCCCGTATGGCCGCCACTGTTATCGTTCCCGGTGAGCAGGTGCTGACTCTCTCTGTTGAGATTCCTCCTAAATGGTCCAAAAAGCTTTTGAACTGGGCCGTAGAAGAACAGATCACCAGCACACCGGAAGAGGTGCATATCTGCCCGCTGGACCGTCGCAGCCCCGATGGCATGCTGACTGTCGCTGTAGTAGACCGTCCACAGATGAGTCGCTGGCAAAAGCAATTGCAGGATTCTGGTGTGCAGGTCACGGCTATGATCCCTGACTATCTGGGCCTTTCCGAGCAGTCCTTTCTGGAAGGAAACGAACGGGTATTGCTGCGCTCTGGCCCGGCAACAGGTATCGCCCTGCCAACAGGCTGGCTGCCAGACTGGCTGACCCTTAATAGCATTGAGAAAGAGAGCCTGCACGCCGTTCAGTCTGGTTCTGAGCCTGACACGACTCTATTGGCTTTAACCAGTCAACTTAAAGAGCAAACACTCACTCCTACCCTCAACCTTCTTCAGGATGACTTTCGTCTGGCGCGACCCGGTGGACGACTGAAGTCTTTTGTACCGGCACTCTCCATGGTGGCGGCGGCACTGGTCATACAAATTGGTCTGTTTACGTGGGATAGCGTCCAGCTGGTCAATCAAAAACAGCAGCTGGATCAGGAAATCAGCCAGCTGTTCAAAAGCGCGATGGGAAAAAATGGTCGTATGATTCGCCCGGTCCACCAGATGAAAAGCCGGATAGCCACACTGGAAACCGGTAGTGAGACCTCTTTCCTCCGTAGACTGGAGCGGCTCACTCAGGTTTGGCCGAATAAAGGCGTGATGCTCTCTGGTATTGAAACAGAGGGTGAACAGTTGCGAGTCATTGTTGAAGTAGAGAATAATGTCTGGCCCGACTTTGAGCAGGCTCTTGCAGGCTACAGTCCGGTGACCATAAGCGATGTATCTGCACTTCCCGGCAACAGCAAAGCTCAACAGGTACAGCTGGAGGTAACACAATGATCCAGGCTCTCAACCAAAATCTGAATCAACAGCTTATCCAACCTTTGCAGCAAAAATGGCAAAACCTTGCGCCAAGGGAAAAACAATTATTACTGGTGGCCATACCCGTCGCTGTAGCCTTAGCACTCTGGTTATCTGTTCGCGGCATTATGGGCTGGCATGACAACCTGCAAAAACAGGTCGATCGACGTATAGACACTCTGGCAGATATGCAGATGCTGGCCACCATTCTTGATGATGCAGGAGCCAGCCAGATCGCCCCTTCTGGTAACCGTATCACACTGGCAGGGCGCAAGCTGTCACTGTGGCAAGGCAACTCATCCTGGAACAGTCGCGAGAGCGCAGCCATGATTGATAACCGTTCATTTGCCTCGGTACTGAATTTTCTCGACACCCTTGAACAGGAAGGTATACAGCCTGAAGCCCTGACCCTGAAGCGCACGACAGCCGGCATGGTGTCTGGTTCCATTCTCTTTGACAGTGCTCAAAGGTAATGCAGGAAGACAAAGGCCAGCTGTAAAAGGAATTACCATGAAAACATTAAAACCTGTTACAGGCTGGGGTGCCCTCGGTCTGCTGTTGATACTCGTCTGGCTTGTAGTGCTGTTTCCGGCACAGCTGGCTTACAGGTTTATGCCTGCCGCACAGTTACAGCAACTTCCTTTTACCCTGACGGATATGCAGGGAACCCTGTGGCATGGGCGAGCCATTAAACCCGTTATACAGGCTACCCGTTATGGTTCTGTCAATCTGGACAGTGTTGGCTGGGATCTCAACCCCTGGTCGCTGCTGACCCTATCTCCCAAACTGTCGTACAGCGCCAAAGGGCTGGGCGCCCAGCTAAAGGGGAAGGTTCATATCGAAGACCAGCAGGTGATCAACCTCACCAGTCTCACTGGTCGTGGTGAGATTCAGGAGCTTGCTCAGGCATTGGGTGCGTTTCTGCCACCACAGCTGGCTATGGCAAGCACTATCACCGGTCAATACAAACTCACAGTGGATCAAGCGCGTTTAACTCAGAGCTCCTGCGAAAAGCTGGAGGGCAATCTGATTCTGCGCGATGTGCAGTTACCTCTCTGGCCAGAAACCGTTGACCTGAATGCCCAGCTCAGCTGCAACAAACAGGGTCTAAGCGCAGAGATTACCGATACCGGGTCACTATCACTCAGGGCACGACTGAAAGTTTCCCCGAATGGACGCTTTAAACTGGTCGGCAGCCTCGCCCCAAGCAGCCCCGACCAAATCGCCCTGCTCAAGTTTACTCCATTGAAAAAGCGCAATGGCCGCTATGAGATTCTTATTCAGGGGTAACGCACAATGCATGACAAGAGTAAGGACTCTCTGCTTGTAAGACCTGTCACCAAAAGCAATTACGGCAAACTGGACGAAGCCTATGAAGTCGCCAGGGACTTCTTTGTCGTATACAACGAGCAGGCTTTAGGTGTTCCAGAGGGTTTCCAGTTTGATGGTGCCAGTATCCCGGCTTTTGCCTGGCACTTTATCGGTACCCCATTCCGCCCTCGCTTTATGGCAGCGGCTGTTGTTCATGACTGGCTTTACCTCAGCCACCAGCTCCCTCGGAACGACACCGACATCCTGTTTTGCAGAATGTTAAAGGAAGCCTGTGTCAGCCCTGTGCGAACTGCCATCATGAGCAAAACAGTTAAGGTACTTGGACGCTGGTTCTGGGAAAATAAAGAAAGTGATCAAACCTATATTCAGGAAATGACAAACCGTATTATTGAGAGAGGTTATCAACCTTCTATTTATGGCCTGAAGAGCTGCGAGTCATTGAAATCCCGTACCTTCAGAAAAACCCAGACTTTCTTTACAGAATAACCCCACCACCCTGGGAGCCTGACCGGTATGATCACAGTCGTATATTAATTCGACCAGAGAAAGCGCCATGAGCCGTTTATCAGGACAGAGCCTGAACATCACCCTTACCGGCATCCTGATTGCTGCTTCCGGCGCAGCATTGTTTTCCCTTAAACCAGTCATTATCAAACTGGCCTATGAGTATCAGGTGGACACAGTCACCCTGCTTACACTGCGCATGCTCTATGCCCTGCCTTTTTATCTGCTGCCCCTGTGTATCTGGCTGTGGGGGTCACCCTATCAAAGACCCAGCCTGAAACAAACACTGCAGGCAGCACTGGCCGGCATCTGCGGTTATTATCTGGCCGCACTGCTGGATCTTATGTCATTGCAATATATCAGTGCTCAGCTGGAACGACTGGTGTTGTTTACCTACCCCACCCTTGTCGTTCTTACCGGTGTTGTGTTGTTCAAACAGCCATTACGCAAAGGTACGCTACCGGCCCTGATACTGAGTTACTGCGGCATTGCCATTATCTTCGCCCGGGATTTTTCACTCCAGGGAGACAATATACTTCTTGGCAGCCTGCTGGCTTTTGGCGCAGCCATCACCTTTGCCGGATTTATTATTTCCAGCAAACCACTCTCAACGGCTCTTGGCAGTGCTCGCTTTACCAGTCTGGCGATGACCGCTTCAAGCACAGCCATTCTCACTCACTTTCTGATTTCGAAAGATATCAGTGCATTGGCTCAGCCTTTACCCGTGCACGGCTACGCTGCACTGATGGCTGTTGTGGCGACAGTGCTGCCATCTTATCTGATGGCGGAAGGGATACGGCGAATTGGAGCGGCTACCAGCAGCCTGACTGCCACCATCGGCCCTATTATCACTGCAGGTCTGGCAGTTGTGGTACTGGGAGAAGATTTCACCCGGTATCATCTGGCAGGTTTGATTCTGGTTGTTGGCGGCGTGCTCTGGATGAGTGTTGCGGCGTTGCGGGCTGAAAAGACTTAGGACATGCTAATCAAGAGTTTGAAAGACTCCGAGCATGCCTACTCAATAGTAACGCGTAGCAGCGCCTTATTTGGGGCAATGTATAGTACTGAAAGTTAACGGTAAGCTTCCATAGTGTGCTCCATGTGTACAGCGTACAATGTGAAAACAAATACACAGAACTGCCGAGCCCCATGCTGTCAAATCCCAGACCAAAAAGGTTATACGCCCTACAGCTATCAATTCATGGGCGTATAAAACCATGCAGATCAAATGACAGCAGATCAGCAATTCCCGCTGACTTAATGATTTCCTTTGATATCAGGGCTTGAGAAGAATTCCCTAACGAGCGTTTTCGCAAACTTTCAGCTACATTCTGTCCAATTTGAAGACACTTTTCCGGCGCCCCTCATGCCTACTTCAAAACAGCATGCCTTGGCAGATGACTTACTCAGTATCGTTTCCGGGCATGTTGCAAAAATACCTGATGATCGCCCCAATCACTGCAGCAGCAAAATATCCCTGCACGATGCTGTCATGTCGGCACTGGCCGTCATGCATCTGAAGTATCCGTCACTGCTGGAGTTTGACGAAGCGAAGTTGAAACCTGAGATCGCTCATAACATTCGCTCCCTTTACAACGTCAAGCAGATCCCTTGCGATACGTATATGCGAGAACTTGTGGATCCTGTCAAACCAGCTGATCTACGTAAGATCTTTACAAAGCTGTTTGCCGTCGTACAACGGTCGAATCGACTGAAACACTTCAAGTATCTCGATGAAGGATACCTGGCAGCCATTGATGGCACAGGTCATTTTTCATCCGGAACGATTCACTGTAATGAATGCTGCTGCAAGCATCCCAAGGGGAAAGGCCCACAGTACTATCATCAGTTACTGGCCATGTGCCTCGTCAAACCCGGGATGAAGGAAGTCTTGCCTCTCATGCCGGAACCCATCATCCAACAGATCGATGTCAGCAAAAATGATTGTGAGAAAAATGCTCTGAAACGGTTGTTGGAACATGTCCGCTGCGAACATCCCCATTTGAAACTGGTACTCGGACTGGATGGCCTGTATTCCGATGGTCCGACCATCACACTCATTCGCTCCTACGGGCACAATTTTATTGCTGTGGCCAGGGAAGGGGATCATCAGGCCCTCATGAATACAGTCGATGAACTCGATACGCAAGATCAGGTGAGTCGGCACCAGTTCACGGATGAAAAAGGGTTTAGCCACTGGTTCCGGTTTGTAAACGATGTTCCGATTAATAAATCCAATCCTGACGTGCTGGTCAACTATCTGGAATATGTGGAAACCTCCCCAAAGGGGAAAAAATTCAGTTGCACCTGGGTCACCAGCATTGAACTGACAACAACCAGCGTAACAAAGGTTATGCGAGGAGGACGCGCAAGGTGGAAAATCGAAAATGAGACGTTTAACACGCTGAAAACACAGGGCTACAACCTTGAACATAACTACGGTCATGGAAAGCAGCACCTGGCGACCAACCTCGCCATTCTGATGCTCCTGGCCTTCTTGATTGACCAGGTAGAGCAGTTGGCCTGCCCGATCTTCCGGGCTGCCTGGCACCACAAACGGTCGAAAATCTCGTTATGGTTAACAATAAAGAGTCTGTTTGACTGGTTTTTGATTGATTGCTGGCATTCTCTGTTACTTGCCATCACCCAGGGTGGCGGTCAGGGCCAAAGCATTAGGAGCCTGATCCCTGACACTTCCTGATGGAGACTGCTCTGTGTTTTCAGTGTGATACAAGGTTCGTGCAAAAACCGGTTCCCTGCCGGGGGGGGGGGGGAGTGCTGTCTCAATAAAGAGCATGAACTGTTGAGGTATTATGCGTCTCTAGGCGTATGTTTAGCGGGAATGGCTGGCACTCTTACGACCCATTACCTTTTTTATAAAAAAATAACAGGCTGTCAACAAAGCACCACCCAGAAAACCATAAAGATGAGCGTTATAAACAACAACGCCATTGATATCGAAAGAGAACGCAGACCCTTCATAGTCAGAGAGCTGTTCAAACATCACCTTCAATGAAAACGCTGATAACACAGCAACCTGAACATAACGTCGGTGGACTTTCGATGTGATCACCGCCAGAAAAAACAAACCATGCAGTACACCTGAAAAACCCCGGTAAATAATAAGATCAGGGTCTAAAAACCAGAGTCCGGTACTCACCCACAAGCAGAGAAACAAAACAGCCCCCAACCCCTGCCGACTGAACACAAACAATGGATTAATAAACATGACAAACAGCAACCCTGACAGGTTTATCAGCCAATGAGTCGGGCCCAAGTGGGTGAAGTGCCCCGTCACCAGCCGCCACAACTCTCCCTGAGTGATCAGAATCCGGTGAAACTCCAGCCACTGCTCCATGTCATACCTCAATGCTTTATAAATACCGTATTTATTATTTCTCATTGTCTTACAGTCAGCCACGATGGAATCCGCAACCTAAAAAGCAGAGCGAACATTGTACATTTAATCATCAACAATAGTTTTTATATTTGTTTTTGATCAATTAGTCAGTTTTATATCTGTAAACTCTCATGAAGCAGGTATTTTTTCTGTTAGCATCCACTTTTCACCTCACTGGTTTACGGCACCTGCTCCCTGCACTGTTTAATGGCCAGAAATATCCGTTTCCACAAGGCCGGGGACTTACCTGTTATTTAAAAAGCAACCATTCTTTAGAAGAGCGAATTATAAAGAAAGCAGAAGCAATTCTGGCCAGAGGCTATAAATAACACCGTATACACGTAACTTCTGCCGATCAGTTCATTAACTCCTCCTTCCTCTGTCTTTTCGCCTCGCCCGCTCTTCCCTTAGCTCCCTGACAGCACGGTTAAAAGCCCTGAACTTTGGTTTCCTCTCCAGTGTCCAAGCCCCGGAATATCAACTGCATACTGCCCGGAGCACAGCAAAAATGTCCATGAATACTACTAAAAGCGCAAAAACAGGTTTCTTCAAAAAACAATCCCGCAGCTCTGTTGAAAAACAAGCTGACAGCCCGGATAAGAAACCCCAAAAAGGGACATGGAGAAAAACTGGCAAACCCGCCAGTACCGCACACACGCAGGGAGCCGGTGTCTCAGAAACAGATATAGAAGCGCGGAAGATACAGGGAGCCAAAATAGCCGAGGTGGCCAGGCAGGAACAGAAAATCCTCAGTGACGCATGGGGGTATGTAGCCAAAGAAGACTATCAGGCAGTTCTCCAGTTGCTAAGGGGCAACACTGCAAGCATACCTGTAGAGCGGTGCATTCAGATTGGCCAGATGTTACTCAGCACTATTGATGCCGGCGATACAGCTGCGATGACCACTGCAAGAAAACTAAAGATCTACAATGAGTTACAAAATATTACAGCCTGGTACCTCGTTGATGGCTTTACCAGGGAAAAAGTCGAAGACATAACCGTTGTCGAAACATTTTGGCATGAAGATGAACTGCCGGACATTCTTCAACAACAAAAAATAAAGGTTGGCCATTCAGAAGGCTTTATCGAAGAACTCAACAAAAAAATTAACGCACTGCCTGCTCCGGCCATGGAAAACGCTCAGCTCGTCACGAAGGGGGCTACGGCGCAACCTGTGACAGAGGCAGCCAGCGACTTCATCACTGACACGAAAGAGATTGAAGAAAGGGAAAAACGTGTCGCTGAGGCCATGAAGAAAGCCAGGATCAGAGCCGTGACCACAGCAGAAGCAGCAAATCAGTATGACGATCCAAAAACTGAGCAACTGGAAAGTCAGCCTTCAAAAAGTCGCCGCAGACCACCGCCACCACCAAAGCCTCCTCATACGGTAAGAATCAGCACACAACCAACACAGGCACCGCAATCTGTTGAGGTCCGCCCTGATCAGGAAAAGAGTGACACGCCCAACAAGCACCTTAAGGTCAGCGCCGCCCAAAGAACCTGTGTCATCAACAGCTTTAGAAGCCATCTGGAGCAGACTAAGAATCAAGCCCTGAGTGTGTCCGACATATTCAACGAACTACTGGTGCGCGACGTCGACAGGGTCATGGATTCTTTCCTCGACAGCATGACTGTGGAAGGCAAAGATACAGCGTGGATCATGAGAACATTCTATGAGCAGGCCCTGGATACGGAGCTGTCTAAAGGAGCAATGGAGACTATTACAAACGAATTGGCCCTCGATACAATTGCCACTTCTCTCAGAAATACCCCTCTTGAGAAGACCATCCAGGAACGGTCTGAATTCCACGCACAGCGCATTATGAAATTCAGGAAAGAGCCAGCCTTCAGTGACGAATGCGATATAACGGGGATGATCAGAAAATCAGGTTCTACAGACCTGCCAGCAGAAAAAAGCGCGGTTACGAGCCCGCTTTCCAAGGAAGACGAAGCAGCCACGAAGCATGCCGTCAAACACTGTATCCAGTCGACCATCATCCAATTGGTTATCGCACGTCTTGAGACGCGCATGGCTAAATGCCTCCCACAACAACTGTTTGGAGAACTGGGAATTGTTCACACGGCAGCAATAAGGGCATTGAACAGTATCGCGTATTCAGATGCCCCCGAAACCCCTGTCCAGATGACCGGCACAGGGACATACTTCCCCGACTTCTCTGCCAGGGTGCAGACAGCAAACCCTGCTTTGGAAGGAGCCACAAAAATCAGGCCAGCCATCCTGTGCGCAGCCCCAACTGTGGATCAGGAGACCGACGTGGAACAACAGGCTGTCATAAGAAAAATGTTCGACGGGACAACTCTGCCGGAAATGGCCGGAATGCTCCACAGAGAAGAAACCAGCTGGCAAGAAATGGTCGACCGATTGCACAAGGAAACAACACGCCGGGTAGAGAAAAAGGATGCATCCGAAAGTACCGGCGTTCAGGCAGTTGTTGTCAAAATAACCTGTGACCCTCTCATTATACTGGCCTACCTTGTAAGACACCTTGAATGCCATAATGTAGAACTCACTCCAAATATACTGCTGAAGCTGACCTCCATGTTTGCCTATGGGCTCGACCATCCTGAGCATATGATCCATACCGCAACGGCAGATGCAAACGCCCTGGGTGTTTTTCGGGCAGTATCCTTATGGCGCAATGCCGTGAAACAGATCACTGAACAGTACAAAAAGAAACTTGGATATGTCCCGGAGAGTGCGAGTGATGTGTATCCACTCTACTGGGCATATACCTTTAAGGCTCTTGTCAAGGCAAAAGACAAAGGAGAACAGACCCGCGATTTACCATTTAACCGTCTTATAGCTGATATAGCCAATTTCAAAGTTGTCCAGGCCGTACATGGCGATTTGGAGAAATTTCTACAAGCCATGCCAAGACACTTTGGAGAACAACTCTGGAATCGCTTTGCCAGGCCTTTACAGCAGGGGAGTAGTCACAAAGCTATTGAGCCCCCCCCGGCAACTCTGAAAACTTTTTGTGAGCGGGTGTATTCCGACCCGGCAAACGCACCTGCCGAAAGAAAGGCTGACTTGCCCGGCTCTTTATCAAGGTTGTTCAGAGATAAAATAACAGAGCAGATCGATGAAGACCTGGCCAGGATAAAGGTCTGTTTCTCTATGACATACGGAACAGAATACCCTAACAATATAACGGAAGAAGATCTGCAGGTTTTTCTTATATTCACGACTTTTGAGGCTTTAAAGAGTCAACTCTTATCGCAAATGCCCATACAGCGACCTAAAGCTGAGGGAGGGCATAAATTAGGCGCTGAAACACAGGCACAACTGGATTGCATAGTACAAGAAATCAATACCTATAATGCTGGAATCACAGATAGGGTAAAAACTGCTACTGAAAAACTGCGGAGCCTTAAATCCATAAAACAGATTCAGCAGAAAACTGACAAGTTAGAAGCAACTGGTACCCAAACACAGGTTACCCATGCAGCGGATTCCATAAAGAAAACGGAGCCGTGATAGCTGCTGCTTGTAAAAGTCAGGCTATGGCGTTTATAGGCGCATGAAGTTACCCACAGTGATAAAAGTGCTTCACCTGCCTCTAACCCGGGTTTTTCATGAACTGCCCTAATATTCCGCAGAACCTTGTCGCTCCTGGAGCGGCAAGGGGCAAGCGAGATCGGGTGCATGTTTATGAAATATCCGGGCTAACAGGCTGGTGAAGTAACTTGCTTGCAACTGTTATCTTAATCCATCGATACCCATCTCCCGATATCGATCATCTATGGGTAGGGTTTAGTGGCAGCTTTTTGGACGTTAGCTCCAATAGTGACTCCACCCCCTTTCGCCCCCTTTTTCTTGAAATTGTACTTTTTTGTTGCCATACCTTCTGTCCCTTTGTGGGGGAGTAAGAGGAATTGGCTTTATGAAAAGGGTCAGAAGAAATGTGCTGTTCTCCTATGCACTCTTTTTCCTGGGGCTGTTGGTTGCTTTCTGTTCCCAGGCAGACAGGACTGGTAGGGCAGACCCTCCGTTCATAAAGGCCTGTCGGTGCGGTGATGTGGCAGTTGTAAGATCTTGGCTAGCGCAAACGGACTTTGATCCAAGCCAGCAATTTTACAGCGATTACAATAGGGCAAAAGTCTCAGGCCTTGCTGTGGCTGCTATTAGTGGACATGTTGATGTAGCTGAACTTCTTGTGGATGCCGGGGCTGATATCCATAAAAGTCAGTATAATGGTGAAACACCACTCCAGACTGCCAGCAGAAATGGTCACCTCCATGTCGTGACGTTTCTCGTTAACTCTCAGGCTGATGTCAATCAGGGCTGGAATAAAACAGTGGGCTCCCCTCTTTTTCTTGCCTGCCTCTATGGTCATCTCGATGTTGCGGTATTTCTCGTTAACGCTGGGGCTGATGTCAATCAAACCTGGGGCGAAGGAACACCTTTATATGCTGCCAGCGAAAATGGTTATCTCGATATCGTTCAGTATCTGATGAGTGTCGGGGCTGATTTTGAAAAACCGAGAGGTACTTCAACACCATTATTTCAAGCCGCTCAGGAAGGTCACCTTGAAGTGGTCAGAACCCTTCTTCAGGCCGGGGCGGACCCTATGAAAGAATGGGTTCACCACTTTATATTCACCAAGAATGCACTGGATGCGGCCCAAGACCAACGTTACAGGGCTAAAGGAGAGGCATATGATCGCTACGATTCAATAGTCAAACTATTACAGCCTGTAGTGCAAAGCAGGAAAGAGATACAAAGCTATTTGATGCAGACAGTAGATGAGGGCAGCTCTTACTTTGGACCCTTCACCAGCTCTGCTGCAATTACACACTCAACTCTATTGCCACATTCATCATCAACAGGTAAACGTCAATAGGCACTATTGTGTTCTGGTGACGTCTGGTCGGCAACGAGGATCAGCATAAAAAATGGCCAAATCCGGCTTTTTCATACGACTGCATGAATGCAGGAGCTAGAGCAACGCAGGAGCGCGTTAAGTCCGACAGGCTGCTAGTATTGATGCTTGCGCCTTGACTCGCCTACGGATTCTGAGCAGTTACGGATAGAAAATACAGGTTAACACTCAACCCATCGTAAGGATGCGATCGACCAGCTGCAGAATCGCAGGGCGGTGGGTCACCACCAGCAACGTCTGTCCGGATAAAGTCTGATTCAACACTTCAATCATTCTTCTCTCTGTCTCAGGATCAAGACCTTCTGTTGGTTCATCGAGCAGTACCAGACGACACTGTGAATCTTTCAGTCTCAGCAATACCCTGGCCATCCCTAAACGACGCTGCTCACCGCCAGATAACACCTGGCCTGCCGCACCAAACCAGGTATCGAGATCATCTGCTGTACTGGCAATCGCTTCCAGCCCAACCCGTTTAAGAGTCGACAACAGAACATCATCATTGATAGAGAGTTCTGGGTGCACAGACAGCAAGAGATTGTCCCGCAAGGTCGCGCTGAAGATATGTACGCGCTGGGGCATTACCGCCATACGCTGACGCAGGTCTGATTCCACAAACTGATCAATCGGCTGCCCATCCAGCTTTAACTGACCACTGCAGGGCCAGTCCCGGGTGATAAGCTGCAAAATAGTGGACTTGCCACACCCTGTTGGGCCCTTCAGTGCGACACGTTCACCCGGCTCAAGACTCAGTGAGAAGTCATTGAGAACCGACTCACCATTGGGGTAGGCAAAGCTGACGCCTTCCAGAGACAGTCTACCTTCTGATGGAACAACTGACCCTGTTTCCAATTCAGGGAATACAACCGCAGGCTCCTGCTCTGCCACTTCACTGAGTCGGACAGCGGAGCGATGGGTTTCTCCAAGCATTTGAAACGCTCCCGGTAAGGGCGCAATGGCTTCAAAGGCAGCCATAGTCGCCAGGGTGAGCATCACCATCAGGGGGCCATTCATTGTTTCCGCTTCAAGGTCCATTCCGCCCAGCAGCAATACACCTGAGACTGTCAGCCCTGTGATCAAAGTAATCACCGCCAGAGAAAAACCTGTTACCCGGGTAATAGCCTGCTCCTGCTGATGAACGCGGGCATCGGCCTCAGCGGTCTGCTGCTTGAATCGGTCAATAGCACCAAACAGTTGCAGCTCTGTTTGCCCGGCAACAAAATCCATTAACCGGGTACGCAAGATTTCACGCTGACGCACCAGACCATCGCCCGGCGCCTGTCCCAAACGGAAAAACAGCCCCGGCAGAACCAACAGGGTGACACCGAGCACAACAGCCAGAAACAGTCCAACCGTTCCACTGACAAGACAGGCCAGAATGATCAAACCCAGACTGCCCGCTACAGCCAGCAGCAATGGGCTAAGCAGTCGCAGATAAAGACCATCCATAGTGTCGATATCTGCCACCAGCCGGTTCAACAGCTCACTCTGCCGGAATTTGCGTAACCCGGCAGGAGCAAGGGGCTCAACCTTCCTGAAGAACCAGACCCGCAAACCCGCCAGCAACCGGAAGGTGGCATCATGAGTCACCAGTCGTTCACCATAACGGGCAGCGGTTCGGGCGATAGAGAAACCCCGTACACCGGCACCGGGGGTAAAGAAGTTAAACACCTGTGCAGTCGCGACTGTCATGCCAGCCAGTGCTGTTGCCGTAATAAACCAGCCAGACAGCGCCAGCAGGCCAACACTGGCAATCAGGGTCGCCATAGAAAGCAGAAAGCCCAGACCAAACTCAACCCTGTAATCACCAGCCCGCTTTAAGAAAGGGCGCAGGTCACGGTACACCTGGGTTATTGAATCAGCCATGATGCGGTTCCTCCTGAATACCCTTATTACTTTTAGCGACTGCGTGCCCCGTTCTGACAACGTCCTCGCGGTTCCATTGCTGCCACTGACTGATAAAAGACTGGAACTGAGTATTGCAGGCTACAAGCTCGGCATGACTGCCATAACCGGACACACGCCCCTTATCCAGCATCAAAATCTGATCTGCCTGGTTCAGGCTTTCATAACGATGGCTAACGGTAATCGTCGTACGATTTTCAGAAGCTTTATGAATGGCATCTGTAACAATATCTGCACTATGGGCATCAAGGCTGGCCGTGGGTTCATCCAGAACAAGCAACTGGAAGTCCACCAGCAGTGCTCGTGCCAGTGCCACACGTTGAGCCTGCCCGACCGACAGGCCGGAAGCATCATCCCCCACCCTGCTGTCCAACCCTTGAGGCAGACGATGAAGAAATTCATCAAGATGCGCCGCCTCGCATACTCTTTCTATTTGTGCTGCGGTGGCGGATGGGTTGGAGAGTGCAATATTCTCCCGCAGGCTGCCGTAAAACAGCCGGGGATTCTGACCCAGCCAGGCAATATGACTGCGCCAGCTGGCCAGATTCAATGAAGACAGCTCAATACCATTAATAATCACCTGCCCCTGATAGGGCATAAACCCCAGCAGCACATTCAGCAGAGTGGTTTTTCCGGCACCGGATTCCCCGACTATCGCCAGTTTTTGCCCGGCATCTACAGAGAAAGAGACACTATCGAGAATGCGACGACCATTCGCGGCTTCCACCGTCACATTATCAAAACGCAGGGTTGCCGCAGCCTGTGGTGGACAACTATTGCAGGCGCCTTCGTCAACGAGCACATGCTTCTGGGCCAGAAAGGCCTCAATCTCATCCGCCGCACCCACAGCATCCGCCCGGGCATGGTAATAGGTGCCCAGCTCACGTAATGGCAGATAATATTCTGGGGCCAGCAACAGCAGAAACAGGCCGGTAAACAAGGTTAAAGAGGAACTCCAGAAGCCGAACTCCAGATACCCGAGATAGCTCATCCCCAGATACACCGCCGTCATGGCTATAGAGATCGCAGTAAAGAACTCCAGCACCGTGGAGGAGAGAAACGCCAGACGCAACACCTGCATGGTCTTTTCACGAAAGGATTCCGCCGCACCTTCAATGGCTGCGGCCTCTGCAGCACCCCGGTCAAACAGGCGCAGTGTCGGTAAGCCCTGCAGACGATCCAGAAAGTGTGCACTCAGTCGGGACAGAGCCTGAACATTACGATGACTGGCAGCCGCTGCACGGTTTCCCACAAGTATCATAAACATCACAATAAGAGGGGCTGTGCCCAGCAGAATCAGCGCCACCACCCAACTAAAGGGCAGTACCAGCAGCAAGGTCAGAATCGGTAGAATACCCACCAGTTTCATCTGGGGCAGATAGCGGGCGTAGTAGTCCTGAAGCTTATCGACCTGTTCCATCAACAAAGTCAGCCAACTTCCGGAAGACCGTTCAGCCAGAATCACAGGGCCACGTTCTGCGATGGTCGTCAGCAACTCCTGCCGAAGCTGCTGCCTGACCTGCTCACCGGCACGCTGCCCGGCCAGCTCCCTTCCCCGGGCGCAAAGGGATTTCAAAGCCACTGTGACCGGCAGGGCAATAAACGGGGCGATAAGCGACTCTACCGACTGCCCTCCCATCACCAGACGATCAATAATCCAGGCCAGCAGTGCCGCCTGCACTACCACCAGCAGATAGTGCCCACACCCCAGTAGCACCGTCTGTCGCAAAGCCGGGGCTACCGCCTGTTGACGGCCAAGCAACCACGCCAGTACTTCCTTTTCCCGAGCTTTTTCCATTAAATACCTATCCGGTCGGACAAGAAACAATTTGCCGGCATTGTACGCGCACTACGGGTAAATTTCTTTGTTTATATCTCTCTGAAAATCATTATCAGAAGCATTCTTATAACTTTCTTAAAAGCATTCACAAAAAAAGTCTTTATAATCCGCTGCTGATTCTGTCTTACCGGCCCTTCCTCTTTATGCTGAACTCCATTCGTATTGTTATGCTTCGCACCTGGCATCCCGGAAACATTGGCTCCGCCCTGCGCGCCATGAAAACCATGGGGCTGACCCGACTGATTCTGGTAGAGCCCAACCAATGGCCCCACGAAGATGCCACCACCATGGCCGCCGGTGCCGGCGATATGCTGGAGAATGTTGAAGTGGTGAACTCGCTGGAAGAGGCGATCGACGGCTGTAATCTTGTGGTAGGCACATCAGCCCGCAGCCGCAGCTTTCCCTGGCCAATGCTCACCGCCCGCCGCTGTGGGGAACAACTGGTGAAAGAAGCCCGGACCGGCGAAGTGGCACTGGTGTTCGGGCAGGAAACCTCCGGTATGACCAATGAAGAGCTGCAACAGTGCCACTTTCATGTGTCTGTGGATGCCAACCCGGATTACCCGGTACTCAATGTAGCCTCAGCCATACAGATTCTCTGTTATGAAATCCGTCAGGCCTACCTTGCTCAGAGCGCGACAGAGGGCTCCGCAACAGAGGAATCAAAGGAGCCAAAAGAAGACAGTGTGCCCTACCCCGACACCCGGCAGATGGAACAGTTCTACGAACAGCTGGAACTCGCACTGGGGGATATTCAGTTTATTATTCGCCAGCACCCCGGAAAGATTATGACCAAACTGAGAAGGCTGTTTAACCGGGCAAGACCGGAGCAGGAAGAGATGAATATATTGCGGGGAGTTTTGAGTCGGGTTCGGCAGAATGCTAAATCGAATCAGGAATCACAATAATCAAGCCAGTGGCCCGATGTTTCTAATACTGGAAAATAAAGCACTATCTTCCAGTATTGACTCAATCAAACCACTAACCACAATCAACCCCATATCTAGCGTCCTGACCACTCGATATCTATAAGACAGTGTCTGAATGCATGTTTTCAAAAGCCATGGATGGCCTGAGAACGCTTCAGGGCAGGGACAGCCCTGTCGGCGCGGAAAACATGCACTCAGGCACAGGCTGAACGCAAATCGCCCCCCAACCTCAGGACGGCAAAAGCTTCCTCAGGCCTGGGTCTTCCAGGATATGCGCCAGCTGCGCCGCATAGGTCACAAACTTCACTTCACGCCCCTGGTAACGCACCGCACCATTAGGAACGGGTGGACCCACCTCGCAGGGTTCCAGATGGAAAGAGCGAGCCAACCGAGTGCCATCACTGGTCGCACACAAACCACCAATATGATTCACATGATCATAATGCCGGCCCAGATAACTGATGATTTCCATAATCAGTCGCCCGGCCGCCATACGGCTTGAGCCGTACAAAGAGTAAATGTACAGGCAGTGAGGCTCATGGGGTGAAACAATATCATCCAGACCAATAGATGCTTCTTCACGTCGGGCATGTATCAGCTGCCAGAACACCTCTTCCTTGAGTGGCAGCGCAATCACATGACCAAAGTAATGACCATGTTTACACACCGCCATACTCATACGGTTACAACGCCCCAGCCAACCGGTCATACGGCTCTTATCCACCGGTACCATACTGTCATAAATGGCATTATCGTACTCCAGAATCATATCCAGAAACTTCTGGTGCTCTGCATCACCAGTCAGGTTTTCAAGACGATACTGGCTGCCACGCACCTCAGGAAAGGTACCAACCTTATGTCCCAGCTTGGGGGAATTCAGGTAGTGGCGTGTTAAATATTCCAGTGACTGTGTCGGTGTCATAACCTGCGAGCGACTGGAACGAAACGGAAAAATTTTCTCTGCATCATCATCAAAGTAAGAAATAACCTGTCTCTGCCTTTCCCCGGTGGGTTCGGTTGTTGCCCGCTCCCAACGGCTGATGGTGACGGAGTCTATTCCCGACAACACTTGTGAGTAACATGACAGAGCCATAGCCAGTCGATCCTGAGTAAGCCCCGACTCTTTGCGTCGCTTTTTCAGATAGGACCCGAAATTTTCAAGCATGGGTACTGCCCTTCTCTTTCGTTATTACTGAAGACCATTTTCCAGGTCAGTCTGTAAGCACGGCCTACCTGACCAGTGCTCTACTTGCTACCTCTTATCTGAGATTATTATTTTGGAACACAGCGCAATCAGATAAGCATCTGCCTCTATAGTGAACTAGGCATAAACAAAAACATTGTCTTATGCCAAGAAATGCCTTCCTTTTTTGAAGTCGAATAAGTGATTTACACAGACAAAACACTTACACCAAAACAAAAAAAGACAGAAACAAGCAGATACAACCAAAGCGCTCGCACTAGCCTCACATTCCAACAGGTGAGGGTAAAAGTTAGCTGTTGTCCTCTTTCAACGTGTTTTTTCTGTTAGCTCGTTCTATTCCAGTCGATTGTTTCCAGTGCCACCAAACCCCGAAAAAACCACCGGACATTATTTGGTTTGTTGGGCTATGCAGCACTAGACACGACCTGACAGCTCAAATGAGTCCCGACACAGGGTGCGAATAGCTGACAAAGCTGTTAGGCAGGGTTAGACAAACCTTTTCCCGGATGACTTGTCTCATGCTGTTGAGGTTTATGACAGAGATGAAACCCTATGGATGGCGCCAGTATACAAAACATAGCCCTGACACGTTCAGTAAGGGCACCACTCAAAAGCAGAGCGCCGTCTGCTCATTCGACGGCCGACAAAGCCTTTCGTCGTAATGTTAAGTGTCACCGGAAAGCGCTGGCTAATAAAAAACGCCTGCCGTTTTTCAGTAAGAAAACCACATACTGGAGCCTGACCGCCAGACGCCGAAAGGCTGACCAGCATGCTTGTGCTCTCTTGCAGGCCATCGACTATACAATTGGCTATAACCATGGGAGCCAATGTCAATATTCAAGATTCTCCAGGCCAAACAGCAATATCGAAAGCCATGAATTTAACGCGCGGGAGTTGCCATAACGAAGCCATCAGGGTTTTGGTTCGGGCAGGGGGGAATATTGTACATGGAAGCTGGTCAGGTTTTAGTCACGGCGGGTTACTGGGAAGTCTGGTTGCCATGGGCCATGTATCCAGAGGTGTAAAAAGTCTGGCTGTGTGTAGCTGGTTGCGTAAAAATTCGCTACAGGCATGCAGGAAGCTCAGAAGTTATGATATGAATTCACTGTTGCATATGCATGCCTGTCAGCTTCATAACTTCCATGGAATCCAGATCCTGCTCTGGTATGGCGTACAGGCCACAGATGTGGGTATCAACATAGCGGATGGGTCTGTGCAGGATGTTTTCAGCAAAGGCATCTCAACACCCTGGTCGTTAAAGGATCTCTGTGCCCGGCAGGTATTGTTATCCATGAACGACATCACTATGGACTGCTTTTCCCGACTGCCAATCCCCTGTGGAGTTAAAAGACAATTAGCGGTAACGGTAGGCATTCCGGAAGACGAGATTCGGGCAGCTATCCCAACTGCGGTGAAAGGCACAACTTTCTCCAGCTACATCGACGCTGCTGCTGAATGACGCTGCTGCTGAATGACGCTACTGCAGAATAAAGCACCTGCATAGTGTTTGAATGTCTGGCAACACTGTTAGGCCGGGTCAGCAAACCTTTCATTGAATGACTTGTCTCTTGTTGTTGAGGTTTACGAAAGAGACACAACCCCATGGATAGATCCACTGTACAAGGCACAGCCCTGACACCTTCAGTAAGGGCACGACTTAAAAGCAGAAAACCGTCAACCTGTGTGAAGGCTTTTAGCCGCACTATCAAACATGCCAGGCATTGGGCTGCTGATAAAAAACGGTTAATACTCACCAGAAAACAAACCACATCCGGGATACAGGTGTCCCGACGCAAGCGGGCTTGCCGTGAAGCCTGTGACCTGTTGCAAAGATCTATGGATTCCCGGGACTACAGGGTTTTCGGGACAATAAGAAAACCGTCCCTGCGCCGGGATCTGCAAAAATGTTTTTTACATGGCGCCCGGACAACAGACATTCCCCAAAAATTTCGCAGTCTGGCATTGAAGGCACTCAAAAGGTGTGTCCTGACAGCATCTTTAAAACCTTCCCGGAGCACCACCAGGAACAGTACCCAAAGCTCTTCTCATAAAGCATCCCCAACAGGCCCGCAACTGCATTTACTGACACTCATGCTTCACAGTGGACAGAAAGTTATAGAGTCACGTAAGCCTTCATGGTTGGAGCATAAAAACCTTGCTCAAGGAGAGTTTTTGATAAATGATAAGTTGCTTGAGCTAATTCTGCGATATTGGCCTTATGAATGTGAGACAGGAAAAAATCCCTCCGTTATTGAACAAGCACTATTGAACTCAGAGGCGTTGAAAGAAAGGCTCTTATCTCAGGCCGTTGCCATAACAGGCCATATAGATAAAATTTATGTGGCCACCATTCCGAGTGTTGATCAAACGTATGTGACCCCACTGCTTCATGCTTTGGTGACACCTGCTGCAGGTCCTGCAGCCAGTCTCTCGACCATTCGGCTGGTTATAGCCAAGGGCGCTGATGTTAATGTTATAGATGCGGAAGGCCAAACAGCGTTATGGAAATCCCTGACTTCACGTCGCAGGCGCAGGCACTGCGATAGCGAAACCATCAGGGTTTTGATTCAGGCAGGAGCGAAGATTGAAAAGCCTTTTGAACTCTTTGATGAAGTACTACGAACACTGGTTTCCAAACAATCTGTGTCGGGCGATGTAAAAAGTCTGGCTGTTTGTACATGGTTGCGAAAAAATTCGTTATACAAACTCAGAATGTTTAATAATCGAAAGAGCCGTGTAGAATCTTTGGATCCCTTCCACCTCTTTGGCATGTATATTCTAAGCAGATTCTGCAGTATCCTGGCAGAAGGCTCAAAACTGGATTTATGCGTCAGTCATAATGACTTCAGCGGAACCAAAGTCTTGCTCTGGTATGGCGTACCGGCAACAGATGTGGTTATCGACAAAGTGCCACGGGGGCCAGTGAAGGATGCATTACTCAAAAGAATCTCAAAACCCTTGTCGTTGAAAAAACTGTGTGCCCGACAAATATTGTTATCCATGAAAGATCTCACCATGGACAGCTTTTCCAGCCTTACAACCCCTCCCCGCGTCAATAGGCGACTAGCGGCGACCGTAGGCTTTTCTAAAGACGAAATTAGAGCGATGATACCAACGACTGAGGAAAACACAAATTTCTCCAGCTACATAGATACTACGACTCCGGAAAAGCTTGTCGTGGTGAATCCATCAGGCTTTTAACAGACGTTATCTCAAGCGAAGCCGTGTCCGTTCAAAGGACGTTTTTAGGGGCGGGCTCCGCACCTTCATTCAATTCTTTAATGAGACAATGACCAAACCCTTCAAATGGACTTACAAGGGCAGGCCATTACAAGCATGGTTTGGTTTAGTTTTTTGGACTATGCAGCTCTAGTCTCTTGGCCTTATCCCAAAGGGCATCCAGTTCCTCGAGAGTACAGTCTTCCATAGCACGTCCCTGGGCGGCAATAGACGCTTCAATAAAAGAAAAACGACGGCAGAACTTTTCATTGCAACCACGGACAGACTGTTCCGCATCCACCTTAAGGTGACGGGCAAGGTTGGTTGCCGCAAACAGAAAGTCGCCGACTTCATCCGCAACGGCTTCCTGGTTGCCCTGCTCCATCGCTTCTTCTATCTCGGCAATCTCTTCCTTTAACTTGTCGATCACTGGTTGCACATCGGGCCAGTCAAAGTTAACCCTGGCGGCAACATCCTGCAGTTTCTGCGCCCGAACCAGAGCTGGCAGATTTACCTGCACAGAATCCAGTAGAGACTCAGATGCGTTATGAGTTTGTTTCTCTTCTGCTTTTATCTGCTCCCAACTGGCTCGCACCTCCTCGATTGAGGGCTCAGCCTTTGCGTGTTCTGCAGAAAAAATATGAGGGTGACGTCGTACCAGCTTTGCCACCAGCCCATTCACAACATCAGAGAAATCAAACTGGTTCTGCTCACTGGCCATCTGGGCGTGATAGACAACCTGAAACAGCAGGTCGCCCAGCTCTTCTTTGAGATGCACCAGGTCATTCCGCTCAATGGCATCCACCACCTCAAAAGCTTCTTCGAGTGTGTAAGGTGCAATCGTACGAAAGGTCTGGGTTTTATCCCAGGGGCAACCTGTCTGCGGATCACGCAGACGGGCCATCACGGATAAAAGATCCGCCAGTGAGTGCTTAACCCCGGAAGAATCCGCCATAAGATCAGGCTTTCTCTTTCAGGGAACGACTGTCCCGGTGTGCGTCCAGCACATTGGGCAGCTGGTTGATCTTGGCGAGCACCTTGCCCAACACTTCCAGACAGCTGATTTCCAGAGTCAGGGTCATCTGGGCAATATTATCGCTAGGGTTAGTGGTGGTGTGCATATCCGTCACATTTACCCGCTCGTTCGCGACAATCATGGTGATATCACGAATCAGCCCCGGACGGTCGTAAGACATCACCAGCACCTGAACCGGATAGGTAGACTCGTGCTGCTGGCCCCAGTGCACTTCTATAAGACGGTCGGGTTCCTGTTCCCGCAGCTGCAGAGCATTGCTGCAATCCATACGGTGAATGGAGATACCCCGGCCCAGAGTGATATAACCGATAATCGGATCACCGGGCAAAGGGCTACAGCAGTTCGCCATCTGGGTCATCAGGTTACCCACACCTTCCACTATCACATCACTGTCGGAACGGGATGACTTGGGCGGGCGTGGCTTAAACTCGAAGGTACTTTCCTGCTCAGGTTCGAGCAGGCGCTGGGCAGCATGGACGACCTGCAGAGTCCGCAGGTCACCGGCACCCACCTTGGCAAACAGCTCCTCGTCATCCTGAAGCTTCATGTTCTCGGCCAGAGCATCGTACTTCACGCCGCTCACACCGAGACGTTTCAACTCGGCTTCCAGCATGCTGCGGCCGGCAGTGATATTGGAGTCCTTGTCCTGCTGGCGGAACCAGCTGACAATTTTCGCACGGGCACGACTGGTACCGACGTAACCGAGGCTGGAGTTCAGCCAGTCACGGCTTGGCACAGCATTGGAGGCGGTAAGAATTTCAACCTGATCACCGGTTTTCAACGTGCTGTTCAGGGGCACTATACGACCAGCGACCTTTGCACCCCGACACTTATTGCCCACCTCAGTATGCACCCGGTAGGCAAAGTCGACGGGGGTTGCGCCCACAGGAAGGTCAACCACATGGCCATCCTTTGTGAACACATAAACACGGTCGGGTTCGACATCCAGACGCCACTGGTCCGCCAGCCCTTCCATGCCCTGGCCAATCTCTTCCTGCCAGTCCAGAACCTGCCTCAGCCAGTTCAGCTTCTCTTCGTAGCTGTCGCTTTCGTTCTGGGTATCTGTACCCTTGTACTTCCAGTGAGCACATACGCCCAGCTCCGCTTCCTCATGCATGGCATGGGTACGAATCTGTACTTCCAGGGTTTTACCATCCGGACCAACGACAGCGGTATGCAGTGACTGGTAACCGTTCTCTTTGGGGGTGGCAATGTAATCGTCAAACTCTTTAGGAATATGGTTCCAGAGTGAATGAACAATACCCAGGGCGGCATAACATTCCTGCACATGGTCTACATAAATGCGCATAGCGCGAATATCGTACAACTCGCGGAATTCCACGCCCTTGCGCTTCATCTTCCGCCAGATGCTGTATATATGTTTTACCCGTCCACTGACTTCCGCATTAATACCTTCCGCAGAAAGCGCTTCACGGATGCGGGCCATGGTGTCCTGGATATACTGCTCACGGTCAACCCGCCGTTCATCCAGCAGTCGGGCAATCTTTTTATAGTCCTGGGGCTTCAGGTAGCGGAATGCCAGATCTTCCAGCTCCCACTTGATATAACCAATACCCAGCCGGTGAGCGAGAGGTGCGTAGATTTCAAAGACTTCACGGGCAACACGCTGACGTCGTTCACGGTCGGCATTTTTGACCGCCCGCATCGCACTGGTACGCTCTGCCAGTTTGATCAGAGCCACGCGGACATCGTCTACAATGGAGACCAGCATTTTGCGGACTTTTTCCAGCTGGTCCTGCTGCTGACCAAGTACCTGGGTGCGAGCCGGGTTCTGAATGGCGCTAATGGCCGCCATACCCTGCACACCTTTGACCAGGGCAGCGACTTCCTCACCGAACTTCTGTTCAACCACATCCAGGCTCAGGCGATTTTCACGCACGGCACGGTAGAGAACAGCCGCTACCACTGATGACTGATCCAGTTTGAGTTCCGCCAGAATATCGGCCATCTGCAGACCAATGGTCAGCAGGCTCTGATGCTGGGACCAGGCACTGGGCGTCCCTTCACGGGTCGCCGACTCACGCACTAAGGTGCAGGCATCCAGCAGCTGCTGCTCATCTTTGATCTTGATCAGCGTCTTCAGACGTGCCAGCCAGGAATGAATATCTATATCGCCATCCGGAGTGACCGGATGATCATCACGCACCTTTACCATCTGAAATCCCTTACAAATAGCCCCATGCTCTCGACATGGGTCGTCTGGGGAAACATATCCATCACGCAGAAACGGCTGAGTTTAAAGCCCTGCTCCCGCAAAAAGTCCGCATCGCGGGCCAGGGTCGCCGGATTACAGGAGACATAGAGTATCCGTTCCGGCAATCCGTTCACCATCTGCTGCAAAATTTCCAAAGCCCCGGTTCGGGGTGGATCCAGCAGCAGAGCATCGTATTTCTGTCCCTGCCAAACTCGGCGACCCGGCTCAGCAGCCAGGTCGGCATGGGCGAAAGAAACATTATCCAGACCATTACTACGGGCATTGTCCCGACCCCGGTCGACCAGCGCCTGAACGCCTTCTACACCAACAACCGAAGCGCACTGACGACCCAGCGGCAGGGTGAAATTACCCATGCCGCAAAACAGGTCGAGAACTTCATCTTCGGCTTTCAGGCTCAGCCAGTCTAGTGCCTGGGTAACCATCTGGCTGTTGATGTATGGGTTCACCTGAGTGAAATCAACCGGCAGAAAATCCAGTGTACACTCCTGCCCGGGGAGGTTGTAGCGTAAAGCCTCACAGCCATCAGGGGCATAGAGACAGGTCAATGATTCCGCTTCTGCTTCGGGCTGACGATAGAGATGCAGCTCTTTTGAATGTGCAAAATTCAGCCAGGCATTGAGATCATTTTCTGACAATGACTGCACTGTGCGCAGTAATACGCCATGGCCATTGTCGGCGGCGGCCAGCTCAATGTGGGAAACGGCGCGCTTGTTTTCGCTATTTTCCAGCAGACTGCGTAACTCTGGCAGAAGCTCTGACAGTTTGGGCATAAGCACGCCACAGTAATCAATGGCGACTATCTCTTTACTGCCTGCCGCTCGAAAACCAAACTTCACCTGTTTGTTCCACCAGCGCACGGCCAGTCTGGCACGGGAACGGTAACCCCAATGAGGGCTGGTGAGTGGTGCCTCCAGTACTTCCGGCTCGATATCTGCGAAACGCTTTAGCTGACCCAGTGCAATATCCTGTTTCATGGCCAGCAGTGCGTTGCCTTCCACATGCTGCTGGTTACATCCACCGCACTTTTCGTACCAGGGGCACGGTGGTGTTACCCGGTTTGGGGATGGTTCCAGCACTTTAGCGATGGTGCCTTCGAGACGCTTGCTGGATTCCCTGGTCAGCCTGACTTTTACTTTGTCTCCGGGAACTGCCCCTTCCACAAACAGGACACGACCCTGATGACGGGCGACACCTCGACCATCATGGGTCAGAGCATCTATCTGCACTTCCGGTGGCTGTTGCTCGCGGCTGTTGCTCGTCCGCACACTGCGGTTTGCTGTACCACGGGCAAAGGTGTCCTGTTTCGAGGAGGTTTTAAGGGGTTTTCGTCGGGAGAAGCTAGTGCGCTTGATCGGCATGGGGCAAGGCAGGGTCAAGAAGAAAGAGCGCTATTGTATAGTCTACGCACTCATCTGTAAGCCAATATCTGGCAACAGTTTGTACTCAGGCTGATACATGTTTATAACCACCTGCCTTCAGGGGTTTTTAGAACAGTGAACATTGGTGTTTACAGCGACAGACGATCATTACCTGTGTGCACCCATGGCCTCTGGGCACAGGTAACGATCCTCTATCACTGTTTTTAATAGTGTTGAACCGGTCTTGTTTATCGCGCCAGTCTTTTATGGATTGAACACACCTGTTGAGAGGTAACGATCTCCCCGGTCACAGATAATGGCAACAATCGTGGCATTGCTCACTTCCTGATCAAGTGACAGTGCTGCTGATACTGCACCGCCCGATGACACACCACAGAAGATGCCTTCTTCAGTGGCTAGTCGGCGCATGGTGACCTCTGCATCCTGCTGGGCAATATCAAGCACTCTGTCGACTCTCGCTTCATCAAAAATGGAAGGCATATATTCTTTCGGCCAGCGACGTATACCTGGAATGCTTGCGCCATCGGCGGGTTGCAGACCAACTATTTGAATATCTTTGTTTTGGGATTTCAAAAAGGCAGAGGTACCCATAATCGTTCCGGTGGTACCCATGGAGCTGACAAAGTGGGTAACCTGCCCCCGGGTCTGTTCCCAGATTTCCGGACCGGTTCCTTTTATATGGGCAAGCGGGTTGTCGGTATTGCCAAACTGGTTCAGGACAACACCTTCACCACGAGACTCCATCGCCAGCGCCAGATCACGTGCGCCTTCCATGCCTTCTTCTTTGGTCACCAATATTAGCTCGGCACCATAGGCGGCCATAGCCGACTTTCTTTCTTCACTCATATGGTCCGGCATGATCAGCACCATACGGTAACCGCGAATTGCAGCTACCATAGCAAGTGCAATTCCGGTGTTGCCACTGGTGGCTTCAATCAATGTGTCACCGGGCTTTATCCGGCCTTTGATTTCGGCTTCATTAATCATCGACTGTGCAGGACGATCTTTCACGGAACCCGCCGGGTTCTGACCTTCCAGCTTCAACAGGATTGTATTGTTGCGATCCTTTGCACCCATACGCTGCAAACGCACCAGTGGTGTTTGGCCGATCAGGGATTCAATAGTGGGATAATCCGGAGTGCTCGCCGTGATGGCCATACTGTTATTCCGTAAACGCTTATTTTTTAGATATATTTTTCTACATGCAATAGTACCGGTCTATGGTCAAATACCTGTAGACTTGTTTCACATAACGATAGAAAAATAACTTATAACATTAATAAAGACGAGAAGGGGTCTATGCCCTCACAAGACCTGTACAAGGGACTACGGAACCGGATTCTGAAAGTCGGCCTGCTGCCTATTATTTTGATTCTTATCCTGCTGGGCACCTTCACTCTTGGCCTGGCCACTCACCAGAATCAAAAACATTTCGATGAGCATATCAAAGCCACTGCACAGCAATTATCCCTGCTGGCGTCAACCGCTCTGGATATGAACGATCAGGAAACCATTCAAAATCTCACCCGCTCGGCTCTGCAACAAAACGGCCTGCACGGACTGCGAATCAGCACCGGCATAGGGGAAGCCCTGTATCAGGCGGGCCCTCCCTTTAAGATGAACGACTGGCCCCGGCGTCCCGACCAGCGAGAGCAAATGCTGCGCATGGAACAATCCACCCTGATCACTACGCCCCTGGAAACATCCACCCAGGACAGAAAGCTCTGGCTGGAGATGGAGTTTAATTCTGAGGC
The DNA here is from genome assembly GCA_965221135.1 of Sansalvadorimonas sp. Classification (GTDB taxonomy): domain Bacteria; phylum Pseudomonadota; class Gammaproteobacteria; order Pseudomonadales; family Endozoicomonadaceae; genus Sansalvadorimonas. Next base: position 1,100,592 of record CBDCRZ010000121.1, read on the forward strand.
CATCATTGTTGATCAGTACCAATGGTTACTACTCGGGCTGGCAGTCACCATTCTCTGCATGCTGGTTGCCACCGTGGCCTGCATACGCCTCGCCAACAGCATATGCTCGCCTTTGTCCAGCATCACACACAACCTCAGTCGCATACATTTCAGCAGTGCGGACACCCGCCTGCCGACAGAAAAACGCCCTGACTTCGATGATCTGACCCAACATATCAATGGCCTGCTGGGACGAATGCAACTGCATTATCGCACCATGAAAGATGAGCTGGACAACGTTACCAAAAGCGCACAAAACAATCTCGAATCCCAGCAAATTGACAATGCAGAGCTGATTCTTTCACGGAAACTTGCCATGGAAGCCAACCAGGCCAAGTCTCTGTTTCTCGCCAATATGAGTCACGAGATGCGTACACCGCTCAACAGCATCGCCGGCTACACCGAACTACTGAGTCGCTCCAACCTCGACAGCATCCAACGGGAGCACATCCGTACTCTATCGACAGCCTCTAACTCCCTCCTGGCAATCATTGACGACATCCTCGACTTCGCAAAACTGGAAGCAGGCAAACTGGTTCTGGATGCGGCTCCCGTGGATCTGCGCCAGGTCATCGATGATGTATTGGCCATGAACAGCCCGTCGGCCCAGAACAAGAACCTGGAACTGGCCACAATTATTCATCCAGGCACCCCCAACCTGCTCACTGGCGATGCCAACCGCCTGAAACAGATCATGTCCAACCTCCTGAGTAACGCCATTAAGTTCACCCAGGAAGGCTCGGTCATTATTCAAGTCCATTGCGAAAATATTGAGAACCGGGAAGCGACTCTCAGACTATCTGTGGATGACACAGGCATCGGTATTTCTGAAAAAAATGCCCATAAACTCTTTCAGGCTTTCTCGCAGGTGGATACCAGCCGCAAGAGAAATACCGATGGCACAGGGCTGGGACTGGTTATCTGCAAGAGCCTGATTGAACAGATGCGCGGTACTATTGATTTCAACAGCAGTGTCGGGGAAGGCTCATCCTTCTGGTTCACCATTCGGCTGCCTATAGACACAAAAGCACGACTACAGCCGCCTAAACAGGACAGGGGCACCGCGCTTCTTGTCGAATCCCGCCCATGGTCACGACAGGCCACATCACGCCTTCTGGAAGAAAGCGGGTTCAGGGTGCAATGTATTGAACAACTGAATAGTTATGAGCGGGTGACTGAGTGGCTGACAAAGAATGACCCACCCAAACTCATTGTGATTACCTGCAATCCCGACGAAGTATCTATGCACTGCCTGCCTCATGTTATGCCTTTTATTACCGAGCAGAGTCGAACACTGCTACTGGCCACGACGGCACAACTGGAAGATATTGCACACCTTCAGGACATCCACACAGCCATTCTTCCATTGCCACTGTCCCGACAGCGTCTTCAGGAAGCCGTGGAACAGCTGTTCCATGAACTGCCTGCCCCAACTTTTAACACACCACTCAAGCCAAGCCTTCCCGGCGGGGACAAACTACATATTCTTGCTGTAGATGATAACACCCCCAACCTGAAACTTCTGAGCACAATGCTCACGGATATTGGCGTGAATGTAGACACCGTAGAGTCAGGATCTTCAGCCCTCCAGGCTCTTAACCACAAACGCTACGACCTGATATTTATGGATATCCAGATGCCGGACATGGACGGTATGGAAGCCACTCAGCAGATACGTTTACGCTCAGGCAGTGACAGCGGAATACCAGTGATTGCACTGACCGCCCACGCCATGGCAGAAGAGAAAGCCGAACTCTTAGAAAAAGGCATGGACGGCTACCTGACCAAACCGGTTACCGAACAACAACTTGTTCACACCCTGAACGAATGGCTGATGCCAGGGCGAATGCCATTAAAAGCACTGCCTCCTGCCAGCCTGGACACAGGTGATGCGCCCTCTCCGGCAACAGAGAAACAGCCACAGAAAACGCGGCACACCCATAATCTGAAAACGATAAGTCTCCCCCCAGTAGACTGGCAGGAAGGTATCGAGCTGGCCGGTGACCGTAAAGAGCTGGCAGAAGAACTTCTGGATATGCTGCTGGCAAGCCTTGACGATACCCGGGCAGAAATCGAGTACCACCTGCACAAGGACGACCAAAAAGAACTTTTGGAAGCCGTACACAAACTCCACGGCGCTACCCGCTACTGCGGCGTCCCGCCACTGAGAGAGGAGTGCAACCGACTGGAAACAGCACTAAAAACCGGGGATTCTGCGAAATCTATTGAAGCACTGGTGGAAGAGTTACTGGAAGAGATCAGTCGCCTGCAAGTCTGGCAGGCCAGATTCTACAGGGAAACAGAAACGACCTGAGCCACATTGCGTGACTCAGGCATTACAGTAAACGCTAATATTCAGTGCATCAGGCTAAACAAACGGTTGCGGTAACGGCGCACCACTGGGTCGGCCGCACCCTTCTGCTCAAAGATCTTCAACATCAATAACCGCGCACCATCGTCACGGAAGGCGCGGTCTTTTCGAATAATCGTCAGCAGGTTTTCATAAGCCGCTTCATCTTCATCCGACAGCACCTGATGCACAGCCAGCTGGTAGCGTGCTTCATTGTCACTCTCATCCGCTTCCAGACGTGCTTCCACATCAGTACGTGGTGACAGATCGCTGGCCAGATCCAGGAATGCCAGTTTCGCTTTTGGCTTCTCGGCACCCGGTGCATCATCCGGCAGCGCCTGAATAACAGTCCGTGCGTCGTCTACACGACCCAGTTGCAGCAACAGTTCTGCCTGCAGCACCTGCAACGCCATGTTGCCTGCTTCTTCTGCAAGCAGCTGCTGCAGCAGAGCCAGAGCCTGTTCAGGCTGACCGGCAGCAATCAGTTCATCAATCTGTTGCTGAATACGATCCGCAGGGCTCATAGTCAATTCATCAAGAAGAGGCTTCAGGTCTTCTTCCTGCTGCAGACCAGGCATGACCTTTACCGGCTGCCCCTGATGCAGCATAACCAGCGTTGGTACGCTGCGTGCCTGCAACTGCATCATTAACTGCTGTGCCAGCTGCTGAACACGTGGGTCACTGTCTGTAGCATTCAAACGTGCGAGACGGAACTTGCCTTTATAGTCATCAACAAGCTTATTAAGAAGAGTTAACTGGGTCTGGCAGGGCTCGGAACGGTCAGACCAGATTGCCAGCAGCACAGGAAGCCCCTGGGACGCTTCCAGCACTTCACCCTGAAGGTTCTCTGCGGTGACATCAATCACAGAACCACCTGCATTCAAGGCATCACCAGACGCTGAATTCATCATGGGAGAGCCATCACCAGTTCCGTTTGAATTATCGTGCATCAAATCACCGCTTTTAAGGTTAAAAAATTTGCCAATAAGGACAGGAGTAGAACTCACACCCCTTATTTGGTTTTTTAAAATTGTACTGAAACTGTCTTACACTACCAACCCTAAAGGCTATAGAGAGCGGCAGCCACATGGAGATATATCTCACACCTGTTTCGATAAATATATTTGCAAAAGCTATTGACAGGCATACTTATCCAACAAGAAATAAGGCAGTTTTTTTACAAACTCTGGTTATCCACCATATCTGTGGATAACTTTGTGGAAGACTTGCCCCCACTCCTCGCTACCCCCTGTTATACCTAGCTTCTCAGCAAATTGATCATTTTTTGATCAGATATTTTTCTCCTTATTTATCAATAACTTAACTAAAAATAAGCACTTTACACAAACTTTCTACCAAGGTGTTGACAAAAGACATAACCTCATCTGGAAATGTGAATAAATACACAACAGAGGACAGAAACCGAAGTTCATTCACAGCAGTTCACGACCTTTTCGTGGCGTTTTCATTACAGTTCTGGGACAAAAGTCTGTTTGGTTAAAAAGTTATACTGTCGTTAACAGCATTTTGTTTTTTCACTACGGCACACGCTGACAGCGACTCTGTGCACAAGCGTACCAACACACGACAACAAAAGCATAAATATCAGAACGCACTATTAAAGGGCACATTTTTCCTTGCCCCGACACACCATCAAAAAAGGAGCCTGCAGAGGCCCCTTATTCGTGCGAAAACAGCTGCATCAATCGATTAGCTGATACTCATCCCGAAGGATGCGAATGATATCTGCCTTAGGGTTATCGGAAAGCTCCAGTGGCTCTCCCGTTACCTTCTCAGCAATGTCTCTATAACAGCGCGACACTTCCATCATCACATCAACCGGCAGGGCATTATCGCGAGCCAGAGCTTCACGCTCATCCATACGATCTTTGTTCAACAGAATGTCCGGATCCGGGAAATGACTCAGCAGCAACTGACGAAAGCTCTCCTTGGAGTTTTCCACCACTTTACCTGCACGGAAGGCGGGGCCATCCCAAATACGCGAGGAGTCAGGCGTGCCCACTTCATCCATATAGATGAGCTTTTCCTGACCTTCCGCATTAGTGACATAACCAAACTCAAATTTGGTATCCACAAACACCTGGTCAATCTCCGCCAGACTCTGGCTGATCAGGGCAAAGCCTTCCTTCAGCAGCTTTTCATAAAGAGAGATATCTTCCGCTCTGGTAAAGCTGAAGGCTGCAAAATTCTCTTCAATATTCTTGCGGGTGATATTCACATCATCCACCGCAGGAACGCCGGGTATACCTTCAAGAATGCCTTTAGTGGAAGGCGTCATCAGCAATTCAGGCAGTTTCTGGTCTTTCTGCAGTTCATCTGGCAGTTCGATACCACAGAAGTTACGCTCACCTTTGCTGTAAGCGCGCCACATGGAACCGGTTATATATTGACGACAGATTGCCTCTATCATCACAGGGCGGGCTTTCTGCACAATCCACACCAGTGGATGCGGAATATCCAGAATATGACTGTCAGCCAACCCCTGCTCACGGAAGAGTTTGAACCAGTGATTGGATATGGCATTCAAAGCTGCCCCCTTACCGGGAATACCACGCATACCGCCTTCACCATGCCAGACACAGTCAAAGGCTGATATACGGTCACTGATCACCATAATGGCCAGTGGTGCATCAGCGGCAACATCATAGCCACGCCCTGCAATCAGCCGTCGACTATCTTCTTCTGTCAGCCAATAGACCGAGCGAACCTTACCGCTGTGCACAGGAGCACTGACACGAACAGGCAGATCATTATTAACGGCCATAACCTGATCAGCCGGGGAGAGATGCGCCGATGCACCTGCATCTTCTACAACAGACATACGCGAACACTTCCTGATAGGACGAATGGAGTCGTTGACGACTTTCTTTTCTGCCATACGGCAACAAAGCCTTAATCACACCCTGCTGCCTTACTTAAAATCACTCAAAACTTTCCCCAAAAAAAGAAACCAGCACAGGGCTGGTTTCTTTTTTTGGGGCAGGGACATTACCCCATATTTTTCCGCAAACGGCTCAACAGTTCTTCACTGAGTTCCACCGGAGGCAGTGTATTCAGATCTTTCTCCAGAGTCACATTCGTGGCCGAACCCAGGTTCTGAACCCGTATACGGTATTCATACGCTGATGGATCCACGGGCTTTTTATCATCACTGGACTTAAAGACGCCGCTTAGCCAACCGCCTTTCTCATCTTCCTTTTCCGCAACAGTGTTACCTGGCAGAGAAACAAAGATCAGTCCGGCGCTGCGGTTTTTATCCAGAACCTTGATACCCGTTTTGCTCAAAGCGGCTTCAACCGACTGCCAGCTACGGGCAAAATTCTGCTCAATTCGCAGAACAGGGTTGCCATTACCATCCTTAACCAGACTGGTCTGCTCGCTCACATTCAGCTTTTCAGTCTGCAAAGAGACAACTTCCGGCTCATCATTCTGGGCCATATACACCAGCATCTCATTGAACACCTTAAGCTCAAGCTCATCGCTCACTGTCGCGGCAGCACTCCAGGTAACAGGAGCGCTCAAATCACCCGTTGCTGAACGTCGGGCATAATCGAGAAAAACATTACTCGACTGCTGGCTTTCTCCCTGCTCTACCCGTACCCGGAATTTAGCGAGGTTTTTATCATCACCCGAGCCTGACAAACCATTAAACAGCTGCTGCAACACGCCAGGGTCAGCGGCGTCACCCAACACAAACCAGTCAGTCACTATCACACCATTGGCCGGATCCTTCTCGACCACTTCGACACCATTGCGCTCCCAGTAACCTAACACCTGCTTCCAGACGTCTTCCGGTGGGTTATTAATCATCATTCTGGTGACACCATCCACACTGGCAACCTGGACAGCGGCACCATCACTGCGTACCACTCGCCGACCAGAGCGGGGAACCGTATCCGGGTTGCCGACAGCAGAGCCATCATTTATGGGAGGAATCACCATAATGTCATTACGGGGCGCCGCATTAAGATTTTCTGGCACAACTAACCCGGGGGAAATTTGAGCCTCAGCGTAATCACCACCTTTATCGCGAAAATAACCACTTTTACCAAAAAGGTTGCTGCAACCACCAAGCACCAGGGTGGATGCAACAAAGGTAACTTTCAGTACGTGCTTCATGCACTCTCCTCATAGGCGCCAGGCTGGCCCCCTGGCGTTCTTTTGATCTTTCCGTCGACTATACGCAGATTACGCTGTCAGGCCACAGGCCAACAGGGCTGCATTCACTTCACCCTGACTCCCAACACTCAGGGGAGTCAAAGGAAGCCGGATGCCACTGCCAATCAGGCCCATAGCCTGCAGGGCATATTTCACTGGAATCGGGTTGGACTCAACAAACAGCTTCTCATGCAAAGGCATCAGGCGCTGGTTTAAAGCCCTTGCTTCGTCGGCCTTGCCAGCCTGGGCCAGAGCACAGAGTTCATGCATCTCTGCCGGTACTACATTGGCTGTCACCGAGATATCACCCTTACCGCCCATAAGAATCAGCTCAGCGGCAGTGGCATCATCACCAGATAACACATCAATGCGATCCGCACAGCGTGCAATCAGGTCACGACCCCGCTCCAGATCACCGGTGGCATCCTTGATGGCGATAATATTATCGAGACCAGCAAGACGGTCTACGGTCTCATTCAGCATGTCCACAGAAGTACGGCCGGGCACATTATAGAGAATCTGGGGAATAGCCACGCTCTTGGCAATCGCCTCGAAGTGACGGAACAGACCTTCCTGGGTCGGTTTATTGTAATAAGGTGTGACCAGCAAACATGCATCTGCACCAATCGCCTTGGCTTCCGCCGTCAGGTGAACCGCTTCCTGGGTGGCATTTCCACCCGTACCGGCAATAACCGGAATACGGCCATTCACCTGGTCAACAACTTTTTTCAGAAGCTGGCAGTGTTCTTCAACAGTTACTGTTGCCGATTCACCCGTTGTCCCTACGGCCACAATTCCGTCCGTTCCCTTTTCAATATGGAACTCAACAAGATCATGTAAGCGCTGCCAATCCAGCTCACCGTTGGGCAGCATCGGTGTCACAAGAGCCACTAAACTGCCGGAAATCATCTGCTCACTCCACATTCGCATTGATGGACTATCTAAACTGCTATCCGGAAAATGTTACCTGTGCCTATGATTTAGCACAAGAGAACCCTTTCAGACGCTTCATTTATAATCATTTTCACCTCAGCCGGGCAAGCTACTCTTGAGCCCCGGATAAGGAACAGGGATGATACACGGATTATTGATCAAGTTCCGCCTGCAGATGCGGGTGAAACAATGGCCTTTGTGCCACATTTTGTTTCAGCGTGGCCAGAAGGAAACACCATGCGACTGACTTTTCTTGGTACTGCGGCCGGCCTGCCCTCACGGCATAGAAATGTAACGGCCCTGATCCTGGCCAAAGATGACAGCAAAGACTGGCATCTTGTGGATTGTGGCGAAGGTACACAGCACCAGCTGCTGGGTAGCCGCTACACCCTGAACCACCTGGAAACCATTTTTATTACCCATGTTCACGGGGATCATATGTTTGGCCTGCCGGGACTGATTACCAGTGCCAGCATGCAGGGTCGCACCCGGCCGCTGCTGATTTGCGCCCCTGAAGGCGTGGAGAGTTTTTTACGCCACAGCCTGAAATGTGCAGCCGTTACCAACCTGCCCTTTGACCTGGTCTTTAAAGCCTCAGACAGCCCGGATTTTCACCACCTGGCGCAGGATTTCACAGTCACCTCTCACCCGCTGTCTCATCGGGTACCCTGTTTTGCCTACGCCTTTGATGAACACCCGGAACCGGCACACCTTTGCCCGGACAAACTGGCAGCCTGCAACGTTCCCCGCGGCCCGCTCTGGGGGCTGTTACAACATGGGCAGACAGTGACTCTGGAAGATGGCACAGACATCACCCCGGAACAGGTACGGGAACAACCAGCGGAAGGCCGCTTTGTCATTATTGGTGGAGATAACGACCAGCCTGAAATCCTTCATGACGTCATGACCCGGGCCGACCTGCTGGTACACGAAGCCACCTTCTCCTCTCCTGTAAGGGAAAAGGTCGGTGGACAATGGATGCACAGCACACCTGAGCAGGTAGGAAGGGCTGCAGAAAAGGCTGGGGTGAAGCATCTGGTACTCACGCACTTCAGCAATCGCTACCAGCGCAACCCCAAACCCGGCCAGTTTGGTATAGCCGAGCTTAAGGCGGAAGCGGAAGCCGTGTATTCCGGAACAGTCACTCTGGCTAAAGATTTAACCAGCTGGGAATTGGGACGGGACGGTTCCTTTCAGGAAGTGTGATGAAAAAAGGCATCTCTTGATGAGGCCCAGAACTTAGACAGTGCTCTATCAGCACTATGAGAGATGAACAATCTCGCCATCATCGTTACCACCGCCAAGCGCTTCAGGGTCAGCCATTAACAGTGGCTTGCGGGAAAGATCAAAACACATCAGCTCCGTGTCGATGGTGAACCAGCTCTCGAGGCATTCACCATTGAGCACGTCCGGCCAGAGAGATGAGTCAATACACCAGGCCTGCAACTCATTGACCAGAATATCCTGAGCACTGGCCAGCACCGCATCAATAAAGGCCTGATCAGAATCTACCTCATCAATAAGGTACACCGTGCCGGTTTGCTGCAACTGCTCTTTCAGGGCCAACAGCTCTTCAGGGTCGTCGACGGCTACGGATGAACACCAATCGAGGAAGGCGGGTTTGGCCCGAAGACGCAGGGCTGCACGATTCAGCATTTTCATTGAGCATTACTCACATTAGATACCCGACAACACTATACGGCAAGAAGCCGAACAGCAGCCACCTCAAACACAAATAAGCCCCCTTGCGGAGGCCTATAAGAAAAGCGTCTAAAACACCTTTAACAAAACATCAGTTCAGGACAATAACATCCTGCTTGATCTTGGCCAGTACCTTCTCAGAGGTGTTGCCTTTCATCATCGCCTTAATGCCTTTACGACTGCGGCTGCCTATCACAACGATGTCAGCATCAATCTTTTTGGCAACTTCGTAGATAACATCTTCAGGCTCACCCTGGCGAATATGCACATGGTCGTTATCCAGACCCGTTTTGCTCAATAGTGCTGAACGATCAGGGAAGTTCAGTGAATCGTCATAAGCGTTCACAACATGCATTTCAGCGCCATAACCCTGGGCTATCCAGTCAGTAACCGCCAACACCTTATCAGACAACTCCTGATACACAGGCCTGGTATTCTGAATGTTAATGGCACCGAGTACGGCCGTACGCTTGGCATCTTCATAGTCACGCACAATCAGAACCGGGCAACTGGCATTTCTGAGCAGCCCCCAGATTGACCAGCCTTCATTAGTGAAGGCGCTGCCATCACCAGAGTAATCAGACAGGCAGATCATGCCGCAGTTATGATAATCCGCAGTATAAAGCAGGTTTTCCTGCCATTGGTGAGACCAGGAAATAGTTGCCGTGTACTGAATATCTGCATTTTTCACGGAAGCCATCAGCTCATCAAGCCAGCTTATATCGCGGTATAGCTGCCAGTTTTCGGCATCTGTATTGGCATTACTGGCATTCACACACACAAGTATGTGCAGAAAAGGTGTTCTCTCGGCTATTTTTGCAGTTTTAATAGCCCGATCCAGTGCCGGCTGGGTGTCCTGCATAGGGTCAACAACAACCAGTACGTGCTCTAGAGGCTGATAGGCCTGTTCCAGATCCATTTTATCAACCACAATGAAATCCTCTTTTGGTATTCTGCTCAAGCCCGGTTTTACCGGCGTTATTCACGGTCACTGCCATCAAAGACCCAGAGCTGGTCCATTAACGAGGCGAAGCAACCGGATAATGGTGCGGCTACTTTAACCCGTTTTTGGGTAACAGGGTGAACAAATTCCATGCTCTGGCAATGTAACAGCAAACGAGGACACCTCAGCATGTCCGCAAAGTAACGATTATGGTTGGATTTACCATATTTTGGACAACCAACAATTGGATGAGAAATATGTTTGAAGTGTCGCCTTATCTGATGTTTGCGCCCTGTCACCGGACTGGCTTTAACCAGGGAGTATCGGCTCACAGGGTAGCGGTCAACCTGCGCCTCAATTTCTAACGTCGCCAGTCGTTCAAACCGGGTCACTGCATCCTGTGCGGGTTTGGAAGCAACAGGCTCTACCGGCTTTTTCTTTTTCTTGAAATCATTCCTGGGAACCAGGGGGTGATCAATCTCCCCGGAAAAAGGCGTATAACCCCGACAAACTAACAGATAGTTCTTCTGTACGGTTTGATCATGAAACTGACTTTGAATCCGGGTTGCCACTTCCGGAGACAGGGCAAACAGCAGTACTCCGGAAGTCGGTTTATCCAGACGATGAATCGGGTACACATGCCGGCCGATCTGGTTACGGGTTTCCTGCAGGGCAAAACGGGTTTCGTGCTTATCAATAGGAGAGCGATGCACCAACAAACCTTCTGGCTTATTTATAGCTACAAGGCAGTCATCCTGATAAAGAATCTCTATGGGTGCAGAGACATTCGCCTCAAGGCGTTGCTCACTCTCAACTGAAGCATCCATAGAATCCGGCACGACTGACCACCTTAAATAAATATGTATCAAAAGCCGTGCACACTACCCATCCCGAAGGCCACCTGCAAATCTTCCGACAGGGACGTATAATCTCCGCCCTTCACCCAGTTTCCTACACCCTGATTATTACAAAGAGCTTCTCTAGACCCTATGGCCGATACCCCTGCGATTCTTCTGCTCAACAAACCCTTTATGGTGCTTTGCCAGTTCACCGACAGCGAAGGTCGCAGCACTCTTGCAGACTATGTAAAAAAACCGGGGTTTTATGCAGCCGGACGGCTGGATCGTGACAGCGAAGGCCTGTTGCTGCTCACCAATAATGGCACTGTGCAGAATCGCATTTCCGACCCAAAACACAAGCTGGAGAAAACTTACTGGGTGCAGGTCGAAGGCACTCCGAAAGAGTCAGATCTGGAGAAACTACGCAAAGGCATCACCCTCAAGGATGGCCCCACCCGGCCAGCCAAAGTGCGCGTGATGCATGAACCCGATATCTGGCCCCGCAACCCACCGATTCGGGTAAGAGTGGCCATCCCTGACACCTGGCTGGAAATCAAAATCAGCGAGGGGCGTAACCGCCAGATACGCCGAATGACCGCAGCCATTGGCTACCCCACCCTGAGACTGGTGCGTTACGCCATAGGGGAATGGACTGTAGACAAACTCCAGCCCGGAGAGCACCATATACTGCCCGCCCCAACAGAACTCACCCGACCTTTATCCGGCAGCCAAAACCATGCACGCAAACCACGCATCGCCGGCAAAACTCATCCCCAAAAAACACATAACAGCGGACGCAACCTGACAGGAAAGCCCAAAAAAAAGCGCCTGGCAAAACGTTAAACCCATAAATAGTTGACTTTCCCCCATGGTTTTAGGCTATAAACAACTCTGGAAAGTTACACTATGCAACTTTGCAAAGCCCTTTTACTGCACTAACGACCTTTTATTGCACTAACGACCTTTTATTGCACTAACGAGAAGCAACAGCGAGCCTATGATGAAAAGATTTATACCGGTTCTGGCTATATTCCTGGCCTTTACCTGTACGCTTGCCCCTGTCGACGCCTATGCCAAAAAGTTCGGCGGCAGCAAGTCCTTCGGCAAGAGCTTTAAAACGGCTCCGACCCAGAAATCCCTGTTTAAGTCTCCTTCCAACAGCCAGAAACCAGCAGGCCAGTCTGGACAGAAGTCGAGCACCCAACAGAATCAAACTGCCAACAGTCAGGGGCAACCCCAGAACAAGCGCGGCATGTTTGGTGGCATTGCAGGCGGACTCCTCGGCGGCATGCTCGCAGGCAGCCTGTTGGGCTCCCTGTTTGGCGGTGGTATGGGCGGTGCTGCCAGCGGCCTTGGCATGATTCTCAATCTGCTGATGCTTGCGGGTATTGTATTCCTGGGTTTGAAACTGTTCCGCAGCTGGAAGAGCAAACAGCAGGGTCAGTACCAGACATCACCAAACAGTAACTGGAGTTCACAAAGTAACTCTCATAACACCTCACAAAACAGCAACAACTTTAACAACAGCTTCCGTAACAATGGGGCTGACAGCAGTCAGCAGGATGCGGACTTCTCCTCACCTTCCAGTGCATACAGCAGTAGCAGCGACACTGGCAGTGACTGGGGTGATACCGCATTCCGCAAAGACGGCGCCCACCAAACCCAGAAGCAAACCCTGGAGCAATCACAGGCGAGCGATAGCGGTTTTGGTGGCACCAGTGACGTTCCCTTTGAACTGCCTCCCGAATTCGATATAAACGGATTCCTGAGTCGTGCCCGCGACCATTACCGCAAAATCCAGGAGTCCTGGAACAGCGGCGATATGTCCACGATTGAAGAGTATGTCTCTCCAGACCTGTTTGCTCACCTGAATAAAGAGCGTCAAACCCTCACCGGAGACCAACATACGGAAGTGATGTATGTCGATGCCGAGATTGTTCGTGCCCAGTACATGTATGGCAAAGCCGAACTCAGCCTTCAGTTCACAGGCCGCTATCGGGATAACGTCGAACGGGTTGAAGAGAAGATCACCGACATCTGGCATCTGGAACAAATCAAGCCTAATGCTCCATGGCTGATTGTAGGGATTGAATACGCCGAGTAAGGCATTACATATTTCAAACTTTTCAATGTGGCAGAGCTTTTCCTAAGCTCTGCCATTTTTCTTGCCAGCGTTTCAGCTTGTATTCAGGATGGCCGGGATTGCTATGTCAGCACTGCTAAACCCCTCTGCATACCCTCTACCGGCGTTAGCTGTATCAGCAAAAACGACTTGGACAAACACAATTAAATCAAAACGTATTTATGGAATTCACTCTTAATTTTTTTCACATATTTTTTCGTAGCATTGCCCTGGCGATGCCAATACTGCTGTTCTTCTTTATCCTCATCACCCTGCTGGGATTTTGGATTGGCAGAAAAGAAGGATGGAGCCGGACTGATTCCTTTTATTACGCCTTTGTCACTGCCACCACGCTGGGCTACGGAGATATGACCCCGAAACGTAAATTCACTAAATATATCTCAATATTCCTTACTTTTTGCGGCATGATCTTTACCGGAGTCGTAGTTGCTATTGCGGTGAACAGCATATCGCTGGCCTATCAGGTTGAGAAAACAGGCCCTCTGTAATTATTCTTTATACATTCAGGTTGCAGCACTATAAAAACAGAGCAAAATCAGGATGGTACTTGCCTCCCAAAGCCTTGGAAAAAGGAGTACAATATTCACAGGGTAAATCACCTGCCCTTCCCCCCGGAAAGCAAAGAAAATACCTGAAGTGCTGCGGCTGCACTAAAAGGCATCAGGAGAATCACTTTATGATTGATATTACTCTTATCAAATCCTTTCTTGGCTGGTGTATTGTTCTTAATGCAGGGCTGCTGATTCTATCCACCCTGTCACTCACAGCTTTTGGCAATGCCGCCAGACAGCTTCATGCGCGAATGTTCCAGCTCGACGAATACCAGGTAAAAGCTCAGTACTTCCAGTATCTGGCGAATTACAAAATTGTCCTGCTGTTTTTCAATGTGGTGCCTTATTTGGCCCTGACCTTTATGGGATTCTAGAGCCAGCCAAACCTGCCCCTCACTTCCTGAAACACCCAGTAAGGAAGCCATTCTTATTAAGGAAAACTGCTTACACCTATTGTACAAAATACGGTCAACCAGATGAGTCCAATAAACGGAAGTGCCTGCAAGTGAAACAACTCCCCCAGATGGAAACAGATGGGTGGACTTCGCGCGTCCTGAGGCAATACCGGTGGTTCAATATCTATGAGCCAGGAACGGTACTCGAGATAGGTGAAAACCAACATAAAGAACGGTCTACGCATATTAACATCGATGAAGAAATAGATATTGATGTATGGGTGTGAGCCTGAACAGCTATTGGGAACTCCATAAACGTTATCCCGTAGCTCCCCTATACCGCCACCTTCCCTTTCCCAAAAAATGTGTGCTTTCTGAAACGCCCACTTTTCTATACGCCTCAGGCAGGAAAACCCAGTGATTCTCTCTTGATTGAATTGATTTGGAAAATCACGATTATCGATTTTTATTGATCTCATTCCAGTAACGCCTTCATCTCTTCCCGGATTTCACAGCTGGACTTTCAATAACTAAATATTATCTATAATGACTCGCCATGCAGCGTTGAGGAGAAACTCATAATGGTGAATTTGTCAGTGAATGCGATAAAAGCGCCCAGTGGCAAATCACTTGTTGAGATTGGGCTTATTTTGCTAATCAGTTTTCTTTCCCCGTTTTTATTCGGGGGAATAGATGAGAACTATTGGGTTCACTTTCTCCGCCCTGATAAAACCCTTAAATGCGTTCTTAGCAACAATCTCGCCAAAGAGCCTGTGCGCATTGGTTGTAAAGACTCCCACTTGTTGTGCAGGGACTGTCAGGAAAACTACCAAGCCAGCACAGCAAGCAGGGGGCGCTGGGCTATACCAATGGGCAGACACAAATCCCAGAATGAAGTCATTTACCGCTGCCTGACCTGTGAAAACAACCTGCCCAGCGGCACCATAAATACATAGAATGCGCCTTTTTATCACCTGCTGAATCCACCACAAAGAGAAGAGCAGGAGATCACGAAATTCAATGACAGGTTTCAGCAGAGAATTCAGCTAGAGCTGGTCAGTTGCCCTCATGGTAATAGTACATGTTCATGGACGGGGACCTATGCACAGTGGAAAAAATATCATAAGCGACAGTGCAGCCAGTTAGGTACTGCATCCTGCCTTCTACTCCAGGGCTGTTGTCGTCCCGTAAAGAACAGTCGGTAGCTGGACCCTACACAATGCCAGCCATTATCTTCTGAATAGTACGCCCCTGGCCCCAGATGATCATAGCGCTTTTATATCTAGCCCTCATCTGGCTCAGACGACTGGACAGGAAAAAGTTGCCAGGATCGGGTTAACGCGAACCAATAACTGGCTTGGTCTGAAGCTCGACGCACTGGCATGGCGGGACTTTCGGGAGGGCAGTGCTCATGCTTATGTCGCATCCATGAAATATGGTGAACAAAAGTGGCATGCTTTCTTTCAGCCAGGCATGGAACGCCATAATCAAGCCGCAGGAGAAATGTTTCCCTGGCTGAAATTACGTGATTATTTGCTGCTGGACAGCGGGGATGATGAGTTAACCATAACTCTCACCCCACTTGATATGAAAACCACCCCAGTAGAACGTAAATCTGTGATCTCGTATATCGCAACCCAAAAAGTATTGTTTCCTGACGATGTCAATCAAGAAGAGTCGCCTGCATACAACGTATTAATGTCAGACTCGTTTAAAATCAGCGGTCAAACATTTCGTACCTGTGTAGCCCTGAACAATCAATATGGTCTTGTGAGCATGAAAAGCCTGTTCTGGCTCAATACCGATCGTGACGAAGGACAACGATTGACACTACACAGGTTTGGAAAGTGCCTCGGGGGCAGCCAAAATGCGGTACAAAAGGCTGATATCACTCTGAAACCAGGGCGAGGGTCTATTGATAAGGTAACCCACAAGCTGACTCGTGGCTTGAACGAACCGTTCCGTATTGAGATTTTTTTGGCTGGTATTACGTTGTCGCATATTAATGATGAAGCATCGGCCAAAATCGATAGTGAAACTCATGTGAGTAATCCGGTATACAGCACAATTGATGAGATGCAGACCGCGGCTGCGGAAGCTAGCGCTGTGAATGCTGGAGCGGTGGAGAAAACAAGCAAACCGCCCGCTCCATCACGACGCCAGAGTAAACCAGCTAATTCTGACTTTTATGATAATACTCAGAAAGCAACCAGCCTGTGAGTGAAAAAGTGTGAACAAAGTCTGCGCATAAAATAAAAGAACCCGACAGAGTAGAACCGGATTCTTTTATTTAGGTCGGGTGGAAGAAGCTGAAAACGAAATGAAAGCTATCTATCAGTTAGCAATACACCTGTAAGTGCCCGGCCATGTGGAAACATTTATTTCTGGCCAATAAAACAGGCTGCTCAGCTGGGTGGCAGCGCAGGGAGCATAGCCCGCTACGTGACTGGAGCTACGACACGTCTGAGTGTCCTGGAGATTGAGTCAGAAATAGTTGTTATCATATGACCGGGTACTTACTACACCTTATTTAGACCAGCGGCTTATTCACCCAAAAGTATGCGCTTTCTGAAAGGCGGGTCGCTGTGTGATGCGCCCCAGATACGCCTGTGTGGCCAAGTGTTCAGCCAACATCCCCTGTTTCATGGCAAACACCAGCACCCAACCCATCATAATATCTGCTGCAGTAAAGGCTTCACCTGAAAAATACTCTGACTGTTTCAAGGTGCTTTCAATATAGGCAAAGTCCAGCATGGACTCTTTTTTTGCATAGCCCACCACCGGCGCTTCTCCAACATCCAACCCATTTAAGAACAGGTTGAGCAACACTGGTAACATGGCAGAGCCTTCTGCAAAATGCAGCCATTGAAGATACACCGGATAAGCGTCTGAGTGTCGAGCCGGGCGCAGCTTCTCTGGTGCATATTTATCCAACAGGCATTCCAGAATAGCCGCGGACTCAACCAGTATTCGCCCATCATCGTCCACAATGGGAGCTTTCCCAAGTGGATGAATATCACGTAACGAGGCCGGAGCCAGATTAGTCTGAGGGTCACGCTCATAAGTCACTATTTCATAACCGATACCCAGTTCTTCCAGTAACCAGATAACCCGGGGAGAACGTGATTGCTTCAGGTGGTGGACTGTTAGCATAACTGCGCCCTTCTATTATAACTGTGGGTGAGCCTGCGCGACTGACCCAAGTGTGGCAAAACAAACACACCCTATGCAGCAGGAACACACTTTGAGGATCAACAGAAAAGTAGCTTAGCCCGCCGTTTAGCCCGAAATAACAACCAGGTTAATGGTATCCCACCTTACCTCTTTCACCTTGCAAGCCTGTGTACTCGACCTTCCCGCAGTTGCATCTACCCTAATTAGAGAGATAACCGACAGGAAAATGGACATGGCACGGATAGCCCTTCTAGTCTCACTTTTAACGTCCTTAATGCTGTTTAGTCAGACTGGGAATAGCGCCCCTCTAACCGTTGTTATTCCCAAGGAGCCACCCAAGGGCAACTACCTGAGCATCTGTCAGCAGTGTACGATCAATCAGCAAACCGGCATTATGAGCTGCCGCTGCCCTTCTGGTCGGAAATCGTTATTACACACTCTGGATATGAGCGCCTGCCCCTCACAAAATGTGAAATTCATTGCCAACTACCTTACCTGCGACAATACCGGTAAAAAGACCCATGAACGCGTTTTGAGTGATGGTAGAAAGGAGACCAGCCGCTACCGCCTGCCACCAAAAGCCGTCGAGCCCCTCGAAACCAACTATGAAGGCCTGCCCGCCGGTGATTACCTGGAATACTGCACCAGTTGCAACCTGAAAAATGGCATTTTGAATTGTGAGTGCCCTGTTTCACTGGAGTGGCACAATGCCACTACCCAAGCATCATTGGCCGTAGAGCGGTGCGACGCTGATGTCATCACCTACGCCAAAGGCAACCTTATTTGTCAGAAAGATTTACAGGCCTTTGTTGGTGGCTGTGGCAATTGTGAAATCATCGGCAACACCCTTAGCTGTAACTGCCCGAAAACACCCTGCCAGTGGAGCCAGGAAGACCTGGAAAATGAACGAAACATAGAGAAGAGTCAGCTTGAAAATGTCCGGTACTGTACCCAGGATATCGCCAACTGCAATGGCTTTCTACGTTGCGGGAAGTGCGAAACCCATGATTTTAAGGATGAGTATGAACGTCCGAAAGAGGGAACACGCTACCGGGTCAAGTGTCACCATAAGGATGAGCTTTGAAAAGCATTCATCTGTTCTTTTAACCATCTCCCCCCAACACTCCCCTTTCAGGGAAAGGCTGGGGGGGGAGAAGTTAGAACACAAACCGTTTTAGCCACCACAAAAAACCCAGCGGCATCAGAACAGTCTTCAACAAAAACAGTATCATCAGGTTCATAAAGTTTAAAACCGAACGGTCCAGCTCTTCCTTTATCTCACCAAACTTTTCCAGATGGGCTGAGACAGTACCTGTGACCTTATCCAGCTTGTGCTTTAGGGTATCCCATGCAGACCGTTCCTGTTGTGGCACTTCGGTGGTCTCTGGCTCTGAAAGCTCTTTCACCGACAAACTCAACGACTCTACCTGCTGACTGGATTCTTCTATCTGCTGATTAAGAAACAGCTGACTCATCAACAGACTCAGGGCAACCGTCAGTATCACTGCAAAACGTATCAGCAGGGTGACTTTAAATGCCGCAAAGAGAAAGGGTCTGAATTCCGCCAGCCTGTTCCACCAGAGCCCGGCTATAAACGCCACTGCCACTGCAGCAAGAAGACCATTCGCGATGGTTGATGAGGTTATCACCAACAAGATCTTCTGCAAGGCCAGTGATCCTACGGCAAAGGTCATCACCCAGGAGAACTTGTCAACCAGGTCACTGAGCGGGTTTAACACCTCGCCTAACTCAATAGATGCGACACCGACGGAAACCTGGGTACTCTTTACCACTGAGATAGACGCATCCAGCACCCGGGCTACGGCGAAGCTGCCGCTGGCCTGCAGCAGTGACTTATCGAGCATGTCATGGGTGCCCTGGTCGGCAAAACGCAGTGTCCCGGCCAGCACGGCCACCAGAGCCAGTAGCGTTAGCAAAATATTCCTGCCACGGGAGCCTGCCGTTGAAACTGTTTGTGAATGTTGAGACGTATCAGTCATCAAAGAGGTGTTCCTGAAATTAAAATAGGAATCTGCCAGCTACTCTACAAGCTACTCTACAAACGCTGCTGTTATAGGGGAAATCCCTCACAGGCTGTTGCAAGCCAGGCCAGGAGGGAGTAGAAATCGTCTTAACATTTATAACACTGGTTTTCAGAAGAGTCCGGTTTCAGAAGATTCCGCTTTCAGTGCCCCACTTTTCACGCTTCACTCTGAAAAGCCCAACCAAGGAAAACAGCAATGGCCGATCCCACCTATGTCCCCCCCAAGGTCTGGACATGGAACCCCGATAATGGCGGAGAATTTGCCAACATCAACCGTCCGGTCGCCGGTGCCACCCACGATCAGGATTTGCCTTCCGGTGAGCATCCTTTCCAACTCTACTCTCTGGCCACGCCCAATGGTGTAAAAGTTACAGTACTCTTTGAAGAGCTGCTGGAGATGGGGATTAAGGAAGCCGAGTATGATGCTTACCTGATCAAAATTGGTGAAGGACAGCAGTTTGGCAGTGGGTTTGTGGGTGTAAACCCCAACTCCAAAATTCCTGCCCTGATTGATAAGAGCGGTGACACTGACATATGTCTGTTTGAGTCTGGCGCCATCCTGCTGCACCTGGCTGAGAAGTTTAACGCCTTTATTCCTGCCGACCCGAAAGGCCGTGCCGAGTGTTTGTCCTGGTTATTCTGGCAGGTGGGCAGCGGCCCTTATCTGGGCGGTGGCTTTGGTCATTTCTATGCCTATGCACCCGAGAAGTTTGAATACCCCATTGATCGGTTTGCCATGGAAGTAAAACGCCAGCTGGATGTTCTTGATCGTCGTCTGGCTGACAATCGCTTTATTGCGGGTGATGACTACACCATTGCCGATATGGCGATCTGGCCCTGGTATGGTGGCCTGATGAAAGGCGCTATCTATGATGCTGCCGAGTTTCTGGATACCAGGAGCTACGAGCATGTGATGCGCTGGACCAATGAGATTGGCTGTCGTCCAGCGGTTCAGCGAGGCCGCATGGTCAACAAGACATGGGGCGACCTTTCCAGCCAACTGCATGAACGTCATAGCGCCGAAGACTTTACTGCTCGTACTCAGGACAAACTGTCTGCCGAGTAATCTATCAGCGACATTTGGCTTCAAACAATCAGCCGGTAGCCCTTATGACTACCGGCTGATTAACAATCCCTTCTTACCTTAAGTGCCCGGCCATGTGAAAATATATCTTTCTGGCCAATAAACAGGTTTCTCAGTTGGGGGCGCAGCGCAGGGAGCATAGCCCGCTATGTGACTGGAGCTGCGGCACTGCTGAGTGTCCTGGAGATTGAGTTAGAAAACTATGTTTTCATGTGGCCGGGTACTTACTATCAAAACAACAATGACTGACTTTCTGAACACACAGTTCTATCGTAACCATGGTGAAATACTCACTGCCAGCTTTAAGCATTTAGTTCAACAGCCACTGCTCACCGAAGCGAAGGACACATTGCCTATTATCGAACAGCTCTGGCAGGCGCCTTTTGCGGTGGTGTCACATGGCACGGAGGGCGATCCCATCTTTAATTTTGGCAATAAGGTTGCGCTGAAACGGTTTGATATGAGTTTTGAGGACTTTACCCAACTGCCTTCACGCAAGTCGGCACAGCAAGTGACACAGGCTGAACGGAGCGTCCTCCTGCAACAGGTAACTGATAAAGGTTATATCGACGACTACACCGGCATTCGCATTTCAGCCTCAGGCCAGCGTTTTTATATTGAGAACGCTGTGGTCTGGAATCTCTACGACCAGAATCAAAACTATTATGGGCAGGCGGCTATATTTCCAGTGCCTGCCTGTCAGTAAGGGGGCCGGGACCGGTCGACTGGCTCCGCTAAATTAAGCTCACCTGGGAAGCATGCCATTCCGCGATTAACTGTATGAATATGTCTATGTGCCAGAAGACTGATGTTCACCTGAAGACCGAGGCTTATCTGAAGACTGCTGTTTACTTATAGAGGGTGCCTTCCCACTTTCGAGCAAGGTTTGATAGAACTTTAATTCTTTTATTAATTCCTGCTCTCTCCCCCTTAGTCTGGCATTCTCCTGCTCAAGCTCTTTCTTGCGAGCTATTAAATCCTTAGCGCGCCGCTGCGTTTTGGCCCGTGACTTTCTAGGATACTCACTATTTCTAACCCTATATTCTTTATAGCTTTTCATTCCTTCAACTTTCATCTCAGTGCCTGGCATCACAGATGATGCGGTAGGCAGGTCCTGGCAAAAGGCTGAGCCGATTAGGCCTGATACAGGGAACACCGTCTCTACGCTCCCAATCCATGCGTCAACATCACAGCCTGTCTCATCAGACTCAACCCCTGTCGATTCTTGACTGCTGCTAATTACGGCAGGTACGCCTGATTGCAGGCAAAGACTCCGACCAAATGTGCGGGCTGTATTAGAATCAGACACTTCAGCATCTTCGGAAAAAGGAGCGGCCTGTGACGAAAACGGGGGCAAAGCAGGAGACCGCTCAGGTGATTGCCGAGCAAGAAATTGCATAGGATCCATATATTTAATGCCTTCTGGAGTAAAGATAAAGCTGAGTTTATAACCTCTGAAGGAACGCTTGGTACAACAGAAGGGTTAGACTCACTCGCTTATTCGTCATCAGGCTCTTGCCAGGGCTTTGAAAAGCAACTATTGAGCCTTAGAAAAAATAATTACTAACTACTAATAAGTGCCCGGCCATGTGGAAACATGGTTTTCTGGCCAATAAACAGGTTGCTCAGCTTGGTGGCAGCGCAGGGAGCATAGCCCGCTATGTGACTGGAGCTGCGGCACGGCTGAGTGTTTTGGAGATTGAGTCAGGAAACTATGTTTTCATGTGTCCGGGTACTTGTAAGTAGTGCTTCCCTACAAAAAACACATAAAAAACCCTTCATCATTGCCCTCTTCATCCACCAGAATTTAACCTGCTTGATTGAGATAGTCCAATACCACCTCATGGTGATTCCTGGTTTTAAATTTATTAAACACATGCTCGATCACGCCCTCTTCATCCACCAGAAAACTGAGGCGGTGAATGCCATCGAACACCTTGCCCATAAACTTCTTCTCACCCCAGACACCGAATTGGTCGGCCACCTTATGGTCTTCATCCGACAGCAGGGTGATACCCAACTCTTTCTTCTCCTCGAAACTTTTCAGCTTTTTTACTGGATCCGGGCTTAAGCCCAGCACGGTGACGTTCAGGTTGTCGAAATCCGGGCGGGTCTCAGTAAGATTACAGGCCTGTACAGTGCAGCCAGGTGTCAGCGCTCGTGGGTAAAAATAGACCAGCACCTTGCCACCAGAGAAATCAGACAGGTTCACGGTTTCTCCATCCTGATTAAGCAGGGAGAATGCAGGTGCCTTATCACCAGCCTGGAGTGTTTTGATCATGGTTATTTTAAATCCTTGTTATCACTGAATCATATACGACTCAGGATTATAAGCTTCCTGTCTCCCGGGAAAAGACCACACGTATAAAAAGAGAGAATACCCTCAAAATTACTGTGATTGAGAAACATTCCACGCTTATTTATTGACCTATCCAGTTATGATCACCAAATAACCACGATAACCACCATTTCAGTAGCCATTGATCAATTTTCCTGCAAAAACAGAATGATAACTTCGACTTATTCAAACCGAGTGCGCTAAAGACCCCCTCTCCGTCCAGAGCACATACAAAAGGAGTTTTGTTGTGCAAGGCAGTCCAGCCAGTTCTCTCTTACCGCCAGAGTTATGAGATTTCGCCAGCCTCTCCGGGGAGCGGCTTTCTACGGTGTCTATGTTCAGTTGACCCATTTCTTCCTTAAGGTTCTTAAGTACCCGGTCACATGAAAACAACTATTTCTGACTCAATCGCCAGGACACTCAGCAGTGTCGCAGCTCCAGTCACATAACGGGCTATGCTCCCTGCGCTGTAACACAGCGGAACGCTGGAAGATGGTCACGCGGCCAGAGTATCGAAGCGGTTATCGCTAAAGGCAAGCTGCAAACGGCCTGATGACCTGCTGAGCAAACGCCCCGAAAGATGAAAATCAGAACATGGGTGCCCGGCATAAATCGGGCACCTGTGTTTTGGGCAGGAAGGGCTCAATCTTATTCAGTACAGTACAGGCCGCGTGGATATGTCGGGTTGTTAACAGTGGCGATAGATCGTGAAAATATTTCACTCCCTTAAAAAACCATTTCGTCTGGGCGACATAATCATCTTGATATTCAAGTAAATCTCTTCGTTTGAGGCCCCCCGGGGAAGCCTTCAAATACTCATGTACATTTACAAAGCCTATTTTTTTTATGGTGTCTATTACAACCGGATCATCAGTGATTTTCTTAACCAGATGATTCCTGGTCGTCAGAATCGCCTGCCTTTTCTCCGGGCAATCCTTGATCTCATCTGGAAGAAAGCCCGTGTGGTACTGGTCATGATAATAAAAAAAACGCCTGTCCATCAGGACCCCATCATGAAAAACCCACCTGTTAAGTGAAATCCCCTGCGGAACAATATTATATCTTGAACAGCCTTCAAAAAAATCTGCTGAGAGCGGTTCAAAACTTGGCCAAACCAAACGCATACTCATTGAATCAATATTCTGAGCGCATATGGGGGGACGAGCACTGAGGATATCGCCATTATTAAAATTGAAATCAATTTTATCCTTCTGGTCAACCCAAAGAGTGTGATCCAGCGTGTTGACGAGCTCTATTCCTTTTATGTACGCATCCTGCCGGAGTGGTTCAATTAAGCCTCCCTCGTATTCTTCCATCAGAATTATAAAATGCTGACAAAATCCGTGAACCTGCCAGTATGGAAGCTCATCATTATTAACAAGGAATATCTCCAGCATTGAGTGAAAGGCATTCAACTGATCTCTGGCATAACAGTCCGCCTGTCTCATCTCAAACTGCATTATTTTCTGGATATTTTCGATCACCGGACGAAATTCACGACAGAAAAAATTATCAGCACCAACCTCTCGAAACTTTCTATCCAGCTCGATGGCCCTTTGTGATAACACCCTATCACCTAGTGACGACAAAAATCG
Organism: Sansalvadorimonas sp.; assembly: GCA_965221135.1. Classification (GTDB taxonomy): domain Bacteria; phylum Pseudomonadota; class Gammaproteobacteria; order Pseudomonadales; family Endozoicomonadaceae; genus Sansalvadorimonas. The sequence continues at coordinate 1,124,900 of CBDCRZ010000121.1, forward strand.
ATCAGGGGTTAAATGAAGATAATAATAACGACTTTTCCACTTAATATGAGACTCCCAACTGACACCTTCTTTTTTAAGTTCCGCATCTAAAGCCTGATCATAGCAGGCGGATAGACAGCGAGTACGTTTATATTGACTGTTTTCATCTTCGACTGGCAGCTCGCAACTCTTCAGATACTCAGGCAATACTCCGCCCCCACGAAGCATTTGGCGGACTTCGGCCTTAGTTTTTTTTAATGTTTTCCCTGGGAAAAGATGACAGCAACAACCTGCTTCTTCATCACAGGCTTGTTTACTTTTATTAGTAACGACGCAAGATTGACTGAGTGAAAAGCGATGCAGGGATGAAGGTGTTTTTAACATTGATGTCACTTTTTTTAAGGAGTGGTTTAATCTTACCTATCTGATTTTTTATTCTTATAACAAACCTGTCTGAATGGATAACCTTCCCTTAAAGATTGAATTATTTACAGCATTCTCCACCAAGGTACAGCCACCATAAAAAACGGGCCTACCCACTGGGTAAGCCCGTTTTTTGAAGCCGACTACTTTTGAAAAAGACTAAGTAGATTTAGTCTTCGGAAGATTTACTCTTCAACAGTGTCTTCATCAGAACCATCGTCAGCTGCGTTTTCAATGCCGTCTGCATCAGAATCCATTTCATTCTGCTCAGAAACATCAACTTCAGCCAGTTCACCAGCTTCCGCCACTTCCATCTCTTCAGGATCTTCAACACGCTCCAGACCCACCAGCTGTTCGCCTTCAGCCACACGGATCAGGCGAACACCCTGGGTGTTACGACCAACCATGGAGACTTCAGACGCACGGGTACGAACCAGCGTGCCCATATCGGAGATCAGGATAATATCGTCGTCATCGCTCACCTGAACCGCACCCACAACCGGGCCGTTTCTATCAGTCACCTTGATGGAGACAACGCCCTGGTTGCCACGACCCTTAACTGGATATTCTTCCAGCGCCGTACGCTTACCAAAGCCGTTGGCTGTAGCAGTCAGTACAGGGTCATCGCCAGTAGGAACAATCAGGGAAACAACCTTCTGATCATCCTGCAGACGAATACCACGAACACCAGTAGAGACACGACCCATTGGGCGAACCAGATCTTCAGTAAAGCGAACCACCTTGCCCGCATCACTGAACAACATAATACGACGACCGGCTTCACACAGGGATACGCCGATCAGCTCATCACCTTCTACCAGGTTGATCGCACGGATACCGGACGACAACGGACGAGAGTAAGCGGTCAATGCAGTCTTCTTCACGGTACCGCGAGCGGTCGCGAACACCACATACTTATCTTCACTATATTCTGCGACGGGCAGCATAGCGGTAATCCGCTCGTTTTCGTCCAGAGGCAGAATATTAATAATCGGGCGACCACGGGCAGTACGGGAGGCCACAGGAATCTCGTACACCTTGCGCCAGTAAACCTTCCCTTTACTGGAGAACAGCAGCAGCTGGGTGTGAGTATTCGCCACCAGCATATGTTCAACGCAATCTTCGTCTTTCAGGGAACCGGAGCTCTTGCCCTTGCCACCACGTTTCTGAGCCTGATATTCCGTCAGAGGTACCGTCTTGGCATAACCTGTACGAGACAGAGTCACCACCATATCTTCTTCGGTAATCAGGTCAGCCATGGTCAGGTCACGGCGGGAAGTAATAATTTCCGTACGACGCTCGTCGCCATACTCTTCCACAACCGCTTCCAGCTCTTCACGAATCACTTCCAGCAGACGTTCAGGGTTGGAGAGAATCAGAACCAGTTCAGCAATCTTGTCCAGCAACTCACGGTATTCGGTCAGTAGTTTCTCGTGCTCCAGACCGGTCAGACGGTGGAGACGCATCTCCAGAATCGCCTGTGCCTGCTGTGGAGAGAGGCGGTACTGGTCGCCATCAATGCCGTAAGCAGAAGGCAAATCATCCGGACGGCAGGAATCACTTCCGGCCTTCTCCAGCATATTCAGTACCAGACCGGCATCCCAGGACTGCGCCATCAGCGCATCTTTGGCTTCCGCAGAGGTCTGGGACTTTTTGATGGTTTCAATAACCGGGTCAATGTTCGACAGGGCAACAGCCAGACCTTCGAGGGTATGACCACGTTCCCGCGCCTTGCGCAGTTCGTAAACCGTACGACGGGTGACAACTTCCCGACGGTGACGAACAAAGGCTTCGAGCATCTGCTTGAGGTTCAGCGTCTGGGGACGACCATCCACCAGGGCAACCATGTTGATGCCGAATACAGTTTCCAGCTGGGTCTGTGCGTAAAGGTTGTTAAGAACAACTTCACCCACTTCGCCGCGGCGCAGCTCGATTACAACCCGCAGACCGTCTTTATCAGACTCATCACGGATCTCGCTGATGCCTTCAATTTTCTTTTCTTTCACCAGCTCGGCAATCTTTTCGATCAACCGGGCCTTGTTCACCTGATACGGCAGCTCGTGAATAATAATGATTTCACGATTCTTCTTCGGATCAGGCAGCACTTCCGCACGGGAGCGAATCCAGATACGACCGCGACCGGTACGATAAGCCTGCAGAATACCGGCCTTACCATTAATAATGGCGGAGGTCGGGAAGTCCGGGCCAGGAATAAACTCCATCAGGTCGTCGATGCTCGCTTCCGGGTTATCCAGAATGTGCAGACAGCCGCTGACCACTTCAGTCAGGTTATGAGGAGGAATGTTCGTTGCCATGCCCACCGCAATACCCGCACCGCCGTTAACCAGCAGGTTGGGGACTCGGGTCGGCATAACCGCTGGAATCTGTTCCGTGCCATCGTAGTTAGGCACGTAGTCGACGGTTTCCTTGTCCAGATCAGCCAGAACTTCATGGCTGATTTTCTCCATGCGTATTTCCGTATAACGCATAGCGGCAGCAGAGTCGCCGTCAATGGAACCGAAGTTACCCTGACCATCGACCAGTGTGTAACGCAGGGAGAAATCCTGCGCCATACGGACGATGGTGTCATAAACAGCAGAATCACCATGAGGGTGATATTTACCGATAACGTCACCGACAACACGGGCCGATTTCTTGTAAGGCTTGTTCCAGTCGTTGGAAAGCTCGTTCATGGCGAACAGCACACGCCGGTGAACCGGCTTCAGCCCGTCACGTACATCCGGTAATGCACGACCAACGATTACACTCATTGCATAGTCAAGATACGACTGCTTGAGTTCGTCCTCGATATTGATCGGCAGGATTTCGTTTGCAGTGTCTACCATAGATGCCCAAAAGTCCTTATAAAGCCTGTCATCACCCAACCTGCTCCGAAGCCGGGTTACCCTGACACAGAGGATTCATTAACAGCGAATCGCGGTGCAGAGACGGTTTTGGTTCACCGATGTCCCCAAATGCTGAATACCGGGCTGATAATCGGTGCAATAAAGAGATCAATCATACCACAAGAGACCGTTTCCGACACTCGCCTGTCATTTTATATATGCAAAGTTAACTGTGGATCAGTGGAGGCGTGATGTGGGTCTGCCATCCGAATCAGGACGGGCACTGATCGAAACCTGCAACAACACCTAAATTCATCCCTTAAATCCGAAAAATTCAGGGTGCGGTCAGGCTCGGCTCCCAGCGGCAGCTTCTTTTAACCCGCCCCTCGTTGAAACCGTGACCAGCAACTTGCAGGCATAACAAGCTGATCAATACATCTGGATATTTTCACCCTCTGGGCATCAGCATGTTCGGATGCTCATTAACAAAGCAACTATCTCTTTTTTCCTGGCGCCTGCTTCTGCGGTTCGTTTGTGCTGACAGCACCATGAAGAGGAGGGTGCCCCAGAAAACTGGTAGCCGGTGAGGGAACAAATCCTTGACCCTGGAGAGAATACACCGGCATCGGTGGTTGCATGAAAGGCACTGGTGTAATTATTGGGCGGTTGGAAAATCCTGTTGCATAATACTTTTTCAGGAACCGTTGCTGAATCGGACCCCAGTTTATTGAATCCTGACAGGCAAGCACATTCAAACGCACCAGAACAAGATCAATAGCCATAATAGCGCCCTTACAAGCCTCTGTGGCATCCTTAGAAAAATAAAAAAACTGTTTATCCAGCACCATCTCTTCAAATTCTAAAAGCATATCATTCACTATCTGTACACTGCCGGAATAGAGGCGGCTTTCGATGATTTGAAGTGGCTGATAGGGAAAGGCATTAAAAAAGTGTGAGGTGAGGTAGTTTAAGGTACTCGAAGAATACAATGCACTTACTTTATGAGTCTCTGCAAACAGCTGTTTCAGCTTGTGAATATTGCGATCGGCACAAGGCAGCCACATTTCGCCTGCAATTACACTGGAGAGCGGTGTCAGGTAAAGGGGATAGAGGACATGTATCAGAACTTCGTATCTTTTTTTAATCTCGGTGGAGCCCAGGTGATTGAGCAGGGGGAATAACTGATCAACCACATACACGGCTATTTTTCCCATGCATTCACGGGAACGATCACCCATGACTCTGGCCAACTCCATCTTCCTGAAAATGTCGTTTATTACTAAAGACATTGAGTCGTTATAAAGGCCTTCCAAACGATACTTGTCCCTGGCTCCCATACCGGATAATGCTTGAGAACTAAAGCGTTTATTAAGGAGCTCAAGCCACTGCTGTGCTTCTGTCAGATGGACTTCCCGCCTAATGACAACTCTCTTGTGAAAATTATTCTTGTAGTACTTCACCGCCAGGATTTGCTGCAGCTCAGCTTCAGATACCTCACACACACCCTTTTGACGGGGCGGGTAATCACTGTCAGAGGGGGGAGCAAATTGCGGAGTGATATGGTCAGAAGCCAGAGCATGAAGAGCGTTCAGGGTGCAGCTATTTTGATGGCCAACAAGCCAGGGGGCTTCTTTTAATTCTTTGAGCAGATCGAGAAGTGTTTGGATCCGCTGAACTGTTGCCGTATTTATGCCCTGTTGACTCAGTTGCAGACAGAGGCTGGCCAACTGCCCTTTTAAAGCTCTCTTCAGATAGCCATAGTGATGACTGTGCTGAGGACCACTCCATTGTTCAGGTTGTTGTCTCATGCAGTCAATACACCGGGTCAGTGCAACATAGGTGCTCCCAGCCTTCAGCAGAGCCTCCAGCTCACTACACAATGCCTGTGCCCGTTCTGCTTCTGGTTTGACGGCCTTTGCTTCTGTAAAGGCAACCAGTGTATTTAACCTCTGACCTTGGGGTGTATTCAGCCCACCCCTATCAAGACAATACTGAATCTGATGGCGGTAAGCAGTGGCACCGTGTACTGACAGCTCTCCCCTCTTCAGGTTCATAATGCTGTAGGTCAGAACTTTATGGACTGTGTCTTCTACAAGAGACTTTAATTCAGCACTCTTGTCTGCTGTTAGCCCGTAGTACTGTATATCCAGGAACAACATGACAGTTTTTTGAAAGTACCTTTCAGTTGCTATCGGTACGGTGTCAGACATGAGCTGGCATTGCTCCAACACCGCAGGTAAAATTTTTCGGTAGACTTTCGCCAGTTGTTCCAGCTGAGGCCTGGTCAACAGAGGGCGCCACTGACGATAAAGTCTGGCAATTTCGGGCATAACCTCAAGGGGGCGACTGTCTGCAATCCCGGACATTTCAGACAGGATGTCTTCAATACTTCCTCCCACCGTGCCACAACGAGAAAGATACTCTTTCATTGCCTGTAGCTGACTGCGCTGAGTTTCTCCCAGCAATTCAGGATCCAATAAATTCAAAGCCAGAGGAACACCATACTCCCCATGGTTTCCCAAATCCGGCAGCTTCAGACAATCTTGAAAAAGCTGATTATGACGAGTGGTATGTTCAGCCCTCAAACTATCACTATTCTTTTCGGTGTCTGTGGAGATATGAGTTATGCACACGGCTCTGGATAAAACTTCGGCCAGCTCATCAAACTTGCATTGGCTCGGGCCTTTAATAGTAAGGCTTTGCCCGGCGACCGGTTTTACGGGTGCCACTGTTCGCGGGGGGCCACCCGATGTCATGGCAGACGTCATGGCCGTTTGTTGCTGCCGGGGCGTAACCTGCCTGCGCCCTGGGGACAAGGTAGATACTGCATCACTGGAGCGATAGGGAAGCCTTTGCCATCTACCCCGCCCTCTCCCTCTTGTCCCACCCTGGGGCTGAGCTGATTGAGCAGGGGTTGCCGGGGGAATACCTTGCATAACTTGTTTATCGAGGGGGGCGGCCATGCTAAAAAACCTTCAACTAAATAGATGTATTTACTTTATGACCTCCAATTTCTCTGAATGCTCACGAACAGATCAGATACCTATTAACAAAGTGGTTATAAGTTCAGCTTTTAGTCTGTGTTGTCCCCGCCGCCACAGCTTGTCGATTACACTTATTGTACTTATCCAGCCGAACTTAACGCTTTCAGGTCAATAATTCGGGCATGTGTTTGGTTTTTTAGGCCAGCAAGCAGGAGCCTGACAGTTACCCGGAATCGTTGTTACGTAGAGCTTGAAATTTTTAGTGTATTGCTGGATTTCCATTGAAGTATAGTTCTCGTTTTTTCCTATAAATTTCAATGCGGCTGTCTGAGGCAAAAACTCACTCATTTTTACAGTAATACCGCATAGGCACTCCAGGTGAACATCAGGCTTTTCTCCCACAAAATCCCAATACTCGAAATGTATAGTTTGGTCTGGATCTCCCGGGAAAGATGTTGATATTGTCGAACCTGATTTCAGACATTGAACCACAGGTTTTTTATGGTTTTTGGGGTCCTCATAGTATGTGATTTGAATCTGATCCCAATCCGACATGAGTTCATATGTGCTTAAGGTGAATGTCCGTGGTGGTTTTGGTTTGCCAGGCGTTGCGTAGAAATCATCATTGTCGCTGAACTCATAGGCGTTGCTGACCGGACAGGCGCCGATTGCAGCCAATACAAGGGCTGTAGCGATACTATGCACGGTGGAATTGTGTAATAACATAATACTGAGACCACTCACAGGAAATGAATTTGAGTCTCAAAAATAGTTACACATCGGTGGAGTCATCAAGCTGACTGTTTACTTTTCTCACGGAATTGTACGACTAATGTCTTTTCTGACCGCTCTTAAGCACCCAGCCGTTTATCAACAATAAAGCAAACATCCAGAAAGGGTTTGTCACTTGCATCTTCAGCCCAGCTGTCAAAATCTTTCAGGCTTTCGAAAACGCGTTTACGGGGAAGCGACGGTGGACCGTCCATGGGAGATTGAGTGTAATAAGTTATTGCTGTCACCCGCCCCCCCTTGCGGAGGTAGTGCCGGGCTTTAGAGAAATCCTGACTATTCACATCATCGAAGCTGGAACTATGAGAGCGGTCCAGCTCCAGCCCTGAACGTTTGGCTTTTTCTAAACTGCGGTACTGTGAATCAATGGTATAGGCTTCCAGTAACGACAAGCAGCGCTTAAGAGAATCGAGCTGTTGATTCAATATTTCGGGTACTGACGAGGGGGGAATGCCAAAAGTGACCAGGAAATGGCGTTTCCGGTTGTTATCTTCACACTTGAGAATTTCATCCGCAGCCTGGGACAGTTTTTTCTGCAATAGCAATAAATGCAAATTGGCAGGATCTTCACAGGTCAGGCTGGCGGACAGCCCCTGGAACAGAACAGAGCCATCAGGCGTATTGACTTCCACCTGAGCCGGGTGTTCCTGGATGTCACAATCCAGCCAGTAGTCCCAGCTTCTGGTGGCGATCATCCATTCCAGCAACTCAGGTGTAAGCTTGCCAGTCCTGAGCAGAGCCAGAGCCTGTACAAGATGGGAGCGGGAGCCGTGGCAAGTGAACCGGGAACCACCGTCCTCCATGAACATGTGTTTTATTGCAACAGGGTTAGCAATCTCATTATAAATCCGGCCTATAAATATCTGGGGGTTAGCCTCTGTTAAGCCAGCCTTCACCAGTTCTTCTGTCAGCAGTTTATCCAGCACTCTCCCTTTTGAAATTTCCCCGGCATCAAGCCACGCGAAGTAACAGGGGGCTATCACCGTCTGCTGCCCATAAATTCGATCCTGAATGTCACCCGGGAATTCCTGCAGAAGAGAGATGGCCTTATAACTATCGCAGTAGCGTCCATCATGGACTGTTTCCATGGGGCATGTGGCATGGCGGTCTATCAATGCTTTTTGGACCTGAGGCGTTAGTCGGGAGGCGAGCTTTTCGGCAAGATAAGACAGTGTTGGCAGAAAAGTTTCGATCTTCGAGCAGGCGCGTAAGAGTTGCATATGGCGTTCTTCAAAAGGCCTTCTGCGAAGAGCCTGCCTCCAAACCCTGTTTGAAAAACACTCCTGAAACAAACTTTCCCGGGCAGCGTCCAGATGCTTAAGTGACAAACTCTCCAGCCCTGATTGAGAAGGCGCAAGCAGCTCACTGTGCGGGGCTTTACTCAAATCGACAACCTGAATCTGCCTGTCATGAACATTCATGGTAAATCGCTGGAAGCTGCTGGTATCAGAGTTTTCAATAGCCAAAGGGTGGAAATATTTACAATCGCCCAGTTCTACATAAAAAGTACGATAGTTGCACGCTCTGCTGGAATCTTCGCTTGCTCTCTGAACAGGTATTGGATTATCACCCGCCCACTGCAGGGCGGGCATGCTTGTCTGGGGTGGTTCAGTGATCACTGGCGTCATGCGGCACCCTCGGTAGTTTCGCTGCTCCCCCCTCAGATTCAAGCAGGTTTAAGGAGAACCTCAACTGCCTGGGAAAATGGTTTGCGCTTTTCAAAGGTCGCCAGATTTTCTTAATTTGACCGGCAGCGGATAGAGACACCATTAACTCACGAGAACAACGGGGTCGAAGGTTATACGCATTTGTGGTGGTATGGGTCACCAGTCGCTGGCGGTGAAATAAACCTTCCCAGACTTTCCCTTCGTAAGCCAGTATGGACACCGGTTTTTGAGTATGTTGAAACCAGCTGATAGCAAACATCTCTGCTGAGGATGGTGAACGGCCACCTGCAGACCGGGCAGCCTCACAGGCCTCCAGTACAATACGGTCTGGTAGAGTCTGACATCGTGACTTTAAGGCTCTGAATACTCTCGAAGCCAATTCAGTTGCAGGCCTCCCTGCTATGCAACCGGGTTCTCCATGGCCATCAAGATGCAAAACTGTACCCTGGGGAAGCCATCTATGCCCGCCCCGGTAGATTAATCGACAGGGGCGGCTGGGCCTGCTCCGCCGGGGCAGAGCTAATGCCCGGCTGTTCACAACCGCATCAACATCCGAACCATCGTCTACAGCCCTCTCTTCTATGTTGCTCCCTTCTATAGAGCCTTCTTGTACAGGGCTTTCTTGTGCAGGGCTTTCTTGTGCAGGGTCCTCAAAAGAAAATAGCGACACCTGTTCAGGGAAGTAGCTGAGTAAATCCTGAAGGGTGTGCTGAAAGATTTCTTCACCTCCCAGAGCAATAGCAGCGATATGGCGCGGTAAGGGCGTGTTATCACCCATAAAATTCTGCCATGCGATTTTTGATAACTCAGACACAATATTTAAACGACCACGATTCCCTTCTGCAAAAAATCGTAGAAGGCGCATACAGCCCCCCATAATATGCTCTTCCTTCGGTTTGCTTTTCATTTTCGTTAAAATCATTTGGAAGAGATGTCGCTGGCAGGCATCCGGTATATCTATCCCTGCCCTTCTGTATTTCTCCAGACTCTCTGTAACGATATGCAAATTGGTGCTGTCAGAAGTTGCCAGTAACTGAGCCAGCAAAATGTTCAGGAAGTTTTTATCGGGCAGAGGCGTACCAACAAGATCTGAATATTCAAACAACCACTTTAATGCCTCCTTACGCTCCTGGTTCCAGAAATCGATAAAGTACGAGCCAGCATCGTGAGGAAAGATACTCAGCAAATCACTGGCCCGTTTCAACTTGCCGGGAATGACCTGACGCCAGGCTGGTGCAAACTGGTCCGACGTTTCAAACAGATCACTCCACCGGCACATTGTACGTCCGCTTTTGCACAGACTGGCGAGTAACAAAATCTTCTGGTCGTCACTCATTCCGGTGGTAATACATGCAAACAGTCTGGGCAAGATCTCACGGGTGTCGGATTCTGTTTTTAAATGTTTAAACAACTCTTCACTCAAAGACTGGGTTTCAGTGAAGTTTTTTCCAATACATTTATGGGCCAACTCATCCAGAAAAGTTTTACCCGGACGAATGTCCGCATTTAAATCAACACCGAGAACTGTCAGCTTTACCAGTACTTCCGTGTCGGGAATGCTCGAGCCTTCCTTGCACTTCTGCCACAAGGCAATAAATACACTTCGCCCATCTGGCAAAAGCTCTGCCATCAGGCTATTAAAGTTGTCGAGCTGGCCAGGATAACGTTCACGCAATAATTGCCAGACACTGTCAGGCTCATTATACGATGAGAGAATTGTCTTCCAGGAGCACAGATAACTGTCACAGCCTGCAATGGTTATAAAAAGCTCCAGCAGGGTTGACAGGGGCATACCCTGAACAACCCAATACTTCAATAATGCGGGTATAGCCTCATGACTCGTGCATTCACCCATCTCTTGAATGATCAGCTGATGGCTGCACCGTTCATAGTCTTCTTTCTTGTCCGGGCTGTCAGTAAAAAAGACAACCTGCGCCCAGCGCTGAACCCGCTCCGGCAATCCGCCCCGCCCCAGGGCTTGCCATCGTTCAGTGGAAATATCGACACCAACGCCATAACAAACCAAACACTTAATGAATGCCATAGCGTACATCTCACCCCGTTGGCTCAGTGTATAAAGGGTATCGAGTAGCAGCTGGGGCTCTGGCACCCGACCCTGGCTGAATAACAACCCCAGCTGCCCCAGAAGATGTGCGGGATATAACCGTTCCCGACTCTCTCTGGGGGGCCACTGTTTCAGGGTGCGATCGCAAATACGTTGCAAAGGCTCTGACGATTCCGAGCCTTCAATGCCCTGATTAATAAAGCCTGGAGGAATAAAACGAGGAACACTGAATCCCGTCAGACGGCAGATTAAATCAAACCCCAAAGAAGACAGTTCATCCTGAACCTTCGGTTCAAGAAGCTGATATGACTGCTGCCGACCCTGTATTCGTCCTGCCTGCATGTTCTTACGCCCTGCCTTCCAGACCACAGAGCATTATCCATCAGTCGAACAGGGTTTTGCCTGACAGGACTGTTAGATGACAGGCGATTAGGGGGCGTTCAGGAGAACTTCAACTGTCTGGGAAAATGAGTTTCACTTTTCAAAGGTCGCAAGGTTTTCTTCATCCGGCCATCCGCTAATACAGTCACCAGTAACTCGCGGGAATGACGTGGCCGAAATTCATAACGCTCTGTCGCTTCATGGGTGATTCGACGTTTTCGGTAAAGCACCCCTCCCACGACACCACCCTCATAAGCGATGACAGAGACAGGTTTTCTGGTGGCGCGATACCAGCAGCGAGCGAATATTTCTGCCGTTGACAATCCTTTCTTACCCTGTGGCATTCCCGCCATACAAACATCCAGTACTATACGATCAGGTAAGGCCTTACATTGGCTTTTCAGCAAGGTGTGCAACCGCCGGGCACATGTGTCAGCCAAACAGTTCGCAACCCTGCCGGGGCGTCCGTGGGCATCTATATACAAAACACTGCCTTGCGGAATATGACCTCTCCCAAAATCTTTCGTCAAGCGCCACGGGATACGCAACCTGTTTAGCCAGGGGGCATTGGAAAACACCGGTACCGGTGTTTCACTCTCGACCTCACCAAGCATTGTGTAAAGGGTTGCACGCTCAGGAAAGTAACTGAGCAGCTCCTGAGTGGTCTCATGGAACATGTAGTCTTCACCCAGGCTAATGCCTGTAATATGAGAGGGAACCGGGTTATTGCTACCAAAGATATTTTCCCAGGCGGTCTTTGATATTTCATCAACTTTCATTAAACGACGCTTATCTCCAGCCGCCAGCAACCGAAGCAGGCGCATAAGTCCGCCCATCATGTGCTCTCGCCCAGGTTTACTCTGAGCAACCCTCAGAATCATCCCATACAGGCCACGTCGGCAGGCATCGGATATCGGCAGTGGATCGACACTGTAACCGTACAGATAGTCAGCAAGAAGATGGTGCCTGCTACTTGTTTCATCAGCCAGTATGTCCTCCATCACCTCAATCAGGAAAACGTTTTGCCGGTCAGGTGTAACTTCAGCCCCGAAATTATCAAATAACCAGTCCAGTGCCGCTTCCGCATCCTGGTGCCAAAAGTCCATAAAGCAGGATTTTCCATTCACGTCCCGTAGAGACAACACATCACTGGCCTTCTTGAGATGGGCTGGAATCACCGGCAGCCAGGACGGCGAAAACAGGTCAAAAGGATCGACGAGATCGCCCCAGCGAAGCCTTGCTATTTTACTTTTGAACAGGTCAACGAGAAACGTCTCCCTCTCGCAATCCGTCATAAACTGGCTAAGACGTTCAAACAGAGTCGGTGCTATATCGCCGGTTTCCGACTCTTTTATTAAATGCTTAAACAACTCTTCACTCAAAGCCAGGGTGCACATGCCTTCTTTGTTAAAAGCCTCTCGGGCCAACTCATCAAGAAGATTTTCACCGGGACGTGTTTCAGCAGTCAAATCAACCCCCAGATACACAAGTTTTGCCAGAAATTGTGAGTCAGGAACAACCAATTCTTTTTTACGTGCGTTCCATAAACTAACAAACATACACCGCCCGTCTGGTAGCCGGCTTGCCATCAGACTGTTCAGGTTGTCGAATTGTCCGGGATAACGATCACGCAGTACCTGCCAGAAACTGTCATCTTCATAAAACAACGATAGAAGTGTTCTCCACGAATACTTAAAGGTGTCACATCGTGCAACAGTCATATAAAGTTCTAACAAGGCCAGACGAGGAATATTGGCCCAATACTTCATGACTGTGGGTATAGCCTCATGAGCTGAACACTCATTTATTTCCTTCTTGAGCAGCTGGTGGCAGCACTCCAGATAGTTCTTCATGTGGTTAATTGACGAACCATTTAACGAGCCCTGCGCAGGGCTCTGATCTAGAGGGATAGTGCCCTGACCTTCAGGAATAAAAACAACCTGCCCCCACATTTTAACCCTCTCTGACAATCCCCCCTGCCCTAGAGTTTTCCATTGCTCGACGGGGATCTCTACACCAATACCATGGCAGACGAGGCACTTGATAAACGCCATGGCGTAGACTTCATCCCGGTTGTCCAGCATATAAAGGGTATCGAGTAACTTCTGTGGTTCTGGAATGCGTTTTTGGCTGAGCAACAAACCCAACTGCCCGACAAGATGTGCGGAGCGTGCCCGTTCCCGGCTTTGTCTGGGGGGCCACTGCTTCAGGATACGGTCACAAAAACGCCTCAGGTATCCTGAGGACTCTTCATCTTCAAAAACCTGGGGAATAAAGCAGGGAACACTGAAATCCCCTGGACGGCAGATCAAGTTTAACCCCAGATCAGACAACTCTCTCTGAACCTCAGGCTCATGAATCCGGTATGGTTGCTGTAGCTCCTGTGCTCGACCTACCTGCATATTCTTACGCTCAGCTCTTAGACAACAGAGTATTATTCAACAGCCAGACAGGAGGTTGTCTGACCAGACAGTTAGACGAGAAACCTAGTGATAAATCAGATGGTGTCTTATGTAGTGCACTCACAGTGTAACCATCTAAAGTCCCCGACCTATCCGGATAAGATTGAGGCCGGACTGAGAGTTAACCGTATCGGACGCAGTTCCGTTGAATATGGTGTGGCTATGTTTAAGGCCGATAAAATCCAGTCAGGGGCGTGGAGCTTAAATCAGTGCCATTGGACTAAGTACCATTTTTCTCGTGATGTTTTGGAAGGGAGAACTATCAGGCCATTTTGCTGTCCAAAGAGAATTCGGCATAGCAATAGCAAGGACGCTGTATGGCTTTATCTCACTTATCTGGAAAAAAACATTATATCGCCGGTCAGGCTGGCGACCAGACGGCTGTCCACGCCGATAATGCCCTGAAAGTACAGTCTGGAGTAGCGCTCATTACAGCGACCGGACCAATGCCCAGCCCCAAAAGTTCCATGATTGCAACTCGAGGGGTTGTGACTGTAGAGCCTGCTGTGGCCCTGTCGGGTAAAAACGTAAGTAAGGCTTCTGCTCTTGATACTGACAATCTCAGGGAATTTGATGCTTTAGCAAAATCTTATCTTCTACAGCCTTATGACCCATTGCCCCCCTCAGTGGCAGACACCACTTTGATCGAAAGACCCGGCCACGGCGTCCAACATGCCTGCAGAGTCAGTGTTTGGGCGCTGGTTTTATTGCAGCTTCGCCGTAAACATGGCGACCAGGCTGCACGGAACTTCCCCAATGATATGATCCCTTTACTGGTCAAAGCCTGCCTGCTGCATGATTCTGGTCGAGAGGCTGATGGTGAAGACAAGCCAGAGTGGGAAAAAGAGAGTGCTGAAAACCTGAGCGAACATTTGCGCAGCCTCAGGGTGAACCAGGCACTCGCCAACCAGTGCGGCCAGACGATTCTGAACAAGGATAGCCCCGGGAATTGCCAGTCTTTACCACCACATATCCAGACGATACGCAGTCTCCTGCATGATGCCGACACACTGGATGTGATCAGAACCCGGGACCGATTCTTTCTGGACCACCTGGAGGGTTATCGTTCCTGCTGCGATGCCAGCAAGCACGCAGATTACCTGACCCTGGCTCAGTCTGCACGCCAGATCATCAAGGCTCAGGGGGATCTGCAATTTCCGGCAGCCATCTACGAATCCGACTGTGGCCAGTGTTTGGCCCCAGGAGAGCATCGGTGTTTTTTAGCCAGTAAAAAAAAACGCTGGGAGCATGACAGCCATCCGTTTCAGAGTCAGCTTGCCATGGTTCGCAAGCATTCTGTATCGCTCGAACCGTGTCTTGAAGGCATTGTCCCTGAAAATATCCCGGATGGGGAAAACCAGGCTTTTTCGCTGACATCGTTAAAACAAGTCACAGGGAAGCTTGGGGGCTCAGGTTATACCGGGACGGGTCGCTTCCAGGATGCATCAGGCAAGCATTATTACATCAAGGCTGACACTAGAGCCGAGGCGGCTAAAAATCAGGTGCTGATTGCTAATATGGCCAGAGTGTTCGGGCTCACTGTCCCGCGAACATTTCTTCATGCAGAAAATGGCCTGTTTTATGTAGTTTCAGAGTGGCTGGAGGATCTTGAAGGAGGAAAAAATGTATTGCAAAAACTGCCTAAAGCGCAGTGGGCCAAAATCCTTCTCATCAACGGCATCCTTGGAAATCTGGATATGGTCAACCGTGGCTGGGCAAATATAGAAGTGAAGCCGGATGGGACCCCGGTAATGTTTGACTGGGACTTCGCCGGGCTCTGTTCCCGGTTCAAATGTTCAGATGGAGTGAAGCCTTCTGCCGATGATTTTTCTTCTCTGCCGTTGCTGATCAAATACCTCCGAGACCCTAAAGCACCGAAACTGCATACCTGTGCCGATTTTATCGCTCCTGCATGTCGCACGCTACTGGAGGGTTTGAGTGAAGACGACCTGCAGCCTGCTGTTGAAGACCTGTTGCACAATACAGACTGGCAGGCACTGGACAAACTTATCGAGTACAGCGGTTTCAAAGTGGGTGACAGAACCTGGCTGCGACAGGCTATTTCTGATCGCGTGGCCTGGCTGGCGATCCGCTTCCCGGCGGCTTGTCGCCAGATGCCGGTAACACCGGCAGAGTGCCGCGCCATTGAAGCGTCTGGCGTACGGGGTTTTTGTCTGCAGACGAATACCCAGGCTATAGAAAATGGTCAGATCCGGATTTTCCAGCGGCTGGACTCGCAGGGGCAGCCACAGACGTGCCTGAACGCAACCCTGAGTACCGAAGCAGGCCTGAAACTGATGGACGGCCTGGGACTTGAATACCCATTGTCTCAACTGGCCTTGAAGGTGGAATGTCTGAACCAGTATGGGACGGATGAACACTATCAGGGCTTGAAAGAAGACCTGGCTGCTGTAGCCACAGAAAGTCAGTCTCTGGCTCACACTTTGGATCATGACATTGATCGCTGGCGCGAGCAGGACAAACCCGCCGTGCAGGAGATGATTACAGCACTGCACAGGGTTGCAGCGAATGCCGCCAGGGCACAGCAGCCAGGCCAATTCTGGGATGTTGTCATGTTACCTGACACTTTGCCCGCGTCGCGTTTTCCGTCACGTATCACTTCACTGATATCGGAGAAAACGGAAGGAACGATCAATCTGGCAAAGTTTTGCAGAGGCTTTTCCCGTCTCACCGGAGAAGTCGCTCGCTGGCCAGGAAAAGAAACTGTCGTCTGTTACCGCATGCCCGCACTTCTTTCGCAACCCAGAAAAAAAGAATGCGAGGGAGAAAAGGGAGATATATGTTTTTATCCCCAGGGGCAGTCCGGCACCAGAAGTATGGATAACAGTCTGGAGATTGTCCTTCCAGGCCATGGTCCGGATGCTATCAAACAATGCGTTGAAGAACTTAAGGCTTTAGGGCTCAATCTTGAGCGCCCTTCAAGCGAAGCGTTTGAGGAGCGATGGCTGAACAAACTGGGTGAGTACTATGGCGTCGTGACATCCATGCAAAGCGCTGTGGACGAGGATATCTCTGACAACTCGCCAGCACAGAAAAAGAAACGCAGGCTGGCCACAGAGCTGTCTGTCACTGAACACCAACTGGACTGGGAATATCACTGCCGCATGCGCAAGGGAGAGCTTGTCTGGTACCGCCCCGGATTTCCTCACCAGATAAGCACGAAAGATGAACAGCACTTCAGCCTGTTACATAATATGAGCTATAGCACCTTCGAAATGCGCTCTGCGGCCTCTGTTGTTGAAAATATTTTGGATAATGGCTCATCCCTGGATTCATTTGTCGACCGTTCGTTGAAAGGGTGCAGGCCGTCGGGTTCCGGCTATCTCAAGAAAAATCTGGAAAACGGTACGGCGCGCTATGTTTACACGCGTCTTCAACCATTCCTATCCGGGCAGACAGACAGCGGGGCAGAACGCAACCTGGGGCTTGTTTTCAAATCAGAAGTTCTTGGGCGTCTGGATGCGCATTACTACAGCGATAACAAGCTGATTGCCAACCCTTTGGGGATCTTGCCCGCCCATGTCCGGTGTCTGCGCAAA
>CBDCRZ010000122.1:0-4172 GCA_965221135.1 Sansalvadorimonas sp.
ATCACACGGTTTTTCCGTATATCTAGGAAACGGAGAGCATAATACACGTACACGGAGTGGCGCGGTCATGCATAGTGATGTAATGTGACGTCAAGGGTAATGCGCATGCTGTGCCTGTACAAAGGCAAACACCACCTGCATAAACTGTCTCCAAGGAAAACTCGGCCGATGTGAAAATCGTAGTGGTTTCGAGCGCCCTGCCGCCACCCAGCGCCTGATCCAGCCAGTACCCAACTCATAGACCAAAATTTCAGTTCATTCTCTTCATCTTCTAACCCTGCCTTTCCCGCTCCATCACCACAATCCGCCTCTAGACCAGCCCCGGCTTCCATCTCCCAACGGCAAATCTCAAATCCAGCGGCTGCATTCTCCGCGCCAATTTTCTCTCTTCCCTTCTCCTCAAACGGGCTAGACGCTGTTATTCGCTTCAACGTGCCTTCAACTACCGCCTCCCAAGACCTTCTCATGTCAACTAGCCAGTCACTAGCAGCTCCCGTTACTGACACCATGCCAGCTTCAGCTCCACCCTGCAGCTGGAGGACATCACCCGGCGCTGCTCCCTCAGACTCACTCCCTTCTGAACCCCTTTCTCCCCAGCACGGTGGCTCAGCCCGCACTCCTCTGCAGTTCGACCCTAGCCTACCACCTTTCACTCCCTCTGCTGAACCTGCTTTCGTCTGGGGTACACTTGACTCCACCACCTTCATCACCTCTCTAGATGATATTTATAGAGAAGTGGTCCATTGGAGACCTAACTTGTTTAAAGTCCCTCACGGTAGTGCAGGAAAGTCCTTTGTCTCTGAATTGGCCAGGCTCTATAAGGCTTTTGCCACAAGTTCCCGTCTTGAATCTATCGCCTTGAAAGCAACAATTGTGCTACCCATCTTAGTTCTTCAAAAACCCTCCCGCAATTCAAAAATCAAAGATCATACCACCTGCCTGGTAAGACGGCTAAAGGCTTGGCAAAATGGTGACCTAAATGATCTGCTTTTTGAAGGTAAAACCATACAGCTTCACCTGCCAAAATTCCCTCCTAAATACAACCAAGATCGTCTTGCACAGTCCTTTGCTAACCTTATGTTTCAAGGGAAGACTAATGCTGCTCTCCGCCTCCTTTCTGACAACTCAAGAGGTGGTCTTCTCCATTTAGATGACACTGGTGCTGGTCAAGGTACAGTGAGAGATATTCTGATAGACAAACACCCTCCCCCTCAGCCCTCTCACCCTGACTCTGTCATCTCTGACCCTCCTCCTGACACACATCCTGTCCTGTTTGAGTCCATTGATGCTTCTCTTATAAGATCTACTGCCTTGCGGACATCTGGTGCGGCTGGCCCCTCTGGCTTAGATGCCCTCTGTTGGAGAAGACTATGCACCTCATTCAAATGCCTCCAATGATCTTTGCCAGTCCCTTGCCGATGTTACCAAACGCCTCTGCATCAACTTAGTTGATCCCTCTCTCATCACCCCTTTCCTCGCTTGTCGTCTCATAGCTCTGAGCAAAAACCCAGGTGTGCGTCCAATTGGTATTGGAGACACCGCCAGACGAATCATTACAAAGGCCACCCTGGCAGTCACCAAGATAGACATCCAAGATGCGGTCGGTTCCATACAGCTCTGTGCAGGTCAAATTTCTGGTACTGAAGCTGCTGTGCATGCCGTCCAATCTCTATTCCAACAAGATGAGACTGAGGCTATTCTTTTGGTAGACGCCACCAACGCTTTTAACTCTCTCAACAGATTCTCAGCCCTTAACCCTTTAACCCCTAATGACGCCTTTAGGCGTCATAATTAGTAACACTTGCTTTAGACACCATAACTTGTGCAAAAAGTGTTAAAATATGGTGAAATTGAGCCAAATTGAAGAATACAAAAAACCGTTAAAAAAACCAGCGGTTTTTCGCCGCGCCTGGGAACTAAAATATACACAACGGGGGGATTTTAAGGGGCGCAGCCCCTCGCCACTTTTTTGAATTTGTGCGGCTTCAGGGTGCCCGGAAATGACATTCTTGCACTAGATGAGGTCCAAACAGTGTTGTATACTCACATGGTCATCACTAGGTTTTTGTATCGGTCAGCAGGCCTGAATGAACTTCAAAGTTTGCCCAAAAAAGCCAAGGTCGCAGCAATTTAGTGGCTTCAGTTCCAAAATGGGAGTGGCCAACTCAGTGGTTATGACATGCCCAGAAACGTTGACCCATCAGTTAAAAAGGGTGTTGGTTTGAAACAGTTAGCATACTGCATGCTGTAGAAACGTGCACAAGAAACCGACAATTTCGAGCAGGTCTAATTTATGGCAAAATAATTCAGCAACTAAAGGGTTAAGGGCTGAGAATCTGTTGAGAGAGTTAAAAGCGTTGGTGGCGTCTACCAAAAGAATAGCCTCAGTCTCATCTTGTTGGAATAGAGATTGGACGGCATGCACAGCAGCTTCAGTACCAGAAATTTGCTCAATTTCACCATATTTTAACACTTTTTGCACAAGTTACCAAGTGTTACTGCACAGAGCTGTATGGAACCGACCGCATCTTGGATGTCTATCTTGGTGACTGCCAGGGTGGCCTTTGTAATGATTCGTCTGGCGGTGTCTCCAATACCAATTGGACGCACACCTGGGTTTTTGCTCAGAGCTATGAGACGACAAGCGAGGAAAGGGGTGATGAGAGAGGGATCAACTAAGTTGATGCAGAGGCGTTTGGTAACATCGGCAAGGGACTGGCAAAGATCATTGGAGGCATTTGAATGAGGTGCATAGTCTTCTCCAACAGAGGGCATCTAAGCCAGAGGGGCCAGCCGCACCAGATGTCCGCAAGGCAGTAGATCTTATAAGAGAAGCATCAATGGACTCAAACAGGACAGGATGTGTGTCAGGAGGAGGGTCAGAGATGACAGAGTCAGGGTGAGAGGGCTGAGGGGGAGGGTGTTTGTCTATCAGAATATCTCTCACTGTACCTTGACCAGCACCAGTGTCATCTAAATGGAGAAGACCACCTCTTGAGTTGTCAGAAAGGAGGCGGAGAGCAGCATTAGTCTTCCCTTGAAACATAAGGTTAGCAAAGGACTGTGCAAGACGATCTTGGTTGTATTTAGGAGGGAATTTTGGCAGGTGAAGCTGTATGGTTTTACCTTCAAAAAGCAGATCATTTAGGTCACCATTTTGCCAAGCCTTTAGCCGTCTTACCAGGCAGGTGGTATGATCTTTGATTTTTGAATTGCGGGAGGGTTTTTGAAGAACTAAGATGGGTAGCACAATTGTTGCTTTCAAGGCGATAGATTCAAGACGGGAACTTGTGGCAAAAGCCTTATAGAGCCTGGCCAATTCAGAGACAAAGGACTTTCCTGCACTACCGTGAGGGACTTTAAACAAGTTAGGTCTCCAATGGACCACTTCTCTATAAATATCATCTAGAGAGGTGATGAAGGTGGTGGAGTCAAGTGTACCCCAGACGAAAGCAGGTTCAGCAGAGGGAGTGAAAGGTGGTAGGCTAGGGTCGAACTGCAGAGGAGTGCGGGCTGAGCCACCGTGCTGGGGAGAAAGGGGTTCAGAAGGGAGTGAGTCTGAGGGAGCAGCGCCGGGTGATGTCCTCCAGCTGCAGGGTGGAGCTGAAGCTGGCATGGTGTCAGTAACGGGAGCTGCTAGTGACTGGCTAGTTGACATGAGAAGGTCTTGGGAGGCGGTAGTTGAAGGCACGTTGAAGCGAATAACAGCGTCTAGCCCGTTTGAGGAGAAGGGAAGAGAGAAAATTGGCGCGGAGAATGCAGCCGCTGGATTTGAGATTTGCCGTTGGGAGATGGAAGCCGGGGCTGGTCTAGAGGCGGATTGTGGTGATGGAGCGGGAAAGGCAGGGTTAGAAGATGAAGAGAATGAACTGAAATTTTGGTCTATGAGTTGGGTACTGGCTGGATCAGGCGCTGGGTGGCGGCAGGGCGCTCGAAACCACTACGATTTTCACATCGGCCGAGTTTTCCTTGGAGACAGTTTATGCAGGTGGTGTTTGCCTTTGTACAGGCACAGCATGCGCATTACCCTTGACGTCACATTACATCACTATGCATGACCGCGCCACTCCGTGTACGTGTATTATGCTCTCCGTTTCCTAGATATACGGAAAAACCGTGTGATAATGGCCAAGAATCAAGCAGAGTCGACGAAGAACTTCGCCTCTTTGGTC
>CBDCRZ010000123.1:0-23684 GCA_965221135.1 Sansalvadorimonas sp.
ATCATCATTGGCTTTTTCAACGGGTGTGTTTTTGTTCTTGCCAATATTCACGCCAACAACAGCGGTGGTAGTCGCCTTACGAAGGTTGGCTACCAGGTGCTTAACGCCTTTGTTGTTAAAACCCATCCTGTTGATGATGGCTTTGTTTTCTTTGAGGCGGAACATGCGCGGCTTAGGGTTACCCGGCTGACCGACAGGGGTCACAGTGCCGACTTCCACAAAACCAAAGCCCAGAGAACCAAAAGCATCAATGCACTCACCGTTCTTATCCAGACCAGCAGCCAGCCCAACGGGGTTGGGAAATTCCAGCCCCATCACCTTAACGGGTGAAGAAGGTACCGGGCGTACCAGACGCTTGATCAGGCCCAACCGCTGACCGGCGCCCAATAGATCCATTGTGACATCATGGGCTGTTTCAGGGTTGAGACGAAACAGCAGTGAGCGAGCCAGACTGTACATCCATTATTCCTTATTGATTAAGACGTAGATAATGAGAAGCCCTGCGAGCCTTCTTCGAAAGACAATCTTTTCTAAATAACGTGCAAACCCTGAGAGTATAAGTAGGTCGCCCTTCGTCATCTACCGCTATTAATACGCAAACCCGCTCTTTTTGCCTCAACCCCCTAATAAAAGCCTGCTCAAACGCTGAAGTTTACTTAAGGATCTGCCCAGCCAAACCTCTAAGACATTGGTCTCATCCAGCCTTAATCCGGAAACTTCCGCCTCACAACCCTGTCAGAACTGGTAACAAAAGATAAAAAAACCGTTATACCGGCATGGAGGCCAGTACTATGGCAATCGCACAGAGAAACCTGACAGGGACCCCTCAAGGGTCAACCCCGACACAGCCACACACTCAGACCGTAGCTGCCCCAGCTCAAGGGCGGCCCCCTCTTGCCAGACAAACCAGCCAGGGAGATGACTGTCTGTCACAGCCTCCAGCGATTCGCCTGTCTGAGCGCGCCTCCATTAATACAGATCAGGATGAGGGTGATCTGAGTCCAGAATCCACCCTTAATGATGCCCTGGATACCCAGCAGCAGATTTATCGGGAGCTGAGCGACGAGTCTCCCACCAACTTCCTGCATACCCTGCCAGAGAACAACATTCTCGTAGCCCAGTTCCGCAAAGACCCGGAAGGCACCTACAACCTGCTGTCTGACCGGCTGGACGCCCTCCACGAAGATATCAAAGAGAGTTTCTCCCGCTATGGCCGCCAGAGCAGCGCCCTCTCCCTGCACGCTCAGCTGGATAAACAATTGGCCAGGCTTTCCGACCTGATGGACGAAGACTCTCTCACAGCCCTGCTCAAAGGCCTGAAAAACTATGAAGAAACCTTTTCCAAAGACTCCTGGCTGCAGCTGGCCAATATTGCCTTTATCGGTGTACCTGAACTGCTGAAAAGCCCCTTTGCCAGCCCTCTGCAAAAGCTGGTTGACCCGCAGCGCCTGAAGCTGGGTAATCGTGAACTGCTCGATCCGGGCAAGGTTAAAAAATACAACGTCGGTTATGTCACCAGTAACCGTACTGGTCTGGCCTCCTTTATCGAAGGCATGGTCACCAAAGAAGGCAACCAGAGCCTTGAAGCACGCCGCCAGCTCCATCTGGCCTTGCTTCAGGATCAGGACCTGCCTTCTACCCAGGCAGTCACCCACCCTACCCATGTGCTGAAGCACCTTCTCAACACCCGCCCGAAGCTGGTTCTGGAGCTGCTGAAGCTCAACATCGAAGCCCGCACCTATACCAAAGAGCCTCAGGTACGCGCCAAAGCTGAAAAACAGCTGAAAGCACTGTCCGTCTGTGATCCAACCCCAGAGAGCCTCCATGCCCTGCTGGACAAAGACACAGTGCTTGCAGACACCACCAGCCAGCAGCTACTGACCCAGTTCCTGCTGCGCCTCACAACCTCTCTGGAGCAAACCACGGAACAGCTGCTGGGTGCCGATACTCCACCAGACAATGCCACCATGTCTGGCCTGTCTGATGACTATGAAACTGCCCGGTCTATCGCTGGCCACCTGAAGCACCAGCCCTGCAAAGACCGCCTGATACATGTCCTGCAAAACAGCCACCGCCTGGCGGCCCGTCCTGTTTATACAGCCATTCATACTGAAGATGGTCAGGGACTCTGGCAACTGCCCTACAAGCCATCTCTTGATCAGGTTGAGGATGCTTTAGCCAAACTGTCCCTGGATGCAGAAGACCAGCGTCATGAGTCACTGATACAGAAGCTCAGCAGCTTTCTGCGCCTGCCTCCCAGCCAGAACCTGAAGGATGTTCGCCAAAAACAGGGGCTGAAAGATGAACTCTTCACCCTCCAGCAGGAGCTGTGTATTGAGCAGACCCGCAAACATATCAAGGACCCGGAACAGTTCCAGGAGTGGCTCGCCCGCGCTCGCAATCTGGAGGTGAGCCGGCCGTCCCATCAGCTGATTAACGAGAAAATGACTCTGCTGGAACGGGTCACACGGGCAGGCCGCGCCACTTTATCTGCCCAGCGCACCCCTTTCGAGCACCAGGCCCGCGCCCTGCTGCTGGAGCATGAACTGGCTCTGTCGGGATACAACTTTAAAGAGGAAGTAGGCAAGCTGATTATGACCATGCCCAACCTCTACAAAAGTATGAAAAATGCTTCTGGCGAGGCTTACCAGAGCAGTAAGGCGCTTATCAGTGATTACAAGAGTGGCAAGCTGTCGATGATGGCTCTGCTAAACCAGTTCTCTAATCTCGCCGCCGAAAATCGGGATGCCCTCACCAATCAGCTACGCGACACCCTCACTGGAGCCGCAGCTATCGGACAGGTCAGCCCCCGTACCCTGCGCGCCCTCTACGGTAATACTGCCCAGACCATGAACGTGCTCTGCAATACCGTGGGACAGAACTCCGCCCTCTATGGCATGTACAGCGAGTTCTATGCTCGTGTCAGCGCCGAAACCCATGCCCAGTACTTCCTGGATGCCGTACGCCACAACGATGAACACAAGTGCCTGGAAGGCCTGAGCGAAGAACAACTGGCCGGGGTGAAACGTCTGTACGCCCTGAACCAGCTACTGGCCTGCGGCCCTTATGTCCCTACCCTGATTGATGGTGTTCTGAAAACGGCCACTGGCGGTCTGTCACCACTGAATATCATCTGGAATGGTGCCCGCACTGGTGTCCGGCTGTTTAGCAGCTATATGACCCAGAGCCAGGTCAATGCCATGAAACCTGAAGATCTGAAGGCCCTGAATATCACTCTCGATATTATCCATACCGGACCGGTCGCCGCCTGTGCACGCCAGCAGTATATGGCGCGAATCGGACAAACACTCGGGGACCTGGCCAGCAACAAGCTCAGTATTAAACGGGCCGTGGTGAACAGTACCCTGCTCTACCCCTTCCGTGCGGTCTGGCATGAACTCAAGGATGCCTGGCGTGACCTGTTCCGCAACAAACCCGGCAGCCGACTCCGCGCACTGGTGATGACATTAAAAGCCGTCGCTGTGGTTGTGCCACCGGTGATGGCCTGTGCCACCCTACTGTTTGCGCCGACGATTCCAGCTGCATTGATTGCCATTGTCGGCATTCCCAGCGCTCTGTGCATGTCCCGTGTGATTGCCCTGAAAGCTATCCGCTATGCCGGCCTGATTAACCTGGGGCTTCTTGCACAGCAGAAGGTACTTGAACTGACCCAGGGCGAGTCTGGCATCGACTTCGATAAGGAAGCTGAACAGTTATTGGCCGACAACCGCTATCAGGAACGTATCCAGCCCATGGTCAAACGCCACGCCTGCGCAGCTCTGGCAGACAAGTACTGGCAGGAATGGCAGCAACGCAATGAGCATAATGCCAGACTGGCCAAAGACACCGATGACAACAGCAGTACAGAGTTTGAAAAGTCCTGGCAGGCAGGCAACCCCACCTTTAGCCGCCTGATTGCCGTAACCCGCGCCCTGCGTTTTATGAGTACGCTGGATATCGCCCAGGCTTCACAAAAAGAGACACTGGAAGCCATCCGCCAGCATCTTCCCGAAGACGAGCAGGACACCATGCCTGATGGTGATGAAATCCATCATCTGGGCGTCTGGGCTCTGGGTGTGCAGGAACGACTGCAGGATGAACTCTACGATGCCACAGGCAGTGATGAGCTCCCTCAAGACCAGAATGCCCTTAAAGCTGCCATGAAGAATATGATGGTTAACACTATGCGGGGCATGGTGCTGCGGGCCGAAGTACCGAAAATTGATAGATACTTTGACAACACCTGCCAATCACTGGTCAGTGACCAGATTATGCTGCGCACCCAAAAACGTACGGCACTGTGCATGGCCCGCAGCTGGTCGGAAGGCCTGCAGAGTACCATGGTGAGCCGGGCAATGACTTCAGGCAAACGCGTGGGCAAGACCATGCGCCCCGATGAGTTTGCCGCCATGCTCAGCCGGGATGAAGACCTGAAGGACACCATCCGCAAACAGTTTGCCGATGTATTTACCGCCGAGATGCGAAAAGCCAGCCGCAGTGGCTATGGACGCTTAAAGAACGCCCTCCAAAAATCCGGAAAGCACTTCTCGGACAGCGAGATCAGGGAGCTGGTGACAACAGCCGCAGGTGCGGCTTAAGACAAACCAGCAAATAGAAAGGAAAACGGCGGGGCAGTGAATATAATCACTGCCCCGCCGTGTATGTTAAACTCAACGTTTTTTATGAGCGAACTAGCGGCTCTGAGCCAGATCCAGCAACTCACGAGTGGCTACGGTGTACATGGCCAACTCACCATCATCCGCTTCCCGCAGTTCATCCAGCATACGATGCCAGCGACTCAGGGTAACGGCATTGGCCGCACTCCAGGTGGCCAGCAGTTTGGCAGTATCACCAGATTCCGGATCACTGTTCAGCAGGTTGACCGTCAGCGCCCGCTGTTGTAATGCCAGCTCATCCCGCACACCTTCACGAGCCAGCGACTGCCAGTGGTTTTCCACTTCCAGCTTGCTGAGCTGCTGATAGAACCAGTGCAGATCAAGATGCTCACCCATCCCAAAGAACAGACTGGCCACCTTGTTCAGATCCTGACCGGTCTGGTCCACTGCCTGAATCACTGACAGCATACTGAACATGTGCCTTACTCCAGCAATACGCTGGGCCAGGAACACCGGAACACCCTTGGCTTCCAACTCTTCCACCTGGGATTTCCACTCTTTGCACAGACGCTCAGGCAGGAGTTCGGCCAGGTTATCCATCAACTGGCTGATACGGCCCTGATAGTGCTCAACACAGGTCGCTGTGTCCCGGTTGACCTCTTTCATACGCACCAGCCAGCGCGTGGCACGGCGCAACAAACGTCGCACTTCACCCATCAGATTATGCTGTAGACAACTGTCTACCTGATGATCAAGACCCTCAATCTCTGACCAGAGCATTTCAGCCCCGAAGATATCCCGGGCCAGAGTGAAGCCGGTAACAATATCGGTAGCTTCAGCGCCAGTGGACTGCTGCTGACGGTTCACAAATGTGATACCCATCATATTGATCAGGTGGTTGGCAAGTTGGGTGGCAACGATCTCTCTGTGCAGTCTGTGGCTGGCCAAAGGTTCGCCATACTTCTCAACCAGCGCCCTCGGGAAGGCCGTAACCAGCTCACGACGCAGATAGCCATCATCTGGAATCGGGGAGTCCAGCAGCTTCTCTTTGAGATCCGCCTTACTGTAGGAGATCAATACAGACAGTTCGGGGCGAGTCAGGCCGAGGTTGGCGCTCTCCCGCTCTCGGAGACTTTCATCGTCAGGCAGGAACTCGATGGCTCTGTCCAGACGGCCGCTGTTTTCCAGGTCATGGATAAAGCGTTTGTATTCTTCCATCTGGTGGCGACACTCTACCTGAGCCATGGTGATAGCCTGGGTCTGTCGGTAGTTGTTGCCCAGCACCAGTTCGGAGACTTCACCAGTCATGGCTTCCAGCAGTTTGTCCCGCTGCTTGCGGGTCATATCACCGGCATCCACCACCTGGTTCAAAAGAATCTTGATGTTAACCTCGTGATCGGAGCAGTCCACACCACCGGCGTTATCAATAAAGTCGGTATTCAGCGCGCCACCATTCAGGGCATATTCAATCCGCCCCAGCTGGGTAAAGCCGAGGTTTCCGCCCTCGCCCAGCACCCTGGCCTGCACCATGCAGCCATCAATACGCAGGGTATCGTTAGCCTTGTCGCCGACATCCGCATGACTTTCATGGGAAGATTTCACATAGGTGCCAATGCCGCCGTTCCAGAGCAGATCCACTGGTGCTTTCAGAATGGCACTGATCAGATCATTGGGCGCCATACGGTTGGCCCGAATGCCGAACACCTTTTTCATCTCCGGACTGATAGGGATGGACTTGGCACTGCGCTTAAATACACCACCACCTTCAGAGATCAACTCACTGCTGTAGTCTTCCCAGCTGGAACGTGGCAGCTCAAACAGTCGCTGGCGCTCTACAAAGCTGGCCGCAGGCTCAGGATTCGGGTCCACAAAAATATGCAGATGGTTAAAGGCCGCCACCATTTTCAGTGACTTGGATGAGAGCAGGCCGTTACCAAAGACGTCGCCGCCCATATCACCGATACCTACCACGGTGACCGGATCTTTCTGGACATCAACACCGCACTCACGGAAGTGACGTTGCACAGAGACCCAGGCACCCTTGGCGGTAATACCCATTTTCTTGTGGTCGTAACCGGCACTGCCGCCTGAGGCAAAGGCATCACCCAGCCAGAAGCCGTAGCTTTCGGCAATATCATTGGCGATATCGGAGAAAGTTGCTGTGCCCTTATCGGCGGCGACTACCAGATAGGCATCGTCTTCGTCGTAGCGAATCACGCCTTCCGGATGCTCCACCTGACCATCGACACGGTTGTCAGTAATGTCCAGCAGGGCCCGGATAAAGATCCGGTAGCAGGCCACACCTTCCGCCAAAATCTCTTCCCGGCTGCCATTTTCCGGCAGATGTTTGGGCACAAAACCACCCTTGGCACCCACAGGTACAATCACCGCATTCTTCACCTGCTGCGCCTTCACCAGACCCAGCACCTCGGTACGGTAGTCTTCCACCCGGTCTGACCAGCGCAGGCCACCACGAGCCACCTTGCCGCCCCGCAGATGGACACCTTCCACCAGCGGTGAGTAGACAAAGATCTCAAACATCGGCGCTGGCTTGGGAATATCAGGAATCTTCGCCGGAGAGAACTTGAAGCTCATATAGTCATGGCGTTTGCCATGGCTGTCGGTCTGATAGAAGTTGGTACGCAGGGTCGCCATAATCAGATCCATATAACGGCGCAGCACCCGGTCTTCACTGAGTACACTGACCCCGTCCAGAGCTTCGGTAATGGACTGTTGATACTGCTGACGACGTGCTATGCGTTGATGCTCAGTCAACTCCAGTGATGGGTCAAAGGAGACTTCAAACAACTTCAGAAGCTGCAGCGCTATATCACTGTTATTACAGAGAGTTTCGGCAATGTAGCCCTGACTGAAACCAAAGCTGATCTGCTTCATATACCGGGAATAGGCGCGCAGCATACTCACCTGTCGCCAGTTGAGGCCGGATACCAGTACCAGGCGGTTGAAACGGTCATTTTCAGCCTGCCCATACCAGGTACGCTGGAAAGCCTCCTGGAATTTATTGGCCACCTTGCGCAGAGGCTGCTGGTTCGACTGGGTCGCTGACAGGGAGAAATCATGGAGGCAGATGGTTTTGCCATCACGCTGAATCCGGTAAGGATGCTCACCCAGCACTTTAAGCCCAAGATTCTCCATAATAGGAATCAGGTCTGACAGGGGCAGAGAGTCACCACGGTGGAACACTTTGAAGTGCAGCAGACCGTCATCAACCACCGGCTGATAGAACACCATAGAAAGCGGTGTAGTCTCACTGAGCTGCTGCATACGCTCAATATCTGCCACGGCAGTCAGGGGTGAGAATGCTTCTTTGTAGCCGACCGAGAAACCATCATTGTAAGCCCTGAGCAGCGCATTGCCCTCGACCTCACCACGGGTTTCCAGAATGGCATCCCTCAGTTCATCTTCCCAGGAATAAGCCACCTGGTTGATCTCTGCAGTAATGGCCTTGGCATTGAAATCTTCCCGGCTGTCTTCCGACAGGCGCATCACATAGTGCACGCGGGTGAGAATGGATTCCGAGAAATAGGTGGTAAATTCCGCGTCAACTGCCTGAAAACGTTCACAAAGTATTTCCTGAACCTTCATTCGTAAAGTCGTGTCGTACACCTCACGGGGTACAAACACCAATACGGAGCAGAACAGGCCGCTGATATCCCGACGGAAGAACACACGAATCTGGTTACGTTCCTGAATCTGCAGGATACCCATCACAGTATCAAACAGTTCATCCAGCGGGGTCAGGAACAACTCTTCCCGTGGGAAGACTTCGAGGATCTGAGCCAGTTCTTTACCGTGGTGGCTGGTCATATCCAGCCCGGCCATTTTGGTCAGGCTGGTAATCTTGCGGTTCAGCCAGGGAATATTATGGAGGCTCTGGTTGTACACCGGTGAGGTGAACAGACCCATAATCCGGCACTCACCAACGACATTACCTTCTTTATCAAAACGCTTCACCAGAATAAAACTGGGGTAAGCCGGACGATGAACACTGGAACGCACCGCTGCTGTGGTAAAGGTGAGCGGTGAGGAATCATTAACAATCTTGCGGCACTGTTCCGGTTCGAGATTTTCGCGGTTGAGCTGGCCGCCATGACGGGGGCGCAACAACCCCAGTCTCTTGGAGGTTTTCACATGGACCTGGTCATCGGAGCGCTCTACTGCGAGCTCTTCATACCCAAGAAAAGTGAAGTTATTGGACAGCAACCAGCGCAGATAGGTGACAACATCATGGGAATCTTCGTTTTGGCCGGATTTTTCTAACTCTGCGGTCAGGGCTTCTATCTTGCTGCAAATGGGCTTGTAGTCAGACACCACCCGTCGAACATCTTCCAGCACTTCCGACAGTGACTGCTGTAACTCTTCCAGCCCCTGCTCAGTTGCCTGGCGGTCAACCTCCACATAGACCAGCGCTTCCTTGTAAGTATTGCCCCGGCCAGACGCCACCAACTGATTGGCTTCGTTCCGGTCGGCATCCAGCACACAGTGGCGCAGATGGTGGATAGTGATACCCTTGTCCTTCAGCTTCATCCTCACGGAATCGACAATAAAAGGTATATTCGGGTGCACTATCTGAACAATGGAGTGGGTCGAGTGCCAGCCGCTGCTCTCGTAGTCCGGATTAAGCACGTCGATCTTCGGCTGGTCATGATCGTGGGTCTGGAAGAAACGCCAGAATGCCAGGGTACTGCCCAGCAAATCCCGTCGACGGTAGTTGTTCAGCTCTTCCGGAGTGGTAATGGCAAAAAATGGTTTGAGGAACACCTGCAGGCCAGCCTGCTGATCCTCCGGTAGCTGAGAGGCTAATTCACTCTCCAGCTTGTTGATAAACTCATCCCTGCTATCTGCGTAATATTGGCCCATTCAAACATATCCCCTGGCACATATTTCGGTACTGAATCCCTCTCGCAAGTATAGGGAGAGAAACACCTGATTCTGTGAGTTTCTGCCTTTGTCGCTGTTTATTGCGCCCAACACAGAAACAATTCGCTAAATACCTATCTTCATCGTATCTATTAGGGCTTACCAGACCATGAGGCGACATATTTTTGTAGAATAGTCCGTCCTGCGTGCCTAGTTGGAAATGGTGCTGCTACATGCAGACAATGGTTCCATAAGCTAATTTATTTTTCTTATACGGGAACTTCTTTACATTCAAACTGTCAGACGTGCATTCCTGGTTTCGGCCCGGCATCTTGACAGAATGCAAAGAAATGCAGATAAATCCCTCTCAGGATCCGTAAACCTGCATCCTGTGTATGGACACCTGGTACAGGTGCAGCGACCTTAAAGGTCTTTGAAGAACACTTTTTAAATAACAAAATGTAGTGAGACACTTATGGAAAATACCGCAAGCCTGACCTCAGCCCGCCAGTCCCTGCTCTCCCTTCGGGATTATCTTCGTCAGATGATTATCGGACAGGAAAGACTCTTGGACCGCCTGCTGATCGCCCTGCTTGCGGATGGCCATATGCTCGTTGAGGGCGCCCCGGGGCTGGCCAAAACCAAAGCTATTAAAGACCTGTCCAACGGTTTGACCGCGGGTTTCCAGCGTATCCAGTTCACTCCAGACCTCCTGCCCGCCGACATTACTGGCACAGATGTGTTCCGCCCTGAAGATGGTAGTTTCCTTTTTCAGCAGGGTCCGGTATTCCAAAACCTGGTTCTGGCTGATGAGATCAACCGTGCCCCAGCCAAGGTGCAGGCCGCTCTGCTGGAAGCCATGGCAGAACGTCAGGTCAGTGTCGCAGGTACCACCCATAAGCTTCCAGACCTGTTTCTGGTTATGGCGACCCAGAACCCTATTGAGCAGGAAGGCACCTACCCGCTGCCCGAAGCCCAGCTGGACCGTTTCCTGATGCATGTCTGCATCAGCTATCCCTCCGTCGAAGATGAGCTGAGCATTCTGCGCCTGGCCCGGGGGGAAGCCCTGCACCAGGAACCACCAGCACCGACCATGATCACCCAGGACACTATTTTTGCTGCCCGCCAGGAAGTCCTGCAGCTGCATATGGAAACCTCGGTTGAGAATTATATTGTGCAACTGGTCGACGCCACCCGATACCCTGAGAAGTATCAGCAGAATCTTGGCAAGCTGCTGGAATACGGCGCCAGCCCCCGAGGAACCATTGCTTTGGACCGCTGTGCCCGTGCTCATGCCTGGCTGGCCGGTCGTGACTTTGTCACACCTGATGATGTTCAGGCCATCGCCCACGATGTGCTGCGTCATCGCATTATTCCCAGCTATGAAGCTGAAGCCCAGGGTATGACGGCAGATCGTATTCTTACCCAGTTGGTTCAACAGGTCGCCGTGGCCTGATCCCGCGCTATGACAGATCTAGTAATTAGAAGTCGAGCAGTCAGAAGGAGACGGGATTATCCATGAGTGGTGCCTACACAAGCCTTGAAGAGTTAACCCGCCTGGCCGCAGCCGCCAGGCGTATGCCGCTGTTTCGCCCGGGACAGGCCAAAGCCTTAATGGTTGGTGGCCACCAGTCCCGCCTGCGTGGCCGAGGCATGGACTTTGAAGAGTTCCGGAGTTACCAGCCCGGAGACGATATTCGTTCCATCGACTGGCGCGCCAGTGCCCGAACCGGAAAAACCCAGACCCGGGTCTACCGTGAAGAGCGGGAACGCCCAGTACTGCTGGTTCTGGACCAGGGGCCGGGGCTGTTCTTTGGCAGCCAGTTCAATTTTAAATCTGTGGCCGCCGCTGAAGCCATGGCAATGGTAGCCTGGAAAACCCTGCACCATGGTGACCGCGTGGGAGCCCTGCTCTCGGGTTATCAGCTTTCTCCTGATCACCTGCCACAACACCAACACTACGAGCTACGCCCTCGCCGTTCCCGGCAACATTTACTGCAACTGTTGCAGCAAACGGCCGGCCTGAACCAGAACCTGCGCGCCGGGTTGCCCCGTGATGACAAGGCCCTCGACAAGATGCTGGCCAGCGCTTCACGCCTGGCTCACCCCGGCACACTTGTCGTTGTTATCAGTGATTTCCACGGTATGACTGCAGCGGGAAGAAAGGACCTGGCCCAGCTCTCCCGGCATTCTGATGTGCTGGCAATGCAGGTATTCGACCCTATGGACAGCGAGCTGCCACCAGCCGGGCTTTACGCTGTCAGTGATGGCCGTCGCCGCGGATTGCTGGACAGTCGTGGACGCCAGACCCGGGCGCGCTACCAACAGCAGGCTGCCGAGCGTCAACAACAACTTACCGACCATCTGGATAAATACCGTATTCCCCTAATGCGCATCGATTGCAGCCTGCCCACGGCCGACCAGCTGACCGGAGGTGCTCAATGACGCCTCCCTCAACACTTTCATCAATACCTGCGGCTGGCGCAAACCCGCTGGATCAACTGGCCCCTAATATTCTGCCTCAGCCAACAGGTGCCTGGCCTCCTGCCATTGGCTGGTGGTTTCTGGGCCTCCTTATCCTCGGTCTATTGATTGGTCTGACACTGCTTGTCGTGCGCTGGTATCGTCGTAACCGCTACCGCCGAGATGCCCTGGCCCGGCTGGCTGCAATAGAAGCCCGCTTTGCCCAGATTCAGGATCAAAAACAATTAATCATCCAGTGCAACCATCTGCTGAAGTTCACCGCCCTGAAAGTCTGGCCAAGAAAAAAAGTAGCCAGTCTGCATGGGGAACAATGGTTGGCGTTTCTCGACAGTTCACTGAAAAGCCCCCTGCTCCAGAAAGGCGCGGGCAAAGACTTGCTGGCCGGGCCCTATAGCCGTGAAGAGTCACTGTCCGGGCTGGACAGCGAAAGACTGATCAGCACCGTTCGCACCTGGATTAAGAGACATAAGGCAGGGCCGCATCATGTCTGAGTTTTTTAATGGTTTAGAACTGGTTAATGGCCTGGAAATCAGTCTGCCCTGGATGCTGCTTTTACTGCCACTGCCGTGGTTTGTGTACCGCTTTGCAAAACCAGTGAACCAGCAGCAAAGCCCACTGTTTGTTCCATTCTTTGGCGACTTGCCATTGGATAACAGCCCGGGAGTACCGCCAAAGAGCAGCAAGGCCCCCTTGCTACTAGGTGTGCTGGCCTGGGTAATGCTATTGATTGCAGCTTCAGGCCCTCGCTGGGTGGGTGACGCGATTGAATTGCCGGTTTCAGGCCGTGATACTCTTCTGGCCGTCGACCTTTCTGAAAGTATGACGATCAAAGACCTGCATCTGAATGGCCATGAAGCCGACCGCCTCGAAGTCATAAAGGATGTGGTCTCAAAGTTTATTGATGGCCGAAAAGGTGACCGTCTTGGGCTTATCCTGTTTGGCTCTCAAGCCTATCTGCAAACGCCCTTAACCTTTGATATTGAAACTGTACGAAGATTGCTGGAAGAAGCCACCATTGGTATAGCCGGCCCCAAAACAGCCATTGGTGACGCCATCGGTCTGGGGGTTCGCCAGCTACGTAAGCGCCCTCAGGATCAAAGGGTTTTGATTCTGTTAACTGATGGTGCCAATACCGAAGGACAACTCAGCCCAATCAAGGCTGCTGAGCTGGCCGCCAAAGAGAAGGTGACGATTTACACCATCGGTGTCGGTGCAGATGAGATGTATATCCCCGGCGCCTTCGGCACCCGCTTTGGTGCACAAATGGTAAACCCTTCTGCCGATCTCGATGAGGACTCCCTGAAGCGTATCGCCTCACTCACCGGCGGCCAGTACTTCCGTGCACGCTCTGCACAAGAGCTGAAGCAGGTGTACAGCCTGATTAATAATCTCGAACCTATTGAACTAAGCAAGGAGACCTTTCGCCCGGTGCGTGAACTGTTTTACTGGCCTCTCGGTCTGGCCTTTATCCTCTGCTGCCTGATAGCTGCCCTTAAAGTCATTCCAGCCAGAAAGAAGGAGGGGAACCAATATGCTTGAACACTTTCACTTCCTTCGCCCCCTCTGGTTACTGGCGCTCATACCTGTTGCCCTGATCACCTGGCAGTTGTGGCACAGCACCCGGGATAAAAGCCAATGGCAGGCCCTGATTCCCAATCATCTGCTGAAGCATTTGATGGAAGGCGAACAGAACCGGCCCAGCCGGCTTCCTGCCATTATTGCCCTGGTTGCCGGACTCATTGCCACACTGGCACTGGCCGGCCCGGCCTGGCAGAAGATCAGCACACCTGTCGAAAAAAATCGTGCGCCACTGGTGCTGATTATTGATCTGTCCCAGTCCATGCTGGCGGCAGACCCGGCACCTAATCGCCTGACCCGAGCCAAACAGAAGCTCACCGACCTGCTCAGGGAGCGTAAGGAAGGTCTGACAGCACTGGTGGCCTATGCCGGTGACAGCCATATCGTCGCCCCACTAACAGACGACAGTGCAACCCTGCAGAATCTGTTGCGGGCGCTGGATCCCAGCATTATGCCAAGAGCGGGCAGTCGTCCTGACTTAGGCGTGAAGCAAGCCATTCAACTGTTACAACAGGGTACAGGGCAATCTGGCACATTGATTCTGATCACCGATGGCATGGAGCCTGATCAAAGTACGGCCATTCATAAACTGCTCAAAGGCACAGGCAATACACTGTCCATACTGGGAATTGGCTCAGAAACAGGTGCACCTGTTCCCCAGGCCTCTGGCGGTTTTTTGCGGGACAGCAACGGGGCGATTGTGATGGCCCAGCTGGATAAACCCCTGTTGAGCCAGACTGCACGGGACAATGGCGGAAACTATCGGGATCTGACTCTCGATAACAGTGATATCACCGCCCTGCTGCCCAGCGCCTCAGTGACCGACTCCACCGTGCGGGTCGATCGTAACTTTGATAGCTGGCGGGATGCCGGTCGATGGCTGGTACTGTTATTGATTCCCTTTGCCGCTCTGGCTTTCCGCCGTGGCTGGCTGCTGACTGTTCTTCTTTCCGGACTGCTTTTACAACCAACAGACAGTTATGCTTTTGAAGTCAAAGACTTATGGCAGACACCTGATCAACAAGGGCAGAAGCTTCTTAAGCAGAATGACAACGAAGCCGCAGCGAAAACCTTTTCAGACCCGGCCTGGAAAGCGGAAGCCCTGAGTCGTAGCGGCAACTATCAAGAGGCCGCTAAACTCTTTGGTGAACAACAAACAGCTGCAGGTGACTTCAACCAGGGTAACGCACTGGCACGGGCTGGTGAACTGGATAAGGCCATGGCAGCCTATGACCGCGCCCTTAAGAAAAACCCCGACCTTAAGCAGGCAGCACAAAACCGCAAGATTGTTGATGACCTGAAAAAGCAACAGAAACAGAATCAACAACAGCAGAATGGCCAGCAAGGGGATCAATCCTCGAAAGACTCCAAAGACTCCAAAGACAAGCAGGATAACGATAAAAAACAGGATTCATCGGATCAGGAAAACCAAAAGGATCAAAAGGATCAAAAGGATCAAAAGGATCAAAAGGATCAAAAGGATCAAAAGGGCGATAAGTCCGAATCATCGCCTGATGAATCACAAAATCAGTCCGATGACCAGTCTGAAGAAAAAGACTCACAGAGCCAGCCAGATGAGGGGAATGAGGATGGCGACAATCAGCGTGACTCTGATTCAAAGCGCCCTAATGACGAGAAGTCAGAAAAAAAGGATTCTCAGAAAGAGCAATCCTCTGCTCTCAATGACCAAAATGAGCAGCAACAGGAAGAGAAACAGCCTGGACAAAAAGAACAGGCTGCAGTGCAGGCCGCTCAAGATGATGGCAAACCCTTAGACCAACAACAGACGGAAGCCTGGCTCAGAAGGATCCCCAATGACCCTGGCGGGTTGCTGCGTCGTAAATTCCAGCAGCAACAGCAACAAAGACAACAGCAGGGATTCCAGCGCCAACAGGAAGAGAAACCATGGTAAATACACAATCTTCAACGCCGCTCTCTTTCAGAACGGTTCTGACAACAGTATTGTTTTTACTGTTCAGCACCCAGGTTATGGCTCAACTGACCGCATCCGTAAACCGCACTGTGGTGGTGGAGGGTGAAGCTATCGAATACTCCCTGCGCAGCGACGGCCTCTCTATGGGAGGTAGTCTTGATACCAGCCCGCTGCGCAGCAATTTTGATATTCTCGGTACCCGCCAAAGCAATCAGATTCGAATGATTAACGGCATTAATGAGTCCTGGCTGCAGTGGAGCATCACCCTGATGCCAAAAACCACCGGCGAGTTAACCATTCCCTCTTTAAACTTCAAAGGTGAAACCAGCAACCCCATCACCATAGAAGTACGCAAGGCCAGTGCCCAGACCCAGGGGGCAGCAGCCAGTTCTCCGGTGTATATGCGCAACAGCATCAGTGATGGCAGCATCTGGCAGGGACAGGAAGCGATTCTCAATCTGATGGTTTATACCCGGGGCAATATTAACTTTGCTGATAATCCGGAGCTCTCTCCACCAGAGACCGACGGCGCCATCTTTAAGATGATCAGTAATGACCAGAGGGAAGAGCGAATTATTCAGGGTGAACGCTATCAGGTGATTACCGTGAAATATCTGGTAACGCCAACCCGCCCCGGCACCCTGACTATTCCGGCCCAGACCCTGCTCGGTGCCTATGTGGAAGATGACCCCTACGGCTCCTCCAGCATGTTCCGCACCATGAGGCCACGGCCTTTTCGGGTGTCCTCCCCGGAGATGATTCTCAAGGTAAACCCTGTGCCTGCCAGCTGGCCTGCCTCCCAACCCTGGCTGCCGGCAGAAGATGTCGTTATCAGTGAGCAGTGGAGCAGCAACCCTGCGAAGCTCACGGCCGGCGACTCTATAACCCGTACGATCAAAATTGACGCCAAAGGCAGCAACAGTGCTCAGATTCCGCCACTACCCGCTTTAACTCTTGATGGCGTCAACAGTTATCCGGACCAGGCCCAGACCGATGACCAGCGCACGCCAAGGGGGACTGTCGGTATCCGCACAGAGTCGACCGCCCTGGTTCCCACTCAGGCAGGTACACTCGCCCTGCCAGCCATCGAAGTGCACTGGTTTAATACCAAAACCGAGAAGATGGAAGTCAGCCGACTGGAAAGTCAGACGCTGGACGTTCAACCCGGCGCCCAGGGTTCCATCGTGACACCGCCTCCGGCAAATAAACTGCCGCAGCAGGCTCCTCAGCCTCAGGGAAGCTTCAAGCCCTCAGAGCAACCCACCACAGCCTTGCCTGTAAAAAACGATAACAGCCAACGGCTCTACTGGCAGCTTGCAACGCTGTTCTTTGCCCTGCTCTGGCTGGCAACGTTAATAGCCTGGTGGAAAAAGCCATCAACGGTGAAAGCATCAGTGACACCAAACCCCAACAGCAACACGAAAACGAATAATGCCGATGCCGCTTTTCAGGAATTGATCACCAGCTGTAGTCAGAACAATCTTCACGTCACTGAGCAAAAGCTATTGCACTGGGGGCGTCTGACCTTCGGCAACAAGATTCAGTCTGCGGAGGCTGTGATTCAAACCCTGAACCACCAGCCCTTGAATAATCATTGGCAACAGCTTCAGTCGGCCAGATACAGTGCCCAAAAAAGCGGGAGAACTGTTGTAACCAAAGAGCTGGCTGAATTAATGAACCAGGCACAAGAGGAATACCGCAATCTTCAAGCAGCTGGCAGCACTGGTCTTCACTCACTGAACCCTTAACGGCTTTTATCAACAGATTCATCAACATCCACACATAAAAAACCGGACAGTGCCTCCGGTTTTTTATGTTCGCTGGTCAGCCTTGCTCACCCCTTCTATATTTTCCAATCATCTCTATACCTGAACCACTCTGAACGGAGTGCCAATGAAACGATATCGATTACCGTTTTTGAAATCTTCCGCTGTCTATACCCCCACATTGCTCATAATAATGACTATAACTGGACTATTGCCCCCACCCGCTCACGCTCTGATATGGCTCTGCGAGAAGGGGCATATCAACTCACAGCATTCGGTAAAAAGCACGACACAGAGCCATAAAGCAGCAAAACAACCAAAAGGCTGTAACCATGCCGGTTGCCACAACAATTTCACTACACAGCTGTGTAGTGTTTTTCCTAATACACCAAAGTATGAACCGGGAAAGAAAAGAGGTGCTCTGTTGCGCAGCGAGTACTACCAGCTGGAACACTTCCAGATTTATGAGGACGCTATAAGAACTGCCGGCAGTGATGATGAAGACGATAACAAATTTTCCATAAAAGTCTTCAACGATCTCGATACCGGCGCATGCAAGCTGGAACCCTGGGAACATCACCTGTTGGCCTCACTGGCACAACATCAGGTTCTCTTAAGCGGTTTGCCTCTTTTCAGGGATAACGTGCAGGCCGAATTCACAGACATTCTGGTGCAGCTCAGAAGCGGGACAATTCATCCGGCCGTGAAAAATTATAATGATTTCCGCAGTATTGCTGCCTCAAAAGTTTCCTCTCTAATATCAGGCAATCCAGACAATGAACCAGAACTACCCTTTATGGTGAAACTGGAAGGACATATTCTGCCGGTCATTATCTATCGTGATGAGGGCTTGCCGAGAGCCGCCATAGGCGTTGCCAACAAAGTTATTGGCAGCTGGAGAGATTACAGAAACTGGATAAGCCATCTTGAAAACCCGGAACGCTCCATAACGGAAACCACAGACTCGAGTGATGGATCAGAAGAGATTGAAGCGACTGCTTCTGACTTTGCAGACATGGCGGGGGCAGCTCCCCATGATACCGCCTCGTCTACCAGCAGGAGCAAGAGAAGGAAAAAGCAACAAAAAAGATCACGAGCAGCTGAACCCCTTGTTCAAAAACCTTACGCTCTCAACCCTAAGCAAACACCAGAAGAATTGTCGCGGACATTCTTAAAGTTAAAAACTCAGAGTTCTATACCTAAAAAATAATGACCCACTCCATTAATCAGCCGTTGCGAAAGGCACCACAAAAAAAGCGACAAGGAAAACCTTGTCGCTTTCTGTCAATCATGACAGCCCTAGAAAAAAGCTGTCACAGATAGCGGCTCAGAGAAAACAGGATCACAATGAAACATCGCTGTCAGGACGCCGCGCCTGACTCTTCATCACCCTTTATCTTCTCAGTGCGGATAAAGAAACGTGCCAGAGCCGGCAGCAGCCAGATGGCGCCAAACATATTCCAAAGGAACATAAACGTCAGCAGCATACCCATATCCGCCTGGAACTTAATCGGCGAGAACATCCAGGTGCCTACACCAATCGCAAGGGTAATACCAGTGAATACAACCGCTTTACCCGTGGTGCGCAGCGTCTCATAGTAAGCCTGCTGCAGCGGCATACCCTCCTTCAGGTAACTTTCCAGTCGGGTAAAGATGTAAATACCATAATCCACACCTATACCCACACCCAGTGCGATAACCGGAAGAGTCGCCACTTTCACACCAATACCCAGATGCACCATCAGCGCCTGGCACAGCAGAGACGTCAAAGCCAATGGCAGGATAATACACACGACCGCACGCAGGGAACGGAAGGTAATCAGCAGAAGAATGCTCACTACTGAATAGACCCATACCAGCATCTGGTTCTGGGCCGAAGCAATCACCTCATTGGTGGCGGCTTCCACACCAGAGTTACCAGTGGCCATCAGGAATTTAACAGTGTCGGTATTATTGGCAGCAGCAAAAGTGCGGGTCGCTTCCACAACACGACTCAGGGTTTCGGCCTTATGATCTTCCAGAAACACCAGAACAGGAGCAAGGCTGCAGTCACTGTTATAAAGCTGCTGAGCCGAGCCGTTACCAATCGCATTGTTCAAGACATACTGATTACGTGAGAGGGTCTGCCATTGAGGGTTACCCTCGTTCAAACCGCTGATCACTTGTTTGGCCACAGTCACCATAGAAACTGTACCCTGTACGCCCTGCACCTTCTCCATATGCCACATGTAACGGTCGATAGCCGTCATCACGTCATAGCTGGAACACTGGTCCGGGCCGCTTTCCACCATAGTGATAAAGGTATCCGCACTGGTGGAGTAGTGACCGGTGATGTATGCGTTATCAAGGTTATAGCGGGAATCCGCACGCAGCTCGGGAGCACCCGGGTCCAGGTCACCGATCTTCAGCTCGTTCTTCATCATCAAGCCATAAGTAAAGCCAGCCAGAGCCAGAACCACAGAAACAGGGGCCACCAGCGGATGAGAGAACATGGCAATCAGTGACCAGCCTTTGGACGGTGTGCCACTGCCATCTCCGCGTTCACGTACGCTTTTGCTGACGCCAGTCCAGGACATCAACACCGGCAACAGTACCAGGTTGGTCAGGATAATGACCGCAACACCCAGACTTGCTGCAATAGCCAGGTCCTGAATCACACTGATCTCAATCACCAGCAGAGTCATAAAGCCGATAGCATCCGATACCAGTGCCAGCATGCCGGGAATATACAGGGCACGGAAGGTCAACCGGGCGGCCTTAAGGGCATTGGCACCACGGGCTGACTCAATACCAATATTATTAATAATCTGCACGCCATGGCTGACACCTATGGCAAACACCAAAAAAGGCACCAGCATGGAGTAGAGGTCCAGACCAAAACCCAGAGTCGCCAGCAGACCCAGTTGCCAGACTACCGCGACCAGAGAACAAAAAATCGGCACCAGCGTAGATTTCAAACAACGGGAATAGAAGAACAGCAGCACGGCAGTAATGGCCAGAGCCATCAGGAAGAACAGGGCAACCGACTGTACGCCTTCAAACAGGTCACCAATGATCTTGGCGAAACCGATGATATGCAGGTCAACACCCTTCTGTGCAAAGCGAGTGCGCATATCCTCCAGCTGCTGCCCCAGTTCAGCATAGTTAAGCTGTTCACCCGTTTCCGGATTGGTCTCAAACAACGGGATATTAACAATACTGGACTTGAAGTCGTTGGCCACCAGGCGCCCAACAGAGCCGGAACGAAGGATATTCGCCTTCAACTCTTCGAGGCTTTTGTCATCCCCGTTGTAGGTTTGCGGAATTACTGGCCCGCCTTCAAAACCAACCTCGGTCACCTGCAGCCAGCGCACATTGGGCGTCCACAGAGATTTCAGGGAGGAACGGTCAACACCCGGAAGATAGAACACCTCATCGGTGATCTCCTGCAGGTGCTGCATATATTCAGCATTGAAAATATCGCCTTCACGGGGTGTCACTGCAATACGCAGGGAGTTGGCGCCGCCCATTTCACTGCGACGTTCCAGCCAGTTAACAATAAAGGGGTGTTTGAGAGGAATCATCTTCTCAAAGCTCGCATCCATTTTCAGGCCGGTCATTTTCCAGCCGAGAAAGAGAGACGCCAGAATAAAGACCACCAGAACGGCGAAACGATTTTTAAATATCGCCCGCTCCAGCATGGGTTCAGTAGAGATATGTGTGCTCATAATTATTATCCAGCCTACAGGCTTTTATATCCGCAACAGCCTCTGGTACTGCCCAGAGCCGAACTCTTTATATACGCCTTCAGGGAGGCAAGGTTACAAACCCAGAGTGTCAGGCGTCACTCGACGAATACCCCGACCACCGGTCACAATAAAGGCATTGTCACGCGTCTTAATCACACTGGTTAAAACGGAACGATCACTCTGATTGGTGACCAGCATGCTGTCACCATTGCGCACAGAAAATGTACCGGCACTACCGACCATCAGAGGTGTGTTATTCGGGAGAACCACTGCATCAAACAAGGTTTGAGTCGTGCCAGTATCAATCTCAGACCAGCTCATGCCACTGTCTCTGGTCACAAAAGCATGACCACGCAGACCATAAGCGACTGCGGAATTTTCCCCCTCCAGCGGCTCTACCCCAAAGAAGGAGCCTTCATAAGGACTGTCGAGAACTTCCCAGGTTTCTCCTTTATCGACTGTACGGTATAGAGTGCCCGCCTCGCCAACCATGATAATGGTGCCGTCATGCAATTGCGTCATAGCATTGAGATGGTACTCGTCAATATTGCCGACGTTTTCAGCAATATTGTGCCAGGTCTTACCACCGTCGATGGTTTCAATCAGGTAGCCATAAGCTCCCAGAGCAAAACCTTCGTTTTCATTCAGGAAAAGCACATCCAGTAAGGGCACTTCAGCTTTAGGGTCAGAGTAAACAGATTGCCAGTTCAGGCCGCGGTCGATCGATTTAAAAACTGTGGCATCGTGACCTACTGCATAACCAACATTGTCTGAAGGAAAATCAACAGCGGTCAGTAGAATATCCTGCGGTGTCGTGGTTTGCTGCCAGGCTTTACCCTTGTCATCAGACCAGAGCACATGACCTCTTTCACCAACCGCGATCAGACGTTCGCTGTTACCGGCGCGGTCAATATCAAGCATAAGGGAGGAGAGAACCTGATCACTGGCCGGCTCTGCGGCCGTTAGGATTCCCGATAACCCCAGAACTGCAAGCCCACTCAAACGAGCGACTGCCGGGAAAAACGTGGGAAATTTCATAAATCGTCCTGCTTTATTCTTCTTTTTATTATTGGTGTTGCTTATTCTATGTGGTGCTTTATCAGGGTGTAGCTATACATTTTAACGTTCATCGACGCCCGCGCCGACGCAGGGCTGCCGGTTTAAAGTGTTTATCAGAAGGAATTGCACGTCCAATATCCATCATTTCAGCCTCTTCATTAACCAACCCCTGTACATGATAACGGCGGGACTGAAGATCATGAAAGACATCCAAAGCCGTCCACGTAGTAGGGATATTATAGTAATTGGTCAGATAAGCCATACTCACACGCCAGAGTTCACCACGACCATCATACTGATCAACAACAGCGGCTCCCCAACTGTCTTCATCCAGGTAGACAACACGTTTTGAATATACATGTCGCTTATTCTTTTTTAACTGACCCTCAACGACCCAGACCCGATGTTTTTCATAACGGGTATAATCAGGGTTGATATGCCCTACGGCCAGAATATCGTCGTATTTGGCGTCCGGTGATAACAACTGATAGTTGTTGTATGGGATATAAATCTCTTTCTTACCCACCAGTGTCCAGTCGTAACGATCCGGTGAACCGTTGTACATATCGGTATCGTCCGCGGTACGCAGACCATCGGCTCCGGAAATTGGCGTATCATAAGCCAGATTAGGTGCACGCCTTACCCGACGCTGCCCCGCATTATAACTCCAGGCTCTCCGGGGCTGCTTCACCTGGTCCAGTGTTTCATGAACCAGTGCTGCACCACCTGCCAGGCGGGCCGGCGCTTTAGTAAACGACAGATAATAGAAAATAATATTATTCAGGTCTTCCAGCGCCACCGACGAGTCATAGTAAGGGAAGTAAGCTTCCTGCTCAGATGTCACCAGGGTATAACGTCCATTACGCTGAACTGCGGCATCACTTATCCTTCGAACAATGTATTCACTTCGATAGCGAACAATGTGATTCCACAGTGCTTCAACACCACTTTTGGGTATCGGGAAAGGATAACCGCCCTTCACACCCTGAAAGCCAGAGCCTCCATCCAGCAATTCCGCTGTGGTGACGGCGTTTTTGGTGTTTTTATAAATACTCTCAGGATATCCGGCATTCCGACGGCTTTGGTAGACCGGCATTTTGAACGTTTCGGGGTAGGCTTTAAACAAAGCCAACTGCCCCTCTGTGAGTTGGTTTTTGTATTGACTGACATTGGCCGCAGTAATAGTAAACAACGACTGGTCGCCAGAGTAAGGGTTAGGAAGATGCTGTGAAGTCTTTTTATAACCGGATGGGAAATCTACTTTCGCCAATGGTTTCCAGGCTGGAACACTACCGTCAGTATTGCCCTCTCTCTCAGCACCCATCGGGGTAAGTTCATTCCCTAACCTTTCTGCCTCAGCACCAGACACTTTGGCCTGCACGAATCCAGAACAGATAAAAGAGAGAACCAGGGAGGTCATTAATGTTTGGGGTGCGCGCATTGTTATTGATTGAGTCATTGTATTTTCACATTCCCTAAAAGGAGTACTTCAATCCAAGGGCAAGTAATGGACGTTATACCCTGGTGACATCTGAGCAGGAAGCTTACTTC
Organism: Sansalvadorimonas sp.; assembly: GCA_965221135.1. Taxonomy (GTDB): domain Bacteria; phylum Pseudomonadota; class Gammaproteobacteria; order Pseudomonadales; family Endozoicomonadaceae; genus Sansalvadorimonas. Next base: position 23,597 of record CBDCRZ010000123.1, read on the forward strand.
CCTTACTATGACTCGTCGGTGGCGCTGGAAGACCTGAATAATATTATTTTCTATTATCTGTCGTTTACTAAAGCGCCGGCCCGTCTGG
>CBDCRZ010000124.1:0-223523 GCA_965221135.1 Sansalvadorimonas sp.
CCGGTTATGTGGCTGTAAATCTCTCTTCCCCCAACACTCCGGGGCTGCGTGAATTGCAGTTTGGTGAACACCTGCGCTCCCTGCTGAATGCCCTGAAGAGCGAACAGGGACGTTTGGCTGAAGAGCATGGTCGTTATGTGCCTGTCGCCATCAAGCTGGCGCCGGATATGACGGATGATGAGTTGCGGGAGATTGCTGAAGAGATCGTCAAATGTGGCATGGATGGCGTTATTGCCACCAATACCACTCTTGAGCGTGATGCCGTAGCCGGGCATAAGCATGCCCAGGAACAGGGTGGCCTCAGTGGCCAGCCATTGACTTCGGTAGCAACCGATAAAATTCGGGTGCTGGCAGATGCTGTCGATGGCCGTATTCCGGTTATTGGTGTCGGTGGTGTGATGACCGCGGCGGATGCCGTTGAGAAGATTCGTGCCGGTGCCAGCCTGGTGCAGATTTACACTGGCTTTATTTATGGTGGACCGGAGCTGGTGGCAGAAGCAGCTGAGGCTGTGTCTATGGAGCTGGGACGTCAGGACTCTTCTGAAACAACTGTGAACAAGCCACAGCGAAAGCAGGAGCCAGTCGCTCTTTCTGAGGATAAGGCTGCTGAAGAGGTGGTTGAAGAAGAAGAGGTTGAGGCAAATACTAAGGACGTCATTAAGGAAGCTGCTCAAGAAGAAAGCGCCAAGGAAAAATAGCAGAAAAGACTGGAAATTCAGCAGGTTAATGAAGAAATCTGCATGGTTTTCCAGGTGTGTAGAGTAAGCAAAGAAAAGGCCCTGAATAATCGGGGCCTTTTACGGTCAGCGGGTGGCTGAGCTTTTTATGGGTATGGCCTTAAGACAACTGCTTAAGAATTCTGTCTGTAAGATAACGATGATAATAGCAGTGTGACTTTTACAGCTGCCTTTCGTCGAGTTTGTGGATACCGGAAACGCCGGTATAGCCTTCCACGTGGTCTGACCAACCTTCCCGCCAACCGTTCAGCCATGCCTGGCGTGCTTCGGTCTCTTCGGTGTGGGGACAGATATCATTGGCCCGGCCCGATGAGCCAGTCTGATAACCCTTTGAGAATGCCCGTTCTGTTTTATCTCGTTTTTGTCTCTTCATTGCGAAGTTGCCTCCTTTGTTCGGGTACTTCATCCTGGGGGGCTTCGCGGGCCGCCCGGAATTCGTGTCGTCGCGGGAAGTAGATCGCCACCAGTCCTCCTCTGGTGCTCTCCCCGTTGTTGGGAGGGGATGCTTTCACATCACTACGATGTAAGTTCTATCGGATTACGGGCATTCTGTCGAGAAACCAAAGCTCATAGTGGTACATTTACTTAGTATATTCTCATCTAAAAGGAACTCTGGTGAAAAATAACAGACTGAAATTACAGTCTTTTCACCGCCTGTCGGATGCTTCTCAGAGATTGTTGAAATGAAGCCTATGTGACACCCCCTATGCATCTCTTACACTCGTAATCATTTTCTCAGGCTGTACAATCAGCGCACTGATTGTTACTGACTGGTCTTTACCTGTGCTCCCTTTTCTATTTGTGTTCGGGGCGCAGCGGTGGTTGAAGCTGTTATTCGCTGTAATTGAAGGTTCTGATGTCCGAGTTTTATGATTTCTTCGCCTCCTGCCCTAAAGGTATGGAAGGTCTGTTGGCTGAGGAGCTGGCCGAGCTGGGTGGCGAAGAGATTCGCCAGACAGTGGCTGGCTGTCATTTCAAAGGTGAACTGAAAGTCGCCTATCGCTGCTGTCTCTGGTCCCGCCTGGCCAACCGTATTCTGCTGCACATGCGCCAGATTGATGCCGAAGACCGTGATCTTCTTTACGACGGGGTGAAGGCGATTCTGTGGGAAGATCACTTCGAGCCGGATGCGACTCTGGCGATTACCTTCAATGGGACCAGCAAAACCATCAACAACACCCATTTCGGTGCGCTGGTGGTGAAGGATGCCATCTGCGACCGTCTGCGTGAGAAAGCTGACTTCCGTCCCAATATCAATAAAACGTCGCCGGATATTCGTGTGCATGTGCGCATGAACCGCAACCGTGCGGACATCTCCCTGGATCTCTCTGGTGAGAGTCTGCACCGCCGTGGTTATCGCCTGGATACCGGTAAGGCACCCCTGAAAGAGAACCTTGCTGCAGCGCTTCTGATTCGTGCTGGATGGCCAAAGATCGCCAAAGAGGGCGGTGCGCTGGTGGACCCTTTATGTGGTTCCGGTACCCTTCTGCTGGAAGGCGCTTTGATGGCGGCGGATATAGCCCCCGGCCTGCTGCGTTTGAATTACGGTTTCCATAACTGGTCCGGTCATGTTCCCAGGCACTGGCGGGAACTGCTGGAAGAGGCCCGTGAACGTCGTGCAGCGGGCCTGGCGGCTATGAAAAACCGGTTTATCGGTTATGAAGGGGATGTTCGTATAGTCCGTCAGGCGATGGAGAACCTCAAACGTGCCGGTCTTGAACAGCGGATTCATATTGAAACCCGTGAGCTGGCGGACGTTGAACCGATGAGATCACTCACCGGGCTGGTTATGACCAATCCGCCTTACGGTGAGCGTCTGGGCGAAGAGTCCAGTCTGGTCTTCCTGTACCAGCATCTGGGTGAAAACTTTCGTCGCTGTTTTGAAGGCTGGCAGGGGGCGGTGATTACCAGCAACCAGACTCTGTCCCGACGCATGGGCCTGAGGGCTCACAAAACCTATAACTTCTACAACGGTGCACTGGAAGCCAGGCTGCTGGCCTTTGATATTCAGCCTGAACGCTATGTCGGCTATCACCAGCGTCAGAAGGATCAGGAAGAAGTGGCCAAAGGTGGCACGCCAACAGCTGAGCAGAAGGCTGCTTCTGTTGAAAACGCACCTGTAGAAATAGCCCTGGGCAAAGGTGCAGAAATGTTTGCCAACCGCCTGCGAAAAAACCTGAAGCCTGTTCAGAAGTGGGCTCGTAAGGCGGATGTTGAATGCTACCGTGTTTACGATGCTGATATGCCTGAGTACGCCGTCGCCATTGATCTCTACAAAGATCAGGTGCTGGTCTCAGAATACAAAGCGCCTGCGAGTATTGATGAGCAGAAGGCAGAGGCACGTTTGCATGATGTGCTGCAGGCTATTCCCACGGTACTGCCGGTCAAGCCAGATCAAATTACTCTCAAACAGCGTCGGCGTCAGTCTGGTAAGAACCAGTACCGTCGAATGGGTGAACAGCAGCAGCGTTTTGAAGTCACTGAAGGTGGCTGCCGTTTGCTGGTGAACCTGAAGGATTACCTCGATACTGGCTTGTTTCTCGATCACCGCCCACTGCGCCTGCGGATTCAGAAGGAAGCTAAAGGCAAACGCTTCCTGAACCTGTTCTGTTATACCGGAGCGGCAACTGTTCATGCCGCAGCCGGTGGCGCCAGCCAGACCACCAGTGTCGATCTCTCCAAAACCTATCTGGATTGGGCGCGGCAGAATCTCTCTCTGAATGGCTTCAGTGACCGCCATAAGCTGGAAAATGCAGACTGCATCATGTGGCTGAAGGATTGTCATGAAACCTATGACCTGATCTTTATTGATCCGCCGACCTTCTCCAACTCCAAGAAGATGCGGGATGTGTTTGATATCCAGATTGAGCATGAAGATATGCTGATCAAGGCTATGGGCTGTTTGGCCCGGGATGGCGTGCTGTATTTCTCCAACAACTTCCGTAAGTTCAAGATGAGTGAAGCGCTCTCTGAAAGCTTCCGGGTGGAAGAAATTTCCGCTCAGACCATTGACCAGGATTTCAAACGTAACCAGAAGATTCACCGCTGCTGGAAGCTTAGCCACCGTTATTAAGAATGGTGTACGGCTGTACCAATAAAAACAGTTTTTAAATAGAACCGTCTACACTGCATGACCGTAATAAGAGTCAAAGCAGTGAGGCGGTTTTTTTGATGGGAGCGCTAATAAAAAGAGCAGATCAAATACTCATAAAACAACAAAACGTTCATTTATTATCCAGGCAGGCGCTGAGAGTCATCCTCTGTCTGTTGTGCTGTTTGCTGTCACTGCCCTCAGTGGCAGGAAAATGGAAACCTACCTCCTTGGCTGTTATAGCCTGGGCTGCCAGCAAGCCTGATGAATTTAGAACAATGGATGCCAAAAAGCTGCAAGACCTGACGGGTTTTCTTGCAGCTGAACTACGTAAGCATCCGGGTGTAAAAAACAAAAAAAACGCCCTCGAATTTCTTATGCAGGATGTTGATGTTGAGGGTCAGGTGGAACAGGGCTACGACCCATTGGTTATCCTGGCTCAAAGCTCCGGCCCGCGGCTAAATCCCATCAGTTGTGCCGCCATGTATGGCCTTGATCATCTTGCCTGCATTAAGGACCGTGTCCGTGATCTGGGTCGGGAGCGAAATGGCTATGCGGTCGCTATGGGGATGACGATCCTTAAATTCTGGAAGCGTTTACCTGGGGACCTTAAGAAGTATGCCTTCACTATGGATCTTGGGGGAGAGCCTGACACCAAAACGGTTTCGGATATTATTTTCCAATGGATTGACGAACCGTCATCTGCATTTGTGTCAGGGCCAGATATTGACGACGGTATCGGAACAACCTTTTCAATGCTCTCACAGGGGTTGCAGTCCAGCCTGTCATCTGGCGGGGCGGATACGGATCTGCTTTCTCCCGGCGTTGCGTCACCAGGGCGGCTTGAGTACCTGACAACGACGGTAAGTGTTATCGATGAGAATGAGAGTGAGGAAGGTGGGGAGGAAGGCTCAGGGGATGCTTTGAGTGGAAGTTTTTCAGATGATTCTGAAGGGTTCGAATATGATCGGCCTGAAAGTGCGCCGTATGGTAACTCCGCTAGAGAATCTGTAAGTAGTGCGGGCAGTAGTGGTGAGTCTTTAGAAGAGTTTGATTATAAGCTGGCCAGAACGAGGGGGACTTCATCTGTCTCATCCCGAAGGTCATCGTTGTCCTCGCATTCGAGCTCGCGCAGCGGCTCCAGTCCGAGAAGTATTGACAGCCTGAGTGGGGCTGCATTAAGGCGAAACCGCCTCAGACTTACCACTATTCATCTGCCCAGGCGTGTTCAGGATAGCTCTTTTGGTTCCAGTTTCGGAGAAGAAGTTCCCTTAAACGTCTTTATAACAGAGGTTTTTATGGCGATGCTGGATCACCCGGCAGTCAAAAGAAACCGGCTATTGTTGGGCGATTTAACAAAGTATTTAACTAAGCAGAAAAGCCGGTCGCACACGTTACGCGAAATCGAACTCCATATGGCTGAAAACTATCCCTATGTGGTGAAGGGCGAGCAAAGAAAACAACTGCACTATCTTAAATTGCTGATTAAAGCGCTGCAGTCTGACCCGACCTTGAAGTATCCGGAAGAACTTGTATTTGCAGCGCTGAGGCCAGAACTCATGCATGCTGATTGTCGGGTAATGACAAGACGCTTAAGAAATAATGGGGTGCTGGATTTGGGGGAGGAACAGAGTTTAATGAGGCCGGATGACGATTTGGCCAGTATGACCCTGCGGGTCAGGAAATTACACATTGATGAAACCAGGAAGGCGCTACAAGGGGAGGGCAGGATCGCTACCTTGATTGAAGGTACACAGTTGACTCCGTCTTACCTGAAAACACACCCTTCTTTGTCCCGTAGATTGGCGCATAATCTGGTGAGTCCTCCAGCACATCCACTGCCACCGACGCTGGTGATAAAAACACCGAGTACCCATCGCACTCGAAAATTAATTGATTTACTGATTGAGAAGCTTAAGGATGCGTCTCGAGAGGAAAAAAAAGCATTGTTTCAACGCTTCATCGAACCCCGCTGGGAAGGGGCGGCCTGTGACTTGAGACGGGCCGACCTTAATATCATCTGGCAGATGGCGAACAGTGTGCTGTTCATTGAGGGTATGACTCTCTCAAGCCTGTTGCTGGCGCCCTATGAAGTGGATTATGGCGTGTATAACCGTGAATAGCTCTTCAGCTATGGCTCTATCGTGACGCAAGCAGGTTGATTCACTGCATTAGACGCTGGCAATTTCAGTTGGCGTCAGCTCGCGCCATTCGCCGGGTTCCAGGTCTGCATCCAGCTCGATCTCTCCGATCTGTTCCCGGTGCAGGGACACGACCTTGTTGCTCACCGCAGCAAACATCCGCTTCACCTGATGGTACTTGCCTTCGCTGATGGTGATCCGCACTTCCTTATCTGATAGCACTTCGACAACGGCTGGCTTGGTGGGCTCGGTTTCGCTTTTCAGAAGAATGCCTTGCTCCAATTGCTCTACGGCAGAAGAGGGCAGGTTCTCAAGCAGGGTCACAAGGTAGCGTTTCCCGCACTCTTTGCGGGGCGAGGTGATTTTGTGGCTCCACTGACCGTCGCTGGTCACAAGCACAAGGCCTGTTGTATCCGCATCCAGTCGTCCGGCAATCATGAGTGAGTCTGCTTTGGGCAGATCAATCCAGTTGAGTACGGAAGGGTAGCCGGCTTCGCTGATATTTGAGCAGATACAGTCCAGGGGTTTGTTCACCATCAGATAGCGTGTGCCACCGTGATTAAGGGTTTGCCCTTCAAGTTGCACGACGCAGTTGTCATCAACTTTGAATCCCGCATTTTTGACAATCTCGCCATTGCAGGTGACATCGCCACGGTGCAGGGCTTTTTTCGCATTGGAGCGAGACAGCTCGGTACATTCGGTCAGAAAACGATCAAGGCGCATAAATGGGGCACTGAAAAGGATAAACGGCGGATTATGGAGGTCAGGACAGAAAATCACCAGATGTAAGATGAGATAAATGCCGAGAGTGCACAAAGTATGTGCAATGAATATGAAAGAATAGGCACGGCACTTGCTAATAATGATTCTATCAAAGAGCAAGTGGCTCTTTTCTGGTGCGACGTGGTTTTTTTGGGGTGTTTTATGGTGCGCCGGGAGAATCGTGAACCAAAAGAGAGCGTGATAATAAAAATCAGCACCAAAAGCGTGCATAGAGTGAGGTGTATTTATGGAGCACATAAACAGCGCAGTAGAAACCCTGCTGCAGGGGACCAATACACTGTTTATTTTGTTGGGTGCCATTATGGTCCTGGCGATGCATGCAGGTTTCGCATTTTTGGAAGTGGGCACGGTTCGCCAGAAGAACCAGGTCAATGCCCTGTCCAAGATTATCAGTGACTTCGGTGTTTCTACACTGGCGTACTTTTTTATTGGTTATCAGCTCTCCTATGGAGTGAACTTCTTCTCTGGTGCCACAGACCTCGTTGAGGGGCAGGGCTATGAGCTGGTGAAGTTCTTCTTTCTGATGACCTTTGCGGCGGCCATACCGGCGATTGTCTCTGGCGGTATCGCGGAGCGGGCACGTTTCTATCCGCAGATGCTGGCCACATTTCTGATTGTGGCGTTCCTCTATCCCTTCTTTGAGGGCATGGTGTGGAACGGTAACTTTGGTTTCCAGAGCTTCCTTGAAGAGCAGTTCGGCCTGCCATTCCGCGATTTTGCAGGTTCCATTGTTGTGCACGCTGTGGGTGGCTGGATTGCTCTGGGTGCGGTGATTCTTCTGGGTCAGCGTCGTGGTCGTTACCGCGATGGTAAGGTGGTGGCTTTTGCCCCCTCTAATATCCCATTCCTGGCTTTGGGTTCGTGGATTCTGACAGTTGGCTGGTTCGGCTTTAACGTGATGTCTGCACAGACTGTTGACAATATCAGTGGCCTGGTGGCAGTGAACTCATTGATGGCCATGGTCGGTGGTACTCTTGCGGCGCTGGTGGTTGGTCGTAATGACCCAGGTTTTATTCATAACGGCCCGCTGGCTGGTCTGGTGGCGATCTGTGCCGGTTCTGATATCGTGCACCCTGTTGGTGCGCTGGCTATCGGTGTTGTGGCTGGTGCCCTGTTTGTCTGGACCTTCACCATGACCCAGAACAAATGGAAGATAGATGATGTGCTGGGTGTTTGGCCGCTGCACGGTCTTTGTGGTGCCTGGGGTGGTATTGCTGCGGGTATTTTTGGTCTGCAGGCGATGGGTGGACTGGGTGAAGTCTCCTTTATGTCTCAGTTGGTAGGTACGCTGACAGGTGTTGCAATTGCGGGTGTCGGTGGTTTTGTTATCTACGGTGCGATCAAGGCCGTGTTTGGCCTGCGCCTTACCGATGAAGAAGAATACGATGGTGCTGACCTGTCTATTCACAAGATTGGCTCGATCAACGAAGATTGATGCTTTCGTGCTTTTTTATCTGCATTAATGCATGAAACCAAAAGACTCCCACGCGAGCTTTATTGTCTTTTCATGGTCTGGCATCTGGGATGCTTGTGGCTTTATGGTGCAGGGGGGCGCTGTGCGAGGAGTTTTGAAAGCCTTCGATGTCCTCAGTTGTTGGAATAGCTTTGCTTCGAAAAAGCCCAAAAACTCTTTATAACTGGCTGTGCCTGTTGTTGGGGTCATCTCTTCGGTCCATAGTTTCTGTAATGCCTCTTCTGCATCGCTGGAGAGCGTTTTTTCTGATTCTCGAGAAACCCGAAGACGCGGAGTACATTCACCAAGACCGAATTGAGCGAACTTCATAAGATGTTCCTCTGATCTCATGAAACGCCTGGAGCTGCGTTCAACTACCTGTTCCAGCTCAGAATCGTTCAATGGTGCCTCCCCCATAAACCTGCCGATGGAACGTACCCCTTCCCGGATATGTTGCTGGAGAAACTCATAGGGTATTACGCAAACATCGTTGCAAAAACGAGCCTGCCACAATTCCCGGTAATGTTGCCACAGGGTTGCCCCTTGAGGCTCAAACTCCGAGAACGCCCCGTCACAGATAGCCTTTGACGGGGTCATCCATTTAGCCCTATCCATGCGAAAGAAAAAATAGCTCGACCTGAACGTCCAGGCAGGATCACGAATGGTTGCCAGGTAACGGCAGCCTCTGAGTGACTTGCTTAAAGGGAGGTGGGTTTTAAACACTCTGGGGTCATTCAGTTTAGAGAAGCGTGAATACTCTTCTAAGTGTACATCTAACTCAAACCAGGGGCTCTTGTCGTAAATATCGCAAAAATCCATTGTGTCAGGAAGGTCTCGATCCTTGATCTGTATGCATATTTGCTGCAGCCATGTAGTACCCGTGCGGGGAAAAGTCGACAGCATAATATCCCTCTTCCTCAAGGGGATATGAATACTGTCATCGCCGATAAATGATCGAAAGCAGGAGGGCAGATACCAATATCTCCTGACTGGGCCAAAAACAGTGTCCAGAGTGTTGGTTGTTCGGGGGGAGGCCTGTCTCAGTGTGAACTTGATGCCTGGTAAAGACTCTAAAGACTGAAGCATGTTAGGAGCACTCCTTGCCATTTGTTTGGAAAACTAGTTATGTTTGACAGGCGAATAATTGCTTTGTTCATCGCTCCATAACAATGATGTTAGGCTTTGGCATCGCGCCTTTAACCTTTCTCAATACTTCACACTCTAAATTCTGGAATCTTCTTTCATGAAGGGCTGACAGTGCCTGCAGTTCCTATCCATGAGCCTGATTTCAGGTAAAGCCTCCCCGTTGTGACAGGAATATAGAGAACATGCGGACAAAGAATGGCCGGCAGTGAATCATCATGTGTTTGAAGTTCTTCTGGAAAATGTCGAAGGTTTTTTCGCGGTTCTCTTTTGTCCTGGTCAGTTTGCTCTGGTCGTCATGGTGGTTTCACCCTTTCAGGGATATTTACCCATCAATGCGTGCGCTTGTGACAGGAGTGCGGTGTTAAAACTCTGCGGTTAGATGACATAACCAGTTTTTAAGCCTAAAAGAACGGGCCTTTGTGCTGTCTATATGAGGCCTTTCTGACATAATGATTCTTTATTAAACGTTCTCTTTCTCTTACGTCCCGGGGACATTCAACAGGAGCTCGAATGTTCAGACCCCTGCCGTTTTTTATTGGCCTTCGCTATACGCGGGCCAAGCGACGGAATCACTTTATTTCGTTTATTTCCGCCATGTCCATGGCTGGCCTTGTGCTGGGGGTGATGGTGTTGATTGTGGTGCTGTCGGTGATGAACGGTTTTGACCGTGAGTTGCGTCAGCGCATTCTGGGCATGGTACCCCATGCCACTATCACGGCCGCCCAGGGGGAGCTGATTGACTGGCAGGACTTGAAAGCGAAAGTGGAGTCTATGAATGGCATTGAAGCCGCTGCCCCTTTTATTGAGCAGCAAGGCTTGATGACCAGTCGCGGTGAGGTCAAGGGCATGATGCTCTATGGCGTAGACCCGGTGCTGGAAGATACCGTGTCGATTCTGCCGGAACATATGACGGCCGGTACCCTTCAGGATTTGCAGCCTGGTTCCTTTGATATTGTGCTCGGTGAACTGCTTGCTCGCTCTCTGGGTGTTGGCGTGGGCGATAGGGTCACTGTGGTGCTGCCGGATGCGGCGGTGAACCCGGCGGGCATCTTCCCCCGTATGAAGCGCTTTAGGGTGTCTGGTACCTTCGCTGTGGGGGCGGACCTGGATGCCTCTCTTGCTTATATCAATATCGAAGATGCCGCCCGTTTCCTGCGTTACAGGGAGGGCGTACAGGGCTTGCGCTTGCGAATGACAGACCTGTTCCAGGCGCCCCGTCTGGCGTGGGATGCGGCTATGGAATTGCCGGGGCAGTACTATGTCAGTGACTGGACTCGTACCCAGGGTCAGCTGTTTCAGGCGATTCAGATGGAGAAAACCATGGTCGGCCTGCTGCTGACCCTGATTATCGCGGTGGCTGCCTTTAATATTGTCGCAACCCTGGTGATGGTGGTAACCGACAAGCAGGCGGATATTGCCATCCTTCGTACCTTTGGCGCCCGGCCGGGTACCATTATGGCGATCTTTATGGTGCAGGGGAGTGTGATTGGTGTTGTCGGCACGGTGATCGGAACCGTTCTTGGCGTCCTGGCTGCTCTGAATATCTCCAGTGTTGTGAGCTTTATTGAACAGGTTCTGGGTATCCATTTCCTGAACCCTAATGTTTACTTCATCAGTTATCTCCCATCTGAACTCTTGTGGAGTGATGTACTGACTATTTGTCTGGCCAGCCTTGGTCTGAGCTTTCTTGCCACTCTGTACCCATCATGGCGTGCGTCCAAAACACAACCTGCGGAGGCCCTGCGCTATGAGTAATGCTGTTGTTCTGGCCTGTGACGGGCTGACCAAGGTGTATGACGAAGGCCCGGAAACCCTGACCGTTCTCGATAATATTCACTTCGAGATCCACGAAGGGGAGCGGGTGGCGATTGTCGGTAGCTCCGGTTCCGGTAAAACCACACTGCTGAATATGCTGGCAGGGCTGGATAATGTCTCTTCCGGCTCGGTGAGTATCTGCGGTCAGGATATGGCCACGATGAGTGATGTGCAGCGGGGCGACCTTCGTAATCAGCATCTGGGTTTTGTTTATCAGTTTCATCATCTGCTGCCGGAGTTTACTGCTCTGGAAAATGCCGCCATGCCATTGATGCTGCGCAAAGACTGCACTGTGGCTGAAGCCAGTGAACGAGCTCAAGAGTTGCTGGCAACGGTCGGTCTTGAGAAGCGTTTGAGTCATAAGCCGGCTGAGTTGTCTGGTGGCGAGCGTCAGCGGGTTGCGATTGCACGTGCACTGGTAGCCAGGCCGTCTCTGGTACTGATGGATGAGCCTACGGGTAATCTGGATAACCATACGGCCGAGAAGATTCAGGGGTTGATTCGCGGTCTGGCTGAAAAGATGGATACGGCTTTTGTAATTGTCACCCATGAGTTGGAGCTGGCAGGTCAGATGGACCGGATACTTAAGCTGGTGGATGGCAGGCTGCAGTAGCCTTTGTCTAACTCACAGGCGAATACCAAAAAGCCTTCCTGGCTGAGAACCGGGAAGGCTTTTTTGTTGTTAAAGGCTTTTGGCTTTTAAGTCTTAGAGATTCAGGGTGGCCGGGTCGATGGCTATGCCCAGGGAGCGCTTGTCGATACGCTTCTCTTTAGTGGTTTCCTGATAGCGGAAACAGACCAGGTCTCCGAGGTTTACATCCAGGTCTTTGTCGGCGCTCAGGTATTTGTACTCTTCCCCTTCAACGGTCAGGGTATGGATGTAGTAATCCGGCATGCCGAGCCATTCATTGTGGGGGCCATCGGAAACAATGTTTTCCAGTTTTCCCCGGCCCTGAAGTTTGGGCTTGCGTTTACTGAAACCACGACTGTTTCTGTTCATTATGCACTCTTTGAATGGTGGGAAAACAAGGGTTAACCCTTTATGTAGGGTACCCGTGTAAGACGTTAAGGGCTACAGGCTTTTAACTGAATTTGGAGGTCAGTGCGCTTCGTGGCGCTTCGTTTGGCGTTGTCGCCAGGCCTTGACGATATGCCAACGCCAAAACAGGCGAATGCCAAAATAACTGAGTGTTGCACAGATAAGCCCTGTGACAACGGAGCCTAAGTAGAGCGGCATCCAGATTCTGCTGAATTCATGGGTAAACCACTCAATGCTGACTTCAAATCCATGAGTAGATTGTACCGGGGTCTGCAGCAGGTAACAGCCTATTTTGTAGGTGGTGTACCACATCACCGGCATGGTGACCGGGTTGGTGATCCAGCACAGGGCAATAGAGAGCGGCAGGTTGCAGCGTAAAAGCAGTGCCATAACAGCGGCCAGAACCATCTGGAAGGGCATAGGAATAAAGGCGCAGAAAATCCCCACAAAAAACGCAGCCGCAGCTGAACGGCGGTTCAAATGCCACAGATTGGGATTAAGAATGTGTTTACCTAAAAACCGCAGCGATCGATTATTCTGGATCGTGGTGGGGTCTGGTAAGTAGCGTTGAATCAGTTTCCTTGCCATGAGGTTATAGTAGGCTCTGTTTCCTTGGATTTCACAGTGAAAACCCCCCGTTCCTACTCGTATCTCGCAAATAGCCGGGATGGTCTATTTTTCAGCCTGTTCGAATTGCGGTGCAGTATGCCTTGAAACCGGTAAATACTCTATATGTGGCAGTCACTTGCAGCATTGATCTTTGGTCTTCTCTTAAGCGTGTGGGCTGCGTATTTACCCGAATCTCAGTTCGTGTTTTTCTGCACTTTGCTCGTGGTGTTAATAGCCATTGTGTCAATTTCGAGCAGGCCTCTCTTAATACAGACACCTTTAATTACAAAATGTTCCTGTGAAGGTGCCCGATCCATCATCCGGCGGCTGGTTCCTGTGTTATGGCTTTTATTGCTGACCCTTGCAGGTTTTGAGTATGGCAGTTGGAAAGGACAGAAAAGTTACAGTCGCTGGCTGCCTTTAACTGTCACTCAACAGAGTCAGGTTTTGACGGGAACCCTCGTAGAGCTACCTACAGTGTCTAATGGTCGCGCCCGTCTGGTGGTGGATGGCTGCTTGAATGATCTTCCTGACCCACATTGCGGGCTTTATTCCCTGAGTTGGCATTTCTTGTCTTATGAGCAGCCCCTTAAAGACCTGTCTACTCACAAGCAGTTTTCTCACAAGCAGTCTTCTGAAGAGAAATTCCCTCAAAATGATCCCCCAGAGCTAAAAGCCGGGCAGCGCTGGAAGTTGCATGTGCGGTTGAAGCGCCCCCATGGATTCGCCAGCCCGGGAGCAAAGGATTATGAAGCTGATTTGTTGCGACGCAGGATTATCGCGACCGGATATGTTCAGGAGGCGACAACAGGTAACAAGTTCCTGGGGGAGCGGGCAGGTTTTGCACTCAATCCCCTGAGGGAAACATTGTCTGCCTGGTTAACCGCTTATTTGCCAGAGGAGGGTCGTGGTGTTCTGAAAGCCCTTTTGCTGGGAGATACCCGAGAGCTGAATGATGGTGAGTGGCTGCTGTTTCGTAGTACAGGGACTATTCATCTGCTGGTTATTTCCGGGCTGCATATCTCTCTGGTGGCTTTGGCTGGTTGGTTTCTGGCTCGATGCCTCGGCTGGCTGGGTGTGTTGCCTCTTCATAGGATTTCATTACCCAAAATCAGTGCTTTGTCCGGATTGCTTCTGGCTGTGGCATATAGCGCTCTGGCGGGTGCCGGGTTGCCCGTGCAGCGGGCATTGATTATGTTGGGTGTGGGGGTGTTGTGTTTATTGCTGGGTTTTCGTTTCCCACTTCGTACTGTTTATTTGATGGCACTCTGTGGGGTGCTGCTGGTTCAGCCTGTGGCGGCAACAGCTACCGGGTTCTGGTTGTCATTTCTGGCGGTGGCGGCTCTGCTGGCACTCTTCAGCAACCGTCGTGAGTCATCTTTAAAGCCTTTTAAAATTAATAACCTGCACGGTGTTGTTAAGGCTCAGCTGGTTGTCACAATTGCTCTTGCGCCAGTGCTGGCTTATCAGCAGCAGTCGGTGAGTCTGTTGTCTCCCCTTATTAATTTATTCTCGATTCCGTTAGTGGCTGGACTGGTTGTTCCCTTTGCTTTGCTGGGTGCGGCACTCTCTGTTATTTGCTTGCCTGTGGGGCTTTGGGTGCTGCATCAGCTTTGTATGGTGTTGGCGTACTGGCAGCGAGGCTTGGAGTGGTGTATGTCCTATGGATGTGTGGCGGGGCAACTTCCTGTGCCAGGAGTGCTGGCTATGGTGTGTGCCGGGTTGGGAGTGGTACTTCTGTTTTCTCCCGGTGCGCTGGGGTGGCGATGGCTGGGTGTGCTGGGGTTTATACCCTGGTTGCTACCGACCATTAACCCTCCGGAAGAGGGGCAGGTTCAGATTGCTGTATTGGATGTAGGGCAGGGGCTGGCTGCTGTGGTGCGCACCCGTCATCATGCTCTGGTTTATGATACCGGTGACCGTTTTACACCGACTTTTACTGCGGCTCAGGCGGTGCTTATACCCTGGTTGCGGGTTCACTCTGTGGTGCCGGACCGTGTGATGATCTCCCATAGTGATCGTGATCATATTGGTGGACTTGACGTTCTGCGGGAGGCCTATCCCAATATGCATGTCGAGATGCCAGCGCTGCCATTGGATAGCAATTATTGTGTGGAAGGTAAAAGCTGGCAGTGGGACGGTGTCAGCTTTTTGTATCTTGGTCATGGTGGTGACGCAGAGGCTTCTGCCAATGATCGCTCCTGTGTGTTGCAGATCTGTATAGAGCAGCCTGCCAATGCGCCACGAGGACGAGAGTGC
Source organism: Sansalvadorimonas sp. (assembly GCA_965221135.1). Lineage (GTDB taxonomy): Bacteria > Pseudomonadota > Gammaproteobacteria > Pseudomonadales > Endozoicomonadaceae > Sansalvadorimonas. Next base: position 15,074 of record CBDCRZ010000124.1, read on the forward strand.
GCCCTGTTAACTGGAGATATTACCCGTCGACGAGAAGTTGCTCTGGTAGAAACCTATGGTGATGCACTTCATAGTCGTCTGCTACTGGCACCCCATCATGGCAGTGACAGTTCCTCTTCAAAGGTGTTTTTGCAGGCAGTTGCCCCGGAATGGGTGAGTGTGCCTGCCGGGTTCCGCAACCGCTTTCATCATCCATCACCAAAAGCCATGGAGCGTTACCAGCAACAGCGGGCCAGGATATTTATTACCGGGCTAACAGGGACGCAGGTATTTATACTGGGCGGGGTTAATGAAAACGCGACATCAGGCACTCAACCGTACAGATATCGGACAACAGAGGGGCGTTGGTGGCAGCGCGGGGACACAGGTTCTGAATACAGCAGCCAAGAGCCGGCAAAGTGTGACCCTGTTCCCCTGTGGATCAGTAGACTGAACCCCGGGTTATGGTAAAGTGTGCAGCAAGTTTCCACATTATTTCTTAGTCTTTTTTCCTATTTAATCAGAGGTGTTTCTACAGGTGTTCGAGCTGATCAAAGCGGGCGGCTGGCTGATGCTGCCCATTATTCTCTGTTCTGTGTTGTCTACGGCTGTTGTTATCGAACGTCTGTGGTCCCTTCGTCGGGAAAAAGTGGCCCCACGTCATCTTCTCGCGCAGGTCTGGAGGTGGTTTAAAGATGGTGAGCTTACCAGTCAGAAACTCAAAGCTCTGCGCCAGAACTCTCCTCTGGGCGAAATTCTTGCCGGCGGCCTGGCCAATGCCCGCCACGGCCGGGAGATTATGAAAGAGAGTATCGATGAAGCCGCCAGCAAAGTGATTCATGACCTGGAACGTTATCTTACGGCTTTAGGTACCGTGGCTGCTGTTGCGCCACTGCTGGGCCTGTTGGGTACTGTCATTGGTATGATCGACGTGTTTAATGTGATTATGCTGCAGGGGAGTGGTAATGCTTCTGTACTTGCCGGTGGTATATCCAAAGCATTGATTACTACCGCTGCAGGTTTGAGTGTCGCGATTCCTTCGGTTGTTTTCCATCGATTCCTGATGCGTCGTGTTGAAGAGCTCGTTGTGGCTATGGAGCAGGATGCGACCCGGCTGGTGGAAGTTGTTCAGGGCGAGCGTCAGGTGGACTTTGGCGAAGGAAGCAACGAATGAAGTTTCGCCGTCAAAAGACTCAGGAGTTGTCAGTCAATCTGACCCCCCTGATTGATGTCGTATTTCTGCTGCTGATCTTCTTTATGGTGTCCACGACTTTCAACAAAGAGACCCGCCTGGAGGTGAACCTGCCAGAAGCGGCCGGTGAAGTTACCCAGGAAGCCAGCCGAGAGGTGACGGTGGAGATAAGCCAGACTGGTGTTTATGCCATATCTGGACAGGTACTGCCGGGCAATAGCCTGGAAGTAGTGAAAGCGGCACTGGAAAGAGCCTCTGGCGGAGATAACACTTTGCCACTTATTATCTCTGCGGATGCCAAGACTCCCCATGAGGCTGTAGTGATTGCCATGGAAGCTGCCGGTGATTTGGGCTTTGCCAGGTTAAGTATTGCTACCCAGAAGGCTACCCAGCCCTGATGAGCCTGAGTCACGATATTTCCAAAGCTGTTACCCAGGCGTTAACACGGGCCTGGTATAAGCCGGGCCTGTCTTCTTTTCTGATACCTCTTTTGCCCCTTTCGGCACTTGTGCGCCGGGAAGCGGGTCGACGCTATCGCGCCTTTCAGGATGATCCGCCATCTTCTCCGGGTATGCCGGTGATTGTGGTGGGTAATGTCACTGTTGGCGGCACTGGCAAAACACCGCTGGTGGCGGCTCTTGTTGATCGCCTTCAGAAGGAAGGCTATCGCCCGGGGATCATCAGTCGTGGTTATGGTGCAGGGTGTGCTGAAGAGTCTCGTCTCGTCATTGCAGACAGTGATCCATCGGAGTGTGGCGATGAGCCGGTGATGCTTGCCAGTTTGACCGGGGTGCCGGTGATTGTGGATGCGGTGCGAAGCCGGGCGGTCGATTATCTCGGTTCCCACACTGACTGCAACCTGATTATCAGTGATGATGGCCTTCAGCATTATGGCCTGTATCGGGATATTGAAATTGTGGTGATAGATGGTGCCCGAATGCTCGGCAATGGCCGTTGCCTGCCTGCCGGGCCCTTACGGGAGTCGGCTGATCGATTGAGTGACGTCGACTTTATTGTTTGTAACGGTGAGCCAGAACGTCCACTCTCATCTGTGACCAGCAAAATGCTGGATACTATGATTCTCGAACCTGGTGCTTTACGTCCGGTCGCTGTTAACCAGTCGAAGGTTCCGGCTCAGGTCCAGGCGCAGATTCAAGCAGCCCCGACGGCCGGAGAAAGAGTTCATGCCGTTGCCGGTATTGGCAATCCAGAGCGCTTCTTCAACACCCTGACGGCGGCTGGCTTTCAGTTAGATACCCACCCTTTTCCAGATCACTACGAATTTACCCCCTCTGACCTGTCGTCGCTGAGTGACGGAGCCGTTATAATGACAGCCAAAGATGCGGTGAAATGCCGTGGGTTTGCCAGTGATCACTGCTGGTATCTTCCGGTGGCTGCGCAGATTTCAGATGGGTTCTGGGAGCGTCTTCTCAACCGTCTGAGCCAGATTCACGCTTAATATCTAAAAAGATTGAGACTGTTCATGGATAAGAAACTTTTTGAGGTACTCGCCTGCCCACTCTGTAAGGGTGACCTGAAGCATCAGCGTGGTGGTGAAGGGGTGACAGCTGAAGAGCTGGTTTGCCGTCCCTGTGGTCTGGCCTATCCTGTGCGGGACGATATTCCGGTGATGCTGGAAGCGGAAGCACGTACCCTGACCACGGATGAGCGTTTGTAAATATTACATTCTCGCTTCATTTTTCAATTTCCGCTGCTCACTGACAGCCAAGGCACAGATCTCCCAGTATGTCCTACACCATTATTATTCCCGCTCGTTTTGCTTCGACCCGGCTGCCCGGCAAGCCTCTGGCTGATATAGGCGGCAAGCCTATGGTTCAGCATGTCTGGGAGCGGGCGCAACGCAGTCAGGCAGATCGTGTGATTATTGCCACCGATGATGAGCAGGTGCAGGGTGCGGCGGTGCGTTTTGGAGCGGAAGTCTGTATGACAAGCTCTGACCATCCAACGGGAACAGACCGCCTTCAGGAAGTCGTCAGGCAGTGTGGTTTTGATGATGATCATATCGTGGTCAATGTGCAGGGTGATGAGCCATTGGTGCCGCCAGCGGTTATTGATCAGGTGGCGGCTAACCTGCGTGATTGCGTGCAGGCGTCTGTGGCGACCCTGTCTCATCCGGTTGCGGATGCTGAAGAGTTGTTTGACCCCAATGCGGTCAAGGTGATGTCCGATAAGAATGGGCTGGCTATGTACTTCAGCCGTGCGCCGATTCCCTGGGATAGAGACCGTTTCGCGGTTTCCAGAGAGGATTTCAAGAAAAGTCCTCTCTGCCAGCGGCACCTGGGTATTTATGCCTACAGGGTTGGACTGCTGAATCGATTTGTGACCTGGGCTGAGTCACCACTGGAACAGATAGAGTCTCTGGAGCAGCTTCGGGTGCTTTGGAATGGTGATCGTATTCATGTGTCGGAAGCCTGTGAAGTGCCTCCTGCGGGAGTGGATACACAGGCTGACCTGGAGCGTGTGCGTGCAGTGTATGCTGCGCAGATTGAGTCGGCGGAGGCTTCGGTATGACTCGTATCCTGTTGATCTGCCTTGGGAATATTTGTCGCTCACCGACAGCTCAGGCAGTGTTTCAGCAGAAAATTAACAATGCCGGTCTGGCAGGTCGGGTGTTTCTTGATTCTGCCGGCACGGCGAGCTGGCATGTGGGTAAGGCTCCGGACTCCCGGGCTATTGCTGCCGGTGCCAGTGAGGGCTATGACCTGTCTCACCTCCGTGGGCGTCAGGTGCAGGATGAGGATTTCGAAAGCTTTGATCTGCTGCTGGCCATGGATGGCAGTAATCTTCATGAGCTTCAGGCGCAATGCCCTGGTGAGCACCAGCATAAGGTGAAGCTGTTTTTGTCTTTTTCCGGGGTTGAGGGCGTCACAGATGTGCCTGACCCTTATTACGGTGGAGATGAAGGTTTTCAGCAGGTGATTGCATTAATTGAGCGTGCATCAGATAACCTGGTGGCACGTATCAGGGAAGACGGTTTGTAGGTGCGATTGTGAGTGCAGATGTGAGTGTAAATGCGTTTAATGTGGAGCAGCTTCAGCGGGATGTTGATCTCTCCACTTTCAATACCCTGGGTATTTCTGCCCAATGCCGTTATTTCCTGAAGGTTGATACTGAGGATCAGCTCCGTGATGCATTGCGTTGGGCTGAGCAGGAGTTCGTCTCTGTTCTTCCGTTGGGTGGTGGCAGTAATATTGTGCTCAGTGATGACTACCCGGGACTGGTGTTACAGGTTGGTATTACCGGTCGTAGCTTTAAACAGATGGATGATGGTCGGCTACTGGTTACAGCGGGTGCCGGAGAAAACTGGCATGACTTTGTACGCTGGTGTCTGGAAAATCGTTGCTACGGTCTTGAGAATCTCTCCCTGATTCCCGGTTCTGTGGGGGCTGCACCGATTCAGAATATTGGTGCCTATGGTGTTGAGATCAAAGATAGTTTCCAGAGCCTGTGTGCCCTGGATCGACATACTGGAGAGATGGTCACACTTGACCTTGCAGCCTGCGCTTTCGGTTACCGTGACTCCCTGTTCAAAGGGGATGCGCTGGATCGCTATGTAGTGACCTCAGTCAGCTTTGTATTGGAAAGCAGTTTTTCACCAAGCCTTGGTTATGGTTATCTCAAAGCAGAGGTTGAGGCAGAGGCTGAGAAGCAGGGCGTTGAGGTTGATGCTGCGATGGTCAGTGATGTCATCTGCCGTATTCGCAGTGCCAAGCTGCCAGATCCTGCTGTAGTAGGGAATGCGGGCAGCTTCTTTAAGAACCCGGTAGTGGGTGATGGGTTGTACCAGTCGCTTCAGCAGGAATATAGCAATCTTGTGGCTTTCCCTGCTGGTCGGGCTGGCGGCGAAAGTCGCTGGAAGCTGGCGGCAGGCTGGTTGATTGATCAGTGTGGTTTCAAGGGCATGGCAACCGGGTCGGGTGCTGGTGTCTATGAGCATCAGGCGCTGGTTCTGGTTAATCGTGGTCAGGCTAAAGGGCAGGATATTCTGGCTCTGGCCAGTCAGATACGTGAAGAGGTGAAAAACCGTTTTCGTGTTGACCTTGAGATAGAGCCTCGTATTTATTAATTTTCTCTCTGTTTAGCAATACTTTTACCTTTCTTCGCGCCATTCATTCTTCGGGCCAGTAAAGTTCAGACAATTAAAAAAGCCCCAATCCTGGGATTGGGGCTTTTTGTTGGCTAAGCCGTAAACGGCTTAGCCGGGTCTCACATAGCGCTTGTTACTCATCTGAAGAGGAAGAGGAAGAGGTCGCTTCGCTCTTAGGAGGGGCGTTTTCTGTTTTCGTGGGTTCAGCGGCCTTGGGTGCAATTGGAGCAGATGCGGGCTGTGACGCAGGCACTGGTGCCGGAGCCTTGGCTGGTACTGGTGCAGCGGCAGTCGTCGGAGCAGGGGCTGCTTTAGCACCAGCTTCTGCTTCACGCTGACGGCGACGAATTTCCCGTGGATCATTCGCTGCTCTGGAAGCGCGACGGCGGCGGCGAGGTGCTGCTTCAGTTGTCGGTGCTTCTGCAGGTTTCTCGGCAGGTTTGGCAGTCGGCTGTTCTGCTTTAGGGGCTTCAACCTTAGGGCTTTCAACCTTAGGAGCATCAGCCTTAACAGGTTCTGCCTTGGGTGCGTCAACCCTGGGTGCTTCAGCTTTGGGAGTCTGTGCTTTTGGAGTAACAGCTGTAGCGGGTTTCACTGCGGCCTTAGGGGCTTCAGTTTTTGGCGCTTCAACTTTAGGAGCTTGAGGCCTGATCTCTGGAGCCTTAGGCGCTTCGGCCTGTACAGGCTTTTGCTCGGCAGGTTTGACTGTTGCCGGCTTGCTGGCTTCTGGCGCTTTGGCTTCAGGAGCTTTGGCAGCAGGTGCCTGAGTGTCCGCTGGTTTGCTCTCAGTCTTGGCAGCAGGCTGCTCGGTTTTCACTGGTGCAGCTTTAGGTGCTTCCGCTCTGGGCTTCTCGCTTTTTGGAGCTTCAACCTTAGGTGCGTCGACTTTTGCAGCTTCTGGCTTAGGGGCTTCAGCCTTTGGTGCTTCAGCTTTTTGTTGAGCTGGTGCGGCGCTGCTCTCTTCAGTCGCTACCGGGGCGCGGTCACGCTGGGAAGGGCGGTTGTTGCGACGACGGTTCTGAAGGTTGCGCGGACGGCGACGACGCTCTTCCTGATTGTCGTTAGTTTCAGCAGGGCGGTTCATGGCCTCGGTGTTGCTGGCCTCGATCACCTGCTCATCGCGAGGTTCATCTTTACGCTCTTCACGACGCGGGTCCTGGCGATCATTGCGGCGTTGCTCAGGGCGCTCGTTACGGCGTTGGTCCTGACGATCGTTGCGACGCTCAGTGCGCTGATCATTGCGTGTTTCGTTACGATCACGACGATTCTGGCGGCGTTCACGAGGCTGGCGCTCTTCGCTGGTCTGGCTGCGTTCAGTGCGCTGGTCGTTGCGAGGCTCTGTGCGCTGGTCATTACGGTCGCGGCGCTGTTCGTTGCGGGCGTTGCGCTCGTCACGGCGGCGGTCGTTACCACGGCCACGATCACTGCGGCGTTCGTTACGACGCTCATTGCTGCGCGGGTTCTGGCCTTCGCCCTTATTGCTGCTCTTGGCAGGTTGTGAGGCTGGCTTGCTCTCTTCAGGTGCAGAGAACAGGTTGCCAAAGGTTTTGGCAATGGCCTTCAGTAAGCCGCCGGATTGCGCTGGAGCTTCTTGAACTTTTGCTTGAGCAGCTGCAGGCTTGCGAGCCGGAGCAGGCTGGTCAGGCGTAATGTTGCGGACGGCCGCTTCAGTGGTTTTCTGAGGGGGTTTGTCCTGCAGGTACTCTTCCGCTTCAGGTGCGATCTGGTCGTTCAGTTCAAGGCTTGAAGTGGTTTCATCACCCACATGGTCATCACGCAGACGCTGAACGTCAAAGTGAGGAGTGTCCATATGTGGGTTAGGGATAACCAGGACACGAGCCTTGCTGCGCTTCTCGATACGGGCGATAACATCGCGCTTCTCGTTCAGCATAAAGGTACCGACAGCGACAGGAACCTGTACGCGGATTTCAGCGGTACGCTCTTTCAGGGCTTCCTCTTCGACCAATCGCAGGATGGACAGGGCCAGAGAGTGAGTATCACGAATAGTGCCTTGACCGTGGCAGCGAGGGCAGACAATGCCGCTGGTCTCTTCCAGGGAGGGACGCAGGCGCTGACGGGACATTTCCAGCAGGCCAAAGCGGGAGATGCGGCCCAGTTGAACACGGGCGCGGTCCATCTGCAGGGATTCCCGCATACGGTTCTCAACATCGCGCTGGTTCTTGTTGGCGTTCATATCGATGAAATCGATAACAATCAGGCCGCCGATATCACGCAGGCGTAACTGACGGGCGATTTCTTCAGCCGCTTCCAGGTTGGTGTTGCGCGCCGTTTCTTCGATGTCGCCGCCACGGGTGGCCCGTGCGGAGTTGATATCAATAGAGACCAGAGCTTCCGTCGGGTCAATCACAATGGAGCCACCGGAAGGTAGCTTCACTTCCCGCTGGAAAGCGGTTTCGATCTGGCTTTCGATCTGGAAGCGATTGAATAGAGGAACATCATCCTGGTAAAGCTTGATGCGGCTCTGGTACTGAGGCATTACCTGGGAGACAAAGGCCAGGGCTTCCTGGTGAACGGCTGGGTTATCTACCAGTACTTCACCGATGTCCTGACGCAGGTAGTCACGAATCGCACGGATGGTGACATTGCTTTCCTGGTAAACCAGGAACGGAGCAGGGCGGTTCTGGGTGGCTTCCTTGACGGAGTTCCATACCTGAAGCAGGTAGTTAAGGTCCCACTGCAGGTCGCTGGCGTCACGGCCAAGACCAGCGGTGCGTACAATAACGCCCATTTCGGAAGGGATATCCAGCTGTGCCAGAGCTTCACGCAGCTGCGTACGCTCTTCACCTTCGATACGACGGGAGATGCCGCCGGCGCGAGGATTGTTAGGCATCAGAACCAGGTAGCGGCCTGCGAGGCTGACGAGTGTGGTCAGGGCTGCGCCCTTGTTGCCACGCTCTTCTTTGTCGACCTGAACAATGACTTCCTGGCCTTCACGGATAACGTCCTTAATGCTGGGGCGACCGGAGCCGGGGTTGCCAGTGAAGTATTCGCGGGAGATCTCTTTAAGAGGAAGGAAACCGTGACGCTCAGATCCAAAATCTACAAAAGCCGCTTCAAGACTGGGCTCAACACGGGTAATTTTACCCTTGTAAATATTGGCTTTCTTCTGCTCGCGAGCTCCAGATTCAATGTCGAGATCATAGAGACGTTGGCCGTCGACCAGTGCTACACGCAGTTCTTCCTGCTGAGTAGCATTGATAAGCATTCTTTTCATGCAAATCCGATATATATCAGTAGGCCGCCCGCGTCATGCTCTACTGCTCCTATTATTCATTCTTCTTATCATCCTGTGCTCTGGCTGCTCACATTAAATGAACCGTAGCAGCACCACAGGGTTGCCCAGACCATAAAAGGGTGGGGCTGATCTCGCCTTAGGCGAACCAGATTTCAGGTCTTATCTGTTGCCGAGCATCACTATCCCTCTCTAAAAGGGGACTATCTCAGCATGGATCGAGTGCCTGAAATCTTGACTATCGAATTTTAATAGGAGCGCTAGAGAGAACTGGGCAGCGCTGGTTAAAGAGAAGCACAACAGGCAGTATCGTCTGCACTTGTGCACTCTGCAAAATTTGCCTTATAAAACGATAGCTCAGCACCGCTCTTTTGAGGGTCTGCTTGAGTACATTTTATTCAGGCCTGCCGTATTCCGCATCGCTCTTTGGACAGCCTTCAGGGCGATAGTTTCCATGGACTGATGGCGAAACAAGGGCTTTTTGTCACTTTGTTACGTGTTCTGTCACGGCGGTTTATAGCCCGGGACAGCCTTAGCAATATATCAGCAAAACACGGGTGCATCAAACAAGGGTGTCATCACGGCTTGCCATAGGGGTTTTCGACAATTCTGTGGGGTTTTCAGGTTATGAACACGGCTTCTGAAAACTGTTACCATTGGCCCATGAAAAATGAAGTTGTAAAAACGCCGGCTGTCAGTCCCGGTGTCCGTTTTGTTACTGTCGATGAAGATCAGGCTGGGCAGCGGCTTGATAACTTTTTGCGAGTCATCCTTAAGGGGGTGCCTAAAACCCGTATCTACAGGGTTATTCGTAAAGGGGAAGTGCGGGTAAATAAAGGTCGCGCCAAAGCGGAAACCAAGCTGCAGGGTGGCGATGTGGTGCGTATTCCTCCTGTGCGCGTCAGCGAGGCCAGGGCGCCCGTAGTGCCGGGTATGGATGTGGCCCGGCAGATTGAGGCCGCCATCCTTTATGAAGATGACTCCCTGCTGGTGCTGAATAAGCCCAGTGGTTTGGCAGTGCATGGTGGCAGTGGTGTGAGTCTGGGGGTGATTGAGGCCCTGCGTCAGCTGCGCCCTGATTGCCGTTTTCTGGAGCTGGTTCACCGTATTGACCGTGATACATCCGGTTGTCTGTTGATTACCAAGAAACGCAGTCTGTTGCGACATCTTCACGCCCAGATTCGCGAGCACCATATGCTCAAGGTTTATCACACGCTGGTTGATGGACGCTGGCCTGCCCGAAAGGCCGCGGTGGACGCGCCACTGCTAAAGAATGTGCTTAAGTCTGGCGAGCGTATGGTGAATGTTCACCCGGAAGGCAAGCGTTCTCGTACTCGTTTTAAGGTTTTGCAGCGTTTCGGAGAAACAACACTGGTTGAAGCCAGTCTGGAAACCGGGCGTACCCACCAGATTCGTGTTCATACCCTTCATGCTGGTCACCCCATCCTTGGGGATGACAAGTACGGTTATCAGCAGACCCGTGAGCTGGCTGCAAAGATTAAGCTTGGTCGTCTGTTTCTTCATGCGGCCAGGGTGGGTATCAATTTGCCGGATGGCAGCTATCGTGAATTTGAGGCGCCACTACCTGCTGAGCTTGAAGCAGTGCTTAAGGGAATGGTCGTGTCTTAATCGGGGTTTATTGTTAAGGTTTAAGTGAATTTTGGTTGTCTGGTGGTTCTGGTCAGCCTTTTTTTACCTTGTTCTACAGAAGGGTTTAAGGAGAATAATAAATGTCCATTGGTCAGGATGATGGGGCTAACTCTATCTCTGAAGATCGCAAGCTTATTGAGAAGATGCTGCTCAGTTCAGTACAGGAGCAGAGGCGGGCCCGGCGCTGGAGTATTTTCTTTCGGTGCCTGTTTTTTGTCTGGTTGTTTGCGGGTATCGGCTCAGCGTTTTTCCTCTCCTCCGGTAAAGATGGCAAGCCGGCGCCTGCCAGGTATGTTGGGTTGGTAGAGGTGAAGGGTGTTATTGCGGCAGATAAGGATGCCAGTGCTGACTCTATCGTCACGGCTTTGCGAAAAGCTTATGAAGATAAAAAAGTTAAGGCGGTTATTCTTCGTATTAACAGTCCGGGCGGTAGCCCTGTGCAGGCCAGCTATGTCTATAACGAAATTCAGCGCCTGAAGCAGACTCGTGAAGATATCAAGGTTTATGCCGTTATCGCAGATATGGGGGCTTCCGCTGCGTATTATATAGCTTCTGCGGCCGATGAGATTTATGCCGATCCGGGTTCTGTTGTCGGTTCTATTGGTGCCTATATGGCAACCTTTGGTTTTGATGAGGCCATGAAGAAGGTTGGCGTGACCCGTCGCTTCTACGGTTCCGGTGAGCATAAGGCTCTGACGGATCCGTTCCAGCCTGAAGACCCGGTTGCAGCTGCTCATCTGCGCATGACTGTTGCTGATATTCATCAGCAGTTTATTGAGAAGGTGAAAGAGGGGCGTGGTGATCGCCTGAAAGATGATCCAAAGCTGTTTACCGGCTTGATCTGGACAGGGCGTCAGTCTGTTGACCTGGGTCTGGTTGATGGTCTGGGCAGTTCAGGTTCTGTGGCGCGTGATGTTGTCGGCGTGGAAGATATCGTCGACTTTAGCGTGAAGCCTGGCCTGCTGGATCGTTTTGCCAAACAGATTGGTGCCAGTGCAGCTCAATATCTTGGTGTGCAGATGGGCTTTGAGGGTCCGGTTGTGCGTTAACGCTTGAAGGCTCTTTCAGTGCTTTGAATGACGCTATAAAAGGCTCAGCTTCGGCTGGGCCTTTTTTGTATCTGCAAACTTTGATTAGGAAGCGTCGGCTCGGATCTTGTCGAGAGTTCAAACACAGTGTACAGGGGTGGGGTAAAGGCTCTGGCGACACTGTGACGAAGTGGTCGGCTGTTTCGTCATTGATGACGAAATAACGGGTCTTCTGACCTCCTTGTCTCTTCAGGATTTTGCCAGGAAGTGTGAAGACTATGTCGGGTCTTGGTGTATGGGAAGTTGGCGAAGTTGCTGGTTCTTCGTATCACCGGCCTGTTCGTGTGTAGAGGACGAGCAAATGGTCAAGGAGCCTGGGGGCGTTCTCAATTAATCATCGACTCAGTGGCTCCTCAGGCGTTAGAAGGACTTGTGAAAATCGTAGTTGTTTCTGGCGGTGGGTAACGCCATGATGGGCGTGAACTTTGTGATTGATGAGTTGAAAACCTTTGTGCAGGAAGTGACTTTTTATCGGTATTTAACCGGCCATTGTTGCGTTTTCATTTCCTATGACGGAGACGGTGAAAAAGGTTTATAACGCGCTTCCCGAGTGGCAGGGTGCTGGTGACTCTGCGGTTATTTAAATCGTTTAACCTGTTCAGTCGTGGTGCTTTCGGTCGACCCCACTTTTTGCGATCTAATCCTCCTTTGCGATACACTCATTTACGATCTGCACCATTTAGTAAATCCCGCTCTTTTAAGAGCGGCGTTGCTGATTAAACCTGCTGGTCAGGGTGTCCTGACTACTGCTTATATCCTTTCATAACTTCTATGCCCCTGTTCCGGAACTTGTATTTGCGACCCTCGTGACGGCAGTACACGGGTTTCCTCTGTCTGTTCCTGTCTGCTCTGGTGTCAGTCTGTGAGTATCTGTTCGTTTGTGATGGCGCTGATTGGCAATATTTGAAAAATGAGCTTCCGTGGTGCGTCGGTGATTATGATTGTGTGTCTCAAGTCATTGTTTCGATTTGTGCAAAATCTATACAATTCCCCGCAAGAGTTGGCTTGTAGCCTTGTTTATACACCGGTTTCAAACTGAATGATGAGTGCGGCCACCGTTGTGCCGTTACGATATGACAAAAAGCAGATTCCACTCTTATTAAGGCCGTGTTTTGGCAGGTGCAGTTTCACCTGTGAATGGTGTCTTATATCTGGTGTCTCTAATGTTTATATGTGTAAACCTCCCATCAGCAATGTTTGAAATCCTGAGTTGTGAGAGATATGTCAATGATTTGGGTTGAGTTGTTAACAGTTCTGTTTTTTATTTTTATCGGTGCTCGCATTGGCGGTATTGGTATTGGTTTTACTGGTGGACTGGGTGTTGTTGTCCTGTCACTGGTTTTTGGTGTGCCCACGAGTAAATCATTAATTCCCATCGATGTTATCCTGATTATTATGTCGGTTATCACCGCTATTGCCACCATGCAGCTGGCGGGCGGAATGGACTGGCTGGTTCAGCAGGCAGAAGATTTTCTGCGTAAGAATCCCAGGCGTATTACCTTTTATGCTCCCATTGTTACCTATGTGATGACCGTTATGGCGGGTACCGGTCACACGGCGTTCTCCACCTTGCCGGTGATTGCTGAAGTGGCGAAAGGGCAGGGCATTCGTCCATCACGTCCGCTTTCTGTTGCCGTTATCGCCTCCCAGATTGCCATTACTGCGTCGCCCATCTCAGCGGCTGTTGTGGCCTTCTCTGCCATGCTGGCACCCTTTGGTGTGGATTATCTCACTCTTCTGGCTGTGTGCATTCCAACGACATTTGTTGCCTGCATGATTGGTGCCTTTGTTGCCAACTTTATGGGATGTGACCTGAAAGATGATGCTGTGTATCAGGAGCGTCTGCAAAGTGGTCTGGTCAAGAAGCCTGGCGGCCAGCGTCGTGAGATTCTGCCCACGGCGAAAACAGCGACCTTTATTTTTATCGGCGCTATTGCCCTGGTGGTACTGTATGCTGCCGCGATCTCTAAATCAGTTGGCTTGATTCAGCACCCTGTACTGGGACGTAACGAAGCGATTATGGCCTTTATGCTGAGTGCCGCCGCCCTGATTGCTCTTGTTACCAAAATTGACGCTTCCAAGATCTCGACTATGTCCACATTCCGCTCCGGTATGACTGCCTGCGTCTGTGTGCTGGGTGTGGCCTGGCTGGGTTCTACGTTTGTGAATGCCCATGTTGCAGATATCAAGGATGTCGCCGGTACACTGTTGAGTGATCACCCCTGGACGCTGTCATTGGTGCTATTCTTCGCCTCTATGCTGCTTTACTCCCAGGGTGCTACCACTGTGGCCCTGATGCCTGCGGCTCTGGCTATCGGTGTGGCTCCGCTAACGGCGATTGCATCCTTTGCCGCTGTCAGTGCGCTGTTCGTACTGCCTACCTACCCAACCTTGCTGGCAGCGGTTGAAATGGACGATACGGGTTCTACGCGTATAGGTGCTTATGTGTTCAACCATCCGTTCTTTGTTCCCGGTGTTGTGTCGATTGCTTCTTCTGTCGCCCTGGGCTTTGCCTTCGGCAGCCTGATGGTTTAAGAAATAGCTTGATCAACAGTTATTGCCATTGAAAATAAAGCCTGTCGGTTAGCAGGTTAACCGGCAGGCTTTTTTAATGGTCAGCTTCTGAGCTTTCCCTTATGGCAGTAGCCGGAGAGAGATATAATCTGCGTGATTCGGTACGCTGAACCAGGGAGTGAGCCCTGACCGCGCTATGGCTCAGGCTTGCAGGGTTCTGAGTCGGCTGGGGCTGGAAGCGTTGGAGTAGCGCATTACCTGGCAGTTATTCGGTGGTCAGAAAAGGCTGGTGGCGCTGGCATCTGTGCTGTCTATGGAACCTGATGTATTGCTACAGCTGACCAGTGGGCTGGATAACCAGGTCCACGCGCGTCTTATTGAGATTCTTTCCCGGTTGCCCCCGGCCGATGATCTGCATCGCCCATGACTACGAATTTCATCGGCGGCTGGTGACACGTGCGGTGACGATTGAGCACGGTCGCCTGACAGACTCCAATATTTAGGGGCAGGGATAATCCAGGTTACGAAGGAAACGGCTGAGGGTGATCAGTGGTAACCCTTCCAGTGCGGTAGGGTCATCACCACTCATGCGTTCAAGCAGTGAAATGCCCAGGGCTTCCCATTTAAAGCTGCCGGCACAGTCCAGTGGTTGGTCATGATAGATGTAGCGTTCAATCTCGCTGTCGCTAAGGTTTCGGAACTGCACTGTGTAAGGAATGCAGGCTGTCTGTGTTTTTTTATGTTCAGGGTGCAGCAGGCACAGGCCAGTAAGAAAGTTAACAGTTTGGCCGGAGGCTTGTTTCAGTTGTAGAAAAGCCTGCTCTTCTGTTCCTGGTTTGCCCAGTACGAGTTTTTCGCCTGTTTGTTGATTAAGTACGGCGACCTGGTCGGAGCCAATAATCAGGCTGTCCGGGTGGGCGACTGACAGCGCTTTCGCTTTGTCCTGGCTCAGGCGCAGGCTGAGTGCCTCAGGCTGTTCGCCGGGCAGGGCGCTTTCATCAATATTCGGGCTGGCGTGCTCGAAAGGCAGGCTCAGTCGTTCCAGAAGGGTGCGGCGGTAAGAAGAGCTTGAAGCAAGAATGATATTCATGGTGGCTTGTGGCGTGTTTGTCCGTTAAAATTGCGCTTTTATAAGCGGATTCTTTCGAGGGCTGCGAGTGATCGTCAGTCTATAGGTCGAATCCGTGCAGGGAAATGATGCTTTTCGTCTTTACAGCCGGATTGCATGTCCCTATTATGGCGCGCTTATGTTAATTGGACAGTTACCCAAACATATTTCCCCCCGCAAGCTGGCATATCAAAATGCCACTCTTGAGGGGGTAATGCCAGTAGCCTCATGCCCCAGGCTGAAAGATATACTGGCTGATGATCAGGTGGATATTCGTGTAAGCCTGCGTTTTGATGTCGACGAACAGCGTCGACCTCTGATGCTTGGTGAACTGGAAGCAACTCTGCCTATGGTCTGTCAGCGCTGTCTTGATGTGGCTGAGATACATTTTGCGACCAGCATTCAAATGGCTATTGTGCGGAACGAAGAGCGGGCCCGGAACTTACCCGGCCACCTCGATCCGCTGATCGTGGAAGACGAAGCAGTCGACCTGGTGCCTCTTATCGAGGAAGAGGTGTTACTAAGTCTGCCGACTTTCGCTTATCACGAGAACGATACCTGTAACGGTGCCCAGGAAGCATACAGCACTCTGTCGGAAGACGAGGCTGAGCAGCTGGAAATCATAGAAGAGGCCCGGCGCCCCAACCCATTTAGCGTGCTGGCTGGTCTTAAAACCGGCAAGTAATTTTTTCAGGAGATTTTATCCATGGCCGTTCAAAAAAACCGCAAGACCCGTTCCAAGCGTGACATGCGTCGTTCTCACGATGCCCTGACTGGTCCTGCTCTGTCTGTAGATGCAGCTTCCGGCGAAACTCACCTGCGTCACCATGTGACTGCTGACGGTTTCTACCGTGGTAAGAAAGTCATCGCTGACAAAGCCGAATAATTCGGTTTAGGTATTCACGCTTGGGTCCGTTAACGACCATTGCGCTGGATATTATGAGTGGGGACTGCGGTCCCCATTCGCGTATCAGGGCGGCGCTCGCTGCCCTTGATCGACACCATCGTCTTCATTGCGTCCTCGTCGGTGATTCTCACCTGATTCAGGATGCTGTTCCTGCTTCTGCCAATGATCGCGTCACTATTGTTCATGCGCCAGAGGTGGTGACCATGGATGATAAGCCCTCGCTGGCTCTCCGTCGTAAGCAGGGCTCCTCCATGTGGCTTGCTGTTGAGCAGGTTGCCAGTGGTCACTCTCAGGGTTGTGTCAGTGCTGGTAATACCGGTGCATTGATGGCGATAGGGCGACATCTTCTAAAAACCCTTCCAGGTATTGATCGTCCGGCTCTGGCAGGTCAGGTGCCAACCCCCGATGGGGTGACCCTGCTTCTGGATCTTGGTGCGAATGTCGATTGTTCTTCTGATCAGCTTTATCAATTTGCCATCCTTGGTTCGCTGATGATGTCTGCAGTGTACGGTAAAGAATCTCCTGCTATCGGTCTGCTGAATGTTGGCAGTGAGGTGATCAAGGGCAGTGAGCGGGTAAAGCTGGCCCAGCAGTTGATTGCTGGGCACCCTGGCTTGAACTACACAGGTTTTGTGGAAGGGGATGATCTGTTCAGTGGTTCTGTCGATGTTGTTGTCAGTGATGGTTTTCCCGGTAATGTGGCTTTAAAGGCTAGCGAAGGCGTGGCTCGCCTGGTGGCGGAACGGTTATTCCGCGGTACGGGGCTGACTTCGTGGAAAAAACTTCTCTGGTGGCTGGTTCGACCGGTCATGGGTATACTCACCGCTACTATTGATCCCGGCCGTTTTAACGGTGCAACTCTGTTGGGGTTGCAGGGGTTGGTTGTGAAAAGTCATGGTGCTTCGGATGACAGGCAGTTTGGTTATGCTATCGACCAGGCTGTCAGGGCAGCAGAGCAGTCTGCTGTCGACAAGATAAATCGGCATCTGGAAACAATGATCTAACCTCCGGCTGATTTGATGGTCGAGCGGTCTGTGTAGAAGTCGG
The DNA here is from genome assembly GCA_965221135.1 of Sansalvadorimonas sp. GTDB lineage: Bacteria > Pseudomonadota > Gammaproteobacteria > Pseudomonadales > Endozoicomonadaceae > Sansalvadorimonas. The sequence continues at coordinate 31,920 of CBDCRZ010000124.1, forward strand.
TTCAGCTAATAGTCGGATCAGGTAGTAGATGGTTTCTACAGGTGGATTCTGATTGTTGGCGGCTATTGCTCAATGTTTATTGAGGTGTCTGTGCATTAAGCGACAAATGACCTATTTTTGCGGGGCCGGTTTTTGTTAAGCCTGTCTTGAGAAAAACACCTGCAGTCATAATGTCATTGCTCTGTTACCTTACGGCAATGTCCGTGCAACATATTTTTACCGACTGGATGTTTCAATTCCTTATAATGGGCACTTCGATAACAGGATTTAGCTAAGTCAATGAGTTCCAGTACTGCGTTTATCTTTCCCGGACAGGGCTCCCAAAAGGTTGGGATGCTGGCTACTATCGCTGACAAAGAAGCGACAGTTAACGACACTCTGGTGGAAGCCAGTGATGTTCTCGGCTTTGATCTGCGTCAGATGATTCTGAACGGTCCGGCGGAAGAGTTGAATTCAACCAGTAATACTCAGCCTGCGTTGTTGGCGTGCAGTGTCGCCTTATGGCGTCTGTGGCAACAGCAGGGTGGTGATCTGCCTGCTTTTGTTGCCGGCCATAGTTTGGGTGAATACTCCGCCCTGGTGGCTGCGGGTGTGATCTCATTTGAAGATGCTGTGAAAATGGTACGTAACCGCGGCCTGTATATGCAGGAAGCGGTACCCGCTGGTCAGGGTGCTATGGCTGCGGTGATCGGTATGGACGATGCCAAAGTTGTTGAGCTGTGTGCAGAGACCTGCGGCGAAGGTGAAGTGCTGTCTGCAGTGAACTTTAATGCCCCTGGTCAGGTTGTTATCGCCGGTTCCGCAGCGGCTGTTGCCCGTGCAGGCACTGTGTTTGCTGAAGCGGGTGCCCGCAAAGTGATGCCTCTGCCAGTGAGTGTTCCTTCCCACTGTGCATTGATGGCTCCTGCAGCGGAACGTATGGCTGCTGATCTGGCATCTGTTTCCTTCTCTGCGCCTGTTATACCTGTGGTGCAGAATGTGACTGCCCAGATTTCCGGTGATGTAGAAGAAATTCGTAATAACCTGGTCAGCCAGCTGTGTCAGCCGGTGCGCTGGGTAGAAAGTGTGCAGTATATGGTTTCCCGGGGGGTTGGCTCCTTTATGGAGTGCGGCCCAGGTAAAGTGCTGGCGGGTCTTGGTAAGCGCATTGAGCGTTCTGCAACCGTTACAGCTATGGAAGATATTTCAGCGTTTCCCGGGAACGGGGAAGGCTAAGCCCGATTTATAAGAGAGGATTCACAGGCATGCAGCTGGATAATGCCGGATTAACAGGCAAGGTAGCCCTCGTAACTGGTGCGAGCCGTGGTATAGGTCAGGCAATCGCTCTGCGCCTGGGTAAGGCAGGCGCGACAGTTATTGGTACGGCGACATCAGAAGGTGGTGCAGAGGCTATCTCCCGCTATTTTGATGAGCAGGGTATTCAGGGCGCAGGCTTCTGCCTGAACGTCGCAGATCCTGAGTCTGTCACTTCTGTGATGAAAGCCATTGCCGCTGAGTATGGCGCTCCCCTGATCCTGGTGAATAACGCCGGTATCACCCGGGACAATATTCTGATGCGCATGAAAGAAGATGAGTGGGAAAGTGTCATCAGCACCAACCTCGGTTCTATCTATCGTATGAGTAAGGCCTGCATGCGCGCCATGACCAAGGCACGCTGGGGACGGATTATTAATATCAGTTCTGTTGTTGGCTCCATGGGTAATGCCGGGCAGTCTAACTATGCAGCTGCTAAAGCTGGTCTTGAGGGCTTTACCCGCTCCCTGGCCCGTGAACTGGGCAGTCGTGAGATTACGGTCAATGCCGTAGCTCCTGGTTTTATCGATACCGATATGACCCGTGACCTGCCGGAAGATCATCGTAAAGTATTGCTGGAGCAGGTGCCTCTGGGGCGCCTGGGTCAGCCTGAAGAAATTGCTGGTGTTGTCTCCTTCCTGGCAGGAAGTGAGGGTGGCTACGTGACAGGTGAAACCATTCACGTTAACGGCGGCATGTACATGAGTTGATTTTTTTGGCCGGTTAGCTCTTTACAGTGTTCACCAATATCTGGAAAATCACCGAATTGTTAATTGATTTATTAAGTCGCTTGAAATAAGTTTGAGCGATTATATAAACTACTCTTTCGCAGCCAAAGCTGCATGGAATCATAGGAGCATTGTTAAGCATGAGTACTATTGAAGAACGCGTCAAGAAGATTGTTTGTGAACAGCTTGGCGTTAAGGATGAGGAAGTTAACAATGAGTCTTCCTTCGTTGAAGATCTTGGTGCCGACTCCCTTGACACGGTAGAACTCGTGATGGCTCTCGAAGAAGAGTTTGAGACCGAGATTCCTGATGAGGAAGCTGAAAAGATCACTACCGTACAGGAAGCTATTGATTACGTTAACACACACCAGTAATCAGTAAGAATTTCTGAAAGGTCGCACCTGACTTTGCTGATTATTTTGCAAAGAATGGCGCGGCCTTTTTTTATAGGGCTGAAAAGGGCATGCTTGTGTCTAACGAATAACAAGCAAGCAGAAAAGGCCCAGCTGCAACAGGACACTGCAGGAGAATAAACCATGAGTCGCAGACGGGTTGTTGTAACCGGTGTTGGGGCTATTACTCCACTGGCGTCAGGATTTCAGGCTTCCTGGGATAAGTTGTTGGATGGGTGCAGCGGTATTCGCAAGATCGAGCACTTTGATGCCAGTGCTTATTCTGCACAGATTTGCGGATCAATTGATGATTTTCAGGCCGGTCACTGGTTCTCTCCCAAAGAAGCCAAAAAGATGGACCTGTTCCTTCAGTATGGTCTGGCGGCTTCTGTAGAGGCGTTGCGACAGGCTGAGCTTGAGGTTAGTGATGAACTGGCTCCCCGTGCTGGCGTTATCTTTGGTTCCGGCATTGGTGGTATCAGCACGATTGAAGATACAGTTCGTCTTCTGGACAAAAAGGGTCCTCGTCGTGTATCCCCGTTTTTTATCCCTTCAGCCATAACTAATATGGTGGCTGGATGGCTGTCTATGCAGTACAACCTGCGTGGGCCAAACTATGCGATTACCACTGCATGTACGACGGGTACTCACTGTATCGGTATGGCTGCGCGTGCCATTGCCTGGGGTGATGCAGATGTAATGGTCGCCGGTGGTGCTGAGAAAGGCTCTGCAGAAGTAGGTATGGCGGGTTTCTCTGCCGCCCGCGCTCTTTCTACCCGTAACGATGACCCTGAAGCCGCCAGTCGTCCATGGGATAAAGACCGTGATGGTTTTGTTTTATCTGATGGTGCCGGCGCACTGGTGCTTGAATCCCTCGAGCATGCACAGGCCCGTGGCGCCAACATTCTTGCAGAAGTGACCGGCTATGCCATGAGTGCTGATGCCCACCATATCACTACGCCTCCCGATGATGGCCGCGGTGCGGTCGCAGCAATGGAAGGTGCCTTACGTGATGCTGGCCTCAACCGTGACCAGGTGGATTATATTAATGCACACGGTACCTCTACGCCGGCGGGCGATATTGTTGAGTCCCGTGCTATTGAAAGAGTGTTTGGTGATCATGCCCGGAAACTGGCGGTCAGCTCCACTAAATCCATGACCGGGCATCTTCTCGGCGCGGCAGGAGCTGTGGAAGCAGCCATTTCAGTGCAAACGATTAAAGACGGAACAGTGGCCCCAACAATTAATCTGGATAACCCGGAAGAGGGTTGCGTGCTGGATTACGTGCCCCACACAGCGCGTAAAATGCAGGTGAATCACGTGCTGTCTAACTCTTTTGGTTTTGGCGGCACTAATGCTACATTGGCATTTTCACGCTTTGAGCTGTAAGCCTTTTACTTTGGTTTTCAGGTGATAACTTATGACGGGTCTACAGGCTCCATGTTTTTGGGTCGATGGTTCCCCTGCTGATATGGCCCCGGTTTCTGACCGGGGTTTTCAGTATGGAGACGGGGCGTTTGAAACAATACGCGTTGTTCGGGGAATGATCCCTCTTGCGGCGTTTCACTGGCAGCGGCTGGCCCGGGCCTGTCAGCGGCTATCTTTGCCTTTTTCTCATGAAGAATTGGATCAGCAGTTAAATCCCATTCTTGCCCATAAGGCGACTGGTGTGTTGAAGGTAATGGTGACCCGTGGCAGTGGTGGCCGTGGTTATAACCCGGAGGGTGCCCCGGGGCGTATGATTCTGGGGTGGTTTGCCATGCCAGAGTATCCTGAAGACTGGCGGGAGCAGGGTATAGAGGTGAAGGTTTGCCAGACCCGGCTGGGACATTCCCCGGCATTGGCGGGTTTGAAACATCTTAACCGTTTGGAGCAGGTGCTTGCTCGTGGAGAGTGGCAGGGCAATGGCTCTTCTGGAAATGTTGGTGAAGGCCTGATGCTCGATCTGCACGGGCAGCTTATTGAAGGCACTATGAGTAATCTGTTTCTGGTAGACTCTGGTGTTATTACTACTGCAGATCTGTCGTTATGTGGCGTTGCTGGTGTTATGCGGCAATGGCTGCTTGATGCTTCGCCCTGGCGCGATAAGGCGCAGGTACGCTCTCTGACTCTTGACGATTTGTGGCATGCGGAAGAAGTCTTTGTCACCAATAGTGTGATGGGAATCATGCCGGTCAGTCGTTGTGATGATAATGTATGGGCTGTGGGTTCTCTCACCCGCAGTATTCAGGACGAGGTTTACCGGCTTTTTAATGCTTAAACGTTATCTTACTTTTATTTTCCTGTTCTTTACCCTTGCCACAGTTGCTGTGGGCGGTTTCTTTATTTATTTCAACAATTATCTCTCCCGGCCTGTGATGGAGTCCGGCGACACTGTTGTGATGATTTCCCGTGGTGCCAGCTTTAACAGTGTCACTCAGCAATTGGCGCAGGATGGTCTGGTACAGTACCCACTGTTATTAAAAGTGTACGGCCGCTATACCGGGCTTGATCGTTCGGTACAGGCTGGTGAGTATCTGGTGACTGAAGGCACAACCGTAGAGGGTCTGGTATCGCTGATCGCTTCCGGCCAGGTTATACAGCACTCAGTCACTTTGGTTGAAGGCCTGACCCTCGAAGAAAATCTGGAGTCCTGGGCCAACAGTCGACTGAGGATATCTGACGATGAGCGACGGGATGCAAAGATTGCCGAGCTTTCGGGGCCATTCAAGGCTTCACCGGAAGGACTGTTTTTCTCCGACACCTATTTCTATCACGCTGGTGATACCGACCTCTCCATTTTACACCGTGCCCATCAGCGTTTGCAGGATGTATTAAAAGAAGAGTGGCAGGGGCGGCAAAGCGGGTTACCTTATAAGGAACCTTATGAAGCGCTGGTGATGGCCTCAATTATTGAACGTGAAACGGGAGTCCCCCATGAGCGTAAAACCATCGCCGGAGTGTTTGTGCGACGGCTGCAGAAAGGTATGCGTCTGCAGAGTGACCCAACAGTGATTTACGGTATGGGGGAGCGCTACAAAGGCAAGATCAGTCGTAAGGATTTGCTGGAACGCACTCCCTATAACACTTATCGTATTAATGGCTTGCCACCAACGCCTATTGCCCTGGTAGGGCGCGAGTCGATTCATGCAGCATTGCATCCGGCAAAGGGCAAGGAACTCTATTTTGTAGCCCGTGGTGATGGCTCCCACAAGTTTTCCCGCACGCTGAAAGAACATAACCGCGCGGTGAGGGAGTATCAGCTTAACCGTCGCAGCGACTACCGCAGTACGCCGGTAACCACTGAAGCAGCAACTGTTGATACAGGCTCCTAGCAAATAGCAGAATTAATGGACGGGGAGCAGGGATATGTCCCGCAAGATGACTAAGGGGTTGATATGTCAGGCATGAATCAGACACAGGGCTTTTTCCTTACCGTTGAAGGGGGAGAGGGCGCTGGCAAAACAACCAGTCTGGAATTTATCGCCGAATGGCTGGATGCCCATGGTGTTGAGGTTGTTCGTTCCCGTGAACCCGGGGGTACACCTCTGGCCGAACGTATCCGTGCCCTGTTGCTGACCCCCGGCGATGAAAAGGTGGCTGATCTGACTGAGTTGCTGATGATGTTCGCAGCCCGTGCCCAGCACCTGGATAAGGTGATCAAGCCAGCACTGGCCGCGGGTAAGGTTGTACTTTGTGACAGGTTTACCGATGCCAGTTTTGCTTATCAGGGGGCAGGGCGTGGATTGAGTCTTTCTGCTCTTTCAACCCTTGAGACTTTGGTTCAGGGTGAACTGCGTCCTGATCTGACTCTATTGCTCGATCTGCCGGTTGAAGTGGGCATGGCGAGGGCCAGTGGTCGCGGTGAGCTGGATCGAATTGAGCAGGAACAGCATGATTTTTTCGAGCGGGTGCGCGAGGGTTATTTGAGTCGCGCTTGTGGTGAACCTGGACGTTTTGCGGTGATTGATGCGTCGGATACTGTCGAAGGCGTACAGCACCAACTGGATAAGGCGTTGAGCCAGCGTTTAAAGCCGGTTCTTGATGCCAGAAGAAACAGCAATACCGGACAAACAAACAAAGAGCAGAGTCATGGGTGATGACACGGTCACTGCAAATGTCAGTGTTATGAACCCCATGACCTGGCATCAGCATAACTGGAGCCAGCTCAGTCAACGACTACAGGATGACCAGCTCCCCCATGCCTTGTTGCTGCGTGGGCAGACTGGTGTGGGCAAACGCCATTTTGCCCTGTCCTTTGCCCGTTATGTGCTGTGTAGTAACAAGCAGGATCAGCGCGCCTGCGGGCAGTGCCGTAACTGCCATTTGAATAAAGCTGGCACTCATCCTGACTTGCTGATGATAGAACCCGAAGAGCGCGGTAAGCAGATCAAGGTCGCTCAGGTGCGCACCATGATTGAGTTCACCGAGAAGACGCCCCAGCAGGGTGGTTTTCGGGTCGTGGTATTGAATCCGGCAGAAAGCATGAATATCAGCTCCGCCAACGCACTGTTGAAATGTCTGGAGGAGCCAGGGCGGGATACTCTTATGTTACTGGTCAGCCAGCAGGTGAGCAGCTTGCTGCCGACCATTCGCAGTCGCTGCCAGCAGATTTTGTTCTCCCGCCCAACAACCGATGAAGCCATGGTCTGGCTGGGGGAACAGATTTCCGATAAAGACCGGGCTATGCAGTTACTGCAACTGGCTGCGGGTGAGCCTGCTACAGCACTGCGTTATGAAGAAGAGGGCCTGCTGGAACAGCGGGATACTATGCGCAGTGGCCTGGCCAATCTCAGTCGTGGCAAGGTGACACCCGCTGAGCTTGCTCTGGGCTGGGTGGCTTTTGATCCGGTCGTGGTGCTGGAGTGGCTTGCTGGATGGGTACAGGAGATGGTGCGTTTCAGTGCCACACAGGATGATCGTTTCCTGGTCACCACCGATATGCAGAAAATGTTTCACTATATTGCCGGGCGGGCCGGGCAGCGCTCCCTGCTGGACATGCAGCAGTGGCTTGTTGAGCAGCGTGCTCTGCTGTTATCCCAGGTCAATCTGAATAAGCAGTTGTTTCTGGAGTCTGTTCTCAGCCGCTGGCTGGCATTGACAGTGTAGGTGCCGATAGCTTTTGTTAGGTACCTCGTGTTTATAAGCACAATAATGAACACTATTAAAAAGCATTAGGGGGAGTAGACGTATGGCAAGACGAGCGGGCATGGGCAGTATTCTTTCAGTGGCTATTAAAGACAAGGCCACTTTGTACTCAGCTTATATGCCATTCCTGCAGGGGGGCGGGTTGTTTATTCCCTCCAGCAAGCAGTATGAGATTGGTGATGAGGTCTTTCTGCGTCTCAGCCTGATGGATGAACCGGGCCGTTTGCCGGTGGCAGGACGAGTGGTCTGGGTGACTCCGGGCGGTGCGCAGGGCAACAGGCAGCCGGGATTTGGCCTGCAGTTCACCGATCTTGATGATACTGTGCGCGGCAAAATTGAAACTCACCTGGCTGGTGCGCTCAAATCTGATCGACCGACCAGTACGCTTTAAAATTTGCGCTGACTGTTTTAGCAGAAAACTCGAACAAAGAGCTGATTGAAAGAGAGAAAACGTTGTTTATAGATTCACACTGCCACCTGGATCGTCTTGATCTGGCCCCTTATGAAGGCAGCCTGCAAAAAGCCGTTGATGCGGCCCGGGCTGCTCAGGTCAACGGCATTCTCTGTGTCTGTATTGATATGGAGAACTATCCCAAGGTTCTCGCCACCACAGATATGGATAATGTCTGGGCTTCTGTGGGTGTTCATCCTCTGGAAGATAAGAGTAGAGAAGTCACTGTTGAAGAGTTGTTGGAGCACGCAGCTCACCCTAAAGTGGTCGCTATTGGTGAAACCGGTCTCGACTACTTCTATGCCGGTGACCGTAAAGAGCTGATGCAATCACGGTTCGTGACCCATCTGCAGGCGGCAGACCAGGCTCAGTTGCCAGTGATTATTCACACCCGGGATGCCCGTCAGGATACCCTTGACCTGATTAAGGCCCATGGTTCAGAGGAAGTTGGTGGCGTATTGCACTGCTTCACAGAAAGCTGGGATATGGCGAAGGCGGCGATGGATATGAACTACTTCATCTCTTTTTCCGGAATCGTGACCTTCCGTAATGCCAGTGAGTTGCGGGAAGTGGCTAAGAAAACCCCTCTGGATCGTATTCTGATCGAGACTGACTCTCCCTATCTTGCCCCCGTACCTCACCGTGGTAAGTCCAATGAGCCTCGTTTTGTTGCAGATGTTGCGAAGTTTATGGCAGAGCTGAAGGGTATCTCTGTTGAAGAGCTGGGCCGCATTACTTCTGAAAACTTCTATCGACTCTTTCCCCGGGCCGCAATCTAAGCGGCCATTTAGTGCTTTAGCCCCTCTGTTTTGTAATCATTAAGCGTTTCTCCGTGCCACATCCGAACAAGGCGCCATGGCAAGCTGCTCTGCGGCTTGTTACGGTTTTCAACTAAATAAAAAGAAAATCCTAATATACAATCATATATTTTTACTTTACGCAGATTACAGACTATCCCATACATCTCATTATTTTTTTAGACAGGAAGAAATCTCTGGGGAAAGGGGTGATGACGGCACTGGTGCGACTACTGGAAAGCAGCCTTAATCAGGCTTTGGGTATAAGGGTGTTGGGGAGTGTTGATAATGCGGGATGTGTTATGGCACTCGACAATTTCACCATCTTTCATAACGGCTACACGATGGCTGAGTGCTTTGATCACCGTGAAATCATGGCTGATAAAAATATAGCTGATGTTGTGGCGTAACTGGAGATCCTGCAGCAGGGTGATTAACTGATGGCGCAGGCTTTGATCCAGCGATGAAGTGGGTTCATCCAGAATAATCAGTTGCGGTCGCAAAACCAGAGCCCTTGCCAGGGCGATACGTTGCCGTTGACCTCCGGAGAACTCATGGGGGTATCGTTCAAGGCTCTTTTCTGGAAGTTGCACTTCTGTGAGTATTTCTTGTATTCGGGCCAATCGATCCTGTTGTTGGAGCCGGGTATGCAGAGCCAGCCCTTCATCGAGAATCTGCAATACCGTCATACGGGGGTTGAGACTGCCAAAAGGATCTTGAAAGACAATCTGAATATCTTTTCTCAGTGGACGGAATTCTTTGGGCGACAGCGTGTTAATAGCCTGTTCTTGAAAACATATCTCTCCCTGGGTTTTAAGCAGGCGAAGCAGGGCGAGCCCGAGGGTGGTTTTTCCACTGCCGCTTTCTCCAACAATGCCCAGTGTTTCGCCTTTATCCAAAGTGAGGGAAATATTCTCAATAACCGGAGCAGGTTTTGGGTGTAGAAATTGTAAGGAAATTCGTTTTCTGCTCTTATGCCAGGCCGTGAGCTGGTTGGTTGACAGTAGCTCTTCCGAACCTTCTCTGGGGCATGTGGGCTCTGGAAAGTCTGACTGTATAAGGCTTTCACTGACAGGATGCTGTGGGTTGGCAAACAGTTTATGTGTGGAATTGGATTCCACAATTTTCCCTTTCGACATCACGCAGACACTATGAGCATAACGTCGTACGGCTTTGAGGTCATGGCTTATCAGCAGAATGGCCATATGATACTTCTGCTGTAATCGTTGCAATAGCGCCAATATCTGTTGTTCTACCAAAACATCCAGCGCTGTAGTGGGCTCATCAGCAATGAGTAACTTCGGACAATTGGCAATGGCCTGGGCGATCATAATGCGTTGTCGCTGCCCGCCGGAAAGTTCGTGGGGATAACGTTCACAAAAAGCCTGGGTGTCAGGGAGTTCAACATCCCTGAGCAGTTGTTTTACCTCGCAGATGACATTTCTTTTCGTGCATGTGAAATGTTGCAGGAGTGGTTCAGCAATCTGTTTGCCTATTTTATGGAGTGGGTTTAGTGAGGTCATGGGTTCCTGAAATATCATGCTTATCTGGTTGCCCCTGAGTTTTTGTATCTCCTGTTCGGTGGATGATTGCAGGCAGGTTGGTTCTTTTTTGCTGTTATCGTGGCTATAAAAAGACAGTGAACCCCTGACGTTCATAGTGTTGGGTAGAAGCCTCATGATGCTATGTGCGGTCAAGGATTTTCCAGCGCCTGAATGCCCAACTAACGCCAGTGTTTCACCGGCTTTGAGTTCAAAACTTATGCCGTTGACCAGTGCTGTCGGGGTATTTTTCAGGTGAATACAAAGGTTTTGTACTTTGAGTACCGGCAAGCCTTTTTTGTTGGTGCTGTCCGCCATCATTGCAGCGACCTGTCTGGTACAGTGGCAGTTGATGACGATAGCATCATTCGTGGATCCAGAGCATTGCGTAAACCTTCACCAATAAACACCAGTATGATCAGTAAGCTTGTTGTTGTGAGAAATGCGGTGATGCCTAACCACGGAGCCTGAAGATTATGTTTGCCCTGGGCGATGAGTTCTCCCAGAGAGGGTGAACCCAGTGGTAGTCCAAAACCCAGAAAATCGAGCGATGCCAGTGTCGTGATCCCGCCACAGAGAATAAAGGGCAGATAGGTGAGGGTGGCTACCAGCGCATTGGGAAGAATATGCCGACGTATGATCTGCCCGGCAGGAACCCCCATGGCTTTAGCGGCCAGTACATATTCATAGTTACGGGCTTTCAGGAACTCTGCCCGGACCAGGTCCACCAAAGGCATCCATGAGAACAGCAGCAAAATAACCAGCAGGCTCCAGAAACCGGTATTAATTAGTCCTGACAAAATAATCAGCAGAAACAGTACCGGAAGGCCTGACCAGACTTCGATAACACGCTGTCCAAGTAGATCAATATTGCCTCCGTAATAACCCTGCAGTGCGCCAACACTCACACCAATGGCGGTGCTGCACAGCGTCAATATCAGCCCAAACAGAATCGATGTTCTTAATCCATAGAGAACCCGTGACAGGACATCACGTCCCTGGTCATCGGTTCCCAGCCAGTTGCTGATTGAGGGAGGTGATGGGGCAGCTTTATTTTCGTTGACCGTGTCATAACTGAAAGGAACGGGTGCATAGATGATTGTTCCCCCGTTTTGGTTTATCTGATCCTTGATGTAATCATCCTGCCAGTTGGGCTCAAGGGGTAATTCGCCACCAAAGTCTGTTTCCGTGTAGGTGTGCAGAAATGGTGTGTAGAGGGAATTTTTGTAGATGACTAACAATGGTCGTTCATTGGCGAGGACATCAGCCAGCAGGCTCATCGTTAATATCACAAGAAAAGCGATCAATGAAAAATAGCTGCGTTTTGTGGACTTAAAAAGTGCCCAGTGCCGTGAGTCTGCCTTATTTTGAGGGGCGTTTATCACGGCGATTCACTCCCGTTAAAATCTATACGGGGGTCAACAAATACATAGGTCAGGTCCCCCAGCAGTTTGATCAGTAATCCAGTCAGGGTGAATACATAGAGTGTCCCAAATACCACGGGGTAGTCTCTTTGGATGACCGCTTCAAACCCCAACAATCCCAGGCCATCCAGTGAGAAAATAATCTCGATCATCAGGCTGTTGGTGAACAGAATGCTTAACAGCGCTGCCGGAAACCCGGAAATCACCAATAGCATCGCATTACGGAATATATGCCGGAACAGCACCTGGTGGGCATTCAATCCTTTGGCGCGAGCCGTTACGACATACTGCTTGCTGATTTCTTCCAGAAAGGCATTGCGGGTTAACAGTGTCAGGGTGGCAAAGCTGCCAACTACCAGAGCCGTAACGGGAAGAATCATGTGCCAGCTGTAGTCCAATGCCTGTTGCCAAAAGGTCTGTTCGTAGAAGTTCTCTGAAACCAGCCCCCGCAGGGGGAAGAGTTGCCAGTAAGAGCCCCCCGCAAACAAAATAATAAGCAGCATGGCAAACAGAAAGCCCGGGATGGCATAGCCGGCAGCGATAACAAAACTACTGTAAGCATCAAATATTGAGCCCTGATGCAGCGCCTTGCGGATACCCAGTGGAATGGAAATCAGGTAAACCAGCAGGGTGCTCCAGAGCCCCAGAGAGAGGGAAACAGGCATTTTCTCAGCAATAAGATCGGTGACGGATATGGAACGATAAAAGCTGTTTCCCAGATCAAAGTTCAGGTATGACATAAGCATATCGAAGAAACGTTCTTCAACCGGGCGGTCAAAGCCGTATTTCTTCTCAATCAAGCGAACCAGTTTCGGGTTAAGGGCGCGGCTGCCCTGATGCTCTTCCAGTTCTGTAATGACCTGAGTTGAGCTACCGCTGATACGGGCAGTGGCATCGATGTTGAAACCTTCCAGCTGGGCGATGCTTTGTTCTACCGGTCCGCCAGGTGCAGTCTGAATAATAATAAAATTCAGCAGCAGTATTCCGAACAGTGTGGGAATCATCAGTAACAGGCGACGCAGGATATAAGCCGCCATGGTTATGGGGTGCTCCACCAGGCATGGGTATCAATATTGTACCTGGGCAGACGGTGGGGTGGGTGCATCCCCTTTCTGTAGACGACCCGCCATTTGGGGTTATAAAGCAGCGGGATCACTTTGAATTCCCAAAGCAGGCTACGGTCGAGCGCTTTAATCCGGGTAACCAGTTCTGCGCGGGTGGCCGCTTTTGGAATCTCCTGGGTGATGGCATCAATCACCGGACTTTTGAACGCCGCCAGATTGAGTGAACCCTCTTCATTGCGGCCCTGGCTGTTCCAGAAACTGGCCTGTTCTGTGCCGGGGCTGGGTGTGTGCCGGAAGGTGTGCAGAACCATATCAAAGTCATGGGCTCGCAAATGCTTGAGGTAACGTGCGCTTTCCATCGTCCGCAGAGTCAGCTGAATGCCGGCATCGGCGAGTTTTTTCACCTGACTTTGAATCAGCCGTTCCTGTCGTGGGTCACCCAGAAGGATTTCCAGTTGCATGGGTTCTCCTTCGGGTGTGAGCATTACACCTTTCTTCAGGGAATAGCCCGCTTGTTCAAGAAGACTGAGGGCCTGCTTGAGTTTCCCGCGATGATTCAGCTGGTTATACGGCGGCCAGCTCTCCTGAAATAATCGCTCGGGCAGTTGCTGTTGCCATGGTGAGAGCAGTTTCAATTCTGCCGTGTTGGGTAACCCTTTTGATGCCATCTCGGTGCCGTCGAACAGGCTGTGTGCCGGTTTCATCATCCCTTGCATCAGGTTATCCAGCAGTGCGTCAAAGTTCATCAGCAGTGTCAGGGCTTCCCGTACGCGCTGGTCTTTCAAGGATTCCCGTCTGCTGTTGAAGACCAGTGAATGTATCTGTGGGTTCTGATTCAGCCAGCTGCTTTTAATCAGGTCACCCTGTTTTAGCGCCTTGCGGGAAAAGCCTTCATTCCAGAACCGGGGGTCGCTCTCAAGATGCCAGTTCAGCTGTCCGTTATTGACGGCCTCAATAACAATGTTTTGGTCGCGATAAAAGTCGTAGCGCAGGGTGTCGAAGTTAAATCGCCCTCTATTGACCGGGTGATCTTTGGCCCAGTAATTTTCATCCCGCTTGTATTCAACAAAGCGACCGGGTTCATAGCGATGAATGCGATAGGGACCGCTGCCAAGGGGAATATCCAGCGTGGTTTCGGAGAAGTCCCTTCCCTGCCACCAGGTTTTAGACAACACGGGTATTTGCCCCAGTAATAAGGGCAGCTCCAGGTTCTTGTTGTGGTGAAAACGAAACAGTACCCGGTGCTGGGTTGTAGCCTCTGCGTTTTTTATATCCTGATAGAACTGTCGCCAGAAAAGGCCACCCTTGGTAATCAGTGCTTGATAGCTGAATATGACATCGTGGGCAGTGATCGGGGTTCCATCACGAAACCGGGCTTTGGGGTTGATATGAAACGCCACCCAGCTGTTATCTTCCGGCAGTTCGATGGTTTCTGTCACTACACCATATTTGCTCAGGGGTTCATCCCAGTTACGTACCAGCAGGGTTTCGTGGGTGAAGTAGAGACCTAAGGGAGCTTTACCCTGGGGTCCGTAGAGATGAAAAGTGTTATAGCTGCCAATCTGGGCAGCTTTGAAAGCGCCTCCTTTTGGAGCGTCAGGGTCAACATAATCAAAATGTTTCATGTCCGGGCCGAGAGCCGGCTCACCATGAAGGGAGAGAGCATGCACAAAGCGAACAGGAGAATTTGTTTCTGCCTGCAGAAGGTCCGGCATCACAGTCAGATTGACCAGGAGCAAACTGACGAACAAAGTCGTGAGTATGTGGCGATACAGGCGCAAGGCAGTGACCTTATTATTTTTCCCTGCCAGTCACTATAGAATCTAAATCCGCGCTGCGCCTCACTCAGTCACTGAAGGGCAGGCATAAAAAAGGGAACCCGCAGGTTCCCTTTTAGTCGAATGCCGTGTTTAACGGCTGGCGGTTACATCGACAAACAGCGTGAGCTTATCGCCGGGCTGAAGATATTTTTTCTTCAGGCTGTTCCAGTTTCGGATATCGCTGACATTCACACGGTAGCGGTTGGCAATCACAGACAGGTTGTCGCCATTACGAACGGTGTAACTGAGCTTGCGGACGACGCCTTTGCCAGATTTGCTGGGCTGGCTGCTCTTGGTCCAGATCACCAGTTTCTGACCAACTCGTAATGTGTCACGGGTTGTCATGCTGTTCCAGGAAGCAAGGCTTTTCACGCTGACATCATATTCCCGGGCAATATCCCAGAAGCTGTCGCCGCTCTGTACTACATAATCAATTTTACTCCGACCTTTTACAGAGCGACTGGACTTGGCCAGACGGCGCTGGTCAGCACTGAGTACATAGTTGTCGGTCGACTCGGATGGCACCGGTATCAGCAGAGTTTTGCCTGCTCGAATAGTGGAGCCAGAGATCTGATTGATCTCACGAATCATGCTGACTGTAGTACCAAAACGTTTGGAAATACGAATCAGGCTGTCACCAGAAACGATTGTATATCGACGCCACTTCAGCCGCTCGGAGGCAGGCAGCAGGGCCAGTGCTTCTTTGAAGTCAGTAGAGTGGCTGAGTGGAAGCAGCAGTTGGTGTGGGCCATCCGGATGCGTCGCCCAGCGGTTAAATGCCGGGTTCAAACGATACAGTTCTTCGGTCTCCATGCCAGCCAGTTCGGCTGCACGGGCCAGATCGATTTGCTGACCAATATCCACCTGCTCGAAGTAAGGTTCATTAGGAACAGGTTTTAACGTCAGGTTATGGGCTGAAGGGTTTTGGATAATCCGGCCAATAGCGATCAGCTTGGGAACATAGGCTGATGTCTCACGAGGCAGTGAGAGGGACCAGAAATCCGTTGGCTTGCCTGCTTTACGGTTGCGGCGAATCGCATTGGCAACAGTTCCCCGACCAGAGTTATAGGCTGCCAGAGCCAGTTCCCAGTCATCAAACTGGGCATTGAGTTCTTCCAGGTAAGTCAGTGCCGCATCGGTTGCGGAGACCACATCCCGACGGCCGTCATACCACCAGTCCTGCTTCAGGCCATAGTGACGACCTGTAGAAGGGATAAACTGCCAGAGGCCGGAAGCACGTGCAAAAGAGTAGGCAAACGGGTCAAAGGCACTTTCAACAATCGGTAGCAGGGCAATTTCCATAGGAATGCCACGGCGCTGTGTTTCACTGACGATATAGTGCAGATAAGGTGTTGCCCGGGTAAATACCCGGTTGAAGTAACTCTGGTGGCGACTGTAATAGCGCAGCTCAGCACGAATGCGGGGGTTGTCAGTGCCCAGGTCCAGAGCCAGACCTTCCCTGATGACCACGATCAGGTCATCCGGTGGCTGAACGACTTCTGGCTTTTTGGTTTGCTGTTGATCTTTCTGATCCGCGACTGTTGCCTGCTGTTGGTCGATGGGAGCCTTCTGGGAAGCAGAGGCGTCTTTTTTGGCAGGTGAGACATCAGAAACCAGAGTCTGGCATCCGCTCAGGGCAACCGCCAAAGCAACGGGTTTGATGAGCCGTAGCAGGCGGAAACAGGAAATATCCTGAAAGGGTGTCGATTTTGACATTGGAATCCGTATGTTTTCTTTACAGTCTACGTTAGTCTTCAAAAATTATCTTTCCAGCGTCTGATAATGGCGAAGGCTTGTTCCGGAGATGTGGGAGTTTCGCCACTATACCGACTGGCGGCACGTTGTACAGTGTCATAGCCCGCACGCAGGAACGGGTTTGTCACCAGCTCTACAGACAGCAGGGCAGGAATAGTGGGAAGATTACGCAGACGCAGAGCGTCGACCTGTTCGGCACGCTCAATTAATTGGGTATTATCCGGTTCCACTGCCTTGGCGAAAGCCATATTCGCCTGAGTATATTCGTGGGCGCAGTAAATGTGTGTTTCACCGGGCAGGTTAGCCAGTCGCATCAGTGAATGATGCATCTGTTCGGGAGTCCCTTCGAATAACCGGCCACAGCCGCCGCTGAACAGGGTGTCGCCTGCAAACAGGGCTGGTGCGTCATCGCGGCCTTCACGGTGGCGGTCAAAATAGGTGATATGGTCCAGGGTGTGGCCAGGGGTACCGATCACTTCAAGAGTCTGGCCAAGGACGGAAACGGTGTCTCCATCAGTAAGGGGATGGCTAATACCCTTGATGTTTTCACTGACCGGGCCGTAGACTGTCAGTTGAGCAGAACTTTCGGATACAAGTTGTGCAATACCACCGATATGGTCAGGGTGGTGATGGGTGATCAGGATTCCGGTCAGTGTCAGCTGATTATCCTGACAGTATTGTGAGACCACGGAAGCATCCCCGGGGTCTACAACAAAACAGGACTGACTTTCAGAATCAGTCAGCATCCATATATAGTTATCATGAAATGCGGGAAGGCCGGTGATTTTATACATAAAGGTCAGTCCGCTGATAGGGAAATGGTCATTATTTTTGGCGATCCTACTGGTTACGTTGTTATATGCCAATAGTTATAGGTATAGATTACTGAATGTTTGCTAGATACCGGACATCGGAAAAAAGCTCTTTTACCGAAGCACTGCCTGAGTTACGGGAATGGTTTGCTTCCGATCGTGGGCGCTTTCTGCTGCAGAACGAACAGCACCTGCTGGAAGGGGTGTTGCCAAGGATGTTTGGCCATCATGCCTGTATACTGGGCGCTTTGCCCGGTGTCTCTTTTCTGGAACAGACCAGGATTGTTCACCAGACCTTTCTAACGCCACTGGATGAACGCTGTGGTGAGAACACTATACGGATGTCGATCGATGAATGGCCAGTTCAGCCCCGAAGTATGAATATGGTTATGCTGCACCATTCCTTGGAGTTTGCCGGGCGTCCCCATCGCACATTGCGGGAAGCCTGCCGGGCGATTATGCCCGGTGGCCGCCTGGTGATTGTAGGGTTCAATCCCCGAAGTTTATGGAACCCCTGGCGTATGGCAGGAATCGGGGATGATAAGATCATGACCCGTGCACGATTTTATCAGCCCCGTCGTATTAAAGACTGGCTGACTTTGCTGAACTTCCGGGTTTGTGATGTGCACTATGGCGGAGGCCTGTTTCCGCTGACCTGCTCGCTGAATCCGGGCAGACGTCGTAAAGTGGAACATTTTATCGCCCGCTCCCAGATGGGCATGGGCAGTTTTTATGTGCTGGTAGCCGTCAAGGAGCGCAGTGGCTTGATTCCCTACGATCGCCGCTGGCGCAGTACCGGTAACCGTTTATTTGGCAGTACAGCCTGTTCTGCCACAGATCTTATGAAGGATGACCGTTGACAGCACTTGTTGAAATCTACACCGATGGCGCCTGCAGTGGTAACCCGGGACCTGGTGGCTGGGGTGCCTTGCTCCGTTTTGGAGAAAAGGAAAAACGCATTTGGGGTGGTGAACCAGAAACCACCAATAATCGTATGGAGCTGATGGCGGCCATTGAGTCTCTCGAGCTGCTGAATCGTAGCTGTACTGTGCGCTTAACGACTGACTCCCAATATGTTCGTAAAGGTATCACTGAATGGCTGGCTGGTTGGAAGCGCAAGAACTGGATGACCGCCAGCAAGAAACCTGTGAAAAATGTTGATCTCTGGAAGCGTCTGGACACTGCCAATGCCCGCCATCAGGTGGAATGGTGCTGGGTGAAAGGGCACAGTGGCCATCCGGAAAATGAAATTGCGGATGAACTGGCCCGTACGGGCAGTAAGGAAGCTGCATCCACCGGGCAGAATTGCCGTGGTGACAGTTAACAGACCGAGGAGAATTCAAGAATGTCGCGCATCATAGTACTGGATACAGAAACCACCGGTCTGGAACCCTCACTGGGGCACCGGGTCATAGAAATTGGTTGTGTCGAGCTGGTGAACCGAAAGCTCACCGGCAACCACTATCACGTGTATATCAACCCTCAGCGGGAAGTTGAGGCAAGTGCCATTGAAATACACGGTATTACCAATGAGTTTCTGGAAGATAAGCCGGTCTTTTCCCAGATAGCTGAAGACTTTCTGGCGTTTGTTAACGGTGCTGAGCTTGTTATTCATAACGCCCCCTTTGACGTGGGCTTTATTAATCATGAATTTAACCATCTCACCCGTTCGCCGGGTACCATTGAAGGCTACTGCAAGATTACTGACAGCCTGGCTTTGGCCCGGAAAAAACATCCCGGTCAACGCAACAGCCTGGATGCTCTCTGTAAGCGCTATGGTGTAGACAACTCTAGCCGTACACTTCACGGCGCACTGCTTGACTCCGAGATTCTGGCTGATGTTTATCTGTTGATGACCGGTGGTCAAACTGCTTTGTCTTTGGCGAGTCAGGGGCAGGGCGGAGAAGCAGGCTCTGATGATATACGCCGTTTGTCTCCTGACCGTCCCGCCCTGAAAGTGGTTCAAACCAGTGAGTATGAATGGGAGGAGCATCGTAAAAAACTGGATGTCATTGAAAAGAAAGGTGGTCAGTGTCTTTGGAAAACAAGCTTTCCGGACGAGCTTTCTTAATGCACTTCCTTGAACGGCCTACCTGAACAAGTTCACTGAATGACCCAGTGGCACTGTATCCCGTGAAAGCCTACTGATATAGTCGTCTTTTAAAATTTTTGACTCAGCATTCGGCTTTCAAAATTGATGCAGGGCATTTTCCTGTCTGGCCGTTGAGATATCAAACTGACGATAAGAATAAAGGAGCGTTAACGATGGCTGGAGTTGCATCCCTGTCGCCGCTTCGTGAGGAGCTCGATAATACGGTCGCTGAAATTATTCATCGACTGGAGTCATTCACGGAAGACCGCACCAACACAATTCTGTTGCAGGATGCACAGGATGCCTTGAGCCAGATACTTGGTATTGTCCGTATCGTGGAACTGGGTGGGGCTGAACTGCTTGTTAATGAACTGATTCTGGCTCTTTCTGAGCTGCCTGTTACGGGTAATACAGAAGAGCAGGATGCATCAGCCAGCCAGGCCAGTGAAGATGAAGCACTGGACAACCTTGGTCAGGGTTTGTTGATTTTTCAGCGTTACGTTGATTTTATTCTGTCCCGCAGGGACGAAATGCCCGAGCTGCTTCTACCTGCAGTGAACCAGTTACGTAATCGACGAAATGTAGCGTCTTTACCGGAAAGTCAGTTCTTTCAGGTGAGAATGGATATTGGCACCATGTCTGGTGAGCCTTTGTGTGATGACCCTGCACGCTCACGTCAGACTACACGTCGTTTACGCCAAATGTATCAGATTGGCCTGCTTGGCCTTTTGCATCACCAGCGCCCGTATGCCGGCATGAAACTTATGCAGCGGGCGACAACACATCTTGCTGCTCTCCATGCACATCTCCCTTTCTCCCGTTTTTGCCGGGTAGTGGGTGCTTGTCTTGAGTCGTTTATCGATATGGAGATGGCGGTTAACCGCCCTCGAAGTATTTTGTTTAGTCGGGTGGATCAACTATTCCGTAAGTTACAGATGCCTGCCGGTTTAGAAAGCCTTGACGTACCCGATGCGTTCCTGAAAGAGATGCTCTATCTGGTTGCTGTGTCTGGTAGTCAGGGCCCGCTGTCTTCTGCTGTTCGTGATGAGTTTTCTATGCTGCCACTGCCTTTCAGTGACAAAACGCTGAAAGAGACCCGTGAGGCTATGGCTGGGCCAGCATCAGAGGTTATGGTGTCTTTGTCCCGGGCTTTGACTGAGGAACTCTCAGCGGTGAAGGATATGCTGGATCTGGCCGAACGTGGAGCCAGCAGTACAGATCTGGATTACGCAGGTCTTGTTTCCTCTATGTCAACACTTAGCAAAACCCTGAGCATGGTTGGCCTGCACTCCGCGGCCAGTACCTTGAAAAAACAACAGAGTCAGGTGCAGCTCTGGCAGGAACAGCGTGAAGGCGCGAGTGAGGAAAGTCTTCAAAGTGTGGCTGAAGCTGTGCTGTATGTAGAAGCAATGGTCTCGTCTCTAGGTCAGGTTTCGCCAACAAACCTGCCAGAAGCCTCGGACCAGTCTGTTCGTAACAGTCAGCTCACCGAAGCGCAGTTCGTAGTGTGGGATGAAGCCTTGTCTGGTCTGACCCTTACAAAGCGTGCCATCAGCGCCTATCTTGAGTCTGATTATGACAAGATTCATCTTGAGAACCTTCCTAAGACTCTGCAGGCCATTCGAGGTGGACTACAGTTTTCGGGTGAAGAACGGGGTGCGTCTTTGATTCAGAGTTGCGCTGACTTTATACGTAATGACGTTCTTGAATCCGGAGAACGGCCGAAGCAGGCGACTTTTGAGACTTTTGCTGATGTACTTTCCAGTCTGGAATATTACCTTGAGGCGAGCTCTACAGGCGGTGGTCGTGGCGAACAGGCATTAGAACTGGCTGAGTCCAGCTTGAATGAATTGGGGTATGAGAGTGCTGTCGCTTGAATCCTATGAACTGGAGCCGCTGAATAGCGGCTCTCTGCCGAAACAACCACCTCTCTGGGTCGTGTTTAAGCAAGGCCGGGTACAACTGTCTGAGCAGGGTGAACTCTTCTGGTTAAATAAACCTGCTGTTGATGCTGTTCAACAGCATAATCTTGGGTTGCTGGATGGGCATGTTATCTACGCGCTGGAGCTGCCCGCCGATGAAGAGCGCTCACCAGATGATCCCAAAGATGGTGTAACTCTGCGCAGCCTGATTCTACATGATGAGGCGCCTGGTTATTTGTTGCATCATGCAGCAAGTCTCCTGAACTGGGGCAGTAAACATCGTTTTTGTCCAAGTTGTGCAACACCGTTCTCCATACCTGAAGAAGAACAGGGGCCTGATCGTGCCCGCGCTTGTCATGTCTGTAATTTTCGAGCCTACCCCAGTGTCAGCCCCTGCATCATTGTTCTGATCCATAAAGGAGATGATGTACTCTTGGCGCGAGGGTTACATCACCCACCGGGTTTTCATTCCCTGATTGCCGGGTTTGTTGAGCCTGGTGAAAGCCTGGAGCAGGCTGTAGCCCGTGAAGTTTTGGAAGAAACCGGGCTTAAGGTGGCAGATATTGAATACCAGCACAGTCAGCCCTGGCCTTTTCCCCATAATTTAATGATGGGCTTTACTGCCAGATATGTGGATGGTGATATTAAACTGGATACTCAGGAATTGGCGGAAGCTGGCTGGCATCCACTCAGCAATTTGCCAACCCTTCCTCCACCCCAAACAATAGCGACTCAACTGGTCGAGAAATTTATTCTGGATAAACAAAAATAATAATAACTGCCAGGAATGACACCATGAGTACATTTTTCCTGTTAATAATTCCTACATTGTTTTGTCTGCTTCTCGTGTGGCTGGCCGCGAGGCTGCTGATCAGCCGGTCCTGGTTGCTGGGCTGGTTGAGGGGTACGGCGGGTCTGTTATTGTTATCAGTAACCGTTGCCGGTGCAGTGTATACCTGGGGTATGCGTGATTTCACTTCAGTCCGATATGACCAGCCTCTGGCTGTAATCAGCTTTTCCCGTGATGGCTCAAACATGTGGCAGGTAGAAGTTACCCAGGCTGATGGTGACGTAGACTCGCTTAAGCTGGCCGGTGACCTCTGGTTTGTAGATGCGGATTATCTTGGTCTGAAAACCCTTGAATTTAGAGGGAGCATGGCTCGCATGCGTTCGGTGAAAGGGCGTTTTCTCTCTCTGGAGAAGGAACTTGGGCGTGCAGAGAAGAATCCTGACTATGCCCGGGGGAGTTTGATCGAGCCTTTATGGGGGTTGGACAGCTGGCAGTTGCTCAAAAGCCTTGACCGTTTTGACAGAGTGACTGCTGATATTGTTCCATCTTCGTATTCACCGATGGTGAATGGCGGTATTTTTGAAGTTTATATGATCGATGGCCAGATCGATGTTAAGGGTGTGAATGCGCCTGCGCGAAAGGCGTTAAAAGTTATGCGGCCAGAAAGTTAGGTAGAAGGCCAGGTAGAAACGCTTAATCATTCGTATATAAAAAACCCTGCACCAGGGGCAGGGTTTCTTGGAGCTTTTTTATACCGATAACCGATAATAAGCGCTTATGGGATCAGGCTGGGAAGAGCTGGCTTAGTTTGGTGGCGAGCATCATGTCGCCTTCGGCGCGGAGCTTGCCCATCATAAAGGCCTGCATGCCATCCATTTCACCAGTCATTACACCTTTCATGGTGTCTGTATCCATAATCAGGGTGACATTGGGGTCGTCATGTGCGCCTTCGGCGATTTGGCAGTCGCCATCTTTTACGATCAGGTGATAAGTATCACCATCTTCGATATCAAACTGGAAAACCAGATCCAGACCGGCTGCTGCATCAGCATTGAATTTGTCTTTCATGCGGTCAAATACTTCAACAATGTTTGACATCGTTTATCCCTTCCAGAGTTCGGGCTAGTTTATTCCAAGGTCTTTATTCTACTGTTAACAGAAGTGTAAGTTTCCGTAACAAAGCCTCTGGTCAGGGTATTTGAGGCTTGTATAGGTGTCAACCGAAATGGGAAAATGTTAAGCAAGTGAACAAGATCTTAGTCCGGACGGGCAGAATCTCGTATTTTGCTGTATTTTCTCCGCTGATAAATGAATATATTCACAAATATGAATTTGTGTCGGCTCTTGTTTAGAGCAGAGCCCTCTAAGAGATAGAAAAGGATAGGAAGGAGAGTAGGATTGGAATTTCTGATGGAAATTGGTCTATTTCTGGCCAAGATTGTCATTGTTGTCGGAGGCCTGCTGGTAATTATTGCTGCGGCTGCGTCGGCCACTGGTAAGGGCAAAAGCGAGGCTAAGGGGCATATCAAGGTGCGTAAGCTCTCGGAAGAATATAAGGAGGGCCAGAAATCTCTGGAAGAGTCCCTTATTGATGCAGATGACCTGAAAAAGCAGCGCAAGCTTGAAAAGAAACAGGCTAAGGCCGAGAAGAAGAGCAAAAAGAACGGCGGTGACGAAACCAAACCCTTGGAGTCCCGTGTCTTTGTGCTCGATTTTCATGGTGATATTCGTGCGTCTGCTGTGAGTCAGCTTCGAGAAGAGATTACGGCCCTTCTGGGTCAGGCGCGTCAGGAAGATGAAGTGCTTGTGCGTCTGGAGAGCGGAGGTGGCATGGTGCATACCTATGGTCTCGCATCTTCCCAGCTGCAGCGTATTCGTGACAGGGGGATTCCTCTGACGATTGCTGTCGATAAGGTCGCTGCCAGTGGAGGCTATATGATGGCCTGCCTGGCAGATAAAATTATTGCAGCTCCCTTCGCTATACTCGGCTCCGTAGGCGTGATGGCCCAGATTCCTAATTTTAATCGGCTGCTGAAAAAGCATGATGTCGATATTGAGTTGCATACCGCCGGTGAATTTAAGCGCACCCTGACAGTGATGGGTGAGAATACCGAGAAGGGGCGTGAGAAGTTTATCGAAGACCTCGAAAGTACTCATAAGCTGTTTAAAGACTTCGTGGCTACAGCACGGCCAGCGGTGAATGTTGAGCAGATCTCCACGGGGGAAATCTGGTACGGCAGTCAGGCTATGGGTAAGCAGTTGGTTGATGAGCTTAAAACCAGTGATGACTATCTCTGTGATTGTTATAACCGCAAGCGCAGTGTGTACCTGATCAGCTGGTCTGAGAAGAAAACCCTGCCTCAGAAGCTGGGCCTTAGTGCCGAAAGTGCCTTAATCGGGGCCTTTACCAGCATCTGGGACAAGCTCTCTGCTACGCGCTTTCCTGGTTGATATTAATTGATGAAACAGACCGTAGCTCTTGAGTGGGTTACGGTCTTTGTGTTTTGGAAGGGGCTTGTTATGGACGAACTAAGTTGTCGGCGAGCTAATCCCGGCGCAGTTTATCGTTAACGGCTATCGGGGATTCATAGTTAAACACCACGACATAAGATGAGAGTAATAGTGTCAGTATGGCTGCTGCCTGAATGACGTGGGAGGCGACAGTGCTGATTAATCCCTGACTGACGGCGACTGTAGCTATGAGAAGGGCGAACTCGCTGTTCTGCCCAAGTCTTATACCGACCTCCCAGGAGGTGCTGTTCTTCTCTCTCACCCCTTTGAGGAAACCCCAGAACACAGGGGGCTTCAGTAAAAGTGCAACAGCAGCGAGTACTATGCCGGGAATAATAACCTGCGGTAGCAGTGCAAGGTTAAAGCTGGCACCCACCGAGAAGAAAAACAGAATCAGGAAAAAGTCCCGCAGTGGTTTCAGGTTGATGGCAATAAATTGCGAAATGGGACTGGTTGCGATAGACAGGCCTGCCACAAAGGCTCCGATTTCCGCAGACAGCCCAAAGCTGTGGGCCAGTTCCGCCAGACCTAAACACCAGCCAATCGCGAGCAGAAACATATATTCATGGAAGCGGTCGTAGCGAGCCATTAGTGGCAGCAGGACGTAGCGCACGACCAGCCAGGCAAAGACCACCAGTACTGGCAGCATCGCGATAGTACCCAGCAGGTGGGTGTAGCCCGTGCTTAATTCTTTGGTGTTGTAGAGTACCAGCAACATTAATATGGCCAGCAAATCCTGTAGCAGCAGAAGGCTGACCAGTAGCTCACCTGTGTGTTTGTGGTGCAGAACAGTCGTAGGCAGTAACTTGATACCGATAATGGTGCTGGAAAACATCATGGCACCACCCATCACGAGACTGGCGGTTTCATCAAAGCCAAATAACCGTGCACAGCCGTAACCGGCCAGGGCAAATACCGCAGAGCTTAACAGTCCAACTATCGCGGTTTTCCTGAGCATATGCATCAGGTGGCCTGGCTGCATATCCAGACCCAGCAGGAACAGCAGGAAGATAATACCGGCATGGGAGATATCAGACAGCAGTCCGGTATCTGTGATCATCGCGGTACCTGACGGGCCAAAGAAACCACCAAGCACTATATAGGCAACGATAAGCGGCTGGCGAGTCGCAAGAGCTAACGTGGCCAGTATGGCTGCGCCAGTAAAAATCAGAAAAAAAGAGTAGAACAGTGAGCCTGAATCCATAGAGATGTTACCAAATGACTGAATTCAGTATATCGGTTTATACCTATATGGAAAGACGGGGTGAGCAAAGAAAGGAATGTTTAAAGAGAGAGGAGGTTGGTGAGATGGCTTATTAAGGCAGCCCGCGAGAGAAATGCACAGGCCCTCAAATGAGGACCTGTACGAACATCACAGATAGAGGTTACAGTCTACGGAACAGGGGTTCCGGACGATCACAGGAGATCTGGTAAGCCTCGGTAAAGGCTTGCAGACACTGGGCTGCAGTCTCTTCTTTGGTTCCTTCAGGCAGGGCAAAAGCACTAAAACCACAACGGGCCAGGTAGTGCATCTGGTCCGGGAGGAAATCTCCCAGTGCGCAGATTTTGCCTTTGTAGCCGTGGGTGTCCCGCAGCAGACGGGCGAGGGAGAAGCCGCGACCATCAGCGAAAGCCGGGAAACGAATACCGATGGCATCCCTGGTGGCGGCTTCAGCCAAAGCTTCAGCCGGCGTGTCGGTTTCCAGGATAAACAGGCTGGCTTCCCCGTCGAAGGCAGTCAGAATTTCAGGCTTCAGGGCGTGCATAGACTTTCTCCTTGAAGGGGGTGATGCCGATTCTGCGATAGGTATTCAGGAAGGTTTCCGGTTGTTCCTTATCCTGATCCTGGCGCTGTTCCAGATAGACATTGAGAATGGTCTCAATCACTTCAGGCACACGCTCACGGCTGAACGATGGGCCGACAATTTTTCCCAGAGAGGCATCGTGTCCGGCAGATCCGCCCAGCATAATCTGGTAGAACTCTTCACCTTTCTTATCGACACCCAGAATACCGATGTTGCCGATATGGTGGTGGGCACAGGCATTCATGCAGCCAGAGAAGTTAAGGCTCAGGTCACCCAGGTCGTTGATGTAGTCCAGGTCGTCGAAACGGCGTTGGATGGCATCAGCAACAGGCAAAGACTTGGCATTCGCCAGAGCGCAGTAATCACCACCAGGGCAAACGATCATATCCGGCAGCAGGCCATGGTTAGGCGCAGCCAGACGGTACTCGTTCAGCTGTTTCCAGAGGGCGAACAGTTGATCCTGTTGAACATCGGCCAGAACGAGGTTCTGTTCGTGGGTCGCACGCAGTTCGCCAAAGCTGTATTGATCAGCCAGAACAGCCACATGATCCATCTGAGTCGCGGTGATATCGCCAGGGGCGGTACCGGTATTCTTCAGGGTAATGGTGACTGCGGCATAGCCAGGCTGTTTGTGTTGTTGCACATTGCGGCTGTACCAGGTCTTGAAGGCCTGATCGTTGTTCAGGGCTTCCGTCAGCTCTACAGGTGTGTCCTGAAGGGCTTGATAGCTTGGGTCGATAAAGTGGCCGCTGACGCGCTGAACTTCTTCTTCAGTCAGGGTCGCAGGACCATTTTTGATGCCGGCCCACTCAGCTTCGACTTTCTCACGGAATGCGTCCACACCCATGGCCTTAACCAGAATCTTGATGCGGGCTTTGTACTTGTTGTCGCGACGACCATTAAGGTTATAAACCCGTAAAATGGCATCAAGATAAGTCAGCAGGTGCTGCCATGGCAGGAATTCGCAAACCGTGGAGCCGATCACCGGAGTACGGCCAAGGCCGCCACCAACAATCACGCGGAAGCCGGTTTCGCCTTTGTCATTCACCCGTACGTGCAGACCAATGTCATGCAGCTGTACGGCGGCACGGTCCTGTTCAGGGTTGCTGGTGACAGCAATCTTGAACTTACGGGGCAGGAAGGCAAATTCAGGGTGCAGGGTGGACCACTGGCGGATGATTTCACACCAGGGGCGAGGGTCTGTCTCTTCCTCTTTCAGCACACCAGCGAATGGATCGGTTGTGGTGTTACGGATACAGTTGCCGCTGGTTTGAATTGCGTGCATCTGTACCTTAGCGAGTTCAGCCAGAATGTCGGGAACCTGTTCCAGTTCCGGCCAGTTAAACTGAACATTCTGACGGGTAGTGATATGGGCATAGCCCTTATCGTAAAACCGGGCAATATGGGACAGCTTTCTGAATTGAGTGGTATTCAGCAGGCCATAGGGCACAGCGACACGCAACATAGGCGCGAAACGCTGAACATAGAGGCCATTCTGGAGGCGTAGTGGCAAGAAAGCTTCTTCAGCCAGCTCACCAGCCAGATATCTGCGGGTCTGATCACGGTATTGTTCGACACGCTCATCAACGATGCGCTGGTCGACTTCATTATAAACGTACATATATTGTTCTTATGTGGTCGGTGGCAGTCAGCGGCCTGGATGTATTAGTTGGAGCGAGGCTAAAGTATCAGTCCTTATATATAGTTAAAAGGACTATTTATTCATAATTCCATGACTGTTGATTATATGTGTAGATGTTGGCTGATTGTCGCATGCTTTTGGACGAAGTGGTTTGCCGCGTTCGCAGGATCGTGCCTGCAGGGAGGGTTGTCCCAGTCACACAGGTAAGCTACCTTGGGTTTATAGATAAGATGTCGTAATCGTTGCGCAGTATGAATTGCCTTGTCTAATAACAATAAAAAAATCTAATAACAAAAAAAATCATACTCAGGCAGGTAAACTATGGAAAATCATTCGGTAAAAGTCGGTGAAGCATGCAATCAGGAACACTATACCGAGGACAGTCGCGTCGACACTGTCGCTGTCTTGGTGGTTATTCTGATGGTTGTTGTTTCTGCAGTGATGTGGGTCGCTACCCAGTAGTTTGGCAATAAACGTAAGGCAAATGTCGATAGGGCAGAGCCCTTTTATATTGGTTCTTGTTAGCTTTTGTTAAAAGCCCCCTTTCCTAAATATCCATTCTTGAAAAGCCGACACACTTGTATTGCACGGGTTGTCGGCTTTTATGTCTCTATGAATCCGCTGCATTTTCTTCGCTTGCCAACAGTCGCGAACTTCTGGCTTTAAACCACAAGGTTGGTAATGCCAAGAAGGACCAGTACAAACACCAGTGTAAAAACGACACCGGCAATAATAAAGTGCAGAGGTCGGCCATGGGTAAAATCTTTGACGCGTTTCTTATCACTTTGTACACCAAAGGCGGCGGCCAGTGTGCTTTGGATAACAGAGAGCAATCCGGGGGGCTGTTGTTCTTGTGGTGCAGATTCGGGTGCTACCGCAGGTGATGCTTTCAGTGGTGTGTGCGGTGTAGAGGAGGGCTTTGTTTTCATGATTATTGACGCTCTGATCCTGGCGGATGGCAACTGCAAATTACCTTATCCCAATCAGAGCTCTCTCACCAGTCTGTTGAGAAACAGGCTGGTGAGAGAAGAGAGATCTTATAGCTCAGTATGTGGTGTCGGGTTCTTTTTAACCCTGGTTGGGTAAGGACGAACATTGATATTCAGGCTGAAGTTATCCTCCCGTGATTCTGCCCTGCGAATAATATCTTCAATAATGGCGGTTGCACCGGATGCCAGTGCAACGCTTAAAATGCCATCACGCATTTTTGCTATTCCGTCATATCGCAGGGTGCCTGCAGGTCCTGCATAGGCACTATAAACGGTGTTGGCGGCAATGCTTAAACTGAGATAGGTGGCCGCCATCACGGCAGGCGTAGCCCAGGATTCACCGGTCAGTGGTTTTATGGTGTCACGGTTAAGGGCGCTGGCGAGAGACGCTCCCGATAATTTGGCAAAACTGCCCGCTACCAGTTGTAGTAAGTAGCGGCCATTTTGCAGGTGCCTGTTTGTTGGTTCAGCAGAGTGCAGCAAATAGCCATAGATCCCGCCGGTAATGGGAAGTGCAACACTGGTCATGATGGCCTGAGTGCTGAAGTTCTTGAGTGCAGGGTTATCGGTAAAGCAGCTAACCATATCCTGCAAAAAGGGCGTTGTGGAGCTGGCTACACTAAAAACAGTGGCATTACTGATTTTACTTTTCAGGTCCTGAGTACCGCTGAATGGCTCGGTCAGGACTTCTCGCAGAAAGTAATAGAGGCCACCGGTCATGATGCCACCGGTGGCTGAGGTTAAAATTGTGCGGCGCTCGGGGCTGAGTTCAACAATGCGGTCCAGTACCTGCCCGGAAGCTTCACCAAGCAGCAGGCCAGTGTTCTTGATAAGGATGGACTGGGCAAAGAACCGTGACGCGTCACCAACACTAAGGTTGGCTGTGTCAGCTACAGATTTCACCTGACCCATGCCCAGCATTAAAACAGCTACAGCGCCCTTGGCAGCCCACTCTGGAGAGATAACGCCTCCGGCGTGGTGGTTTTCGAGGAGAGCAGCCATAGTGTCGCCGACTTCATCAGCCAGGTTGCTGACGCTGGCCATAACCAGAAAGTGCCCGATGTTGGTGCGAAGCTCGGTGCCCATATAATTCAACCCGGCACCGCTGGTGATTCCACCCAGGGTCAGTGCCGCCCCCCCCAGGGGAATGATCAGCCGACTCAGTGATTCTGTTGTTGAGCGACGTGGTTTCAAGCTGCGGGTATTCCAGTGCCCTATCAGCAGGGTGTCCGGGTAGCCAGAGTTTAAGGGGGCATGCAGCATATTATGTTTAGTATTGATTCCTGAAGTCAGGACTGATTGTGTGCCATCTGCACCGGTGAAATGAATGTCTGCCAGTTTTTCGGTCAGGTGTTGCTCAATAGAGAGGTTTACAACGCCGTCAGCAGATGTATGAGTGACGAAATGCCCGGAGTCATCTTTATACAGTACGACAATAGTTGGTTTTGGCTCCTCTGGGGTGGAAGAGACTCCAGAATCGGCGAAGAGTGATGGGCAGCATAAACCTGTCATAAGGGCGGGCATTAGCCAGCGTTTTATGGAGTCTGGGAAATTACGCAGCATGGCCTACCCCTTCAAAAGAAAACAAATCGACTGAAACAAAAAGTACAGTCATGGGAAATGACGAAAGAAGAGAAGAGTAGTTCGGAGGGGGGAGTCTGCAAGGCGGGTATAAGGTTTTTACTCTGGAGTCACGGGATGTTACAGGCGGAAATGCCTGAATCATCCCGTGATGATTCCATTGGTGCCCAGTTGTGGGTGAGGCTGTCTGGAGCAGCCTCCCTGCGAGCGCCTGCTGCTATTTCCCTTGTAACAGCAGGCTTTCTGCAAATTCCACCTGTTTCTGTGTGCCTTTGAGCAGGAGTGCATCGCCGGGCTCAAGAATCAGCTGCGGGGTCAGGGTCAGGGTTTCATCTTTACGGGTTACGCGCTTGAGGCGCAGCCCATGGTCTTCCAGTCCAAGGTCACGCACCATCTTGCCGACTGACCAGGCACCATCAGCAAGGGTGACACCGTGGAGTAGTTCACAGGGGTCACCATCGGCATTGCGGAGTACTTCTGACTGGCCAAAGAAGAAACCATGAAGAATATCGTAACGCTCCTTGCGCACTGACTGGATGCGCTGGGAGATAGCCGCTTCCTTCTGCCCCAGCATGGTCAGTACATGGCTCACTATGACAAGGCTTGATTCCAGGACTTCCGGTACCACCTGGTCAGCACCATCCTGTTTCAGGGTTTCCAGCATATTGTCATCACGGGTTCGGACGAGAACCGGTACCTGGCTGTTGATCTCACGAATACCTTTCAGGGCATCGTGCGCAGCCCGCGAACTGTCGATGCAGATCACCACCATCCTGGCCCGGTCCAGGCCGACAGCCTGCAGAAGCTCGGTACGGCGACAGTCACCATAAAATACCGGTTCGCCGGCCTTATTGGCCTCTCGAACATGGATAGGGTCACCGTCGATGGCAATAAAGGGAATCTTGTCTTCCCGAAGGAAGTGGCTGATGGCCTGACCGACACGACCATAACCAAGGATCAAAATATGTTCCCCGATCTCGCAGGTTTGTTCACTGATAACTTCGATTTCGTTATGGACTTTACGCTGGCGTTTATGGCCAGAAATGATGTCTGCCAGAGGTCCGCTGTATCGAATCAGCATGGGTGTGGCTGCCATGGAGACGATAGTCACCGACAATATGAAAGAGCTGGTGCTGCTGTTCAGCAGGCCATACTGACTGGCCAGTGCTACCAGGGCAAAGCAGAATTCACCACTCTGGGCCAGGGATATGCCGGTGCGAATCGCCGTCTTCTGGCCTTTCTGGATAAACCAGGCCAGTAGGGCGATCATGGAGGCTTTAAACAGTATCAGACCTGCGGACGCCAGCAGGATCATAGTCCAGTTGGCCATAAACAGGTCAAGGTCCAGCATCAGGCCGACAGAGACAAAGAACAGGCCCAGCAGAATATCCCGGAAAGGGCGAATATCGGCTTCAATCTGATGACGATAATGGCTTTCACCCAGCATCATGCCTGCTACAAAGCCACCCAGAGCCATGGAGAGATTCAACAGGTGGGTCAGCCAGGCTGCTAAAAGGCAGACAACAAGGGCGGTCAGTACAAACAGTTCTTCTGACTTGGTGCGGGCAATCTCGTGGAACATGCGAGGCAGAATCCAGCGACCTACCAGAATCATAAACACCACGAAGCCCACACCCTTGCCCATACTCAGAAGCAGGGATTCGGTCAGGCTATTGCCACCAATACCAGCCATGGCAGGAATCAGTATCAGGAATATAACCGCAGCAATATCCTGGAAAATCAGGGTGCCTATTGCCAGTTGGCCATGGGGAGAGCGCAATTCGTTACGTCGGGTCAGCTCTTTGGAAACAATGGCTGTCGAAGAGAGTGACAAACCTGCCGCCATAATCATCGCGCCGGAGGCGGTGAAATCCAGCAGAAGTGCACAGAAGGCGATCAGCATTGTGCAGATCATCACCTGCAGACCACCGAGGCCAAATACAATTCGCCGCATCGCTATAACGTTGGCAAGAGAGAACTCCAGCCCGAGCGAAAACAGCAGGAATACCACGCCGATTTCTGCCAGCAGGGTGATATCAAAACTGGTGTCGATTATGCCCGTCGCGGTTGGCCCAAGACACAGGCCCACCATTAAATAGGCGAGTGTGTCTGGTATATGCAGCCGATGGCAGAGCGCAATGGCAAACACGGAGACCGAGAAGATAATAAGCAGCTGGTTAAAAAAGCCGAAGTCCATTAATCATTTCCCTGCAGGCTGTGAACAACTTGAAAAAGGTGTACAGCTGTATGATTTCTTTATAATTGTTATCCTGCGCCGGGTCAGTATAAATATTATGACCGAGGTTCGCAGTGCCTTTCGACTCTATAATATTTCTATAGCATCAAGTAGTCGTTTACTAAGGCATTTGATGGTTTTTTGGCAGGCATCATCAATGCCTACAAGCTCATCGAATACAGCTTAGCATCCTGAAGGAAAAGAGAAGAGGCGTAATGGAAAAAGTGTTGTTTTTAACTACGGCTGGCTGCCATCTGTGTGAAGTGGTTGAGGCCTGGCTGGCTGCGATGGTCCTTGATGGCCCTCTTGAACTTGATGTGATTGATATTGCTGACAGTGATGAGCTGGTAGACAGATACGGCACCCGCATACCGGTTCTTTGTCGCGAAACGGTTGCCAGTTCAGACGATGCTCCGCATGCAGCTACCAGCTGGCATGACGAACTGGGCTGGCCGTTTACAGAAGAAGAGCTGTATCAATATCTTGCGGCCCATGGCTAAAACGACCTGATCTTGTAAAAAACTGCCGGGCTAATTTGAAAAGCAGTTGCACTTACAAGTCTTCCAAGGCATTTTGAAATACATAACTACATCACAATAAAAACAACAGGCGGTAAGCGCGAATGAGCACGGCTTCAGGCACAGAGGTACTTTCTGAGCAGAAAAAGGCGGTATTACTGAAACGGGCTTCACGGGCGTCCGTGGCCACGGCTATTGTATTATTGGTCGCCAAGCTTATTGCCTGGGGTATGACCGGTTCAATCAGTATTCTGGCAACATTTATTGATTCTCTACTGGATGCTTTCGCATCTGTGATCAATCTGGTGGCTGTGGGTATTGCTTTGAAGCCTGCTGATGATGACCACCATTATGGTCATGGTAAGGCGGAGCAGCTGGCGGCTTTGGCGCAGTCGGCCTTTATAGCAGGTTCCAGCCTGTTCCTTATTCTTCATGCGGTTGATGGTGTCCGCAATGGTTCCACGGTTGAGAATAGTCAGATCGCACTTGGCGTGATGGCTTTCTCCATGGCGATCACGCTGGCGCTGGTGCTTTACCAGACTCATGTGGTTCGCCTGACTGGGTCGCTCGCCATCAAGACGGACTCTATGCACTACCGGATGGACTTGCTCACTAACCTGGGTGTGGTCGTCGCTCTGGTGCTGACAGCGATGGGAATTCCACTGGCAGACCCTGTGCTGGGTGTCCTGATTGCACTGTATATGTTCAGCAGTGTCGGTAAGGTGGCCTGGGAGGCGATTCAGATGCTGATGGATCAGGCCCTGGGGCAGGAGCATGAGGAAGTGATTCGTCAAACTGTGAGGGAAGTGGACGGTGTGGTTGATTTTCACAACCTGCGTACCCGGATGTCAGGTGTGACTCCTGTGATTCAGCTGGACCTGGATCTGGATGGCAATCTTACACTGGAGCAGGCTCATGCTCTGGGTAAGCGGGTTGAGCAGAATCTTTTGAAGAAGATGCCTGATGCAGATATTACTATCCATTTGGATCCTGTTTGATGGAATCTCTTTAGTTTTCAACTGCTTATAAAGGGTCCCTGGCAGTGCCGGGGATTTTTTTGTCGGCTGTTTGGGTCAGGTAGTCATGTAAGGCAATAACACAGGCAAGAGAAAGTTTTGTATTTTGGAGCTCCAGTCACGAGATTGGAGCCTGCTTTTCACGCCTCTGACGCTCTTTTCCCTTGTTCTCTGGGCTGTGGCCCTCGGCGAAGGAACTTCGCCCCTCTCTGAGTGTCTATATGAGCCCTGAACTGTAATTGGTGGCCGATGGCAACTGAGAGGAACTCACATGAAAACAATGATTAGACACGGCGCAATGGTGCTCGCACTTCTTTTATCAACTTGCTTTTCGCAGGCTTATGCTAAATTATCCCCTGAAACCATAGAGGCTGCAAAAGAACTTGAAGAAAATTTACGGATCTTCGAGCTGATGGATAGAGAAGCCGAAATCCAGATGCAGGTTTTAGCGGACAATAAACGTATCCAGTATCCATCTCCTAAGCCCGTACAGAGACTTTCCCAGCCTGTACAGAGACCTTCAAACACTGAAAATTCCCTGAGTGACGTCCTTATCAAAGAAGCAAAAAAACTCAGGCTGGCAGTGAAAAATCAAAAATCAAGCCCGTACCACATGTCACTGATCTCGCTGCTTGATCAGGTTGCAGTATCGAACCATGAGTCCCGGCAAAAGCAGGATGTGATACACCTTCTGGATAAAATAACCTTGGCGCCTACCGATGAGGATCCAGGTTCTTCTATGTACAGAGCGGCCAGAGCCGATGTGCTCAAGAAGTTTGCAGAGCTCTATGAAGATTATTGGCAAGCTTCAAACCCAGGCTTTTTGTCCATGCCCTTTCTGGTTGAAGAGCCCATTCCGGTGGCTGATGTACTGATGATGACACTGATTGCTATGACCAGCCCAAACACCGAAGGTGAGTTCGATAAGAAAAGTCTTGTTGTGGTAGAGAGTAGTGAAACGGCACAAGGCTGCGCACAGTGGGCACTGTTCTATCAACACCGGTTTCAGTCACTGCATTCACGACCTGATATGCAATTCATGGCACTGGATTCCACTGGGCGAGCGATCAGCTTCTCCTATACAACCGGAGTGGGGTCTACCAGAACAGGATTGAACTTCATAACTGCCCATAGAGCCAACCAGTTAAAAAAATGTGAGTTGGTCGGAAGTCACAACAAGGAGAGAACTCTGGATTTTAAGCAAAAATTCTGGCAATAACATTCGCTGTATAAACAACCCCATCAACACGAATGTCTGAAGATAAAAGGGAGGGCTGATATTTCAGCCCTCCCTTCTTGCCAGGGGTTTTCATTCATTTCCCAAAAAAGCTACACCATAACTATTTTTATACCCCAGAAGCTTGAGTTGTTTCGCCAGACATTCGATCCCTCGCCAGGTAGGAATACATCACCGGAATCACAAACAGGGTAAACAGCGTGCCAATGGTCATCCCTGAGGTGATCACCAAACCAATATTAAAGCGGCTGATGGCTCCGGCACCCGTAGCAAACAGCAGTGGCGCAATGCCCAGTACAGTAGCACCTGTAGTCATGAGAATAGGGCGCAGGCGCAGGGCGGAGGCTTCGAGGATCGCTTCCTTTCTATTCATTCCTCTCTCCTGAAGTTTGTTGGCGAACTCCACAATCAAAATGCCGTGTTTGGATATCAGGCCGATCAGGGTCACCAGCCCGATCTGGGTGTAGATATTCATTGAAACATTAATGCCCAGGCCGAACTGGAAGAGATCACCCAGTACCAGCGGGATAAGGGCGCCACAGATCGACATGGGCACTGTCAGCATGACAATCAATGGGTCACGGAAGCTTTCAAACTGGGCCGACAGCACCAGAAAAATCACCAGCAGGGAGATGATGAAGGTGCGTATGAGGGCGTTACCCTCATGCATAAACTGCCGGGACGTTCCCTTGTAGTCCGTGCCAAAGCCCTTGGGGGCAATTTCTGCAGTTTGCTGTCGCAGAAAGGCCAGTGCCTCACCCAGACTCACCCCGGGTTTTAGCATTCCCTTAATCGTTGTGGAGTTGAGCTGCTGGAACTGGGTCAATTCGCTGGGACGGGTTTCGGTCTTCAGACTGATAATTGATGAGAGAGGAACCAGCTGACCACTGGCTGAACGTACATAATAACGTCCCAGCCATTCACGGCTCATACGGAACTCACGTGAGGCCTGTGGAATTACCTTATAGCTGCGCCCATCAATGCTAAACCGGTTCAGGGTGCCGCTGCCCAGCATGGTGGAGAACGTAGTACTGATGTCCTGCATGCTGATACCAAGGCTGGTAGCTTTGTCCCGGTCAATCAGAACCTCGGTTTCCGGTTTGTTAAAAGTCAGGGTGCTGTCGGCAAACATAAACATGCCCGACTTCATTGCCCGTTCCACCAGTTCACTGGCGATCATAGACAGGGTTTTGTAATCACTGGTGGTGTTCAGCACGAACTCGACGGGCATGCCTCCACCGGAACCTGGCAGTGACGGTATGATAAAGGAGAAGGTTTTCATGCCAGCGACCTGGGGCAGATATTTGTTCTGTAGCTCTGTCTGAACCTGAAAGGCACTGCGGTCCCTTTGACTCCAGGGTTGCAGCACCATGCCGGTAAAGGATGAACTGGTTGTGTTAATCAGGAATGACTGTTTGTATTCCGGGAATTTGCGGAAATACTGTTCCATTTCAGACGTGTATTTATTGATGTAATCCAGATTGGCGTACTCGGGCGCTTTGGATACGATAAACACCAGACCGTTGTCTTCCGTGGGTGCCAGCTCCTTTTTAGTCATCAGAAACATAGGGGGAATGGTCGCCAGTACAATCAGTGCGAATACCAGGGTCACCTGACGTGTGCTCAGGGCGCTTTTCAGACGGTTGGAATAGCCAGCTTTCAAGTGCTCAAACTTTTGATCCAGCCACTGGGTAAAGCCGCTGTCGTCTCCAGAAGGCAGTAGCAGGCGGGAACACATCATCGGAGACAGGGTCAGGGCAACAATACCAGACACCACAACCGCACCCGCCAGGGTAAAAGCAAACTCTTTAAAGAGGGAGCCGGTCAGGCCTTCCATAAAACCGATTGGCGTATACACCGCAGCCAGGGTAATGGTCATGGCGATAACGGGAAGTGCAATCTCCCTGGCACCAAGAAGGGCTGC
Source organism: Sansalvadorimonas sp. (assembly GCA_965221135.1). Classification (GTDB taxonomy): domain Bacteria; phylum Pseudomonadota; class Gammaproteobacteria; order Pseudomonadales; family Endozoicomonadaceae; genus Sansalvadorimonas. The sequence continues at coordinate 69,387 of CBDCRZ010000124.1, forward strand.
ATCAAAGGGTGATTTCCCTTCCTCGATATGTCGGTGGATGTTCTCCACCACTACAATGGCGTCGTCTACAACCAGCCCTATTGCCAGCACCATAGCCAGCAGAGTGAGCAGGTTGATGGAGTATCCCATCAGCTGCATCACAAACAGCACCCCGATCATGGACAGGGGGATGGCAATAACAGGAATGATCACAATCCGCAGTGACCCCAAAAACAGGAATACGACGATGATCACGATCAGGGTCGCTTCAAACAGGGTCTTGGTCACCTCATCAATGGACTCCTGAATAAACTGGGTAGCGTCGTAAACAATCTCTGCATTCATACCAGCAGGCAGCTGGGACTGGATATCCGGAAACTTTTTGCGGACCCGTTTGATCACCTCCAGCGGGTTGGCTGAGGGTGTTGGGGAGATACCGAGATAGGTGGAAGGCTTGCCACTCAGAGCCACAAAACTGTCAAAATTGTCCGGGCCAAGTTCAACATCAGCCACATCTTCCATGCGAACCAACTGATCACCATTACGGCGAATGACAATGCGGGAAAAATCTTTCGCGGTTGTAAGTCCTGTGTGGGCATTAATGTCGGTGATCACCAGTTCGCCTTTGGTCTGCCCGGCTGCAGACTGAACATTACTGTTTAACAGAGCCTGGTTTACATCGGATGCGGTGACTTTAAAGGCCGCCATACGCACAGGGTCCAGCCAGACACGCATGGCAAAGTATTTGGCTCCAAAAATATCAGCAGAGGCGACGCCTTCAATGGTGGAGAACTGGGGCTGTACAACCCTGACCAGATAATCCGTAACCTGTTGGCTGTTCATCTTGGGGCTATTAAAGCTCAGGTAGAGCAGGGCGCTGTCACTGTCATCAGCTTTGGTGATTATGGGGTCTTCGGCACTCTCGGGCAGCTGGCTGCGCACCTGGTTCACTTTCGACATGATTTCGATCAGGGCTTGATCTGCGTTGTAGCCCAGACGCAGGTGTGCAGTGACCTCCGAAGAATTTTGGGAGCTGGAGGAGGTTAAATAATCAATCCCTTCAGCACTGGCAATGACTTGTTGTACAGGTGTTGTGATAAATCCCTGTATCAGTTCTGCGCTGGCTCCGGGGTAGCTGGTCGTGACCCTGACAGTTGCCGATTCCAGAGAAGGGTACTGTCTTACAGGCAATTGATTAAAGGCCTGTAGACCGAGCAGGGCGATCATCAGGCTGACCACCGTGGCCAGTACCGGTCTGCGTATAAACAGGTCAGTAAACGACATAGTAAGTTACTCACCGGTCACTTTGATGGTGACAGGGGCACCGTTGTGAAGTTTCATCTGGCCGGAGCTGACGACCCTGTCGCCAGTATTCAGGCCGCGGACGACTTCCACGCGATTGCCTTGAATTTCACCCGTTTGCACCTGGGTCAGTTCCACTGTGAGCTTGTCAGGGTCTTTGTCGTTTATCAGGAATATGGAGTTGCCATAAAGGGTATAGGTCACAGCCTCCCGGGGCAGGGTGATCACTTCTTTCTGTGAGTTGGACAGTACTTCAACATTGGCGAACATGCCGGGCAGTAAAAGCTGGTCTTCATTATCCATAGTGGCACGCACCTCAATATTACGAGTGCTGCTGTCGATTTTGGAGTTGATGGCGTCAACAACGCCGTGAAAGGGTTTGTCCGGGAAGGCCTGCACGTTAAAACGTATTTTTTGACCGATCTGCAGATGTGGGACTTCGGATTCAGGCATTGCAAAATTTACGTACAGTTCATTAATATTCTGCAGTGTTGCAATAATGCCACCGGCATCAATGTAGTCGCCAGGCTCGACCTGTTGTATACCAATACGACCATCAAAAGGTGCTCTGATACGTTTTTTATTCAGACTGGCTCGTGTCTGTGCCACTGAGGCGATCACCTCCTCCAGGGCCGCGCTGCTCTGGTCAAACCGGGTTTGGGAGATTGATTTTGTTGCTAAAAGTGACTTATTTCGCTCCCAGGTTGTGCTGATCAGTTTTTTGCGGGCTATATAGCTTTCCAGGTCGGCCTTCTCGATAGCGTTATCCAGCTGGGCGAGAACATCGCCTTCCTTAATGCTTTCACCTGAAAGGAACTTCACCTTGCGTACAACTCCGGAAACTTCCGTTCTAACATCTACACCTTGTTTGGCCGTGAGGGTACCAATGGCTGAGAGAGTGGGTGTCCAGGTTTCCCGTGTGGCTATCGTTGCTTCAACAATCGTGGGAGGAGGAGTAAAAGTGGCCATACCCTTTGCCATCTGGTCATTCATAAACCATTTTGCACCAAACACAATGCCGAAAAACAGTGCTGCGCCCAGCAGCATGACCAGCATTTTCTTTGACATGGGGTGGATTCCTTAAGGCGACGTTGCCAATAGTTTCAGCCGGTTAATACTAAGGGGCGTTCTCAATTAAGCATCGCACTCAGTATTAGTCAGAATATTTTAGTCCTGCAGATGAATTAAGTCGGTGGTTGCCGTTTTTATAAGGCAGTGACCCTCTGGTTGTGTAGGGCTTGCGGTATGTCCCTATAGGGAGGGATATTGCTGCGATGTATAACGACAGCAGGCTCCGTCGTATAACAGTATTAAGTTAGAAAAGGATGCACGAAATGTCTGAACTCGTAACCCTCAAACCTGCTGCACTGTGGGACTATTTCGATCAAATCTGCGCGATTCCGCACCCGTCTGGTGAGGAGGCTGCAATGCGTGAGAAGGTGTTGGCATTTGCCGCAGAGCAGGGGCTTGAAGCGGAAACCGATAATGTCGGTAATATCGTTGTACGCAAACCGGCGACTGCGGGCTTTGAAAGCCGTGTCGGTGTGATCCTGCAGGGCCATCTGGATATGGTGCCACAAAAGAATGCAGACACTGATCACGACTTCAGCAAAGACCCAATCCTGCCATGGGTTGATGGTGAATGGGTAAAGGCAAAAGGTACGACACTGGGGGCTGATAACGGTATTGGTATGGCCGCGGCTATGGCTGTTCTGGCAGATAAGGAGCTTCAGCACGGGCCGATAGAAGCTCTGTTTACTATTGATGAAGAACGTTCCATGGCTGGGGCTGAACAGTTGAGGCCTGGCTGGCTGAAGGGCAAGATTCTGCTGAATCTGGATACCGAAGAAGAGGGTGAACTATATGTAGGTTGTGCCGGCGGTGTTGATGCTATTGCTGAAGGCACCTATGCAACAGAAGAACCGCAGGCCGATGTCATATTTCAGCGTCTGGTGGTGAAGGGTCTGAAGGGCGGTCATTCCGGTTGCGATATTCATCTTCAGCGCGGCAATGCCAACAAGGTTATGGTTAACCTGCTGAAAGCCTTACAACCTCTGGGTGTTCGTATGGCCAGCCTTGAAGGTGGCAGCCTCTCTAATGCTATTCCCCGCGAGGCATTTGCGACAGTGGCTGTACCTGCGGACAAGCAGGAAGAGATGTCTGCGATAGTTGATCGTCAGCAAGCTATCGAAGCTAATATACTGGCTGAAACTGATGCTGGTGTGACACTGTTGATGGAGCCGTCTGATGCTGAGGACAGCGTGCTGGCTCTGGCCGATCAACAGAAGTGGCTCGATCTTTTTCATGGGATTCCAAACGGCGTTGATCGTATGAGCGAAAGTGTTGACGGTGTCGTGGAAACCTCCAACAACTGCGCAGTGATCCGTGTGGGCCAAGGCAAGGTGATGGTGCACTGCTTTGCCCGTTCCCTTGTAGACAGCGCGACTTCCGAGATGGGGGAGCGTCTGGCAGCGGTTATGCGTTTGTCCGGTGCTGAAGTACGTCTGGAAGGTCAGTTCCCGGGCTGGCAGCCCAATATGGCATCTCCGATTCTGGCCTCCATGAGTGACACTTATAAAGACCTTTACGGCAAAACTCCTGAGGTGAAGGTGATTCATGCAGGCCTTGAGTGTGGTCTGCTGGGTAGTATTTACCCTGAATGGGATATGCTCTCTATTGGGCCTACCATCTGTTTCCCGCACTCTCCTGATGAGAAAGTGCATATTGGCAGCGTAGAAAAATTCTGGAATCTCCTCAGTGCTGCACTGGCGCGGGTGCCTGTGGCTGGGTAAGATGCCGACATAAGCTGCTTGTTAAAGCCGTTTATCTAAAAAGCCGGGAGTCAGGCGTTCAGTCTCACTCCCGGTTGTGTATATATGCACAAGGTTTTATCTCTAAAATTTTAATTACAGCATCATCAAGGATTACCAAACGAGTTATGGTTCAGGAAACCGTCCGCGCTGTTGGCAGTCGTGTCATGAAAATCAAAAGCGGTCTTGGGCAGCTCATCGCTCGTTGGCGCAACAGGCTTTACCAGACTCTGCTCAGGATGAAAGCCATACTGAGCCAGGAGAGTGATGATACCCGTGAGATGCTTGATATCTACTACCGTCATACCCTTGGTCGTGCCAGCCCCGAGGACCTCCAGATAGCCCATAAACAGTTTGGAGACTTATTGAGAGCTGTGGGTTTGGGGTTTCTGGCAATACTGCCTGCGGCACCTGTGACTATTCCTTTTTTCGTGAGTCTTGGTCGGCGTTTTGGTGTTGAAATTTTACCACGGGCCTTTCGTGGCAACTCCCATGGAAAAGACGAGGGTGATAGTGTTGCTCCCAGCGAAGATAAATCCTGACTCCTCTCTGTACCTCTATGAGTGGGTTCTCCTAATACCCGCTTTGAAATTGTTCTAACCTGCCGATATGTCACTCAGACAAATACATGTTCAGAAGGCGGGTTTTTGTGTCTATCAGCATCTTTGAGCTCTTTAAAGTTGGATTGGGTCCTTCCAGTTCACACACTGTTGGCCCTATGTTGGTTGGGGAGCGTTTTGCTTCTGCTCTGGTTCAGCAGTTAAATACTCTTCAGCCGTCTTGTTTTGAAGGCGGTTCTCTCACGGTTACTCTTTTTGGAGCGCTATCACTGACCGGCAAAGGGCATGCAACCGACAGGGCTGTGACGCTGGGCTTATCAGGATGTTTGCCCGCCGAAGTTCAGCCTGATGAGGCTGCGATCATTTGGCAGACCATTTGCTCGACTGGTGTAATTACAGTTGATGGTCTCGGTGAAATTCCCTTTGATGTCTCCAGGGATATTGTCTTCGTTAATGAAGCCCTGCCTGAGCACCCCAATGGTATGACCCTTAGCTTTTCTGATGAGCATGGTAAATGCCTGCTTGAGCAGACCTGGTTCTCACTGGGGGGCGGCTTTATTGCCCGCAAGGATGAGTTTTCTGATGAAAATAATCCTGTGGAGGCCGTGAAGGAGCCACTTGGGTTTGAGTCCGCTGCCCAGCTTCTGGAGCTCTGCAAGACCCACCAGCTCTCCATGGCAGAGCTGGTGCGACAGAATGAGCATGCCCGAGGGCGGGATGATCAGCAGATTAACAAGGGTCTGGATGCCATCTGGCAGGTGATGGAAGCCTGTATTGACCGGGGTTGCCAAATAAGGGGTGAGCTACCGGGTGGCCTGCAGGTACAGCGCCGTGCTCCGGATTTGTTTAAAGCCTGGCAGGAGGGCGTCGGTCGCGACCCACTGAGCCTGATGGATGTTGTCAGCCTTTATGCCATGGCAGTTAATGAAGAAAATGCCGCTGGTAGCCGTGTGGTAACAGCTCCCACTAATGGCGCGGCAGGGGTTATTCCTGCAGTACTGGCATTCTATCTTCGTCACTGTGATGGTGAGAGCCCGTCAAGCGTATATGAATTCCTGCTGACCGCGGGGGCCATTGGCATGCTCTACAAGCGTAATGCGTCTATTTCAGCAGCAGAAGTGGGTTGCCAGGGTGAGATAGGCGTAGCCTCGTCTATGGCCGCTGCAGGGCTTACAGCTGTGTGGGGGGGGTCTATGGAGCAGGTCGAGAATGCGGCTGAGATCGCCATGGAGCATCATCTGGGTATGACCTGTGACCCGGTCGCCGGACTGGTACAGGTTCCCTGTATAGAACGTAACAGCATGGGGGCGATTAAGGCCATTGGTGCGGCACGTTTGGCTCTGGGTGGGGATGGCCGGCATCGGGTGTCGCTGGATCAGGTAATAGCCACGATGTTTCAAACCGGGCAGGATATGCAGGATAGGTATAAAGAAACATCACTCGGTGGTTTGGCGGTAAACGTGGTTTTCTGCTGACCCTGTGGTGTAAACCCGTTTTTTTTGTGCCGTAGCTACCGTTGGTCATGATTTGAGTGTTATTTCAGGCTTTTTCCGCAAAAAGGCTGACTTATGTTTTAGAGTGTGTATAATCCGGCGGCTTCATACACTTCAAAAAATTCACTTCAAAATTGAATCCCGCACAGAAAGACATCGTCCAAGAGGTAGAGGAAAATTCAATGGGAACGCTCAGCATGGGCGGTCGTTTCTTCAAGACTGAAGAGCTCGAACAAATTGAGCAGAGTCGGCTGGAAGCGCTTCTGGAAATTACCACGAAGCACAGTGAAGAAATTAATGGCCTCAAGAGTCAACTTGAACAAGCGGACGGCAAGACTGCCAAAGCTAACAATCAAGTAAAAGTACTCGATAAAGAAATAAAGACTCTCCGTGAGCAGAACCCTGACCGCATGAAGAAGCAGATTAAGCGTCTTCAAGAGCAGAACAGGGCGATGACTGCCGAGAACAACACGCTGAAAAGCAAACAGAAGCAGCTGCAGCAGCAATTGGATGCCGCCAAGCTGGATCTGGAAAAAGTAAAAGCGGAAGCTGAAGAAAAGGAAGCGGAAACTGCATAAGTTTCCCGTAAGTCTGATTTTGTAGCAGTTGGTAGTGACGATGGTTGGTTTTCGTAACTAGGTTTACTGGCTAAACCCTGCTGTGGTATTTCGTCTGGGCTACCTTTTAGGTGGCTCGGATGAGAATAGTCGTAATGCTATATTGTGCATCACTTACGTGATGCGGCATATCAGGCAAGTTCAGTTTTGCTTTGCAATACCGCTGTGGCGGGCCGTTATTTCCGCAATGGAAATGGGTGAGCACAGGATGCCTTTTTCAGGGTGTCAGTGATGTGTTTTTCTCTGGCCCGACATGGATTTTTCCTCACTGTATATTTCACTCTTCTTTTTTTAGGTTTTTCTCAAGACTGCCCGCTTGTGTTTTCTTTCTGGCTTTTTTGTTTTGCTCTCTAAAACGCGCTCTCTCTAAAGCACTCTCTTGAATTTGTTTCATCGCTAATTTTCTTAAGTCGATTTCGCGCACCCGGCTTGGTTTTTGTTCTGTAGGTTTTCGTTGGTCACGGGGGTGAAAGTCATGTGTTTTTCGGTGGGATGGTGGTGGCACGGGGTTTGTAAGAATGGATGTGCTATGAGAAATGACATTATTGGAACTTCAAAAAATTTAATATAAAAACTTCTTCTATTAATCTCACTGGCGTTCGTGGGAATGTCGGTAATACTTAGTCGCGTCAGTGAGGTTGATGTCCCCCTACAGCCTCACGGGCTGGGTCAATTTTCATTATGACCCTGGTACTTGGATTGTGTACCTATGTTTCACTCCTAAATGGTCTTGGCCCGGTCAGCTCCCCCCAGCTACCGGGTTCTTTTTTGTCTGCTGCTTTTTCTCATGTGCTGTATAGAAGATCTGTTTAGATGTTTTGCTCCTGTCGTCTTTTAAGCATGGCGCGTCGCATCATCTCCAGTGTTTCTCCATCAAGGTGGGCATGCTCCACCGGGTCGTCACCGCTTTGCCCCTGATGCCATGGCAGCTTGTGGTAGTAGCCGCGTGCGCTGGTGTCGGGCATCGGGAACTTCATTACCTGAAACCATGGGGAGTAGTCAAAGTCACCCGGCGTACAATAAAGTGGATTGCGCTGATACAGGCGGCGCCCCTTTTTACTGTCGCTCACAACTTTGGGGCGTATAGGGAAGTTCACAAAGCTGAAAGACTCGGCAATCAGTGTGGCGCAGGTGGTGCGTTGTTCGGTGCTGGGCTTCCTGAACAGAACTGAGCGCCAGCGACTGAGGAGGCCTGCGGGCATAAACATTCGACATAGATCGAGTATTTGCCGTATATCATATTCCTGACCGAGGCGGGAGGCAGCAAAAGCCAGTACTCTGTCTCTGTCGCGTGGGGAGAGGCCTTCCGGGCGGCAGATGCGCATATGTTCGCCCTGGTAGATCATTAGTGGTCGAACAACGGTGCCTATGCCCAGCTCGCTTTCAATAATAAGTTGAGGGTTGCGCTTGGTGCATTTGGCGCGATCAAAGTGCCGGCGTGCGGCCTTTTGTAGCCTTTCATCTTCAATATCTTCCATGCGGCCAATATACAGGGCAGCATGGGACCATCGGCTCAATGTCAGGCGTTTAATGATTCTGGCGACCCGGGAACGGCCTTCCACCAGGACAACATCACCGGGCTTGAGCTCATGGCGCAGTTCGTCGAAATCGGTGATGGGGGCGGAGAGGGGGGGTTCGTAGATCAGCCAGTGGCTGACTTTGTTGACAAGGGTTGTACGAATCCGGCGGTACTGATTTTTAACTGCTGTTTTCAGTGCCAGCGGAGCCTGCGTAATAGGTATTGCGCGCTCTTTGTCCGTTATCACTGTGATACCTGCCAAAGCTATAGAGGGTCAGGCTGGTTGTGAGCCAGACTATTTGGGCCGAAAGCTTTTATTGGTAACTTAGGGTTCCCGTAAAGCTAAAGTACCTATAAAAAGTGTGGACGATGGATATTTCAGTTCTGTTAATATTTCTTGAATGAAAATAGACAGTTAATTCTGATGGTTTTTATTATGACTGTTGCGATGGTTGCACCTGTGGGCTTATGAGGAGATTTGGTCGTGAGTGATAATGAAAAGACAGTGTTGCAGGATAAAGCGGTGTCGCAGGATAAGGTTGGCGGTCTGTTGAGCCAGATTGCTGAAGCTCAAAGCGCTGGAGAGAGCGGCTCGGGAGATAAGAAAAGATCTCTTCCACCGGTTCATCTCTGGAATCCTGATTTCTGTGGTGACCTGGATATGGTCATCAAGCGTGATGGCAGCTGGCACTATATGGGTAGCCCGATAGGGCGGGAGCGTATGGTGCGGCTGTTCTCTACGGTGCTGCGTCGTGATGATGAAGACTACTTTCTGGTCACCCCGGTCGAGAAGGTCGGTATTGTCGTTGAAGATGTGCCTTTTGTGGCAACGGTTGTGGAGGTGATTCAGTCAGATGAAGGTCAGCAGCTTAAGTTCACCACCAATGTTGGTGACAGTGTGCTGGCCAGTGCCGAACACCCGCTAAGGGTTGAGCTCGCCGAAGATACCGAAGAGCCTGCCCCTTATGTGCATGTTCGAGCGGCCCTGGAGGCTCGCATTCATCGCAACGTGTTCTATGAGTTGGTAAATATGGCGGAAGTGCGGTCTTTGGATGGTGAAGACTGGTATGGCGTAGAGAGTTGTGGTGAGTTTTTTGGGATTGCCCCTGTGGCAGAAGGCTAAGGTCTGGCTGGCAGGAATAATAAAGCCCTTGAGCGCAAAACGCTCAAGGGCTTTTGTTTATCCAGATGTTTTATACGTGTCTGGATGCTTTACATATTAGGGTAATTGGGGCCGCCAGCGCCTTCTGGGGTAACCCAGGTGATGTTCTGTGCAGGGTCCTTAATATCACAGGTCTTACAGTGTACGCAGTTCTGTGAGTTGATCTGGAAGCGCTTGTCGCCTTCCTCGGTGTCTACAAACTCGTAAACGCCAGCCGGGCAGTAACGCTGTGCCGGTTCGTCGAACATGGGCAGGTTGTCACGTAGCGGCAGATCGGGATCAGCCAGCTGCAGGTGGCAGCGCTGGTCTTCTTCATGGTTGGTGCTGGACAGGAAGACAGAGGTCAGCTTGTCGAAGGTGATCTTGTTATCCGGCTTGGGATAGTCGATCTTCGGGCAGGCTGATGCGGGCTTCATCTGAGCGTGGTCCGCAGAGGGGTCGCGCAGGGTGAACGGGAGCTTGCCGTTAAAGATATTGATATCGATCCAGGCAATGCCGCCACCGACAAAGGCGCCGAACTTGTGCAGCAGTGGGCCGAAGTTGCGCTGCTGATGCAGTTCTTCGTGCAGCCAGGAGCTGTTAAAGGCGTCAGTGTAGCTGTTCAGCTCTTTACCACCTTCGTCACCACCTTTCAGGGCTGCGAAAACAGACTCGGCTGCCAGCATGCCGCTCTTCATGGCGGTGTGAGAGCCCTTGATCTTGGCGTTGTTCATGGTGCCGGCATCACAGCCGATCAGCAGACCGCCGGGGAAGGTCATCTTGGGCAGAGATTGCAGGCCACCTTTGTTCAGTGCGCGGGCGCCGTAAGAAACACGCTTGCCACCTTCCAGGAACTGTTTGTAAAGAGGGTTGGTTTTTACCCGCTGGAATTCGTCGAATGGGCTGACGTGTGGGTTGGAGTAGTTCAGGTCGGTGATCAGGCCGACTACTACCTGGTTGTTTTCCAGGTGATACAGGAAGCTGCCACCGGTAGAGCCGCTTTCGGTCAGAGGCCAGCCAGCACTGTGCAGAACCAGGCCAGGCTTGTGCTGTTCGGCAGGGATGTCCCAGAGTTCCTTGATGCCCAGGCCGTAGTGAGCCGGATCTTTACCTTCATCGAGGTTGTATTCGCTGAGCAGTACCTTGCCCAGATGGCCGCGGCAGCCTTCAGCAAACAGAGTGTACCTGGCGCGCAGTTCCATGCCGGGCATGTAGCTGTCTTTGTGGTCGCCATTTTCGGCAACGCCCATATCGCCGGTAATTACACCTTTCACTACGCCATCTTCGATCAGTGGCTCGTGAGCGGCAAAGCCAGGGAAGATTTCTACGCCCAGCTGCTCGGCCTGTTCACCCAGCCAGCGGCACAGGTTGCCCAGGCTGATGATGTAGTTGCCATCGTTGTGCATGGTTTTGTGGGTCAGGAAGTGTGGGAACTTCTTGCCACTTTCAGGGCCGGTGAGGTAGTGGATCTCATCACCGGTCACGGGAGTGTTCAGTGGGGCGCCCTGTTCTTTCCAGTCAGGGAAGAGTTCATTCAGGGCGCGGGGCTCAAAAACCGCACCGGAAAGAATGTGTGCGCCGACTTCGGAGCCTTTTTCCACCAGGCAGACGGTCAGTTCCTGACCGGCTTCCTGGGCTTGCTGCATTAAGCGGCAAGCTGCGGACAGGCCGGAAGGGCCACCGCCAACGATGACTACATCAAACTCCATGGATTCACGTTCCATGACGGACCTCCTGCTAAGGCAATTCGGCGTATTTCAACAGTTATTATTAGGATGTTCGGTGTCAAACTGCGATCAAACGCTCGTTTTATTTTGTCGGCATTATACTGTTCCGCTGCTGCACGTCCAACGGCATCTTGGTGTGAATTCAGTAAGAAAGTAGTAAAGGGGTTCAAAGAGGACACTTTTTGTCCGCCATACAGCAGTCAGGCAGTCAATATCAAAACGTACGTTTGAATACGTATATTGCTGCTGATAGACTCCTTCCGCGAAGGGGTGAGTAGACGCTGCGTAATGCCATCTTATGATTTTACGTGTTGCAGTCCAGACTCACAGACCGCTCAAGCCCAACAACGAAAAGGAAGGCTGCGAACATATGAAGGTTCTTGTAGCTGTCAAACGCGTTATCGACTACAACGTCAAGGTTCGCGTGAAGTCAGACAATACTGATGTCGATCTGACAAATGTCAAAATGGCCATCAACCCTTTCTGCGAAATCGCCGTTGAAGAAGCCGTGCGGTTGAAGGAAAAGGGTATTGCCAGCGAAATCGTCGTCGTATCCATGGGCGCTAAAGAGTGTCAGGAGCAGATTCGTACTGCTCTGGCTCTGGGTGCAGACCGCGGTATTCAGGTGGTCACTGATGCCAGGCTGGACTCCCTGGCTGTCGCCAAACTGCTGAAAGCTGTTTACGAAGAAGAGAAGCCAGAACTGGTTATCCTCGGTAAGCAGGCAATCGACAGCGATAACAACCAGACTGGCCAGATGCTGGCTGCTCTGACCGGCCTGCCTCAGGGCACCTTTGCTTCTGAAGTCGCTGTGGCTGATGGCAAAGTAAACGTTACCCGTGAAATCGATGGCGGCCTGCAGACTGTTGGTCTGAATCTGCCTGCGGTTGTCACTACCGACCTGCGTCTGAACGAGCCTCGTTACGCATCCCTGCCTAACATCATGAAGGCTAAGCGTAAGCCTCTGGCTGCCAAGACACCTGAAGATTACGGTGTTGACGTAGCATCCTCTGTGACTCTGCTGAAAGTTGAAGCTCCGGCTGAACGTCAGGCAGGTATCAAGGTAGGCAGCGTGGAAGAGCTGGTAGAAAAACTCAAGAATGAGGCGAAAGTAATCTGATGAGCATTCTTGTAATTGCAGAACACGACAACGCCAGCCTGAATGGCGCGACCCTGTCCGTAGTGACAGCGGCGCAGGCTATTGGCGGCGACATTGATGTCCTGGTAGCCGGTTCTGGCTGCGGTGCTGTAGCGGAAGCTGCTGCACAGGTTGCAGGTATCAACAAGGTTCTGGTCGCTGATGATGCGGCTCTGGAATACCAGCTAGCTGAAAACGTAAGCCTGCTGATTGCTGAACAGGGTAAGGGCTACAGCCACATCCTGGCGCCAGCGACTACTAACGGTAAGAATATTCTGCCACGCGTTGCAGCTCTGCTGGACGTTGATCAGGTTTCTGACATCGTTGCTGTTGAAAGTGCTGATACTTTCAAGCGTCCTATCTATGCCGGTAACGCCATTGCCACTGTTCAGTCCTCCGCGGCTGTTAAAGTGATCACTGTGCGTGGTACGGCCTTCGATAAAGCAGCTGCTACTGGCGGTTCTGCTTCTGTTGAACAGGTATCCGGTGTTGAAAACCCAGGCACTTCCTCCTTTGTGGGTGAAGAGCTGGCCAAGTCCGACCGTCCTGAACTGGCAGCTGCTGGCATCGTAGTATCCGGTGGTCGCGGTATGGGTAACGGCGACAACTTCGAAATCCTGTACGGTCTGGCTGACAAGCTGGGCGCTGCTGTTGGTGCATCCCGTGCCGCGGTTGACGCAGGCTTCGTACCTAACGACATGCAGGTTGGTCAGACTGGTAAGATTGTTGCCCCTGACCTCTACGTTGCTGTTGGTATCTCCGGTGCTATCCAGCATCTGGCCGGTATGAAAGAGTCCAAGATCATTGTTGCTATCAACAAAGACGAAGAAGCACCTATTTTCCAGGTTGCTGACTACGGTCTGGTAGCTGATCTGTTCGAAGCTGTACCTGAGCTGACCAGCAAGATTTAAAATTTCTAATCTTTACCTTGATAAAAAACCCGCTCTGATCTCTGGTCAGGGCGGGTTTTTTTATGGCGAGTCTGATAGGATTCGGCCTTTATAAACCAAGTGAAACAGTACGCGAATGTCTAAATACGAATCCATGGAACTGAAGGCCAGCTACGGTATTGGCCGTCAAATGGGCGACCAGCTTGCACGTCAGACTTTTGAAGGTCTGGATGTTGCTGCAATCCAGCAGGGTCTGGCTGACTCTCTGGCTGGTGAAGAGATGGCTGTTGCTCCTGAAGCCATCAATGAAGCTTTCCAGATTATCTCCAAGCGTATGCAGGAAGCTGCTGAAGCTGAGAGCGCTGATGTGATTGCTGCCGGTAATGCTTTCCTGGCTGAAAACAAGACCCGTGAAGGCGTGACTGTGACTGAATCCGGTCTGCAGTACGAAGTTCTGGCCAAGGGTGAGGGTGAAGCTGTTTCCCAAGAAAACACTGTTCGTGTTCACTACCACGGCACGCTGGTTGACGGTACTGTTTTTGACAGCTCTGTTGCCCGTGACCAGCCTGCTGAATTCCCTGTGACTGGCGTTATCCCGGGTTGGGTTGAAGCTCTGCAGCTGATGGTTGTTGGCGATAAGTTCAAGCTGTTTATTCCTCAGGAACTGGCTTACGGTGCGAATGGTGCGGGTTCTATCCCTCCATACTCTCCGCTGGTTTTTGAAGTAGAGGTACTGGCTGTTATCGGTTAATCGACGGCAGTTTGTTAGCACGGGTCGGCGGGGTGTCTGCTTGCAATAAGCCCCTCGTCGTCTGTGTTGCCGGCAGGTTAAAGTAGTTGTTTGTAATTCACTTCTGTTGTTCTTTTGTTTTCAATAATTATCTCAATGGGTCACCCCCTTTCTGTTTTCTTTCATTCCTTTACAAACGGGCTAGGCGAAGTTCATTTGGTCTGTTAATGTGTTTGTTCTGCATGGAGCAGAACTTATAAGTCATTTGTAAAAATGACGTGGGCAGGATGCCGTCAATATATAGCTAAAATTTATGGGGTGCAGCTTGGCTCATATTCGTGTTCTGGTCGCAGATGACCATGAGCTCGTGCGGTGCGGTATTGTGCGTATGCTTTCTGATGTAGAAGACATTGTTGTTGTAGGTCAGGCCTGCAGTGGCGAGGAAGCACAGAACTTCTGCCGTACAGAGAGTGTTGATATTATCCTGATGGATATTCGCATGCCTGGCATAGGTGGTCTTGAGACGACACGACGCCTTAAAGCTCGTTATCCTGATCTGCGCGTTATTGCTCTCAGTGGAATGGATGATGTTCTTCATTCCCGTAAAATTCTTGAGGCCGGTGCCTGGGGTTATCTGACCAAGGGTGGCGATTACAAGGAATTGGTGAAAGCGATTCGTGATGTGCACAGTGGTCTGCGTTATATCTGCGCCAACGTGGCACAACAGATGGCTGTTCAGTCTGTGCAGTCTTCTTCAGTTAATCCATTCGATCAGCTTTCACCGAAAGAGTTTCAGGTTGCCCTGATGGTGCTTGATTGTTGCAAGGCTGTCGACATTGCCGAACAGCTGAATATTGAAAGCAAAACTGTTAACAGTTATCGATATCGTATTTTTGACAAGCTTGATGTGAAAAACGATGTTGGTCTGGCCAAGCTGGCTATACGTCACGGCATAGTAGACCTCACCGATTAATGTCCTCGTTGTTTGGTTTTTTCCTGCCCTGATTTCCTGATGCCTGCCTGTTTTTCTGGTTATGCTGCCAGAGATGAAGCAGGACAGGGTGAGGGAGTGTTATTGTTTCATCTTTCAAGAATGTGGCCGGCGGGTTAGTCTAGCAAGGTCTACGTCTGCCTTGTTTCTACCAGTCTGGTTTGCTTTCTATGCCTTCTAAGCCCTCTGACGCTGCTTTTGACCATAAAGCCTTTATGAAAACGGCCTCCACCCAGCCGGGTGTTTACCGGATGCTGGATGGAAGTGGCGAGATTCTTTATGTGGGCAAGGCGAAATCCCTGAAGGCGCGTCTGGCCAGTTATTTTCGTGCCCAGGGGCAGAGTGCCAAGACTGCCGCTATGGTGGCAAAGATTCGTGGCATTGAGACCATTGTCACTAACAGCGAAGGTGAAGCTCTGATTCTGGAGCAGAACCTGATTAAAGAGCACCGGCCTCCGTACAATATTCTGCTGCGTGATGATAAATCTTACCCCTATATCTTCCTCTCAGAAGGCAAGTGGCCAAGACTGGCTCTTCATCGCGGAGTGAAGCGCAAGAAGGGTCACTATTTTGGTCCATACCCCAGTTCCGGCGCTGCCAAAGAGACGCTGGTATTGCTCCAAAAAGTCTTTCGGGTACGTCAGTGTGAAGAGAGCTTCTTTCGCAACCGTACCCGCCCGTGTCTGCAATACCAGATAGGCCGCTGCAAAGGCCCCTGCGTGGATGATCTGGTAGAGCAGGGTGAGTATCTTCAGGATGTCAAAGACTCCCGTGATTTTCTCGAAGGGAAAAACCAGGAGCTCATTTATGACCTGATCCAGCGCATGGAAAAGTCTTCAGAGGCGCTGGAGTTTGAGTCGGCGGCCAGCCTTCGTGACAGTATTCATCATCTACGCAAGGTGCAGGAAAAACAGGTTATTGCGGTGAATGCCGGGGATGCTGATGTTTTCGGTATGGTGAATGAGCCGGGTGGTAGCTGTGTTCTGGTCATGTTTGTACGTCAGGGGCGTGTGCTGGGCACCCGGCACTTTTTTCCGCCTATTGCCCATGATGGTGATGTATCGGAAGGGCTGGAAAGTTTCCTTGGGCAGTTTTACATCAGCCTGGCGGACAGTCGGGACTTTCCCCGCGAGATTGTATTACCAATGGCAGTGGCCGGGCAGTCTGCCCTTGAGGAGGCAGTTCGCTCAGTAGCCGGCAAGGTGGTCAAGCTGCGCCATAGTGTCCGTGGCGAGCGTAAAGACTGGCTGGCGCTGGCTGAGCGCAATGCTCGCCACACTCTGAATATTCATCTGGCCGACCGTCGTAATATTCATGAGCGGTTCCTGGATCTTCAGAATTCACTCTCTCTTCCAGAGATGCCCCAGCGTATCGAGTGCTTTGATATCAGTCATACAATGGGTGAGGGCACAGTGGCCTCCTGCGTGGTGTTTGACCAGGAAGGCGCCCGTAAAAGTGATTATCGGCGATTTAATATTGAAGGTGTCACCCCCGGCGATGACTATGCTGCGATTGAACAGGCTGTAGAGCGTCGCTATGCCAGGGTGCTGAAGGAAGAAGGTGTCCTGCCTGATCTGTTGCTGATTGATGGTGGTATCGGTCAGCTAAACAAAGCCATGGGGGTGATGGAAAACCTGCAGCTTAATACTATAACAGTGTTTGGCGTGGCAAAGGGTGAAACCCGTAAGCCGGGGCTGGAAGTTCTTATCAATGGCCGTACCGGGCGAGAGTATGCGCTGGATGGTGCGTCACCTGGTCTTCATCTTGTACAGCAGGTGCGGGATGAGTCTCACCGTTTTGCGATTACCGGCCACAGGGCGCGCCGGGATAAGCAGCGCAAACGCTCCCAGCTGGAAGATATTGCCGGGGTAGGTGCCAAGCGACGCTCTGCGCTTCTTTCTTTCTTTGGCAGTATAAAAGGGGTGCGGGAGGCGACCGTTGAAGAGCTGGCCAAGGTTCAGGGTGTCAGCGTACAGTTGGCCCGGCAGATTTATGATACCTTGCATCACCATTAACGGCGTCATTCGTAGATGCCGATGTTTATGGATGCAGTAAAGCTATGACTAATATTGTTTACATTGCGACAAGTCTTGATGGTTTTATTGCCGATAGGTATGACGGGCTGGACTGGTTGCAGGCAGTACCCAACCCTGCCGGGGATGACTTTGGTTTCGGTGCTTTTATCGACAGTATCGATGCACTGGTTATGGGGAGAAGAACCTTTGAAATCGTCTCGGGTTTTGAGGGTGACTGGCCTTATCCCCAGCCTGTATTTGTGCTCAGTTCAGGTCGGATTGACGTCCCTGAGAGGTTAAAGGGTAAGGTTGAGCCCGTACAGGGCGCTCCCGGCGAGATTGCAGAGGCTTTGGCAGTAAAGGGTTTTCAGCGCCTCTATATTGATGGTGGTAAAACCGTCCAGAGTTTTTTATCGGCCGGAATGGTCGATGAAATGATTGTGACACGTATACCTGTTTTACTGGGTGCAGGTGTTTCACTGTTTGGTGAGTTGCCCCGGAGTCAAAGTTTTACACACGTTGAGACAAAGGTGTTTTTGGATCAGCTGGTTCAAAGTCATTATCAGCGAATCCGTTCTTAAGTGATCGGATTCAACCCTGCCAATCAATGAGTCTTACTGATAAACTTGATAGCGGGCGTGTATTTTCAGCCCCATGATCAAGGATTCAAGCCGTACATAATGAACATTCCTAATATTCTTACACTACTCCGACTGCTGTTGATTCCTGTCATAGTTGTGGTGCATTACCTGCCATTCCAATGGACCTATATGGTGGCTTGCGGTGTGTTTATGGTGGCTTCGTTCACGGATTGGTTTGATGGTTACCTTGCCCGACGCCTGAATCAGACTACACCTTTTGGCGCGTTCCTGGACCCTGTGGCGGATAAAGTCATGGTCGCGGTAGCGCTGGCTATCCTGATTGAGAAATTTGATAATCCTCTGATGACTGTTCCCGGTTTGATCATTATCAGCCGCGAAATTGTCATATCTGCACTGCGGGAGTGGATGGCTGAGCTGGGCAAGCGTACCAGCGTGGCAGTAAGCTTTGTGGGCAAGCTTAAAACAGCCGCTCAGATGGGTTCCATAACTTTCCTGTTGCTTGCAAAGGATATGGAGCATAGTCTGGTAGGGCAGGCGGGCACTTTGTTTTTGATGGTTGCTGCGATCTTGACGATCTGGTCCATGCTGGTGTATTTGAAGGCGGCCTGGCCCGATCTTACGCCGTTTAAGGGTTCAAAATAAAATTCTTTATATATCAATGTATTGACATATAAACCCAGTTTCATAGAATAGCTCGCATCTTCTGGTGATGCCGGAAACGAAAGGAAGATGCTCAGCTGGTAGAGCACAACCTCGTCAAGCTTGGGGTCGCCCAGGGCTTAGAGAGTCAATCTCGTTTCCTCGTGTTGGAAGCACGTTAAAACCAGAGGTGTGCGGGAATAGCTCAGCTGGTAGAGCACAACCTTGCCAAGGTTGGGGTCGCGAGTTCGAATCTCGTTTCCCGCTCCAAGTTTTAAGTTTGAAATGAGTATGAAGCAAGAGCGTCAAGGTCGGGGTCGTCACTCCAAAGTTGGCGAATCTCGTTTCCCGCTCCAAGTTTTAAGTTTGAAATGAGTATGAAGCAAGAGCGTCAAGGTCGGGGTCGTCACTCCAAAGTCGGCGAATCTCGTTTCCCGCTCCAAGTTTTAAGTTTGAAATGAGTATGAAGCAAGAGCGCCAAGGTCGGGGTCGTCACTCCAAAGTCGGCGAATCTCGTTTCCCGCTCCAAGTTTTAAGTTTGAAATGAGTATGAAGCAAGAGCGCCAAGGTCGGGGTCGTCACTCCAAAGTCGGCGAATCTCGTCTCACGCTCTAAAGATTTAAAGGCGAGTTAGCAAAGCGGTTATGCAGTGGACTGCAACTCCATTTAGACCGGTTCGACTCCGGTACTCGCCTCCAAATTTCATCGTTACATCCCCTGTGACGATGATTTTCTGCAGTTAGCAGAGCACCCTGCCCGGGTGGTGAAATTGGTAGACACAGCAGACTTAAAATCTGCCGACCTCACGGTCGTGCCGGTTCGATTCCGGCTCCGGGCACCATATCCCCCCCCTTTTTTCTCTTGCTATTTCTTTAGCTTCTCGTCAAAACGTCGCACCTCTTCTTTTTACAGCACATCGCTTAAGCCATTTTCGGAATTATTTCTTATTTTTAGTTTAGCTAGCAGGAATTCAGTGGATTTGAAATGGATTCAACACCTGCACTGCTCCTTTGTATTCAAGGTTCAGTTCTTCACTCACCATACTGAATTCATCAGTGGTCACTAGTACGGCAGTATAAAATACGGCCATAAGCTGTCGAACCTGATACTGGCCAGGGCATCGATTGTCGCTGAGATTCATAAAGGGTGCCTGGGCTTTTTCGGGAGAATGCGTAGTCCACGGGGTTGGAAAAGGGGAGAGTTTATGCATACTGCTGACAGGTATTCCCATTACTCCTCCCTTATGGAGTGGCATTACATAAGTTGGTCCATAACCTTGTTTGGTTGAGGAGTTTTCTGCCTGAAAGGTCTAAGCAGTATCAGTTGTTACATCTCTTATAACGATAGGGACTGCTGGATTTTTGTTAATCGTGTCTTCAACAAACTTCCAGATATCAGAAAAGGCCTCTTGATTAAACATCTGGCTATTCAGCTCAGGTAGGATCGAATTATCAGACTGGGCAAAAAAATAGGTTGAATATTTGTCCTGAGCCTCAGATCTAAGAGCCTGCTGTAGCTCCGGGTTCATTGCAAGATCTCTTATACCCAGTAGGAGAGAGCTGACCATAGTGTCATAGCCTCCGACAAACATGGAAATAAAGTTATCAATCTCATCGTCGGTAATATTTTCCCAGTCCTTAATCATGGTTCTTGCAATGCGGCCACCGCGATAGCCCAGAATATACTGGTCTTCACAGAGCGTGCCTGCATCATCTGTATGATGAATATTATGTTTATAGGCTCTCCCCAATAGTTGTCTTAACTGTTTTTGGGCTTCGTTGTGGTATGTAGTGAGTCGCTCACTACCTTCTGGAATCAAACGGTATTTTAGCGTGGTGAGTTGCTCTGCAGTAGAAGAAAGTATGGGAGCTATGGCACTACGACACGCTCTGGCTTCATCACCATTTACCTGCAGGCCTATCATATTAAACAAGTTGAACTTTATTAACATCAGAGTGATAACATCCTCTGGATCCACAGTATCTTTGCTCATAAAGGTACTCATGGCTTCTTTTGCGTAGAATTGCATGGCGGGAATCGACTTTTTTATTGCCTTTCGTCCTGTCGTCTATTCAATCCTTATCTCGCAGCACTGTAATAATCAGTGCGAGTCCAGTTAAATTTTAGTGGGTTTAACACCGTCTCTGTACTCTTGTATTCAGTCATCAGCTCGTCATTTGCCATGGCGAAGTTATCGGTGGTTGCCAGTGCGGCGGTAAACATAACAGCCAGCATTTGCCTTGCCTGGTACTGACCAGGGCACCGATTAATGCTGTGGTTCATAAAAGCAGCCTCAGCTTTTGTTGGCGCATGTTTCGTCCATTTGGTAGGAAAGGGGGATAGTTCATGCATGCTGCAGATGGGCATCCCGACAGTGGAACCCTTGTGCAGAGGCATGACATATGTTGTCCCATAACCTTGTTTGGTTTCGGGGTTTTCTGCCTGAAGGGTGTAGGCGGTATCTGACTGTACTTCTCTTGCCACAAAAGGAACTGGGGGGTGTCGTTTAAGTGTCTCTTCTACAAAACGCCAAATCTCAGGAAAAGCATCTTGATTAAATGTCAGGTTTGTCAGTTCGGGCAGGCTTGTTTCCCCATGATGTATTTCAAAATAAGCTGAAAATTTATCCTGAGCTTTTGCTCTCAGAGCCTGCTGTGGTTCCTGATTCATTGCCAAGTCTCTCAGACCCAGTAGCAGGGGAGTCGTCATGGTGTCGTAACCGGCGACAAACATGGTAATAATGTCATCGATCTCCTCGTCGGTAATATGTTCCCAGTCTTTAATCATGGTTCTTGCAAAGCTCCCCCCTCTGTAGTTCTGAATATACTGTTCATGGCTGAGGAAGCCGGAGTCGAAGGATTCATTCACTTTCTTCTTGTAAGCCTCACCCAGAAAACGTCGTAATTGTATTTTTATCTCAGCATGCAGTATGGGCAGGTTCGTGAACGAATTAATATATCGTGAGTTGAAAAACGCACTCCCTTCCGGAGCAAACTGGTAACCTGAAGAAATGCTCTTTTTATATATCGAGGAAAGCACAGGAGCAATGGCATTACGAAACGCTCTGGCTTCGTCATCCTGTACTTGAAGGCCAACCATATGAAACAGGTTGAATTTTGTCAGCATCAGGGTGATGACATCCTTAGGGTCTGCATCGGCGTTGCCAGTCAGTTCACCCATAGCATCCGTAGTGTAGAACTGCATAGCAGGAATCGATTCCTTCATGGTCTTTTGCCCGAATATTTGCATCATTTTTAATTTTTTATCTTTATGGGACGGGCTAAAGCGGGTAGCTAAAAGGCTCTCGCTGCCAAGTGAAGCTTTAGCAAGATATTGTCCTTTCCGACCTCTCTTCAGGTTATCGCCAAAATCCTCCGCAACTGCCCTGAATACATCTGGATGGTAGATGACGGTGACTTGCTTATTACTCCAGGGAGATGTGGTTGTCACTATTGGGGTACTCGTCGTTTGCTCAGAAAGGTATTGGAGAGCTTCACTGAGTGACGTTTTTGCTTTTGATGCCAGTGTTGAAGAGACAACGGGTAGTGCAGGGAATAGATTAAGAAGTTGACCGTCTCTGGTTATCTCCTCAGCATTGTGAACTTTTGTAACCCTGATCCTTACGTCCTTATTAATGCTGCCATTACCTAAAAACAGTGGGGGTTGTTCAATCAATGTATCTGCCGATAACGGTTCTTCGCTGAATTCTTCTAAAGCCGAGGGATGACTGTTTCGTACAGCGGCCTGGTTTGCCTGCGCTTCTCTTACTGTCGCTATGGCTTGTTTCAATAATCCGTGCTCACCGCTGTCTTGCTGCCTGTTTCTGCCTATGCGCGCCCTGCGTCCTGGGCGCGAGTAGCTTTCTATCATTGTTATCAATGGAAAAGCTGGTTTGGCAGCGGTATTACACTCATCATTGGCTGTCGTTTTACAGCATCCAAAACAGTTGAGTGCCGAGCCCCCTGTTCTGGTACGCTGGCTTCCTGGTCCTGCGGTCACTATCGTTGAAAAGGGGGCAGCGAGAAGCATAATCATTATTGCTGGTGCTAAAGGATCCAGGGGTTTCATGATCGCTACATTCTCCAATTATCAATTTAAAAGACTCAGTGCTATTTGTTTAACGCTCCGTAATGACCGTTCTTTATGAAAGTGAAAGGGGTCACGACCGGTGCCTGTTCAGCCAGGAGAAAGGGAAAGGTAGTTCAACGTCATTATTTTAGAAACCAAACTCCCAATGCCGTTTCGTGCTTGATGGCTTTTGCTCTGGAGTAATGAAAAGTGGTTAGTAGCTGTTGGGTTTATTGCTGTGCATAGGCGCAATAAATTCTTTCCAGGGCTGAAGGGAGTTCACTGGCATCTGACTGAAGCAGTTTTTTCGCCATTTCCTCTCTGTAACTGTTCAGTTCACTCATAAAACGCAAGTCGAATGTCTCACCCTTTGTGTGCAGATCCATATAGTATTTTTGCAGCGAATCGAGAAGTGAAAGGTTTTGTGTTTGTTTACCCATCATTCTTCCAAGTTTTCGAGCCACTGCTGATTTGTTTCCTGTAGCTGCAGCCTTCTGGGTTGTATGGTGTTTCAGTGTTTTTAGCAGGGAGCTGATCAGGTGAGGTGAGGCATCCAGAGCCCTGGCGGGCACCCGTGACAAGAACGCTTTGAAATCCTGCAGGGAAAGGTGATCCTGGACATTGGGGTTATTAAGAACATGTGGCAGTCGGTCGTTGGCCTTTTCGCTGAGTGCATCCGTATAGAGAAATAATCGACCTGTATGTTCAAAACTCTCGCAGGCCAAATGCTCAAGATGATCGGCTGTTAACGAATCTACACGTAACAGGTTCTGGCATGATAGATGGCATGTCAGCGCTTTTAATTTCTCTATCTGGCCGAGTACCAGGGGGCGCTGACGAATCGCATTCTCTACAGTCTTGGGCTGTGAACCAAAGCAGTGAAGTAAGTCGAATACGGCGCCGTGCTTGAGATTGGGGGCCAGCTCTTCAGCTGTTCGCAGCAGGTTTGTCTTCAGTTCCAGTGGTAGGGCCTGAAGAATCTCACTATGATTTTTCCAGTCAATGGGGTTGCTCATTCCGTCGGGCCAGGCCTCTTCTGGTGTGATGAGTATGCGCTTGAGTGCCTTGTGGAGCAGTGTGGGCTGGGCAGAAGCAATGATCTCCAGAAAGTCACTTCTGGTGACATGGTCGATTGGGCTTTGCAAGACATCAGCCAGCTTAAACGCTTTTACCTGTAATGGTCCTTTCTTTATAAAGTAATCAAGCAGTGGTATTCGGTGCCTGGTAATCAAGGTGCCAAGATGTTTACGCCAGCCAGCAGCGGGTTTATCCGCTGTTGTGGCGACGGCAGCAAGTAATGCGTCTATTTTATTTGGAAACCCTCTTTGTATGAGTAAGGTTGTCAGCTCGTGGTTTCTCTGGGTTTGATAGAAGCACCTGTTAGCTCTTGAGAGTAGAGGTTCAGGTATATGCTCAGGAAATTTCTCCTTCTGGGCTCTCCATATTTGCGTCATGTGCTGAGCCAGCGATTTATTTTTTACCGGGTTTTCGATCTCTGTCAGATGTGGTGCCAGAAGTTTCTCTACACCGGTCTTTGTGGTGAGTTCTGCCTCTGAACCGCTTTCTTTATCAGGCTTTGTTTTTCGCAGTTCGGCCATGACAGCCTCAAGTTGTTTCTGAGTGCAGGGTTGGGAGTTGGAGAGAGTTTCTGGTCGGACAATCTGTCTTTCAATCTGTTCTTTGCAATTGAGAGTCACCAGTGCAATCCCTTCGACAACCGACCGTGACGATTCTTCGGGAAGTGCGTTAATTTGCGCGGCAGCCTGATCCACAAGCTGTTGGCGGCAGGCAGGGCTGGGCCATATTTCTTCTGACAACTCTGTGAGAATCAGGGTTTCTTCCAGTGAGAGTTGTGGGATAGTGTCTTGCAGCAGGGACTCTATATTTCCCTGAAGGATCCCGGCTCTGTACTGGTAGAGCGCCATGCAGAGTTCTCGACCTGCGGTGGGGTGGATGTGAGGAAGATCAAAGCTTTGTTCCATCCTCAGTCGATGATCGTTCGCCATATTCTTGGATAACCAGTCCTCATTTTTTTCTGGGTACAGGTGGGTAAACAGCCTGCAGAGGCCCAGAGGACTGTGGTGCAACGCAGCCTTTGTCCAGTACTTAAGTGACTGCTGCCGGAGTTTTTTTACGCGGCTTTTGTCACTGGCTGGCTGTTCCATTTCCCGTTGCGCTATTTCCCATTGCAGCTCTGCCAGACAAAAGCTCACTTTGGCTATGAGGTCATGATTGCTGCTTTTATTGACAGCTTTGAGGAGATATTGTTTTGCTGTCTCCAGATTGCCAGCTTTACGAGCCTGCAGTCCCCGTTCAAAGGCACACAACGTGGAGCCTTCAGCTGCACCGTGTTCAAGACAGGCCGCGTAATCGCCGGTCAGCAGGCCCTGTTTCATGAGTTCTGCCTTATAATATCGAAGGTCCGGCCAGCGTGAGAGGTCACCTGTTTCCAGAAGTTTTATGCACTCCTGGCGTCTGTTTGGAAATTTTTCACCTCCCAGGCAAAGAGCTATGGCGTAGGGTGTTTGTGTACCGACTTGAGTTAAGGGGTCACAAACCATTAGGCGCCAGAGATCATCACTGAAATCACCAGCCGATAATTTCATTTTGATTTTTTGATTCCGGGCTACTTTTTGTTCCATATCCGTAAGGAACTCCTCCCAGAGTTTATCCATTTCGGTTTGGCTTATGTGATGGTCCTTAATGCTTTGGGCTTCAGTGATAAGTCCTGCAATGGACTGCTGATTAAATTGCTGGATCAACAGCCTCAGTTTGGCCGGTTTGTCTGTGTGGCTCTGGGCAAGTTCGTAATACTTTTGCTGGTCGTGCCCCAGCTGATATGAATATGCAGACAGATGTTCGGCTGACGGTAATAGCTCAGGGTATTTGTGCCTGATGTGACTCATCAATTTATGTGTATGTGAGCAGGAATCTTTTATGTGGATGTGTTTGCAGCTCAGAGTCTGCTCGATATCTGCCAGCCTTTCCCTTAATTCCTCAAGTGCGTTTTTCTCGATGTCCGAGATAATCTGTGCCAGCCTGTCATGAATAACCCGATGATTCTCTTCAGGAAGGTGGCTTTTGTGCAGGGCTGTAATGCCTTTCTTGACCAGGGTGCAGAAGGTTGATGCTGTTTGTGTTGTATTCTCAAATTTAAGGTTTTCAAGATCGTGCCTTTCCAGAAAGGCCACTATCTCAGCATCCGTCCTTTTGACTATGGCCAGCAGCGCGGGAAAAGCCCGAAGCCCGAAGGGCAGGGGCTGCATTGGAACCAGAAAATCATCGTCAGATTGCTCCGGAAGATTTTGTGCCTGTGGGGATTGCGGGTCATCGAGTGCCTCTTTCAGCCATTGCAGGGCCCTTTTGTTTAACTGGTGGGTCTTCACCAGTGTATTCTCTGCTAACTCTGCAAAACGGCCAATTTCATCATAGGACAAGCCAATTTTTGCGCCTTTTAACATGTATGCAGCCCAATTCCCACTGGCATATGCCAGAGACGGGTTGGTACAGGTAGCGATGGTTTCGAGTTGCAAGGGAATGGTCGCCAGTAGTGATGCCAGTCCCAGTTCTTCATGAGGGTCGGGGAACAGGCAAAGGCCTTTGAAATTTGTCAGGATACGTTCAGTACATTCGGTATCTGTGGCCAGGTACTCACCGGTTGTAGTGGGGTCTGGCTCGTTCCTCCCTGAACGATGGAGAACATCATGTTTGGGTGTGCCGTACTCTTCCTTAAACGCTGCAATACCCTGTATATCGTTCGCCTGATGTAGCGCTAAAAAATACGCCCTTTTCGCGTTCGGCAAGCCGCTGGTATGCATCTTGATACGTTTGAATGGAAGTGACAGGCGCGGTATGACCGGGTCGAAATTTCTCACGCAGCGCAGGATCACATATTCATCGGAGAGGTGTTT
Source organism: Sansalvadorimonas sp. (assembly GCA_965221135.1). GTDB lineage: Bacteria > Pseudomonadota > Gammaproteobacteria > Pseudomonadales > Endozoicomonadaceae > Sansalvadorimonas. The sequence goes on from CBDCRZ010000124.1 coordinate 95,519, forward strand.
GAGTGTGAGTGGTGGCAGATGCTGCAGGTGTTCACCAATCATCTGCAGTACCCGGGTTTTCTCGTAAAGGGCGGTATGGGTCTCGAGGCTGATAATCAGCATGCCAGCTCTGACGGGGTCTATGGCCAGAGCACGCTTAAAAGCTTGGTTCACAAAGGTGGGGTCATCGTCCCGTTGGTACTGATGGGGGGTTCCATCGTTGAGAAGTGCCTGATAAATCTCCAGCGTTACATCTGTCCGTACTCTTGGTGGGGATAGTGAGTAATCCGCCGTCTTCGTGCCTCCCTGGCAGCCAGTAATCCTCAGCAGGTGGGGAGCAAACTCTTTATACTCATCCTTGTTCCGTGAGGCGTCTTGTCTGGATTTTGGTGTTGGTGTTGGTGTTGTTACAAAAAACTCCTGCTCATCATCGCTTTCATCTGATGTTATCTCAGAGGGTTTCCAGAGGTCATCATGCTGATCCAGAAACGATCCAACCATGCCTAAATGTATAACCTGATTTCGGGCGATGGGGTGACAATGGCAGGCAGCTCTCAGAAGTGCTCTTTTTGCCGTGGCCCACTCTTCGTTGTAAATCTCATGGATTTTAGTCTTGATACCGGCCGGTGCGATTTCCCTGGGTTTACTGTCGGGGTGATCGCCCTGGGTGATATATTTCTGGCCGAGCCATAGCTGATAAAGCAGGCCGGGGGTCATCTCTTCAGCAGGAATCTCCCTGAGTTTTTTACATAAATTTTTCACTTCAAAAGGATGCAGGGCCGGAAGGCTGAAGCCTTGATAATTGTTGTCGAGGATTTTTCTGTTAAGAGCAACACAGGCATCGGGGTGTCTCTCTTTAACGGCTCTGTCCAGGTACGCCTCTGGTTTATTTGCATTCTCCGGTAGGTGTTCCGGGTCAAGCTTACTGGCCATGTAGCAGGCTGTGCTTTGCAGACTAATACGTAGAGCGCTGCCCTTTTCCGGGGAGCGGGAGGGCTGGCCTTTTGTTCTTTTCTTCTGCCCTCCCGATGGGTTTTTTGGTAAGAGTGGCTGTAGCAGTTTCCATGCCTGCCTTTGGTTAATCGTACCAAAGCGCTCATCCAGGCAGGCCCCGCAAAAAATTAATCGTTCATGATCAAGCAGCCGTTTCATTTGTTGATATGTGAACTCAGGCCGACCCTCCCTGACCAGTATGGCTATCAGGCCATTACCTGCCGGGGGGGGTAACTGTTTCTGTTCAACCATTAAACGGTAGATATGAAGCCAGTGAAAGCCTTCCTCAATAGAGCAGCCGGGCTGAAAGTTACCCGGAAACAGGTTGAGATAAATTAATTTTTCAAGATGTTTGGCATTACCCAGCTCTGCAGAGATGCGTATAACGAGGAGTTGCCCGGTTGGGTTGGGCGGGTAACGCAGCAGGCCTGCTTCAAACAGTGTCAGAATCTCTGACATCACCCTGCCGCGCTGGTTTTCCGGGATTTTGACGAGCGATTGCACAGCCAGAGATTCATCCTGCCAAAGCCCGTTAAACCAGATACGTGTCAGCAGATATCGTGCGAGTGACTGTACCCCGGCTTTGCCTTCGTGCTCCTTGTGAAGTTCATCAATAATGGCAAGGCAAACCTTGCTGTCTTCTTCCAGTGTTTGCCAGCGTTCCCTGCAGAGGGAAGGAACCTTCTCATGGGAGGGGAGTGCCTCAAGGCGTTCTTTGATCTTCTGGTAATAATTTTCGTCGAATTTTTTATTTCGTCTGGGGAGCCTGGCTAATGTTGCCATGAGACTTTCAAGGGATGAAAAGTCATTGGGGGTTGTGTAGGAAGAAAAATATTTTTTGAGTCTTTTTGCCTCAGTTTTTTTCTTTCTCTCAGCTTCTTCTTTTTTTTGCTCGTTTTGTTCTTCTATTTCCTCATGTGTGATTGCTTCTCGTGACCTCAAGGTGCGTAAAGATGCTTTTGTACCGGATGCGGGCTTCTCTACCTCTTTATTCTTTGTTAAAGCTGTTGTTACTGAATCGGATTCCAGCTTTTTCGGTGTTTTGCCATTGCCCATGCGACCGGCAGCCTGAGGCTGGATCTCAAGCCTGGGTGGCTGTGTCTGTCCCGTTGCGGTGGCTGTTTTCTGCAGTTTATTCATGCTGTTCTCCCCGATCACATTGTTTGGACAGAAATGAAGGGGGGAGGTGGCAGGGCAGGTAACCGCCTGGTCAGGCCGTCTGGGCAGTTTTGCGCCAAAAAAACGGTTCGGTCAGGAGGGGAGTACTACTGAGCAAAAAGCTCTTCATTCAGAAAAGGGATTAATGCCAGTATCAGCGCCTGATGGTAGACAGATGATCGGGTGAGAAGGTGTCGGGTTAACAGGCCAATAGCACCGCCTTGTTGTTTGATATTGTGGGTGCCAAACAGTTGGTCCATCACGTCGCCCAGCTCTTTACCTTCTTTGATCAGGCTCAGGGCTGCTGGTGGCAAGGGCAGGCGGGCGGAACTGGCTTCCCCTTTCATGAAAGCACCGATGCTGTTTTTCCCTTCAACAACCATCCAGGCATAGGTGTGACGGCCTTCGATACCGGCTTCAAGACCGACCCAGTAATCAGCGTTGGGGCAGCACTTTCTGGTGTTGCTGACCCGGGTGCGGGCTCCTTTCAGGGTGTCTGTGTCGGAGAGTGGCTGGTCGGGTACGCCACTGTCGACTGCATAACCCTGAATGGTAAACGCCCGATCGGGAAAGGCTTCCTGAAACGCACTTTCCACAGCTATAAGCTTGGCCGGATTCTTTGAGGCGACGGCAATTATCTGTATAAATGGTTTTGTTGTGGTGGGCAATGGCGCTATCTCGTGAAGATTACAGTGTTATGTGAATTGTACCTGCTTCGGTGATAATGATAATCTTCGTCTTTCATCTTTACTGTTGGCCGTGAGTCAGGAAGGTTCACAGGCTGGCAGCAGGCCCGAAGAGTTTATTCCTTATTTATTTCATGCTGTTACAGGCGGCTTTTGTTTTAAGCGCTGAACGGTATGATCAAGATTCCCTTTGACTGGTCTACAGTGCTGGTCAGTTCTCTTAAATGGCTTTCAGCGACCCCATGAGCAATAGCGAAAAAAGCACGACTGAGACATCAGCCAAGAACTTTTTGGAACAGATTATTGAGCGCGACCTCGAAGAAGGGCGTGTTCCCGGCAATAAAATTGTCACTCGTTTTCCTCCAGAGCCGAACGGCTTTCTGCATGTAGGCCACGCGACGTCTATTTGTCTGAACTTTGGTCTGGCAGAAAAGTTCCAGGGTGAGTGCAATCTGCGTTTCGACGACACCAACCCTGAAAAGGAAGATCAGGTCTATATCGACGCGATTCGTGAAGATATCGAGTGGCTGGGCTTTCAATGGGCGGGCAATGTCCGTTTCGCTTCCAGTTACTTCGACCAGTTCTACGACTGGGCTCTGCACCTGATACGCGAAGGCAAAGCCTATGTGGACCATCAGGATGCGGAAACCATGCGGGAAAATCGCGGTAACTTTAACCGCCCCGGTGTAGAAACGGCTGATCGCAAGAAGAGCGTTGAAGACAACCTGGCCGAGTTTGAAAAAATGCGTGCCGGTGAATATGAAGAAGGCAAGGCCAGCCTGCGTGCCAAGATTGACCTGACCAGCTCTAATATGAATATGCGTGACCCGGTTCTTTACCGTATCCGTAAGGTGCCTCATCACCAGACCGGTGATAAGTGGTGCATCTACCCGAACTATGACTTTGCTCATGGGCAGGAAGATGCCATTGAAGGCATTACCCACTCTATTTGCACGCTGGAATTCCAGGATCATCGTCCGCTGTATGAATGGTTCCTTGAGAACCTGCCGGTGCCGTCCAAACCGAAACAGTATGAGTTTGCCCGTACCAACCTCAATTATGTTGTCACCTCCAAGCGCAAACTGAAGCGTCTTGTTGATGAAAACCTGGTTAGTGGCTGGGATGACCCGCGTATGCCAACGGTTTCCGGTATGCGTCGCCGTGGCTATACGCCGGGCTCCATTCGCAAGTTCTCTGAAATGGTGGGTATCAGCCGGACTGACGGTATCGCGGACTTCTCCATGCTGGAGCATGCGATTCGTGATGACCTGAACACAAATGCTGCTCGTGCCATGGCGGTACTGAACCCATTAAAGGTGACCATCACCAATCTGCCAGAGGGTGAAGTGCAAACCATGACAGCGGCGGCACATCCGAACCGTCCAGAGCTGGGCGAGCGTGAGCTGCCATTTACCCGTGAACTGTATATTGATCGCGCTGACTTTAACGAAGACAACTCCCTGTCCCGGAAGAAGTTTAAGCGCCTGGTGACTGATGAGTACATTCGTCTCCGTGGTACCTACGTGATCAAACACGAAGAGACTATTAAGGATGATGCGGGTGAGATTATTGAACTGCGTTGCAGCTACATTCCCGGTACCGTAGGTGAGAACCCTCCTGAAGGTGTGCGCCCACGTGGCGTGATTCACTGGGTGTCTGCCACTAAAGGCCAGGAGGCGGAACTGCGTATCTACGATCGTCTGTTTAACCATGAAGCGCCTGACCGTGGTGAGGAAGACTTTGTCAGCCATATCAACCCTGACAATATGCGTGTCACCACGGCATGGGTTGAGCCGGGTCTGGCGAATGCCAAGCCAGAGCAGGGCTTCCAGTTTGAGCGGGAAGGGTACTTTGTGGCCGACCGCTATGATCACACCGCCGAGAAGCCGGTTTTCAACCTGACCATTGGCCTGAAAGATACCTGGGCGAACAAGGCCTGAGCCTGTTTGCAGACTGGAAAAAGGAATCCTGTCGTGTTACAGATTTACAACACCCTGTCCCGTAAAAAGGAAGAGTTTAAGCCGATCAACGAAGGCGAAGTGCGCATGTATGTGTGCGGCATGACCGTCTACGACCTGTGTCATATCGGCCATGCCCGGGTACTGGTGGCTTTTGATGTAGTGACTCGTTACCTGCGTGCCAAGGGTTACAAGGTTACCTACGTGCGCAATATTACCGACGTGGATGACAAGATTATCCGTCGGGCCAATGAAAATGGTGAAGAGTTCACCGCCCTGACTGAGCGCATGATTGCAGAAATGCATAAAGACGGTGCTGAGTTGGGTGTACTGCCTCCTGATGCAGAGCCAAAGGCCACTGCTTACATCGATGAGATGCAGGCGATGATCAGCACCCTGATCGAAAAGGGCTACGCCTACGCGCCGGGTAATGGTGATGTCTATTACCGGGTGAATAAGTTCGAAGGCTACGGCAAGCTCTCCGGCAAGATTCTGGAAGAGCTGCAGGCCGGTGCCCGTATTGATGTCGAAGATTCCAAGGAAGACCCGCTGGACTTCGTGCTCTGGAAAGGCGCGAAAGAAGGCGAGCCAAGCTGGGAGTCTGACTGGGGTAAGGGTCGTCCTGGCTGGCACATTGAGTGCTCTGCCATGGGTAAGTGCTGCCTGGGAGATACCTTTGATATTCACGGTGGTGGCCCGGATCTGAAGTTCCCTCACCATGAGAATGAGATTGCCCAGAGTGAAGCGGCTAATGGCAAGACCTTCGTAAACACCTGGATGCACGCCGGTGCGGTTCGGGTGGACAACGAAAAGATGTCCAAGAGCCTGGGTAACTTCTTCACCATTCGTGAGGTGCTGGAAAAGTACCCTGCGGAAGTGGTGCGTTACTTCCTGATCTCCAGTCAGTACCGCAGCCCGATCAACTACTCCGAAGACAGCCTGAAGGAAGCGGCCGTTCGTCTTGAGCGTCTGTATACCTCTCTGAAAGATCTGAGTCTTGAGGGTGTTGAAGCTGCTGCCGGTACAGAGTTCGAAACCCGTTTCTACAAGGCGATGGACGATGATTTCAATACTCCGGAAGCACTTGGCGTATTGTTTGAACTGGTACGTGAATTGAACAAAGCGCGTGCTGAGAACGCTGATAATGCACAGTCCCTTGGTGCGCTGGTGCTCAAGCTGGGAGGCGCTCTGGGTGTGTTGCAGAGTAACCCGGAATCCTTTCTTAAGTCCGGCGGTGATGTTGATGAAGCCTGGATTGAAGAGATGATCGAAAAGCGCAAGGCCGCGAAGAAAGCGAAAGATTTCGCTGAAGCTGACCGCGTGCGCGAAGAGCTGGCCAGCAATGGCGTGATATTGCAGGACTCCCGGGAAGGGACAACCTGGCGAATTGAGCGTTAAAGGTCTGATCTGCTAATAGCTACTAACCATTTGATAGTACTCATTCAGTCTTTAAGCTTGCCAGGGGCAAGGTTAAAGGCTGAATGACTGGTATGGAAGCCCGAGTCACCGGGCTTTCCTGGCGACGACATCCAACTCTTTAATGAGTAGGGCTGCTCTGTGTCGTCTATATCATACCCCTGCCCCTGCCCCTGCCCCTGCCCCTGACCTCGTTATCATGCTCTCTAAGCTGAGCTAATGACCCTCTCTGATCTCTCCCGCAGCCAGGTATGTAAGGCGGAATAGTAAAACGCACAAGGGCAGTCTATTTTAGACAGGTACTTCAATCAGATTTCACAGACTCTTCTCTTTGTTTGCCTGGCTATATTGGATGAAACTGATGAAGCCAAATGTCCAGCAGTACAGATCAGCATTGCAGAAATGTGCAGTGATATGAACCGAAGTGGGCTTCATTTATTAATACATGCATGGTTACTTATAACACTGCCAGGGTCTGGCGTTGTACATGCGACCGCCTTGGCCGCTGACAATGGATATTCTTACGCTGATTGCAGAAATAAAGAGTATAATACTGTGCATTCTTTTATATGCTGCGATGCCGATTTAGACGGCCGTGGCGCCATGAGGTTTATACGTGAAAAAGGTGCGAACTGCCGCGCTGGGGGGGCTCACTGGCAGATTACCGAAATCCTTGGTGGTGAGACATGCCTGTTCACTGATGAGGCAGGCATAATTCATGTTGAGATAGACTACGAACATTCAGGGGAAGGCATTAATGAGATAGCTCGGCTATGCCTTGAAGGTGAAGTAGAAACCAGTGTTGTAGACTGAGCCGAAATTGAGGTTCAGCGTCTGACGATTATTTGACCAGATATATCTTTCTTTATATAGCGCCAACAAAAAGCTACGTTTTTATTCTATAGATGCAGCAGCGCTCTGGTTTATTATTAGCGCATTGAAAATAACCCGGAGAAAGAGAGGGATTCGTCCCTTATCAGCGCCGCATGTTCCTCACCCAATACTTTACTCCCCAGTCTGACGATGGTTTCTCTTTTACCCGTGCGCAGGCCAGTGGCTTTGCCAAGCAGGTAGCGAACGACTTTAACCCGATTCATGATGAAGACAGCAAACGCTTCTGTGTACCGGGTGATCTGTTGTTTGCCAAAATCCTCGTTGGTGGCGGTGTGCCTGCAAAGATGAAGGTGCAGTTCAATGGCATGGTCAGTAATGACGTGGCCTTAAAGTTTGAAGACAAAGATAACGGTTGTCAGTCTCTTCATGATGAGAACAATAAGGAGTACCTGGAGTTTTGTGGTGAGGGTGACCGTATTTATGATCAGGGTGTCATCGAACAACTGATTCGCAGCTATGTCTCTTTCTCTGGCAAGAACTTTCCCCATGTACTGGTACCTTTGATGAAGGAAGCAGGGGTGATGATCAACCCGGCTCGGCCTCTCGTTATCTATGAAAGCATGGGTATTGAACTGGATAAGACCTCTCTGAAGGCTCCGGTTCTGGAAGAGGCGGGTTCAACGCTGGATGTGAATGGTCGCCGCGGCAATGTCACTCTTGAGTTTGTGATTCGTGACCAGGGTGAAGTGGTGGGTCGTGGCAAAAAAACCATGGTGCTGTCCAGCCTGCGTGAGTTTGATGCTGATGGCATGATCTCGCTGATAGATGAGTATGAGTCCCGCCGGAAGCGCTTTAGCGTGTGATGGATCTGATATTGTAAAACACCCCGCCAAAGCGGGGTGTTTTTTATGGGCAGGCTTTATTCTGGTTGTTTAGGCTTCGTCTTCAGTCTGGGAGCTGTTTTTTTTGCTGTCATTATCTTGAGTGCCGGGTGTTGCTGATTTGCTGCTACTAAGTCCTGAAAGCTCATTCCATGTTGCAGCGCTGGCCTCAGGTGCCGGGCACGTTGTCTTAGCATCCGCGGATAATAATACGCCATCCGGTGCATCTTCTGTTGTGGCGATATCCAATATGCACTCTACAATAAGCGGGTTTATGGATAATGGCTCACCCTGACAATTACTTATTCGACTGACGTCATCATACTGCTTAATCAGGGCGGTTAATTCAAAGTTGTGTTTAATGATGATGTGGTTGTCATTCTCACCTGCATAAACAGAAGCTTCGCGTACGCGAAGCTTCTGGCTGGATACAGAAAACAGCATTTGCGGTTCAAAAGGCTTGATAGTCTGCTGTTCAATATATCCTTCCAGAAAACGAATCAATTTCCTGAAATAGCAGTGATTCAGGCAGGCTTCGGCCGCGACGCGCACTTTGAATGGAGCCTTTGGGAATGTTGATCCGATAATATGGTTAACGGTTCGCTCTGCCCCCAACACTGTCTTTCGAACCCTTGCACCAAAGTTCGTTTGGGCTTTACCTCCAAACCTGACGTTTCTTAAAGCCCATTCAAGATCTTGTTGCTCTACTTCGGACAGTTCGTCATGGCTTATGCTGTGACAAACATCAGCGCTGTTTATCATCGCTTTCTCGCATATGGTAGCGAGTCTTCCGTTTTCTAGTTGCTCAATAAATGCAGCTTGCACAGTGTCGATGCCAGTAGGGGGCATTGCTTGTTGAATGACTCTAAATCCTTCAAGGCTTCCCACTGCTGCTGTTTCGGTGCTTTGTTCTGTAGTGACGGGTTTAATCAGTGCCGGGTTTTGCCTGGGAAGAGCTATCTGCGGATGAGGCGCCGGTCTCTTGATCTTCAATAAAGCTTGTCGTCGTAAGGTTTGTTGGGGGCTGTCCTGAAGTTGCATTCATAATGAGTCACCTGTTTATCATGCTATAAGCGAGTTATGCCTACTCAGACAGGTTCAATCAGCGATGACTCATAACAAAGTGCTCAGAGGGGCTGACAAGCAGTGGTTTGAAGCTGTACTCGAAATTTGGTTGCTTGTCGCTTAATGAGCGCACCAACTTCAGGTTTCATGGAAGATTTTTCTATGGCAGATTTTGACGCGATTAATGTTCCCGTATCTAAGTGGCTCTTTACCGGATCAGTGCAGGAGATTCGGGCCTGACGGCTAAACATAACTCCGTCTGGGTTTTCTGTGGTTGGCGTCAGTTCAAAGCTGTGCTTAATAATTAAGATATTGTTGCTATTTGTTGCGACTGAAGCTGTAAATACCTCATATTAACTCAAAACCGAAAATAGCAGTTCCTGTTTGAGTGGGTTGATGGTGTCCTTCTCAAAGGCTAGGGTCAGGCGCTCAACGACCCTCACTGTGTACTTGTGAGCAAGACAGGCCTTTGCTGCCTCAAACCGGTTTTTTTCTCGCTACGGTCGGTTAAATCCGGCAGGCTGCTAGCGCCTGTTTCGCTTTGTAGAGATCAATCCCCTCGGTTCCTTGATCAGGATATAGTCATTGAGAGAGTTAGCTGCTTCCGGCGCGCCTGGTTCTGCTTCTATACCATCAGACTTGTCAGCAGTAGTTTCACTACAGGATGATTGGATGGTTCTTTGTTAAGGAAGTCAGCTTATCATCGCCTTTTCGACTATTCGCGGTGTTGGCATTTGTATACATCGACTCAGACCAGCACAGAAATCGATGACTCATAACAGTGTGCTCATGAAGCCTGACAAACAAAAAAGGGCGCAAGTGGCGCCCTTGCAGGTCGGTGTTATTTTCCGGGGGGATATTTAGTTGGATTTCTTCAGGTAACAACTCAGTAGAACAATACGGGTGCCATTAACGCGGCCTTCAATATGTTCCGGGTTGTTGGTCAGGGATATATTGCGGACCGCGGTGCCACGTTTGGCGGTAAAGCCAGCACCTTTAACGACCAGGTCCTTGATCAGTGTGACGGTGTCACCATCGGCCAGTGCAGTGCCGTTGGAGTCGAGGGTGGGGGCGTTGTCGTCATTATCGGATGTGGGCTGGCCAGCTTCGGCCCAGGTGCGCACGTCGTCTTCCAGATACATCATGTCCAGCTGTTCCTGTGCCCAGCCACCTTCGGGCAGCTGCTTCAGCATGCGCCAGGACATCACCTGTACGGCAGGTTCCTGGCTCCACATGCTGTCACGCAGGCAGTGCCAGTGGTTTTCGTCGAGGGTGGATGCGCCGGTGATCTGTTGCTGGCAGGTATTGCAGGCCAGGATACTTTGTTCGGCTGAACCATCGGAAGGCGTTACCTCAAAAATACTGAGGTTGGTGTCGGCAGTGCAGAGTTCGCATTTGTTGCCGCTGCGCTGGCGAAGGGTTTGTTCAATAGACATGGTGTTACTACCTGGCAGGGGGGAAGGCCGAAGCCCATCAAGGGGCGGGTATTATGGCGATAGTGGCAAAGTATGAAAAGCCATTGATAAAGCCTGATCAATGCTCTCTGATTATGGTACTGGATAGATTGAGAAATTCTGGTTAATCTTGTGTAAGCAAGTCTTGCGGTTCTCTTTATGTGGTAGATTAAGTTGTAGAGATTGCTGAGATTGCGGTGGTGGTTGTGGCACTGTTTATGAGTGCTCAATAAACACAGCAATAGGTGCGGGGTGTTGAATCACTGGCTAATGATATGACCATATCGGTTTATCTCGCTTTTTTGCCATTGACGCGCTGCGTTCTGATCAGTAATATTCGCCGCGTCTGCTGCTCGGCACTTCCGGCAACTGCCTGATTTCACAAGTGTTGATCGACAGATGAGTAAGATTTCGGGGTATAGCGCAGTCTGGTAGCGCGCCTGCTTTGGGAGCAGGATGTCGGGAGTTCGAATCTCTCTACCCCGACCATTTTTAGACTTGTCAGGTTTCAGCGCCCGTAGCTCAGCTGGATAGAGCAATGGCCTTCTAAGCCATCGGTCGCAGGTTCGAATCCTGCCGGGTGCGCCATTTTCAGAAGATTCCCTCTTTTTAAATGTCTCACTTTTATGGGGCATTTCGAAGTGTGAATCTGGTGTAAAGCCTGAAAGGCAATTTTGAGTTTTCAGCATTATTACTATAGTGTTGTCGGCTTGAAAAAAGCGGATGGCTTTGAAAATACAGTGGTGAGCGTAGCTCAGTTGGTAGAGCTCAGGATTGTGACTCCTGCGGTCGAGGGTTCGATCCCCTTCGTTCACCCCATTTTCAAAGAGATTGGCTTGCAGTAAGAAGTTAACGGTTGATTCGTCACGTTGTGGTGGGCGTAGCTCAGTTGGTAGAGCTCAGGATTGTGACTCCTGCGGTCGAGGGTTCGATCCCCTTCGTCCACCCCACTTCTTATTATGCGAACTTAAAATGCTGTAGAAATACATGCGATGGTGGGCGTAGCTCAGTTGGTAGAGCTCAGGATTGTGACTCCTGCGGTCGAGGGTTCGATCCCCTTCGTCCACCCCAGTTTGAAATTTAAAGCTTCAGGCTTTAAATAGGGAGTGCTGACTCCTTAAAGCAGCAAGCCGGTTGCTATCTCTTATAAAGATGCCTTTATATAGTGATGTACCGGGGTCAGGCTCACCCTGAATGCGGATGTGGTGGAATTGGTAGACACGCTGGTTTTAGGTACCAGTGCCGAAAGGCGTGAGAGTTCGAGTCTCTCCATCCGCACCAAACAAAATAAACCCTCGGGAGCCTCAGTGTTCTCGGGGGTTTTTTCATTCCGGTATGCTTGATTTCTTTAAGACTAAACAGTCCGACATGATGTTCTCACAAAGCGAGTGAGAGGTTTTTGAGGGCGCTCTATACCTGTTTTCGAATCTGTTATGGGCGAATGTAGGCTATATGAATAAGCAATAGCTGGAAGTTTCCAGATGTTTACTGCTGTCGAAGTAGAAGCGGCATTTGGCATCGATCGGGATGGGCACCTCTGCTATGAGAAGAGTTAGCGACAGCTCTTAAGTTGATAAGTGTGACGCTCAACCTCAAAGTTCTTAAAATGGTGCCATTGAAGCCTCAGGGGGGGCGTGATAGCTCCTGCTTCTTCAAGGAGGCGTGAGGCAGCGGTACATGCTTTACCTACCCTTGATTGGCAAAAGGCTGTTGCTACTAGCTTAACGGCTATATTAAACGGCTACATGGGACGAGATTCTGCAAGTCCTTGGCAGGGTTGGAGGGCAGTGCGCAGATCGGTCGCCCTTGGTGCGGCAGCTTGGGGCTCTTGAATATGTTTCTAAGTATTTAGAAAAATTTATAGAGGGGTCTAAATGAAGAGAGTTATCAGGCCGTTGGGTGGTCTTGTGCGTAAGGCTAAAGGTCGCGATCGGTATTGAATGTTTTTGTTTTTAAGCTATGGCATGAATGTGCTGTGATCTACATATTTCAAATGCATAAACACCTGAAATGACTTTGTGTCGTACAATAATTGATTGTCTCAATTCATTTTAAAAAAAGCTAGCACGCAAGGTGCTAGCCTTAATTCATACACACATCTCATCTATAGTGCGTGTTAAATCACAAATCCCCAGGTTGTGGTCTAACACGCACTTGAAACTCATTAGAAACGGTAAGACACAGAGAGATAGCCCTGAGTGATACCGTTGTCTTTCACTTGCCTTTGGCACCTGCTTCAGCGCGACGATGTGATTGCCTGCGGTTGGTGTTGGTATGTTGCTGGTGAAGTCACTGCCAGCAATTTCGTAGGAGGCAGATATATTGGAGTTGCGGTATTTAACACCGGCTTCAAAATCAGCGACGCCAGTCAGGGTCAATACGCCGGCCTGGAAACCATCCGCAGTACCTGTCTTTTTCTTACCGCCAGTCTCGGCACGCTTGGCACCAGCAGATGCACCTACGAAAAGACGGGTTGCGGAATCTTTCATGAACACGTAGTCAGCGTTCATCATGTAACTGGTAGACTTTTTGATGCCCGGGTCTTTGGCGCTGTACTTTTCGTTCAGGCCGGCAGAACCAGCAGCGTAGTCGCTGCGAATAGCGTAACCATCTTTAGTAGCACCGGCATAACCACCTTGAGCAGAGGCAGAACCTTTCACTCCCAAGTCGCCTTTATAGTCGGCCTGTTCAATAGAGGCATAAATACGGACGTTATCGTTCATGTATTGACCAATACGGATACCGAAGGTTTTTGCCTTGACGTTATCTTTAAGCTTGGCTGAAGCATTACCATCAACTCCAACAACACGACCGGCATCAGCATAGCCGGCAGCTGAAGAAGCGGAAAAAGAACCTTCAAAACCAGATTTTCCTTCAGCACCTGCAAGCCAGTCACCAGCGACAGCATGGGCAGCACCGGTAGAGAAAACAGACGACATGAGTGCCCGGCCGTGTGGAAACAACTATTTCTGGCCAAAAAACAGGTTGTTCAGGTGGGTTGCAGCGCAGGGAGCATAGCCCGCTATGTGGCTGGAGCAGCGACACTGCTGAGTGTCCTGGAGATTGAGTCAGAAAGCTATGTTTTCATGTGACCGGGTACTTACTTAGTGCTTATCCGAAAACCTAAACCCTTGTGGCACAAGGGCTTAGGTGCCTATATTCGATCGAAGAATATAGGGAAAGACAGGTATGTTTTATCTTGATCTGCTGTAACCCTTGCTTTTGCTGCATATAACCAAGTTTCAAGAAAAACTTCGTAGTTATATGCACCCTTCAGTCCTTTGGTGATAAGGGATTAGGGTTTTCGGACAGACACGACTTAACAGCAGCGTTGAATGCAGCTTTTGAAAAATTCACTGAAAACCTGCTACGTATAAACAAGTCTATTTCTTAGTTAAAGCTGAGGAGATATGTTTCCTCAGGAGCTGCATACAGTTTACCGATTGCTGTTTCAGTCTTTCCATGCTTATCGTGCTCGCTTGATAGTTGTGCTCACTAATGAGTTTAATAAACCTTGAGTTGGTTTCTTGTCATGGTTGCTCAGTAATTTGTTAGATTCTTCAAGTTTTATTGAGGGCCGGTTGTTAGTAATGCTCTTTATTGTTCCTATTCCGGGATGCAGGGTTTCGAACCTGATTTAGTGATGTAGGTTAAAGTAAAAAAGCAGTACGAATTTCCAGATTTTGTGAGCCGGGCGACGGTCGCTATGAATATACTGCTAAAGGGGGGGGCTCGTGTATAGAGGTGCTGGCCGTTGCCTCGATGTCATCCTTGTTGGGTGGTGGGGGCTCCACCATGAATACTAACTTCAAAACATAGCTCACTTGTGAGTAGTACTCTTCTTTTTTAAAGGTTTTTTGTTGAGAATGTTGCCTGACTTGTTAGCGGTCTGGGCGAGAGTTTTGTTCAGGCTTTAGCTATGGTTATCCCTCTAGGTGTGTTAATGAAAACTAAAGCTATTTTCCGTGCCTCAGCTTTTATCGCTGCGCTATTCTCTATTTCTGCTGTTAAGGAAGCTGTTGCTGATGGTGATGCTTTTATAGGCTTCGAGGCAGGAATGTTCAGTTCCAGGTATCAGGGTGAGTTAACTCTTAACACCTCTGGCTCACGAAAACCCAAGAAGAAAGCCACCTCCACAAAAATTGGTAGTGATTCTGCTGTGGCGGAAGGGAATAATTACGGACTACGGTTAGGACGTTATATTAATGATGGTGTGCGAGTGTACGTATCGGTTAATCAATCGAGTGGTAAAGCTAATCTTGACCTGGTTGGAAAAGGGAGGACTGATACAGCAGGCCTGGCGTTATCTGTTGACTATTTGTTTATGAATGGTTCACCAGTAAGGCCATTTTTCGGCGCAACTATTGGCGCTGAACGAACAAGTATTACTCTGAGTGATATGGACGGAGATAATTGTTCTTGTCAGGATGTTGAAGGCTCAAAGTCGGCTCTTTATGCTGGTGCCCAGATGGGTTTAATGGCTCAAATTGTCAATCTGGATATTGAGGCAGGTATTAAATACCGTACGGGAGGAGTGGACATCAGCAGGGGTAAACACATCAAGACTGAAGGTAAGATCCACACTAGCGTTATAGCTAGGATTAAACAGAAAGAGATAACTCAGCCCTATGTGTCAGTCTCATATCGGTTCTAATTATGAGTTGCTTGTGCAGGGGGTACTCTAACCTCTGGAACAATATGAATGTTATTTTAGGGTTGTTCTATTTGGTATTCTTTGTTGCGTAGTTAAGTTGTTTGTTTGTGGTATTTTGCTGGCAATCTTGAATGTGGCCTATTAAATGTTTTATTGAATAGGATTATCTTTTCGAATCATTGAAGTTGATGCTGGTTAGGGGGCTGTATTGTCTTTAATTGTGTGGTTTCGATAGTGATTTCTGTTTCCATTGTTTTCTTTACTACCTTTGTTCTTGAGTAAAGCTCTTTAAATTATTTTAATCTTAGGGGTGATGTCCTTCAATATGTCGTATATGAATTTTACTGCTGGATTTTAACAAAATGATGATCCGTATTAGTACTTTGTTTAGTTGGGTTCCTCATGTTTTTTGCGGTGATACTGATGCTTGTCACTGAGGTCGTTGACATTTCTGGCGGTATGGAGCCGATACTCCTGGTTAATAGTGGTTTTCTGCTATTAACTGTGTTGTTGATAACAACCTATGCGATGCTGAGCACTTTAAATAGAACATTATGTCGTAGAATCTAGGTGTGATTGCTACAGACTTTTTTCGAACGCTTATTTAAAATTGTCGAAAATCTGTTGGCAGGATAACCCCTCATTTATGAAACATAACAACGCTCAGAAGCTTGAGCTTATTAGTAACTACGTGATTGGTCATGATGTCAGGTTTCCCGTGCAGGGGCTCCAGGCTCTTTCTGTTATCTCTATGGCTGGCAGCGTAGGCATCACCAGTACCGCGTTGTGCGATAGGCTGGGTAGTAAAGTTTCTACAATATCCAGCCTGCTTAAGCTTTTGTCCTCTGATGGTCATCCAAACAAGGGTGGTTTTGGTTTTGTTAGGTGGATCCATGATGTTGAGGACAGGAGATGCAAATATGCAGTTATTACTTCCAGGGGGGCTGAATTTTTGCGTCACATTGAAAAATACATTGAGGGTGCATGATGTAGGAACGGTATAAAGGATTGTATGCAATATGGGCGGTTGTTCTCTCACCTGCCTTTTTTCCATTGATATTTAATTAGGTTGTCCATGAAAAACAAGACACTTACATTCGGTGTAGGCTTTCTTCTGTATTACATTTGTTCAGTGGTGATCACCACTCAGGCAAGCCCTGTTGAGGTGGATACTCCCCCTTACTTCTCTTCTGAGTTTATGAGCGTGCAAGCAAAGCTTATGGAAGAGCTTGTGGCGGATTTTCAATATAATGATGTAAACACTACTCCACAATCAGTCATTGAGGAGATGAAGGCTGCAACAGCTATTACCTGGAACCACTACACACTAAAGCAGCAGATGGACTTTATTGCTGAAATTGTTGATGTTGACACAAGTCAGGATTGTGACAAATGCGGGTGTGATTTTAAGCATGATCATGAGCATCACTGTGCAATTAAACAAGTGAGGCTGCTTGTCGCTGATATGGATTTTGTTCTCGATGTCAGTACCAATAAAAAAGCAACCATAGCAAATCTTAAAGCTATAGAAATTGTTCCGATACTCAAAGCTGTCATGTATGAGAGAAGTAGGCAGTAGTGAATAGATTGAGCTTTGACATTACTTAAACTATTTACTTCCTTGCTGAGAATTATTATGAATACAGAATGCACTCAAAAACTCATTGGCCTTGCCAAAGCCTTTCTCAAGATTGATTTGAGATTCTCCCCTCAAGCTTTCCTTGTTCTCTCTGAAATAGCGCAAGCTGGAGAGGATGGCATTACCAATAGTGAGATTATGGCTAAACATAATCTTAAGATGTCTACAGTTACACGTGTAACCAGACAGCTAACCGATATGAAGAATGGAAGAGAGCCCGGGTATGGGTTGTGTGAATATCGGTATGAAGGTGATTTGAGATTGAAGTATTTTGTACTCACAGATGATGGTAAGGAGTTTTTTGAAGGCGTAAATCCACTGTTTACATAATCAATTTAACTGCTGAATCTGGAAGGCTGTCTGGAAGCAGGCAGCTTTTTTTATGCCTCCAGTTTAAGGTGGTATTGTGGCTGCTCGTTGGTCAAAGAATATACGTTGAGCCTTGGGGCGTTAATGGGAAGGTTTTTGGAGAGAAGGCTTTAGAGGGAAGGATATGGTCATAAAACTAAAGTCGGCCTGTTAGATATAAGCGTATGTGGGATAGCAACGCGCCGCTATTTCAGAGAGAGCGTTATACGTGTAATAAGCTTGTCAGGGGCGGATATGCAGAGAGAAGCCAGTGACTTCTGTAACGACCAGTATGCACCTTAAGCAGTAGCCAGCCTTAAGAAGATGAATTCTGTATCACCACTAATAAGAGCTTTTAACTACTGAATTCGGTGCTTAGGGTGGCTGCTGGAGTTGATGCATATAAATAATGTACATTAGGTCAGTAGCTACTCAGGGCCTGTTCGCTACTTTTGAAAGTGGCGGGGTGCAATTTGTAGCTTGTGCGATGAAGCTTTGTTGAAGTTATGGGCTTTACGGTCGGCATTCTACTTGACGCGGTTCAAACTTGGCTGGGCGTAAAAACAGCCTGAGAATATTCAATTACTCCTGCCTGGCACCTTCCTCGATAGGCTCTTGTGCTGGGGTTTTGGAGGATGTATAGTCCGCCACCATTGTCGGTGACATGGTGACACAAGAGTGACATAAAGCACTTTTAAGAAGTCACAGGTTGGCAGGCACAAACGCTATACCCTGCGGTTTCTTGTGGTCACGTAGAGCCTTGCTAGTAGAATCTTGCTAGAAGTGTGTTGGTTTGAAATGCCAGTACCGAAAGGCGTGAGAGTTTGAATCTCTCCATCCGCACCATTTTCAAGAAAAAAGGGGATAAGCATGCTTATCCCCTTTTTTCGTAGGCACCGAAAGGTGCAGGTTATCTGCAGGAAGAGCTATTTTGAGTGTCTTTTCACCATCTGGCTCAATGAAATGCGGGTTTATAATAGAAAACGAGCAGCCCGGCCATCGGGCCGGTTCTGTGCAGCTAAAGAATCTGATACCCTGTTGCACTTTTCTGAGCTTTCTACTGAAAAACGCTCGTCGCAACAATTGGTTTATGAGGATTAACCATGCAAGTCTCACTTGAAACGACTTCCGGACTCGAGCGCCGATTGACCATTACGGTACCTGCTGAAACCGTTGATATTCAGGTTGATGAACGCCTGAAGAAGATGAGTTCACAGGTTAAGCTGGACGGTTTCCGTCCTGGCAAAGTACCGTTCAAAGTGGTTAAGAAGCGTTACGGCCTAAGTGCGCGCCAGGAAGTCCTGGGTGAGGTCATGCAGTCTTCCTATATGGAAGCCGTGATCAAGGAAGAGCTCCATCCCGCCGGTGCTCCAAAAATCGAACCCCAGAATGTAGAAGAGGGTGGCGACCTCGTATTTGTAGCTGTCCTTGAAGTTTACCCTGAGTTTGATCTGGGTGATTTCTCCAGGATTGCCGTTGAAAAGCCTGTTGCTGAAGTGGCTGACGAAGACGTTTCCAAAATGCTGGAAACCCTGCGTGAGCAGAGCAAGACTTTCGAAGCAGCCGAAAACGGCGCTGCTGCTGAAGAAGGCGATACCGTTGTTATCGACTTTAAAGGCAGTGTTGACGGTGAAGAATTTGAAGGCGGTGCCGCTGAGGGTCAGGAACTGGAGCTGGGCTCCGGCCGCATGATTCCAGGTTTTGAAACTGGCATCGTAGGTATGAAGGCCGGTGAAACTAAAGACATCACTGTTACCTTCCCTGAAGACTACCAGGCTGAAAACCTGAAAGGTAAAGAAGCTGTCTTCGCTATCACTGTAACTGAAGTTAAGAAGCCTTCCCTGCCAGAACTGGACGAAGAATTCTTCAAGCGTTACGGTGTAACTGAAGGTGGCATGGACGCGTTCCGTACTGAAATCACCAGGAACATGGGTCGTGAGCTGAAGCAAGCGGTCAAGAACAAGGTGAAGAATCAGGTTATGGACGGTCTGCTGGACGTTCACACTGTTGAGCTGCCGGGTGCTCTGGTTGTTCAGGAAGTTGATCGTCTGAAAGAGCAGGCTGTACAGCGTTTTGCCGGTCAGGGTATGCAGGGTCTCGACGCCAGCGCACTGCCAGGCGAAATGTTCCGTGCTGAAGCCGAAAAGCGTGTTCGTCTTGGTCTGATTGTTGGCGAAATTGTCAAGAAGAAAGAACTGGAACCTGACGAAGATCGCGTAAAGGCTATGATTGAAGAGATCGCTTCTGCTTATCAGGAACCGCAGCAGGTTGTTGACTGGTACTACGGTAACGAAGAGCAGTTGAGCCAGGTTCAGTATGTTGTGCTCGAAGAGCAGGTGGTAGATACTATTCTTGAAGAAGCACAGGTGACTGAGAATGCCTGTGGCTACGAAGAAGCAATCAAGCCGGCCCCGGCACAAAACGAAGAGGGCGCCGAAGAGGAAAAAACTGAAGAAGCCTGATTAGTCAGGTCTTTTCAGACTCCCCCCGGCCCCTGAACAAAGTGTCGCCTTCGGGCGGCACTTTAGACTGACAAGGAGCCATTCCAGGACATGTCCCATTTTCTCGATTACCGCGCCCCAGACATCAATGCCAACGGATTGGTGCCGATGGTGGTGGAGCAGACAGCCCGCGGTGAACGTTCCTACGATATCTACTCCCGACTGCTGAAAGAGCGCGTCATCTTTCTGGTGGGCCAGGTCGAAGACCATATGGCTAACCTGGTAGTAGCTCAGATGCTGTTCCTTGAGGCTGAGAATCCTGACAAGGATATTCACCTCTACATCAACTCCCCCGGTGGTTCCGTAACAGCTGGTATGGCTATTTACGATACCATGCAGTTTATCAAGCCTAATGTATGCACCTACTGTATTGGTCAGGCGGCCAGTATGGGAGCTCTGTTGCTGGCGGCTGGTGAGAGTGGCAAGCGTTTCTGTCTGCCTCACTCCCGGGTGATGATCCATCAGCCACTGGGTGGCTTCCAGGGTCAGGCGTCCGATATTGAAATTCATGCTCGCGAAATTCTCACCATCAAAGATAAGTTGAATAAGGTGCTGGCTCACCATACTGGTCAGCCACTGGAGATCGTTGAGAAAGATACCGACCGTGACAACTTCCTTGCTGCAGAAGATGCGATGAAATACGGCCTGGTTGATAAGGTCATGGACCGTCGTAACCAGGCTGGTGAAGACGGAAAGTAAGAATTCATCTGTTTCCGGTCGGCCGGTCTGGCCGGATGACAGATGCTTATCTTCTAAAGAATCTCATGCTCTTTTCTGTTCGTTTTGACCTTTGATCGGGTTTTGGCCTTGAAATATGGTTATAAAACCCGCATCTTGTTTTTTAGAGACGGCCAATAACGAAATGTGGTTCCGTTAAGGTCTTATGTTGGGATTTGTTATTTTTTCCTGGCAGGCCGTGAAAAAAACCAATTATTGTTTAATCTTTGATTCCATCAGCATTCGGGAACCACTTTCGGTCATGCTGAGCCGGGCAAGATTAATGTAATGACGAATTAGATTTAAATGATTAGTCCCGTGATAACAGGGTATTGCGAATGACCGACCAAACAAATGGAAAGGGCGACGACGGCGGCAAGCTGCTTTACTGCTCCTTCTGCGGCAAGAGCCAGCATGAAGTGCGGAAGCTTATCGCCGGTCCTTCGGTCTTCATCTGTGACGAATGTGTTGATCTTTGTAACGATATCATTCGTGAAGAAGTGCAGGAGAATGTACCGGAGGGCACCAGTGAGAAGCTGCCTGTGCCCAGGGAAATCAAGAACATTCTTGATGATTACGTTATTGGACAAAAGCGTGCCAAAAAGGTGCTGTCCGTAGCGGTCTATAACCATTACAAGCGCTTGCAGGCAGGTGACAGCCGTAAGAAAGATGATGTCGAACTGGGCAAGAGTAATATTCTGCTGATCGGCCCAACAGGTTCTGGTAAGACCCTGCTGGCTGAGACTCTGGCACGTCTGCTCAATGTTCCCTTCACCATGGCTGATGCCACCACGCTGACTGAGGCCGGTTACGTGGGTGAAGATGTCGAAAATATTATTCAGAAACTGCTGCAAAAATGCGATTACGATGTGGAAAAGGCCCAGATGGGTATTGTCTACATTGATGAAATCGACAAGATCTCCCGCAAGTCTGATAACCCGTCCATCACTCGTGATGTGTCTGGTGAGGGCGTGCAGCAGGCACTGTTGAAGTTGATTGAAGGTACAGTGGCTTCTGTTCCTCCTCAGGGTGGACGCAAGCATCCCCAGCAGGAATTCCTGCAGGTTGATACCTCTAACATCCTGTTTATCTGTGGCGGTGCTTTTGCTGGCCTGGATAAGGTGATCCGTGCCCGTACTGAAAAGGGCGGTATTGGTTTCACTGCTGATATCAAGAGCAAGGATACCGGCAAGAGTGTTGGTGAAGCCTTCCGCGAAGTTGAGCCAGAAGATCTGGTGAAATTTGGCCTGATTCCTGAGTTTATTGGCCGCCTGCCGGTCATCGCTACTCTGGAAGAGCTGGATGCTGAGGCGCTGGTGCGCATTCTGACTGAGCCCAAGAATGCTCTGACCAAACAGTATGGCCGTCTCCTTGAAATGGAAGATGTGGAAGTCGACTTCCGTCAGGATGCCCTGGAAGAAGTCGCTGCCCGGGCCATGGAGCGTAAAACAGGTGCTCGTGGTTTGCGTTCCATTCTTGAGAATGTACTGCTGGATACCATGTATGACCTGCCGTCTGACAAGACCATCAGCAAGGTAGTAATTGACGCCAGTGTTATACGTGGTGAGTCAGAGCCACTGCTGATGTATGAAAACAAGGAGCAGCCACCTCGGGCGCTACCTGAGGAGTGATCCTTTAATGCTTTTCTTCAGGGTTTAATTCTGAGAAACAAAGCATTTAAAGCTGTAACAGGCCGGATATTTATATCCGGCCTGTTTTATTTTTGGGGTTGATGTTTTACAAAAAATCAATAAATGAGTGTTACTTGTCCTTACTGCTTCGCAGGAACCTACTTTAAGTGTACGGGTCATATAGTTTTGCACCGGTTGTCCTTGTATTTTGTCACATGAACCCTCATCTTAGAGGCAGGCTCTTCACGACAATAGGTCAGTAGAGCGCCGCCGGTTCTGATGCATCATTATTGTTACCGACCGGGAAGTACAACAAGAGAGGGCTGTATATGGAACAACAAGATACCCGTCAGCAGAAAAGGATTGAGCTGCCGCTGTTACCACTGAGGGATGTTGTCGTTTATCCCCACATGGTCATTCCCCTTTTTGTTGGCCGTGATAAATCAATTCAGGCTCTCGATGCCGCCATGGCAGAAGGCCGCCAGGTTTTCCTGGTTACCCAGCGTAATGCCCAGGATGATGATCCTGAAGCCGACCAGCTTTATTCACTCGGTACGGTTGCTAATATTCTCCAGTTATTAAAACTCCCTGACGGTACTGTTAAGGTTCTGGTTGAGGGTGCCCAGCGCGGCGTTTTGAAGGCCGTAGTTGTGCGGGATGAACAAGACTATGCCACCGCGACTGTCGCACTTCTTCAAGAAGATGATGTTGATGAGCGTCGCAGTGAAGTACTGACTCAGTCTCTCTACAGTCAATTTGAGCAGTATGTCCAGCTGAGCAAGAAAGTGCCCAGTGAGGTGTTGAGCTCACTTTCCGAAGTGAATGAGCCTGCGCGACTGGCAGACAGCATTGCTTCCCACATGGTTCTTAATGTGGAAGAGAAGCAGAAGATTCTTGAGATTGTTGATCTGGTTGAGCGTCTTGAGTACCTGATCAACCTGATGGAAGCGGAAATTGACCTGCTTCAGGTTGAGAAGCGCGTGCGCGGCCGTGTTAAGAAGCAGATGGAGCGCAGCCAGCGTGAATACTATCTCAATGAGCAGATGAAGGCGATCCAGAAAGAGCTGGGTACTCTTGAAGAAGAGCAGGACGAGATGGAAGTCCTGAAAACCCAGATCGAGCAGGCAGGCATGCCCCATGAAGCGCTGGACAAAGTGAATGCTGAGCTGAAAAAGCTGAAGCAGATGTCACCTATGTCTGCTGAAGCGACTGTGGTGCGTGGTTACATTGACTGGATGGTCAATGTGCCCTGGAAGAAGCGCAGCAAGGTTCGTCATGATCTGAGGCGTGCTGAAAAGATTCTCGACGAGGATCACTTTGGTCTGGAAGAAGTTAAAGAGCGTATTCTTGAATATCTCGCCGTTCAGCAGCGTGTTCGCAAGCTGAAAGGCCCGGTGCTCTGCCTGGTTGGCCCTCCTGGTGTGGGTAAAACCTCTCTGGGTGAGTCGCTTGCTCGTGCAACGAATCGTAAGTTTGTGCGTATGGCGCTGGGTGGTGTGCGTGATGAGGCAGAAGTTCGTGGTCATCGCCGTACTTACATTGGCTCCATGCCGGGTAAACTGATCCAGAAGATGTCCAAGTCCGGTGTGAAGAACCCACTGATCCTTTTGGATGAGATCGACAAGATGGGCACCGATATGCGCGGTGACCCGGCTTCAGCTCTGCTGGAGGTTCTGGACCCCGAGCAAAATAATGCCTTTAACGACCATTACCTCGAAGTGGACTATGATCTCTCCGACGTTATGTTCGTTTGTACCTCTAACTCCATGAATATTCCGGCTCCCTTGCTGGACCGTATGGAAGTGATTCGTATCCCTGGTTATACCGAGGACGAAAAGATTAATATCTCAAGTCGTTATCTGGTGCCCAAGCAGCAGAAGCGTACCGGTCTGAAGACGGGGGAGCTTGAGGTGCAGAATGACGCGGTACGTGATCTGGTGCGCTACTATACCCGTGAGTCTGGTGTGCGTGGCCTGGAACGTGAAATCGCCAAGATTTGCCGTCGTGTCGTTAAAGAGAAAGCTCTGGGTCGTGATGGTGTGGTGGACACGATTACTCCTGATGAACTGGAACATTACTCTGGCGTGCGCAAGTTTAACTATGGTCTCGCTGAAGAGCAGGATCAGATAGGGCAGGTGACAGGGCTTGCCTGGACATCTGTTGGTGGCGAACTGCTGACTATTGAGTCTGTAGCAGTACCTGGTAAAGGTAAGGTCACCAAGACCGGTTCTTTGGGTGATGTGATGCAGGAATCCATTCATGCTGCTATGACAGTGGTTCGCAGTCGGGCTCAGGTGCTGGGTATTGATGCCGGTTTCCATGAGAAGAATGACCTGCATATTCATGTTCCTGAAGGCGCAACACCTAAAGATGGTCCCAGTGCTGGTATTGCCATGTGTACTGCTCTTGTGTCTGTTTTGACGGGTATTCCTGTTCGGGCCTCTGTCGCGATGACTGGTGAGATTACTCTGCGTGGTCAGGTGCTGGCGATCGGCGGCCTCAAAGAGAAGCTGCTGGCGGCTCATCGGGGTGGTATCCGTACGGTTCTGATACCGGAAGAGAATGCCCGTGATCTCAAGGAAATTCCTGAGAATATCAAGAGTGATCTGGATATTCGTCCGGTGAAATGGATCGATCAGGTGCTTGAGGTAGCTCTCCAGTATGTTCCCAAACCCCTCGTCGATGCCGAAGGTGTCGTCAAAGAGGAGTCGGTTAAAGAATCGGCAAAAACTGGGATTAATACTCATTGATTTTTTCTGCGGGCAGTCTTTACTGCTCGCAAACGCTTTATTTCAGCGGGTTTCTTGACAGTTGTAGAAATCAGTTGGTATAAAAAATTACCTAATCTGCTTTGAGCTTAACTGTTCAAGTTTTTGTCAGGTTGTTTCCCTGGGCTTATTTTCTCCCTGTAAATCAGGGCGGGCTTTCAGGAGAACTGACGGAGCCTGTGACAGAGCACTGTTGTCGTGTCTCAACCACAGTATTCCACCTGACGCCACTTCATCGGAACGATTTCGGATCGTAAGGGGAAAAGAGTGAACAAGTCAGAACTGATCGATGCTATTGCAGCATCTGCTGACATCCCTAAAGCTTCTGCCGGTCGCGCATTGGACGCAGTGATCGACTCCATTACTGGTGCTCTCACCAGTGGTGATTCTGTCTCCCTGGTAGGCTTTGGTACATTTGACGTTAAGGATCGTGCTGCACGTACGGGCCGGAATCCACAGACGGGTCAGCCTATTCAGATTGCTGCTTCACGTGTTCCCAGTTTCAAGGCTGGTAAGGCTCTGAAGGATGCAGTCAACGCTTGATCGTTGTGACTATGACGGTAGGGGGGAATTTTCCCCTTAAGTCTGTTTTTGAAAGGCGTATCCTCTGGATACGCCTTTCTTTATGGGGGACACTTCGTTCTTTGTGGGTATAAATCGTACGGAAAAGCAGATTATTATGGTGGTCTCTGGTATTCTTTCTCGTTCGTATGTACCTGCCCTGAGAGCAGGTGAGTCGGGCCGTAAGGCCATGGATATTTAAGGATGTTGCAGGGGTCTCTATGCTCCAAGATATGCGGGATAAGGCGCAGGGTTGGGTAGCGAAAGTTATCGTTGCAGCCATCGCCTTTACATTTGCCATTTTTGGGCTGGAAAGCCTGAGACCGGATTCAAGTAATCCGGAAATTGCCGAGGTTAATGGCACCAAGATTACACAGCGACAGCTGATGGAATCTGTAGATCAGCAGCGCCGCATGCTGTTTCAACAGATGGGCGAAAACTTTGACCCATCTATGATCGATGAGCGTCTGCTGCAGCGGGCTGCTCTTGAAAGCCTGATTCAGCGTACCTTGATGCGTGATGCATTGAAGACCAGGAATATGGTGGTCTCGGAGCAGTTGCTGGATCAATTTATCCGCACCACTCCTGAGTTTCAGGTTGAAGGCCGTTATAACCCGGATCGGGTTATGCAGTATGTGCGCAGTGTTGGTATGACTGTGCCTCAGTTCCGCAGCATGCTGCGTGAGCAGCTGGCTTCTACTCAGCTTCAGGCCGGTATTGCCGGTACAGAGTTTATGACGGCTTACGAGCTGCAGCGTCTTAGCGACCTACAGGGGCAGACCCGTGATATTTCCTGGTTGACCTTGAAAGCTGATAAAGCTCGTGCCGCAGTTGAACTGAGTGGGCAGGATATCCAGGATTACTACGAAGCCTCTGCTGCACGCTTTATGAAGCCAGAGCAGGTAAGCGTCAATTATGTGATTCTTGATAAAGCCAGGCTGGCAGAAAACATCAAGGTCAGCGAAAACGATATTCAGACTCGTTACGCCAGTCATGTAGCGGATCTGAAGGAAAAGGCTGGAGATCAACATACTGCCTCTATGATCCTTCTGGAAACAGGTGATGAGAAAGCTGAAGCCGATGCCCTGAATGAAGCGAAAGAGCTGAAAGCTAAGCTTGATGGCGGCGCTGACTTTGCGGCACTGGCTAAAGAGTTCTCTGATGATCCTGACTCTGCTGAGAAAGGCGGCAGTCTGGGCGTCGTAGAGACTGGCTTCTTTGGTGATGATTTTGATGACAACCTCGATGTACTCAAGGCCGGTGAAATATCTGCGCCTTTTGTCACTGATTTCGGTGTTGTGATTCTGCGTCGCGATAAAGCGGCTGAGGCGCGTATTCCTTCCCTTGAGCAAATGCGTGCTTCTCTGGAGAAAGAATTACGTTCGCAGTCTGCGGATCCTCTGTTTGTTGAGAAGTCTCAGAAACTGGCAGATGACAGCTTTGAAGCATCTGATCTGACCCAGCCTGCTGAGAATCTCGGGCTTGAAATCCACAAGTCGGGTCTGTTCGGTAAGGATGGCCAGGGTGCTGATGAGTTATTGGCTAACCCGCGTGTCATCGCAGCGGCCTTTAGTGATGAAGTCCTGAACCAGGGTGCAAATAGTGACCTGGTTGAGGTTGGCCCTGATCAGGTTATGGTTCTGCGTGTAAACAAGCACAATAAAGCAGAACAAATGCCTCTGGCTGATGTGCGTGCTTCTATTGAAACTTCTTTGCGTTCAGAGCGTGGAGAGGAGCAACTTCAGGCTCGCGTTGAAAAGCTGATTACTGAGCTTGATGGTGGTACTGATGTGAAGACTGTTGCAAAAGAAACGGGTGTTGACTGGAAAGACAGCAAGACGACTAACCGCTTCAGTAAGGACGCACCTGCCCAGTTACTTGCACAGGCCTTCCGTATGC
Organism: Sansalvadorimonas sp.; assembly: GCA_965221135.1. Classification (GTDB taxonomy): domain Bacteria; phylum Pseudomonadota; class Gammaproteobacteria; order Pseudomonadales; family Endozoicomonadaceae; genus Sansalvadorimonas. The sequence goes on from CBDCRZ010000124.1 coordinate 122,661, forward strand.
CTCATCCGGAACAGGGTAAGAGCAGTTATGGTTCTGTGCAGTTGCCTGATGGTGATATTGCCCTGATTCGCGTGAGTGCTGTGACTCCTGGTAAGGAAAAAGTAGACAAGGATACCCAGCGCATGATGGGTGCAACCCTTGGTCTTCGGCATGGCTCCCAGATCTTTGGTGAATACCAGCGTGATCTGCGACAGCATGCTGAAATCGAGGTGAAAACCTCCAGTGAAGGGGAAAGCTAAGCCTTTTCCTTCATAGCCAATAAAAAAACCCGTGCTCATTTGAGTGCGGGTTTTTTTATATCTTATGGATAAACCTACAGGCACTACCGAAAGCAACAGCAATAGAAAAAATCTGGTGCTATTGGGTTACTGACGGGTTCCCCTGTGTATCTCCAGGCTTTGATTCTCTCGTTGATACCGTTGCTGAATACACACAAATTTCACTCTCCCAGGGCATAATAACAGGCAGGTATCTGTCAGCTACACTGAACAAAAACTCTTGAATGTCACGGATGACAGGCTATGAAAAGACAGGTTAATACCAGCGCTATACGCTGGATACTAAAGCTTTGGCTGATAAGCTTGCTGACCGCTTTCATCACATCAACCGTATTCGCACAAAGCCAAATAAACATCGGCGAAGTCAAACGACTGGCCAAGTGGCACACAATAGAAAAGTATGTTCAACGGCATGATGACACCCGGCCCAGAACTTATAGGCAACAGCTCTCCCTGATATGGGGGCGGCTTACCAATCTTATAGGCACCCCTCTACAGATCCCTGCAAAAAACGAAACTGATATCCTGGATTATGATGTCAACTATAGCCATCGGGCCAGCCTGTACAGAGAAACATTGACGGCTCTTATACCATCGTTAGTGAAAGACATCGAAATACTCAGTCATTGGCTTAGTCAGGCACCAGAGCCAGAGACCATCGACCCGGATGGCAGCCCCAATTCCCGGTATATCCATACCATGATATCTGGCGGCAATATGCGACCTTACTCAAAAGCTATTGCCTACAATCATTCAGCTTTTGCCATTGCCCGGGATATCAATTACAACTTCATCCCCTTTGAGAGAACTTCTACCGACCCGCTTTCCATAAGCGTCATGGCCTTCCTCCGTGACGGCAAGTCGGATGAGAGTGATTACATTAAGCCGTACTGGGGTAAAATCCACCTTTTGGAAATGGTTTTAAATTCCGGGATGCCCGAAAAAAAGTGGGTTGTATGGCTGGATGATGATATTACAGCCAATGACTTCCAGGGCGAGCCCGTCTTTGATCAGCTGATCAAAGCGTCAGGACCCGACACCTGTATTATAACGGCCCAGGATGTCTGGGGAGTCAGCCACGGCTCCCGGTACTCAAGACTACAAAACAATACTGGCATTGTCATGATTCAGAACACAACCGACTGCAAGACTCTACTCTCGAAATGGCTGGATAGTCATAAAGATCCGATTATGGGAAGAGGAACTCAGGACATTACCTTCCACGAACAAAAGGCTCTGGAGGAAATGAGCAGGAGTACAGTCACCGCACTGCAAGTTGATGATGAAAACTATATTTTCCGCTATAAGTGGACAACCTACGACCCTGCCCCTTTGAGCGACAGATTCCGCTATTCAGAAAACCCCAGGAGCAAACTGATTACCATTATGAAAAACCGCTCCAGGGACTGGAACTTCAACACCTTCAAACGCTTCAACTTTACCCGGTATTCGATCATTGGCGAAGTCAGGGGATTTGACTTTGAAATTGATATTCCTAACAGGCTGGCTGCCTTGCCCGGAGATGCCTTTGTCCATCATACCGGTATGCTCCCGTTGCAGAGGCTGGCATTAATCGCCCACAGCTTAAATGAGATAAGCGATAGCTATCCTTTGAAACCCCTCTCAGAGCTATCCCCGCAAAAGTAATACAGGTTATCAGGGTTCTAATCATTAGAATGCCCAACAAAAAATGCCTTTAGCGGTAAGCCGCTAAAGGCATTTTAAGACAAGCTGCCTGCAAAATATTTTACTGGGCAGTGAGCAACAGTCACGCTGCATCAACCACAATTTTTACAGCATCCTGCGACTAACGTGGTCGCTGATGAGGGCTCTTGTGAAAATATTTGATCAGGCCTCTTCGAGATTGCCCATAGCGGTGATGTTAAAGCCACCGTCAACATAGGTGATCTCGCCAGTCATACCGCTGGCCAGGTCTGAGCACAGGAAGGCGGCTACGTTGCCCACTTCCAGCTGGGTCACGTTACGCTTCATAGGGGCACGGTCAGCGTTGTAAGACAGCATCTTACGGAAGCTGCCGATGCCACTGGCGGCCAGTGTACGGATTGGGCCAGCAGAGATACCGTTCACACGAATACCTTCTTCACCCAGGGAGGTCGCCAGGTAGCGTACACTGGCTTCCAGGCTGGCTTTGGCCAGACCCATCACATTGTAGTTAGGCATGGTGCGCTCAGCGCCCAGGTAGGACAGGGTCAGCAGTGCACCGTTACGGCCCTGCATCATTTCACGTCCAGCCTTGGCCAGAGCAATAAAGCTGTAAGAGCTGATGTCGTGAGCAATCTTGAAACCTTCACGGGTTGTCGCGCTGGTGAAGTCACCGGACAGCTGGTCGCCAGGAGCGAAACCTACTGCGTGCACGATGATGTCCAGGCCGTCCCACTTTTTACCAAGCTCGGTAAACACAGCTTCGATTTGAGCATCGTCGGCTACGTCACAGGGAAAGCACAGTTCTTCTGATGAGTCCCAGGTCTTGGCAAACTTAACAACTCGGTCCTTTAGTTTTTCAGTCTGATAGGTGAAGGCCAGCTCGGCACCTTCACGGTGCATGGCTTCTGCAATACCGTGTGCGATGGACAACTTGCTGGCAACGCCGACAATCAGTACACGTTTTCCCTTGAGAAAGGACATGGGCTCTACCTATGGCTCTATAGTGAATAAAAACAGTGAATAAAAACAGTTAATAAAACCGTGTTTATTGAGTCGTACCCTTGCTAACTGCGCAAACGGTACGGAGTGTAAACTAGAAATCACGCCAGTATAGAGAAAGCGACAACGGCTTTCGATAACTGTGGTGCGTGATTATGTAAGGAAATGTTGACCAGTACGACGCTTCAGGTAATGAAGAGACGAACGAGACAGACTTCAGGCAAGGGAAAACTGATGACTGACAGTTCCAGAATCACCTCCGGTGCCCATAGCAAACCTTTGGACGCATTGTTGTCTGGCCCAGAGAAAAGCCCAGTGGACGGCGCGCGACGCCTTGAGCAGATTGATAAGCAGCTGTTGTCGTCGGACATGTCGGATGAAAACTGGGAGCAACGTATACGCCTGCATGGTACACCTGTGACACCACTGGCCGTACCTGCTGATTTTAGTCTGAAACGCCCGATGGAAGACCAGCACAACAAGCCTCGTAAACGTAAAGCGACAGCGATTCAGGTTCTTAAACGTTACTGGGATAATCGCGCAGAGCTTTATCAGTTCGCTCCAGAAGCTCAGTGGTTGCATCAGCGTATTCGCAAGCCTGGTGCCAGCACTCAGGTGATGCATTCCCCCGGTCTGCCAGTTCCTGATGCTTTGGTCTCGATAGATGTATGGGAGCAATGCCTTCAGTGGTGGCTTGAATCAACGCCTGAACAACGCTGCCAAAGGCTCGATGCTGTGCTGAAACACTTTCAGGTGCCTGATCACGATTCTCGTCATGGCTTGAGAGGGCAGAACGGTGCAAAATCTGCTCGGGATATTCCTGCTTACACTATTCTGGGGCCCTATGTGGGTCGTTACTGTTATGGTCAGGACTTGCGTTCTGAGCAGGGGCGGTTCGGAGTTAATGTTGGTCGTTATGCCATGGATTGCTCTCTGGATAATCTTCGTCTAGACCTGTGTGGTTATGGTTCAGGCAATGTCACCGTGTGTATTAATGCCAATACTACCTACAGGTCAGGTGATCCTGTCGCACAGGCGAATGCTGAGTTTGTGCTGGTGATCTATCAGGGCTGGCCCACTGTCTTTGTTATGAGTATTTGTGATATTGCAAAAGGCACGGAAGTGCTTGTGGATTATGGGCGGTACTACTGGCTTGGCAGCTCAGCTTCCAAGTGAACGTTGGTTCTTCTGCTAGTCTGAAGCCCCTTGTATCTTGATTTTCGAGTGGTTCCCCATGACCGGCCTTGAGCAATTTTTCGCTGAATTTAGTCAGTACTATCGGGATCGACAGGTTCAGCGCATTTTGGATTTATATGTTGCAGGTGAAATCAGCGGCTGGAGCCTTGAGGCTGCTCAGGGTTTTCGCTCTCGCGAGATGCTCAAAGCTTATGCAGTAAAGATGACAGAGCAGAACAGAACAGAGGATGTAATTCAACATCCTGTGCTTGTCTTCGGCAATAAAAAGGTTTGTTGCCTGGTGACTGATATGGAGATTACTCCGCACTCAGATAAAAATGGGCAGCAGGTTGTTGCTGATGTGCGCAGTAGTTGGTTTCTGGAATGGATGGATGGAGCGTGGCGTACACGCCATGGACATACAAGTTTGGCGGTTGAGACTCCGGAAGAGCCGCAAGCTGCATTGGAGTATCAGGATAACAATGCTGATTCCGTATTTATTCAATGGCTGGAACAGCGAGCCAGAGGATTCAACGAGGCTAAGGTAAGCCTTCTCACAGATTTGATAAGCCCCAGTGACGGCCTGCACTATGGCCTGTGTCAAGGCGAGTCATTTCGAAGCAAAGATGAGTTGGCTCGTTATTATCATGCGCTGTTGGAACGGTTCACCCTGAAGGTTGAGTACCAAAAGCCAGTGGTTTTTGTCTGTGGTGAGTTTGCCTGCCTGTCCTGCCAGGGAGATATGCATCTTTCTGCAACAAGTAGTCAGGACCAGCACTGGGAGCTCAGCCCTGTACGTTCTACATTCTTTCTTGAGCAGTGTCAGGAGGAGGGCAATTGGTTCGCCCGTCACTCCCACAGTTCACTGCCAGTGACGTGTTGACAGGTTAAATGTATTACAGCAACAGATAGGCGCTTGTACCCAGTGCGCATAATGCTGCCGTCAGGCTGATTAGTGAAAGAGTTTTCCAGCGGCTGATCTCAGCTTGCTGTTGTTCGGCCAGTTTCAGGCTCTGGTCGTTTTTAGACAGCTCGGTAATAGCCGACAGTAGTTCGGCTTTCTGCTCGGCAACGACATTATTAAGCTGTTCGATTTCTCTGCTCTGCTGACTCTGTAGCTTTTGCGTGAGCTGTTCGTTGGCAGCCTTCAAGCTATTTTCTATCTGCATAGCTGCCTGCTTCTCAATCTGCATGGCCAGCTGCTTCTCCATTTGAGCTTCAAGCTGTGCTTCAAGCTGTTCAGTGACCGTTTTACTCAGACTGGTAATGCGTGCATCCGTGTTTTCGGTCAACAGAGCTGAGAGGCGTTCACCATACTGCTCAGTGAGGGTGCGTACATGCTTGTTGAGAGCATCAGATGTACTGCTGGCCTGAGTATTAAAGAGTGTCTGTATTTTCTGAGAAAGTTTCTGTTCCAGCTGTTCTGTTCCTGACAGAGCGTTAGGTTGCTCATTCACGTCCATGGTGGCATTGTCCTGTGGTGGGAGGCTTTCGACTGCCTCTTTGCTTGCTGCTGGCTGTTTTGATAATGGTTTGGTGAGCTGGGCCAGCTCTGCCAATAGTTTTGCGACCTGTTCATCAGGGGCTGGCTTGGGGATGACGGCTGTGGCGCCATGGGCACGTGCTTCGGCTTCATAAGCCTCACCATCGCGGGAGGTGCACATCACTACCGGAATGTTATGGGTCTCAGGGTTATTCTTGATAGCTTGAGTGGCTTCCAGGCCATCCATGCCTGGCATCATGTGATCCATGAAAATAATATCAGGCGTCTCGGTTTGCAGTGCGTCAATGGCACTTGCACCTGATTCTGCAAATGTTGACTCAATACCCTGTTTCTTCAGGATTTTCTTGAGTGAAAAACGTGCGGACTTTGAATCATCGACCACAAGTGCCCGGGTAATTACTGACATAATACGCCCGCTGTTTTTAATAGGATTTCTTTTTATAACACCTTCAATATGACTAATACACTACGAGTGTCGTTATTTTTTCGGTTAAGCCTTTGGAGGTGGTGGATGTCAGCCTTTGGCATTGAGTGTTTCGTACTCAATAAGTCACGTTTTTTATTCTTGCCGCTTTCTGGCTGGTGAACTGTGTATTGGATGGAGCGGTAAACTTATGATTCAACTCTCTGGTGTATCAGCCCAGACAGAAGGAGCACCTCTCACAATCCTGCATAATATTACTCTGCACATTGCTGAGGGGGAGCGAGTCGTTTTCACTGGCTCGTCAGGGTGTGGGAAAAGCTCTTTGTTAAAGCTGTTGCTCGGTGCCTGCAGGGTGTCGGAAGGGGAATATTTTTATCGTAATCAGGCTGTAACCCTGCCTGTGTTGAAAGAATTACGAGGAAGTGCTGGTTATATTGGTCAGGAATCTCCTATGGGGGACTTGTCTGTTCGAGAGTTTCTAAAAAGTCCTTTTGAGTTTGCTGTGTATCGGGACCGGACGTACAACGAAAGCAAATTGATGGTTCTTTTTGAAAAGCTGCATTTGGAGTCAGATGTTCTGGATAAATCACCCCAGACACTCTCCGGCGGTCAACGACAGCGTCTGAATATTGCCAGGGTCATGCAGTTGGAGCCCGCCATTATTTTTGCAGATGAGCCTACGTCAGCACTTGATAATCAGTCGACTCAGGCTGTGGTTGATCTTCTTGCAGGATCAGGTCGCACCATTATTTCCGTATCCCACGATGCACGCTGGATTGAGGCCTGTGACAGGCAGCTTGTTATGAACAAGGGCCGAATCATTGATGAGTCTGTCATTAACGGGGAGGGCGATCATGTCCGGTGTGGTTGATGTCAGTCTTGTTCGATTGCTGTTGTTTTCTTTGCTGTTGATCCTCCCCTGTGCTGCTTTATGGCGCTGGAAGCTATTTGAGCTGTCACGGGGGCTGGTTTTCAGTGTTTTGCGGATGGCTGTGCAACTTCTTCTTGTGGGTCTCTATCTCAAGTATCTTTTTGAGTTTAATAACCCGTGGGTTAATGCAGGCTGGCTGCTGGTGATGGTGTCTGTTGCCAGTGCCAGTGTGATTCGTCAGGCAGGGCTGAGATTGTCCCGCCTGTTTATTAGCACCCAGATCAGCCTCCTGCTGGTTATGACGCTCTCATGTCTGGCCTTTCTGGTGATTTTGATTCAGCCAGATTCTTTGATGGATGCTCGTTATCTGATTCCTGTGGCTGGAATGTTGCTGGGCAACTGTCTTCAGGGGAATATCCGCGCGCTGGATCAGTTTTACAATGAGCTCAGAACCAACGAGGCTGCCTACTTATCCGACTTGCTGCTTGGGGCAACAGTAAAAGAAGCGACTGCGGGCATATTTCGGAAATCGGTGCGTTCAGCGTTGTCTCCCATGGTTGGCAGTATGGCGACGTTGGGGATTGTCTCCCTGCCTGGGATGATGACTGGTCAGATTCTCGGTGGCGCACTCCCTCTGACTGCAGCCAAGTACCAGATAGCCATCACACTGGCCATTTTTATTGCTATGACCTTTGCGATTGCGCTCAATCTTCGCCTCAGTCTGCGTCAGGCATTTACGCCTTCGGGGATTTTGGATAAACGCATCTTTCTTTGATGCGGCACACTGCACAGTCAGCCGCTAAGCTGCCATAAAGCTCAAATTATCCTCAGGGGATTTATGGTCACTTGGCGTGAGTCTGTTTTCGTAGCAGGTAATAGATGTTTACTGTTAATGCAGCGATTGGTAGTGCTGTGGGCGCTTATTTTCTCAGCAGGCTGTTACTCTTTAGCCAAATCTACAGTGAATAAGGAGTCTGTGATGCCATCATCTCTTCAGGCTGTGGCTAATGAGAGCCTGAGTCGCAATGACCGTGCCACAGGTGCTGTTATGGGTTTACTGGTTGGCGATGCTCTCGGCCTCGGAACTCACTGGTACTATGATCTCGATGCGCTGCATCGGGATCATGGAGAATGGGTGGATCACTATGTTGACCCTGAACCAGACAGCGATCATGACTTTGCCAAAGTCAGCAAGCTGCGTTATGACCAGGGTTTAAGGGCTGGGGATGTGTCCCAGACCGGTCAGATTTACACTCTGCTGCTGCAAAGTCTGGTGGAGAAAGAGGGGCTGAATACGGGCGACTTCTTTCATCGGCTGGATGCATTTTTTACCACTCTGAACGGTGAGTCCTATAACGGGCGCTACACCGAAAGCCTGATTCGTGTGCTCTGGCAGAAGCGCCGTGATGGTCTGGCATGGGATAACCCCGCCATGGGGACCGGTCAGGATGTCTCCGACGGGGCACAGTATTCAGTTCTATTGGCGGCTCTGTATTCTGAACCTCAGGATCTGGTTGAACAGGGTGATAAGCTGTTACGGGTGTTCTTCTCTGAACCGTCAGCCCGTGGCAACCAGCTGGTCTTTGCTCTTGTGGTTCAGGCGCTCATCAATGGCATTGCTGTCGATGATCTTGATGTTTATCTGCGTAACCTCACACGTAACCCGGTGATCTATCAAAAAGTGGGTGGTTATGACCGTTTCCTGACTCCGGGCTATGGTCGTGTGGCACAGCAGCCCAATCTTGTACGTATCGATAAACCACAGTATATAAGTCATGTTTATGGTCTGGACTGTGCTTTCAGTCACCTGGTGCCAGCCAGTTATTATTTACTGTATCGATTTCCCACCAATTTTGAGAAGGCGACACTGTCAGCCAGTAACGGCGGTGGAAACAATATGGCGCGCGCGGCTTTGACAGGGGCCTTGCTGGGCGCAGCCAATGGGGTCTCTGGTATTCCAATGCGTTTTTTGCGGGACTTGAGAGATTCAGAAAAACTCCAGACGCTCGCGGCATCTTTAGCGAAGCAGGCACAATAGAAGAACGTTCTGTGACCATTGCCTGTGTATTCAGGATAAAAAAGCCATACAATACAGAGACCTGAATTGAAATCATTCATGGATGTGGCGGGTAGAGTGAAGAAAGGGACAGAAATACAAACCAGAGCCAGGCGCTCTGCAGCAAACAATAAAGAGCCTGAGGCGAATGACTCCCCGGGCTTAACTCACCACCTGTCTTTACGGTTTCGTGAAGGGCTGATGATGACTTTTGTTGTCCTCGGCATCTATTTGGCCATGTCCCTGCTGAGCTATCACCATAGTGACCCGGGCTGGACCCGTGTTGGCCCGGCGTTGGGTATAGAAAACCTGGGCGGTCGTGCCGGAGCCTGGTTTGCCGATTTCTTTTTTACCCTGTTTGGTTATCTTGCGTATCTGTTTCCTTTCCTGTTTGCATTGAAAGGCTTGAAGGTTTTTCAGTCTCGCCATAATCCAGAGCCTTTCAGCGGTGGCATCTTTACTCTGCGAGTTGTGGGGATGGTGATCTGCCTGGTTTGTGGTGGTGCTTTAATGACTCTTCATCTTGGCAGCGGTGCTGCTCTTCCTGCTACAGATGGCGGTATTATCGGTCAACAAGCCATTCACCTTGTTTTGCCCCTGCTGAGTTTCCATGGCACCACTCTGGTGCTGTTTTCTCTGCTTCTTTTTGGTTTTACCCTGCTGACAGATATCTCCTGGTTTGCGGTGATGGACGGGCTTGGCGCACTGATTCTTCGTGGCATTGAGATGTTCAGGAGGTGGCGATCAACCTATGCCGAGCGCCGTGAAGAAAAACAGGAAAAGCGTGCCGTTGAAAAAGCCCGTAAAGAACGTGAGCAGGTTATAAAGGCTGATAAAGAACGTCAGCAAAGGCGCGGGCCTCCCACTATCGCGCCGCCACCTCAGGCCGTTGCAGTCAGTCCTCGCGTGGCGAAAGAGAAGCAGCAGCCACTGTTTACCGATGACACCCCTCCTGAAGGTGAGAAGCCAGCACTGGGTCTCCTGGACCAGAAAGATAAGAACCAGAAGCGTGGTTACTCTGCAGAATCCCTGGAAGGTATGTCCCGGCTTCTTGAACTGAAACTCAAAGATTTTAATGTGGACGCCGAAGTCGTTGCCGTGCATCCGGGGCCGGTGATTACCCGGTTTGAGATTCAGCCGGCGGCAGGGGTGAAAGTCTCAAAGATTACCAACCTGGCAAAAGACCTGGCTCGCTCTCTTGCGGTGATCAGTGTTCGGGTTGTAGAAGTGATTCCCGGTAAGTCGGTCGTGGGTATCGAGATACCTAACGAAGACCGTGAGATTGTCTACTTCAGTGAACTGATTGCCTCACAAACCTTTGATGGTGCGGATTCCGCTCTGACTATGGCGTTAGGTCATGATATTGCGGGCCAGCCTGTTGTGGCCAACCTTGCCAAAATGCCTCACCTGCTGGTCGCTGGTACTACCGGTTCCGGTAAGTCGGTCGGTGTGAATGCGATGATTCTCAGTATTCTTTATAAAGCCTCACCGGAAGAGGTTCGCCTGATTATGGTGGACCCCAAGATGCTGGAACTGTCGGTCTATGACGGTATACCCCATCTGCTGGCGCCGGTGGTAACTGATATGAAAGAAGCCGCCAATGGACTGCGTTGGTGTGTGGCGGAAATGGAGCGTCGCTACAAGTTGATGGCCGCCATGGGAGTTCGAAACCTGGCTGGCTTCAACCGTAAGGTGAGAGAATCTGCCAAAGCTGGTGAGCCTTTGCGTGATCCGCTGTATCAACCGGTATCACTAGAAGATCAGGCACCGGAAATGGAAACCCTGCCATTTATCGTGGTGGTGATTGATGAGTTTGCCGACATGATGATGATTGTCGGTAAAAAAGTAGAAGAGCTGATAGCCCGTATTGCCCAGAAAGCCCGGGCCGCCGGTATTCATCTGATTCTTGCTACCCAGCGTCCTTCGGTCGATGTCATTACAGGCCTGATCAAGGCCAACGTGCCAACCCGTATCAGCTTCCAGGTCTCATCGAAAATTGATTCCCGTACTATTCTCGATCAGGGCGGCGCTGAGCAGCTGCTGGGGCATGGTGATATGCTCTATCTTCCACCGGGAACCAGCTTACCTGTGCGTGTACACGGAGCCTTTGTCAGTGATGAAGAAGTTCACCGGGTTGTTGCCGACTGGAAAAAACGTGCTGAGCCTAACTATATCGAAGAGGTGCTGACTGGAGCTTCGGAAGAGGATGGTGAGTTCTCGGAAGGTGGCGATTCTGAGCAGGACGCGCTTTACGATGAAGCTGTGGCCTTTGTCACTGAAAGCCGTAAGGCCTCTATCTCATCAGTGCAACGTCGTCTGAAGATCGGTTACAACCGCTCGGCCAATATTATTGAAGCGATGGAACGTGCCGGTGTGATCAGCCCTGCCGGTTCCAATGGTAACCGTGAAGTGATTGCACCAGCGCCGGTTCGCTAATTTTTTTTAAATGTCTCAATACAGCATTGATGAGTACTGTTTTTATGGATAAAGCCTTTGGCTTCCCCCGTACAATGGCCACCAGCCTTTTTCTGAGTGCAGCTCTTATTGCTCCAGCCAGTGTTTTTGCTGTCGAAGCAGTGAGCAAGGACACTGCCAGGCCGGTTTCAATACAGCAAGATAACGCTATTAAAGAGAAGGAAGCAGCCCAGGCTTTGACCCTGCGTCTTGAAGGTTTGAAGACTCTGCAGGCCAGTTTTGAGCAGCACACTATTGATGAGGGCGGCCGCAGACTGCAGGAAAGTCATGGTGAAATGCTGATCAAACGTCCCAATCTGTTTCGCTGGAATGTTATCGACCCTTTCCCTCAGGAAGTGGTTTCTGATGGCCATCGGGTCAGCTACTTTGATAAAGAACTTGATCAGGTCACCATCCAGGATGTGGATATGCGCACCAGCACCACTCCGGCACTTTTATTAAGTGGCGATACCGCCAAGGTACTGCAAAGTTTCTCTGTGCGGCTCTCGTCTGCCGGGGCCAACCAGATGTTTACACTGATGCCCAGGGGCAATGATGGCTCCTTTCAGGAACTCTCACTGCGCTTTGATAATGGCACCCTGAACGATATGACTCTGCTGGATACTCTGGGTTCCCGCACACGGATTACTTTCACGGGTGTGAAAGTCAACGAGAAAATCAGAGACAAGCAATTTGAACTTTACATTCCACCTGGTGTGGATGTGATCGACCAGACGTCTGTTAAACCCCGCCCGGTTAAGCCTGCTTCATGACCAGCGCCTCCCTGTTTGACACGGCACCTCCTGCCTATGAACCACTGGCCGCCCGCATGCGTCCCCGTACTCTTGATGATTACCGGGGGCAGGAGCATGTTTTGGGTGCTGATAAGCCACTGCGTATTGCGCTCTCCCAGGGCACTCCTCACTCCATGATTCTGTGGGGGCCGCCCGGGGTGGGTAAAACAACACTGGCGCGTCTGGTCGCCAATGTTTGTGAGGCACGTTTTGAAAGCCTTTCTGCGGTTCTCGCAGGCGTGAAGGATATTCGTGAGGCTGTTGAGCGAGCCAAGATGGACAGGGCTCAGTCAGGTCGGCGTACGATTTTGTTTATAGATGAGGTGCACCGGTTTAACAAAGGCCAACAGGATGCTTTTTTGCCTCATATTGAAGATGGAACCGTCATCTTTATTGGTGCAACCACAGAAAATCCCAGCTTTGAACTCAATAACGCATTGCTGTCCCGGGCGCGGGTCTATGTACTGAAACCCCTTCAGCCTGACACGCTGCGTGAAGTGCTGGATCATGCCCTGACCGACAAAGAGTATGGGCTCGGTGAGCAGGCTATTCAGATTGCTGATGATGTTCGGGATATTATTGTGCAGGCGGCTGATGGTGATGCTCGCCGGGTGCTGAACCTGTTAGAGATCGCTAGTGACCTGGCTGGGGAAGGGGGCGGAGAAGGGGAGTTGGTGATTACCCGGGAGATTCTCGAAGGTGTGCTGGTTGATAACCTGCGCAGGTTCGATAACCGGGGCGAAGCCTGGTATGACCAGATCTCTGCTTTTCATAAGTCTGTACGAGGTTCCAGTCCGGATGGCGCGCTCTACTGGATGGCGCGGATTATTGATGGTGGTGCTGACCCGCTGTATATCGTCCGTCGTCTGGTGGCTATTGCCAGTGAAGATATAGGCAATGCTGACCCTCGTGCTCTGGATATTGCCCTGAATGCCTGGCAGGCTTTTGAACGGCTGGGTTCACCAGAAGGTCATTTAGCGATTGCTCATGCTACGGTCTACTGCGCCAGTGCACCCAAAAGCAATGCCGTGTACAAAGCTATGAAGGCCGCTTTTGATGATGTGCGCAGTAACCCATCCCATGAAGTGCCTATGCATCTGCGCAATGCTCCTACCAGGATGATGAAAGATCTGGGTTACAACGAAGGTTATCGTTATGCCCATGATGAAGAGCATGCTTATGCGGCGGGGGAAGACTATTTTCCTGAGTCCATGACACCGGGGCAGTATTACCAGCCTTCCGATCGGGGTCTGGAAAGGAAGATCAGCGAGAAGCTGCAGTGGTTGAAGGGTATGGATTACCATTCGCCCGTAAGTAGAAGAAAATAAAGGGTATAGTTGTTGGTTTTGCCTTTTTCTTAGTGTTCAAAAGTTTGGATTATTGAAAACTGTACCCACCTTTAATTTGACTCAATAGAATAATAACAAGGCAAGGAGCTATGCCAAGAGCTATGCCAATAACTATGCCAAGAGCCACTCTGAAAGCGATGGCTGTCGTATGTTTATCCTCGTTTTATCTGATGCCTTTTCATCTGTATGCAGAAGAGGATTCTGAAACTTTTGACCCTGAAGCTGCCACTGGATTTGAGCAAAAGGCAGCAGTCACTGCAGAAAGGTTTATGGTGTCTGCCGCCAACCCTGTCGCTGTTAAGGCGGGTTATCAGGTATTAAAAGCTGGTGGCAGTGCCATTGATGCCATGGTGACTGTGCAAGCCGTTCTTGGGCTGGTTGAACCGCAATCGTCCGGGTTGGGTGGCGGGGCGTTTCTTGTTTATTACGATGCCTCAAACCAGAAGCTCACCACATGGGATGGCAGGGAAACAGCACCGGCAGCTGTGACACCCTCTTTGTTTCAGGATGCGAAAGGTAAACCCCTAACCTTTTATGATGCAGTGGTGGGTGGGCGCTCTGTAGGAGTGCCGGGTACGGTCAGGCTGATGGATGAGCTTCATCAGGCTCACGGGACAAAGCGATGGGGTGAGTTGCTTCAGCCAGCTGTAAATCTTGCAAAGAATGGGTTTTCAGTTTCACCACGCCTCGCAAGTGCTATTGCCCGGGACCGGCAACGTCTGAGTCGTTACCCGGACACGCGCAATTACTTCTTTAAAAACGATGGCTCGCCATTGCAGGCCGGAGACACTCTGTTAAACCCGAAGTACAGTAAAACACTTCAGTTACTCGCAGAGGAAGGGGCTGATGTTTTTTACGAAGGACAAATAGCAGATGACATCATCAACAAAATTGTAACGCTCGATAAACCCGGATTCCTTTCAAAAGAGGATCTTTCCGGTTACCAAATAACAGAACGAAAGCCTGTCTGCTCACCTTACAGGCAATACAATATTTGCGGCATGGGGCCTCCCAGCTCTGGCACGCTGACTGTGGCGCAGATTATCGGTATTAGCAGTCAGTTTGACCTTAAGCAGCTTGGCTCTGAAAACCCCCAATCCTGGCAGATTATCGGTGATGCCAGCCGGCTGGCTTATGCTGACAGGGCGCGCTACATGGCAGATACGGACTTTGTCCCCATGCCCTCAGGTCTTCTTGACAAGAACTACCTGGCAATAAGAGCTGGTCTGATAAAGCCCGGAGAAGCTCTTGGTGAGGCCAGTCCGGGTAATCCCGGCAGCCATGGGCAAACACTGAGTGCTGACGACGAGTCATTGGAGTTGCCATCAACTTCCCATATTTCGATTGTCGACAGTGAAGGCAGTATTGTTTCGATGACCAGTACTATCGAAAACGGTTTTGGTTCACGGGTGATGACTAACGGCTTTCTGTTGAATAATGAGCTGACTGATTTCTCGTTTGTCAGCCACAAGAACGGTGTTCTGGTCGCCAATCGTATTGAGCCTGGGAAGCGCCCCCGCTCTTCCATGGCCCCCTTGATTGTGATGAAGCAGGGGCAGCCCTATCTCGCACTGGGTTCTCCTGGTGGTTCAAAAATTATTGGTTATGTAGCCAATACCCTGATCCGCCATCTGGTTTGGGATATACCTGTTCAGGAGGCTATCAATGCTCCCCATATGCTGAATCGTTTTGGTACCTACGATATTGAAGTCGACACTGCTGCGGAACAGCTCCAGCCAGCGTTGGAGGAGATGGGCTTTAAGGTGCGCAGGGTAGAGATGAACTCTGGACTTCAGGCGATTCAGTTTAATGATGGACAATTGATTGGTGCGTCAGACCCTCGTAGAGAAGGAATATCGATGGGGGACTGAGTCAGGGCTTTCTCCCGGAATAGGCCAGCCTTTTTTGGTGGCTTCTTCTGGGCGTTATCCTTTCAGACATCACAGCGTATTGATGTCTTTTATCGTCATACCGAACTCAACAGCTTTCAGGGTGTAAAACACATTCACATCTTCTTTTTGAAGATGAACGAAGAAAGCTTTCTGCTCTTCTTCGGTCACCACCATAGTCACCACCAGCGGTTCATCAGAAAGATCAAAGAATCGGGCAGCGTGCATCTTGTGCTCGATACCAAACCCTTCACTGGCTTTGATCAGGGTTGCACCGTGTAACCCCATGGTATTGGCATGCTCGATCAGCCACTGGGCGATGGTCTTGTGTCCCTTGTGTTCGCTTTCCCGCGTGTAAAAGGTAATTTCAAACCCTTTCATGGAAGACTTCCTTTATAAATTTTGATGGCTGCGGGTTAGTGAGCAAACCACTGGCGCAGATAGTGGACGGTAAGCAAGCCCAGGATGGTCATCAGCAGGGAGCCGAATACATGCAGAAGTACGCCGGCCGTAGCCCACCCAAAGCGGCCCTCCTGCATCAGGCTGACCATTTCAGCCGAGAAACTTGAAAAGGTAGTCAGTGCACCCAGGAATCCTGTGACGACAAACAGGCGCAGCTCTGGGGACACCAGGGCTATGGCATTAAATGCAGCCAGGGCAATACCGATCAGATAGCTGCCCAGCCAGTTGGCCACCAGCGTACCAAAGGGAAGTGAGACAAATAAAGGGTTCAGGGCCAGACCAAGCAACCAGCGTGCATTGGCACCAACTGCCGCTCCAAGGCCAATCGCCAGTACAGAATAAATCATAAAAAATTCCGGCAGCCTTATGTGATGGCTGTATAGGGAGTCCATAGGGAGTAAATATTATTTATAGAGAAGATAAACCTTTGCAAAAGCGCCTACAAGGCAGGCTGATACACACAGACTGCGGGAAATACCATCGCTAAGAGGTTGCCAATCGCAGGCTATCTTTTATTATGAGCCCAGCGGGGAACTGATCCGCTTATTTATTGTTTTTATCTCACCGTTTAATAAGGTTAATGGATTCCTATGCTGGACCCCAGATACGTTCGCGAGAACCCAGAAGAGGTTGCTGAGCTGCTTCGAAAGAAGAACTTTGAACTGAATGTAGAACAGATCAGCTCTCTGGAATCGGAGCGTAAGACGGTTCAAGCCTCTGCCCAAAACCTCAGGGCGGAGAAAAAGCAGGCCTCCAGGCAGGTCGGTAAGCTGATTGGTCAGGGCATGTCTGTCGACGAAGCCAAGGCCCAGGTTGCAGAACAGCTGTCGACTATCGACAGCAAGCTGGCTGAAGCGGAAGCCCGTGAAGTGTCCCTGCTCACAGAGCTGGACGATGTCATGATGCATCTTCCTAACCTGCCACATCCATCTGTGCCTGAAGGCAACAGTGATGAAGATAACGTAGAAATCCGTCGCTGGGGTACGCCAAAAGATTTTGGTTTTGAGGTCAAAGACCATGTTGCTCTTGGTGAGCCCTGCGGCCTGGATTTCGATGCCGGTGCCAGGCTGTCTGGTTCTCGCTTTGTCGTGATGCGTAACAAAATCGCCCGCCTGCACCGTGCACTGGCCCAGTTTATGCTGGATGTGCAGACCGGTGAGCATGGCTATGAAGAGTGCTACACACCTTATCTGGTGCACGGTCATGCCCTGCAGGGGACTGGTCAGCTGCCCAAGTTTGAGGAAGACCTGTTCAAAACCTCTGCTGAAGAGCAGGAGCAGCCTCATTACCTGATTCCTACCTCTGAAGTGACTCTGACCAACCTGGTGCGTGAGTCCATTGTTGATGTAGACGATCTGCCCATCAAATTGACAGGTCACACCCCGTGCTTCCGCAGTGAAGCGGGCAGCTATGGTCGTGATACCCGTGGCTTGATCCGCCAGCACCAGTTCGACAAGGTAGAAATGGTGCGCATTGTCCATCCAGGCACCTCTTTTGAGGCGCTGGAAGAGATGACTGCTAACGCAGAAGCTGTGCTCCAGAAGCTGGATCTGCCATACCGTGTGGTGCAGCTCTGTGGTGGTGATCTCGGTTTTGGTGCAACCATGACCTACGACCTGGAAGTCTGGCTGCCGGGCCAGGACGCATTCCGTGAGATCTCTTCCATCTCCAACTGCCTGGATTTCCAGGCTCGTCGCATGCAGGCCCGGTTCCGTAATCCGGAAACCGGTAAGCCGGAGTTGCTGCACACCCTGAATGGTTCCGGTCTCGCTGTGGGCCGTACCCTGGTTGCCGTGATCGAAAACTATCAGGACGAACAGGGGCGTATCCACATCCCTGAAGCACTCAAGCCTTACATGGGCGGTATTGAAGTGATTGGATAACGTCACTTTCCTTGCGCACCATTGAGAACGCCGGCTTATGCCGGCGTTTTTTGTCTCTGAGTATTCTTCGTTCCGATTCCTCTTGTGGCTACCGCTATAGTTCACAGAAGGAAAAACCCTCAGGGATGCAGGTTTATGAGTAATTTAATCACAGGTTCAGTCGCCCATGATCAAGGCACTACTCAGCGTCTTCTGGATACGCTGGACAAAGCTTACGATTCCAAAACCCAAGGAAAAAACGCACTGACACCAGAGCAGGCCGCCAACCTTGAAGTCCGAATCAAGAAAGACGGTAAAACTAATGATGGCCGCTCGGTACAGCTTGTTCTGGGAGATTCTGGTCAGCGGGGGGGGGCTGGGGAAACAAAAGGCGCGCTGGAAAAAGGGCAGGCAGCACTGCTGCTACGTTCAATCTCGGATAATCACAGTTCTGAAAGTGTTGATGTCGGCGGGCAGGTTAACCATCAATCCCTGATGAATCGGCAGGTGAAGTCCATGAGCGGTGCCCCTTCTGTGGTGCGGTTGAATTCTGGTGTAGAGCTTCAAGTACTGAATTATTCTCAGGCCCGTGAATTGCTTATGCGGGATCTGGCAGCATTCTCTCTGGAAAAAGAGCATCCCCAGTCTGCCACCGAGATTGAGGGAATGGCAGCACGTTATGCCAGTGCAGGTGCTTTTGGAGGACAGAAGCTGGCGGAAGATCTCAAACAGTTGCCATCAGCAGAGTTGGTGAAGCTGCTCCAGTCAGACGATGCCGGGCTTGTGTCCGCAGCCAGGCAGGGTCTCACTGAAAAGCTACAGGAGTTTATTGGTGATAAGGAGGCCATGTTCAAGAATGTTGCCATGTACAAGGCTCTCGGCCAGGAGGGGCAGGATCTTTTCAAACAGCATGCTCTGTCGTTGAACAGAAAATCTGGTAAGTCCGACGCACTGAGTCAGTTCTCTCAGGCGCGTGAGGTGAGGCTTGATCCATTTATGAAACAGGCTGTTATGTCTGCCTGGGGTGTTCATAAAGCTTTAACAGTTGCAAATGGCAAGACTATTGATTCTGCAGGCAAACTGAATGAACTCAAACAGACGATGACAACTGAGCTTGCCCGCCGAAAGGCTGACCCTGAACGGGTTATGTATGCCATGAATGGTGCTGAGTTTGAGGCTGCCAGCTGTTTGGCTTCCCAAGTAATCAATGGCAATTATGCGGGAAGCCACTCCAATTATGGCAACGCCGATATTGCTGTTTATCATGACAGTGAGGTCAAAAAAGCATTTTCAGAAGATATTACTGCGATGTCTTCACCTGCCGCTCTTAATAAAATGAAGCAAGTTATACTGGCTGGTGATCAGGTTAAGGCTTACTCCCCGATAACCCAGGCTATTGATAAGCGGATTATGGCCATTGCCACTCAGAAGGCGGCGGCAGATATAAAGCAAATTGATTCAGCCTTGACTGTTGCCTACAACGGCCTTCCTCGGGTGTTTCGCGAGCCAATCCAGACGGATGAAAAATATGGTGGTAAGCAGCTTCTGGATCAGGCGTATAATGATTTGAAAGCGCCTGATTTAAAGCAGCCAGGTAGCAACGCTTATCAAGAACGGGCGTTTGTTTCTGCAGCCAATCCCCGTTACAACACACCGAATCAGCAAATTGCTTTGGGGTGCCCAAAAGAAACGGCAGTGAAAGATAGTCAGGGTGGTTATGTTTTTCATGGAAATTATGTCAAGACTGATCACGCTTCATTTTTAGCCTCTCAGGCACCAAAGCCCGAAAATACCGGTCAGTTCTGGACCATGATCAAAGATAATAATTCCCCTGTCACTGTTTGCCTCACCCATAAGAGTGATGAGGTTGCGAAAAAAGTGGCTCGTTATATTCCACCCGTCGGGCAAACAGAAACTTTTGGTAAGGGCCAGCATCAGGTGACGGTCACCAACCTGTCTTCTACTCCCATTCTGGGAGGGAAATTTGAAGTTCAGAGGCTTGAAATAGATGGCAAGCCCCATACCCGTATTCATTATAATGACTGGGTTGATAAAACCTCATCCAGCCCTGGCGACCTGGTAACCCTCGCGCTTTTGCAAAATATGCTAAACCCTGGCGCGGAAGCTCCGACTACTGTGCACTGTAGTGCTGGTATCGGTAGGACAGGGACATATATAGCCGTTTGTGAAGCTGTTAGAAGCGCCATGGATGGTCAGATTGTTATCCCTGAAAAACTCATAAGCAGCCTGCGGGATCAGCGTGGCCCCCTCACCGTGCAAAAAGCTGAGCAATACCACAATGTGATGGTGAGTGCAGATAATGCGCTGGCGTTAGTGACGCAAATGATTAGCGATCTGGCTACTGCACTTAACGCATTTTGATTAACCATATTTGTTGGGTACGACCTTTCACGTTTTGCTGACTTCTGGTCTACACTGGCCGCCATAATAAATGTCAGGAAAAAGGCCAATGGCAGGGGATATCACCAGTCTAATTTTCCTCAGACTGGAGCAGCCAAGAGCTGCCTCACCATTAACAGCATTGCTTCTGCTTATATTCCAAGTTGTTTTGTCTTTATCGGCAGAACAGGTATCTGCAGATGTTTCTCCCTATAGCGGGCTTTCTGAGTCCACCTCTGCTTCACAGTGGCAGGATGCAGGCTTTGATGTGTCGAAGGGCTATGCGATCACTGCCGAAGGCGCCTGGATCAAGCTGGCTGGCACGACAGTGCACTTTGAAGGCTTTTCTCCGGCATTTTTTCTAACCGGTTTGGGGTTTGTAAGTGCAACCAAGCTATTTAGCCATATCTCCCCCCAAACTTATAAAAGCTTAAAAAGGCTGCCTTTTGCCTCGTGGTTGTCTGAGCATGGGAGTGACTGGCTCCACTGGGGGGGGCAGTTAGCAGGCTTAGGCAGTGGAGGCTGGTATCTGTCCTCGTCCTATAAACAATGGCAGCGTAGAGAACTCGATAATTCATTGGTGATTGAGCAGCCGCTGCTTTCATCACGCCTGCTGATGCAGACACGTTCCGAGCCAGCACATACAACGGTCAGTTTCATAGCCAGCCCTTTGGCTTCTTCTCCGCGCGAAGATGAAATGCCGGAAAAAGGAACCTTGGGGGACGTGGAAAAACAGTTACTGACTCTTTTCATTGAGATGAATGCCCGTCAGCTTGAGCGTATTGATATCAAGCTGTTTCATGGGTCAAGAGGGGCTCAGTTACAGTTCAGCTGGCGTGATGCGAATGGAGATGTAAAGCAGGTGGGCAGTGAGGCTGTGTTTGGAAGGGATGCACAGGCTGATTGGCTCGAGCTCTCTCTGACACCAAAAAATAATGCGATCAGTGTTTTGCAGCCACGGGTCCTTTCTTACATCCAAAAGCTTTTAATGCGTGGACATAGTGCGGGGCTGGGGAGTGAGATCTTTGTACCACCTCTACTGGTTGATACTGCAAAGGATGCCTGGTCTACAAACCTTCAAGGTGATGCCAGGCCCTTTATTATTGGCGGCTCTGTCAGGGATGGCCGGGGTGTTATTGAAAACTTCAAGTTGCTCCATGGAAGTGAACAGCCCGGTGCTCTTGCTACTGGTTCACCCGAGCGAATGATCCATGTGCCGGCTACCTGGGTGTCATTGGTAGAAGCAGGTATGCAGTTAATCTCTCTAGGCTATGACTTCCGTTTTGCTGAATCAAACCAAACGGCGTCCGAACGGGTTTTGACTGAACCGGTTATTAGTCGCTTGTCACTGTTAAAAGAGGGCAAAACCGCTCTTGTCGGCATTGGTGCAGCAGTATCACGAACTATTCAAGGTGAACCACGCCAGTATCGTGTAGAACGTATGCGCATGTTGAAAGACAGCAACAGGGTCGCTATTCCTGAGTCTCTTGAAAATGATTTGATGATTTCTCTCAACCAGCCCTGGGTCTTCGAGCTGACAGGTACGGATGCCCGTAAGGGTTGGGCAGCTATGGAGGGTAATGAACGATCCCCCCATAACAATACGATTTATATGTCCAAGCATATGATGAACGGGCTGCAGGTAAAACCAGGTGACGAGATTGCCTTCCAGCCAGTTAAGCTGGACCCTCTCAGGGAAGTTGTGTTTGAGGTGCTCAACGGTCCGAAATGTACAGAGGAAAAGTTACTGAATATGCTGACCAATACTCTTCCCAAGCGTTACCCAACCTTGCATAAAGGCGAGGTTCTTCGCTGGCGTGATAGTGGTCATGATTATTCTGTCAGTGTCAGTTCGATGGTGCCGGATGGTGCAGCTTTCGCTGGTGAGGCCAAGGCTATTGCGCATATAAAATATCCGGATCACTGGGGCCCATATATTACCGGAAGGCAGGTTGAGGCTGGTGAGATAGGCGCATTTTTAACCAAGGGCTTTGAGCTTGGTACCGGGATGCTTGCACCACCAATAACCCGAGAAGAGCAGAAACGCATTAGTACTGAGCGGCTAATAAAGAGCAGAACAGCGTTGACGCATAAGGATTTGGAAGAAAAGTTTCAGCCTTTTACAGGGCAGGGCTTTCGACTCGGTAAAGCAAAGGCGAAAAAAAAATAACCCGGATCGGACAGGGGGGCAGGTAAAGCAATCATACAGCAGGTATATGTACTGGTGTTCGGTGAGCCTCGCGGGTAAAGTGGGGCCACTTTGGACAGACGAACAGATGTACAAATACGTAGTATGGATTACCTGCCCTTATTCCTCTCCCTGAAAAAACAAACAGTCCTGGTCGTTGGTGGGCACGATGTCGCCTTACGAAAAATCAGGCTGCTGTTGTCTGCTGGTGCAACTGTTCGACTGGTTGCTAAAGATATTATTCCCGATGTGCGTTCTCTTTTGGGAAAGGCTCCCCATGAGCTTCATCAGCGTCCTTATTCTCCTGACGATTGTAACGGTGTTCAGCTGGTTATTGCTGCCACTGATGATGCGTCCGTCAATGGGCAGGTCGCGTCCGACGCGCAAGCCCGTAACCTGTTTGTGAATGTGGTGGATGGCCCCGATATGGGTAATGCCATCATGCCAGCCATAATCGATCGTTCCCCAATTATTATTGCTCTGTCCAGCAATGGTCAGGCGCCCGTGCTTATTCGTCAGTTACGCACCCGCCTTGAGAGTATGATTCCTCATGGCTATGGTCGTCTTGCCAAGCTTGCGGGCAAGCTTCGTGATGAAGTCAAAACCCGCTTTGACAGCCTGAATGACCGACGTTATTTCTGGGAAAAAACCTTTGCAGGCCGAGCGGCTGAAGCCGCGTTGAGTGGCGAAATGGATAAGGCTGAGCAGATTATGCGTGCTGAGCTTGCAGATCATAAAGAACAGAAGGTGGGTGAGGTGTATCTGGTTGGCGGTGGACCTGGCGATCCGGATCTTCTGACATTTAAAGCGTTGCGTCTTATGCAACAGGCGGACGTTGTTCTCTATGATCGGCTGGTCTCTGATGAGGTGATGGGCCTTTGTCGCCGTGATGCTGATCGTATCTATGTAGGTAAGCGCCGGGATGAGCATGCTGTTCCTCAAGGTGATATAAACCAATTGCTGGTTAAGCTGGCCCGTGAGGGGCATCGGGTTTTGCGTCTTAAGGGTGGTGATCCCTTTATTTTTGGTCGGGGCGGGGAAGAGATTGAAACCCTGGCGGATGAGAATATTCCGTTTCAGGTGGTGCCAGGTATTACCGCAGCATCGGGTTGTGCCAGTTATGCGGGTATTCCTTTAACTCATAGAGACCATGCTCAGTCTGTTCGCTTTATTACTGGTCACTTAAAAGATGGCTCTCTTCGTCTGCCCTGGGCCGATATGGTGGCCGATAACCAGACACTGGTATTTTATATGGGCTTGATGGGGCTGGCAGAGATTTGCAGTCAGCTGATAGATCATGGTCGTCCATCAGAGACTCCTGTGGCACTGGTGCAGCAGGGCACCACACAAAATCAGAAAGTCTGGACAGGCACCCTGGCGACAATGTCCGGGTTGATTGAAAGCGAAGCGGTTAAGCCGCCGACCCTGATTATAGTGGGAAGTGTGGTGGGTTTGCGTGACAAGCTGTCCTGGTTTCACCCGGAAGCCGACAGTTAACCGATAAGCGTTTTGTTTTATAGATGCCGTGTTCATCGCTTCGTTCAGAATATTGGGGCTCTGAGGGTAGAGCCCCAGTTCATCAGAGCTTTAAGCAGCGTTTAGCTGATATTTCTCCTTGGAAATAATTTTCAGAATCTTTTGGGCAACGGCTTTTTCGCAGCCAAAGTTATCCCACTCCAGTGAAATCAGCGGTGTTTTCATTTCACGGCAAATCTGCGGCAGGCAGGCTTCGTGGAAGTTGTGCAGGTCCTGTATATACTCCAGCGGCGTGCCATTTTCAGCATTACGACCTCTGGAAATCAGTCGGTCGTAGGCAACTTCAGGAGTCGTACGGAGATAAACAACGGCGCTGATACGCGGGTATTCATGGAGACGGCGTTTGATGTCGTAGTAATAGTCCATGTACATGGCGTTGGGCTCTTCCATGGACAGGAAATTGGCCTGAGAGAAAATCAGGTCTGAGTAAAGTGACCGTTCAATCAGGTAGTTCTTACTGGTATCCAGCTCTTTTACCAGGCTCGCGCGACGTTCAGTAATATATTTCTGAAAGCAGATCCGACGGTTCGGGTCGTGAGAGTGATTGGTGAAATCAGCCAGCAGCTCAGTAAAGCGGGGGTCATCAACTGGTTCTTTCAATGGTTCCCAGTTCAGCTCTTTGGCCAGATTCGGCAGCAGGGTGGACTTGCCAGCAGCAATATTGGCTTCAACCGCTACAAAATGGTTGGTTTGATTATTCATCATGATTGGGTCTCAAGAAAACATGCCGTACAAACGGGGAAATACTGTTCGTCGTGACCGACGATAATGGTGCGACCATTGCTCTCACCTACAAAGCGGGTGAACTGCGCAGGTTGTCCACACGAGCAATCAGCAAAGATCGGCTCCATCTGCTGAGCGAAACGGGTGATTATTTCGGAGGCTTCAAAAGTGTCGCCACGATAATCAGTCATCAGACCATAAAAGCGTACACGGACACCGGTAATGGACAGTTTGATCAACTGATTAATAGTTTCCTTGGGCAAAAACTGAGATTCATCCACCAGAAGGTACAGTGGTTTATCTGCATTGACCTTAACCAGCATTTGCTCTGTTGAGTCAAATGTGAAGCAGGGCAGCTCGCGGCCATTCCGGCTCTTAACCTTGTTATCGGGTGAGCGGGTATCCAGCGCCGGACGAATAACCAGTACAGTGTGGTCTTCAGACAGTGCGTAGAAGTCGCCGATAAGGCGGGCAGTTTTGCCCGATTTCATCGGGCCATAAACAAAGGTGACGGGACTCATGAAATGATTATATTCCTGCATGGAAACCTTGAATTGCAGAGCCGCGAACTATAAAGATGTGAGGAAAAGCCGGCAATAAGTAGTTGGAACGCTTGAAAGAGGTGTATTACCTCTTTCCCTGCCAATTATTGGAGGATGTACTCTGAGGCGGTGTTCAAATGTCTTCTTGAAACATCAGCCGTAAGGAGGGCGGGGTATCTAGAAACAGTTTGTCGGGCGAGGTAGGCCAGCGATACGTGCAACCAGCTTGGCAGGACTGCCGGGGAACAGCTTCATCAAATACATACTATTGCCTTTATCGTCTCCCAGTTCTTTCTTCACCGCTTTTACAAGTGGACGCTGACTGGGTGCAATCTCGTAGGTTTGATAGAACATACGTACCAGATTGATGATCTGCCAATGCTCTTCAGTAAGAGAAATATTCTCCTCCTGAGCCAGAGCTGCAGCAACATCGTCTTGCCAGTCACCAAGGTTGGCAAGATAGCCATCGTTATCCAGAGGGATGTTTTGACCGGTACTGAGGTTGAGGGATTTCATTAAATAACATCAATCAATAAAAAGTTTGTATAAAGAACAGAGGCTCAACTCAGAAGCTAGAACCAGCTCAACGTTTGCTGGTGGGTCTCTGTCAGTTGAACAAAGCCATCATAGTTGATGACCGTGACCCAGTCTGGCAGTCGTTCCTGTAGCCCGCGGGCTTTTATATCGGCATCTATGGCATAGATGCTATGAGCTGCCTGTAACTCTGCAATCTGCTCGGCGCTCTGGCTTTCTTTGGCGAGAGTGATCACGCCATCTTCCAGAAAAAGAAGACTATCCCCTTCATTTAATGCAGCCTGAGCCAGTAACAGTGGAGGATGGCCCGCCGGTTTATTAATGGTGTGCAGGTTGGGCTTTAAATGTGAGGTTTTTGATGGTGTAGCCATTAAAAATTCAGGATGCGATCCTGCTCCTTCAAGAGAGACGGAAGGGCGCCGCGCTCGACAGTGCGAACCGGGGTTACCAGATCTTGAACCGTCAGGCCGCGCTCTTCGAGGTCTTCATGGCAGACATAGATATCTTCCACACCATACATTTCAAGAGCCTGAATCATCGAGCTGGTGTTTTTCTGGGGTAGACTGTCTGGCTGCTGGTTATCGAGCAGCTGATAAACACCATCACCCATGGCCAGCAATGAACCTTCCTGATCAAAGGTGGCAGCGACCAGCAGAGACTCAATGGCATCTCGTGCCAGGGTGCTGCCATAGGGGCTGTGAGTAGCTATAAAACAGATTTTCATCAGCCATTAATCTCCAAAGGTGACCAGCTGATCAGCTGTAACAGCTCCATCTATAAGCTGGCCAAGGCCTGAGACTGAAAAAGGGGCCTCTATATTGTGAGTCGTTTTGTTATACCGTCGGGCTTCTGTGGCATCCAGCATTCCCCGTTTCAGGGCTGCAGAGATACAGACCACCATATCGATACTGTGATCGTCAGCCAGTTCCTTCCACTTTTTGTGAAGGTTCTGTTCTCCCTGTGGCGCCTCTGTCAGGTGCGAAGCAAGGTGCACAGCCTCACGAAAGAGGAATACCCGTGTAATCTTATGGCCACGCGCCAAGGCTGCCTGAGCGAACGACAGAGCTGTTTGTGGGCTTTGGGATGATGCAGGAGCACCATGAATAACCAGTGTGTAATTCATAAACCGGGAGCATAGGAACAGGCTAACAAAGAAGACAGGAGTTTATCACGGGCAGGCAGAGCCTTCCAAAGAAGGTAGGAACTTCTTTTTTTCAGAAACCAGACAGCAAAAAGCCCCGCTGAGCGAGGCTTTCTGATAAAGAGCAAAAGACGCCAGAGTTTAGTCGTCGCTGCCCATACCCAGTAAGGCAAGAAGATGCACGAACAGGTTATAAATATTCAGGTAGAGGGAAACAGTTGCGCGAATGTAGTTTGTTTCACCACCATGAATGATGCGGCTTGTATCAAACAGGATAAAGCCTGACATCAGCAGAACAATGGCAGCAGATAAAGCCATCTGAGCCACAGGAGCGTGGAAGAAGATCAGTGCAATGCTGGCAATAAGAGCAACGACCATGCCCACCATCAGGAAACCGCCCATAAAGGAGAAGTCCTTACGGGTGGTCAGCACATAGGCGGACAGGGAGAAGAAAACAACAGCTGTTCCGCCCAGCGCCTGCATAATCAGGGATGAGCCATTGGCGAGCTGCATATAATTGTTCAGCATGGGGCCAAGAGAGCCACCGAGCAGACCGGTGAAAATAAAGATGGCAATAATCCCTTTTGAACTGTCAGCCATCTTGTTCACCACAAACAGCATGATGAAGCCGCCAATCATCATGGCCAGAGCAGCACCGTGACCCAGGTTCATAGCCATGGTCACAGCAGCCATAGCGGCGCTGAACAGCAGAGTCATGCCAAGCAGGGCGTAGGTGTTTCTCAGCACTTTGTGGGTGCTGAGAAGCCCCGGCTGGGCCGTTGCCTGATCTTTCGTGTAAGGTGATGGTGATTGGGCCATGGTTAAGTCCTCCCTATGGGTATTTTCCGAAGCCTTGGATTTACTTCATAAGCATACAGTCGTAAAACGGCAAATCAAGTTACAGGGCGTTGACTCACAAGAAAATTTCAGTATTATTCACCTCGTCCTCAGCGCACAGCTGCAGTGACCACGGAGGGATGACTGAGTGGCTGAAAGTACCGGTCTTGAAAACCGGCGTAGGTTCATAGCCTACCTAGGGTTCGAATCCCTATCCCTCCGCCACTTTTGAAAGCCCGGAACCATATTGGTTTCGGGCTTTTTCGTATCTGCTCCAAAAATAATTATGCGGACAGATCAGGTCATTTTGTGTAAGTCAGAGTCATTCGCAATAAAGATATTTATTTCAGAATTTCTTGTTATATAAACGCTGCCCCATGTTTTCGCCTTATAAGTAAGGAGGATAAAAGAAGGTGAATGCTTTTTCGCCCTGTTTTGGTGCAAAGCAATATATGACTGCGGTAAAAGCCACGTGGAAACACATTGTTTTGTAACAGAAAAACACTGATTTGAGATGTTTGGGCTATAAAAAGGCGTGTTCTAAAAAAAGTTAGAACTTTTCATGCTTTTTTTACTCATTCATGCGGGCTTGCTTGGTTTTTTTTGGTTAAAATACCTATGCCTTAATTGGCGAAAACCTCTATAGTGGCGGCACGTTAAAAGTATATGTTTTATGTTTATGCAAAGATTTTGTGTTACGGGTAGTTGTTGCTCGGCCAGTTCTTCATAAATAATAGCGAAACTCTTAGCTCAACCGCCTTCTTGCAAGGCTCATTATTTTTGAATTAACAGGGTGACATTATGTCTACTACTACCGGTACCGTTAAATGGTTTAACGACGAGAAAGGTTTTGGCTTCATTCAGCAGGAAAATGGTCCTGACGTGTTTGCCCACTTCCGTCAAATCAAGGGCGACGGCTTCCGTTCCCTGGCCGAAGGCCAACAGGTTCGCTTCACCGTGACTCAGGGTCAGAAGGGTCCTCAGGCTGAAGACATCGAAGTTATCTAAGACCTTTACAGGTTGTAGTGACTTTCCTTTATTCAGTTCGCTGATGAAGGGCAAAAAACCCTGATGCTATTCGCTTCAGGGTTTTTTTGTGCCTGAAAACCTGACTGTTTTGCTCTGGTATAGTGAGGATGCCGAATAGGGTGGGGTAAGTATGAGATCCTTATTTTGTCACACAACTTAAATCACATTGTCATATTTTTTATGATTTTATAATGAGTCGCGCTTCCCATAGGGAATTCTGCCAGTTCATTAAGCTGGGCATAATTTTCACTTCCATTACATCCAGGGTGGAATTTAGTTGACCGGCCGTACAGGTGGCTGCCTGACCATTGGTGAAAGTGCGTCATGTTCGTGTCTAATACGCATTAAGTGGCAGTCTGGGCACGTTCCTGAGCGCTTTAAGAGAGAAAACGCACCCCTCAAAAATTGACGAAGGTCAGTGTTCTTTCATTAAGTATCCCCCTCTAGGGGGTGTAGGTGATAATCGTTAAATTCCTTGCAAAATACACATGACCTGAGCCATTTACTTGTATACAATGCTCCCTCGTTAAAAGTGTGTTTTATTTTTTATGTACAAATTGACAAGTTGCGGGTTGTATGGCTCGCCCAGTTCTTCATAAATAATAACGTAACTTCTAGCACCGACGCTCTACTTGATAGAGTCCAATTATTTTTGAATTATCAGGGTGACATTATGTCCACTACTACCGGCACAGTTAAATGGTTTAACGACGAGAAAGGTTTCGGTTTCATTCAGCAGGAAAGCGGTCCTGACGTGTTTGCTCATTTCCGTCAGATCAAGGGTGACGGTTTCCGTTCCCTGGCTGAAGGCCAGCAGGTTCGTTTCACCGTGACTCAGGGCCAGAAAGGTCCTCAGGCTGAAGAGATTGAAGTTATCTAAGTGATAGCTTGGTCTTTGGGCTTTTAGCCCAGCCAAAAAAAACAGAACCTTCGGGTTCTGTTTTTTTATGGGCGTTACTTTTTCGCTATGTTATTCCGGGTTTGCTAAGCATTGAAGCATATATAGTCCGGATCTACTCAGGCGCGGTATAACTCACTGATACGATGAAATAACTCACCACTTTTTCATCTACGACAAAATCAAATTCACTTTCCTTCCCTTTGCCAAGCAGTGCTCGGGCAAGCGGAGCATCGATGCTGATCCAGCCTTTGGTTAAATCAAGCTCATCTGGACCCACCAGTCGAAGATGAGACTCTTCACCGTCTTCGTTCTCCAGTGTCACCCAGGCACCAAAATAAATTTTATCGGGATTGTCGGGTATTTCGTCGATGACTTTGAGTTGGTCGAGTCGTTTTCTCAAGTAACGCACCCGCCGGTCAATTTCCCTGAGCTGTTTCTTGCCATAGATATATTCTGCATTTTCAGAGCGGTCACCCAGGGCGGCTGCATCAGAAACGGCTTGAGTCACCACTGGTCGTTGTTCACGCCAAAGATAGTCATGCTCTTTTTCAAGGGTGCGATAACCCTCGGGAGTAATGTACAGTGAAGAAGGCGGCATGGGTGGGCGGTATCGTGACATAGTGTCTCTATAGGTTATGCGCAAAAGCCTGGTGGTTTGCGAAAATAAGACTCGCAGATTTATGGTGACTTAACCATAAAGGTCTTTGTAGTAAGCAGGAAAGGGCGAAAATTCGCAATAGAAACTGCTATTGAAATACTGTAATCTACGCCGCCTTTCCTTGTTGTATTGGATAAAGCCGGAAACAGTGAAACGCTATAAACAGAGTATCCTTTCTGACTACTTTGTCACGCCTCCCCATGGTGGTGTACGTCATATCGTTGAGGCGAATTATGACATTGAGGGGCAGGGCAACCGGACACTATGTACCAGTGTGATTCATGGTGCATGCGGCTTTGATGTACTTTCCAACAGTCATCTGAGCGAAGTCTGTCATATTTGCAAAGCGATTCTGGATCAGCGTATTTCCAATATGCCGGGTTTGCGTAAGTCACGTCACGGCGAAACCGAGCCCAAGCAGTTTGAACTCCCGGTTCATCAGCTTGGGCTGGATCTTTAACTCTCTTCAGTCAACCACATCAGTTAACCGCGATTTCTCGCTGGCAAGATATCTTTCAGCTTTTCAGCCATGGAGCGCAGGGTGTTTTCTGTGGTTTCCCAGTCGATGCAGGCGTCAGTGACTGAAACACCGTGTTTAAGCTGGCTGAGGTCATCCGGAATCGACTGATTACCCCACTCAAGGTTACTTTCCACCATCAGGCCGACGATAGACTCATTGCCTTCAATAATCTGGTTGGTGATGTTCTCCATGACCAGAGGTTGCAGGCTGGGGTCTTTATTGGAGTTGGCATGGCTGCAGTCAATCATCAGGTTGGTAGACAGGGCAGCACTGCGAAGCTCTTTCTCACAGATGGCCACGCTGACGGAATCGTAATTTGGCTTGCCGCTACCACCACGCAGTACTACATGACCGTAAGGGTTGCCTTTGGTGTGGGTGACAGCGACCTGGCCAAGATGGTTAATACCCAGGAAGCGGTGTGGGCTGGATACAGACTGCAGGGCGTTGATCGCCACAGTCAGGCCTCCATCGGTACCATTCTTGAAACCAACGGCAGAGGAAAGGCCACTGGCCATTTCACGGTGTGTCTGGGATTCGGTTGTGCGTGCACCAATAGCAGACCAGGAGATCAGGTCCTGAATGTACTGGGGGGAAATAGGGTCCAGTGCTTCCGTTGAAGTAGGCAGGCCCATATCAACAATATCCAGCAGCAGCTCACGCGCCACGTGCAGACCCTTCTCAAGATGGAAAGAGTCATTCATGTCCGGGTCGTTAATAAGGCCCTTCCAGCCAGTTGTGGTACGTGGTTTCTCAAAGTAGACACGCATAACCAGATAGAGGGTATCAGAGAGTTCTTCAGCCAGTGTTTTCAGCTTTTCCGCATACTCTTTAGCGGCAGCAACGTCATGTATAGAGCAGGGGCCGACTACGACAAATACACGATGGTCGTTACCGGACAGGATGTCACGAATAACCTTACGGCTCTCTTCTATTTTGATGCGGCCAGCTTCGGACAGGGGGATCTTGGCCTTAAGGTCCTGAGGAGTAATGAGGACTCGCTGAGCCTCAATATTAAGGTCTTCTACGGGGTGGTTGTTCGGCTCGGTGGTCATCTCTAACTGCGCCCTGATACTTTTTAATAGGTGAAGATTTATGGGGTCGTTATTTCATACTGATTGATCAGAATGGAGTCAAGCAGCCTTGTTTTGGAGGGTTTGATAAGGGTGAGTCTCAGCAAACCTCAGGCACACTCTAATAAAAACAGCGTGCGGCTACAATTTTTCTAGAAAATTAATAGCCACAGACCGCATTTATGTCAGTGCGTAACGAATACCCATGCCAAGGAGTATCAGAGCGAGGATGCGTTGAAGAAGGATTTCCGGAAGTCTGCGGCCCAGCTTGGCCCCTACATGTATGGCCGGCAGAGAACCTGCCAGCAGGCATGCCAAAAGAATAAAATCGATGTTTCCAAGGAACAGGTGACCAATACCAGCGACCAGTGTCAGAGGAACGGCATGGGCAAGGTCGGTACCGACAACGCGCACAGAGGCGAGTGTCGGGTATAGAATCATCAGGATGGCGGTACCAAAGGCACCAGCACCAACAGAAGAGAGGGTCACCAGAATACCCAGAAAGAAACCCATAATAACGGTAACCGGGTAAGAGTGTTTCTGGAGCCAGTGCACAATGCCATCACCTTCACCGGCAATCAGGATACGCCTGCGCATCAGCAGCACTATGGCAGTAAGAATGAGCATAAAGCCCAGACTGCTGGTCAGTATCCGGGTGTAGGCGTCACTGTCGTTAAAATAAGTGTTTAGCAGCCATATGGTTATCAGGGAGGCTGGCATGCTTCCCAGAGCCAGTCGACCTACCAGTGACCAATTGATTGTATGTTGTCGATGATGCGCTACAACTCCACCGGTTTTGGTGATCGACGCGTACATCAAATCTGTGCCTATAGCTGTAGCGGCCGGAAAGCCAAAAAGGAGCAGTAAGGGAGTCATCAATGACCCACCACCGATCCCGGTCAGGCCGACGGCAAAACCGACTCCGGCACCCGCTGCCATATAGAGCAGAACATCGTAAAGCAGAACATCCATAATTTTAATTATTGTCTACAGTTATAAGTGTTTGGCCACTTGGGAAGAATCACGATTAAACCCTCCTCGTTCAGGCTGCTGGCAAATGTATCGACCTACATCTATTCTTCAAAGTAATATTTCATTATATTTTTATACCTTCACCGTATAAGGGTTCATCGGAGGCCTGAATGAAGCTTCAACAGCTACGGTATATTTGGGAAGTTGCCCATCATGATTTAAATGTATCGGCCACGGCACAGAGTCTTTATACATCCCAGCCAGGTATTAGTAAGCAGATTCGTCTTTTGGAAGATGAACTGGGCGTAGAGGTCTTTGCCCGTAGTGGTAAGCATCTGACCCGGATCACTCCTGCGGGTGAGAAAATTATTGAAAAGGCTGGCGAGATTCTTCGCAAAGTGGAATCTATCAAACAGGTTGCCCAGGAGTTCAGTAACGAGAAAAAGGGGACTCTGGCCATTGCCACCACTCATACCCAGGCTCGCTACGCCCTGCCTGCGGTCATTCAGGAATTTATCAGCAAGTACCCGGATGTTGCCCTGAATATGCATCAGGGAACCCCAAGCCAGATTTCAGAAATGGCAGCCGATGGCACGGTGGACTTTGCCATCGCTACAGAGGCGCTGGAGATGTTCAGTGACCTGATCATGATGCCTTGCTACAAGTGGAACCGATGCATTCTGGTACCACGCAATCACCCGCTGGCCCAAATACAACGACTGACCCTGCAGGATGTCGGCCAGTATGCCATTGTCACCTATGTGTTTGGCTTTACCGGTCGTTCGCGGCTGGATGATGCCTTTATCAAAGAAGGTATCGCTCCCAAGGTTGTGTTCACTGCTGCGGATGCGGATGTGATCAAAACCTATGTACGTCTGGGGCTGGGGATCGGAATAGTAGCCAAGATGGCCTATGATCCTGAGCTGGATAAAGACCTGGTGCCATTGGATGCCAGTCATCTGTTTGAACCCAGCGTCACTCATATAGGTTTCCGTAGAGGGACCTTCCTGAGGGGCTTTATGTATGAGTTTATTGAGAAGTTTGCACCTCACCTGACCCGCGAACTTGTCGATGAAGCCATTTCGCGCCACAACAAGACCGATATCGAAGAGCTGTTCAGCACAGTTGAGTTACCGCTGCTTTAAGGCTTACGTAACCTGCGCGCAAAAAAAAAGGAGAAGCTGAGCTTCTCCTTTTTTATTGCCTGAACAATCCTGACATTAAGCTTCCAGAACGTCCTTCACCAGCTTAAAGAAGATGGTGTAGACCTCAGGCTCCTTTCCATCACGTTCGACTAGAAAGAATGGTGCCTTGTCAACGCCCAGGACAGCAGACAGCTGCATGCCTTCACTGCCGGGATCATCTTCCCGGGCTTCAATAATACGATCAATGCTTTTGATATGACCGGTGCTGTTGAGTTTTTCCATCACCTGGTCACATTTACGGCAAGGGCTGCCATCTGCCAGGATTTTTTTGACCATTGTGATTTTCATAGACGCTGCCTTGTCTTTCTTGTTGGCGCTAAAACTGTGATTGTAACAACCCTGGGACCCCGTACGGTAATAATTATCAGGTATAAAAATATAACTGTCATAGCAGGTGAGCTGTTGTGGTTTAACGACAGTGTTTGCATCTGTGGTAGCAGGGCGATAGAGTGGCCGAAAAATCTAAATAGCTGTACTCATAACAATAGAAGTAACAATACGAGGCGAGAAGTTACGTGGAAATCGCATGTCTTGACCTGGAAGGGGTTCTGATTCCGGAAATCTGGATTCGTTTTGCTGAGCAGACGGGTATCGAAGAGCTCAAAGCAACCACCCGGGATATTCCTGATTACGACGAGCTGATGCGCATGCGTCTCTCCATCCTGGACCAGCACGGTCTGGGTATTCATGAAATTCAGTCTGTTATTGCGGAAATGTCGCCTATTCCTGGTGCGCGCACTTTTGTTGACTGGCTGCGGGAAAACTTTCAGGTTGTCATCCTGTCTGACACTTTTTACGAGTTTGCCCAGCCACTGATGCGTCAGCTTGGCTTCCCAACACTGCTTTGTCATAAGCTGGAAATCAACGAAAGCGGTCGTGTGACGGATTATAAAATTCGCCAGCCAGATCCAAAGCGTTGCGCGGTTAAGGCTTTCCATAGCCTGAACTATCGAGTGATTGCTGCTGGTGATTCCTACAACGACACGACCATGCTGGCTGAAGCAGAAGCGGGTATTCTGTTTAAGTCGCCAGATAATGTTATCGCTGAGTTCCCACAGTTCCCTGCTGTACATACATACGAAGAGCTCAAGCATGAGTTCTGTCGTGCAAGCGTTCGGGATATTACTCCCTGATACGTTTTTGCATGAAAAGAGAAAAGCCCGCCCTTATTGATGACAGCATCATAAGGGCGGGCTTTTTTGTACGACTTACGGGTAAGCTAATCTTTATCGGCTGGCGTCAGTACAGTTCAGGCTGATTGATCTGTCTTTCAAAAAATAATGTTTCCAGCGCACGAATCAGGTTCTGTACTTTTGTAACAGATTCTTCGTATTCACTGTCACACACTGAGTCTTTCACAATCGCACCACCACCCCAGGTATGAATATTGTTGCCATCTGCCACCAGCGTTCTAATGGGAATGTTCGTGTCCATTCGGCCATTGGTACTGATATACCCGATGGCTCCGCAATAGACAGAGCGGGGTGACGGCTCAAGTTCTCGAATAATCTCCATGGCCCGGATTTTCGGAGCTCCGGTGACTGAGCCACCGGGAAAAGCATCCCTCAACAGGTCAACATTACTGCGTCCCTGTGCCAATTCGCCGGTAACAGTGCTGACCATATGATGAACATTGGCATAGCTTTCCAGCCCGAACAGTGTGGGGACGCGAATGCTGCCCGGTGTGCAGTTGCGGCCAAGGTCATTACGCAGTAGATCCACAATCATCAGGTTTTCTGCACGGTCTTTAGGGCTGGCCAGCAGTTCTGATGCATAAGCTTTGTCCTGAGCGGGTGTTTCACCACGGGGGCGGGTGCCTTTGATAGGCTTGGACTCAATCAACCCATGGTCAGATAACAGCAACCGTTCAGGGGAGTGACTGAGGATTTTCATCTGAGGGAAGTCCAGGTACACCGAGAAGGGTGTAGGGCTGATCTTGCGAAGCTGGTGATAGGCGTCGAATGGGTCACCCTTGTAGGAGGTGGTAAAACGCTGGGTCAGGTTAACCTGGTAGCAGTCACCGGAGTCGATCCATTCCTGTATACGGCCAAAAGCATCGTCGTAGCCTTCACGTGAGGTAAAAGGAGCAAAATTTTCCTGTAGTTCAAATGTGGTTTGCTGTGCTGGCCTTTTCTCAACAGGCATCCAGCGCAGGGCGTTGAGTATGCGCTGTTTCTTTGTTTCACTGAGGGCCGGGTGAAAGTATAGCTCGCAGCTCTGCTTGTGGTGATCCGTAATAATGGCCCAGAGGTAAAGGCCAACAATCATATCGGGCAATGTTTCCTGGCTCTGGTCCTGGCTTTTATCAAGACAGAGCAAGCGTGTTTCACGAGGTGATATACGACCAGGCTCCAGCCGGTGGTTCAGTTCATAACCCCAAAATCCGGCAAGGCCTCCGGTGAAGGGCAGGTCGGTATGGCTTTCACAGGTAATACTCGCAAGTTGTTGTTCAAGAATATCAAACACGGGCATCTGGCTGGAATCACAGGATTCAGAGTCCGGGTGATATATATGGGTCAGGCTTCCCCGGGCTATTGTCACGCATTCTGGGGCTGCAGAGATGATGTCATACCGGGCAGAACTGGACGATGCACCGCCCTGGGCTTCGGTGAAGGAAAGGGAGGCGCTACGACTGGAACTATCAAACAGCATACCGTAACCCAGGTCACGGACGAGGTTCAGCCAGTGACAGGGATCTGAAATATAAGATAAATGGGGCACAGAGTTTACGCCGTAAAGAGTCTTCTGCGGGGGATTGTACTGCCCGCGGATATTTTCGCAAAGTTCGGGCTCTTTTGCTGAGTATTTAAGTCGTGCAAGTATTGATCTGCGCCAGAGTGTGAGCAATCAGTGAGCAACAAGCTGCTGACATAATGGTTATAGGGGCAAACATCACGGAATTCCAACGGCACTCGGAACTCTAAGCTATATACCCACGATAGGATCCCCGGCCATGGCCTCATCGCAATCTTTAAGTTCCTTATCCCCGGCAGGACAGACTGTCAGGGAGAGCGCTTCTCCTGTCAGTCAAAGGGCACAGCATTGGCCGCCAGGCCATTATGGCGACTATCTGGTAAGGAGCGTGCATGAGCCTATCTCATTAAAAATGCGGCCTGAAGCTATTGGTGGAGATCACGGAACTTTATTGATGGGCATTTGCAGAAAGTATGATCTTACCAGGTTAGATTACTGCAGTGCACTACAACGAAGATCAACCCGTACCAGGAACATTCTTCCATTTAAAGAGCCCGTATATGCTACATGCACAGTGAACAAAAGCGGCAATTGCTCAATGGTTGTTATGGCGCGTTTTTATGGGGATAGACCCTATTCACCACATGTGCCGGAAGGTGTCGCTCTCAAGCTGGGTTATCATAATAAACGTAATTTTCGTGCTTATTTGAACCGTGAAATTCAATTAATGGCTGAGCTTGACCATGAAAACGTCGTAAAGGTTCTCGGTTACAAGATTAGTGAGAATGATCTGATTATCCCCTGGCTGATAATGCCAATGGCGCTTTATAGTCTTGGAGACGTGAATGGCAGATTACCTGTATGTCAAACCCTGGCTGCGATTCAAGGCCTTTATGAAGGACTGGCTTACCTTCATGAGTTATCCATATGCCATAAGGATATTAAAAAAGATAATTGTTTGATTAGCCATAAAGGCATTTTGCAGATTTGCGACTTTGGTTTCGCTCAGAAAACTCTAGATAAGGATGGCTATCGGGACATTTACATGAGTAAACATCGCGAAGGGACCCCCTTCTATCTGCCTCCAGAAGCACAGTACTCTCGCTCTTCCGGTTTATATTATTACTATCTCGCAGGCGACACATACTCAGCAGCTCTCGTTACAGGTTTCATGGGGCGTCTGATTGAGGGAAATATGTCTTTGCCAGCCTATAGTATTGCCGGTGACCCTGCTCCGAACTGGCACTTGCCAGATACCTACCTGAGAATTTGTCCTGTTCTCAACAAAGCGGTAGAGCAGGGGTTATCAATAACAGGGTTCTCTCTCGATGAGTGGTTCGACAAAGGCTCTCTGGATCAAATCCCAGTTGATCAGCTTATGCCTGGTACGAGAGATGATCTTCCTTCAGAAATTTTAGGTCTCTGTATAGCTCTTGCGATCAGGCGGGCTCCCAGAGAGCGTCCGCCTGCAAAGAAAATGGCTGAATACATATCTCAACTTTCTAAGAGAATGACACAGCTTCCTGAGTCTATACCGGAGTGTGTGCATGATTTCATCACAGACTAGACAAATGGACAGTCTGTCGCGGCTAGTTCTGGTCTCGTAGGACAGATGTCAAAATTATCATGGGTTTCCAATATTTAGGGAACCATACCTGCCCATCGTTTCAATGATGTCGTGACTTGTTATTGTCTACAATATCTCCTTGGATTATGTTCTGCTGGCCAGAGAGAAGAACACACAATAATAGGGGGTTCTTACTAATGAGTGGTCGAGTGGGTGGTCAAATGAGTTATCCGAACTCGCACAATGAGTCTACAGGCTGTCGCTTTCGTAAAGCAGTGAGTGAAAATCACCCACTCCAGATTGTAGGTACTATCAATGCGTATACGGCAATGATGGCCGAGCGGGTAGGGCATCAGGCTATTTACCTTTCAGGTGGTGGTGTTGCCAATGCCTCCTATGGTTTGCCTGATCTTGGGATGACATCCCTGAATGATGTGC
Source organism: Sansalvadorimonas sp. (assembly GCA_965221135.1). Classification (GTDB taxonomy): domain Bacteria; phylum Pseudomonadota; class Gammaproteobacteria; order Pseudomonadales; family Endozoicomonadaceae; genus Sansalvadorimonas. The sequence continues at coordinate 161,399 of CBDCRZ010000124.1, forward strand.
TGGAAGATGTCCGTCGTATAACCTCAGCAACATCTTTGCCATTGCTGGTGGATATAGACACCGGCTGGGGTGGTGCTTTCAATATTGCCAAAACCATCCATGATATGGAAAAAGCTGGAGCTGCTGCCGTTCATATAGAAGACCAGGTTGCCCAGAAACGCTGTGGTCATCGTCCAAATAAAGCCATTGTCACCAAAGAAGAGATGGTAGACAGGGTAAAAGCTGCAACCGATGCCAGGATTGATGACCAGTTTGTCATTATGGCTCGTACCGACGCATTGCAGGTTGAAGGCATTGACAATGCCATAGAGCGAGCCTGTCTCTGTGTAGAAGCCGGGGCCGATATGATCTTTCCGGAAGCAATGCAGACACTGGATGAATACCAGCGTTTTGTTGAAGCGGTGAAGGTGCCTGTATTGGCAAATATAACCGAGTTTGGCGCAACCCCCCTGTTTGATTGTGAGCAGCTTGCAGGGGCAGGGGTTGATATGGCGCTTTACCCACTCAGTGCTTTCCGTGCCATGAATAAAGCGGCGTTGAACGTCTACCAGACTCTTCTTGGTACTGGCAGTCAGGCATCTGTTGTTGACTCTATGCAGACACGTTCAGAGCTTTACGATTATCTCGGTTATCATGCCTACGAACAGACGCTGGACCGGCTGTTCTCCGATGAGAAAAAGTGCTGACGAAAATGTAAGTCTACTTTCAATTGTGTCCCCAGTGTGTTGATTTAAATATTAAATGTCAGGAGTTACGCTATGTCAGAGAAAGCATTATCTGGTGCAGGTCTTCGAGGACAAAATGCCGGTTCCACAGCACTGTGTACCGTGGGAAAAAGCGGTACCGGCCTGACCTATTGTGGTTATGATATTCATGAACTGGCGAGTCTTGGCACCTTTGAAGAAGTCGCCTGGTTATTGTTTCGTGGCGAACTTCCCACACAGTCTCAACTCACAGCCTACAAACAGCGCTTGCAGGGTATGCGGCATCTGCCAGTGGCATTAAAAACCGTACTGGAACAGATTCCTGCGGATGCTCACCCTATGGATGTCATGCGTACGGGTTGCTCTATGCTTGGCAATCTGGAAACAGAACTGAGCTTTGAACAACAACAGGATGTGACGGATCGCCTGTTGGCCGTATTCCCTTCAATACTTTTGTACTGGTACCGGTTTAGCCATGACGGTGTACGTATTGAGACCGAAACTGACGATGAAAGCGTAGCTGGTCACTTCCTGACCATGCTCCACGGCAAGACACCCAGTGAGAAACATCGCCGCTGTCTCGATGTCTCCCTGATTCTCTATGCGGAGCATGAGTTTAATGCCTCGACCTTTACAGCCCGGGTCTGTGCTTCAACACTGTCGGATATGCACTCCTGTATGACAGCTGCGATTGGGTCTTTACGGGGGCCACTCCATGGGGGAGCCAATGAAGCCGCTATGGAGATGATTGAACGTTTCTCCAGCGCAGAAGAGGCGACAACTGCCATTCAGGGTATGTTGGCACGTAAAGACAAGATTATGGGCTTTGGACATGCGATCTATCGCACCTCTGACCCGCGTAATAACCTGATTAAAGCCTGGGCCAAAGAACTGGCGGAAGAAGTCGGTGATACAGTGCTTTATCCGGTTTCAGAAGCCATTGAAACGGTGATGTGGGATGAGAAAAAGCTTTTCCCCAATGCGGACTTTTTCCACGCCTCGGCTTATCACTTTATGGGGGTTCCTACCAAGCTGTTTACTCCCATTTTTGTCTGTTCACGCCTGACTGGCTGGGCTTCCCATGTGATGGAGCAGCGTAACAATAATCGTATTATTCGTCCTTCAGCAGATTACATTGGTCCGGAGCCACGTAGCTGGGTGGCTGTTGAGGAGCGTTCTTAATTTTCATGAGCACTCATAACTCTAATAGTCACAGCACTAATAAAAAGTACCGGAAACCACTGCCTGGTACATCATTGGATTATTTTGATGTGCGCGAAGCTGTAGAAGATATACAGCCCGGCACCTACGACAGTCTTCCTTATACCTCACGGATTCTTGCTGAAAACCTTGTACGGCGCTGCCCTCCGGCCTCGTTGACCGCATCACTTGAACAGATCATTGAACGTAAACGAGATCTGGACTTTCCCTGGTACCCAGCCCGTGTTGTTTGTCACGATATCCTCGGCCAGACAGCTCTGGTTGACCTTGCCGGCCTGAGAGATGCCATTGCGGATCAGGGTGGTGACCCTTCCCTGGTGAATCCGGTTGTGCCCACCCAGCTGGTGGTAGACCACTCTCTGGCTGTTGAACACGGCGGCCATGACCCACAAGCCTTTGATAAAAACCGTGCCATTGAAGAGCGACGTAACGAAGACCGGTTCCATTTTATTAACTGGACCAAAGATGCGTTCAAGAATATTGATGTCATACCTCCGGGCAATGGCATTCTTCATCAGATAAATCTTGAGCGTATGTCACCGGTCATTCAGTCCCGTGATGATGTCGCTTTTCCTGACACCCTGGTCGGAACCGATAGTCATACACCTATGGTCGATGCCCTCGGTGTTATGGCCATTGGAGTAGGGGGGCTTGAAGCCGAAAGCGTAATGCTGGGCCGTGCCTCTTATATGCGACTGCCAGACATTATTGGCGTAGAACTCACAGGCAAGCCCCAACCCGGGATGACTGCCACGGATATAGTGTTAGCACTGACCGAGTTTCTTAGAGCCGAAAAGGTGGTGTCTTCCTATCTGGAGTTTTATGGCTCCGGGATTCCTCACCTGACGCTGGGTGACAGGGCGACTATATCCAATATGGCACCAGAGTTCGGTGCTACAGCAGCAATGTTCGCCATAGATCAACAGACACTGGACTACCTTCGCCTGACCGGCCGGGAAGATGATCAGGTAGCACTGGTCGAAACCTATGCCAAAGAAGCGGGTCTGTGGGCTGACAGTGTCGCGAAAGCGGAATATGAAAGAGTACTGCATTTTGATTTAAGCAGTGTCGTACGCTGTATTGCCGGACCTTCTAACCCTCATCGTCGTGTACCCGTATCCGACCTTGAAAAGCAGGGCATCAGCCACGCATCGCATGTACAAGATACTTCAGGGGCAGTAATGCCTGATGGTGCGGTACTGATCGCTGCCATCACCAGTTGCACCAATACCAGTAACCCTCGCAACATGGTGGCAGCAGGCTTGATGGCTCGTAACGCTGTGGACAAGGGTTTAGTTCGCAAGCCCTGGGTGAAAAGCTCATTGGCTCCAGGTTCCAAAGCAGTACAGCTTTATCTCGAAGAAGCCGGACTGTTGCCATCTCTTGAGCAGCTGGGTTTCGGCATCGTTGCGTTTGCATGTACCTCCTGTAATGGCATGAGCGGCGCTCTTGACCCCGCCATTGAACAGGAAGTCAAAGCACGAAAGCTGTACACAACTGCTGTGCTCTCGGGAAACCGCAATTTTGATGGGCGCATTCATCCCCATGCCGACCAGGCTTTCCTTGCGTCTCCACCTTTGGTGATTGCCTATGCCATTGCTGGCAGTATTCGTTTTGACATTGAGAAAGGTGTACTGGGGCAGGACGAGCGGGGGCAGCCTGTTAAGTTAAAAGATATCTGGCCGTCTGATGAAGAGATTGATGCGATTGTAGGCAAGAGCGTAAAGCCGGAACAATTTCGCCAGGTTTATATTCCTATGTTCGAAGCCGCTGCTGAACACGGTGAACAAACATCTCCATTGTACGACTGGCGTCCACAGAGCACTTATATACGGCGTCCGCCATACTGGGAGGGTGCATTAGCTGGAGAACGCAGTCTCACAGGTATGCGACCATTGGCAGTGCTGGGTGACAATATCACCACTGATCACCTGTCTCCGTCCAATGCCATTATGATGGACAGCGCCGCTGGTGAGTATCTCTACAAAATGGGGCTGCCAGAGGAAGACTTTAACTCTTATGCCACTCACCGGGGTGATCACCTTACCGCCCAGCGAGCCACTTTTGCCAACCCCAAGCTGCTCAATGAAATGGTTAAGGTCAATGGTGAAGTCCAGCAGGGCTCTCTGGCCCGTATTGAACCCGAAGGCAAAGTAACCCGTATGTGGGAAGCCATAGCCACCTATATGGATCGCAGTCAACCGCTGATTATTATCGCTGGTGCTGATTATGGACAGGGGTCCTCGAGAGACTGGGCGGCCAAAGGCGTGCGGCTGGCTGGTGTGCAGGTTATTGTCGCTGAAGGGTTTGAACGTATTCACCGTACTAATCTTGTCGGTATGGGCGTTCTGCCTTTGTCGTTCACTGGGGGCGATAATAGAAAAACTCTGGATATTGATGGTACCGAAACCTTTGATGTCATAGGAAATATCAGCCCTGGTGCCACGCCGATACTGCGTATTCAACGCAAGAGTGGTGAGACAGTTGAAACTTCGGTACTTTGTCGTCTGGATACCGCGGAAGAAGTCTCTATCTATCAGGCTGGTGGTGTGCTTCAACGTTTTGCCCAGGACTTTTTAGAACAAGAGGTTCATTAGAGCAGTGGCTCTGGCGAAAGATGTGTAGTCCGTAACAGTAAAAATGGAATAAATACATGACGCTGAAAATACCCGCCACCTTTATGCGTGGTGGAACCAGCAAAGGTCTGTTCTTTTGTCTGGGCGACCTGCCTTTGGTGGCGCAGCAGCCAGGACCAGCCAGAGATAAATTACTGTTAAGGGTCATTGGTAGCCCTGACTCTTATGGCAAACAGATTGATGGTATGGGTGGCGCGACCTCCAGTACCAGCAAGACAGTGATTGTCTCCAAAAGCGCAATGCCCGGCCATGATATTGATTATCTGTTTGGGCAGGTTGCTATTGATAAGCCCTTTGTGGACTGGAGTGGTAACTGCGGCAATCTCACCGCCGCAGTAGGAGCCTTCGCTATCCATCAAGGCCTGATTGAGGTGCCGGAACAGGGTATGGTTGAGGTGCGTATCTGGCAGGCAAATATCCAGAAGACGCTGGTTGTACATGTTCCGGTCAACGAAGGGCAGGTGCAGGAGGAGGGTGATTTCCTGCTAGATGGTGTGGCTTTTCCTGCCGCAGAAATTCCTGTGGAGTTTTTAGCCCCGGTGAAAGGGAGTCTGTTTCCTACCGGGAACCTGGTTGATGAGTTACATGTACCTGAATCATTGGTGTCAGGCGGTAAAATTCAGGTGACAATGATCAGTGCGGGCATCCCAACACTCTTTTTTCGGGCGGAAGACCTTGGTTATACCGGCACAGAGCTACAGGATGATATTAATAATAACCCGGAAGCCCTGAAGTGTTTTGAAACCCTTAGGGCTTATGGGGCTAAAGCTATGGGGCTGATAGATCGCCTTGAAGACGCGGAAGAGCAGCAACATACACCCAAAATCGCATTTGTCAGCAAACCTCTGAGTTATCAGACATCCAGCGGTCAGACTGTGGCGGCGGATGACATTGATCTTCTGGTACGTGCGCTCTCTATGGGGAGACTTCATCATGCCATGATGGGTACAGCGGCTGTCGCCATTGGTGCAGCGGCTGCCGTACCTGGCACATTGGTCAATGTGGCTGCGGGAGGAGGGAAATGCGAAACAATCTGCTTTGGTCACCCCTCAGGAAATTAGCCGTGAGATTCGGAAGCAGAAAATAGTAATGGTCAGTGGACTATTACCAAAACCGGCATGAGCCGCAGTGCCCGGGCACCATTATCGGTGATTTCAGATGCGGAAAAAAGTAATGGTCAGTGGACTATTACCAAAACCGGTATGAGTCGCAGTGCCCGGGTTTTGATGGAAGGCTTTGTGCGTGCACCGGGCCATACACTTGATTAATACATGACATTAAATTTTTTATCTACGACTAAGATTGTCTAGATATTGCTCTCGTATATGGGTATTGGCTTCGATAGTGGCCAGTACCTGTTTCAGGCGATTCATCTCCTGAATCGTACGTTCTTTTTCACGACGCACCTTCTGTACATCATCATTTATTCGATCCTGGTCACGTTCTTCCTGCTGACGTTCATGTTCCCGTTCCTGTCGTTCATCAATATCTTTGAGAAACTGGCGGATCATGGTATTCAGCATGGAGAGCATTTCAGGATTTTCGTTGGCATCCATGGCATCAGCAATTTTAGCCAGCTCAATAACGACGCTGTAGGGATCACTGTAATCCCTGGATTCATTGTCAGCTTTAGGGTTATTGTTTGCAGCTTCGGCAGCCGCCGCTTTTTCCGCTTTTTTCAGGGCTCTTTTTTCTGCGACAGAAAGTTTCTCCGGCTTGTGTCCCATAGCCTTATTTGTGAAGGTGGTTTGGACACTACGCTGACCATAACTGCCAACAGCATGTTTCTTTTTCCTGGATTCGCCAGTATTTTGACTTTTATCGCTTGGAATACCAGGTTCAACGCCTCTGACTGCCATGGCCACTTCTCCCTGTGTTATCGAGTCTGTCTTACTGTATTGCCCCAGTATAAACAGCCAGACAGACAGGAAATCAGAACCCCGGGGCTATTGCGCAGATTCTTCTTTGAATCCCGACAGAAAACTATGAATAATGTCTCCCAGGACTATCTTCGATTGAACAATAAAGAGAATGAACGATGTATATCACCCCTGATCTTTGCGATACCTACCCAGAACATGTGAGTGCTGCCGAGCCGGGTTTCCGCAATTTTGGTGGTAAAAGCTCCTTTGGTGGTCAGGTGGTTACAGTGAAATGCTTTGAAGATAACTCCAAAGTAAAAGAACTGGTTGATACCGATGGTCGTGGCAAAGTAATGGTGGTGGATGCCGGCGGATCTATGCGTCGCGCCTGCCTGGGAGATATGCTGGCCGAGAAAGCTGTAAAGAATGGCTGGGCTGGCATTATTATGTATGGCTGCGTACGGGATGTGGACGTACTGGCTGAGCTGGATCTGGGTGTTCAGGCCTTAGGTGCCCATCCCATGAAAACTGATAAAAAAGGTATTGGCGAAGTGGATGTTGCCGTGACCTTCCATGGTGTCACTTTCAAACCGGGCTCATGGGTGTACGCCGATAACAACGGTGTTATCTCTTCACCTGTAGCTCTTGAGATGCCAGCTTAAGAAACACAAATCAGGTGGGTGTTAGAACACCCACCATTGCAAGCCTGCTGGCCCGTAGTTATATATTGAACCTTGAGCAGGCTGCTGAAATCCACACAAGTCAAAGACGTAGTCATGTCCATAAGCCGTGTCATAGTCTATGCCATAGTCTATGCCATAACCTGCATCATCATATCCTGATCCATAAAAGTCGGTTTCATGGGTTGCATCATCAACGCATGAGGCAAACAAGTCATCTTCATAGCTTTCATCCTCCCAGCCTAAGCCATAGCCCTGGCATAAGAGCTGCTGCTCAAGCAGGAAGTATCTTAATAGCAGATCGCTGTCGTCCCTAAATGGAGCAGGTTGTGACAGAGTGCTTCTATAGACAGATGCAGGCTGTGGCTCAGGGCTTAGATAGACAGATGAAGGCTGTGGCTCAGGGTTTCTATAGACGGGAGTGGGCTGTGTATGCTGATTTAAAACAGCGGCCAATAAGCTAATGAAATCATTAATGCCTGGGCTCCTGTTATAAACATCGTTATAGCCGACTGCATAGTTCGGCGTCTGATCCATTGACTGCCCACGAGTATGAGCAATATCACAGTTCCACAGGACATTATCATCACGGGAATTAAAATGATCACCGTCTGACGGCGTTGGCCGAAGAGCATCAGCTGTTCTCGCTGTGTGCCGGGAGCCCAGCTCGTCGTTTAATTTTTCGATATTAATATCAGCACGACAGGTCGGACATCTACTGCTGTAATTCAGCATCTGATTTGTACAATCACGGTGAAAAGCGTGACCACAATCGAGGGTTACAGCCCGGCCAATATGGTTGCCATTGTCATCTGGGCCAGTGAGTGATGACATGCAGATAGCGCAGTCCCCTCCGTTATAGGATTCCGCGTGGTTATGGTTCTGGTTATGACCAGTCGTAACATTGTTAGTTGTAGTGCCAGGAATTGCCATTGTCTTTATGTCCTTCTAATACCATTTACAGACGATTAGATATCATTGCGGGGTCAGTGTTCCGCTGAATATGACAGTATTCCTGACAATGGGGTTATTTCAGCACCCGGTCACATGAAAACAACTATTTCTGACTCAATCTCCAGGACACTCAGCCGTGCCGCAGCACCCGTCACATAGCGGGCTATACTCCCTGCGCTGCCCCCCAGCTGAGCAGCCTGTTTATTGGCCAGAAATAAATGTTTCCACATGGCCGGGCACTTATGCTCAATAGGCGAGAGCGCCCTCAAAAGTTTTTATCAGGCTCATCTTCTGGAATAACAACATCAAAAGGCAACCCGCGACGGAGAACAATCTGGCTAAAGTAGAGATTTATAGCCTGGGAGGTATTCAGACCGAGCTGCTGCAGCACTTCTTCCGCATCGGCCTTTAAATCTTCATTAATACGTGCTCGTACAGTTGTTTCTTTAGCCACGCTATTGCCTGCTTTGTAATGGTTTATGAAAAAAGGGCGTTAATCGGAGTGCCTGACGAATTACGCTGTCGTTTTGAGAAGCTCTGTTAAGCAGTGAACAGCTTCAACGCCTTTTGGTACAGGATTGTTTTCCCTGTTTAACCATATAGCTTTCAAACCCAGCTTTTGAGCGCTGAGAATATCATTGTCCAGATTGTCGCCAATTATAGTGAGTTGAGCCAGTGGAACCTCCAGTTGAGTGGCTACAGTCTGAAAAAACTCAGGGGAAGGTTTCCTGAAACCCGTTGTCTGGAAACTGAAAATCTCGGAAATACTGTTGCTGGCTCCGACACGAGCGAGTGCTTTACGAATCTGTTCGGGCGAAGAATCGGCTGCATTTGTCGCCAGATGGCAATAATGATGATCATTCAGTGCTTTCAATAATGGTAAGGCACCTGGAACAAGTTCTACGACAGCCCAGTCACACATCGGGCCGTATGCTGCCGGGAAATCCACCATTAAGGTATCTCCCCAGTCAAAAAGAAAATGCTGGTGTGTGTGCGTGTATATAGACTGAGTTGGCTTCATAATGAGAGGGGGGTAGGTTAAACGAATAACTGGTCTGACCCGGCAGGTTAACAGGGACAGACCAGATAATATTCGCAAAACCATAACTCAGAGACTCTTTAGGTGGTAGAGCATGAGAGTGATTTAATTGAAAGGAGCCCTATGTGGAGAGCTCTATATACAATTCATTTTACAGTTTTCATCTGTTGCTTGATCTTGTCGACCAGCTTCTTGCCTTTTGGGCTCAGGCTCAGGCGGAAATAACGGCCATCGTCTTCATGCTGCTGCTTTTTGAGCAGACCCAGACCTGGACGGTCATGACGGCCTTCACCAAGACGCTTTACACTAACAGCGATATCGCTGGGTGTGCCACAGATCAGCTTACCGTCGTTAACAAGGTCGGTAATCGTTTCGCCAGGGTTTTCAGCAACAACCAGAAGAATTTGCCATTGAATAATGGTCAATGGATGCGCCTGGAGTATGCCTGTTAGTTTGATAAGTCCTTTAAGTGTCATCAGTTAAACCTCAGTATTATTTGATTTATGTCTTTCCATGACTTTTTTGGTAAAAACAGCCGTCATTAACTCCATGACATTCACCTTCTTTTTTATAACCTGACGAAATCAAAAAAGCACTATTAAGTACTATGTATCTCGACATGTTTAAATATTAGGCAGATGCTGTCTCTATTTGCAATAGCATCATAGGCAAAGTTGAAGATGTCGTACGTTTATTGCCCGCTATTTTGTGAGAAAGCGCCCAAAACCATCTATCCATAAACACCTATAAATAATAAATATCCTATAAAAATAGGTGTTTATAGGAATAGGCTCAGCTTGTGTTTTTTTGTAACAATTTACAGGGTTCTTGGAAATTAATAGGGGTGTGACGTTTTTGAGACACTATTAATACGCAATAGACTGATGTGTCGTATTAAGAAACGACATTGGTATCGTCAGAACCTGTAGAGCTGTGAGTTCTGTTGTTTACCAGAATAAGTACCCGGTTACATGAAAACAACTATTTCTGACTCAATCTCCAGGGCACTCAGCCGTGCCGCAGCTCCAGTCACATAGCGGGCTATGCTCCCTGCGCTGCCACCCAGTTGAACAGCCTGTTTATTGGCCAGAAATAAATGTTTCCACATGGCCGGGCACTTAAGGTTTTGATTTAAGGATTAATATGTGCTCATCCTGTATGCGCATAATCTATATTATGTTAAATAATGTATAAGCTTATATACAAATTGAAAGTACATTAAGCCCCCCACTACTCACACATGGCCTGTTTATACAGGCCGGGTTCGGAATAACAGGGTCTGGGAAAAACTCCCCAATGACATAGTGGAATGTGAACTGTAACCAAGCTCGTTAAAGAATGGTAAAAGGCTTCTGTCACTCAGGGATATCACACTGCCATTAGATTCCTGGTCCAGATCGCATAGATCATGGACAGCTTGAAGCAGGCGGCGACCATGGCCCTGCTGGCGATAGTCTGGGTGCACCCCAACCAGTGGCAGAAGATAGCTACGGCTTTTGTTGGTGGAGTCACTGAGGTTCTGGTGATAATTAAGGTAGCTCTCCGTGCAGCCATAACCGATAGAAAGCAGCATCCGGGCACGCCACAGGAATCGATTTGTCACCTCGTCAGCCTTTTCATTGCAGGAAACAAAGGCCACACCAGTCAGGCGGTCTCCGTCCAGTAGACCGATAACCGGCATATTCTCGGTAAAATAGCTGCTGGCCAGCTCACGGGTACAGGCCCGCACACGCTGCAGGTAACCTTTACGCTCTGAATCCAGAATATGCTGGAACAAAGGGTCGTCACGGTAGGTATGGTAAAGCAATGATCGTATCTGTCTGCTCCAGGACGGGTCCAGATAGCGGGTAGACAATTCAGTCGTTGGACTATTGTCCACAATGGCTGCGGGCATGGTGTTCTCCTGCCATTTTTTATTATTGTTATTATGGCTTCTTCATCAGGTCTCTGCCTGACGGTTATATATGCACCTTCACGGCCAACTTACCATAGCCACACAGAGATTTGCACATTTTCCATGGGTGCTGTTCAATTCACCGCAGAATAATGAACCGGTGCACATTTACCATGCCCAATACCACACATGAAACCCTGTCACAGCCTATGAAAGTTATCTCCTTTAACGCTAACAGTATCCGTATGCGGCTCCATCAGCTGGAAGCCATCATCGAGCGCCATCAGCCAGAAGTGATCGGTGTCCAGGAAACCAAAGCAACAGATGAAGACTTTCCTGTTGAGGCGATTGAGAAGCTGGGGTACCACTGCACTTTTCACGGCCAGAAAACCCATTACGGAGTGGCTACCCTGACCCGTGCAAAGCCCCTTTCTGTACAAAAAGGCTTTGATGAAGACTCTGCCGACGCTCAGCGTCGGCTGATAATTGTTGAGGTGCCCTGGAACAACACCACATTGACTGTGGTGAATGGTTATTTTCCACAAGGCGAAAATCGAGAACATCCAGCGAAATTCCCAAACAAACAGCGTTTCTACCAGCATTTGCAGAATTACCTTGAGAATCGTTGTACACCTGAACAGCCACTGATTGTCATGGGGGATTTTAATATTTCACCAGAAGATACAGATATCGGTATCGGTCCAGACAATGCCAAACGCTGGCTGCGTACCGGAAAGTGCAGCTTCCTGCCTGAGGAGCGGGAGTGGTATCAAAGGATGTTGAACTGGGGGCTCAGTGACAGCTACCGTCATTTATACCCGGATAGCAATGAGTTTTTTAGCTGGTTTGATTATCGCTCAAAAGGGTTTGACCGGGAACCACGCCGCGGCCTGCGGATTGATCATATTCTCGTGACAAAACCATTACTGGAAATCTGTACCAGTGCAGGGGTCGATTATGATGTGCGCAGCATGGAAAAACCTTCCGATCATGCACCCATCTGGACGGGGTTTGGTGAGTAGCTATGAGTAAATAGCTCTTTTGGATGGCGATTTGCTATATTGCTGAGTGTCATCATGGGCAGGGTGATAGCTGCCCTGCTCTCTACCCATTCCCTGCACGGCAATATGTTATAAGGCGGATGTTCTGAGGTTTTTTTGCTCGTTATCTTTTGCGCATGCTTGACCTCTTACAATAGGAGACTCTTCTATCATTGTCACAATACTTTGAAAGTCATGTGCCTTTGCTATATCAATTGGACGCTTTACGGGATGTCCTTTCTTTATAAGGGGGTGATCATCGTTAAGCTCCAGTGTTGGGTCTGCATCATGGGCAAGTAAAACCTGTACAGTCTGTACATGCCCCCATAGTGCAGCAATATAGAGAGCGGTCATTCCATCATGTCGCCTGCTATTAGCATTGGCTTTTGTATTGAGTAGTAATTCTACTACAGTGTGCTGATTCCTGTTGGCGGCAAGGAAGAGTGCGGAAGCACCGTCTGGAATCGTATCATCTATTCGAACCCCGTGATCCAGCAGAATTTTAGTCGTGTCATATCGCCCTTCAAATGCTGCAACATGAAGACCTTTCACAGGGGTGCCGTTGACTCCTGATATATGAGATGAATTCACACTGGCACCGGCTTCTAAAAGTCGACGTACGGTTTTTGAGTCACCATTCCTGCATGCGTTCAGAAATGATGACTCTGCGCCTATGGGCTTTTTTTTAGTAGCATTTACTTCCGTCAGATGGGCAGTAAGCGTTGATCTGTTTATAGGTGTTGCCATAATGGGTCACATTGATCCTTATCCATTCAGTTACAGCCTGTGACAGCAGCAAGCAGAGTCCGTTCCTGCCAGACGCAGCACCAACGCCAAGATAACTAACAAGCTGGTTGATAAGTGCTACGTTTACCTTGTCTCGTTTGCTGCTTATTATTAATTTTAATAACACCTATAAAATAAGCAGGTCGTTTGTCTCCGTTTTGGCCTGACGCTCTGAGAGGATAACGCAATGTCCTGCCTGCCCCCTTCTATCCAGGAACTTGATTTTGGTCTGGATGACACACTGACCAGTTTTCGTGATCAGGTTCGACAATTCGCACAAAATGAAATCGCCCCCCGGGCCGCAGATATAGATCGTGATAACCGCTTTCCGCTTGAACTCTGGAAGCAGCTCGGCGACCTTGGTCTGCTTGGCATTACCGCTGCCGAAGAGTTCGGTGGGCTGGATATGGGCTACCTCACCCATGTCATAGTTATGGAAGAGTTAAGCCGGGCTTCGGCCTCAGTCGCTCTGAGCTATGGAGCCCATTCTAATCTCTGTGTAAACCAGATCAGCCTTAATGGCACAGAAGCCCAAAAGCGGCTCTACCTTCCCGGTTTAATCAGTGGTGATCAGATAGGTGCGCTTGCAATGAGTGAAGCCAATGCCGGTTCTGACGTGGTTGGCATGAAGTTAAGAGCCGAAGACCGGCGTGATCATTTTGTGCTGAATGGCAGCAAAATGTGGATTACCAACGGGCCGGATGCTGACACCTATGTGATCTATGCAAAAACGGCTCCTGAGCAAAAATCACATGGAATAACAGCCTTTATCGTCGAGCGGGATTCGCCAGGGTTCACCCGTTCCCCACATATCGACAAGCTGGGCATGCGCGGCTCCAATACCTGCGAGTTGGTCTTCAATGATACCCCTGTGCCTCGGGATAATATTCTTGGGCAGGAAAACGAAGGCGTTAAGGTACTAATGAGCGGTTTGGATTACGAACGTGTAGTTCTCTCTGCCGGCCCTACAGGTATTATGCAGGCCTGTCTTGATCTGGTGTTGCCCTATATTACTGAACGGCAGCAGTTTGGTCGGGCTATCGGAGAATTCCAGCTTGTACAGGGGAAACTGGCCGATATGTACAGTACCATGAATGCCTGTCGTTCTTACCTCTATACCGTTGCCCGTGCCTGTGATGCTGGAAAGACCACCCGAAAGGATTCCGCAGGAGTGATTCTCTATTGTGCAGAGAAAGCCACTCAACTGGCTCTGGATGCTATCCAGTTACTGGGCGGTAATGGTTACACCAATGATTATGCAGCGGGTCGGCTGCTGAGGGATGCAAAGCTCTACGAAATCGGTGCAGGCACCTCAGAGATTCGACGTATGTTAATTGGTCGTGAACTGTTTCAGGAGTCTCTCTAGCCATTACGCAGAGATGCTTTAATATTTCACGACGGACTGCGAGTATATAAAAACAAGGGGTCGTCTATGAAGGCGTCGGCAATCAACTGTACAAACAACGACCGTCTTTGGACTCCATCAAAAAGCCTGAAAAAACAAAGCGCTATGGAGCGCTTTAAAACGGCGGTTAACCGGAAGTTCTCATTGACTCTGTTTTCCTATGATGAGCTACATCACTGGAGCTGTGTAAACAAAAGTGAATTCTGGCCCTTTCTGGCTGAGTTTTTAAACATCCCACTTGATGGCTATCAACAGGTAGTTGATGAACATGACGGTATGTTTGGAGCGCAATGGTTTCCGGGTGCCACAGTAAATTATGCTGAGCAGCTGCTTAAATGGCGTGGGGACGAAACAGCACTGATCTACCGTGGTGAAGATGGTTTACGACTGGAGCTCTCTCGGAGCCAGTTAAGGCAGCAGGTCGCCAGCGTTAGCTATGTCCTTCACAAGTTGGGGGTTCAGAAGGGTGACTGTGTCGCAGGCTTTATCAGTAACCGGACAGAAGCCGTCGTGATGATGCTCGCCTGTGCCAGTATGGGGGTAATCTGGTCTTCCTGCTCGCCTGACTTTGGTTCTCAGGCCGCACTGGATCGACTGGGACAGGTAAAGCCTCGTGTACTGTTGGCTGTTGAGGGTTATCAGTACGATGGCAAACTTATTGACTGTCGCGCGCGGATCAAACACCTTAAGCGGGCTATTCATTCCATCGAGCAGATTGTACTGGTGCCCTTCCCCGCCATTACTGGCCCTGCTGATGAGCATCACTTGAATGATGTGGTTTCCTGGAATGAAATTCTCCATTATCACAAAGAGTTACGCTTCACTCCTTTAGCATTCGATCATCCTCTGTGTGTTCTGTTTTCATCGGGTACTACAGGTGCACCTAAAGGCATCGTCCATGGACATGGCGGCACCTTGCTGCAGCATGCGAAAGAACTCATGCTGCATACAAATCTGAAAGAACAGGAGCGTATTTTTTACTTCACCACATGCAGCTGGATGATGTGGAACTGGCTGGTGTCTGGTTTATTTGCTGGTGCTGCGGTCGTTCTGTACGACGGATCACCGTTTTATCAGGGCCCGGAACAACTCTGGCAACTTGCAGAACAAGAACAAATCAATGTTTTTGGAACCAGTGCCCGATATCTCACCGAGCTGGAGAAGACTGGATATGTTCCCAGGGAGCACCATGAACTTGATTCATTGAACACCCTGCTCTCTACTGGCTCACCGTTAGCCCCTGAAAGATTTGATTTTGTCTATCGTGCCATAAACGGGAATGTCATGCTCTCTTCCATATCAGGTGGTACTGATATTATCTCCTGCTTTGCGCTTGGCTGCCCTCTTAAGGCTGTGTACCGAGGTGAGTTACAATGCGCTGGACTGGGAATGGATATTCAATTTATAAATGATGAGGGAAAGCCGGCATTGAACGAGCCAGGAGAGTTGATATGTCGACAAAGCTTTCCAAGTCGTCCTGTAGGCTTCTGGAATGATGCCGATGATGCGCTCTATCAAAAGGCTTACTATCAGCAGGGTACCCATGTATGGCGTCATGGGGACTATGGTGAGCTAACCGACAACAGTGGTGTTATAATTCATGGCCGGTTTGATGCAACCCTGAATCCTGGTGGGGTACGCATTGGTACTGCAGAGATATACCGTCAACTGGCTGGAATCATTCAAATTAATGAATCTCTGGCTGTTGGTCAGCGTGTAGATTCAGATGAAAGAATTATTTTGTTTATAAAACTTCACAATGGTGAACAATTCACTGGTGACCTGGAACGGCATATTCGTAAAATACTAAGGGATCAGGCCAGCCCTCGTCATGTGCCCGCTATAATCCTCGCAGTGGCCGACCTGCCAAGAACTGTCAATGGTAAGCTTTCAGAGCTGGCTGTTCGTTCAGTGATTCATGGTCAACCTGTAAAGAACCGTGACGTACTGGCCAATCCTGAATCTTTAAAGTTGTTCCGTAACCTGGCGGCACTCAAAATCTAACCTGTGATATTCCGAAAAAACGTAGACCCACATATGATTCCATGGATTGATGAAGTGAGGCCGGTGTTTCCTTCGGTCAAAACAGCCCTCAAGGATCCTGAGGGATTACTATGTGCAGGTGGCAACCTGAGCATTGATACATTACTGGACGCCTACAGTCAGGGGATTTTCCCCTGGTACAGTGACGGTCAGCCCCTGCTCTGGTGGTCAACAGATCCTCGTATGGTACTCACTCCCAGGACATACCATGAGTCTCGCAGCCTGAAACGGTTTTTACGCAAGAGTCCATGGACTGTGACCAGTGATACGGCTTTTAACCAGGTGATTGACTGCTGTGCCAGCATTGTACGGAGCCATGAGGACGGTACATGGATTCACCCTGAAATGCAGGAGGCTTACTGTCTGTTGCATAAAGACGGTCATGCACACTCAATCGAAGTCTGGGATGATCAGGGGCAGCTTGCCGGAGGACTTTACGGTGTAGCTATTGGCCGGGCATTCTTCGGTGAATCAATGTTCTCCTCCCTTCCCAATGGTTCACGCGTTGCACTCAACAGTTTAATGAAATCGGAATGCTATGATCTGGTGGACTGCCAGATGCATACCCCTCACCTGGAAAGGCAGGGAGGACAACTGATGCTACGGGAAGAATTTCTAAATCAGATCAAAACCCTGACACAGCAGCCACCGCAGTCATTACCTCAACATCTGTAAACTGCGGTTCAACATTCACCAAGATATTTGTTAAAAAGGGAACGGAAATGGATAGTCCTGAACACTCCCAGGTATCACAAGACACGGCTAGTACCGATAGCACCCCAAAGGAACAGCCCTCTCACGAGAGTCAGCAACAATATATTACTTTGTATGAAACAGGAGCTCACCCCTGTAGCTATCTTTCCGGACAGCAGGCAGCCACCCAGTTTCTCGACCCGAAACTTCCAGTCGATGCAGGTCTTGCTGAACAGCTTTCAGAGTTGGGCTTTCGACGCAGTGGTCGTCATAATTACCGCCCTCATTGTCCGAACTGTAATGCCTGCATCCCACTCAGAATCAATACCAACGATTTTTATCCGAACCGCACACAGAGAAAAATCATAAACCGTAATCAAGATCTTGATCTGATTATGTCTACCCCCGGGTTAACTTTAGAAAACTATCGCCTCTATCGTCGCTATATACAAATGCGGCACCACGACGGTGATATGTTTCCTCCAAATGCACAGCAGTTTATGGATTTTCTGGGTGTCAATACTGGTTTTACCCGATTCTGGGAGTTCCGTAAAAATGGATCTCTGGCAGGTGTTGCAGTAACAGATCACTTCCCTGGCTCACTGTCATCCGTCTATAGCTTCTTCGATCAGGGTTTTGAAGGAGGTGCTGGCAGGAGGAGTCTGGGCATCTATTTTATCCTCAAACAAATCACCATTGCGAAAGCGGCGGGATTGCCCTGGCTTTACTTGGGTTATTGGATTGAAGAGTGTAAAAAGATGCGCTATAAAACTGCTTTTCCTCCCCAGCAGCAGTTTGTTCAGGGCAAATGGAGTGACATCCCCTCCTCATAATATTCTCAATAAACCAGAGATAGTGAGATTAACAAGTTAAATGGTCTGTTTTTTTGCCTATTTTCTGGTTTTGGGGCAGAATGCTCGCCAAATTTTATATTGCGAGACTGGCTATAGGGGTCAGTCTTGCATATGCAGTTTCCTAAAACGAGGTTAAAGCCGAATGGCGAAAGAAGAATCCATTGAAATGGAAGGTGTTGTGGTTGATACACTTCCCAACACTATGTTCCGCGTTGAACTTGAGAATGGTCACATTGTGACTGCTCACATCTCTGGCAAGATGCGCAAGAACTACATCCGCATCCTGACCGGTGACAAGGTGCGTGTTGAACTGACACCTTACGACCTGAACAAGGCTCGTATCGTTTACCGCGCTCGTTAATACCGGATGCGTTAAACAGAAAAAGGCGACTCGAAAGTCGCCTTTTTATTGCCTGTCTGAAAATCAGATCATAACATTCAGTTTTTAAGAGAGTAAGGTTACTCGGTTTCGGACGCAGGCTCTTTCGCCGGCTCGATCTTGAAGGACAGTTCGCCTGCCTTCACGCCGATTTTCACAAGACCACCAGAGACGAGCTTGCCGAAGAGGATATCTTCCGCCAGCGACTTTTTGATCTTGTCCTGTACCAGGCGGGCCATGGGGCGTGCACCCATAAACTTGTCGTAACCTTTTTCTGCCAGCCACTCTCTTGCTGCCTTATTGACTTCAATCTGAACCTTTCGCTCATCCAGCTGTGCCTGAAGTTCTGTCAGCTGCTTATCAACAACGCTGGCAATAACTTCTTCGGAGAGCGGATTGAATTGAATCACTGAGTCCAGACGGTTACGGAACTCAGGAGTGAAGGTCTTTTTGATAGCTTCCATACCGTCTGTTGTGTGATTCTGCTCAACAAAACCGATGGAAGAGCGATTCATACGCTCAGCACCAGCATTGGTGGTCATAATCAGGATAACGTTACGGAAGTCAGCCTTACGGCCGTTGTTGTCGGTCAGGGTGCCGTGATCCATCACCTGCAGCAACAGGTTAAAGACATCTGGATGGCCCTTCTCAATCTCATCAAGTAGCAGCACGCAGTGAGGCGTCTTATTGATGGCCTCAGTCAGAAGACCGCCCTGGTCGAAACCAACGTAGCCAGGAGGCGCACCAATTAGTCGTGAAACCGTATGGCTTTCCATGTATTCAGACATATCGAAGCGAACCAGCTCGATGCCCATGGATTTCGCCAGCTGCTTACACACTTCCGTTTTACCGACACCTGTAGGTCCAGCAAACAGGAAGCAGCCAACAGGTTTCTCATTAGGCTTGAGACCCGCACGGGACAGGCGAATATTGGTCGACAGCGCTGTAACCGCTTCATCCTGCCCGAAGATGGTCATCTTCAGGTTACGTGGCAGCTTCTCAAGCAAGTCTTTATCTGAAGCAGATACAGACTTCGGAGGAATACGTGCCATCTTGGAAACGATTTCTTCGACTTCAAGCACACCAATATTGCTCTTGCGATTTTCTTCTGTCTGCAAACGCTGGAAAGCGCCGGCTTCATCAATCACATCAATGGCCTTATCAGGCATATGTCGGTCGTTGATATAGCGGTCAGCCAGCTCGGCAGCAGCACGCATGGCTTCACGGTCATAAGTAATATCGTGGTGCTCTTCGAACTTGGGCTTCAGACCCATCAGGATCTGGTAGGTGTCATCCACATTAGGCTCATCAACGTCGACCTTCTGGAAACGACGAGCCAGCGCCCTGTCCTTCTCGAAGATTCCACGGAACTCCTGGAATGTGGTAGAACCCACACAGCGCAGTTCACCAGAGGTCAGCAATGGCTTCAACAGATTCGATGCATCCATTACACCGCCAGAAGCCGCGCCAGCACCGATAATAGTGTGGATTTCATCGATAAAGAGAATGGCACCCTCTTTCCGACGCAGTTCAGAAAGCAGTTGTTTAAAGCGCTTTTCGAAATCGCCACGGTACTTGGTGCCTGCCAGCAGTGCACCGAGGTCAAGGGAGTAGACGATAGCGTCCTTGAGAATCTCAGGCACTTCACCGTCAACAATACGCTTGGCCAGGCCTTCAGCGATAGCGGTTTTACCAACACCGGCCTCACCAACAAGCAGAGGATTATTCTTACGACGACGGGTCAGTATCTGGCAAACCCGTTCCACTTCCTTATCGCGGCCAATCAGAGGGTCTATCTTGCCCTGCCTGGCCTGTTCGTTAAGGTTCTGTGTGTAAGAGTCCAGAGGGCGTGCGCCCTGAGATTCAGGGTCAGCATTTTCTTCTACCAGCTCCTGGCCAATAGATTCTGGTCCCTGATGGCCTGGCACCTTGGAAATACCGTGAGCGATGTAGTTCACCACATCGATACGGGCGATTTCCTGTTGTTTGAGGAAATAAACAGCCTGGCTTTCCTGTTCACTGAAAATTGCGACCAGGACGTTAGCGCCGTTCACCTCTTTCTTGCCGGAGCTCTGTACGTGAAATACAGCGCGCTGAAGCACCCGCTGGAAGCCCAGTGTTGGCTGGGTCTCCCGGTCTTCATCACCGGCAGGAATGTGCGGGGTTGTGGAGTCAATAAATTTGGTAAGTTCTTCGCGGAGCTGCTGGATATCGGCTCCGCAGGCTTCCAGGACATCAGCTGCGGATGCGTTGTCCAGCAGTGCCAGAAGCAAGTGCTCAACGGTCATAAACTCGTGGCGTTTGCTCCGAGCCTCGCGGAAAGCATTATTAAGAGTCTGTTCGAGATCTTTATTAAGCATTGGAGTACCCGATGGAACCTTAGTCAGCGGCTTTTTGAGCCTTACACATCAGGGGGTGCTGATGTTCCCGAGAGTACCGGTTAACCTGCTCTGCACGCGTTTCTGCAACATCTCGCGTGTAGACACCACATACGGCCGATCCCTGGGTATGTACCGTCAGCATAACCTGATTTGCCCTTTCCCTGGACATTCTGAAGAACTGCTCGAGAATTTCGACTACAAAATCCATGGGGGTGTAATCATCATTCATCAATATGACTTTGTACTTCGGTGGCTGCTTCAGCTCTGGCTTGGCTGTTGCAACAGCGACTGCACTATCATCGTCATGTTCTGATTGATGATCTTTATCCAAGGATAGTCGAATCTGCTCGATGAAACTCATCTTATGATTTTTCAACGTATATCACATATATCACAATTATTGGTAACAGTGTCAGCCAGATATTGACATAGGGTTGACAGTCGATGCTACATATCTAAAACTAGTTTTGTCCCATGGATGTGGGCGACCAGAAGAATAATAACATCAAAAAACGAAAGCATCAGGAGTAGAAGAGGGATATTACGATGCCAACAGGAAAAGTTAAGTGGTTTAATAACGCCAAAGGGTATGGCTTTATACTCCCAGGCGAAGAAGGAAACGGAGAAGACCTCTTCGTCCATTATTCATCTATTACCATGGATGGGTACAAAACACTCAAGGCTGGTCAGCAGGTCAGTTACGAGATCATTCAAGGCCCTAAAGGCCTTCATGCCATCAATATTGGCATCCTCTCAGAAGATGGCACCCCTGCTACCGCACCCCAAACCGCACCAATCGAACAGCCGGAAGAATTCTCAGAAACCTGAATTTAGAGACTTCAGCTTAGTGATGTAAAAAAAGGAGCAATCAATATTGCTCCTTTTTTATGCTCAAGAAAAACAGAAAAAGCCCGACTAGCCGGGCTTTTTGTTTGAACATTAAGACACTGTCAGGCAAAGCTCTCAAAAAAAGAAATTTGCCAAAGTGTGACCTAGTTCATGTTTTCGATAATGGCATCACCAAACTCGGAACACTTGAGCAGCTTGGCATCTGGCATCAGGCGTTCAAAGTCATAGGTTACGGTCTTGGCCTTGATAGCGCCTTCAACACCTTTGATCACCAGATCAGCGGCTTCAGTCCAGCCCAGGTGACGCAACATCATTTCAGCAGACAGGATCAGGGAACCCGGGTTCACTTTGTCCTGGCCAGCGTACTTGGGTGCAGTACCGTGAGTGGCTTCGAAGATAGCAACGCTGCCACCCAGGTTTGCGCCTGGAGCAATACCGATACCACCAACTTCTGCTGCCAGAGCATCGGAGATGTAGTCACCGTTCAGGTTCAGGGTAGCGATCACAGAGTACTCATCAGGACGCATCAGGATCTGCTGCAGGAAAGCATCAGCAATTACGTCTTTAATGATGATTTCGTTGCCAGTCTTGGGGTTGGTCATGGTGTGCCATGGGCCACCGTCCAGAGGAGTGGCACCGAAACGCTCAGCGGCCAGCTCGTAACCCCAGTCTTTGAAGGCACCTTCGGTGTACTTCATGATGTTGCCTTTGTGAACCAGGGTCACAGAAGGCAGGTCGTTATCGATAGCGTGCTGGATGGCTTTGCGAACCAGACGCTGAGTACCTTCTTTAGATACTGGCTTGATACCGATACCACAGCCTTCGTCGAAACGGATCTTGGTAACACCCATTTCTTCTTTCAGGAAGTGGATCAATTTCTTGGCTTCAGCACTGTCGGCCTGCCACTCGATACCAGCATAGATGTCTTCAGAGTTCTCGCGGAAGATGACCATATCGGTCTTCTCCGGGCAAGTGACCGGGCTGGGTACGCCAGGGAACCAGCGTACAGGGCGGATGCAGGTATACAGATCCAATTCCTGACGCAGAGCCACGTTCAGAGAGCGAATACCGCCGCCAACAGGCGTGGTCAGCGGGCCTTTAATGGCTACGCTGTATTCGCGCAGAGCTTCCAGTGTTTCAGCAGGCATCCATTCATCAGGGCCGTAAACACGGGTGGCCTTTTCGCCAGTGAAAACTTCCATCCAGACAATGGCACGCTTGCTGCCATAGGCCTTTTCAACCGCCGCATCCACAACTTTCAGCATGGGTGGTGTTACATCAACACCAATACCGTCGCCTTCAATAAAGGGAATGATCGGATGGTTGGGAACGTTCAGTGAGAGATCGGCATTAACAGTGATTTTGTCACCATCGGCAGGTACCGTGATCTTCTGGTATCCCATTATCAACTCCGTTATTTGGAATGTGTTGTGCCGGCTTGAGGTGGGGCCGGCAGATTCAGAAATTTTTGTAGTTTTGCTACATTCCAGCTGCGTAGAAACACCCCTATATACAGTCGCAGGCTGATTTTGGTAAGCAAAGATACCGTATTTCTACCTAAGAATAAACGCACGAGCTCACAAGACTACATAGAAAAATACCTACTTGAACCCGGCTTGTGTCGATTTGGCTCATAGAATTAGCATGACTAACGGTTATTTCTGGTGGACGTGGGCGAGGCACCCTATAAAATAGTGCCCTTTTTATAATGATGCAGGCAATTGGCAGCCTGCGACGAGACACTATGACTGATAATTCCCAGACCCGCGTCATTGTCGGCATGTCCGGCGGTGTTGATTCCTCTGTCTCTGCCCTTCTTCTGATGCAGCAGGGCTATCAGGTGGAAGGTCTGTTTATGAAAAACTGGGAAGAAGACGACGGCACGGAATACTGTACCGCCCGTGAAGACCTGGCCGATGCCCAGAAAGTGTGCGACAAACTTGGTATCCACCTGCATACCGCTAATTTTGCTGCAGAATACTGGGACAATGTCTTTGAGCATTTTCTGGAAGAGTACCGTGCCGGAAGAACCCCTAACCCGGATATCCTCTGTAACCGGGAAATTAAATTTAAAGCCTTTCTGGACTATGCGCTGATTTTGGGTGCTGACATGATCGCCACCGGCCATTATGTCCGACGTGATGACAGCACTGGAAAAACCCTCATGCGTAAAGGCCTGGACAACAATAAGGATCAGAGTTATTTCCTTCATGCTGTCGGGGAAGCCCAGCTGGCGAAAACCCTGTTCCCTGTTGGCGAACTTGAAAAGCCTGAAGTTCGGGCGCTGGCGGAGGAGCATGGTCTTGTCACCTTCAACAAGAAGGACAGCACAGGTATCTGCTTTATTGGTGAGCGACGCTTTAAAGACTTCCTTAAGCAATATATCCCTGCACAGCCGGGTGTTATTGAAACCCAAGCCGGCGAAGTCATCGGTGAGCACTTCGGGCTGATGTATCACACCATCGGGCAACGCCAGGGGCTGGGTATTGGTGGCCTGAAGAATGCCAGCGATGAACCCTGGTATGTGCTTGAAAAGGATCTGGAGCGTAATGTTCTGATCGTTGGTCAGGGCAACAACAATCCCCTGCTCTTTTCCAGAGCGCTGTCGGCAGATGCGATTTACTGGATCAATGGCGAACCTGAACTGCCTGCCGGCTTAACGGCCAAGGTTCGTTATCGTCAGGGTGATCAGAACTGTCGTCTGCAAAAAAATGAGAGTGGTCACTATCTGGTGGTATTTGATGAACCCCAGCGTGCTGTCACGCCTGGCCAGTCAGTCGTTTTTTATCAGGACGATATCTGCCTTGGTGGTGGTATTATTGATCAGCGACATGCGGAAATACCTTCTTGCTTTTAATAACATCTCGACTCAAAAGCAGTCACCACAATAGCTGTCCTCATGAGAGCAGCTGCCCTCAAGGACAAATCATTCAGGAAACTCTGACGCTGTGACGCACAACGAATCCGATCGGATCATTGCTTTGGCAGGCCTGTTCCAGGCCTGCAGTCTTGTTGAGAAAATTGCCAAAACGGCCCAGGCGTCCACAGAATCCCTGGAAACGTCGATCAAAAGCATTTTTATGACCGACCCAAAAGATGTTGCTGAAGTTTATGGCGGTAAGGCGAATGTTCAGGCAGGTCTGCGTATTCTTCGCGGACTGCTGGAGCGGGACCCGGAAATCGTACGTTCCGATGCAGTGCGCTATGCCCTCACCTTGATCCATCTGGAACGAAAACTTCGCAGTAATGGTCCAATGATGGGCTCTATTGGAGATGGCATTAACCGGGCTCGCGGGCAACTCAGTCATTTCGAACACACCCACGAAAATCTGATTGCCAGTCTTGCGGGTGTGTATCTCGATACGGTGAGTACCTTCAAGACGCGGGTACAGGTGACAGGCAATATGAGCCACCTTCAGAACCCCGCTTGTGCCAACAAAATACGTACCTGCCTGCTGGCTGGTTTACGTTCAGCCATCCTCTGGCGTCAGGTCGGTGGACGTCGCTGGAATCTGGTGTTTTCACGCAGCAGCATGCTGGCTGAGACCAAGCGTCTGCTAACAGGTTAATTGAGAAGGCTCCCGCGTCCTGTTCATCTTTCTTATGTGGAGTCCGGGGGCAGATTTTGCCCCCGTTCTGCTGTAATATGCGCCCCCATTGACAAGCCCTCCCGATAAAGGTTACCCAATGGAACTGTCTTCGCTGACTGCAATCTCCCCCGTCGACGGCCGCTATGGCAGCAAAACCAGCCCTCTAAGAGCCATCTTCAGTGAGTACGGCCTGATCCGTGCCCGTGTTGAAGTGGAAGTACGCTGGCTCCAGCATTTGAGCCAGCATGCCGAGGTTCAGGAGCTGCCTGCCTTCAGTCCGGAAGCCAACACAGTACTAAACAATATTGTTGCTGACTTCTCTGAAGCTGACGCCCAGGCGATCAAAACCATTGAACGTACAACCAACCACGACGTAAAAGCCGTGGAATATTTCCTGAAAGACCAGATGAAGGGCAATGCCGAGCTGGAAAAGGCTCTGGAATTTGTTCACTTCGCCTGCACCTCAGAAGATATTAATAACCTTTCCCATGGTCTGATGCTGCGTCAGGGTCGTGAGGTGATGACTGAGATCATGACCCGCGTACTGGAAGCGATGCGCGCCCTCGCCCACGAGCATGCTGAAAAACCAATGCTGAGCCGTACTCATGGCCAGACGGCTTCTCCTACCACTCTCGGTAAGGAAATGGCGAACGTTGCTTATCGTCTGCAGCGTCAGCTCGATCAGCTCGCCCAGGTGCCACTCTTAGGCAAGATCAACGGTGCTGTTGGTAACTACAACGCTCACCTGGCCACCTACCCTGCGATTAACTGGGAGCAGAATGCGCAGGAATTTATTGAATCCCTGGGTCTGACTTTCAACCCATACACCATCCAGATTGAACCTCACGACTATATTGCAGAGCTGTTTGATGTGATTCGTCGCTTCAACACCATCCTGATCGACTTTGATCGTGATATCTGGTCATACATCTCCGTGGGTTACTTCAAGCAGCGCACCATTGCTGGTGAGGTGGGCTCTTCCACCATGCCTCATAAAGTAAACCCTATCGATTTCGAAAACTCCGAAGGTAATCTGGGTCTGGCGAATGCGATCATGGAACACATGGCAGTCAAACTGCCTGTATCCCGCTGGCAGCGTGACCTGACGGACTCTACCGTACTGCGGAATATGGGTGTGGGTATGGCTTACAGCCTGATCGCCTATGAGTCCACCCTGAAAGGTATGAGCAAGCTCGAAGCAAACGAAGCCCGTCTGGCTGAAGATCTGGATAACGCCTGGGAAGTGTTGGCTGAACCTGTACAGACAGTTATGCGTCGTTACGGTATCGCCGAACCTTACGAAAAGCTGAAAGCCTTTACCCGTGGCAAGGTGATCACTCAGGACGCCATGCAGGCGTTTGTTGACCAGCTGGATATGCCCCAGGACGCGAAAGACGCTCTCAAGGCTATGACTCCGGCCAGTTATATCGGTAATGCCATCGAACAGGCTAAAAATATTTAACCCGATGTATTCCGCGTCAGGCGTGGTCAAAGGCTGGCCTGATGCGGAATTTATGGTTACCCCTGCTAACTTCCCCGTTACTTGCCCTGTCAAATAGTTATTTTCCACCACTCCTGCTCAGTAAAAACTCTCTTAGTGCTGTCCAAATACCATAAAAGAGGTTGCGCGTTGGCGCTGAGTTTGGTTCACCCCTTATCTCCCGCTCAATCAAAAGGCGAACCAGGTTAATTTAAGAGCAGGAGTTAAAGCATGGATGCATCGAGATCCAGCCCGTTATCAGGAAACTACATCCAGGTCGGTATCAAGCGATCAGCTTCTCAGGGAATGGGCACGTTAAATGATGACAACACTTCTGACGGTATTGATATCTGCCGTAATAAAAGATCGTCTTCTTGCGAGAGGACAGATTCGCCCTCCCCTGAAGCACCTCCAGGCTCTCCGGCAGGAACAGACCCTCGTTTTGACGCGGTTTATATTGATGACCCTTCGCAGTTCGACGCCCTGATCGAAAGATATCACCAGACACATTCTAAGCATCAGCTAAGGATGATCAAAACGCCACAGGATATCGACACTCAGGATCTGGTCAAAAAAATCGTCATACGCCGAGGTGCTGATAATCAGATGATTGAAGAAGAGCTTCCCGGCCTTCTTTTTAATGATGAACCTGCGGTGATTTTTATTGATGCTGCCCATATGAGCGCAGGGCAATTAGCCGGATTGAACGAACTGATGGAGCCGCGTCCAAAGTATCAGACGCACTATCTGTCTAACACTTGTCGGGTTGTGGTGCTGCTGTCAGCGAAGATGCACCGAATCCCCAGATCCCAGAACACAGGCAAGCCCGGCATGGACTTTGTTCGTCGCGTCGGCCGGTATACCAACAGCTGGAGCATTGTTCCTTCCAGTAGTCGCTCATCATCAAATCGTCTTGATATGGAATCCGTTCCAGTTGATTGCTCTCCTGCTGACACCTCCTGCAAAGTGCTGGATTTTCAGTACCGGGAATGGAAGGACGTTCTTTATGGCGTTTATGATCTGGATGCCAATAACAACCCGACATTCAAACACAGCGTTCTTCATGAGTTGGCCCAGCAATCAGGACAGAATCCTGTTGCTGTGTTCAGGGGCGCCCCCTGGCATGACCCGGCATTCCGACTGGCGGTGGCCGAATTAAAGGCAAAAGGCTGCTATCAGGTCAACGGGGAAATCGTCTCGACAGAATCTGTGAATTTTGCGAAACAGGACGTTGAGCCTGAGGCGCTGAAAAATCGGCTGCGCGGGGTGTTCAACCCTCAGGTCACAGGGGTTGATTATTTCTGTCTCAATCAGAGTAACCTGGAAGACATCCTGAGTGATACGGCGATTAAAGACGGGAAGGTAGTTGCTGACAATGTGCTGTCATCAATTCTGGAGAAGTATCCCTGTCTGCGCATAACCTCCCGGCTGACAGAAGAACAGTGGCTCAAGTTATTGTTAAAGCTTGAATCCTGTAATCTGAGCCAGCCGGTACCATTGGTAATAGACAACCCCATGGCACAGCCCATGGAGTTTCAGTTAACAGACCCCTGTCAGAATCCTGCAGCCATCGCCCATCCTAATATCATGGTGTTACAGGATGATGAGGCGTATTTGGTACAGCAAGTCTCAGCGAATGCGGCACAGAAGTGGGGGGGGAAGCAGCAGAATTTTTATTCGCTCTCCCTGACTCCCGACCTGGAAGCGTCGGATATCACCAGCTGTCTTAAGGTACGATCCTTTGCCCGGCGTGAATTTGGTGTTGCATCCACATCCCTGATAGAAGCCCTTGAAAAAGGTGTGCCGGTTGTCTTGAGAAATCTGCATAAGAACCATGCTATCCAGCAAAATCTGGAAAGCCTGCTGAGTGATCCTCCCTTTTTGTTAATCAATGGCGAAAGAAAAGAATTTCCCGCTGCGCGTCTTATTGTCCTTCAACCCGAAAATGGCACATTCACTTCGCCGGTCTGGAAGGGGCTTGAGAGTGAAAACAGACCGTTAACAGAGGACACAAAGAGTCAATATTTCCAGAAATATTTCAAACTCAGCAGTGAGGAATACACGAACCTGCAAAAACTACTGGCTGTTATGGAGACTATCCCTGCCAGCTCCAACCGCCTCTGGCCACACCCTGCCCAGGGCATGACCTTTGATGTTGTCTCCAAGCTGGTCACACTGGCACAGCAGGCCTGCGAGCAGCAAACCAGTTCTAAAAATGCGCAAAGGTGCACTGAGCACTGGCGTAAAGCATTGTCTGTTGGTCTGTTTGAGGAGTACCGATGTGCACCGGAAGTTTACAGTTATCTGATGCTGGCCTGTGACAAGCTCTTCCCGGCTGAAACCCCTCAGGATGAATCGACAGATGTTGCCGCCATTGAACGCTTTCTTGACGAGCATGGGCCGGTTAACGAAGCCCTTGCAAAAAAGCATATCTGGTCACTTTCGCGGCTTATTCCCTCTTGCCGCCATAGCTTTTTTAAGCTGACGGATAAATATGATGAACCGCCAGAGGTTACTGTTCAAGCCGTTCGAAGAATACTGGTCAGAACAATTTACAATCGAGAACGACAATCCCGGGTTAACCCATCAGTGGTCTGTTCCAGAAAAGAGGTTGAGCAGCAACTCTCCGATGCACTGCTTGCATCCCGCTGGACAATACAAGCAGAAAACTCAATGGATACAGATGGCTTAGGTCGTTTATCTCTGACTGAGGATCAGCTTGTCCAGATGGCCGGATCTGTCTGCTCTTGCCTTGCAGATGCCAGTATGAGCGCTGATAACCGCCGCACAAATCTGGAAAAAATACTAGAAGGTTTTCCCAATGCTTCACGCCTTGCAGAAAGCCTGCTAAGCGGTAACACAGACTGGGAGATCTGTCAGAATAGCCGTTACCAGCAATTGGCCCAGCTGCTCACAGATCAGAGAATTGTTTCGCTTAAGGGGGAAGCCGGTGCCGGCAAAACACATACAGCCCGTCAGGTTGCCCGTGCGTTAAACCCTCACCAGTTGCCGATTACTGTCAGTGTCAGCCCGCAGGATACTCAGGCCAGCTTGTTGCGCCAACAGGTAACAGTCCCCATACCGGTAACCCTCTCTGTGAATTCATTGTTTCAGGGTGGCCTGTCACAAGACGATATTGTTGCTCTTGCCGCAGTGGCTGATTCAGCCTCAACAGATGCACACCCGATGCTGACTCTTACGTTAACGAAAGCCGTAAAAACAACATTAAGAACTACCATGAGCGAAAATGGGTACGAAGTGGCTGCCACACGGTTTTCTGATATCGGCACAGAAGAAATGGAAGGTCCGTTGTTACGCTGGGCAAAGACAGAGAGTGAGAACGGTCATCCCGTTATTCTGATTATTGATGAAGGTAACCTCGCATCCCCAGCGCTCTGGGATATGCTCCAGGGAATGCAGGGTAAACCGCCCTTTATCTGCAGCGGGGGAGAGAGAATATGCCTGACAAAAAATCATCGCATCATCTTTACCGGAAACCCGGAATCGGCTCCAGGTCGGCACATCAGTCTCTCTTTGCGCAACCAGATGGCAACTCTTTATTACCCGGCTTTGCCTGATGAATTTCTTAAAAGTGCCATCGCTGGTAAAAGGCTGCTAGAAGCGGAAACCCTGAATACAGAACAACAGACGGTTTGTCTCGATCACATAATGGGCTTTTGGGCGATGTTCAGGAAGATACTCCCCGAGCACGAATTTACCCCGCGGGATCTGAACGAAATCTGCGACCGGTTACTGCGTTATATTTCGATGGAAACAACAGACTCTTTGCAAGACACACTGCTGATACAACTGGCCTGGTTAGCTGTCAGTGAAACACTGGGTGGAGAATGTCATCCGGGTACGACTCATCTTGAAACCCTTAAGTTGAATTTTCAAACTCAACATCCAGAGGTGGACCTTTCAGGCTGGTCGGCTGTGGAGAAATCCTTCGAAACGTTTTTTCTTAACCTTGGAAAACAGACCACTGAACAGTTCACAGTCAATACTTCATCGGTTCGCAGCCTCGCGCGGACACTATGGTCTGCCCTCCAGGGGCAGAAGCAAGAGAAGGAAAAAAATAAGATCGCCCTGGGTAAACATGCCTCGTTAATTGAAGGCCCTCCCGGGCGAGGCAAGGATGTATTGCTTGATCTTGTTCTGCACACTGAACGACCAGAAGCGTGTGTTAGCCATCTGAACGCAGGCGTCAGTGACTGGGAAGAGGTGAAATCTGCCATCCAGACTGCAGCAAAAGCTGGTGAGGTTATTGCCATTTCGGAGTTGAACCTGTTGCCCAGTGAATTTCTGGAAGGTGAGCTGAACGATCTGCTCACGGGGGATGCGAGCCCTGGATTCCATCTGATTGCCACTGTCAATTCCCCTGAGTTTAGTGGACGTATGCCCTTCTCACCGGCACTTCAGAGCCGCTTTGTTCAACACAAGATTGCTGATTATGGGGATGAGGAACTGCATAGCATTGCCTTAAACAATTTGCGGGACCAACAGCATAAAGCCGCACTTCTCACCGGCTGGCACTGTGATTTGCGCAGGATCACGCAAGGCATGGGAATTGGCCTGCAGCCCTGCACCAGTGACCTGTCTTTACTACTGACCTACGTTGGCCGTTATCCCGGGATTTCACAGCAACAGTTGGAAGAGCTGTTCTATCAGCAGCACCGCATCCTTTTTGAGAGTGCTCGTATCACGCAAAATCAGGTCTTCGCCCCTGACCAGGCTGTGCCAACGAATAAAGAGCACGATGATCATGCAGCCCCCATTGAGGACATGGATACTCAACAGGCTAAGGATGCTGATAAACCCATCGACCAAGGGCTGGCTTCGCCGTTTTTATCTATGAGAATGGATAAAAACATTTTTGTTAAAACATTGTCCAAATGTTTTCCTGGGGAGACTGTTCCTGCCGTTAGCCAGGGGTCAAGCAATCATTATGACCCTGTATCAGGCACAGTGACATTGAAGGCTCAGGCCTTTGACTATTGGGCATTGTTGGAAACGACCCATCAGATTATGGAGTATAAGTGGCGGTCGTCGGTGGTACCTGATGTCTACCCCCTTCATAGCGATACTCTCGGTAGAGCCCTGCTGGTGAACTGGAAACGGGCTTATGCAAGCAGTGTTATGCCTGAACCGAATCATCCAGCGGCTCAGGCTCTTCTGGCCCAACGTTTTGCTTACGCAAATGATGAAAGTTTCACTCTGGAGCTGCCGGAAAATGCTCCTTATATCGATGCAATCAATCGATTGCTGACAGAAAAAGGCCCCGCACCTGAGTGTGAAACCTTTCAGGAGTTTTTGGAAATACTGAGAACGCCACTTGCTCATCTTGAGCAAGCATTGCTTTCAGACGCAGATTCTGCAGATGAAAGCATGAATGCCGTGGAAAAGAGCATATCCCTTCCTGCTCCCGTTATTATTCCTCTGTCACGCTATGACTCGGGAATGCGTAAGCGGATCGATATTTGGCGGGTTTTTCCCAGGCAAGGTTATTCCAGCGTAAGGGAGAGCCTAATGACGCCTACTACAGACCGCAATGGAGATCTTGCTCTCGTTGTTAACTGTCTGGGACAGAGTGGGTTCAGTCTTCTTACGTGCATCAATTTTGAAACTGAGCATGGTATGCACGACACACAATTCCAGTCCCGTCAGACACTGAAAGCCGACGGGCAGTGGCAGGTTTTGTCTGCCCATAAAGAGGCCTCACAGGCATACCCAAAAGCGATCGGTGCAACGCCATCAATGGCTGTCGAGATCATAAAGGATCGTGCCAGCGGGCTTTTTTTGGCACGAATAAGGAACGAAGACAATAAGATAGCTGGCAATGTGACAATAGATATTGTCTTTGAAAATGCAGAGGCGTCCAGTGATAACAGCTCTGTATTCTGTGGCGGGTATTCTCCTTGCTTTTTGTCAAGTGAGGCAGCCTTGGCGGTCAGTGTTGTTCAAAAGCATACCGGAGAAGATATCACGGAACTCAGGGGGAGACTTGGAACTTGCGCTTCCCTCCAACAGAAAAGGGCTATGATCCGTGCTTTCTGTGAATCCGGTCAGAGCCTGAAGCCGTTTACTATCACTCAGGGGGCATACGAGCAGTGGCAAGCGCTTCTGGATACTCTCCCAGTGACACCTGAAAATCGCTGTCTGGTTTTCTGGGCGCTTGCCAATTACTGCAACATCCCCTGCCGTATTGGGCGGGGACAGGGTAACGGGAATGTATGGGTAGAAACATTACTGCCGGGATCTGTTCAATGGGAGGTCCATAACCTTGGCGGTGTTATTGAGAATCCTGACTTGGTAATGGATTTACCTACGCGATTCCCCGAAATCAAAACATCAATGTTTTTGACGTCAGATATGATTTCTAGAACCCATGCTCCTAACAGAAGCAAACGTTACTCGGCAGAAGAAGTGAAAACCCTTCTCAATGAAATAAAACCCACAACTTCCGATTACGACACACTTTGTATTGTGTACCCGGTGCTCATCGCCGATAACATATCCAGGTCTGGCCCTGTCACAGTAGGCCTGACTAAAGCATGGCTCGAAACCTATATGAAGGAAGAGAGGAACGATAGAAATGAGCAGGATCAGGTAAAAAAAAGGTTATCATTGTTACTTGAGAAACTGAATGTGCGGACAAAGGACGAAGATACGCAAAAAGCGGATGAGGTTCGTCGCATTTATCACGAACTGGTTCAGTTCATAATATCTAAAGACTGGTTGTCTTCGGGCTTTCTGGTAAACGAAATCCACTCTCTTTTGGATCAGTCTGTAAAGACCCGGATGTCTCTCGCAGCCAAGCACTCTCTTTATCGAGAACAGTTAACGCGTGAACTGAAGCTTGGCAAGGATATTCGCCGCGCTCGACCGGGCGATAAACTGGCCAAGGATGATCTGGACTCTGGCGTGCTTGAGGCTGTTAGCCAAGTGTTAATTGGCCACACAGCGCCAGAGCTTATCAAGCAGCTCCATGCTGAAGTGCCGGGTATTGAATATACAATGACACCGCCCGGACGAGTGTG
Organism: Sansalvadorimonas sp.; assembly: GCA_965221135.1. GTDB lineage: Bacteria > Pseudomonadota > Gammaproteobacteria > Pseudomonadales > Endozoicomonadaceae > Sansalvadorimonas. The sequence continues at coordinate 194,929 of CBDCRZ010000124.1, forward strand.
TGCCGACAGGATGCTGCGGCGATTACCCTCATTTCAGCGCAGCGCGACGGTCTCGGTCATCAGGCCTGCACTCGTAGTTACCCCACTTCTGCGCTATTGCGGGGTGTTCGCCAAACATGTTCAAACCTGTATTGCCAAAACAGACGTACCAGTTGACGGCATCTTTCAGAAGAAACGTTCAGATCTATTTGCAGACTACATCGTAAGTTACATTCGTTTTGCTTTTCTAAAGTATCTCTATGAGAGCAGTGGTGGAACTTCAGGTCGAATGAAGTCGTTCTGTATCCATGAGTCTATTCATGGATACACTGCGCCACTGGATGCACCTTACAAACCTGAGACCTCGGGCGTTTTCACACCAGAAGGCGTTGATGAATTTTACGAGATTGCCAGTGCTTCAACTTACAATAATGTGGAAGTTGACGCGTCATTGTTAAACCATGCCTGGATCCAGGAGGGATTTAATGAATCCAGCCTTTGCCTGTTGAGCGATGAAAACGTTGAAGAATGCGTAAAAAGCTTTTTGGATGGCGCTGATTGGAAGCGCCTGCTTGAAATCGTAGAGCCCCTCTGTCACTGGCGGGAATACGTGAAATTTAAATGCAAAACAAAAGAAACTGAGCTGAATCACATGATAAGTTTTGCCCGGGAGAAGATTGAAAACTGTCGGAGCAATGGTGAAAATCCCGACGAGAGCGACATTGAATTCGTCCAATTACAAGGGTGGCTTGTCGATGATATTGATCGATAAACTAAGGACGGAGTGAATCAGCCCCATCTGGATTTTATTCTTTATAAGAAGCTGCAAGCCTTATTTATTGTTCCCCCTGCTAACTTTCCCGTTACTTGCCCTGTCAAATAGTCAGCCCGCTCTGCAAATACTTCCTTAGTACTGTCTGAATATTTATAAAGAGGTTGCGCATTGGTGCTGGATTTGGTTCATCCCTGATCTTCAGCTTAATCAAACGCAGAACCTGGTTGATTTAGGAGAAGGAGTTTAAAGGAGTTTAAACATGGAGCCATCGAGAAACAGCCCGTTACCAGGGAGCTACGTCCAAGTCGGTAGCAAGCTATCAGCTTCCCCGCAAATGAATACGTTAAATGATGACAACACTTCTGACGGTATTGCTGCCCCCGCCGTTAAACGAAAGTCTCCTGGCGAGAGGATAGATCCGCCCTCCCCTGCAGCGCCTCCAGGCTCTCCGGCAGGAACAGACCCTCGTTTTGACGCTGTTTATATTGATGACCCTTCGCAGTTCGACGCCCTGATCGAAAGATATCACCAGACACATTCTAAGCATCAGCTAAGGATGATCAAAACGCCACAGGATATCGACACTCAGGATCTGGTCAAAAAAATCGTCATACGCCGAGGTGCTGATAATCAGATGATTGAAGAAGAGCTTCCCGGCCTTCTTTTTAATGATGAACCTGCGGTGATTTTTATTGATGCTGCCCATATGAGCGCAGGGCAATTAGCCGGATTGAACGAACTGATGGAGCCGCGTCCAAAGTATCAGACGCACTATCTGTCTAACACTTGTCGGGTTGTGGTGCTGCTGTCAGCGAAGATGCACCGAATGCCCAGATCTCAGAACACAGGCAAGCCAGGCATGGACTTTGTTCGTCGCGTCGGCCGGTATACCAACAGCTGGAGCATTGTTCCTTCCAGTAGTCGCTCATCATCAAATCGTCTTGATATGGAATCCGTTCCAGTTGATTGCTCTCCTGCTGACACCTCCTGCAAAGTGCTGGATTTTCAGTACCGGGAATGGAAGGACGTTCTTTATGGCGTTTATGATCTGGATGCCAATAACAACCCGACATTCAAACACAGCGTTCTTCATGAGTTGGCCCAGCAATCAGGACAGAATCCTGTTGCTGTGTTCAGAGGCGCACCCTGGCATGACCCGGCATTCCGACTGGCGGTGGCCGAGTTAAAGGCAAAAGACTGCTATCAGGTCAACGGGGAAATCGTCTCGACAGCATCTGTGAATTTTGCGAAACAGGACGTTGAGCCTGAGGCGCTGAAAAATCGGCTGCGCGGGGTGTTCAACCCTCAGGTCACAGGGGATGATTATTTCTGTCTCAATCAGAGTAACCTGGAAGACATCCTGAGTGATACGGCGATTAAAGACGGGAAGGTAGTTGCTGACAATGTGCTGTCATCAATTCTGGAGAAGTATCCCTGTCTGCGCATAACCTCCCGGCTGACAGAAGAACAGTGGCTCAAGTTATTGTTAAAGCTTGAATCCTGTGCTTTGAGCCGACCGGTGCCATTACTAATAGACAATCCCATGGCACAGCCCATGGAGTTTCAGTTAACAGACCCCTGTCAGAATCCTGCAGCCACCGCCCATCCTAATATCATGGTGTTACAGGATGATGAGGCGTATTTGGTACAGCAAGTCTCAGCGAATGCAGCACAGAAGTGGGGGGGGCAGTCGCAGGGTTTGTATTCGCTCTCCCTGACTCCCGACCTGGAAACGTCGGATATCACCAGCTGTCTTCAGGTACGATCCTTTGCCCGGCGTGAATTTGGTGTTGCATCCACATCCCTGATAGAAGCCCTTGAAAAAGGTATGCCGGTTGTCTTGAGAAATCTGCATAAGAACCATGCTATCCAGCAAAATCTGGAAAGCCTGCTGAGTGATCCTCCCTTTTTGTTAATCAATGGCGAAAGAAAAGAATTTCCCGCTGCGCGCCTTATTGTCCTTCAACCCGAAAATGGCACATTCACGTCGCCGGTCTGGAAGCGGCTTAAGAATGAAAACAGACCGCTAACAGAGGAAACAAAGAGTCAATATTTTCGGGAACATTTCAAACTCAGCAATGAGGAATACACGAATCTGCAAAAACTACTGGCTGTTATGGAGGCTATCCCTGCCAGTTCCAACCGCCTCTGGCCACATCCTGCCCAGGGCATGACCTTTGATGTTGTCTCCAAGCTGGTCGCACTGGCACAACAGGCCTGCGAGCAGCAAACCGGTTCTAAAGGTGCGCAAAGGTGCACTGAGCACTGGCGTAAAGCATTGTCTGTTGGTCTGTTTGAGGAGTACCGATGTGCACCGGAAGTTTACAGTTATCTGATGCTGGCCTGTGACAAGCTCTTTCCAGCTGCAATTCCTCAGGATGAGGAGATAGATGTTGCCGCCATTGCGCGCTTTCTTGACGAGCATGGGACGTTTAACGAAGCCCTTGCAAAAAAGCATATCTGGTCACTTTCGCGGTTTATTCCCTCTTGCCGTCGTCGCTTTTTTAAACTGACGGATAAATATGATGAACCACCAGAAACCACTGTTAAACCCGTTTGCGCAATACTGCGTAGTGTCTATTCAGATCGAGAACAATCCCCGATTAACCCATCAGTGGTCTGTTCCAGACAAGAGGTTGAGCAGCAACTCTCCGATGCACTGCTTGCATCCCGCTGGACAATGCAAGCAGAAAACTCAATGGATACAGATGGCTTAGGTCGTTTATCTCTGACTGAGGATCAGCTTGTCCAGATGACCGGATCTGTCTGCTCTTGCCTTGCAGAGACCAGTATGAGCGCTGATACCCGCCGCACCACCCTGAAACAAATACTCAAAGATTTTCCCAATGCTTCATGTCTGACAGAAAGCCTGCTAAGCGGTAACAAAGACTGGGAGACCTGGCAGAAGAGCCGCTACCAGCAATTGGCCCAGCTACTATCAGAGCAGAGAATTGTTTCGCTTAAGGGGGAAGCCGGTGCCGGCAAAACACATACAGCCCATCAGGTTGCCCGTGTGTTAAACCCTCACCAGTTGCCGATTACTGTCAGTGTCAGCCCACAGGATACTCAGGCAAGCTTGTTGCGCCAACAGGTAACAGTCCCCATGCCTGTCACTCTCTCAGAGGATTCACTGCTTAAGGGTGGCCTGTCACAAGACGATATTAAGGCGCTTGCCGCCGTGGCTGATTCAGCCTCAGCAGATAAACTGACTCTTACGTTAACGAAAGCCGTAAAAACAATATTAAAAAACGATATGAGCCCAGAGGGATATGAAGTGGCTGCCACACGGTTTTCTGATATCGGCACAGAAGAAATGGAAGGTCCGTTGTTACGCTGGGCAAAGACCGTGAGTGAGAACGGTCATCCCGTTATTCTGATTATTGATGAAGGTAACCTCGCATCCCCAGCGCTCTGGGATATGCTCCAGGGAATGCAGGGTAAACCGCCCTTTATCTGCAGCGGGGGAGAGAGAATATGCCTGACAAAAAATCATCGCATCATCTTTACCGGAAACCCGGAATCGGCTCCAGGTCGGCACATCAGTCTCTCTTTGCGCAACCAGATGGCAACTCTTTATTACCCGGCTTTGCCTGATGAGTTCCTCAAAAGTGCCATCGCTGGTAAAAGGCTGCTAGAAGCGGAAACCCTGAATACAGAACAACAGACGGTTTGTCTCGATCACATAATGGGCTTTTGGGCGATATTCAGGCAGATACTCCCCGAGCACGAATTTACCCCGCGGGATCTTAACGAAATCTGCGACCGGTTACTGCGTTATATTTCGATGGAAACAACAGACTCTTTGCAAGACACACTGCTGATACAACTGGCCTGGTTAGCCGTCAGTGAAACACTGGGTGGAGAATGTCATCCGGGTACGACTCAGCTTGAAACCCTTAAGTTGAATTTTCAAAATCAACACCCAGAGGTGAACCTTTCTGGCTGGTCGGCTGTGGAGCAGTCCTTCGAAACGTTTTTTACTAACCTTAAAAGACGGGACACTGGACAGTTTACAGTCAATACTCCATCGGTTCGCAGCCTCGCGCGGACACTATGGTCTGCCCTCCAGGGGCAGAAGCAAGAGAAGGAAAAAAATAAGATCGCTCTGGGTAAACATGCCTCGTTAATTGAAGGCCCTCCCGGGCGAGGCAAGGATGTATTGCTCGATCTTGTTTTGCGCACTGAACGACCAGAAACGCCTATTATCCATCTGAACGCAGGCGTCAGTGACTGGGAAGAGGTGAAATCTGCTATCCAGAGTGCAGCAAAAGCTGGTGAGGTTATTGCCATTTCGGAGTTAAACCTGTTGCCAAGTGAATTTCTGGAAGGTGAGCTGAACGATCTGCTCACGGGTGATGCGAGCCCTGGATTCCATCTGATTGCCACTGTCAACGCACCTGAATTTAGTGGGCGTATGCCCTTCTCATCGGCACTTCAGAGCCGCTTTGTTCAACACAAGATTGCTGATTATGGGGATGAGGAACTGCATAGCATTGCCTTAAACAATTTACCGGACCAAAAGCATAAAGCCGCACTTTTAACCCGATGGCACTGTGATTTGCGCAGGATCACGCAAGGCATGGGAATTGGCCTGCAGCCCTGCACCAGTGACCTGTCTTTACTACTGACCTACGTTAGCCGTTATCCCGGGATTTCACAGCAACAGTTGGAAGAGCTGTTCTATCAGCAGCACCGCATCCTTTTTGAGAGTGCTCGTATCACGAAAGATCAGGTCTTCGCCCCTGACCAGGCTGTGCCAACGAATAAAGAGCACGATGATCATGCTGCCCCCATTGAGGGCATGGATATTCAGCAGGCTATGGATGTTGATAAACCCATCGGCCAAGCTGAGGCTTCGCCATTCTTATCCATAACTATGGATCAGAAGACTTTTCTTACAAAGCTGTCGAAATGTTTTCCTGGGGAGACTCTTCATACGGTTTGCCTGGGGTCAAGTAATCACTATGACCCTTTAACAAAAACAGTGACATTGAATGCTCAGGCCTTTGACGATAATACATTGCTTCAAACGACTCAGATGATTATGGAGCATAAGTGGCGGTTATCGATGGTACCTGATGTTTACCCCCTTCATAGTGATACTCTCGCAAGAGCCCTGCTGGTGAACTGGAAACGGGCTTATGCAAGCAGTGTTATGCCTGAACCGAATAATCCAGCTGCCCAGACTTTTGTGGCCCAACGTTTTGCTTACGCAAATGATGAAAGCTTCACTCTGGGGCTGCCGGAAAATGCTCCTTATATCGATGCAATCAATCGATTGCTGACAGAAAAAGGCCCCGCACCTGAGTGTGCAACCTTTCAGGAGTTTTTGGAAATACTGAGAACGCCACTTGCTCATCTTGAGCAAGCATTGCTTTCAGACGCAGATTCTGCAGATGAAAGCATGAATGCCGTGGAAAAGAGCATATCCCTTCCTGCTCCCGTTATTATTCCTCTGCCCCTTCATGACTCGGAAAAGGGTCAGAGGATCAGAATTTCACAGATTTTTCCCAATGGTGATTATAACAGCGTAAGGGAGAGTCTGATTGCTCCTGCTATAGATAGCAATGGAGATCTTGCTCTCGCTGTTAACCCTCTGGGACAGAGTGGGTTCAGTCTTCTTGCGTGCGTCAATTTTAATACTGATCATGGTCTGCACGACACACAAATTCAGTCCCGTCAGACACTGAAAGCCGACGGGCAGTGGCACGTTTTGTCTGCCCATAAAGAGGCCTCACAGGCATACCCAAAAGCGATCGGTGCAACGCCATCAATGGCTGTTGAGATCATAAAGGATCGTGCCAGCGGGCTTTTTCTGGCACGAACAAGGAACGAAGACAATGAGATAGCTGACAATGTGATAATAGATATTGTCTTTGACAATGTAGAGGCGTCCAGTGATAACAGCTCCATGTTCTGTGACGGGTATTTTCCTTGCTTTTTATCAAGTGAGGCAGACTTGGCCGTTAGCGTCGTGACAGAGCATGCCGGAGAAAATATCACCGAACTCAGGGGGAGACTTGGAACTTGCGCTTCCCTGCAAGAAAAAATGGCTATGATCCACGATTACTGTATATCCGATCAGGATCCGAAGCTGTTGACCCTCACTCAGAGTGCATACGAGCAATGGCAAGCGCTTCTGGACCCCCCCCCCATGGCACCTGAAAATCGCTGCCTGGTTTTCTGGGCGCTTGCCAATTACTGCAACATCGCCTGCCGTATCGGGCGGGGACCGAATAAGGGGAATGTTTGGGTAGAAATATTACTGCCGGGATCTGCTCAATGGGAGGTTCATAACCTGGGTGGTTTTATTTCGAATCCTGACATGGTTTTGGAAAGTCGTACAGAATTCCCCAAAACCAAAACATGTTCTCTGACATCGGACCTATTTGGTAGAGCAAATAGTATTTGCAAAAGCACACGTTACTCGGCACAAGAAGTGAAAACCCTTCTCAGTGAAATAAAGCCCACGTCAAAAGACTACAAAACACTTGGCGTGGTGTATCCAGCACTCATCTCCGATACCATCTCAAACTCTGGCCCTGTTACAGTAGACCTGACGAAAGCATGGCTCGAAACCTATATGAAAGAAGATAGGAGATATGACCAGCATAGGATAAAAGAAAGGTTAACAAAATTATTAAAGATTCTGTATAAGCAGATAGAAGACGAAAATAAGAAAAAAGCGGATGAGGCTAGTATCATTTATCACGAACTGGTTGAGTTCATTTTATTTAAAGGCTGGTTACCTTCGAGCTTTATGGTAAACGAAATCCACTCTCTTCTGAATCAGCCTGTAAAGACCCGGATGGTACTCGAAGCCAAAAACTCTCTTTATCGAGAACAGTTAACGCGTGAACTGAAGTTTGGCAAGGATATTCGCCGCGCTAGAAAGGGCGATAAGCTGGCCAAGGATAAGCTGGACCCTCAGGTTCTTGAGGCTGTTAGCCAAGTGTTAATTGGCCACACAGCGCCAGAGCTTATCAAGCAGCTCCATGCTGAAGTGCCGGGCATTGAATATACAATGACACCGCCCGGACGAGTGTGTGCCGACAGGATGCTGCGGCGATTACCCTCATTTCAGCGCAGCACGACGGTCTCGGTCATCAGGCCTGCACTCGTGGTTACCCCACTTCTGCGCTATTGCGGTATGTTCGCCTCACATGTTAAAGCACGCATTGCCAAAACTGACGGACCAGTGGCCCATTTTGTTCAGGATACGCGTTCAGGCCTGTTTGCAGAGTACATCCAAAGTTACATTCGTTTTGCCTTTCTAAAGTATCTCTATGAGAGCAGTGGTGGAACTTCAGGTCGAATGAAGTCGTTCTGTATCCAGGAGTCTACACATAGACTCGGTGAGCCACTGGATTACCCATATAAACCTGAGACCTCGGGCGTTTTCACACCAGAAGGCGTTGATGAATTTTATGAGATTGCCAGCTCTTCGACTTTCAATAATGTGGAAGTTAACGCGTCATTGTTAAACAATGCCTGGATCCAGGAGGGATTTAATGAATCCAGCCTTTGCCTGTTGAACGAGGAAAACGTTAAAGAATGTATAAAAAGCTTTTTGGATGGTGCTGATTGGAAGCGCCTGCTTGAAACCGTAGAGTCCCTCCCCCACTGGCAGGCATACGTGCAAAGTGAATGCGCAGAAAATGAACTTGATATTGCTGAATTGAGACGCTTTGCCCTTAAGAAAATTGATACCTGTCGAAGTAATGGTAAAGAGCCAGACGTGGGGGACATTGAGTACTCCCAATTGCAAGAGTGGCTTTTAGATGATATTGATCGATAAATTAAGGAAGGTCCTAACACGGGAAGAATTCTTCACTTGGTTCACTCTTCTTTGAAGAGTTTCCTGCTGACTTATGGCAGAGAAATCCTCTGATGTTCCGTACTGGCAGGTCTGGTCTGTGAGGAATAGATCGGGCATCTTTTGTATAAGCGAATGCCTTAAACTACATGCCTCAATCCACCAGGACCATGGCCCCCCTACTGCCTCAATAAATAATAAACCTGTAAAGAAATGTCTCCTTATCATCCAAAGAAGGATCTGACAGCCAACACAACTAACAGGCTGGTTGGTATTATTTCCGTGGTAATCTTGTCTAAAGGCTGTTTCGATATGTTCTGAAAAGGTCTGCAGCCATGAAGTTTCTCCCAAAACCATCTATCAAAATTGCTGTTTTGTTAGCAGCGCTTAGTTTTTTCTCTGTGAACCGTCATGCTGCCGGCAGCTTCATACCAGACCACCTTTTTGATGAAAAGCTGAAGTTACACCTCAACAAACCTGACGACTTTGCCCTCTACTATGGCTATCTGGTTCCGAAATACAAAAGAGACGTTATTGGAGAAAGCTACGACAGGCATTACGATAAGAAAGACTTCCATGGAAGAATTCCGGCCAAAGTCCACTCTGTAGCACGCACCCCTTTGAGCTATCTGACGGTGCTCAACCGGGCAGGTAAATTACTCCGGGAACGGGTTATAGAGACCTACGGTATTGATCTGGCAGAAATAAAAAAATCGGGGGAGCACCATCAACAAATAAGAGGAAATGTGACGGCAATCTACCCCTATATCGATATTAAAAACCTGTCAGATGATGTCATCGAAGGTATGAACAGGATTTTTGTTGATATTTTAACGAATGTATTCCTTAAACCCCGGGGAATAGAAAGGCCAGTTTTCTTTGCCGGATTTGTCCCCTCCGAAACAGCCAATTATTATGCGGCATATCACACATTTCTTGATGACTCTCTATTCAGCGGTTCAACGTTCCATGGCAAATACCCTCACACCCTGCAAATCATAACGTTTCTGGAAAAGACGAAACAATACCAGAGTGACCTTGAGTTACTGATTGCACAAGGATACTGGGGGAAGCTGTTCGATTCGGCCACTTACTACAAGACTCAAGTTAAACGCGTTGATTGCTGTGAGTGGATAGAGGGTCGTTATTTTCCCTGTCAGACAGACCCCCATGAAATAATGAACGGCCACTCTGCTGCTATCGTTACTCAATGGCTGTATAGACGCCAGTTTTCAAAAATTATTGAGATCGCAAATAAAAAACGGTTTGGCTTCAGTGCCAAAACACTCTTTGACTTTATCGGACATAAAACAAACGAAACCTACATTCTGGAAGAAGAAGTTAACGACATGAACAACAACCTTAGAAGTGTTGAAAACCTGGTAGCTCTCGACCTGAACAATGATATAAGGACTGTCTACCACGCTGTACAAGAACATCAAAAAAATATGGCCGACAAAAGTTATTTATACCGTTTTCTTGATTGGGCGAATTTAACTCAATCGATCTATCAGAAAAAATTCAAAACTGGTTTTATTATCGGTTTCTTTTTCTTTACGAAATTCCCTTCACACACGACCGCAATCTGGAAACGTATACCGGAATCAAACACGGCCCTATGGTTCGCTATAGCCACACAGCAACCTTATTATAATGAACGCTTTTTTCACGCATTTATTGCGAACAGTGAATATCTTTTGGGGTTTCATGCAACCCAGAGAAAGATGCTGCAGCCAACCCGCAGACGCTGGCTTTCTAACAGGCCAGGCTATGAGGTTATTGAAGATAAAGGCGAATATATTATTTACAGAGATCAGCCCGCTCCTCTGCTGCCACCACCAGCCTGCCCTGTTAAATCACGCCTATGGGAGCCCTACTGTCAGCCCTGGTAAAGACTCAGCCTGACTGACATACCTGAACCGCTAACATTTCTGGGCAACTAACACGATTGTTATGAACAACCACAAGGTTTACATGGTCTTTTCACTATAGACAAAGGTGTAACCTGACCAAACGAGCACTTACAACCCAAACAACAAGAGAATCATAGGTGCGAAGATGTGGGAGCAGAGTGAGAAGATGTTAAAGCGTTGTCCCTTTTTACTGGCGTGCTGGCTGCTGGTAGCGCTGATTTCTGCCCCGAAGGCTCAGGCCTTTCACTATTCAGGCTCAATTCATGAGATAAACCATTCACTCGAAAAATATATACAGATTTGGGATGTGAAAGAACCTGGCAGACCGGTCGGTCATGGTATTCTTTTTCACAGAAACAGAACCAATCTTGCAGAGGCTATTCATCTGTTTCTCGTAGATTATTCCCAAAATCACCCTTTACAGAACCTGCCCTCCAGCCTGATACAAAAATTTCTTTATCATATGGTCGCATATATAGGCTCAACGTCCATCGAATATGATGGTGTGACTAGTACTCAATACTGGTCGATCATTCTGGATGAATTCGGTTCGGAATTACTTGCAGCGATAATAGACGAACAACAGGCTGTTAACACATTGGTCAATCAAGTCGCTGCAGCCGTCCAGACGCAACAACAACAACTCTCCCATCAAAACGAACTACTTAACCTCAATAATCATGAGTTGGCGGCGCAACTTATCGGTATGGCGCAACAACTTGAGGCAGCAGGGGCCACAATAGCGGTGACCCAGAGAGAACAGCAGCTTACCAGGAATCAGCGGGAAGCCGCCCGACGAGAACTAATAGCAGCAAATCGAGAGAAAAGAGAAGCAAAGAACAAGATTAAAGCAAATCAACAAGAACTGGAGAAGTTAAAAGCAGCCAAGCAAAAAGTGGAACATAGACTGGCAAATGAAAAGGCGCTCAATCGTGAGCTGAGTTCACAAGTATCTAGATCAAATGATCCTGGAAATAGTCATAAAAAACCGCCAGGGCATGACAAAAAAACGCCTCCTCCCAGAACCTCTGGTCAAATGCACGAGCAACAAAATGCACAACCTGCAGCACCTCAAATACGCCGGAGGAACACAAGATTTAACAAAAAACCAGCAGATCAGGGTGTCATATTACCCGTTGCAGCCGCCGTCGGCGGCAATCTATGGAAGATCCCCAAAAGCCTAAAGAAGTTTGTGAAACGGCACCCTTTTGCCAGTGCGATAACAGGCCTGACGGTTGCCTACGCGACCTATAAAGCGAGTACAATCCTTTATAACTGGTATGTAAGCAAATATTCCTGTTTGGGCATCCAAAACCTCACTATTAAAAAGATCTGTAGCTTTACAGGGGTGTTTAGCAACCCCGATGCCGTCAGCTTTCTCAAATACTGGGATAAAAAATATAGCTACGAGATAAATGGATATAACATGATTGCGAGCAAGGAAGAATCAAAATTTGCAAAGACTGGATTTAAGTATGCAATCTGCCCGGGCCTTTTGTATCTGAATGGAACACAAAATCCGGATACAATTGCGTATACCAATTATGTGAAGTTCGTTCTATCAACACCAAAAGTGCAAGCCAACCTGGATGAGAAGAAATTCAGAAAAAAACTGGCTCACAACCTCACCAGAACACTGAACTACTGTGGGTATTTCACGCCTTCCAGGATCTTCAAGGATGGTATTGTTTACTATCAACGCTGCGCCCGTCTATATGTTGGAAAACCGGGCAGTAATGAAAGAAACAGGCCCATTCGTATTGCTGCAGAGATACTGCGTGAACATAATAAATTTATTGCCGGCATACAGGATTTGCCTGTATTACTTGATGGCGCAGACTTCTTTGCAATCAGAAATGTGATACTGCTCAATAATGACAAGAGTGAGATGGAAACAACAGCAGATGCCATCGTCACGACCTTCTATCAATCACAGAAATATGACGAACCCACCAGTGAACGCGTGATACAGATTAACCCGCCAGTACAAGGTCATTTTCCGCTTATGACTATATCAGGGCTTAACCCCAACACAAGATATCGCCTGACCAGTAGCTGGCTCGACTCTGACAGTCCCGGACAGCAAATGCTGGAGATAAAAAACCGGGATAGCCAGTATGGCTCCAACATGATCGCCAATGACGATGGTGAAATAACTTTTTTCCGGCCGGAACAATCTGTCTTCAGGCTTGAAGAGTACCTTCCTGACGAAATGGGTATGTATATTCCCAACCCGGAACACAGTGCAACCATACCCAACGTGCTGTTTGTAGTGGGAGAAGCGGTAAGTGATGAATCAACCAGTCACGAGCGCCATAAAGTTCTGTACACTTTTATGGGGCCTGAAAATATTTATGTAGTGCGTATCATTGTGCATGACGTTGACTATAAAAAGATGCTACCGCACTCATAAAGGCCCTGCCTGAGCGCCACTCCTGAACAGCCATTTCTGGTGCGTAGCTCCCAGAATTCAATATGGACAATAGCTCGAAAGCGGACTGATAACCGATCGGGGCACCGTTGGATGTGATCACTAGACCATCAAACTCCTTTTGATATCCCACATTAATTGCTCTGTTCTACATACCAACACCGCAATCAATAAGCCTGATTCGGCAAAGCGGTGTGTCTTTCGGTGCGATACCGGGTAGCTACTGATATATTGCGCCGCAGCTCTCTTATACAAGGCAAGCCATCCTATGATTGACCCACTGGGACAACTCAGCGCTGAGATATTTCTGAAGGATTACTGGCAGAAAAAACCACTGTTAATACGCAGTGCCATTCCGGGCTTTGTGTCACCGCTGTCAGGGGACGAACTGGCCGGTCTCGCCTGTGAGGAAGAGATTGAATCCCGGCTGATTATTGGCAAAGGCAACGACTGGGCATGCAAAAGCGGACCCTTCGATAGTGATGACTTTGCCAGGCTCCCGCCTTCCCACTGGACCTTGCTGGTGCAGGCGGTTGACCATTGGGAACCCGCGGCCCAAGAGTTGTTAGAACACTTTCGGTTTATACCAGACTGGCGATTGGACGATCTGATGATCAGTTATGCCGTGGAGGGCGGTGGTGTAGGACCCCATTTCGATAATTATGATGTGTTCCTGTTACAGGGAGAGGGTCAGCGTCGCTGGCGAGTGGGTCAACACTGTGATGAGCAGACGACCTTTATGGATACCGAAGCGATCCGGTTGCTGGCAGACTTTCACGAAAGCGAAAACTTTGTGCTGAACCCTGGCGATATGTTGTATCTGCCCCCTGGCGTTGCTCACTGGGGTGAAGCTGTCGGTGATAACTGCATCACCTGCTCTATCGGGTTTCGTGCGCCTTCATATGGCGAAGTACTGGAAGGCTTCAGTCACCATATCAGCGAACAACTGAGTGACAGATTACGTTATTCCGATGCAGACCTGAAACTTCAGGCGTCACCCGGTGAAATCACTACAGACGCCATTCTTCGTGTACAGAATATTTTAAAAGAAGCGCTTGAACAGCCAGAACAAATTGCCCAGTGGCTCGGACAGCATATGACAGAGCCAAAGTATCCTGATCATCTTGAAGAGACAGGCATAGATGAAGACCAGCTGTCAGCTGGGACTCGTCTGGCGTGGCATCAGGGTGAAAGTCATCAACTAATGCTATTCGTGAACGGTAGTGTCATTGGAGTTATGGAAGAAAAATTAGAAGCCGTTAAGGCATTATGCGATCACAGAACGTTCACTGATGATATTGAGCAACAACTGGGTAACAGTCTGATCAAATGGATCAAAGAAAAGGATGTAGCGGCAGAATAAAAAACGGGGTAACCAGCTCGGTAAAACTGGTTACCCCAAAACACTTCATACAATGCCTTTACTACTGGTAATGAAGCGGTAGTACCAACCGGTGAAGCTCTGAAACCTTTTAAAACAATGTGTTAGCTGAATGCCTTGATAACCTGGGAGAAGTTGTCAAGCATCTCCAGCTCTTCTTCCTGTTCGAAGTAACCAACATGGTGCCAGCACACAAATTCCTCAGTGCCGTACTTCTCTTTCAGTGCACCCACCTGATCAATAACCTGGTTAACAGTACCCTTCCAGACACGACCCATAGGTACGTTGTAAGGAGGTACGTTGTAAGCGGTATTAAACAACGTAGAGAAATCATCGTAATGCTGGTTCGCCTGTTTCTCGTTACTGCCGATAGTCAGGTGTCCACCCAGAACCAGAGTGTTGCCGGTGTTCAGATGGGTGTGACCGTGCTTGTGGGCTTCTTCGATATAGATGTCCATCGTTGTATCAATGAACTCATCCTTCGAAACAAATGCCACCAGCTTGGCCCCTTCTTTGGCCCAGAACTTGGCCGTTTCCATTGACCAGGAGAAAGGCACATACAGCGGCGGAAAGTCTCTGTCTGGACGCTTGCGTGGGTGAGGAACAATACCAATTTCTTTCAGCTGGTCGTTCTCGTCAAGAGCATTTTCACCGCCCCACAGCTTCGTTGGAGGGAAAGGCCAGTTGATGTCCTTTGGTGGAATCTGCCAGAACTCACCGTCGTAGCTAAAGGTTTTCTCGGTCCAGGCCTTCTTGACAATATGCCAGGACTCTTCCATCAAACGACGGTTCTTCATATCCGCTTCGGAACGGTCAGACTGTGTCGTGGTGATATCCAGATGCTGCGCCAGAGTGTTCAGCCAGCGTGGTGTATTACCACGTACGAAACCCACAAACAGACGACCGTCGGTCATATGATCAAGCATGGCCATATCTTCGGCCAGACGCAGCGGGTGATGGGCTGTCAGAGCCATACCCACCTGACCTACTGCAAGGTTCTTGGTGTGCTTGGCAATATGAAGGTTCCAGAGTAGCGGGTTGGTGGTGGTTTCCACACCTTCTACCTGGAAGTGATGTTCAGTCATGCAGAAGCCGGCATAGCCGTTGGTGTCGGCAAACTGCATTTGCTCAGTGGTTCGCTGCAGAAGAGTATCAAAGCGTTCCGGATCAGCGCCGGGGTTCTCAACATTCTCACCCTTGCTGCGCATGTATGGTTGTACGAGTACGTGGGCTTTCATGGCCGGCTCCCTGCGTTTTTTATGGTTGTTTTTGTTCGTGCTTTATTTTTATGAGTGAACGTTCGTTCGATCTTGTGGCTATGATAAGTCAGCCTCTCTCCAAAACATTGACCTGAGTCAACTTGTGGGTGGTTGCTAATAATCTTTTTAGTATTTCGTAAACTGCTAGGCTCCTACCAATGTTTAAAAACCTGAAAGATAGAGTGCATGTTCAGTAGAAAATTTTTGGTCTCCACAAAACTTACCGGTTGGCGCGTACTTACTGCAGTATTCATAGCCTTGGTCTGCCTTACCTCTCCCCTTCGGGCAGCTATTCTCGTCATTGGCGGAGGTGGCTATATAGGTAGCCATACCGTAATTGCACTTATAAATGCCGGTCATGAGGTGGCTATATATGACCAACCGGAGAATATTGACCCCACAACAATAAGTGTCATAGAAGAAAAGACAGGTACAAAGCCGTTTGTATATACGGGCGCAATGTTTGATCCCCATGAGCCGGATTCAATATTTCAAGCTCGTAACATTGATGCCGTTATCCATTTGGCTCCAAGGGTTATTGCAAGGGGCACCCCATCGGCAGGTCATGAAACGCCAGTCACATCGGCGAAAGCACTTTCTACTCCCGCTCATATCAAAGCAGCTGTATTGAACATGCTGAGATCGATGATGAGGAACAATGTTTATCGCTTGATATTCAGTTCATCATCTCCAGCATATATGGAAGATGACCATCTCACGGACCCTGCAGAAGATTTTCAGCCGAGCAGTGGTGCACTCCCCTTCGAAGACAGCCAGCTTGCGGTCGAACAGCTGTTGCGCAGTACGGAACAGTCCGACAACAGGTGGCAGATAGCATCGCTGCGCTACCTGCACCCCGTCGGAGCATGCGTGGATGGCAGGCTGGGGGAAACTTATACAGGGTATGCGAAAAACCTGGTGCCTATTCTCTGTGAAGTCGCCAATGGGGAAAGACATCATCTAAAAATATACGGAAGCAAATACGATACAAGTGACGGTACTGTGGAGAGGGACTATCTCCATGTCGAAGATGTTGCTGCAGCACATGTTGCCGCGGTCGATTGGATGGTGGGCAAACAGAGAGAAGAATGGCCTGAATCTGGAAGGCTGGAGCCAGATAGACAGAGCCTGCGCATATGGAGTATTGGAAATGGTACAGCGACAACAGTAATAGGGATGAATAATATTTTCAGTGCAGTCAATGATATCAACATGCCCTATAAGCTGGTGGAGGCGCATAAAAATGATACTCGCCGGGTTGTTTCCAGGCCTTCAGCTTTTACTCAAATGACTGGATGGAAAGCGGAAAAAAGTATGGGGGATATTATGAGGTCGGCCTGGCGTTTTCATCAACTCCATACAGGCACTTCCGGCAAGCATTAGTGGATGATTTACTGTTTACTGTCTACAGGCTAACCACCATCGGAGAAGAGAGCTAAAGGGGCAGCATCCTTCTCGGGCCATGGGTAGATAAGCTGCTAATCTAAGTCATCGTTAAAAATGAAAGTTTTTTTGTATGTTCTGCTGTAAGCATCTATCCCCGTTTCTTTGTCGCTCTGCCCTGGCCGCTTTATTTTGCCTCACATCTTCACTTCAGGCCGCTATTCTCGTCATTGGTGGTGGAGGATATGTTGGCAGCCACACCGTTCTCGCCTTATTGAACGCAAACGAAGACGTTATCATTTTTGATACCTCAACAAGCATCAAAGAGAAAAATCTTGCCGAGATTAAACAGATCACAAGAAAGATTCATTTTGTAGTACATGGTGATATCCAACATCCGAGCGATATAGACAGTGTATTTGCACAGTACGACATCGAGGGCGTTGTTTACATTGCAGATTCAAAACCCCCTTTCTCACAGAATGTCTTCACTCATTTGTTATCGGTTATGAAGAAATATGAGGTATTCAGCTTTGTGTTCAGTGCATCATCTGCCGTGTGTGCAGAGGAGGATGCCCTGTGCGACCCTGAAGAGGCTCCTTCTGGTGAGGTTCGGTTTATGGCAATGAAAGCTTTGAGGGAAGCCTCTCAAAACGATTCGAGTCTGGGCATTGTTATTCTTCGTTACCTTCATCCAATGGGAGCTCATGTAGAGCGTTTTCAGAGAACCCGGGTCGTTGATGGTGTTCCAGGTATTGAGACTAAAGAACATTGTTTTATCGGTGACTGGGAATCCTACTATGTAACAACACCTGAAGAGAGAAAGAATTTATTTCCCATGCTGTGCGAGGTTGCAGGCAAACTTAAAGATCATATGAGCATATATAAGGACAAAACATTCGAAGGCGACGGTACCTTGATTCGGGACTATATCCATGTTGAGGATGTCGCACGGGCTCATGCTTTATCTATTGACTGGCTGAAGGGTAAAAATGGCTTTCAGGTGTGGAGTCTTGGTCGCGGTTTTGGCGCCACGACTCTGGAAACTGTCAATGCCTTTAGCCGGCATCTGGGTGTCGAAATCCCTTATAAATTTGTTAAAGGTCAGGCAACGGTCATTCCTGAAATTTTAGCCAATCCACAAGCTATAAAGTCAGCACTTGGCTGGATGCCTCTGAAAGGCGTCAATGATATAGCAAAATCATCCTGGTTATTTCATCAGGCTTATATGAACAATTTATCCAAACATCATAATTAATATATTCGGCCGTCTACTGTTGTCGTTCATACTTGACCTGCATCAAACCACTCCCCGGAGTGGTTTTTTTTTACAGCTCCGCTCTTCTCTTTCTTCTGGCTATTCGTTTCAGCTCTTCCGCCTTGTATATTTCAAATTGCTCCTCTGGCGTCAATGTAGGGGGGGGTAACTTTCTAGCCTGAAAAACCGCTTCTGCCCCATGCCTATGTGTACTGTGGGTGAATATATAAAACTCGCTATCCATACTTCCACTTACGCTCTGTATAGCAATGATTTTATCTGGGGGTATAACAGGAGGGTATTTTATCCTGCTCTGATCAGCCTCTATCAATATTTGGCGGAACGAAGAATATTTGGTCCACACAATGGCACTGATTTTACGACTGGTGTTACTTGGTCGACAAGTGATCCAAATACCATTTTCGCTGGAGGCATGAGCGAAAGTTTTAAGATGTAGCTTCCCATATTTAGAAGCAAAGCAATTCAACGAGACCGAGCAGGCGGATGGGCCTATCAAAGCGTATTTCTCCCCTGTATATACCTCCTCTATGATAAAGAGCCTCGTATCGTAGAACACTATCACTGTCGGTAATCTCCCAGGATCCCGGCTTATCATTAGTAAAAGGGACCCAGTTATCGAGGAATGGTTGTTTTATAATATCTGCACAGGCAGCACTTGTAGCCAGAGTAAGCAGGGTGGATATGATCAATTTTTTAGGTTTCATCTCATCACACAGAGTTGAATACTGAGTTCCTTTTGAACGTTGTACCGATAAAAAATTCAAACAGGGCTGTTATTCGGGAGTAGCCACAAGCTTCCATTCCAGTGATAGAACGACATTAAAAAAGCCCCTCCCAGACATTTAGGGAGAGGCTTTAGCTGTATAGCGATTTTTTTAGTGTTACTGACCGGCCTTTTTACTGGCCAAGCTTGGCCTTGGCTTCACGGCGACGGGCATGCAAAACAGGTTCAGTGTAACCGCTTGGCTGTTCAGTACCTTTCAGTACCAGATCACAGGCTGCCTGGAAGGCCACGCTGTTATCAAAATCAGGTGCCATGTTGTGGTACAGCGGATCACCAGCATTTTGCTGGTCAACAATCGGAGCCATGCGCTGGAGGGATTCCAGAGCCTCAGCCCTGGTGCACACACCATTGTGCAGCCAGTTAGCCATATGCTGGCTGGAGATGCGCAGCGTGGCGCGGTCTTCCATCATGCCAACATTGTTGATGTCTGGCACCTTGGAGCAACCAATGCCCTGCTCTACCCAGCGTACAACATAACCGAGAATACCCTGGGCGTTGTTGTCCAGTTCGTTCTGGATTTCATCAGCAGACAGTGCAGAGGCATCGTCCAGCAGTGGCAGGGTCAGGATATCATCCAGACTCGCACGGGCACGGCTCATCAGTTCGTCCTGGCGTTGTGCAACATTCACCTTGTGGTAGTGCAGAACGTGCAGAGTGGCTGCAGTTGGAGAAGGAACCCATGCGGTGTTAGCGCCGGCCAGTGGATGACCGATCTTGATTTCCATCATATCGGCCATGTTGTCAGGGATAGGCCACATGCCTTTACCAATCTGAGCCTTGCCCTTCAGGCCAGTCGCCAGACCAGTGTCAACGTTCCAGTCTTCATAAGCCTGAATCCATGCTGTTTGCTTCATGGGGCCTTTACGAACAACCGGGCCAGCTTCCATGGAGGTATGGATTTCGTCACCGGTACGGTCAAGGAAGCCAGTGTTGATAAACACAACACGCTCTTTGGCTTCAGCGATACAGGCCTTCAGGTTAACTGTGGTACGACGCTCTTCGTCCATCACCCCCATCTTCAGGGTGTTACGTGCCAGACCCAGTGCATCTTCAACACGGTCAAACAGAGTGTTGGAGAAAGCCACTTCTTCAGGGCCGTGCATTTTGGGCTTAACAATGTACACACTGCCTTCACGGGAATTGCAGTTCAGGCCACCCTTCTTGTTCAGATCGTGGATAGCGATCAGCGGCGTCAGCATGGCGTCCAGAATACCTTCTGGTACTTCACGGCCTTCTGAATCCAGAATGGCTTCGTTCGTCATCAGGTGACCAACATTGCGCACAAACATCAGGCTGCGACCCGCCAGCACCAGTTCACTGCCGTCAGCTGCTGTGTAAACACGGTCAGGATTCAGTGAACGGGTGATCGTCTTGTCGCCTTTGGCCACAGACTCGGTCAGGTCGCCTTTCATCAGGCCTAACCAGTTGCGGTAAACAACAACCTTGTCTTCTGCATCCACTGCGGCGATGGAGTCTTCACAATCCATGATGGCTGTCAGGGCAGATTCGATCAGCAGGTCGTTAACGCCGGCAGCGTCATCTTTACCGACCATGCCTTCAGCATTGATCTGAATTTCAATATGCAGACCATTGTTTTTCAACAGGATTGCAGTAGGCGCAGAGGCTTCGCCACGGTAGCCGGCAAAACGGGATGCGTCGGTCAGACCAACTTCACGACCATCGGCCAGTTTCACGGCCAACTGGTTTTCTTTGACCGCGTAGACAACAGCATCACTGTGATCACCACCTTGCAGAGGTGCAGATTCGTTCAGAACACCACGACCATAGGCGACAACTTTCGCACCACGCTTAGGGTTGTATCCACGGCCTTTTTCAGCACCGTCATTTTCATCAATGACATCGGTGCCATAAAGAGCATCGTACAGGCTGCCCCAGCGCGCGTTGGCAGCGTTCAGTGCATAACGGGCATTCATAATAGGTACTACCAGCTGTGGGCCGGCTACGGTAGCAACTTCGGAATCGACATTCTGGGTAGATACCTTAAAGTCTTCACCTTCCGGCAGCAGATAACCAATCTCTTCCAGAAAAGCTTTGTAGGCGACAGGGTCTAGCTTAGGGTTCTGTTTGTGCCAGGTGTTGATCTGCCCTTGAATGTCGGCACGCTTGGCCAGCAGTTCTCGGTTGATCGGGGCAAGATCATTAAGAATAGATTCAAATGACGCCCAGAAATCCTGTGGCTTAATGCCTGTTCCCGGTGTGATCTCTTTCTCGACCAGATCATAAAGTACAGTGGCTATCTGCAGTGAGCCGAACTGTGTACGCGCTGTCATGTCTTACCCCACTCTCGGTATTCAGGCCAATAAAGGACTGACCTTTTACTGATCCATTACTGATGTTTTCTGTGTTCCGGTCCGTGGAGCACACTCTATTTGGCAACGAAAATGCCTGAAAAAATTCATTCTGCCAAGCTATTCCCACTGCCAATACCCATCAACGCAACATTTATAGCATGTAGAATATAGCCAAAGAGTGCCGTAAGTATGGGAGTTTTATAGATTTTGCTATGCCAGTGCGGCCACTATTCAGCAAATAAATACCTGATATAAAACAAGGGGATTGTCATCGCTTACGGCAATTACTTAGAATGCCGTCATCGAAGCGTAATGATTCGATTAACCGCATTCCCCAATGCGCTTGTTGACCGACCACAATGACAACATGAAGGCGGCGCAACAACGCAATTAATGTAAGGACCGCTCATGTCAAACTACCTGCAAGACATTGACTCTGTTGCTTCCCTGAAAGCGACCAAAGGCTCAGCCTGGGACGCTATCAACCCTGAGTCTGCCGCACGCATGCGCGCTCAGAACAAATTCAAGACCGGTCTGGACATCGCCAAGTACACTGCCGCTATCATGCGTCGTGACATGGCCGAGTTCGACAAGGACAAGACCAAGTACACTCAGTCTCTGGGTTGCTGGCACGGTTTTGTAGGTCAGCAGAAGCTGATCTCCATCAAGAAGCACTTCGGCACGACAGAACGTAAGTACCTTTACCTGTCTGGCTGGATGGTTGCGGCCCTGCGTTCTGACTTCGGTCCCCTGCCTGACCAATCCATGCACGAGAAAACTGCTGTTGCTGGTCTGGTTGAAGAACTGTACACCTTCCTGCGTCAGGCTGATGCCCGTGAACTGGGTGGTCTGTTCCGTGCCCTGGACGACGCTCGTGAAGCTGACGACGATGCCAAGGCTAAAGAGATCCAGAGCCAGATCGACAACCACGAAACTCACGTAGTGCCCATCGTTGCAGACATCGACGCAGGTTTCGGTAACGCTGAAGCGACTTACCTGATGGCCAAGCAAATGATCGAAGCCGGTGCCTGTGCACTGCAGATCGAAAACCAGGTTGCTGACGAGAAGCAGTGTGGCCACCAGGACGGTAAAGTGACCGTTCCTCACGCTGATTTCCACAACAAGCTGCGCGCTCTGCGTTACGCTTTCCTGGAACTGGGTGTTGATGACGGTGTTATCGTTGCCCGTACTGACTCCGAAGGCGCTGGCCTGACCAAGGAAATCGCTGTTGTTAAAGAGCCAGGGGATGCTGGCGACGTTTACAACTCCTACCTCGACGTTGAAGAGATCGGCGTTGAAGATATGGCTGAAGGCGATGTTGTCTTCAACCGTGGCGGCAAGCTGGTTCGTCCCAAGCGTCTGCCTTCCGGTCTGTATGAGTTCCGTAAGGGTACTGGCCACGAGCGTTGCGTATTTGACTGTATCGGTGCTCTGGATGCCGGCGCTGACCTGCTGTGGATTGAAACGGCTGTTCCTACTGTCCATGAAATCAAGGGCATGATGGACGACGTTCGCAAGGTTCACCCTGATGCGAAGCTGGTTTACAACAACAGCCCATCCTTCAACTGGACTCTGAACTTCCGTCAGCAGACTTTCGATTCCTGGGAAGCTGAAGGCAAGGACGTATCTGCCTACGATCGTAACAACCTGATGTCTGCTGAATACGATGAGACCGAGCTGTCCGCTACTGCTGATGCCCGCGTTAAGACCTTCCAGGCAGATACTGCCCGTGAAGCGAACGTATTCCATCACCTGATCACTCTGCCGACTTATCACACGACTGCCCTGTCTGTTGATAACCTGGCCAAAGAGTACTTCGGTGAGCAAGGCATGCTGGGTTATGTTGAAGGCGTTCAGCGTAAGGAAATCCGTCAGGGTATCGCTTGCGTTAAGCACCAGAATATGTCCGGTTCCGACATCGGCGACGACCACAAAGAATACTTTGCTGGTGAGAACGCTCTGAAAGCTGGCGGTGCCAAGAACACTTCCAACCAGTTCAGCTAAGACGACTTTAGCTAAGAGCTGTTGCGCTATAACCATTGGATGTAGCGCAAATTATTCCGACGAAGGCAGACTGATGTGTAGTCTGCCGATTAAGGCGACCAGAGGTCGCCTTTTTTCTCTCTGCTGCTTTTATACCATCCGCTTTTACCAAAGCGTCTTATCTCTTTCAGGGCGCTTTGATAAAATGATGCTTGATACGTGACAACAATATCATCACCCAGACTGTACGGAGTGAGACAGCCATGAGCACTGCCCCAACCACCCTGCAAGATGCCAAAGACCTGCTCAGCGATGACGGTTTCGCCACCGGTGACGTCTGGTATCACGGCACCTCATCCGCTTTAACTGCATCTATCCTGGCGGAGGGGCTGAAACGTTCCGGGGACAAGGCGATGAAGCAAGTTGCCAAACAGACCATGGCCACCATCGGCAATAATTATGTTGAGTCTGTTGAACCGGTTTTTCTGACCCAGAGCAAAGAGGTTGCTTATTACTGGGCTGAGCAGGCTGTTCGCAATCGCAGTGTGCGCATCGAAGGTGATGAGCGGCCTGTTGTGCTGGCTATCACCCTGCCCAACGAAGAAGTCAGTAAGGTGAAGCCGGATGTTGGTGCTGCCAGTCTGCTGATGGTGAAGGACGGTGAATCCTATATTGCCTATATCGCTGGTCTTTATGACAAAGCAGGCATTCCTGCCCCGGTCATAGATCTGATGAAAGCTGATCGCATGGAATACCTGAACAAGCTGGCTATGGCTTATTACGATAAGGATATCGCGCGAGAATATGTTGATGCCCTTACCGGTTAAGCCGTTGTAAGCACCATCTGCCGCAGGGTTATCTGTCATAAGATGACCAGGTGCCCTGCCGGGGGAAGCTGATTGCCTCACTTTGATCTGATGATACTGATCACTTGTTCACGGGGGAAGAACTGGCTGCATACAGGGTGCAGCAAAACCCTTGACGCCATGTTCAAAGATAGTCACACCTTCACTATCAATAACCTTGAGCTGATCATCTTTTGTTGGATCGGTATTTCCATCCTTGTTTCTGTATTCTTTAGGAGGGTTTGGTCTTCGCTGAACAGCCATCTGAGGCGCCCAGGCTATACCCCACATATAAACTTTAGAGGTAACAGTTTCCCTTATAAGGTAGTATAAGTCGCGAAATCAAAACCACGTTTAAAGCTGAAACCCAATAATAATGTGTGCAGGGAGTCCGTTTTGTTTTGTCGTAGATACCTTATGCTTTTGTTGCTAATAACTCTTCCGTTGCAGGCTTCTGCCAGCTGGATTCTGGACACTGATAACTCACAATTGTTTTTCAGCTTTACCAAAAGTACACACCTGACGACAACTGCAAACTTTGCCAAGCTAACCGGTTCTATTAGCGATAATCGTGTGGCCAGGGTCTCTATTCAGCTGGACAGCCTGAACAGTGGCATAGAAAAACGTGATACCCGCCTGAGAGATCTGTTCTTCCAAACAAAGGCGCATCCCTCCGCAGATGTAGAGATCAGGCTTTATGACCGTATCCTGAAAAAGATTGAGAAACAGCAGCACTCTACCCTCAATATCAGCTTCTACCTCACCTTGAATGGTGAGAGGAAACGAATGAATGCTGATGTCTACATTAACCTGGATGAAAACAAGAATATTCATGTGGTAACGGTCAAGCCGATTATGGTACATGCTAATGAATTTGGTTTAACAGACAAGGTAGAGGCACTGGTTAAGCTGGCCGGTGTCAACACAATTTCCTACACAGTACCTGTCACCTTTCAGTTAAAATTTTCTCCTGAAAAGAAACCCTGACAACCGTCTCCCCATCAGGAAAGCTCGGCCCGCCTGTTGCGCGGGTCGGATTCCGGTCGCCTGGCCAGCTCTACAATCAAACGTCTTAACCAGCGATGGCCGTTGTCCTGTTGCAAAAGCGGGCTCCAGGCCATTTTCAACTCCATGGGCGGAATAAAAAACGGCGGAGGCAGTATGGCCAGCTCTGGGTCGTCGATCATTAACTTGGCTGCCCGGGTGGGTAGTGTGGCTATCAAGTCATTTTGGCGCGCCAGCTGCATAGCCACATGGTAGTGGCGGGTAAAAATAGCAATTTGCCGTTTATGGCCCAGTCGATTCAGGGCGTCGTCCACCCAGCCTAAACGCTGAACATCTTCAGGGTTAACCCCGACACCGACACCCATGCCTGTTTTACTCACCCAGATATGCCGTGCCTGCAAATAGTTCTCCAGGGTGAACTTTCGACGAATCAAATGTTTACGGCTGAGCAGGCAGGAAAAGCCATCCTCCCAGATGCTGGTCTGATGAAAGGACTGGGGCATATCATCAAAGCGGTTAATCGCCATATCGACCCTGCCCTGCTCCACATCCCGAAAATCCACATCACTGGGTGTGAGCATATCGAGAGTAATATGAGGCGCATCCTGGCGGAGCTGACGAAGCAGCAAAGGAATCAGTGTCGACTCGGCATAGTCACTGACCATAATCCGGAAAACCCGACGACTGCTCTGGGGTAAAAAGTCGGTTTGGGGACGAATAGCCTGCTCGACATCCACCAGGATATTGCGCAGTCGGGGCTGAATCTCGATGGCTCGGGCTGCAACAGGACAACGGCCATCGCTGGTTAAGACGTTTGATTGTAGAGCTGGCCAGGCGACCGGAATCCGACCCGCGCAACAGGCGGGCCGAGCTTTCCTGATGGGGAGACGGTTGTCAGGGTTTCTTTTCAGGAGAAAATTTTAACTGAAAGGTGACAGGTACTGTGTAGGAAATTGTGTTGACACCGGCCAGCTTAACCAGTGCCTCTACCTTGTCTGTTAAACCAAATTCATTAGCATGTACCATAATCGGCTTGACCGTTACCACATGAATATTCTTGTTTTCATCCAGGTTAATGTAGACATCAGCATTCATTCGTTTCCTCTCACCATTCAAGGTGAGGTAGAAGCTGATATTGAGGGTAGAGTGCTGCTGTTTCTCAATCTTTTTCAGGATACGGTCATAAAGCCTGATCTCTACATCTGCGGAGGGATGCGCCTTTGTTTGGAAGAACAGATCTCTCAGGCGGGTATCACGTTTTTCTATGCCACTGTTCAGGCTGTCCAGCTGAATAGAGACCCTGGCCACACGATTATCGCTAATAGAACCGGTTAGCTTGGCAAAGTTTGCAGTTGTCGTCAGGTGTGTACTTTTGGTAAAGCTGAAAAACAATTGTGAGTTATCAGTGTCCAGAATCCAGCTGGCAGAAGCCTGCAACGGAAGAGTTATTAGCAACAAAAGCATAAGGTATCTACGACAAAACAAAACGGACTCCCTGCACACATTATTATTGGGTTTCAGCTTTAAACGTGGTTTTGATTTCGCGACTTATACTACCTTATAAGGGAAACTGTTACCTCTAAAGTTTATATGTGGGGTATAGCCTGGGCGCCTCAGATGGCTGTTCAGCGAAGACCAAACCCTCCTAAAGAATACAGAAACAAGGATGGAAATACCGATCCAACAAAGATGATCAGCTCAAGGTTATTGATAGTGAAGGTGTGACTATCTTTGAACATGGCGTCAAGGGTTTTGCTGCACCCTGTATGCAGCCAGTTCTTCCCCCGTGAACAAGTGATCAGTATCATCAGATCAAAGTGAGGCAATCAGCTTCCCCCGGCAGGGCACCTGGTCATCTTATGACAGATAACCCTGCGGCAGATGGTGCTTACAACGGCTTAACCGGTAAGGGCATCAACATATTCTCGCGCGATATCCTTATCGTAATAAGCCATAGCCAGCTTGTTCAGGTATTCCATGCGATCAGCTTTCATCAGATCTATGACCGGGGCAGGAATGCCTGCTTTGTCATAAAGACCAGCGATATAGGCAATATAGGATTCACCGTCCTTCACCATCAGCAGACTGGCAGCACCAACATCCGGCTTCACCTTACTGACTTCTTCGTTGGGCAGGGTGATAGCCAGCACAACAGGCCGCTCATCACCTTCGATGCGCACACTGCGATTGCGAACAGCCTGCTCAGCCCAGTAATAAGCAACCTCTTTGCTCTGGGTCAGAAAAACCGGTTCAACAGACTCAACATAATTATTGCCGATGGTGGCCATGGTCTGTTTGGCAACTTGCTTCATCGCCTTGTCCCCGGAACGTTTCAGCCCCTCCGCCAGGATAGATGCAGTTAAAGCGGATGAGGTGCCGTGATACCAGACGTCACCGGTGGCGAAACCGTCATCGCTGAGCAGGTCTTTGGCATCTTGCAGGGTGGTTGGGGCAGTGCTCATGGCTGTCTCACTCCGTACAGTCTGGGTGATGATATTGTTGTCACGTATCAAGCATCATTTTATCAAAGCGCCCTGAAAGAGATAAGACGCTTTGGTAAAAGCGGATGGTATAAAAGCAGCAGAGAGAAAAAAGGCGACCTCTGGTCGCCTTAATCGGCAGACTACACATCAGTCTGCCTTCGTCGGAATAATTTGCGCTACATCCAATGGTTATAGCGCAACAGCTCTTAGCTAAAGTCGTCTTAGCTGAACTGGTTGGAAGTGTTCTTGGCACCGCCAGCTTTCAGAGCGTTCTCACCAGCAAAGTATTCTTTGTGGTCGTCGCCGATGTCGGAACCGGACATATTCTGGTGCTTAACGCAAGCGATACCCTGACGGATTTCCTTACGCTGAACGCCTTCAACATAACCCAGCATGCCTTGCTCACCGAAGTACTCTTTGGCCAGGTTATCAACAGACAGGGCAGTCGTGTGATAAGTCGGCAGAGTGATCAGGTGATGGAATACGTTCGCTTCACGGGCAGTATCTGCCTGGAAGGTCTTAACGCGGGCATCAGCAGTAGCGGACAGCTCGGTCTCATCGTATTCAGCAGACATCAGGTTGTTACGATCGTAGGCAGATACGTCCTTGCCTTCAGCTTCCCAGGAATCGAAAGTCTGCTGACGGAAGTTCAGAGTCCAGTTGAAGGATGGGCTGTTGTTGTAAACCAGCTTCGCATCAGGGTGAACCTTGCGAACGTCGTCCATCATGCCCTTGATTTCATGGACAGTAGGAACAGCCGTTTCAATCCACAGCAGGTCAGCGCCGGCATCCAGAGCACCGATACAGTCAAATACGCAACGCTCGTGGCCAGTACCCTTACGGAACTCATACAGACCGGAAGGCAGACGCTTGGGACGAACCAGCTTGCCGCCACGGTTGAAGACAACATCGCCTTCAGCCATATCTTCAACGCCGATCTCTTCAACGTCGAGGTAGGAGTTGTAAA
>CBDCRZ010000125.1:0-16538 GCA_965221135.1 Sansalvadorimonas sp.
AATCGGACAGGTCTTCCGGCGGATTCCTGTCATTCTCTGCACAGGCCTGCAGATATTCACTAAGCCAAAACCAGGGATTGATATCCCAAAGGTTCAGGGTCATGAACACGGAGAACAGCCAGGCGGTCAGCTTTCCGCTCCAGTCACTGCCCGCGCCATAGACGTTTTTTCGTCCCACAACCGGTGATCGAAGTGACCGCTCGGCCGCGTTGTTATCCATCGGCACTTCGGGGTAATCGGCAAACAGGCACAACCCTTTCCAATGGTTTTGAAGGCTGGTAAGCACTTTCCGACACTGTTCCTTCAGTTCTGGCCGGGCGAGTTCTTCAATGCGCCACTTCTCCATGCTGCTTGGATGGTTTTTCAGTGCACTGTCGTATTTCTGGAATACTTCAGAAGTCCCAAGGCTGTTCAACCTTTGATGATTCAAATGGTAAAGCCTGCCAATCCGTTTGACCCAGGTCGCACTCCATGTTTTCAGTCCGTCAGTTCCCCGTTCCGCATTGATAAAGTCTCTGCGAACATGACTCCAGCAAAAGGCAAGAAACACATCCTGATTTTCACGAGCCAGGCATTTGTAGGCGCTGTAAAGGTCGCAGATAAGCACACCGTTACTGTCGCATAGCAAACCTTTGGGAACGCTTGCCAAATTGTTGTCGTCCACGGTGTAGCAGGCTGCGGTGCTGCTTAAAAAGACCCACAGCCAGTGTTTTTTTGGCCTTTTTTTCATCACCACAAACCAGCCAGCGAGTTTCGTCGGCATGCCACTGCTCATCACTGGCGACGCGTTCCCGGATAGCTTCGGCAACCGGTTCAAACAAAGGTTGGATGATTTTCAAACCACCGGCCACTGTCCCCGGAGACAAGGTCAGGCCCCGCAGGCGAAAGTCCTGTAATTGCCGGGCAACGGGGATATCGAAGGCGTATTTGTGTAACAGAATCTCGACCCAGACAGAGATGCCCAGCTTACCCTTGCGGATCAGTTTGGCTGGACCCGGAGCGATGGTCATGGCCGCTGACTGTTCGCACTGGCAGGTTTTGAGATAACGATGTCTGTGATAGCGGCGGATATGAGCTTGTACATCTACCTCGACGACGTCGCTGTCTTCGGTACCAAAGGGTTTAAAGGGGAAATGACAGTGAGGGCACTGCTTTTGGTGATCTTCAAGATCAAGGTGTTCGGGAACCACAGGGAGTGTTGTGATTATTGTACGACCATGACCTTTGTGACCCCGCTGCTGGCCCCGGGATTTCGAAGAGGATCGGGTTTTCTTTTCCTGTTTTCGGGAGGAGTGTTTCTTTTCCGTCGAGTGCCCAAAAACCCTATGCTGCATCCCCGCCAGCTGATTTTTGAGAGTGGCAATCTGCTCTTGGAATGTGGCTAGCTCATGGGCGTGCTCGGCCTTTATCTGTTAGCGCCTCCTTCTCCCGTGTTCGGGTGCGTTCATTGTTTGGCCTGAGCCTTCAGTTCGATGTAGTCCACCTTGGGGAGTGTGACCTGAGCGTAGCAAAGGGGGCTTTCATCGGGTCAGGCGCAGCCCTGGTATGGGGAGAAGATTCGGAGGAAATCATGGGGGAAATATAGCCCCCCTGGAAAAAATGAGTATTTTGGGGTTGTGGGTTTACGCAATGTTTACGAAGGAGCTGTGGTTGACCTCCTAACTTCTTGTTATTACAGAGATTGATGAGAAAAAATAAACCAGAGTCAACCAAAAGGTCAACCCCGATTTTGAGTCTGTCGCAAGCGATTTTTCGCGGTGCTGCAACCCCGCAGTTTGTTGAGTGTTACAGGAACCCCGTGCGTTAAGTCTCACGTAGAGTACTGACTAAAAACAGGCGCTTTTTTTCATTGTACGACTATCTTTCATCCCCTGGCTCAATGGGGGAAAGAATGTTTCTTCAAAACAGATTACAACTCTTTCGTGTTAGTCTTTTCTTAGTCGGCTGTTTTGCTTCTCTACCCGCGTCTTCGGTGAGGGACAAGGGTACCCCCCATCGGCTTGCCCCACCCGCCTCACTGAACGTGACCTCGATGGCGGGAGTTACCGTCCATACCGTTAAAAATACACGTATCTCCCCCAAAGGCGAAACAACCTGCTCCCGGGGTGAGAGGGATGGTCGTCCTTTTATATACTGCCGGGGAGAGTATAAAGCGACACAGTTCACCCTGGCAGGATCCCTTCCCCACACTCTTGAAATTAAACCGGATGCCATGACATTTATCAATAATGGGGCGACGGCGTGCCGTATTTCAACGGGAGAAGGGGGCGCCCCGTCTACTCGTTGTGGTTCCTCGCACCAAACTCTCATCCCTGGTTACCCATACTTAAATGAATGGATCCATGAGCATTACCAGGATCATGAAATTAATGATCTGCTGATGCGCGATTCAGATGATGAATCTCATGAAAGCATACAAGTCAGCGAAGAACTTCAGGTTCAAATCACAGAAGATGAGGAGCAGGATTCACCGGACACACGCACATTGAGAGTCTCAGGGGGGAAGGGATGTCTGAAGAGACGCAGCCTGTGCCAGCCTAAAACCTTACGAGTGAGCGCCGCTCGATCATACAGATGTGACAAGTGCGACTATACCACCGGTCGCCAGGGGAGCCTCAAACAGCACCAGCGCACCCATTTCCCCGGGGGCGCGCGGCCCAAGCCCTTCTCCTGTGACCAGTGCAGCTACACTACCGATTTCCTGGGGAACCTCAAACGGCACCAGCGCACCCATCTGCCCGGGGACGCGCGGCCCAAGCCCTTCTCCTGTGACAAGTGCCGCTACACCACCGATCAGCTGGGGCACCTCAAACAGCACCAGCGCACCCATTTGCAGTGGGAGGCGCGGCCTAAGCCCTTCTCCTGTGACCAGTGCAGCTACACCACCGATCAACCGGGGAACCTCAAACAGCACCAGCGCACCCATCTGCCAGGGGACGCGCGGCCCAAGCCCTTCTCCTGTGACCAGTGCAGCTACACTACCGATTTCCTGGGGAACCTCAAACGGCACCAGCGCACCCATCTGCCCGGGGACGCGCGGCCCAAGCCCTTCTCCTGTGACAAGTGCCGCTACACCACCGATCAGCTGGGGCACCTCAAACAGCACCAGCGCACCCATTTGCAGTGGGAGGCGCGGCCTAAGCCCTTCACCTGTGACCAGTGCAGCTACACCACCGATCAACCGGGGAACCTCAAACAGCACCAGCGCACCCATCTGCCCGGGGACGCGCGGCCCAAGCCCTTCTCCTGTGACCAGTGCAGCTACACCACCGATGACCCGAGGAGCCTCAAACAGCACCAGCGCACCCATCTGCCCAGGGACGCGCGGCCCAAGCCCTTCTCCTGTGACCAGTGCAGCTACACCACCGATCGCCCGGAGAGCCTCAAACAGCACCAGTGCACCCATCTGCCCGGGGACGCGCGACCCAAGCCCTTCACCTGTGACCAGTGCCGCTACACCACCGATCACCCGGGGAGCCTCAAACGGCACCAGCGCACCCATCTGCCCGGGGACGCGCGGCCCAAGCCCTTCTCCTGTGATCAGTGCAGCTACACCACCGATCAGCCGGGGCACCTCAAACAACACCAGCGCACTCATCTGTCCGGGGACACGCGGCCCAAGCCCTTCTCCTGTGACCAGTGCAGCTACACCACTGATTGCCTGAGGAGCCTCAAACAGCACCAGCGCACCCATCTTGCCCGGGGACGCGCGGCCCAAGCCCTTCTCCTGTGACCAGTGCAGCTACACTACCGATTTCCTGGGGAACCTCAAACGGCACCAGCGCACCCATCTGCCCGGGGACGCGCGGCCCAAGCCCTTCTCCTGTGACAAGTGCCGCTACACCACCGATCGCCCGGGGATCCTCAAACGGCACCAGCGCACCCATTTGCAGGGGGACGCGCGGCCCAAGCCCTTCTCCTGTGACCAGTGCAGCTACACCACCGATCGGCCGGGGAACCTCAAACAGCACCAGCGCACCCATCTGCATTCGCGCGGCTGAGCACCCGCAGTTTGTTGAGTGTTACAGGAGCTCCGTGCGTCAAGTCTCACGTAGGGTACTGACTAAAAACAGGCACTTTTTTTCACTGTACGACTATCTTTCATCCCCTGGCTCAATGGGGGAAAGAATGTTTCTTCAAAACAGATTACAACTCCTTCGTGTTAGTCTTTTCTTAATTGGCTGTTTTGCTTCTCTACCCGCGTCTTCGGCGAGGGACAAGGGTACCCCCCATCGGCTTGCCCCACCCGCCTCACTGAACGTGACCTCGATGGCGGGAGTTACCGTCCATACCGTTAAAAATACACGGATCTACCCCAAGGGCGAAACAACCTGCTCCCGGGGTGAGAGGGATGGTCGTCCTTTTATATACTGCCGGGGAGAGTATAAAGCGACACAGTTCACCTTGGCAGGATCCCTTCCCCACACTCTTGAAATTAAACCGGATGCCATGACATCTATCGATAATGGGGCGACGGCGTGCCGTATTTCAACGGGAGAAGGGGGCGCCCCGTCTACTCGTTGTGGTTCCTCGTACCAAACTCTCATCCCTGGGTACCCATACTTAAATGAATGGATCCATGAGCATTACCAGGATCATGAAATCAATGATCTGCTGATGCGCGATTCAGATGATGAATCTCATGAAAGCATTCAAATCTGCGAAGAACTTCAGGTTCAAATCACAGCAGATGAGGAGCAGGATTCACCGGACACACGCACATTGAGAGTCTCAGGGGGGAAGGGATGTCTGAAGAGACGCAGCCTGTGCCAGCCTAAAACCTTACGAATGAGCGCCGCTCGATCATACAGATGTGACAAGTGTGACTATACCACCGATCGTCTGGGGAACCTCAAACAGCACCAGCGCACCCATCTGCCCGGGGACGCGCGGCCCAAGCCCTTCTCCTGTGACCAGTGCAGCTACACCACCGATTGCCCGGGGAGCCTCAAACAGCACCAGCGCACCCATCTGCAGGGGGACGCGCGGCCCAAGCCCTTCTCCTGTGACCAGTGCAGCTACACCACCGATCGTCTGGGGAACCTCAAACAGCACCAGCGCACCCATCTTTCCGGGGACGCGCGGCCCAAGCCTTTCTCCTGTGACCAGTGCAGCTACACCACTGATAGGATGAGGCACCTCAAACGGCACCAGCGCACCCATCTGCCCGTGGACGTGCGGCCCAAGCCCTTCTCCTGTGACCAGTGCAACTACACCACCGATCGCCCGGGGAGCCTCAAACGGCACCAGCGCTCCCATCTGCCCGGGGACGCACGGCCCAAGCCCTTCTCCTGTGACCAGTGCAGCTACACCACCGATCAGCCGGGGCACCTCAAACAGCACCAGCGCACCCATCTGCCCGGGGACGCGCGGCCCAAGCCCTTCTCCTGTGACCAGTGCAGCTATACCACCGATGCCCCGGGGAGCCTCAAACAGCACAAGCGCACCCATTTGCATTCGCGCGGCTGAGCACCCGCAGTTTGTTGAGTGTTACAGGAGCCCCGTGCGTCAAGTCTCACGTAGAGTACTGACTAAAAACAGGCACTTTTTTTCACGGTACGACTATCTTTCATCCCCTGGCTCAATGGGGGACAGAATGTTTCTTCAAAAAAGATTACAAATCTTTCGTGTTAGTCTTTTCTTAGTCGGCTGTTTTGCTTCTCTACCCGCGTCTTCGGTGAGGGACAAGGGTACCCCCCATCGGCTTGCCCCACCCGCCTCACTGAACGTGACCTCGATGGCGGGAGTTACCGTCCATACCGTTAAAAATACACGGATCTACCCCAAGGGCGAAACAACCTGCTCCCGGGGTGAGAGGGATGGTCGTCCTTTTATATACTGCCGGGGAGAGTATAAAGCGACACAGTTCACCTTGGCAGGCCCCCTTCCCCACACTCTTGAAATTAAACCGGATGCCATGACATCTATCGATAATGGGGCGACGGCGTGCCGTATTTCAACGGGAGAAGGGGGCGCCCCGTCTACTCGTTGTGGTTCCTCGTACCAAACTCTCATCCCTGGGTACCCATACTTAAATGAATGGATCCATGAGCATTACCAGGATCATGAAATCAATGATCTGCTGATGCGCGATTCAGATGATGAATCTCATGAAAGCATTCAAATCTGCGAAGAACTTCAGGTTCAAATCACAGCAGATGAGGAGCAGGATTCACCGGACACACGCACATTGAGAGTCTCAGGGGGGAAGGGATGTCTGAAGAGACGCAGCCTGTGCCAGCCTAAAACCTTACGAATGAGCGCCGCTCGATCATACAGATGTGACAAGTGTGACTATACCACCGATCGTCTGGGGAACCTCAAACTGCACCAGCGCACCCATCTGCCCGGGGACGCGCGGCCCAAGCCCTTCTCCTGTGACCAGTGCAGCTACACCACCGATTGCCCGGGGAGCCTCAAACAGCACAAGCGCACCCATCTGCCCTGGGACGTGCGGGCCAAGCCCTTCTCCTGTGACCAGTGCAGTTACACCACCGATCAGCCGGGGAACCTCAAACGGCACCAGCGCACCCATCTGCCCGGGGACGCGCGGCCCAAGCCCTTTACCTGTGACCAGTGCACCTACACCACCGATCGTCTGGGGGGCCTCAAACAGCACCAACGCACCCATCTGCCCGGGGACGCGCGGCCCAAACCCTTCTCCTGTGACCAGTGCACCTACATCACCGATCGTCTGGTGAGCCTCAAACAGCACCAGCGCACCCATCTGCCCGGGGACGCGCGGCCCAAGCCCTTCACCTGTGACCAGTGCAGCTACACCACCGATCAGTCGGGGCACCTCAAACAGCACAAGCGCACCCATCTGCCCGGGGACGCGCGGGCCAAGCCCTTCTCCTGTGACCAGTGCCGCTACACCACCGATCACCCGGGGAGCCTCAAACGGCACCAGCGCACCCATCTGCCCGGGTAGGTGCGGCTCAAGCCCTTCCCCTGTGACCAGTGCCGCTACACCACCGATCACCCGGGGAACCCCAAACAGCACCAGCGCACCCATCTGCATTCGCGCGGCTGAGCACCCGCAGTTTGTTGAGTGTTACAGGAGCTCCGTGCGTCAAGTCTCACGTAGGGTACTGACTAAAAACAGGCACTTTTTTTCACTGTACGACTATCTTTCATCCCTTGGCTCAATGGGGGAAAGAATGTTTCTTCAAAAAAGATTACAACTCTTTCTTGTTAGTCTTTTCTTAGTCGGCTGTTTTGCTTCTCTACCCGCGTCTTCGGCGAGGGACAAGGGTACCCCCCACCGGCTTGCCCCACCCGCCTCACTGAACGTGACCTCGATGGCGGGAGTTACAGTCCATACCGTTAAAAATACACGGATCTCCCCCAAAGGCGAAACAACCTGCTCCCGGGGTGAGAGGGATGGTCGTCCTTTTATATACTGCCGGGGAGAGTATAAAGCGACACAGTTCACCCTGGCAGGATCCCTTCCCCACACTCTTGAAATTAAACCGGATGCCATGACATCTATCGATAATGGGGCGACGGCGTGCCGTATTTCAACGGGAGAAGGGGGCGCCCCGTCTACTCGTTGTGGTTCCTCGCACCAAACTCTCATCCCTGGGTACCCATACTTAAATGAATGGATCCCTGACCAGGACCATGAAATCAATGATCTGCTGATGCGCGATTCAGATGATGAATCTCATGAAAGCATTCAAATCTGCGAAGAACTTCAGGTTCAAATCACAGCAGATGAGGAGCAGGACTCACCGGACACACGCACATTGAGAGTCTCAGGGGGGAAGGGATGTCTGAAGAGACGCAGCCTGTGCCAGCCTAAAACCTTACGAATGAGCGCCGCTCAATCATACAGATGTGACAAGTGCGACTATACTACCGGTCGTCTGAGGAGCCTCAAACAGCACCAGCGCACCCATCTTCCCGGGGACGCGCGGCCCAAGCCCTTCACCTGTGACCAGTGCAGCTACACCACCGATTGCCTGGGGAACCTCAAACGGCACCAGCGCACCCATCTGCAGGGGGACGAGCGGCCCAAGCTGCTGTCCTGTGACCAGTGCAGCTACACCACCGATTGCCTGGGGAGCCTCAAACGGCACCAGCACTCCCATCTGCCCGGTGACGCGCGGCCCAAGCCCTTCTCCTGTGACCAGTGCAGCTACACCACCGATCGCCCGGAGAGCCTCAAACAGCACCAGTGCACCCATCTGCCCGGGGACGCGCGGCCCAAGCCCTTCACCTGTGACCAGTGCCGCTACACCACCGATCACCCGGGGAGCCTCAAACGGCACCAGCGCACCCATCTGCCCGGGGACGCGCGGCCCAAGCCCTTCACCTGTGACCAGTGCAGCTACACCACCGATCAGCCGGGGCACCTCAAACAACACCAGCGCACTCATCTGTCCGGGGACACGCGGCCCAAGCCCTTCTCCTGTGACCAGTGCAGCTACACCACTGATTGCCTGAGGAGCCTCAAACAGCACCAGCGCACCCATCTGCCCGGGGACGCGCGGCCCAAGCCCTTCTCCTGTGACCAGTGCCGCTACACCACCGATCACCCGGGGAGCCTCAAACGGCACCAGCGCACCCATTTGCAGGGGGAGGCGCGACCCAAGCCCTTCTCCTGTGACCAGTGCAGCTACACCACCGATCGCCCGGGGATCCTCAAACGGCACCAGCGCACCCATTTGCAGGGGGACGCGCGGCCCAAGCCCTTCTCCTGTGACCAGTGCAGCTACACCACCGATCGGCCGGGGAACCTCAAACAGCACCAGCGCACCCATCTGCATTCGCGCGGCTGAGCACCCGCAGTTTGTTGAGTGTTACAGGAGCTCCGTGCGTCAAGTCTCACGTAGGGTACTGACTAAAAACAGGCACTTTTTTTCACTGTACGACTATCTTTCATCCCCTGGCTCAATGGGGGAAAGAATGTTTCTTCAAAACAGATTACAACTCCTTCGTGTTAGTCTTTTCTTAATTGGCTGTTTTGCTTCTCTACCCGCGTCTTCGGCGAGGGACAAGGGTACCCCCCATCGGCTTGCCCCACCCGCCTCACTGAACGTGACCTCGATGGCGGGAGTTACCGTCCATACCGTTAAAAATACACGGATCTACCCCAAGGGCGAAACAACCTGCTCCCGGGGTGAGAGGGATGGTCGTCCTTTTATATACTGCCGGGGAGAGTATAAAGCGACACAGTTCACCTTGGCAGGATCCCTTCCCCACACTCTTGAATTTAAACCGGATGCCATGACATCTATCGATAATGGGGCGACGGCGTGCCGTATTTCAACGGGAGAAGGGGGCGGCCCGTCTACTCGTTGTGGTTCCTCGTACCAAACTCTCATCCCTGGGTACCCATACTTAAATGAATGGATCCATGAGCATTACCAGGATCATGAAATCAATGATCTGCTGATGCGCGATTCAGATGATGAATCTCATGAAAGCATTCAAATCTGCGAAGAACTTCAGGTTCAAATCACAGCAGATGAGGAGCAGGATTCACCGGACACACGCACATTGAGAGTCTCAGGGGGGAAGGGATGTCTGAAGAGACGCAGCCTGTGCCAGCCTAAAACCTTACGAATGAGCGCCGCTCGATCATACAGATGTGACAAGTGTGACTATACCACCGATCGTCTGGGGAACCTCAAACAGCACCAGCGCACCCATCTGCCCGGGGACGCGCGGCCCAAGCCCTTCTCCTGTGACCAGTGCACCTACACCACCGATCGTCTGGGGGGCCTAAAACAGCACCAGCGCACCCATCTGCCCGGGGACGCGCGGCCCAAGCCCTTCTCCTGTGACCAGTGCACCTACACCACCGATCGTCTGGGGGGCCTAAAACAGCACCAGCGCACCCATCTGCCCGGGGACGCGCGGCCCAAACCCTTCTCCTGTGACCAGTGCACCTACATCACCGATCGTCTGGTGAGCCTCAAACAGCACCAGCGCTGCCATCTGCCCGGGGACGCGCGGCCCAAGCCCTTCTCCTGTGACCAGTGCAGCTACACCACCGATCAGCTCGGGCATCTCAAACAGCACCAGCGCACCCATCTGCCCGGGGACGCGCGGCCCAAGCCCTTCTCCTGTGACCAGTGCAGCTACACCACCGATCAGCTGGGGCATCTCAAACAGCACCAGCGCACCCATCTGCCCGGGGACACGCGGCCCAAGCCCTTCTCCTGTGACCAGTGCAGCTACACCACCGATCGCCCGGGGAGCCTCAAACAGCACCAGCGCACCCATCTGCCCGGGGACGCGCGGCCCAAGCCCTTCTCCTGTGACGAGTGCAGCTACACCACCGATCGTCTGGGGAGCCTCAAACGGCACCAGAGCACCCATTTGCAGGGGGAGGCGCGGCCCAGGCTGCTTTCCTGTGACCAGTGCAGCTACACTACCGATCATCCGGGGAGCCTCAAACAGCACCAGAGCACCCATTTGCAGGGGGAGGCGCGGCCCAGGCTGCTTTCCTGTGACCAGTGCAGCTACACTACCGATCATCCGGGGAACCTCAAACAGCACCAGCGCACCCATCTGCCCGGGGATGCGCGGCCCAAGCCCTTCTCCTGTGACCAGTGCAGCTACACCACCGATTGCCCGGGGAGCCTCAAACGGCACCAGAGCACCCATTTGCAGGGGGAGGCGCGGCCCAGGCCGCTGTCCTGTGACCAGTGCAGCTACACTACCGATCATCCGGGGAACCTCAAACAGCACCAGAGCACCCATTTGCAGGGGGAGGCGCGGCCCAGGCTGCTTTCCTGTGACCAGTGCAGCTACACTACCGATCATCCGGGGAACCTCAAACAGCACCAGCGCACCCATCTGCCCGGGGATGCGCGGCCCAAACCGTTGTCCTGTGACTAGTGCAGCTACACCACCGATCGCCCGGGGCACCTTAAACAGCACCAGCGCACCCATCTGCCCGGGGACGCGCGGCCCAAGCCCTTCTCCTTTACCTGTGCAGCTACCCCACCGATCGCCCGGGGCACCTTAAACAGCACCAGCTTACCCATCTGCCCGGGGACGCGCGGCCCAAGCCCTTCTCCTTTACCTGTGCAGCTACCCCACCGATCAGCCGGGTAACCTCAAACAGCACCAGCGCACCCATCTGCCCGGGGACGCGCGGCCCAAGCCCTTCTCCTGTTACCTGTGCAGCTACCCCACCGATCAGCCCGGGGCACTTCAAACAGCACCAGCGCACCCATCTGCCCGGGGACGCGCGGCCCAAGCCCTTCTCCTGTGACCAGTGCAGCTACACCACCGATCAGCCGGGGAGCCTCAAACAGCACCAGCGCACCCATTTGCAGAGGGACGCGCGGCCCAAGCCATCCTTTAGTTACCATTCCCTGTAAGTACACAGACTGTATTGGGTGACAATACCGTTATCAATGCCCTAACTCTCCATTGACACTACCGCGTATGCTCTTTGTTACCTTCTCAAGCCCCCGGCTGGCAATATATCCACCAATCTCTAACTGCACGATCCCAAGCAGCTTCAGCTCAAGGGTTTCACTGATATCCGGTGAGGCCCAGCCCATCCAGCGGCAGACAATCAAAGCCGTGAATACCAACATAACAATGGGTCGCCAGCTACGTTGTAACCAGCCTTCTCCCTGAGCTTCGGCTTTGATGACCCCGGCCTGTTTAGCCAGCTCATCCAGCTCGCCGTTAATGGCCATCTCTTTCAGGGCTTGCTTGGCTTGAGCGGCCTGATTGGCATCAGGAAATACCTTGTCGATGATCTTGCCGACTACTGGGCAGCGCGGCCAGCCAACTCACGCTGCATTCTCTCCGGCCATACCTTCTCACACAGCCACTGGTCGATATTAAAGCAGGGACAGTCCTTGTCCCCATTCAAGTGGTAATGTCCTTTTACCACCACGTCCGGCCACAGCCCCAGGCAGCCTGTGATAAGGAACTTCAACATCCGCTTCTGCAATGTTGTGAAGTTATCGTTTGGTTTGTCTTCGTCATCCAGCCGGCCCACCAGACAAATGCCCACACTCTGATGATTATGACCTTTGGCATGTGCACCCCAATCATCCAGTGCTCTGCCTTGCTTAACTGACCCGTCACGTTCAATCCCCCAGTGGTAACCGATATCGATAAAGGCTCGCTCCATCAGATGCCAGCGTTTGATGGTGTCAAAAG
The DNA here is from genome assembly GCA_965221135.1 of Sansalvadorimonas sp. Taxonomy (GTDB): domain Bacteria; phylum Pseudomonadota; class Gammaproteobacteria; order Pseudomonadales; family Endozoicomonadaceae; genus Sansalvadorimonas. The sequence continues at coordinate 12,139 of CBDCRZ010000125.1, forward strand.
TCACATCCTGACTGGGTTTAGTGGCAGAACAGTGGACGACGACGGTGGTGGTTTCCCTACGCTTTCCCATGCTTCTGCCTCAATCCTTGAGTGTGTAGGCCACGACGCCAATAATAGTGGTCAGAATCAACCAGCCAAACCGCTCAACAGAAGCCAGCACTACGCCTCGGGCGCTGGCCTGCCGTTCGAGTGAGCGGATACGTTTGTCGGACTCTTCCAGCTTGCGGTTGAGGCTATCGAGCGTGGTGGTCTGGTGAACCATCCGTTCTTCGATAGTGGCCAGACGGGTCACAGCATCAGAGAGTTTGTCGAGCTTGGAATCGATCTGATCAAGCCTCTGTTGAATCACTTCGGTCATCGTTAATTCCTCGTTCAGCAGCAACCTGGATAAACGTCAGGTTGCTCTCTTCGAGAGTGGCTTCCTTGCCGGTGTACTCTTCCCAACGTTGCGCAATGACATCGACGTATTTGGGGTCGAGCTCAGTCAGCCTCGCCTGGCGACCGTTTTTTCGCAGACGATGAGAGTACTGCCGGAGCCACCAAACAGGTCGAGCACAATATCTTTGCTCTTGGAGGAGTTGCGAACAGCTCGTTCTACCAGCTCGATCGGCTTCATGGTGGGGTGAAGATCGTTTTTGACGGGTTTGTTGAAGAACCAGACATCCCCCTGGTCACGGGCACAGCACGGAAAACGCATGCCCCCCCCGCTATCACTGGCCTCAAGTCTTATCCGTTTTAGAGGTCGACAGTGGAGATCCATCCAGAATCTTTTCCATGTAGTCGGTATTCATTGCGGCACACTTCATTTTTCTCTGAATACCGGCCTTGAAGGATGTCTCATTCTTTAAAAGATTCTGGACAGTGTGCCTGAAGCCTGAAAGAATCTCCGCGCCATCCCCACGACGTATCTGGCAAGCATCTTCCTGCATCGCAACATCCAGAACATAGTGAAGGCTATTCTCGATAGACGAATGACTCCGGACACTTGTCGCCAGTTTTTCTGCCGTAAGATCTGCGGAGCTGATGTAATAACGGATGCTGACATCCTCCATGTTTTGAGGAGTCTCACCCACCTGCCGAAAGGCAACAACTGCCCCAAGGGTTTTCATATCTTTCCAATCAAAAGAGCGGTTGACGAACTCATCGAAAATATCACTGACAACATGGATGCGATGTTCATTCCGGCCACGATTGTTCTCAATCGTTTCAAAGGTATTCTCAAACCCACCCGTCAGTATTTTATGCATGGGGAAATGTTTCTTAAAGGCTTCATGGAGCTTGGGTTGGTTACCTTTCACAGCCAGAAGATAATCTGCTTCTTTCTCCCTGATTTTTGCGGCTATGTCACGCTGGCAGCCCATAGCATCAAGGCTGACGAGGCATCCCTTTATTGACAGAAGATCCAGGAATTCTGGAATTGCGGTAATCTCATTGCTTTTCGCATCTGTTTTGACCTGAGCGAGAACCACCCCATTAGCAGAGCAAAAAGCGCTCACCATGTGAATGGGATCGAGCCTGTTTTTTCTGTCGCCAGATCCACGAACAGCCTTGCCATCAATAGCAATCACAGCTCCATCCGTTGCCTTATAACAGCCCTGCATCCACTCAGAAAAAAAACGTGTGAAAATGCTTCGCGTTAACAACGCTGACAACACGTTCAATAGTATCGTGGGACGGAATACCCTCAGAAAAATTGCCTATTGCTTTAAGCCATCCACCCGCATCCGTCCAAAATCGGCAATCTCTCTCCAGCCCTTGGCTCCACCAATCATGGCACAGATAGTGAACAGCAGAATATCACTCAGTTGATGGTCGACCTTCCAGGATTGGCGAGGTCTTGAAGTTCAGAAAGTTGTTTGATCAAACTGTATGCATTCATGTCGACTGTGCTCGTTATTCGTCCTTGGATGGATATAAGCACAAAATGAAAGAAGAGTTAAGCTATGAGCGTTAATCAAAAACTCGTTGCGAGGCCAGTGATAGTAAGGGCTCATACGGAGAACATTAAACGCATCTCATGGCCGTCAATCCCAGAGCTGAGCGCCCGGCACGCCTGTCTCTGGCTGGATGCCCCCACTTTCCGTTTTTCTTCCAAAACTCAAACAATTTCCTCAACACATTAGAAATACGGCGCCTGTTATTCATCAATAAAGCGAGCATCAAATCCCCAAACAGATGTGTACCAGACATGGCCGTTTTTCGTGTGGAGACCTCTTCATCCATCCCTTGTTCTACAGCGTGAGCCAAAGACCGTTTGAGAATGACAACAGTAAATGAGGCAAGAATCAGGCTGGCAACCAGTGTCTCACAGCCGGTGTTGAAACGGTGCCAGCAGGCATAGGATTTAGTCTCTTTGAAAGCCAGCTCTATTTGCCAGCGCAGACGGTAGGCCAGAAACACATCCTGAAGAGAAAAGCTTTCCCGGCAGAGACTGGTGACAACAAATATCCACTTCTTGTTCTGTCCATTCCAGCGAACGACCAACCGAAAAGTCTGCCCCCGCATCTGCGGCCATTCCACATCCAAATCCATGCAACCGTCTTTGGGAAAATGGGCCAAAACATCTTTCAGTTTTTGTTGCTCATATCGGTGACAGTTCTTTCCATCGAAACGAATAGCCCTACGCACTACCGGGTTGATACTTTGTGGAGCCCGACAAAGAAAACAACCCTCCCTATCATGAACAGCCATAAAATATTCCAGGTCGAAATACCCTGCATCAATCATCATCAGAGTATCGCCAAGGTTGTTTGCCAAAGCTGGCAGACAGGCTCTTTCTGAGCGAGTGTCTTCCGTGAACTCGACACGAACAAGATTATCGGTCAGCAAATCCATGGTCGTGTGCAGCGCAACGGCTGCCGGGGAGACCGTTTTGAAAGGTCCCGGCAACGCATCTTTGAGGAGTGCTACAACAGCCTGTGGCGAACCATCATGCAGCCATATGTGCCGGAATTTTGAAAAAGGGCTGACCACATGAAAAGAGAGAGTCCGTTTGACCATTTTGTCCAGAGAGCGTAGGAAAAGCCAGGCCATCAGTCTCAGAAACTCGGGTTTATATACCTGCTCCCGCCAAGCCTGACAGGAGACATTCAAGCCGGTCATTTCATTGAACTTGCGGTGAATATCGGCCAGTGTCTCGGCATTGCTGTCTTTACCAGGAGATGTCAGAACGGAGATGACAAGAGGAAGAGGCAATATTTTCCTGTGGCGCACCAGGAAACCGCTGAACTCAGCCATACTGGTCAGTTTATGCTCAGACAAAGTGATCTGCAGGTGTGTTGAATAGAGCTAATCTCGGAGTGGTTCATCTCGGGCGACCTGAAACCTGTGTTTTTGACACTTACAGGTTTGGTCAAACGGGATGAACCTCAAGTTTTGGTGCGATCCTTCTACATCCTCAAGATCTTAATGTCCTCCGTATGAGGCATGTATAGCTTATACCCTCTCGAGTATGAGTTGAGCTGAATGGTCACTCATGATGCCAGCGAAAAGGCCTTCCTTCTCTATAACTGCATACGGACTCCGATAAAATGGCAGATACAATACCGCACACCTCCTCTTGATCAGCCAGCAATGCTGTTTCCAGTACCTGATACTCTGGACAACCCTTATTCACCCAAAACCTCCCCCCAGCCTGCATTGCCTTCTTAACTGACTCAAAATAGTATTGTGCCGGGTCTGGATTCACTTGTGCCCAGTACCCCACTGAAGGCTTTACAAACAGGGAAAATTTGGGTAATTCATGGGTTAACTCAAAAAGCATGAATTCAACCATTGTTTTACACGCCAGAGAACAACCCGAAAGCCCTTGAATGACTTCTTCCCACAACCCACTCATATGGATAGAGAATTTCTCTAGTTCGTCGGACATCAGCTCAGGATGCTGAGTCATTATTTCTTCAGAACTAAGGGCAATAGGTGGTTCAATATTAAAGCGCAGAGAATACAAAGCATGTATCAAATATTTGGCTATTGAGTCCAAATGAACCCTGTCATGAGTCGGCATCTTAACCATATCCATCGTTAGCCCATCATGATAAGCATTAGGAACTGTCAGGAAGTTCTCTACTCCTGCCATAAGTCCCATGGTGGCTAAAATGAGCTCGATATCCAGAGACTCGTAGGTACATAGGCGAGGCCAGCGCAAAGATGTAGCCTTTTTGCCAGAAAAATAATAACCACGATATCCATATAGTCCCACATAGGCCTTATCAAAAAATTCCCGCTCAGTTTGAAACTTATCCCACGGAAGTTCAAATACCTGTGTAAGCGTAAGATTATTTGATGATTCGGGGTGTGACTTCCTAGAGTCAATATTATTGACCCATTCATAAACATGAGCGACACACAGGCATACCTGCTCAGTTGCATCGTGAAGGCAGCCGGCTTCCTTGACGTTT
>CBDCRZ010000126.1:0-26430 GCA_965221135.1 Sansalvadorimonas sp.
ACGTCTCTTGGGGTTCGTATATCTCTTCCTGAACTCAATGAGAATTGCCATTTCGATAAACGTGCTCTCGTTTGCGCCATTTGGCTTAAGTTGCTGAAACAGATCCCGTCGCTCGAGACAGGCCACCTGAGGATGATTATGGAGCAACTCGGACTGCATGATTCCCTGAGGTTGGTTCCAGAGATTGTCAAAGCAGAAGAACCCATAGTTCCGCTGAAAGGTGTTAGCCTGCGTGCTGCAGAATATTTTGAAGCGGCGAGCTGATTGCATCTTGATAGCAGATTGTCTGAGGAAATGTATGGTCAGTTTAGGAATAGTTATAAACAATCCACCTTGGATCGCTCGGAGCCCTACAGTCTGCATCTGTTAAATGCCATGAGTTTTGATAAGTCCCTTTTCAAGCAGCTATGGCCCTGTCTGGATTATTGTACAGTTGCTATGGAACCCGAGAAGCAGACCAGGTTGAGAGCAATTATTGATCCAGCTAGCGCTACCCCACCAGACGGATATCTTTGCCCACTTTCTCTGGATTTAATGGATGACCCGGTCGGCATTGATTTAACGGAAAAGAGTGACCACACGTGTTTGCCGCTTATACGCTATTTCAGTAAGTCCTGGTTACTTAAGGCCGTTAGTCAAAACCCTGTCAATCCACTGACGCGCCGTCGGTTTACAGCAGGTGATGTACGCATGCTGGAAATGCAGGAAGTAGATCAAAGTCATCTGGAGAAAATTAACAATTGGCGAGCGCAGCACCCAAATTATCGATAAGGACGGTGCGAGTCGGTTCTGTGGGTCTCTCCAGAGGAATGAGCCATTATTAGTTACCCTGCTTGCGGAGAATTAGAGCATAGAGTTCACCTTTGCATGCAGCGATTGCGCATCACAGCTTTTACCATCCATTACAGGCTCTGCCACTAACTCCACGCGAGACCAGAACCGTCTTGGTGGTCTGGTGAGTGCTGGGCCGCCTTTGTGGCTGAATACGCTTCCCCAAAGGCCTTTCAGTGCAATGGGTACAACAGGAACCGGGTCTGTTTCCAGAATAAGGTTGATGCCTTTTCTGAATTCATCCAGCTCTCCATCAGTTGTCAGGCGCCCTTCCGGGAAAATACACACCACATTCCCTTCTCTCAACTCTTCACTGATTTTTTCAAAGGCCTGGTTATAAATCTCCCGGTCTCTATGAGGTGAGCATATGGGAATGGTTTTACTCATCCGGAAAAACCAGTTCAGGCCCGGAATATTAAATATGCTGAGGTCCATAACAAAGCGCACGGGGCGACGGACAGCACCTCCAATCAAAAGAGCATCGACGTAGGAAACATGGTTGCACACCAATACCGCCGGACCTTCAGATGGAATGTTTTCCAGGTTCTTATGAGTCACCCGATACATGGTGTGCGACAGAATCCAGATAATAAAACGTAAGACAAACTCCGGAACCTGAGCGTAGATGTAGCAGGCCACCACAATATTGGCGATAGCCAGAGTGAGGAAGAATGCAGGGATGGTGAGTTTCAGCATGCCGAGCAGGATGATGCCAGCAATCGCACTGCCCACCATAAACAGTGCATTCATCACATTGTTGGCGGCAATGATTTGGGCTCTCTGTTCGGGCTTTGCACGGAGCTGCATCAGGGCGTACAGAGGAACGATAAACAATCCACCAAAGAACCCGATCATGCCCAGGTCAAACAGGACGCGAAGGTTCTGGGGCTGGGAAACAAACTCGCCAGCTGTCATCAGAGCGGTGCTTGCAGGTTCAGCAGCAAAATAGAGATCAATACCGAAAATACTAAGACCAAGTGAGCCGATGGGCACTATACCGATTTCAATAACATGTCCGGAAAGCCTCTCGCAGACCAGAGAGCCTGCCGCCACACCTATCGTAAACAGAGCCAGCATCAGGGTAACGACCTGTGGGCCTCCCGCGAGTACATCACGGGTAAAGTTAGGAAGTTGAGTGAGATAGGCTGCGCCAAGAGCCCAGAACCAGGAGATAGCCAGTACAGACTGGAAGATAGCTTTATCCTGTCGTGCGTATCGAATGGTGCGAAGGGTTTGGCGAACAGGGTTCCAGTCCATTTTTAGATCGGGGGCCGTGGCACTGGCTTTTGGAATCGCTCTGCTAAACAAATAACCAATAATCGCAAAGGTAACGACTGAACCTGCTATCCACTGGTGCGATGAGGGGAAGGTAATCAGAAAACCTGCACCAATGGTGCCTGCGAGAATGGCAACAAAGGTGCCCATCTCTACCAGGGCATTGCCGCCTATCAGTTCGCTGTCGTCCATTGCCTGCGGCAGCAATGCATATTTAACCGGGCCAAAGAATGCACTCTGGGTGCCCATCATAAACAGCAGAGCCAACATGGCTGTGAAGTTTTCAGTGATGATGGCAAAAGCGGCGACCACCATAATGGCAATCTCCAGCAGTTTGATCTTGCGAATAATGGCGGACTTTTCGTACTTGTCTGCTAATTGCCCGGCAGTACCGGAAAATAGAAAGAAAGGCAGAATAAACAGGCCAGCGGCAAGGTTAACCATAGTGTCTGCATTGACGGGTAAAGCACTGGCCCCTGCAAAGGCCACCATCAGCATCAGGCTGTTTTTATAAATATTATCGTTGAATGCCCCCATAAACTGGGTGCCGAAAAAAGGCAGAAATCTTCTCTTGCCCAAAAGGTGAAACTGGCTTTCCTGTGACATCAAAATTCCCTGTATTGAGCAATCGCTCTACGAGCTCTGTCATACTACCGGTAGCCTTAGCTCCTAACCAGAGCAAGAGCCCCTAAGCAGTTTGATTCAAAATCAGTTGCTGTAGGCAGGGGGATATCAAATAGAAATGAAGGACTGGTTATAATGCCTTCGAGAAAAACAGTATCAATGGAGAAATCATGTCTCAGCCCGTTCAAGTTGTATGTGGCCGCTGTACTGCCGTGAATAGAATTCCTGCAGACCGCCTGTCTGACGGCCCTGCCTGCGGTAAATGCAAAACAGCCCTGTTTCAGGGGCAGCCAGTTGACCTTAATGGCGGTAACTTTAAACGCTTCCTGAGTCAGACAGATCTTCCTGTTGTTGTGGACTTCTGGGCACCCTGGTGCGGTCCCTGTAAGGCTATGGCCCCGGCTTATGCGAAGGCTGCCAAAGAGTTGGAACCTGACATTCGTTTGGCCAAGCTCGACACCGAAGCCAATCAGCAGCTGGCAGGTGCCTACAATATTCGCAGTATCCCTACGATGATTGCCTTTAAGAAGGGTAAGGAGATTGATCGTGTCTCCGGCGCTCTGCCTCTTCCCAAGCTCAAACAGTGGCTGAAGAGTGTCTCCCAAAAAGGCTGACAGAAGTTCTTATATACAGGCTGTATTCGCATAACTGCGAAACAGCCGCTACGTTTTCTTCAGTGTTAATAAAAAAACCTGATGAGAAAGTACAATGAAAGATCAGACTCGGCGTCAATTCCTGCGACTGGCCACCGGAGCGACCCTTAGCGCACCTTTGCTTGCGGTTCATGTTGCTAATGCAGCAAGCATGACTCCTTTGTCTGAGACTGAGGGTATGGGTAAGAACCTCAATTATAAGAAGAATGCAGTCGAAGCGGTCTCTATTACAGGCTATAAGAAAGGCAGCCGGTGCGACAATTGCTTGCATTATATTGCAGATGTTAAGGGTTGCCGGATTATCCCCGGCAGCAGTGTAGAGCCGGCTGGCTGGTGTTCTGTTTGGGCAGCCAAACCGCAATAAGGCCTGATGCACCAAGAGATCATCCTCCATTTAACTCTGGCTTTTTATTGGGGCAAGCCGGTAACGCAGGTTGTAATAAAAACAACAATAGTAATGGGGGGGATCTCTTGGGTAAACTCAGGCGCTTGTTGCTGGCAGTCGTTGTTGTGTTTTTTTCGTTAAGTGTTCTTGGGGGGGCTCCCTTTATGGACTGCTGACCCAAAGCCTGCCGAATCTTCAAACCGATACCGTCAGTAGCATTATCACCAGCCCTGTTCTGGTTGAGCGTGATGACAAGGGTATTCCAACGCTGACAGGCCGGTCCCGAAAAAAACCTGGCTTTTACCACGGGCTATCTCCACGCGCAGGACCGTTTTTTCCAGATGGATTTGAATCGCCGCAACTCTGCCGGTGAGTTATCTGTTCTGGCGGGCTCTGCCGCCTTATCTCATGATCGCGGTGTTCGTATTCACCAGCTCCGAAAAGTAGCGAAACAGGTTGTAGAACAGCTACCCACTGATATTCGCAACCTTTTGCAGGCTTACACTGATGGTGTAAACAAGGGGCTTCATGAACTGGGCAATCGTCCTTTTGAGTACTGGATGCTGTCTAAAAAGCCTCAGCCCTGGATGCCGGAAGACAGTTTTCTGGCTGTGTGTAGTATGTATCCTGATCTCAGTAATACGCAGGCCACCATGGATCAGGCGAAGGGCTTTCTTGCTTCTATCCGTGGCAAACAGGTCGTTGAGTTTCTCATCCCAGTTGTTACCCGCTGGGACGCACCCTTAGAGCCGGATACTACCGGTGACTTTCAGATACCAGCTATTCCAGATACTGATTTCATTAATCTTCGCGCCCTCAAACCAAAAGAGTTCACCAGCCTGGGTGGTGAACTGCGACCGGAAACCCTATTAAGGAGTAATAACTTTACGGTTGCCGGACGTTTAAGTCGTCACGGTGGTGCCATTGTTGAAGATGATATGCACCTGAGCCTGCGTGTGCCGACCACCTGGTACCGAATGCAGTTGATCTACACATAAGGCCAGAAAAATTATTGAGTGAATGGTCTGACTCTCCCGGGTACACCCTTTGTGGTTGTTGGGGGTAACGGCCATGCTGCCTGGGGCCTGACCAAGTGCTGGAATTTTTCTAGATCGTAGGCCACCCATGACAGTGTTACCAGAGTTCCATCCATCATAGGTTCCCCCCTACACCTTGGTATTCTCCTTCGAAACATGCGGAAGAGCTTGTTCAGGATGTTGAGCAGGTGAGGACGCTCGTTCAGGTCGTTGAACAGGTGAGGACGCTCGTTCAGGTCGTTGAACAGGTGAGGACGCTCGTCCAGGTTGTTGAACAGGCGAGGACGCTCGTCCGGGTCGTTGAACAGGTGAGGACGCTCGTCCAGGTTGTTGAACAGGCGAGGACGCTCGTTCAGGTCGTTGAACAGGCGAGGACGCTCGCTCGTTGAACAGGCAGGTTGTTGAACAGGCGAGGACGCTCGTTCAGGTTGTTGAACAGGCGAGGACGCTCGTTCAGGTCGTTGAACAGGCGAGGACGCTCGTTCAGGTTGTTGAACAGGCGAGGACGCTCGTTCAGGTCGTTGAACAGGCGAGGACGCTCGTCCAGGTTGTTGAACAGGCGAGGACGCTCGTTCAGGCGTTGAACAGGCGAGGACGCTCGTCCAGGTTGTTGAACAGGCGAGGACGCTCTTCCAGGTTGTTGAACAGGCGAAAGCGTTTCTCCGGAGCGTTGGATAGGCTCAAGAGGCATTGATAGTTTTTCAAACTCGCTGACACCCTCCACACCAAACCATGCGGGCGCTTGTGCATCCATCTTTACAACCCCATTAGTTAGCTCAATAGTGTTGATGCTTATTGTATAGCTGTGATCGGCAAGATTCCTGGATACTTCCACTTCCCACTCTGTTGTATCACGATACAAGCTGGGTCTCTGTAAATTTGCACTTATTAAGTATACTGAGTCATTTATTACGAAGCCTGTTTCTCTCGTATTAACGCTCACGTGACTCAGTGCGAAGTCATTCTTATCATAATCAATACCGCTAATTAAACCGTGTGGCAACTCAGCTATTACTATATGGGGGAAATAAGTCTCTTTAGTTTGGCCGGTCAGCAGACGGTGCAAAATCAGCAATAATTGTTTAGGGCCATAAGCTTGATTACTGTTTGTGGTTAAAGAAGTGTATTTATTTCTACCCTGATGCCCTCCGATACAACCACAACTATTGCCCGCTACTTCAGCACTTGTGAGAAGGGAATGGATTACACTATCATAGTGATTGTTTCTGGATTCTCTTTTACGTTTTAAGGACAACTCTTGCTCTGGAATGTTTTCGGTATAAGAAAAATCCACATCAAGAAAAGAATTCGCACAATCTCCATCATAAGAGGTCAGCTCAACTGAAGCAGTCAAATCAAAATATATACCGTGATCATCATCGCTATACATCCATGTAATTTGATAAGGAAAAAAAGAGGAGGCTGAAAAGGCCGCCGGACATATAAAAACTAACACAGTTAGCGCCAGCATGAATTGAACTGCAAGGAATCGTGACTTAATGAGCGGCTTGTGTCGCTTAGTTTTTTGGCCGTATAGCGGGATATAGAGTACACCTTCCAAGCTTTCATCTGAAATATAAGACATTTTTCAACCTGAACAACAAGAAACAACGGAAGGCAGATAAAATAGCATGCAATGAACTATTTGGGTGAAGGTCTCATATAGCTATGGTGACTGGAACGACCGGGTGGGGCTGGAGCTGGAGCTGGAGCTGACTGATACTGATCACTATATGACTTCAAATGGCCCGAAACCCTTGGAATTACGCAAGAGTGTGATTGAGGTTAAGGGAAGCGAGCCAGAAACTCTTTCTACACGTTGCATCATGTGGGGGCCGGTTTGGAAAACCTATGATGGCAGTCTGCAGGCGCTACGCTGGACGGCTTATAACCCCGAAGCCACCAACGCTAACTGAGTCTGCGGAAGATATTCATCAAGCCATGGCAGCGACTCATATTAAGTGGCATTCCACCCCGGAATTTCACTGTGGCTGATAAGAACGGCAATGTTGGCTGGACGATTGCCGGTTTATTCCTAATCGTTCCGGTGTTGACTTAACCTACCCACAGATCTATAGCGAAGCTGATCAGAACCGGGCTGACTCCCCTCTGATGATTATCCTGAGGTCGTGAACCCGCAGAATGGCGGAGTCTGGGGAGAAAAGCGGGATCATGCATATTCCCGGAGGCCAGAGTGGGCACCCGTTGTCGCCTTTCTACAAGGCCGGGTTTGAGGACTGGTTGAATGGTCGCCCCAGTGCATTCCTGCCCGGTAAAACCCGTTATAGCTTTACCATGCAGCCCCATTCTCAATTCGCGTTAGAATAGACGGATCATTTATTGAGTGGTTTTATCATGACCGATGTAAATAGCCTGACTGTTTCTGAGGCAGAGGCACTGAAGCTTTGGGAGCAACGTTTTGTTGAGTACCTTCAAGCCCATGAAACGGATGACTACTCCCATGACCTCTCCCACTTTCAGCGAGTGTGGAGAACAGCTCAGCAGCTGATTGCCGAAGAATCCCGTAAGGTGAATCAACTGGTTGTGCTGACCGCCTGTTATTTTCACGACATTGTTACGCTGCCGAAGAATCATCCCGACCGGAGTAAAACCTCGCAAATGGCTGCGGTGAAAACAGAAGAGATTCTCAAGGAGATGGCATTCCCGGAAGAGTTGATTGAGGCTGTTTGCCATGGTGTTGAAGCCCATAGTTTCTCAGCCAATATTCCTACTCGCACAGCGGAAGCGGAGATTGTGCAGGATGCTGACAGAATGGAGTCTCTGGGAGCTATTGGCCTGGCGAGGACGTTTTATACCGGTGGGCGAATGGGGTCACAGTTGTTCCATTCTCAAGACCCCTGGGCGGAGAATCGAGAGCTGGATGATCGGGTATTCTGCGTGGATCACTTCTTCTGCAAACTGCTCTCTCTTGGGGAAACCATGAAGACTGATCCTGGTCGCAAACTGGCGGGTAAGCATACGGCTTATCTGCAGGGCTTTATCGATAAGCTGAAAGAAGAGCTGGGTTAGTTTTAGTATCTTGTATCATACCACCCGCCTCGGGGCTGGATAATATCACTGCGAAACCAGGATGCGCCTTCGGAGTCGGTAATATTCAAAGGCATATAGTGAGTGTCTCCGAAGTATTCGGGTTTTTCGGCTTTTAATGTGGCATGACACAGCCCCAAAGCCTTGTTAACCAATTCAACCAGCACATCATCGTGGAATTTTTTTAGTTCTTGTGATGCATTTTTATCATCGATATTTCCTGCTCGCGTGGTCATTATAGTTCTGAGGCATGCTAATGAAAGATAGAGCTGGTAGGTTTCATAAGGTGCACTTTTTTTGAATTCGGCCAGTTTTTGTTCATCCAGAGAGATTCTCATCTCATAGGTGTTGGGATCTTTTTGATCTTCCGGCACCGACATTAATTCGATGTTGTGCTTCTCGAAAGCAGTTTTTACTGCGTTTATTGGAGTAATTGGACAGACCGTGCATGTATCCGGGCGCAGCATCTTGTCGAGTACTTGCCGAGTAAATTCATTTATAATCTCGTGTTTTGTTTTCAGGTCATCAAAGCGGGCTGTGGCGCTTTGCAATTCTTTTTCAAAAGCACTTCTTTCCAGGTAGCGGGCTGGATCTGTTAGCATTTTGGTTTGACGTATGCCTGCCCCATCTGGTTGAAAGCTGTTAAGAGCGTCTTTTAGCTGGGTTGCCCCGTCGGGCAGGCTCTCTTTAGGCTGGCTTATCTGAGCCGGCAGCAGCTTTTTTTTCAGCCATTGGACAAGTTGTAAAAATTTATTCTCGATTGTTTTTAACAGGGAGACCCTACGACCATGAATAGGGGTGGTCGGAGGCTTGTCCTGTTCCAGAGAATTATTAGAGAGGGAAGCAACTGAGGGATCTGTTGAAACAACCGTTCGTTGATCAGAAGTCAGGCCTTCAGCTGTCTGGGCTGGATTGGGTTGAGCGGAGGTAGAGTTTTGACCCGGCCCTGTCGATCCTTTTACTGATGGCATCCCGGCCCTCCGCATGTTCACAATGATGAGTTATCCATTCAGTTTAAACAATCTGCACGAAGGGCTCTGATTTAAGGCGCTATGGCTCTAAAAATGCTGTTTGTTGACGTTCAGCTAAACGCCTGCCCCATTCGCACAGGCGTTTCAGCGGCCAGACCTTCAGCCCACTTCACCTGATCCTTACCGAACAGAACAATAGCGGTAGAACCCAGTTTGAAGCGACCCATCTCCTCACCACGCTTCAGCGTAACAGGCTGCTGGCTGTCAGGAGAGTAATCAAAGGTCTTAACGCCGCGTTTGTGAGGCGTCACCAGACCTGCCCAAACTGTCTCAATGCTGGCCACAATCATGGCACCCACAAGAATCACAGCCATTGGACCTTTTTCGGTATCGAAGATACACACGGCGCGTTCGTTACGGGCAAACAGGCGGGGAACGTTCTCGGCAGTGGTCTGGTTCACAGAGAACAGACGTCCAGGCACGTGAACCATCTTGCGCAGGGTGCCGCCAAAGGGCATGTGTACGCGGTGGTAATCTTTGGGCGAGAGGTAGACAGTGGCAAAGGTGCCTTCGTCGAATTCACGGGCCAGCTCAGTGTCGCCACCCAGCAGTTCGGTCAGGCTGTAGTCATGACCTTTGGCCTGGAATACACGGTTGTAGGTGATATCGCCAATCTGGCTGATGGCACCGTCAGCTGGGGAGACGACCTTATCCTGCTCTTCAGGCTGCGGGCGCATACCTTCTTTCAACGAGCGAGTGAAGAAATCATTGAAGCAGGCGTAGGCTTCAGGGTTTTCTTCCTGGTAATCGCTCATATCCACTTTGAACTGTTTTACAAACCAGTTTGTGAACGGGTTTTTAATTCCGGGAACTGTGCAGTCCGCCAGCCAACCCGCTGCGCGGGAGATCAGGTGGTGGGGCAGAATGTATTGCAGGGCAATAAATAGTTGGTCTTTCACAAGTCTCTATCTTATTTGGTGTGCGTCGCCTTGATGATTAAACCCTGGCGACGCCATGTTGTATGGGGCGATGACTAAGTATACAGGTCAGGGCTGCGCGACAGGAGTATCCTGACGATTACCCCATTCAGACCAGGATCCATCGTAGGCCTTGATGTCAGGGTAACCGAGGATGCGTCCAACCATATAGGTGAAGCCGGAACGGTGATGGCTCTGGCAATGGGTCACAATGCTTTTGTCCGGGCCCAGACCCAGTGACTCCAAATGCTCTTTCATGTCTTCTCGCAGGCGGAGTTTACGCCCCTGGTCCATGCCTGCGGTCCATTCAAAGTTCACTGCACCAGGAATATGACCGGCACGCATCGCAAGCTGTTTGACGCCAGCATACTCTTCCGGGGAGCGGGCATCCCAAACAACAAAGCGTTCATTGTTGCTGTTCAGGGCTTCCATAATATCTTCAGCGGAAGCACGAACAAATGGGTTCACTATCTCGACAGTTACGTCCCGGGAAGTTGGCTCCACAGGTGTTGTCTGTACAGGGCATTCAGCGCCCAGCCAGGCATGCAGGCCGCCATTAAGGTAAATAACCCTGGTGTGGCCAATCAGGTCCAGAGTCCAGAGCAGACGACCTGCCCAGCCGCCGCCTTCGTCATCGTAAACAACAATAGTTTTCTCGGGGTTATAACCGACACGGCTGAACAGCGCGTTCAGTTTCTCCAGGGAAGGCAGTTTGCCCATAACGGGAGGCTGGCTTTCCATCAGCTCTGAAGGCGCGATATGCACAGCACCGGGCAGATGAACCTGCCTGTAGGTGGCTGGATTACAGGTATCGAGAATCAGAAGGTCAGATCTTTGCAGTTGCTCAGCCAGGGCCGTCGGCTCGATCAGCTCGACTGGGGAAAGTGTTGTGCTCATTTTATTGTTGTCCCGAATACGCTGATGAAAAAGTGCAGATTGCACCGCAATGCGGCATCTGGCAGAGCAGGTATTGTACTGGAGCCAACCCCGGCCGCAAGTGTACCCCTTATGCTGGTAATCTCGGTTGAATGAACTATCTAAGGGGTTGCATTCATAGGGTTCAGGGGCAAGTCTGTGTCACAACAATTCATGAAAGTAATAGTGTCTATCAGCCTGGTGCTGTTGAGCAGTGCAGGTATGGCCGAAGAGTGGCTGGTCGCTGTCTTGAGCGGAAATGCCCGTGCTGATGCCTGGTTGATACCTTTAGACCCTGGCCAGACACCGCAGGGGCTACTTAACGCTACGGCCGATTCCAAGACGGATCCGTCATTTGTCGGGCATTACGGGAATATTGCTTTTGATTATTTCTCAGACCCTCAGAAGCATGCGATTTTCCTTACCGATGCGGTATTGGAAAAACTTCTCCCAGAGGTTCTCAGGCTTCAGCAACAGGGGGATTTAGGAGAGTCTCCAACAATTTCTTTTTTGTATGCCATGGCCGGGCTTGATGCTGTTGATGGGCGGGTGAATGGTTACAGGTCTGATCAGGGGCGCCAGGCTCTGCATAGTTATGAAACTGCTGTGGATGAACTGTTCTACAAGAATGGTCTGCAGCTGAGCACGTTAGTGGGAGCTGATGATGGCAGCCTTCTTCTGAGTGCCGTGAAACAAGCGGGCACAAAAAGCAATAACCTGGTGATTTATGACGACACCTGCGCGGAAGGTTATCGCATAGAAGGTAACAGGGTTGTGGAAAAGGTGTCAGCCCAAAAATGCATGCTGCCAGCAGGTGGTTACTTCCAGCTGGGCGCACTGGGGGCTGAACTGTTGAGTGAAGGGGGCCCTAAGACAAGGTCACTGACAGAACAGCTGCGCAGTTTTTGGCATGCCCGCAGTCTGGACTATTCGGATGACGAGATACGTAAGCGCTATATCAAAAGCTTTCGCAATGAACTGGGTGGTGTGATGACCCTTTTGGCCACAAAACCTCAACTCCCTTTGACGCCTGAAGAGTCACAATCACCAGTGCCTGATATTAAAAATGCGATGGGAGTAACGGTCGATGCACTGGCAGACCTGGCGATGAAGTTAAAGCCAGATGCTTCCGGAACAACAGTCGTTAAAATTATAGGTTTTTATGGTGATGCACTGGCTGCAGTGCCAGAGCTCGAAAAGCGTTTTTTAAAAGCTACATGCGGTTCCGTGAAGCCTGAAGTGATCAGTGGTGATCAGTTAGAACAGGCACTGACAAGTGCTGCAGCCCAACGTTTTAAACGGGTGATGACCGCACGTTATGGGTCATCACCGCTGAAGAAGTGAAAGCAGAGATCTAATTGAGAGGCTTAGTGCGCGCTGAGTTTGTGGCGAGCACTCTGGTGTTGCAGGCGGGCAAAGTCGTTTTGAGGAACAATTGTTACGTTCTTCAACAGCAGCTTTGCCTGCTCACTTCTGCTAACGCTGTCGGGAAGAGATTCAGCGAAATCGGTAAACTCTTTTTGACTGGAAAACATAATCTCAGCTTCCTCACCCAGAATAATCAGCCGTGGAGTCTGGTGGAGAAACCAGCTGCTGTGTTTGGAGAGCAGTAGCAGTGTTAAATCGATAAAGGACTCACGTGCCTGATTCAAATAGGGCAGGGCTTCCAGTCGTGCCTGTTCATACAGCTGCTCACGCAGTGACTGGCTTTGAATGTCATTCCCGTATGAAATACGGTCATGGTTCATACCATTAGCTGTCTCACCAACAATACGACCAAAGTTATTGGCTCCAAGTTTACGATCTTTCAGACGACGAATATTGCCCTGAGCACCTGTGGGGTAGTTACTGGTCATAGCATCATGAGCGACCACATAATCCAGCGGGTCAGTGCCCTGGTGGGTTTGAAGATGCCGCTGATAGATACGGCCAATCTGGTGAATACCGCCATCCTTATTCAGTGAAGAGGGTATCCAGCTCAAGGTGCCTATCGTTTTTGGATCCGGGATCAGGTAAGGCTGGCTGATGGTTGTTGAGTGTACGACAATGGCTCGTGTTTTGTTCGAGAGTTGTGCATATCGGGCGGCTATATCGTTAATCAGGTGGGCATCCTGCTCGAGAAAGATAGAAACATCTCCGCGAGAGACACTTTGTTCCAGATGCATCACTTCCTGATCTCTCAGCAGGGTATCGTGAACTTCCTGCAAAAAAGCACACTGGAAGAACTCCTTACGTTTCAAATCCGGGCGATAGCAAATTTCACTCTGAGCAGCCGACAGCAGGTTAACTACATCACCAACAGGTAATGGTTTATCCTCAGCGGCATCGGCCCCTGCGGCAGCGATATACACCTTAACAGGCAAACCTTCTAATCCGAGTTTCTTTATCTCGTCCTGTACCTGCGGCGCAGCCTTTTTAAAAGCTTCGCGAACAAAGATCAGGGGCGAGTCATTGAGAGCAATATTAGGTGGATGACCATTGAGTTCACTGGATTCCCAGGTATTCAAAGTCATCTCATAAAGAGGTTCGTCAGAGCTGCTCAGACCAAAGGCTAACTGAAGCCCGGCATTATTAATATACAGGCTGAGAACCAGAGTGTTGCTGGTGGCTGATTGGTTAGTAGAGCTTAGGGATACTGTTGCCAGAGGCGTTAGTGTGTCTGACTTTGCCATGGGCACACAGAGCATCATCAGGCCTGTTACAGCAAGAATGCCAAGAAGAACAACTCGTGAAAATCTTGGAAATATGCGCTTGAAAAAGCGTTTAAATACAGAAAAATCAAACAACATTATGGTTACCCCTGGCCAATACATGCATAAGTACTTCTGTTTGGACAACAAAGGGCGGAATTGGTTTTCCGCCCCGGGGGTAGACCTTAGTTCAAAGAGACAGCCCGGATGGACTCTCAGGGCTTAATCGTTGAGGGAGGCCAGTATCTGGCGGTAGGAATCCATGCGTTTTTCTTCGATTTTACCTTCTTCCAGCGCCTGAAGCAGGGCGCAGCCGGGTTCCTGCTCGTGGTTACAGTCCCGAAAGCGGCAGTAACCTAAATAATCACGAAACTCCCGAAAGCCATTAATAATGTCTTCAGGCTCCATATGCCACAGGCCGAACTCCCGGATTCCCGGAGAGTCGATCAGCGAGCCGCCATCCGGAAAGTGAAAGAGTTTGGCCGCAGTGGTGGTGTGCATGCCTTTACCTGTCTGTTCGGAAAGCTCTCCGACTTTGGTCTCAATACCTGGCAGCAGGACATTCACCAGTGATGATTTACCTACGCCGGACTGTCCGACAAACACGCTGGTGTGATCTTTCAGCAGGTCTTTAATGGCATCCAGTCCGTGGTCGGCTTTGGTGGAGGCGGTAAGCACCTGGTAATCCAGATCTCTGTAAGTAGCCATCAACTCTAAAAGACGGTCACGGTTGGAATCATTAATCAGGTCAGTCTTGTTGAGCAGCAGCACTGGCTCAATATCAATAGCCTCAGCGGCAACCAGATAACGGTCAATCAGGTTGGCGTGGGCGTGAGGTTCGGGCGCGACCACCAGAACAATGTAATCAATGTTGGCTGCAACTGGTTTGATCTTGCCGTGGTTGTCCGGGCGGCAGAGTTCACTGTCACGGGGTAACTGGGCGACAACAACGCCGATATCATCTTTGCCGGGGCGCCAGATAATACGGTCACCGGTCACCAGTGCAGGCAGGTTGGCGCGCAAATGGCAGCGGTAGAGAGATCCTGGCTCGGACGGACGTTCGATATCAAGCTGAACGCCGTAATGGGCAATGACCAGACCTTCCTCTTCGGGGCCCAGCTCAGAGGTATTGAGCTGCTCCTGAATTTTATCTTCCCTGCGGCCGGCACGAGCTGCCCGTTCATCCTGAATTTTCTGGATACGCCAGTTCTGGCGGCGGTTCAGTTTGCGTTTGGCCATGAAGAAAGAGGTACCGGGGGCGAGAGTTTTAAGAGGATGGTCAAGAGCGGATCATGCAGGAAACTTTGCATGATCTTACCCGGCCAGATTATGATGACAGAGCTAGGCTTAATCAATATATCTTCATCACTGACACGCAGTTATCACAGGCTTCCCTCAATTATGGCGCAATCCAAGCCGAATACGGCAGAAAATCTGGTATGGCTCGACCTTGAAATGACCGGGCTGGACCCTCGGGTCGACCGTATTATTGAAATTGCGGTGATCGTCACCGATGCCCATCTTAATATTCTGGCGGAAGGGCCGGTTATTGCTGTGCATCAGACGGATGAAGTTCTCGAGAATATGAATCCGTGGTGTATCGAAACCCACGGCAAGACCGGCCTGACCGAACGAGTGCGTCAGAGCACTATCAGTGAAGCAGAGGCGGAACAGATTACTCTCAACTTCCTGAAGCCGTATGTTGATGAAGGTGTGTCACCCATGTGTGGCAACACTATTGGGCAGGATCGTCGCTTCCTGTTCGATTATATGACTGAACTCCACGACTTCTTCCATTACCGCAACCTGGATGTCAGCACTCTTAAAGAACTGGCACGTCGCTGGAAGCCTGAGTTGCTGGAGCAGCACACGAAGAAAGGTTCCCATAAGGCGATTGAAGATATCCGTGAGTCTATTGATGAAATGAAGTTCTACCGGGAACACTTCATCCGGCTATAGATTTTTTGTGTTTGGATACAGGGGCTGCCCAGAGCCCCGAACCATGCTGCCCAGAGCCCCGAACCATGCGGCCCAGAGCTCCGAACCATGCGGCCCAGAGCCCCGAACCATATTGTATCACGACCCTATTTTTTGGATGTTTTTTAGTGCCTTCTGTAAAGACTCTATGATTAATTTTGTTCTGAAATCTTTTGTCCCATGATGGATAAAGCTATCTCCTGACTGATAGGTTTCAAAGGCGGCCCAGTTGAGTGTTTTTTCTCCTCTTGTATTTCATTCAGCTTCTGTGCGGGTTTCCATTTTTTGTTGTAATAGCGTTCACGTTTAAACGTGTTTAGGTTTAATCCATATTCGGAATATCTCGAAGAGACAACTTTTACCAGATTAAGTGGCGTCATTAATGGCTTTAAATTGTGAATTCTCCAGAAGCTCTTTGAGAGCCTGCTGCTCATGAAGAGTACTCTCTTGAGACTCATAACCTTTGATAGGGTCATGGCTGTAGAGTGACCACATATGCAGGAATGAGGTGGTGACCATGTTTTTTTGAATGAGAAGGATGCCGGTGTTCATTTTTTCCTTGTCATTATCATTAGTGACAAGGATCGAATTGCCACCTGCTAAATAATCAATGTACATGTCCAGCATGCTTTCCCCAGAGTGAAAGTCATCAATGACAATGTCATCATCTATCCAGGCAATCCAGTCGCCATCCTTAATATCATCACATCCCATTGCGTACAGTAATGCATAAACTTTCATCCAGTATAATTGTTTGCCAATCAACTCTTTTTTAAACTCAATGGGGTACACAAACCGGTATCGAAAGCCTTGATATTTGGCGTAGATTTTATGATTACCTTTCGTTAATAATGAACTTGGCCTTGTGCCTCCAGATATCATCAACTTTATCCTGGAAGGAACGGTTGATGTTTGTATCGCTTCGAAATCTGAGTGCTTTTCCATAATCATATCCAGTATTTTGGCATTCTTGAGACTAGGGCCTAATGACTGTCTGGCTATGGTTTCTGTAGCACGGACGTGATGATCCTTCAGCCATGGCAAATCCGATACGTCACTGCAGATTGAGTGTTGGGATGCATTGCTATTGAAACTTATAAGCGCAACCAGAAAAGAGAGTAGAAGACGAGAGGCGGTTTTCTTCATGGCATCCTTACCATTTCCGTTTAAAAATGATTAGAGTGCAGGGATGAGAAGAAAGTTCGCTTTCAGAAATAAATGACAAAGAAATTGTTAGTTTTTCAAACAGTGCTGTTCAAGCGCCCACTGTACATGCTCCCGCACCATTTCGGATGAATAATTCTCTCTGGCTTTTAAAGCGTTCACAACCTTATCGGTTGTTGGTGCATTGCCAAGCCCGACGGCAAGATTTCGAAGCCAGCCTTCAAATCCGGTGCGCCGAATGGGTGAGCCCGCCGTACGATCCAGAAACTCTTCTTCTGTCCACAGGAACAGGTCTGCCAGTTCGGTTGAGTCGAGCTTATGGCGGGGTAGGAAGTCTGTTTCGGCAGAGTGTTTAGCGAATTTGTTCCATGGGCAGATTATCTGGCAGTCATCACAGCCAAATACACGGTTGCCTATCGGCTTGCGGAACTCTTCGGGAATCGCGCCTTTCAGCTCAATGGTGAGATAAGAGATACACCGGCGGGCATCGAGCTGATGGGGAGCAATAATCGCATCAGTGGGGCAGATATCCGCACAGGCAAAGCAGCTGCCACAATGGTTGCTGGCCTGAGGCTTATCCACAGGTAAGGGTAAGTCAGTAAACAGCTCTCCCAGAAAGAACCAGGATCCTGCTTTGTTGTTGAGCAGCAGGGTATTTTTACCAATCCAGCCGAGTCCGGCCTTCTCAGCCAGAGCCTTCTCAAGAATTGGGGCGCTGTCTACAAAGGCGCGATAGCCGAATTTGCCGACCCGCTCTTCAATACGTTTGCCGAGATTGGTCAGGCGTTTGCGCACCACTTTGTGATAGTCACGGCCCAGAGAGTATCGGGAAATATACGCCTTCTCTGGCTGACTGAGCACTTTGACGGCCTGAGTATCCCCCGGCAGGTAATCCATACGCACTGAGATGATTCTCAGGGTGCCAGGCAGCAGCTCCTCGGGCCTTGAACGCATATTGCCGTGGTGGATCATGTACTCCATTTCCCCATGGAAATCGCGAGCGAGCCACTGCTTCAGGTGTTGTTCATGCTCACCGAGGTCGATATTAGTAATACCGGCATCCTGAAAGCCCAGCTCCCGGGCCCAGAGTTTAATATCAGCGGCAAGCTGATTGAGCTCCGCTGTGCTCAGGGAGGTGTCAGGCATATAAGGTAAAGTGCTTCATTTTGGGCAATTAATTTAATGGCAATCTAACAGTAAGTTTGTAATAGCTTCAGGATATAATGCGATTGAAGAAGAGATCATTTCCGGCAACGGTTCCGATAACAAGGGTAATACCAGACTCTTCAGCCGACGGAAACCAAACTAATAATTGTCTTCAATAACTGATTCGGGGATCGCCTATGGGCGGCAGTTTACCACATTTGCTTTATACCGCTGAACAAACCCGGCAGCTCGATGCCCGGGCGACGAGCAGCTATGGAATTCCCGGTATCGATTTGATGAGACGGGCGGGTCAGGCGGCCTTTGGTTGTGTGATGAAAGCCTGGCCAGATTTGCTTCGGGGCGGTTCTCTGCAAATATTCTGTGGCTCGGGTAATAACGGTGGCGATGGCTATATTATTGCGGCTTTGGCGCGGCAGCGTTACATCCCTGTTCGGGTGATTCATCTGAGCCCGCCTGAAAAGTTACAGGGCGATGCCCGCTCCGCCTGGGAGTGGTTCCGGGATTTGGGTGGGCATAGTGAATCCTGGGCATCCGCCACAACCATCAGTGGTGACCTGATTATTGATGCCATGCTGGGCACTGGTTTGAATGGTCCCGTGAGAGGCGGCTATCAAGAGGCAATTATCGCTATTAATGCCTCAGGTAAACCTGTGCTGGCTGTGGATATTCCATCCGGCCTTTCGGCCAACACCGGCGCTGAACTGGGTGTGGCCATACAGGCTCAACGTACTGCCACTTTTATTGCTGTTAAGCGCGGCCTGCTTTCAGGTGCCGGGCCTCGCTGTTGTGGTGAGGTGGAGTTTTTTGATCTGGGTGTTCCGGAAGAATTGTTCCAGAGTGAGCAGGCGAGCACCTGCGTTCTATTGCGCAGGGAACTGGCAGGTTTAGTGCACCCACGTCCACAGGATGCCCATAAAGGTGATTATGGTCATCTGCTGGTGGTCGGTGGTGATCATGGTATGGGCGGCGCGGTTCTTATGGCTGCAGAAGCCGCACTCAGCTGCGGTGCCGGGCGAGTGACTCTGGCAACAAGGCCGGAACATGTTATGGCAGCACTGGTACGTAAACCGGAGCTTATGGGGCGTCGTGTTGACAATGCCGATGACCTTCGACCATTGCTCACAGATAAAACCGCCGTAGTGATTGGCCCCGGTCTGGGTTGTGACGACTGGGGGCGGGAGTTGCTGAGTGCTGTGCTGGAAAGCGGTTTGCCGGTGCTTATGGATGCAGATGCCCTGAATCTGCTTGCGGTGCATCCAGAGCTGTTAAATCTGCGTAATCCAGCCAGCGACGCTCAATGTGTTATAACCCCTCACCCAGGTGAGGCTGCGCGGTTACTTGGAGTATCTGTGCCGGATATTGCCGCAGACCGTTTTTCAGTGGTAGAACAGCTGCAGGCACTCTGTGGTGGTACCGCTGTATTAAAAGGGGCGGGTAGTCTGGTAGCCAGCCATGAAGGCTGTACTCATTTATGTCAGACGGGTAACCCGGGTATGGCGGTCGCTGGTATGGGGGACGTGCTCAGTGGCATTATTGGTGCTTTGCTGGCACAGCCCGGCAATGTGGCAGATGCTTCGAGACTGGGTGTCTGGCTTCACGGTGCAGCAGGTGATGCCTGTGCGGCAGAAGCTGGAGAAACCGGCATCTCTGCGACAGATTTGATTCCGGCGGCACGCCGTCTGTTGAATCAGCTTGTTAATGAATAAGTGATTGATGAGGAAGGGACCTTGAGCGATGTCTGAGCTTGAGTGTGTGTCAGAACGAAAAGTCAGGAGTTTGGAGTTTGAACTCGAGGGCGAAGACAGTATGGTGGCTTTTGGCCATCGTCTGGCAAAGGCCAGCGAAGGCTGGGGTGTTTTTTATCTCGAAGGTGACCTGGGTGCGGGAAAGACAACCCTGAGTCGGGGTATCCTTCGAGGGTTTGGCCATCAGGGAGCGGTAAAAAGCCCGACTTATACCCTGGTTGAGCCTTATGAAATGGAACGTCAGGCGGTTTACCATTTTGACCTGTACCGTCTGGGTGACCCGGAAGAGTTGGATTTTCTGGGGGTGCGTGAATACTTTGGCCCCCATGCGTTATGTTTGGTTGAGTGGCCAATCCGTGGGCAGGGCTTTTTGCCTGCTGCGGATATTTTGGTCAAAATTGAGTACCGGCCTCAAAGCCGGGTCGTGGTTGTTGAGCCTGTCTCTGAACATGGGCACACTGTTTGTGAGAACCTTTTGGGATAGCTTCTGAGCGCAGAGGTGTCCAAAGGCAGGGATGAATGCGGAGTATGATTTGGCGCGAGAATTAAAAGCGACGCAGGATCTAAAAAAGTCGCTGGAACGAACACTCTCAAGACGCAGCTTTAGCAGAGCTGCTTCTGTGCTGGTGGCTGCTATGACGTTGCCGGGTGCTTCTGTTGCTCTGGCTGCGAGTACGGCCATTCAAGGCGTGCGTCTTTGGCGTTCCCCCGAGAAAACCCGACTGGTGTTTGACCTCAGTCGTGGTGTTGAACATAAAATTTTCTCCCTTGAAAATCCCCACCGTCTGGTGGTAGATATTGACCAGACCCACTTGCCGGGTTCTCTTGCCAACCTTGAGTTGAAAGGCACACCGGTAGATAAAATCCGCTGGGCAACGCGTGATAATAAGGACCTGCGTATTGTTCTGGACCTGAAGGATAAGGTTACTCCCCGCAGTTTTGTGCTGCAGCCCAATGCGACGTACGGCCATCGTCTTGTGATTGACCTGCTGGATGAGAAGGCTGCGGTGACCAGTGCTCGTAAACCGGAGCCAGCCAGTAACAGGGATATCGTTATTGCGATAGATGCCGGTCACGGTGGTGAAGACCCCGGAGCTGTTGGTCACAGGGGGGCGCGGGAAAAAGATGTGGTGCTGGCGATCTCCCGGGAAGTCATGTCTTTGTTCAAGAAAGAGAAAGGCTTTAAACCGGTATTGATTCGTACCGGTGATTATTACGTTTCTCTGCGGGAGCGCACTCGTATTGCCCGCCGCAATAATGCGGATGTATTTGTTTCGATTCATGCAGATGCCTTTAATCGTAAGAGTGCTCGGGGCTCGTCTGTGTTTACCCTGTCTCAGAGAGGGGCAACATCGGAAACGGCCAACTGGCTGGCGAACCGTGAGAATAATGCTGACCTTGTGGGTGGTGAAGATGGTGTAAGCCTTGGCGATAAGGACGATGTGCTGGCCAGTGTGTTGCTTGATCTCTCCATGACCGACAGTCAGAGCCGAAGTGACAAAATCGGCAAGAAAGTGCTGTCTCAGTTAGGACAGGTGAACCGGCTCCATAAGAGCCGGGTGGAGCAGGCCGCTTTTGTGGTTTTGAAAAACCCTGATATCCCTTCTTTGCTGATAGAGACAGGGTTTATTACTAACCCTACTGAAGCCAGTAAGCTGGTGACCCGTGCTCATCAGCGTAAGTTGGCCAAAGCTATTCATAGTGGAGTTAAAGATTTCTTTGTCAGGAATCCTCCTGCGGGTACCCTGATTGCCAGTCAGCGTAATGGCAGTCGCACTAGGGTGTCGGCGAATAAACGCTCTCCGACAACCTATAAGGTGAAGCGGGGAGATACCCTGAGTCATATTGCAAGCCGTCATGATATCAGCCTGAGTCAGTTGCTCCGCTACAATCGTATGGGGCTCCACGATACCCTGAGGGTTGGGCAGGTTCTTCGTATTCCTTAGTTATCTGTTTTTTTGATTTTGACTCGGAGACTGCCGCACCGGGAAATTGAGTTGTGATCCTGTTTAGATCGAACCTGTTTGTTGTTTTGATTGGATGTAATGAAGGTGAAAGGTGTCTAAAACCCTGCCTCCGGCAATATTTTTGATGGGGCCGACAGCTGCCGGTAAAACGGATCTGGCGGTCACTCTCCATGAACAGTTGCCCTGTGACATAATCAGTGTTGATTCTGCCCTGGTATTTAAAGGGATGGATATCGGTACGGCGAAGCCGGATGCTGATTTGCTTGCTCGTGCGCCTCATCGGTTGATTGATATTCGTGACCCGGCACAAAGTTATTCTGCTGCCGAGTTTCGTGAAGATGCTTTGCGGGAGATGGCTGAAATAACGGCTCGTGGTCGCATACCCTTATTGGTTGGCGGAACCATGCTTTATTACAAGGCATTGCGGGATGGTCTGGCTGATTTACCAGCGGCTGATGAAACTGTTCGTCGTGAGATTGAAGATCAGGCAGAACGTGAAGGTTGGGCGGCGATTCATGCGCGATTGCAGACGGTTGATCCTGATTCCGCAGCACGGATTCATCCTGCAGACCCGCAGCGACTGCAGCGTGCTTTAGAGATTTACCTGGTGAGTGGCCGCACGATGACTGAGCTGGTGGCGGAACAAAAGGCCAGCTCTTTGCCCTGCAAAGTCTTAAATCTTGCAGTGGCTCCTCAGGAGCGTAGTACGCTTCATGAACGTATTGCCCGCCGTTTTCATATGATGATGGACGCGGGCTTTATGGATGAAGTTGAACAGCTTTATACGCGTGGAGATTTGCACCCTGGTCTGCCGTCTATTCGTTGTGTGGGTTACCGACAGGCCTGGAGTTATCTGGATGGTGAACTCTCACGTGAAGAAATGATCGAAAGAGGAATCATTGCAACCCGACAGCTTGCCAAGCGCCAATTCACATGGCTGCGCAGCTGGGCTGATCTGCAATGGCGTGACAGTCTTGCCGATGATTTGTTGGACTCTACTCTGATTGATGTTCGGCGCTGGTTGGAAGCGTAATGAAGTCTATTTAGCCTGCAGTGAAAATATTGAGTTGTGGCACGAATAGTTGGGCTAATCTGGTTCTTCGGTGCCACTCGCGCTTATTACTTATTGTATGAGTATTGAGGCTGACATAAGGTTCACCGGTTGGCGCTGTATACGGAATAAACAATTAGCTGTGTGCTTCTTCCGTATCTGCTAACCTGTAATCCGTTCCAAGCCGGACTTCGAGCGCAGGCTTTTTATAATTCGACAAATAAAAGGAGTACGGAAATGTCAAAAGGGCATTCCCTACAAGACCCTTACTTGAACGTTCTGAGAAAGGAACGTGTACCAGTTTCCATTTACTTGGTGAACGGAATTAAGCTGCAAGGGCAAATTGAGTCTTTTGACCAGTTTGTAATTCTGCTGAAAAATACTGTCAGCCAGATGGTTTACAAACATGCGGTTTCCACCGTTGTACCAGGTCGTCCAGTTCGACTTCCCATGCCTAACCAGGAAGGTGAAGAGATGCCTATGCAGGACTAATTTCTTCCATTGAAGAAAATAGTTCATGAGCAAGACATCTAAGGCTGTGTTTGATTTTGGAGTTAGCCTTTAGTGGTGAAACTGTAGAGTCAGCAAGAAGCCAACCCGTTCAGGTGTGGAATTATTCACTGGCCTGAGCGCGATAAAGAGCCGGACTTCATTAGAAATCTGGCTCTTTGTCTATCTGCGTTAGGTGAAAATCTGTTATGTTGCCGGGCATCTTTACACATTTGTAACCTAAGCGGAGATCCGTTTGTTTTTTGAGCGTCATGAACGTGGCGAAAGAGCCGTACTTGTCCACCCGGAGTGTCTTGATGACGCACTGCGTGAAGACCCCCATGAATTTCGGGAACTTGTACGTTCTGCCAAGGTAGAGCAGGCAGCCTTTGTTGTTGTCGCCAGCTCTAAAGTTTCCCCCCGTTACTTTGTCGGTACTGGCAAGCTGGATGAAATTCGCCAGCAGATCATTGCTACTGAAGCCGATGTAGTGATTTTCAACCATGCCTTGTCTCCCAGCCAGGAGCGTAACCTGGAAGCCGAACTTGAATGTCGGGTAGTAGACAGAACAGGCCTTATTCTCGATATTTTTGCCCAGCGTGCCCGCACCCATGAAGGTAAGCTTCAGGTCGAACTGGCTCAGCTGGATCATGTCAGCACCCGTCTGATACGTGGCTGGACTCACCTTGAACGCCAGAAGGGCGGTCTGGGTCTGCGAGGCCCGGGTGAAACCCAGTTGGAAACTGACCGTCGTCTGTTGCGTGAGCGCATGAAGACGATCAAGCAGCGGTTGGAGAAAGTTCGTAAGCAGCGTGACCAGACCCGTCGCTCCCGTAAGCGTGCAGACATTCCTCTGGTTTCTATTGTCGGCTATACCAACGCTGGCAAGTCCACGATGTTTAATGCCATCACAGCGTCTGACGTGTTCGCGGCAGATCAGTTGTTCGCAACGCTGGATCCAACTCTGCGTCGTTTGCAGATTGATGATCTCGGCCCTATTGTTCTGGCCGACACTGTCGGTTTTATACGTCACCTGCCTCACAAGTTGGTGCAGGCTTTCCGTTCGACTCTGGAAGAGTCTGCGATGGCCGACCTGCTTCTGCATGTGATTGACTGTGCGGATACTGAACGTCAGGACAATATCCAGCAGGTGCATAATGTGCTGGAAGAAATTGAAGCCCATGAACTGCCACAGTTGCAGGTTTTCAATAAAACTGATCTGCTGGGTATGAAACCTCGTCTGGACCGTGATGAAAACGGTCGCCCCTATCGGGTATGGATATCTGCTCAGGATCAGGAAGGTTTTGATCTTCTGCAGCTGGCTATTGCCGAATTATTGGGTGAAGATTTGATTCATGAGTTTATTCCGGTACCTCATGATCAGGGTCGACTGCGTTCCCGTCTGTACAAAATGGGCGTTGTTCACAGTGAAAGCTATAACGATGACGGGCTTCCTGTTTTGGAAGTACGCATGCCCAGAGAGGAATTGCAGAAGTTAATTCTGCAGGAAGGGGCAGAGCTACCCTGGACCTTGCCAGATAAAGAACCCTGGCTCAGGGAAGAATAGCGTCTGCTATTTTCAGCGACTCATTGGGTGAAGTATGTATAAACCGTAAAATATGGTTTCCCGTACTGAAAAATACGCGTGGTTTTGGCGTATAAATCACGAGTGAGGTTGCACCTCACACCGCAGTAACTCTACAATTTGCCATGGTGGTTACTTTAGCCTGTATATAGCGAACAGCGCGCAAACAGGCTTTGCCACAATCGACAGAGGCAAAGCGTGAAGGGGATTAAGGCTTAGCCTTTGTCCCAAGGACGATATTTCTGGACCCTGTCTGCGTGACCAGGCAGTGATGATAACGCTGACGACGGAGAGCCTTATGGCCTGGAATGAACCGGGTGGTAATAATCAAGACCCCTGGGGGGGTGGAAACAAAGGTAATAATCAGGGTCCACCAGACCTCGATGAAGCCTTTCGAAAATTCCAACAGACACTGAAAGGTATATTCGGTGGCAAAGGCGGTTCCGGAAATAACTCCCGGAACGGTTCGGGCGGCAATGTTGGTGGCGGCGGCTTTTGGGCTGGCCTGGTCATTATTGCTGTGCTCGCCTATGCATGGAACGCCGTATATGTTGTGGATGAAAAAGAGCGGGCCGTTATTCTCCGTTTTGGTAAATACACCGAGACTGTAGGTCCTGGTCTGCGTGTTTACTTCCCACCGTTTGAAACCCGCTACCTGCAGCCTGTTACTCAGATCAATACCTATCGTCTGAGCCAGGCCATGCTGACTGAAGATGAGAATATTGTCGAAGTTGCCATGTCTGTGCAGTACAACATTTCCAGCCTTGAAGACTATGTTTTGAAGGATTCCAATCCTGAACAGAGTTTGAAAGAAGCGACCCAGAGTGCCCTGCGACATGTCGTAGGTAGCTCCGAGATGCACAAAGTGCTGACTGAAGGTCGTGAGGTGATGGGTGATGAAGTTAAGGTGCGTCTGCAGGAGTACCTGAATATGTACGGCTCCGGCCTGAATATTATCAAGGTGAACATTGAAAGCTCCCAGCCTCCACGGCAGGTGCTGAAAGCCTTTGACGATGTTATCCGTGCCCGTGAAGAAGAACAGCAGGAAAAGAACAAAGCGGAAGCTTACGCCAACCAGGTTGTTCCGGAAGCTCGTGGTGACGCTCAGCGTATCCGCGAAGAAGCTGAAGGTTACAAAGAGGAAGTTGTGTCTCGCGCGAAAGGTGACGCGTCACGTTTCGAGCAGTTGCTGGGTGAGTACTCGAAGGCGCCTGGTGTGACCCGTGAGCGTCTGTACCTGGAAACCATGCAGGACATGATGAGCTCTACCAGCAAGGTTCTGGTTGATGTGAAAGGTGGCAACAATATGATGTACCTGCCCCTGGATAAGCTGATGGATGGCAAGAAAGCCAAGACCACAAGCAGTGGTGTTGGGGTATCAGGTTCTGCTTCTGATATGAGTCAGGCTGATATTAATACCCTGGCCGATCAGGTGACGGCTGAGATCAATCGTCGTGTCAGCAATGCCCGTTCTTCAGGGAGGACTTCACGATGAATGGCAAATTGATGGGCGTTCTTATCGCCCTGGGTCTGGCCTTCCTGGTGCTGAGTCAGAGTTTGTTTATGGTCACTGAGCGAGAGCGTGGTGTTCAACTGCGTTTCGGTCAGATTATTAACGACAACCTGAAGCCTGGTCTGCACATTCAGATTCCTTTCATTGATAAGGTGAGAATCTTTGATGGTCGTCTCCAGCCGCTGGATGTTCCTCAGGCACGTTTCCTGACCCTGGAACAGAAAGCTGTTGTTGTTGACGCTTACATCAAGTGGCAGATCAAGGACGTAGGTCGTTTCTACAGATCCACCAACGGTGATATGTTCCGTGTGAACCAGCTGCTGACTCAGCGTGCCGATTCCCGGTTGCGTAACAGCTTCGGTGGCC
>CBDCRZ010000127.1:0-313573 GCA_965221135.1 Sansalvadorimonas sp.
GGCTGAAACACAAACGCACCGTCCCAGTTATAACGCCCGGTACGCACACCACTGGCCGTTGCCACAGGTCGGCCAAGATAGTGGGCTGAGATATCGGATAACCCTACCCAGATCACCAGTTCATAGTGATCGGAACCTTTACCCGGAATGCGCAGCGAAACTCGTACCCGCCCCAACTCTTTCATCTTCTTCTGAGTGACTTGTGTGGCGCGACTCAAGCCCCGCAACACCTGTCGTTCAGCAAAACGAGAGAGTTTGGTCATAGCCCGGCGGATGGCTTTATCAGTTTTGGCGGGAGCATCCTCAAAGTCGGCTACCAATGCTCGCAGCTGTGAATCCAACTCCAGATCAATCTCCATGAAGACTCCACTGAGCCAGATAACCATCGTCTTTCAGCTTGCGATCTACCCGCCAGCTCTCAGCCGCTCTAGTGATCAGGTCATTGCGCTGAAGAAGGGTTGAGCTGGGCACTGTGATTGTCGTTTGGGATAGCATCACCGCATCGAATTGGCCGGTGGGTTTGGTGCCCCGGCTGAGAACCCCTTCAAGGGTGGTGGTACTGCCATCGGCCTGGGTCAGGGTGTAAGGCCGACCGAAGGTTTTCATCACCACCCGATTCAGATTGGTGAAATGCTCATCCATCTCCATGAACGATCAGGACAGAGTGCACTTAATCACCGCGCGAGGTTTCAGACACAGCGGCAGCGGGTTGGACTGGGTATGCAGCTGCACACCTTTATCAAAGTCCAGAGGCCTCTGCTTGGCGTACAGTGGCAGGCCGATCTCGTTCACGGTTTCCACAAAGTCCGCCGGGCCAAACCAGGTGCGGAAAATATTGGAACCCATGGGGAACACATAGGCTTCATCAGGTGCGATAAACGGGACGCCCTCCACCTGCCCCATATACTCCTCCCAAAGGGTGTTGCAGTAGTGGAAGCCTTCTTTGAAGTCGTTTCGAAGCATGGCTCCGGCCTGATAGCGCTGGTAGGAATCCTTCACGGAAGAGTGCCCAACCAGTGCATCGTAAAACTCTGCCCCGCAGAAACCGTGAAGATGGGAGTACATGGTCACCCCCAAAGCATCATCGATTTTGCGACGCATTTTGACGCAGCGATCCCGCACATCCAGATCATCCTCACTGAAGGCAAAGTCATGGGTCTGCTGTTGGACTTTGAACTCATCGAACAGGTTGTAAATCACACTGCCATCGGCATCTAAAATCAGCCCTTTGATCGCACCTAAACGCAGGTGTTCCAAAGTCACCTCATGATTGGCCCGGATATCGGTGAGACGTTGATTCACTACAGCCCGAACGCCTTCTAAAGCACTGGTGGAACCAAAAGCACGCACATTCTGTACTTCATCCGCGAGAATGGTGCCGTCATGGGGAATATGGGTGAGCCGGAAATCGCGCAGCGCCCGCTTACTCCCTTTAGCCTGGGTGGCTGGTGCACCACGCTCCTTGGTCGGCAATAGACGCAAGGTGCCGTTTTTAGATTCCACACTTACGGTGGTGGAGTTCACTCCAGCATCAATAAACAACCCCATATCGCCGATGCGCCCGGGCTTGTAGGGCGCATCATTAATCGTGGCGGTCAGGGAGGTCATACTGAAGGCGTCATTGCCAAAGATATCGAGAATATTCATCCATAAATCCTCATGCTGATCGGGAAATTTGTGCAGGTTTAAACGGTCGCTACCGCAGAATCACGCCAAGCGTGGAGAGTTCTGCGATCGCGGTATCTTTCTCGGTATCGGTGATAGCTTCGGGCCAGCCCAGCAGACTTTGATCTACCTCGGCCATACGGGTAATGGCTACGGCTTCACCGCCAGTGGCATCGGTTGTGACGTTGCTATAGAGCAACGCGGCGGCCATCTGTCGCCCATCATCAGCGGTTGTATCCAGGGGACTGTATACGTTAGTGGCTGTGTTTCTTCCCAGCACGGTTCCGGCGAGCAGCGTCAGATCCGCCCCCAGCTCGATCTGTTCCCGGCTGATGCTGTTATTTCCTTCAGACACCAGAAACTCTCCGGTGTGCACGGATTCCATCCTTGCGGCCATGGTGATTCCTTTTGAATTAAGCGGGTAAGGGAAATAAGAGTGTTAAGCGGTTACTGGTAGCTGTTTTTATTGCGTTTCTGGTAGAGCGCCTGCACATCCAGCTTGGGCTTACTGCTGATATCCAATGGATTGTTCTGATGCTGCTGTTCGGGCGTGAGACTGTTCTCAATAGTGGGCTGCTGCGTAAGCTGCTCGAACAATTCTGCACGAACCTGCTCGACTGATTTGCCGGACTGAATATAGATACCGGCTTGATCAGAGCGGGCCGCTGCGCAGAGTGTCTTAATGGTTTCACAGCTGGTGAGCCGGGTTTGGACATCCTGCTCAGTGGCATTGGTTCTCAGGAAGGATTCGGCCAACTCGGGGTAACCCGCCCGATTGCATAGCTGTACGACCGCCAGTGCCGAGCTGTTTTGGTTTTGGTTTTGGCTCTGAGCCGTGACAGGTTGCTGTGAGATCGCAGGCTTGGGGTTCAGCCCTTCCGGTACACTTTCGAAAATTGACAGATCCAGGCTGGCAGCCAGTTGTACCGGTTGATCGACCTGATCAATAAAGCCCTTGTCCTGGGCTTCTTTCGCCGTCATCCAGGTTTCCTGGCTCATCAGTGGCGTAATGTCGTTCACCGGTGTGCCGGATTTTCCGGAGTACGCCAGCGCAATGGCCTCTGTCGCCTTATCCAGCATATCTGCCGTGCGCCGCATATCTTCGGCTTCTCCACCGACCCAGCCGAGAGGGTTATGAATCATCATCAGAGAGTTTTCCGCCATGGTGATGGTGTCACCGGCCATGGCAATTACGCTGGCAATACTGGCGGCCAGGCCTTCGATGCGAACATGAATATTTGCCGGGTGATAGCGCAGGGCATTGTAAATGGCGATGCCATCAAAGACGGAACCGCCGGGGCTATTGATTCGCACGGTAATATCATCCGCCGAGATGGCTTTCAGATCACTGACCAGCTCTTTGGCCGAGAGTCCCTGCCAGTCACCAATCACATCATAAATTAACAGTTCGGCAGACTGGTTGGCTTGGTTCTTGAGAGTGAACCAGGGCTTATTGGTTTTGCTCATGGGGGCGCATTCCTTGCTGGGATTGTTGCTGTGACGGACGAAGGTCACTGTCGTACCTCAGATTCAGTTCATCAGCCCGGCGATTGTCCGAGGCGATCTCATCATCAATTTGTTCGCTGTCATAACCCTGCTCTGAGACCACTTCCGAGCGCGACTTAAAACCATTTTTCACAGCCAGGCTTTGGGATTGCATATCCTGGACCGGGTGAATATAAGCCCAACCATGGGGAATCCACTTCACCCGTCGGTAGCGGGCTTTGCTCTTGTCATAACCAGCGGCACTGATAGCCCCCGAGAGCACCGCCATATCCAACCAGCGGTTCCATACAGGCCGACAGAACTGAAAGACAATTTGATTGTGCTGAACCTGCTGAATACGACGACGGAACTCATTCAGTACCACCCGCAATGCCCGGTCGCTGACGCCTTTCATATCGCCGGACAGCAGTTCAAAGGGCAATCCCATGCCAGCGGCAGTCGCCATCAACTGCTGTCGCATAAAGTCGGGATAACCGGTGCTCGAACCGGGCGGTGTATTAAAGGCCACCTCTTCCCCGGGAGCCAGCTCCTGCATGGTGCCAGGCTCCATGGCCACCATCGGGATATTCTCGAACTGAGTCTGGAGAGTACGGCCGGTCAGTGGGTCCACCTTCTCCAGATCAGGATGCGGTTTGGTGATAAAGCCGGTGAACAGGTTGGCGATCTCCTGCCGTAGCAGCGTGGCATCATCAAACTTATCCAGATGAAACATCCGTAACAGCACATTCGCCAGCAACGGTTGTCCTCGGAGTTGACCGGGCCGCAAGGGTTCAAAGAGATGCAGTACCTCGGAGGCGGGCACCCGATGAAGGTCAGCGGTTTCAATAGAGAACTGTTCGACCGGATGATTCTTGTGCATCCAGTAGGCCACCCGGGAACCTATCTTGTTGAACTCGATCCCAGCTCGAATAGTATGACCATTGGGCAGCTGATCGTTGTAGCCCCAGGGAACAAACTCCGCTTCCAGAATCTGCACCTGCAGAGGAACAGATAACCCGTCTTCCAGTTTGCGGGGGCGCAGTCGTATAAAGCATTCCCCTGCTTCCAGCATGGCCCGGGCCGCTAATGATTGCTGCCCATAGAAATCCAGAACACCATCGGCATCGGATTCATCGGTCCAGTCCAGAAACAGCTGCTGGAGATCTTTTCGAAACTGATCATCACTGGCGGTGCTTTTGGGCTTTATTCCCACACCGACAATATTGGCCACCAACTTCTGAATTCCAGCAGAAGCCCAAGGGTCATTACGCAAAGCCGCACGGCTGCGGTTGATCAGCGTACCCAGGTCACCGGCCAGGCCGGAAGTCGGGCCTGTGCTCGGAGCCATCCAACTCATCGCCCGACGACCACGACCTGCAGAGGTATAAGCCAGATTGATGGCACGTTTAAGCA
The DNA here is from genome assembly GCA_965221135.1 of Sansalvadorimonas sp. Lineage (GTDB taxonomy): Bacteria > Pseudomonadota > Gammaproteobacteria > Pseudomonadales > Endozoicomonadaceae > Sansalvadorimonas. Next base: position 4,564 of record CBDCRZ010000127.1, read on the forward strand.
GGTAGCTGGCGGCCTTTTGCTGAACGCGCTGAATCAGCCCCATCAAATCCCCCGAACGCTATAAATCCCATACTGCCGTGGGCGCTTATTGGTTTTAGCCAGCTCCTGCTCAATGGCCGTGAGACGTTTTTCCATCTCTGCAAAACTGCTGTACTCCACCTTACGGCCTTCGAATTCAACTGTGCGCGTATCACGCAGCAGCACAGCTCGCTTGAGAGCGATGTATTCAGCGTCAGTAATCATTAGTTATCCCAAGTAAGAGCTACGAGAAGACCGTCGAGGGCGCGGTTGTTGCTCCACCAAAGCGGCCGTTTCTGCCATCACATCCGGCTCGACTCTTTGTTCGGCCAGCTGCTCCAGGTTCAACCCGCGATGCTGTTGCAAAATCCGCACTGCTGTTAAGGCATAGACCCGGCAATCCAGTGCCTCATTGCGTTTCTTTTTGGCGTCCCACTCAAAGTAGGCAACGCCCTTTCGGTACTTGCGCACCTTCTCTTCCGCTGTCGCTTGTTTGAAGTAGTCTTCATCAAAACAGTCCTTGATTGGCCAGTGGCAGTAGCCCGGGCCGGGTTCCAGACTGCGATAGCGCTGGTAGATCAGCTCCTTGGCAGTGTCAGTCCCCACCAGAGTGAGGTAAACCCCTTTCTTGTTTCTGGTTTTTGGGAAGTTAGCGATGGGTTTACCCGCCTGGCTGGCTCCCTTGATGGGAATCAACCAGTCAATCCCCACTTTACGGCTAAAGGCATACACCTCATCGGTGTAGTGACCGCCTGAGTCCATACAGACCTGGGCGATATTCATCATCACGCCATCTTGGCGTTGATAGGTCTGCCTCAGTTTCTCGGCGATCACCTTCCAGATTTCGGGGTGGGATAGATCTCCATATAAACGGTAATACTCGATCGACCAGCTTTCCTCTCCAGCACCCCAACCAACCACCTCAAATTCAATGCGGTCATCCTGAACATCCATACCACAGGTCAACACTTCAACCGACCAGGGCACCTCCGCCGCATAATGTTCACGACGCTGGTGCAGCAGTTCATGGTCCACGGTCTCACCTTTTTCCTGCCAGGTTTGGCCGAGCACGGTGTTGGTCCAGTCTTTTAACAACACAGGGTCATTTTTAGCGGCCAGAAAATCCGCCACCGCATCGCGCCAGCTGTACCAGCCATTCGGGCTGTAGAGTGAACTCAGATGAAAGCCGGCGGTTTTGCCTTCCGTCTCTTCATTAAGCGTGACCCATTTCCCGGCTTCCAGCAGCTGTGGTTTGTCGTGCTCCTGCATCCGATGCTGGCAGGCCACACATTCGAAAGAGGCAGTTGAAGTATCATCATTCTCAAACTTGATTTGATGCCATTCGATGGGTTGGAAATGGCCACACTTAGTGCAGGGCACCTGGTACTGGCGCTGATCGGAATGCTCGTAAGCGGTCTCGATCTTGCTGCTGCCCGCAATATTGGGCGTTGAGACCATCAGAATCTTACGATTGCGGGAAAAGGTCGCCGTTCTTTTGATGGCCAGATTGATGGGGCTGCCTTCGCCATCCACATCATCGTCGTAAGCATCGACTTCATCCAGAAACAGGAACCGGGCAGGCATGGAGCGCAGACCGGTTGCTGAGTTGGCTCCGGCAATAATCAGTACGCCATTGGGAAACTCTTTCACCAGCTGGGTATTACCGGAATCCCGGGAGCGTGCATCTTTGACCCGTGCCTTAAGGATGGACATCTCCTCAATCATCGGCGCAATACGCTGCTTCGAGGTTCGCTTGGCCATATCCAACGTTGGCAGCACATACATCATCGGGCCAGGGGTATGGTGAATCACATAGCCCAACCAGTTATTGCCACATTCGGTGCCGCCGACCTGTGCACCTTTCATAAAGACGACACGCTCAACCGGGGAGGAAGGCGACAGGCAATCCATAATCGCTTTCAGGTAAGGCGTTCGCGCCGTGCGCCAGCGACCGGCTTCCTTGGCCGACTTCATAGGCAGGATGCGATGTTCATCTGCCCACTCCGACACCGTCATACGCGTGTCTGGCCTCAGACCATCCAACAGTCCCTGGGTATAGGTTTTGGTATGCGGCATGGGTAGTCTGCAGTGATTTTCAAAAAGGTGTTACCTACGACCTGTGTCGTGTCACCGAGGTAGCACTTTGTTGGGGGCGGTAACGGGTTACCGATGTGCTTGCCAACCTCTATTCGGCGCTATCCCTTGGTAGGCAAGGGATTACGATTTTTGGCACACGAAATGCTATATCCAAGGTGTAAACAGGCAAAAGGTTCCGGAAGAGAATCTTGCCAGACGGGTAACAATAAAAATAAATGCTCGTAGACAAGACCAACAATAAGAAAAACAAAAAAGAATAATAATAAGAATAAAAAACCTTAACTTCCGAGAATCTCAAACCCCGCCTTTGCGGGGTTTTGTTTATGTGGCCAATCCCTTTTATTTGACCAGCTGCTCCAGCGCCTCTTCTACCTCCTGAAACAGCCGCTTGCGCACACGGGCCGGGTCAGACTCTGCCGCCAGAATATCCGCTATACGATCAGGGATACCCAACAAGACATCCCGCACCTGTCGTCCGGTTTGAAACCCTTCTTCGTAGACCTTGCCTGCCTCAACCAGTTTGCCTTCCCGCTCCTCATAATCGAGCCGTGCCATCTTGGCCCGGTAGGCTTCACGCATGGTACGGGCGGCAGCGTAATCCACCGCTTTACGGTTATCGAGGGGAAGTGGTGCAGAGGTTTCAGGCCGCGCCTGAACGGGGGACTCTCTTAATGCCGTCGAGGGTTCGGCCAATTGATCGATCGCCGCTTTAGCCGCCACAGGATCAATTTTCCCGCCTGCCAGTTTGACTCGCCCCTGTTTGACCAGCTTGGCCACATACTGCTTCGACCAGCCGTGTCTGCGGGCAAATTCCGCCTGTGTGATACGTTCACCAGACATTAGCCTCCCCGCTTATAACCTATTGATTATTAATTAAAAAGTAACTTGATATAGCCACCATTGAGAGCGTAACTGTAAGAGCCAGCCCGAAAACTCAAGCAGGAGCCCAGGATGCCCAGGACCGATCAAAACGCCAGCCTTCAGGACGCCTTAATCAGAAAGCGGGGTCGTATTGACGACCTGCTGGAACAGGTGCAAAAGCAAGCCGATCGGCATTTTGATCTCGCTCCGGATGAGTGCCACTGGGGACACGCCGGAGATCTGGATCACCTGATTGAGTATCTCGAGCATGCACTGGGTATAGAACACCAATAAACCAGACATCGATGGAGACGAGCCATGAAAACATCCAACAAACCACTCACCGCCAGCCAAACCAACACACTGAAACTGGGCCATGACAAAGGCACCTTTACCGCACAGGATCTACCTATTAAGGGCGGCGCTGCGAAAAAGGTTCTCGACAGCCTGTTGAACAGGGAGTTGATCAAGCCCATCAACCGCAACGGCCGTTGGTTTGATTACGCCCTGACGCCTGCCGGACGACAAGCCATTGGTGTTGAAGAAGCGGCAGAAGCTGCCCCCAAAGCAAAATCAAAAACCAGACCGGGCAGCAAGCTGGATCAGGTGATCAAGCTGCTGAGCCGCAAAGAAGGAGCAACCATCCCGCAGATGATGGAGCAAACCGGCTGGCAGCAGCACACAGTGCGCGGCACCTTGGCCGGAGCACTGAAGAAACGACTGGGGTTGACTATTGAGTCGGAAAAGTCGGACGGCCAAGACCGTGTGTATCGCATCACTGCCGGGTTGGAGACTGCCTGATGCCAACCCCTCATAACCACAGAGCTGGCGAACGTCCAGCTCTTCTTATTCTGCCCCTGACCAATGGCCATCTGATGGTGAGCCGAGTGAACCGGACTGATGTCCGAACTCTTGCCACACTCAATCGTTGGTATCCCAACTTTATTGATGCGCTCGCACTCGTACAAAAAGGCAATCTCGATGTGATTGCTGGACGTGGTGTTGTTGCCCTGCATCGCGATTGTGATGAGCCCTGGTATGAGCATCAGCCGAGGTTCTTTCGTGGCCCTCGGGATATGGGGCACTGGGCCAAAGAACTGAAAGTTTCGCGTCTGTTCTGGCATTCACTGGCGGTGGACGATGCCGAAAATGGTCAACCTGAGAGTCAACCAAAAAAGTCAACCAGGTTGACTTTTTGCAAGGGCTGGAAGGAGCTGTGGTTGACCCGCTAAGTATTTGTTATTGCAGGATTAAATGAAAAAAAGTCAACCAAAGTCAACCTGAAAGTCAACCCCGATTTTGAGTCTGTCGCTAGCGTTTTTTCGCGCTGCTGAGCACCCGCACTCACAGCTCTCCCCCAGGGTCCCCGGCAGTCGCCGTGTAAGGGGCTGTGTGGCTTTAATTTTCCACTCACAAGGGGCACCTCGCGCTCAAAACAGAAGGCTTACACAGCCGCTGAGTGCTGATCATGACCTGCCTTTCTTCACCTCATTTACTCACAAAATCTGTGGATAAGTCTGTGAACAGAGAGAAACGGTAAGCACTCCGGGCATGTCAATCCGTTATGATTCACACTCAACATTTGAAACTAACGGCGCAAATTGCTGGCAACCTTCTCCAACCCCCGACTGGCAATGTAACCTCCAATACCAAGCTGCACGATTCCGAGCAGTTTCAACTCCAAATCTTCACTCAGATCCGGGGAAGCCCAGCCCATCCAGCGGCAGACTATCAACCAGAGGTAAACACCAGCATCACAAGGGGTCGCCAGCTCCGTTGCAGCCAGCCTTCACCTTGTGCCTCGGCTTTGATGACTCCGGCCTGCTGGGCGAGTTCATCCAGCTCACCGTTGATGGCCATCTCTGTCAGGGTTTGCTTGGCTTGAGCAGCCTGATTGGCATCAGGGAATACCTTGTCGATGATCTTGCCGACCACCGGTAGTGCGGCCAGCCAGCTCATGCTGCGTTCTCCTCGACGATTCCTTCGTCGCTCAACCACTGATCGATATCAAAGCAGGGACAGTCCTTGTCCCCATTTACGTGGTAATGTCCTTTTACCACCACGTCCGGCCACAGGCCCTGACAGCCTGTGACCAGGAACTTCAACATGCGCTTCTGCAGTACGGTGAAGTTGTCGTCCGGTTGACCATCGTCGTTCAGACCACCCACCAGACAAATGCCCACACTCTGATGATTGTGACCTTTGGCGTGAGCCCCCCAATCATCCAGACCGCCCTGCCCTGCTTCACAGAGCCATCCCGTTCAATCACCCAATGGTAACCGATATCGATAAAGGCTCGTTCCATCAGATGCCAGCGTTTGATGGTGTCAAAGGTCACATCCTGACTGGGCTTGGTGGCGGAACAGTGGACGACGACGGTGTTGGTTTCCTTACGCTTTCCCATGTTCCTGCCTCAATCCTTGAGTGTGTAAGCCACGACGCCAATTACAGTGGTCAGAATCAGCCAGCCAAACCGCTCTACAGAAGCCAGCACTACACCTCGGGCACTGGCCTGTCGTTCGAGTGAACGGATACGTTTGTCGGACTCTTCCAGTTTGCGATTGAGGCTATCGAGGGTGGTGGTCTGGTGAACCATCCGTTCTTCAATAGTGGCCAGACGAGTCACAGCATCGGAGAGTTTGTCGAGCTTGGTGTCGATCTGATCAAGCCGCTGTTGAATGACTTCGGTCATCGTCAATTCCTCGTTCAGCCGCGACTTGGATAAACGTCAGGTTGCTCTCTTCGAGAGTGGCTTCCTTGCCGGTGTACTCTTCCCAACGTCGTACAATGACATCGACGTATTTGGGGTCGAGTTCTGTCAGTCTTGCCTGCCGACCGGTTTTCTCACAGGCGATGAGCGTGCTGCCGGAGCCGCCAAACAGATCCAGCACAATATCTTTGCTCTTGGAGGAGTTACGGACAGCCCGTTCAACCAGCTCCACCGGCTTCATGGTGGGGTGAAGATCATTCTTGACAGGCTTGTTGAAGAACCAGACATCACCCTGATCACGGGCACCGCACCAGAAGTGATCGGTGCCTTCTTTCCAGCCGTAGAGAATGGGTTCGTACTGGCGCTGGTAATCAGCCCGACCGAGAGTGAATGTGTTCTTGGCCCAGATCAGGAAGGTGGACCACTTGCCTCCCGCATCCCGAAAGGCTCGCTGGAGGGTGTCCAACTCAGACGACGACATGCAGACGTAGATCGCGCCTTTGCTGACCGTGAGCATGTTGGTCATGGCCGCCAGCAGAAAGCCGTGAAACTCATTTCCCAGATTGTCGTTTTTAATGCGGCGGTCTTTTTTGGCTTTGCCGTCTTTCTCCGGATTGGCGTAATCGACGTTGTAGGGCGGGTCCGTGAATACCATGTCCGCCAGCTGGCCATCCATAAGCTTCTCTACGTCAGTCGATTCTGTGGCACTGCCGCAGAGCAGACGATGAGAGCCGAGTATCCAGACGTCACCGGTTTTGCTGACGGGCTGTTCCTGTACCTCTGGTACCGCATCGTCTTCGGTGTTGCCTTCGGGTTCTTCCAGGAGAAACCCATCAAGATCCTCATCGCTGAAGCCGAGAATATCCAAGTCAAAATCCTCTGCATCAAGCTGTTTCAGTTCTACTGCCAGTAGCTCCTCATCCCAATCAGCCCAATGAGCAGACTGGTTAATCATGATGCGGAAAGCACGGATCTGGGTTTCCGTCAGATCATCTGCCAGAACAACTGGCACCTCGGCCAGATTGAGCTGCCGTGCAGCCTTGTAACGCAAATGCCCATCAACAATAAGGCCATTGCTTTTGGCAATGATGGGAACCTTGAACCCCATTTCCTTGATGGCCACACACATCTGATCAACAGCCTGATCATTACGACGTGGATTTTTGTCATACTCATCAAGCTGTGACAAAGGCCAGTATTCGATTTTAATTTTTGTCATTGCTGCGCCCTCACCATGGTCAGATTGACCATCAGTTTTTCCACCAACAGGCTTCTAAAGAACAATTTCAGCACTTCCGGATCAATTCCCGTTTTCTCCACAGCCCTGGTTTGACTCTCAATCTTGTAATGGCAGGATTTGCACAGCGGCATAAGGTTGGAAGGATGGTTGTCCGCTGTGATTCTGTAGGGCACGATGTGATGAACATCCAGCGTTCCTGTTTTTCCACAACAAGCACAAAGCGGGATTTTTCGTAAGACTTCATCACGAATGCGTTTCCAACGGCTTCCCCTCGCCTGCGACTCGTCAGGTTTACAGAGTGATTCGTCATAACACTCTCGGGAACAAAAATTTCCCCTGGAATTACTGGTTCCTTCAACGACACTGCGACCCAGGTGAAAGCCTTTCCGGCAATACTTGCAGGTTCTCTGGATTTGGTGGTTTGCATGGCGACATGCTTGTGAGCAGTAATGCTTTTTTGATCTGACCAAAGCACTGCGAGTCGTGTGAAATCGATTTCTGCAATGATCACATTCGGCCTGCAAACGGCGAGCCTTCAGGGTTGCAATGCCTTTCGCTCCACGGGTTCTGGCCGCACAACTGGTACATTTTGGGGCAAGGTTATCCTTGCGAATGGTTTGTTCTTTACCGCAATCACAGCAAATACGAGTGCGTGTCCAACTGGATCGATTCCGATTAGCCATGGTGAATTCCATCCCTGGATATATGCAAAAAACAAAACGCCCCGGACCGAATGATCCGAGGCGTTGAGTGGCAGTTGGCATAGCGCTGCACAAGCGTACAGAAAATATAACCCTAAAACGGCGGTTTTGTCCCACCCCCAAAATCAGCACTTAACAACAACCGACGCCTTTATCCTGTAGCTCCCCTCAACTCCCCTTAACTCCCTCTGGAAATGTACAACTGGATACACAGCAAAGTTTTATGCCAGTGCCGTTGAATCGAAGACCGAGGGATACCGGTTCGGTGCGCGATCTCCCGCCAGGTGACACCGGAGGCCCTTAGCCAGATCAGTTTACGATCCGACACGCCCAGTGGCGTCAGCCAGTTAATACACTCCACCAGCCGGTCTTCCTGTTCGGCAGAGGGTCGCATGTAGATCACTTCACGTTCTGCACGGCGCTCTTGCTCGCGTTGATCGTAAACCATCTCCGGCCAGGCGGAACCGTGACCCAGCTGAATCCCCGTCGGTAAACGTCTGGCCGTAAGCCAAGCTTCCCGGTAACGATTGGCAAGGTGATCAATTTCAAGTGTCATAGCTCCCCCCGTGGTTTGACATGCCCAGTGACGGAAAGGACACGGTTTCCGTAATAGGTTCTTGGCTGCGCGGGTATGCGCGTATAGGAAAGAGATACGGAGACTGTGTCTCTTCCGTCACTCAGCTTTTGTTTTGTCGTGATTAATCAGAGGGATAGCCGCCAAAATTCACAAAGGTTCTGGGGCGAAGATCCAGCCCGGTTAAACCTCGCACGCCACCGGTAAAACGACATTGCTCAAACTTTCGGGCTTGCAGTGATTGCGAGAAACGTTTAATGGAACCTACAAACTCACCATTGTTTTCCGCCCATTGCTGCCAGTCGCTGAATAGCTTGGATACCTCCTGACGATGATGGGGTTTCTGCTCACAGCGTTCCTCAAGCCATTGGCCCAGGGCGTCTTCACCATCGAAATAATCCTGGGAGGCTTTCACGACACTGGCTGGTGGTTGAATGCCTTCCTGCTGCCAGCGCAGGCACCCGTTTACCGCCCAGGCCAGAATGCCATCTCGCTCTTGTAGTAACTTCTCCGAGAGATTCGGATCTTTCTTTTTGTCAGGCACCTTCACGGTGAAAGGAATAAGATGCAGCCGTCGCTTCATGGCCTCATCCACATTACGAATTGTGGGTTTATGGTTGCCCGCAATCACCAGTTTGAACTGGGGGGTATATTCAAAGAAATCCTGCCGCATAAAACGGGCAGAGATCTTATCGCCACCGGTGAGAGTTTTGAGTTTGGACTCATTCCAGCGTTTACCCTGTTCTGTCTCCACACTGGACACAAACCGCGCCCCCTGCAGGTTAGCCAGATCAGTCGGATGCTTTTCATGGCGAGACTCCATAAATGTTTCTACCGGAGCATTGGTGGCATAGCTACCCAGAATGGACATCAGCACATGAATAAAGACTGACTTGCCATTGGCCCCGCTGCCATGAAGAAAGAACAGGGCATGCTCGCTGGTGACCCCGGTGAGGCAGTAGCCTGCGACCTTCTGTAGATAGGCCACCAGAAGTGCATCGTTGTCGGTAATATCATTGAGGAATCTCAGCCACCGTGGTGATGAGCCTTTGGCCGTAGCGGTGGTCATGCGGGTCATCAGGTCAGCACGATTATGTTCACGACAGCTACCGGTTTTGAGATCGATGACTCCGCCGGGGGTGTTGAGCAACCAGATATCACGATCCCAGTCATCCGGATGCGTAGCATGTTCCTGAGCAGAACGGGCCAGACGTTCAATTCCATGGATGGTACTGGACGAAGCCAGCCTATTTTTCTGTCGTTCTTTTTCAGCCTGAGCCGATGCGTTGCGACACATCATACGGCTGAGGTGGTGCACATAGAGCACTTCATCCACCGACCAGCGCTGCCCGGTCCACACCAGCCATTTACCCCAGCGGGCACAATAGCGCCAGTTGTCTCCATGGTGTTGGGTAAAGGCCTCAGTGATGTCATCATCGGTGGCCAGAGGGCCCTCTAGAACATGGGAGAGGAGTTGGGCATCCGTTACTTGCACGACCGGGGTTCTTTGGCCACTGGTCAGAAACCCTGGCACATCAAACGGTTGTCCTTGGGGGCTTGTTTCTGCCAGCGCATCGGCCGCATCCCACTTCTCGAGTTTACCCTGGGGGGGAATCAGAATTTCACAAGAGTTAGCTCCCGCCTTTAACACCGCCTGCGCCGCCGCTTCAGCATAATCACGACCGGCCTGATCATTGTCTGGCCAGATCACCACCTGTTTGCCCTTCAAAGGTGACCAATCGGTTTTGTTAACCGGAGCCTTGGCCCCGTTCATAGCGGTTGTTGCACAGATACCGGACTCTATCAGTGCCTGGGCACACTTCTCCCCCTCCACCAGCACAACTGCGGGTACTTGCTTAATGGCTGGTTGGTTGTAGAGAGGCCGGGGGGACGGTGCTCGGTACTTCCCCTGCTTTACATCCCAGGGACGGAACTCCTTTCCTTTAGGTGTATCGTAGCGATACACACAGGCCACCAGCTGACCGGCCCCACTGTGATAATCCCATTTGGCAGTGTGACGGCCAAGATCATCTACCTGTTGTTTGGCTTTCTGAGACTTAGACTTCTGAGGCTTGGGCTGATTGAGTTTGGGCATCTGATCTTCTACACCCAGCCAACGGGCTATAAAACGAAGCGCCTCAGGGAAATCGATATGCTGATTGGCTTGGGTCAGATGGAACATATCGCCATGTTCCCCTGTAGCAAAGTCATGCCAAAGGCCAACCTTATCGCCTTCCATACAGACACCCATGCTCTGCCCGGGCGCACCGCTGGTATCACCAATCATGTAGTGATCATGCTGACGCACAGCATTGGGCAGCAGGTACTCGACATACTGCGGTAGTCGTTCTATCAGTTTCTCTTTCACTTCTGCCACTGACAGCCGCTTCTCTGGCTCCCGGGCTATTTTTGCATCATTAAAATCCAGAAAATCAGTCATGGTCTTTCATCCTGAAAGTAAGAGGCTCGGCCTGCGGTCTTCCAAGCGCAGGCCGGGAGTGGCTTAGTCCTGCCAGTTTTGATTGGGCTCTTGCGGTTGGTTCTGTGTAGTCGGTTGCTGGAACTGGAAGTCCGGATTCTGCTGATAGCCAGACTGTTGATGACCTGGTTGTTGATAGCTCTGGGGAGACTGCTGTTGAGCCGATTGTTGCATAGGCTGCTGGGCATTCTGCTGCTGAATCGGCTGCTGCCCCTGAGTCGCAGCCATTTCACTCATTAATGCCTGGTACTGCTTATGATCGGGCGTCACTACATGTTTGATCACATTGGTGGGTTCGTCATCGGCATCCTTCTCGACATCAATGCGGGCGACAAACTCCATACCATCCATCTCACCAAAATTTTGCAGCCGTCGGGCCAGTACCGCCTGGGGAGAGTTATCGTCTTGCTGAATACCTCGGGCAGAACACAACACTGAGCGTACATAGCTGCGGCCCATATTCGCCCAGTTCGGCCCCTTAGGGCTGTGCAAACCAATCAGGCTCCAGACTTTGCGTTTGGCATAAGGGCCGGTCAGCACGGTGTACTCAGCTTTCAGGTACACAGCACCACTGTCGCCCTGTGTAGCCCAGCCGCCACTCCAACCCATGTGGGGTTCGTCATGCCCGCCCGGATTCAGGGTGAGCCGTACCTTAGCGAGGGTGCCTTTGGGAATAAGGTCATAGTCCTGCTGCACCTGAGCGTTGTTGAAATCCATCCAATCGTTATTGGTTGCGGGTTGTTGTGCGTTCATAGTTACTGTCCTTGTTCACTATTGAGGGTGGGTTGTGCGGGTGTGCTGGTGGCGTACTGCAGCTGTCTGCCATCAGTCAGAGGGGTATGGATTTTCTTGAGAAGCTGGCCGAGATGAGCCGGTTCGGTTTGCGCCAAACGACCACTTCTGTCTTTCGCGGGAAAGCCCCAGGGGTTCAGGGTTTGGCAAACGAAACTGCGCTGCAGCTGACCCTTGTCGTCTGGCAGGCTGGCCATGGTGATCACTTCATCGACGATGCCCGGCAGCTCCAGCCCCGTACGGGAGCCTTCGATCTGGGGTTGGAATATCCGCCGATTAAAGTCGTCTACCCGCTCTTCCAGAATACCCACAAAGATCACATGCTTGTTGCGGGTATGCTGAAGGTGAGTGAGTGCCGCAATCATCTCCCGGCCGTGGAGACCATAGGCCCCTCGGGTGTCCATTTTCCCAGTACGGTCACTGCGAGCTTCCGGCCGTGACCTGCACCACTGAAAACAGAGTCGGGCCAAGGCGGTTATGGAATCGATAAAATAGATCGCATATTTATCGAGTACGGCCGGATCACCATACTGCTGGCAGGCCGCCTGATAATGCGCCTGGGAATACGGCTGATCATTCTCCAGTGCCGGATTCGGCCCACCGATAAAAGCCACCAGCATCCGAAACTCAGGCCATGTCCTGGGACGCAGGACATCGCCTGTCCAGCCTTGCACAGCCAGATCGCCCGCTTCCAGATCCATGAACAGGGTTTGTTCAGGAGGGAGCGTCCAGAGTTGAGAGGTTTTCCCGACACCGCTGGTACCCAAGAGCACAGCCTTAACGCCTTTGTCTTCTTGCTGGCGTTCGGCGGCGGGGATAATAGGCAAACTCATACCCCACCTCGCTCATCATGATCCACCACCGAACAGGCCTTTTCCCGTGCCCTGGCGATGCGCTGCAGATAGCGGGCATTGCGTAACCGGCGAATGCAGCGATTGGCATTGTTAAGTTCGATCAAAGCCTCCCGGGAGAGGCGATCAATATCACCACCAGGAATGGTGATGATCTGCAGCAGAGTCATGCTGCGAAGGTCAGTGAGTGTTACTGGCATGGGGCACTCTCCCCAGACGGTTGACCATTGCCGTTGAAAGAGCGTTTCTGCTCATAAGCCTGCACATCACTGATGCGATAAAGGATGCGCTGACCGACCTTGAGAAACTGCGGGCCAAGTCCCTCCCTGCGCCAGCGCTCCAGGGTGCAGGCTGAGATATGCCAGCGTTGGCTCAGCTCTTTAGCAGTAAAATGTTCGATACACACGATTTCCGTCTCCTGCTGTTGTCTTCCGTTTGGACAGGTTCAGGATCGTTGGAAATCAGGGCGGAGCGTAAGGGGGTAAAAGGGCGGAGATTGGGGCGGAGCCGATATTAATTGTTCAAAATCCTGAAAAACGACCAAGACCCAGCCCAAAACGGGTGGTCAGATTCAGATGGAGGTTGATTAAGTCAGGGCATAGCAAGGAAAGACAGGTGGGCGACGGCATGACTGCCCAAGAGGGAAATATGGAGAGCGTTATTGTTCAGGGCGATACCCCGTTTTCAGTGAGACAAAACCATTGTCCAGTGAAAGGATTCCCTGCAGATCCTTACGCCCGTTAAAGGGTTTAGACAATGACGTGTGATAGGTGGCATATCCTGCTTTACCAAGGACTTCTGATAACTTTACTTTCGCGTGGCCTTCTTTCAACTTCACCAACAGGTAATAGAAAAATTCCCGTTGATTGCCTGTAAGCGAATACATCTCGCTCGTCGTATTATCCTGGATAGAGCTTTTGTCAGCGGGCATCTCGAAAGGGAGATCGACAAACTCAGAGGGCGCTGCCAGGAAGATATTATCAAGCAGGTTTGGGGCAATCTGTAGGCGCTCACTCCAGTGATCCAGACTTTCTCCGACCACCAGCAGCCTGCGAATACCGGGAAGATTCTGATAAACCCGGGGCACGGAAACTCCAGAAAACAATAGGCCCGAAAAACCTTTAGATCTGTCGGCCAGTTCTCGTTTGATGTCTTCATAATGAGTAACGAGTCTCCTCGCATACCAGACTGGCAGGTTGCCATGCCGGGTTTTCACGTCCCCAAGCTCCCACAGTAAACCAGGTAAAATTTCTACAGGAAGACGCGATGAAAGCCGTGGCAGCATATTCGCCAGATACAGGGGAAGCCGTCTGTCCTCCAGAGTGTAATGAAGGAGCTGCTTTGCCTCGATGGTAATTATTCCATCATCCTCATCAATACAGGTACACAGTTTGCCTGTTTTTGGGTTAGTCACCACAGGGTACTTCTCAAAATCAATCCAGACACAGCTTCGATCCTCAAATTCCTTGATAAGGCAACACTGCTTGAGAGCCTCGATAGCTTTGGCAGGGTCTTTCAGGGAGAACTCCAGTGTCTCTCGAGGATAAGAGGTGACACATTGGTGGTCAGCAATCTGGTAAATCCAGAGCAGGGCATCCTGTGGAATCACGGAGTATCCCTGGCTTGTGATATCCCCCAGCGGGGAAGGTATATCGCTTCAAACCGTTCTTTAGTCGCGTTATCCGGACACTTCCTGAAGGTGCAACCTGTGCGGGTCAGATGAATGATGACTTCATTGAAAAGCGTCGTATTGACCGGGTCACGGCAAATACAGCGGAGGGTTCCTGAGCGAGGAATATGGGTATTCAGGAAAGGGTTTTTATCCTCGTATTCCTCTGTCATCCACTGATGAAAGCTTTTGGCTGTGCCACTGTATGTTCTATCCTCGATCATGCCCTTGGCTGGTAGAGCAATACACACACCGATGATTTCGGCGATTTCCACGCCATTGATTTTGAGAAGAGCAAGCTCTGAAGAAAAACACGAAAGGTTGTTGAGCCGACGGGAGATATCTTTTACAGGCGCATTATCCAGCAGGATCACCCCTACCAGCTTGGCAATCGCTGTGCGCTCTCTTTTATTACCACCCGTTATTTCGATTTCGCCCACGCCCCAATCGTAGAGGATGACGAACTGCCCCGTAGGCTGCCATAAAGTACGGATCAAACGACCGTCCTTGTCGAAAGTCATGGTCGTTTGTGAGTCTTTCTGGTGAAAGACATTGAGCTGGATAACATCGGAGTTGGGATGAGGATAGAAGGTGACTTTGCAGAACGGCCCTCCCTTGGTGGTACGGATAACCGCTTCCTCGAAGGCTGAACGACGTGCACCTATAGCACTGCGAGCAATACCAGGATCTGTTTCAAAAAGACTCCAACCTCGTGACTTGCCCTGAACAGTTTGAAAGTCGAGCAAGGTTTCTGCTGACGTAAATGCATTCTGGTCCTGACGAAAAACCCTGAGACAACGGTCAAAGTCATCAGCGAGTGATTTCAGTGCACTGACATCCTGATAAACCTGATAGAGAGCATGCAGACCATTGGCATTCGCCAGACGGTTGATACGACGAATGTCTTCGTTCATCAGGTTTTGATCAAACTCAGGAAGCTGATCCGCGAAAACCGAAAGCTCATCGGGAAGGGACATAAAGTTGTCCCAGTTTGTGTCATCCGGAGGTGTCCAGCCCCGAAAAGCAAACCATCCCTTGATGCTTTCCGACTTGGCCCGGCTGGCCAGATCTATCAGTGCTTCCATTGCACCATCCTTGCGCGTTCCGTGCGCCTTGTTATTGTTTGACGTCTTCCTTGCTACTTCACTGTTTATTTATACAGTAATAGTTGCAAATCACGCCATCAGCTGTCAACAGCCTTTCTGTTCGATTATTAAACAACAACACCCCGCAACTCCCTGATGGCTTGACCTGTCATTAACAGCAACACTATTCCGTACTGCAGGAAAACTGCCTAACGGTGCCCCATGGACGAACATTTCTCAAAACGGCAGGAACTCATTCATCTGCTTTCACTGGCAGTCGTGCGTCACCGCCGACGTATGACCGAGAATAACAACCCGGACAGGGAAACTGACTGGACTTCTCCCCACGACAGAGCGTGTATGTCTCTTCCTTTACGACAGGAGAAAGACAATGGAGAAGAGTAATAGCGAGCAAACACTGGCGACCCAGGTCGCAAAGATTATGACCATGAACAACCACCAGCTCTGCCAGATATGGACAGAACTGCTGGGCACCGAACCGCCACCACTGAATACCAAAGTTCTGCGCCAACGACTGGCCTGGAAGGTTCAGGAAAAAGCCCTGGGCGGTCTTAGTGACAAGGCAAAGAAGCGGCTGCAGCAGGTCAAGATGTCCATAATCAAAGGCCGAAAAGTCACCCGCTCCCGGGGCTGCCAGCTGCCCACAGGCACCCGACTGATGCGAGAGTTCAAGGGCGATCAGCATGAAGTCATTGTCACCTCAGAAGGTTTTGAATATCAGGGTGAGGTTTATCGCAGCCTCTCCAAAATCGCCGGGTTGATTACCGGCAGCAAGTGGAATGGCCCAGCGTTTTTTGGCCTGCGAAAAGAACAGCAACAAACCAGATCCAAACAGAGGGCAACGAAGTGAGCGTCAACACAAACCCTATGAAACGCTGCGCCATTTATACTCGTAAATCTTCGGAAGAAGGGCTGGAGCAGGAGTTCAACTCTCTCGATGCTCAATGGGAAGCCGGGGTCGCCTACATACTGTCGCAAAAGCATCAGGGCTGGCAGCTGGTGGAGGATAAATTTGAAGATGGTGGGTTTTCCGGTGGCAATATTGACCGGCCCGGTTTGAAGCGTCTGATGGCTGCGGTCGAGCGAGATGAAATTGATATCATCATTGTCTACAAAGTCGATCGCCTGACCCGCTCTATTTCAGACTTCGCGCGGCTGGTGGGTGTCTTGGATGAACACAACACGTCGTTCATTTCTGTCACTCAGCCTCTGAACACTACCGACAGCATGGGGCGACTCACCCTCCATATGTTGCTTTCCTTTGCTCAGTTTGAGCGAGAAATCACCAGCGAGCGCATTCGGGATAAGTTTGCCGAATCCAAGAAGAAAGGCATGTGGATGGGTGGAGCTGTGCCACTGGGTTACGAAGTCAAAGATCGCAAGCTGGTGATCAACAGGGGTGAAAGGAAGGTGGTACAGATCATCTTTGAAACCTTTATCGAAACCCAGTCACTCACGGAAACCTGTTATCGCGTGAATGATATGGGCTTCCGAACCAAACGGTACCCCAAGAAAGATGGCTCAGCCTGGGGAGGAAAACCGTTTGCGAAAAGCACTCTGCGTCGAATGCTCCAGAACAAGGTTTACCTTGGCCTGATTCATCATAAGGGCGACTGGTACCAAGGGCAGCACACAGCCCTCCTCGATCAAAGCCTCTGGGAGAGTGTCGAAGCCGTTTTCAATACCAACCGATCATTACGGCGCACCGAGTCCCGGTGGCGACACAGTCCAGCCTTTCTGCGAGGGTTGCTATTTGGCCCTGACGGTATTGCCCTTGTGCCCACCAGCGGTCGACGGCGGGGCAAACGTTACCGCTACTACACCAGCAACACGGCTTGTAAAAAAGGGTATCGAGAAAACCCGATGCCCTCTCTTCCGGCGGAGCCGCTGGAACAACATGTGCTTCAAGAGATTGCCCGACTGCTCCACCAGCCGGAGTTGATTATGCAGGTTTACGAGTTCGGGCAGGAAAAAGAACCCGCACTGACCTACGAAGAAACAGCAGAAGCCCTGCACCAGCTTTCCGCAATCTGGGATGAATTGTTTCCCAACGAACAGCAGCGCATCGCCCAACTGTTGATAAAACGAATTGATGTGAAAGACGACGGATTGAAGATTTTTGTCCATAACCAGTGTCTGCCAAATCTGGCAAATGAAATGCAGGGAGCAAACTTATGAGCTTTGAAATAACCGGTGAACGACAGTACAAGCATTGCCCGGAGGAGAATACCCTCGAGATATTCCTGCCGATGAAACTGATTCGTCGGGGCGGAAAAACCCATATGGTAACCGGTGACGACCAGCTCGTAGACCTTGCACCGGCCAACAATGATACGGCTCTTGTCCGGGCGCTGGCCCAGGCTCATATCTGGCTGCAGGAGCTGGAGAATGGACAGCACAATGATGTGCTGGATCTGTCACGAAAGGTGAACAAACAGTCAACCTACGTCTCCCGCATCCTGCGTTTGACAACGCTCTCTCCACAACTGCAGGAAGCGGTTTTGTTTGGACAAAACCTGGGAGGCCGATCCCTGACCGATTTTATGGCTGGAGTTTCGAGCGAATGGTTTGAACAAAAACAGTGGTTGCTGGCTGACTAATTCACAGCCCTGTTCCCATTAATAATCACCACAAAAACAGAGAAATCAACCTTTTCACCCTGTACCTGCCCTGCACAATATTTAGACAGAAACATTGCGATAAACGACAACTCTCGCCACTTGTAATCAACTGATTAATAAATAGTTTTCAAGGAACGTACCTCGAAATCCTCTCTGTTATGTTGAAAACGGAGAACCGGGGCAAAAACAGGGTTTTGAAGGGCAGAACAGCCGGGGTAATCACAAACAGCAGGTACGTTGCAGAAGGGGGCAAAACCTCTCTGGAACGGGGGAAATAGGCGGGCTTATAACGCAAAAATCCCGCAACAGAGACCTGTGCGGGATTTTCAATATGTGGCGGTGAGGGAGGGATTCGAACCCTCGATACGTTTCCGTATACACACTTTCCAGGCGTGCTCCTTCGGCCACTCGGACACCTCACCAAATTGTCGCTGCAACAAGGTATTGCCCCCTGCGAGCGGGGCGTAATGTATAATAATATCAGTAAGATAGCAACACAGCGCTGCGGAAAAACCAGGCAATTCCAGCTGCCGATTCAGGCTCTTCTCTCCCCCTACCGAATCCGGTTTCAGAAAATCAGTTAAGGCTTACATACCCATAGCGCGAGGAAATCTAAGCCCTCAGGGTGATATTCCGGCATATGTGGTACATAATGCAGGAGTCCCCAAATCGGTTGCCCGGTGTCTGTGCAGCCTATAAACAGCAAAGACAAGGGAAAACAAATGTCAGTCACCATCGGCAAACCAGTAGATGACTTTTCCGCTAAAGCGACCAACAGCACCACTGTTTCACTGAAGGAGCTAGAGGGTACGAACTTTGTGCTCTATTTCTACCCCAAGGACAATACGCCGGGCTGCATCAGCGAAGGTCAGGCATTTAGTGAAAACCATGCGGCCTTTCAGGAGGCGAACACCCTCATTTTCGGCGTATCTAAAGATACCCTTGCCACCCATAAGAAGTTTCGAGAAAAGAATGAGTTCCCCTTTGAACTTGTCGCCGATACCAACGAAGCCCTGTGCGAGCTGTTTGATGTTATTCGCCTGAAGAAAAAAGGCGATGAGGAGTTTTTGGGTATAGAGCGCAGCACCTTCCTGATCGACAAAGACGGCACTCTTCAACATGAATGGCGCAGGGTCAAAATCAAGAATCATGTGGAAGATGTTTTGCAGGCTGCCCAGGCTCTGGCAGGACTGGTTCAGCAGGATGATGAGAAGGCCGAAACCGAAAGCCCAAAAGAGCAGGAAAGCGAAAGCTAAGAGCTCAAAGCCTTTCACCACAGAGGCGCAGAGTCACGGAGAAGAGCTATTTAGTTAAAAGCATAAGTAAAAGCTCTTAATAAAAGCTTTTGCTTTTCCTCTGTGATCTCTGTGACCTTTGTGGTTTAAAAAACTTTTCAATAAGAAGCTCTTAACAAAAAGCTAATTCTCCTCCGCTGTGCCTCTGTGGTTGAATTTTTTCTGTGCTTTCAGTGCTACCGGTTCAAGCAACTTACAGCACAGCATCTGCCTTCTCAGGCCCGTCAACACGAGGCCAGGCTGTGACAACGGCTTTAACCAATGTGGCCAAAGGTATCGCAAAGAACACTCCCCAGAATCCCCACAAACCTCCAAACAGCAGTACGGCGACAATAATGGCGATCGGATGCAGATTCACCGCCTCACTGAACAGCAGAGGTACCAGCACGTTGCCATCCAAAGCCTGAATCACAAAGTACAAGGTAATCATCACGAAGAAGTCATGGGTGAAGCCCCACTGGAACAGGCCGATGGCCGCCACAGGAATGGTCACCACTGCAGCTCCAATATAAGGAATCACTACAGAAAGACCCACCAGCAACGCCAGAAGTGCAGCATAATTCAACCCTGTCCAGGCGAAACCAATAAAGCTGGCAATACCGACAATGACAATCTCAATAAACTTACCGCGAATATAGTTAGCAATCTGCCGACTCATCTCCTCTGAGACTTCATTAATCATTCGGCGCTCCTTCGGCAACTTACCGGAGAACCAGACAAGTAACGCCTTACGGTCTTTCAGAAAGAAAAACACCAAAATCGGAACCAGTACCAGATAAATCAACAGACCCACAACATTGGGTAATTTAGAGAGTGAAAAGGAGACAACCCACTGCCCCAGCAAGGTCAGCTGGCTACCAGCTGTTTCACTCCAGGCCTGCACCTGCCCTTCTGATACGAACCCCGGATACTCTTTGGGTAAATCATGCAGCATCACCTGCCATTGGGCCACCATACGGGGTAATTCATTAAAGAGGGCAGAACTCTGATCCCAGATGAGCGGCATCATCAATAATAGAACGGCCAGCATAGCCGCCAAAAACAAGGTAAAGGCCACACAAACAGCAACCATATGGGGGCAACGTATTCGCTCAAGCAGCCCTACTAACCCCTGAAGTACAAAAGCCAGAACCAGACCGGAAAACACCGGTGCCAGCATAGAGCCAAACACAAGAACAACCAGCAGGGCGCAAGCCAAAAGCAAAAGCAGTACAATGGCTTCTTCGTCAGAGAAGTATCGGTGCAGCCAGCCACCGAGCACTCTGAACATCGTTATTCTATCCATGCTTTCTCAATATATAGGTAAAAGTTTCTGCCACCTTTTCACTCAGCAGCAACTCATGACCGGCCAAAGCGGTAAAACTGATAAAATCTCTCTCTGAACCAGGGTCTGTGGCCAACACTTTCAGTACCTCACCCTCTGCCATACTGTTTAACGCCTGCTTAGCTTTCAACAACGGCATGGGGCAGGCTAAACCGCAGGTATCCAGCTCTCGAGTGATTTCAATTTTGTCTGCCATTTCCATCTACTAATGTTTTGATTGACTACTTGATACAACCCAACCTCTGCATCCCGCTACCCGTTCAGACGGCTCAACAGAGCGGTAAATGGTTAAACAGGTATTAGGCAATATCAGCCCAAGTAATAGTAACGCACCCATAGCAAGGGTAATATAGCCGTGTCCCTCTTTGAATGGATTTCGCCCGAACCTGCTATGTCTGTACTGAAAAGATTACGTCAAAGCCTGTTATTAGTATGTCTGACAGGCAGCTTCCTTGCTTATAGCACCAGCGGTCATAGCGATATAGACCTGCCGACCATTGGTGACGCAAGTTCCAGCATTGTATCCATGCAACGGGAACAGCAAATTGGCGCCATCTTTATGAAAATGTTGCACGGCCAGGTCAAAACAGAAGATGACCCGGAGCTGGTGCAATATACGGAAAACCTCGTCTATCGTCTCGCCGAGGCCAGCCAGTTGAAAGACCGTCAGCTTTCTATCGTGCTAATCGACAACCCCAACCTCAACGCCTTTGCGGCCCCCGGTGGAGTGATCGGTATAAACACGGGACTGTTCTTTTATGCTCGCACCGAAGATGAATTTGCCGGAGTTATAGCGCACGAACTGGCTCACTTGAGTCAACGCCACTACGCCCGTGGTGTAGAGAGTGCCCAGCAGCGTTCAATACCCACTATTGCCGCCATTCTGGGAAGCATCGCCCTGGCAGCATCAGGTGCAGGCGACCTCGGGGCTGCCGCGTTAAGTACGACTCTGGCCGGAGCGCAATCTTCACAATTATCCTTCACCCGAACAAATGAACGGGAAGCCGACCGTATTGGTATGCTGACTCTGGCGCGTTCCGGGCTTGACCCACGAGGCATGCCAAACCTGTTTGAACGTATGAACCAGCGTGAAGGTTCAGGCCCTCAATATGAGTTCCTGCGCACCCACCCCTTGAGTCGTAATCGTATTGCCGACGCCAGAAGCCGTTCGGAACAATACCCGGCACAAAAGCGTCGAGACAATACAGAATATGAAATGATGCGTAACCGGGCCATTCTCAAACTGACCCAGTCAGAAGAAAAGGCTCGCAATCGTTTTCGTAGCGAGCTGGAAGGAGACAGCCCCAATAACATATCAGCGACCCGTTACGCTCTGGCCCAGGCGGAGCTCGACCTGCACAATCCTGAAAAGGCCCAAAAAGCCCTGAAGCCTCTGCTTGAGAAGATGCCCCACAATAATTCGATCCTGATTCTCAACAGTCGCATTCAGTACGCTCTGGGAAACAAGAAGGAGGCGATTCAGGCTATTCGCACCCTGCTCAACGAAAACCCTGGCAATCATCCTCTGGCGATGGCTCTGGTTGACCTGCTCTACGACGATCACCAATACCGGCAAGCCATGCATGTACTGAAAAATGAAAGCCGACAGCGTCCAGAAGACCCGGCTGTCTGGTACTATCTGGCAGAAACTGCAGGCTTGGCCAAAGATATTGCCACGGTACACACGGCACGTGCCGAATACTTTTTCCTGGTGGGAGACATGGACAGTAGCGTCAAACAACTTGAGTATGCGATTGAACTACCAGAAACACCATTTATCCAAAAAACAGCCTTGAGGGAAAAAATTGTTGAGGTGAGAAATTATAAAAAGAATATGAAACTTTAGGACATTCCAACCCGGCGGTTTAAGTCTTAAGTGCCCGGCCATGTGGAAACCGTGTTTTCATTTTTCCGGGTACTTGATAGAAATGGAAGGCAGGCTTTTCGATTCATTAGGGCTTTCAATAAACCCGATGAGCCTGCTCCAGCATCCATGCAAAATTTCAGGGTAAGTCGCCATATTGGGAACGCAGACATATCTCCGTTGGGCAGGATGCTGGGCTGACATCAAGAATATACTCAACGCTTTTCACAATATCCTGAACATCCAGACCTTCCTCCCCGATCTTCCCCCCAGCTTCCTTTTCACAACTATTAGCTACCTGACCCGGGTTCAGGCAGCACACTTTCACCCCCTGTTTACGAACATCCTCAAACAACGAGCCGGAATAACCCTGCAGCCCAAACTTACTGGCGCAGTACCCTGTACCTTCAAGAAAAACTCGCTGACCAGCCACTGAGCCTATATGAACCACCGTTCCGTGCCCTCTGGCACACATATCAGGTAACAGCGCATGATTCAGCACCATCACAGATTGCAGATTGACCATCAGGACCTCTGCCCAGAGCTCTGGGCCAGCCTCCAGAGCATGACACCAGTAAAACACACCAGCCCCATGAACAACGAGATCGAACCCCAAAGGGTTATCAGACGATATGGCCCTGGCTGTAACATCCACCTCGACAGCGTCCCGAAAATCTGCGCAATAGGTCTGGACAAAAGCACCCAATGCACGACACCTTTCGGCTACATCTGACAATTTTTCCTGATTTCGGCCAATAAGAGTCTGGCAGGTAGACCGCCAGTCCAAGGGCAATAGCATGACCAATCCGGCCTGTCGCGCCAGTAATCAAACAGCGGATATATTTACATCCCTTTATTTAGCCCCTGTTCACTCCGGGGTACCACAACCAAAACCCACTATTTCACCGGGAAAAGTGACATCAATCGAACGACGATACGAACTCGCCATCACGACCGGTCTTTCCAATGGCACAAAAAATCAGTGGACTGTGACGCTGCTTTTTCCATTGAAGCCCTTTGTAGTATTTCAGAGCCAATTCCTTCAGAGCCAGCATGGAGTGCATGTTTCTCCATATTACAATCGCTCATTGTAAACCTCTCTTCATACTTAACCGTTAAACCTTGGGAACAACGTCGGTAAAAACACTCAACCATTTTCCAGATACCTGGCAAGCTTGCGACCAACATAGACTTCCTTATCCTTTTCTGCCTGCCGTAAAAAATCACCGGCATTGGAAGGTGAAAGTCTGGACGCGGCACACCAGGCTCTCAGGCGTTTCTGCGCACTGGTATGCTGCCGGGCTAGCACAGTCAGAACATCCAGTGTATTTTCATGGCCTGACTGCCCGGCAATATCCAGCCACGTACTGGTCATGGGGTATTGATCCAGTGAGGTCGTTACCTTCATCTGACGGGCATCAAAATAGAACTGCATCTTTCGTTACTTCTCGCCCAGCAGAATATAATTGATAGAGACAGAGAGGTCTGGTGGAGGGATTTGCGCGTGAATATCAATATTGGCCCGATAAAGCATAAGCGTTCCTGGCGACAGGTGCCTTATACCTGTATCGATCATATCCACTGACTCTCCCTCAAAACCCACACAGAACCGGCCGTCGTATTCGTAGCTCTCGGTTTTATAGCCAGGATCATAGTATCCACAGGTTAGAAAGCTGAAGTCATGATCATGGGCTTCCCGATAACTTAACAACTGTACTGTTGATAGTTCTCGCTCTGGCAGCCAGACCACAGCCCGCACCCCAAAACGCTGGCCCACATGGAGCACAAACACAGGAGGAGCATAGGCATTATCCACCTGAAACTGGTCGGGCTGCTTGAGCTGTTTACTCAGGTAGTCTGCAAAAAAATGGGGGTTATTGCAGAGAGCTTTCAGCTTTGCCCGGTTAGCAATCATCTCATCAACATCAAAGTACTTCTGCTCTTCTCGACAGAACCGGATGTATTCGTCCAGCGTCAGGGATTCATCAGTCTCTGCAGAAACTTCAAACATTCTGGTAGCCCTCACAACCTGCACCATTCGCCTTATCCCTGAACCGCAGGAGGGTTTCTCTGGCAGCCTTGCGGGAACTGTGACTATCACTACAGGCCTGGTTGCGCCTGAAGCCCCCTTTCCGAAAGCTGCTCAACGGCTTCCCAGCGCACATGATGCCCTATCCCATGGCGCACAATCTTCTCAAGAAGATCACCACAATGGTCGCCCTGCCCTGACAGCCCCGTCAGCCCAATAATGCGCAAAGCCAATTGCATACGTGACATTTAATTGATTGTCGATCTGACCCACTACAGCCCCTGTCGTACGCTCAAACAACCAGCCCACCTCTCCTCTTGACGCTGAATGAATAATCAAACAGGGAGGGTAACGGCGCTCCTCGCGTGTCTGTTTCAAAGGGCAGTCAAGATCAACAAGATCAGCATAAGCCCGAAGGAAACGCGGTTTAAACGGAGGAAACTCCAGAAGAGCGACGTCGCCAAGAGGTGCAGGCTCAGCTGTACATGTCCCGGGAGTTAACCCTGTATCAAAAAAAGGGCAGGAAAAGGTTTCAGAGGAGAGGTTAATAACCAACACATCAAATTCGCAACTGCGAAGAGGGTCGTCCTGACTCCGGCTGGCACTTAATTCGCCCATACAACACTGCTTCAGGGTCAGGTTAAAATCTGAACCCACACGGGAAAGGTTCATATCACCATTAATCAGTACAACACGTTCTTGAGGACTGATTCAACTGCAGTGCACGATTAAGCAGAGAGTTTAGTAGTGTTTCCCAGCCGCTGGCATGAAAGCCGTCGAACAACGAGCCATAGTGTTTACAGAAAAATGCACTCTTATCAGAACAGCTCACCTGTTGCTGTTGTAATAAAGCAACATGCGCCTCAAGAGCAGTGATTTCGAACTTTTTGCTATCATCCGATACATCATCACCATGCCTGTCAGACACACCCGTTAAACGACTGCTTGTATTTATCACCGGTCATTTGGCTCTGTAAAAAATACTCCTTACAAACTAACTAAAACTGTAAGACAGGTAATATTATTTATGCTGCTTTCTTTGAGTTGATATAACTAAAGAAATTCTTCCCCCGTCCTGCGACACAACAGATTCATGGATACACCAAAACTGGTCGCACAATATATACAGAGCACACTTACAGGCCTTATGCCCTGCTCATCCATCTTTACCGGTTTCAGCGTCAGCTGTTGTTGACGAGCCAGACTGATACAGAAGCAAACTGAACCCATACACTTTTCTGTAAATTCATAGCGGGTGGAGAAACTGTGGAGCTTCAGTTTTTAATTTCCGTTGCTGTATTTGCTGTAGCCATGACAGGCACACCAGGCCCCAAGAATATAATGCTCACAGCATCCGGGGCGAACTTTGGTTACTGGAAAATATTTAATGGTGCCATGGGGGGGCAGAGGCCGCCACTTCTCTTCTGGATAGTCAGCCCCGGCATTTGTGTGTTGAGGGTTATGACCTTATGAACACCTTTTTTTGTTCTGTCTTGTTTGATGATACCTACAGGAAGCGCGCTTAGCCGCTCTATAGCCCTTCTCAAGTGCATGATCGTATGAGCATTCGAAGTAAATATGGAGGGGTTGGAGTCTATCAACCAGTTAGCAAGTGTGCCCATAGCAGCACTACAACGGTGGTGAGCCAGTGAAAACACAACCCAAGCCGCCCAATCTCTCGAGCTTTCTGATCTTGGTATATTATTATTGCCTATTCCCAGAGTGATCGTATAGTCTGGTGATATAATGTGGTACTGCCTTCTGCCGATTTCCTCTGACCTTTTCCACAGACTATCAGGGAACTTTTCCGACCGTACAATTTTATCTTTATACGGGATATCCCCCTGGATGTGTGTTAGCGGAGTCGGCGTACATAACTGGACGTATGGCAAAGTGATGACTGAAGCATCAGGGGGGCACATGGGGGTCAACTCATGTGCATGGGTTTTTGAGGGGTTCGTAACATCCTCAATTGCGATATCGAGCACAGCGGTTTTTGGCTTTGTATGCGAGTGTTCACCCACCCGATGACAGGAAGCATGTTCACAGGTCAGATCACGGCGAACTCTGCCGGATATAATGTATTTGGGAATATCGTAAAGCTCCGGCTGAGAACTTAACCATTGTGTTATTTTTCTTTCTGTCAGATTTCGTCCGATATTTCTTATGGCATACGCTCCCCACCTCTTCCAGTCAGATGTTTTGGCAGGGGGACATTTCAAGTCACGGGAAAAGGGCCATTCGATGATTTCCTGTGGAATGTTGGACATACGATGCAAGTTTTGGGCTGCTTTTTTGTATGGTTTTTTTTTAATTGTTTTTGCTGAAAGTTGCTTAATTTGATAACCACCCTTAGAGTAAATATTGCAACTTGTGGGATCTTTAAGCATTAGGGATTTCATAGCATCGAACTCCTGGCTGAGTGCAAGATATGACAACCAGTTGAAGTCCCTTTATCCCGTATTTAGTGAGAAACGCTAACAGATCAGATAGTTGTACACTCCTGTTATAGCGAATGGCCAGGAGCCTTTTCCTGAATCTACAAGCAGACAGACTTATACAGTCACCAGTTCCTGCTCGGCATTTCCGTCGCAAATCGCCTTCATAGTCGCGTTCAGACGCCACAATACCGCGATAAAGTCGTATATATTAAATATAGTTTTCCTATACTTATCCCCAACACTGAACATGGATCCTGGGGCAATGCTGATGCCATGCTCAAGTGCACGCCCTGACAGCCCCAGAGCATCCACACCTTCTTTTTCTTCACCTCTTTTGGTTCATGGCTTTTCGTGCAAGAGCATCCAGCCAGAGCGCCAACACTGACATGACGGTCATAACACCAACCGGGGCGAGCAGGTTAGCCTTCAATGCATCATCAAGCATCGATGCCATACCACCCGCCAAAAAATTCAAACCCCCCAGAAACCCAATCACAGTACCTGCATTCTGCTCACCCATCTGCTCTAAACACCGGCAGAGCCCATTGGTTCCGGCCACTCCCGTTGCACCGACAGCCAACCCCAGCGCAATAAGCCCGGGAAAAGTCGCCCCGGAAATAAATAAAGCCCCGGCAACCATCACCACAACCAGTTGAAAGATAATAGCGACACGTAACAACCGCTCCATACCCAGATACCGAACCAGCCAGACATTACCTGCATCACAGCACATGATAAACATCGTGCTGAACATCAGATAAATAGACAGGCTCTCATCAGAAAAACTCAAAGAGTCCAGCCAGACATCGGGAGCGACCGTTAAGAAAACTATCAAACTGGAAAACTGACAGGCTGTAGCCACGGCCGTTAGAACGAGGCAACAGACGAATACCTGAGCCACAGACCACCAAACCCCAGGGCACGTAGCCAGCCTGGCCGATCATTTTTCAGCATACAGGTTCCATCGGTGTCAGAGCCTTCTACCTCAGTCAGTCTCTCTTCAGAAAAGCTATGACTGATGTAGAACATCATCGCGCCTGCCAGCGTCATTGCCCAGAACAGAGACCGCCAGCCGAAAAATAACAACATCAGGCTTCCCAGCGGTGGCCCCATCAAAATGGCACAGCCCAGAAAGAAATAAACAAACGACAAAACCCGCGCACAGTCATCGCCAGTGTATAGCGCACGAACCTTTGCAATAGAAGCAGCAACAACAACAGCACCAACCACCAGCCCCTGTAACGCTCTCAACACCAGAAACATCTCTACAGAAGTGATCCACCCAAGTGCAGCGCTCGCCAATACATAGAATCCAAGCGCCCAGCGAATAACGGTACGACTGCCGATAGTATCACTACTTCCCCCCCCCAAATGCCCGCCCTAAACCACAGGCCACAAAGAACACCCCGACTGACATTTTCACCTTGGTAATGTCTCCGCCCAGGTCATCGGCAATCGATTCCATAGCAGGAAGAAACGTATCAAATGAGAGAGTTGTGAGCCCTACCAAAGGAATGATTCGGAAAATTTCAGGGTGTAGATTTTTTATAAAAGAGTTGTTCATAAGGGACCAGCGCACATCCATAGGATTTCTCCATAAAAGCTCCCCATAAGAACGCAGCATCACATCCACAACCTGCCAGGGCTCAATCAACTAGACTGTATGGCGTTTTCAATTCAGGCGACCCAGTGGCTGAACCATGATCGAACGCGTAGGGAATAAAAGTGTAGACAGGGTTTCGGGATTAACTCCGACTCAATTCAAAACCCGCTATATGGATAGCCGGTTGCCTGTCATCCTGCCTCTGTCAGAATATCTTGACATCACCCCCTTTCCAGATCAGAAATCCACTGTCGCTTGTTTAGGCCATTACCCTGTCCATGCCATAGAAGATTACGTCACTCTGTTCCAACGCACACAGCATCTCAGACAGAACCCCAAAAGCTGTTCAGTAGAAGATTACCTGAACACAATTAAAGCCGACCCACATACATCTCTACGGGTTCTTGAAGAGCCAGCCCCGGAACCTCTGCTGGAAAAAACAGGCACTCCCTCCCTGGTAGAGTGCAGACCAGAATCCAAAGTGTCTTCACAACTGTTTATCACACCCAGGGGACATACCTCCCCTATGCATTTCGATGGCGATCACAACCATATTCTTCTGGCACAACTGATGGGAAGAAAACAGATTTTCATTGCGCCCGTGTACAGCGCAATAAAACTTATGCCGGTGCTGCACCAGAGCTGGCTTCAGTTTCAAAATATGCCCGAACGGCTGCTCGATGAGTATGTGGAGGCGTCAGAAGGCTGGATTATTACCCTTGAGCCCGGTGATATGTTGTATCTGCCCATGATGATCTGGCATCAGGTTACCAGTCTGGATAACAGCCTCTCACTTCACTTCCGGTTTGGCTGCACATCGGAAAATGCTTTTCTCGCCCGAGCTGTACACAGTGACAGTTACCTGCAGAACCTGGCCACTCTGGTGGATTCAGATGTTGGGTATCATAAGAAAATGGGGAAGATGATTATGTCCTGCATCAGGGACGACCTGCAGCACCCCGGCAACTCACCCTTTGCCACCTACCTGATGATGCGGGAGAAACTACAGGGTTTGTGCCAGCAATATTGCCCCAAGATGGACACCACACCCTACCAGCTTATCTATGAAGAACAGCTGGTAGAGAGCCACTCGCCTATGAAGGATTTTGCCGAACGTCCTTATATGGATGCATAGCGCTGGTCGTTTATCAATCACAAGGTTGAGTTGTTACTTCGTGCCCGGGGCAACAACCAGCAGAAAGCAGCATCCAGACGTGGCCTATGGCGCGCCTGCTGTTTCATCGAACAAGTTAAGACTGGCTGTTTTACAGTCATATAAAAATATTTCTAGTTTAATGTCTAAACTGCTAAAAATTCTATCCCGAACAGCTAAGGCATGTCGTTTCATTTCATCTTCATCAACAACTCGAAGACAAAAGTTCATCGCACATATTATACCGAGAATGGCTTCAGGATTATAATCAACAATAATATCACTGTATGTTGATTCTATCCCAGGGATCCTCTTTTCTATCATGTATTGCTTTACTTCAGCCAGGGAAGACTTTTGCACTTTCCTGTCAGCCCCACCAATTGATCTAAGCTTCAGATTGCCTTTAGGGACACATTCACATACTTCCCCCGTAGTCACATAACTTCTCTTACTCTGTGACCACCTAACAGGCCTATTACAAAGATCGACTCTATACATCCCTCCACCAACAGCAAAATATGCACGAAACTCACATTTCTCAGCATCAAGCATTAATCCTATTTCGCGAAAGGGAGTCACTGGAATATCGTATGGCAATAAGCTGGTACAGCTTACGCGCCTGGCCCCTGCCCCCACTAGTTCCTCTAGCTCCCAATCTATTCTGTTATAGGTAGGGCGGTGAGGGGCCACTAACATTCTTATCAAAATTTTATCATTTTTATACTTTTTCAATACGGAGCTGTCACCATTACCACTTCCAATGGTTTTGTCTCCAGATAATTGATCAGCAGGACAAAAATGTGCGCTCTTCGAATTCACATACATAACATTCAACCTGTAAATTTATCATATGTTTGTATATCTAAGAGCAATGCCAATACAGTGACATGAAGGGAAGGAGGCCTAACTATTGACGATGGTTCTATGTGACGGCTACGGCACATCTGAACCATTATGAAGAATTTCGCCGAACGCCCTTATCGGGCCTCGAACTGAAACTGGCATGAGAATTGGCTGTGGTCGGCGAGAGGAGATTCGAACTCCTGACCCCAGCAACCCGAATGCTGTGCGCTACCAGACTGCGCCACTCGCCGGTTATTTATTGGTGCGTTTTATTGGTGCGTTGCGAGACAGCCGTTCGGGTTCTGGCCGTTTCAACGGGCTTCGAGTCTATGAAGCACATGAGTATTCTGCAACCGACTCTTTACAGTGATGGTTGATTCCCACTAGATGGCAGCAATAACAATCACTAAAATAGCGCATATTTTCAGTAAATAATCCTAACCGGAATTATTCATTTCATTTTGTTGCAGATTTGCTGACCTGTGTCTCTGTTCTGTTTGGTTGCCAGCGCTTAGGCTTTGCGCCCTTTTGTTCGATCCGGCGCATGAGCAACACACTATGAGAGATATCGAAACAATTCTTGGCACTCTACCCGAGGCTGTTTCAGCATTTATTGGTCAAGGACGAACCGCACAATACATCCCTGCTCTGGCTGGTGTTGCTGGCGATAAGTTTGGTATGGCAATCAGTACCGTTGATGGCTGTAACTATGTAGTAGGAGATGCAGAAGAATCCTTCTCCATCCAAAGCATCTCAAAAGTGTTTGGTCTTACCCAGGCCATTCATCATGCGGGTGAAACTGTCTTTACCCGAATAGGTGTTGAGCCCTCTGGCAACCCCTTTAATTCCATGTCCCAGCTGGAGCATGAAAATGGCATCCCCCGCAATCCGTTCATCAATGCCGGAGCTCTGGTCATAGCGGATATTTTGCTGGACTACACCAACTCGCCTAAACAGGACTTTCTCGACTTTATCCGCAGGCTCTGCGGCAATCTGGATATACGTTACAACTCCGAAGTATTCCGTTCAGAGTATGACAATGGCCAGCGTAACACGGCCCTTGGACACTACCTGAAAAGCTTCAACAACCTGAAGAATCCTGTAGAAGAGGTTCTGGATTTCTACTTCTACCAGTGTTCCCTGAGTATGAGTTGTCTGGATCTGGCCAAAGCCGCCCTCTATCTGGCGACCGATGGCCTGCACCCCAAGTTCGATAACCCTGTGCTCTCCCCCCTGCAGACCAGACGTATCAACACCCTGATGATGACCTGCGGCACCTATGATGAAGCCGGTGAGTTTGCCTTCCATGTCGGCTTACCATGCAAGAGTGGCGTCGGTGGCGGTATTGTGGCCATTATCCCTGGAAAAATGTCCATCTGCGTATGGAGCCCGGAACTGGGTAAAAAGGGTAATTCCCTGGCCGGCATGCAGGCTTTAAAGTTCTTTGTTGAGCAGAGTGGGCTGGCTGTATTCTAAGCCGCAGCCAGAAACTGGCAAAACCGGCGATCCTTTCCAATACTTGTGAGCCTGCAGCCCCTTAGGCTGCCGCCCGGGCACAGGCACCTGTCCAGGCTTTCAAGCTGGACAGGAGAAACATTTGGACCGCCCGGATATAGATAGCTATGGCATAAATAGCTCTGACATAAATAGCCCTGAAATAAACAGCTCAGATGTAAATAGCTCTGAAGCTCGAACACCGAGAACAGTAATAAACGCTGCCGACAAACCAGTTACAAAAAAGCTCTCCAGAGAATCTCCCTCAGCTTTACAGGCCTTCCTGCTTCTTGGGTCTTTTCTGCTGATGGCCTGCACCTTCACCACCGTTCTCCACCTGCCTATTCTGCTGGCGCTGTTCTTTGGCTGGTTTATGGTGATTCTTCTGGGTCTGCATTTGGGGTATCACTACCGGGAACTGGAGGAAGCCGCGGTCTTTGGAATCTTCGAAGGCATGCCCGCCCTTCTAATCCTCTTTGCTGTGGGGGCAATGATCGGTACCTGGATGATTGGCGGCATTGTGCCCGGCATTATTTACTACGGTCTGCAGACTATTAACCCGGGTTATTTTTTACCCACCGCTTTGCTTATCTGCTCTCTTACGGCTCTTGCAACGGGCACATCCTGGGGAGCGGCTGGTACTGCCGGTGTCGCAATGATGGGTATAGGAAATGGTCTGGGTATTCCCCCTGCGCTCACTGCCGGAACCGTGCTCTCTGGTGTTTACTTTGGTGACAAACTTTCCCCCTTTTCCGACAGTGTTCTTCTGGCGTCTTCCATTAATCAGGTTGAGATTCAGTCCCATATTCGCGGCATGCTTCCCATCAGCCTCAGTGCCTACATCATTACGGCTGTGTTATTCACTTTGACCGGGCTGAGCTTTGGTCAGTCAGGCGACCTGCTACAGATTCAGGAAATCACCACAACACTGCAAGCCCACTTTTCCATTACCCCACTGGTCTTTCTCCCTCCCCTTGTAGTACTGGTTCTGCTGGTCATGGGCAAACCCGCCTTCCCGGTACTGAGCTTTGGCTGTTTTCTCGGAATCATTTCGGCTATCGGCCTGCAGGGCATCAGTCCTGCTGAGGCACTGGCTGGAGTTTGGGAGATACCTGCCCTGCAAACAGGAGTCGAAACTATTGACTCCCTTCTTAGTAGGGGCGGGATGTCGTCTATAATGACATCAGTCGCGATGATTACCTTTGCCCTTGGCTTTGGCAGCCTGCTGGTCAAGGTTGGTATTTTCAGTCTACTGGCCAAACGGCTGGACGCCTTTGTTACCAACGAGTTCCGCCTAACCAACTGCACGCTACTCGTCGCCTTTCTTGGTAATCTGCTTGGGAGTGCCATGTACGTTTCCCTGATACTTACATCCAAGTTAATGGCCAGCACCTACGACGCATTAAGTGCAGACCGTCGTTTGCTATCACGGAATACCGAGTTTGGCGGAACCCTCACCTCGGCCATGGTGCCCTGGAGTGATAACGGCATATTTATGGCTGCCATCCTAGGTGTCGGCACTTTGAGTTACCTGCCCTATATGTGGCTCTCCTGGGTCACCATTGCGCTGGCTATTGGTGCATCAGCCCTCCGCACCCTGCAGGGCAGGAAAACTACTTTTCCCTCAGCAATCCCCTCTCCCTCAACAGGCAAAAGTCTCCGGCCTCAGGAGAGTAATGCGCTATTGAGCGAGGAACATGGCAAAGAAAACATCAAGAAGTGCGTTCAGGAGTCCTCATGAGGCTAAACACGCATCTCAGAAGCCCGCGTCTGGTGATATAATCCGCCCTATTTCCTCTTGCTGGCACAGACCATGACCTATAAATCCCATACCGACGCCCTTGTTGGACATCACGAAAACCTTTCGCCCGAGGAAGACCTGCATGTCAAAATCGGTCAATGGAACACCCTGAAGATTGTCCGTGAGAAAGATTTCGGCGTGTATGTGGAAGGCGGCCAGTATGTCGATGTCCTGCTGCCGAAGCGCTATGTTCCCAAAAACAGCAAGGTCGGTGACGCAGTCGATGTATTTATCTACCTTGATTCCAATGACGACGTTATCGCCACCACCGAACGCCCAAAAGCCCTGCTCGGCGAGTTTGCCTGCCTCAAAGTAGAAGAAGTAAACAATGTCGGTGCCTTTCTGGACTGGGGTCTGCCCAAACAACTGCTGGTGCCTTTCAGCGAACAGAAAGTGCGTATGCGTGAAGGCCAGTACTACATCGTTTACATTTATCAGGAAGACCGTAACTGGCGTATCGTTGCCTCATCCAAGGTTGAGAAGTTCCTCGACCATCGCCCCCCTGAATACAAGCGGGGCCAGGAAGTCCCACTGATGATTACCGACCGTACCGATATCGGTTATATGGCAATCATCAATAACCGCCACCAGGGCGTGATCTTCCATAACGATATCCACCAGCCTGTACGCATGGGCCTGAAACAACCCGGCTATATCAAACAGGTACGTCCTGATAATAAAATTGATCTGCTGCTCAACAAACCGACTGATTTTAAGTCCACGGATTTCAGTGACCAGATTCTGGACACAATGAAGAAACAGGGTGGTTTTCTGCCCATCCACGATAAAAGCTCTCCGGAAGAGATCAGCCGCTATTTCCGCACCAGTAAGCGTGTGTTCAAAATGGCAATTGGTGGGCTTTATAAAAACCGCAAGATAGTCATCGGTAAAGACGGTATCCGCCTGCCAGACTGCGATTAATACCTCATGTAATAAGAAGGATGAAAACGTGTTAAAAAACCTGTTTACCCCCCTGTACACCCTGCTGCTCACGCTGTCT
Organism: Sansalvadorimonas sp.; assembly: GCA_965221135.1. Classification (GTDB taxonomy): domain Bacteria; phylum Pseudomonadota; class Gammaproteobacteria; order Pseudomonadales; family Endozoicomonadaceae; genus Sansalvadorimonas. The sequence continues at coordinate 39,130 of CBDCRZ010000127.1, forward strand.
TTCGGGATTGTAACCACAGCCTATGCCCAACCTAACCCGGTTGTGGTGCTGGACACTTCTATGGGTCCGATCACTGTCGAACTCAATGGAGAGCAGTCTCCTGCGACTGTGAAGAATTTCCTGGGTTATACTGATCGTGGCTTCTACGACGGCACGATTTTTCACCGTGTTATCAAGGGCTTTATGGTTCAGGGCGGTGGCTTTGATAAGGATATGGCCAAGAAGAACACTCAGGCACCGATTCGTAACGAATCCAACAATGGCCTGAGTAACAAGCGTGGCACCCTTGCCATGGCACGTACCAATGTTCCAGACAGTGCCACCAGCCAGTTTTTTATTAACCTGGTCGACAATACCTTTCTGGATGGCAGCGACGCAAAACCTGGCTACGCCGTATTCGGTAAAGTCATTAAGGGTATGGATGTCGTCGACAAAATTGGTGATGTGCGCACCACGCGGAAGGGTGGCCACGGTGATGTTCCTGCCGAAACCGTCATCATTAAAAGTGTGAAATTTGTGTCGCCAGAAAAGGACGCAGCCGATGAGAAAAAATCAGCGGCTGACGAGAAAAAGCCAGATACCGCTTCCCCCGAAAAGGCTAAAAAGTAAGACCAACAAATCACGAGTAATAAAGAACCAAACACCATTCACACAAGCCTGTCAGCTAACGAACCGGCTTGTGTGAATCGATTTGAAAGCAATAACAGCCCCATGAAAGACTGTGCACCTATTTGGAAAGACTGGGATGCCTGCCCACAACGTCTTTATAAAATTCCTGAATTTTTACCAGGTCTGCCTCATAGTCTCCGGTCGGCTGAAAGATCTGACTGATCCCTCCCACCTTCCGTTTAAAATCAAGAAAGCCCAGTGAAATCGGTACGCCTGCGCCGTGGGCAACATGGTAAAAACCACTCTTCCACTGCTTTACCTTACTGCGTGTCCCTTCCGGTGGGATTGCTACCACCAGTTCACGACACCGGTGAAACTCATCAATCACCTGCTGTACCAGACCGTTAGCCTGCTTGCGATCAACCGGAATGCCGCCCAACCATGTCATGATGGGGCCCATTGGCCCCCGAAACAGAGAAGCTTTACCCATCCAGAACACTTTCACCTTCAGGCGAAAGGCAATAGCCAGTGTTAATGGGAAGTCCCAGTTACTGGTGTGAGGCGCTGCAATCAATACATATTTTTTCATCGTTGGTGCTTTGCCTTCAATAGACCAGCCCGCCAGCTTCAAACCCAGCCAACTAAGGCCGTTGAAAAAGTGGTTCACCACAGGTGTATCAAAAACGGTGCGTCTCATGGGTTATGTCTTCAGAAAGGGAGGCAGAGCGAAGTGTACTGTGAACACCTCTTTCGACCAACAGGGTTCACAAAAATGAACCGTTACCATAAGTAAACCTGTTTCTTTCTGTGACATTTTTTTAAGCATTACCGGGTGTCATATAACGGTAACACTAACAGAAGATACTCCCGCCCCAAGAATGAAAAGTACAGGAAGCCGGTTTTTTCCTGCGCTCCTCACTCATATCAGACAAGTGTCATATGATCTGGCATATATGATGCTTCCATATAAGAAGCATGATGAAAGATTTCTGCAAAGTTTTATAAGGCCGGGCACTTTATTGTTTTCGGTCAAGAACAAACACATTCAAAAGGAATAAGCTGCCGTCCGAATTTAGGTAGTAACCACTACCTGCGGAAAAGTACCGCAGCTTACTAAAACGGACTACTGCTTGCGGAGCAGTTAATGAACAAACCAAAGACAGACCATATGATTGCTTACCTCCAGCGTATGGGGATTAAGCTGGCCAGCCTGGAACCCCAGTGCATTGAGGCAGAGTACTTTCGCAACATCTATAAAGTACTGCCACGGGATCAGGTAATGTCACAGGGCAAGCCTCAGCGTCGCAAGACAGGTCACTCAGGCTTTCATGGCAAAGCTGTTGCGTCCCATGCCTAAAACCCGCGTCTCACCCCAACAGAGGGAGATGCCCATAAAGACTTCTCTATAAAGTCAGACGATCACCACAGAAAACCGCACAGGCTGCGGTTTTTTTGTGCCTGCCAATCCCCCTTCAGTGGGGTAAAAACGTCAGAAATATCCATTCAGCCCCTCTTGAGTCAGCCGAAACCTCTTACTTAACCGAGCCTCCGCTCACCGACAAGGAAGTAAGATATGAGACATCTGATTCTCGCACTCAGTACCACCGCTGCCCTGTTTGGGGCCTCTACCCTGCATGCCGACAGCAACCAGTGCCAGAGCCTGTTCATGAACCACAGTCATGCCGATGCCGTGATAACCTGCCGGAGTGCAGCAAAATCTGGCAACAATGAAGCCGCCTGGCTCCTTGGACAGATGAACAGTCAGGGGCTTGGCGTCCCTAAAAATGAAACCCGTGCCCTGGACTGGTTTCGTCAGGCTGCGACCGGCGGTCATGCTGATGCCCAGTACAACCTCGCAGTCATGCTCGATATGGGCCACGGCATCCCCGAAGATAACCCCGCTGCCGTCAAATGGTACAGCCAGGCTGCTGAGCAGGACCATCTCCACGCCCAGCACAACCTTGCACTGATGTATGCCCACGGCGAAGGTGTTGAACAGAATTACAAGACAGCCCTGAAATGGACCCGAAAGGCTGCCGACAATGGCCTTGCTGAATCACAGTATCTGATGGGCCAGATGTACCGCGCCGGTGGCGAGCTTGTTCCTACCGACCCCAAGATAGCGCTGAGCTGGTTTACCAAGGCTGGCGAACAGGGACATGTGAAATCCCAACTGCTTTTAGGCCTGGCCTATGCCAAGGGTCAGGGCACAGAAGTGAACCCCAACCATGCTATGGACTGGTCACGGCAGGCAGCCTTTCAGGGCAGCCCGCAGGCCCAGTTCCTGCTGGGTATTCTTCACGCCCGTTACAGTGAAGACAATCAGGACCTGCAACAGGCAGCCGCCTGGCTGACAGTAGCTCTGGCCGGTGGTTTCTCGGAAGCCATGGAGCCTTTGCAGAAGGTCACTGCGGAACTCTCTAAAGAAGAGTTTCAAGAAGCCCAGCAAAGCGCTAAGGCTATTATCGAGACTATTCAGCGCCAGGCACCCAGCATGGGAGTATAAGCACCCCGGCACAGGCGCTTAAGCTCAGCCTAAACAATCACCTGAGCTGATTTGACCCTTTAATAATGCTACAAACCGCGGGAGCCTTAGGCTCTCGCTTTTTTTATCCCTCCGTGAAACACTTCTGACACATGACCGTCATCTTTCTGCCACCTTTTTGTCACAAGAATCACAGATGCTACCGACCAATGGCTGAAGCAAGCCTTATCAAATTATAAATAATAACAGACAGCAGTCGTGAGGTTAGAGATGATCAAAGCCCGTTCCCACAATGAATACCATGAACAGCTCGAAGCTATTGATGATATTCCTGATAACGTCTCAGGCAATGAAAACCTGAACGATATGGTGGCCGAAGGTCGTCGTAACTTTATGAAGGGTGGTCTTGGCATCGCCATGGCCGGTTTCCTGGGTGGCTCACTGCTAAGCACCTCTGGCTGCAGTTCTGAAAAGGCAGCTCCTGCGACAGCGGCTGCCCCGACAATTGGTTTCAAACCAATTCCTGTGGAAACCGCTGTTAACTTTGACTCTGTCACTGTGCCTGAAGGCTACACCGCGCAGGCGTTCTTCTCATGGGGTGACCCTGTGGAAGCGGGTGCCCCTGCCTGGAAGGCTGATGGCTCCAACACCTGGCAGGACCAGATGAAACAGGCAGGACAAAACCACGACGGCATGTGGTTCTTCCCTTTCGACGGAGAAGAGAACACTCGTGGCCTGCTGGTAATCAATCACGAATACATTAACCAGACCATTCACCCCAATGGCATGACCGAAATGAAGGATGCCATGGGCAAGGTCGCTCGCGACCCGAATGAAGTAAAGAAAGAGATGGCAGCCCATGGCGTTAGCATCATCGAGGTAAAACTCGACAGCAACAGCAACTGGATGCGTGTCGAAGGCTCAAGCTACAACCGTCGTATCACCGGTATGACACCTATGGAACTGACCGGTGAAGTCGCTGGTACCGATAGTCTGAAAACAACGGCTGACCCAATGGGCAAAACCGTACTGGGAACCCTGAACAACTGCGCCAACGGTATCACCCCATGGGGCACCTACCTGGCCTGCGAAGAGAACTGGAAAAACTACTTCGTTAACCGTAACAAGGACGATTACAAAACCCGTACCGAGCACAACCGTTACGGTGTAGGCAATGGCGACAACGCCAAGTACTACAGCTGGGATGCTACCGAGCCTCGTTTCAACGCAACCCCTGACGAAACCCAGGCCCACGGTGGTTTTGTGAATGAGCCTAACCGCTTTGGCTGGGTAGTAGAGATTGATCCTTTCGACCCTGCAAGCACACCCAAGAAGCGCACGTCCATGGGGCGCCTTGTTCGTGAGTGCTCCACACTCTCACTGGGCGATGATAACCGTCTGGCTTACTACTTCGGTGATGACACCCGCGGCGAGTATGTTTACAAGTTTGTTGCCGATGGAACCTATGTTCCCGAAAACAAAGCTGCGAACAGTGAACTGCTGGACAAGGGCACACTGTACGCTGCGGCCTTCCATGAAGATGGCAAAGGCGAGTGGCTGCCACTGGTATTCGGCCAGGGTGGCCTGACCCGCCGTAATGGCTTTGCCAGCCAGGCAGAGGTTCTTCTGAATGCACGTCGTGCGGCAGACATTGTTGGCGCAACAACGATGGACCGTCCTGAGTGGGTGACTGTTCACCCAACCACCCGTGAAGTGTTTGTCACCCTCACCAACAACAAACATCGCGGCAAGAAAGAAGATCAGGACACCAACTCAGCCAACCCTCGCAAGGACAACCGTCACGGTCAGATCATCCGCTTCAATGAAGCGGGAGCTGACCCAACGGCAACCACCTTTAACTGGGAACTCTTCCTCCTGGCCGGTGACAAGCCGGGCGCCACACTGGCTGACGGCAGCGCGGTAAAAGAGAACCATATCGGTACGATTAAGGGCGATATCTTCTCTTCCCCGGATGGCATCTGGTTCGACTTCGATGGCCGTCTATGGGTACAGACTGACTATGGCGATAAGAAAGACCTGAACGTGAACATGGGCACCAACCAGATGCTCTGCTGTGACCCAGGCGATGGTGAGATGAAGCGTTTCCTCGTTGGCCCACGTGGTTGTGAGATCACTGGCATTACCACCACGCCAAATGGCCGTGCCATGTGGGTGAACGTACAGCATCCTGGTCTGAGCTACCCTGCCAGCGATGGTACAACCCGCCCTCGTTCCACCACCGTTCTCATCACCAAAGACGATGGCGGTGTGATCGGCAGTTAATCAGCAGGTTAAGTCAGCCACCGATAGTCACTGGCTGACTACCCGCTATTTAATCGCTGTATCCGCTTAAGCATCGTTATTGTGCTCCCCTGAACAAGGGGGGCATGGTTATGAGGCTCAGGGCTTTCAGGGGTGTTATTCTGACTACTGTCCGAAGATACAGGGATCGGACAGCTGCGGGGCATCGCCCCTGGATTTCACGTAGTCAATTGACACTGTACCGGACAGTGTTCCGGAGTTAATGCAGTTATTTTCTACCCAGAGCACGCCCACTCCAGCATCAACCTGTCCACATTTTGTACCCCACCGGGGGTTGAAACAGAGCTGATACTCCCCGCCCTTGCCGTCCATCTCACAGACAGTACCCGGATGACCTCTACATTCATACCAGTCAGCCTGTGAGACAGAAGTGATGGTCAGAAATAACGGCAGGATTGTCAGGATACAGATCTTGCTGCGATGATTCATAGCTTTCCTCTATATTCATAGTCTTCCCCCGTTAACAGGCCGGGAGCATTTCGCAGGTGGCTTATTATGGTTCATTCAACAGGGCTTGCCATCAAAAATGCTGCACATTTCTTACAATCAGAAGTCTTACAATCAGAAGTCCTACAACCATAAAGCTGCGGCAAGAGTGATGCTTTTCAGAGGAAACATAGCGTTATCCTGCCTGGAAGGGAGAACTGACTATAGATGCTCTTGAACAGGCGGGCATAAAAAACCCAACATCGATGTATTGGGTTTTGGTAACGGCAATAGGATAACTTTATTTATCTTATACAAGACCGGATGATCCTTGCGAACCGGCCTTTGCGCATTTTTTACCACAGAGGGCACAGAGACCACAGAGGAAAAGCAAAAGCTATTGATTAAGAACTTCTAAAAAGAGCTTTTGCTTTTTACTAAAGAGCTCTTCTCTGTGCCCTCTGTGGTTAAAGGCTTTAGCTTTACAGCCCCAGCTGATCTTTACGGCACTGCTTCAAAGTATCCGCAATCAGGAACGCCATTTCCAGTGACTGGTTAGCATTCATACGTGGGTCACAGTGGGTTCTGTAACGCTCTTTGAGAGTGTCTTCTGTCACCTTGTGTGTACCACCCAGACATTCAGTCACATTCTGGCCGGTCATCTCAAAGTGCACACCACCGGCATAAGAACCTTCAGCACGGTGAACCGCGAAGAAGTTACGCACCTCCTGCAATACACGACTGACGTCACGGGTTTTGTAATCGCCGGCGGTAATGGTATTGCCGTGCATAGGATCACAGCTCCACACCACCTTGCGGCCTTCACGCTCGATAGCCTTAACCAATGGTGGCAGACCGTCTTCAACCTTATCTGCCCCCATACGCACAATCACGGTGGCACGACCTGCGATGTTGTCTGGATTAATAATATCCAACAGCCGCAGCAGGTCATCCGGTGGCAGGCTTGGGCCGGCCTTGATACCTACCGGGTTGTGAATACCGCGCATAAACTCAACATGAGCGCCTTCAGGCTGACGGGTACGGTCGCCGATCCACAGCATGTGGGCGGAGCAGTCATACCAGTCGCCGGTAAGGCTGTCTTTGCGGGTCAGAGCCTGTTCATAAGGCAACAGCAGCGCCTCATGGGAGGTGTAGAAGCTGGTTTCACGAATCGCTGCGCTGTTTTCAGCGGTAATGCCACAGGCCTTCATAAAGGCCAGGGTTTCATCAATACGTTCCGCCATCTGCTGGAAGTGTTCAACCGCCGGGGAAGACTTGGCAAAATCGAGGTTCCAGGAGTGGATCTGTTCCAGAGACGCCAGCCCGCCCTGGGCAAAGGCCCGCAGAAGGTTCAGTGTCGAGGAAGCCTGATGGTAAACCGAGAGCATCCGTTCCGGGTCAGGAATACGGCCCTCAGGGGTAAACTCGTTACTGTTGACGATATCGCCGCGATAAGTGGGCAGTTCCAGTCCATCACGGGTTTCAGTGGGCTTGGAGCGAGGCTTGGCGAACTGACCCGCCATACGACCAACCTTCACCACCGGGCAGCCGGCACCAAAGGTGAGAACCACAGCCATCTGCATCAGTACTTTAAAGGTGTCGCGGATATTCACCGCATTAAATTCGGCAAAACTCTCGGCACAGTCCCCCCCCTGAAGCAGGAACGCCTTGCCATCGGCCACATTGGCCAGCTGACTGGTTAATGCGCGGACTTCCCCGGCAAAGACCAGAGGCGGCATTTTTTTCAGGCCATCTTCTACCTGCTGCAGCTTGGCAGCATCCGGGTATTCTGGCATTTGCAGAGCCGTATGATTTTTCCAGCTATCAGGTGTCCACAGGGACATCGGTGTACTCCCACTCATCACTGATCGAGCTATTTACAATAGTTGATGTACATTACCACCTGTAGATGCAGCTGGCACCTTTTCAAGGGTTTTGGTGACAACTTGGTTAGCCCTTCTGGCCAAATACGGCTTTTACCTGTAACGCTTCTTGTAGAATGCAAAAGCCTTACATATGATTGCTAGCCATTATATAACGACTTCTGACTTGAGCAGGCTGATGATCGCGAACAACATCTCTCTCAAAGGCAAAACCATCATGACCGGTATGATTATTATGATCATACGCCGGGGGATAGGTCAGGCCTGAAAGCCAGAAGCCAAACAAACCCCCGCACTGAAAGGTTCGGGGGTTTTTTTATAACTGTTTATTTATAACTCATGTTTTTTATGGCTCATGACAATGAGCAGAAGTCGGTTCAGCCGACTACGAAGAGGAGCAGAACCAATGGCGCAGGCAAATGAAAAGCAGCCCAAGCAGAAGCAGTACCGACTTAAGCTGGTGACCAGTAATACTCCGGGCTGCCTGGAGCGTGTCTTGAATAACAGCCGCAATGGTGGGTTTGATGTTGATGATTTCAAGGCCACCCTGTGCTCAGACCGCAATCAATATGACATTGATCTGCACCTGTCTGGCGCGCAAAGCCAAAACAACCTGATTATGGCCCTGCTGCAGGAAAGTGATGTTCGGTCTCTGACACCTTGTCGCCGAATGCCTTCATAACTGAAATGAAGGCCTGGCGACGTTAAGACCTGGCGAAGTGAGGGCTTAATGCAGTGAAGGCTTAATGCCATCTTCAGCTTCAACAGGCATCATACGTTCGTCGCCCTGGAACAGGTACTGCATCTGCTGACATTCCTGAAGCAGCTGTCGTACGGTTTCCAGAGTTACGCCAAAGAATTCGTCAAACTGCTCAATGGTCACTCCCTGGGTCGTTAGAATAAACGACGACGCCACAAGCATGGCACCTGTGTCATCCGGGGTATTCACAAACAGTTTGATTGTCGGGAAGGACATGTTCAGGCGCAGAAGGTCAGCAGTCAAAGGCAGAATGGCTGCATTACGCACATCCAGCTCTGTGGTGAATACCACGCCCCAGGGTTCAACAAACAGACGACTGTCGACAACGCCCTCCTCAGCCTGCATAGCATTCACATGCAGACCATTACACTCTTCACAAATGGACGTTTCGTAGCCAGCTTTGTCCAGCCACTTTTCCAACAGTGCGATATCAGGTACCAGCAAGTCGTGCATCTAACTTCATCTCAAAAACAGCAGAATTCAGGGATGCTCCCCCTGCTTTGTATAAAGACAACAGGGAAATCCATCAAAGTGAAAGCAGACTTTACTTGAATTTGTATGACAGTGCGACTGTACACACCTCAATTTTAAACCTGTGAGATTTGTGTTACCTGCATTAGCTCCCTAATACTTGCCGAACTCAGTCTGTGCATGCTGCCATGAATCAGACCTTGAAAATAATCCATAAATAACTCGGGCCTTTCGTTATAGACGACTCTAATGAGGTATCTCCCACCAGCACGAGCACCCAGGAGCCCCCCTTTTAAAATCGCCACCTTGTCGACTTCTGGCAGATTACTGTTCACTATCTCGAAATACACACAACTCAACATACTAACGTTGTCGTTTTGCGCAATTCGGTAAAACATCCTGTTACCATCACACCTGGCTTGTAACAAAACCTTTTTCCCTTCAGGGCTTAAATGACTACCCAAAACTTTCTTCACGTAGCTGATCAAAGCTGCTTCATTATTTATGAACGCTGCCAAACAACAGCCTGTTAAACCCTCACCATAACTGGCCATAAGCACCTGTATCTTAAGCTCTTCAGGCCAGGCACGGTTCAAGATAATGGCCATATACTGCTCGACTGGATCCCCCCTGTTTTCTTTCATAGCGGTCAACAGTACTGGCTCACCACGATGATTCGTGCAACAGAGTTGTTTGATTTTTTCCTTCTCAGACATGGCGCTACAGTCAACGAAATCAAAAGCAGCCTTGAATACATCCAGCCGGCCCTCCATCAACTCTTTACTCATACGACATTCCAATCCACTGTCTGACCGGCACAACTTCTGTGGATCCAGCCTGTCAACGACATCCAAAAAGTGTCCTTCTCTTATCAACTCCCTGATCAGTTCTGGTGATACGTTACATTCAAATAACTGCACATCACTCATTTTTTTAGCTGCGACGAAAGAACCTTCGGTAGCATGAGAGCCCTCAGCACCAAGAGAGCCCTCAGCACCAAAAGAGCCCTCAGCACCAAAAGAGCCCTCAGCAACTGAAAAATCATCAGGGACAAGGTTGATGCTGGTGATTATTAGCGGGATATCCTGCAAACACTGGTGACCATTTCCATTCCACAAATCATCAAGCGTTAACTTATTTGCCAGATCAAGAGAAGGTAGAAGAACGGTGGTGTGATCCAGGGTTATATTGGGATCGTAGTAATAAATTTTTACCCCTTCCTTATTCCCCACAAACCGCAATGCCATCATGTGTTCTACTGTAGAAAACAGGTAGTTCACTGTGTGTTCATCCTGCTGGCTTGCAAAATGCCGCTGACATATATGATCCACAACCTGCCCAAAAGCCGGCCTGGAAAAGTAATACCCCTCTTTACTGGTCTTGAGAGCAAAGTGCCTGTCATACCAGCTCATTTTAAACGAGGTAATTTCTTCGATGTCATATTTTTCGGCGATAGCGCTGAAATCATTTTCCAGGCCAATCCCCCCTCGCGCATAGAGACAGGCAAAGTCCCGGCACGCAACCCTCCTTGCCTGACAACCATCACTCACACGAACCGCACCGTTATAATTTGTAGAGTTCGTCGGAGGGATAACCGTTATTTTCCGTGCAGCAGATACACTGGCGCCGGACCCTGACACAGGCTCCTCTGAAGAATCCATAACACGGCACTGCTGCTTAGGGGAAAACTCTGCAGCTTGCCGACTCGAATCAGAACTACCCTCCGCTCCATTCAGGAACACTTCACTCTCAGAAAGTATCAGGGGCTGGACAGACGCTCCTGATAACAGAGCGGCTTCAGGTGTCGTTTCACGCTGGTCGTGACTGTCAGACAAACAGCCAGAACCCAACGGGGAAGAGAGTCGTTTCATGCCACTTTCGCCATCGAATCAATGATCCGATAGCGTGGCAAAACAAGAGGGGGATATAACTAACAAAATGGCCAGGGCAACCGACTTTTCAGCCTTGGCAGCTGCCAACCCGCAACATTTAGCCCTGAGCCATTAACCGGTGGCAACTGGGCGGGAAGGATCTGTGACCCACTCACTCCAGGAGCCAGCATAGAGCTTTGGCACTGGCAGCCCGGCCAGCACCATCGCCAGAATATTCTGGCAGGCCGATATACCGGAGCCGCAATAGCAGGCAACGTCACGATCGGCATAAGAAGAGAAATGCCTGCGCAGAACATCCGGAGATAGGAAGTAGCCGTGTTCATCCGTTACCTTTGAACAAGGGCTGCACACAGCACCTGGTATATGACCGGCTTTAGGGTCCAAAGGTTCCACTTCACCACGGAACCGCTCTTCTGCCCGGGCATCAACAAGAGCACCACCAAGACCGACAAAACCCGGAACATGTTCTGCTGTTAACAATTGGCTGTCGTTCAATTCCACCTGAAGTGAGGACGCAGGGTAATCGGGCAGATCCTGAGTAATGGCTCCGCCTTGCTCCTGCCAATGCCTCAAACCGCCATGAAGGATATACACCGAAGGATGCTCCAGCCAGACAGAGAGCATCCACCACAACCTCGACACAAAAAAATGTGAGCCATCATCATACAAAACGATATGACTTTGCTCTGAGACGCCCCAGTGACGTAGCGTTTCCTGAAAAGCTTCCCGGGAAGGTAAAGGGTGTCGTCCAGTTTTACCAGGCAATACAGGCGCCGCCAAATCATGGGAGGTACTGGCGTAATAAGCACCAGGAATATGCCCTGCCCAATACTGCTCCTGACCTGCTTCCGAAGACTGCAGACTGTAACGCACATCAAACAGGCGCAGGTCTGGATCCGGCAGCCACTGCTGCAACCGGGCTGGGTCAATCAGGATACTGCCGCTGGGAAACTGGTCGCTCATTGCTCTCAACTCTTAGTCGTAGTAGTTGTGAATTATTCGCCCTAAACTGGTAGCACTTAAACACTTCACTGTCAGCCTGGTGTTCGACTGCCTACTCAGTGCCAGAGGGCTTCTGTTGTGGTTGAAGTACCACTTCATCATCAATAATCACACGTCCGGTGAGCACTTCATCAACATTCACATTATCCACACTCACCTCACCGGAAGCCGTCGGCTCGCTGATGATAATCCGGGTTACATCACCGGTTCTGTCATCCTCATCGTTCAGGTCAACTGTGACTTCTGCTGGAGCGTCCAGAAAAGGAGTGTCCGGCACGGCCACTTCATCCTTCATGCTGGTGTTATCGGAAAACATCCAGAAGCCGGCAGCCACGATAATAGTCGCTCCTGCCACAATACCCACTGCCAGTTTTGTTTCCTTGTTCATTAATCACCCACCACTTTACTTGTACTGTACTTGTATAAGCCTCACGGCAGTGTAAAGCCTGTGGTTATGACCAACAACCATCACACTCATCAGAACGCTCGTATCAGGAGAGCATAAATCTCAGGTATAAAAAATGCGCCCGCAGGCGCATTGAAGGAATCCGATCAATACACTTAATACTGAGTGTGTACTACACGACTGGAACGACCTTGCACTAACACTTTCACCCGGTCGCCTATTCGAAAACCACCGCCCTGTTGCACGACAGAGACATGTTCACCGCTATCAAGACGCACAGTCAGGTTAAGACCTGTGCTTTCGGTGGATTTTTTCTCCACCATATTACCCAGCAGGCCACCCGCTACAACACCCGCAATAGTCGCTATGCTCTTGCCTTTACCGCCACCGATTTTAGAGCCGCCAATACCACCAACAGCAGCACCGGTTGCAGCACCTATACCAGATTGGGTACCTTCAAGCTTTACCGATTCAATCTCGACAATTTCACCGAAATGGACAGTTTGCAGGCTACGGGCCTCGACCCGGTCATAATTCGTGCCTGAGAGCTCATTCAGGCAACCGCCCAGCATCATAAACACCAGTGGCAGACCAACCAGCTTGAAGAGTGAGAGCACCAGGGCCCTTGAAAAGAATTTCATATTATTACTACCTCCATTTCGCATAACCCAGCATCCAACCTTGGACGCTCTTACCACAGTGTAGGTTCAATCCCAGGGGCTAATACTAAGAGGCAAAAGCCTGACAAGGTGGTTAGCCTTGTATTCCATCGAATACCTGTTGCTGTACCGTTGACCATTGGTTATTACTAATGGTTTTAAAAAGATCTGAATAACTAATTAATAATTATTAACGACAGAATCTTCAGACGTAACCTTTCTACCAACCACCTAAACGCCACCATTTCAGGCAATGATTTTTCCTATCCGGTTATGCTTTTGGAGGATCATGGTCGGTATATGAGGCGGTTTGCTGATTGTGTATTCCCTTCTCTTTCTGGCCTGTGCCGTCTTGCCATATACCCCGCCATTGCCTTTACTGCACAGTCTCAACGAACGGGCAACTGGATGAGATTGACCGTGAATATTGGTGCTCACTTTTGCAGGAGAGAATTGTTTTTTATTTGGTTAATGCTACCGCTGTCAGGGGGCGTGATAGAGAACTGCGCAGCAGCAGATAAAGATACAAAGAAAAGCTGGGCGGCAATTGTAAAGCCTTTACCTGCTTCCCTGTATCCCGGTCGTACCGGTGTCCGGCCACATGCCTCTCCTGTTCCTGAATCATCAATGCTTCAGTGGCCGCCTGTATTGACCACATCAAAGACCCATGCCGAAGTCCCTTCACGACAACAGGAATCGTCTGAGGCTACAGTTCGAACCCATCCAAAAAGAAGACCAGACAGAAAGATACAATATTACCGCACCCCTTCCGCCGAGCGTTTCGATCAACAGATAGAAGCACTGGCAAACGAAGTGAATCGACTCAAAAAGCAACTTCACGGGACACATCGGGAGAGCCATAAAACCGCGCTTTTAGATCTTGCATTCCAGATGACAGAAAGAGATCCGCACCCGCTTCGAGCCAGTCCCAAAGCCCTTGCTCTTTTGGCAAATGCGTTTTCAAAATTAGCAAAATATCAAGAAGGCGCCACAGCGTTAGACTGGATAATGAAAGCCGTGATCCACCGCAGTCAAAAACAGCAGCTAACCAAACAGTGCGGATTTAAAGCCCAAACGCTGGCCATGGTGCTCAATAGCCTGAGTCAGGTCGCCGGTGACAAAGCCGACACGACCCGGAAGGCGCTGGCCAAAGAGGTGGGAAGCCGTGATTTGACCGACACCAAAGAGTGGTCGGCCCAGCATCTGGCCATGGTAACCAATGGTCTGAGTCAGGTGGCGGGAGACGACGCCGACACGACCCGGAAGGCGCTGGCCAAAGAAGTGGGGAGGCGTGCCCTTGCCGGAGACCTTAAGTACTGGATAGCGCAAGATCTGGCCATGGTGACCAGTGGACTGAGGCAGGTGACGGGGGACGACGACGCCGACACGACCCGGAAGGCGCTGGCCAAAGAGGTGGGAAGCCGTGCCCTTGCCGAAGACCTTAAGTGCTGGATAGCGCAAGATCTTGCCATGGTGACCAATGGCCTGAGTCAGGTGGAGGGTGACGACGCCGACACAACCCGGAAGGCGCTGGCCAAAGAGGTGGGAAGCCGTGATTTGACTGACCCCAGGGAGTGGTCGGCCCAGCCTCTGGCCATGGTGACCAATGGCCTGAGTCAGGTGGCGGGAGACGACGCCGACACGACCCGGAAGGCGCTGACCAAAGAGGTGGGGAGTCGTGATTTGACTGACACCAAAGAGTGGTCGGCCCAGCCTCTGGCCATGGTGACCAATGGCCTGAGCCCGGTGACGGGGGACAACGCCGACACGACCCGGAAGGCGCTGGCCAAAGAAGTGGGGAGGCGTGCCCTTGCCGGAGACCTTAAGTACTGGATAGTGCAACATCTGGCCATAGTGACCAATAGCCTGAGTCAGGTGGCGGGGGACGACGCCGACACGACCCGGAAGGCGCTGGCCAAAGAAGTGGGGAGGCGTGCCCTTGCCGGAGACCTTAAGTGCTGGATAGCGCAAGATCTGGCCATGGTGACCAATGCCCTGAGCCAGGTGACGGGGGACGACGCCGACACGACCCGGAAGGCGCTGGCCAAAGAAGTCGGGAGGCGTGCCCTTTCCGGAGACCTTAAGTGCTGGATAGCGCAAGATCTGGCCATGGTGACCAATGGCCTGAGTCAGGTGACGGGGGACGACGCCGACACGACCCGGAAGACGCTGGCCAAAGAAGTCGGGAGGCGTGCCCTTGCCGGAGACCTAAAGTGCTGGTTAGCGCAAGATCTGGCCATGGTGACCAATGGCCTGAGCCAGGTGACGGGGGACGACGCCGACACGACCCGGAAGGCGCTGGCCAAAGAGGTGGGAAGCCGTGATCTGACCGACACCAAAGAGTGGTCGGCCCAGCCTCTGGCCATGGTGATCAATGGCCTGAGCCAGGTGACGGGGGACGACGCCGACACGACCCGGAAGGCGCTGGCCAAAGAGGTGGGGAGGCGTGATTTGACCGACACCAAAGAGTGGTCGGCCCAGCATCTGGCCATGGTGGCCAGTGGGATGTCTCATTGCTCACACGTCATAGGGGAGGATGTTGTTCAAGCTTCGATTCAAGCCATTATGAACATATCGCCGACTGAACAGGGTATCATTATGGCCCTTGACGCTTTGTGCCGTTTATCTCTGTCAGACGACCAGCTGAAGCTTGGCTATTTCCTGGTTAAACGTCTTTGTGATATGACTGGTTTTATTGACACAGGCGGCCCTCTACAGCATAGCGTCGGCGACTTCTTATGGTACCTGGCCGTTCTGGATTTATGTGCAAAACAAAATCCGCTCGTCAAGGATGATCCTGATACACCCCGTTTCGATATCTTTGTTAAGCCGCTAATGGATAGGGAAAATATCAGGGACCTTCTTTCACATCACTGGCAAGACAGATTTGCATATATTTACTGGGCAGGCATTTCTAACCTGGAAATTGATGTGTCTCCTGCTCTTTCTGCTCCTGAAAAAAAGGTGCAGGTCTCAGCATTACAAAACAGAGTGTTCCAGGCTGTTAAACATGCTTTGCCAAACCAAAATATTGTTATGGAAGTGAATATTGAAGGGTTCCCCGTTGATATTCTGGTGGGTAAAACCTTGTGTATAGAGGTCGATGGCCCCCATCATTATATTCAGGATGAGACAATGGAAAATGATGAGCTTCTTGCAAAAGAATCTGGAAAAAGAAGAGCGCGAGACCATTTGATAGATCACATACTCAAAGGCCTGGGGTTTGAGGTGCTACGTATTTCCTATGTTGAGACTGACTCGGTCGCAGGCCTTGGAACGTTTGTTGATCGGGTGATAAATGCAATGGACGAACAAGAAATGAGTAGCCAGTATGAAGGCCTGAGAGTGAATGACTTGCCAGCCTGGTAACCTTTCTACCAACCACCTGAACGCCACCATTTTGCTCTGACTGGCAGTTTTGGGCGTTTGGGTTCCTGATCCCTCTGGGTTGCCATCTGTTCTACCTGACGCTCAAGTTTCAGTTGTCGAGCTGAAAACTGTTCAGGGTCGTCCAGAACTTTAAGGCGCTGGTCGTTCAGGTGGTATAAGTGACCAATCCTGCTCACCCTGGTGGCACTCCACTTTTCCAGTTCAGGGTCGCCACGCTGAGCATCAATAAAATCCCGTCTTACGTGAGCCTTGACTTCAACTTCAATCACATCGCAAGAGCTATTGAAAAATGGCCTGAAAGGTAAATGACAGGCTGCACAACGCTGCTCTTCCTCTGGCAGGTCCACTGGCTCATGAACCACAGGCAGATTGTTGTGAAGGTTGCGCCCGTTACCGGGAACCCCGGGCTGGCGGCCTCGTTTACGATTTGAAGGTGGGCGAGTTGTATTGCCGCTTTTCTTGGAAGAGGCACTGGCTTTCTCAGACTTGCGACCAAAAAGCAGGTGCTTCATGTACGCCAGCTCTGATTTCAGTTCATCAATCTGGGCATTCAATGCTGCTGTAGCAGCCTTATGCTTTAACGTGAGCACGGAATTTTTGGTCAGAGCTTTGTGCTCTCGATCACACGCCGCTTTCCACATAGCATGCCACTGGTTGGCCTGCTGTTTAAGCTGGATGTGCTCCTGCTTGGTCAGGATGACCTGCACGGTGGTGAAGGGGGCAGGCGTTAATGCAGAGGCTGTGTTCAATACTGAAGAATGAACATTTCTCACACACTAAAAGTAGACGGTTTTAAGATGTTTTGTAGCGGTAGCGGTTTGTAGAATAGTTACCTTCAGACCATAAAAAACCCGGCAAAGCCTTCGCGCCACCGGGTTTTCAGTACCACTGTTTTAGCCTTCAGGCATCTCTACCAATGAGAGTCAGCCAACCCAGACCCGGGCATTACGGAACATCTGCATCCAGGGAGCATATTCCTGCCACTCATCAGGGTGCCAGGAGTTGGTCACTGTGCGGAATACCCGCTCAGGGTGAGGCATCATAATTGTCACACGACCATCACGACTGGTCAGGCCGGTAATACCATCCGGAGAGCCGTTCGGGTTGAACGGATAACGCTCTGTGGTACGACCATGGTTGTCCACATAACGCAGTGCAACCTGTCCGGAGCCAGTGACCGCCCGACGATCATTGTCAGAAGCAAACTCTGCCAGACCTTCACCGTGAGCCACTGCGACAGGAATACGTGCACCTTCCATACCCTTCAGGAAGATCGAAGGACTCTTTTGCACTTCCAGCATAGAAACACGTGCTTCGAACTGCTCAGAACGGTTACGCACAAACCGTGGCCAATGCTCAGTACCCGGAATCAGCTCGTGAAGTGTCGACAGCATCTGACAGCCATTACATACACCCAGGGTAAAGGTGTCTTTGCGAGCAAAGAACTTCGCGAAGTCTTCCCGTACCTTTTCGTTGAAACGAATGGACTTGGCCCAACCGCCACCAGCACCCAATACGTCACCGTAAGAGAAGCCGCCACAGGCGACCAGCCCGCGGAAACCTTCCAGGCTTCGACGACCACTGATCAGGTCACTCATATGCACGTCGACGGCGTCAAAACCGGCACGATCAAAGGCAGCCGCCATTTCTACATGCCCGTTCACGCCCTGCTCTCGCAGAATCGCCACAGGAGGACGTACGCCGCTGGCAATATAAGGTGCAGCAATATCCTTATTGATATCCCAGGAGGTAACAGCCTGCAGACCGGGGTCTTTGTCGTCCAGCAGATTGTCGAACTCATGCTGGGCGCACTCGGCGTTATCACGCAGGGACTGGATCTTGTAGCTGGTCTCGGACCAGATACGCTGGTACCGAATACGATTGCCCTGCAGTACCGGCTTGTCCTTAAAGGTGAACTCCACCTTCTGGTCAGGTGCCAGCTCACCAATGGTGTGCACACAACCGGACAGACCAAAGCTGGCCAGACAGTCTTTCACAGCGCCCTTATCCGCTTTACGTACCTGAATCACAGCACCCAGTTCTTCGTTGAACAGGGCTGCAATCAGGTCATCACGAGTGGCGGCCAGCTTATCCAGCGCAACCTTCACACCGGTATGTCCGGCAAAGGCCATTTCCACCAAAGTGGTGAAAAGACCACCGTCGGAACGGTCGTGGTAAGCAATAATCTTGTCTTCAGCCAGCAGCTGCTGAATACCCTGGAAGAACGCTTTGATATCCAGAGGCTCATCCAGGTCAGCAGGAACGTCACCGATCTCGTTGTATACCTGAGCCAGGGCGGAGCCGCCCAAACGGTTCTGTTTACGACCGAGGTCCAGCAACAGCAGATCCGTTTCGCCCTTATCAGTACGCAGCTGCGGTGTGACACACTTGCGCACATCGGCAACAGGTGCGAAACCGGTGATAACCAGAGACAGAGGCGCCGTTATAGCTTTGTCTTCGCCGTTATCCTGCCATGTGGTACGCATGGACATGGAGTCCTTGCCTACAGGAATTGTGATACCCAGTTCCGGACACAGCTCCATACCCACAGCCTTCACTGTGTCGTACAGACGTTCATCTTCACCAGGGTGACCTGCAGCGGCCATCCAGTTGGCCGAGAGACGAATCTCAGACAGTTTATTAATACGGGCAGAAGCAATGTTGGTGATGGTTTCACCCACCGCCATACGACCAGATGCTGGCGCATCCAGCAGAGCCACCGGGGTTCTTTCTCCCATGGCCATAGCTTCACCGGTATTGGCGTTATAACCACTGGTGGTGATGGCACTGTTGGCCACAGGTACCTGCCAGGGGCCGACCATCTGGTCACGGGCAACCTGACCGGTAATGGAACGGTCGCCAATGGTAATCAGGAAGCTCTTGCTGGCAACAGCTGGCAGACGCAGAACACGCTCGGCAGCATCAGCCAAATCAATCTCCGCTGTTGAGAAAGGCGCAACTTCAAAGCTCTTGCGCTCTACTGTGCGGTGCATGCGAGGCGGTTTGCCCAGCAGCACATCCAGAGACATATCGACAGGCAGATTATCGAAGTGCTCATCGGTCACCTTCAGATGAGGCTCTTCCAAAGCATCACCAACAATGGCATACGGGCAGCGTTCCCGCTTACAGATGTCTTCGAACGTCGCCAGATCTTCCGGCGCAACAGCCATGACGTAACGTTCCTGAGATTCGTTACACCAGAGCGCCAGAGGGCTCATGCCAGGTTCATCATTGAGGATGTCGCGCAGTTCAAACTGACCACCACGGCCACCATCACTGATCAGCTCAGGCAGGGCGTTGGACAGGCCACCTGCACCCACATCGTGGATAAACAGCATGGGGTTCTTTTCGCCCAGCTGCCAGCACTGGTCAATGACCTCCTGACAGCGACGCTCCATTTCAGGGTTTTCACGCTGAACGGAAGCAAAGTCCAGGTCTTCCTGACCAGTGCTGGATGCCATGGAGGAAGCCGCACCGCCGCCCAGACCGATCTGCATGGCCGGGCCACCCAGAACAATCAGCTTGGAGCCAGCAGGGTATTCACCCTTCTCGATATGCTGTTCACGGATATTACCCAGACCACCGGCAATCATGATGGGCTTGTGGTAACCGCGCATTTCCAGGCCAGCCGGGCCATTCACCTGGTCTTCATAGGTACGGAAGTAACCGCACAGAGCCGGACGACCAAATTCATTGTTGAAGCTGGCGCCGCCAAGGGGACCTTCGATCATAATATCCAGTGCGGATACAATACGATCAGGCTTGCCATAACCGCCTTCCCAGGGCTGTTTGTAGCCAGGGATATTCAGGTTAGACACCGTAAAACCGGTCAGACCCGCTTTAGGCTTACCACCTCGACCGGTAGCGCCTTCATCACGAATCTCGCCGCCGGAGCCGGTTGCAGCACCTGGCCATGGGGCAATAGCCGTAGGATGGTTATGAGTCTCCACCTTCATCAGGATATGAATATCCTCTTCGGTGTAGTCATAGCTGCGGGTTTCGGCATTCGGGAAGAAGCGACCGCCCTTCCAGCCTTTAATCACGGAGGCATTGTCTTTGTAAGCCGACAGTACGCCTTCGGAATTCATCTCATGGGTATTGCGGATCATGGCGAACAGGGATTTTTCCTGTGCTTCACCATCAATATCCCAGGAGGCATTGAAGATCTTGTGACGACAGTGCTCTGAGTTTGCCTGGGCAAACATCATCAGCTCAACATCACTGGGATCACGTTCCATCTTCTGGAAGTTTTCCAGAAGATAGTCGACCTCATCGTCGGCCAGAGCCAGACCCAGAGAGATGTTGGCTTCCACCAGCGCATCACGCCCCTGTGCCAGAACAGGCACACGTTCCAGTGGCGCAGGCTCGGCGGTTTTGAACAGTACATCCGCCTGTTCTGGCCCTGCCAGTACAGCCTCGGTCATACGGTCATGAAGGAGAGCTTCAACCTGTGACGCCTGCTCATCGGTCAAAGGTTCAGAGCTGTCTACTGTGTAGGCAACACCCCGTTCCAGTCGATGAACATTTTCAAGACCACAGTTATGGGCGATATCTGTGGCCTTACTGGACCAGGGAGAAATCGTACCCGGACGTGGGGTCACCAGGAAAAGCTGGCCTTTGGCCTGCTGTTGCAAACGGCGTGGTCCGTATTCCAGCAGACGTTCCAGCACGTTTCTCTGTCCATCGGACAGGGGCGCACTCAGGTCAGCGAAATGAAGAAACTGGGCGTAAATGCCAGTAACATTCGGTACCTGCTGTTTAAGGGTGTTTAACAGACGCGATACACGAAACGGGGAGAGAGCGGGGCTTCCGCGAAATGTCTCCATGAGAGGCATGATCCTTGAAATTCAGGTCAGGTAAGCGAGCTGCGCATATAATACAGTGAACCCAACAGCCTCTCCAGCACAAACCATTAGGAGCTGACCAGGAATACAAACCCTACTGCGAGCAATCCGAGTTTGGCCATTTTTCGCGCTGATCCTCGTTAAATAGAACCACAATCCGCCTCAAACCATCCAAAAAAATGGCTTATACCAGATTGCTTTCTCTACGGACTTACTATCGCTGGCCAGACTTTTGGAGACAAAGGACTCATGCCACTACAACTTTGGTGGAAGAGCAGTATCGCCCTGTGGCGGTGATTTAGACCAAGGTGCAAGCGACTCTCGGGAACTTCAGTGGTCAAATTGGTCACTGGATTTGTCGAGCAGGATGGAACGCCCATGACCCAATATGCTCAACGCAAACATTTTACCCGACCAAAGAAGATTCTTCTGGTTGCAGGACTGCTGAGTTCACTTCTCTCGGTTTACCTTGTGCAACCAAAAGCTGACGCGTCTCAGGCTAAGCTCTGCCAGCCTGACCTGCTTGTCCCTGCACAAACCAATCATGAGCAACCTGCTCACCTCGCTCTTATGACATGGGAATACACCCTGTTTCCGGACAAAGTCCCCAAAGCACAGACACCGGAAGTAAAGCCCCTGAACGCTGGCGAGGTAGCCAGCCTGAAAACCCATATGACCCGCCGGCTCCCCCAGTACCATGAGCTGTTCAAGAATGTCGCAAGCAATCACGATCTGGACTGGCACCTTGTGGCAGCAATCTGTTATCAGGAATCCCACTGGCACCCCAAGGCCAAATCGCCCACAGGAGTGCGGGGCATGATGATGCTGACCCTGCCAACAGCAAAAGAGGTGGGAGTAAAAAACCGTTTGAATGCAGAACAGAGTGTGCGGGGCGGAGTGCGTTATCTGAAACAACTTAAAAGACGTTTGCCGGAAGCTCTTCAAGAGCCCGATCGTACCTGGCAGGCTCTGGCCGCTTATAACATCGGCATGGGGCACCTTTACGATGCCCGCACTCTGGCATCAAAGGCAGGAAAGAATCCCAACAGCTGGGCTGATGTCAGCCATTTTTTACGTAAACTGGAAGACCCGCTCTGGCATAAACAGACCAACTACGGCTATGCCCGTGGCTCTGAACCTGTCACCTACGTGACCAATATTCAGCGTTACTATCGTTACCTGCAAAACCATCATGTATCGCGTATTCCGGCCATGGCTAAGAACAGCTGCCAGAAAAGCAAGGTGCTTTAGGGATCAAAGGCTTTTATACCTTAACCTTCTAGTTCTCGGGCCAGTTTGCGGGCTTTTTTCTTAGCCTTCCGGCGACGACGAAAAAAGTCAGATAACATAGTCGAACACTCTTCTTCCAAAACCCCGGAACTCACCTCCACCTTATGATTCAGTGAATCTCGCTCCAAAGCCTGATCCTGACTCTGAACAGCACCAGCCTTGGGTTCGGTAGCACCGTAAATCACTCGCCGAACACGACTGTGCACCAGCGCTCCTGCACACATGCCGCAAGGTTCCAGAGTCACATAAAGATCACAGTCCACCAGCCGGTAATTCTTCAGGGTACGGGCAGCGTCCTGCAGGGCCAGAACTTCAGCATGGGCACAGGGGTCAACACGTCCTATTGGACTGTTATATCCACGTCCAACAATCTTGCCCTGAAAAACCACAACAGCTCCCACAGGAACTTCTCCAACAGCCGCACCTAAACGCGCAAGAGCCATAGCCTCACGCATCCAGTGTTCATCATTGTTCTGATGCTGTTGTTGATGTGGCTGCTGTTGATGTTCCTGCATCGATAGCTACTCCCGAAAGCGGCTCGTAATAACCGCTCATAAAACGGCTGATCAAAAAAGAAGCCGCATTATAAGCCTCACCTTCAAGATGCTAAAGCCGCTGTAACAGTCCTTTAAGGTGAGGCTTGCCAGCTTCAGAGGCTAACTGGAAATCAATCTTGTCACCCGAACGGTTGTAGCTGAACAAAACACTGGAAGGAAGATAGGCCGGGGTTTTAAAAGCCACTTCAATAGAAAAAGGGTTGTCACCAATCAGAGGCTGCAGGCTGCCAAGACAGCGAGCCTTGGACCACATTCCATGAATAATAGGGCGTTTAAAGCCAAACAGCTTTGCGGTAGGCCCCCACAGGTGAATCGGGTTTCTATCACCTGATATAGCCGCATAATTACGGCCAAGGTTAGCGGGAAGCTGCCATGTCTGGACAATATCCAAAGGCGGGACAGGTTCTGGCTTGGGTTTATAGTGAGAACTACGAGAGTTTCCGGAAGAAGCATTCGACATACGATTCAAATTTGTGGTCACACTTTCCCAAACCGTTTCACCCGCGGCTTCTATACGGGTGATGATGTCGAACTCCTGCCCGGCATCGCCCTCTCTTACCTCTTCCGACAGCGCACACTGCACATACAACAGCTCATTTTTCTCTATGGGTCGCATCTGTTGAATACGATTGCGCAGATGCACCATTCCCATAGGTTTAAAGGGCATAGCCGGGTCAGTTAACAGCTGTATATGCAGGGGAAAGGCTTGAGTATGCAGCCAGGTCGCTGGTAAATACCGGCTCTCAGAAAAATGGCAAAGCCGAGCATACTGGCGCACATTGTTAGTATCAGCCCGCACACCCTGCACGGCCACAGCCAGTGATGGCCATTCACCACTATGAGCCTTCTTTCTCAACGCCTTAGCGTAAAGGGAGAGCATCGACGGCATATGCTGGAGGACCCGGACTGTCATCAATAAACTCCCTTAACTTTTGTTGCAGATGCTTTTTTTAAAAGCCTTGATATAAAAAGTCTTTATTTGAAAATATCAGGCACCAATCAAAGACTGACCACACACCCGCAACACCTGCCCGGTCACACCCGTTGAAGCCGGGCTGGCAAAAAAGCCAATGGTCTCGGCCACATCCACGGGTAAACCACCCTGTACCAGAGAGTTCACCCGGCGACCAATGACGCGAGTCATTACAGGTATGGCAGCTGTCATTTTGGTTTCAATAAAACCAGGAGCCACTGCGTTGATGGTGATATTTTTCTCCCTAAGAGGGTCAGACATAGCTTTCACATAACCGGCGACACCCGCTTTAGAAGTGGCATAGTTCGTCTGCCCAAAGTTGCCGGCCAGGCCACTGACGGAAGAGACGCAAACAATACGGCCATTTTCCCGAATCAGCTCCCGGTTCAGCAGCTCTTCATTAATACACTCTGCGGCAATGAGATTTATATTCAGTACGCTGTCCCATAGTTCCGGCTTCATATTGCCCAGTGTCTTATCCCGGGTGATACCGGCATTGTGCACAACAACATCCACCCCGCCATGCTCCTTTTCCAGAGCATCAGCAATATCCCGAGGGGCATTAGGCGCAGTGATATCAATCGCCAGCGCAGTGCCTCCAAGACGTGTAGCAACTTTCTGCAAATCCGCACTGGCCTGGGGAATATCCAAACACACCACTTTGGCACCATCCCGAGCCATAACTTCAGCAATGGACAAACCAATACCACGGGAAGCACCAGTAACGAGAACTGTTTTACCCGCCAGAGGCTGAGACCATTCCATATCAGGCACTGCCCAGCCGTCCCTGACGGCCAACACCTGACCCGTCACATAAGCAGAACGGGGGGAGAGGGTGAAACGAAGTGGCGATGCCAGATGGCTCTGGGCTTTGTCTGCAACAGTGATCAGTTGCACCGTTGTGCCTTTTTTGCCAATCTCCTTGGCCAGACTGCGGGTGAAGCCTTCTAATGCAGTCATGGCTGCAGCTTCAGAGATACCGGCACAGCTCTGCGCCGGACGACCCAGAATAACAATACGCCCGGATGGCATCATTCTGCGCACCACGGGTTTAAAAAATGTGTGTAACGCCCGCAACTCTTCCGTAGAACTGATACCGGTAGCATCAAACACCAGTCCCTGAAAACGGGTGTTATCTCCCTGAGCGGTATTCACCTGCGTCACCTTTCGCCCGACCTTCTCACCTGCAGCAATAAGCCGGGAGGCCTGAGTATCAACCGCATGACAACAGATATCTGCCTGAGATTCAGCCAACACGGCAAGAACATCGTTCAGTGCGTAGCCGCCTTCGGCAGCACCTACCAGTACACGTCCGCTAATAAAATCAGCTGTAGCACCCTTCTGTCGAGCCAGGGTCACAGGCACGGGAAGTCCCAAAGCCCGAAACAGCTTTTTACCCAAGGGTGAGGCAGCAATTTTTTGATATCTGTCGGACATGAACGAAAAACTCCCTTACTCTATTTCTGCAAAAAGCATTTTTGCAAACAGTCACTGACTGCACACTAACAGACGAACCGTCAGAATAGCCAATATCGCGCCTTTGCAAACAGCTATTTTTGTACGAAAGTCTATGCTGCGCATCAACTATGTAAACCGGTTCTATAAACCAGCCCTATAAATAAGCTCCATATAATGTTGTTCTTAACAACAACTCTTTTTCCAGGGGAGAAGACAGTGAGCCAGACAATCCAGAAAGTGGCCATTCTCGGCGGCAACCGTATCCCTTTTGCCCGCTCAAATACCGCTTACTCCCACGCCAGCAACCAGGATATGTTGACGGCAGCCCTGAATGGCCTGATCAACCGCTACCACCTGCAAGGCCAACTGATGGGGGAAGTGGTTGCTGGTGCGGTGATCAAACACTCCAAAGATTTTAACCTGACCCGGGAATCTGTACTTAGCACATCTCTCGACCCTCGCACCTCCTGCCTGGATATTCAAAAAGCCTGTGCCACTGGCCTGGAAGCGGCCATTCTTGTTGCTAATAAAATAGCCTTGGGGCAGATCGACTGCGGTATTGCCGGTGGCGCCGACACCACCTCCGATGCACCTATCGGTGTCAGCGAAGGGCTGCGTAAAGTTCTGCTGGACCTTAATCGCAGCAAAACCATGGGCGAACGCCTTAAACACATCGGTCGTCTGCGCCCCAAACATATTGCGCCTTTGATTCCTTCCAACGGTGAACCCCGCACGGGCTTGTCGATGGGAGGCCATGCCGAGATCACCGCAAAAGAGTGGAATGTCTCTCGTGAAGACCAGGATGCCCTGACCTTGAGAAGTCACCAGAACCTTCATCGCGCCTATGAAGAGGGGTTCTTTGATGATCTGGTGACACCGTTTATGGGTGTTGAGCGGGATAACACTCTGCGACCAGATTCCACAGCGGACAAACTCGCCAAACTTAAACCGTCCTTCGATAAAAAGAGCGGCCGTGGAACACTCACTGCCGCCAACAGCTCCAACCTTACCGATGGTGCGTCCACTGTTCTGCTGGCCAGCGAAAACTGGGCGGCACAGCATAACCTGCCAGTGAAAGCCTTCCTGACTCACTATCAATCAGCCAGCGTCGACTTTTTCGGCAAAAACAGCAGTGAGAAAGAAGGCCTGTTGATGTCCCCTGCTTATGCTGTGCCTGCCATGTTGAAAAAAGCAAAGCTGTCACTTCAGGACTTCGACTTTTATGAAATTCATGAAGCCTTTGCTGCACAGGTGCTGTGCACATTAAAAGCCTGGGAAAATACCGACTTCTGCAAGAAGCATTTTGACCTCGACCAGCCTCTGGGGGTTATTGATCGTGACCGCCTGAATAGAAATGGCAGCTCTCTGGCTACCGGTCATCCGTTTGCAGCCACAGGAGCCCGTATTATTGCCACTCTGGCCAAACAGCTGGAACAGAAAGGCTCCGGACGTGGGCTGATCTCTATCTGCGCAGCAGGCGGCCAGGGTATTACCGCCATCATTGAGCGCTAAGCCAGGTTAAGGCCCTAAAAGATCTCTCACTGAAATCTGGGTTAATAACTGACAAGAATGTGACTCTGCCACCATTTATTATCGGCAGAGTCACGCCCCTTCACCATTCTCCGTCAAAGAAATAAAGCTCTCAATCCTATCCTCGTAGGACTGATTTTTTATGCTTAACTTCTACTAAGACCGCATCACACATGGAATATAGAAAGCCAGGGAGGATTTCAACCATGTCCCATCGGCAAAATGTCGAAGAAAACCTGCAGCGCTTTGCCGAAGGTATTGGCCTTGGTGAGTTAAAGCTGAATGAGCATGGCGCCTGTGGCCTCTGCTTTGATGATACATTGATCGTTAACATGGAGTATCTGGAAGAAGATGAAGCCCTGGTCTTTGTCTCTGCAGTGAAACCAGTAGACGCTCATGCTAGCAGCGATGACAAGGTGGCACAGTTCGAGAAGCTACTGTTTATCAACCTGCAACATCACAGTATGCAGGGAGCTTACTTAGCGCTGAACCATGACAAGACCGAAATCCTGTTGATTCGCTCAATGACCGCCGGTATCGATTACGGCACCTTTGAGTCCAACCTGGAAAAATTCGTGAACACTCTGGAATGGGTGGTTCAGGAATCCGGCAATACCGACAGCGATGGTTCAGGTCCGCAACCACCATCCAGCAATACACCACCACCGGCTCAGCCCGATGGCGGAATGGGCATAATGGTTTAAGCCCAAGTTAAGAAATATCCCCCACTCATAGCGCCCTGCCAAGGGCGTTTTTTTTGCCTGATCTCTTGTCACAACAGTTAACCCCGGCAGCCTTCGGCCGATTGACTAAAGAGAAGAAGGGAGCAGACTTTGAGCAATAACGAAGCACTGGGTTATTTAACAGAAGCCCTGCAGAACGCAGTCGATGGCAGCCGCCTGGTTGATATCCGCGGTCGTGTCACCGAAGTACAGGGCATGATCATCAAGGCCGCCGTTCCCGGGGTTAAAATTGGTGAGCTCTGTGAACTCTTCACCCCTGGCGAAGAAGGGATGAACTACGCGGAAGTGGTCGGCTTTGAAGGCTACGATGCAGTGCTTAGCCCTCTTGGCGATATGCTGGGCATTTCCTCCAATACCGAAGTCATTCCCACCGGTCGTGTACATCATGTGGCTGTGGGCAATCATCTGCTTGGGCGCGTACTGGACGGCATGGGTCGCCCTCTCCACCAGGACCCTGATGAACAGATCACTCCCGAGGACTGGTATCCGGTATACGCCAATGCTCCTGATCCACTGACACGAAAGATTATCGACAAACCCATACCTCTGGGCCTGCGGGTGCTGGATGGCGTACTGACCTGCGGTGAAGGTCAGCGTATGGGTATATTCGCTGCCGCTGGTGGTGGTAAGTCCACCCTGCTCTCTATGCTGGTGAAAGGTGCTGATGTTGATGTCACCGTTCTTGCACTGATCGGTGAACGGGGACGAGAGCTAAGAGAATTCCTGGAACATGACCTTGGGCCGGAAGGTGTAAAAAAGTCGGTCACTATAGTCGCCACCTCAGACAAATCCTCCATGGAACGAGCCAAGGCAGCTTACACCGCCACAGCCGTCGCCGAATACTTTAGGGACAAGGGCCAGCGTGTTCTGCTACTGATGGATTCCGTGACCCGTTTTGCTCGAGCCCAGCGTGAAATCGGCCTGGCCGCTGGCGAACCACCTACACGTCGAGGCTTCCCACCCTCAGTATTTGCAACACTGCCCAAACTGATGGAACGGGCAGGTATGTCTGACAAAGGTTCCATTACCGCTTTCTACACCGTACTGGTGGAAGGTGATGATATGAGCGAACCCGTGGCTGATGAAACCCGATCCATTCTCGACGGCCACATTATCCTGTCCCGTAAACTGGCATCCGCTAACCATTACCCAGCCATTGACGTACTCGCCAGTGCCAGCCGTGTTATGAACAATATTGTTGGTAAAGAACACATAGCCGCCGCCGGTAAGGTTCGCGAGCTGATGGCCAAATATGAAGAGATAGAACTACTGGTGAAGGTGGGCGAATACAAGCAGGGTACTGATCCTATGGCGGATATTGCCCTGGCCAAGATTGACAGCATTCGCACCTTCCTCAAACAGCGAACCGATGAACTCTCTCCTTTTGATACAACCGTGCAGCAGCTTCATCAGCTGATCCAATAGGCCAGGATCGATGCTGAATGATCTGCTGCGTATCAAAAGGATTCGAGAGAAGTCCGCTGAAGATGAAGTACGAAAGTGCCGATACCGTGTAGAAGTCGCTACAAAGGAGCTCGAAGACAAGAAACAGGAGCTCACCCAGTACAAAGAGTGGCGAATACAGGAAGAGCAGCGGCTTTACGACGAAATTATGAATACCCAGGTCAAACAGTTCGATCTGGATATTCTCAAACAAACAATTGCCAAGCTGCGGGAGAAGGACCTGATTTTACAGGATGCCATCACCAAAGCTGAAGAGCATCTTGAAGAGACAAAGCAGCAACTGGAAGAGGCTCGGGACAAACACCGACTGGCTACCCAGGCTGTACAGAAGTTTGAAGAGTTTACTGATGTACTGAACCAGGAAGAGGCCAAAGAGAAGGCCCGTCAGGAAGACCTGGAATTGGAAGAGTTCACAGTCAGAAAGCGGTTCTGAATGTAAAACGTACTGAAAGGAAGCAGGCTATGAGCAGCGTACAGGGACCATCATCACAACCCTCTTCTGCCCCAAAAGAAAACAGAGGGGACAACCCTGCCCAGAAGAAAGAAGCAGAGAAAAGCAGCGATGATTTCGACAGCGCCCTGAAAAAGAAGAGGGGTCGTGGAGATCAGTCAAAAGGAGAACAGATGAAAGGCGAGAAGAAAGACGGCCTCGAAGACCTGTTCCGCCAGCAGGCCAACACCCGAAAGAAAGAAGGCCGGGAGGATTCAGAGTCCCTCCCCCAACAGGGTGAAGCCACTAAAACACTGGAAGCCCGTATGGGCAAGACCGCTGAAGTCGCTCCCGCCGACAACAAAGATATGATCGACAAGATTGATAAGATCGCGGACAAGATCATGGTCAGCACCGCTGCGGATGTGAAAACGGTGAAGATCGACTTTAAAGATGGCGTACTGCCCGGCACCGAAGTAATGATTCGCAAAGATGCTGCCGGCAAGCTGCAGATAGATTTCACCACCACCTCTGCTGACTCCTTTAACTTCCTCAACAAAGGCGAGCAGGCCCTGATGGACACCCTCAACCGCAAGATGGATGGGGATGTCACGGTCAACATCAAAATGCAGGGCAGTGGTGCAGAAGGTGATACTGGCGATGGTCGCTCCCGGGAGGAGTATATGGCCGAGGATGAAGACGACAAAGACAAGAAGGATGACTGACACCTATGTCTATCCAAGCGTCTATCCAACATTTTCCGTTTAAAACCCTGTCTCACCCGCAGGCGTTACTTAATAATCTGGTCAGCCACAATGGCTCCGGAAAAAGCCCTGTTCTTCAATCCCAGATTCAGGGCGTGCCCTGTGATATTTATTTAACACCGCAAATCGACGACCGCGCCTTCGACTTTGAACTGCAGGTCACTATGGACAACCTGCCTGTGCGTGTACAGGTATCCCGGGATCTGTTCTCAGGTATCGCCATGGGTGGCTCGCCACTGACCAACCTGCTGGAACAACTGCCAGATGACCTGAAGTTAGGCTGTGCCTCCAAAGCGACTGAGCGTCTGCTCAACGACCTGCGAGCAACTCTTCAGAAAGATTTCCGTCTGAACCGTGTTTCCCGCTGTGAACCTGTTCCCGAGGGCACACCATGTCTGGGCATAGCCTTCAAAAGCCCTGAACGCACCTCGACAGGGCGACTGATTATCACTGACCCGATTCATACCCTGCTGAAAGAGCAGATAGGTACAGGTCCTGCGACACTGGCCGATCATCTAGCTATGCCCCTTGCGGTGGAAGTTGGTCATACAATCCTGGCCGATACCCGCCTCAAGCAGCTGGCCAGTGGCGATATAGTCCTGCTGGAACGCAGCTGGTACCGGAATCAGGACCATGTATTTCTCAGAATGTCCGACACCTCGGGCTTTCTGTGCACTATTAATCATTCCCAGGTCACCCTCGATCGTATGATCAAACAAGGGATGACATCGCAAGGAGAGGATGGCGCCATGAGCGACGACTTCGATGATTTTGATGACTTCGACGATGATCTGGATCTCGGCGACGATTTCGATGACGACAATAATCTGAGCCCTGCCGTGCCTCAGGCCGCTGCTCCACATCACGAGCCTGCACCTGAAGCCGCTCATCAGCCCGAAGCTGCAGCGCCACAGGAAGCCGCTGCACCTCAGGCCGCACCTGCACAAAAGGTTGAGCATCAGGATCTACAGGGTTTGCCCGTCAAACTTGTGTTTGATGTAGGCCACCATGAACTAACAGTGGGCGAGATGGGTCGTCTTGGCCCTGGTTACACCTTTGAGCTAAATCGGGATATCACCAGCCCGGTCACCATGAAAGCCAATGGCAAACCTTTTGCCGAGTGCGAGCTGGTCAGTATCAATAATCAGCTGGGTGCACGGATTCTGAAGCTGTTGTAAAACTGATTCCAAAAGGAAGCAGAGCTTTATTTAACAACATCACCAAACCTGCAGCAGTAGGCAGCAAACGGAGAGAAGGCCAGAGATGGATTTTAATATCTCTACACCGTTTTACCTGATACTGCCTCTGGCACTGATGTCTCTGGTGCCATTTGTGGCCATTCTGGGTACATCATTCCTGAAGCTGGTCGTGGTATTCGGCATTCTTCGAAATGCCACTGGCCTCCAGCAAATCCCCCCAAATATGGCACTGAACTCACTGGCCATTATATTAACCATTTATATTATGGCGCCGGTGGGCATAGAGTCGTTCAATATTGTGAAAGACCAGCAGGTCAGCATTAAAGATGATTCCTGGCGGGCCGCCTATGAAAGTGGTGTCGGGCCTTACCGTAAGTTTCTG
Organism: Sansalvadorimonas sp.; assembly: GCA_965221135.1. Lineage (GTDB taxonomy): Bacteria > Pseudomonadota > Gammaproteobacteria > Pseudomonadales > Endozoicomonadaceae > Sansalvadorimonas. The sequence continues at coordinate 71,069 of CBDCRZ010000127.1, forward strand.
ATCAAAAATACTACCGATCGTGAACGTCGTTTCTTCCTGAAAACCGCCAGTGCCCTCTGGCCACCCGAATACAAGGAAGAACTGGCTCAGGACAGCCTGATGATTCTGGTGCCGGCTTTTGCCATTGGTGAACTGACCAAGGCCTTTCAGGTCGGGTTCCTGCTCTATCTGCCGTTTATTATTATCGATTTGATTGTCTCTAATATTCTACTGGCCATGGGTATGATGATGGTGTCGCCCATGACCATCTCCCTGCCCTTCAAGCTGTTGCTGTTTGTTCTTCTGGATGGCTGGACCCGGCTGATTCACGGTCTGGTTTTGAGCTATCAATAGGAGCGCGTAAAAATATGGTTGAAGCAGAAGTTCTGACAATGACATCCAAGGCGCTGATGTTGACCCTGATACTCTCTATGCCACCCATTATTGCGGCGGCGGGTGTCGGCCTGCTGGTCAGTCTTGTACAGGCACTCACCCAGATTCAGGAACAAACCCTGCCCTTTGCTTTCAAACTGATTGCGGTGGTGATCAGTATCTTTGCCACTGCCCGCTGGATGGGTATTGAAGTGTTTAACTTCGCTCTTGCCATCATGAATTACATTCCGGAAATCTGATATGCCTCCGGAAATGACCGCCGAAATCAAAAATGTTTTCTTTATCTACTCCATGACCATGGTGCGCATGGCGGCGGCCTTTAATACCCTTCCCATTCTGAACAAGCAGGTCGTTGGCGGAGCCATGATCCGTAACGGTATTGTGGGCAGCCTGGCGATCTTTCTTTACCCCATGGTAGCCGCACAAGAGCCTGACAGCTCTCCGGGTATGATGATTATCTTCACGATAATTCTGAAAGAAGTGATGATCGGTATGATGATCGGTTTTCTGGCCACTATCCCCTTCTGGATTATGGAAGCCGCAGGTTTTGTCATTGATAACCAGCGGGGTGCTTCGATGGCATCCACCATGAACCCTATGTCAGGGTCGGAAACCTCGCCGATGGGTTTACTGTTCTCCCAGTCCTTTACCTGTATTTACCTGATAAGCGGCACCTTTCTGATCTTGTTGGGCAGTCTGTTCCACAGCTATAAGGCCTGGCCGATATTTTCGTTTTACCCGGAACTGAACCAGTCAGCCGTACTGTTCTTTATGGGGCAGTTCGACACCATTATTACCCTCGCGGTATGGCTTGCCGCACCCATTATGATCTGTATGTTTATTACCGAGTGGGGCATAGCTCTGATCAGCCGCTCAGCGCCACAGTTGAACGTGTTTATTCTGGCTATGCCTATCAAGAGTGCTGTGGCCGTTGCCATTCTGGTGATCTACATATCAACGATTATGACCCTTGCCAAACTTAAATCCGGAAAAATTCCTGACATCATCCAAAATCTTGGCCAGTATTTAATGTAAGTCTTCATAAATATCAGGCTCTGGACAGCTAAACGATGAGCGGCGAAAAAACAGAACAACCCACCCCGAAAAAACTCCGCGATGCCCGCAAGAAAGGTCAGGTTGCGAAAAGCAAAGAGGTCTCATCTACTGCGGGTATTATCGCGGTAGTGGTGATTATCTGGGCTCTGAGCGACTGGTATGTGCAGATGTTTCAGGAGTTACTGCTCTACCCCGCAGAATTTTATGAAATGGATTTTCGCGTTGCCCTCAAAGCTGTCTCTCTTGGCCTGCTGTCAAAGGCCCTGTTAATGATTGCACCGCTGGTGATTGCCTCAGCTTTTGCTGCTATCGCTGGTAATGTGGTGCAGTTTGGTATGCTGCTGGCCTTTGAACCGATCAAGCCAGATATAAAAAAGATCAACCCGATTCAGGGTGCCAAGAAGATTTTCTCCATCAAAAACGTGGTGGAGCTGTTTAAATCCATTATTAAGATCTTCTTCCTGTCTCTGGTTATTTATCATGTAATCCGCGGCAGCCTGGGTGAGTTAATCAACCTGCCCTGGTGTGGATCATCCTGCATCCTTCCGGTACTTGGTTCCCTGATGCAAAAGCTGATGCTGTTTGCCATTGTGGCCTTTATGGTGATTGCCATCCTCGACTTTATGTTCGAGAAGTACCAGTTCACCAAAGAGCAGAAGATGACCAAGGATGAGGTCAAACGGGAATACAAGGAGATGGAAGGCAACCAGGAGATTAAAGGTAAGCGGAAGCAGCTGCACCAGGAACTCATCAATTCAGAAGACAATGTTGCTGAATCTGACGTCGTGATTAAAAACCCAACCCACCTTGCCGTCGGTCTGCATTATGACAAGTCCTCTACACCTCTCCCCATGATTACCTGTTTGGGAAAACGTAATCAGGCCCAGTTTATTATCAAGGTGGCTGAACGACATAATATTCCAGTGATGGAAAATGTACCCCTCGCCCATGCCCTCTACAGTCAGACGTCTGTGAATGACTATATTCCCAGTGAGCTTATCAGCCCTGTGGCAGAAGTGTTCCGCTGGGTACAGCAGATGAAACAGGATCAATCACCCGAGTAACACTTTGCTTACCTATAGATCATTAAGCAAATAGCCCTGAGAAAACGTTACGAAAATTTGAAAGGCCGTTTAATGAATACAGCCCGAAGCCACAATGGGGGATGACTCACATTGACAGGCCTTCCTTTCAAGAAATTGCAGCCAACACTCTGACAGAAACTGTCAGAGTGTCTGACTCAACGATGTACTTCCTTTATTGATGATCAAAATGTGGATTTTGCCAGCGATATCCTGGAGATAATCCATCCGGATCTAGTCCATCCGGATCTAGTCCATCCGGGTCAGGCCACGGCACCTCCGGACTAAACCCAGGCGGCCTTACCGGATCATATCTTGGTCTTGGCGTAGCCAAACCTGGCCCGTACGGACTACCAGAAAAAGGCGAGGGATCGGGAACAGGACTTAGGAAAGGATCACCATAAGGTTGTAAGAAAGGAGGCAGCCTCCCCCCTGGAGGTTGTAAGAAAGGAGGCCGCCACCTACTTGGAAGATCATGGTTCACAGGTCTAGGAGGTGAAATTGGCGCTGTTGGGGCAAATCCGGGCTCCGGTGACCTTGCCCGGGCTTCAGAGGAAGATTGCGCATCAGTTTTAGGCAATGAAGGTATTTCTTCTTCAGGCTTCACCGAAGGATGGGTTGTCCTCATATGATCATCCATCTTCTCAAAAGCTTCTTTAACGTCGCAATGTAGACACGCGGCTGTAACCCCTGCCAGCAAATTATTGGTAGCCCTTGTGGGTTCCACAGTTATGAAGTCCTTTTTACACGAATGACAAATATTCTTCTCAGGTAACTTGCTACTTCTTATGAAACACCGTTTGCACAAGGTGTGCTGTGATCCGCAATTCGCATTGTAGGTGGACTCATACACATTCAAGCAGGGAGCGCATTCAGCATACTGGAGAAGCTGTTGGCTAATGTCTGAGTCTGGGAGAAGACTAACGGCGTGACCGTTTTTGGTAATACCATCATATTTTGGCTTTTTGGGTATTCCAGTAGTTATTGGCGAGCCCTGTGGTCGAGCGACTGGGAAGCTGGGTTGATTACTATTCATTCAGTGAATTCCTTGAGGTCGTATTGATGACAGGAGGTAAGACCAGCAAGGAGAAGATAAGTTTTTGAAGGTGACAATCTTGTCTGAAATTATAACAACCCTCCTTTAGCAGCTTTTATAGATAGCCAGGCTCCAGGCCGCGTGTTCAATTGGCAGAGCCGATGTATTTTACTTCAAAACCAATAGTTTTCAGAAACCACTGAAGAATAGGGCTTTATGGCGAGACAGAAAAAGTGCCGAATGCCAACATCTATCGTATCCGGGGCTACTGTCCTTTTGTAACTTTTTGTACTTTTGTAAATAGTCTGTACCTCGAAGGTATATCCCACTGTGTTGTGGCAGCTGAGTAAGTCGTTTCTGGTATTTTCCATGTGCACAGATATGTTGGCGTTAACAGAGTCTGCTCAGTCTTCTTTTGTCGGGCCAAATTCCGAAAGTTCTTTGAGCACAAATGTTTTGAAAATGTCAGCGCCGTATATAAAGGCCATATAGGCGACCACGTCATAACTACCACAGTAATCGTATTTATACGGATAAACTCACTTCGCCCTTCACTATAACCTACGCGCCTTCACGGTTTTACGCCCCGCAGAAACAGAAATGCAGAGCGACAACGGAAGAATCGCTAAACAAGAAACCGCATATTAGTAGTCCTCACGTATCGAAAGCACCTGAGACTATTGCATCCAGAGAAAGCACACATTTACCTGTGTGCCCCATGAGGGGCTTTTGTAAGGAACTTTCAGGTTTTCTTACGCATAGACCACAAACCAGCACAGCATACTGCGGTGCATTCGTTTGTGGTTTGCTGATTCTGCTGCCAGCGGCTATAAAACTGACATTGAATTTACGAGGGGGTGCAGGAGGCGAGATCTTCCACTGCATCCAAAATCTGTAAGCTGTACCGGAGCCATCATGCAACAACAGGAACCCACTGTATTTATCATCGACGATGATGAGGCAGTACGCGACTCTCTCAAAATGCTGATGAATTCTGTCGGTCAGAAAGTTGAAGTCTTTGCGTCCCCTGCAGATTTCCTTGAAGCCTACGACGAAAACAGACCTGGCTGTATTGTTCTCGACATCAGAATGCCTGGTATGAGTGGTCTGGAGCTTCAGAGCAAACTGAACGACATGCACTGCATCCTGCCTATCATCTTTATCACTGGTCACGGCGATGTGCCTATGGCTGTACAGGCGATCAAAGACGGCGCGATGAACTTTATCCAGAAGCCTTTCCGCGACCAGGAACTACTGGACCTGATCAACGACGCACTGAAACTGGACACCCAGCAACGTGCCGAGCTGTTGGAACACAAAGAAATTTTGCGTCGCCTGTCTACCCTGACTGAGCGTGAGCGTGAAGTTCTGCACCACGTTGTAGAAGGTAAGGCCAATAAGGTTATTGCTGCCGACATTAACCTGAGCCAGCGTACCGTTGAGATTCATCGCTCCCGTGTAATGGAAAAGATGGGCACCAAGTCTCTGGCCCACCTGGTTCGTCAGGTTATGCAGGTGAAAGATCACCTGAAAGAAGATTTCCGCTTTAAATAATAATTGCAGAATAACCTACCGCTTTTACGTTTTTGCTTTAAAACATTGGCGCCTGTTGGAACACTCCAGGCGCCAGCCGCATCTACGTCCCTTCCAGCTCTTTTCGAGGATGCAGATTGAAACGATTGAATGCCTATCTGTTGCTTGTCCTCACTCTCGTTGGGACTGGATCTTATGCAGGATGGTGGAAAGAGCTTGGTAACTGTCTGCCATGGAACACTCACCATCCAATAGACTGCCCAATAAGAAAGGATTCATCGTTCGATTCAACCATGCCTGATCCGGCATTGAACTTGATGTACCAGCATAGCCCCCGGTTTCCCCGTGTACTGAATCGCTATCACAGTTGCCCAGCTGCTGTAGGGGCGACAAAGAGTGAATCGGTAATCCCTGATGAAACGACAATGCCTGATGGAACGACATTACCTGATGAAACAACATTACCTGATGGAACGGCATTGCCTGATGGAACGGCATTGCCTGATGAAACGGCATTGCCTGATGAAACGGCATTGCCTGATGGTGTGCTCCACAGTTTGAAGACGCTTGGTTTGAACGGTGAAGAAGAGGTGCTGGAAAAGCCACCCCGTCTGGCAGTAGGCGATTTGCTTATTTTTGGCAGCACCAGCGCAATTGGCCAGGTGGTTATCAAGGCAACAAGCGGGGAAGAGGCTTTCCCTATGGGGCATGTTGCCATGGTTATTTCGGTGGCCAACGTTGAAAACCCGACACCCAACGATATCATCCTTCTAACGGCAGAATGGGAAGGTGGCCTCACCTTAACCCTCAGAGCGGTTATGGAAAATTACCGTAACGATTATCTTGAAACATGGGTTGTCCCAATGCATCGAAGCTTAAAGGATGACCAGCTTTCCGAACTGCTTTATCAAGCCATTTACCAGGAAGAAAATACCGATGCTTACAATCTGACAGGGCTTGCAAGGGGAGTTACCAAGAAGATTCTTGGTATGAGGGTGCCCGGCCCGAGCAATGAGGATGGCACCATGGTGTTTTGCTCCCAGGTCATTATTCGTGCCCTACAGGATTCAGGGTTGCTGAGAAGAGACCTGAAGGGGTCAGAGATGGCGACGAGTTTTATGCCGTACCTGTTAGATCCTGCTGGAGAATATCTGTTTTCAGAACATGCGTGGCATATCCACGAATTTTATCCGAATTATTACCCTGAGTATGAAGGAAGCAGCTCCCTGAAAGCCCGTTCGGGAATTTTTGAAAGGGTATTAATGAAAACCTATGTAGCCAATGCTCGATCCGAAAGCTTCAAAAAATTAATTCATATGGGAGCCAATGTAACCGGTAGCCTTTCAAGAGAAATGGCAAACCTGTCATGGTATCGAAACACCCAGAAAAGCCTTCCCAGATCATTGAGGCTCAACAACGTAGAGAAAGGCGACCCCATAAAAAGCACGGGGCGACCTACCGAGCTACATAAAGCCACTCCTCATAGCAATCGGCGACAATTCGTAAAAACGAGACAAGCCTATGAAAATGTCTAGTGAGGGTGCCCCACCAGCTAACCTGAGCTGCCTTCACAATTTTTCCGGAGAACGGCGTGTGCACAGAATCACAGCCAGCGACATATCTCCCTTACGCATTAACTGTTAGCGAGCTTTTTGAGTCCATCCTGCTTGAAACATCCGTGTCAGAATTAGTCACTTCTCACACTGCTCTGGGTAGAAGCAACAATGGCTAACACACCCTATCAAAAACTATGATGAGGACTTTGGCCTGCCCGGCAAAAAGGACTGCCTGTTACACCCACGTCTATTAACGACAGACGCAACAAGCAGAACAACTATTACAGCCATGGTGTTTCAATGGACAATGTTAAAGCAGCCTGCATCTTTCTGATTGGAAGTGACCAGACAACCACTCATGCCATCAACTCCCTCTGCGAACAGAAGAAGCTGATGACACAGTGCTTTCACACCTGGGATGAACTGAATACCAAAATTCGCTCCCGGACACCGGCCTGCGTGATCGTCTCGGACTGTCTGGGTGAACAGCATCACCAGCCGGAAAAGATCACTTATATGTCCCAAAACCTGCATGTACCAGTGATTGTTCTGGGACGTCAGCACAACCTCCCGAGTGCAGTAGCCTCTATCCAGGCAGGGGCCATGGATTATATTGAGAAACCCGCCATTATCGGCCGACTGTCTCAACATATCTCCAATCTGGTTGGCACACAGTAATTGGCATGCTGTACACACTTAAAGCCTTGTACTGACTTATTTTGGCAGGGCTTCCGTATAAGCGTGAACCTTCAATAACACCTGTCGACGGCTGTCATCAGTCTCTTCCGAAATCATTTCCTGCAGATGAGCCTGATAATCGTTATATCCTAACGACCGGCCGCCGACACCCTTCATAATGCGCTGACGACAGTGCTCTCGCCACAGGTTTTGCTCTTCTGCATTAAGAAACTCTGGCCAGTTTCTGGCTCGGTAACGGAACAACATTTCTTCCAGGCGCCCATCCTCAAACGGCAGCATCTGAGAACCCAAATCCTGAGGAGGTGTTGACCGAAGTCGATCCATCAAACTGCGGTCATTACGGGAAAAGAAACCACCCCGGTACAGCATCAAATCCGGGTCATCCACGGCTTCTCGCTCCCGAGGAGCAAAGACTTCAGCCAGTTTTTTTCGCAACTCACGAAGCTTCTTGTTATCAGCAAACAGCAAATCGTAATGACGCTCACATGCGCCCATATCAAAATTCAGGCGCAACTGGTCTTCTTTACGGAAGGTGCCCAAAGGAACAACCACCGGCGCTTTATTGATATGAATGGTTTTAATGGGAAGGCGGGTCATACCACGCTTGTTGAGTTCTTCTGATGAGGTAAACATGCGGTACTGCATTTCTACAGAACTCAGCCCCAGAAATTCAGTCGGATCTACCGACAAATCATAGACAGCAATCTCATTCTTATTCACTGGATGAGCCGCGAGAGGCGCAACCACCCCCAGACAGTGTCTGGCTGACGAATACATACCTGAAATATGAATCACTGGTTTGGGACTACCAGTCATTACATCCAACTGCCGCGCCACCTGTACTTTAAGCCGGTTATTCAATACATAATCAAACAGCTTCGGCTGCCTTTCTCGCACAAGCTTAGCCATTGCGATGGTGGCTCGTACATCAGATAACGCATCATGAGCCTGTTCGTGGGCAATGCCATTGGCCACAGTCAACTGATCCAGCTTAAGGCTGTTTGTACCGTCTTCATTCCTGGGCCAGACAATACCTTCCGGACGAAGGGCTGCACAAAGGCGAACCAGATCGACCAAATCCCAGCGGCTGCAGCCGTTCTGCCATTCACGGGCATAAGGGTCGAAGAAGTTACGGTACAGGCTGTGGCGGGTCACCTCATCATCAAAACGAATACTGTTATACCCCAGCACACAGGTATTAGGCCGGGAGAACTGCTCATTAATCTGACGGATAAAGTCTGCTTCACAAAAACCTTTCTGATTCGCTTCATCCGGAGTGATATGGGTCACCAGACAGGCTTCCGGGCTGGGCAGCTGATCAGGGGGAAGTTTGCAGTAAATATTCACCGGCTCGCCAATTTCCTGAAAGTTAGCATCGGTACGAATACCGGCAAACTGAGCAGGCCAGTCCCGTGCGGGATCTATGCCATATGTTTCGAAGTCGTACCAGAAGAAGGTTTGGGACATGGGAGAAGCCTGACGAAAAGTGATTCACCAAGCTTATCATTCCTGTCAGAAATGGTCAGGAAAGAGGGAGACTGTTAAACCGTATCAGGGAATGAAAAATAACTTCTCAGGGTTTCAATCAACTGATCATAATTCACCGAGCTGGCAATGACTGTATAACCAGAATCAAAACTCTCAGCATCGACATCCGGCCGGCACCACTGACACCGGGCATCGAAGTCCACATATTTGGGGCCAGCGATCGAATCAGGCAACGCTATACGCATATTAAATACGCCGTTGGTCTGCATCCTCCACCGCGTAATTAACATCAGGCCATTGCGACTAATGTTCCCGATATACCCGAGTTCTCTGCCGGTACGACGGTTAAACACTTTTAAATAGTGACCAAGGCTTTCTCTAAAAAAAGGAAGCGGAGCCCGTTGGTGCGTTTTCTTTGACATCACCGAAACATCCCTGCTGCATTCGGGTAAATTGCGCCACCAAATCACGTGATACCGATCTGGAAACATCGTCGAAATCCACCAGTCGACAGCAGATATATCTCCCTGACTGGCAGTAATCCGCCCGACCTGAAACCTGCGACTTTCGAACTTCCTACAGGTTATGCCGGGCACTACGGATACTTCACTGTGAAGATTAGAGCAGGCAGATTTGGGCTACTTAAAACCCTTCCTTCTAGATAATGCAGATTTAATTCCAGAGTTAAAAAATCAATTCGAAACAGGAATAAGAACAACAGGTATTGATTCCAGAAAATACAATCACTCATTATCATGACTGACGTTGGGGGGGAGAAAGCACAGAGTTGGGAGTAGACGCTGCCATCCCGACAATCACTCATTGGTTTGAGGCGCCCTTCTCACTGACACCCCAGACTCCATTTGCCACTGCAAAGACGATTTACTGCCAAACAGAATCAGCCCTGTGATTCCGCCTGCCTATAAACGACGAAAAGCCCCGAAGGGCTTTGCGCAAAAAGGTTGTTACACCTTTATATAGGAACGAATAAGGAAGAGCTCAGTACAAAACCTTCACCCGATCCTTGCCGTATTTATCCCTCAGCATCTGTACCAGCTCATCACCGGGGCTGACCTTCCAGCCTTCACCCAGCTGTATACGGCCTCGAGCATCTTCCTTCTCAAACTGAATCGCCACTGGAGTAGGCCCCCGGTGGTCAGAAAATAACTTTTGGAGTTCTGGAATAAAGCGTCCGGAGCAGTCTTCCGAAGACATTCCCACTTCCAGTTCCTTCACATACTGGCTGCGAGCCTCAACCAGACTCATCACCCGGCGGGCATTGGCCTTCAGAGACCCAGAGTAATCATCAAAGCTGACCTCGCCTTCGACGACCACCAGGGTATCTTTGACCAGGAGATGCTGGTGCTTGGTAAAGGTGTCTGAGAATACTGACACTTCCACCCGACCACTACGGTCGTCCAGTGTCAGAAAACCCATCTTGTCACCCCGTTTGTTCTTCATCACCCGCAGATTGACGATCAAACCGGCAATATTAATGGTCTCCCGGGCGGGCTGAAGGTCCGATATACGGTGGCGAACGAAATTACGAATTTCCGTCTCATACTCATCTATCGGATGCCCGGTAAGATAGAGGCCAAGGGTATCCTTTTCGCCTCTTAGACGCTCTTTATCGGGCCACTCCCGGGACGCCATATAACTTTCGTAGGCATTCGTGTCTTCCGCCGGAGCCAGACCACCGAACAGATCACCCAGGCCACCGGCCGCACTGCGCGCCGATTGGTCTGCTGCTTTCACTGCTTCTTCCATAGAAGCATCCAGAATCGCACGGTTCTGGTTGAGTTTTTTCATGCCCGGGCATGGACCAAGACCATCAAAGGCACCGGAGCGAATCAGAGCTTCCAGACAACGTTTATTGACCTTTTTGTTGTCAATACGCTGACAGAAATCGAACAAATCAGTAAACTTGCCGCCCTCTTTTCTGGCGGCCACTATCGCCTCAATTGGGCCTTCACCCACACCTTTGATAGCGCCCAGACCGTAGATGATCTCACCTTCCAGATTCACATCAAAAAGGTAGTCACCCGCATTCACATCCGGCGGCATAACCGGCAGTTTCATGCTGCGGCACTCTTCGATAAAGGTCACGACCTTATCTGTGTTCTGCATATCCGACGACATAACCGCCGCCATAAACTCTGCCGGAAAATGCTTTTTGAGCCAGAGAGTCTGGTAGGACACCAGTGCATAAGCGGCAGAGTGAGATTTGTTAAAGCCGTAACCTGCGAACTTCTCCACAAGGTCAAAGATCTTCATGGCCAGTTCGCCATCAACACCTTTGGAAATCGCACCAGACTCGAAACCGGCCCGCTGCTTGGCCATCTCTTCCGGCTTTTTCTTACCCATGGCACGACGCAGCATGTCTGCCCCGCCGAGGGTATAACCCGCCAGTTCCTGGGCAATCTGCATAACCTGCTCCTGATACAGGATAATGCCGTAGGTGGGTTCAAGAATGGGCTTCAACCACTCATGCTGCCATTGCACGTCAGGGTATGAGATTGCCTCACGACCATGTTTACGGTTGATGAAGTTATCTACCATGCCAGACTGCAGGGGACCAGGACGGAACAGAGCCACAAGGGCGATAATATCTTCAAAGCAGTCGGGCTGAAGGCGTTTGATCAAATCCTTCATACCCCGTGATTCCAACTGGAAGACCGCCGTCGTCTCCGCAGCTTTCAGCAGATCGTAGGAGACAGGGTCTTCCAGATCGATCTGCATAATATCGATGGGGTCTTTACCCTCGCGCGCAAGGCGGGGGTTAATCATCTTCAAGGCCCAGTCGATGATGGTCAGGGTCCGCAGACCCAGGAAGTCAAATTTAACCAGACCCGCAGTTTCTACATCATTCTTATCATATTGGGTAACCAGGCCCTGACCGTTTTCATCACAATAAAGCGGTGAAAAATCAGTCAGTTTGGTCGGTGCGATAACCACACCTCCTGCATGTTTACCGACGTTACGGGTAATACCTTCCAGCTTGAGAGCCATCTCCCAGACTTCACGGGCATCGTCGTCATGTTCCAGAAACTCCCGCAGCCCCTCTTCCTGTTCATAGGCTTTGGAGAGCGTCATGCCTACTTCAAAGGGAATTAGCTTGGAGAGTTTGTCGGCCATGCCATAGGATTTGCCCTGGGCACGAGCAACATCCTTCACCACCGCCTTGGCGGCCATGGTACCGAAGGTAATAATCTGGGATACCGCATCCCGGCCATAGGTGCGGGCGACATAATCAATAACCTTATCCCGGTTATCCATGCAGAAGTCGACGTCAAAGTCAGGCATGGATACCCGCTCAGGGTTCAGGAATCGTTCAAACAGCAGGTCATACTGCAGAGGATCAAGGTCGGTAATCTTCTGGGCATAAGCCACAAGGGAACCGGCACCGGAACCACGACCCGGCCCGACAGGTACGCCGTTGTCCTTACCCCACTGGATAAAGTCCATTACAATCAGGAAGTAACCTGGGAACCCCATCTGCAGGATGATATCCAGCTCAAACTTCAACCGGTCGTAATAGAGCTGACGACGCTCTTCAAAATCTGGCGCTTTGGGGTCGAGAATATGTTTCAGCCGGTCTTCCAGACCCTGTGCAGAGAACTCCCGAAAGTACTGATCCATGGTCATGCCTTCCGGCACCGGAAAGTCCGGCAGGAAATACTCTCCAAGAGGCACTTCAGCACTGCAACGGCGAGCTATCTCTATGGTGTTCGCCAGTGCTTCAGGAATATCGGAGAAGAGCTCGCACATCTCCTCTTCTGTCTTCAGATACTGTTGGTCGGAATAATTCTTTGGACGACGCGGGTCATCCAGCGTTCGGCTTTCACCAATACAGACGCGAGCCTCGTGAGCGTCAAAATCGCTCTGGGCCATAAACATCACGTCATTGGTGGCTACCACCGGCACATCCATACGGATCGCCAGCTCTACAGCATTATGCAGATAGGCCTCTTCCCGTGGACGCCCTGTACGCTGAATCTCCAGATAGAACCTGTCCCCAAAGGCTCTCAACCACTCTTCCAGCAGATCATTCACCTGATCTGGATTGCCACCTTCCAGCACTTGACCGATCTCCCCGCGACGGCCACCGGACAGGGCAATCAGCCCTTCATTGCGCTCAAAGATCCATTCCCGTTTGATAATCGCCTTGCCCTGGTGCTGGTTACTCTGGAAACCAGCCGACACCAGCTCCATCAGGTTCTTGTAACCCTTGGTATTCATGCACAGCAGCACCAGCTGCGTGGGCGGCTCTTCCGGTACCAGGTTTTCAACCCAGATATCACAGCCAACAAGTGGCTTGATACCTGCCCCCTGAGAACCCTGATAGAAACGCACCAGAGAACACATATTGGCCTGATCGGTCACAGCCACTGCGGGCATACCCATCTCAGCAACTTTTTTAATCAGGGGCTTAACACGAACAAGACTGTCGATCAGTGAAAATTCACTGTGAACGCGCAGATGAACAAACCGGGAAGAATGATCTGGCATGAATGTCTCAAAAAGATGGTGGGGAATTAAACAATAATACCAGCAGAAATCTGATTTACTATCTGTTGGTATATGGGGGAGTGTGCTGCCCTTGAGTCACTCGCCGGCTGAGTTCGGGTAGCTCTGCCCGTTTTTCAAGGTCATCCTGACCTTTGACAGAGGAGCCCCACCCGGCGAACTTACTACTAACGAGTGACCGGTGTCAGGAATCTTCTGGCAAACACTCACGTACAGGCTTAAATGAACGACGATGAATCGGTGTTACACCCAGAACCTTCAATGCTTCCATATGGGCTTTCGTCGGGTAGCCCTTATGCTTGGCAATACCGTAACCCGGGTAGAGTTTATCAAGCTCTTCCATCTCACGGTCTCTTACCACCTTGGCAATAATGGAGGCTGCTGAAATTTCCGCTATACGACCATCACCTTTCACCTCGGCACGGGCCGCACAGCCAAAGTCAGGAGTACGGTTGCCATCGACAAGGACCAGCGTTGGACGAATATTCAGCCCTGCAACGGCTCGCTGCATAGCCACCATCGTTGCCTGAAGAATATTGAGTCTATCAATCTCTTCCACATTGCAACGACCGACAGACCAGCTTAAAGCCTTTTCACGAATTTCATCAAAAAGAGCATCGCGCTTCTTTTCACTGAGTTTTTTTGAATCATTAAGACCTGTAACAGGACGTTGCGGATCTAGGATCACTGCAGCAGTGACCACATCTCCACAGAGCGGGCCACGACCCACCTCATCAACACCGGCAATCACTTCTGAAGCCGGTGCATCACAGAACTCCATCCCAGACTGTACCCACCCGGTCATGTTTTGGCCTCGCGCTGTTTCTTAAGCATATCCATCACTACCTCAGCAGCACAGGCACTGCCGTCACGCTTCAACAGGTGATGAATACGGGTGAACTCTTCAACCTGCTTCTCGGCTTTCTCACGATCAGACAGACACTTCAAAGTTTCCAACGCCAGATTCTCAGGCGTTGCATCATGCTGAATCAATTCAGGCACCAGTTCCCTGTCCGCCAGAATATTGGGTAGAGAAACCCAGGGAATAGTGACCAGTTTTCTCAGAATCCAGTAAGTCAGGCTATTAACTTTGTAGCTAATCACCATCGGTGTTTTATGAAGCAGGCCTTCGAGTGCAGCTGTACCCGATGCCATGAGAAGCACATTGGACGCGCTCATCACTTCGTGGGACTGGCCATCCAGCAACTGCACGGATAGCTCGGCACTGTCAGCCTGGAGAAATTCTTCCATCTGCCTGCGTCGCTGGGCATTGGCACAGGGCAAGATAAATCGCAGGTTTTTATTCTGTTGCAGCATCTGCTTAGCGGCTGCAATAAACAGGGGCGCCAGTCGCTTCACTTCACCACCACGACTGCCGGGCAATATGCCAACCACCTGCTCGCCCGGAGCAATATTTAATCGCTCACGAGCTTCAGCCCGCTCAGGCTGCATAGCAATCTGGTCCGCCAGAGGGTGACCAATAAACGTCGCCGGAACATTGTTATCAGCATATACCTTCGTTTCAAAAGGCAGCAGACAGAGCATATGGTCCACAGCATCGCGAATTTTCAAAACCCGCTTCTTACGCCAGGCCCATACTGATGGGCTGACATAATGCATGGTCATTACACCGCCTTCCTTCAGCATGCGCTCCAGAGGCAGATTAAAATCCGGAGCATCGATACCAATAAAAATATCAGGCAGGTCTTTAAGGAATTTGTCTCTCAAGGTGCGGCGAATCCTGAGCAGCTCTTTCAAGCGCCCGAGAACCTCCACAATACCCATCACCGACAGGCGATCCATAGGGAACAGAGTTTCAAAACCTTCAGCGATCATCAGCGGTCCACCGATACCCACAAAGCGGGCATCGGGAAGCTGTTTTTTAAGTGCCCGAATCAGGCCGGCGCCCAGGATATCCCCGGACGTTTCTCCCGCGACCAGGGCAATTATTTTGGAAGAATCAGTCATATCCTAAGGGTCAGCGCACTATGCCACGGGTAGAGGTTTGCAGACTGTCGATCAGAACCTGAATCTGGGGAGACTTCTCGGTCATGCCTTGCAGCAATTCGATAGCTTCTGTCAGTTTCAGATTCTGACGATAGATGGCTTTATAAGCATTTCGCAGGGCGCGAATCGTGGTGTCATTCCAACCACGACGACGCATACCTTCAAAGTTCATCCCATGGGGAGCCGCCGGATTGCCACTGGCCATCACATAAGCGGGAAGATCTTTGAACAGGCCGGTCTGTGCGGCTGTCATACTGCCCTGCCCAATACGGCAGAACTGATGAACAGTCGTGAAGCCACCGAGGATAACATCATCCCCCACTACAACATGGCCAGCCAGAGCTGTATTGTTGGCAAGAATACAGTTGTCTCCGACGAGGCAGTCATGAGCCACATGCACATAGGCCATCAACAGGTTATTGCTGCCAACCCGGGTCAGGCTATTATCCTGAGTTGTGCCCCGATGGAGGGTGCAACCTTCACGAATAATATTGTTATCACCTATTTCCAGACGTGTGGGTTCATCACGATATTTTTTATCCTGACAAGCCTCCCCCACAGAAGAAAACTGGTAAATGGTGTTGTTACAACCGATGGTCGTAGGACCCTTGATGACGACATGGGAATGGATCTTCGTACCGGCCCCGATCGTTACATCAGGACCGATAGTCGTAAAGGGGCCTACCTCAACATCATCGGCTAACCGCGCGGAGGGGTGAATAACGGCACGGGAGTCGATCAAGGTCAGATTTCCTTTTTCGCACAAGTAATTAAAGCGGAACTGACAATTATATCATCAACGAGAGCCTGACAGGAAAATTTCCAGATGCCTCTCCTGTTGCCCACCAGCTTTGCCTTTAACTGCAGCCTGTCCCCCGGAACCACAGGACGTCGGAAACGAACATTATCCGCCGCTGCAAAATAGTACACCGAACGTTCACCTGGCTGCTTATTGCTCATTTTAAAACCTAAAAGACCGGCTGCCTGCGCCATAGCTTCAACAATCAGCACCCCAGGCATCACCGGATGATTCGGGAAGTGGCCATTAAAAAAATCTTCGTTGGCGGTTACATTTTTAAAACCGTCAATCGTCTTATTCTCGAGGTCAAGTTCAACCACCCTGTCAACCAGAAGAAACGGGTAGCGCTGAGGCAGTAACTCCTTGATCTCTTCAATATCCATCATTATGTGTGACCCATTTTCCAAATCAATTCTATCACCCTCCCTCACCATCAAAAGCAAAAACGGGCTATATCGAACACACAAAAGCCGGCAATGCCGGCTTTTGTGTTTATTTATATCCTGCAATCACCAACAAACTGATTACAGGCATTCAGCCTTTACGACTCTTACAGAGCCTTTTTCTCCAGGGTCTTCAATCGTTTAGCGATATCATCCAGCTGGCGGAAGCGTACCGTATTTCGGCGCCACTCTTTTACCGGCATGGTTCCTATACCACCTGATGACCATACACCTGCAGCCAGAGACCTGGTAATCATCGCCATACCTGCAATATGTGTATTATCAGCAATTTCAAGGTGTCCTGCGATACCGGAGCCTCCCGCGATAGTGCACCCACTACCTATACGTGTACTCCCGGAAATACCCACACAACCGGCAATAGCTGTATTCTGACCAATTTCGACGTTATGGGCGATCTGCACCAGATTATCAATTTTCACACCATCATGAATCATAGTGTTATCCAGTGCTCCACGGTCAATAGCGGTACCAGCACCGATCTCAACATCGTCCCCAATCACTACACCGCCAAGCTGTGCAATCTTAACCCACTTATCAGCCGTATTGGCAAAACCGAAGCCATCAGAGCCAAGCACTACTCCGGCATGAAGAATGCATCGGGCACCAATGGTGACGCCGTGATAAACAGAAACGTTGGCCCAGAGCAGCGTGTCTTCTCCAACACGACTGTCTCGACCAATAACACTGTTCCCGTGAATACGCACACCTGGACCTATCTCGACACCAGCTTCAACAATCACTCCCGGACCGATCCACGATGAGGCATCAATATCGGCTGAGGCATCGACAGTGGCGGAAGGATGGATACCTGTCTCATCACCCGACACAGTATTAAATAAGTGACTGAGATGAGCGAAGCCCAAATAAGGGTTACTCATAACAAGGGCTGCGCCTGCAAAAGCGTCAGCCTGAGCCGGAGTCAGAATCACAGCACTGGCCTGAGTGCCTGCCAGATACTTTTCATAGGCAGGATTAGCCAGAAAAGAGAGCTTTCCTGACTCAGCATCCTGCAAAGTTGCCAGCCCTGTTATGGTGCAGGTACATTGGCTGTCACCCTGGATCTCAACCTCAAGACCATGGGTTTTCTGTAAAAAATCAGCCAGTTCTGACAGCGTATACTGCTTTACAGATTTCATCGGTGTCTACTTTATCAACTTATCTTTCAAATCAGCTTGCCAAACACCTGTTAAAAGAATTACTTGGCGAGAGAATTCAGTTTTTCGATCACTTTGATGGTGACATCCAAACCTGGCTTGGCATAACGAACGGTGCCTTCTTCTACGACAACATCATAATCCCCTGCTTTGGCAACAGCTTCGATAGCCTGCTCAAGCTTAGGACGCAGGCGCTCAAGTTCAGCCTGGTCAGACTTAACTTTTTCCTGCTGCAGGTTACGAGCCTGCACTTGAAAGTCTTCCTGCTTACGACGCAATTCCAGCTGCACCTTGGAACGCTCAGCCTCGCTCATCGTAGCACCATCGCGCTCCAGCTTAGCCGACAGACTGTTAAACTCTTTTTCCACTTTCTGCAGCGCCTTCAGCTGAACACTGAATTTCTCTTCAGACTTCTGGGCATATACCTTGCCAGGAGAGGACTCAAGAAGAGCTCTCTGTGAATTAATAATGGCAATACCGCCCGCCTGAGCCAGAGGGGCAACCATAACCAAGGCCACAACAGCTGCTTTCAAACCGGTCTTTAAATTGCTCAAGCCATCTACTCCTGCATAGCTGTGGATAATCCGTTTACCCACGTTTTATAACGAAATTAGAAACTATAAAGAAAGGGCAAGGCTAACGCCTTGCCCTTAAATTGTCACGTGTTCAGGAAAACAACCGTCTTTCCTGAAAACCACCCTGATTAAAAAGGCGTACCCAGAGAGAACTGGAAGATCTGAGTTTCATCATGATCTTCATCTTTCAGTGCTTTCGCCAGGCTGAAGGTCAGAGGACCCATAGGGGTAATCCAGGTCAAACCAACACCTACGCTATAACGAAGTTGATCGATGGAGGGCTTATAGCAGCTAGCCGAGATCGGCTTTCCTTTATTAGGACCTTCCGCAGTTTCCTTCCCTGTAGAGCAGTTGGATGAAAAGACATTACCAATATCAAAGAAAGCCGACGTCCGCAGTTGCCGCTGATCCTTGACAAACGGGAGTGGAAAGAGAACTTCTGCTGTTCCTTCCACAAGAATGTTACCACCCAGTGGATCATAATCACCATCACTCTGCAGAGTTCTGGGACCCAGAGTATTATCCTTATACCCTCGAACAGAACCAAAACCACCACTAAAGTAGTTCTCAAAGAAAGGCAACTGTGAAGTATTGCCATAAGCCGCACCATACCCAAGACGACTTGCAAGACGAAGAGTCAGGTTATCAGTCAAAGGCTGGAAATACTGCCCACGATAGTTCAACTTATAGAATAACAAGTCACTACCAGGGACAGTCACTTCAGTAGACATACTCTGAGACCAGCCACGCGTTGGGAGCAAGCCATTATTCAGTGTGGATTGATAGAGACCAAGGTTACCTTTGAAGTTTGTGAACTTATCACCTTCTTTCTCCAAAAACTCTTTCACTTCCAACGCTGGAGATCTACCGGTTTTCAGTTTGTTATCTTCAACACCAACACCAAAACGAACGCTGGATATTTCAGAAATCGGGTAACCGAAACTGATATCACCACCCATGGTATCGACATTGTAATTAGTGATATCACTGTCTTCAAAGTCAGTCTCACTGTAATAGAGGCTGTATCCGCGACTAACGCCGTCCACAGTGTAATAGGGATCATTGAAGGAGAAACTGTACAGTTTACGGGTATCGCTACTGTTGGCAGCAAGCGCCACCTTGTTACCAGAACCCAGGAAGTTTTCCTGGCTGATAGAACCACCAAGAATCAAACCATCGGATTGGGAAAAACCCAGGCTGGCGGTGATTGAACCGGAAGGTTGTTCTTCTACGTTGTAATTTACATCAACCAAACCACTGCTGCCTGGCACAGGGACTGTTTCCACATCCACCTGTTTAAAGAACCCCAAACGACCTAAACGCGCCTTGGATTGTTCAATTTTGGCAGTGTTTGCAGAGCCCCCTTCCATCTGACGCATTTCACGCCGAAGGACTTCATCTTCAGTTTTGATATTACCGTTGAAGTTAATACGACGGACATAGGCACGCCCACCAGGCTCCACAAAAAAGGTGATATCAACAGTATGGTTTTCATGATTTGGCTTGGGAATACCAGCAACACTGGCAAAGGTAAAACCCTCATTACCCAGACGACGAGTTATCAAGTCTTCTGAGCCGGTCATCAATTGACGAGAGAACGTCTGCCCTTCTTTCACCAGCAACAGAGGGTCAATCTGATCTTCACCCACCACCAGATCACCGGCCAGCTTGACTTCATTGACCGTATATTTTTCACCTTCATCCACATTTACGGTAATAAACACGCCCTGCTTATCTGGCGTGATGGATACCTGTGTAGAGGTGATATTGAAATTGATATAACCGCGATCCAAGTACCAGGAACGCAAACGTTCCAGATCGCCGGAGAGTTTCTCTCGGGAATATTTATCATCACTGGAATACCAGGAGAGCCAGTTACTGGTCTTTAACTGGAAAAGATCCGTTAGCTCCTCTCGCTCAAATACAGAGGCACCAACAATATTCACATCCTGAATGGTGGAAACCTTGCCTTCACGCACCTTGATGGTCACTGCCACCCGGTTACGGGGTTGAGGCTTCACCTCGGCTTCAATATGCGCTCCGTAACGACCCTGAGCAACATACTGTCGCTCAAGTTCCATCCGGATAGCTTCCAGCGTAGCCTGCTGGAAGATTTCACCTTCGGCAAGACCAGACTGTTTGAGGCCCTTCAACAGGTCTTCAGTCTTGAGCGCCTTGTTGCCTTCAATCTCAATCTTGCTGATTGATGGGCGCTCTACAACAGTCACAACAAGGACATCATCGTCCCGGCCGAGCTGAATATCCTGGAAGTAGCCGGTGCGGAACAAACTTCTGGCCGCCTCGGACACTGCCTGGTTATCGATATCGTCGCCGATAGAAATAGGCAATATATTAAAAACGGTACCGGCAGAGACCCTCTGCAGGCCGTCAAGACGGATATCGTTTACTACAAAAGCACTGGCCTGTCCGGCAAGCATGCTTCCGGCGACGAGTGGCAGTAATAATCGCTTCATGGAATCCGTTTTTCCAGATAGTAGTCTTATATCCCCGAGAGGGTCACAGTCGACTCAGGTCATTAAACAGCGCAACAAACATCACACCCATTATCAGGGTAAGACCTATACGCATACCAAACATCTGCGCCTTTTCAGATAATGGTTTACCCCTGATCAATTCATAAAAATGATACAGCAGGTGTCCACCATCAAGCACTGGTACGGGCAACAGATTGATAACCCCGAGGCTTACACTCAGCATGGCCAGAAAACCTAAAAAGCTTTCCAGGCCAGACTCAACAGAAGCACCGGCGGCTCGGGCGATGGTAATGGGTCCGCTCAGATTACTAACGGACACCAGCCCGGTTATCATCTTGCGGAGAGAGTCTACCATCAAGAAAGATAAAGAGGCTGTTTCTGTGGTTGCTGCACCGAGTGCATCAACCGGACCAAAGCGAATCTCCCGAACATGATCTTCTGGCCAGTTATACGGGCGTGATCCTGCACCAATGTAACCAATTTTACCGCCATCGGCTAATGGTTTTTCCCCGGGAACAAGATTGATATCAACGGCTTGGCCGTTTCTTTCCACCACAATCGGCAAGGTTCGACCGGGATTATCCCTAATCTCATTCACCCAGACATTCCAGTCATCAACCGGCAGGCCGTTCATAGATACAACTGTGTCACCCACCTGCAGGCCGGCAGCTTCCGCCGCACCACCTTCAAGCACCTGCCCGATTACCGGTGGGATTTTTGGTGTCCAGGGGATAATACCAAGATTGCGAATGGGGCTGGGCTGCTCTTCATCCACAAGCCAGTCTTTAACGGATACAGGGGTCTGCACTGTTTGCGCAGTTGGGTTATCGAAGGGACGAACGGCCACATCAATAGTCCGGGTTTCACCCATACTCTTCAGCAGAGCCATATTAAAATCGTGCCAGCTACGTACCGTATCACCATCCACAGCAACGACTTCAGAACCCGGCAGCAGGCCGGCATGGGCAGCAGGCGTTTCCGGGACAACATCGCCAACCACGGGGATTACCGCCCGGGTACCGATCATGTACATAAGCCACAAAGCCACAATGGCTAACAGGAAATTGGCAATGGGGCCTGCGGCCACTACAGCAATACGAGAGAGCACTGGCTTGCCATTAAACGACAAGTGCCGCTGATCATCAGGAACAGGCTCTTCCCGCTCATCCAGCATTTTTACGTAGCCGCCAAGGGGAATCATGGCGATCACATATTCAGTACCCTGCTTATCATGCCAGCGAAACAAGGCCTTACCGAACCCCACACTAAAGCGCAGTACCTTGATACCACACCGGCGGGCGACCCAAAAATGGCCATATTCATGAACACTGACCAACAGGCCAAGGGTGACAATAAAGGCTAAAACCGTCTGGATTGAATCCATGCAGAGGCGATCTCTTTAGAATATCCGAAGAAAAAAGTATTGATTCGTTAATGCTCGCACAGAGACAACAAAACAGGCAAATAAGAAATTCATTCCCGCTCTTTCGTTTATATGACTTTCCACCTATACCAAATGCCGCCATGCATCCATGCTATATCTGGAATCTCGTTGACTGGTCTATGATGAAAGGCGCTGAGATTAGCACTTTCTGGCAATTGCTGCCGGGGCTCTATCTTATCGGGGAAGATCACTGCGCGCGTTACTGCTTATACTTGGCAGTGATAAATATAGGTGGTTGTGCTGGATTCCAGCAATAAAGCAGCTTTTATGACGCAATGGTTATGAAGCAGTTGCTATGAAACAGGGCGCCTCGCCTCACTGGAGGTTCTGGGTACGCACACGGTCACATATTTTGGCTTTCCCGACAGAAGGCGCCCTCTCTGCCTTTGTTCTTTTACAACGTGAATACCGCGTCTTTTCAAGGCTTTCTGGGCTGAGGGCGATTTCAAAGTTTCCTGAGTCAGGGTTCCCAGCGCCATTTTTATTCCACTCTGCTTTATTCTTCTGACTTCCTTTAATATCCCTGCCCGGGTTTTAGGAGCAAGGACTGAAAGATCATGGCGACACTGCATCTTCTCCAGCAGTGTCATACCCTCTGGCACTTTGATCTGTTTAAGGTCATGCCAGCTATTATGAATCCCCCAGTGTACCCCCTTTCTTGTATCTGCCCTGCAAACAAGGTGTTTCTTTTTCAGCATGACGGAGACAGGTGCACTGTGTATTTTCAGGCGGGCGGAAGCTTTCCGCTTTTTCATCGGGCGAAGGCTTTCGCTCTCTTTGCAGGTGGAAATACCTGCCTTTTCAGCGATCATTCGGCGGACATTGTCGTCAATAAAACCATTCAATCGCAATACGGGGGTGGGCGTACACTCAAGAGCTGTTTTAATATCACTATTAGGGGTCTTTAGCCCGTATGTTTCTATATAAGACCCTGCTTTGCGACGATCTCTCACGCACTCTTCTGTAACGGAGACCAGATCGACAGAGCCATGCATAGCGGCTTCAAGGCCTGACTGAAAAAGGGCCTTATTACAGGGACTGGGGACAAAGCTTGTTTTTAAAGATGGCGGTAAGTCCAGCTTGCCCGGGTCGACGCCATTATGAACGGATGAACACGAGCCCTCTTTACTCCAATCAGGAAACCCCGGGCCGGCGCCTGCGTAGCGGACAAAATCCATACGATCACCAAAACGCAGTACTCTAAGGTAAAGGCGTAAACGTTCATCTGCTTCCTGCTCTGTTTCTGTCTCCAGCTCTCCCTTACTATTTATATCATCTTCTTTAGCTTCCAAAGCCTTACTGATTTTCTCCACCAGCTCCCGCTGAAAATGAGGACTCATGTCCCGACAAAAATAGAAAGCCGATTGTTTTTCTTCCCTGGATTTATCCACATCTTCAGCGGCAGCATCATGATACACGGCAGCCAGTGCCAGCAGTATTCTCTCATCTTTACTAAACGTTGCGACGCCTGCGACCTCCAGAAACTCCATATACCAACAAACATTATTGCGCGTTCTCAGGGCATGATCGCAACTATGGTAGCGCTTCCAAAATTGACTTGTATAAAGCTCCTTTTGCACAGCCAGAAGTGCCTGCACCTCCGCCCCTGGGCGACGATAATAGTGCTCCAATATTTTTAAAATGGTAGGTTCATCATCTCCTGGATTACGAAACTCGGGAGGCTTACGAAAAGCATCGACAATAAAGCCCAGCTGCTGCTTATTGAAATCCATTTCCTCTTTTGAAATTTCTAATCTTGATGGTAAAACAAAGGGTACTTTCATGCAGACACCGATTTGTTTTCTGACGGCATTAACCCTGGCCTCTCCTTTCTTGACCCTCTCCTTCCACACATCAACAAAAGAATGTGTGTTATAGTTCTCCCAAACAGAACTAACCTTACCGATAAATTCCTCTCTTCTTTTTTTGATGACGCTTTCAGACTCACCGGCATTACAATATAAACCCGGATCATCCAGGTCACATATCAACTCAGAAGATTTTAAATCAGGAACAACACCATGCAAAAACAACAAGATTAATAGATGACTAAACTCCTGAAATTCACATTCATCAGAAAAGGCCTCAACCAGAGCATAGTGAAACCCATCCTGCAACTCTTCAATATCTACGCCTTTTAAATAACGATCACATGCTACAGCAACCACAGGCTCATTATAACGTAAACCAATGAAATGCCAGTATATACAAAAACCTTTCTTATCGAGTAAATCAAACGAAACCAGGAACTCCTGTATGTAATCCGGATAGTTTTTTAAGGCCCACTCCATAGGAACAGCTTCACATATACCACTACACCTGACCAGCTCATGAAGTAATTCACTCGCCTTTTCATCGACGTTCGGAGTGAGTGTTTTTGTAACATTATAAGGCCAGTATCGCTGCTCTTCTCGAGCCAAAAAAATATTTACAGGTAAACTTTTACCCCAATTCGAAACGTAAGCTGTTTTTAGAGGAACACCCTGGCGGTGTAATTCTCTCAAATTGACTGCACTGTAATTGTCTGGATCTGTAATAATATTCAACAGATTAATTCTATCTAATTCATGCTTTGATGGAGATCGATAATTTTCACCAAACGATAATAAAGCCGCTATTTGCTCCGGCCATATAAGAAGCCTTAAAACCCTCTGCACACGACAGTAATCTATTTGCTGCAGACTAAGATGCTCCCTTAGTTGTTTGTCCGCTTTCTTTAAGAGGTGAAAACTCTTTCTTGCACGAAATAGCTCATCTTCAAACCAAACAGACAAGCTCCCCTTCTGGGCGGAATACACACCAACAGGCAATGACTTTAACCTTAATGACTTTTCCAGTTTATGCTTTCTTTCAAGGATTGCGACAATTGATTCATTATCTTCACTGCTTACACAAAAACACTCTATCTGACGTTTTTCATAAGTCTCTGCTACAACTTCACAGTGAGGAATGGGAAAGAGATTACACAAATGCTTATCTTTGAACGCAGGAAGCGTATATACGCCTTTCCTGGCAAGGTGACCAGATGTGCCTGGCTTGTAAGCGCTCCAAAGGCGGCTCTCTAGCTGCTCATGCATTTTTTCCTTCAACGCAGCCATGTCAGCAAGGCATTTATTATGCTGGACAATCCCAAACCTTTTGTGGTGACGCCAATATTCCGGGCCAATGCGTTTATCCAGCCCTAGCCCGTTTGTATCAGCGTCACCCTTGTAATGGTAGAGCGTCTTGAGATCTGTAACCGCAATAACGCTACTTCGATGCTCAAAAAGCTCGCTTGGCATACCAGCCGTTAATACAGTAAAGGGTTTCGGTGCTTGCTCTTGCGCCTCAAAAAATTTGTTTTCCAGCGAGGGCTCAATACTGCGAACAAACAACCTCCCTTCCTGGTGAGCCATCTGAATTCTCGCTCGCCTGGCTTCTTGAGTATCTCCCCGGGCAACAACAGCCTGCCCAAAGGCAAGAGGGGAACGCTGCGAAAAACCAGGCACGACCGGTGACTGTCTATCCATTGTCTCCAACCTCCCCGTTGCGATTTCCGAAACCTGCTATCTTAGTGACTCTCCTTCAGACAGCGAGACTGGCTCTGCAGAGCGCAGAATGACAGCACCTGTAACCTGCCCGTTACCACTCTTACTGTACAGAGCCTGACATCCTCCATCCGTATGGCACCTATGACTCAAGACGAGAGGCTACCGCATGATAGCCACAACCCTGTTTGACCACCCGGAAAATCATGACCACCCCGATATAATGCTATGCATAAATTTCAGAATCCTCACTGCAGGGTCTGAATTGCTACCTTATGTTTGCCCCAATATCTTCGAGAACATTTTTCCTGGCACTTAAATCCAGACTCTTGAATTAACCCCGCATCAATCATTCGCTTTATTAAATAGTATCTATACTGCATAACCCTTTTCGTGGTGGAGCTAAACCATGAATATGCGCAAAGGTGTGCATGTATTTACAGGAAGAACCCTCAAACATCGCGAGCATTGCTTACGCGCAAAACGCCTGAACAGACCTGCAGCTGCTTTACTGGGAGCATTCTGCTTCATTTCCCACAGTTTTATTTCTCAAAACTGCTTTGCCGGAGGGGATGGCCCAAACGGCACGAACAGCACGAACTGTTCCTATCCGCCCCACGGAATTCCTGCGGCAGCTGCTGTTAATATGACAGCAGGGCTACTGTGCAATCTCTCACTGGAAGGTCGAGGGAAAGCAGCACTCAATCAAACACACCTTCAACGTCCCATCAATCAAACATTTTCAAAAAAACAACTTCAACGAGCTAACGGGACGAAGGGCACACTTACGAGCGGCAGGGAATATAGAAATTCTCTAAATGGTTCGAAGACAGCGAATTCATCCCATAGAGCTACAAACCAGAGCGATGCCACTGCCGGCACGGGAAATGACAGAAATGAGACTCCTGGAAAACGTTCGACCCATAAGGCAGGTTTTAAAGAATTAGCGGGCGCTCTGGCGACTCAGAATGGTATCCCGGCAAAGATTCCTATGTTCCAGGGAGACGGTTCATTGCTATCGTTTGCTAAGACTGACTTTTCCAAACCACTCGAATTAAAAAACAGTACGCCCCATTCCCGAACAGCAAGGGCAACCGCAGCAAATCACACATACCATTATGATGATATAACACCCTATCCACCATGGCGTGATGGTACCGGGCTTGGTAATGCCGCCTTCCAGGTGGATCAAAATGTCTCAGCAAGAGCCAATGAAAGCTTTCAGCTTGGTTTGAGGTTACTGCACTGCTTTGAATATCCCTCTGCTATTTATCAGTTCCGGCAAGCGCAGGAGCAGCACAGCAGAAGTGACGGCGTGGATTTTCTTATGGCTCTCTGGGGAGAAGCTCTCTGTTATAACCAGCAACTCTGGTTTACCAGTCAGCCGGAGGAAGGACGCGCCCTCTCTGCCAGCATAAACAGAACGATCAAAGCGATGCAGGCGAAAAATATCAGGGTCAGTGAACAAGAGCTGGATCTTGCCAAAACGGTACTCCCTTTATTCGCTGAAGATGAGATGGACAGGTATCCCTACCAGCACGGTAGCAATATGCAGGCTTACCATGCAGAACTGGAGAAACTGATTGTTAAGTATCCGAACAATACTGAAATCGGTGTTTTTCATGCTCTGGCGCTGCTGGCAACCCGGGAGAGTGTTCGTGATATTGTCACTATGAACCATGCCCGATGCCACATGGATGATTTATTGCAAACCGCTCCCAACCATACCGGCCTCCACCATTACCGCCTGCATGCGACAGAAACTTCAGAGCTGGCCTGCTTCGCCGGGAACACACCGGAACATTTGATTCATCTGCCATCCAGTGCTGTTCACCTGACCCATATGCCGTCCCATCATTACTTTGCAGTCGGCGAACTCGACAAAATTATCGCTGTTAACAAAGAGGCCTGGAAGAAGTCCGTTGAAAGAATGGTGGAAAGCAGACTTGGTAATGACTCTCTGGCTTTCCATGTTCATAAATGGTTGGTGTATGCCTTTTTGCAGGCTGACCAGATGGAACAGGCTTTGGGGTACTTTGGAGAGCTGAGAAATATTATTAAGAATTCCCCTCCCGAGCTTCGCAACAGCATGCTCACCTACTACACATCGGAACGAGCCTTTCTGCTAACCGACCCACGAACGCCTGACCCAATACGACAAAGCCTGTGGCAAGAACAAATTCCGTCTGCAGGCATCAGCCATGGAGCTGTTGCCATGAACCTTTTTCTTGATGGATTGAAAGCGATTAATACTAGCGACACAGGCCCTGGAGATGCGGTGAGAGCGCTGATTGATCTGCAGACTTCGTCCAACAACAGTCAGATCAGCCCGGCGGCCAGAGATGCGATTGATGTGATGACCCATCAACTGAATGCCCTTCAGACGGAGAAGCTGGGCAACAAAACTCAGGCTATCAGAGATACACTGACAAACAGCAAGCGGTATATGGCAATGCGCTGGGATCATGGCACGCCTCAGGTGGTTATGCCCGAGCTTGAAAGGCTGGGCAACCTGCTACTTGACTATGGGTGCCCGGCTACGGCCATGCTGGCATTTTATAAAGAGGAGAAGTATTCACCGAACCGGCACAAAATCAATAAGGGCCTTATCACCGCAGCTGAACGCCTGCATAGCCGAGAGATTTTGGCTCTGGAGCAGGCAAGACAAGAGGTTATGGAGAATACAAACTACTGGCAGTATGAAATGTTCCGCCCCCAGGACAGGGAATATCCCGTCTGTGACAGGCCAGATCAGCTGAAGGTTATGAGTCGAGGCCAAACAGTGTGGGAGAGATATGGAGAGCCAATTATAAAATCGATACAGGACATCGCCTGCACAGAATGCAAAGAGCTTGATACCGATTTTTTGCATGAATAATCGCTGATTATTATATTGCCAGCTTAACCTGTCCGCACGGGCGGTAATTTAAAGCCGCCCGATGCTTTTAACTGACTCATTCCTCGAAGCATTTAAACGGGCTCCCACCATTCTCGGCATTATCGGCTTTTGGAAAGCTTGCTTATGGAAAGCCCGCGTATAAACAGCCCGTATAAAAAGCACCTACCAAGCTTGTGACTCTGCAGTTATTATCACTCATTCGTTATCCCTCTTCCGATAAAATAGAGCCCACACACTATTCAAATAGTGAAAGGCTTTTGACTCCTATTGTTTTGGAACACTCCCGTGGCATCCGATAGAAATTTCGACACCTTGGCGGAACGCTTTGAGAAACAGATTTATGGCACAGACAAAGGCCGTATACGCACCACCCTGATTCTGGACGACCTGAAGCATCATATCGACTGGCTTCAACCAACATCAACGCCAACAATCAATAGCCGGCATATTGTCGATGCAGGTGGTGGCACAGGTCTGTTTTGCGCCAACCTGGTCAAAAGCACAGAACACACCGTGACCCTTTGCGATATTTCCACCGAGATGCTGAAGCGCGCCAAAACCAATTTCGAGGTAATCGCACCAGCATCCACCGTCAAATTCCATCACCTTCCTGCACAACAACTGCCTGAAACTCTTGAGCAACCGGCTGACCTGGTGCTGTTCCATGCTGTGATTGAATGGCTTGAGAACCCGCAACACGTGGTGCAATCACTAGCACAAACAGTCAAACCCGGCGGCTGGTTTTCAGTCTTGTTTTACAACCGTCAATCCCTGATCTGGCGACATCTGATGATGGGTAACTTTATTTACACCAATAACGACAATGTACGCCTGCAGGGCAATGGAAAAACACTGACACCCGACAACCCTCAAGAGCCCGAAACTGTACAACAGTGGTTAATTAATGAAGGGCTGGAGGTGAAAGCCTGGACGGGGATTCGTACGATTCACGACAATATGCGACCCCATGACCGGGAACGCAGCTCGTTTGAGGATATTCTGGAAGCGGAGCGTATTTACGGGCGCAGAGAGCCTTATCGCAATCTGGCCCGTTATATTCATTTCCTTTGCAGAAAGCCTGAGTAAACAGTCTTTTCAATCGGCTTGGTCAAGCAGGCTTAATCAAACGGCTTCGGCCACAACCACAGCCCGCAGTGGAGCAGGCAGACCTTCTACAGTTTTGGAGAGGTCTTCAGGATCAAGGAAATCCTTCAGGGAATTATAACCCATCCACTCTGTTGGGCGCTGCTCATCCATGGTCGTGCGATTAATATCCACAATGCGGGCATTACGGAAACCGGCCCGGCGCATCCACAGCAGCAGGGTGTCCGGACTGGGCAGAAACCAGACATTACGCATCATGGCATAGCGGTCTTCAGGCATCAGAACCTCACCGAGCACACCATCAATCACCAGCGTCTCCAGCACCACCTCGCCACCGGCACGCAGTGCGCCATGCAGCTCCTGCAGATGCTCAATAGGAGATTTACGGTGATAGAGTACACCCATCGAGAAAATGGTATCGAAGGCTTTCAGACGTGGTGGCACTTCTTCCATCTTCAAAGGCAGCAGATGCACAGGGGCCTCAGGGCCAGCGTACTTTTTAATCGCCTCGAACTGCATCAGGAACAGCCGGGATGGATCAACACCCAATACCTGCCCGGCACCATCACCCAGCATACGCCACATGTGGTAACCGGAACCGCAACCCACATCCAGAACATGTCGCCCGGCCAGCGGGGCTATATGGTTTATTACCCGATCCCACTTCCAGTCCGAACGCCACTCGGTATCGATGTACTGACCAAAAATATCAAAAGGACCTTTGCGCCAGGGACTTAAGCCTTTCAATGCAGCATGCAGTGTTTCAGCTGTAACCCCACTGACCGGTTGTTCAGATTTCGCACTCACGGCACTGCGGTTGAGCTCTACCTGGTCGACAGAGATATCTGGCAACTGATCCAACGCCTGCTGCCAACGCAACATATCGCCGTGAGGGGTATTCACCAGCACTTCGTGAAGCTGGGCACGGAGAGTATCCAGCCATGGCTCCATACGTGACTCGACCATGCCATCAAACAGGTCATCATAAAGCCGGGAGATTAGACTGTGGTCGCTGCTTACAGAGTCATTCGACATTTGATCGCTAGCCACTTGCTCACTAACTGCTGGATCACTGCTCATAGGAAGGCACTCATAGGGAAGGATTACTTCACTGCAAGAAGTGAACAGAAGTTGAAACCCTGATACCACGGAATGACATGGCGAAAGCCCGCCTCCATCAGCCGTATTTTGTGAACCTCAAGGGTTTCTGGAATCAGAACATTATCCAGCGCACTGCGCTTCTGGCTGATCTCCAGCTCAGAGTAACCGTTCGCTCGCTTGTAGTCGTAATACAGGGTATCAAGAATATCCTGATGAGCATCAGGAAAGGCCAGTTTCTCGGAAAGCACAAGTGCCCCGCCAGGCTTGAGACCACTACAGATACCTGTCAGCAGATCAAGACGATCTTCAACAGGGATAAACTGCAGGGTGAAATTCAGCGCAACAACAGAAGCCTGCTCAATTGTAATTTCACGGATATCACCATTTATCACTTCAACAGGTGTTGTGGCCGGGTCGTCTGTAATAATTTGACGACAGCGATCAACCATTGCCTTAGAGTTATCCACCGCCACAATAGAACAGTCTTTTGTATCAGCCACCCCATGGCGCATGGCAATGGCAGTTGCTCCCAGAGAACTGCCCAAATCGTACAAGCAAGTGCCTGACTGGGCATAGCGACTGGCAATCAGGCCAATCATGGAAACAACCATACTGTAGCCCGGCACAGACCGCTGGATCATATCCGGGAACACCCGGGCTACCGCATCATCAAACTCAAAGGCGGCCACAGAATCCTGTGGCCGGGAAAACACTTTATCTCTACTGCCTGTCATTCCTTGATCGCCTTACGCTTTACGACTTACGCTTTACGCCTTACAGCGCCAGCAACCAGAAAACAGCAAACACAGGGATTGCAGCCGTCAGACTGTCGATACGATCCAGCACACCACCATGACCTGGCAGCAGCTGTGAACTGTCCTTAATCCCACGCTCACGTTTGAACATACTTTCCAGCAGGTCACCCAGCACCGAGACAAAACCCACAACCCAGGTGACAGCCAGCAGCCCCAGCATATGGAACAGGCCCAACTCACGGTACCAGCCAACACCCAGAGCGATAACTGTAATCAGCATCAGACCACCGATCACACCCTCCCAGGTTTTACCAGGACTCAAGTGAGGGGCCAGCTTTCTGCGACCAAAGGCCTTGCCAGAGAAGTAGGCACCCACATCGGCACCCCAGACCAGGAAGAACACATAGAGAATCAGCAGATTACCACTGTGTTCGTGCCAGGCATCACCATCACCACCCTGTGACTTCAGGAATACCAGACCGGCCCAGGCTGGAATCAGCACAAGCCAGCCGATCACCATCTTGATCAGGCGCGGCCGCCAGGCCGAGCTGGAATCCGGGTAACTGATCGCCAGCATCAGCGCCATCAGCCACCACACCAGACCAGCACCCAGCAACATGATCTGCATGTTATAGAGTGAGAACATCAACACAGAAGTCAGAGCTGCGAAAGCAACACGCTGCCACTGGGCAGAAAAGCCGGAGAGATCAGACCATTCCCAGGCACCGACAGTGATGACCGCGCCGACAAAAACGGCGAACCATGCATTCGGCAGAAAAAAGATACCTATCAACGCTACCGGCAGAAGTGCCAGTGCGGTTATCACTCGTTGTTTCAGCATAAAAATTCCGTATTCAGGCGCCTGCCTCTATCTGTTCGCTGGTTCGACCAAAGCGTCGCTGTCGCGAGCTATAGCTGCACAGCGCCCGATAGAACTCTTCCCGGGTAAAGTCCGGCCAGAGAACATCGGTAAAATATAATTCTGAGTATGCACACTGCCACAGTAAAAAGTTACTGATACGGTGCTCACCACTGGTACGAATCAACAAATCAGGAGGAGGCAGATCCCGGGTCGACAGTAAGCCGTCAATATGAGCCGCGGTGATTTCTTCCGGGGAGAGCTCTCCCCGCTTCACCTGCTGCGCAAGTTCCCTGGCCGCTTCAACAATATCCCACTGGCCGCCATAACTGGCGGCAATCACCAGGGTCACCTTGTAGTCATTCGCGGTTTGAGCTTCCGCCTCGCGAATATACTTTTGAATCGTGTCACTGAACTGGGTGATATCACCTATCACCTTCAGTCTTATGTGGTTACGACGGAGACGTTTCACCTCACGCTTCAGGGCATGGAGAAACAGCTCCATCAGACCGCGAACCTCGTCTTTCGGACGATTCCAGTTTTCACTGGAGAACGCAAACAGGGTCAATGTCTCAACCCCAAACTCACCACAGGCTTCAATCACGCTGCGTACAGACTCAACACCTGCACGGTGGCCACTCAACCCCATCTTGCCGTGTTTTTTCGCCCAGCGGTTATTACCATCCATAATAATGGCAACATGGCGAGGCACAGAGACTAACTCTCCGGGAGGGGCGCCATCCTGATTGCTGCTTTGACTATGAACGCCGGCCTTCTCGCCAGCTGGTGCTTGGGTCATTTTTAATACGCTACACAACTTATGCCCTTGAACCGGGCCAGGCAAAAAACCAGTCGGGAACAAAGCCTGCAGGCCTGCCCCGACTCGATGGAAACAATCGCAGATCAGATCTCCATCAGATCTTTTTCTTTGGATGCCAGGTTCTTTTCTACTTCAGCAATAAAGCGATCAGTAATCTTCTGAACTTCGTCCTGTGCGCGACGTTCGTCGTCTTCACTGATCTCTTTCTCTTTTTCCAGATCCTTCAGATCAGCGATAGCATCACGGCGGATGTTGCGGATAGCAACACGAGCCTGCTCAGCTTCCTGACGTGCCTGACGGGTGTAACCCTTACGAGTCTCTTCAGTCAGCATAGGCAGAGGGACACGGATCACCTCACCAGCTGTGGATGGATTCAGACCCAGATCGGACTTGAGGATAGCCTTTTCAACGTCAGGCACCATGGAACGCTCCCAAACACGAATAGCCAGGGTACGTGCATCTTCAGCGCTGATGTTAGCGACCTGAGACAGAGGAGTCTCTGAGCCGTAGTAGCTGATCTTCACACCTTCCAGCAGGCTGGGGTGGGCACGACCGGTACGGATTTTCGCGAAAGCATGGTTCAGAGATTCAACACTCTTTCCCATACGGGTTTCAGCGTCCGCTTTAATTTCGTTAATCATATTTCACTCCCGAAAAACTGGCAGAACACATCAGGCTCTGCCTTAAAATAACAATCTGTTTTTGTCTCCGCGTACTGCACAACCCAAAAGACAAGATTCAATACAGCACCGGATTCAAATATTTCTAGCCATTCTGCTTGTGAAGAAGCAGTTAAGTAGCCGGTCACTTATGGATGAACAAGCGTTCCTTCGTCACCACCAACAACAACATTGAGCAGCGCACCCGGCTTATTCATATTAAAAACACGTACCGGCATATTGTGATCACGCACCAGACAGATAGCCGTCAGATCCATAACGCCAAGTTTACGATCAAGAACTTCATCGTAATTCACTTCATCATACTTCTTGGCATCTGGATTTTTTACAGGATCACTGTCGTAAATACCATCCACCTTGGTCGCTTTCAGTACGACATCGACATCCACCTCAATGCCACGCAGGCAGGCAGCGGAATCTGTAGTAAAGAACGGGTTACCAGTACCAGCGGAGAATATCACCACATCACCGGAGTTCAGGTAACGTACCGCACGACGACGATCGTAATGTTCAACCACACCACTCATAGGAATGGCTGACATCACACGGGTATTAATATTGGAGCGCTCAAGGGCGTCACGCAGAGCCAGAGCATTCATCACTGTAGCCAGCATACCCATATGGTCACCGGTTACACGATCCATACCGGCTTCATTGAGGGCCGCACCACGGAACAGGTTACCGCCACCAACGACGAGGCCGACCTGCACGCCAATACCGACCAGCTGACCGATTTCCAGAGCCATACGATCAAGAACCTTGGGGTCTATACCAAAATCCCCATCGCCCATCAGGGCTTCGCCACTCAGTTTAAGAAGAATACGGTGGTATTTGGGCTGGCGATCTGTAGTGGGCATCATCAGTTCCTGCAGCTGTGCTTGTGAAAGCATGGGGATTATACAGACAGTTGTCTGGGCACTGAGTCGTCAACAGTTAAATAACTCAATACTCAGGCAACTGGCCGCACGCCGAAGCGTTTATCGAAAAACACATCACATTCTCATCAAGAAAACGCGGCGCACTATTGTGACGTTTTCTACCACAAAGACAAACCTTTAAGGCAACGCATCCCGCATAATGCGGCCTGCTTACCTAAGGCCTCCTGTCTAACAACAGGTCATTCGTACGCAAAAGATGAAACGCCGGACACACAACAGGGTGATGATTTACATCATCACCCTGTTTATAAGTCTGTCAGACTTCTACCATGAAGACCAACCAGAAGAGGTTAAGCGACACGGTAAAAAAGTCTTACTGACCTGCAGCGGCAGCAGCAACTTCAGCAGCGAAGTCGACTTCTTCCTTATCGATACCTTCACCCACTTCGTAACGTACGAAGCTCAGAACGGTAGCGCCAGCATCTTTAGCCAGCTGACTAATCTTGATGTCCGGGTTCTTAACGAAAGGCTGTTCCAGCAGGCTGTTTTCAGCCAGGTACTTGTTGATACGACCAACAATCATCTTCTCGATGATTTCAGCTGGCTTACCAGACTGTTCGGCCTGCGCCTTGAAGATTTCCTTCTCTTTTTCTACCAGCTCGGCAGGCATATCTTCTTTGTTAACAACCTGAGGGTTAACAGCAGCGATGTGCATGGCGATGTCTTTAGCGACTTCTTCGTTACCGCCTTCCAGGGCAACCAGTACAGCAATACGCTTGTTACCGTGGATGTAAGCACCGGTCACGTCACCTTCCAGCTTGGCGATACGGCGCACACCGATGTTCTCACCAATTTTCTGAACCAGCGCTTCACGAGTGGTTTCCAGATCAGCTTTCAGCTGAGCGATGTCGGTCTGGTTATCGGCTGCAGCCTTGTCCAGAACGCCTTCAACGAAGCCCAGGAAGCCAGCATCGCGCGCAGCGAAGTCAGTTTCGGAGTTCACTTCAACCAACAGGGCAGCCTTGCCACCATTGATAGAACGCGCAGAAACAACACCTTCAGCAGCAGTACGACCAGCCTTTTTAGCAGCTTTTGCCTGACCTGACTTACGCAGCTCTTCGATTGCAACTTCAATGTTGCCATCAGTTGCTACCAGAGCACGCTTGCACTCCATCATGCCCAAACCAGTACGGTCACGCAGTTCTTTTACCAGAGTAGCTGTAACGGCCATCTCAGTATCCTCTTACCTGTCAGAAAACAGATTCCGCAATCCTGCGTCATCTGTATAAATTCTTTTAAAAACAGCCATGAGTGGAGAATACCCATTTCCCTACCGGAAATTTATGCGGGTATTTTCATGGTAAAAAGGGGGCAAAGCCCCCTTTTTTTATGCTGATGATCCTACACCAACATTACACTTTTGCAGGCAAAGCCAGCGCAGGATCAGGCGAATCAGGCTTTGCCGGATTCGTCAGCTGCAGGAGCGTCTTTAGCAGGCGCTTCTTGAGCTGGAGCTTCAGCCTTGGCAGGAGCTTCTTCTTTTGCAGGAGCTTCAGCCTTGGCAGGAGCTTCTTCTTCTGCAGGAGCTTCAGCCTTGGCAGGAGCTTCTTCTTTTGCAGGAGCTTCAGCCTTGGCAGGAGCTTCTTCTTTTGCAGGAGCTTCTTCTTTAGCAGGAGCAGCTTCTTTAGCTGGAGCTTCTTCAACTTCTACAAACTCACCCTGCTGAGCAGCACGAGCTTCCAGAATAGTGTCAGCAGCGCTGGCCAGGTACAGCTGAATAGCACGGATTGCGTCATCGTTACCTGGGATAACCATGTCAACGCCGTCTGGATTGCTGTTGGTATCAACGATACCTATAACAGGGATACCCAGCTTCTTGGCTTCCTGGATAGCAATTTTTTCGTGATCAACGTCGATTACGAACAGTGCGTCAGGCAGGCCGCCCATGTCCTTGATACCACCCAGAGAGCGGTCCAGCTTTTCCAGCTGGCGAGTACGCATCAGCGCTTCTTTCTTGGTCAGCTTCTCGAAAGTACCATCATCACGCTGTACTTCCAGATCACGCAGACGACGTACAGACTGACGAATAGTCTTGTAGTTAGTCAGCATACCGCCCAACCAGCGGTGATCTACGAAAGGCATGCCACAGCGTGCAGCGTGCTCACGTACGTGCTTGCTGGCAGCGCGTTTGGTACCAACGAACATAACCTTGTTCTTGCCTTCAGCCAGCTTCTGAATGAAGTTCAGAGCATCGTTGAATGCAGGCAGAGTATGCTCAAGGTTGATGATATGAATCTTGTTGCGGGCACCAAAGATGTAACGACCCATTTTTGGGTTCCAGTAACGGGTCTGGTGACCGAAGTGGACGCCGGCTTTCAGCATCTCACGCATGGTAACTTGTGCCATGATTTTAAACTCCTGAAGGGGTTATGCCTCCATACACCCCACAATCCGACCCAGTCTGATCTCTTGCAAGATCATAAGGGCACCCCGGATTATGTGCCGGTATATGTGCGATTTAGTTAAATACTGCTTTTTGAGCGACTCTGCTTTAAAACAAACCCGCCTATAAAAAAGCGCTGCATTGTGGGAATCACATTGCAGCGCGGCTTTATACCATAGAATTTTTAAGGGCGCCAGCTTTGCGTGTTTTTTGAACAAGACAATTTAAGCCAGAAAAGCCTGACACAGCGACTCAGGAAAAGGGGACGATCACATCCAGCTCAGGGAACACAGCCCGAACATCAGCCCCAGAGGCAGCCTCAAACAATAATTTCACATTCGGCCCGGCATCCATGGTGGCATAAACAGGCACACCATCTTCACGCAACTGCCAGACCTTCTGCAGAGCGGCCACAGATTCTGGCTGCCAATACAGCAGAGGCGGCCAGGAAGCCAGCATGGTGGCATGCATCGCCATGGCATTCTGCTCTGCCGTCGAGCCTAAAAGAGTGAAATCCCGAATAGCAATCGCATGCTCAAGGCGGGCAATATCCCGCTCAGCCTGCTCCGCCCAGCGACCATAGAGAATTGCCGTGTCGACAGTGCGCTGCATCCCTTCCCGTGAACCGGTTTTTTTCGCCTCGCCAGTCAGGGTTAACACGCCCAACCGAAGGTCAGGCCAGATATCCGTATGCGGACTGGCATGACTGTCCATACCATCAGCCCGAACACCTTTATGCCAGCGTACAAAACCTTCATACACAGAACGGCACGCACTACCACTGCCCAGGCGTGCCATCACCGACAACTGCTCATCAGTGAGATTTAAACCATAAAGGCCGGACAGCGCACGGGTCAGGGCCGCAAAACCAGACGCTGAAGACGCCAGCCCGGCACCTGTCGCCACATCATTCCGAGTTTCAACCCGCAAAGAACCGGGCACACGATGGCGAAACAGATCAATATGAGCCACCACCTTCTTGTAAAAACTCGACTCTTCACCCACAGGTGTACCATTCAAAAGCACCTCATCCCGACCGGCATCAATACGATTGATACGGGTCGTCGACCCTTTGCCGGCAAGGGCAATGGAAAGAGAGTCGTTCACTGGCAGGTTCAGCAAAGCATTGCGCTTCCCCCAGTATTTACACAGGGCAATATTCACCGGAGCATAGGCTTCAAACTGCTCAACCGGAGCCGGCTCACAGGCCTTTAACAGCCGGACAGCTACATCACTTCGCGTCAGACTCAAAACGCACTCCACTTTCGGAAACTGTTACAGACAGACGTTCGTAATCCGGCAGAACCAGAGCCGGAGCCGACAAGTCATTTCGCAGACCCACTACACAATCCCCCAGACCAGAACCGGAAATCTTGGCACCCAGCGCACCCTGACCACGCAGCTGATACACCATATTAGCCAGCGCCTGATCACAGACACCAAGGCCGTCCATCAAACCGTGATAGACATTCATACAACGACCCAGGCGTTCAAGGTTACCCTCACGAATTGCACCGGTACCCTGCTGGGTGCAGTCCCCCATCATGCGATAAAGGCTGTCATAGAGCGAAGGGGTCATAAGACGCTGCTCTTTCACCCTGGCAATCACTTCCGGAGTCGGTGTTTTGTAACCACAGTAGTAGAGATCAACAGGCAGCGTTTTACCTAAAGATGTCACACTGCGGGTGTCAGGACGATAATGAACAACACCACCATAGATGCTGGCGACTATATCCGTACCTGAACCACTTCCCTGCACTTCACGAACGGCTGCCAGACACTCATCCAGCAGCGCACGCTGCTTAAATGGCAGCCCGGAGAGCTGACGCAACACTGCAGCCACCGCCACCGTTAACGCCGCCGAAGAGCCCAGACCAACCGTATGAGAGAAGCCCGAGGTAATGGTCAGCTCCAGCCCCCGCTTTAAACGGGAACCCCAGCGACGCAGCATGGCCAGCACAAAGCGATGGGTATGATTCTCTTCGAGATCATCAAGGTCACCGTCATAATCACCAAGAGCGGAGGTTATCACCAGGCGGCGATCCTGACGAAAACACGCAGCAACCGTCAGCCGCGCATCCATGGCACAGGCCACAGCAGCCCCACCATAGAGCACGGAGTGCTCACCAAACAGCATGGTGCTGCCCGGCACTGAGACAACCACAGTTTTATTCGCAGAATTTGCCACAGAAGACGATTCAACAGGCTTTTCGACGGATGCTTCTAAAAGGGGGGACTGCTCAACAGAGTCGGACGCCATGGGGATCACATTCCAAGCGGGTCACCGGGAACCCATATTCCTGACAGAGCGCCGTAATAGGCTCATCGCTCTGCACCAAAAGAAAACCTGCCTTTTCACCGTACACGGCACCGGCACCACTCACCTTGCCAACGGCATTATAGCGGGAGCGCAGATCTTCCATAAATCTTTGCACCGTACCCGGCACAACACCTATATCCACCAGCAACTGATGGTTTCGCTTCACATAAGACTTGAGCGCACCGATATCCCGACACAGGAACGCCTGCTCCAGCCCGGTAATAATCTGGTGAAACTCATTCCAGATGGCACTCTTACCAAACCTGCGACGCACTTCTGCCACACACTGCCCCGTACTCACCTCTGGCTCACCGGAGTTCACCAGATACCAGTTCAGAGCCGGCAGTTCCTGACGGGTTTCGACCTCGCCATTCTCCATACGCACAAGCCCACCATGAACAGTCACCATCGGGTCGATAGTGCTGCTGCAACCATGCTGCAAACGCTCGGTATGACTAGTAAACCGAAACAGTGCCGTTTTATCCAGCTCCACGCCAAAATGCCCTGCCACCGCAGCCAGAACAGCGGCAACCGTTGCCGCCGATGAACCCATACCGGAACGCATGGGAATATCTGACTTCAAGTGCACCTCAAAGCCTTGGTCGATCGGCAGATTATGAGCATTCAACAGCCCGGCAATCGCATAAAGATAGAGCTGCCCCGGACGGGACAACACCTCGGTAATATCTTTACTGCCGAGGAGGTAGTTCTGATAGGAGGCATCAATACGCAGACGCAGGGCTTCGAGATCCGAGAGGCGGGATTCAGCCAGACGCCCACCACCTTTGAGATGATAATCATCGAGATAAAAGTGCACTTCTGGAGAATCATCCACCGGACGCACCTCACAATGAGCATGAATATTCACTGCAACAGCCAGTGCCGGCGTACCGTAAACCACCGCATGCTCACCGGAAATAATAATCTTGCCAGGGGCAATCGCTTTCATAGCCAAACCACTTGATTACTGCCCTTCCACAAAAGACTTAAACCCAAAAGACCTGAACCCAAAAGCCTTTAAGCAAAAAGCAGGACACCAATCAACCCTGCTTTCCACATATCCTTTTTTATC
Organism: Sansalvadorimonas sp.; assembly: GCA_965221135.1. Taxonomy (GTDB): domain Bacteria; phylum Pseudomonadota; class Gammaproteobacteria; order Pseudomonadales; family Endozoicomonadaceae; genus Sansalvadorimonas. The sequence continues at coordinate 111,814 of CBDCRZ010000127.1, forward strand.
CTGCAGCCGGCCGCCACAAAGTCAGTCGTCTAACCGATCTCCGTATAGACGCGCTTATGATCATGCATACCAGCCAGACGATAATAACCTGTCGCCTTTTCCGGGAAATGATGGGTACCCCCATCCTGGGGACAGGTCTGGTTGAACATCTCGCTATAGGTGCCGTAGTCCAGCTCCTGACGCGCCTCGAGCATATCGACATGAGCCTGACGACGGGAGTACTTTTTGTACCCATCCTTCACGGTCATGGAGAAGAACTCACCCACACAACCGGAGCCATAACTGAATAGGCCAATATGCTGACCAGAAAGATCTTCATGGTCATTCTCCAGCAGAGACACCAGCCCCACGTAGAGAGAAGCGCTGTAACTGTTACCAATCTGACGGTTATACATCAAACCCGCACCAACCTGGCGCTCCAGAGACTCAGCATCCATAGACACACCGTTAGTCACTGACAGCTTGCGATGAGCTTTTTCACCCATCCTGGTAAACGGCAGGTGATAACAGAAACGGGAAATATCTTCAAAAGCCAGACCGCCATCTTCGCGATAGTTCTTCCAACTCTGACGCAGAGCCTTGAGATAGATAATGGTGGAGTACTTGCCATCCACCAGTGCCGTATCACGATAGTTGGGGCGCCAGAAGTCCATCACATCTTCGCTGTAGCAGCCAGTCGCGGCATGCACATCCAGAAGACGCGGGTCATCTTTAACGATAAAGGCAACAGCGCCACACCCCTGGGTTGCCTCACCCACTGTACCCAACCCATAACGGGCGATATCAGAGGCGATTACCAACACCTGCTCACCCGGTTTACGGACAGCCAGGGCACAGGCCATCTGCAAGCCAGCCGTCGCGCTGTAACACGCCTGCTTCAGCTCAACAATACGACAGTTAGAACCCAAACCAAGAAGGCGCTGAACATAAACGCCCGCCGCCTTGGACTGGTCGATACTGGATTCTGTGGCAAAAAGGATGGTCGATATTTTGCCCCGATTACCATCATGAATCAGTGGCCGGGCCGCGTTGGCAGCCAGGGTCACTATATCTTCGTCCTGTGCAGGCACGCCCATGCGCTCCTGCCCAAGACCTACCCGATACTTATTCGGGTCTTCTCCGTTATGCGCCGCCAGTGAGGCCAGCGACAGATACATGCCAGAGGAATAAAAACTAATGTCATCAATGCCGACGGACATAACACGCTATCAGGTATGGTCGTCCAGAATTAGTCGTTCATTGCCGTGCAAGCAGGCAACATCGGGGGCCCCCAACAAAAACATTGCGGTGACAAACTCTCGCTTGAGAGCTTCGATGGTTTCCACCACCCGATCAACAGACTCCATGGCTGGCTTTAGCAGCGGGGCAGCCATCCCGCAAAGTCGGGCGCCGAGTATAACAGACTTGGCCATATCAATACCGCTCCGAAGACCACCACTGGCAACCAACTGTAACTGATCCTGATATAACTGAGCCTGCTTCAGCGCCACAGGCGTAGGAATACCCCAATCCTGGAATAAAAGCCCAGGATTGTGAGCATCTTCCGCACGCAGGTGTTCAATACGGCTCCATGACGTACCACCCTGGCCCGCCACATCCACATACTGCACACCCGTATTCACAATTGCAGCGAGATCCTCCTGCGAGAACCCACAGCCGACTTCTTTCAAAAGCACAGGATACTCAAGCTGACGACGAATGTCGCTGATCTTGGCAAGCAGCCCGGCAAAATTGGTATCCCCTTCCGGCTGAATGGCTTCCTGCAGACTGTTTAAATGCAAATAGAGACCATCAGCCCCGACCGCCTCAACCGCTTCACGACACTCTTTAATGCCGAAACCATAGTTCAGCTGCACGGCACCGATATTGGCCAGCAGCAAAGCATCGGGAGCATATTGACGCAGGGAAAAACTGGCCCTGGCCGCAGGCTGGGAGAACATCACCCGCTGCGAACCAACCGCCAGAGCTACACCCGTTTCCTGGGCGGCCACAGCAAGGTTCCTGTTAATGGTGCGCACCACTTCATGATCACCACCAGTCATGGAGGAGATCAAAAGCGGGAAACTCAACCTGCGCCCCATAAACTCAACGGAAGGGTCAACATCTGCAAGGTTTAACTCAGGCAGTGCGCGGTGACTCAGGTGAATACGATCAAAGTAACGGGCATCCCTGTCAGTCCCCTGATCCTGATCGATCATCTGCAAATGTTCAATCTTGCGGGCATTGACCTGTTCACCAGCATCTTCATTAGCATCAGCACAAACTTTAACATTGCGGTCAGCGTCAGCCTTCATGTCTTTATCCTTAACACTCAGCTTCTTTAGCGCTCGAATTTCACATGAGCTTCCATCAGCTCACCCGGATTGGTCTGGGCAGCCAAAAGGGAGAGTTCACCACAGAGTACACTGGCCGCACAGATCACCGCCAGACGACGGGCATTTTCACCCGGCTCACGGTCTTCACGGCAACCCAGCAGCTTGAGGTTATCATCAACAAAGTCGAGACCCTTGTCGTGCCCCCCCTTACCATTGCCAACAGTACCGACAATCAGATTGGGCAGATTCACCGAGAAGTAGAGGTCACCGTCACGCACTTCAGCGTGAACAATACCCTGGGAGCCTTCAATAATGTTGGCGGCATCCTGCCCTGTGGCCAGATAAAACGCCAGCAGCATATTGGCAAAATGGGCATTGGCACTGCGAATACCACCTGCCAGCATGGTGCCGATCAGGTTCTTTTTGATATTCAGCTCGACCACCGCTTCGGGGGTCGTCTTCAGGCGTCGCTCGCACAAATCACGGGGAATGGTCACTTCACAGACCACATTCTTGCCCCGACCGAGAATACCATTCACCGCCGTGGCTTTTTTATCGCTGCAGAAGTTCGCAGAAATAGACGTGTACTTGAGCCGGGGGTATTCCTGCAGAATCCAGTTTTGCAGATTCTGGGAGGCCAGGGTCACCATATTATGGCCGGAAGCATCACCGGTGGTGTACTCCAGGCGGACATACAGCATATTGCCGACAATCTGATGATGAAGGTCGATCAGCCTGGCAAACCGGCTGGACTCCCGCACAACGACATTCATCTCCTCCATACGCCGGGAGAGACTGCGCCAGGCCGCCACTGCCACACCGGCATCGGCAGCTTCCAGCAGAATGGAACGGGTCATCCGCTCATCTACCAGGGTCGCCAGTATGCCACCAGAGAGACTCGCCACCCGGGCACCACGCCCCACCGAAGGCCATAAAGGTGTCTCATAGGTGGCCAGAGGCATCATGACCTTATCATCGACAACATCGCCGATAATCCGGACTGGCCCCACCAATCGCATAGGGATAGGAGCCAGAGTAACTTTATGCTGTGACATATACCGGAAATCGTCCTGTCAAAATCTGGAATTCACACTAAAACCCACACCCGGAGACAATCGTCTCAAAACGCGGGGGCGACATCATACCAGAACCTTTACCATTCTGCCCTGTGAAGATAAACCGGCCCGTATTGCGCTATTAACTCTCTATTAACTCTCTATTAACTCCCTCAGGGGTTTTGCTAGAATATGACCTTAGCTGAACCCTTGGTTGACACCAAGTGCCAAACTTAAAGCACCTTTGGGATACAATTTTTCGACATGCCTGTCATTATTAAAACACCTGAACAGATTGAAAAAATGCGCATCGCGGGCCGTCTGGCCGGTGAGGTTCTCACCATGATCGCCTCCCACGTTAAAGAAGGTGTGACCACTGGCGAGCTGGATCGAATCTGTCACGATTATATGGTCAACGTACAAAAGACCATTCCTGCACCACTCAACTATGGTGCAGCTCCTGGCCGCCCGGGCTTTCCGAAGTCCATCTGCACATCGTTGAACGACGTTGTCTGTCACGGCATCCCCAACGACAAGAAAAAACTCAAGAAAGGCGACGCCGTTAATATTGATGTCACCGTTATCAAGGATGGTTTCCACGGTGATACCAGTCAGATGTTTATCATTGGTGATCCACAGGAACATATGCAGCGCCTGGTCGATGTAACCCGCGAGTGCATGTATATGGGCATTGAGCAGGTAAAGCCTGGCGCATTCCTGGGGGATATTGGTGAGGTAATCGCCAAGCATGCCCACAAGCACCATTACTCTGTTGTTGAAGAGTACTGCGGCCACGGCATCGGTGAAGGCTTCCACGAAGAGCCCCAAGTGATGCACAACAGCATTTCTGGCACCGGCATCAAGCTGAAAGAAGGCATGATCTTCACCATTGAACCTATGATCAATGCCGGTAAGAAACACACCAAACTGAAAGGCGATGGCTGGACTGCCGTAACTAAAGACCGTCGTCCATCAGCTCAGTGGGAACACACAATCCTGGTGACCGAAAATGGCTTTGAGATTCTGACTTTGCGTGAGGGTGAAACTTCTCCGCTCTGATTTATTTAGAATTAAAGCCTTCACCACAGAGACACAAAGGCACAGAGGAAAAGCTTTTAATGAAAAGCAAAAGCTCTTAATAAGGAGCTTTTGCTTTTCCTCCGTGCCATTGTGTCTCTGTGGTGAAAAATCTTGAACAGCACTCCAGCACCACCAATACCCCGCATCGAATCAAAGAAGAACAATCATGACTGACGTACTCAGCGACGAACACAAGGACGCCCTCTTCAACCGCAGCCAGTTCCGCGCTGAACTGACTGTCACCAGCCACCCGAGCATTGCCTATAAAAAGTGCCTCGAGAAGGCCAGCACCCTGATGGAAAAGTGGTTTGCTGAAGGTATGCCTATCCAGCAACTGGTCAGTGGCCGGGCATGGATGGTTGATCAGGCGCTGATTCTGGCCTGGGAGCATCTGACCGCAAAGCACCTGAAAGGAACAGAGAGCGATAACATCGCCCTTGTGGCCGTTGGTGGCTATGGCCGGGCGGAGTTACACCCTCAGTCTGATATCGACATTTTAATTCTGTTGAAAAATGAAGATGCAGAACCCTACCGGGATATTATTGAGCCCTTCCTGACCCTGCTCTGGGATATTAACCTGAAGGTAGGTTCCAGCGTGCGCTCTATAAAAGAGTGTGCTGTACAGGGTGAAAAAGACCTCACCATTATTACCAATATGATTGAGGCCCGGCTGCTCTCTGGCCCCATGACACTGTTCCGACAAATGAAAGAGGCCATAAACCCGCAGAACATGTGGTCCAGCCAGGAATACCTTCGTGCCAAGGTGGACGAACAAAAAGCCCGCCACAAGAAATTCAACCAGACCGAATACGACCTTGAGCCCAACCTGAAAAGCTCCCCCGGAGGCCTGCGTGACCTGCACATGATTGGCTGGGTTACCCGTCGCCACTATGGCACCGACGAACCTCGCGAACTGGTGCGTATCGGGTTCCTGGAAGAGCGGGAATACCATCAACTTGTGCGATCAAGAGACTTTCTCTGGCAGGTTCGCTGGGCACTCCATCAACTGGCCAAACGTCCGGAAGACCGCCTGCTGTTTGACTACCAGCGCACCCTCGCCAAACAGTTTGGCTATGAAGATATAAAAGGAGGCGCCCTTGCTGTCGAACAGTTTATGCAGAAGTATTTTCGTGCAGTGATGACTCTGGGGGTATTGAACGACCTTCTGCTCCAGCACTTCGATGACAATATTCTGGACGATGGCATTGAGCATGAGATCATCCCTCTCAATGAGCGCTTTCAGGTGTGTAACGAATATATTGAACTCACTCACCCTGAAGTGTTCAACCAACAGCCTGCTGCCATGATTGAACTGTTTTTGCTAATGTCTGGTAACCCTTTCATTCTGGGCCTGACAGCAGAAACCATCCGCGCCCTGCAGGATGCACGACATCTGATCGACGACACCTTCCGCCAAGACCCTTTAGCCCACAAACATTTTTTGGACCTGATGAAGGCCCCCTATGGCCTGACAGCCAGCATTCGCCGCATGGTGCGTTACGGAGTTCTGGGGCGCTACCTGCCAGAGTTTGGCCGTATTATCGGACAGATGCAGCATGACCTGTTCCACAACTACACCGTGGATGCCCACACTCTACTGCTGATTAAAAATCTGCGCCGTTTCAACTACAAAGAGAGCCAGGAGCAGTTCCCCGTTGCCTGCCAGGCAAAAAAACGGCTGCGTAAACCTGAGCTGATTTACCTCGCAGGCCTCTACCATGATATTGGCAAAGGCCGCGGCGGAGACCATTCGGTACTGGGAGCAGAAGATGCCCGCAACTTCGGCAAGCTCCACGGACTCTCTGCTGCCGACACCTCACTTATCGAATGGCTGGTACGCCATCACCTGACCATGTCGGTAACGGCCCAGAGACAAGACCTCTCAGACCCGGAAACCATTAATAATTTTGCCCAACTTGTGGGTGATTCAAAAAGACTGGATTACCTCTATTGTCTGACAGTAGCCGATATCAATGCCACCAACCCAAGCCTCTGGAATGGCTGGCGCGCCAGTCTGCTGCGCGAACTCTTCCGCGAAACCAGACGCGCACTGCATCGAGGCCTTGAAAACCCCATCGACAAGCAGGAGAGCATTGACGACACCCAGCACCTCGCCCGCCTGATGCTGCAAGAGCTAAACGCAGATATAGAAAAAGTCGATATATTCTGGGAAGAGTTGGACGAAGAATATTTCCTGCGCCATAACGCCGCAGAAATCGCCTGGCAGACCCAGGGTATTATTGAAAACCCGAAGGCCAACCCTCTAATTCTGGCTAGAGAGTCAACCGAAAGACGCTATGAAGGTGGCACAGCTATCTTCATCTGCACGCCGGATACCCCTCACCTGTTCGCCGCCTGCACCCGCGCTCTGGGCGAAATGAACCTCACCATCTACGACGCCCGCATTATCACCTCAGCCAGCGGTCTGGCTCTTGATACTTTTATAGTGCTGGACGCCAGCACCGGTGAACCACTCAATAATGACCAGTCACGCATCAAGACATATTATCAGCCATATAGAAAAGACACTGAAACTCACCACCCTGCCAGAACCTGACTTCAGTTCCATACACGTACCCCGTCAGTTAAAGCACTTCTCCCGCAAACCGCGCATCAGCATCAGTAACGACCCTGTAAACCGTCGCACCGTTGTAGAAGTTGATGCCATAGACCGCCCCGGCATGCTGGCTTATATGGGGCATATTTTTATTGCGCAGAAACTCATACTGCAGAAAGCAAAAATCTCCACACTAGGAGAAAGAGTCGAAGATGTGTTTTTTATAACTGACCTGAACGGCGACCCCATCAGCGACATTGACGCAGTACAAAAACTATACGACGCAATAAGTCAGAAGATTCAATCAGCGTTAGACGGCTGACCAAAAGACTACCATTTACTGCCACACCAACACGACAGAGTGGACAAAAAGACGACCAGAGTGACATATCTACAGCTCAAAACCTCAGGATAAATTGAATCTACACGCAAGGTGTCGGACATTAATCCTGAGGATATAAAAACAAGAAATACTGGTCAGTGATAACAATAAAAAACTCGACCAGATAATAACAACAAAAACGCAAGGAATCTGAAACGTGTTTAACACTAAACGTAGCCTTATGTCTTTGGCTGTGGCGGCAACAATTGCTGCTACGAGTATGGCCGCTCATGCAGCCAATTATGTTAACGCATACAACCCTGTTTTCACTGGCGAAACTGTAAAAGCAGATCCCGGCAAGTTTGAAACAGATGGAAGCATAATAGTTCCACCATCTGCAGTGGGTGCCATTGAACTTTATGCTCCAGAAAATCTCTTTTCTGAGACACCAACAGAAAGTACTAAGGCCACAGCACTACCCGTGTACCTACCTATAAGTGACACGGAGGTCGCCTTTATTCCAGCAAATGTTGTAATCAATACAAATGTTGAAGGTGGTGTTTTGTCAGGTCTGGCAATCCTCTCCGACTTCAGTGGCGATATCACAATAAACGAGAACCGTACAGTTTCCGGTGAATACGGAGTACGCTATCTTGCTGAACAATCTGCTTATGATGATGGTTTCAATTCTGCAGGTGGATCACTAATTAATTCAGGCACAATCACAGGTAACTCAGCAGCTGTCCGTATACAAAAACATGACGCTGTAGCTACCGCGGCCGCCAACCTTACAGACTTTCTGAACGAAAACTTCGATGGCGGAACAGAAGGTATCGTCAACTACGGTACACTTTCCTCCAATGGGTACGCTGTAACATCTGATATCGATAGTTCAACAAACATCACCAACGCCAACACCGGCGAAATGATAGGTGCATTGAGTGGCAATCTTGACATTCAAAACTCCGGATCTATCACCACTTGGCGCGCTGGACAATTTGACTATATCTCGTCTTATGTTGGCGAAGCTGGCAGCACACTTATTCTTAGTGCAACAGCAAGCACTCCATCCAACTCCCCTATTCTTGAAGTCACAGGAACTGCCGACTTCAAGTCCGGATCAAGCATACTATTCAACCCAGATCTCAGCGTCCTGGAACTGCTTCAATATGATGAAGATAGTAAAAAGTCATACCTCCTGGCTGGTTCGTGCAAATGAAATCAAAACTGATGGTAGCGGCAACCTCGCATATCTATACTCAGATATTATAAATAATGACGTGGTTCTAGCTTCAAGCTATGAATTGACAACTTCAATCACTGACACCGAGATTCGAGCCACCCTCGAACAGCTTAATGAAGTAGATTTGCCTGTAAGCGCTGCCGACGTCCTCCAGCAAAACTTGCTTAATGCAGGGTTCTCAGAAAACGACGCTACTTTCATCACTTATCTTGAACAGTATTTCGAAGCCGGTTCTGACAACGCGTTACTCAATGAATTCAAAGCATCTAAAAGCAACAGAGAAAGCCTGAATGACTTCCTTGAGAAGCTCTATGGTGACCAGGGCAACACCAACATCGCCGCTATCGACTCTGCCCGCTCTGCAGTATTGAGTCTGATCGACGCACGTAACGCTGGTAACCTGGGTGTCAACACGGGTGACGAGCTGCAAACCAAAGGTCTCTGGCTGCAGGCTCTGCATGATAAATCAGTCCAGGATAGCGACTCTGGTAAAAACCTGAGTGGCTACAACGCCAAAACCAATGGTTTCACTCTGGGTTACGACCAGTACTTCGGTGACGGTCTGACAGGTGGTGTGGCTTTTTCTCACGGTCAGTCTGATATTAAAAGCCAATCCAACGATACCAAGACAGACAGCAAGAGCTATATCGCTACTGTTTATGGAACCCGTCAGCTGGACGGCATGTTCCTGGAAGGCTCCTTCAGTTACGGTCAGGCAAAAAATGACAGCACCCGTCTGAACAAGACGACAAAAGCCAGTTACGACAGCTCCCTGTACAACTTCCGTGGTATCGCTGGCCTGGATTTCCTGTATGGCGAACATGACCTGCTGATTCAGCCAGTTATTGGTATCAACTACGCATCCCTGAATGTTGATGGCTATACCGAAACGGGCTCTGTTGCTGCCAAGACCGTTTCTTCTGTGGATGTCAACACGCTGGAACTGGGTGCTGGTATTCGTATGAACATGAGCTTTGAAGTAGGCTCTGGTGTACTGGTACCAAATGCGCAACTGATGGCATGGCATGACACTGAAGACGATGACCTGACAACTCAGACATCCTTCACCGGTAACGGTATCGGCTCCGGCATCCTGGTCACAAGCTCCACCCCTGAAAAGGACACGCTGCAGTATGGTATTGGTGTGGACTACCTGATGGACAATAACTTCTCTATCTCTGCCAACTACGATCGCAACGATAAGAAAAACTTCAAGTCTGACACCTACACCGCCAAGCTGCGTTACGACTTCTAAAAAAGTCCAAGGCCCAGTGCGTTAACCCCACGCCGGTGCAGGCATAGCTTGCACCGGCGTTTTCGTGAGCAGCACAACGCCTGAACACCATGCTACTAACCACTCTGTCAGGCGCTTGCACAGATCAAAGCTGAACCACCCTTCCCCCCCGGAGTCTCATCGGTGATTGGCAATTTAACCAAACACCGACTCCGGGGAGATCCGAATGCATTACCTTACCGATCAGTTAAAAGCCGCCTATGACAACGTCTGGACAACAGACGCACCCACAGAGGCTGCCCCAACACTTCCTGAGAGCGTAAGCCCCCAGCCAGTCTACTGGGCAATTGGCACCTCTGTGATCGCAGTCGCTGTCGCCAGCTACTATATGACCAAAAGCCTTTACCGGCGCTGCACAATACCCAGACGCCCTTCTCTGCGCTGCGCAATACCCAAATGTCTTTCTCTTCGCCGTGCAATATCCAAATGCCCTTCTCTACTCTGTGCAATCCCCAAATGTCTCTATCGGTGCTGTACAAAAAGCCAAACTCAAATACCAACAAGACCTCTCCCTCAAAGGGGCCAATTTAAAACACTGGGAAAGGGCGCCTTTGGGAAAGTGAAACTTTGTCTAGAAAACAATGAAAAAGTCGCCGTTAAAACCTTCCACAAAAAAGTCCCGTTGAAACAACAGATTGCTGAAATCAGAGCCCTGCAAAGTATCCAGGATCTCAAACACCCAAATATCGTTAGCCTTAAATCCCTGGGCTGGGTGACTGACAGCAAAGGAGATGACCATCTGGAAGTCGCCATGGAATATGCCGGAGACAGCCTGGCCCAAATTGCACAGCCCTATACCGAAGACAGGTTCCACCCGTGGCTTCAAAAAGGTAAAAACATCTTTAAAAGTGTCACCCACGGCACCATCTTTAAGGCGGTTAAAGCCATTATTAGCGGGCATACCGACACCTTGAGTTATTTGAAAACAAATCAGCGCCAAGTGGCCATTGAGGTTTTTGGTGGCATCGCCTTCTTACATGCCAACGGCATCATTCACTGCGATATAAAGCCCCAAAATATTATGATGGACTCTAAAGGCAATATTAAGATTGGTGATTGCTCTCTTGCTACCCGACTTGGCTCCTTACAGCCATCCATTAGCAGGGATAGCTGCACGCCACTGTATACCGGGCCTGAGTTTTATGATGCCGAAGTCAGGTTACCCCTATACAAGATCGCCGGATGCAAGCTGAAAAATCACCAGGGTAGAAACAGCCCTAAAGCTGACGTCTATTCAGGCGGTATAACGCTCTTTGGCGTGTTCACAGGGGTGCAGTTTAATCCTTACCGAATAACAACCATAGAAAACAGTAAAACAGGCAAGCAAGATGAAGTACTGGCATTACAGTCAGAGCTGCACGGGAACCCTGAAAAATTTGCCGAGGCGATAGAAGAGTCACTCTCCAGTGGCAAGCGTGAGGTGGATTCATCCCTGGTAAATATTCTGAAAGAAACAACCCGCTACAACCCGGCAGACCGCCCTGGCGCAAAAGCTGTGTGCCAAGCTCTGAAACAGTCAGCACTGAGCGAACAAACGCCTCTGGATACAGACACACCGCCAACCGATGCGGAAGGTGGGGACAAGAAAAAAACTAAAACCAGGAAGAGGCTTAGTCTTCCCCGATTCTCGCTATCGAGAACCAATAAATCAAAAACTGCGACAGATACAGAAACAACGCAGCCAGATCAAACAAAGGAAGCATCCACACAGGAAGTCACTACGAATGAGAAGTCCGTGCATTACACCCCTGCTGCAACTGAGCATTTAGAAGACAGTAGCGAAGATACAAATTCACAGGAGACAGACAGTTACGAATCAGGTTCAGAATCTGATTAGCGCCGTTCAAACTAAATAATGAACGCGGCGCCTTACCTCTTTAAGAAAAGGGGTAAGGCACATTATTTTCCAACAACCTCAACCACATAACTAAAGCAAAGCATCATACTGATACAAATGAGGGGTTATTTATGATGAATGGAACACCTGCGCCTGTGGAGCAAATTCTCCACCCATCAACCCAAAATACTGAGTTGGGCAGCCATAAATCATCAAAACCAGTGATCTGGAGTAACTTTTATAGTTATTCCGGTGCCAGCTATTTAGTAGCCATTACAGAAGACACGCCCCAATGCATAGTCTGCCAGGACGGGGAAAACATTGCCCAGATAGAACTCAAATGCAGCACAAAAGCATGCAAGCATCGCCTGTGCATCCCCTGCTTCACCCGCCTCCCTTCCGGAGACGCCTGCCCGATGTGCCGAACAGAGATCAAGTTCATATCTGAGGCACGGGGACGTCTGACTATCGATAAAGAACTGAAAAACGCTATGGCAAAATGCACCTGCACATGGGAAGGCACAGCACTCGGGATCAGCCGCCACGAATTTGATTGCGAACAGATTTTCAGCTGTCTAAACCCTGGCTGCGTCATGATGTATAGACCTCACTGTCTGCATCTACACAAACTGGACTGTTCTTTTCAAAAAGTATATTGCACGAGTTGCGGAGATTCAGTCGTCCACAGGAACATGTACGCCCATAGACTTTTATGCCAACCCAATGAAACCGTCCTGGTCCCGATGCAGGTTTCTCTTAGACGACAAACTCATACAGCTCTACGTATATTCGTCAGATATTTACACCGACTTGAGAACGGCGATTCCCATCTAACCGGGCGAGAATTTTCCGCCCTTTTCAGAGAAAGGCAAGAGACCATCAGAGACCTGGAGCAAAGGTTCGGTATCGAACCAATACAGGCGCATGAACTTCCGCCCTCTCAGGGTGAATCAAACATATTACTTGAGGTTCAGGAGAGCGATTCATCGTCAGGGGAGGAGCTCGAGACAGAAGCCGGGACAGACGACAGCTCTGATGAAGAGCATGCAAACCCAGGACCTGCTCCAGCCCGCCCAGCCTTAACCTGCAACTGCAGCATACAATAAAATCCATTCCCTGAATTAAAGCCCATAGGAAACGGCGGCCATCAACGTACACTGCCGCAACAGGATAGAATCAAAGACCAGTGATGGTCACAATCCCCCCCATAGAGATCTACAGCTATCAAACAAAACAGATACATCGCCCTGCTCACCATTTACGACAGTCCTGGAAGGAGATACCTGACAGTAATACCAAAATAGTTATCTTCGTCTATATATTATCCCTCCATCAACTACAGACGAATACAGAGATGATAATACTACGCAGCCAACCTTCCTTTCTGGTTATCATATTGCTTGTCACCACCCTGCATACTCCACAGGCAATCTGCGGATTTAACAACACACAACTCTCATCCCTTCCCAGGATTTTTTCAATATTACAGATCAGTGCTGCATCAAAAAATGCAGTTATACATCCTCAACGGCTACGAACAATCAGGCAACCACATGAACGATATTTGAACACCTTCGTGAAACGCCCTCAAAATAAAATAAGTGACAAGATTACAGATACATTATTGAGTACCAGAAACACCACCATCAGACAGAAAACAGATACGCCTATTGCCAACCCTGGAGCCGAAACCCAAAGATTGCTTCGTGGAACAGGCGCGGTAGCGCACACATTTTTCCGAACTATGGCTACAACCGTTGGAGCCACCTCAGGCCTGATTGCTGTAGGCTTAGGTATGGGATGGCTGGGTATAAACAAAGAGAGAAAGATTACCATAACCTTGCCTGAAGTATCATTACCATCATGCACATCTAACGATTACGGTTTGACAATACATGGTGACGTAGCTGATGACTTCCCTTATATTTATGACACAATTGAAGCCATAGAGCATCAGCCCCCAGAACATATTTCCAAACAATTAGTTCTGGACATGAAAGAGCAGTATCTGGCGCGTGGTGAAGACTCCAATCCGCTAATAGACAAACTGCCGTATAAACGAACCAGATCGACCAGCATTATTAAGAAAGATCCGTCATTTCCTTTACAAGGCTTCTGGAGAGTTCCGCCACTACTCCATATTCCCGAACATATCGTGACCATCGAGCATTTTGATAATAAATATCTTATGTCTCTTAATTTTGATGACTGGTCTCATAGCACTTATACTCTAGGCACGTTACATCCTGACCCTGACAATGCTCACCAGGCTTGGGGGGTTTTACCTCTATTCAGCGACCTCTCCAATTATTCCACACTTCACCCCTACTATGTGTTTATGCAGATAAAAACCGATAATTCAGGCAATGAATCGCTGAGCTTAGAATATTACAATAAAGATGGCACTCAGACTGTGCATTATGAATGGCCTGGTGTTTAGAGTTTTACAATCAATCTGATACTGACCATTGGCATGTCACTAATGAGATGTTGGCCGCATACAACGTGTCGCTGAAAGCCTCTCTGTTCGAAAGCTTTAATTACACACAGGTTTCCGCACAGATACTGGCTTTGAGGGCTTCACCAACATTTATTGTGAACAGAGCCGCCGGATAGCAGACAAATGGAAAAACGGTGTATTATCAACCCTTGGCATAACAACCTGTGCATAGAAATAAAAACGAGACATTCTGTGATAACACTCTTTGGAATACCCAACTGCGAGCTATTTATGGGTGTCAAACCGTAACTGACGCCCCTTAACCGATATTCCCTATGAGAAGATGGAATATCTTGTCGGGCACGACTTGCAGAAAAACTGGAAATTGGCAAAAAATAACCATAACACGATGTATACAGCTCCATCTCTCAGGCTTTGAGGTACGGGCATTGAGTGTTCGAAAATCAGGCCACAGCCACAGATTGGAAGAATAAACCTGACAGAAAGGCTAAAACAGCTGTCTTCGTCTATATATTCTGACTCTTCCACCAAATACAGGCGTACAGGTATGGTTATACTACGCAGTCAACCTACCTTTCTGGCGATCATATTAATCATCACAAACCTGAATATCCCACAAGCATTCTGTGGTATTAAAAACGCAAAACCATCATGCCTTCCCTGCCTTTTGTCACTACTGGAGATTAGTCCTGTTTCCAAAAATGCAGTTATGCTACCTCAACGACGACTCACACCTAATCAACCGCCAAAGCGATACCTGAATACTTTAGTGCAACGACCTCACAGCAAAATAAGTAACAAAATTACAGATACATTATTGAGCACCAGAAAAGACATTTTCAGACAGAAAGCGGATATACCTATTGCTAACCCTGAAGCCGAAACCCGTAGATTGTTTCGTGGAGCAGGAGCGGTAGCCCACACATTTTTCCGCACCATGGCTGTAACCGGCGGAGCCACCTCAGGCCTGATCGCTGTAGGCTTAGGAATGGGTTGGCTGGGTATAAGCAAGGAGAGGAATGTTAGCATCACCTTACCTAAAGTATCACTACCATCATACTCATCTGAAGAAAATGATGATTATGAATATCACGACTTGGCAATACATGGCGGCACAACTGATGACTTGCCTTATATTAAGGAGACAATGGGAGCCATAAAACATCAACCCCCAAAACATATTACTAAACAATTACTGCGGGACATGAAAGAGCAGTACCTGACTAGCGATCAATACTTCAATCCGTTAATAGACAAACTGGCAAAGAAACAAACCACATCGAACTACTCTGCCCTGAAAAATCCGTCATTTCCTTTACAAGGCATCTGGAACATTCCGCCAGTACTCCATATTCCCGCACATCTCGTAAGCATCGAGCATTCTGGTAATAAATATCATATATCTCTTGACTTTAATGACTGGTACCGCAGTGCCTATACACTAGGCACGTTGTACCCTGATCCTGACAATGCCCATCAAGCATGGGGAGTTTTACCTCGATATAGCGACTTCGCCAATTATTCTACATTTCACCTCTACTATGTTTTTGTGCAGATAAAAACCGATAAATCAGGCAAAGAATCGCTATGCATAGAATATTACAATAAAGACGGCACTCAGGCTGCGTATTATGTATGGCCTAGAGAAAAATAAGGTGATACCTATCATGGGCATGTCACCGATACCTCCCCCCCAAAAAAAATTGTCAGCCTGTCGGGCTTAGCACAGTTTTATTCACTGCTGAGCATTTATTAAAATAGCCAGATAACAGAAAAATAGAAAAACGGTGTATCATCAAACTCGACAACAGCAACCCGTGCACAGCTATAAAAACGAGACATTCTGTGATAACACTCTTTGGCATACCCAACTGCGACACCATGAAAAAAGCCAGAACCTGGCTGGAACAAAACAATATCGAGTTTACTTTCCACAATTACCGCAAAGATGGTCTGGACCGCAGCTGGCTGGAAGCCCGTATTGCTGACCTGGGTTGGGAACAGGTCGTGAACCGTCGTGGCACAACATGGCGCAAACTTCCGGAAGACATTCGTGCCTCCATGGACGCCAACCGCGCTGTTGATGCCCTTCTGGAAAACACCGGCATGATCAAACGCCCCCTTCTTGGACCACTGCCAGACTCCCAATCAGGCAACGACGAATACCTTCTGGGCTTTTCTGCCGACAAATGGCAGGAAAAGCTCGGCCTCTGACTGTCGTCCCACATGACAAGTACGGCCGTGGCTGTCTAAAATAGCTCCATCTTACGTCATTTATGAAGTCTTCCTGCAGGAGGACTTCCTCACCACTCTTAGAGCTAAAAACAACTAGAGCTAAGAACAAGGACAGGGTTTCCAAATATGAGCACTGCATACTTCAGCATGGCCGCTGGTATCGGCACCAAAAACAGCAAAGGCGACTGGCTGGAAGTTTTCTACCCTGCCCCACTGTTTCAACCGGAAGCAGAACTGATTGAAGCTATTGCTGCCGTCATCGGTTACACCGGCGGCAACCGGGCTATTGAGCTGGACGGTGCGACCTGTCACGCACTGGAAGAACTGTTCCTTCAGCGCAACCTGCTGGATCACACCCTGATCCTCAGTTCACTGGAAACCAGTGACCGCCCCAAAGTGCTGACCATTCTGGAAACCGATGCCGAGCTAACCAGCACGCCGGAAGCTTACCTCAAGCTGCATATGCTCTCTCATCGTCAGGTAAAGCCACACGGTATCAACCTGTCTGGCATCTTCCCACTGCTGCCAAACGTGGCCTGGACCAACGAAGGCGCCGTAGACCTGGAAGAACTGCCTCACCGCCAGCTGGCCGCCCGTGCCCGCGGCGTCATACTGGACGTGCAGTCTGTGGATAAATTCCCACGTATGACCAACTACGTTGTGCCAACCGGCGTGCGTATCGCTCATACCGCCCGTATCCGCCTCGGCGCTTACATCGGTGAAGGCACCACGGTTATGCATGAAGGCTTTGTGAACTTTAACGCCGGTACCGAAGGCAAGAGCATGATTGAAGGTCGTATCTCTGCTGGTATCTGGGTCGGTGAAGGTTCCGACCTGGGCGGTGGCTGCAGCACCATGGGCACCCTGTCTGGCGGCAACGACATTGTTGTGTCTGTCGGCAAAAACTGCCTGATTGGCGCCAACGCCGGTATCAACATTCCATTGGGTGATCGCTGCACAGTAGAAGCCGGCCTGTACCTGACCGCTGGCTCCAAAGTCACGGTAATGGACAAAGACAAGAATGTTGTGGAAGTTGTGAAAGCTGTGGCTCTGTCTGGCAAGTCTGACCTGATGTTTATTCGCAACTCCCAGACCGGTGCTATTGAGTGTCGTGCCAACAAGTCAGCTATCGAGCTGAACGAAGAGCTGCACGCGCACAACTGATTTTAAAGATGGATTTTAAAAGCTGGTCCGGAAACGGATCTTTCCAAAGGGCAGCATAATTATGATCTACAGTGCATTCGACACCAGCTTTGGCATGACGCTAGCGGCTATTGAGGACGATGCACTGTGTCATATCTGGTTTCCCAACCAGAAACATGCTCCCGACGCCAGCCGCTGGCTAAAGGATGACAGTCATGCCCTATTCCAACAGCTGCAACAACAGCTGAATGAATATGCCAACGGTCAGCGTACCAGCTTCGACCTGCCACTTTCCCTGAACGGCACAGACTTCCAACTCCAGGTTTGGGAACTGCTGCAAAGCATTCCTTTCGGGGAACACACCAGCTACGGAGCCATGGCCCAGCAATTGGGACGCCCAAAATCCGCCCGCGCCGTGGGTGCTGCTGTTGGCAAAAATCCAATTGGTATTGTTATACCCTGTCATCGGGTTCTGGGAGGCAATGGCAGCCTGACCGGCTTTGCGGCAGGGCTCAGCATGAAGGAAAAATTGCTGGCTATAGAGGGACAAAACCTTACCGGGGAAAGCACTGCAGGGGGGCAGTACAACTTATTACTGTCAGGCATCAAGGTTTTATGAGGCGTATCTATAGTCCTGCTTATTTGCAGCCAGTCATAATATTGCTGGCAGTCATCACCTGCTGCTAACACCATTGTTAAAAAGCCAGCACTAGCAACCATGAGACACCCAATGCTCGCCAGCTTGAAAGAATAAACGGCACAGTGTGTTTTCAGAATACCTTTTCCCGAAGCATCTTCTGTATGTACTCAACACTTCTGACTTACTCGTTATTTACTAAAGGGTGAGTCGTCTATTCCTTTTTTCTTCTAAAAGACCGAAATTAAAGGGCTATCTTTTTCTGCTCCACTACTGTCAAGCATGATGGTATTTATAACAGACGCCTTAATCTTCTGAACTTGTTATTTACCAATGAGTCAATGCTCTTGTTCGCAATTAAACAAATAAATAATGAGCAGGCTTATATGAATAATTTAACTAATAGTAAGTACAACCTGAAAAGGGGCACTGTTTCTTTATGTGTTTCAGTTCTTTCGATTTCTTTGTTCTTTTTTTCGTCCAATGCCGCTCTGGCACAATTTAAACAGCGCCCAATAAATATCACTATGGCGTGCTGTGATACAGCAACAATGAGATGTTCCGGTGAGGCAGACCTGCTGAACTGGGAAGTTAAATTAACAAGTGATGATGAATTTCATCAGTTTGATGACCATCATGCTAATTTTGGTATCAAGTTACACAAGCTTAACAATGGTAGCTTCACAGAAAGTTCTCTTGATATCCCTACATACCCTCTAGCGCTACAAGATAGTCAATACAGGTGCACTCTCACTGACCTTGACCCGGAAATGTCATACCTGTCCGACCCAGTGACTCTTACCCTTGAACCTGGCGTAGGTGATATTGCCAAGCCGATATATTATTACGGTATTATTTACTGGGATGACGTTTACCATAGTTTTGGCATCTCAGGGAGTATTGAATACAACCTGACACTGACTTATAACGATGAGAGTAGCCCCTTCTTCAACAGAGAAGGAATAATCCGTTCCGCCTGGCTTCTACAAGGCAAGCCAGACGGGGAATTGGTTGAATCCTGCCGTCCATTCAAAATAGACATAACACCCTATGGTTTTGTCGAAGGTGCCGGGAGTGGAGATGATGATTCTATTGCCCATGCTCGAACAGCGTCAGCAACAGGTGAAGCATTGGGCCAATATTTCGAGATTGAT
Organism: Sansalvadorimonas sp.; assembly: GCA_965221135.1. GTDB lineage: Bacteria > Pseudomonadota > Gammaproteobacteria > Pseudomonadales > Endozoicomonadaceae > Sansalvadorimonas. Next base: position 131,147 of record CBDCRZ010000127.1, read on the forward strand.
GGGGTCACTCTTGATACAGATAATCCTGCAGAGGATATTTTTACTGTTGACCTGTCTTTTGATACCAACCACGGTACTTTTTATTACCACTGTGGACAACAGGTGCTGGTCAATTATGGAGAAGAACCTTTCTCAAAAAACATACCGGCTTCAAATCTCCGCTATAACGGAGGTGCCCACTTTGATTCTCTCACTCTGAATATCCCCACAGGAGAAAAAAATTCACATTACGATGTTCAAGTCAGCGTGCTGGCCAGAAACGGAACGGAAATCTCTTCTTTTGAAAAGAATTTTACTATTCCTTTAATATCCTCGTCTGTAAACAGCATGAATCATGCACCATCTTCGCTTGTTGATAGAGCGATAACCTCCATGGTGAAACAATCTACGTCTGCAACGCCTGCTTCTATAACGTCTGCTGCTATAGCTTCTATAGCAACAGAAAGTATAACGCCAACAATCAGGGTGACACTAGACAGTAAATCGACTGCGGCATTAATGCGCTCTATCAGTTTAAATACACCATCTCCAACCCCTTTTTCTGAAGGTGATGGACATCAGGCTGCTGTGATTGCAGGCAGTGTTGTTGGTGCTGCTGCAGTCTCTGCAATTGTTACGGCGGCTATAGTGGCCCCAATTCTGGTTTATTCCTTTCGCAAGCACCACCGGAGACAAACTTTACCGGATACTATTCGCCTCCACAATTTATAGTGTCTCTATTTTACCCGTTAGGCATGGTCGAGAAATGCGCTCAGCAAGCACTGCTATAAGATAGAATGCAGAGCTTGCTGATTGATAAACTCACTTCAGGAATCAATGAATCGCCATCTTGAGCAGATCAAGAGAAGTAATAATACCCTTCAGACTGTGACCATCTGCCACCAGCACCCGATGAATATGACCCTTCACCATTGCATCAGCGACCTCACCTAACGGCATATCACTCGACACCTTAAAGATCACTGGCGTCATAATATCCGCCACCATCACAGTCTCTTCAATAGACTCATGGAACGACCGCAGTTCTTCCGGTGATAAGCGACCATCCGCCATATCTTCGGCAAAGTGGCTATTCATATGCGCACTGCGACCGTTGGTATCCAGCACGCCACTGCCCGTCTGCCGCACAATATCCGTGATCGACACCATGCCACACAGCTGGCCGGACTCATCCACAACCGGAGCACCGGAAATATTATGATCACTTAAAAAGGCAGCCAACCGCCCCATACTCCAATCCATAGGCACAGTCTCTACCCGGGAGGTCATAACATCGCGGGCAATAAGATTGGAAAATGGCGGCTGTGGTAAAAAGCCAGGCTGGGTATGACGGGAAACTTCGGACTGTATAGACGACATGCTATTACTCCTCAGTGCCACTTCTACAGATCATTGCCCGATAGCAACTCACCACAGAAAACAGCACAAACATGTGCCCCTTATTAGTGTATTTACCGACAGGTGTTTCGGGGCAGATGTCTTGAGTATGCCTCAGACGACACGGACCTTATTGATCTACATCAATAAAGCCCGCGAGAAAGCAAAGGTTATACGACGCATATTTAATAGCTGGCTAAAGTGCCAGCTCAAGCGTTAGAGTCTTCACCAATACGGCTGGCAATCGCACTTTTCTGGCCTTTATACTTGGCGTTTACCCGTTTGTTATAGGGTTTCAGGGCAGGGTTACTCATAGTTTCAAAGTTAATCGCACCAATCTGCATCCCCGGGCGCAGTGCCAGAGGCAGCTTACCGCCATTAAAGAACTCCAGAACAATCTGACCACTCCAGCCCGGGTCAATCCGGTGGGCAGTCACATGCACCATCAAACCCAGACGCGCCAGTGACGAACGCCCATCCAGCCAGCCAACAATATCATCGGGCAGTGTCAGAGACTCCCGGGTGACCGCCAGTGCCAGCTCTCCCGGATGCAGGAAGAACGCATCCCCCTTCTCCAGCACAATCTCCTTACTCATAATAGAGTTCAGAGTGTTATCAATATCTTCACGGCTGCCGGACAAATCCACATAAGGCGCTACATGATCGTTAAACACCCTGAAACTGTTGCCCAGAGTCAGATCAAGGCTGACGCCACTGATATTTTCATTATCCGGCCGCGGATCAACAACAATTCTGCCGTTATCCAGGGCAGCAATAATGTCACCATCACTCAGTCGCATAACTCACCTTTTTATATCCATATTCTTATGATTGCCAAAAAATACAACCGCACCATGAGCTGCGATAATGCAAAAATTGCCAGGGAGAGACGCCTGATAACTGCAAATTAAATAAATCTAACCGCAACGACGATCGACCCTAAGTCGGCAGCAGACAACTATGCACCTGTCGACGTCGAAACCCGATATAAATCGTTCAACCTACAAAACAATCAATCATCCGACATGGTAATCGTAGGAATCGGAGCCGACTGACGATTACGTGCTGCCAAACGAGCTGCCGTACGACGCGCCGTCTCCCGATACAGACGTGCCTCAGGGGACATCTCCTCAGAAGAACCCGTAAACGCTGCCACAGTCGGCAGCCCTGCATCCACATGCTGACGAATCGACAGCGACAACGGCAGGGCACCCAAGACATCGGTCTTGTACTCGTCCGCCATCTTCAGACCACCACCCTCACCAAACAGATATTCCATATGGCCACATTCACTGCACACATGCACAGCCATGTTTTCCACCACGCCCAATACTGGCACGTCCACCTTATTAAACATCTCAATACCCTTACGGGCATCCAGCAGTGCCAGATCCTGCGGCGTGGTCACAATCACACTGCCCGCAACCGGCACCTTCTGGGAGAGAGTTAACTGAATATCACCGGTACCGGGAGGCATATCCACTACCAGGTAATCCAGCTCACCCCAGCTGGTTTGGTTCAGCAGCTGCAACAGCGCACCACTGGCCATAGGGCCACGCCAGACCATCGGGGTAGTCTCAGTCACAAGGTAAGCCATGCTGTTGGACTTTAAACCCAGAGCCTCAACCGGCACAAACGCCTGACGACCGTCTTTTTCTTCTACGCCCGGACGCGTATCTTCCGCCATGCCCAGCATCTTGCCAATACTTGGGCCGTAGATATCCGCATCCAGAATACCAACCTTTGCTCCGTCAGCAGCCAGCGCCAGTGCCAGGTTCACAGAGGTTGTGGATTTACCCACACCACCTTTACCGGATGCCACGGCAACAATATTTTTCACCCTGGCGAGGCCAGGCTCATCGCTTGTACGAGGTGCTTCCTGAAGCTGGGTTGTCAGCTCAACCACGGCCGACTCCACACCCGGCAAGCCTTGCAAACACTCAACAATCTTCAGTTTCAGGTCAGAGGCCGCATCGCCACAGAAATAACCCAGGACTACCTCAACAGAGAGCTGGCTACCGTTATGGCTGATACCGTTAATATCCGCCACCTGTAACAGGCTGTCATTCAGCCATGGATCCTGCAGACCCTGTAACCGTTCTTCCACCTGTTCACGGGAGAGGGGAGTTTTGGTTGATTCAGTCATTGTCGCTTCACTTCCTACACATACAGCGGATCCTACACAAACAACAGGCTATTCAGAGGTCCTTCATAGCCCGTAAAAATTCATCCCGGCCACCCTCAGGGTTAATGCCGTGGTGTTCCATATCATCCCGGAGTTTGCGCTGCGCCATAGCTTCCGTATTCTGCATCATATTTTTACGGGCAGGGTTATCAAGGGCCTTTAGAATGTCAGCTTCCAGATCTTCCCCCGACATAATGCGCTCACTCAGGATACTGTAATTTCGCTCAAAGACTGGCAGAGCCACAGATTGAGGCTCACTCTCCAGCATCGACCAACCGGTCTCCTTCGCCGCAAGGTAAACCGCCAGATGGGACCATAGCCCATCACGACTGCGATTGCGGGCATTGCAGGCCTCATAGTAAGCCTGCAAAGGCTCAGGCAAACCTAACTCATCAAAACGGAGTTTGCAGAGCTGGCGTATATCCGCAAGGTCAGGAAAAAAACGAGTGGAATCAATCGCCTTACGGGCAGCTCGCAAAATACGTCGGGGAGGGTAATCTTTCAAAGACTGCAACCACACCCGTTTGGAAGCATTGGCAGCATCGGCATCAGGAAAGGCGCGACGGTATTTTAGAGGAAAGGCTCCCTCAAGCAGTGCAAACACCGCATTAATGGCGTCAATATGATCCTGCCCCGGCGGCTGGCGTGGATCAGGGCCTGAGCCAGGCTGGTCAGTCGTCGAAGTCGAGGGTCGGACCGCTCGCCCAGCTCCGGTCTGTAAGTTTCTCTTCTGTTGATCGAGGAGAATTCGTGCGTCCTTCACTTTGGTCCCTCCGCCACTGATAGATGACGTGTTTCACAAATCGATAATCCCAGGCCTTGCGGGCTTCACCGGTGCTGAGCCAGTACATTTTGAAGTCAGCCAGTGCCCGAAGCGCGTAATCGTTGGGAATGCCTTCGTGTTGTTCAAGGCGCTGATAACACCAGCCCGGCGGCTGGTAATCGTCGGCCAGCGGCAGGGCCTGTGGCTGTTTTTTTATCCCGGTCTCGGTATGACGACCCAGCAGCCGCGCCTCCGTAGGCGACAGATCAGTGCTGTGGCTGCGACCATAACCGGACTCCCGAACACTTAACCCATAACCTTGTTCTTTATAAGCAGGCTCTTTATAAGCTGGCTTTTGTGAAGCACCGTAAGAGGGGGCAATGTAGGGCTCGCTGTTAGAAGACACCGTGTTAGAGGGTACACCGTAACCGGGCAGGTCATAGGATGGTTTATCAAATGAACGTCCATAGCCGCTTTCATGATAGCGGGCCTGCTTTCGCTGACGTTGTTTCTGTTCAAGCTGGGCAAGGTGTTCACGAGCCATGGCCACCTGTTCCTGATGCTGAGCATACGCCTGCTGCTTTTGTTCGAGGTCTTTCTTGCGGGCACGGGCATCGGCTTTCAGCTGTTTCAGCTGTTTTTCCTGCTCTGCTACCCGCTGAAGGGTGCTGTTCAGCTCACCGGAAAGACTTTCGAGTGTGCTTTCAAACGCACGACCCTGGTCTGACAGCTGATCAAGGGTTTGCTGGGCAGAACGAACATCAGGCAGTGGTTCATCATCAACAGGGGCCGGAGCAGCAACAGGCGCACGCACGGGCTCTGCAGACGACGGCGAGCGTCTCAGCTCAGCCTCAATCTCCCAGTTCGCCATGCCGGTCTTGTTGCGGTGGCGAATAAAATTGTCATTTTCCCAGTCACCCATATACATACCCGACCTGCATTCACCAGCAAACGTCCTAAACCGCCCCTTTGAAGTCATTTCAAGACGAAGTGTAATCTCTTAGTTTACTGCGGACAGGGGAGCATCGGCCACCAGTATTTGCACCGGCATTCGCTTTCGTCCTCTCAGACCCGGCTGACACGGGATAAAAGCGGCTGAGAAAAATTTCCGACACACACGGATTGAACACAGTTTCACGAATCCCCCGACTCCCCTTATAATGTGCCCATTCTCATATTATCCCTTATGTTTCCCCGGACTGCTTCCGGGACTCCCGAACCGGAGATTTCACCCTTCTCATGTCTGAACAACCTGTTTCTTCCCCACGTAAAATTCTGGTAACCAGTGCTCTGCCCTATGCCAACGGGCCGTTGCACATGGGTCACCTGGTGGAATATATCCAGACCGATATCTGGAGCCGGTTCCAGAAAATGCGTGGCCATACCTGCACCTATGTCTGCGCAGACGATGCCCACGGCACCGCTATCAGCCTGCATGCCGAAAAGCAGGGCATCACGCCGGAAGAGTCTGTCGCCCGCATCAATAAAGAACGTATTGCCGACTTTGGTGACTTCCATGTGGAGTTCGACAACTATCACTCCACTCACTGCGAAGAAAACCGCGAGCTCTCCTCGGCCATCTACCTGGCCCTGAAAGAGAAAGGTCATATTGCCAGCCGTAACATCGTGCAGGCCTTTGACCCGGAGAAACAGATGTTCCTGGCGGACCGTTACATTAAGGGAGAGTGCCCAAAGTGTGGTGCTGCCGACCAGTACGGTGACAACTGTGAAGTCTGCTCTGCCACCTATAGCCCGACCGACCTGAAGAACCCGTTCTCCACTATCTCCGGTGCCACACCTGTCGAGAAAGAGTCCGAGCATTTTTTCTTTAAACTGACCAATTTCCAGGAGTTCCTGAAGGGCTGGACCCGTTCCGGCACCATCAAGGATGAAACCGCCAATAAGCTGGCCGAGTGGCTGGACAGTGGCCTGCAGGACTGGGATATCTCCCGTGATGCGCCCTACTTTGGCTTTGAAATTCCCGGTGCCCCCGGCAAGTTCTTCTACGTCTGGCTGGACGCACCTATCGGCTATATGGCCGCTTTTAAAAACCTGTGCGACCGTACCGAAGGGCTGGACTGGGACGAGTACTGGAAAAAAGACTCCGACTGTGAAGTGCACCACTTTATCGGTAAAGATATCGTGAACTTCCACTGTCTGTTCTGGCCTGCCATGCTGACCGGTGCCGACTACCGCACACCGACCAAAGTGAGCGTACACGGCTACCTGACCATCAACGGCGAGAAGATGTCCAAGTCCCGCGGCACCTTTATTACTGCCCGAACGTATCTGGATCATCTGAACCCTGAGTACCTGCGTTACTATTATGCTGCCAAGCTCTCCAGCCGGGTTGATGATATTGACCTGAACACTGATGACTTTATGCAGCGGGTGAACAGTGACCTGGTCGGTAAGGTAGTCAACATCGCCAGCCGTAACGCCGGCTTTATCGCCAAGCGTTTTGGTGGTCAGCTGTCTGGTACCGATTGCGCCCCTGAGCTGTCCAAAGCTTACATGGCCGCCTCAGAAACCATCGCCCAATACTTTGAAGACCGTGAATTCGGTAAGGCAATGCGTGAAATCATGGCACTGGCTGACAAGGCCAACGCCTGGATTGATGAAGTGAAGCCATGGGTTGTCGCCAAAGAAGAAGGCAAAGACCAGGAACTGCACGATATCTGCTCCACAGGTATCAACCTGTTCCGCCTGCTGATGATCTACCTGAAGCCGGTACTGCCGCAGATGGCCGAGAAAGCCGCCGCCTTCCTGAAGGTCGAAAGCCTCAACTGGAGTGACAGCCAGACGCTTCTGTTCAACCATGACATTAACAAGTTCAAGCCGCTGATGACTCGTGTTGAGCCTGCCAGGGTTGACGCCATGATGGAAGATTCGAAAAAACTACTGGAATCTATGGCAGCGCCAGCCAAACAAGCAGCGGCACCAGCAAAAGAAACCAAGCAGGAACCGCTGACCGAAGAGATCGAATTTGATACCTTCGCCAAAACCGACCTGCGTATTGCAAAAATCGTCAATGCCGAACATGTGGAAGGTGCTGCCAAACTGCTGCGTCTGACACTGGATATTGGCGAAGAGAACACCCGTAACGTGTTCGCAGGTATTAAGGCGGCTTACGCCCCTGAAGCCCTGATCGGCAAACATACTGTGATGGTCGCTAATCTCAAACCACGCAAAATGAAGTTTGGTATGAGTGAAGGCATGGTGCTGGCTGCCGGCCCTGGTGGTGACCAGCTGTGGATACTGGAACCTCACGAAGGTGCCCAGCCTGGTATGCGGGTGATGTAATCCACTCATGCCGTGGTAAACAAAAGGCCCTCTGATGCACTGCACCAGAGGGCCTTTTTGCAGAGAGTGAGCCCGTTATGATTTTTCTGGTTTATTGAAAGCCTGAATCACCGCAAAATCCGACAGATTACTCAGCCTTATGGGGACCAGCAGGAGCGTGATCTCATTATTGCTGACGCACTCCAGACACCGACGGCTAAACCCCGGTCTCGCGCTGTCCAGAACACTATCGATCTCGGTCTGATCAGCCCCCGCCCCGGCATCAGAAAACACCTGTTGGGCTGCACCCTTCATAATACCCCGGAGTGACGAAGGATCTGCCTGCAAAACCTGCTGTTCCCCGGTAACATACCCCCTCGCAATTAACCTTTTGCTCACAGCCCAGCAGCTAGAGACAGCATCTTTACGCTCGCACTCTGGCACGGGTGAAGACAACAGATCCACCAGCACATCCCCTCTTTCCGCCATTGTCAGTCCGTGAGCCTGAGCCAGTGACACCCGACTCTTACAAGCCCTGTCTGTTGTAATCGCAGCGGCCGCATCCGACACAGGCATAGCAATCTGCCATTGATTCAGGTTTTGCCTGGGAAGGGTTTTATCCGAGGCATAAAGCAGCAAACCTTCCGTCGCTTCACTGTGCCCGGCGATATAAAGCAGAAAAGTCACCAATGCTCTGGCATCACGAACTCCTACGGGCATCAGGCAGTTTTGGGGAGCTGAAGCAGAGGCCTCAGGCGCTGTCGTTATCAGAAGATGGAGCGAATGCTCGCCTGTCCAGCTCTCCGGACAACGGTAAATCCGCACCAGCGCAGACCGCCCGGGCTCCCCCATATGCACAGGCCGTCCAAACGCGAAAAACATCGCGCTCTCCGGCTTCAGGCTTTAGACCTTTGCCACCAGACTCTCGGCACACGGCTGGCGGTGGCTCTCCAAATCATATTCGACGCCCGGTAAAGATCCCGGACCATTACACATACGTTGCCAGAGACCAACAATGCCGGACTCTGTCTCAGCCCACTTCCCGGCAAGCAGCTCTTTTTTAGAACCATTATCAAGCTGACTTGACACAATAGCCTTAGTCAAAACCTCAGCCGTTTCGGTGTGGCCGTTTTGAGCAGCCATTAACAGAGCATGCCATCAGCCCGCTTAGCTCTTTTTTAGAACCATTATCAAGCTGACTTGACACAATAGCCAGTCAAAACCTCAACCGTTTCGGTGTGGCCGTTTTGAGCAGCCATAAACAGAGCAGGTATGCCATCAGCCCGCTTCCCGGCAAGCAGCTCTTTTTTAGAACCATTATCAAGCTGACTTGACACAATAGCCTTAGTCAAAACCTCAACCGTTTCGGTGTGGCCGTTTTGAGCAGCCATAAACAGAGCAGGTTCGTCATCAGCCCACTTCCCGGCAAGCAGCTCTTTTTTAGAATCATTATCAAGCTGACTTGACACAATAGCCTTAGTCAAAACCTCAACCGTTTCGGTGTGGCCGTTTTGAGCAGCCACAAACAGAGCAGGTCCGCCATCAGCCAACTTCCCGGCAAGCAGCTCTTTTTTAGAACCATTATCAAGCTGACTTGACACAATAGCCTTAGTCAAAACCTCAACCGTTTCGGTGTGGCCGTTTTGAGCAGCCATAAACAGAGCAGGTTCGTCATCAGCCCACTTCCCGGCAAGCAGCTCTTTTTTAGAACCATTATCAAGCTGACTTGACACAATAGCCTTAGTCAAAACCTCAACCGTTTCGGTGTGGCCGTTTTGAGCAGCCATAAACAGAGCAGGTATGCCATCAGCCCGCTTCCCGGCAAGCAGCTCTTTTTTAGAACCATTATCAAGCTGACTTGACACAATAGCCTTAGTCAAAAACTCAACCGTTTCGGTGTGACCGTTTTGAGCAGCAATATTCAACAGAACAGGTACTTCATCAGCCCACTTCCCGGCAAGCAGCTCTTTTTTAGAACCATTATCAAGCTGGCTTGGCTGTCCACAGATATCAGTAGCTCCATAGTGTCCATACTTACTCAAAAGATACCTCCCTCCCTTATCAAGATTACCAAAGCACCTTACCCGACATTCTTTCTGTTTCTTCTTTGTTTCAAGGCTTAATAGACAGCCTGATTCCAGTCCCTTGGGAAAATAATAATTTTTAAAATGTTCAGGTATCAAGTCATCAATGCTCAGTTTTTTTAACTCCTCAGCACAGCGGGTAATAATTTTTGTGTGTCTGCATGTATAGTTAGGATCATAAAAGAAAACCTCTATTTCACCTCCTGTTTTTTCCACAAAGCTTAATCCCATCGAATGATTAGTAGAACCAAACAGGTAGTCTGCTCTGTTATTGCCTGTGTTTTCCTGCACTAAAAAATAAAGGGCATCGGAAAACGTTTGGAGATTGAAGTAAACAGCACGATAAGGGATGCCTTTATAATAAAATGTTTTGTGAAATGTATCATCATCAGGAATGACGGAAGAGTTTTGGATTTCATCCTCAGTTTCTACCTCCCGAAATTTTCCAGGGCCCCGACCAATAGCTCCGGATACGTAGGCATAGGCCAAATGTCTGCATTCGACCCGTTCGGATTTACCTTTACGTTGTCGTGAAATACGACTGTTATAATTGATAGATGAATCTGGAGAATGGTACAGCAAGATACGCGATGACTGCACAAAACCAAAAAAGTCTAACAGCCTGCAGCCTGATTTGATTTGATAGGTGCGGCCTTGTTGTCGCAGCTTTTGAATTTTACGCCCTATAAGGTTGTTATTTTCAAGGTCGACAGAACGATAGGGATCTCCGGTTAGATGCCCATAGGTTCTTTCCAGAAATGAATGTATATAGCTTTTCACACCGGACACTTCCAGTATTCGGCCAACAAAATGGACAGCATCTCTGATCGTACCCTTCCATGTTGGCGATGCCTGAGTGGGTGAAGCCTGAGTTAGTGGTTCCATCCAAAGCTCCCTTCCTGGTCGATAAGTGCTTCACATATAGCCTTAAGTGTTTTTGTTGAGGACCAGAAAGCGGAGTGTTCCGTCTGAAGATCAATACCGATAATCTCGAGCATCGCCTGCTGGTGATTCGCCCGATTCTGTAGCTGGATTGATGGTTCTGAAACCGGAGTCAATGCCGCACCACTGGAGGGCCAGACGTCATCCTGTTGATCAACCAGAACGTCAGGCGGTAAGGAAGGAGGCTCAGGAGGCACGACTGAGCTAATAACTGAACCGGCGGCCTGTTCAGAAGCCGCCCCGGCATCCTGCTCCTCTGCCACCAGCGAACCCTCCGTGCTGACACCAGAGTTAGCCCCTTCCGTAAAGTACTTCCCCCAGTCATAGGCTCGCCCTTCCTTAATGAGCGCTGAATCCCAAAAGCCTTTGGTCTGATCAAACACCTGACCACACCCGCTCAAGTCACTGCATAAGGCCAGGGCTTCATCACACAAAACGTCATAGCACTCTCTGTGATAACGATGACCACAGGTGCTTTGCCATGGCTTTTGAATCACCGCGTCACACAGCGTGCAGCGTCGGCGTAAAACAATACCCTCAGGCGGTTGGGGACGGCCAGCATCAAGAGTCACCGGAACCTTCAGAGAAGAGGCCGTTTTCTTAACCTCCGGGTCTGGAGAAACATCAAGATTGGGAGAAACAATGCCGCTACGTCTAGTGGGAGAAGGTGACCTGGTATCCATTGTTTGCTTTTGCCTTTATCGAGGTTATATCAAACATTGGAGGCGATGAAGCGTCGGGAGTTCCCCAATAACAGTCATCATCCCTGACCAGACTGACAATATGAGGGGAGGAATGCCCAGAGAAGTGATACTTTGCGAAATGGCAGGCATCAAAGCGGCTTACGCCCCTGAAGCCCTGATCGGCAAACATACTGTGATGGTCGCTAATCTCAAGCCACGCAAGTTGAAGTTTGGTATGAGTGAAGGCATGGTGCTGGCTGCCGGCCCAGGTGGTGACCAGTTGTGGATACTGGAGCCTCACGAAGGTGCCCAGCCTGGTATGCGGGTGATGTAATCCACTCATGCCGTGGTAAACAAAAGGCCCTCTGATGCACTGCACCAGAGGGCCTTTTTGCAGAGAGTGAGCCCGTTATGATTTTTCTGGTTTATTGAAAGCCTGAATCGCCGCAAAGTCCGACAGATTACTCTTGAGCAGGAAAGTGAGAAACATTTCCATTTTCTCTGCTTTATCGGTCACCATGACCGGCATCTCTGGCTGATCAATACTCACCAGAATAAACTGCCCTTGTCTTTTGATAACAAAGAAAGCCTCCTGGGACACAGCGTCCGTCAGATTACTCAGCCTTATGGGGACCAGCAGGAGCGTGATCTCATTATTGCTGACGCACTCCAGACACCGACGGCTAAACCCCGGTCTCGCGCTGTCCAGAACACTATCTATCTCGGTCTGATCAGCCCCCGCCCCGGCATCAGAAAACACCTGTTGGGCTGCACCCTTCATAATACCCCGGTGAGACGAAGGATCTGCCTGAAAAACCTGCTGTTCCCCGGTAACATACCCCCTCGCAATTAACCTTTTGCTCACAGCCCAGCAGCTAGAGACAGCATCTTTACGCTCGCACTCTGGCACGGGTGAAGACAACAGATCCACCAGCACATCCCCTCTTTCCGCCATTGTCAGTCCGTAAGCCTGAGCCAGTGACACCCGACTCTTGCAAGCGCTGTCTGTTGTAATCGCAGCGGCCGCATCCGACACAGGCATAGCAATCTGCCATTGATTCAGGTTTTGCCTGGGAAGGGTTTTATCCGATGCATAAAGCAGCAAACCTTCCGTCGCTTCACTGTGTCCGGCGATATAAAGCAGAAAAGTCACCAATGCTCTGGCATCACGGACTCCTACGGGCATCAGGCAGTTTTGGGGAGCTGAAGCAGAGGCCCCAGGCGCTGTCGTTATCAGAAGATAGAGCGAATGCTCGCCTGTCCAGCTCTCCGGACAACGGTAAATCCGCACCAGCGCAGACCGCCCGGGCTCTCCCATATGCACAGGCCGTCCAAACGCGAAAAACATCGCGCTCTCAGGCTTCAGGCTTTCGACCTTTGCCACCAGACTCTCGGCACACGGCTGGCGGTGGCTCTCCAGATCATATTCGATTCCCGGTAAAGAACCCGGACCATTACACATACGTTGCCAGAGACCAACAATGCCGGACTCTGTCATAGCCTTAAGTGTTTTTGTGGAGGACCAGAAAGCGGAGTGTTCCGTCTGAAGATCAATACCGATAATCTCGAGCATCGCCTGCTGGTGATTCGCCAGATACTGTATCTGGATTGATGGCTCTGAAACCGGAGTCAATGCAGCACCACAGGAGGGCCATACGTCATCCTGCCAGACATCCTGTTGATCAACCAGAACGTCAGGCGGCAAGGAAGGAGGCTCAGGCGGTAAGGAAGGAGGCTCAGGAGGCACGACTGAGCTAATAACTGAACCGGCCTGTTCAGAAGCCGCCCCGGCATCCTGTTCCTCTGCCACCAGCGAACCCTCCGTGCTGACACCAGAGTTAGCCCCTTCCGTAAAGTACTTCCCCCAGTCATAGGCTCGCCCTTCCTTAATGAGCGCTAAATCCCAAAAGCCTTTGGTCTGATCAAACACCTGACCACACCCGCTCAAGTCACTGCATAAGGCCAGGGCTTCATCACACAAAACGTCATAGCACTCTCTGTGATAACGATGACCACAGGAGCTTTGCCATGGCTTTTGAATCACCGCGTCACACAGCGTGCAGCGTCGGCGTAAAACAATACCCTCAGGCGGTTGGGGACGGCCAGCATCAAGAGTCACCGGAACCTTCAGAGTAGAGGCCGTTTTCTTAACCTCCGGGTCTGGAGAAACATCAAGATTGGGAGAAACAATGCCGCTACGTCTAGTGGGAGAAGGTGACCTGGTATCCATTGTTTGCTTTTGCCTTTATCGAGGTTATATCAAACATTGGAGGCGATGAAGCGTCGGGAGTTTCCCAATAACAGTCATCATCCCTGACCAGACTGACAATATGAGGGGAGGAATGCCCAGAGAAGTGATACTTTGCGAAATGGCAGGCATAAGTTCTGCAATGAAAGCGATAGTGCAAATGAAAGCGTCTGGAGTCCATGGCTGCAGGTTCTGGCGGTGACCAGTATGAATTCTGGAATCCTCACAACGGTGCCCAGTCTGGTATTCGGGTGATGTAAGCGTCCCCTGAAAACGCTCAAAAGAAAGCCCCTCTAATTCTCATAACTAGAGGGGCTTTTTTATAAAACCCTGACACTACATCAGGGTTTACCAACCAAACTCAAACTATTAGTTTGCTGTCCGATTGTTGGGTAAAACACGACCTTGATTGTTACCATTATAGCTGCGCGCATATACATTACTTACAGCAATATAATTTGCTTCAACATCACTTTCTACTATCTCTAACTCACCAGTACCGCCACTACAACCAATTGCTCGCAGTGTTGGCTGATTGTTTTCATCAGTACCTTCAAGAGTCAAACTATCACTAATATAAAAACCACTGGCTGAGCAGTGCAACTGGCCAGCTGTCACCTCATCCGCCTCAAGCGCCGATGAGCGAGAGATTCTCAAACGATCCTGAACATTCAAAACATCAGCTTCAACAACAGCACCATTTTCTAGAGAGAAATCCTTCGCACTAATTGTATTGGCATCAACTACTCCCCCTAAAGAGACGTACACCTCACCCATAATAATCAAGTGATCAACCCTGCTTTCAAGCGAAGAGTTACCTCCCACTTCAAGCTGATGCATTGTATTCATGGAAACATCGGCAGCACCATCAAGGCGAAGGTAAGAGTTATATTCAACATCAACCGCCATATTGCTAAGAGGACCTTCCCAACGCAATTCTGAGCCACGACGCACATCAACATTAGAAACATAGTATCCAGCTTCAATGATACCATCGTCATCAGTATCATTCGCAGGCGCAGACTGAATGGTTGAATTCACAATGCGTGTATTCGAACCACGACTCAGAAATATTGAACCACTATTGATGACAAGATTCTCAATCCGGATGTTATGGCGCCCCTTATTGATGATTGCAAACTCCTCATCCGGCTCTCCATCAACCTCTGCGCCCCCATTTACACTAAAGCCGTTGGCACCAATGAGTTTCACGCTGTCTTTGTTGAACTCCAAAGGTCCGTTACAAGTGCCCGAGGCATTAATGGTCAGTGAACCGGCTTGTTTTGCACCCAGAAGGTAGTTCTTGAGCACATCTGCATCAGATGCACAATCAATAGTCCTCACAACACCATTGTCAGGCGTTGGTGATGGCTGTTCTCCTGCCTTGCCTTCCAGCTCAACTACGCGATTAGTCAATGCCGACACACCTGCATTAATACCTGCAATACCATTATCAAGAGCCGTGAAGTTTTCATTAACTTCCGCAGCTTTTGCAGAACTATTGGCAGTAAAGGTGTGGGGCACTGCAGCCATGGCAGAAGAAGCCGCACCGGCAACAACGAGTGCCAGCATATTCATTTTGAAGTTTGTCATTATCTTAATCCTTTTAACTTTCTAATTACTGCCAGTTGGCCTGATCCCAGTTTGTCTCATCCCATACGGCATTCACCGTATCAGGAGCATCACAGGCGTCGCCTATCTGGTCGCTATCACTATCTTTTTGATCGGGGTTGGCTACAGTCGGACAGTTATCAGCGTTGTCACCGATGCTATCACCGTCTTGATCGGACGCTTCAGTGCCATCCTTCGGGTATGCATCATCTTTGTCGTTAATACCATCACCATCGGTATCAGCTTTCAGAGGGTTCGTGCCTTTAGTCGCTTCTTCAACATCCGACAAACCATCGTTGTCATCATCCGTATCAGCATTATTACCAACACCATCGTTGTCGGTATCAACAGATTCAGTAGAATTTTTTGGGAAAATATCGATTTTGTCGTTAACGCCATCATTATCCGTGTCTGGCTTTAGTGAATTTGTCCCTTTATCTTTTTCTTCAGCGTCGGACAGGCCATCGCCATCATCATCTTCGTCTGCATTGTTACCGATGCCATCACCATCCGTATCAACAGACTCCGCACCATTCTTGGGGAAAGCATCCTGTTTATCGTTGACACCATCGCCGTCGGTATCAGCTTTTAAAGGATCTGTACCGTCCTTTTCTTCTTCAGAATCAGACAAACCATCGTTGTCATCATCAGTATCTGCTTTATTACCAACACCATCTTCGTCTGTATCCAGGGCTTCCTTCGGATCCAGAGGGAAAGCATCGACATCGTTATTCACACCGTCATCATCACTATCAAGATCAGCAACAGGCGCCAGTTCAACATCTTTTGATTCATCAATGACTGGAGGCTGTGCATCATTCTCAAAACGCTGATCGATATATTTTTTTATACCTTTGGAAAACTCTGTCACCTTGACAGGTTCGCCGTCGACATTAGGGATTGTTAACTCATCCAAAACCGGTGTCTTGATCAGGTTCAGACTCTCTTCAGAGGCAACAGCATCATTGATTTTTTTACCAGTATCATCCCGGCCATCAACCTTGCCGTCGGTCAGATCCTTCGCAACTTCATTCAGAACCTCATCAACGGTTAATTCTGAATCTGCATCAGCGTCTTTGGCCGCCTCAACAACTGTGTTTACGATACTCAATGCAGCCTGAGAAGCCGTCCAGTACTTGCTGATTTTCTCAAGGTTTTCCTCATCCAGTTTTCCTGGTTCAGGAACAGGTGGAAAGGTGAAAACATCCAGCCCCGCAGGTAAATCAACAGGGATAATAGAAACAACCCTGTTAACCGCTTGAGTGACC
Source organism: Sansalvadorimonas sp. (assembly GCA_965221135.1). Classification (GTDB taxonomy): domain Bacteria; phylum Pseudomonadota; class Gammaproteobacteria; order Pseudomonadales; family Endozoicomonadaceae; genus Sansalvadorimonas. The sequence continues at coordinate 147,590 of CBDCRZ010000127.1, forward strand.
TTCTTATCAAAGGCGACATCACTGCTATCCTGCAGAGCACTATTAACAGCCAGCGTTGTCAGCGTGGTCGCCTGAATCTCAGTTTGACCCGGCTCTAAAATAACCGATGTCATTGTTTTCAGAACAGGAGGCTTTCCTGTGTCCAGATCACGCGTCTCGTCATTTGCTGTCACTTCAAGCAAATAAGGCGGAGTCGTCAGGCGATTGCTGTCGATACCTGCGATTTGCCCCCGGTTACCGGTAATACCAGTATCTATAGGGTTACCTGATTTCTTACCGTTTTCCAGTTTGTAAATGGCAACATCCGCACCTACAACCGGTCCATCAAAAACAGTACCTGTGAGAGTCTTGCTCTCATTAGGAGGAGACTTCTCAGGTTCGCTGCCCGAGTCACTCCCGCCGCCCCCACAACCTGCAAGAAATAGCAGTACTGCTGAAGCTAAAGCAGTTCTGCCTTTACCAAAAACAAACATTTCTATCCCCACTCTTGACGAGTCTTCAATTGTGGAAATATCATCGCCTCGACACCTACAAGCGTCATCTACCAATCGGTATAATTTAAAAAATATATACCTCCAATAATTAACCTTAAGGCCTAAATAGACATAGAAATGAAGTTTATGGCTTATAATATGTGCCCATATCATGAATTTTTCATCTGAAAAAAAACACGAGTTAATCACCCTGATTTACTCAACAATAAATCAGCCTGAAAAGTGGATTCCCACAATTGAACAAACGTGCAAACTAACAACCGCCAATGCAGCCTATTTTTATGTGTATACAATCGCAGACAATACTACCGAATGTATTAGCTTTGAGAGAAGTGCAAGTAAAGATCACTCCAATAATCAAGAGACGGAAATACACGCATGGAAACAACAGCATTTAAAACAATGGAAACCTTCCGCCCCCGAAGGTTCTGGTGAAATTATTTCACATTTTCAGCGCCGTACCATTCCTAAACACCTCAGAACTACCCAGCACTCTCAACATATAGCCAGCCGTTTCTCTGACAGAGAGAATCGATATATTGCGGAGTTATTGCTTTTTCGCAGCACATCACAACAACCTTTCACTACCTCCTGTATCAATAACGCCAATAGCTACCTGCCTTTTATCGCTCAGGCTACAACCCTCTCATTGATAACCCAAATCGACCGGGCAGCTCATAGAGACTCTTCTATCTTCATCCGTTCAATGCCTGTGGCTGCTGTACACATTGACGACAAAGGACACATTATCTACAAAAACAAACAGCTTGAATTGCTCGCTAATAATGGACTTTTAATATCTCCCCAGAAAAAGAATGAATTAAAGTTCCAAAATGCAGAACATCAAGAAAGCTTTACCCGCATGATAAAAGAAGCAAAGAACTACAAAATCGATCAAAACACCCCTTTTAATTACTACTATATTCCACACCAAAAAGACCATTACCGAATCACACTTAAACCTCGAAGGTTTCATTCACCCAATATCTTTCATCAGAAAACAAAACCCGGATATGTTGTTTCCATCCGCAAATGCGCATCGAATCAAACAATACAACCTGAAGATATCCTTCAAATATTCCCTCTAACAAAAGCGGAAGCACATATCTGCAGCTGCCTTTGCAATGGCTCATCCCTGGAAGAAATAGCCACAATCCGGGCAACAGGCATTGCGACTATTCGACAACAGATTAAAAGCTGCCTGACGAAAACTGAAACTCGCAATCAAACCGATATGCTGATGAATACTCTGCGTACGGTGTTGGTTTTATAACTTAACACCCGTCAACCAAGGCATGAGTATTAATAGTGACAGGCAACTATGTTGATACTGTACCCCCTGCCATGTGAAACGGCTGAGGTCTGCACCCATAAGGCGCCACTGTACTTTAGGTGATAACGCGGAGGGAGAGTGAATGTACGAAAATAAGCCCGTGATCAATCTGCTAATCAGGCTGTAAATCCGAACATCGAGCCTCATTTTCACCTCCCTGAGGATTGCTCTCACCTCAGACCGGATGGTTACAGTTGCGACATATCTCTTCATCCTGCAACAGATCAACTGAGCATTATCGGTAACTGTTTCAGGGTACAGCGGCAAACTTTTTAGTGGGATGGCACGCAAGATGGACGTCCAGGTCCTGGCCATCTGTCGGCACAATCCAGCAGTATTTATCGGAGACAGCCCCAAGTTCTCTGGTGACAATGACCTCCTGAGGCGGGTGGCTAAGCTGAACAGACAGACTTTCTGCATATGTGACACAGACACCTTCACCGCGCCCCAGTGTCAATGGTGGTTCATTACCGCTTCTCAAGGTTATTGGAAACATCCAGTCATTGATAGTGTACGACAAGTCATCCCGTCGACAGTCCGGGTATGCCGGAGGAAAACAACTGGTCAACACCATCATCTCCGGCCCCGAATAATCGTAAGCTTCACAGCATCCACCCCGTGCAATTGACTGCGGGTAATCCTGAGTTATGTCTTTCATGGGCGGGTAAGACAATAATAGATTCTGCATCCCGGTCAGGCAGGTACTCTCGTTATAGTCGAGGATTATCTGCCGTTTCTTTTTTTGACCATGTTCATCTGTTTCATACACGGAAAGTGGCATCCGCGCATCAGACAGATTCATTAGCTGATATTCGCTGTAAGGATCACAATGGTTGACAGCAACCTGTCCACATCCCGTATCGCTGATACCCTGTACGGAAGAAAAGAGTACGTAAAACAGGCCTGTAGTTTTCAGAATACCGTTTTTGGAAACTATCACCATCATTACCTCAAGTTGAAGGCTAACAGCTATAATAGGCGCTTTTACCTATAAACCCCGCGATCACATATAAACCCATTGATCTTTCCAGCAGCTGCTATTTTCATACGCTTGCTATGGAGTTGAGGCTTAATAACAATGAATGATTGCCCTGTTTCCTCTCAGGTACCAATAGCAGAGACCCCCGCTGTTTGCCGGGTTTTACAGTGGGTCACTGTCGGCCTCTTCCTGCTATTTTGTAAAGCTGCTTTTGGCGAAAACGCTATTAATGAAGTCGTCTTGTACAAAAAAGAGCTCCAGGCCAGCCGCCACTCTATAAGCTCTATCTCTAACGAGATTGACCCGGGCCTATCTGATTCCAGTATTCAGCAGGCCACACACCCGGTGCTTAAACAGGTTCCGGTGTACTTTTTTGAGCGCGGCTATTTTTCTGATACACCGTCTTCTTACCTGTCAGCCTCTGCGCATTTCCTCTTGCAGGATATTGCTTTTCCAACCGCTACCGTTGCTGCCAGCAGTTTTGCCCTGGGCTTTCTGCACCGGGGTTTACTTGGGAAGGTTCCCAACCCCATAGTCGCCGTACTGGGAATACCGACACTCAACCTGGTTTATCACGCCCTGATGAAACCGGAAGCCAGCATGAGCACAGCTGTCCGCCTGTTGCCCGACATGAGTGACGCTCTGTTGACTGCTGCCTTTGGCCCACAATGGGCCGGGGCAGCGACCTCCTGGTTACGAACAGCCAACCATCTTTTCGCTGCCACCCAGGCACTCTGGCCAGAAATCTCTCAGGAGGCTCATGGTTTTCAGAGCTGCCAGAGCCGCCCTATCCTTTATGACGACAGCATCGATTCCCATTCGCTTCCTCATATTGGTCTCCACAGCTGCCTGCCCGCTCACCTCCGCGATAACTTTGATAATCAGGATCTTCCACACAGCACAATCATCAACCTGCACTTGAAAGCAGCCACCTCAACAGCAAGCTCCAGCCACCCATTTCTTCAGCGCCTGCTATCCCTGCAACAGCAGTCTCAGATACAGGGGATTGATCAACTGATCCTTCTGCCTTACTCGGCAAACACGTTTTACAACAGTCTGCGCATAATCCCCTTGCGTGATAACGCGCCTGTACCGCTGGGCAGTCACAATAAAGAACACCCCGGCTGGTCTATTAGCTGGCCAGTTGACCCCCATAAGCTGAATCCTCGCAGATGGTGGACCACCCTGCTCAAAACACCTGGACAGGTATTTCAGTGGGCGACTAATCCTCTGACCACCGGACATCCCTCTTCAAACCCGGAATATGCCTCACCACTGTCCAGTACGGTGATCGAAACCATCACAGGCGTGATGATCGCTCAACCCCATGGAGGGCATACTGATATCAATACAGAACTCGGTCTGCACACGTCAGAACCCGCCCGTGATGTAGCCGGACTTTTATTGCTGCCCATCGAAGACAATTTGAACCTCTGGTTCAGGAGAACAACCACCAGTCTGCTCCCCGGCACCTATGAGCAACTGCCAGAAGTGGTTCTGCAGACCTCATCTGTTGAACACGAGCAGCTTCCCGAACTCGAAGATTATCGAATCAAACAGGTTATCCCTCCGAGCCTGGAACTACCGTGGCGTACGACCCAGTACCTGATGATGAACATGATACAAAAGGTATCAGCACACTACGGAGAGAAGCTGGTCAAATTCCTGGAAACAGTCCCCATGTTCCCGGGCATCTATATGAAGCACCGATCTCTGGGGAATCTGTTTTCAACGGCAAGCACTGTCAATATACCTACACATGATGGGAAAGAGCTGTCTGGTTTTCTTGTTCCGGCCACCACCGATACCCCAAAGAAAGACCGCACATTGCTGCTGTTCTATCACGCTAATGGCGCAACAGCGCAAAACACTGCTTATAGCCTACTGGAGAATTTTCTCTCTTCAGAGATGACCACCCTCAAGGTCTTCTGCAACCAGAATGATATAGACGCCGTGTTCCCCGAGTACCGGGGCTATCAGAACAACCTTAATCCTGTTGACGTAGAAACATTTGAACGGGATGCACTGAGCTTCTATAACCATTTGAGTCCTGGCTATAAACGCACAGTGGTCGCCGGACACTCTCTCGGTGCTGCAGCAGCTCTCTCTGTAGCAGCCGAAAGCTCATCCTACTCACCACCAGACATCACCCTGCCTATAGCACCTTTTTATACAGTCCATAGAGCCGGCCAGCATTTGTTTACACAATTTCTGCCAGAGTGGCTGGTGCGTTATAACTTCCGCAATGATAAAAATATCACTCGCATCAACAGGCCGGTTCACCTCTTCCACGGCGAAAGAGACAAAATGATTCCTGTACAGCACAGCAAAGACCTATTCCAACTGTGCGCTAAACAGGGTCAGCCCTGCAGACTGTGGTTACTTAAACAGACAGGGCACAATGACATCATGACTTCCAACATCCTGATAGACACTCTCAAACAAGCGCTTTTGGGTGAGCCACTGCACGACTGACACACAAAGGTAGCATCACCAGAGTGGCAGCAGGTGCTCATTTTTCACGCACTGCCTACTCTGTTGACACCTGTCAGCACAGATTTATAAACGTTTCGATAGACTGTAAAACTTGCCCGTTTTTACTCTTATTATCGAAACTTTATATGCTGGCCAAGCTATTTTTAACATTCTTCCGCCTGGGTGCCATCACCTTCGGTGGTGGCTATGCCATGATGGCACTGCTTGAGCAGGAGCTGGTTGAGAACACCGGCTGGCTCAACAGTGATGAGCTGTTGGAAATCACTGCCATCGCCCAGATTACCCCTGGTACCATTGCCATTAACGCCGCCACCTTTGTGGGCCGACGCCTGGCAGGTGTTCCCGGCGCCATTACCGCCTCTGTTGCGGTAGTGCTTCCTCCCCTGTTTATTGTTGGCATACTGGCAGGTTACCTGCCTCAGTGGCTGCACAATCCTTATATCGCCAGCGCCTTTCTGGCTATTCGCTATACCGTTGCTGTGCTGATTCTCCATGCTGCTTACCGCATGCTCTCCAAAGGTGTGACATCCTGGCTGGGGCGGGGACTGTTTGCGCTTGGACTTTTGACTCTGCTGCTGACGCCTGTTCATCCACTGATGATCATTGGGCTGGGTGGAGCGGCGGGACTATTGCTTAACCTGTTCCACCAGTTACCCGTAAAGAAGGCCGACCCGCAAACCAGGGCCAAAGCCAGTGGCGGTGAAGTCAGGCAATGATGTTTATTGATCTGTTTCTGACGTTCTTCCGCATAGGGCTGTTCAGCTTTGGCGGTGGCATGGCGATGATTCCCATGTACCTGACCGAAGTACAGCGTCATGACTGGATGAGTTACAGCGAGTTTATGAATATTGTTGCGGTCTCCCAGATGACCCCCGGACCTATCGCCATCAATATGGCCACCTATGTCGGCAACAGTGTTGCCGGCTGGTCCGGGGCAATTATCAGCACCATTGCCATATCTCTGCCTTCCGTGCTGGTGATTTTAGGGTTAACCACCCTGCTTACACGTTTGCAGGACAATCCATGGAAGGATGCCTTTTTCTTCGGCATCAAGTCATCCGCTATGGCTTTGATTTTCTACGCCGGGTATTTGTTGTTCAGCGCTACCATCCTTGCCGGCCTGAACACCCAACACTGGCAAACAACCGCAAAAGGACTGGTGCTGGCTACCGCCTGCTGGCTAATACGCAGCTATCTGCCGAAATTGCAGCCGGTACTGTTAATTATTGGGGCCGGTATTATTGGAGCCCTGACTTTCTGAATCGAACAGTGCTTTTTGCTGCTTTTCAGGGGGAAGTTATGGTAAAAGACTCAGGTTATTTCTATTCAGCAGTTTTTAAGGGAGAACGCATCCGCAGGCCGCTAAACATTGTCCTGCAGACGCACTGATTGCCATCAATGCCAACACAATTCCAACAGGTTCAGGGCTACCTGCGTGACACCCTGATATTTTTTCGCAGCCATATTGCCAGCCTCGCGATGCTGGCGCTGCCTTATGCCATTCTCAGTGAGCTGGCCAATTACTTTTATCTGTCTCCTATGGAAGACGCCAACAATAAAGTGATGGCAGGCATGATGGTAGAAATGCTCATCAGCCCTATCTACCAGAGCGCCATCATTCTCTATATCGCGGCCGCTCTTGGCGGACAACAGCGTACGGCTGTCGCCTGTTACCAGCACTCAGTGCGCTACTGGCCAGCCATGTTGATGCTCACCCTGATTACTACCTGCGCTGCTATGGCCGGGCTCTCACTGTTTGTTCTTCCGGGTGTGTATATTCTGGTTCGGCTCTGCCTGTGTGATATGTTCTGCATTATGGAACAACGCTCAGTGGTCGACAGCCTGAAGATGAGCTTTAACGCAACAGCTCCATTCACCTGGATCATTTTTCTCGGGCTATTAATACTGTTCCCGGGTATCACCACCATCACCATGATGCTGGGGCAGTTGTCTGTCGGTGTAAATAATTCACTGGCAACCCTCCCCATTACTCTGGTACAGGCTTTACTGCAGTCCCTGATTACCCTGTACCTGTTCCGGGTTTACAGTGCTGTGGGCAGTCAGCCCCAGAAGGCGGATTAAAACTTTAATGCGTTAAAGTATTCCTTTCATGTTCCAGCTGCGTACCCGCGCAGCTGGCTCCTTTATGCTGACTCTTACCCGCCATTTCCTGGAGCTTGTCTTAGCGCATACAAATTAAACGACAAGATTCTAGTAAAATAATTGTACTGTTCCGGACATAAACCTCTCCGTTTTATCTACACTCAAAAAAGCGTCACAGAAATATAACAACAGGTTCACAGACACTGACCAGTGTAGGCAGCCATTAAAGCTTGATTGATTTATACGATTTATAAAAACGGACAGGGGATATGTCAGGGATGAAAGTTCAACATCTATATGTCAGGGATCGTCTCACCTTTGAGCGTGGCACTATTGAAAGCACAGTATCAAAAGGTTTTCTTCGAGTACGAATGGACTGGGGTGAAATCAGGGATTACAACGCGCAGGACCTGGTACCCTGCCCAAACACGACCCAGGAACCCGCTACCCAGCTGCTCCACTAGAAAGCTTTCGGCCTTCAAAAACTTTTCCATCAAGGCTCCCTTCCCGGGGAGCCTTTTCGCAACACCTACTCAATGTCATATTAAAGTCACAAATCCATCATGTAATTGCAAAAAAACCTCCCTACATTGGAAACCAATTCCAAGAACTTTTTTGAGAAGCGTTCCCTGAAACGACTCCAAGAACTAATCAACGACAATAAGGAATTTTCCCATGCGCTCTGCTCTGATCAAGCTCTCTGTATCAGTCGCTGCTGTTGCTGTTCTGGCCGGTTGCCAGTCCACCGATAACAGCCATAAAACCGCTGCCAAAGCTCCGGCTCCTGCAGTAAAAAAAGTAAACAATGACGACCTGTACGAAGTGTCCCACGAAGGTCGTTACTATGTGTTTGACGATATGGACGTCTACAAAGACTTCATCACTAACGGCGAAACGCCATACCGTAAGGTATACATCGGTGAAGGCCCTAACGGCCAGACTCTGGTTTTCGGTCTGACGGGCAAGGACAAGAAAAAGACTTCAGGTATCGGCAGCATCGATATGTTCCAGGGCAAGCAGGCTGCTGCTGAGTCTTTCTACGGTGAAATGCGCGGTGAAGATGGCCGTCTGTATGTATTCAGCGAGCTGAAGGACATGGAAGATGTACGCAAGACTGGTGAAGCTGCTTACCGCTTCACCCAGATTGGCGCAGGCCCCAAAGGCGAGACTGTTGTTTTTGTTCTGAACAAAGGTAACAAGAAAAAGCAGCCTGTCGCTCTGATGGCTGAATTCAAGAAGCGTAACGCTCAGTAAAACTTACGTTTACACAAAACAGCCCATGACATCCGGAATGTCATGGGCTGTTTTTGTTTGAGCCCGGAAAAGCTTTTTACCACAGAGACACAAAGACACAGAGGAAAAGCAAAAGATTTGATTAAGAGCTCTTTATTAAAAAGCTCTTCTCCGTGTCTTTGTGTCTCCGTGGTGAAAAATCTTTAGCTCCTACTAAAAGTGATAAGACATTATCTCCTGACCTTCCATGTCAGTGACCCACACCATATCGCTGCTGTACCATCCCACCGAAGGCTTATGCCCGCCTTTCGGCAGGGTGACTGAACCCGGGTTAAACAGCACCACACCTTCACTATTCTTTTCCGCGACAGGAATATGGGTATGGCCGTAGCAGAACAGATCACCCTCAGACAGTTCCGGCAGTTTCTCTGGGCTCCATAAATGTCCATGTGTCAGAAACAACTGTCTTCTATCGGTGAGCATCAGTACATAGTCCGCCAGAATAGGTGACCTGATCAGCATCTGATCAACTTCACTGTCACAGTTACCCCGCACGCAGGTGATTTGGCGACTGCGACTGTTCAGCATCTCTGCCACAGCGGCTGGTTCATAGTCATGGGGTAAGGGGTTACGTGGGCCGTGGTTGAGCAGATCTCCCAGAATGATGATCCGCTCAGCATTGGCGTTATCTGCCAGATTGAAGGCTTTATCCAGTGCGCCGGGGCTGCCGTGAATATCTGATAACAGCATGAAGGACATAACAGCTTATCCTCATTTCAAAACCAGACAGGGTAACAGATTAAAAAAAACGGCTGCATTGGGGAAATCTGCCAGACTTCCTCCGCTACGATCCTACCCTGTTAGGTGGAAGACCATATCGGCTGTCAAGCACATCGGGGTTTTGCAGACTCATATGGTGCCGGAACCTGGAAAGACTTGCCCTCTCTCTCTCCAGCAGGGCATCTTCCTCTCTGGCTCTTTGAATCCTGGCCCATTTCACCTGTTGCAGATATGGGTCTGCGTCTCTTCTTTTCCTGGCCTTTTCATAATCAACTTTCCTATCTGGCCGCGAATAAGGAATAGCGCTCTGATTACTGGCATTGGGAAGGGAAACATTATCAAATTGCTGAGACGTGCCCTCGTACATAACAGGCACCCGCAATTTGTCCCCCAGGGTCGGATCCAAAATATCATCGTCTTCCTTTGCAAGGGTCCAGGGCAAATGGGACTGCTCCTGACACACCCCACTCTTTCCTACATATTCCTTCCAGGCTGCGATCAACTTAGCCCGGCCATGATCAGCTTGTACTTGTGCTAATGTGCGCGTCTCTCGCTTAGGTGCTTTTTTGAGCCTTTCTGGCTCCGGCCCCATGACTGCTGCCTCCATAGTTTCGTCTAACACCCCTTCTGGCCTCACTTCCAGATGCTCTCCCGACTCACCATTCAACGTGCTATTAGTCCCACCAGCATTGGTGCAGTCCATTGCCTCCGGCTCCCCTAATGCGGTGATCTGTTGATATTCGTATAATCCCAATTCTGGCAGAGGCAATAACTGATATGGCATTTCGTATGACGAAAGCCTCAGGCACCCTCTCAGCACTGAGAGCTGTCGACCATTCCAGCTACTCTGATATTCATTATTTTGTGGGAAGACCGCAGGTTCGTGCGGTGCAAAAGCTATGGGGGTGATTACACTGAGCATGCTATCAATATCCTTATTCATTGCATCTGCCAGCATTAAATCAGACCATTAGCCGGTAGACAGTAACAGCCCTGTCAGCGGCACTGACAATCACAAGATAAAAAATCCGGCAGCCCTGAAAAAAACTGCCAGACTCTCCATCCCCGATAAAAAAGCCAGGCGCATGTTGTTTTCCCCTTACAGACACAAACTGCCTGTTTTTCCCGAATGCTGTTTCTTATTTATCCAGGAGCTTCTCACCCTGTCCATCAAGCCACTTAAGCATGCCTGTCACACGGCCTGTCTGAACCTGTTCCTGCTTTCAGGGCTGGTTTTGCTGTCAGAGGCAGCCTTGGGCTGTCTGCCCCCGGAACAGCCCTTACATAACACCGGGAAGACTGTACTCCATGCCGATGGCTGGCTGGATGTCAGCTCAGGCGATATTCATCGCCCGGCACGCATAGTCATCAATAACGGTATGATTGAATCCCTTTCGAGTGATGACACCGATGAGCCCAGGGCTCATCAGATTTATCTGCCCGGGCAGCTGCTGTTGCCCGGCTTAATGGATTGCCACACCCACCTGACCCGGGATATTACCGGTCCCTGGCGCGAACAATCCGTGCGGGAAGAGCCCGCAGACTGGGCACTCAGGGGAGCCCGCAACGCCAGCCTTACCCTGCAGGCAGGGTTCACCACAGTGCGTGACCTGGGCTCATACCGCTTCGCTGATCTCTCCCTGATGCGGGGAATTGATAAAGGCTGGGTCAAAGGCCCTGATATGATCGCCTGCGGACATGCCATCTGCCCGACCGGTGGACACTGCGACTATCACGGATTCACCCATGCCACACAGCTCCAGTCACCAGAACTGGGACTAGCCGATGGCATCAGCCAGATACTAAGGGCTGTGCGTTACCAGATTCGCATGGGGGCCAGGGTTATAAAGGTCACCGTCAGTGGTGGGGCGACGTCCAGCACATCAATAAATCATGGTTCTAACTACAGCTCTGAAGAGCTGTCAGCCCTGGTCGATGAAGCTCACCGACATGGCTTAAAAGTGGCTGCCCACGCCCATGACAGTGCTGCCATAATCGAGGCTGTACAGGCCGGCGTGGACTCTATTGAGCATGGTTTCCTGATCGACCAGGATGCTATCGATTTCATAAAGACCAAAAAGGTCTGGCTGGTCCCTACCCTTTCTGCCGCCGCGTATATTGGCCGGGCCGGCCTGCCCGACTCTCTGCGTGAAAAAACAGCCCAGATGGTCACTGATGTTACCCAGCGTTTACACCAGGCCTGGCAGGCTGGCATCCCCATGGCTTTTGGTACCGATGCCGCCGTACTGCCCCATGGTCGCAATGCTGAAGAATTTGTGCGTATGCTTGATCTGGGTATGACGCCTCTGGACACCATCCGCAGTGCAACACTGCATGCCGCCAGCCTGCTGGGCACACCGAAGAAAGGGCAGATAAAAGAAGGCTTCAGGGCCGATATTATTGGTATTCCCGGCAATCCGCTGGAAGAGATCACTCTTCTGCAGGATGTACAATTTGTTATGAAGCAAGGGGAAATTTACCTGACCCCCAATTTACCAGCACCACTGTGAACAGAACATCATAGAGAAGTGCCCCCGCGAGCCGACATAAACAACAGGTTATTTATGCTCGCGGAGCTTTCCTGTGTCGAATCGAATCAAACGTCCTCGCCCTCTTTATCTATTCATACCTGCACTCATCAGCCTGCTGCTCGCCTTATTTTCTCCTCAACAGGCTGTTGCCCAGCTACCTGAGGGGCAAGCATCCAAGGTACAGGTACCAGAGGGACAGTTCTGCCTGAATAATAAACTGGCCAAAATTGCCTCCTCCTGGATTTACAATACCTCCATCGGGATAAAGATCACGGATGCCAGCGGCCGAGTGGCGATCTCCTCACCATCGGATGACCCCCTTCATATCAACTGGACGGCAGACAACCAGTGCTTTCCAGCCGAGCAGGGCGGTCAGCTGACTATTTATTACAGGCATGGCCAATCCGGCACCTGGAATAAATTTCAAGAGTACCGAACCGACTGGCTGAATGGCATCAGCCTGCAGGTCTACCGTCATGGCAGCAGCGCCCTGAACCAACAAAGCTTTAAAGAGTTTGGGGTCAATATGAATTTCAAGTCTGCTGACCTTAAAAGCGCTCATTTTGAACAGAAAAAACTGCCCAGCCAAAATTGGATGAAGAGGGTCTGGAACACCCAGCAGAATATTCGCTTCAACCAACTCTGCCTGCCTGGCAGTCATGTGGCCGGCAGCTATGGCCAGTCAGCCCAGAGCCGGATCGTACAGAATCGCCCAGACGGCCTGGACAGCTACTACCAGCACCTTAAAAACAGCGCCACCACCTATAACCGCAGTCTGAGCCTTTACCTCTCTTACTGGAGCCAGACCCAGAATCAGCCGGTCTATAACCAGCTGCGCGCAGGTGTGCGTTATCTCGACACCCACCTCACCCTTATGAGCAGTGCGGATGACGCCTCAGAACTCGCCTTCCATTCTGCCTATGGGCTTGAAGGCGCCCCCCTGCAAAATATGCTGGAAGATATCGTCCGCTTTCTGGCCGGGAACCCGGAAGAGTTGATTGTTCTCAATATCAATCTGGTCAACACAGACCCGAACCTCTATTCCAAACTGTTCGACAACATTGAGCAGGCATTAGGTAACCCACGTTTATTAAAAAGGGACCTGGGGCTGGACTTTCAGGTCTCCGACCAGATTTACAGCAGCTTTGCCCGAATACTGGTCATTGCTCCTAATGGTGAAGACCGTGAGTGGGTCTGGAATCCGAAAACAACTTTAAGCACCCTCAACAGCGGTAAGGCCTCGCGGCAAAAAGGCCTTTTTGCTGCCCTGAACAAAGAAGTAGACGACGCACAACCAAATACCTCCACACAGCCCCTTCTCCTGGCTCCTCTCTACCTTTCTCCCGCAGCCAGTAACTTCACACGAAATATTGTTGATATATCCAGCCGCTGGAAGTTCAGTGAAGGGCTGCGCTGGCCCTCAGGCATCGCACGCTATATCAATCAGGGTCTGAGGGAGCAGGGGCAAAGCATTAATGTGGTGTTGCAGGACTTTGCTCACCGGCATAGCGCCTATCAGTTCTGTATCGCGGAAATGAACAACCCGGTAGCCCCCAAAGCCTCTTCAAATGAACCTGTTGAGGTTGTGCCAGAGCCAGAACCTGTGCCAGAACCTGAAATTGTTTCTGAACCGGCTCCCGAGAGAACACCTGAACCCGTTATAGAACCTGAAACCAATGAGCCTCAACAAGATGAAGCTCTTCAGAAAGAAAACAGTCAGGACGACGCGCTTCAAGAAGATCGTCCGCAGGAAGAAGCCACACAAGAGCAGCCTCAAACTCCAACAGAAGAGACACCAGCAGAAGCTGACATCCCGTCAGAGCAGCCTCAACCAGAACAGTCCACTGAGCAGCTGCCTACTGAAGAACCATTACCTCTAGAGCCGTCATCTATAGAAGTGGTACCCGCAGAGGACGTACCTGTAGAAGAAGTCCCTGTAGAAGAAGCCCCTGTAGAAGAAGTCCCTGTAGAAGAAGTCCCTGTAGAAGAAGTCCCTGTAGAAGAAGTCCCTGTAGAAGAAGTCCCTGTAGAAGAAGTCCCTGTAGAAGTAGTGCCTGTAGAAGTAGTGCCTGTAGAAGTAGTGCCTGTAGAAGTAGTCCCTGTAGAAGTAGTGCCTGTAGAAGTAGTCCCTGTAGAAGTAGTGCCAGTAGAAGTAGTGCCTGTAGAAGTAGTGCCTGTAGAAGTAGTACCAGCCACTGAAGAACAAGACAATGACGACAGTGAAGGTGCTATTGAGGACGCAGCTGAGGACGCGCCTGAATTCTCTGTTGAGGGTGTTTCGGAACAAGCCAGCAACTAGGCAGAAGAGAGCCAAAGAATAATGCTGAAAATCACTCTTTATGCCATTGCGTACCCAGGTTTCCCGATATAGCCTGAAAGAATAACGCAGCCTGGAAGTATCCAGTTTCATGTCTCTGGCATGGACCCTGATACTGTGCTGGCAAAACACCAGAGCGCACAACAATCATACAAAAAAACATTGCCTCATTCAGGTATAACTCACAGCGTAGCCTCCCTCCCTTAAGGATTTTGAGCGCAGCGCTTTCTAAGAATTCAAAAGAGGAGTGTCGGCATGTTTAAAGCCAGCGATGCTTTTTCACCAGAGTACCTTCGTCGTCAGCCCGGCGAGCTTTGGAAGACCATCTCTCCCCACTATGCCATTGATGAAAATCTATGGCTCAAAGAACTGATCACTGCTTATAACAGCTCCCCTGAGGAGCGAAAAGCTATTGCCAGTCAGGCGACAGATTTGATTCAGCAGGTGCGGGCCAGCGACGATGCTATGCACATGATCGACGCCCTGCTGCTGCAATACAGTCTCGACACCCAGGAAGGCATTCTGCTTATGTGCCTGGCAGAAGCCCTGATGCGTATTCCCGATGCTGCGACCGCCGATGCCCTGATTCGTGACAAGATCAGTGTCGCCGACTGGGACAGACATCTGAGCAAGAGTGACTCCCTGCTGGTTAATGCATCCACCTGGGGATTAATGCTCACCGGCAAGGTCGTCTCTCTTCATAACCTTCGTGAACACTCAGCTACAGCGGTCATTGGTCGTCTGGTGAACAAGATGGGTGAACCGGTCATTCGTCAGGCGGTGAACCAGGCCATGAAGATTATGGGCAAGCACTTTGTGCTGGGTCGCACCATTACCGAAGCCATCAAAAACGGCAACCCTGAACGCAAGAAAGGTTACACCTACTCCTTTGATATGCTCGGCGAGGCGGCACTGACCGCTGAAGATGCCACCCGTTATCACAATGAATACAAGGCGGCGATTGAAGCTGTCGCCTCTGCGCCAAATAAAGGAGACGGCCCCAGACCCAGCGTCTCTATAAAGCTTTCCGCTCTTCACCCCCGTTATGAAGTCAGCCAAAAGGCACGGGTATTAAATGAGTTGGTGTCGTCTGTACTTGACCTTATCCGCACCGCCCGGGCCAAAGGCGTAGCCATCACCATGGACGCCGAAGAGCAGGATCGCCACGAACTGTTCCTCGAACTGTTTGAAAAGGTTTACACCCATCCGGAGTGTAAAGGCTGGGGGGAATACGGCCTGGTAATTCAGGCTTACGGCAAACGTGCTCTCCCGACACTCTGCTGGCTGACCAGCCTTGCCCGAAACCAGGGCGACAAGATTCCGGTACGACTGGTGAAAGGTGCCTACTGGGACAGCGAGATAAAACTGTCTCAGCAGAACGGTTATAACAACTACCCGGTCTACACCCGCAAAGAAGCCACCGACCTCGCCTATCTGGTCTGTGCCCGCTTCCTGCTCAGTGAACAGTCACAGGGACACCTGCTGCCACAGTTTGCCACCCACAATGCCCACACTGTCGCCAGTATCATGGTCATGTCCGAAACCCACTCTCATCAGGACACAGCGGAAAAGAAGATGAACGCCCCAGCGTTTGAGTTCCAGCGTCTTCACGGTATGGGTGATGCGTTGTACAACCTGATAGTTGGGGAACAAAATGCGGTGCGTATCTACGCACCCGTCGGCAGTCATAAAGACCTGCTGCCTTATCTGGTTCGGCGACTGCTGGAAAATGGTGCCAACTCGTCTTTTGTCCATCGCCTGGTGGATGCCAAAACCCCGGTGGCCTCACTGGTTGTACATCCGCTGGAGTCTCTGCAGAAACATGAGACTCTAGCCAATAACCTGATTCCCCTGCCTCCGCAGATTTTTGGAGAGGACCGTAGAAACTCTTCAGGCCTCAATATCGATATCGCTTCCTGCTGTGAACCTTTTGAAGACGGTGTACAAACATTTATGGATAAAACCTGGCATAAAGGCCCCATCATTAATGGCCAGCAGCAGGAAACCGGTAAAGCCGCTGAAATTCTGAATCCCTGCGACCAGTCCCTGACCGGGCGGTTACACTGGGCCGAAGACTCTCAAATAGACGACGCACTATCATTAGCTGCCGACGCCTTCCCCGAATGGAATAACACTCCGGCCACCACCCGCGCCATCGCCCTGATCAAACTCAGTGACCTGCTGGAAGAACATACAGAAGAACTGGTCGCCCTGTGTCATAGGGAAGCCGGAAAAACCATTCATGATGCCATTGATGAAATCCGCGAAGCCGTGGACTTCTGTCGCTACTATGCCAATCAGGCTAAACAGAAGTTCGCCGAAGCTCAGGTGATGCCCGGCCCAACCGGGGAATCAAACGAACTGCTCCTGAACGGTCGCGGAGTATTCCTCTGCATCAGCCCCTGGAACTTCCCTCTGGCCATCTTCCTGGGTCAGGTCACTGCGGCGCTGGCCGCAGGTAACACTGTGATTGCCAAGCCTGCTGAACAGACCAGTCTGATTGCCGCCCGTGCCGTTGAACTGATGCTGGAAGCAGGTATTCCACCGAAAGCCATTGCCCTGCTGCCCGGAACAGGTGCTGCGGTCGGCAGTCGTCTGACAGCCGATGAACGTATTGCCGGTGTCGCCTTTACCGGGTCAACAGACACTGCTCGCCTGATCAACCTGACACTGGCTCAACGACAAGGCGCCATTGTGCCCCTGATTGCCGAGACCGGCGGACAGAATGCCATGATCGTTGACTCCACAGCTCTACCTGAACAGGTTGTGACCGATGTAGTGAAAGCTGCCTTTGGCAGTGCCGGACAACGCTGCTCAGCCCTAAGAGTGCTCTATGTTCAGGAGGATATTGCCGACAGAGTGCTCACCCTGCTGAAAGGCGCCATGGCAGAACTTAATATTGGCGACCCTTCAGACCATGCTACAGACCTCGGCCCGGTGATCGATGAAGGTGCCCGGTCAGGCCTGCTGTCGCATATCGAACGTATGAATGAAGAAGCCACTTATATTGCTTCTTGTGATCTGCCACCAGCTACAGAGAAAGGTTTCTTCGTGGCACCAACAGCCTTTGAGATTGAGCATATCAATCAGCTGGAGAAAGAACACTTTGGCCCGATTCTGCATATCGTCCGCTACAAGGCCAGCGAACTGGATCAGGTGATTGAACAGATCAACAGCACCGGCTTTGGCCTGACGCTGGGGATTCACAGTCGCAATGAGGTGACAGCGACATATATCACAGAGCAGGTGAGGGTCGGCAATACCTATATCAACCGTAACCAGATTGGTGCGGTGGTCGGTGTACAACCCTTTGGTGGGCAAGGTTTGTCTGGCACAGGCCCTAAAGCCGGTGGTCCTCACTATATCTACCGTTTCGCAACTGAGCAGACTTTGACCATCAACACCACCGCGGTGGGTGGTAATGCCAGTTTATTATCACTTGGGGATAATAAACACTAACCAGGCCTTTAAGAGAAACCAGCCATCAGCCTGAAACAGACTGATGGCTGGCTATTAATATCAGGCTCATTGCCTGTACCCAGCTCTTACTGTGACTGCCTGCGGTAATTGTTAGTACTACTGTCTTTCCTCCCCCCGCCGACGCTACGCCTCCCGAAAGCGGAACTTCTCTCCCCTTAGCATGCCCAATTCCGCAGGCAAGTCATGAATAACAATCAATCAGCGGTTTTTGAGGGGAAAAACTCTATGTTTATGAAACAAATTATGAAGACAACTCTGGCGGCTATATCTATATATTGTGCCACAACACGAATGGGCTTCCCGTCCGGTTTGACCGGGCAAGCCTTACTGCGTGTACAACAGCCACTCGTTATTCTTCTGATGCTCTTAACCAGCTGGACAGCAACGTCACAAACGCCAGAAGCACCATTTACGGTCTACCCGCAGGACATGGAAGTACAATGTTGTGAGCCTGCAGAATTTTACTGTGCAGGGCATGGAAAATATGTTAACTGGCTTATAAAAAGAGAGAGTGATGAATCTTTCTGGGACATTGATTGGACAAATTCACCAGTTTATCGCTTTACCTCCAAAACTGAACATCAGATTGATAACGATAACGTTGAGAGTCACATGAACGTTTTTGACTACGATGAATCCTTCGAAAATACTGCAGTTCGCTGTAAGCTCATTGACTTACACCCCTTACGGCAGACTGATAGCCCCATTGTGTACCTGACAGTACTTCCGGGCATTGGAAAAGTACAAAACTTTAAATTTGACCCGGTTCACGCTTTGTTGACCTGGAAGGAGCCGCCAGTAGTGGGGCTCGAGGTTGACGGGGTCACCTATAACGTGACAGTGACGGATACATTCACAGAATCACAGGTCGTACATGAGGAAACCGAAGAGACATCCCTCAACACCGGACAGGAGAGTGTGCCCTGTCGTGAATACCTTGCCCAGGTGACAGCCCTTGCCACCGATACACTGAATAACACTGTCGCCGGACTCACGGCAAGCCGTTGCGGAGTAGCGGAAGGTAATTATTATGAGCTGGGAGACCTGAATCTCTCCTCAACAGCAGCCTGTGGCCATTCAGTCCTTGTACCGCTCAACCTGCCACCCAGTGCATTACCGACATGTCCACAGCAACTTGTTGTGGATATGGGCGCAGACCGATATGAACTGGATGCCGGCACTTTCGATAATGAAAACAGCAAGGTTGTTCCAGTAGGAATTACCCTGCGAGCGAATCAGACAAATTACACTGTCTCAGCCAGTGTTCTGGATGAAGCCGGCAATGTGGAAGACTCTACCGCTGCCGTATTCAGCATTACACCTCAACCTTCGGCCGCAATACCTGATAACTCACTGACCATTACCGTCTCAGCCCAGGACGGGACAGGGACACGTACAAGAACCATTATCTTCACACCCACTTCAAACCCTGATCACGCCGGAGCCATTGCAGGTTCGTTTGCAGGAGGGGCTGTTTTCGGTGCATTGACCACCATCGCACTTACAGCCGTCACTGTCGGCATCTATTACGGCATTCAAAAAATGAAACGACCGACAGCGGATTATCATCACATTCAACTGAATGGGATGAGTGCATTATGAGAACAATTAAATAATGTGAAGCAGCTATAAGAAAAGACAAAAGGTTTCCAATGGGAAACCTTTTTACAGGAGCAGTTTAATTAAGAATCAGTTGGATTAGTAAACAAAACTTAAGCCGTCACCCAAAGAATCACCGCATCCTCTTCACTCACCGACGTCACCACATGGCCCATCGTGGCATCGTAATAAGCATTGTCCCCTTCTTCCAAATCAATTGGCTGATAAAACTCTGTGAACAGACGAACCTGCTCACTCAGTACCAGAAGGAATTCTTCCCCGTCATGGCGTACCCAATCCTGGTAATCTTCAAAGTCACGGGCCTTTATAGTAGGCGGCGATTGAAACTGTCGCCTCTGCGCCAAATAAAGGAGACGGCCCCAGACCCAGCGTCTCTATAAAGCTTTCCGCTCTTCACCCCCGTTATGAAGTCAGCCAAAAGGCACGGGTATTAAATGAGTTTGTGTCGTCTGTACTTGACCTTATCCGCACCGCCCGGGCCAAAGGCGTAGCCATCACCATGGACGCCGAAGAGCAGGATCGTCACGAACTGTTCCTCGAACTGTTTGAAAAGGTTTACACCCATCCGGAGTGTAAAGGCTGGGGTCAGTATGGTCTGGTGATCCAGGCTTACGGCAAACGTGCTCTCCCGACACTCTGCTGGCTGACCAGCCTTGCCCGAAACCAGGGCGACAAGATTCCGGTACGACTGGTTGTAGTGAAAGCTGCCTTTGGCAGTGCCGGACAACGCTGCTCAGCCCTAAGAGTGCTCTATGTTCAGGAGGATATTGCCGACAGAGTGCTCACCCTGCTGAAAGGCGCCATGGCAGAACTTAATATTGGCGACCCTTCAGATCATGCTACAGACCTCGGCCCGGTGATCGATGAAGGTGCCCGGTCAGGCCTGCTGTCGCATATCGAACGTATGAATGAAGCAGCCACTTATATTGCTTCTTGTGATCTGCCACCAGCTACAGAGAAAGGTTTCTTCGTGGCACCAACAGCCTTTGAGATTGAGCATATCAATCAGTTGGAGAAAGAACACTTTGGCCCGATTCTGCATATCGTCCGCTACAAGGCCAGCGAACTGGATCAGGTGATTGAACAGATCAACAGCACCGGCTTTGGCCTGACGCTGGGGATTCACAGTCGCAATGAGGTGACAGCGACATATATCACAGAGCAGGTGAGGGTCGGCAATACCTATATCAACCGTAACCAGATTGGTGCGGTGGTCGGTGTACAACCCTTTGGTGGGCAAGGTTTGTCTGGCACAAGTCCTAAAGCCGGTGGTCCTCACTATATCTACCGTTTCGCAACTGAGCAGACTTTGACCATCAACACCACCGCGGTGGGTGGTAATGCCAGTTTATTATCACTTGGGGATAATAAACACTAACCAGGCCTTTAAGAGAAACCAGCCATCAGACTGAAACAGACTGATGGCTGGCTATTAATATCAGGCTCATTGCCTGTACCCAGCTCTTACTGTGACTGCCTGCGGTAATTGTTAGTACTACTGTCTTTCCTCCCCCCGCCGACGCTACGCCTCCCGAAAGCGGAACTTCTCTCCCTTTAGCATGCCCAAGTCCGCAGGCAAGTCATGAATAACAATCAATCAACGGTTTTTGAGGGGAAAAACTCTATGTTTATGAAACAAATTATGAAGACAACTCTGGCGGCTATATCTATATATTGTGCCACAACACGAATGGGCTTCCCGTCCGGTTTGACCGGGCAGGCCTTACTACGTGTACTACAGCCACTCGTTATTCTTCTGATGCTCTTAACCAGCTGGACAGCAACGTCACAAACGCCAGAAGCACCATTTACGGTCTACCCGCAGGACATGGAAGTACAATGTTGTGAGCCTGCAGAATTTTACTGTGCAGGGCATGGAAAATATGTTAACTGGCTTATAAAAAGAGAGAGTGATGAATCTTTCTGGGACATTGATTGGACAAATTCACCAGTTTATCGCTTTACCTCCAAAACTGAACATCAGATTGATAACGATAACGTTGAGAGTCACATGAACGTTTTTGACTACGATGAATCCTTCGAAAATACTGCAGTTCGCTGTAAGCTCATTGACTTACACCCCTTACGGCAGACTGATAGCCCCATTGTGTACCTGACAGTACTTCCGGGCATTGGAAAAGTACAAAACTTTAAATTTGACCCGGTTCACGCTTTGTTGACCTGGAAGGAGCCGCCAGTAGTGGGGCTCGAGGTTGACGGGGTCACCTATAACGTGACAGTGACGGATACATTCACAGAATCACAGGTCGTACATGAGGAAACCGAAGAGACATCCCTCAACACCGGACAGGAGAGTGTGCCCTGTCGTGAATACCTTGCCCAGGTGACAGCCCTTGCCACCGATACACTGAATAACACTGTCGCCGGACTCACGGCAAGCCGTTGCGGAGTAGCGGAAGGTAATTATTATGAGCTGGGAGACCTGAATCTCTCCTCAACAGCAGCCTGTGGCCATTCAGTCCTTGTACCGCTCAACCTGCCACCCAGTGCATTACCGACATGTCCACAGCAACTTGTTGTGGATATGGGCGCAGACCGATATGAACTGGATGCCGGCACTTTCGATAATGAAAACAGCAAGGTTGTTCCGGTAGGAATTACCCTGCGAGCGAATCAGACAAATTACACTGTCTCAGCCAGTGTTCTGGATGAAGCCGGCAATGTGGAAGACTCTACCGCTGCCGTATTCAGCATTACACCTCAACCTTCGGCCGCAATACCTGATAACTCACTGACCATTACCGTCTCATCCCAGGAAGGCACAGGGACACGTACAAGAACCATTACCTTCACACCCACTTCAAACCCTGATAACGCCGGAGCCATTGCAGGTTCGTTTGCAGGAGGGGCTGTTTTCGGTGCATTGACCACCATCGCACTTACAGCCGTCACTGTCGGCAGCTATTACGGCATTCAAAAAATGATGCGACAGGCAGCGGGTTATCATCACATTCAACCGAATGAGATGCGTTCATTATGAGAATAATTAAATAATGTGAAGCAGCTATAAGAAAAGACAAAAGGTTTCCAATGGGAAACCTTTTTTACAGGAGCTGTTTGATTCAGAAATAGTTGAATTATTAAACAAATTTAGGCCGTCACCCAAAGAATCACCGCATCCTCTTCACTCATCGACGTTACCACATGCCCCATCGTAGCATCGTAATAAGCGCTGTCCCCTTCTTCCAAATCAACCGGCTGGTAGAACTCGGTAAACAATCGAACCTCGCCACTCAGCACCAGTAAGAACTCTTCCCCGTCGTGGCGCACCCAATCCTGGTAATCCTCAAATACATGGGCCTTTATCGTGCTGCGATAGGGCATCATCTTCTTGCCCGACAGCTCCGTGGCCAGCAGCTCATGTTCATAGGTGGATGTGGGGTGCGGGTGCCCTTTGCCTTTACGGGTAATATCCCGCCGACCGCCCGCCACTCTTGCCTTCTGGGGAGGAGTGAACAGTTGGGGAATGTCGATACCCAGGCCATTCACCAACTTGGTCACAGCGGCAAATGTGGGGGAAATCTGCTCATTTTCGATCTTGGACAAGGTGGAACGGGCCAGGCCGGTTAACTGGCTGGCTTCTTCCAAAGTCAGGTTCTGGCCCCGACGAATTTCACGCACACGCTTGCCCAGTTGCAGGGGCTCAACAGCCGCATCAGCACTTCTGGGTTTCCCCCTTTGAATACTAACCGACTCCATTTCTCTTTTAAGAAACTGGGTATCTTCTGACATGGCACTTCCATTATGGGGCATCAACAGATGTCTTGGCGCCCTCGCCGGGGCGTTCTTTTATGACCATGGTAATAGCTCGGGGAAACCATTACCAATGCAACACTGCGTAAAAGAAACTTTACGAAATAAAGTTTCTTATATGAAACTTTGCCATTGAACGAACAAAAACGGACTGATAATCTCTGTTCAAAACCTCAGCCAAATTTATAGGTATAACTACCCGGAACCATACCCGCTCGTGGCGGCCCTTTGGGTAGATATATTGATTTAGAACCAAGGATATACATCATGTCTACAGCAAGGAAATTTGCCAACTCCCACGAATGGGTTCTGGACAATGGCGACGGCACCGTCACCGTTGGTATCTCCGAACACGCTCAGGAAGCTCTTGGTGATGTTGTTTTTGTTGAGCTGCCAGAAGTTGGCACTGCTACCGAAGCTGGTCAGGAATTCGCCCTGGTTGAATCTGTAAAAGCTGCCTCCGACATCTACGCGCCTGTGTCCGGCGAAGTTCTCGCTGTGAACACCGATCTGGAAGACGCGCCAGAGACTGTTAACGAATCTCCTCTGGAAGATGGCTGGCTGGCTAAAATCAAGCTGAGTGACAGCAGCGAGCTGGACAATTTAATGGATCAGGACACATACCTGGCTTCCATCGAAGACTAAACCTTTGATTTCCTTTTTATAAGGTAATCAAAGAGATGCATAAAGAATAAAGACAACAAAGCATCACCAGCACTCGCTGAGTGGTGCTTTATTCTTGAAGAGCTGCCCACCTGACCTGATACAGGCTTCGTATCCTCAGGCTGGCTGATTAAAGGATATAACTATGGCTGTTGAGAAAGCGATACAAGACGCACTGCCCTCACTCGCAGACCTGAGCCGCAACGACTCCTTCTCCCAGCGTCATATCGGCCCGGACAATACTGAGCAGAAAGCAATGCTCACTGCACTGGGTCTGGACACTCTGGACCAGCTGGTTGAACAGACCGTTCCCGAAAGCATTCTGCTGAATGATGCACTGGCCATGGAGAGCGGTAAAACCGAACAGGAAGCCCTGGCTTACCTGAAGTCCCTCGCCGACCAGAACGTCGTTAACAAATCCTACATCGGCACTGGCTACTACAACACCCATACCCCCAACGTTATCCTGCGCAATATTCTGGAAAACCCGGGCTGGTACACCGCTTACACCCCTTACCAGCCAGAAATCTCCCAGGGCCGCCTGGAAATGCTGCTGAACTTCCAGCAGATGATTATGGATTTCACCGGCATGGAGATCGCTAATGCTTCTCTGCTGGATGAAGCCACTGCTGCCGCGGAAGCCATGACCCTGTGTCGCCGCGCCAGCCGCAGCAAACACCAGGTATTCTTTGTTGCTGACGATGTTCATCCGCAAACCATCGACGTGATCAAAACCCGCGCAGAGTACATTGGTATTCCTGTGGTAGTGGGCAACCCGCACACCGACCTTGAGAAGCACGAAGTTTACGCCGTACAGCTGCAATACCCTGGCACCTACGGTGATATCACCGATGTGAAGGCGATTATTGCCAGGGCCAAAGAGCAGAAAGCCATGGTCTCTGTCGCCAGTGACCTGCTCGCCCTGACCCTGCTGAAGTCACCTGCCGAACTGGGTGCCGATGTGGTTGTTGGCAACAGCCAGCGCTTCGGTGTACCTATGGGCTTTGGTGGCCCTCACGCTGCCTTTATGGCTGCCAGCTCCAAGCTGAAGCGTTCCATTCCTGGCCGTATTATCGGTGTCTCCAAAGACAGCCGAGGCAACCAGGCCCTGCGTATGGCGATGCAGACCCGTGAGCAGCATATCCGTCGCGAGAAGGCGACCTCCAACATCTGTACCGCTCAGGCACTGCTGGCCAACATCTCCGCCGCTTACGCTATTTACCATGGTCCTGACGGCCTGAAAAATATCGCCGAACGTGTGCACCGCTTCACCGCTATTTTGCACAAGGCTCTGACTGGCGCAGGCTTCAGCGCCAACAGCAGCTACTTCGATACCCTGACCCTGAAGGTCGGCAAGAAGCAGGACGCAATTTACATGCGCGCCCTGGAGCAAGGCTGCAACCTGCGTCTGGTCAATACCGACAGCCTGGCTGTCAGCCTGGATGAAACCACCACCGCTGCCGATGTTGCTGAACTGGTGAACATTTTCACCGGCAAAGACAAGGTGATCGCAGATGTGCACACCCTGGACAAGGCTTTCGTTAAAGGTGAAGCCACGGGCCTCACTCAGGAAAACCGTCGTCAGGATGCAATACTGAGCCACCCGACCTTCAACAGCTATCACTCCGAAACCGATATGCTGCGTTACCTGAAGCGTCTGGAGAACAAAGATTACTCCCTGACCCACGGTATGATTCCCCTGGGTTCCTGCACCATGAAGCTGAACGCCACCGCGCAGATGCTGCCAATAACCTGGGATGGTTTTGCCAATGTTCACCCGTTTGCGCCACGCAACCAGGTGAATGGTTACATGACCATGATTCAGGAGCTGAACGATGCTCTGGTAGAAATCACCGGTTACGACAACCTCTCCATGCAGCCCAACTCCGGTGCTCAGGGTGAATACGCCGGTCTGCTGGCGATTCGTAACTACCAGCGCGCGAACAATCAGGGGCATCGCAATGTCTGCCTGATTCCATCTTCTGCCCATGGTACCAACCCTGCGTCGGCGTCCATGCTGGATATGAAAATTGTTATCGTCGCCTGTGATGAGAATGGCAACGTCGACGTGGAAGACCTGCAAGCCAAAGCCGAGCAGCACAGTCAGCACCTTTCTGCCCTGATGGTGACCTACCCATCAACCCACGGTGTGTTCGAAGAACAGATTCGTGAAGTCTGCCAGATTGTTCACGACCACGGCGGTCAGGTGTATATGGACGGTGCCAATATGAATGCTCAGGTAGGTGTCTCCAAGCCAGGCGATATGGGTTCGGATGTGTCTCACCTGAACCTGCACAAGACTTTTGCTATCCCTCACGGTGGCGGTGGTCCTGGCATGGGCCCGATTGGTGTGAAGGCACATCTGGCTCCTTACCTGCCAAACCACGCTGTCAGCCCGATCAAGGGTGAGAGCGAAGGTGTTGGCGCTGTGTCTGCGGCTCCGTTTGGCAGCTCTTCCATTCTGCCAATCAGCTGGATGTACTGCATGCTGCTGGGTAAGGAAGGTCTGCGCTCTTCCACTGAGCTGGCTATCCTGAATGCCAACTACACCGCTGAGCGTCTGTCGGCACATTACCCCATCCTGTTCCGCGGCCGTAACAACCGTGTGGCTCACGAATGTATTGTGGATATTCGCCCAATCAAGGAAAGCAGTGGTGTGTCTGAGGAAGATATTGCCAAGCGTCTGATGGATTATGGTTTTCATGCACCGACCATGTCTTTCCCTGTAGCCGGTACTCTGATGATTGAACCGACTGAGTCAGAGTCCAAGCTGGAGATTGATCGCTTTATCGATGCCATGATCGCTATCCGCAAGGAGATCGAGCAGGTGGAAGCCGGTGAGCTACCAGAAGATAACAACCCTCTGTGTAACGCTCCGCACACTATGGCTGACCTGACAGATGCAGCATGGGATCGTCCTTACAGCCGTGAACTGGCTGTGTTCCCAACACCTGCAACACAACAGGCCAAGTACTGGCCGACTGTGAACCGGGTCGACAATGTTTATGGCGATCGTCACTTTATCTGCTCCTGCCCTGGCATTGAGAGCTATGAAGATTAAGAGCCAGGATTGACTGCTCTGATTAGCTGAACCCTCACGTTCAACGTATTACGCTGGACTGGGGGTTCTGTTTTCCGCCCCGATTATCGAGTTTCTAGGCCTGAAAATGTCTGATACTGAACTGAACAAAACTCCGCTATACGATCTGCATGTTTCTCTGGGTGGCAAAATGGTGCCCTTCGCTGGCTACGATATGCCGGTGCAGTACCCTCTGGGCGTAAAGAACGAACATCTGCACACCCGCGAAAAAGCCGGTCTGTTTGATGTCTCCCATATGGGTCAGGTGATGCTGAAAGGCACTGGCGCAGCCGCCATGCTCGAAACACTGGTTCCTGTGGATATTATTGATCTGCCTGCAGGCAAGCAGCGTTATGCCCTGTTCACCAACGACGAAGGCGGTGTTCTGGATGACCTGATGGTCGCCAATGTCTCTTCCGAAGCGGCCGGCGAAGTGCTGTATGTGGTCGTGAACGCAGCCTGCAAAGAGCAGGACATTGCTCACATGCGTGCACATTGCACTGACGGTATTGAGCTGCAAGTACTGGACGACCGTGCTCTGGTAGCCCTGCAAGGCCCGGCTGCTGCTGAGGTGATGAAGCGTTTCGCACCAGAAACTGCAGATATGGTGTTTATGGATTCCCGCACTGTCTCCATTGAAGGTGTTGAGTGCTTTATCAGCCGTTCCGGTTACACCGGTGAAGATGGTTTTGAGATCTCTATTCCTGCTGATTCTGCAGAAGCACTCTGCAAGAAGCTGCTGGAGCAGGACGAAGTGGAAGCGATTGGCCTGGGTGCTCGCGACTCCCTGCGTTTAGAAAGCGGTCTCTGCCTGTATGGTCATGACATCACACCAGAAACCACTCCGATTGAAGCCAGCCTGATCTGGGCGATCAGCAAGATCCGTCGTAATGGCGGTGACCGTGCCGGTGGTTTCCCTGGTGCTGCAAAGATTCTGGGTCAGATCGAAACCAAAGAGTTCGACACCAAGCGTGTTGGTCTGCTGGGTTCCAGCCGTGCGCCTGTGCGGGAAGGTACTGAGCTGGTGAATGCTGATGGTGAAGTGATCGGCACTGTCACCTCCGGCAGCTTTGGCCCGACCATTGGTGCACCTGTGGCTATGGCGTTTGTACAGAAGCCTTATGCCGCGCTGGAGACTGAAGTCTTTGCTTTGGTGCGAGGTAAGCAACTGCCTATGACTGTTAGTCGTATGCCGTTTATTGAGCAGCGGTACTATCGAGGCTAGGAGCAGAGGTTAAAAGCAGAGGCTAAGAGCATCATGGCTAAAAGCTGAAGTTCACAACTTCACCAAAACCTTTCCACAAAAAAGTCCGTGCAGGCTCCCGTCTGCACGGACTTGTTGTATCCAGAGAGTTGTATTTGTCGGATGAAATCCGCAATGACACGACGGACTCTCCCACAACAATCACTGATCTGATCGTTAAGACTCTGCCCATAGATCAAAATAAATTTCTATATTGAACCCCTGTCACGACCTGTTGACTCGAGTCCTACCTGGCTCTCATGTACACATTGACTAAAAGGAAAATGATTGTGTGGAGAAAAATATACGCTCCAGGCACATTTATTTTTCTGGCAGCTGTCACTGCCGTCACACTCAGTGATATGGCCCTGTCACAACACAACGAGTTTGACGAAAGTATCCCTCCCCGCGGAATGTGGCCGTCAGTAGCATCCTGGAAAATTGTTGAATGACAATCCATTTTGAGGCAGTGGTATAAAAAAAGGGCACTCACTGCGACAGGGTACTTATGACAAGGAATTCAATAGCCGCCAATGAATGCCCATTAAAAACACCCGAAGCTTCTTGCGAAGACTCCGGGCTAAAACACAACAACATCAATACAACATCATACAAGGACGGTTTTCACGCGAGGGCTTTAGAATGGCAGCAGACTTTCATAGAAAGCCTGCACCGATGCTTTATAAAAAAGCGGTTGGGCTATCAACGTTCAATAATCAATAATCAATAATCAATAATCAAAAGTTATACGCCAGACCCAGCTTCCAGGTGCTCAGGTCCAGTTCATTACGGTTAATCTTGCCAGGTACAGCCACTTCAGGGATGGGGTCAAACTTCACATCATTAATCTGGGCGTATTCCGCTGTCACAGAAACATTTTTGGTCACGGCATAAGCCAGACCCACACCGAAGGTAAAGGCGCTCTCTTTCTCGGAAGCGGTTCTGACAGGTGGTGCGAATGGGTAGGAGTTACGCAGGTCAAAATCCAGAACTGTGCTGCCACCGAATCCGTAAACAGAGGCTTTCGGGGTAATATCGAAACCAGCCAGCAGGCGGAAACCGTAAGTCGACTCAAGGGTCACTTCCGTTTGCAGCAGGTTATTTATATTCGTCGTTTTGGTGTCTTCGCTGGAGTAGAAGGCTTCAGCGCCTACAAAAATATCATTTGCGACATGCAACTTATAACCAAGACCCAGACCGTAACCTGTGTCTGTCTCACGGGCCTGAGTCGTAATGCTTGGTGTGGTGTTACTGCCAGTGTTGCGCTGCAGGCTATGCTCCAGGGAGCTGGCACCAACAAAGCCGGTCACATAAAAGCCATCGTTAACTGCATCCGCAGTGGCATTGCTGACCATTGAAAGACTCATTGGCAGAGCCATACCCAGAGCTGCAAGTGTCTTGTTCATCTGTCCTTTCCTGTGTGTGGTGTACATTTGTGTTGTTCTAGAGCTTCAGAGCCTCAGGGCGACTGCTGCCAGACTCTTGTTGCACAGACTAAGGACAAAAATTCACAGAACCTTCACGAATATTCTCTGCTTTCCTCACGTTTATATTGAATCGAAGGAATGATTACGTGAACTTTTTCACCAAATCCTGTCGTTTATTGCATCCAGAGAACACTGCTCTCCGTAAACATTCACAGACCCTGCTTACCCACTCTCTGTTCAGACGAGGTCATCACCTGTGACATCAAGGGATATGAATAGAAAACAGATTCTTCTGGTCGAAGACCAACCAGAAATTGCCGACCTGCTCTGCCAGCACCTGAAAGATATGGGTGCAGATGTCACCCTGTTCTCCGATGGCAGCGAAGCTTTAAGCGCTGCAAAAGAACAGTGCTGGGATCTGGCATTAATGGACATCTCATTGCCCGGTGCCAGTGGTCTGGAAATCTGCCGCACCATTCGCCAGCATGATGCACAGCGGGCGTGTTATACGCCGGTGATACTGCTCACTGCCCGCACTTCAGAGGTCGACAGAGTACTGGGACTGGAAGCCGGGGCCGATGATTACATCTCCAAACCCTTCAGTGTGCTGGAGCTGATTGCGCGTATTCGCGCCCAGTTCCGCCGCACAGAAGCTCAGTGCCCAAAAGCCTTACTGCACGTGAACGAAAACGGCGCCAGCAATCAAGACACCGCGGCCGCCCGACTGCTGTATAAAAATTTAATGATGGACACCCGCAGGCATGAAGCCTCTCTGGGAGGTCAGGCACTGGAATTAACAGCTCGGGAGTTCAGCCTGCTGAATCATTTTATTCGTCACCCGGGGCAGGTGTTCAGCCGTGCCGAGCTGCTCAATAAAGTCTGGGGGTATGGATATGAGGGCTATGAGCATACGGTGAATTCACATATCAACCGTTTGCGCAGCAAGCTGACAGATGCATCGAAACAGGTCAGCGACAAGACCAACTACATTGTGACCGTATGGGGTGTGGGATATAAACTGGATGAAGCCGCCTGATGCCTATTAAAGCTGATGCCTTTTAAAGCATCAGGCTTCAAAGCAACCGGCTTCAAAAGAGAGTATTAAGCAGCGGCAACCACAGACATCTCAACCAGAATCACATCCCGTGCCATACGCGCTTCTACACAGGCGCGGGCTGGTTTTTCGCTGTCGGCGACCCAGGCATCCCAGACTTCATTCATCGCAGCGAAATCTTTCATATCACGGATGTAAATAGTCACAGACAGAATCTTGTTCTTCTCAGAACCCGCTTTAGCCAGCAGGTCTTCAATCTTCTTCAGGCACTGACGGGTCTGCTCGGCAATATCCCACTCCTCATTTCCCGCCGTCTGGCCGCACAGGTAGACAGTGTCATTGTGCTTAACAATACGGCTCATGCGCTGGGTGGAATCAATACGCTCGATGGTCATAACAAGGTGTCCCTGATGAAGTGTTTTCTTAATGTCCTGCAGAATTAAATCGTCCCACGCTCCCCAGAGCAATAGGGGAAAATATCGTATAACAAAAAGACAACAGACCGTAAAAGCCCCAATAGCTGTCACTGGCCAAACTAAGATAATACGGTTCTACATAGCCTGAGTGTTTTCTATGGTGTATTCCTCACCGATTCAGCGCAGTCGACGGCCCTTCAGCCTCGCCAGTGTCTTCTCCTGCATACTCTTTACCTTTATCAGTTTTGTTAGCTTTACCTCAACAGCCAGTGCAGAACTGGTGACGCTACACAACAGTGAGTGGTCACTTCAACTCAACACCGACACCCTGGCACTGCAAACCACCGCAGCGGGACACAAGCAGTCTGTGACCCTGTCTCATGGCGTCAAAGCCAACACCACCTCTGGGCTGGTATCCACTTCCCACAGCGCCAGCTGGCAATGGCCGAACAGAGACGTCAAAGTCACCGCCACCCTTCAGGGTAAGGATCTGACACTCAGTTTCACCACAGGACAACCCCAAACCCTCACATGGCTGAACCAGAGCAGTGATCCACTGAGACTGGGTATGATTCTGCCTCTGGGCGAAGGTCAGTACCTGCCAACCGGCAACACAACCTGGAATGACTTCCTCAATACAGAGAAAGAATTCAACACCACCCAGGATTTAAGCCTGCCGCTCTGGGGGCTGGATTATGGCACCTACACCCTGAACTGGCTGCTAACCAACCCGTTCAACAACACTCTGACCTTCTCCGGTGAAAGGGATCTGAAGGTCAGCCATGAGTTCACGCCGCTGAATCTGGACGAGCCCTTTACCACTCTACTCAACCTGGGTGATGCGGACCTGCTGGCCAGTGCCAAGCGTTACCGCAAACATCTTAAAGAAGAGCAAAAGTTCATCTCCCTGGCCGAGAAGATTAAAAAAGTGCCTGACACCGCCAAACTGGAAGGTGCCCCACAGATTTACATCTGGGGCAGCCATCTATTAAGTGTGCAGGATGTGGAGGACTGGAAGGGTCTGGTGACGGCTCTGAAGAGTGACAAGCTCAAGTCACTGACACAGTTCTTCGACAAGGACACCCGGAAAGCACTGGCCGAAACCAAAGCCGGACAGATGCCCTACAAGTACAACCGCTCTGTGATTGTGAATGGTCTGGAAACAGCCGTCAGCCAGCTCATCTCCCAGAACGCCTCTCATCCGAAAAACGACCATCTCTCTGTAAAGCAGCGGGCACAACAGGTTCAGCAACGCAAAGCCTGGGTGAAAGAACATCTTGGTGCTTATCTGAAACCTGCCAGCACCTGGGGACAGGGTCTTTCAGCCAAAACCCTCGCACAGTTCAAAAAAGCCGGACTCAAACGTCTGTGGATTGGTTTTGATGGCTGGGATACAGGCTTTTATCGCCCGGAGGTGATCAAGCAGGCCATAGCCGCTGGCTATCTGGTCAGCCCTTACGACTCCTACAACACTGCCCTGCCCCCTTCCGTGAACAACACCTGGGAAACCGCTCATATGGGTGCCGATGTGTTTAAGAAGTGCGGTTATATCAAGCGTGACGGCAGTGCCCGCAAAGGCTTCAAAGGCGATGGTGTGTATGTCGAACCAGGCTGTGCTGAACCTTTCTTTGAGCAGCGTACAGCTGCGCTGAAAAAAGCATTCGGTGCGAACAGCTGGTTCCTGGATGCTGATGCCACTGGCATGGTGTTTGAGAACTATCGACAAGACCAACAGCACAGCCAGGCGGACGATGCCAGGGCGCGCAACAATCGCCTGCAAACCATGGTCGACACTTATCAATTCCCGGTAGGTTCGGAAGATGGTCATATCACAACAGTGGCAGGCATAAGTTTTGCGCAAGGTCTGCAAAGCCGCGGCTTTGGCTGGACAGATAAAGATATGCGCAAGAACAGTCAGTCTCCCTACTATCTTGGCCGTTGGTGGCCAGACAATGGTCCGGCTATTTTCTTTAAGCCTGCGGCCATTAAAGACAAGTACAAGACCGTGACCTTCGATCATCGTTATCGTCTGCCTCTGGCACAGGCCGTGATTGGTGACTCAGTCATCACCACCGACCACTGGCTGATGGACTCCCTGAAGTTTAAGGACATTGCCGCCGAGCGTGAACTGACCCAGTTGCTGTATATGGTGCCGCCTCTGTATCACCTGAATCAGGCGACAATGAGCAAGCGTCTACCAATCATTGCCCATCAGGATGCATTCTTCCGCCCGTTGCATAAACGACTGGCGACAGTAGCCCTGACAGAGTTCCGCTACTTGAATAAAGATAAGAGCGTACAGGAAACTGTCTTCGCCGATGGCTCAAGAATGATTGCCAACTTCTCTGACAAGGCATTCCATCAAGGTGAGATCAAGGTACCGGTGAAAGCTATACAAGCCTTGTTACCGGATGGTAAGACCTCGACCTACACCAGCATTCTTTAAAGATTCAAAATCGCCCCGTTGCTGCCACTCCATACCAGTAAAGCAGCGGGGCTATTACAGACATAACACTGACAAAGCACACTGACAGAGCACACATACTAATGACCTTAAAGTCGCTACATTTTTAGTATTTACACCTGACCTTAACCGATGTTGACGCGCATCAATATTCCACTTGTTTGCAGGTCTATCATGCGCGCTAAATTTACCCCCATCTATGCGGAAACCACCGTGGAAATTGATTTGATGGCCCTTTTTCATAAAAGTGTGCCTTTACTCGTCTTTGCTGTTCTCTTCCTGGGCTATAGCCTTGGTAAATTAAAATTTGGTAACTTTGAACTGGGGGCAACATCAGGTGTACTGATTGTTGGACTGGTGTTTGGCCATTTAGGGTTATCTATGCCCGGCGGGCTGGACGACATTGGTTTTATTCTGTTTATTTTCTGCGTAGGTTTGCAGGCAGGACCACGATTCTTCAGTGTATTCCTTGAAGATGGTGCCAAATATATTCTGCTGGCCGTTGTGGTATCGGCCAGCGCGCTTGCACTGACCAAAATGATGGTCTGGTATCTGGGCATGGATACCGCACTCTCCGCTGGTATGCTGGCGGGTATTCTGACCAGTACCCCAACACTTGTGGGCGCACAGGATGCCATCAAACAACTGGCTCCGGGCAACCCTGCCAATATGCTGCAGATGCTCAGTGTCGGTTACGCGATGACCTATATCATCGGTACCCTGATCCTGATTATCACTGTGCGCTACATCCCCAAGCTGTTTAAAATCAACCTGAAGCACGAGTCCGATATGCTCTCCAAAGAGCGTGGACTCATGGCTGACACCGATGTAGTGAGCAAGAGTGACCTGCCCATTATTCGGGTATACCGGGTTAGCCCCAAGCTGGCCGAAGCACTGGACGGCAAAACCCTGCGTCAGCTGACCCTGCACACCCGCACAGGCTGCCTGGTCGACAAGATCCGCCGTAATGGCAGTATCTTTGAGCCCAGCGGTGATACTCCCCTGCTGGAAGGCGACTCCATCGCACTGGTGGGAAAGCCCCGCGACTTCCGCAAGTTCCCCTACGATCTGGGTGAGGAAGTACTGGACACCGAGATGCTCGAACACCAGGTTGAGTATCGGAAAATCGTTGTGACCAACCCGAAGATCACCGGCAAGCGACTGGCTGAACTGAACATTGATGCCCAGCACCACTGCTTCGTACACAAGATCAAACGCTCCCAGATTGAGATGCCGATCAACGAAGGTTTGAAGGTGTCCAAGGGTGACATCATGCTGATCTCCGGTGAGCGAAGCCGCCTCGACCGTCTGGCCAGCACTCTGGGTTATGTGCAGAAAAACTCCCACACTACTGACCTGATCACCTTCTGTCTGGGTATTGTGGCAGGTCTGATTATCGGTCAGATCATTGTTAAGGTTGGCCAGATCGACGTGACCCTGGGTAACGCCGGTGGACTGCTATTGTCGGGTATTATCATCGGACACCTGCGGGCCAACCAGCCCACCTTCGGACAGGTGCCCCCTGCGGCCATCTACGTTCTTACCGAACTCGGCCTGATGTTCTTTATGGCCAACGTCGGCCTGAAAGCCGGTGGTGGTATCATCGAGGCACTGGGTAATGCTGGTGTGCAGGTTATCGCCAGCGGTGTATTTATTGAGATCACCCTGATGCTAATCGCCTATTGCTTTGGACGCTATATCCTGAAGATGAACAAGGCATTGCTTCTGGGGGCGATCACCGGCGCCATGACCTCAACCCCCGCGTTGAATGTTATTACTCAGGAAGCCGACAGCAACGTGCCTTCACTCGGTTATGCCGGTACCTACACCTTCGCTAACGTGTTCCTGACGTTGGTGGGCACGATGATGATTATGCTCTAGGGATGATTTTGTTGTAGGACTTTGGCCTGAGTGATCACACAGGATTGAATGAAAAGAGCTGCAGGGATGCGGCTCTTTTTTTACCCAATTGAAGCAATAAAAGGGTTTTCAAAAGCGTTCAAAAAATACAAGATAGCTGTTGCATAATAGTTATCAAAATTAACGACATGGACATTTTGGCAGATAAAAAAGCCAGATGGATCTATGGGGCGGTAGCGTTCTGTAATTTTCTCAGAATAAGGTCAATGAGCATCTACAGGGCTGACCACACACCGCCCACCCCTGTTCAAAACATGGGTGTAAATCATTGTGGTATTCACATTTGCATGCCCCAGAAGCTCCTGGACAGTGCGTATATCATAACCGCTCTCGAGCATGTGAGTAGCAAAGCTGTGCCGAAACGTATGACAACTGGCGTGTTTGTTCACCCCTGATTTATAGATAGCTGCTTTTACTGCGCGCTGAATATTGCGCTCATTTATATGATGGCGACCAAGCCTGCCGGAACGAGGATCGCGACTTAGCTGTTCGCTGGCAAAAAGGTATTGTCACGCAAGCTCTTTGCCTGCATTTGGATATTTACGGCCCAGGGCGTTGGGCAGGTAAACATAGCAAACACCTTCTTTTAAAGCCTTACTATGCAGTAATGAAGAGTGATTGATATGCGACTGAAGAGCCGCTATCGCTTTTTGTGGAAGAACGGTGACTCTATCTTTATTACCTTTACCTTCACGCACAGTAATCTCATTACGGTGAAAATCAATATCCTTAACACGCAGCCTTAAAGTTTCAATCAAGCGAAGACCAGCGCCATACATCAACAAAGTAACCAGCAGAGGTGTACCGGTTAAATGCGTCATGACACTCTCCGCTTCACTTCGAGAGAATACCGCGGGCAGTTTTTTGGGGCGCTTCGACTGGCACCAGTCAGTAATTTTGATGTCTTCCCAGTTCAACACGTTCCGGTATAAAAAGACGAGAGCACTTAAAGCCTGCTTCTGGGTGCTGACGGAAACATGTTTCTTTAATATCAGGTGAGTGAGAAATTGACTGATGTCATCAGCTGTCAGCTGGTCAGGATGCTTCATTCCATGAAAGAACAAAAAACTACGAATCCAAAACCAGTATGCCTTCTCAGTTGAGTAGGCATAGTTAGCCAGACGAATTGATGTTTTAAACTGTTGTTGTAAGCGCATAAAAATGCCCTCGAACTGTATATATAAACAGGTAAAGTAGACCGTATATCCACTTTTTCCCAGAAAAGGTTAAAGCCTTGTGGTACAAGGCTGGAGACAGTCCGCTGTTCCGCTGTTTGCTTCAACGACATTTATACAAATCAGCAAATACGACATGTCTGTGAAACAGGGTACTGTTGTATTCCAGCGATAACTCTTTGAAAAAAAATGAATAAATTAGAAGCCGCTATAGCCATAGACAGTTGGTTATGCGACATTGCACCGTATAACCAAACTGTTATGTGCTCAAACAAATTTGCAATGCTATGATTTTGCTGATAAGAAACTTCTAATAAGATATAATTGGTAGAAATATTCGCCATCGAGATGCACAAATGCCAACGCTATCAATGTTTTACGGTTTGATTATTCGAATGTATTACTTCGATAATCAGCAACACAATAAACCACATATCCATGTTCACTATCAAGATCACAGTGCAATTATAGAGCTACCT
Source organism: Sansalvadorimonas sp. (assembly GCA_965221135.1). Taxonomy (GTDB): domain Bacteria; phylum Pseudomonadota; class Gammaproteobacteria; order Pseudomonadales; family Endozoicomonadaceae; genus Sansalvadorimonas. The sequence continues at coordinate 184,650 of CBDCRZ010000127.1, forward strand.
ACAGGAAAAATACTGGAAGGTGAACTCCCTAAAAACAAGCAGAAACTGGTAGATGCATGGATAGAAATCCATCAAGAAAGCCTTATGGCAAACTGGGAATTAGCCATCAATGGTGATTCAGTTTTCAAAATTGATCCTTTAAAATAGGTGCGCTTATGAATCCTGAAGTTAGATCAGTAAAAGCAGTAGAGGATTATAAATTAATAATCGAATTCTCTAATGACGAATTTAAAGAATTTGATGTGGCTCCATTTTTAGATAAAGGCATTTTTACAGAATTAAAAAATGAAAGCTACTTCAAGAAAGTAAGAGTTGCATTTGGTTCTATTGAATGGCCAAACGAACAAGATTTTAGTAAAGATACTCTTTATTTACTTGGTAAACCTATTCCCGCTCCATCAGCATTTCAGACCAACAAAGCTTCAGTACCGCACATAACAAATGGTTCCAAGGGACTGCGCTGACGCGCAGCCCTTGAACCAGGCGTTAGGTGGCCTTATCTCAGCGACGTACAAAACCTCAAAAAGCTATTTAGTGTCTGTCCGAAAACCCTAATCCCTTATCACCAAAGGCCTGAAGGGTGCATATAACTACGAAGTTTTATTCTTGAAACTTGGTTATATGCTGCAAAAGCAAGGGTTACAGCAGATCAAGATAAAACATACCTGTCTTTCCCTATATTCTTCGATCGAATATAGGTACCTAAGCCCTTGTGCCACAAGGGTTTAGGTTTTCGGACAGGCACTATTTATGATCCATAAACCCATGTTCGAATTCAAAGGCATATCAGTGACGTAGAATGAGAATTGTGTTTTCAGCTAATGGTAAGGGGATAGATGATGACTGGAGGCTTACAATCAAGAGAACTCATAGTCACAGTCTTTCGTTGATAGAGCTCAAGTTATTTAGAAAAGCATTCTTTGGCTAACTGACACATATGCAGCTACTATTATGGGAAAGGGAAAGACCCGTTAGGTTGGAGTTTTCTTCTAATTATCCTATTTTACGCTTTTACATGCTTTGATGTTTATGTATATTGGTATAAATGCAAAACCATTTCTCTATCTACTGGTTCTGAAACGCAAGCTCTCAGATGCTACTATTCATGACGTCCATGATCCCCTTCCTTGGCCACATGCTTTCGAATGAGTGTGATGGTTCTATGAAAGTAACAGGCATGTTCCAAGAACCGTTTCAGAGCATTTTTCTCACAAACTGATTGACATAAAGGTATCCTTCATCGAGATACTTGAAGTGTTTCAGTCGATTCGACCTGATCATGACGGCTAACAGCTTTGTAATAATTATCCTGGTTTTACAGTATTTCATCTTTATATCATGCTTGACGTTGGTGGTTTCAGGTTTCATTATCTGCATTTCAAATTCCAGCATGCCATACTTATGCATGACGGCCAGTGGACATGACAGCATCGTGCAGGGATATTTTGCTGCTGCAGTGACTTGAAGGCCGATCAATTTTTGAAACAGTGCCCGGAAACGACTGAGTAAGTCAAAGGCTCACAAAGAACCAAAAGCGGCAAAAACATAAATATCGAAATAACCGTAAAAAATAAAGTTTCTTTATTGCAGTTAACCAGCCACCATAAGCAAGTGATGCTTTGATGGTGGTTCGTCGCTTCCTCCAGTGGGACGCCTGACGGCGGCGCCCCACATTCAGGCGTTAGGTGCTACGACCTTTCCGACAATAACGAGTAAGTATATATCTCTGAGCACCAATCAAAAGAACAACTGTAATACGAGCAGAAATTATAAATGCAAAACCATTTCTTCTACGTTCTGAAGGTAAAGTTAAACATTCCGAACATGCCAATCTATACAAAGATCGATGTGGACGTATATAGTTAGCAAATCCAAAAACCATGCACTGTGGAACGACAAGGGATAAATCGTTAACTAATCCCCCCCCCCCTTCAAGCGCGTGATAATATAGAGCAAGGGGCATAAAAATATTACTAAAGCCATCAATCCCTACAATCTCATCAATAGATTGCGGTGTTAGATCTTGAAGGCCTAAATATGAATCAACATGTTGAGCTAGTGTGTTAAACAATGGGTTTAATAATGGGCCTAGCACAAAATAACAAATAGCTTCATTAGTTACAGCCTGAGAAACATCCTCTAAAAGGTTTGATCTGTCTGGATCAATATCAATATAATTTCCAGACATACATTCATAAGGTATTGTAAGAGCACATAAGGTAGTAAATTGATATGCGCCGTATAATATACCGTGGCATATATTTTGGGTAATACTACTAACTCTAAAGAAAACGACTGTGATTAGACTAGGGTTTGCTTGGGCATCATCTTCATCATCATCATCTGCTATAAGCGAGCCAGACAATATAAAAAATATCGTAAAAATAGTAACTAATTTGTTTCTATTCATTTAGGTCACCCGTGAATATAATGTGGTCTGCAAATATAGCACCTAACAAAAATTTGCAATGGATTGCCTTCGGCAGCCCCTGAAATTGTCGTGTGTACCGGGCATTGCACTTAACTCGAGAGGTGAAAGTCCTCTTACCAGGTATTCGCAGAGCCGAAGGTTAGCGAAAGGGCACCAAAAGTAGGCGCCTTAAGCGAGGGCGTTGTCGCGAGGCAGGGTCTGAAGGAAGTCCAACGCAAAATCGCGGGACGACGAACAGACAAAATGGCAGGAGCCATTTTGAACAGCTTTAGCTGGCCCGAAGGGTGAGCCACAAGGATGTGGTGAATAAACCCAATATGAGGTGTGACGCCTCTCCTAAATTAAAAGCGGGCCAGTGGGCACGTGACCATTAAGCCCTCCATCTGCAATCCGGATACCTTTTATAAATTGGGCGTTTACGCGAGGAAAGTTAAGTGTCTTACCCCGGGAGGTCTGCACTGTGTTGAGGGAACAACTGACAGCAGAGCAATCTGTTGTGATCGCAATGCAGAAGTCTGCAGACGGCATAGTAGGCGGCCTCTTGCCACTGAAGGCCAGAACAAATCTCGGAGAGTCATCATCGGGGAAGTGAGTTCGGATGGCATCTGTTAAACAACTCTCGTTGTCTCTGGAAAATCCAGAGGGTGAACCGAAGTCGGGAGACTCGATTGAACCACTCGCAATTCAAAAGAAGCACCTTGTGTTCATCTTTGATAGCGCGTGTTCTGGACAGGAATAATCTGGTTCGTGCGCTGAAACAGGTTCAACGCAATAAAGGCGCTCCGGGCGTTGACGGCATGACTGTTGACGACCTTCCAGCTTTTCTCAAACGACACTGGCCGATGATACGGCAGCAACTTATAGACGGAGTCTACTCCCCCAAGCCCGTTTTGCGCGTGGAAATCCCTAAACCGGATGGACGCAAACGCAAACTTGGAATACCTACCGTTCTTGATCGTCTGATTCAACAGGCTATAGTCCAGATTATGCAGGAAGAGTGGGACGGACAATTTCATAACAACAGTTATGGTTTTCGGCCTCACCGCAATGCACAACAGGCTATTCGCTATGTTCAGATATCTATACGAGAAGGGTTAGACTGGGTGGTTGATTGTGATCTCGAAGCGTTCTTTGACAACGTCAACCATGACCTGTTGATTACGCAGCTCAGATCACACCATAAGGACGTTACGCTGCTGCGGTTAATCAACCGCTATTTGAAAGCCGGTGTTTGTATAAATGGAATGAAACAAGCCCGCTGCCAGTGTTGAAGGTGTACCACATGGCGGCCCTTTGTCGCCTGTCCTCTCAAACATAGTGCTGAACAATTTGGACTGGGAGCTGGAAAAGCGGAACCTCAGGTTTGCCCGATATGCTGATGACTTTGTGGTGTTTGTTGGCAGCCAAACAGCGGGTGAACGCGTGATGAAAAGCCTGCAACGCTTTGTTGGCCAACTATCGACTGGGCATTGACCGATGGTTGGCATGGATACAGCAAAATCTGCTCATGGACCATGGAGGCTGAGCGTAAGCCCTGCGCTGCGGTATGCTTTACCGAACAGATGTTTCAAGAACCTTGGGCTGCCGGAATTGGCAGCAAGATAAACAACAGTGATTTGAAACGCCGTGCTACGTGATCCGAATGGCCGGTGTTGTGGGAGGAGCGGAGTCGTGAGGCTTCGCCCTATCCCGATTAGATGCTCAAGCTAGATTGTGCTCTCCAAAATTTTCAGAAAGACTTCTTACATACTCCTTATCAGGGTTTGCAAAAATAGTTAACAACCTTCTTTCAGCAGAATGAACTGAGGGGTTGTAGCTTCTCTGAAGTTGCCTAGGCGAATAGGGTTGAAGATCTATCCCTGTAAGTTGTGAGTGAACTCGATGTATATAGGGGGAGGCATAATCCAAAAACTGTGCAAAATAACTCTCTTGAGAATGTACAGGATTATAGTATTTTAAATGCATATCATTTACTTTATGCTGAGATTCAACACAATCAAATATAAAGCCACCGTTGTATGAATATTCAAATACCTTAACTGTAGTTTCATCATAAACAGGTTTCCCGTTGCGCTCTAATTGTAACCGTTCTGATCGCGGCATTTCAGTAAGCCATCTAGCAAAACTCAGTTCACCACCAGAAAAGCCAACATCACCTTGCTTGTAAGGTGATATAAGAGTGGTCATTGTCAAAGTATTAGGGTCTTCATGCCAAGGCATATTTGAAATATTTGGTCTTGACGGTGTCAACTGATACCTAAGCAATCCAACCCAAATATCCATTCTTGTATTTTTCCATTGAAGGGCTGATGACATTGTTTCAATGGCTTCTTTTGATAGCTTTTTTAAGTTTTCAGTTGCGTAGCAAAGATCCATATCTAATTTTGAGCAATCTGTGAGTTTGCATTCATTGTCAAAATAAACGGGGCTATATGGTGGTTGCTTTAAATCATTTCTTAATAATACTCTGCGAATTTCATTACCGTCTACGATATTTGGAACGGTTTGAGCTTCATTGATGTCTTGGTTAGCTAATAAAAGTGTTTCATTAGAACATACCTTTTCAACTCTTAATAGAGTCCTACCAAAACGTCCTTTTGAATTGATTCCTTTATCTATTGAATCATTGGAATGCGGTGTGACTTTTGTTTTAGTCGATGTTGGTACAACCATAATATAATCCTTCTATATGATTTCATTATTAGAGTCTTCGGAATAATCGTAGTTTCAATATCCTTTATCATGGATGACAATTAAGTTAGAGCATCTAACAAACGCATCCAGGTGACGCCTATGGCACACCTGATGCGGGCGTTATGTGTTTATTCAAATTCCATACCTCCATAAGTTAATGGTCAGTTTTCAGAAATGTATAAATTAGAAACCTTCAAAAAAACTGAAGAGTCTTTGGTTTTAGATGAAAATCAAAGGACGATAACAAATCGTAATTTTGCTAATTTAGATTGGTCTCATGAATACGAAGAAGATTTATACTTCATTAATTGTACAATATCATCATCTGATTTCTCAGGGTCGAACTTAGATGGATTGCACCTTGAAAACTGTCAAATCATCAATTGTGACTTCTCTGAATCTAGTTTAAAAAATACTGTATTTAAAAAGTGCTCTTTCTACAACAAGATCAATCAAAAAGGATGTGATTTTCAAAAAGCTGATTTACGGCATTCTGAGTTTTATGATTGTGATATTTCCACCTCCAACTTCTATAGATCGGAGCTCTTTGACATAAAAATAAATCAGTGTCAGGCTCAAGGTTGTAACTTCGAACTTGCTGAGTTTGTAACAATAGTCAGTAAAAATATGCTGTTTAGCTCTGCTCAGCTGACAAAATCAAACTTCAAACATTCAGACTTCGAAGGTGTTTATTTAGAAAAGTGTGACTTATCAGAAAGTAACTTTTCAGCTGTAGTTTTTACAAGAGCAAATTTAGAGGGCGCTAACCTCACAAACACAGCTTTTGCTCCAAGTCAGTATGACGGTCTTTCAATCTACAAGGCTGATCTACGCAATGCTGAAATAGCAGCTATAGACATCAGGGCATTAGATTTTTCTGGAGTTGAGATATACGAATGGCAAATGGCTTCTTTATTAGAAAATCTTGGCTTTATAATTCATCCAGACCAATAAAACCCGAGAGAGCACACATAACAAGTGACTATGGTGTCAATAGCTGATTATCCAGCTATTTTGGGGTCCCAGTGAACCCCATCTCTGACCATAGAATTCACTATTACAATCATCTTTCTAACGCAGGCAATGATGGCTGTTTTCTTCGCTTTTCCAGCCGCCAGCAGGCGTTCATAGGTAGGCCTTAATTACTTGATTACACTGTATTGCCGACATAATAGCCATTCATACGGAGAACATTAAGCGCATCTCATGGCCGTCAATCCCAGAGCTGAGCGCCCGGTATGCCTGTCTCTGGCTGGATGCTCCCGCTTTCCGTTTTTCTTCCAAAACTCAAACAATTTCCTCAACACATTAGAAATACGGCGCTTGTTATTCATCAATAAAGCGAGCATAAAATCCCCAAACAGATGTGTACCAGACATGGCCGTTTTTCGTGTGGAGACCTCTTCATCCATCCCTTGTTCTAAAGCGTGAGCCAAAGACCGTTTTAGAATGACAACAGTAAATGAGGCAAGAACCAGGCTGGCAACCAGTGTCTCACAGCCGGTGTTGAAACGGTGCCAGCAGGCATAGGATTTAGTCTCTTTGAAAGCCATGCTCTATTTGCCAACGCATTCGGTAGGCTAGAAACACATCCTGAAAAGAAAAGCTTTCCCGGCAGAGATTGCTGACAACAAATATCCACTTCTTGTTCTGTCCATTCCAGCGAACGACCAACCGAAAAGTCTGCCCCCGCATCTGCGGCCATTCCACATCCAAATCCATGCAACCGTCTTTGGGAAAATGGGCCAAAACATCTTTCAATTTTTGTTGCTCATATCGGTGACAGTTCTTTCCATCGGAACGAATAGCCCTACGCACGACCGGGTTGATACTTTGTGGAGCCCGACAAAGAAAACAACCCTCCCTATCATGAACGGCCATAAAATATTCCAGGTCGAAATACCCTGCATCAATCATCATCAGAGTATCACCAAGGTCGTTTGCCAAAGCTGGCAGACAGGCTCTTTCTGAGCGAGTGTTTTCCGTGAACTCGACACAAACAAGATTATCGGTCAGCAAATCCATGGTCGTGTGCAGCTCAACGGCTGCCGGGGAGACCGTTTTGAAAGGTCCCGGCAACGCATCTTTGAGGAGTGCTACAACAGCCTGTGACGAACCATCATGCAGCCATATGTGCCGGAATTTTGAAAAAGGGCTGACCACATGAAAAGAGAGAGTCCGTTTGACCATTTTGTCCAGGGAGTGTCCAGGGAGCGTAGGAAAAGCCAGCAATAACCTCCCCGCCATCAATCTCAGAAACTCGGGTTTATATACCTGCTCCCGCCAAGCCTGACAGGAGACATTCAAGCCGGTCATTTCATTGAACTTGCGGTGAATATCGGCCAGTGTCTCGGAATTGCTGTCTTTACCAGGAGATGTCAGAACGGAGATGACAAGAGGAAGAGGCAATATCTTCCTGTGGCGCATCAGGAAACCGCTGAACTCAGCCAGTCTGGTCAGCTTATGCTCAGACAAAGTGATCTGCAGGTTGTGTTGAATAGAGCTAGTCACGGAGTGGTTCATCTCGGGCGACCTGAAACCTGTGTTTTTGACACTTACAGGTTTGGTCAAACGGGATGAACCTCAAGTTTTGGTGCGATCCTTCTACATCCTGAGGATCTTAGTGTCCTCCGTATGAGTTGCTGCTAAAGCTTGGGTCTCACATTACCCTGTTTCGTTAGTTATTATCCATAATCGGGTAAGGGCTGACTTTTCTTCAGCCCTCCCCACACCACCACGGCTTGCGGGTCCGCACCGGGCGGTTCACGGAAAGTTTTAACCGTCATTGAGTTCAATAGACTGCAACTGTCACCTCTCTCCTCATACTTGAGTCCAAGGTTCGGTTACATGCACCCTCAATGCAGCCAGAGCTGGTTTCATGTGCTATCGCCCATATCGAGTAAGAGCCGGTCGGCTCGTTCGCTATTGAGGCACATAACTCCTCTCTGCGTTCCATGTTCAGCCCTTCATTGGCGACTCCTGTCGGACAACTACTATGGCGTCTGCTGATAAGGCCATGGATGGCCTGTATGTGTGAAATGCAGGAGCAATTTCATACCTTCTGCCTGAACACGATCAGGATTACTCCTGACCGCGCTATCGTGTGTTCATCGGATTCGCTTGCCCTGACTGATGAGATCAGAACACCAGGCCTGTGAAACCAGTGGCCAAACTGGGGAATAAACACGATCGCCTGTCGGGCAGATCTCCCCACTCTTCATGAAAAAGAGGGGACATGAACCGTCAGTGCACAACTGCCGCATTTACCGTATCTCGCAACCGGAGGGCTTCGTGATCATTGGCCCACTCGCCCCGGAGACTCGGCCTTATATGCGATTTCTGTTCGTCAGCTCGCACCTTTGCACTCGGGCTTCCTCCGCACAGTACCTCGCGGGGCTGCACTTGCCGTCGACTAGTGGTTATCATTGATCTATTACGAACAATGCCGGTTTCCCACAGGGGACTTGCACCCCATAAATTCATGCCCATGCCGGGCGTACCAAGTGGATCCATGTGACGCCTTCGACGCACCTGACCCAAGCGTTGAGGCTGTAGAAAAACGTCAGAGGAATTTTTCTTTCGTGCGGAGAGCGCATGAATGTCATTTCGCTCAGGGAAATAGCCTCAAAATCGACAGAGAGACGCCATTTCTGATTGTTTTTTGATCAAAAATAAAAATAATCAACTCAAAATAGTTTTTCTACAGCTTCGTTATATGGCTATCCATCATCACCAATAAATCCAGATTTCTTTTTAATTTCTTCTATTAAAGGCTGCCTGTAACGTTGGCGACCTTTGAGTATTCCTTCTAAATTATATGGGATCATATCATTAGGCGGATGAGCGATATTTAACAAAAACATAGAGAACTGAAGCTGCCCACTACTTACCATCCGTTGGATAAATTTAGCCAGATTTGGGAAGAGTACAGAAACATTGTCTATGTCATTCTCAAGGCAGCAACATTTTTCTTGGCAGCAAAGAGAACAGCCATTTTGAGCTAGTAGAAAATCGCTATAGACAAAGAGCGCTATTAATAGAAATTTACATAAAAAAAACACTTCAAATATCTCCTGATAGAAAACACATTAAAATTGGATTTTAGATTATCCTTGTCGCCCCACAACGAATAAGGATAGATCGTGCAACGAATAAGGATAGATCGAGTCTTCTCCAATATGAAATGAGCCTGAAGGAAGAGCTTGTTTCCAATATGAAATAAGCCTGTAGATTCCGGAACCGTCGTTCATGAAGAAAGGATTAAGATCATCATGAACACCGCACTCATCAAAACCTTGCAGGATGTTCGGACGCTACTCACACAGGCTTCCTGTCTGGAACCGGGCTGGGAGTCAAAGGAGGAGTGTTATCGCTGGATTGAACAAACCCTCAGCCACTTCAAATACCGCTCCCTGAGTAAGGTTGAAAAAGGGCTTGTTCGCCGCTATCTGGTAACAGCCAGTGGATACTCAAGAGCCCAGACAGCCCGACTGATCCACCAGTACATCAACCCGGGGTAGCGTTAAGCGTAAGCAGTGTACAGCCAATGGCTTTCAGACCCGATACACCAAGGCCGATATCAGGTTGCTGGCCCATACCGACAGGTTACACAGTGACCTGAACGGTGCAGCCATCAAAAAGCTTTGTGAACGGGCCTTCCGACAAGGTGATAAGCAGTATGAGCGCTTGGCTACCATCTCTGTCTCTCACCTTTACAATCTCAGGCAATCCCGCACCTATGAGTGCGTGAGAGGGGTCAAGTACAGCACGCACCCAGTGCAGAGGAATATAGGCATAAGGCGTCGTCCAACCCCTCAGGGACGTCCGGGATTCATTCGTATTGATACAGTCCATCAAGGCGACAGGGATGGCGTGAAGGGCTTCTATCACATTAACGCTGTTGATGAGGTCACGCAGTATGAGGTTGTCTGCACGGTCGAGAAGATCAGCGAGCGCTATCTTGTTCCTGCTCTGGAAGAGTTGCTGGCGGGTTTCCCATTCAGGATTGAAGAGATCCATTCCGATAACGGCTCAGAGTATATCAACCACCAGGTTGCCAGGTTGCTGAACAAACTGAATGTCGCACTGACAAAGTCCCGCTCCCGGCATAGTAACGACAATGCCCTGATAGAGAGCAAGAATGGCTCCACCATCAGGAAGCTGCTGGGGCATGCTCATATTCCCCAATGTCATGCTGAGAAGTTCAACCAGTTGGACAGAGAATTTCTGACCCCTTACCTGAATTATCACCGCCCTTGCTTTTATCCGGAAACCAAAACTGATAAGAAGGGCAAAGAGAAGAAGGTGTATCGGTATGAAAATATGATGACGCCCTATGAGAAGCTTCTATCGCTGGATCAGCCAGAGCAGTACCTCAAAGACGGCATTACTCTTGAGCAACTCAAGGAAAAAGCAGAGGTCATGACCGATAATGAGGCTGCAGAAAAACTCCAGCATGCCAAAGAAACCTTGTTCAGAACCGTTTTTGAACAGCGAGCCGGTATATAGGTGTTACTACCTAACTTCAGGCTCATTTCTGGATTGGAGAATACTGCGGTTTGTAGAATAGTTACGTCTCAACGACTACATGTGGGGCGCAGTAGGCGTCACCTGGATGCATTTGTTAGAAGTGCTACATTGGACACTGGTTTCTTTTAGGATGAATTATATGAGACGGCTGTGTATCGCTGCTTTGATTTCGATATTTTCATCATTATCTAATGCTTGGACGTGTACGGTCTGTGGATTTAGCTTTGAAAGTCAATGTGCGCACAATTGCAAACCTTTAGAGAGAAAGGTAGAAGAGTGTGAACCTTGCTTTGATGCTGAGTACTTACAGAGGTTTACTGAAGATTTAGGTTGTTCTCGGCTAACTTTACCACCAAGTTCTATTTGCAACGCAATGAAGTGTATTAGTAGTTTTTTGAGCCAAAGCTCACAAAAAAAAGATATGGGTGTCGCTCCTTTTCATTGGTTTTATCATTTAATGGAGAAGTTGAAGCTATATGTAGAAGATAGATCACCCTCCGATCCCTTACTTACTAGTAGGGGGAATGAATTTCTTGAAGGTACAAAAATATGCTCTCAAGATCAAATGCTGATTGAAAGACTAAATGTTAAACCTGACTTAACTCCGTGGGCTAATGAAAGATACCCATTTAAAATTTATGATTGGATGGCCTATGAAGCAAATTTATGTATTTGTTCGGATGAAGGAGTAGAAGTAGACGATGCATTGTGTAAATTGATTTATGAGTCTTTGCTTTACTTTTCAGATAAAACAGAACTTGGTGATCCTGTCCATGATTTCCCTATTAATCAAGTTGAAATCAAAACATGTTTTATCTCATGGTTGAAGTGTCTTGGATTAATATCGAATGATAAATTTATGACTCTAACTACTAGGGGCTCACAAATATTTAGAATGTTAAGGGACGGTTACCCTAACTATCAAAATGGAGCAGATCAATCAAAATATTATCCTGAAAATAGAGATGATGGTTACTCTGATAGTGATTAGGGGCATTATAAAGAATCTGTAGAAAAACCCAAAATCAAAGCATAAAAACACTACACCGGCTTCGATTCGGCAGGCTATCTACAGATTTTCTGTTTTAATTATTCTTTCACTCTATGCGGCTCCCGCTGTTGTTATAGAACTAAAAACTGGTGTTGCTGGCCAAAAAGCTGTAGCTCAGATTCTCAGTTATATGGGTGATATTCTCTCTGAGGAGGGAAACGTTAGAGGGATTTTGGTCGCATCAGACTTTGACTCTAAAGCAACGTCAGCCGCAAGACTAGTTCCAAACCTGTTGCTCCAAAAGTACTCAATAAATTTCAATTTCAGTGCAATAGAAAGCAGCTAACAAGTAAATCCACGGGACGGCTTCGGCGCCCGCTTCGCTCGGTGATTTGGGCGTTAGCCGAAGCAGTCAATTCTAATATCCCGTAAACAATAACCTGAATCAGTGACTTCTTGATTGTCACGTGCTCATGCTGCTTGTTTGAACGGGTTCAGTGCTTTCGGATTCAACTTTTCAGTACGAGGTCTTCAGGTTTTGTTCAACATTTTCAGTATCAATGTCCTCAGCGCCGTTTCTGATGATCTTTTGGGGGCCTCAAGCCATAGAACACCATGGCCTTCATCGAAAGCCTTTATCGTTCCATTGGAGAGCGGTTTTATCGGACGGCTAAGTAGCCAGACAGCAGCTTTCCTATTTTAGCTGCCCTACAACGTACGGTAGTTCTATTTTCCAGAGTGCTATATTCACAAATCACAGTACCACTATTATCTCGAGCTTATCGTTATGAAGAAGACTGCTCATACCATCGCTGATAGTGCCATTGTTGAAACTCTGAAGTGTGCCATGCGCAACGCTCCCCTGCCTTGTATGAGAGAGCGTGCCCATGCGGTATTGCTTAGCTCAAGGGGTTACTCTCTGGCTCAAATAGCTGATGTCTTTGATGTTCAGTACCAAACGATTTCTCGCTGGATTGATGACTGGGAATTTTCAGGCATACAGGGCCTGTACAAAGGTCATGGAGGCGGTAAGCCGACGATCTACAATGACCATGAAGCGCAACGCCTTGCAGACCTGATTGCCGAAGAGCCGCGTCGCATATCCTATGCGAAAGCAAAACTTGAAGAAGAGAGCGGTAAGTCGGCCTGCTTTAAAACTCTGAAGCGGATGGCAAAAAAAAATCGGCCTGGTCTACAAACGCGTACGAAAATCCTGTCGGCATAAACGCGATCAGGAATCCTTTGAACGCTGCCAGCAATCACTAAAAAATGCCCAAGCCGCTGAGCGGAAATGACTGATAAACCTATTCTATTTCGATGAGTCTGGTTTCTCTCAGCAGCCTTGCGTTCCTTATGCCTGGCAGAAGAAAGGGGAGCTGCTCAGGATACCCTCAGTCAACAGTCAGCGAATAAATGTTCTGGGATTCATGAATCGAGATAACGACCTGTTTTACTATCCTGTTTGCGGATCTGTCACTGGTGATGAAGTCATCCGTGTATTTGAAGATTTTTCTGAACAGATCCAAGACCCCAAATACAGCACAGGCGACAGGTACACTCTGGTCGTAGTCGATAATGCCAGCATTCATACGTGCAAAAAGTTCAGAGAGAAGCTGGATGACTGGATGCTCGAAAAGAAGTTGATTGTCTGCTACTTGCCCACATATTCCCCGGAGCTAAACCTGATTGAGATTCTGTGGGGCAAGGTGAAATATGAATGGCTGAACCTCATGAAGGTTATGAGCTTTGATGAATTCCAAAAAGAGCTAAAACGTGTTTTCGATATGTTCGGTAAGGAATATATGATTTCATTTGTCTGAGTACTTATGGCCTGTTGAATCTGAGAACGGATATCTTTCAATAGCTTGGGAGACTGCTGAATCAATCAGCCGAACCGCCGTGGTACGTGATCCGTATGCCCGGTGGTGTGGGAAGAGCGGAGCCGTGAGGCTCCGCCCTATCCCGATTGCACGGCTAAGCGCCTATTAAATTGAGAACGTCGGTAATTAATGAGCCAAACCCAGCAAAACGGTTCCGGTAAGCTGGCATATAGCGTTCTGGGTTTCATCAAATTCTTTTTCGTCGGTTCGCTTCGTGCCCAACAATGTTCGTGTAACGCCAGCACATATATTTGGGTTCCGTCGTTCCCGGTTTTGTTGCCAGGTTTGTGTTTCATCAAAACGTTCTGGCATCTCAGTTACTGCGTGGTTCGTGCCCGTCGCTGGCATAATCAACATCGTGCAAGCTGGCATGCTCAGGTAAACTTCACGGAGCGTGCAACGGGCGTATATCCGGCTTCATCTTCGCCGCATATAAAGCGATAACACGGGCATCTACCTTGTCTGTTTTTGCCAATACTCCGAGAGCTCTGGCAAAGTGTCTGACCTTGACTGCGACAGTGGGGCCGCAAAGGCTATCGGATGCTCAGGCGACTGGTCATTGACCGATGGTTGGCATGGAATACAGCGAAATCTGCTCATGGAGCATGTGGAGGCCGAGTGGAAGCCCTGCACTGCGGTATGCTTTACCGAACAGATATTTCAAGAACCCTGGGCTGCCGGAATTGGCAGCAAGATAAACAACAGTGATTTGAAACGCAGTGCTACGTGACCCGTATGGCCGGTGTTGTGGGAGCAGCGGAGTCGTGAGGCTTCGCCCTATCCCGATTGAGGCTGTAGAAAAACCTCCAGCCCCCCTGTCCTGACAGGGTGTGTCTGGTAAAATACCCACTCAAGCCCCTGATAAGATTAAAAACCCGCGCCATACCTCGCTTCAAGCCGTACGACACCAGCCAGAATCTTTTAATACCTGTGAACCTTGCCGAACAGCTTGTTGAAGGGTCTTTTGATGGTCGATCATGAGATGGATACAACCATCTTCAATGAGCATTACAAAAATGATGCAACCGGTCGGCTGGCGTACGACCCGGCAATGTTATTAAAGGTGGTGTTGTTCGCCTATTCCAGGGGAATCACCTCCAGCCGGAAGATTAAAAAAGCTTGCCGCAAGAGCATTGTGTTTATGGCGCTGGCTGCCGACAGTCAGCCACACTTAACGACCATTGCTGATTTTATCAGCCGCCTGCATACACCCATCACCGACTTGTTTATGCAGATACTCATGGTCTGCGATCAGCTCGATCTGATCGGCACGGATATGTTCGCTATTGATGGACGAAAGATGCCGTCCAATGCCAGCAAAGAGTGGAGTGGCACCCATAAAGAACTCAGGGATAAAAAGAAGAAACTGGAGGCGGCTGTCGACCGGATGATCAACCGCCATAAGGAAGAAGATCAGCAGGAGCAGGTGAACCCACAGCATCGCAAAAACGATGAGCAGCGCATGGCCACACTGAAAAAAGCGGCTCATCAGATCAAAACCTTCCTCGATAAAGAACACGAAAAACTCAACAAACGCAATAAACCCTTAAAGGGCAATGTGACCGCCGCGGACAGCGCCAAAATGAAAACCTCCAAAGGGGTGATTCAAGGCTACTGCGGCGTGACCGGTGTCGACAGCAAACATCAGGTGATTATGCACGTCGAGGCCTGCGCAGTGGTTCAGAGCACCCCACGCGAAACCATTGAGGCCCACTGTGAATAGCTCAAACATGGCAATGTATTCACATCCGCGAGAGTGGTGGCAGACAGCGGATTCCATTCCCGCGAGAACCTGGAAGCTCTTCGAGCGATGAAGGTGGATGGCTACATCGCCGACAACCAGTTCCGCCAGCGTGACCCTGACTTTGACCAGGCCGGTCGCCACAAAGAGCAACATAATAAGGAACGGCCTGCACTGGCAAAGAAGCGTGGTAAGCCGGTGTCGTCTGGACGCTTCACCCTAAAAGACTTCGCCTTTGATGAGCAGAACCAGACCTGCACCTGCCCAGCGGGGAAATCCATGTGGTTGAGCAGTACCAAAGCGATGATCGGGACAAAGCCCGGCTACCAGTTCTGCGGCTACGTTAAGCACTGCCGGGTCTGCCCGCTGAAAGAACAATGCCTGCGCAAGCCAGACCAGAAATCAGCCAGATCTGCCGTGTTCAGCTACAAACCAGAAGGCTATGACAAGCCCGATGCCCTGCAACTGATGAAAGACAAGATCGACAGCCCGGCAGGTAAACGGATTTATAGCAAACGCCTCGGCATCGTCGAACCGCCGTACGGCCATATGCAGGGAATGGGGCTACCAAGGTGAATGCCCAGTGGCAGTTTATGTGCGCTGTGCACAATCTTAAGAAAATCCACGGGTATGGGGGTGAGAAACTGCAACAGCGGATAGATAAGGTGCAAAGAAAACGCTGAAAGAGCCAGATACAGGCTTCTCAGCCCTTGTGAATGCCCTCAAAACACCCTGATCGCTCTTTATGGTTATTGAGCCGCATAAAGTGAAAGAATAATTAAAACAGACAATCTGTAGAGAGCCTGGTAAATCGAAGCAGGTGTAGTGTTTTTATGCTTTGATTTTGGGTTTTTCTACAGATTCGTTAGGTGCTAAATATAAATCACACTCAATCACTCTAATATGCTTGCCAACGTTATTGCTATAGTATTTGAAGTTACATGAGCTGCCGTTGATGAGACTATTCCTTCCTTTTGGTAAATTGATGAAAACATGTACCCCGTAAACAAAGTATTTACAACCTGAAAATTCAATCTATTAACACCAATATAATGCGTAAAACTAAACATCACAGATGAACCTGTTATGGCTACAAGCTCTGACATTTTTGACTTTTGTTTTTCTTTTAAAGATAAAAAAGAAGTGCTGATATATGAAACACCATAAAATATGTTTTGTATACATAGCCTAAAGATTAATTCTTCAATTACAGCAAATATGATTCCAGCATAAGTTGTTATTCTAAAAACATCATGTGGATCGTCATTAAGTGAAGTGATGTATGATAAACCTACGTAGGCCGAAATTGAAACAGATGCAATGCATATACCCAGCTTAACACCCGCACATACTTTATGAGTTATTTTTGATATATATGATTTGGTTTCAACAGGTCGTAATTTGCATCCACTACTTTTTTCAGAAAAACTATTCCATTGATTCTGGCATATTCTATTTCCAGCTTTTTTATTACGTAATGCATATGAACAGACTCATTAATATTAAAAAACAATAATTGCAAGATCACCAAATCATATTAATAACATAAGAGTTAGCGCACCTAACCAAAAATCCAGATGACGCTTTCGGCGCACTTGATTTAGGCGTGCGTGCCGGGCATGGCACTTAACTCGAGAGGTGAAAGTCCTCTTACCAGGTATTCGCAGAGCCGAAGGTTAGCGAAAGGGCACCAAAAGTAGGCGCCTTAAGCGAGGGCGTTGTCGCGAGGCAGGGTCTGAAGGAAGTCCAACGCAAAATCGCGGGACGACGAACAGGAACCCAATATGAGGTGTGACGCCTCTCGTAAATTAAAAGCGGGCCAGTGGGCACGTGACCATTAAGCCCTCCATCTGCAATCGGGATACCTTTTATAAATTGGGCGTTTACGCGAGGAAAGTTAAGTGTCTTACCCCGGGAGGTCTGCACTGTGTTGAGGGAACAACTGACAGCAGAGCAATCTGTTGTGAACGCAATGCAGAAGTCAGCAGACGGCATAGTAGGTGGCCTCTTGCCACTGAAGGCCAGAACAAATCTCGGAGAGTCATCATCGGGGAAGTGAGTTCGGATGGCATCTGTTAAACAACTCTCGTTGTCTCTGGAAAATCCAGAGGGTGAACCGAAGTCGGGAGACTCGATTGAACCACTCGAAATTCAAAAGAAGCACCTTGTGTTCATCTTTGATGGCGCGTGTTCTGGACAGGAATAATCTGGTTCGTGCGCTGAAACAGGTTCAACGCAATAAAGGCGCTCCGGGTGTTGACGGCATGACTGTTGACGACCTTCCAGCTTTTCTCAAACGACACTGGCCGATGATACGGCAGCAACTTATAGACGGAGTCTACTCCCCCAAGCCCGTTTTGCGCGTGGAAATCCCTAAACCGGATGGACGCAAACGCAAACTGGGAATACCTACCGTTCTTGATCGTCTGATTCAACAGGCTATAGCCCAGATTATGCAGGAAGAGTTGGACGGACAAAATATTTTCTCATTATGGGGGATAACCTGATCTTCAAAAACACGACGAATGATCAAGTGAATTTGGCGTGCCCCCTGTTGAATAAACCAGTTCAATTGCTCCAGACTGTTGTCATCGATACTTCGCTTGCCAAGCAATGACAGAGTCGTCTGCCCTTTCATAATGATGTGGTTACAGTGCTTGAGGTAGTCCATGTAAGCATCATCCATCTGACTGATCTTGGCCTGACGGCGGGATGGGCTACTCGCTGTGGAATGTTTTATCCTGCGCACGATGTGATAGCGTTTGGTCAGTGTGTTCAACAGATATTTTTGCTGCCTCCAAAGAGTGTCCCCCAGCTCAGAGGCTACGACACCTGCTATTTCAATCGTCTTTCTGCAGGCATCCCTGAGGAGGCTCAAGTCAGTGGGAAAGTGCACGTCGATTTCTACGACGAAGGAATCACAACGCCCCTGGATCGCTTCGTCTTTTTTTTACCAACTGATGTCCGGCTTTGACGACCACCTGATTGATCTGGTCAAGAATCTCTGGCGTTAACAGAGCAACATTGTCGTAGACTGTCTGAAGCCGGTAACGGTGCTCATCGTAAGGGCCGTGGCCGAGCATCTGGCGGAGAGTTCCATGCTCATTGGCCAGCTCCAGAAGACGGTCATAATCGCAGTTGATAGAAAGCCGAAGTGTTCCCAGAACCAGTACACACCAAAGATCCATACCGGGACGACCATTGTTGCTGTTAACCTTCTCGGGAATGGCCTGTTGCAGAATCACAAAGACTTCTCGTCGTAACTCTGGAGTGGTGTAGAGATGTTGAAGGCCACGAAGTATCCGGGGGATGTCGTCGCGAGAGCGTTCATTGAAGCGAATAGCCGAAATATCGACTTCACCAAGCTGTTTCTGGGGATCGAGTGACTGACGCATAGTGCAGATAGAACCTGTCCGAAAACTTCAGCCCTTATTATGGCTTACGAGCCAGTAATGCCAGGGGGGTAGGTTTTCGGACAGGAACTACTTATAATCTGAAGTCGAGATTTCACCAAATTTATAACTGTTGAGGTTATTCATAAACCGTTTTCTTTAATATTCTATAAATATTATCAAAGGTTTTATATTAATATTTTTCCAGGAATTTTTAAAATGAAGTTCAAAGATAATCAGTCAATACAAGATGTTGTGAACAAAGTGAAACGTAGCTTTTTGATAAGATGTTTTAAAGAAGTTTCAAAGCAGTATCCTCCGGTTATAAACATGTCCCCAGAGGAAGGTGCAGATGAATTGTTGCGCTTGGAAATGGAAAATGAAATATCCATCGAATTGTCATCAGAAAGAGATATTATTAACTGCCATATCCATAAGTATCACTTGAACACTTGAACACTTGAACACTTGAACACTTGAACACTTGAACACTTGAACAAGAAGCCTAGCAAAAAATTCCAGCAGACAGCGCTACTCGCGCTGCCTCTGAATTTGGCGTTAGGCGCGGATCACACATATCATCTGCAACTACAATAGAGGGCTATTTTAGAGGAAGTGGACTGCAACATGTTTAGATTCATCATTCTGTATATCAGCTTGCTATTTCCTTGCTTTTTATACGCTTGGGAGATCAAGATTACTGAGTTTTCGGGGACAGAGGAAAAAGCATGTTATGGATTCAGCTATACACAGAATCATGATGAACTGAATTTACTAATGAACACAGTATTTACAGATCAGTTATTAAGCAACTATTTCACCACTATCATAAGCCAGTCTCTTGCTTGGTTAACGAATATTAGTGATCTTTCACTTGTTCACTGCCCAAATATAGAATTATTAAATTCTGAAATTGGTAGTTCTCAATTAATTATTTCTGAAAGAATCGCATGGGTAATATTCAAAGACCCGTATCTAAAAAGTCGCTATAAAATAAATTTTAATTAGCGCCATAATCGGGTAAGGGCTGACTTTTCTTCAGCCCTCCCCCCACCACACGGCATGTGGGTCCGCACCGGGCGGTTCACCGAGAATGGTGAAACCTGATCCACAACTCTTTCAAAGAAAGCAATCCAAGGGACTTCAGAACCTCATTACTTAATCCCAACTGTACCGCGTAGGTTTTGGCCAGACGGTAGTAACCTTTCATACGGAGAACATTAAGCGCATCTCATGGCCGTTTTTCGTGTGGAGACCTCTTCATCCATCCCTTGTTCTACAGCGTGAGCCAAAGATCGTTTGAGAATGACAACAGTAAATGAGGCAAGAATCAGGCTGGCAACCAGTGTCTCACAGCCGGTGTTGAAACGGTGCCAGCAGGCATAGGATTTAGTCTCTTTGAAAGCCAGCTCTATTTGCCAGCGCAGACGGTAGGCCAGAAACACATCCTGAAGAGAAAAGCTTTCCCGGCAGAGATTGGTGACAACAAATATCCACTTCTTGTTCTGTCCATTCCAGCGAACGACCAACCGAAAAGTCTGCCCCCGCATCTGCGGCCATTCCACATCCAAATCCATGCAACCGTCTTTGGGATAATGGGCCAAAACATCTTTCAGTTTTTGTTGCTCATATCGGTGACAGTTCTTTCCATCGGAACGAATAGCCCTACGCACGACCGGGTTGATACTTTGTGGAGCCCGACAAAGAAAACAACCCTCCCTATCATGAACGGCCATAAAATATTCCAGGTCGAAATACCCTGCATCAATCATCAGAGTATCGCCAAGGTCGTTTGCCAAAGCTGGCAGACAGGCTCTTTCTGAGCGAGTGTCTTCCGTGAACTCGACACGAACAAGATTATCGGTCAGTGCAGCTCAACGGCTGCCGGGGAGACCGTTTTGAAAGGTCCCGGCAACACATCTTTGAGGAGTGCTACAACAGCCTGTGACGAACCATCATGCAGCCATATGTGCCGGAATTTTGAAAAAGGGCTGACCACATGAAAAGAGAGAGTCCGTTTGACCATTTTGTCCAGAGAGCGTAGGAAAAGCCAGGCCATCAGTCTCAGAAACTCGGGTTTATATACCTGCTCCCGCCAAGCATGACAGGAGACATTCAAGCCGGTCATTTCATTGAACTTGCGGTGAATATCGGCCAGTGTCTCGGCATTGCTGTCTTTACCAGGAGTTGTCAGAACGGAGATGACAAGAGGAAGAGGCAATATCTTCCTGTGGCGCATCAGGAAACCGCTGAACTCAGCCAGTCTGGTCAGCTTATGCTCAGACAAAGTGATCTGCAGGTTGTGTT
This sequence comes from Sansalvadorimonas sp., assembly GCA_965221135.1. Taxonomy (GTDB): domain Bacteria; phylum Pseudomonadota; class Gammaproteobacteria; order Pseudomonadales; family Endozoicomonadaceae; genus Sansalvadorimonas. The sequence continues at coordinate 205,615 of CBDCRZ010000127.1, forward strand.
GAATAGAGCTAGTCTCGGAGTGGTTCATCTCGGGCGACCTGAAACCTGTGTTTTTGGCACTTACAGGTTTGGTCAAACGGGATGAACCTCAAGTTTTGGTGCGATCCTTCTACATCCTGAGGATCTTAATGTCCTCCGTATGAACCCTTGCTGGCACTATTCAAGAAACCAGGGGCATGCATTGAAATACCTGCAAAACCGGCGGCATCACCGGAGCAGTCATCTGGAGTGACATTCGCAGTTTTCATTTTCAGCTTGTGCCCAGTTAGACGATCAGCTCACGGCCTGTGGCGACTGCCCCTTTCAGGAATCTTGATTTATAAAACACTATTCCTGTATTTAACATGTAATACACCACTCTCCCGATTTTGTGGGCAAGCACGGTAAGCGCTTTACTTTTTGGCATGCGTTTCTGCAGGTTTTAAGGAACTTCTGAGTTTTCTCATTCCCTCGCAGGTACAGTACAGCGGCCTCTGAAAAAGCCCACTTGAGGTGAGCATTACCAATCCGGTTGCCACTGGTGCCGTACACTTTGCCGGCGGATTCAGCTTTGCATTTGACGAGCAAGCAATAGGATGCAAGCTTCTGAATCCCGGTTTTTGGAAGAAATCTTTCATGCTGTCACGAGCCGTCGAATTATGGGTACTGTAGCAGCTGATATCCGGCCTGTTATATTGTGTGGCGGTGTTTATCACGCAAGATTTTATCCCTCGGTCAAATGACAAGCGCCGAAAATGACTCCGCCCCCTTTATTCCTTGCTACTACAACAATCTTGTTACTGAGAGATAAGAATAATTTATCTAGAATTATTGGCTACCGCACTGTCAGCTGGTGATATTGGTATTTTGATTCTTGTTAATTAATGAATAATCAGGAGGGGGAATGGAAAGATTATCGCCACCTGTGAGTGGTCCTCAGCTATTACAAGGTGTAGATTCATCCTTTCCGTTAGCTGCGAAACAGGCCAATAGATCAGTAAGGGTTTCCTCCCCAGAAGCTCTGAGCCCTCCCCCGGGACAGAGAATATCTACCCTTTTTAATGTTTTGGATAAGGGGTTTTCAAAAGTAAAAGTGGAAGTGTGCCCGGTTCACAGTTTCGATTCACCTGCGGTTTATAATGAAAAAGCTGATAATAATCTAAGGTCTTTCCTTTCACTTGATAAGGTGAAATCATCGGAAGTTATCCCAGTGCAGGGTTGGCTTTCTATAGAGCAGATTCAGCTTTTGTCTCAGTCAGAAAAAGGGCAAGAGTTGTTACTCTTGATTAATGATTTTCATCAGATTTCGATATTATGTGATGGCATAATCGGCTATAACCATAAAACGTTCGTAGCGCCAAAAAAATTGCCTTTTCCATTTAGTACCGATCCTGATCAAATGATGAATAATATGATGGTTTTTTATAATCATCTTGCAGATCATGCTCTATTTGACGTGGATTTTGTGAAAACTCCATCATCAGTAAAACCAATGAAAGAACAGCTTTCCGGTGTTGATTTTATTAACTTCCAAAGAATGAGAGTAAGAGTTTTATTATACCTAATAGTACAAACTGAATTTATCTGCGTGGAAAAGCATTCTTTTTTTGTAAGCTTCTTAAAAGCAGTTGAATTGGGTCTCGGCAGGGAATTAGCAGGTATTTCTACTCAGGCATTTGATATATGGATTGGCTTGCAGTTTGCACTTATGAAATTATCAATCGATAAGACACTGTACAGATTGGAGAATTATGAATTTTTTAAAAGTGCTACTCATTTTTTCTTTTCTCTTTTCGATGAGGGGCGGGTGTCAACTGAAAGCATCATCGCCAATTACCAACATACATCAAATTATATTGTATCTGTTTTGCTTCCTCAGACGGTGATTGATGAGTTTTTTAAATATCCATTTTCCAGAGGTAAGAAAGATGAATGTCATTATGCTAATGGTGTTTGTTGTCTATCGAGTTTCCCTGAAAAGATAAAGACCGGTGTTCTTTCGATTGGAGAAGAATTTGAGTATTTTACAGAAGAAGGGAAATTACCCTGCGCAGCTGAAGCGGAGAAGATTCTTCAAGAGTGGGAAAAACATATTCTAAAAGAGCTTCGTTTAGGGGGTATCGAAGACTTCTCGATATCTCCAACCATGACAGAAAACGATCTAACACAAAGAAACACTTTGAATGCTTTGAATATTCGAATTGGAGACTGGTACTGTAAAGTCTATCATGATGTTGATCATAAACTTGAAGTCAATACGTCACCTTATACTCTAGAGCAGGTGTTTACTATTCAGGGGTTGACGGTAAGCCCTTACCATCTTTTTGATCTGTATATTATAAATATTGCCAGAAAACTCAATCTTATACCTTGTTCAGGACATAAGCATATTGGCGTTGTTAAAGCCTTCAGAGGCAATGGTGAGCTTATTCTAAGGCTTTTACTGGATGTTGAAAGGAGAGGATTTATACCTCGATTTTTAAAGAGAGAGCAGAAATCCCATTCTGTATATCCTTATATGTCCCATTACAGCCCGATACCGGCTCCGGCTTTAACGGCGTTAGTCAATCTGTTCAATGCGCAGTTGGAGGTGTGTTCGGAGAGGAAAGTGCATGAGGACAATGGGGCTTTATATATGCAGGTTACCGCTCTTCGAAGACTGGGGTTATGGAATAATAAAAGGCAACCTCTTAACCTGCAGCACTTGAGAGCTGGCGTTGTTGAGAGCAATGATAACTGTGTTAAGCAGCCTGCCACCACTATTGAATTCCGTTTCCCGCAGGCTGCTCGCTCGGGTGAGGAAGCCAGACGCTGGAATGAATTATTTATTGCCTGGATTCAACTGATGGAGAAACACCAACGTGCAAATCTTAAACTCTCCATAGAGCTGGATAATCCCATGAATTATGCTTCTGGAAGGGATGCTGAGGTTGTGGCGTCATTTAAGGGCTTTATTGGAGAATTAGGTTTGGACTGGAATGCTTATCAGTCCTGTTCCTTTCTTGGCCGCACTCCTGAAAACGCCGGGAGTGATAGTGCGCTTTCCCCTACTGTACAAGTAGAACAGCCCATGGATCTTTCTTGAGCAGTTCCCAATGAGAAGAGTTCATTAGTCTCCTAAAAGGGTAAAACCATCGAGAGAAAGGGCATCGAGAGAAAGGGCATCGAGAGAAAGGGCATCGAGAGAAAGGGCATCGAGAGAAAGGGCATCGAGATAAAGTGTGAGGAAACACTGTATTGATAGCATCAGGAAAACCTTGAGGCCATCCACGCAAGCGATCAGGTGACCATGGATTCCACAGTTCTGTAGCTCTGTGAGTACGCTCAGCCAGAATTTACACCCTCATTCTCCGAAACCCACATACCCAGGAGTTCTTTCTGCCCTTCCATGTTGACGACCAGGGCCAGGTAAATGGCTTTGTTGATAGCATCAAGAGGGCGGGATTGCCATTCGATAACACGCTTAATAACGGCCCACGTAACTTTGGATATCAGGGTTTCTGAGATATCTGCGCCATACATCCCCTTGAATGTTGCGACAATATCTCTGGTGGTCATACCCTTGGCGTACAGGCAAATGATTTTGTCATCCATGGTAGTGAAGCGGGTCAGGCGCTTTATGACGAACTGAGGGTTAAAAGTCCCATCCCGGTCACAGGGAGCCTCAAAAGAAAACTGACCGTCTTCAATTTTTAGCTGCTTAGCGGTTGAGCCATTGCATTTGTTGCCTGGGAGCTATGGCTGTTAGCTCAGCATTAAGCGCTGTCTCTACGGTCACTTTGGTGAGCATCTGACGGAAGTCGTTCACTGAATATCTGTACCCTGCACTTGGGAATCTGTTGTTCTACACGCCCCCAAGATTCCTAACAACGCCGTTCAGGAACACTGCGGGAAAAAGTACAGCCTAAAGTTACAGCACGATCGAATGTATGGTGTCGGCCATTTGCTCTCTGGGCGCCAAAGCCACCATCCCCGCCATCCCCGCCACCGCCTCAGCAGCCACCACTTGCGCCATGGGCGCAAAATATTGCGAGATTCATGAACGATGGGAACTTCGTACCCACACCCAGGGAACATATACCTGAGCTGACCAGTGCACTGTTCCAGTATCAGGAACTGATTGCTTTATGTAACAGGGCCGACCAGCGAGAGGTCGTGAATTCACCCTATTGTGCCCTGCCAGCCGGCTTACACGCTTCAGTTATTCATTTGGATTCCCCCCTTGAGAAACAGGAAATCTACAGCCTTTGCGTCAAAATGTTGAACGCATTTATCAACAACAACGAAGGGCAGGCTCATTTCATTCGTAAGACGCTTTATCAATGGAGAAACAGGCTCCAGCTCAACGCACCGTGCCTCATGAATGAGGTACTGGTCACTGTAACCCATGCCACCCACCTCTACTGTTTATCCCCCCATGTAGTATGGGTTTTAATGAGTGGTAACCCGAGTCAACCTCTGTCAATGGTGCCGGAACATGTGTACGACAATACGGTCCGTTGGCTTCACAATATTCTGGTCAACTTTCTACGTAGCAACGAGCGCAAACTTAACGTACGTATTAGCGATCGCAGGTTGACGTTGACCCATCTAAACGACCCAAATAATCGCGAAGCATTAAATGCACTAATAACAGTGTTAAAAACGCTGAAAGAAGAAGGGAACGCTGATGACCTTATTATTGAATTCGGCAAAAAACACAGGTGTTATTTCTCTATGGTGGAGCTTGATAATTAACACGGCTACCCATTCACGTTCTACCTACATTTGTTTGTATGTGTTCAGGGATCTCGCAGGAGTGATATGAAAACCTGTTGCTGACTTCTGCATTGGATGTATCTTCTTCACAGGCTCACTGACAGGTAGCTGTTGCTGAAATTTCAGTTGCTCAAAAAGGTGAAGAAGTATCGGCAGCTGTGCAGAGTCCACTACTGGTTCAGCCGAAACTAACTGTTTATATTTACCAAGAGGCGCCACGCTGGTTTTTTCATGGACACTTATCTCGAAGCGGACTGTATTTGCGTTATGCTTCTTCTGCTCACTAAGGATTTCCTTTAACTTAACGTGACCCAAACCCTGACAATAAGTACCAGGGAGGGTTGACTCTTCCTTGCTTTTAGCAGATGTGTAAATCTGTTTTTGACCACCTCCCGGCATTACCCAATGAACAGACACTTCATGAGTATCAAGTAGCTGGGTCAGCTCCTGGTGTACTTTCTCTTTAAGGGTCTTTTTAAAAGCATCGCGTGAAGTTTTTGAAGACACCTCTGCACTAATGCCATAAGCGTCCGCAATTGATTTTGCATCGTCATAGTTTTCAGGGATATTGATGCTGCAGGTAAGGCACCCGTCAGGATTATTAAAAATAATCTTAAACAGAGACGACTGAAGCTCCATCATACTGGTGGCAATGACTCTTTTATCATCTTGAATAATAAGCCGCTCACTCGCCCGGTTATCCAGCATTTGAAGGTGACTCACATGAACATCGAAATGAATGACTTCACCTGATGGCGTTAAATCTCTTGAGTGGTCATTCAGCATAGGCGATAAAACCCTCAGCTTAGTACGGCCAAAATCATCCTGAAATTTGCCCCAGCCATCCGAACTACCAAAATCAACTATTTGTTTATCGTGCTTGGTAAAGCGGGTCAGAGGCTGCTCGCCGTAGGGATGGATAAATGATACAAATTGTAATGCCGTTGCATAGTCAAACTGTTCCCTACCCATAATAAAAGGACCTCTTTCATAAGAAGCAGTCTTTTGGCACTGATCCGGTGTCAGCTTTGTAGTATTGATCATCATCCCGATAATGCGCTCAGGCTTATGGCGCAGGCCTCTTGGAAACAACCTGAACTCGGATTGATATTCATACAATTTATCCCCGGTTGCATGATAATTGGTGAAGTTTAAAAGGGTTGTGACATATTCGCCAACGGCATAGCCTTGGGGTTCTAACCTGTAGATGATGTCGACATACTGATTTTCAGGTGAAGTGCCTTCCTCAGACACTGGAACCACCATGTGCTCAAGGATTAGTGACTCATTACCATCAACAACGAAAAACTCAGGCTGTTTAATTGGTTCATGGGGTGAACTCGGAACATCATTTTTCTGGCCCGGCCTGCTCTGTGAGGAAGCTGACCCGTCTGATGTCCCTTTCTCTCCTCCTCCAGCAAAGCTTGTTGTGGCTGTTGTGAGAGTTAGCAACAGAGTTAATGGCAGAGTCAGCGTGAATAGCTGACTCCTAAAGAGTTTCCAGAACTGAGCCCGGCACTGGCAAGAAAGACTCTTTAGGGAAGAGATACGTTCAAAGGGTGTTATAACACGAAAAAACTGAAGGACAATATTCATATTTCAGCTTCACTTTGCTGCTGAACCCGATACATCTTAGTAAATCTTTATAAAGATACAGAATAAATGTGGCACTGGGGTTTTATATGGCTCTGCATTACTTTCCGTGAACTCAACGATGTTGACTATCCGCAGAATGTCTGTATTCGTGAATATCTCTGGCTGAGAAGAGAAACCCTATAAAGTAGTTCGGTTTTTACCTGCGAGGGCTGTTTTTTGCAGTCGTTCAGGCCATATGCCCAGCTGTGCAAGAGTGAAGTGCTCAAAAGTATTGTACTGGTCGGGAAGTGCCTGCCATTCTGACTGGGACTTACTGTGTTTCTGTTGTTTTCCTTTTATCAGAATCTCTGCTTCCAGCCCTCCGTCAAGAGTGATAGTCAGTCGGTATCGTTTGTCATCCGGAGCGGTGACCAGAAACTGGTCGCCCTCACTGGTGACCAGGCAGCCGCCGGTTGTATCGGTATTTCCGTCTGCACATTGTTGTACATAGTGACTGAGTACCCGGGAGGTTTTATCCTGGAGGGTTTGATGAACTTTATCCTGCTCCAGAGGCATGAGAAAGAGCCCTCCTCTGGCAAGAACAAACTCACGGATTCTCTGGCAGTATTGCTGATAGTCGGAGAGGCCGTGGCCCGGGTCTTCTGATGGTGCTGTTTCAGAGCAGATTTTTAATACATATTCTTCTACTGCATTAGTACTTTCCCGTCCACCGCTTAAACCACTGGCCGTCATAAAGTGAGGGGAAGCCAGTGCATCTCCGGCTGGCATAATTACTAACTGCCCGCCACCTGCGGAGTCCCTTACTGTAACAACATCACTGGTGTTGATTTCCTGTGCAACAGGGAATATGGCATAGCCATTAGAGGGGATTTGTTCAATATGGGCATTGGCGGTATCACTGAATTTGTAATGCCGGGCAATAAGCTGGAACCAGTGTTTGGTTATAGTCTGAATAACCTCTTTCTGAATCTCTTCGTCGACCTCCAGCCTGACCATTAGCTCTTGGGATGCCTGTAACCATTCTTGCAGGAGTTCGGGGATCTCCATACCTATATATAAGCTTTGCCGGTTTTCAAATGTTCTTGTGGCAAGTGACGGTCTCTTACTCTCAATAAAAGAGCGAGCAAGTTTGAAGAGGAGGCTCTTCATTCTTTTTGCGTCGTCTTCATACTCCAATAAAAAATCAGAAATTGCCGAGCAGTGCTGAAGTCGCTTTTTTGTGATGTTGTCGTTTTCCGGGAAAACATCTCTGTATAGAGAAATATCCGGATCCAGAATGAGCGCCATAGCTTTGAGCGCGTTGAGTGGATATTGCTTTGTCCGGGTTCCGTATATCGGATGAAATAAGTCTTTTAGCTCAATATGAAAGTTCAGAGTGACATTCGTGCTGGTCAGTTCTGCAGTGCCGGCAATATCGGTACACGTGTCAGGGCTGCTATTCCGGATGTCCGGGCCATCCCAGGTGACAACGCCATAGAGTGCTTCTGTGGTCACAGGGGTGTGGGCAAAAAACTGATCCCTCATCTGGCTGTTTTTACCGTCGGCGCAGACCAGAAGGTCAGCCGGGATAAGCTTCTGGTGTTCACTGTCTGGCAACTTTTCAAGGCTGGGGTCACAGTCCGCATCATACCTGGCAACTATCCGGTAGCCAGGGTGACCTGGTAACGGAGCCTGGCACCCGGACACAGAGTGACAGGCTAATTGCCGGATATTTTCCGGGTCCAGTGTTGCCAGGGTTGATAAGCGATTATGCAGGGCGTTTTCCAGATAGCTAAGAGTAATATGACCTGAGCCATCTGGTCGAATAGTGCCTTTCCCTATCGCCGGGTCGAACAGTGATTCATATTCTTCCCCGAGATAAAGCTTCAGCTCTTTCATCCAGAAAGGATCCAGTCGAATAATCTGTAGCCGGGTATATTGTGTATCCCGCTTTTCCACCAGATGAATCCTGACTCCGGCTGAGTAAAGCTTGATGGCCAGCAACAACCCTGTAGGCCCGCCTCCTGCAATAACCCCCTTTATTCTTTTGGGGGCCTTATTATGAAGCTCTCGCATATAAAGGAGTTGTTCGTATTTCAGCGCAGGGCCGGCAATGGCCTCAACGGTTTCCAGAAACTGGTAGATCTCTGCAAATGATCCTGTGTATTTCGGTGCACGTAATACTTCCGGGCTCCATTTTCTTCCCAGAGTCTGGTGAATATGCAGTAATAAGTAACGAGCCTCTGTGGCTGTTGTTATTTTTTCTTTGAGGGCGAGAGGAATAGAGGGACTGGCAGGGTTATGGGTCTCATTACATTGGCTAATAGCCTTTAGCACCTCGCCAAAATACGTAGCAGGGGGTTTGTTTTCCAGTTTTTGAAAAGCAGGCTGTGACATGACGACAGCCAAATCCTGCTTAAGACTTCTGGTGGCTGCGTTATAGGTATTATTCTGGTCAGGATGATATTGCTGTGCTGCCAACATATCCTCTGGGGTTATAATTTGCCCCAAATCTGTCTGGGTTCGGAAATCCAGCGTATCACCTGTCAGTGATGGTTCCGCTGCCAGCTTGTTTGAAAGCTGCTCCGTTAAAGCTCTTTTGAGTTGTTCTGAGCGTGTTATTACACCCCGATTGAAGCTGGACTGTTGTGAAGACACGAAAACAGGTGCGGTGCTCAGGGTGAGTCCGGGTGTGCTGTCAGTGTTTGAAGTTGCCTGAACATTGCGTCTATTTGAGGTGAGAGCCGGAGAAGTTACCGGAGCTCGGGATTGCGATTCTCTAGCCGTCGCTTTAGGGCTGCCTGGCGTTAAAGCTGTTGCGGGATCCATAGCTATACTCTTTCCCTTCTCAATCAGTTCTTGTTTCAATCTGGTTTTTTATCAGGGTAATCGACAGAAATTTAACAACCCACCAATAGGAATGGACTAACAAGACTGTCAGACATTCTGACCGTAGATTCTTGAATGTCCCTGTTTAGTCGTTAGTATTCCGCCAATTCAAAGACGACCGGTCATATACAGAGAATGGCAAGACCCCGACGCAGTGAAGGTACACGACAGGAACTCCTTGAGCTGGGAGTGCAACTTCTGTAGGAGCATGGTTACAACGGTACCGGACTTAAGCAGATACTGGATGCTGCTGGTGTACCCAAGGGATCTTTCTATAACTACTTCCCCAGTAAAGAAGCTTACGCCGCAGAGATTATTCAGTTTTACATGGGCAACCTGTTGCGGATGTTTGACCGGGTTATTGATAACCATACCGGGTCGCCTCTGCAGGTTATTCGTTATGCATATCTAACCATGATCAGTCACCTGACTGAGAAAGGCTGCCAGCAGGGCTGCCTGATGGGCAATATGGCGGCCGAAATAGCCGGAAGCAGTGATCTTTGTCGCAAGGTTATGTGTGAGCATTGCCAGCAGTGGCGGCAGCGTTTTTCCGGACTGTTAGAGAAAGCACAGGAGCAGGGTGAGGTGCGGCAGGATCTTTGCTGCGTATGCAGCTGGAAGGTTCTGCTGAAATATTGCACGACAGCCTGGATCTGAAGAGTCCTCTGATCCTGCCAGACGGTGTGACTGTACCCAACCGTTTTTTCAAGTCCGCTATGAGTGGCCAGCTTGGGGATGGTGATCATAACCCTAAGCCGGGAGCCGCCGAAGTGGAGCTTGTTGTGAATCTCGCTTTTGTAGGGATTGATGCACTTCTGCAAGCGTTTTTTCCCTAATAGGATTCCATCCTGATTGAAATAAGAATGCACGCCATACAAAAAGAGATCAGGAATGCATGAATAATTTGATTAGCTCAGCAAATGACCTTCTTTGGGGAACCCTGCTTGTGCCTCTGCTGTTAGGCGCCGGTCTGTTCTTTACTGTTCGGACCCGTTTTATTCAATTTCGCCGTTTTGGCATGGCTTTTCGTTCCATGCTTAATAGTCGTACAACGCAGGATAAATCTCAGGTATCTGCTTTTCAGGCCTTCTGTACAAGCCTGGCGGCTCGTATCGGAACCGGTAACATGGCAGGTGTGGCGGTAGCGCTGTACCTGGGTGGCCCAGGTGCGATCTTCTGGATGTGGCTGATTGCCCTGCTGGGTATGTCTACAAGTCTGGCGGAAAATGTTCTGGCTCAGATTTACAAAACCAATAACGGTGACGGAACCTACCGGGGGGGACCGGCTTACTACATTCAGAAAGCTCTGGGTCAGCGCTGGCTTGGCATCACATTTTCAATCTCTCTGATTATTGCTTTTGGCTTTGCGTTTAACAGTGTGCAGTCTAACTCCATTGCTGCTGCCTTCAGTGGTTATGGCGTGCCTGCCGGTGTCATTGGTGGTGCGCTGGCTGTGCTCAGTGGCCTGGTCATCTTTGGTGGTATTCGCTCCATAGCCAAAGTGGCTGAGATGATTGTACCAACCATGGCCATTGGTTATCTGGCCGTGGCTCTGGTTGTTGTTGTCATGAACATTACCGAGCTGCCAGCGGTCTTCTCACTGATTTTCCGCAGTGCCTTTGGTCTGGAAACAGTTGCTGGTGGTGGTGTCGGCTTCCTGGTGTCTCAGGCGATGATGCAGGGTATCCGTCGTGGGCTCTTCTCCAACGAAGCGGGTATGGGCAGTGCGCCTAACGCAGCAGCAACCGCTCACTCCGATCACCCGGTCAATCAGGGGCTGATGGGGATGCTGGGCGTGTTTTTTGACACTATGGTGATCTGTACAGCGACTGCGGCCATCATTCTGATGTCTGGCATGCTGGAGCCCGAAAGTGGTCTGACCGGTATAGCCCTCACCCAGGCAGCACTGGCCAACCAGATAGGCCCGATTGGTGAACATCTGGTAGCAATCTCTATTCTGTTGTTCGCGTTCTCTTCAATTATTGCCAACTACTATTATGGCGAGTCCAACCTGCGGTTTATTAAAAACAGTGATCTGTTGATTAATGTTTATCGTGGTGCAGTCCTGTGCATGGTGCTCTGGGGTGCGATGGGAAGCCTGCCGACGGTCTGGGCATTCGCTGATGTGACCATGGGCATTATGGCGGTGATTAACCTGGTTGCCATTCTGCCGCTGTCTGGTTTGGTGGTGAAGGTAGTGAAGGATTACGACGAACAGTACGAGTCAGGCAAAACACCGGCATTTAACCGTTGCAAGTTCCCGTTCCTGGATAGAACTATGGATAAAGATGTCTGGACTGAACACAGCAAGCCTGTGACTCAGGGGCCGGAAGGTGAGATAACGGAAACGGCAACAGTTTAATATTTCAATAGTTGTCATTTAAAGACAACACGCAAAATTGTAGCTTTAGCAGCAGTTAACTAATACAGGCCCGGCAGGGCCTGTATTAGTATCTGTTTACAGCTTTCGCTTCCTTTTCTCCTCTGCCTCTTTTGAGGCTGTGATATTCAGCAATCATATAGACACAACTCAGGCTTGCGCTGCCTGAACTTAACCTTTGCGGAAACCAGCACTACAGACTATAGCTTGAATGAAAACAAGCTTAGGACAGCAGCAATGAAATGTGGCGGCGTAAAAATGATTCCGGTGCAAACACCGGCAGGCGAGTTTCAGGTATGGACAAAGAAATTCGGCAACAACCCTGATATTAAAATCCTGCTTCTTCATGGCGGCCCGGGAATTACCCATGAATACCTGGAAGTCTTTGAAAGCTTCTTCCCGGATGCCGGCTTTGAGTTCTATTACTACGACCAGCTGGGCTCGGCCTACAGTGCACAGCCAGATGAGCCTTCACTCTGGGAGCTGCCCCGCTTTGTGGATGAAGTCGAGCAGGTACGCAAGGCTCTCGGACTGAACAGCAGCAACTTCTTCCTCTACGGTCAGTCCTGGGGCGGCTTGCTGGCTCAGGAGTATGCGCTGACGCACCCGGAACAGCTCAAAGGCTTAATCATCTCCAACATGGTCAGTAGCGTGCCTGCCTATAACGCGTTTGCGAAGACAGACCTGATGCCCAAAATGGACCAGGCTGCTCTTGCAGAGATTCTGGCCTTTGAGAAAAACAATGACACTGAAAATGAACGCTATGAAGAACTCTTGATGGAACACTTCTATCAAGACCATGTTCTGCGCATACCACCAGAAAAGTGGCCTGAGCCGCTTGTGAGAGCCTTCAGTAAGTTAAATAAAGCGATATACGTGCCTATGCAGGGCCCCAGCGAAATGGGCGCATCGGGTAAGCTGGAAAACTGGGAGCGCACAGAAGAGATGGCTGCTGTCACCATTCCCACCATCTTTATGGCCGCCCGCTATGACACCATGCACCCGGAGTATGTGAGGAAACTCGCTGCCCGTATGCCTAGCGCACAATTCTGTTATTGCGATAAAGGCAGCCACCTGGCGATGTATGATGATCAGGAGAGTTATTTCTCTCAGATGATTACGGGGATTCAGGCAATCGCGGGGAGAGGGTAAATACCCTCCCCCGTTTTTCATGCTTTTAGGACGGGACAAATCTCACAATGGTTATTAGCGCCGGAAGGATTCATTCGCAATGCTGGCCAGTAAAATAACCATGCCCACAAAAGCCATGATTTTCATCACATCCATTATGGTGGTATTGGCCAAGAGATCCAAGAGGTCTGGCTCTTCATCTATGGGGTCCTCCGGTATGCGGGCTTCCGGCGCTGGTGGCTCTTGAATCTCGTATGGGGTGCCGGTGTACTCAATCGGAGAAGCAACCTGCACAGCTCTATCGGGTAGGATTTTTAGAGAAAAGTTCTTCAACGGAGATGCGAAAGTATCACCGCATTTTGGACACGCCATTTCTCTCTGAAAGCCTTTGTTCTTAACACAGTTCATATGGAAAAAAGTTCCGCATGTTTCATGATGCCATAGCGGGCCAGTTTCGTAAAAACTTTCTTTGCAGACTTCGCAATTAATGGGAGTCATAACATCTCACACTTGGTTTGTATTTTATTTCCAGGAATGAAGACACTTGAAAGTTGATAAAGTTCTGATTTCCTGAAACTAGTGTTATTTGACCCAACAGCTTTGTTACTAACACTGACACTGGTGTCACAATGGGCCCGTAGGCCCACTGCTGACCTGGCTAGTATTTCATGGCTAACACCATTAACCGACCATAATACTGCTGATAATATTTGTTTTTATCTTTCAAAATATAAAAACATCAATCACAGCTATGTAATTTTTTTGATGACCCAGCATTAAATAATATACTTACTAATTTTTTCAAATAACTGACATCTGTGTTTATATTGTAGGTTGTATATGCGGTATAACATCGGTCATTGGGGTGTTTCATTATAAATTGAAACATGTAACCGTCTGACGGGTAACCAATTGATATTTGAGAGTAAATATGCGGTCTATGCCCATCATTTTGGGAATCCGAATCTGCAAAGTAATCAGATATGTTTTTGTAACGAGGCATTAGTAACAATCTAAATTCTTTGTTCTTATTCACAATCAAGGTCCACAATCCAGAAACATCGTCATGATTTTTGACTTTAATTTTGAATCTCCCATACCGGCCTGTATGCAAAAAGTCACAGGAGAATTCACTCACACACTTCGACTGATTGATAAGGGGGGTATCTGAATAAGTAAAGTAATCAGAATCTTCCACAATATTTATATCGATAATTCTAGCCATATGACCATTGCTCTTGCCATACCAGTGCCCAGCAACCGGAATATCAAAATAAGGATTATATTCACCCGCACTACAGACCGACTGCAATAACAAAAAAACCATTAACACCAAGTATTTTTCAATATATTTCACAACCTTAATTCCTCAATTAATTTTAAGAGAGCGGACAATATCAAGAACAAATATATAAATGAGTAACTAACCTGTCATCCTCAAAGATGGAAGTGGAGATTAAGACGGATTTATCCTATTTGTAATACTCTGAATTGTAATATCCTGAATTGTAATATCCTGAAACCAGATAATTAGGCAACAGTGTTTATTGTGACTTAACAATTAATCCATGAAGCAGATAAGAAGATAAGTAGATAAACGGTCCCCTGCCGCTGTATGATCATCAGGAAAGAGACTTATCTCAGATGTTTGCAGGAATTCAGAAAATCGTGGGGAGAGGGTAACTACCCAGCCCTGCTTCACCTTCAGGGAGCCTGAATGAATATCAGCAAGAAAGATTTGGACAAGGCCTCCGAGGAAAATATCATTTCCCCCCAGCAGGCTAAGGCGCTCTATCAGTTCCTCTCCTGTCACTCCCGGAATGTACCGAAATTCACCTTCACTCATGTGCTCTACTACCTTGGCGGGCTTATCGCCATTGGTGCCATGACTTTGTTTATGAATCTGGGCTGGGAGTCTTTTGGCGGTGCAGGAATCCTGTCTATTTCTGCTATCTATGCGGCTGTTGGTTTAAAGATCACCAACACCTTCTCTGCAAAGAAATTGATCATCCCTGCCGGTATCTGTGCAACCTTTGTAGTCTGTCTCACCCCACTGGCTATCTATGGCCTGCAGCAGTGGCTGGGAGTCTGGCCCGACGAAAGCGTCTATCGCGACTATCACCGATATATTAAGTGGCACTGGCTGTATATGGAGCTGGGCACTTTAGCGGTAGGTACGATTATCGCCTGGCGGTACAAATATCCGTTCCTTATCATGCCTATCGCCATCACCCTCTGGTATATGACCATGGACATATCCGCCATGATTGCAGAGGACGGCATGACATGGGAATTAAGAAAGATCGTCTCACTCTATACCGGCCTGCTGATGCTTGGGCTGGCCGTCTGGGTGGATATCCGCTCCCGTCGTAGCGCTGACTATGCCTTCTGGATTTATATCTTTGGTGTGATGGCCTTCTGGGGCGGGCTCTCATCCCAGCACTCCGACAGCGAGCTGTCGAAGTTTATTTATCTCTGTATCAACCTTCTGATGATCTGCGTCGGCGTGCTCCTGACTCGTAGAGTCTTTGTTATTTTTGGCGCCTTAGGTAGCTGTGGATACCTCACTCACCTGGCCTCTGATGTTTTCAAAGACAGCTGGCTCTTCCCCGTTGCATTAACAGCGATGGGGCTTGGGATTATTTTTCTTGGTGTTCTTTGGCAGAAGCATGAACAAGCCATAACGCAGAAAACGCGGTCATGGCTGCCTGAGCCATTAAGGGAGCTTTTGGAATTAAAGCAATAGAAGTAAAGATCGTATTCTTAATGCAGGGGCAGCGTTTCTTTTGTTGCAGCATATCAAGTTACACTGCTCCTGCTTAGGCTATTCAACGACTACTACTAGAAGTAACTTTATACTTCCTATTACTTTAGCTCCAAATAAATCCATACTTACCTTCAAAACAACTGAACACTATTTTAACAAAAGAGTCATCACAGCTGACAAGCTGCATCCATTCCTGGAACCTGCATGCCTTATCCATCCTCCATATAGCATTAAGGTCTGACCACAATTGATGGAGTTCTCTTGGGCCTCATTCAAAATCGTAAAATGAGGCTCTCAGCATGCGACTATTTTCACTGTATTCAGCAGCAGTACGTACAGGTATATCCCAAACCTGTAGACCGAAACCCATACTGAGTGCTCTCCTGCTTGTATGGTTAGCTTGTGCAGGTATCAGCATCAGGGTTTTTGCCGATGATTATCCTTTCTCGGTTTCCATGAAACAAGAAGAAGGGTTGCGAATTATTAGTGCAATTCCTGAGGAAAATTACTTCTCAACATTCTGCGGCTTGATATATGAAATCTCAGACGGAAGATCGCTACTCACCAAACGCATAGAGGCCTGTAAAAATGTCATCCCAATATTAAAACAGCGACTCATAGATCTGAATGATAAAAAGATATCTGATCCGATAGATATCGAATTCCTACTGGATATCAATGAAGCTCTTCTTGGCATAAAAAGCCAATTTCGAAAGAATTCTTCAATGACAATGAGCTTTGATATGACCATAGTAAGCCGTGGTCTTGCGGAAGAGTTTATAAAACTATCTGAAGACATGGAGAAAATTACTGATATAAGCCCTGTAGCTATAACTCGATGTCCAGATGAGGAAATGGAATTTTACATCATCAAGAGCAAAGAGGACCCGGAATCGTTTAAGAATGATGAGTTTATGCGACTCTACAACAGGCTTTTAAAATGCCATAAAGAAAAAAGACAGAATCAAACATTGCCAGGAAGCTATTACTTTCAGTCAGTAAATAAACGCCATACTAAAAAAATGACTCAGTTTATGCATGATGCCTTCAAAGAGACACGGATGCCTGTGATTTCAGTAGCTTCCGCAACACCTGATGCCCTTAATGAGATGGCCACTCTCAGGGTATACACAATGCCAACAGACTTTATGCGATACTATCTGCAAGTTCAGATCCTTAGAATCAACGGAATGTTCGCCTCCTCAGACTGGAAAAGCGAACGGGTATTTGAGGCGGGTCTGGCTTTGGAAGCACGCGCCTTTTTTATTGCGCAACCTTTCAAGGATGGCAACACCAGAACAGCTCATATTCTATTAAACTTTATGCGTCTGGTTGCTGGACTGGAACCTCTTGTATCAATAAAAATCCCCAGCATAAAAAACCATACATCATGGGAAATCATAAACGGCTTTACCGAGAGGAAACTGCCACCGAATCTTAATGAGTTGTATTAAGCAATATCGCCACGGTTAAAGCGGCAGAAAGACCAGTCATACCTGCCTTAACGGTGGTTCACTACATACGGCTGAGGCTTAGCGGGGACATTGACAAATTCCACCATACTCTCCAGACCCACTATTGTGCTTTTCCTCAAAACCTGACCATGACGTACATCTTCCAGCTTTCGCCTAATCAGTATACGACAACACCAAAGCCCCCATGAAAGTAGTAAAGAGAGTACAAATTCAACGTCGTCTTTTTTCAAATAAGAGGGAAAGGTTTGCATTCATTAAAATCTTGATAGACCATACCCGAAAATAACAAGAATCAGGAAAGACATTCCGTTTAGTATCTCACCACATGGCGTTGAATGTCCCAGGGAAGTAATAATGAAACTCTATTTACAATACGCACATCACAACAAAGACCAGTACGACGAAATCGACGTCACCTCCAGAAAACAGGTCCTGGATGTCTTTGACACTTTTGACTGGAGCGGTGAAGCCCAGAAGTCGAAAGACCTGAAAAAATCCTATCCATCACTATCTCTTGAAATACCAGGTCACGAGAAATTTTTATGGGTTGCCGGCCACGGGGAAGGAGATGATGACAAGGAAATATTTTCTTCCGAGTATTCTTTCCCTGGCACTGTTTCGGCATGGTTTGGTCTTTCTGAGAAACAGGGTACAGTCACCCTGTCTACAAACAAATTTTCCACCGATGAAGCTCGTCTGGTTTTAGAGCTATTCCTGGAAGAGAACCAGCCCCGCCTTAAGAGAATGTACAGCGGCACATAGCCGCCGGGTCTGCTTTCTCTCCACCTGCCCAGTTTTTTCTTTCAGGCGATCTGCCGCCGATAAGGCGGCAAAGAGTTCAGTAATGCCTGTCCATATCGGCGACTGACAAGCCGCCGGTCCAGAATAGTAATCAGGCCGGTATCCTTCTCCGTTCTTAACAAACGCCCACTGGCCTGCACCAGCCGAATAGCCGCATCAGGCACAGTGATATCCATAAACGGGTTACCACCACGAGCCTCTACCCACTCAGCCAATGAAGCCTCAACCGGGTCATCAGGTACCGCAAAAGGAATCTTGGCGATCACCACATGCTCACAGTACTCACCGGGCAAATCGACACCTTCCGCCATACTGGCCAGACCAAAGATTGTGCTGCTCTTACCCTGGTCTATACGCTCCCGGTGCAGACGCAGCAACTCCTGTTTGGAATAGTCATCCTGCATCATTACCTCTTCACGCTCTTCACGATCCAGGCCAAAGAAAACATCCTTCATCTGGCGTCGTGAAGAGAAGAGCACCAGCGTGCCACGCGCTTTTGCCATAAGCGCAGGCAATGTCTCCACCAGCTCATCGGTATGGTCTGCGGCGCGGCTGGGGTCTGAGCGCATAGCAGGAATCACCACCACGCCAGCCTCACTGTGATTAAACGGGCTGGGTACGCTTTCACAGCGACTGTCGGAAGGGACTCCAGAGCGAATACAGTAACGATCAAACTTGCCCAGCGCTGCCAGTGTTGCCGAAGTCACAACCGCGCCCCAGGCCTGGTTCCAGAGAATTTGTCGTAACAACCCACCTGCCAGAATCATGCTGCTTGCGACTTTTAAGTCCTGAACACCGTTATAGTCAGTCAGCTCCAGCCAGCGTGCTGCCGGTGGCTCCCCTTCTGCATCCGTCTGACTCCAGGTTTGCCAGAGATCCCGGTTGCCTTGCAGTCGCATTAGCAGAGAGCCTATCGGCGGCAATATTTGTTCAGCCTGCAGACGGTCAACGCCGGGCACATCACCATCCAGTGCGCTCTTGAGTTCATTGACTATGCGTTCTGCCAAATCTGCTGAGGCACTGAAGCCACTTTTCATCTGCACAGCCATTTCACGAAGCTCGCCCGGCACTACGCCATCAGGAAAGCGGTAAACCATAGTTTTACCGGTTTCTGTTTCATTAGCAGATTTAAAGTCTGCCACTGAAAGAAGAGCTTCCCGCATGGGCAGGTGCTGGTCTTTCAACTCACGAAACTTACTTTCCAGCTGTTCAAACCACTCGCCCAGTTTCCCGGGCAGCACATGGGAGCCGAGCACCTTAACCAGATGTTTAGCCGACTGCTCCAACCAGCGACTGGTGTCATTCAGCCGCGCTTCATGGGAGAAATGATTAATAGCTTTATCTGGGAGATGATGACCTTCATCAAAGATATACAGGCAATCTTTGGGTGCAGGCAGAATCGCACCACCACCAAGCATAAGGTCAGACAGCACAAGGTCATGATTGGTAACAATCACATCGACCTTATCGAGAGAGGCTCTGGCCCGGTAAAAAGGGCAGCCATTGAAATGCGGGCACTTGGGGCCAGTACATTGTGCATGGGTGGAAGTCAGCGCCATCCAGTCCTGATCTTCAATATTGTCTGGCCAGCTGTCTTTGTCGCCATCCCAGCTGCCTGATGCCAGCTTGGTAATCATCGACTCATAGAAAGCGGTGGATTCATCATCCAGATCAATATTAAAGCCTTCCTCGGCAAACATATTCATAGTCGCAGAGTTGGCGCTGTGACTCTGCAGCAGAGTGTCCAGCTTCTGTACACAGATATAACGCCGCCGCCCTTTGGCGAGAGCCACGGTAAACTTCAAACCACTGTTACTGCTGATATCCGGCAGGTCTTTATTAAGAATCTGTTCCTGCAGGGCCACGGTTGCGGTAGCAATCACCAGGGTTTTGTCATTGGCCTGGGCCAGGGGAATACCGGCAAGGGAGTAACCGACGGTCTTACCGGTACCTGTACCGGCCTCAATCACACAGACCGCGGGGTCTGACAGACGGGTACCGTCATCATCCATATCAATCACGCCGATGGTTTTTGCTATTTCGGCGATCATAATCTTTTGCCCCAGGCGGGGTTTCAGCTGTCTCTTATCGAGAAACTGACTGTAAGCCTTCTGGATAGTCTGACGCAGAGCCGGTGACACCTGGGACATGGATGAAGCCGCAATGATTAGATAAGGGAAGGCTACCAGTATACATCCACTGTATATATTCGCAGTAGTTCTATTTCGCTTTTCGTCAGCGACCAGTACCCGCTATTGGGAATTATAAACTAGGAACGAAAACGTTCCGCGTTCTCGGCATCCAGAATGGCTTTCACTGCCGTATCGTTCATTTCTTTCATATGAAAGGCACCAAAAATGATGACCATGATGCTGTCGTAACCTGGGCGATCACTGTACTGGCGAATACGTCCCTGCCAGAACAGGGCTTCCATCACATGAATCACCAGCACCAGAGCACCGGCCAGTGGCAGCTTGTTCAGAGGCGCTTCCAAACCAGGAAACAGGCTGGCAACAACAGCCAACCAGAAAACCGCCGTAATCAAACGACCGATCATTAATGCGCTTTTCATAAAACCTGAAAGCTCCTGTCTATGATTTGCTGCAAGCTATGCCCTTGCAGAGTACGCTGAACTTATCCAGAAAATCTGTACCCAACTGATGTATTCAGATTGAAGGCACCGTGTCGGAAACGGTGGAAACAGATGATGGAGTAAATGAACCAGAGTTGGAAGAGTATACAAGCAGTTCGCTTGAGATAGCGTCTGGAGAACCGAATCTCTATCTGGTTGAGCCAGGATGCATGCAGTGGAATACAACTTTGTGTGAAGAATCAGAGAGATAAGCTGCACGGCTCTTTACGCTTTTCAGAGTACCAGATTTACCCTTAATCCCAAGCTTTGACGACGGCGTTCCTTCTGCTCCGACATTTATTTAACTGTTATAAGTAAACCGATTTATTACAGGGATCTACACTCAGTGAAGACATACCGGGAATGGATTCATGATTGGAGAAGGGCACAACCACAAGCCGCAGAGCGGGCATATTACCTCTCAGAAGGAAAATACAAAGCCTGCAGGTACTCATACTACTCAAGGTAAACTCATTCCTGACTCTCCGGCTCAGTCAGGGCTTAAGGGAAAGCGCCTGGCAAACAGAACAACGACACTTTCCAGTGGTAAAACCTCTGATATCAGGTGGGCGTTAAAAATAATAAAAACCTCGAACATTGACAGGAAAGACTGCAGTGGGCTCTGTATCCCACTGCACATACCTCCCGAGAAAATCGGTCGCTATGTTGTACTGCAGGAAATAATAGCGAAAATGATTCCTCAAGAATCACTCCGTCCCACACTGGATGTACTGATTTCGCGCCCCGACACCGAACCTTCAATACGGTTGGGAATAGTGGGCGGAGTTGGGCCTGTTTCTGATGCGAATATCACAGAAAAAATGATTCGGATAGCTCAAGAGCGAGGCGATAATCTGGATAATGTCCAGATTCATCTGTTTTCTTCGCCCCCGCCCAGAAGCATTATTGAGAAAGCGTCCCGGGGGTTAACCTATCTGAATAATCTCGCCTCTTTTACAAAGAAAGATCATGACTTTCTGGTGCTGGCCAGTAACACGGCACACTGTAATCTCACGCATTTTGGGCACGGAGGCCGCATGCCAACCTCTGCAGAGGTTATCAACAGTGTGAGGCATATAGTTGTCGATATGCATAAGGAAGAGCCTGGCACTGTAATGGTTCTTGGCACAACAGAAGCCTATAAAAAAAATTTGTATCCCGGGATTCTTAATGAAAACAATATCCCTTCGGCAAAGCCCTCTGAAACGCTTCAGCGGCAGATTCAGAGTTTGATTAACAGGGTGAAATCGGCAGACGCTGACAGGAAGACGCTTTCCAGGGAGATTGCCACTCTTATCACACGGTTTTACCAGCAGTGTGAGCACGGAGAACCCAGGCCAACCCATCTTATTCTTGGGTGTACGGAACTGCCTTTAGGACTGGGAGAGGAAATGATGAAGGATCTTGAGACGAAGCTTGGTATCCGCATTGTGGACACAGAGAAAGCATTGGCCCGGACATTCAGTCTTTTTTTACGGGAGAACCCCTGGGATTGATTCTGCCCGCATCTCTGTTACTTCTTATCTTCATAGCCATTTTGTCAGCTCACTTTTTGTCGTGTACAGAGCCTAATGCTTCATAAACAGTCGGGGCCGTACGCGGCAGATTGAAGCACTGTTCACTTACTGTAAGGCAAACTGTCTGCAATCTTCTCAAGCTTCACGATACATGTTTTGTGCCCGCCCGTGACAAAAATTTCTGCAGCATTTTTACAAGCACCTTCCCCCGCGTTGGGTCTACAATTAACCCATAT
This sequence comes from Sansalvadorimonas sp., assembly GCA_965221135.1. Taxonomy (GTDB): domain Bacteria; phylum Pseudomonadota; class Gammaproteobacteria; order Pseudomonadales; family Endozoicomonadaceae; genus Sansalvadorimonas. The sequence goes on from CBDCRZ010000127.1 coordinate 227,755, forward strand.
TATTCTCTCATCCCAAAAGAGATATGGTGCCATAACAGCCTTCTGTTCTCCTGTTTCACACAGCAGTGTGAATTTACCAGAAAACTTTTTGGGATTCTCACTTATTTGTTTAGGATCCACTACAAGGACATTGCCGCATTTGATAGAACGAATACAAATAGTGATTTCATATTTTTCGCCACACCAACTGGCCTTTACTCCTTCCCACGTCTTTGTTTTTAGCTCGCTTACGAGAAGCACTAGATAGAGTGTTTCTGGATCATTGCTGACACTGTCCATATAAACAGGACCTATCGCCCCTTGCTGCGGCACCAGATGCAGTGGACCTGCCTGTAACGGTTGCCCCCGCTGGCAGCTCTCCATATGGGAAAAGGGCAAGGTGTTCAGACAATGACGACAGGAGATTGGGCGCTCCAGGCAAAGATTCGCCTTATGCTCTGGCAGCGCCCCCCGGGCAAAACAGCCATTGCAGTACTCACACTGAACAGGATATTTAGTACAGGATCGTTGGTGCTGATTCCGTTGTTTAGCTGCGAATGTCTGACCACATTCATAATCACAGGGCACAATACGCCAGTCACAAACCTCTCTGTGGCTGGGCAGATTTTTTCTGGAATACTCCACTCGACACCAATCGCATGAAACCGTTTTCTCAGGACAATCAACATCATAATGACGTTTCAGATCATAAGGATTGATAGCCCAATAGTTACAGCCCCAGGCACAAAGCTGCCCCTTACTGTCGGTCTCCCGAGCCGGCTCAAGCCTCGGGGTGGAAACAGGCAGGAAAGCGATGTCCAGAAGTCTCGGCAAAATACTGCCCAGTATTCTCTGGGTTTGTTCATCCCAGGCAGGCTGCTCATTTTTTGGCAGAGCCTCACAATCACGCTTCAATCTCTTGACTGCCTCCATATCGTCATAAGGCAATGTCAGCTGGCCTTCGGTCACAGTCCTTTTTCTGCACAGGCCTGCATGATTTTTCAGTTCACTGCTATTCCCTTTAAAATCACACCCCTCATGTTCACAAATCTTCAACCTGGGCTTACACCCAGGGACATGCTGCTCCGCATCTATATACGAAACAAGACTCTCACATTCCAGGCACTCCAACATGGTGCTATTGAGCATTCTCCTATCCCTTTTACTCAAATCCGTGTGTGTAAGAGTGCCTCTGCATTCCGCGCATATCGGATTCTCGCCTTCCTTGATTTTGGTGTAACAGGGGTCGCAAAGTAAATGCCCCTGCTCACAGACTTCAACCGTTGCAAACCGGGTAAAGCAAACCTTACACAGTTCTACACCGCTTTTAGCCTTGGTCTGATCATATTCGCCTTTCACTTCCTCCATAAGTTGCACGTGCCATGAACGTGAACCCACCCAAATAGTGGCCACACCCGGCTTCTCATCCATACAACCGGCATATACCTTCTGAACACTCGATATTGCCTCCATAACACTCTCTTCCTTTCGGTCTGTTCATTCACCAACTGGTTATTGGACAGCTAGTCACTTAAAAATTCAGTTCACAAGGAGCGAATGTCAGTCATACTAACGATGATTGACAGCGTGACTGGTAAAATCGGGGCGACAATATGTGCTGCGCTTCAGCCGACACAGCCCGGGCTTAGCGACGCTTATTGTCTGAGTATGCACTGTGTTGATGGCCTTGCAGAGTACGCTGAGCCTATCAAGAAAATCCTCATACAACTGATGAATCCTGGTTAAAGCCTCTGAGTCCGAAACACGGCAAAAATGGTTATTTTAATGACTCAGAACGTCAAAGAGGGTTTTAATCTTTGTATTCAGGGTTCAACGGAGTATACAAACAGTCCTCCGTCCAGCATGGGTATAGATACCTGGTAACCTGCTTGCGATAGCCATTAATTCACACATATTGAAGCGCCCCGAGGAGTCACTTTTCCACATTTTTGAATGATAGAGATTCTAACTTCGATATTGACGACTCCCTTCACCTCAAGCAGCTCCACTCAAGGAGGAATACAGAGTGGGTATGGTTTTATCCTTCACTCCACCGCCACCCAATTCGCGTCAATCACGGAACTTTTTTACTGGCACAGGGTCAAAGGGGCTTCTATTCATTAGGGCTTGAGTGGAGTTCAATAAAAATCAGAGTCAACCAATGCAAAGAACTCAGAGAAGTTTTTATCAGACTCAAACGCGAAACGAACCGCCAGGCAGCCCAGGGCAAAGGCCCCCTACAACTTCAATGCGCAGGAGTAGCTGGAGTGGAGCATCTGCCCCTTCTGGAAAAACCTTAATTCAAAGGCACTGTATTCCCCTGGCTTCTATCAAAGCTGCAACCAGGCACCTCTACAATTGTTTCACTAATATGGGGGATGTCGATGCCTTCCTTTATGAACTGAAAAGCATTCCTCCTTGTGAATTGGACTATTTCCTTTCCGAGGTAAGAAAAGGTTGTGACCTGCTACTGGCGAGAGAAGAACATAGCCCAAAAGAAAGAGCTTTCTTAAATGAAGTGATGGAAGTTTTAAAAAAAGGAATCTGTGACATTAATAAAGAAGAAACTAAACTTTATAAATTCTGGCAAGAGGCTGGCTTCCCTGACATAGGAAAGGAATCCCTATGGAAACTATTTATAGATACCAAAGATCAAAGTCGTTATGGCAAGTTTGTCTATGAAAATGAACCTGGCTATCTGGCCGGGTGCTATAGAGGCTTTCTAAAAGCGATACAAGCCGGAGCATCCAAAAAGAAAATAAACTGTCAGCTACTTTGTGACATTCATGATGAGGCAATAAAAGGCGCTTTTAAGTTAGATTTATTTAATTCATTTATGCTGCCAAAGGAATTCAGAGACCTTCCACTTCACTCCTATGCTCAGAAAGCCGGACTTGCTCAAAATACTACAATCCCCTTCGAAAATATGGGTTCTCTTTCTCGCAGGTTCGCGCTCTATATAAAAGAAAAACCGATAATTAAAGCTTCTATTTTGAAACTGGCTTCCAGGTCGAGTCTCAGGGTTCCCTATTATGAAAATTCTGGCGCTCTTTTTGAAACTTATGTCAATGAATCTGTTGGTTATGCATTTCAGCTTATGGCAAAAGTTGATACCGGAGAATTAACAAACGTGATTTTTCAGGGGCACTGGTCTGAAACGCATACAGTGCAGCAATCAATCGATGTGCAGTTATCACAATGTTATTCAATTTTAGATGCAAATGTCCCTCTTCTCGAAAAAGAGACAGCTATTGCGGCATGTGTTGCAAACCTGGATAGAATCCACCCTTTTCACGACGGAAACATCAGAACACTCGCTATGATATTGGCGAATTCTTTACGTGCTTATATTGGGCTTATACCTGTGATATGGGATAATCCCAATGATATAGATGCGCTATTAAATAAAGATATTGTTGAATGTATGCACCAGGGACAACAGAGAGTCATTGAACTTGCCAGGCCAAGGCCCGAAACCGCAGTAACTGTTCACAAAACCTGGATGTGTATAAATTCATAAACTGAACACTTGGCGTAATTTCTCAATTTACCGATAACGTTACTCATCCACCTGCTACTTACTCTTTCACCTGCTAAAAGAAACTGGCTACAGAGGTCTACCCTGCCATTTCACAGTGCAACTGTTATGATAAATAACATGACCATGCATACTTCCCACACAGACTCCTCTCCTGCTTCTCAAGACTGCCCCTGCGGTTCGAAAGAGAGCTATGAAACCTGCTGCGCACCTCTACACAAAGGTGATGCTGAAGCACAAACGGCAGAACAGCTTATGCGTTCCCGTTACACCGGCTGGTCCCTTGGACTCATCGAATACCTGTATGCCACCACCTGGCCAAAGCAGCAGTCTGGCCTTAAGCGTGATGAAATGCAGGACTGGGCTGACCGTACCCGCTGGCACGGTCTGAGTATTCTGGACACTGTTGATGGTGGCTCAGAAGATACCCGGGGTGAAGTTGAATTCAAGGCTCGTTTCCAGCTGCCACCTGTTGAAAAGATTCAGGAACACAGGGAACGTTCACGCTTTATCAAAGAAGACGGGCGCTGGTTCTTTGTAGACCCGACACTCCCTGTCCGTTCGATCAACATTGGACGTAATGATCCCTGCCCCTGTGGCAGCGGCAAGAAATTTAAAAAATGCTGTGGCTGATAAAAGTCAGACGCACAAGAGTCAGATGCCACCCCTGTCGTCTGACTTTTTGAAAAGACAACCTGTTCCAAATCTCTACACAGCAAACACTCCCTTACACTCGCCAATAAAATTGCTGTTCCCCCAGACTCCTGAATGCTGTTAGGATTCTGGAGTCGTTTTAATAATTAATGGTTCTCCATACCATTACGCCGCCTTATGACGGAAATATAAAACAGAATGGAGAGCCAAGAATAACCTCAACGAAATCAGGAAAGATCACATGTCATTTCTCAAGAAGCTGTCACTGACAGCTATCAGCGCAGGTTTGGCTATGACTGTAGCCAGCACTCCGGCCACTGCAGCAGAACAAAAGTTTGTCACCATCGGTACCGGTGGCGTGACCGGCGTTTACTACCCTACGGGCGGTGCAATCTGCCGACTGGTCAACAAGAGCCGTAAAGAGCATGGCATTCGCTGCTCCGTTGAGAGTACCGGTGGCTCTGTTTACAACCTGAACACTATTCGTGCCGGTGAAATGGACATGGGCATTGCCCAGTCTGACTGGCAGTTCCACGCCTACAACGGCACCAGCAAGTTTGAAAAGATTGGCGCTAACAAAGACCTGCGTGCCGTTTTCTCTGTACACGCCGAACCTTTCACTGTTCTGGCCCGCAAAGACGCGAACATCAAGAATTTCTCTGACCTGAAAGGCAAACGCGTCAATATCGGTAACCCTGGCTCCGGTCAGCGTGGCACTATGGAAGTCGCAATGAAGGCTGCTGGCCTTGAGATGTCTGACCTGAAACTGGCTACCGAACTGAAAGCTGCCGAGCAGTCCAAGGCTCTGTGTGATAACAAAATCGATGCCATGGTTTACGTGGTAGGCCACCCGAATGGCTCCATTAAGGAAGCCACTACGTCCTGTGACACTAACCTGGTCAACGTAACCGGCCCTGCGATTACCAAGCTGATCGACTCTACCCCTTACTACCGTATAGCTACTGTTCCAGGCGGCATGTACCAGGGTAATACTAAAGACACTACCACCTTCGGTGTGGGTGCGACCTTTGTTTCTTCCACTAATACCTCTGACGAAGCCATCTACCAGGTTGTTAAGGCAGTTTTCGAAAACTTCGACGACTTCCGCAAACTGCACCCTGCCTTCGCCAACCTGAAGAAAGAGCAGATGGTTTCCGATGGTCTGTCAGCACCTCTGCACAACGGTGCCAAGCGATACTACAAAGAAGCTGGCCTGTTGAAGTAAGTTATTAACCGTTCGATCTGAACGTATCAAAGAGCCCGGCTACGGTCGGGCTTTTTTATTTTTAAAACTTATATTTCCTTCAAAGTTGTCCTACGAATCTTTGCTGTCAGGGTTACCCAATCATGCCTGAATCCCCAGAGGTACGCAGTGCGGCCGACATTGTCAATGAGGCCGACAGTGGTGCGCGTTCGCCCCACGGTTTAGCGGCCAGAATTCTTGCGGCCACAGCATTGTGCTGGGCGTTGTTTCAGCTGTGGTATGCCTCACCGCTGCCGTTTATGCTGAATGCCTTTATTCTTAACGACACAGAAGCCCGGGCGATTCACCTGGCCTTTGCTGTGTTTCTCTCTTTTACGGCCTTTCCGGCGTTAAAGTCTTCACCCAAACAATCGATTCCTGTACAGGACTGGCTGCTTGCCCTGCTGGGCAGCTTCTCGGCTGCTTATATATTTATATTTTACAACTCTCTGGCTGAACGGCCCGGAGCCCCCATCACCACCGATATTGTTTTCTCGGTGATTGGTATTGCTCTGCTGCTGGAAGCCACGCGTCGCTCATTAGGCCCTCCCCTGATGGTTGTCGCTGGAGTCTTTCTGATTTACTCCTTTGCCGGGCCTTATATGCCCGACATTATCTCCCACCGTGGCGCCAGCCTGAACAAAGCCATGTCACACTACTGGCTAACGACGGAAGGTGTATTTGGTGTCGCTCTGGGTGTGTCCACCAACTTTGTGTTCCTGTTTGTGCTGTTTGGCGCTCTTCTGGAACAGGCTGGTGCAGGGCAGTATTTCATTCGTGTGTCCTTCTCGCTGTTAGGACATTTACGAGGCGGCCCTGCCAAGGCCGCTGTCGTATCTTCCGGTTTAAGCGGTGTCATCTCCGGCTCCAGTATTGCCAATGTTGTGACCACCGGTACTTTTACCATTCCGCTGATGAAACGTGTTGGCTTCCCCGGCACCAAGGCCGGTGCGATTGAAGTTGCAGCCTCCACCAACGGTCAGCTGACGCCACCCATTATGGGGGCGGCCGCGTTCCTGATGGTAGAGTATGTCGGTATTCCTTATATCGATGTCATCCGTCACGCTCTGCTGCCTGCTGCCATCTCCTACATTGCACTGTTCTACATAGTGCACCTTGAAGCCGTGAAAGCCGGTATGCAGGGTATGCCCCGCGAGCGTGCGCTGAGCAAGGCTGAGTGGATGCTGGTGTTTGTCGGCGGTTTCCTGAGCATGTGTCTGTTGGGTGCCGCGGTGTACTACGGCATTGGCTGGATCAAAGATGTGGCCGGTGACTCATCCCTGGCGGTGATAGGAGCCCTTGTCGCGTTGCTCTATATTGGCCTGCTCTGGCTGGCGGCACGCTTCCCGGACCACCATGAAGATCATGAGCTGACTCAGGCACCACGCATCCGTCGTACAGCCCTGAGCGGTCTGCACTTCCTGCTGCCGGTTGTGGTTCTGATCTGGTGTATAGCCAAAGAGAAGATGTCTCCCGGACTCTCTGCCTTCTGGGCGACGCTGTTTATGATCGTAATCATCCTCACCCAGCATCCGATTCTGCGCCTGTTCAGTGGTCAGTCAGAAACAATGAAAGGCCTTAAGCAGGGCTTCTCTGATCTGGTGAATGGCTTGATCTCCGGCTCCCGTAATATGATCGGTATCGGTGTTGCCACCGCTGCTGCAGGTATTGTTGTGGGTACAGTAACGCTGACGGGTATCGGCCAGGTTATGACCGACTTTGTGGAGCTGATCTCCGGCGGCAGTATTATATTGATGCTGTTGTTTACTGCGGTGATCAGCTTGATTCTCGGCATGGGGCTGCCCACCACTGCAAACTACATTGTTGTGTCCAGCCTGATGGCGCCAGTGATCGTAAGTCTGGGCGCTGCCCATGGCTTAATCGTTCCGTTGATCGCCGTTCACCTGTTTGTGTTCTATTTCGGCATACTGGCGGATGATACTCCGCCCGTGGGCTTAGCGGCCTATGCAGCCGCGGCAATAGCCAAAGCCAACCCGATACAGACAGGTATTCAGGGCTTCACCTACGACATTCGTACCGCAATCCTGCCGTTTATGTTTATCTTCAACACACAGTTGCTGTTGATTGATATTGGCAGCGCCTGGGAACTTGCCTTAACAGTGTTCAGCGCCCTGGCAGCCATGCTGGTGTTTGCTGCCGCGACGCAAGGCTTCTGGCTGACCAAAACCAAATGGTATGAAACCGCAGGTCTGGTACTGATTGCCTTTACCCTGTTCCGCCCGGGTTTCTGGTGGGATATGGCCTGGCCCGAGTATGACGTCATGCCAGGCAGCGCCATTGAAGTCAGCGTGATGAACCATATGCCGGGCGACAATCTTCGACTGAGAGTCGGTGGTGAAGACTTTGGTGGACGCTTCCGTGAAAAGACCATTGAGCTGCCAGTAGGCTCAGCTATCACGGCTCAGGATCGTCTGATGGCAATGGGTCTTGAACTGGTTCAGGATGATGGCAAGACACTGGTGGATAATGTCGGTTTCGGCAGTATGGCGGAGGCAGAGGGCCTGGACTTTGACTGGGAGATTATCTCGGTAGAAATGCCCAGTGAACGGCCACCGCGACAGCTGATGTTTATTCCGGCCTTATTGCTGCTGTTTGCAATTGGGATGAACCAGAGACGCCGCCGGATTCATGAGGATAAGCAGAATCCAGCGGTTGCTCTTTAAAGATTCACTCTTAAAAGAGCAAGGCGGCTGCTTAATAGTTTGCAGCCGCTGATATATCAAGACGGCAGACCGTGGATTCTCTTTCCACGGTCAACCTCGGGGTAATCACCGCATCCTGCATCAGGGCCCCCTTTCCGACCTGAAAACGATAAGCATCCTGATAATTTTTGCAACGGTACAGAGCGCTGATCTGCGTCAGGTTCACCGTAACCCACTCGCCTACATAAGCCCTGATCCGCTCCATATTCATATCACCATCAGGAATCACCCGCGTCAGTGTTGAGTACTGCTGGGAATGCTCCCTCGCATAAGTGGCAATAAAACCATCCATACCAGTGCCCACCAGATCACTGACTCGCAGGTAGATCATCACAGTGGGCTTTTTGGGCGGGGAAACCGTCGCGGCTAATGCGAGATTACTGGCAAACATAATGCACAGCACAAAACCGCACAGGGTAAATAAATGGGGGTGGCGTACGTCCCTTTCCATGACAACTCCTCAACGTCCTTCTGCCTGAACCGGGACTACGCTCTCCGGTGATTCAACACGGTTATAAGACAGGCCATGAATAAACGGCCTACCTCACACTCTAGACAGATTTTTACGCTTGGCAGCTATTGCACGATAAGAGACAAAAAGACGTTATTCGTCGGAAGATTCTTCCAGAAAAAGATCAAGTTGGGTGATTTCATCACGGCGTTTCAAATCATGGAGGCGAACACCAGCTCCCAACAGACGTACCGGCTTACTCCCCCGCTCCCAGGCTTTGGCCACTAACCGCCTATAGGGCACCTCAGCAAAAGGCTCTTTGTCGCTGAGGGCACAGAGCTCCTCCATTGTGGTCTGGGTAAAATCCCCAAACTTCACCTTCACAAAACGCTTGGTAATGGCGTACTCGTTGCGAATTTTCTCATAGCGCCCAGACAGCTCTTCCAGCAGGCCGGGTACCTTCTCCAGCACAGCCTCTTCGTCGGGAAGGTCAGCATCAAAGGTATGCTCAATGGAGAGCGACTTACGCCGATGACTGGTCACCACAGGCCGATCATCAAACCCGTGGGACAGCTGGTGCAGGCGCTCACCAAAGCTGCCGAAGCGTTTACTGAGCAGCATTGGGTCCTGCTGTTGAAGGTCTCCACAGGTTTCAATACCCAGCCGCGCCAGACGCTTGCCGGTCGCCTTACCCACGCCGAACAGTTTCTTCACTGGCAGCTCGCGGACAAAGTCATCAACATCATCCGGTGTAATCACCTTCAGGCCATCGGGCTTGTTCCAGTCAGACGCCACCTTGGCGAGGAACTTGTTAGGTGCCACACCCGCCGAAACAACAATACCGGTGAGCTCTTTCGCCCGCTGGCGAATCTCCCGGGCCATCAAGGTGGCACTACCATGACAGCGGCTGCTCTCAGAGACATCCAGAAAGGCTTCATCGAGGGACAGGGGTTCAATCTGGTCGGTATAATCCGCAAAGATGCCATGTAGAGCGCGTGAGACTTCCTTATAGAGTTCAAACCGGGGCTTTACGATAACCAGATGCGGACAAAGACGCAGGGCATAGGCAGTTGCCATGGCCGAATGCACTCCATAATCACGAGCTTCATAGTTGCAGGTTGCAATCACACCGCGCTTTTCGGCAGAGCCACCGACGGCCAGTGGCTGCCCCTTGAACCGGGGGTTTTCCCTTATTTCAACAGCGGCATAGAAGCAGTCACAATCGACATGAATAATTTTTCTCTGGGGCGAATCCTCTTCCTGTGACCTGTTGCCTGGCTTCACGCTAACCAACTCCCTGCAAGAAATGTCTTTCAAACAAATATCTGCTGAAAACAGTATTCTACCCCGCTTTCAAGCTATAGACCCACTCCTGAGAACCAGCTTTCGGCAGACTATATGCGTATTACTGTATTCAAAACACCGGTCATCTGTCACCTACTTCAGGCTCTCGCCTGGATAATGCTGAAACTGACGGGCTGGGCTATTGAAGGGCAAAAGCCCACAGAGCGTCGTTTTGTGCTCGTTGGCGCCCCCCATACCAGCAACTGGGATTTCATCCTGTTTATGGCCATTGCCCTGCGCATGGGCACGCCATTGTACTGGATGGGGAAACACACTCTGTTTAAAGGCCCCATGGGTCTGGTGATGCGCTATTTCGGCGGAATCCCCGTAAACCGTCACCAGCGCAACAACCTTGTGGATCAGGTGGTCAAAGCCTTTAACACCCATGAACAGTTTGTGCTGGCTATCGCCCCGGAAGGCACCCGTTCCCAGGTCAACAAGTGGAAAAGCGGCTTCTGGCATATGGCCAGCAAGGCCGGAGTTCCGGTGATTCCTGCCTATGTGGACGCCCCCCGCAAAGTCGGAGGTCTGGGAAAGGCTTACCCTCTCAGCGACAATAAAGACCGGGATATCGCCAATCTACAGGCATTCTACCGCCCGTTCCTTGGTATCAACCCGCAATTCCAGACCTCTCTGGACGCCCCGCCACCTGTCGAGACCAGCCGCGCCGCTTAAAGTCTATAGTCCTAAGAAATGCCCAGCCTTCTCATAACTTGAGTTTCTCAACCCTTGAGCTGGCTGCGCTCAACAAGGAACTGCAGACAGGGAAGATCGCGCCATGGATCAACGTATTATCATTGCCGAAGACCACCCCCTTTTTCGGGCCGCTCTGGAATCCGCTGTCAAACAGGCACTGGATACCCCCTCTATCACCGAAGCTGACACCATCGATTCCCTTCAGGATGCTCTGGAAACCGGCAGCCGCCCTGATCTGGTGATGCTGGACCTGAATATGCCCGGTGCCCATGGTTTCTCCGGGCTTCTTTATATTCGTGGTCAGCACCCTAAAGTCCCTGTAGTGATTATTTCTGCCCAGGAAGATGAATCAATTATCCGAAAAGCCATGAGCTATGGTGCCTCCGGGTTTATTCCCAAGTCCACATCGCTGGCGGTGATGAAAGGCGCTATTCAAGGAATTATCAATGGTGGCAACTGGGTGCCGGAACATATTGATATGAACAAGGAAGTGGAAAATAACCGCAGCGAACTGGAAGAGAAGATTGCCAGTCTCACCCCTCAGCAGTTCCGGGTTCTGGGTATGATAAGTGAAGGTATGCTGAACAAGCAGATTGCCTGGGAGCTGAATATCTCGGAAGCAACCATCAAGGCTCACGTAACAGCTATCTTCCGCAAACTGGGTGTACGCAACCGGACTCAGGCGGTCATTGCCATGAAACAGCTGGAGCTGGAGGAGCCGAATGCTTCAGCCCCTGGCAGTGAACCCCGGGAATAACTCTTACAAATACCTTTTCCTCTCCTTACTCAGAGTCTTTTGCCCACGCAGAAGGCTCTGATATGATCAAAGTACGACCATAACCAAACTCCCAAGAAAAAAATCAGTGAAAGAATCAGTGACCATACCAGCTTTTGATCGTTCAATATTTCCACCGTCGTTCTTAAGCAAACTTCTTATGCTGGTTACCCTGCTGGGCTTCCCGCTAATGTCTCAGGCTCAATGGTCCTACGACACCTTTAAAAGTGGCAAACTGGCACACCACACAGCAACCTCTGCTCCCACCAGGAACAACAGCGAGCTGGACGTTTTCTGTACCAACAACGACTCTCGCATAACCATGGCTGCCTATCTTCCCCGGCAGCGTATGGGTCGGCGTACCCAGGTACTTGTAGAGGTTCGTGTAGATAAAGAACAGATCTGGCGTCTACCCGCTTCACGCCATTCTATGGCACTGGTGTTCCGTCATACGCCGAAAGAGCTGCTCAATCAGCTGGCTCTGGGGAACCGGGTACGAGTTACCTACCCAGTGTCTGGCAAGAAGACTGATACTGATATCTTTACTCTGTCACGGTCATCCCGGGCACTGGCGGATCTGAAGAATGCCTGTTACTGAGATGGGCTATGCCAACAAAAAAAGATTATTTATATTTTCTGTTCAACTGGAAACTACCACAACCTATAGCCTCTCCATAAATAGAACCCCTACTCAAAGAAAACCCCCAGTTACTGCTCGCCTTTAGCTGCACAGGCTGCCAGCCCCATACTCTGTATGGCTTTCTAATCCAGGTAATATCAGTTTCGGGGTTAAACTGCAATGTCTCCCGCAGGGGGTCATAGTTTATATGCCCGACATAAAAACCACCTGACTCCCGTAATCCTTCTGTTGCATCGAAACGAAGTATATAGCGGGCATCATCATAGATATGCACCTCTAAATACCTATCCTGGCAGATATCACAGCCCACAAAATGGCCTTCCCATTGCGTGTTTCTCAGCCAGAAAGGGACATCATTGATACCCGCCTGCACACCACAAACGGAAAAGACCAGTATTAACAATATGGAGGTAACACTGCGTTTGAAGAAAACATCCATAACCACATCCTCAGATAACATTCTGAAGCAGTGAAAATAGTCTGTTTTGAAGGGCTGACTGACGAAGAACTGTAGCCTTTTGTTGTGGGGAAAAGCAGATACAGAAAATCCTGCCAGAACGGCAAGAGGATTTAATAAAATTAAAAAACAGAAATACCAAAAGCAAGAAAAAAAAGAAGGGGAGCTAGTCATATAAGTTGGTAGCGGGAGCCAGATTCGAACTGACGACCTTCGGGTTATGAGCCCGACGAGCTACCAGACTGCTCCATCCCGCACCGATATACTTACATTCAAAGCATCAGTGTTTAAAAACACTAATAATATGTCTTTTATTCAGCCCTTAATTTTCAATCTGGTTGTTTGAAAATCAGGTACTTGAAATTGGTAGCGGGAGCCAGATTCGAACTGACGACCTTCGGGTTATGAGCCCGACGAGCTACCAGACTGCTCCATCCCGCACCGACATATCCTTGTCAAAAACAATCACCAAACAAGCGACGTTTAAAACAAGCTGCTTTAAAAAAGCTATAAAACAAAACACACAGCGATGTATCTTTCCAACTTTCAATCTGGTCATTGAAAATTGGTAGCGGGAGCCAGATTCGAACTGACGACCTTCGGGTTATGAGCCCGACGAGCTACCAGACTGCTCCATCCCGCACCGATACATATTTTCAAGCCAGCTCAAGCAAGAACACAACAACTCACTATTCACTCTGCATTTTTCAGCGATGTTTCATCACCGAGCATACAGTACATCAAGTAAACCTTTCAGCTTTTCATTTAAGCACTCAAAGAATGTCATTTGAAAAGTTGGTAGCGGGAGCCAGATTCGAACTGACGACCTTCGGGTTATGAGCCCGACGAGCTACCAGACTGCTCCATCCCGCACCGGCATACTTGATTGAACCGTTTTTTAAGACAACAAAAGCAGTTCTTTTCGTTCGGTAAAATTGGTAGCGGGAGCCAGATTCGAACTGACGACCTTCGGGTTATGAGCCCGACGAGCTACCAGGCTGCTCCATCCCGCAACCGAACGAGTGGCGCATTATAAGGAGCGCCTTAGGTAAGTCAATGAAACACTGATGTTTCTGACCACATATTTAATAGTACTGTCACTAAATATGGGTAAATTCCTTGTTTGGTGCTGCAACCTGGCACCGTCACTTAGCGCCAGGCAGCCCTGTCCAGCGTAGAAAGCGGCGCAGACCGTGGAGCCCAAACTGTGACACCATCATACCTGCCAGCATCAACCCGCAACCTGCCAGTGCAATATTGGACAACACCTCATTCAGGAACAGGTAACCGGCGATTACCGCAAACACGGTTTCCAGACTGAGAATAATGGAGGCATGAGCAACAGGCGCCGTCTTCTGACCAACAATCTGCAGGGTATAGGCAATCCCCGTCGACATAACGCCCACATAAAGAAGTGGCCAAATAGCAGCTTCAGCCTGCCCCCAGGTCCAGCTCTCTGTTAATTCCGCCACCCCGAAGGAGAACACAGAACAGGACAGGAACTGTATAAAGGCCAGCACAATCACATTATTGCGAGGGGCCAGCCTCGCCACCAGCAACATGTGGATTGCCCAGAAGATCGCACCAAGCATCTCCAGCATATCGCCATAGTTCAGCGACAATGTATCGCCGAGGGTCAACAGCGCCAGCCCCGGCAAGGCAATCACTATACCCGTCCAGGTATCACGGCCGGTCCTGTTACCAATAAAGAGTCCCAGTACCGGCACCAGCACTATATATAAGCCAGTAATAAAGGCAGCATTGCCAGCGGTGGTATGTACCAGCCCGATCTGTTGCAGCCCCGCACCCAGAGTTAATACAGCCCCCATAAGCACACCACCAACACAAGCTGAAGGAGTAAAGAGTGGCCCTTTGCGACCTTGAACTATCAACAGGGGGATCAGGGCAAAGCTACCAATAAGAAAACGTACAGCGTTAAAAGCCCAGGGCTCCATGTAATCCATGCCCAGACGCTGGGCCACAAAGGCAGAGCCCCATATAAGCGCAGCCAGCATCAACAGGCCATCGGCGAAAAACGTACGTTGGTTCATGACTTTCTTCGTTTATCCATATGGATCGTAGGGAAATACCAGCTGTCGACTATAACGCAGCCCCCCAAATATAAGAGCAATAAGGCAGGGCAAACAGAAAAAACCGGCAGACTCTGCCGGTTTTCATTTCACTCCGAGTCAAAAACCAAAACTGTTCTATGAAAAGCAACAAGTTGCCTGCAGTGTATTACCAACCTTTGACCGCACCACCTTTAAAAAGATCCCGTGCTTTATTAGACACAGCCTCACTCTGGTAAGACTTGACGAGTTTCTTGATACGCGGGTCATTCTGGTTGTCTTCCCGTGCAACAATAATGTTCACATATGGGGACTGTTTGTCTTCCACCAGCAGTGCCTTCCCGGGAGTCAGACCTGCAGGTATGGCATAGGTGTTATTCACAAAAGCCAGATCCACATCAGGAAGGGAGCGAGGCAACTGTGCCGCATCCAGCTCTATAAATGAGAGCTTTTTGGGGTTTTCGATAATATCCCGTGGAGTGGCTTCCAGGTTGGTAGGGTCCTTCAGGGTAATCAGCCCGGTGTTGTGCATAAGAATCAGGCTGCGCCCTTCATTGCTGGGGTCATTGGGAATAGCAACTTTGCCGCCATCCTTGAGCTGGTCCAGACTGGTAATCTTGCTGGAGTAAGCCGCTATCGGATACACAAAGGTGTTACCTACAGCCACCAGTTTGTAACCACGATCATGAACCATGCTGTCCAGGTACGGACGGTGCTGAAAAGCATTTACATCAATACTGCCATCGGAGAGCGCCACATTCGGGGTGATGTAATCCTGAAACTCCACCAGCTCAGCATTCAGGCCGCTATCCGCCTTGGCTTTTTCGATCGCTGTTTTCATGACATCCGTTTCCGGGCCTGCCATCACACCAATTTTCAGGGGGGCATTCACATCAACCGATGCAGGTTTGTTCTCACTCTCACTCTCGCTCTTGTCACCACAACCGGCCAATACCAGCACACTGGCTGCCACCAGGGCTCCAGCCAGTTTTTTCACATCGGCTTTTATATCAAATAGGGCTTTCATACTGCGTTACCTCCTGGCAAATCCTGTCTAAGCCTGCAGATAGCTCTATATACCTGCCTGCCTGCTATCTGTTATTGCTGCTATTTCTGTTCTGTACGTGCCTGAAGCCTTTCACCCACAGATTGAATCAGCTGCACAATCACTACCAGAACAACCACCGTAACCAACATAATTACCGGATCAAAACGCTGGTACCCATAGCGGATACCCAGGTCACCAAGGCCACCGCCACCAATAGCACCCGCCATAGCGGAGTAACTGACCAAAGTGACCAGCGTTAGTGTCATACCATGAATCAAGCCAGGCAGAGCTTCCGGCAACATCACCCGGGTCACAATCTGCAGGGGCGTCGCGCCCATTGCCTGCGCCGCTTCAATCAGACCGGAAGGCACTTCATTAAGCGCGCCTTCGGCAATACGGGCCACAAAAGGTATAGCCGCAAGACTCAAAGGTACAATGGCCGCTGTTGTGCCAATCGAGGTTCCGGCAATCAGTCGGGTCAGGGGAATAATCGCGACCATCAGTATAATAAAGGGGACAGAACGTGCGGCATTCACCACCGCTCCCAGAACCCGGTTCAACAACGGCTGCGCCAGAATCTGCCCGGGGCGGGAAGTGTGTAACAGCACTCCCAGAGGAACACCCACAGCCGCACTGACAACTCCGGACACCGCCACCATATACAGGGTTTCCAGCAATGCCTGCCCCAGTAACGCCCATGCATCAGTTGACATAACCAATCACCTCAACCTGTACTTCGTGCGCATCCAGAAACGCGGTGGCTTTAATAACATCCGTTTCATCTCCCATGACATCCACCATCAAGAAGCCCATGGTTTTGCCATGAACCGTTTCGATATCAGCCTGGAGAATATTGAAATCCACGGAAAATTCACGGGCAGCCTGAGTGATTAAGGGCTGCACCACATTCTGCCCAACAAAGGTTATATGCAGCACCGGACGCTGTCCGTCTCCTGGTACCTGTCGAAAATTCTTACGCAGCTCGGCCAGTGGTTTTTCATTTACAGCCGCGCGAACAAACTCTCGTGCCAGTGCCGTTTTGGGAGCCATAAAGAACGATTCCACATCATTTTCTTCAATCACCTGCCCGGCACTGAGAATCGCGACCCGGTCACAGATGGTTTTCACCACATCCATTTCATGGGTAATCAGCAGGATAGTCAGACCCAGCGTGCGGTTAATATCCTGCAGCAGATCAAGAATGGAGAGGGTGGTTTGCGGGTCGAGCGCCGAGGTCGCCTCATCACACAGTAGCACCTTGGGTTTGCTGGACAGGGCTCGGGCAATAGCCACACGCTGCTTCTGGCCACCGGACAGCTGTGAAGGGTAGTTATCCCGCTTATCTTCCAACCCGACGAGTTTCAGCAGAGGTGCCACAGCTTTCTCAATATCTGCAGGTGACTTCCCCACCAGCTCCAGAGGCAAAGCAATATTTTCATACACAGTGCGACGGGCCAGCAGGTTAAAGTGCTGGAAGATCATGCCTATATCACGACGGGCATCACGAAGCGCAGCTGGAGAAAGAGAGAGCAGGTCCTGACCATCCACCCGCACACGGCCCGATGTAGGCGTTTCCAGAAGATTGGCACATCGAATGAGTGTACTTTTCCCTGCACCACTGGAACCTATGACACCGTAAATGCACCCCGCAGGCACACTCAGGGAGATGTCATTCAGGGCATAGACAGGCTCCGGAGAACCCGGAAAGGTTTTAGTTATTTGTTCAAATTGAATCATTGGCAGCTCCGCATACCATCAACATTGCGGGGCCAAAGAGAAGCTATGTGAACATCTGCAAACCCATCCGGCAGATGGCAGATTTGCAGAACGTTCGAGTGGCACGCTCTCTTTAGCAGAATTTATTTGAGGCGCTCGCAAGCCGAAATCACAAATCAGCGCCTGAATCCCAACACTAAGTTTTCTTACGTATTTTTTCAACAAATCGCGAATAGGTACATACACCTATTTGTGATCCTAGAAGCTGTTTTCTCGTCTGTTTACTTCAAAGCCTCTTTATTTCAAGGCATCGGCAATCAAACCGTCCAGATCCTTCTGCATACCGTAAGCCCTGGCATTGTATTCCCAGAACTGATCCTGCTGGCGAGCACAGTAAGCGCCTTCCATTACCCGCTTTGAAATGCCTGAGTCTCTTTGCACAACCGGTAAGTCAACATAGACAACTTTCAGCTGGCCTTCATACTTTTCCATCATCTTTACAGCGCAGCCTTACCTTTCTTGCAGTAGGACAACGGTAGCGGGTCTGCCTGTAAAATATGAGAAGTTACTGAGAGCCCCCTCCGGAATCAGCTGGTAACATTCCTGTTATTTCAACAGAATTTTTTACAAAACAATCTCTCTAATATATATGAGATCATATTATTTAGAGGGAAATCTTCGTGCTAGAGGGAAGCTATCAGTCAAATATCCATCAGGTTAATAAACGTTCCAGCTTGTCTGGGTGCGGCGTTATAAGTAAGAAACGTTGCCGGGGAGTCAACTGTCTCTTTCAGGTTGATGTGAGGGATTCACCCCGTCTCCTCTATCCCTTATCAGCCTCAAAATCAGAAAGCGCCCTCACATCGTTCGCTGAGAAAACAATAGTTTCCCTCCCCTTGCAAGTTCCCCTCCCCTTGCAAGTTCCCCTCCCCTTGCAAGCTCCCCTCCCCCTGCAGAGATTTACTCCCCCATTTGACTGTTTGTTTGTGCCTTCAGACCAGGATGTCATAAATGTTTTGAATACCTGTTCTGTAGAGAATCCCAGTGCTGATGTGGTGTTAGTAACACAGTCCGATGGACTGGAAAAAGACAACCTTGTTAGCCGTATAACAATATCCCCTGATGGCCGGCACGCGCCAAGGGAAGGCAAACTGTTTTCTAAAGAATCGTCAGCACTCATACTTGTGCTTGATATTCGAAGTATCGACGCCACAGATCTCTCTGTTTTCAATGATTTGCTGGATCCAGAAGCCCCCTCTCTTTACGACCCGCAAACAAGGAAAAAAAGAAAACTCGGCAATCACGTTAAAATTATTGTGGTGGCAGACTATGACCAGTTAACAAACCCGGGAACTAACCGTGATTCCCCAAGTGAAGACTTCTGGCGGAGAGTTAACCGAAAGGGGAATACGTGGAGCATATCAGCGTTAGCATCCTACGATCATTCTCTGCTTATCTACAGTCCGGAGACGGCTCCTGCATCCAATAGCTCTCATACTATCAACTTTCATCTTCATCAAGATTGGAGGCGGCTGCTGTATGGCGCGCCGGGCATTAACCAGAAAGGCCAGTTCTGCCATATTCCAGGAGCCCTTGAACAGTTAAAGCCTGGTCAAAAGGTTATCTTAAAGGGGGTTGACTGGTCCAATCTTGAATGCCTGCAGCATCTCCAGAAATTGCAAATACATCAATGTTTTGAAAGCAATGGACAGGTTTTGTCCTTACCAAATGATATTTGCTTTGTAAGAGAAAATATTGCTGAAAATGAATTAGCCGAGCTTTGTGCTGAAACTATTGAGATTATCTCCGGGGTTTCAGATAAAACTGTGTTTATCAACGAGACCAATCTATTGCAGTGGCTTAACCCTGTGAAAGTTGGTGAAGATGGATACTTTATTGAAAATACGGCCTTATGTGACCAGATCAGTGCCGGTGCAACGGTAACGATCACTTCTCCTTTGAGCGAAGCCATGTGGTTTATTCTGTTAGGGCATTTAAAAGGCACGGTGTCCGATGACAAAAGAAAGGTCCAGGTTTTTATTGCCAACGCTCAGCAACCCAGACAGCTTAATATATTTTCAAATACCCCTGTGAAACCCTCTCCAGGATTATTCTTTTTTTCAAACCTGCGCCTTATTAAATACAATGATGAAAGCTTGATTCCGGATTCTTTGAACGCTCTCTCCAACCCTCTTGTCATACGCATTAATGCACTGACACATCCCAACCAGATTTTCGACAATCTTTATGTTAAATCTGAGAAAAGGGCACATTTTGGTCGAAACACGACACAGTTACAGCAGGCAATGCACAATGGCTGGCCTGTTGTTATCCTCGGCCTTGAAAATAATCCCGCAATGCAGCATACGCTGGAGTCTCTGTTTAATCCGTCCCCATCAGTCCTCGTGAACGGCGTATTACAGCCATACCCCAAGGCCAATATCCATATTTACTGGCCTGAAGATAAAAAAAGCCAGTCAGTGGTATGGGAAGCAGCCCGTGAACATGCTGATAGCCCCATGGATATTGACGTATGGAAACATGCATTTGCCCGTCACGGTGTTGAGCTGGATACATCTGTAAAAGAGGCCCTGATAAAGCTCTATGAGGCATTTCAAAGCATTCCTTACAGTATCCGCGAGACAATCAACGCTTTACCTCTATTAACAGGGGCTTTGCTGGATAATCTTATTCTGGCCGCCTGTCAGGCAAAGAGAGTTGATGGTGCACTCAGGTTACAGCCAAGACACTGGCGCAAAGCCATTAACAGTGTGTTTACCCATATAACCCGTCATCACGCAACTGTGCGTAACTATATGAAAGTCATCTGCGAGAAGCTCTTGCCTGACCCACAAGATCAGGAATGGGTTGACCCGGATTTATTGGCAAAGGTTTTGATACCTGCAAAGACTATCGACAGAACATTTGTTGAGAATAACTTCTGGCTTCTGGCAAGAGGTTTAGGGACATCTCTGTTTGAAAAAATGGATTTAACCTATTGTGCTGTTAATAAACAGGATTTCAAACCCAGAGACATGGAGGTTATGTGTGCACTTCTCAGTGTGTATGCGCCTGAAAGTATCCGTCAGGATGTAACCCTTGAACTTGATCCAGGCGATACACTGGTTCGTAAACACCAGAACATACAGGTTCGCTCACGCTCTCGGGAGAAGCGTCTTTATGACGCGCTGGCCAGCGGATGGACTACAAAAAAGGGGTGTTGGACAAATGATATCTCTCAGCTGGTCACTACACTGGCAAGCAACGCCTACGGTATTTCCGCAGATCAAAACCTTGATGAGAAGAGAAAGAAAGAACTTATCAAGAAGAAACTGGAAGCCGCCCTGCATTGGCAGAGCCATGGAAATGGTCCAATTGATGCCCTCGCAGAGGATTTGTTGTGGTCAAGAATCGATCAATCCGATCATGCCTATCGTCGTTTATGGCGTTTAAAGGAGCGATTAAGCATATCCCCCGTTATTAGCATTGAAGGAGAAACAGGAACAGGGAAGAGTTATTTCGCAGCGCAGCTGGCCGGGCAGTCAGGCAAAGCATTTATTGCTTCTTTAGGGCCATCAATGGATGAAAGAGAATTCATTCAAAACTGGGGCTGGAGAAACCATACAGGGTCGGAAGACAGGTTTATGGAACCCCTTGAAAAGACCCTTATGAAGTGGGCCAGAACAGAACCTGAAGATGACGACACCTATGTGACCCTGGTTCTTGACGAAGCAAATCTGGCAAAAAAAGGTCTCCTGAGCAGTCTGAAAGGACTATGGCAAAATCCCCCCTGTGTTTATCTCAACGGTCACCCGAAAACCATCAGTCAGCGCCACAGGGTTATTTTTACCGGCAATCCTGGCAACTATGCCGGGAGGCATATGGATCCAGTCCTGCAGGCGCAAATGCACCGTATTTATTATCCGAAACTGGATCATGCCTTTCTACAGAGTCAGGTAATTCAACCTGAGCTGCTCTACCATTTGGGCAGGCTTAAACTCCCATCTATTGCTCAAGATGTCACGAGGCAAGTGTCTGAGGGGATTCTTGCGCTATGGCAGCACTATCACCCCCTATTACCAGATCATGAATTCACACCACGAGACTTGACTGACATTTGTGCCTGGGTGGGCTGGTATCTCTGCCAGACATGTGGCTCTGAGAAAGAGATCACATTGAAGCATCTTAATGCTCTTGTGTTACAAAGCTTCAGGGATGTATTGGGTGCGGAAATTAATAGGCACAATAACCATCACATTTCTGCACTTGAAGTCTGGTTTGTTGCTCGATATCCAACCGATGCAGCCTTTCTTGAGAAAGCAAACACGGATGTGCTGAAACTGGCTGTTAACTATTTCAGGTACCACAGCGGGATTGCTGCTCCGAATTTTGATGCCTCTCCCTCTGCGGTTACCACTCTTGTACAAGCCTTGAGTCAGGATATACTGCGCTGCCAGCAGGCGTACCATTCCGGCGTAAAACACCACGGTCGGCAGGCTACCTTGATTGAAGGCCCGACAGGCCGAGGCAAAGATACTACGCTGCAACTCGCCCTGAAAAGTGTCAGTGATCTGGTCAGCTCCAGACAGGAATCCATGCCCGCTATTCATTATCTTAATGCCTGCGACTGTCCATGGAGTGAACTACGCAATCATATCCAGAGAGCAAGAATCCAGGGCGAGATTCTGGTGATATCAGAAATGAACCGTATTGGCAGCCAACATCTGGAAGGGGAGTTGAATGATGTCCTGGCTGGGAATGCCCATCCCGGATTTCATCTTTTTGCCACAACAAATCCTCAGGAGTATGCAGGAAGAAAAGAACTATCGCCGGCCCTCAAAGGGCGCTTCCGGTTTATTCCGATTTCTGAATACGATCGGAATGAATTATTCAGCATTGCCCAAAAAGGCTTGACTCAATCACCTTTGCAAGTGGAATGCGCCGCCCGTATTACAGAATTACACTGCCGTTTACGGAGAGAACTGCAGAAGAAAAAGCTCCCCATGCAACCCGTTAGTAAAGATCTGCAGACACTGGCCGCCACTATCGCAGAGATGATGGGAAGCCGGATGAACGAAGATCTGATAAAAGAGCTTTTTGAAGAACAATACAAAATCTATCTTCTGGCAGCAAAACTGTCGATTCACCGGTTGAGTGAGGGAGTCCTGCAACAGGCTACAGACAAGCAATACGCCTTTGATAAGCCACTCTGTCTATGGCTGAATCAGAACTTGCCAGATATGGAGATTCCCTGGGTAGTCCTTCGGGGGGAAAGCAATAGCATCAATCCGTACAAACATCAGATCATTGTGAATAAGGATCTGGACCTGCAGGAATCCAGGCTGGAAGTTATCAGTAAACTGGCGGAACTGCACTGGTGTGAATCTGGCATGTCAATCACTCCCTGCCCATCTGATGACACGCTCACACAATTACTTTATCGATTCTGGCAGCACCAATGGTTCTACCAGCACTATGGGCAGACTGGCCTCAACCCAGGAAAGATTTTTTGTCTCACAACAGAGCAGTCAGCTACGTTGGCCATGAGCATAAACGCACCCTATTTAGAAGAAGCGTTAAAGATAATACAAACGGAAGGAGTCATTGACCATCCAATAAAGATGGATGCCTTCTGGAGAAAAATCAGAAATATTTTTCTTCTACCTATATCTCATTATCAGCATGGCGGGAAGAAATCATTTTCTGAAAGCTCAAAAGCTAACGACAGCCTCGAACCGCAAACTGAGCCTTTGGATGACGACACGGTTACCCGTTCGCATGCTATTGACATGGATACAGACCATGAACAAGAAAAAGAAATCCCCACATTTCATGTAGTCAACACTTTTTATAATCATAATCATCCAGACTGGCATCGCCTTAAAGTTTATAACCTGTCTGCGACACCAAAAGGTGAATTTATACAGGTACAGGTCAAACCGGGCGAATATGGGCTCGAAGCTGTTATACCAGGCGCTCTGCCAAGAAATTATTCCATCCCGTTAGCACATGAACAATTTTATGGCGTGCACAGTGCCAGACCTGAGGACCAGATAATTACTCTTCCCAGCCTGACAACCAATGAAAGCATTATATCTTTGCGAACCTGGCCGGTCATTGAATTTTCTGTCAGTAAAGATCGTTATACCGGATTACACAGGCTTCACCTCAAGGATGTTGAGGCTACTGGAATTATCGAAGTTCACTACATTCTGACAACCGATAGAGACCCCTGGAACTACAATAAAAAGCCGCTGGGAATAGCCAGACCTGATGCGACTTGCCCTCCCGATATCAAGAGCGCAATAGATTATCTGCTATCCCCCGCCTGCCTGAAAACTCTTCCTGAGCAGCAAGGAGAGCAGTTAATTGCTATACAAAACAGTCAAACCAAAGAAGCCAGAATAGAAGCCATAAAACGTTACTGTAAGGATTTCCAAGGCAAAACCAGAGCACTAATAGAAGAAAACCTACTGTTATTCCTGCTACGAGAAAGGCAGGGGCACTGCCGACATAGCACTCCGGTTTTTGCTTCTTTTTGCCTCTATTATGGGATTCCGGTCAGAAGCGTATATAGTCAAACACATGCGTTCCCTGAGTACTCTCTTGATGAGGGGATAAACTGGAAAACCTTCAAGATCGGTGGCTCCCCTGCAAAGGTGGCTGTTACTTCCCCCAACTTCCAAAACTGTGCAGCCGACAGGGCGATGAGTGCACCGACTTGCTCTATGAAAGATATGCCCACTGAACAGGTAGAAGCTGTGGCAAAAGCTCTCGGCATTACTCTTGAACAAGCCACCCTCTCAATTTCAGCAGGAACAGCGTTACCTTCGAAAGACCAATTCATGAGCACAGGGGTATTTATTGAAACAATATGGACTGAAGAAAAAGGAGCACTTTCCTTGTTACAACTGGGAGAAAAATTACTCAGTGGTTATGATTCTTTACCCCATGGTTATAGCAGTTTAATAGGATGTGCTACATTTGAACATAGCCCACTGGCAACGCATATATGCTCAATACTTCAATCAGATACACCCATAGATGCTATTATGATTGAGCTGCAAAAACTGCATAAAAGACGTGTCGATAAAACACATGGCATTTCGATCACAAACTGGCAATATGCAATGCTTCAGGCGATTAACAGCAGCATTGAAGCATACGGGGTGGAACATTCAAATGTTATCGGTTTTGTTCAAAAAATATTTGAAAATGGGTGGCTCATTCCATCCGGCATGGCTTATCACAATTTAATAGACCTACATAACCTGCTAAACAAACTGAATGGTGTTATTGAATTAAAAGCGCAGATCAATAATCTTTTTAAAGATTGGTATGAGCACTATATTGCTATATCCAGAAAACATCACAGTCATTTCTCTATGGGGCTGGAGAAACAAACTGGTTGCTCTTTGAATAGCACTGAAAGCCATTCACCTCTTTTAGAGGCAAAACTGAAATCCAATGATTTGTCTCTGACCTGGACAGATGAACCTGAAGGTACACCAGATATAGAACGCTTCCTATCTAACATGCCTGCTTACCCTGCTTTTAGTATGCGACAAAATAAATATCGTCCTTTAATTTTGCTGGGCATACCGGATTGGACGGCTACAGGCTTAGAAGAAAAGACGCGGGAAATTATTTTTCACTACACGGAAAAAAATCCAAGAGACAGAGAGTTACTCACTTC
Source organism: Sansalvadorimonas sp. (assembly GCA_965221135.1). Lineage (GTDB taxonomy): Bacteria > Pseudomonadota > Gammaproteobacteria > Pseudomonadales > Endozoicomonadaceae > Sansalvadorimonas. Next base: position 252,784 of record CBDCRZ010000127.1, read on the forward strand.
ATTAGATCGAATAGAGGAATTTAAAAAAAACATAAGAAGTCATGATTTATCTGAAGAAGATTATCAACAATATGATGAAATCGATAAGCTTCTGTCATGGCAAGATCGATTGAGAATAAAAGGTCTCATAGAGGAAATATCAAATTCTATTAAGAAATCCTTTGCTCATTATTTGTGTAGCCTCACAGTTGACCGAGGGGAAAAGTTAACAGTTTTTTGGAACCAGCAGCCACGTCATTACTTTAGAGGAACAGTCCCGGTGGTTTCTTGTTACTGCCCTGAATCATCTGATGATTTAGCAAAGACCATGGTCAGTAAAGAGAGCAAACCCTTTGTTATAAGTGGACTGGACCCAAAATATCTTTGTCGCTCTGCTGGTGTCGATAATGGTCTGATTCTACAAGACGACGAATTCACAACTGCAGCTAAAGAATTTATCAACTCCATTAACCCAGCCACATTTTTGTTCTGTTCACAGTAAGTATGGGTAGCATGAACTCCCCCCCCTGCTCACAGGCTTCTGTCGTGCATGGAACCATCGTCATGCAGCAGACACAGTTTGAAGAGTGTTATGGGTTGCCCGTGACAGACAGCAGCATACGATTGACGGGCTGCTGGGCAACGAAAGTGCCCTATTTATGGTGCTGCCAACCATCAACGGCTGGCTTGGCCAAATGTAACTATTCTCGGTCAGGCTCCTGGCGAGGTTCCCGCACATGGGTCACCATATCCTGCAGTACACAACGGATATGGTCATCATCCAGCTCATAGAACACCTGACGTCCCTGACGGGTCGAGCGCAGAATGCGCATCTCCCTCAGCGAACGCAGATGATGACTGGTCAGAGACTGGGACAAACCAGCCACCTCTGACAGACAACAGACAGGTTGCGGCTCCTGCATACAGGCCATAACCATACGCAGCCGCCCTTCATCCCCCAGCACTTTAAATAGCCTGGACAGTGTTTTGTATTCCCTGGCATTCAAGGGAGACTGTCGCCCCTGATCACTTGTTTCAGGAAGACACTGTTCACAATCCTGAGGGTGTTTTTCCACTTATTGCTCCCTATTTCCTTTTCATCAGGGCTTATGTTCCCTGCCCAGATATTCACTGGACTGCATCTCTTGCAGACGGCTCAGTGTACGCTGAAATTCAAACTCCAGCTTGCCTTCGGTATACAGCTGTAAAAGCGTTACTTCGCCGGACATAATCAGTTTGACGCCACGATCGTAGAACTCATCCACCATATTGATAAAGCGGCGGGTCTGGTCATCTATTGCACGCCCCATCTGGGGCACATCAGACACCAGAACTGTGTGAAACTCTCGCGCCAGTTCAATGTAATCATTCTGGCTGCGGGGACCATCGCACAGGGCTTCATAGGTGAACCAGACAATATCTTCGCACACTTTGCGAGCAGGAATATCGCGACCTTCGACTTCCAGGCTGATATTTTCCCGTACCTGGTCCCTGTCAGGAGATAATGAGAGGAAGTTCTTCTCCAGCTCGGAATCAGCCTTGTCGTCCAGCGGATAATGATACAGCTCGGCCTGTTCCAGCACCCGCAGGCGGTAGTCGATACCACTGTCCACATTCACAATATCTGTATGCTTATTCACAAGTGCAATAGCGGGCAGGAATTTATCCCGTTGCAGGCCGTTCTGGTAGAGGCCATCAGGCACAATATTACTGGTCGCTACCAGAGAAACACCATTCTTAAACAGCTCTTCCAGCAGATTGGCCAGAATCATGGCGTCGGTAATATCTGAAACAAAGAACTCATCGAAACAGATAACCCGGGCTTCGTCAGACAGACGCCTGGCCACAATCACCAGAGGGTTTTTCTGGCCTCCGAGGGTTTTCAGTTCAGCGTGCACCCGTTTCATAAACCGGTGGAAGTGGGTGCGCATCTTATCTTCAAAGGGCAAACACTCATAGAAGGTGTCTACCAGCCAGGTTTTACCCCGCCCTACTCCACCCCAGAAGTACAGGCCCTGGCAGAGCTCACGCTTTTTCGACACCAGAGAGAAACGCTCCAGCAAGCCCGGCTTTTTCGCATCAGCCGCTACCAGATCATCGTACAGACGCTGTAAATGTTTGACCGCATCTTCCTGGGCCGGGTCATACAGAAAATCGTCCTGTTCAAGGTCCCGCCGATACTGCTCTAAAGGTGTAATAGTGTTTTTCATTCTGCCTTCATGCTTTGGTAATGGGGCCTTGTTACTGTTCTGGGTACGGCCATGCCATTCAAAGGAATTCTCACGGCTCGCATCATCCACCGGAACACCGGGAAAGACAACACCAGAGCGCGAGCCGGTTGAGACATTCGGTAACACATTCAGTAACGCGGAACCGCTATACACTGGCCGTAAAAGGTTATAAGTTAGGGATTATTAAAAGTAGCAATTATTTATCTGGGGCTGGATGTGGAGATATCGAACCTGATTTGGTCTGTAGGCGGAATTGCCTTCTTTACCGGAACGATTGCCGGTATTGTGCTGTATTATTTTCTTGCAGGTGGCCGTTCAGGAAACCACTCTCGAGGCCGTATTGCAGAGCTGGAAGCGGAGCTGAAGGACTACCAGAACAAGGTCACTGATCACTTCAGTACCAGCGCTCACCTTATCAACCGTATGACTGAATCCTATCGGGACGTTCACGAGCACCTGGCCACCAGCGCCAATGAGCTGTGCACCGACGAAGCAACCCGTCATCGCCTGAATGATGCCCTGCTGAGTTCACAGGCTCTCAACCGTCAACAGAGTGCGGCTCTGGCTGAGCAACCCAAGGACTACGCCCCGAAAACCATGGCAGACAAAGGCACACTGTCTGAAAACTTCGGTATGGGCAATCCTCTGGATGAAGAGACCGAGAAGAAGCCTTCTACACCTTAAGCTCTTCTTTAGAGTCAGAATCAGCAGCACCAGCCAAGCAGCACAAACAAAAACGCCGGTAAGAGCATCAACTCTTACCGGCGTTTTTCTATCTGGCTTATTTATTCCATGGAGTCGAGATACTTCTCAGCATCCAGAGCTGCCATGCAACCAGTACCAGCAGAAGTAATAGCCTGACGGTAAATATGATCCATTACGTCACCCGCCGCAAACACGCCTTCGATAGACGTCTGCGTCGCATTACCTTCTGAACCACTCTGCACTTTCAGGTAACCGTCTTTCATAGCCAGCTGATCTACAAACAACTCTGTATTGGGTGTATGGCCAATGGCTACAAACACACCGTCCAGATCCAGCTCTTGCGTAGAGCCGTCCTGGGTGCTCTTGATGCGCATACCGGTTACACCAGCATCATCGCCCAGCACTTCATCCAAAGTAGCGTTGAGTTCCAGCTTGATATTGCCGTTCTCAACCTTGTCCATCAGCTTCTTGATCAGAATCTTCTCAGCACGGAACTCCTCTCGACGGTGTACCAGAGTGACAGTACTGGCCAGGTTGGAAAGGTACAGCGCCTCTTCAACTGCCGTGTTACCACCACCGATAACAGCCACTGGCTTTTTACGGTAGAAGAAACCATCGCAGGTGGCACAGGCGGATACGCCCTTCCCCTTGAAAGCCTCTTCACTTTCCAGACCCAGGTAGCGGGCGCTGGCACCGGTGCAGATAATCAGGGCGTCACAGGTATACACACCACTATCGCCTTCCAGGCGGAAAGGACGCTGCTGAAGCTCAGCCTTGTTGATGTGATCAAACACAATTTCGGTTTCAAAACGCTCGGCATGAGCCTGCATACGCGCCATAAGGTCAGGCCCCTGCAGACCTTCAACATCACCCGGCCAGTTATCAACGTCAGTAGTGGTAGTCAGCTGACCACCCATCTGCATACCAGTGATAAGAACTGGCTTCAGGTTGGCACGGGCCGCATACACTGCTGCGGTATAGCCGGCCGGGCCGGAACCCAAAATCAATAATGGAATATGTCTGGCTTCACTCACTGGACTCTCTCCGAATCTTCCCCGATAGATTGCCCGACATAATAACCAGCTCCCCGAACAGGAACCAGTCGAGAATAACTATTGCGGCTATAAAAAACCTGTATTGCAAGTTCATGCGCGGCCTGCGAGCCTGCCATAACAAACACACGAGTTACCGAAATTGCTGAAGGGTAGTGCCCTGGATCGTTAATATGGGGGGGGCGATCATTTTCTATCAGGCATTTCCTATCAGGGTTGAATTATGACCTTTTCACGGCGCCAGAGGACCCAGTCCGATATTCCCCGCCAACAAACCAGTCAGACACACTAACCACAGGGATTTTATATTGTTCCGGGCTGTCTCAGTTAATATTAATTCTATAAAACAGGGAATGGTATAGTTATGCAGCCTGCCAGTTCACACGTTAGACCTTTTTGGAATGAGGTTGAGGACAGCTTTCAGCCTGAACCAATGGAACTTGACGCCCCTTGCGGCACTTCAGGAAATGATTTCAAGTCAAAGGCGGATCAGCTTTCTGAAGCCTTACAGGCGCTATACGATGATACTATCAATGGTCACCAGGTGTTGCTCTTTATCAGAGAATGGGGGGTAATCAAACCGCGTTCTTTACTGGAAAGAGTGTTTCGGGATGTGGATGTTGATAATATTTCGGATGAAGAACTTGAGGCCATATTGGGTTTCGATGGCAAGCTGGCTGCAAGTATACCAAAATGTCGCCACACTAAGTCGATATGTTTGGCTGCATGCTCTGGAACCCACGATAGTTATAGGAATATTGTTTATTTCGAACCTGCTGTTCGACTTGAACTCTTGCCAGAGCTTATAAAGGAGTCCTCTCTAATTATCCAGTATCTAAATGAAAATGAGCTTACATTTGACCTTTGTCGCCTGGCAGTGAATCAGGAAAAATGTGCATATCTTTTCATTCCGGGATCTGTATTTACAGCACACCCGGAACTGTTGGATTTTTTGAAAGTCCACACTTTTGAACGAATTGCTGACAAAGTGCCGGATACACTGAAAACCAAAAAGTTTTTTTTGAAAATGGTGGATCAGAATTCTTTTTTTACAGATGATTCATTTTTCAAACAATTACCCGAAGAGCTTAAGCACGATAAGCAATTTTATTTGGATTTATGCGAAAAATCTTATAGAGCACTTGAGTACGTCCCCGAAGAACTCTGTAATAAGCAGCTGTATGAGTTAGCAGTAAACAGTAATTGGATGGCCATAAAGCTTGTTCCTTCCTCAGTTTCTTATTACGAAACTCTTTGCAGGGGTGCCATCAGTAAAAACGGACTGGCATTAGCTTATATTGACCGAAAATCACAATTTATTAATTATGATTTTTATATTGAAGCCTGTGAAAATTTGCGAGATGGAGAATTGGTATCTGAAGATCAATATAATATATTGCATTTTATTCCAAAAAGGTTCAGGTCGGATGAATTGTGCAGGCTAGTCTTAAAAAAGTGTACTAAAAACGTAAGAGAACATCTCAAGTACCTTCCGGACGAACTGAAAGCTGACCCAAAAATATGTGAGCAAGCTGTTATTTGCAACTCTTTGAACATAGCGTTTGTACCTGAACACAATAAGAGTCTCAAAATATGTCGCCTTGCTGCTGATAATAACGGAAGTTTATATAATATTCCTGGCAGTATGCAGACCAAAGAGTTTCTGGATGAATTTATAAGAAGATTGTCAGATAAGGGTGGAGTAGGCCTTACGAACATCCCAAAGGATGCACGTACATGCAAACACTGCCAGATACAGCTGATGGCAAAACAGTCTTTATATACTGTTCTGACTGCTTATAAAGAGCTTGGTCCTGTGGAGTCACGAAAACCGCTGTTATCATACGAAGTGATTGCCTCCCTTGATTTGAGTATAAAACTTGAGCTGCTGAACGCAGTGAGCCTGGATTCCGTCTCCAGAAAGAGGCTACTCGACAGTTTGAAACCTGATAACAGGCAGCCATTTCCTAATTTTGAACCTTGTCCCAGAGAGAAACTGTACGAAGTGGTCAAGCCCTCAGATTGGAACACGCACAACCCATTTTTGCCGGAGCTTGTTGCCACAGCCTATAATGCAGTTGATTTTTCTCCGGTGCGACTGCATGAAGGTGAGGCTCTCAATAGCTACGTCCTTAACAATTCAAAACGTATACTGACGGTTATGCCGGATACAGAACCACTGCAGAGTGCTTCAACTCTCGAGCTTATCGGTGGTCGTACCCTGAAGGTAACCCAGAATGGAGAGCACTACTTTTATAAATTTCAACGCACGGGTGAAACACAGGAAACCCTTGTTAGTGAGGGGTTGGTTCATGAATACATATCTGGAGTAAAACCCTCAATAGGTTCTGGATTAAAAAGCAACATGCCTTTTGAACCAGTCTACTTCAAAATTCCGGCGGACTGGCTTAAAAGGCTGCCAGGGTTCAGAGACTCGCCAGCTATCGTTGAAGACGAACATGGGAATAAGTGGCTTAATGTCTATCGTTATAAGGCTGACGCGGGTTACGGCATTTATGCTCATCAGCCTGACAGCACAAGCCTCAATCCAAAAGCCAGGCCGGAACAAGGGCTGTTAAGGGCAAGCAGTGACATTGGCCGGTTTACCGCTATGGGATTGATTCCAACCAGCCTTCTGGCTGCCTATCACAACACTGGTTCAGGTCGACGCTGGGTGGCACTGCACTCAGTAATGGGTTATACCCCCTGTTGTGCGGGATCCGGAACTTTTGCTGCCTGGAACACAGTCGCTACAGAGTATTGTGATATTGGCTATAGTGGTTTTCGAGATGTAGCAGATTATGAGACATTTGGCAGTGTTACCTGTTACCTGAACCAAAGAGATACAAAAAAATACTGCCATGTTCCGGAAGTTACCCAACGTTTAATGCTGGCCAACAGTTGTGTCGAGAACCTCCTGGCGGTTATTTTGGTTTATGCAAGATTGTCCCAGCAGTTTCCTGATTATCATTATAAAAATGAGACAGCGTTAAAGCATACCCAATGTTTTGTCGAGCAGGCTTTTACAGAATTTCTAAAAGGTTATTACCCTCAATGGGCAGGTGAGTCTGAATGTTTTAATTTAAAGACCTTTATGGGCCTTTCAGAGACTGATTATCAAAACTGGCTGGACCGAAGCATAAAGGAAATTATCTATTGGACAGCTGCACAACCCCGTAAAGAAACGCCACAAACACCAGCGTTTTATAGCCCGGATCATGATCACAGCGATTGCTATGCGCTTCATCTACAAGAAAACCAATTTTTGGCAACAGAACTTTATCCTTACGAGCATTTCGAGAAACGATACCCGGAAGATTATCATAATATTCATGGAAACCTTAGTCTTGGTGCGAGCAACAGTATCTTTACCCTTGTCAGCCTTTCCAGAGGATTAACTTTGCTGGCAACCCGAATACTGGCAACAAATCTGTAGAAGAACCAAAGCACTTCGTCCCGTCCATAGCTTCCGGGCAACCTGGCAATTGCCTACCCCACTTTATATTGTTTGCTGACTGCTCTTTTTAATAAACGGGAGAGCCGACCCTAATGCAAAATATCCGACAGTGGGGTTATAAATAATGTAAGTTGGTTCCGCAAAGAGCCTTTCTTGTACGTTATTATGATAGTGTCACCAATACAATGTGTGACAGTGGATTGTCACCAAACACGTCCATTCAGGCTTTAGATGAATAGGAGCGCACAGAGAACCCAATGAAGCAACACATCAACTCTACCGGGCAGGGTTTCACCTACTTCATGACCGGCCTGCGCCGTCTGCCGGAACCTGGAATCCGCGCTTATATACTGGTTCCCCTACTGGTGAATATTTTTGTTTTCGCAGGTCTCATCTGGCTGGCCATTCAAAAGTTTACTGACATTTTAAACCAGATGATGGGCTGGCTGCCCGAGTGGCTGAGCTTCCTCTCCTTTCTGATATGGCCGCTGTTCGCCCTCACCCTGCTGATAGGCATGTTCTTCACCTTTACCATTGTTGCCAACCTGATTGCCGCGCCCTTCAATGGCTTTCTTGCAGAAAAGATTCAACGAGAGCTGGACCCTGACTGTGTACCTGACGGTGGCTGGAAAGAGCTACTGGAGCTGATTCCACGCTCATTACTGCGGGAGCTGCAAAAACTGTGGTACTACCTGCCAAGGGCAGTGGGCTTGCTGGTGATATCCCTGATTCCCGGCGTAAATATTATCAGCCCGGTACTCTGGGCACTGTTCAGTTCCTGGATGATGGGCATTCAATACTGTGACTACGCCGCGGATAACGAACAGGTAAATTTTCGAGCCATGAAAGACCATCTGGCCAGGCCGCGTCTGCAGACCATGGCCTTTGGTGGCTCCGTGGCGTTGTTTACCATGATCCCTTTTATCAACCTGATTATTATGCCTGCGGCTGTCATTGGGGGAGCCTACCTCTGGGTCGACAGAAGAAAGAACCCTTACCAGTAGCCCTTCACCATTAAAACGCCAACGAAGGAGAAAAACTGAAAATTCTCCTTCACCCTTCTCTGAATTCCACTAAGTTCTTCATTCTGCGTACTTACGTTTAGAACATCAGGCAGACCGAGGGAATATGTCTAAAAACGGTTCATTCAATCCACCTCTGGATCCACCTGCCTTCTCATCCTATCCAGCTTACCGCTGGGTGATGCTGATACTGCTGATGCTGCTGACGATTGCCGTTCAGCTACAGTGGCTGACCCATGCCGCCATCGCTCGCCCGGCCTCTCACTTTCATCAGGAAGAGCTGGTATTACGCCCCTGGCTGGAGATTGATAGTCTCGCCATGGTTTACATGGTTATTTATCTGGTATTTTCTCTACCGGCATCCTGGGTCATTGCCCGATTTGGCCTGCACTTTGGACTTTTCTCCGGCGCACTTCTATTGGGAGTATTCGGCCTTGTAAAAGGACTTTTTGGTGAACACCTGCTGGGTGTGTTCATTGCCCAATGCGGCCTTGCTCTCGCCCAGCCTTTTATTCTCAACTGCATCACCACACTGACGGAACAATGGTTCCCGCTGAAGGAGCGTGCCCTGGCGGCCGGATTGTCGGTTTTTGCCCAGTTTGTGGGTATCCTTCTGGCTGTCGCCGTGACACCTCTGCTTGTGAGCACCTCTCCTGAAAGCCCTGCATACGGCGCCGGCATCCCTGAAGCCATGTTCCTTTATGGCTGGGTATCTGCTGCTATTGCTTTATCAGCACTGCTGCTTGTAAGAGAAGCACCTCTCACATCACACAGGCAATCCACAACCATCACGCAACAATCCCCCTCCTCACTCTGGCCTGCGATGAAAAGCCTGTTAAGCAACAGAGATATGCGCACAGGTCTTTTTCTGTTTCTTGTCGGACTGGGATTATTCAATGCAGTGAGCGCCCTGACCGATGCCATCAGTGCCAACCTTCAGGTCAAGGATTCCAATGGTCTGCTGGGTACTCTGATGCTGATTGGCGGCATGGTGGGAGCCATTGTTTTCCCGCTGGTTTCAGACCATCTGCAAAAGCGTAAAGCCATTCTTGTCATCTGCATGCTTGGCCTGATACCCGGGCTGGCAGGACTGGCCTTTGCAGGAAGCCTTGGGCATTCAGAAAGTGAGGTATTTAATATTGCTTTAGTGTCCTCCGCCCTCATTGGTTTTTTTATACTGGGCGCCGGACCTGTTGGCTTTCAATATATTGCCGAGATCACCAGACCGGTTCCTGAAGCGTTCTCTCAGGGCGCTGTTCTGCTGGCCGGACAAGTCAGCGGTATTATTTTGGTCGTGCTAATGACAATGGACGATTACCAGTGGCTTGGCTTTGTTCTGAAATGCTCTGTTGCTGTCGTTCTGGTCTGCCTTGGAGCAGTGCTGACCCTGAAAGAATCTCCCGCTATGGCCGAAGCTGCCCAATCCTCTTCCATTGAGCGAGAATAGCTCTTGCCAATATTGCTCTGCCCCTTAAAATGACTCCTTTGATCATTATTCGGCATAGCAGATTGTCCATGCGCACAAGCCAGTACTATTTACCTACCCTGAAAGAAACTCCATCCGATGCGGTTGTGGTCAGCCACCAGCTGATGCTGCGCGCCGGTATGATTCGTAAACTGGCCTCTGGTCTCTACACCTGGCTGCCCGCCGGCAAGCGTGTTCTCAACAAGGTTGAAAACATTGTTCGTGAAGAGATGGACCGCGCTGGTGCACTTGAAGCCTGGATGCCCGTCAGCGCTCCTGCGGAACTCTGGCAGGAAAGTGGCCGCTGGGATGACTACGGCCCGGAACTGCTGCGCTTTACCGATCGTCATAACCGCGACTTCGTTATGGGCCCGACCCACGAAGAAGTGGTGACCGATATGATTCGTGGCGAGGTGACCAGCTACAAGCAGCTGCCCCTGAATCTCTACCAGATTCAAACCAAATTCCGTGATGAGATTCGCCCACGCTTCGGCCTGATGCGCTCACGGGAATTCCTGATGAAAGATGCTTACTCTTTCCACGTATCTCAGGAATGCCTGGGCAAAGAATACGAAAATATGCACAGCACCTACTGCCGTATTTTCGATCGTCTGGGTCTGGATTACCGCCCTGTAGAAGCTGACACAGGTTCCATTGGTGGTACAGCTTCCCACGAATTCCACGTACTGGCCGATTCCGGAGAAGACGATATCGCCTTCAGTGACAGCAGTGATTACGCCGCTAACATCGAAAAAGCCGAAGCCATGGCACCGGCTGGAGAGCGTCCTGCACCCTCTGAAGAGATGAAGCGTGTACCTACACCAAACGCCAAGACTATTGCCGAACTGGTTGAGCAGTTTGACCTGCCTGTAGAAAAGACTGTGAAGACCCTGATTGTGAAAGCGTCTGAAGAGTCCGAGTTTGATCTGGTCGCCCTGATGGTTCGTGGTGACCACGAACTGAACGAAATCAAAGCCGAACATCTGCCTGAAGTGGCTGCACCTCTGGAAATGGCTTCTGACGCAGCTGTAAAAGAGGCCATCGGCGCAAGCTTCGGTTCTCTGGGCCCTGTCGGCCTGAACATCCCCTGTATCGTCGATCGTACAGTTGCCAACATGGCGGACTTTGGTGCCGGTGCAAACACTGAGGGCGAACACTTCTTCGGTATTAACTGGGAACGTGATGCCAGCTTCACCCGTATTGAAGATATTCGCAGCGTTGTTGAAGGTGACCCAAGCCCTTGTGGTAACGGCACACTGTTCATCAAACGTGGTATTGAAGTTGGCCATATCTTCCAGCTGGGCAAAAAGTACAGCGAAGCGATGAAGGCCTCTGTTCTGGATCAGAACGGTAAAGACGCCACCATGCTGATGGGTTGCTACGGTATCGGTGTCAGCCGGATTGTGGCCTCTGCTGTTGAGCAGAACCACGATGACCGCGGTATTATCTGGCCCGACGCTATCGCACCTTTCCAGGTCGCACTGGTACCGCTGAAGATTGAAAAGTCTGAAGCTGTCCGTGAAGCCTCCGAGAAGATCTACAAGGAACTCACCGCTCTGGGTTATGACGTCATCATGGATGACCGTAAAGCCAGCCCGGGCGTTAAGTTTGCCGATATGGAACTGCTGGGTGTGCCTCATCGCGTGGTTATCAGTGACCGCGGTCTGGGTGAAGGTCAGCTCGAATACAAGAACCGCCGTGAAGGTGAGAACATCAATATTGCCGTTGATGATGTGATTGCTGAACTGCAGAAGCGGGTGAAGCTCTGATCCCCGGGATTACAGCAAACTCTGTCCGGCAGGCTGTTCCCAGCCTGCCGGCTTCTCCGTTCCTGCTATTTAGTCTTCTCTTTCTGGTTACTTCTCTATTGCTCCCACTCAACCGTATTTTTGCTCAGGAAAGTGCTTCCATTGATAATGAGATGCGCAGTTACCTGCAGGAAGCGATTGAGAACTCAGAGAGCTTTGAGGACCCTTATACTGCTGAAGTCTGGCTTGTGGATATGTCCAGCCGACTCTCGGGGTATATCAAGGATGAAGCGGAAAGGTTAAATCTGTTACGGGTTATCCACAGGGAAGCTGCCCGCACCAGCCTGGAACCCGAACTGGTTCTCGCCGTAATTCATACCGAGAGCACATTCAATCGCTATGCCATTTCCTCAGTCGGCGCACAAGGCTTTATGCAGATCATGCCCTTCTGGAGAAAAGAGCTGGGGCGGGAAGATGACAACCTCACGGAAATGGAAACCAATATTCGCTATGGCACCACCATCCTCAGTTATTACCTGAAACGAGAGAAAGGTAACCTGACCCGGGCACTGGCCCGCTACAACGGTAGTCTGGGGAAAACCTGGTACCCGGAAAAAGTCTTACTGCGGTGGGAGCGGTACTGGCTAACCCCCTAACCGTAAGCGGTATTATCAATCAGGAACATGGTTATTTGGGTTATTGCGGGCACACTCAACACCATTGATATAAACAACATGTGTGTCGGGATGCTTACCCTTCTTAAGTGCCCGTCCATGTGGAAACAACTATTTCTGGCCAATAAACAGGTTGCTCAGCCAGGTGGCAGCGCAGGGAGCATAGCCCGCTGTGTGACGGGAGCTGCGGCACTGCTGAGCACCCTGGAGATTGAGTCAGAAATAGTTGTTTTCATGTGACCGGGTACTTTTGACCAGACGTATTGGCTGTGGCATTAGAGAGGGCCGTAAGAGCCAGTATACTTGCCGCCGTTCTGTTAGCAGTATGAGGTGTGTCAAAACCACTGACACTCAGGTCGGAATAAAAAATCAAGAAACCAGTAACGCTCACCATTCGCCACACATTGTGTTTTGATTGCATCATTTTAAATATCACAACCTCTCGCTGAAATAATCAACCAGGACACTCTGCCAATGCTGGCCACATTCGTTTTGAATCTGGGAACGATTTTATTATGTTTCCCCCTTTATATATTCCAGATCAGCATGCTTCATTCAGCATAAGAGGAGTCTCCGTACCGCTGCGGGAGTAAAAGTAGTTCATTCTCTGCTAACAGCAGGACTAATGTTTGATTTGAAATCAAACAACGTTGCAAGAGCCTGTCACTGTTGTTTTGCACAGGTACAGATATTGTCGAGACGCTTTTACAAATACAACACATGGCATGCATAAAGCACTATCACCGTACATCATCAGTTATTCAGATTCCTTTCCCGTCACCAGTTCCAAAAATCTGTCTGGTGTTACCTGCGTGCTTAAGAGATTGTGTGAAAAGGGGGCGGCTTCATTCACCCCATCAGCAATGTTCAGCTACTTTAAAACCCTTGATAACGCAGGAGCAGGCTCCAGGAAGGAGATTGGGATTTAGGAGGCCATTTGTTAAACAGCCAGAAGTTTCGCTTGACCATGACCTGTTTCAAAGTGGCTGTACACTGCTGTATTGCCTTGCCAATGGTGCTATGCATCTCCATAGCTTCGGCCGGTGGCGGACATAGCTGCGGGCTCAGTGGCGGAGCCGGCGTAAAGGCAGCCAACCACACATCCGCTGCGTATATGGCTTATGCCGCTGCAGCAATCTCTAACGCGCGAACCTGCGGAAGAAATACCACAGCACGCGTGTCTGGCCCGGCGGCAGCTCCCTTTGATAGCCATTATCGCAATAGCAGTTATTTCAGCAATCACAGCCGTCAGCTGTCTAAAACCAGCCCTGGTAAAATGGCCAAAACAAAAGCCGTGAAAAACCATACAGGCCACCTCCAGAAAACGTTTCCACAGGTAGTGCCCCAGTCTTCTGCTCCGGCTTCTTCTCCAGCTTCTTCTAAAGAGCGCCACCTGATGCAGGGAGGCATCCGCAGAACTGACAGTCAAACCCGACATCAGATCCAGCCCCATAAAAGCTGGAAGAGCCTATCGTCTACCGACACACAGGCCATACAACACAGCAGAGCCGTTCATCCAAAAGAATGGCAAAGACAAAAACGCGCAGGTGATTATCAAACTGCAAGAACAACGGGAGTAAAAAAAACAAAGAGAAAATCACCAAAAGCCGCCCTTCCTACCCTGAAGTCATGGCCACACAGGGGCAAACAAGGAGCAGTCGCCTCGGCCATTTATTACCAGAGCGACTATGAACCCTACTCACTTGATTATGACGATCAGGACACCGGGCTGGAGCAGGACATACAACACCTGACGCTACAAACAAACCAGCAAAAAGAGGCGCACCTGAAGGAACAAAGATCGCCGCAGGAAAACCAGCGGCAGGATGTTCATGCTGATACGCTTCCCGAGGGTAAGTTTTACGAAGAGCAGCCCGCATCGGCACAATCCGACAGCCAGCTACACCCCCAATACCAACAAGGCTGGCAAGACAAAGCCGCCCAGATGGCGCTTATGGCACTGGCCTCCCTTTCAACAAATCATCCCATTTATCCACTGGTGGCCGCTTCAGGGCTATTGGGGTTAAACCTTCATGCAGCAGGGGCACAGCAAGCTCCGATGCTTACAGAGACACCGCAAAATATTACCCAGCCCTGTTGTAGTCCTGCTGTGTTTAATTGTTCTGGTGAGGGGATCACTATAGTTTGGAGTGTGATACTGCCTGGATCTTCGACAGTGCACCTCGTCACCGACCCCTTGATTAAGGAGAAAGGCATTACTACGTCATTGGTTCTGGATAATGGGCATGTATCAAATGAACTGTCAGTGCCTACACACATTGAAGGCTTAAATGGTTTACAGGCCCGGTGTATGTTATATCCAGGAGGATTCACATCTAATTTCGCAACCCTTACTATAGAATCCGGCCTGGGGGCTGCACAAAATCTTAAATTTGGCGACACTTTTAGTGTATTAACCTGGGAGGAGGCACAAGCAGCAGGCCTGAGCGGCACACCGGCTTACAGTGTCACTGTTCGGGATCTTACGCTTAACCAAACCTTGGTTAATCTTTCTGGTCAACCTTGCTGCACTATACATTTACCTCTTTTAGAAACATGCCATTCTGTACAGGGCGCAGTGACCTCCCTCCTTGGGAACCACTCTGGACCGACAGTAACTATCGACAAAAGAACCCCTGGGGAATATTTAACTGTTCAGGATGTTTTACTGGACACATCCAGCAACTCCACAACCGATTACTTACAGATCCTATTGCAGCAGAGAGGATATATTCCATGTCCAACGCAAAAACTGAAGGTCTCCTATGGAGAGACCGAGGCCTCTCAGTACCAGACGTATTTGATGGAGAGGGTAAATACTCTTTTCACCATTGAATTCCCAACCCACACCAAAAGCAATAATTACACTGTAACGGCCATCATTCTGGATGAATTAGGCAACCCCCAACACAGTTACACAGAGTCTGTAAGCACACCACCTGAGGCAACAACAACCGGTTCAACAACCCCCACCCAGATTATACTGTCCACACTGACGCAAACGCCGGGTTCCAGCGATCTGAACACTCAGCCAACAACAATTAAATTGTCTGGCAGCCCCCCAACACCCGCCCATTTAATGCCCCCGAGCAGCATTGACGAGCCTTCTGAATCCGGGGGCAGCATAGATACGAGTGTGCCCCCCCCCACCCAGATTATACTGGCCACACAGTCGCAGGCACCGGTTTCCAGCGATCCGGGCACTCAGCCAACAATAACGCTTAAGCTGTTTAGCATCACCCCAACACCCGCCCATTCAATGCCCCCGAGCAGCACTGACGAGACTTCTGAATCAGGGGGCAGCATGGAAGCGAGTGTGGCCGCAATCACGGTCGCAGCTGCAACAACCCCCACCCACTCAATGTCCCCGACCGACGGATCTTCAGAACCAGGCAGCATAGGCGCAGCAATAATAGGATCCAGTGTGGCCGCAGTTACGGCAGCCACCGCTGTAGCCGCAACAGTGGCTGTGGTTGTGATTGTAAAAAAACGGGCAGACAGCAAGCCCTCACAGAGCACCGAGGCTGGCGCCTGGCTTCTACATGATGTTGAAATGAGTAATGCTGAAATAAACAACCTTGAAAAGGGGCTGGAGCCGGAACCAGAAGATCAACAACCCGCTGGTATTAGCGAGGAAAACACAGCTCTGTAACTGTTCATAATAAATATCCAGTGAAAACAAAAAAGGAGTCGGGTCAGGTGCATTTCATTCATCTCTGACCCATCCCTAAAAAAGGACGGCTTCCTTTTTTTACTAAGCGCCTGATCAGCCCATTTTATTTGTTCTCACCAACACATTTGTATAGCCCTCTACCTACTTCTGCTCAATAAACGAGTGATCAGCAGGCTGCACAGACAAAGGGGCAGAAAAGTGAGCGTGACGAATCAGGTAGTTATCACCGTGTTTCTCCAGCCCCATAGTCACCCGCAAAGTTGGCATATGAAACCAGTCACTACTTCCCGTTGGCTGATAGGCGGGGCTCCAGTGTGAGACCACTATTGCGCTGTCGCCATGAACAAAAGCCTGAACCTGAGAAGGATTCGCCTTCACCTTTGCCTCACTAAAATCCCGGGAAATCACTTTCCGCAACATCGGCTTATCAACAGCCTCTTCGTCAGCCCCGGTTCCCCAGATCATCAGCGGACCTTCAGCCATAAGTGCCATAAGCCCGTCCATATCCTGAGCTTCATAAACCTCAATATACTGGCTGTGCAGTTCCATAGCCTGCCGCTTATTACCAGAACCATCGGCCTGAGCCTGCAACGTAAACAGGACCGAAAACAACAGAACACCTGCAGCTTTCATTGATTGAAACCAGCCCGGTTTTTTCATAACCCACCCCTTTAATCGATTGTCATTAAGATCAGTCATTGTTGGAGTCATCTTGTTTTTTATTACTACGGAGCATGAATCCTGTGTTGCTCTCCGTCATAAGCCATACCCAGTCTAGTACAGCCCCAATAAAGAAAGCCCGCTCCTGTTGCCAGGGGCGGGCTTGTTTCACACGGTTACAACTTACTTAAAAACAGTTATCAACCGCTGGATCGGTCAGACAGAATCATCTCTGTTCAAGGTTCCATCTTCGTCACGGTCAAGACCTACACGGACACCGGAACCAGGAGGAACACAGGTAAAGGTCAGACTGTTAGAACCGGCCTTGGCCAATGTTCTGATCTGATCTTTGCTCAGAGTCGACTCTCCGGCCTTATCGGTCCGGTAGCTGCCACTCTTCAGCAGGTAACCACGTTGCTGACCGTTAACCACTCCTCGTGCCACCAAATCACACTCTTTGGTGTTGCCTCCAAGAATCTTGGACACAAAAGCCTTATTAGAACGATTCTCAAGGAACTTCAGACGATTCAGCATGCCTTTGGTAGCACCTGCGGTAATGGTGATCTGCTGGCCAACAACCGGCGCCAGATCAGAATCAAACTCCATCAGGTAGTCAACCAGACCCTGTCGAACAGTGTCACTGGGAATACCAACAGTGCCTGACTGGTCATTAAAGGTACAACCATGGAGATCACCACTCATACCCGGAGGACAACCTCGGGTACCATCATCGAATACTCCACCCTGCAGGAACTGGAACAGCTGGTCCGTCGCGCCATCATGGAGGAAACCAAAGCCTCTCACCTGTTGCCCCTGATGCTCACGGGTCGGGCTGACCATAAAGCCGTTCCGGTCTGGCAGACCAAACATACCGATTCTCTGATAAAGATTTCGGAAGCTGGGCACCTTGGTTACGAGAATTTCGCCACCGTGAGCCACCTTGCCATCAGAGCCGTAGAACCCTTTGGCCGGATCATGGGTATGACATCCTTCGCAGGTTTTGCCATCCTGACGACTTGCAGGGCGGAAAATACTGTCATCTTCCATACCATCAGAACGACGAGGGCCAGCAAAGAAATCAGCACCACGCTGCGCCGATGTACTGAGTTTATTATTCAGTTTTCGAATGGGGTTAGGAGGTAACTGAACCGCCAGCATAAAGTCAGCGAACTTATCCATATCCCGCTCAAGGTCTCGGGTTTTCTGAGGCTTATTCGTAGCATCAACACTGTCCAGCTCAACATCCAGCCCCATCAGACCTTCAAAAGCAACAATGAAGTTCTTGAAGGACAGCCGTTCATCAAGATTCTCCATATTCTGGATATTACGAGCATCCTGAGTACCGAAGTAACCAGTCACCCGGTCACCACGCCAGTGCATATGACCATGAGTCGACATGCCGCGCATAGTCTGCGTGGTCATAGGCCCTTTCATGGAGGCCAGCGTCAGCTCTTT
Organism: Sansalvadorimonas sp.; assembly: GCA_965221135.1. Lineage (GTDB taxonomy): Bacteria > Pseudomonadota > Gammaproteobacteria > Pseudomonadales > Endozoicomonadaceae > Sansalvadorimonas. Next base: position 270,905 of record CBDCRZ010000127.1, read on the forward strand.
ACCATCACCATTGAGAATTTCCGCAAAGAAGCACCCATCGTCGTACACAGCCTGATTGTTATTACAGTTCAGACGGGTGAAATGCTTCGTTGGGAAAGGGTTGGTGTTGAGAGTGTTGCCGCCGTCAGGGTTACCCAGGTTCCAGGCCAGATGGTCCATGTCACCAAAGATATGACAGGAGGCACAGGAGGATTCACCATTCGATGATGTTCTGTTAGCGTCATACAGCATAAAACGTCCAGCCTGGAGCTCTGCAGGTTCCGGGTTGAACATAGTCACTGTCTGACGTGCTTCACCTGTTGTCGCATCAATAACCTTTACACTGTTATCGAAGCGGGTCAGAACATAGAGCTGCCCGTTATCACCGTTATTCAGTTCATCCAGAAGCAACCCCTGAGGACCGCCTTCTACAGGAATATGATAAGGACTGTAGTCTTCCGGAGTCACCTGATTCCAGCGGGAATTGCTTTCCAGGTCGGCCGTGTCATAAACAGCAATCTTGTTTGACCCCAACGCTGCTACATAAAGCGTCGTGCCATCAGAGCTGATCTGCATCTCAAGAGGCGTCGAGACCGAGTGTTGTTTCACACTGGCCGGCGCTTTCAGCTGAGAATAATTAATATGCTTGTTCAGGTGTCGAGGGCTCACTGAACCATTCTGCGGATCAATCACGGTTATACGGGACTTCGCAATATGCCCCTGTACAGTCGAACCACCATGAACACCGGGACCTTCAAAACGGGTAGCGTTATTAGATTCCGTATTGGAAACGTAAACCTTACCGTTTACAGGGTTCACTGCCATGTTGAACAGCGTAGTACCCACATGCTTAAAGTTACGTACCTGATTCAGGGTGCCCGCATTAATAGCAAACACATCATTGTCTGGCAGCGTGAAACGGATGGCATTGGAGAAGTTCAAGCCACGGGAATCCTTCCACTGACCGGACGCCTCATCATACTTCACAATCATCCCTGTCCAGGGTTGAATAACGCCATCGGCATTACGCCCTGGAGCCGGACGGTTAGCAGGCAGACGACCATTGGCCAGACCATTCGGTGAGGAAATCCCATCCTGAACATTACAACCGTTAGGGTCATCCAGACGAACCCTGTAGCCCTGCACTGTCGCATACTGAGGCTCAACATCCTCAAAACCGGCACAGACTACGCCCTCATGGACGACTGACGTCTGGTTACCCGAATTGAACACCGCCGCATAAACAGTATTACCATCCGGACTCACTGTCAGTGCACGAGGCGTATCACCAAAGAGCTCAATGATTTTGACAGGCTTACCACCCAGCGCACGGGTTTGGTTATTGGCATTAAATACCCAGACATCGGCCCGGGGAACACTGGGTGTATGAATTTCTGGGCCACCAGCACCGGGGATTCTTTTGATAGAACCATGAGTCCGGTGCTGACCACGGTGAGCCGTGGTAATAAAGGCTTTATCTTTGGCAAAGACAATATCTCGCGGTTCATCGCCCACCAGCAGCGTACGCTTCACCACAGAACGTGTGGTATCAACAACACTGACAGAATCTGAAAGATGGTTAACCACCCACAGATCATTACCATTCACGGCAAGAGCAACGGGCTCCATTCCCACAGGAATAGATACGCTATGACTGAGGGAACCGGCTGTTGATATCGAGAAAACTTCCACGACATTGTCAGGGGTATTTGTCACATAGAGCTTTTTACCATCTTCTGACATCGCCATAGGGCGAACAGAACCTGACTCAAAAGCTATAAACGACGGAGGTGCGGCAAGAGAATTTATTGAGAGCAGAAACGCGGCCCCTGCCAGGCACAGCGTTCTTAGTTTTCTGACTATATTCACAGGCAAGCCTTTTATTATTTAGGTATGGCTAATTCCTGGTCATGACCAACTCCACACTTGCTACTTCAGGTCAAAGACCTCCTTTCATTGCAGATAAGACATCTGCGTAATTTACTGGAACTGCTCAAAATATGAGCAGACTTCAGGAAGCATCCAAATTAAAAGTACATACTCCCTTAACTGAAGATATAGACGCCACTTACAACATCAAATTTTCAGGACTTCATTTACCACAAAATTATTAAATTTGTGACCTGCATCTCTTTTTTATCACCCCTGACAAAAAACCCGCCCCTGCAAAGCAGGGGCGGGTTTTTAAGCTTTCTCAGTTTCGCTGGTCAGCGAATCATCAATTAAGCTTCGTCACCGTTGTATACGCCGTCCATGTTACGGTCAAGCGCGATACGCTCACCGGTACCGGCAGGTACACAAGTGAAGGTCAGAGCGTTGCCGGCCTGTTGAGCCAGGCTGCGCATCTGCCACTTGGTCATACCAGCTTCGCTCTCCTTATCAGAGTAGTAAACACCCTGGTAAAGCATGTAGCCGCGCTGTTGACCATTTACAACACCACGTGCAACCAGGTCACACTGTGTGGTTTCGCCACCCAGCAGCTTGGATACGAATGGTGCAGCAGCACGCTGCTCGAGGAACTTAACACGGTTAACCATACCAGTGGTTGCACCACGAGCCAGAGTGATCTGCTGACCAGTTGCTGGTGGCAGGTCGGTATCAAACTCAAGCAGGTAGTCTACGAGACCCTGACGAACACGGTCGTTAGGAATACCAACAGAACCGGATTGGTCATTGTTCTCACAACCGTGCAGAGCAGCGATCATGCCAGCAGGACAGCCGCGGTCACCGTTATCGAACACGCCACCTTGCAGGAACTGGAACAACTGGTCGGTTGCGCCATCGTGCAGGAAGCCGAAGCCACGGATCTGCTCACCCTGGTGCTGACGGGTAGTACTGATCTGGAAGCCCTGACGATCAGGCAGACCGAACATACCGATACGCTGGTACAGGTTACGGAAGTGAGGAGCTTTCAGGATCATGATCTCACCGCCGTGAGAAACTTCACCGTTAGCACCGTACCAACCCTTGGCTGGGTCATGACGGTGGCACTCTTCACAAGTGAAACCATCCTGACGGTTTGCAGGCTTGAATACGGAATCATCTTCCATACCGTCTGAACGACGAGGACCATCGAAGAACGCATCACCCAGCTGGGCAGAAGCACTCAGAGAGTTATCCAGATTACGCAGTGGGTTAGGAGGCAGCTGAACGCTCAGCATGAAGTCTGCAAACTTGTCCATGTCCTTTTCAAGCTGAACACGTACGTCAGACTTATTCTCAGCTTCAACACCACCTTCCAGATCAACGTCCATACCCATCAGACCTTCAAAAGCAACAATGAAGTTCTTGAAAGACAGACGCGTATCAATCTTCTCAGGATCAGTCGTAGTATCTGTACCGAAGTAACCCGTTACACGGTCACCACGCCAGTGCATATGACCAGCATTCTGCATGCCGCGCATAGTCTGGGTAGTCATAGGACCTTTCATGGAAGCCAGAGTACGCTCATCACCGTCACCGTTCAGGATCTCGGCAAAGTAGCACTCATCATACTGCCACGCCTGACGGTTACGGCAGTTCAGACGAGTCATGTGCTCAGTCGGGAAAGGGTTGCTGTTGTAGGTGTTGCCACCATCAGGGTTACCCAGGTTCCAGGCCAGATGATCCATGTCACCAAAGATGTGACAGGAAGCACAGGAAGACTCACCGTTAGAGGAAGAACGATTTGCATCGTACAGCATGAAACGACCAGCCTGCAGCGCAGCAGGTTCCGGGTTGAACATGGTCAGAGCCTGACGCTGTTCACCGGTAGCCGCATCAATAACCTTAACGCTGTTATCGAAACGAGTCAGAACATAGAGCTGACCATTGTCACCGTTGCGGTCTTCATCCAGCAGGATACCCTGAGGACCACCTTCAACGGAGATGTGGTTGGCGCTCACAGCTTCAGGACGCATCTGGTTCCAGCTGTTGTCGTTTTCCAGATCTTTAGTGTTGTACACAGCGATCTTGTTGGAACCCAGAGCAGCAACATACAGAGTCTTACCGTCGGAGCTGATCTGCATTTCCATAGGTGTAGAAACAGAGTGCTTCTTCACGCTATCGTCAGCAGTTTTCAGTACGGAATAGTCGATGTGCTTGTTCAGGTGACGAGGCTTAACCGCACCATTATTCGGGTTGATCACCGTAATACGGGACTTGGCAATGTTGCCCTGAACCGTAGTACCGCCGTGAACACCAGGACCTTCAAAACGCACAGCGTTGTTAGAGTCAGTGTTGGCAACGTAGATCTTACCGTTAACAGGGTTAACAGCCATGTTGAACAATGTAGTACCTACGTGCTTGTAGGCATCGCTGTTGTTCAGAGTGTTCGCGTTAATTGAGAACACGTCATAGTCAGGCAGAGTGAAACGAATACCGTTGGAGAAGTTCAGACCACGAGAGTCTTTCCACTGTCCGGTTTCGTTATCGTACTTAACGATCATGCCAGTCCAGGGCTGGATCTTGCCTTCCGCGTTACGGCCAGGAGCCGGACGGTTAGCAGGCAGCCAGCCATCGGCCAGACCATTAGGAGAGGAGATCTTATCCTGAACCTGACAGGTCGGCTCATCCAAACGGACTTCAACGCCGTTTACAGTGGCGATCTGAGGATTAATATCTTCAAAACCGGCACAGATAACAGATTCGTGTACGACAGTCGTCTGGTTACCAGAGTTAAAGACTGCAGCGTATACATTGTTGCCGTCAGGGCTGACAGTCAGTGCACGAGGCGTGTCACCGAACAGTTCAACGATCTTAACCGGCTTACCACCGAGGGCAACGCCCTGATTAGCAGCATCAAATACCCACACGTCCGCACGGGACACGCTTGCGGTATGAGTCTGCGGATCACCAGCACCCGGAACATTGTTCAGGGATGGGTGAGTACGGTGCTGACCACGGTGAGCCGTTGTGATAAACGCTTTGCCTTGAGCAAATACGATATCACGTGGCTCATCGCCCACCAGCAGAGTACGTTCAACAACAGAGTGGTTGGTGTTTACAACGCTGACAGAGTCAGACAGATGGTTAACAACCCACAACTTGTTACCGTTAACAGCCAGAGCCACAGGCTCAAGACCGACAGGGATAGACGTGTCGTGATTCAGAGCACCGTTTGCGCCAATGCTGAATACTTCAACAACGTTATCTGGGGTGTTGGTAACGTAGAGTTTGGTACCGTCTTCAGACATAGCCATTGGACGGACAGAACCCGACTCAAAGGCAATAAAATTGGGCGGTGCCGCGAGAGCGGATGCCGATACGGCAGCTCCCGCAAGGCAGAGAGACTTCAGTAGTTTTTTCATTATGGCAGGCAGACCTATTTTTTTATTGTTTTAACCCACTGCTGACCACGGTGATAAATAATACACATCCGGGGTGATTTTCTATCGCCATTTTGAATACTGTCCATGTCCTTATGAAACAAAACTTCACCAGAGTGATGTCACTCCGATTCAGTCTGGTCGAACAGCTTCGACGCCATAATACTCACTAAACAATGGAGAAAAAGGACAATTTCTCCTTAAGGTCAATTCCCCCACAAGTTTTGTGATTTATTTCTCAAAATCAAAACTTAAAAATTGTCACATGTGAATATTTACAGGAATTTGCAGGAGCCTTTAGCCGGTTGTAAAGCCGGAAATGTCCGTTTCCTGCTGCATCTCTTCGAATTCAACCCGGTCCACAACGGCCAGAGGAGGCCCTTCATAAAGCCAGTCAGTCAATGCAGCAATGGCCACTTCAGACCCCACCATCATGACTTCCACACTGCCATCGGGACAATTATGAGCCCAACCGGACAGCTTTAGCTTTTCAGCCCGTCGTCGTGTAGATGCTCGAAACCAGACGCCCTGCACCTTACCGTAGACCCGTGCTTTACGAGCAACCATTAAGACACCCTTCCTGAGTTCAATGTGGTGATTCTTTACGCAAAGCGTCAACCGCTGCCAGCAGGCTATTCTCAGTCTGAGGGCCCAATAACCGCTGTTTCATCACACCATCGGGACTCACAATATAAGTAGCAGGTAAAACCGGTGGCTGTTCGAGCTCCAGCAGAGCAACCCTGGCTGGAGCAATAACGGGAAAGGTAATCCCCATACGCTGGACTTTATCCTGTAACTCTTCAACAGAGTCCGGGTTATCAAAGTCCACCCCCCATACCCGAATATGGTGTTCACTTTTCCCCAGCAGGTTTAATTCCGGAATCTCTTCACGACAAGGATCACACCAGCTGGCCCAGTAGTTCACCACCAGCCAGTCATTTTTTGATTTCAGTATCAGTGGCCGGCCCTGGTAATCCGTCACTTCCGGCTCCTGACCACACCCAAACAGCACCAGAGCAAGCATTAACACACTGCTAAACCGCAACGCCGTTAAGAGTCTTATCAAGACTATTCTCCTATTAAACCGCTCTGTTATTACGACTATTTTTTCCGGGGAGGGCCTCCCGCTTCCAGGCCTTCCCCACCTCGTATCTCAGACGACTCATCAGTCAGCAGTGAATCAACTGAGCCGGCCATCACCTTATCTCTCACCTGATTCAGCACCTGAAGTTCCGTCACCATATTTTGAAACCAGCGCCCCTGTTCAAATACGGTCAACTTATCCAGCTCCTCCGTTCCTGGCAAAGGCCAGGGGCTGCGCTCCAGCAGCTCAGAGAATACGACATGGCTAAACGACCGGGCTGGCACCAGGGCACCCTGACTATTACGCCCAAGCACTCCTTCCTTACTGAGCCAGTCCGTTACCTCTTCCCAGCGCTGCTGCCCTACAGGCCACCCAGCCTCCTGAACATCCTCCAGCATGGTGGAGCTCCCTTGCGAGAAACGCTCCCGAAAGACAGACAGCATAGCGACCATTGACAGAACCGGGGAGAATTCATTGTATCCAGGTCTTCGAGGCTCTCCGAGGGCATGAACAATCTCTGCTCCCAACAACACCAGTAACCAGCCAAGGTATATCCAAATCAGAAAAACAGGCACAGCTGCAAAGGCACCATATATAAACTGATAGGTAGGAGAGATGCTAAGGAACAAACTAAACCCAAACTTGGCTATTTCCAGCAGCAAAGCCACACAAATACCACCAGTCAGGGCATGAGCAAAACGCACCCGGCGATTGGGAACAGCCTGATAAAGAAGAGTAAAAGCCATAATACTCATTATCATGGGAAGGAAACGCAGAAAGCCGCCCTTCACTCCAGGAATTGCCGTAGCGACATCAAGAAACTGCAAAGTCGCCAGATAAGAGCTGACAGCCAGCCCTAAACCTAACAACAAAGGACCCAGTGTCAGAATGGCCCAGTAGAGTAGAAAGCTGGTAATCGCCCGTCGCTTTGTACGCACATGAAAGATGGTATTGATTGCGCCATCAACGGTACGCAGCATCATCAAAGCCGTAATCAGCAGAAAACCCATACCCACGGCCGTCAGGTTACGGGCCTGATTAGAGAAGGATGTTAGCCAGGTGCTGACTGTCTCACCCGCTGAAGGCACAAAGTGGGAGAAAACCATCTCCTGCAGCTGTTCGCCGACGCCATTAAAAACAGGAAAGGAAGAGAGAATACTGTATGTCACAGTAACCAGAGGCACGATAGCAAACAGTGTCGTATAGGTAAGAGCCGCCACATGATTCAGGCAGCCATCCTCCCTAAACCTGTGCAACACCAGTCGTGCAACATCCTGAACATTTCTGGTACCGCGAACCAGTCGTACATCAAGACGCTCACCAGTTGCCCCCCGCGAGTTATTCAAACCCTGCATTCTTAGTAACTCCTGCCACCTCATTAGCGGTATACCCTTACCAGTCATCCCGATAGAATACACAGCAGTGTTATTAATGACTAATGCTTATAGGGCGTATAACGGGAGCTAACTGTGACTGCAGTGACCATCTATCATAATCCACGCTGTTCAAAATCTCGCCAGACGCTTCAAATTCTGGAAGAGCAGGGGCTCACTCCTGAAATCGTGCTGTACCTTGAAAACACACCAAACACCCAAACCCTCAGCGCCATTATTACAAAACTGGGCATCACTCCCCGTGAACTGCTGAGAAAAGGGGAAGAGGCTTACAAGGTCAACAACCTGAAAGACACCAGCCTGACTGATGCTCAACTTGTTGATGCTATGATCACTCACCCCAAGCTGATTGAGCGCCCTATTGTTTTAGCGAACAATCAGGCTCGCATTGGTCGTCCACCAGAAAGCGTACTGGAGATTCTTTAAGGAATGCCGGACACACAGAACAACTCCAATACAACCGCCAATTTAAGAGAGCTGGGGCCGAAGGCAGACCTCTGCTGGAAGCTGTCTATCTTCCTATATATTGTTCTGGTTGGCAGTATTCTGAGTGATCACTTTATTGTGACTCCCCCTCAGGTTGATTCCCCACTATTGTTTGCCTTTGTTTCCCTTGCACCGTTGCTGATGTTTATTCCGGCACTGGTCACCAAACACGGGCGAGGCTTCGCCTGGATGGGGTTTGTACTACTGTTCTATTTTTCCAGCGGCGTAATTAATGGCTGGGTAAAGGAAAGTTGGCTGGGATGGCTACAGGCGGGCTCCAGTCTTGCGCTGTTTACCACCAGCATTTTCTTTGTGCGCTGGTATTTCCAAAAGCGCTAAGCGCCTCTGAGAAACCGGCAATAAAAAAGGCAGCTCACGTGTGAGCTGCCTTTAGTCTACTCAGTAGACAAGAGCTTCATGCATTAACCCATTGGAGGGAAATCACGCCGATTTCCCTGACGTCCAGCCAGATCATTCTTCAGTCTGTAAAGCTCATCGTCAAAGTCATCAATAATATCATCCAACTCCGCATTATATCTGGCTACCTGTGCGGGAACCGATGGCACCGTCGATAGTGGCTTGCCATCATCTGTTATAACCATATCGTCTTCAGTGACACTACCCATCTCGTCTTCAGTAACACTCTCCTGAGAGGCTACAGAACTATTGGCAACACTAACGCCTGCCCCAGGATTGCCATTAGCAGCAGCTGATAGCGCATCCAGAGCAGCAGCCACCTCCTCATTCAGGATTTTGATAGACTGAGCAAAACCATTATCTATTTCTTCTAACCTGACAGTTTCGCTTAGACTCTGAAGGCGAGCCCCATAATCCCTTAGATCAGAAACAAACGTATTGAAATCGGCATCCTGCCGTTCAACCTGCTCTGTTAGCAGCGCCACCTCATCCGCCCAGCGAGCATATTCTTCAGGCCCCATTGCCTCGATATCGTCCTGAAGAGTCATTAAGCGATCAAGCTGATCTTGCGTATATTCAGCAACCGAGTGGTACTCAGTGCTGGTTTCGGAAGAGGAATCATCTTCGAACAAACCCTTCATATCATCAGGATCTACCCCCGGAATATCATCTTCGTTATCGGAAAGGGTACTTTGATTAAACAAATGATTGAGACTGCCCTGGTCCAATGTGTCCATCAGGTGGTCAGCCTCAGCCTTTTTTAATCGCAGAGCCCGCGCTGCCTCAGCATCATCGTATGGCTTCATCTTCTCGGCATGTTGATCCATCATTTTGGTTGTTGCCTCAAACTCCTCAAAAACACCACTGAGTTCTTCCAACATCTTCTGAGTATCATCTGCAGTAATTCGCACAGGGTTTAACTGTCCATCCAGTATTTTTAACTTTTCTGCCATAGCATTCAGATCAGCCACAGCTCGTAGATCCTCATTCACAGCACCCCGATTCTGTACTTCAGACTCGCTCACTACTGCACCATAATGGTTAACGCCCTTAAGCTGGGAAGCAACTTTTCCACCACCAACCCCCTCATATGACATTACCGGATTCAGTCCGCGCGCCAGAAGTTGCTTGACTTTTGCAGGCATCGATACTTTCTTATAATCCTGATCATAATCAAGCATCAACTCTTCACGATTAACACCAAGTTTCTTGCTTAAGCTTCGAATACCAGGCAAAGCCCTGACAACACGTTTCTTCAGCTTTTTTACCTCAACAAGCAGACTCATGAATTTTTTGACATAGAGAGCAACGTCCCCCATCTTGCGAGTTCTTATACTGCGCACAGCCATGAAAAAGCTGAACTTCATTCCCTTCTTCACTCTACCCAGGTCGCTAAGAACAGTTCTCAGAACATCTTCCTTAACACTGAGCTGCTTTGCCATAGACATCTTTTCATCAGTGTCAAAACCATTACTGAGACGTTCGATAGCCTGCCGTTTAAACATCACATCCTTACGGATACTTTGAAAATGAGCCAGTTTTGTAGCCTGACTGGCTGCAACTCTAGTCAACCTTCTGACTTCAGTGCGGGAGAACAACTTTTCTGGAGTGCCCTGAAACTCTGGACCATCATCATCCTCACTAAAGTCCTGTTTGATCTCATCTATTTGGCGTCTGGTATTAATAAGTGAGCCTTGAATGTCGGCAATGTGTCCATTAACACCCTCCAGCTTCTCGCCCAGCTTGCGGTAGTTACGTTTCAGCAGCTTCTCCATCTGAGAATTCAGCTGCTTGTGGATCTCCACTTTCTTCGCTTGCAACACATCAGGAGCGTAAGACTCTATCCCATATTCATTCAAAAGAATGTTGAGCTGAGACTCTAAGTCAGAGAGAAGCGCCCTCTGCTTCAAGATCTCTTCTTCATTCCCCCCCTGTTTGCTCAGCTGCAAATACGAGTCCCAAGCCGCCTGAATTTTATCTTTCACCCTCACTAAGTCAGGGTGCGCCTCATACTTAGCGATATCGCCATCAAGCTCTGACAGCTGCGTATTCAGGGCATTAACTTCAGGAGTATCGTCCTTAACAAACCTAGCCCGCATTATTTGCTCCATGCGAATCCTGTCGAGCTTCGCATCTAACGCATCAAACTTAGCCTGATCACGCTCACCACCTCCACGAGCTTCACGAGCTTCACGCACTGCGCTAAGCATCTCACGATTCACCCCCTCAAGACCTTCCAGCTCAGTAGGTTTACCATCACGGCCTATGTGATTGTGATGAGTACCATAGATAAATTCGCCCTCACCAGGCAGAACAGAATCAAAACCCTGAGTCATGATTCTTAACTGATTATGAATCTGATCTTTACGACTCTGAATTTGAGCTTGAAGGCTGTCACTACTTAAAGGACGACGACCTGCTTTCTTCTCGGCTTGGTGAAGTCTCATCGCAGCCTTGGATTCACGTGAAGCATCCAGCTCAGCAGAACGCGGATCATCAATAGCCACCCAATTGCGTCCGGTTGCGCCTGAGTATTTATTTGGGTCAAGACCATTCAGGTACTGCCCAGCAGTGATGTTCAAACTATCATCCGGATTATGGACCTTACCAGTACGTCCGTCGGACGTATGCCCGGTACTTTTAGGCGGCTGTTTACCCGGCCGTGCATGAACGCCATTTACCATTGAACCCTTTTGGCCCTTTCTACGAGGACCAGGTGCTTGCTGAAAAGTCCCCGGACCACTAATGCTCTCTGTGCCCATGGTGATACCTCCGTGTATAAGAACCATGTTTTTCTGACCGGACACCCATTGCCCGCCGGCAACTCATTACAGCTGCCGCAAGATTATCCTGGAAGGTTCAGGGGTGTGCATACGGGAGGAGCCGAACTGCACATTGAACACCTGTCTCGGCCAGAAGATATTCCTTACCTCTCACAATAGAGGGTTCCTGCAAAGGCACCGCAGAACTTGAAAAACACAGAAGGACTATGACCCGACCACTGTTTAGCGGTGGATAAAAAAGGGAATCAGGCGGGTTTCTGACAAGAAAGGGCTACAAAGGGACTACCAGCCCATCACTTCTTTGACGAAAGGAATACTTAATTTACGCTTGGCTCGCAGACTTTCACCATCAAGACAGGACAGCACCTTGAACAAGTCCTGCATGGTACGGGGGCTGCGATTCAGAATAAAACGAGCCACATCTTCTGTCAGATCGAGCCCGCGAAGGTGAGCCCGCAGGCGCAGAGACATGAGTTTATCCTGATCTGACAAGGGCATAACCTGAAACACCAGCCCCCAGGACAGACGGGATACCAGATCAGGAAGCTCAAGAGGCAGCTGCCGTGGTGGACAGTGCGCCGCAACCAGCAAACGTTTACCACTGTCTCTCAAGCTGTTGAACAGATTAAAAATGGCCTCTTCCCACTGCCGGTCACCCGCAATTGCCTCAATGTTATCGAGACAGATCAGATCCATGGCATCGTAGCCTTCCAGAATCCGGGGGGAGTAATCGACCATTTCATCCATAGGAAGATAGGCAGAGCGGAACCCCAGTCGGTCCGACTGGTGACAGGCAGCCTGCAGCAAATGGCTGCAGCCGGCACCGGAGGTGCCATATAGATAGAAGAAGGATTCCGGGGTGACTTCATCAGAGCACTTTTCAAGATCCAGCATATTCACCAGGGAATAGTTGGGGCCGGAAAAGTAATTGGCGAAGGTCGCGTCGTCCCTCAACTGCACGCTAAGCGGTAATTGTAAAGGTTGACTCATATGTCCGCTATGAATCGGTGGTTCAGGCAGGCTATAACCATATCATGACTTGCGACTGGCATGATACAGGTGACTCTCCTTATAGTTGCCATGAAGATGAGCCAGAAGCACCATAATGACGGCCGCAACAGGCAAAGCCAGTAAAATTCCGGAAAAACCGAATAATTGCCCGCCTGCCATAATCGCAAAAATCACCGCGACAGGATGCAGACCAATTTTGTCGCCGACCAGCAAAGGCGTAAATACCATACCTTCCAATGCCTGCCCGACCATAAATACGCCAACAACGCCGACCACTGGCCAGATACTGTCAAACTGGAACAGCGCCATAACCAGAGCAATACCAATTCCCACAATAAAACCCATATAAGGAACAATGCTGGCCAGACCGGCAATCAGGCCAATCAACAGAGCAAACTGCAAACCAACAAGCCACAGTCCTAGCCCGTAGGTAATACCCAGCAGCAACATCACCAGCAGCTGCCCTTTCATAAAGGCACTTAATACTTCATCACACTCACGGGCCAGTTGACTGGAAACTGGTGCCAGGTTGCGGGGAATCAACTGACCGATATTTTCCACAAGACGATCCCAGTCACGCAACAGGTAAAAGGTCACTACGGGAATCAGGAACAGGTTAGTAAAGAAACCAATCATCGCTTCTGAAGAGTTCGCCAGCACATTTTTAAGATGCTTCAGGAGGTTTCCGGCCTGCTTCCACTCAACCGCCAGAGTACTGCTGATATCTTTGAGGTTTAAAAGGTCCCGGGAGGAGTCTGGGTTAATATCTATAAACTGGGCCAACCAGGGAACCAGTGTCGTTTGCAACCATTGCCCCAGAACCGGCAGTAACTCAATCAAGTGCAACAGCTGACGTGCTGCTCCGGGAATAATCACCAGCAAGGCAATTGAAAAAACCAGCAACACAACAGCAAACACCACACAAACTGCCATGGTACGCCCAAGACCAAGATTTTCTAACCTGTCAGCAATAGGGTCACCCAGATAAGCCAGAATTATGGACACCAGAAAGGGCGTTAATACCGGGCCGAGCAAATAGAGCATGACTCCTGAGAACACCACTAACCCCAACAGAAAACCCCGTTGGGCAGTCGTCATGGCCATAACTTCTCTTCCATCGTTTTCGCTCAGGTTGTTGCGTATTTCCTGCTGATGGCTCTTATCCTGCTGATGGCTCTTATCCTGCTGATGGCTCTTATCCTGCTGATGGCTCTTATCCTGCTGATGGCTCTTATCCTGCTGATGGCTCTTATCCTGCTGATCGTCCTGCATCCTTTACTCCGAAATCGTTAGCTCTTCCAATTGGCCGCTTTGCTGACTGCCTAGTTTTGCCAATAATAGTGGAGATCCGGAAACCAGCCGGACTCGTCCCCGACACCGGCTCTTGTTAACTTGCGCCCTAAACCTATAGCCGCATTCAGTTGTTCTACGGAACCATCAATTTGTACATCAAGAAGCATTTCACTCTGATTGACCTGTACCGGGGTTACATGGCGAACAGCGGTCATGCCTTCAAGATATTTGAGTACACCAGCATAGGCTCTGGCATCACGTATACCTGACACCTGCAAACGTATCGGTCTGTCAGGGGCAGAATCGGGTGTAACACCATAAAAGGCCGACATATGACGAGCAATATCAGCCACCACACGCTCAGAGATTTCAGCTGTGGGAACATCAGTAAAATCAAGCATATGCTGCTGCCCTTGAAACAGGAAAACAGTACGGCCATTCCAAAGGTTGCTGCCCTGTTGTGACGGCCACACACGCACACCGGCCACCGCATTCACACCATAACGAACCGACGCACGCAAAATGGGCTGGGAAAAAAGCCCCCAAAGCTCAGAGATACTCAAGGCGCTGGCATCGTCAAAATCCATCAGCGGGTAGATCACCGGAATCCCCCAGTTCTGTCCGGACCTGGTGATGCCATCCCGAACAGCAGAGGGGGTTTGTGAACTGACAAACTCGCGTCGCCCCCTGGCCTCCTGAGCGATCCAAACCAATACTGAAGGCCGACCTGCGCCCCAGAGTGGTAAGTCATTATTCTTCAGCAGGGTGTATATCGACTCTTCATTAAATTTAATTTTGAGTTCATAGCGCAGACCTGTGGTCTCACGCTCCAACTCCGACAATTCCTGGTATTTAAACTGGCTGACCAGAGAACTGACCTGCCCGCCATCACTGGCAAGATCAGAGCCAGAGGGCAGATCATCACGCCCCGTTAAACGCCTGAGTAACTTATTCAGCCCTGACTGAAAACCAGCCTGACGACTATTAGGACTCTGGTCAGCTACCGGCACACCGACATCATAAAGATTACGGATAACCTGGGTGGCCTGACTCTGCCCCGACATCAACAAGAGGGGTATACACAGCAACAGAGTGAAAAGAAGAGTCACAAAAACCGGCACTCGCCTGGTTTGCTCTGCCCTGCTCAAAAACTGAAAAATATCCGGCACCACAAGAAAACCCGCCATTACGTCTTAACGCCGCCCTTATCAAAAACCCTGCCCACATTACTTAAAACGCTTTTACTAAAAGCCAGTACATAAAAACGCAGGTTATTTCCCATCAGCGTTCTATTATGCCATAGAAGCTGAATCTTAAAATGACAGCCTCAATCAAAACTCTCACTGACTGTGTGTGTAGATAGCAGAAGCTTCAGACGACTGGTACAATCCGCGCCAGAACATCACCCATGAGCCATCGGTGAACTATTGTATCCGCAGAAACCGGATGCAGTAGGTATTGCCGCGTTCTCTCAAGAAATAAGCGCCTCCCCAGAGTGTGCCACAGATGGCCAAAACATACCTTTCGAGAGTCTGAAGCCAGATATGACCGAGAAAAAAGGATCGCTCAGTTATCGGGATGCCGGTGTCGATATCGACGCAGGTAATGCCCTTGTTGACCGCATCAAGCATGTCGCCAAACGGACCCGCCGTCCGGAAGTTATGGCGGGCCTGGGAGGCTTCGGTGCCCTCTGCCAGATTCCTGCAGGATACAAAGAGCCGGTTTTGGTTTCTGGTACCGACGGTGTCGGCACCAAACTGAAACTGGCTATGGACCTCAACCGTCATGACACCATCGGCATCGATCTGGTCGCCATGTGTGTGAACGACCTGATTGTCTGCGGTGCCGAGCCTCTGTTCTTCCTCGACTACTATGCCACTGGCCATCTTAATGTTGATGTAGCTGCCAGCGTTGTTGCCGGTATCGGCAATGGCTGTGAGCTCTCTGCCTGCTCTCTGGTGGGTGGTGAAACCGCAGAAATGCCTGGCATGTACCAGGGCGAAGACTATGACCTGGCTGGCTTCTGCGTCGGTGTTGTTGAGAAAGCCGACATCATTGATGGCAGCAAAGTCAAAGCTGGGAATACCCTGATTGGCCTGGCCTCCAGTGGTGCCCACTCCAACGGTTATTCCCTGATCCGCAAGATTCTCGAAGTGAATGACATCGCTCTGGACTCTCTTGATATGCAGGAGCTGGACGGCAAGTCTCTGGCCGACCTGCTGATGGAGCCAACCCGCATTTATGTGAAGCCAATGCTGGAACTGATCGGCAACGGCATGGTCAATGCCATGAGCCACATTACCGGTGGTGGCCTGCTGGAAAATATTCCACGGGTTCTGCCAGAAGGCACCAAGGCTGTGATCGACACTAACAGTTGGGAAATCCCTGCGCTGTTCCGTTGGTTGCAGGAAGGCGGCAATGTAGAACAGCGTGAAATGTACCGCACCCTGAACTGTGGTGTCGGCATGGTTATCGCTGTACCGGCTGAGCGCAAACAGGAAGCCATCGACCAGCTTATCGCTGCCGGTGAAACCGCCTGGGAGATTGGCCATATTGCCACAGCTGCAGACGGTGAAGAACAAGTTGAGCTGAGCGGTCTGTAATTCTGAATGCCCCTCAAAGCATGAGCCATTTATGACCCAAAAGAGCAACGCCGTGCACTCCTCTCCCAAAACCTCTGAAGAGAAAGCAGGGTCAGAAGAAGCACGGTCAAAGATAGTTGTATTGATCTCAGGTGAAGGAAGTAACCTGCAGGCGTTGATTGATTCACAGGATGAAACCCTGACCCGCATTATTGCGGTCATCAGTAATAAGCCGGACGCTTATGGGTTAGAACGGGCACAACAGGCTGGCATTGAAACTGCCAGCCTGTCTCCCAAAGATTTTAATAGCCGCGGAGCTTACGATCAGGCACTCCAGAACTGTGTAGAAAACTACCAGCCGGACCTGGTTATTCTCGCAGGCTTTATGCGCATTCTTCCTGCCACATTTACTGACCATTTCCATGGTCGCATGATGAATGTTCACCCTTCCCTGCTGCCAAAATACAAAGGTTTGCACACCCATCGCCGGGTTCTTGAAGCCGGGGAAAAGGAACACGGTACAACTGTGCACTTTGTTACCAGTGAACTGGATGGAGGCACTCCTGTTATTCAGGCACGGGTTCCGGTCAGGCCGGGTGATACCGAAAAGATCCTGCAGAAAAGAATTCAACAGCAGGAATATCTCATTTACCCTGTGGCCGTAGGCTGGTTTGCCAGTGGACGCTTGCGCCTGCAGGGCAATCAGGCCATGCTGGACAACACCCCCCTGCCAGAAGGGGGCTTTCAGCATACCTGCCTGTCAAGCTAAGGTGTGTCGAGCCAGTGCTATCCAGCCTTTGATCTTAACCTGAGACCTGTTATCCCATGACAACAGACTCCCGTGACTCTTATAAGAACATTTTTACATCAGCCACCTGCACTGTGGTGATGGCAGTGGCTTTATCTGCCAGTCTTCTTTATGCCAGTACGACGCCTGGCACTTCCCCCCCAAAAACACCTGCCTCAAAACCACTGCAACCCTACTCTGCAGTTTACTCAGCAGAACTCAGTGGTGTACCTGTTGGAGGGGAAGCTGAACGCACCCTCACCCACAACAGTGATGGCAGCTGGACCCTGCACTTTAAAGCAGAAATGCTGTTTTACAGTTTTGAAGAAGAGTCACACTTCACCCTTGCTGATGGAAAGATTAAGCCCTCTTCTTACGATATGAGTAAAGGCGCTTTAGGGAGAAAGAAAACAGCAGCCATAAAATTCGACTGGGGCAAGAAAATCGCGGATAGCAGGGAAAACAAAAAGAACTGGCAGGTTCCTCTTCAGATTAATGATCTGGACAAGATCAGTTATCAGGAACAGTTACGCCTGGATGCCAATGCTCTTCCGGCGCCGCCAAAGAAAGACAAAACCCAATCCCTTTCCTCTCAGGGTTTTAGATACTTCGTTGTGGATGAAGATGAACGGGATGATTACCTCTTTCGAGTGGATGGTGAAGAGACACTGAACACCCCGGCTGGCCGCTTTAATACTGTACGACTCAAGCGTGTTAGGGAAAGCAAGAAACGCGAAACCTGGATCTGGCTGGCGCCGGAATGGGACTACCTCCTGGTGCAACTGAAGCAGACCGAAAAAGGTAAGGATTACCTGGTCTCACTCAAACAGGCGACACTTGCCGACCGCCCGGTAAAAGGGCAATAATCACACGCGATCCTTACAATATTTTTTGCCCTCAACCTTTTCTAAAGATAGGTTCTCCCATGCAATTGCTGCACACCATGATCCGCGTTGGCGACCTGGACCGTTCCCTGGCTTTCTACACTGATGTGCTGGGTATGAAACTGCTGCGCAAATCTGAGAATGAAGAGTACAAGTACACTCTGGCTTTTGTTGGCTACGGCGATGAAAAAGACACAGCTGTCGTTGAGCTGACCTACAACTGGGGCACCGAGAGTTACGACCATGGTAATGCCTTCGGTCATCTGGCCATTGGTGCGGATGATATCTATGCCACCTGTGAGGAGCTTCGCAAAGCTGGTGCCAGAATTGTACGTGAACCCGGCCCGGTTAAAGGCGGCACCACTCATATCGCTTTTGTTGAAGACCCTGATGGTTACAAAATTGAACTGATTCAAAGGAGTCAGGCAGGCAAGGGGCTGGAAGGTTAACTTCCCCCTAGCCACAAACGTTTTCAAAAACGTCTCTTAGGAGGCGTTTTTTATTGCAAGAATTTATAGATAATTAATAATTAACCACACTTAAATAGTTAATCCTCTCTTGAAAAAATAACCCACCTTTAAGAACAGTTAAATCAATCCGAGCACTAAAAACCATTTTAATAATAAGCCAATAGTGTCCACAGCCTTTACACAGCACGCCATTACTTTGAATTAAATGAGCATTGTAAGATAAACAACAGATTATTAATCACCCCTTAGTCTTTGAGAGTAAAAGATAATATGAGTACGTGGAAGATATTACTAATATTGGCCCAGGAGATTTTTTATTAAGAGAGCTTTCTATTAAGGGGGGGGGCGATATGGATACACATAAAACCAATGAGAGATTCATTGTTAGAATCATTATTTTTGTTGTTGCAACCCTATTTGCATGCTTTTCGTTTTCAGAGGAAGGTGATGCCTCTGCTGAGAAAAAACAGTAGCCGTGGTGGTTACCAGGAATATTAATTCCTCGCTTCGGCCAGAGCTGGAGGGTTTCATAAAAGATCTTGAAGATGAAGGTTGGTCAGTTGTTTATTCTGAGGCCCCTGATGAACTTTTCGATGATGACTTAAAGAAATACTTGAATGATATTTATCGTCACCATCATATGAGTGGTGTCGTCCTCGTTGGTGGTTTTCCCTATGAAGACGGGAGTGATGAGAACGATTTCACTCTTAGCTATGATGATATAGGTGAAATAAAAGAGACAGTGCCGAGATTTTGGGTAAGCCGTATTGATAATGGAATGATTAGCGTGACCTCTGAGGAAGAAGCTATCGATTGGCTGAAAAATTATTTTTCGAGAAATCATGATTATAGGAAAAACTACAAGGAACGCGGGCAGTCCGTTCAGCCTATAGGTTTGGTGACTGCACCTCTGAACAGCTCTGAGCAAAGTGTTACCGATGTGCTGTCATCAACTGATGCATTCAGGTTGGTTGCAGTTGATAATGAAGAAGATTTTTTCCGGGCGTTTTCTCAGACAAATTCATCAAGCTTTTTCAATATAATTTCAATGCATGGAAACCCTGACGGGTTGAAAGCAGCATCAGAATTTATAACTAAAGAATCCATACTTTATAATTATAATTCGAATGCAAAACTTTTAGTTATAAGTTCGTGTCGTACTGGTAAATCCGGCCAGGGGTTAACGGCAGCGACAGCTTTTCTTTATGCACAAAATAGTGAAACGTTAGCTGTCATTGCTGCACAAGAGAAAACTTGTAGTCTATCAGTAGCTCAAAGTGCGTACACAGGAATACAGGGGTATACAATTGGTGAAGCACACCTGAAGAAAATGTTCCTTTTTGATAGTCCCTGTTCCATTGGCATACCTGGCTCCGAAGGCGGAGAGCATACGAATTTTTACTCACGCCTAAATACTCTCATGAGCATTTCATACCCTTTAATCTGGAAGTTGATCCAATATAGGATTAATGTACACACATCTTATGATTGTTTGTTTGGCAAGCCTTTCAACTATCGCTTGGTGTTGTTTGGTGATGGGACAATAAAAATGCCAGACAAATAGCAGGATGTGCCGTAAGCATATAGGTTACATCGGCTACTATTTGCTTACGGTTTTTTAGGCGCTATCTATCTACACTCTCGATTATTGAAAAACACAGATGTATTTCACCACATTGAACCGCAGTCTCACCAAAAATGTCAGCGCCTCTTTAGTGAGACCGCACACTCCATCAACAGCGGAGTCAAAGACATAAAAAACAGGAGCAGGCAGGCTCCTGTTTTCTATGTTTGCCTATAACGCGAATTAACTCAGGTGATCAACAACATCCTGAGGCTCAAGACGTTGGGTGTAATCAGCAGCAACAAAGGCCAGAGAAATAGTACGGTCAGGCTGAATCACATAGGTGGCAGGAAATGGCAGATCCCAGGATTCATTGCCATTACGGGCAGGAACATCCAGACCAAACTCCTTGTAGACTGGTTGCAGTTCACCTGACAGGGTAAATACCAGACCAAAGTCTTTAGCGACTTTATTGTTCAAATCGCTAAGCACAGTAAAGGCCAGCTTGTTCTCTTCACGGGTTAAGGTTGCGTTATCTGGCAGCTCAGGAGATACAGCGACAAGGCTCGCGCCTGCCGCTGTGAGTTCATCCAATTTACCCTGAAGCGCCCTCAACTCAAGATTGCAGTAAGGGCACCAGCCACCGCGATAGAAACTGAGTACGACCGGGCCTTTTTCCAGCAGCTTGTCCAGCGAAACCTGAGCGCCGGTATGATCAGGCAGTGTAAATTCAGGTGCCTTGCTGCCTTCAGCCTTAGCCTGCCTGGCCAGACCTGTGGCTATCAGTTCCTGAGTTGTTCGATCCATCAGTTCAAGAATATCTGCAGGCATGTTTTTCGCTTTTTCTTCATCAAAACCGGCAATTTCATCTTTCAAAGTCATGGTATTTTCCTGTTGTTTGACGACTTCTAATTCAGCGACGTTTGCATTAACGACTATGGATATAACGCTGATGTCTCCATTTGGATTCAAGCTAACCATTATTGAATCAACATTCAATAACTTTACGAATCAAATTTACTCAGAGATAATAACGACCACTCACTAATACTTTTATTACTACTGCGGTTAACTATGGCAAGACCTCAAAAGTACGACAGAGATGACGTTATAGAAGCCGCCAAGCAGCTGTTCTGGAAACAAGGCTACAAAACGTCATCTGTCCCTGACCTTCAGGATGCAACGGGCCTTAAACCAGGAAGTCTCTACCAGGCTTTTGGCAATAAAGATGGCCTGTTGAAAGAAGTTCTGGACAGCTACGCTCAAGGCACGCTGAACTGCCTCAATGAACTAGAGGCCAGTAGCCGTACAATTTCAGAAATGGTCGAAAAATTTCTTCATCGACAGGCGGAAGCGGCATGCGGCGAAGATGCCAATGGCTGCCTGCTGGTGAACTCCCTGCTTGAGTTTCATGGTCATGATAAAGACCTCGAAAGCCATGTCAGAGAAAGACTGCAAGCTATAGAAAAGCGCATGCTCGCCGCTCTCGAACGAGGCAAGACCAATGGTGAGTTTGCAGGTAATATGAACTGCCAGGAAAAAGCCTCTGCGATAATGACCTCTGTCTGGGGTATTGGTGTAGCCGCCAGAGTCAATCCGGACAAGGAACACCTGAACAGTTTTGCCACTACGATTCTTGCCAGCCTGAAAGCATAAAAACCTGCCTCAAAGCAGGTTGGTTTGTATGATCCTCTTTAGCCCTGGCAGCCTGTCGGACTTAACCGACCGTAGCGAGAAAAATACCGGTTTGAGACAGTTTTTATGCTAATTCGAGGCGAATAGTGGTTCTATTAAACGAGGATCAGCATAAAAAATAGCCAAATCCGGCTTTTTCATACGACGGGATGGATGCAGGAGCTAGGGTAACGCAGGAGCAGTTGCCGGTAGGTCAGTGTTAAGTCCGACAGACTGCAAGAGGAAAAGGCAGAGCTAATTTCCGGTCCAGTCTCAGGTGAAAAGGCTTCAGCATCAAACGCGCCCCCTGAGAAAATTGGGTCACGATCAATGAAAATAACCAAATCAATCAATTTTTTCCCTGCTTCTCCGCAAACTGCGCACCATTTTTATGCAAATCGAACATGACAGTGTTCCTATCGCAGAAGCCAGGGCATAGGCTGTTCCTTTTGCTATTATCCATTGTTTTGTATTCACGCTGCAGGGTTCATACTCCGGGCCTGTTATCGTTAATGTCCTGTATTTATACCTCAAGTCCTGCCAACAGCTCGCTACGAAAGAATACAATGCCTCCTTTGACGGGTGCAGGTACATATCTCTCTTTCGCTGGGGTATATTGAGTCTATAATCGGTCGCGACAGTAAAACCTTTCTGGAGTGCTCCGTCTGCAGTTCTTTTGACACAGAAAACATCAAAAGCACCGAAAAGTATGAGATCGTGAATGCCCCTGGCACGTAGCATTTCTTCCAGAAATACACGACCATCACCGCCGACCTTTATCATCTCTTCCTCTATTAAGCATTCTCGATAAAATGCATCATCACAGTTTTTTATAAGTCGATTTTTTTCCCTGCAACTCTCAATCGCCTGTCTATGAGCAGGCAAAGTCCGCCCATAACCCTGATAATTAATGTCAAAGACAGATAACTGAGGCTTTTTCGCAACAGCTTTAATAAAAGCAATCTGATTTCTAAAAACCTGCTCTGCAATATCATCAGGGTAATCTTTTTCAAATTCACTCTGCATATCAATCACCAGAACGCCAACCTTCCGATCTTCTATCAACAGCTTTTCTACATGCTTCACCAAGTCTGTATGTGCTGCATTGCTTTCAACCGACTCTAACAGGCAAGCTTCTGGTTCGAAGGCACGGCACTCTCTGTCAGAATACATTCCAGCACTGCGAACAGACTCATCCAGACTCAGATTATTCCTGGCAGGTAATAACGGTGATCGCTCTTTTACACCTTTGAAGCCACTCATATTCTGCATGGCAATTCTTTTCCTTTTTATGGGAAACACAGTGAGTAGACAAAAATGCAAGGTTGTTAGTTCACGGAGGAAGCACTACCTGTTTTGTGGCGATACCGTTTAACGAAAAAAGGTACGGAAGATTCCGCACAGAAAAATGAGCCTGTCCGAAAGCACCTAACCAGACTGCTAGTCATACTAACAGGGCCCATAAGCCAGACTCGTCATTAGTACGTTCGCGAGACCGAATAAATTCCAACAGCAAGCATCTGAACGGCTTTTTATATACGAAAACCGCCAGCTTCCAGATATAAAAAAACCAGCCTGTTCCCAGACTGGTTTTTTATGTGCATTGAACGCTTTTTATAACAGTGCTTCTATACCGGCGATGCCCTTTGTTAGAAACGCTTTCGTTATAAATGCTCCGTTAAAAATGCCCTGTTACAAAGACATAACGGCATTCAGGCCCACTTCAATCATCTCATTGAAAGAGTTCTGACGTGCTTCAGCGTCCAGCGCTTCACCGGTACGGATATGATCGCTGACCGTACAAATGGCCAGACCATTAGCACCAAACTCAGCACATACGCCGTAAAGGCCAGCCGCTTCCATCTCTACACCCAGAACTCCGTACTTTTCCATCACGTCGAACATGGTGGTGTCCGGGTTGTAGAACAGGTCTGCTGAGAACAGGTTACCGACTTTTATGTTCACACCCTGCTGACGAGCAGCTGCTACGGACTTTTCCAGCAGATTGAAGTCACTGATGGCTGCAAAGTCATGATCTTTGAAACGGATACGGTTCACCTTGGAGTCGGTGCAGGCACCCATACCAATAACAACATCACGGACTTTTACGTCGTGGGAGATAGCACCACAGCTACCCACACGAATCAGATTTTTCAGACCGTATTCAGTGATCAGCTCTTTGTAATAGATAGAGGCAGAAGGAATACCCATGCCAGACCCCATAACGGAAATACGCTTGCCTTTATACTCCCCTGTGTAACCCAGCATATTGCGAACATTGGTCACTTCTTCATGGCTGTCGAAGAAGGTTTCAACAATATACTTTGCGCGCAGAGGGTCACCGGGCATCAATACCGTTTCAGCGAAGGCACCGGCGGGGGCATTAATGTGGGGAGTTGCCATAGTTTCAATCCTCTGGCTGCCGGGCTCAAAATCTCAGCAGCCTGTTAGTCAATTACACCGTCTCTTTTACGCCTGCGGATAAAAAAGCAGACTTTAAACAATCTCTTTCAGGAAACTGGCGCCGTAATCCAGCCTGGGCAGATCAAAGTGATCGGCCAGTGTCTGCCCCAAATCCGCAAAGGTATCACGACCACCCAAATCAACAGCTTTAACCCCTGGACCAGAAAACAACACTGGCACGTTTTCACGGGTATGGTCAGAACCATGCCAGCTGGGGTCACAACCATGGTCTGCAGTCATCACCAGCAGATCGCCGGGCTGGAGTTTGCTCACCAACTCGGGCAAACGACGATCAAAGTCTTCGAGACCCGCGGCATAACCCGGTATATCACGGCGATGACCATAGGCTGAGTCAAAATCAACAAAATTGGTAAACACCAGGGCACGGTCGCCTGCTGTTGCCATTTCTGCCAGCGTCGTATCGAACAGGTCATCAAAACCTGTGGCTTTCACCTTACGGGTCACACCCTGGTGGGCGAAAATATCGGCAATTTTTCCCACGCTGATGACATGGCCACCGCTTTCACTCAGTCGATCCAGCAAAGTGGGAGCCGGAGGCACAACAGAGAAGTCACGACGGTTACCGGTTCGGACAAAGTCAGAAGGATCCTTACCCACAAACGGGCGGGCAATCACACGACCAATGTTGTAATCATCCAGCAGCCGGCGAGTGGTTTCACACAGTTTGATCAGGTTATCCAGACCAAAGGTCTCTTCATGACAGGCAATCTGGAACACACTGTCGGCCGAGGTATACACAATCGGCTTGCCGGTGCGCATATGCTCTTCACCCAGATCGGCGATAATGGTGGTACCCGAAGAGTGACAGTTACCCAGAACACCAGGCAGGCCTGCTTCTTCAATCAGCTTGTCCAGCAGCTCTTGTGGGAAGCTGTTTTTTGTATCAGAGAAATAGCCCCAGTCAAACAGGACAGGCACACCGGTCATTTCCCAGTGGCCGCTGGGTGTATCTTTACCGCTGGAAAGCTCACCAGCATAAGCGTAAGAACCCGCTGTAGCAGGAGCTTCATCCATACCTTCCGCCCAGTAGCCCGTCGAATTCTTATGCGCATGAAGCAGACCGAGGCTGGTCAGGTTAGGAAGCTTCAGAGGACCACTGCGCTGAATATCAGCACGGCCGTTCGCACACGCCTCAGCGATATGACCGAGAGTATCTGCGCCGGTGTCACCAAATTTATCGGCATCTGCTGCGGCACCAATTCCAAAGGAATCCAGCACCAGAATAATGGCTCTTTTCATTATTAACCTTCGATACGCTCATAAACTGTAGGCAGGGTTTCCGGACGCTTTTCACCAAAGGTGACCGCTTCACGCACCATGACCGCAGCCTGCTCCCAGGACTCTTCGGTATTGGCATGAATAACGGCCAGCGTATCATCAGCTGATACAGAACGTCCCAGTTCCGCCACATTCGTCAGGCCTACACTGTAATCCAGTGCATCGCCGGGGGTTCGTCGACCTCCGCCCATTTGCACAACTGCCAGACCCAGTTGACGCCCATCCACACCAGTAATATACCCGGATATACCCGCTTTCACAGGCTTGATCACTTTGGCTTTGGGCAGGTACTGGTCGTAATTCTCTACAAAATCCGCAGGGCCGCCCAAACCTTCCACCATACGACTAAACACAGCCGTTGCACGACCGTCGTCCAGCACAGTCAGTAGCCTGGTACGTGCCTCTTCAAGGTCGGATTCCTGCCTGGCTGACACCAGAACTTCAGCCCCAAGAGACAGGGTCACTTCCAGCAAACGTGGTGCACGGTGAACACCGGTAAGAAAGCGAACAGCTTCCGCAACTTCAACGGCATTACCAGCACTGGATGCCAGACACTGACTCATATCGGTAAGCAGCACCGTGGTTTTCACACCTGCATCGGTTGCCACACGGGCAATACTTTCACCCAGTTCACGGGAAGCTTCGTAGGTGGGCATAAATGCACCACTGCCGACTTTTACATCCATCACCAGTGACTCCAGCCCTTCGGCCAGTTTCTTGGCCAGGATGGAAGCGGTAATCAGGTCGATGGAATCAACAGTAGAGGTCACATCGCGAATCGCATAAATACGTTTGTCGGCAGGAGCCAGTTCACCGGTCTGGCTGACAATCGCCACACCCGCTTCCTTCACCACTTTACGGAACAGAGACTCTTCCACATTGGTCTGGTAGCCGGGAATGCTGTCAAGTTTATCCAGTGTGCCGCCGGTATGACCAAGGCCACGACCAGAGATCATTGGCACATAGCAACCACAGGCGGCCAGCATGGGACCCAGCATCAGGCTAACCACATCACCCACGCCACCGGTGGAGTGTTTATCCACAATCGGGCCTTTCAGGCCTTCACCATCCCAGCTCATTACAATGCCGGAGTCGCGCATGGCTTTGGTGAGGGCTGTGCGTTCGTCCATCTCCATACCCTGGAAATAGATCGCCATAGCAAAAGCACCCACCTGACACTCCGAAACCGAGTCGTCAGTCACGCCCATAATAAAATTTCGGATATCTTCCTCAGACAGTTTTAACCCGTCACGTTTACGACGAATCACCTCTTGTGGAAGAAACATATCAGTAGCCTCCGGCGTCGACGTGATCTTCAGCCAGACCCAGAGTCTTCAGAAGGTTTGGCAGCAGGCTGCTGGCACCAAAGCGATAATGGGAAGAGTTAATCCACTCGGCACCGAGAATTTCAGCGGCAATGTCCAGGTGCTCCCTGGCATCTTCCGCAGTACGCACACCACCGGCAGGTTTAAAGCCCACATCTTTACCGCTTTCTTTAATAGCAGTCAGCATAATACGGGCAGATTCCGGGGTGGCATTGACAGGCACCTTGCCTGTGGAAGTCTTGATAAAGTCGGCACCAGCATTGATGGAAATATCACTGGCTTTTCGAATAAGGGCCGGGTTTTTCAACTCACCGGTTTCAATAATCACTTTCAGGAGTGCACGGTTGCCGCAGGCATCTTTAGCGGCCTTAACCAGATCAAATCCAATCTGCTCATCGCCTTCAATCAGGGCTCGGTAAGGAAAAACAACATCCACTTCATCCGCCCCCAGCTCAACCGCTTCTGTGGTTTCACGACGAGCCAGTTCTACATCCGCCTTACCCGCCGGAAAGTTGGTCACGGTTGCTACTTTCACATGGGAGAGACCCAGCTCTTTCAGGGTTTTCTGGGCGATAGGAACAAAGCGGGGAAACACACAAACAGCCGCAGTATTACCTGCTGGCGTTTTTGAACTTTTGCAGAGGGCGATTATGCGGGCAGGTGTATCATCATCATTCAGAGAGGTATTATCCATCAAGGACAGCGCAAGCTTACTGGTGGCATGCATATCTGACATCACTCTTTTCTCCACTCTTTTCCTTTTAGGCCGGACCACAAACAAAAACGGGCGGTATCGACAACGTCATTCGAGCCGGTTAACGATATCCATCGCCACAGACCAGGCTTTCTGCTCTATCCGCGCCATTCAGACGACAGTCGTAGAACAGCCCCGTGACGACATAACAAGCGATAGTTCAACGCAACGTCCCCACACAGGATAGCGACGGATGACAACTTGGCAAAAACCACGGGATAAAAAGTCTTGAAAAGCGCGGCTAATCAAACAAACGATGGTTCCACTCTATACAGTGTATTTAACCTGCACATCAGGGAACAGAGAACATTGTTCTATAAATGAAACCAGAACGCTCTTGACCTGCATCAAACCAGAACAGGCTTTCTCAGCATTACACTTCTTAGCATTAAACTTCTTAGCACTTCTTAGCATAAAACTTCTTAGCATAAAGCCAGGCAGTTATATTTATTTGATACATAAAAAGAACCCCCACTGCGATGCAATAGGGGTATTAAGTATCAGGTATTACTCGCTCAACCTGCCACATCGGGAATCGCGATCTCACGAAGAGATCAAGCGATAGCGTTGATGGAGGATTCACCCAAATCCGGCACCAAAAACAGGATTCCTGCTGCCCTGAGCAGCAAGTGAGGCTATCTTAACGGCTACTCACTTTTAGAAAAAACGCATTATTTTGCATGCACGTTCAGTTTTTTTGACAGAATCTGGCGTATTCCGACTGAATTCAAGAACCACCGAACCTGCTATGAAACGCTCTCATTACAGCCTGCCATTAAAGCCAGCTATCCAGTGATCGCCAAAACACCTTAAACGTAGACTCATGATTCAAACTGACGCTTTACAGATTATTCAAGCCGTTGCCCGCTTTGGAAATTTCACGACAGCCGCACGCCACTTGCATAAAGTGCCTTCTGCCATCAGCTATAGCGTTCGCAAAGTCGAAGAGCAGCTTGGTGCACAACTGTTTCTTAGAGACAGCCGCCGTGTAGAACTTACACCCGCTGGCGAATATTTTATTAATAAATCCCAGACGATCCTGGATGACCTGAGCCATTTGAGCAGCATGGTTTCTCAAATCTCCACAGGTGTAGAAGCCGAGCTGCACATTGTCGTCGACAATATCGTCAATCAGGGCCCCGTTCAGGATTTAGCGACGGCATTCCAGAAAGAGTTCCCGGAAACAACACTGTTTATCCGCAATGAAATATATATTGGTTGCTGGGAAGCACTGTTCGACAACCAGTGTCAGCTGGCGATTGGTGCCCCAATGAATATCCCTGAAGAGATTCACGCCAACAGCTGTTTCGACTGGCGCACTATGGGGCCTCTGAACTGGCAGCTGGTGATGTCACCCAACCACCCTCTGGTCAGTCTGCCAGAAGGTGTCACCATCTCGGTTGATGATATTTCCAGCTATACCACCCTCGCAGTAGAAGACTCCGCCCGCATACTTCACCATGGCGGTGACAGCATTACCCGACAGGGTAAAAATCTGATTATGCCGTCCTTCCGTCAGGCCCTTGCTTATTGCGCCAGCAGTGACGCTCTGTGCATGGTACCGGCACACTTTGCTGCTCACTGGCTCGCATCAGGGAAACTCATCACCAAACCAGCACGCGACCTGCCCTACAACCCTGAATGTCTGATGGCCTGGAACAAAGACAATATGGGGGCTGCCCTGAAGTGGTGCCTCAAGTGGCTGGGTACTCAAAAGACCCTGACCAGGCACTGGCTTTCCCCCCGGCCTGACCTAGCGGCTCTGGATATTTTCTAAAAACACACTGAAGTGCCACTTTTTTGGGTACAATACTCCCGATCCAAACAATAAATAATTATAAAATCGGGAGACGGCATGCTTTATGTATCCCACCTGTGCGGCAAGGGTCGTGGTGTCCTGACCAGTAAAAAAATTGAACGGGATAGTGTTATCGAGCGCTGCCCGGTCATTCCTATTCCTGCCGGGGAAGTCCAAAACCTCAAAAGCACCGAACTCAATAACTACTACTTCTGCTGGGGTAAAGACCAGGAAAGCGCAGCCATCGCTCTTGGAATGGGCTCCATCTATAACCACTCTTATACACCCAATGCCCTTTATCGCCCTTGCCTTGACGAGAACATGCTTGAAATCGTGGCGATTAAAAACATTCACCCCAATGAAGAGATCACCTTTAACTACAACGGTTCCCCCAATGATCAGGCGCCGCTCTGGGGCAAAGACAATATTGAGTGGATTAGCTAGAGATCAATGAAACCTTGTGCCTGACATAGTGGTATATACGCCTGTTCAAAAACAGTCATTATTATTATCGTCATTTCACGATAATGGCCAGGTGGTAACTACGAGTGCAAGATTCAATGGTAAGCAGACCCACGCCGGAACAGGCTCCAACACCATCAGTATTAGATGACGAGGGGTGCCAGCGCGAACTTCCTACCATTCATAAAGGCCATGACGCCGTTGCATTTGAAAAAGAACTGGCGGCCTGTGCAAAAGCCCTGGCCCACCCTGCCCGGATTCGGCTGATACGCATTCTGGCGGCCAGCTCTGGTTGTTTGGGCTATGAGTTGATAAAAGATCTCGACCTGACTCAGTCCACCGTTTCTGAACATCTTCGAATACTGAAAAAAGCCGGTTTTGTTCATGCGGAGATACATCACCCACGCACCTGCTTCAGCCTGAATCGGAGGGCTTTGGAGAAATACCAGCTCCATCTGGGTAACTATTCTACAAACCGCTACAAAATATCTTAAAAACGTCTACTTTTGGGGTGTGAAAAATGTTCATTCTTCAGCATCAAACACAGCCTCTGCATTAACGCCTGCCCCCTTCACCACCGTGCAGGTCATCCTGACAAGCAGGAGCACATTCAGCTTAAACAGCAGGCCAACCAGTGGCATGCTATGTGGTAAGCGGCGTGTGACCCAGAGCAAAAAGCTCTGACCAAAAATTCCGGGCTCACGTTAAAGCATAAGGCTGCTACAGCAGCATTGAATGCCCAGATTGATGAACTGAAATCAGAGCTGGCGCACATGAAGCACCTGCTTTTTGGTCGCAAGTCTGAGAAAACCAGTGCCTCTTCCAAGAAAAGCGGCAATTCAACTCGCCCACCTTCAAATCGTAAACGAGGCCGCCAGCCCGGGGTTCCCGGTAACGGGCGCAACCTTCACAACAATCTGCCTGTGGTTCATGAGCCAGTGGACCTGCCAGAGGAAGAGCAGCGTTATGCAGCCTGTCATTTACTTTTCAGGCCATTTTTCAATAGCTCTGGTTGCGATGTGATTGAAGTTGAAGTCAAGGCTCACGTAAGACGGGATTTTATTGATGCTCAGCGTGGCGACCCTGAACTGGAAAAGTGGAGTGCCACCTGGGTGAGCAGGATTGGTCACTTATACCACCTGAACGACCAGCGCCTTAAAGTTCTGGGCGACCCTGAGCAGTTTTCAGCTCGACAACTGAAACTTGAGCGTCAGGTAGAGCAGATGGCAACCCAGAGGGATCAGGAACCCAAACGCCCAAAACTGCCAGTCAGAGCA
This sequence comes from Sansalvadorimonas sp., assembly GCA_965221135.1. Lineage (GTDB taxonomy): Bacteria > Pseudomonadota > Gammaproteobacteria > Pseudomonadales > Endozoicomonadaceae > Sansalvadorimonas. The sequence goes on from CBDCRZ010000127.1 coordinate 301,997, forward strand.
AAATGGTGGCGTTCAGGTGGTTGCTAGAAAGGTTACCAGGCTGGCAAGTCATTCACTCTCAGGCCTTCATACTGGCTACTCATTTCCTGTTCGTCCATTGCATTTATCACCCGATCAACAAAGGTTCCAAGGCCTGCGACCGAGTCAGTCTCAACATAGGAAATACGTAGCACCTCAAACCCCAGGCCTTTGAGCATGTGATCTATCAAACGGTCTCGCGCTCTTCTTTTTCCAGATTCTTTTGCAAGAAACTCATCGTTTTCCATTGTATCATCCTGAATATAATGATGGGGGCCATCGACCTCTATACACAAGGTTTTACCCACCAGAATATCAACTGGGAACCCTTCAATATTCACTTCCATAACAATATTTTGGTTTGGCAAAGCATTTTTAACAGCCTGGAACACTCTGTTTTGTGATGCTGAGACTTTCACCTTTTTTTCAGGAGCAGAAAGAGCAGGAGACACATCAATTTCCAGGTTAGAAATGCCTGCCCAGTAAATATATGCAAATCTGTCTTGCCAGTGATGTGAAAGAAGGTCCCTGATATTTTCCATATCCATTAGCGGCTTAACAAAGATATCGAAACGGGGTGTCTCAGGATCATCCTTGACGAGCGGATTTTGTTTTGCACATAAATCCAGAACGGCCAGGTTCCATAAGACGTCGCCGACGCTATGCTGTAGAGAGCCGTCTGTGTCAATAAAACCAGACATATCACAAAGACGTTTAACCAGGAAATAGCCAAGCTTCAGCTGGTCGTCTGACAGAGATAAACGGCACAAAGCGTCAAGGGCCATAATGATATCCTGTTCAGTCGGCGATATGTTCATAATGGCTTGAATCGAAGCTTGAACAACATCCTCCCCTATGACGTGTGAGCAATGAGACATCCCACTGGCCACCATGGCCAGTGGCTGGGCCGACCACTCCCTGGGGTCAGTCAAATTACGCCTTCCCACCTCTTCGGCCAGCGCCTTCCGGGTCGTGTCGGCGTCGTCACCCGCCACCTGACTCAGGCCGTTGGTCACCATGGCCAGATGCTGGGCCGACCACTCCCTGGGGTCTGTCAAATCACGCCTCCCCACCTCTTTGGCCAGCGCCTTCCGAGTCGTGTCGGCGTCGTCCCCCGCCACCTGACTCAGGCCATTGGTCATCATGGCCAGATGTTGCGCTATCCAGCACTTAAGGTCTCCGGCAAGGGCACGCCTCCCCACTTCTTTGGCCAGCGCCTTCCGGGTCGTGTCGGCGTCGTCACCCGCCACCTGACTCAGGCCATTGGTCACCATGGCCAGATCTTGCGCTATCCAGCACTTAAGGTCTCCGGCAAGGGCACGCCTCCCCACTTCTTTGGCCAGCGCCTTCCGGGTCGTGTCGGCGTCGTCACCCGCTACCTGATTCAGGCCATTGGTCATCATGGCCAGATGCTGGGCCGACCACTCTTTGGTGTTGGTCAAATCACGGCTTCCCACCTCTTTGGCCAGCGCCTTCCGGGTCGTGTCGGCGTCGTCCCCCGCCACCTGCCTCAGGCCATTGGTCACCATGGCCAGATGTTGTGCTATCCAGCACTTAAGGTCTCCGGCAAGGGCACGCCTCCCCACTTCTTTGGCCAGCGCCTTCCGGGTCGTGTCGGCGTCGTCCCCCGTCACCTGACTCAGGCCATTGGTCACCATGGCCAGATCTTGCGCTGTCCAGCACTTAAGGCCTCCGGCAAGGGCACGCCTCCCCACCTCTTTGGCCAGCGCCTTCCGGGTCGTGTCGGCGTCGTCACCCGCCACCTGACTCAGGCCATTGGTCACCATGGCCAGATCTTGCGCTATCCAGCACTTAAGGTCTCCGGCAAGGGCACGCCTCCCCACTTCTTTGGCCAGCGCCTTCCGGGTCGTGTCGGCGTCGTCCCCCGCCACCTGCCTCAGGCCATTGGTCACCATGGCCAGAGGCTGGGCCGACCACTCCCTGGAGTCAGTCAAATCACGCCTCCCCACCTCTTTGGCCAGTGCCTTCCGGGTCGTGTCGGCGTCGTCCCCCGTCACCGGGCTCAGGCCATTGGTCACCATGGCCAGAGGCTGGGCCGACCACTCCCTGGAGTCAGTCAAATCACGCCTCCCCACCTCTTTGGCCAGTGCCTTCCGGGTCGTGTCGGCGTCGTCCCCCGTCACCGGGCTCAGGCCATTGGTCACCATGGCCAGAGGCTGGGCCGACCACTCCCTGGAGTCAGTCAAATCACGCCTCCCCACCTCTTTGGCCAGTGCCTTCCGGGTCGTGTCGGCGTCGTCCCCCGTCACCGGGCTCAGGCCATTGGTCACCATGGCCAGAGGCTGGGCCGACCACTCCCTGGAGTCAGTCAAATCACGCCTCCCCACCTCTTTGGCCAGTGCCTTCCGGGTCGTGTCGGCGTCGTCCCCCGTCACCGGGCTCAGGCCATTGGTCACCATGGCCAGAGGCTGGGCCGACCACTCTTTGGTGTCGGTCAAATCACGGCTTCCCACCTCTTTGGCCAGCGCCTTCCGGGTCGTGTCGGCTTTGTCACCGGCGACCTGACTCAGGCTATTGAGCAACATGGACAGCGTTTGGGCGTTAAATCCGCACTGTTTGGTTAGCTGCTGTTTTTGACTGCGGTGGATCACGGCTTTCATTATCCAGTCTAACGCTGTGGCGCCTTCTTGATATTTTGCTAATTTTGAAAACGCATTTGCCAAAAGAGCAAGGGCTTTGGGACTGGCTCGAAGCGGGTGCAGCTCTCTTTCTGTCATCTGGAATGCAAGATCTAAAAGCGCGGTTTTATGGCTCTCCCGATGTGGCCCGTGAAGTTGCTTTTTGAGTCGATTCACTTCGTTTGCCAGTGCTTCTATCTGTTGATCGAAACGCTCGGCGGAAGGGTTGCGGTAATATTGTCTCTTTCTGTCTGGTTTTCTTTTTGGATGTGTTCGAACTGTAGCCTCAGACGATTCCTGTTGTCGTGAAGGGACTTCGGCATGGGTCATTGATGTGGTCAATACAGGCGGCCACTGAAGCATTGATGATTCAGGAACAGGAGAGGCATGTGGCCGGATACCGGTACGACCGGGATACAGGGAAGCAGGTAAAGGCTTTACAATTGCCGCCCAGCTTTTCTTTGTATCTTTATCTGCTGCTGCGCATTTCTCTATCACGCCCCCTGACAGCGGTAGCATTAACCAAATAAAAAACAATTCTCTCCTGCAAAAGTGAGCACCAATATTCACGGTAAATCTCATCCTGTTGCCCGTTCGTTGAGGCTGTGCAGTAAAGGCAATGGCGGGATATATGGCAAGACGGCACAGGCCAAAAAGAGAAGGGAATACACAATCAGAAAACCGCCTCATATACCGACCATGATCCTCCAAAAGCATAACCGGACAGGAAAAATCATTGCCTGAAATGGTGGCGTTCAGGTGGTTGGTAGAAAGGTTACCAGGCTGGCAAGTCATTCACTCTCAGGCCTTCATACTGCCTACTCATTTCTTGTTCGTCCATTGCATTTATCACCCGATCAACAAACGTTCCAAGGCCTGCGACCGAGTCAGTCTCAACATAGGAAATACGTAGCACCTCAAACCCCAGGCTTTTGAGTATGTGATCTATCAAAGGGTCTCGCGCTCTTCTTTTTCCAGATTCTTTTGCAAGAAGAAGCTCATCGTTTTCCATTGTGTCATCCTGAATATAATGATGGGGGCCATCGACCTCTATACACAAGGTTTTACCCACCAGAATATCAACTGGGAACCCTTCAATATTCACTTCCATAACAATATTTTGGTTTGGCAAAGCATTTTTAACAGCCTGGAACACTCTGTTTTGTAATGCTGAGACCTTCACCTTTTTTTCAGGAGCAGAAAGAGCAGGAGACACATCAATTTCCAGGTTAGAAATGCCTGCCCAGTAAATATATGCAAATCTGTCTTGCCAGTGATGTGAAAGAAGGTCCCTGATATTTTCCCTATCCATTAGCGGCTTAACAAAGATATCGAAACGGGGTGTATCAGGATCATCCTTGACGAGCGGATTTTGTTTTGCACATAAATCCAGAACGGCCAGGTTCCATAAGAAGTCGCCGACGCTATGCTGTAGAGGGCCGCCTGTGTCAATAAAACCAGTCATATCACAAAGACGTTTAACCAGGAAATAGCCAAGCTTCAGCTGGTCGTCTGACAGAGATAAACGGCACAAAGCGTCAAGGGCCATAATGATATCCTGTTCAGTCGGCGATATGTTCATAATGGCTTGAATCGAAGCTTGAACAACATCCTCCCCTATGACGTGTGAGCAATGAGACATCCCACTGGCCACCATGGCCAGATGCTGGGCCGACCACTCTTTGGTGTCGGTCAAATCACGGCTTCCCACCTCTTTGGCCAGCGCCTTCCGGGTCGTGTCGGCGTCGTCCCCCGCCACCTGCCTCAGGCCATTGGTCACCATGGCCAGAGACTGGGCCGACCACTCCCTGGGGTCAGTCAAATCACGCCTCCCCATCTCTTTGGCCAGCGCCTTCCGGGTCGTGTCGGCGTCGTCCCCCGTTACCTGGCTCAGGCCATTGGTCACCATGGCCAGAGGCTGGGCCGACCACTCTTTGGTGTCGGTCAAATCACGCCTCCCCACCTCTTTGGTCAGCGCCTTCCGGGTCGTGTCGGCGTCGTCCCCCGCCACCTGCCTCAGGCCATTGGTCACCATGGCCAGATGTTGCGCTATCCAGCACTTAAGGTCTCCGGCAAGGGCACGCCTCCCCACTTCTTTGGCCAGCGCCTTCCGGGGCGTGTCGGCGTCGTCACCCGCCACCTGACTCAGGCCATTGGTCACCATGGCCAGATCTTGCGCTATCCAGCACTTAAGGTCTCCGGCAAGGGCACGCCTCCCCACTTCTTTGGCCAGCGCCTTCCGGGGCGTGTCGGCGTCGTCACCCGCCACCTGCCTCAGGCCATTGGTCACCATGGCCAGAGGCTGGGCCGACCACTCTTTGGTGTTGGTCAAATCACGCCTCCCCACCTCTTTGGCCAGCGCCTTCCGGGTCGTGTCGGCGTCGTCCCCCGTCACCGGACTCAGGCCATTGGTCACCATGGCCAGATGTTGCGCTATCCAGCACTTAAGGTCTCCGGCAAGGGCACGCCTCCCCACCTCTTTGGCCAGCGCCTTCCGGGTCGTGTCGGCGTCGTCCCCCGTCACCTGACTCAGGCCATTGGTCACCATGGCCAGATCTTGCGCTGTCCAGCACTTAAGGTCTCCGGCAAGGGCACGCCTCCCCACTTCTTTGGCCAGCGCCTTCCGGGTCGTGTCGGCGTCGTCCCCCGTCACCTGGCTCAGGCCGTTGGTCACCATGGCCAGAGGCTGGGCCGACCACTCTTTGGTGTCGGTCAAATCACGGCTTCCCACCTCTTTGGCCAGTGCCTTCCGGGTCGTGTCGGCGTCGTCCCCCGCCACCTGACTCAGGCCATTGGTCACCATGGCCAGAGGCTGAGCCGACCACTCTCTGGTGTCAGTCAAATCACGCCTCCCCACCTCTTTGGCCAGCGCCTTCCGGGTCGTGTCGGCGTCCTCACCCGCCACCTGACTCAGGCCACTGGTCACCATGGCCAGATGTTGGGCCGACCACTCTTTGGTGTCAGTCAAATCACGGCTTGCCACCTCTTTGGCCAGCGCCTTCCGGGTCGTGTCGGCGTCGTCACCCGCCACCTGACTCAGGCCATTGGTCACCATGGCCAGATGCTGGGCCGACCACTCTTTGGTGTCGGTCAAATCACGGCTTCCCACTTCTTTGGCCAGCGCCTTCCGGGTCGTGTCGGCGTCGTCACCCGCCACCTGACTCAGGCCATTGGTCACCATGGCCAGATCTTGCGCTATCCAGCACTTAAGGTCTCCGGCAAGGGCACGGCTTCCCACCTCTTTGGCCAGCGCCTTCCGGGTCGTGTCGGCTTTGTCACCGGCGACCTGACTCAAGCTATTGAGCACCATGGCCAGCGTTTGGGCTTTAAATCCGCACTGTTTGGTTAGCTGCTGTTTTTGACTGCGGTGGATCACGGCTTTCATTATCCAGTCTAACGCTGTGGCGCCTTCTTGATATTTTGCTAATTTTGAAAACGCATTTGCCAAAAGAGCAAGGGCTTTGGGACTGGCTCGAAGCGGGTGCGGCTCTCTTTCTGTCATCTGGAATGCAAGATCTAAAAGCGCGGTTTTATGGCTCTCCCGATGTGGCCCGTGAAGTTGCTTTTTGAGTCGATTCACTTCGTTTGCCAGTGCTTCTATCTGTTGATCGAAACGCTCGGCGGAAGGGTTGCGGTAATATTGTCTCTTTCTGTCTGGTCTTCTTTTTGGATGTGTTCGAACTGTAGCCTCAGACGATTCCTGTTGTCGTGAAGGGACTTCGGCATGGGTCTTTGATGTGGTCAATACAGGCGGCCACTGAAGCATTGATGATTCAGGAACAGGAGAGGTATGTGGCCGGATACCGGTACGACCGGGATACAGGGAAGCAGGTAAAGGCTTTACAATTGCCGCCCAGCTTTTCTTTGTATCTTTATCTGCTGCTGCGCATTTCTCTATCACGCCCCCTGACAGCGGAAGCATTAACCAAATAAAAAACAATTCTCTCCTGCAAAAGTGAGCACCAATATTCACGGTAAATCTCATCCTGTTGCCCGTTCGTTGAGGCTGTGCAGTAAAGGCAATGGCGGGATATATGGCAAGACGGCACAGGCCAAAAAGAGAAGGGAATACACAATCAGCAAACCGCCTCATATACCGACCATGATCCTCCAAAAGCATAACCGGATAGGAATCATTGCCTGAAATGGTGGCGTTTAAGTGGTTGGTAGAAAGGTTACCCTTCTGGGAAAGCTGTAGCGCTAAACGCACTGACAGCCAAGACTTAAAGACATTAAAAAACCCACAGTTCTATGAAAACTGTGGGCTCCGCTATTTATTATCTTTGCAGGATTATAAGCAGATATTTTCTACAGGCAGCGTAGCCCTCAGGCTGCTGATCAATGAACCGGTGCTCTGCAGCAGACGATAGCGGTTAATAGCCAGATCATAACGAGCATTTAACTCACTCTGACGAGCGGTGAAGTATTCATTCTGACTGTCCAATAGATCCAGCAATGTACGGGTGCCTATCAGAAACTGCTTATCGTACAGCCCTCTGGATTTCTGCGCCTGATAGACATGATCAGACAAAGGCACCAGGCGCTTCTCACCAAACTCAACAGCCACCCAGGCAAAACGCACTTCCTCTTCGACCTGGCGGCGAGCCCGGTGACTCACCTCCACCGCTTCGTTCACCAGCAAGCTGGTTTGACTACGACGAGCCTTATCGGCACCGCCATTATAAAGGTTGTAAGTCATATTGAGCTTTGCGGTATGGGTGTAAGTATCATCCTTACCGCCGTTGGCATCAGTATCCCAATTTGCGCCCACTTCCAATTCCAGACGGGGCATATAAGTACTCCTGGAACCTTCATATTGTGCCTGCGCCGCTTCAATGTCAGCTGCAGCCAGTTTCAGCACAGGGTGAGAACGCCCTGCCATTTCCAAAGCCTGGGTCTGACTGGCAGGTAAAGAGGCAGGTACCTCGGGCATCACAAATGACTCAGGAAGATTACCAACGACCCGTTGATATTGCGTTTTTGCATCCCGCAGTACCGACTCAGCACTGATCTCATTGGCTTTTGCCAACACCAGACGACTCTCAGCCTGGGCAACATCCGCATCGTTGCTGCGTCCGCGGTTGCCCTGTTTGCGAATCAGGTCAACCACACGGGTGTGTTCCCGTACATTTTCATTGGCCAGTGACACGACAGCCTGCTGGCGTAAAACATTGATATAAGTTTGAGCGGCTTCCAGTGCGATATTTTCAGCGATGAAACAAACATCCTGAGCGGCAGAAGTCTGACGGGCGACCTGTCGATCAACTTCACTCTCAACTGCATAACCATCAAACAACATTTGCCGTGCAGTAATAGACGCATCCCGACGGGTACGGTTCTGGTCTTTGTCTGATGAGCGGCCTGAAGCATAAGCCCCCAGTGTTGTGCTGTTTCTGGTGTTCTCGTACCCGATACCACCACGAAGATCGATACTGGGCAGATAGCCCGCCTGAGCCTGACGGACTTCATAGCGACGGGCGTCCGCCTCTGATGTGCGGATCCTGATATCCGGGTTAGTGGCCAGGGCTTCGTTGACTGAGTCCAGTAGTCCATTGGCCTGAACAAGCGTTGGTATACTCGTCAACACAGATACGGCCAGATATTTTTTAATACATACTTTACTCACTGAGCAATCCTTATATTTCTTGTTATAACTGTGATTATTAATTTCTTTAAATGATTATCTGGCCGCTATTAATCAGCTGTAACAGGGCATCATCTCCATTGATGCCACCTCTGCCGTCCAGGTCCTGAAGCGCCACACCAGACAGAGCACCGCTCAGCCGGATATTCAGATCCTGCTTCATACTGCCCGCGGACTGGTCATCAAAGGTCAGTGTCAGATCATCATTATTCTTCTCTGCCTTTAATCCCTGTGAAGTTAAATTATCAATCAGAGCTGAGCCTGACAGGGTGCTGTCAAAATCAAGGTCCAGCTGAGACAGGTCAAGAATATCCGCCTGGTCATCCAGCGCGCCGCGCCCTGCATTCAGGTTACCGACTGAAAAATCTGTAATCGTATCCAGCTGCACAGTGGCACTGTCTACCAGGCCGTTGATATCAAAAGCGAAGGTATCGTTACCGCCACCACCTTCGAAGATGTCATTCTTATCCGTACCGGCAAAGGTACTGTCTCCGTCATCCCCGATAAAGCTGCTGCCCCTGTTTTCATCCAGAGCCACTGTACTGTCACGGGCCGGGTCAAAGTTGGCTTTTACATGAATGCGAAGAGAGACAGAATCCGAGCGCCCGGCAGTATCAGTCAGGGTCACGACCAGCCCGTTCAGAAGGGCGGTGTTATCATCATTTGTGTTAAGGCTGATATCGTCTCTCAGTTTCAGCCGCAGTTCACCGGCGGCTTCAACAACTTCAAAACGGGCATCAGAAACAGAGAAAATATCGCCCGGCTCTTTATTATCCAGTGTCAGAACACCAACCAGTGCACCTTTATCTTCTGCCAATACAGCAATTTCGTTGCTGCTATCCGGCGCTTCAATACGGACATTGTCAATCAGCGTGCCACGGGAGTCATTATCTCCTCTCTCGATAAACAACAATTCATCCTGTTGCGTGACATTACCACCATCTCTAACGGTACCCTGCGCGATCAGTGTAAAGGTATACCTGAACCACCCTGGGCTTCCAGCAATCGGGGTTCCGATAAAAGAGACACCAGTTACTGGGTCGGTACCGATATGAGGGTTACCAAAGTTATGAATCGGTGGAGTCAGAGTAACAATGGTTGAGCCATTCCATCTTAACTCGACAACACCTTCATTCAGGGTGTTGGTTTGATGACCACGACTCCGGATATCCATTGTAAAGGTGTAGTCGCGTCCTGCGACAAGGTCTGTTAAAGACTGGCTGATCTGTGAATTATTATTCCCTGCAAGATCAAGATGGTGGTTTCCATCTGTAGCACCCAGGCTCTCATGATTAATCTGGTGTACATCAACCTGATTATTGCTCCAGCCCTCGATCCTTGGTGCCAGTACATAGCCAGATAACGCCGCACCATTACTCTTATCTTGAGATACACCGGGAATAAGCTCAAAAAACTCAAAGCTTTCGTTCACAATCAGGTTGGAATTGGCACTCAGCGGCGCAAGAGACAAATTAGACGGCACAGCATCATCACTGATAGTGACCGTCGCCTGATTCTCCATACCATCAATAACGAAACCAGCAGCATCTGTCCCTGACAGCGTCACAAGAACAGTTTCATCACCTTCTGTATCGTTGTTATCGCGCAGTACATCAACATCAATAACAACACGCTGCTGACCTGCCGGGATCACAACAGAGCCCGTCAATTGAGTGTAATCACTGCCACCTGCTGCACTGCCACTCACTATGTAGGTAACAGTGATATCTCCGCCAGTATTATTAATCTGGCCCAGATCAACAGTAAACTGACCATCAACAGGGCCAGCTTCACTGGCATCAGGCTGATTGGCACTGATAGTGACAAGCGGATCTGTATCCGTCACATTCAGCGTAATCATTCCGTCATCAGTATCCCCGTCGGCGTCACGCAATGTGTACTGGAAGGAGTCACTGGCTGAGACAGAAGTCCCCGGACGGATACTGTAATCATAACCGCCGGTATTGAAGTCTATTGTCAGCTGGTTGCCTGAGTTCACTCTGACAACAAGCTCAGAACCATTCATTATCGGGGCAGGATCAGTAGGTGCTGTTCCATTCGTAATGGTAATTACGATAGTATCCGGGTTATAGCTGTACGTCACTCCATCAACAATAACCTGAGAAACATGACCACCATCAGCACCAAATTCCGTGCTGCCCTGGCCGGAGATGGAACCACTCACGGGAGGGATAACAATAGTGTCTTCAAGAGCCTCGTTGATATCGAGGTTAGGCACAATAACTGGCTCAACGTCGTCTTCTAAAGTCCCGTTATAAGCAATGGGTTTTAACACATCAGCATTGGCCTGAGGACTAAAACCAAAAGCCTGGGCATTAATATTATTATTCTTCAGGAACTGCTCCCAGGCAGCCTGCTCAGCAGGTTGAATACCGGCATCAGGCGGAGGGTTTACTGCATCTTGTTCAGAACCATCATTAGCATCCAGAACATCGGTATTACCATCTGCAGCTGTGGGCGTACCGTCGGTTATAAAATGACTGACATTCTGACCACCTGCTATTTTTCCGGTATCACCAAAGGCTGCCATTGCTGCAGCAAGTGCGGCATCATAGTTAGTAAAAAAGCCACTCCCTGTATTGGCGCCGGTATTAACATCAATCTCGAAAGCAGTGATTCTGTTCTGGGCATCATCCAGGGTCAACCATTGTTCCCCCTGTGCACTGGCTGTCGTACCAAAGGTCACCAAACGAACCTTGACGTCACCATAGGTTTCATAGCTTTTAAGAAGGTTTATTGCTGCTGCTTTCGCCCTCTCCAGATTAAATACTTCATCCCCGGCAGTATTAAACTTCATGCTATAAGACAGATCAAAAATAACCAGCAGGTTTGTACCCTGGTCAGGAACTTTAACTGTCAGATTCTGGTCTTCAGCAACAGGCTTATCATCTTCAACACGCACACTAAATGAATCTGTCAGTGAATGCGCACCATCTGAAACAGTCACCCCAAAATTCAGATTACTGACATCTTCACCGCCCGTATCACTGTGATCAATCGGCTTAAGCAGATTGACGGTATAGTCCGCACTGTGGCTACTGCCGCTGCTGACAACGCCATCCAGCACGGCGGTTGCAACGGTTTCCTGACTGGCTCCTGTGCCTGTTGAGCCAGTTAGGGTTTGTGTATCTTCATCCCAAACCCAGCTTACCGGCTCACCACCAGACGTTACTCCGGTCGGCCCACTGAGAGAAATAGTAAAGTCAGCACCACTGCTATCTTCATCTTTGAACGTCAGAGTGCCAGCAGCAGTTG
>CBDCRZ010000128.1:0-9007 GCA_965221135.1 Sansalvadorimonas sp.
AGAATGCAGTTAGCTGCTATCGATACCGCCCAAGTGCTTGATGATATTGACCTTCCGGGCTTTTCTCTCTATCCATTGAAGGGAAATCGTTCAGGAGTATGGTCAATCTCTGTCTGTGGTAACTGGCGTGTTACCTTTGAATTTCGGGATGGCAATGCGTACATCCTTAACTATGAGGATTATCACTAATGTCTATGCACAACCCACCGCATCCTGGGGAGTTCATCGAATCTATCTATCTTGAGCCATACGAGATTAGCTGCCGTTACCTTGCAGAGCAGCTTGGTGTCGCAGCGTCTACCTTGAATCGAGTTATAAAAGGTAAGAGTGCGATTTCTCCTGAGATGGCTCTAAGATTATCCAAGGTTTTAGGTCGTACTCCTCAGAGTTGGCTAGCCATGCAGGACAACTATGAAATCTGGCAAGCTCAGAAAAGAATCAATCTTTCTCAGCTCCAGCCACTCAAATTTCTTACAGCGTAATCCTGCACACTTTTGGCCTAACAAAAAAATCCAGGTGACGCCTTCGGCGCACCTGATTTAGCAGCAATTCCCGCTAAATTATTAAGCCCTTGAGCCACATGGTCTGCAGCTTAGCCAAATAAAACCACATCGCAGACTTTATAAGACTATATTGAAAACAAACATACATTGTCGTTCTTTTTTGTGGTCACAGCCATGCCAAGAGTCAGCAAACACCTTAACGCAAAAAACCTCATTGAACAGGTCTGCAACTGCTTTGACGAAATGCCAGATTACCGGCCTAATCATTGCGTCAATGGCATTCCCTTTCCTAACTTTGCCAAATCTGCTTTTGCTATGATGCATCAAAAGTACGAAAAGTACCTTTGATTCTGACCTTTGATTCTGACCTTTGATTCTGACCGAGCCGATCCGGTCCTTGCCCACAACCTTGAAACCCTGTATCACGTCCAAGATCAGAAAGTGCCCTGTGATACACGCATGAGGGAAGTGCTTGATCCTATTGAGCCAGTGCAGTTTCGCAAGCCCTTCAAAAAACTGTTCTCACTGGTTCAACGCAGCAAGCTTCTCAAAGCCTTCGAGTTCCAGTGCGGAGAGCTGAAAGATTGGTACCTGATGCCTGTTGATGGCACCGGTCTTTTTTATTCAGGTGAATGTCGCTGCGAGGAGTGCTGTGTAAAAAACAAGGGAAAACCCAACGAAGCTCATTACCACAACTTGATGGGCGGCTGCATTGTTCATCCGGATCAAAAAACCGTCATTCCCTTTGCCCCTGAAGCGATTGTTCAGCAGGATGGTGAGACTAAGAATGACTGCGAACAGAACGCAATCAAACGCTATCTGGCACACGTCAAGCGAGAGCACCCCCATTTAAAACTGATTATTCTCCTGGATGGGCTTTTTGCTGATAACCCTACTATTGAGCTAATCAAGAGCTATGGATGGCACTTCATCATTGTTGCTAAAGACGGCAATCATAAATCCCTTATTGAGGCAATGAATGCGCTGTGTGACCAGGAGCAGCTCAGTTACCATGAGATCATTGATGAAGAGAAAGGAACAAAGCACTGGTTTCGTTTCGCTAACGACGTGCCGCTGAATGCGTCCAAATTGACCCAAGATGTCAATGTTCTTGATTATGTTTACACCGATAAGGAAGGCAGTCGCCATACCTGGTGCTGAGTTACCGATATTAAGTTAACCGAAAAAACCGTTGAAGCAATTATGATAGGAGGTCGATGTCGCTGGCATATAGAAAACCAAACGTTTAACACCCTGAAAAACCAAGGCTACAACATTGAACATAACTATGGTCACGGGAAGTACCATCTGGCAACCAACCTGGCTTACTTGACGTTCCTGGCTTTCATGGTTGATCAAATACAGGAAATGACCAGCCCGGAATTTCAAAAGGCACTGAAAGAGCGAGCGAGAGGGGTAAGAACTTACCTCTGGAAGCTGGTCACACGGATATTTCTGTCTTGGCTGCATGAAAGTTGGGATGAGTTATTTGATGCCATCATTAACGGTACGAAACCGGGTAGAGTGCAAATAAACAGTTCATAGGAAAGTGATGCAGCCAAGGTTTCAGGGGATACACGGTATTTAGCAATGCACTTAATGTGTAGGCGTGCTTGTGTGTTGCCGTTACCTTTCGGGTTTGAAGTATGATTTACGACTGCTGTCGTTGGTGGTGCGGGAATTGCTGTGAAAACGGATCGCCAGACGGAACAAACCTCTATTCTTGATGATGTGGATTTTGAGCTGGAGCTGATTCACCGTGATGAGATTAATGTGGCTTATATCCTTCGGTTGCTGGCAGAGCTGAAAGACTCTGATGATCCGAAGGAGTTTGAGCTACGCAAACAGCAGATTACTGATCTGTTGGGCAATGATCCCAACCTATGCAGTAAGAAAGAGCTGATTGAGGAGTTTATTAGCGAAAATCTGGATAAAGTGCAGGATTCGGCTGATATTGAAGAAGCTTTTGAGAGTTTCTGGGATGTGAAGAAAACGGGAGCGTACTCCGGCCTTTATGCGGATTACTGATCAGATGAAAGGGTATGTGGGGACGTTTTTTGCGGGGATGTGATGATCCCCTTTTTCAGATTAAAAAAGGAGACATCCAGTTGACCTCTATATTACGAAAACAGCGCAGACAGCAAGAACGTAAACAGCAAAAGTTAGCGAAAAAGCTTGGCCGGATATCCGATAAGGTTTCCGACAGATTTAAAGACTGTGAGATCGACACATCAGAGAATCTGGGGCTTTCGGCACTTTCTGATCCTATTTCAGATTTCGCCGAACCTCTTTATGATGCAAGCTGGGATGAAGAAGGCATTGAGGATATTTATGACTTGGTGTGTTGTTGCTGGAATATTGGCTCATGCTCGGAAGAACACCAAGAGATGCTATGGGACATATTAATTGAAACGTTATTGTACGAGAATTTTGATGACCCTGATGACATTCTTGCCAACAAACTTAAGGATATCATTGCAATCAGGCGTTCTGAATTTGCTGAGGATCACCGTTTTATTTTAGAATTTTTCCTTGAGTTTGGCGTAGATAATTGCATGGATCTAAAAATACTCAGTGCGCCTATGGCTCAGGAAGAGTTTTTAGTGGTTCAGGCAGCTAAGTTTTTATCTGAGGTGGATGAAACTATGGAAGCATAAATCTTGCACTTTTGTCTCAACTCCAAGTTGCCAAATTAATCTGGATATTCATTATGACTACATCATCCGCAGGTCAGAAACGTCAGCAAAAAGCCCTGAAGCGGCAGAAGAAAAAGCAACAGGCTCGCATAAAACACGATGCCTATATTGCAGAAAAAAATAAAGATAAACCCAAGCTTTCTGCCATATTGTTCGATTATGCAGCGCCCCTGTTGGATATGATGGAGGTTGAGTCTCGGGAAGATATAGAATCGGGTATTGCCCTTGCCATCGAATGCTGGAATATCGGCACCTATCCAGACGATATCAGCCGGGAAATGGAAGAAGGCTTTATTGGTTGGCTTCTGGATGATCAGGTAGTACCGCAGGGAGAGGAAGAGGAGGTCGCTATTTTTATTGCCATTATGATAGAAGGGAGGCGAACTATATTTGGCAAAGACCCCCGCTATGTAATGGAACACGAAGTGCTCTGGGACGATAATGACTATCGACTTCGGGTATTCAGCTCAGTTGTCCCTCCTATTGTGTTTGATGAACTGGCAGATGAAGGTTTTGAACAGCATAAAGCCAGACTTTTAGCCGATTACAATTCATCGGGACAAGCCCCGGAAAAAGCAGATAAAATAGAAACCGCTGAGTAGTTTGTTGTTTTTGCCATTAAACCTCTGCTTCATACTGCGCCAACTCTGGCGCAATACCTTTCACTTCCCCTCCCTGCACAAATGCTTTCTGCCCCGCCCCTACAAATTCTCCTTCAAGAGTTACCACAGAACCATCTCTTAACTGTGCCTGACTGGTGCCGTTGCCGTTGCGCTCTTAATAATGCCGTTCCAGCTCGATGGTTTGGCTCACCTTTGCATTCCCTGTTCTGACGTGTCTTGGCAGTGGTGCGCTACTGGATTTTGCAGTGGCTCCCTATGAAGCAATGGCACTGACTTAAGCTGAAAAGACCCGTAAACAAGGGGAATGATACAGGTTGAGAGATTTGAATTGGAACCACAAAGAGCACAAAGAGCACAAAGAAGCCTCTTTCTTTTCCTTAGGAATAGTCCCGAAATAAAGCCCTTTTACCACGGATACACAGAGAGCACAGAGAAAAGCTTTTTCTTCTTTAAAACTCCGTGTCTCTGTGGTGAAAAAGTATTCTTGAAAAAGACTGTAATCTGGATTTTATTTCAGGACAGCTCCTTAGTGCTCTTTGTACCCTTCGTGGTTCAAACTCTTGGCTGCCTTAAAGCCATTGTATGGCAAGGCTTTCCCTCTTAAGTCAGTGCCATTGGGTCATAAGCCTCCCACAATTTAACCTGCTCCACGTTGCATAGAATGTGCACAATGAAAGACCCTGAATTTCTGACAACGTTTTCTGAAAACTAATAGGGTGCTTTCCTCTTTTTATTGTTGTGCTTGTCTTTAAGCGAACCCTCGGAATAAGCAGGAGGCTTTACTGCTGAAGAACAAGAAGGCTTGTCCGGTTTGGAGGCATCACGGTTACGCCTGTTACGTCTGTTGGGTTTAATTTCCAGAATACGCAGATAGCCATAGCCCTCTTGTTCCGAAACCAGAAGAAACCTTTGATCCGGGCTTAAAATAGCGGAATGAACATCTCTTTTACAACGGACACTGGCTTTTACCACCCATCTTCGCCGGACACCATCACCAACCTGCCCCCATATTTGTACGGTATGATTGTTATTGGGCCAAGACCAACTGACAATGTGGCTACCTTCTGGGCTAAATCTGGCATTACGTGCCCAGTTACTATGCTCCAGTCGCTGCTCTTCTTCAATCTCAGCCTCATCTAAGCGGAATATAATAGACGTGTGATCATAGGTGGAAACTATCAATTGACCATTATTTGGGTTGAAATGACCGGCTATGACCATACGACCCCTTCTGCGGAGCCGTGGTACATCCAACCTTGATGTCGATTGGAATTTTTCCTTAATATCTCCCTTTAAGAACCAACCTGTCACCTCGTCAAATACCCAAATCTCTTCGTTTGAATCAGAACCGGAAGACGCCAGTAAAACGCTTTTTTTATCAGGACTGAAAGCAACAACGTTGATCCTCGCTTTGTCGCGTCGTACTTCACGAAGAATCTCCCACTTGTGCTGCTTATTTAGCCACCAGAAATAAGCTATGTCTACATAGTAGCTAGGGTCATTGTGTTGAAAATCATAACCGCTGGAAACAGTAATAAGGTGCCTGCCATCCGGACTGAAATGAACGCAGACCATTTTGTAGGGACCGTAATCATTTGAAGAAAACGCTACTTCGGGTTTTAGCGTTTGTGCACAGAGCCAGTCATTATGTTCATCCAGTTTACTGATTCGAGCCGTTCCATCTTCTGAGGACGTCGCCAGATAAGTACCGTCGTGGTTGAATGAAACGTCGGTTATTTTTCTTGAATGTCTGTCTGAAAACACTTCATGATTCCAGTCATTGTCTTCTTTTCGCCACACTTTTACAGTGAAATCAAAAGCGACCGTCACCAGATGCACCCCGTCCGGGCTGAATGCTGCCGTTAAAGGATTCCTATGATTGAGTTCACTATGTTTCAGCCAGTTGCCGGAGATATCCAGTTTATAAAGGGACGGGGTGAGTTCAGGGTCTATGTAACTATGAGGAGTTATGACCAAGGTGCTACTATCAGGCGAGATGGCTACACCACGAACATCACCCGTTTCAATAATGTCGCTCTCCTTAATCTCACAACGCTCAACCAAGGTGAAACGAGGCGTATCATCCAGCGCTTTTTTTACTGTGTAGGCTAAATAAGCAGGAAAGTAGTCAGCATCCCTATCAAGGTTGCCCAGTATTTGCACTTCGTAACGCCCCGGCCAATGTTCCTCAAGCCATACTGAAAGCTGTTGTTGGGAACAGTCTGGTGTAAATACATCAAGCAGCCGTTTTCTCCATGAGTCTCTTGCTTTAAGAGATACAGTTTCTAAATAGTGTCGGGCTGCTCGTTGGGCAAAATGAGTATCAACAGTATTTTTAAGGGCTTTATTGACAGCTCTCAGCGTTTTAAGCTCATCATGCGGATCGAGATATTTAAAGATGTTCGGCCAAACATCACCAGGAAGCCCGGTTACTAATAGCGATGCCTCTGTCTTTATTTCACGCGGTCTGCGTTTGGCCCTTGAGGTCGTACGAATAGGGCGGTCACGGTTTTCTGTCACAGCACCCGGCATCAATAGCGCATTCGGCAGACTTGAGGCTTGCGGTGTATCAGACGATTGATGGCTTTGTGTTGATTCATCATTTTTCGACGATGTACTTTCTGTTCCGCCACCTGTGGCAGTGCCCATCTGTTTTACAGTAAAAGTAAACGAGGCTGTCTCCGTTCCGCTGCTATTCAATTGGCTTGGACTGGGCCTGATTTTCAAAATATCAAGATCTGTTTCTAGCAGAAACTCCTCTTCCTCCATGAAATACCGGCTATCTTCAGCTCTTACCGGAATAGCAGGTGTAGAGGTTAACCGTCTCAACAGCTCGTCCTCTTCCGTTGTTATAGTCGTCAGTACATTTACGCTATCCGTCGGCGAAGGAAGGATCGGGGTAAGCTCATCGTCGGAGCTGTTAGAAGTTTCCAACAAGTTCATCATCTGAACTGTTTCCGCCAAGAGCTTCATGGTTTCACTGTTAATCCAGCTCACTCCTGGTGTTTGATCAATTACAGGAATACCTGTGTATAAAGTCGGCATCGTCGGTGTTGGTTCTATTTGCCCTGTCGGTATGAAGAGTGATTCAGAGCTGGCTGTTCCGGGGTCTTTCAGAGTATTCAGGGATAATAAAGGCAATAAGTTACTGGTTGAGTTCTCAAAATACTGACTCTTTTCAGCCCTCTGTTGAACGATCAAGACACCTCTTGGGTTAAGCAGAACTGCCTGTGTATGGTTCTTATGCATGGTGCAATGCAAGTCTTCAAGGCAATTCGGATCAGTCATTAATGTCGGCGCTTTTCCTGCATAAAAAGCAACAGAATCACCTCGTGCGATCACCTCCATGCCATTCAATTTGCCCTGAATCAAGGGTAAGGAGGCAGACATCACACAGCCCTCCAGAGCATAGGAATGCCGTACTAGCAATACGGTCAGGAGGGTTGAAATCCATACAAAAAAAAAGACGAATCATAAAGCTGTGAAACTTCTTCTAAGCAGAGCTGTGAAGTATAGAGTGAATGACCAGAAGTTCCCGCTGATTATTAAAGCCCTTGGCCATAAGACCTACAGCCCAGTCAAAAATAATCACATCGCAGACTTTATAAAGCTATTTTGAAGACCAGCGTACATTGTCGTGAATTGACTGGTCGCCATCATGCCAAAAGTTAGCAAACACCTTAACGCAAGAAACCTAATTGATCAGGAGAAGCTTAGCCCAGATATTTCATAAACATCCGGGCTAAGGGAAGATGCACGCAAGAACATCCCCGCGCAGGCGGGAATGACGGAGTGCGGGTATAATCTGCAATGCCAATTCCCTCAATGGTCGCCGGTTGGTCGCCGGTTGATAGAGGTGACTTTTCTTGGTCAGCCTTTTGACTTAGCTCTGGTTCGGCTGGGTGTTTTGTTGCTTCTCTGCTTTGTGGTTTTCTTGTTCTTGTTTCCACAGAGCGTGGGGGTTCAGTTTTTTCCAACTTCTGTGCGGGTTCTTTGGTTTGCCAATTTTTACAGGAGAATGCGTAGTATGAATAACTCCAGTTTATATTCAGGTTTGCACGGCTCTAAAAAAAACGCACTGTGTCAACACCTTTGGCCTTTTCTTTTTATAGTCCTGCTGATAATGCAACCCGCCAGAGCAGGGGAAGCCGGGGTCTACTATCCGTCAGGCCAGCCGTTGGTGGCTCAATTCTCCGGTTTGAAGGGCGTTGCTAAAGGAGCGGAAGCAACCCTCCACAGGATTGTTAATTCTGAGATCAAACCAGAGGGGGCAGACTGTGCAGATAAGCTGACTCTGACGATGCGCAATCATGGTATCACTAAAATAGTACTGGATCCGGATACAGTGCAGCTCTTTAGAAAGAATGAAACCAACCAGACCGAAATAGTTGCCATTGAACGTTTGGACCCTACCAGTGTCCTGCCCACGGCCCTTCCAAGTGATCCTGTTATTAATGAAACGCCGTCAGTCTCATTTTTTAAATGCCAGACTATGGACTGGTTGACACAACTGGTGACTGACATCAGCAGTAATAGCTATCTTCGTTCAGCGGATACCGGGCAGGAAGAAACCCTGACTGCTTTGTTTGAGCCCACTGCTACCCCAACAGTGGCTGCATTGACAACTCTGCCGGATAACAGGTTAGTGATACCGACGCCGACGCCCACGTCGACACCGAATCTTGAGTTAACCACTGAAGGTGATACTCGTAAGGTGGAGATTTCCTATATGGATGACCCAATGTCTGTGACAATATCGACCCCCGCAGCCGGTAGTGCCAGTCAGTATGGAGGCCATTCCCGGTTCAGTGTCAGTACCAGAAACGCTCCTGTAACATCAACTGCTTCTGAAACACAGGCATCCGTTGCTGCGACGTCAGCTTCTTCTGGAGTACAGGCTTCTCCTACCGCAACGCCAGGGTCTTTTGGAGCACAGGCATCTTCTTCTCCCGCAACGTCAGGGTCTTCTGGAGCACAGGCTCCCCCTATGGAAAAGCAGCCTCAGTGGAAGACTAATTTGTATTATTTATTTAAAGAGTTAATAAAATTCCGCAGTGATCCTGAAGGGTATGTGTTGCCTGAGTTGCCTTATCAGCAACGCCAGATGCTGGATTTGAAGATAATCCGTGAAAAACATCGTGATCTTGAAGGGCTGCCTCCAGAAGATCAGGAGTGGTCAGACGAA
>CBDCRZ010000129.1:0-6153 GCA_965221135.1 Sansalvadorimonas sp.
CCGGAAAAAAATGGCTCCGGCATAGATGCCACGTATGCCAGCGTAGCTTCCAGGGCTCCTTTGACCTGAAGCGTCATATACGCACCCACACCGGGGAGAAGCCTTATGCCTGTGACTGGGACGGCTGTGACAAACGTTTCATAACCTCGCAACAAAGGGACACCCACAAACGCACCCACACCGGGGAGAAGCCTTATGCCTGTGACTGGGACGGCTGTGACAAACGTTTCACAACCGAGCAAAGCGTGGCCACCCATAAACGCACCCACACCGGGGAGAAGCCTTATACCTGTGACTGGAACGGCTGTGACAAACGTTTCACAACCGCGCAAAGCGTGGCCACCCACAAACGCACCCACACCGGGGAGAAGCCTTATGCCTGTAACTGGGACGGCTGCGACAAACGTTTTGCCGATCTAAGCACTCAAGTGAAACACAAACGCACCCACACCGGGGAGAAGCCTTATGCCTGTGACTGGGACGGCTGTGACAAACGTTTCATAACCTCGCAACAAAGGGACACCCACAAACGCACCCACACCGGGGAGAAGCCTTATGCCTGTGACTGGGACGGCTGTGACAAACGTTTCATAACCTCGCAACAAAGGGACACCCACAAACACACCCACACCGGGGAGAAGCCTTATACCTGTGACTGGAACGGCTGTGGCAAACGTTTCACAACCGCGCAAAGCGTGGCCACCCACAAACGCACCCACACCGGGGAGAAGCCTTATGCCTGTAACTGGGACGGCTGCGACAAACGTTTTGCCGATCTAAGCACTCAAGTGAAACACAAACGCACCCACACCGGGGAGAAGCCTTATGCCTGTAACTGGGACGGCTGCGACAAACGTTTGGCCGATCTAAGCACTCAAGTGAAACACAAACGCACCCACACCGGGGAGAAGCCTCATATCTGTGACTGGGGCGGCTGTGACAAACGTTTTGCTCAAGCAGGCCACCTTACAGCCCACAAACGCACCCACACCGGGGAGAAACCTTATGTCTGTGACTGGGACGGCTGTGACCAGCGTTTTGCTCAAGCAGGCAGCCTTACAATCCACAAACGCACCCACACCGGGGAGAAGCCTTATACCTGTGACTGTGGTAAGTCATATACCCAGGGCCATTGTCTCAATCATCACGTAAAAAAGAATCCAACACACAAAAAATCAAACAGTAAAGTTGCTCAATATGCATTGTCTGCTGATGTGCCTGCTGAACTTATGTACTAAACCATTTATTGCAACGGATTCGGGGCATCTGCCTCTATCGTGGCTGAGGTTCATTGGTAATCAGGTTCTTTTAACTCATCCATCGTTTCTGCGTTCCTCACGGAACTTTTACGTCTGAAATAAATACCGCCCGTCTCCTTTAATAAGACCCGTGACAAGCGGGAGAACGAAGAGCTCGAAACTCGTCGTCGTAAGAGCTTTGATCGTGCTCCTCCCCCGAGAAATGGCGCAGGCCAGAGTGGACGGCAACACGGAGGCCATAGAACGGCGACGGTTTGAAGCCAGAAATCGTGATCTCCAACAGAAACTAAAACAAGCCCGGAGCAAAGGCGACGGCCACTCTGCGGCCAACCTGCAGCAGGCGCTCTCCCTGAACCAGCGCGTTTTTAATAAGACCCGTGACAAGCGCGAGAATGAAGAGCGCGAAACTCGTCGTCGTAAGAGCTTTGATCGTGCTCCTCCCCCGAGAAATGGCGCAGGCCAGAGGAATGAATCACCCAGTCAAGTGATTCGTCTTGAGTATCCCGGCGGCAATGTGAACGTGAGTGTTCGCCAAGGGGATGATGTGAAACTACTACGCGCACTCAAAGAATCCGGCGCGAGGGCCATCTGATGCAACTGGATACCATGACACTGCCGGACAACCTTTTGTGGGTGAATGAGTTTGACTGGACACCGGTTGCCCAGAGTACCGACAGGAGCCTGACCGGCTCCCTTATTGTGTCGGAAAGTCTGATGACTTACGGTCGCAGCATTGTACTGGGGGATGGGGAGAACAGCTGGTTAACGCTGTCCGATCTGAACACGCTCTTTGCCTTATCGGAAATACCGAAAAAGAAAATGCTTCTCACACTTCCTGTCGGACGTGCATTCACAGTTATTTTTGACCGGTCTGAAGGTGCGCCTATTGAAGCCCGGCAAGTGCTGCCCCTGACCAACCCCGATGACTCTGACTTTTATGCTGTGGTTATTCGACTATTGACGGTGACACCCGGATAGTTGAATCCTTTATTTTGAGCCGTACTGTAACCTAAGCTTGGAAAACTCGCTTAATAAGGGTGTTTCCTCATTGTCTTTGGTGGTTATCACTTGCCGGGAGCGTTTACGTTTATAAGTTTGACGGTACTCCGTGAGTGTATTGATAGTGACTGTGTATTTTTGCCACTCGTCAGGATCAACGAACTGGAAAGGTCTTGCTCTTTTTGCAGCCATCCGCGGGCTTCTAGTGAAAAACCAATTAAATCGCCGCTTTATAGATTGATTCGCCCCGGCCTGGAGCAAAATCTTAACCACCTCGGAGTGGCCGTTCTGAGCCGCTATATACAGAGGCGTGGCAGCATCATTCATTGGTTGATTAAGAGCCACCCCATCGGTGTTCACTAAAATCTGAACCACCTCCGCGAAGCCATTCTGAGCCGCCATATACAGAGGCGTGACACCATCATATCTTGGTTGATTAAGATCCACCCCCTCGGTGTTCACTAAAATCTGAACCACCTCCGCGAAGCCTTTCTGAACCGCTATATACAGAGGCGTGGCACCATCATTTCCTGGTTGATTAAGAGCCACCCCCTCGGTTTTCACTAAAATCTGAACCACCTCGGAGTGGCCGTTCTGAGCCGCTTTAAACAGAGGAGTGGCACCATCATTTCTTGGTTGATTAAGATCCATCTCCTCGGTGTTCACTAAAATCTTAACCACCTCGGAGTGTCCGTTCTGAGCCGCTATAAACAGAGGCGTGGCACCATCATTTCTTGGTTGATTAAGAGCAACCCCCTCGGTGTTCACTAAAATCTGAACCACCTCGGAGTATCCGTTCTGAGCCGCTATAAACAGAGGCGTGGCACCATCATTTATTGGTTGATTAAGAGCCCCCCCCTCGGTGTTCACTAAAATCTTAACCACCTCGGAGTGGCCGTTCTGAGCCGCTATAAACAGAGGAGTGGCACCATCATTTATTGGTTGATTAAGATCCATCTCCTCGGTGTTCACTAAAATCTGAACCACCTCGGAGTGTCCGTTCTGAGCCGCTATAAACAGAGGCGTGGCACCATCATTTATTGGTTGATTAAGAGCAACCCCCTCGGTGTTCACTAAAATCTGAACCACCTCGGAGTATCCGTTCTGAGCCGCTATAAACAGAGGCGTGACACCATCATTTCTTGGTTGATTAAGAGCAACCCCCTCGGTGTTCACTAAAATCTGAACCACCTCGGAGTATCCGTTCTGAGCCGCTATAAACAGAGGCGTGGCACTATCATTTATTGGTTGATTAAGAGCTATCATTTATTGGTTGATTAAGAGCCCCCCCCTCGGTGTTCACTAAAATCTTAACCACCTCGGAGTGGCAGTTCTGAGCCGCTATATACAGAGGCGTGACACCATCATTTCTTGGTTGATTAAGAGCCACCCCCTCGGTGTTCACTAAAATCTGAACCACCTCGGCATGGCCTTTTTTGGAGGCCATAAAGAGAGGTGGTGCACCGTTCCTTGTTTGATTCAAATCAGCCCCGGCATTAACGAGAATTTTTGCTATCTCGGCATGACCTTTTTGGCTGGCCATAAATAGAGGTGTTGCACCGTTCCAGGTTTGATTCAAATCAGCCCCGGCATTAACGAGAATTTTTGCTATCTCGGAATGATCGTTCTGGCTTGCTTTAAACAGAGGTGTTGCACCGTTCCAGGTTTGATTCAAATCACCCCCTGCATTAACAAGAGTATTTACTACCTCGACATGACCATTTTGGCTGGCCATAAAGAGAGGTGTCGCTCCATCATTACAGGCTTGATTCAAATCAGCCCCGGCCTGAATCAGAATCTCCACGGCCTCGGCATGACCATTTTGGCTGGCCATATAGAGAGGTGTCTCTCCACCATCAGAGCATTGATTCAAATCAGCCCCGGCCTTAATGAGAAGTTTTACTCCATCGGTATAGCCTTTCTGAGATACCACCCAAAGACCTGAGACCCTTTCTGCCCTGCAACCTTTAATAAATTCATCGTTTGGACTAAAGCCCTTCTGGCTCAGCCAATACTCCATAACATCAACACGCCCTTGCCGACAGGCCGCCAGAAACTGGTGTTCATCTGGGTAGTTTTGCACGAAAGCCTTCTCATCACTCGATGTCGGCCTCCAGTTGGGCGCTTCCCACCACTCTCCAGCCCGTGCAAAAAGAATCATCGAAAAACAGAGGAAAAATACGGCAGAGGAAAACAGGCCTCGTGCACCAGCTCTTTTCATAAACCAGTCTCTTTTACACATACCCAAGAGGACTAACGGTATGGCAATCAACAAGGAAAATATCAAGTTATTTGCATCCCAAAGGCTCACCGACGGGGACGAGGACGACGGCGATGACTGGGCACGTGGTGCAATCTCTTTCTATTGAGTGTCATTACTAATAACGAGAGCTAAACACGCAGCAGCGAGGACACATCATGGCAACAACCAACCCCTGGAAAAAGTTAAAAGGCCTGCTCCCTACTGCTGCACTGCTGCGCGAGTGATCGCCACAGTCACCTCGCACAACAGCAACGGGACAAGCACCCTGTCTCTTCGCTCTGGAGGATCGTTAACAGCCAAAGGACACGCTGCGCCTATGGGCAGTAAGGTATTGGTGGAAGTATGATGTACAGGTGTGATGCTTACCTTTTTAACAAACTATCGGACAATGGACACCTAAGCACGAATTCAGCACTAATTATCCATGTGAATATAAATTCATAGACAAACCAAACAGTTACAGTCCTGCAGACGGGGGGTTCAAATCCCCCCGCCTCCACCACTTCAAACGGCTGTTAGAAGAACGCAGCTATACGCATTCATACGCATCAAAGCCCCTATAAACAGGGGCTTTTTTGTATCTATCAAAAATCACAACGCATGCGTATAGGTGCGTGTGGGTGCGTATACGAATGGCACGAATTCGGCACTTTTCCGACACGAGAAGCACAAATTCAGCACGAATTCAGCACAAATGCATAGGCTCTTTGCCGTTTCATATGGATTTCAGGATATCGGCTACAGGGCTGGCGATCATGGAAATCATCATTATAAAAGTCCCTGTGTTTCGATAGCCTCTTGCTCGGCTTCTTGCCGCTTGGAACAGACTGTTCAGCCCCTCCATACGGGCATTGGTGTAGGTTGACTTCCAGCGTTGTAATATCCGGTCGACATGATTCTCTACGGTCGACACCGCTTTACGTACAGGCTCCAGAACAGAACAGTCTCCCAGTTCAGCTTTGGCATACTTGAGGAAGTGCGTCAGCCGCCAGCGCGCGGCCCTTGGGCTTTCAGCCCGTCTGATCCAGCGAAGCTTTTCTTTAATACGCCAGGCGACACCGGTCTTTAAATCACTGGCTTCGAGCTCTACAAGGGCTTCGACCTGTTTTTCAGTGAGAGGGCCATCCGCTTTTTTTAGCACCGGCCAACGAAGGCTTTTCGGGTGCTTTTTCACATTGCGTTCGGTCTTGCGTACCTCATCAACCGCCCTGGTAAACAGTTGGACAACATGAAACCAATCGACTGTCACATTGGCTTTTGGGAACTCCTCCTTCGTCGCTGCCAGGAAGGCTGGTGACATGTCACAGACAACTTCCAGCACATTGTCTGCCTGCCCTCCATGCGTCTCCAAAAACGTCCTGAAATCTTTAACGGTTTGCTTGCCTTTGCCTGGCGTCGCGAACACAACGGGCTTGTCATTCCTGTTCATGGGTCTTGCAGGTTTTACTGCATTTGGGGCAGGGGTAAAGGCTACCGCGCTCAGCTCCAACACTGAGCCGAAGCTCGTTGGGACTGCTCGTTGTATCAAGGTGTTGATCGATTATTTTCCAAGGTGCCTGCAAACCGAGGCCAAGCATAAAGATCTGATTTCCATCCATGGGTGACAACTTAATCTGAGAGTTTTTGGGACTG
>CBDCRZ010000130.1:0-55517 GCA_965221135.1 Sansalvadorimonas sp.
CTGTGGTGAAGGCTGGCGATCAACACATTGTGCATTGCCAGGGAAAGGAACAAAACACACAACTCACACTCACACACGCAAAGCAGGCATTCCCTCTTGTGATTGAAGGGAATGCCTTGACCCGTATTGAGGATAAATCGGGAGTTTGCAATATATTTTCTGAAGAGGGCGGTGAAATGTATATCCCTGACATTCATTGCTCACTTCACTCCAGTACCGAACGGCTTTTTCCTGAACTAACACCTCTGAATAGCTGGACAAGTGACGACAGCCATGAGCTTCAGACAAGCCCTTCACACTCAGAGAATTCCGAAGACTGGACATTCTGGGAGGATAACTTCCCCTGGGACAGCATTGAGGTTCAATCTGACACTGAACTTCTTCCTGCAGACACTCCGGATACGCACACTCTCAGTGTCCGTCCAGGAAAAAAGCGCATTCACACAGGGGAGCGCCCTTTTGTCTGCCCCGTCGAAGGCTGTAAAAAAGGCTTTGCCCGATCCAGTGACCTCACCACTCACAAGCGCATTCACACAGGGGAGCGCCCTTTTGTCTGCCCCGTCGAAGGCTGCAAACAGGGCTTTACCCAATCCGGCCACCTCACCCGGCACAAGCGCATTCACACAGGGGAGCGCCCTTTTGTCTGCCCCGTCGAAGGCTGCAAACAGGGCTTTTCCCACTCCAGTGACCTCACCACTCACAAGCGCATTCACACAGGGGAGCGCCCTTTTGTCTGCCCCGTCGAAGGCTGCAAACAGGGCTTTGCCCAATCCGGTGCCCTCACCACCCACAAGCGCACTCACACAGGGGAGCGCCCTTTTGTCTGCCCCGTCGAAGGCTGCAAACAGGCTTTGCCCAATCAAGTCACCTCACCACCCACAAGCGCATTCACACAGGGAAGCGCCCTTTTGTCTGCCCCGTCGAAGGCTGTAAAAAAGGCTTTACCCACTCCAGTGACCTCACCACTCACAAGCGCATTCACACAGGGGAGCGCCCTTTTGTCTGCCCCGTCGAAGGCTGCAAACAAGGCTTTGCCCAATCCAGTCACCTCACCACTCACAAGCGCATTCACACAGGGGAGCGCCCTTTTGTCTGCCCCGTCGAAGGCTGCAAACAGGGCTTTACCCAATCCTGTCACCTCACCACTCACAAGCGCATTCACACAGGGGAGCGCCCTTTTGTCTGCCCCGTCGAAGGCTGTAAAAAAAGCTTTACCTACTCCAGTCACCTCACCAGGCACAAGCGCATTCACACAGGGGAGCGCCCTTTTGTCTGCCCCGTCGAAGGCTGTAAAAAAGGCTTTACCCACTCCAGTCACCTCACCAGGCACAAGCGCATTCACACAAGGGAGCGCCCTTTTGTCTGCCCCGTCGAAGGCTGCAAACAGGGCTTTACCCAATCCAGTGACCTCACCAGGCACAAGCGCATCCACACAGGGAAGCGCCCTTTTGTCTGCCCCGTCGAAGGCTGCAAACAGGGCTTTACCCGATCCAGTGACCTCACCAGGCACAAGCGCATCCACACAGGGAAGCGCCCTTTTGTCTGCCCCGTCGAAGGCTGCCAACAGGGCTTTACCCAATCCAGTGACCTCACCACCCACAAGCGCACTCACACAGGGGAGCGCCCTTTTGTCTGCCCCGTCGAAGGCTGTAACCTAGGCTTTACCCAATCCAATCACCTCATCACTCACAAGCGCATTCACACAGGGGAGCGCCCTTTTGTCTGCCCCGTCGAAGGCTGTAAAAAAGGCTTTCCCCAATCCAATCACCTCACCACTCACAAGCGCATTCATACAGGGGAGCGCCCTTTTGTCTGCCCCGTCGAAGGCTGCAAACAGGGCTTTACCCAATCCTGTCACCTCACCACTCACAAGCGCATTCACACAGGGGAGCGCCCTTTTGTCTGCCCCGTCGAAGGCTGTAAAAAAGGCTTCACCTACTCCAGTCACCTCACCAGGCACAAGCGCATTCACACAGGGGAGCGCCCTTTTGTCTGCCCCGTCGAAGGCTGCAAACAGGGCTTTACCCAATCCGGTGCCCTCACCAGGCACCAGCGCATCCACTCAGGGGACAACACAAAATCCCATCCTTCTGAGTGACCATTCTCTGATAGCGCACGGACTGTATGGGGTGACAATAGGGTTATCAATATCTACATCTACAAATTTGTTTATATTGATAACCCATCTGGAGGGGAATGATTCAGCGATGAATGTTCTTCATCACCTTCTCCACCCCTCGGCTGGCAATGTAGCCACCCATCCCCAGCTGGACGATACCGAGCAACTTCAACGCCAGTGTTTCACTTAAGTCCGGGGAAGCCCAGCCCATCCATCGACACATAATCAGCGCCGTAAACACCAGCATAACAATGGGTCGCCATATGGGGCGTTGGGCCAAAGAGCTGAAAGCCTCGCGTTTGTTCTGGCATTCACTGGCGGTGGACGATGCCGAAAATGGTCAACCTGAGAGTCAACCAAAAAAGTCAACCAGGTTGACTATTTCCAAGGAATGGACAGAGCTTTGGTTGACCCGCTAACTATTTCCTGAATCAGTGACTTCTTGATTGTCACGTGCTCATGCTGCTTGTTTGAACGGGTTCAGTGCTTTCGGATTCAACTTTTCAGTACGAGGTCTTCGGGTTTTGTTCAACATTTTCAGTATCAATGTCCTCAGCGCCGTTTCTGATGATCTTTTGGGGGCCTCAAGCCATAGAACACCATGGCCTTCATCGAAAGCCTTTATCATTCCATTGGAGAGCGGTTTTATCGGACGGCTATGGCTACATGGCCATTAACACAGCGCATACTCTGACAATAACCGTTTATACGCGCAGAACCCTGGACTATGCCGACCAAAGCGCAGGATATATTGTCGACCCGATTTGACCAAGCGGCCCGCCTGATAAATCAGCTCCTGCATAACGGTTTTCAATCGACGCCGTTTGGCGGTATGGCGGACGGGAGAGTCTGGTCCCAGCAGAACCTTTTGCCCCATACAGCGCAAAATATTATAGGCCAGTGCCCCCAGACTCATGACCAGCGCATTGGTGGCGAATTTCCCGGAGGGTAAAGGTTCCAGATCAAGATTTGTTTTGAACTCACTATGAAACTGTTCACTGGTGGCGTGATCTTTGTACAGTGCAATAACCTCGTCATCACTGGTGTGCTCTTCCTCCAGTGTCGTCCACCACCCTTCCAGCTCATAGTGCCCATTTAGAAACATCTGGCCTACAGCATCACAAGTTCTGCGGATGATCCGGATAACCAAACGCTGCGGGCCATAGTCGGTGTCATGCATGACCGACAACGTCGCGTAGTCCTTCCCCTCTCTGATGGGGTGCCAGGAGACATCGGCCTCCTCAAAGCGGGGCAACCAGCGCTCTGTCGTATGGTGGCTGCGGGGGCTGAGTTTGATGATGTGATCCACACTGTCGTGTCGGGCCACTTCTTTGCGGGATTCTTCGGCATCATGGCCGCTGTCGAGTCTGAGCAATAATGCTTTCCTGGTAATCCGCCTGGCTCGCTGAATAACCTGTTCCAAAAAAGGGATGAACTCTTTCTGGGAATGTTGGGAGCCGATGCGCAGGTCACAGCCAAGACACCAGCCTTCTTGCCCCAAGTAAGCGGCGATGGGCGCATAACCATCATGACCTTTGTAGGTGTAGGCAACACCTTCCTTTTTGGTACCACTGTTATCCATGGGGAAAACATCGATATCCAGGGCAATACGCTGGTGCTTATCCAGACGGGTTGGCAGGGCTGTTAAGGGTGCGTCCAGATTGACCACAACCTCGGCCAGACTGTCATTGATCAGGGGCATAAGGAAAGCGGCATCCTCATCAAATCGCTGACGCAAACGACTGGTTGATGGCATTTGTCGGATGCCCATACAGGATTTAAACCAGTCATCCCTGCGAACATTCTCTATCGCGTCGAAATCACTCTTTCCTGTCGCCAGAAGACCGATGTACGTTCGAATCAGTTCAATATTGGGAATGCCATGCCGCTTAGTAATAGAACGCAGTGTTTAATTGAGCGTTGTTTTCTGGTTGATGGCATGGCCAACGAAATGCAGGCCTGCGGTCGGGGTATAAAATTCGGTGTCAGACTGTTCGATTTTCAGTTTCACAAAAACGCACCCTGCAGGTGAAATCCTGAGATACGTGTATTTTACCTGTTAGGCCTTACACTGTCCGGGTTTCAGGGGATTGTTTTCGATCCGAAGTCACGGATTCAGGTATTTGCTATTGCGGCCTTAAAAAGTCAACCCCGGTGTGAGTCTGTCGCCAGCGCTTTTGCGGTGCTCCGTACCCGCTGATTATTGAACCCTGCAGCCCCCCGTAAAGACCGGGTTTCTATCGTGGGGATGTTCCTCGCCGTTATCACGTTTGAGTCTATCCTCATTCACCTTCTTTTTTGGGGGTGACTCTATGCTCTTTAAGTCATGCATTTGTATCTTGACGACCTCTATTGTCATCAGTCTGTTTTCTCCCAATACCTTTTCCGGCAACAACAAGCTTATCCATATACCTGCGCTTAAATCTAATCACCCGGTTTACCCGGTGCAAATTCATATCGACTCGACGGGAAGGGTCGCCATTCCGGGTACAAAGGGCACGCAAATCCACCCCCATGGAACAACATCCTGTTCTGTGGTGAAGGCTGGCGATCAACACATTGTGCATTGCCAGGGAAAGGATCAAAACACACAACTCACACTCACACACGCAAAGCAGGCATTCCCTCTTGTGATTGAAGGGAATGCCTTGACCCGTATTGAGGATAAATCGGGAGTTTGCAATATATTTTCTGAAGAGGGCGGTGAAATGTATATCCCTGACATTCATTGCTCACTTCACTCCAGTACCGAACGGCTTTTTCCTGAACTAACACCTCTGAATAGCTGGACAAGTGACGACAGCCATGAGCTTCAGACAAGCCCTTCACACTCAGAGAATTCCGGAGACTGGACATTCTGGGAGGATAACTTCCCCTGGGACAGTATTGAGGTTCAATCTGACACTGAACTTCTTCCTGCAGACACTCCGGATACGCACACTCTCAGTGTCCGTCCAGGAAAAAAGCGCATTCACACAGGGGAGCGCCCTTTTGTCTGCCCCGTCGAAGGCTGTAAAAAAGGCTTTGCCCGATCCAGTGACCTCACCACTCACAAGCGTATTCACACAGGGGAGCGCCCTTTTGTCTGCCCCGTCGAAGGCTGTAAACAGGGCTTTACCCACTCCGGTCACCTCACCACTCACAAGCGCATTCACACAGGGGAGCGCCCTTTTGTCTGCCCCGTCGAAGACTGTAAACAGGGCTTTACCCAATCCGGTGCCCTCACCAGGCACAAGCGCACTCACACAGAGGAGCGCCCTTTTGTCTGCCCCGTCGAAGGCTGTCGAAAAAAAGGCTTTACCCACTCCTGTCACCTCACCACTCACAAGCGCATTCACACAGGGGAGCGCCCTTTTGTCTGCCCCGTCGAAGGCTGTAAACAGGGCTTTACCCACTCCGGTCACCTCACCACTCACAAGCGCATTCACACAGGGGAGCGCCCTTTTGTCTGCCCCGTCGAAGGCTGTAAACAGGGCTTTACCCAATCCGGTGCCCTCACCAGGCACAAGCGCACTCACACAGAGGAGCGCCCTTTTGTCTGCCCCGTCGAAGGCTGTAAAAAAGGCTTTTCCCAATCAAGTGACCTCACCAATCACAAGCGCATTCACACAGGGGAGCGCCCTTTTGTCTGCCCCGTCGAAGGCTGTAAAAAAGGCTTTACCCACCCCGGTCACCTCACCAGGCACAAGCGCATTCACACAGGGGAGCGCCCTTTTGTCTGCCCCGTCGAAGGCTGCAAACAGGGCTTTACCCAATCCAGTGACCTCACCAGGCACAAGCGCACTCACACAGGGGAGCGCCCTTTTGTCTGCCCCGTCGAAGGCTGCAAACAGAGCTTTACCCACTCCAGTGCCCTCACCAGGCATCTGCGCATCCATACAGGGAACAACACAAAATCCCATCCTTCTCTTGAGTGACCATTCCCTCATAGCGCACGGACTGTATGGGGTGACAATAGGGTTATCAATATCTACATCTACAAATTTGTTTATATTGATAACCCATCTGGTGGGGAATGATACAGCGATGAATGTTCTTCATCACCTTCTCCACGCCTCGGCTGGCAATGTGGCCACCCATCCCCAGCTGGACGATACCGAGCAACTTCAACGCCAGTGTTTCACTTAAGTCCGGGGAAGCCCAGCCCATCCATAGACACATAATCAGCGCCGTAAACACCAGCATAACAATGGGTCGCCATATGGGGCGCTGGGCCAAAGAGCTGAAAGTTTCGCGTCTGTTCTGGCATTCACTGGTGGTGGACGATGCCGAAAATGGTCAACCTGAGAGTCAACCAAAAAAGTCAACCCGGTTGACTATTGCCAAGGGCTGGAAGGAGCCATGGTTGACCCGCTAACTGATTGTTACTAACGATTATTCGCAGTGCTGCGTACCGGCTGTTTATTGAACCCTGCTGGGGTCCCTAAAGACCGAGCATCTGCCATGAGAATATTCACTGCCATCATCACGTTTGAGTCTATCCTCTTCACCTTCTTTTTGGGGGCGGGTATATGTTCTTTAAGGCACACATTGGTATCTTGACTACCTCTATTGCCATCAGCCTGATTTCTCCCAATACCTTTTCCGGCAAAAACAAACTTATCCCTATACCTTCTATTAAACCTGATCAACCCGTTGACTCGGTGCAAATTCATATCGACTCGACAGGCGGTGTCACTATTCCGAGCACCAAAGGTACGCAAATCCACCCCCATGGAACAACGTCCTGTTCGGTGGCGAGGGCTGGCGATCAACACAGTGTGCATTGCCAGGGAAAGGAACAAAACACACAACTCACACTTGCACACGCACCGCAGGTATTACCTCTTGACATTGAAGCGAATACCTTGACACGTATTGAAGATGAATCGGGAGTTTGCCACGTGTTTTCTGACGAATCCGGGGAAGACTCCCACCCTGACATTGACTGCTCGTCTCACCCTGGTGCTGATCTGTTTCCTCCTGAATATCCGCATTTAAATAGCTGGATAAGACAGCACGACCATAAACTACAGGTAATGCCTCCCCCCGCTGAGGATTTCGGAAACAGCTCTGTGGGAGAAGATACCGCCCTCTGTGACAGCATTGAGGTTCAATCTGACACGGAGTTTCTCCCGACAGGCACTCCTGATACGTACACACTCAGAGTCCGTCCTGGAAAAAAACGCACTCACACAGGGGAGCGCCCTTTTGTCTGCCCCGTCGAAGACTGCAAACAGAGCTTTACCGAATCCGGTGCCCTCACCAAGCACAAGCGCACTCACACAGGGGAGCGCCCTTTTATCTGCCCCGTCGAAGGCTGCAAACAGGGCTTTACCCAATCCGGTCACCTCACCACCCACAAGCGCACTCACACAGGGGAGCGCCCTTTTGTCTGCCCCGTCGAAGGCTGCAAACAGGGCTTTACCCAATCCGGTGCCCTCACCACCCACAAGCGCACTCACTCAGGGGAGCGCCCTTTTGTCTGCCCCGTCGAAGGCTGCAAACAGGGCTATACCCAATCCGGTCACCTCACCAGGCACAAGCGCATTCACACAGGGGAGCGCCCTTTTGTCTGCCCCGTCGAAGGCTGCAAACAGGGCTTTACCGAATCCGGTGCCCTCACCAAGCACAAGCGCACTCACACAGGGGAGCGCCCTTTTGTCTGCCCCGTCGAAGGCTGCAAACAGAGCTTTACCGAATCCGGTGCCCTCACCACCCACAAGCGCATTCATACAGGGGAGCACCCTTTTGTCTGCCCCGTCGAAGGCTGCAAACAGGGCTTTACCCAATCCGGTCACCTCACCAAGCACAAGCGCACTCACACAGGGGCGCGCCCTTTTGTCTGCCCCGTCGAAGGCTGCAAACAGGGCTTTACCGAATCCGGTGCCCTCACCAGGCACAAGCGCACTCACACAGGGGAGCGCCCTTTTGTCTGCCCCGTCGAAAGCTGCAAAAAGGGCTTTACCCAATCCAGTGCCCTCACCACCCACAAGCGCACTCACACAGGGGAGCGCCCTTTTGTCTGCCCCGTCGAAGGCTGCAAACAGGGCTTTACCCAATCCAGTGCCCTCACCACCCACAAGCGCACTCACACAGGGGCGCGCCCTTTTGTCTGCCCCGTCGAAGGCTGCAAACAGGGCTTTGCCCAATCCGGTGACCTCACCACCCACAAGCGCATCCACACAGGGGAGCGCCCTTTTGTCTGCCCTGTCGAAGGCTGTAAACAGGGCTTTACCCAATCCAGTGCCCTCACCACCCACAAGCGCACTCACACAGGGGAGCGCCCTTTTGTCTGCCCCGTCGAAGGCTGCAAACAGAGCTTTACCCAATCCGGTCACCTCACCAGGCACAAACGCATGCACACAGGGGAGCGCCCTTTTGTCTGCCCCGTCGAAGGTTGCAAACAGGGCTTTACCAAATCCAGTACCCTCACCAGGCACAAGCGCACTCACACAGGGGAGCGCCCTTTTGTCTGCCCCGTCGAAGGCTGCAAACAGGGCTTTACCCAATCCAGTACCCTCACCACCCACAAGCGCACTCACACAGGGGAGCGCCCTTTTGTCTGCCCCGTCGAAGGCTGCAAACTTTACCCAATCCAGTAACCTCAACACACACAAGCGCACTCACACAGGGGAGCGCCCTTTTGTCTGCCCCGTCGAAGGCTGCAAACAGGGCTTTACCCAATCCGGAGCCCTCACCAGGCACCAGCGCATCCACTCAGGAGACAACACAAAATCCCATCCTTCTCTTGAGTGACCATACCCTGATAGCGCACGGACTGTATGGGGTGACAATAGGGTTATCAATATCTACATCTACAAATTTGTTTCTATTGATAACCCATCTGGTGGGGAATGATTCAGCGATGAATGTTCTTCATCACCTTCTCCACCCCTCGGCTGGCAATATAGCCACCCATCCCCAGCTGGACGATACCGAGCAACTTCAACGCCAGTGTTTCACTTAAGTCCGGGGAAGCCCAGCCCATCCATCGACACATAATCAGCGCCGTAAACACCAGCATAACAATGGGTCGCCATATGGGGCGCTGGCCAAAAAGCTGAAAGTTTCGCGTCTGTTCTGGCATTCACTGGCGGTGGACGATGCCGAAACTGGTCAACCTGAGAGTCAACCAGGAAAGCCCACCAAAAAAGTCAACCATGTTGCATGGGGGAAATATTTTGGACTTTTTGCAAGGGCTGGAAGGAGCTATGATTGACCCGCTAAGTATTTGTTATTGCAGGATTAAATGAAAAAAAGTCAACCAAAGTCAACCTGAAAGTCAACCCCGATTTTGAGTCTGTCGCTAGCGTTTTTTCGCGCGGCTGAGCACCCGCAGTTTGTTGAGTGTCACAGGGGCCCCGTGCGTCAAGTCTCACGTAGGGTACTGACTAAAAACAGGCACTTTTTTTCACTGTACGACTATCTTTCCTCCCCTGGCTCAATGGGGGAAAGAATGTCTCTTCAAAACAGATTACAACTCTTTCGCGTTAGTCTTTTCTTAGTCGGCTGTTTTGCTTCTCTACCCGCGTCTTCGGCGAGGGACAAGGGTACCCCCCATCGGCTTGCCCCACCCGCCTCACTGAACGTGACCTCGATGGCGGGAGTTACCGTCCATACCGTTAAAAATACACGGATCTACCCCAAAGGCGAAACAACCTGCTCCCGGGGTGAGAGGGATGGTCGTCCTTTTATATACTGCCGGGGAGAGGATAAAGCGACACAGTTCACCCTGGCAGGATCCCTTCCCCACACTCTTGAAATTAAACCGGATGCCATAACATCTATCGATAATGGGGCGACGGCGTGCCGTATTTCAACGGGAGAGGGGGGCGCCCCGTCTACTCGTTGTGGTTCCTCGCACCAAACTCTCATCCCTGGGTACCCATACTTAAATGAATGGATCCATGAGCATGACCAGGATCATGAAATCAATGATCTGCTGATGCGCGATTCAGATGATGAATCCCATGAAAGCATTCAAATCTGCGAAGAACTTCAGGTTCAAATCACAGAAGATGAGGAGCAGGATTCACCGGACACACGCACATTGAGAGTTTCAGGGGGGAAGGGATGTCTGAAGAGACGCAGCCTGTGCCAGCCTAAAACCTTACGAATGAGCGCCGCTCGTTCATATAGATGTGACAAGTGCGACTATACCACCGGTCGCCTGGGGAGCCTCAAACAGCACCAGCGCACCCATCTGCCCGGGGACGCGCGCCCCAAGCCCTTCTCCTGTGACCAGTGCAGCTACACCACCGATCAGCTAGGGAGCCTCAAACGGCACCAGCGCACCCATCTGCCCGGGGACGCGCGGCCCAAGCCCTTCTCCTGTGACCAGTGCAGCTACACCACCGATCAGCTGGGGAACCTCAAACAGCACCAGCGCACCCATCTGCCCGGGGACGCGCGGCCCAAGCCCTTCTCCTGTGACCAGTGCAGCTACACCACCGATCAGCTGGGGAACCTCAAACGGCACCAGCGCACCCATCTGCCCAGGGGCGCGCGGCCCAAGCCCTTCTCCTGTGACCAGTGCAGCTACACCACCGATTGCCTGAGGAGCATCAAACAGCACCAGCGCACCCATCTGCCCGGGGACGCGCGGCCCAAGCCCTTCTCCTGTGACCAGTGCAGCTACGCCACCGATAACCCGAGGAGCCTCAAACAGCACCAGCGCACCCATCTGCCCGGAGACGCGCGGCCCAAGCCCTTCTCCTGTGACCAGTGCAGCTACACCACCGATCAGCCGGGGCACCTCAAACGGCACAAACGCACCCATTTGCAGAGGCACGCGCGGCCCAAGCCATCCTTTAGTCACCATTCCCTGTAAGTACACAGACTGTATTGGGTGACAATACCGTTATCAATGCCCTAACTCTCCATTGACACTACCGCGTATGCTCTTTGTTACCTTCTCAAGCCCCCGGCTGGCAATATATCCACCAATCCCTAACTGCACTATCCCAAGCAGCTTCAGCTCAAGGGTTTCACTGATATCCGGTGAGGCCCAGCCCATCCAGCGGCAGACAATCAAAGCCGTGAATACCAACATAACAATGGGTCGCCAGCTACGTTGTAACCAGCCTTCTCCCTGAGCTTCGGCTTTGATGACCCCGGCCTGTTTAGCCAGCTCATCCAGCTCGCCGTTAATGGCCATCTCTGTCAGGGCTTGCTTGGCTTGAGCGGCCTGATTGGCATCAGGAAATACCTTGTCGATGATCTTGCCGACTACTGGGCAGCGCGGCCAGCCAACTCACGCTGCATTCTCTCAGGCCATACCTTCTTCACACAGCCACTGGTCGATATTAAAGCAGGGACAGTCCTTGTCCCCATTCAAGTGGTAATGTCCTTTTACCACCACGTCCGGCCACAGCCCCAGGCAGCCAGTGATAAGGAACTTCAACATCCGCTTCTGCAGTGTTGTGAAGTTATCGTTTGGTTTGTCTTCGTCATCCAACCCGCCCACCAGACAAATGCCCACACTCTGATGATTATGACCTTTGGCATGTGCACCCCAGTCATCCAGTGCTCTGCCTTGCTTCACAGAACCATCCCGCTCAATCACCCAGTGGTAACCAATATCGATAAAGGCCCGCTCCATCAAATGCCAGCGTTTGATGGTGTCAAAGGTCACATCTAGCCTGGGCTTGGTGGCTGAACAGTGCACGACGACGGTGTTGGTTTCCTTACGCTTTCCCATGCTTCTGCCTCAGTCCTTGAGAGTGTATGCAACGACGCCAATTACAGTGGTCAGAATCAACCAGCCAAACCGCTCAACAGAAGCCAGCACTACGCCTCGGGCGCTGGCCTGCCGTTCGAGTGAGCGAATACGTTTGTCGGACTCTTCCAGCTTGCGGTTGAGGCTATCGAGCGTGGTGGTCTGGTGAACCATTCGTTCTTCGATAGTGGCCATCCGCTGCCCCAGCCGTCCGCTTCAATTGTCCAGTAGGGTGTGCCGGTTTCCGGGTTGGCGGGTGCGCTGTTTGAGCTGGTCGAGCCTGCGCCAATAATGCCCAGCTTCTCTTCCACTATTTGGAATGCGGTGGAGCCGGTAAACACCAGTGCCCACTTGCCTTCGATAGCGCCCTTGTTCTCAATCTGTATCGGGTTATTGATCAGGTTGTACTGGGAGGTGGTGTCGCTACCAATGCGCTCTTTTGTCCAGTTGGGGCTGGAGCTGTTCCATGTGCGCTGGGTAAAGGTGTTCTTGGTACGCGCCTGCAGATCACCATAAACCACTGCCGAGCTGACAGTGCTGCCTGCCGGGAAGTTCCACGCCAGTGGTGCGATGATCGACAGGTCACCATTGATCTGCACATCTGACACCACACTCATCTGCTCAATATGATCAACAACAGAGAGCGGGGGAGTGAGGGCACTGGCCTGTGCATCCTGGAGAACAAGAGGGTCTGCAAATAGAAGACTTCCGGCTTCTTGATTGATGGTCACCTGACCAGGGTCGAGTACTGTGCCCGTTGCGTCCACCACGCTAATAGTCGCTTGGTGTGTACGGGACAGCGTGACGATCTGACCGGCAGTCGGTGTACGAATATCAGTGCTCTGCTCATGGGCCAGCACCACAGCATCACCTTCCCGGTAAATGGGCACACGACCATCGGCAGGCAAGCGCACCGGGTCGAGGCCGATCAGCCGCGAGTCCAGAGGGATGCTGGTGAGCACCACTGTGTTGTAGGTGACCGTTTGTGGGAGCACGTCAATGTCGTCCGTCCCATCGGTAAAGTGGAGTTTGCACCAGCCTGTCTGGCTATCTACAAAACCGTCCATCTCGTCCGAGCTAATGTTGCCGTTAAAATCAGCGGAGGCTGTAATACGCTCGCCGGTATCGGCCCGGTTGGCCCACACCTGCAGACTGCCGGGTCGTAAAGGCGCACCGGGCGTCCGAAACGCTATGCGATTTGTCTGGAAACCGGCACGAGATGTTGCCATCGCCTCAACAGTAATGCTGCCATTCGCGCCATCAGGGTAACTGCCGAAGGTGGCTAATCCGCCGGTGTAATCAATAGTACCGACAGCAGTGCCCGCATTGGTCTGGCTGCTGACGTTTTTATACAGCACACCACCACGGTCAAAGTAGATGGCCCCTGCCCACTGGAACACGACACTGCCCGGCAAAATGGCATCTTCCACCAAGGGGAGCAGATCGACTGTCATGTCAGGCGCAGTCACCGTCTCGGTATAAGGTACATGACTGAGGCTGTTGCTTTGGGCGCGAGCAATGAGCTGGTCGCCCTTAAAGTTCTCTGTGGCAGGGTGAACAGTGGTCACCACATCACATCCGCCAAGTCCTCCTCTGCTTTTCATTTTGGAGGTGGTGTAGGTGTAGTCATCGGTCACCTTCAGGGTGAACGCGCCCGTTGCATAATCGACAGTGCCTGTCAGACCTGCCCAATTCCCATTTCCATCGTCATAGGCTTTACGGGTTCTGCTGGTGCTCTCACCCACCGCATTACTGCGAGAGACAATCCACTCCAATGAAAGACTGCCCGGCAGCAGAGGCGCACCGGGAATAGTGCCGGTGAACAAACCTGCGCCATCCGGGCTGCCGGGGAGGCTGGTGTTGGTAACAGCCCCTTCCTGATACTCGATGCTGCAGTTTTTAGTTGTTGACAGCTTATCTTCTTTTCATGCAGCTTTCTGAGCGTGATACTTCAACGAAGCAGTGGGTTCCTGTTTGCCCAGATCGCGACCAGCCATATGCTTACTGGACTCCCTTGCTGGCAACACATCGTCCAATGCTTTCGTTAAGGATTTCAGCGCAGCCTCAGGGTCATCTGATGCGACCACTTCTTTGACCGTATCAACCAATGCTTCAGCTTTGAGGCGTTCGATCAGGCAACCTGCGGGCAACCCGGGTTGTTTGTTTTTGAGTCGGGCTGATTGCTCTGGATGCAGTAACAACAAATGATCGCACAGCAGGCTCAGGATCAAGCCACGCTCAGACCCTTCTTTGCCTTGCTGTTTGCTCAGTCGGTTCCAGCCGCCATGCGCTTTCCAGTCCTGAATAAAAACCTCGACCAACCACCTCAGCGAATACAGCCTGGCTATATCGGCGTGGTGCCATGACATATCGGAAGCAACCAGATAACGGTACTCTTCTTCATCTTCATACTTCAGAGCAACAACGAAACGACGTTTGTTGTGTGCCTTGATGGAGAGGCGAGCTGCGAGCATGGTCACCCGTTTTTCTTTTCCTCCACGTATAATTAACTGTGTTTCAACGCCTTTTTGTCGTGCAAAATAATCGCTGAGTGTGGCTTCTGAATTTCTGCTGGCCACTTTCTGATTGGAGCGTAACTGACTCACTACTTGTGCATGACCTGCAAGGGCTGCAGCTTCATCCATAAATTTTCCTGTACCGTAGAGTGCGTCAGCCAGAACGCCTTTAATCACCACTTCAGGAAAATAGTCGACGAATTCCCGGATCATCTCCAGTGCCAGCGCCTGAAGCGTTGGGAAACGGTTGTGGTCGGGTTCTGGGCGTTTAGGTCTCAGTTTCTTTGCAACACCCTCTTTCTTGAGAGCTTTGTCGTGTTTGCGCCAAGCTGATAGCTGAGGATCGGGAACCTAAAACCGGAACCCTACAGGAAAGGTGGCGACATCAGTGACCAAGACCATAAAAATCAGTTCCTGACCATTGATATAACCACCTGTTGGTTTATCTCTGATTTTATGAGCGCCTTCGATCTGGGTCGTTCTTTTTGATCTTCGTTTGGCAGAATCATCAATAGTCAGAACCCCTTCAGCAATACCGTAATGAGACAAGATATTGCGAACACTGGCCTGTAGAATTTGATGCCATGCAATTTTTGCTGAATAGAAAATCCAACATAGACGGGTTGACTTGAACTTCCCAAGACTCCTACGTTCAAAGGCGGCCCAGTTGAGTGTTTCAGTGACAACAATCCCCATAATAAGAGCGGTCAGGACTGTTTTTTGGATCGTTGTGAGTGGAGCAGAAGGCGTAATGCTTTTCAGTGAATCGCTCAAAGAGTCCAGAAATACAGTAACAACAGAAAGAGGACGAATCAGCACTAACGACACTTGACGGTTATAAAATTGGAGTGCCATCATACCCTGTCAGCCTGCTGTTGTGTCGTTGATCGTATCTCGCTGGGCTTGATGCAGGAGACGCAGCAGTAGTCTGATTTGGATATCTACATCAAAGTACTCTGTCAAACGCTAAAAACTGCAGCATCGAGTGATAGGTATCGCAGACATCCGCACAGTGAATCTCAAACGCTTCATCTCTGGGTGAGTCAACCCAGCCTTTGACTTTATCGGGACGGATGTCAGCCTGATTTTAAAAAACGTCCAACCTGTCTCTGTGAGATTGATGGGACGATATTTTTATCCGCAGCGGCCATCGCCAGCGAACTCTCCGACCAGTGCCTCAGGGGGTAGCCATGCTCTTCCGGTTTATCGCAGGCCATGGCGACAATCTGACAAATCTACTCAGCGGTAAACTTGGGTGGTGCCCCAGGCCTTGGCGCTTATTTCAGTCGATAGGCGATCCTGAATGGATAACTCATCAGAACGCTCGACCCTGTGTTTGCGCCAGCGGGTGATTGTTTCCCGGGTGCATTCGAGCTCTCGGGATGTTCACGACAGACTTTTTCCTTCAGCGCCAGCCAGTATGATTTGGGCTCTGAAAACCAGTGACTGTGCACTTTTGCGCTTGCGAATTATGAGTTAAAGGTCTTCACGTTGTTGATCGGACAAGCTTATTTTCTGAGTATGTTTTGACGGCATTCGTGCTACTTCTGTCGAAGGGTATCGAGGCGTAAAGGGAGCGCGAATCAGAACATATCTCAAACTGTATGTATATTAGAGCTTTTCTGCACTAGTTCAATACCGGGCTGCTTCTTCCGCAGGGCTTCATAAGCTTTCATGCCGTCACATTGCAGGTGACCGGTAAAACCTTCCAGAAACGCCAATGGGTGTTCATGACCTCGCCCCGGTTGATAGTCATACAACACCACCGGCGAACCCAGTTGTGCGGTGGTCCGGTACAGCCACATATACGACTTGTTCTGTGCATTTCGGTCGGGTTCGTTCAAGACCTGTAACGGCGTCTCGTCCGCCTGAAGACTGGGCTGTTTCACCAGCTTTTTCTGAAGCGCTTTATAAACAGGCTCCAGAAGCTGTGAGACCCGAATCATCCATTCCGCCATGGTCGTACGACGGATCTCCACCCCCATGCGGTTGAGGATAAATTCTTGCCGTATAACGGAAGAGCATCACAATATTTGCTGACGATCACCCAGGCCAGGAGGCCGGGGGTTGAGAAGCTCTTGGGGATGGGCATCTTCGGAGCCGGTGCGGTTTTGCCACCGCACTCGTCTTCACAGGCGTACTTCAAACGCTGGATCTCGATGACTTTGACCTGAGCCGGCACAATATCCAGTTTGCAGCTGC
Source organism: Sansalvadorimonas sp. (assembly GCA_965221135.1). Lineage (GTDB taxonomy): Bacteria > Pseudomonadota > Gammaproteobacteria > Pseudomonadales > Endozoicomonadaceae > Sansalvadorimonas. The sequence continues at coordinate 16,538 of CBDCRZ010000130.1, forward strand.
TTTCATGGCCGAAGGCCTTCAGGGGCTTGTTGCAGCAGGCGCAGGTCTTTTCGGAGTCGTCAATGTTCAGCACAACCACTTCTCGTGGCAGGTCTTTCGGTAACGGTTTTCTTACGGGTTTCTTGCGCTCGTGGGCCGGAACCTTCAGGGTTTCAGGTTCTTCAGGAACGGGCTCTTCCGCCAGCTCTTCGGCCTCGTTAAACAACAGTTGCCCTTGGTCATTCGAACGCTCACTGCTGGCCTGAAACTGTTGATGTTTGTAGAGACGAAACTGTTCTTCGTACCACGCCAGTTTGTCCTTCAGCTGGATAATTTCCAACTGCAGAGTTTCGGTGCTATCGAGAGGGGGCGTGGTTGTCGTATTCATGCCGGTGATAATCCAATACCCGGCCAGTCACCTGTATTGCAGCAAGTCATGGCAATCCTATTTATCAAGCCATGGACTGATACTGCAAAGGCTGATGTGCTTTCTTTTGTGGCTCTTCCTCAATTTGAGTGGGTGATTTAGCATAGAGTAAACCTCTCAAAGCAAGGATGCCGAGATGCGTGACAAACAACTGTACTCCCAGATACTGGGTATTCAAAGCCCATGGTCAGTGTCAGATGTGGAGCTTTCTGTTGCGGAATCACAGGTGACAGTCTACATCGAGCATAATGGCAAAAAGCCCTGTAAATGCCGCAGTTGTGGCAAACCCTGTCCAGGTTATGATCACGTTGCTCAGAAGTGGCGTCACCTGGATACCTGCCAGTTTCAAACCATTCTTGTTGCCAGCGTCCCTCGTACCAATTGCCCTGAACACGGGGTGTTAGCCACACAGGTTCCATGGGCTGAACCGGGTTCCCGTTATACAGCGCTGTTTGAAGCCCTGGTTATTGACTGGCTGAAAGAGGCTACGACCATGGCTGTTGCACAACAGATGAAGCTTAGTTGGAACGCCATAGATGGCATTCAGCAACGTGCTGTCAAGCGAGGTCTGGAACGCAGGGAAGTTAAGCCTCCCAAGCGTATAGCGGTTGATGAAACGTCGTTCCAGAAGCGGCATGAGTACGTTACTGTCGTCACGGACCATATCGAAGGCGTTGTCGTACATGTGGCTGACGATCGTAAAAGTGACAGCCTCAACGAGTATTTTGATACCTTGCCTGAGGAGCAAAAGACAGGAATTGAGTGCGTTTCAATGGACATGTCTAAAGCGTATATCAAGTCTGTCAGGGGGAACATTCCGGAAGCTGATCTGAAGATTGCATTCGACAAATTTCATGTTGCCCAGTCCCTTGGCAAGGCTGTTAACCAGGTTCGCATAGAAGAGAATAAAACTCTTCTGGCAGAGGGTGTAGAGCTTCTCAAGGGAACCCGTTTTGACTGGCTGACGAACCCTGAAAATATGACTGAGGAAAAGTGGGACAACTTTGAACCACTGAGAAACTCAACACTAAAAACGGCACGTGCCTGGGCTATCAGGGAGTTAGCCATGTCGTTATGGGATTACAAATCCAGAGCATGGGCCATCAAAGCCTGGGAGCGCTGGTTGAGCTGGGCTCAACGCTGTCGTCTTGAGCCAATCAAGAAAGTTGCCAGAACTGTCAAGGAGCACTTGTGGGGTATAGTGAATGCGATAGTTCTCGATGCTAACAATGGGCGGGCAGAAGGCATCAACAGCAAGATACAGAGTCTGAAAAATCGCGCTTGTGGATATAGAAGCCGGGAACGATACAAGACAGCGATCTACTTTCACCTCGGTGGATTAGATCTGTATCCGAGTAGTGTTAATCGCTGAAAATGCCCACTGAAACAAGGGTAGAACCTCTTTTGTTCGATCGGCAGACCATCAAGCAGCCAGGCCAGCTCCCGACGCGTCAGGGTTATGGCCTGCTCAGCGTGACCCTGCCGAGGCCAGTGGAAACGGCCTCTCTCCAGTCGGCGGTAATAGAGCCAGAAGCCATTGGTCTGCCAGTGCAGAATCTTGAGTTTGTTCTGCCCCCGGTTGCAGAACACAAACAGGCTTTCTGAAAACGGGTCGAGCGTCAGCACTTCACTGACAATCAGGGCCAGCCCGTCAATAGACTTGCGCATATCTGTGACGCCCGGAGCCAGATAAACGCGCAGGGACGAGGAGGCTGCGATCATGCGGCCTCCAGCATTTTGAGCACTTGCTGCAGAGTCTGCGGATCAAATCCGGCGGCCAGTGCAATGCGAAAGCCCCCGGGGCTAATCAAGGTAATACCGGAGTTTGCCACGTCAGGTACCGTTGATTTAGCCGCTGTCACAGCCTCAGGAATGACGGTGACGGGCAGCAGATTTGTTTTTACGGTTTGAGAGGCCGTCAGCTCCTGTTCCTTGAAATAACGACGGCGATAATAGCCAAAGGATTTGATCGACAGGTTGTGTTTGCGGGCGTATTCAGACTGAGCCAGACGGCCCTTGCGCCAGGCTTCGATATGCCGGAACCAGAATTCACGTTTGCTGGACATGGAGCCTCCGAAACAGATGAGAGGCTTGAGTATCCGGGAGTGCCGTTATTGGCGGTAGGTGGGTTTTGCCTGACGCTTACGTTTAATTCGCTTCCCGGGAAAAAACGGGCGGGAAGCAGTTGGGAATGGTTAAGTGATTGAATTTATTGATAAATCGTCTTCCCGGGAATCCCTACATACTACGTATGTTAGTAGGAGCCTACCTAAAATAAGCCCCACCATACGACATGCGTATCGGGCAGGAAGATAAAACGAATGCTGTCGTCAGGGAGGGAAACCATGACACCAGAGATCGATGAACTTGCGAATCGCTATCGGGAAGCCTGGCTCACCGCAAGACGACTGCCGACAGGTATTCGGCTTGGTCATACCACCAGCTGGCCGGAGATGAGGCTCGACCAACGTGAGCAGGTGCGGCGAGCGGAACGGGAAGTGATCTTTGTACGACCTACGGCTTTGCAGGAAGACCGGCTGGTGGAGTGTATGAACTGGCTGACACCTCTGACCGCTGAAGAGCGCAATGTGATCTGGTTGCGGGCTTCTGGTCTGTCCTGGCGTCGGGTGGGAGAGCGACTGCAGGTGACATCAAAAACGGCCAGGGTGCATTGGTGTCAGGCCTTGAACCGCTTGCAAATCTACCGTTTGTCGCAAATGTCACGGGTAATTTGCTCCTGATGGTTCCTAATAAGCGACGAGGTCGGGTTATTGTTCCCGGTTGTCCTCTTTTGTCTCATTTCCCACTTTTGGCGTTTTTGGTATAGATTTTCATTAAGCTCGTGCAGCGCTGTACCCAACACCCTTTGACGCCTCGGATCATCTGATTCGGGGCGTTGTTGTTTCTGGAACAGTCCAGGGATGGAACTCATGTCTGAAACGCCTCACCTTCTCGTCGAACAGCTGGAACACTGGTCGGTCGCTGAACTGATTCCCTACGCAAAAAATGCCCGCACTCACTCACCGGAGCAGGTGAATCAGATTGCCCGCTCCATCGAGAGTTTCGGCTTTGTGAACCCGGTGCTGGTGGGTGATGACAAGGTGATTGTGGCTGGGCATGGTCGTTTGCTGGCAGCTCAACAGCTGGGCATGGATCGGGTGCCGGTGATTGTGCAGGGGCATCTCGACGAGGTGCAGCGTCAGGCTCTGGTGCTGGCAGACAACAAACTGGCCGAGAATGCGGGATGGGATGAAGACCTTCTCAAGCTGGAGCTCCAGGCTCTGGATGATCTGGTCTTCGATCTCGATATCGTCGGTTTTTCCGATGAAGAGCTGGATGGGCTGTTGCTGGAAGAACCCGAAGGCAACACCGAAGATGATCGGTCCAGGAGCAGCCGGTCAGTAAACCTGGTGACGTGTGGATACTTGGCTCCCATCGTCTGTTGTGCGGCAGCGCTACGGAATCTGATGATGTGAATCGCCTGATGGATGGCCAGCTGGCCGATATGGTGTTTACCGATCCTCCCTACAACGTCGATTACGCCAACCCGGAGAAAGACGGTAAAGCCAAAAAAGACCGACGCATTAAAAACGACAATCTGGGAAATGAGTTTCACGGCTTTCTGCTGGCGGCCATGACCAACATGCTCACAGTCTGCAAGGGTGCAATCTACGTCTGCATGTCATCTTCGGAGCTGGACACCTTGCAGATCGCTTTTCGAGGAGCCGGTGGTAAGTGGTCCACTTTCCTGATCTGGGCCAAGAACACATTCACTCTCGGTCGGGCTGATTACCAGCGCCAGTACGAACCCATTCTCTACGGCTGGAAAGAAGGCACCGATCACTTCTGGTGCGGTGCCCGAGATCAGGGTGATGTCTGGTTCTTCAATAAGCCAGTTAAGAATGATTTGCACCCAACCATGAAGCCGGTAGAGCTGGTCGAACGGGCTGTTCGTAACTCCTCCAAGAGCAAAGATATTGTGCTGGATCTGTTTGGCGGCTCCGGCAGCACCCTTATCGCCTGTGAGAAAACCGGTCGGCAGGCAAAACTGACAGAGCTCGATCCCAAATACGTCGATGTCATTGTACGACGTTGGGAAGAGTACACCGGCAAGGAAGCCACTCTCGAAGAGAGCAACCTGACGTTTATCCAAGTCGCGGCTGAACGAGGAATTGACGATGACCGAAGTCATTCAACAGCGGCTTGATCAGATCGATACCAAGCTCGACAAACTCTCCGATGCAGTGACCCGCCTTGCCACTATCGAAGAACGAATGGTTCACCAGACCACCACCCTCGATAGCCTCAATCGCAAACTGGAAGAGTCCGACAAACGTATCCGTTCACTCGAACGACAGGCCAGTGCCCGAGGTGTTGTGCTGGCTTCTGTTGAGCGGTTCGGCTGGCTGATTCTGACCACTGTAATTGGCGTCGTGGCTTACACACTCAAGGATTGAGGCAGAAGCATGGGAAAGCGTAAGGAAACCAACACCGTCGTCGTCCACTGTTCAGCTACTAAGCCCAGTCAGGATGTGACCTTTGAAACCATCAAACGCTGGCATCTGATGGAGCGGGCCTTTATCGATATTGGTTACCACTGGGTGATTGAACGTGACGGGTCAGTTAAGCAAGGCAGAGCACTGGATGACTGGGGTGCACATGCCAAAGGTCATAACCATGAGAGCGTGGCGATCTGTTTGGTGGGTGGCCTGAACGATGATGGCCAACCGGACGACAACTTCACCGTACTGCAGAAGCGCATGTTGAAGTTCCTTGTCACAGGCTGTCAGGGACTGTGGCCGGACGTGGTGGTAAAAGGACATTACCACTTGAATGGGGACAAGGATTGTCCCTGCTTTGATATTGATCGGTGGTTGAGTGACGAAGGAATCGTCGAGGCGAGCGCAGCATGAGCTGGCTGGCGGCACTGCCGGTAGTCGGCAAGATTATCGACAAGGTATTTCCTGATGCCAACCAGGCCGCTCAAGCCAAGCAAACCCTGACAGAGATGGCCATTAACGGTGAGCTGGATGAACTGGCGCAACAGGCCGGAGTTATCAAAGCTGAGGCGCAAGGTGAAAGTGGGCTGCAGCGTAGCTGGAGGCCCATCGTGATGTTGGTGTTTACAACCCTGATTGTGTGCCGCTGGATGGGCTGGGCTTCCCCGGATCTGAGTGAAGACTTGGAGTTGAAACTGCTCGGAATCGTGCAGCTTGGTATTGGAGGTTACATTGCCAGTCGGGGGTTGGAGAAGGTTGCCAGCAATTTGCGCCGTTAGTTTCAAATGTTGAGTGTGAATCATAACGGATTGACATGCCCGGAGTGCTTACCGTTTCTCTCTGTTCACAGACTTATCCACAGATTTTGTGAGTAAATGAGGTGAAGAAAGGTAGGTCATGATCAGCACTCAGCGGCTGTGTAAGCCTTCTGTTTTGAACGCGAGGTGCCCGTTGTGAGTGAAAAATTAAAGCCACGCAGCCCCTCACGCGGCGACAGCCGGGGACCCTGGGGGACAGCTGGAAGTGCGGGTGCTCAGCCGCGCGAAAAACGCTAGCGACAGACTCAAAATCGGGGTTGACTTTCAGGTTGACCTTGGTTGACTTTTTCCATTTAATCCTGTAATAACAAATACTTAGCGGGTCAACCACAGCTCCTTCCAGCCCTTGCAAAAAGTCAACCTGGTTGACTTTTTTGGTTGACTCTCAGGTTGACCATTTTCGGCATCGTCCACCGCCAGTGAATGCCAGAACAGACGCGAAACTTTCAGCTCTTTGGCCCAGCGCCCCATATGGCGACCCATTGTTATGCTGGTGTTTACGGTGCTGATTATGTGTCGATGGATGGGCTGGGCTTCCCCGGACTTAAGTGAAACACTGGCGTTGAAGTTGCTCGGTATCGTCCAGCTGGGGATGGGTGGCTACATTGCCAGCCGAGGGGTGGAGAAGGTGATGAAGAACATTCATCGCTGAATCATTCCCCACCAGATGGGTTATCAATATAAACAAATTTGTAGATGTAGATAACCCTATTGTCACCCCATACAGTCCATGCGCTATCAGAGAATGGTCACTCAAGAGAAGGATGGGATTTTGTGTTGTTCCCTGTGTGAATACGCTTGTGGATGGTGAGGTCACTGGATTGGGTAAAGCCCTGTTTGCAGCCTTCGACGGGGCAGACAAAAGGGCGCTCCCCTGTGTGAGTGCGCTTGTGGGTGGTGAGGTTACTGGATTGGGTAAAGCTCTGTTTGCAGCCTTCGACGGGGCAGACAAAAGGGCGCTCCCCTGTGTGAATGCGCTTGTGCCTGGTGAGGGTGCCGGATTGGGTAAAGCCCTGTTTGCAGCCTTCGACGGGGCAGACAAAAGGGCGCTCCCCTGTGTGAGTGCGCTTGTGGGTGGTGAGGTCACTGGATTGGGTAAAGCCCTGTTTGCAGCCTTCGACGGGGCAGACAAAAGGGTGCTCCCCTGTGTGGATGCGCTTGTGCCTGGTGAGGGTACTGGATTGGGTAAAGCCCTGTTTGCAGCCTTCGACGGGGCAGACAAAAGGGCGCTCCCCTGTATGAATGCGCTTGTGGGTGGTGAGGTCACTGGATTGGGTAAAGCCCTGTTTGCAGCCTTCGACGGGGCAGACAAAAGGGCGCTCCCCTGTGTGAATGCGCTTGTGCCTGGTGAGGTGACTGGAGTGGGTAAAGCCTTTTTTACAGCCTTCGACGGGGCAGACAAAAGGGCGCTCCCCTGAGTGAATGCGCTTGTGCCTGGTGAGGTGACTGGAGTGGGCAAAGCCCTGTTTGCAGCCTTCGACGGGGCAGACAAAAGGGCGCTCCCCTGTGTGAATGCGCTTGTGAGTGGTGAGATGACTGGATTGGGTAAAGCCTTGTTTGCAGCCTTCGACGGGGCAGACAAAAGGGCGCTCCCCTGTGTGAATGCGCTTGTGGATGGTGAGGTGGCTGGATCGGGCAAAGCCCTGTTTGCAGCCTTCGACGGGGCAGACAAAAGGGCGCTCCCTTGTGTGAATGCGCTTGTGGATGGTGAGGAGACTGGATCGGGCAAAGCCCTGTTTGCAGCCTTCGACGGGGCAGACAAAAGGGCGCTCCCCTGTGTGAATGCGCTTGTGGATGGTGAGGTGACTGGATCGGGTAAAGCCCTGTTTGCAGCCTTCGACGGGGCAGACAAAAGGGCGCTCCCCTGTGTGAATGCGCTGGTGCCTGGTGAGGTCACTGGATTGGGTAAAGCCTTTTTTACAGCCTTCGACGGGGCAGGCAAAAGGGAGCTTCCCTGTGTGAGTGCGCTTGTGGGTGGTGAGGGTACTGGATTGGGTAAAGCCCTGTTTGCAGCCTTCGACGGGGCAGACAAAAGGGCGCTCCCCTGTGTGAATGCGCTTGTGGGCGGTGAGGTCACCGGATTGGGTAAAGCCCTGTTTGCAGCCTTCGACGAGGCAGACAAAAGGGCGCTCCCCTGTGTGAGTACGCTTGTGTGTGGTGAGGTGACTGGATTGGGTAAAGCCTTTTTTACAGCCTTCGACGGGGCAGACAAAAGGGCGCTCCCCTGTGTGAATGCGCTTGTGATTGGTGAGGTCACTGGATTGGGCAAAGCCCTGTTTGCAGCCTTCGACGGGGCAGACAAAAGGGAGCTCCCCTGTGTGAATGCGCTTGTGCCTGTTACAGTGAGGGACAAAACTGGATTGAGGTCAAAGCCCAGGTTACAGCCTTCGACGGGGCAGACAAAAGGGCGCTCCCCTGTGTGAATGCGCTTGTGCCTGGTGAGGTCATTGGATTGGGTAAAGCCCTGTTTGCAGCCTTCGACGGGGCAGACAAAAGGGCGCTCCGCTGCGTGAGTGCGCTTGTGAGTGGTGAGGTGACTGGAGAGGGTAAAGCCTTTTTTACAGCCTTCGACGGGGCAGACAAAAGGGCGCTCCCCTGTGTGAATGCGCTGGTGCCTGGTGAGGTCACTGGATTGGGTAAAGCCCAGGTTACAGCCTTCGACGGGGCAGACAAAAGGGCGCTCCCCTGTGTGAATGCGCTTGTGAATGGTGAGGTGACTGGATTGGGTAAAGCCTTTTTTACAGCCTTCGACGGGGCAGACAAAAGGGCGCTCCCCTGTGTGAATGCGCTGGTGCCTGGTGAGGGCACCGGATTGGGTAAAGCCCTGTTTGCAGCCTTCGACGGGGCAGACAAAAGGGCGCTCCCCTGTGTGAATGCGCTTGTGGGCGGTGAGGGCACCGGATCGGGCAAAGCCTTTTTTACAGCCTTCGACGGGGCAGACAAAAGGGCGCTCCCCTGTGTGAATGCGCTTTTTTCCTGGACGGACTCTGAGAGTGTGCGTATCCGGAGTGTCTGCAGGAAGAAGTTCAGTGTCAGATTGAACCTCAATGCTGTCCCAGGGGAAGTTATCCTTCCAGAATGTCCAGTCTCCGGAATTCTCTGAGTGTGAAGGGCTTGTCTGAAGCTCATGGCTGTCGTCACTTGTCCAGCTATTCAGAGGTGTTAGTTCAGGAAAAAGCCGTTCGGTACTGGAGTGAAGTGAGCAATGAATGTCAGGGATATACATTTCACCGCCCTCTTCAGAAAATATATTGCAAACTCCCGATTTATCCTCAATACGGGTCAAGGCATTCCCTTCAATCACAAGAGGGAATGCCTGCTTTGCGTGTGTGAGTGTGAGTTGTGTGTTTTGTTCCTTTCCCTGGCAATGCACAATGTGTTGATCGCCAGCCTTCACCACAGAACAGGATGTTGTTCCATGGGGGTGGATTTGCGTGCCCTTTGTACCCGGAATGGCGACCCTTCCCGTCGAGTCGATATGAATTTGCACCGGGTAAACCGGTTGATTAGATTTAAGCGCAGGTATATGGATAAGCTTGTTGTTGCCGGAAAAGGTATTGGGAGAAATCAGACTGATGACAATAGAGGTCGTCAAGATACAAATGCATGACTTAAAGAGCATAGAGTCCCCCCAGAAGGTGAAGAGGATAGACTCAAACGTGATAACGGGGAGGAACATCCCCACGATAGAAACCCGGTCTTTACGGGGGGCCTGCAGAGTTCAATAATCAGCGGGTACGGAGCACCGCAAAAGCGCTGGCGACAGACTCACACCGGGGTTGACTTTTTAAGGCCGCAACAGCAAATAGTTAGCGGGTCAACCAAAGCTCTGTCCATTCCTTGGAAATAGTCAACTTGGTTGACTTTTTTGGTTGACTCTCAGGTTGACCATTTTCGGCATCGTCCACCGCCAGTGAATGCCAGAACAGACGCGAAACTTTCAGCTCTTTGGCCCAGCGCCCCATATGGCGACCCATTGTTATGCTGGTGTTTACGGCGCTGATTATGTGTCGATGGATGGGCTGGGCTTCCCCGGACTTAAGTGAAACACTGGCGTTGAAGTTGCTCGGTATCGTCCAGCTGGGGATGGGTGGCTACATTGCCAGCCGAGGGGTGGAGAAGGTGATGAAGAACATTCATCGCTGAATCATTCCCCACCAGATGGGTTATCAATAGAAACAAATTTGTAGATGTAGATATTGATAACCCTATTGTCACCCCATACAGTCCGTGCGCTATCAGGGTATGGTCACTCAAGAGAAGGATGGGATTTTGTGTTGTCCCCTGAGTGGATGCGCTGGTGCCTGGTGAGGGCACCGGATTGGGTAAAGCCTGTTTGCAGCCTTCGACGGGGCAGACAAAAGGGCGCTTCCCTGTGTGAATGCGCTTGTGCCTGGTGAGGTCACTGGATTGGGTAAAGCCCTGTTTGCAGCCTTCGACGGGGCAGACAAAAGGGCGCTCCCCTGTGTGAATGCGCTTGTGCTTGGTGAGGGCACCGGATTCGGTAAAGCCCTGTTTGCAGCCTTCGACGGGGCAGACAAAAGGGTGCTCCCCTGTGTGGAGGTGCGCTTGTGCCTGGTGAGGTCACCGGAGCCTTTTTTACAGCCTTCGACGGGGCAGACAAAAGGGCGCGATGAGTGCGCTTGTGGGTGGTGAGGTCACCGGATTGGGTAAAGCCCTGTTTGCAGCCTTCGACGGGGCAGACAAAAGGGCGCTCCCCTGTGTGAGTGCGCTTGTGCTTTGTTTGGTGAGGCAGACAAAACCTGTGGATTCTGGTAAAGCCCTGTTTGCAGCCTTCGACGGGGCAGACAAAAGGGCGCTCCCCTGTGTGAATGCGCTTGTGATTGGTGAGGTCACTGGATTGGGCAAAGCCCTGTTTGCAGCCTTCGACGGGGCAGACAAAAGGGAGCTCCCCTGTGTGAATGCGCTTGTGCCTGGTGAGGGCACTGGATTGGGCAAAGCCCAGGTTACAGCCTTCGACGGGGCAGACAAAAGGGCGCTCCCCTGTGTGAATGCGCTTGTGCCTGGTGAGGTCATTGGATTGGGTAAAGCCCTGTTTGCAGCCTTCGACGGGGCAGACAAAAGGGCGCTCCCCTGCATGAGTGCGCTTGTGAGTGGTGAGGTGACTGGAGAGGGTAAAGCCTTTTTTACAGCCTTCGACGGGGCAGACAAAAGGGCGCTCCCCTGTGTGAATGCGCTGGTGCCTGGTGAGGTCACTGGATTGGGTAAAGCCCAGGTTACAGCCTTCGACGGGGCAGACAAAAGGGCGCTCCCCTGTGTGAATGCGCTTGTGGATGGTGAGGTTACTGGATTGGGTAAAGCCTTTTTTACAGCCTTCGACGGGGCAGACAAAAGGGCGCTCCCCTGTGTGAGTGCGCTTGTGCCTGGTGAGGTCACCGGATTGGGTAAAGCCCTGTTTGCAGCCTTCGACGGGGCAGACAAAAGGGCGCTCCCCTGTGTGAATGCGCTTGTGGGCGGTGAGGGCACCGGATCGGGCAAAGCCCTGTTTGCAGCCTTCGACGGGGCAGACAAAAGGGCGCTCCCCTGTGTGAATGCGCTTTTTTCCTGGACGGACTCTGAGAGTGTGCGTATCCGGAGTGTCTGCAGGAAGAAGTTCAGTGTCAGATTGAACCTCAATGCTGTCCCAGGGGAAGTTATCCTTCCAGAATGTCCAGTCTCCGGAATTCTCTGAGTGTGAAGGGCTTGTCTGAAGCTCATGGCTGTCGTCACTTGTCCAGCTATTCTGAGGTGTTAGTTCAGGAAAAAGCCGTTCGGTACTGGAGTGAAGTGAGCAATGAATGTCAGGGATATACATTTCACCGCCCTCTTCAGAAAATATATTGCAAACTCCCGATTTATCCTCAATACGGGTCAAGGCATTCCCTTCAATCACAAGAGGGAATGCCTGCTTTGCGTGTGTGAGTGTGAGTTGTGTGTTTTGTTCCTTTCCCTGGCAATGCACAATGTGTTGATCGCCAGCCTTCACCACAGAACAGGATGTTGTTCCATGGGGGTGGATTTGCGTGCCCTTTGTACCCGGAATGGCGACCCTTCCCGTCGAGTCGATATGAATTTGCACCGGGTAAACCGGGTGATTAGATTTAAGCGCAGGTATATGGATAAGCTTGTTGTTGCCGGAAAAGGTATTGGGAGAAATCAGACTGATGACAATAGAGGTCGTCAAGATACAAATGCATGACTTAAAGAGCATATAGCCACCCCCCCAAAAAAAGAAGGTGAAGAGGATAGACTCAAACGTGATAACGGCGAGGAACATCCCCACGATAGAAACCCGGTCTTTACGGGGGGCCTGCAGGGTTCAATAATCAGCGGGTACGGAGCACCGCAAAAGCGCTGGCGACAGACTCACACCGGGGTTGACTTTTTAAGGCCGCAATAGCAAATAGTTAGCGGGTCAACCAAAGCTCTGTCCATTCCTTGGAAATAGTCAACTTGGTTGACTTTTTTGGTTGACTCTCAGGTTGACCATTTTCGGCATCGTCCACCGCCAGTGAATGCCAGAACAGACGCGAGACTTTCAGCTCTTTGGCCCAGCGGCTCATATGGCGACCCATTGTTATGCTGGTGTTTACGGCGCTGATTATGTGTCGATGGATGGGCTGGGCTTCCCCGGACTTAAGTGAAACACTGGCGTTGAAGTTGCTCGGTATCGTCCAGCTGGGGATGGGTGGCTACATTGCCAGCCGAGGGGTGGAGAAGGTGATGAAGAACATTCATTGCTGAATCATTCCCCACCAGATGGGTTATCAATATAAACAAATTTGTAGATGTAGATGTAGATATTGATAACCCTATTGTCACCCCATACAGTCCGTGCGCTATCAGAGAATGGTCACTCAGAAGGATGGGATTTTGTGTTGTCCCCTGAGTGGATGCGCTGGTGCCTGGTGAGGGCACCGGATTGGGTAAAGCCCTGTTTGCAGCCTTCGACGGGGCAGACAAAAGGGCGCTCCCCTGTGTGAATGCGCTTGTGCCTGGTGAGGGCACTGGATTGGGTGAAGCCCTGTTTGCAGCCTTCGACGGGGCAGACAAAAGGGCGCTTCCCTGTGTGAATGCGCTTGTGGGTGGTGAGGTTACTGGATTGGGTAAAGCCCTGTTTGCAGCCTTCGACGGGGCAGACAAAAGGGCGCTCCCCTGTGTGAGTGCGCTTGTGGGTGGTGAGGTCACCGGATTGGGTAAAGCCCTGTTTGCAGCCTTCGACGGGGCAGACAAAAGGGCGCGCCCCTGTGTGAGTGCGCCGGTGCCTGGTGAGGGCACTGGATCGGGCAAAGCCTTTTTTACAGCCTTCGACGGGGCAGACAAAAGGGCGCTCCCCTGTGTGAATGCGCTTGTGCCTGGTGAGGTCACCGGATTGGGTAAAGCCCTGTTTACAGCCTTCGACGGGGCAGACAAAAGAGCGCTCCCCTGTGTGAGTGCGCTTGTGGGCGGTGAGGTCACCGGATTGGGTAAAGCCCTGTTTGCAGCCTTCGACGGGGCAGACAAAAGGGCGCTTCCCTGTGTGAATGCGCTTGTGCCTGGTGAGGTCACTGGATTGGGTAAAGCCCTGTTTGCAGCCTTCGACGGGGCAGACAAAAGGGCGCTCCCCTGTGTGAGTGCGCTTGTGGGTGGTGAGGTTACCGGATTGGGTAAAGCCTGTTTGCAGCCTTCGACGGGGCAGACAAAAGGGCGCTCCCCTGTGTGAATGCGCTTGTGCTTGGTGAGGGCACCGGATTCGGTAAAGCCCTGTTTGCAGCCTTCGACGGGGCAGACAAAAGGGCGCTCCCCTGTGTGAATGCGCTTGTGGGCCGTGAGGTCACTGGATCGGGCAAAGCCTTTTTTACAGCCTTCGACGGGGCAGACAAAAGGGCGCTCCCCTGTGTGAATGCGCTTTTTTCCTGGACGGACTCTGAGAGTGTGCGTATCCGGAGTGTCTGCAGGAAGAAGTTCAGTGTCAGATTGAACCTCAATGCTGTCCCAGGGGAAGTTATCCTCCCAGAATGTCCTGTCTCCGGAATTCTCTGAGTGTGAAGGGCTTGTCTGAAGCTCATGGCTGTCGTCACTTGTCCAGCTATTCTGAGGTGTTAGTTCAGGAAAAAGCCGTTCGGTACTGGAGTGAAGTGAGCAATGAATGTCAGGGATATACATTTCACCGCCCTCTTCAGAAAATATATTGCAAACTCCCGATTTATCCTCAATACGGGTCAAGGTATTCCCTTCAATTACAAGAGGGAATGCCTGCTTTGCGTGTGTGAGTGTGAGTTGTGTGTTTTGATCCTTTCCCTGGCAATGCACAATGTGTTGATCGCCAGCCTTCACCACAGAACAGGATGTTGTTCCATGGGGGTGGATTTGCGTGCCCTTTGTACCCGGAATGGCGACCCTTCCCGTCGAGTCGATATGAATTTGCACCGGGTAAACCGGTTGATTAGATTTAAGCGCAGGTATATGGATAAGCTTGTTGTTGCCGGAAAAGGTATTGGGAGAAATCAGACTGATGACAATAGAGGTCGTCAAGATACAAATGCATGACTTAAAGAGCATAGAGTCACCCCCCAAAAAGAAGGTGAAGAGGATAGACTCAAACGTGATAACGGCGAGGAACATCCCCACGATAGAAACCCGGTCTTTACGGGGGGCCTGCAGGGTTCAATAATCAGCGGGTACGGAGCATGGTAAAAGCGCTGGTGACAGACTCACACCGGGGTTGACTTTTTAAGGCCGCAATAGCAAATAGTTAGCGGGTCAACCAAAGCTCTGTCCATTCCTTGGGAATAGTCAACTTGGCTGACTTTTTTGGTTGACTCTCAGGTTGACCATTTTCGGCATCGTCCACCGCCAGTGAATGCCAGAACAGACGCGAAATTTTCAACTCTTTGGCCCAGCGGCCCATATCCACGGGACCACGAAAAAACCTTGGCTGTTGCTCATGCCAGGGCTCATCACAATCACGATGCAGGGCAACAACACCATGGCCAGCCATCACATCGAGATTGCCATTTTGCACCAGCGCGAGCGCATCGATAAAGTTGGGGTACCAACGATTGAGCGTGGCAAGAGTTCGGACATCAATCCGGTTCACTCGGCTCACCATAAGATGGCCATTGGTCAGGGGCTGAATAAGAAGAGCCGGATGCTCTTTTGAACAGAAAGGACCGGCTCTCTGACTTGGGTTGATAGGCACCAGGCAGTCTCCAGCCCAGCAGTGATGCGATACACACGGTATTGGTCGTCTGCTTTTTCCGACTCGATGGTCAGTCCCAGCCGTTTTTTCAGTGCTCCGGCCAAGGTGCCGCGCACTGTGTGCTGCTGCCAGCCGGTTTGCTCCATCATCTGCGGAATGGTTGCCTCTTCTTTGCGGTTCAGAAGGTTGATCACTTGAACCAGCTTGCTACCAGGTCTGGTTTTGGGCTTTGCCTTGGGGGGAGTTTGAACCGGCTCGGATTGTTCTATGTCAATAGCTTGTCGTCCGGCTGGCGTCAGGGCGTAATCAAACCAGCGGCCGTTGCGGTTGATGGACTTAATCAGCTCCTTGTTCAGCAGGCTATCGAGAACCTTTTTCGCAGCGCCGCCCTTAATAGGCAGATCCTGTGCGGTAAAGGTGCCTTTGTCATGACCCAGTTTCAGGGTGTTGGTTTGGCTGGCTGAGAGTGGTTTTTTGGATGTTTTCATAGCTCGTCTCCATCGATTTTTGGTTATTGGCGTTCGATACCCAGTGCATGCTCGAGATACTCAATCAGGTGGTCCAGATCTCCGGCGTGTCCCCAGTGGCACTCTTCCGGAGCCAGATCAAAATGCCGGTCGGCTTTCTTTTGCACTTGTTCCAGCAGGTCATCAATACGGCCCCGCTTTCTGATTAAGGCGTCCTGAAGGCTGGCGTTTTGATCGGTCCTGGGCATCCTGGGCTCCTCTTGAGTTTTCGGGCTGGCTCTTACAGTTACGCTCTCAATGGTGGCTTTATCAATTTACTTTTTGATTAATAATCAACAGGTTATAAGCAGGGAGGTCAATGTCTGGTAAACATTCCGTGAACCCATAGCCCAAAAATACCAATTATGTCCAAGGGGACTATATTTCCCCCATGCTTTCCTCCGAATCTTCTCCCCATACAAGGGTTGCGCCTGACCCGATGAAAGCCCCCTTTGCCTACGCCCAGGTCACACTCCCCAAAGCGGACTACATCGAACTGAAAGCTCAGGCCAAACAATGGCGCACCCAGTGGCAACGCACCCGGACACGGGAAGAAGAGGCGTTTGCCCGGATCAAACAGATAAAAGCTGAGCACGCCAATGAGATCGCCGTTTTCCAAGAGCAGATCAGCACCCTCAATAATCAGCTGGCGGGGATGCAGCATAGGGTTTTTGGGCACTCGACGGAAAAGAAACACTCCTCCCTGAAGCAGGAAAAGAAAGCCCGGCCTTCCTCAAAACCCAGGGGGCAGCAGCGGGGTCATACAGGCCATGGTCGTACAACAATCACAACACTTCCTGTGGTTCCCGAACACCTGGATCTTGAAGAACACCAAAAGCATTGTCCTCACTGCCGTTTACCCTTCAAACCCTTTGGTACTGAAGACAGCGATGTCGTCGAGGTGGATGTGCAAGCCCACATCCGCCGCTACCACAGACATCGTTACCTCAAAACCTGCCAGTGCGAACAGTCACCGGCTATCACCATCGCTCCAGGGCCAGCCAAACTGATCCGCAAGGGTAAGCTGAGCATCTCTGTCTGGGTCGAGATTCTGTTACACAAATACGCCTTCGGTATCCCCGTTGCCCGGCAATTACAGGACTTTCGCCTGCGGGGCCTGACCTTGTCCCCGGGGACAGTGCCCGGTGGCTTGAAAATCATTCAACCTTTGTTTGAACCGATTGCCGAAGCTATCCGGGAACAAGTCGCCAGTGATGAACAGTGGCATGCCGACGAAACTCGCTGGCTGGTCTGTGGCGATGAAAAAGGGGCAAAAAAACACTGGCTGTGGGTCTTTTTAAGCAGCACTGCGGCCTACTACAGCGTGGACGACAATCGTTCGGCAAGCGTTCCCAAAGGTTTGCTATGCGACAGTAACGGTGTTCTTATCTGCGACCGTTACAGCGCCTACAAATGTCTGGCTCGTGAAAATCAGGATGTGTTTCTTGCCTTTTGCTGGAGTCATGTTCGCAGAGACTTTATCAATGCAGAACGGGGAACTGACGGACTGAAAACATGGAGTGCGACCTCGGTCAAACGGATTGGCAGGCTTTACCATTTGAATCATCAAAGGTTGAACAGCCTTGGGACTTCTGAAGTATTCCAGAAATACGACAGTGCACTGAAAAACCATCTAAGCAGCATGGAGAAGTGGCGCATTGAAGAACTCGCCCGGCCAGAACTGAAGGAACAGTGTCGGAAAGTGCTTACCAGCCTTCAAAACCATTGGAAAGGGTTGTGCCTGTTTGCCGATTACCCCGAAGTGCCGATGGATAACAACGCGGCCGAGCGGTCACTTCGGTCACCGGTTGTGGGGCGAAAAAACTTCTATGGGGCGGGCAGTGACTGGAGCGGAAAGCTGACCGCCTGGCTGTTCTCCGTGTTCATGACCCTGAACCTTTGGGATATCAATCCCTGGTTTTGGCTGAGTGAATATCTGCAGGCGTGTGCAGAGAATGACCGGAACCCGCCGGTAGACTTGTCCGATTGGCTACCCTGGCTGATGAGGGATGAACGTCTTCAATCATTGAAAAATCACAGCCCTCCCGATGACGTTCAGTTACCTCCATCACCAAAATCATAGTATCCAATAAGACACGCTACCGGCCGGAAGCCGGTGGCGGAGTGACTATGGGTTCACGGAATACTTACGCTCCTTCCAGCCCTTGCAAAAAGTCAACCTGGTTGACTTTTTTGGTTGACTTTTTTGGTTGACTCTTAGGTTGACCATTTTCGGCATCGTCCACCGCCAGTGAATACCAGAACAAACGTGAGATTTTTAGCTCTTTGGCCCAGCGCCCCATATGGCGACCCATTGTTATGCTGGTGTTTACGGCGCTGATTATGTGTCGATGGATGGGCTGGGCTTCCCCGGACTTAAGTGAAACACTGGCGTTGAAGTTGCTCGGTATCGTCCAGCTGGGGATGGGTGGCTACATTGCCAGCCGAGGGTGGAGAAGGTGATGAAGAACATTCATCGCTGAATCATTCCCCACCAGATGGGTTATCAATAGAAACAAATTTGTAGATGTAGATATTGATAACCCTATTGTCACCCCATACAGTCTGTGCGCTATCAGAGAATGGTCACTCAAGAGAAGGATGGGATTTTGTGTTGTTCCCTGAGTGGATGCGCTGGTGAGGGCACCGGATTGGGTAAAGCCCTGTTTGCAGCCTTCGACGGGGCGGACAAAAGGGCGCTCCCCTGTGTGAATACGCTTGTGCCTGGTGAGGTCACTGGATTGGGTAAAGCCCTGGTTACAGCCTTCGACGGGGCAGACAAAAGGGAGCTCCCCTATGTGAATGCGCTTGTGAGTGGTGAGGTCACTGGATCGGGCAAAGCCCTGTTTGCAGCCGTCGACGGGGCAGGCAAAAGGGCGCTCCCCTGTGTGGATGCGCTTGTGGGTGGTGAGGTTACTGGATTTGGCAAAGCCCTGTTTGCAGCCTTCGACGGGGCAGACAAAAGGGCGCTCCCCTGTGTGAGTGCGCTTGTGGGTGGTGAGGTCACCGGATTGGGCAAAGCCTTTTTTACAGCCTTCGACGGGGCAGACAAAAGGGCGCTCCCCTGTGTGGATGCGCTTGTGCCTGGTGAGGTGACCGGATTGGGTAAAGCCCTGTTTGCAGCCTTCGACGGGGCAGACAAAAGGGCGCTCCCCTGTGTGAATGCGCAGGTGCCTGGTGAGGGCACTGGATCGGGCAAAGCCCTGTTTGCAGCCTTCGACGGGGCAGACAAAAGGGCGCTCCCCTGTGTGAGTGCGCTTGTGGGTGGTGAGGGCACTGGATTGGGTAAAGCCCTGTTTGCAGCCTTCGACGGGGCAGACAAAAGGGCGCTCCCCTGTGTGAATGCGCTTGTGCTTGGTGAGGGCACCGGATTCGGTAAAGCCTTTTTTACAGCCTTCGACGGGGCAGACAAAAGGGCGCTCCCCTGTGTGAGTGCGCTTGTGCTTGGTGAGGTGACCGGATTGGGTAAAGCCCTGTTTGCAGCCTTCAACGGGGCAGACAAAAGGGCGCTCCCCTGTGTGAGTGCTCTTGTGCCTGGTGAGGTTACTGGATTGGGTAAAGCCCTGTTTGCAGCCTTCGACGGGGCAGACAAAAGGGCGCTCCCCTGTATGAATGCGCTTGTGGGTGGTGAGGGCACCGGATCGGGCAAAGCCCTGTTTGCAGCCTTCGACGGGGCAGACAAAAGGGCGCTCCCCTGTGTGAATGCGCTTGTGGGTGGTGAGATGACTGGATTCGGTAAAGCCCTGTTTGCAGCCTTCGACGGGGCAGACAAAAGGGCGCTCCCCTGTGTGAATGCGCTTGTGAGTGGTGAGATGACTGGATTGGGTAAAGCCCTGTTTGCAGCCTTCGACGGGGCAGACAAAAGGGCGCTCCCCTGTGTGAATGCGCTTGTGAGTGGTGAGGTGACTGGATTGGGCAAAGCCTTTTTTACAGCCTTCGACGGGGCAGACAAAAGGGCGCTCCCCTGTGTGAATGCGCTTGTGAGTGGTGAGGTCACTGGATTGGGTAAATCCTTTTTTACAGCCTTCGACGGGGCAGACAAAAGGGAGCTTCCCTGTGTGAATGCGCCGGTGCCTGGTGAGGGCACTGGATCGGGCAAAGCCTTTTTTACAGCCTTCGACGGGGCAGACAAAAGGGCGCTCCCCTGTGTGGATGCGTTTTCTTCCAGGACGGACTCTGAGTGTGTACGTATCAGGAGTGCCTGTCGGGAGAAGCTCCGTGTCAGATTGAACTTCAATGCTGTCACAGAGGGCGGTATCCTCTCCCACAGAGCTGTCTCCGAAACCCTCAGAGGGGGAAGGCATTACCTGTAATTTATGGTCGTGCTGTCTTATCCAGCTATTTAAATGCGGATATTCAGGAGGAAACAGATCAGCACCAGGGTGAGACGAGCAGTCAATGTCAGGGTGGGAGTCTTCCCCGAATTCGTCAGAAAACACATGGCAAACTCCCGATTCATCTTCAATACGTGTCAAGGTATTCGCTTCAATGTCAAGAGGTAATACCTGCGGTGCGTGTGCAAGTGTGAGTTGTGTGTTTTGTTCCTTTCCCTGGCAATGCACACTGTGTTGATCGCCAGCCCTCGCCACTGAACAGGACGTTGTTCCATGGGGGTGAATTTGCGTACCTTTGGTGCTCGGAATAGTGACACCGCCTGTCGAGTCGATATGAATTTGCACCGAGTCAACGGGTTGATCAGGTTTAATAGAAGGTATGGGAATAAGTTTGTTTTTGCCGGAAAAGGTATTGGGAGAAATCAGGCTGATGGCAATAGAGGTAGTCAAGATACCAATGCGTGCCTTAAAGAACATATACCCGCCCCCAAAAAGAAGGTGAAGAGGATAGACTGAAACGTGATGATGGCAGTGAATATTCTCACGGCAGATGCTCGGTCTTTAGAGACCCCTGCAGGGTTTAATAAACAGCCGGTACGCAGCACTGCGAAAAATCGTTAGTAACAATCACTTGGCGGGTCAACCAAAGCTCCTTCCAGCCCTTGGCAATAGTCAACCGGGTTGACTTTTTTGGTTGACCCTTAGGTTGACCCTTAGGTTGACCATTTTCGGCATCGTCCACCGCCAGTGAATGCCAGAACAAACGTGAGACTTTCAGCTCTTTGGTCCAGCGCCCCATATGGCGACCCATTGTTATGCTGGTGTTTACGGCGCTGATTATGTGTCGATGGATGGGCTGGGCTTCCCCGGACTTAAGTGAAACACTGGCGTTGAAGTTGCTCGGTATCGTCCAGCTGGGGATGTGTGGCTACATTGCCAGCCGAGGGGTGGAGAAGGTGATGAAGAACATTCATCGTTGAATCATTCCCCACCAGATGGGTTATCAATATAAACAAATTTGTAGATGTAGATATTGATAACCCTATTGTCACCCCATACAGTCCGTGCGCTATCAGAGAATGGTCACTCAAGAGAAGGATGGGATTTTGTGTTGTCCCCTGAGTGGATGCGCTGGTGCCTGGTGAGGGCACCGGATTGGGTAAAGCCCTGTTTGCAGCCTTCGACGGGGCAGACAAAAGGCCGCTCCCCTGTGTGAATGCGCTTGTGCCTGGTGAGGTCACTGGATTGGGTAAAGCCCTGGTTACAGCCTTCGACGGGGCAGACAAAAGGGCGCTCCCCTGTGTGAATGCGCTTGTGAGTGGTGAGGGCACTGGATTGGGTAAAGCCCTGTTTGCAGCCTTCGACGGGGCAGACAAAAGGGCGCTCCCCTGTGTGAGTGCGTTTGTGGGTGGTGAGGGTACTGGATCGGGCAAAGCCCTGTTTGCAGCCTTCAACGGGGCAGACAAAAGGGCACTCCCCTGTGTGGATGCGCTTGTGGGTGGTGAGGTGACTGGATTGGGTAAAGCCCTGTTTGCAGCCTTCGACGGGGCAGGCAAAAGGGCGCTCCCCTGTATGGATGCGCAGATGCCTGGTGAGGTGACCGGATTGGGTAAAGCCCTGTTTGCAGCCTTCGATGGGGCAGATAAAAGGGCGCTCCCCTGTGTGAGTGCGCTTGTGGGTGGTGAGGTTACCGGATTCGGTAAAGCCCTGTTTGCAGCCTTCGACGGGGCAGACAAAAGGGCGCTCCCCTGTGTGAGTGCGCTTGTGGGTGGTGAGGGCACCGGATTGGGTAAAGCCCTGTTTGCAGCCTTCGACGGGGCAGACAAAAGGGCGCTCCCCTGTATGAATGCGCTTGTGGGTGGTTAGGGCACTGGATTGGGTAAAGCCCTGTTTGCAGCCTTCGACGGGGCAGACAAAAGGGCGCTCCCCTGTGTGAATGCGCTTGTGGGCGGTGAGGTCACCGGATTGGGCAAAGCCCTGTTTGCAGCCTTCGACGGGGCAGACAAAAGGGCGCTCCCCTGTGTGAGTGCGCTTGTGGGTGGTGAGGTGACCGGATTGGGTAAAGCCCTGTTTGCAGCCTTCGACGGGGCAGACAAAAGGGCGCTCCCCTGTGTGAGTGCGCTTGTGGGTGGTGAGGTTACCGGATTCGGTAAAGCCCTGTTTGCAGCCTTCGACGGGGCAGACAAAAGGGCGCTCCCCTGTGTGAGTGCGCTTGTGGGCGGTGAGGTTACCGGATTGGGTAAAGCCCTGTTTGCAGCCTTCGACGGGGCAGACAAAAGGGCGCTCCCCTGTGTGGATGCGCTTGTGGGTGGTGAGGTGAGCGGATCGGGTAAAGCCCTGTTTGCAGCCTTCGACGGGGCAGACAAAAGGGCGCTCCCCTGTGTGAGTGCGTTTTTTTCCAGGACGGACTCTGAGTGTGTACGTATCAGGAGTGCCTGTCGGGAGAAGCTCCGTGTCAGATTGAACCTCAATGCTGTCACAGGGGGCGGTATCTTCTCCCACAGAGCTGTTTCCGAAATCCTCAGAGGGGGAAAGCATTACCTGTAGTTTATGGTCGTGCTGTCTTATCCAGCTATTTAAATGCGGATATTCAGGAGGAAACAGATCAGCACCAGGGTGGGACGAGCAGTCAATGTTAGGGTGGGAGTCTTCCCCGAATTCGTCAGAAAACACATGGCAAACTCCCGATGCATCTTCAATATGGGTCAAGGTATTCGCTTCAATGTCAAGAGGTAATACCTGCGGTGCGTGTGCAAGTGTGAGTTGTGTGTTTTGTTCCTTTCCCTGGCAATGCACACTGTGTTGATCGCCAGCCCTCGCCACTGAACAGGACGTTGTTCCATAGGGGTGGATTTGCGTACCTTTGGTGCTCGGAATAGTGACACCGCCTGTCGAGTCGATATGAATTTGCACCGAGTCAACGGGTTGATCAGGTTTAATAGAAGGTATGGGAATAAGTTTGTTTTTGCCGGAAAAGGTATTGGGAGAAATCAGGCTGATGGCAATAGAGGTAGTCAAGATACCAATGCGTGCCTTAAAGAACATATACCCGCCCCCAAAAAGAAGGTGAAGAGGATAGACTGAAACGTGATGATGGCAGTGAATATTCTTACGGCAGATGCTCGGTCTTTAGAGACCCCTGCAGGGTTTAATAAACAGCCGGTACGCAGCACTGCGAAAAATCGTTAGTAACAATCAGTTAGCGGGTCAACCAAAGCTCCTTCCAGCCCTTGGCAATAGTCAACCGGGTTGACTTAGGTTGACCCTTAGGTTGACCCTTAGGTTGACCCTTAGGTTGACCTTTTTCGGCATCGTCCACCGGCAGTGAATGGCAGAACAAACGCGAGACTTTCAGCTCTTTGGCCCAGCGCCCCATATGGCGACCCATTGTTATGCTGGTGTTTACGGCGCTGATTATGTGTCGATGGATGGGCTGGGCTTCCCCGGACTTAAGTGAAACACTGGCGTTGAAGTTGTTCGGTATCGTCCAGCTGGGGATGGGTGGCTACATTGCCAGCCGAGGGGTGGAGAAGGTGATGAAGAACATTCATCGCTGAATCATTCCCCACCAGATGGGTTATCAATATAAACAAATTTGTAGATGTAGATAACCCTATTGTCACCCCATACAGTCCGTGCGCTATCAGAGAATGGTCACTCAAGAGAAGGATGGGATTTTGTGTTGTCCCCTGAGTGGATGCGCTGGTGCCTGGTGAGGGCACCGGATTGGGTAAAGCCCTGTTTGCAACCTTCGACGGGGCAGACAAAAGGGCGCTCCCCTGTGTGAATGCGCTTGTGCCTGGTGAGGTCACTGGATTGGGTAAAGCCCTGGTTACAGCCTTCGACGGGGCAGACAAAAGGGCGCTCCCCTGTGTGAATGCGCTTGTGGCTGGTGAGGTCACTGGATTGGGTAAAGCCCTGGTTACAGCCTTCGACGGAGCAGACAAAAGGGCGCTCCCCTGTGTGAATGCGCTTGTGGCTGGTGAGGTCACTGGATTGGGTAAAGCCCTGGTTACAGCCTTCGACGGGGCAGACAAAAGGGAGCTTCCCTGTGTGAATGCGCTTGTGGCTGGTGAGGTCACTGGATTGGGTAAAGCCCTGGTTACAGCCTTCGACGGGGCAGACAAAAGGGCGCTCCCCTGTGTGAATGCGCTTGTGGCTGGTGAGGTCACTGGATTGGGTAAAGCCCTGGTTACAGCCTTCGACGGGGCAGACAAAAGGGCGCTCCCCTGTGTGAATGCGCTTGTGGCTGGTGAGGTCACTGGATTGGGTAAAGCCCTGGTTACAGCCTTCGACGGGGCAGACAAAAGGGAGCTTCCCTGTGTGAATGCGCCGGTGCCTGGTGAGGGTACTGGATCGGGCAAAGCCTTTTTTACAGCCTTCGACGGGGCAGACAAAAGGGCGCTCCCCTGTGTGAATGCGCTTGTGCCTGGTGAGGTCACCGGATTGGGTAAAGCCCTGTTTACAGCCTTCGACGGGGCAGACAAAAGAGCGCTCCCCTGTGTGAATGCGCTTGTGCCTGGCGAGGTGACAGGATTGGGTAAAGCCCTGTTTGCAGCCTTCGACGGGGCAGACAAAAGGGCGCTCCCCTGTGTGAATGCGCTTGTGGATGGTGAGGTGACTGGATTGGGTAAAGCCCTGTTTGCAGCCTTCGACGGGGCAGACAAAAGGGCGCTCCCCTGTGTGAATGCGCTTGTGGGTGGTGAGGGTACTGGATTGGGTAAAGCCCTGTTTGCAGCTTTCGACGGGGCAGACAAAAGGGCGCTCCCCTGTGTGGATACGCTTGTGGGCGGTGAGGTGACTGGATCGGGCAAAGCCCTGTTTGCAGCCTTCAACGGGGCAGACAAAAGGGCGCTCCCCTGTGTGGATGCGCTTTTGCCTGGTGAGGGCACTGGATTGGGTAAAGCCCTGTTTGCAGCCTTCGACGGGGCAGACAAAAGGGCGCTCCCCTGTGTGAGTGCGTTTGTGGGTGGTGAGGTCACTGGATTGGGTAAAGCCCTGTTTGCAGCCTTCGACGGGGCAGACAAAAGGGCGCTCCCCTGTGTGGATACGCTTGTGGGCGGTGAGGGCACTGGACTGGGTAAAGCCCTGTTTGCAGCCTTCGACGGGGCAGACAAAAGGGCGCTCCCCTGTGTGGATACGCTTGTGGGCGGTGAGGGCTCTGGATCGGGTAAAGCCCTGTTTGCAGCCTTCGACGGGGCAGACAAAAGGGCGCTCCCCTGTGTGAGTGCGCAGATGCCTGGTGAGGTCACTGGATTGGATAAAGCCCTGTTTGCAGCCTTCGACGGGGCAGACAAAAGGGCGCTCCCCTGTGTGAGTGCGCTTGTGCCTGGTGAGGTGACCGGATTGGGTAAAGCCCTGTTTGCAGCCTTCGACGGGGCAGATAAAAGGGCGCTCCCCTGTGTGAGTGCGCTTGTGCTTGGTGAGGGCACCGGATTCGGTAAAGCCCTGTTTGCAGCCTTCGACGGGGCAGACAAAAGGGCGCTCCCCTGTGTGAGTGCGTTTTTTTCCAGGACGGACTCTGAGTGTGTACGTATCAGGAGTGCCTGTCGGGAGAAGCTCCGTGTCGGATTGAACCTCAATGTTGTCACAGGGGGCGGTATCTTCTCCCACAGAGCTGTTTCCGAAATCCTCAGAGGGGGAAGGCATTACCTGTAGTTTATGGTCGTGCTGTCTTATCCAGCTATTTAAATGCGGATATTCAGGAGGAAACAGATCAGCACCAGGGTGAGACGAACAGTCAATGTCAGGGTGGGAGTCTTCCCCGAATTCGTCAGAAAACACATGGCAAACTCCCGATTCATCTTCAATACGTGTCAAGGCATTCGCTTCAATGTCAAGAGGTAATACCTGCGGTGCGTGTGCAAGTGTGAGTTGTGTGTTTTGTTCCTTTCCCTGGCAATGCACACTGTGTTGATCGCCAGCCCTCACCACTGAACAGGACGTTGTTCCATGGGGGTGGATTTGCGTACCTTTGGTGCTCGGAATAGTGACACCGCCTGTCGAGTCGATATGAATTTGCACCGAGTCAACGGGTTGATCAGGTTTAATAGAAGGTATAGGGATAAGTTTGTTTTTGCCCGAAAAGGTATTGGGAGAAATCAGGCTGATGGCAATAGAGGTAGTCAAGATACCAATGTGTGCCTTAAAGAACATATACCCGCCCCCAAAAAGAAGGTGAAGAGGATAGACTCAAACGTGATGATGGCAGTGAATATTCTCATGGCAGATGCTCGGTCTTTAGGGACCCCAGCAGGGTTCAATAAACAGCCGGTACGCAGCACTGCGAATAATCGTTAGTAACAATCAGTTAGCGGGTCAACCAAAGCTCCTTCCAGCCCTTGGCAATAGTCAACCGGATTGATTTTTTTGGTTGACCCTTAGGTTGACCTTTTTCGGCATCGTCCACCGCCAGTGAATGGCAGAACAAACGCGAGACTTTTAGCTCTTTGGCCCAGCGCCCCATATGGCGACCCATTGTTATGCTGGTGTTTACGGTGCTGATTATGTGTCGATGGATGGACTGGGCTTCCCCGGACTTAAGTGAAACACTGGCGTTGAAGTTGCTCGGTATCGTCCAGCTGGGGATCGGTGGCTACATTGCCAGCCGAGGGGTGGAGAAGGTGATGAAGAGCATTCATCGCTGAATCATTCCCCACCAGATGGGTTATCAATATAAACAAATTTGTAGATGTAGATATTGATAACCCTATTGTCACCCCATACAGTCCGTGCGCTATCAGAGAATGGTCACTCAAGAGAAAGATGGGATTTTGTGTTGTTCCCTGTGTGAGTGCGCTTGTGCCTGGTGAGGTTACTGGAGTGGGTAAAGCCCTGTTTGCAGCCTTCGACGGGGCAGACAAAAGGGCGCTCCCCTGTGTGAATGCGCTTGTGCCTGGTGAGGTGACTGGATCGGGCAAAGCCTTTTTTACAGCCTTCGACGGGGCAGACAAAAGGGCGCTCCCCTGTGTGAGTGCGCTTGTGGGTGGTGAGGGCACCGGATTGGGTAAAGCCCTGTTTGCAGCCTTCGACGGGGCAGACAAAAGGGCGCTTCCCTGTGTGAATGCGCTTGTGCCTGGTGAGGTCACCGGATTGGGTAAAGCCCTGTTTGCAGCCTTCGACGGGGCAGACAAAAGGGCGCTCCCCTGTGTGAATGCGCTTGTGAGTGGTGAGGTCACTGGATCGGGCAAAGCCCTGTTTGCAGCCTTCGATGGGGCAGACAAAAGGGCGCTCCCCTGTGTGAGTGCGCTTGTGGATGGTGAGGTGACAGGAGTGGGTAAAGCCCTGTTTGCAGCCTTCGACGGGGCAGACAAAAGGGCGCTCCCCTGTGTGAGTGCGCTTGTGGGTGGTGAGGTTACTGGATCGGGCAAAGCCTTTTTTACAGCCTTCGACGGGGCAGACAAAAGGGCGCTCCCCTGTGTGAATGCGCTTGTGCCTGGCGAGGTCATTGGATTGGGTAAAGCCCTGTTTGCAGCCTTCGACGGGGCAGACAAAAGGGCGCTCCCCTGTGTGAGTGCGCTTGTGCCTGGTGAGGTTACTGGATTGGGTAAAGCCCTGTTTGCAGCCTTCGACGGGGCAGACAAAAGGGCGCTCCCCTGTGTGAGTGCGCTTGTGAGTGGTGAGGTCACTGGATCGGGCAAAGCCTTTTTTACAGCCTTCGACGGGGCAGACAAAAGGGCGCTTCCCTGTGTGAATGCGCTTGTGGGTGGTGAGGTCACTGGATTGGGTAAAGCCTTTTTTACAGCCTTCGACGGGGCAGACAAAAGGGCGCTCCCCTGCGTGAATGCGCTTGTGGGTGGTGAGGTGACCTGATTCGGTAAAGCCCTGTTTGCAGCCTTCGATGGGGCAGACAAAAGGGCGCTCCCCTGTGTGAATGCGCTTTTTTCCTGGACGGACTCTGAGAGTGTGCGTATCCGGAGTGTCTGCAGGAAGAAGTTCAGTGTCAGATTGATCCTCAATGCTGTCCCAGGGGAAGTTATCCTTCCAGAATGTCCTGTCTCCGGAATTCTCTGAGTGTGAAGGGCTTGTCTGAAGCTCATGGCTGTCGTCACTTGTCCAGCTATTCAGAGGTGTTAGTTCAGGAATAAGCCGTTCGGTACTGGAGTGAAGTGAGCAATGAATGTCAGGGATATACATTTCACCGCCCTCTTCAGAAAATATATTGCAAACTCCCGATTTATCCTCAATACGGGTCAAGGCATTCCCTTCAATCACAAGAGGGAATGCCTGCTTTGCGTGTGTGAGTGTGAGTTGTGTGTTTTGTTCCTTTCCCTGGCAATGCACAATGTGTTGATCGCCAGCCTTCACCACAGAACAGGATGTTGTTCCATGGGGGTGGATTTGCGTGCCCTTTGTACCCGGAATGGCGACCCTTCCCGTCGAGTCGATATGAATTTGCACCGGGTAAACCGGGTGATTAGATTTAAGCGCAGGTATATGGATAAGCTTGTTGTTGCCGGAAAAGGTATTGGGAGAAATCAGACTGATGACAATAGAGGTCGTCAAGATACAAATGCATGACTTAAAGAGCATAGAGTCACCCCCAAAAAAGGAGGTGAAGAGGATAGACTCAAACGTGACAACGGCGAGGAACATCCCCACGATAGAAACCCGGTCTTTACGGGGGGCCTGCAGGGTTCAATAATCAGCGGGTACGGAGCACCGCAAAAGCGCTGGCGACAGACTCACACCGGGTTTGATTTTTTAAGGCCGCAATAGCAAATACTTAGCGGGTCAACCACAGCTCCTTCCAGCCCTTGCAAAAAGTCAACCTGGTTGACTTTTTTGGTTGACTCTTAGGTTGACCATTTTCGGCATCGTCCACCGCCAGTGAATGCCAGAACAGACGCGAAACTTTCAGCTCTTTGGCCCAGCGCCCCATATGGCGACCCATTGTTATGCTGGTGTTTACGGCGCTGATTATGTGTCGATGGATGGGCTGGGCTTCCCCGGACTTAAGTGAAACACTGGCGTTGAAGTTGCTCGGTATCGTCCAGCCGGGGATGGGTGGCTACATTGCCAGCCGAGGGGTGGAGAAGGTGATGAAGAACATTCATCGCTGAATCATTCCCCACCAGATGGGTTATCAATAGAAACAAATTTGTAGATGTAGATATTGATAACCCTATTGTCACCCCATACAGTCCGTGCGCTATCAGGGTATGGTCACTCAAGAGAAGGATGGGATTTTGCGTTGTCCCCTGTGTGAATGCGCTTGTGGGCGGTGAGGTCACTGGATCGGGCAAAGCCTTTGTTACAGCCTTCGACGGGGCAGACAAAAGGGCGCTTCCCTGTGTGAATGCGCTTGTGCCTGGTGAGGTCACTGGATTGGGTAAAGCCCTGTTTGCAGCCTTCGACGGGGCAGACAAAAGGGCGCTCCCCTGTGTGAATGCGCTTGTGAGTGGTGAGGTCACTGGATCGGGCAAAGCCCTGTTTGCAGCCTTCGATGGGGCAGACAAAAGGGCGCTCCCCTGTGTGAGTGCGCTTGTGGATGGTGAGGTGACAGGATTGGGTAAAGCCCTGTTTGCAGCCTTCGACGGGGCAGACAAAAGGGCGCTCCCCTGTGTGAGTGCGCTTGTGGGTGGTGAGGGCACCGGATTGGGTAAAGCCCTGTTTGCAGCCTTCGACGGGGCAGACAAAAGGGCGCTCCCCTGTGTGAGTGCGCTTGTGCCTGGTGAGGTGACCGGATTGGGTAAAGCCCTGTTTGCAGCCTTCGACGGGGCAGAAAAAAGGGCGCTCCCCTGTGTGAGTGCGCTTGTGGGTGGTGAGGGCACTGGATTGGGTAAAGCTCTGTTTGCAGCCTTCGACGTGGCAGACAAAAGGGCGCTCCCCTGTGTGGATGCGCTTGTGCCTGGAGAGGTCACTGGATCGGGCAAAGCCTTTTTTACAGCCTTCGACGGGGCAGACAAAAGGGCGCGCCCCTGTGTGAATGCGCTTTTTTCCTGGACGGACTCTGAGAGTGTGCGTATCCGGAGTGTCTGCAGGTAGAAGTTCAGTGTCAGATTGAACCTCAATGCTGTCCCAGGGGAAGTTATCCTTCCAGAATGTCCAGTCTCCGGAATTCTCTGAGTGTGAAGGGCTTGTCTGAAGCTCATGGCTGTCGTCACTTGTCCAGCTATTCTGAGGTGTTAGTTCAGGAAAAAGCCGTTCGGTACTGGAGTGAAGTGAGCAATGAATGTCAGGGATATACATTTCACCGCCCTCTTCAGAAAATATATTGCAAACTCCCGATTTATCCTCAATACGGGTCAAGGCATTCCCTTCAATCACAAGAGGGAATGCCTGCTTTGCGTGTGTGAGTGTGAGTTGTGTGTTTTGTTCCTTTCCCTGGCAATGCACAATGTGTTGATCGCCAGCCTTCACCACAGAACAGGATGTTGTTCCATGGGGGTGGATTTGCGTGCCCTTTGTACCCGGAATGGCGACCCTTCTCGTCGAGTCGATATGAATTTGCACCGGGTAAACCGGTGGATTAGATTTAAGCGCAGGTATATGGATAAGCTTGTTGTTGCCGGAAAAGGTATTGGGAGAAATCAGACTGATGACAATAGAGGTCGTCAAGATACAAATGCATGACTTAAAGAGCATAGAGTCACCCCCAAAAAAGGAGGTGAAGAGGATAGACTCAAACGTGATAACGGTGAGGAACATCCCCACGATAGAAACCCGGTCTTTACGGGGGGCCTGCAGGGTTCAATAATCAGCGGGTACGGAGCACCGCAAAAACGCTGGCGACAGACTCACACCGGGGTTGACTTTTTAAGGCCGCAATAGCAAATAGTTAGCGGGTCAACCAAAGCTCTGTCCATTCCTTGGAAATAGTCAACTTGGTTGACTTTTTTGGTTGACTCTCAGGCTGACCATTTTCGGCATCGTCCACCGCCAGTGAATGCCAGAACAGACGCGAAATTTTCAACTCTTTGGCCCAGCGGCCCATATCCACGGGACCACGAAAAAACCTTGGCTGATGCTCATGCCAGGGCTCATCACAATCACGATGCAGGGCAACAACACCATGGCCAGCCATCACATCGAGATTGCCTTTTTTCACCAGCGCGAGCGCATCGATAAAGCTGGGGTGCCAACGATTGAGCGTGGCAAGAGTTCGGACATTAGTCCGGTTCACTCGGCTCACCATAAGATGGCCATTGGTCAGGGGCAGAATAAGAATAGCCGGATGCTCTTTTGAACAGAAAGGACCGGCTCTCTGACTTGGGTTGATGGACATCAGGCAGTCTCCAGCCCAGCAGTGATGCGATACACACGGTCTTGGCCGTCTGCTTTTTCCGACTCAATGGTCAACCCCAGTCGTTTCTTCAGAGCTCCCGCCAGAGTGCCGCGCACTGTGTGCTGCTGCCAGCCGGTTTGCTCCATCATCTGCGGAATGGTTGCCCCTTCTTTGCGGTTCAGAAGGTTGATCACTTGATCCAGCTTGCTACCAGGTCTGGTTTTGGGCTTTGCCTTGGGGGGAGTTTGAACCGGCTCGGATTGTTCTATGCCAATAGCTTGTCGCCCGGCTGGCGTCAGGGCGTAATCAACCCAGCGGCCGTTGCGGTTGATGGACTTAATCAGCTCCTTGTTAAGCAGGCTGTCGAGAACCTTTTTCGCAGCGCCGCCCTTAATAGGCAGATCCTGTGCGGTAAAGGTGCCTTTGTCATGACCCAGTTTCAGGGTGTTGGTTTGGCTGGCTGAGAGTGGTTTTTTGGATGTTTTCATAGCTCGTCTCCATCGATTTCTGTTTATTGGCGTTCGATACCCAGTGCATGCTCGAGATACTCAATCAGGTGATCCAGGTCTCCGGCGTGTCCCCAGTGGCACTCTTCCTAAGCCAGATCAAAATGCCGGTCGGCTTTCTTTTGCACTTGTTCCAGCAGGTCATCAATACGACCCCGCTTTCTGATTAAGGCGTCCTTAAGGCTGGCGTTTTGATCGGTCCTGGGCATCCTGGGCTCCTGCTTGAGTTTTCGGGCTGGCTCTTACAGTTACGCTCTCAATGGTGGCTTTATCAAGTTACTTTTTGATTAATAATCAACAGGTTATAAGCGGGGAGGCTAATGTCTGGTGAACGTATCACACAGGCGGAATTTGCCCGCAGACACGGCTGGTCGAAGCAATATGTGGCCAAGCTGGTCAAGCAAGGGCGGGTCAAACTGGAAGGCGGGAAAATTGATCCTGTGGCGGCTAAGGCGGCTATCGACCAATTGGGCGAACCCTCGACGGCATTAAGAGAGTCCCCCGTTCAGGCGCGTCCTGAAACATCTGCGCCACTTCCCCTCGATAACCGCAAGGTGGTGGATTACGCCGCCGCCCGTACTATGCGTGAAGCCTACCGGGCCAAGATGGCGCGGCTCGATTATGAGGAGCGTGAAGGCAAGCTGGTTGAGGCGGGCAAAATCTATGAAGAAGGGTTTCAAACCGGGCGACAGGTGCGTGATGCCTTGCTGGGGATACCTGACCGTATAGCGGATATTTTGGCGGCAGAGTCTGACCCGGCCCATGTGCGAAAGCGGCTGTTTCAGGAGGTTGAAGAGGCGCTGGAGCTGCTGGTCAAATAAAAGGGATTGGCCAAATAAACAAAACCCCGCAAAGGCGGGGTTTGAGATTCTCGGAAGTTAAGGTTTTTAATGGATCAGCTCCGGCCTTAACCAGAATCCCCACTACCCCGGCATGACCATATTGGCTGGCCATAAAGAGAGGTGTCGCTCCATCGTCAGCGTCTTGATTCAAATCAGCCCCGGCCTGAATCAGAATCTCCACGGCCTCGGCATGACCATTTTGGCTGGCTTGAAACAGAGGTGTTGCACCGTTCCAGGTTTGATTCAAATCAGCCCCAGCCTGAATCAGAATCTCCACCACCTCGACAAGACCTTCCTGGCTGGCGATAAAGAGAGGCGTCGCACCATCACGGCCTTAATTCAAATCAGCCCCAGCCTGAATCAGAATCTCCACGGCCTCGGCATGACCATGTTGGCTGGCCATATAGAGAGGTGTCGCCCCATCATCAGTGCTTTGATTTAAATCAGCCCTGGCATTAGCAAGAATCTGCACCACATCAGCATGACCCATCTGGCTGGCTATAAACACAGGTGTTATATCGTCACTGGTTTGATTTATATCTGCCCCCCCCTCAGGAGGATTTGCACTACATCATTATGACCTTCCTGAGATGCAATCCAAAGACCTGAAACCTTTTCTCCCGTGTCACCGCTAATAAATTCATCGTTTGGCCTAAAGCCCTTCTGGCTCAGCCAATACTCCATAACATCAACACGTCCCTGCCGACAGGCTGCCAGAAACTGGTGTTCATCTGGGTAGTCTTGCATGAAAGCCTCCTCATCATTCGGTGTCGGCCTCCAGACGGGCGCTTCCCACCACTCTTCAGCCCGTGTAAACAGAACCACCGAAAGGCAGAGGAAAAATACTGCATAGGAAAACAGCTCTTGTGTACCGACTCTTTTCATAAAGCGAATCTCTCTTACACATACCCAAAAGGACTAACGGTATGGCAATCAACAAGGAAAATATTAAGTTATTCGCATCCCAAAGGCTCACCGACGAGGACGACGGCGGAGGCCGGGCCACAGGGAATGTCGTGGCCGATGGGCAGGTCAATAACCTGTTCCGGGATATCAGCCGAATAGACCGAACGGTTGGTGATGTCTCCATGCGCAAAGTGTTTGTGGGCACCGATAACACTGATCCCTACCTTGGCTCCCATGCGATCCTCACCCAAGCTCCGGAAGATGAACGTGTCGGCGTGGTGCTGTTCAATACTGAAAGCCAGGTTGATGAACGGGCCGATGCCCGCAACCGCATTGAGAGCTATGTGGTGCCTGCGGTTGACACCAACTGGCATCTCTTGGGGAATCAGCTGGTGGGCCAGCGCAGCTTGCTGGCCATTCAGAGGGAGGAGCACCGGCTGCCGGAAATTGGTGAGGTGTACCGGCTCCTGAATGAGGCGACAGATGATGAGCAGTATGTGCGCATCATCAGCGTGGAAGGCAGAATGGAAACTTTCACCTATGCCGTGTCGTCTGACTCCTACGTGGACTTTGAACGGCGGAGGCTGCAGCCTGGACTCTCCGCTCCCCTGAAGGTCACCTTTCCCGGTGGTGTGGCGACACCCGGCGGGACGATTGGCCAGAACGGTGACATCCCCTCCCGCATTCAAACGACACAGGTGGCTGACGCAGCCCGCTACTATGGCCTGCAATCGCTCAAGGTCGATGCGTCCCAGAATGACCTGACCTTTAAGGTGAACAGCGTGTATGGGGAGATGGTCCCCAGTGCCCGCTCGGAAACTCCGCTGATCAATCAGGACGGCACCTATACCGCTCGCGTGGTGCATCCGGTCTCACCCGGGAGCCGGAGTGTGTCCTTGTCGTTCGGTTTGATCAGTGGCAACCAGTCCCGCGCCTATCTGCAAACCGGCGCTGTGCCCCGCTCGGTGACACTGGGCATTGCGGGCGGCGATTATACCGATGCTGGTGACGGGACATTCCAACACTCCAGCGGCACCCACTCGTTCGAGAAGATCATCATTGATTACGAGAGTGGGCAGATTGATGCCTTCAAGACCTCTGGCTCCTTTACCTCCGGTGCCTCGGCCAGCTATCGCCCCGGAGCAGTGGCGACAGGTGTCATGTACTCGGAAGACCTGGAGATCACTAATCAGAATCGTGGTTTCTCCTA
Organism: Sansalvadorimonas sp.; assembly: GCA_965221135.1. Taxonomy (GTDB): domain Bacteria; phylum Pseudomonadota; class Gammaproteobacteria; order Pseudomonadales; family Endozoicomonadaceae; genus Sansalvadorimonas. Next base: position 50,973 of record CBDCRZ010000130.1, read on the forward strand.
TACCTTCGCTTTAACCGCTGATGGTGTGGCACCGGCTCCGGGCACGCTGATCATCAGCTATCTGGCGCTGGGGAAATGGTATGACGTGACCGACCCCGGTAATGGCCAGCTTACAGGGGCTGGCACAGGGACGGTGGATTACGCCACCGGTGCCGCGCAGGTCACTCTGGATGTCATGCCCGATCCGGACAGCTCCATGATCATCGCCTTCAAAGCCCAGACCGATGATGAGGTGACCATTCATGCCGGGACAGCCGTTCCCGGCCAGTTTGAGGTGCGTCATATCACCGACAAACCCGGCATCAAGCCGGGCAGCGTGTCGATTGAATATCTGGTGGAGGGTGTCACCAAGACCATCACCGACAACGGTCAGGGTGTGCTTCAGGGCGATGGTACAGGGACGGTGTTTTATGGGGACGGTGTTTTGAGTATTGTCCCAGCGTCCATACAGGACGGAGGTACGAGTCTATCTCTGTCGTATCAGGAAGGGGCTGTGACCAACACCAGCCTCCCCGGCAGCCCGGATGGTGCAGGCTTGTTCACGGGCACTATTCCCGGTGCACCTCTGCTGCCGGGCAGTCTTTCATTGGAGTGGATTGTCTCTCGAAGTAATGCGGTGGGAGAAAGCACCAGCAGAACCCGTAAAGCCTATGACGATGGGAATGGGAATTGGGCAGGTCTGACAGGCACTGTCGATTATGCAACGGGCGCGTTCACCCTAAAGGTGACCGATGACTACACCTACACCACCTCCAAAATGAAAAGCAGAGGAGGACTTGGCGGATGTGATGTGGTGACCACTGTTCGCCCTGGCACTGAGAATTTTAATGGCGACCAGCTCATTGCTCGCGCCCAAAGCAACAGCCTCAGTCATGTGCCTTATACCGAGACGGTGACTGCGCCTGATATGACAGTCGATCTGCTCCCCTTGGTGGAAGATGCCATTTTGCCGGGCAGCGTCGTGTTCCAGTGGGCAGGGGCCACCTACTTTGACCGTGGTGGTGTGCTGTATAAAAACGTCAGCAGGCAGACTAATGCGGGCACTGCTGTCGGTACTATTGATTACACCGGCGGATTAGCCACCTTCGGCAGTTACCCTGATGGTGCGAATGGCACCATTACTGTTGAGGCGATGGCGACTTCGCGTTCAGGCTTTCAAACTAGTCACATGGCTTTTCGGACTCCCGGTGCGCCTTTACGACCCGGCAGTCTGCAGGTGTGGGCCAACCGGGCTGATACCGGCGAGCGTATGACAGCCTCCGCTGATTTTAACGGCAACATTAGCTCGGACGAGATGGACGGTTTTGTAGATAGCCAGACCGGCTGGTGCAAACTCCACTTTACCGATGGGACGGACGACATTGACGTGCTCCCACAAACGGTCACCTACAACACAGTGGTGCTCACCAGCATCCCTCTGGACTCGCGGCTGATCGGCCTTGACCCGGTGCGCTTGCCTGCCGATGGTCGTGTGCCCATTTACCGGGAAGGTGATGTGGTGGTGCTGGCCCATGAGCAGAGCACTGATATTGGTACACCGACTGCCGGTCAGATTGTCACGCTGTCCCGTACACACCAAGCGACTATTAGCGTGGTGGACGCAACGGACACAGTACTCGACCCTGGTCAGGTGACCATCAATCAAGAAGCCGGAAGTCTTCTATTTGCAGAGCCTCTTGTTCTCCAGGATGCACAGGCCAGTGCCCTCACTCCCCCGCTCTCTGTTGTTGATCATATTGAGCAGATGAGTGTGGTGTCAGATGTGCAGATCAATGGTGACCTGTCGATCATCGCACCACTGGCGTGGAACTTCCCGGCAGGCAGCACTGTCAGCTCGGCAGTGGTTTATGGTGATCTGCAGGCGCGTACCAAGAACACCTTTACCCAGCGCACATGGAACAGCTCCAGCCCCAACTGGACAAAAGAGCGCATTGGTAGCGACACCACCTCCCAGTACAACCTGATCAATAACCCGATACAGATTGAGAACAAGGGCGCTATCGAAGGCAAGTGGGCACTGGTGTTTACCGGCTCCACCGCATTCCAAATAGTGGAAGAGAAGCTGGGCATTATTGGCGCAGGCTCGACCAGCTCAAACAGCGCACCCGCCAACCCGGAAACCGGCACACCCTACTGGACAATTGAAGCGGACGGCTGGGGCAGCGGATGGCCACTATCGAAGAACGAATGGTTCACCAGACCACCACGCTCGATAGCCTCAACCGCAAGCTGGAAGAGTCCGACAAACGTATTCGCTCACTCGAACGGCAGGCCAGCGCCCGAGGCGTAGTGCTGGCTTCTGTTGAGCGGTTTGGCTGGTTGATTCTGACCACTGTAATTGGCGTCGTTGCATACACTCTCAAGGACTGAGGCAGAAGCATGGGAAAGCGTAAGGAAACCAACACCGTCGTCGTGCACTGTTCAGCCACCAAGCCCAGCCTAGATGTGACCTTTGACACCATCAAACGCTGGCATTTGATGGAGCGGGCCATTATCGATATTGGTTACCACTGGGTGATTGAACGTGATGGGTCAGTTAAGCAAGGCAGAGCACTGGATGACTGGGGTGCACATGCCAAAGGTCATAATCATCAGAGTGTGGGCATTTTTCTGGTGGGCGGGTTGGATGACGAAGACAAACCAAACGATAACTTCACAACACTGCAGAAGCGGATGTTGAAGTTCCTTATCACCGGCTGCCTGGGGCTGTGGCCGGACGTGGTGGTAAAAGGACATTACCACTTGAATGGGGACAAGGACTGTCCCTGCTTTAATATCGACCAGTGGCTGTGTGAAGAAGGTATGGCCGGAGAGAATGCAGCGTGAGTTGGCTGGCCGCGCTGCCCAGTAGTCGGCAAGATCATCGACAAGGTATTTCCTGATGCCAATCAGGCCGCTCAAGCCAAGCAAGCCCAGACAGAGATGGCCATTAACGGCGAGCGGGATGAGCTGGCTAAACAGGCCGGGGTCATCAAAGCCGAAGCTCAGGGAGAAGGCTGGTTACAACGTAGCTGGCGACCCATTGTTATGTTGGTATTCACGGCTTTGATTGTCTGCCGCTGGATGGGCTGGGCCTCACCGGATATCAGTGAAACCCTTGAGCTGAAGCTGCTTGGGATAGTGCAGTTAGGGATTGGTGGATATATTGCCAGCCGGGGGCTTGAGAAGGTAACAAAGAGCATACGCGGTAGTGTCAATGGAGAGTTAGGGCATTGATAACGGTATTGTCACCCAATACAGTCTGTGTACTTACAGGGAATGGTGACTAAAGGATGGCTTGGGCCGCGCGTGCCTCTGCAAATGGGTGCGTTTGTGCCGTTTGAGGTGCCCCGGCTGATCGGTGGTGTAGCTGCACTGGTCACAGGAGAAGGGCTTGGGCCGCGCGTCTCCGGGCAGATGGGTGCGCTGGTGCTGTTTGAGGCTCCTCGGGTCATCGGTGGCGTAGCTGCACTGGTCACAGGAGAAGGGCTTGGGCCGCGCGTCCCCGGGCAGATGGGTGCGCTGGTGCTGTTTGAGGCTCCCCGGGCGATCGGTGGCGTAGCTGCACTGGTCACAGGAGAAGGGCTTGGGCCGCGTGTCCCCGGGCAGATGGGTGCGCTGGTGCTGTTTGAGGCTCCCCGGGCGATCGGTGGTATAGGTGCACTGGTCACAGGAGAAGGGCTTGGGCCGCGCGTCCCCGGGCAGATGGGCGCGCTGGTGCTGTTTGAGGTGCCCCGGGCGATCGGTGGTGTAGGTGCACTGGTCACAGGAGAAGGGCTTGGGCCGCGCGTCCCCGGGCAGATGGGTGCGCTGGTGCCGTTTGAGGCTCCCCGGCTGATCGGTGGTGTAGCTGCACTGGTCACAGGAGGGCTTGTGCCGCGCGTCCCCGGGCAGAAGGGCTTGCACTGGTCACAGGAGAAGGGCGCGCGTCCCCGGGCAGATGGGTGCTGGTGCTGTTTGAGGCTCCCCGCGCGATCGGTGGTGTAGTTGCACTGGTTACAGGAGAAGGGCTTGTGCCGCGCGTCCCCGGGCAGATGGGTGCGCTGGTGCCGTTTGAGGCTCCCCAGCTGATCGGTGGTGTAGCTGCACTGGTCACAGGAGAAGGGCTTGGGCCGCGCGTCCCCGGGCAGATGGGTGCGCTGGTGCTGTTTGAGGCTCCCCAGGCGACCGGTGGTATAGTCGCACTTGTCACATCTGTATGATCGAGCGGCGCTCATTCGTAAGGTTTTAGGCTGGCACAGGCTGCGTCTCTTCAGACATCCCTTCCCCCCTGAGACTCTCAATGTGCGTGTGTCCGGTGAATCCTGCTCCTCATCTTCTGTGATTTGAATCTGAAGTTCTTCGCAGATTTGAATGCTTTCATGGGATTCATCATCTGAATCGCGCATCAGCAGATCATTGATTTCATGATCCTGGTAATGCTCATGGATCCATTCATTTAAGTATGGGTACCCAGGAATGAGAGTTTGGTGCGAGGAACCACAACGAGTAGACGGGGCGCCCCCTTCTCCCGTTGAAATACAGCACGCCGTCGCCCCATTATTGATAAATGTTATGGCATCCGGT
>CBDCRZ010000131.1:0-10760 GCA_965221135.1 Sansalvadorimonas sp.
TTGAGGGCGTTTACCAAATCCCCCCAACGTACAAACTGCCCCTGTCCATTGGTGACAATCGTTTGAGCATTGGTTTGACCAAGAGCCTGATTGAAACCTCCCAGAGAGATGTCCGTGATATTGAGAGGGTTATCGGGGGTGTTAAGTGGTGGCGTGAAGTTATCAGCCTTCGTACACGCCAGCCCTGGCTGGGTAGCGGCTACCTGGCTGAACGCGTTACTGAGGTCAGCCAGGGACAGGAACTCAGCATTGGGTTGACCGGCGAGATCCCCGTCACAGCTGGCGTTTGGCAGATTGGTTTTGAGACGATTTAACAAAGCTCCCCAGCGTACAAATTGCCCTTGCCCGTTGGTGACCAGCGCCTTTGGATTGGTTTGACTGAGAGCATGGTTCATCCCCCCCAGTGAGATATCGGAGAGGTTGAGTGGATTGGCCGGGGTATTGGGGGAAACCGTGAAAGCATCAGCCGACTTACAGGCCAGCCCCGGTTGTGTTGTGTGCACTGCATTAAAGGCCGTTTCAAGGTCTGTCAGCTGCAGGAACTCAGCATTGGGTTGACCGGCGAGCTCCCCGTTACAGCGGGCGTTTGGCAGATTGGTTTTGAGATAATTTAACAAATCGCCCCAGCGTACAAATTGACCCTGACCGTTGGTGATCAGCGCCTCAGGATTGGTTTGATTGAGAGCATGATTCATCCCCCCCAGTGAGATATCGGAGAGGTTGAGTGGATTGGCCGGGGTATTGGGGGAAACCGTAAAAGCATCATCCGACTGGCATGCCAGCCCCGGTTGCGCTGCGTGTGTCGTATTAAAGGCTGTTTCAAGGTTCGTTGTCTGCAGGAACTCAGCGTTTGGTTGACTGGCAAGCCCCCCCGTACAGCGCGCGCTGGGGAAGAGGTTTTTGATTGATGTTACGAAATCGCCCCAGCGAACAAACTGCCCCTGTCCGTTAGTGATCAGTGCATCGGGACTCGTACCGTTAAGAGCCTGATTGAAGCCCCCGAGTGAGATATCGGTGAGGTTGAGCGGATTAGCTGGCGTATTGGGGGAAACCGTGAAAGCATCTGCCGCTGGGCATGCCAGCCCCGGTTGTGCTGCATGTGTCGTGTTAAAGGCAGTTTCAAGGTCTGCTGTGTGCAGGAACTCAGCGTTGGGTTGACTGGCAAGCTCCCCTGTACAGAGTGCGTTGGGGAAGAGATTTTTGATTGAGGTCTGCAAATCCCCCCAGCGGACAAACTGCCCCAGCCCGTTGGTGACCAGTGCATCAGGATCTGTACCAACGAGAGCCTGATTGAAGTCCCCCAGTGAGATATCGGTGAGATTGAGTGGATTGGCCGGAGTATTGGGGGAAACCGTAAAAGCATCATCCGACTGGCATGCCAGCCCCGGTTGCGCTGCGTGTGTCGTATTAAAGGCTGTTTCAAGGTTCGTTGTCTGCAGGAACTCAGCGTTTGGTTGACTGGCAAGCCCCCCCGTACAGCGCGCGCTGGGGAAGAGGTTTTTGATTGATGTTACGAAATCGCCCCAGCGAACAAACTGCCCCTGTCCGTTAGTGATCAGTGCATCGGGACTCGTACCGTTAAGAGCCTGATTGAAGCCCCCGAGTGAGATATCGGTGAGGTTGAGCGGATTAGCCGGCGTATTGGGGGAAACCGTGAAAGCATCTGCCGCTGGGCATGCCAGCCCCGGTTGTGCTGCATGTGTCGTGTTAAAGGCAGTTTCAAGGTCTGCTGTGTGCAGGAACTCAGCGTTGGGTTGACTGGCAAGCTCCCCGGTACAGAGAGCGTTGGGGAAGAGGTTTTTGATTGATGTTACGAACTCCTCCCAGCGAACAAACTGCCCCTGTCCGTTGGTGACCAGTGCATCAGGGTCTGTACCATTGAGAGCCTGGTTGAACTCGTCCAGAGGAATGTTGTTGATGTTTAAAGGGTTGGCCGGGGTATTGGGGGAAACTGTGAAAGCATTCGCAGCAGTGCAATCCAACCCGGGATTTTGGTTGGCTTCATCATAATATCTCTCAACAAGGTTGAAGATATTCAGAAATGCTGCATTGGGTTGCCCCTTGTTATCTCCTTCACAACGGGCGTTGGGATAGGCGTGTCTGAGATTGTCTACATACGCCCCCCAGCGTACATAAGTTCCATCAGAATTTGTGACCACGGCGTTAGGGTTGATACCACGTAGAGCCGTATTCCACCGCCCTTTGGGAATGCCGGGAAGATACAGTGGGTTAGCCGGTGTATTAGAGGGAGGTGCGAAGGCTTTTGAATCCGGGCAATTATAGGCAGCACTATCTGGAGGGCTGCACCTGTCGTCTGAGCTAATGTTGAAAGGTTGCATGCCCTCCATTCCATCTGAAAATCGAATACCTGGAGGAATGCGTACCCCGCTTTCCCCTCCTATGCAATTTACTATCTCAGGATTATTTTCACGCCAATAGAGATGTCTTCCATAACCCGAAAAGCCAAACCAACGATAAACCCTATAAACAGGGTTACAGGGTGAATTAGCAACTCTTACAGCAGCATTGGAAAAGGTAACAGCCCCGCCCTCGCGATTGCGATTATAAGGAAGGTTTGAAGGAATTACACCGAACTGTTCATATACATATGATGGATCGTTCTTTGGTACCTGCGGTATGTAGGCGATTCCGTTATTGGTGATAGCCATATCACGGCATTCCACTGTATCTCTCTTTCCTCGTTTTGATGTAGCGATATCTTCCCCGGGAGGGGAGGGGGGCAAGCCATAACGTGCTGTGGCCAGACGACCCTCTGAAGCATATTCCATTTGAAAAGCCCCGGACGCTTTCGGTGATACGGTATACGTCACCTGTGTACTACCGTCAGGTTTTGGGGCTGTTATAGCTGCCAGACCACATTCCGGAGAGCTCTTACAAACATTGCCCACGCACTGGGAGGTATCTATCTGGCACAAAGACACAGAATCCCCGATGTCGGAAGCAGGCCGGGACAGGGAGAGGATACCCGGACAGGTACCGTCCGGGCAGTTGGGAATATTCACGACACCGGTGTAACTGTTGTCCGATTGAGGTTGTATGGGGGACATGGAAAGTTGAGGCGGTGGTGTGCTGATGGCCTTTGCGGTTTGTGCAAGGGCATGAACGCCGAGGACTCCTAACGCAACTTTTGTGAGAGTGGACGCACCGCTTGCGGTTCTAAGAACCTCTTTTAATTCCCGTTTGTCTTTCAGGTCCTGCCGGATATCTTCTTTGGTCACTGTTTCATCAGGGGCAGGAATCCTGATCTGGGGTGTTACCACTGCAGGGAGTTTTACGTTCCCGGTGCTGCTCACCAGTTTCCTGGCCTTTAGTCGCTCAGACCGCCTTACAAAAGCTTTAGTCGCACTCCCCACAACAGGTAATGAGAGTAATGTGTCGTACGTACTCGTTCTGAATGACGTTGTTTTGGCTGTTGCTGCTTTGGCTGTCGTCAGATCTTCCGGAGCCCCCAGCTTTTCCAGTAGATCCTGGGCTTCGGGGTAACCATTGCCTGCCTGCTGTTGCAGATAGGCGGTGGCCTGTTCCACTGTCAGTTGGCTGCTCAGATCTTCCTGTGCATCTATAAAATACTGAAGAAGGTGCTTCAGAGCGTGGCGATTGTCATGCTGGCTATACAGGTCAGCATTACCATGCAGTGGTTTGCGCGTAAGCAGTGTGGGGCTGTTAACGGGAATAGGCCGGACATATTCAGACAGTTGAGTAAGAGGAAGGTGGGGAGCTTTCATTAACTCTGTATACAGCGCTGGCTGAGCGGCAGGGGGAAGGTTGCCTGAGCCCGCAGTAGCAAAATGCGGGATGAAGGTTCCTGCCACCATTGTTACAAGGCAGATGTGCAAAGTTTTCCTGCCGTAAAAACGTGAGTGTTTTTTAAGGGTAAACCCATGCATAAGCATCTTCTTATCAATGTTATAGACGGTGAAAGGAGGCAGAGTATAGATAAAAAATTAATAGGTGTTATCTAGAATAAAATCGGCAGAGAAAGGTGATCAGAGGGACGAATTCTGTTGAACCCCTGAGTGTCTTATTCTTCCTGGCTTGTTGCTCTTGGATCCGGGAGTGTCGTCAGTGAGTATTGTCTATGAATGCCTCGTAGTCGTATTTTTCGGCGGATCAGATTCAGGCTGTTTGCTATGTTATTTTTTTTGGGGGGGAAGTGGGGATATGCATTTGACGCTGAGAATGGATGATTGTGTTTTATTCGGGACTTTCCAGGTTTTCTCCAGCACATAAAAAAGCTCCGGTTGAACAATACGGGAAAATATTGTTGGCGGAGTTTCGTGTGTCAAAATATGCTTGTCTCTATGTCATCACTGCTGGTTATATGTCATGACATGCCAGCAGCGACATTATATGTCGATACAATAACGTGACAAAAAGTATTCCCGGAAACAGCGGTTCTGCGAAGATTTACAAGAGGTAGTGACATATCAAAAGCAAGCATATTTTGACAAATATCGACAAATGCAATCATAAGGTGCCATTTTTATAATTCTGCTTTCATAGCTTTCGACTATACGAGGCTCTGCCTTTGCTCGCTTCATTATGGAGCCGCGTAAATTGCTTAATTCTCTCTTGTTCATACTCCCAGGTTCCTTCAAGAAATTTACTATTCGCATCATCAGAATCAACGGGCACTTTACCAGGAACCGAATCTTCTTTACTCGATGTGTGACTCTCTGAAGCACTCGATGTGTGACTTTCTGAATCACTCGGTTCACCAATTATGCTAAAGGTATTGAGAATCTCATCTTTTGACATAGGCTGGGCTGAACGGCATAGACCTCTCCAGTCCAGAGAGGGCTTTTCCTGAAGAAGATGTTTAAATCGTTCTGGCTGATGCTCAAAAATAACGGTCAGGTAATCCAGCATTAAGGATAACAGCCTCCCGGTGTCATCCCCCTTTATTTCAGAATTTGCCACGGTTGCCAACCATCGCTTCAGATCCGCGTTTGGTTGTTTCTGACTGGTGGTAAGCATCTCTGAATACGCGCAAAAAAAACACCAGTGAGCAGCAAACAACAGAGGCGTTACTCCCGACCTCTCAAGCCTTCGCTCAACATTCTGCAACTCCTGTTTCCGAGTCGGGGTAAATCTGGCCAACGCTTGCTTGTCTGACCGATAGATTGGAAATAAAGAACTTCCATTGTCGTAAAATCGGGTCGGCGCATAGGCAACTTCAGGAAACTCAAATTCCCTGGCTCTATCTCTTATATCCTGAAGAGATGGTCGACAGGGTACTTGATTTAAAGATTGTGAATGTGTACTTCGGGAAACCTTCTCAGCACTGGGCTCATCTGGATCTTGTGCTTTTCTTTTTTTTCCCGTTTGCCAGATCACATCTTTGACATGGGAATGAACACTGCGCCAGTCAAAACAAGGTTTAACGTATTCTGCCAGCTCAAGATATGTAGTTAGCCGCCTGTCTAGAATCATGGCCTGGAAAATAGCATCAGACTCACCCCTGCGCTCTCTGGCAACCAGATCGCTCAGAGCAGCTTTTAAAACATTATCCTGCTCAATAGCTCTGATAATGTTTTCACCGCTGGAGCCGTCATGCGCTTCGATAAGTGACTTAAAACTTGATGAAATATCCTGCAGCTCCTGCCAGCGTTTTCCCCAGTCAGCCGGTGTTACACCCGTATTCTGAAAGGTATCTCTAGTCTTCTTCATTAGCCGTTGATGAAATGGGGTCCGTGATTCTGAATACAAGGGAGAATTCGTTGCCTCAGCACACTCTTTGAGAGTGAAAACACCAAAACCATAACGAGCCCGGGACTCAACATCAATTCGTGAGCAGGCTTCTGTGGGAGGAGCAAGGCACAACGAGCGACCAAACACATTTTTGGGTTCCGGGGGGGGGCTGGTTTGCTGAACAGGTGCCTGGGATGACTGCAATCTATATGATGAGCCGACCACGATCTTATCCATAAAAAACCCCTTTAATTCAATTAATTAACAAGTTTTTCTGTTCTATTTTTATTATTTGCCATACCAAAAGAGGCACTGGGTCAATCAGAAGGCAGAAAAACCAAACTGTTGCCGGATCTGATATGCAGTTATATCTTGCTGGCAACCCTTGGAGTCTTTGCAAAAGATTTAGTTCCACAGGTTCGAAAGACGAAAATCAGGTACTGATGGCCATACGGGGACGTGAGCCTTAGCCTCGTTAAAGCCAAAGGGAGGACGTGTCTTTATGACTCATTTGTCGGCACAGCGGAGTGACCTGGAGATTGAGTCAGCAATGTATGTTTTCATGTGACCGGATACTTAAAGCCTCTCAGGCTATGAGGGAAGCGTGGGAGTTGTATCGGGAGTTGGTATCGGGAGCTGGTATCGGGTGTTGGTATCGGTTGCTGCTATATTGATTCGGCAGGAATAAATAAAAAGGTAAAAAAGACCCCGGTTAATAATAACCGGAGTGTCGGTATAACCAACATGTCTGCAGCGACAAATTTATTAAGAGTCGCAAGCTCTGTTTAAAAACAGCTCTTACTTGTTGTTGCTACTACCATATCCTGACAAAATCAGCCCATAAAGAATAAGGGCTGCAGAGATTTTACAATTACTCTTGTCATAAAAAAAACGCACATATCATGTCATTTTCTTCGAATTACAACCGTTTCATGACAATTACAAATAAGCATACCTGGCCACTTTATGGCTGAAGAATGGCACATCTGTTCCTTCAAGGCTCTAAACCCGAGTTTATTTTTTTGAACCTGCTTCTTCTTTGAGTATTTCGACGATCTCGCTATGCCCCTCCTGTTCAGCGATGTGCAGAGGGGTTGCACCGTCGGTGGTGAGGCCTTTGTCCTTATCCGCACCCAGTCCGACCAGGCACCGAACGGTCTCGGTACGTCCGTTCTCTGCAGCGATGTACAAAGGGGTTGCACCGTTTTTATTACCTTTGTCCTTATCCGCTCCCAGGTCGATCAGGCACATGACGATCTCGGTATGCCCGTTCTCTGCAGCGACAAAAAGAGGGGTTGTCCCGTCGGTGGTGAGGCCTTTGTCCTTATCCGCTCCCAGTCCGACCAGGCACCGAACGGTATCGGTACGTCCGTTCTCTGCAGCGATGTACAGAGGGGTTACCCCGTCGGTGGTGAGGCCTTTGTCCTTATCCACTCCCAGTCCGACCAAGCACTGAGCGGTCTCGGTATGCCCCATATATGCAGCGATCCACAGAGGGGTTGCACCGTTTTTATTACCTTTGTTCTTATCCACTCCCAGTCCGACCAGGCACCGAACGGTATAGGTACGTCCTTTCTGTGCAGCGATGTACAGAGGGGTTGCACCGTTTTTATTACCTTTGTTCTTATCCGCTCCCAGTCCGACCAGGCACCGAATGGTATCGGTACGTCCGTTCTCTGCAGCGATGTACAGAGGGGTTGCCCCGTCGGTGGTGAGGCTTTTGTCCTTATCCGCTCCCTCACTGACCAGGTGCCGAACGATCTCGGTATGCCCCATATATGCAGCGATCCACAAAGGGGTTGCCCCGTCGGTGGTGAGGCCTTTGTCCTTATCCGCTCCCTCACTGACCAGATGCCGAACGATCTCGGTATGCCCCATATATGCAGCGATCCACAAAGGGGTTGCCCCGTCGGTGGTGAGGCCTTTGTCCTTATCCGCTCCCTCACTGACCAGATGCCGAACGATCTCGGTATGCCCCATATATGCAGCGATCCACAAAGGGGTTGCCCCGTCGGTGGTGAGGCCTTTGTCCTTATCCGCTCCCTCACTGACCAGGCACCGAACGGTATCGGTACGTCCGTTCTCTGCAGCGATGTACAAAGGGGTTGCACCGTTTTTATTACCTTTGTCCTTATCCGCTCCCTCTTCGATCAGGCACTTGACGATCTCGGTATGCCCGTTCTCTGCAGCGACAAAAAGAGGGGTTGTCCCGTCGGTGGTGAGGCCTTTGTCCTTATCCGCTCCCAGGTCGATCAGGCGGTCAACGATATTGGTATGCCCCTCCTGTGCGGCGATGTAAAGTAATGTTACTACCTTCTTTTCTTTTACCTTTGTTTCATCAAAAGTGTCGTTAACAAGCCTTTTGTCAACATCTAGCAGTTTATTTAGCTCTGTGAGGTTACCGCTGCGAGCATAAGCTGCTGCTGCGCACTCATAATCTGGATTTTTTTCTTCAATGTTAGGAATTATATGCTTTAAAGGCAGTGGACATTGCTTACAAACAGCACAATGTCTTCTATTAGTTTTCCAAGTGTTATGCCACGCTTCAATACAGCTTGAGTGAAAGTGGTGATTGACAGGCTTACAGGATGTAACAGTATGATTATCCCTTGTAAAGGGCTTCTCATCACGGCATATCGTGCACGGTGGGACGGGATTTCCTCCTGAAGGATCCCGAGGAGATGCATTCAACATTTTTGGAACATCAACTATTGATTAAAGTAGTACTACCAGACTGCAACAAATCCGGAAAGTTCAGGGTAATAAGCACCGAAGGAGATAGGGTCAAATCAGGCTGTGTTCCATTTCACGGTTGCTTGAACAGACCGTACAGAGTTAATAAGAGACTTTCAGATTGGCTGTAAAGTTGTCTGTTTTCATAGTGAGATCACTCTAGGAAATGATCTCACTATACTCTGGATGCCCGATTCTATAGCACGATAGATCCAACAGAAGCAGAAGGTAACTTAGCCGTCAAATCAGGTGTTTGATAGCATGATCAGGCGGCCTCCTGACCAGAGTCATTAGTTACCCGGACACCGGTATTTAAAGAACGTTTGTTCTAACAACCCCAGAAGGTGAATTAGCCCGGCTCCAGAATGGCTCCTTGTGTTGACAAGGTGAACGGCTCAAAAAATAATCCACTGGGTGAGTTGTTTGGGGCACATGGAAAAGCTCCGACTCAATAACCTGGAAGGTATTGTTGCCGGAGCTTTGTATGTCAAAATACGCTTGTCTTTATTTTATGTCATCGCTACTGGTTTTATGTCATGACATGCCTGTTGTCGCTACTACCATATCTTGACAAAATCAGCCCATAAAGAATAAGGGCTGCAGAGATTTTACAATTACTCTTGTCATAAAAAACGCCCATATCATGTCATTTTCTTCGAATTACAACCGTTTCATGACAATTACAAATAAGCATACTTGGCCACTTTATGGCTGAAGAATGGCACATCTGTTTCTTAAAGCTCTAAACCCGAGTTTATTTTTTTGAAACTGCTTCTTCTTTGAGTATTTCGACGATCTCGCTATGCCCCTGCTGTTCAGCGATGTGCAGAGGGGTGGCACCGTTTTTATTACCTTTGTTCTTATCCGCTCCCTCACTGACCAGGTGCCGAACGATCTCGGTATGGCCCATATATGCAGCGATGTTCAGAGGGGTTGCCCCGTCGGTGGTGCGGCCTTTGTCCTTATCCACTCCCAGTCCGACCAGGCACTGAACGGTCTCGGTACGTCCTTTCTGTGCAGCGATGAACTGAGGGGTTGCACCGTTTTTATTACCTTTGTCCTTATCCGCTCCCAGTCCGACCAGGCACCGAACGGTCTCGGTACGTCCGTTCTCTGCAGCGATGTACAAGGGGGTTACACCGTTTTTATTACCTTTGTCCTTATCCGCTCCCTCACTGACCAGATGCCGAACGATCTCGGTATGCCCCATATATGCAGCGATCCACAGAGGGGTTTCCCCGTCGGTGGTGAGGCCTTTGTCCTTATCCGCTCCCAGTCCGACCAGGCACCGAACGGTCTCGGTACGTCCGTTCTCTGCAGCGATGTACAAGGGGGTTACACCGTTTTTATTACCTTTGTCCTTATCCGCTCCCTCACTGACCAGGTGCCGAACGGTATCGGTACGTCCTTTCTCTGCAGCGATGTACAAAGGGGTTGCACCGTTTTTATTACCTTTGTTCTTATCCGCTCCCTCACTGACCAGGTGCCGAACGATCTCGGTATGCCCCATATATGCAGCGATGTACAGAGGGGGGGACCCGTCGGTGGTGCGGCCTTTGTCCTTATCCGCTCCCTCACTGACCAGGCACCGAACGGTATCGGTACGTCCATTCTGTGCTGCGATGTACAGAGGGGTTGCACCGTTTTTATTACCTTTGTTCTTATCCGCTCCCTCACTGACCAGGTGCCGAACGATCTCGGTATGCCCCATATATGCAGCGATCCACAGAGGGGTTACCCCGTCGGAGGTGAGACCTTTGTCCTTATCCGCTCCCTCACTGACCAGGCACCGAACGGTATCGGTACGTCCGTTCTCTGCAGCGATGTACAGAGGGGTTGCACCGTTTTTATTACCTTTATTCTTATCCGCTCCCAGGTCGATCAGGCGGTCAACGATATTGGTATGCCCCTCCTGTGCGGCGATGTACAGTAATGTTACTACCTTCTTTTCTTTTACCTTTGTTTCATCAAAAGTGTCGTTAACAAGCCTTTTGTCAACATCTAGCAGTTTATTTAGCTCTGTGAGGTTACCACTGCGAGCATAAGCGGCTGCTGCGCACTCATAATCTGGATTTTTTTCTTCAATGTTAGGAATTATACGCTTTAAAGGCAGTGGACATTGCTTACAAACAGCACAATGTCTTCTATTAGTTTTCCAAGTGTTATGCCACGCTTCAATACAGCTTGAGTGAAAGTGGTGATTGACAGGCTTACAGGATGTAACAGTATGATTGTCCTTTGTAAAGGGCTTCTCATCACGGCATATCGTGCACGGTGGGACGGGATTTCCTCCTGAAGGATTCCGAGGAGATGTA
>CBDCRZ010000132.1:0-60472 GCA_965221135.1 Sansalvadorimonas sp.
TAACTTCGGAGCATCGTTGCGACCTTCGATCGTGATCGTCGCTGTCGTCGGCGTCACTCCGCCGTTGCCATCCATCACATTGTAGGTGTAGGTCAGCTCTACGCTTTCACCAACCGCCAGGTAGTCGTACGCGTTCGGCACAACATCGAAGCTGGTGCCGTTCAAGGTCACGCCGCGGGCATCGTTGCCACGGGTCTCGGTGACGTTTGCGACGCTCAGCGTATCGCTGCTGTCGTCATCGCTGGCGTTACCCAACAAGTCGATGCTGAAGTTCGTCGCATCTTCATTCGTGGTCTCGCTGATCGCCGCGCTCACTTCCGGCGCATCGTTACGACCTTCGATCGTGATCGTCGCTGTCGTCGGCGTCACGCCGCCGTTGCCATCAATCACGTTGTAGGTGTAGGTCAGCTCTACGCTTTCACCAACCGCCAGGTAGTCGTACGCGTTCGGCACAACATCGAAGCTGGTGCCGTTCAAGGTCACGCCGCGGGCATCGTTGCCGCGGGTCTCGGTGACGTTCGCGACGCTCAGCGTACCGCTGCTGTCGTCATCGCTGGCGTTACCCAGCAAGTCGATGCTGAAGTTCGCCGCATCTTCATTCGTGGTCTCGACGACGCCACCTACAACCGAAATCGTGAAACTCGCCTCACTTGTCGAACCGTCGGTACTGGTGGCCATGATCTCGATGATATGGCTGTCAGCGGTATCGTAATCAAGGTTGCCGTTGACCGTCACTACGCCGGTACCTGCATCAATAGCAAACAGGTTGCCCGGGTTACTGCTCAGGCTATAGATGACCTTGTCACCATCCGGATCGGTCGCCAGACCGGTCAGCGGTACAGCGTCGCCCACTTGTGCATTTTCATTCAGGGTGTTGGCCACGGTGTTGCTGTCGGTCACCGGATCGATGGGAGTGTCCGTGTCGCCCTGCCCTGGCGTTGTGCCATCCGCATTGGTCACCTCAATGGTGAACGTTTCTTTTCTGCTGGAACCGTCAGTACTGGTGGCCATGATCTCGATGAGATGGCTGTCAGCGGTGTCGTAATCCAGGTTGCCATTCACCATCACAACGCCGCTGTCGGCATCAATGGCAAACAGGTTGCCCGGGTTGCTGCTCAGGCTGTAGGTTACATTTGTGCCGCTGTCGGCATCTGTGCCCAGGCCGGTTATACCTACTGTTGCGCCTATCCCGGCGTTTTCTCCTACGCTGTTGGGCGTGGTATCGCTGTCGATCAGCTCTACCGGGTTATCGTTCGCATTGGCCACATTGATGGTGAAAGTTTCACTCTTCTCGCTGCCATCATTGCTTGTCGCGGTAATCTGGATATCGTGACTGGTAGCGGTTTCATAATCGAGCAGGCTTGCATCTTTAACCGTGACCACACCGGTAGTGCTATCGATCTCAAAGCGACCACCAGCATTGTCTGCAAGACTGTAGATCACAGCTGTATTGCTGTCGCCGTCTGCCCCCAAACCCGTTACGCCAACGGTTGCGCCATTGCCTGCATTTTCTGCAACGCTGTTGGCACTTGCATCGTTATCAACCAGCGCAACCGGGTTATCGTTGGCATTGTCCAGGTTGATGGTGAAGGTTTCGGTCGTCACACTGCCATCACTGCTGGTCGCGGTGATCTGGATGTCGTGACTGGTTGCGGTTTCGTAATCGAGCAGATTTGCATCTTTGACCGTAACCACACCGGTGCTGCTATCAATCTCAAAGCGGCCACCGGCATCGTCTGCAAGGCTGTATGTCACTGTGGTATCGCTGTCAGCGTCTATACCCAGACCCGTCACGCTTACAGTCGTGCCATTGCTGGCATTTTCTGCAACCCTGTTTTCAGCATCATCGCTGTCACGGAGAACAACTGCATCATTAACATTACCCAGGCTCACATTCACCTGAGTCTGACTGCTTAAACCCTGATCATCTGAAACTGTTGCCTGAAGGGTGTAATCACCCAGATCCCCGTCATCAATCGTGCGGGTGATACTAATATTGCCAGCAGCATCAATAACAAACAGACCACCAAAATCTTCCTGCAAGTTATACGTCAGAGTATCATTATCGGTATCTATAGCCGGAACCTGACCAATAATGCCGGCAGGTGTATTTTCCAGTACGTCGGCAAATGTGTAATTGCCCGTCTCATTCGTACCAACAAATACCGGCGCGAAATTCTGGTTGATCACATTGTCTGAACCGGTATCCAGTCCTACCCTTTCAAACTCTTCGGATAACCCACGCACACCGGTGCCAGTTTCAAATCCGGCTTGCGGCTCTCCCTGCAAACCGCTCAGTTCGGCAATAGGGTTCACATCAAACCCGGCATTCGGGTTGCCTTGAAGACCACTTAAGTCAGCAATTGGGGTCTGTGAAACAGTATTACCAGCGCCGGTAGGAGGAAGGGCCTCAATATCTTCAGGGGCTACAGGCTCTTCTCCAGCCTGAGAGGGAGGGAAATAGGTGCTGGGATCAACACCATCAGCCAGTGCAGCCTGCAGTCTCTCAATATCGAATATATCTGAGGTATCAGCGGTTAACTGACCAAGGGCACTGATGGACAGATTGATTTCCTGCCCCTGCTGCAAGGTAAAGAGCTGATGATTAAAAAAGCGAATGGTCACAGTCGCATCCGGGCCTGATGTGATAATTTCATCACGACTCACCAGGTCACCCTGTTTTAACAGACGACTATCACCTTCAGGCGTGATGGCTGTAACTTCTCCCTGAACAAAGTGAACTTTACCCACAGCCATTGCTTTGATGCTTTCCATATCAATCAACCCCACCCTATGGTTGTAACCTTTGTGGTTACCGACCAAATCACTAAATATTATTAATTATTTTTATGCGTATCAGCGTTCTGTAAACGCCAGCTGTTTAGCCCGCAGCACAGGTTTCAACAGGTACTGCAATAGTGTTTTTTTGCCGGTCAGGATGTCCACAGTCGCCACCATGCCCGCGATAATCGGGCGTGACTCATCGTTCAGACCGAGATAATTCTTATTCGTTTTAATACGGACGAGATAAAAGCTCTCGCCCTCTTCATCAACAATGGTGTCAGCACTGATGTGGGTTAACTCCCCCTCAATGCCTCCGTAAATCGTAAAGTCATAGGCTGTAAAACGAACCATGGCCTTCTGGCCGGGATGCAGAAAAGCAATATCTTCCGGGCGAATGCGCGCTTCGACTTCCAGGGTGTCGTCCACCGGAATCAGCGCCATCATCTTCATACCTGGCTGAACAACACCGCCTTCGGTATTCACCAGAATCTGCTTCACTACTCCGCGCATAGGAGCACGCACCTGTGTACGTTCAACCTGATCGGTTACGGCCCGGGTTTCCGCCGTCAGCTCTTTCAGCTGGGCCAGTACCTCATTCATTTCTGAACGGGCTTTGTTATTAAAACCCAGACGCACTTCCTGTATACGCTGCTGTGTTTCCTGCTGCTGAGCCTGAATACGTTCCAGCGTTTCTTTCGCAATCTGCTCTTCGCCCTGGGTATCACTCACCTGTCGTTCAAGACGTAACACTTCCACATGGGAGACAGCGCCTTCCTTCTCCAGCGCCCGGGACATTGCCAGCTCCTGGTCTAACAGCTTGAAACGTCGACTCAACAAACGCTGCTGGGCCTGGGTTTCTTCCAGCTGTTGCTGCTGTTGATGCATCTGATGCTCAATAACACCAACACTGCTCTGCAGCTCCTGAGCACGACTGGTGAAAAGTTCCAGTTCACGGCGTGCCAGCTCCGGCACTTCTTTTTTCACTTTGTCGGAGAGCGTAGGTTCACCACCTTCCACTTCAGCAAGCAAACGACCCAGGCGTGCCTGCAGGGCATAAAGGTTTCCCTGTCGACCGGCTACTGCGGCGGAGAAACGAGTGTCGTCCATCACCATCAGCACCTGGCCCTGTTCAACCAGGTCACCTTCCTCAACCAGAATATCCTCAACGATGCCACCTTCGAGGTTCTGGATATCCTGCTCCTGCTGAGAAGGAATCACCTTACCCATGCCCCGGGTAATCTCATCAATTTCACTCCAGGCGGCCCAGATCACAAAGACGACGATTGCTGCCAGCACCACATAGATAAGTGGGCGACTGCCTTGTGAGATGGAAGAGATCTCTGCTTCAGAGGCGGAATGCCATTGATTCTGATCAGACATGTGTTGCCCCCGCAGTAGAAGCAGCCGACTGACGCGCCAACATTTCGGAAGCCCTGCCATGGGCACGCATTACACCCTGGTCAAACACAGCGATGGTATCCACTTGATCCAGCAGGGTAACCTTATGAGTCACGAGAATAACCGTTACGCCTTCCAGCTCAGCCAGAAGCTTACGGAAACGTGCTTCGGCCTGGCTGTCCATGGCACTGGTTGGCTCATCCATAATTAAGGCTTGTGGCTTAGTGACCAGAGCACGAGCCAGCCCCACCGCCTGAACCTGGCCACCGGAAAGGTATCTGCCACCCTCACCAACCAGGTAATCCAAACCAGCACTGCCGGCCTGCACAATACCGCCCAGCCCGGCTTTATCCAGCGCTTCAATCACATCACTGTCGTTAATACCAGAACGACCCATAGTGATATTGTCCCGCAGCGACGTATTAAACAGTTCTGCCTTCTGGGGTACATAACCAATATGCTCACGTACCCAGGATGGGTCGAGCTGGCGTGCATCAATATTATTCAGGGAGATGTGTCCTTCCGAGGGTTCATACAAACCCATCAGAAGATTCAGAAAGGTGGTTTTACCGGAGCCCATATGGCCCAGAACCGCGAGTTTCTCACCCGCATGGATAGTCAGGTTTAACTGTTGAATCAGCGCTGGGCTGTCAGGGTAAGCAAAGGCCACATTATTAACTGTCCAGTGCCCCTTAAACTCTCCGGGAGTGAGTAACTGCCTGTCCTGCGGACTTTCCTGGGGCAGGTTCATAATACCGCCCGCATACTCCATCGCCTGTACGGCTTTGTCATACTGGTTCAGCAAACCGATAACCTGCGACACAGGAGCACTGCAGCGCCCGGCAATCATCATGGTGGCAATCAAACCACCCATGGAAAGATCACCAGTACTAATGAGATAAACGCCCCCAATCACCAGAGCTACCGTATTCAACTGAAGTAGAAACGTTGCAGATTGCGTAGACAGGGTCTGAAGCTTTCTGATTGTCAGACTGGCATCCGCCGCTTCGCGGTTAATCTCACTCCATCGTTCCTGATTCTGGCGTTCAACATTGCAGGCTTTCACAGCCACAAGACCTAGCAGAAGCTCCATCAGAAAGTTCTGCCTGCGGGAAGACAACTCCTGCTGATGGGAAATCACTCTCTGCAATGGACGATTCAGCCCCCAGGCAATGACCAGAGACAAGCCAATACAAAACAACGGAATCAGCACCAGCCACCCACCCAGCCAGATCACCAGCCCCAGAAACAGCACCACAAAGGGTAAATCAATAAAGGCCATCACCGAGGTAGAGGTAATAAAGGAACGGATGCTTTCGAACTCCGCCAGGCTGCTCATCAAGGTGCCGCTATTGCCTGGCCGGGCAGCCATTTTCAAACCGAGGAGACGATCCATAAGACGGGAGGAAAGGGTAAGATCGATCTGTCGACCTGCCAAATCAATGTAACGCGTTCGCAATAAACGCAGGACAAACTCAAAGGTATACGCCAGCACAACACCAACAGCCAGCATCCACAGTGTCTCAAAAGCCTGGTTAGGAACAACACGGTCGTAGACGTTCATAACAAACAGGGGAGATACCAGGGCAAACAGATTCACCAGAAAACTGGCAATCAATACATCCCTGTAAACCCGCCAGTATGGCGACACGGCCTCCCAGAACCAGGCGAATCGACGCTGATCACGGGGCCGTCCAGAAACATCGTCGGACACTGATTCACCTTATTATTATTATTTTGTCAGTTTCCATAGAGCGTGAACCCAGTCACACTTCCACTGTTGTGTTCTATTATTACACCATCGTCTTATATTACCATTAAAAACTTACATCAAACACTTATAAGACCCTAACCATACTCCTAAAAACACACCAACAACGATTCACCCGTCAAAGCACACTACACGACACAGCAACAACATTAAAAGTGACACACTTCACAAATATAAGACCTGTTTTGTCACTCTGGCATTGACGCAATATATCCACAATTTAATTAACAGCCAGACAAACCCTACAATCCTGACACCTTTAATCCGCATCACTTTCGAGTTCGAAACAACACAAGGTCGATACATTAGTAAACCTTGCAAAATTTAAACCAATCCCGCAATTGGACGACACGCGACGCCAATATATAACCCTTTCAACAAAAGACACATTTCGTAGCAGCCCCAAAAAAAAGAAAAAAATCAGAATTGAGTTATATGCATCGACATTGGAGAGCATCTCTTACAAGTAAACCCATTAGTTGTCACATTAGAGACTTATGCTATAAGTTGAGATGTCGATTCATTGAAGGCTTCCGCACTCTATTCTTATGAGCGGATTCTTATTAGCGGATTCTTATTAGCGGATCTTTTATGAATGAATCACTTCATAACGGATTAACATCCATGAATACGACACAGGAACAGTTGAGGACAGGTATTAATGGGAAAACAGTTTTCCAGCTTAAGTGAGCCCCACTGCGAGTTTATTGCCGAGCAGAAAATGTTTTTTGTAGGCACTGCGGCAAGCACAGGGAAGGTCAACATCTCTCCCAAAGGCGCAGACAGCTTTCGGGTTATCGATAACAACACCGTGGCCTGGCTAAATCTCACTGGCAGCGGCAATGAAACCTCCGCCCATGTGCAGGAGCTGCCACGCATGACCATTATGTTCTGCGCCTTTGAAGGCAAGCCTGAGATTATGCGTCTCTATGGAACAGCAAAGGCTCTGCATCAGGCTGATGACGAGTGGCAGCAGCATCTGGATCTCTTTCCCACCCAGCCGGGTGCCCGACAGGTGTTTGTATTGGATGTCGAACTGGTGCAAACATCCTGCGGCTTCTCAGTACCACTCTATGACTATGTCGGTGATCGCAACATACTCACCAACTGGGCCGAAAACAAAGGCAGGGAAGGTGTAGAGGAATACTGGCTGAACCGTAACCACACCAGTCTTGATGGCAAGAAAACCAAAATTAAGGATTTAAGCGGGCTGTAGCTGACCCATTTATCCAGACGAGCTATTTACACGTGCGATCAGCGAAACACCATTAGCCGTAAACAAGGTTCTCAGACGCTTAATGCATGCGCTTTTTTGGATAGGGCCCTGGATGATATACCTTGCCTTGTACATAAGGCCTTACCTGTGCCTCTTCCAGTGTCAGTACTTTTTGGTGCTGCCACTGGAGTGCAGGCCCTGACCGCGCCCCTCGACCCGCCTGCCTCTTTGATCCTTGCGCGTTGCGTTGCCAGCCAGCAGGTGGTGCATTAACTTGCACAGACGCTTTAGCAGTGAGCTGGGCAATAACTTGCACAGACGCTTTAGCAGCAGGCAGCTCAGACTTCGCCACGGTCACGTTTCTCTTGGCTATATCAACCTCAACCTTTTCCCACTGAGCAGCCAAAAAGCTTAGACACTCTTTATTATGCGACTGCCAGTGAGTCAGTTGAGATTGGAGCCCTGTTTTCTTAGTATCCTCAACATCCTCAACATCCTCAAATTTATAATGATGTACCGGCTCTCTACTGCGAGCCCGACCCGAAAATGGATAGGCCATATCAATTAACTCCATTTATCCTGTGTTTCATTAAAATAAGCCCAGGCTATAGGCTTATCTTGTTATGCGTACACATCATTATGCCGGGGACTAAAAGAAATAGAGTAACAAGCCGGTTAGAAGCGCTGAATTAATGGAGCACCCGAATCTATTCATCAACAAAAAGGCATTCTTCGAAAACCAAACACCCGGGCCAGCAGGTTATCAGGGAAGCTGCCAATTCGGGTGTTGTAGTACTCCACCGAATCGTTATACCCGGAACGCATCAAAGCGACTTCATTCTCCAGGGTCTGCCAGCCAAACTGAAACAGAAACAGAAACAGAAATGCGGTCATGGTGGATGATGTGAGAAACACCAGCACCTTGTGCTGACTGGCCACAATCATCACGGCGCACACCCCTCCAGTGAAGCAGGTCATCGCAAGGGCCAACAGAAAAATCGCCAAAAAGCTCTTTGACGATCGTTCAGCACCAGCGGTAAAGCTGGAGATAATCGGCAGATACTGTTCGATAGAAACAGAAGCCCTTCCGGTTGCATCCCGCAAAAGAAAATCGACGCCATTTTCTTCCTGCTCTACTTCTTCCCAGCTTGTGCCACCATCACTATCCCGCTTCTCTTCTTCAACCAGGTAACGGTAATAAAGAGTCTGTGCATGGGTTTTTGGCGCCTGCAGATACTTGCCATTATTCAGTACAGTCCCCCGAAGCTGAACAACACCGTTCAGCGATCCCTGAATACTACTGACAGGAATACGCTCCAGCTTGCGAAATTCCTGAATGCGTTCAAATGCTTCTGAGCCAGCGTGGTAACAAATAAAAAACAGAATCAAAGCAGCAATCGCTGAGAAAAGGCGGCTTCCGGGAGACATTAAATAAACAACCGATGATTGGAGTTACGCAGATATTACCGACAAACCCTCAAGAAAGAACAGGAATCAAAACGACAGTGTAATGATTTACCAGCAAGGTGAACTGTTTAAATTTTACTCTTACCTGTCTTTTATTTCTGTTTGACAAATAGCCTGATGGTAGTGAATAGCGCCACAAAATCACCAGAAAACATTTGAGAGCCAAAACACTAATGGCATACTGCAGCACAAGAATAAAAACAAAAAGCCCGGCGACTTTGAGTCTTCGTCTACGAGCGACTCAAAGCACGGTGTGTTCTCCACTAACAATAAACCTCTGAACACATCAGCAAGACCTATAATAAAAACAACAGGCAAAACAAATGACCGACTCCCCCACTACGGACAACGCAGAAGTCGCTATGCTATATCCGGTTTCTCCTGAAAAAGCCGCTGAATGTCTGGTTGATAGTACCCAATACCAAAAGATGTATCAGCAGTCGATTACCAATCCTGATGTCTTCTGGGCAGAACATGGTCAGCGCATTGACTGGCTTACACCTTTTACCAAGGTAAAAAACACCTCTTTTGAGCACAGCAATGTGTCGATCAAATGGTTTGAAGATGGCACGACTAATGTGTCTCACAACTGTCTCGACCGACACCTTGCCACTCGCAAAAACCAGGTGGCTATCTATTGGGAAGGTGACGAGCCCGGCGAATCCCGACAAATCACTTATGGCGAACTCCACGAAGAGGTCTGCCGCTTTGCCAATGTCCTGAAAGCACAGGGTATACAAAAAGGTGACATTGTCGCTATCTATATGCCCATGGTCATTGAGGCAGCAGTCGCTATGCAGGCCTGTGCCCGCATAGGTGCGGTACATTCAGTGGTGTTTGGCGGCTTCTCCCCGGAAGCGCTGGCGGGGCGCATTATCGACAGCAGCGCCAGGCTTGTGATCACTGCCGACGAAGGTGTGCGCGGCGGTAAAACTGTCCCCCTGAAGGCTAACGTCGACCAGGCTCTTGCCCATTCAGATGTCACCTCCATCGAGAAGGTCATTGTTTACCAAAGAACTCATGCTGACATTGACTGGCACGACGGCCGGGATCTCTGGTGGCATGACCTGCAACAGCAGGCATCCACAGACTGCCCCGCTGAAGCTATAGGCGCTGAAGACCCACTGTTTATTCTTTACACCTCCGGCTCCACTGGTCAGCCCAAAGGTGTACTTCATACCACTGGCGGCTATCTGGTGTATGCCTCCATGACTCACCAGTACCTGTTTGATTACCGCGACGGTGAAGTGTTCTGGTGCAATGCAGATGTCGGCTGGATCACCGGTCACACCTACGTGGTCTACGGCCCATTGGCGAATGGCGCAACGATCGTGATGCATGAAGGCCTGCCCAGCTACCCGGCGGTGAATCGTATCAGCCAGGTTGTAGATAAATATAAGGTCAACATCCTTTATACCGCCCCAACAGCCATTCGTGCCCTGATGGCTCACGGCACCGATGCCATCAAAGACACCAAACGCACCAGCCTGCGATTACTTGGCTCCGTCGGTGAACCCATCAACCCCCAGGCCTGGCAGTGGTATTACGAAACCATTGGCAACAGCCAGTGTCCGGTAGTCGACACCTGGTGGCAGACTGAAACCGGCGGCGCCATGATAACTCCCCTGCCCGGCGCGACCGACCTGAAACCCGGTTCGGCCACTCGCCCCTTCTTTGGCATTCAACCCGCTATTGTGGATAACGAAGGCCATATGCTTGAAGGCAAAGCAGAGGGCAATTTAGTGATCAAAGACAGCTGGCCCGGACAGGCACGCACGATATTCGGTGACCACGAACGGTTCGTGCAAACCTACTTCACCTCCTTTAAAGGTGCTTACACTACTGGCGACGGTGCCCGCAGGGATGTAGACGACTACTACTGGATTACCGGCCGGGTCGATGATGTATTAAATGTCTCCGGTCATCGTATGGGCACCGCAGAAATTGAAAGCGCACTGGTTGCACACGACCAGGTCGCGGAAGCGGCAGTGGTGGGTTACCCCCACGACATCAAAGGCCAGGGAATTTATGTTTATGTCACCCTGAACAAAAATGTGGATTACAGCACCGAACTGGCCACAGAGCTTAAACAGTGGGTTCGAAAAGAAATTGGTCCCATCGCTTCACCGGATATTATTCAGAATGCACCCGGTCTACCCAAGACCCGCTCCGGAAAAATCATGCGCCGCATTCTGCGTAAAATTGCTGCTGGGGAATATGACACTCTGGGAGATACCTCCACTCTGGCTGACCCGACTGTTGTGGATAACCTGATTCAGGGACATAGCTCTTAACCACAGCTCTTAACCACAGCTCTTAACCACAACTCTTAAAAACAAAAACGAGCCAGCAATTACGACTGCTGGCTCGCTCCAAGTTGTTGATACGGATATTAAACGCTCTGGAGTGCTAGAGAATTTTCACCAACTGGCTCCCAAGAGCTGCCATAAGAATCAACCACAAGGGCGAGGATGCACGACTATGGCTACCCGAAGTGGTCGGTTCTGATGGAATTGTCGTGTTCGATGTTTCTGAACTCGGTGTCGGTGTCGGTGTCGGTGTCGGTGTCGTTGCTTCTGGTTCCTTGTTTTCACGCATAACCAGAACCTCATACTGCGCAAACCGGTCGCCGCCGTAGATCAGACAGGAGCTATTATCGACTCTGCCTACCCTATTTTTTGCGTCACTATCGACTCGGCAATATTGGTACCGATCCTCTCCGCTCCCTGACTCACCACTACCACCATCCAAGCCGCTCAACACATCAGCCAACACGGTTGTAGATGTAAACCTGGGACGATCCAAATCGCTATCCGGACTCTGCCATTTGTAATATTCAAACAGGGAACCTGTGAGTATCTCAAAATCCTCAGGGGTTTCGGGATTGTTTTCCAGTGATATCATCTGACAGACAAATTTCTCCTGCTGCTGAGACCAAACCAGCTCCCCCGGCTGTTTATTACTGTCCCGACATAGCAACGAACCCTTACCGGCCCCATTCGTAACCCATGCAGCGAAGGGAAGACCATAATCACCGATAGACTGAGCAACCCATTTCCAGGGCTCCTGGGGGCTAAGTCCCATAATACGGGCAGTCAGGTTTTTATGGGCAGAAAGGCGTTCACTTAAAGTTGTCGGGGCCGGATCATTCCAACGTGTACCATCAGTAAACCCCCCATGAACACCAACCTGAACAAGCTCTCCTGATGAATCGGGGAACAAAACCGGGCCTCCCGAGTCACCCAAGGAGACATTAGTCCCTGCCGAGGAGGAGGGGAGAATTTCATGAAGACCGGAGCCGTAGTAAAGATGGGATGTATCCGCCATCTGGGTTTTATATGGTCGATTGGGGAAATTCCATGGATCTGTCTTACCATATCCGACCAATGTCAGAAGCTGGTTATCACTGTCAGACGCAGCGTCATTCAGATGCTCAAATGACAATTTTACCGGGGTAACATCAGCCACAGGCTTTTCCAGCAACAGCCAGGCAATATCATCTACCCAGCCGGCTACGTGGTCAGCCGAGTTTGCCCGATGCAGGGTTTTCCAACCCCTGCTAGGGTAATAAGCATCGACTACAGGCCTGGAGGGATAATAGGTTCCATCACTCCCCCAGACCGAGACCTTAATATTTGCAAGATGTCGCCCCCACACACAGTGACCGGCTGTCATTACCCAGCGGCGCCCCACCAGCGTGCCACTGCATATTTTTCCACCTCCCACCCACACCATATATGGGAACTGGTCTGCAGCAACCGGCTCCCCACCAATAATACGTTTTTCAACGGAGTGCCCCAAAGTTAAATGACTCAGCAGATAGAGGATTACAACTGATACGAATTTTATAACACCTTCTGCCTTCTTGATTTTGGTCATCATGCGTGAGTCTCTCTTTATTTATTAAATTACCCACAACTAGACAATGATTGCCGCTGATGACTCACCGAAAGGAAGAAGAACTGACCATGCTGACAGGAATATCGCCCACACAGCTTTGGCATTCCCTGCTCAATAATAATGATGACGTGTATCTGAAAAGCTAAAAACGACCGTAAGGTTTGCGCTGCAGTCTTGCACGACGAGCTACGGTTTTATCTTCTGTTCGTGCCGGTTATCAAAGCTCACCTGGGGACTGCTATCGGAAAGCGAGCTACCCAGACAATCTGTCAACAAACGGCTAAAGACTCAGCGTTGGAGCGACTACAGCAGTGCCGGTATCAGGAACAGCACTATTTAACTGTGTTTAAGTTAACTGTGTTTAAGTTAACTGTGTTTAAGTTAACTGTGTTTAAGATGGTGACACCTGAAAAGGTGCGGCATTAACAGGACTTAAATGCATAGGACACTCCTTGTCCGCTTGTCAGGATAACAATATGGACAGGTACCACAGTCAGAGGTTCTACTATATTGAAAGACTTCGCCTTATCCGGGAAGTGGCAGTCGAAGACCCATACAAAGAACTCTTCAAAACTCCAGATCATTGATCCTGCAATATTTCAACAGCCAGATGCTCTAAACATCATTCCGATATTCAGTTATTGTACGCCTCGGGTGTGCACACTGCTGTTCAACTTCTGTTGCATAACTCCTGCTGTATCAGTCTTGATACGAACAGATCTTAGCAAAAACAGAGACATTATTATGACGACTAAACAAAACGGTGAACCTCCGTCAACCAGTGCGGGAGGCAGATAGCACCCAGTTTCGACTGGCCGTTAGATCATCATCCTGTGATCCCTTACCTGCCACCTGCATTGCAAATATACATTCACTGCCAGGTACAGCCCTGTTTGAGGATTTCAAACAGCAGGCCCAGATAAGATAAAGATTACGGGAAAACATCATGTCCTCCATGACTTCCGTGCTGCGTAATGCGGCATCCGATACTATTGCTCTACAAAACAACACCACCACTGTTGACCCTCAGGTTCAAAGCTCTGACTACCTGAATACTTCTGTTATGTCGCACTTCCAGGCCCGCGTTGGCTGGATGATTGTGCTGGCACTCTTTGGTTTCATCTCCGGCTACATTATTACTTCTTACGAAGACGCACTATCGTCTCTGATGATTCTTGCTGCTTATATTCCGATGATGGCAGATACCGGCGGTAATAGTGGCAGCCAGGCCGCCACAGTCATTATTCAAAGCCTGGCCCGTAACGATCTGAATGCCGGAATGGTGTTTAAGGTTATGTGGAAAGAAGTACGCATCTCTGTACTGATTGCCAGCGTTATTGCCATGATTACTATCGTCAAGGTCACCCTGCTAAGCACTGGCGCCGACCTGCCCATGGGTGTGAGCCTGCTTCAGGTAGCTTCTGCTATTGCTCTGGCACTGTCTTTACAGATTATTGTGTCCGCGATTGTAGGGACGATAATTCCTATGATTTCTTCACACTTCAGAATGGACCCTGCGGTTATGACCAGTCCATTACTGACCAGCATTGTTGATATCACCGGCATGCTGATTTACTTCGGCACTGCAACCAGCCTGCTGACTTTCTGATACGCCTTTTAAGATCAGAACAAATGCTATTCAAAAAAAACGGGCCGCCAGGCCCGTTTCTTTCAGAACAACTTTTTAAGCAGAAAGCCTTACAACAGCTTCCGGCCCTTCTGAGCCGCCAGACGCAGACGCAAAGCGTTCAGCTTGATAAATCCTGCTGCATCAGCCTGGTTGTAGGCACCAGCATCATCTTCAAAGGTGGCAATACTTTCGTCGAACAGAGTCTGGTCAGACTCACGACCAACAACAATAACATTACCCTTGTACAGCTTCAGACGTACACGACCATTCACGTAAAACTGAGACTGATCAATCATGGTCTGCAACATTTCACGTTCAGGAGACCACCAGTAGCCGTTATAAATCAGTTTGGCGTAGCGAGGCATCAACTCGTCTTTCAGGTGAGCGGCTTCACGGTCGAGAGTAATAGACTCAATGGCACGGTGACCTTTCAGCATAATCGTGCCGCCAGGGGTTTCGTAGCAACCACGAGCCTTCATGCCAACATAACGGTTCTCAACGATATCGACACGACCGATGCCGTTTGCTCCGCCGACCTTGTTCAGGTATTCCAGAACAGTGGCTGGAGACATTTCAACGCCGTCGATGGCAACAATATCACCAGCCTTGTAGGTCAGGTCGATATAGGTCGCATCATCAGGAGCCTTCTCCGGAGAGACACTCCACATCCACATATCATCTTCCGGTTCATTCCATGGGTCTTCCAGAATGTCGCCTTCGTAGGAGATATGCAGCAGGTTGGCATCCATGGAGTAAGGGGACTTGCCCTTCTTCTTCTGGATTTCAATGCCATGCTTGTCGCAGTAGGCCATCAGCTTGGCACGGGAATTCAGGTCCCACTCACGCCATGGTGCAATAACCTGAATACCGGGTTTCAATGCATAGGCACCCAGCTCAAAACGCACCTGGTCATTCCCCTTACCAGTGGCACCGTGAGAGATGGCATCAGCACCTGTCTCATTAGCGATTTCCACCAGACGCTTGGCAATCAAAGGGCGGGCAATGGAGGTACCCAGCAGATACTCACCTTCGTAGATGGTATTAGCGCGGAACATGGGGAATACAAAGTCGCGTACGAACTCTTCTCGCAGGTCTTCAATATAAATTTCTTTGATGCCCAGCGCTTGTGCCTTGGCACGGGCAGGCTCAACCTCTTCACCCTGGCCAAGGTCTGCAGTGAAGGTTACGACTTCACACAGGTATGTATCTTCCAGCCATTTGGCGATCACAGAGGTATCCAACCCGCCTGAGTAGGCAAGGACGACCTTGTTGATTTCTTTCATGAGACGAACGACTCCAGTTTCCAGCCCCACCCCTCGGAAGAACCGCGACCCAAGGTATGTAATTATCTATTTTCTATATATTGTAAAGCGCGAACGGTTAAGCTCAACTTAATTATTCTTAGGCATTATTAGAAATACTTATATATCTACACTTTATACTGACTTCGCGCATACGCCCACCTGAATATTCTGGCACGCATTCAGCGCACCGCCATTATGCACAAACCGCCTTTCTCCCTCCAATCACGCACCGCCTTGGGGACATTGCAGCTCATTTTTATGTCTTAATCGCCCCAAACGGTGCTCATATGCTGGCCGGCCAACCTCTGGCAGCTTCTATGGGTTACGGCACGCAAGGCAATATTCCCAAACAGGCCGATGGCCGCCCGGTTCCCCCCGTTAAATTTGGCGTTATTAACCATTCAATGACAACCTCAGTCAGATCTGGCGACCGTATTGGCGGCAGGATGAATGTCATGGTGTCCTGACTCACCCGGGCCACAACCAATAACGAATACACCATGTTCAGTATCTTGAAACCTGCTTAGCTGACCAGTAAACAGGGAAGCTGAATTTTTGAACAGAGATTTCGGCTCACAAACCTGGATAATGCGCTGAAATACTGGAGCCACTGTCTTCACAGTACAAGGCTGACCGGCTGGAATCATATAGTCCTGCCAATCACTATCATCAGGCGTCTTACCCAGTCCCCCCAGGGCATAATGCGTCATGCCATATAGTGCTTTACTTCACTGACAAGCCAGGCGCTCTGCCCTTGGAATAGCGAGTAGCTATAAGGTTAAAGTTCCAATTCACGGCCGTTTTCGCTGAGACCGATATATTCGCTTTCTGTATGATCATCCAGACAATTGCTGGCAATCAATTTATGGGGGGCGCCAATGCCGCTATTCATACCCAGCCCCGGCCTCACAAGGCAGCTTCAGGAGTTCAGTGAGGTATCTTGCCACTGAAAATTGCCGTACTGGTCATACAGCAGCCGTGTACCCATGTAATCCCCCGCTTTAGCTGGTTAGCTTTGCTTGCGCGGCTGTCAGTTACCGGATTTCCCTTTTGTGCCATATTCTCTCAGGACGTATTCTTCCAGAGGCTAAGAAGAGAGGTAAGCGTATGAAGCAAGTTGGCTCTTCGCCAGGTTTTGATACCGGATTTAACTCACTTGGTAAAGCTGACAAGCTTGATACATCCCAACCTGCTCTGTAACCCTGCTGAGCAACCTGTTTATTGGCCATAAATAGTAGTTTCTACATGGCCGGACACTTGTCCGATAATAAACGGGCCAATTTGTTGAGCAGTGTGGCTTCCTCTCGCGCCAAATGAAGATACGTCCTGATGCACCTGTTCTCTCTATTTGACGGGCTGGTTTTGAGTTACTGATGTGTCATACGTTATTTTGGAAAATTCCTTATGCGCGTTTCACTTTAATTTCACCACTACATGTAGAAACGTTAAGAGATCCCCGGGGATTGGAAACATTTGAAAAATCATTTGTAATGCGTCCGCTGGTGGAGTTGGCAATAACCCGTATATTTCCATGGGGCATTGAAATATTTATCCCCCCTGAAACACTATGGATGCGCCCCGGAATCGAAACAGTTCCTGAAATATTACCGCTAGATGATCCTAAATTCAGCACCCCTCCTCTACCCCGAGGAAGATAGAGTTTTATACGGCAGCTTTGTACTTGACCTGAAATCGACCTATTCATTAACTGGACTGTGAAATATTCTGAGGAGGAAATTTTTATAACATCTCCGTCATCGTGCTCGTGAATTTTTATGGTTCCAGATACGGTTGACAATGAAATTGCACTTACGTCTGCAGTTTTAAATACTTTATTCACCTCCGTACCGTGGATTTGCCCCTCCCCAAAATGAACACCATCACTTTTGGTAAAACGAATGGAACCTGATTCACCGACCACAACACTGGATCCAATGCCTGCGGGAACACTGATAGATGCTGCCCTACTGGCAACAATAATGGATCCTTCGCCTCTAACAACACAGGTGGATCCTTGACCTCCTGCAGCAATAAAGGACCTTGTGCCTATTGAAAAAGTGTCTGATTGAGGGAACCTGACGTAGTTTGAACCTCCTCCAAGGCCAGGCATTACTTCATCACGGCTGCGCGGAAGATCATCTACCGTATGACTCCCCCAATTTAATTCTGAGGATCCATCCCATCCAGTCACAAGGCTGACTTCTTCTGCCTGCTCAACTGGCAGGATATCAGGTCGAGGCTCGCAAACCAGTTCAGGGTGCAGGGCTGTTATGTGAGCATCCATATTTTCAAAACTATCCTGATGTTTACAGGATGGGCACTGTGAAATGGTGCCACTGATGATATTTTTGACGAACCCATCCACTGGTTTGACAACACTAATTTTTTGATCACATTCTGGGCAGCCAAGATTATCAATCGTGTCACCGCAGGCTATAAAACACTTTCCCCCTAAGGATAATGAGTGCTCGTTTACGCAATCGACTTTCAGCCCAGACTGATGTACATGATAACAGACCACGCATTTATAATGACTGAGAAACTCTGATCTAGTCGAATCTTGAGGCAGAAGTTGTACAAGGTTTCCTTTATTCGTTATTCCATCGTATATATCCTTTGTCAATGCTGACTGCTCCCCAGGAGTGGTAATCTGAGCGCCTTGAAGAGAAGCAGGACGATGAGTGTGTGAATGACGTATATTCATGCTAAATACCTTTAGTAGAAATCAAAGCTGGTTTTACATTGTCGGTTTTATAAGACCTAAGGGAGCCAGCGGTTTTCAAAAGAAACCTATACATTGCACTGGCAACGTTGGACATTACGCTTGCTACAAATATCCCAGCTCTGAATAACATTTATGTTATGCCACTATCACCAGCCGCCCCAAAAACATAAACATGATCACCAATCAATCAGACAAAGTACTTGCATCATGATGTAGTGTTTCGCGAAGTAAGTGGCCGCTTACATCAGGGTTTCCAGCTCCTCTACCTGATCAGCGAATTGTCGCTTAAGCCTGGCATTTTTAGTGGCTAATGCAGACTCACACTCACAGAGTGATTCCACGCTCATAGAGAGGCAGGGCTTACGCACGAGTCAACTGCTACACAAAACCTGATAGAAGCTGGCTAAAAAAACACACAAACCACAGATCGGAAAAATCGATTTTTCTGTTTTTGGTATGGAAACATTTCTCTATCCGCTTTAAAGCTACGCAGCTCCTGACTGGGGTGTAAGCCCTGCTTAGAGATGTGTCTATAAGTGCGGTCTGACATAAGTTTAACAAGATAACTCTTTAAACTTTTTATCAATCAAATCGTCGAGACAACAAACCCTGAACTCTCTGAAATATTCATTCATATCCTCAGATAGAAAGAAGAGGCTATCCTTGTCATGACAATAACGGGCGAAAGAGCTTTTCTCGTGACAGAACTTCTGATTAGGCATAGCAAGTGCCGCTTTTAATTCTCCCCGTGTCTGCACTGTCCAATATCCGGCATCATTGTCACTCACACCCTGTTGATAAACTCTCACGTTCCCTGAATGAATTCCAACAGTTTTAGCAAAATAATCAAGGAAAGCATCTGGGAGAGCCTCCTTTAACCAGTCAACTATGGGATTAATTATATTTTTACGCTGCTCTATAATCTCCTGAAGATAGTCTGGTATACCCACCCCATGCTTTTCCAACAACAACAACATTCTATCCATCGCCTTTTCATTATAACTATGGTCAAAAACACTACGAGCATATAAGCCACAATCTATACCTCTCTCCCGGTATGGTACTGAACGAAACAATTTATTCAGATGGTTTCTTCTCTCACAAAAATCCCAAAGATCCAGAGGAGGTTTTAAACGTTCACTTAGTCTTACTTGAATCTGTTCGATTAGTTCTTTATCAAAACACAAAACTGTCTCAGTGTTCTTTATTATTCTGACAAGCCGCAGCGCCTGTGTTGCTGTTTGATTCCGAAAAGGTGGCTTACGCTGAATCAGATGACCCACATCTATTGTACCTTCTGCCTGCCAGCTAAAGTGTTCACCCAGCTGAGTATAGAGAAGTTGTCTCTCAAGTTTTCGGCTACATCCTTTTATCTCAATAGCATTACCTCCTCGATCTCCTCTGCCAATAATATTTTCAGACGGACATAGCTCCAGTGGAGAAAGTCTTGGTAAAGCAACGTCCAGGCGTTGATGCTGTTTAGCCAGAGAGCTATCAATATACGGTCTGAAAAATGTCACCTTATCAAGCCCCGCCTCATCTAGCTCAAACAACGCATTATGGATAAAACCGGGACTAAGTTCGTCTCCCTTCAAGTGATGTTTCAAACAATATTGGAAAAAATCAATAGCGGCCGGTCTACTCAAGCTTGGTTCTTTTCTACTAAAACTAAAGCGAGGTTCACCAATTGAAACAAGTGCACTATAAACCAAACGTTCGAATTTATTTTGTCTCTCAGTCGGATTTAGAAAAGACGCAATCCTGCTGATGGCACCCTGTAGTTGATCAGTAAAATCAGGATAATGCGTCATCAAAGTCAGCGAATCGTACAATAATGAAGTCAATTTACCAATATCTTCTTGACCGTTCAGCATCGAACAAAGCTCAAAAAAACTTTCGGGTTTATCAGTCAAGGCCGCATTAAAATGGGACAGACTCTCTGTTGGTAAAGGGGCTTCACCATCAGACTTTACCCATGACAGAACATCTTCAAGTGACATCTTGTATTTTTGGGAAAATTTCTCGGGATTATCCTTTGCTTCTTTAAGCAGCAGCAGCCGTAAGTCTGGAGACATTCGTAAACTATTCACTGCGGGAATGGCATCCGCTTCCCGTATACTTACAGTGTGAATACCCCCACCACCAAGTTCGCAGGATTCCCAATTGATACCATCCACTGAAAGTTCAACCCAGTCATGTACCCGGCTTCCAACGATTCTGACAGGTAATTGATAATAACGGGCCAGGGCATAATAAGCCCAGCTTCTGTGTCGGCAAACCCCCCTGCGCTGACGTATTATCTGACAGAGTAAATCTACTTCTGATTGTTCAACCTCTTGCTCAGATGACCTTTCTAACGGCTCGTTTTTGAATTTCCGACAGTAAGAATACAATTGTTCAGCCAATTCTTTATTATTCCGGGAAGCGGTGTTGGAGTTGCCTGGTAATAAAGCCTTCATTTCCGGGTATCTATCGAACATTTCTTCAATAATCTGAGTAAGCTTGTCGCAAGGTTTTAATTTCAGATCTATGCCCAGGCCTGTAGTTGGATAGTTTCCATGACCAAACACAAGCCGGTAATGAATTGTACATTTTTCTATCCCTTCAGGCAGGGCACAACCACTTTTCAACCCTACCAAAAAGCTTCCAGCATAACGGTCTCGCACTATATGTAACTGATGCAGAGGAATAGCCGGTTCTGTGAGCAGCCCGGTAATTGTGTCGTGGGGACCTAACCCGGGCAAAACCTGCAATCCTGAGTCTAGTGGCAGGCTTATCACGCCATAGTACTCATTTTCCTCCAGTGCAACAGGCGCTGAGAGCGCCTCAGGCAACAAAACATCATAACCACACTGCCCCAACTCTTGTTCAATTCTGTTTACGTCTCCATCAGATAAAACCTCCAGATCATAGGTTCTGTATCGTACTTTATGAAACCGTATAAGGTCAGATTTTGAATTTTGAAAAACTGTATCAACATCCCAATGTTTAACATTTTGATATTTCCCGGTTCGGCCATCACATGAGCTGGATTTCTGTGGAGGACACAACCACTCAGACGGAGTTGGTGCTGGGTTAAGAGTAGAGTCAGTGCCTTTATCTCCTGCAGGCGCTCCCTCACCTGCCGTATTTTTCGGCAGGGGTTCCAGCAGGGTCGACCAGAGTTGCTTCACGGTTTCTGTTGTCGGCTGTCTGTCCAGATAAAGCTGTGCTTTTTCCACAATCGGGCCATTGACAGCCAGTGCCAGGGTTGCCTTGATTAGCTCTGACTCTTTCTCATCCAGGGGATAAACAGCATCGCCTTTATCAGCATATTGTGGGAAGTCTTGTCGGAATACCCTCTGTTGCCAAAGGTGATAGAGAGCCTTGAACAGGGTATCCCGCCGGTCAGGGCAGACATCCGGTGCCCCGTATTGTGTCCAGTTTTCTGTAGCAAGAACCCTGA
Organism: Sansalvadorimonas sp.; assembly: GCA_965221135.1. Taxonomy (GTDB): domain Bacteria; phylum Pseudomonadota; class Gammaproteobacteria; order Pseudomonadales; family Endozoicomonadaceae; genus Sansalvadorimonas. Next base: position 21,641 of record CBDCRZ010000132.1, read on the forward strand.
GACTTTCCACCAAAGCCTGTTCGTTATCCAGGTGTGCGCCGAAAACCATCGATTGGTTCATCTTGTCATAGTAAGTACGGCGGGCTTCCGGGGAGACAGAAACCGGACATGGCTCCCGGGTGGATAGCTGCTCCAAAAGGTAATCTGTCTGCCTCTCGAGCTTATTGAGCAACGTGTGACTGGCCGATGGTTCCGGTGTGTATTCTGGCAGGCGTTCGCCAGAGGGCAGATAAATCATGGTCAGATAAAGCTGGTATTGCATCCTGAAAGCGTCACTAAGCTTTTTCACTGTGAGAGGAACAGAATCTGCCTCCCTCCTGCGCACTTCACGCGCAAGCCTTTTCAGGTCAGCCGCGGCTGGCATTATTGGGCAGCGTTTCTCTTTCATCACCTGAAGCAAACCAAGATGCCACGACAACACCCTCTCTGCATGCTCTGTGTCAGGGAAAAATGAACTGGTGATTTTAGCCAGATCATCAGCACTGTATTCATCAATAATCAGGCGAGTAAACCGACTCTTCAAAGCGGCTGAAAAATCATTGCGGCCTTGATAACTCACGGGATTTACGGTGGTAAACAGATGGAAACCCGGAGCGGCCCTTCCGGTCATGGCATCGTTCAACAAACCTTCTATCTGCTGACTTTTTAATAAGTTGATTTCCGAGACAATCAGAATATGTCCCTGCTCTTTGGCTCTGCTAATAGCACTTTTCAAATCATGCCATGACCGGTGCCCGGCATTGATCTGCTGAGGAAGTGGCTCGTTGATTTGCTGCTGCATCCTGGTAAGTAGCTGATCCATAAGCAGCGACTTACCCCTTCCGGCTGGACCCTCTATCACCGTGGCATGGCGTCCGCCGTGTATTCTGCCCGTTCTTTTTTCCTGCTGACAGCGGGTAATATCCCGCCAGAGCTGCCCCATCAACTGATGAACACTTGCGTTGTTCAATTCCAGTTCCTGAAAAGGATGGCCGGTTCTTTCCATTTTCCATTGAAGATAAAACCGTTCAAACTGCTCTTCAGCCCCACGCAGCATGCCTCGGCTCCTATCATCCCGGGCTTCATCTCGGGTTTCATCATGTGTTGTATAACGGCTTTTAAACCACTGGTTCAGTGCTTTTTTATGGCCCTTACGCTCCGGCATAAACTCCCCTCCCAATGTGTCCGAAAGGGATTGCCAGATTAAGCAGTTAAGAGCGGGTTTATCGACAGCAGCGTTCACTGCTCCTGACGGTTTCATGCGCAGATACTCTTCCATCCTGGACAAAGAATCTGTCAGGTCCCGGGGGGTAAATAACCGTTCAGGCATAAGCTTCTGATAATTTTTATAAAGCGCTTTTATAGCCTCAAGGGCATGTAAGGTCAGAGATTCAACGCTCTCCCCTGAAGCACTTTCTTCTGCAAATGTCTGACGACAATTGGCACTTATCATGGCGGTTAAGTGCGGGCGCAAAATTTTATCGGTCAGAAAATCCTGATCGAGGGGGCGGTAATAAAGCTGAGGGGCTCTTGCCCGGAGCATCCCGTTAATACGTCGACCACTGAAGTGCTCCGGGTTACCGGTCATAATAATGCGATGGTGTTGAGTGACTTCCAGTCGCTGCCCCTGGTAATGAATAAAGGGAGGAGACTCGTAAAGCCCCGCAAGACAGTTCCATAACTCCGGCACAGCCAGATTTGCCTCATCAATAACCAGTGTGATGATTTTGTTGCTGACTTGCCTCGCCCACTGCAAAAGTGGTCCGGGTTCCAACTCGGTGTAACTGTCACCGCTTTGATCGTTTTTGCGCAGACAATTCTGGCCAAACAGTTCGGCAATATCGGTTTCTGGCCCGACATTGAGTACAAAGTGATTGTCAGGATCAGGGTTCAATTCTCGGGCCACTATGGCCGCAATATGACTTTTACCCGCACCTGTCTCTCCTTTAATAAACACAACCGGATGCCGTTGAACCTTACTGACAACGCGCTTCAGACGACGCTGCTCCCAAATCCTCCAGTCGGGAATAAACGGCTGGCGTCTGAGAAATTCCGCAACCTCATTACCATGCTTCTGGCTGAAAGTCCTGGTCAGAACAGATTGAAGAGCCTCTTGAAGCTCAAGGCTGTCGCCAGTTGTCATGGCCACCATAATGCGGCCCGCCTGTTCAGAGATCAGGCCGGATTGACGTTCTTCGGCGGAGAGACTGAGCAGCAGATCAGATACGGCCTTGGCCAGGGTTCTGTTCCAGGGCGTGCAGGTGTCCAGCAGCTGTTGGCCCCATGCGAGTTCTTTCCGTGAAGGCTTAAAATGAAACTCTGCCCTGATCTCGGATTTGTCGGCAATAACAGCCACAAGGGCAGCGAGCTTCTTAATAACCTCTTTACCGGGGGGCTGCACCAGCGGAAAAGGACAGGGAAAGATATGTCGGTTCAGACGCCAGAAATGCTCACTGATAACATTTTCACTGATATACGGTTGTTGTCGTACCCATTCTTCCAGTTTACCCAGATCAATAAACGGTTTTGAGCACTCTTGCTCTTTCTCCAGGAAGTCAGGCAGACAATCAGTCAGGGAGCCAAACACCTGGGTACTCAGTGTTTTTAAAAAGTAGTAGGTTTCAGGATTACCCCTGTACTCTTTCAACAAAATCGAGTTCACCGCTTTGCCAATATAAACCTTACTGACTTCATGGGCGCCATCCAGAGCCCTCTCAATGTCCGCCTGAATAAGGATTTTATTGTAAACAGCCTGAATATTTTCAGGAGGCGATGCCGGGCAATACATAGCTGGTTTTAAAGCCAACAGTTGCTTTATAAATTTATTAAATTCCTTCGAATAAAGCCCAGTCACGTTGTTGCCTTGACCAGGCCCAACATCCCTGGCTTCAGGCATGGTTTTCAGTTGCTCATTCAGATGTTGTTGCCACAGGGGAGAATCAGCCTTCTGCTCTGCTGGCCAGACAATTGTCAGTTTTAAAGAAGGAAAGACTTCCCGTTTTCCGTAGAGCATAAGATGCGGCGGGCTGGATAATAATGATTCCAGCTGGTTCATCAAAACCGGATTGTACTCAAGCCCTCTTATGCAGACAGGGTCCCCGTTTCGAAGAGCCTGTAGAAAATGTGTCGGGCTGGTCGTGAAGTGAAGCTGTTCAAGGGAGTTGATATAATTCCGCTGGGTGATTTTTAACAAGCTGTCTTCAGGTGTGACAATAAACTCACGACCAGCTGTACTGGCCAGGGTACTTGCGTCCATAGTTCCAAAAGACGTTTCAGAAGCAACCAGGAGATGGTTTGCCGTGTCCGGTGGTGATCCGGCGATATCGGGAGCCATAATAAAACCGGGTTGCCGGTCCGGCTCATCACAGTAAACAGTTATTGGTTCAAGCCCCTGTTCCTGAATCTGCTTAATAAGTCGAATCCATTGGTGCTGGTTAAGTGGCGAGGTGATCCTCAGATTCCTGCATTCATTCAACCAGGCTTTCAGACTCTTCTGGGGGCGAATATGCCCCTGCTCGTCGATCACAAGATCCTGTGTACAGAGTTCAAAATTATCCTGGTTTAATACCGCCATGTCGCTGAGGCTCTCTGGCCATTGTTTGCCCCAGACAAGCCTGTTTCGGAATTGCTCAAGGTCTGCATCTGACAGGGCTTGCCGGTATAACGTGAGGTCGGCTGGTATTGTCAGAGTTTGGCCGTTGCAGGTCATCTCTCTTTTCTGCAACAGAGTCGCTAAAGAGAATAAAAATGCCTGATTATCCCAGGGGGCATTTTTGAGAATCAAAGTTTTCTGATCCAGCTTTTGCTGTAAGTCACCTGGCTGGTAAATCAATTGCCCATTCCCATCCAGTGTCGGTGTGCCTGACAACACAGCGCGCCAGTCCCGCCCGGTAAAATCGATGGTAACAATGTATTCAAGGGCATCAGTGTCCATTAGCTGTTCTTCCCCGGAGCCCTGGGCATTGACCATGGGAATGGTTCTCGCCAGATATTTCTCTGGAGGCTCCTTGTCGCTCTTCAGGTCAAGGAGTTCGGATACACTGACAGGTGGAGAGGAGCCGTTGATTCGCCAGCAGAAGTCAGGCCCCACTTTATCGGTATCACCCTCCACAACAGGGAAGATACCTCGGGAAAGGAGTGAAATAATACGAACCTGTGGCGATAAATCCCTGCCGCCAAGCCGTGCAGGTTGCTCGAACAGCTCATTCAGCTCCGGTAAACGCCTGGCTTTTTGCAGGTGCCTGCAATCAATAATGAGCGTAACGGGCTTACCCGAAAACAGTTCTCCCGCCTTAGACTGGCATTGATGATTGGTGATGAGAAACTTTCGCATCAGCCCGTCATTCTGAAAATCCTCGGGGGTATGAATAATGTGACAGGGGCTATCATCCTCACGACTCTGGTTGAGAATACGTGCACATAAATAATCGTATTCCTTTTTATTCTCGACAAAATAAGCCTGATATTCAGGTTCATCACGACTTATTACTGGCGATGTAGCCGATACCCGTGAACAGGAAGTTAGATCCGTTTCGGATAGTGGTTGTTTACTGTGCTTATTTGGGGAGGAACTTTTATTACAATAAGCCGGATCGCAATAAGCCGGGCTTAAACGTTTATTGTTTCGCCTTTGGCTGGAGAGCTCCTCTTGAGAATAATGCCCTGATGTTCCAGGATTGACAGAATCCATCATATGAATACCTTGAATCTACTGAGTCGTTCCCAATGAGTCTTATTAGAAAAACCATGCGTTAAATCTGTTTCTTTATGAATAGCTCTTCTATTTTAATTTGAACACGACCGCACTATTGTTTCTCTATCATGATGGTTAGCCCGTCTTCATATGGAGAATATTAAGGATTTGAAATCTGGAACGCCTGACCCAAAGCTTGAGCGCAGGGAGCATAGCCCGCTATGTGACTGGAGCTGCGGCATTGCTGAGTGTCCTGGAGATTAAGTCAGAAAACTATGGTTTCATGTGACCGGGTACTTACAAAGCTATGGGAGGTCGCGTACACCGACATATGGTCGTTTAATAACGATGACAACCTTGTTATTTAGTACATCAGCTTGTTGCCGAACAGGTTAGAGAATGTTTAAGAAGCTATTCTCCTGTTATTGATGTACAGCCAGCCTGACAAAATCAAAAAGAAATGAGTTGAATTCAGATTATTTTAACAATCCTGATGTCTATAACTATTAGAACTCTGATAAAAGGAAGTTGAAATGATAGCATCTCAGGTAATAGCAAAAAAAATTTCTTCGTACGTTTCGTTACCATTGGCCTGGACTTCGGGTGGTAGGCGGGTCCAGGTGGGACCAGTAGAAGTACCGGGCATAGCCTTTATTTCTGCTTCATTTTCTCGTTGTGAAACTGATAAAACTGTAAAATCAGGGATAGATCACAAAGTTGTTAGTAAGTCGCCAGTGAGACACCTTACAGACTCAGGCTTTTCAAGTGACGCTTCTCTGGATGATAATCTGTCTACTTCTAGCCTGGAGAGTGAAGGGGGTGTTGTTGATACAACTAATGCTATTGCATTAACCCCCCTGAAGCATTCTCAACCGCTCCTGCCGCAGCACAGCAGCCATAGTTTTTGCTCTTATATCAGTCGTTTTGACTTCAATGAGTTGTTTTTGGATACCAAAGATCTTATGGCAAAGCTGGAAGAAAAAAACTATAACCATGATCCGGCGTTGTCGAAAAAAACCAACAGGCTTTGCGATGAGGATAAGAATATTATTGTTATCCGGATCAACGGAATACCTTGCTCTGTAACGATCGGTGAGTCTTTGCAGAAAGGTGAAATAAAACTCAACCCCATCCATCAGAGTGCAATTGGTTTATCAACCCATGATGCAGTGCCAAATAAAGTTACAGCACAGGCTCTGAAAGAGCGTCCGCCAGAGGCTGCTGCGACAACAGTTGCTCTCTCCCTGCCTGAAGGGGCCCCCCCTTTAAATATTGATGAGGATATGTTGCGGACGGTAGGTATGAATGTATTTCATAATGTTCCTATTGTGCCAGGGCTTGAATATACAGGTAATTTTATTATCTCAAATTCTGATCCGTATGCATCGCCATACAGTGCTTCCCCGCCTCCCCGTCTGCTGACCCTTCGTATGATGGCAAATAGCAGAGGGGATAAACATAGTGAAGAAAATGCTGTTTTTTTCCTGGGGAAACACCTTGTCTTCACAGCTGAATCTGAGCAGAAAATCACCTTTGAACGTGAACAGACCCCATCTCTGGAAAGGGCAAAGATGTCGAAGCAGACTTGTTATAGTGGAAAAAACTGTGTGCTGATACATCCGGAACTCTACGGCTGTCTTTCTGACGGCTCCGGTAGGGAGGCAACACTGGTGACAGTGGATAATGAATATTATTTTGCGACGTCGAAAAAGGTCGGGAATGTTGATGACGGAAACTGGGTGGATAAAAACGAATTAGACACGGTTTACTATCCCCGTAATTTTGGTCGTCAATTCGAAAAAGTAGTCTGCATCAAGGCAGCGGAACACACTCAGCTGCCAACAGCGGGTTCCATAAAGGTTCGTGTTAATCGGGAAGAGAATCGTATTCATGATGATGACAACTGGAGCGAGCAACAAATAGAAAGGATGATTCGCGAGTCACTAGAGTTCCTTCCTGCAACAACGGGGCGGGGGTTTAACATTTTCTATCCATCAAATGAAAACAGACCGGCCTATGGCGATTTGCCTCTACGGGGAGAGATATTAGCTGTTTCCGGTAAAGATGGTGATCACGGGCAGCAACCGGCATTACCGTATCTTGTTAAGATTGAGACCAGGATAGAGTTGGAAATCAATGATAGCAGTATAGTTGCTCCAAGTACTCCCAGAGACCCTTCTGACTGGCCTGCCCGGGTTGTCAGATATGTCGGTGGGGCGGATATAGCCGTTGAATGTATCAAGTCAGAACTGCTGGACTGCTGGCTGAGTTATAGCCGTCATAATACTCTTGTTGAGAACGCATCTCGAGGGTGTGTTATTTATGGTTCTCCGGGAACAGGAAAATCCCGTTTGGTGCAAACCGTCATTGATGAATGGGTAGTTTCAGATTATATACAACGTAGGAATGTCATGAGCCTCAACGGAGCCGACTTACTGAAAGGGAAACCTGAGGATAATGTTGCTGCAATTAAGAAGCTTTTTCAAAGTGCGAAACGTGACTATGAAACTAAGGGGCAAAAGGCTCCACTTCATGTTTTGCATATTGAAGAAGCTGAAGGACTTTTCAGGGCCAAGTCTGACCCGAAATCCACTCATACATCTGAGACTGCCGTAAATTCTTTTCTCACCTATCTTGATGGTGAAAACCGCTTGCCAAACTTTATGGTTTTTGCAACCACAAACCATATTGACGTTGTCGAATCTGCCATTTTGCGGCCTGGGCGGTTAGGGTTGCAGGTGGCCATGAGTTTACCTGTAGGAACGGAGCGGGAAATCATTCTGGGCATACACCTGGGTAGGTTATCTAAAACTGGATGGGATACAGGCAACTGCAATCTTTATAACATAAGTCACCAAACAGGAGGAATGTCGGGCGCCGCCCTTGGCCATCTGGTGGGTAAAGCGATTCTTATAGCCACTCAGGACAATCCTGCATGCCGAACACTTAAGACGGAACACTTGGAAAAAGCTCTTTTTAATCAAGGGAAAAGTAAATCATTCCGAAGAATCGCCCTTGAGAAATTTCCTCTTAAATATGGCAAAGGGCAGCACTGTTTTACAGCAGCGCAGAAGAATACAATTCGTAAGATAACCCAGCTGGCTAATGCTGCACTCGACAGGCGGCTCAATATGGTTGTGTTTCTTCATGGTAAACCGGGGATGGGTAAATCAGCTGTGATGCAGGAAGTCATACGTACAGTGGGTGGCTATGATTACTTTGGAGCAGCTTCAGAGAAAACGCCGGCACAGCTTCCAATAAACCTGCGGGCACAACTCAGTACAGCCGCTTCATCAAACAGGTCATGTGTGAGCCTTGACGGGCTGGAGCCATTCCTAAAATATGAAGAAAACACCGCATATGACCCAAAGCCCAGCGAGGTTGTTTCGTTATGGAGAAACAATTGTGCGAGGGCGATGAGTACTAATTTTTTGATGATTTCCACGGTTTCAGACAAGGAAACCTTCAAAGATAATATTGGCTGGGAAGGTATGCAAGTTCATATGGCTCTTCCGGGGGAACTGCAAACTGATGAAATGAGTCCGATACTGGAACAACATTACGGTGTTACCGATAGAGCACTTCAGGAAGCTATCATCAAGAGCCTGACCCACAGCAGGAATCTGACGCTCACTCAGTTCCATGAGATGGTTTCTTTCGGACTTGATCAAGATACTCAGCAGTGGGATGGTGACTTGTTGGAAAGTGTTAGCTTTTATCAGCCTGCAGCAAGTTTAATTAGTACCATGTATCAGTGACAGGCTGTTAATGGATGATTCTACATGACCGGGTACTTATTTATTAATAACTTGTGGTTAATAAAAGCTCTTACGGAGGACATTAAGTATTTAAAAATATGGAACGTTCGATCACACTTGTTTAGAGCAAAACAAAGCAAGTTTTCAGGACGTCCGGGATGAACCCCTGCGCTGGCAGGTCAGGGTATCAACGTCAGATCCATTTCACCTGACGGCGTTTGTTCCTCGTTTGGTTGGCACTCTTCTGGCGAGACTGTTGCGCTCTCATCAGTATCAATAAGAGAATTCCCCTGGAACAGTTCCGCATAATTCAGTCCTTGTTCTTCCATGGTTTTTTTCAGCTTGTCGAAGCTGAACTGAGGCTTGGCTGGATCCCAGATCTGCATTAATGGAAGCTGAATCGGCCCGTTTATGTGGCTATTAATAACTAAAACCCCATCGGGGTACGCGTAATCAGGATCTGTCCCGGGCCTCATGATAAGTTTACGAATACAGAGAGTGGAGCTGCGGTTAAAAGCATTCGGATAGTTTAGTCTCAGTTTCATGGTAACCAGGTCTGTGCGCATATCCTCAAGAAGAAGCTGGAAACACTCTGCTGCATTGCTTCCCTTGTTGATAGTGGTTTCTGTGTAATAGAATTTGCGCGCTGATAGTAGCTTTTTATGGTTGACCCTAAAGTGTATTGCGTAACATCCATTATCTTTGGGGGGGTTAGCACTGTTAGATGAATGCCAGTAGGGGCCACATTTCACATTTGAAACATCCAACCCTTTTTTTTCCACGGTTTTTGTCAGCCATTCTGTCAGGGCTGCGGAATTTTCCTGCAAAAAATTGGTGCATTCCCGATTAAACGTACTGAGCGGGTAGGGACAGGATGCATGGATGCGTTCTTGCATAGTGCCTTCCCAGAGACAGCGTGCATTCTGGCAACGCATGTCTATCTTGAGAGACAGTTCTTTCGGGCTGTCAGCTGTTTTGACCTCGCCTGGTTGATAATCTTCCCGGCATTCTGGGCACTCGTTTTTTGCACAGCGCTCCAGGCAGGCCCGGTGAAAAATGTGCTGACAGGGCAGGAGTACCATTGGGAAGTATTCCTCACCGCCGCTGACATCAGGCGGAGTAATCATTGGGTCCATACAGATAGCGCATTCTCTGTTGATAAACTGTTTGAGAGTCTGGCTTTTGGGGACGATTCTGTGCTCCGTATGGTCGATAGGGGAAGCAGTGGCCTGTATTGCAGGCTTCGGCGAATATAACATCTCGGTTTGACTCCTTTTCGGTATTGCTCAGCGGTAGCGTTTATGCTCTCAAGGGTTTGTACAATATTTGTCTTTTTTGATCGTGGTAACGAGCAGATGTTCCTGTTTTCTCTGACAACCTTGTTAGGGAGAGACAGATAGAACAGTCCCAGAGTTTGTTCGGAGCCTCTCTGACAATGCCTTCAAGGGCAGTTCTTGTTTCACGTTCTCAAGCATACGGATCACAACCTGCCCCCCTGCATAATCATGCTAAAAATGAGAGGTTTTACTTTTTCAAGTGTACCCCGACCACGGGCACCTCTCAGTCGGCTCATACTGCAGAGCAAGGGATGAATAGCGAATACACCACACGAAAAACGGCAATGGCAGGGACACATCTGTTCAGGGGATAATGCTCTCTCTAAGTACCAGGTCACATGTTCAGCTACAAACCGAAAGGCTACGACAAACCCCATGCACTGCAGATGATGCAAGACAAAATCTACAGCCCGGCAGGCAAGCGGATTTACAGCTAACGTCTGGCTTTACCCACTCAAGTTACACATCATCAATAGCCATTGTTTCCTGAGCCAGAAAAATACCTGTAAAATACGAGCCTACAAACTGTGAGGTTCAGACATGACCAAGATTACCGAGCGGGTCGAAGAGCTACTAGCGAAGCATCCGAGTTTAACGAAACTTGAGGCAATAGATATTATCACCGCAAAAAATGAACGTAAGAAAGCAAAGAGAGCTGAAAAGGCAGACAGGATTAGCGCTAAAAGAGCTAAAAACGAAGAAAGCCGAATTAAAACCGACTAAGGGTCGCTTTTAGAGTACATGGCAAGTCGACGAGTTTCGGTCCACCCTTACGGGGCCACACCAGTCCAGGTTTCGCGTGGTCTGCCGCACATTGAGACGTTCTGCGTCGTAAAATATGAGAGTATTGGTGGTGAATTTTAGATATGAGTAATGAGCAACCAAACAATCCAATGCATGGTATTACCCTGGAAAAGGTTGTAACGAGGTTGCAGGAGCATTATGGCTGGACTCAATTGGCCGAGTTGATCGATATCAACTGTTTTAAGAGTGATCCTTCAATCAAATCATCGCTAAAGTTTTTACGTAAAACTCAGTGGGCTAGAGACAAAGTGGAGATATTGTATATCTCAACATTTGATGAACAATCCCCGAAAGGCAGGTAATAATAAGCTGCGCTGAGTTACTATATTTGATTTTTCAACACTAGTAACTCAGCAAATGATAAGTGAACTGTTATCTTCGTTATGCTCCTTGGCCGCCCCACATTCAAACCTTATGTTTCCCTATAGCATACATAATTCAGCTTTGACTTCATTTTACTGGATGATTTTTATTTTTTTTGGCGTCAAGTAATATTCTTCAATAACTGCCTCGAAATTTTGAAAATAAATATCAGATTTTCCATGACAATTAATATATGTCCCATGACCTAAATAGAGCATGCCGTGATATTCACCGTACATACTAAACATTTGTAAAAGGTCACCTGGTTTTAATTTTGATTCATCGAAGTCAGAAATCCCAACATCCAAAACTTTAAAACCTTCATGTACTTTTCCCTGGTAATATTTAGTGTAGGAGTGACCATGCCTACTATAATCAACAACCCCAAATTTTAAATAATTACTAAGCATGTAACAATTTCCACCCATAAATTCATGCCCAGTAGAATCACGATACTTGGCAAAACTCCAATATCCTTCAGTAAACAGTCTGCTTATTCTTTCCTGGACTACAGCAGGAATACTTAAACCAACTGTCTGTCCAGAATCGTCTAACACCTTTAAGCAGCAAGGCGAACTAACTAATAATCTGCAGCCAATTTTTTTATCTAGAGAATTATATTGCTCCGAACCTGCAGTGAAAGGATATATTTTTCTCGTTAATCGTGATCCAGTTTGTTGTTGTATTACTTTTTCTTTATTATTTATAATCACAACTGATTGCCCATGATCAATTTTTGGTTTGCAACTGGTATCAGAAGTAAAATCCTTATTCTCAAACTTTATTATATGATCTATAGAATCAAATTTTGCTTCAATCATTATTACTCCAAAAATCAATAATTATTATATAAGTAACCGGCCATGTGGAAACGCATATTTCTGGCCAATAAACAGAGTGCTCAGCAGGGTTGCAGTGCAAGGAGCATAGCCTTCTATGTCAGTGGAGATGCGGCACTGCTGAGCACCCTGGAGATTGAGTCAGAAATAGTTGTTTTCATGTGACCGGGTACTTAGATACCCTTTGATGGTAAAATTCAATAGCGATATCCAACAACATGGTTCGAACACATAACAAGTGACAGTGATTCCTCCTCAAGTAATTAACCAGGATTTTCACCCCAACATGTAACATTTTTGACCATGGTTATCAGAGTCACGATCATCTTGCGCATGCACGCGATGAGAGCCACTTTTGGTAGCCTTCCTGCAGCCTTAAGCTTCTCGTAATATCTCTTCGGGAAAAGGGGGCGATGATTTTTCAACAAAGAAGCCCCCAACATAGCCCCGAACATAACCCCGAACATAACCCCGAACATAACCCCGAACATAACGAAAGTACCCGCAATCGCTATTATAACTCCTCTGAATGAGCTCTCTTCGTAGTTCTACCAAGCCTTAAAAACGTGTATTTCATATCATTTAAATTTTTAATATTTATATGCAGAATAGACTCTACTGAGTCTTTGGTATTATAGATTTCCAATATCTTATAAATATCCTTTTCCTTTCCACGGATCGCGTTCATTTTAATATCTGCAAATGTCTTATGATTTGTTAAGAAAACCTCATAATTATCACCATTAGGGTAAGTAGGAGAAACCCAGGCGCCTTCAACCACCATATATTCCTGTTTTTTCAGATCCTGCAAAACCCAAACTTTATAATACCCTGTATACCCTTGAGTGGAGATTATACATGAACTTGGACGTTCAGACTTTAATCCATACGTTCTTAAACATAGACTTCCTTTGTAGAACTCGGCACCAGTGAAATACATTTTCACTACCGCCCCTCTTTTAGCTTTGGCTGTATGCCACTCTCCTTGAAAGGGAACTTCATCCGAAAAGCAAACATTTGCACAAGAACAGAAAAAAGCCAACATTAAAGCCCGTTTCATAACCAATCACCCCATATGCTTCTATATTTACAGCCTACAAGGCAAATCGGTTTGATCAGTACAACAATGCTGTCAGCCGATACAACAAAGCATTCATTCCGCGAAAAATGGGTCGAAGTCATTTATACAGACGACTCAGCCAGAAAGGTGGTCTACCTTGCGATCATGAATACCTGCGCTGTCATGAACAAAACCTTCGCCTTCATCATTGGCAGACACACCCGCACCACCACAGGCAGGGCCTGGATATTGACACACAACTCTTTATACAGCCCCAGAATACAGCTGCATATATTTTGACTCACAAGTCTTATTTAATAGACATCAAGAATTAACTAACACGTCATTCGAAACCATTTTAATTTGATTGTTATGGACACTTTCCGAAATGTTACATCTGTTTGTTTGATATTCGATAATATGATTTTTTTTAGCCGGTGTGTTTTATGAAAACCTTGACTTCAATATTGTTTCTTTTTTTGTGCTCAATTGTTAGTGCCAGAGCTATCCTTACCCCTACAAATGAAAATGTATATTTTAATTGGGAAGCCGAGCATGATAATGGGAGAATCGCTTTAACACTGTATAATGCTGTAAAAATCAACTTCGGTACAACAATAACAATGTTGCATTCTGAAGACGCCAATCAGCGTTACTTTTATCAAATGGATGAAGGCGAGTGCGGCATTTATCACTTTACTGTTTCCTCTGATGGTAAGATTAATACATTCATTGGAATATGGATTGTTAAGCCATTCATCTCGGGTTTTGGAGTTAGTGGCATAATTTTAACCGGTGCAAAAAATCCAGAAGATTTAATACTGCAACATGATAAAAGTCGTATGTACGATACAAATATCCCCATGGTTTTCCATTTGAGATTAATACAAAACTCAGAGTACGGATTATTCATATCATGGAGCGAATTTGATTATAATCGGCTCATTAATCATGTATTCACAGAAAGCGAAAATGCTATCGCAGAAAACAATAACAATTTTCCGACAAGTCATGATGCAGATGATTCCCTATTACCTGGAGGCGGGGTGGATGCTACAAATAAAGGTGAATTGGGTGATAAAAGTAAAGAGAAACAGCTCACTGCAGAACCTAAAACCGAGCCTGATAACAAAGTAATTATATTAAGGAGAGTTGAACTCTAGCAGAGAGGCAACAGCCTGGGCCCACGGTTACTCCAGATAACACTGGTAATACGGCTGATCTCAAACAATGTCCAGCCACCATACATGCCATTGTCATCAAATAGAACCAGCGCCGCAACACGACTGTTCGCCAGATAGACAACACCGGTAACCGGGTCTTCTTCGTCATACAGAGTCACAGAGCTCAGCACTGGCCTTTAAGGTTTCCAGTTCTTTCACAAGAAAATAAGAAAAGGAATCGGAATCATTTATAGAGCGAAAGTCCCAGCATTTTATGATGATGTGAAGAAACCTTACTCATAGATGCTCAAAATCGGGGGATAGGTGTCTACTTCCAAAGGCCAGGGACTGACCGACCAGACCAGACCAGACCAGACCAGAATATGCTCCTGCAATTCTGGCACTTCCACCATCCATGGTGGTCGTGCAGGGCAAGGGCTCTTCACAACAGCATCCAGTCGGCGCGGGAAGTAGACTCCCAGCTCTCGATTCATTCTCGATGATAAAGAGTTCCCCATAAAGAGTTTCCATAAAGAGCCTCCCGCTCAGCATTCCACCTTTTAGAGGAGGAGCAGTAAAAACAAAATCCCGCCTCTCACCAGAATGAAAAGCGCAGAATGAAAAGCGGGATTTTTTGTTATGCCAGTACCGGAAAACAGTCGCCTTAATCAACCAGACGCACAGTCACCCGGGCAACAGAATCACGCCAATCATAGGCAGAGCGTTGCAGATCCCCTTCACCATGAATACCTGCGCTGACATGAACAAAACCTTCGCCTTCATCATTGGCAGACACACCCGCACCACCACAGGCGGGACCTGGGATATTGGCACACAGCTCATCATTCTGCTCAGAACCGGCATCATAGGCAGCCGCCTGATACACATCACTGCCCTTTCTTGGAAGCTTGATTCCATTAAGTGCAACAAAGGTGTCGTTGGTAGGAATCAGCATGGCCGCCAGGCTGAAACGGCTGAAGTTGCCGTCGGCCTGAATCTCGAAGGTTGTGGATTGTCCGGGCAGCAGTAAGCCTTCTGTTGAAACCGTCTCACTCACCTTGCGGTTCTCTTCCAGCAATGCATTCAACAGACTGGTATCACCACCCTCAGCCAGAGCTGCCAGTTCAGGAGAGGCCGGGGAACCCACTTCGAAAAGACTGACACGACGCTTGTGTGTCGCAGCCAGAATGGGTGTAAAAGCCTGACCTTTTGTGACATTAGTCACCGTGATTTCATAGGTGCTCACAGGGTTATAGTAGTTATCGTAACCCTTGTAATCCTCAGCCGATACCGCTTGTGCCCCTGCCAGCAAACCTGCTGTTAACGCCAGTGCTACTTTTTTCATTGCCTGTCTTCTCCACATCCATATTTAAATTAGGCGAAAGCTATAGCCTTCATTACTTAATTACGGGGGAAAGAAGAAACAGGTTTCAGATTTATAAGAAACTTTGTGGCAACACCAAAAACCCTGCAGGAAAAAACAGCTTATGAGACCTGATTCATAGAGAAAGATATAGGGATATATTTCTTAGGTTTTAACACTGGTTAAGAGCTGAGGAACAGGGTGACATTCCAGTACGTTTTAAAATAACAAAACACCCTAAACATACGAGAAATAACAGCGCTATTGCTCGTATGTTTACGTTCGAAGAACGCCTTCCCAAGGCGTGAGATGGTTTTATGTTTGATAGACAAGTATGGCGTTACCTGCTGGTACTGAAAGCTGTAATAAGAGATTAAAACACGATTCAAGGTTTCCAATAACTCAAGAGAGATTAATCAGAGTCCAATCCAGATGCTTTATGATTTCCTGGGCGGCAAGGAGATGTTCTTTCTCCATGCCTTTGGGAATCCAAAATCTTCCACATTTGAGATCCTTGGCGTAGGAGGAATGTGGAACCCAATTCTGCCGCTCTTCATCTAATCTCTCAGCTTTTTCGCGCACCAAAAAATACATAAGAAACCATATGGCTTCTGTCGTTGGGGAGTCGAGTTCTAATTCAGTACATATACTCTCAAGGGCATTAAGTATTTTTTGGGCTTTCTGTATATAAAGGGAAGGGGGCATCTCATCGTCATAATCAGTCATAAATGCATGGAAGCAATCGTGGAATGAGAATTGGCAGCAACTCATCACACCATGATTCTGGTAGCTGTAGGGCTCGACCTGAAAGCCACAGGGGACAATACTGTAGCGTGAGGCTCTCGGGAAAAATTTATAAGAGAGCGCATCAAAACAGAACCATATAAGAAAAGACGGTTTTTCTGACAGATATTGCTCCAGATAGGCGACGGTGCCAAGAGGTAAAAGATAAAATATACTTTTGAGAACACTTCTTTTGATACGCTTGGTAATAGGTAAATCTTCCCGGGTAAGAGCCTCATAGGTCAGGTCATCAAACATCGTGTAAGCACATTCAAACTCCTGCTGTGATAATTCAGGCGGCATCAACTCGTTGATATGGTGAGCGTGAATCGCTCTTTGGACAATAATAAAGCGAATGGCTACAGGCAGTAATAATCTGTAAGGAACTGTTTCCAGTTTTTGAAGTTGGAGGACATCTTGTTCCAACTTGTCAAAAGCTTTTCTGATAAAGTCTGGCTGTTGCTTTTTATACCACTGGATACACAACATTATATTATTCAGAGTGGTATGAAACTCTTTGCAGGCAAACTTTTCAATGCCTTCTTGAAGGAACTTTGATTGCAGACTCTGAAGGCGCTCTGTTACGTTTTGTTCAGCGAGTTCTTGAATGACCGGGTCTGGATCAAGGCCTATGCTCTCTTTCTCTGATTGCCACCGGGTAACAAGATCAAGGGGGATATTACTGTCCTGAAAATCTTTGGCCCGGGCCTTCTGGTAGATTTCCTGCAGGGAACCCTTGATTTCTCCCAGAGGTGAATCACCTCCGGTAGCTTCCACCCTCCCGCCCTCTTTCAGGAGTACCTCTATTTTTCTTTTGAGCGTTCTCAGCTCAGGCTGCGTTTCAGACGTACAGACGGGCGACACATTACTTTGAGATATATCAGAAGAGTCTACCGCTCCAACAGTATGTGTACCTAATCTGCAACGCTTTGTGGGGGCCGATTTGTATTCTTTCTCTCTATAAGAGTTATCAGCTGCCGGCTTCCTTTCCTGAATAGTATCCATAACGCATTATTAACCTGAATATATAAGAAGAGTACGTTTGACACTCTCACAGGCAAATTGTTCTTTAAGGTTGGCGGATTGTTATGATTACTCACTAATCTGGTTAGTTATTCTAACAGGCATCTGTTCTGTTTGGAGAGGGGCACTGAAATCAGTGGTTGCAGGACTGTTAAACAGGGCTCGGGGATTGTCTCCGATCAACGAGTCGGGACGGATGACTTATAAATCTTTATGTAATCCCAGCACACGATTCATATAAGGCGTATCGACTTCAATTCTTACGATGGTGTCCCGGGCAATACACCTCCAGGAACGACTGAGCGTGGCCTTACTGCCATAGGTGTGTACCTTGAGCCAGTGACTGTCGAACTCTGCAACCCGCCCCATATCAAAGTCATCACCACACCCTTCGATGTATAAACTGATGCACTCCAGACGGGAGCCCAGTTCGACCAAGGACTGGTTAAATGTTTTCTTGCCATTCACGGGCAGTACCCGCTCGTAGCTGGTATCTATCAGGGAGGCGACAGCCTGATGCTCACGGTTACCCCAGGTAACACCAGAAATGCGACTGGTCTCGAACAGCGTCCAGCCGCCGTACTCACCATTATCATCAAACAGTACCAGTGCAGTAACGCGGCTGTTAGTGAGGTAGACAATACCAGTAACCGGACATTCTTCGTCATAGAGGGTAACGGAGATCAGCTCGGCACTGGCCTTTAAGGTTTCCAGTTCTTTTACCAGCACACGCCCGCCCCCTCTGTTCCGATTCAATCAGTGAAAGCTTTGACCCTGAAACAAAATCAGGGCTCCCGAAGAAGCCCTGACGATAGTGTTGCTGGGTGAGAAAGACAGTATGACTGTCTTAACCGGCTGGTTAGTCGTTGGTGGCGGTAGCCTCTACAGCTTCCTCGCCATCCATCTCCCGTACTTCACGGGTCATACGCATGGGGCAAAAGTCCGGGCCACACATGGAGCAGAATTCTGCATCCTTGGCGCCGTCCTGAGGAAGGGTTTCATCGTGGTACTTTTTCGCGGTTTCCGGGTCCAGGGAGAGGTTAAACTGATCTTCCCAGCGGAACTCGTAACGAGCCTTGGACAGCGCATTATCACGTACACGTACACCCGGGTGACCTTTGGCCACATCGGCTGCGTGAGCAGCAATCTTGTACGTAATCAGGCCTTCTTTCACATCATCACGGTTGGGCAGGCCAAGATGCTCTTTTGGTGTGACGTAGCAGAGCATGGCGCAGCCATACCAGCCAATCATTGCCGCACCAATGCCGGAGGTGATGTGGTCATAACCGGGAGCAACATCTGTAGTCAGCGGGCCGAGGGTGTAGAACGGCGCTTCGTGACAGCATTCCAGTTGCTTGTCCATATTCTCTTTGATCAGGTCCATAGGTACGTGGCCCGGGCCTTCGATCATCACCTGAACATCATACTCCCAGGCGATTTTGGTCAGCTCACCGAGGGTTTCCAGCTCACCGAACTGGGCTTCATCGTTGGCATCGGCAATGGAACCAGGACGCAGGCCATCACCCAGAGACAGGCTCACATCATACTGCTGGCACAGCTCACAGATATCACGGAAGTGGGTGTACAGGAAGTTCTCGGCATTATGCATCTCACACCACTGGGCAATAATCCCGCCCCCGCGGGAGACAATACCGGTCACCCGGTTGGCAGTCTTGGCAGCATGAGCCCGCAGAGTACCGGCGTGAATAGTGAAATAATCCACACCCTGTTCAGCCTGCTCGATGAGAGTGTCTTTCATCACATCCCAGTTCAGGTCTTTGACCCGGCCTTTCACCTTTTCGAGAGTCTGATACATAGGCACGGTGCCAATAGGCACTGGCGAGTTACGCAGAACCCACTCACGGGTTTCATGAATGTTCTTGCCTGTGGATAAGTCCATCACCGTATCGCCACCCCAGCGGGTAGACCACAGCAGCTTCTCAACTTCTTCTTCAATAGAAGAGGTCACAGGAGAGTTGCCGATATTGGCGTTAATCTTCACCAGGAAGTTACGACCAATAATCATTGGCTCGGATTCCGGGTGGTTGATGTTGGCAGGAATAATCGCACGACCTTCAGCAACTTCCTTACGCACATACTCTGGAGTGATCCTGCTGTTGGTGTCACCCATACTTTCCCGCAGGGCGATGTATTCCATCTCTGGGGTAATAATGCCCTGTCGTGCATAGTAAATCTGGCTGACATTCTTGCCATGCCTGGCTTTGCGCGGAGTCTTCAGGTTATTAAAGCGCACATCATCCAGGCGCAGATCCCCTTCACGGGAACGGGCAAAAGCAGAGGTACGACCTTCCAGCAGCTCAGTATCGCCGCGCTCTTCAATCCAGGTTTTACGGAAAGAGGCCAGCCCCTGGGTCAGGTCGTGGGAGTAACCGGGTTCTGTGTAGGGGCCTGAGGTGTCATAGATACGCACCGGTTCATTAGGCTGTCCGCCATAACGCTCATGGCTGTTGGCCAGGCTGACTTCCCGCATAGCTACGCGAATATCCGGACGACTGCCGGTCACATAAACTTTTTGGGAATTAGGAAACGGACGACAAGCGTCTTTGATAAGGTGATCTGAGTTGCAAGCCACGCGAACTGTTCCTTTATAGGGACATGGTAATGAATACAGATGTAATGATTACAGAGCATTCAGGCTTGCCGGATGGCTTCGATGCTTGTTCCCTTCGCAGGTATAACCCTGATCAGGTTCAACGAATTCCCCAGAGGGGTCTCAGCCAGTTAAACAACCGGCACTCCGACAAGTGATAAGCCATTATATGGAAAATCTAAAAATTAAACAGGTACGAAAGAACCACTTCCCTGAGTTGTGCAGTTTTTACTCATCTATGACCTCTAACACCTCCAGCCCCCGTACGCTACAACTGCCGACTCTCTTAAACAAATGAGCCATCTTCTCATCCCGCACTTCCGTTTCCTTTAAAAGTTGTCGGGCTGTGCGTAACTTGCTACTGAGCTTACTGTTCGACTTTTTCAACTCAGCAATTTTCTTTAAGGCGTCAGACAAATTTTCTGGCGAGGGCGATTCCTCTCTGGACGACTTTTCAGCCTCACGTTCGGCCCTGGCAGCAATAATTTTCTCCGATAGAGTGCGCCAGTTAAACCGCTTCAACTCTAAACGCTCCTTCTGGGGTTTGGCACAGTCAAACGCCTGGGCAACAGCCCAGTCCTGCCAAAGACATAGAAGTTGCAACCCGCGACTGGATGGATTGACCTGCTGTCGTTTTTTTAAATCATATAACCACTGGCTCAATGCCTTAAGCGGCCCCACCATAGATGTTTCAATCCGATGCTGCTGGCTTTTCATGAACAGTCGGTGAGACTTTCGCCCTGCAACATCAGAAAAGGTTACAGTCTTATCCCAGTCATCTTCCGACACCAATTGCTGAGCTAAAGGAATAAACTTTGAGGTTGTGAGCAGTTTTTCTGAGATTTTCAGCTTTCGAGCCGTGTAAAGAATCTCACTGCCTAAAGGAACAACATGTTCATCAAAGTTATGACTGGGCTGAGCATGATTCTGCGAGGGAGTCGTCAGCTTGCACCGGGATGCGTCCGCCTTCGGTAACGGCGTGGTCAGTCCCGAAGCAGGAGGCGGCTTCCGCCCTGGAACATGAATAGAAACAGAATCAGAAAAAATAAATGGTGTTGCTGTATACATTACTGAATCTTCCGAAACGATTAACCAATAGGGAATAGACCCCCGAAAGGCCAGTAATGCTCCCTGCTGAATAACCAGGTTGTTAGGAATTAAGCGACAGATACTAAAACTCCCGAACCGGTGACACCGGTTCGGGAGCTTTGAGAGAGCTTTGAGAGAGCTTCGAGAGAGAATTGTCAGCGCAGCGCGTTAAGCCTGCTTAGGCATGGTGCCCCTTCTTCTCGGCAGCGATACAGGCGGCTGCGGTGAAGATAACGTCAGTAGAACTGTTCAGGCCGGTTTCTGCGGAATCCTGAATCACACCAATGATGAAGCCAACTGCGACAACCTGCATGGCCAGGTCATTGCTGATACCGAACAGGCTGCAAGCCAGAGGAATCAGCAGCAGGGAACCGCCAGCAACACCGGAAGCACCACAGGCAGAAACGGCAGCCACAATACTCAGCAGTACAGCTGTAGCGAAATCAACCTGAATACCCAGAGTATTTACCGCAGCCAGAGCCATAACAGTGATGGTGATCGCCGCACCGCCCATGTTGATGGTGGCACCCAGAGGGATGGACACAGAGTAAGTGTCTTCGTGCAGGTTGAGGTCCTTACACAGCTTCATGTTCACAGGAATGTTGGCAGCGGAGCTACGGGTAAAGAAAGCAGTGATGCCACTTTCACGCAGGCAGCGCAGAACCAGAGGGTAAGGGTTCATACCGGTCTTCACGTAAACAATAATCGGGTTTACGACCAGAGCAATAATAATCATGGAACCCAGCAGAACCGCCAGCAGGTGAGCGTAGCTGGCCAGAGCACCAAAACCAGTTTCAGCGATAGTCTTGGCTACCAGGCCGAAGATACCGAATGGTGCCAGCTGGATAACAAAACGAACCAGACCAGACACGCCATCAGAGAGGTCATGCAGCGCAGCTTTGGTAGTTTCAGATGCGTGACGCATAACAATACCCAGACCTGCTGCCCAGGCCAGAATACCGATAAAGTTACCAGTCAGCAGAGCTTCAACAGGGTTCTGCACAATGCGGAACATCAGGGTGTTCATAACTTCGCCAATACCACCAGGAGGAGTGGTGCCGGCAGCACTGTTCGCCAGAGTCAGGGTAACCGGGAACATAAAGCTCATCATTACTGCTGTCAGGGCGGCAGCAAAAGTACCAATCAGGTACAGAGAAATAATAGGGCGCATACTGGTATCAGAGTCTTTACGCTGATTGGCAATCGCTGAGATAACCAGAACAAAAACCAGAATAGGTGCAACAGCTTTCAGCGCACTGACAAACAGACTGCCCAGCAGTCCTGCGGAAATGGCGACATCAGGAGCAATCGTGGCCAGAGAACCGCCCAAAAGAATACCGACGAATATACGCCCTATCAGACTTATATCCGTGTAGCGCTGAATAATAGTTGTTGCTTGACTCATAGTTTGATTTCCCCTGGGTGATAATCGCAACGAAACGCCTGCTGTTACCTGTGAGTTGATAACTGCGTTTACCGTCGAAACATTTCAGGCAGCGTTGAATAGTGTTTTTCTAACCTGTGCGTAAACCGCAACAGGCAAGCTGCCAAAAGCTGAGAATTCGCATTATCAGAGCAATGAGACGGGAAGAGTTATGACTGAAATCAACCTGCGGGGAGAAAAACAAAAAAAAAAATTGGAAACGCAGATAAAATCCACAAAAAATATTGACATACAGAGGTGAAACAAGTGACAGCCAACGGTTGTATATTTCCCTACAGAAACGAGGTTAAACCAGCATCAAGGGTCACAGTGAGAGGAAAATACGGTGTTCTACCCCAGCTCCTGCCGACAGGTTCCGACTCTTCTTACTTGACATATCCAGGGCAAAATCAGAGGGCCACCCCCTTAATCCACCATTACCCCCATGATTGCTTTAAAAGACTCTAAGCCATACACCACCGAGGAATACAGTGAACTTCCTATAAAACTACGGATTCAGGTATAGGGTATAAATCGTTATTGGGACGCACGATCAACTTTATTTTTCTGGCTGAACGACTGAGCGATTATAAACCTATCCAAATGGTTTTTTATAGGTGTTACTAATGAACTGATTTTTGATTGGTCACTCCAAGATGATAAGAGAACCTGAAAAGTAGTTAAGTGTAATGATTACATATAAAACTTATCTAAAAAAAACGTTACAGAAAGTGGCACGTTTAAGATCAACACGTTTAAGATCAAAAAGTATCTTTAGAGAAAGACTGATTATTCGGGGCTTTCGCAAGTTGGCTGATGAAAAGTGAGGGGTTGCAACAGAAATAGCCTTCAGGGAATGATTGATTTGTATGGATCAACATTTCTGAAAGATCAGCCATGTGTTCAACACCCTCACTTCGTCCCATGTTCGCATTTTCTGGTTGGGTAATCGACCGTATTGATATCGATTGGGATGCCTCTGAAGCATTCGTGTATTTTCCCAGAGACAGAAGTGTTCAAGACCTTCCGTTAGGTACGATCCCCCATCTTCCGTATTACGCTGCCGTTAACTATGACTCAGACCATTGGCAGGGCATATTTCGCTACAGTAGTACTCCTGACAGAGATTTGACCCGGAAATCCCAAGCCCCGAGTCCCAAGCCCCGCCCCAAGCCCCGAGCCCCGAGCCCCGAGCCCCGAGCCCCGAGCCCCAAAAGTCTGTGACGCTTTAGGAACTATCCCCAATATTATTTGTCTATAAAAGGAATGGATTTTTCTCAGGTGTACTATGGATTGTTTAAAAAAGGTAAATAAAACATGCTTGCCCCCTGATCCAGTCGTACATGCGCAGAAGAATCAAGCATTCTTTGCAGGGAGAATAGTTAAATCCTATAACGATGACCGGCTGTTTATCCGCGTACCCAATCTTGATGCTGACTGGACACATCACGGTGAGAAAAAAGAGCTGGTCTGCATCAACAGTGCAGTGCACATTCCTTGTGGTGCTGTTCATTGCGTGCGAGGGGGCAGGGCATGTCTTTGGGGCCCAAGCGTTGGTATCCTATTAGCATCTCCCTCTGTATTGCTTCCATATAAAAAAGATGCTGGTTCTACATCATATTTTTCTGAAGATGCTGGTTCTACATCATATTTTCCTGAAGATGCTTCTCGCAGTTCTTTCATATTGGCAAAAATCGAAGAGAAAGACTCTGAGGGTTATTTTCAGCTTGAACGTAGCCATCTGATCAAAGGCGCTTTTGCTTTGGATTCCGTAGAAAACCATGCCTCCAAAAATCGTGAAATAGCCCAGCGTTCCTGCAGTCATTACTATTCCTGGACATCAGGGCATTTGCAAGCGGACGGGACATTTAGCCAGCGCAAATTTCGTAACACCGGGCAATATTATCAATACAAAACACAGCATAATGAGACACTCCTGGAACGTATAGCTCAGAACGATGTTGTTGGCATTGCTGGTTTACAGGTCAAGATAATCGATACTGCTGACAATGATTTCTATGGCACATCTCTGAAAGCTATGCTGAAGCTCAGAGAGGAAATGCAAACAGGCCTGCACCACCATCCCGAACTGCCCTTGGTTTTTTTTGGTTCAGACCCAATCCACCTGCGCGCAATTATCTCACCAGAAACCATGGGATATAGTAATGCAGATATTCTAAGCCGTCTGCAAAGCCTCAGGTCGTATGCAATAAGCTGCAATATTAACGTAGCAACTCTAGGCTCCTTGTTAGGCAGGCTGCCACCCCGAAGAATGCTTGAACGTTTGATGAGCCTTAACCTGCCAGAGATTCCACTCTGGTATGACCAGGCATTGGCCCTGGTCATGCGCAGCGGAAATCAGGGTTACTGGCATCAAAACAACGTAAAACTTCCAACAATTGCTGAACTGCTTGACTTGACCAAAAAGGGCGCTGACTTTGGGTATCTGACTGAAGTATCGAGAGGCTGGAGAAAAGTAACATCCTCTCTGATCGAAATCTGCCTGTTTGCAGGAACCTGGCAGAAAGGGTCTGTCTTCCACTGCCAAATGACAGAGTTACTGTCTGAACCAGATTTGCTAGAAAAAAAACAAGAGATCGAGCAACTGACAGGACAAGTTATTCAACATCAATTGCTCAATCCCACAACAATAACGCTCTCTCTTCAGGATTTAAACAGCAACCCTTTTGCTTTTGTATCTCTTTACAAACATGGCGCCAAATTGAAGATAGATTATGACAGTCCGTCGCAACGTGGCAAATTGCACGTAATATTGTGTCGTATTACTCAAGGACTTTCCAAAAATATGGCTGATTCTGTTATGGCCGAATTGCTTGGCCTGCTACATCCGGTGACAGGTTGGGAGATATTGAATAGAACGGCCACTGATTTCCTCTGGATAGGCTCTCAAATAGATCCTATAGCCAAGAAGGACCCCCTGAATTGCGACATTCACAGGGAGTATGTACCTGTCGCCTATAGCATGATGAGGCATGGAGCAATCTGCGAACTGAGCGATGAATACACGCAACAACTGAGCAGTTTGGACAGTCAGCATCCCAAAGACTTTAAAAACTTTTTTGGTTGTGATTGCAAGACATTATTTCAGCACCTCGAGCAGGTAAAACAGGCCAACAGTCCTCAACACCCATTATCTGCCAGTTCCAATACGCAGAGCGTTCCACCACCGAAAAACACAAAAACCAGCCAGTTGGTTGAACACCTTTTTGAACTGGGCAAACCGCTTTTCCCGGAGAGCGCGACATTTGAACAAAATGTACAGGCAATTCTGGAAACTTATTATAAGGCTGCTCATCCGAAGCATGCAATCGCAGCAGTATATGGCTCTGCTAACATAGATTTTCAGACTCCTTTAAGGAGCATCCATGACTGTGATCATGTTGTTCGGACAGCCTTATTTACCCGAGTATTTTTGCAACTATTAAAGCACCAGGCCATCAACGAACCTACAGAACCAAGCGGGCTTACATCAATAAAGCGTCAGGATCTGGAAGAACTACTACAGTATGCTGCCTTATATCATGACGTTGTGGCTGAGAATCAGGATAAAAATCAGGAAGAGATACAGTCCGCAATTTACCTTATGAGAGATCTGAACGGGTGTGTACCGGATGATATTTTGCTGGAAGTGGCTGTTGCGCTGGCCAATAAAAATGTAAGGGACTGTGATGATGAAAATAAACGGGAGAAAATGAAAAACGACATTCTTTTATCAGTGCCTGAAAAGCTGATCCTCCAGCTTCCTTCCAACAAGTGGTGCAAGCTGAAAGAGCGATTCTTCAAGCCTGAATCATCAGAGTCAGAATTCCAGCTCTGGCTCCGGACGATAATACGGTTCGGAGATACGGTCGATATTTACAGGGCATTTGGTGAAGCCCATTTTGACTTTGAAAAGATAGAACTTCCGAAAGAGTGCCGCTTGTGCTCCGATTTCAAAGAAAAATTAACCGTCACAGTCAAAGCCTGCTGGAATCTTTCCTCCATGACAGGAGGTGCCGGGCCGGATAGCGTTTATGCAAGAGATATGGGGCTCAGAGATCCACATGAAATCTATATTAGCCCTAAGATGAATGATATCTCTGATATGAGTAAACAGGAAATGACGCACAATGAAGTGGTTCGAAACCGCATCTGTGCAAAGGAAGATGTCTGGGCAGGGGTAATGAGTGAGCTGCTACGCATGGCAAAACGCCAGGTTGCACAGATGGCTGGTATTCAAACAGCCTCAGCAGCAGATGCAGCTGCAAGCGGGCATGAGCTTTATCATAAAATTTTTGATGAGACGGATCTTGATCAGGTTAACCTGCCCGGGCAACTTTCTGAACTGGGGCTGCTTTGGCTAAGTGCAGGCCGGTGCGATTGGCTCACCTCCAAAGATAACGCACAATTACAGCAAATCGTTTCCCGGCTCTCACAAAGCGGGATACAGCACCCTCTGGGCACCTTAACCGAGGACACCCTGAAGAATGAAGCTAGAACCAGAGCGATTCTAAGTAAAAGAGGTCGGGAAACCTGGGTGGATCCTAAAAATGTTCGAGGCCACCCAACAAAAATAATGAGAACAAGAGTATCTTCCCAGAAAGAAGATTTCAGGCAACATCTTGAATCTTGAAATCACTTTGCTCACTGTTGTTTCGTAAGAAAAGGGAAACAGGCAGTCGTCCGCAGGCTCAAACATTCGACGGCCAGCAGCGAATCTCGTCGGGCTGCCAGAGCCAGTCAAAGATTGGGCAAATTACTACTCACAAGAGATCGGGACAAACCGCCTCTTCTGCAAAAAGCAGCCTGACCAAGAAAAACTTCCGAAGATGCACTCAATCGCGGCTGGTGTGGATTGCGCGTGTCTGGAAATCTGCGTTATCTGTTGATATTGCTGAAGAATCATCTGGCGAAGACTGGGGCATGAAAAAATGCCGAGTTCATGCCAATCAGTAACATACAGTTTCTACTGGTTTGATGCTTTGGTGGGTTTTCGGACTGGCACTATTTAACAACCCGCAACATGAGCTGAGCGGGTTTTTAAATAGCTTATCAGGGCTTAAGTTTGATGAGCGTTATATCAGAGAGCGTACATCTTCAGCGTTTCGCATACAAAGTGCCTTCTGAGCCAGCTCCTTACACTCGGCATAATCCATATCACGCACAGCCGCTTTTACCAGAGGCAAAGATGGCACGCTGACAGACAGCTCCTGCACACCAAGACCAACCAGAATAGCTGCTGCTGCCGGATCACTGCCCAGACTGCCGCAAACACCAGTCCACTTATTAGCACGCTTACCGGCTTTCACTGTCATATCGATCAGGCGCAGTACCGAAGGATGCAAGGCATCCGCACGGGCGGCCAAACGTGGGTGGCCACGGTCAACGGCCAGCGTGTACTGGGTCAGGTCGTTGGTACCTATGGAGAAAAAGTCCACTTCTTCAGCCAGTACATCAGCCATCAGGGCAGCCGAAGGGACTTCAATCATCACGCCGATCTCGACCCTGTCCAGACCTTCAATCTTCGCCTCTTCCTCACGTACCAGTTTCTTCACCGCCAGGAACTCTTCCAGGGAACCAATCATCGGGAACATAATGCGCACACTGCCCGCATGGGCAGCACGCAGAATGGCACGCACCTGTTTACGCAGAATCGCAGGACGGTTAATGCCGATACGCACACCGCGCTCACCCAGGAACGGGTTCTCTTCTTTAGGCAGAGGCAGGTAAGTCAGCGGCTTGTCACCACCCACATCCAGAGTACGAACAATCACCGGACGCTCTTTCCCCATTGCCTGGAAGATGCCTTGATAAACGGCAGTCTGCTCGGCAATAGAAGGCTCAGTAGTCCGTTCAAGGTAAAGGAACTCGGAACGCAGCAGACCTACACCTTCAGCACCCAGAGTCACAGCTTTTTCAGCATCAGCCTGGCTGCCGATATTGGCAACGATTTCGACATGGTGACCATCTCTGGTGACCGCAGGCTTCAGAGTGTTCTGATGAGCGGCCGCTGCGACCAGAGAGTCCTGCTCGGACTGACTGCGGCAGTCGGCAATATCCTGCTCGGTTGGCTGCAGATGAATACGTGACTTGTTCGCATCCAGAATGGCAGCAGAGTCATTAGCAAAGTTGCGAATAACATCTGGCACATTCACCAGATAAGGCAGGTTCAGGGACGCTGCCAGAATGGCTGCGTGAGAAGTGGAGCCACCTTCCAGAGTACAGATGCCCACCACACGGTTATGGTCAAGGGTGACCACTTCCGACGGAGTTATATCTTCCAGCACCAGAATGCTGTTCTCTGGCATACGCTCACAGTCGTTTTCAACACCCATGATATGACGCATCACCCGCTCGCCGACATCTTCCACATCGGTCGCACGCGCCGCCAACATAGGGTTATCCAGTTTTCTTAGCTGTGCAGCTTCGGAAACAAAGCTGGTATGCCAGGCCCACATGGCACTCTTGCCTGCGGTAATCAGCTGACGGGAATGGTCGCCTATCGCCGGATCATCCAGCATCAGCAAGTGAGCAAAGAACACCTCGGCCTGCTCTTCCATCCCTTCGGCTTTCAGGCGTTCAACCAGTGTCGTCAGACCCTGGCGGGCCAGTTCAATACCGTAATCCAGCTGGCCCAGCTCATCCTGAACATCGATACCTACTTCCGGGTAGCTGGGCAGGTCACGGAACTGATGGAAGATTCTACCAATCACCAGTCCCGGGGCAGCTTTAACACCGGGAAGAATATTCTCGGACACTGCGGCCGCTGCCAGCAGTGGCGCTTCGTTCTCGTCAATATCTTCATCTGCAGCATCGCCTTGAGCGACCACTGCGTGACCAGCCTGCTCACCCAGACCGGAATGGAAGCCTTCTTCAATGGCCTGCTTTGCAGCGTCAGCATCGCTACCCGCCACAGTGACAGTGACTATGGAACCCAGAACTGTAGACAGCCCCATAATGGCTGTCAGACTGGTACCGACACAGCTTTTACCATTACAGGCCAGGTGTACGTGGGAGTTAAAACCACGAATTATATTGACCAGCTGAGCCGCAGGGCGGGCATGAAGGCCAACAGGGTTGCGTACAGTCACATCAAAGGTCAGTGATTGTGCATCCTTCTGCTCTGTCATGCTCTCGCCTTTCTCCGCAGACTTCTTCACGACAAAGGCTTCACTGAACCCCGCTTCAACAGACATGCCTGTCTGAGTGACTTTCACAGTGTGACCAGAGGTCACCAGCACGGCGGTTTGCAGGCTGACAGCTTTTGCCCCCACGACCCGGGCATGAAAAGTCAGAAGTTTCTGACCCGCTTTCACAGTGTCGCCTTCAGATACAAAAGTGTTAAACCCTTCCCCTTTCAGCGCTACGGTATCAACGCCGACGTGAATCAACACTTCCACACCACTGGCAGTGTCTTTCACCGCGACCGCATGCTTTGCCCCGTGCACCTGACTGACGACACCGGCGAAAGGTGCAAGGACCTGCTGCTCTGCATCGATGTTAACGGGATCAACAATCACTCCGTCACCCACCATGCCACCAGCAAACACAGGGTCAACAGACGCTTTCAGGGGTAACAACTGCCCGCTTAGAGGAGCCAGAATAGTCACTGCATTCATAGTTGCGCTCATGCTGGCACTCCTTTCATTTGCTCCGCTACCTGTTCGGCGTGAGCACCAATAACAACCTGTAGATTGTGAGTACCAATGCGGGCGACACCAATCGCACCCAGCATCTTCAACTCTTTATCTTTGATCAGGGCCGGGTCGGTCACCTGCAGGCGCAGACGGGTAATGCAGGCATCAATATGGATCAGGTTATTACGGCCGCCCAGTGCTTTGATGTAATCCGCTGCCAGCTGGTAAGTATCGCCGGGCTCGAAAGCAGAGCTGGCAGGAACGTCTTTAACAGAAACAGCCTTTGCTTCAGGCCTCGCATCCTCTGAAATCTGGCCAGGCACCTGGATAGCAGACAGGTCTTCTGCAGGAGGCACCTGCTTCATTTCACCGGCAATAATTTCAGCCAGTGGACCGAGGATAATCTGCAGATTCTTCTCACCAACGCGAATCATGCCGGTGGCACCCAGTGCTTTGATCACTCTTTCTTCAGCAATATACGTGTCGTTCAGGGTCAGACGCAGGCGGGTAATACATGCGTCAATGTTAGTCAGGTTATCGAGACCGCCCAGTACCTTTATATACTGACGGGCTTTGTAAGCGTGGCTCTTAACATCCATCCCGGCAGGTGCGGCAGTGCTGTCAGCTTCAAAGCTTTCGGCATCCTCATCTTCACGACCAGGCGTCTTGAAGTTGAAAATCCTGATACCGAAGTAGAACACACAAAAGTAAACGACAGAGTACACAAGACCCAGCAGCACCAGCTGCAGAGGTTTGGTCGCCTGCCCCCAGTTAAGCACCAGGTCAAACAGACCGGCAGAGAATCCAAAACCTGCCAGCATTCCGAAGGCATTGGTCAGAGCCAGTGAGAGACCCGTCAATACCGCGTGTACCGCGTAGAGAGCTGGCGCCAGAAACATAAACAGAAATTCCAGAGGCTCTGTGATGCCGGTCAGGAATGCTGTCAAACCAACAGAGAAGAGCACACCACCAACCTGTGCACGGCGCTCTTTCGCTGCAGACAGGTACATAGCGAAAGCAGCAGCTGGCAGACCAAACATCATCACAGGGAAGAAGCCGGTCATAAAGACTCCGGCAGTAGGGTCACCTGCGAAGAAACGATGCAGATCACCATTCACCAGCTCACCGGCAGAGTTAGTAAACTCCCCCAGACCAAACCAGAAGTAAGAGTTGAGTACGTGGTGCAGCCCTACAGGAATCAGAGCCCGGTTTAACAGACCGTAGAAGAACTGGCCAATGCTGCCGGAATCCGCAACACCGTGACCAAAAGCATCAATGCCATTCTGAATAGCTGGCCAGATGTAACCCGCAACCCAGGCAGCAGCCAGCATAAACAGACCCGTCAGGATCGGCACCAGACGCTTACCACTGAAGAAGCCAAGGTAGGCTGGCAGTGAAGTCGTGTGGAAGCGGTTATAAGTATGACCGGCCACGATACCGGCAATAATGCCGCCAAAGAACGACATATTAATATCAGCGTTAATCGTGCCCGCTGCGGCCGTCAGAATAAAGTAACCCACTGCACCGGCCAGAGCGGCTGCACCGGCATTGTCTTTGGACAGGCCCACAGCAATACCCATGGCAAACAACAGTGGCAGGTTACTGAAAATAGCGTTGCCTGCGGCCGCAATAAAAGCGATATCCAGAAGATCAGGTTGCCCCAGACGGAGTAAAAGAGCCGCAACAGGCAGTGCGGCGATGGGCAGCATCAGAGCCTTGCCTAGTTTCTGCATATAACCAAGTATGTTCATTGCGTTGTCCAGAGTCTTAATCGCAGGTTTGCAACGCATACTAAACATTTAATTTTCAATGGAAATCAAAAAAAGGAAATCAATTGATTCAGGTCAATAGATTATTCACATGGAACCAGCAACTACCAAATATATCCAGTCATTTATTTCCAACGAAAATTAAATAGAGTTATGCTGTCTGTCATTAGCAACTGTCGTCCGCCCTTCGGAAAAGGCGACACCGACTGAATCGGGTAACTCTATGCGCTTAATTCCCCTGTCCGGTAAGGAGGCTGTTGGTCTCTGGTCTGCAGAGCACATTGCCAAACGGATTAATGACTTCGCACCCACAGCGGACA
The DNA here is from genome assembly GCA_965221135.1 of Sansalvadorimonas sp. Lineage (GTDB taxonomy): Bacteria > Pseudomonadota > Gammaproteobacteria > Pseudomonadales > Endozoicomonadaceae > Sansalvadorimonas. The sequence continues at coordinate 53,655 of CBDCRZ010000132.1, forward strand.
AACCATTTGTGCTGGGTTTGCCAACCGGAGGTACGCCGGTCAATACCTACAGTGCCCTGATCGAACTGCACCGTGCCGGTAAGGTGAGCTTTGAGCATGTCGTGACCTTTAATATGGATGAGTACGTCGGCCTGCCTGAAGAGCATCCGCAGAGCTACCACTCCTTTATGCACCAGGTGCTGTTTGATCATGTGGATATCCAGCCAGGGAACATCAACTTCCTGGATGGCAATGCCGCAGACCTCGAAGCCGAGTGCCAGCGTTACGAACAAAAGATCACAGCCTGTGGCGGCATAGAACTGTTTATGGGCGGCGTGGGTCACGATGGTCATATCGCCTTTAATGAACCCGGTTCTTCCCTGACGTCACGCACCCGCATCAAAACCCTCACCAGACAAACCCGTCAGGCTAATGCCCGCTTCTTTGATGGCGATGTCAGCCAGGTGCCAAAGCTGGCCCTGACCATCGGCGTAGGTACGGTACTTGATGCACGGGAAGTGATGGTACTGGCGACCGGAAGCGGCAAGGCGCAAGCGGTACAGGCCACGCTGGAAGGATCCATCAATCATATGTGGACCATCTCTGCCCTGCAGATGCACGCAAAAGCCATGATGGTTTGCGACGATGACGCCACTCTCGACCTGAAAGTACGCACCCTGCGTTACTTCCAGGATATTGAAGCTGAAAATATCGCTGGCTACTGCTAACCAGGGGCAGGTTGTATGAACTCTAAACGCTATGCCCTGATCAATCTGCAGCTGCTTCCCAGTGAAGCCGTTACTGCTTCGAAGTATGCAGTCACTATCAATAACGGCCTTATTGATACAATTATTCTTGAAAATGACCTGCCTGAAGACATCACTCAAGTTGACCTCAAAGGCCATTACCTCGCGCCCGGTTTTATTGACCTGCAATTAAACGGCTGCGGCGGTGTATTGTTTAATACAGATATCACTATGGACACCCTGGATACCATGCATCAGGCTAACATCAAGTCCGGTTGCACAAGTTTTCTACCGACCTTGATTACCGCTTCCGATGAAGACATCCGTCAGGCAGTCACTGTCGTGCGAGATTACAAAGGCATGCACCCGGAGCGGGTACCTGGGCTGCATCTGGAAGGACCTTATCTCAACATCAACCGTCGGGGCATTCACCCGCAACAGTTGGTACGCGAACCAGACCAGCCAATGATTGACTGGCTCTGCGGACAGGCTGACGTGGTAAAGAAAATCACTCTGGCACCAGAAGTGTGCCCTGCCGGTGTGATCAAACAGCTGACCGATGCAGGGATTGTCGTTTCAGTAGGCCATACTCTGGCAACCTGCGCACAGGTGAAAGCTGCTGAGCAGGAAGGTGCCAGCTTCGCCACCCATCTGCACAACGCCATGACACCACTCACCAGCCGTGAACCCGGCACAGTGGGTGCCATCTTCGACAGCCAGACCTTCTATGCCGGTATTATTGCCGACGGCTTTCACCTGTCCTGGGAAAACCTGCGTATTGCCCAGCGTATACTGCAGGATCGTCTGGTTCTGGTAACGGATGCCACACCACCAGCAGGTATGGACAATGCCGAAGGCAGCAGCTTCGATTTCTGCGGACAAACCGTGCGCTACAGCAAAGGTCAATGCTCCAATGCAGACGGCACACTCGGTGGTTCCGCCCTGACAATGGTTGAAGCGATTCAGAATAGTGTCGAGCATGGCATTGCCCGTGATACAGCCATTCAAATGGCGACCCTTAACGCCGCCAAAGCCATGGGTTTCGAGCAGCAGCTGGGACAAATTGCCCCCGGGCAATACGCCAACATGGTCGTTTTAGATAAAGACTTGAACCTGACCGCCACAGTTAGCGGCGGTGAGTTCATAGCGGTGTGTTCATAACTGTGCACAACGATCTTCCACAACAAATATAAGCAGCCGTTTATGTCATCTATCGTCAATCTCGATGTCGTCAAAGAACGCAATATCTCCGCGGTCTATAAAACCATCCTCACCCATGGGTCGGTTTCTCGCACTGAGATTGCACGACACTGCCAATTGGCCCCTGGCAGTGTTACACGTATTACCCGCCAGCTTCTTGATAACGGGCTGATAGAGGAAATGACTGCTGCCCCAACCCCAAACTCTGCATTGGATTCTTCCTCTGACACCTCCCATGAAGAGCGGGGCCGTAAGGCCATGCCTCTGGCTATTGCCCACAACCGTATTCAAATACTGGCGGCGCGTGTGGGGCGCACACGTCTGCATATCGGACTGAAAACCATATCCGGTGATATTCTGGCTAAATACTCTGAACCTCTTCAGCATCACAGCAGCCAGGAAGAGTTCAGCCAGCATGTGATCCATTCGTTACAGGCCTTCCTGCATCAACACCGACATGTGGTTACCCAGATAGCTGGAGTGGGTGTCGCTGTACCAGGGCTGGTAAACCCCACTGACGGGGTCGTCACCTTTATGCCTCATATAGAAGTGAACAACCTGCCTTTGGCACAGTTGATCTCCGAGGCTTTGGGCCTGCCCTGTAAAATCAATAATTTTATCTCTGCAATGACTCTGGCCGAGAGTCAATTGGGTGCCCTCAAGGGGTACCAAAACAGTCTGATGGTCAGTGTTCACAACGGAGTGGGAGCCGGTTTAATCACCAATGGAGCTCTCTATGAAGGCAGTGGTGCAGCGGTCGGTGAATTGGGTCATATTCAGATTGACCCGCTTGGCCTGCGTTGCCAGTGTGGCAACTATGGCTGTCTGGAAACATTGGTGTCCAACCCAGCCATTGAGAAACGCTGCTGTCAGCTACTGGCTGGCGGCGCGCTCGGCAGCTTAAGCACACTCCCCCCTGACGATGTCACCATGGTGAAAATCTGCGAAGCCGCGAATGCAGGTGATGCCCTGGCCACTAACCTTCTCAAAGAAGCAGCTGCCAACCTTGGCAAAGCTCTGGCTATGTCAGTCAACCTGCTGCGGCCTGAAGTGATTGTGCTCTCGGGAGAGATTTGTCTGGCCTCGGATATTGTTCACCCGGTACTGACTCACTGCCTGCAAACCCAGGCGGTCAACATAGCAGGCGTCCCTCCCACTAAAATCGTCAATGCCCACCTCTATGAAAGCCCCTGGTATGCAGGCTACTCCCTGATTCTGCGTGCCCTGACTGACCAGGGGCTGCTCTGGCAGCTGCTCAAACAGACCGATGAAAACAGACTGGTCAGTTAGCCCGGCTGACTCTCTGCCTTTATTAATGAATTTCTAACTGCTGTCTTAGTTACGCAAGAACTGACACTGCTACGTAGAACTTTCCTGGTCAAGGGTGAGGGCTTCCTCCCCATGACTGTCTGACTTGAAGAAAGTGGCCAAAGCCTGTTCTTTATGTACGAAAAGATTAAAGGCCAAAGTGATCAACTTGTTCAAATCCATCAGCGGCAACATCCCGCTACCACTGCCCAGATTAGCCCCCTGACTTTGACTGGTTGTAAAGAAGCTTCCATTAACTATTTCCTTTGCAACAGAGGCATCAAAAAGCTCTTCATGCATTTTCGGGAAAACCTCCTTTGGCATTTTACCCTGCATGACCCATTGAACCCACTCTGGATGCACTGGCCCTTCACAAAAGAAACAGATCTGTAACGCCAGTCTTTTCGCTATGCCGTAAGTACCAAGAGCCTTGCCAATGAGCTCAGTGGGCAAGTTAAAGGCCTGGCCGAAAAAGTCCTGGGAAAGGCGGGTGATGTCAGCTTCAAGCTTTTCTACGAATTCTGTTTTTCTGAAATCCAGGCTGGGCCGCCTGGTTCTGGCCAGCAGTAATATCAGGCTGAGAAATTCCCTGGCAATCTGCTCCATATGAACTTTTCTTCGATTCTCCGGTATATCCTTTACCTCCCTTTCCAGGGTGAGTGGTAGCTCTGAAAAAGCCTGAACTTCAGGATAATCGCGAAGACCAACCCCGGGAGAGATGTTGGGCCAGTTGGTGGCTGAAAAGTCCCATGACTCTATGACTCCTGGACACTTCTTATTGTCGAGCTGTGCCAGTATCACATAGTGACGTTTTTCGTGACTATCGTGGTACATAGGCAGAACGGTAGCAGTGAGCCCCGCCCCTGCCAACAGACCCAGATCATGGGCGGCAACCTTGAGAGCTTCCACACCATCCTCCTCATTCACGTCATAGGGGTAAAGATGGTAATACTCAGAGGCCTTGGTTTTATAGACGTAAACGCAGGCAGAAGCATCCGGTTCCACAAAGACCTGCTCCCTGAGGTCTTGCTGGTCTTGCAGACCCAGAGGGCTTCTCAGTAGCCAGCCTTGAAAATCCGGGACTCGATACATCCCTGCCGGTTCAGGGAAATGACTTTTCAGAGGGAGTTTACCGCTCTGCTGAAACGCCCTGAGACAGTTCAGTTTCACTGGCTCGCTTGCCAGTTCTTCCCAGGGTTCGGCTTCAGGCTGCCCTGTCTGTTTTTTTCTGAACTTGAGACGCAGGCTATCGCCCGTTTCCGGGTCAGTGAAGAAACAACTTCTACCGTAAATGCCATGATCGCCCTGGGGGATGGGTTGATCAAAATCAATCAATTGATCTTGTCTGCTAAGGCACTGAAGAGCTTCTGACCAGGCTTTAAGGATTTCTACATTCTGAGCCGGATTAAAACAACGAAATGCCTTTTTCAATAGGGAAGTCCAGGGAAGTTTTTTTACTACAGGAATATCAAAAATGTAATTGTTAGAAAAGGGGATGACTTCACTTTCCCACACGTTACGATCCGACGCTGTGAACGGTGGCTCGATAAAGGCAACCCTGGCTGGAAGGGCAAAAGCCTGCAGGATGACATCGACGGATAATTCATCAAACCCCAGCGCTTTTGCTTTGGTTAAAAATACCCTTTGATCCGCAAGGCTTTTGAGTGGCTTACATTGAGTTAACAGCGCTTTAAATTCAGACCGTAAACTGGCGTCAGTGTCCCTGGCTGCTTTGGTCAGAACCAAAGCCTCCGGATCCAGGCCTTTTTGAACTAACCGGATCAACAGCCAGGCCTGAAAACCCTGATCTGGTGAGAGTAGATTCAGTAACTCACTGCCATATTCAGGAAGACCGGTTAGTTGGAGTGTTTTGTCAAACACCTTCATAAACACGGTGTGTTCAAGTATCACATAAGCACAGTTCATAGTGAGTTCTTTTGAACACATTGACTCCAGTGGCCTTTTACCCGAATGATCCCTGACTGTCAGGAGGCTGGAAAACTCAGGGTTATCCAGTAGACGATTCAAAGCAGTATCCTCAGTGGGAGCTAAAAGATCATATTGGCTATTTTTATAGTGTAATAGTGTTCGGCCTTTCTGGTCTCGCCAGGTTGTCAGGGCGCTGATATCTGACAGATTGTCCAGAAGCAGTGGTAAAAGCCTGGTTTTATTCATCCTGTAGAATGCCAGCAGGAGCTTATTGCGATCTTGATGACTCAGGCTGTGAAAATACGCCAAAATGGAGGGGGTACAGTCTTCGCTTTTATTTGAAAGTAATACCATGACAGGCATAGACATCTCGGACCAAAAAAAGTACTGCTCAAACGTGTTCAGATACTTTGCAACGTTATTGCGAATGGCCTTCTCAAACACTTCCAACAGTACACTTTTACTAATTTCGTTGACCAGACGGGGGCACATTGAGCGACAGGTTAAATCATATTCAAATGTTTTGGCTAACGCCCTTAAGTAGTATTCTTCCGCTTCAAACGGTGTACAGATATCCCTGAGCTGACTTTCCCAATATTCAAGAAAACGTGAGTCCGACCGTCCAATAACAAGCTCCGGGCATTCATGAAAAAAAGCCTGATCGGAATGGCTCATTTTTTAATAACGGCGTACAGATTTTTTTAAATAATTCGAAAGGTAACTTTTTTAAAGTTGAACAAAAGCTCATTTTTTAATAAGCAAGAATAATTTAGGTCTTTTTTAAGTTGCAGAATACATCTGCAGAAATATTACCGTAGTCTTCTATTTCTCCTTTCACGATCCCCATATCGAACAATAAATTAACCAGAGCCAATGTATCGTAGTTACCGTCTTCCAGAAGTTTAGGATAGAGCCCGTTGATGCTAATTAATAGATGCTGGACTTGCCGGGTTTGCTCCCTGCCCGGCTGGCTTTCTGAGCATAGTTTTTCTGAGCATAGTTTTTCTGAGCATAGCTTTTCGAGTTCATGGATAAGGTCCTGGAAAACTATAAATTCAAATTGATAGATTTGTAGCTCCATACCGAGTGCAGCCTTCGCAAAGCAGTGAATAGTATTGCGAAGGTCATCCGGCAGGGGGGTATTGGCATCCCATTGGCGAACCTGATCTATGAGTGGCAGATCAAGATGTCGAGCACAAACAGGATTATGATGAAAAGTAAGAACCTGAATATCAGAAGGAAGAAATACCCCATGCTCCATGGGTGCACACACTCTTTTTCTTGTCTGGCCAGATGAAAACATTGAACTATCTTGTCCTGTCAAAGCTGAACAAGATTGCTGCGTCGAGGGGTTATGAGTCAGATCTCTGCCTGCAAATCTCGTTACACCTGCAGTATCTCCAGCCTTTCCCCCTGTATCCCATTTTTGTTTTTTTGTAGTAGGCAGAGTGGATAAAACCTGCTTTTGAGAAGCATATTCTTTCTGCCTGAGAAAACCCGCTTGTCTATCCACCCTGGAGCCTGTTTTTTCAATTCATATATATAGTCTGTGACCAGGCTCAATAAAATAAGTTTTCCTACTGTCAAACATTCTCACTGACTCGTTAGTGATACCAACAAAAACCCTAAGTGCCCAGCCCTGTGCAATCGAATATT
>CBDCRZ010000133.1:0-173849 GCA_965221135.1 Sansalvadorimonas sp.
CATATATCCCGCCATTGCCTTTACTGCACAGCCTCAACGAACGGGCAATGGGATGAGATTTACCGTGAATATTGGTACTCACTTTTGCGGGAGAGAATTGTTTTTTATTTGGTTAATGCTACCGCTGTCAGGGGGCGTGATAGAGAAATGCGCAGCAGCAGATAAAGATACAAAGAAAAGCTGGGCGGCAATTGTAAAGCTTTCACCTGCTTCCCTGTCCCCCGGTCGTACCGGTGTCCGGCCACATGCCTCTCCTGTTCCTGAATCATCAATGCTTCAGTGGCCGCCTGTATTGACCACATCAAAGACCCATGCCGAAGTCCCTTCACGACAACAGGAATCGTCTGAGGCTACAGTTCGAACACATCCACAAAGAAGACCAGACAGAAAGAGACAATATTACCGCAATCCTTCCGCCGAGCGTTTCGATCAACAGATAGAAGCACTGGCAAACGAAGTGAATCGACTCAAAAAACAACTTCACGGACCACATCGGGAGAGCCATAAAACCGCGCTTTTAGATCTTGCATTCCAGATGACAGAAAGAGAGCCGCACCCGCTTCGAGCCAGTCCCAAAGCCCTTGCTCTTTTGGCAAATGCGTTTTCAAAATTAGCAAAATATCAAGAAGGCGCCACAGCGTTAGACTGGATAATGAAAGCCGTGATCCAACGCAGTCAAAAACAGCAGCTAACCAAACAGTGCGGATTTAATGCCCAAACGCTGGCCATGGTGCTCAATAGCCTGAGTCAGGTGGCGGGGAACGACGCCGACACGACCCGGAAGGCGCTGGCCAAAGAGGTGGGGAGACGTGATTTGACTGACCCCGGGGAGTGGTCGGCCCAGCATCTGGCCATGGTGACCAATGGCCTGAGGCAGGTGGCGGGGGACGACGCCGACACGACCCGGAAGGCGCTGGCCAAAGAGGTGGGAAGCCGTGATTTGACCAACACCAAAGAGTGGTCGGCCCAGCCTCTGGCCATGGTGACCAATGGCCTGAGCCCGGTGACGGGGGACGACGCCGACACGACCCGGAAGGCGCTGGCCAAAGAAGTGGGGAGGCGTGCCCTTGCCGGAGACCTTAAGTGCTGGATAGCGCAACATCTGGCCATGGTGACCAATGGCCTGAGCCCGGTGACGGGGGACGACGCCGACACGACCCGGAAGGCGCTGGCCAAAGAAGTGGGGAGGCGTGCCCTTGCCGGAGACCTTAAGTGCTGGATATCGCAAGATCTGGCCATGGTGACCAATGGCCTGTGCCAGGTGACGGGGGACGACGCCGACACGGCCCGGAAGGCGCTGGCCAAAGAGGTGGGAAGCCGTGATTTGACCAACACCAAAGAGTGGTCGGCCCAGCCTCTGGCCATGGTGACCAATGGCCTGAGCCAGGTGACCAATGGCCTGAGCCAGGTGGGGGACGACGCCGACACGGCCCGGAAGGCGCTGGCCAAAGAGGTGGGAAGCCGTGATTTGACCAACACCAAAGAGTGGTCGGCCCAGCCTCTGGCCATGGTGACCAATGGCCTGAGCCAGGTGACGGGGGACGACGCCGACACGCCCCTGAAGGCGCTGGCCAAAGAAGTGGGGAGGCGTGCCCTTGCCGGAGACCTTAAGTGCTGGATTGCGCAACATCTGGCCATGGTGACCAATGGCCTGAGGCAGGTGGCGGGGGACGACGCCGACACGACCCGGAAGGCGCTGGCCAAAGAAGTGGGGAGGCGTGCCCTTGCCGGAGACTTTAAGTGCTGGATAGCGCAAGGTCTGGCCATGGTGACCAATGGCCTGAGTCAGGTGGCGGGGGACGACGCCGACACGACCCGGAAGGCGCTGGCCAAAGAGGTGGGAAGCCGTGATTTGACCGACACCAAAGAGTGGTCGGCCCAGCCTCTGGCCATGGTGACCAATGGCCTGAGCTCTGTGACGGGGGACGACGCCGACACGACCCGGAAGGCGCTGGGCAAAGAGGTGGGGAGGCGTGCCCTTGCCGGAGACCTTAAGTGCTGGATAGCGCAAGTTCTGGCCATGGTGACCAACGGCCTGAGACAGGTGGAGGGGGACGACGCCGACACGACCCGGAAGGCGCTGGCCAAAGAGGTGGGGAGGCGTGATTTGACTGACCCCAGGGAGTGGTCGGCCCAGCCTCTGGCCATGGTGACCAATGGCCTGAGTCAGGTGACGGGGGACGACGCCGACACGACCCGGAAGGCGCTGGCCAAAGAAGTGGGGAGGCGTGCCCTTGCCGGAGACCTTAAGTGCTGGATAGCGCAACATCTGGCCATGGTGACCAATGGCCTGAGGCCGGTGGCGGGGGACGACGCCGACACGACCCGGAAGGCGCTGGCCAAAGAAGTGGGGAGGCGTGCCCTTGCCGGAGACCTTAAGTGCTGGATAGCGCAAGATCTGGCCATGGTGACCAATGGCCTGAGCCAGGTGACGGGGGACGACGCCGACACGACCCGGAAGGCGCTGGCCAAAGAGGTGGGAAGCCGTGATTTGACCGACACCAAAGAGTGGTCGGCCCAGCATCTGGCCATGGTGGCCAGTGGGATGTCTCATTGCTCACACGTCATAGGGGAGGATGTTGTTCAAGCTTCGATTCAAGCCATTATGAACATATCGCCGACTGAACAGGATATCATTATGGCCCTTGACGCTTTGTGCCGTTTATCTCTGTCAGACGACCAGCTGAAGCTTGGCTATTTCCTGGTTAAACGTCTTTGTGATATGACTGGTTTTATTGACACAGGCGGCCCTCTACAGCATAGCGTCGGCGACTTCTTATGGAACCTGGCCGTTCTGGATTTATGTGCAAAACAAAATCCGCTCGTCAAGGATGATCCTGATACACCCCGTTTCGATATCTTTGTTAAGCCGCTAATGGATAGGGAAAATATCAGGGACCTTCTTTCACATCACTGGCAAGACAGATTTGCATATATTTACTGGGCAGGCATTTCTAACTTGGAAATTGATGTGTCTCCTGCTCTTTCTGCTCCTGAAAAAAAGGTGAAAGTCTCAGCATTACAAAACAGAGTGTTCCAGGCTGTTAAAAATGCTTTGCCAAACCAAAATATTGTTATGGAAGTGAATATTGAAGGGTTCCCAGTTGATATTCTGGTGGGTAAAACCTTGTGTATAGAGGTCGATGGCCCCCATCATTATATTCAGGATGAGACAATGGAAAACGATGAGCTTCTTCTTGCAAAAGAATCTGGAAAAAGAAGAGCGCGAGACCCTTTGATAGATCACATACTCAAAAGCCTGGGGTTTGAGGTGCTACGTATTTCCTATGTTGAGACTGACTCGGTCGCAGGCCTTGGAACGTTTGTTGATCGGGTGATAAATGCAATGGACGAACAAGAAATGAGTAGCCAGTATGAAGGCCTGAGAGTGAATGACTTGCCAGCCTGGTAACCTTTCTACCAACCACCTGAACGCCACCATTTCAGGCAATGATTTTTCCTGTCCGGTTATGCTTTTGGAGGATCATGGTCGGTATATGAGGCGGTTTGCTGATTGTGTATTCCCTTCTCTTTTTGGCCTGTGCCGTCTTGCCATATATCCCGCCATTGCCTTTACTGCACAGCCTCAACGAACGGGCAAGAGGATGAGATTGACCGTGAATATTGGTGCTCACTTTTGCAGGAGAGAATTGTTTTTTATTTGGTTAATGCTACCGCTGTCAGGGGGCGTGATAGAGAAATGCGCAGCAGCAGATAAAGATACAAAGAAAAGCTGGGCGGCAATTGTAAAGCCTTTACCTGCTTCCCTGTATCCCGGTCGTACCTGTGTCCGGCCACATGCCTCTCCTGTTCCTGAATCATCAATGCTTCAGTGGCCGCCTGTATTGACCACATCAAAGACCCATGCCGAAATCCCTTCACGACAACAGGAATCGTCTGAGGCTACAGTTCGAACACATCCACAAAGAAGACCAGACAGAAAGAGACAATATTACCGCAACCCTTCCGCCGAGCGTTTCGATCAACAGATAGAAGCACTGGCAATCGAAGTGAATCGACTCAAAAAGCAACTTCACGGGCCACATCGGGAGAGCCATAAAACCGCGCTTTTAGATCTTGCATTCCAGATGACAGAAAGAGATCCGCACCCGCTTCGAGCCAGTCCCAAAGCCCTTGCTCTTTTGGCAAATGCGTTTTCAAAATTAGCAAAATATCAAGAAGGCGCCACAGCGTTAGACTGGATAATGAAAGCCGTGATCCACCGCAGTCAAAAACAGCAGCTAACCAAACAGTGCGGATTTAACGCCCAAAACCTGGCCATGGTGCTCAATAGCCTGAGTCAGGTGGCGGGTGACGACGCCGACACGACCCGGAAGGCGCTGGCCAAAGAAGTGGGGAGGCGTGCCCTTGCCGGAGACCTTAAGTGCTGGATAGCGCAACATCTGGCCATGGTGACCAATGGCCTGAGCCAGGTGACGGGGGACGACGCCGACACGACCCGGAAGGCGCTGGCCAAAGAAGTGGGAAGCCGTAATTTGGCCGACACCAAAGAGTGGTCGGCCCAGCATCTGGCCATGGTGACCAATGGCCTGAGGCAGGTGGCGGGGGACGACGCCGACACGACCCGGAAGGCGCTGGCCAAAGAAGTGGGGAGGCGTGCCCTTGCCGGAGACCTTAAGTGCTGGATAGCGCAAGATCTGGCCATGGTGACCAATGGCCTGAGGCAGGTGGCGGGGGACGACGCCGACACGACCCGGAAGGCGCTGGCCAAAGAAGTGGGGAGGCGTGCCCTTGCCGGAGACCTTAAGTGCTGGATAGCGCAACATCTGGCCATGGTGACCAATGGCCTGAGCCAGGTGACGGGGGACGACGCCGACACGACCCGGAAGGCGCTGGCCAAAGAAGTGGGGAGGCGTGCCCTTGCCGGAGACCTTAAGTGCTGGATAGCGCAACATCTGGCCATGGTGACCAATGGCCTGAGCCAGGTGACGGGGGACGACGCCGACACGACCCGGAAGGCGCTGGCCAAAGAAGTGGGGAGGCGTGCCCTTGCCGGAGACCTTAAGTGCTGGATAGCGCAACATCTGGCCATGGTGACCAATGGCCTGAGGCAGGTGGCGGGGGACGACGCCGACACGACCCGGAAGGCGCTGGCCAAAGAAGTGGGGAGGCGTGCCCTTGCCGGAGACCTTAAGTGCTGGATAGCGCAACATCTGGCCATGGTGACCAATGGCCTGAGCCAGGTGACGGGGGACGACGCCGACACGACCCGGAAGGCGCTGGCCAAAGAAGTGGGGAGGCGTGATTTGACCGACACCAAAGAGTGGTCGGCCCAGCATCTGGCCATGGTGACCAATGGCCTGAGGCAGGTGGCGGGGGACGACGCCGACACGACCCGGAAGGCGCTGGCCAAAGAAGTGGGGAGGCGTGCCCTTGCCGGAGACCTTAAGTGCTGGATAGCGCAACATCTGGCCATGGTGACCAATGGCCTGAGCCAGGTGACGGGGGACGACGACACGACCCGGAAGGCGCTGGCCAAAGAAGTGGGGAGGCGTGCCCTTGCCGGAGACCTTAAGTGCTGGATAGCGCAACATCTGGCCATGGTGACCAATGGCCTGAGCCAGGGCGGGGGACGACGCCGACACGACCCGGAAGGCGCTGGCCAAAGAAGTGGGAAGCCGTGATTTGGCCGACACCAAAGAGTGGTCGGCCCAGCATCTGGCCATGGTGACCAATGGCCTGAGTCAGGTGGCGGGGGACGACGCCGACACGACCCGGAAGGCGCTGGCCAAAGAAGTGGGGAGGCGTGCCCTTGCCGGAGACCTTAAGTGCTGGATAGCGCAAGATCTGGCCATGGTGACCAATGGCCTGAGCCAGGTGACGGGGGACGACGCCGACACGACCCGGAAGGCGCTGGCCAAAGAGGTGGGGAGGCGTGATTTGACCGACACCAAAGAGTGGTCGGCCCAGCATCTGGCCATGGTGACCAATGGCCTGAGTCAGGTGGCGGGGGACGACGCCGACACGTCCCGGAAGGCGCTGGCCAAAGAGGTGGGGAGGCGTGATTTGACCGACACCAAAGAGTGGTCGGCCCAGCATCTGGCCATGGTGGCCAGTGGGATGTCTCATTGCTCACACGTCATAGGGGAGGATGTTGTTCAAGCTTCGATTCAAGCCATTATGAACATATCGCCGACTGAACAGGATATCATTATGGCCCTTTACGCTTTGTGCCGTTTATCTCTGTCAGACGACCAGCTGAAGCTTGGCTATTTCCTGGTTAAACGTCTTTGTGATATGACTGGTTTTATTGACACAGGCGGCCCTCTACAGCATAGCGTCGGCGACGTCTTATGGAACCTGGCCGTTCTGGATTTATGTGCAAAACAAAATCCGCTCGTCAAGGATGATCCTGATACACCCCGTTTCGATATCTTTGTTAAGCCGCTAATGGATAGGGAAAATATCAGGGACCTTCTTTCACATCACTGGCAAGACAGATTTGCATATATTTACTGGGCAGGCATTTCTAACTTGGAAATTGATGTGTCTCCTGCTCTTTCTGCTCCTGAAAAAAAAGTGAAAGTCTCAGCATCACAAAACAGAGTGTTCCAGGCTGTTAAAAATGCTTTGCCAAACCAAAATATTGTTATGGAAGTGAATATTGAAGGGTTCCCAGTTGATATTCTGGTGGGTAAAACCTTGTGTATAGAGGTCGATGGCCCCCATCATTATATTCAGGATGACACAATGGAAAACGATGAGCTTCTTCTTGCAAAAGAATCTGGAAAAAGAAGAGCGCGAGACCCTTTGATAGATCACATACTCAAAAGCCTGGGGTTTGAGGTGCTACGTATTTCCTATGTTGAGACTGACTCGGTCGCAGGCCTTGGAACGTTTGTTGATCAGGTGATAAATGCAATGGACGAACAAGAAATGAGTAGCCAGTATGAAGGCCTGAGAGTGAATGACTTGCCAGCCTGGTAACCTTTCTACCAGCCACCTGAACGCCACCATTTCAGGACAATGATTTTTCCTATCCGGTTATGCTTTTGGAGGATCATGGTCGGTATATGAGGCGGTTTTCTGATTGTGTATTCCCTTCTCTTTTTGGCCTGTGCCGTCTTGCCATATATCCCGCCATTGCCTTTACTGCACAGCCTCAACGAACGGGCAATGGGATGAGATTTACCGTGAATATTGGTGCTCACTTTTGCAGGAGAGGTTGTTTTTTATTTGGTTAATGCTACCGCTGTCAGGGGGCGTGATAGAGAAATGCGCAGCAGCAGATAAAGATACAAAGAAAAACTGGGCGGCAATTGTAAAGCCTTTACCTGCTTCCCTGTATCCCGGTCGTACCGGTGTCCGCCCACATGCCTCTCCTGTTCCTGAATCATCAATGCTTCAGTGGCCGCCTGTATTGACCACATCAAAGACCCATGCCGAAGTCCCTTCACGACAACAGGAATCGTCTGAGGCTACAGTTCGAACACATCCAAAAAGAAGACCAGACAGAAAGAGACAATATTACCGCAACCCTTCCGCCGAGCGTTTCGATCAACAGATAGAAGCACTGGCAAACGAAGTGAATCGACTCAAAAAGCAACTTCACGGGACACATCGGGAGAGCCATAAAACCGCGCTTTTAGATCTTGCATTCCAGATAACAGAAAGAGATCCGCACCCGCTTCGAGCCAGTCCCAAAGCCCTTGCTCTTTTGGCAAATGCGTTTTCAAAATTAGCAAAATATCAAGAAGGCGCCACAGCGTTAGACTGGATAATGAAAGCCGTGATCCACCGCAGTCAAAAACAGCAGCTAACCAAACAGTGCGGATTTAACGCCAAAGACTTGGCCATGGTGCTCAATAGCCTGAGTCAGGTGGCGGGTGACGACGCCGACACGACCCGGAGGGCGCTGGCCAAAGAGGTGGGAAGCCGTGATTTGACCGACACCAAAGAGTGGTCGGCCCAGCCTCTGGCCATGGTGACCAATGGCCTGAGTCAGGTGGCGGGGGACACCGCCGACACGACCCGGAAGGCGCTGGCCAAAGAGATGGAGAGGCGTGCCCTTGCCGGAGACCTTAAGTGCTGGAAAGCGCAAGATCTGGCCATGGTGACCAATGGCCTGAGCCCGGTGACGGGGGACGACGCCGACACGACCCGGAAGGCGCTGGCCAAAGAGGTGGGGAGGCGTGCCCTTACCGGAGACCTTAAGTGCTGGATAGCGCAAGATCTGGCCATGGTGACCAATGGCCTGAGCCAAGTGACGGGGGACGACGCCGACACGACCCGGAAGGCGCTGGCCAAAGAAGTGGGAAGCCGTGATTTGGCCGACACCAAAGAGTGGTCGGCCCAGCCTCTGGCCATGGTGACCAATGGCCTGAGCCAGGTGGCGGGGGACGACGCAGACACGACCCGGAGGGCGCTGGCCAAAGAGGTGGGAAGCCGTGATTTGACTGACACCAGTGAGTGGTCGGCCCAGCCTCTGGCCATGGTGACCAATGGCCTGAGCCAGGTGGCGGGGGACGACGCCGACACGTCCCGGAAGGCGCTGGCCAAAGAGGTGGGGAGGCGTGATTTGACCGACACCAAAAAGTGGTCGGCCCAGCATCTGGCCATGGTGGCCAGTGGGATGTCTCATTGCTCACACGTCATAGGGGAGGATGTTGTTCAAGACTGAACAGGATATCATTATGGCCCTTTACGCTTTGTGCCGTTTATCTCTGTCAGACGACCAGCTGAAGCTTGGTTATTTCCTGGTTAAACGTCTTTGTGATATGACGGGTTTTATTGACACAGGCGGCCCTCTACAG
Organism: Sansalvadorimonas sp.; assembly: GCA_965221135.1. Lineage (GTDB taxonomy): Bacteria > Pseudomonadota > Gammaproteobacteria > Pseudomonadales > Endozoicomonadaceae > Sansalvadorimonas. The sequence goes on from CBDCRZ010000133.1 coordinate 8,775, forward strand.
CATAGCGTCGGCGACGTCTTATGGAACCTGGCCGTTCTGGATTTATGTGCAAAACAAAATCCGCTCGTCAAGGATGATCCTGATACACCCCGTTTCGATATCTTTGTTAAGCCGCTAATGGATAGGGAAAATATCAGGGACCTTCTTTCACATCACTGGCAAGACAGATTTGCATATATTTACTGGGCAGGCATTTCTAACTTGGAAATTGATGTGTCTCCTGCTCTTTCTGCTCCTGAAAAAAAGGTGAAAGTCTCAGCATTACAAAACAGAGTGTTCCAGGCTGTTAAAAATGCTTTGCCAAACCAAAATATTGTTATGGAAGTGAATATTGAAGGGTTCCCAGTTGATATTCTGGTGGGTAAAACCTTGTGTATAGAGGTCGATGGCCCCCATCATTATATTCAGGATGACACAATGGAAAACGATGAGCTTCTTCTTGCAAAAGAATCTGGAAAAAGAAGAGCGCGAGACCGTTTGATAGATCACATACTCAAAGGCCTGGGGTTTGAGGTGCTACGTATTTCCTATGTTGGTAACTATCCTACAAACCGCTACAAAACATCTTAAAACCGTCTACTTTTAGTGTGTGAAAAATGTTCATTCTTCAGTATCAAACACACCCTTCACCACCGTGCAGGTCATCCTGACCAAGCAGGAGCACATCCAGCTTAAACAGCAGGCCAACCAGTGGCATGCTATGTGGTAAGCGGCGTGTGACCGAGAGCAAAAAGCTCTGACCAAAAATTCCGGGCTCACGTTAAAGCATAAGGCTGCTACAGCAGCATTGAATGCCCAGATTGATGAACTGAAATCAGAGCTGGCGCACATGAAGCACCTGCTTTTTGGTCGCAAGTCTGAGAAAACCAGTGCCTCTTCCAAGAAAAGCGGCAATTCAACTCGCCCACCTTAAAATCGTAAACGAGGCCGCCAGCCCGGGGTTCCCGGTAACGGGCGCAACCTTCACAACAATCTGCCTGTGGTTCATGAGCCAGTGGACCTGCCAGAGGAAGAGCAGCGTTGTGCAGCCTGTCATTTACCTTTCAGGCCATTTTTCAATAGCTCTGGTTGCGATGTGATTGAAGTTGAAGTCAAGGCTCACGTTCGTCGTTATCACCGAAGACATTATCAGAAAACCTGCCAGTGCCCGGAAACGCCCAATATCACTGTTGCACCACCTCCGCCAAGACTCATCAATAAAGGGATGCTCGGGATTTCAGTCTGGGGGGAGTTGTTACTGAATAAATACGCATACGGCATCCCCATAAACAGACAACTGGAGTCTTATAAAACACAGGGTCTGCACCTTTCACCAGCAACTATTTCCTTTGGGCAGGCCGCAATAACGCCTTTTTTCGAGCCTGTTGCTGATGCTATTCGGGAGTTCGTTGCCAAGAGCAATCAATGGCATGCCGATGAAACGCGGTGGATTGTCTGGGGGCATGAGAAAACTGGATCCCACAAGCACTGGCTCTGGGTATTTCTTTGCGACCAGGCGGTTTATTTCAGTATTGCTGACTCTCGCGCGGCTGTCGTACCCGAATCCGTCATAGGTGATGGGGCAGGTACGCTGGTATGCGATCGGTACTCGGCCTACAAGAAGCTCGCCAGCGATGCGGTTTCTATTGTTTTAGCTTTCTGTTGGACTCACGTAAGACGGGATTTTATTGATGCTCAGCGTGGCGACCCTGAACTGGAAAAGTGGAGTGCCACCTGGGTGAGCAGGATTGGTCACTTATACCACCTGAACGACCAGCGCCTTAAAGTTCTGGACGACCCTGAGCAGTTTTCAGCTCGACAACTGAAACTTGAGCGTCAGGTAGAGCAGATGGCAACCCAGAGGGATCAGGAACTCAAACGCCCAAAACTGCCAGTCAGAGCAAAAAAGGTGCTCGAAAGCCTGCAGAATCATTGGGAAGGATTGACCCGTTTTGTCACTCATCCCGGTATCCCTATGGATAACAACGCTGCAGAACAAGCCATTCGCACAGGAGTTGTTTGGCAGGAAGAATTACTATGGCTCTGGCAGCGACTGGAGTGCTGATATAGCCGCATTTCTATTCAGTATTTTCATGACACTTAAGCTTTGGGGTATTAACCCAAAAACCTGGCTGAATTCCTATCTTGAGGCATGTGCAGCAAATGGCAGGAAACCGCCAGAAGATATCTCCCCCTATTTGCCTTGGTTAATGAGTGAGGAGATGCTTTGTAAAATGCGTAACCATGATCCTCCAAAAGCATAACCCGATGGGAAGAATCATTGCATGAAATGGTGGCGTTTAGGTGGTTGGTAGAAAGGTTACCTATGTTGAGACTGACTCGGTCGCAGGCCTTGGAACGTTTGTTGATCGGGTGATAAATGCAATGGACGAACAAGAAATGAGTCGCCAGTATGAAGGCCTGAGAGTGAATGACTTGCCAGCCTGGTAACCTTTCTACCAACCACCTGAACGCCACCATTTCAGGCAATGATTTTTCCTGTCCGTTTATGCTTTTGGAGGATCATGGTCGGTATATGAGGCGGTTTGCTGATTGTGTATTCCCTTCTCTTTTTGGCCTGTGCCGTCTTGCCATATATCCCGCCATTGCCTTTACTGCACAGCCTCAACGAACGGGCAAGAGGATGAGATTTACCATGAATATTGGTGCTCACTTTTGCAGGAGAGAATTGTTTTTTATTTGGTTAATGCTACCGCTGTCAGGGGGCGTGATAGAGAAATGCGCAGCAGCAGATAAAGATACAAAGAAAAGCTGGGCGGCAATTGTAAAGCCTTTACCTGCTTCCCTGTATCCCGGTCGTACCGGTGTCCGGCCACATGCCTCTCCTGTTCCTGAATCATCAATGCTTCAGTGGCCGCCTGTATTGACCACATCAAAGACCCATGCCGAAGTCCCTTCACGACAACAGGAATCGTCTGAGGCTACAGTTCGAACACATCCAAAAATAAGCCCAGACAGAAAGAGACAATATTACCGCAACCCTTCCGCCGAGCGTTTCGATCAACAGATAGAAGCACTGGCAAACGAAGTGAATCGACTCAAAAAGCAACTTCACGGGACACATCGGGAGAGCCATAAAACCACGCTTTTAGATCTTGCATTCCAGATAACAAAAAGAGATCCGCACCCGCTTAGAGCCAGTCCCAAAGCTCTTGCTCTTTTGGCAAATGCGTTTTCAAAAGTAGCAAAATATCAAGAAGGCGCCACAGCGTTAGACTGGATAATGAAAGCCGTGATCCACCGCAGTCAAAAACAGCAGCTAACCAAACAGTGCGGATTTAAAGCCCAAACGCTGGCCATGGTGCTCAATAGCCTGAGTCAGGTGGCGGGTGACAAAGCCGACACGACCCGGAAGGCGCTGGCCAAAGAGGTGGGGAGGCGTGCCCTTGCCGGAGACCTTAAGTGCTGGATAGCGCAAGATCTGGCCATGGTGACCAATGGCCTGAGGCAGGTGGAGGGGGACGACGCCGACACGACCCGGAAGGCGCTGGCCAAAGAAGTGGGGAGGCGTGCCCTTGCCGGAGACCTTAAGTGCTGGATAGCGCAACATCTGGCCATGCTGACCAATGGCCTGAGTCAGGTGGCGGGGGACGACGCCGACACGACCCGGAAGGCGCTGGCCAAAGAGGTGGGAAGGCGTGATTTGACTGACCCCAGGGAGTGGTCGGCCCAGCCTCTGGCCATGGTGACCAATGGCCTGAGCCAGGTGGCGGGGGACGACGCCGGCACGACCCGGAAGGCGCTGGCCAAAGAGGTGGGAAGCCGTGATTTGACCGACACCAAAGAGTGGTCGGCCCAGCCTCTGGCCATGGTGACCAATGGCCTGAGCCAGGTGACGGGTGACGGGTGACGACGCCGACACGACCCGGAAGGCGCTGGCCAAAGAAGTGGGGAGGCGTGATTTGACTGACCCCAGGGAGTGGTCGGCCCAGCCTCTGGCCATGGTGACCAATGGCCTGAGCCAGGTGACGGGGGACGACGCCGACACGACCCGGAAGGCGCTGGCCAAAGAAGTCGGGAGGCGTGGCCTTGCCGGAGACCTTAAGTGCTGGATAGCGCAAGATCTGGCCATGGTGACCAATGGCCTGAGTCAAGTGACGGGGGACGGCGCCGACACGACCCGGAAGGCGCTGGCCAAAGAGGTGGGGAGCCGTGCCCTTGCCGGAGGCCTTAAGGGCTTGATAGCGCAAGAGCTGGCCATGGTGACCAATGGCCTGAGCCAGGTGACGGGGGACGACGCCGACACGACCCGGAAGGCGCTGGCCAAAGAGGTGGGAAGCCGTGATTTGACCGACACCAAAGAGTGGTCGGCCCAGCATCTGGCCATGGTGACCAATGGCCTGAGCCAGATGGCGGGGGACGACGCCGACACGACCCGGAAGGCGCTGGCCAAGGAGGTGGGAAGCCGTGATTTGACTGACACCAGTGAGTGGTCGGCCCTGCATCTGGCAGTGGTGGCCAGTGGGATGTCTCATTGCTCACACGTCATAGGGGAGGATGTTGTTCAAGCTTCGATTCAAGCCATTTTGAACATATCGCCGACTGAACAGGGTATCATTATGGCCCTTGACGCTTTGTGCCGTTTATCTCTGTCAGACGACCAGCTGAAGCTTGGCTATTTCCTGGTTAAACGTCTTTGTGATATGACTGGTTTTATTGACACAGGCGGCCTTCTACAGCATAGCGTCGGCGATCTCTTATGGAACCTTGCCGTTCTGGATTTATGTGCAAAACAAAATCCGCTCGTCAAGGATGATCCTGATACACCCCGTTTCGATATCTTTGTTAAGCCGCTAATGGATAGGGAAAATATCAGGGACATTCTTTCACATCACTGGCAAGACAGATTTTCATATATTTACTGGGCAGGCATTTCTAACTTGGAAATTGATGTGTCTCCTGCTCTTTCTGCTCCTGAAAAAAAGGTGAAAGTCTCAGCATCACAAAACAGAGTGTTCCAGGCTGTTAAAAATGCTTTGCCAAACCAAAATATTGCTATGGAAGTGAATATTGAAGGGTTCCCCGTTGATATTCTGGTGGGCAAAACCTTGTGTATAGAGGTCGATGGCCCCCATCATTATATTCAGGATGACATAATGGAAAACGATGAGCTTCTTCTTGCAAAAGAATCTGGAAAAAGAAGAGCGCGAGACCGTTTGATAGATCACATACTCAAAAGCCTGGGGTTTGAGGTGCTACGTATTTCCTATGTTGAGACTGACTCGGTCGCAGGCCTTGGAACGTTTGTTGATCGGGTGATAAATGCAATGGGCGAACAAGAAATGAGTCGCCAGTATGAAGGCCTGAGAGTGAATGACTTGCCAGCCTGGTAACCTTTCTACCAACCACCTGAACGCCACCATTTCAGGCAATGATTTTTCCTGTCCGGTTATGCTTTTGGAGGATCATGGTCTGTGTATGAGGCGGTTTGCTGATTGTGTATTCCCTTCTCTTTTTGGCCTGTGCCGTCTTGCCATATATCCCGCCATTGCCTTTACTGCACAGCCTCAACGAACGGGCAAGAGGATGAGATTGACCGTGAATATTGGTGCTCACTTTTGCAGAAGAGAATTGTTTTTTATTTGGTTAATGCTACCGCTGTCAGGGGCCGTGATAGAGAAATGCGCAGCAGCAGATAAAGATACGAAGAAAAGCTGGGCGGCAATTGTAAAGCCTTTACCTGCTTCCCTGTATCCCGGTCGTACCGGTGTCCGGCCACATGCCTCTCCTGTTCCTGAATCATCAATGCTTCAGTGGCCGCCTGTATTGACCACATCAAAGACCCATGCCGAAGTCCCTTCACGACAACAGGAATCGTCTGAGGCTACAGTTCGAACACATCCACAAAGAAGACCAGACAGAAAGAGACAATATTACCGCAACCCTTCCGCCGAGCGTTTCGATCAACAGATAGAAGCACTGGCAAACGAAGTGAATCGACTCAAAAAGCAACTTCACGGGCCACATCGGGAGAGCCATAAAACCGCGCTTTTAGATCTTGCATTCCAGATGACAGAAAGAGATCCGCACCCGCTTCGAGCCAGTCCCAGAGCCCTTGCTCTTTTGGCAAATGCGTTTTCAAAATTAGCAAAATATCAAGAAGGCGCCACAGCGTTAGACTGGATAATGAAAGCCGTGATCCACCGCAGTCAAAAACAGCAGCTAACCAAACAGTGCGGATTTAAAGCCCAAACGCTGGCCATGGTGCTCAATAGCTTGAGTCAGGTCGCCGGTGACACGACCCGGAAGGCGCTGGCAAAGCCGACACGACCCGGAAGGCGCTGGCCAAAGAGGTGGGAAGCCGTGCCCTTGCCGGAGACCTTAAGTGCTGGATAGCGCAAGATCTGGCCATGGTGACCAATGGCCTGAGTCAGGTGGCGGGGGACGACGCCGACACGACCCGGAAGGCGCTGGCCAAAGAGGTGGGAAGGCGTGCCCTTGCCGGAGACCTTAAGTGCTGGATAGCGCAACATCTGGCCTTGGTGACCAATGGCCTGAGTCAGGTGGCGGGGGACGACGCTAACACGACCCGGAAGGCGCTGGCCAAAGAAGTGGGAAGCCGTTATTTGACCGACACCAAAGAGTGGTCGGCCCAGCATCTGGCCATGGTGACCAATGGCCTGAGCCAGGTGACGGGGGACGACGCCGACACGACCCGGAAGGCGCTGGTCAAAGAGGTGGGAAGCCGTGATTTGACCGACACCAAAGAGTGGTCGGCCCAGCCTCTGGCCATGGTGACCAATGGCCTGAGGCAGGTGGGGGGGGACGACGCCGACACGACCCGGAAGGCGCTGGCCAAAGAGGTGGGAAGCCGTGATTTGACCGACACCAAAGAGTGGTCGGCCCAGCATCTGGCCATGGTGGCCAATGGCCTGAGCCCGGTGACGGGGGACGACGCCGACACGACCCGGAAGGCGCTGGCCAAAGAGGTGGGGAGGCGTGCCCTTGCCGGAGACCTTAAGTGCTGGATAGCGCAAGAGCTGGCCATGGTGACCAATGGCCTGAGTCAGGTGGCGGGGGACGACGCCGACACGCCCCGGAAGGCGCTGGCCAAAGAAGTGGGGAGGCGTGCCCTTGCCGGAGACCTTAAGTGTTGGATAGCGCAAGATCTGGCCATGGTGACCAATGGCCTGAGTCAGGTGACGGGTGACGACGCCGACACGACCCGGAAGGCGCTGGCCAAAGAAGTGGGGAGGCGTGCCCTTGCCGGAGACCTTAAGTGCTGGATAGCGCAACATCTGGCCTTGGTGACCAATGGCCTGAGTCAGGTGGCGGGGGACGACGCCGACACGACCCGGAAGGCGCTGGCCAAAGAAGTGGGAAGCCGTTATTTGACCGACACCAAAGAGTGGTCGGCCCAGCATCTGGCCATGGTGACCAATGGCCTGAGCCAGGTGGCGGGGGACGACGCCGACACGACCCGGAAGGCGCTGGCCAAAGAGGTGGGAAGCCGTGATTTGACCGACACCAAAGAGTGGTCGGCCCAGCTCTGGCCATGGTGGCCAGTGGGATGTCTCATTGCTCACACGTCATAGGGGAGGATGTTGTTCAAGCTTCGATTCAAGCCATTATGAACATATCGCCGACTGAACAGGATATCATTATGGCCCTTGACGCTTTGTGCCGTTTATCTCTGTCAGACGACCAGCTGAAGCTTGGCTATTTCCTGGTTAAACGTCTTTGTGATATGACTGGTTTTATTGACACAGGCGGCCCTCTACAGCATAACGTCGGCGACTTCTTATGGAACCTGGCCGTTCTGGATTTATGTGCAAAACAAAATCCGCTCGTCAAGGATGATCCTGATACACCCCGTTTCGATATCTTTGTTAAGCCGCTAATGGATAGGGAAAATATCAGGGACCTTCTTTCACATCACTGGCAAGACAGATTTGCATATATTTACTGGGCAGGCATTTCTAACTTGGAAATTGATGTGTCTCCTGCTCTTTCTGCTCCTGAAAAAAAGGTGAAAGTCTCAGCATCACAAAACAGAGTGTTCCAGGCTGTTAAAAATGCTTTGCCAAACCAAAATATTGTTATGGAAGTGAATATTGAAGGGTTCCCCGTTGATATTCTGGTGGGTAAAACCTTGTGTATAGAGGTCGATGGCCCCCATCATTATATTCAGGATGACACAATGGAAAACGATGAGCTTCTTCTTGCAAAAGAATCTGGAAAAAGAAGAGCGCGAGACCCTTTGATAGATCACATACTCAAAGGCCTGGGGTTTGAGGTGCTACGTATTTCCTATGTTGAGACTGACTCGGTCGCAGGCCTTGGAACGTTTGTTGATCGGGTGATAAATGCAATGGACGAACAAGAAATGAGTCGCCAGTATGAAGGCCTGAGAGTGAATGACTTGCCAGCCTGGTAACCTTTCTACCAACCACCTGAACGCCACCATTTCAGGCAATGATTTTTCCTGTCCGGTTATGCTTTTGGAGGACCATGGTCGGTATATGAGGCGGTTTGCTGATTGTGTATTCCCTTCTCTTTTTGGCCTGTACCGTCTTGCCATATATCCCGCCATTGCCTTTACTGCACAGCCTCAACGAACGGGCAACAGGATGAGATTTACCGTGAATATTGGTGCTCACTTTTGCGGGAGAGAATTGTTTTTTATTTGGTTAATGCTACCGCTGTCAGGGGGCGTGATAGAGAAATGCGCAGCAGCAGATAAAGATACAAAGAAAAGCTGGGCGGCAATTGTAAAGCCTTTACCTGCTTCCCTGTATCCCGGTCGTACCTGTGTCCGGCCACATGCCTCTCCTGTTCCTGAATCATCAATGCTTCAGTGGCCGCCTGTATTGACCACATCAAAGACCCATGCCGAAGTCCCTTCACGACAACAGGAATCGTCTGAGGCTACAGTTCGAACACATCCAAAAAGAAGCCCAGACAGAAAGAGACAATATTACCGCAACCCTTCCGCCGAGCGTTTCGATCAACAGATAGAAGCACTGGCAAACGAAGTGAATCGACTCAAAAAGCAACTTCACGGGCCACATCGGGAGAGCCATAAAACCGCGCTTTTAGATCTTGCATTCCAGATGACAGAAAGAGAGCCGCACCCGCTTCGAGCCAGTCCCAAAGCCCTTGCTCTTTTGGCAAATGCGTTTTCAAAATTAGCAAAATATCAAGAAGGCGCAACAGCGTTAGACTGGATCATGAAAGCCGTGATCCACCGCAGTCAAAAACAGCAGCTAACCAAACAGTGCGGATTTAAAGCCCAAACGCTGGCCATGGTGCTCAATAGCCTGAGTCAGGTCGCCGGTGACAAAGCCGACACGACCCGGAAGGCGCTGGTCAAAGAGGTGGGGAGGCGTGATTTGACCGACACCAAAGAGTGGTCGGCCCAGCCTCTGGCCATGGTGACCAATGGCCTGAGCCCGGTGACGGGGGACGACGCCGACACGACCCGGAAGGCGCTGGCCAAAGAAGTGGGGAGGCGTGCCCTTGCCGGAGACCTTAAGTGCTGGATAGCGCAAGAGCTGGCCATGGTGACCAATGGCCTGAGTCAGCTGGCGGGTGACGACGCAGACACGACCCGGAAGGCGCTGGCCAAAGAGGTGGGAAGCCGTGATCTGACCGACACCAAAGAGTGGTCGGCCCAGCCTCTGGCCATGGTGACCAATGGCCTGAGGCAGGTGACCAATGGCCTGAGGCAGGTGACGGGGGACGACGCCGACACGACCCGGAAGGCGCTGGCCAAAGAGGTGGGGAGGCGTGCCCTTGCCGGAGACCTTAAGTGCTGGATAGCGCAACATCTGGCCATGGTGACCAATGGCCTGAGTCAGGTGGCGGGGGACGACGCCGACACGACCCGGAAGGCGCTGGCCAAAGAGGTGGGGAGGCGTGATTTGACTGACCACTGGGAGTGGTCGGCCCAGCATCTGGCCATGGTGACCAATGGCCTGAGCCCGGTGACGGGGGACGACGCCGACACGACCCGGAAGGCGCTGGCCAAAGAAGTGGGAAGCCGTGATTTGACCAACACCAAAGAGTGGTCGACCCAGCATCTGGCCATGGTGACCAATGGCCTGAGCCAGGTGACGGGGGACGACGCCGACACGACCCGGAAGGCGCTGGCCAAAGAGGTGGGGAGGCGTGATTTGACTGACCCCGGGGAGTGGTCGGCCCAGCCTCTGGCCATGGTGACCAATGGCCTGAGTCAGGTGACGGGGGACGACGCCGACACGACCCGGAAGGCGCTGGCCAAAGAGATGGGGAGGCGTGATTTGACTGACACCAATGAGTGGTCGGCCCAGCCTCTTGCCATGGTGACCAATGGCCTGAGGCAGGTGGAAGGGGACGACGCCGACACGACCCGGAAGGCGCTGGCCAAAGAAGTGGGGAGGCGTGCCCTTGCCGGAGACCTTAAGTGCTGGATAGCGCAAGATCTGGCCATGGTGACCAATGGCCTGAGTCAGGTGGAGGGGGACGACGCCGACACGACCCGGAAGGCGCTGACCAAAGAGGTAGGGAGGCGTGATTTGACTGACCCCAGGGAGTGGTCGGCCCAGCATCTGGCCATGGTGACCAATGGCCTGAGGCAGGTGGAGGGGGACGACGCCGACACAACCCGGAAGGCGCTGGCCAAAGAAGTCGGGAGGCGTGGCCTTGCCGGAGACCTTAAGTGCTGGATAGCGCAAGATCTGGCCATGGTGACCAATGGCCTGAACCAGGTGACGGGGGACGACGCCGACACGACCCGGAAGGCGCTGGCCAAAGAGGTGGGAAGCCGTGATTTGACCGACACCAAAGAGTGGTCGGCCCAGCATCTGGCCATGGTGACCAATGGCCTGAGTCAGGTGACGGGGGACGACGCCGACACGACCCGGAAGGCGCTGGTCAAAGAGGTGGGAAGCCGTGATTTGACTGACACCAGGGAGTGGTCGGCCCAGCCTCTGACCATGGTGGCCAGTGGGATGTCTCATTGCTCACACGTCATAGGGGAGGATGTTGTTCAAGCTTCGATTCAAGCCATTATGAACATATCGCCGACTGAACAGGAGATCATTATGGCCCTTTACGCTTTGTGCCGTTTATCTCTGTCAGACGACCAGCTGAAGCTTGGCTATTTCCTGGTTAAACGTCTTTGTGATATGACTGGTTTTATTGACACAGGCGGCCCTCTACAGCAGAGCGTCGGCGACTTCTTATGGAACCTGGCCGTTCTGGATTTATGTGCAAAACAAAATCCGCTCGTCAAGGATGATCCTGATACACCCCGTTTCGATATCTTTGTTAAGCCGCTAATGGATAGGGAAAATATCAGGGACCTTCTTTCACATCACTGGCAAGACAGATTTGCATATATTTACTGGGCAGGCATTTCTAACGTGGAAATTGATGTGTCTCCTGCTCTTTCTGCTCCTGAAAAAAAGGTGAAAGTCTCAGCATTACAAAACAGAGTGTTCCAGGCTGTTAAAAATGCTTTGCCAAACCAAAATATTGTTATGGAAGTGAATATTGAAGGGTTCCCAGTTGATATTCTGGTGGGTAAAACCTTGTGTATAGAGGTCGATGGCCCCCATCATTATATTCAGGATGACACAATGGAAAACGATGAGCTTCTTCTTGCAAAAGAATCTGGAAAAAGAAGAGCGCGAGACCGTTTGATAGATCACATACTCAAAAGCCTGGGGTTTGAGGTGCTACGTATTTCCTATGTTGAGACTGGCTCGGTCGCAGGCCTTGGAACGTTTGTTGATCGGGTGATAAATGCAATGGACGAACAAGATAGGCAGTATGAAGGCCTGAGAGTGAATGACTTGCCAGCCTGGTAACCTTTCTACCAACCACCTGAACGCCACCATTTCAGGCAATGATTTTTCCTGTCCGGTTATGCTTTTGGAGGATCATGGTCGGTATATGAGGCGGTTTGCTGATTGTGTATTCCCTTCTCTTTTTGGCCTGTGCCGTCTTGCCATATATCCCGCCATTGCCTTTACTGCACAGCCTCAACGAACGGGCAAGAGGATGAGATTTACCGTGAATATTGGTGCTCACTTTTGCAGGAGAGAATTGTTTTTTATTTGGTTAATGCTACCGCTGTCAGGGGGCGTGATAGAGAAATGCGCAGCAGCAGATAAAGATACAAAGAAAAGCTGGGCGGCAATTGTAAAGCCTTTACCTGCTTCCCTGTATCCCGGTCGTACCGGTGTCCGGCCACATGCCTCTCCTGTTCCTGAATCATCAATGCTTCAGTGGCCGCCTGTATTGACCACATCAAAGACCCATGCCGAAGTCCCTTCACGACAACAGGAGTCGTCTGAGGCTACAGTACGAACACATCCAAAAAGAAGACCAGACAGAAAGATACAATATTACCGCAACCCTTCCGCCGAGCGTTTCGATCAACAGATAGAAGCACTGGCAAACGAAGTGAATCGACACAAAAAGCAACTTCACGGGCCACATCGGGAGAGTCATAAAACCGCGCTTTTAGATCTTGCATTCCAGATGACAGAAAGAGAGCCGCACCCGCTTCGAGCCAGTCCCAAAGCCCTTGCTCTTTTGGCAAATGCATTTTCAAAATTAGCAAAATATCAAGAAGGCGCCACAGCGTTAGACTGGATAATGAAAGCCGTGATCCACCGCAGTCAAAAGCAGCAGCTAACCAAACAGTGCGGATTTAACGCCCAAAACCTGGCCATGGTGCTCAATAGCCTGAGTCAGGTGGCCGGTGACAAAGCCGACACGATCCGGAAGGCGCTGGCCAAAGAAGTGGGGAGCGTGCCCTTGCCGGAGATCTTAAGTGCTGGATAGCACAAGATCTGGCCATGGTGACCAGTGGCCTGAGGCAGGTGACGGGTGACGACGCCGACACGCCCCGGAAGGCGCTGGCCAAAGAAGTGGGGAGGCGTGCCCTTGCCGGAGACCTTAAGTGCTGGATAGCGCAAGATCTGGCCATGGTGACCAATGGCCTGAGGCAGGTGGAGGGGGACGACGCCGACACGACCCGGAAGGCGCTGGCCAAAGAAGTGGGGAGGCGAGCCCTTGCCGGAGACCTTAAGTGCTGGATAGCGCAAGGTCTGGCCATGGTGACCAATGGCCTGAGTCCGGTGGCGGGTGACGACGCCGACACGGCCCGGAAGGCGCTGGCCAAAGAAGTGGGGAGGCGTGCCCTTGCCGAAGACCTTAAGTGCTGGATAGCGCAACATCTGGCCGTGGTGACCAATGGCCTGAGTCAGGTGGCGGGGGACGACGCCGACACGACCCGGAAGGCGCTGGCCAAAGAGGTGGGAAGCCGTGATTTGACCGACACCAAAGAGTGGTCGGCCCAGCATCTGGCCATGGTGACCAATGGCCTGAGCCAGGTGACGGGGGACGACGCCGACACGACCCGGAAGGCGCTGACCAAAGAGGTGGGAAGCCGTGATTTGACCGACACCAAAGAGTGGTCGGCCCAGCATCTGGCCATGGTGACCAACGGCCTGAGCCAGGTGACGGGGGACGACGCCGACACGACCCGGAAGGCGCTGGCCAAAGAAGTGGGGAGGCGCGCCCTTGCCGGAGACCTTAAGTGCTGGATAGCGCAAGATCTGGCCATGGTGACCAATGGCCTGAGCCAGGTGACGGGGGACGACGCCGACACGACCCGGAAGGCGCTGGCCAAAGAAGTGAGGAGACGTGCCCTTGCCGGAGACCTTAAGTGCTGGATAGCGCAACATCTGGCCATGGTGATCAATGGCCTGAGGCAGGTGGCGGGGGACGACGCCGACACGACCCGGAAGGCGCTGGCCAAAGAAGTGGGGAGGCGTGCCCTTGCCGGAGACCTTAAGTGCTGGATAGCGCAACATCTGGCCATGATGACCAATGGCCTGAGGCAGGTGGCTGGGGACGACGCCGACACGACCCGGAAGGCTCTGGCCAAAGAGGTGGGGAGGCGTGATTTGACTGACCCCAGGGAGTGGTCGGCCCAGCATCTGGCCATGGTGACCAATGGCCTGAGCCAGGTGACGGGGGACGACGCCGACCCGACCCGGAAGGCGCTGGCCAAAGAGGTGGGGAGGCGTGATTTGACTGACCCCAGGGAGTGGTCGGCCCAGCCTCTGGCCATGGTGACCAATGGCCTGAGCCCGGTGGCGGGGGACGACGCCGACACGTCCCGGAAGGCGCTGGCCAAAGAGGTGGGAAGCCGTGATTTGACCGACACCAGTGAGTGGTCGGCCCAGCCTCTGGCCATGGTGGCCAGTGGGATGTCTCATTGCTCACACGTCATAGGGGAGGATGTTGTTCAAGCTTCGATTCAAGCCATTATGAACATATCGCCGACTGAACAGGATATCATTATGGCCCTTGACGCTTTGTGCCGTTTATCTCTGTCAGACGACCAGCTGAAGCTTGGCTATTTCCTGGTTAAACGTCTTTGTGATATGACTGGTTTTATTGACACAGGCGGCCCTCTACAGCATAACGTCGGCGAATTCTTATGGAACCTGGCCGTTCTGGATTTATGTGCAAAACAAAATCCGCTCGTCAAGGATGATCCTGATACACCCCGTTTCGATATCTTTGTTAAGCCGCTAATGGATAGGGAAAATATCACGGACCTTCTTTCACATCACTGGCAAGACAGATTTGCATATATTTACTGGGCAGGCATTTCTAACTTGGAAATTGATGTGTCTCCTGCTCTTTCTGCTCCTGAAAAAAAGGTGAAGGTCTCAGCATCACAAAACAGAGTGTTCCAGGCTGTTAAACATGCTTTGCCAAACCAAAATATTGTTATGGAAGTGAATATTGAAGGGTTCCCAGTTGATATTCTGGTGGGTAAAACCTTGTGTATAGAGGTCGATGGCCCCCATCATTATATTCAGGATGACACAATGGAAAACGATGAGCTTCTTCTTGCAAAAGAATCTGGAAAAAGAAGAGCGCGAGACCGTTTGATAGATCACATACTCAAAAGCCTGGGGTTTGAGGTACTACGTATTTCCTATATTGAGACTGACTCGGTCGCAGGCCTTGGAACGTTTGTTGATCGGGTGATAAATGCAATGGACGAACAAGAAATGAGTAGCCAGTATGAAGGCCTGAGAATGAATGATTTGCCAGCCTGGTAACCTTTCTACCAACCACCTGAACGCCACCATTTCAGGCAATGATTTTTCCTGTCCGGTTATGCTTTTGGAGGATCATGGTCGGTATATGAGGCGGTTTGCTGATTGTGTATTCCCTTCTCTTTTTGGCCTGTGCCGTCTTGCCATATATCCCGCCATTGCCTTTACTGCACAGCCTCAACGAACGGGCAAGAGGATGAGATTTACCGTGAATATTGGTGCTCACTTTTGCAGGAGAGAGTTGTTTTTTATTTGGTTAATGCTACCGCTGTCAGGGGGCGTGATAGAGAAATGCGCAGCAGCAGATAAAGATACAAAGAAAAGCTGGGCGGCAATTGTAAAGCCTTTACCTGCTTCCCTGTATCCCGGTCGTACCGGTGTCCGGCCACATGCCTCTCCTGTTCCTGAATCATCAATGCTTCAGTGGCCGCCTGTATTGACCACATCAAAGACCCATGCCGAAGTCCCTTCACGACAACAGGAATCGTCTGAGGCTATAGTTCGAACACATCCAAAAAGAAGACCAGACAGAAAGAGACAATATTACCGCAACCCTTCCGCCGAGCGTTTCGATCAACAGATAGAAGCACTGGCAAACGAAGTGAATCGACTCAAAAAGCAACTTCACGGGCCACATCGGGAAAGCCATAAAACCGCGCTTTTAGATCTTGCATTCCAGATAACAGAAAGAGATCCGCACCCGCTGCGAGCCAGTCCCAAAGCCCTTGCTCTTTTGGCAAATGCGTTTTCAAAATTAGCAAAATATCAAGAAGGCGCCACAGCGTTAGACTGGATAATGAAAGCCGTGATCCACCGCAGTCAAAAACAGCAGCTAACCAAACAGTGCGGATTTAAAGCCCAAACGCTGGCCATGGTGCTCAATAGCCTGAGTCAGGTCGCCGGTGACAAAGCCGACACGACCCGGAAGGCGCTGGCCAAAGAGGTGGGGAGGCGTGATTTGACTGACCCCAGGGAGTGGTGGGCCCAGCCTCTGGCCATGGTGACCAATGGCCTGAGTAAGGTGGCCGGTGACGACGCCGACACGACCCGGAAGGCGCTGGCCAAAGAAGTGGGAAGCCGTGATTTGACCGACACCAAAGAGTGGTCGGCCCAGCATCTGGCCATGGTGACCAATGGCCTGAGTCAGGTGGCGGGTGACGACGCCGACACGACCCGGAAGGCGCTGGCCAAAGAGGTGGGGAGGCGTGATTTGACTGACCCCAGGGAGTGGTCGGCCCAGCCTCTGGCCATGGTGACCAATGGCCTGAGTCAGGTGGCGGGGGACGACGCCGACGCGACCCGGAAGGCGCTGGCCAAAGAAGTCGGGAGGCGTGCCCTTGCCGGAGACCTTAAGTGCTGGATAGCGCAAGATCTGGCCATGGTGACCAATGGCCTGAGTCAGGTGGCAGGGGACGCCGCCGACACGACCCGGAAGGAGCTGGCCAAAGAAGTGGGGAGGCGTGCCCTTGCCGGAGACCTTAAGTGCTGGATAGCGCAAGATCTGGCCATGGTGACCAATGGCCTGAGCCAGGTGACGGGGGACGACGCCGACACGACCCGGAAGGCGCTGGCCAAAGAGGTGGGGAGGCGTGCCCTTGCCGGGGGCCTTAAGGGCTGGATAGCGCAAGAGCTGGCCATGGTGACCAATGGCCTGAGCCAGGTGACGGGGGACGACGCCGACACGACCCGGAAGGCGCTGGCCAAAGAGGTGGGAAGCCGTGATTTGACCGACACCAAAGAGTGGTCGGCCCAGCATCTGGCCATGGTGACCAATGGCCTGAGCCAGATGGCGGGGGACGACGCCGACACGACCCGGAAGGCGCTGGCCAAAGAGGTGGGGAGGCGTGATTTGACCGACACCAAAGAGTGGTCGGCCCAGCATCTGGCCATGGTGGCCAGTGGGATGTCTCATTGCTCACACGTCATAGGGGAGGATGTTGTTCAAGCTTCGATTCAAGCCATTATGAACATATCGCCGACTGAACAGGATATCATTATGGCCCTTTACGCTTTGTGCCGTTTATCTCTGTCAGACGACCAGCTGAAGCTTGGCTATTTCCTGGTTAAACGTCTTTGTGATATGACTGGTTTTATTGACACAGGCGGCCCTCTGCAGCATAGCGTCGGCGACTTCTTATGGAACCTGGCCGTTCTGGATTTATGTGCAAAACAATATCCGCTCGTCAAGGATGATCCTGATACACCCCGTTTCGATATCTTTGTTAAGCCGCTAATGGATATGGAAAATATCAGGGACCTTCTTTCACATCACTGGCAAGACAGATTTGCATATATTTACTGGGCAGGCATTTCTAACTTGGAAATTGATGTGTCTCCTGCTCTTTCTGCTCCTGAAAAAAAGGTGAAAGTCTCAGCATCACAAAACAGAGTGTTCCAGGCTGTTAAAAATGCTTTGCCAAACCAAAATATTGTTATGGAAGTGAATATTGAAGGGTTCCCCGTTGATATTCTGGTGGGTAAAACCTTGTGTATAGAGGTCGATGGCCCCCATCATTATATTCAGGATGACACAATGGAAAACGATGAGCTTCTTCTTGCAAAAGAATCTGGAAAAAGAAGAGCGCGAGACCGTTTGATAGATCACATACTCAAAGGCCTGGGGTTTGAGGTGCTACGTATTTCCTATGTTGAGACTGACTCGGTCGCAGGCCTTGGAACGTTTGTTGATCGGGTGATAAATGCAATGGACGAACAAGAAATGAGTAGCCAGTATGAAGGCCTGAGAGTGAATGACCTGCCAGCCTGGTAACCTTTCTACCAACCACCTGAACGCCACCATTTCAGGCAATGAATTTTCCTGTCCAGTTATGCTTTTGGAGGATCATGGTCGGTATATGAGGCGGTTTGCTGATTGTGTATTCCCTTCTCTTTTTGGCCTGTGCCGTCTTGCCATATATCCCGCCATTGCCTTTACTGCACAGCCTCAACGAACGGGCAACAGGATGAGATTTACCGTGAATATTGGTGCTCACTTTTGCGGGAGAGAATTGTTTTTTATTTGGTTAATGCTACCGCTGTCAGGGGGCGTGATAGAGAAATGCGCAGCAGCAGATAAAGATACAAAGAAAAGCTGGGCGGCAATAGTAAAGCCTTTACCTGCTTCCCTGTATCCTGGTCGTACCTGTGTCCGGCCACATGCCTCTCCTGTTCCTGAATCATCAATGCTTCAGTGGCCGCCTGTATTGACCACATCAAAGACCCATGCCGAAGTCCCTTCACGACAACAGGAATCGTCTGAGGCTACAGTTCGAACACATCCACAAAGAAGACCAGACAGAAAGAGACAATATTACCGCAACCCTTCCGCCGAGCGTTTCGATCAACAGATAGAAGCACTGGCAAACGAAGTGAATCAACTCAAAAAGCAACTTCACGGGCCACATCGGGAGAGCCATAAAACCGCGCTTTTAGATCTTGCATTCCAGATGACAGAAAGAGATCCGCACCCGCTTCGAGCCAGTCCCAGAGCCCTTGCTCTTTTGGCAAATGCGTTTTCAAAATTAGCAAAATATCAAGAAGGCGCCACAGCGTTAGACTGGATAATGAAAGCCGTGATCCACCGCAGTCAAAAACAGCAGCTAACCAAACAGTGCGGATTTAAAGCCCAAACGCTGGCCATGGTGCTCAATAGCCTGAGTCAGGTCGCCGGTGACAAAGCCGACACGACCCGGAAGGCGCTGGCTAAAGAGGTGGGGAGGCGTGATTTGACTGACCCCAGGGAGTGGTCGGCCCAGCATCTAGCCATGGTGACCAATGGCCTGAGTCAGGTGACGGGTGACGACGCCGACACGACCCGGAAGGCACTGGTCAAAGAGATGGGGAGGCGTGATTTGACTGACACCAGGGAGTGGTCGGCCCAGCATCTGGCCATGGTGACCAATGGCCTGATCCAGGTGACGGGTGACGACGCCGACATGACCCGGAAGGCGCTGGCCAAAGAGATGGGGAGGCGTGATTTGACCGACACCAAAGAGTGGTCGGCCCAGCATCTGGCCATGGTGACCAGTGGCCTGAGTCAGGTGGCGGGTGAGGACGCCGACACGACCCGGAAGGCGCTGGCCAAAGAGGTGGGGAGGCGTGATTTGACTGACCCCAGGGAGTGGTCGGCCCAGCCTCTGGCCATGGTGACCAACGGCCTGAGTCAGGTGGCGGGTGACGACGCCGACACGACCCGGAAGGCGCTGGCCAAAGAGGTGGGGAGGCGTGATTTGACTGACACCAGGGAGTGGTCGGCCCAGCATCTGGCCATGGTAACCAATGGCCTGAGTCAGGTGGCGGGGGATGACGCCGACACGACCCGGAAGGGGCTGGCCAAAGAGGTGGGAAGCCGTGATTTGACCGACACCAAAGAGTGGTCGGCCCAGCATCTGGCCATGGTGACCAATGGCCTGAGCCAGGTGACGGGGGACGACGCCGACACGACCCGGAAGGCGCTGGCCAAAGAGGTGGGAAGCCGTGATTTGACCAACACCAAAGAGTGGTCGGCCCAGCCTCTGGCCATGGTGACCAATGGCCTGAGGCAGGTGGAGGGGGACGACGCCGACACGACCCGGAAGGCGCTGGCCAAAGAGGTGGGAAGCCGTGATTTGACCGACACCAAAGAGTGGTCGGCCCAGCCTCTGGCCATGGTGACCAATGGCCTGAGCCAGGTGACGGGGGACGACGCCGGCACGACCCGGAAGGCGCTGGCCAAAGAGGTGGGGAGGCGTGCCTTTGCCGGAGACCTTAAGTGCTGGTTAGCGCAAGATCTGGCCATGGTGACCAATGGCCTGAGCCCGGTGACGGGGGACGACGCCGACACGACCCGGAAGGCGCTGGCCAAAGAGGTGGGAAGCCGTGATTTGACTGACACCAGGGAGTGGTCGGCCCAGCCTCTGGCCATGGTGGCCAGTGGGATGTCTCATTGCTCACACGTCATAGGGGAGGATGTTGTTCAAGCTTCGATTCAAGCCATTATGAACATATCGCCGACTGAACAGAGTATCATTATGGCCCTTGACGCTTTGTGCCGTTTATCTCTGTCAGACGACCAGCTGAAGCTTGGCTATTTCCTGGTTAAACGTCTTTGTGATATGACTGGTTTTATTGACACAGGCGGCCCTCTACAGCAGAGCGTCGGCGACTTCTTATGGAACCTGGCCGTTCTGGATTTATGTGCAAAACAAAATCTGCTCGTCAAGGATGATCCTGATACACCCCGTTTCGATATCTTTGTTAAGCCGCTAATGGATAGGGAAAATATCAGGGACCTTCTTTCACATCACTGGCAAGACAGATTTGCATATATTTACTGGGCAGGCATTTCTAACTTGGAAATTGATGTGTCTCCTGCTCTTTCTGCTCCTGAAAAAAAGGTGAAAGTCTCAGCATTACAAAACAGAGTGTTCCAGGCTGTTAAAAATGCTTTGCCAAACCAAAATATTGTTATGGAAGTGAATATTGAAGGGTTCCCAGTTGATATTCTGGTGGGTAAAACCTTGTGTATAGAGGTCGATGGCCCCCATCATTATATTCAGGATGAAACAATGGAAAACGATGAGCTTCTTCTTGCAAAAGAATCTGGAAAAAGAAGAGCGCGAGACCCTTTGATAGATCACATACTCAAAGGCTTGGGGTTTGAGGTGCTACGTATTTCCTATGTTGAGACTGACTCGGTCGCAGGCCTTGGAACGCTTGTTGATCGGGTGATAAATGCAATGGACGAACAAGAAATGAGTAGCCAGTATGAAGGCCTGAGAGTGAATGACTTGCCAGCCTGGTAACCTTTCTACCAGCCACCTGAACGCCACCATTTCAGGCAATGATTTTTCCTGTCCGGTTATGCTTTTGGAGGATCATGGTCGGTATATGAGGCGGTTTGCTGATTGTGTATACCCTTCTCTTTTTGGCCTGTGCCGTCTTGCCATATATCCCGCCATTGCCTTTACTGCACAGCCTCAACGAACGGGCAAGAGGATGAGATTGACCGTGAATATTGGTGCTCACTTTTGCAGGAGAGAATTGTTTTTTATTTCCTGAATCCGCGACTTCAGATCAACAGTAATCTTCTAAAACCCTGACAGCACAGGGGCTGACAGGTAAAATACACCTCTCCCAGGATTTCACCTGCCGGGTGCGTTTTTGTGAAACTGAAAATCGAACAGTCTGACACCGAATTCTATACCCCTGTTGCTGGCCTTCATTTCGTGGGGCATGCCATCAACCAGAAAACAACGCTCAGGAAAACACTGCGCACTGTTACCAAACGACATGGCATCCCCAATGTTGAACTGATACGCGCCTATACCAGCCTTCTGGCAACAGGCAAGAGTGATTTTGAGGCGATCGAGAATATCCGCAATGACGACTGGTTCAAGAACTGCATGGATATTCGGCAAATGCCCTCCGCCAGCCGCTTGCGACAACGGTTTGATGAAGACGCTTCTGCACTGATGCCTCTGGTCAATGACAGCCTGGCCGAGGTCGTGGTGAACCTGGATGCACCATTAACGGCTCTGCCCAAACGATTGGATAAACAGCAGCACATAGCTCTGGATATCGATGTATTTCCCATGGATAACAGTGGCACCAAAAAAGAAGGTGTCGCCTACACCTACAAAGGTCATGACGGTTATGCGCCGATATCCGCTTACCTTGGGCAGGAAGGCTGGTGTCTTGGTTGTGATCTGCGCACCGGTTCCCAACACTCCCAGAAAGAGTTCATTCCTTTTTTGGCGCAGGTTATTCAGCGAGCTAAGCGTATCACCCGGGAATCACTATTGCTGAGACTCGACAGTGGCCATGATGCTGAAGACAGCCGCAAGGAAGTGGCCCGTCACGAATCGTCATGACCGCATTTCCGGCCACCCCGCACGATGAAAATAATGCTCTGCCACAATGCATTTGAGGCAGAGCCTGACCGTGGTCGATATTTTTGCAGTGGCTTTAGACCCTGAACACAAATTGACCTAGGCTGGATCGTTCGCACCCTCGCTTATCTCATGGTTCAGAACTGGCACCACCAGGTTCCATTTCTGGAACATTGAATGCACGGCAAACAGCCCTTTTCTCCAAGTGAGACTATGGCGGTCCGATCCAGTCCGTCAGGCTCTGCTGTTCCTCCGTGAACGCTTGGAGCATAGATTATGCAACCCATTGTGAAAAACTGTGCAGGCATTGATGTCCATAAAATGATGGTCATGGTGGCCGTTCGCAAAGAAATGCCAGAAGGCGATATCCAAGTAATAACCCGTGAGTTTGGTACCTTCCGGAAGGTTCGGGAATTAATGTGCCAGTTCCTTCAACAACACCAGATCGACCTGGTCGTAATGGAGAGCACGGGTGTTTACTGGAAGAGTATTTACGCTTCCATCATTGGTCGAGACCTGAACCCCTGGGTGGTGAATGCCCGACATGTTAAGAATGTACCTGGTCGTAAGACAGATACTCTGGACAGTCAGTGGCTCGCCCACCTTGCCCACTGCGGTCTGGTTCGTCCGAGCTTTGTGCCTCATCCCGATCAGGAACAGTTGCGGTTACTGACTCGTCGGCGGGACACACTGGTCAAGCAAATAGCGAATGAGAAAAACCGCCTCCACAAGACACTGGACGACAGTGGCATTCGACTCGGCGGCCTGATCAGCGACATTAACGGCAAGTCAGGCCAACGTATGGTGAATGCCCTGATTGATGGTGAA
This sequence comes from Sansalvadorimonas sp., assembly GCA_965221135.1. Taxonomy (GTDB): domain Bacteria; phylum Pseudomonadota; class Gammaproteobacteria; order Pseudomonadales; family Endozoicomonadaceae; genus Sansalvadorimonas. Next base: position 31,543 of record CBDCRZ010000133.1, read on the forward strand.
TCCCTTCAGGATATTATCAAGAAGGCGGACGGTCGACTGAAGGCAGATAGAAAGCAACTGATGGCCAGTATGGATGAGAAGCTATCACCTTCACACCTGGTTGTGCTTAAAGATATTCGGGATCACATCAACTTCCTCAGCGAACAGCAGCAGAAGCTGGACGTCCAGATCCTGAATACAGTTCAACCCTGGAAAGAAGCCTGGCAACTGCTTCAGACTTTACCTGGAGTCAGTGCAATGAGTGCTGCTGCACTGATCGCAGAAATCGGTGATGACATGAGTCAATTTGGCGGTATGAAGGAAATCGCTTCCTGGGCCGGGCTCTGTCCGGGCAATAATGAAAGCGCTGGAAAGCGTAAAAGTGGTCGAACCCGAAAAGGGAACAAGATGATCAAAACGACACTGTGCGAAGTGGCGAATGCGGCCATCAAGACCAAGAGCCAGTTCAAAGGTAAATATCAGAGTTTGGTGATTCGCAGAGGTCATAAACGAAGTCTGATTGCTATAGCGCATAAACTTATTCGTGTGATTTACACCTTACTCAAGAAACGACAGCCTTATATTGATCCTGACACTGATTACGAGGGTTTGATGGTCAGGAAGAATGCGTCACGCTGGTTGAACAAGCTGGACGAATACGGTTACTTGGAGCTGGTACAGCAACAAGCCTGAGCTTGAGGTTGGCACGGTAGTTCCTTGTTCTGTGCAGGGCGGTTACCTGCGTCCTGAATTCGGGTATTTTCACGGCAAAAAACAAACAATAACGATTAATAGTGTAGTGTAATGAATTACACTATTAATTATTATCAAGCTATCACAACCGAGAAGAAAGCTATGGCCGCTCCCCGCATAACACTGGAAGACGTGATCCGTACCGCCAACGAGCTGGTCGAAGCCGGTGAGCACCCCAGCGTGTCCACCGTCCGCGAAGCCCTTGGTGGGCGTGGGTCATTCACCACCATCACCAAACATCTGCAGGAGTGGCGACTCCAGCAGGAAGAGGTGAACACCAAAGCCGACCTTCCCGAGCGGGTTGAGGCGGCGTACCGCAAAGCGGCGGCCTTTGCCTGGTCAGAAGCCCGCCGGCAGGCCGGTGAGGAAGTCGCGCTGATCAAAGAGCAGATGGAACAGAAAGAAGCCCGCCTGGTGAAAGACGCTACTGAATCCGCCGCTGAGGTGGGTCGTCTGGAAAAGCAGGTGCAGGATCTGGAGCAGAAAGCGGCTAAGACGGACAAAGCCCTCAACGAATTGCGCGAGAGGGAAGCCCAGGCCAGAGAGGAAGCGTCCCGCCACAAGGCCGAGAACGAGGCCAGCGGCCAGCGTGTTAAGGCCTGTGAGGGAGAGAGAGACAGCCTGAAGGCCGAGAACAAACAGCTTTTGGTGCAAACCGGCAAGCTTGAGGCGGAGATCCAGTTTATAAAATCTGGGTCTTCTCAATAGAGGCTTTTTACCACAGAGAAGAAAAGCTTTTTACCACAGAGAAGAAAAGCTTTTGAACCACAGAGGCCAAGGCCAGTCAGATGGATGACGCATATATGGACTACCTCAAGCACTGTAACCACATCATTGTGAAAGGGCAGACGACTCTGTCGTTACTTTGCAAACGAAGTCTTGATGATAGCCGTCTGGAACAGTTGAACTGGTTTATTCAACAGGGTTCATGCCAGATTCATTTGATCATTCGTCGTGTTTTTGAAGGTGAGGCTATCCCTCATAACGAGAAGATATTTTCTTTGTTCGAACCGCACACCGAGTGGATCAGTAAAGGAAAAGCCGGTGTTCCTGTTGAGCTGGGATTACGTGTTTGCGTTCTCCAGGATCAGTTTGGTTTCAAACTGCACCATCGCGTCATGGTCAGGGAGACAGATGACCAGGTTGCTGTACCCATGGCAAAGGAAGCGCAGCAACGGTTTCCGTGCATGAGCCAGACCTGCTACGACAAAGGCTTCTGGAGCCCTGACAACCTATCGGAACTCAGCGCTTTTCTGGATCGCGCAGTGTTGCCCAAGAAAGGACGGCTTTCATCCGCTGACAAGGAGCGGGAGCACCACCTTGCATTCCGCCGCGCCCGCCGAAAACATTCTGCAGTCGAGTCTGATATCAATTGCCTGGAAGTGCATGGTCTCGATAAATGCCGGGATAGCGGACTACCGTCGTTCAAGCGTTATGTGGCTTTAGCTGTAGTCGGTACCAATCTTCAAAGACTGGGCAAGCTTCTGATCGAGCGAGATAGAGATAAACCGCCGTTCTTGTGTAGAGCTGCCTGATTTACCAACAAACCGCTGGAAATAACTTCAAATCCCTGCCGGTGAGGATACTCCCTGCTCGGAAATCAGTATTGTCCAGTGAAAACGACCAAAAATCAGTGATGAAAGCATTTCACAACCACAGGGAAGTTACTGATGTTCACACTCATGATGAACTACCTTTCGACAGCCATTCCCGCTAAACATACGCCTCGAGACGCATAATACCTCAACAGTTCATGCTCTTTATTGAGACAGCACTCCCCCCCCCGGCAGGGAACCGGTTTTTGCACGCACCTTGTATCACACTGAAAACACAGAGCTGTCTCCATCAGGAAGTGTCAGGGATCAGGCTCCTAATGCTTTGGCCCTGACCGCCACCCTGGGTGATGGCAAGTAACAGAGAATGCCAGCAATCAATCAAAAACCAGTCAAACAGACTCTTTATTGTTAACCATAACGAGATTTTCGACCGTTTGTGGTGCCAGGCAGCCCGGAAGATCGGGCAGGCCAACTGCTCTACCTGGTCAATCAAGAAGGCCAGGAACATCAGAATGGCGAGGTTGGTCGCCAGGTGCTGCTTTCCATGACCGTAGTTATGCTTGAGGTTGTAGCCCTGTGTTTTCAGTGTGTTAAACGTCTCATTTTCGATTTTCCACCTTGCGCGTCCTCCTCGCATAACCTTTGTTACGCTGGTTGTTGTCAGTTCAATGCTGGTGACCCAGGTGCAACTGAATTTTTTCCCCTTTGGGGAGGTTTCCACATATTCCAGATAGTTGACCAGCACGTCAGGATTGGATTTATTAATCGGAACATCGTTTACAAACCGGAACCAGTGGCTAAACCCTTTTTCATCCGTGAACTGGTGCCGACTCACCTGATCTTGCGTATCGAGTTCATCGACTGTATTCATGAGGGCCTGATGATCCCCTTCCTTGGCCACAGCAATAAAATTGTGCCCGTAGGAGCGAATGAGTGTGATGGTCGGACCATCGGAATACAGGCCATCCAGTCCGAGTACCAGTTTCAAATGGGGATGTTCGCAGCGGACATGTTCCAACAACCGTTTCAGAGCATTTTTCTCACAATCATTTTTGCTGACATCGATCTGTTGGATGATGGGTTCCGGCATGAGAGGCAAGACTTCCTTCATCCCGGGTTTGACGAGGCACATGGCCAGTAACTGATGATAGTACTGTGGGCCTTTCCCCTTGGGATGCTTGCAGCAGCATTCATTACAGTGAATCGTTCCGGATGAAAAATGACCTGTGCCATCAATGGCTGCCAGGTATCCTTCATCGAGATACTTGAAGTGTTTCAGTCGATTCGACCGTTGTACGACGGCAAACAGCTTTGTAAAGATCTTACGTAGATCAGCTGGTTTGACAGGATCCACAAGTTCTCGCATATACGTATCGCAAGGGATCTGCTTGACGTTGTAAAGGGAGCGAATGTTATGAGCGATCTCAGGTTTCAACTTCGCTTCGTCAAACTCCAGCAGTGACGGATACTTCAGATGCATGACGGCCAGTGCCGACATGACAGCATCGTGCAGGGATATTTTGCTGCTGCAGTGATTGGGGCGATCATCCGGTATTTTTGCAACATGCCCGGAAACGATACTGAGTAAGCCATCTGCCAAGGCGTGCTGTTTTGAAGTGGGCATGATGGGCAGCCGGAAAAGTTTCTCCAAATTGGACAGAATGTAGCTGAAAGTTTGCGAAAGTGCTCGTTATGGAATTCTTCTCAGCCCCTGATATCAAAGGAAATCATTAAGTCAGCGGGAATTGCTGACCTTTCGATTTACTGAAGAAGTATCTTCCGGTAAATCCCCTCGAAAACCGCCTTCCTGCGCTTAGCTCGGTGATGTTTACGCTAGAACAGTACACTCTTGGCGAGGAATATTTCGACTTTTTCCCCCAACCTGAGCAAGCATTGTTAACGTGGCACGAATTAGGATTGACTGTATTCGATAAAAAGCAGGATATAACATCACTTCATCTGCATTACCGAACAGCTTTATTCAAACGTTCAACAATCGAATGCTTAGGCCAGAACTGTATCCGTTTGTTGAATTCTATGGTTGATAACCCACAGCAAAAACTATCAACTATTCTCCAGTCTATGGACTAAAAGTAGTGTTGTGAACAGAGCTCTTACTTACCTGATTGTTATTTACTCTTCCTTGAAGGGGCATCATACAGACGAAAAACTTAGTTTTGCGAGTGGTTCTGTTTCGGGGGCACTCTAAAGAGCAAGCAGGAAGGAATTCTATTATGTAGTACCAGTCCGAAAACCCATAAGAAAACGAAAACAGAAAAAAGTTGTCCATGGCTACTCCCTATGCGTTCCATAAATCTTCAGCCTCAATGCTTTCATCACTGATTTTTGGTCGTTTTCACTGGACAATACTGATTTCCGAGCAGGGAGTATCCTCACCGGCAGTGATTTGAAGTTATTTCCAGCGGTTTGTTGGTAAATCAGGCAGCTCTACACAAGAACGGCGGTTTATCTCTATCTCGCTCGATCAGAAGCTTGCCCAGTCTTTGAAGATTGGTACCGACTACAGCTAAAGCCACATAACGCTTGAACGACGGTAGTCCGCTATCCCGGCATTTATCGAGACCATGCACTTCCAGGCAATTGATATCAGACTCGACTGCAGAATGTTTTCGGCGGGCGCGGCGTAATGCAAGGTAGTGCTCCCGCTCCTTGTCAGCGGATGAAAGCCGTCCTTTCTTGGGCAACACTGCGCGATCCAGAAAAGCGCTGAGTTCCGATAGGTTGTCAGGGCTTCAGAAGCCTTTGTCGTAGCTGGTCTGGCTCATGCACGGAAACCGTTGCTGCGCTTCCTTTGCCATGGGTACAGCAACCTGGTCATCTGTCTCCCTGACCATGACGCGATGGTGCAGTGTGAAACCAAACTGATCATGGAGAACGCTAACACGTAATCCCAGCTCAACAGGAACACCGGCTTTTCCTTTACTGATCCACTCGGTGTGCGGTTCGAACAAAGAAAATATCTTCTCGTTATGAGGGATAGCCTCACCTTCAAAAACACGACGAATGATCAAATGAATCTGGCGTGAACCCTGTTGAATAAACCATTTCAACTGTTCCAGACGGCTATCATCAAGACTTCGTTTGCAAAGTAACGACAGAGTCGTCTGCCCTTTCACAATGATGTGGTTACAGTGCTTGAGGTAGTCCATATATGCGTCATCCATCTGACTGGCCTTGGCCTGACGACGGGATGGGCTACTTGCTGTGGAATGCTTTAATCTGCGTACGCTGTGATAGCGTTTGGTCAGAGTTTTCAACAGATATTTTTGCTGCCTCCAAAGAGTGTCCGCCAGCTCAGAGGCTACGACACCTGTTATTTCAATCGTCTTTCTGCAAGCATCCCTGAGGAGGCTCAAGTCAGTGGGAAAGTGCACGTCGGTTTCTACGACGAAGGAATCACAACGCCCCTGGATCGCTTCGTCTTTTTTTACCAACTGATGTCCGGCTTTGACGACCACCTGATTGTTCTGGTCAAGAATCTCTGGCGTTAACAGAGCAACATTGTCGCAGACTGTCTGCAGCCGGTAGCGGTGCTCATCGTAAGGGCCGTGGCCTAGCATCTGGCGGAGAGTTCCATGCTCATTGGCCAGCTCCAGAAGACGGTCATAATCGCAGTTGATAGAAAGCCGAAGTGTTCCCAGAACCAGTACACGCCCAAGATCCATACCGGGACGACCATTGTTGCTGTTAACCTTCTCGGGAATGGCCTGTTGCAGAATCACAAAGACTTCTCGTCGTAACTCTGGAGTGGTGTAGAGATGTTGAAGGCCACGAAGTATCCGGGGGATGTCGTCGCGAGAGCGTTCATTGAAGCGAATAGCCGAAATATCGACTTCACCAAGCTGTTTCTGGGGATCGAGTGACTGACGCATAGTGCAGATAGAACCTGTCAGAAAACATCAGCCCTTATTATGGCTTACGAGCCAGTAATGCCAGGGGGGTAGATTTTCGGACAGGCACTATCATAAGAACCGGACTACGGAATCAACCGAAGGCTTGGTCATAAACTTGTCACGAGAGAACCCCCACGTGGGTCAGGCACAGGTATCGGCACAGCTTAAAGACCTCCATAGCCTGGAGATAAGCCCATCAGGTGTTCGGACTATCTGGGCCCGAAACGGACTGTTATGCTGGAACGACAAATCACTCGGTAATCACACTTCTACAAATAAATGATGTGATTGGTAGAAATGTGCAGAGAAAGTATTGAAATCCTACAACGCAGGCTGTTGCATCGGCCAAGTACATTTTTCATTCTAAATCAAGGTGGGTGACTCCCAAGCAGCTCTACAGTTTCTAGGGTGTAGATTGGATATGATCAGCACGCATAATCTTCATTGTTTTTTACTCACCAGACAGTCTGGAAAATAGTAGGGTTACAAGGTGTGATTTTTCTGTTATCTCTCAATTTCTTCGAGATAGCGCTCCAGTCTCTCCTTATTATCCATGCCCCAGCGTCCAATCAACGCAAGCAGCGCATATAGAGACATAATTCCAAACGCGAGTAACAAGGGTGTGCTGATCATATTCATCACCTGTATTTGTTTTTTCCTAGTCCAAAATAACACTAGCAAATTGATGTATCGATCTCTAGTTGTCAAAAATGAAATATGATAAGTAGAAAAGCCAACATAATCAGCTTAATTTCCGCTTTTACGAAACTAGACTTGTCACATAATAGAAAAAGGATCAAAACAACAATAAGCAGGAATCCTCCTTATGAGGATCGTTGAAGCCGTATTCAAGGATGACATCCATTTCGTCGAGTGTAATTCCGGTTGAATGGCTGGGACACCACAGCCGACATCTGGCGGATTGGCGTAAATGTGGCCTGTTTTTTCCTGCCTGATACGGAGCCCATCCTCCATCTTAAACCGATCAGCCTCATCCTGCTCAACCCCCAGATCTGCAAATACATTCCCTCCGGCCGGTGTGGTAGAGGTTGTCATAATCAGGCCGTCGCCGCAGAAGAGTATTATAAGCTCACTGACCACAGTGGCCTAATACACCCGGTAGATTTTAATTCTGCTGTGTCTACCCTCCAATAAAATCCATATCTGCCCGCAAATAAATCCATATTTGCCCGTAAATAAATCCATACCTGCCTGTGCTAAAATCCATAATTGTCAGCTTTTAAATCCATTTTTGCCGAACGGATTGATTATGAATGCTCCCCCAGACTCCGCATATTGCCCACGCGCTATCCAGACGACCTTGCAGGAGTGTCTGGCAGATACCCCGGTCGTGGTGATCACGGGCCCCCGTCAGTCGGGGAAAACAACACTGGTGAAAGAGATGCTCCGGATGCTTGGGGGGGGTATCTATCACACCCTGGATGACGACAATATTCTCGCAGTGGCAGAAGCCGACCCTGTGGGCTTTCTGCGCCAGCAGCAGAACCTTCAACAACAGCGCCAACAAGAAAACGGGCAAAACGCACAGCCCCCGGGCCTGATTGTTATTGATGAGATCCAAAGAGCTCCGGCCCTGATTCGCACCATCAAACTATTGGTTGATGAGAACCGTCGCCCCGGGGCCTTCATGCTGACCGGATCGGCCGATCTGATGACCCTGCCTGCTCTCGCTGACTCTCTGGCTGGACGTGCCGAGTTCATAACCCTTTACCCTTTCAGCCGCCTTGAGCGTCACAGCTACACGCATTCTCAAGTAGAGGCGCAGCCGGCCGTTCCGGATATCGTTGCCCAGTTATTGCATTCTGACTGGCAACCCAGTCAAGAAAGCACTCTGGACCAGGGGCAGGTTCAGGAGATAGTTCTTCAGGGGGGGTACCCGGATGCCATCACCCGAGACCCCGCCAGACGCAGCCGCTGGCACAAGGCTTACAGCGACGCCATTATCCGCAGGGATATCAAGGAAGTGTTCCAGCTGCAAAAGCTGGATGAGATGGGCCAGCTGCTCAAGATCCTGGCCACGCTCTCGTCGGAAACACTGAACTACTCCAGCCTGGGTACAGCGATCAAGATGGACACCAAGTCTGTACAGAAATATGTGTCAGCCCTGGAGAACCTCTACCTGGTGAAACGCATTCCCGGCTGGCACCGCAACGAACTCAAACGGGCGATCAAGCAACCCAAAATCCATTTTATTGATACTGGCCTGCTATGTACGACTCGGGGGATCACAGCCTCGCACCTGGCCGGAAACCCCAACCTGATGGGGCCCCTTATGGAGACCTGGGTTGGTTCCGAGTTACTGAAAGCGATAGCGGTCAGTGAACAGGAAGCGCAGCTGTTCCACTACCGGGACAGAAGCCAGCGGGAGGTAGATTTCATTCTGGAGGGACATCATAACCAAGCGATAGGCATTGAAGTGAAAGCGGGTATGACCGTGAAAAAACAGATGTTCTCGGCACTGGAGATGCTGCTGGAAGCCGGAGTCATCCAAAAAGGCCTGGTGGTTTATAACGGTGACAAGGTGCTTCCCTTCTCCGACCGGTTAATGGCTGTACCAGCCGGGTGTCTTTTTTAAAGGCAAGGTGACTGGCACCAGAGACTTTGTTGCGCTAATCAGTGAGCGGGACAACTATCCCGACACAGCGGGCCTCTTTCTAATAGCTATATTCTCTACGCATTACTTGTTGGTTATTTTGACTCTATATTCATCTACAACACCTTTTCCCTCCTGAAGTATCTGTACCCAGCCCATCTCGGTTTACCCTGCCGCTTGGGCTTCAAGCCAGCTGTCGTAATCAGCCAAACGTCCCTTCAGTGTTTCAAAGCAAATTTCCAGAACCTCTTTAGAAGGTAATTCCTCATAAATCAGAACCTTGAAATTCCCATTCCAGGTTGCTTCGAGCTGCGTCCAAAGGTCTGAGAATGCGGAAATAATTTCGTGACTAGCTAGTGGAAAGTGACACCACTCAGCCGACTTTTTGTGAACCGGCGTATCATTTCCATGAACCGCTGAGAGGATGGTGAAAAAGTCATCGGTAGACAGCCATGCCTTCACGGTTTCATCATTGGTTATCAGATGATGGATATCGTAAATATGCCTGATTTTCTGTTCCAGTTCTGAATAGTCATCGCTTGTGCATTTGTGGCAGGCACGGGCCAGCCCCATGATCTTTTGGCCGTTGTGCGCCTTGTAGAAAGAACGTTGATTTCGAAGGGCTCAATACCATGCTCTTGAATAGCTTCGGCGTAAGCGGCCGGCAACCCCCACCTCCGCCAATACAACACTCCTGGCTACTCAAGTCACCCATCAGTTTCGGAGGTCCAATGTTCTGGTAATAGGTAAGTGAAAAAATAAAAACAGGGCCCCCAAAGATTTGACACTCCAAGCCCGTGGTCTATTTCCTCCTGATTTTATAAACAGGCAAAGAGATCATGACCCGGGCTCGCAGCTTACTGATCCCTGAATTCAAGGGTGACCATAGTCATTCTGTTTGTGATCTGAGAGACGCCAACGGCTTGAGGTTCAAGTGGAGGTTTCTTTCTGTTGGCGTTATAAAGTATGGGTGTTCTTTTCTTCTTCTTCTTCTTCTTCTTCTTCATCATCATCATCATCATCATCATTATCATCAAGTGATACAGGATTACGGAGTTTATGGGCGTGAGTGATTTTCTTACAACAAACGGCAGCCAAAATAATTGTTGCGACCGTAGGAATAGCCAAAAGCGCAGCTCCTCCAAGTACACCTCCAATTATGATCGGAACGGATGGCTGACCTGGTGCTCCCGTAGGTGATTCAGGTCTGGAAAAAGTGACTTTTTCAGTAGGTCCAAACCAATCGTGTTTTATTGGCTCATTATCTTTCGATGTTACCGTCTCCTGATAAACAGCTAGAAAATCGAGTAGTTTTTCAGTGCCGGGGCTGATTTCGGGTATCGTCAGGTTGACCTGTTGTGTGCTGCTGTTAGAGTCTGCCGTAAAGTCAATAAACTCTGAACTTCCAGTGGATGGACGGGTAATAAATAACCGATAGCGATTGACACTTTCCGGCTGCGCAGCAGGTGGAGCCCAGGATAAATGAAATTTGAGATCCATCACATGTTCGGATTGCGCATTGCGAGGCACATATCCACCCAAGCTAATATTAAAAGTTTTTACAGGGTTGTCGTCATCATCAATGCCAGTATAAATAGTCTTGTGCTCAACACTTTGATAGAGAGAAGCAGGTGCCTGAGATCCCCCCAGGGAAAATGTTGCATCAGTGTTATTTGCGGACTGGTTTACAGCAAAACCAGCAGTATCAGTGAATTCAAAATGATCAACTGGGAGGTCTGACGTTAAACTCCATTCAAAACGGGCCCTTTGCAGGGAGTCTCTTGTAATGTTGCTATATTGGGGTTCACTGGGCTCCAGAACTATTGGTCTTTTAAGTGGCTGAGAATTGCATTTTATATTCTTTTTCCCTTCAACCCCTTTTATCTCATATATTCCCCTTGGAAGACTAACGACTATGGACGCCTCCATTCCTTCCTGCAATTTATAAATGCCAGCCGAAACGTTCTCATTTCCACTCACTTCAGTAATGTTAATACCGGAAAAATCAACAGGTTTTTTCAAGGTTAAATTATAAGTTTGTTCGCCATCCGGCACGATTGGTGGAACAAGTGCAATGCGTTCGGCTGGAATTAATGTAAAGCTATGATCTTTGAGAGTCAGGATACAATTTTCATAAAGCGCAGTAATGTCCGGGGGAGGGAGAGGAAGACATTACGAAAATATCGACAATTGTCAGGCTCTTTCATTACGAAAATATCGACAATTGTCAGGTACGCAACTCATAGGCACGGCAGAGATATGATCTACGTATGTGTTTTCAAGAGTTAACGTCAGATACCAGAAATTACCTCTCTCTTCGAGACGGCCATGCCCGGCATTCCACGGCAGATCCTGTTCAGGAGAACAAAATTCACTCGGGCATAAATACTGTGGAATGTCTCCTGCTGAGCCGTCAACCAGTACGTCATTTGTTTTGGGTTTGGATATCCTGGACGGGCAAAAGGTGGCACCTGGATAGGTCGTATTCTCCCACTCGCCGAGAGAAGTTATATGCGAAAGCTGTATATTAATAGCAGTCTCAGGAGAGTAATTCTCCGTCGGCGCCATACGTATCTGAATGGAGTCTCCCGTGCAAAAGGTTGGCAGCTTCCAATCTGTATTTTGAGGATGAGCATATTCAGGCTCCTGGTCTACATAGTAATTAGGTTCACACAGACAAGTGTAACCCTGACCTCTGAGTTTTTTCGGACATTCAGCGCGTACACACCCTCCTGTATTCCAATAATTGTTAAAACCATTCGGGTCATATCCTCCCGCCTTACACCTTGGTGTACATGGTATGTCCCTCTGCTGGTCCAGCATGGGGAAAGGGGCCGGCTGAGAACTCTTATTCCTCCCTGAAAGCGCAGGTAATGCTGTTACCCCCTGCGCCATAACCAGCGCGGCCAGGCCAGCGGCAACCATTTTGCTTGTTTTGCTGGAAGACGTAGCGCTTTCTTTCCCTGAATGTGTCTGAATAGGGGTATAAAGGGAATGGGGTGTGATATTCGCGGGATTGCCAGATAGCCTGGCTAGTCGTTGTTTTTTATTTTCACGAGTAGAATGGATAAAACTACGAACCGGGTTCGTTACTGCGTTCAACACAGAGCGGCTCCAGCTTACCTCAGTCTGCTGAAACTCAGGATGATCCAGTGCCTGCATAAGTTGTAAAGCTTTAGGATGGCCCTTTCGGGCCTGTTGCTCCGCATCTTCGAGGGCCGCGTTAAGAGTCAATTCAGGCAGGTGTTTATCATCCTTGCCATAGCCATTAAGGAGCCAGGTGAATCCATCACGACAACGGCGGGCTGGCGATGCTTTCTTGCCCTGTTGCAACGGTTCCACAATCGTATTGGGTAAATATCCTCCTGTCTCAATGGCACGGAGGACTTCTATAGACAATGTCGGGTGATGTCTGAATAACAGCTGGTCTTTACCACCGTAAGATGCGGGGGCAAGAGCCATCATGATAAAAATACCTATGGAAACAATGAAAGTATTAACGCGCCCGATTTTCATATTTTTTCCACAACTTACACCAGGTAGCTCTGCTGCCTAGATCTCAGAAAGACACCTGCCTAAAAGGAAAGGTCATCATTTATGCAGATCACTGTTCGACTTTCCTTCCTGAGAAAATTGATAGTTAAGTACCCGGTCATACGGAAATGCTTATTTCTAGCCAATAAACAGGTTACTCAGCAAGCTTGTAACGTAGGGAGCATAGCCCGCTATGTGATCAGCTACAGCACAGCTCGACGGCATAGATGCAGGAGTCAGAGTAACGCAGGAGCAGTCGACGAGAGTGGCCTGAAAATTGCATCAGAAAACTATGTGTTCATATGACAGGGTACTTACAACAGATACCCACAAGAATAGTTCCAATTGCAGGAGCAGCCACAAGCACAGCTTATCCTGTGATTCTCTCGTGTATAAAAAGCACTGATGCCAAATTCGCTTCCAGTATCTGTTTTGTAAAGGGTAACTTCAGCCCACATTTATTGTGAACAGAGCTTCAGTCAGAGTGGTTTGATGAAAATCGGCTGGCACCGGTGGGCGATGAATTCTGGTTGTGTACCGGAAGTACTCAGCAGCCATTCAGGGCTCAGATCCTTCATCATTATCAAGTAATACAGGATTACGGAGTTTATGGGCGTGAGTGATTTTCTTACGACAAACGGCAGCCAAAATAACTGCTGCGACCGTAGGAATAGCCAAAAGCGCAGTTCCTCCAAGTACACCTCCAATTATGATCGGAACGGATGACTGATCTGGTGCTCCCGTAGGTGCAACTGAGGGAGTGGGTGATTCAGGTCTGGAAAAAGCCACTTTTTCAGTAGGTCCAAACCAATCGTGTGTTATTGGCTCATTATTTTTCGATGTTACTGTCTCCTGATAAACGGCTAGAAAATCGAGTAGTTGTTCAGCGCCGGGGCTCATTTCGGGTATCGTCAGGTTGACCTGTTGTGTGCTGCTGTTAGAGTCTGCCGTAAAGTCAATAAACTCTGAACTTCCAGTGGATGGACGGGTAATAAATAACCGATAGCGATTGACACTTTCCGGTTGCGCAACAGGTGGAGCCCAGGATAAGTGAAATTTGAGATCCTTCACATGTTCGGATTGCGCACTGCGGGGCAAATACCCATCCAAACTTATATTAAAAGTTTTTACAGGGTTGTCGCCTTCATCAATGCCACAATAAACAGTCTTGTGCTCAACACTTTGATAAAGAGGAGCCGGTGCCTGATCTCTCCCCAGGGAAAATGCCGCAGAACTGTTACCTGCGGACTGGTTTACAGTAAGACCAGCAGTATCCGTGAATTCAAAATGATCAACAGGGAGGTCTGACGTTAAACTCCATTCAAAATGGGCCCTTTGCAGGGAGTCTCTTGTAATGTTGCTATATAGGGGTTCACTGGGCTGCAGAACTATTGGTCTTTTAAGTGCCTGAGAATTGCATTCTTGATTCTTCCCTTCAGTCCCTCTTATCTCATATATTCCCCTTGGAAGACTAACGACCATGGACGCTTCCTCTCCTTCCGGCAACTTATAAATGCCGACCGGAACGTCCTCACCCCCACTCACTTCAGTAATATTAATTCCAGAAAAATCGACAGGTTTTTTTAAGGTTAAATTATAAGTTTGTTCGCCATTCAGGACGATTGGTGGAACAAGTTCAATGCGTTCGGCTGGAAATAATGTAAAGCTATGATCTTTGATAGACAGGTCACAATTTTCAAAAAGCGCAGTATAATTCGGGTGAGGGGAAGCAGGACTATTACGAAAATATCGACAATTGTCAGGTACGCAACTTCTAGGCTCGGCAGAAATATAATTTACGTATGTGTTTTCAAGAGTTAACGTCAGATACCAGAAACTATCTCTCTCTTCGAGACGACCGTGCCCGGCATTCCACGGCAGATCCTGTTCAGGAGAACAAATTTCACTCGGGCAAAACAATTGCGGTATGTCTCCTGCTGAGCCATCTTCCAGCACGTCATTTGGTTTAGGCCTGGATATCCTGGGCGGGCAAAAGTTGACACCAAGAGAGGTCATGCTCTCAATCTCGCCCATAAGAGATGCATGCGAAAGCTGTATATGAATAGCTGTTTCAGGAGAGTAATTCTCAGTTGGTGCCATACGTATCTGAATGGAGTCTCCCTTGCAAAAGGTTGGCTGCTCCCATTCTTTACTTTGAGGATGAGCGTATTCAGGCTCCTGGTCTACATAGTAATTAGGTTCACACATACAAGAGTAACCCTGATTTTTGAGCTTTTTTGGACATTGACCGATTGTACACCCTCCTGTATTCCAATAATTGTTAAAACCATTTGGGTCATATCCTCCCGCCTTACACCTTGGTATACACGTATCCTTCAGCGGATTTTGCATGGTGATGGGGAATGGGGCAGGCTGAGAACTTTCACTTCCCTCTGGAGGCGCAGGTAATGCTGTTACCCCCTGAGCCATAACCAGCGCGGTCAGGGCAGCGGCAACCACTTTGTTTGTTTTGCTGGAAGGCGTAGCGGCTTCTTTCCCTGGATATGTATGAGGAGTGGTATAAAGGGAATGGGGCGTTATATTCGCGGGATTGCCAGATAGCCTGTGTAAACGTTGTTTTTTATTTTCACGAGTAGAATGGATAAAACTACGAACCGGGTTCGTTACTGCGTTCAACACAGAACGGCCCCAGCTTACCTCAGCCTGCTGAAACTCAGGATGATCCAGTGCCTGCATAAGTTGTAAAGCTTTAGGATGGCCCTTTCGGGCCTGTTGCTCCGCATCTTCGAGGGCCGCGTTAAGAGTCAATTCAGGCAGGTGTTTATCATCCTTGCCATAGCCATTAAGGAGCCAGGTGAATCCATCACGACAACGGCGGGCTGGCGATGTTTTCTTGCCCTGTTGTAACGGTTCCACAATCGTATTGGGTAAATATCCTCCTGTCTCAATGGCACGGAGGACTTCTATAGACAATGTCGGGTGATGTCTGAATAACAGCTGGTCTTTACCACCGTAAGATGCGGGGGCAAGAGCCATCATGATAAAAACACCTATGGAAACAATGAAAGTATTAACGCACCCGAGTTTCATATTTTTTCCACAACTTACACCAGGCAGCTCAGCTGCAAAAATCTCAGAAAGACACCTGCCTCAAAGGAAAGGTCATCATATATGCAGGTCACTGTTCGACTTTCCTTCCTGATAGAATTGATAGTTAATTACCCGGTCATACGGAAATGCTTATTTCTGGCCAATAAACAGGTTACTCAGCAAGCTTGTAACGTAGGGAGCATAGCCCGCTATGTGATCAGCTACAGCACAGCTCATGACTGCAGGAGTCAGAGTAAAGCAGGAGCAGGCGCCGAGAGTGGCCTGAAGATTGCGTCAGAAAACTATGTGTTCATATGACAGGGTACTTACAATAGATACCCACAAGAATAGTTCCAATTGCAGGAGCAGCCACAAGCACAGCTTATCCTGTGGTTCTGTCGTGTCTAAAAAGCACTGATGCCAAATTCGCTTCCAGTATCTGTTGTGTAAAGGGTAACTTCAGCCCACATTTATTGTGAACAGAGCTTCAGTCAGAGTGGTTTGATGAAAATCGGCTGGCACCTGTGGGCGATGATGTTCTGGTTGTGTCCGGAGGCATTCAGCAGCCATTCAGGGCTCAGATCCTTCATCATTATCAAGTCATACAGGATTACGGAGTTTATGGGCGTGAATGATTTTCTTACGACAAACGGCAGCCAAAATAATTGCTGCGACCGTAGGAATAGTCAAAAGCGCAGTTCCTCCAAGTACACCTCCAATTATGATCGGAACGAATGGCTGACCTGGTGCTCCCGTAGGTGAAACTGAGGGAGTGGGTGATTCAGGTCTGGGAAAAGCCACTTTTTCAGTAGGTCCAAACCAATCGTGTTTTATTGGCTCATTATCTTTCGATGTTACCGTCTCCTGATAAACAGCTAGTGCAGCCAAGCGCTAATACCCGCACAAATTCATACTTGTAATGGCCGGGCCTTATAAGTCCACTTGAAAGGCTTGGCCATTTTCTTATTAAAGAACTCAACAAAAACGTGGAGCCTGGTTTTTAGGTCATTCGTGGATGTGAAGCTGTTCCGCTTCAGGAACCGTCTTGCCAGAATTGAAAACCAGATCTCAATCTGGTTCAGCCAGGATGCATGCTTCGGTGTATAGTGGAAAACGATCTTGTGGGAAGAGCAGCTCAGGTACTCTGCACGACTTTGCATGTTCTTCAGTATTCCCGATTTTCTTTTAACACCAAGCTCTTCAGTCGTTGTGCCCTCAACCTTTGCGACGGCCCTGACAGCGGCTTCCGACATATGCGTGTTGAGCCTGTCCATGACAAAGTGCCAGCCTGCTGCGTGAGGGTCACTGGCCAGCGTGTCGCTTAACCAGTCGGCGAAGTCTTCCTCTGTTCTGGTATCTCTTACCAGAGGTATGATTTCTCCTGTGGCAACGTCCATGCCTGCCAGCAATGCCTGAGTGCCATGGCGCTTGTATTCAAACTCGCGCTTTTCTATATAACCCGGCTTGACAGGTTTCCCTTCTGTCAGGGGTTCCAGAGCCTGCATACCGGTCTTTTCATCGAAAGAGATTGTTCGGATGTTTTGTTCGGCACCTTCAAGGGCTTGCTGATAGGTGTCGCAGACATCCGCACAGTGAATCTCAAACGCTTCATCTCTGGGAGAGTCTACCCATCCTTTGACTTTATCGGGACGAATATCAGCCTGATTTTAAAAAACGCCCCACTTGTCTCTGCGAGATGGATGGAACGATACCTTTATCCGCAGCGGCCATTGCCAGCGAATTCTCCGACCAGTGGCTCAGGGGGTAGCCATGCTCTTCCGGTTTATCGCAAGACATAGCAACAATCTGACAAATCTGCTCAACGGTAAACTTGGGGGGGCTCCAGGTCTTGGCGCTTCTTTCAGTCGATCCTGAGTGGATAGCTCATCAGAACGCTCGACCCAGTGCTTGCGCCCGCGGGTGACCGTTTCCCGGGTGCATTGGAGCTCTCGAGATGCTCCCGAGAGACTTTTTCCTTCAGCACCAGTCAGTATGATTTGGGCTCTGAGAACCAGTGATTGCGCACTTTTGCGTTTGCGAATTATGAGTTCAAGGTCGTCACGTTGTTGATCGGACAAGCTGATTTTCTGAGTGTGTTTTGACGGCATCCGTACTACTTGTTGAATGGTATTAGGGAGTAAAGGGAGCGCGGATCAGAACATATCTCAAACTGTATGTATATTAGAGCTTACCTGCACTAGTGTAGTGCGTCGTTCTTTTTGCAGCTTAACCGGCGATTAGCCCTGACTACCTTTTCCAATATATCATTTGCCTTGGCAGTCCAGAAAAATGGCTTGGGATGACGGTTGTTTTTCTCTATATATTCACCAATTGCAGTGACCAACCCTGGAACGCTGGTGAACACACCCCGACGCAACCGTTGAGTCGTCAAATCCCGGAAGAATCTCTCCACCATGTTCAGCCATGATGCTGAGGTGGGCGTGAAATGCATATTAAAACGGGGATTCTTTCCCAGCCACTCACGCACCTTTGGATGTTTGTGTGTCGCATAGTTATCGCAGACCAGATGTAGCTCTTTGTTTTTGCGCGTTTCCCTGTTGATCTGTTTAAGAAACTTCAGCCATTCCACATGGGTATGATGTTGTTGACATTGGCCAATGACAGCACCATCAAGCACGTTGAGTGCAGCAAATAGAGTCGTTGTCCCATGTTGTTTATAGTCATGGGGCATTGTTGCGGCACGCCCTTTCTTCAAAGGTAACCCCGGCTGCGTGCGATCAAGTGCCTGAACCTGGCTTTTTTCATCACAACACAAGACCAGTGCATGCTCAGGTGGAGACAGATACAGCCCCCACAATATCCTCAAGTTTCTCCACAAACTTCGGGTCGCGTGACACCTTGAATGTCTTTGCAAGATGGGGTTTGAGGCCGTGATCGCTCCATATTCTGCGAACACTTCTTTCACTAATACCGCTCACAGCCGCCATGGATCGGGTGTTCCAGTGAGTGGCATTATCTGGCAGGGTTTGAGTTGTCCGATGCACAATTTCAGCAGCATTGATCTGCTTTTTCCGGCCACTGCGAGGAAGGTCTTTCTCAATCCCCAAGAACCCTTCCTGAGCATACCGGTCACGCCAGCGACTCACTTGATGACGACCGACTTCCAGTATTTCTGCAATTTCGAGATTGGTTTTACCTTCTGCTGCCAACAAAACAATCTGGGAACGACGGGCTAAACGAACACTGTAACTATTTGACGAAGCAAGCTTTCTGAGGCGCTCTTCTTCAGAGGCCTCAAGCTTAATTTCTGTGGCAATTCGCATAGTAAAAACAGGGGTTGGATGGAATGGTATCCAGAATAGCGGTTATGGCATCTTATGTTTCACTAATTGGGTCGCACTATACTAAACCCCAACAATCTTGAAAACCGGAGTTTTAAGTTACCCTGACAGGTTTACCATTCGCATGTTTTCCTCTTCTTCATTCAGAGATGTCTTAACCCATAACCTGTCAGCTACTTGCTCCGGGTTCTGGTTGATGCGATCCACAAAATGCATTGCTGCTTCCATAAGGTCTTCTGCCGTTTTATGGCAACGGTGGTATGTCACATCTTCCCTGAACCAGCGCCATAAGGCTTCCACAGGCATGAAATCGGGACTATAAGCTGGCATTTGAATGATATTCAGATTAAGCCTGATACCCGCATCTCTCACGAAATGAGCCGTATGCCAGGAGGCACCATCCCAGATAATATCAATCTCCCTGTCCGGATGTTCTTGCCTGATACGTTCAAGAACGTTAACGGTATGCTCTTTGCGGCCACACGGGTAAGGCCAGATTCTTACCTGTCCGAGGTTGTAGTAATAAACGCCATAGAAGGAGATCTTGTCTGCCAGTTTCGGAGAGTGGGAGCTGACCCATAATCGCTCGCCTTTTCGCGACCAGCCGTAGCCAATATCGGTATCCTGATGGATAGGGGCTTCATCAATGTAAACCAGTAGCCGCTCCTGATGAGTCGCCTTTGACAGCAAGGGTTTCAGTACTTCCAAAAAGTCAGCTCGACGAGCAGGGTTCGCTTTGTTGAGAAGCTTTTTAGCCTTTTTCCAAGAGTACCCCAGCCGTTTCAAAGCCTGTCGCAGGGTCTCTCGACAACATCGAACCTGAAAGGACTCCCAACACCACTGAACTCAATATTTCAGTGTCCAGCGAGGTGTGTTTAATGGCCCCTCTTGAGCCGCTGCGTGTTCCAGCGTCTTGTCGATCAAGCAGGCAACAGCGCTGCTTATAATTTGGCAAAAGGGGGGTGGCCACCTGACCGTCTGTACGTCATGGCCTCAGGTCCGTTGCTATTGTAGAGATGAATCCAGCCAGTGACTGTTTCGTGATGTCGCGACAGTTTCCGGGCAACAGTAATAGCCGTTGATCCCGTTGCTACTTGATAAAGTGCCGAGAAGCGTTCTCGTGTGCGAGGGTGATCGGCCTGGATAGATTGTTGGAGCAGGCAGTCTGGCGTTTGGTTCCACTGGTTGTAGGAGACTTTCAGTACCATGGGGACCTTTGGAAAAATACGTCATAGTACTGATAGTCTCGACCTTGTCAGTTCGTATATGTCGAAATTGGTAAATTCATTCTCAATAATCCCGGCTTTCAAAATGGTTGGGGTTTAGTACATCTCTCCAGTTTCTTTGCCCTATAGCAATACCAGAATTTCCCATTCTGGCATTCTCTCCTGATCTGCATCAGGGCGACCTATGACAGCTCAATCCCATATCCGCCTGTCCACCGATGAACAGCAGCAACTTAAAGATATTATTCACCAGACCAAAGTTGCCAAACATAAACGCATTCATGCTCAGACACCGGCCTCTCTCTATAAAACCTTTGATCCCGAGGAATCCCATCGTTTGTCTGGTAAGCTGGAAATCGTCTACACACCCAAGCATGGAAGCTGGCTCAATATGGCCGAAATCGAACTCAATATTCTCAGTCGCCAGTGCCTTAACCGGCGTATCCGAGACCTGGCCACAATGAAGTCAGAGATTGAAGTATGGGAGTCTCAGCGTAATGCTGTAGAGGGTAAGATGGATTGGCAATTTACGACTGAGGACGCTCAAGTAAAACTAAAGAAGCTTTACCCGACTATCAAAAGGGAGTGTTGTCCTAGATCAACATTGCTCAAAACCCTAAGCACACAAAGGTAATAGAGATTAAATGACTCCGAACCGAATGGCACTAACTTAAAGCTTCTTACCACGGCTTTTACCCCGGTGTTCCAGCTCAACCATCGATGCCCTTGGTGCCGACATCAGCTGATAAGGCTTGGGCCTGCGCTTAACACACCGTGGTTCCCTGCGCCCTGGCCTGGCGGGTACAGTTGCGCCGGCGATTGCTTTGTAGAGTAAACTCATTAGCCGTTGTTTTTCTCCCGTCTTGTCAGCTTCAGGGGCACCTATGAGAGGTTCCCACTGTCTTAGTGCCTGCAGGCTTGCTTTGACGCTTATCTGACTAAGAGGTGAGGCGTGTTTCTGCGAGGCTTTCAACATGAGCATTCGCAAACTGTTATAAACAATCAAATGCATTGTGATTTCTTTATATATCATTTCCGGAGATTTGCAGCGTAAAACGTCCATGCCTAATGTCGTTTTTATATCCCGGAAAAAGAGTTCAACATCCCAGCGACGATAATAAAGTTCAGCGACATCTCTCGCTGGATAACCTTCAGCATCCGTCAATGTCGTCACAATGTAGAACTGTTTCACCCTATAACCAGGCTGGTCGACGGTGACTTTGATCTGACGTAACACTAGCTGTTCAGGGAGACTCTCCCAATCCTGAAAGGAATAGCTCAGATTTTTGTACCATTTAGGCTTTGGCCATGTAATCAGTAAGTCATCCGCCCCCAAAACCTCTAGAGCTTCACTGTCCTTTACCGGTGTTCGCCGTGCAAGGGTAATGACGGAATCAACACCCCGCCCCTGAAATTTGGCGACATCAAAATAACTACAAAACCCTTTATCTCCCAAGAAAATATCACCGGCCTGGAACGTATCCCACTGTTGCCGCAGTAATGGCAACTCATGATTTTTTTTGTTGCCCATACGGTAACTGACCAGTCCGCCTGTGTGCAGATCAAAGCAGGCACACAAGCGTGCTGAGGGAAAACCACAGCCAGGTTTTTGGTTCTTGGATTGGGGCCATACCTCCTGATTAGCCTCTGTATCAGGCATGCTGAGCCCGGTTCCATCAACGACAAGTACTCGACGGTTATGCCAGGAGCGACCAATGTCGTTTTTCAGAAGCTCATCAGATGTTTGCTGGAGAACCTCATCCAACATTGTTTGCTCAAGCTTCCTGCGGGCCTTACAGTAGGCTGCTGTAGATGAGGAAGGTGTCTTGATATGGTTCTTGGCAGCAAAGGCCTGAATTTTGCGGACGACTTCCCGACAACCACCGTCTGCATCAAGAACTTGTGAAAAGAACCCCCAGAAACTATTGGCCTTCGTAAACAAGCGCCTTCGACTGAATGCCCCAGAGGAAGATTGTTCTGTGGCTTTGTGATGAATGAATGACCCGAAGTATTCACCCATCTGGGTCAGGTTTGACTTCTTGATCTGGTCACGTTGAGCGGCGAGTTTCTGACTGGCTGACCGGGGTTTACGACGCAGGGTCGGCAGATGAAAGCCCGGCAGAAAGAGTGTTGTTTTTATCATAAGGAATTATCCCATTCCCGAGGGATATATTCCTCACAAATTCATGTCGACCGGGCTTAAGTTAGTGCCATTCGACTCCGAACCCTTTATTCTAAAAGTGAACTGGCCGGAATGTCCGGAGCAGCACTGGCGGCTTTTGAAGGCTTGAATGACATTTCTCAGACCGACCCTCGGACGGTCACCGATGACTTTGAGTCCATGCGTCACAGCCTGGAGCAGACCAACGAAGAGTTGGACGCCATGGGGCAGGCTTTCCATGGCTTTGATGAGACAGGCCCGAGCGAGTGGATGTACGACACCAAGAAAACCTCCCTGCAGGTGAAAGAGTCTTATCTCGAACAGAAGATCGCCTTTGAAGACCTGATGCGCTCTTACAAGGATGGGTCGATATCTGCCGAGCAGTTTGCCAGCGCAGCTCGTAAGGCATCCGATGAGATGGAACTGCTCAACCAGCAGGATATGGATAAGCTCAACCGGGCACTGGAGCAGGCCGAACGTCAGATGCATAGCCTGCAGAACAGCACCCGCTCGACCCTTGAAGGTTTGCAAGACGAACTCGACCGGCTGGACGGCAACACAGAGGCCATCGAACGGCGACGGTTTGAAGCCAGGAATCGTGATCTCGAACAGAAACTGAAACAAGCCCGGAGCAAAGGAGACGGCCAACCTGCAGCAGGCACTCTCCCTGAACCAGCGCGTTTTTAATAAAACCCGTGACAAGCGCGAAAATGAAGAGCGCGAAACCCGTCGTCGTAAGAGCTTTGATCGTACTCCCCCCCGAGAAATGGCGCAGGCCAGAGGAATGACTCACCCAGTAAAGTGATTCGTCTTGAGTATCCCGGCGGCAATGTGAACGTGAGTGTCCGCCAGGGGGATGATGTGAAACTACTACGCGTATTCAAAGAGTCCGGCGCGAGGGCCATCTGATGCAACTGTATTGTGTCTGAAAGTCTGATGACTTACGGGCACAGCATTGTGCTGGGGGATGGGGAGAACAGCTGGTTAATGCTGGCCGAGCTGAACACGCTCTTTGCTTTATCAGAAATACCGAAAAAGAACATGCTTCTCACACTTCCTGGAGGACGTGCATTCACAGTTATTTTTGACCTGTCTGAAGGTTCACCTATTGAGGCTCAGCAGGTGATACCACTTTCGGAGCCGAGTGAAGATCACTTCTATGCAGTGGTCATTCGTCTTTTGACGGTGGCACCCGGATAGTTGAATCCTTTATTTTGAGCCGGACTGTAACCTAAGCTTGGGAAACTCGCTTAACAAGGGTGTTTCCTCATTGTCTTTGGCGGTTATCACTGGCCGGGAGCGTTTACGTTTATAAGTTTGACGGTACTCCGTGAGTGTATTGACTGTGTATTTTTGCCACTCGTCAGGATCAACGAACTGGCAAGGTCTTGCTATTTTTGCAGCCGCCCGCGGGCTTCTAGTGAAACACCACATAAATCGCCACTTTATAGATTGATCCGCCCCGGCCTGGAGCAAAATCTTAAC
The DNA here is from genome assembly GCA_965221135.1 of Sansalvadorimonas sp. Taxonomy (GTDB): domain Bacteria; phylum Pseudomonadota; class Gammaproteobacteria; order Pseudomonadales; family Endozoicomonadaceae; genus Sansalvadorimonas. Next base: position 55,118 of record CBDCRZ010000133.1, read on the forward strand.
CACCTCGGAGTGGCCGTTCTGAGCCGCTATATACAGAGGCGTGGCACCATCATTCATTGGTTGATTAAGAGCCACCCCCTCGGTGTTCACTAAAATCTGAACCACCTCGGCGCGGCCATCTTGGGCCGCTATATACAGAGGCGCGACACCATCATTTCTTGGTTGATTCACATCAGCCCCGGCCTTAATGAGAAGTTTTACTCCATCGGTATAGCCTTTCTGAGATGCCACCCAAAGACCTGAAACCCGGTCTCCCCTGCAACCTCTAATTAATTCATCGTTTGGCCTAAAGCCCTTCTGGCTCAGCCAATACTCCATAACATCAACACGCCTTTGCCGACAGGCCGCCAGAAACTGGTGTTCATCTGGGTAGTCTTGCACGAAAGCCTTCTCATCACTCGATGTCGGCCTCCAGTTGGGCGCTTCCCACCACTCTCCAGCCCCGCAAAAAGAATCACCGAAAGACAGAGGAAAAATACGGTATAGGAAAACAGCTCTTGTGTACCGACTCTTATCATAAAGCGAATCTCTATTACACATATCCAAAAGGACTAACGGTATGGCAATCAACAAGGAAAATATCAAGTTATTTGCATCCCAAAGGCTCACCGACGAGGACTACGGCGGAGGCCGGGCCACAGGGAATGTCGTGGCCGATGGGCAGGTCTATAACCTGTTCCGGTATATCAGCCGCATAGACCGAACGGTCGGTGATGCCTCCATGCGGAAGGGTTTATGGAGGGCAGCACCGATAACTGATCCTGACCTTAGGCTCCCATGCGATCTTCACCCAGGCTCAGGAAGAGGAACGTGTCGGTAGTTGCTGCCCCAGACCAACCCCGATGACTCTGACTTCTATGCTGTGGTTATTCGACTGCTAACTGCGGCGCCGGGGCGACAAGAACTAATACCCTTTACTTTTCAATGGAGCCCGTGTCATAAGTGGAGCGACTGTCTGTTTTATTCCCTCTCTCAACGCACAGACAAACCCATCAAAACAACCTGTATTACCAGCTAATTGTGCCTGAAGTTTTTTCTGTTCTTTCCAGATTTTTACTGAGGGCTTTAAAATTTTAACTACCTCATCGTAGCGATCATATTTCTCAGGGTTCATTTTTCTCCACCAAGGCTGCTGCTGTTTAGCTATTCTCAGCGGACTCATGGTGAAAAAAAGATCGTGGTGCCACTTTAGTGTTGGATCAGCTGCGGCATTAACAAGAACCTGCACCTCGTCGGGATGGCCATTTTGGCTGGCCATAAAGAGAGGTGTCGTTCCATCATCTAAGCCTTGATTCAAATCAGCTCCGGCCTTAAGCAGAATCTCCACAACCTTGTTATGACCATTTTGGCTGGCTATAAAGAGAGGCGTCGCTCCCTCATAGCCTTGATTCAAATCAGCTCCGGCCTTAAGCAGAATCGCCACAACCTTGTTATGACCATTTTGGCTGGCCATAAAGAGAGGCGTCGCTCCATCATCAGTGCCTTGATTTAAATCAGCTCCGGCCTTAAGCAGAATCGCCACAACCTTGTTATGACCATTATGGCTGGCGATAAAGAGAGGCGTCTCTCCATCATTAAGGCCTTGATTCAAATAAGCTCCGGCCTTAACCAGAATCTCCACCACCTCGACAAGACCTTCTTGGCTGGCGATAAAGAGAGGTGTCACTCCATCATCAGTGGCTTGATTCAAATCAGCCCCGGCCTTAATGAGAAGTTTTACTCCAGCGGTATGGCCTTTCTGAGATGCGACCCAAAGACCTGAAACCCTGTCTCCCTTGCAACCTCTAATAAATTCATCGTTTGGCCTAAAGCCCTTCTGGCTCAACCAATACTCCATAACATCAACACGCCCTTGCCGACAGGCCGCCAGAAACTGGTGTTCACCAGGATAGTTTTGCACGAAAGCTTCCTCATCATTCGGTGTCGGCCTCCAGTCGGGCGCTTCCCACCACTCTCCAGCCCGTGCAAACAGAGCCACCGAAAGACAGAGGAAAAATACTGCATAGGAAAACAGCTCTTGTGTACCGACTCTTTTCATAAAGCGAATCTCTCTTACACATACCCAAAAGGACTAACGGTATGGCAATCAACAAGGAAAATATCAAGTTGTTCGCATCCCAAAGGCTCACCGACGAGGACGACGGCTGTGGCCGGGCCACTGGGAATGTTGTGGCCGTTGGGCAGGTCAATAACCTGTTCCGGGATATCAGCCGCATAGACCGAACGGTTTGTGATGTCTCCATGCGGAAAGTGTTTGTGGGTGTGGGCACCGATAACCTGGAGCTGAAACCTCGTTACAGGATCAGCCCTTGGAATTGGTGGGAGGATGACACACCGATTGATCATGCTTTGCCGGAAAGTATGGTTTTCAGTATGAGCGTGGAGTGGAGTCCGGAGCCGGAGTATAACGCCGTTCATGTCTCAGGTACCTATACCGTGTGGCCGTTGAGGTACAACGCACCGGATCTGCAGGAGAGAAACCCGCCCCGGATATTATTGAGGACTGATTGACGGAGATCGATGTGAATAAGGAACGGGGAAGAAACCTTCTCTGTGAAGGTGGTCAGCTGGCCATCAACTGCTACCCGGAACCCACCAGGTTCAATGTGGAAGTGCAACTGGTCGCCGGGTTACGCACTCATCATACCGACTTTATGAACCAGCAGCAGGACACTAAAGGAAGCAACAAACATTACGCAGGCATCGTGGCCCGTATGCCGCGGTACTCACCCAAGACCATGAACCGGGAACGTGAGCGGGAGTACATGCGCCGCACCAGGACTGCCGACCTGATCGGCCAGTTTGTCACGGCACTGGCGACCCGCAACCATGGCCAACGAGCGGTGGGGCTGTACACAGCACTGGAAGCCCGCGCCCAGGTACGGGTGCAGAAAGGCCTGACCGAAACGGCGGAGCAGGTGGGTTATATGGAGAAACTGCTGGCCGCACATGAGACCTTGCGGAAAGCGGAGGAGGATGTGACTCGGTCACGGATTTCCATTGTCGCCCAGTGTGATGACCGCAAGAGGGCAGGGTTGAACCACTGGTTAAAACGGATGTCTGTATTTAAAACACCACAGGAGGGAATCGAAAAAGTAAGGGTAAAATAATGCAGGCAGCACCCAGTATAACGGCATCAACAGCCCATAAGCCGCGCCTTGGCGTCCAGGACAGGGACTCCGAGACCACCGCCCCGGCGAAACAAGCTATGGGAAGGGCGGCCAGCGCCATGAAACCATTGGCATATCTGACATATCGATCACTTACCCAAGGGCGACATGCCAACGTAGAACTGGTTCATTCGGTACCCCAAGAGTTAAAAAAAGAGGTTGAAGACCGGAAAGCCGAGAAACGCACAGACCTTGATTATGCGTTTAAAAAGCTGGCTTTTAGCAACAATGATACTCCTGACAAGCCTGTTCCACCCTCGGTTTTCCCCTCCGAAAACAGCATCGTCAGATGCTGCCAGCCTTCCCCGCTGATGTGCAATAAAGAATGCAGTTTCGTGAAGTGCGCAGACGAGACTATGGTTCCTGAATACCGCATTCTTGCAAAAATGAATAACTCTTTTATCACAAAACTTGAGGATTTCTCTTTTATACCCGCCCGGGAAGAAGGCGGCCTCATAGTCCTGTCGTTAATAACAAAGGCTGGTAACTGCACCCTGAAAGATGTCGCCGCAGAAGCCGGGAGAAAATGCCTTCCTCCCCGGATTGTCGCCCGGATCATGGGAGAAATACTGCAGGGGGTTGAATACCTTCACAATTTGAAAATAACCCATAACGACCTGAAGCCTCTCAACATTTTGCTGATGCCGGACATGCATATCAAAATTATTGACATGGGTTCAGCCCTTGAGTTTGACAATAGCGGCGAACTCATAAGCGATACCTCCGGGGTATTTAATACAAATCAATACAACGCTCCCGAGATAGTAAGCCTGTGTGAAGATGATGTGTGCTTTTCAATGTTAAAAAAACAGGACATGTGGAGCATCGGTTGTATTTTTTACGAGCTGATCACAGGCCATGCGCTTATGCAGGGTGCCAAAAGTACCGGTCCGGTACCGGAAAGGTATTTTCTGGACATAGAGCGGAAGATAAACGAGATAACAGAGTCTCTTGATGACTGGCTCCCATCCGAGATAGACGCCGTTCAGACAGCCCTTCATGAACTCCTTCACCTTGATAGCGATTTCCGCGGAACAGAGAAGCTCAGGACGTTTTTTAACATCTATACACCAAAACAGGCGGAAGTGGACCTCAACAATTTAAATGGATCAACCATGTGCTGATCGCCGGGTCCCTCACTGCCGTTTACGATATGCGCCTGGTGCCCTCGGCCATACTCGGGGCCACCGCGCCGGACTGGATGAAATGGGTTCTAAAGTGGTTAGGAAGGCCGGTGAAACACCGGACGGTCACACATTACCTGAGTGTCTGGGTGATCTGCTGGCTGGCCGCCTGGTTGCTGTTCCCACCGTGAATGGCGCAGCTGCTGCTAACGGCCTTCTGCTGGGGCGGGGTCACCCATGTGGTGACTGACGCCATGACGGTTTCAGGGGTGCCGCTCTCGCCTTACTCAGATCGGAGCTTTGACTTGTTCGGCGGCCGTTTTCGCTCTGGGGAGCCGGTGGAATACGGTATCTCGGCTTGTGTTGTAAGTGCATGCATTGGGCTCAATAGCCTGGTGCCTCAGGGCGAGTTTGCGTCGTTTCTTTATGACTGGGCCCGGCATTATGAGGCTGGGGAGATCGATGCGGCTGAGTGGCGGGCTAATCGGTTTCGGTTTTTTTAACTACCTTATACCCCCCATGCACTGAGGTGCTGTCATAGAAGAGAAGGGGGGGGGGGCAATGTCACAACAAACATCAAAGCCATGGAGCCATAAACCACCGCGCTCTAAATTATGGAGCTCTAAATCATGGAATCATATTGGCGGAACCTGTCTTTTAATAATCACTTCCGGGTTCTATTCCAGCGTCAGTACCGCCGGTTTCGACACTGCGAAGAACGCATCAATGACCTCCATCGCAGCCATGGTGGCCCTCTCGAATGCTACTGGTAATGGAACCGCCGTGGGTGCAAAAGGTGGTTACAAGTCCATCAATGGCACACATGGCAATGGTACCTACTTAGCCTCAATACACGCCCCCGGTAAAAACACCTCCGGGATAGCAAGACAGCGCCACAAAAAAACTGGCCTGTTCAACCCCAATCACCCATCGGCTCCCGGTAACAGTTCCTCTGAGCGGAGCAGAAACAGCAGAGAATCCGCATTTGGCCAATCAGCTCCCCGCCGCAGGCGCCAGGCGGATCCGGGCACGTTTGTGGGCTGCTCTCCGCGGTTCGCAACGTCTTATCAACAAAACGCCACGATCGATTTTTCCCAGGAGGACCCCGCAGCCTTTCCAGCTTGTGGCAACAGTTCAACCCCGTTCACTGACCGATATGCCAGTGGTATCTACAGGCTGGAAAACCTGCATCTCGACACACCGGGGCGAGCCAGCCTCTTTGGGTGGATCAATGGCGCAGATATCCAGGTTAACCTGTTTAATGTCTCCATTCAGGGCACAGACCGTAGTAGTGCTTTGGCCTCGGAGGGCACCGGGGTGGGCAGCCGTCTATTGATGAGTGGAGAACAGATCTCCGTCGAAACATTAAGTTCTTTCGCACATACCGCAGGAGGGATGAGCGTTAGTGAACAGCCTGACGTCCTGACCCAGTCGAAGGCAGGTATCACCATCCAGAGCACCAGCCCTAATAGTTATACTGGAGGAGGGTTTGGGGTTGCTACAGGCGGTGTGACCCTGATCCAATCGGACAGCGCGATTAACGTCAGCTCGACAGGCCGTTCTTCGTCCACAGGGGCAGGAATAGGGCAGTCAGGGTTTGCCTCTCTGACCCAGACCAGAATCAATGCCACAGTGAATACCTTTGGCGCAGTTGCCAATGCAGCCCTTGGTGTAGGAGGAGCCTCGTTTGAAACAAGCGTGACTCAGACAGGGGTCAATGGCCGGATCCAAACCACTGGTTCGGGTGCGGGTGCCGGTGGCGGCTTTGGAAAGATTACGGGAACGAGTAATACCCTGCGGCAAACAGCGGTCAAACTGCAGGTGGGGGCCACCAAAGGCAAAGCTGGCTCCGCCTTTGGACTGCTAGGACAGAATGGCAATATCAAAATGTGGCTTTATTCCGGCGATGCAGAGGGGCTTCCTGTCTGTGGTGAGATTCGAGGGAACGGCCAGGTCAATGGCTTTGTGGATACAGCCGGTTATCACGCCAATGCCACGAACTGCCTGATCACTGATGGTGATTTTACGATTCTGAACAGCACCAAAAGCCAGGACTGGCGCACCATTCATGAGACCCTGTGCACACCGGAAGAGAAGCGGAACGGCAGCTGCCACTCTCCCCATGAACAGTTGCTGACCCTGGCCTCTGGCAGTGGGGGCGCAAACGGGAGTACACATCAGGGCGACGTGTACCTTGTCAGCGAACAGCGCTACCCCTTCAGAAATAGCAGTGACAACCAGGGGCTGGTGCGCATTGTCCGCCTGCAGCGTGAGGGGAATGGCGCAGGTAGCAACTCAGATAACAGCACGACCCTGACTCTGGATCAGACGTTTGGTGTAAATGGCTTTGTGCTGCTCAATGCGCCGACAACCCAGGAGAAACGCACACTGCTGCGGGGGCTGCCAGTTTCCCAGAAGATCAACGGAACCCACCTGACCAGCCTTTACGCGGCACCAACGGGAGTGGCTTTAGTGCGCTTCCCCCTGACAGTGGAGAACAACGGGGATGTTGATATAGAAACTTATCCCAACCTGCCCGGCCGCCCCTTCCTGCTGGAGCAGGATGACACCGGAGAGAGCGTCTGGATGTGGGAGCAGACACCCGGCCAGGCCCCTGTGAACAGGCTCATCCGGAACCAGCTCACTGGCGGCAGCTTCACCGAAAAGCAGACGTTTGATCTGGATATGACAGTTTTTCCCAATCACAACATTATTGCGGTAAATAAAGACAAGGATTACGTGTACGTTGCACGAAGGAACATCTGTGACCTCCAGCTTGAACGCTACGACCTGGCCACCGGTGATCTGGATGGCTGGGAGGGTTCTGCGCAATTGCCTTCCGGTATAGCAAACGGCCAGTATGCACTCTCCATCAGTACACAACCTGTCAACAGTAGCTATTCACAGATACGGTTAGACTTACATCCCCTGGACACAGCCACCGTAACAGGCAGTGGCCAGCCCACCGCACTGCGGGTGCAGGTTCCGGAATTCGGCGGAGACGCCGAGCTGACCTTCTTTACCCCGGAGCGCATTGTGGCCGACAGGTTTATTATGCCCACGGCGAGCACAAGCACCTCAGGCACAAGAACCTTAGGCACAAGCACTTTAGGCACAAGCACCTTAGGCACAAGCACCTTAGGCTCAAGCACCTTAGGCTCAAGCACCTTAGGCACAAGCACCTTAGGCTCAAGCACCTTATGCTCAAGCGCGCCTGCTGCAACGCCTCAGCCAACCCCAACAACACACCCGAACTCTCACCGGGCTGGTGACATTGCCGGAGGGTTCGTTGGCGGTGTTGCTGTTGCGACAGTCGTGGGGTGCGGCATAGGTCTTGGGTGCGGGGTAAAACCCAGAAAAGCGCTCAAAAAAAGATGGCATCGCCGTAAGGGCTCCCAAACCTGGAGACCAGAGCGGGACACTGCACAGGAAGTGAGGTTCGAGATGCAGACAGGAGACAATGATAATTAACCGATAACAGCAGTCCGATCATAATATCAGCCGGTGGTGCCAGAGGTGCTGCCGGTTGATGCCTTATCAATCAATCAATAGATGGTTTGATTGTGCAACGTTTTTTTATGGCTGGGCGCGGAGTAGCGGGCGAACCGGTTTCGGTTTTTTTAACTACCTTATACCCCCCACGCACTGAGGTGCGGCAACGTCAATAACTGAGGTGGTTAAGGTGTTAAAACTCTGGCGGCATATCAGCGTCACCTGTCTTGTAATGGCCAGTTCCGGGTTCTATTCCAACATCAGCAACGCTGGTTTTAACAGCAGCAGGAACACATCACTCACCCCCATTACCCCATTGCTTCTGCTTTCGAATGTCTCAGGAAATGGCACAGGTAAAGGCTCCGGCCCGGTTAGGACAAGCGGCCACACGCCTTTCAATGGCACCAATAACTATGGTGACCACAAAAACGCATCTTTTCATACAGGCAATAACAGGCAGACCAGAAACGAGAGCGCCCGACTCGATGCCAACCGCCCCTCAGCCCCCGGTAAACGCTCTTCTCTATGGGGGAAAAACGGCAGAGAAAAAAACCGTGAAAACCCCGCTCCCCGTCGCAAGCGCCAGGCTGAACCGACCCCCCTGAGCAGCCCTCAGAACTTCACCCAGTTTGATTGCAACGGCGACTCCCGGCAGACAGCAAACATTGATTTTTCCAAGGGGGCGCCGGCAGTGTTTCCGTTATGCCGACAAACCCAATTTTCCGGCCACTATAACGGCGATACCTTCGGGTTGGAAAACCTGCATATCAAAACAAACCATCCCGGTGGAGTATTTCTGTCAGCAAAGGACGCATCGATTCATGCCAACCTGTTTAATGTGACTATTGAAAGTGAAAGTCCATACGGGAGCGGCGCGCTGATAGCGCACTCAGTCAGGAACGAGATATCAATGACGGGGGATGTCTCCGTCACTACGTGGAATAATTATGCATATGCCGGAGCATATACAGGAGCCTCAGACTATGGTCCTACGAACCTGAACCAAACAGATCTCAAGGCCACCGTCCTCACGTCCGGTGATTTTTCCTATGCTGGAGCAGGTATAGGGTGGTCTGCAGGAATTTATAATAATGTGCGCATGAACCAAAGAGATCTTAACGTTAATATCAGCTCGTCAGGTAGTTATGGGTATGCCGGAGCAGGCATAGGACGCTCTAGCGGTCGTGATGCGGATGTGAGCCAAAGGGGTCTGAATGCCACAATCAGCACGTCCGGCTATAAAGCAAACGCTGGTGTAGGCATAGGAACATCTGCATACCATGGTGCGAACGTAATTCAAAGGGATATTCATGCCACAGTCAGCACGTCGGGCGAAAAAGCATGCGCCGGTGCAGGTATAGGACTCCTCGCGAATTTTGATGCCAGAATGGACCAAAGGGAACTGAATGCCACGGTCAGCACGTCCAATCGGTCTGCACATGCCGGAGCAGGCATAGGATTCAGTTCCCGATCGCATGCGAATGTGATCCAAAGTGATGTTCATGCCACTGTCAGCACGTCCGGTGAATCTGCCTATGCTGGAGTCGGCATAGGATATTCCAAAGGCTCTGGTATTACGAAGGTGACCCAAAGGGATGTTCACGCCACTGTCAGCACGTCCAGTTCGAATGCCTATGCCGGAGCAGGCATGGGAGCCTCTACCGGAAATAATACCCGTGTGACACAAAGGGATGTTTACGCCACAGTCAGCACATCCGGTCAGCAGTCACATGCTGGATTGGGCACAGGAGATCTTCAATGTCATAGCAACACCCTGGAACAAACGGATGTGCATGCCACTGTCCACACATCGGGTTTTGACGCTGTTGCAGGAGGAGGGTTTGGTCGAATCACTGGCATAAACAATGCTTTGTCCCAAACAGCCGTCAGACTGAATATCAGTTCCAATCAGAGCACCTGTGGTTCAGCTTTTGGTCGTTTAAGCGACGATAGCCATGTTAAAATCATGCTCTATTCCGGTGATGCCGGGGGGATTCCCATTTGTGGTTTCGTTGGAAACAACGCTGCAGTGTCCGGCTTTGTGGACAGTGCCGGTTATAACGCTGATCCAACCTCCTGCCAGGGAACACACGGTGATTTCCATTCATTGAACAGCACCAAAAAGGGTGAGTGGAGGACAGTTCACAACAGCATCTGCCCCCCCGGACAAGAACAGAAAGGCAGCTGCCATTCTCCCCATGAGCAGTTGCTGACCCTGGCATCGGGCTCCAGTGGCTCTGTTTATCTTGTGAGCGAACAACGCTACCCCTTCAAAGAATCCAGCGATCATAAGGGTCTGGTGCGTGTTGTTCGGCTGCAGCAGGAAGCCAACAGCACAAGCCTTGTGCCAGACCAAAGCTTCGGTGTGAATGGCAGCGTGCTGCTCAATGCCCCCACAACCGAAGGCAGCCGTAATCTGCTGCGGGGGCTGCCGGTCTCCCAGCAGGTGAACGCCACACACCTCACCAGCCTTTACGCCCTCCAGCAAGAGAATACGACTCAGGCCGCTGTCAACCAAAGCCATGTCATCCAGAGCAATGCCACTCAGGAGCAAACACCACGAACCGGTGCGGCTCTGGTGCACTTTCCCCTTAACGAAGGGGATGATGTTGTTATACAACCCCTGCCGCAACTGGCCGGGTATCCTCTATTAGTGGATCACAATGGGGAAGGCGACAATGTCTGGATGGGGGAACAAAAAGCCGTTGCAGACAACCCTGGGGGGTCTGCAGAATCCTCCTCTGGAGAGCCGGATAAAAACACCACGACCCAGCTCCAGGTTATTCGTTATCTGGTACAGGGTACTCACGCCACTGAAGAGGTGAACTACGACCTGAACAGTACCTATTTCCCTGATGATAACGTTGTTGCCATCAATAAAGACAAGGATTATCTGTATACCGCCCGCCAGAGTGACTCGGAGATTCTGCTGGAACGCTATATGTTGGACAGCGGCCAGCATGATAACTGGATGGTCCAGGCCACACTGCCTGATGATTCGCCCCTCGTTTCTGACACCAATACAAGTTATGCACTGTCTATAAAACAAGCTCCCTTTAACAGTACCCATGAACAGAGAGTGTTTGAGTTGCTCCCTCTGGGAACAGCCGTTCTGAAAGGGCAGCATGCGCCCGGCCTGCGGGTTGTTGTCCCGGAATACGGCGGCGAAGCTGCACTGAACTACTTCACCCCGGAGCGCATTGTGGCCGACAGGTTTGCCCGTCCAACGGATAGCAAAGACGACACGCGCTTGCCGACATCCTTACCGACATCCTTACCGACAACCTTGCCGACACACTTACCGACATCGGCACCTTCAAATACAACGAATACGCTCGGGGATAACGGGCGAGCCATTGCCGGCGGTGTGGTGGGTGGTGTCGCTGTTGTTGCAGGTCTTGTGGGAGGTAGCACCTGTATTGGATGTGCTGTCAAACACAAAGATGCAATCAAAAAGAAAATACGGCCAGGGCGTAAACGTTTCAAAAAAACCTGGAAATCTGACCAGAAAGCGGCACAGGAACAAAGGTTCGAGATGGAACAAGGTACGCTGGATGGGTAGCCGTCAAGGCCACAGTCACACCCGGCACAACTGTCACCCCACACACAACAGCAATGCCTTCCACCGGCCAATACTCGGCCGGTGACGTTGCCGGGGGTGCAGCAGGGGGTTGATAACAGTTAGTCACTGGCTGGCTGTACCGCAGCATCTAATCTATCCAGAATCCGACCTCTATTAATATATCAAAACAAGATATTTTGATTACCAAAAAATATTATATTGATAGTGCTTTTTGCAGTTCACCAACAACACCAACCCGCAAGCAGAGGCACTAACAGAAGCACTATGAAAATTCCATTAACCGACCAGTTTACTGGCGACGTAGTAAACACCGAGGCTTATTTCAGCCGACACCCAGAGCGGCCAACTGGTGCTGGTCTTTGAGACCGGACGGGATCTGACCGGCATTGTCTGGCGACTGGCAGGGGCAAGCGACCGCCAGGGATGGCGGAAGTGCCGGAAACGCAGGAGCATTTTCCGGCGGATCCGGGCGACCGGAAAGGACTTACCTGCAGGAATGGTTGGGTCGCCAGCGGATACTGGGAGCCCTGTCTGGGTACATGGTTGCACCTGACCACTTACAAAACCACGGATAAAACGGTCGTTTTCTCCGTCACATCATCTACGGGTACATGGGGTTTAAACCGTAACCTACTTTACGGAACAACTCCCTTTCACCTTTAACCCGTAATTCATACGTACGACACTGGCAGCACATGAGGGACAAGCCGCTGTGCGGGGTGGCAGCCGGGGGCGCGTCGGAGCGACTGGAGAGACCAGAGCCGGAAGGCCTGGAGGTGGCGGGAACGGGAAAAGGGGGCGGAGTCATTTCCCTATGTCTTCCCCTCTTAGGCTTCCTGACTGTTATCCGATCAGACACAAAACAGTCACACAAGCTCTCGACTGAACAGTGAAACTGACAACCCGCTTAGCTTACCTTCTCAGCCCCTCATCCTTTCAGGGCGGGAAGCGATGCCGTAATGAGAACACATCAAACCGCTTACCGTTGATTGTTCTGCTCCCGCTTCTTTTCATCAAGCCGGTCCGCAATCCACGTTTTTACAATGGCCTGCCTTGCTACTCCCAGCCTTTCCGCGTCATTGTCCAAATCTGTGACCATCCACTCAGGGAAATCAATATTGATACGCTGAGTCTTCCGCCCAGGACGGGACGCTTTGCTCCAGTCGACGGACTGACTGATGTTTTCCCCTTCGTCAAAGGCCTTATCGAAGTCTTTAGCTTTCATAAATACGTACCTCCTTTTTTCTGGAGCGTCTTACGGATATAAGACGGGTGATCTCTCCACGCAGGGTATAAACCGCCGTCCAGCATTTCCCTTTCAGCATGGCAACCAAGAGATAGCGTGGCTCATCAAAAGTATCGACAGGAACAGACAGACGGACTGGATCACGCCATAATGCCTGGGCTGTGTTGAAGTCGATACCATGCTTCTCAAGGTTACTGGGACTTTTCTTTTCATTACACTCAAATATGCATAAAAGATGGCAAAAAGGTATATTTATGTAATCTATGGGCAATGCTCTCAGCGTTTAGTTCGCAAACAGAGTCAAAGGGGCGGAAAAGGGGAAAGAGGCCAGAGTCATTTCCATTTACGTTATCAGGACTATAAATCGTAGCGAAGATATTGACTGAACCTTATGGTCTGAATATGGTCTATATTCAGACCATTACTTTCAAGGATGCATTTTATGTCTGTCAGGGCGATAACCGTGAGCCAACTGAAAGCAGAAGCGGCTGATCTCAACGTAGAGAACGAGCTTGTTGTCACCCAAAACGGTATACCCCGGTATTCCGTTCTTTCCTATGAAGATCGCCAGAGAGAACTGGAGAGCATGGCTCTGTTGAAGATGGTGTCCCTGGCGGAATCCGATATCAAACACGGAAGAACAATGAGCGGAGAGGAGATGATGGCTCGTCTGCGAAGAGAAAAACAGGTATGACAAAAGAGGTTTTCTATACCGAAACCTTCTTCACCGGCGCCGGTATTGTTACTGATTTTTTGTCACAAAATATTCCGGCGAACCAGGCTATAGCCATGATCGATAAGGCTAGAATGGCCTTTGAGCGCCGGGTTAGTGAACATCCTGAATCCTGTCACCTGTCTCCGGGCCTGGTTGAGCTGGGCCTGAACAGTGTGCGGGAATATTCCGCATCATCCCCCTTCACCATCACTTACAGATACGATGCTACAGGTGAAAAGGTTTACGCACTGACCTTCTCCCACCAAAAGCAAGATCTGACCAAACTTCTGAACAAGCTGGCCATTATGATCTGAGTTCATACACCTTCCACGGAGAAATGGCGAGAAGGGGGCGGAGTCATTTCCCTGTTTTCAGACCCGAGCCTTTTCTCAAAAACCAGTCCACAAACCAACCCGCTCCGGCGCGTGAAACAGCGCCGGGTTAGTTGTGTTCGCCCGGCATGGCCATGAACTTATGAGATGAAAGTCCTCTGTAGGAAGATCACCGTCGAAAACCATGTTGTGATTAGACGCTAACTCCTAGCGAACGGCAAGGGTCAGCCCGTGTGGTCTGGTCTGAAGGAAGCCGATAGCAAAACTGCGAGCTGATGAACAAGAACATCATAGGAGGCGTAGGATGAAGGCGAGTTGGCACAAGACAACGAAGCCACGTGATCTAACGGTCACCGTAAATGATGCAGCAGTGCAGTGAAAGTCCATGTACTTATCCGGGGAGATCTGTCAGACAGGCGATCGGTCAATTCCCAGTTCTCAGCCACTGGTTTCAACAGGCTCGGCTAACAGACGTTATCCAGCTGCTCGAGCAAACAGGATAACAAACGATAGCGCCAGCGGGGGAACCCTGCTTGGTGATCAGACAGAAGGTATGGAATTGCTCCTGCATTTCACACATACAGGCCATCCATGGCCTTATCAGCAGATGGCATAGTAGCCCAACGTCCGGCGTAATGGCCGGGACATGGTTAAGGCCTGAACATTAAGAACAAAGGAGGAGCCTTGTCAGACTTGAATATACGAATACCGACCGGTGATGACGTGACTCAGCGTACCGATAAACAGCCAGCCTTTAGCGAATATCTATCTCAATCTCTCTTGGAAAGCGTTTTACAGCCCGATAACCTCAAGCCGCATGGAAGCAAGTGCGTGCAAACAAAGGAGCCACCGGTGTTGATAAAATAACACTCAGCGAGTTCCCTGATTGGGTAAAGGCTGGCCACTGGCAACAGATGGAGCAAGCCCTCAGGAACGAGCGTTATACTCCTGACCCGGTGCGCCGTGTTGAGATCGGAATGCCCGACGGAGGTTCCCGGCAACGGGGTATTCCTACGGTTAAAGATCGTGTGATTCAACAGGCCATTGCGCAAGTATTGACGCCCCTGTTCGATCCGGGTTTTTCAAACAACAGCTTTGGATTCCGTCCTGGTCGAAACGGGCAGCAAGCCGTCAAGCAGGTGCAGCGTATTATCAAAGAAGGGCGCCGCACAGCGGTGGAGATCGACATCTCCAAATTCTTTGACAGAGTGAATCACGACCTGCTGATGACATTCCTTGGCCGGAAGGTCAAAGATCGTCGTCTACTCCAAATGGTACGTAGTTACTTACGCTCCGGAATCATGGAGAACCAGCGTTTAATAGAAAGCCGGGAAGGCGTTCCCCAAGGTGGCCCGTTGTCACCGTTACTGGCGAACATCATGCTCGACCCTCTGGATAAAGAACTGGAAAAGCACGGTCATCCGTTCACCCGTTACGCGGACGACTGTGTGCCACGAGCATAGGCTGCTGCGTAAGCAGCGCCGATGCGCAACTGCGCAGAAGATGAGGGTGGGTCCCTCGGAGCCGCCTTGCAGGAGGAGGCTTCAAACCACCTTAAGCGGAGAAGGTAAAGAGCCTTGGTCGTGAGCGTTAAGGAAAAGGCAGGGCTTGATCCTGTCAGGTAAGTGTTAAGGAGATGAACGCAAGTGAACCTTTGATGACGCGTCGAAAGCGTAGGAATGATGTCAAAACCGGGAGGGTGTCGTTAGCCCGGGATAAGTCTGGAGGGTACCTGCTTACTGTCCAGATGGCATCCGGCGTGGAGAAGGCATGAACTTAACACAGGCTTCTGTGTGGAACGTGGGAACCTGTCGCCTTGATGTTAAGGGAGCCACTCAAGCAGAGATCCTGCAAGAGTCTGAGTACCAATGCAAGGCACAGGGGCGGACGATCCCGTAGTAGTGATGAAGGGGCTGTTCGACAACATCGACCATGAACTGCTAATGAAAGCGGTTCGCAAGCACACAGATAATCGCTGATTGATCCTGTACATCGAGCGTTGGTTAACGGCTCCGATTCAACAGGAAGATGGCACGATTATCATGCGCAAACGTGGCGTGCCTCAAGGAGGTGTGATCAGCCCTGTGCTCAGTAACCTGTTTATGCATTATGCCTTCGATAAGTGGATAGAAAGGAAATTTCCTGTTATTCCATTCTGTCGATATGCTGACGATGGGCTTGCCCATTGTCAGCATAAGGCGGAAGCCGAAGCACTTATGGGTGCTTTGGCTGACAGGTTGCAGGAGTGTGGTCTGGAAATGCATCCTGACAAGACGAAGATTGTTTACTGCAAAGATGATGATCGTAGAGAAGTGCATCCTGTCACCAGCTTTGACTTTCTTGGGTATACATTTCGCCCGAGGCGGTCGAAGAACCGATGGGGAAAGCACTTCATAAACTTTACACCAGCGATGAGCGCCAAGGCGGGAAAGGCCATCAGACAGGAGATAAGGAGCTGGAAACTGCATTTGCGCAGTGACAAAGACCTTCCTGATCTGGCCAGAATGTTCAGGGCTAAGATACAGGGCTGGATAAACTACTATGGTCGTTTCTATAAATCCGCCATGTACCCGACATTGCGTCACATCAACCGCAAGCTCAGTTTGTGGGCGACAAGGAAATACAAAAGGCTTAAGCACCATCGACGAAGGGCAGAACACAGGCTTGGAGAGATCGCCAAGAAACTTCCAAACCTGTTTCCGCATTGGAAGTTGGGTGTCAGGCCGTCGGTTGGCTGATGGGAGCCGTATGAGCTGAGAGGTTCACGTACGGTTCTGAGAGAGCCTGTGGGGGAGGTTCCCACGGGCTACTCACCCGCTGATCCACTGTCGCAGTACGCAAGAAGCGGAATCCATCCTGGAAGCGGTAAGAGGTCGTTTACTCGCCTGTGGTCTTACGCTGCATCCGGAAAAGACGAAGCTGGTGTACTGCATGGATGAAGACAGAACGGCAAAGTATGAACACATCTCTTTTAACTTTCCTGCTTACACCTTTCGCCCAGGGATGGCCAGAAACCGGCATGGGAAATTCTTTGTCAGCTTTTTGCCTGCAATAAGCAAAGCTTCGGCCCAGCATATTCGCAGCAAGATAAGAGAGCTGGCTATTCCCACCAAGCGATCACTGTATTCTCTGGATGAGCTTGCAAGCTGATCAATCCATACGTTCAGGGCGGGATAAATTACTTTGGGAGATTCTATCCCTCAGAAATGAGAAGGATCCTGAATTATATGGAAGCGACGCTGGTTCGCTGGGCTATGGGTAAATACAAGAAATTGAGGGGCCGGAAGAAGCGTGCAGCGTCCTGTCTGGGACGAGTCGCAAAGAGGGCTCCGTGGTTAATGGCACACTGGCGAGCAAGCTGTGTGTCAGCGGTTGGATAAGAAGAGCCGTATGAGTCGAGAGATTCACGTACGGTTCTGTGAGCAGCTGAGGGGACGGCTTGACTCGACTGGGAGGAGCGGAGTCGTGAGGCTTCGCCCTATCCCGATTATGTTTTCACATCTAGTGCAGAGATAATTGCATCTAGATTAGACCCTGTATCAATCAAAACAATACATTTAGAAAAATATTGACGGGAAGAATATTCTGTATGTTCCATCACCAAAACAACACAAGATCTAGAGTCTTTAATATCCTTCTTAGTTTCATTATCGCAACCACCATGTAAAACTGAACTTCCGAAATCACCTATTTTTAAATGGGTATCGTACCCAACAAATGTATTAGCATTTCTTATATTGTAATGAGCATATCCTTTTTCATGTATATGTTTTAGTCCATCATAAAGTCCTCTGATAAGCTTGTGACTTATATTAAAAGACACAATATCTTCTCTTGATAAATAAGTTTCCAGTTCAGTAGCTTTCTCTTGATATAACCCTATAGGATAATTATTGCTTGATCTTTCTACACCCAAGAAGCAGATAATATTCTTATGACCTGACAAGGTTCGCAATAATCCACATTCTTTATCAAATTGTTTTAAATTAAAATCAAAATCCTCTTTTTTTTCGGACATAACATCCATAAGATCCTGATAGATAATCTTAATCGCTACCATTCTCCCATTCCATACGACCTCATGGACTTGACCGAGAGAACCAACACCAAGTTTGTTTTCTTCAAAGCAATTACTTGATAAAAAATTATCATACTCTTTTTTATATGTGCTTATCATTTAATTACAACCTCTAAATTTGATAACTACTAATAGAATCAAATGGGATTCTTATGTTCAAATCATAGTTAAAATCAATAGAACAATGCGTAAGAATGTATGACAAATCAGCAAGAAAACATAACAAAAAATCCAGGTGACGCCTTCGGCGCACCTGATTAGGCTATATGGACTCCCCCCGCCGCTGTCAAGCACCGGTTTCTAATAACATTATTGGATTAGACGTCAGCTCTATATACGACCTGTTTATGGGCTTTTGTCCTGGCCATGATGATATGCGCTTGGAAACAGGCTCCATTCGTTAGTCGGCATCAAGTGCCAGCCAAATCAACGAGCTTCTGTCTCCGCGGTCTGACCGTAATGTCATCAGTTGCCTTCGCTTTGACGCGGTGAGGATGACGAACTGTTCCCTCTCTCTTGCCTACGCTTTAGATTGTGTTCAGATCGCCATCTTGTAATCGGTTTCGTGCGCTAACAGTGCCCAGATCATTCGGGCATTTTTTGCGGCTACCGCCACGACGGTGCGTTTGTACCCCCGACGCTCCAACAGTTGTTGCACCCAAAGGCTGACTCTGTCTTTTTTCACTTTCGCTCGCAGAACCACAGAGCGGGCGCCATGGACTAATAATGTGCGCAGATACTTGTCACCCCGCTTGGTTATACGCCCCAGTCGTGTGACGCCCCCCGTACTGTATTGTTTCGGTGTCAGCCCTAACCAGGCACTGAACTGCCGGCTGGAGTGAAAGGTGTCAGCTTGACCAACCGTGGCAATCACCGCAGTGGCGGTTTTAGCACCGACACCCGGGATTTCCATGATTCTCTGGGCGTTGTCTGACTCTCGGGCCATGTGATTGTAAGCGCCAATAAAACCCACGCTCTACCACCATGACCCTTGATACGAAATCATAAGCCTCCCAACACCAAGGAGGCAACCATGGCAAACCGTAACGACTTGAAAGAACAATGGCTGCAGAGGCTCCAGTCCTGGCGCGAGTCGGGTCTTAACCAGAAACAGTGGTGTGAGCAAAACAACATCAAACAACCACAGTTCTGGTACTGGAAGAAAAAACTGGAAGAGATGCCGGTAGCGCTGTCGCACAAAAGCAAAAACACCCCCCGCCTTTGTGCCTGTTGCCCTGGCTTCAACGCCGACACCCCGGGAGGCAGAACCCACATCGCTTGCTATCACTCTGCCCAATGGTTTGATGGTTTCAGGTATTGACCAGAGCAATCTGACTTTGGCCAGCCAGCTGATCGGGTTGCTCACATGACGCAGCCGGTTATGCGTCCATCTGTTCAGCTGTCCCAAGTTTATCTTTATCGTGATCCGGTTGATTTCCGCAAATCTTTTAAAGGGCTGGCCGTTCTGGTGGAGCAGGAACTGGGCACAACCCTTTTGAGGGTCACCTTTATGCGTTCACCAACCGCCAGCGTAACAAGATCAAATGCCTGTTCTGGGAGGACAATGGTTTTGTCCTGTATTACAAGAGCCTGTCGGAGGACAAGTTCCGCTGGCCAAAGAAAACAGACGACCTGGTAACACTGACCGGGCAACAGTTGAACTGGTTGCTGGATGGATACGACATCAGTCTTATGAAGCCTCACAAAAAGAGATAATATGACAGCTGTTTTTAACAGAACAGACAGAATGCAACGGGTAGTATAAACGACATGAAACCGTTGACAGATACAACCTCCCTACAAGCAAACATCGCCCGGCATTACCTGTCGAGGCTGCTGGCTGCTCTGCTGATATTGACACTCTGGTCAAGGTCATCGCGCAGCAGGAAAGTGCTATTCAGGAAAAAGAAGAGGTCATTGAGAAATAGTCGACGGTCATCGCCGGGCAGCAAAAACTCATTGCCCTGCTGGAAGAATACCTGCGTCTTGAACGAGCGCGCCTGTATGGCCGAAGCTCAGAAAAAAGCAACGCCCAGGAGGATATCTTCAATGAAGCCGAACTCGCCGGGTGTGGTGACAATGAAGAAGAAACAGCTTCTCCTGAACCCGAGAAAAAACGCCCGAAGTCTCAGGGGCGCAAGCCACTCTCACCTGCATTGCCCCGCTATCAGGAGCGTGTTGAGCTGAGCGCGGAAGAAAAAGAAGGCGCCATTGACACCTTTTTCACCAAAGTCAGGGAAGAGCTGGACATCATCCCCGCCAAGGTGCGAGTGAAAGAAATTCTGCAGGAAAAAGCGGTCTTCCTGGAGAAAAATGAAGCCAGCGAAAGTCAGCGGGTGATTAAGGCGGCAGAACTGCCAAAGCATCCCATTCCCAAATCGGCTGTCACCACCGACATGCTGGCTTACCTCATTGTCGCCAAATACTGTGATGCCATGCCACTGTACCGGCTGGAAACGATTCTATCCCGTTACGGTGGCTCCGTGACCCGCACGACGATGGCCAATTGGCTGATCCGCCTGTCTCTTCAGTTGCAGGGGCTGATCAACCTGATGTACGACCATCAGCGTTCAGGCCTGGTGATTAACGCCGACGAAACCCGGGTTCAGGTTCTTAAGGAGCGGAGTAAATCCATCAACTCCGACAAATATATGTGGGTCACCCCGGGCGGTCCACCGGGGCAGACAGCCGTGCTGTTTGATTATGATCCTTCAAGAAGCAAGGAGGTTCCCCTGCGCCTGTTCGAAGGGTTCAGCGGTTACCTGCAGACGGATGGTTATGCCAGCTACAATGCTGTGTGTCGTCAGGAAGGCATCACACAACTGGGCTGCTTCGATCATGTGCGTCGTAAATTCACGGACGCAAAAAAAGGCGAAGTCAAGGAATCCGGGAAAAAGAAGCAGAAGAACCCTCGGGTCAGCAAGGCGGATGTGGCGCTGAGCAAGATCCGCAAGTTGTATGCTGTAGAAGCTGATATTGAATCATTGCCGTCTGAGCAAAAGTATCAGCAACGCCAGGTTCGCAGCAAACCGCTTCTGGATGAGCTGCATGGCTGGCTGGAGAAGAACATTGTTCGCGTCATGCCTGATAGCCTGATTCATACGGCGATAAAATACGCCCTGAACCAATGGCCGAAACTGGTTGTGTATTGCGAAGATGGTCATTTGTCTATCAGCAACGCGGCGGCAGAAAATGCCATTCGCCCCTTTACGATTGGTCGCAAGAACTGGTTATTTGCTGACACGCCAAAGGGAGCGCGAGCCAGTGCCATTTACTACAGCCTGATTGAAAGCGCCAAGGCCAATGGTCTGGAGCCATTTGGGTACCTGAGCCATATCTTGAAAGCTCTGCCTTATGCAGAAACGGTTGAACAACTGGAACAGTTGCTGCCGTGGGCCGTCAGCATTTCCGGAGCGCTTTCAAAAAACGGGTGAACATCTGGTTTGGGGAAGTACGTAGTTTTGAGGGCGCTTACGATCAACTCATCACTGAAGTACGAGCTATTAATGAAATAGATAAATTTGTCGTTTTTAGTTTTAAGTTTTCGCGCATTGCAACGTTTATACACCAAAAATATTACTCAGGAGATAAACCTGGAAACTATAGGGGCGTAGAATTCAAATCTAAAACCAGTTGTCTCGATTTAAACTTCCTGCCTTATGAAGATCTGATGGGTGATCCTAAAACCAGACGTTTCCAAAGGGCTCTTGGAAAATATCTGGCGGGCGGAATTGAAGCTAGTGGTATGTTAAAAGAATGTGGTTATATTAATCACTTGCTCAACGGTGCACGCACTTATGCTTTATATCCGGAATTTGATATTGCCGGGAAAAGAGACCTGCTGCGAGTGATTCATCTGGGTATTCATGTGTAATCTTTCTACCAACCACCTAAACGCCACCATTTCAGGCAATGATTCCTATCCGGTTATGCTTTTGGAGGATCATGGTCGGTATATGAGGCGGTTTGCTGATTGTGTATTCCCTTCTTTTTTTGGCCTGTGCCGTCTTGCCATATATCCCGCCATTGCCTTTACTGCACAGCCTCAACGAACGGGTAAGAGGATGAGATTTACCGTGAATATTGGTGCTCACTTTTGCAGGAGAGAATTGTTTTTTATTTGGTTAATGCTACCGCTGTCAGGGGGCGTGATAGAGAAATGCGCAGCAGCAGATAAAGATACAAAGAAAAGCTGGGCGGCAATTGTAAAGCCTTTACCTGCTTCCGTGTATCCCGGTCGTACCGGTGTCCGGCCACATGCCTCTCCTGTTCCTGAATCATCAATGCTTCAGTGGCCGCCTGTATTGACCACATCAAAGACCCATGCCGAAATCCCTTCACGACAACAGGAGTCGTCTGAGGCTACAGTACGAACACATCCAAAAAGAAGACCAGACAGAAAGAGACAATATTACCGCAACCCTTCCGCCGAGCGTTTCGATCAACAGATAGAAGCACTGGCAAACGAAGTGAATCAACTCAAAAAGCAACTTCACGGGCCACATCGGGAGAGCCATAAAACCGCGCTTTTAGATCTTGCATTCCAGATGACAGAAAGAGATCCGCACCCGCTTCGAGCCAGTCCCAAAGCCCTTGCTCTTTTGGCAAATGCGTTTTCAAAATTAGCAAAATATCAAGAAGGCGCCACAGCGTTAGACTGGATAATGAAAGCCGTGATTCACCGCAGTCAAAAACAGCAGCTAACCAAACAGTGCGGATTTAAAGCCCAAAACCTGGCCATGGTGCTCAATAGCCTGAGTCAGGTGGCGGGTGACGACGCCGACACGACCCGGAAGGCGCTGGCCAAAGAGGTGGGAAGCCGTGATTTGACCGACACCAAAGAGTGGTCGGCCCAGCATCTGGCCATGGTGGCCAATGGCCTGAGCCCGGTGACGGGGGACGACGCCGACACGCCCCGAAAGGCGCTGGCCAAAGAAGTGGGGAGGCGTGCCCTTGCCGGAGATCTTAAGTGCTGGATAGCGCAAGATCTGGCCATGGTGACCAATGGCCTGAGCCAGGTGACGGGGGACGACGCCGACACGACCCGGAAGGCGCTGGCCAAAGAGGTGGGAAGCCGTGATTTGACCGACACCAAAGCGTGGTCGGCCCAGCATCTGGCCATGGTGATCAATGGCCTGAGCCAGGTGACGGGGGACGACGCCGACACGACCCGGAAGGCGCTGGCCAAAGAGGTGGGGAGGCGTGATTTGACTGACCCCAGGGAGTGGTCGGCCCAGCCTCTGGCCATGGTGACCAATGGCCTGAGTCAGGTAGCGGGTGACGACGCCGACACGACCCGGAAGGCGCTGGCCAAAGAAGTGGGGAGGCGTGCCCTTGCCGGAGACCTTAAGTGCTGGATAGCGCAACATCTGGCCATGGTGACCAATGGCCTGAGCCAGGTGACGGGGGACGACGCCAACACGACCCGGAAGGCGCTGGCCAAAGAGGTGGGAAGCCGTGATTTGACCAACACCAAAGAGTGGTCGGCCCAGCATCTGGCCATGGTGACCAATGGCCTGAGCCCGGTGACGGGGGACGACGCCGACACGACCCGGAAGGCGCTGGCCAAAGAAGTGGGGAGGCGTGCCCTTGCCGGAGACCTTAAGTGCTGGATAGCGCAAGATCTGGCCATGGTGACCAATGGCCTGAGCCCGGTGACGGGGGACGACGCCGACACGCCCCGGAAGGCGCTGGCCAAAGAAGTGGGGAGGCGTGCCCTTGCCGGAGACCTTAGGTGCTGGATAGCGCAACATCTGGCCATGGTGACCAATGGCCTGAGGCAGGTGGCGGGGGACGACGCCGACACGACCCGGAAGGCGCTGACCAAAGAGGTGGGGAGGCGTGATTTGACCGACACCAAAGAGTGGTCGGCCCAGCCTCTGGCTATGGTGACCAATGGCCTGAGGCAGGTGACGGGGGACGACGCCGACACGACCCGGAAGGCGCTGGCCAAAGAGGTGGGAAGCCGTGATTTGACCGACACCAAAGAGTGGTCGGCCCAGCCTCTGGCCATGGTGACCAATGGCCTGAGCCCGGTGGCGGGGGACGACGCTGACACGACCCGGAAGGCGCTGGCCAAAGAGGTGGGGAGGCGTGATTTGACCGACACCAAAGAGTGGTCGGCCCAGCATCTGGCCATGGTGGCCAGTGGGATGTCTCATTGCTCACACGTCATAGGGGAGGATGTTGTTCAAGCTTCGATTCAAGCCATTATGAACATATCGCCGACTGAACAGGATATCATTATGGCCCTTGACGCTTTGTGCCGTTTATCTCTGTCAGACGACCAGCTGAAGCTTGGCTATTTCCTGGTTAAACGTCTTTGTGATATGACTGGTTTTATTGACACAGGCGGCCCTCTACAGCATAACGTCGGCGAATTCTTATGGAACCTGGCCGTTCTGGATTTATGTGCAAAACAAAATCCGCTCGTCAAGGATGATCCTGATACACCCCGTTTCGATATCTTTGTTAAGCCGCTAATGGATAGGGAAAATATCAGGGACCTTCTTTCACATCACTGGCAAGACAGATTTGCATATATTTACTGGGCAGGCATTTCTAACTTGGAAATTGATGTGTCTCCTGCTCTTTCTGCTCCTGAAAAAAAGGTGAAAGTCTCAGCATTACAAAAAAGAGTGTTCCAGGCTGTTAAACATGCTTTGCCAAACCAAAATATTGTTATGGAAGTGAATATTGAAGGGTTCCCGTTGATATTCTGGTGGGTAAAACCTTGTGTATAGAGGTCGATGGCCCCCATCATTATATTCAGGATGAGACAATGGAAAGCGATGAGCTTCTTCTTGCAAAAGAATCTGGAAAAAGAAGAGCGCGAGACCCTTTGATAGATCACATACTCAAAGGCCTGGGGTTTGAGGTGCTACGTATTTCCTATGTTGAGACTGACTCGGTCGCAGGCCTTGGAACGTTTGTTGATCGGGTGATAAATGCAATGGACGAACAAGAAATGAGTAGCCAGTATGAAGGCCTGAGAGTGAATGACTTGCCAGCCTGGTAACCTTTCTACCAACCACCTGAACGCCACCATTTCAGGCAATGATTTTTCCTATCCGGTTATGCTTTTGGAGGATCCTGGTCGGTATATGAGGCGGTTTGCTGATTGTGTATTCCCTTCTCTTTTTGGCCTGTGCCGTCTTGCCATATATCCCGCCATTGCCTTTACTGCACAGCCTCAACGAACGGGCAAGAGGATGAGATTGACCGTGAATATTGGTGCTCACTTTTGCAGGAGAGAATTGTTTTTTATTTGGTTAATGCTACCGCTGTCAGGGGGCGTGATAGAGAAATGCGCAGCAGCAGATAAAGATACAAAGAAAAGCTGGGCGGCAATTGTAAAGCCTTTACCTGCTTCCCTGTATCCCGGTCGTACCGGTGTCCGGCCACATGCCTCTCCTGTTCCTGAATCATCAATGCTTCAGTGGCCGCCTGTATTGACCACATCAAAGACCCATGCCGAAGTCCCTTCACGACAACAGGAATCGTCTGAGGCTACAGTTCGAACACATCCAAAAAGAAGACCAGACAGAAAGAGACAATATTACCGCAACCCTTCCGCCGAGCGTTTCGATCAACAGATAGAAGCACTGGCAAACGAAGTGAATCGACTCAAAAAGCAACTTCACGGGCCACATCGGGAAAGCCATAAAACCGCGCTTTTAGATCTTGCATTCCAGATAACAGAAAGAGAGCCGCACCCGCTGCGAGCCAGTCCCAAAGCCCTTGCTCTTTTGGCAAATGCGTTTTCAAAATTAGCAAAATATCAAGAAGGCGCCACAGCGTTAGACTGGATAATGAAAGCCGTGATCCATCGCAGTCAAAAACAGCAGCTAACCAAACAGTGCGGATTTAAAGCCCAAACACTGGCCATGGTGCTCAATAGCCTGAGTAAGGTCGCCGGTGACAAAGCCGACACGACCCGGAAGGCGCTGGCCAAAGAGGTGGGAAGCCGTGATTTGACCGACACCAAAGAGTGGTCGGCCCAGCATCTGGCCATGGTGACCAGTGGCCTGAGCCCGGTGGCGGGTGACGACGCCGACACGCCCCGGAAGGCGCTGGGCAAAGAGGTGGGGAGGCGTGATTTGACTGACACCAGGGAGTGGTCGGCTCAGCCTCTGGCCATGGTGACCAATAGCCTGAGTCAGGTGGCGGGGGACGACGTCGACACGACCCGGAAGGCGCTGGCCAAAGAAGTGGGGAGGCGTGCCCTTGCCGGAGACCTTAAGTGCTGGATAGCGCAAGATCTGGCCATGGTGACCAGTGGCCTGAGGCAGGTGACGGGTGACGACGCCGACACGACCCGGAAGGCGCTGGCCAAAGAAGTTGGGAGGCGTGCCCTTGCCGGAGACCTTAAGTGCTGGATAGCGCAAGATCTGGCCATGGTGACCAATGGCCTGAGCCAGGTGACGGGGGACGACGCCGACACGACCCGGAAGGCGCTGGCCAAAGAAGTTGGGAGGCGTGCCCTTACCGGAGACCTTAAGTGCTGGATAGCGCAAGATCTGGCCATGGTGACCAATGGCCTGAGTCAGGTTGCGGGGGACGCCGACGACACGACCCGGAAGGCGCTGGCCAAAGAGGTGGGAAGCCGTGATTTGACCGACACCAAAGAGTGGTCGGCCCAGCATCTGGCCATGGTGACCAATGGCCTGAGCCCGGTGACGGGGGATGACGCCGACACGATCCGGAAGGCGCTGGCCAAAGAGGTGGGAAACCGTGATTTGACCGACACCAAAGAGTGGTCGGCCCAGCATCTGGCCATGGTGACCAATGGCCTGAGCCAGGTGACGAGGGACGACGCCGACACGACCCGGAAGGCGCTGGCCAAAGAGGTGGGAAGCCGTGATTTGACCGACACCAAAGAGTGGTCGGCCCAGCATCTGGCCATGGTGACCAATGGCCTGAGCCAGGTGACGGGGGACGACGCCGACACGACCTGGAAGGCGCTGGTCAAAGAGGTGGGGAGGCGTGATTTGACTGACCCCAGGGAGTGGTCGGCCCAGCCTCTGTCCATTGTGACCAATGGCCTGAGGCAGGTGGAGGGGGACGACGCCGACACGACCCGGAAGGCGCTGGCCAAAGAAGTGGGGAGGCGTGCCCTTGCCGGAGACCTTAAGTGCTGGATAGCGCAACATCTGGCCATGGTGACCAATGGCCTGAGTCAGGTGGCGGGGGACGACGCCGACACGACCCGGAAGGCGCTGGCCAAAGAGGTTGGGAGGCGTGCCCTTGCCGGAGACCTTAAGTGCTGGATAGCGCAAGATCTGGCCATGGTGACCAATGGCCTGAGCCAGGTGACGGGGGACGACGCCGACACGACCCGGAAGGCGCTGGCCAAAGAGGTGGGAAGCCGTGATTTGACCGACACCAAAGAGTGGTCGGCCCAGCATCTGGCTATGGTGACCAATGGCCTGAGGCAAGTGGCGGGGGACGACGCCGACACGACCCGGAAGGCGCTGGCCAAAGAAGTGGGGAGGCGTGCCCTTGCCGGAGACCTTAAGTGCTGGTTAGCGCAAGATCTGGCCATGGTGACCAATGGCCTGAGCCCAGTGACGGGTGACGACGCCGACACGACCCGGAAGGCGCTGGCCAAAGAGGTGGGAAGCCGTGATTTGACTGACCCCAGGGAGTGGTCGGCCCAGCCTCTAGCCATGGTGGCCAGTGGGATGTCTCATTGCTCACACGTCATAGGGGAGGATGTTGTTCAAGCTTCGATTCAAGCCATTATGAACATATCGCCGACTGAACAGGATATCATTATGGCCCTTTACGCTTTGTGCCGTTTATCTCTGTCAGACGACCAGCTGAAGCTTGGCTATTTCCTGGTTAAACGTCTTTGTGATATGACTGGTTTTATTGACACAGGCGGCCCTCTACAGCATAGCGTCGGCGACTTCTTATGGAACCTGGCCGTTCTGGATTTATGTGCAAAACAAAATCCGCTCGTCAAGGATGATCCTGATACACCCCGTTTCGATATCTTTGTTAAGCCGCTAATGGATAGGGAAAATATCAGGGACCTTCTTTCACATCACTGGCAAGACAGATTTGCATATATTTACTGGGCAGGCATTTCTAACTTGGAAATTGATGTGTCTCCTGCTCTTTCTGCTCCTGAAAAAAAGGTGAAAGTCTCAGCATTACAAAACAGAGTGTTCCAGGCTGTTAAAAATGCTTTGCCAAACCAAAATATTGTTATGGAAGTGAATATTGAAGGGTTCCCAGTTGATATTCTGGTGGGTAAAACCTTGTGTATAGAGGTCGATGGCCCCCATCATTATATTCAGGATGACACAATGGAAAACGATGAGCTTCTTCTTGCAAAAGAATCTGGAAAAAGAAGAGCGCGAGACCGTTTGATAGATCACATACTCAAAGGCCTGGGGTTTGAGGTGCTACGTATTTCCTATGTTGAGACTGACTCGGTCGCAGGCCTTGGAACGTTTGTTGATCGGGTGATAAATGCAATGGACGAACAAGAAATGAGTCGCCAGTATGAAGGCCTGAGAGTGAATGACCTGCCAGCCTGGTAACCTTTCTACCAACCACCTGAACGCCACCATTTCAGGCAATGATTTTTCCTGTCCGGTTATGCTTTTGGAGGATCATGGTCGGTATATGAGGCGGTTTGCTGATTGTGTATTCCCTTCTCTTTTTGGCCTGTGCCGTCTTGCCATATATCCCGCCATTGCCTTTACTGCACAGCCTCAACGAACGGGCAAGAGGATGAGATTGACCGTGAATATTGGTGCTCACTTTTGCGGGAGAGAATTGTTTTTTATTTGGTTAATGCTACCGCTGTCAGGGGGCGTGATAGAGAAATGCGCAGCAGCAGATAAAGATACAAAGAAAAGCTGGGCGGCAATTGTAAAGCCTTTACCTGCTTCCCTGTATCCCGGTCGTACCGGTGTCCGGCCACATGCCTCTCCTGTTCCTGAATCATCAATGCTTCAGTGGCCGCCTGTATTGACCACATCAAAGACCCATGCCGAAGTCCCTTCACGACAACAGGAATCGTCTGAGGCTACAGTTCGAACACATCCAAAAAGAAGACCAGACAGAAAGAGACAATATTACCGCAACCCTTCCGCCGAGCGTTTCGATCAACAGATAGAAGCACTGGCAAACGAAGTGAATCGACTCAAAAAGCAACTTCACGGGCCACATCGGGAGAGCCATAAAACCGCGCTTTTAGATCTTGCATTCCAGATGACAGAAAGAGAGCCGCACCCGCTTCGAGCCAGTCCCAAAGCCCTTGCTCTTTTGGCAAATGCGTTTTCAAAATTAGCAAAATATCAAGAAGGCGCCACAGCGTTAGACTGGATAATGAAAGCCTTGATCCACCGCAGTCAAAAACAGCAGCTAACCAAACAGTGCGGATTTAAAGCCCAAACGCTGGCCATGGTGCTCAATAGCCTGAGTCAGGTGGCGGGTGACAAAGCCGGCACGACCCGGAAGGCGCTGGCCAAAGAGGTGGGGAGGCGTGATTTGACTGACCCCAGGGAGTGGTCGGGCCAGCATCTGGCCATGGTGACCAATGGCCTGAGTCAGGTGGCGGGGGACGACACCGACACGACCCGGAAGGCGCTGGCCAAAGAGGTGGGGAGGCGTGATTTGACTGACACCAGTGAGTGGACGGCCCAGCCTCTGGCCATGGTGACCAATGGCCTGAGTCAGGTGACGGGGGACGACGCCGACACGACCCGGAAGGCGCTGGCCAAAGAGGTGGGGAGGCGTGCCCTTGCCGGAGGCCTTAAGTGCTGGATAGCGCAAGGTCTGGCCATGGTGACCAATGGCCTGAGCCAGGTGACGGGGGACGACGCCGACACGACCCGGAAGGCGCTGGCCAAAGAGGTGGGAAGCCGTGATTTGACCAACACCAAAGAGTGGTCGGCCCAGCCTCTGGCCATGGTGACTAATGGCCTGAGTCAGGTGGGGGGGGACGACGCCGACACGACCCGGAAGGCGCTGGCCAAAGAGGTGGGAAGCCGTGATTTGACCGACACCAAAGAGTGGTCGGCCCAGAATCTGGCCATGGTGACCAATGGCCTGAGCCAGGTGACGGGGGACGACGCCGACACGACCCGGAAGGCGCTGGCCAAAGAAGTGGTGAGGCGTGCCCTTGCCGGAGACCTTAAGTGCTGGATAGCGCAAGATCTGGCCATGGTGACCAATGGCCTGAGCCCGGTGACGGGGGACGACGCCGACACGACCCGGAAGGCGCTGGCCAAAGAAGTGGGGAGGCGTGCCCTTGCCGGAGACCTTAAGTGCTGGATAGCGCAAGATCTGGCCATGGTGACCAATGGCCTGAGGCAGGTGGCGGGGGACGACGCCGACACGACCCGGAAGGCGCTGGCCAAAGAGGTGGGAAGCCTTGATTTGGCCGACACCAAAGAGTGGTCGGCCCAGCATCTGGCCATGGTGACCAATGGCCTGAGTCAGGTGGCGGGGGACGACGCCGACACGACCCGGAAGGCGCTGGCCAAAGAGGTGGGAAGCCGTGATTTGACCAACACCAAAGAGTGGCCGGCCCAGCATCTGGCCATGGTGACCAATGGCCTGAGGCAGGTGGAGGGGGACGACGCCGACACGACCCGGAAGGCGCTGGCCAAAGAGGTGGGAAGCCGTGATTTGACCGACACCAAAGAGTGGTCGGCCCAGTCTCTGGCCATGGTGACCAATGGCCTGAGTCAGGTGGCGGGGGACGACGCCGACACGACCAGGAAGGCGCTGGCCAAAGAGGTGGGGAGGCGTGATTTGACTGACCCCAGGGAGTGGTCGGCCCAGTCTCTGGCCATGGTGACCAATGGCCTGAGGCAGGTGGCGGGGGACGACGCCGACACGACCCGGAAGGCGCTGGCCAAAGAAGTGGGGAGGCGTGCCCTTGCCGGAGACCTTAAGTGCTGGATAGAGCAACATCTGGCCATGGTGACCAATGGCCTGAGCCCGGTGGCAGGGGACGACGCCGACACGACCCGGAAGGCGCTGGCCAAAGAAGTGGGGAGGCGTGCCCTTGCCGGAGACCTTAAGTGCTGGATAGCGCAACATCTGGCCATGGTGACCAATGGCCTGAGCCCGGTGGCGGTGGACGACGCCGACACGACCCGGAAGGCGCTGGCCAAAGAGGTGGGAAGCCGTGATTTGACCGACACCAGTGAGTGGTCGGCCCAGCATCTGGCCATGGTGGCCAGTGGGATGTCTCATTGCTCACACGTCATAGGGGAGGATGTTGTTCAAGCTACGATTCAAGCCATTATGAACATATCGCCGACTGAACAGGATATCATTATGGCCCTTGACGCTTTGTGCCGTTTATCTCTGTCAGACGACCAGCTGAAGCTTGGCTATTTCCTGGTTAAACGTCTTTGTGATATGACTGGTTGTATTGACACAGGCGGCCCTCTACAGCAGAGCGTCGGCGACTTCTTATGGAATCTGGCCGTTCTGGATTTATGTGCAAAACAAAATCCGCTCGTCAAGGATGATCCTGATACACCCCGTTTCGATATCTTTGTTAAGCCGCTAATGGATATGGAAAATATCAGGGACCTTCTTTCACATCACTGGCAAGACAGATTTGCATATATTTACTGGGCAGGCATTTCTAACTTGGAAATTGATGTGTCTCCTGCTCTTTCTGCTCCTGAAAAAAAGGTGAAAGTCTCAGCATTACAAAACAGAGTGTTCCAGGCTGTTAAAAATGCTTTGCCAAACCAAAATATTGTTATGGAGGTGAATATTGAAGGGTTCCCAGTTGATATTCTGGTGGGTAAAACCTTGTGTATAGAGGTCGATGGCTCCCATCATTATATTCAGGATGAAACAATGGAAAACGATGAGCTTCTTCTTGCAAAAGAATCTGGAAAAAGAAGAGCGCGAGACCCTTTGATAGATCACATACTCAAAGGCCTGGGGTTTGAGGTGCTACGTATTTCCTATGTTGAGACTGACTCGGTCGCAGGCCTTGGAACGTTTGTTGATCGGGTGATAAATGCAATGGAGGAACAAGAAATGAGTCGCCAGTATGAAGGCCTGAGAGTGAATGACTTGCCAGCCTGGTAACCTTTCTACCAACCACCTAAACGACACCATCACAAACACAGGTAACCCTTCATACCCGCATATGGAGGACACTAATATCCGCGGGTATGAACGCTCCGGATATGGAAACCCTTAATGTCCTCCGTATGTATATGGCCTTCTCTATACCCTCACCGCCTTCGGCCTTCTCTCCTGCCGCTTCACTCTTTCCTGTCGTTCACGAACAACCTGTTCCCGCCGTTTTCTCAACTCCCGATCAACAACCCCTTTGACCTGCCTCCGCACACCATCGCGCCCCAGTGAGCACTTTGTGGCCAGATCATTGAAGTCTGTGAAACTCTTGGGGCTTCCAGTCTGCTCGCCGGGTGCAAACACTGGCACCACCACACATCCCTTTACAGCATCCGCCGCTTCCTTGGCCTTCTCTTTTCCTGGGTTCTTCCCGCGCACCTGCTCTTGGGAATAGTCATCATCTGCGGCAATAATTATGGGCTTTTATCACTAGTGTCCGGTTAAGCATATCCAAGCTCCAGACTCCCCTGATTCTGGAGTGAATCAACTCTCTTTCTCTCTGGTGGGTCGTTAAACAGTTCCAGTAACGATCGGCGACTCGTCAGGTTGAGGCTGACCTTTCTGGCTATTTGTCGTAACGACAGTTTTGAATGGGTCGCAATCTGTGTGAGCCGCAATAGCAGATAGGCAATCATGGCCACTAACACCTGAACTTTGACGGCATTTTCACTACGCCCAAGAAAGCGCTTGATCTTCAGATTCTGTTTAATCCATTTGAAAAACAGTTCTATCTGCCATCTGGATTTATAAAGGTCAGCGACTTCCTGGGCTGTACGTTCGAGATCGTTTGTAATAAACGTGAGGACTTTGTCATCTTCTTCTCTGCGGATTGTGACGCGTCTCAGATTCACTGGGCAGTCCTTTTTGGCCTTAGGCGATGAGAGACGAATGATCTGGTCTTCCAGAATATGTTCAGCTATGACTTCGCGTGACTCCACAACCTCGTAAACCGCATTTGTTTTCATCCGCCCAACAAAGCGTGTTCCCTGCTGCGTCAGGCTGTAATACCAGCCATAGTCATTATAGGCGCGGTCAAACACGTAGGTTGACTCGGGTAATATGGGGAGTTTCTGTGCCGCTTATCGGTCATTCACTTTGGCGGTTGTCATTTCAAAATACGTGGGCGTGTCAGCATCAGGGTCGTAAACCGTGTGCAGTTTTATGCCAGCTTTCGTACTCCGGAAATGTGCCCATTCAAACTGATTAAGGTTGAGATCAATCGTTGTGGAATCAATAAGGCGAACCATTTCTGAAGCGGCCGTCGGTGGCAAATTCCCTCTGACTTTTTCCAGGAGATAGAAGAATGTTTCCATGAAGATGGACACTGGACGACGGCTGTTGGCATCAGACAGGGATGAGCGTTTTATGGTTTCAACACCCAGATGATAGTGATGCTTGCGCTTGGTATTGAAGTTTTCCTCAAGATCACGAAGAGACGATCGGCCTGTCAGCTGAGCGAACATCATGCTGACAAGCTGTGTCCAGCACGACAACGTCCGTATGCGGTGATCACCATTATGACGGTCAACCACCTGCTGAAATTTGTGGCGAGGCAGTTCTTTGAGCAGTTGGTGAAAAACGTTGTTATGATGCTTCATGCCTGTCCTTTTTGTTTTGAAAATAGCCGTCTCGACAACTGCTATTTTACCGCAAACCAGTGGGGACAGGCATCTCACGCCTTGCTCAGTTTTTTAACCGGACAGTAGTGGGCTTTTATGGAAACTTACCTTGTAGCTCTTTCGCAACCGTGGGCAGGTTGCCAGCATCAAAAGCCGCAACAGTAGAGTACCCCAATTCTTCGGAAAGAGAGGCTGCTGTGGCATACCCTTCCGCTACTATAATGGCGGGTGCTTTTGCTAGTGAATCCATCCCCCCCCCACAGCGTGAAAACAGCCCTCTTTTCTTGAACCCTTCGGGAAACGCTTGGTTCCGTCTTCCTGAATGTACTGGGTAGCCCACTGCTTCCCTTCAACGTCATGCACTGGAATAAAGGGGTCTTATTCCCGTTGTCGGTGAAAACTTCCGGGTTAGGCTTGATTTGTTTTGACTCCATGTAGGGAGTTGGCTTCACAACCGGAGACAGCCCATCCAGTTGTTTCGCAACCTTTTGGCTAACCTCCTCCTGCACCCTGGCTTGTTCTTCCGCCCGCTGCTTCAACTTCTCTGCGGCCTCCGCCTGCATGTAGGCTTTTTCTTCGGGGGTTAGAGAGTAGCCCTTGGCCTTCCACCGGGTTTCCTCTTGGGTTTTGTTGTTCTTGATATAGCCTGCTGGGTGGCCGTCCATGTGAGCCACATAAAAGCCTGCTGTTTTACCACCTTTGTCGCCTTCGACTTTAATTCTTTGCTTGGTTCCATCCATAACAGGATGCTTCCCATCACAGAGCTGGTTTCATGTGCTATCGCCAATATCGAGTAAGAGCCGGTCGGCTCGTTCGCTATTGAGGGCACATAACTCCTCTCTGCTTTCCATGTTCAGCCCTTCGTTGGCGACTCCTGCAGGACAACTACTATGGCGTCTGCTGATAAGGCCATGGATGGCCTGTATGTGTGAAATGCAGGAGCAATTTCATACCTTCTACCTGAACACGATCAGGATTACTCCTGGCCGCGCTATCGTGTGTTCATCGGATTCGCCTGTTCTGGCTGATGGGGTCAGAACACCTGGCCTGTGAAACCAGTGGCCAAACTGGGGAATAAACACAATCGCCTGTCGGGCAGATCTCCCCGGATAAGAGAAAGCGAACAAAAAGCCTAAGTGGCTTAAGACTGCACTGGCTTCAGCCGTTTCGGTCGTAGGCCTTGCAGCTATGGCCTTCCCCTGGAAACCAGCCATAGCACCTATTCCCAAACCTCCTGTGAATATGTACTCGCCGGAAACTATTGAACGTGGACGTTTAGTAGCCGCGGCCGGTGACTGCGCAGTGTGCCATACCGACCTTGATGGCGGCGCCACTAATATCGTAGGTCGCCCCTTTGAAACACCTTTCGGTACGGTTTACAGCAGCAACCTCACACCGGATGTCGAACAGGTATAGGAACTGGTCGTTTACTGCGTTTGACCGCGCCATGCGTCAGGGCATCAGCCGAGATGGCAAACAACTCTATCCGGTCCTTCCCTATACCGCGTTCGCCAAAATCAGCGACAGTGATATGTAGGCTTTATACGCCTATTTAATGGCACAACCTGCCGTTAAAGCCGAAACACCCCAAGCTGAAATGAGCTTCCCCTACAACCAGCGACCTCTGCTGGCAGGCTGGAATGCCATGTTACATGACGCCAAACCTTTCGAACCCACACCCAACAAATCTGCCCTGTGGAACCGTGGCGCCTATCTGGCAGAAGGGCTCGGCCACTGCAGCGCTTGCCACACGCCAAGAAACCTGATGGGTGCAGAAAAAACCGGCAGCAGTTATCTGGCCGGAGCCATGGTCGATGGCTGGGAAGCACCACCATTGAACGAACTCTCCAAGGCACCAGTGCCCTGGACCGAAGATTCACTGTTTGAATATCTGCGTAACGGTTCATCGGAGCAACACGGCGTGGCCGCAGGCCCAATGGCGCCTGTAGTCGCCGGTTTGCAGGTGCTACCCGAGGGCGATGTACGAGCCATAGCCCACTATGTCGCCTCCTATATGAACCCGGTCACAGAGACCACATCGGAGCTGGCACTGCAGGCCGACATTCTCAAAGCTCAAACAGCGCAACACACCACACTGACCAATACCCAGTGGGAAGAGAGTCAGCGTATATTTGATTCCAGCTGCTCTGCCTGTCATACAGAATCTGACTTGCTCTCATTCACCGGCGCATCAACAAACCTTGCATTAAACAGCAACATCCACAGTGACAATCCCGACAATGTCATTCAGTCCATTCTGTACGGTGTACAGGGCAAACACCTGGAACTTACCAGCCTCGGCAACATGCCCGGATTTAAAGACCGTTTAAGTGATGAGCAAATCAGCAACCTCGTTCAATACCTCCGCAAACGCTTCGCCCCGGACCAACCGGCATGGAATGGAGTGGCTGAAAAGGTGACTGAATATAGCCTGAACCCGGGTACGCATTAATTAAAGCAAGCAAATGGTAGTCACTGTCACAATTGTTGTGGCAGGATTGTCAACAAAATAAAAACGACAACGGACTGTCTTGCCTGCACCTGCTTACAAGTGCTTCGGAGAGTTACCGTGCGGTAGCGTGGGTTGCTGATTTGCAATTAATGCAACCTGCGACTGTATATACAAACAGGTAAAGTAGTTCGTATATCCACTTTTTTCCGTTTTTCCTGCAATGCCTGCGGCACCAGGGATTCCAGCGAACAGGTACTTATCAGTTTGTTTCAGCGACAAATATACAAATCAGCAAATGCGACATGCCTATGAAATCGGTTACTGTGGCAGGATGCTTGTAATGCATTGAAAATTAGTGAAATTATTAGAAGTCGTTTTAACCATGGATAGTTGGTGGCTCCTCGTTGTTTGCTGTGGATTTGAGCGTGATATCTGATCGATAATCCACAGTCCCAAAAACTCTCAGATTAAGTTGTCACCCATGGTTGGAAATCAGATTTTTATGCTTGGCTTCGGTTTGCAGGCACCTTGGAAAATAATCGATCAACACCTTGATACAACGAGCAGTCCCAACGAGCTTCGGCTCAGTGTTGGAGCTGAGCGCGGTAGCCTTTACCCCTGCCCCAAATGCAGGGAAAACGCATGAAAGCCCTTGCTATCACTGGCCTCGCAACGAGTTTTTGATTAACGCTCATAGCTTAATTCTTCTTTCATTTTGTGCTTATATCCATCCATGGACGAATAACGAGCACAGTCGACGTGAATGCATACAGTTTGATCAACCACCTTTCTGAACTTCAAGACCTTCGCCAACCCTGGAAGGTCGACCATCAACTGAGTGATATTCTGCTGCTCACTATCTGTGCCATGATTGGTGGAGCCAAGGGCTGGACAGAGATTGTCGATTTTGGACGGATGCGTGAGGGTTGGCTTAAAGAAATAGGCGATTTTTCTGAGGGTATTCCGTCCCACGATACTATTGAACGTGTTGTCAGCGTTGTTAACGCTAAGCATTTTCACACGATTTTTTCTGAGTGGATGCAGGGCTGTTATAAGGCAACGGATGGAGCTGTGGTTGCTATTGATGGCAAGGCTGTTCGTGGTTCTGGCGACAGAAAAAACAGGCTCGATCCCATTCACATGGTGAGCGCTTTTTGCTCTGCCAACGGGGTGGTTCTCGCTCAGGTAAAAACAGATGCGAAAAGCAATGAGATTACCGCAATTCCAGAATTGCTGGATCTTCTTTCAATCAAGGGATGCCTCGTCAGCCTTGATGCTATGGGCTGTCAGCGTGATATAGCCGCAAAAATCAGGGTGAAAGAAGCAGACTATCTTCTGGCTGTGAAAGGTAACCAGCCCAGGCTCCATGAAGCCTTTAAGAAGCATTTTCCCATGCAGAAAATACTGACGGGTGGGTTTGAGAATACCTTTGAAACGATTGAGAAAAATCGTGGACGGCATGAGCACCGCGTTCATATTGTCAGTGATATTTTTGATGAGTTCGTCAACCGCTCTTTTGACTGGAAGGATATGAAAACCCTGGGGGCAGTTGTTGCCTTTCGGCAGGTGGGTGATACTCCTCAAAAGATAGAGGATGTTAGCATCCGTTATTACATTAGCTCCGCAGATCTGACAGCAGAAAAACTGGCGACAAGTGTCAGGAGTCACTGGTCTATAGAGAATAGTCTTCACTATGTGCTGGATGTTGCGATGCAGGAAGATGCTTGCCAGATACGTCGTGGGGATGGCGCTGAGATTCTTTCAGGCTTCAGGCACACTGTTCAGAATCTTTTAAAGAATGAGACATCCTTCAAGGCCGGTATTCAGAGAAAAATGAAGTGTGCCGCAATGAATACCGACTACATGGAAAAGATTCTGGATGGATCTCCTCTGCCGACCTCTAAAACGGAGAAGACTTGAAGCCAGTGATAGCGCGGGGTTTCATGCGTTTTCCGTGCATGTGTTGGTATAGACAGAGGGGGCAGCTATCAAGCTTCGGTCAAAGAGCACCTTCCTGAAGCCGACATCGTGTACGACAAATTTCACATTATCGCCAACTACAACGAAGTGATAGACAAAATCCGACGCCGAGAATGCCGCAAGCAGAAGCCGATGATAAGCCCTTCATAAAGGGGCAGCGCTTTAATCTGTTCAGGAATCCGGAGAACCTTACACCCAAGAGGGAAAGCAGCCTGAAAGAGCTGCTCGCCATGAATGAAGATCTGTTTCAAGCTTACACCCTGAAGGACATGCTCAAACAGCTGTGGACGTATACCTACAAGGGGTGTGCCAGCAAGTTTCTCGACAAATGGATAGAACTGGCCAAAGACACAGGCATTGAGGAACTGAAACGCTTTGCCAAAGGGCTGGACAGGGCCAGAGCAGGACTCTTGTCATATTGCCTGCATCGTATAACCAGCGCAAAAATCGAGGCCTTCAATGGTGTGATAAAGCGTATTGTCTACAAGGCATGTGGTTACAATGATCTTGAATATTTGTATCTGAAAATTCGACAGGAGGCTCAAAAATGATCAGCCAACCTGCGAAAGGGCCGCATTTATCGAGACCATGCACTTCCAGGCAATTGATATCAGACTCGACTGCAGAATGTTTTCGGCGGGCGCGGCGGAATGCAAGGTGGTGCTCCCGCTCCTTGTCAGCGGATGAAAGCCGTCCTTTCTTGGGCAACACTGCGCGATCCAGAAAAGCGCTGAGTTCCGATAGGTTGTCAGGGCTCCAGAAGCCTTTGTCGTAGCTGGTCTGGCTCATGCACGGAAACCGTTGCTGCGCTTCCTTTGCCATGGGTACAGCAACCTGGTCATCTGTCTCCCTGACCATGACGCGATGGTGCAGTGTGAAACCAAACTGATCCTGGAGAACGCAAACACGTAATCCCAGCTCAACAGGAACACCGGCTTTTCCTTTACTGATCCACTCGGTGTGCGGTTCGAACAAAGAAAATATCTTCTCGTTATGAGGGATAGCCTCACCTTCAAAAACACGACGAATGATCAAATGAATCTGGCGTGAACCCTGTTGAATAAACCAGTTCAACTGTTCCAGACGGCTATCATCAAGACTTCGTTTGCAAAGTAACGACAGAGTCGTCTGCCCTTTCACAATGGTGTGGTTACAGTGCTTGAGGTAGTCCATATATGCGTCATCCATCTGACTGGCCTTGGCCTGACGACGGGATGGGCTACTTGCTGTGGAATGCTTTAATCTGCGTACGCTGTGATAGCGTTTGGTCAGAGTTTTCAACAGATATTTTTGCTGCCTCCAGAGAGTGTCTCTCAGCTCAGAGGCTACGACACCGGCTATTTCAATAGTCTTCCGGCAAGCATCCCTGAGGAGGCTCAAGTCAGTGGGAAAGTGCACATCGGTTTCTACGACGAAGGATTCACAACGCCCCTGGATCGCTTCGTCTTTTTTTTACCAACTGATGTCCGGCTTTGACGACTACCTGATTGATCTGATCAAGAATCTCTGGCGTTAACAGAGCAACATTGTCGCAGACTGTCTGCAGCCGGTAGCGGTGCTCATCGTAAGGACCGTTACCGAGCATCTGACGGAGTGTCCCATGTTCATTGGCCAGTTCCAGAATACGGTCATAATCGCAGTTGATAGAAAGCCGAAGTGTTCCCAGCACCAGTACACGCCAGAGATCCATGCCGGGGCGACCATTGTTGCTGTTCACGTTCTCGGGAATAGCCTGCTGCAGAATCACAAAAACTTCTTGTCGCAACTCTGGAGTGGTGTAGATATGTTGAAGGCCGCGAAGTATCTGGGGTATGTCGTCGCGAGAGCGTTCATTGAAGCGACATCTTTGTTGAAAGTCACCGACCTTGTGTTCATCTTTGATGGCGCGTGTTCTGGACAGGAATAATCTGGTTCGTGCGCTGAAACAGGTTCAACGCAATAAAGGCGCTCCGGGTGTTGACGGCATGACTGTTGACGACCTTCCAGCTTTTCTCAAACGACACTGGCCGATGATACGGCAGCAACTTATAGACGGAGTCTACTCCCCCAAGCCCGTTTTGCGCGTGGAAATCCCTAAACCGGATGGACGCAAACGCAAACTGGGAATACCTACCGTTCTTGATCGTCTGATTCAACAGGCTATAGTCCAGATTATGCAGGAAGAGTGGGACGGACAATTTCATAACAACAGTTATAGTTTTCGGCCTCACCGCAATGCACAACAGGCTATTCGCTATGTTCAGATATCTATACGAGAAGGGTTAGACTGGGTGGTTGATTGTGATCTCGAAGCGTTCTTTGACAACGTAAATCATGACCTGTTGATGACGCAGCTCAGATCACACCATAAGGACGTTACGCTGCTGCGGTTAATCAACAGCTATTTGAAAGCCGGTGTTTGTATAAATGGAATGAAACAAGCCAGTGTTGAAGGTGTACCACAAGGCGGCCCTTTGTCGCCTGTCCTCTCAAACATAGTGCTGAACAATTTGGACTGGAAGCTGGAAAAGCGGAACCTCAGGTTTGCCCGATATGCTGATGACCTTGTGGTGTTTGTTGGCAGCCAAACAGCGGGTGAACGCGTGATGATAAGCCTGCAACGCTTTGTTGGACAACTATCTTGAATGACTCCGGCTGCGACTCACAGTGAATACCCAAAAGAGTGCGGTAGGCCGTCCATGGGAAAGAACATTCCTTGGATTTACGTTCGGCAAACGGGAGCTGAAGATTAAGGTCAGTGATAAAGCACTGATCAAATGGAAATCGACCGTTAAAATGCTGAGCCGTCGAACGAGAGGCCATTCAATCACCCGGATTATCGCAGAGCTGAGAAAATCCCTGTTTGGCTGGAAAGCCTATTTCGACATTGCCGAAATAGTGAGTCCTCTGCGGGATCTGGATAAATGGATTCGACGACGATTGCGATGTTATATCTGGAAACAGTGGGGCCGCAAAGGCTATCGGATGCTCAGGCGACTGGGCATTGACCGATGGTTGGCATGGAATACAGCAAAATCTGCTCATGGACCATGGAGGCTGAGTGGAAGCCCTGCGCTGCGGTATGCTTTACCGAACAGATATTTCAAGAACCTTGGGCTGCCGGAATTGGCAGCAAGATAAACAACAGTGATTTGAAACGCCGTGCTACGTGATCCGTATGGCCGGTGTTGTGGGAGGAGCGGAGTCGCGAGGCTTCGCCCTATCCCGATTAGGCATTCAAACATCTCAACAGCATAACTATTTTTTCCTTGTAGATATTTCTCCAATATTTACTAAAGGTAAGGAGGTAACAATAACTTTTTTATTAAATTGGTATTCTACAGCGGATGCTTTTGTTTGATGAATTATCTTTGAAAAAACTTCTTCCATACAACGAAAAGCATTTCCTTGACCTGAAATAGCAAGGCGTGCTGATGCTTCAAACCACATTTTAAGTTTTGCATGTCCAGTTATATCATTTTCACAAGTAGCCTTTCTTTGTATTATAAAAAATTTATTGTCCGCAATTATTTTTCCATTTGATGCTAGTTCTGAAGCAAACAAAAAACCTGTATCTAACAAAAGATTTAGTCCAACATTGCCGTATGAGGCTTGTTGTAATTTCTCATGCAATGTAACATGTGAAATATCTATATCAGAAAAAACAGTTATTTCAGCACCACAATCAACTTCATGAGTTAGGATCATTATTTTGAGTAAATCTATCACCTCCCAGTCCATGTGGCACTCATGTACATAATCAAATAATGACTCTACATCTTCTGAGATTTGATCAGAATAAGTTGATCCGTCTTCAGGATAGTTCTCCAAAAAAGCTGACTGAAAATGTTTTGTTGCTCTGATGTCACACAAAACAATGTGCTGTTCTTCTAACATACTCTTTGAAATTTCAATCTCATGATCAGGACTTTCAGAAAAGTCAATCCATAACTTAATCTCAAAGCAAGGGTTTTGTTGCTGCCATGCTTTCAGGTTTTCAATAGTATTTGTACCTCTAACGCATAAAGGAAATACAGGAGTGCTTTTAATTTTATGTCCTCCAGAATCATAAACAAATTCTGATTTTTTTTCCATAGGAAGTTTATTGATGGTTTATGAAGAGAAATTGAATATCCCAGAAAATTTTTAACAACAGGGGAGGTAGACTCTAGCTTTTGGCTATGTTGTTTTCCCTGATTTAATACCGCGCCTACACGATACATGTTTAACCTCCAATGCTGAATTAATATTAGAATGCACACAGTCATTTAAGTTCAATCTTATGTTAACAATGTAGCAAGAATGCCTAAATCGGGTAAGGGCTGACTTTTCTTCAGCCCTCCCCAGTCGAGTCAACCAAGGGGACCGCCCCCTCAGCTGCTCACAGAACCGTACGTGAACCTCTCGACTCATACGGCTCTTCTTATCCAACCGCTGACACACAGCCTGCTCGCCAGTGTGCCATTAACCACGGAGCCCTCTTTGCGACTCGTCCCAGACAGGACGCTGCACGCTTCTTCCGGCCCCTCAATTTCTTGTATTTACCCATAGCCCAGCGAACCAGCGTCGCTTCCATATAATCCCGCTGTGTCAGCATAGATGTCGCCTCTCTTGATCACTGATTCCCATAACAGGGTATCTATAAGAGAGAGGATTTATGGCTCGTTATTCCAAAGAAATGAAAGCATCCATCATTGCGAGAATGATGCCCCCTAATAACATTTCTGTGTCTGAGTTAAAGAAAGAAACAGGCATCACTGATGCGACCCTGTACACTTGGCGCAAACAGGCAAAAGCTCAAGGTTTACCCGTGCCCGGAGATGGCAATAACTCAGAAAAATGGTCACCACAGGACAAGTTTTCCGTGTTAACCGAAACTGCTTCACTCAATACTGCAGAGCTCTCAGAGTACTGCCGCAAGCATGGCCTGTTCGTTGAACAGCTGGCTCAATGGAAGCAGGATTTTATCGCGGGAAGTACACAACCTGCGGACATACGAAAATTCCAGACTGTGTCCCAGCGCCAGGACAAACAACGCATCAAGACACTGGAACGTGATGTGAAACGCATGGAGAAGGCACTCGCTG
Organism: Sansalvadorimonas sp.; assembly: GCA_965221135.1. Classification (GTDB taxonomy): domain Bacteria; phylum Pseudomonadota; class Gammaproteobacteria; order Pseudomonadales; family Endozoicomonadaceae; genus Sansalvadorimonas. Next base: position 98,105 of record CBDCRZ010000133.1, read on the forward strand.
AAACAGCGGCCCTGTTGGTTCTCTCAAAAAAAGCACGCGCGATCTGGGGGGAAAGCGAGGAAGACTGATTCCTCTCTCAGATCGCAAAGAAGCTGTTGAACTTATTAACGAAGCCGTAGCCAATGGCGCGCGTAAAGCCCAGTCCTGCTCGGTTCTTGGAATCTCTTTACGCACCAACCAGAGATGGACGCGAGAGCAGGAGGTGCAGGCCGACGGTCGAAAAAATGCGGATCGACCAGCGCCGGGTAACCGCCTCAGCGATGAAGAGCGCCAGGCCGTGCTGGACACATGCAACAGTGATCGCTTCAAGAGCCTGCCACCCAGCCAGATTGTCCCGGCGCTGGCAGATGAAGGCTGCTATCTGGCCTCTGAGTCCACGTTCTATCGTGTTCTGAATGAAGACAACCAGCAACATCACCGGGGACGAAGTAAAAAACCAGTCAAGCGAAAGCCTGCATCACACGGTGCAACCGGGCCGAACCAGGTGTGGTCCTGGGACATTACCTATATGAACTCGCTGATCAGAGGGCGCTACTATTACCTCTATCTCGTCATGGATGTATACAGTCGTATGATTGTGGCTTGGGAGGTTCACGAACAGGAGTCTGCGGAGCATGCCTCCGAGATGATCCACAAAGCTTGTTTACGGCATAACATCAGTGCGCAAGACACACCATTGGTGCTGCACTCAGACAACGGTAGTCCAATGAAGGGTGCGACGATGCTCAGTACGTTACAACGTCTGGGTGTGGAAACGTCATTTAGTCGTCCCCGGGTCAGTAATGATAATCCGTTCTCCGAGTCGCTCTTCAGAACACTGAAATACCGACCGGGTTACCCGTCTCAGGCCTTTGAAAGCCTGGACGCCTGTCGGGGCTGGGTACATGAGTTTACACACTGGTATAACCATGAGCATAAACATAGTGGGCTGAAGTTCCAGACCCCACAGGATTGTCATACGGGACGCTCGGCAGAAACAGTCAGAAAACGGAAGACGGTCTACCAAACCGCTAAAGATGCTCACCCTGAACGCTGGGGAACACGACCGACGCGAAGCTGGGATTTACCGGAAGTTGTTTGGCTCAACCCTGAGCGACAGGAACATCAGCCGCAGCTAAATACTGCGGCTTAATTGAGGCGACATCTTTGTTGAAAGGTAAGCGCCAGTTATTCCACGTAGCAAAGGATAATCCGAACTACTCGCTTTTTGAGCACTCCCCAGAAGCCTTCACTGCCCAGGGCAACAGGCTTTCCAGTGCCTCGACGGTCTCGGCGTACGGCAGTTCCTTGAGGACATGCCTCAGATAAGCAAACGGTTCCAGGCCGCTGACTTTGGCACTTTCTATCAAACTGTAATAGACGGCACTGGCTTTTGCCCCTTTTGGCGTATCTGCAAACAGCCAGTTGCGCCTCCCTATCGTGAAGGGACGAATGGCATTCTCTGCCGCTGCATTACTGATACTCAGATGACCGTCTTCACAATATACCGTTAATTTTGGCCACTGGTTTAACGCATATTGTATCCCTGTGTGTACCAGACTGTCCGGAACCACTCGAGAAACGTTTTTCTCCAACCACTCGTGCAGGTCATTGAGCAGAGGGAGACTTTGAACCTGTCGCTGATGTTTTTTCTCATCCACCGTCAAGCCTTTGATCTTATCTTCCACGGCATAGAGTTTACGGATCTTTCCCAGGGCAACATCGGATTTACTGACCCGGGGATTCTTCTGCTTTTTCTTGCCTCTCTCTTTAACTTCACCCTTTTTGGCATCCGTAAACTTTCTCCGCACATGGTCGAAGCAACCCAGCTGGGTAATACCTTCCTGCAGGCACACAGCGTTGTAGCTGGCATAGCCATCCGTTTGCAGGTATCCCTTGAACCCTTCAAACAGGCGTAGCGGCACCACCTTGCTCCGAGAAGGATCGTAGTCAAACAGCACGGCCGTCTGCCCCGGTGGGCCTCCCAGGGTGACCCACATGTATTTGTCTGAATGGATCGATTTCGACGGTTCTTTGAGTACTTGAACCCGCGTTTCATCGGCATTGATGACCACCCCTGTACGTTGGTGGTCGTACATGAGATTAATCAGCGGTTGTAGTTGAACCGACAAACGGATCAGCCAGTTTGCCATCGTCGTACGCGTCACCGATCCGCCGTAACGTGAAAGGATCTTTTCCAGTCGGTACAGCGGCAGAGCATCACAGTATTTGGCAACGATGATGTAGGCCAGCATGTTAGTTGTGACGGCAGACTTGGGGATGGGATGCTTTGGCAGCGCGGCAGCCTTGATAACGCGTTTGGTTGCCTGCTTCTCGGAAGCATCATCACCCTGGCGTTCCAGAAATACAGCTTTCTCCTGCAGAATCTCCTTTACACGCACCTGGGCAGGAATAATATCCAGCTCTTCACGCACTTTGGTAAAGAAGGTATCAATGGCTCCATCTTTCTCTTCCTCGCTCAGTTCAACACGTTCCTGAATACGAGGCAGTGAAGGGGAGAGAGGTTTGCGCCCCGACTTTGAGCGTTTTTTTGGTTCAGCTGCTGCAGGCTCCTCATCGGTGTCATCCGCCTGCTCGGCCTCGTTGAAGATCTCACCTTGAGCGGTATTTTTTCAGAACTGCGACCATACAGCCGTGCCCGTTCAAGCCGCAGGTACTCTTCCAACAGAGCAATGCGTTTTTGTTGCTCGGCGATAACCGTGGACTTTTTCTCAATCACATCCTCCTGCTGATTGATCACCTTAACCAAAGTATCAATGTCAGCAGGTTGCCCAGCCGCCTGCGCCGGTGATTCCGGGGAGGTTATTGCTGGAAGAAGAGGAGTGGAGGTCAATAGTTTCATGTCGCCTATTGTACCCGCTTTGCCCGCCGCACTCTGTTAAGAACAACTGTCATAGTGTCTCTTTTTGTGAGGTGTCATCAGAGCAATGTCGTATCCATCCAGCAACCAGTTCAACTGCTGACCGGTGAGTGTTACCAGATCGTCTGTTTTCCTGGGCCACCGAAACTTGTCCTCTGCCAGGCTTTTGTAATACAAGACAAAGCCATTGTTCTCCCAGAACAGACATTTAATTTTGTTGCGCTGACGGTTGGTAAACGCATAAAGGTAGCCATCAAAAGGATTATGACCCAGTTCCTGTTCCACCAGGACGGCCAGTCCTTTGAAGGACTTACGGAAATCAACGGGATCACGGTACAGGTAAACATCAGTCAGTTCGGTCGATGGACGCATGACCGGCTGTGTCATTTCAGTTGCTCGATCAGTTGACTGGCCAGCGTCAGATTGCTGTGATCAATACCCGACACCCTCAAACCATTGGGGAGTGTAATGGTCAGTGATGCGGATTCGATCACCTGGGATGAAGGTGCTAAGGCTACAGGAACAAAGGCAGATGCGGTTTTGTCTTTGTGCTCTACCGCTGCCGGAATATCCTCAAGCTTTTTCTTCCAATACCAGAACTGTGCTTGCTTAATACTATTTTGCTCACACCACTGTTTCTGATTCAGGCCAGACTCTCGCCAGGCCTGGAGTCGTTGCTGCCACTGTTCTTTCACTTCGCTGCGGTTTGCCATGGTTGCCTCCTTGGTTTTGGGAGACTTATGATTTCCTATCAACGGTTAATATGGCAGTACGTGGGATTTATTGGCGCTTACGTGTTATGCAGGACATATAGCACACGTCTACACATCAAATAACACACAATAGCATTGGGAAATACATCATAGACCATGATCGGCATCGGCATCGGCATCGGCATCGTGGCAGCAAATCCTGGACTTTTGATTACAACCAGTCATACCAAGGCTTCACGCATCGTGCGATGAAAAGGTTATCGTAAACTTTTTCGTCTATTTTGGTAGATACGATCACTACCAACCTGCTGTCTGGTATGCCAACTCTTATTCCGAAATCCCGAAAGCACCTTTGTGTACAAAGCCTGATCCAATCGATCCATGAGGTTTTTTCCAAAGTGCCGGATCACCGGCCCAATCATGTCGAGGGTAAAATCACCCTGGTCGACACGCTCATGTCGGCCTTTGCCGTGATGCACCTCAAATATTCCACCCTTCTGAATTTTGACAGGGAGGCGAAAACGGAAGAGCTCCAGTACAACCTGGAGCACCTCTACTGCGTGCAGGGCCGCATTCCCTGTGATACCCGCATGCGTGAGATACTCGACCCAATACCTCCGGCCGCATTGAGAAAACCTTATAAAAAGCTGTTTGCCCAGGTACAACGCGGCGGCATGCTTGAAGCTTTCCAATATCCTATCGGGGACTTAAAGAACCTCCACCTCCTGGCTATTGACGGTACGGGACTCTACTACTCCGGCAAGTGTCGCTGTCAGGAGTGCTGTGTAAAAAATGAAGGCAAGCCCAGTGAAGCCTATTACCACCAGATGCTGGCTGCCTGTCTTGTTCACCCCGACAGGAAAGAAGTGTTACCCCTGGCGCCAGAGGCTATTGTTCATCAGGATGGTTCGACCAAAAACGATTGCGAGAAAAACGCTCTTAAGCGACTGTTAGCGCATATCAAACGAAAGCATCCCCATCTTGAGCTGGCTATAGTCCTCGACGGGCTCTACGCCGATGTGCCAACTATCCAGCTGATCAAAAGCTACGGCTGGCACTTCATCATCGTTGTTGCCAAAGATGGCAATCATGCCTCTTTGATTGAAACCATGGACGTGCTTGATGACGAGAACCTCGTCAACAGGCTGGAGACTCGTGAAGACAAGGGGGTCAGGCACTGGTATCGCTATGCCTCCAGGGTGCCTCTGAATAAAAGTGATCCGGAAGAGTTGGTGAATATCCTGGATTACGTGGAAACCGACAAAAAAGGCCAGCGTCATACATGGTGCTGGGTAACCGATACCCCCCTGAACGAAGACACTGTTTCACTGGTTATGAAAGGAGGCCGCTCACGCTGGCACATTGAAAACGAAACGTTCAACACCCTGAAGAACCACGGCTACAACCTCGAACATAATTACGGTCACGGTAAGCAGCACCTGGCGACAAACATGGCCTGTCTGACCGTTCTGGCTTTCCTTGTTGATCAGATCCAGCAGCTGTGCTGCCCGCAGTTTCAGAAGGCCTTGGCGGGCAAGCCTCGTGGAGTCCGCGTCTATCTCTGGAAAATGATTCTCTGCCACTTCCTGTCCTGGTTGATTGAAAGCTGGGATGAGATGTTTGCGGCCCTGATACAGGGTCAGACTGCGCGAAGAATCCGGATAGATACCTCATAACAGGGGTGTGTAGCCGGGTATTCAGGGTAACAATCTGCCAAATTATCACGACTGACGTGAGGGGTGCGGCTGGCGTTACAAAATGTATATGCTCATGAGAGCTCTTAGGCGACTTATGACGTATGCTGTCCGGGATTAACTGGCATCGTGGGTTATGAGATCGGCAGTGGCACTAAGTACTTAAGTGAAAGCTGAAGGGAAAGCATTTTTGTTATAACGTAAGCTGTCAAGATATTCTCCAGATGCGCTTCTCAAAGAAGTCCGCTTCCCAGTCAAAGAAGTCTCGAATCTTTATACCTAATGCGATTGCGAGTCTGTCCATGCTCTCAAGGGTGAGGTTTTTCTCACCGCGTTCAATGTCTCCTATATAGGTGCGGTTGAGCCCTGCCTTATGTGCCAGCTCCTCTTGTGTGAAGGACTGTTCCTGGCGAACTTCCTTTAAGCGTTTTCCAAACCTTTCCTGAACCGTAGACAAGGTCAGTATCCCTCCCTGTAAATGAGGGATACTGATTTCCTCTGGCTATCTTGTTCTACCGTCTATAATGGGAGTTTTGTAATTTCGCGGATAATGGCGCTAAAGCTTTGATCTAGTAGGAGTCGATTAATGCCTAGGAAAACGACAACCAAAGTCTATCGGGAACATGTAGTTTCAATGGTAAGAGCAGGGAAAAGCACCGAGCAGGTTGCTCGCGAGCTTGGGGTTGAACACCATAAAATAAAGCGTTGGTGTAAAAATAGTAGTGGTACCCATTCGTTTTCTCATCTCTTTGATGCGCCTGACATGCTGGAGGAAGTCAAAACAAAAGCTACTCCACAGGTTCCACATATCAACGATAAAGAAAAGCGCAGGCTTGAGCAGGAGAACAAACACCTTAGAGAGCTTGTTCATCTGAGTACGAGATGGATATCTGCGTATGTTGCCATGCACTCGAGTTGACACTCGAGTGCTGAGTTTCATGCCAGTAGAGAAATAAGCGCTGGCATGAATTGTTTTTCTTCTTCAGGCATCAGCTGGAATCATCAGAGATGGTTAGGATTTTTTGTATGGCGTCGACGAAGCCTACTTTGAATACCTGTTGTCCATCCTGATCACGGACTTCACCCATATCGCCAATTGTGAAGCCGCGTAGTTTCAGCTCTTTGGCATCTATAGATTTTGAAAGAGCTTTTACCTCGCTATTGGTTAAAGACGGCATTGGTTGTTTAGATGGTGGCGGGGGAGTATCTCCGAGAACTATGACTGGACCTTCTGTTTTCCATGCTTGGCGTAAGGTGTTGAGCTGGTTATATAACTGTTTCTTTTCTTGTATTAAGTCACGAACCAGCCACTGAACACGGGCATCTTCGATGGTTTCTACCCAGTCATTGGATGGAGGCTGCTTCAAGATTTTTTGTTTAGGGTAGGCAACCTGGTAAGCGTCAATTAGGTCTCTATATCGTTTTCCATTCTTGTTGGATATCGCAACAGCACTAATACCACCAATATCTTTGGATAGTGCACCCACGTTGGCTATCGAGAAGTCTCTTGAGCCTCTGGCGATATCTCTGCAAACATTGTTTACGACTTCAAGGGTTTTTCGTGATCGAGCAGTACATTGGTTCATAAGCGCTTCGTACATTGCGCTAATATCGCCAGCTCGAGAATCTTGTGTACTCTTTGCTCGACTACTCATGCTTTAAAATCCTCATCTTCTGGCTGTTTTTTGATCTCTGAGGCTTCAGAGAAAATGCTTTTTTTATTTACACCGTATGCGGGCAGTGTTTGAAGGTTTTGGCTTTGCATGAGATCCTGAATGTCTTCCCTTAGACGGGTTAAATTTGTATCGTTAATGCTGAAATCATTGAGGGTAGCAGCGCCATCATGTAGTTGATTCACCGCTCCCCAGCCTCCCAGTCGTTTGAGCAAAAGAGCCTGTATTTGATTGCCTACCTTAAGCTGTTGAGATTCAGTGAGAGTAAATAGACATGCCTCAAGGCCGTTATTGTGAGCTAGTTTATCTAATAGCTGTGATCTACTTGTGATGGCTGCAGTTGCATTTGCAGATACATATAAGTCAGTATTTTGGCATATTTCTCCAAGCATCTGGGCTGTAGAGCACTCATCAATAGCTATGCTCAGTTCCTTTTCTGGAGTGTTTAGAACAAGAGCTGTCTGTGTCGTTTTAAATTCCCCATCATTGTCATTCGAGTCGTTAATGATTTTTAGTGAGTCTGTGACTAAGCGTATTAACCGAACCTGGTCAACTACCAAATTATCTAATCGTTCTGACTCTGTTTGGATGTGCGACTCGATGCGTCTTAATTTCAAAACCTTGGAGTTATCGAAAGGAATTCCCGATTTTTCAGCCATGTATTCTTCAGCCTCAAGTCTCTCTTGCTGCTCCCTATAATGGTCCAGTTGATTCTTGCTGTGATATTTTGCAGCATTTATTTCTTGAAAAAATGTTTTCAATCCGCCGATGAATGCGGGCCCAGTCAAGAAAAATCGACAGCGGAAACAGTTGGCTCGACCAAGGTAGCCTGCAGTGACAGGGTTATATCGACTGACAGTGGAACCCCCCTCTTCTCGAAGATCACCGCCTTCATGGCATAAGTTTCCTGCGACGGGACAAACACCATAGTCAAAAAATTTGATTGATGCAGCTGGCCAATCTGGGTCTTTGAGCATTAAATTAGAATCAGTGAATAATAACTCTGACTCTGCTTCTTTGATTTTTCCTTCAAGGATCAATGCCTGTGCTCTCTCTGGCGCTTTTGCCAAAGCGACCTCATACCCATTATCAAGGGTTTCTCGTATATGTTTTTGAGTTAGTTTTACGTAGTAAATAGTCATAACTATATTGGAGTGACCAACCAGTTTAGCGACTATGACTGGGCTGATATTAGCATCAGCAATCAGCGCAGTGATCAAGCTAACGCGCATACCGTGAGGTGTGTACTTTGACCTATAACACCCTAGTGTCTCACCAGCCCCTGCTTTCTCAGCCAATGGCAGATCTGTTTTTTGCACGCTGTATAAGAGTTTGGGTAAAGGGTATGAGAATGTGGCACTGGTAGATATGGGCTGCTCTGTTGGTAGTGTGTCCAGATAGTCTGTTTTGCCTGTAGGGTCTCGGAATAAAAAACATTGAGTCCCTCTCCTGGAGAGCAGTTTTGAATTGATTTTCCTTGTATGCTTTATGTCCACCCATGCAGTTGGCTTATTTATGGGATTGTAAAGTGTTTGCCAGTTTCGCAGTCGGATAATCCATGGAGCCAACTCCTCTGGAATATAAGCTATTTCATACCCCCCTTCATATGAAGAGGTCTTATTTGTGGATATCCTCATTCCCACGGAGTCGTCTTCTCCTCTTCGGAGAAAACCACAATCACGATACTTACGATTGGAAAAGTTTTGTTCGGCTAAGGGGTTATCATTTTTTACCCATATCAATTCCCCGTCTTCTATTTCTAACTTGTCACAATCAGCCTCTCCGCTATCAAGGTACGTGATTTGGATACCACGCAAGGGAATTGTAACAAGGCAATACATGGCTATAGTTTTAACGGGCGACCACATTTGCCAAACTGTCTCTTTGTTTCTACCACTATTTTCTTTATAGCGTTCGATGCATCGATAAACACAATTTGGATCGTTCTTGTCTATAGTTTTTTCTTCTACGTCAAACCAATCTTTGTAATACAGGTTTTGGGAGGCTTTAAGTTGACGAAAGGTTGTGCATGAAATTTCACTGCCTTTGTACTGAATAAATTGCGGGATAAGATAGTTGCGGCAATTTAATATGCAATCCATTGGTAGTGGAGGCTTTACTGACTCATTAGGGCGATGTTGAGAGTTATAATTTATTATTTGCTTTGAATAAGGATTTATATACTGATTTTCGTTTATTGGTGTTGCTACTCCGGTTTCTGGGTCGATATCATAGCAACTTTCCTCCATGACATACTGACAGTAATCGATGATTATGTTTGCGGAAGATTGTTTTTGTTGGGATAGGGGTAGTGTTTCAATGAAGGTGTCTAAGTCTGGATTAGGTGTGCGCAGATAGAAGAACACTCCGGGTTCTTTTGGTAATTGACCAGCTTCAAGTGCAAACTCTAGAAATTTTCTTATAATTGTGCTCTTGTTGTCAATGTTGCGACCTTTCTTAACCCATTCATGAGAAAAGTTACACCACTGACTAAATCCCATGTTTTTTAGGTTTCTATAAAAATCTATAGGAGCGAGAATATCTGACAGTTTATTTAAATTCGGAATTCTCTTGTAGTGCACACGTAATTGCGGTTCGTTCTGAGCAATAGATTTATACTTTGTTATATTTGTGATGTTTTTATCGATGCAATATTTTCGAGTTTCCTCTAAATTAAAAAAGCGGAACCCAATGAAGTTTTTATAGCTGGTTAAGCCGTAATACTTAACTGGCTCGCTGGGCAGCATTGGATCTTTATGCCGCTTGGCCTTATACATTTCATATGTATCTAAACCAAGATCTTTCGCCTTTTGAGAAGCTTCTTCTACCGTTTCATAGAGTCTTTTCTTTTGAAAGCCAAAAAAATCTGACCAGCCTGACCATTCTTCTGAGTAATATTTATCTGGCCTTGCAGGGAGGCGAGGATCTAACTTGTAATGCTTGTTGTATTCCCTTGCTTCGGGTTTGATCTTGTTTTTCTTCGCAAGTTTCTTCCAAGCATTAGACGCATCTGTAAGTGTTTCATATTTACCTTCTCCCATCTTGAATAAGTTCTCCCAAGATATCCAGTCTTTATAAAATAAGCTTTTTGGATTTGGTGGTATTCTATCATCAGTCTTAGCCGCCAACTTATAGCCTGATTTGTTCCAAAACTCGGGAGGGTGGTTTTTCTTTATTGCCTCTTTTAGCTCAGATAAAGACGAATAATAGTTCTTCCGCCCATAGAAGTGATCCCAATTTTGCCACCCAAAACCACGATAAAAGATTCTAGGACTTGATGGAAGTCGAGGATCCAGAGTGTGGTGCTTATAGTACCCATCCATATTTTGTTCATTCTTTGGGATAACTTTTTGTGCAGCAGTCATTGCTTCAACCAAGGAAGCGTAATTATTATTGGGTTCTTTCCCTAAGAAGTGAAACCAGCTGATCCACCCTTTGTTTACATAAACACGGCTCGGCGAATGTGGTAAGCGTGGGTCTTTCTTATAATTTTGATGATAACCACTCTGGGAACGTTCATTTTCTGGTATAACCCTTAGAGTAGCGGCCATAGCTTCAGCTAATGTAGAATATGGTGAACACCCTAAAAAATGAGTCCAGCTTTGCCAGCCTTTTTTAGTATAAAACTGGTCGGGCGAAGAGTGTAATCGAGGATCTTTTTTATAGTGCTGTTTATAACCCCTTCTACTTCGTTCTTCTCGTGGAACAACCTCTAATGCTGCTACCATAGCCTGTTCTAGCGTTGAGTACGGTTTATCAGTTTTTCCAAAAAAGTGATCAACTCCTTTCCATCCTCGGCCTTTATAATGCTTTTCTGGTGCAGCTGGCAGGCGAGGATCTTCCTTATAGTGTCTCTTGTATCCAGGTAAGTTTTGGTCATTTTTTGGAACAATTCTCTTAGCCGCAACCATTGCCTCATCTATTGTCAGATAAAATTTTTTTTTATCTTTCCCAAAAAAGTGATCCCAGTTCTGCCAGCCTAATTTTTCATAATATTCATTAGGGTTTTCAGGAAGTCTTATATCTTGGTGGTAGTACTCCTGATATCCCTTTTGCAAGTATTTACCCTTGGGTACAATATTTAGTACAGCTTTCATGGCCTCGGCCAAAGTCGGATAAATCTCGACATCAAAGAAATTAGCCCATTCTTTCCATCCTTTTTTTAGATAAAAAGTTTCAGGGTCTCCTGGCAAACGTTTATCCTTGTAGCAATTTTGGTGATAGCCTTTTTTGCTATATTCTTCCTTTGGTATGACTTTCATCGCTGCGATTTTTGCTTCAGATAAAGCCGAGTAATACGTGGAATTTGTTTTTTTGAAGAATGCCCCCCATGTAGTCCAACCACCCTTGGCATAGAATATGCTTGGGTTGGATGGTAGGCATGGATCCTGTTTATAGTGTTTCTTATATCCCTTAACGCTGTGATCCTCTTCAGGGATCAATTTGATCGCTGCATCTTGAGCCTGGGCGAGTGTAGGGTAAATTGATCGAGACTCTAGTCCGTAAAAATGTCTCCAGTTTTTCCAGCCTTTTCTTAAATAATAACTGTCCGGAGATGCTGGGAGTCTTGGGTCTTTTTTGTAGTGTTCTTTGTATCCCGCTGAAGTGCGACTATTTTCAGGTACTACTTTAAGAACTGCCAGCTTTGCCTCATGCAATGTTGGGTATAATGATTTTTTTTCTGTGCCAAAGAAGTGATCCCAGCTTATCCATTCATCTTTGTAATATTGATATGGGTTTGCAGGAAGGCGAGGGTCTTCTTTGTAGTGTTTTCTATAGCCGAGCTGAGTTTGGTCTTTCTCTGGGATTATCTTGAGAGTCGCCTCCTGTGCCTCTTTAAGGGATGGATAAATATCTTTATCTTTTTTTTCAAAGAAATGATTCCAACCTCTCCAGCCTTTATTTTTATATACAGAGTGCGGACAGCGCGGTAGTCGAGGATCAAGATCACAGTATTTGATATAACCTTTGGCTGTGCGTTCATTTTCAGGAATGACCTTTAATGCTGCTGCCATTGCTTCTGCGAGGTTGTGATAAAAGCCACCATTTACTGGGCCCAAAAAATTGCGCCAACCTTGCCATCCTAACTTGGCATAGTATGTGTTTGGGGCCGATGGCAGGTTGGGGTCTTGTTTGTAGTGTTTATAATAACCTGTCGATGTTCGTTCATTCTTTGGTATGATTTTTTTAGCTGCTGCCTTGGCTTTAGCGAGTGTAGGATAAAAAGGCATAAATTATGAACCTTGTGCAAGTTGTGGGTATCTTCCGGATAAAAGCTCCAGAGGGTCTACATCCGAAAAACCCATTAGGAGTGGGTCTTGACCTCTGCCTTTACCTGTAAATTTCTGGGTGGTTGTCTGAGCTGGTGTTAGGTGGAGACCGTCAGCTCTTTCTTTGAGTTCTTTACGAATCTCTTCACCGGTTGGAACTGTATATGTTCTCTGAGATTCTATAGAGCTATGATCCATCATTCGCTGTAGTGTAATAGGATCGATTCCAGCCGCCCGAGCTCTATGGCCATACGCATGGCGATGACCGTGTGCAGTAGTACCGCTGTCTTTTCTGGGATCTAGCCCTATACGTCTTACAGCTCTTGCATGGGCTTCTATGAATTTATGGTAAGAAGCTGGTTCTCCATTCTTGTTTGTAAAGGCAAATGGATGATCGCCGCTTACATACTGGTGTTGTAAATATAGTCGCCACAATTTCCAGAATAATTCTCCAGCATTTGGGTAGAACCAATTAACAACTAAGTAACATTCTTTGTTAACTACCGGGTTTTTCCATCCGCAATAGTAACTTTTTGAGCATGCGCTATCTTTCCTGGGTAACCTGCCAAATACCTGTTTTAAGTAATCTCGACGATTAGTGCATTGCTTGGATCGGTGGTCAAGTTGTGGTGGTTTGCCAGACTCATAGTGATGTAGTTTTACGAGAGCTGAGCCTTTCTTCTCAGGGTCTTCCATTATGTCATTTATATAGAGATGGAAGGGTTCGGAAACTCTTCTTGCCCCATAATGCATGAGTAAAGTGATCAAACAGTTCTTAAGATTTAATCGTTTAAAGATGGGGTCCGTTTGTTTGCTGCCTGGGATAGTGAAAGCTTGTAACAGTTCCCAAAAAAATTGTTCAGGAAAAGCTTTAGCAGGCTCTGTTCTGAATAGGGGGGTTGTGTTTTTTGTGTGTATTGTACGAGAATATTCTGCTTGGGATCTTGCTGCTTTGTCGTCAAACGCGTAAGAAAGAAAAGCTCTATTTTTACGATGATGATAGGCTGCCAAGTTTGATAAATATTCTGCTCGGCTAGCTTTTCTTTTCGGATTCAGAAGTACTGTTTTTAAGGGTAAGTCATGTTGTTGGGCATATTTTTCTGACTTGTTGTATAACCAGTCACTATACCAAGTTACATGATTAATAATGCTAGCTGCATTTTGTTTGTGGCGAGGTGGCCAGCGTAGTCCTGAATTGTCTCTACCATGTAAATCACAGGTGCCTGTATAAAGGGCATCAGAGAAAGCTTCGAACATCTTTTGCGGTGAAGCAAATAAACCTTCATGCGATAAGCTGAATTCGAGCAACTAATTTTGATGAGTTTGGTTATATTGTTCTAAGGGGTAATATTAGAAATTCGTGATATTGCACCACCTCAAGACCTTGTTGATGCCATGGGCCGTCAGATGAAGGCGGAGCGTGAGAAGCGTGCCCAGATTCTGGAAGCGGAAGGCTCCCGTGAAGCCGCCATTCAAGTGGCAGAGGGTGAAAAGCGCGCCCAGATTTTGAAAGCTGAAGGTGAGCTGGAAGCCGCCAAGCGTGAGGCAGAAGCTCGTGAGCGTCTGGCTCAGGCAGAAGCTAATGCAACAGAGTCTGTCTCCAAGGCTATCGCTGAAGGTGACCCTATGGCTATTAACTACTTTGTGGCGCAAAAATATGTTGAGGCGCTGAAAGGTGTGGCTTCCGCAGAAAACAGCAAGGTGATTATGATGCCTCTGGAAGCCGGTAATGTGATTGGCTCTCTGGCGGGTATTAAAGAACTTGTCTCTGAAGCTACCCTCAAAAAAGGATAATAAACATTGATAGCGTTCCTGACTGAATTGCAGCCATGGCACTGGCTGATTTTATGCTTTGTTCTCCTGGGGCTGGAGTCTTTGGGGGCTGGAGGTTTTCTGCTCGGTGCTGCTGTTGCAGCTGTGGTTCAGTCAGGCCTGCTCTGGCTTTTCCCTGACCAGAGCTGGGCTGTGCAGCTTGGTCTCTTTGGTACGGGAACGCTGGTGTTTACCCTCGTCTGGTGGGTTTTCCTGCGTAAACCTGGCCAGAACACCGCAGAACCCCTGCTTAACAATCGGGCTGCTCAATTGATTGGCCGGGTATTTGTGCTCGACCAAACGCTTCTGGGCGGTCATGGTCGTGTACAGCTGGGTGACACCAAGTGGAAGGTGCAGGCGGAATCAACACTCGAAGCAGGTACAACCGTTGTGGTTGATGGTGCTGAAGGGATGACGTTGCTGATTAAGGTTGCGGCTGAGCAGTAGCTTTGAATGAGTAGCTTTGAATGAGTAGCTTATGAAAGTCGATCTGCAGGCTCTGACACCTTACGGGTTTTCAGGGCATGCGGGTCGCCATTAAACAGATCAGAAGCGATGTAACGAATAATGGCGTAGGTGTAGATCAGGCTGCCATTAATAAAAAAGCCGAATACCCAGTTATCCAGCTTGAATCCCCACAGACCAAATCCCTGTAGAAATACAAAAGCTGCCAGAAAACCCACCTGCCAGCGCAGCAGGTTAAAGGTTTTATTATCAAATGACTTGCGGTGTTTACGCCGTGATCGTGACCAGGCTACCTGTTCCCGCTGCAGGGAAGCAATCGCTTCCTGTTGAGCGCGCAGATTCAGGTCACTGGCAGGCTGCTGTTGAGCACTGTTCTCCAGACTGGTGAATATATCGTCACGGACATCTGTTCTGGTCGCCATTCCCTGCTTCCACTGCTGATCTTTTTATTATTCTTATGCTGCTTCCAGTATTGCTGCTACTTGAGCTTGAGAATCTTTGCCCTGACTTTCACGGCCTGCTCGCTCACCCCATAAACGGTTGAGATCACAGACGGGACGCCTTCCCACTGAGCCCAGGATGTACGAAAGTGAAATTCGGGCATCAGCAGTTCGCTGGCAAAGGTGTCGGCCTCTACCTCTCTGGTGGTTTTCTCTGCCTTTGAGCGGTAATCAATAAAGTTACCTTCCATTTCTCCATGCAGGGCAATATGGCCAATCTCATGGGCGAGGGTAAACATCTGTCGTCGTGCAGAGTCATCACCATTGATGTATATCTTTCTTTGCTGGTGATTGACCGCCCCGGAAACGTTATCTGTTGTGTCGTCGGGAAGAAACTGCAGGCACTGGTAATCCAGGTATTCGGCTACACGTTCCAAAGGCACAGGAAATTGATCGTGAACGCCGGCGTTAATGGCCAGTTCTGTTGCCGTATCCCGAATATGTTGTCGTGGAATAGACATCCTGTTTTCCTGAAAATGATTATTTATTGTTGTTGGCGCATTGTAATGCTTTTGTGATCAGCCCGGTGATGTTGAGGTGAGCTGAGGTCATAAACTACCTGTGTTGTTAGAAACTGTCTACAACCTGAGGCTCTGCGCCCTATAGTGTCAGGTCAAAATCAACAATCAGCGGATCATGGTCAGAAGAGCTGAACGGTTCTGAATCTTTGGGCAGATTCCCTGAGAATTTGTCCGGATATTCAAACAGTGAGTTTTCCACTGAATTAATATGCCACTCCTCAAAATGCACCAGCTGCCGTGCAAGGCTTTTGTTGGCGATGGCGTGGTCCAGTGCTCCCAGCTCGCCGTGATAGGCAAAAGAGTAGTTTTGCCTAATGTGGCTCTTCTTGCTCTCCCCTGCGGTTGCAAGGTTTACCAGATTGAAGTCGGATGTCAGGGCTCTTAAAGGATCTTCCTGTCCGTAAGCATTGAAATCACCAATCAGTAAAATGTTGCTTGAGAGGTTCTCATTCAGTTGAGTGATTGTTTGTCCCAGGTGATGGGCTGCTGCAACCCGTAACTGATTACAGTTGCCTTGAAGGTTATCCACATAGCCGGGAGTCATCGGGCTGTCAGGCC
This sequence comes from Sansalvadorimonas sp., assembly GCA_965221135.1. Classification (GTDB taxonomy): domain Bacteria; phylum Pseudomonadota; class Gammaproteobacteria; order Pseudomonadales; family Endozoicomonadaceae; genus Sansalvadorimonas. The sequence continues at coordinate 114,171 of CBDCRZ010000133.1, forward strand.
TTATTCTCAGACCATCGAGAGGTACTCTGCCACGACTATCGGTATAACGCCTGTAGTCCTCATCGCACATGGAGTGTTTCGATTTGAAATGGTTGACTGCAATCGAGATAGTTTGCTTGCTGAAGATATCTCGGAAGTTCTGGGTGATTGTGGGGCGTGTGGATCTTGTTACGGAAATGCTTTCACCCTTTGAATTTTTCAGAGCGAAATGCTGGGCGGGCATTGTGATGATATGCAGCTTTCCCACTGGAGTGACACAGGCGGTCTTATAAATCAGTACGACTGTAATGGCGTCTGTTCCTATAGGTGCAGAGTTGCTGGTTGTTATAGCAGCATACTGTTCTCTGGCTGGCAGGCGAGAGTTGATGGCATCCAACAGATCAGCAATAGCACTGCCCTTCCCAAAACCATTATTTTCAATTTCCATTAAGCCGAGGATGTCGGCATTCATGCGTGCTATGGTTTCAGCAATCTTATCTCGCTGAAGCACAAATTCTTTTTTCGACTGGGCGCCTCGGTTTGTGCCTGTTGGGTTGGGCTTATGGCCAGGCTCTAGAGTATTGAAGTAATTCATCACGTTAAAACTGCCTACCCGCACGGTTCCAGATATATGAGGCTTTGGAAAGTCCTTCCGTGGCGAGAAACTGTGCTGAAAAGCACCAGCGTCGAGTGTTTTGGTTGGCAGCAGTTGATAGCGACCATAGCGAAAGGTGACAACGCCGGTGAGTTCTCTGATGGTATCTCCAACACGAATATAATGGTCGTCGGGATCAAAAACCGGGTAATAGCTGATTCTGCCATCCACCTGTTTGCGCTCATCGGTAATTAACGTCAGGCGGTTTTTGTTGTTCGCTTTGGCCTGTGCAATTGTTTTGGGCGAGTTGGGTGGAAAGAGCTGAGTCGGTTTAAACAGCGGGCCATTGAGGCTGACATCCATACTGCTGCGACCGCTTTCAAAGTCATAACTGTAATTGCGTGAAACAGTGAGAGTACTGCTCCGCTTTGGAGCCTTACCTTTAAAGCCATCACCTTTAAAGCCATCACCTTTAAAGCTATCACCTTTAAAGCTAACCAGCATACCTTCAAGGTGCTCCATCTCCTGAAGAACCAAACCTTTCTTCGGGATTGCGGGGCGTACTTTGTCCAAAGCTTTTGTATCACTGTCACAGACAATGACTTTCTGAGCCACCAGTTGCGTCAGGTCATGCGTTTCCCGCACAGTCCCCCGGACCCGCACACGGTTACCAGGTATGAGTTCTGGATGAGGGCCATAGATAAACAGACCTTCGGATGTATTGGGGTTATTGTCTTCGTCGGTTATTTCTTCCTGAATAAAAAAACCCCTCAGACGTTCTGGTGTATTGGCGGTGACAACAGCTTCCACCACTACGTCTTTCGATTCACCCTTGCCTTTCGGTATCAGTGGACTGCTATCTCCTGCCCCCTGAATAGTGCTGACAAGGGTGGCAGGGTCTCCACAGCGCATGTTCACAGGGTCAGCATGAGCGCTGCCGGTACAGAGAGCTATGAGAATGAGCCGGGTAAGAAGAGACGCCATACGACGAAGGTTAATCATTGAAGGCGTACACTCTCTGCTCGAATTACAAACTGGTTTAGTTATTCAACGCTGAGAGAAAAATAGGTCGATTATCTGGTTTTGCTAAACCGGATAAAAGAAACCCGGCAGAAAGAAAGTCTTTCAGCCGGGTTTCTTAAGTAAGCGAGCGCACAAGGTTAACCCTTGTAGAAGTTCTCGAACGCGTAGTTTGTTGCTTGTACAAAGCCGGGTACGCTGCCGCAGTCGAAGCGCTGGCCCTTGAAGCGATACGCCAGTACACAGCCTTGCTTGGCCTGGGTCAGGATGGCATCGGTAATCTGTACTTCACCATTCTTGCCTGGAGGAGTCTCTTCAATAATATCGAAGATATCTGGGGTAAGAATGTAGCGACCAATGACGGCCAGGTTGCTGGGGGCGTCCGCCTTGGCTGGTTTTTCAACCATATCGGTAACACGAATAATATCGTCGCTGATAGATTCACCGGCAATCACACCGTACTTGTGAATCTCATCTTCAGGCACTTCTTCTACCGCAAGAATGGTGCAGCGGAACTGTTTATACAGGGTGCTCATCTGCGCCAGAACACCAGGACCTTCAGGGTTGACGCAAAGGTCATCGGCCAGGATAACGCCGAAGGGGTTGTCGCCTACCAGAGTCTTACCGGTCAGGATGGCATGACCCAGACCTTCCATGCTTTTCTGGCGTGTATAGTTGAAGGTACAGGCGGCCATCAGCTCACGAATGCTGGACAGGCGCTGCTCCTTACCACTGCCGGCAATTTCATTTTCCAGCTCGTAGTTGATATCAAAGTGATCTTCGATGGCGCGTTTGGTACGACCGGTCACAAAGCCCATGTCAGGAATGCCTGCATTCATGGCTTCTTCCACGGCGTACTGAATAAGAGGTTTATCCACAACGGGCATCATCTCTTTCGGCATGGATTTGGTCGCCGGCAGGAACCGGGTACCGTAGCCCGCTACGGGGAACAGACACTTCTTTAACATGGGAATATTGCTTCCTTGTAAAAACTGTCGGGTATTATATGCAGAATTGATAATTCTGGTATGACTGTTTGCCCTTACCTTCGATGCATAAGGCTGTTTGGCCGCAATTTCTCTTCAAAAACTGACCAGGCGCAATCTAATAAGAACCCCCTCATAACTTGTTCCATACTGTCAGTCTTGTTTTTGAATTCTATGACTGAAGTAAGCAGGCAGGCAGGCAATGGATGATCTCACCTATGTGTGTAATCAGGAGTTTTGTCGGGTTCATGATGATGCGGGGCTGGCGAAGGCACTGACACCATTGTTGCGTCACCTCTACCCATCCCAGGCAGGGGAAGTGCTGGAGTCTTTACTGGCACTGGTGAAAGATCGTCTTGCCGTGATTCCTTACGGTCATAATCAGATTTGGGATGAAACGGATGTCATGTTAATCACCTATGGTGACAGCATTCGTTCCGATGTCGCGCCTGTTACAGCAACAGATTTGGGTAAGCATGACACTAATAAGGCAAATAAAGCGTCTGGCAAAGCTGATCAGAAGCCTCTTCATGCACTGGCAGAAATTCTTGATACCCGCATGTCAGGCTGTTTTAGTTGTGTGCATGTGCTGCCGTTCTTTCCCTATAGTTCCGATGATGGTTTCTCGGTTATTGACTATCAGGTGGTCGACCCGGAACTGGGCAGCTGGGAAGACATTCGTCGTTTAAGTCGCAGATACCGGTTTATGGCTGATCTGGTGATCAACCATGTGTCCCGTTACAGCGTCTGGTTTGCGGATTTTGTCAGTGGCCACCCACCGGGTAACAGTTACTTTATTGAGCCTGACCCGGATGAAGATTTGTCGCAGGTCGTTCGTCCCCGTAACTCATCACTACTGGCACCAGTTTGGACTCGCCGGGGCATTCGTTATGTATGGGCAACCTTCAGCAAGGATCAGATTGATCTGAACTTCCGTAACCCTGAGGTGTTGCTGGAGATGGTGCGAACACTGCTGAAATATATGGAACAGGGCGCGTCATTAATCCGCCTTGATGCAATTGCCTTTCTTTGGAAGGAGAGTGGTACGGGATGCATTCATCTTCCCCAGACGCACTCGGTGGTGAAAGTTATGCGGGTGATTATGGGGAGCCTGCGTCCGGATTCGATCCTTCTCACAGAAACCAATGTTCCTCACGAAGAGAATCTGTCCTACTTCGGTTGTCAGGAGGCGAGTAGCGACTATAGCAGTAATATAGAGCGCAATTGTCAGGCGTGCGGTAGTAAGGAGTGCAGTGTAGAAGCCCAGATGGTGTATCAGTTCCCTCTGCCGCCTTTGATTCTTCATGCCCTGAATCGCGGCACGGCAGAATATCTGACCCGCTGGTCGACCAGTCTTCCCGAATACCCGGAAGGGTGCACGGTGCTGAACTTCACAGCGTCTCATGATGGTATTGGCTTGCGGGCACTGGAAGGCATAGTGCCCCAAAGAGAAGTCGACGACCTTGTGGAAACCATGCACCGATTTGGTGGCTTTGTCAGCATGCGGGCGCTGCCCGATGGCAGTCAGGCTGCTTATGAAATCAATATCTCACTGTTTGATGCCATGAAAGGTACCCGTCGTGGAGAAGATACCTGGCAGCAGCAACGTTTCCTCTGTTCTCAAGCCATTATGCTGGCAATGAAAGGTATTCCGGCAGTCTATATACACAGCATGCTGGCTACAGAGAATGACCTGGATTTAGTAGAAGAGACCGGTCGTACACGTTCCATCAACAGAAAAAAGTGGCAGAAGGGTCAACTGACGGAACGTCTCGATAACCCCGGTACAACATCAGCCATAGTGTTTGCCAAAATGAAGGAGCTGCTACGTCACCGAAGGAAGGAAATCTGTTTTCACCCTGATGCCGGGCAAACCACCCTGAATATTCTGCATGGTGTTTTTTCCATTATGCGCAGCCATAGCAGTGGGCGACGGTTGATCGCCCTTTTTAATGTCACCAGTGGCCTGCAGTCCGTTGTGCCTGGGCAATGCCGGGAGCTTACAGAGCATGAAAAGACGCTGAACAGCCCATGGCGGGATATTCTTACCGGAACACCTTATGAGCATTTGAACGAACCACTGGAGCTGGAGCCTTATCAGGTTCTCTGGCTGTCCAGTGGTTCATGAAAAGGCCGTAACTCAGTAGAGCAGGAAGCCTACACCAGCAAACAAAGGCACCATTAAAGCGATAGGTGTCTTCCAGGTTGTCATCAGCAGGTAAGCAACCAGTGCCAGAGCCACATCCTGAGCATCTTTAATCGCCAGTGTAATCACCGGGTCGTAGAAGGCTGACAGCAGAAGGCCAACAACCGCTGCATTGATGCCATTAATCGCAGCCCGCAGTTTTGGCAGAGACTTCAGTTTGTTCCAGAAGGGCCAGACGCTGGCCAGCAGCAGGAAGGACGGCGCAAACACACCGATCAGTGCAGCGACTGCATTTATAAAGCTGAACTCATCACCAAATACACCACCCAGAAAAGGAGCAAGGGTAAACATTGGTCCGGGAACAGCCTGCGCGGCACTGTAACCGACAAGGAATGCATCAGGCGTTACGCCGCCGGCATGAACAACTTCGGCCTGCAGCATAGGCAATACAACATGACCGCCGCCGAAGACCAGTGCGCCTGCACGGTAGAAACTGTCGAACAGGTTAAGTGTTTCGTTACCACTGATGTTTGCTACAACCGGCAGAACAATCAGGCCAGCCAGGAACAGTACAGCGGCAATCGCAGCACTCCAGTAGCTGGTTTTTACAGGAGCTGAAGAGACTTCAGGTGTTTCTGTTGTGTTGCGGTAGATCAGGAACCCCGCCAGAGCTGCACCGGCGATAATCAGGATCTGCGTCTCAACTCCGGGCAGTAACAGCATCATGGCGGCAGCAATGACTGCGAAGGTAATGCGTGGGCGGTCCGGGCAGAGTGAACGGCCCATCTTGATCAGTGCGTCAGCAACAACCGCAACAGCAAACAGTTTTACGCCATGGAGCATACCCATCACCATGGGCACATCCGCCATTGCGCTATAACTGAATGCCAGGAAAATCATCAGCAATGCTGAAGGCAGTGTGAAACCAATAAAGGCTGCCAAAGCTCCCGGCACACCGGCACGGTGGAAGCCTATACTCATGCCTACCTGACTGCTGGCAGGTCCTGGCAGCATCTGGCACAGGGCGACAGTGTCAGCGTAATCCTGTTCCTTCAGCCATTTGCGGTTATCAACAAACTCCCGGTGAAAATACCCCAGATGAGCTGTTGGCCCGCCGAACGCATAGAAACCCAGTATCAGGAATCTATAAAAAACTTCTGTCGTATTTTTAAGCATAACTTTCAATTTTTGAAATATGAGTTATCGGCTGCTTTGAAACCGTGCTTTTAAAAGCAGTTGCTTGAAAGCGTTCGAAAAGAGTTTTGCGATTATTGTTCACAAGTTTAAAAAATTGATAACTATTAATCTAATCGATTATTTGAATTTAAGTTATGAATCATATTGATGTCTCAAGGGTGGACCTGAACCTGCTCAGTGCCTTTGAAGCCTTGTACCAGGAACGCAGTGTCAGTGACGCTGCCAGGAGAGTGTATATCGGGCAGCCTGCGATGAGTCATGCCCTTTCCCGGTTGCGGGTGTTGTTCAATGATCCACTGATGGAACGACATGGTCAAAAAATGGAACCGACACGTCGCGCCCATGAGCTGTATCCGGTCATTCACAATGTGTTGATGGAGATTCGGGAGCGGGTTTTAAACCAGACCCGTTTTGATGCCAGCCAGCTCGAAGCCACGGTACGCATTGGTCTGAGTGACTATGCCGAGATGGTTTTTGCACGGCCCCTGTTTGCGCGTATCAAAGATGAAGCACCTGGCAGTCGTATCAGCTTTATGACTGTTAACCGCTCTGAAGCTTGTGAGCTTATTAAAAGTGGAGGGCTGGATATTGCTTTAGGTCACTGGGTGAATGTGCCGGAAACTGTCGCAACAGAAAAGCTGTATCAGGAAAAGCACGTCTGCCTGTACGACCAGAAGGCGACGGGCATAACTGAGCCTCTCTCATTAGAACAATATGCCAGTACACCCCATGCGATGGTCACGATGGATGGTGTGCTGTCCAGTAAGGTGGATGACAGCTTGAAGAAAGCTGGGCTGACACGGCAGGTTGTTCTGGGCTGCACCCGTTTTGTGGCGCTGCTTGAGCTGTTGAAAGGGCAGAATCTGGTGAGTGTTGTGCCTGAGCTGCTTTGTCACCTTCCTGCAGCACACACAGATCTTGTTCATTGCCAGCCACCGGTGGCGGTTGGGGATTTCTCTATTGGTCTGGCCTGGAGAAAAAACGACGGCTACCACCCGGTTATGCAGTGGTTAAAGGCTTTGATATCAACGGTGGTTTTGGCAGAGCGGGAGGGAATTTATACAGAACAATTGTAAATCCTGTTTGTAATGCAAATCATTCTCATTATAATTCTGTCGCATAAATATGTGCCTTGCACAAAAAAAGAACAACGCTAACAAGTTAAGGGAACATCTTTGTGATGATGGGAAAAGGTTTTATCAAGCTGCTGACTGCAGCGGTGACGGTTGGTGTGCTGGCAGGTTGTAGTCAGGATGATTCAGCGAATGCTCAAAAGAACAGCCAGGCTGAAGCCGTAGCCACAGTCACATCAAAGTCAGTGATCCAGCATTACACCGATGTCGCCTATGCCACCTACAGCGATTCCCGACTCACAGCCGAAGCTCTCAAGACTGCACTTCAGGCTCTGATTGATAACCCTACCGAAGAAACACTGGCTGCAGCACGTTCTGCCTGGCTGGATTCCCGTGTGGCCTACCAGCAAAGCGAAGTCTTCCGCTTTGGTAACCCGGTGGTTGATGACTGGGAAGGTCAGCTGAATGCATGGCCTCTCGATGAAGGCCTGATCGACTATGTGGATGCCACCGGTTATGTGAGTGAGCTGGGTAACGTTGGCGCCAAAGCCAATATTGTTGCCAGCACCTCACTGCAGGTTGGCAGTGAAACCCTGGATCTGAACACCATCACCCCCGATCTTTTGGCCGGTTTGAATGAGCTGGCAGGCAGTGAAGCCAATGTTGCCACTGGTTACCACGCGATTGAGTTTCTGCTGTGGGGACAAGACCTGAACGGTACACAGCCGGGTGCGGGTGAGCGTCCTGCGACAGACTTTGCCAAAGGTGAAGCCTGCACTAACGGTAACTGTGAACGTCGCAGTGCCTATCTGATGGCGGCATCAGAGCTGTTGCTGGCTGATCTGAACTATATGGAAGGTCAGTGGAAAGCCGGTGTTGCAGATAACTACCGTGCAGAGTTCCTGAAGCTGGAAGATAAAGAAGCCCTGCGTCGCATGCTTTTTGGCATGGGCAGTCTGGCACTGGGTGAACTGGCCGGTGAGCGTATGAAAGTTGCGCTGGAAGCCAACTCGACTGAAGACGAGCATGATTGCTTCAGTGATAACACTCACAACTCTCATTTCTACAATGCCAAAGGCATCCGCAATGTCTTCAATGGTCAGTTTGTCAGTTCTACAGGGCAGCTGGTGGCGGGTCCGTCATTCAAAGATATGCTGAACAGTCATTCAGAAAAAAAGGCCATTGAAGTCTCTGCGCTGTTTGAATCGACCGAAAAAGCCTTGCAGGCCATGGTAAACTCCGCTGAAAACGGTATGGCCTTTGACCAAATGATTGCACCAGAAAATAAAGCTGGTCACACTTTGGTAAATAATGCGATTAATGCACTGGTGCTGGAAACTGCTGGTATAGAGCAGCTGGCACAGGCTGTAGGTGTAGATAATTTAAGCCCTGATACTGCAGATCATATGTTTTAATAAACCGCAGTAGCAGAGGCTTACTAAAAACAAGAAGCTTTGGATGAAGTAGTATGCAGTATAAAGCGACCGTTTTAGGTGTAGTCGGTCTGCTGGCAGGGTGTTGTGACATCCGTCAGGCTGAGCTGGAACCCGGAGAAGTTTTCTCTGGTGGAGCAACAACGGTTTTTGAGAGTGGGCGCAATGCCTACTCTCTACCTGCCGCGAATCTGGATTTTTCTGAGCAGCTGACGTTTAAAGTTGGCAACAGCTTCTTTAAAAACCCCTGGGTGTCTTCCCCCGCGACCACCACTGCCCGTGATGGTCTCGGTCCTTTTATGAACACAAATGGCTGCCAGAACTGTCATATAAAAGATGGTCGCGGTCATGCCCCCACGAGCAGTGATGCGCAGGTTGTTTCTCTCCTTATACGTTTAAGTCGCCCGGCAAAAACCGAAGATGAGAAAGAGCTTGTACGCGTTGAGGGCGGGCTTGCTGACCCTGTTTATGGTGGACAGCTGCAAGACTTTGCCATTCAGGGGATAGCCCCGGAAGGGCAGGTGCGGGTTGAATACAGTTATGAGACTGTCTCACTGAAAGATGGTGAGTTGGTTGAACTTCGTAAGCCGGTCTTCCATCTGGATAACCCGGGTTACGGTGAGTTTGCCAGGGATATAGAAACCTCTGCACGTATCGCGCCTCCCATGATTGGCCTTGGGTTGCTGGAGTCTATTCCAGAGGCAGCGATACTGGCTCAGGCCGACGAAAATGATCGCAATAAGGATGGCATTTCAGGTCGCCCAAACTGGGTAAAAGACTACGATGCCAATAATCAGGCTCTGGGGCGTTTTGGCTGGAAAGCCGGTCAGCCGACACTGCGTCAGCAAAACGCTGCGGCTTTTGTGGGTGATATGGGGCTCACGTCAAACCTGTTTCAGGGGGATGACTGTACCCCGGCACAAACCCAGTGTAAGAAAATGCCCAATGGGGGCGAGCCTGAAGTTCCAGAAAAGATAATGGACAGCGTGACTTTCTACAGCCAGCATCTGGCGGTTCCTGCACGACGCAAGGCAGATGACCCGCAAGTACTGTGGGGTAAGCGACTGTTTAATGAAAACCAGTGTGCGACTTGTCATACCCCAAGCTACATCACATCAGAGAACGGAAAGTCCAGGCAACTCTCTCGTCAAACAATCTGGCCTTATACAGACCTTCTTTTGCATGATATGGGAGCCGCTTTGAGCGATAATCGTCCAGAGTTTCTGGCTGAGGGTAAAGAGTGGCGTACGCCACCGCTTTGGGGAATAGGCCTGGCACAGGTGGTTAGTCCGGAAGCAAACTTCCTCCACGACGGTCGAGCCCGTACAATACTGGAGGCCATACTCTGGCACGGTGGTGAAGCTCAGAAGTCGAGCGATGCTGTAGCGGAGATGGAACCAGAAGAAAGAAAAGCTCTTTTGGCGTTTATGAACTCTTTGTAGCCGCTATATAAGAAAAAAATAATTATGAAACAGACAGTCGAAAGCGTTACGTTAAACTGGCGACCTTTCAAACAATCCGGCCTCAAAGCTTCACTGTTCCTGCTCGTATGTCTGTTAATCAGTGTGATGCTGAGTGGTTGCCAGCAGAGCACGCCAGAGCCGGAAAGCCGTCTGGCAGCCAGCACTATTAAAATGGTGAAGCCTCTTTACGACGAGCTGCATGATTCTCTGGAAAATCTGGAGAATCAGGTGGATGCTTTTTGCCAGTCTCCTCACAAACAAACTCCAGACAGCCCTTCATTGAATGTTATGAAAGAGAGCTGGATGCAGGCTATGTTTCGCTGGCAGCAGGCGAGTGTCGTTAATTTTGGTCCTGTCACCCTCGACAGCATGGCTTGGAAATTCCAGTTCTGGCCTGATAAGAAAAACCTGATTAAACAACGTGTCGAGCAGTCTTTACGTACAGGTATTACAGAGGATACAAGTTGGACGGCTGCCGCCCTGGGTAATGCCAGTGTGGTAGCAAGAGGTTTGGGAGCGGCTGAATATTTATTGTTTGACCCTGAAGCGGGTGAACGCATCAGTGAACCAGCTCGCTGCCAATATCTGTTAGCTGTTGCCGGTGATATGAAACGGAACAGTGCTCGTTTACGTAAGAGCTGGCAGGGTGGGGAAAATCGTTACCCGGCAGAGTTACAGCTTTTAGCCAGCCAGGTATTTGAGGGGGATGAGAGCGATAGTTATTTTCAGGTGAGCGCCCTGATCGTCAGTAGCCTTCATGAAACTATGGGTACAGCCAGCCGTAAACTGGCTATGCCATTGGGAAAAGGTAAGCCGGTGGGTAATCCTTATCTGGCTGAATCCTGGCGCAGCCGTGTGTCGCTGATGAATTTACAGAATAACCTGATTGCCGCTCAGAAACTCTATCAAGGCGGTGAAAACAAAGAAGCTTATGGTCTGGATGATCGCCTTGCGTCCACGGGAGAGGAAGGGCGTCTGACAGCAGAAGAAATTCATGTCGCTTTCGAAGAAGTCAGGAAAGCGATGCCACAAGAGGGAGTATTGGTCGACGAGGTCGCCGATGTGAATGGCCGGGAGGTTCTTCTGGACCTGTCCGTTCGTATCGACCGTCTGACCAGACTGTTTGCCGGTAAAGTACCAGACCGGCTGGGAATTCCACTGGGATTCAACAGTAATGATGGAGATTGATAGACCTTAAATGTTGCGTCGTGAGTTTGTTTCAGGGCTGTTGACCGGTGGCATGGTCGCAGCTTCTACAGTATTGCTGCCGGGTTGTGGTTACCGTCAGAAAGAGACGCCACTTATCAGTGTGGCGCGGGATAGCTATACCCATGATTTTTCCCTGAGAGTGTTTTCATCAAAAGAGGTGAAACAGACTCTTTTGCCGCTGCCTGCCCGGGGGCATGCCATGGAGCTAAGCCCGTTGGGTATCCATGCTGTGTGCTTTGGGCGTCGCCCCAGTCGTGAACTCTATGTTGTCAATCTGGCCACCCAGCTGCTTGAGAAGGTTGTGGATGCCGACCCTGGCCGACACTTCTTTGGGCATGGTGTGTTCAGTCGGGATGGAACACGACTATTTACCACTGAAAATGCCTATGCCGATACGCCATCATTGGGGGTTCGGGGTGTTATTGGTGTATACAGAACCAGTGACTGGCATCGTATACAGGAGTTTGAAGCCGGTGGTATAGGCTGTCATGACATCAAAATGCATCCGGATGGTCGTACTTTGATAGTCGCGAATGGCGGCATCATGACTCACCCCAGTCAACCCCGTAAAAAGCTAAACCTGGACACAATGGTTTCCAGTCTCTGCTATGTGGACAGTGAGACTGGGCGCTTGTTAGAGCGCCAGACTTTTGGTCATCATCAGCTGAGTATTCGCCATATAGATGTTACTGCTGATGGGCGTGTGATATTTGGTATGCAGCATCAGGGAGAGCGCAGTGATATACATCCCGTGGTGGCAGAGCATCGCAGAGGTGAAAGTGTCCGGGCTATGGATGCTACGGAGCACGATTGGCTACAGTTCTCACAGTATGTTGCCAGCGTCGCTTGCTTGAGTGGTGAAAACATTGCAGTGACAACATCTCCCCGTGGTAACCAGGTAGTGTTCTGGGATTTGTTTACCCGTAAATCCCTGGCGACATTCTCGGTACAGGATGTTTCCGGTGTTGCTGTTACAGGCCCAAAGGATGTGGCGGTGAGCAATGGCCTTGGGGAAATTATTACCTATCAGGTGAATCAAATGCGGGTTGAAGAGGTGCATCGGGTGAGATACCCAGGCACAGGTTGGGATAATCATCTGGTTACCGCTGTATAGGTTATAGCTTTACAGGGTATGGCTTTACAGGGTATGGCTTTACAGTCTCATAGTGGTGTCGCTAATAATTCAGGCCATGATTTTCGCCAGCCTTTGTTATGGGATGCCTCTTCAACCACAATCCGCTTAATATTTGTCTTGAGTGCAAATTGCGCACGATAGTGGTCGTAAATAGACAGAGGCACTACCCGGTCTTCTGCCCCCAGAAAATGCAGCTGGGGAATGTGTGACAAAGACTGAGTGAACGCCAGCGGGCTGATGGCTGTTGGCATCTCGGATACACTATGGAACTGGTTGATATAAGCCGGATCCAGATTACCTGCAACCGTCCGCACAGAGGCCACATCCTTCCTTTGAGCAGCAACAATTAATGCTATTGCAGCCCCCCCCGAAAATCCCACAAGCTCCAGCCGTTGATAATTGCCTTTCTGCATCAGCTGCTCAACTGCATCACCCATAGCCTTTACCGCATCGGCACTGAATCGTTCATGGGTCCATGAGGGGATAGAGCAGAGAGGTGTTTTAACAAACTGACAGGGACGAGCCAGATAAGCCTTATCTGTGGAGGGATCCATCGCCATCAGATCTAACACCAGTGCGCCAGTAGGTGTAGGGTCGAGTGAAGGGCGGGAACGTGTTGCCCAGGCGCGGCCGTCGCCTTCTATATAAATACGCAGGGTTTGGCTTTTTCCGGGCATCACCTGCAGCGTCTGCAGTTTATAGGTGGGTGTGGATATTACCTCGGTTTGCCCCCGCAGTTGTTCAGCCTGCTGCTCAAGAGCGGCACGGTGATCAACTGTGGCACAGCCTGTAATCAAGGCTGCACTCAGAATCAATAAGAGCGCCCTGGCTTTCATAACAGGGGCTCTCAAAGCAGCAGTTCTTAAAACAGCAGTTTTTAAAGCAGTGTCGCGCATAAAGGCAGGGCTACAGAGTGAAATAAGTCTCTCTAGCTTGCCATAAGTACCGGGGTTCAGGGGAGAACAGTTCCTTGAATATTTTGAATACGGGGTGGATTCGGGATCTGGTTGATATGCTCCTGCAGATAAGTGTCTATCGCTCCGATGGCGATACGACCGGATATTGCACCAAGCACAGCGCCCACTAACGGCAGCGGACTCATCTGTTCCCCGATGTAAGCACCGATACTCATCACCAGTGTGGCCGGTAGACTCTTACCCAGTTCGGTAAATGTAGGAGCATCATCCTGATGAACCATCATCTTCAGGCTTTCACGAATCAGGTGCATGCTGCTCGTGACAGTGGCACTGGTCATCCACAGGGGCAGAGAAGGGTAACGATGGTTCAGGGTCCAGGTTGCGGCCGTGCCCAGCGCACCAAAGGCAGCACCGGAGCCTGTCGCCCAGGCTACTTCGGCGGTGTCGGCATCTTCCCAGACCCATGGTGGGCGACCATCAACAAAGGTTTTGTAGGAGACGGTAATCACCATCTCCAGACCTGCACCGGCCATGGCTCCTGCCAGTGTTTGACGCAGCAGTTGATCCTGCCAGGAGGCGGCGGCAAATTGAGCGTCTTCCCGATAACGCTTCTCGATGGTGGCCTTATCTGTTGAGCGGCTTTTCTCTGTGGTTGTAGAGGTACCTGATGGGGTAGCTGAAGAGATTTTTACAGCTTTGGACCTCTCACGGCTGGTAGCACGAGATTCATTGAGAATAACATTCTTCATACTCTGACCGGACTTGGTCTCGATCTTTTCGATCAGCCTATTCAAAGTGCTTTCTTTATGGTCGGTCAGACCATCAACTGTGCCATCGGTCACAAAACTCAGCAGGTTGGCATAGGAATTCGCCGAGATCACAAATAATTTGCCTGAAGGCTTTTCGCGCAGGCCGATATTGATTTGGCTGAGGATAGAGATCAATCGTCCCGCAGCTGTTGTGGGCGTGCTGGCTATACGGGCGGACTCCAGCGATTTGTTTTCTTTCAGTGTCCGCCAGATACCGCGGGTAATCGAAGCCTGCTCTACAAAAGCCCACAGGTTGCTAAGCTGTGTTCGCAGAGGGCTGTTGTAACCGGAATAGGTTAATGCAGATGATGATGGAGTGAGTGTGGCAGCAGGCTGCATCTCTTCCTCAGCCAGTACCATTGAAGATGCGTGCAAGGTCGCAATCGCGACTACGCCAATGGCCAGCCACAATCGGGCATCAGGGGCGAATGAAGAGTTAGATATGGTCATACAGACTCCCCTTATCATTTATTCTGATTAGTAAGGCAGAAGAAATAGTTGAGGGTGTAGAGGTTGGCAAGGTAGTAAATGTTATGGGTTTGTATCTTCGGACAGGAAGGTGAAAGCCCGATCCAGCAGCAGTCGAGCCATTATCGCCCCGACAAAGGAGCCAGGCAGAGGTACCGGGCTGACCGACTCACCCGCCAGAGCGCCCAGTTCCATGGAACAGTGGGCGATGGCAAGGGCACGGACATCCACACAACCATTGTGGTATTGCTCTGAAACCATCTGAAACTGTGCAGCGACCAGAAGTCCGGATAACCACAGAGGCATGCCACTTCCTTGATGGAGCATCCAGCTGCTGGCAGACATTAGTCCGCCCCAGACAGCACCATAACCTGAGCGCCCTAAAAGGTTTGCTAAAAGGCTTTCCTGTTCATTTTCCGGTGCATCAGACATCATGTTTTCAGCCATAACCAGCCCGGCTTCCAGGACCGCACCGACGAGGGCTCCGCTTAGCGCCTGTGCTGCAAGTTGCTCTGGCCAGTGAGACTGTTGCCGGGATGACAGAAGTTCTTCAGTTACACGTTTCTGTACAACAGATTCTACTCGACTCATAGATCTATGGGCTTCCCAGATATCCTCCTGGGTAAAGGGTGACTGCTGGAGCGCAATGATATGAGGGTTAACAGTGTCGGAGTCTTCATGAATCAATGGCTGAAGACTCCCGTGAACCCGGCTTTCAAGGGGTTTTACTGAGTTGCTGTATCACTACTCACAACTGCCCCCGCACTTGAGCCTGCACCCAAAAAGTACATTAAACAGTAGAGCAATAAAAACGAGGGTAGAGGCTGTCTCACAATCAAATGCCTGAAGCGTTCTATGAAAACAGGAACCAAAAGAGGCTTAGAGAAATAGTTCAGGGAGGAAGGGGCAACAACAAAGAGTTTAGACGGGGTTTTCGTGTGTTTTTGTATCTTGATATTTGCCTCTCTGCGACAAATTACCACACCAATTGTCGCAAGAACTGTCCTTATAATTCGCATCGTTCACACACAAATAACGATAAAAAAAACAGTTGCCTCAATAAATACAACAAAGTCTGAATAATTATGACAAGCGCACGATTTTATCAGGGAATTACTCTTCCCCTCTCGCTTATTGCTTCTGGCATTCTTATATCCCATGCAGCTCTCGCGGCGCAGGAACAGGATGTTTCGATAGAAGCTTCAGTAAAAAACAGCCCTAAAAAAATGGAAACAATGGTTGTCACGGCCATTCGTGAAGAAGCCCGTCTTACGGATACCGCTGCCAGTATTGGTGTGCTTACAGACGAGCAGGTGCAGGCAATCGCGCCCACCCACCCGGAACAGCTGTTGAACCGCATTCCCGGTGTAAACATTGTTCAGATTGGCAGCTCTGGTGAAGGACATATGGCGGCGATTCGTCAGCCTGTTTCCACAAAGCCTGTGTATCTCTTCCTTGAAAATGGTGTACCCGTTCGTTCACCGGCTTTTTACAACCACAACGGCCTGTATGAGGTGAATGTTGCTGGCAGCCGTGGGGCAGAGGTAATTAAAGGCCCTGGCTCGGCTCTCTATGGCAGTGATGCGATTGGTGGAGTTGTGAACATTCTCAGTGGTCAGGCACGGGGAGAAGACCGCACGACATTGGGTGTTGAAACCGGTTCAGCCGGTTGGAAGCGGGCAACTGTTGATGGCACGTCCAGCTATGACACCAATGATTTCAGCTACAACCTGAACCTGAGCGACAACGACGGCTGGAGAGATCACACTGAATCCCGTAAGGCGACTTTCTCTGGTGGTTGGGGTGCCAGTATTTCCGATACCCTCAGCAGCCACACACTGCTGACTTTCTCCCGTATTGATATGAATACCGGTGGATCGGGGCTGAGTTACGATGATTTTAAAAATGATCCGAAAAAACCGGGTAATCTGATTGGCTATCGAGATGTGTCTGCATTTCGACTGTCCAGCGCCATCAGTAAAGAGTTTGATAGCGGAACGGTGACTGTTACACCTTATCTTCGCCGCAATGATCTGGAATACATAGCCACCTGGACACTGCGTACCGGACGTATCAGCCCGCGAACGGGGAAGATTGATTCTCAGGATGCTCATATTAATGAAAGCGGTCACGACTCCGCTGGTGTACTGCTGAAATACAGTCATGATATGAACGACGATGCTGTGCTGATAACCGGTCTGGATCTCGACTACAGCAAGGGCTACCAAAAGCAGACTTATATAGAACGTACCGACACAGACCCAGGCCGTTACTGGCAGAGCTATCGAAAGGCCGGGTTGCTTTATGACTATGAAGCCGATTTCTCTTCAATCTCTCCCTACATTCACTATGAACAGCCACTGTCAGATACCGTCCGTCTGTCAGCAGGCCTGCGTTACGATTCTGTGCAGTACGATTATCACAACAAGTTATCCACAGATCTGACTGACCCTCTGCATAAGCGCCCGGGTGATCAGAAGATTCGCTTTCACCATACCAGCCCGAAGCTGGGCCTGACCTGGCAGGTAATGCCACAGATGAATGCGTTTGCTTCATGGCGTCATGGTTTTCGTATTCCCACGGCAGGTCAGCTGTTTCGTGCCGGAAGAAACGCTGACTCAACGGATCTGAAACCAGTGAAAGCCGAGAACTATGAGATTGGTGTACGCGGTGAAGAGCTCGGTATTCGTTATGAAACAACCTTCTATTACCTGCAGAAGAAAGACGACATTCTCAGTATTGCCGATCCGGATACAGGCGTACGCAGTAACTCTAATGCAGGTGAAACCCGCCATTACGGTGTCGAGGCCGGTTTCGGTTATGACCTGACTGATGACCTGACACTTGATCTCACCTATACCCGCTCCAGGCACAAGTATCATAAATGGGAATCCCGTCAGGGAGATTTCTCCGGTAATGAAATGCCCGACGCTCCGGAATGGACGGCGGGTGCCTACCTGAACTGGACGCCAGCGCTGCTCAATGGTGGTCGAAGCGAATGGGAAGTTACCAGCAGAGGAGCCCACTGGATTGATGAGAAGAACGACGATGACAACAATGCCAGTGATCGTGATAAATACGACGGTCATACATTGGTTAACTGGCGTACCAGCTACCAGTTCGATAAGGCGTTGCAGGTTTACCTGAATGTTCTCAACCTGACAAATCGTCGATATGCTGAAACTACAGGGAAATATGGCCCTACCTATACACCCGGTCGACCACGTACGGTGATTGCCGGTTTGAAGTACACACTGTAAACAATAAACCAAACCCCGGTGCCAATGAACCGGGGTTTATTGTTTACAGTAGAGGCAATGCTTCCAAAATAAGTTACTGAGCTTTCGCTATATATCCATGAAGGCATAGTAGGTAAGTCGGTACTGGATTTATAATCAGAGCAGTAGAAGGGGAGTCATTGTGTACTGTAGGCAATGTTGTAAATTTGGCATATCTTCTGGATTCGCTTGCCTGCTCCCCAACAAGTGTTATGAGCTGTAGACGTTATGGAGCAACAAGTCCATTAAGTAAGTTATATTCTATGTCGTACTGCGTATTAGAGTATTTGGTGCTGAGTGTTGCAGCAATTTACTCGCTAATTCTATATTCGGTTTGGCGGCTATGAGCTCTGTTTGTTGTTGTCGTTATAGTGAGGTTTATGTCAGAGGATACCAAAAGCCTGCTGCTGAACTCTGAATGAAATGATCAGTAACGTATGCCTGACGCTTTGACATGGCTTTGTTCTCGAAAACAATGATCAGAACGGCCTGAATATTCCATAAAATCCAACTGGTCACAAAAGCTTCCGCAAGGGGAGTTGAAACCCGAGCGTACATCGCTGCTTTGAAATCATCACTCAGTGTTTTAAAAAACGACACTGCCATTCCATTGAATTAAAAATTTCAATGACAATATTTAACTGACCTTCGCCATAGTGCAAATCATATTCAGGCCGAAAACCCCATCGGCACCTTCACCAGCTTCTTACACCGACGCAGCGTGAATGGATCACCTCACCATCCCAGATCCGGTGCTACTGTGTATTCGTTATGAAAGGTGTGAGTACGCAATGTGATGTTCAGGCTGGTTTGTGTATGCTTGGTTTGCATAATATCATCCCCTCCGGCCTGTTGTGGCTGGCAGGAAACCGTAGCCTATATAGATAATCTTCTGAAGCAGGGAAAAAAGGTTGCTTTCCTTGTTATCGATATGCAGGAACAATATGCACAGAAGTTCCTTCCTTATGAGAAATATCAGGTCTCTAGTGAAATTAATGAGGTACTTCTTACCTATATGGGTGATGACCGGGTATTTCTTGTTGACGTGAATAGAGCCGGCAGGGGGGCTACTCTCCAGGAGATTCAAGCTTTTCTTACCAGAGGTACAGGATACTCACTGTATCTTAAAACTACAGAAGGGGCGTTTCACAGTGAATCTCTTCCTGATGTCGATGCAATTCCTGGTGCTATACGAGGAGAGATGGGTTCTTTCTTGCGGGAAAATAATGTCGACGTAGTCATACCTTCCGGATGTTTCTATTCAGGTTGTGTTAAAAAGACGGCTTCGGGAGCACTGGATGAAGGGTTTGAAGTTGCATTTGACCCTAGTCTCAATGTTCTTTTTAGTACTCAGTACACACCGTATTTTTCTCCTGAAAAATATAGTGAAAATGCTGCCAAACTCTGGACTCAGCTAATGGAAAAATACCCTGATCGCTTAACCATGATCAAAACCAACTATGGCGAAAAATCTGGTGCTTGTACTTCTCCGCAAAAGAAGGTTATGAATGAGCTTTTAACTCCACCGGCACCTTCACCCACTCCTTCCCGTTCTTCCTTTATATCAGGTGTGAACAGAAAAAATCATAAGGACTCTTTACATGGATTTCGTGAGTGAATCTGGGTAGAGGGTTGGATTGAGTAAAACATTCACTCTGCTTTCCTGGATAGAAAGGCGTATGTTTAGAAGGCCACAAACCTGCCGGTGTAGAGTTTATTACTCGGTCGGTGAGTGCTTTCTGATTTTCGTTTTGGTGATAAACACATAAAGTGCCGCTACCCCACCAAACAGATAAGGTGACTCTGGTCGTTCAAAGGAATTTCCGACCCAGGCTAGCCCAAACCAGATAAGGAAAAGAATGGCCCCGACAGGAGTTATATCCGTCTTAAATCCTTTCAGGCAATGAGGGCATGAAGACTTCGGGGGAGGGGTGAACTGATACCACTCTAAATCAACAGGCCCTTTATCAAGCAGTGCCTGATCCCGTTTGAACTGTTTCTGACAGTGTGGGCAAGTGATTTTCATAGTCTTGTTTTAAATTCCCGCTCTCTTCGAAAAGAAGAGAGCGGGTGTTATAGCGGTTTTTTCAGAAAATCAGGCCGCAGACTTACCCTGCGCCAAAAACTGATTAGCTGAAGCCAGGATGGCCTTCAGTGACGCCAGAACAATATCCCGATCCACACCAACACCGCAGAAGCGCTGGCCGTTAATGCTGGCCTGCACGTAACTGGCAGCGCGGGCATCGGAACCGTTGTCCAGTGCGTGTTCGCTGTAATCCAGAATATCCAGCTTGATGCCGAGCTTTTCCAGACCGGTTACAAAGGCATCCAGTGGGCCTGCACCTGTTTGGCTGATGGAGAGCTTTTCAGACTTACTGGCAAGCTCAACATCCACAGAGTCACCTTCTGAAGAGTGTTCGAGACGGTAGCTGGCAATGTTCCAGTCACCGTCCTGACTCATAAACTTCTGTTGGAAGATGCGCCAGATATCCTTACCGGAAATCTCGGAAGCACTGTTCTCCGCTTCTGCCTGTACAGCACTGGAGAGTGCAATCTGCATCCACCGTGGCAGTTGCAGGCCTTGCTCCTGTTCCAGGATAAAGGCTACGCCGCCCTTGCCGGACTGGCTGTTGATACGAATAACTTCCTGATAGTCCCGGCCAATATCCGCAGGGTCGATAGGCAGGTAAGCCACTTCCCAGGGTTCGTCTTCTTTGCGCAGGTTCAGGCACTTGCGAATCGCATCCTGATGGCTGCCAGAGAAGGCGGTGTATACCAGCTCACCAAACCATGGGTGACGAGGGTGTACCGGCAAGTTGGTGCACTCGGTGTAAACCTTAATAATCTCATCGGAACGGGAGAGATCTAATTGTGGGTCAACACCCTGGCTGTAGAGGTTCATGGCCATGGTGATAATGTCCATGTTACCGGTACGCTCACCATTGCCGAACAGCGTGCCTTCCATACGGTCGGCGCCTGCCATCATTGCCAGTTCACCGGCCGCTACTGCACAGCCACGGTCGTTGTGGGTGTGAATGCAGCAGATGGCGGATTCGCGGTTATGGAGGTTTTCAATAAACCACTCTATCTGGTCGGCGAAAACATTAGGTGTCGACATCTCTACCGTGGCAGGCAGGTTGATGATCGCAGGCTTATCGGGAGTCGGTTCCCAGACCTTCATGACTTCGTTGCAGATATCCACAGCGAAATCCATTTCGGTGCCGGTGAAGCTTTCCGGGGAATACTGGAACACCCACTCAGTGTCTGGATGGTTTTTGGCTTCTTCCATCACCATGCGGGCGCCTTCACGGGCGATGTCGATAATGCCTTCACGGTCTTTCTGGAACACCTGCTCCCGCTGTACTGTGGAGGTGGAGTTGTATACGTGTACAACTGCACGACGACAGCCTTTCAAGGCTTCGTAGGTACGGTTAATGAGATGCTGGCGAGCCTGGGTGAGTACCTGAATGGTCACGTCATCAGGAATCATGCCGTCGTCTATCAGCTTGCGGACAAAATCAAAGTCCGGGCCGGATGCGGCAGGAAAGCCCACTTCAATCTCTTTGAAGCCGATATCAACAAGCAGGGTGAACAGACGACATTTTTGTTCGACTGTCATAGGCTCAATCAGGGCCTGGTTACCATCCCGTAGATCAACGCTGCACCAGTGGGGGGCTTTTTCCAGCAGCTTGTCAGGCCAGCGACGATCCGCCTTTTTGAAAGGTGGAAAAGGACGATACTTTTTATGATTGAAGCGGTTGCTTCCGGGTTCATTATTTTGTTGTTTCATAGTGTTTGCCCCCACAAATCACTTACAGCTCTTAAATGACAGCACTGCTTACCAAAGTTTTAAACAAAAAGGCTGACAGTCTCCAGCCAGCCTTTTAAATATCTTTATTTGTCCGGTTTCTGGTAAAACCGTGAGTGCTGTCTTGGTGAGACGGCGACGTGCCCTTGCACTTTTGGTGGTCAGGCCTGACTGAAACCTCCGTTTCAGCGCGTCACTTGTGATGACGAGAATATAGTAGCACTGACCAAAAGAAAAATGATTGCTAATATGTCGGTAAATGCATGATTTTGAGCAATAATATGCTAATAATTATTAATATGTTGATATATTATTTTAAATATAAACAATTCGGTGGAATTCGTTATGCCCTTTGACCGCTATGACCTGCGGATTCTCGAAGAATTACAGAAAAATGCCCGTATATCGAATCAGGAACTGGCAGATCGCATAGGGCTTTCGCCCTCTCCCTGCCTGCGCAGAGTGAAGGCTCTCGAAGAGAGCGGGATTATTCAGGACCATGTCACCCGGCTAAAACCGGCTGCGCTGGGTCTGAAGCTGACGGCGTTTATTCATGTCAGTATGGATCGGCATACCCAGGAGAGGTTTGCCGGATTTGAACGCAAGGTGCAGGAGTACCCGGAGGTGATCGAGTGCCATATGATCACCGGCCAGGCGGCAGACTACATGCTCAAGGTGATGGTGCCCGACATGGAACACTATCAGGAGTTTCTGCTGAACAAGATCACGCCGATTACCGGTGTTACCGGCGCTCACTCAAGTTTTGTGATGCGGGCACCGGTCAGCCGAACAGAGCTCCCCCTGGATCACCTTAAGTAAGTCACCTTAAATAAGGGTGTCGAAGCAGTTCCCCTGCAGACAGGCGGTTTTCTGGATCTGTCGTCAGGGAATGCTGCAGGAAATCTTTAAAGTCTGCCGGAAGGTCAAGTTTGTTCTCTCCCTTAATTTTCTCGGAGAGCTGGATCAGCCCCTGATGAGCATTGAGATAACCGGAGAAGGTAGCCAGCGTTACATCTTTGGGAATCCGGTTGGCTCCCGGCAATGAACTGTTTGAATAAAGAGACAGCGCAGTAGCACCCAGTGTCCAGATATCTGCCTTGGTGGAAGTCAGAGTTCTTATATCCATTTCCGGAGCTGCCCACATTGGGTCGAATATTGTGCTCACGGCCTGGCCATGACGGTTGATCGGTGCTGCCATTTCCAGATCGATTAAACGCACCTGACCTCCGTTATCAATGACAAAGTTCTCTGGCTTGACATCAAAGTGTGCATAACCAGCGTCGTGCAAACCTTTCACTGCTTCAGTGGCTCCACGTACCAGACCTTTCAATTCCCGGCGGGAGCCGGGGCGGGATGTGCTGAGGTCCTTACCGGCATCTTCAAACAGTGCGACCAGCTTGGCCTGTTCGGTGCCGGCATTTTCTATCCAGTAGTCGTGCAGCTTTGCTGTGTGCTCTCCATCCAGTTTTTGCACCACGGCCAGTTCACCCGACAGGAAGCCATAGCGCATGCCGATTACGGGCTTGCGAGTGATCAGTTCATTGTTGTTATTTCTTATCAGGTGAGCTTCTTTACGGATAAAGTGCTCGCCGTTGTAGTTCTTCACTTTCTGGACACTGTCTGGCAAACGACTATTCATAGTCTCAACCTGTCTATAGGTTAAGTAGCCGTGTTTCAGCCGATAAGCCGCTTCAATACCTGTGCCCAGCGTGTAATCCGCCAGCTTTCGCAGATAATCCTGAATAATGTACTCGGCAATAATGGCCGCTTCCCGGGACATACGGTACTGGCCGGAGGTGCTGCGGTGATTCTGCCGGGGTAGCAAAGGGTTGCTGGACACAATAATGGAGCCGGGGGAGCCGGGTACCAGAGATCGGTTATTAATAATATGTAGATAGCTGCGATCGGTTTCCGTTGTTGCGGCAGAATGCGTGAAGCTGAATACACGCCCGTTGTCTGGTGTGTCTTCGGTTACCAGTTTCCCCAACGGGAGACAGGGGGCATTGGGGCTAATCAGTCGGTCATTGATGCATTGCAAACCGGCTGGATCAAGAACAGTAAACAGTCCGCCTGCAGGAACCGTGTGGGTCCATGATCGTTCCAGCCAGGTAGCCAGATAGTTCTGGCTTCTATCCGGTGCCGGGTAGAGCTTTGAAGTTGCCCACCCATGGGCTGGCAGAACCGCATCGGCTATCGGCATACGACAGGCAGCCATGTGCCAGTCCATATTTACCTCACCATAACGGCGGGTCTTGATACGAATAGTATCGACGCCTTTATCCAGCGCAGTATTCACCAGTTGCCCGAGGGTTTTCTCCCAGGGTGTTGCCAGAGCCTCTGTGTCTACCTTTTGCAGAGGGGTGATGACCAGATGATAAGAGTTTTTGTCTTCTTCCCGTGTCGCAATCAGGTAGTCAATAAAGACGGAACGATCGAGTAGCCCGCCGGGGTAAACAGGCATCCGGCCAAGACGCTTCCTGCCGATGGTTGTCTGGGCACGCTCCCAGGTCAGGCTGCCAAGGTTGTAGGCTTTGGGCAGAATATTAAAGGCCAGGTTCCAGCCCTCAAAAGCAAGAGGAAGGACTTTGTAGATAAGCCATGTGCGCATACCGGCACTCAAATGGTTATGGGCAGAAAACAAAGCCATTTGCATCAGGTGATGTACCATTTTCCGGTAAACCGTATCGCCTGCTGCACTCAAAAATGCCTGCACGGCTGTTTCCGGCAGCATAATACCGGGAAGAAACAAAGTGGTGCCGTAGTAGCGGAGGTAACTACCGGATGAGGTGACACTAATGCCTCTGTCCAGAAGTTCAGACTGTTGAAACAGGGCTTTCGGCTGCGCTGCGTTTGAGTCATATTTTGTGGAGCCATAGGCGGCTGTACAGCAGCCAATACCCAAAGCCGTACCGAAAGCAGTACCGAAAACGATGCAGAGGGCCGCCAGTAATCCGGGTGTTTTTTTTATCATGGGTTCCGCCCGGTTATAAATGGATGTTTAAGCAGGTGGACCGCTGATGGGCGGGTGTGTGGTTCTTTTTTTTTCATCTGCCATATCAGGTTCTGAAAGTCCGGCATAAATTGCAGGCGTGAGTTTTGGTGTGTTTTTAGTGAGTCGTAATTGTTGATGTCGTGGTAGATAGGAATCTCTTCCAGAGGACTGTTGTTAAAGAGAGACAGTAGGGTATTGCCTAGCTGCCAAATGTCACTTTCCCAGCCAATAAAACTCCCTGGTTTATATTCAGGGGCTAACCAGTTCTGGTCGCCAGTAACAAGCAGGACGGTTTCTCCTGCTGCGTTCAAAGGCGTACTGGTCTCAAGGTCGACCAGGCGAACAACACCCTTGCCATCAATCACAATATTGTCTGGCTCGATATCAAAGTGACCTATGGCTCTGCTGTGCAGATGATGTAACGCGATCAGGCTGTTTTTCATGGTTTGGCGAAGCCCGGTCTTATTTTTAGCTTTAACTTGAGCAAAGTTATGGCCGCCATCTTCCATAAGAGTGATGCGTCGTTCACTTTTGGTGCCCCCTCCCTCAATCCAGCTGTGCACAAGTTCAGGAGCACCGTTTCCATTCAGTTTTTTCAGAGCAATAGCTTCATTGCTGAGGAGTGTTTGAGACATGAAAGTATTCTTGCCTGTTTTTTTAATCCAGGTACGGCCGTCTTGCCCTTTCACCCGATAAACACTCTGGCTGCGGTCATTGGGTATTTTTTGAATGTCTGCAAACTGGTTCAGGCCGTGATATTGCTTGTAGGCGTAGTCCAACCCGCGTCCCAGGGTTTCCTGAAGCAGGTAGTGGGACAGCTCATAGAGCAAGGTTTCTGCGATCAGTGCAGAGGTGCGGGAGAGCCTATACTGCCGTGACTCTGCCTGTAGTTCTTCAGGCTGTTGTTGTGGTGAGGTGATGACCAGTGAGCCGGGGTATCCGGTATTTATCCAGTCACTGTCCAGAATATGGAGTTGTGTTTCCCCTGAAGGGAATTCAAGGAGTGCCTGCGGATTAACAGGAGAGGGTGTAAGCCCTGTGAGAGGCTTGCATGGTGTTGTATCTCCCTGAAGATGCGCTGTCGCACAGGAGAGAAGGCTTTCTTCCAGCGCTGTGGCTATACCAGTGTTGTTGCCAATGAGTTTATAAGATGAAACTGCGATTGGTCGGCGATAGGAGAGTTCCAGCTTCGGGAGCAGCAGGGGAAGCAGAGCCTTACTGTTGCCAACTCTCAGTAAAGGGGTGGTTTGCCAGCCGCTGGAGGTATGGGCATCCATCAGTAGCTCTTTATCATGGATGTAGAGCCTTAGCAGGTCGACATCCAGATCAATAGCGGTGTTGATTAACTGCCCCATAGTGCGGTGCCAGGGGGATGGCAGGCCTTTTGTGGCTACGGGGGAAAGAGGCGCAATCTCAAATTCATAACTATGGCCGCTGCCCGCTTCCTGGGTATGTATCAGCGCATCAATAAAAGCAGCACTCTCCAGTTCTTCACCTGTATAAACCGGCATCCTTCCGCGACGTAACAGGCCTGAAGCGCTTTGCGCTCTTTCAGCGCTGCCATAAGTTATAGACAACACTCTGGAGAACAGGTGATAGAGAGCGGGAGCCCGTGTGATGAGCTGAGTGGCGCTAATAATGGGCACATAAAGTGCGATGGGCAGGTGGGGTGTCCAGGCCATGAGTGCGTAGTTCAGCAGGTATGTCATTACCCGGCTGTAAACTGTATCGGCTGTCGCTGTAAGCAAAATGCTGATAACTGAGTCTGGTAGCTGGCAACCCGGCAGTAGCAGGGTTTTGTCGCCATAACTCAGGAAGGAACCTGCAGGGGTGTTATGCACAGCGGAGATTCGCGGTGTCTCTGTACTCTGGTTTAGTTCGAGCTGGTTTAGTTCGAGCTGGTTTAGTTCGAGCTGGTTTAGTTCGAGCTGGTTTAGTTCGAGCTGGTTTAGTTCGAGCTGGTTTAGTTCGAGCTGATTTAGTTCGAGCTGTTTTGGTATGGCCTGCTTTGATTGTTCGCTGGTGCCGGATTCTGATGCAAAGAGCCCTGAAGCGGTGGGCATAACCAGAGCCAGCAAGAAACAGCGAATCTTCAGACACACGTGCATGACCAGACCTTGGAGTTAGACAGCGTTGCGAAAAAGTAGACCAGACAACCGGTATACGGGAATTAGAGCTTCAATTTGTTACAAAAGCCTGAGTAGAGAAGGTTCCCGGAGGGAGGGAGGACAAAAGAAATAACAGACGATTGTATTTTTTGGGCAAGATAGGTTAATTTGACTGTGTATACATACAGTTAAAAACGACGTTGGCAAGGAAACTCGGTTCTCTATGGCATCGCGACCTTCAGGGGCAGGCGCAGCAAAACCTATCGTTGTGCTCGCAGAAAAACGCGACCAGGCGCGGCAGATTGCCGAGGCCATGGGTTGGCGTATTCAGGGCGATAACGGCAGCGGTCAGCTTGATGGGCGACCCGTCACCGTAGTCTGGGCATCTGGACATCTGCTGGAGTTGATGGAACCCCAGGAACTCAAGCCAGATGCCAGCTGGAGTGACCCGGCAACACTTCTGCCAGTGCCTCGCAGCTTTGATCTTCGGGTCAGCAAACCTTCCGGTGGCCGTAAGGGCAAAACCCCCAATCAATATCTCAAGGTGATTCGCCAGCATATAAAGAGTGCCGGTGAAGTTATTGTCAGCACCGACCCGGACCGTGAAGGCACCGCCATTGCCTGGCATCTATTGGAACACTGCGGATTCCGGGGGCCGGTTCGCCATGCCTGGCTGGTGGATGGGCTGGATAAATCCGCTGTACGTAAAACTTTCAATCGCTTAAAAAGCGGCGATGAAATGAAGTCCTGGTTTCGGGCGTCAGAAGCCAGATCCCGCTCTGACTGGGCCTATCAGTTTGTGGTGCGGGCACTCACCTGTTATGCCCGTCATGGCCGTATGGGTAATCATCTTGGTCAGGGCGGCGGCCGTGAGTCTGTTGTCTCTGTCGGGCGGGTACAAACGCCAACACTGGCACTTGTTGTTGAGCGGTGCCGTGAGATTCGTAACTTTGTTCCCAAGGATCATTTTCTGATTGAAGGGCAGTTTGATCTGGCTGGTCAGCCAGTGGTTGCCCGTTACAACCCTGTCGTGACTCAGGAGATTATTGAATCCATGCCTGCCGGCGTTGAGTGGGAACCCTCAAAAAAAGTCGTGAAAGATGGTGACCCTGAACCGCTGGACGCACCGTTGTTTGTTGGAATGAACGAAGTGCAGGCATTTCGGGAGAGATTGATGGCAGCGGGTTCCCAAGCCATTGTTGTAGCCAGCAAAACCCGTGAGTTAAAGAAGCTTCCGCCGATGCCCTGCGACCTCGCCGAGTTTCAGGCCGAGATGCACAAAGCCGCAGGGTTAACCGCTTCCCAGGCGCAGAAGGTTCTGGAGAAACTCTATAACGATGGTCTGGTGACTTACCCCCGCACCGAACATTCCCAGCTGCCTGTCTCCCTGTATGAAGCTGGTGAACGTAATCCTGTTCTGGAACACCTTGGTCGTTTATCAGGAGGGTTGGGAAATGCTGCCAACCGTGCAAGGGAAATTCATAACGGGCAGGACACTCAATACTCGTCCTTTCGGCCTTCCTGCTTTACCACCAGGCCGATGGAGCACTACGGTATAATTCCTACCCGTAAGGCTGCACATCTGGATCGTATGTCTCGTCAGGAACAGCAGGCCTACACGATAGTGGCCCGCCGTTATGTGCAGGCCCTTTGGCCCGCGGCCAAAATACAGGAACAGAAACTGGGTTTTGCGGTGCCGGTGGTTGATCTGCTTGGTCATGGTTACAGTCGTTTCACCATAACCCTGAATATGATTCTGGACCCAGGCTGGCAACAGGCGTTTCCGTCAAGCAGAGAAGCGGCTGAAGGTATTAAACCTGTACCGGTACAAAAGCATATGCCAGCTCCTTTGATGGATGTGTCGCTTACCACCAAAACCACACGACCTCCCGCATGGTTTACTGACCGTTCACTGATCAAGGCGATGAAGTCGGTGGGTCGTCATGTACGAGACCCGCAGCTGCGCAAACTGCTGCGGGACAGTGCTGGTATTGGCACACCTGCTACTCGAAGCACCATCCTTGAAACATTGTTAACACGGGAATTTATCAAGCGTTCCGGCAACCGTCTGGAAAGCACGCCGAAAGGGGAGGCGCTGGTGGATGACCTGCCTTCCTGGCTGGTGCAGGTAGAGACAACGGCGGTCTGGGAAGACTGGCTCAACCGTATTTGCGAACTGCGTAATGATGATGTTACGGCCAGTGCCCAGCGGGATAAATTTGTGGGTAAACAGCTGGATCGGCTGGAAGAGTACCTTCGGGAGTTACAACAGCGCCATGGGCCTGTATCTGGTCATGCACCCCGTGGGCCAGGAGCTAAGGGTGGTGGTGGAAAAGGCGGTGCCCGTAAGCCTACAACCAAAATGCTCAACTTTGCAAAGGCTATCGCCAGTAAGCTGAATCAGCCATTGCCAAAAAATGTCACTACCGATGGTCGTGCCTGCAGTCGTTACATTGATGCCAATAAAAATTGCATGAAACCTGCAAAGGCCGACCAATCCAGTGCCGGTGTTACATAAGGTTCCTGGTTCTTACTGAAGTACCACCAAACTCTTATAAATGCTCATCAAAAATTACCGAAACCCCGGTCATGCCGGGAACTTCCGGAGCAGGCCAGAGCTATAGTCTCCAGTTCTTTTCTCTATTGTTGAGTGCAGAGCATAGTGAGCAGGGGTTTTGCAGGCAGACATTCCATTCTGGCTTCGGGCGTATTGATATGTACGCTCTCTCTCGCCCTGTTCTGTGTTTCTTATTCTTCCTGTGCCGATGATGAAGGCACTACTACTGCCGAGCCCCGATCCCGTTTTGATATGGGCTGGAATGTCGACGAGGCTCCCGGCGGGAACTGGTTGCCTGATGTAGTAGCCAATCGCACCGGCACATTTTTTCGCAAGGATAACCACCTGATTCTGTTGGAAGGCATTAATAGTGATCAGTGGAGTTCTCTGCGAACCACATTGAAGTACGGCGGTATTTTTCCTGCGGGCACTATGGCTATAACTTATACGTGGCTGTATGCAGCACGCATGGTGAGCAGCCTTAGCTCTCTTCGTCATCTGGGTTATAGCATCAGTCGTGCTGTGATTATTTACACATGGTTCTGGCAGGCCCGTAATCTCTATAACAATGTCTGGTCTTCCGGGTATTGGTATCTGGGTACAAAGATGCTTGCAGGTATGGAGAGCCGCCAGAACGGGCGAGGTCGAAATATAAATCCTGGTGTTTTTTCAATGCCTTTTGCCATGTTGCTGGCGCGGAGTGCTGATGGTCTGGGCCAAATGATTAATGGTGGTCTTGCGTCATCTGTTGATATTGAACTGCCGCCCTCTCTGGCGGACCGTATGTTTCTCACACTCTCTATGCAGGATTCAGAGCCGGGCGCTGTGCGCATTCACCGAGTGCCCAGGGTCTTACGTGAGGTGGTGAATGATAAGCGGAATCACCAACACAGCACAGAATGGAATAACCTGCTGAACACTCTGGAACGAAGTCGGATCGACCGTCTGACATTATTCCATCGTGACGATATATTGCAGGGACGGTTTCTGGATTACCGCTCACAGACACCGGGAGTTATGCGCATAGAGCCCGAGCCAAAAGATAAAGAAGAACTCCCGGTCTGGCTGGAGTCTTTTATGACTGCCGGTGGTGACAGGCGTGGCGTTGAAAGCTTCCGCTCTGTCCTGCACCCCAAAGGCTTACTCCAGTTTCATAAGGCGTTTGAATGCCAGCGTACTATGCCGGAAGGGTTGCGTGTGTTTTCCTGTTCTGGGGGGATATTGCATCAGGTGAGTGACGATGCTCAGGTGTATTCCTGGGTGCCAGACCCTGCTGATGAACCACAAGACCCAGCTATGCATAGAAGTTGGGTACAGGAAGAGAATGATCAAAGTCACTTCTATTTCCGACTTCCTCATAGGGCAGGGCCTTATCTGTCGTGGTCCAATGGTGTTATTGGGGACAGTTTGAAACTGGTGACGGAAAACGCAGCTTCAGAGCTTGATACAGGTGTTACTCAGACACGCATCAGCGAACGAGCCGGTTTCGCACTGATGTCAGAACTGGATTATCTGGTGCGCTGGGTGTCCCATGCTCTTGTCGGGGAAGGCATGATTCCGCTGATGCAGGGTGCGTTGGGTGATAGAAGCAGCCGTGAAGACCCGCTCAATGATGGCCTGAACCATATTGATGAAGTGCTCAGCAACTATGCACCCGGCTGGCTTAATACGATTGATACGTTATCGGAGCTAGGAGGCAGGCAGTGACAGTGCTCAGGCTCCTGGGGAGCTGACATGGTTTTCTGACGCAGCTCATCCATATCCGGACAGTTGAGCAGGTAGCCATTTTCCGCAAGTACCCTGCAGACATAGCCGGAAGCCAGTAGTTGAGCCTTGGCTGAGGCATGCACCTGATCCCAGAACAGGATGTTATCCGGTTTGTCGCAGACGGTTGCCTGCCGGGTATTGAAGATGGTGACCATGCCAGGTGTATGGTCACAACCCGGGATATAAACATTGGTGCAGGGCTGGTGCAGGTCAGTGAAACCATTGGCCGGGTCGTAAGCCACATCATGGAAAATACTGCCAATATCCGTAAGAGTGAGCCGGACATCTGGCCAGGCTCGTTGAATCAGTGTTGCCAGCTTGCGGACTAAACGGTTGTGTTCCTTTCCCCAGTTGGTGACTACGTCCCGCCTTGGACCCTTATGAAAGCAGGGTGCTATGGAGTAGTCCGGCACCAGTCCCCAAAAAATATGGCGTGCACCGGCATTAATCAGCTTACGAATGTTGTCGTATTGGCGAGATGCCACAACTGCAGGTGATGAAAAGCCATTAAGGTAGTCATTGCCGCTAAAGTTCACCGCGTACATAACGTCTGCGTCCAGTTGTGGTGTGTCGTGGAGGAATCCATCAACAACTCTGGGAAGATTCGGGGGAAGTACCTTGCCCTGAAACATCAGTCGCAGGCTGGGAAGGCGTTTTTGCTCCCAGGCATGTGCGAGAGCATCGTCAACGGTGGTACTCCAGCTGGCCCCATAGGCAAGGTTGCGATACTGAGAGCGGTCATGACGATCCAGGCCCGCATAGCCGGCAAGATATTCTGTGGCAGTCGGGCCATTCGTGAAAAATCCACGCTGGTAGGGTGGTGCTGGAAATATAGGGAAAGGTACCAGAAAAGGGCCGATGTAAGTCACGATAAAAGGCAGTAAACCAGAGAAAATAGTTTGAAAGCTATTGGTGTTGTAGCTCTCATCAAGAGGGTCGGGCAGCCCCGTGTAATAGTGGCTGAGTCGCCAGGTGTTTACATTGTCGGTCAGGCTGTCCCCAAAGACGACCAGTCCTTTTAACTGCACTTTTGATGGTTGTGCTTCTAATAACGGCGCTTCTGACAGCTGTGCTTCTGCTTGATGTTCGGCTGAAGTCAGGGGGGAAGATGCAGCGGCGAAAGCGTTTTGGGGGAGTAGAATCTGCGCGAGCAAAACCTGAGTGAAAAAAAACAGGGAGCAGCCAAAAATGCAGAACAGTGTGAGCAGAGTAAGATAGACTGTTTTTGCTGTTGTTTTCGCCGCCATGGTTTATGCCATAGTGATAAGTGGTTTTCGGTTTTTATAGCTGTTGGAGCATCCTGGCGGTTCATAACAGTTCATGTCATATGGTTAAGCACGCTTACGGAGAAACGGTCTTAAAATAGAACGGCCGTTTGTAAACAGCGCTGAGAGAGTAGCAGCTGGATTTCATTTGTCAGGTCAGCGGTGCCCGCCTGCCATGTTTAGAACGTTATTGAGTAGTATTGATATGAGTTTCTATCGCTGGCAGGGCAAAGATCTTATAATTGCCTGTCATCTCCAGCCGCGGGCCAGTCGTGATGAATTTTCAGGTCTTCATGGGGATAGCTTGAAAATTCGAATCAAAGCTCCACCTGTTGAGGGAAAGGCTAACGTGTATCTGATTAAGTTTTTAGCTAAGCAGTTTGGAGTTGTTAAGAGGGATGTTACACTTCTCAGCGGTGAGTTAAGCCGGGAGAAAAGGATAAAAATCTCGGAGCCGGTCAAAATTCCAAAAGACCTGAATATTGAATAGGCAGTCACCTTTCTCCTGAAACTTAAGATGAGTGAGCGTTTATTCTGTGATGACTGGAAGTCTTCCTTTCTACGTTATACCTGTATTAGCAGGTCTGGGTGTAATAATTGTTGTTGCGGTGATTTATCTATTACTGCGCAGTCGGGCACGCAACAGCATTTATCTGCAAGACCCTCTTTTTGATGGATCGTCGCGATCTTTCTACGGTTTGATCGATGTCGCTGTGCGTGATCACTTCAACCTGTTCCGTAATGTGGCTATCACTGATGTGGTGCGTCATTCGGGTATGGTTTCGCCGTTGTCGGGCAGTGTTCGCCATGGTGTGTTTGACCTGCTGCTCTGCGACCGCCGTAAAATGCTACCCAAATGTGCGATCGTTCTGGTTGACAGGAATAACCCTCAAGACAAAACCATGTCTCACCTGCGAGGCGCCTGCGATCTGGCGGGTTTACCCCTGCTGGTTTACGAAACAGGGCGCATGCTGGATGTGAGACGTATACGCCAGGATATTTACCAGGCTGCAGGCATGCACGATCTGCTTCAAAACTGCGGTATTGTTGGCGATGCCCGTGGTCAGGGTTATGGTTTTGATGGTGTTGAAGGTGAGAGTCATGAGGTTGCAGAGCAGCATCATGAATTAGAAGACGATCATCATGAAATAGAAGACGACCACCATGTCGTTGAAGAAGAGCATGCTCATTCTGCTGACGCTCATAGATGTAACGCTCATAGATGTAAAAAGTGCGGTGCCAATATGGAACTCAGAAAAATAGCCAAAGGCCAGCATGCCGGAGCTATGACCTGGGTCTGCGAAACCTTTCCAGAATGCCGATTTGCTGTTTTAGCGGACGACCTGGAAGCACACGCAATAAAGACGAATATCATTTCTTAATGGCTTTTTAACGAAGCCGTTTCAGCAAACTGTTAAAGAGTTGTTAAAACCCGCCAGTGCAGGCAGGATATTTCATAACAAAGCCGACGTACCACTTATAAAATAAAAACGAAGGTCGTTGTATGGAATATCTTATGCCACTGGCGCAGTTTGCTGCCAATGTCTCTGCTCATCCCGATAAAATCTGGTTACATCAACCCGACCAGCGTATCTGGCGAACTCTGACCTGGTCTCAAGCCGACCTACAAGCACGTCGTATTGCTTCCGCTCTGTTAGCACAGGGTTTTGTTAAAGGCGATAA
Organism: Sansalvadorimonas sp.; assembly: GCA_965221135.1. Classification (GTDB taxonomy): domain Bacteria; phylum Pseudomonadota; class Gammaproteobacteria; order Pseudomonadales; family Endozoicomonadaceae; genus Sansalvadorimonas. Next base: position 148,059 of record CBDCRZ010000133.1, read on the forward strand.
GATCGCCATTCTTGCCAAGAACAGCGCCGAGTGGTTTATCACCGACCTTGCCATCATGATGGCGGGCATGGTCAGTGTGCCTATTTATGCGACGGCGGGTGTGCCTGTTATTCAGCATGTAATGAACCACAGTGAAGCGAAAGCTGTTTTTGTGGGTAAGCTGGATAACGTGAAGGCTGCACAAGAGTGCCTGGTTGATAATAAAGACACCGATCTAAAAGTTATTACCTACTCTTACCCCACAATTTCCGGCACAGATGCCTTTAATGACTGGCTGGAACAGTATGAGCCTCTTGAAGAGGTTCATAGCGCTAAACCGGAAGAGACCTTTACACTGGTGTATACATCCGGCAGTACCGGTCTGCCAAAGGGTGTTGTGCTGACTTACGATAACATCGGCGCTGCAGCCAGTGATGCGGGCGTACTGCAAGCCAGTAACAAGAGCAGCCGCAGTCTGTCGTATTTGCCTCTGGCTCATATCACCGAACGTGGCATTCTGGAGATTATGTCGATTTATAATCCTCAGGAAATTTTCTTTAATGAAAGTCTGGAGACGTTTATTGAGGATGTGCGTTATGCGCGCCCAACGACGTTTATTTCGGTGCCCCGTCTCTGGACCCGATTTCAAGCCCGGATTCTGGAACAGGTGCCCGACGAGAAACTTCAGAAACTTCTAAAGATTCCGGTTGTGGGCAAATTAGTGTCCCGCAAAATTCGTAAGGGTCTTGGGTTGGATAAAGCCGATGTACTGGCCTCCGGTTCTGCGCCTATCTCTCCTGGCATACTCGACTGGTATGCGCGCCTTGGTATGAATATCTCGGAAGGCTGGGGCATGACGGAAACCTCCGGCCTTTCTGCCAGCAACTATCCCTACCAGAAAGACCGTGTAGGCACGATTGGTACCGCCCAGGACTGTCTGGAAATGTCACTCTCCGATGATGGTGAGATCCTGGCTCGTGGGCCAGCCGTATTCAGTGAGTATTACAAGAACCCTGAAGCCACCAAAGAAGCCTTTGTCGATGGCTGGTTCCGCACGGGAGACAAGGGTATCGCCATGGCTGATGGTTCCTGGAAGATTACTGGCCGCGTTAAGGAGCAGTTCAAAACTGCCAAAGGTAAGTACGTTGCTCCGGTGCCTATCGAAAGCCTGCTGGCCAGAAATCCGGATATCGAACAGGTGTGCGTGATGGGGATTGGTCGCAAGCAGCCTCTTGCGCTGGTGGTGATGAACCCGCAGCTGCGCAAGCATACGGATCAGGTACGTCAGGAGCTGGAAGCAACCTTAGCTGAGGTTAACAGCGAACTGGAAAGCCATTCCCGCCTTGATCATCTGATTATCTCCGACGAAGTCTGGAGTATTGAGAACGATCTGCTCACGCCAACCCTGAAGCTGCGTCGCAACAAGCTGGAAGAACGTTATGGGCGTTATCTGGAGCTGGAGTTTAAGGCGCCGGTGGTATGGGAGTCTGATCTGACGACGGAACAGAAGAAAGCGTCCATTCCTGCCTGAACTTTTGATTCATGGAGATCAACAGGCAGCGGTAAGAACTTATTAAGAGAGCCTCAATATGTGTTTTCTGTAAACAATGAAACGGAAAACCATGAGAAATAAAGCAGGCTCTCTTGTTAAGTGTTTATTGTTGGTCAAATGTGCCAAGGGGTTGATATCCCTCTTTAATGTCAGAAAGAATGTCAGAAAGAATGTCAGAAAGCTCATATGTGTTAAGTGTACTGTCTATCAGGTTAGATCAATTAACCATTATCTGTTACTGGATAGGTTATAGTGTTTCTATATTTAAAATAGGAAATGCGAGTATTATATGTTGCACTCTATGAAAACTGATGAACATTTAAGTACGCAGATAAATCATAGTAATGACCATGCAGGAAATGAATCCCATGATCCAATATGTTTTCGTGAGAGGAGGCTTTGTAAGTGTAAGCCAGGCGCATGTTGTTTACGTTGTTCTGGACATGACTTAAAGAAATTGGATTCTTCCTTGGCTGAAAGGAGTTTGGAAATATCCCCTCCTTTCAAGAGTGTTGAAGTCCAATTAGAAGAAGCAACCATCTCTATGAAAAGTAATGAGATTCCACTGAAGTTTCCAACAAACTTAGTTGACCTTGACAAAGAGTGGTGTGATGAACATCTGGATCATCATAGAAACTACTATGTTTTAGAAAGAAGAATGTTTGCACTTGTCGATCAGACGTGGACAAAAAAACTTTCAGAAAGATTATCAGGAAATACCTGTTTAGAAGTTTGCGCAGGTTCTGGATGGTTATCAAAAGCTTTATCGCAGCATAAAGTAAATATTGTTGCAACTGATATTGAACCTCCTGAAAATGCAGTGTTTGACGTGATGCAGTGTTTGGAAGGAAGGTTGCCTGGAAGCTATAAAACGGTATGACTTTGATTTTCTAATAATTTCTTGGCCAGAGCCCGGGCGGGCAACTGACTGCTATAGGGCTTTAGAAAGCGGGAGTAATATCATTCACCTTGGGCCGAAGACTACTGGTGAAAAATCTTTTCTTAGTGCAGGTGTTATAGACAGTGAGTATGTCAGTATTTTAGAGACATGGAATATTCCTTCTTTTTCAAATTATCCAACATTTCTTTATTTCATGAAAAAGCTGTAAGAATGCACATCTGATGTCTAACGAATTGTAGCCTGTTCATGTGGACCGGGTACTTACTGTTAGAGAATGCTTGATTTACATTCGCTTTATTGTGCGAATAACCCCATATGCAGTAAATGATTTTCTCATGCTATCAAGGAATGGAATAATATTTATGAGCCATGCTTAACCATTCTAACCTCGAAATTATAGATTCAAATATTTAATAGCATTTAATATCTATAATTCGAGTTATTATTCAATAACACCAATGTTAGTTGTAGTAACATGATTTTGAAAAACATATGTAAGTCGGCTAATTAAGCTGTAGAAAAATCAAATCGCCACTGCATCATTCATGCTTTATTTGATTGCAAGGCCTATATTTTCCACATTGAAATTTATTGTGCGCTCTGTACGACTAATAAGTCATTCACTTCCGGGCGCCCTTTAAGAGTGGCTTTTTATTGGTCGTTTCTATCGATCACTTTGTAGAGGGCATCAAATCAGGCACTTTCAAAGAAAGTGCCTGATTGCATTTACGCTTACCTTGGCGGGTCGCATTAAATAGAAACAATATCCGCTACACGAATCATTTCCGAATCCATATCCGGCGTTTCCTTACAGGCTTTTTCCAGCCCGGTAAGGTTAATGCGGTTGTTCTTCAAACCCACCATTACCCCAGATGTTCCGTCTAACAGAGCATCCACTGCTGCCACGCCTAAGCGGCTGGCCAGTACCCGGTCAGCACAGGTGGGGCGACCACCCCGCTGCAGATGTCCGAGAACGGTAACTCTCGCGCTATAACCCGGCAGACGTTCTTCTACCGTACGGGCAAGTTCAAAGACACCGCCGCTTTTATCGCCTTCTGCCACAATCACAATGCTGGAGGTTTTCCCTGCACGGTTGCTGCGCTGCAGAGATTGCAGCAGATAATCAATGCCACGATCCTGTTCAGGAATCAGAATCTCTTCACTGCCAGAGCCTATGCCCGCATAGAGAGCGATATAGCCAGCGTCCCGCCCCATGACTTCAACAAAGAACAGGCGGTTATGGGATGTGGCGGTATCACGAATTTTATCCACAGCATCCAGAACAGTATTGCTGGCGGTATCAAAGCCAATGGTGGCATCGGTACCGTAGATGTCGTTGTCGATAGTGCCGGGAATACCGACGACAGAGATCTTGTGTTCCCGGGCCAAAGTGACTGCTCCCGTAAAAGAACCATCACCACCAATCACCACCAGAGCATCAATGCCGGATTTCTCTAACTGTTCCGCCGCCTTCTCACGCCCCTCTGGTTTATAAAACTCCAGACAGCGTGCGGACTTCAGGAAGGTTCCGCCCTGATTAATAATGTTGGAGACTGAACGAGAGTTGAGTTTTTGAAGTTTATTGTTGAGCAGCCCGGAGTAACCTTCTGAAATGCCTGTGACTTCAATATCGTGATAAATCGCACAGCGCACTACAGCTCTTACGGCCGCATTCATCCCTGGTGCATCACCACCGGACGTTAAAACTCCAATATGTTTCAGTGCTGCGGTCATGCTTAAACCTCAGGGTGTTCTTGAATGTCTGCGAGTATGGAACAGCTGCCACAATTCGCCATTATTGCGCTCAAAATTGCCATAAGTGCGCCACCGGTTTGCCCGTTTTGGGTTGTTAAATACTCATTAACAAAACAGCGGCTTCACAAAGCGTCAGCCGCCCACCATTAAAGCTGCAAGGCAACCTGAAGGAATAACACATGTTTATTAATAAGAATGTTACCCGTGCAAATGTTTCTCGTATGAGCGCTCTTACTCTTGCTTTGGGCATGAGCTTTGCGGCTGCCATGCCTGCTCAGGCAGCAGACACCCAGAAGAGTGAATGGACAACGGAAAAGTCCAGCATAGTGGCTGGCACCACAATTGCCGGTGCAGCACTGGGTGGCCCGATTGGACTGGTACTGGGCGTGGCTGCTGGTGACTGGCTGGGTGACAATGTGAATCAGGCCACTGAGGTAAAGAGTGTTAAAGAAGAGCGTGACCAGGCACTGGCAGAGCTGACCCGGGTACAACAGGAACTGGTGGCTGCAAAGGTGGAAGCGGGTCGTTACCAGACTTTGGCTTTGAACTCTCTGCAACTCAATGTGATGTTTTCTACTGCTGGCGACACGTTAACTGTTTCCGATAAGTTACGTCTGGATGGCGTCGTACGGTTGCTGGATGAACATCAGGAACTGAAAGTCAGTCTGGCAGGCTTTGCCGACCCAAGAGGTGAGACTGAATTCAATCAGAAGTTGTCTGCCCGTCGAGCCGCCAGTGTGCATAAGTATCTCGAAAGCCAGGGCATTGAAGCCGTACGCATTCAGACAGAAGCTTATGGTGCCAGCCGTTCAGTGGCGAAGAAGAACAATATGGATGAGTACGCCATGGAGCGTGTGGTGACTATTCGAATCCTGGAACAAAAGTCTGAACTGGCTTCCCACTGAGCAGGGCGGCCACGGGCATGACATTTTGTGTATTCCGGTATGTCATGCCCGTTGTATCAATAAATGCTTCAGTGCTGCGTGCCTGAAAATTTCAGGTGGCTGAATGCCATTTACCAGAAATAAGGGCAGCAGGGGTTATGAGGTCATGCCTTACTCTCTTTTCAGGTCTTACAGGAGCCTGCTCCCAGGTTTCCTGTAGAAACTCTGCGACTTCCTGATTGGTATCGTGCCAGGCAATAGATGAGTTTTCCTCCGGAATGATGAAGCGTTTTACCTGCTCCGGTTCCTGCTCAGGGAAAGCCTGTAGTACAGCTTTATTCAGCTCTGCACGGGCCTTGAGGCTGATGCGCTCCGCACAGGAGGAGGTATATTCGGCAAAGAGTTTTTTGCGGTTCTGTCGATTTTCTTCACTGTTCCTCCTACCTCTGTCCTGATCCTTGGCACTGTCAAATTTGAGCAGGCAAAAACGGGTGTTTTCATCAACAAGAGATGATTTCAAAACCGAATTCAATACCAGTGATGCGGGCAGAGGTTGACTGGTGTCGGTCACAAAACCAACAATATCGACAACGCTTTCGCTTTCAAGGAGGCTGGTACCGTGAGGGAAGGTATCCTGGAAACAGACCCATGCTTCTGGGGAATCAAGCTCCAGAGAGGGACCATGTTCCAGTGAGATGAGAGTAAACGGCACGAGATTATTGGAAGCATTCGATCCGTCTTCAGGTGCACGTCTGGCAACAGTAGACTTTAGCGTGGAGGGGCATTTGTCAGCTTCTAGGCTCACCCGTTCAAGTAATTGTTTGTAACCGAAAAACATACTCATTGCGTGCCGGTTTTGACAGCTGGCTCCTATTAAAAGAATCCGTACTGGCTCTTTGGCCTCTATTTTGGGTTTGAGAGAAGTCGTTGGTTGCGGTGCACTATTAGTACACAGGGGGAGTACACAGGGGCTCGAGGTGTACATAGCGGGGGGGTATCTTACTTCCATTATTTTCTCCTGCCTTTTTGTATTTCCTTGAAAGGTTGTGTATTCGAGTCTGTAAGTGAGTAGTGGTTCAGTGGTTATTCATGAATTGTTGGCGATGCTGTCTTCAGTGTCAGTGGTTTTGGCAGGCTTCCTCTGAGTACTGTTACAGAAAAAATACAGGTGCGGGCAAGCTGCACTTTTGAAATAAACCCGGTATAAACCGGGTTTATTTGTTAAATGCAGAACTATCCTTTTCTCCAGGTCTTAATTGCTTTCTCTACCAGGTCGCGACTCTGCGTTTTTACAAAAATGTGTAGACCATCCAATAAATCAGCAGACATCGCTACTTCTGTTTGATACCTATCAATTGTTATATTTGGGTTTTGTTTTTGCACTTCATCTAAAGCCTGCTTTAGATAAAAGGCATTTAGATCATCCCTAACTCCCATTTCAAGGTCTTTTTTGAAATACCTGTCAGCAGCAAATACTATGATGCTGCGTATAAATTGTTTTAGGACATTATTGTTAATGTAACTGTTCAGTTTTATATTCCAGAAGATTTCATTTGAGCTTAATTCATCAACTTTACTATCAATATCTTCCGTAATCTGAGCAGTTAGTTTGTCCAGTTTTTTGCTGTTAAGAACTTCTTCAAAACAGAGTGTTGTGGAGTAATCACCTACATCCACGTTGACGCATTTAGCATGGCTTAAGTTTGAAAGCAGTGCTGCCATCAGCACCATAAAAATTAAAGACTTTTTATTAATCAGCATATGTGTTCCCTCTATTGTTGATTTCATTGCTTACATAAGACAATTTCCATCGAATTTTTGATGTTTGGATATCAGGAATGTTAGAAAGAACCCCTAACAATTTATAATTATTAGTCGTTATCTTGTTCTCACTGGCTCTCCACAGAGCTCTGTTCAGGGCAGAGCTCTGTGACTTCACAGCGGTCTCAGACTCGTCTGTTGTAGCTGACGGTGTTTCCAACAAACTTGTGATAGACACAACTTAATGTATTTATAAAGAATCCGGTAAGGCTACTGTACTCAGGGTCCTGAGCTTTAAGAGGCTCTGGTTCAGTTTTGGCTGTTTTGGCAGGCCTCGCTGGGCCCTGTTCCCAGGTTTCCTGTACAAATTCGACGAATTCCTGATGAGCTTCATGCCAGTTAATAGCCGGGTTGTCGCCTTCCGGGATGATGAGGTGTTTTATCTGTTCCTGCTTGTGGTGAGGAAAGACGTCCTTTGAAATTGCAATGAGTTCATCCCTGGATTTAGGGCAGATGCGATCTGCACAGGAGGATGAGTATTCGGCCAAGGCTCTTTTACGACCGCTTCTTGGAGGAGTGCTTACCGCGCTGGTGTGCGGTAAGCTGTCAAACTTTAATACGCAGGTGCGGGTATGTTCATCAACATGAGGTGAGTTCATAACCGTGTCCAATATACCTGCTGCTGGCAGGTGTTGGTCGGATTCGGTCACATAACCAACAATATCAAAAACATTTTCTCCTGCCTTCCTGATGATATTATCCTCGTCACAGTTCATAAAACTGATCTCTGGTGCTGACTGAGCTGGGCCAAATTCCAGTGAGGTTAAAGAAAATGGAGTAGATTCTTTTAAATAATTGGATCCTGTTTTTGGTAATGACCCAGACATATTGTGGCGGGACATGCAGTTACAGTCTTGAGCTCTTATGTGCGCCCGTTTCCTGGATGTTGGGCTGGTATCTATAAGTAACCGTCTTGCGTGCTGGGTTTGCAGTAAGGGGCCTATTAACAGAATCTCGGCAGGCTGCCTGACTTCTACTTTAAGCTTGGGAGCAGCCTGCTCCTCAGGTTGAGATGCGCTGTCACTGGCACCCGTAAACATTAAGGGTTTATATCTTACTTCCATGATTCGATCCTTCCTTATTGTGCTTATAAAAGGGGTTGTGGATTCGAGTTATGAAAGCGAGGAATAGTTCAGTGGTTGTCGAGTAATGTTGGAGATACTGACCACAGTGTCAGTCCTGGCAAAGAGTTGTGGTAGTCTTTGACGTCCGGAACGATAGACTCAGCGCCAAATCAGGACAGGAGCCGAATAAACAACCATGTCTCGTCATATTGCCATTGTGGAAGATGAACCCGCTATCGCAGAAAACTACCGTGATGCTTTTCAGCGGTATGGCTTCAGCGTCAGCCATTATGCGGATCGCTCTTCAGCCCTGGCCGGGTTTCGACTCGGCCTGCCGGATTTGGCGGTGATTGATGTGGGCCTTGGGGATGAAGTCGAAGGTGGCTTTGACCTGTGCCGGGAACTGCGGGGGCAGGCACCCGATTTACCGATTGTATTCCTGACAGCCCGTGATGATGAGCTGGATGTGATCTCCGGCCTGCGTCTGGGGGCAGATGATTACCTGACCAAAGATATCAGCATCGCCCATATGATGGCCCGGGTGCATGCCTTGCTGCGTCGTCTCGACCGAATCAGTGCCCCGAAACCAGACGAACAGGATGAAGTGCTGACCCGGGGTGATATGTCTATTAACCTCGACCGCATGTCTGTGACATGGGCAGGGCAGCCCGTAGACCTGACCGTGACAGAGTTCTGGATTGTCCACTGCCTGGCCCGCCACCCGGGGCAGGTGCGTAACCGTCAGCAGCTGATGGATGCCGCTCGTACAGTGCTGGATAACAACACTATTACCTCCCACGTAAAACGCATCCGCAAAAAATTTCAGGCTATTGCGCCGGAGTTCTCTGCTATCGAAACCGCTTACGGTATGGGTTACCGCTGGAGCAGCAAGCTTTTATAGAAAGGGATTGATAACGATTTTTATAAGAGCTTCCTTATTATGAGACTGAGCCGTCAGCTGCTTCTGGTCAGCCTGTTATTCCTGACACTTCCACTGGCCGGTGTTCGCTGGGTGCAGGAGATCGAACTGACCTACAGGGAGCAGCAGGTGCAGGTTATGAATGCCTCTCTGCGCGCGACTGCAGCCAGCCTTGCCCTGCGTAACAGCCTGCCTGAACCTGTGAACGGTAAAGCGGCCGTGTATGTTCATAGTGTTAAGACACCACTGTATCTGGATGGCTACTTTGAAGACTGGCGGGCGCGTGACATTACCAGTCAGCCCTATGGTGATGGGGGTGGTGATGAGAGTGGTGATGAGAGTGGCGGCTCTAATGAAGAGAATGTGCATGTCTCGGTCGCGACAGACGGTGACAGTCTCTATTTATCCTTTCGCGTAAATACGGCAGACCTTCGTTATTACAATCCGGCAGGCTCACCACTGAACAATGGCGACAGAGTTCGTCTTTTTCTGGCAGATGATTCCGTTGAGGGCAGTATTGCCAAAGCCTACACCATTGTCACCGAAGCTCCCGGCCCTGTTGTGGCGCGTTACAGCAGTCAGCGAAATGGCCAGCAGCTTATTGTTCGGGAGAACCGTATTCGTGGTGTGTGGCGGGATACTTTCGAAGGTTATCAGCTGGAAGTTGTACTGCCCCTGTCGATGGTAGACGTAAACAATCGGCCTCGTCTGGGTTTCTCGGTTGTTCGTGGCAGTAACGGTCAGTGGCTGGGCTCCGTTCCTCCTGACCTTCCTCCCTGGGAAAAGCCCGGCCCTTTGATTCTTCCGGATACTCAACTTAGTCAAACTCTGGAAGCCTTTCTTGAAGACGACACCCGTCTTGGCGTTATCGATACCGCGGGCTGGCAGATAGCCCAGACTGCACCTAATAGTCGACACAGTCACAGCACAGATAAAGATGAACCCTTCTGGCTGATAACCTGGTTCTATCGAACGATTCTGAGCTGGAACAGATTGCCGGAGTATAAAAGTGACTGGCAGACAGGTGGCTGGCAAAACAGCGTGCTGGCCTCAGCATTGAAGGGTGAACCTTATGCTCAGTGGATGCGCAAAGATGGCAGTTATCGCCTGCTGGCTTCCTGGCCATTGGTCAAAGATGACAAGGTTGTAGGTGCTCTTATCGCCGAGCAGGGCAGTGATGCAGTCATGGCTTTGGCCAGCCGTTCTTTTGACCGTCTTTTCTCCCTGAGTTTTCTGGTGATTATTCTGATTGCGGGAGGCCTTCTGGGTTATGCCTCCTGGCTTTCCCTGCGTATCCGCAAACTGCACCGGGCGACGGAAACCTATCTGACAGGGAAAGAGCGTGGAGGCAGTTCGCCCGATGAGTCATCATCTTTCCCTGTTAGCAAAGCCGGTGATGAGTTGGGTGAGCTGTCCCGCAGTATTGCCTCCATGCTTGAACGGCTCGAAGAACATACCGGCTATTTGCGCAGTCTGGGCAGTAAGCTCTCCCATGAGTTACGTACGCCATTGGCAGTTGTGCGCTCCTCTCTGGATAACCTTGAACATGAACAGGTGAGTGAGCAGGGGCGGGTCTATTCACAGCGCGCCCTCGCCGGCGCTGACCGTTTAAGCAGTCTGTTAAACAGCATCAGTGAAGCTACGCGGTTGGAGAACATTATTGCCGATGCTTCCCGCCAGAGTGAGCGGGAAGCGGTGGATATGACCATGATGCTGGACGATCTGTTTCAGGCCTATCAGGGGGTTTACCCAGAGAGCCGCTTCCAGCTGAACCTGCCTGGTAGCCAGAAAGAGCAAATATTAACGCTGGAAATAATGCCGGAGCTGGTAGTGCAGGCGATGGATAAGTTGATCTCTAACGCTGCTGATTTTTGCTCGCCCGAAGGAGTTATTACTCTGGGATTAAAGATGCAGACAACCAGCCAGGCATTGATCCTTACGGTTGAGAATGATGGCGAATGCCTGCCCGAAGCTATGAAAGGCAGGTTGTTTGATTCCATGGTGTCGGTCAGAAAAGTCCGTGGCGACAAGCCTCATCTGGGGTTAGGGCTTTATATTGTTCGGTTGGTGATGGAGCACCATAGCGGGCAGGTATTGGCAGAGAATCGTATGGATGGTTCTGGAGTTGTCTTCTCTCTGGTGTTCCCTTTCAGTCAGCGTTCATAAACATGTATAAGCGCTTTATAAAAAACGCAGGCAAAAAAAGAGCCGGCAAGCCGGCTCGAATACATGGAGGTGAACTGACAAACACTACTACTTGAGGTTAGGAAGAATGAAACCCAACGTCCAGTTGTAGGTGTATTTAAGGCAGGCACACAGCGGACAGGATCCTGTTCCCTGGCGAATAATGTCTTCATCCAGATCTGCACCTGTCATGACAGTTTGACCTTGTTCCTGATGAGTGAGCTGCTTCACAGAGGCGAGGCTTGTTGTCAAAGGAGCGTTTAGCTGCCTTTTAAGCAATGCTCTGTAGTTTTCCCTTTTCCTTATACGCTTTCTTCTATTCTTTGCTGTTCTGGCTGCTGTTCTGGCTGCTGTTGTATGCCGTGGAGCCTGAAGTGACAAGGTCTCAAGTTCAGTGCGCTCTCTTGCTTGTTCTGCGAGGCAACCCTGAAGCTGCTGTATTTGCTCCTTCATACTTTTGACTGTCTTGAGATTCTTGATCTCCGTGGTCTGCAGCGAGATAATTTGGTTTTCTTGACTTTGGTTCTTTCTGCTTAGGTCATCCCTGGTGTTGGTTAGCTGAGTAACCGTCTGCTGAAGATTTTTGCTCAGTTTTACTTCCTGTGAAAGTTTCTCAGACTTGTCTGTCATGCCATTAACCAGAGCATCCACCATGTTTTGCTCATCCCGCAATGACAGATGTGTTTTTAAATCGGCTTCAACAGGCGCTCTTGCGCTTTTCAGACTGGCAGCCAGGGTTGCTTCGCGGGAAGAGTGCAGGCGATTGCAGAGATACTGGGCACCGAGACCTGCAGTGGCCAGAGCCAGAGAACCCACCATTAACTGCGGAGCCAGAGCCAAAGCAGCAGAGGCAGTTACACCCACACTGATAAGGTTTTTGGCAGACAGTGCAAAGCAGCTCTTCCGGGATTCGGCGAGATGCTTCGCCTCCAGTTCAGCTATGGCGTCATGTTCTTTCTGGATCAGCTTAAGCTGCGTTTTCTGGTCTTTGTTTTGACCAACCTGTTTCCGCATCTCTTTAATACCAGCCCTGGTCATAGTGCTATCTATATCGCGTATGCAGCTGTTACGGAGAGAGGAGGCGACGGGAATAACGAAAGGCGCAACGCAGCCAAGTAGAATGCCGACACTGGTACCGAGGGAAGGAACTGTCGCATTCATCACATTTGCCAGAGCTGGGCACTGGGTGGCGATGGTGGTTTGAGCCTGGGATACAAGAGTCACAACGCGGGCACCAAAAGGTTTCGCTGCATTCCAGCCACTGGAAAGGGTAGATTGAGCTTTATCGAGAAGGCCGCCCAGATTGCTTTTCAGTGATTCTACAGTCCAGCCTGAAAAATAACCGGCTTCCTGCATGGGGCAGACATTGCCTGGAAGTTGGAACTCTGTGGCATTGGTTGCAATATTAGTAATATTCATAACGACCTCCATGTCGTACATCCATGACTTTTCCAGCATGCGACTTAAAGTATGATCTGCGGCATCCATACCGCAGCGCCCGTGCAATTGTTTTCTTACAATGGGCTGTTACTAATATTGACACCTTTGTTTGATGAAAGTTCTATTCCCGACAATCAGATTTCAGACAAAAAAAGAGCCGGCAAGCCGGCTCAAATACATGGAGGTAAACTGATAAACACTATTACCTGAAATTAGGAAGAACGAATCCCAGCGTCCAGTTGTAGGCGCCTTTGAGGCCACGACCAACCGGGTTGGCGCGATGAATTTCGGTGTTGTCACCCGGTACTTCAGGTCTGGCGTCAGTAGTAGTGTTGTTATTGGGTTGTGAATGCGCCAAATTTTCCAGTTTGGCTCTGCGATTTCGTTTAACTCTCTGATGTTTTTTACGGTTTTTCTTGGTGTTCGGTAGAGTAACCCAAAGAGGAGTTTTAGGTGCCAGATCAGAAGAAAGAGCATTATTACGAGCACAAAAGTCCGCATTAATAGCTTGAAGGTCCGTAAGGATCTCCCTGGTGGCTGCATGAGTTTCGCCAATTTCTTCTTTGAGCTTTTTGAGTTGTATGCTCATTCTGACAAGATCAACCTGTACTATTGCAAAGCGCTCATTGTGTTCATCAATTTGCTTCACCAGCTCACCTATATCGTCCAATAATATTTGGATAGCGCTTCTCTTTGAAAATGCCTTTTGATTGTGATTCTCATTTTGTTGTTCGTTATATAACTCTTCTCTTTTTTCCATCTCAGCTTTAAATAGCTCTCGGATGTCCTTCAGTTTGGCAGCCTGAGATGCTTCGCAGGAAGAGTGCCAACGGAGGGCTACCATACCTGCAGCGGTCAGAGCCAGATAACCAATCACCAGTTGTGGGGCCAGTGCCATGGCAGAAGAGGTGATAATACCGGCGCTGAGCAGATTTTTTGTAAAAGGGGCAAAGTAGCTTTTCCTGGACTCTGTGAGATGCTTTTTTTCCAGATCTGCGATTGCAGCATAAGCTTTTGGAGTAAGGTTATGTGCGGTCTCCCCGCATTTAAACAGGTCAATGTATTCCCACATGCCCTTAACATTGGCTTCTACTTTGCTTAATTCTTCCTTTTGTTTTTTGGCGAGAAGTGCGGTGGAGGCGATTGGAATGACAAAAGGTGCTACCCAGTTCAGAACGGTACTGGCACCGGTATTGATAACAGCGACTGGTGAGCTTATAAAGGCATTCGCCATTGTCACGATGCGCGAGCCAATATGCCCGGCAACGCTGCTGCTGATAGAGAGTGTAGAACGGGCTGTGGTTAGCGAACTCTTGAGCCTCGTCTGTTCTTTTAGGGGCGAAGGGGTTACATCATGGCGTTCAAACTGAGAGGGCTCATGCCTATCGCTGAAGCTCCCTGTAGCCTGAAATTGAGCCGTGGCCTTTTTGATTCCTTGTTGAATTAACATAACGACCTCCGTGTCGTACATCCATGCAATAGCGCCCGTGCAACTGTTTTCTTACAAAGGCAGTTACTAATATTGACACCTTTGTTTGATGAAAGTTCTATTCCCGACAATCAGATTTCAGACAAAAAAAAGAGCCGGCAAGCCGGCTCAAAAACATGGAGGTAAACTGGTCAATACTATTACTTGAAGTTAGGAAGAACGAATCCCAGTGTCCAGTTGTAGGCACCTTTGAGGCCGCGAGTCACCAGGTTGCCCGTCATCTCACCGTATTCATCATCGGTTTCGTCATCTGAGCTGGATTCATCATCTGAGCTGGATTCGTCATCTGAGCTGGTTTCGTCATCAGTATTAGCGACTTCCGGATTGGGCGGCTGTACAGGCTCCCGTGTTTCCACTGGAGCTACTTCCTCAGGTTGGAGAGGTTTCTGTGCTGCTGTAGTCGTGTTTGCAGAGGCTGCTGGTGGAATGGCTGGAGGCTCGCTTATTGCGCTTGGCGCGTGTACTGGGTTACTCTTTCTTTTTCTGCGCCTCTTGTGTCTCGGTTGGGTTTCCCAGTTATCATCAGACCCTTCGTTGTCTGTATCCGGATTCGAATATTCAGCAAATAAGGAATTAACAGGCGGGATGACGTCATTATCGTCATCACCTTCCGCTGCGTTCATTGCTGCGAGGCGAACCTGAAGTTGTCGTACCAGACTTTCCTGCTTTGTATGCTTTTCAAAATCGGCTATCTTGTCCTTTTGCAGAGTGATCACTAAATTTCTGAGCTCTCGGTTTTCTTTGTTTGCGGTTTCCAGCGATTTGGTTATTTTATGAACCTTCCGGGTAAGTTTTTTGCTCTTGTTCCTCTCGTTCGTGATGGTCTGAGTATTTCTTTCCGCGCTTTTGCTCAGCTTGTCCATCATCTCTGTTTTCTCCAGAAGGGTCTGGCGTAAATTCATTGCGGTAGTAACAGGCTCTCGTGCGTACTCCAGCTGGGAAACCAGGGCGGCTTCACAGGAAGAGTGCCAGCGGTTACTGATATACAGTGCACCGAGACCAGCAGCGGCCAGAACCAGAGATCCCACCATCAGCTGTGGAGCCAGTGCGAAAGCGGCTGCGGCGGTAACACCAACACTGATAACGTTCTTTGCCGACAGTGAAAAACAGCTTTTCCGGGATTCGGCAAGATGCTTCTTTTCCAGATCAATCATGGTTTGATGTTGCTTCAGGATCAGTTCAAGTTGAGCCTCATTAGTTTCTTTATGGTCAAGCTGTCTCCACATCTTTTCAACACCGGCGTTGACTTTCTTGAGATCACTCTCACGTCTACAGCCGTTGTAAAACGAAGAGAAAACCGGAATAACGAAGGGCGCAACGCCGCCCAGCAGCATACCCATACTGGTTCCGATATAAGGAACAGTCGTTGTCATGGCATTGGCCAGAGCCGGATATTGGGTAGCGATAGCGCCTTGAGCCTGAGTGGCAATCGTCACCACACGGGCACCTAACTGTTTAGTGGCGATCTTGGCGCTGGTGTATACAGGTTCGAGGTAGGGCTGAAGACCTGCAAGTTTGCTCGTAATGGCTGTTACTGCCCAGCCTGCAAAAGAGCTGGCTTCCTGCATTACGCAGTCTGCGCTTGGGAGTTGGGACCAGACGGTTGCGGCTGTTGTGGTATTAGTAATATTCATAACGACCTCCATGTCGTACATCTATGCCTTTATGCATGCGACTAAAGTATTACCAACCGCATCCTTACGGCAGGTAGTTACTAATATTGACCACCCTGTTAGTCGAAAGTTCGATTCCTGAAGCAAAAAGGAAAGACGAAAAATGTGAGTAAGGCTCTGTTACTGGCTCTGATATGGAGTTTCCGAAGGAGGTGTCAGGCGGTGTTTGCCTATAAAATGCGGAGAAACATATTTTGGAATTGGTGGAGTCTGCTCTGGGTGGGCAGTGAAACTGGTCAATTGTATTAAGGAGGGTTCTACCCTTGTTAGCTATAGAGCGACGTGAACATATTCTGAGTTATCTGCGTCAGCATGAATATGCCAATGTCGAAACGCTGGCAGATAATCTGACAGTCTCCAGCATGACGATCCGCCGGGATCTGACCAAGCTGGAAGAGCAGGGCCTGGTGCGCCGTACTCACGGTGGCGCGACCATTGGGCAGTACATTAATACCCAGCCGCACACGGAAGAGCGGCAGATTCAAAGCCCTGAAGAGAAAACCTCTATCGCCCGTTATGCTGCCAGTCTGGTTCATGATGGTCATTCCATCATGCTGGATGCCGGCACAACCTGTATGGAAATTGCCCGCCAGCTGGTCGACAAGAAAATTCGGGTGGTCACCACCGATCTGGCTCAGGCCCAGTTCCTGTGCCATTACAACAATATTGAAGTGTTTGTCACAGGTGGCCGTGTGAATGACATCACTCAATCCTGTCTGGGTAGCAAGGTGGATGATTTCCTGAAAAACATCCATGTGGACATCGCTTTTATTGGCTGTACCTCATGGGATGTACGTCGTGGAGTGACGACTCCTACAGAGCGTCGGTGTGCCCTGAAGAGCCGTATGATTGAGCGTGCAGACACGTCTATTCTGGTGGCCGACAGCGATAAATATGGTCGTTTCTCTTTCCATAGGATTTGCGAGATCAACACTTTCGATCTGGTGATTACAGACAATCGTCTGGACGATGTTGCCCGCAATGCACTGCATGATGCGCCGGTGGATGTTTACTGTGCAGCTGCCAGTTAATGCTTGAATCGCAACAATCGCTGCTGTGGTAAATGAGTGTGCTGGTTTACCAGCTGCGCAGGGAAGGGCATAGTGAGGCGCTGCCTGTAGTAAACGCTGCCTGTAGTAAACGCTGCCTGTAGTAAAGAGAACAAGAAGGTGATCAGAGAATGAAGATCTATGAAACCCGAACAGCACCAAACCCTCGCCGGGTCAGAATCTTTCTGGCTGAAAAGGGTATTACTGATATTGAATATGTAGAGCTGGACCTGGCCGCCGGTGATAACCAGACCCCGGAGTTTCTGGGAAAAACACTGTTCGGCAAGGTACCTCTGCTGGAGCTGGACGACGGTACCTGTCTGTCTGAAACTGTTGCCATCTGCCGCTACTTTGAAGAGTTGTACCCTGAACCTTCACTGATGGGTTCTACTCCTTTGGAGAAAGCTCATATCGAAATGTGGCAGCGTCAGTGCGAGTTCTACTTCGCCAACCAGGTCGGCATGTGTTTTCAGCACACCACTGGTTACTTCAAAGACCGTATGACACCTGTGAAAGAGTTTGGTGTGGAAGCGGGCAAGAACGCTGCCAGGTTTATGTCTTTGATCGACAAGCATCTGGAAAAGCACACCTACGTTGCCGGTGACCGCTTCACCATTGCTGATATCACTCTGCTGACGTCTATCGACTTCGCCCGGGTTGTTAAGCTGAAAATGACGGATGAGCATCCTAACCTGAAGCGCTGGTATGAATTGGTGAACTCTCGTCAGAGCGCGAAAGCGTAACTCGACTTTTAAGCGTTCAACCCTCTCGTTATCCCCGCCGGGCTGTGATTAACAGCCCGGCGGCTTTATTCCTTTCTTCTTATTCCCTTCTACCTTAATAGCCATATTAATTTCCTCATTTATGGGGGGCTTATGCGCTTTGCGGAAGTCATTCGGCCTGATAAATATCCTGGTGGCGTGCTCACCATTCCCAATACGGAATTCACCGCTGTTGTGAATGACTGGGCTCATCAAATGGGTAAACGCTTTGGCTACAGGCGTGAAACCCGCATGGAGCACTGGCAGGAAGCTATTGATACGGTCTACACCTCTTTGGAGGAGAAACTTCAAACAACCGACGAGCAGAAGATCATGTCTCAGCCTAAATGGGAGATCATGATGCTGGCCGCGCAGAAACACTTTTCCGAGCATATTCGCCTTTATCACCCTTCCCCGGTGGAGCAACAGAAGGTCAGTAAGCTGGTGCGTATCAGCAAGCTGCGCCGAACACTGAAAAATAAACTGGAGTTGATGAGAATCCTCAAGCAGGACAAAGAGCTGAAAGTTAGAACACTGACTGAACTGGCCGTCTCCCGGCTGGAGTGTGAAGTGCTGGCCACGTCGGCAGAGATTCTGGTGGCTAAGTACAGAGGCGCATACCGGCCTCCGGGTGCTGCGCAATATGGGGTAAATTCGGGCCATGAAGCTACGGCTGCAGCGACAGCAGGCCGAAGTGGGATGGGGGTGCAGGCTGCAGCTTCTGCTTCAGCATTAGCCAGTGCCGAGGCGAAATATGACAGTGGCAAGGTATCTCTGCCCGGTGGTTTTACCCAGAGGGTGCAGATGGCGGTTGAAGCGACAGCAGCTCTGGAAGGTAGCGCGGATGCTCAGGCTAAAGCCCAGGAACTGGCCATGGATGCGAATGCCGGCTTAGGTGCCGACACTCAGGTGAACGCCAAAATCGATTATGAAATTTCCCGCACATGTAAAGTGAAGGCAGGTTACCTTCGACGCATATTGGGGCCGAAGTTCAAGCTGATAGAAGGGCATATACACGGCGCTGCTCAAGGGCGTGCTGGTGGAAGTGTTGCCGCTGGGGCAGAGTTGAGCCTGAAGGGAAAAACCCATAATCAGGTGGGGGGCGGGGGGGATTTTCTCAGTACCTCCACCGACAGCGACCCAAACAAGGCCAGTTTTCGAGGAGGAGGTGCTCAGGTAGAAGGAGAAGTGGAACTGGCTGTCAGACTACACGGCACAGCTGGCGTCACAGTGTTGCAAAGTGCGGATATAACCGTCACGGGTGATCTTTTTGCAGGGGCACAGGCGACGGGTGAAGCCAAGGTCTTTCTCAATGGTCGGGGTGTGGGCATGGATATTGGAGGTCAGGCTATGGCTGGTTTTGAAGTGGGTTCAGACCAGACCTTAAGCCTTCGGCACCCTTCAAGAAATGTCAGCATCTTCAGTCTGAAAGTACGAGAGGCCTTCTCAGCTGGCGTGGGTGTAGAAGGTGAGATTAAGGGACGGGCAACCTGCGATCAGATTTCCTTCAACACTTCCGCCGGAGCCACTGTGGGGATTGGTTCCAGTATTGGCTTTAATACAGTTATCTCTCCAAGGGGCGTGTTGCTGGCAGGGTATGACCTGATTGCTGTACCGACAATTTTGAGACTGGGGGATGTTATGCGCCAGTA
Source organism: Sansalvadorimonas sp. (assembly GCA_965221135.1). Lineage (GTDB taxonomy): Bacteria > Pseudomonadota > Gammaproteobacteria > Pseudomonadales > Endozoicomonadaceae > Sansalvadorimonas. The sequence continues at coordinate 167,182 of CBDCRZ010000133.1, forward strand.
CGACCCGAAAATGGGCTCTATTCATACCCGGCGTATGAACAGTTTCTGCGAGTTCCTGAACCGTCAGGCCTCGAAAGGAGAGGTGACCCAGGTTTATCTGGACAACTGCAGCCGTATACAGGTGCTGATGGCCGGGCTGGATGCTGAGGGTGATGCACTGTTAGCTGTGGGACGCAGCTTTAGAACGGCAGGTTACAGTGGTTATCAGTCTATGGGTGTGGGAGAGGCTCAGGGTACTTCCCTCAAATCAGACTTCTTTGAACAGAAGCTTTCACCCCGGGCGAAGCCTCTGGATGTGGTCTTCGGCTCAGAGGCCAGTGCCGGAGACGCGGGTATACAACTTATGAATGCCCCTCAGGGTGACTTGGGAAAAACCATTACCATGACCGGCCTGCAGACAGGGACAGTCGCAGAAAGAACTGCGGCTGTACAGCCAGCCAAAGATTCACTGCACACTATTGTGTCCCGTTACGAAGCAGCAAAAACAAAGGGCGATGGTTCCGGCCACTGTATTGCCTACGAAGTGCTGCGCAAGGATATGCTGAGTGGAACGATGAGCTATTTATAAGCCGAGACAGGTGTAAATGGAATTCTGCTAGGAAGCGCTTTGACCCTGACAGCATTCGTCTTGTAGAAAGCAGACCAGCGCATCCAGTTTGGTATAGCCGGGAACGCAGTACAGGGTACGGCCTTCACGACGCTGGGTGACCAGCCCGGCAGACGAAAGACTGGATATATGGTGAGACAGTGTCGAACCGGGAACACCTATCTCTTCTAAAAGCCAGCTACATTAAAACTATTACCATATACCGGCCAAAAGGCCGGTTTTTTGGTGTGCAAAGTCAGTGGGCTGCGTACAATCGATTTTGAAAGATTAATCAAAAACCAACCGAATAAACCTAAAACCAGCTTAATAAAAAAACACGACAATAGAGAAGTATAAAAATGGCTCCGTTTCATCTGACGCTTATGTTGGCCATGCTTGTTTCTGTGGCTCCTTTCGCGATTGATATGTACCTGCCTGCCATGCAAATCATGGCTGTTGATCTGCAAACACCTATTCACCAAATTGAGTTATCGGTCAGTGCGTTCCTGCTGGGCTTTGCTGTGGGTCAGCTGACGGGGGGAGCCCTGTCAGACCGTCTGGGTCGCAAGCCTATAGTTGCTCTTGGTCTTATTATTTTTATTATCGCCAGTGTGGCTCTGACGTTTATTGAGTCTGTTGATGCGTTGCTGGCTGTACGAGGTCTGCAGGCATTAGGCGGAGGTCTGGCCATTGTGAACTCTTCGGCCATGGTGCGGGATTTGTTCTCCGGCTCTGAGGTTGCACGGGTGTTATCCACAGTTGCACTGGTGATGATGGTGGCTCCTCTTGTTGCACCGATGATCGGCACTTTGATAGTTACCACTCTTGGGTGGCGAGCTATTTTCGCAGTGCTGGCGGCCTATGCACTGTTTGTATTGTTTGTCTTTATGGTGAAGGTGCCAGAGAGTCGAAGAATAGATTCCGGTGACGAAAAAGTAGGTGTGTTCGAAGCTTACTGGCAGATTATCAGTCACCGTAAGGCCATGGGGTATGTGATGGCCTCTGCGTTTACCATGGGTTGTCTGTTTACGTTTATCACTGCGTCACCGTTTGTGTATCTGGAACACTTTGGCCTCTCACCTTCGAATTTTCCGTTTGTGTTCGGGGTGAATGTGGTACTGATTATGATTTTGAACCGGGTGAATATACGGCTTCTGAGTTACTTCACACCTCACCGTATACTGCTGGGCGGTATGACTCTGCAGTTGCTCAGTGGCTTTAGCCTGCTGGCAGCGGCCTACCTGAATGCACCACTGCCGGTGATTGTTCTGTTCTGTATGTTGATACTCGGCTCACTGGGCCTGATTGGTGCCAACTCTGCCGCCAGCTGCCTGAACTACTTCCCAAAAATCAGTGGCAGTGCGAATGCCGCGATAGGCGTGTCAGGGTTTATGACTGGCGGTCTGGCTGGGTTTGTCTGGGCAGCACTTCATGATTCTACCTTGATGCCAATGGCGCAGGTGATTCTCGGGTGTTCTCTGACGGGGTTCCTGGGGTTGCTGGTGCTGAGTGGGTTTTCTGATGATAGTCAGGATAGTGACCAGGAGGCCGAACGCGAGAAGAAAAAACCGCGCAAAGCATCCTGATGTAAACGGGTTACCCGGCAGCCCTGTGGTTGAATCATCAGCTCAGGGCCAAAGAGTTCAGCTACCCTTGGATAATGTACAGAACACCGGCAAGGATGCCTTCTTATGTTCCAGGGTCCAGATAAAAAACCTCCAGGCTCTCCCCCCCCTTCCTCTTCTCTAGCCAAAAGCGCTGAAACTATTCAGGGGCCGGTCGAAGCCGAACATTCTCGTTTAGGGAAGGTGTCGAAGGTTGAGGCTCAGCCGAAGCTTGCTGGAAAGTATCTGGGCGAACACCTGGAGAAAAAAAGTACTTCTGACTGGCTTCTGAGTTTTCTAAAACACCCAAAATCTACTTTTGACCTGCTCACCGGCAGGCTGGCAAAAATGCGGGATGATAATCCCGTTCAATATATGGAAGGGCTGTGTGACCTGGCCAGCACTCGTTCAGACTGGACGTTTGTCGCCAATGAAGGGCATAAGCTGAAGCAGGGGGCGTCAACGGAGAACATCAGCCGAATCGACGGCTGGCAGAATATTGCGTTTGTAGGCTATGTAAAGTCGGAGGCCCTAAAACCTTCGTTGGGGGAGATCTTAAACTTTGTGGAGAATAACTCAATCAATCTGGTTGATACAGGGCGCCACAGTGAACCCGGTACCACCCTGTTTCAGCTGAAAGTAATAATTGTATTTCAGTCTCGGGGGATGGAGTATGAGACTTTGGTGAGAGTTGAAACTCAGCTAAGCGCCCTTGATGACTATATCAACCCTCCAGGAAATAATGCCATCAGTTCTGCTCTGGCCCTGGTTAAGGAAAGACTCGACCAGATGGATACACAGGATGAAAAGCCTGAGCTGGCTGAGAAGTTATTGGAGGCAACGGTTTATAAAAAAGCTATAGAGGATGACCGGTTAGAGGACACCTGCTCAGACAAACCCGACACCGTCGAATTCCAGAAAGGGCGTATTTTCGATGCGGGTCAAATAACAGTAAGTGCACCAAAGGCACCAGATCTGGAAACCATTGATGAGAACAATTTCACCAGTACCGAGTTATACAAAGAGCTGGAAGCCGTGTTTACCAGATTAAGAGCCAACCTTGACAGTGAAGAGGACTGGCAAACATTTGATGAAATTATTGCGGTTGCCAGAGACGAGCTGTCAGAGAGCTCTGTGGAGAGTGAAGTAAAAGGTTTGTTAAGTATTTTGCAGGCCTCGGCACCGGATCATCCGGAAATAAATCGCAGGCTGAAGCCCTGACTTTTTAGTTTCTCATCAGGTCATATTTACGACAGATGCTTGAGAAAAGCCTTTAATAAAAGCAAAAGCTATTTGAACCACAGAGACACAGAGACACAGAGGAAAAGCAGAAGCTTTTAATTAAGAGCTTTTTATTAAAAGCCCTTCTCTGTGCCTTTGTGTCTCTGTGGTGAAAGCTTTTATTCCTAAGCAGGCTGTGCACGCACATTAGAAAGGCCAAACCGCTTCAGCAGGCTACCAGTGGTAGTACCAGGAATCAGCAAAGTCAGCAGAATCATAAACAGCACCATCTGTACAATCAGCTCACGGCCGGGCATGGACTCAGGCAGTGCCAGCATCAGGGCGATAGGCACCGCGCCACGTAAACCACCCCAGAACATGACTGTCTGCATACCCATGTTGATAGGGGCTGAGAGTTTGAAACGGTTATTCAGCGGAATCAGTCCGTAAATAATCACTGCGCGGGCAATTATCACCAGCGCGGCGGTAATAGCCAGAGTCGGCAGGAGCTCTTTGAACTGAGTGAAGTTCCAGAACAGATGATCTTCGGTCATCCCCATCATAATAAATACCAGACTATTGGCGACAAACGCCGCGTATTTCCAGAACTCATTGGTTTCATGCCACTGCTCTTTAGCCATAGCACGTTCGCGGTTATGGCTGATGACCAGACCCAGTATCAGTACTGCCATCACGCCGGATACATGCAGGAAGTGGTCGGCGATAATGAAGGTCATATAAGCCATGACCAGCATCATGGAGCGCTGAACAAAGTCATCACCACGGGTGAAGCGCATAAGAGCAGTAAGCATCAGCCCCATCACGCCACCAAAGGCAACACCGCCAAAGAACACCATACAGAACTTCATCAGGGCATTGAGCAGGTCGCCGCCGTTCATGTCGGTAACAGCACCACCCAGACCTATAAGTACGCTGAACAGAGCGATGGCCGTAGCGTCGTTGAAAACGCTTTCGCCATCCATCAACAGGTTCAGACGGGCATCAGCCTTTAGTTCTTTAAACAGGGCGATAACAGCAACCGGATCAGTGGCAGAAATCAGTGCACCGAAAATCAGGGCGGAACCCAAAGGAAGAATGCTGAGTTGGGCGAGAGATACGCCAATCAGAATGCAGGAGATCAAAACCCCCACTACAGCCAACAGCATTATTGGTGCGAGATTCTTGAGCAGCATCTTCACATCAATATTAATGGAGGCTTCAAAAATCAGCGTCGGTAGAATGAGGTACAAAATCAGTTCATCGGTGAGCTTGAAATGACTCAGCGGGCTGAATACCGGGAACAGTTGTCCAAGCAGTCCAAGCCCCATGCCGAGCAGCAGTAAACCAACCGTGTAGGGCAACTTGAGCAAGCGAAACAGTGGTGCACAGAGTGGTGCCAGAAATAACAGGCTGAAAATAATCAGTAAAGGCTCAAGCATAATTTCGTTGGCCATGGGGTCCTTCCTCAACAAGCGCTTGGCTGTATGGGGGTTCGTGTGGAGCCAGACAATCACACGGGCAAGAAGAAATATGTCGATTTTGTATGCTGTGTGTATTGCGGCTGTCAGCAGTATACAGTTACATGCTCAGTTGGTGCATTGCGGCAGTGACGGGAAGATTAGGTACTAATGCACTGTGAGGCAGGAGGAAAGTAACAGTAGTTTGCGTGGTGTTGCACGGGGTCTAAACAAAGCTTTAGTTTATTCAACAAGCGTTTATTTGGTGCTCGTATCTGTTCAGGGTTTCTTAATAAAAAGCCTCCAGCCATAGAGCTTTTGCTTATGGCTGGAGGCTATGTTGAAAAACTTAAGCGTTAGGCGTCGCTTTTAGTAAACGGCACCTTATAAAGCAATGAATAGATAACTGGCAGTACAACCAGAGTCAGTATCGAAGCAAAACCCAGACCAAAGACAATGGCGATAGCCATAGAGCTGAAGAAAGCGTCGGAGATAAGAGGAATCATACCCAGCATAGTAGTCAGTGCTGCCATGCACACCGGGCGCACACGGCTTACGCAGGCATCACTTATTGCGTTCTGTGGGGTAGCCCCCTCATCCAGTTCAATATTGATCTGCTCTACCAGAACTATGCCGTTCTTGATCAGCATCCCCGACAGACTCAGTACTCCGAGCAATGCCGTGAAGGTAAAGGGCATATTCAGCAGCAGCAAGCCAGCTGAAACACCAATAACGCCTAAGGGCACCGTTGCCCATATAGCCAGCGGCTGACGTATTGTTCCGAACAGGAAGATAGTGATCAGGAACATGATCAAATATCCCATTGGCAGAGAGCTGAACAGACTCTGCTGGGCTTCGGATGATGTCTCATGTTCCCCGCCCCATTCCATGGTGTAGTTGGGAGGCAGAGGAATGGCTTCGATTTTGTCCTTTATGCGAAGGCGTACGGTTTCGGGAGTGTCATCACTCATTGGGTCACTGTCAGCCTGTACTGCCAATACACGCTTCAGGCCGCGGCGGACAATCAGTGGATTCTCAATCTCTGTTTTGAAATCGAGCACGGCTTGAGAAATAGGCACAAAGCTGTTTCGCTCATGACTCCAGACCTGCAGGTCGGTCATGGTGTCGGCATTCAAGCGCTCTTCATCAGGGGCACGCGCCAGAATAGGAAGCAGGTGACTTCCATCTCGATAGATACCCACCTGTTTGCCGGTAAAGTTCACCAGCAATGCGCTGTCTATATCCTCTTTGGATATACCGCTACTGCGGGCTTCGGCTTCATCTACTTGAGGGCGGACAATATCCACCATTTCACGCCAGGACTGTTGAATCGCCATCGCAGAGGGCTCAGCACGCATGATGCTTTCTGCCTCTGCACCCAGTCGGCGCAAAACGTCAGGGTCAGCACCATAGAAGCGGGCTTCAATGTTCGCAATAGGAGATGGACCGACCTGAAGCAGTTTTATCCGGGGCTGCACTTCTGGATGTTCCGACAGAATTTTGCGGATATCTGGCATGAGGGCTCGAATCGTTTCCAGGTCTGTAGCGCGGATTATCAGTTGGGAATAATTACTGAGCACATTTTCGGGAGAATAGGTCAGGATGAAGCGCTGGGCACCCATACCAGTAACAGATGTGATGTTTTCAATGCCTTCCAGCTGGTTGATTTTCTCTTCAATCTCAGTGGAAATCTTGTCTGTCTCCCGAATATCCGTTCCTGCTTTCAAATACATATCGACAAAGAAAATAGGGGTGTTGGAGGGCGGGAAAAACGCCTGTTTCACATGGGTGCGAACAGAG
>CBDCRZ010000134.1:0-37950 GCA_965221135.1 Sansalvadorimonas sp.
TGCTTATCAGGAATATAAACTGTGTAGACAGTTACAGGCAGAGGGACTGTTAACCTATGATCGCTTAGCCACTGCGCTGGCCTATTTTGAAGAAATGTCATCTACTTCAAAGAAAGATTTTGCACGAAAGAGTGATTACCGCGTAACTCACAATAGAATAGAGGCTCTCACGCAAACCCTGAGCTTACGGGATCTGGTGCATTTCATCCCGAAAGATCTCGATATTTCCCAAGTCGAAATCCTGGGGGCTGAGTTTACTGACACTCGCGGAACCTCAATGAACCGTCAAGAGCGCATAATTTTCGCTTTGGCTGGCCTCTATGAGCACTCAGACGGGCATCTCACCGCCAACGACTTCTGTCGCTTTCTATGTCATCCACTCGTTAAAATGAAAAACCAGGCCGAGCATATTCTTGAAACCTTAACAGGTACTCAGAGTCACAAAAAAGAACAGCTTACATGCCTGGATTTACTTCCTCTATCAGAAAATTATGTAAACCCGGAGCTATTAGGACAGCACCTGAATATACCAGAAGCCGACCTTCTAGAGATATTACGAGAGAACCAGGGAGAAACCGCCAATAACGCGATGTGCAAGAATGTTTACCGCCTGGCACAAAGGTTCAAACTTTTAACACCCGGCAACTTTATGCATGCTCTGGAACAGATGAATTTGAGGCATTTATCAGAATCATGCAAAAGACTGAATGGTGTAGAAGCACGCCCGATACCCCGGCCTTCACAGTCTTCGCAGCCTTACCTGACCGATGACGAGCTGGGGCTGAATCCCGAGCCTATGGATGTCGATATCGCCCCCCAATCTGTACCTCTGACAATTGAGCATTGTCGACTTTGTAATCCCGCCAGCAACTGGTTCAGAACGGCACTGGCTATGGGATTATCCTTTGACGAAGTTCGATTGATTGAACGCTTGGACCCAGAAAGCAAAGCCAATACTTTGGATGCAATGTGGCACAAGCTGCTCTCAAAATACAGTGGTTATGAAACAGGTCATCTGACAGGAGCTTTGACATTTATTGGTGATGAATCGAGTCTTAAAACGTTACCGGCATGGATGAACTGCCCTCCCCAAAGAGCACTGGACGACATTTCAGGCGAAGCCACCAGATCATACTGCCTTTTGTTTGTATCCGAGTGCCTTGCCCCTAAAGCTCAAGAGTTTGGAAAACAGCTAGGTATTGATGAAAATGAAATCACGCTTCTCTGTAAGGACTCTAACGACCCCTCTCGAATCATTCTGAATATGATTGACAGCTATATCAAGAGAACACAACTCAATAATCAAACATTCATGACAACTTTAACGAAAGCCATTGAAACCCTGACGGGCCATCAGAATGAAGAGATGCACAGAGTCATAGAAAAAACACTGAAACAGCTGGCCCCCCCATCAGACTCAGACAGCTACTTTAGTTACAAAAACCTGGTTGCTGATGAGCAGACTTATCAGCAAAAAATTGAAGCGATCATCAATTCATTAATCAAGGTTCCTGAGAGATTTACATGCCCAATTACCCGGGAGCTGATTCGTGAACCTGTCGGAGTAACCCAGGGCAAAAAGGTTCAGTATTACGAGAAAGAGCATTTACAGAAATGGGTGAATCAACACCACAACAACCCTATGACAAGAGAACAGCTGGAGTTGACCGATCTGCTGGAATGTCCTGACCTCAGAGAAGACATCCAAAAGTGGCTGGATCAAAAGGTAAAGCCAAAATAAAGCGTATAAATATGCGCTCGAAGGCTGGTGATACAAAGGTGCCGCCATAGCTAAGGCCCCGGATCATTGGTGAAGGTGATGCCACCGGGGTCCATAGTCAGTATTAGTGTCCAGGCAGTTATATATTGATATTTTTCCCCATCTCTCTGTCTAAAGATAAATCCACCATACAAGGACGACACCATGGATATACGTCAGCAGGGCTCACTTCACCCTCCCCACAGCTTACAGCAGCCACCCTCTACGTCTGGGGCAGGAATGCCTGTGCGCTCAGTCCCAGCCCAGAGCCAATCCAGAGCCCCCGCTTACCCTCATACCCAACCTGTACAACAGAGAGCGACCAGACCCCAGCACCTGCTGAGCGAAGCCTTGACCTTACAATACTGCGCAAAGATTTCGCCAATAAAAATTCACCAACTTGGCTTTCTCCTGGGGGGGGACTGGGGTGAAATGAAGAAAATTACTTTTTCAGAAAACACCGAAGCAATTCTCAAAAAACTGTTTAAACAAACGATCGGGAACCGTTTAACCGCTGAACAAATTGCCCAGGCTTTTTACATATTGGAGGAGAGCCAGGCAGAAACAATTTGCAGGGAATGTCATCTCCCTTCCTGTGACCAGCTCTTCAAACCCCCTTCAGACCACAACGCTCCCCTAACAGCCCTGGAAGCGCTTATGAAAATACGGGCGGCAGGCTACAGGAGCGGAGCATTACCCTCTGGATTTGCAATAGAAATGGGGCTTTCAGCAGAGGGACATCAACGGACAGCCCCCTCAATAGTTTTTGATACACACACTGATGTTGAGCTCGAAATGTGCTGGCAGTTACAGAAAGAGGGGCTGTTAACTTATGATCGATTAGTCCGTACGCTGGACTATTATCAACGCAATAGATTCGAGCCAAAACAAGCCATTTCTCGCAAAGCAGATTACTTCGTTAACAGCGATAAAGTAACAGCTCTGAGCCAAAATCTCAGTTTGCGGGATCTGTTATATTTCATACCAGAGCTTCTCGATGCAGCCCAACTCAAAATTCTGGGCGTCAAGTTTACTGATGGTCTCGGAGCTCCACAGGATCATCAACAGCGAACAGTCTTTGCCATATCCCGCTTTTATAAAAACTGTAAGGGACAAATAACGGCTAATGATGTTTGTCGATTCTTATGTCATCCACAAGTGAAGTGCAATGGCTATGCCGAGAAGATTCTAGCTGCATTAACGGGAGCACCGCCTAACGATGAAGAACAGCTAACATGTCTGGATTTACTCGGGCTTACAGGAAAAATTCAAAACAACACATTGTTCGTAAAAAACCTGAATCTACCAGAGAATTCGCTACAAGAGATTTTACAGCAAGACGACCAGAATGATGTGTGCTTGAACATTCTCAGTCAAGCACACCGTTTAAACCTTTTAACACCAGGCAACGTTGTTCATGCTCTGGAACAGGCCGGTTCAAAGGACTTATGCCAGGATGTTAAAAAGTTGCGTGGAGTGATGGCACAGGCCATAACTCCCCGCCCCCTGCCCTATCTTACAGATGGAGAATTGGCGCCTGGACCAGCCCCTATGGATACGGATATGGCACAGCAATCCATACCTTTAGAGATGAAACACTGTCGCCTGTGCGCCCCCACTTACAACTGGTTCAGACTGGCGCTGGCTATGGGATGTTCTCTATTGGATGCACTAAGTGTTGAGATGAAACACCCACACTACAATGTCGATGCTTTAGATGAAATGTGGACCAGGCTGCTCCAAAAAAACAAAAAATATGAAACCGGACATTTTGCCAGAGCTTTGGAATATATTAACGATCGTTATAATCTGCAACTATTACCTGATTGGATGAAATGCCCTCCCCAGACAGCACTGGCCGATATTTCAAACGAGGCAACGCAATCGTACTGCCTTCTTTTCATCTCCGAGTGTCTTGCCGGTAAAGGGGAAGAACTTGGTCAGCAGCTGGGTTTTAGTAATGATAAAATCAAGAACTTTCATCAAAAAAGCAAGGACTCCACGCGGGTTATTCTGAATATGATCCAGGCATATACATCAAGAACTTACTCCGATCCTATAACATTGATAACAACTCTCACCGAAATCATCGAGAAACTGACGGGTGACCAGAGTTCAGGCATGCGCAGGGCCATTGAAGCGACTCTGCAACAGCAGTCTTCTCCCTCTCCTGACCCCCGCATTAACTACAGGACGCTGGTCGCTTGTGAGCAGAGTTATCAGCAAAATCTTGAGGCGATCCTCAATTCATTTATCGACATACCTGACAGGTTCAAATGCCCGATTACCCAGAACCTGATTCGCGAGCCCGTTAGTGTGCAACATGGCAACATTGTTCAATATTTCGAAAAAGAGCATATAGAGAAATGGGTGGCTCTACACCATAACAACCCTATGACCAGAGAAATGCTGGAGTTGTCCGATCTGAAGGAGCAGCCTGAACTCAGAGATGAAATCCAGCAATGGATGCATCAACAGGTAATTCCCAAACAGGGGATGAGTTATTAGTTGAGAACAAATTTTAACATTTCAGGCCTAAAAGCCCGAAAATAACATATGGACGAACGCTTATGGCGACTCCTTTACATCCAACAACCACCCCAGGCAGCTCGCAGCCCCTGGGGCAATTACGCCCAGCCCATCGCCGAGCAGATCATCCAGCCCGCCGCCTGGCCCAGAGAGCCCTTCGCGAATGAAGCTCATTAGCAGTAACCCTATGGCTATTGCTCCTGATGAGGCTGCCATGTTGAGACCAGATAAGTGCCCGTCCATGTAAAAATATTTCTTTCTGACCAATAAACAGGCTGCTCAGCTGGGTGGCAGCGCAGGGAGCATCGCCCGCTATGTGACTGGAGCTGCGGCACGGCTGAGAGCCCTGGAGATTGAGTCAGCAATAGTTGTTTTCATGTGACCGGGTACTTACGCAATAATATGGCGTGAATTTATTACGACAACTAATTGATTTGAAATTTTAAGGCGAGTGATGAATTAAGGAATAATAAACAAGCTCTCAATTTCGAGAATTTGGAGCCAAAACGCCCTCCCTCTCCCATATATTCACAAATGAATAACGATGAACAAGTCACACTTTCGGTGTATTAGTGTTTCATCATGAAACTATTAAATCTTCACCTCAGTCTTTCTTACTAACCCCCCAAATCTCCTCTCTGGAACACGAAGTTTAACGCCCAACCTCAGCTTTTTAATAACATTGCACATCCTCAACCTTTCAAAACATTCGTCAAATACTGACAAAAAACGTCCACTACGACCTTTACAGAACTACCATTTTCATTAGTATAAGCACCAGTAAGCGACAGGTGGCATATAAAAAGATCGCAATAAACTGAAAAAACAACAACATATTTACAGCAAAGGAAGAACGAAATGGATCTTTTGTTCAATGCTACAAATCTCAAATCGGCTATTACATTTTTGCATTTGGCAGGGCTGGCTCTCGGCGTTGGTGGTGCATGGATTCTTGATAGCTTTATTCTAAAGCACCTCAAGACCTCTATCACTCGGGATCAATACCAGGTTATCGAGTTCGTCTCAAAAATCGTACTGACTGGTCTGGTTATTCTCTGGGTATCAGGACTCTTGTTCGTCGCTTATTACTATGTATTTACTCCGGAATTCCTGAACAACCAGAAAGTATGGGCGAAGGCCTTTATTGTGACAGTTCTGACTATTAACGGGTTATTTGTCCATTCAATGGTGCTGCCTAAACTCAAACAGGCAATCGGCCATACCCTGATAGGATCACTTTCGTCTAAGGAAACCAAAAAAATGGTTTTTGTTGGCACAGTATCTTTCCTGTCCTGGCTGTTCCCCATAGTGCTGGGTGTAGCCAAAACACTGAACTTCTCGGTGCCAGCTATCGACATTGTCGCCTTCTACCTGGTGACTCTTGCCCTGGCACTGTTCGTGATGAACCTTATGACTGGAGAGATTATTCGTCGTTTCTCGACCCCAGATCAGACAGGGACCGTCTGATTCAAAACGGTCGCCGGGGCGCTTTTTTTCGAAACCAGCTACGACCGTTGCTTTCCCCTCGCCCTCCTGTCTCTGGAGGGTGAGTTCAACCCCTGCTTCATGGCCATATTCTCCAGTATCAAGCACTCCGACCAATCATTTTCCCTTAGCACCTCCCCCCCGGAAAGACTTTCACGCACTCTTACCCTTATTCCCGCCTGTGGCTGCCCCACAAACCCGTACTCTAAAGACACAAAACTTGCAAAAACAAAAAGTTCTGATTACTGCAGTTTCTTGCCTGTAAAACACTAGCATTCACAGAAGTGTGCACCCCTTTATTTGCATTCTAAAAAATGGCTTCTATAAATTGTTGCAGCATAAATATAAGAATAGATGCAGAAATACGCTTTGAGTCACTACACAAGGGGCAAACCATGCAGCTAATAAAGCCTTCTCATCCGCTGGCCATATCTCTATTTGCTCTTTTGGCTGCCAGTTCATTTATAGTATTCCACGCTAATGCCGCTGGCATGTATTTTGATATATCCACTGCTCCCAGAGCCTCAAAGAGTGAAGCAAATATCATCTCACTGTACCACCGGGGAAAATATGTCAGCAACGTCATCATCTCATCACCTAACGACGGTTTTGGCGCATCGCTTTTTGTAGATACTGAAGGAAAGGTTTTATACCATAGTTGCTATAACTACCCGCAGCCACCAGATGGTCCAAGTGCTATCGAGGTATCAATTCCAGAACCAAACGCCACAAGCCAGCGCGATCTTAATCTTTTTTATTATTACCTTCCGAGCGTTTTATACAAAAAGCTCAGCACCCCGGAAACTGTGCCTGCAGAAGGCGAAATTACAAACTTCCCATCCGCCTCTCAGGACAATTTCAAGGTAGTCATTCCAGAAGTGGATTCACGCTATTTGAGAGTGACTAAACTGACTTACAAATGGCTACCAGATAAGTATGAAGAAAATTCATCATACCCTACAAAAACCATAACGTTCACTGCCTCACTGTTGCCCATCGGCCCTGTCTCGAGAACAAAATATCAGCGAAACAGCCCAAATATCAGTAACAACTTTAGACCCTTCGATCTCGAAATAACCATCGAATCGAACAACCAACAGGGTGATTTTTACGATCATTCTCAACTTACCATAAAAGCCATTCACGAAAAGCACAGGTCTGCTACGACACTCCTCTCCAGAGATGCTAAAGCCTCTAGTCATGTCAGTGCTAAAAAAATGACTGTACGCTCCCAGCATTCAAAAACGAAAACGAAAACGAAAACGAAAAACTCAACAGCCAAGCCGTTCTCGGAACCGTTGTGGGAGTCCCTTCAGTATCTGGTTATTGAATCAGCCGCAAATTCTGAAAACAAAGTCATTGTTATAGCTTACCCATTAATACCAGTACTCTCCTCCGATAAAGCCTTTTTCCCAGATATAACCGGCGTCTACATGTTGAATATGGGACAAGAGTTAGAATACCAGAGAGATAAAGATCTATGGCAGTTAGAGCAACTCTCAGGAGATCATCGGACACAAACTGATTCCATTACCAATCATTATCAGGTTCCAAGACTGTTAACAGCAGCACAGTCACAAGCCACAGAAGCTATTACGTATCCTCCGGCATTTAACTCTGTGAGTTTTCTACTTAGCCAAATCAATTCTACCCTCCCACCGAGTCTGCCACAGGATGCAGTTCATCTGCCTGAACTGCTTTACGCTTTTCCAACATTATTCAAATATCTGGCGGCGACAGAAGGCTCCCCTAAAACACTGGAGGCCATCGTTGCTCCCTATCCAGGTGAAGCTACAAAAAAACAACTCCTGCAGGCAACAGGAGAAAGAGATGGCCTGAAATTCATAATACAAGACAACGACTGCATGATATTCAATGTCGCAGACATGGATACTCGTTTGCAATTGGGAGACGTCCCCCTAAAATTGAAAACGTACTTTAGCAGGAGTGCCCCCACCTTCCCCATCAATATAACCTCGTCAGCCCAACATACTCGTCGTCTATCAGTATTTGCTTCGGCTTCGGGTAGTAGCGAACATAACGGCTCTTCAAATTCCAGTAAATCCGAAACCTATGATAACCTCGCACCAAGAAGCGGAGACCTAACTCCGAACAGTGAGACCGGCGGACAAGATGATCAATATGCGCTAGCTCGCAATCAATCATCATCACACTCATCCTCAACTGAAATTCATCCAGACTTGGAGCTAGAACCAGAAGACACGAATACCCAGCCCCCGCCTGCACCCGAATACTATATGCATATGCAACAATCACTGCGGAGTGATACTCCGGCGTATTACTTGCCGGGTGCAACTTTTTCAATCCCGTCACCACCACCGACATTCCCACCAGCCTGCTTGCCACATCAGCACTCAGCATCAGTGACAGATAATGCTCTTCAGCGTTTCAATCCGCAGAGTTTTTATTTTCCAGAAGCCAACCCACAACTTCCGGCAGTTACTCTGAATAAAGCGACTTCAGCTGTTAACAGGTATAGTTCTCCCCCCTTGAGGATGGTGAGTCCTACACCGTCATTACCAGGTGTACAACTGACACCTGAAAGTAACTATTCAGCTCCTAATACTGCGACCCAAAACCCCGTTCATTCCGTTGCCAGTGCAGCTTTGGCTTTGATGCGGGCAAATCAGGTTACTGAGCCAACATTCACAGGCCTGGGGAAGCAACTTACTGACAGCTCTCTCGATGGGGCAGCAGCGCTTAGTTCACTACTTCAGCAAGCCTTGGTGCTCAAAAGCACCCACAATCTAATAAGCCCCACAAAGGAAATTATTGAAGAGCAGTTTGAGGCTCTAAGCAAACCCAAGCCAACTCATGCCAGCGTTAAGACTGACGACAGCGTCTCAACCAGACCTCCGGCATTAATCCCACGCACAGCCTCAATGCACCAAAGACCAACTACTATCCCACGGTCAACATCTACAAGCTCCGCCGTACAACGCCGGCCGCCCCCACCAGAGCGTGCCCATTCGATGTCATTACCACCACATTCGCAGGACTCGTCTCTTGAGCAGTCGGCTATCTACGACATACCCTATGATAACTACAAAAAAATTAACCGTTGAGTACGGCCATTGGGAGAACCCACAGGTGTTTCCGGATAACCCCAAACGCACTAATGGCCCCTATCAGACTGGCTACCCAGCGCATAAAGCCTGGGGGTCGGTCATGCCAAACAGAAAGCCCCAGGCTCTAATCACTCGCCAGCTTCTCCAGAATCGGGCACTCAGGACGGTCATTACCCTGACAGCAGGATGCCACCTCGGAAAGACTGTCGTGCATCCTCTGCAACTGAGTAATCTTTTGCTGAATACTCTCCATCCGAGTGAGCGCCAAGGCTTTCACTGCGCCACTCTTTCTGTTGGTGTCCTGATACAGACTTAACAGCTCACCGCACTCTTCAAGGGTAAAGCCCAGTTCCCGGGAGTGGCTGATAAAGTTCAGCTCACGAATATGTCGCTCACTGTATGCCCGGTAGCCATTAGGCAAACGATCAGCCGGAGAGACCAGATTAATGCTTTCATAGTAACGAATGGTTTTGGCTGTCAGCCCGGTCGCGGCTGCGGCTTTGGAAATATTCATGGCTCAGGCCTCTTCCTTCATTACAACGGAAACCCTGTTCGGCTTAAAAAAGCGTAATCGATTGGCATTAGTCACCACAGTCACAGACGATAGTGCCATAGCTGCACCCGCTACCATCGGGTTCAAGAGAATCCCCATCAGCGGATACAAAACACCGGCTGCCACGGGAATACCCAAAGAGTTATAGACAAAGGCCCCGAACAGGTTCTGACGAATGTTGTTCAATGTGGCACGGGACAGCTCAACAGCATCTGCCAGACCGTGAAGAGAAGCCCGCATCAAGGTAATATCTGCTGTTTCAATGGCAACATCAGTGCCTGTACCTATGGCCAGACCAACATCTGCCCGAGCCAGTGCCGGGGCATCATTAATGCCATCACCCGTCATACCAACCACTTCACCCAGAAGCTGCTGTTCCTTAATAAAAAGTTCTTTATCTTCCGGCAGTACCTGTGCATGAAACTCGGTAATTCCCACCTGCTCAGACACAGCTCGTGCTGTTTCCCGGTTATCACCAGTCACCATCACGACCTTCAAACCCAACTTGTGCATACGCGCCACGGCAGCTGCAGAGTCTTCCCGAACAGGGTCAGCCACGGCAATCAAACCGACAGCCAAACCATCCACTGCCAGGAACATCACGGTCTGGCTTTTGGCTTCCATGCGCCCGGCATCAGCCTTCAATAAACCTGTATCGATGCCCTGCTCTACCAGCAACCGCTCATTACCCAGCAACAGCTCAGCCCCGTCATGACGCCCGCGAACACCACGACCTGTAATAGCAGCAAAGTCCTCCACGGGTGCAAGGGAACAACCTTGCTCTTCTGCAGCTTTTATCACAGCATCAGCCAAAGGATGTTCAGACGCCGCCTCCAAAGCTGCTGACAAAGTGAGTACCTGCTCCTGTGTCATACCACCATCACCGAAGACTTCTGTCACCCGAGGGCGACCTTCGGTGATGGTGCCCGTCTTATCAAGAACCACTGTCGTTAACCGACTCGCCGTTTGCAAAGCATCTCCCTTACGCACCAGCATGCCCAGTTCCGCGGCCTTGCCAACTCCCACCATCACCGACATAGGCGTAGCCAGACCCAAAGCACAGGGGCAGGCAATAATCAGTACTGTAACCAGAACAATTAATGAGTGAGTTATCACCGGGGCCGGGCCGACGGCCAACCATACCAATGCGGCAATAACGGCAATCACAATAACGGCAGGCACAAAAATGGCGGAGACCTTATCGGCCAGATGGGCAATGGGCATTTTGGCGTTCTGTGCCTGTTTCACCAATGCGATAATGCGTGCCAGAGCGGTATCACTGCCAACACGTTCGGCTTCTATAACCAGGGCACCGTTACGACGACTGTCGTAGTTCATGGTGCCGGCACTGACTGAATCTCCAGACATTTTCTTCACAGGTACAGGCTCACCAGTGAGCATGGATTCATCAATCAGGGTTTCCCCTTCCCGGACAATACCATCCACCGGAACACTGTCTCCGGGGCGCACACGTAGGTGATCACCAGGGCGGATCTCTTCTACCGGTACATCTTTCTCACCATCACCGGTGATAATTCGTGCGACAGGTGCCTGAAGATTCAACAAACGCTTAATGGCGTCGCCGGTTTTGCCTTTCGCCCGCAGCTCCAGCATCTTGCCGAAGTTGATCAGGCCGATAATCATCGCCGAGGCTTCAAAGTAAATATGACGAGCCGCTTCCGGCAAGGCTTCCGGATAAAGTACAACGGCCATGGAATAGAGCCAGGCCGCACCGGTACCGAGTGCTACCAGCGTATCCATAGTGGCACTGCGGTTTTTGAGGGATTGCCAGAAGCCTGTGAAGAAATGCCCACCACTCACCACCAGCACGGCCAGTGTCAGCAGACCCACAAGCCCCCAGTACACCTGACTAATACCCGGCGATACACTCATATCACCCGTGATCATGCCCCAGGCCATCAGGGGAATACTCAGCCCCATGGCAAACAGTGTATGGAACCTGCGCTGTTTGAGTTCCTGCTGATCAAGCAGCTCCTGCTTACGACGATTCTCGTTTTCATCTTCGACAAGAGTAACATCAAAGCCAATATCGGTAATCGCTGCCAGCACAGCTTCTTCTGAAGCTTCGCCATATACGCGGGAGGTTTTTTCCGCCAGATTGACGGTACAGGAAGAGACGCCGGGCACGGCACCCAGCGCTTTTTCTATTTTCCCGACGCAACCCGCACAGGAGATGCCCGGAAGGGAAAGAGTAATCATAACGACCTGCGGACTATCAAAGAATCTACAGACCCAGACTAACCCTTACCTTAACTGGAAGGTCAACCTTTTCTCATGCAAATGTTGCAGGCAGTTTCCGCGGACGCTTACTTTTAAGGGATGAAAAGCTTTTGAACCACAGAGGGCACAAAGGCCACAGAGGAAAAGCAAAACCTCTTAGTTAAAAGCTTTAAACCACAGAGACACAAAGGCACAGAGAGGGGCTTTTTAACAGAGAGCTTTTTAGCTTTTTAACAAAGAGCTTTTTAACAAAGAGCTTTTGCTTTCCTCTGTGGCCTTTGTGTCTCTGTGGTTCAATCAGCTTTTATTAGCTTTCCAGCCAAACATCTCTGGCCCAGTGCCAGATGGAAGGCCACTCATCTTCGATCAGGATATTTTCTTCCCGGGACCAGAAACGGACAGTGCCGTCTTCTTCAATGCAGTAGTAACCATCAGGCACTTCACAAATGGCAATGGTTTCACGGGGCATGCCCAGGTCCCAGGCAAGTGCGGTGACTTCAGGAAGGTAAGTATGGGACTGTTCGTCAGTGACGGTTGCAGGTTCAATAGCACCACAGATCACATCACTGACTTCTTTCAGAAAGGTTTTGTAGTCATCAGGAAGATGAATCAGGATCTGCTCCTGAACGATGACCAGGTCATCATCATCCGGCAGTTCCAGAGGCGCAGGCACATCTTCATTGCGCTCCCGCAGCATTTCAATTACATCTTCCATACTTTCAACACCTTGTCAGAACAATATTTAACCGCAGCATTGTACACTCGCCATTGAGCACCCGACACTGTACATCCGGACAAACTTTTAACGACAGGCGTTCACCACATCCCTGTAAGGAAGCCTGCCCCCGAAAATATCCAGGGCACTGCCTATGGTGATATGAATCTTGTTGTTACCGGCCTCTCGCACAGCTTCAATATGTTCCAGCGTGGCGATACCACCGGCATAGGTCACAGGTATGGGTGACCCTTCCGCCAGCTGCCTGACCAGCTTCAGGTCTGGCCCTGCCATCAAGCCTTCGACAGAAGCCGCATGTACCAGAAACTCATCACAATAACTGGCCAGCCTGTTCAGGGTTTCGGCATTGATCACTGTGTCGGTAAAGGTCTGCCAGCGGTCGGTCACAATATAATACTGGCCATCTTTCTCTTTGCAGGAAAGATCCAGCACCAGACGTTCACGGCCAGTCACAGCCACCAGTTTGTCCAGGTTTTCATAGTGAACCTTGCCGTCTTTAAAGACATAAGAGGTGACAATGACATGGGAAGCGCCCAGGTCCAGAAACTGCCGGGCATTGTCAGCATTCACACCACCACCAATCTGCAACCCTTCCGGCCAGGTGGAGAGCGCATCTTCCGCAGCCTGCTCGTTACCCGGCCCTAACTTGATCACATGACCACCGGTTAAACCGTCCTGACGGTACAGCCCGGCATAGTGACCCGCCGACTTTTGGCTCTCGAAGTTAACCTCAGCAGAGTTATCAGCATCCGACAGAGAGCTGCCGACAATCTGCTTTACCTTGCCATTATGAAGGTCAATACAGGGGCGAAATTGCATTGTTATACTCGGTATCCTGTTCTTATCGCGGCCATTATCGCAGATTGCCGCCTATAGGCCATTACCCGAAGACTGGAAACGATCGCTAAAAGCGGTCATTCCCTTCTTTATTCAGATTATTGATTTTGGTGACCCTCAGCAGCCTGAGCAGCAGGTTTCGGCACGTACGCAGAACCGGGTAAAGCACCTTTGCCGCGCCCTTTGAGTGGAAAATCCAATAATTTAAACGATTGAAAAAGCCTTTGTTGCTGCCAATCAATGAGAGCAGATGGATGGCATCAGCACCATAGTAGATCTGTCCGTCCAGCTTGAGAATCATACCCTGATCAATATCCATTCCCAGCGCAGTGACCTCATCGACAACCTCGCCACCTGCCCGTGCATCCACCAGAACCAGATTGCCGACATCCTGCCTGATGCGCACCAGATTGCAGTAGAAATCACAGGCCGGGCACTGTTTGTCATACACCAGAAGAATATCCGGGCTTTTATCTTGTAGTGCAGCCATAGAGCAAATGCCTCCGGGAAAACGCTAAAACAGGTAGTTCCGCACGAATCATCTATATTACCTGGGTCTGCCACTGTGTCATCAGCCGAAATGGCCTGAGAATTCTCTACAACAGGACAGTCAGGGTTAACGACATAAGCTATCGGAAAAGGAAAGGCACCAATGGGAAGGCTTCCTCTGGCATGGGCTGTAGTTGCCAGCTTTTGTATCAGCCACACATGCTCAGCAGAACACATGGCCACAGTCACAGGCTTTGCACAGGCTCACGGGGATTACGGCGAGCTTCAAGGCGCTGAGGTAATTGCACTGGAGACCGGCAAACATATGGCCACAACCAACGCAAAGGGTGCCTTCTCCTTTGAGTATCAAGTGGGCCAGCCACTCACAGTGATGTTCAAACATACCGGCTACCTGCCCTCTCAATCATCCACCATCACTGTGCGCCCATCAGACGGTGAGGACCAGACAAACTATTTCACCTATCAGGCCATTCCACGCCTTAAGATGCATCTGCTGAAAGCCCTGCGTTACCTGCCCACTTTCTCATCACCCGCCTTAAAGAAAGACCACTGCCAGCTGCTCGTTACGGTGAATAATAAAGGAAAAACACTCTACGACACCCAGCAGGGCAAAGCGGGCGCAAAGATTGATATCCATCTGGCAGCACCATCAGCCAATACCGAAATATATATCAATGGCCATAACGATACCTATACCGATAGCAGCACTGTTTCAGCCCCGCTGGATGTTCATAAGTGCTACTACGGCACCCTGCCCATCTTCCACACCAACCCCACCTGCCTCTATAACTCCACCACAGAAGATGGCGGGGTATTTATTGCCAATATTCCCAGCAGCAATATAGAGAGCAACAATATAGAGAGCAACGCACAGGCTCAGCTTTACAGGATTCAGGCCACCAGCCCGACAGACACTTTCAGTGATGCCTATATCCAGTGCAATGCCCTGTGGTGGCAGACCCATGCCCCTGATGAAATGATGCTGATTAACCTCTCACCGCCTACCGGGCCTGTCTCCCGGGAATAGAAAAACCTGAGAATAGACAGCCCTGAGAATAAACAGCATCCATGACAGTTTTTTATCAAATGGCCGACCCATTCTGTAGATCACCATCTAAAGGAAGAGGCCATGATGTCATTACGTTTCCCGCTACTTCTGCTGTTTCTCAGCGCCAGCAGCCTGACCCTGGCGGCAGAGCCTCCTTCTATTAGCTGTGGTATCCCATCCGGGGAGAATGAGGCCGATATCTATGAAGGCATTTTTATTGGCAGTGAATATGCCGGTAACGACTGCCTGATCTACAATTCTTTCGTCCCTCTGGCCGACAGCGAGGCCATGGTCCTGGAAATACCAACGGGCGACACAGCCACACTCTCTATCCCCCTGAAGAACACATCAGATAAAGGCTGGGTCAGCAGCTGCTATATCACCGACCAGGAGAAAACCTACTTCAAAGGCTATTACCCGCGGAAGCTTAATTTTATCCAGGATCGCAACCTGATCTACAAACACTGTAAGGGCCGTGCCCAGCCCGGCACCTGGAACCAGTACCGATTCCGCATCAGGCTGGACCGGCTTCCCGAGGCGGATGAACATATAAAGCTGGCACAATGGAAGGCTATTCCCGACAGCTTCCGGAATATGCAGAACAATAAATATCATGACAACATCTGGATTAAAGAGGGCGTGACTCTTGCTACGGCCACTGCTGATGGCAGGCAGTTCGAGACAGACGCCCTTATTCCGCTCACATTAGAGATTCGCAATGGCTTCCTTGCCCTGATCGCCCGCTCAGACTCTTCCCCCTTCTCTACCGACAAGACCTGTGACTTTCCCACCCTGACCAAAGTCTCCAGTGGAAAAACGCTAAAGTGCGACAAAACAAGCAAAGCCACTGTAATAAAGAAATGGAAACTGGAAGGCATGCTCACCCCGAGACAATGGCATAACATCACCCTTGGTGTGGTCTGGTCCCGGTATGAAGGCTTAAAAGCCATTCCTGGGCGAGTATCCCTGATTATGGATAAGGAACAGCTGGTGCTGTGGAATGGCGACGTCGGCCGCAATGACCACATGGGCCCATACCTCACCCTCGGCGCTTCAATGGTCAGCGGCAACCAGAACCTTGAAGTCAGCTACAGGGATATGAGCATTCGCTACAACCTTCCCGGCTACAATGTGAACCTGGTGCGTAACCCCAATAACTACGGTCACTTCAAGGACACCTGGGTTTCTCGCGGCAGAAGCCGGCTCGGGCCTTACCTTCACAACCAGGTAGCATGGGGCTATGGCGGTGGGATCACAGGCTTCTTTGCCACGCCTTACTACAACGTCACACGCACACAAACTATCGACCTGGGACGGCTGATAGCAGAAAGCAAAAACAAAACGCCAGAGATTTTTGTCGGAGAAGAGTTCAGCCGCACCTATTGTGGCGATGACCTGTACCGCCTGAAAGTCACCCTGCTGGATCGTGACCAAAAAGAGATTACCTCCTGGACAACAGGCACCAAAAAGGCCAAGGGTCCCTGCACCTGGGGTGGTGAAAAGTGGATCACTGAGACCCATACCTTTAAAAGGTATAAAGGTACGCCTCGATACATCAAATTTGAGGATGGCGGTAAAGACAAGGAGTACTGGGGCGGTTTTTATGGCAGCCGCATGAGAGAAGCGACCGTAATTATCAAGGCACCTGCTACTAAATAAAGAGCCAAAGAACCAAAAAACCTGAACCACAGAGACACAAAGACACAGAGGAAAAGCAAAAAAAATTTATTAAAAGCTTTTCCTTAAAGAGCTCTTCTCCGTGTCTTTGTGTCTCCGTGGTTAAAAGGCTGTTAGCGCACTTCGTACACTGACGTTGTACCAGACACTTCACTACCCACAATCAGCAACGGCTTTCCTGTAGGGCTCTGTTCAGCTGCAACAAACTGCATACCTTCAGGGCCACTGTCGCCAGCGGTCGTGTCTTTCTTGGGGTTTTTGGTGTGATCCCGGTTATTAACATAATCCACCAGCTGCACGCCGTAAGGTGAAGTTACGTCGTAGATGGCAATACCACCAAAACGCTCCAGACCAACAAACGCGTAGGTGCGGTCACCAATCTTACCGGTGGTCAGTGCTTCCGGCTCAACACTCTTGGCACCGGAACGGTCGTTCTTCTTATGATCGCCAGAACGGTCGTTGGAAGCGTTGAAGTGCTTACCATCAAAGCCTGCCGCCAGACGGGCCAGATCGTTACCACTGTCGAACACCAGACGACCCTGGTCATCACGGATGGAGAATGACTCACCACCATACTTGTACAGCGTCGTGAACTTGCTGGACTCATCGAAACCAGCTGTCGTCGTAATCTTCAAACGACCAAGGGCACCTTTATTGGTATCAAAACCGTCGAAGCCATCGAGGTACTTCTGCACGCTGGCAGGCACAAAGGTGAAGTCGCCATAGTCACCGTCAGACAGCAGATCGACAACCCGGAACTCTTCCACATAAGAGAAACACTCTTCGTTCTCCTTGTTCAGGAAGCCTTTTGCTTCACACTGAGCAGGTGTCAGACCATCAAAACACTGGTTCAGCCTGCCATCCCAGTTGCTGCCATCCGCTTCACAGGCGGCTTTGGTTTCAAGGTCTTCGTTCAGGGCACCAGCGATATACTCACGGGCATCGCCTTCGTTAGCCATCAGCACCATTGTCTTACCGTTATAGGTGTAAGACGAAATGCTGTCTGGCTGATAGAAACCCTTCACATTATCCCAGGCCTGCAGGTTAATACGACTCTTGCCGTTAGCATGCAATGTACCGGCACCGGCGACTTTCTTGTCCTTATCAGACGCATCGAAAGCATTACCCGCGATACTGTGGTCTTTGGCACCCAGACCTACGATGCTGTTGATCCTGCCCTCTGTCAGATCAACAGTTGCCATGGCATTGTTTTCCTGAAGCACCACAAAAGCGGTCCTGCTGTCGGCAGAGACAGTGATGTATTCCGGCTCAAGATCTTGCGCAACGGAAGAACGTGGCTGGCCAAAGGCTCCACCAAATACGCGTACATCCTTCAGCTCATCATGACGGCTTTCACCTTCGTTAAAGGCTTTAAAGTCGAGAATGGTGGCGGTATCGGCAGGCTGGCCATCTTTAACTGGCACCAGTGTGATACTGCCTTCCGGGTCATGACTGTAATCACCACTGGGTTCACCTTCGTTGGCAGCAATGGCAAAGGCACCGTCTGGTGAGAAGGTCACCATATCCGGCAGGGCACCAGACTTGACGGCTTTCAGGAAAGTCGTCTGTCCGTCAGTCTTCAGTGAGTAGAAAGCGATATAACCGATACCCTGTTTGATCCCGGCTTCAATCGCCACAGCGACCAGGTCACCGTTGACCGCCACACTGTTGGCTGCGCCCATAGGCTGACCCACGGCTTTGGCAACATCAGAAGCGACATCCAGAGAGGAGATCTTGTTCAGGTTATTTAACCCACGCTGTGCTTGAGCATCTTCAACAGCATGAGAGCTCAGTGTTGTGGCATCCAGCAGATCGACCATGCCGGAACGGGCATTAACGACCATGATGCGCTTACTGCCAGCATGGAAAGCAACAATCTCTGCAGCACTCTTACCCAGAACACCACTCTGGTAACGGCCAACCATAGACAGACCGACACGGGCTGGTTTCGCTTTTTCTGCCGTCAGCTGCTTCTCAACCGGCAGCAAAGTCACAGTAACAGGTGACCTGTTGATACCAAAGTCATTGTCGTTAATCAGCAGAATGTCACCGTCGCCCATCAGCGCCAGACCTTCTACCTTTTGGGGCAGCTGGTCACCGCCGATATCGGTCAGGGAGTTATAAGCCAGCTGTTTCACAACAGGCTGGGCACCGACACGCTCAGGATTGTAAAGCTGCTCCAGAGTCTTTTTGGACTCTGTCTCTTCAACATCAACAGTTCCGGTACTGACTGGCTGGTTCATGATGTTGGCGCCTGTGCCCAGGCTGACCCGATACAGCTTGGTTGTCTTGCTGATACGTTCCAGGATCACCAGATCATCTTCGCCGACAGCCGCCAGTTCGCTGATTTTTACCTTGCTGAATTTGGTTTTGTTATCGCCCTTGATGTTCTGAGGGTCACGCAGGTCGCCGAAGGTTTGTGGACGGTCCATCTCGTAGACCCACTCACCTTTTTGCTCACCCAGAGAGCCATCATTGTTCAGAGCAAATTTGAACAGGCGCACCAGACGGCTGCCCTTATAAGCATCCTTGTTGGGGTGAGCCAGCGGGCTCTGCATGGAGAAGTAAAGGTTTTCACCCCCGGGATCAACAGCCAGAGACTCTATGCCACGGTTCAGCTGACGATGGGCCAGCACGCCAGGCAGTGCACTGGAAATCCTGTACCCAGGCTGTTCACCGTTAAAAGTGACACCTTCTGGCATCACACGCTCAAGGATGGTGCCGTCGGCATCAACCAGAACCAGAGACGGGCCATATTCTTCTGAGAGCCAGAACCTGCCATTGGAAAGACGGGCAATGGCTTCGGTATCCAGACCTTCATTATCAAAGGCCAGCTTCCTGCCCTGATTGTCGTAACCGTTTTCGGTATTGGATGACAGATCATTGGTCAGGCCAGTGACGGCCTTTCCCGCACTGTTCTTCAGTTCAAGGGTTTCCAGATGTTCCAGTGCAGCACCTTCGGCGGTACGTGCAATGGTCCACTTATCAATACGAGGAGTGAAAGAAGGTACCGGGAAAATCTTGCCGCTCTTATCGAGGGCTTCACCGTCCATGCACAGTGCGCTGAAGGGTTCGGCGATCACCTTACCGGCATCACTGCACTTAATATTGGGGCCACGGTCAGAAATCGTATAGAACACACCGGGCTCATCATCAGGGTGGCGGGTTGCACCAGAACCAAAGCCGATATCAAAGTTCAGCTTTTCAGAAACAGCATCAGAAGCCGTAAATTCAACCGCTGAAAGAGCAGCATATTTTTCTGCACTGCTAATGGCCAGTGTCACCGGCTGAGAGCGATCAATCGCAGATGATTCAGCTTGCGCCTGCTGCTCGCTGCCACCACATCCGGTCAACACAAAAGCTGATACAACAGCCGTTGCCAGAAGTTTTTTATCAAATATCATGGTGTTTCCCGTTCAATTTATTATACCCGGCACGTACAGCGGTGCCGGAAAACACACTTTCCAAAAAGCCATTAAAAAAAATGTTATTACGGGAAACTTACAACGATTTTATGACAGCTTTTTTACAGTACAAATTTGAATAAAAAAAACAGGCACACTTTGCTGACGTTAAGGCTTATGGCATAGCGATAGGAATCGCTCAAGAATAGAAGAAGTGAACACACAAAGGTTGGAGAGCTGGATTAATACAATAAGTGCACTCCCACTTCTTTCAGCATTTTGAGGATGTACCCGAAGACGTTTTTTTAACGAGACGTTTGCGTATAGGTCTTGCTTTTTTGTTTTCTGAAAGAGCTACACCCGGTCTAAGCTTCCAGTCGCAGACCCACTGCCCTTTCACTCGAATCTTTTGAAAAGCTTTTTTACGCGATAGTGCGTTTTTGACATTTAGATTAATGCATCGTTTCTTATTTGTTAGAAACTCAAGAGCCCTGGGGTGGTTATTTGTGATCCATAAAGAAATCTGCACGGCTGTGGCTCTGTTACCCGGAAAACTTTCAAGAGCCTCCTTGACGAGTTCCGGGCCTCGGAGTCTAGAGGGTAAACCCGACCCAGGTCGTAAACTAACGGCTTCTTGTGTAACAGCCTGCACGGGTATGGCCTCGGACATCCGCGAAGAAGATTCAGGTTCATGTCCAGATTCATAGAGAGTCTCTGTGTCAGACTGATCATCCGACAATTCTTCATGCGACAGCTCTTCACCCAGTGGCACTTCATCCAATAGCCCTGTTTCGGGAGCAAATGTTCTAACAGCCCGCTGCAGACTTGAAGACTCTCCAGATACTGGCAGCGCAGGCACATCAACAACCCTGAATGCATTCGATTGCGAAGGATAGGGCGATTGCGAGCAAGGCTGAGGGAAAAATAATGGAGTAAAAGTCGGCGCTCTTGGAGGAGTCGCCATAAGCATCATTGGAGCCCGCCATAACGGGGTAACATGCCTTGTTAATAAACCGGTCGAAGGAATAACAGGAAATGGCCAGGCAGGGACAGAAGACTGTGCGGGATTGTTGACTGGTATCAGATATCCACCTGGAGTCCTGAGTGCACCCGGCGCAAATGGCATGCCTCCTGTTCCAAATACTGTTTGAGCAGTGCTATTCCCGGTAGCCACTGCCTCAGGAGCAGCTGGAACTGAAGCTACTGGAGAAATACACGCTCCCTGCGTGACGGTAGGGGTAGATTGTTGCATAGCCATCCTGTTCTAAATTGCAGTCAGATCGATACACATTCTGACCACATGCAACAGTAAACCGTTTAAGATTTTGTTAGTTTGACTGATTAGGGTGTTACTCTTTCATCTTCCAGATAACTACAATTCACCATGAAAATCGGCTTCAGAGCCCCAATCCTTCTTTTGAATTTTATAGATATGAGGCTTGAACCCATTTTTTTTCAGATTATAAATCGTCTTGAAATAAGGAGGGAGATTAAATACGAAAACATCAAGCTTGTCATAATCAACAGGAAATACATCATCAATAATTTCATTTTCTGACAATACAACCATCACCGCATTTTTAATTTTCATAAAATCTTCAAGATTATCACCGAAACCCCAGCCAGGCACTGAGATCAGGAAAACAACAGGCTTATCAGTATTCCTATACTCTTTCAGCACATTTTCTGCGCTGATCTCTTCCACATCAGACGTTTCGCCATACTGCCTGATCAGGTTCTTATCTGTCGCCCGAACATTGATGCCCTGGCTTCTTATTATATTGGCTAATTGACCATTCCCTGCACCTAACTCAACAATGTCATGACTTCTTAATTCCGGAACAGTATCCAAAAGCCAACTCACATTTTCATTGGTATAAACAAAAAAACTACCGACTGCTGCAAGAACATACCTAGTCATAAAGCATACAAAATCATATTTACTTAACGCACCATAACCAGTGAATGTCTGGCCAAGAGAAATTTGACCATTCTTTGTCCGATAACGATGAAAGCTACATTTTTTTGTATTAGAAAACTTGTCAAAATCAGGCATTGAATCTTCATACATGCCATGCAAAAGCGCAAACATGGTATGTACTGCCCTTAGAATGGACTCCATATCCAGATCTTCCTGACTGGATGGATTTACACCGCCTAACTGGTATACAGCCTTAAGAAGCAACCAGCTTAAAAACTGTTTTAAGTGGACCGGATTACCTTCATCAATGATTTTGTCGTAATACCTGTCAAACTCCTCACAGTCTTCAACCCTGAAATCCAACACCCCCCTGTATTGCTGATACCAATGGTCTTGGGGCTGGTCTTTCTTCAGCTCGCTGATGTAATCCTGAAGAGTATAAGATTCTTTAAAGGGCAGATAGTATTGCTGACATGTCCCTGAATCCTTTCCCAATACGCACTGCTTATCTTTAAGGATCCCGGCATTGACTGGCGATACGATGAATAGAAAAAGCAACAATAGAACAGGCACTAGAGATGCTGGGGTAATTAATTGCTGTATTCGCATAACGGCATTCTCTTTACAAAAGCAAGTCTCTATCTGACCTGCTGAGAATAATCCAGTTGCTGACAAGCCTGACAGATAAGCCAACAATCTTTATTTAAACTGAAATCATATAAGTGTCCTCCTCTAACAACAGGAGGACACACATACTGATTCACATTTAATCGCGATTTTCCGGCTGCACTTCCTGGCGAATATGGCGAGCAGCCAGCAGAAAGAAGATAACGGCTGTTGAACCTATCAGCGCCGTTGAACTCAGGGCATAACGTAAAGCATCTACCGCACCATACTGCGCTGTCAGCAGATCACTGATCACACCCGTAAATACCGGACCAAAGCCAAGCCCCAGGAGGTTCACAATAAAGAAGATAACCGCAGAGATCAGCGCCCGCATCCGAGGCTCCACCAGAGAGTGGCAGGTGGCAATGCCAGGGCCGAGGAACATGGCCACAGCAATAGAAGGCCAGATAAAGAACAGCATACTGGTGGTCAGATCTTCAGACATAAAGCTGGTAATCATAAAAGGGACGGCACTGAGGTTAACCAACCCGGGAAGCCACAGATACCAGCGCTTATCTTTCACACCCAGCTTGTCAGACAACACTCCGCCCAGTATCGCGCCAAGGCAACCACAGCCACCAATCAACAGGGCAAACAACACGCCAGTCTCACTGATACTCAGGGCATGACCACGAATGATAAAAGACGGCATCCAGTTATTTACGCCATAGCTGGAGAACGACAACAGCGCACAACCAAGGGAGAGATAACGGAATGTCTTGAGCTTCCAGAAGATCACAAACGCCTGCCAGATACCCGGCATATCATCACCGGAAGGTTTGGCATCGTACCGGCCCCGCAGTGGCTCTTTCACAGTAAACCGCACTAATACCGCTACCAGCAACCCGGGAACACCTGCGGCAAAGAAGGCCACCCGCCAGCCATAGTGCTGACTGATATAACCACCTATCAGAAAGCCAATCATAATGCCGATATAGATGCCGGATGAGAAAATCGACAAGGCAACAGAGCGCAGGCCAGGAGGGAAGTAATCGGAAATCATCGAGTGTGCAGGCGGGCTGCCACCGGCTTCACCAACACCCACACCAATACGCGCCAGCACCAGCTGCCCGTAGTTCATCACCAGACCACTTAATGCGGTCATCGCACTCCAGACACCCACCGACCAGACAATCACATTCCGGCGATTGCCTTTATCGGCAATACGGGCAATGGGCAAACCAAGGGTGACGTAGAAGATGGCAAACAGAAAGCCAGTAAGCAGGCCGAGCTGGGTATCACTCAGGTTCATATCCGCTTTAATCGGTTCCTGCAGCACCACCAGAATCTGTCGGTCAACAAAGTTCAGGACATAAACAATGGTGAGGATAAACAGGGCATACCAGCGATAGAGGGAGGGATTCTCCTGACTCCCGGACTGTGCCCCTGTCTGTACTGCTTCAGAGACACTGTCAGGGCCATTCTCTGCCCCCTTTTCATCCTGTTGATCGAGCGTGTTCTGCATATCATCACCTGCCTGTGATTTATTATTGT
Source organism: Sansalvadorimonas sp. (assembly GCA_965221135.1). Taxonomy (GTDB): domain Bacteria; phylum Pseudomonadota; class Gammaproteobacteria; order Pseudomonadales; family Endozoicomonadaceae; genus Sansalvadorimonas. The sequence continues at coordinate 23,950 of CBDCRZ010000134.1, forward strand.
TCTGTCAGGTACTGCGACTTTCCGTTATTTCCAACACTGTCAGGATTCTTAATACCCGCGTGCTGAACCTTAACTGTTGACACCCAGGTAACTGAGAAAGATCCAGTTTAATTCTTCAATCAAAGCCTTTTCGGACAAACCACCAAGGTTACCAGTCATAGTGTGCTGGTTAAGAATACCCAGAATTATGTGACCAACTGATTTAATGGCTCGCCTGGGCACAGGATGGCTGATTTCATCTTTACGCTGCCCCAGAAGAAACTCTAACCGGGTGCTCATCAGACTGTTGAGATCATGGACATGACTGCGAAACCCTTTGTCTTTTGACGAACGTAAAATCGTTGCCCGCAAAGCCCCATTATGACCGCGATAACTTTTTACCAGCATGCGAACCAGACGATCACTAATCGCCGGAATGCCTTTTCCCTGCCATTGCTCAGGTTCAAGGGCACTTTCAATACTCTGCTCAATATCGATAAAGAAACGCTGCAAAAGTAGTAGCAACAAGCGCTCTTTATCTGAGATCAGACGATAAAAGCTGCCGACGGAAGAGTCCGCCTCCCTGGCTATCTCGGCCACACCGGCTTCTTCAAACCGGTTCTCTGCCAACAGGGCTTCTCCTGTGGCCAGAAATCTATCCAGAGCTTCTCTGCTACGAGCCTGTGTGGGCTCCGGAATACTGACCAGATCTCTGAAATTCTGCCCCATGGGCACTCCTTATCATTAATAAATCAGGACATTATAAAGGATTCACTCATTACAGAAGGTGACCCCAGTAAAACACCCTCTCTATGCTGCTAAAAAACACCGTCCCTGGCGAACCAGCAGAGGAACTCCATATCAGCAGTTACGATGACATCGTTACTGCTGCAAAAAAGCATTCACCCGCGTTACTGTATTTTTGCGAACATTCATATGGTAAAGACCATAGTCGTACAGATGATAATTACCCGTACCCAGAAGGCCGAAGGGGTACTGGTCTGATCCCATGGTTTTCACCACCAGAAGGCCGTTCTTACACTGGGCATCCGCTATACCAATCTCCAGGTTGCCTTTCTGGGCATAGTTCACAGCGCCCTTGTTGTAGGTAGGGTCCTTATAGTCGCCGTTCTTTTTCCAGCTCAATGGGTTCACGCAGAGATCATTCTGAGTGTCCCTGTATTGCACAAACTCCGGGGAAACCGTGTTCCATGTCACCTGGCAGCCAGTCTGCTCTGCAGACTCACACACAGGAATGCCATTAGTGCCATCCAGCGGGAAGCCCACAGGGTATGCAGCCACCATACGGCCCTGCAGTTCGGAGCCCTGAATCACCTCTTTCAGCAATACATCAAGATGGCGGGAGCCCTGGCTGTGACCAGCGACAATAAATGGCCGCCCCTCGTTGTAGTGCTCAATAAAGTATTCAAACGCTGCTTTCACATCGCCATACGCCAGATCCAGAGCTGCTGCCGAGTTCTCACTCTTTTCAAAGAATGAGTACAGCGTCGCCTGCCGATAATGGGGAACATAGACTTTACAGCAGCTGTTAAAGACACCGGCCTGATTTGGCAGCACCTGGGCACTGATCATGGCATTGGCTTTCTGGTCATCCAGAGGCTGATTCCAGCTGTCCGCGCCGTAATAGGTAGTGGGGTGAATAAAGAACACATCGACAGGGGCTTCGGCCTGACTGTCACCCAGAAAACCCTCCTGCGACTGATCTTTCGGATACACATCCGCCGCATCAACCTTCTGGGGCAATGCCGCCCAGGACTCCTCACTGGAGTAATCAGGGGCTCTGGGTTCAGCCTTCTCAGTAAACCCATGTGCTGGCTGCAGGGTGAAACCCGCCATGTAAAGAGAGAGCTGATCTTTGTAGCTATATGACAGGGCACCTATAACAGCGATTACGCCACCGGTACCCAGAAAAAATTTTTTCATTACCCACTCCTTTGGGCCGCATTACAAGCGACAGTGCTTTTATTATTGAAGCTACTGATATTGAAACTGTAATTTTTGAAACACTATTCTTTGAAGCACTATTCTTTGAAGCACTATTCTTTGAAGCACTATTCTTTGAAGCACTACCTTTTGAACCACTATCCTTCGAAACTCCACCTGTTAAACCGCTCTTTATTACTGGTCCGTCATATTAAAGACGACTCCGTGCAGTCAACTGGCACTTCAAGTTTCTTAAAAACTAATATACGGAACCGAAATTTCGATTTCAATACTTGTTTTCGGAATAATGATTCCGTATCTTAATTTAAAGGATTTATACCAGGGAACTGCATAACGGTCTTATTCAGGCTGCAGGCAGATAAAAACAAGATCAGACTAGGGAGAGTGTGTTAATGCCTTTTTGTACAGCGAATGATATTAATATTCATTACACCATTCATGGTACGGGTGAATATGTACTCCTCCTTCACGGGCTTGGATCCTGTGCTGAGGATTGGGACTGCCAGATAGAAGCTCTTTCAACCAGATACTGCGTTATTGCAGTGGATCTGCGCGGTCATGGTAAAACCACCAAGCCCGAAGGCGCCTATAGTATTCCGCTGTACGCACAGGATATGGAGAAATTCCTCAAGAATCTTAATATTGATGCCATCCACCTGATTGGTTTCTCACTGGGAGGCATGACAGCCCTGCAAATGGCAGTGGATGCACCTCGCCTGGTCAAAAGCCTCACTGTTATTAATGCGCCTGCCTCAATGCCAGTAAAAAGCTGGTTTCCAAAACTGCCAGTTATTATCCGCTACTGGACAATCAAGATATTGGGAATGAAAGCTCTGGGAAAAATGATTGCCCGAAAACTCTTCCCCCTTGAGTCGCAAAAACACCTCTACAAAAAATTTGTTCACCGTATGCAATGCAATAGCAAAACGTCTTATCTCAAGGCATTAAACTCGCTGTCAGGCTGGAGCGTTGAAAACCATCTCTCTACATTGCCCATGCCTGTCCTTATTGCGACAGCCGACGAGGACTATACACCAGTGGCGTACAAGCAGGCTCTCAGCCAAAAAATACCCAATGCCAGGCTGGCCATTATAAGGGACTCCCGGCATGCGACCCCGATGGACCAGCCCCATATTCTGAACACCTTAATTCTCGATTTTTTTAATAGCTCATCAAAAAACGGTGCCAGAACATCAGAAGCCGGACAGATGTTAATAGACGGCACAGTCACAATCTGATTCATCCAGATAGCATCCAGATAAAAGCAGTACCGTGCAGTAAAAGACTAAAACCAATACAAAAATAAAAACCAGGAGATTGTTATGATTAAGGAAAAAGGGATCCGGGGATTCAGTCTTACCCTGCTCGCAACTGCCATAGCCGCCACCAGCATTCAGACGGTCACCGCAGCTGAACAACAACAAAAAGAAGAAACTGTTCGCGTCATTGAAGAAGTTGTCGTGACAGCCCGAAAGCGTGAAGAAAGCCTGCAGGACATTCCTCTTGCGGTCACTGCGATTGATTCCTCACAGCTGGATATCAGTGGTGCTGTTGATATCAGTGATATTCAATCCCAAATCCCCAGTTTAACAACCTATGCCGCACGGGGTTCCAGCAACACCCTGACCTCTTACATTCGTGGCGTGGGTCAGTCAGACCCCCTGTACGGCTTCGAACCTGGTGTGGGCCTTTATCTGGACGATGTCTATATCGCACGTCCACAGGGCGCCCTTCTCGAAATCTCAAATGTAGAACGAATCGAAGTTCTTCGTGGACCTCAGGGTACGCTGTATGGTCGTAACAGCATTGGTGGTGCCATTAAATATGTTTCCAAAGACATAGGCTCCGAACCTGAAGGCAAGATTCAGGTGACTGCTGGCAGCTATGGCAGAAAGGATATTTCTGGCACCTATGCCACACCATTAATTGAAGATGAACTGTTTGCCCGTGTGAGCCTGCTCTCAAACAGCCATGATGGTTACGGTAAAAACCGTTACACCGGCAGCGCCCTGAGCGACAAGCAGGTTCTCAGCGGTAATTTTGCACTGCAGTGGGAGCCTTCTGATGACCTGTCTTTCAGGCTTTCAGGTGATACCACCAAAGATACGTCAGCACCCCGTGGCGGTCAGCGCATGCAGGTGAATACTGCGGAAGCTCGTGTTCAAGCCATACAGGGTGGCGCTACCCCCACAGGTATTTCCCTTCTGGGGCCAACCTACACACTCTCTAGCCTGGATGCCTTTGCTACAACCAACGGCCTTACCAATCTTCCGGCCAGTAAAAAGCGTTATGACACCAACAGTGGGCTGAAAAAACCGGTCAATGATACAACGACCAAAGGTTTGTCCCTGATTATCGACAAGATGCTCAACGACGAATGGGACGTCAAATCTATCACCGCCTACAGAAAAGGTAATACTGATACGACCATCGATTTCGATATGGGCCCCCTGCCCATTGCTGATGTCTACGCCAAGTATCACGATGATCAGCTAACCCAGGAATTCCAGTTTAATTACGATAATGGGGATGACTGGCAGGTAGTAACAGGCATTTATTATATTGATGCCAAAGCAGGCGCAGAGGGGCGAAACAACTTACTGCTTCTTAGTAGTAACTCCGACACAATTCCTGCAGGTTCAACGGCTCTACTTTCTATATACAATGGCGGTAAGGGTGAAGTTAAGACGACCAGTGCTTCTGTTTATGGTGAAGCCAACTGGCAGTTCGATGAAAAGTGGGGACTGACCTTTGGTGGCCGCTTCACCTGGGAGAAAAAAGAAGCGGATATATTCTCTGCAAACTACGCAGATGATACCTACTCAGCACTCAGCCCTTTCATTGCCAATGTAACAGAATTCAAAGATGACCATACCTGGAAGAACTTCTCTCCCAAGGTTGGCCTTGATTACCAGTTTAGTGATGCAACTTTGATTTACAGCACTATAAGCCAGGGCTTCAAGAGCGGTGGTTATAATGTGAGAGCGCGTGCGGATCTGGACCCTACCTCAACGCGCCCTTATGACGAGGAAACGGTAACAGCCTTCGAGCTCGGCGTTAAAACATCACTCACGGATTACACGACCTTAAACGCTGCCTATTTTTATAGTGATTATAAAGATATTCAGATTAGTGTATTCAAAACCATCAACAGTCAATTCTTTGGTGATATTCAAAACGCAGGTCGCGGTGTCATCCAGGGCCTGGAGCTTGAACTCTCAACACTGCTGACTGACAACTGGACGGTAGGTGGTAACGCTGCCTACATTGACGCGAAATACAAGGAGTACCGGGATGCCAGCGGCAACAATATTGCCAGCCAGCAGAAGTTCACCAATACCCCGGAGTTCACAGCAACCCTCAACACCATCTATGACCACTCTCTGGGTGAGCATGGTAACCTGATGGCGTACGCCAGCTACAGCTACCGTAGCGAGGTCTACCCGACCACAGACCTCAGCGAAGTATTGAAGCAGGACGGCTATGGCCTGGTAGACGCCAGCCTGACATGGAGACCTTACAGTGGAGACTGGACTGTTGCCCTTGAAGGTAAAAACCTGACAGATAAGGAATACCGTACTTCAGGTTATGACACTCGCTCCGGTTACTCTCACACCATCCAGGGTTTCTACGGCGCACCAAGAACCTATGCGATGAAAGTGGGCTACGAGTTCTAACCTCCCGGTACAAGCTGCAATCCACTCAAGCGATAGATGCCCGGCATCTATCGCTTTTTTTTAGCTTCTGTCGTGGAGAAAAGATCTGTTACGTTCTATAAGAGCTGCGGATTTATTGAAATTAAAAAGTCATCTTTCTTTTCTTAAGCTCCATGTAAAGGTCAGTTCCTTCACACAGACTTTCTTTGTATTGCAATAAATCCCTGAGACACTCATCATCCCCCTGTGGCCGGGATACATATCCAATGTTTCATTTGTGATAGCCAGCTCTCACATAATTTTAAAATTGGTCAATCACCGTTTTTATGTTTTCCAGTATTCTTGATAGAGCGAATCAAATAACGCGACAGCCTCACCGGCTTGCGCTGATGATTGCCCTGTACATACTGGTGGTTTTTTACTCAGTCAGCCACTCACACCCCCAGCCTGATGAACACACCTCAGCGAACCATATAACGCAACTGCATCCCCAGGATTTCAGTCCGGGTGTTCTCGCCCTTTCTCAGCAGTCTGCTATTGATGGACAGTCTGAACACTGGCACGCCGACCAGCATCACAGCGCCAGTTGCCAGCTCACCGCTCAGGCGCCACCTGACAGCAGCATCCCTGGGCTAAGCCAGCAAGTACACACATTAACAAGGGCAGCCCTGACAGAGTCTGCCACTCCCACACCAACACCCACCAGCCAGAGAACCCGCGCACCTCCCGTTCTGCTTGTGTAAACACTCAGCGTGACATCAATTACACAATAGAATTAGAACGTACATTCTGGAGTTAACATGGGATCTTTTTCTCGCGCCCTGGTTGCCACTGCGACCTGCATCACCCTGTCTGCTGGAGCCCTGTCCGACGAAAGCCGGGCCGCCAATGACACCCGCCATGCCGCAAAACATGTTCATGGCGAAGGCGAACTGAACTTTGCCATTGATGGGGACAAGCTCTATCTGGATCTCAAAAGCCCTGGCTTTGATATCCTCGGCTTTGAAACCATCTCTACGGATAAGCAAAAGCAGCAACTGAAAGAAGCTTATAAAAAGCTCAGTCATGCTGATCTGTGGAAGCCGACCGCTGCCGCCTCCTGCAAGCTGGTTGAGCTAAACATGCCGGGGAAAGAATCCGGTCGTCATGAAGGCCATCACGAAGAGCATCACGAAGAGCATCATGAAGAGCATCACGACGACCACAGTGATCATCATGACGAGCAGGGTCACAAGGAACATGCTGATAAAGAACATGCACACAAAGAGCACGGTCACGACGAACACGGACATGATGATCACACCGAAGGCGGACATATGGATATCGAAGCGACTTATGTCTACCAGTGCGGCAATATCGATAAGCTCAACAGCCTGGGCACTGAGTTCTTTGCCACCTTCCCCAACAGTCATGAGCTGAAGATTCAGGGCATCACCGCCAAGGGGCAGGTCTCCGGGCATATTAACCGCAAGAATCCTGAGGTGCGCTTCTGAAATGAGTTCTTCTCACCCAGCGGTTATTACCCTGAGTGATGTGCAGTTCAGCTGGACATCCGGCACACCCGTGCTGGATGTTCAGGAGCTCAACATCTTCGAGGGAGAAAAGGTCTTTATTCGTGGCCCGTCCGGTTCCGGTAAAACCACCCTGCTCGGCCTGCTCGGGGGCGTTCTTACGCCTAACTCCGGTAAAGTCTCCGTCATGGATACAACAATCAATCTATTGTCGTCTTCAGAACGGGATCATTTCCGTGCTGAGCATATTGGCTTTATCTTCCAGATGTTTAACCTGATTCCCTATCTTTCGGTCATCGACAATATCACGCTGCCTCTCAGTTTTGCCCGGCAACGGCAAAACAGGGTCAGGGATCATCAGCGCTCCAATGAGCAGGAAGCCGTTCGGCTTCTTAATCATCTGGGTTTGAAAGATCCGGCCATGCTCTCCCGCAATGTCACCGAGCTCAGTATCGGTCAGCAACAGCGTGTTGCTGCAGCTCGCGCCCTGATTGGCAAGCCGGATATTATTATTGCCGACGAGCCCACCTCTGCGCTGGATACCGACACCCGGAAAGCCTTTATTAAACTCCTGTTTACCGAGTGCGAAGCCGCAGGCAGCACACTGATATTTGTCAGCCATGACCCAACACTGGAGCCTCTGTTCGACCGCTCCCTACCTCTGCACACTATTAACAGGGCCAGCCAGCACATTCCTGTAATCAGCACTCAGGAGGCCAACTGATGTCGGTGATGAAACTGGCGATAAAGAGCCTCAGGAACCGCAAGACCACTGCCCTGCTGACCATCTTCTCCATTGCCATCAGTGTCGCCCTGTTGCTGGGTGTCGAGCGGGTACGGGTTGAAGCACGCAACAGCTTTACCAGTACGGTGTCTGGTACTGACCTGGTAGTGGGTGCACGCAGCAGCTCCCTGAACCTGCTGCTCTATTCGGTGTTCCATATTGGCAATGCCACCAACAATATTACCTGGGAGACTTACCAGGACCTGATATCAGACCCAGCTGTGGCCTGGAGTGTTCCCATTGCGCTGGGAGACTCCCACCGTGGTTATCGGGTACTGGGCACTTCTGACAGTATGTTTGAGCACTTCCGCTATGGTGACAAACAAGCACTGTCGTTTGCAGAAGGGAAACCTTTCCACCGTTTATATGATGCCGTCATAGGTTCAGAGATTGCTAAGTCCCTCGGCTATATCACTGGCCAAAAGATCACCCTCAGTCACGGTGTTGAAAGCCGCAGTCTGCAGGAGCATGACGATAAGCCCTTTACTGTCTCAGGCATTCTGGCTCCCACAGGCACCCCTCTGGACAGGAGCATACTGATCTCCCTGCAGGGGATTGAAGCGCTGCACATCGACTGGATCAATGGTGCACCACCTGTTTCGGCCTTCTCTATCTCCGCCGAAAGAGCCGAAGGTATGAACCTGCAACCCACCAGCGTAACGGCTTATTTTGTCGGTCTGAAATCCCGTATTGCTGCTTTCCGTTATCAGCGCATGGTGAATGACTACCCTCAGGAAGCCTTAACCGCCATCCTTCCCGGTGTCGCACTGGGCGAGCTCTGGCAGCTTGTTGGTTCAGCAGAGAAGGCACTGCTGGCCGTATCGACCATGGTGGTGATTGCCGGACTGATGGGTATGTTAACGACCATACTGACCTCCCTGAACGAACGACGCCGTGAAATGGCAATTCTGCGCTCAGTGGGTGCACGGCCCGGGCATATCTTTGCCCTGATGATCACCGAGTCACTGCTCTACGGCATAGCCGGCACCCTGCTGGGCTTTGGTTTGATGTACGGCATTCTGTTTTTGGTACAACCGATTGTGCAGAGTCAGCTGGGCCTGTATCTGGCTATCACCCTGCCCGGGCAGTTTGAAGCTATGCTGGCAGCCCTGATTATTATCAGCGCAACAGTACTTGGGGCTATTCCCGCCTGGCGTGCCTACAGACACTCTCTGGCCGATGGCCTGACCGTGCGAATTTAATCACTGAACAACAATAACCCGAGACGCCTATGAACAATGTATTGAAGTCCTTTCAAGCGGGACTGTTTATGAAGTGCATGATTCTTGTGCTGGCCGCTGCCAGCACGGTCGCTTTTGCTAAAGAGAGCAGCAAAGAAAAGGCCAAAGAGACAGACAAATCATCCTTTAAAGAGATCACCTGGCAGAAGCTTATGCCTCCGGTGGACGAGAACATGGTTAAGAAGTGGGATGCTGGCGAGCTAAGTCAGAAGGATGCCAATGCCTACGTCACCGAACTGGGCAATACCCCAGTGAAAGCCATGGATAAATCCCCTATCAAAATCCCCGGTTTCCTGGTGCCTCTGAATATAGACAAGAACCAGATGGCCACAGAACTGTTACTGGTACCCACAGCCGGCTCCTGTGTACACACACCTCCGCCTCCACCCAATCAAACCATCTTTGTGCGCTACCCCAAGGGCATAAAAGTGACCGAGGCCGGCTACATCCCCTATTGGATTGAGGGTACTCTGCAAGTGGAAAAGAACACGTCTGTTTATACCGATACGCTCTACGGGATAGATGTAGCCAACATCAAAGAATACGAGTAAACACATACGCGCCAGTATCCTGCCGCCAGCCATCCCCTATGGCTGGCGGCAGAAATAAACTTATTAGGATACAAGATCAAAGCGATCAGCATTCATGACTTTTGCCCATACAGACACGAAGTCACGGGCAAACTTCTCTCTGTTGTCATCCTGTGCGTACACCTCGGCATAGGCTCTCAGGATGGAATTGGATCCAAAGACCAGGTCGACCCGGGTTGCTGTCCATTTCAGCGTGTCGGTCTTACGATCCCGAATCTCATAAAGCTTATTGCCCGTCGGTTTCCATGCGTTGTTCATATCTGTCAGGTTTACGAAAAAGTCATTGGACAGCACACCGGAATCATCAGTGAATACCCCATGTTTACTGCCATCATAATTCGTACCCAGCATGCGCATACCACCAATCAGCGCCGTCATTTCACAGGCCGTTAAACCCAGCAGCTGAGCCTGATCAAGCAGTAACTCTTCCGGCTGAACCACATACTCCTTCTTCTGCCAGTTCCTGAAACCGTCATGGAGAGGTTCCAGTACCGCAAATGATTGCACATCTGTCTGTTCAGCCGTTGCATCGCCACGCCCCGGCGCAAACGGCACAGTTATATTCAAACCTGCTGCCTGTATCGCCCGCTCAAGACCGACACTGCCCGCCAGTACAATCACATCGGCAATACTGGCACCGGTTGCTGTGGCAACAGGCTCCAGTGCCGCCAGCACTCTGGCCAGACGCTGTGGTTCATTGGCCACCCAGTCTTTTTGCGGAGCAAGACGGATACGGGCACCGTTTGCTCCCCCTCTTTTGTCTGAACCGCGGAAGGTACGGGCGCTGTCCCAGGCTGTCGTTACAAGCTCACTGACAGGAAGGCCGGTGGCCTTGATTCTCTCTTTGACATCGGCGATATCGTAACGGGTCGACCCTGCCGGTACCAGGTCCTGCCAAACGAAGTCATCCTTCGGTGCATCCGGCCCGATATAGCAGGATCTCGGACCGAGATCTCTATGGGTGAGCTTGAACCAGGTTTTGGCAAAAAAAGCCGAGAAGTATTCCGGGTCCTTGTAGAAACGTTCCGATAACTCCCGATAACGAGGGTCAACCTTCATGGCCATATCGGCATCAGTCATGACCAGGTTGCGGCGAATACCCGGGTCTTCCACATCAACAGGTTTGTCCTCTTCCCTGATGTTCACAGGTTCCCACTGATGCGCACCAGCCGGACTTTTTTTCAGCTCCCACTCATAATTGAGCAGCAGGGTAAAGTATCCGTTATCCCACTGAACAGGGTTTGTCGTCCAGGCACCTTCGATGCCACTCGAAACCGTATCACGACCAATACTGCGCCCGGATTTGTTGATCCAGCCCAAACCCTGGTCTTCAGGTTCTGCACCTTCCGGGGCTTCACCCAGATGTTCGGCCCGACCATTACCGTGACACTTGCCAACAGTATGACCTCCCGCCGTCAGAGCAACCGTCTCTTCGTCGTCCATTGCCATACGGGTAAAAGTCACCCGAACATCCCGGGCGGTTTTGGCAGGGTCCGGAACACCGTCAACCCCTTCAGGATTCACATAAATCAGCCCCATCATCACCGAAGCTAAAGGATTCTCCAGACTGCGCTCACCGGAATAGCGGCTGCCTTCACTGCCGCTGGGTGCCAGCCACTCTTTTTCAGCCCCCCAGTAAATATCTTTCTGGGGATGCCAGATATCTTCACGCCCAAAAGCAAAACCAATGGTTTTTAAACCCATGGACTCGTAGGCAATCGTCCCGGCATAGGCGATAAGGTCAGCCCAGCTGAGTTTGTTGCCGTACTTCTTTTTGATCGGCCATAGCAGACGACGAGCCTTGTCCAGATTGACATTGTCAGGCCAGGAATTCAGGGGAGCAAAACGCTGATTGCCATGACCCGCTCCACCGCGTCCATCAGATATGCGATAGGTACCCGCCGAGTGCCACGACAGACGAATCATCAGACCGCCATAGTGACCCCAGTCCGCAGGCCACCAGTCCTGACTGTCGGTCATCAGTGCCAGCATATCTTTCTTGAGAGCGGCAAAGTCGAGGGTTTTTAATGCGTCACGATAATTGAACCCCGGATCCATTGGATCTGTTCTACGGTCGTGCTGATGGAGGATGTCGAGATTAAGAGCCCTGGGCCACCAGTCAGTCGGGGATTGGCCACTTTCTGTGGCCGCACCATGCATGACCGGGCACCGACCACCATGTGTTGCTGTCTTCTCGTTCATGTCCCATCGATCTCTGGGTTGAAATACACACACACCAAAATAGTGTATTAATCACACCTGTGTAGACGCTCTAATGCATAGGGGCTGTCGTATTAACTGCAGCATTAACTGTTCCGCTTCAGTGCTCAATCCGGTGTTTGAGTTCGAGGGTCCATAAACCCTATTCCGGGCAACGGCAGATCAATCAATGCCATTTGACGCTGGCAGCTCCTGGCACCGGGGCTCTTTCACACCTGTCGCCAGCCCCTCCACGACAGGGTTTCCCACTACTCAGGCCAGACAATCCCTGTTTTCTTCGGGTTCCTGCTGGCACAACCCCGAGTTTTGTCGCAAAATTGCGCACTTTGGCGACTGGCACCACAAGCCAGCGCCCAATAAATAATAAAGACATAACAATCACAAACCACTTTCTGCCCGGAGATCACCTATTTGGAACAGAAAGCCAAATCTGCCCCCTGGACCATTGCTGACGCTGATGAGCTGTATGGCATCAAGCGCTGGGGCAATGACTATTTTGGCCTGAATCAGGCTGGCAATATCACCGCCAAAACCCTGAATACCCAGGTTCCCCTGCTGGACATTATTAAAGGCATGGAAGAGCGGGATATGCATATGCCCGTGCTGCTGCGGATTGAGAATATCCTCGATGCCCAGCTATACCGTCTCAACAATGCCTTCCAGAAAGCCATTGAACTGGCCGGTTACAACAATGAATACCGAGGTGTTTACCCGATCAAGGTAAACCAGCAGGCTCAGGTTGTAGAAGAGGTCGCGGCCTTTGGTGCCCGCTATGCCCATGGCTTTGAAGTGGGCAGCAAGCCGGAGATGATCGCGGTACTGGCCACTCTTCAAGAGCCCGGCAGTCTGATTATCTGCAATGGTTATAAAGACGCCGAGTTTATTGAGCTGGGTCTCAATGCTATTAAACTCGGCTTCGACTGCTTCTTTGTGGTGGAAACACCCACCGAGCTGCCCATTATTATTGAGCGCAGCAAGGCGCTCGGCATTGCTCCGAAAATAGGCGTACGCGCCAAGATGACCAGTCAGGTCAGCGGCCACTGGAACTCCACCAGCGGTGACCGCAGTGTCTTTGGCCTCACAAGTACCCAGCTTATTGCCGCTGTCGATCTGTTAAAGCAGGAAGATATGCTGCACTGTCTGGAGCTTTTGCACTGTCACCTCGGCTCCCAGATTCCCAATATCCGCGATATTCGCAACGGTATTGTCGAAGCCTGCCGCTACTATGCCGACCTCGCCAATGAAGGTGCGGCTATGACACATATTGACCTGGGTGGCGGTCTGGCGGTGGACTACTCCGGTGCCAAGAGTAACGACAACCAGAGCCGCAACTACTCTCTTGAAGAGTACTGCGAAGATATTGTCGATACCCTCAAGAGCACTTTTGACAGCTATCAGCTTCCTCACCCCACCATTATTACCGAGTCTGGCCGGGCGACCGTGGCCTACTCTTCCGTGCTGCTGTTCAATATTCTGGATGTCACCACCTTCGAACCATCCAGTAATCTGGAACCCAGCCCGGATGAACACCCTCAGCTGCAACAGATGCGGGATATCTACAGCTACCTGACACCCGCCCGGGCGCAGGAGTGTTACAACGATGCCCACTTCCACCGACAGGAAGTGCGGGAGCTGTTCAAGCGTGGACAGATCAACCTGCGTACTCGCTCAGTAGCCGACAACCTGTTTCTGGATATTCTCCACAAAATCAGTGCACTGCTGGATCAAATGGAGCGCATCCCTTCAGATCTTGAGGGTTTGAAAACCTCTCTGGCAGATATTTATTACGGCAATTTCAGCCTGTTCCAGTCTCTTCCTGATATCTGGGCCATTGACCAGCTGTTCCCGATTATTCCTGTACACCGTCTGGATGAAGCGCCCGACCGGGAAGCCATACTGGCAGACATCACCTGTGACTGTGACGGCAAGATTGATACCTTTATAGATACCCACGAAGGCTCATCACCCACCCTGCCCCTGCATTCCCTGAAGCCGGGGGAAGAGTATTATCTGGGCGTGTTCCTGGTGGGGGCTTATCAGGAAATTCTTGGTGAT
>CBDCRZ010000135.1:0-4952 GCA_965221135.1 Sansalvadorimonas sp.
CCAGTCACTGGTAGGTACTTTTCTCAGGATGCCAGCTGCCTCTAATCTGTCGAGCTCCTCATCGATTGCTGGCTTGATGGCGAGAGGAATTGAACGAGGCTTGAAAAACTTAGGCTGAGCATCTGGTTTGACATATAGCTTGATTTGGACCGATTCCATCTTTCCCAACTCCTCAGTAAACACTGTAGAGTACTTGTCAAGGAGATCGCTCAAACTCTTCTGCACAGCTGCTGGTGTTTGTGTTACTCTGAGCGATCCTATTGTCTTCCAATCGAGACGAATACGACGGAGCCAGTTCCTACCCAGTAGAGCAGGACCACCACCAGCCACAACAATAAGAGGTAGACTCTCCTTCTGTTGGTTGTAGCACACCTCAACAGTAGCCTCTCCAATCACCTGCACACGTTCTCCGGTGTAGGTCTTTAATCTGATACTGGATGGCTTCAAAACAACATTTGGTAGATCTGTCTTCTGCTGCTCTAAAGACATTATGGAGACCGCTGCACCGGTATCCACTTCCATAGAAAGGGAACGTTGCTCAATAGCCAACTGCACCTTGATCGGATCTGCTGATTTGGTGCCAACTACAAAAATCTGTTTCACTGCTACGGTGTCCTCGGAGTCATCACTACTGACCGTTTCCTCTGGTACATAATTCTGTCTTGCAGCACGTGGTTGAGGTCGCTTGGTAGGTCCTGTATATGAAGGTTCACTCTTCCTTGGTGCTGACCTGCACACCGAGGCGATATGGCCAGTCTTTCCGCAACGGTAGCATCGAGCGGTCCGAAATTGGCAGTCTTGCGAGTCATGATCTTTCCGACCACATCGATAGCACGGACTTGATTTGGCATTGTGTCGATCTCTGTACAGCTTCTGGATACCCGCTGAGTCCAACGAAGGTTTTAGCGATTTCGTGTTCTTCTCTGCTGACTCCATGGCCAACGCTGTTTCTACCGCCTTCTTCAACAACAACTTTTCCTCCGATAACAGCCGTCTCTGTATTGCTTCGCTTTTGAGCCCACAGACAAAACGGTCGCGAAGAGATTCGTCCAGAAACGCTTCGTCAAATTTGCAGGTGGTTGCCAGACGGCGCAGTTCTGCAATGTACACGGAGATAGATTCGTCTGCCGCCTGGTCACGCCTGTGAAAATGAAAGCGTTCTGCAATTATTAATGGTTCTGGTTCATAATGCTGTGTCAGCAGCGAGGTTAACTCAGTGTATGACTTGTCCTGGGGCTTGGCCGGTGAGCACAGATTCCTCAATAGACCATACGTGGCACCTCCGACCAACGACAAAAACACCGGAACCCGTTTGTCTGCAGCTATGTCATTCGCTATGAGGAAAAGGTCCATCCGTTCAAGATACGCAGGCATGGACTCGGCCTCTGGTTGGAACACAGCGATGTTACCGATGTGTCCAGCCATGATAGTGAAACTCCAACCCTCGTCGCCAGTGTAAAGTAGCCGATAGGTTCGTGAGATATTGGTAATTCACATGGGTATCAAAGTTCTGTCTTTTGATATTACACACAGTGTATTTATAGAGAACAGCAGACACAAAACATAGACACAGTTCTTTGACAGATTACAAGTTTAGAACAATGATTACATAATGAACATACACTACAGCATTCTTTTGTGCAGCAGGCGGCCATTACCTTTGCATCGGAAAACACGGCGATTTTAGCTCGAGTGCGTCGCTGAATGGACTTCCGCGCCCTACTACACTTTGCTGACACTGTGTCTCATCTTCTATTATCCAACCGATGGCGGTTCCGTGTCTGCTCGTGGCTTTCTGACGCTACAAGAAGGCTAGTTTCTCGAACACACTCACGCATGCCTCACATCACGTGTTCCTGTAATCGCTTGTAATAACAATTTTTATTGCAAGTTATGATTGAGTTGCGCTAAGAAAACCGTGGTCTCAATCTGTTCGCGGATGGTCTCTATCAGTTCGCGGATGGTCTCTACAGCAAATAGAGCCTCGGATCATTGCCAGAAATCCACGGTCATCCGGGAATTATTTCAGTAAACTATCTCCGTGTACGGCTACGTCGAATCGAATGGCAGGCATTGAGAGGCTGACTTCGTTCGGCGTTCTGGGCGTACCTGTTTGCTGAATACCTGTTCCCAGGTTCTGATTGTGAACTTCAGTGTGTTGGTCACCTGCTTGACGGGATTGCGCTGTCCTCCGTTCGAATTTTTGCTGTACCATTCACGAATGAAAATACCGACCAATTTCCTAATAGGCGTAATACATTAATGTACAAAATTTGAATACTTTCACAGCTTTGTCAAATTGTTTTATAGTGATGCGTATATATTTTTGTAGTTCCCAGGTTCTGTACTCAAAGTCCAAGAGTTGAGCTATTGGCTGAGTTGTTTAGTTTTTTTGTAAGTTAAAAAAATGCTTGTACCAACTTCGCTTGAAAATTGCCTTTTCGCCAAGTTTCAGCACAATTTTAAGGGGCGTGGCTGCAATAAACGAGCGAGCTGCTCTCTACGTTGGTTGTCTGAGGCAAGCAGATCACGGTAGCAACTTTCTCTGACGTTTTTAGTAAGTCTTTGCTGCTTATTATGCTAGTCGCTACTATAAAACGTTACTAAAACTAAAACGCAATGTCTAGTTAATCTGATTGGTAAATCACTTAGCTATTTGACAACCTGTGAAAGTATTCAAATTTTGTACATTATGTATTACGCCTATTAGGAAATTGGTCGGTATTTTCATTCGTGAATGGTACAGCAAAAATTCGAACGGAGGACAGCGCAATCCCGTCAAGCAGGTGACCAACACACTGAAGTTCACAATCAGAACCTGGGAACAGGTATTCAGCAAACAGGTACGCCCAGAACGCCGAACGAAGTCAGCCTCTCAATGCCTGCCATTCGATTCGACGTAGCCGTACACGGAGATAGTTTACTGAAATAATTCCCGGATGACCGTGGATTTCTGGCAATGATCCGAGGCTCTATTTGCTGTAGAGACCATCCGCGAACTGATAGAGACCATCCGCGAACAGATTGAGACCACGGTTTTCTTAGCGCAACTCAATCATAACTTGCAATAAAAATTGTTATTACAAGCGATTACAGGAACACGTGATGTGAGGCATGCGTGAGTGTGTTCGAGAAACTAGCCTTCTTGTAGCGTCAGAAAGCCACGAGCAGACACGGAACCGCCATCGGTTGGATAATAGAAGATGAGACACAGTGTCAGCAAAGTGTAGTAGGGCGCGGAAGTCCATTCAGCGACGCACTCGAGCTAAAATCGCCGTGTTTTCCGATGCAAAGGTAATGGCCGCCTGCTGCACAAAAGAATGCTGTAGTGTATGTTCATTATGTAATCATTGTTCTAAACTTGTAATCTGTCAAAGAACTGTGTCTATGTTTTGTGTCTGCTGTTCTCTATAAATACACTGTGTGTAATATCAAAAGACAGAACTTTGATACCCATGTGAATTACCAATATCTCACGAACCTATCGGCTACTTTACACTGGCGACGAGGGTTGGAGTTTCACTATCATGGCTGGACACATCGGTAACATCGCTGTGTTCCAACCAGAGGCCGAGTCCATGCCTGCGTATCTTGAACGGATGGACCTTTTCCTCATAGCGAATGACATAGCTGCAGACAAACGGGTTCCGGTGTTTTTGTCGTTGGTCGGAGGTGCCACGTATGGTCTATTGAGGAATCTGTGCTCACCGGCCAAGCCCCAGGACAAGTCATACACTGAGTTAACCTCGCTGCTGACACAGCATTATGAACCAGAACCATTAATAATTGCAGAACGCTTTCATTTTCACAGGCGTGACCAGGCGGCAGACGAATCTATCTCCGTGTACATTGCAGAACTGCGCCGTCTGGCAACCACCTGCAAATTTGACGAAGCGTTTCTGGACGAATCTCTTCGCGACCGTTTTGTCTGTGGGCTCAAAAGCGAAGCAATACAGAGACGGCTGTTATCGGAGGAAAAGTTGTTGTTGAAGAAGGCGGTAGAAACAGCGTTGGCCATGGAGTCAGCAGAGAAGAACACGAAATCGCTAAAACCTTCGTTGGACTCAGCGGGTATCCAGAAGCTGTACAGAGATCGACACAATGCCAAATCAAGTCCGTGCTATCGATGTGGTCGGAAAGATCATGACTCGCAAGACTGCCAATTTCGGACCGCTCGATGCTACCGTTGCGGAAAGACTGGCCATATCGCCTCGGTGTGCAGGTCAGCACCAAGGAAGAGTGAACCTTCATATACAGGACCTACCAAGCGACCTCAACCACGTGCTGCAAGACAGAATTATGTACCAGAGGAAACGGTCAGTAGTGATGACTCCGAGGACACCGTAGCAGTGAAACAGATTTTTGTAGTTGGCACCAAATCAGCAGATCCGATCAAGGTGCAGTTGGCTATTGAGCAACGTTCCCTTTCTATGGAAGTGGATACCGGTGCAGCGGTCTCCATAATGTCTTTAGAGCAGCAGAAGACAGATCTACCAAATGTTGTTTTGAAGCCATCCAGTATCAGATTAAAGACCTACACCGGAGAACGTGTGCAGGTGATTGGAGAGGCTACTGTTGAGGTGTGCTACAACCAACAGAAGGAGAGTCTACCTCTTATTGTTGTGGCTGGTGGTGGTCCTGCTCTACTGGGTAGGAACTGGCTCCGTCGTATTCGTCTCGATTGGAAGACAATAGGATCGCTCAGAGTAACACAAACACCAGCAGCTGTGCAGAAGAGTTTGAGCGATCTCCTTGACAAGTACTCTACAGTGTTTACTGAGGAGTTGGGAAAGATGGAATCGGTCCAAATCAAGCTATATGTCAAACCAGATGCTCAGCCTAAGTTTTTCAAGCCTCGTTCAATTCCTCTCGCCATCAAGCCAGCAATCGATGAGGAGCTCGACAGATTAGAGGCAGCTGGCATCCTGAGAAAAGTACCTACCAGTGACTGG
>CBDCRZ010000136.1:0-16486 GCA_965221135.1 Sansalvadorimonas sp.
TGCAGTAGCCTCTAACGCCCTTTTACCCGGAAAAACACGTTCTGAGTAACACAAATCAAACAAAGCAGTCGGTTCTCAACACCCTCACTCCGCTCATGTTCCGGTATAATCTCCCTTTATTAAATCCTGATTGAGAATCGCATTGAATCCGGAGATTGATCGAAATATCCATTTCGAAGACAGAGACTACACAACCAGCTATCACTTTAAGCTGTCGTTTCTGCACCCAAAACACTGGCTCCTGTGGCTGCTTATCTTTCTACTGTTCGCTATTGGTCGGCTGCCTTTTCCATGGGTGCTGGCTCTGGGACGAATGATTGGTCGCCTGTTCCTGAAGCTTGGAGGCAGCCGTGTCAATGTCACCCGCCGCAACCTTGAACTCTGCTTCCCTGAAAAAAGCGAAGCGGAACGCGCTGTGCTGCTCAAGAAAAACTTTGAAGCTGTTGGCGTTGCTTTGCTGGAGCCAGGTGTTGCCTGGTTCTCTACCAGACGTCGTATAGAACGCATCAGTCGTTTCATCGGCTGGACCAATATCAATAAAACACTAGAAAGTGGTCAAGGGGTTCTGGTCTCTGCGCTCCATATGACGTCACTGGAGATGGCCTGCCGCATTGTCAGTGAAAAAATGCCTTTTAATATTCTTTACCGGGTACACGACAATCCTGTGTATGAATATGTCAGCGGTGTCTGCCGCAGTCGATACCGCTATAAGACACGGTTTATTCCCCGGAAACAGGTCAAGGACTTGCTCTATTTCCTGAAGAAAGGGGAGATCGGCATTATTGTTCCTGACCAGGATCTGGGACGCAGGCGCAGCCACTTTCTACCATTTTTCAATATTCCTGCGGCCACCATACCCAGCACGTCTGACTTTGCACGACTCAGCAATGCAAAGGTTGTGACCGGTCACTTTTGTCTGGATAAAGACAACCGTTATATTGTGGATATCTCAGGAATTCTGAAAGACTTCCCCACCAGGGATAACGTCGCAGATACGGCCCGTATCAACCTCGAAACAGAGAACTTTGTACGTCAGTATCCAGAGCAGTACCTGTGGCAGCACCGACGCTTCAAGACTCGCCCAGAGGGTGAACCCTCCCTCTACGACGACAAAAGTAAGAAAAAGAAAAAAAAGAAGAAGGGTAAATAACCAGTATCTGTCCAGCCCTGGGGCATACATTACTGCAGCCCCGGTTACCTTATTATTATTAATAATAATGAAGCAGGCTGGTACCGCCTGAGTGCGACTCGAGAGCAATCCCACTGGGATCTAAAAGGTCTTCTGGCTGCTCAGGGTCGGTCACTTGTCCCATTCCCAGAATCGCCCCACCGGAACGTATAGCCATAAAATAAAAAGGCTTGTTGAAATTTATCTCCTGAGGAGGAGGAGCATCCAGTGACGAACCGCACATACCCACCCCATCGGCAAGCTCCATACCTTTTTCGTTCACATCCATGATGCTCTGATGTATTGCGCTCCAGTCCATATCAACAATATCAGTCCCTTCAAATGACAGTGTATCAGGGAGCCCAAAATCCTTTAAGGAGCCTTTGATATCAGGAAACTGAAAATTGACACGAAATAATGGCAAAGTGACATTCACATTAGATTCCTGCGACAGCTTTCCATAAATATTTCGAAACGTTTCAGCGGTAAGTGGTTTACCGATTTGATCTGGCATGACGAGGAGAAGTGATACGGTCGGATCTTTACAGGGTAAATTTACGGCCGTCCATCCTTCGTTGCCATCACGATGACACTCTATCGACGTATATTCCTGCCTCATCATGACTCTCAGCTGGGGACCAGAGAGAGTTTCAAAATATTGCTTTTCTTCCAGGCGGGTAAATTCTTTTGTCCACGACTCTCTAAAATAGAAAACTGAGAAAAAATTCACTGGTAACAGAGGTGTAAACACACTAACGAATCGGTTAAGTTTTCCATCGGTAAAATCAGAAATATCATGATTTAATCGGTTTAATTCGTAAATGGAATTATCAGATTGGAAGTACCGAACTTCAGTATCATACCTGCTGAGATTCGCGGCTAAAGCTATCTTCTTTCTACCGCCCTCCAATAAAGCCCAGGAACCGGCTCGCATTTTACCAAGATCTGTACCCTCAACGTCATCACGACTGCTGTAAATCATTTCCTCCAATCCGCTCACAACAGCAGGGCTATCCAGATCAGTGATTCCCAACCGGGAAAAGACCTGGGATCTTTGGTCAGGAGCCAGAGAGCCGCCAACAGTGATACTGAAATTAAACAGGTTAAAGGGACTGAACGATATATTGTTTTTTGCTGACAATGTGTTGAGCACGTGAAAACCAACATTGTTGATGGGTCGTATCAGAGGAAAATAGGGTACACGCCCTCCCATGCCAGCACAGGCAGTCCCCGAGTACACACTTAGCCACAAGCCTGAGAACAAAAATGGAACTGCCCCTATAAGCGCCCCAATAAACAGAGTTATCTGTTTATGCACCTTCTTCATATTCAACCTCAACATGCCCATAAAGCACCACATAAAATGATAAAAGAGTTCTGCAATATAGACTAATAAGTGTTTTAGTGGTGGAGGATTAAGACAGAGTGTGCAGGCTTGTAAAACTGATCAATTCGAGAAATCACCTTCAAGTCAACAACCTGGGCGCTTATGGTTTCCGAGCCCAAGTCAAATCTTACGGGCGACGGGGAGAACAGCTGGGTAACTCACGAGCAAATTAATATTGTCATCACCTGCGTGATTTGATAACGAGTTACATACAACATTTTTATAACCGGGCTCGACTGCACTCGAGCCTTAATTATCAATCTCCGGTAAAATACGAGGTAGCTGCACAGGGGTGTCTATTTTATCGGGGGAAGGGTTAAGTCATGAGTCTGAAGGCTGGTTACCCGGAGCAAAGTCTTCTGCGTAGACATGCCCCCCTGCCTCTTCGATTTCAGCCGGGGTGAAGGCATGATATTGATCAGGCTTCAGTTCTAACATCCGTTGCTCAACCAGACTGTGAGCACCAAGAGCCTTAAGATAATCGCTTATCTGATGCTTGAAGAATAACCACTCTTTCTTCTCACCTGTTCTCAGGTCTGTGATTGATGCACCATGGGCAACCAGAGTGGCACCACGCTGAAACCATTGCTCTATACCCGACCAGTACAACACGACTCCAGCCGAATACACCCGGCTGTCACTGGTCACTTTTGTTTTCATTCCATAAGAATGGAGCAATACCCCCGCATCCATAACCACTTCTACATGATCTGACCCGAGGATTTGATCCAGAATGATCATATTCACATCAGGAAATTCCTGTTTCAGCAGCGAGATAGCAAAAGCAATATTTGAAGAGAGCTTTCCTGAAAGACTGGCCGTATTACGCGCTTTATTTATATAAAAAGTCATAACGTTATCAGTCAGGCGCCCGCTAAAAAAAGAACTGTGAACAAAAGCATATTTCATTGAAAGATCATGATCAGACATAAATGCCTGTAAGCTTTTCCTGGCTGTATGTGTACCTTTATAAGGATCTTTGAAAAAGCTTTTATCATAGTATTCATCAGACATAAAAGACCTGACTTCTTCTTCGTACCCAAATTCCCTTATCATTGAAATATCATTACTTGATGGGAAGATAATCATTCCATCCTCAAACAAAGCAATGTCAGTATCGGTAACATCATACCCATTGGTTTTGTCGCCTTTAAATTGACCGAGATACAGCTTTTCTTTCCCTGTTTCTTCTGAAGAGTGACCATTTGAGTGTTGCGTCAAAAAAATAAAATCGTCAACAGACTCCGGAATGCGAACAATCGACCTTGCAACCCTATGCTCTTCAGAAACAATTTCTTTAGCCCTTGCTTCCAACGGGAGAGGAAGAGGCAGCGTTTGATTAAATGAGGCTTTTGAATACGTCGTCTCTAAGACTGGTCTAATACCTGATCCAATAGATAATTCAGAAACGCAGAAAGTAAAAATACTGGCAACCCAAAAGGAAATACTGGCTATTTTCATCAGCGAATTACTCTCTTTAGATTAGAAATTGTTGTCTTCCATAAAATCAGACTTAGGAAAAGCGGCCCCTGTTCGGCTTTAACTTCACCTGTTCTTAAAAGCTCTCAACGCTACGCACTCTGATGGGCACTCTGATGGGCACTCTGATGGCACAACAGTTTATATGTTTATATGTTTATATGTTATATGGTCTCGTTAGGGGCTGCGGTTGCTATACAACTGCCAAAAAGTAGGACAAACATCCTATAAAATCAAAGATAAATCGGGGCAGCTCTTCATCGGCCTCTGTATAGTCCTTTACTTTACCTGATAGACAATCCTGAAGCCGAATTTACTAAACAAGGGTGAACAACTGCTTACTCATATTAGTGAGGCATATCTCTTTCCCCTGATAGGCTGAGGTCACTTACTGATATGATGTCTCCTCCCCCCTATAAAGCAGCCCTTCATCCATGAGTCTATCTATTCCCCACCCGCAAACTCTTAGCGATATTGACTGGTCCAACTGGAAAGCCAAAGACCCGGCAACACTGGTCTTTGTAAGAAAAGAGAACGAGGTTCTTCTGATTCGCAAAAAGCGCGGCCTGGGTGCAGGCAAAATCAACGGCCCCGGTGGCAAGCTTGAGTCCAACGAAACACTGGAAGAGTGCGCCATTCGTGAAGTGCAGGAAGAACTGAAGATAACTGTCAGCGAGCTTACCTGCCACGGCGAGAATCTGTTCCAGTTTACCGATGGCTACTCGATTCATGTGCATGTTTACAGTACCACTGTCTTTCAGGGCACACCCGAAGAGACCGAAGAGGCCATTCCTCTCTGGTACAACATCCATAAAATGCCTTACTCCGAGATGTGGGCTGACGATGAACTCTGGGTGCCGCTTATGCTTGCTGGAAAGCGCTTTCATGGGCGCTTTCTCTTTGATGGCGACCGTATGACTGACTACCAGCTCGATGAGCTGTAAGCTTTCACATGATCTTTTTGCAGATCAGGGGTTGAAAGAAAAGCAGCCGACTCCATATAGAGTTTTAAGAGAGATTGCCCGATCGGGGATTTCTCGAACGATCTGTCCTCACGCCCCAAGGGTTACAGGAAGATCATTTTGACTCACATATTGCTCTTTTGAGGATATGACTATGCGTACTATTGATTTCGATCTGACCCCTCTTTACCGATCTGGTGTTGGCTTTGACCGTATTGCCAATATGCTGGAAAACATTAACCAGACCGGCAACCAAAACGGCTACCCTCCTTACAACATCGAACTGCTCGATGAGAACAGCTACCGCATCACTATGGCAGCAGCCGGCTTCCAGGACGACGAACTGGATATCGAAAGCCGGGAAAACATGCTGACCATCAAGGGTAATAAAGCCGAGAGTAAAACCGAGCGCAAATACCTTTACCAGGGCATTGCCGAGCGCAACTTTGAGCGTCGATTCCAGTTAGCCGACTACGTACGTGTAACCGGTGCCAATATGGAACACGGCCTGCTCCATATTGATCTTGAGCGAGAAATCCCTGAAGCCATGAAGCCACGCAAGATCAGCATTAACGGCGGCAAGTTTCTGGAGAGCTAATCACCGCAACCAGGGTTAAGACCTATAGCTAAAGCGGGAAGGGACTGGCAGCTCTTCCCGCATAATATTCCGCCCCAACGCCACCTTTCACGATTTCTTTTCCATTGCACTGCGTCTTTTTGTGCTTATTCCTGACAAGCAGTTCCGTCCATGAACTGGTAAACTTAGCGGCTTTTTGGCAGGAATAAACGAGTCGTATGTCTTCCTCTTCCGATACCTCCTCACTTGAAAAGCTGAGGGCCGAGCTGAAGCAACTGAAAACAGAGCACAAGGCTCTGCAGGCTGAGAACCCCAAGCGTCTCAAAGCTCAAATCAAGCGATTACAGGATGACAATCGTGGCAAGCAGGCAGAGATCAATCTGCTGAAGAACCGTGTTAAGCAGGTTCAGAGTGAGAGCCAGGGTAAGGATGCAATCCTTCAGGATATGGAACATAACCTGGGTTCACTGAAAGTGCTGGAGAAGCCTCACTGGGAATCTGAAGATAAGACCTGGGCAGTCTACCTTGAACCAGACCGTGATACGAAAGAAGGTGAACAACTGGACTTCCATCTCCGCCTTGTGGATCGCAAGACCGGCGGTGCCAAGATGCCTCATATGGAAAACGATGATGACGGCAAGACCAAACTGTCCTGGCCTCGTATGCGAGCCATCCCGAAAGATGTGAAGGCGGTCATTGAGGGTATCGTGGAAATCTAATTCCACGACACCTTCAAGCCTGAGCTGTTTCCCTAAGTCTTAGAGCAAGCTCATAAGAGCGGTTAGTTTGCAGCCTGCAGCTTCCGCTCTTTTTCCATCAGGTATTGAGCAACCTTCAGCATTTCCGCATTACTGCCAGCGGTACCAGCAGACACAGTGTACTTACCATTAATGATCAGAGCGGGTACACCGGATATCTTGGAACCACGCACGACAGCATCTGCCTTACGTAACTGGTTCTTCACACCGAAAGACTTATAAGCCTTATTGAATTGCGCGTCAGTCACACCGTACTGTTCAAGAAACTTTGCCATATCGCCAGTGCTGGTCAGCCCGCGCTTCTGGTTATGGATCGCAGAGAAAACATCTTCATGTACGGAAGGCGCCAGCTTTAGAGCATCTATTGTGAAAAAGAGCTGTCCGTGATCCTTCCAGGTTTTTCTGAACTGCGCAGGTACCTTACGGAAGTTGGCGTAGTCTGGAAGTGTTTTTTTCCAGGCTTCAATCGCTGGCTCAAGGCTGTAGCAATGAGGGCAGCCATACCAAAAAGCCTCTGCCACTTCGACCTTGTCGGAGTCCAGAGTCGAGACTGGCGTATCCAGACGAATATACTGCTTACCTTCCTGATAGGGCTCAGCTGCCCAGGCCGCCAAAGGGGCGAGAAGACACAAAACCAAAAGAGTTCTTATAGTTTTAAACAAGGCGTTCGACTCCTGCATGATTGCTTTTATATATTTTCTAAGCAGACATTGTGTCAGAAAGGTTACCGGCCGCCCAGCAGGCAAATGTAGTAGATTGTCGCAAATCAAATTATCGGCAAACTAATATCACCCCAGCACATCATTCATTCAAATCAAACCGTAATAACGCAGAAGAAATATCCCCAGGCTATTAGTAAAAATGGAACCGATAGTTGTGATGGCAACAATATTTGCTGCCAATGTTCCTTTCCCGGTAATGGCCTTAGCCATAATAAAACTGGCGGCAGCAGTAGGGCTGGCAAATATCACAAAGAGAATACTCAGGTCTCTGCCCTCATACCCCAACGAAACGGCTGCCAAAACGCCCCCAACAGGCAGAAGCAACAGCTTAAACCCCGCAGCACCAAAAGATTCAAAACTGCTCTTTCGCATCGCCTGCATATTAATGGCACCACCAATCGAAAGAAGCGCCAAAGGCAATGCGATACTTCCCAGGTATTCACACACCTTATAAACGAGCTCAGGCACTGGCACCGTCAGGTAACTGATTACCAGACTGGTGATAACCGCAACAATCAAAGGGTTCTTTATGACACTGTATACCAGTGTTTTGCCGGACAAGCGTGATTCACCCCCCTCTCCCGCAGCATAGAACTCCAGCACCACTATGGAAAAAACGTTATATAAGATAATAATCAGAGAGATAATCAGAGACGCATAGGCCAAACCTTCTGCACCATACATATTATTTGCAAAGGCCAGGCTGGTAATCGCCAGATTTCCACGAAAAGAACCCTGAACAAAAATGCCTCGCAACTCTCTTCGCTTCACCGAGCAAACAGCCAGCGCCCATGCTGCTAAAAAGCTGACTATCGTGACCGCAACCGCCAGCATAATCAGGGAAAGATTCAGGTTAGTCTCAAGATCAAGATGGCTGAGACTCATAAACAACAGAGCAGGCATGCAGATATTGAAGACCAGCTTCGAAGCCGTCGTTATAA
Organism: Sansalvadorimonas sp.; assembly: GCA_965221135.1. Taxonomy (GTDB): domain Bacteria; phylum Pseudomonadota; class Gammaproteobacteria; order Pseudomonadales; family Endozoicomonadaceae; genus Sansalvadorimonas. The sequence continues at coordinate 7,995 of CBDCRZ010000136.1, forward strand.
ACCCATCATCAATAAAGTTCGTACGGCGAAGCACAATACCGAGGGAGACCATCAAAAAAACAGGCAAGGTCACCCCGGCGGTATACAGCAGTGTTGCAAACATAACGAGCCAACCTTCTTACAACTGCGCAAATGTAATGCGCTATAAAGACAAACTCCGAACACAATCTGACATGTGCTTTCCCGGGGCTTCTAATTAAAGCTTTTAATTGAAGCTTCAATCCATAAACAGCCGCTTTAGCTGCTGTGGTTTTCTACAGCATTTAGCGAATCAAAACAAATAAACCCATGGCAGTGACCGACTCACCTCATCATAAGGTCTCAGGGCAGCCCTTCCTGGTTGTAATACCCTTGTGAGACTAACAAGGTTGTCAGGCAAACCCTGGTCTGAGTGGGTTATCTTGCTTGATAAATACTTTGGTAGTTTGTGACTTACACAAGAAGGCAGGCACAAGAAGGCAGGCACAAGAAGGCAGGCTCCGGAAAATCATTGTCACCAAGGTGAATTTCTCTCATTAGGGGCTTTAAACAAGGTGATCGAATGAATGCAATGTCAACTTCAGCGCCTATTATAAAGCACCCAGCCTCAGCGGATAGCAGAGAGCTGGTAGGCGCTGTTTCAACTAATAGTGGATATACGGTTAGATCGGGAAAAAGGCAACATCCTGACAGCTCATGTGCTGTATTGGAATCCCAAAAAGTAGCAAGAAATGACATTTCCACTTTTGGCGAAAACAGCGCCGAGCTGGTACCTGTCACAGAACCTCTTTTTCACCAATGGCGGTGCCGGGCTGGAGGTAAAAGCTCAGCATTTCTTCGTGGTGTTCTTCAGGCTCCTGAAACCAAAGAGATATGGCAGAAAGTCATTGAGGAGCGGAAAAGCAGGGAAGAGACAATTCAAAAAATTCATAGAACCTTTAAAGCCGGTGAGCTTCTGTGCAGAGGCGTTAATCTTAAACGTTCGACACCACATTCCTGTGGGTTAGAACCGGCTTATCAGGAGAACAGGCCTCAACCCAGACCCGGTACACTGCTCGCAGAAGGGCTTCGTGCAAGCGTATTTCGCATAGCAGAACTTCATTTGGGGCTGCACCCCGTCAAAGAACTCTACAATTTCAAAAAAGATGTAAGGAGCTTCACTGGCATCACTAAAGACTCAAACCCAAGAGCACTCCAACCAAACAATCCCTGCCTGCTGAATAAATTAATGGAGAGAGAAAATCGCCAGTACAGTGTTTACCCCCCAAGAACGTCGGGGCACCTTAATCAGGATGGAACCTATACCAGTGGTCACAACAAACCTTTAACAGACGATGAACGCCAATGGACTCATGAAACCATTATCCAGGGATATAGAAAGGATCAGTACCAGTGCGTCATTCTTCCCTACCCTCTTTTACTGGGCACTATTCATGATGTGTTAGAAACCAAAGTCCGCCTGGAAAAGAAACTGGGCATCAGCGAACTGCCATTAGCCATCTATGATGAGAAAAGCGGGAATATGAGGGAGGTCTTTTATCTAAGCGACCTTGGCATCTACCCCAAAGATCTTCCTGAGATGAAAGCCAACATCAGTAAGCTACAGCAGTTCGTTGAATGTACGTCTTATCTGGATTTAGACACCTTGTTATTGCTGGCAACTCCCTCTCTATTACTGAGTTTTTTACAGCGCACACCGCCAGATATAGCATCATCTATCAGAATGCTGAAGACACCCTATAGACAGGCTCTTCTCCATGCTGTTAAGAAAGGCAATCTGGCCAGAGTTAAGCTCCTTAAGGAACACGGAGCCAACCTGGCGGCTCACTACTGCGTTTATAACCCACGAGTTCAGATACGCAATCTTTTGCAGGTGTTTGTCTGGTCTGACTATTGTTCACACTCGCCCCTGGATATGTGTAAAAGCCATCCAGAAAAGCTATCAGAGCAGACTCAGCTGGGTATACTGCTCTATGACGCAGGATGCCGGACCAGGGTTGATGATACGCTGATGCAAAAACTCCCTTCCCTTGCCATTTACATGCTGAGTAAAGGCGAACCTTACTATGACAAAGGATTCGTCTGTGACAACCTTCTGGGATTGCTTCAGCTCTATTTAGCCCGAGGGGCTATCTCCAGTCAGGAATTTGAAACCGCCATAGGCTACTTCAACCAGAAGCCTGAAAAAATGGACGCTCTCTTTACGCAATATACCTGCGAAAAATTGACCGATTCCCCTTTTAGCTCCGAAAGATTACCCAATATACATGCCCCTTCTGATTTAAGTGGTTTGACGACAGCAGAAGAGATTGACGCTGTGATTCCCGTCCTTTTAGCCCACGGCATAACCGCTGACACAGCGGTTTTAAAAACACACCTGAACAAGAAAAGAGAAGAAGAGTGCAAGGCATTAATCTGGATGGTGCCTCATGATAAACAAGTCATAGAGGCAATCTTTGAAGAATACACCATACAAAGCGATCCAGAGAGGTGTGAATATTACCCAGCATTCCTGGATCACAACTTGTTTAAATTCGGCATGGCGGGATTTCAAGGGCTACATTGTCATCCTCTAGAATGGGTAACCCGTGAGCTAAAAAGTAGAACCATGCTGCTTAAGGAGCAGGCAGCCACCATCGCCAGGCATATAGTTGACAACAACCGCTGGGCTACTCTTGAACTAACGAACACTCTGCTTCAGCAAACGTCCATTGACCTTAAAGCCAAGCAAAAGGCAATCGAAGCCTACATTGAAAAACTGGAATCTGAACAAAGCACCCCTGAGGTACAGAACCACAAATCGATGGTTCTGAAGTTAACCACTGACCATAAAACAGCTTCATCAAACGCCACCATCGACGAGTCAACTACCAGTACCTTCTCAGATTTTGGCTGGCTGAACAGTTTGTTCAACACAAAGGCCAGTACTCAGGGAAAGTGTTATCGTGAGCTTGCTCAATTCGCTATACGACAGTACTACCTGTGCCCTCATTCAGGACAGGCCGAAAGCCTGGTTGTCCGTAAAAAGAAAGTTCCCGACCCTCTGAAGGAACAGCATGGTGCTGATCATGTCACACGCACGCAAGTACTCACTGAAGCGCTACTGGAGCTGTTCGAGAGACATACGATCCTGCTACGGCGGCGTTACTCAACCGGTGCAGCAGTCTGCGTGAACTGATCCCTCTGGCCATGGTTTATCATGATGCCTTGGCAGAAATACAACCCAAAGATGTGGAAGAAACAGCTGCTGCAGAGCTGTTCGAACAAGATTTAAAACAGTCAGGGCGCTACTCTGAGGATCTTATCTCATTGACGAGCAATGCCCTTCGTAATAAAGAAAGCGATGTTATGCGGTCAGTTGCTCCCCCCTTTAGCTCTGACACCTCCTCAGAGTGTTCTGCGGATGAACGAACGATAAGAAGAATTCTCAGACTTGCTGACCGAATTGATGTGATTAGATGTACACTGGTTCCCGCAAAATGGAAAGAGCCCCAAAACGTTTCCAGCGTATACACCTTTGACAGTCGCTTTTTAGATCTTCCCGAGACTATGACGCAGTCAAAGGATTTTAAAAAAGCGTTTGATGATCTTATGGAAGGGGCTAAGGATCTGGCCTACGTCACTGGCGGTGCACCTTATGGTGATAATAGCCAAACGGGTTCATACCTGATGCGCTATAACCTGCAGACTGACAATAGTAAGCGGATGTTGAAAGTTACCAGAGCGGTAAACGCCTATGACTCTGTACTCACCGCCCTGAACGACAATGTAAGGCGGGCCATGGCCAGAGAGGCTGGGTTAAACACCTGCACTGCGAATCATTCCAAAGAGTACCTTTCACACAACCAAAAACGTGCAGCCTGTGTCGTTAACGAGCAAGGCAAACAAAAGCTGACCGCTATACACAGTGAATCAGAACTGCGCCAGGTTCACCTGCCAAAAGACATGACCGTCCTGGAAAAACTGCTGTATGAGCAGCAGGGGCTGGAAAGCCTGCAAGTAGACAGAAAAATGCAGGTATCAGATGAAATTTCCCGCCTCAAGCAAGAAGGTATAAAGCCTCCTCCTGGCACCTTGACCCAACAAACTTTAACAAGCGAAATCGCTGCATGGAGATTGAGAGAGAGCCATGGAATTAAGGTAACTTCAGAAAGACGTTTCTGCGGCTACACGGGAAAGAAACCGAACTACACAACAATCCTCGTACCAGTTCCTATAAATAGCAGCTCTGCCGCATCTCCTGCGCCACAGCAGGAATAAATCGATGTTTTCTGTTCCCCAAACATCTATTCATGGGTTTTAACCTGTTCCAACATTTATACCGCCAGAAACCAGTGTAACGCTCCTCACAGAAAGGGGCACAGCGGCACTTTAAATTATCCCCCCCCTATAGCTGTAGTCTCCAGTCCGTATTTTTCTGTCTGCTGGACCAGGATACGAATGGCTCCCTCCTGCGATGGATCTGCACTCTCTTCCTCAGGCTTCCTCAGGAACTATTGATCTCGGAAATACTCAGACAGTAATAATAAAGCCGCACCTGCCTCGGAATTGATAAGGAGTTTTGGGCGTTTGGTTAAAGGAGTGTTATTTATGAAAGATGTTTCCATACCCCATCACCCACGGTCTGCAAATATGACAGGGAATCCCCCTTCGGCAGACGTTTTAAAGAATGGAGATGATACCGGAAGCCCTAAGCGTAAAGCTGAAAACATCCCCATAAGTCAGGGCATTCTGCCCCAAAAAGGCCGGGGCGTGTCTGCTGTTGTGCAACCTGCTAACAGGGCTGTTATCACCATAAGTGATGAAGGTGATCGGCAAAAGGTTGAAGCTTTTTACCGTCGGCAATATCCGGGTGAAATGGTTGTCACCCTGACATCCCCGGATGATCTGGAAAACCATCACCTGCTTCAGACAGCCACCTGCCCGAAAGAAGGTGAAGTCACCCTGGGAGAAGGGCGACTGTATTCCGGGCAGCCACTGACTTTGATAGTGGATCTGACCGCTATGACACCCGGACAGATAGCCCGCATGAACGACCTGCTGGAAGAGCCTGCGACATGCGGCGATGAAAGGAATGTCAGCTCTTCTGTGCGCCTGGTTGCGCTGATCACGACGACAATGTACTCCCCAGGTTTAGGCAGACCCGAGCCGGATTGCTGGCGACGGTTGCAGAGGTTTCCCTGCTGGGTGAAAACGGAAAAACTGGTTAAGGACGACCCTGACCTTGGCAAGGTTGTGGGTGATAAACAGCTTCTCAGTGATCGGATAACCGATTATCGTGGACTCTCTGACTCTCCGTCTGGACATCAGACCTGCAATGCTATGCAGACCGGTACAGAAGCGCTGTCCGTATCGGACCCGGTTGTGGCTGATTTTGCTACAGGCCAATCCTGGCACTCTGTTCTGTTTGGTGGGCTGGCTTTAAACGAGGCGGGACGAATATATTTTCAGCCGGGGGTGCTGGCCAACCTGCACAGCCATGGGGTCATGATTTTGCAGGATGCCCCGGAAGCCAACCCGGAATTTAACCGTGCCCTTGCCGATGTTCTGCGGGTGGGAGGATATGAAGCCAATGGCTGCTGGATAACTATACCACCAACCACCAGGTTCTACTGCCGGAAGACATCAAAGGAAGAAATCGAGCTGTTAAAAAAACGGCTTGTGAATGATAGACGAACCGATATCTCCCAAAAGCCAGTTGTGGTTTTAAACAGTGAGATATTTCACAATGTTTTTTCCGGCACCAGACTGAGTGAAGGCGTTCCCCTGGCGGCTGATACATTCGCCGATTTTTTAACGGATTGCCGTGAATTGCACATAACTGGCTCCTTGTCGAAACACCAGTGGCTGACCCTGCTACAAAGCCTGGAGGCCTTGCAGGATAAGTTACCCCCGTCGTTCAAAGTGATTAACATTGACCATTTTTTACCGGCGGAAGCAGGCTTTGATTTTAAAAGCTCTGGCTCCCCATCAGCGGTCACCTGCCAGCTTTACGAGAATAAGGCCACGGCCCTTGACGGGTTGTCTGGAGGATATACCTACCAGCTAACAGCCCAGGATTGTTGGGAAAATCTCTGGTATGAAACGCGACTGGAAAGCCAGAACAACTATCGTTTTGCCCAGAAAGAGACGCAGCTGCTGCAAAAACTCAAAGAAGGGACACCTGTTATTCTCCATGGTCTGGAAGATAATCCGGCCATACGTGCCTGCCTGGAAAGCCTGCTGGTGAATCCACCGTATCTGTTTGTGCATGGTCATAAAATCCTGCTGCCTGAAGCCAGAGTGACTATTCTGATACCACAAAAGAAGCAACAGGCATTCGATGGGCTGTGGACAAAGCAGAAGATGTTGAGCAGCACGCCTTCTGCCCTTGATAGAATTTTTCACCTGTTTGAATCCCTTCCGAAGTACCAGCAGAAAAACATTCCCGACGCCCCACCCTGGCAATCTTTGGATTTTCCTCGTCTCCTGGCCAGGCAGGTGGCACAGGAGCAACAGCGAGATGGCGCCAGTGAAACGTTGCAGGTGCATTATCGTCAGGCCCTGAACCTGCTTGTGGCCAGACCCTACAGGGACGACCCTCTTATCTATGGCTATCTGAAAGCCCAGATTCAGCGGTTGTATCCCGACAGTTTTCTTGCCAGCTCTCCCGAACAGTCTCTGCAAAACTATGCCGACAGAAAGGCCCTGCTGGCATGGCTTCGTGGGAATCCCCTGGTGAACCGTGAGATGGTTGTTAAAGACTTCTGGGCTTTGGTTCGCTTTTGCCCTGTGGCTGATTTGGACTTTCCTTTGCCTGCGACCTTCGAGTCACCTGGGGAGAATGCCGTTTCTTATCTGTGTCGTTATCTGGTTGGCAGTGTTCCAAAAGAGAACCAGAACGAGCTTGCCCGACAGCTGCGTGTTGATCTGGCGGAAACAGAAAGCTGCTGCTATTTCGACAGTGCCCGGCGGACACGATTGAGGGACGCTCTTTTGCTGACCCCTGCCGTCTGTCAGATGCCAGTGAGTGAACTGCTACAAACCCTTGAGCCAGCCATAACCCAGATTATTGAGGAGAATGATCCGGCAGACGCGGTCTCGGAAACAGAGGTATTATTGACTGCCGTTTTTACCGAAGATCTGCTCAAAGGTGATTTTGCTGATCTGCCTGCCGCGCTGGTTTATGGCAGTGCTGGCCGTCGAGTCAGGCAACAAGCTCGCCTGAAAAAAACTGGCCGAGCGGGTGACTCTTCACCCCCTCGTTTTCCTGCAGGGGCTGGCAGGGGCTGGAAAAAGTTATATGGCCAACGGTGTGTCCCAAACCCTCAGGCAGATACCGGGCTGGGAGATGTTGCCTCCCCCCACTGTCTTGAGCCTTGGCCCCAAGTCAACAGCAGAGAGCCTTTTTGGCCAGCAACAGCTGACCGAAACGATTGATGGCGATGCCCACAGCCAGTTTGAGCCCGGCCCGATACTGGCCTGGGCCATGAACAGCAACCCGGGGGTGTTGATCCTTGATGAGGCCAATCTCACCGAACAGGGGGTGCTCAGCCCTTTGGCCGGCTTAACGGAATCCCCTCCCAGACTGTGCTATCAGGGGCAGGTGTACCCTCTAACGCCCCGGCACAGGGTTATCCTTACCGGTAACCCGGATTACTACGAAAGGCGTTCCACTGATCCGGCAATAAAAGGCGCTATGCTGACTGTGTTTTGCCGCCCTCTCGCCAGCGAAACCCTGGCAGAGCTGGTGATTTATCCGGCCCTGCCCCAGGGTTGGCCGGAGTCTCTTAAGCAGCATGCTGTGGAGGTTATGCTGTGTCTTTACCGCCACTACCGGGACATCTTGCCAGATATCCTTTCTCCACGGGATTTACAGGATGTCATGGCTCGCATGTACCAGACTCTGCGCCATGACCGGTCCGGTGCGCCTTTCAGTCAGGCACCTATCAATACTCTGGTATGGGCTGCGTTTGAGGACAGTCTGGCGGCATCCCCTGTGCCAGAGAAGGCACCGGAGCGGGAATCCCTGAAACACTGGTTTGACGGACATTATCCCGGTGATGATCAAACCCTGTCTGGCAGGAATTTGGCTTTCGAACAATTTTTGCAAGCACTCCGTCGTACAAACCCAAAAGTGGATCTCCATGCGGGCCCTGTTGTTGAACTTGTCAGGCATTACTGGCAGTTTCTGGATAAGCAAATTGCGGAACATGAGCCTGGCCACCTCCCCCGTGGTCGGCGGGGGCTTTTGGTTGAGGGGCCGGCAGGCTGGGGCAAAGACCTTCTTCTGCAGAAGGTGCTCAGGCTTTGGAAAGATCAGCAATCTGACTCTCCGGGCGAGTGTTCCTGTATTCACCTGACTGCCAACCCAGGGCGCTGGCATGCTCTTGTCAGCCGCATACAGGAAGCCATGACCCGTGGCGTGAAGCTGGTTATCAGTGAGATGAATCTGCTGCCCAGCGAATATCTGGAAGGTTTGTTTAATGATGTGCTCACCGGTGACTGTCATCCTGGTTTTTTGCTGGTGGGCG
>CBDCRZ010000137.1:0-66887 GCA_965221135.1 Sansalvadorimonas sp.
GTCCCGGATGTGAAGATTGAAGAAATCGACGGAGATAAAGCAAACGGAAGAAGGCTTATAGCTATTTAAGAATCTAACATCTCCTTAAACAACCAGCCTGCTGATTTCAGCGGGCTTTTTTTGTGTTGGAATTTTATGAACGACTTTGCAAGCCCGTCGTGGGAAGCACCTACGCCAGAAATAAAAGAAGTACTGGAAGATATTTTCTCATTAGCTCATTTGCTGAAAACGGGCGGCCAGCACCGTCTGGACTACCAGGCGCACTTACTGGATGCCAGAATCAAGTTATTAACGCTGCACAAAGAACGCATGTTTCTCGATGAAGACCGGGAACGAGCGGACAAAACCATCGCATTCATGACTAGCCAAAAAATAGCGCCTCCTTCATTTGTCCCGCCGTCCAGGAATATGACCTACGAGCCGGTTCCTGTGCTCAAAGGTTTCCGATCTTGAAATACCTGTCGTTGTTTTCTGGCATTGAAGCGGTTTCAGTGGCATGGAAAAACCTTGATTTAGAACCGGTCGCTTTTGCAGAAATAGAACCGTTTTGTTGCGAGTTATTAAGCCAAAGATTTCCGGATGTATTAAATCTCGGCGACATTTCTTTAATAACAGAATCAGAAATCCGGTCACTCGGTCAAATCGACTTAATAGTATTTGGTAGTCCATGCCAGGACCTGTCAGTGGCTGGAAAACGAGAAGGTCTTTCCGGTGAGAGAAGCGGACTTTTCAGAGCGGCAATTCGAATTATTCACTGGGCCAACACCTACAATGGGTGTCGGTTTGCGCTCTGGGAAAACGTACCAGGCACATTCAGTTCCAACCAGGGCAGCGACTTTTCAGAGGTTCTGCGACTGTTTACTGGTGCAGAACATCCAGCGCCAGAAAAAGGTTGGCAAACCTCCGGTGCAGCATACGGGCCAGAATCCTTGTGCGAGTGGCGAATACTGGACGCTCAGTACTTTGGAGTACCACAACGACGCAGACGACTGTTTGCTTTCGTCGATTTTGGAAACTGGGAACATCGCCAGCCAGTTTTATTTGAGTCCACGGTCGTGTGTCGGGATTTTGCGAAGGGCCGAAAAGAGAGGCAAGACATTACCGGTCCTCTTGAGGCTCGCACTACTGCAGGTGGTTTTCCGGGCACCGATGGAGCCTGCGCCAACCATGTGATACCAGTGCCATACGATATGCAGCGAATGGGTATTTATGGTGACGGCCACAAAGCCAGCAGCCTGAAACAGCGTGATTACAAAGACGCTACTGATCTGGTGATTTCATTTAATCCAAAAGACGATCCGGTTTATATGGTGGAAAAGTCGGTTCCACTGCAGGCGCAAGGTTGTGGCAACAGTTCTGCGGTAGTGATACCAATCCATGACCAGGCGACACGTTACAACGGTAAACGAGCTGACAAACAGGATGGTAAAGGCAACGGTCTGGGTATTGGTGAACCAGGAGCGGTGATGAACACCTTAACCTCTGGTGATCAACATGCCGTGTCGTATGATCTGACCGTCAGACGACTGACACCGATTGAATGCGAACGATTGCAAGGCCTGCCGGACAACTGGACACAAATCGCATGGCGTAAAAAACCGGCAGAGCAGTGTCCGGCCACACCTCGATATAAATGTATCGGCAATTCAATGGCGGTGCCGGTGATCAACTGGCTGGGTCGCAGAATATTGAGTGAATGCAGTGGCGTATAAAGAGTATTCAACCAACATTTCTTACTGTGCTGAACCAACCGCAATCAAGTTCCATCAATCAGCAGCCTTTGTTCGTGGTTTGATGGGTCCGATTGGTTCCGGTAAATCAGTGGCCTGTGTTGAAGAGTTAAAACGGCTGGCCATCTCGGTTCAGCAGCCAGGACCGGACGGTATCAGGCGCACCAGATTCTGCATTATCCGCAACACGTATCCCGAATTAAAAAGCACGACCATGAAGACGTTTAAAGACTGGTTCCCGCCAGCCTGTTGTCCGATTAAATACGCTTCACCGGTGTCAGGTCGCATGTATCAACGGTTGCCGGACGGTACGGTGGCGGATATGGAAGTGTTCTTTGTGGCACTGGACAAAGAGACTGACATCAAGAAACTGTTGTCGATGGAATTAACGGCGGTTTGGCTGAATGAAGTCCGTGAAATACCGAAGGCCGTTTTAGATGCAGCAACCGGTCGTGTCGGTCGCTATCCACCTAAAAAAGACGGTGGCCCGTCCAGATCGTGCGTGATCATGGACACCAACCCGCCGGATGATGACCACTGGTATTACCGGTTAGCGGAAGAAGAAACACCGGCCAACTGGGAATTTTTTCAGCAACCGCCAGGACTGCTCAGAGATAAAGGTGAGTGGATACCGAATCCGAATGCCGAGAATATCAAACACCTGCCGGATGGTTACAACTACTACCAGAATCAAGTCGGTGGTAAGCAGAATCAGTGGATCAGAGTCTATATAGAAGGCCTGTATGGCACCGTCATGGACGGCAAACCGGTGTATCCGGAGTTCCGTGATGATGTCCACATTGCCAAAGATGCGATCCTGCCACATCCGGGCTGTCAGTTAATCCTCGGCTGGGATTTCGGATTAACACCGGCTTGTATCATCGGTCAGGTAACGCCCAGAGGTCGGTTAATTCTGTTAGCCGAGTTAGTAGCCGAACGAATGGGCCTGAAACAGTTTGCTGAAGTGGTGGTGAAACCATTTCTGGCACAGAGACTCGGTGGTTACACGATCTCGGTATCGGTGGCTGATCCAGCCGGTACAGCAGAAGCTGAAACCGATATGCAGTCGTGTATTCAGACACTGAATGACCTCGATATTCCGACCATTGCCGCCAGTACCAACCGGATCGAACCACGATTACAGGCCGTTCGTGATTTCCTCAACCGGATGATTGACGGCAAGCCGGGCATCATTATTTCCCAGAGTTGTCGCAATATCCGCAAAGGTTTCAACGGTGGTTACAAGTTCGAAAGAGTTCAGGTTTCTGGCGACGAACGATACCGAGACAAACCGTGTAAAAACCGTTATTCACATCCTCATGATGCGCTCCAGTATCTGTGTTTAGCGGCCAAGCGTGGCTACGAAGCCATTGAAGAAAAGCACAATTCCGAACATTACGGAGACTGGTTGTATGGCGACGATGGCGATGCCGCAGGCTACAGACCTACAAACGTTGCAGGCTACTAACGTACCGTATGGTTTGTTGGAAAAGTACAACACAGATTTAGTAGACCGGATGACTGGCCTCGGCCTCTGGCTGCGAGATCGGTTTGATTACGAGAAAAAGCAGCGTGTCAGTACCGAAGACGAGTTTATGCAAGACTTGCGCCAGTACAAAGGTCTGTATGAAGCGGACGAATGGAAACGGTTATCCGAGCAGAAATACCGCTCAAAACTGTTTACCAAAATGACCAGGCGAAAAGTCAAAGCGTTTGATAGCCGCATGATGGAGATGCTGTTTCCGTCGGGTAAGGACAAGAACTGGAGCATTAAACCGACGCCGGAACCGGATGTCATGCTGACTCCCATGGCGCAGGAACTGCTGCAGAAAGAGCAGATGAAGATAGCGCAACAGGATGTGCAACAGCAGATGCAGGAGACCGGTCTTGATCAACAGACCGTCGTTCGTCGTTTACAGATGGGTGGTTATCAGCCACAAATTCCGAGAGAGAAGATACAGCAGATTCAGTTGTCGGTAGCCAAAGCCACATCGGTCAGAATGGATAAAACCATTTCCGATCAGCTGGCGGAGCTGGATTACAAGAAGAAATGTCAGCAGGCTCTGCACTCTGGCCATGTCTACGGCACTGGCATTATGAAAGGCCCATTGGCGCAGATCAAAGGCAGACCAAAGTGGGTGAACAACGGCCAGTGGATGCAGACCATGGCCAAAGAGTTAAAGCCATTCATTGATTTCGTGTCAGTCTGGAATTTGTATCCGGACAGTGCGGCCAAGTGTCCGAAAGACCTCGACTATTTATACGAACGTCATGTGATGACAAAAGGTCAGGTCGCCGATCTGGCCAAGCGGCCAGGCTTTGACCAGGAATTACTGGGTAACTATCTGCGGGAATTTCCGTCTGGCGACTGTCAGGAGGAAAGCTGGGAAACCCAGATGGATGCGGAAGACCCACGTAACGATACCGTCAATGAGCGAGTGTTCCAGCGTTACGAAGTCATTGAATACTGGGGCACACTCAACGACGAATATTTGCGTGATCTCGGCATTGAGCCTGATCCGATGCAAAGTATCTGGGTGAATTGCTGGGTGTTAGGTCACTTTGTTGTCAAGATCGGTGCAGTACCGATTGAAGGCATGGACCATCCTTACCACTTTTATTACTTTGATAAAGACGAGTCCTCGTTCTGGGGCACCGGTGTACCGTTCGTCATTCGTGATGATCAACACGCACTGAACAGTACGGTCAGAGCGATGATGGACAATATGGCCAGTACTGTTGGTCCACAGTGGGAGCTGAACACGGACTACTTGCCACCAGGCGAAAAATCGAGAGAGATTTATCCGAACCGAATCTGGTACAGGCGAGGCGATGGACGGTATCCGGCACTGAGAGCGGTAGAAGTCAGTAGTCGTATGAATGAGTTTTTAGGCATCAAAGGCATGTTCGAAACTCAAATTCACGAAAATACCTTACCGGCTTACATGCAGGGCCAGCAAGCTGGCGGCGCAGGACGTACAGCGTCTGGACTGTCTATGTTAATGGGCAGTGCCAACCTCGATGTGAAGGATCAAATCACGGCTTTTGATCTTGGAATCACTCGTGGCCTAATCCGTGGCATGTACTTCTGGAACATGCACTTCAACCCGGACGAGCAGATCAAAGGTGATTATGAAGTGGTGGCCAGAGGCTCCTCTTCACTGGTCGCTAAAGAGATCAGAACTCAGCAACTGGATCAGTTACTGCCACTGTTGACTAATCCGGCCTACAGCAACTATGTCGATCAGCGATCATTGCTGGAAGAAATATTCAAGGCCAGAGATATGCTGGACAGTGAAATCCTGCTGACACCGCAGGAATACGACGAACGAGTGAAGATGCAGCAACAGATTCAGCAGCAACAGCAGCAGATCAACGACAACATGAAACTGATCGAATTGCTCTGGAAAGCCGCTCCGACACTGGTCAGGCAGGCGATGGACAAGATACCGCCGGAACAGATTGACCAGTATCAGCAGGCGAAGAAAGGAAATATGGCGGCATGACTAACACAGAGACAGACAATTATATTAAGAAGTTGAATGAAGTGGATATACAGGCATGGCTGAATGGTAAGAAAAGTTATCGCTCCACTTTATTTGATTTGATGAGCCAGGCGGACAGCCACAACCTAGAGATACTGGATAAAGCGTATCCGTTTGAGATAAAGGCTTTTTTAGACTGGAGGCATAACAATGGACTGGCAAAGTAAAGCTGATATGGCACTGGCTAAACTACAGGAATCCTACGAGTCACCGCTCTACAACAAGCTATTAACGTGGGTGAATTGTCAGTATGAAGCAGAGAAAGAGGCGATAGTGATGGCTTCGAATGAAACCATTGTTGAGCATATGGCCAAGGTGAAATGTCTGAAAGAATTCAAGAATCTGCTGCTGGAAAAAGAATTAAACGAACTGGATAACGATTAAAAAAAAAGCCCGGGCTTCTTAAACCGGGCTGCTAATTATTTCCCATACAACATCAATACTTCCAAACTGCAGTTTAGACGACGACCGCCGATCAGGTGGTTTTTTTTCGCCTATCGGATACCTATAAGGCCCGAATAAATGAATGATGAGAAGCTTGAACCGGAAGACGTAACTGAATTTGATGAACTGTGGGATGACTCTGATCCGGACGATATCACTGACACTACTCCGGTAGCCAGTGATCCAGAACCAGCTCCTGCAGCGAATCAAGCGCCAGAATCTGTTGCAGAGAAAGAACCTGAACCGGCCCCATCAGCGGATACCGGTGATGATGAAGACACTCTGAGACATAAGCTGGCCAGTGCCGAAGGCCGGTTCAGCGTCTTTCAGGATTCACTGGAAGACATGCGAACAAAGCTGGCCAGTCTGGAAGCCAGCAAACAGGTTGCTCCAGAACCTGAACCAGAGCCAGAACCCGTAAAGCCTGCCCTGCCTGAAGGCTGGACACAGGAAGACTGGGATGACTACCGCTCCGACAATCCAGTTGGTGCGGAGTTATTTGAAACACAAAACCGAGAGGTCGAACAACTCAAGGAGACGGTCAATCAGAATACTCAGCAGCAACAGATGGACAAGGCTCAACGTGAGTTTAATTCCACCATCATGACTGCACATCCTGATTACCTAGAGCTGTTGGATAACAAGAGACAGGACATTCTCAGTTTTATTGAAGCCGAACCAAACCCGTTGTTACAGCAGGCCTACAAAGGCGTTTATCAGCAGGGCACAGCAGAGCAAGTGTCTGAATTGATGACGGCTTATAAGGCCAATCGAGGTAATGATTCGGCACCCAATCTTCAACAACGTCGTGTGCAAGATGCGCTGGCCGTACCAAATCGTTCTGGTAATCCGAATTCCAAAATGGGAAAAAATGGATTGCCGGGTGAAGACGATTTCGATTCAGCGTGGGATTATTTTGCAGATGATGCTATCGACTAAAGAGTGATGCAGTCATGGCTGGCAATCAAACTACCTACGGTGATATCTCACCACGTACAGCGGTATACGCCGCTAAACGTCTGCTCAAACGAGCCATTCCATACCTGAACTTTGAGAAGTTCGGGCAACCTCGACCACTGCCTCGCAAGCACAGTGACACCATTGTGTTCCGTCGCTATGAGCGGTTTCCGATTACGCCGAATCCACTGACTGAAGGTGTTACACCATCGGCCAGGAAGCTGACCACCAGTGACGTACCGTGTCAGTTGCACCAGTTCGGCGACCGTATCGAGATCACTGACGTAATTCTGGATACGCACGAAGACCCGGTGATGGCCGAAGGTATGGACATTCTTGGTGAACAGGCGGCTCAGATGCTGGAAGTCGTGCGCTTCTATGCCTTGAGAGGCGGCACCAATGTCTTTTATTCCGGTGGTGGTAACAACCGCAATACCGTAGCAAAGCCTATTGATCAGGCACTGCAGCGTAAGATCATGCGCCAGCTGAAGCGGCAGGATTCCCGCAAGATCACACGAACTATCCGATCTACACCCAGCTACGCCACACAAAACGTGGCAGCGTCGTATATCGGTCTGGTGCATCCGGATTGTGAAAATGACATCCGTGACATGAAAGGATTTGTCGCAGTAGAAGACTACGGCACCTTGAGTCCATACGAGAATGAGATCGGCAAGTGTGAAGATTTCCGCTATCTCAGCTCAACCATTATGGAGCCATGGGAAGATGCCGGTGGTGACAAAGGCACTTCTCTGTCCAGTGGTGGCACCAAGGCCGATGTCTATCCGGTCCTTTATATAGGCTCTGACTCCTACGGCATTGTGCCACTGAAAGGCAAAGGTGCAGTACGGCCCATGGTCGTCAATCCTAAACCCAGTGATTCCGATCCTCTGGCGCAACGTGGCCATCTCGGCTGGAAAGCATGGCAGTCTGCTGTGATTCTCAACGATGCGTGGTTCATCCGGGCTGAAGTAGCCGTCACTGCTTAATTCCTTCCTTCCTTCCTTCCTTTATATCCCGGCCGATCTGGCCGGGTAGGAATTCGTATGCCTTTCCAACCTAAACCACCAAAAATGTACTCCAAAGAAAAATTGCAGCATTTGAGTCGTGACGAGCTGAATACCATCTCGTTGTCGATGAATCACATACCGGCAGAGCAGACCACGAACGCCGATCTAATCATGCAGATCATGGAAGCGCAGAAAACCGTGATGGCCAACTATCAGGCCGGTCGTGATGAAAAGGCCGCAGCCAAACAGGCAGTGTCTGAAAATGATGCGCCAGAACAGAAAGAACAGAAAACCGGTCATTCTCTGGATCGCACGATACCAGGACCGGAAGACACAGAACCGGATCAGGACGAGCGAATCTGGTTCAAAGTGGCCGCCGGCGAAGGAAAATTAGGTAAGGCACCACTGTTCGCCGCACTCAATGGTGAGTCGATTCTGGTGCAACGTGGCCGGTGGGTGAAGCTCAAGAAGAAGTTTCTCAACGTGTTGCAGCACGCCATTGTCACTGAGGTTGAACAAGATAAAGACGGTGAGAAAACGCTGCGTGATGTGCCTCGATTCAACTATCAGACACGTTCTCTGGAAGAAGGTCAGCCGGTCGAGACAGATTCGCAGAGCCGGAGCAGCTTCTGATGAAAATCAGCGAGGTGTTACAGCCGGTGACGTTCATCTTGAACGATGTCGGCATGGTGACACACACGGAAATTAACCTGTTGGCGGCGGTCAACATGGCGGTGCGGGTGATCTGTACCGCCAGAGCCGATGCCAGTACCGAGATTGGTCAGGTGATATTGGTAGACGGCATTTTGCAGGATTTACCGGACGGTGGAATCCGGTTGCTGGACAGTTGCTACCGGGTCAATGCGGACAACACCTTGTTTCCTCTGGAACTGATTTCCAGAAAAGATATGGATCGGCTTGATCCGACATGGCCTAGTCAGCCGGCTGGCGATGTAAGAGAACTGGCGTATGACGAACGCCATCCGGGTAAATTCTGGTGTGTTCCTCCCGCTAAATCAAACGACACGCTGCTGTTGATGTATTCCACCTTACCGGGACTGGTATCAGAGCTGTCAGCCGATCTGCCCATTGCTGAAAAATACTCGCCAATGGTCGTCGAATACGTCCTTTACCTCATGTTTTCGCGAGATTCAGAGAATAGTCGCAATCAAAACCGAGCGTCAGGTCATCTGCAAACCTGCCTGCAGTTGCTGGGTCTTAAATCACAGGCAGATTTACAGGTTTCTCCAAACCAACCGGAGAACTGAGTCATGGCAACACTGGATGATTTACTACCAGAGGTCATGGTGGAGTGCGAAGAGTGTTCAAAATTGCAGGCTGAACGAGCCATGCAGGCCACACTCCGACACTTTTGCAGAGAAACGCACTATTGGCATGAGGACATACCGCCGATCACGCTCCTTCCTTTTAACGAATCCGCACCAGGTACTTATATTTATTCGCTGGATGTACCGACTGACACTGAGGTCATCGACGTTCTGGAGCTGGTCTACAACGGCGATCCACTGAGGATGGTCTCAGTAGACTGGCTCGATGAAAACTTGCCGAAGTGGCGCAGCTGCACCGGTGAACCTCGCTATTACACGATGATGTCCGACCGAACGGTGAGATTGGTTCCGCACTCGGAAACAGTGGAGCCAGTGGCCGTCACTGGCCAGGTGGTATTAGTGCCGACCAGACGAGCACTGTCTTTTTCAGATGATCTACTGGAATACGACCAGGGCCTGATTCACGGCACGCTATCCAAGTTACTTCCGATGAAAAAACCGTGGATGAATGCGCCCAGAGCGCAGCTGTGCCAGTTGCAGTACCAGGAAGCGGTCAGCATGGCCCGGTTGGATGTCATGCGTTCCTTCAGTCACGGTCCGGAAGTGGCCGTCAGGAGAACATGGCTATGAGTCAGTTGGCTGGTTTTTACCGTGGCGATGATCATGCGTTACTGGTCAGGATCAAGGAAGAGAAGACAGGCGATCCGGTGGATGTCACCGGCTGGAAGTTTATCAGCAGTCTGAAGTTGTCGTCTGAAATGCCTGATCAGCCAGAGCTCGATGATGCCGGGAACCGAAAAGTGCTGAGTGTTGAGGCTATCGGCGATGGTGATGAAGCAAAGATCGGTGAATGTACGTTGTTATTTCCGCACGACAAAACCAGCCAGTTAATACCCACCACGTATCAGATTGATATCCAGCGCACCTATCAGAACTCAGTGATGACCATTTTCCGTGGAAAGGTGCCGGTGTTACCGGATATCAGTCGAGAGGTGTGACGATGGATACCAATCAGGTCATTGAGGTCAGTATCACTGAGTCTCAGGTACTGGTACTGGAGGCAGTGGTCAGCAGTGTGCCGCCGACCGAGTTTGCCTATTTAGAAGGCCTGAAGACTCAGACAGAATCGGCCAAAGATCAGGCGGTGACTGCAGCTAATGACAGCCAGGTCTCTTCAGAATTTTCAGATGATCGGGCAGAGGACAGCAACCTCAGTGCCGGTGAATCCTTCCAGTCGGCGAAAGAATCCGAACAATCCAATACAGAAGCACAGCAACATGCACAGACCAGCCAACAGCATCGGCAGGCAAGCGAGTCTGCCGCTCAACAATCCCAGACTGAACGACAAAAGTCTGAGACAGCTGCAACAGCGTCGGCTACGTCGGCAGCGCAAGCACTGGCCAGCGAACATAAAGCAAAATCCAGTGAAACAATCAGTACAGAAAACCGAACCGCCACCGAACTGGCTGAACAAGCTGCTGAAGTGGCGAGAAATGATGCTCAGAAAGCTCAGCAACTGGCGCATAGCTCCGAAGTAGTCAGTGTCGCTTGCCGAAAAGACAGCGAACAGGCCAGAGACCGGGCAGAGCAGGCTGAAAAATCCAGTGTGTCGGCTCGTGATGCGTCAAGCCAGGCAGCAAGAAGCAGTGAAGCGGACCGTGAACAATCCGAAAACGCCAGTGTCCGCTCCGAGCTCAGCCTGCAGGAAACTGAAAAGACCCAGCGTGAAGTGGAAGCGGTTCAGGCGCAGGTCGAGACTCAGATCATTCCGGTACACAGTGACATTATCCGCACTCAGGCCATTATCCGTGATGTGAGTAACGGTGTAGCACTCGACGTACAGACCGTTTCATCGGACAAAGCCATTGTCCATGAGGATCGGATTCTGGTGCAGGAATCAGAATTCCGAATCAATCAGCAGGCCGTTCAGGTCAGCGACCAGTCGGCGCAGGTCAGCACTCAGTGTGATCAGGTTGATCTCTGGCAAGCTCAGGTGGCCGAAGACCGGACACTGGTGGATCGGGATAAGACCACGGTCAGCGACCAGAAAACCGACATTGATGCGATGGCCAGCCAGATCACGCAAGACAAAGCCCACATTGACCAGCAAACCAGCAAAGTAAACACCGACACAAACTCCGCACAGCAAGCAGCCACCGACGCTCAAACCATCTTAAACGACATTGGCCAGACACTGATCGGCCATGTCACCAATCTGGTTCGCACCCAGACCGTTGTCGTGCAAAACCACAGCTTTCAGTAACTCACTGATTCACTTCCACCGATCATTCTTTAGAGGTTTCCATCATGGCGACTATGGACGAGCTTGTCCTGCAGGTTCAGGAACTGGAGAGTGCCACCACTGATTTGCTGGAGGCCACCAATATCAGCAAAAAGACGTTGGATACGTCAGTAGATAAGGCCAAAGGCAGTGCCCAGAGTGCGGCGAATTCAGAAGCGATAGTGACACCGGCCAAGAATGAAACGATTGCGGCAAAGAATGAAGCGGTACAGGCCAAGAATGAAGCGGTAGCGATTGTTCATAACGATGAAGGCTCTCTTACCTCAAAAGCCGGTGCCTATCCTCTGGGTGATGCAAACGGGCATCTGCATATTGGCTGGACTCCGTTATTGCAGGCGATGTATCCGTACTCTGGAGTGATTGGGAGTGTTGATAAGGATGATTTGTTTCAGTTTGCTCAAGTCGATACTTGGCAGAATCGTCTTGTAATAACTGCCGAAACCCGCAGGTTTAATATCAACGGTCGCTTTGTAGGCATTACGCCTGACATCAGTCTGGGCAGGTATTTCTTACTCCTCCCAGAAGCCGAATCCACAGCCGCCAGAGCCATCGCCTTCGACGACATATTCCTCGACTGGGACGGCAACGTAGTCACCTACCGCTCCATCACACCACACCGAACCACCACAGGCTATGACCGTGATGCCATAGCGTCAGAGCATGGCTATACAAAAGTGCAGACAGGTTTGTATAGAACCAGTGATTCTAAGACTCATTTATTGTTGCTGGGGCGTGTGGCGAGAAGGAATCAAGGTGCCTTCGAGCCACAACTGAATCCTGAAGGTGCAAATACTGTTTGGCTTGTAGGATCGGCTGAGCGTAGGCATGCATGGCATAGGAATGACTCCAAAAACATTACTTCTAAGGAAGATTGTTTTGATTTAGGTGATTGGGAAGATCACATCTGTCCACCTGGGATAGGTATTGGTGGCGCAGGGAATATAGCGACTTCGTTTTCTGGTCGTCCTTCTTCTGCAGGTACTGGAACGCAGACATTAGGTGATCTGTATCACGACGCCATCTACGCCGACGACTTCACACCACTCTACTACTCCGCTCAAAACGTCATTGATCGGCAGGCATTGCTGTTTGATAACTTTAACAGAGCTGTAGCGGGTGAGACTTTTTCAGGTGCTGAAGGAACCTCTCAGTTAATTCCGTATTATGTAGAGGATGTATCCGCTGATCCTGATTTAGTTACCTTTAACGGTAATAAATACGGTATAGGAAACTATAGGATGGGGAGTGGAGTCAGGGTACGAAAGCAACTAAACAATGAACGCTATGTAAATTCAAATTGGCTTGATTTTGGTCAGCATTTCTGCTTCGTTGCATGGGTTACAAGTGCTCGTGGAAGAGAGTTGTGCTATTTAGGCCCACAGTATAGTTATAGTGCTGCTGTAACCAATAGAGCTATTCAGCCTGTCACAGAAACAGAATATTTAGCAGACGATATTGGAGTCACAAAGGTTGAATATGTAGGCGCAATGCCATTAATTTCTTACAGTGACGGTAGATTGGTTGCCAGAACTACCAATCTTATTGGAGGCAGTACAAGTAAGAGACCACAATTCCTAGCCTGCGACATCATCGGCGCACTCGATGCAATGCCTCAAGAATGGCTGGACAATGGCATTCCGGGTAATTGGCTGGCGGTGGATGAAGACGGAAACAGTTTGATTCCGGATGGGACGAGTAAGGCCTTTAAACTGAGTCGGAAGTGTCGTGAATGTTATTTGGTTCTCTTTACTCAAGATAATGGAGTTACATGGCAGGATATTACTGCTACATGGAAGGCTAGTGTCGAAGGCTCTAGCAATTCTAATACAGTTCCATTGCCTGCTGACGGGGTAGATATGATCTTCTACCGAACCGCCTCTAATCCGTTTGAGCTGTCGGAGAATGCTATGGTTTCCTCAATTCAGACACCTTATTCAGTCTCCTCTCATTCTATGGTTGAAGGCTCTACGTTAGTTAGTGGTTTAATTAATAAAGTGCCCACGCAGTCAGCAGGGATATTGATAGGTAATTTACATTTAAAAACTGAATCTATTAGGATTAGATATCTTGTTTCTAATTCGTTCTCAACGCCAATAGAAAATGAACCATTACAGTTGAGGGCAACAACGTCACCCGCTATTAAAATACTGCCCGTTTTGTTAGAAGACTTTAACGGGATTCAACTCATTTACAAAGAACTAAAACACAACGGCACGAGCTGGGGCGACGACAACAAATTCAACATCGTAAACAACCAATCAACCGTCACCGACCTAAACGGCAAATCCTGCATCGTAGGCCAGAAAAAGCTGGAAACCTTTCATCAATTCAACGGAGACACCTACTAATGTCTGATTTCATTAATCTGGATAGCTACTTCGAAACCAACGATGCCAATGAAAAAGTCCGGAAGCCATTCACCGAAACCAAAACCTCGGAAGACGTTCACCAGTGTATTGCTCACAACAAAGGCACCGGCCCGGTGATTGATGTGTTTATTGGCATGTACCAGGAATATCTGCGCCAGCAGTGGTTTCATGTGGCGACCGAGTATAACGAACGATTGCAGGCCGTCAGAGACTGGAACGCTGACAAGCCAGTGACCAGAGAAGATGACAAAGGCGATCCGGTGGTTCCGGAAGACCGTCTAGAGCCAGAACCGCCAGTGCAACCGGATGTTCCCAGCCGGGACGACTACCTGAAAGAGCATGAGAAGTTTGTTGAAGCGGCACAGAATCCGCTCAGCCGGGCACAGCTGTATAGCCTGCACTCCATGACGGGTAGCTGGCATAGCATTTGTACGCAGTTTCTGAGCTAATGACGGCTAACGGCGAAGCCTGTCGGATGATGATTATGAAAGGCCTGATTGAATACGATCTTCCGGATCAGGAAGAGGCGGTTCAGTTGCTTTGCATGATCGCCGCTCATGAATCCGGTCGGTTTCATTTTGTTCGCCAGCAAGGAGGCCCGGCTTTATCGTTATTTCAGATTGAGCCGATCACTTTTCAGGACGTACAGGATTACGCTCTGAGGAAAAACCTACACATCTGCAGTGAGTTACCCAGTCCACCGGAACGATTGATATTTGATCCATTTTTCAGTGCGGCCATAGGTCGCATTTTTTTTATGCGGTTTCCGGAACCTCTGCCAAGAACGCTAGAAGGTATGTCGGAATACGCTAAAGAAAAATGGAATACAGCACTGGGAAAGGCAACCACTGACGATTACCTAAAGGCTTACCTGAAGGACTTTAGCGATGACTGAAAACAAGTGGCATATTGAAAAACGGATCGACCTGTCCATGATCCTGTCTGCAGCTATCGTAGTTGGAGGCGGTTTTTGGTGGGCCAGCGATGTAAACAGCAAGTTTGCTGCTGGCCTGACAAAGATTGAGTCGGTAGAGAAAGATATTCAGGAAACCAGAAATTACGTTTTCAAGGTCGAAGAGAGATTACAGCGGTGAAACTGACATTCGCTCAATTACTGGGTGAAATCCCGAAAGCCGACTCGTCATTGCTGAGCCAGCAACACGCTGTTCATGCCAGAGATGTTCGTTTGGATCGTGGCACTTTGCGGCCTTTTCGAAAAAGTAAGTTTTACCGCAAGGCCAGCAAACCAAACGACCAGTTGAGTATTTATCGGTTTGCTGCAGTACCAGGTAATCCGGAATCCGGCTGGATGTTCAGCTGGGATGTGGTGGTTGATGTGGTGCGTGGTCCCATTGCGGACAACGTACAAGACCTGACGTACTGGACCGGTGAAGAATTTCCGAAATATTGCGACAACAGTATTGCTACTGGTGAAGGAGTATTACCGGCCAACTTTTATAAGCTGGGTGTGCCTGCACCGGAGTTTGGACCTGTCGGCACCATGAAAGCTTTGCCAGTGCCTGATCCACCTCCGGATGAAACTGATCCAGAAACTACGGAAGACCCGCCGCCAGATGAAACTGATCCTGAAGAACCAGACCCGGAACCCACATTAGGCGATGCCTCGACTGAGGTAGATCGTGACTATGTGGTTACGTTCCTGCAACAGCTGGGCGAGCTGGTGATGGAAGGCCCGCCGTCTGATCCATCCAATATAGTGACGGTTCCCAGTGGTGCCGGTGTTCAACTGCACAACATAGCCGAACCACCATCCGGGCCTTATCCGTGGAAAGGTAAACGACTCTACCGGCGTATCTACTCTGGCGGCACAACCAGGTTGGTACTGGTAGCCGAGCTGGTGATGGGCACCACCGAGTATTTTGATCAGCTGAGTGATTCAAAAATACCGGGTGACTGGCTGGCCAGTACTAAGTTTTATCCGCCAGCGGAAAACATGCACAGTCTGGGCGTACTGAGCAACGGCATAATGTTCGGAGCCAAGGATAATGATATCTGTCTAAGTGAGCCATATTTGCCTCATGCGTGGAGTCCGTTTTACCGCTATCCGGTTCCGCACAAGATTGTCGGCATGGGACAGGCGGATAACCAGATCGTCGCCGTCACAGAAAAAAATCCATATCTGTTGGTGGGCACCAATCCCGGTGCAATGTCGTCAGTCGAACTGAAGATTGACCAGGGCTGTCTATCAAAACGCAGCATTGTTTCCGGCAGTTTCGGTTGCTGTTATGCCTCTCCGGATGGCCTGATCATGATCAGCAATAAAGGCAGCGGCCTTGTTACTGGCGACCTGATGACCAGAGATCAATGGCAACAGCTGAATCCTAAATCCATCATTGGTGCCTTTAATGAAGGTATGTATATCGGCACCTACCAGATGAAAAACGGACAACACGGCACCTTTATGTTCGATCCGGCAAACAAGGAAGCCGGTTTGCGTCGTGTATCTCAGAGATTTACAGCGGCCTACCATGACGGCTTGATGGACAGTCTGATCGTGTACGATCCGGAACAAGACGCTATCTGTCTCTGGGACCAAGGCGACGGCCTTGTTTACAACTGGTTTAGCAAAACGAATTACTTTCCGGTGCCGATCTGCATGACCGCCGTCAGAGTAGAAGCAGACAGTTACAACGATCTGATATTGAGATTACACACTGGAATAGGTGTGACTCATGAAGTGAAAATCACGAACGATCAGTGTCATCGGTTGCCAGCGGGATACCGGGACAGGATGGTGCAGGTAGAGATGACCGGAACCGATACGGTGAGAATGATCTGTGTAGCGGAGTCGCCCAGTGAACTCGACTAAACAACCAGGACTGATTGACGCACCGATCAGGCCGGATGCTGATTTCAATGAACAGCAGTGGCAACAGCAGATTACGGAGAGTTTGCGTATAGGTCTTGGCCAGAAAGGCGAAAAGAGTCAAAAGTTTGTTACTTGGTCAGACATGGAAGAGGCCGGCATGGTGCAAAATGTTGGTGGCTCTGGCAGTGGGAATAGCGGTGGTGGGTTTAGCCCAGCACCAATAAAGCAACCTCCAGACTTAACGCCACCACCGCCATTGAAAAATGTAGCAGCTTCTGGCGGAATGACCGCTATTTATATTACCTGGGATAGTCCAAAGCTGTCGTACAACTATTACGTCGAGGTGCATAAGGCCGGTGTCGATGATGTGTCGCAGGCAGTTTTAGCCGGCACCACCAACGGCAATATATACGAGCATGTGGTGGGATCGGACAAAAACACGTACTGGTTCTGGGTAAGAGTCATTAAACAGACAGGTGGTGAGCTGGTCATTGGACCATGGCAAGGCACCTATGGCGTATCCGCAGCTGCAGCTCTCGATCCAGAATGGTTGCTTGATCAGCTGGAAGGCCAGATTGGCGAAACAGAGTTAAACGACAACCTGAATAAAACCATCGACAAAATAGAACCGATTGAAACCTCAGTAGGTGATATTCAGGACGATATAAAGGTCATTGATACCTCTATTACTGATATTAAGGATGACATTAAAACCATTGATCTGGATATCGACACGCTGGAAACCGGCCTGACAACTGAAACCACTGAACGGCAAACGGACGATCTTTCACTGCATACCAGGATAGACACCAATGTTTCCCGGATAGGTGAGAATGCTGCAGCTATTGTTACCGAATCGACTACCAGAGCCAGCGAAGATGAAGCACTGGCCAGTGAGATCACTACTCTGGTAGCAGAGGTCGGTGAAAACACGGCGGCTATTCAAACAGAATCGACCACCAGAGCCACTGAAGATGAGGCGATAGCCAGTCAGATCACCACGCTGCAATCCGATGTGGCTGGCAACAGTGCAGCACTGCAAACCGAGTCAGAAACCAGAGCTTCTGAAGATGAGGCAATGGGTAAACGTGTTGACACCATTGTCGTGAATGTCGGAGAAAATGCCGCAGCGATCCAGACAGAGAGTGAAGCCAGAGCTACCGAAGATGAGGCGATAGCCAGCCAGATCACCACTTTACAGACCGAAGTGGATGGTAATGCTGCAGCCATTCAAACCGAAAGCACTGCCAGATCAGATGAAGATACGGCACTGGCCAGCCAGATCACGACACTGCAATCCAATGTTGGTGATAACTCAGCTGCATTACAGACCGAGAGCGAGACCAGAGCCAGTGAAGATGAAGCTCTCTCAAAACGAATTGATACCACTGTCGCCAGTGTTGGCGACAATGCTGCAGCGATCCAGACCGAATCAGAAACCAGAGCCACACAGGACTCTGCACTGGCGACTCGCATTGACACACTGACCACCAGTGTTGGCGACAATACCGCAGCAATACAGACCGAACAAACCACCAGAGCCGATCAGGACACGGCACTGGCCAGCCAGATAACCACTCTGGAGAGTACCGTCGATGGCAATACCTCAGCGATCCAGACTGAAAGCACCACCAGAGCCAGCGAAGATGAAGCACTGGCCAGCCAGATCAGTACGGTTCAAACCGATCTGAATGGTGTGCAAGGTAGCGTTGAAACAAACAGCTCAGCCATTGGCACCATTGAAGATGACGTAGAGAAAATCACCACTGAGTACAGCGTAAAACTGGACAGTGACGGTTATGTTGGCGGCTTTGGCCTGATCAACGACAGTGAAACAATCACCGCAATCTGGCGTGTCGATGTGTTTTCTGTAGGCGCACCAGGCAGTGAATCACTGACCTTTGCCATTGATACCAAAGAAGACCGGGTAGTGATGAGTGGTGCCTATATTGAGGATGGCACAATCAACACAGCACAGATCGGTGAGCTGAATGTTGATAAACTCACTGGCGGAACGGCCAACTGGGTGAATGCCAATATTGAGAATGGTTCTATTACCAATGCCAAGATTGGTAATTACATTCAGTCTGAAAACTATGTCGCTAATAAATCTGGTTGGATCATTAATAAAGCTGGATTTTCAGAGTTTTCAGATATTAAAGCCAGAGGAACAATAGAAGGCTCAATTATCCGTGGATCAGTAATAGAAGGCGGCATATTAATTCAGTCTGATGTGAGTATTACAACTCCTACAGAAGCTGACCGTGGGGCAGGAACTATAAGATATTTAAGTACTGCATCAACAGCAGAACAGTCAGGAGCAGTCAAAATAGATATCTATTCTGCTGATTACACTGCCGATGGTTATAGTGATTATGGTGACGGCGAAGATAAAGAGCCTATATATAATCAGTTAAACAGGTATATAAAATACAACATTTCTCCGAGGTCATACATTATAACCGGCGGTCTTTCTCATATTAAAATCAATATATCTGGGTTGAGTAAAGATGGAAGCAGTACACATCTTGGTTCGTTTAGCTCAAATCTTGGCTATATAAATGCTTCAACAAGAACTCTTTCCAGCACTAATCCGTATTCTCCTTCGTCGAGAGTTGATTACTACGACTGGGGAAATACCAGAGTAAATACTGAAGTATGGACAGTTCGAGATACCAATTCTAGCAATCCGCCATACTATAACCATTATAAAAGAGACGTTCGTAACGAAATAACCATCAATAAACTCGGAGTCTTTAGATATAAGGGAGCGAATTATTGCGCTGTGAAAGCTGAGCCAGAAGGCTTTTCCGCATCATTATTCTCGATAAAAGATACATTGGCAAATTATGTATAAAAGACGATATATATCAGAAATAGATGAGCATGATTCGTTTATTGTGGTTGGCAATACGTATGACGCTCTAATGCTGTCTGATGTCATTTCTGAGCTTTTGCCTGAAGGAAAAAGCGTAAAATTTTTTAATCCAGATGAAGCTGAAGGTAACTGTGATTGTTTATTTCTCGTTGATATTGATGAGCTAAAGTCTGTAAATGCAAAAAGTGTCTATCACCTTACCTCGCTTCAAGCGATGTTCCTTACTAAATCTCAAATAGAGCTTTTAAAGACTGATTGGCAGTCAATAAGAAACTGTGAAATAGAATTAATCAGGCTGAGAGAAAAAGGTTTTTCTCTGCGTAAAAGCACTGAAGACCTTATTTCTTATCGTGAATTTTTGAGAGAAAGAGTAGATAAAGAGATTGGAATACATGAAACCTGAAAAAGAACGTGAACTATTAAACTACTGGCTGAAAGAAAACCAAGACGCTATTGATCTGGCCAACGCCTTCAGCCGTGTCTCTCAAATCTGGGATGATCTGCACGATCAGGATCGTGATGTTGCACCAGGCTTAGTTGATTACATGATGATGACGGCCTTGGTTGAGATACCAGAAAATCATTTCTACTTATCTCATTCCTATGAATTAAAACCCATCATCAAGCATCTGTTAATGACGTGGATGGATGCCAACACGCTGGAAGAAGTGGGCGATGATCGTGACCTGCAGGTGTCTTACATTATCCGATCAGTCACCACCGATCTGATTATCACACTGGCTGGCATGGTGGGTGGTATCCACTGGCGCAGGCAGGCCGCATTGGCTATCCGTCGTGAAATCTATCACGACAACGAATCATTGAAAGAGTACACCGACGAAATTCTCTCTAAGCGGCGAAAGCCTGAAGTGCCAGAGGTAGAGGCTGATGTGCAGTGATGATCCTGACTATGTAGAGTCGAATCCGTATGAGGATGAATTAGTTCGGGTAGCCGACGAAATGTGGACAAACTATCAGGAGAGCTATGTCCCATTAGAGAATCAGATGATCGACCGGATACAAGGCTACGGATCGCAAGAGCATAAAGATCAGCAAGTCGATAAAGCCGTCACTGCAGCCCGGATTAATACACCAGGACAGGTAACTGCCGGTGCCGGTATGGACCCGTCCAACGGTAATTTTGCAGCAGCCTCCGGTGCGGCACAAAACCAAACCGGCCTATCCGGTGCCATGGGTGCGATGTCCGGACAACAGACGGCAGAGGATCAGTATATTGGCGGCATGATGGGACTGGCACAAATGGGCAGAGGCCAGCAGGCGACGGCCATGCAAGGCACCAGTAATCTGGCCAGCCTGACCGCAGGCCAGCAGGCCGCAGAGTTAGCGGCCAAGCAAACCATTGAGTCGGCTAAGTGGGGTGCAGCTGGCTCGATTGGTGGACTGGGTATGACGTATTACGGTGATACTCAAGGTTGGTGGAATAAATCTGGTACAAAAGGTAATAAAGGTTCGACAGTAAAGCCAAATAGCACTGTATCTTCTGGTTATGACTACAAGCATGTTCCAGCGTATAACTTTACTTAAAACCTGCACTCAATATCAGTTTGAAGATACTCTTTCAATGATTGCATGATTACCTTGGCATCGTATTGACCATAACCACCTTTTAGCTGAATGGTCATGTATTTGTAGGACATTTTTCTTTCTTGCCATCTTTCTTCATTCAGTACATCAAAATATCTGTAGCCTTTAATGCAGGCGATCTCTGCAGCTCTAAGCATGGCAATATCATCTTCCCGGCCTATATCGGAGAAGCCATTAGCTATTGAGTTGATCTTAAAAACAGTCGGACTCAACTGAGAGTCACCATACCCGTCTTTATAAGCAGTCGCAGAACAACCAGCCAGAGCCAGTGCAGATAACAGTACAGCAATGTAACGCATTGTGGTGCTCTCAATTCATCAAAAATCCGCAGTTTAACAGGAGCCACAATCATGTGCAGTAGTGGTGAACCTCCACAGGATTACGAAACACAGCAGCAATACGCCGAAATGATTCAGTGGATGGAGGCTGACTGGCAGGCCAGATTCAAACCGATTGAAGAAGAAATGTTAGGTGAACTGGAAAACCGGGATGAAAACACCAGAGCCGCAGCCGATGAGGCTCGCACTGCAGCCGGTAATCAGTATGAAAACACCATCGGCATGACCGAGCGAAACATGGATATGTACGGCACGACGATGGATGCCGATCAGGCTGCAGCCATGGAAAACCAGCAGGCCATTGGTGGCAGTGGCGCACAGGTGGCTGCAGGCAACATGGCCAGAGATGCCAGTACGGCCCGGTATGATCAGTTGGAACAAAATATGGTCGGTCTGGGTAAAGGTGTTCAAGGTACGGCTATCTCTGGTATGGGCAGTGCTGCAGGCATGGAGTCTAATCGAAATGCTCAGAACCAGAGCCTCTATGCCCAGAGCAAAGCTCAGAAATGGAACACGGTGGGACAGGTGGCGAGTATTGCCGCCATGGTCATGATGTCCGACAAAAAAACCAAAACCAATATCACCAAGGCCAGCACCAGAAAGGCTCTAAAAGATGTTGAGGATGTTGAGTTAAGTAAGTGGGACTACAAGCCGGGCATGAGTGCCGGACGGGAAGAGAAAGGCCACATTGGCGGCATGGCTCAGGATATGCCCAGAGGTATGACCACTGCCGATCAGCGACAAGTGGATATTGGCGACACGCTGATGACCAGCATCGGAGCCATTCAGGAATTGAGCAAACAAGTTAAACGACTGGAGGCCAGTCATGGCTAATAAAGCAAACTCATTTCTGTCTGGCTTTACTGGTGGTATGGGTGCCATGGGTCAGATGATCGACCGGCGAGAGCAGCGGGATTACAACGCTCAAAAAATGGAGTGGATGAAAGAGGACAGAGCGTTTCAAAAGCAAGAGCAGGATAACCAGATGGCTCTAAGGAATTTCTCTCAGCTCAATCATATCCGGAATAATCTGGGTGACAAAAAAGGCGAGTATGACAAGCAGATGCTGGGAGAGCTGAGTAATCAATATCGACCTTTGTTGGATCAACAGTTTCCGGGTGAAAACCGGAATTTTGCTGGGTTTAAACCCACTAAATCAGGTTTTTCTCCACAGCTTAGATACACCAATGCAGATGGAAAAGAGGTAGTTGATTTTCTGAAAGATGAAAATGGACAGCCTCTGGTTTTAGATAATGAAGGCTTAATGCAGATGGTTGGTCGTACACCGGGCCTTGTTGATCGTGCGACTCAGCTGGAGGCTCAGATACTGGGTAAAGGTGGTAAGTTGCCGGAAAGGAAAGAAACATTCACTCAAGAAATGATTGACGGGGTACTGGTTAATCGCAGCAACCTTACTAACAAGATTGATAAAGGTATAGATACCCATCGAAAGAAAGGTTCTGACGGCGGTAATGCGTTGTATACCTTACCAGGTGGAATCGAAGTTCTGAGAGAAATTATTACCGATGAAGAGAATGGCATTTACGAAGCCATAGGAAGGAAGGATGGTAAAGAAGTTGTCGTAACAAGAGATAAGGATGGAAATTACAACACTGAAGATAGAAGCGGTGAGTTTTCTTCAGGTGATGCCGGTAATACTGCTGAAAATTATTTTAATGACCTGATGTACGGAAAACAAAACAACCAGTCCCAGCAACCGGGACAGTCTTCATTTGGACTACAGAATGCTTTAGCGGCCAGTCGGCCTAATCCATTTAAAGGTGCAGGTATGGCTGGATACAAGCCATTAAGTAATCTCCCGGTTGTTGAACAGCCAAAACCAGAATCTACTGAAGAGAAAAAGCCAGAGAAAGAAGAAGAATATGAAACAGGAATAATAGAGGAAGTTCAAACGTCACCTTTGGTTAGAGGCCTTTATCATGATACTCCGCAGGAACAACTGAGGCAGAAGAATAAATCAGATCAGAGGAAGCAAGAGCGTATTTCTGATCTTACGGCAAAACTTAAAAAACTGGATCAGGAGCTAAACAGTCCAAGTACTTCTCAGGGAAGAAGGTCAATGATTTGGAAAGAGCAGACTCGGTTACGTGAGAAGCTGAAATCTGAACCAGATTTTGTAGAGCAAACAAACAGATTGGTAAAAGGACATTGGTAGTATGAGTGCTTCAGAGCAGTGGCAAAGTAAACAAGCAACCGAAGACTATCAGAATGCCAATGACGTTGAGCGTGAGGTTCAGCGTGATGAATTTTTCCAGACTGAAATTGCGCCTAAAATTCCTCCTCGCCATAGAGCCAGAGCTAAAGAGTTATGGGATGAAAGAACCGCTCCACAAGGCGATCCTAACAGCGGAATCCTTGGTGATATAGCAGGACAGGTTAAGTCCGGATTATGGGGCGGGATGTCTGACCTTGCTCAAGGTGTGACATTAGGAAATCAGAACACTGTATCTGACACACTGCGTCAGTGGCAGGAAGAAGCTGCAGAGAGTGTGTCACCTTCCATGATCGAAGCGGTCAATAACACCGGCTTTGATTTTGAAAACGGTGGCTATTTCAAGGAAGGCTCCAGTGCGCTCGGATGGGCCGGTAAATTTTTGGAAGGTGTCGGTTCGGTTGGCTCTGGCATGTTGCCGGGTGGTCTTGCCGCTAAAGGTGCGGCTAAAGGTCTGAATGCGCTTGGCAAGGTCAGCAAAGGTGTAGATGCCGCCATAGATGCCAGAAAATATACCGGTGTAGCCTCTGAGGCTTATAAAAAAGGCGAGTATCTGGATAAAGCAGCCGGATTCATTGGCTATGGTGGCACCAGTGCAGCCACTATGGTCGGTTCTGGTGCGAACCAGACTTACCAGGACGTAATGAATCCACTGGAAGTATCGCAATCTGAACTGAATGATAAACCAAGATACCGGGAAATCTATCAGGAAGTTACGGCCAGAACCGGCAATGCTGATCCGGATCAGGCTGCTGCAGAATCCAGAAGGATATTCGCTGAAGAAATGTCACTGAAAAACCGAGGTGCGAATGCTGCACTCGGATTTTTGACTGGTGGTGTCTTCGATCCGATGGAAATGAAAATGCTCAAAGGTGCATTTTCCAACAGCAGAAAAGGTGGTGCCTTTAAAGGCGGCATGGCAGAGGCCGTTGAAGAAAGTGTGCAAAGTGGTGGTCAGCAGATGCTGGCAAACCAGACGTTTATTGATAGTGGTTTTGAACGTGACATCATGGCCGGTGTGCCTGAGTCCGTCGCAGAAGGTGTCGTTCTTGGTGGAGCTATTGGTGCGGCCATGGGCGGAATGTCAAAACCGCAGGCACCTCCGGACAGAGGCAAGTTAGCAGGTTCTTTAGAGTCTGAAGAGAAAAGGAGTGCTATTGCAGAGGCTGAGTTACAGAAACCGAATCTGTCTAAAGAGCAGATAGCAGCACAGGAAGAGATTCTTAGAGAAAGTTACCAGCAGCGATACAACATTGAACGACAGATAGAAGGTCTTGATCCGGTCAAAACCGAACCTCCCAGAAAACCAGTCACTGCAGCACCTGAAGAAACCAGACAGCATGTGTCAGAGGATATTGACAATCAGATACTGGAGGCGACTTCTGAACAGAATGATGCAGAGCAAAAATTAAAGCGGGATATGAAGAACGGCGGTAATGCTGAAACCGCTCAGCAACATCAAAGGAATGTAGCCAATAAAACGCATCAAGTTAATATTCTGCAGACAGCCGGTAATGAGCGTGGTAATCAAAAATATTTTGAAAATGATTATGAGTATGCCGGTTGGGTCTATAAAAAGTCTCAAGGTGGAAACAAGGCGGCTCAAGCTGACATAGAGCTGGCTCAGAGAAAGGCCGAGTATGACGAATCACTCAGGCAGATGGAGCAAGTACCAATACCCAGCCACCAAAACCTGCGTAAAGATCGTCGTCAGTTACAAGTCAGAGGTATGGCTGAAAGAGTCAGAACCACTGCCGCTAACCGGCTGGGCAGTCATCAACGGCAACAGCAGTTTGACCAGCTGAAAGAAACAACCATTCAGGAACAGAGGAACGCTCAGAGCGAGAGCCAGAAAGCGGAACAAAGAGAGCAGGGCCGGCAGGCCAATAAGGAATCCAAACAACAGTCTGCAAGATTGAGATTTCTTGGTAAACGAATCAGCGATACGGGCAACACCCAGCTGTCTAATCAGCTCAATAATATCGCCAGTGCGATGGATAATGGTAAGGACTTGACCTCCATCGTTGCAGGACTGCCACTCAATGTACGCAGTGGCAAGGTTGATAAGCAACAGCTGGATGCCGTCACCAAAGCACTGGCAAAGAAAGCACCAAGAACTCAAGGCCAGCATAAGAAAACAATCACCGATGCCGCTATGCGTAAGGTCAAATCGGTAGCTGATCGGTATGCTGGCAGTAATCCGGCAGTCCAGAAAGCGGTGGAATGGATTTCGCACGTTATGGAGAAGAAAGGTGTTCTCCGTAAAAAGTTTGGCGGCAAAGAACTCTATATCAAAAATGGTCAGGTTGATGCCAAATCGTTGCGGGACTTTATAGAGTGGCTTAAATCTGAAGAGAATGTCACACCAGAATACTGGAACAGTTTGCTGAGAGAGTTGGCCAACGATCCTCGCCAGTCGTCCGGTAAGGCGGCTATGGCTCGTAGTGTCATATTCTCCATGAGTAATAAGCAGACCAAGACCGTGAGTTATGGCGGTGGTCGTACTCTGAATATGGTACGTGGTAAGCCTGATTTTCAGGATATGCTGAAGTTTATCAGCTGGTTGAAACCGGCTGGCAGGGTGCAGCAGAAGCCAGAATCCAATCAACGACTCGGCATGAAAGGCGACAGTGGCCTAGAGACACATGCCGTAGGTGAAGCGGTTAAAGTCCGGAAACAACAGCTGAAAAAAGAGAAAGAGGAAGCCAGGCGTAAGAAGTTCAAAGATTATTATCAGCGTCGTGCCGGCAAAGGCCTTGAAACACTGGCCGAGCGGATAGAAAGAAAAGCAGCAGAGCGTAGAGCTACCAGAGAAGCACGTCGTGAAAAACTGAGAAAGCGCATTGCTGGTAACACCAAAAGGATTATTGATTTCAAGAACCGGCAAATCGCTGAACAGCTCATAAACCAAGGATTTACTCATATCTGGACTGATCCGGTGACAGGTGACAAAGAGCCGGTGGTTTATGGAGGTTTTGATCAGGATTATGAAACTGATCTCTATTTTGACATTAACGGTGGCGAAGTTATTGGTCGGCCTGAAGCATTTAAAGCGATTGAAGGTGCTGCTAATCCTGCTATTTCTGCTAATCCTGAAGAAGAGGTTGATCAGGAACAGCTGAATAAAGAGCGGCAGGAAGCCGAGAGCAAGAGAGAGGCGGAGGCAGAAGCAGCGGCTATAGAATCTGAGAAAGAAGCAGCTGCAAGAAAGGCTGAATTTGAAAAAAGCGAGAAGATAAAGGAAGAGCACCAGAAAGCGACGGATCGGTACAAGAAGGAGCAGGAAGACCTGAAGAAGGCCAAACAGAAGAAGATAGACGACACCAAAAAGACCAGAGAACAGATTAAAGTCCGCAGTCGTGAGTTGAATAAAGAGCCTCATCTGACACCACGACAAGAGCCTGTTGCATGGAAAGATATCCGCCAGAAAGTGCCAGGACGTACCGGTAATCGTAATGCCCGATCTGTGCCATGGGCTAAGGCTCTGGAAGATGCCTATAAGAAGCTGGCTAACTTCAACGATGAGCTGGTTTACGCCGATGAAAATGTGGCCATCTTCCGTGGCAAACGACGAAACCAAACCATTGAGTATGTTGTCCGTCAACCGGATGCCTCAAAACACATTGCATGGGCAGAACTGTCTGGCCAGCGTGAAACCAGCCCGGTATACCGTCATTACAGTTCAGAACAGATCGTTGATCTGCTAGAAAACAATCAGAACTCAGCTGAATACGAGGTGCTGAATACCTTTGTTGGCGCACATCCAGATGGTTTCGGTGACAGTGTTAAGTATGTCGATAACGCTCCGGAAGTACCTGAATGGAAAGGTGGCTGGCGTGGAGCTGTTACCCGGCCTATAGGTGAAATGAAAAAGCAGAAGGCTAAGCCTGAGCAAGCTCCGATTAATTCTCTGCAGGATTTGGATCAGTACATCAAAGATAATGGCGAATTTCCAAAAGGAGATCATTATCTGTCTCTGGCTGATCCATCAACAAAGACGGTGCTTACTGGCAAGTTGATAGGAGTTCAAGGCGAAGGAAGCGGAAGGATATACAAGGTCAAGTTGCCTGACGGTTCGACTGATATGATCATGGCCATAGATGAACCGAGACTGTCCAATAAAGAAGCCTTTAATCGTTATCAATCCGTTCAGGAGCGAGAAACACAACAAGCGGAAGCGAAACTAGCAAAGGCCACTGAAGAAAAGGCAGCCAAAGACAAGAAGGAAAAAAAAGAGCAGGAACTGAAAGAGCAGGAAGCCAAGGATGTTCAGCTCTACGGTGAATACCATGGCATTGATGTCTATGACACCAAGGATATCCGCAACCTGAAAGCCAATGTAGATGAAGGCCTGCCTACGGTTAATTTTGGCAAAGACTACATCAAAGTGTATCCAAGAGAGCGAGGTGATGATTACTGGAAGGTGTTTGTTCAGCTGGCCGATGGTCAGGAAGGTGCTGAAATCTATCAGACCTTTGGTGATGCCAAGGCGGATATGCTGCGTCTGTACCACGACACTATTGCCGATCAGGTATCAGCGAAACGTGACAAGTATACAAAACCGGAAAAAGTATACACGTCAGAAAAACATGTAAAGAAAATCGAAAAATCTATACATGAAACTGATACTGAATTATTGCAACAGCACCAGATAGAGCTTGAAAAGGCTTATGCAAATATAATCGAAGAGATAGAAGGCCTGAAAGAGAAAGGTATCCACGTTGATGAGGATTCTGATCTTGGCATTGGCCTTGAAGAACTTAAAAATGGTCACATTGATGCAATTTCAATGTCTGTTGTGGTTGATGAACTCAATAAGCTGAGAAAAGAGAACAATATAGAGCCGAGTAGGATCACTGTGCCTCCGTATCCTGCAACCAGTGATATCAGAGAAGGAGAGTATAAAGATGATCTGAAAAAGCGCATCCGGTCAGGCATGACACAAACTGCCGCACTGGAATCAATCAGAGACAATACGCAAAACAGTTTTTATAAAATACTGGCAAATAGATTGCTGCAGGTTGGATTAACCGGCGATATCGGTTATTCAGAAAAAATTGAAACAGAAGATATCTTCTCTGAGTCTGCGTCAGGTCAGTATAACAAGGATACAGATAACGTCACGATTTCTAAGACTGGATTAGGTCGAAGAAACATTGAGCATGTTATTCTGCATGAACTGATACATGCCGCCACTATCAACTCTTTACCAAACACCTTATTCAGTCTTGATAAAAAATCTACAGAGTACAAGCTGAATCAGCTTTACCACTTCTTACATGACAATCATCCGGATATTTCAGATCACTATGGTCTTAAAAGTCCTTTTGAGCTTTTAGCGGAAGGATTTACTAATCCTGACTTCCAGAACCTATTGAAGAAAGTGCCATATCAATCAGATACTGCGTGGTCACAGTTTGTTGATATGGTCATGGAGTTGTTAGGCCTCAGCAAAGACAGCAGAACCGCTCTTGATGAGGTCATGAATCTTGGCGAGCAGGTTATATCTGAAGAGACTGGTCGCAGAAAGTTATCCGGTAAAGGCTCTACCGCTAAGGTAGCAGTGCCTAAGTCAGACATTGAGCTGGAAGTGCAATACAAGGTGGTGGAAAACAAAGACCTTGTGGCCAGTCACAATATTGAAGGCAATGAAAACCCAGATTATCCGTCTGAACTGCAACCCAGAGATCGCACCAGACAAGGCAGTAAAGAGCAAATTGTTGATTTGGCCGGTAGATTTAATCCAGCTCTGGCCACTGCCAATCCACTGTCCAGTGATGGTGCGCCCATAACCAACAGCGATAACCAGGTTGAATCCGGCAACGGCAGGACACTGGCTCTCAGGAATGTTTATGGCAGTAAGCCAAAGCTGGCTGAACAGTATAAACAGTATCTGATCGACCATGCCAGTGAGTTTGGTCTTGATCCCGCCGTCATTGAGGCCATGGATCAGCCTCAGTTGGTCAGAGAGCGTAAGACTGAACTGACAGAACAACAGCTGCAGGAGTACCTGAAAAAATCCAACGATCCTGATATAGCTAAATCATCGGTGACTGAACAGGCCTTCAATGATGCCAAGGTCATTGATGACCAGATGATCCAGCTGTTTAATCCCGGTTCAGATGGCAGTTTGGAGACAGCTGGCAACCGGAACTTCTTGGACAAGTTCTATCAGGCCATTGGTGGTGATGCTAATTCACTGCGTACCAAAGACGGAGAAGCCTATACCAAGCAGTTTTATGAAAGGCTGCAAGGTGCCTTGTTTGCCAAGGCCTACGAGAATGATGCTCTGGTATCTCTGGCTCTGGAAGAAAACACGGAAGGTGTCGCCAATGTTCTGAAAGCACTGAATGTGGCTGCACCAGAGTTTGCCAGAGTCAAAGCTAAACATGGCGATCTGGCTGATCTGAATCTGGTCGCACCGATGGTGGATGGTATTCGTGTTTACCGGGAAGCCAAAGCCAACAATCAGGCCATTGACGAATATATCTCCCAGGGCGATATGTTGTCCGGTGATTCAGTGCCTCACCTGACTGGCCTGTTTGCACAGATGATTGATGCTAATGAGCGTCGTCATAAACAGATGGGTGTGGCATTTGCGGAACTGGCCAGAGACATAGACAAAGAGCTTGATCGGAGAGCAATCGGTGATTCTTTGTTTGGACCGCACCAGGAACAATCACTTTCTGATATCCTGAATGCCAGCAACCGATTAGTGAGAGAACAGAATGAGCAAATCAAAACTCAAGGTGGTCAAGCCGGACTCCTCACAGCAGGAGGCAAACCCACGCAAGCAGCGGAAAGCCAAGAGTCTGGAAGACCTGCTAAGACAAGCAGTGTGGAAGACAAACAAAGGCAAGAAGAAGGAGGAAAGGCTAAAGCTTCCACCAAGAAAAACAGACTGACTGAAAAAGATTTCCAGAAATTGCCTTACAACGATCTGGTTAGGATGACAGAGAAGGCCGCAGAAGCAAGGAGAAAGATCGGTGATAAAGCCAGTCCGGTACAAATACGTTACACCGAAGCCTTTTATGACACTGGGAAAGAGCTTACTTATAAGAATCTTGAACGGTTTTTAAAATCAAAAGGAGTTTCTGGTTATATTGATTCTGAAGTAAAAGCCATAAACAAGATTTACCATCTTGTTGAAGCGGATCGAAACGGCCTGATGGCTGGGAAAGAGTTGAATAGACGTAGGTCGGAAAAAGAAAAGCCAACGCCGGCCAAAAAGAAAAGTGGTAGTCGTAAAAAATTGACCAAACCTACCGCTATCAAGATGTCTCAGTACCGTGAAAACGAACAGCAGAGAAATCACTTAGTCAGTGGTAAAGCGGATAAAAAATACTTTGATCGAGGTACTGATCGGTCAGCCGGTGGTCTGACTGCAGCCGGTCAGAAGAAATACGACAAACTTCAGGATGCTAATGACAAGATTTATGGTCAGATAGTCAAAGCGGCACAGCAATTTCCCAGCGAAGAGTCATGGTTAAAAGCGGTTGAAGCTGCTGGCCATGATCCTGATTCATGGAGCTGGGATGAACTGGATATTGAGCCTGAATCATCAAATAACGATCAAATAGCAGAACAGCCTGCGCCAGTGCCTATGGCTGATTTCGGTGAAATGGAAGTACCGGATGTCAATAAACTGAGAGAGAACAACCCGGAAGCTGCTGCAGCTATAGCGAAAGAGAAGGAAGAGGTAGAGTCAGGGAAAACTCCGAACGAGCAAGCCATTCAATCGGATCAACTCACCGGATCAAGAGGTATAACAGAAGAGTCTGGGTCATGGCATGGCATGGATTATCAGCGTACTGCTAGAGTACGCGAAATACCACCAACACCTAAAGGTATGGCTAATTTTGTCCATAATCTTCAGAACGGCGATCTGCTGATTGATAAATTTGGCAATACCCAGGGTGTCGTGGCGGTTAAAAAGAGCAACTGGGTGAAGGTCTATGGTCGTGATGGTGATGGCAACCACTCAGAATATATTCTGAAAGCTTCTGAAGTACTGACCAGCAAAGCAGATAAGCAGGCGTTCAAAACCGAGGTTGATCGTCTGGCATCAAATAACGATCAAATAACCGAGCCAGTAACGCCAACGGTTGCGGAGCCTGAATCGGTTAAAACAGAAGAATCAGTCAAACAAGATACTGAAGCAGAACCCACCGATAGACAGAAGCGCAAACGCAAACGTACCGGTAAAATCATTGAGATTGATCGGGGGTTACTCGACTCTAGTGTTGAACTGACCGCAGCATTTAAGAAGCAGGCCGGTAAACTGACCAGTGGTGTTGACCCAGTCTTTTTAGCTGAAGTGCTGAGGTTGGGCACCAAGACCGGTGTTCTCCTTATCAAGAAAGGGGCGATCAAATTTGCAGACTGGGCTGACAATATGTTGGCTGTGTTTGAAGCACAGGACGTAGAGCCTGAACAAGTCGCTCCTTATCTGAAAGAACTCTATGGTTCGGTATCCAACTCCAGCCAGATCACGGATGCTGAAGCGGATCAGATGGACGGTTCTGGTACTGTAAGACGGTTTGATATGGATAGTTTACTGGGTGACGAATACGTTGTTACCAGAGCCGATGTCAGTGATGACGTAATGCAGCAAGCGG
The DNA here is from genome assembly GCA_965221135.1 of Sansalvadorimonas sp. Classification (GTDB taxonomy): domain Bacteria; phylum Pseudomonadota; class Gammaproteobacteria; order Pseudomonadales; family Endozoicomonadaceae; genus Sansalvadorimonas. Next base: position 32,149 of record CBDCRZ010000137.1, read on the forward strand.
AACAGGCTGGCCGTGATGCACTGAAAGGTGTAAAGAGAGAAGACTGGTATGACAGCACCCAGATAAGAGGCAAGGTTTATACGGCTATTAATAACAGCCTGTTTACTAATGTACCGGAAGAATTTTCACACGATAATCTGGACGGTCTTGCTAATGAGGTGCTTGAGCGGGTTAAAGCACCGGTAACGGAGATAGCAACCGATACGACTCAACCTGTCCAGGAACCATCTCGTGCAGATGCGCAAAATGGTCAGGAGACACTGATACTGGAAGATCAGGCTCTGCCGGTCGTGGAGCATACCACCAAGCGTGGCAATGATTTGCGTGGCGTAATCCTGAAAGATCGTAAGAAAACAGAGGCTCTGGAGATTGATCCGCATACCTTTTATAAAGATGGCGGTTGGTTTATCAGAGAGAAATACCTGACCAAACCACCGGATACAGAACCACTATCCACTTCTCCTGAACCTTCCGATACTATCCCACCTGAAACCACCACCGAAGCAAAATCCAATGAAAGAACTGACCACGATCAGGAACACCTTGCAGGAACTGAATCCGACGAAGTACCAGGAACTGAAACAGTCGGGGCAACTGGAAACCATGATGCAGGAGTATCAGGAACAGCTAAGCGAAGCGTCAGCACAGGCAGCAGGACAGGCGAGGCGGGAAGCACCGAGAGACAGCAAAGGACAGGACCCAGTGAAGACAGCCCAGTTGATGCAACAGGCAGCCAGCTCAGCGAAGGAGATAATGCAGGCCCAGATCATCGAGGAGATACAAGTCCTGTTCGATCCGAAGACTACCGAATCACAGACGGAAGCCTAGCGGAAGAACGCAGCTGGCCAGAGAAGGCCAGAGATAATATTGCCGCTATCAGGATACTGAAGCAGCTCAGAAAAGAGAATCGTAATGCAAGGCCGGATGAACAGGCGGTTCTGGTGCGCTATGTCGGCTGGGGTGCCGGTGATCTGGCGAATAATATATTCCCGGTTAAAGGACGACAACTGACGGCAGAATGGCAGGCTTTGAGTGATGAACTGAAAAGCCTGATGACCGACAAGGAATGGAAAGCCGCCGCCAGTACCGTTAATTCAGCCTTCTTTACCAATCCATCCATCATCAATGTCATGTATGCCGCCGCTAAACGATTCGGTATTAAATCGGGCCTTACGCTGGAAGGTGGTACAGGTATCGGTAATTTTGCCGGTCTGATACCAACCGATATGAACCTGCAATACACAGGCGTTGAAATGGACCCGACCAGTGCCCAGATTGCTCAGGCACTCTATCCGGGCAAAGGCATCATTAATGGTGACTTTACCAAGGTTGGTTTCCCAGACGACCATTTCAACCTTGCTATCGGCAATCCGCCATACGTTAATTCGGCTGTGAAGTCTGACCCGAAATACGCCAGCAAGAACCTCATGCTGCACGATTACTTTATTGCCAAACAGATTGATGCTCTGAAGCCCGGCGGTATTGGTGTCTTTGTCACCAGCAGCAAGACCATGGATAAGCAAGGTCAGGAAATGCGGGAGTATGTGAATGACAAAGCGCATTTCCTTGGAGCGATCCGTCTTCCTAATACCGCATTCTCTAAGAATGCCGGTACAGAAGTAGTCACTGATATTATTTTCTTCCAGAAGCGGGGCGAGAACACCAAAGAGACAGATCATAGCTGGATCAGTCTGGGTGATCATCCCACCTTGCTGTCGGATACAGAGAATGAACACGGAGTATATTTACCGGAACAAACCAATCGGTACTTTATTGATAATCCGGATATGGTGATGGGCACTGAAGCGATGGTGAGTGGTCCGTTCGGAAAGACCTACACCGTTAAGCCAGCTCTGACCAGGAAGAAAGGAGAGAGTAAAGCAGACTGGGAGAACCGGTTAGATACCGCTCTTACCAAGGCTATGAATAAAGCCATGAAGCAGCTACCAAGAAAGATCGTTAAGGAGAACCCGACACCGGAAGCCATGACCGCAGAAGCCGCTAAGTTCGACTTCAATCCTGAAGAGAAAGAGGACAGCTTCTATATCCGGGACGATGGCAGTATCGGTCAGGTGATCAATGGTTACGGCCAGTCGGTGCAGGTACGAGGTGGTGGAGTTACAAAAGGCCTGAACAAGAAACAGCAGCAGTATGTCAGAAGTTACATTCCGCTAAGGCAGACGGTACTGGATGTCTATAAGGCTCAGTACGGCACCGATCAGGAGTGGATGGCAGCAGTGAAGGCCATGGATCGGGAATACGATGCCTTTGTTAAAAAGAACGGTCCTATTAATCAGGGTGTTGTTTCCATCATTAACTATAAGAAAGGCACCAAAGCAGGCACAACCAGCGAGCAAACCAGAGAGCCGATCATCAGCACTCTGGAAATGGACCCAGAAGCGTTTAGAGTAGCGGCGATAGAAAGTTACGATATATCCACTAACACCGCCAAAAAGACCCGGATATTTACTGAAAGAGTGTTAGGTGTTCAGCCTACACCAAACATATTATCGGCGGTTGATGCTGTCGGAGCGACGCTGAATCAGGTGGGTTATCTGGATATGGATAAAGTGCAGGAACTTTATAATGACCTGCCCATCAATGAGATTATCAGTGAGTTAGGCGATCAGATTTACAGTGATCCGGCTACGGGTAAATATGTCCTGAAAGACAACTACCTGTCAGGCAATGTGAAAGCCAAACTGCAGCAAGCTAAAAACAAAGCCGCTACCGATCCGGCCTACCAGCGTAACGTCACAGCACTCGAAGCGGTGATTCCTGAAGACCTGCCAGTGTCGGCTATACCGACGAATCTTGGCGGTATGTGGATACCCACTGATACCATTGCCAAATTCGCTAAAGAAGTTATGGAGATGTCAGGTGTTGATGTCTCCAAATCTCAGATTAAAGAAAAATCCTCATGGAAATTCTCAGGCAGTGCAGAAGCCAGCTTATACGCAACTGAACGACGATCAGCGGCTGATATTATGGAGGCAACACTGAATCAGCGAGCCATTGAGGTGAGAGATCCGGTCGAGGTAGATGGAAAGAAAACATTTGTCGTCAATAGTAAAGAAACGGCTGCTGCGGTACAGAAGCAGAAGGACCTGAAGGAAGCTTTTGAGCGATGGGTAAGAGAGGATGGTGCTACGGCTGATTTACTCAGCAAAATCTATAACCGTGACTTCAATACCACGGTGCCCACTGTTCATAACGGACAACATCTCACCTTTCCGGGACTGTCTAGTAAGTACCAGTTAAGACCTCACCAGAAGGATGTAGCGTGGCGAATCATCCAGAACGGTAACACCTACATGGCTCACGCTGTAGGAGCGGGTAAAACGCTGGCCTCTATTGTATCTGCAATGGAACTCAAGAGACTGGGACTGGTTAACAAGCCAACCTTTGTTGTATTAAAGAGTACGCTTAGTCAGTTTGCCGCCGAGTTTCTGGATGCTTATCCGGGTGCCCGGTTACTGGTTGCCAATGAGAAACAGCTGGACGCTAAAAACCGTCGAAGGTTTATCGCTAAGATCGCCAACGAGAACTGGGATGCTGTGATTATGACTCACAATTCATTCCAGAGTATCCCGATGTCGGATGCGTATACTGAGCAATATATCGCCCAGCAGATTAAAGACTTAGAGGATGTTCTTGATGATCTTTCAGCGGAAGAAATGCCAACCAGAAAGACCATTGAAGATCAGAAGAAAAAGCTGATTGAGAAGCTTGAAAAACACTTAGGTAAAGCCGCAGCGAATAGCGACAAAGGATTATCTTACGAAGAGTCGGGTATTGATTTCCTGTTTATTGATGAGGCGCATACGCACAAAAAGATCGGATTTCCTACCAGGCAGGCCAACCTGAAAGGTGTTGATTCTTCCTCTTCCGGTATTGCCTCTGACCTGTTTATGAAAACTCAGTTCATGGAAGGCAGGAATCCCGGCAAACATACGGTATTGATGAGCGGGACACCCATTACTAACACCATGGGCGAATTATTCAATATTCAGAGATACCTGCAACCATCCGTAATGGAAGCCAATCAGGTCAGTTCATTCGATGCCTGGTCTGCTACTTTTGCCGAATCCACAACGAATATAGAAATGCAATCGGATGGTAGCTTTAAACCTGTCACACGACTGACCCGGTTTGTGGGTGTGCCCGGCTTAATGCGTGACGTACTTCAGGTGATGGATTATGTCGGCATGGAGCAGATGCGTGAACAAGGTCTGGTCAAACTGCCCACCGTTAATCGACAAGTGATGGCCAGCGAGAAAACACCGGCTATGGCTCTTTTTCAGAAAGAGCTGGGTGCTCGCATAGCGGCCTTTGAGAAACTGACAGGCAAGGAGAAGAAGCAGAAAGGCGTAGACGGTATTCTGGCCATTATGACCGATGGCAGGAAAGCAGCGATTGATTTGAGGCTGGTCGGCAAGACACAGGTAGGTCCCAGTAAGCTCGATAACATGATACAAACCGTCTTTGAAAAATGGAAAAATTCTCGTGATACCGTTTATACCAATAAGGAAGGTGAGCCAGATTTGGTCACAGGCTCTATTCAGTTAATATTCAGTGATATTGCCAAATCCTACGACTCTGTAACCAGTAAGAACGAAGAAGGCAAAGAGGTTGTTACCAGAACAGTCATCTTTGATGCGTTCAAGCACATCAAGCAACAGCTAATCAGTCTTGGTATCCCAGCTTCTGAAATTGCCTTTATCACGGATTACGCTGACAGTCAGAAGAAAAAACGACTGTTCAATGAAGTGAACAATGGCAAGAAAACCATCATTCTCGGTGGCTCTGATAATCTGGGCACCGGAGTCAATGTTCAGAAACGGCTGACCTCTCTGCACAATCTGGATATCAACTACGTACCGGCAAAAATGAACCAGCGTACCGGACGTGGAGAACGGCAAGGTAATCAAAATACTGAAATAGACAACTACCTGTATGTCACCAAAGGCACTACGGATGCAACTGTTCTCCAGCTAAATGAAAACAAAACCAGAATGGCAGAGCAGGTTCTTCGAGGCGACTTCTCTGTCACTTCGATGGAGGATGTCGGTGAAAGTGCCTCTGATGACTTGGCGCAGGCTAAAGCCATTGCTTCTGGTAATCCTTTGCTGATGGAACAGGCCAGTGTGAGTGGCGAGTACCGGAGACTGATCGCACTTCGTGATGCTCACATAAACAAGATGTCCACGTACCGCAGAAATGTTATGTCGGACACGAATACACTGGAAGGTTACGAGAGAAGGCTTCCTGAAGCCCAGGCCATGGCAGAACAATACGTATCGACCAAAGGCGACCAGTTCACAGCCACGATTAACGGACAGACGCTGACTAAACGAACCGATACCGGCGATGCCTTGATGGCTCAACTGGAAGGTGCATTAACCAGTAAGTCTCCAAAGCCTGACAAAATCGGCAAGTTGGCTGGTTATGATCTCTATGTCTACTACGACCAAACCAACCATGAAGCGGTATTGTCGTTTAAGTCGAATGATCCGGCTTATGAGATAACCGGTTACAGGACAGGTGATAAATTATCTTCAGCCGGTGTGATTGCCAGAGCTGAGAATACAGCGGCCAGTATCGCCAGAAGTCCAGCCTCAATAGAACAGTCTATCCGTAACCTGAATGACAGCATAGAACGATGGAAGAAAGGCCTGAAACAGCCATTTGAGCAAGCACAGGAGCTGAAAGAACAGAAAGCCAGGCTGGATGAAATAGACTCAGAACTGGAGAGTGGCGGTGAAGCGGATAATGAGGTCGTTACTTTGCCGCAGGATCTCGATAGCGATCCGGTGAAAGCCTCTGAGAAATTTCTGACTGAATTTATACCGGAACATGGTAATCAAGAAGCGAACACCGGAAGAGAAGGCGAATATGGGCACTTCTTACCAGAAGGTGCCGAATCGCCAGAACTGGTTTATCAGCTACAGGATGGACGACTGGTTTCATTCTCCGGCAAAGAAGTCGCAGAGGTATCACCTGATCAGGTAACGCAAACAGCAACACCTGAAGGTCGTTATGCGCTGGCACCGGCAGACAAAAAAACCAAAGGCATTAAACCGTATGAAGCAAAAGCCTTACAGTCTCAGCTGACCAAAGCCATTGGCAACATGGCCACGGTCGTTCAGAACGAATCCGATCTACCGAAGCACCTGTATGACCAGATAAAAGCCGATGGCGTACAAGGCCGGGTGAAAGGTGTTTACGATCCGCAGAATGATACCGTCTACGTCATTGCCGGTAATGTCGATAATTTCTCAGACGGTCTACGCACTGCACTCCATGAGGCAGTAGGCCATAAAGGCTTGCGTGGTGTGCTCGGTAAACAGCTGAATAAAACACTGGACCAGATTTACAACAGTCTGCCAGAGAGCATGGTTCGACAACTCAGGAAAGAGTACGCCAACCAGATCGCCGGGAAGTCACAAGAAGACCAGCGTCGTATAATTGCTGAGGAATATCTCGCTCACCTTGCTGAAGAACAGCCAAACAATACTCTGGTGCAGCGAGTCATCGCTAAAATCCGCAACTGGATGCGTCAGTACCTGCCCGGTTTGAAATGGTCAGATGGTGATATACGACAGTTGATGATTGAGGCCAGCCAGCAGGCGAAAGAGACTCCGGCTGGAGTCGCTACGGATACCACTAATATTGTCGATACGCCTGATTCTGCCAGGTATAAGGTGGATAGACTGTCTACGTTGGATTATCAGAACATCAAGGAAGCCGTCGGAACCACCATGTCTTCAATGAAGGCATCGGTCAGAAAAGGTGGTGCGTTAGGCTCTTTTGGTGGTCGTCAACTGACCTATATGTATAAATCAATCTTCGATAAGGCGAAAGGAGTCAATGAAGAATTAAATCCTCTGGAGATAGTTGATGAGTTGACTCAGGCCATGACGGCAACCAGGAATGAAGAGGCGAATAAAACAGCAGAAGTTGATAATGACTGGGCGAAGCTGGCTAAAGACAAGAAAGCCTATGCCTCAATGGAAGAACTGATTTTTAAAACTCAAGAGCTGGAGCAAGACCCGTCTATTGGTTATCTGACGGACGTTGATAAGGCAGAGTTACAGAAGCAGTACAATAAGGCGGATGCCAAAGGAGATTTCAAGAAAATAGCCGAGATCGACAAACAACTCCGGGAAGAAGAACAGCGTGAGAAAGACTACCGGGAACTTAAAAAAGACTGGGATAATCTCGGCAGGATGAATCCTGACGCACAGAAGCAGTACAACAAAATAAAGAAATTCTACGAAGATCAATGGAAACGTACCAAACACGCCTTACTGGACAGGCTGGATGCTATGGATATTGATCCATACGCTAAAACGGGTGCCCGTCAGGAAATTGAAGCCATGTTCCACCGGTCTATGGATAAAGGACCGTATTTCCCACTCATGCGATTCGGTGATTTTGTTGTGATCGCCAACGATGTCCACGGCAAGCCTTATCGTGCCCATTTTGAATCCAAGAAAGCCATGGAGGAAGGCATTGCAGAGCTGGAAGCGAGAACGGTCGGTGAAGGTAAGATGCAGGTGCCAGAATACACCATCATTTCATCAGGTGTGGCGAAGGAGATGACGCAGAGTGAAATGGGTGGAGTCAGTGAGTTCAGCAGTCGAATCTATAACAGCCTGAAGAGTGGCAACCTTAAAGATACCGATCAACAGACAAAATTTGCGTTCATGGATGAAGTCAATCAGATCGCTCTTTCTATGATGCCTGAACTGAGTGCGACTAAGCGATCCTTACACCGCAGCAAGGTAGCTGGCTATGACACCAATGCTCGCAGAGCGTTCCAGAATGTCGCTATCCGTGGAGGCAGCCGGTTATCACGTATCCGCCATGGCTGGCAGATAGACCGTGAACTGGATCGAATGGATCAGGTAACAGACGCTAATGTGGAGGACGGTACACTCAATACCGATGAAAAGATTGTTGGCAGAGCCGTCGCTCATGAAATGCGTAAACGACATGAGTTGAATATGAATCCGGTGGGCAATCAGTTTACGGCGGTTGCTACCAATATGGCGTTTGTTCAATACCTCGGATTCAGTGCTGCAGCCGGTTTTGTTAATGCCACACAGAACGTCCTGATCGCACTGCCGCAACTGGGCAGCAAATACGGTTACGCCAGAACCGCTCGTTATATGGGCAAAGCATTGATTGACTACATCCGTTACGGCGCAAGAAAGCCAAAAGACTTTGATGAATTCCTACAAAAGAGCTGGGTAACGCTGGAAGATATTAAGGCCAACAAGGATGTTCCCGCCGATGAAATAGCACTGATTCAAGCGTTGGTTAAAGACGGCACTATGGAAACGACCCAGGCGCATTCAGTGAATCTGATGAAGGATTACGATCTGCGACCTGAACACCAGACTACCGCTAATGCGTTTACTAAAATTGCTCAGGCATCCGGATTGTTCTTCCATAATGCGGAGGTGATGAACAGACAGGTGGCTGCTATGACGGCCTACCGGCTTTATAAGGCCGATGCGAAGAAAGCGGCAAAGAAAGCGGGTAAAAAATTTGTAATAAATGATGAGTTTAAGGACAAATCGAAAAAGTTTACCCGCAATGCCGTGTTTGATGCTCATTATGATTACAGCAGTCATAACCGGCCAAGACACTTCAAAGGTAACTGGGCGAAGGTGTTGATGATCTTCAAGCAGCATTCGCAGAATACCACCTTCTTCCTCGGTGATATCTATTACAAAGGATTAATCAAAGGCGGCATCATCAATAAAAAAGCCCGGTTCAGCGAAGAGGCGAAAGAGGCCAGACGAGCCATATACGGTGTACTTGGACTGCATACTCTGTTTGCTGGCGTGATGGGATTGCCGGGAATGTCCGTCATATTGTGGGCACTATCAGCCGCTCTGGGATATGACGACGAAGACGATCCAAGAGATATAAAGTATGAAATGAGAGAGTATTTTACGACACTGTTTGGAAAAGAAAATGGCCATGCGCTGACTAATGGCATCTTTAACAGTTATATGAACGTCAATCTTGGCTCCAGTATGAGTGCTAATGATTTGTGGTGGAGAGAGCCTAACTACGATATGCCAGCCAGAGAGAAATCCATGCACTACCTGAAGCAAGCACTTGGTCCTGCGGTATCCATACCTCTGGATGCTTATGTCGGAGCCACTGAAATGGCTAAAGGTGACACTTTCGGTGGCCTTAAAAAGATCATGCCACGGTTTTTCCGTGATGCAATGAAGGCGTGGGATTACAATGAAAACGGAGTGGTTGACAGTAAAGGTACTCAGCTGCTTGATCCGTATGATCCACTGCAGACCGGCCTTCAGACGTTCGGATTCAGGTCTGGGAGAGAAGCCGAAGGCTATCAGGCAAGAGGCACAATGTACGGATTGCGGGATAAAGTTATTCGCAGAAAGACCGAGCTGAAGCAGACTATGGATAAAGCGGTACGCACTGGCGACAAACAACTCGAAAAACAGACATGGGCCAGTATTGACCGGTTCAATGACAAGCAAAGGCAGTACCCAGGCAGAGAGTGGGCGATATTAACACGTTCTGATGTACGAAAAAGTCTAAAAGCTCGTGCTAAGTATCGTGATAAGAACACCTCTGTTGGCTATGTGCCTGATCGACAGCTGGGAATGGCCAATATGCTTGAAGCTTATAACCTGTAGTGACTTGATAGAGTTTCACCAAAGTCTACTAAGTCAGATCATAGATAGCTGCTTTGTCTCATTCCTGAACCGTTCCTGTGTCAGATTGAAATAGTGTTCGTCTATCTCACAGCCGACAAAATCACAGCCATAGTAATGGCAGGCTATAGCACTGCTACCGCTGCCTAAGTGGGTATCTAATATTCTGTGTTCTGGCTTAGCGTAGTTGTCTAATATCCACTGATACAGCTTGACCGGTTTCTGGGTTGGGTGGATTCTCTTTTCTCGGTTCTTCATGTCGCCCTGTAACATGCCATTCCAAGTGAAGGTAAACTTCCTGACAGCAGTTTTAAAGCTAGTGTAAGCCAGTTCACAATCTGCAAAATCACCGCTGTTGTTCTTATCCCATACCAGCCAGCAGGGGGAGGGCTTACAGATCCTGTCTGCAAAGTGGTTAGCACCGAAAATAATCTGATTCCGGCTGACTCTTTCCAGTTCTCTGAAGTAGGTGGTTTCTGGGGGGGCCAGGTCATCACCTGAGAATGGTTTGTAATCGGTAGCCCTTATTATTGTTCCTCTCGTATTTTTATAAGACTTGCTTGACTGAGCTGTTTTAACTCTGCTCTTGTTATGTTTACCACTTTCTCCTATCCCATAAGGAGGATCCGCAATGACCAGATCAAAGCTGTTGTCAGGCTGGCTGGCCATGTACTCCATACAATCACAGTTCAACAGCTCTACGGTCATAACGGCAACTTAGTAGAAAATTGATAAAACCAACCAAGTGTAGGCGCTCCTGCTTGCATGAAACCACTTTTAGCAGGCCTATCACCCACTTCATTCACGTAGCGCACGAGAGAAATTTTATGACTTGCACCAGAGATCAGTATGTTGTCAGAGATGAGTCTGGCGTTAAACAACGAAACACTTCAGTCAGAAATGAATGGGCAGAAGCTCACCGACTTTTAGACCGGAGTCTTTGCATGGTCGATCTGGATGAATCGGTCTTCCGATCTGGAGGTATTGACCATCATGAAAAAAGTGAAGATCAGTTATACGTGGAATACAAAATGAGTTATTACGGCATCCAGTACCAGGCGTTGTTCGACTGCAAAGATAATCGTCGTGGTGCAAATTACAGCCTGACTCACCGGCCAGCCTCCTTTAAGGCACATTGTCATATAGCTAGGAAGCTGGCGGCCCGGTTCTTTCTGGTCGTTGGCAAATCGGCACCTTGGACCATGATCGAGGTGGATGTCACTAACGGCAAACCGATCAGTGAAATAGTGGTGTCTACGAAAGAAGATTTTAATAAGTCATGGATTCAGCTCGGCCTGCTTTGATTCTTCTAGCCGCAGTAGCTCCTGTTCAGCGTTGTCGGCCTCCTTCAGAATCCAGTCAACCCACTCCTTCCTCTGCCAGTAACACGGATCGTCGTCCTCACCGATCTTAATCTCGTGCCACTCAGACTTATTAATAGTTCTTATGCCTGAGATAAGCCTCTTCATATTCTTTAGATCATCCACTTCTATATAGCCTCTGCGCTACATTTCTCATATTCCGTCTTGATCATCATACGACTTCTGAAACTCTAGTATGGACTCAGATATTTCTCGTATGGACTCAGCTACTTTTTGAGAACCTACAAGATCACTAGCTGCTTGATAGTCACAGGCCGCTGTCTGCATAAAGGCAGCTATTAATTCTGGAGTCTTTTTCGCGTAGCCTTTACCACACATTCCATCAATACTGTCAACGGCAGCTCTCATATATTCTTCTGCCGTATATCCAGCCTGCCGCATCAAGGTTTCTGCTGTTGCATCTATTGTCAAACTCATATTTAAAATCCTGTTCTTGATTCGTGTTTATATAAACCTATTTCATCAAGTGATAAACCATATTCTAAATAAATCCTATCTACTCCAGTCAGACCGAAAAATGATTTATCAAGACTTACTCCATATCTGAATTTGTGTAAATCTTTACCAGAAACGCAATAAACAGCATTTATCGCTACATGTCCTTGTTCAACACCTCTCCTGTAAGAAGCCTCAGATATTCTAGCAATCACCTTCAATAGTTTTGTTTTATCACCAATTTTCATATCTGAAAGATCAAGTTTTATACTTTTCGATACATTCATAAAAACCTCGTTATTCAGCTTATGGCGTGCTTCAGGAGGAAGTTCGTGCGCTCTTAACATGATTAGAATCTGTCGATAGAGGTCATCTTTCCACAGCGCTGACACTTACACCGAAGCTTGTCGGCGGTCTTGTTAACCATTGCTTGTAACTGCCGCAGGTGATTAGCGGCTCTATGTTCATTACCGGACAGTTGAGTCAGCACCCACATCGGATTCAGGTTCCTGCCGCAGATACCGCACTGCACTTCATTCAGCGAGACATCCACAATAAACCGATTATGCCGGCACTGTTTCTGGTAGTCGGCTGTCCTCAACACGGTTTCGCCGATGGTATCAGGTTCCTTGTCGGTGACCGGAAACTGGATAATCACGCCTTCTCTCCTCGATTCTGAAACCAAATCAGAGCCTCGCAAATCTTCTTATCTTCCCACCATTCCTCAATCATTCGGTTCCTGATCCGGTCATAGTAAAAACTGGGTCCCAGGTAAGAATGCCACTCCATGTAAACTCTCCTCCCGTCAGCCAGTGGCAATCGGTAACAGTTCGGAATGCCACAAATGTGTATCCCATTTCCATGTAAACAAGGCATAGATAACCTCTGTTTTAACGACTTGCGTTTAAATCAAGTTACTGCCGCAAGGCTTAACGTCGTAAATGATAATATGGACAATCGGTTAGGCAGGTGACTTTCGTTTAAATCCTGTGACAACACTGGATGTATAGTTGATTATTTATAGCGGATTATTTGTGACTGTCGATTCAGTGATCGGTGATGACAGAGAGATGACGGTTCGGTATGCTGGTGAGGATTTAGTTTTGTCCGGAGTGAGTTTTGCTTAGTCCAGATAGCAAAAAAGCCCGATATCTGATTGGTTTGGCGGCCTAGAAGATATCGAGCTTTCCCCAACGGAATCACTCCGTCGCTGGAAATAGTGTAACACACTTTCCCGGTCGGAGTGCAAGCCGAAAGCTTGAAACTTTAACCAGGAAAAATGTGATGGCCATAGCCGCACTGCAACACTCCGACGAACTTTTAGAGCTGCTACACGGTGTAGAGCCACAGCAATATGACATGCTGGAAAGATTCGTCGAACTCAGTCCGCACAATCCGTACTGCTGCAATGAAAAAGGCACTCCACTCTCAGTACTTCAACGTCGCTATGCGATGAACAAGAAACGAGTGCAGCACAATCAACCATCTCTGGTTAGCTGGCTTACCTACGATCAAGACCACTGCAATCCGATGATGTTCCAGAATGCCGGACTGCCTGCACCAAATATCATTGTAATGACTCCGGAAACAGGCCGTAGCCACGTCAGCTATGCCATTGAGAGTGTCTGTACCAGTGAGATTGCCAGCCTGAAACCGATTCGTTATATGAGTGCTATCCAGGAAGCGTACTGTGAAGCTTTGCAGGCTGATGTGGGATACACCAATTTCCTGACCAAGAATCCATTGCATCCCAGCTGGGATGTCACTGTCTTTCATCAGGACGAGTATTCGCTGGGCGAGCTGGCTGATTATGTTGACCTGAAACCGGCAAAGTATGGTCGCAAGAATGCTGCCAATGATGCCGTCCATGGTGTTGGCCGGAACTGTAACCAGTTCGACCGGCTGAGGTTCTGGGCCTATGACCATGTAACGCAGTACCGGGAGGACGGCACCACTTACGAACAGTGGATGCAGGAGGTTCTGAGAAAGTCAGAAGGTTTTAACACCTATCCAGAGCCATTGCCTTATAACGAGGTTAGGTCCACTGCTAAGAGTGTCGGCAAGTGGGTCTGGACGAAGTACTGGCCAGAAGGTCGTCCGATCCGTCGTGGCACCATGGCCGAAACTTTCAAACAGTCTGATCTGCCTCTGACGTTGCAGACCAAGCAAAGACTGTCAGCCAGGCGAACAGCTGAGGTTAAGCGCAGTAGCACTGAAGAGAAGATCATTAATGCGATTGGTGTGCTGACTGGGCAAGGTAAGAAAGTGACTCAGAAGGCTGTATCTCAAACCAGTGGACTCGGCATAGCCACTGTTAAGCGAAACTGGGAGAAATTTAAGAGATGATTAAAAAGGCATCATTAGGTGTGATAGAGCATCAAAAACCGGAACTTAGATGTACATCAGGTAACAGCTCTCAGCTTTAAAAAAGGTATCATTAGGTGTACATCAGGTAACAGCTCGCTTTTGAGTCAAATAAATCATAAAGAGTTATGTCCACTTCAGTGGACGCATTATCAGCTTTTAGCGGAGCCTGAAAAGGTGGGGCAAGAGTGGAGCCGTTAGGCGACATCCTTTTCCACCGGCCTTGTTTGAACCATCCACCATAAATCAGCCTGTTGAGGCACCTGAAACCATACACAAGCACAGTTAAGACTACAGGCCTAGTCCCGTTCGGTCTGTGTTCAATCTTTCCTGCTGGGCACCACACTCGCCACAGCAACATAGCCTAATGTTGGCTAGTCTAACGTCAGTCTGCGATTGACTACCTTTGAAACGTACATACATGGTTTATTACTGGAGCTGTTGTTTTGACGTTTAAGACTCGACACACCGATGAAATCAAACAGAGTATTGTGGCTGAGGTCAATGATCCGGCTAATACCGCTACCATCGCTGCCATCGCTACAGATCACGGTATTGCCGATGCCACTTTGCATGGCTGGCTGCGTGACCAGAGATACAATCCGCACTATTTGAGCAGGCCTGAAAAACGAAAATACACCAAGAAGAAAAAACCTAATGGTCATGCCGGCCACCAGGATCATGCGGATATGCTAATTGATCTTGATGCGGGTCATGCCGAAAAGACACCGATCAACGTACCGGCCCGAATACATGATGAGAGTGCGTTTCAAACTCTCCACGAGCAGATTGAAAAACTCCAGAAGGAAGTATCCTTTCTTCGAAAAACCACCGCCTACTTCGCTGCACAGGCCTCTGAGGATCTGTAAATGATATTTTGTGCTGATTCCGTGAATGAAGTTGTCCTTGAAAAAGTGTTGAGAATTGCTAAATCCATCGGATATATACCACCACTGGATTACAGTGACCTCATGTTGAAAGAGTCTGCCGAGAATTTACAGATGGTTATGTTTTCTGAAATATCCGATCTGGTGGGCAAGCTGATTCGACAACAATCAGACGAGCTACCGAAGAACAGAGATCATGTGATTGATATCGTCAAAGAGACAGAGGCAATGGCCTTTATGCAGTTGATTACTTCTTTGTCAGTGCTCTCGACAGTTTACTCCAAGAAATTATTGCGAGACCGGGTGAATGATTTGTTGGACACCTACCGTGATATGGATCACATCGCCAGTGGCATCATGACCGGGATGTCATCAGATGCTATCAAACGTGTATCCGACGAAACCGGAGAAGATAGGAATGTTCTAATGCAAATCATCTCTCGGAAAATATGGCCAGACCGATGCATGAATCTGTCACCGGAGGAAGAAGCTGTGTTTGCGAGAATGAAGGAGACCAAGCATTGAATAAGCCGGCTAACCTCCAGATCGCTCGACACAACCTTGATTTTCGCATTGTTGACACTGAGGATGGTGAATTCTGGGTGCCAAATTATGTCTATCGAAACAGGAACGCATGGCAAATAAAAATTGTGAGGAAAGAAGAGCAATTTAGTGAAACCATTCCCGATCTGCATTACGGAGCAGGCCGATCATTAGATATGGCCATAGAACGTCTGCCGGATATCCTTCCGAAATACACGCCGCATGATTGCCTGAGAAACAGACTGACTCGGTATTACTACGTTCATGAATTTTTTAGAAAAGGTCTGAAACAGGTTCAGGTGAATGCAAAGGTGTGTTGTTTTCGCCGGAAATTGCGAATGATCACCTTTTTCGCCGGCACTGAGAACACACTTTCGCAGGATCGCCTGGATCATTGCATTGCCAGAGCTATCGGCACACGAGTCTGGGCGAGTGAAATGATCAGAGATTGCGGTCGATCTGAATTGATCTGTGAGCCATTACCGAATCATGTTGAGGATTATGCTCTGTGAGTAATTCGCTAATATTACCTTACGATGCAGGTCGTGTATCAGACGGTTATCACACCTTTGACGAGCTGTACGATCATCGCCACCTGCTATGGATCAATCTGCTGCATTGCAATAAAGACCAGGCCTTTAAAACATGGCTCAATCAGGAAGGTGAATACTTGGGATGGTTCATTGCCGGGATGAATACCATTCATGGCGAGCTGACTTACCACCTGCCAATGAGTTACTGGCAGTTGCTGGATGTTACCGAGGTAGAACGGAATCGAGATTTTGATGGTCATTCATCGGAGGATGTTCTGGAGAGGTTGAGAAGAAGCATTCATTCGGAGGTTTCCGATTGATGTACCTGAGAGAAACAGGCCTGCACTGACAGGCCTGTGATTCGTTAACGCTACTCAAGGCATGGCAGTGGGAATGTGTTTTTCATCAATAATCTTTCCGGTGGTCTTCGTAGTCAAACTCGTCTTGGAATTTGTCGGACTCTATGAGCTGCATGGCTATATCAGAGATAGTCTGCTGGTGATCGTCACCATGCAGGATGGCCAGTGTCATCCTGACACCTTGAAGTTCACCAATGTAATGGTTGCTGTCTGCTTTGCTCTTGGCAGTTTTCACTAGATCAATCCGGTGATCAATGTAAAAATCCAGCTTTTCTATCCCAGTGCGCTTAAACTCGTTTGGCATTTTGCTTCTCTACTCGTTTTTTCATCCAGTCAACAAACTCCTCTTTATTTTCGACCTTTAATATGGATTCTCGTCGAAATGCAAAGTAAGTTTGATAGCGACCATTAAATTCCTTCGGCCTGAGTCTTTTCAGGAAGTGGTTGATAGCCCAGTCAGTCCAGTTTCTCTCAGTTTTCAAGCCAGTCTTGGTAATCCATATTTTATTCCACTGCTCACTGGCCTTATCTCGCATTCTTTCGCCATAGGCTCTGCGTTCAGCATCGCTGTATAGCTGATACCTGCCAGTCTGGTGGTTATAGAAGCCCATCTATACGTATCCTATTTTTTTAATGTAGACAGCTGTCCTACCTGCTGGTTCAGATCATTGATCTGGCTCTGCAGGTCTTCAGCGAGTCCTGACAGCTCATCAATGCGAGTATCCTTACCGCTCAACCGCTCGGTCAGCGTAGCCACTGCGACGGCATTGTCAGCATGTTCACCGGCCTTAGCTTCGTGCTGTTCCAGTTTAACCAGGACTGCCGCCAGTTTGGTTTTGGTAGGCTCCAGCTCTTTGGTGTCTTTGGTCAGCTGGGTATTGGCTTTAGTGAGATCGGTGACTTTCGATTTAGAGTCTTTCAGTTCATCCTTGAGCGTGATCAGCTGGCCATCCAGCTCAGCTTTGGCCTTGTTGGCCTTATCACACTGAACGGTCATGGTGTTGAGCTGACCTTCCTGATCGGCCACCTTAGCCACTGCTGCATCCAGTTTGATCTGCAGCTGGTCACGTTCCTGCGTGGTCTTATTGAATGCGGTGGTCATATCCTCCAGTTGCTGCTCCATCGGCTCCAGATCAGCCAGGCGAGCCATATCTTCTTTGGACTGACCTTCCAGATCGGCAATCCTGTCATTCAGCTTTTCTTCTTGCTGCAGGAATGCTGCTTCTAATTTTTCCTTGGCTTTGGACTCCGCTTCGGCGATCTCTGGCCAGTTGTCGTCCAGTTGGTTGCTGATTTCCAGCATCAGGCGGGTCTTTACCTCTACGTACCAGTCAGCCATGGATGGAGTCTGATCCTTCTCCACCTCTTTCTTCTCTTCTTCCGCTTTGAACTTTTTAACCAGATCGGATGCCATGGTATAGCGACCTCCTACTTTCTTGAACAGTGTGTTGGCCGTGATTTTCCGGTAATCAATACCGTCTTCTTCAATGAGTTTCTTGAATCCGGTTTTGTAGTCTTTCTCAGTAAAAACGGTTGGTCTTGCCATAATTACGCTCTCATTAAATGAAACATCATTAAATTAAATCATTAGATAAATAAATAAATGATTAATTTAATTAATTATTTAATTCATTTATCTATTTAATTAATTTTACAGAGATTTACTTATGCAGTCAAAAGAAAAACCGGCTTTTATGGCTGGAGATACCGTTACTACTGACTTCTACAGCGCTGGCTCAAGAGAGCTTTGGCAGGTTGTGAAGGTCAGTCCTGCAAAAAAGTCGCAGACCGGATGGTGGGTGACGGCTCGAAGTGAAAAAGGCTGGATGCTCGACGCAGACAGCGCATGGTTCAAACCGGTAGAATACAATTTTAGTAACTATTAGTTATTAGGCGGGTGTCGTTTAGCTGGCTACACTCGCCGTTCTCAAAAAAAACCTATGGATGTATGTACATGGCTTCTGTCGTTTTGACGCTGACTGATCAGGACACTAATACACTGGATTTAACGGTCGATTTCAATCCATCTTTAGACGGCACCGGCCACTTGCCTTTTTCGCAAGAGGTCGTCATGAAGTTTCTGGCACTGTTCGAACCAGATCGTATAGCAGCGGATAAACGACAATTGAAAGCTATTATTCGTCGTCCATATCGGCCACTTGATTAGAAATCAATCTTGAGATGCCGTTGTTTATCCAGGCTTCCAACTGGTCAGGATCGAGTGAGTCTGCTACTGACATCAGTGTTTTTCTGATCCGGTGAGTGCTACTTGAAAATGGATCAAGTGGTGGTGCGATCAGGAAATCGTCAGGCCTACCAAGTGTTCTGGCGATCTTTTTGTATTGATTGGTGGGTATGGCGTTAGTGCCATTTACCCATTTGCTAACGGTACTTTCCGATAAGGAAACTTTTTCAGCCAGAGCCTTCTGAGTGATATTTTCTTCGACTAATGCCAGTCCCAGGCGAGCGGCATGTATCTTGATTTCTCTGTTTCCACCGGTAATTGATTTTAAATCCGGTGCATTTTCATGGTCATCTGACATAGTGGTGCTGATGCAATCCTCTGTACTGGAGACTTAAGCATGGAGTCAGATATGACCGGAACTCTAATGGTAGCCGAGGCCGTTAATATTATTCACGATATTCTGATCAGCGATGCACTATCACCGGTACATCGTGCCGCACTGGAAAAAGCTCTAACCATCATTCTCAGGCTAGAAAATGGAAAAACGTCTGATATAAATTAAATATTTAACTTTAAAAATACAAAATACTTTTATTGTCATTTTAAAATGACAAAACACATTTATTGTATTTTTTAAAAGTAAAGCCGTAGACGAAAAAAGACAAAAGTGGTAATTTAATGAGGCGGGTCAGGAATGGCTCGCTGCTTGATGATTGAATACCAACACCACTAAAAGGATTACCATGTCTACGGATATCACTACACTGCAACTCGTTGTCGTTGATGAAGGTTCCAACCAGGTTAAATGCGTCTGGTTCGACAAGACTGAAAATCAGATCAAGAGCAGCATTATTCAGAGTCGTGTCACCGAACAGAACGGTGAGGATGATCACGGTATGCCATTTCCATATGTGTATCAGATTGATGGCCAGCATTACTCCGTCGTTGATAACGGAGATAATCTGCTGAAAACATCCAATGCCGGATACCAGGTATCCAACCACAACCTCGCTCTGGTGCATGAGATTCTGAGAAAAGAGTTCGGACATCAAACTATTAACCTGCAAGTGACGTTGCCGATCTTCCAGTTCTTCAATCTGGATAACACTCGTAACTCTGAGAGAGTTATCGAGAAGCAAAAATCACTCAGCCGATCAGTGATCAGTCCATCCAATCAGCCACTGACAACATTCAACTCTGTTAATGTGTCACCGGAAGGCATTCCGGTTTGGTTTGATGTTCTGTTTGATGACCACCTGCAGTTTCAAGAGAAGTATGAATTTGTTGAAAAGGTGATGGTCGTTGACATCGGCGGCACCACAACCGATATCTGCACCATAACCGGCGGTGGTCGTATTATTCAGAAAACCAGTGTGGAAATGGGCTGCTTCAAAGTTGGCGACAAACTCAGAGCATTACTGAATGCACCCACGGCCAGCAACAATGCGATTGAGTTGGCGATGAAGTCCAAGACCTTTCGTCGTAAAGATATTTCCGCTGAATTGCTGCAGGCCATCAAACCAGTGGCTGATTACATCTATCAGACCATGGATGGCTTTGAACGGGATTCCGATGCGCTTGATTATGTCGTTTATGCTGGCGGTGGTGCGAATCTACTCGGTGCCCAGCTGGATAAACTGTACGGCGGTAATACACTAATCCCACCTACACCAGAGCTAGCACTGGCCAGAGGTATTTTGAAACACAAGATGATTATTGCTGCTCGTAAAGATGCAAAAAAGGCAGTTGAGGCTTAATCAACCATGAGAAAACGACTGGTTAAAACCATGACGTTGCCGATCCGTCCACAAACCTCCGCTGCCAGACTGGCGGAGGAAGTGGACGAACTGGAAGCCATCAATAAACAACTGGTGCCGGATGCTATGCGTCAATGGTTATTATCCGGTTTTGAAATGAGTCAGCTGGAACACGGCATCATGGAAAGCTGGCTCGCCATGGCTAATGGCGGTCAGTTAAAGAATATGACCGGACGACAGAAAGCCGAGGTACTGAAAAACATCATCGACCGAACGATCTGGCTGGATGATGAACCGGTAGTTGTTGAGAAGAAGACGACACCGGTTGAACCTCCGGTCGCACTTTGCCAGGCACCGGCAGACATACCGGAACCTGAAAAGGACAGTAACGGTATTCCATCTGATTTTGATTTAGCGGAAGAATACTAACCACAAAAAAAGGCCGCTCAATCGAGCGGCCTTTTCTTTCTTGACGATTGAAACAGCACCACCTGTTTCGTTAATCAGCATAACACTATCAGGCAGTGGCTTCTAATTCTTTCTTTCGACCATTCCAGAGCTGAACTAAATCAGCCTGACAGCCTTGCGGTAATTCAAGAATCTCCTTCTTCAGCGTTTTCAAATCATTCATATTATTAGCAGTGCTAATACTTTCATGAATCATTGCCATGGCGGCTAACACAGCCTCATCTGGTGCCTGATCTGCTTCGATAATCTCACCAGTGTCAGTATTTACCTTCTCTGCTGTTTTAAATTTTCTGATCTTACGTGGCTCTTGTTTATGAGGCTCGTCGGTGCCTTGATCAGTGACATCTTTGATATCAATCTCGTCAGCCAGCCTCATTTTGCTCATGCCTTTGAGAACATCGGCAAACTCATCTCTCAGTGCCCACGATCTCGCTCGCATCTGACACATCCTCTTCGGATACATTGACCATGGACCTTGTTTACCCAGCAGTTTGGCCTGCTTGGCGTCGTCCATTGAGAACTCACTGATACGATCTTTGCGGCCTACCCGCTTTACTCTGCACCATGCTGTGCCTGACTTGTCATCAAAACCTTCCTCAAAATCCTCACAGAGCGGTGAACTCTGCACCAGTGCTAACATGCCATCGCCGTATATTGCTGGCCTGCCATTGATAACTGCTATCGTCTGCAAACTCTGAATGGGACCCAGACCGACCTCGCCACCGAGCTGCATAGCGACCATGATGTTACCAGGCTTGCCTTGGTAGTCTTTCGGCACGAAATCAGAGTCGGCAATGATCTTTGACATCTCCATTGCTTCCGTGATGTTTTTCGGAGCGAGGAAACCCAGACCACCGTCGTTTGCAGACACAATATCATTCATTTTTACACCACTCTATGTATGTGCATACAGTGATGAACTATAGATCAACTGATTTAACACCGCCGATCACGCTGCCGATAATGACACCGTCGTCCAGTGGAATGGCCTTGTGTATTTCCGACTCCGGCACTAGCCACTCCTCTCCTGCCAGCCACTCACGCCATCGAGCACAAAGACCGCCATTCGGTAATCGGGCTAATACTAATCTTCTCAGCTGCCTGTCCGGCAGTAACTCCGGATCGACGTATAACAATGATCCAACCGGCCAGTGTGGTTCAAGATCGGATGTCATGACATCCCATGCAAACACACGTAAACCAGTGGCGAACATGCTCGGATATGGCAACCAGTCGTTTACCGACAACACTTTAGATTTTGGTGCCAGCCAGTCAGCAACACCGGCCTCGTTTAACACCGGTATTCTCTGAATCTCATGTTCTATGTTGTCTACACCAAACAATACATAAGCCATCGGTATACCAGTACCTCTGCAAACATGCCGGAGGAACCACAGTGATTCGTATTGTGCTGATCCGCTCAAATGTTTCTGCACTGTGCTGTATTGTATGCCGCTCAATTCTGCTACTTGCCGATACGTTAAATGACGATTATGCAACTCAGACGCTAATCGTGTTAGCCATCCGTCAGCCGTTTTATCCACGCTCAGTTCTCCAGTAAAGACGCTCAAATATCTGGCACGCTACCGCCAGAGATAGGTGAAATTTAGCATTGGAAAGATTGATCTGCGTGAATAAAGCTGCGTTATTCGTCTTCGTCCCAGCTCCGGTCGGTCAACTTTTCTGACGTAGTTTGATGTGGTTTTTCAGCGATTAATTGATCTTCCTGACGCTTTTTCTTTAAGATTCCCATATAGTAATTCAATGGATCGCCTTTCACTGAATTAGTAGACAGTGCTCTCATTAAATCGAAAAGACCTTCAAGAATATTCTCTCTAGCATAAGTCATGCCGATCAAATTCAATTCGTCGTCCGCTATCTCTGGTAATTGATTTCGAATCGTATTTTCTACATAAGGATCGAGACAACTGGTGTCCATGGGTAGTGCGAGATCGCCAGATATATCTGGTTCAGGAACCTCAACAAATTTCTCATTGTGGCGAATGATGAACTTGATAGACTTTACCTTTCGGCCTTTCCGGATAGGCTCAAAATCAAACCAGAGGTCTGTAGAGGTTCCAAGTTCTTTCTGACTGCGCTCCAGTACGATTCTCCTAAGATCGGTGTACCGTGGATAACGCCCATCCTCAACGCCGATATATTCACGCAGATCAACTAGATCAATCTCCCGAAAACCGACTTTCCTTCCTTTCTGTACTTCCTTTAGTGGCAGGAACTGACGAAGCAATTCATACAAGCGAATGGAATAGGACGATTTGAGATCAATTACCTGACTCAAATTGTATGTAGTGAATCGTTCCTTAACTTGCAGTAGGTAAGGCTTCAATTCTGGCGAGATCGCAAATTCTACATGACCATGACTCGGGCTATAGCGAGCACGAGAAAACCATGTAACCATCAAAAAACCATCAGGATTATCAGGCTCTTTAATAGTGATAACGCTGGACATTAAGCGAGTGCAGATGGAACTAATATCGTTATACAGATTCTGGGATTTAATCCCAGTCATCTTCACCAATTCGGGAATACTGACCTGATAGTCCTTGAAGTCTGCGTCATCCGGAGATATCTGACCAATGATGGCAAGAACAACTTTTTGCTCTCTCAGTTTTAATCGACTTTTCAGTTCTACCAACTTTATTTCAATCAGCTGGTTGGCCTTGGTGATTTTTAAATTATTAGGATCATTCGTAAGCATGGTAATAAATAAGCCAGTCCTTGAGTTACCATTCCACTGTACCATAAAGATGTAAAATAAAAAGTAAGAATACACTCTTTTGCATTAATAACTACACTCTTTTGCATTAATAACTACACTCTTTTGCATTAATAACTACACTCTTTTGCATTAATAACTACACCATAAATCGCTACAGCCAACGTATTTACTGGGCTGCAGAGGAGGGTAAAACAAGTAAAACAAGTAAAACAAGTAAAACAAGACTAACCGCTCTCGCTTCGCTTTCGCTTGTTGGTGGGTCGGTGGACATCGGTGTTTTTCACCTAAACACCCACATTGAGTCAACCAAACGACCACATTAGAAACCAGATTTCGGATATCTCACCAACCAAATGGACCGGCAACCAGCTCTCAAGAAAAAGCTCAGTCAATCAGCCTGACGGCTATCAGTGCTAACCTGACCAACGAGTAATTACCCAGAGGTACGATCATGGGAGCGAAATCGCAAATCAAAGGCGCATCCGGAGAGAGAGAGTTCTGCAAGGTGCTGGGCAACCTGATCGGCATTGATTGTCTTGAGAGAAATCTTGAACAACGACGATCAGGAGGTCATGATATCAACGTCAACCAGGCGGCTCGACCGACGTTGTTAGCGCATGAGCGAGAGACGCTGGATCGCTTGAATCAACTGGCGATTGAGATTAAACGCCACCGGTCGGCTACTGGAGCGGACATCGGCCAGTGGTGGTCGCAAACCTGTCGTCAGGCTGCTGCTATCAGCAAATCGCCGATACTGGCTTTCAGGACAGATCGTGGACGCTGGCAAATCATCGCACCGTGTTCACTGGAGCGACCACTGGCTGACATGCTGGGCACGATCAGGATGGACATCGAACTGTTTGCTGAACACCTACTGGCCGGAGCGCAAACCGAGACAGGTGATTACCATGTTCACAAGATCGACCGAGAATCTGTTATACCGTGCATTCAATCCAATTACTGAATTGTCCTCGTCAGGTACGCTGGGCAACCTGACTGGAGCGGTATCCGACAGCGATCTGACGGCAGCAGAACGGATAGCGGACGACAGTCGCATACGGTTTCTGCTGGAGCGTGAACTGACTTTCGGCGAGTTTAAAATCCTGCAGATGTATTTCACGTCAACCCGAGATATCGACTCAGCTCGCCATGTGTTCCACACGATCCGGCCTGCGGTTATCAAAGCGACACGGATATCCAGTACAGTTGACAAGGATTTCGTCGATTTCGTCGCATTGTCCGAGTTCTGGGATTACAATCTGCTGCGCAAAGATCGGTGCGGAGTGCTGGCTGACTTCGGTAATCAGTTCTCGAATTGTCGACGAAAAAAACGGATAGTCGGTGTGCTGCAAGGCCGCAAGAAGATTGCACTGAAGAAGGCCATCAAAGTTTTGAATGATTACCATATGCCTGATGACGCTGACAACGCTGCGGCAAGGGCATAAATAATCTATGCCTGATAGTCAATCGCAGCTAAAATTGAGGCGTTCGTGACAGGATACTGAGGCTAGTTGGATTTATTTTATGAACTTACACATCAACGACAACGTGTCACAGAGTAGAGCAAATCCACTGGGCAAGACCTCTCCTGCAGCTGGTTCGACATCGTTACGTGTGCGCAAAAAGGCCGATCTGAATGACGCTCCCAGATCGGCCTTTTGTTATCCCGCTGAATTGAATTTAAACGCTGATCAACTCATTGAACAGAGCCGTATCCGTAGACCGGACGTAGAGCAACATGATCAGCGATCGAATATTAATTGGTTTCATAGCAGTCAAGCCGAATGTGAATCGTTCCGCAGTAGCCAGCGGACACGACAGTATCTTGGCAAACTTTGGCATGGAAACACCGAGATCGGATTTAAACGATTTCATGAATGCTGACTGGTGATTCAAATCATCAAATGCAAATGATTTGATGTAGCTGGCGACTTTTTTTGAATCGTCCATATTAACGCCAGCGAAAACGGATAGAGCTTGAAAGTTTGGAGTGCTGTTGGTCATGGTATTCCTCTCTTGAAAGAAAAGCCTAGATGATAAACCATCTAGGCTTTTTTAATTTGATTTAATTAATTGTTTAAATAACTCTCTGCTAAATTAAAAGTCGCTTCTTTTGATTTAATAACCTCCCGCACTAATTCCACTTCCTCGCCTGAAAAGATGACATCAATGTAACGATGAATGTCATCTCCTTCCGTCGCTTCATACAATTCAATGATGTACCGAGTGCTTTCAGATATTTCACGCTGATCAACGTCTGCATGATCAACCCAGAGCTTCCATGTCAGGAATGGAAAGCGATCAGCTTTGAACATGAAAGACGGACTCACGTCATTTTTGTAACTGGTGTCCATCCAGCTGGACGGGATCTCGATACCCAGATCGAAGTCAGTGCCGAAAGTTTGCTGGTAAAGAGGCTGAGATTGCATGGTCATGGTCGTAGTCCTGAATAAAATGATTTGGTGAAAGCTGAGGCCGATATCAACCGGCCTGTTTGCGATTTATTAGTAGCTCTCTGGTAAAAACTCAGAAAAACCATCCCAGATTTCCCAGAGTAAATGCTCTTCCTTGTCATCAAAGGCTGGGAAGTTGGCATCCAGCCAGCAGCGGACAGTGGTCAAAGTCAGTGATGGACGGTTGCGGAACAAATACCACTCGGCAAACTTGCGCTGTGCTTCATCAATCAGATCAGCAGATGGATAATGTTCAACGTCTTTTAGATGTGCGTTGAATGACTGTGCCGGTTGAATTTTTATGCTGTTCATGGAATACTCCGAA
Organism: Sansalvadorimonas sp.; assembly: GCA_965221135.1. Classification (GTDB taxonomy): domain Bacteria; phylum Pseudomonadota; class Gammaproteobacteria; order Pseudomonadales; family Endozoicomonadaceae; genus Sansalvadorimonas. The sequence goes on from CBDCRZ010000137.1 coordinate 58,287, forward strand.
ATGGTTGGTTGATAGGCCAGCTACCCACTGGCCTATCGTAAGTTAAAGGATTAACGCTGGAAATGATGACCGACGTTGTTTAAGAGCCAGTCCTGCAAAGCATTTCTGTAGTTTTTTGGCTTGCTCTCGTTTTGAATGAGAGCAATCACTTCACGGACGAGGTGTGCTGGTACTGGTTCGCTCCAAAGTGCGTTTGAAAGATCATCGCTCATTTTGATACTCCGATTTGAGTGATTAATTAATTGCTTAACAAAGCCTCATCGTGCTGTAACACGTTGAGGTTTTTTTATGTTCCGTCTCCAGAACATGTAGCTATAGTATCACCTCATAATGAAGTGCTATATCAGTATAAATACCTAATCGTTAGAAATAGTAAGATTTATTGTTATGGATCGAGAAGGCTTAAACCTGCGGCAGCGGAAATTCGTCAATGCCTATATTGCTAATGGCGGCAATGCTGGTAAAGCGTATAGAGAGGCTGGGTACGAGTGTGCTAACCGCCAGATCACTGATACTATGGGCTGCAAGCTACTAAGAAATGCAAAGATTGAAGTCGCTGTTGATAACCAATTAGCATTAATGGAAAAAGCGGCACAAATTAGCTTTGAACGCAAAGTTTCATGGTTAGCTGACATATCTGAAGACGGAATGAAGAAAACTACTGTTACGTCCGATCCAGAATCAACAGGCCGGACGGTAGTGCTAGACAAAATGCAGGACAGTCGTGCCAGCATTGCAGCGATCTCTGAACTGAATCGGATGCAAGGCCATCATGCAGCGACTAACACAAATCTCAATATAAGCCAAGTCTCATTTAATCAGAACATCGGTGTACCTTCCGATCTGGGTAGCGATGAGAAACCGATTGATGGTGAAGTCGTAAGCTGACTAACCAGTCAGGCAGTGAATATTATCTGAATAGTTTTTGAATGATAGTTGATTAAAATATAACCAGTTTCTTTTTTATTACCGGTAACTGAACTTACCGGTAGTAATTGGACTGGCGTTCTATTCAATATATCTGCATATATATTCACCTTTCGCAGTGCCATATCTGGCTGGTTGAGCATGGCCAGATTGCCAAGCTAGACGACACCGGTTAATCAATCAAAACCAAACGACATTCATCGTCTAATATGGATCGACCTGAATTCAGCCAGATGTGCGCTCGTGTGTGTGCATGAGCATGGTGGACATGCCCGATATCATCATTTCATGCACGTAGCGTCGCTATTTCGACACTGATTCAGCCTGAAATGGTGCGTTTGGTGGCTGGATTGGTGTATGGAGCCTCAATCTGACTGGACGGACGGGTACAGTTGGACAGCCCGGCTAATGAACCTGCATAAAGCAGCGAGATATGACAAAAATGAAGCAGAAGAGTCCTACAAAGGGGATACATCTAATCAAGATCGAAAAGAGATATTTCAGCGACTTGACGGGATAGAAGAAGGTTTACGTAGATCACTTGAATATGTTCGAAGTTCTATCCCTAAAGAGTATATTGAGGTTGATTGATTACGCATAACCTGATGATCATTGATCAGCAGATTGAAGACACGTTGAACAAGTGGCTAATTGCCAACCGTTAATCGCAAACAGGCCGGTTGAGATCGGCCTCAGCTTTCACCAAATCATTTTATTCAGGACTACTACCATGACCATGCAATCTCAGCCTCTTTACCAGCAAACTTTCGGCACTGACTTCGATCTGGGTATCGAGATCCCGTCCAGCTGGATGGACACCAGTTACAAAAATGACGTGAGTCCGTCTTTCATGTTCAAAGATGATCGCTTTCCATTTCTAACGTGGAAGCTCTGGGTTGATCATGCAGACGTTGATCAGCGTGAAATATCTGAAAGCAATCGGTACATCATTGAATTGTATGAAGCGAAGGAAGGAGATGACATTCATCGTTACATTAATGTCATCTTTACAGGCGAGGAAGTGGAATTAGTGCGGGAGGTTATTAAATCAAAAGAAGCGACTTTTAATTTAGCAGAGAGTTATTTAAACAATTAATTAAATCAAATTAAAAAAGCCTAGATGGTTTATCATCTAGGCTTTTCTTTCAAGAGAGGAATACCATGACCAACAGCACTCCAAACTTTCAAGCTCTTTCCGTTTTCGCTGGCGTTAATATGGACGATTCAAAAAAAGTCGCCAGCTACATCAAATCATTTGCGTTTGATGATTTGAATCACCAGTCAGCATTCATGAAATCGTTTAAATCCGATCTCGGTGTTTCCATGCCAAAGTTTGCCAAGATACTGTCGTGTCCGCTGGCTACTGCGGAACGATTCACATTCGGCTTGACTGCTATGAAACCAATTAATATTCGATCTCTGATCATGTTGCTCTACGTCCGGTCTACGGATACGGCTCTGTTCAATGAGTTGATCAGCGTTTAAATTCAATTCAGCGGGATAACAAAAGGCCGATCTGGGAGCGTCATTCAGATCGGCCTTTTTGCGCACACGTAACGATGTCGAACCAGCTGCAGGAGAGGTCTTGCCCAGTGGATTTGCTCTACTCTGTGACACGTTGTCGTTGATGTGTAAGTTCATAAAATAAATCCAACTAGCCTCAGTATTCTCTCACGAACGCCTCAATTTTAGCTGCGATTGGCGATCAGGCATAGATTATTTATGCCCTTGCCGCAGCGTTGTCAGCGTCATCAGGCATATGGTAATCATTCAAAACTTTGATGGCCTTCTTCAGTGCAATCTTCTTGCGGCCTTGCAGCACAACGACTATCCGTTTTTTTCGTCGACAATTCGAGAACTGATTACCGAAGTCAGCCAGCACTCCGCACCGATCTTTCCGCAGCAAGTTGTAATCCCAGAACTCGGACAATGCGACGAAATCGACGAAATCCTTGTCAACTGTACTGGATATCCGTGTCGCTTTGATAACCGCAGGCCGGATCGTGTGGAACACATGGCGAGCTGAGTCGATATCTCGGGTTGACGTGAAATACATCTGCAGGATTTTAAACTCGCCGAAAGTCAGTTCACGCTCCAGCAGAAACCGTATGCGACTGTCGTCCGCTATCCGTTCTGCTGCCGTCAGATCGCTGTCGGATACCGCTCCGGTCAGGTTGCCCAGCGTACCTGACGAGGACAATTCAGTAATTGGATTGAATGCACGGTATAACAGATTCTCGGTCGATCTTGTGAACATGGTAATCACCTGTATCGGTTTGCGCTCCGGCCAGTAGGTGTTCAGCAAACAGTTCGATGTCCATCCTGATCGTGCCCAGCAGGTCAGCCAGTGGTCGCTCCAGTGAACACGGTGCGATGATTTGCCAGCGGCCACGGTCGGTTCGGAAGGCCAGTATCGGCGATTTCCTGATATCCGCAGCCTGACTGACAGGTTTGCGACCACCACTGGCCGATGTCCGCTCCAGTAGCCGACCGGTGGCGTTTAATCTCAATCGCCAGTTGATTCAAGCGATCCAGCGTCTCTCGCTCATGCGCTAACAACGTCGGTCGAGCCGCCTGGTTGACGTTGATATCATGACCTCCTGAGCGTCGTTGTTCAAGATTTCTCTCAAGACAATCAATGCCGATCAGGTTGCCCAGTACTTTGCAGAACTCTCTCTCTCCGGATGCGCCTTTGATTTGCGATTTCGCTCCCATGGCCGAAAACCTGACTTGCTGTAATTGCAATCAGGTTAGCGGTTTTCAATCAGTTATGTGTGTTTTCTGGATTTTGTGAAAATTACTTAACAACACCAGTGGACTCTACAGAAACAACGTCGTCAGCAGTACGACCTGTTTCAGCTAATTCGTTTTCTAACACGAAATCTTCTACTGCTGCATCAGCGTCATCAGCATAACGAAGTTCCGTAGCTGTTGCTTTGTCATCCATTTTGAAAGTGATCTTGAATTGTTTCATTGTGATTCCCAAGGCTTGCCGCCATCATTGATTGAATCCCCGATTGATATTTCGTTTGAAACCTCAACAATAATTTCCTGTCGCCCAGACGATTCTAACGCCTGATTAAAATTACTATGAATTGAAACCACTTCAAATTCATTATTGTAAACTTGCTGATTACTGATTCTTTTAGCGACTGCGTATTTCATTTTGTTTTTCGCACTTTGTTTGCCTGACAGCAGTCGTTCAGTCTGGGCACCTTTCACAATCAATGAAAATCGACGTGAGTTGTTTTTATACCAGTTGTTTAGCGTCTGAACAGATTCACCAGTGACTTCAGCCAGCTCATTCAAACTATCGAATCCTGCGAGTTTTGCCGCAATACTGGGTTTCCCATTGGTTTTCGGTTTAACAGCAGTGGCTAGTTTCCGGTTCATTTCTACCAGTTTTCCAGCCTGAGACTTTCAGAATTTGGTAATTATCAATACAGGATTCGTTGTAAAAATCGTCATGCAGGCCAGCTGATCCGAACGACGAACCGACCAATTTTGTGTCGTTCTTCAGAACGGTCCACGGCTGGTTGTTGGCCAGCATTCTGCCCAGCTTACCGGCGGCCACCTCTGGCGAGATAGCAGGCACACTTTCAGCGTTGTCAGCCAGCCGGTCAATACTGGATTGTGCCGGAGCTACATAGCCGATCAGCTCTTTTGAGCCGATACCTGTGATCTCGTAGATTGCATAGTATTCCATGCTCATTTCCTCTGTTGTTGATGTCTGCAGCAAAATATAAACTGAAATATATTGAGCTTCAAGCATTTAATTAAAAGTATTTTAGTTTCTCGGTATAACTAGCCATCAATCCAGTGGATAGCGGGTGTGTGTGTGCAGGTTGTTCAGAGTCGCACTGATAGCCGTCAGGCTGATTGACTGAGCTTTTTCTTGAGAGCTGGTTGCCGGTCCATTTGGTTGGTGAGATATCCGAAATCTGGTTTCTAATGTGGTCGTTTGGTTGACTCAATGTGGGTGTTTAGGAGAAAAATTTCCATGTCCACCGACCCACCAACAAGCGAAAGCGAAGCGAGAGCGGTTAGTCTTGTTTTACTTGTTTTACTTGTTTTACTTGTTTTACCCTCCTCTGCAGCCCAGTAAATACGTTGGCTGTAGCGATTTATGGTGTAGTTATTAATGCAAAAGAGTGTAGTTATTAATGCAAAAGAGTGTAGTTATTAATGCAAAAGAGTGTAGTTATTAATGCAAAAGAGTGTATTCTTACTTTTTATTTTACATCTTTATGGTACAGTGGAATGGTAACTCAAGGACTGGCTTATTTATTACCATGCTTACGAATGATCCTAATAATTTAAAAATCACCAAGGCCAACCAGCTGATTGAAATAAAGTTGGTAGAACTGAAAAGTCGATTAAAACTGAGAGAGCAAAAAGTTGTTCTTGCCATCATTGGTCAGATATCTCCGGATGACGCAGACTTCAAGGACTATCAGGTCAGTATTCCCGAATTGGTGAAGATGACTGGGATTAAATCCCAGAATCTGTATAACGATATTAGTTCCATCTGCACTCGCTTAATGTCCAGCGTTATCACTATTAAAGAGCCTGATAATCCTGATGGTTTTTTGATGGTTACATGGTTTTCTCGTGCTCGCTATAGCCCGAGTCATGGTCATGTAGAATTTGCGATCTCGCCAGAATTGAAGCCTTACCTACTGCAAGTTAAGGAACGATTCACTACATACAATTTGAGTCAGGTAATTGATCTCAAATCGTCCTATTCCATTCGCTTGTATGAATTGCTTCGTCAGTTCCTGCCACTAAAGGAAGTACAGAAAGGAAGGAAAGTCGGTTTTCGGGAGATTGATCTAGTTGATCTGCGTGAATATATCGGCGTTGAGGATGGGCGTTATCCACGGTACACCGATCTTAGGAGAATCGTACTGGAGCGCAGTCAGAAAGAACTTGGAACCTCTACAGACCTCTGGTTTGATTTTGAGCCTATCCGGAAAGGCCGAAAGGTAAAGTCTATCAAGTTCATCATTCGCCACAATGAGAAATTTGTTGAGGTTCCTGAACCAGATATATCTGGCGATCTCGCACTACCCATGGACACCAGTTGTCTCGATCCTTATGTAGAAAATACGATTCGAAATCAATTACCAGAGATAGCGGACGACGAATTGAATTTGATCGGCATGACTTATGCTAGAGAGAATATTCTTGAAGGTCTTTTCGATTTAATGAGAGCACTGTCTACTAATTCAGTGAAAGGCGATCCATTGAATTACTATATGGGAATCTTAAAGAAAAAGCGTCAGGAAGATCAATTAATCGCTGAAAAACCACATCAAACTACGTCAGAAAAGTTGACCGACCGGAGCTGGGACGAAGACGAATAACGCAGCTTTATTCACGCAGATCAATCTTTCCAATGCTAAATTTCACCTATCTCTGGCGGTAGCGTGCCAGATATTTGAGCGTCTTTACTGGAGAACTGAGCGTGGATAAAACGGCTGACGGATGGCTAACACGATTAGCGTCTGAGTTGCATAATCGTCATTTAACGTATCGGCAAGTAGCAGAATTGAGCGGCATACAATACAGCACAGTGCAGAAACATTTGAGCGGATCAGCACAATACGAATCACTGTGGTTCCTCCGGCATGTTTGCAGAGGTACTGGTATACCGATGGCTTATGTATTGTTTGGTGTAGACAACATAGAACATGAGATTCAGAGAATACCGGTGTTAAACGAGGCCGGTGTTGCTGACTGGCTGGCACCAAAATCTAAAGTGTTGTCGGTAAACGACTGGTTGCCATATCCGAGCATGTTCGCCACTGGTTTACGTGTGTTTGCATGGGATGTCATGACATCCGATCTTGAACCACACTGGCCGGTTGGATCATTGTTATACGTCGATCCGGAGTTACTGCCGGACAGGCAGCTGAGAAGATTAGTATTAGCCCGATTACCGAATGGCGGTCTTTGTGCTCGATGGCGTGAGTGGCTGGCAGGAGAGGAGTGGCTAGTGCCGGAGTCGGAAATACACAAGGCCATTCCACTGGACGACGGTGTCATTATCGGCAGCGTGATCGGCGGTGTTAAATCAGTTGATCTATAGTTCATCACTGTATGCACATACATAGAGTGGTGTAAAAATGAATGATATTGTGTCTGCAAACGACGGTGGTCTGGGTTTCCTCGCTCCGAAAAACATCACGGAAGCAATGGAGATGTCAAAGATCATTGCCGACTCTGATTTCGTGCCGAAAGACTACCAAGGCAAGCCTGGTAACATCATGGTCGCTATGCAGCTCGGTGGCGAGGTCGGTCTGGGTCCCATTCAGAGTTTGCAGACGATAGCAGTTATCAATGGCAGGCCAGCAATATACGGCGATGGCATGTTAGCACTGGTGCAGAGTTCACCGCTCTGTGAGGATTTTGAGGAAGGTTTTGATGACAAGTCAGGCACAGCATGGTGCAGAGTAAAGCGGGTAGGCCGCAAAGATCGTATCAGTGAGTTCTCAATGGACGACGCCAAGCAGGCCAAACTGCTGGGTAAACAAGGTCCATGGTCAATGTATCCGAAGAGGATGTGTCAGATGCGAGCGAGATCGTGGGCACTGAGAGATGAGTTTGCCGATGTTCTCAAAGGCATGAGCAAAATGAGGCTGGCTGACGAGATTGATATCAAAGATGTCACTGATCAAGGCACCGACGAGCCTCATAAACAAGAGCCACGTAAGATCAGAAAATTTAAAACAGCAGAGAAGGTAAATACTGACACTGGTGAGATTATCGAAGCAGATCAGGCACCAGATGAGGCTGTGTTAGCCGCCATGGCAATGATTCATGAAAGTATTAGCACTGCTAATAATATGAATGATTTGAAAACGCTGAAGAAGGAGATTCTTGAATTACCGCAAGGCTGTCAGGCTGATTTAGTTCAGCTCTGGAATGGTCGAAAGAAAGAATTAGAAGCCACTGCCTGATAGTGTTATGCTGATTAACGAAACAGGTGGTGCTGTTTCAATCGTCAAGAAAGAAAAGGCCGCTCGATTGAGCGGCCTTTTTTTGTGGTTAGTATTCTTCCGCTAAATCAAAATCAGATGGAATACCGTTACTGTCCTTTTCAGGTTCCGGTATGTCTGCCGGTGCCTGATCAAAGTGCGACCGGAGGTTCAACCGGTGTCGTCGTCTCTCTCTCAACAACTACCGGTTCATCATCCAGCCAGATCGTTCGGTCGATGATGTTTTTCAGTACCTCGGCTTTCTGTCGTCCGGTCATATTCTTTAACTGACCGCCATTAGCCATGGCGAGCCAGCTTTCCATGATGCCGTGTTCCAGCTGACTCATTTCAAAACCGGATAATAACCATTGACGCATAGCATCCGGCACCAGTTGTTTATTGATGGCTTCCAGTTCGTCCACTTCCTCCGCCAGTCTGGCAGCGGAGGTTTGTGGACGGATCGGCAACGTCATGGTTTTAACCAGTCGTTTTCTCATAGTTGATTAAGCCTCAACTGCCTTTTTTGCATCTTTACGAGCAGCAATAATCATCTTGTGTTTCAAAATACCTCTGGCCAGTGCTAGCTCTGGTGTAGGTGGGATTAGTGTATTACCGCCGTACAGTTTATCCAGCTGGGCACCGAGTAGATTCGCACCACCGCCAGCATAAACGACATAATCAAGCGCATCGGAAT
>CBDCRZ010000138.1:0-19532 GCA_965221135.1 Sansalvadorimonas sp.
CTGGCAGAAAAGGTGGAAAAAGACAGGTAAAAAAAACCACCAACGAATTGGTGGCGGTAACGATACGAGTGCTGCGACCACACTCTACTTCACTCTCGATCCCATCTTAGCACGAGAGGTTCGCTATGGCAGATATAGACAACAACCTAATCGGTCAGACGTTTTCTTCTATCGACTACGGACAAGTTATCGGCGCACCACTGAAAGCTATGTCAGACAATGCTATCGCGTTGTGTGAAGCAACCGCTGAGTACATCAAGCGTGTTGGTTTTGCCAAGAATGCGGATGGTGTGGAAGAAGCCATCATGACGCAGTTTGCGCGAACACATCAGCATGCGGATGGAACAACAACCAAGGACATCTACGAGCTGCCGTTCATTACGTATGTACCCATACCCAACATCCAGTTGGACTCGGGAACAGTGATGCTGGATGTTGAGGTGTCGCAGTCAGCCAGCATGAATGAAAAAATTGATGCAGGTGGCGAGGCAGAAGGAAAGATTGGATGGGGACCGTTCTCTCTGTCAGTGAAAGCCAAAGCGAGTTACAGCAAAGAGAACACCAGGAAAACTGATACTCGTGCCAAGCAGCACATAGAGCTGAACTACCGACAAGCCGGGCTGCCGGAAGGCCTGGAACTGATCTTGGAAACCCTGCGCAACAGTGCTGTGGATCCAAGCAGTGACAAGAACCAGCTACCGCCACCACAGAAGGGAGCCACACCTTTGCCTAAGCCAGCCCCAACACCAGACAAGAAACCTGAGAAAGCTTAATGTTTGGCAAACTGTTTAATCGTATGCGCAAGAACGCGATCACTGGGACTGCGTATGTATACAGTGTGGTTAAGTTTCTGACAGATTCGCAGCAAGCAATGGCTGATTCTCGTGAGCGGCAGATGGACAGGCACATGCCCATCGATGAGGAAAGTGGACACAGAACGCCAAAGCTTATGCGCGTGGATCTGCCGAACGGGACTGAGGTCAGGGCTTCCAGCTATGCGATATCGCGTACGCACAGCATGGGACTGACCAAGGCTGTCGTCATCTGTAATCCACGCATCGTTGGCATGGAAATGATCGAAGAAGACGATCAGTGTGAACAGGGTGAGATGTCGTACAGAGGCATGCATGCCGAGTTCTTCATCTCACCCTCTCACGAGGGTGGCGCGAACAGTCTTAGAATGGAACTGCACTTTGAAAGACGCGATCCCAGCGAATCAGAAAGCCGGATCCTGGAAAGCCTGGATCACATATCATCAGATCCCGTTGTACCAGAGAAACCAAAGGAACCAGAAGATACTCAGCAGGATCACCAGGAGCAGCATGATGATCCCTATGGTTAATCAGGTCGTTTAACACCTTCTGGCCAAGTTGGTCTCCAGCTCTGGTCTGGGTAGCCTGCTGTGGCTTCCCTGGCTGGGTTCTTCAGCTTTGCTCTGTACGCAATCACCAGATCCTGATCTGCTGAACTCCATGATGAGTCCCTGAGTATCACACGGTCTGTCAGGCTCAGTTCACGTCTTGCCCATGCACGCTCCATATCCCTGATTTCTAGCTGAGTCGGTGGCGGTGGTTCTGTTAGGTGCTCAGGAGGTGGAGCCTGATCCAGGCTGGTGATTTCATGCTTGGTGCCATCTGATAGCCAATATTTGGTACCTCGGTAATCCCCACGTATTGTCCACCGCCCATCGGCAAACGTGACCACCTGGTTTTCACCGGCAACAGGTGGTTTCTGAGTTGTGCTATCAGGTCTTATCAATGGGCTTTCTGGTCGTACAGGATTGGCCTGTGGCTCATAACCCTCTGGATCCACCACAAATCCATTAACATCGTATTGCCACATTCTCATGTCAGTACTCCGTGGTAGATGCAGGCCAGGATTGTTAGTGATCGCGATCTGGTTTCTGTAGATGTTCGCGCTAATCGTGAAGCATCAAAACTGACAGTCTGACCCTGACGAGAGTTATTGAAATTACCCTGAAATGCGGGTTCTACTGCGTTTACAAACGTCCGAGATACATTTATGGCTCCCATACCGTCTGCGGCAGAATGGTTGCCATCATTGCCACATGTTACAAATGACCCGGTAATGTTCTGAATGGCATCATCCTCGAAGGAACCAACAGCCCTCTGGCTGTTACCGCGACCTCTAAAAAAGTCAGCCGCATTATGTAGAGTTAAATTATCACCCGATTGCACAGCAAACCGACTGCCACTGTTAAACAAGGCAGGATAATCCGTTCGGGCATTTGTGATTGTTGAGCCATCCAGGGCAAAGAAACCAGTCCTGGGTGTGTCTGTTGTCTGAAACGAGATATCACCTGGAGCTATTGCTGACACTGGTGCGTACCGCGCATCGTTGCCTTCAAAATCAACCACTCGCCAGTTGGCTGTTACTGTTGGCAGTGCAGTGTTGTTGGCGACCAGGGACTCATACAACCGGATGCCGGTACCAGGATCGTAAAACACCGTGGCGTACTTCTTGTACTGCACTGGTACGTCGTTGTTTTGCGCTGGGGTGACAAATGTAGGGTAACCACAAAACCGGAATTGCTCGATGATCTGGCTGATGGTTCCGGCGTTTTCAATGATCGAAACCCTGGGCGCATAATAGCGTTGGCGGCCATTGCGATCTTGAACAGTGACTGAGTATTCAGCAGCATCGATATCGAGCAGGGCAGGTGAGCCGTTAGGCGCGACTGGGATGCCGCCTGCACCGGTCATCACCGGCTGAGGGAGTAAGGTAAACGACCCGTCTTCATTGACCAGACGTGCGTTGACTTGATTAGCGGGTTGGACAGGATCGGTGTTAGGCCTGCCGAAAAATAGACGACCGCTGAATACTGGTCTGCCTACGTCAGAATCGGCTGTGTAGGTATAGGGCTGGAAAAATGTAGCCATACTGCTGCCTTTTAATTTGATCTACGGCAGCAGAGAGTTTAGTTAAGCGACGCTAATCGTCTTCTCCGCCAAACAAGTATTCTGTTGTTCCCACTCTGAGTAGTGCGCGACGTTCTTCAGTTGACAAGGCATCCACCCATCGCTGGTACTTCTTTGATTTCCTGAGCTGCTTTTCGGCAGCAGCTTGCCTGGCCTGACCGGCTCTGGTTTTTCCACCTTTCATCCCTTTGATAACATCCATCATCTCTTTGCTGGTCAACAGCTCATCTGCGGCATCGATGATGTTGCTCTTTCCTGCACTGGCCAACTGCACAACAATATTGATAGGCGTTGCTGCGCTCCCGAGAATCGGCAACTGGGTGAAAGCATCGATTTTTCCTTTGTGGTTTTGATAGATTTTTGAGAAGAAACCATTGGCTTTATCAAAATTATCCAACGCAACCGTGACCAGGCCTGTACGTTCTTTGGTTCTCTCAACATCACCCAGAGCGCGAGATACGTTAGCCAGTTTTCTCAGTCGCTCCGCTCCACCTTCAGGCAGATATCGCTCTATCCGGTTAAGAATGGACTTGTTATTCGCTACCTCGCGATACCAGTTGTCGAACTGAATAGGTGAGAAATGACCGGATTTTGTTCTCATTGTCTCATTCAGGGCTGAGACAACGGCTTCCTGTCGCAAGTCCGTGGGAATCTGAGCAACAATTCTGTCAAACTTCTCGAACTCGCCTTTGGACAATAGACGGGCTTCCCGCTCCAGCCTCGGCATGATGGCACCACTGAGTTCTTTGCCCAGTAATTGAACGCTTTCTTGCTGCAGTTTTCCTCTCTGCCTGCCAAGCTCTTTCGCTTTTTCCCAATCTTTCAGAAACGGTGTGTTTGCCAGTGAGCCTTCCTGTGCCTCTGACAGCCAGGCATAAGCCCTTTTCAGATTCCGATCTGAGAATTTACCGTATGGTCCTTTGATCTTGCCGATGGATTGCCCGATATCTTCTCGCAACTCATCAACAAGCCCGTAATTCTGTGTTTGGTATTTCGGCGTTGGCTCTGCTTGTGGCTTGCGAGAGCCTAAAAGTGGCGAAAGCCGTTTGGCTAACGGATCCTCCACTGGCGGTTTTGGTCTTGCTTTTGACATATCCAGCAAGCGTTTTTCCAAGGGAGATAAATACTTCTCACCACCCAGCCTTTTCACTCTCGCTTCTAGATGTTTGGCGATGGATTTCATATCCACCTGTGTGTTTTCAGGAACACCTTCTTCGATTATTTTGTAGACCTTCTTCTCTTCGCCTTTAAGTTCTTCGATATTGCCCTTCACCTTTGCGGTGATTTTCTCATCGATACCAGTCTTGTCACGAATTCGTCCACCCATCTCCTCAATAAACGCCTCGGTTTTCTCCGACACCTTCTGAATATTGTCGAGGTGCTCGTCATGAAGAACGGAGCCTTTTCTTGACGCAAGCGTGGACAGGGTTCCTTTGAAGCGTGGATTTTTAGCGAGAGCGGCAACACTGATGTCGAGATCCAGATCCTCAGCGTCCTTGAGCGCACCTTCATCAACCCCAATCTTTGTGGCCAGCGCATCCAGATCTGGGTTTTTCTCCCTGGCAGATTTCACCAACTCTTCTGTTGGGGTGAAATTTGCAGTACCGGCGAGTTCAGAGGCTTTCTGAGCTGTGGCAGCTTTACGAGCTTTGACCAAATCCGAACCGCCTTGAATGGCTCCGCCAAAAAACGTGTCCGCGATTACGTTCCCAGCTTCAAAATCACCACCCACCGCCTCTTTGGCTTTTTCAAGACCATAGGAAGCCAAGCCACTCTGATACCGGCTTCATGAGCTGCACGCCAACCAGATTTCCAATTTTAAAATACTAGGTGCCACTCTTCCAACAACTGCAGCACGCTAAGTTCCGCTGCTCCAGTCCGGCCAGGGTCTGGAAAACAACCCTGGCAGCATCAGTTGAACGAAAACCTGGTTTATCCAATGCGTACTCTTTACCACCCAGTCCGACGATGTAATTATTCTTTTCATCAAACCGGAATGTCGCATCTGGATAGTGTTTCTTAATGATATTTGCCTGCTGCTCAGGATCTCCTGTCATCAGAAAACCAAACCCTGCCATGTAAGCTGATCCACTGAAAATATCATTAAGCTCTGGCGCATCAATGATGTACGGCAGGGCTTCCAGTTCTTCAGTGGTTCTGGCTGATCCTGTGAACGCCTCTTTGACAGCACCGAAAGCCTCTTCAGCCCACTCTGGAGTCAGGCCAGCATACGGTACAGGTGTATCCAAAGGAGCGGTAAGGAGGTCGCTTTCTGGTTGTTGGCCTGGTTGTTGGCCTGGTTGTTGGCCTTGCGCTATCGCATTACGCTCATTCTGCTCTGCAAAGAACATGCTTCCTGCCAGGAAGTCACGCTCTTCAGCTTGCTTTTCCATCTCTTCGGGCGTTGGTGCTCTCACGGCCTGCGCAAAGAACCTGCTTCCAGCAAAAGGGTCACCCTCTTCAACCTGACCAGCAGGATCTCCCGCAGTTACAGGAACCTCACCAGGCAATCCGCCACTGGGGTCTTCGTCGTACTGATCAAAGTAATTTCCTTGTGCCGGAGCTTGGCCTTCTCCCTGAGCGGGAGGCGAGCCACCAATGGCTTCGGCATCGTACTGATCAAAGTAATTTCCTTGTGGAGGAACCTGGCCTCCTCCCTGAGCCATTGCAGAATTCATCGCCATAGCTATCGGCCTTTACGGAATGTATTTGTACTTTTTAACGAACTCTTGAAGTTTTTGCAGAGTCATTTCTCGCTCCAGATCTGCAAGAGCAGACTCGGGAGCAGGTTGATAACCCTTAGGCGGGCTTCCTGATGGCACTCCAGCTTTGTTCTTCTGCACCAAAAAATCGTATATTGCGGGATCAACCTCTTTTCGCGGCTTTTGTTCTTCTGGTTGAGCGTCATCTTTTTTGCCCCACTTCTTGTCTTCTTCAGGTGTGTAACCAGGGAATTTCAATCCTACGGACTCATAGGCTTTCTTCGGATCCACGCCTTTCCTAATCAGCTTGCCAGCAGCAATACTCTGGTAATCTTCACCGCCACCTGCTCTACCTTCTCTTTCCAGGATTCCCCGCTCTCTCTTGAACACCAGTTTCGGTTCAAAGACACTCGCAATACCAGCCTTATTCTGTTTCAGAAGCTGCATATTGCCTTCGTAGTTATGCATGGTCTGGTTCCTTGTTCCGCGTATCGCCTGCAGGGCTTCTGGCCAGCTCTTACCTTGCAAACCACGGAGAACCTGATCGAATTGTTCTTTCGATACAGGCCTGAGAACAGCGGACAGTTCTTTTGCAATATCGAGAGTTTTTGAACCAAATGAGGCCGCGTATCTCGCATATTTACTCGGTGTCATCTCACCAGTTCTAAATTGATTCACCCAGTTTGCAAACCGCGAACCGTGCATAGAAACACCCTGTTCAAAGGCATCATGGATAATATTCTCTGCATCCTGCAAACCCGAGAAAGATTTCTGGAATCCCGTCTGCTCCTGACTAATTCTGCCGTATTCTTTCTTGCCAGCCTCACCACCGCCAGCCAGTGTTCCGTACAGTCGTTTATCTTCTTCTTTTTGGGCTAATTCCCTTTGGTATTTCGCTCTCTCATCTGCATGCTCTGCTTGTTCCAGTTTTAGCTTTGCAGCATTGATATCAGCATTCTGCTCATTAGTGACAGTTTTGCGACGTTCAATCTCTTCCGCTCTCGTTTTTTGAGCCTGAACCCTGCGGCTATTCGCATCGACGTAATCTTTTTTGCCTCCTGCCAGCAGCATCATTTTTTCTACAGAATCGACAGTTTCTTCCCAGTTGTTGTCGAACGCATCCTCCAGTGCCTCCTGGATCTCGGCTGGATTATTACGAGCCAACAACTCCTTGCCACCATCAAGTAATCCGATGACTTTTTTACCGTCTTCTGACTGGCCTAGTGCCATCCAGTTCTCTTTGTTTTTTGCACCAAGCGCGATGTGAGCTTCACCGAGAAACTGGCCGACGTTTGCATTCTTTAACCCTGTTCGTGTATCAAAAATTTTGGCAGTCTCTTCCGCGAAAGTCGGAAACGTCTTAAGGAGTTTGTAGAAGTCCTGATCGGTTTCAGCATTAAACAGCGCAGTCTGAAAATCCTGTTGACGTTTTAGCGCAGCATCTTCAGCTTTTATATTACGATCATGCGTTTCCTGGGTGCGGTCTGCCTGCTCGTTTAACCGACGGTTTTGATCGATACTCGTACCGACATTGACGCCTTTCTGGACAGAATCCCAGGGGTCATATAGCAATCCTAATCCGGCTCCGACGGCCATGATGGCTCTCCTCTTGTGTTGTCCTCAGAACAGACCCTGCAATGCATTGGTCAATACATCAGGATTTTTACCCAGATATCCTCCGGCACCACCAATGAACTGGCCGAATGCATCATAAGGAGCACGCGCACCAAATCCTCGTATGGTTCCTATGTCGATCAGACCCTGTCCTGCAGCGGTCGCGTACTGACCGCCTGCTGTCGCAGTTCCTGCTGCTGCATTCTGTCCGATGTTTGCCAGGTTTCCGTACAACTGTTGCTGACCTTGCAAGGCCTGCAGACCCAGGCTGGGTGCGATTCGGGCTAACTGGTTTGATGTTGCGGATCCACGGACATCGCCGGTTGCTTCAGATGCTGCGAGTTGCTGACCACGCGCAGCACCAGATAACGCAGAGAACTGTGGAGACTGGTAAAACTGACGATAGAAATCAGCCTGACCGCCTTGCGTAGAAAGCTCCTGTAAACCTGGGACTCCGATGTTTAAACCGAGGTTTCGGTATGGTTCCAGAAACTCTTTTTGTTCTTCGTAAATCTTCTTTCTCAGTTCAAGAGCTGCTTCCTGACCTCGCCGTTGGTACTTTGCCGCCTTTGATGCACCACGAGAACCTGCAATAGAACTCAGGGCACCTCCGGCTAGTACCGCGCCTGCTGTGGCTGACATAGTATTTCTTCCTCGTATTCCTCGTAGATCTCGCCATAACATCGCCAGACCTGTGGTGCTTTCTCGGCTGCTGCATCCTGTCCTTCCAGGATGCCAATCAGCGTCGTCATCACGCGGTAGAAACCCGCACGTAACATGAATGCTTTGGGCAGATTGTGTTTGTCTTTTTTTTCTTCAAATTCGTTGGCAGCACACCAATCGACATATAACTGGCTTATCAAAAATGGGACTGAGCAGACTTGATAGAGAGGATTGTTTGGCAGGTCGATCATTGCTTTTTTGTAGGCCAGCTCATTGCCGGTCAGGTCATTATCGTGGGCATCGTCCCAGGCCTGTATGACTAGCCAGATATCCAGCAGTAGCTGTACTGCGTTCTCGTCTTCAAAAAAGTACCTGACCGCTTTCTCTGTACACAGGTTCTCGAACTTGTCCTTCTCGCGTTTGAACTCAGGGATGGAATCCAGGACATGGCTTTTCAGATTAGTTGTATCCATCCAGTGTCGGCTCCGGCGTTGGGATTGAAATACAATTCATTCTGACCCTCTTCCATGCGTACATAGAACTGGCTCTGAGTAGCTGTGACATTGTTGTCAGGAAACATTGCGCCGCACAGCGGTCTGAAATCTTGTTGCGCGATTTCGTCGTAATCTTCGATCAGTGCTTCAGGCCAGCCTTGGCGATTGAGAATGCTGCGCGGGATGCTCGTAGTACGATCTGTACGATTAATGTCTTGATTGTTGTTTTGCTGTGCCATTACTCAACCCTCACTCGAAAGTTGCTAACAGTGCTAGATGTGGGTGTAACCCAGCGTAAGCGAAAGCCCACGTTATTCTTCACATATCCTAGCTGTCGGGACAGAATGCGCTCTGTGTAGTTCTGAGGCCTGTCAAAATTGATCCAGTGTTCCTGGCCGTAAGTCAGGCCATCCAGAGTGACCGAATACGCCAGTCTGCGAGCTGCATTTACACGACCCGGTACTGCATCAACCTGCAAATCAAAAAGACGTTTGTTTCTGGCCTGGATCATTGGTGTATCTACGATGAACTCGACCTCTTCACCGACATGCCTTGAGTCGGTGTAAGAGAACTGTGTGAGTACAGCAGCTATTTTATCGCCCACCGTCCAGTGATCACCGTCGTGTACATGATAGATGCCTCGGTAAGGCACGTTTCCGTCTACATCTGATTTCAGAATTGACCAGCGATGACGGCCTTCTCCACTGGCGTTGAAATCGTAAACAAGAACATCGTTGGGCAGATGCACCACCAGAAAATCGTGGGCATCGAATTTGACTGGCTCCATGTAGACACCACGTTCCAGCTCTTCAATCGTGTAGCTGCGCAGCAGTTTCTGGATCCGGCGAGTAGCGATCTCACGATAACTGCCCTGGCTAATCAGATAGATGGATGGCGACTCAAACTGTGGACCGCCAAGAATCGCAAAGCTGTCGAGATAGTGACATTTGCATCCTCGACCCAGCACTCCTGCCCTGACTGTCAGAGACTGCGATGGGGTGTAAATGCGCTGCGGGTTTCCCGTCAGGCTGAAATACTCAATCGTGAACCGGGAAAACGCGACAACGAAGCCCTTCCAGGCATCGATAGCCAGGATGTTGTCTGGCTCCGCTTCGGCAGAATAGAAAGGCGCTAGGTAATCAGGCCTGCGCTCATTTTCCAGATCTGTAACACCAAACTGACCACCGCCCTGACTGATCCAGATATAGCGACCTCTGTTCCTGGTCGCATCAACAATGTTGGACAAATCGAAATCAGTCGGTGGCATATCGCTGGTCGTGTTCTTACGTACTTGTACAGACCAGGCTGGTGTCGGAAAACCAAACAACAGCCCATGCTCCACGCGCTGGACGCGCACGCCGCGAAAAGTTGTTGCTGAGTTACGTGTGAACAGCCGGATTGGATTGGTTATTGATGTTGCCCGGAAAACCGAGAAGATTTCACCAGCTCCGTTGATCGTGCCGGTGTTGTTGATACCGTTTACCGGACTGAACCCTGACTCTGTGGTGCCTTGCGTCTGTACTGTGGCTCTCAGCAAGTAGTAATCATTTAACTCCAGAGTGTTGGCAGCGACAATGTCGTCAGATTCCGACTGGGATCCTGGTGCTCCTCCGACCAGTTCGATTCGAGATTCAAATACCACATTGGTGGGAGTGGAAACATCATCCAGGATGTAATCAGCGGTTGGTGCAGTGTCAGAGTCATTGATGATCTGCAGGGTATAGCCACGAGAGTTTCCTGGATCTGCTCTGTCTGATAAACGTACTTCGGAAATTCGACCATCGAGTAACTGACTGCCTTCTTCAAACGCATTATTTATGAACGTGCCGCCAAAGAATTCCAGTGCGAACGGCAGCGTCTGAGTCGTGTTGTAACTGATAGTGTTGTCACCAACGATTGCTGGACCAATGACATCAGTGCCGCCAGTGCGATCAAACCTGAACATGCCATTTTCAACATACAGTCCTGAGCTGACAGTGACTGGCGGTGTGGCAGTCGTTCTTGTTGCGAGCGAACCTATGATCCACTGCCTGGTCTGGTTGTTAGTCAGGGTGACCATCGCTGTCAGACCAAACCCACCTGTGGGCATGAATGCCGGAAACCGGATGTACGCATTGCTTGCAAAAACTGGATTCCAGAAATTTCTGAGCTGTTGACCGCGTTCACCCATGACCCAGTTTTGCAGATTTGTCAGCCTGTCAGCTTCTTCTGTTTCATCAGGTCGAAAGAACCTCAGCATGCCGTTGCTGACAATAGCTTGGCTGTTTACAGAAAAAGGCATCTGAGCCAGACCAAACCCACCGACATCAGCCAGCACATTTCCATTGCCATCGACCAGTGATGTGGATTGCACGCGGTATACCTCGTTGCGCACCACGTTATATACACCGCCTCTCGCCACACCAGGCACTGTTCTGGTTTGGATCAGACCCGGCCAGTTGTGCATATAGCCTTCCGCCTCCAGCACCGGCTTCGGGACGGCGACCATGTTAGTCGGCAGGCTATCAAGCCAATCTGAGTCACCATCAGTAACCAGGCCTACATCAATCGGGAGCTGTACATCTGGCATTACACACCTCCAGTAATCGTTCCGACACTGGATGTCACTGTGTAGAGATTATCGTTAGTGCGAGTGAACGTGACAGCAGCACCGAACGCCAGCAGCATGGGAGATTGGCCTCTGTACCGCGTGGCACCCATCGCAATTTCATCGACTGATCTCGGTGCGATAGTCAGAATCCCACCGCCGTTATTAGCAAAGCCGTATCCTTCACTTACAGGAATTACCGTACGGTTTTCAGAGGCCAGCGTCGGTACATCTATGCGATAGGTACCAGGTGCCTGAACACAAACATGGCGGTTGAGCATGTCGGTAGTAACTCCGGTCATCTCCATGTTAAAAGAGCTGTTACCTGCGCTGAACGAAACGCCTCCACGAGTAACGTATGAGTTACCGGGTATTAACGGATTGCCCTGCCAGTTGGCCAGATTGCTTGTTGTTATGCGGTTACGGCGTGCGCCTTCAACAAACTGAGTGCCATTCCATCCCAGGTAGCAGCCCTCTTGCTCGGCCAGGATGATCTGGGTGAGGTTTCCACCAAAAGCTCCACGTAATGTGACTGTGGTATTGGTGGTTTCATTCGCTACCCAGGTATGCCAGCCACTTGGAAGATTGGTCGTTGTTGGCATATCACGAACGACATCTGCCGCACCTGTGTGCCTGTACCAAGAACGAGTGCGTTGAGGTAACCGGCCTGTTGGGAGTTCTGCATGAAACCAGTTCGTGATTGATGCATCTGCGGCAGGAGAGTTGATGTATTCGAGAGCAGTGCCTGCGGTGTTTACTGCGAGTATTTGCCCTGATGAGCCTCGCGTGTTCGGGACATCATCAAGCAATCCGATAGATGCCATCAGTGCCAATCTGCCGGTATCGGTTCCCGACAGTGAAAACTGCAAACCCTGTCCTGCATCCAGCCTGTCGACCCGGTTTGGGAAAAACGACCCATCATCACCGACAAAAACGCCGCCTTCCGAGCCTGCAGGCAGCGATGCGTATTCGAGCGATGTTCCCAGTGTGTTCACACGCAGATACTGCCCTGCCGTTCCTCGCGTAGCGGGTACATCATCCAGATCGCCGATATTGTCAGGAACATCATCCAGGTCAGCAGAATCAACAAAAACACCTGGCTGGAAAAGAACGGCCACTGCTGGCTGGCCACCGGATCCGAGCAATGTGCCAGAGTCTTTGCGAACAGTTATACGCAGCGTGCGATTAGTACCAAACACCATTGGGCTGTCTGTTATGTCTAATAGCAACTCGCCACCGGGCGTGAAATCTAACCCGCCTGTGCCATCTTCCCATGCCATCCTGGATGGTATGAATTTGACAGGAATGGGTGAGCCTGGTGTGACATTTTCGACTCTTACGCGCAGATTTGTTACAGCAGAACTTGAGAACAGCACGATCTGATTAGTGCGCCCCAGTTGTGCTGTTACGTAATCAGATGTGATTTCGTCAGCCGTCAGGTTCTCGCTGACATTAACTTGCAGATCCAATCGGCTCTGACCGGCTGTAAACGCCAGTCGCCGTGGCCTGCCACTCGGTGCGTTCGGCGGCGTTGCAAAATCAATCAGTGTGAATTGCGTGTTATCTAGTTGATTATTCAGAGCTACAAAACCCGTGGCTTCCGAAAGTGCAACAATGTTTCCGACCCGCACAGTACCTGACTCAACTTCCAGTTCAGGTACAAAAACCCGCGTACCGCTCATACGAGCAGGGCTGTCTACCAGGCCATTAGCCGTGGCGGTGGGTATTCTGCCAACTGTCAGGCCTGAGACGCTGTCTGTGGTGTCTGACTGAGCTTGTGTCTGTACGCTGATCGCAGGCATAGCATTAAGAAGAGTCAGAACTCTTGCGCCGCTAATTGCATCCTGGCTCATCCAGTTTGCTGCGCTGTAATCTGCCTCGCGAGTTGGGGTTGTTGCTGCCCAGGTTTGAAAAGTCGGAGAACCGGCAATAGTAACGACAATGGGCGTTCCAGTTATGAGTTCTGGAAGCCTGTCTACGTTTTCTCGAAAGTAATCATCACGAGCTGTGATTGACGGAAATATATGATCATTTGCAACCGCTGACGCTCTGCCGCCTGTGCCGGTACCGGGTAAGCCTATGCCTGTCTGCGCAACCATGACTATTAACCTCTTTTGTCATGGCTTTGTAGTGTGGTTTATTGTGCGGGTTTTGCTGTTGTTTATGGTGGTGGGGTTACTGTGAAATGGTTTGGCGATTGGAAACCGGCTTGGATTTCTTCGGTTGTTCCAGTTATTACTGAATAGGCTATATCTCTTCCATTGAACGGTCTTGATGTCACGGATAGAGAGGAACCGTTGCTGGCGGTTAACACTGCACCTACTGGTATGCTTCCGAAGTTTCCAGAAATCGCACCTACTGTTGTTAGAGTATTCATACGTATTGTGCCCTGTCTACCTACACCTAGATTAAATTCCTGGCCAGTAAAGTTTCCACAATAACCCTGAGTAGCCGAGTCAAACGGCTGTATATCAAAAACATTCGGATATTCAAAAGCGGCTTGGATTTCGGCATCGGTGCCGTTTGCTATGACGTAAGTAACACCGAACGATCCGCTAGGATAAGATTCAACTCGTAGCACAACGCCGGAAGCTAAAACGTTACTACCAATAGTGGGTCTACCAGCGTTTCCCCATGATCCCACGGGAATAATTGATGATCCTAAAGAACTTAACTGTCTATCCTGGACGTTAACACCTCTTACAAAATTACCTTGACTAAAACCTCCCAAATAAGCCTGATTAGCCATCAGAACAGGAACCCACAGTTGGACTTCTGGGAATTCTGTTGGAACACCGTTTGTGGCAACAAATAATCTTACGTTCTGTATAGTAAATGGGATGTTAGCACTAGGTCTTGGTCCTCTGAAATAAATACCCTGATCAGAATCAGGCATTATAAATGTGATCGTACGTCTTCCTGATCCTGCCTGAAGTGTTGTTAAAAGCAGGCCAGCGCTGGTACCCAAACCAGAAGCTATCACTTGTATTAATGAAGGTATGTCATAATCAAACTCTAGTGTGTACTGAACACCTGCACGACCAACAGACATGTAAACGCCTGTAGTACTCGTCCTCGTTGGTGTAAATGTGTCTTGTGTAGTATTTGTGGTTGACGAACTACTCCAATTTCTAAAATCCATATCAATATTTTGGTCAATAGGTGAATCCAACTCATCAACCAGAGTTAAATCCGTCGGCATATCTTCAGAGCGAATAATAGAAGGATAAAACCGGGAGTTTTGCTCGTTTTGTAGGTCGGTTAGGCGTAGGTTTCTGATCTGGCCATTAGCAAGCCTTCCGCCGCCACTCCACCTTCCTATATATGACAATCTACCAAATGCGCCTGTTGTTGAATGTGTTATGTTGTTCATGGTTAATGTTAAATTCTGCCCATTAACCGTAAATACAAAATCTATATCTCTTCGGACAATATCCCCGAATGAAAATCTTTGATTATTTCCAGAAATCCCTATTTCAATATCACGGTCTAACGTAATAAAAATATATCCTTCATTAGCTCCATCCTCCGCACTGCCTACTATCGTGTTGTTTCTGTTTAAATTAAACGTCCCGGATATTTGATAATTTTCGGATGGTTGCCACTCTGGAATCTGAACAAAACCCATAAAACTATAATTCGGTGTCCACGTTCTACCCGCTGGTACTGGCGGCGTTCCCCCTCCTGAACCGCCAGCCCCAAAATAGAACTCTTCTGCTGTTAGACCAATTCCAGTATTCACAGCCATCAGTAAGGTCGTCCTGTCTTGATAGCTGATACAACCAGTCTTCTTCCTGGTGTCAGACCTGTTACTGAGAAAACAACACGCTCAATGGTTGCAAAGAACAACCGGAACTTTCTGCAGCCCGTTGACAGATCGACCTGGTTATCGGGAGTTTCTGGCATGTCAGCTTGCGGTGACCAGGCCTCGAAATTGACCATGCCAGCTACTGCGCCTGTGCTGGGTGTTCCATCTGTGTTCACAACCCGTATGTTGTATTCGTTCCCCAGGTTCTGGACACTCGTTGCTGAGAAATAGATGGTTCTACGGCCTTCGGGTGAGGATCCGTCAAACTGGGCATAAAGCTTTTCTGGTACGCCTGGTACGGCCATTAGCTGGTACTCCTGATAAACCGGTCAGGCGGCTCAATCGTGATCGGTAGAACTTCAAAATTGACCAGTCGTTTTTCTATGCGGCCTGTGCTGGTTGTGATTGTGAAAATCAACTGCTCCAGGCCATTGTCGATTTGCGGTTCCAGACCTTCGATTCTGTAACGAATGTATGGTCCATCGATCCGACTGCTGATCAGACGCAAGCCATTAGTGCGCTCGATAGTGAAGGAAACAATGGTTTCATTTGAGATCAGGTAATCGACAAACGAGTAGCTGAAATCGTTGATCTCTTCACGCTCGATACGCTCAGAGCTGCAATCGACAGGCACGCGAGCAGGCTTGCGATAAAAGCGTTGCCAACGGTTGTAGCGCAAAGTATTGCCTGTGCCGCGTGGCTGTCTGCGCGGGTACTGGGTTTCTCTAGTACTGAATGTCTGAGCAGATATCGCTGACACTGCGGCCATCGATGAGGCAATCAGGCCAGGGCTGGCAGGGATCTCGTAATCACTGAGTAATCGGACAGCCAGCAGTGTGCTGATTGGCTCAAAAACACCGAAATTCATGCCGTGTATATCAGCTAGATCTGCTGGTTCCGTGAAATTGAAACCGAGACAAATGTTCCTGGCCTGCTCAAACTCATACATCATGCCCTCCAATCTCAGCAGACCGTTGTTGTAGTCCTCTGGTTCTTTGGGAGCAGTAATACCTGAGATGCCCATCTTGCTCAGGGCACTGTTGATCAGGTCACCTTTGGTTGAGAGAGCCAGGCCAGACATTACTCAATCCTCGCCAGCTTCTTTTTTAACAGATTGACGGACATGGAATCCCAGCCATCAATGCCATGCATCTTGGCCTGCATCCGCACATGCTTTGCAGAACCAGGCTTTATATCTGGCTCTTCATCCTGTGTTCTTGGTCTGAGCGGCAGTGGCGGCAGATCAGGGATAGTCGGGGTTTCAAACTCTTCGAGCGTGTCATCACGCCTACGCTGCGCAATCTCCAACACCGCCATGTTTTCATCTTCGTGAGTGGGCTGTGCGGTCTTCGGCTCCAGCTCCCAGCCTGCACTGAGAGCCTGGTGCAGATACTCAGCCTCCACGCGATCTTCCTGTCCGTTCTTGTAGACAATGACTGCCATAAAAATCTCCAAGTGGGGCTTGCGCCCCACATAATCAGAAGCGAACAGCCACTCCATTAGCCATTGGGTTTTTGTTAACCAGACCCCACCAGGTGAATATGCGACACTGGAAATTCAGCGTTTCGACGTTGCCGTCATAGGCGACATACATCTTCTGGCCGTTAGACATAGTCTCGCTAATTACCTGCATACCGCCGTACTCAGCCAGCAGCTCGATGGGCGCATCGCCACCGATTACCTCAATACTGTCTTTCGCCCAAAAGATATTGGTGCGAGCAGTCGCATCGATATTCAGTCGCTCTACTTCTGCGCCGTTCAGGATCCGTGTGTTCACATTAGCCACAGCTCGCTGTTCTGCACTGAGAGCGGTGTCATCTAACGCGATGGGCTTTGGATAGACGGTGAGCATGGTTGCGCTGGGTTTAGCAACAACGGTGAATGTCATCGCCTGACCTGTGTCGGTTTTGTCTGCCAGGCCAACAGCCCGAACAGCAGTACCGGCATTATTGAACTGGAGCTTGTCACCAATGTTGTAATTGGTGGACGCGGCCACAGGGATGTTAGCGACCCGGTAATCCACGTTGACCGTGTTACCAGACACCGTTGTGACACCTTCAGGCACAAATGATTGGTTACCAGTCACTGTGGTGTCTGGGGAGGCACCACCTGTCAGGACAGGCAGATAGGATCCTGAGTAGATATCAAAATCCGCTACGTCGCGTCCGATCATGCCGGAGGCATACGCATTCTCAGTACGATCACCAGGATTCATAGTCTGACGCGAGGCAAGATCCTCAGCGTAGGTCTGCCGGTCACGCTCATTCAGCACAAAGCACCGGTCGTTAGAAAACACTTGGCGTTCGTTTAAGAGTGTCTGAGCACCACCGACAAAGTTGTAACCATTGGTGGTGTTGGAGCGATAAAACAGACTGCCCTGGGTAGCAACAAGACTGGCCAGACTCTGGTTTAGAAATGTCGCTTGCTGCAGTCCGCTCTGGTGTCCGCGACGTTCCCAGAAGCGTGTATCCCGCAAATCATCTGCGCGGAGCTGGAATGCATCGTTACGAGGCTCTTCCAGGGTTGCTGGATAGTATTCTTCGATCACATCACCAAACTGGTTGGTCAGGTTCCAACCCGTTTTGATCGGAGCATGTTGCTGCTTTGGTCGCCAGATTACGTTTGATGAGTTCTGGAATGCTGCGGGATCAGGAGAAAACACATCCACCTTGTTGAGCATCTGCATCTGATGCTCGTAGGTTTCCATTGCTTTCTCAAAAAGCACTTCGACCGATTGTGCTGTCGATAGATTGGCCATGACGATTACCAAGTCGAAACGTCAATGCCCCTCTTTGCTGCAGCCCGTCGAATAGAAAACGCCTGCTGGCGATTACCGGCTTTATGAGCTGCTGCGTACCGCTTTTTCTCGGCACTTGCTGATCCACCCTGGCCTCCCGCCAGTGGCGTACCCGGACGAGGCGCACGACTAACTGTCTTGCCGCTACTGAAACGCCCTCTCAGCTCACCTAAAAAGGCTGCTGCACTGATCCCTGTTGGATCATCACGTAGCGACTGCTGGAATTTCGCCAGGTGGGCGGGATTACGAGACATGGACATGACCACTTTCTCGCTTCCGTCTCCCAGGCGACTGAGCAGGCTATCCACAAACACATCTCCAGAGCCTGGTGCTACAGCGTCAACGGACTGTCTCAGCAGCGTATCTGCTGCTTGATAGTCCTCTGCTGTCACCAGGCCATCGGAAACGAGATGGGCTGCTCTGTTGTAGTGCTCGTCGAGTGCATCACTAACTCTTGTCGTTTGTTGCCGTTGAACAGCCGTTTTCTCGTAGCTCTGGATGCTCGTCTGGAGCTTTTGCTCCATCTGACTGTCCATCCAGTTCTGCAAGGCTGTCTCATAAGCCAAGTCAGGATCAGACCGGTCATAGAAATCTTCAGGTCTGGGTACCTTGGAAGGTGCTGCCGCGCTGGCATTTTCCTGCCGGATACCACTCGTCTTCAGGCTTTCTATTTCCTGTCTCAGTGTTGCAAGCTCGTCGTCTTTCTCTCGTAATCGGCCTTTCAGCTTTTGCTTCATGCCGACATGAGTTCGGACGGGCACTTCTGCTGATGTCTGTTCATCAGCCGCTAACCACGCGGGAACTTCTTGCTCTTCTTCATCACCAGTTTCCTGGCTTTCAGTAACAGCTTCGTTGTTCAGTAACGCTTCAGTTTCTTGACCACCAACAGCTTGCGCATTCTGTTGATTAGCTTGTTCTTCGGCGTTCTCGCGTTTCAGCTCTTCCAGAGTTTTAACAACCACAGTTAACCGTCGTGTAAACGTGATACCGGAAAACCTCCGGCAGGTTGCACGGTTTCCGTCGTGCAGACGTGAAAAGGAGTTTAGATGAGGAACTGGAAAGTGCAGGGAGTGCTAGGTTTATGCGATGAAAGTACTCGACCTGTTTAGTGGCATTGGTGGCTTCAGTCTGGGACTGGAACGCGCAGGTATGGAAACAATAGCATTCTGTGAAGTGGAGCCATTCTGTCAGCAGATCCTCAACAAGCACTGGCCTGATGTACCAGTGTTTCCCGACATCAGGGAGTTATCAGCCAGTGACCTGCCAGAACAACCTCGACTTATTTGTGGAGGATACCCCTGCCAACCATTTTCCGTGGCCGGCCTCCGAAGAGGCAAGAAAGATGACCGCCATCTCTGGCCAGAAATGTTCCGACTTATACAGGAGTGCAGGCCTGATTGGGTTGTTTGTGAAAATGTTTCTGGGCACATCAGATTGGGACTCGACGAGGTGTTATCTGACTTGGAAAGCGAAAGCTACACCTGCCAACCGTTTGTTGTTCCAGCTTGCGCCGTCAATGCCCCACACAGAAGAGACAGGGTCTGGATTATTGCCAACAAAAACAGCGAGCTCATATGGCTCACAGAAAAGCAAAGGCGGCAAGGCTCGGCCAAGTCTGGAGACAATGGCAGCAACAGGGCTATGGCGAACACCAACAGCGAGTTCCCACAGGCCACCACGCACACCAGAGGCTCAGGCAAAAAAACAGACGATTTACGACAGGAACAGAAAACAGCCATGCACTCTGCAGGAACAGGTGGATCCTGTTTACGCAGCGAGATGGGAAGAGAACTATCAGATTCTGAAAAAGAAGCTTTGGGCAACTCCCAGAGCCAGCGAGTACAAGGACAGCGGTCCAGTGGGGAGCAAGTCACACATCCACATGATAAAGAGGGATTACCTTTGCGCCCAGGTGAAAGAGGAAGATC
>CBDCRZ010000139.1:0-5833 GCA_965221135.1 Sansalvadorimonas sp.
GTCTGGGTGGGAGGACAGAAATGGGTCCCAAGCTGACAAGGTGCTGGAGTGTATTGTGTAGAGTTCTTGGACATGTCCCCCGCTTGAGGCGGCCTCCAGAGCAAGCAGGTCATCTGTGTATCGATAGCCATTGCCGTACACGGCAGCAGCTACACCTGTGGGGCCCAAGATTGTCATGCTCTCCCACGACCTAGATGGTACCCTTATGTTACGCTAACCCCTGCTGACCCCATGCATGCAGAGGAAACAGTGCAACCATTGATTTTTCATCAAACCGATGTTGATAATGACAATAATAAATAACTGGTTATTCAAGTTGGAGTGTAGACTCGCATGGCTCCATGTTAATACAGCCTGGAGTGTGCAGCTGGATATATGAGAGTGTGGGCCGGTTAAATGAGAGTACCAGGCACCTGAGCTGTGGTTACTTCAGTCCCTCAAACTGCATATGCTAGTTGTAACCTTGCGATGGCTTAGTGGGGTCTCCCTGGCCACCTTTGGGAGGTCTTGCCCCTCTGCTCTGTTCCAGTCTGGGGCAGTGAATAACCGGGTGATTTGGTGTATTGCAAAAGGAACAGTTGTGGTCGAAGCGGCAGGTGGAGGCTGAGCAAGACCCTCTGTTGTAGCGTCGGCAGCGATTGTCTCCCACAGCCGCTCCGGGGTAAGGTGCAAAGCGACGGTTGGGCACCTTAGCAGGGACGAACTGCCAGGAGGAGAGAAGAGGTGCTCACTGGCCAAAACATTGAGAGCACACTCTGTCTGGATGTGATCAGATCCCGAGCACAGGGCACCCACCTTCCCGCCTGTAGCCTCGTCTCCAGTTCCTAGTACTGTCGCTGCCATCAGTGACGTGTTGATCTCCGTCCACGGGAGAGCCGACCCTGCTGCCCACTGCTGTCTAAACAGGGTGTCGTAGGCCAGCCACCCTTTACCGCCGTGCTTCCGTGCGAGTTGGATGACAAGCTGTCCGTAGGCGGCCAGCTCCCACGCCTCCTGAGACTCAGTCTTAGCTGCTAAAAAAAACAGGAAGCAAAACGCCCATGACAGGGGGTATTTTACACTCTGTAGCTTGGAGGCAGTGCTGAGGGCCGACAGAGGAGTTAAGTAGAATTGCCCCACCTCTTGGAGTTTTTTGAGCAGACTAATGTTGTCAGAGAGCAGCTCCTTAAAACCAACAAACTCTCCTTGCCGAATTTTTCCCATAACCTTAGCCGGGATCGGGGGCAAGAATGGGGAGAATACCAGTGGAGTAGCCGGAACTTGAGGAGGGGCCGATGGAGAGGCGGATAGGAGTACTGCCAGTGATGGGAGGTCCCCGGCCCACTACCGCTGCTGCCGGTGGACAGGCTTTGGGCCACCGTATAGTAGGTGTATGGGCTCCTGAGAAGAGAGGAACTCCAGCAATTGACGATGCCGGTGGTAGTGGAGGGGTTCCACCCCCTGCGCCGCTTGAGGTGGGGGGCACTGAGACACCTGTTGAGGTTAAGCCGGAAATATAATTAACGTGGCTTCGCACAAGTCCATTAATGTGTGCAACAGAATAAGGCCCGTATACCCCGATATGACCCGGCCAGCGGGCCTTGTAAGCGGTGAGGCCAGGCGGGCCTGACACCTGAGCCGGCGGGCTCAGTGACACGCAAGGCCTGCCGGGCCCCATGATATGGCCGTGCAAAGCCAGGCAGGCTCCATGACATATCCATGCAGAGCCAGGCGGGCCCCCTGACATACTCACGCAGAGCCAGGCGGGCACTATGACACCGTGAGGCCTGGAGAACACTATGACAGCCCTGGACAGCTGGCCCTCTGGTATGAGCAGGTTACTCGGGATTGGCCTTGGGCTCGTGAGAGCCAGCCGGTCTCCCAACACTGCTATGGCCATGCAGGCCACTGGACTGCTGAGGCCATGCGGGCCCACTGGCTATGCCTGAGGGGTCCCACTAGAACTGACCCCCGTGTGCAGGAGAGCATGCTGTAGCAGAGCTCTGGAAAGAGAGAGAGAAGGAGGTAGTGAGAGAGAGAGGGAGGAGAGAGAAAGAGGGATAGAGAGAGGGGGGTGAAGAGAAAGGGGGTAACCGTGAGAGGGGCACAGCCCCGACACAGGTGTTGGTTATGTGGGGCGGGGCTTCTCACAACTACACGCATGCACCTAAGACAATTCACACTGCCCAGCCCTAAGGAGCACGACTGTACCTGGTGTTGTAGTCCCCGAGGAGGGTGGTGGGTGAGGGGTGGGGAGAGCTTTTTAGACCTCAGCGCAGACCGCCTCTCGAATGATCCTCACGATTTCCTCGGCCGACGTCACCGGAGCGGCGCCGCCATCCGCGGGAGGGTCCTTCGAAGTACTCGCCTTGTCTTTGTCTCCCATGGAATGAGAAGAGAGTAGCCAACACGCGAAGAAAGTAGTAACGAGAGAGTAGCCTGTCACTAGCACTCGCCTAACACAAACGACAAGCTCGTGCTCTCACCTAGGTACTACGCATGCGCGCACACATGCCCGTATACTGAACGTGCATGGGTGGACCCTAAACTGAGTCTCGCCTGTGAGGTGGGCGTTGCAACTGGAATTGACAGCCCCCGCCGGAGGCTGTCGCTCCTGACGCTGAGGCGGTAGGACTATGTGGTTAACCTTATTTAAAGCCTCGCTCTATATAGCATTGAATAAAACCGCCATCGCTGGATTCGCATTTCTCTGCGTTTGATCAAGGTGCACTCGAAATATTAGCAATCGGACCTCTGTATACCATCGTTCTCTGTGCATGCCAACTCTGCTTCATCTAGTTTGCTCGCCTGCAAGCTGTTTTGTATAACCTACATCAAATACACTTAGAGCTAACCACGTGATGCCTCCAGCCAATTATATCACACTTGAAACGTGTCACATGACAGTGCATTAAATTGCATAGAGCACACTTGCTGCACCAATCGAGCATAAGAATGCATAGATCATGATGAGCTCTAAAACAGTTAGAACACACTTGGCGGTGCATTAAGGTGGCGGTATACCAAAGGGGTGTGGCTGAAGTAGGTTATACAAAACAGCTTGCAGGCGAGCAAACTAGATGAAGCAGAGTTGGCATGCACAGAGAACGATGGTATACAGAGGTCCGATTGCTAATATTTCGAGTGCACCTTGATCAAACGCAGAGAAATGCGAATCCAGCGATGGCGGTTTTATTCAATGCTATATAGAGCGAGGCTTTAAATAAGGTTAACCACATAGTCCTACCGCCTCAGCGTCAGGAGCGACAGCCTCCGGCGGGGGCTGTCAATTCCAGTTGCAACGCCCACCTCACAGGCGAGACTCAGTTTAGGGTCCACCCATGCACGTTCAGTATACGGGCATGTGTGCGCGCATGCGTAGTACCTAGGTGAGAGCACGAGCTTGTCGTTTGTGTTAGGCGAGTGCTAGTGACAGGCTACTCTCTCGTTACTACTTTCTTCGCGTGTTGGCTACTCTCTTCTCATTCCATGGGAGACAAAGACAAGGCGAGTACTTCGAAGGACCCTCCCGCGGATGGCGGCGCCGCTCCGGTGACGTCGGCCGAGGAAATCGTGAGGATCATTCGAGAGGCGGTCTGCGCTGAGGTCTAAAAAGCTCTCCCCACCCCTCACCCACCACCCTCCTCGGGGACTACAACACCAGGTACAGTCGTGCTCCTTAGGGCTGGGCAGTGTGAATTGTCTTAGGTGCATGCGTGTAGTTGTGAGAAGCCCCGCCCCACATAACCAACACCTGTGTCGGGGCTGTGCCCCTCTCACGGTTACCCCCTTTCTCTTCACCCCCCTCTCTCTATCCCTCTTTCTCTCTCCTCCCTCTCTCTCTCACTACCTCCTTCTCTCTCTCTTTCCAGAGCTCTGCTACAGCATGCTCTCCTGCACACGGGGGTCAGTTCTAGTGGGACCCCTCAGGCATAGCCAGTGGGCCCGCATGGCCTCAGCAGTCCAGTGGCCTGCATGGCCATAGCAGTGTTGGGAGACCGGCTGGCTCTCACGAGCCCAAGGCCAATCCCGAGTAACCTGCTCATACCAGAGGGCCAGCTGTCCAGGGCTGTCATAGTGTTCTCCAGGCCTCACGGTGTCATAGTGCCCGCCTGGCTCTGCGTGAGTATGTCAGGGGGCCCGCCTGGCTCTGCATGGATATGTCATGGAGCCTGCCTGGCTTTGCACGGCCATATCATGGGGCCCGGCAGGCCTTGCGTGTCACTGAGCCCGCCGGCTCAGGTGTCAGGCCCGCCTGGCCTCACCGCTTACAAGGCCCGCTGGCCGGGTCATATCGGGGTATACGGGCCTTATTCTGTTGCACACATTAATGGACTTGTGCGAAGCCACGTTAATTATATTTCCGGCTTAACCTCAACAGGTGTCTCAGTGCCCCCCACCTCAAGCGGCGCAGGGGGTGGAACCCCTCCACTACCACCGGCATCGTCAATTGCTGGAGTTCCTCTCTTCTCAGGAGCCCATACACCTACTATACGGTGGCCCAAAGCCTGTCCACCGGCAGCAGCGGTAGTGGGCCGGGGACCTCCCATCACTGGCAGTACTCCTATCCGCCTCTCCATCGGCCCCTCCTCAAGTTCCGGCTACTCCACTGGTATTCTCCCCATTCTTGCCCCCGATCCCGGCTAAGGTTATGGGAAAAATTCGGCAAGGAGAGTTTGTTGGTTTTAAGGAGCTGCTCTCTGACAACATTAGTCTGCTCAAAAAACTCCAAGAGGTGGGGCAATTCTACTTAACTCCTCTGTCGGCCCTCAGCACTGCCTCCAAGCTACAGAGTGTAAAATACCCCCTGTCATGGGCGTTTTGCTTCCTGTTTTTTTTAGCAGCTAAGACTGAGTCTCAGGAGGCGTGGGAGCTGGCCGCCTACGGACAGCTTGTCATCCAACTCGCACGGAAGCACGGCGGTAAAGGGTGGCTGGCCTACGACACCCTGTTTAGACAGCAGTGGGCAGCAGGGTCGGCTCTCCCGTGGACGGAGATCAACACGTCACTGATGGCAGCGACAGTACTAGGAACTGGAGACGAGGCTACAGGCGGGAAGGTGGGTGCCCTGTGCTCGGGATCTGATCACATCCAGACAGAGTGTGCTCTCAATGTTTTGGCCAGTGAGCACCTCTTCTCTCCTCCTGGCAGTTCGTCCCTGCTAAGGTGCCCAACCGTCGCTTTGCACCTTACCCCGGAGCGGCTGTGGGAGACAATCGCTGCCGACGCTACAACAGAGGGTCTTGCTCAGCCTCCACCTGCCGCTTCGACCACAACTGTTCCTTTTGCAATACACCAAATCACCCGGTTATTCACTGCCCCAGACTGGAACAGAGCAGAGGGGCAAGACCTCCCAAAGGTGGCCAGGGAGACCCCACTAAGCCATCGCAAGGTTACAACTAGCATATGCAGTTTGAGGGACTGAAGTAACCACAGCTCAGGTGCCTGGTACTCTCATTTAACCGGCCCACACTCTCATATATCCAGCTGCACACTCCAGGCTGTATTAACATGGAGCCATGCGAGTCTACACTCCAACTTGAATAACCAGTTATTTATTATTGTCATTATCAACATCGGTTTGATGAAAAATCAATGGTTGCACTGTTTCCTCTGCATGCATGGGGTCAGCAGGGGTTAGCGTAACATAAGGGTACCATCTAGGTCGTGGGAGAGCATGACAATCTTGGGCCCCACAGGTGTAGCTGCTGCCGTGTACGGCAATGGCTATCGATACACAGATGACCTGCTTGCTCTGGAGGCCGCCTCAAGCGGGGGACATGTCCAAGAACTCTACACAATACACTCCAGCACCTTGTCAGCTTGGGACCCATTTCTGTCCTCCCACCCAGAC
>CBDCRZ010000140.1:0-39394 GCA_965221135.1 Sansalvadorimonas sp.
GATCCTCGGTCAGGTTGACCATGATGCCGCACAGATAATGGTCGGTGCTTAAAAATCTGTAGTTTTGGAAATCAGTAAACATGAATGAATGTATCCTGTTATCCGCTTGCGCTAACAATGATTCAGCCCGGTCACTGTCGCCTACGTCCAGGCTTTTATCAGCACTGTCTACCAGTTCGCCCACGCTCAGCACCAGTTCGATGAATTGAGGGCGTTTTAAAAATTCTTCGCGGGTCATTACAGAACCTCCGTTACGTCGCTGGATGTCTGGCGGGTGGTACTGATGGGGCGGCGGCGACTTAATAGCCAGCCATCAACCACAAGATAGCCCTGTTTTTTCCAGCGGTTGACTGTTTGCCGGTCAACGCCCTGGTCTTTAGCAAAATCAGCAGGGTGGTCCCTGTAGTGGGTTTTTATGTATTCCGTCAGTGTCACTATTGTTCTCCTGTTTGCCTGCTAATAATATCATA
This sequence comes from Sansalvadorimonas sp., assembly GCA_965221135.1. Taxonomy (GTDB): domain Bacteria; phylum Pseudomonadota; class Gammaproteobacteria; order Pseudomonadales; family Endozoicomonadaceae; genus Sansalvadorimonas. Next base: position 471 of record CBDCRZ010000140.1, read on the forward strand.
ATGACTACTATTGTAATTATTTTTTTATATTGAGAGTAAAAAAAAGAGCCCGTCAGGCTCTATGCTCGTCTTTACCGATGGTGGCCAGGATCTGATTGATGTGGGCGTGGTTTCGTTCTCTGAAACTCTGGGTCAGCTCTATTTTGCTGATATAGAATTCTGTGCCGAATCTGCGGTTCTGGCTCCACTGGCCCTTTAGTGTGTACCAGCTCTCATTGATTTCAGGGGAATCCCAGCCCTGATAGATCGCCTTTATCGTCTGGCGGCCTCGGCTGGTGGTTCGCTCTGTCCTGAATTCGTAAATTGAATATCGGCGGTTTTTTGTCTGATGTATCAGTCTGATGAACTGGCCTGTGACGTAGCTCATTGTTGGCGTCTTCGTAGCCTGGGGTATGATTGTATATAGAGGATAGGCGTTACTTATACGAACCGAGTTCGTATAAGTAGGTGTTATATCGCTTCCATCTCTTCCATTTCATCGTCCTCCAAATAGAACTGAAGAACCTTTTTGAAACTATCCGCATATTCATCATTGCGTTTTTTGCACGCTTTGTATTTTGCAATTAGATCAGCGACAACTATTTCAAGAGCCTGGTCATGTAAAATAGTGACTGTGACTGATCCGACTTTTTGCATTTCACTGTATTTTTCAATTAGTCCAAAATCATCTTTTATGCTCATTCTGTTCTCCGTGTCGCTCTTTCACCCCATTTTTCTTTTTTTTGTAGCTGAAGTATTTTTTTGAACAGGTGCGCTGATGTTCGCTGATTTCTCCCTGTTTCCCGTTCAGGTCATAACGTGGGCCGCCTTTTGATATTTTGGAAATGTATTTCTTGTTTTTGCACCACTGAGTGATAGCTGGTTTCAGCCATTCTGTTGGCTGGTGTCGGTCTTCCAGATCCTGAAGCAGCGTTTCATAAATACCGATAGCCAGGGGTTTGATTTCACTGAACAGTGTTGGCCAGTTTTCTGACAGCATAGTGAACAGACGTTGTCTGAGTATCCGGCTCTGTTTCTGTTCGGGGGTGAGTTTGTACTCTTTTTCAGCGTCGGTTTTCTTAGGCATCAAAAGTGTTTCCGTAGTAGTCAGGCTTTCCGCCCGTAAATCCGTATTCATTATCATCAATGACCAGATCAACATTAGCATTCTTGGCCTCGGCTGTTTCTGCCTGAGCAAAGTCACCATCCCATGCTCGTGGGTCGTGCTGGCTTCTTATGACAGTAGCCTCATGGCGTATCTGTGCAACCAGGGCGTTAGATTTTTCATCTTTGGCCTGTACCAGCTTCATAGTATTGCGCTGTTCGGTCATGTGGATTTGGTGAGCGCGTTCCATCCATTTATAGGCATCTTGCGGGCGTGGCTGGGCTGTCAGCGTGTCGTACCAGTCGTTGAATACCATCTCCAGATAATTGATATCACTGTTAGATAGCTGATGGCTCTGGCTCAGTCTCTCGATACATTCATCAAAGAGCCCCTTCGGATCGTCCAGCGCTTCTTGCTGGCCCATAAGCTTTCGGGCTAGTTTTTTGGCTTTCTTGGCGGTTTTCTTCAGTTTTTCACGAATGGTGTTCATCCGTTCCGGCCGTAATTCAAACACCATATAGAAGCCATCAGCAGCGCTCATAGTCATTTTTCTGCGGTGATACACCATCAAACCGGCTTCTTTGAGCTCATTAACCCAGCGCTGAATAGTACGAACAGACACGCCAAATACGTTGGCCATGTGGTCACGGTAAATACGGAATTTATCAGCCTGGTTAACCAGAAAAATATGAAATCGGTGGGATTGATGGGACAGCTGGACGTTGCTCAGGGACTCAGGATGCAAAGTGATTGCATCGCCTGTGCTGTGCTGTTCCTGGTTGACTCGGTATATGGTTTTACAGTTCATCTGATCTACCTGACCAGATGCGCTTCGGGGGTTGTGTCACCTTGTTTTATAGGTGATAATGTCCCCAGAACACGTCATCTGGTGTTGTAGTTAATCAGTTCTTCCGGCAAGTCGATGCTGATTAACGGGAAATTAGGTTAGGGGGATTTCAAGGCGCTTACAACGCTAATCCCCACGAACCACTCCATCTTATCCAATTCCTTCCCTCATTTCTACTCTATAAAGAAACAGATGCTCTGTCAGGAGGCTGTTTTCTTTTGTTTGTAGAAAAGGCCATCCACAATGCTACTCCCCTCTAGATGGGCTGTTAAATGCCTGAAACCCCTATAAAACCAACGTTTTAGAACTGCACGACACAAGTCTTTTATTCTCTACCTCTCAGCGAGTTTCTGTTGCGTGTGTGTAGATTGTTTAGAGTCGCACTGATAGCCGTTAGGCTGATTAACCCGCTTTTGCTTGAGAGCTGGTTGCCGATCTCAAGAAAAAGCACCGCTTCTGAACATTTTAAAAAAACAGCCAGGACAGTAGTGTTTGTCTGTATATAGTTCTGTGTGCCATATATGTCACTCATTGAGTTTAAAGGGCTGTAGCGGTGTTTTGTCATTACCTGCCTGATATCAGTGGCCTGTGGGGATCTGGGTTATTCAGTGGGTCTGGGTTTCATGGTGACATAAATGTCACTCATTGATTTTACTGGGCTGTAGGCCGATTTCGGGATTATGTCGGGCTATGGTCTAGAATTTATTAGCTGCCGGTGGTTGGAGACTCCTCATGTTGACCACCAGCAGCTAGGATCGGGGCGGGTCTTTCCAGTTCGCTGCCGCCCCGATCTTATTGATACGGTCGCATGGTGCCGGTTCTAATCACCTCCGCTATTCTCCGCGCCCTGTTTTTTGTCTGTGTAGCCCACACGCTGTCCATCGCCTCAAGGCTCGCTGTTTTGTAGTCGCCCACTGCCAGTGCATCCCACATTTTTTTAAATTTAAACAGTCCGCTGATGCCGAGCTGATAACTCATATTTAATATCGCGCACTGTCTCGCCGGGTTCAGATTCTTGAACACAGTGCCGAAATAAGTAGAGATCAATATCTGTTTATGCCGCTGAGTCAGAATCAGATTGCACCAGAAATCCGCCACTTCTCTCGGCATCGGCATTCTGTCCAGGCAAAACCCCAGCCCAATGGTTTGATATCCCTCCGAGTCCATGTAGACAGTGTCTCTGTATCCCTCGTCCTGTTCGATCATGTCTAAAAGGCCAGCAGGCAGTTCTGTTGCATCAGCGTTGGAGGTCATACAGACGGCCCTCCATTACATTGATGCGGTTGTTCATCGCCTGCTGGTCTGTCTGATAATCCCGGATTTTCATACATCGCTGTATATCATCCTCGTTGTCCGTTATTCGGTCTCTCAGGCCCGTGACTGAAAAACCGATCATGGCGACGATGACCATCACTATCAGCGGTAGCGCGATGGTGAGCCAGTTGGAATAGTCCTTCTTAGTAGCCATAAGTACTAATACCCTATTTCATCATTCAAGCCTGTTCACTCTAGCAATGTTGTCGTGGGTTTCTGTGTCGTTCTGGCGTTGTGTGTTGCGGAACTCTGCAAGAGTCAACGTTGTATAGGGGCTGAGTTTGTATTGTGTTGGTGTAATCTTGTATGTGTGGTTAATATGCTATAAAGTCACATTCAAGCACTAAACCAGTGTAATAACTGCATAAGGAATGCACGAATGAAACACGTCGTTATTGATGAAGGCTCCAGCCAGACCAAGATTTCCTGGTTTGATGGGGAGAAGATCGTCAGCCAGGTGATTCCCTCCCGTGTTGTCAGAGGGGCGAAATTAAATACCCAGTCGGGTAGTTATCATGATGCGGCGTATAAGGTGGGCGGCCTTGAATATACCGCTGCTCCGAATATGGATGGTTCAATGACCACCGACATTCCTGATTATCAAACGTCTGATATCAATCTGATTCTGGTGCATGAGGTGCTGAGACAGAATGGTTTTGGGGGGCAGGATGTAGAAATCAATGTGACTTTGCCGATTAAAGATTTTTATCAAGTAGCGCCGTACAACGAACCGCTGATTAATCAGAAAAAAAAGAATCTGATGAATGCGGATGTTGAAAATATGGCAGGCCATCCGCTGGCCAATATTGTTTCTGTGAAAGTGTCACCCGAAGCGACACCCGCCTGGTTTGATTATCTGCTGAATGATAACGGTAGCAAATCACTGGATGTGGATGACAGTCATAAAATCATGGTTGTGGATGCGGGTGGCACGACCACTGACCTAGCCGTTGTGGATGGTTATGGCAACATGCAGAATTTTGATTCTCTGCTGTTCGGTGTTTTCCATATCGCTGAAAACCTGCGCCCTGTCATCATGAAACGATTCGATCGGAAAGCCCTGCAGAAACATCATCTCGATACGGCCATGCGCTCTAAAGAATTTGCCGGTGAAGATATCAGCCAGGAAGTCGAACAAGCTTGCAGGGATGTAGAGCAAGACATTATTACCGGTATGCGTAAATTTGTTGCTGACTCTGAAAGTCTGGCGGCGGTCGTCTATGTGGGGGGTGGTTCTGCTCTGATGGGGCATCGCATTGCTGATATATATGGCGGTGAACGCATTATCGGGGATGAATTTTCTATTGCCCGTGGTCTGGTAAAAAGTCAAAGAGGTTAATCATGAGCATGAAACCATCCATTGATAAACGTCTGGTTATTCGGGTCACTGACGGCACTGTCACCGAACGGATGTGGAGCCATCTGTCAGACGCGGATAAAAAAGGCCGGTCAGAAGTGTTGGACCTGCTGCGCTCTTTTTCGGTCTTCGGCTACATGGTTCAGGAATTGGGTGGTGGTGTTATTGATGCTTTCCAGTCTATGGAGCGCAATGGAGAGCTGGAAGGCATGGACACAAAAGAACGGGCTGAGGTGTTAATCAGTATGTTGGAAAGGATCTCAGGCAAGCCCGTGAATAAACCGATCTCTGAAGCAAAAGACGATAGGCCGGTATTAAAAAAAGAACCTGAAGCAAAACCAACCCCTTCAGGATCATTAAAAAGTCTGAGCGGTTTAACCAGTCAGTTTAAAGCCACCAGCGTTTAACCTGATACATATCATTCCAGCGGCCTACGGGCTGCTTTTTTTTTGCCTGGTCTATAATTCTCAGGCATTTGGTATGGTTCTCTATGGTTCTCTGGTAGGTGTACTGATTGCGATTGTGTAAATTCATGCGAAGTTAAGTGAAAAAAAACCCCGTAGGTTACAGTCCCGACGGGGTTTTTTTATCTGTCTGCTGGTCAGGCGGCTGCTACCAGTGACCTGATCCACTCGGATAAATTCTTATATCCCCCATTCTCTGCCATTTCCTTCCACTGTTCACGTTCATCAGATTTCAATCTGACTTTAATGCTTACATCAAGGTTCTTTTCCGGGCTTGGTTTTCTGCCCAGCTTTGCTTTCTTCTGAGTAGTCATAAATCATCCATATCCATATCTATGGTGATTAGTATAGAGAAAATGTAGGAACAAAAAAAGGTTTACTTTGTGGGAACATAAATATATTATTGTTCCCACAAGTTGAGGCGGGGATTACTGCTTCAGCTTGTAGAACCGCCTTCCTCCCCGAACTTGTCGAAGGGCGAGGAGAGGAAGGCAACCACATACAGCCCGATACTGGCACAAAACCGGATCAGGCTCAATATGGAAGTATTCCTACATGGAACTGACAATCACTCCATCCACCACTATTTCAGACCTGCAAAGTTTCCGTGATGCTGGTTTCCTGCTGCAGATGAACGCCACCAAAGTGTCCGGTTTAACAGCCTGCACTGGTCTGATTAGCGCCCCTGCTGTTGATGCTCGCAAAGTTGAAATTGCCGCGCTTCGCTCTGAGCTTGAAGCACTGCTGGAGCTGCTGAAATGATCACTAAAATTATCGGCACCCCTTATCACACGGCCTGCAATTCTGACAATTTCGAGGAAGACAATTCGTTCATGCTCTGGTTCACCGGACTGACTGAGGATGAATCCGAAGGCCAGTAACACCATCGACCAGTAAGGGGGCTATAGCCCTCTTCTCCAGTACTACACTCTTCAATTTCAGGTTTCCGCTATGTCTTCCAAAATCGAATTATTCAAAGAATTGACTCAACCTTTTCCAGCTAATGATATTGAATGGCGTGTTCAGCGTTCCGGTGAAAAGAACGGTAAACCATGGGCCATGGTTATTCCGTATGTGACAAATCGCGGTGTTCAGAATCGTCTGGATGAAGTGTTTGGCCCGCTGGGTTGGAAGTCTGAAGAAAAGCAGGTTCATGGTGGATGGATGTGTGGAATATCTGTGTATTGTTCAGATCGTAAAGAGTGGGTGACCAAATGGGATGGTGCAGACAATATCACCATGACTGATGATAAAAAGCAGAAATATGAATCAGTCAAAGCAGGTATATCCGCCTCTATGAAACGTGCGGCTGTTCAGTGGGGCATTGGTCGCTATCTGTATAGCCTGGAAGCCACGTTTGCTGATATTCCGGTACAGGGTAATGGTAAGAACCGAGCGAAAGTAAGACCGAGAAATGGCGGTCAAGATATTCACTTCTCCTGGAATCCGCCACGCCTGCCAGAATGGGCTTTGCCTGAAGAGGAAAAGAATCAAAATCAGAGCCAGGCTGCTGGCCATAACCGTGAAGAATATCTGGCGAACCGCCGCAATCAGCAGGTGCAACAACAGCAGCAAAACGGTCATGTGACTGAGACGCCCGAAAATGCCTACCGTAAGCGAGAAAAACAACAGCAACAACAGCAACAACCCCAGAATGCCAAGCAGCAGTATTTCAAGGGTGTGGCTGACGATGTGAAGGCCCGTAAAGAAGAAGAGCTGGCAGAGCAGCAACGTATGATGGTTGGAGCTCATGATTACTATGAATCAAAACGAAACGGACGATACGGAAATAAGCAATCGGGTCAGGTGGTCGTGAATCAGAGAGCCATAGAAACGCCTGACAGATTCGAAGCACCACGCCAGCCTGTTATCACACCTCAGCAATTTAAGCGGCTTCAGGGGGCTTTACAAATGGCTCAGTTGGATGAAATTCAGTTCTGTACTATTGCGGGGAATATCCGAACACTGGGCGAATTAACACAGGACCGGTTTGACGGGGCCATGGCCAGGGTGCAGAAAGAAGCTCAGAGGATGGCGCATTAAGCGCCCCCTTTTCTCTATAGTGAGGATGAAACCATGACTGAACTGACCGGCAAACAGAAAGACAATCGGGCCTATCATGCCCGGCACGCTGAAGCGATACGGGCTAAGAAACGGGAACAGTATCATGCAAGCAAAGCTGATGGATCGGCTAAGCCAGCGAAGAAAAAAGCGGCCAAACCTAAGCCCTACAGCATTAAAAAAAACAATCGCGTTACAATAATCACAGTGAGTGAGGCGGAACGGCAGGAAACACAAACCCGTAGAAACATTGAGGATATTTTGTTGGCCAGGGAGCTGGAGATAGATCGGTTTTAGCGCCGTCCATGGCTCATCACGATCAACAACAGTGTAGTAAAAAAAAAGCCCCGCACTCTCAGGCGGGGCATAGGCATTTTTTTCAAGTGCTTCTTTTATAGCTGTCTATTCTCTGTCTAACAACAAACCGTACGGTGTTTATTGTGTCTGACATAGATCCTAAGTTCATGGGGCAGGTATTCACTGCAATGCCGTTCTCTGAAATCATTGGTGGCCCGCTGAATGCCATCATTGAAGCCCAGATCAAAGCCAGCAATGGGATGGCTCGATTTTTTTTGAATGTAGGGTTTATAGAAGATAAGGACGGCATCAAGCGTGCCGTCAGTGTCGATTTTCAGCATACGGTCAAACGATCTGACGGCAGTGAAGAAATAGAAACGATTACTATGCCGCTGATTACTATGATCCCCATTCCAAACATGCAGATCATTGACGGGAAAATATCGCTGGATGTTGAGGTCAGCCAGTCCGCTGAGTTTAAAGATAATATTGATGCAGGGGGCGAACTTGAGGGGAAAGTAGGCTGGGGGCCCTTCTCGGTATCTATGAAGGCCAAAGCCAGTTACAGCCGAGAAAATACCCGAAAGACGGATACCCGAGCAAAACAACACATTGAATTAAATATCGGGCAGTGTCCGCTTCCTGAAGGCTTCAATCTGCTGATGGAACGTTTCAGGAACAATGCTATTGATAAGCCAGCGCCTGAAAATCCTGCTCTACCGCCTGCTGCTAAACCTGCTATTCCTGAGACCGCCTGATGCTGGGTAAGAAGGGGGTCAGCCTGTCGGCGTTCGTGCGCGGTATCGTCAAGGCGCTCTGCGATGGTCAGCAGGCAATGCCACAAGCAAGGCGGGAACACTTAGAACATCACATGGTGCTGGGTGAAGATGGTTTGTACCGGCCAAAGATGTTTGATGTGGAAATTGAGGAAGGTCGGGTAATCTCTGTACCAACCTATTCACTGGCCCAGGTGAACAGCATCGGCATCCGATCAGCGCGGGTTAAATGCGGTGCTCGCCTGGTGGGTGTGGAAGAAACCGAAAAAACAGATTGCTTTGCTCATGATGGAACCGTCTGCACGTTCCGGGTGAATCCGGCCATGGACAAGGCGAAAAGCATTGAGATTGAAATAGAGTTCAGCCAGCGTGCCCACTCTGAAGCAGAACACCGGCTGATTGAATCTCTGGATGGCATGGTGGTTGAGCAGTCGGATTAAGGCATCCTATCAAGATGAAAGACCTGACCCCGGTTTTTTGAAGTGTGCATTCTTTAGGGTGGATTCTAGTTAACTACATTATTAAATACTCTACTTTGGGTCACGCCGTATTTTGATAATTCATAAACACAGTTAATTACAGACGGAGAGCCTGTAGTATTTCTAACCCTCAAAAGTCCACCAGTAGAGGGGATAACCGCAGATACCGTCGCAGATTGATATGCGGTTAGTCCTGTTAGTACTAGCGACCTAGACGAGAAACTTTGACCGTCTATCTCAAAAACAATCGGCAATGATACAGTACCTGATACATCAGAGAGAACGGTAACTCTTAACGACACTCTTGTAGAGAAGAATATAGAATTATACAAATCTATAGCATTTGTTGCATTTAAATTAGCTGTATCTGAACCTAATAAAAACTCGGTCAGTGTATTAGTATTTACTGAGTTCCTAAAAAACAGGGTGGAGCTAGGGTCTACTCTGTATCCTGAGAATCCGTTATCATTGAACTTTAGATTTGGATCTGACCCAGTAAACCTACACTTGTAAAAACCAACACACGTAGACTCAAATCTAACGCCTTGACTAGAATTCATTTGAAGATCAAGAGTGTACGAGTTTGTAGAGTTTGTGGTATCTCTCAACCATACAGAGTACTCACCAGGTGTGCTAGAGTCTAGGGAGGAACTTTCGACGTACCCTTTTATATTTATTTCTGCAAATGCATTGGCAATTACAATACCAGGCCCTCTGTTTAACTCAGACGTTACATCAAATGTGCATCTGTGCATGGTTCCAAACGTCGAAAAACCTAGACTGTTGTCTGGGTTAGTGTCTGGATGCCATGCGTCATTTCTACCATTTGAGTGAGACTCTACTTTGATTTCCCCAAGACCGTTGACTGCTTTATCGCCTGTGTATGTCAGAATAGGGTGAGCACCAAAGATAGTTCCTGATCCCTGGTTATCTCGTGTAGACAGCCTGTCAATCTCACAATACCAACACTTATAAACCAGATGAGCGATGTTTGTCGTACCAGTAACATGCAGGTTAATAGCCTTAGAGCCGTTCGTTATATATCCTATTACAAACCCGAAACCCGCTTTATTCTGACCGTCCGCGAGAATGTTAGAAACCTCGGCATTTGATATGGCTTCAGGATCAACATTAAAATCCGAAGTCTTGCAGTACCGCACAACCGCTTTCATGGTATCGGTTGCACCGATCCACTTGAACCGAGGCCCATTTCGTTGGAACGCAGGAGCTAGCCCTACAAGCTTTTCGTGGTCATTCATTTGAATTTCGTCTGATGTAGCATATTCTTTATTACTGAAAAGCACAGGTATCCGTAGATCTTTAGCTGCATTTATTGCGGCTAAATCGTCTGTAGCACCATCACCGACAATTCCGCAAGATTCAGCGAACACAAACCCCCCTAGGTTTAGGACAAAATAGGTTGATGGTGTAGAGCCTGCTGACTCAAATTTGGTATAGGGTGCCGCTCCTCGGAACGAGTTAAACTCATCTAAATCTACCTTTCTAAATATAGCGTTAGGTCTATCAAGTACGGAGATAGCTGACCTGACGCTATTATCATCAGCAATAGCAGCGGAAAGAGTCAGATGCGTAATAGGCTGATTAACAAACCCACTCTGAACATCCGGAGAATGATAAACCTGCACCCGATCTTTATCTTGCAGGGTAATACTGTAATTAGACCGACACACCACAATCTGCGCCGGATTGCCGTTGTAGATCGGCACACCACCGGGGCCGGTTCTTACTGGCTGGGTGACATTGACCGGCGTTCCGCCACATTCACAGATGACCTGCACGGGTATCTGGTCGGCTGTGTTGGTGGGGTCGCCATCCACTCGGCCTATGAAAATAAACCCGTTGAATATGGGTCTGGCTCGTGTGGGGTCGGCGAAGTACTGGAACGGGCTTATGAGCGTGGTGCGGGTGCTTCCTGAAGTAGCCATCAGACTGCCTATTGATTTGATTTAAGCAGTCTAAATGTAGTTCTGTTGTGGCTCTTTTGTGGCGCTATTTTAGGTGGTTCTGTTTTTGGGTGGCTGTGGTATTATGGGGTTATGTTGTACGGGGGTTTTGTATGTTCGTTATAGATTTGCCTTGGCTCGCTTTTGCGTTGGTGGTTTTTCTGATCCTTCGCTAAACAAATAAGCCCTGATTCCAATCTTGGCTATTTTTGCCTGCTCTTCGTTGGGTAGGCGGTTCAGCCACTTCTTATATTTTTCAGATTTCTGCAAAGCTCTGTCAGCAGCAGCCTGTTTAGTTTTTGCTTTTACTGAATCGCCCGCGTAAGCAGTGTTTAGCATATTTTTAAAGACCGGATCTGTCATCATTTCATCAGCGGCCTGATGTAATTTATCTTTTTTGCCGCCTGCCAGAGTAGTCGCCATAACACCAAAGGTTCCGGCTCCGGGTACGCCTAATGAAGTGGAAGCCCCTTCAGCAGCAGCAATCTGTGTGCCGGTATTATAAAGCTTTGAAACCACACCGCCTTCACTGCCAAAGTTATCCAGGGCAGTGACTATCTTTCCGGTTCCTATAAATTCTTTACCGGCTACGTCTGCGCCCTTTGCTAGAGTATAAAGATTTTTCATTCGATCTCTTGCTTCTACAGGAAGGTATTTTTCTACTCGCTGTTTAGCGGATGGATTGCTTAATAAACCTTGATACCAGTTAACAAAGTTTCCTACTGATAACTGCTGCTCTCCTCTTGCCTGTCCGCCTGTAAAGGCATCATTAAGGGCCGATAGAACCACCTCTTCTCTGTATTCATTAGGCAGCGCTTCCATCGTTTCATCAAATGCCTTGTAATCCCCCTTTTCAAGCTTTCGTACCGCCTTACCCACTTTGGGCATTAAAGCCCCTGTAACGTCCTTACCCAACAATGTAATGGTATTCTCTTCGAGTGTTTTTCTCTGTTGAACTTCTTTTTTCGCAAGGTCCCATAAATCACCAGCGCCCTTATCTCTGGCTATGATTTCTTGGTCCTTGGTTATTTCGCTGTACAGCTTTTTCAGTGTTCCAAGCTCTTCGTCTTTATAAACGCCACTTTTTTTATGAATGGCATTGCCTATTTTTTTTCTCTCATAATCCATTTTTGCATAGGTGGGGTTTGATTGAGCCATTTTTAAAAGAGAACGCTCCAGTGAACTTAATTCACTATCTCCTCCAAGCCCGTGTGATTTCTCACTAAGATACCCCCCTAGATTCTTCATTCCAGTCTGTTTTTTAGCAAAACTATAGCCGCCAGTAGATTCTGGCTTATGTCGTGTATTAGCGGGTATTAACTGGCTTATTTGATTGTACAGAGCTTCCGATTTTTCATACATGGTATCAATTGTTTCTGTCACTTCAGTTTTAAACCGGTCGGATAAATCAGAACGACTGGTAGTCCCACCAAACTCCTCTATCAGTTCTGATGCTTTATTCGCCAATTTTCGTCGGAATGACTTGTCCTCTGCTGCCAGTTTTGATCCTGGTACGGATCGAAGCGCCTGCATGGTTTCAATGAAAGTATCATTGGTAGACAGAACGGCAGCCGGTACGGATTCAAGATCAATGCCCAGATCCTCAGCCGCCTGAATTCTTTCAGGTGAAGGTGCGACCAGTTCAGGTACATCCTTCAAAGCCATAGAAGGACCACCAGCCACCTTCTGTAATAAACTAGTCTGCCGCTTCTGTTCTTCCGACAATCCCCTGAATAGTTTTTCCTGCTGCTCTGCTTTTGATTCAGGGGATACAGGGGACTCTATTCTTTTAGCTTCAGCTTCTACCGCTTCTCTGGCGGCTGTTTCTGCGTCTCCGGTCGCTTGGGTTAATGACCTCTGACCACTGCGCTTAAAAAAATCAAGGGCGGCATCAAAGCCAAATGTACCCAGCATATCTAAAAATACATTTTCTTTATTGAACTCACCACCAGAAGCGGCCTGATACGCTTCTATGCCTGCTGTTCCTGCCCCTGCCCCTAATGCGGATGCGGTCTTGGGGTTTGCTCTGGCAAAATCTGTAACCGCCTTGACTGGCTTCTGTACAGCCCCTGCCACTTTTTGAGCCAGTGCCGGTGCTTTCGTTGCTATTTTTCCACCCAAATATTTACCCGTAGAACCTAATGCACCCCCCGAAGCAAGCAAAGAACCAACCCCTAAATAATTCAATACATCTTGTTTACTTTGTCCAGGTTTATTAATAACGCCAGTAGCGCCGGTCTTGTTGTTAGCGGCAATCAGGTTGCCTTTAGGGTCCCACTGAATTCCTATCTCTTGATAGTTTGAGGTAAGGATATCGGCAATTTCTTCCGGCGTTTCTGCGGTCAGTATTGCTGGTACAACCTGTAACGCCTTTAATGTGTCGGTGCCTGCCAGTAATCCAGAATCTGATAATTCGGGCAGTTCTCTGGTAGCTCTGGTTTGTCGCCCTTCTCCTGTCACCCATTCTCTGACCGTGGATATAATACCGGGTTCTTCAGGGGCTGCTGCTGTTACAGGCTGACCATAGTTAAATTCAGTAAAGAACTGTTGTCGTGCAGCGTCCTGTTCACCTGATGGAACTTGTGGGGCAACTACTTCATTAAAATACTGTTGCTGCGCCGCCTGTTGTTCTTCGGGTGGCAGCTGTTGAAATTCAGGTTTTTGTTCGTATTGCTCCCAAGGGATAGCCATTATCTCCAACCTCCGCTGTAGTCTTTTGTTTGTTGTGCCGGTGGCTGTGCCCTTGCTGGTTGCTGTTGTGGTGAAGGCCACATCTGACCGGGAACAACTGGGGCTGATGCCTGTGATTCTGGTGTTGTGGGGGCTGGGGGCGGTGTTTCAGGAATAATGCCAGTTACTTCTAAAGCTTCAGGAATACGTTTAAACAGCTTTTCTCTGGTTTCCTCGTCTACTTTATCGCCAAACACATCCATATAGTCACGAACGGCAGAATCTGAACCTCTGATAGCATCATTCGCCAGGCTTTGACCGGCGACTATGATGTCATTGATAACAGATTCAGACATCGGGCCTGTTCCGCCTACTCTGTTAATTAATCCTGCCAATGCTTCAGCCGGTCCACTGGCACTCGCCACCATACCATGCTCTGTTGCCGTTACGGTGGAATTAGGATCAAGGGTTTTCATATACTTGGTTAACAACGCTATTTGTGCTGCAGGGCTTTTTAACTTGCCCAGAGTTGATAACTGAATAGCCGCTACTTTTATAGCATTTGCGTCTTTTGTAAGTTTTGTGACTTCACCCTGTAATTCTTTAACCTCTTTAAACCCAAGCTGCCCTTCTTTTGATGCTTTCTTTTCAGCATCTTTTATCAGATTTGCTTTTATGTCGTCCTGGATAGAAAAGTTTCCTGTTGCTGGATCATAGGAATAGCCAGCCATGGCACCAGTGCCCATTTGCTGTAGTACCTTATCCTCAATACCCAGCTGTTTAAGATCACCACCAGCCCGACCATACGACCCTTGCATCATCTGCAGGAACGTCTCTGGTTTATTTTTGGCAATGCGCTTTAACACCTCCGGTGTAATGGAAGGATTACCGGTGCCACTGATCACCGGGGCATACTGATCTATGGTCTGTTGCAATAGTTCAGGATCGCCGCTCTGTGCGGCGGTAATCATGCCGCCAGCCGCATCCCTGACCTGCATTTGTTGCTGTTCGTTAGCGAAACCCTGAAAGCCCTGTATCTGTTCAATCTGTCCGGGGTATTGCTGCGCCAGTGCCTGAGCGGCTGCCGGATCGTTCGGGTCCAGCTGTTGCAAGCCCATTCTGAACTGGGCTTGTCTTTGCTGTTCGGCTTGTTGTTGCTGTTGCTGCTGATAGTTTTGCTGCAGACCAATCAGACCCGATGCCGTTCTGATCGGGCTTTGGCCAGTGGGTCTGATGGTGTAATCATAAGGTTGTGGCATGGTTATCTCCTTCCCCAGTCTTGCCAGACTCCGGTGGATGCGTAAGGGTTTTGTGCGCCATAGCCTGCTGGCTGTTGTTGTGCTCCAAACAAGCCTTTCTGGTATCCGGCATAAAGACCCGCTCCGGCAATAGAACCGGCCAGATTCTGATTGGCCTGACCTGCGGCCAGTGCCTGCCCTGCCCGTGCAGCACCAATGTCACCGTAAGCGCTGGACACTCCGGTTCCGTACTGACCCAAAGCAGAACCATACTCGCCACCATAGCCACCCTGTACGCCGGATGCCTGTAAACCGATACCGGCCAGATTGCCATATACCTGCTGTTGCTGTTGCAGTGCCTGAGCGCCTAACGTGGGGCTGATTCTCGCCAGCTGGTTCTGGGTGCTGGTTGACTGTAAGCCACCGGTAGCCTCTGCGGCTGCCAGTTGCTGTTGCTGTGCTGCCTGTGACTGAGCGGCAAACTGGGGGCCAGCATAGTAGTCTTCCAGATACTGAGCCTGACCACCGGGCGTGGATAGTTGTGCTAATCCTGCTAATCCTGCCACACCGGTTTTTGTGAAAGGCTCGAGTCTGGCTACCTGCTCATCGTAGACTTCCCTCTGAGCCGCCAGCACTTCCCGCTGCACTTCTGCCTGAAGCTCTGCCGCCTGTGTCTGGGACGATGCCGCTGTTTTTGCGGCGCTCTTCTGACCGGAAGCCCCGATCACACTACCAGCGACGGTAGCCCCTGCTATCCACCACCCCATGATGTCTACCTCTCTCATCAACTGGCTGATATTTGTCTTGCGTCACATCTGATTCAATCGCTTCAAGGTCGGTTTCTTCAGTGATGTGGCAATTAATAAGCGTTGTTTCCTCCAGCGTGTAACAGGCTTTTTTTGCGCCCGGCTGGCTGATGTACATAAATGGCGCTTCAATGATTCGTTCATCAAATTCACTGACAATCGCTATCTTTCCACGGGTTATCAGGTTGCAGGTTTCGTGGGTGTGAATCTTTCCGGTCAGGGCCACGTCTGCGGGTATAGTGATTTGTCGGAAGTAGGCACCATCAAGAAACGCATGTTTCAGTACGGTTAGATGCTCCACGTCGTCCAGTGTTTTCAGGGTGTCCTCAAACGTCTGTATTTTTTCCCTGCGCTCTTCCCGTGTTCCGGTAATGGCAGACAGCGCCTGTATATCGTTTTCCTGCATCAGGTCATTTGCACCCATCCGGTATTCACTCCAATGGCTGGGTTAAAGAAGATGGCTGTGGTCATGCCGTCGATCTGGTAATACGTCTGGCTGCGGGTGCTGGTGACAGCGCCTTCGGGCGTGGCGGTGCCGGTCTGTGGGGCAAACTCCATTTCCAGTCGGTTAATGTCGGCGTCCAGGTCATCGACTCGGGTATTCAGCGCGGTGACGGTGGTGCCCAGCATGGCCACCTGAGTAGATAGGGTTGATACCTGAGTTGACAGGGTTCTGACTTGGCTTTCAGCGGCGGCAAGCCGGATCTCTCCGGCATTGATCTGGTTTTGCAGGGTGTCTATGTTGATTTGGTTTTCACGGTTCCATACCTGCGCCTGATGGGTTTGTTCACCTAACAGGGTTAACGTGCTGGCATTCTCGCCGCTGTTCAGGCCCTTGGCGTCGTAGTCTTCTATGAGCGCATCGGGCCATCCCTGATCGGCCAGTATGGATCTCGGCAGTGTGGTGCCGGAAAGACCGGGTAAACCGGTGGTTTGCAGGCTGAGTAATTGCTGATTAGGCACGAATGTGGCTGACATGTCGTTTATTCCACCCTCACACGAAAGTTAGACAGGGTCGAAGCGGTCTCTGTAATCCACCGCAACCGAAACCCTACGTTGTTTCTGAAGTAGCCTATCCGGCGCTCTAAAATCCGTTCGGTGTAGTTCTGGGGTTCGTCAAAATGTAGCCAGTGCTCTGTGCCATAGCTGATGCCATTGACAGTGACACTGTGCGCCAGTCGTCGTGCTGTGTTGGATCGTCCGGGCACGCTGTCGATTTCCAGATCATAAACACGGCGGTTACGGGACTGAACCATGGGCGTATCAAGAATGAATTCCACCGGCTGGCCAACGTGGCGGGCATCGGTGAATGAGAAGCGGCTGAGTAATGGTTGGCGTTTGTCGCCTACGGTCCACTGGTCGCCGTCGTGTATGTGGTGAATGCCTCTATAAGTAGCATCGCCCTGTATATCGGTTTTGAGAATTGACCAGTTAAACGCCCCTTGTCCGCTGCTGTTGTGGTCATAGGTGAGCGTGTGGCGTGGCAGGTGAATCACTAGCAGATCATGGGCATCGAACTTGACCGACTCCATAAACGCAGATTCTTGAATTTCAGTTTGGGTGTATTCCCTGAGTATCTTCTGTATGCGTCGTGTAGCAATTTCCTGATAACTGCCCTGGTTGATCAGATACACGCTGGCGGGTTCCAGTCTCGGACCGCCGAGAATGGCGAAACTGTCTAAATATACAGCCTTGCAGCCCAGACCAATGATTCCGGCTCTGACCGTCAGAGACTGAACCGGCTGGTATATGGTTTGCTCGGATCCGGTCAGGGCGAAATATTCCACGGTGTACCGGCCAAATACCACCACGTAACCCTTCCAGGCATCAATGGCAATGTTCACATCGGGCTCCGCTTCAGCACTGTAGAACGGCGCTATGTAGTCCGGGCGCTGTTCGTTGTTCAGATCGGTCACGCCGAACATGCCGGAATTGCGTCTGATCCACACATAGCGGCCCCGGTTGCGGGCGGCGTCTATGACGTTGCTCACATCAAAATCAGTGGCGGGCATGTCGGTGGTGACGGTGTTGGTGAGCTGTACTGACCAGACCGGGGCAGGAAAACCCACCAGCACACCATGACTGACTTCCTGCACCCGGTTGCCGGTTAATGTGGCCTGTGGGTTTTCACTGAACAGGTTTAACGGCTGGTTGTTAGCCGTGGCTCTGAATACGGCAAAGACGGTGCCATTGCCGGTGGTTCTGGCGGTGGTGGGTATGCCGTTACGGGCTGACCATCCGCTGTTGTTGGTGCCATCACTGACCACGGTGGACGCCACTGAATAGAAGTTGCCGGTGGTCAGTTGTGCTGTGGCCAGTATCTCGGCTGATTGCGCGGGGCTGCCGGTGCTGCCGCCGATCAGGTCGACCCGCTCCACGTCCGCCAGTGTGGTGGGGTCGTTGTTGGTGTCCAACACGTACAAACGGGTAGGCGCTTCCGGTTCAGCGGCGGTACTGCTCTCGCTCATCCGATAATTACGGCTGTTGTCGCCCATCGCGGCATCGTCCAGGGTGACATTGAATATTCTGCCGGTCAGGGGTTCGGTGGGCGTGGTGCCTGACAGTCTCGCACCCATAATGGACAGGCCCGGATTAAACACCAGTGTCGTGCTGGCATAGTCCAGCGCGTTGCTGCCGGCCTTGCTGCCGTCTGTATTGGTGGTGGTGACAGTAGCGGGGCCTATATCCACGGGGGTGGCTGTGCTGGTGGCCTGAACAAAGAACCGGCCATTGTTTACAAAGATTCCGGACTCGCCGGTGCTGCCGAACACCCATTGTTTGTCCTGGTTGTTGGCCAGCTCCACGGTGGCCGTTAACCGAAACCCCGTGGTGGGTGTGAAAATAGGGATCTGTACATAGGCATTGTTTCTGAAGTCGGGCGTATAGGTGGTGGTGGTGACTGAGGTTCTGCCCCGTTGACCGGCTGCCCAGTTCTGCAGCTGAGTTAATTCAAACTGATTTGTGGTGGCGTTTCGTCGCCAGTAATAAAGGTTGCCATTGCTGACAATCGCCTGACTGTTGGAGCTGAACGGCATTCTTGCCAGCCCTGAGCCCCCCACCTCCGCCAGCATGTTGCC
Source organism: Sansalvadorimonas sp. (assembly GCA_965221135.1). GTDB lineage: Bacteria > Pseudomonadota > Gammaproteobacteria > Pseudomonadales > Endozoicomonadaceae > Sansalvadorimonas. Next base: position 18,905 of record CBDCRZ010000140.1, read on the forward strand.
CATGGCATTGACCAGGCGGGTGCCCTGCACTCTGAAGACCGTATTCAGTACCGGATTAAACACCCCACCACGGGCGGTGCCTGCGGTATCAAATGTTTTCACCAGTCCGGGCCAGCTCCTCATATAGCCAGCGGCATCTAATACCGGCTTCGGGACGGTGAGCATGTTGGTGGGCAGTGAGTCCAGCCAGTCGCCTTCGGCGTTGCTCTGCACCAACCCCTTACTGATGGGGAGATTGATAACAGGCATCAGACACCCCCGGTGATGGTTCCGCGACTGCTGGTCACTGTCCAGAGATTGTCGTTGGTCCGGTTGAATGTGACCGAAGCGCCGAACGCCAGCAGCATCGGTGATTGACCTCGATACCGGGTGCCGTTCATCGCTATTTCATCAACGGATCTGGGAGTGATTGAAAGAATGCCGCCGCCATTATTGGTGAATCCGTAGCCCATATTGACCGGTATTTCGGTTCTATTCTCGGCCGCGAGGGTGGGAATATCGACCCGATAGGTGCCGGGCGCTTCTATCTGAACACGACGGTTTAGCATGTCAGCCGTAACGCCGCTGGCCTCCATGTTGAGACTCGTTGCCCCTGCCAAAAATGAGATACCGCCTCTAGTGACATAGGTATTGCCCGGTATCAGTGGGTTATGCTGCCAATCGGCTAACGTACTCGTTGTCAGGCTGTCTCGATTCGCACCTTCTACAAAGTTGGTTCCGTTCCATGAAATCTCGCAACCTTCCTGCTCCCGTAATACCAACTGATTAATGTCACCGTAAAAATTGCCCTGCAATGTCACTGTGGTGTTTGTTGTATCGTTAGCGAAAAAAGCATGCCAACCTGACGGTAGATTGGTCGTTGTAGGCATCTGTCGGGTAATGTTTGCCGTGCCGGTGTGTCTGTACCACACGTGCGTTCTTTGCGGTATTTGTCCAGACGGCAACTCGCTGTGACTCCAGTTAGTAACAGCCGCTGTAGCCGTGGGGGCGTTAACGTATTGCAGCGCTGTACCTGCGGCATTGACAGCGAGTATTTGCCCTGACGCGCCTCGATTTGAAGGCACATCATTCAGTAAACCGATATCCGACGATATCGACAGAATGCCGTCAGTGCCTGACAATCCAAATTGTATTCCTCCTCTTGCGTCTATCCGAGTTATCGGAGTTGGGAAAAAGTTGCCGTTATCACCGACCAATATCCCAGAGATTCCGGCCGCTGGCGTGATGTATTCAAGCGCGGTTCCTGCGGCATTTACCGCTAACACCTGGCCTGATGTGCCTCGGGTTTGAGCCACGTCCAACAGATCGCCCACGTCGGCGGGAACGTCTCTCACGTCCGCCAGTGCTATGAATTGTGAATTCTGACCGACCAGGACAAACGCCGGGTTAGTGCCGCTGCCGCGAATAGTGCCGGTGCTTTTTTTCAGCTCCAGACCAATCACATCACCGACATTGAAAACATGATTAGCGTGACTGGGTAACGGTATAGGTAATTCACCGCCGGGGGTGAAATCTAAACCGCCGGTGCCGGTATCCCATGCCAGACGACTGGGCGCATAAATAATAGAGGGGTTGGGGGTTTGGTTTGGTCCTGTTACCGTCAGTTTCAGTGCCAGATTAGTAATCGCGTTGGCGCTGAACATCACCAGGCTGTTACCGCGTATAGCGTTGGTGCCGCTGATGGTGTAACGGCCGGTTAGCTCGTTGTTTGTGAATTCGTCACCGACGTTGACCTGTAAATCAATTCGGCGCTCGGCCTGCTGAGTGACCAGTCTCTGAACCCGTCCCGATGCGGCATTAGTGGGCACCGGGTATAGAACATCATCCAGGTCATTCAGAGACGATACCGCGTCTTGCTGTGTGACAATCGCCTGATCCTGCCACGGCCTGAGCGTCAAGGTTATGCGGGGGATGCCAGCGGCATTACCTCGAAGCTGCACGTCAGCCGTCGCTAGTATTCTGACTCGGTAATCCGTAGACCCGAACAGATCAATGAATGAGTTATTGATGATGTTTTGCGGGGTAGGCGTGTTCAAATCGCTGGCCGTCAGATTGACCGGCTGGCTGCGCCAGTAGTCAACAAAGTCACCGGCTGTATTGCGTTGCTCCAATATGAAAACAACATTCTGCACGCTGCTAACCGGCTCTACATTGATTTCGTAGAGTCGATGATTACCCGCCACGCTGGTGAAAGTGAAATTTGGATTCGTAACGGTCTGTGACCGGTCCGCTTGGAATACCTGATCCTCTACTAATGAACCCAGCGGGGTACGCTGAACGCTGGCCCAATCGCCCAGCCGCTCGGTGGTTTGCCACGTAGGGTGGAAATTATCATTAGTGACCAGGTTGCTGAATACGACGTTTTCAGCCGTCGATAACACCGCATGAGCTGAACCCAGTCGGAACGCTGACACACCGGCCTGAACCGTGCCGGTGGTTTCTACGTTGGTCGTCCCCTCAAGCGCTGAGGTGGTTGTGTTGATTTGAAAACCGGAATTTTCAAAGCGTCGGGTGGTCGCGTTAAACCGGGGTATCTGATTGGCCGATAGGTTGCCAATAACATCCATACCACCGCCACCTGATGTGCTTGTTCCTGCGCGTCGCCAAGTCATCTCATGACTCTCCTACATTCACAGATCCATCTGCATCCACTGACATAGCCCACTCACCGCTTGAGCTGGTCTGATTGACGTAAGGATCAGAGTTTTCCGGCAAAATATTAAAGCCGTCGGTGGCGTTAGGTACGGTGGCTCCGGTGTGTAATAAAATCCGGGTCTGCCCGACATTCTGAATCTGCAGTTGAGTGCCCACGGACAGGCCAGAGGCGGTGTATAGATTGATCCAGCTATTAGCAGGGACCCGAACATTAGGAATCGTGTCAGCCATTTACGTCACCTGTGCGCTAAAGCGTTGAGGGTCGTTGGTGATGGGGAGTACTTCAAAATTCAGCAGGCGCTCATCTATTCGCCCGGCGCTGGTAGTGATTCGAATGCGGACCTGTTCAACACCGTTATCAATGGACGGGTTCAGACCCTGCACACGGTAATTAACAACGGGACTGCTTAGCCCGGTTGTCACCAGCCTGATGCCGGTTGTGTGGAAGATTTCAAAACTGCTGATGTCCTCATCGTCTCTCAGATAGTCAGCCCAGCTCTGGCTGTAATCGTCGATTTCGCCCATGTCCAACTTCTGAGATGTGCAGACCAGTGGCACCCTGTCAGGCTTTCTGTAAAAACGTTGCCAGCGGTTGTATCTCAGCGTGTTGCCTGCCCCTCTTGGCTGTCGTCTTGGGTATTGGGTTTCTCTGAACTGGAATGTCTGATTACTGATACTGGTGACAGCGGCTTCTACTGAGGCATTCAGTGCCGGGGTGATGGGTATCTCGTAATCCATCAGGGTTCGGTAGGTGAGCATGTTGGCTACAGGTTCCACCAGACCAAAATCCATGCCGTGATTGTCTGCGGTGTCGGGTTCTACAGTGAAATTGTATCTTGTGCAGATGTTCCGACTGTTTTCAAACTCGTACATGATGCCTTCAAGGCGGTCTAACAGAGTGGCGTAATCACTCGCCTGCGCCGGTGCCGTAATACCCGATATGCCCATTTTATCCAGCGCTGAATTAATGATGTCCAGCTTGGTGGTGCGCCCGATCCTACTCATTCTTAACACCCAGCTTTGCCCTGAGCGTTTTCAGCTGAGCTTTATCCCAGTTAGTGATACCGGCCTCTTTTGCCCTCTCCCGAAGTTGAATAGGCGACAGTTCTACAGCATCCGATTCACTGTCTGGCTCTGGATTTTCCGGTAGGGATTCACCGGGGGTGGTTTCGGGTTCTGGTTCTGGTTCGGGAGTCGGCTCTGGGGCAGATTCCGGCTCGGGTGCGGGTGCTTCAGCGGGTTCTTCGGGTTCTTCTGTGGGTTCTTCGGCCAGGGGGTCGGAATGTACGGGTTCAATGTCTTCATGCTCGTTTACACTCCATCCCATGCTGAAATGTGCGGCCAGTTGTTCTGGTTCCACACGGATGCTTTCACCGTTTTTAAAAAGAATGCAGGACATAAATCACCAGTAAAAAAAGGGGGGCAGAGGATGCCCCCTAATACCACGGATACGTTAGAAGCGGATGCCAACGCCGTTGCCCATGGGGTTTTTGTTGACCAGACCCCACCAGGTAAACAGACGACATTTGAACGTTAGCGTTATGTTCACACAGGAGCGTTAACCCTGTGCCGTTCTCTTAGAACTGCTGCAGCTTTCACTGCAGAACAGACCATATCTTCACCTGTGTAAGGTGGTCTCCATTTCGAAGGCACTTGCCTTCTACACCGTGATAAGCGGTTGGTCGTTGAGCACACCCCATGCCGTTTTGGTTTAGGGGCTTCGCTGCGGATTTCCCAATCCTGAACATTTTTACCGTATCCAGTGAGTTAGACTGGCCCCTGAATGCGTTTCCGCTGCAGGTTGGTAGTTCAGGCTCTAAGGGGGTCCCCGCATTAGGAGACGTCCACTAGTGCATCACTGCAATAGCGACCCTATGCAGCTTTCTGCATGTGTTGAGTATCAATATCACCGTCGTAGGCCATATACATCTTCTGGCCGTTGCTCATGGTTGAGCTGATGACCTGCTGACCACCGAATTCAGCGAGTAATTCAATGGGCGCATCGCCGCCGATAACTTCGATGCTGTCTTTTGCCCAAAAAATATTAACCCGCGCACTGGCGTCAATATTCAGACGCACGACGGTGGCGTTATTTTTGATAGTGGTGTTGATGTTCGCCACGGCTCTTTGTTCAGCATCCAGGGCGGTATCATCCAACGCGATGGGCTTCGGATAGATATCTATCATGGTCTGACCGGTGGCGGGCTTAGCGGCCACGGTGAAGGTCATGGGCTGGCCGGTGTCGGTTTTATCCGCCAGACCCAGGGCGCGAACCGGACCCAGTGGCAGACCGGTGGCATTGGTGAACATGATCTTGTCGCCGACGTTGTACATCCGGTTATCCGCGACCGGAATAGTGGCTACCCGATAATCGACGTTAATCATGGCGGCACCCACCGTAGTGGTGCCTTCAGGGACAAACGACTGATTACCGGTCACGGTAGTGTCTGGGGATGCACCACCGGCGAGCGTGGGCAGATAGCTGCCGCTGTAAACATCAAACTGAGCGACCTCTCTACCGATTTGACCGGTACGGTAAGAGTCTTCAGGACGCCCTGACAAGGTGCCGCGCTCTGCCAAATCCTGAGCGTACACCTGCCGGTCTCGCTCGTTCAGCACATAACAACGCATAGGGCTGTGAATCTGCCGCTCATTCAGCAGAGTCTGCCCGGTGCCTACAAAGTTGTAGCCGTTGGTGTCATTGCTGCGATAGAACAGGCTACCCTGTCGGGCCACCAGCTCAGCCAGATTCTGGTTTAAATAGGTGGCCTGCTGTAAGCCGGACTGAACGCCCCGACGCTCCCAAAAACGCATGTCTCGAAGATCATCCGCTCGAAGTTGGAACGCATCGTTGTGCGGGTCTTCCAGTGTGGCTGGGTAGTACTCTTCAATCACATCCCCGAACATGTTGGTGAGATTCCAACCGTCTTTAATCGGGGCGTGCTGTTGCTTGGGTCGCCAGATCACGTTTGAAGAGTTTTGGAATGCGGCGGGGTCCGGTGTGAACACGTCCACCAGATCGAGCATCTGCACTTGATGCTCATAGGTTTCTAACGCTTTTTCAAACAGGACTTCGACCGATTGCGCGGTGGATAGATTAGCCATGGAGTTACCACTGCTTTACATCCACTCCCCTTAGTTTTGCAGCTCGCTTGATATCAAACGCTTTCTGACGGTTGCCAGACTTATGAGCAGCTAAATACTGTCGTTTGTCTGACCCGCCGTCTTTGGCGCCGTCTCCTTTCAGTTTGCTGCCGGGTCGTGGTGTATTACTGACTCGTTTCACTCCGTTAAACCGGCCTCGCAACTCGCCCAGATAGGCCGCTGCGCTAATCCCTGTCGGATCGTCCCGAAGTGACTGCAAGAAGGTGTTGAGGTTCTGTTGATTGCGAGCCAGGCTCACCACCACTTTCTCAGAACCATCACCCATGCGGCCAAGAAGAGAATCTACGAAGGCATCCCCGTTGCCGGGTGCCACGCTTTCCACCGCTTGCCTGATGAGCGTGTCGGCTGACTGATATTCGTCAGCGGTTAACATGCCCTCTGTGACAATCTTGGCGGCTCTCTCGTAATGCTGATCCAGTGCGGAATTGATTTGATTCTGTTGCTGCTGTTGTTGCTGCTGTTGTTGCTGGGTCTGAAAGTGCTGATTGAAACGACTTTCTACCGAGGTATTTACCCAGTTGGACAGTGCAGCCTGATAAGCGGCATCAGGGTCAGGCTTATCATAAAAATCTTCCAGCTTGGGCATCTTGGGGGCAGTGCCCGTGGTCGCGGGTGCGACTGGGGGCGGTGCGGTTGAGCTGCCCTTAAGCTGGTTAATCTCTTGTCTAAGTACTTCAATTTCGCTGTCTTTGTCCTGAACTTTTCTCTTCAGAGATTTTTTCAGGGCGATAAGATCACTGGTCGGCACTTGGCCTTTTTCCGACCTCTGGCTGTCGGATTGCATCCACTCGGGAACGTCTTCGGTCTTTCCTTCCTCTTCAGAGTCTTCACCAGCGCCGGTGTCGTCTTCTGGTTCGGTCGGATCGTCCTGCACTTCTTCAGTTACAGTTTCTTCAGGCTGCGCTGCCTGTTCCGCTGCTGCTGCTTCCGCGTTCTTTTGCTTCAGCTCTTCCAGAGTCATAACCACAGTTAAAATCCGTCGTGTTCACGTACATAAAGTCTGGTAGCCCACCAGCAGGGGGTCTGCGTATTACTGCGCCCAGCGGTTTAGATTTTAGTCGATGTAAGCTACACAGGCGCTACATTCTAACTCTCATAACCCTGTATCTGTTCGGGCGTGAAAAGTAGGTGTTCTTTCAACAGGTAACCTTCTAACTCCCATATCTTGTCTCTGGCTTTGTCTCTGGCAATCTTATGTCCTATCTGTTCATCAAAGTTTTCAGGACTGACACACGCTGAAGTGCCTATCACTTCAAAACCATTAGTCAGCCTGAGCTTGCAGACAATAACCGTGCTGCCAGCGAACCTGACAAACTCTGTATCAGCAATCTTGTCATCAATCATTTCAGGGGTTAAACGTGGTGCATTCAGACCTTTTGCCTGAATCTCTTTTTCAAGTTCCTGTTCGTTCATGAAACTGCTCTCATTGGATGAATAGGTGCAGGTCTTAAAGTAGCAGCCAGCTGGCTCATATTAGCCAGACGTTTACCGGCTATGTCTTCCTGCAGGCTCTCTATCTCTACGCCCGCTTTACTGGCTTCAATTTCTACTTTCGCCCGCTTGGTTTGTGCGTCGTACATTTTCACTTCTGCGCTCATTTGCTCGGCTTGGGCTTTGCCCTGTTCGGCCTGTGCGGCAATCATCTGTGGATCAGGCTGGGGTGGCTGTTGCTGCAGCTGTTGCAGGAATTGCATTTCTTCCTCGGTTTCAGGTTGTCTGATGCCCATCTTCAGCAATTCGCGCTTGCCGTAATCCCTGAGTGATTCAAAGGCCATACCCGGCATCATGGCAATGTATTCCAGCATGAGAATGTTGCGGATCGGATCGCCAGGGGGCAGACCGTTAATCATTTCTTTTAACTCGGTGCGGGTTTCCATCTGTTCGGTTTTAAAATTGGTGCCTATCTCTGCATAGACCTCCATTTCAATGCCGCTGATATCGTTGATGGTTTGTAGCTGCATTTGTTGCGGGTCTATCACCTGTTGCATCAGGTGTTCTGTTTTACGCGTGCCGTCGTACATAGTGAGTGTGGTTTTTCTGGGGCTGTCGTAAACCTCTTTAGCCATGCTGGCGAATATCTCCGCGTCTCTTCTCAGGGCGTGTTTGTGGTTGTCCTGATAGATGAATGATTGCATGTCCATTCGGTTTTGCAGTGCCAGAACCGCCTTTCCTGACAGGTCAGGATCAGCAATGTTCTGAGGCAGTCCGGGGTTGGCCACATCCTCCACCGCTTGCCGTGACAGATCCAGACTGGCAATCAGTGCCTGTGGCATCGGTTGCTCTGGCATTTCACCCACGGGACCCAGTGGAATCTGTTTGCCGGTGATGCTGGTGGCATTCTGTAACAAGTAAGGGAAGTTGTTATCACTGCCCTGCTCGTTGTACATCTGCTCATAACCCTGTATCTGTTCCGGTGTGAAGATGGGTTTTTTGCGGGGGCTCCGGCTGACAATATCCGCCAGGTAACTCATCTGGAAGTTACGCAGGCGCTGTGGATCTTTGGACAGTCTTGTGATGCCTTCGTAGTGTTCTTCACCTTCCACGAATGCCCGTTCACCATAGGCAGGCACCACCGGTATAAACTCACCAGGCACCAGCGTGGTTTCTAATATCTCCTGACCGGACACGATGTATTTTGTCACTTCATAGGTTTCAAACTCGATGCACTCCGAGTATTCAAAGCCCTGGTCAATCATCGGGCCTTCTTCCTCTTCAAAGTCATCGTCGTGAACTTCTTTCCTGTTGCCCATCATGTCGGTGAATACATGCACCTGATAAGTGACCGGCTCACGGTGAAAGAATTCACCCACATAAATGCGTTTGTCTTCTGCCACCCAGGGGAAAACATAACTCTCTTCCGGGTATTTGAAGCTGACGGTGGTGGTGGGTCGCTCGCCGGTGAGCTCTTCGACAAAATCCCTGTAACCCTCCTCACTGTACCGGGTCAGGATGCTGCAGTATTTGGCGTCTGCCTTATCTAACAGGCTGGCGGACGGGTCCCAGTACACCGTGTTACAGGCTTCATAGAGAGGGATTCGGTTGATGGTCTGCAGCTGAGTGCGGTTTTCATAATCGTTTTCCAGCTTCCAGGCACCAAAGCCTGATACAACCGCTTCCTGAATCGCATTACCAAATGATTCCAGGCTGGTGTTTTTGCGGGTGCTGGTGCGATAGATACCGTCCATCATATCGGCGGCGTTGTAGTTATCGCCCACCGGTTCAAAGTCGATCTGTACCGGGTTGCTCTTCAGGTCAGAGATAATCTGACGCATGGCTTTTCGCAGTATGTTGAACTCGCCCCGGTACTGCAGCTGACTCTCGCCCAGTAACTGATCATCCCACTGAGTCACCCAGGCAAACACCAAATCGTCCGCCGCTCGCTCCCTTGTCACCTGTCCACGTTGATAGGCGGCGTCGTGCATTTTGATAATATCTTCATGCTCTAACATCATCGTTTACCGATAGGTTTCAAAGGCTTGGGGATTACTTTCAGTGCTGGAGTATTGACCTCGCCCATGGGTATGGCAAAGCGGCGCATCATGTAGGCATATCTGACAGCATCAAGGCAGTCGTCTTTCACTTTAACCAGCTTGCCCTTGTCGTCTCTGTGGTACTGCAGGAACTCATCAAAGAAATCTCTCTGACCTCTAAACACTTTCAACCGGCCTGACTGCATTCTTAATCGTATTTCGTAGATGCCCTGCTCCACTGAGTTGCTGGAATCATCCCAGGTGGCGTGCTCTTCCAGCATCATAAAACCGGCGTCTTCGTAGTGGTCCTTTTGTTGCCTGCTGTCGTCTCGTCCTTTTTCATGCTGTAGGCCGTCGTGTGGCCATGCCGTGGGTACACCGTCCGCCCAGCTTTTCACACTGCCCCAAGCATCATTAGCACTGACCTTTGAGCACTTCCAAGCGTGGGTGAGATAAACAATGTCGTTGTCTAAATCTATAGCCAGTTGAATATGGGCTTGTGGGTGGTCCCATCCAAAGTCCATGCCGTTGATCAGTAGCCAGTGGTCGGGTATCTCGAACGGATCGCAGGTAATGAATGATTCAGCCAGGTCATATATGCGACCGTGGCCCAGCATGGGCAGGCCCTTGGTTCGCATATCTTTTTGATGCTCTGGGTAGCTCTCTAACAGTTTTTGTTTTGTGAGCTCGTTCAGGTGGGGCGCATCGTCCCACCCCTTTCTGATAAAGCACTGACCAGAGCCAGGGGAATCCATAAATTTACACACTAGCTCGGTGCGCCCGTTTTCCGGTGTAAACGTCAGGATTCCCCTGCCACCTTTTCCCAGATCACCATTAGCGGTGCGGGTGATTACTTGGGGGTAAATGGTTTGGTCTTTGGGTTCTTCGTCGATGTGAAACCAGTCTACTGAGTCACCCATCAGGGCATGTTGTCCCTGACTGTACGACCAAAACTGAACTGTGCTGATGCCTCCGGTTGAGTGTCGTACTCTAACCGTACGCATTGCGCCAGCCGTGCCGCTCATGCTCTGATGGTCCAGTATCCGGTGCTTGGGTACATAACCACCCTGAAACTCGTTTTCCAGAAACAAGCCGAATATTTTTGTCTGTAGCAGGTCTCGGGTTTTCTCGCCTGAGTAGCCGAGTATCCATATTGTCGGGGGATGCTTGAAGGTGTGGCCTTCCCAGTCTCTGGGGTAATCACCGAGGGCATGACAGGCATCAATGCCGGTGCCGGTTCTGGTCTTGCCTACCTGGTTAGCTGCACACAAACAGACTTCTGAAAATTCAGAGGTTGCTCGAATGAATTCCACGTCTTGCCATGGGTAAAGAGTATCAAACCAGATGTTTACCGGGCTTTTCTCCCCTTTCTTTTTGGGTTTTGGTTTTGCTGCCAGAACTTGGTTTTTCAGCTCAGCTATCGGTTTTTGCAGGGTTGCCAATCGCATGGACCATGCCCTTAATCATTTCAAATTCTTCTTTCATGTCGCTGTGTTCATCAATACTGCAGATGACGCCTATGGTGTCCACCAGCACCTTTGCCGTATCGGGTGGTATATCGCCCTGTACTGCAAGCCTGAAAGATATTAAGCGCCTGCTTTACGGGTGAATCTTTCGGATCGAAAGTGAAGTTAACCGGGGGTAGCGTGGGTCTGTTCTTCGGCTGGATCTGTTCAATGACGTGGGTAATCAGGGTGCTGTTCTTTTCTTCAACACCGATTCTAACGACTTGCTTGGCGTATTCCTGTTCGCTGCCAAATTCTTCACGAATGGCGTTTAGAATAATGTTCTTCTTACAGGGACCTCTTGGAGTCCTTGTTTTCGGTTGATTTTCTGAACTGAAAGTAGTACTAGAGCGCCCCATCGTTAAAAACCCGCCATGATAACGGGCTTAATAATAATTACTTGTAGCCTTTCATCATCTTTTTTTTCTTCATACCGCCTGTGGCCTTCTTCACCTTTTTTTTCAGGGCTGGCATTTTGGTCATCATGCGACCGCCCATCTTCTTGCCTTTCATCTTCATGGTTACACCTCTTTCAGAACATCTTTCAAACGGTTAGACACCAGCGTGTCTTCGGATCTGAACAGCACCTTGTAACTGTCCTGGTATTGATTCAGGTAACTGGCTGAAAGTTCTTTCAGTTTATCTATGTGTTTGGTTCCAGCATCAAAAGCTGCTTGGTCTATGACTTCATCACTGTCGTTAATCAGTGACAGGAACCGGTATTGATGGCCGACCATCCCGCTGGACAGGGTCAGGGCTGCAATGACAGGGGTGCAGATACACACCTGTTTGAACCACTCGGTGAACTGCTGGCGGTCCTGCATGAAGGTCCCTTTCAGGTTCCACTGATTAGCGGCCTGATTCAGTGCCCGGTTCACCATAAATCTCTGTACGCAGTAGCCCACCAAATTAGCGATACGCTGCAAGACGCCCGTCACTGCGCCCACTATTGCTCCCACTCCCGCTGCGGCATCCCCTGCCGCCTGTAGCCCAATTTTTACCGACACTACGGCCATGTCTTTCAGGCCATGGGCCAGACTGGTGGCGTTATGGCGTGCCAGCGATTCGGCCATGATGGACGGACCACCAGCCAATAACTCTACGCCCCAACCGCTGTAAACCTGACCCAGCCACTTGATGGCGCTGGTAACAGATTTCTTGATGCCTTCGTAAAGATCCAGTGCGGATTGCACATAACCCCAGCCGGGTATGATGTCAGCCAGTGAGCCTATCAACGTCGATATCGCCCAGCTGCCAAACTCGCCCACCCATTCCAGCGCGGCCGAGCCTTCGCCGTAAATGCTGGTGATACGATCCACCAGAGCATCCATAAAATTGCTGAGCAGGACCCGAATAGGTTTGGTGTACTGGTCGATGCCATCCAGCACTTTCTTTCCAGCATCACAGCTTGAAATCAGGGTGGTCGTGGCGTTTTTCAGGTCGGTGATTACAGTGGTATTGCCCACAAAATTACCCACCAGCCCGAGGTCGAAACCAGGGCTACTGACCAACTCAAGTTTGGAGAGAAAATAGAGGGTGCCATCTCGTGCATCGTCTAACTCGGCCTGCTGTATGTTCACAATAATTACCAGTTCAGGACTGAACCGATTATAGACACTGAAATACCAGTAATACTGGTTTTTGAATACTGGTTTTATTGGTATTATGGTTCTAATATACAATCATTCAACAGGGCTGTAGGGCTTGCACTAGAATGAGTGGTTTTGGTTGATCAGGGGGTGAGGCATGGAAGAAGAGACGGTTTTGGCCGGATATATCAAACTGGTGTCGGATCTGGAGCGTAACCACGACTTCAGGGACTACGGGAAAGAAGAGAGGATGTGCAGGGGGTGCCTTCAGGCTCTGAACTTTCTTATCTATTCCAGGCAAATTGATTGCATCAGCAAGCTGAAGAAAAAGAAAAGGCCGAAAATGGTTCGAGGCAGAAAGCCGGTGGTTGCCTCTGCGGAGGATTTCAGTTTACAGCCACCAGCCTGATGGCTATTCTTTTTCACGTTGTCGCAGGTTAATAACCTTTCCTGCCCAAGACAGCCCCGAGCCCCCGTTCTGTACGTGATCAGTTCGGGGGCTTTTGTTTGTCTGGACTTAGTTTACTTTCACCAAATTCTATCAAGTTGGTTTCAGTTTACTGGTTACGATCCTGCTTATAACCTGCCTGAGACTATGTGGTGCATTAGGTGAAACCTTCCGGATTTCCTTGTTGAGTTCGTCTACCAGTTCTCTGATTTCGTGATCTTTCATAACTACCACTTAGTAGAAAATCACCAAAGTCTACTCAGACCAAGGCTCTTCTTGTAGAGAGGCGTAAAACATCGGCTCATCATACTCCATATGCACGTTATCAATTACACCTTTACCATGTTGGTGAAGCTCAAAATCTGGAAATTTCCCATTACGGTCTGGTTCACTCTGCATTGCAAAGTAATTCATGGCGTTTTTTGCTTTTGTTTTATCGTTGCCTTTCCAGACAATAGTTCCATTTTCATAGACAGAGAAAGTTGTGTTTCTGGCAGACATAGGTATCCCGATTATTAATAGTTGAGAAACCATCTACGGGATGGGAAAAGATAAACATAGTGCATGACTGAGGTTTGGCAATCCAGTGGAGACTGGTGGTATTTCCACCAGTGCCAACGGCTTGATCAATCTTTCATTCTCTAGGTTTCTTGGTAATGGACTTAACCGCCCACATGGCTGCATCTTCATAGGCTGTTTGAGCCAGACAGGTACAGCGATCATCATTACCTGCTTCAGATATAAGGTCTATCAGTTCGGCTGACTTCTGTTTAACCTGATCCACCAAGTTATCACCGGCTGGATTAAAATTAGTTCCTACACGCCATTGACCTTCTGTCATGGTAAACCTCACTTAGTAGAAAATTGTCTAAAGTCTATCGAGTCTAGGCGTCTTCCCTGCTCAGGTCTTCACCCTTCCCTTTGCGCTTGATCCAGTTGCCTGGTGGATGACCTTGGTAGCCTGTTTTCTCCCAGTCATTAATAGCTGACTGAGCCTCTAAAAGCGTGTGGTAGCAGTACCGATACCCACGGCCTGTCCAGTCTATCTGGCAGACTATCCCGACGGTATAAGCGAACCGTTCCAGAGCTATTACACCATGCTCTGAACCGGTTTCAATGATATTGAAATATCCATTTTCTTCTAAAAACTTACTGAATTTTTCTTCAATCATAATTTATTCTCTGCCTTCAAAGTTATCTATTACTGATTGACGCTCCTTTCGGGCTTCTTTTGCATCTTCTTCTATAAACAAAGAACTTCCATCTTCATCGTAATATTCGTCCCATATTTTGTCTTTTGGTATGTTAGGGTTTTTCATGGCCTTGTCAGACAACTCCATGGCTATATCTATAAACTCATCACAATTGTATCCAATGCTGAAATTACCTTCGTCGTCATAGTCCATAGAAAAATATACACTAAGCTCACTTTGCAGATGACCAATGTACGAATTATCAACTAGACCGGCCTCTATCATCCTGTCCTCAGCGATCTTACAAACCTCTACCTCTCTATTGTTTATATCAAAGATATTCATTCCGCTTCTGGTTCTGGTATCCCTGAGCGTGTCATCAAGGGCTTTCTTTAGGATGACAGAAAGCTCTTCCATATCGTCTAAAAGTTGTTGTCTCATAGCGTTATCCAGTTAGTTCTATTTTGTGTTTTACAGCCTTAACCACATAGCTCCAGCAGTCAGCTACTGACTCACTATCTGGAAAGCGTTCCTGGTATTCACGGATCTTTAGACCGGCATAGCGTTTTTCTTTAGCTGGCAGGTGGTCAGTCAGAAGCTCAGTCATCACTCTGTCAGAGAAATTTTGATCAAGCTGACTGTTGTTTACTGACTTACTTTCTATACGTTTATTATCGGCAGGCGTTTTTGCGCGACGGTCAGGCGTTTTTGCGGGGGCAGGCGTTTTTGCCTGCCCTCCCTTGGAAGCCTTGATATTACTGGCTTTTTTGGGTGTTTCCTTAATTTCTGGCTTTTTCTCTACGGGTGATGGCAAATTGTCATCAACATCGAATCCATAGCATTTAGGAGTGGGTTTTATCAGGTTGGAGCCACCCGTGGTGCTGTTCCTGTCATCCCTTATCAGAAAGCCCATCTTTTCCAGTCGGGCCACTCGTTTTCTAAGTGTGCTTTTGTCTGTGCCAAACAATTCAGAAAGATACGTCAGGGACGTGTATTTGCTGCCGGATTTGTGAAATGAACAGATTGAACCGAGTAGCTCTCGATCTGAGCCTTTGAGTTCTTTGTGAAGATAAAGTTCTGCGGGAATCCAGATACCAGTGAACTGGTCAGGAATGGACTTACTGCCCATGACATATACCTCTACTGTGCGTAGATTCTGTGCTTGTGAAAGGTTTGAAACGGCGGGGGCTGCACAGTTGCCCTTTGTCCCGGTTGGTTTCCGGTAAGCCGTTTCGGTGTTCAGGTACCACCCCGAACAGTTGAGATCATACTATCAGATTACTGGGGTTGTTTCATTAGTCAGATTTAATGCCATAGGGATTCTAGTGTATGGCTCTACTTCCGATAAGGTAAAGTTATTGGAAATAAGGTACACTGACAGAACATTCCTCAAACATCGGTTATTCATGTTACCCAGCACAATAAACAATACTCCTTCATTGACTTTGGAAAAAATCAGTGAAAGAACCATGTTCAATATTCAACACTCCGTCAGTGCCAATACTAAAAAATCTTATCAGTCCGATTTAAGACATTTTAAGACGTGGCTGGATGACAGTGATCGTGTTTTTTCTCTGCCGGTTCCGGCGGGGGTTATTGCGGATTACATCAGTGACCTGGATGAACAGGATTTTTCCATAGCCACTATCGAAAGACGACTGAACGCGATTAGCTGGATGCACCGTGTTAATGATGCCAATGAAGTTCATACCACCGACCGGCTGGTTTCTTTGACTATGCAGGGCATGAAACGAAAACGGGCTGAGCAGGGCAGGAAGACCACCAGCCAGAGCAAACAGCCCTTGATGCTGGAAGAGCTGAAAGCTGTGGTCAGCTTAATAGATACTACTGAGCTTTCGGGGCTGAGAGATAAGGCCATGCTTTTGGTGGGTTTTGCTTCGGCGCTTCGCCGTTCTGAGCTGGTCGCTCTGACCGTGGAAGATATCACCGTTACCGGTCAGGGTGCTGATATCAAAATCCGTAAATCCAAAACAGACCAGACGGGTCAGGGGCAATCTGTCAGCATTATGCGAGGCTCGCCCGACCTGTGCCCTGTTCGTGCCCTGGTTAACTGGTATGAAGCGGCAGGCATTACAGGTGGCCCTGTGTTTCTCCGGTTCACACCTAATGGCTGTCTTTACCATGAGGCAGTCTCTGGAAGAACCTATGCCGACACCATCAAGAAATATTGCAAGCTGGCTGGCCTGAATGCTGCAAGATACAGCGGCCACTCTTCCCGATCGGGTATGTTGACCAGTGCCGCCGAAAGAGGGTGCGACCTGATACCACTGGCGCAACATGCCAGACATAAGACCACGAACCAGACCATGCACTACATAAAGCAAGCTAACCGGTTCAAGAATAATCCTACTGAGGGGCTTTTGTAGGCCATATTCCTGACGCCACGAAAATGGTTAGCCAGTAGTAAACCCTGTGTTGGCTACTGGTCTACTCTTCAGGGTTTCCAAAGAAGTGGTACCTGTCATGGATTTCGGTCAAGCCTTGAAGCACCTAAAAGACGCTGATGCAGTACATCGTGACGGTTGGAACGGGAAAAAGATGTTTATCTATCTTGTTCCTGAAAACCGGTACAAAGCTCAAACTGAAGTGGCAAAATCCTATTTTGGTGATGATGTGCCCTATAGGGCTTATATCGCCATGAAGACGGTATCTAATGATGTAGTGCCTTGGGTGGCTTCTCAAACCGATCTGTTGTCGGATGATTGGCATTTGTACGGAGAATGAAAGACTGTTCAAGCCGTGGGCACTGGTGGAAGTACCACCGGTCTCCACTGGGCTATCAAGTCACACGATACTGTATGGGCTGTGGTAGACACGAAAAACAGAATCTCTTTGGCCAATGGGTAAACATAACTTTACCGTTTCAGGAAAATAAAAAAGATGACTGATCTTCTTGGAGCTATTAGCCGTGATCCTATAGGAGAAGCATTAGGCAGTGAATACAAAAGGTTTGTGTCTAAAAACGGAATGAGCGGGCTGGTTAAGGTCGATGGTGACAGAGTTGATTTTCTGGCTATCTCTTCAGTTAAACAGGGTCAGGGACTATTCAGGCAATTTATAGTTGATGCAAAGAACCAGTACCAGACTATTGCCGTATGGGAAATCTGGAATCCGCTGGTAAAAAAGTCTCTTCAGCGATATGGGTTCCATTCTGTTTGTTACCTGGAAGACGGTAATACCGCGTATGGTATGCGGTGGGATTCTGAGTGATTTAATGCCTATTAATTACTGCCGGTAGGAAGGTTTACCGGATGGATCGACAAAAAAAGCCCCATCTCAGGGGCTTTCTCTTATCCGATCTATGCTGCTGCAAATTCTCTCAATTCGTCCATCCATTGACTGTCTGAACAAGTGCCCTCATCCAGCAGAATCTTTGCGACGTGAGACGGAATGTCTTGATCGCTATAAAGATGGTCAGCCCACGCTAAGAGAATGGTCTCTTTAAGATTCTCTTTATCAAGAAATTCTTCCGGTAAAAAATGATCTCCTTCCCCGTCCGCTGCTAACACTTCTTCAATATAGGTTTTTAGGGTGGTTTCCTGCTCAGGCCATCCGCCATTCATTACCCACTCAGCTACATCGTCAATCATGTAGTTTTCGATACCGTCCTGGAATATTTTTTCATTCAGATCTGAATCCAATTCTGAAATCTGCTCGAACTCTTCCGACTGGTATAACTCCAACAATTTTGTGAAATCTTCAGAGTGACTGTTTATCAGGGTTTCAATGTCGTCCCTGTGCGTCATCGGGTTTATGCTGAAACGCAGCACTTCCCTATTCCAAACGTCAGCCGGAAGTCCGCCGCCGATCTCGCCGGAATAGTCAGCATCAACAGACCCGTTTCTTAGGTCCAGACTAATGAAAGCAGTCTGAGGATTGAACTGGCCGTCGTACTTGCAGTAGACAGGAAAGCGGGTGGCTGATTTAGCATCAAAATTGACTGTGATCTTGCTCATAATAGTTAGCTCTCTTCGTGGGCTGTAAAGTGTGTTGTCAGAAACGATGTAACCCTCTTTTAACCATCGGGTTACTTGCTGCGGATTCACGCCCTGCACTCTGGCAAAGGTTGTCTGTGAACCCTGGAAGTTCTTATCAATGAATTCTCTTAATTTCATTTCTGCTGCTCCTTGAACTTGGAGCTAACTATAACCATAAAATGATTATATGTAAACACTTAATGATTATTTATTGCTGCCTTTACAGCCTGAACCCTGCTGATCCATATATAAAACCGGCTTTTTCTATACAGATCATCAGGATAGATATAGGAAACGCTATTTTATATACACGTTATGAAAATGGTGTTTTTTATGAACGGCTCACTTTTTCCCGTCGTGCATGTTTCTGACCACACTGGCAGGATTTATATATGCAGTTATGAAGTGGCGGAATGTTTCGATAAAAACCATTACCACGTATTAAGAGACATACGTTCAATATTGTCTAAAAATGTTAATTTTGCTATCCACTTTTGGATGGCAAAATATAAAGTATGGGGAAGAAAAGAAACCTGCTACAGAATGTCTGAAGAGGGGTTCATATTTCTATCTACTTACTACAAAGGAAAAAAGTTTGATCAGGTAAAAATGTCTATTGCGGAATCATTTACCGCCATGCGTCATTGCCTGCCTGTCCGAAAACATTGCCGGATTGCCTCTCAGAAAATGTGTGCCGGTCTGCAGGATCATCGGGCCACCCTGGGTAAAGAAACTCAGGATTATCATTACATGAATGAGCACCGGCTCTGTGACCTGGTGCTGCTGGGTTGTTCAGTGAGTGACTATAAGAAACAGAATCAGATACCCGATGATCTCGGGCTGGCTGACTTCATCACCCCGGAACAGGTCAGCCGACTGGATGCTATACGCGGTGACAACCATGAACTGATAGGTTCCGGGGTGAGCTATGAGGAACGTAAAAAAATACTGATGGATAGATTCTGCCAGGATGATATAGAGGGCGAATGCCTTTTATTAGAGGGAACAGCCACCAGCCCGTAACTTCTCTTCGATCTCACCAATATAAATATCTTTGTATTTTTCAAGCTTCTTCTTGAACAGATAGCCCGTGAACAGCTCAGGCTCTGGCTGGCGTTTGAAGAGTTTTTTTTCTATGTGGTGACTGTAGCCGTGAAACTCACAAAATAACCGGACGGCTGAGCGGTAGCTGTGCTGATAGCCCATTTTTATTATACTGAATCTTTTTGGGCTTCTTCTGTTCCCGACCGACACTGAAAACACCGGGGAATAGCGGGTGCTACGGGATCCACTTTTAATAATCCTTGCTCGTCTTTCTATGTCTGCAGTTAGCCCTATACAAATCTGGTTAGTTAGCCACATGTCATTGAGGCGGTGAATCAGGTTGTGTTCTTCCGCCAGGGCTCGCCATTTATCATTCAGAGCCTGTGCCCGTTTTTTTGCTTCTTGATAACTGTATTCTTTGGTAGAAAAATATTCCTGTCGGCGTTCACCACCCACGGTGGTGTCGACTCTAAATCCTATAAATCCTGCTTTATGCGATCCTTCCTTGTATTCAATGACGGCCATGTTTTGCCTCATAAAAAAAGGCCGGTATCACTACCGGCGCTTGGGTTATTGGTTGTCGGACTCCGACGGATCGGGCGACCAGTGATCATTGTACTGTGTTATAAAATCCTGCAGGCCGGTGGCTTGTTCTACCGTGTCGCAGTCAAACCACATGCTGCTGTCGTCTGGGTTGCCGTGGGGGTGCAATGTTACCCGGTTGCAGGAACCTGGTATTATTTGCAGATTTACTGATACTTTCCCGTAATAGTTAATAGTGAACATTGCCATGTTCATAGTCATAGACTGGTTGTTCATATTGATGGCATGGCATCGTAAACCATTACAGTAAAACGTGGATTTGGTTAATCCAGATTTTTCTAAAATCCGTTTCTCTTCTTCGGGGGTCATTTTTTGACTTCCTTTTACATTATTTCAAACGTGTTGTGGCATTCAGTGCAAGAGACGATAAAAGTAATGTCGCCGTTCATTCGGTCGATCACTTCATTTTGTGACAGTTCATCATCATCAATGCTCTGATCCTGCCAGCGCTCTTGTTTCATTGTCTCAGTGTGTTCGGTTTCTTTTTTGCAGGTATCGCAATACTGTTTAGTTGTGTTTACATGGTTCATTTTTTTACTGCCTGATATTGGTCAACGATTCGACCCGCTTTCTGTAATGCGTATTCCATAGATGAAAAAACGCCTTCCCCTTCTTCGCCTTCTAGCACGTCCACCAGCCTAACGACCTCATAGGAGCCTATATAGTGGGGTTTTTCGTGCTCTTCAATCTGCCACACTTGCGCCTGTTTGCTGTCAAACATCAGTTTGTCGGTGTTGCAGGATTGGCGCTGTATGTATTGAGAGATGCTGGCCATGGTTACAGATCCGCCAGGGTCGCGGTTAGATCCTCGGTCAGGTTG
>CBDCRZ010000141.1:0-12337 GCA_965221135.1 Sansalvadorimonas sp.
CACCGTCGGTACTGCCAGACAAAGACCGAAAGCCGCCGCTATCACTGGCGCAAGAGGCTAAACAACTGGCGGCAGACTTAGGTGGCGTTTATGCCGGTTACTATGAGCGCCTGATGGCAAACACGGAGCATGATCGAGAGTGGGACGACATAGCGCCAGAGTCAGAAATTAGTGCAGATCATGCTGGTGGTTCAGAGCCAAAGCTTCCAGATCCAGAACCAATAACCATTGAACCGGTCGAACCGTTCGACCCTGACACAATCCAGCCTGACAGCCCTGACGACTGGGATAATGAACCGTTTGAAGCACCACCCACACCTGATAACCCGTGGGATGATGAACCGCCAGAGATGACCAGCATGCCGGTTTACGGCAGTAGCCCGGCAACATTGGCAAACAATACTGATTCACAAAATGCCCGAAATTCGATACCGTTGACCAATGCCGGAGTGATTGCCGGCAAGACTTCCAGCCACTCTCAATTAATCACTGAGAGCAGCCCTACGTTTCGAGGGGGCGCGGTTGGAAGCCACTCCACCAAAACCTCGGAACACGGAACTCGAATACATAAGATGGCTATATACAAAGCTAAAGTTGAGAACGGCTATACCCAGATCCCCAACGAAACATTGCAGTCAAGCGGCTTAACGGCGGATGCTTTAGGCGTGTTGGTGCACATACTGTCTCTCCCCTGTGATTTCAAAATTAACCCCACGTACCTAAGAAAGCAGTTCCCGCAAGGCGCTAACAACCCATCGATAATGGGGCGGGAGAGGCTGGATAGAATACTAAGAGAATTCGAAGATAACGGTTACATGGTTAAGAAAAAGGTAAGAAAAGAATCAGGGCAATACGCTTATGATTATTTTGTCTATCCGGTAAAAAATGCGAGTAACCCGCAGGAAAACACAGAAAAGTTGCGGGTTTCACCACACACGGGTAACCCGGCGCTGGCTGATCCGGTACCGGCTAACCCAGCACTTAAAAAAGAAACATCTAAAAAAGAAACATTTAAAAAAACTATATTGGAGTCCAAATCTGACGATTTCGACGCGCCTGACGACAACGTTGTTTCTGATTCTGTTCAACTGTTCAGAAAACTTTGGTACATGGCGGCAATGAACAACAATTTCCCTATTGCGATCAAATCCGGAATTAATGGTCATCGCGTCGAATTCTTTGGCAAAGACATTAAAAACCGGCTGAGCGAATGGCTCGACTACTGCACACCTGACCAACTCCTGAGAGCCATTCAGGCAATGGCAGAACACATAACCGCGTCTGACGACTGGCGGCATGGTGACAACGGAAAGTTTTCAGCAGGCATTGCCTTCTATCTTGGAAACCCAGAGCTGAACAATTTTCTGATTACCGTAATTAACCTCGATGCAGGGGTGACTCAACTGCATACCCAGCAAGAAGAACGGCAACCAGCCCTCAACGAAAAGCAGGGTTAATCAGTCTGGCGACTGTGAGCAATTGTGAGTTCTGCGATTACGTCCACTAGCAAACAGATATTTTTATCTGAGGTTTCGCGGCTCACTTCAGAGCCGCCAATTTGCCATCCAAATCTGGATACCAAAATTCTCGCAGCACCGACCAGCGCCGCCAAATATTCCACAGCCGAAAATTAGGCCGTGAATCTCGCGGCGCAAAATTGCGCAGCAAAATCTCACTCCTGAAAAGTTAGGAGCTAATTCTCGCTCCTAAGTTCGTAGGAGCGAGATTGCTGGTGGACTGACCAACAAAAAGAAAAACGACAGAAGCGTGGTAGGTCTCGATCGGGAAAGCTCGGTGTTGATTGTTGGGTGAAACCAATGTGCGCCACTGCACGAAATGGTTCTGATACTGCAAACCCACCTGATAGAATCCTGACAGCCCATCTTTAAACAAACTCTCAGCCATTCTCAGAAGCTTTCAGTGTGAAACTAATACGTTGGGAAGGGTTAGCAATTAAAAGCCTGACAGCCCGCTTTAAAATCATTCTTGCCGTTAGTCCATAGCAACCGACTGTGACTAGTAAACTAGTGGTCGGTAAAACGGATGATAATTCATGGCTATTGGCAAAATACCAAACGATACTAACGACGATGAATAGTTATTTTCTGAATTTCTACGGGTCTATAAAAAAACACCCTGAGTTTTCAAACACCCTAAAAAACATCCCGACTTTTTGACAGCCACAAAGAACACCCTGACTTTTCAAACGCCGCAGAAGCTTACTTCCGATAAGTTGGTAAGGAATGGATAGTGGACAGTTTGAGCCACTGAAAGCCCATAAAATACGGCTTAATACGGCAAATAATAGAATTCAGTGGAAACCTCAAAAGCACATCCCGACTTTTTGCACTCCCTAAAAAGCCCGCCTGAATAACCCGTTAATAAC
Source organism: Sansalvadorimonas sp. (assembly GCA_965221135.1). GTDB lineage: Bacteria > Pseudomonadota > Gammaproteobacteria > Pseudomonadales > Endozoicomonadaceae > Sansalvadorimonas. Next base: position 2,387 of record CBDCRZ010000141.1, read on the forward strand.
GGGATATCCCGCTTTGAGAATTACCTGACCGTGCCGTGCTTGCATGAAATGGAAACCGGCAGACCTACCACCCACTCCATGCAATGTCTGAACCTACCGAATCAGGTTTCTGTCCTCAGAGCGCAACCAGTAATGGTTTAACCAGCCATGAAAATCAGCCCAGTCATTCAGAAACACCGGAGCACCATACAGCGATACATACCGGTTCAACATTGAATCCCTGTAATGTTTAGGAATGATACCGCGCTCTGTGAACGCATCCCGCCAGTTATCAAGAAACCCACTCATAGCAACCCCTTACGGCATCCGTTGACTTACAGTAACTTCCTGAAACCCGATAGCCTTGGTGGTGTTTACCAGAGCTTCCAAGGTGGCAAACTTTCGCGGCGAACCGCTCCGCTTTGCTTCCATGACGACACACTTGCCTTTGCGATCCTGAACAATCAACACCCACGGCGGACGACTGAGCGTTGGATCAATCATTCGCGCCACTGGATCAGGAGCAGCAACACAGCTCCCCAGCTCCCCAGCATCAAACCGGATTCTGATTTCTTCCTGTTTCATATTTCACGACCAACTAATAATCCAGACACATAACCTAGACCAAATCAGGTAAAACGGGAAGACAAAAAAGGTATTACGGAGATTACCTATCTTTGGTGTCATGGCATAGGCGACACAGGGTGTTCGGTTTATATCGTTCGGGTAGGTAGTCCACGCAATAAAAACCAGCCCGTTTCTGCAATTACGTCCGGTAACGCTTCTTACCGGTAGTAATTGAGATTATCGTACGACAACTATACAGCCCCCATTCCCACCACATCACCCACAACCCCTAGAGCCTCTAGGGATTGTCTTCATATTCAGCCTGAACAGCAGAAAAGTCTCAGTTACTACCGGTTTTTATTACCGGATGTAGCACTTTGAATTTGCAGGGATTTTTACGGGCAGTTGGGAGGAAGGGGTTTATTTTTAGAGGGAAGGCCAATTCACGATCACGGCAGCTATGAGCGCTCTCAAACAACCATAGCCGCCGTGAGCGTGCTTTTTAGCAATGTGTTGCAGCCATACCAGAGCAGCGACACCACACCCACAGGTCATAACTATGGGCGCTTTTAAACATATATCCTCCGCACAATCCCTGCACGCTGAAACTACTGATTTTTCATCCAGCAGCGCCGAAATGAGCCGCGCTACGGTCGTTTACCCCACTGAATCAGTGAATGATTGCCCGCCACCCACAGTAACAAACCTACCTGATAAACCCAGACTAAAGCCACCGTCGGTACTGCCAGACAAAGACCGAAAGCCGCCGCTATCACTGGCGCAAGAGGCTAAACAACTGGCGGCAGACTTAGGTGGCGTTTATGCCGGTTACTATGAGCGCCTGATGGCAAACACGGAGCATGATCGAGAGTGGGACGACATAGCGCCAGAGTCAGAAATTAGTGCAGATCATGCTGGTGGTTCAGAGCCAAAGCTTCCAGATCCAGAACCAATAACCATTGAACCGGTCGAACCGTTCGACCCTGACACAATCCAGCCTGACAGCCCTGACGACTGGGATAATGAACCGTTTGAAGCACCACCCACACCTGATAACCCGTGGGATGATGAACCGCCAGAGATGACCAGCATGCCGGTTTACGGCAGTAGCCCGGCAACATTGGCAAACAATACTGATTCACAAAATGCCCGAAATTCGATACCGTTGACCAATGCCGGAGTGATTGCCGGCAAGACTTCCAGCCACTCTCAATTAATCACTGAGAGCAGCCCTACGTTTCGAGGGGGCGCGGTTGGAAGCCACTCCACCAAAACCTCGGAACACGGAACTCGAATACATAAGATGGCTATATACAAAGCTAAAGTTGAGAACGGCTATACCCAGATCCCCAACGAAACATTGCAGTCAAGCGGCTTAACGGCGGATGCTTTAGGCGTGTTGGTGCACATACTGTCTCTCCCCTGTGATTTCAAAATTAACCCCACGTACCTAAGAAAGCAGTTCCCGCAAGGCGCTAACAACCCATCGATAATGGGGCGGGAGAGGCTGGATAGAATACTAAGAGAATTCGAAGATAACGGTTACATGGTTAAGAAAAAGGTAAGAAAAGAATCAGGGCAATACGCTTATGATTATTTTGTCTATCCGGTAAAAAATGCGAGTAACCCGCAGGAAAACACAGAAAAGTTGCGGGTTTCACCACACACGGGTAACCCGGCGCTGGCTGATCCGGTACCGGCTAACCCAGCACTTAAAAAAGAAACATCTAAAAAAGAAACATTTAAAAAAACTATATTGGAGTCCAAATCTGACGATTTCGACGCGCCTGACGACAACGTTGTTTCTGATTCTGTTCAACTGTTCAGAAAACTTTGGTACATGGCGGCAATGAACAACAATTTCCCTATTGCGATCAAATCCGGAATTAATGGTCATCGCGTCGAATTCTTTGGCAAAGACATTAAAAACCGGCTGAGCGAATGGCTCGACTACTGCACACCTGACCAACTCCTGAGAGCCATTCAGGCAATGGCAGAACACATAACCGCGTCTGACGACTGGCGGCATGGTGACAACGGAAAGTTTTCAGCAGGCATTGCCTTCTATCTTGGAAACCCAGAGCTGAACAATTTTCTGATTACCGTAATTAACCTCGATGCAGGGGTGACTCAACTGCATACCCAGCAAGAAGAACGGCAACCAGCCCTCAACGAAAAGCAGGGTTAATCAGTCTGGCGACTGTGAGCAATTGTGAGTTCTGCGATTACGTCCACTAGCAAACAGATATTTTTATCTGAGGTTTCGCGGCTCACTTCAGAGCCGCCAATTTGCCATCCAAATCTGGATACCAAAATTCTCGCAGCACCGACCAGCGCCGCCAAATATTCCACAGCCGAAAATTAGGCCGTGAATCTCGCGGCGCAAAATTGCGCAGCAAAATCTCACTCCTGAAAAGTTAGGAGCTAATTCTCGCTCCTAAGTTCGTAGGAGCGAGATTGCTGGTGGACTGACCAACAAAAAGAAAAACGACAGAAGCGTGGTAGGTCTCGATCGGGAAAGCTCGGTGTTGATTGTTGGGTGAAACCAATGTGCGCCACTGCACGAAATGGTTCTGATACTGCAAACCCACCTGATAGAATCCTGACAGCCCATCTTTAAACAAACTCTCAGCCATTCTCAGAAGCTTTCAGTGTGAAACTAATACGTTGGGAAGGGTTAGCAATTAAAAGCCTGACAGCCCGCTTTAAAATCATTCTTGCCGTTAGTCCATAGCAACCGACTGTGACTAGTAAACTAGTGGTCGGTAAAACGGATGATAATTCATGGCTATTGGCAAAATACCAAACGATACTAACGACGATGAATAGTTATTTTCTGAATTTCTACGGGTCTATAAAAAAACACCCTGAGTTTTCAAACACCCTAAAAAACATCCCGACTTTTTGACAGCCACAAAGAACACCCTGACTTTTCAAACGCCGCAGAAGCTTACTTCCGATAAGTTGGTAAGGAATGGATAGTGGACAGTTTGAGCCACTGAAAGCCCATAAAATACGGCTTAATACGGCAAATAATAGAATTCAGTGGAAACCTCAAAAGCACATCCCGACTTTTTGCACTCCCTAAAAAGCCCGCCTGAATAACCCGTTAATAACGGGATATCCCGCTTTGAGAATTACCTGACCGTGCCGTGCTTGCATGAAATGGAAACCGGCAGACCTACCACCCACTCCATGCAATGTCTGAACCTACCGAATCAGGTTTCTGTCCTCAGAGCGCAACCAGTAATGGTTTAACCAGCCATGAAAATCAGCCCAGTCATTCAGAAACACCGGAGCACCATACAGCGATACATACCGGTTCAACATTGAATCCCTGTAATGTTTAGGAATGATACCGCGCTCTGTGAACGCATCCCGCCAGTTATCAAGAAACCCACTCATAGCAACCCCTTACGGCATCCGTTGACTTACAGTAACTTCCTGAAACCCGATAGCCTTGGTGGTGTTTACCAGAGCTTCCAAGGTGGCAAACTTTCGCGGCGAACCGCTCCGCTTTGCTTCCATGACGACACACTTGCCTTTGCGATCCTGAACAATCAACACCCACGGCGGACGACTGAGCGTTGGATCAATCATTCGCGCCACTGGATCAGGAGCAGCAACACAGCTCCCCAGCTCCCCAGCATCAAACCGGATTCTGATTTCTTCCTGTTTCATATTTCACGACCAACTAATAATCCAGACACATAACCTAGACCAAATCAGGTAAAACGGGAAGACAAAAAAGGTATTACGGAGATTACCTATCTTTGGTGTCATGGCATAGGCGACACAGGGTGTTCGGTTTATATCGTTCGGGTAGGTAGTCCACGCAATAAAAACCAGCCCGTTTCTGCAATTACGTCCGGTAACGCTTCTTACCGGTAGTAATTGAGATTATCGTACGACAACTATACAGCCCCCATTCCCACCACATCACCCACAACCCCTAGAGCCTCTAGGGATTGTCTTCATATTCAGCCTGAACAGCAGAAAAGTCTCAGTTACTACCGGTTTTTATTACCGGATGTAGCACTTTGAATTTGCAGGGATTTTTACGGGCAGTTGGGAGGAAGGGGTTTATTTTTAGAGGGAAGGCCAATTCACGATCACGGCAGCTATGAGCGCTCTCAAACAACCATAGCCGCCGTGAGCGTGCTTTTTAGCAATGTGTTGCAGCCATACCAGAGCAGCGACACCACACCCACAGGTCATAACTATGGGCGCTTTTAAACATATATCCTCCGCACAATCCCTGCACGCTGAAACTACTGATTTTTCATCCAGCAGCGCCGAAATGAGCCGCGCTACGGTCGTTTACCCCACTGAATCAGTGAATGATTGCCCGCCACCCACAGTAACAAACCTACCTGATAAACCCAGACTAAAGCCACCGTCGGTACTGCCAGACAAAGACCGAAAGCCGCCGCTATCACTGGCGCAAGAGGCTAAACAACTGGCGGCAGACTTAGGTGGCGTTTATGCCGGTTACTATGAGCGCCTGATGGCAAACACGGAGCATGATCGAGAGTGGGACGACATAGCGCCAGAGTCAGAAATTAGTGCAGATCATGCTGGTGGTTCAGAGCCAAAGCTTCCAGATCCAGAACCAATAACCATTGAACCGGTCGAACCGTTCGACCCTGACACAATCCAGCCTGACAGCCCTGACGACTGGGATAATGAACCGTTTGAAGCACCACCCACACCTGATAACCCGTGGGATGATGAACCGCCAGAGATGACCAGCATGCCGGTTTACGGCAGTAGCCCGGCAACATTGGCAAACAATACTGATTCACAAAATGCCCGAAATTCGATACCGTTGACCAATGCCGGAGTGATTGCCGGCAAGACTTCCAGCCACTCTCAATTAATCACTGAGAGCAGCCCTACGTTTCGAGGGGGCGCGGTTGGAAGCCACTCCACCAAAACCTCGGAACACGGAACTCGAATACATAAGATGGCTATATACAAAGCTAAAGTTGAGAACGGCTATACCCAGATCCCCAACGAAACATTGCAGTCAAGCGGCTTAACGGCGGATGCTTTAGGCGTGTTGGTGCACATACTGTCTCTCCCCTGTGATTTCAAAATTAACCCCACGTACCTAAGAAAGCAGTTCCCGCAAGGCGCTAACAACCCATCGATAATGGGGCGGGAGAGGCTGGATAGAATACTAAGAGAATTCGAAGATAACGGTTACATGGTTAAGAAAAAGGTAAGAAAAGAATCAGGGCAATACGCTTATGATTATTTTGTCTATCCGGTAAAAAATGCGAGTAACCCGCAGGAAAACACAGAAAAGTTGCGGGTTTCACCACACACGGGTAACCCGGCGCTGGCTGATCCGGTACCGGCTAACCCAGCACTTAAAAAAGAAACATCTAAAAAAGAAACATTTAAAAAAACTATATTGGAGTCCAAATCTGACGATTTCGACGCGCCTGACGACAACGTTGTTTCTGATTCTGTTCAACTGTTCAGAAAACTTTGGTACATGGCGGCAATGAACAACAATTTCCCTATTGCGATCAAATCCGGAATTAATGGTCATCGCGTCGAATTCTTTGGCAAAGACATTAAAAACCGGCTGAGCGAATGGCTCGACTACTGCACACCTGACCAACTCCTGAGAGCCATTCAGGCAATGGCAGAACACATAACCGCGTCTGACGACTGGCGGCATGGTGACAACGGAAAGTTTTCAGCAGGCATTGCCTTCTATCTTGGAAACCCAGAGCTGAACAATTTTCTGATTACCGTAATTAACCTCGATGCAGGGGTGACTCAACTGCATACCCAGCAAGAAGAACGGCAACCAGCCCTCAACGAAAAGCAGGGTTAATCAGTCTGGCGACTGTGAGCAATTGTGAGTTCTGCGATTACGTCCACTAGCAAACAGATATTTTTATCTGAGGTTTCGCGGCTCACTTCAGAGCCGCCAATTTGCCATCCAAATCTGGATACCAAAATTCTCGCAGCACCGACCAGCGCCGCCAAATATTCCACAGCCGAAAATTAGGCCGTGAATCTCGCGGCGCAAAATTGCGCAGCAAAATCTCACTCCTGAAAAGTTAGGAGCTAATTCTCGCTCCTAAGTTCGTAGGAGCGAGATTGCTGGTGGACTGACCAACAAAAAGAAAAACGACAGAAGCGTGGTAGGTCTCGATCGGGAAAGCTCGGTGTTGATTGTTGGGTGAAACCAATGTGCGCCACTGCACGAAATGGTTCTGATACTGCAAACCCACCTGATAGAATCCTGACAGCCCATCTTTAAACAAACTCTCAGCCATTCTCAGAAGCTTTCAGTGTGAAACTAATACGTTGGGAAGGGTTAGCAATTAAAAGCCTGACAGCCCGCTTTAAAATCATTCTTGCCGTTAGTCCATAGCAACCGACTGTGACTAGTAAACTAGTGGTCGGTAAAACGGATGATAATTCATGGCTATTGGCAAAATACCAAACGATACTAACGACGATGAATAGTTATTTTCTGAATTTCTACGGGTCTATAAAAAAACACCCTGAGTTTTCAAACACCCTAAAAAACATCCCGACTTTTTGACAGCCACAAAGAACACCCTGACTTTTCAAACGCCGCAGAAGCTTACTTCCGATAAGTTGGTAAGGAATGGATAGTGGACAGTTTGAGCCACTGAAAGCCCATAAAATACGGCTTAATACGGCAAATAATAGAATTCAGTGGAAACCTCAAAAGCACATCCCGACTTTTTGCACTCCCTAAAAAGCCCGCCTGAATAACCCGTTAATAACGGGATATCCCGCTTTGAGAATTACCTGACCGTGCCGTGCTTGCATGAAATGGAAACCGGCAGACCTACCACCCACTCCATGCAATGTCTGAACCTACCGAATCAGGTTTCTGTCCTCAGAGCGCAACCAGTAATGGTTTAACCAGCCATGAAAATCAGCCCAGTCATTCAGAAACACCGGAGCACCATACAGCGATACATACCGGTTCAACATTGAATCCCTGTAATGTTTAGGAATGATACCGCGCTCTGTGAACGCATCCCGCCAGTTATCAAGAAACCCACTCATAGCAACCCCTTACGGCATCCGTTGACTTACAGTAACTTCCTGAAACCCGATAGCCTTGGTGGTGTTTACCAGAGCTTCCAAGGTGGCAAACTTTCGCGGCGAACCGCTCCGCTTTGCTTCCATGACGACACACTTGCCTTTGCGATCCTGAACAATCAACACCCACGGCGGACGACTGAGCGTTGGATCAATCATTCGCGCCACTGGATCAGGAGCAGCAACACAGCTCCCCAGCTCCCCAGCATCAAACCGGATTCTGATTTCTTCCTGTTTCATATTTCACGACCAACTAATAATCCAGACACATAACCTAGACCAAATCAGGTAAAACGGGAAGACAAAAAAGGTATTACGGAGATTACCTATCTTTGGTGTCATGGCATAGGCGACACAGGGTGTTCGGTTTATATCGTTCGGGTAGGTAGTCCACGCAATAAAAACCAGCCCGTTTCTGCAATTACGTCCGGTAACGCTTCTTACCGGTAGTAATTGAGATTATCGTACGACAACTATACAGCCCCCATTCCCACCACATCACCCACAACCCCTAGAGCCTCTAGGGATTGTCTTCATATTCAGCCTGAACAGCAGAAAAGTCTCAGTTACTACCGGTTTTTATTACCGGATGTAGCACTTTGAATTTGCAGGGATTTTTACGGGCAGTTGGGAGGAAGGGGTTTATTTTTAGAGGGAAGGCCAATTCACGATCACGGCAGCTATGAGCGCTCTCAAACAACCATAGCCGCCGTGAGCGTGCTTTTTAGCAATGTGTTGCAGCCATACCAGAGCAGCGACACCACACCCACAGGTCATAACTATGGGCGCTTTTAAACATATATCCTCCGCACAATCCCTGCACGCTGAAACTACTGATTTTTCATCCAGCAGCGCCGAAATGAGCCGCGCTACGGTCGTTTACCCCACTGAATCAGTGAATGATTGCCCGCCACCCACAGTAACAAACCTACCTGATAAACCCAGACTAAAGCCACCGTCGGTACTGCCAGACAAAGACCGAAAGCCGCCGCTATCACTGGCGCAAGAGGCTAAACAACTGGCGGCAGACTTAGGTGGCGTTTATGCCGGTTACTATGAGCGCCTGATGGCAAACACGGAGCATGATCGAGAGTGGGACGACATAGCGCCAGAGTCAGAAATTAGTGCAGATCATGCTGGTGGTTCAGAGCCAAAGCTTCCAGATCCAGAACCAATAACCATTGAACCGGTCGAACCGTTCGACCCTGACACAATCCAGCCTGACAGCCCTGACGACTGGGATAATGAACCGTTTGAAGCACCACCCACACCTGATAACCCGTGGGATGATGAACCGCCAGAGATGACCAGCATGCCGGTTTACGGCAGTAGCCCGGCAACATTGGCAAACAATACTGATTCACAAAATGCCCGAAATTCGATACCGTTGACCAATGCCGGAGTGATTGCCGGCAAGACTTCCAGCCACTCTCAATTAATCACTGAGAGCAGCCCTACGTTTCGAGGGGGCGCGGTTGGAAGCCACTCCACCAAAACCTCGGAACACGGAACTCGAATACATAAGATGGCTATATACAAAGCTAAAGTTGAGAACGGCTATACCCAGATCCCCAACGAAACATTGCAGTCAAGCGGCTTAACGGCGGATGCTTTAGGCGTGTTGGTGCACATACTGTCTCTCCCCTGTGATTTCAAAATTAACCCCACGTACCTAAGAAAGCAGTTCCCGCAAGGCGCTAACAACCCATCGATAATGGGGCGGGAGAGGCTGGATAGAATACTAAGAGAATTCGAAGATAACGGTTACATGGTTAAGAAAAAGGTAAGAAAAGAATCAGGGCAATACGCTTATGATTATTTTGTCTATCCGGTAAAAAATGCGAGTAACCCGCAGGAAAACACAGAAAAGTTGCGGGTTTCACCACACACGGGTAACCCGGCGCTGGCTGATCCGGTACCGGCTAACCCAGCACTTAAAAAAGAAACATCTAAAAAAGAAACATTTAAAAAAACTATATTGGAGTCCAAATCTGACGATTTCGACGCGCCTGACGACAACGTTGTTTCTGATTCTGTTCAACTGTTCAGAAAACTTTGGTACATGGCGGCAATGAACAACAATTTCCCTATTGCGATCAAATCCGGAATTAATGGTCATCGCGTCGAATTCTTTGGCAAAGACATTAAAAACCGGCTGAGCGAATGGCTCGACTACTGCACACCTGACCAACTCCTGAGAGCCATTCAGGCAATGGCAGAACACATAACCGCGTCTGACGACTGGCGGCATGGTGACAACGGAAAGTTTTCAGCAGGCATTGCCTTCTATCTTGGAAACCC
>CBDCRZ010000142.1:0-38753 GCA_965221135.1 Sansalvadorimonas sp.
GGCACCCTGCTGGGCTTTGGTTTGATGTACGGCATTCTGTTTTTGGTACAACCGATTGTGCAGAGTCAGCTGGGCCTGTATCTGGCTATCACCCTGCCCGGGCAGTTTGAAGCTATGCTGGCAGCCCTGATTATTATCAGCGCAACAGTACTTGGGGCTATTCCCGCCTGGCGTGCCTACAGACACTCTCTGGCCGATGGCCTGACCGTGCGAATTTAATCACTGAACAACAATAACCCGAGACGCCTATGAACAATGTATTGAAGTCCTTTCAAACGGGACTGTTTATGAAGTGCATGATTCTTGTGCTGGCCGCTGCCAGCACGGTCGCTTTTGCTAAAGAGAGCAGCAAAGAAAAGGCCAAAGAGACAGACAAATCATCCTTTAAAGAGATCACCTGGCAGAAGCTTATGCCTCCGGTGGACGAGAACATGGTTAAGAAGTGGGATGCTGGCGAGCTAAGTCAGAAGGATGCCAATGCCTACGTCACTGAACTGGGCAATACCCCAGTGAAAGCCATGGATAAATCCCCTATCAAAATCCCCGGTTTCCTGGTGCCTCTGAATATAGACAAGAACCAGATGGCCACAGAACTGTTACTGGTACCCACAGCCGGCTCCTGTGTACACACACCTCCGCCTCCACCCAATCAAACCATCTTTGTGCGCTACCCCAAGGGCATAAAAGTGACCGAGGCCGGCTACATTCCCTATTGGATTGAGGGTACTCTGCAAGTGGAAAAGAACACGTCTGTTTATACCGATACGCTCTACGGGATAGATGTAGCCAACATCAAAGAATACGAGTAAACACATACGCGCCAGTATCCTGCCGCCAGCCATCCCCTATGGCTGGCGGCAGAAATAAACTTATTAGGATACAAGATCAAAGCGATCAGCATTCATGACTTTTGCCCATACAGACACGAAGTCACGGGCAAACTTCTCTCTGTTGTCATCCTGTGCGTACACCTCGGCATAGGCTCTCAGGATGGAATTGGATCCAAAGACCAGGTCGACCCGGGTTGCTGTCCATTTCAGCGTGTCGGTCTTACGATCCCGAATCTCATAAAGCTTATTGCCCGTCGGTTTCCATGCGTTGTTCATATCTGTCAGGTTTACGAAAAAGTCATTGGACAGCACACCGGAATCATCAGTGAATACCCCATGTTTACTGCCATCATAATTCGTACCCAGCATGCGCATACCACCAATCAGCACTGTCATTTCACAGGCCGTTAAACCCAGCAGCTGAGCCTGATCAAGCAGTAACTCTTCCGGCTGAACCACATACTCCTTCTTCTGCCAGTTCCTGAAACCGTCATGGAGAGGTTCCAGTACCGCAAATGATTGCACATCTGTCTGTTCAGCCGTTGCATCGCCACGCCCCGGCGCAAACGGCACAGTTATATTCAAACCTGCTGCCTGTATCGCCCGCTCAAGACCGACACTGCCCGCCAGTACAATCACATCGGCAATACTGGCACCGGTTGCTGTGGCAACAGGCTCCAGTGCCGCCAGCACTCTGGCCAGACGCTGTGGTTCATTGGCCACCCAGTCTTTTTGCGGAGCAAGACGGATACGGGCACCGTTTGCTCCCCCTCTTTTGTCGGAACCGCGGAAGGTACGGGCGCTGTCCCAGGCTGTCGTTACAAGCTCACTGACAGGAAGGCCGGTGGCCTTGATTCTCTCTTTGACATCGGCGATATCGTAACGGGTCGACCCTGCCGGTACCAGGTCCTGCCAAACGAAGTCATCCTTCGGTGCATCCGGCCCGATATAGCAGGATCTCGGACCGAGATCTCTATGGGTGAGCTTGAACCAGGTTTTGGCAAAAAAAGCCGAGAAGTATTCCGGGTCCTTGTAGAAACGTTCCGATAACTCCCGATAACGAGGGTCAACCTTCATGGCCATATCGGCATCAGTCATGACCAGGTTGCGGCGAATACCCGGGTCTTCCACATCAACAGGTTTGTCCTCTTCCCTGATGTTCACAGGTTCCCACTGATGCGCACCAGCCGGACTTTTTTTCAGCTCCCACTCATAATTGAGCAGCAGGGTAAAGTATCCGTTATCCCACTGAACAGGGTTTGTCGTCCAGGCACCTTCGATGCCACTCGAAACCGTATCACGACCAATACTGCGCCCGGATTTGTTGATCCAGCCCAAACCCTGGTCTTCAGGTTCTGCACCTTCCGGGGCTTCACCCAGATGTTCGGCCCGACCATTACCGTGACACTTGCCAACAGTATGACCTCCCGCCGTCAGAGCAACCGTCTCTTCGTCGTCCATTGCCATACGGGTAAAAGTCACCCGAACATCCCGGGCGGTTTTGGCAGGGTCCGGAACACCGTCAACCCCTTCAGGATTCACATAAATCAGCCCCATCATCACCGAAGCTAAAGGATTCTCCAGACTGCGCTCACCGGAATAGCGGCTGCCTTCACTGCCGCTGGGTGCCAGCCACTCTTTTTCAGCCCCCCAGTAAATATCTTTCTGGGGATGCCAGATATCTTCACGCCCAAAAGCAAAACCAATGGTTTTTAAACCCATGGACTCGTAGGCAATCGTCCCGGCATAGGCGATAAGGTCAGCCCAGCTGAGTTTGTTGCCGTACTTCTTTTTGATCGGCCATAGCAGACGACGAGCCTTGTCCAGATTGACATTGTCAGGCCAGGAATTCAGGGGAGCAAAACGCTGATTGCCATGACCCGCTCCACCGCGTCCATCAGATATGCGATAGGTACCCGCCGAGTGCCACGACAGACGAATCATCAGACCGCCATAGTGACCCCAGTCCGCAGGCCACCAGTCCTGACTGTCGGTCATCAGTGCCAGCATATCTTTCTTGAGAGCGGCAAAGTCGAGGGTTTTTAATGCGTCACGATAATTGAACCCCGGATCCATTGGATCTGTTCTACGGTCGTGCTGATGGAGGATGTCGAGATTAAGAGCCCTGGGCCACCAGTCAGTCGGGGATTGGCCACTTTCTGTGGCCGCACCATGCATGACCGGGCACCGACCACCATGTGTTGCTGTCTTCTCGTTCATGTCCCATCGATCTCTGGGTTGAAATACACACACACCAAAATAGTGTATTAATCACACCTGTGTAGACGCTCTAATGCATAGGGGCTGTCGTATTAACTGCAGCATTAACTGTTCCGCTTCAGTGCTCAATCCGGTGTTTGAGTTCGAGGGTCCATAAACCCTATTCCGGGCAACGGCAGATCAATCAATGCCATTTGACGCTGGCAGCTCCTGGCACCGGGGCTCTTTCACACCTGTCCCCAGCCCCTCCACGACAGGGTTTCCCACTACTCAGGCCAGACAATCCCTGTTTTCTTCGGGTTCCTGCTGGCACAACCCCGAGTTTTGTCGCAAAATTGCGCACTTTGGCGACTGGCACCACAAGCCAGCGCCCAATAAATAATAAAGACATAACAATCACAAACCACTTTCTGCCCGGAGATCACCTATTTGGAACAGAAAGCCAAATCTGCCCCCTGGACCATTGCTGACGCTGATGAGCTGTATGGCATCAAGCGCTGGGGCAATGACTATTTTGGCCTGAATCAGGCTGGCAATATCACCGCCAAAACCCTGAATACCCAGGTTCCCCTGCTGGACATTATTAAAGGCATGGAAGAGCGGGATATGCATATGCCCGTGCTGCTGCGGATTGAGAATATCCTCGATGCCCAGCTATACCGTCTCAACAATGCCTTCCAGAAAGCCATTGAACTGGCCGGTTACAACAATGAATACCGGGGTGTTTACCCGATCAAGGTAAACCAGCAGGCTCAGGTTGTAGAAGAGGTCGCGGCCTTTGGTGCCCGCTATGCCCATGGCTTTGAAGTGGGCAGCAAGCCGGAGATGATCGCGGTACTGGCCACTCTTCAAGAGCCCGGCAGTCTGATTATCTGCAATGGTTATAAAGACGCCGAGTTTATTGAGCTGGGTCTCAATGCTATTAAACTCGGCTTCGACTGCTTCTTTGTGGTGGAAACACCCACCGAGCTGCCCATTATTATTGAGCGCAGCAAGGCGCTCGGCATTGCTCCGAAAATAGGCGTACGCGCCAAGATGACCAGTCAGGTCAGCGGCCACTGGAACTCCACCAGCGGTGACCGCAGTGTCTTTGGCCTCACAAGTACCCAGCTTATTGCCGCTGTCGATCTGTTAAAGCAGGAAGATATGCTGCACTGTCTGGAGCTTTTGCACTGTCACCTCGGCTCCCAGATTCCCAATATCCGCGATATTCGCAACGGTATTGTCGAAGCCTGCCGCTACTATGCCGACCTCGCCAATGAAGGTGCGGCTATGACACATATTGACCTGGGTGGCGGTCTGGCGGTGGACTACTCCGGTGCCAAGAGTAACGACAACCAGAGCCGCAACTACTCTCTTGAAGAGTACTGCGAAGATATTGTCGATACCCTCAAGAGCACTTTTGACAGCTATCAGCTTCCTCACCCCACCATTATTACCGAGTCTGGCCGGGCGACCGTGGCCTACTCTTCCGTGCTGCTGTTCAATATTCTGGATGTCACCACCTTCGAACCATCCAGTAATCTGGAACCCAGCCCGGATGAACACCCTCAGCTGCAACAGATGCGGGATATCTACAGCTACCTGACACCCGCCCGGGCGCAGGAGTGTTACAACGATGCCCACTTCCACCGACAGGAAGTGCGGGAGCTGTTCAAGCGTGGACAGATCAACCTGCGTACCCGCTCAGTAGCCGACAACCTGTTTCTGGATATTCTCCACAAAATCAGTGCACTGCTGGATCAAATGGAGCGCATCCCTTCAGATCTTGAGGGTTTGAAAACCTCTCTGGCAGATATTTATTACGGCAATTTCAGCCTGTTCCAGTCTCTTCCTGATATCTGGGCCATTGACCAGCTGTTCCCGATTATTCCTGTACACCGTCTGGATGAAGCGCCCGACCGGGAAGCCATACTGGCAGACATCACCTGTGACTGTGACGGCAAGATTGATACCTTTATAGATACCCACGAAGGCTCATCACCCACCCTGCCCCTGCACGCATTAAAGCCGGGTGAAGAGTATTATCTGGGCGTGTTCCTGGTGGGGGCGTATCAGGAAATTCTGGGAGATCTGCACAACCTCTTTGGTGATACCAACGTAGTCAGCGTGCGCCTGAACAGCGATGGCAGCTATGACTTCACCAAAGAGATTCCCGGCGATACAATTTCTGATGTGCTCAGCTATGTGGAATATGATCCCAAGGCGATCCAGCTGCAGTTCCGTAATACGGCGGAGCGGGCTGTGAAGGATGGCCGCATCAATGCCCGGGAACGGCAGCAGATGATGAATACCTTTAATGACAGCCTGAATGGCTATACGTACTACGAGAAATAAGCACGTCTTAATCCGGGGAATGTTGTAATGGCAAAAGTATTAATTATTGGTGCCGGTGGTGTGGGTCAGGTGGTGACTCATAAATGTGCCCAGCTGCCTGATGTCTTTGATGAGATCGTACTGGCCAGCCGTACCGAGTCAAAATGTAAGGCGATTGCCCGGCAATTAAGTCGCCCTGTCGAAACCGCACAGGTTGATGCCGACAATGTGCCGGAGCTGGTAGAACTGCTGAACAAGGTAAAACCGTTTCTGGTCATCAATGTGGCCCTGCCCTATCAGGACCTCACCATTATGGATGCCTGCCTGGAAGCGGGTGTGCACTATATGGACACGGCCAACTACGAACCTCTGGACACCGCGAAGTTTGAATACAAGTGGCAGTGGGCGTATCAGGAAAAGTTTGAGAAAGCGGGCCTGATGGCACTGCTGGGTTCCGGCTTTGACCCAGGCGCCACCAACATGTTCACGGCCTACGCCGCCAAGCATTACTTCGATGAGATTCACACACTGAATATTATTGATGTGAACGGCGGTGACCATGGTTACCCCTTCGCCACCAACTTCAACCCGGAGATTAATATTCGGGAAGTGACAGCTGAGTGTCGTCACTGGGAAAATGGTGAGTTTGTCACCACACCAGCCATGTCGTTGAAGCAGTCATTCAACTGCCCGGACGGTGTTGGTGAATACAATATTTACCGTATGTACCATGAAGAGCTGGAGTCTCTGACCAAACACTACCCCACCATCAAAAAGGCCCAGTTCTGGATGAGCTTTGGTGAGAGTTACCTCAAGCATCTGGAAGTGCTGGGTAATGTGGGTATGACTGGCATCGAGCCTATCGACTTTAATGGCACCAGGATCGTACCCATCCAGTTCCTGAAAGAACTGCTGCCAGATCCTTCCACCCTTGGCCCTCGCACCAAAGGCAAGACCTGCATTGGTTGTGTGGTTCAGGGAGTAAAAGATGGCAAGCCGAAGACTGTGTATGTCTATCAGGTGAAGGATCATCAGGATTGTTATGCGGAAGTGAAGTCTCAGGCGATCTCTTACACCACGGGTGTTCCCGCTATGATTGGCGCCAAGATGATGGTGGAAGGCAAATGGCTGAAGCCGGGCGTGTGGAATATGGAGCAGCTGGACCCAGATCCGTTTATGGAAGATATGAACCGCTATGGGCTGCCGTGGCAGGTGTGGGAAGAGCCAGGGTTTGATCTGGTTTAAAAGATTTTCACCACAGAGACACAAAGGCACAGAGGAAAAGCTTTGGTAAGAGCTCCTTAGTGAAAAGCTTTTACCACAGAGACACAGGGGCACAGAGAAAAGCTATTTAATAAAAAGAAAAAGCCCTTTATTAATAGCTCTTAATTAAAAAGCTCTTGCTTTTCCTCTGTGCCTTTGTGTCTCTGTGGTTCAAGGCATTTACCCAGACTAACGAGAAGAATAACCCGTGTGAACAGCCAGACATTTAAAACATTCGACCCAACCCAGGTCCCTTCCCCCTGCTTTGTTGTGGATGAAGTCGCGATCGAGCACAACCTCAAAATACTGAACCGGGTGCAGCAGGAATCTGGCGCAAAGGTGTTGCTGGCGCTGAAAGCCTTTTCCATGTTCAGCCTTGCACCGTTGGTGAGTCAGTACCTGACAGGCACCTGCGCCAGTGGTCTTCATGAAGCACGTTTGGGGGCTGAAGAATTTAAAGGTGAGGTTCATACCTTCAGCGCCGCTTATACCGAAGCTGATTTACAAGACATCCTGCAGATTTCAAACCATGTGGTGTTTAACTCGTTCAACCAGTGGCAGCGGTTTCAACATTTAATTCAGCAGGCGAAACAGCAACGGCCTGAGCTGGAGTCTGGTCTTCGCGTAAACCCGCAGCACTCTGAAGGTACTACCGAGATTTATGACCCGTGTGCGGCAGGCTCCCGGCTCGGCATTATTCAGGAACAATTTAAGGGGCAGGATTTAACCGGCATTAACGGCCTGCACTTTCATACCCTGTGCGAACAGGGCTTTGAACCTCTGGATAGAACCCTTGCTGCCATTGAGCAACAGTTTGCTGATATCCTGCCGCAAATGCAGTGGGTGAACTTTGGTGGTGGTCATCACATCACTCACCCGGATTATGACGTTGATGCCTTGATCTCCCGTATCAAAGCCTTCCAGAACAAGTATCAGGTACAGGTGTATCTGGAGCCTGGGGAAGCTATCGCTATTCGCAGTGGTGTGCTGGTGAGTGAGGTGCTGGATATCACCCACAATCATCTCGACCTGGCCATTCTTGACACCTCCGCCACCTGCCATATGCCGGATACGCTGGAGATGCCCTACCGTGCGGATGTATTTAATGCCGGTGAAGCGAATGAAAAGCGTCACACCTATCGTTTAGGTGGGCAAACCTGTCTTGCCGGTGATGTGATGGGGGATTACAGCTTTGATCAACCTCTTAAGGTCGGTCAGCGGTTAATCTTTGATGATATGGCCCACTACACCATGGTCAAAACCAGCACCTTTAATGGCATCAACCTGCCGTCTATTGCGATTTGGAACTCCAGAACAAATCAACTGAAACTGGTCAAACAGTTCAGCTATGACGACTTTAAAAACCGATTGTCCTAGGCTCTGGTTCCCAAGCTTAAAACATGGCTTCAGGAAGCTCCCGTAAGTGCTCCACCCACCTTTTCGTGCCGGTTATTCGTCTTTAAAAAGTTTGTTCTCCACAAAAGCGCCTTCGTTTTTGTGGAGAACAACATTGGGATGGCTACAATGTTTCTCTGAACTCTTTTTCTGAACTCTTTTTTCTGAAGCCTGTGAGCTGAGTAAATACCAATGAAAGTTCTAGTGGTTGGCGGTTCTGGCACTATCGGTCGCTGCGTTGTAGAAGCTCTTGGCGGAGACCATGAGGTCATCACGGCAGGGCGCAACAGTGGTGATATTCAGGTTGATATCGAAGATGTTCAATCCATCAGCGCCATGTATCAGCAGCTGGGTTCTTTTGACGCACTCATAAGCACATTAGGCAAAACTCATTTTGGGCCACTTGAATCCATCACCAATGAACAATTCTATCTGGGCCTCAATAATAAGCTAATGGGTCAGGTCAATCTTGTTATGGAAGGCATGAAAACCATCAACGACAAGGGTTCATTCACACTCACTTCCGGCATTTTGAACCACGAACCCATTCCACTGGGTGTCAGTGCGGCAATGTCCAACGGAGCATTGAATGCCTTTGTTAAATCTGCGGCCAATGAACTCACCCGAGGCCTTAGAATTAATATTGTAAGCCCTACCGTTGTTAAAGAAGCCATGGAGACTTATGGTTCATTTTTTAAAGGTTATGAACCAGTTGCCGGAAGCAAAGTCGCTCAGGCCTATCGAAAAAGTCTGGAAAATTTATCCACTGGCCAGATTTATAAGGTGGGTTACTAACCAGGAGCCTTGGTGGCCACAAGGCTCTTTGCGTGTATCTACGTAAAAGATTAACATCCTACCTACTCCTTCCCGTATAACGTGCTACCCCATAATGAGCGACGAATTCGACCAGCTGGCGTCACCTGGCTATCCAGTATTTTTAGGCTCCGAGTTTACCCACCCTGAACCCGAAGATGCCCACTTCCATATTCTGCCTGTGCCTTATGAAGAGTCTGTCTCCTACGGTGGCGGCACAGCCAAAGGGCCAGCTGCAATTCTGAAAGCCTCATGGCAACTGGAAACCTGGGATGGGAAAAGCACACCCAGTGAACACGGGATTTATACCCATCCGCCTGTCTCTATGGAGGGCACTGCTGAGCAGGTTGTTGAGAATATCGCCACTGCCACACAAAGCATTGTTGAGCGTGGCAAGTTCCCCATTGTGTTTGGCGGGGAACACACTGTCACTTATGGCGTAATCAAAGGCCTGCTGGCGGCGGGTGAAACGAATTTTGGTGTGGTGCAGATTGATGCCCATGCCGACCTGCGCGACGCCTATGAAGGCAACCCTTTCAGCCATGCCTCGGTAATGAAACGTGTGGTGGATGAAGGTATTCCCCTGTTCCAGCTGGGCATTCGCGCCTTCTGCCATGAAGAAGTACAGACCCGTCTGGACCATGGTGTGCATCACCTGGATGCCGATGTGCTGGTACCGCAGAACATTCAAAGCCTGACCCTGCCAGATGATTTTCCCGAAAAGGTTTTCTTTACGCTGGATATTGATGGCATGGACCCTTCGGTGTTTCCTTCCACCGGCACACCTGTCCCTGGTGGCTTGGGTTGGTATCAGACACTGGCCTTGTTTGAGTCTGTTGTGAAACAGAGGAAGGTTATTGGCTTTGATATTATGGAGTTTGCTCCGATTCCCGGGTTTCATGCTTATGAGTTTTCTGCGGCTTTACTGGCTTATAAGATGATGGGCATTGTTTCGCGGTAGGCTTTTTGTTTTGAACCACAGAGGGCACAAAGGCCACAGAGGAAAAGCAAAAGCTTTTTATTAAAGAGCTATTTCTGTGCCTTTGTGGTGAAAAGCTTTCCTGATTACCACTTAACCTCAGCCACGATAGAGGAGGATGTCTCGAAACCTTTGCAACACAAGGCTTGTGCGCGAGTGGTGCAAAAGTGCAGCGTAGAAATTTTAAAATATCTATCACCCTGGGATGCCTGTATCTACAAGGGTTTCTACTAACGAGGCTGAAGAATAGTGGTAATCAGGAAAGCTTTTGCTTTTTATTAAATAGCTTTTCCTCTGTGGCCTTTGTGCCCTCTGTGGTTCAAAAAGCCTTTAACGCGTTCAGAACCTGTCCAATTCGGCAGCCTCAAAAAGTAATCATTTGTAACCATTTCTCCAGACCTGTAACCTGCCTGTCACAACAAATAATGACAACGCAGGAACCAGCACAGCATGAGAACAATTATAAAAGCCGCCGGTGCAGCCGCACTTCTTTGTGTGGCGGGGACAAGTATGGCTGCAGAGTCCTGCGGTAAAGTCACCATCGCTGAAATGAACTGGAGTTCAGCGTCTCTGCTGGCCAATGTTGACCAGTTTATTCTGAACAATGGTTATGGCTGCGATGCCGAGCTGATCCCTGGTGACACCATGCCTACCGGCACGTCGATGATCGAGAAAGGCCAGCCTGATATTGCTCCTGAACTCTGGAGTAATACGCTGAAAGCCGCTCTGGATAAAGGTGTTGCCGAGAAGCGTCTGCGTTATGCCGGTAAAGCTTTCTCAGACGGTGGTGAAGAAGGCTTCTGGGTTCCCAAATATATGGTGGAAAAATACCCTGAGCTGGCCACGATTGAAGGCGTTAAAAAACATGCGTCTCTGTTCAAACACCCTGAAGATCCAGATCTGAGCGGCTTCTACACCTGCCCGGCGGGCTGGAGTTGCCAGATCACTGCAGGACATCTGTTCGACGCACTCAAACTCGAAGAAAAAAGATTTGAAAAAGTCGACCCAGGTTCCAGTGCCGGCCTGTCTGCTTCTATCGCCAAAGCCTACGAGCGTGAGAACGCCTGGTTTGGTTATTACTGGGCACCCACCGCGGTTCTCGGTAAATATGAAATGGTGAAGGTCGATTTCGGCACAGGCATTGATGAAGCCGAGCACCAGCGCTGCATCAGTCAGGCAGACTGTCTTGACCCTAAGGTCACCATGTATCCGCCAGCCCCTGTGCATGTCGTCACAACCGAAAGCTTTGCCAACAAAGCACCAGAGGCTTACGCCTATCTCAGCAAGCGCTCCCTGACCAATGCCGACCTGAACCGTCTGCTGGCATGGATGGAAGAGAACCAGGCTGACGGCATGATAGCCGCCGAACACTTCCTGCTCACCTATCCGCAGCTTTGGAAAAACTGGGTGCCTGCACCGGTCGCCGCGAAGGTTAATAAAGCACTGGCTGATCTGTAAGCAGGAGGAAGTATGTCTGAGAAGTCCTGGTTGCAGGAGTTTCCTAAAATGGATCGCGCCGATTTAATCGCGATCCGTAAAACCCTAGATGGTGCTTACCGGGACTTCTCCCGCGAGTTTGGAGATTCAATAGAAGCTTTTTTTGACCCGGTGCTGCGTTTCCTGGTCTGGTTTGAACAGCTGTTGCTCCAGTCACCCTGGTGGCTGGTGCTCGGTGCCATTGCCGCACTGGTGTGGCTGGCCAGCCGCTCCTGGAAACTCACAACGGGTATTACGGTTGCCATGCTGGCTATCGGGTACTTTGGCATGTGGGACAACACCATGCGTACCCTCAGTATGATTACCGTGTGTACGATCATGTCGATAGTGATTGGCATACCGATTGGCATTGCCATGGCCCGTTCCAACCGCACGCAGAATATCATCACCCCATTGATGGATGTGATGCAGACCATGCCGGCCTTTGTGTACCTGATACCCGTGGTGATGCTGCTGGGCATTGGTAAGGTTCCGGGTCTGATCGCGGTGATTATTTACTCGATTCCACCGGTGATTCGCTTAACCAACCTGGGTATTCGACTGGTTGATAAAGAAGTGCTGGAAGCGGCGACCGCTTACGGTGCCAGCCCCTCCCAACGTCTGTTCGGCGTACAGCTACCGCTGGCCATGCCCACCATTATGGCGGGTATTAACCAGACCATTATGATGGCACTCGCGATGGTGGTGATTGCTTCAATGATTGGTGTGAAAGGATTGGGACAGCCGGTTCTGAAGTCCATTACCAACCAGTATTTCACACTGGGTCTGTTGAACGGACTGGCCATTGTGGCACTGGCGATTATGTTTGATCGCGTCTCCCAGGCCTGGGCCAAACGCTCTCAAAAACACTTAGGGGGAGCGGGACATGTCTAAGAGTCAGGAACTGATCAAAATCCAGAACCTGTACAAGGTGTTTGGCAGCAAGCCAGACAAGGCGATGGAGAAAGTACGTGCCGGCGTCGGCAAAGACGAACTGCTGGCAGAGCATGACCATACCCTCGGTCTGAAGGATATCAACCTGACCATTAACCGGGGGGAGATCTTTGTGATTATGGGCCTCTCCGGCTCAGGGAAATCCACTCTTATTCGCCACTTCAACCGCCTGATAGACCCAACCGATGGGCAGATTCTTGTGGATGGTGTGGACGTGATGAAACTGGGCAAGAAAGAACTGCAGGACTTCCGTCGTCACAAAATGTCGATGGTGTTCCAGCGCTTCGGATTGATGCCACACAACACCGTACTGGAGAATGTCAGCTACGGGCTGTCCATTCAGGGCGTTCCCAGGAAAGAACGCATCAGCAAAGCCACAGAATGGCTGCACACCGTTGGTCTGAAAGGTTATGAGCAGCAGTACCCGTCGCAGCTCTCTGGCGGACAACAGCAACGTGTCGGCCTGGCACGAGCCCTGTGTACCGATGCAGAAATCCTGCTGATGGATGAAGCCTTCTCCGCACTCGACCCACTGATTCGCAGTGAAATGCAGGATCAACTGATAGACCTGCAGAGCAAACTGCAAAAGACCATCGTCTTCATCACCCACGACCTCGACGAAGCCCTGAGACTCGGCGACCGCATAGCCATTCTAAAAGATGGCGCACTGGTACAAGTTGGCAAACCGGAAGAGATTCTGCTGCAACCGGCAACCGACTACGTGGAAGCTTTCGTACGGGATGTAAACCGTGCCCGCGCCCTCACCGTCGAAACGGTTATGCAACCACCGGTCAACCGCATAACCGCCAGGACCATCGGTGAAGCACTGGAGCAGATGAAGAAGCAACCAGAGAACTATGGCTACTTCGTTAATGAAGATGGCTACCAGGGCGTGGTCTTGCAGAAGACTCTGGAGCAAGCCTACGAGGAAGATACGGAAGCCAGAATGTGTTCAGACGTTATTGAACACCTGGACGCCATTTCCCCGGATGCTGTACTGGAGACTGTTATCCCGGAGACGTTAGAGACCGAGTATCACCTGCCGGTGGTTGATGGTAAGGGTGTATTGACTGGGGAGCTGTCTCGTTCAGCATTGGTGGATGTGCTGTCAGACACCGAGAAAGCGGCCTGATTAAAAGCCTTTTTTTTGAACCACAGAGGGCACAAAGGCCACAGAGGAAAAGCTTTTTAATGAAAAGAAAAAGCCTTGAACCACAGAGACACAGGGCCACAGAGAAAAGCTATTTAATAAAAAGCAAAAGCCTATTATTAAAAAGCTCTTAATTAAAAAGCTCTTAATTAAAAAGCTCTTAATTAAAAAGCTTTTTCTTTTCCTCTGTGACCTTTGTGCCCTCTGTGGTTCAAAAGCTTTTACTAAGTAGCTCTTATTTACAAAGCTCTTCCTCCGTGTCTTTGTGTCTCTGTGGTGAAAAGCCCTTAACGGCAGTCCCGCCGAAACTTTTCGGGTTCCAACACCAAAGCACAAACAACCTCAACCCGACCTAACCGCCGCCCCAAGGCCAGAGCCTGCCAGGGGTACTGCTCGGCATACCGCGCAAGGTTCCCATCAACAGCCACCCTCACCTCACCCGGCAAAAAGTCCCCATACCACAATCCCAGCTGAGCCACGGTATCCATCACTGTTTGCTCCCAGGGGCCAAGCGTTGTTGCGCGTTCCAGGGCATTGTAGAACTCCTGGTCAATCTCACTGGCACGAGCCTTGGCCATGGCAAACTCCGCCCATGCATAAGGCCAGGCCGGGCGCAGTGCAATGGCCTTTCGGTAAGCTTCCAATCCTTCCTGCTGGGCAACTTTGTCTACAGGTTTCCCCTGTCGTTGGGCTTCGTTCACTACCCAGTCTTCCACATTACCCAACGCTGTGAGATACACCGGAGAATCCGGATCCAAAGCAACAGCCCGCTCCGCACCTTCACGGGCGGTTTGCACGGCTTTCTCTGGGAGGATGAAGCCTTGTTTCTTGTGCTTCAACTCCTTACGCCAAAAAGCCAGGTACTGCTGGGTTTGGCTGTTGATGATACTGGCTTTCATTTTCTGGAAACTGGTGGTGATTAACAGCGCCAGTATGGGTAGTAGCAGGAGGAATGGCAGGCGTTTTATGTTGAATGGGGATTTTTTGGGGGAACGTCTTCTACGTTTTTTTTCCATAATATAGACCGCTTGGTTGAACCACAGAGACACAAAGACACGGAGGAAAAGCAAAAGCTTTTTATTAAAGAGCTCTTATTAAGGAGCCCTTATTAAGGAGCCCTTATTAAGGAGCTCTTATTAAAAAGCCCTTACTAAAAAGCTCTTCTCCGTGTCTTTGTGTCTCTGTGGTGAAAAGCTCTTAAAAGAGTGACGACGTTAAACCAAGGGGATTTGAAACACACAAAGCCTCAGCCAAATCTCCCCCACCCAAAGCCTCCCAGGCAACCTTCATAGCCGGTGGCCGATTCGCAACATTATGAGCATCCGAAGCCACACAAAACACCAGCTCGTTCTCCAGAAGCCAGTTCGCTGTATGCAGTGCCTTGTCACCAAAACGCCCTGCTACAGAGGCTGCTGTCAGTTGAAACAAAGCCCCGCGCTTCGCAAGCCCCTGGGCCAGTTCTGGTTTGCGCATCATCTCTTTATTGCGTTCCGGGTGCGCGATAATCGCCTGGATATTCTGCTGCTCCAGCCAAATCAGGAGGTTTTCAATACCCATGGGAACACGGTCGTGGGGCATCTCCAGCAGAACAACGTCTTTATCATTCCAGCGACCTATAAACGGCACTTTATTGCGCTTGAGCTGAATCATAAACTCATCACTAATACGCACCTCCGCCGCCATAGCCAACTGAATGGGCAGGCCTTTGTCTTGCGCGGCCTGTAGCAGTTCTTTAAAAGCGGGGGCGATGGTGTCTACAGAGTTCTCAAACCGACCGGGGTGCATATGGGGCGTGCAGACCAGGTGGGTTATTCCGTCGGCTATTGCCAGCTCCAGCAGGTTGAGGGAGTCTTGTATTGATTGGGCACCGTCGTCGATACCGGGGATTATATGGTTATGTATATCAATCACTAATTATTAAAACCTATTGGTTGAACCGTAAAGGCACAAAATATTTAGACCAGCCTGAATTTTCCAGACAGTGTCTGGATTATGTTTTAACCACAGAGGGTTCAAAGCTTTGCTTTAAATTAAATAGTTTTTGCTCCGTGCCCTTTGTGGTTTAGCCACGAAACTGCCGGACTTATTGTTGATTGGTTTAAATCGCAGTACCGCTATAACAGATACCATAGTTATAACAGATCCTTCCATGGAAGCCCTGCCTCGCCCACTTGAACCATGAAGGGAACAATTGGGGATTGTTTTGATCTATAGTACACTCAATCTAAACGGTTAAGACTTCTGGTGACAATATGCCTTCTACTCAAACCCATAAAGCAGGCTTAAACAGTACTCCCGCAGCTAAGGGGCTACGTCAGCAACAGAACTTGTTGAGAAATGTGCGGGCTATTCAGGACCCGGAAGTGATGGAGCTTCGATTGATACAGTCAGGGTCCAAAAACCAGAAAGTCCGCCAACTGCTTGAAGATGTCATCGCCGTAGCCGTCAGTTCAGACTCTCAGCCTGAGCCTGAATATTATCTGTCGATTTGGCGCAATGCCCTGGGTCTCAGTCAGCAGGATCTGGCAGACCTGGCAGGTGTCACCAAGTCAGACATCTCCCAGAAAGAGAAGCCTGGTGTGAACATCCGGCAAGCAACAGCCGAGCATCTTGCAAAAACCATGAATATCAGTCTGGATCAGCTGCGCCGTCGCCCTACTCCACGAGATCTGCGTGGAGGGAGGATGGCGAAAATCGCCCAGGCCGCAGGCCAGGAGGCAGCAGAGAAGGCCAAATTAACGAATAAAAGTTAAGCAGAATGGAAGATGTAAAGCCTCTCTTTATCATGGTTGCTGGTCCAAACGGCAGCGGTAAATCAACCCTCATTAACAAACTGCAAGCAGAAGGCATTGAGCTGGGGAGTTATCTGTGCCCGGACATTGCCGTTCAATCTGTCGTCTGTGTAAAAGGAATGACTGACGTAGCGCGGTATCGTCAAGCTCAGCAGATTACCGATCAGCAGCGCCTGCAGCACCTCGCCCAAATGAAACCGCATGTCATTGAGTCTGTCTTTTCTCACCCGTCCAAGCTGGAATATCTGAAACAAGCCAGGCAGGCCGGGTTTGAAGTCGAACTGCTTTATATAGGGCTTTGTGATCCTGAGCTGAATATCGGTAGAGTGCAGTATCGGGTTTCCCAGGGCGGCCATGATGTGCCGCACGACAAAATTGTTGCCCGTTACAGACGATCTATGGACCAACTGCCCGCAGCTATCACCTTGGCGGACTATGTCACTGTGTATGACAACAGTACCGCAGACGGTCACAAAACCCTCCTTGAATTTGAGCAAGGGAGTGTGGTCGAGCAGTACTTACCTGCAGAAGAGATGCCTGAGTGGGTGAGAACACGATTGTCGGCACATCTTTCTTAAACCAGCCTCTTCAGGCGAGCAGGGTTTGTCACGAGAAACAACCTCCTCACAGCCGGGCAATCGCTTACTTGTGGTTGATAGCTTCAACATGCTCCGGGAATGGCATTGGAGTTATATGTCCACTCCAGCGCCTGGAGCACCAGCCAGCAGGATAAATACCGGCAAGGGATACATAGGCGATCAATCTGAAAATAACAGGCTAAACTCACGGCTCTTTATCGACTCAACGGGTCTCTCTTAATGCCTGAATCCCTGTATAACCAACTGAAAAGCATTGGCATCGATGAAGAGCTGGCCCACGAGGTTGATAAATCCCTCAGCCCGGATCATGTCGCCACCCGCCAGGATTTCCTGATACTGCAGGAGACCATCTTACAAACCCAGCTGCGCAGTGAAAACGCGTATCAGGGGTTAAGAACAGAAATTGTTCAATTGAACGGAAAAATAGACACCGTAAGTACCGGCCTGAACGCCAAAATAGACACCGTAAGTACCGTTCAAAATAGACACCGTGAACTAAACGCCAAAATAGACACCGTAAGTACCAATCTGAATGCCAAAATAGATACCGTGAGCACCAGTCTCAATGCCAAGATAGACCACGTCGATTCCTCCTTACGCCTGGAGATAGCCGCCATATCCCGTCACTTCTGGGTCACCTTTGGCGGGCTGATCACCACTATTCTTTCCGTGTTTGGCGTGAACTGGTATTTTCACTGATGTTTTTTTTTAACCACAGAGAAAAGAAAATGACCTCGCTGCTATGCACTGCGTAGAAAGGCATAACAGGTGATGGTACAGGGCATAACCGGAAGAACCCTGCAGTGGGTTACATGGGCGATCAATCTGAAAATAACAGGCTAAACTCACGGCTCTTTATCGACTCAACGGGTCTCTCTTAATGCCTGAATCCCTGTATAACCAACTGAAAAGCATTGGCATCGATGAAGAGCTGGCCCACGAGGTTGATAAATCCCTCAGCCCGGATCATGTCGCCACCCGCCAGGATTTCCTGATACTGCAGGAGACCATCTTACAAACCCAGCTGCGCAGTGAAAACGCGTATCAGGGGTTAAGAACAGAAATTGTTCAATTGAACGGAAAAATAGACACCGTAAGTACCGGCCTGAACGCCAAAATAGACACCGTAAGTACCGACCTGAACGCCAAAATAGACACCGTAAGTACCGACCTAAACGCCAAAATAGACACCGTAAGTACCAATCTGAAGTACCAATCTGAATGCCAAAATAGATACCGTGAGCACCAGTCTCAATGCCAAGATAGTCACGTCGATTCCTCCTTACGCCTGGAGATAGCCGCCATATCCCGTCACTTCTGGGTCACCTTTGGCGGGCTGATCACCACTATTCTTTCCGTGTTTGGCGTGAACTGGTATTTTCACTGATGTTTTTTTTAACCACAGAGAAAAGAAAATGACCTCGCTGCTATGCACTGCGTAGAAAGGCATAACAGGTGATGGTACAGGGCATAACCGGAAGAACCCTGCAGTGGGTTACATAGGCGATCAATCTGAAAATAACAGGCTAAACTCACGGCTCTTTATCGACTCAACGGGTCTCTCTTAATGCCTGAATCCCTGTATAACCAACTGAAAAGCATTGGCATCGATGAAGAGCTGGCCCACGAGGTTGATAAATCCCTCAGCCCGGATCATGTCGCCACCCGCCAGGATTTCCTGATACTGCAGGAGACCATCTTACAAACCCAGCTGCGCAGTGAAAACGCGTATCAGGGGTTAAGAACAGAAATTGTTCAATTGAACGGAAAAATAGACACCGTAAGTACCGGCCTGAACGCCAAAATAGACACAGTTACCGATCTGAACGACCTAAACGCCAAAATAGACACCGTAAGTACCAATCTGAATGCCAAAATAGATACCGTGAGCACCAGTCTCAATGCCAGGATAGACCACGTCGATTCCTCCTTACGCCTGGAGATAGCCGCCATATCCCGTCACTTCTGGGTCACCTTTGGCGGGCTGATCACCACTATTCTTTCCGTGTTTGGCGTGAACTGGTATTTTCACTGATGTTTTTTTTTAACCACAGAGAAAAGAAAATGACCTCGCTGCTATGCACTGCGTAGAAAGGCATAACAGGTGATGGTACAGGGCATAACCGGAAGAACCCTGCAGTGGGTTACATAGGCGATCAATCTGAAAATAACAGGCTAAACTCACGGCTCTTTATCGACTCAACGGGTCTCTCTTAATGCCTGAATCCCTGTATAACCAACTGAAAAGCATTGGCATCGATGAAGAGCTGGCCCACGAGGTTGATAAATCCCTCAGCCCGGATCATGTCGCCACCCGCCAGGATTTCCTGATACTGCAGGAGACCATCTTACAAACCCAGCTGCGCAGTGAAAACGCGTATCAGGGGTTAAGAACAGAAATTGTTCAATTGAACGGAAAAATAGACACCGTAAGTACCGGCCTGAACGCCAAAATAGACACAGTAAGTACCGATCTGAACGCCAAAATAGACACCGTAAGTACCGACCTAAACGCCAAAATAGACACCGTAAGTACCGATCTGAACGCCAAAATAGACACCGTAAGTACCAATCTGAATGCCAAAATAGATACCGTGAGCACCAGTCTCAATGCCAAGATAGATCACGTCGATTCCTCCTTACGCCTGGAGATAGCCGCCATATCCCGTCACTTCTGGGTCACCTTTGGCGGGCTGATCACCACTATTCTTTCCGTGTTTGGCGTGAACTGGTATTTTCACTGATGTTTTTTTTAACCACAGAGAAAAGAAAATGACCTCGCTGCTATGCACTGCGTAGAAAGGCATAACAGGTGATGGTTATAGGGCATAACCGGAAGAACCCTGCAGTGGGTTACATAGGCGATCAATCTGAAAATAACAGGCTAAACTCACGGCTCTTTATCGACTCAACGGGTCTCTCTTAATGCCTGAATCCCTGTATAACCAACTGAAAAGCATTGGCATCGATGAAGAGCTGGCCCACGAGGTGGATAAATCCCTCAGCCCGGATCATGTCGCCACCCGTCAGGATTTCCTGATACTGCAGGAGACCATCTTACAAACCCAGCTGCGCAGTGAAAACGCGTATCAGGGGTTAAGAACAGAAATTGTTCAATTGAACGGGAAAATAGACACCGTAAGTACCGATCTGAACGCCAAAATAGACACCGTAAGTACCAATCTGAATGCCAAAATAGATACCGTGAGCACCAGTCTCAATGCCAAGATAGACCACGTCGATTCCTCCTTACGCCTGGAGATAGCCGCCATATCCCGTCACTTCTGGGTCACCTTTGGCGGGCTGATCACCACTATTCTTTCCGTGTTTGGCGTGAACTGGTATTTTCACTGATGTTTTTTTTTAACCACAGAGAAAAGAAAATGACCTCGCTGCTATGCACTGCGTAGAAAGGCATAACAGGTGATGGTACAGGGCATAACCGGAAGAACCCTGCAGTGGGTTACATGCGCGTCAATCTAAAAATAACAGGCTAAACTCACGGCTCTTTATCGACTCAACGGGTCTCTCTTAATGCCTGAATCCCTGTATAACCAACTGAAAAGCATTGGCATCGATGAAGAGCTGGCCCACGAGGTGGATAAATCCCTAAGCCCGGATCATGTCGCCACCCGCCAGGATTTCCTGATACTGCAGGAGACCATCTTACAAACCCAGCTGCGCAGTGAAAAAGCGTATCAGGGGTTAAGAACAGAAATTGTTCAATTGAACGGAAAAATAGACACCGTAAGTACCAGTCTCAATGCCAGGATAGACCACGTCGATTCCTCCCTGCGTCTGGAGATAGCCGCCATATCCCGTCACTTCCGGATCACCTTTGGCGGGCTAATCACAACCATTCTCTCCGTGTTTGGCGTGAACTGGTATTTTCACTGATGCCTTTTCTGGAACCATAAAGGGCACAAGCTGCGGCAACAACCCAACCCGCATTCGCTGAAAATTCACCAGCAGAGAAGCGATACTTCGCACACCCTCAACAAACGGTTGCAGGATACATAACTCTTCATACAACCTATCCAGGTCTTTTGCTGAGGCACGCTCTGGTAAGCTATACCGTGTAACAAAGTCAGCCATTAAAGCCGGTATTTCAGAGTGGTGGGTTGCTGCGCAGAAGTCGTCGAAGACAACACACCCGCATTCCGGTATTGCCCGGCACAGGGGAAAGGCGCCTGGCGAAGATGTACACCCTTAACCCGCGCGCCAATAACATAAGAATGCAGCGCCTTAATAAGCGTTTCACTCAAAGGCTCACCGGCCGTTACCGCCTGTTCCGTAGTAAGCCAGGCCGAAGGCCGAGTATTTTATTGCACCAGTGCACAGACAAACCCTGTGCATGCTCACCGGCAAGTACCGCGTTCAACTGACCGGGCGAATGTTCAGAACCTTCCAGCGTTAACTGCTCAGCTATCCATTGGGGCAGGAAGTCTTTGCGCAGGCGGTGGAGGCTGAGCTCTGGCAGTGGGGAGCGGGGAACATTTGCAGCCATAACAAATCCTTTTGTTTTTTTGTATATTGGTTTTTTACCACAAAAGTGCAGAGCGCCGGTATGAATTCCACTCAATCAGAGCTGATCAGCGACTGGATATCTGTTTCGAACCGCCCGAGCACGGCTTTTTTACTCAGATAATCCAAGGCATATTGCCGGGCAACGGTATTATGGCTTTGAGCCGCACTGACTGCAGCCATCAAAACTTCCAGACCGGCAATAAATGCAGCACTGTCTTCAGGTTCAACACACTCAGCGATACCGGGGAACTTCTTACATAAACGCCCAGGTTCGGTGTCTTGTTCAGCGGTGATCAGCGAATAGCCGCCAGCAGAAAGAATACCCGTCAGCTTGGAAGGCAGAACAACATCGGCAGCCCCCTTCTTCTGCATAACCAGATGTGTATCAGCCATAGCCAAAAGAGCAGGTAAATCTGCATAAGGCTGTAAACCCGCTGTGCCAGGATAGATGTCACCTGAATCTTCACAGGAACCAGAAATAGATTCGTCAGGGCAGGTACTGAAAACTGCTTCGTCCGGTTACGCATTCTCAGCGTGACACCGCCGGGTAATTCCAACTCCATATCCCAGCGGTTTGATGGTGGTTCGTTATCGGGTGCTGGCACTTCAACCCAGTCATTCACCGGTGGTGCAGTTGGACTGATATCATCCAGACTTTCGTGGCAGGCCAGCTTCTTTTTCCAGTTGCAGTAAGTCGCCAGGCTCAAACCCTGCTGTCGACAGTAAGCTTGTTGCGTCAGACCGCTCACTTTCTGGTCATTGATGATGTGTTGCCATTGCCCAGGTGTTCTGCGGGAGAAGGGTTTGTGAAACGCTGCGGTGTTCATGATTTGCTCCGGCTGATGGATCGAAGCAAATGTGGCTTATGGCGTCAGGATTTTGTAGATGCCAATTTTTGACCGCTTACATAGGTTCCGATAAATTTTCCATCTAATACTTTATTATCTATTACATATTAACAATTAGGCGCGGCAGCATTGTGAAGAAAACCATGATGAAAATCACTACGCAGGGGCAGGTCACTATACCTGCCAGTATTCGGAAATCACTTGGGCTTAATGCGGGAGACCGGGTTATTTTCACGGAGAATGACCGTGGCGAAATTGTCTTGCAAGAAGTCACTCTCAACGATTCTGACCCTATAGAAGAAGCCGCTGAGGATTTTGAGCTATCGATGAGCGCAGATGAGTTACTGAAACTACTCAGGGATGACGACTGATGCTCCCACTTCTTCTGGATACCTGTGTGATACTCGATATTCTTGATAAAAAAAGTCACTGGCATACATGGTCAAAAGATCAGTTGCGCAAGTTAAGCAATACCCATGCCCCAGTGATAAACCCTATTATATTCTCAGAACTCTGTGCCGGTATGGAATCACCAGAAAAGGTGCTCACTTTACTATCCCGATTAGGCATCAATGAGCAAAGCCTGAGCCACGAATCACTATTTCTCGCAGCCAAGGCTTTTATTCGCTACCGGAAACGAGGGGGGCAAAAGACCGGAGTATTAGCAGATTTTTATATTGGCGCCCAGGCCGCTGTACATAGCTGGCCATTGATCACTCGGGATAAAGGCCGCTATACCAGTTACTTTCCAACCGTAAATGTTATTCTCCCTGAATCGCACTGAAGTGTTCGTCAGAATGTAACGCAGTTGTCAGCGCGAAATTTTTCCGGCTAAGTTACCTTCTAATGTGTTGGAGCATTGGTTATGCCACGTTGGCAGATGCGATTATGGGCAAGACGCAGGGTGTTGTGGATGTTCAAGTAAAAAAGAATACGCATCAATCAAAAATTAAACCTTTTTTAAACCACAGAGGCACAAAGCCACAGAGAAAAGCTTTTTATTAAGAGCTACTTAATACAAGCTTTTGAACCACAGAGGGCACAAAGCCCACAGAGGAAAAGCAAAAGCTTTTAAATTAAGAAGCTATTTAGTTAAGAGCTTTTTGTTAAAGCTTTTCTCTGTGCCTTTGTGTCTCTGTGGTTCAAAAGCATTTGCATTTAATTAACAGCTTCTGCTTTTCCTCTGTGATCTTTGTGCCCTCTGTGGTTCAAATCCGTGCCGAGATGACGAGCCAATACCCCAACCGCCATCAACACCACAAAGTAAGCCGCATTGGCTGGTATCTGCAGGTTAAAGTCCACCGTGGCGTGCACCAGTATCGCGAATATCCCCATAAAAACTGCGAAACCTGCACCTATAGGTATTCGGCTTTTGCGCAGTCGCATGGTCTGCAGGGCGAGGTAGAGGCAGTAGAGCACCATGAGTGCCAGTATCACAAAGGCAGGTACTCCGAACTCGGCCGGAAACTGCAGGTAATCGTTATGGGTGAGGTCGTAGAAGCCTCGCCAGGAACCGTCGTGGTACTCGGGCAGTGCTGTGTAGAAAGTGCCTGCACCTGTTCCGGTAAGGGTGTTGTCTTTGATGATATCCAGAGTCACCATACTCACATTGGGGCGGGTTTCTCTGTCTACAGATGAACTCTGGATACGGTTCACCACCTGCTCCAACCCGAACCACTGACTGACAATAGCCATATCAATCACCATCAGACTGGCGAACAGGAACACCATGCCCCGGGTGATTTTGCGCTGGCAGATCACGTAGATCAGCCCGGTGACCATCAAACTGCTGAAGAACGCAGTGTTACCCATACGGGAGCGGGAGAGCACCAGGCCAATCACCATAATCGCCAGAGAACTGCGCAGCAGAACCTTACTGCTCATCAGCACCTGTAGCAGTGCGAGTAGTCGCTCTCGGAAATTGGCAAAACGCTGACTCTGCAAACGGGCAATCAACAAACCCATACCAGCCGCCAGTGTCATCTCAAGAAAACCAGAAAAGCTGTTGCGGTTCACAAAGGTAC
This sequence comes from Sansalvadorimonas sp., assembly GCA_965221135.1. GTDB lineage: Bacteria > Pseudomonadota > Gammaproteobacteria > Pseudomonadales > Endozoicomonadaceae > Sansalvadorimonas. The sequence goes on from CBDCRZ010000142.1 coordinate 24,187, forward strand.
CGGTGGCTACTCCCAAGTAAGTCGTCTTCTCCCGGAACAGCAACCACTCAAGACCAGAAAGTGTGCTTAACGCACCAAACACCGCCTGAAAAGTGCCAGCTGCCACTATAACTAACAGCAACTGCTCCAAACGTTTTTGGGAATCAACAAGTAACAGCGTCAGGCAAAACAGAACATAGTAAGCGGTTATCAGCAATGCAGAATAGAACGTGGCTTCAGGGTCTATAGAAAGAGTAGCCGTGGCATTGTGGGGAATGGCCAGCGCGATGCTGTCTGTGAGTTGATATAACTCAGCCGTTTTCGGGGAAAGGGTTGGTATCCACTCGACAGGAAGCGGTATCTGCTGAAACCATAGCCAGGCGATTATCAGCATAAAGCCAATATGTAGCGGCCAGGCTTTTTTGAAAGCCGGGGTGGGAGATAAGCGACCACTTGCATACGTCAATGACGCAGCGGCTGCGAGAATGTACGACAACAGTGTTAAGAGCGAGATTGCCCAGATGGGCTTGCCGCCTTCGGGCAGGGGGAGCCACAAGAGTATGAGGAGGAAGGGGATAAACAGCATGGTGTGTGTTGAACAGTCCTTTTATTTTCACCACTGAGACACAGGGGCACAAAGAAGAGCTTTTTAATTAAGAGCTTATTAATGAAAAGCTTTTGAACCACAGAGGCACAAAGGCCACAGAGGAAAAGCAAAAGCTTTTTAATCAAGAGCCATTTAATCAAGAGCTATTTAATTAAGAGCTTTTGCTTTTTATTAAATAGCTCTTCCTCTGTGGCCTTTGTGCCCTCTGTGGTTCAAATAGCTTTTGCTTTTATTAAAATCTTTTCTCTGTGCCTTTGTGTCTCTGTGGTTCAAACCGCTTTAGTAGGCCGTTTTACCGAGCGAAGCCCTTAAACACCGTCAGGAAGATAATCTTAAGATCCAACCAGACAGACCAGTTATTCATATACTCCAGGTCACACTCCACCCGCTTTTGCATTTTTTCCAGGGTGTCGGTTTCACCCCGAAATCCGCGCACCTGTGCCAGGCCGGTTATGCCGGGTTTGACCTTGTGGCGCTTCATGTAGGATTCAACCAGATCTTTGTAATACTCGTTATGTTCCAGTGCATGGGGGCGGGGGCCTACGACCGACATCTTCCCCTGTATTACATTAAAGAACTGGGGCAGTTCATCCAGGCTTGTTTTTCGGATGAAGGCTCCTACTCTAGTGATTCTTGGGTCGCCCTTGGTGGCCTGGGTGACATTGCCCTGCTCTTCTGCGTGGATTTTCATAGAGCGAAACTTATACACCTTAATCGGCTTGCCATCTGCACCGTGCCGGTACTGCTTGAACAGAATCGGCCCGGGGGAAGAGATACGAACTGCAAGGGAGATAAGCACACAGACCGGCAGGATGATAAGGAATATCAGTAAGCCAACCACCCTGTCTTCAATCTCCTTCACAACACGGTTGTAACCATCCATAGGCGTACAACTGATATCCAGACTGTAAAAGCCACCTATAGGCGAAACCTTATGATTGAGCAGTGGCATGTCCCGCATGCCGGGCATAAAGCGGATATCGGTGGTGGCGTGGCGGAGGATGTTTACCATTTCATAAACAAAGCTACTGTCTTTCAGGGGCAGGCAGACCCAACATTCATCGTAATAACCTTCCTTACTGAGCAAAGCCTGAATGGCGGGAAGAGTTGTGTCGGAATCAGTGAAGTGCACAACATCGTCTAATCGGAAACCAAATGGGTTGCCTTCTTTAAACTCCTGCAGAATATGGTCGAAGTTTTCCCCTCTGCCAACAACAAGCACCCGTTTACTGTTTCGGCCCTTACTGCGAACATAATTCAAAGCAAAGTACAGAAAATAGCGGCTCAGGCTTGCTGTCACAACGGCGCAGACAAACCAGACACCCAGCCATAACCGGGAGTAGGCATCAGCCGCTTTTGTCGCCCAGAGATATATGGTCAACATCATAAACGAAAGAGACCAGGCGACTATCACAGTGAAAATCCGCTCACCAAGAGGCCTGCCCCGCCAGGGCAAGTAGACCCCATGGGCAAAGGAAAACATCACCGCTGCCAGCCCCTGAATGAAAATAAGACGCGGATAAGGCCAGAGCATCGCCCAATCAGCAAAGCGCACATACCCCGCGAGACTGGCACTAAAATACGCAATACCAAGATCAAAGAACAACAGCAAATACAGGGGCAGGCGAGTACGCCCCAAGGAAGTCAAAGGCATAGATTACAACCGTTACATCATTAATACGGAAGAAGAGAGATGTGGCGAAATTATTTAGCGCTTTTTACTAACGCAAGGTATTAACGTTACTTAACCACCGAAACCGGCAACATTTTTAAAAGCAGATTCAGCAAGAGGAAACCAACAACCAGCCCACCGATACTGGCAAGGGCATCCAGCGGGTTGAAATGCCTCGCTGGAATAAAATACTGGAGAGCTTCATCAACAATGCAGCCCAGCACCAGAAAAACAAAAACAGGGTTTACAAGAGAAACCGGCTTGCGAGCATAAACAGCCAGGTGACTGAGTAGAGAGAGCACTATTGCCATGGCTAAATGCATTTGCCGGTGGCCGCCCAGGAAGCTTTCGATGCTTCCCCAGATGATTTGGGCGTGGCCCAGGCTTTTACAGACTGAGAGAATAACCAGGAAGAGTAACCAGCTTACGGCCAGGGTTCTTGTCACATTGAAGTCCTTTTTTTGAACCACAGAGGGCACAAAGAACACAGAGGAAGAGCCCATTAATAAAAAGAAAAAGCTCTAAAATAAAGAATCCTCGGGGCAAGCCCCCCTCACTTAGGATCGGACTTTCGCTACGCGAAAGCGAGGTATTCATTACAGGTTCCAATTTTCAGCACTGCTGCGCAGCGGGAACGCAGCAAGCTGCGGGAAATTGAACCCAAAGAGATTAAAAAGTTTTGCTTTTCCTCTGTGGCCTTTGTGCCCTCTGTGGTTCAAAAGCTTTACCTATGTATCAGAGACAACAGATCAGCCGTCTTAGCCTCCATCAACCCCACATCCCCCCGGCTCTCCACATTCAACCGCAGCACCGGCTCAGTATTGGAGGAACGCAGGTTAAACCGCCACTTCCCCATATCCAGTGAAATACCATCGGTATGATCAACACCGACAGCATCTGACTGGTAAGCTCCGAGTACCCGATCAATAGCCGCCTGAGGGTCAGCCAGCTTGCTGTTAATTTCACCGGAAGAAGGAAACAGAGCAATACGTTCAGAGACCAACTCAGAAAGAGCCTTGCCTTTGCGGGACATAAGCTCTGCGACCAGCAGCCAGGGAATCATCCCGGAGTCGCAGTAAGCGAAATCACGGAAGTAATGATGAGCGCTCATCTCGCCACCATACACAGCATCCTCTGCCCGCATACGTTCTTTGATAAAGGCGTGACCGGTTTTGCACAGCACAGGTACACCACCAGCAGATGACACCTGCTCAATCGTATTCCAGGTTAACCGTGGGTCATGAAGAATCTTTGCACCGGGTTCATGGGCCAAAAACGCTTCACCCAGCAGACCGACTATATAGTAGCCTTCTATGAACTGCCCCATCTCATCAAAGAGGAAGCAACGGTCAAAGTCACCATCCCAGGCAATACCCATATCGGCCTTATGCACCAGAACAGCATCAGCCGTAGCCGAACGGCACTCAGGCAACAGCGGGTTAGGAATACCATGGGGAAATGCACCATCCGGCTCATGATGAACCTTCACAAACTCAACAGGCACACCCAGGTCAGAAAACCGCTCTTCAATAGCATCAACCACATGCCCGGCCGCACCGTTACCAGCATTAACAACCAGTTTTAAAGGTTTAAGCTCATCCGCCTTCACATACCCAAGAATATGCTCAATATAATCCGAAAGATTACTAATCTCCCGATATCCCCCAACTAATTCTTTATCTTTTCCTCTGTGATCTCCGTACCCTCTGTGGTTCAAAAAGCCTTTAGCCAGCACCTCAATCTCACGAAGGCCAGTGTCACCAGATATAGGCCGGGACTCCTCACGCACCAGCTTCATCCCGTTATAATCCACCGGGTTATGACTGGCCGTGACCATCACACCACCATCAACCTTTAAATGTGAGGTAGCGTAGTAAATCTCCTCAGTCCCACACAAACCGATATCAATCACATCGGTGCCGCCAGTACGTAGCCCATCACTCAAAGCATCTTTAAGCACCGGTGTTGAGAGACGTATATCTCCACCTATTACAATCGTTTTTGGTTTCAGGTATTCCGTTACAGCACGACCAATGGCCCAGGCAATATCGGTATTTAGCTCATCAGGAAGGCGGCCACGAATATCGTAGGCTTTAAAACAATTAAGAGCGCTCATCAAGACACCTTGAATGGAAAACGGGGTTAGGAGTAACTCACCTCTAACCTTTACCTGAACAGCAGTACAACCTATCTCTACCTTTAATCAAAAAGGTGCGCCCCGGGGTATGCTCGAAGACATTAATCGGAGGAGATAAATACACCTTTTCACATCTTTTGCTTATAGCTCCAACAATCGCAGATTAGAAAGCATACCTTCAGCCATCCAGAGTATATCCTGGTAGCCATATTGATCGAGATGCGGGGATTTTTGGGTTTCCAGTACCCCGCCGGGTGAGCATAGATGTCACCTGAACCGGCATGGCTTTTCACAAGCCTGAAGAATATCGGGCCGAAAAACTTTTAATTCTTCCAGGTAACGAGAAGCCCTGAACAAAAACATCCCAGAGTTCCAGTAATAATCACCAGAAGATAAATATCCCTGAGCAGTTTTCAGGTCAGGCTTCTCAACAAACTCATGAACCCGATCAGCCGCAAGCACCACAAGAACAGATTCTTCCCTCTGTGTCTCTGTGGTTACATCTTTTTCAGGCTTTTAGAAAGTAATCCTTGGTATGCTGGTGCACATCGCTTGCAGCCAGCAGCTCTTCAACGGTAAACCACCGATAATCATTGTGCTGTTCATTCGGCAGTGAGCTGATATCAATATCCCTTATCAGTTCATACCCCAGCACAACATAGTGAGTAGAGAAATCATCACCAGAAAAGTTATCAGTATAGAAATGCTGATAAGGGCCAAGAAAACGGGCTTCAGCAAACAGAGCGGACTCACCCAGCTCGTTCCCGGTTAACCGGACAAAGGCCGTAGAGAATGTCTCATCCTTCAAAATCCGGCCACCGGGTACAAACCAATAACCTTGCGCAGGCCGGTTATTGCGAAAACCCAGTAAAATCCTGTCTTCACTGTTGCGGATAATAATATCGAGAGAGACCAGTGGCGTTGAGGAAACCACCGTTTTGAATGTTTCGAGTTCTAGCATGGTAAAAGCCTTTCACCACAGAGACACAATGACACAGAGAAAAGCTTTAATAAATAATCCTCGGGGCAAGCCCTCCTCGCTTAGGCTCGGACTTTCGCTTCGCGAAAGCGAGGTATTCTAGCAAGGTTGAACTTTACCTCCGGCAAACAAGATACCGTCTGATAACCCTTAAAACATCGCAAGCTGATGATCTGAGTGAAGCTTCTCATACTCACCAACTCCTTGATTTTTCACATAGTTAGATATCATCTGCTCATCACCATGCTTACCAACCGTACTTGCAAAGTATCCGTCACTCCAAAACTCTCCACCCCACAATTGCTTCTTAACATGCGCACAGCGCTTGAAGATCTCTCTAGCGGTTAAACTCTTGATCATAGTGACAAGCTTTGTCACTGAATATGTCGGTACTGACTGGATCAAAAAGTGAACATGATCCCTGTCTGTTCCTGTCTCCAGAAACTTAATCTCATACCTGGCCTCAATCTGTAGAAATACCGTCTTCAGCTCTTTATCTACAGCATTGTCTAATACCGCTCTGCGGTACGGAAACACTAAGTGGTAAAGCAAAACTGTAACATTATGACTCTTGTGGATGTATTCGCTCATCCTACCATTTTACGCCGCAAGCGGCGGGAAATATGACCCTGAGAGATTAAATAGCTCTTAATTAAATAATCTTTTGCTTTTCCTCTGTGAACTTTGTGCCCTCTGTGGTTCAAAAGCTTTTAAACAGACCGCAGATCCGCTGCATGCTCAAGGAACCACTCATAAGTCATTCCCAAACCATCACCCAGGGAAACAGAAGCCTTCCAGCCCAGCTTTTCCAACCGGGTAACATCCATAAGCTTACGAGGCGTACCATCTGGCTTTGACGTATCAAAAACAATCTCACCTTCAAAACCCACAACATGTTTCATGGTCTCTGCCAGCTCACGAATGGTGCAATCAATACCGGTACCCACATTGATATGAGACATCATCGGTTGGGTATGTTCACCATAAACGGCAGAATCAAGATTCATAACATGGACAGAAGCAGCAGCCATATCATCCACATGCAAAAACTCACGCATAGGCGTGCCGGTACCCCAGACAACAACGTCTTTATCTCCACGAAGCTTTGCCTCATGGAAGCGGCGCATCATAGCGGGGATAACGTGGCTGTTTTCAGGGTGGAAGTTATCATTCTCACCGTAGAGGTTTGTGGGCATGACCGAACGATAGTCAACTTCGTACTGACGGTTATAGGATTCACACAGTTTGATACCGGCAATCTTGGCGATGGCATAAGGCTCATTGGTGGGTTCCAGGTGACCGTTCAGCAGATCATTTTCCACCATTGGCTGTGCTGCCAGCTTGGGGTAGATGCAGCTGGAACCGAGGAACAATAACTTCTTAACACCGGCCGCATAAGCCTGATGGATGATATTGCACTCCATCATCAGGTTTTCATAAATAAACTCGGCAGGGTAAGTGTTGTTGGCGTGGATACCGCCCACTTTAGCCGCCGCCAGATAGACCTGATCGATTTGTTCCGACTGGAAGAACTCTTTCACTGCCTGCTGGCTGGTTAGGTCGAGTTCCTTTCTTGTGCGGGTAATGGTTTTGATGTCTGACTGGGTGGATAACTGACGGGCAATCGCAGAGCCGACCATACCGCGGTGGCCTGCTATAAAGACTTTTTTCATTGAAAACCTTAATGGGCTAAAAGCTTTGAACCACGGAGACACAAAGACACAGAGAAAAGCAAAAAGCTTTTGGTAAGAGCTTTTATATAAAAAGATTTTTCTCTGTGTCTTTGTGTCTCTGTGGTTAAAATATTACAGAAAAGATAAATAGTGGCGGAGCATTTCTTCCTGCGCTTTAACTACCAGTTCAATAAAACCCTGACAGGCTCCTTCCGTATGGGCTTTATCCAAAGCCTCATAATAAGCTTGGCGATTTTCAGCTTTGATAACAACAGGGAGAAAGCCACTCTCCATTAAGTCTAAATTCATAAGTAACCGGGCTGTACGCCCATTGCCATCTACAAAAGGGTGTATACCGTCAAAATCCACATGCAGGCGTGCTGCACGCTCCAGAGGGTGGTAAACCTCAACCTGGTACCCGTCCACCAGCTTCTGCATAAGTTCTGGCAAATGCAGGGAATCGGGTGGTGTGTGGTCTGCTCCCGCAATCACCACATTTTCCTGTCTGTAGCGCCCTGCATTGGTGTCATCAATATTCTTTAAAAGCAACTGATGAACAGATTTTATCAGGTATTCGCTCAGCGGTTCGTCACGGGAGACAACGCCCTCACACCAGGCAATCGCTTCCCTGTGGTTGATGGCCTCAACATGCTCTCGCAGAGACTTGCCTCCCACAGTGATGCCCTCAAGCACAACCTTGGTTTCTTTCAGGGTCAGGGTGTTGCCTTCGATGGCATTGGAGTTATATGTCCACTCCAGCACCAGGGCTTCGTGCAATGACCTGCCCGTGTTGGCCGGCAGCGGTCGGAGGCTGTCGAGCTGGGCTTTCAGGTTATCTATGGTTTGAAACATGGGGTTCGTTGGGTGCAAGTGTCAGTCCGTGATGTTGAGTCAGTGCTGCTGACAGTATTGCCTCTCTGAAGAGTAAAGTCACTTGGGGCTGGGGGGAATCGGTTTGTAAACCACAGAGACACAGGGACACGGAGAAAAGAAAAAAGCTTTTTAATAAGAGCTTTTCCTTCGTGTGACCGCCAGGGATGGCGGAAATGTCGGTGTTGTATGGAACATTCACCGACCCTTTGTGTCTCTGTGGTGAAAATATTACAAAAAATCAAACAACCCCAATGACATCCTGGTAAATACGGCTGACAGGCACGGTAAAATCAATAGAAGCCAACTGCAACTCATCCCCCTCACCATAGCGAGCTAAAAGCCACTTCTCACCGGAACGCTGGTACAGATCAATTTTCATCTCCCGCTGGTCAACCAGCAGATACTCTTCGAGACTTTCTATCTGGGTATAGGCTTCCAGCTTGCTCAGGCGGTCATACTGTTCTGTACCCGGAGACAAAACCTCAACAACCAGTTTCGGTTCATGCTCGACATAATGGTCTTGCTGACCCCGGCTGCAGGAAACCATCACGTCGGGATAAAAGAAGATATCATCAGCCTTGGTACCGGCTTTCACTTTCATATCCGAGGCATAAACCAGGCAACCAGTGCCCTGAAGGTGGTTCCCAATAAGACGGGTTATCGCCACAGTCAGCAGGTTATGCCTACGGCTGCCGCCGACCATGGCATATATATACCCATTGACATACTCATGCCTGACCCCGGTTTTTTTCTCGGTCTCAAGGTATTCATCAGTACTTAGTGGAAATGATGTCATAGCTGTGTGCATCCGGTCACCTGCAGTGGCTTATATTATGGCGCATCCACTATAGACGATGGAACAGGTTATTAGCCGATCAGACTCTCAAACCCTACCCCACAAAGAGCAACCTGCGGCATCAACCCAACCCGCATTCGCTGAAAATTCACCAGCAGAGAAGCGATACTTCGCACACCCTCAACAAACGGTTGCATGATACATAACTCTTCATACAACCTATCCAGGTCTTTTGCTGAGGTACGCTCTGGTAAGCTATACCGTGCAACAAAGTCTGCCATTAAAGCCGGTATTTCAGAGTGGTGAGGTTGCTGCGCAGAAGTCGTCGAAGACAACACACCCGCATTCCGGTACTGCCCGGCACAGGGGAAAGGCGCCTGGCGAAGGTTTACACCCTTAACCCGCGCGCCAATAACATAAGAATGCAGCGCCTTAATAAGCGTTTCACTCAAAGGCTCACCGGCCGTTACCGCCTGTTCCATAGTAAGCCAGGCATCCCGAAGGCCGAGTATTTTATTGCACCAGTGCACAGACAAACCCTGTGCATGCTCACCGGCAAGTACCGCGTTCAACTGACCGGGCGAATGTTCAGAACCTTCCTGCGTTAACTGCTCAGCTATCCATTGGGGCAGGAAGTCTTTGCGCAGGCGGTGGAGGGTGAGCTCTGGCAGTGGGGAGGAGGGAAGTGGGGAACATTTGCAGCCATAACAAATCCTTTTGTTTTAATTGGGTTTTTCTCTTTTTCTACCACAGAGGTCACGGAGATCACAAAGAAAACGAAGAGCTCTTTAATAAGAGCTTTATAACAAAAGATTTTGCTCTTCCTCAGTGCCCTTCGTGCCCTCCGTGGTTCAAATAGAGGCACGAGCTCAAAACTTCCGCCCCATCAACTGCTGAACAAAGTACCAGACAAAACGAGGGTTCTGTTTAAGGTACCGCTTCCACAAACGCCGTGGTTCACTCAATAGCCGAAACAACCACTCCAGCCCAACAGCCTGCATCCAGCGGGGAGCATGTTTCTTATTGCCTGCGATAAAGTCAAAAGCAGCTCCAACACCCAACATGACACAGCTCAAATGTTCTTTATGTTCAGCCATCCACCTTTCCTGCTTTGGGCAACCAATGCCAACAAACAGGATTTGCACGCCACTGCTCATTTATAGCCGCAAGAATATCTGCATCTTCTTCGAGAGTCAGTGCTCGGTACGGAGGGGAGTAACTGTAAGAAATATCCAGCGTAGGGAATTGCTCAAGGAGGTTACTTTGCATAGTGGTTAGCGTTTCTGGTGCCGCACCATAAAATCCAATTTTAAAACCCTTCTCTACTGCCAACTCACACAAACCCATCGTCAAATCTTGCCCACGGACCTGCTGCGCATTTTTATGCCCTAACAGCTTTTGACCCCAGACCAAAGGTTTACCATCTGGCACGACGATATCTGCATTATTGATAACTTGCTGAAATTCGTCAGAATCGAATGCTTCCATGCACATATGCACATTAGAAACACAGATGTAGTGACATCTATCACTATGACACCAGTCCTGAATATGATTAATGACTGTGTCAATCCTTATCAATGAGACATGCATTTTAAGCAAATAAATTCTTATTCTCTTCAATTTACAGCCTTGGTATGCAAGATATCAAATTTAGAAACCACATTAAGTATCACGTCATTCGCATCTGTAGAAAAGCTACCGCTTTTGGAAGGCTCAGCTAGTATATACATTCGATCAGGAACGACAGACCACTTATTCTAGAAAATTGTTTCGCAAACAATAGAACCTATCGTTTTTTTGTAAACAAATGCTAACAGCAATCAATAAAGAAATTAATTATGTAGTAGTTGAACAAACAAATTTATTTATTTATCAAAAACCATATGTAGTCCACCAGAAACCCCTAACAATTGGGTTATAGTTAGCAAGTGCTGCTTCCATCCATATTTATATTCAATTTTCTTTTTTATTCTTTCAACACTACTATAGCCAGCTTTTTCAGCAAGAACTCTTAGAGATTGTTCTGAAAACAATGTCAAATGTGTCGGATTAAGAGATTCTCTCCAATAAACTTTTTTCGATAGTGCTTGAAGCCCGCGCGAGTTCGGAGTTGTGATAATTAACTTACCGTTAGGTTTTAACACTTTTCTTATTTTCATTAATTCATCAATCGGATTAGACAAGTGTTCTACAACTTCTACCATAAAAACCCAATCGAACTTTTTATTTTCTACGTCTCTCCAATCATTAAAAATACATATTGAAGATTTAACATCACTATAAGGCTCATATATTGATACTGAATCATTTTCTTCACTAGACATATTGATGAGAGTTTTTGCCAGCTGACCTTGCCCTGCACCATAATCCAAACAATCGCCAAATCCAGAACTAATGCCAGAGGCTTTAATTATTGACTTAGCTATTCGCTCATTAGTGCTACCGAATGCGGTACTTTTATTTATTTCATTCAAAAGAAACATTTTATAGATATCATCTAATTTCTTTTTATTTGGCATTTTAGCCATCCACATCGTTTTACAACACTTACATATATATCTATCAATCTGAAAACCATATGAGATCAGTTTATGCAAAGCAATTTTTTCAGATAAACACCACGGACACTGTACCATATTCATTATTTCAAGGCCTTAGCAACAGATTATTTCGTTATTTGTACGATTTTGTAAAAATCAAAATGGATAACTTCCTCTTTTATCACGAATAGTCTGGCGATATATATCCAGCAGCATTTCAAAATTACGTTCTGGTGTGTATTTTTCCAAATACTCAAGGCGAGCATTCTGTCCATATTCACAGCAGAGCTTTGGGTTATCTATCAGGTATTGTGCTTTTTCTGCCAAATCACCAGAGTCACTCACCTCAAAATGCAGCCCTGTTACTTGATCATTTACAATCTCAGCCATGCCACCAATATTGGCAACGAGTGCGGGTGTACTATTTGAAAAAGCTTCCAACAAAACGATCGGAAACCCTTCATACCACGTTGATGCCATGATTAAGAAATCAGCATTCTTTATCAGTGGTAAAATTTCTTCTTTGTCCTGAAAGCCTAAGAATTCAATATTTGAGTTAGAACTACATGCTTTTATCACCATGTTTTCTAATGCTCCACCACCAATTATCTTCAATGGATAACTAATATTACGCCATGCATCAAGAAGTATATTCAAACCTTTTTCTTCACTTAAACGGCCTACAAATACGGCATAGCCACCATCCTTAGAAATTTGGTGCTCTCCACTATGAGGGTCTTCGACGAAGTTGGGCTTAACTGATATTTTTTCAGCCGGAAAACCACCTTCAATAAATTTGTTTTTTGCAAACTCCGTTAATGCTATATAGCGGTCTACTTGTGTTTTCCACGTGCCCTTGCGCTTATGGTATTCAACCATATAGGCCAGTGCAGCTGTTCCAATAAATGAATTTCGGTAGACTCGGTTTGGAACTGTCCACCATGCGCTTCCATGTAGGCTGCGTTCACAGACTTTTCCGTTATACATAAGAGTTGCTGTTGGGCAGAGAGTGCGATAGTTGTGAAGGGTGTGGACTACTGGCACGTTGGCGCCTTGGCAGGCGTAGAAAAATGATGGAGTTATGAGAGGAAAAAAATTGTGAATATGTGCCAATGTTACATTATCTTCAAGAAGTCTATTTTTTACATTGTGGTAACCCGAAGAGGAAAAAGGCAATTCATATATAGATTTAACTTTTTTAGCAAAACTATTGATTATATCATTGTTGACTTCAAGACTCTCGATCTGAAACAAACCATTGCTAACAAGTAACTTAAACTCTTCTGAGAATACATTATCTTCCCCACCATATATCTGATACGAGTTATGAGCCAAGATTATTTTATTTGTCACTACCGATAATCTCTTGAAATCTATCTTTTTTCTTATACCATGCCATCCGTAAGATCATTCCCCAAAAAAAATAATATGGGATCGAATTATAGGGCTTTTCAAAAGCATCTTCGCCAATTGCATACATCCATATGAAAACAAAATAGACCATGAATAACATTAATAAACTATTGATTTTTTTATAGTGCATTTCCCGAGTGAAAATAAAAAGCTGTCGCCATATTTTTAACAATATATAGTGAATAAACAACCAAAAGCAGGCACCAATTATACCTGTGCGAGCTAACACTGAAATATAGGAATTGTGGGGTTCTCTTGCTACAACACCATCAGCAATAGCAAAGTCCATCAGAGGCATACCAAAACCAAGGCCAAAGAGCATAGTCGATAAATCAACAGACCATTTTTCATAAATATTCAGCCACCAACCTATACGCTGCCCAACACCACTTGCTGCACCTTCAAGACCAGCACTGTCAACACCAAAAATTGCCATAAAATGATTATAAATAAAGTCAATAGATACAACTTGCCCAAGCCGCCCTTCAAATTGCAAGCCAAGAGTCGGTAATAATATAATAATAATCAAACCTAAAAACAAAGCCATTACAGCTTTATTAAACTCCCTCCTACGATATGCATAAAGCATAATAAAGAGAGCAATAATTTGAAGATATATTGTTCTTGCTTGAAAAAACATAACACAGAAAGCTATCAGAACTCCGGCAATAACTATTTTATATTTGAAAAATAGCCATTATTCAAATCAAATAATAAAAGATATGACGCTATCAACAATAATATTAATGCTGAGTTTGTATAATTAAAAAATAAGCTTACTATCTGCCCAGATCCTGCCATTAATTGGGGCGAGAATTTTTTTAAAACATCCCCTATAGGATAAGTGAGGCTATACAAACAGGAAAGAAAGAAGAATGTGGAAATACTCTTTAAAAATACTTTTCTAAAATAAACACTTCCAAATGCTGAAAAACCAACCAGTAAAAAAGTTGTCTCCAGCATATGACTGGCATCTCTCAATGCCCAAACCCCATACCCTATCAAAGAGAATGCTACTGAAAAAGTAATATACCCCCAAAATATTATAAATACTGGCAAGACATTTATCGTAAAATACATTTTGTCAAACAAACCAACCCAGCGAGTCGTCAATATAAAAAAAAATAATAACAACTCACCAACCGGAACAAACCCGATCCTAAGTTGCATAAAACCATAGTTCAACAAAAGATAGCCAAATAGAATTAATAATATTAATCCATCTCGAAACTTAATAAATAATCTATCCACTGGGTGTGCTCTGTTCCAACTTAAGGTAGAATTAGTCATATATTTTCCCCACAATATTAGACCAGCTCATTTCCTTCGCACGTCGCATGCAATCATTTTTCTTCAGCCTCAAGTCATCAATAGTAATAGACTCCAAAACGTGTGACATTTCATTAATAGAATCATCAATAGAAAGAGTGTTAGTCACTTTATAACCACAGGCACTATCAATTATTTGGCCGGGGCCTCCAAGATCAAAACATAAAACAGGCAAGCCGTTAGAAAGTGCTTCTAGAACAACCATTCCACCAGAATCATGCAAACTTGGAAATACGAACACATCATGATCATTGTATATTCCATGTAATTCTGTTTGCGAAACCCATTTAACAAAATCAACATTACTAATAACATTTAGCTTAATGGCTAACTGATATAAAAATTCACCGTCTGAGCCAGATCCAACAATTGTTAAAGATACATCCTCACCACTCTTAATAAGCTCCGATAGTGCATACAAAGAAAACTGTACACCTTTCCAGTATTCCAAACGACCTACATACAGTAACCTTATAGGATTGTGGGCAGCGTTGATTTTTTTTTCGGGTGCTGAGGTCATATCAGCTACATCAATACCTATAGCCCCATGCACTTCACACTTTTCA
>CBDCRZ010000143.1:0-3942 GCA_965221135.1 Sansalvadorimonas sp.
GGTTGGAGTAGCGCTGGTCCTCAGGTTCGGTTGGTTTAGTCCTGTGTTCTTGAGGACGCTTGTGTGTTTCGGCTAGCGCCAAGGAGTCTTTGGGTGAGACTGGGCAGTCAGTAACTCTGTGGTGTCCTGGGCAGGTAGCACACGTGTGACAGTAGCGGCAGTCCTCCCGCCTGCAGTCCCCCTTATTCCATTGAATACAGATGGGGACGTTGGTAGCCGATGTGCGAGCTTTTGGTCTGGTGGAGGGGTGGGTACTGGGCGATGGCTGCTTGGTGAGTGCTAGTAAAGCGTAGGATGAAACCAGGTGGTGGTCGGAGCCACTGCAGAGTGTGCATAGGACTCCCTTGCCGTCTCTCGCACCGATGAGGCAAGATGCATGGAGTGAGGGCTCTAGTCGTGCCTAATCCGTCGCTACCTCGTTTTCGTCCAGCACTGCAGCCGCTGTGTGCTGGCGGAACAGCGCATCATACTCGGCCCAGCCCCTTCCACCGTTCTTGCGTCCTTCGTGGACAATTAGGCAGAGGTATGCCAAGCGTGACCGGACCAGGTGGGGATGTGACTCAGCCAGCACAGCCACGTACTGCGCGAAGCAGAATACCCAGGTTAGTAGTGACGGTACTTCTCTGAGGTTGTGGCGCAGGTTGGGAAGGATGGTACCTAACAAGGGGCGATCCATCGACTCGAGGCGTTTGATTAACTTCAGGTTGTCTGGCATGAACTCCTTTGCCTCAACATATTGCCAGTGCTTGGATCTTTCCCACTAGTTTGCCTGGTAGTGGGGGTAGAGAGGGTGACAGTCGGAACGGGGGTGGTTGGCGACGAGCGTTAGGGGTTCCTGCGAGTGGGTCTCCCTGGCTGGATTCCTGCACCTGCTTCGTGGCTGTGCTCAGCTGAGTCACATTCCCCACCTGGTCCGGTCACGCTTGGCATACCTCTGCCTAATTGTCCACGAAGGACGCAAGAACGGTGGAAGGGGCTGGGCCGAGTATGATGCGCTGTTCCGCCAGCACACAGCGGCTGCAGTGCTGGACGAAAACGAGGTAGTTCGACGGATTAGGCACGACTAGAGCCCTCACTCCATGCATCTTGCCTCATCGGTGCGAGAGACGGCAAGGGAGTCCTATGCACACTCTGCAGTGGCTCCGACCACCACCTGGTTTCATCCTACGCTTTACTAGCACTGACCAAGCAGCCATCGCCCAGTACCCACCCCTCCACCAGACCAAAAGCTCGCACATCGGCTACCAACGTCCCCATCTGTATTCAATGGAATAAGGGGGACTGCAGGCGGGAGGACTGCCGCTACTGTCACACGTGTGCTACCTGCCCAGGACACCACAGAGTTACTGACTGCCCAGTCTCACCCAAAGACTCCTTGGCGCTAGCCGAAACACACAAGCGTCCTCAAGAACACAGGACTAAACCAACCGAACCTGAGGACCAGCGCTACTCCAACCCAGCCGGCTGGAACACGCTATTCCAATCGCTTAACCCACTGTTGCTTAACCCTGTGTATTTATCACTTTTCTCATCACTTACCCCCATCGATTCTATGTTGACCAACTACAATCCGTACGTCAATTCGTAGCCTTTTTTGCCAAAGACAGAGTTAAGCATGCCTCAATCAAATACTACCTATCGGCTATCCGTCACCTACAAATCTCAGCTGGCTTCCCTGAGCCCTTCCTAGACAAGTCGTGGCCCAGACTGCAGTACATGCTAAAAGGGGCGAAGAGGTCCCAAGGAGCATCACCCACTAACCTCCCTGGCCGACGCAGATCCTGCTCAGTATTCGACAGGCATGGCCCTCGGGAGAACTACCCCATGACACCAGGACGCAGTGGGCGGCATTCACACTGGGATTCTTCGGCTTCCTAAGGGCTGGCGAATTCACAATCCCATCAGACACCTCGTTTGACTTGCAATCGCACCTGACCCTACAGGACATAGCAGTAGACGATCGAGCTAACCTGATCCGGGTTCATAAAAAATGGGCAAGACAGACCCATTCCGCCACGGTGTACCTGAAACTTTCAACATGAAAGGAATAGAGACATGTACACGATGTTGGAAGGAAAAATTCGTGCTAACGGTCTACCACAAACTTGCAAGACATTCATCTTTCTATAATCATTACACCAATGCTCTGTCACTTTCATCTGATGCTAATAAAGCAAGGCCAGCTTTGCAAGAAATAAAAGCAGTTACAACGTGGAGAAGAAGTGAATGGAGTGTATCCTGTTTTGCTTTTAAAATCACTAATGGTGCCTTACGGTTCAAGCACCAATCATCCTAAAAGTTGCGATGAAAATGGTAGTGTATCATTAGAAACCTATTAGATTTTGTAACACCATTCTCTGTTTGTGATCCTGAAGGTCGCGACGTTGTCCAGTGTGGAAGTTCAATATTATTTAGATTCTATGTGTCCACTCATCCTTCATATCAACCGAGTGCAGTGGGACGCGAGACGAACAGAACTCAACCCATCAGTTCTGTGTCGACCGAAAGTGCTACTGATGTTTTTGATAGCTATTTGTTACTTCGTAGTTATGTGCAAGAAATGCCTGCAATTGCAGTCTGCAATGCTGACACAAGTGATTTGAATAAAGTTGCTGCCAAAGTAGAACACATTTTCTGTGGAAAAACTAACGATACTCCATGCCCTCATAGATATTAGAGTTCAGAGGAATTGGAAACGTTCACGCAACGTTCATTGCGTGAATGTGCTGTTCAACGTTCAGAATAGCACATTCACACAATGAACTTGCTCAGAAAAGAGTGTGCCCAAGCTCAAGGTGCTCCTGTTACTGCGTATGCCCCGATTGCTCGGTCCCTCACTACTCTCTCCGATGAAGAACTGAAGTAAGAAAGAAGTTTGATGTGGCTTACTTTGTTGCAACAGAACAGTTCCCACTTGAGAAGGGTGGAGCAGAGTTGTCAGAGATTCGCAGCGAATTTGAGACAATGATTTCTTATGCGACCCAGTTTATATCTCTGGCTACCATGGAGTACCAATCAGTCTGGTGGCGACTGTTTCATGCACCAAACAAGTCCGAGTGGTCAAATGTCCTCATTCTCTCCAACCCTTCTTTTCTCTCTTCCAGTGTCGAATGGCAAGCTCGAGTGGACATTCTCTCAGGTTAACCTCATCAAATCTAGAAAAAGATCTTCTCTCCGTACAGATACGCTGAGCAATCTGCTAGTCATAAATGCCGACAAGACTTCCCTGAAAGAATTTTCGCCAGATTCTGCTATCAACCTATGGTGGAATGCAAAAACAAGAAAACCTACCCATGGTCCACGAGCAAGCTACAAAAAGTGCGCTCCACAAGATCAGTCGTCAGTAGATTGTGATAGTGATGAAGAAGCTGAGCTGATTCTAGATGACTGGATCAACGTCTAACTACAATGACTGTATTAACACCTATACTAACTAACTAACTAGAATGTCTAGACAATAATTTTATTCAAAAAATGATGGCAGATCCTCTGCCCCATGCTACGCTTTAATACTCCAAGAATGGGTTGATCAATGACAGACTCCCTCTGGTGGTACGACTAGCTGTGAAAATTTAAGGCGTGTCCAGACGGCCAAGTTCCAGCTGTCGTCTTGTGCTCAGCGTTCAGGATGCACGTGATTCCAGCTCATGTTCAGTCTCCTTGTAGGCCAGAACAATGCGAACCCTTTTATGACACACGCGAAGATCATAGTCGTCGTTGGGCTGTGATGAGTTCAGATCCGTGCCTCAGTCTGAAAGCGAGGCACAGATTGATCGTAAATGTGACGTCACGTTGTATTATTGCAAAATGACGCGTTGTAGGCTATTTACAAGTAGGCTGTGTACGTCATCAATAACACACCACACGCAGCGGACTTTATGTTTGGATATTCCTAAGCGCGCGATTGGAGTTGAACCGCTCCTTAAGCTTCAGGCTATAAAC
>CBDCRZ010000144.1:0-4708 GCA_965221135.1 Sansalvadorimonas sp.
CAGAGTATCCACTGCTGCACGCTTTGGCAAACCTCACTCCAAAGAACTGCTTCAAATTCTCCTCAAACTCGGCGACAATTGATGTAGCAGATGAAATTTTTGCTTCGTCTATAGCTCTCAGGACGTTTTCTTTAGAGCCTGGAGCAATGTAGGGGAATGAGACATGGAGCCTATATCCAGCAAGTGGTGCTGCCGGCTCTGCGTCTGGTAGCAAATCCTTCACCCTTTCCGACAACAATTTGTCCATCGCAAGGTTCTGACAGGAGCGTATAATGCACTTATCAATATGTACCCCCACCCCCCCCCCTCCCGGGACTACGTGGGGCAATGGTGGGGATTTGAACTTTTTAATTGTCAATTGCCCCACCCCCAGGGCATGAGCCGCTGTCAAATCCCCATCATATACCCAGGGTGTCACCTCGGGATTTGATCATATCAAGCACACAGAACTCGCTTAGCTACACATGAACTATTATTGATGACAATTTGAAGTGTGCATTTTAAAGACATGTACAAATTTTACATTAAAAAGTATGTAGAGGAGTCTTCTAAGCAGCTACAATTTTACAGACACGCGCCACCATGCCCGGTAGCTAGCACACTACGATATACGACTCGTGACACGCGCGCTTTCTTGTTTTCTGGCGCTTGAAGGAGAACCCTGGCTATAGGACGGTGGCCAGGAGTCTGGAATACTGCGCAGAGACGATCAGGCGACACGTAGCACGCGTTTGTTCGCGAATCAAATACCCCACCCCTGGGGACCAGAGCATTGTCAAAACTGAGGTAAATGCCCCACTGTTGCCCCACGTAGTCCCGGGAGGGGGGGGTGGGGGTACATATTGATAAGTTCATTAAAGGGGAAGGAGCCTTCAGCTAATAGAAATATCGGAGCCTAAAGTCCGCCGCTTGCGCATGCGCTGCGGACTTTTTGCTGGCCGCATAAGACGGCGACCATAGCTCTGGCTGAACGCTTGCCGGAGACGGGCAGGACGAAGCGTGGATGAATGTATAGGTAGAAAATAGCAAGCCACAACGCGCAAAGAAAGGCCTAAGTTCCAAGTAGCAACAGCGCATGGCGGCGGACTTTAGACTTCGATACTGTTGATTTTGCGCTTCTTCGAACAGCGAGGAATTTTCCGTGGTCACGTAGAGAGCAGCACTAGCCTTTTATTTTATAGATAACCCCACGGAATCGTTGCCCAGCTTACAGAGTATGTATCCGTGGTGTCTGAATTTGAATAGCCAGCACACTTTGCTTACTATGGGACAACGGAAAATTGCACGCTGTTCGAAGAAGCGCAAAATCAACAGTATCGAAGTCTAAAGTCCGCCGCCATGCGCTGTTGCTACTTGGAACTTAGGCCTTTCTTTGCGCGTTGTGGCTTGCTATTTTCTACCTATACATTCATCCACGCTTCGTCCTGCCCGTCTCCGGCAAGCGTTCAGCCAGAGCTATGGTCGCCGTCTTATGCGGCCAGCAAAAAGTCCGCAGCGCATGCGCAAGCGGCGGACTTTAGGCTCCGATATTTCTATTAGCTGAAGGCTCCTTCCCCTTTAATGAACTTATCAATATGTACCCCCACCCCCCCCCCCTCCCGGGACTACGTGGGGCAACAGTGGGGCATTTACCTCAGTTTTGACAATGCTCTGGTCCCCAGGGGTGGGGTATTTGATTCGCGAACAAACGCGTGCTACGTGTCGCCTGATCGTCTCTGCGCAGTATTCCAGACTCCTGGCCACCGTCCTATAGCCAGGGTTCTCCTTCAAGCGCCAGAAAACAAGAAAGCGCGCGTGTCACGAGTCGTATATCGTAGTGTGCTAGCTACCGGGCATGGTGGCGCGTGTCTGTAAAATTGTAGCTGCTTAGAAGACTCCTCTACATACTTTTTAATGTAAAATTTGTACATGTCTTTAAAATGCACACTTCAAATTGTCATCAATAATAGTTCATGTGTAGCTAAGCGAGTTCTGTGTGCTTGATATGATCAAATCCCGAGGTGACACCCTGGGTATATGATGGGGATTTGACAGCGGCTCATGCCCTGGGGGTGGGGCAATTGACAATTAAAAAGTTCAAATCCCCACCATTGCCCCACGTAGTCCCGGGAGGGGGGGTGGGGGTACATATTGATAAGTGCATTATACGCTCCTGTCAGAACCTTGCGATGGACAAATTGTTGTCGGAAAGGGTGAAGGATTTGCTACCAGACGCAGAGCCGGCAGCACCACTTGCTGGATATAGGCTCCATGTCTCATTCCCCTACATTGCTCCAGGCTCTAAAGAAAACGTCCTGAGAGCTATAGACGAAGCAAAAATTTCATCTGCTACATCAATTGTCGCCGAGTTTGAGGAGAATTTGAAGCAGTTCTTTGGAGTGAGGTTTGCCAAAGCGTGCAGCAGTGGATACTCTGCACTGGTGTTGGCTTTGAGATTGGCTAACGTAGGAGAGGGAGACGAAGTGTTGATTCCTTCGCTCACTATGGCTGCCGTGTTGAATGCAGTTTTAACGGTTGGGGCAAAGCCGGTGTTTGTGGACTGTGCTCCCGGTGGGAATTTTAATCCTTCAGTTGTCGAGTATGAACAAAAGGCAAATAAATGCACTCATGTTAGCGCCCTAATAGTCTGCCATACGTACGGCGTGCCCGCTGATTGCACAAAGATTCAACAGTTTTGCAAATCGAAGCAAATAGTATTCATAGAAGATATTGCAGAAGCCATTGGTGCAGACTATAATGGTAGGCTGGTGGGCACTTTTGGGGATTTTTCTTGTGCCAGTCTTTATGCCAACAAAGCTATAACATCGGGAGATGGTGGGTTTCTGTTGGGCTCAAGAGATTTAAAAGACAATGCAGATAGTTATGTGAATCACGGGTTCACAAAGAAATTCCACTTCGTTCATTATGAGCACTCTGGAAACTACAAGATGTCAGGCTTGCAGGCAGCATTCGTATCACCTGCAGTGAGTAAGCTTCCTGAAGTAATGAGTGATCGCACAAGAATTGGCAACAAATATCGTGAAGCATTACGGGAAGTTTGTGGATTGCAGCTAATGCCAAGAAATGAATATGGCAGAGATGCACCTTGGGTGTTTGGAGTGCTTGTGACTTCCAAGGCAGTGAGAACTCGAGTTAGAGGAAAGCTTGCTAGCAAGGGGATAGAGACGAGGGATTTTTTCTTTCCGCTACACCTTCAGCCGATGACAATTGCTCGACAGCCTAAAACGTATCCCGAGACACTGCCAAATGCTGAATATTTGGGCTCTTGCGGATTTTACCTGCCTACGTTTTATGGTATGAAAGATGAGGATATTGATTTTGTGTCAAGCTGCTTAAGAGAGGCTATGATTTGTGATCCAGATTCCTATGAATAAGAAACAATAATTATAGCTAGGACTATTGAACTTATAGGTTTGTATTATTAATTTTTGATTTTCTAAATCTCTCTGATTTTATGTAAATAGAACATAAATGACATCAATGAAAGTGCTTTGCAACTGTGAGAAACAGATCTGTGGGGGAACGATCAAGCATGTTATGCACATCTTGTCCCAACTCGTAATCAAGAGCATCCCACTCCTCATCTCTGTACGAGAAGACAAGCCAGCTCCAGCGAAATTCTGAGAAAATTTTAACAAGGTCGTGAAGATACTGAGATGCACCAGAAATCTCTCTGCGTATTCCAAATTCAGCAACAAGAATGCGACTGGATGGTACTTTGTGTTTCTCCTGCCATCGCCAAACTCTGTCTTTGAGTAAGTTGTAAATAAACGAATAATTGACATTGACAGTGTCGTAAGGACATTTTTCCCATTTTTGTACTACTCCGGGATAAGATAAGGTAGTATTCCGAGATTTTATATAATTTGGTGGGACATACACATGAACAGAGTATGCAGTATTTGGATCGGGTAGAGGAGTAAGGCTATCAATACCTATGGGACTGCCCCACCACAATCCTGTCAACACAACCATTATCTCCCTGTTGACTGATCTTATCCTGGTCAGAGCCATGGTGTAGAATTCCTGCAGCTCCTTCGAATGTTCCAAGCGAAAATCATCAAAAAAAGCGAATTCTTTGTCTTCTAAAGTGTATGGCTCATTAATGAGGTCATATCCCATAATGATGTTGGATAAGTCAGCAAGAGCTTCAGCAAGGTGGCCCCAGAATTCTGCAACTCGCAATCGGACCGTAGAAGAGTTCCAAAAATCACCAGGATCTCTGGAGTGAAAGGGGCATCCAGGCAAATCAGCAAGGGTGATCAAAATTTTGAGACCGTAGCTGCTAGCAGCTTTGATTGCACCGCGCAATCGAAGCACCACTTTGGCAAGATGAGTCTTGTCATCGTTTGAACACACTGCATGTTGGCTCAATAAGAAGGCCATGTCCTTGGCATCACACACAGCACCCACTCGTATCACCTTGACACCATGACTAGCTATGGCAGCAAAGTCAAGCTCGCTGGCAGGCTCAATTGGCATGTTCACACCTCCAAAGCCTTCATCCCATATGACTTTGAGGTTGAGAGCAGTTTTGCATCAACGTTTTGCCTTTCCAGACTGGATCAAAAATTCCCACCGGGAGCACAGTCCACAAACACCGGCTTTGCCCCAACCGTTAAAACTGCATTCAACACGGCAGCCATAGTGAGCGAAGGAATCAACACTTCGTCTCCCTCTCCTACGTTAGCCAATCTCAAAGCCAACA
>CBDCRZ010000145.1:0-18630 GCA_965221135.1 Sansalvadorimonas sp.
TAAACATCTGAGAAAGGATTCGGGTGAAGAGAAAAAATGGGGAGCATTGACTGAAGTTTACAGTATGAGTCGCATACTGAAAAAAATGATAGAAAGCTGGCGCGCAAAATCTATGTTCGCTTATACCCAGTCCCTAGCCACCAGATAAAACATGATCTTGGTACGGGTAGCGCTCAGACTATTAGAAAAACCTTGAAACACATACAAACAAAAATTTTGGAACGGCACTATTTTTATGGAAACCAGGACGTAGAAGACGAGTATTCAGAAGCAGAAAGTGTCGTTTGTTTTGCATTAAAGCGATTGCAGGAATTGGTAAAGAAGAACCGTGAAATCTGGCTCCCAGTGCAAGAGCAGTTCCTGGAAAAGTGCCGTGACACCGACTTCCTCAAACTCATTACGTGAAAGTGATAGAGAATAGCTCCTGACTTTGCAGGCAAGATGGTGAAGGAAAATCCCGTAAAATATTCACTGGTAACTACAATAACTGCATTGTTAGCGATACCAGATTAAAAGGTGATTATTCTTCGAATTTTTAAAAATAAACCGACCTGTTTATCAGAAAGTCGTGGAGGTTCCAGGTGGAAGGCAGTCATTCAAATTTTCATCGTGCTCAAACTCAAGGCACTCAAACTCAAGGCACTCAAACTCAAGGCACTCAAACTCAAGGCACTCAAACTCAAGGTGCTGAAGTGGCTGTTTTTGACCAGACCACCGCTGATCATAGTGTCCTGCTTTCTGACCCTATGATCAGCGGTGGCCTGATCACACCTGAACCTTTGAGACTATTTGAAATAAAAGCTTCTGAACCCGATAATAAACAGGCTGATGATCGACTCGCCAATAAGGCAACACTCACTGGCAGAAAGCCTGATGTGCAGACACCTTCGACACCGGAAGCCCATACTGTTGTCACCAGTGATGGTTATAGATTGGTAAAAGGGGGCAGACCCAGTATACCAAGACCTTATCAAGTTATGAGTGGATAGATGTAGATCTCGCTAAGCAATATTCAGATGGTCGTCGAAGGCAATTCCCAAAACAGGAAGCCCCCCCCAGGATGGTTTTTGAAGCCTCCAGCTCTCAAGCAGATATGGGTATAGCCTCCCATACAACCTCACTGGAGTCCTCTCAAAGCCCATTACCTGATCACCTGAAGCAGATACAGAGATCAAGTGCTGAGAATACGGAGACCGTTAATGAATTGGCTCGGAATATCTCATTTCAGGGTATGAGCCAGACTCTTGTTCTTCAGCCAGCGAAAAGCCAGCGTTTACAACAGGAACTTGATGCCAGTAATGCAGGGCAGACTGAGCAAAAAAACCGCAATGAAAGATGCTATAGGTACAAGCGCTGCCCTGTTTAAACTGGTTGATAAACTGAAACAAGAGATTAGTGTATTAAAGTCGTCGTATAATGACCTGGAAACAGAAGGTGAAGTACTTAGAGATCAGCTAGGGTGGCAAAAGAGAAGCTGGAGACAGCCTCCTATACAACCTCACGGGTACACTCTCAAAGCCCATTACCTGGTCACCTGAAGCAGAGACAGAGATCAAGTGCTGCGAATACTGAGACCGTTAATGAATTGGCTCAGAATATCTCATTTCAAGTTATGAGACAGACTCTTGTTCTTCAGACTGCGAAAAGCCAGCGTTTACAGCAGCAACCTGATGCCAGTAATGCCGGGCAGGCTGAGCAAAAGACCGCAATGAAAGATGCTATAGGTACAAGCGCTGCCCTGTTTAAACTGGTTGATAAACTGGAACAAGAGATTAGTGTATTAAAATCGTCGTGTAATGGCCTGGAAATAGAAAATGAAGTACTCAGAGGTCAGGTAGGGTTGCAAAAGAGAAAGCTGGAGCAGAAAAGTGCCTGCACCAGTATTAAAAAAATTAAAAAAACTCGCAGATGACTTTTAAGCCTTGGTCGTTTGATAATATTCAGTGGTATATCACAGTGATTCTAACTGCTGCGCGAGATTCATTATCGCAGGATTATTAAATTCCGCCATTGTCATAGCGGAAATAAACGTCTTTCCATAACGGGGTTTTGTTAGCCTGATTTGTTGATATGATCCAGTCTTGAAATAACGTTTTAATAAATGCGTGTCGATACTTTGGGGTTTTTCGGGCAGGTTATCATCGTTCATCAGGAACATTTTAAATAGGTCTGCGTTGTCTTTGGTGGCAATGGTGGTCGATCAATGAGAGGCCATCCCAGCTGATATTTTCCACGTCTTCAATAGAGGTTATTGGCCTGGTTAAGGTGTTTTCAGATAAACCGAATTGGCTATAGTTGACAGCTGGCGGAGGAGAGTAGGGGAGTGCCAATGATTCATTCAGATTAGTCTGTAAAACCCCCAGTCTCAGATACCCAATCGCATCACTAAGCTGATTCCATAGAATATGTGGACTGGTGTTATTCGCGGAAAGAATCCACTTGTTCATGACATATCTGGCCTTACCCTCGATTAATACACCGGCTCGGTTGCAATCTTTATTAATGAGTTCGGTTTTGTTCCATTGTCGTCTTGTAATAAATGAAGCCCTAGAGAATTTTCGCAGGCAACGCGTTCAAACAGGCCCAGGTTTTCTCCCTTCCTATCTTTCAGTGCCAATAGTGTTTTTATTGTCACAGGTTGATCTTTAAAAACAGGACCAGCCCTTTGAGTAGAAACACTGGCGCTGGGGGCTGTGGTGTCACAGCTCGGGAGAGTTCTGGCTGGCTGTTCCTGGTGGCTTCTGGGAAGCATTTGTGGCGTTACGACTTCCAGCGCTTCCGGCGCTTCCGGCGCAGCCTCGTCGTAATCCCATATATGCCTCATTATGTATCTTCCTATGCGGTTCATAAAATCTCCTTATTGTCTCGGATTGTTATATTTGAATGTCTTTGGACAAGCAGGATCGTTCTCGGTTTTTTCACTCCAGGCAAATTGTTAGCAGTGCTTAGCAATGTGTTAGGGAAGTAGGGAGAGTGAGGAGACTGTTTGGCGAAGATACTTCTGGAGTTGAATACAGACGGCTTTGTTCAGGTTCCGGGAGTACTGACCGGCATAGCGCTGCTGATTCGTGAGCTGTCTGACTCTAACGACAGCGTCCTTGTACAAACTCCTGCCTGCCACCCGTTTTCTAAAATCATCACCACCGCCGATCGTGGAATTGTAAAAAGTCCATTGAAGGTGGTGGACGATAAATATGAGATGGATTTCGACGATCTGGATGAGAAACTCAGCGATCCTAAAGTGAAGCTTATGATCCTGTGCAACCCTCATAATCCTGTAGGCAGATATAGAGGCTGCGTTTATGCGATTGAAAGTGACGTTTGAACACTCCGTCGCGATAGGGAAGTATCTTCGCCAAACAGTCTCCTCACTCTCCCTACTTCCCTAACACATTGCTAAGCACTGCTAACAATTTGCCTGGAGTGAAAAAACCGA
The DNA here is from genome assembly GCA_965221135.1 of Sansalvadorimonas sp. Classification (GTDB taxonomy): domain Bacteria; phylum Pseudomonadota; class Gammaproteobacteria; order Pseudomonadales; family Endozoicomonadaceae; genus Sansalvadorimonas. The sequence continues at coordinate 3,437 of CBDCRZ010000145.1, forward strand.
GAACGATCCTGCTTGTCCAAAGACATTCAATATAACAATCCGAGACAATAAGGAGATTTTATGAACTGCATAGGAAGATACATAATGAGGCATATATGGGATTACGACGAGGCTGCGCCGGAAGCGCCGGAAGCGCTGGAAGTCGTAACGCCACAAATGCTTCCCAGAAGCCACCAGGAACAGCCAGCCAGAACTCTCCCGAGCTGTGACACCACAGCCCCCAGCGCCAGTGTTTCTACTCAAAGGGCTGGTCCTGTTTTTAAAGATCAACCTGTGACAATAAAAACACTATTGGCACTGAAAGATAGGAAGGGAGAAAACCTGGGCCTGTTTGAACGCGTTGCCTGCGAAAATTCTCTAGGGCTTCATTTATTACAAGACGACAATGGAACAAAAACCGAACTCATTAATAAAGATTGCAACCGAGCCGGTGTATTAATCGAGGGTAAGGCCAGATATGTCATGAACAAGTGGATTCTTTCCGCGAATAACACCAGTCCACATATTCTATGGAATCAGCTTAGTGATGCGATTGGGTATCTGAGACTGGGGGTTTTACAGACTAATCTGAATGAATCATTGGCACTCCCCTACTCTCCTCCGCCAGCTGTCAACTATAGCCAATTCGGTTTATCTGAAAACAACTTAACCAGGCCAATAACCTCTATTGAAGACGTGGAAAATATCAGCTGGGATGGCATCTCATTGATCGACCACATTGCCACCAAAGACAACGCAGACCTATTTAAAATGTTCCTGATGAACGATGATAACCTGCCCGAAAAACCCCAAAGTATCGACACGCAATTTATTAAAACGTTATTTCAAGACTGGATCATATCAACAAATCAGGCTAACAAAACCCCGTTATGGAAAGACGTTATTTCCGCTATGACAATGGCGGAATTTAATAATCCTGCGATAATGAATCTCGCGCAGCAGTTAGAATCACTGTGATATACCACTGAATATTATCAAACGACCAAGGCTTAAAAGTCATCTGCGAGTTTTTTTAATTTTTTTAATACTGGTGCAGGCACTTTTCTGCTCCAGCTTTCTCTTTTGCAACCCTACCTGACCTCTGAGTACTTCATTTTCTATTTCCAGGCCATTACACGACGATTTTAATACACTAATCTCTTGTTCCAGTTTATCAACCAGTTTAAACAGGGCAGCGCTTGTACCTATAGCATCTTTCATTGCGGTCTTTTGCTCAGCCTGCCCGGCATTACTGGCATCAGGTTGCTGCTGTAAACGCTGGCTTTTCGCAGTCTGAAGAACAAGAGTCTGTCTCATAACTTGAAATGAGATATTCTGAGCCAATTCATTAACGGTCTCAGTATTCGCAGCACTTGATCTCTGTCTCTGCTTCAGGTGACCAGGTAATGGGCTTTGAGAGTGTACCCGTGAGGTTGTATAGGAGGCTGTCTCCAGCTTTCTCTTTTGCCACCCTAGCTGATCTCTAAGTACTTCACCTTCTGTTTCCAGGTCATTATACGACGACTTTAATACACTAATCTCTTGTTTCAGTTTATCAACCAGTTTAAACAGGGCAGCGCTTGTACCTATAGCATCTTTCATTGCGGTTTTTTGCTCAGTCTGCCCTGCATTACTGGCATCAAGTTCCTGTTGTAAACGCTGGCTTTTCGCTGGCTGAAGAACAAGAGTCTGGCTCATACCCTGAAATGAGATATTCCGAGCCAATTCATTAACGGTCTCCGTATTCTCAGCACTTGATCTCTGTATCTGCTTCAGGTGATCAGGTAATGGGCTTTGAGAGGACTCCAGTGAGGTTGTATGGGAGGCTATACCCATATCTGCTTGAGAGCTGGAGGCTTCAAAAACCATCCTGGGGGGGGCTTCCTGTTTTGGGAATTGCCTTCGACGACCATCTGAATATTGCTTAGCGAGATCTACATCTATCCACTCATTAACTTGATAAGGTCTTGGTATACTGGGTCTGCCCCCTTTTACCAATCTATAACCATCACTGGTGACAACAGTATGGGCTTCCGGTGTCGAAGGTGTCTGCACATCAGGCTTTCTGCCAGTGAGTGTTGCCTTATTGGCGAGTCGATCATCAGCCTGTTTATTATCGGGTTCAGAAGCTTTTATTTCAAATAGTCTCAAAGGTTCAGGTGTGATCAGGCCACCGCTGATCATAGGGTCAGAAAGCAGGACACTATGATCAGCGGTGGTCTGGTCAAAAACAGCCACTTCAGCACCTTGAGTTTGAGTGCCTTGAGTTTGAGTGCCTTGAGTTTGAGTGCCTTGAGTTTGAGTGCCTTGAGTTTGAGCACGATGAAAATTTGAATGACTGCCTTCCACCCGGAACCTCCACGACTTTCTGATAAACAGGTCGGTTTATTTTTAAAAATTCGAAGAATAATCACCTTTTAATCTGGTATCGCTAACAATGCAGTTATTGTAGTTACCAGTGAATATTTTACGGGATTTTCCTTCACCATCTTGCCTGCAAAGTCAGGAGCTATTCTCTATCACTTTCACGTAATGAGTTTGAGGAAGTCGGTGTCACGGCACTTTTCCAGGAACTGCTCTTGCACTGGGAGCCAGATTTCACGGTTCTTCTTTACCAATTCCTGCAATCGCTTTAATGCAAAACAAACGACACTTTCTGCTTCTGAATACTCGTCTTCTACGTCCTGGTTTCCATAAAAATAGTGCCGTTCCAAAATTTTTGTTTGTATGTGTTTCAAGGTTTTTCTAATAGTCTGAGCGCTACCCGTACCAAGATCATGTTTTATCTGGTGGCTAGGGACTGGGTATAAGCGAACATAGATTTTGCGCGCCAGCTTTCTATCATTTTTTTTCAGTATGCGACTCATACTGTAAACTTCAGTCAATGCTCCCCATTTTTTCTCTTCACCCGAATCCTTTCTCAGATATTTAGCTTCAAGCAATAAAGGCCTCAGGTAATGTTTGCGTACTATATACTTCAGCCCGTAATAATCATCTCCGGATAAAGCGATATCAAATTTATTGATTAGCAGCACCATGTTCATGACGTCATCGGCCATCTCTTTACACGTCTGCCTTTTCTTATCCTCCGGGACTGCATTAATACGCGCAGTATCACAACGGACAACCAGAGGAATAACTTCCCACATAATCTGTTTGGTCGCCATTGCTCCACTGGTGCTCTGATTTGTGAACTTACCCCGCTGGTACATGCCTGTCATTAAAGCCAGCCACTGTCTGCTTTCTTTTTCCAGGTTCTCCTCATTTTCATGGATAAACAGCTTGAACTGCTCAAGCCTGTCTGACGAACTTAGCAGGAGCTTCAGATTCTCTTCTGTTGGTTCGAGGTAAGCTGCTCCCTCAGATGGTGAGGCCGACGATATCCCAGGGCTTACTTCAGCTTCTGATTGTTTTTGTTGAGGGCTTTCGTTTTGCGGCTGAAGGCTCTCATTTTCTTGCTGAAGGCTCTCATTTTCTTGCTGAAGGCTCATATTTTCTTGCTGAAGGCTCTCATTTTCTTGCTGAAGGCTCTTATTTTCTTGCTGAAGGCTCTCATTTTCTTGCTCAAGGCTTTCATTTTGCCGCTGAAGGCTCTCGAACTGATCGTAAAAGTCATCATAAATAAAAACCTCATAATCCTGCTGCAAGCGCTCAAGTTCAGCCAAATTTCTGGTGTCGCAGGCCTTCTCCCATAAAGGAGCAAGAAAACACTCTGATACCAGATGCCGCAGAGCATTTAGCGTGGCACAAGGTTCCATTCCTATGACCCAGGGCATCTCAACCCAGCGTCCCAGTTGGCCAATAATCACCTGTATACGCTCAACATTTTTCCGAGTTACACCTTCATGCCCTATCTGGAAACACAAACACGCCAGCTCTCCCCTTAATGCCCGTTTCATATAGCGATGAAGATTAGAAGGATTTCTCACTGCTAACAGGTCCGGGTTTTCCTCTGCGTATTGACAGTAAAACTCGAGCATCTCCTGATTATGACCGTTTTCCAGCAGTCGGATAAATTTATCCTCAAGCTTTGAAGCCTCTTTCACAGAGGTGCCCATTACACTTTTACGCAGAATCAGCTTATTTAATACCTTTGTATCCTTTGCATAAATTAACCCCAGATTTTCGCAGTGCTTGGCAAGAAGTATGTCTTCCACTGTGAAACTTCTGTGCACTGTCTCGTCAGCCACCAAACTCAGTTTTTTATGGAAAACCTTGTAAGCCAGAGCTCCAACTTTATTTTTAACGTCCCGGCACTCCCCCGCCGATGACCCTAATCCCAATAGTTCCAGGTGCTGAATGACAAAACTCTGGAAATAGATCTCAGCTTCCAATGGGTCTTCAGCCATAATCGTCTCGCACTCAGCCAGCACTGCCGGCAATACTTGTCTGTAAGCCTCTGCCATTTGAGTCAGCATCTGCGTTGGAAGAACAGGCCGCCAGATCCGGTAAACTTCGGAAATTTTATGAAGCGTTTCAAGAGGGGCTTGTTCAGCGAGGGTCTGAATATCTTTAAACTCTGCACTCAAGGTTTCCGACCCAGCCACCCCTTCGTCCTGGCACAAAAATGCTTTCATAGATTGAATACATTCAAGGCTGCCACTGTCGAGCAAACGGGGATTTATCAAATTAAGCGCCAGAGGCACACCGAAAGTAGCCCCCTCTCCTTCTTCTGGTTGCTGCGTGCAAAATGTTATTAATGAGGCATGACTTTGCTGCTGCTGGGCTATGTAATTACCCGTGAAGTGCTTCCGCTTGCATGAGGCAGCGCCCATATACGCCGCCTGAGAGAGGGCCAGTTCCACCTTCCCCTTCAACAGGGCGGAGCCAACAGGGTCTTCGTCATAGCAGTAAGATCGAGCGGAAGCTGACAACATCGAAACAGGCAACGAACCATAAAGCCGGTGAGACTGGCGCTCCTGAGGAGCCAGCAGCCCCGGGCCAGCGCTATGGGGCATGACTTCTCTTCTGGCTGCACCTGTTGTTATGCTGGCCGGGAGCCTTTGCTGTTCCCGCTCCCGTTCCTTGTCATCCTTCGAGAAGGGTTGAAAACCGCCGTGTGTACGAGAGGTCGATTGTTTCAGTGGGGTGGCCATTGGCAGAGATCCTTAATAAAGACAGATATCTTCATTAAGACCTGCATGCGTTAAGAAAATTACTGACAAAGTAGTTAGCGGTGCTCTCAACTCTTCCTTTCCCTCTACACCCGGGCCTAAACCCCAAAGTTCGTATACAGGATTTTATTGTTCCTGTTGGAGGGTTTACCAGCTTCAGCGACATCACCATGCTCGCTAAAGCCGGAACCCATGTAGAAAAGGTCAGGAGATGGGATGCGGATAAAGAAAGAGCAGGCGCCAACCCAAGGGGTAGTCTCTGTCACTTGTCCGCTAATTGTTTAAAATACTCGGCGTTACGGCACTTATCCAGAAACTCCATTTTCACCGGGAGCCAGGTTTCACTATTCTGTTTTACCAGTTCGTTCAATCGCCTTACAGAAACACAAACGACAATTTCTGCATCTAAGCACGCTCTTTTTACATCCTTGGCACCATAAAAATTATTTCTCTCCAGAATTATGGCCTGTATGTGTTTCAGTGTATCTATAATAGTCTGCTGGTCACCCGTTCTAAGATCACGCGTTATCCGGAATTTATTGACTGGATACAACTGAATATATGCCTTGCGCGCACGTCTTCTTTCTTTCCTTAACAGCAAACCAGTCACATTGTAGAGTTCCGTCATTGCATCCCATAGTTCCTTTTTACCCGGTTGCGCTTTCAGAGTTTCAACTTCGGACAAAAATGGATTCAGATAATGGCTGCGAACTAAACCCATCAACGTCTTGAAGTCATCATTGGGTAAGGTGATATCAAATTTATCGAGTAGTAGTAGCATTTTAAGGGCATCACCAGATGCCTCTTTACACGTCTGCCGTTTATTACCACTGGGAGCTGCATGAATACGTTCACTATTTTGACGCACAACCAGAGCAGTAATTTCACAAATAACCTGTTTCATCGCTACCGCTCCACGGGTGCTTAGATTTGTAAATTTACCCTGCCGGTACATGCCTTCCATTAAAGCCAGCCACTGCCTGCCTTCTTTTTCCAGCCCCCCTTTTTCATGGATTAACTGCGTAAACTGCACAAGCTTGTCTGGCGAACTCAGGAGGCTCTTCAGATTCTTTTCTTCAGGTTCGAACCAGGCTGGTCTCTCATGTGGTGCTGACGATTTATCTGGGCTCGCTTCAGGTTCTATTTGTTGTTGCTGGGGGCTCTCATCTCGTCGCTGAAGGCTCTCATCTCGTCGCTGAAGGCTCTCATCTCGTCGCTGAAGGCTCTCATCTCGTCGCTGAAGGCTCTCACTGTTCAGTTGAAGACTCTCACTGTTCAGTTGAAGACTCTCACTGTTCAGTTGAAGACTCTCATTGTTCAGTTGAAGACTCTCGAACTGTTCTAGAAAGTCGTCATAAATAAAAACCTCATAATCCCGTTGCAGGCGCCCCAATTCTTCCAAGTCTCTGGCCTTATAGGCCTTCTCCCATAAAGGAACAAGAAAGCGCTCTGAAACCAGAACTCGCAGAGCATTCAACGTGGCCCAGCTTTTCACACCTGTTATCCAGGGCATCTCAACCCACTTACCCAGTAGGCCAATAATACTCTGTATATGCTGAGCATTTTCCAGGGTTACCCCTTCACGGCTTATCTGGAGACACAAACACGCCAACTCTCCCCCTAATGCCCGCTTCATATGACGGTTCAACTCAAAATAACTCGCCACCATCAATAGATCCGGGCTTTCCTTCGCTTTCTGACAGTAAAGCCTGAGCGCCTCCTGGTTTTTGCCATTACTCAGCAGCTGGATAAGCTCTTTATTCAGCTGAGACTTCCCCTTCACTGATTCTCTCTCTATACCTTTGCGCTGTATCAGCTGATTGAGTTCTCTTACAGCATCTGGACACAATACTTCCCAATTCGCGCAATGCTTAATAAGGAGTAAGTCTTCCACAGTGGAACTTCTTAGGACTGTCCTGCCAGACTCCAAACTCAGGTTTTTATGGAAAACCTTGTAAGCCATAGCGCCAACTTTGCTTTTAACGTCCTGACACTCCTCCGGCGACGACCCACAAGCCAATAGTTCCAGATGTAAAACGACATAACTCCGGAAATAGAACTCAGCCTCTGCCGGGTCTTCGACCATGATTTGCTCGCACTCAGTCAGCATTGCCGGTAGTACTTTTCTGTAGGCCTCTGCCAGTTGATTCAGCGTCGTTCTTGGCAGAACAGGCCGCCACATTCGGTAAACTCTGGAAATTTCATCAATAGCTTCAAGAGGTGCCTGGTCAGCAAGGATCTGTATATTCCCGAGGTCTGCACTCAGGGTTTCCTGCCCACATTCCCCTTCTTCCTGGCACAAGGATGTTTTTAAAGTTTGAAGATATTTAAAGCTATCATTGCTAATCAAACGGGTATTTATCAGGTACATCGCCATAGGCACACCGAAAACATCACCCGCTCCTGCTAATTGTTGTTGCGCCATGCAAGAGTGTATTAATGAGGCATGGCTGCTCTCCAACCCATCTCTGCTCTCCTTAGTAAATTTATTCGACCTAACTGGGTGATTGTTCATATACGTCGCCTCAGAGAGAGCCAGCGCTATATCCCCCTTACGCAAGGCAGAACTGACAGGATCAGGTGGGAAGGATGCCTGAGACTGGTTAAGCATCGGGCGAGAAGAAACTGACATCACTGCTATGCTTGCTGCGCTCTCAGGGAGCCTTTGCTGTTTCTGCTTGCCCTCCTTTGACAAAGGTTGAAAAGCCCCCTGAGTAGTAGAGGTCGATTTTTGCAGTGGATTAGCCATTGACAGATATCCTTGAAGATGACGGATGTCTGACTAAGACCTGTAAACTCTTAGAAGATTACTGACAGAGCAGTTAGCTGCGTTCTCACATTCAAAGCATCAAATTCAAAGCCTCAAACCTCCAGCACAAACTCTGGCCATAAGGGCCCGGCCATGTGGAAACATTTATTTCTGGCCAATAAACAGGTTGCTCAGCCGGGTTGCAGCGCAGGGAGCATAGCCCGCTATGTGACTGGAGCTGCGGCACGGCTGAGTGTTTTGGAGATTGAGTCAGAAATAGTTGTTTTCATGTGACCGGGTACTGACCTTCGATAAAACTGGTCTGTGATCTGCAAAGCTATAGGTAAGAAGTAAGCAAGCCATATGAACGCTGTAACACGATTGGCAGGACACTGTTTTCTGGCCGTATTAGCAGCCACTGCATTTGTTAAGTACACCAGTGCATCCCCTGAAGAAACAGAAAAGCCTCTATCGCATAATCCTGTTCCCGCAGAGGTTCAAAGCCTGAAAGAGTATTTGAATCACAACCCTGACATTGAGCAGCAACTCACCCTAAGTCTTGCTTACCCTTGTTTAAACGGATCCAAACCGGCAGTGTCCTCCATCAAAGGCTTGTAACAGATGCTGTTGAACATGCCTCGTAACGTGATCAGACGAACAGAGATACCCTTTGAACAAATGACCTGCACCTTCGAAAAGATGGCTGGAGTTAAGCACCCTTCACAGGAGCCGTCACAGGAGCCGTCACAGGAGCCTCCCGCTCTGTTTCCGTGGATGATGTCCTACTTTAGATCTTTCAGAGGGTATATGGCGCAACCAGAATCTCTCGCTTACATCAGCGACTGGCTGATTGACGTCAAAGTTCGCATAGAGGACTTTATTGTTCCCGTTGGTGGGTTTACCAGCTTCAACGATTTCTCTGGGCGACAACTGAAACCAGGTGTACGCCCTGTCAGCTCTACCAATAACGATACTGTGGTCACATCCCCGAGTGATGGCTCAGTAAAAGTTCTGCACAATAGCGTTACAAGTCGTACAAGCATTCAGGCCAAGGGCGACATTCTTAATATCGGCGCGATCTTCGGCAACCACCCTCTGGCAAGCCACTTTATTGGTGGCCCCGTTCTGGACTTCAACCTGCACGAATACAGCTATCACCACTTCCACTCACCTGTCAGCGGAACGGTTGTACAGGCAGCCCTGTTCCCTGAAGTCACTGGCGCAGACACTGGCAACCCTGACCCATTGTCCAATGAGTCTTACAACCACCCTCGAGGGGCTTACATTACCTACAACCCGGTATTGGGGTACGTCGGTATGGTTCCGGTAGGCATCTTTCATATCAGCGATATCACCCTGCTTGCAGCACAAGGAACCCAGGTAGAAAAAGGGCAGGAGCTGGGGCATTTTGCTTTTGGAGGGTCAACGATTCTTCTGTTCTTTGAAGCTGGTGCGGTGCCAACTGATCACCTGAAAAAAGAAATGTCAGTTTTCGTAGGGGAAGCTATTGCCCAGTCAACAAGATCTTCTCCATAAATTTAACGGCATTCTCTCCTCAGTCCCCGAAGAAAGATCAGAGCTATGCCTGTACATAAACGATAGAGTCGCACCGCTATAGGCCATCATCGCTCAGAGCCCATACTGTGAGGTCCTTCCTTTATATACTCTTTGAACGAGAGGAAGCTCTGGCAGCTCCCCCAGCTTTTGTTCAAAACCTTCAATCCTTTCATTGTTTTGCTGTGTGGCTTGTGACAGGGGGCGCTCATCAATAATTGCGAGCAAGATGGGGCTATCAGGCAGAGACAGATTTACAACAGCATTATAACCCGAAAACTTGATCGGTAGCTTCTGCGTACTGAAAGGAACGCTTCCCAGATTCACAACCAGTGCTTTTATATACGGATCGCCCAAGTAGCCGGCAGCCCATCCACAGCAAATTGAATTCGGATTAGAATCGTACGGAACCGGCGTGACTACATCAACGGGGTTAGTCGCAACTGAGCTGTGGATAAGATACGTGCAAGATTCTACATAAAAGGGCCTTTCATTCATAAGACTCCAATTTATCATGCAGCTATCAACTAAAACGCTGACCTGGGTGGTTTTTCCCGATGACAGGCTCTGCTCGTTAAAGCAGATCTTCATGTCAGATTTTTTCTGAGAAAATTCAGCCTTATACCCTCCTTCAATGGCCTGTGTCGTTTTCCAGTTCGTGTTTTCATACATATCGCACAGCATAACAACGCCAGACTCATGAATTTTTTGAAGTAAAGCATTACCGCAAAGAGGTATTGTCTTCACAGCGTCATGCGTACTCTCTTGCTTTGGGAGCATTTTTTCTGGTGATGCACTACTCAGCAAATCTCGAATAGCCATTTTACTCTGGCAGGCCTGAGCACAGGTTATGTCAAACGCAGTGAGACTCCCCTCGGTCAGAGGCTGATAAAAGTCACTCCAAACAGTATTGTTTTTCTCCGGTGCCCCCTTATAAACACTTGGACGGATTTCATAATGATCATTAATGAATTTTTTTGTGGAATACTGACGGGTACTTTCATACAGTTTTTCGGCGAGTGTTTTCTTTTCCTGACACTCCTGAGTCATTCCAACACATTCATTACAAAGAGTCTCACACTTCGCATTTGCGTACATAACCCTTTTTTGAATACAACTTCTGCACCTTAAATCCTTCCCACAGGTACATGCCATAGCGTCATTACAGGGAAATTTGCAAAAATTACACAGTAGGTCACTATCAACCAGAACCACTTTCATCTTACCCTGAAAAAGCAACATCGTGGATTTAAGCGAACCATTTTCTAATCTTTCATGCATCGATAAAGCAGCCGTAGGTTTTTCAGCTGACATCGAAGTATTCATAAACCAACCCCTTTCAATGGATTCTTACAGCCTCGTTTAAACGGGTTCTGATAAGTGCACTGCCATGTGGAAACATTTATTTCTGGCCAATAAACAGGCTGCTCAGCTGGGTGGCAGCGCAGGGAGCATAGCCCGCTATGTGACTGGAGCTACAGCGCGGCTGAGTGTCCTGGAGATTGAGTCAGAAATAGTTGTTTGCATGTGACCGGGTATTTAGTGGAGCCGTGTTTTCAATACAACTGACCGCCCACAATAGAGTCATGTCATATTGACAAAGTTCTCTTAAATTCTGGATATATAACATACATGTTATAAGTGCATATCCATTCAATAAACGCAGAGCGTTTAAAAACTGATTAATGACAACACCCTGACTCGCAAGCGTCTGTACTGTTTACTTTTCATCTTTCTGTAGCTGTACCGTACAGATAAGCAATGCTCTACTGCGCACATCTTTTTCCTGCTGTACACTTTTCGGCTACACAAAGGACATCGACATGCCCGAGATTATTGCGGACTTCAGAAGCGACACCGTCACCCAGCCTCATGAAGCAATGAGGAACGTCATGACCAGTGCGCCCGTTGGTGATGATGTTTTCGGTGAAGACCCCACGGTTAATACCCTGGAAGCAAAGGTGGCACAATTGGCAGGCATGGAAGCCGGACTTTTTGTTTGCACTGGCACACAGAGTAACCTGCTGGCTCTACTCAGCCACTGCGAACGGGGCGATGAGTACATCGCCGGGCAAGAAGCTCACACCTATAAATATGAAGCCGGGGGAGCCGCTGTTCTGGGTGGCATCCAGCCTCAACCCATTGAGTTTGAAGCTGATGCTACTCTCGACTTCGGGAAAGTCGAAGCCAGGATCAAACCGGATGACTTCCACTTCGCACGCACAAAATTGCTCTGCCTCGAAAACACCCATGGCGGGAAGGTTCTGCCCCTTGCCTACCACGCACAGGCAAGACAATTTGTTAACCAGCACAACCTTGCACTTCACCTTGATGGTGCCCGTGTATTTCATGCTGTCGTAAAGCAGAAAGTTCCCCTTATTGATATCACCCGCCACTACGACTCTGTTTCTATATGCCTGAGTAAAGGGCTGGGTGCACCGGTGGGGTCTGTTCTTTGTGGTAGCAAAGACTTTATCGCTAAAGCACGACGTTTGAGAAAAATGGTGGGGGGCGGTATGAGACAGGCGGGTATTCTTGCCGCAGCAGGGCTTTATGCTCTTGAGAACAATATTGAACGGCTCGCAGACGACCATCACCATGCACGCATACTGGCAGAAGGGCTAAGTGAATTACCCGGCATCACCAGCCAACCGGATGATGTACAAACCAATATTCTTTACATCACTCTGTCATCTACTGAACTGGCCAACAAACTCCGCGCTCATTTGGCAGAAGAAGGCATTACTCTTGGCGGTGGCACACGCATTCGCATGGTGACGCATATGGATATAAACCGGGCGGCTATTGAGAAAACCCTGAACGCTTTCAAGAATATTCTGAGCAAGGGCTTTCTGAGCACTCAATAGTCATCCTGTTTGAAAGATGTATGCCTCAGAGGAGTATGGCTCGTTCATAAGCCATACTCTTTTCCTCATGTACTTTGTGGATTCTGAGATAGGTAAAGCATGCAAGTTCACCTCCTCGAACTGGACCACCTGGTAAAAGAAAACCAGCTATTCGTGACAGTACTGGTTATGGGGACCGTGTTGTTTATTCGGATGCTCTGGCAAAAAATGATACGCCGGTCGAGCAACATTAACAGTGAAACACGAAGGAACCTGATCAACTCAGTCAGAAACAGCAGCAATTTACTCATTGCTGTTTTGCTGATTGCAATCTGGTTGCCAGAGCTACAGCATTTTGCGCTCTCTATTGCTGCATTTGTCGCAGCTCTTGTATTGGCCACGAGGGAGTTTATCCAGTGCTTAACAGGATCGCTCTATCATATTTCAACCAAGCCCTACGTCGTTGGGGACTGGGTTCAGATTGGCAATAACTACGGCGAAGTGCTTTCAGTGCACCTGTTATCCACCAAGCTCTATGAGGTAGACATAGCACATGGAAACTATGGTTTTACCGGACGAACCCTGACTGTACCCAATAGCCTGCTGGTCACAGGTATTTTAAAAAATCTCAATTTCACCCGCCGCTTTGCCTATCACACCTTTTCTCTTACCAGAGAACCTGAAGATATTGACCTGTTCCTTTTGAAAGACCAGTTGATGGTCAAGGTCAAAGAAAGCTGTGAACACTTTCGGGAAGTCGGGCGGCGCTATAATGAAATGCTTGAAAAACGACTTGATATTGCTATTCCCGGCCCCGACCCTGTTATTCATATTTCCAGCTCAGAGCTCGGCAAAAACGTCATCACATTCGGCATTTTCTGCCCCACTCAGGAAGTCGAAGAGATGGAACAGAAAATCATTAAAGAATTTATGACAGCCTGGTATCAGTTCAAGAAGAAAGCTGAAAGCAAGGCGAAAAAAAGAGGTCGCCTATGAAGCATCTTACCCACAGGATGCCACCGTTTTTCTAACCCTGGCCGGATAGAAAACCATAATATTACCCGCCACCACCAGAACAACACCGCACAGTGCAAACAGGCTCCAGCTGTAGCCTTCATAGACTGTGGAAATACCGAGTGCTACCAGGGGAAAGAGTACGGTTGAATAGGCGGCTTTTTGTGCGCCAATACGACCAACCAGTAACAGGTAGCAGCTGAAGGCAATCACAGAACCAGGCACTGCAAGATAAAGCAGACTGCCGATATAACTGGCTTCTGTGCTGAAGGTAAACGGCGTTCCAGACACAAGAGTTGCAACCCCCAGAGCCATTGCGCCGTACATCATCCCCCAGGCATTCACACTGACGACAGAGAGCCTCTGTTTTTGCTGATGGGCGCTGAGCATATTGCCCAAAGAGAAACAGAAGGTGCCCGCTGCAGCCAGCCCCATACCAATCAGGGTATCAACCGTTTCAGTGGCTTCAGTAAGGTCTGGCCAGAACAACAGTGTAATCCCGGAAATACCTGATGCAGCACCGGCTATCAATCGGGCATTGGGCTTCTGGCGATAAAAGAGATAACTGTTCGCCATGTTCATCACTGTGGCCATGGAAAAAATCACCGAGCTCAGGCCGCTGACAATGTAGTGTGTGGCGTTGTAAAAGAACAGGAAGTTCACGCTGAACAAACACAATCCAAGTAACAGGCAACTCAGGTGCTGTCTGACACTTATCTTCTGCAGACGGTCTGTTAGACGGAGAACCAGCATTAACACAGCTGAGGCAATAGCAAAGCGGTAGAAAACAGAAGCACTGATAGAAACATTGCCCAGCTGCAGTTTGATGGCGATCCAGGTTGTTCCCCAGATTAAAACAGTGGCAGCATAAAGCAGAATATTCGTCATAATTTATTTACGGCTAAGGGATAGCCATAAGTATCGGCATCCGCCCCTGGTGCGTCTTACAGATAATTGCCTGATGAGCCGCTTTTTACAGATTCCTGCTGTTATTTACTTTTGCCCCATGCAAAACGCAGGAGGTTTGGGCACTATCAACCTAAAAACAACCGGTAGCGGTTTATGACCAGGGTAATTAATACGTTAACCAACACAAAGCACGACACAGGATTTGTAACACCGGAAGCAACACAGGCCGGTGAGCCAGATGTGTACAAGTGGCTATCTGGCTCTAACGCCCAGATGCACAACAGTGTCAGTCTGGGAGACGTTCTGGAGTTTACTCACTGGTCAAACGATGATGGGCGCATCAGCTATAGCCGCCCCCAACACCACACCCTGAGTTGCTATCTGGAAGGTGGCTTCCAAATGCACAGGCTTCAGCGTTCAGGCAGTCTGACCGGCGGGGCTCCCGGTAAAATCTGCCTTATGCCTGCAGAGCATGAGTCCTCCTGGCATGTGAAAGATCATGTGAATTTTATTCACTTCTATTTTTCGGATCAGGATCTTGTCGAAGTCAGTGAAAAGGTTTGGGATAAATCACCAGGGCAGATACATCTGGACGACCGTACCTTCAAAGACGATGCCTATCTGGCCAGTCTGTTCTCCCAAACCATAGCCTCACTTAACTGGCAGGATAATGGTGACATGCTCGCTCTGCAGAACATCAGTCAGATACTGATGGTACATATGCTGAAGCACTACTGCGCTGACCGACTACAAAGCCCAGGCTCATCAGGAGGGCTGACAGGCTACCAGCTGCGGAGAATCAGGGAGTATATTGATGCCCACCTCGGCAGTGATATGTCCCTGAAACATCTGGCAGAGCAACTGGATTTAAGCGAGTACCACTTCGCCCGTATGTTCAAAAAAGCCAGCGGGCAAACCGTGCACCAGTTTGTCACCCGTGAGCGGATAGAGCGCAGTAAAGCACTTATCCGAAAGGGTAATACCTCACTGGCTGATATTGCCCTGCAGACTGGTTTCTCCAGTCAGGCG
>CBDCRZ010000146.1:0-75568 GCA_965221135.1 Sansalvadorimonas sp.
TACGCATTTAAGGTTACCGGACACCATGACAGACAAGCATGATAAAAAGGATGACGACGACATGAGCCT
Source organism: Sansalvadorimonas sp. (assembly GCA_965221135.1). Classification (GTDB taxonomy): domain Bacteria; phylum Pseudomonadota; class Gammaproteobacteria; order Pseudomonadales; family Endozoicomonadaceae; genus Sansalvadorimonas. Next base: position 70 of record CBDCRZ010000146.1, read on the forward strand.
GCTGGCCCGGGAGATGTCTGATGTTAAGCCCCTGAAACAGAACAGGACCAAAGCCCCAATACAGAAGCCTTCAGGCAAAAGCAGCATCCCCGAGTTCACCCTGAAGCTGCGCCGTCGCCAGGCCACCACGGAGAACTCAATCACAGCCGACGGGTTGTCTGACACCCATATCGTCCCTATCGCGCCGGAAGAGTATATGGAACATATGCAGACCGGTTTGCAGCACACCAAAATGCGCAAGCTGAGGCTGGGGCAAATCAAGGTGGAATATAACCTCGACCTCCACGGCTTCAGTTTTGAAGACGGGCGGGAGATGCTGCAGCGGTTTATCAGCTTCTGTCGCAAGAACCACTACACAACAGTACGCGTAGTGCATGGCAAATCTCATAATGCCTGGGAGCCGAATGGTGCGATCAAGAACGAAACCATGAAGAGTTATGTGAATGCCTGGCTGAAACAGGTTCCCGGCGTACTGGGTTTTGCCTCCTGTCTGCCAGTGGATGGCGGCACCGGGGCTGTTTATGTGCTTTTAAGTCGGCCCCGATAAACGACTTTAATATCTGTGGAGTTATTTGCTGGCTGCCTTACCGGGAATATCCTCCAGCCATAAATCACTGATCCGAAACCAGTTGTACTGACCCGCCCTGGGGTAGCCTTTCACCCGTTCCCGCACCAACCTCACATCCGCATAGTTGTAGATGGGAATAACGGGCATGTCCTGTTCCAGAATCTGTTCAGCCATCAGTACCCCCTCTGCCCGCTTCTCCCTGGAAGAGTCATGGCAGGCTTGCTGATAGGCCTTATCAAAGGCAGCATTCTTATAGCCGGCATAGTTAGAGGCAAATTCTGAATGAAACATAGCGTACTGAAAACAAGGATGGCCGGACTTCATCAACCAGCCCATACGCAATACATCAAAGGTACCTTTACGCGCTTCTGAGTCCAGAAGGTTCCACTCGGTATTACGCAGCTTCACCGTAACCGCAAGATTGCGCTTCCACATATCGGTCACAGCCAGGGCTACCTGCCGGTGCACATCCAAAGTGTTATAAAGGATTTCCAGTTCCAGCGGATTTTCCGGACCATACCCGGCCTCCTTAAACAGACGACGCGCTTCCTGTTCCCTCTGTTTCTGAGACATGGCCGTCAGAGGAAAAGCATTCAATGCCTCTGTCTGATTATCCATCTCTGCAAAACGGACTGGACCCTCCATACTGGCAACAGGCGCAAACCAGCGTGCAGCCACCAGGCCATAACCGAGCACCTTTTCAGTTATCACCTTTCTGTCTATGGAGTAAGACAGCGCCCGCCTGAGTTTTGGATCCTTTAACTGGGGCTTTCGATGATTAAGGATATAAAAATAACTACCGGACTTAAGCGTCACCCTAAGCTGTGCGCCAAAATGCTTTTTCATCCACTCGTAGCGTCCGGGCACTACGGTGTTGGTCATATCCAACGCTCCGGCCTGATAATGCTTTAACTCCGAATCCACGGTGAGATGGTGCAAAACCGCCTCATCAATCGCCACAGCGGAGGCATTCCAGTAATTCGGATTTTTGCTCAGTACTATGCGTTCATTCAAGAACCACTCTTTAACCTCATAAGGACCATTCACCACCAGCTGCTCGAATCTGGACGCCCAATTCTGCCCAAACTTTTTTAGGGCCGGCTGATAGAGCGGCATCATATTGGAGAACATCACCAATGCCGTATCCTGAGTCTGTTCCAGCTCAATAACCACCGTATAGTTGTCAGGGGCAGAGACACCCAGCTGCTCAGGCGGAAGCCTGCCCGCCAGCACTGCACCAATATTTTTAAGTTGAATATGTTTAAGAGCCTCAGCCTTAAAGAAGGCATAGCGAGGGTCAGCCTGATAACGAAATCCGGCCACAAAATCATGGGCAGTTAAAGGTTCGCCATTGCTCCACTTCAGATTTTTACGGAGTTGAAAAACATACCGCCGACCTTCATCTTCCATGCGCCAGCTCTCGGCCTGACCGGGCGCAATAACACTATCGTTCTTCATCACCACCAACCCCTCATAGAGGTTATCAACAATAAAGGCGCTGTCGGCGGTGGAAATCTGAAACGGGTTCAGGGTGCCAGGGTCTGACAGATTCCCCATATGAATGATTGATGGCGGTTGAGTGATAACTTTCACAACATCAGCTGAAGAACTGGTCATAGAGAAAACAAGGCACACGCCAGCCATCCAACTTTTCATAAAGCTCCTGAGAAAGACAAAATAGAAACAGACTGTGAGAACCTGGCAATAGACTGCGTTAACCGACCTTTTTGACCATAGACGTCATCAGGTTATGACGCTGCTTATCTTCATACTCATTGAGTATATTCGACATAAGCAACCGCCCAACCTGAATCATCTCTTCAGCACGATTGAACTCATAGAAACGACATTGATTACGAGAGACCGGAACCAGAATATCTGGCGCATAGCCAGCCATTTTGTAGCGGGCGAGAGCTTCCTGCATCACTTCGAGGGATTGGTTAAACATATCCAGCAGACCGGTTTTTACGGTTGCGGATTCCTCGGACTCTCCTTCAGAATATTTCTTGGAACGCAGCCTTAACTTATTGAGCCAGCGGGAAAAAATTCTTTCGTCCCTGCGCTTTTTCTCCGGGGCATCACAGGCCAGAGCTACAGGTACGCTGTCACAGTTGAGATCCACAGCAATAATCAGGTCGGAGTGTGCGGCAACGGTTGGCGCGATAGGCAGAGGATTCAGCACGCCGCCATCCACAAGGGTGCGGCCATTGTACTTAACAGGGGTAAACAGACTTGGAATGGCAATTGAGGCACGAATGGCGCGAAGCAGTTCACCATCCTGAAACCAGATTTCTTTACCGGCCTCAAGGTCGGTGGCCACAGCGGTAAAGGAAACAGGAAGGTCTTCAATCTTCACATCACCGATCATCTCTCCAATAACATCAAAGACCTTGCCTCCGTTTATGACGCCGGGGCTTTTGAAAGAGAGATCAAGCAAGCGAATCACATCCAGATAATTGAGGTCACTCACCCAGTCCCGGTAACCACCCAACTTACCAGCAGCAAACAAGCCACCAACAAGGGCACCCATAGAGCTACCAGCAATGGATTGCACGACATACCCTCGGGCCAAAAGCTCTTCGATCACACCGATGTGGGCATAACCCCGGGCTCCGCCGCTTCCCAGTGCCAGTGATACGGTCTTGGGCATACCAAACACTCCGCCTGTTCTGAAATCAAATGTCCCAGAATCTATATCGGCGGAGGATTGTTAAGGGTGATGTTTAGAGGCCGTATTTGAACCACAGAGACCACAGAGGAAAAGCAAAAGCTTTTAATAAGAGCTTTTAATAAGAGCTTTTAAATTAAGAGCTTTGTCTTTTTATCAAATCGCTTTTCCTCTGTGGTCTCTGTGCCCTCTGTGGTTAAAGGCTTTTTTTATCCCTAAGGTGTGGAAACCGTCAGCCGGTCCAGCATGACATACACCCGGTGGGTGCCACGACCAATGGAATAGAGAGTGAAGTATTCGGTCTTTTTACCCTCTGAGCGGGAGCCAAGGTAGTAATACTGCTCCCGGTCCATGCCGTAGAGGATAGATTCCCCAAAAATATCATTGGCCCAGAGGTTACTGCGGCCACAGTTCCGGCTGCTACAGGTAAAGGTGAGCTTCACCCCCTGCTCTTCCAGCTGACGGCGGAACCAGTCAAAGGCCTTTTCACTGCTATGGCCACGAGGAATTTCGTAGATAGCGCGGGCCAGGTCACCATTCAGCCACTGTTGACTCTCAGCACGAATATCGCCACGTACCTTACTGATTCTACTGGCCATAATTGGATAATTACCGGCCTCACGCTCATCAGAAGAACGCAGAGTCGCATTCGGGTAAGCTTCAACGCCTGGCAGACCAGGAACAGACAGAGCATGCTCAGAAGCATTCACAACAGAGGTCGCCAACGTCAACAGCAAACCCGCGCACAGCCCAATGGTAGATTTCAAAAACAGTTTCTCCCTTAAACTCGCTTTCCAGCCAGTGACAATCGTAACCACTGAGGCCACCCTTTCTATTCCTTATACATCCATCAGCAGCCTGCCCCCAAAACCTTGTCAAAATGGGGTTGCAACCGCTCTGCTACCTGAAGGGCTTCATCTTCAAGATGAAGGTGATGACCGCCGGTTATAACAACCGGGTCAAAATGGTCAACCTTCCCTTTTAGTGCCTTAACCTGACCATGAATAAACCCATCTTCTGCTACAACCAAACATGCAGGAGCTTCCACAGCGGCCAGCAAACACTCGGCCTGTGTCGGAGTCAGACGCTGGACGGTCGGTGCCATCAGACGAGAATCCGTACGCCAGACCCAGCCTCCATTTTGTTCTTTCAGCCCTCGGCTCACAAGGATTTCCGCCGCCTGAGGACTCAATTTACTAAATCCATTCAGTCGCGCCTCCACCGCTTCTTCAATAGATGCGAAGGTTCGGCGCCCTGCCCGCGATCCACGAATCCGCCAGTTTATGCCTTTTTTCATTTGGGCAAGAAAATCTTTTTCTTCAACAGTCCCTGGCAAAAGGCCATCAATCAGGGCAATGGAGGCCACACGTTCGGGCACCGTCGCTGCCATCATGGTCGACACGATTCCTCCCATGGAGTGACCCAACAGATGCAATTTGCTTAAACCCAGAGCATTACCAATGGCGACAATATCTGGAATAAACGACCAGAGAGGGTAATCGCCTCCTTCCGGCCGGTGGTCAGAATGTCCGTGACCAGCCAGGTCCAGGGCAATCAGACGCATTCCTTCCAACAAGGGTGCCAACCGGGTAAAGGTAGCGGCATTGTCGGTCCAGCCATGAAAGGCAAGCACAACGGGGGAGCCTTCCTGCCCCCAGGCGAGGCCGGTGAACGTTTGCCCACCTGCACGTATTGATACCGACTCGCCGTTCATAGTTTTTTCACCGCAACGGTCAGGCGGGAGACACACACCAGCCTGTCCTGCTCGTCAGTAATATTAATTTCCCAGACCTGGGTTGTGCGGCCAATATGAATCGCCCTGGCCACACCGGTCACAATTCCGGAACGAGCTGAGCGAATATGGTTGGCATTAATATCCAGCCCTACACAAATATATCCTTTAGGAACTGCCATATTGGCTGCCGTGCTGCCCAGGCTCTCGGCCAGCACAACACTGGACCCGCCATGAAGAAGCCCCATAGGTTGAATAGTCCGTGTATCCACCGGCATTGTGGCCACCATGGTGTCGTCAGTGATGGAGGTAAATACAATACCCAGGCTTTCGCAGGCCGTGTTTTTCAGGGCTTCGTTCAGGGCTTCCAGGGAAAATAAATTGTTCCAGATACTCATAACTCCCCTCATACCTTTTATATCCGATAAAGACAGAGGTTCGGAGAGTACCGGAGCTCACAGTGACAATCCATAGCAGCGAGTGCCGCAGTCGTTTGGGTTTGACCAGTGCACGACTACCAACAGCTTAACTGTCGGCAGCCATACCCTGCATCTGTTTCACTGGATTGGAAAGGTAGATCACCAGCAGACAGGCCAGAATGGCACCTGCCGGAATAATCAGCAGCACCTGCTGATAGTTAGCCAGACAGACTTCCGGATAAAAGCTTATCAGCCAGCCAATCACCGGCTGATAAATCAAAGCGCCGATAAGCACACTCACACCATTGGTCAGCGCAAGACCAATAGTTAGCTGCTCGCCTCGTAACCACTGGTTCATGAGTACAAACGGCAGCATATAAGACGAAGCACACAAGCCCAGCAAGAACATCACCAGGTAGTAGAAATCAATATTGATATAACCGGACAACAGCACCAGCATCAAGCCGATGCTACCAATACCGCAGGCCAGCATAGTGCGACGAATATTCAGGTGATGATCACCCAGCCAGCCCATAATAGGCGTGCCTACAGCCGCACCAATAAAAGCCATTCCGACTATATGCCCGGAACGCCCGACACAGGCTGGGTCAGAATCAAGAAACGGAATCGCCCAGAGCGCAGCAAAGGCATTCATCACCGCAAACATCAGGCCGCTGTACAGAGCTGCCAGCCAGACATCCCGCTTGCGGAACACGGCCTGCCAGTGACTGTTCCTGCCAACACCGTCATCAACCCCATTCTCACTCCCGGATGATGTATCTTCCCGATCATCATCACGCAGAAACAAAAAGCTTCCGACAACGGGAAGCAATACAAGTACGGAAAACAGCTTGAATATCCCCTGCCAACCCAGACTCTCCAGGCCAGAAGGAATCAGGAAATCACCCACACCGGCACCAAACATTCCAAACACTTCCATACCGGATGCAAACAGACCAAACAACAAAGGCGGGAAGGAACACTCCACCGTTCGCAGGAAACAAATAATCCCTGGCGCGGCACCTACTCCCATAAGAAAACGCCCGATCATCATCTGGGTAGCGTTATCGGACCAGCCCTGTATCAGGCAACCGAGGGACATCAACAGCCCTGCTAACACCATAAGGGTTCGCGCACCTAACAAAGACAACAGCCGGCCGGCCGGAATCTGCAGCAGCACATAGGGATAGAAAAACAGTGACGACAGCATGCCCACTGAAGCCTCGGTCATGCCGAGATCAGCTTTCAGGTCAGGCACCATCAAACTGATCACGCCCTGCAATACAAACTGCAGGGAGACAAACAGCCCAACAACCAGATAGGCACACACAGCCCGGGGCGTTGTACCTGCCCGGGGTTCAGGTTCCTGACATGGCATTAACTCCTGCATGGCTGCCTCCCCACTGTAATGTTTTTCATTGTTTGACCTCCGCAACGCCTTTTCGGACCTGTTTTCAGACCGTCCGAAATGCCATGCACCCAAAACCTCCAGCCAAGGCGCCATCCGCTTTGCCAGAGTTTTTTCTCGGAATTCAGAGGAAAGGGAAGGAAGTATAGAAAGCTATCCCTGCCTCTGCTGACTGACATCAGATTAACTGACATCTCGCTCCGTCAGGAATAAGACAATGGTCGCGTGAAAAGGTTTCCATCAGCCTCAAATGAGGGCTGATGGAAGCACTTAACGCAGAGGAAAACAGGGTATGAGGAAGGTCTAGGGGTTAAGAATACGGCCTAAAGTCGCCAAACCGGCACCACTAACAGACATGTCCAGCTCGACAACCATCGCGGTCTGGTATGGTAGCCCACCGGTAGAAGTGCCCTCCGTCAGCAGGCTGGTGAGCCGGCTGACCATCGGCATATGGGCCACCAGCAGCCAGCAACCCTCGTCCGGCAGGCGGTTTACCGCTGTGACCGGATCTTCATCCGGGGTGATCAAACTACTGAGCACAGGTTCCGGGGCATTCACCAGCTGGCTGCGCACCTGTTCGGTGGTCTGCTGAGCCCGCAGATAAGGACTGCAGAGAATACCCGACAGCCTTAACCCTTCACTGTCCAGCAGGCTGGCCAGCTGGGTACCTGTACTGATGGCTTGTTCACGCCCAGAGGCACTCAGGGGTCGTTCCGCATCCGTGGGCGCACGGTCTTCCGCCTGCCCATGGCGCATCACAAAGAGTTTCACGATTCAAAAGCCTCCGGTAAACGCTCTAATATTCAATCTCCAAGATCAAAAGCCATCCGGTGCATCGCGATCAGACACTTCGGCATGTTCCGCCGCAGGCCAGTCGGAAAAAGGGAAAGGCTTACTATCGCTGTTGAAGGTCAGGAAGCAACCAGTCTGGTACAGAAACCGGTTCAGCCCCAGAGAAAACTCCTGCAGATTCAGATTAGGCTGCCCCGTCACCAGGCTCAGTACCGCCTGGACAACAGCAATCAAAAGAATCAAGGCAATGGCAATATGGCCGGCGATCCAGTACAGAAGCATATAAAGAATACGTATCCAGATAGATTCCGAAAGGAAGTTATTTTTCAGATTGCTGCCAGTGGATTCATGCTCAGTGGACATCAGTGTCTCCCTGTTTCAATGTCTGGAGGTAATGACTTTAAATAAAACATTCCTCCGTATTTTGCACCATAAGTCCACCGAAGAGATAGCCTGATCCTACCTTCGCGGCGTAAAAAACCTGTGCCAAAACACCCCCTGTCACCACTGTCCGGTTAAAAATCCGGGAAAGGCGTGAGATGCCTGCCTGCTATTCAGATTCAACAGATCAAGATCCACCCTTCACTCTCGATACAGCAAAGAGTCAGGAAGGTCTCCATCCCTAACAAAGCTGTTAGAGACTATAACAACTTTGTTCTCCTCCATAACGTTTCCATCGAATCTGACTCTAACCCTACAAAAGCAGTCAATAAACTCGAGAAAAAGGAGCCGGATTATGCAGGGAATCATAAAAGAAGCGTTGACCGTCCGCCATTCATGGCCACAAGACAAACAGTATCAACCGGCCGACAGCCCCACAGCGGCATCACTAAGGCAAGGCTGTAGCTTACACCGCCTCTTGGTTATTAACGCCCAACAGAGGGAGTGGGCTGATGTTCCAGGCGTTAAAGACATTCACGAACGGCAGGTTGCATCACTGCAACAGCACTCTCTCGAACCTGGCCAGACTTTTGAATGCCCGGACGAAGTGATCCTTATTCGCTTCAGCCCTACCGAGAATACACTGGCGGCGGTCTGCAAGGATAATTCCGTACATTTTTTTCCATTAACACCCTCCGGCGAAGCAAGCTGTGAAGAACAAACCCAACCGGCAAAAGTCAGCGACATTCAGTTCCACCATGGTACCAGCCAATGGCTTGCTCTTAATGACAAAGGTGATATCCAGAGTCTCGACAACAGGCAAGAGTGTGGCCCTGCAACTCACCCTACGTTAAGAAACGTATCAGGCGAGTGCAACTGCTTCTCAATCAGCCCGGATTCCCGCTGGCTGGCCACTGGGCATGATGAGGGCCAGACACGTATTTATTACTTCAATGACTTTCTTAAAAAGTGGGAATTATTCGAGAACCTGTCGGCATACGCTAAGAACTATAAGGGTGAAATCAGGGCAGTCACTCATGTAGCCATCACATCTACAGGTTGCACTGTATCACAGGGTCAGGAATGCACTTACTACAACCTGCCTGACTCCAGGAACGTGGCCAGCAATTTAGATGAGCTGGCTAAACCTGCTAAAAGAAAAAAAACCCGGAAAACACGAAACAGAGCGATGCTAAAAGGGAAAACCCAACAAGCAGAAAGGTTGCAACTGAAGACTCTGGAAAATAAAAAGAAGAGAGAAATGCAGGTCAACAGCTACCGATATCAGTATCACAGCAGGGGGGGCGTGGATCAGTCTGGCTCCACAATAACCAGCCTTGTCACTGCGCCTGACCAGACCTGCACCCTTGCTTCAACAGCTAGGGGCGCTGTAGATTTCAGATGGCAGGCAGAGGGATATAAATATCATACCTACTACCGCCATCCAGAATCATTATCTATCCCGTCGGCAGATTTCTCCAAAAACAGTCAGCTACTGTGCACCAGCACTCTGTATAAGGACGGCACAAGTTCCTATCAGGTCCATGTACGCACTGGAGAAATACTTTGTAACTATCAGCAGTGGCAACGCATAACAACAATCGCTGAAACAACCACCAAACTTCAAGCCTGTGCGTTCAGTTACGGCGGGCGCTGGCTCGCCCTCGGGGCCGGGAACACTATAAACATCTATGATACGGCTGGTCTTAAGCCTGACACTGCAGGGGGCACTTTATGATGGTCATATGACCTTGAATGCGAGCTGCAGATAATAAAAAGCCCCGACACGCGGGGGCTTTGCTTCAGTCACTACGGTTTAGCCACAGTACTTCTTGCCGCTTCCACAAGAGCAGGGGCCTGTGTGGAACTATTGCGCTTTATGATGATGAAGGAAATCGAATGCATACGGTGTACGCTGCGCAGCCCCTGAATATGCAAAAGAAGCCTTGATAAAGCGGTTTTCTTCTTACATTGAGAAAATGAAGTCTCGTTTTCCTGATGCCACTTACGTTGGAGTTGCTGATGGGGTACCAGATAATTGGACGTTTCTTGAGCCTGTCACATCGCTTCCAATTCTGGATTTTTTATCACGTTAGCGAATATGTGGCAGAAGCAATATATCCGGGCAAAAATGCAGAATTAACGCAAAGCATGGTTAAGAGCAACACTGCACGAATTAAAAAACACCCCTGGTAAGGCAAAACGTTTATGGATGGAATTAAAGAAGGCAATTCCCGGAAATAAACGTCTTGTTTCTTAAGGAAAACCAGACAAAAGCAGAACTTATTTCAAAAAATACTGGCACTAAATGATTTATCCAGAAGCCCTGATAAAACAAATTACCTATTGGTTCTGGTGTAACAGAAGCTGCTTGCAAGACGCTGGTTAAGCAGCGCATGTGTAAGTCCGGCATGCGATGGAAGGGGCAAGGGACAAGGGGCATCAATTCTGTTAACACTAAGAGCTCTGGTGAAGACAACTGGTTATTGGGATGCCTTCTGGTCAAAGATAGATCTCTATGGATTTCCTGTGGTGCACAACCTGCTTGTCTGACATTATTTAATCCACACATTCATGTGATCAAATACCATCCAGTCCGTTACCGGTTGAAACTCCTTATGCCGGTCCGCCCCATCAGCACCCACAAGCCCTGAACCAAGCAGCCACTTAGCCGCGTTGCGAAGGTCTTTATGCTTAACATCTTTGAACCTGACAGGCAGGTCTTTAAACTCATCAACCCTGCGTTTACCAGACTGAATCTCACCCAGAAACGATGCAAGTAACTGAGGTCTAATGGCCCGCTCGTGGAATATATAAGCCAGTACCAGTTCCACGGCTTTGAAAATAGGCGCTGGTACTTTATCTGGTTTTTGGTAGAGCCCCCTGATCCATTCGCACAAACGTTGCCGCGTTTCATGGCTCGCGTGAGGAAGTATTTCCCCTACCTTGACCGCCAGATGATTGCCGTCATGCTCAAAAAAACCAGCTGAGCTCATCAGACAGCCATCCGCAGCAGTGTCTGTTTCCATTGACGTGCCAAGTAACCATATTGGCAAAAAATAGCCCAGATTCAGATCTTTTATCTGAAGTTCACTGTCCCAGGGAACAAGAAGTTGTTTTGATTCAAAAGCCTTGAAGCCACCGTAGTTGGTGACTAAGCTTCCGTCCTCCCCGTGAAGGAAAATGCTGAAATACAACAGGTTCAACTCCCGGGCAAAGGTCTCTGGTTTTTTCAGCATGAGATGCCAGGAAACCTCTTTCAGCTGTTTCAGAGAGCAGTTTGGAAGATAATGAGAGGTTTGGTAACGACTATGGTAACGCAGAAACAGGTCACGAAGGCGTATTCCGTCCCTTGGTTGCTCGATATTTAAAGAGGCAATGGCATCAACATCGAAATGGCTGATCAGATCCCGATAATGAAACAAGGATTTATAGTGCAGAAACTGATAGGTCAAAAACAGAGATTCCTGATAGGGAAAGCCCTTTGCTGGCAAGTTATTCAGACTCCCCCTTAGCTCCAGAAGTAAGCTTCTTTCCTCTTCTGTAAGACTCCGTCTCCCTAACAGACTGTCCATCCCCTGGTTAAGGGTTTTCAATGTTCGCCCCATGCCAGGCATGGGAAATTTATCCGGGTACTGTTCAGCGTAAGATCGCAGCTCTTCTGCTCTCTCCATGGGAATACTGTGAAGGATTTTATCAAAATGGCCACACTGGCTGTAATCCGGTACGCGAACCCCAGGAACTACCTCCCTTAAAGGCAGCTGATACAAAAGAGTGACTGTCTCGCTGCACACCGAGGCGGTTTCAAGACCAGGTCCGTTGCCACCGTGCTTTAAGGGTGTTCTTTCAAGTTCACTAATAGGAGGAGGCTGACTACAAGTAGGCTGGTTATTAGGCTGATTATTAGGCTGAAAGTTATCTTGCCTAACATATAACAAACGACGTATGTCCATACCAATGACTTCCCTGTTATTGTTGTTGAGTTCTACCTTGTTAGATAGCCTGCAGGGCTAAAAGTTCATTTTCTCACAGCTGTCAGGAGGCTGACCGAGAATAGTGCCCGTAGCGAGAGCAAGCTGATTTGAGCCAGTTTTTATGGAAGTCGTTATTCGGTTTATGGATGCTCCAGTCCCACCAGAATATGAAACAGGATCCACCGTCAGATTCGTACCACCACATACCGAGGAAGCATCTGAATGAGTGACATTGTTGTGCAGGCCATACAGGTTGCGATGAGCGGCCTGCACATAAGTTTTGCATGCTAGAGGTTTATCTATATACAGACGCTGATGGTGAAGTAGTTGATAATCTGGTCGCTGATACGCATGGCAAGTTACGTGGTGCTGCCGGTCGCAGGTCACCATGAGTAGATTTCATATGGCAGGCAGAGGGATATAAATATCATGCCTGCTACCGCCCTCCAGAATTTTTATCTGTCCCGGCGGCCTATTACTCCAAAAACAGTCAGCGTCTGTGCACCAGCACTCTGGATAAGACGGCACCAGTTCCTATCAGAGCTGTGTACGCACACAAGAGATACTTTGTGACTATCAGCATTGGCAACAGATAAGAACAAACGCTGAAACAACCACCATACTTCAAGCCTGTGCGTTCAGTTACGGCGGGCGCTGGCTCGGAGCCGGAGCCGGGAACACTATAAAAATCTATGATACGGCCGGTCTTAAGCCTGACACGGCAGGGTGCACTTTATGATGGTCATATGACCTTGAATGCGAGCTGCAGATAATAAAAAGCCCCGGCACGCGGGGCTTTGATTCAGTCACTAAGGTTTAGCCACAGCACTTCTTGTACTTCTTGCCGCTGCCACAGGAGCAGGGGTCGTTACGGCCTGGGGTTTTCTCCAGAACAGTTGTCTTGGTTGGCATCTGCTGAAGCAGGGTCAGCTCAGAGATGTCTTCATCCTTTTCTTCATCAACGGCGATGGTGTAGTTCCAGTCATTTTCCAGAAACACCATCTCCAGCTCAGCTTTACGCTCTTCGCTTTGCACTGCAATCTCAGCAGGACGGCGGGCAGTACCCAGACGGGCTTCACGCTTGCCACTAAAATCTTTTTGGCTTAAGCGATCATCAATCTGGAGGTTGGTCTGCGTGTAGTGTTTGCCCATAAAAAGTCACCTGAATAGATAGGGTTATGCCCCTGCCAACAATCTTGTCTGTCAAAGTTGTTCGTCAAACGCAACAGGATGACTGGAGGGCTGCAAAACCGATGGACACTACTAAAAAATCGTGACAAATGCTACAAAAGAGTCATTTTTCGCAAGGGCAGACCCAATAAAAATAATTCAGCCCCCGGCTTCGTGAAAAGCAGAGGGCTGAGTACTCTCAATCAATATGGCCAAAATGACCATAGAGGGCCTGCCACCTAAGCATTCGTCGCAACAAAATACCTGGGGTCTTCAATCACATTCACTTCCACCAAACTACCCGATTTCTTCAGCAGCTTGCGGCAGTCAGGGCTCAGGTGACGCAGGTGAAGACTCTTTCCTGCGTTCATGTACCGCTCCGCCAGAGTATCAATCGCTTCCAGCCCGGAATGGTCACACACCCGGGAGTCAGCGAAATCAATAATCACATCATCGCTATCATTCTTCGGGTTGAACTGGGCCATAAACTCAGTGGTGGAACCAAAGAACAGTGGGCCATGGACCTTGTAGACACTGCCGCCCGGCTCTTCACCGTGCTCTTCACCGCGCTTTTCGACGCGAATATGCTTGGCATGCTCCCAGGCAAATACCAGTGCAGAGACAATCACACCAACAACGACGGCAATAGCCAGGTCTGTCAGCACGGTCACGACAGATACCAGAATCAGCACAAAGGCATCGCTCTTGGGAACCTTGCGGATAATCCGGAAGCTACTCCATTCGAAAGTGCCCAGTACCACAATAAACATCACACCGATCAGAGCCGCGACAGGAATAATCTCAATCAGCGCCGAAGCAAACAGGATAAAGCAGAGCAGAGACAGCGCCGCAGTTATACCTGACAAACGACCACGACCACCGGAGTTTACGTTGATCATGCTCTGGCCGATCATCGCGCAACCACCCATACCACCGAAGAACCCGGTAACTACATTGGCAACGCCCTGGCCAACACATTCACGATTACTGCTGCCGTGGGTCTCAGTGATTTCATCCACCATACGCAGGGTCAGAAGAGACTCAATCAAGCCAATCGCCGCCAGAATCAGAGAGTAAGGGAAGATAATCGCCAGCGTGTCCCAACTCAGGGGCACCATGGGAATATGGAAGCTTGGCAGGCCACCGGCAATACCAGCAACATCACCGACGCTCTTAGTGTCCAGACCCAGCCCAACCACCAGCAGAGTCACAACCACAATGGCCGCCAGAGAAGAAGGTACAGCCGTCGTTAATTTAGGCAGGTAACGAATGATCGCCATGGTCAGGAAGGCAAGACCCAGCATCAGATACAGAGAGTCACTCTCCATCCAGTTCACATCCACCACACTGCCCTGCAGGAAGGTACCGTCCAGCCAGCCGGGGCCAGTGCCTGTACCAAACTGCCCCAGCTGCGCAAGGAAGATCACAATTGCCAGGCCGTTTACAAAGCCAAGCATCACCGGGTGGGGTACCATCCGAATAAATTTACCCAGCCGGAACACTCCGGCTGCCACCTGCAGAATACCCATCAACACGACTGTAGCGAACAGGTACTCAACACCATGATCGGCCACCAGCGCCACCATCACTACGGCGAGCGCGCCAGTCGCACCGGAAATCATACCGGGGCGGCCACCAATAGCCGCTGTAATGAGGCCAACCATAAAGGCGGCATAGAGTCCGACGAGAGGTTCAACGCCCGCCACAAAAGCAAAGGCGACAGCCTCCGGTACCAGCGCCAGGGCGACAGTCAGACCAGAGAGAAGGTCATTTTTAATACTGGCCACTTTACTGGCATGAATATCAAACAAAAGTTGTGCTCCTTGAACCACACCAGTTTCAAACCCGGGTGATGCCATAAATGAATGGTTTAGTTTTCAGGGTAGGCAATGGGTTTTGAAACGTTGAATTTGTGTTATGAAAGGGAGGCTTTTCACGAAAGAGACGAGGAAAGACACCCAGAACCGCGCGGAGTTTAAAGAGATACTCTCCGCGCATCAATGGGCAGGTCAGACAGAATTAAGATTATTCGGTCAAGGCATCCAACGAGCTTCCAGCTCAGAGAAGAAACCCTGGGATTTACGATAGGTGATCCAGTGGTTCACATAATTGATCCACACCTGGTCATTCTGGGGCAGCAGAATCGCCAGAGGCTTGGCCTTGCGGGCCTCAAAAGGCAGAACTGCCAGGTTCGGGTACCTGGTTACCAGTTTGGAGGCTTCAAGGTTGGAGGTCAGAGCCACCTGGGCACGGCCAGACAGTAACTCCTGAAACCCACGGGCCGGAGCTTCTACAGAACGGATTTTGGCTTTGGGGAAATACTCTTTGGCTTCCTGTTCGAACACCGTTCCAAGCGTCACAGACACCTTCACCGAGGAATTATTTAACTGGTTCCAGTTTTTCCATTTATTCAGGTCTTTCTTGCGCACCAGAGGCACAGTGCCCACGGAAAAATAAGACTGGGAGTAACCCGCCACCTTGGCGCGCCCCATATTAATGGAGGCACTGGTGGACATATCATATTTATTGGCCACCACACCGTTTACCAGTGTCTTCCAGTCAGCAGGAACCAGCTTCAGCTCTACGCCCATATCTTTTGCAAGAGCTTTGGCCAGATCAATATCAAAGCCCTGATAAGCATTAGTGGCCGGATTCCTCAGACTCATAGGATCCCAGTCACCGGTAGTGCCCACCCGCAATACACCTTCCTTTAGAATTGTTTGCAGGCGCCCTTCCACCTGCGCATCGCTCATGGCTAAGGGGGAAAAGGAGAGAAGGACCAGCAGGGCGATACTGAACAGGTTTTTCATTCTTTGCATGTCTCTTTTTTTGTTATATCAAAATAGAAGCCTTTTAACCACAGAGGGCACAAAGACCACAGAGAAAAAACCAAAGCTTATTAACTAAGAGCTTTTTATTAAAGAGTTCTTCTTGAAAAGCTCTTCTCTGTGCCCTTTGTGTCCTCTGTGGTTCAAACAGGCTTTTATAAAACAGCCACCCAACACCATACAGGATATCCCTCCCCACCCCCACAACCCAACCAGCCAAAAGCAGACCTGTCCCGCTGAAACAGGTATGATCGTTCAGGAACAACAAATAAAGAAAAAATGACCATGTTCAAGCCCCTGAGCCGTACCCTTGTCCTGTTGTCTGTGGTTCTTATCAGTGGCTGTGCCAGCGATTATCAATGGGGCTGGTATATCCTCTCGCCTCTCACCGAGACCGGCCAGATCAACCTGAAATTTATGGCTACCGGGCTGCTTTACACCCTTGGCATCAGCCTGCTCGCTTTCTCTGCGGCATTAGTCACAGGTCTACTGGTTGCCCTGCCCGGCCTGTCCAGCAAGAAATCCTTTGTCTGGTTTAACCGTATTTATGTGGAAACCCTTCGTTCAGTGCCTGTGCTGGTGATGATTCTTTGGATTTACTACGGTTTGCCTGTCGTTTCAGGGCTGGAGTTCAGCGCCTTTGTGGCCGCAGTTCTGGCTTTGGCGCTGTGTGAAAGTGCATTCCATGCCGAGATATTCCGTGGTGGTATTCAGTCTATTAATAAAGGCCAGTTTGAAGCTTCGGACGCACTCGGCCTGACCTACTTCCAGAAGATGCGTCTGGTCATTCTGCCCCAGGCGTTTCGAAAGATGCTGCCACCTTTGGCCAACCAGTTTGTCTATATGTTGAAGATGTCATCCCTGGCCTCAGTGATAGGTGTGCAGGAGTTAACCCGTCGGGCCAATGAACTGCAAATCAGCGAATATCGCGCTATGGAGATCTACTCAGTGCTGGTACTGGAATATCTGTTACTGGTCTTGCTGTTCTCCTGGCTGGCCCGGCGGCTTGAGAGGCGACTTCAGGGATCTGTTCAGTGAAGCACTCAGTGACGCTTTCTGTGTGACATGCGGTGAGGCGCTCACTGAACATTTTTCAGCACCACCATTCAGAGGAACCGTCGGCCCCCCGGCAGTCACACCGACGTGGGTAAAACGATCAAAAATATCCTTATCCTGAACAAAGAATACCGACTCTCCCCTCTTCGCCAGGCAGGGATCATCATAAGGGCACTCAACAATCTGGTTCGCGATCCAGGAACCACCGCAACGTTCACCATGGGGATCATAAAGCACCCACCCCGATGAGTTGCCATACAGGGCGAAACCCATCACGCCAAAAACATGCCCGGCAGCATGACCATGACGAAGTGACTGAGTTACATGTCGAAGACGGGCATCAACACCCACAGTGATAGGCATGCCCTGACAATGGTTGTTCCTCAAAGCTTCAATAAAAGTGCTCTGAGATTCCGTCGTCACCGCTTCAAGAAACAGGGTTTGAGGAACAGGTATCCGGGCCTCCTTCCAGGAACAGCCAAAATATTGCAGACCAAGAGCCGTCTGCCCACGACCACCGTGGCGCTCACTGGCTATTATCGAAGCCAGCTTGGCTTCATACTCCGTCACGCGAGCAAGGTCATGATTCAATCTGGCCTCAGCAATTAATGTCTTGAGACCGACTCTCCGGTCAAGATTACAGGCATGAACTGCTTTTTCTAAAACAGCGGGCCAGATCGGCAGACCTGGTTGACCAAAGGAATACAAGCCTGTGCGGTTTGCATCCAGAATCTGGTAAGGAGAGACGCTTACGACAACCTGCTTTTCTGTTACCTGATCGTACAGCCTTACATTGACCATCATACGATCCGAAGTCCATTTCAACATGCTCTGGAGATGACGGCGCCCAGCAGGTGTCGCAGTATAAGCTGCGGCAGCTCCAAGAAGAAAACAACTGGGAAGATTTTCATGCTGCTGCACATCCCCGGGAAGAGGGCCTCGATCACTAAACAGCTCCAGTGTCTCCCAGTCAGCCCACAGTACATAACGCCCACCTCGATCACGAGCCAGATGCTCATCAGTCACGACCACCGGATCAGGCACACCACAGGTGGCATCAGTCTTTTGAGCAACATCCTCTGACATTAAAATGTTGACATGGAACCTCTCGACTGGTTTTGTTTTCAGAGTCCGTGAGACACCCTGCAGAGAAGACGTCGCACTATGGACCTTTATTTTACTGTCTCCAAGAAAATCCCTGATTGTCAGGTGTTTCAAAGGCTCATCTTTTTTGCCTGAAGCCCTGCGGCCTGTCTTGTCTACTAAAGGGTCGCCCGCAAACGTCCTCACTCCTTTTTTGAAGAAATACCCTTCAAGGCAGGCGAAATCGGCTCGGCTCTTGGTTAAAGAACTCTGATCACAGGACACCTCAGAAAAAGCCTCTTCTTCGTCAGAGACACTATCACGCCTCACGGAGTCCTTCCTTTGGCTGACATAACCCTTAGTCAGGCCAGCCTGGTTTTCGCCTGTACCGGATGCGCCACTGTTTTCGCCTGGCGGCACAGGTTTAAAGGAACTATCTCCTTGATAGACTCCCACATAAGGGACGGTACCGGCTCTATTCATCAAACAGCTCCAAATTCACAAAAAAAACACGTTTATATCTCTATGCGGAATCATTCCATGGGAGAGCTTGAAGGGTAAAAACGGCCAGTTCTATAACCGCGGGGAAAGCAGTGCTAACAAGACTATGTTTTCGATGTCCTCAATGGCATTATTCACAGCCTGAATGGGCGACCAGCTTACACCCCTCTTCATGCCTGACTTATCATTGATATCGCCTTGACCTTTGCTGACAGGATCCACAATGCCCCCTATAAAAATTCACCGGAAGCTTTTTGCTTTTTTGTGCCTGCTGGTGCTTGCAACATCAGCCTCAAAACTGCCCGCATCCCAGCTGGCCGGACAAACAAAGGATCAAGAGCTGCATGACAACTGGCTGGCCACCCTTGAAAGCGCCCGTGGGAAGACCGTCTATTTCAACGCCTGGGGAGGTAGCGAGGCGGTCAATAACTACCTCCACTGGGCCAGCAGAAAACTTCAGGCACGTTATGGCATCACCCTCAAACATGTAAAGGTGAATGATATTTCCAGCGTGGTCAGTCGCATCCTTGCTGAGAAAAGCGCAGGTCGGAATATCAAAGGCTCCGTCGACCTGATGTGGATTAATGGTGAGAACTTTCGAGCCATGAAGCACAACGCCCTGCTATTTGGCCCGTTTGTGAAACAGTTGCCTGACTGGCGCTACATCGACCCGGCCAGCAATCCCACGACAGTTGTAGATTTTGGTGAGCCCGTTGATGGCCTGGAAGCCCCCTGGGGTATGGCGCAACTGGTGTTTATGTACGACACCCATCTACTGCGTGAGCACCCGGACTCCATGGCAGAACTTCTGGCTTTTAGCCGCAAAAGTCCCGGACTCTTCACCTACCCGGCTCCACCAGACTTTATCGGGACAACGTTTCTGAAACAGGCGATTATTGAACTGACTGCCGACCCTGAACGACTTAAAAAGCCAGTATCTGAGAAGGACTTTGTCGTCGCCACCAAACCCCTGTGGGAATATCTCGACGCACTTCACCCTCTTCTGTGGCGCAGGGGGCGCACCTTCCCTTCCAGCTCAACGGCTATGCTGCCCCTGCTGGATGATGGCGAGATTGCTATAGCCCTCACGTTTAATCCCAATGAAGCCAGCACTGCCATTAATAATGGGCGTCTGCCCGATACCGTTCGTACTTACGTACATAAGGGCGGCACCATTGGCAATACTCACTTTGTGGCCATTCCCTTTAACTCATCAGCAACAGCTGCCGCACAGGTGGTCGCCAACTTCCTGATGTCTCCAGAAGCACAGCTACGCAAAGCTGACCCGAAAACCTGGGGAGACCCGACCGTTCTATCCATGCCTCGACTGGATAAACAAGACCGAAATGCTTTTGAACAACTGAAACGCGGCATAGCCAGCCTCAGCCCGGAACAGCTGGGCTCTCCTCTGCCTGAGCCACACCCATCCTGGGTGCACGCACTGGAACAGGCATGGCAGAAGCGTTACCGATAATGAGACCACTGGCCCGCACCCTCCCACTGCTGTTCCCAATAATTACCCTGACCGGACTGGCGGGGGTGATATTCCCCGCTTTTGGCTGGCTGCCCGCACTTGGCTTGCACAGTTGGTCACTCATACCCTGGCAGGGGTTATTCAGCACCCCCGGCTTAACCGATATGGTGCTCACCACCCTCTGGACCGGATTTGGAGCCACCGGTCTGTCTTTACTGCTGACACTGACCTTTGCAGTCAGCTGCTGGCAGACAAGGCTGTGGCAAATCTCCACAAAAACGCTCTCTCCCCTGCTGGCCATTCCCCATTCCGCGCTGGCTATTGGCGTGCTGTTTCTGCTGGCACCCAGTGGACTGTTCAGTCGACTGGCGGCTGTGCCTATGGGCTGGCAGCGCCCACCCGACATGCTGACCGTAAATGACCCTCTGGCACTGAGCCTGATCTTTACTCTGGTGTTGAAAGAAGTTCCTTTTCTGACCCTGATGCTGATGGCGGCCGTCAGTCAAACACCAGCGAAAAAGTTACTGACCGCAGGCCGTACCCTGGGGTACAGCCCCATGCAGTGCTGGATGAAACTGGTGTGGCCAAGAATCTATCCCAAAATCCGCCTGTCCGTATTTATTGTGCTGGCCTTCTCGTTATCGGTCGTGGATGTCTCCCTGATTATTGGACCGAACCTGCCGCCCTTATTACCTGTACAGATTTTGCACTGGCAGCAGGACCCCGATATCAGCCTTCACCTGCGCGCTGCAGCGGGTTCGCTATTGCTGCTGGCACTGGTTGCAGGCAGCACAGGTGCCTGGATGGCGGGTGAATGGGCAGTCAGTCATGGTCTGCGCGGCTGGATGGTGAATGGTTACCGTGGCCATAGTTCTTCGGTCACCCGCAAGGCAGGCCAAACGCTCTGGTCTGCATTACTGTTTATAGCCATGCTGAGCTTGCTGATTGTTATCGTCTGGTCGTTTGCCTGGCGCTGGCGCTTTCCGGACATCCTGCCATCGGTCTGGTCTGTAAGGATATGGTCGGATTACTTTGGTCGTCTGTTATTACCTCTGACCACAACCCTGACCATCGCGCTGACCAGTACTGTATCGGGCGTAATATTGAGTATTCTCTGTCTGGAATATCCGCCCTTAAAAACCTGGCAGGCGCGGGCGACCACATCGCTGTTCTACCTGCCACTGCTGTTGCCACAGATGACCTTTCTGCTGGGTATACAGACTCTTCTGGTGAGTTTCCATCTTGATGGTTGGTGGCTGACTGTAGTCGCCTGTCATCTGTTGTTTGTATTCCCTTACTGCTATTTGAGCCTGGCCGGTGCCTGGCAGAAATACGATGATCGCTACAGTCAGGCAGGACGTATGCTGTCCGGCTCCCGCTGGCGCACCCTTATTAAAATCAAACTGCCTATACTACTCACACCTCTGCTCTCTACCTTTGCGCTGGGTATTGCTGTGAGTACCGCACTTTACCTGCCAACCCTGATGGCTGGTGCAGGACGCTTTGAAACCCTGACCACCGAGGCCGTGGCTCTGGCCTCTGGTGGCAACCGTCGTCTTCTTGCACTATATGCCCTGGTGCAGATGCTGTTGCCTATGGCGTTCTTTGCTTTGGCCCTTATGTTGCCGAACTGGCTCACCCGCCGACGTAAACAGGCATCACTGACAGCTCCTGTAGCTCTCTCAACGTCGAACTCAATCTCGAACTCCACCACATCCACCCACCAGACAAGGAGCCCGGGGTATGAGCCTTGAGTTATCTGACATTCAAATAGACATCAACGGTAGCATTCTGTTTGAACGTTTCTCACTAACCGTTAACCCGGGAGAGATTGTGTCACTGATGGGCCCCAGTGGTTGTGGCAAATCCTCCCTGCTCTCTTACCTGTGTGGTGCACTGAACCCGGTGTTAAGCGGTCAAGGACGTATTCTTGTGAATGGTCGGGATGTCACACCACTGTCTATGGAGAAACGCCGCATCGGCCTGCTGTTTCAGGAAGACCTTCTGTTTCCTCATATGTCGGTAGAAGAAAACCTGGCCTTTGCCCTGCCTCACGGCTTGAGCCGAAGGGAACGGCAGAACCGTATTGATAAAGCACTGGCATCAGCCGGGTTACCCGGTTATCACCGAATGAGCCCGGACACTCTCTCTGGCGGCCAGAAAGCTCGTATCAGCCTGATGCGCAGCCTGCTGGCTGAACCTGATGTGCTGTTGCTGGACGAACCTTTCTCACGTCTCGATGCCCACCTGCGGGAACAGATTCGGGACTTTGTGTTCACCACCGTGAAAGAGAAACAGATACCGGCACTGCTGGTCACCCACGACAGTCAGGACTGCGATAACCGTGTCGTCCATCTTCAGTTACCGCAGGGAGCGGCTGTCATCAATGCTGGATAAATGGACCCACCGAGGTATTCAGGCGCCGCTGAACTTTATTGCAAAGCGCCTCTCAGGACGGATGGCTCCTGACCAGATCACCCTCGCAGGATTAGGTGTAGGACTACTGGCCGTCCCCCTGCTGGCACTGGAATGTTACACAATGGCACTGGTGGTTATACTGACCAACCGTATTCTGGATGGACTGGATGGTGCACTGGCACGATTGACCCAAACCTCTGATGCCGGTGGATTTCTGGACATATGTTGTGACTTTATATTTTATTCAGCGGTCATTCTTGGTTTTGCTTTTGCGAACCCGGCACAAAATGCACTGGCCGCATCATTTTTAATTTTCTGTTTTATCGGTACCGGCAGCAGTTTTCTCGCCTTTGCCATCATGGCTGAAAAACATGACATTGAACGTATACAGTTCGACAGCAAATCCCTTTATTATCTGGGCGGGCTGACAGAAGGCACTGAAACCCTGATATTTTATATTGCCATCTGTCTGTGG
The DNA here is from genome assembly GCA_965221135.1 of Sansalvadorimonas sp. Lineage (GTDB taxonomy): Bacteria > Pseudomonadota > Gammaproteobacteria > Pseudomonadales > Endozoicomonadaceae > Sansalvadorimonas. The sequence continues at coordinate 23,017 of CBDCRZ010000146.1, forward strand.
CCTGCTCAGTTTCCTATATTGGCCACACTGTTTGGCATGCTCTGCCTGATCACCGTATTTACCCGGGTGTATGGCGGTTACCAGACGCTGCTTGATTTAGAACTCAAGATGCCATCCCAAAAGCAGAATCCAACTTCCGATCAGGATAAAAACCAATGACCGCAGATTCACCAGTCCTTACTGTTCACCAGGCTCTGGAAAAGGTTCATATACTGCACCTGCAAAAACTGCGCAGTCAGGACCAGCCCTGGCCTGAGATAGAAAAGGATTCAGACTGGCCGTCGGCCTGTGAACAAGCCGGGCACCCAGAGAAAGACATGACCTACTGGCGGCCTGCGGCCTGCCGCGATGAGCTGGATCTTTCCGGCGTGGAGCGCGCGTTGGAGCTGACTCTTCATCCGGATATCAAAGCCTATTACACCGCCTTTTACTCCGGACACATTCCTGCCATCTGTGCTGATGGTGGGCTGGAGCTATTACAGATATGGAATCAGGATGATTTCGAACGCCTGCAGCAGAACATTATTGGTCACCTGATGATGAAACAGAAGAAACGGCAGTCGGCTACAGTCTTCTTTGCAGTAACCGATGATGATGAAATTATTCTCTCCGTTGATAACGCCACAGGCTCTGTCTGGGCGGAACGCGTTGGACGCAACCCCCACCGGCAGCTGGCAGATAACCTGTCTGAATTTCTCACCAGCCTGACTGTATAACCACACTCTCTGTCTATTGCGATGCTTATTACTTTATCAATTAGACAGGGAGTTCATCCATGATAGCGATAATAAAGCGCCAGATAGATAAGTGCCCGGCCATGTGGAAACAACTATTTCTGCCCAATAAACAGGTTGCTCAGCAGGGTGGCAGCGCAGGGAGCATAGCCCGCTATGTGACTGGAGCTTCGGCACTGCTGAGAGTCCTGGAGATTGAGTCAGAAATAGTTGTTTTCATGTGACCGGGTACTTAATACCTGATCAATTGAAAAACAAGTACCAACAGCCTGACCGGGAACAGACGTCCTACTACGAACAATTGTGTCTGGTCAGGCTCTCAGGAAAAACACATCACAAATGCAGGCTTCTCTAAACAGAATGCTATTTTTTTCCACCTAGAGAAAGCCTGTGAAACCTGGCTGGGAGATCGTAGGAATGATGAACTTCAGCTCTTCTGAATTGGCGCTCATACGGCCGCAGCTTTTTCACTATAGCTTTGCGAGTTTGATTTTCTTTCTCATTGCTACAACTTTGATCACTCCACCATTCAAGATGCCAGAAATTTAAATCCGCAAGTGAAAGTGGGGTTCTGTAATGATGCCAGTTTCCCCTCTTCCATATTTTGTGGGGATTTGCTCCGTATTTCGTAAGAAGCTCGATCATTTCAGGTTGATTGTTTATGACAGCTAAATGCAGGAGGGTCTTCCCATGGCCGTCCGAATCATCTATCGCCTGTGGATTATGTTGCAGTAAAACCCGAGCAGTATCGACGTGCTTTCTTAAAACTGCAACGTATAGTGGGCTCAATCCTATCCATGTTACAGGTTCCTCTTGATATGAAATATAGTTAAGCAAGAATTCTACAACCTCATTCTTTCCATACCAGGATGCCAGAATAAGAGGGGGCATCGCTGCAGAATGACAGGTGTTATTATCCCCTTCCCGAAAGACACATACGTTTCTCGCCCTGTTCATATCAAAACCAGGAAACGTATTTATATATGCACGAATCACCTCTGGGTGTCCATGTTCACAGGCGCGAAGAAAAGGCTCTGGAAATTGTTCCGGATCTAGCTGCAGGTAGTCCTTTTTATATATAAACGTCAGCAAAGTCTGAACTGCAGAGAAGTTACCAGAAGTGGAAAAATTCAATAGTGCGTCAGCTATAACTCTAGATATAACGTCTTGATTTTTTTCAATATCCCCCCCCTCCTCTTCTAGTAAAACCATTATTACGTCGATAAATTCTCCGCTAATCGCGTTATACCAGGCAGACTTCCATTGAATACGGGAAGCGTCACAATTCGAAATATTGCTTTTCAGTAAAGTGCGGACAACCTCAACATGTCCGTGTTTAGCCGCAGTGCCGAGAAGAGAGTCCTTAATGTATCTCCTCTTTGAGTCCCCTGTTGGAAGTGTATCCAAAAGATATTTGACGACTTCGACACGCCCTTCCCTCGTGGCTTCAACCAGTAGAGCACTTTCATCCCAATTTGAATTGATGTTCTTACAAGCGAGTACTAATGATTTCACTACATCGACAAACCCACGTCCGGCAGCGCGAACTGCCGGGGTCTGTTGTAAATATGGATTGTTAAGCTTGATCCCGGGGGCGTTGGCTAAAATATTTACAATTTCAGGGTGGTTCCACTCTACTGCCATGTGGATAGCGGGTTGCCCATTAGATGAGCTATTAATGTCACACTGGCTGTTGTCCACAAGGACCCGAACAACTTCGATATGGTCTTTTCTAATAGCCAAATGGAGTGGTGTTTCTCCATGACACCTCGGATCTATATCACACCCTCTCCTCAAAAGTTCCGTAACCACTTGTTCATGACCGTTCTCTGCAGCTACATGAATAGGACGCTTTTCATCACATTGGCTCTCTGTTGCCGCTCCTGCATTCGCTAAAGCCTTAACGACCTCAATATGTCCATTCTCTGCGGCTATATAAAGAGGAGTCTTTTGTCTCCAGGCCTGATTTTTGCGAACGGTTTCATGTTCTAATAAAGCCAAAACAACATCGAGATAACCGGATGAACTGGCATAAAAGAGTGGCGAGATCCCGTTCTCATCTGGTTTGTTGGCATCAATACGCGGGAAGGATAACAAGGCTTTAACCACAGCTGCATGGTCATTCTGAGCGGCCAGAAGCAAGCCTTTAGCGTAGAAATTACTACCTTGCAGCTCAGCAGACTGGGAATTATCAGCAGCAGAAGCAGATTGTGGGTGATAACTTTCCACAGTCGTCAGGTCGCCGGTACTACATGCCTTTAAAAAATCATTTTCAGCAGTTGAGATGTCTTCACTCCCGGCAAATACAGAGAGGCCGACGCTGCTTAAAAGGACTAAAGACACATATAGAGTGAACTCTATCGTAAAATTTCGACGCATGATAATTGCCCGTATGAAGGGAGGGAGGAAGGTATGGCACCAATATTTCAAGAGTTCAAGTCAGTGATGTTTTGAAGTGCTCAGCACCGGCAAAGTGGAAACGTATCAATACTCAGAAAAGTGTGGCTGTCCTGAACTCCCCATGACGGCACTATGATGGCACTATGATGGCACTATGGAACTATGATCATGCTTCACAGACTGGCTCCTGGAATCAGCGCGTTGGACAGGTTGTAATAGGTCACGGCCAGTGCACCATTATAAAAGCCTGATCAACTGGTAAATGATGCGACTGCAAACAACCCGGCCCAGAGGGAAAAGGTTATTGAGTTTCTTACTCTCCTCACCACAATGGAACCGGGGGAAATAACTAATGGGAATGAAGCTATAGACTTGAGAAGCTTGAGCATGTTGTTTTTTTACAGCTGGTCATTTGAAAGTCCACACCTGCTAAGACTGCCGTTCCTGACAGATGAGTGCGTACCCGTAGTGGACGCCCTTGTACTTAACACCCTGGCTATGACCAGTCCATCAACAGAAACCAACAGCTATACCAGCCTCATAAGCGTTGAGAGTGAAGGAAGCGCAGAAGGGTGCAGCCAGTGGTTGTTACTTAGGGAACACAAGCATGGTGTTCTGTTTTCTGAACCGGACTTATCACTCAATCAACTCAACAAACATGGCACGGCGATAGGCTTCAGCTGGACAACGGGACTTGAGCCCACCCGAACCGGCTTAACATTTAAGACCGACAAACGAACTAACGAATTTCACAACTGTGTATTGTGTTTAATAACCTCCGAACATTTTTAAATTTTGATATCAACAAATGTTTTGGTAAATAGCGGTTTCATAAACAGCTGCAGGCTAAATAATAACCCTTTTCTACTACAAGGTAGTCAGAAACAGCGCCAGCCAGATCAAGCCCCTCCCCTGGCGCTGATCTGACCTCAAGAAAATTCGATTTAACCTGGTTGATATCGATGATCTGAACGCAAATATCTCGCTTTTCCCAAAACAGCTAAACCGAACATTTACCGCTTTGATTAGGGTATAATGATTGGTTTCCCTTTAAGTGAATTCTCACACGATGAAAGTCTGCAGCGTTGATATCCAGGGCAGCGAAGCTCTGTTCTGCCTTCTCTCCTTCGACAACGGTCTGATGAGCACCCACGACTGCCGCATCAGCCGTCTGCCTTTGCATAGAGCCAACGACACCGAAGAGATGCGTCGCTTCCAGAGTACCTTTAAAAAAATGCTGGAAGACTACCAGGTCGACAATGTTGTGATCCGTGAGCGCCCCAGGAAAGGCAAGTTTGCCGGTGGTGCCGACGGCTTCAAGATTGAAACTGCCATTCAGCTGATTGCCAGTGTACGCGTTGATCTGATGACTTCCCAGGAGATCAAAGAGCAGCTTAAACATACACCGCTGATCGTTGATGTACGTGAAGCTGGCTTGAAGAAATACCAGGAAGCGGCCTTTCAGACGGGTTTTGCCTGGCTGAACCATACCTCCAAAAGCCATACCTCCAAAAGCCATGCCTCCAAAAGCCATACCCCAAAAAGAGAGTCATCCCAGAGCTAATAAGCCAATATTCAGCTACGAATACGACTCACCGAACCCCAGAAGAATAAGTATTTTCTGAACACCCGGTCAAATCGGCGGACACCAAACCCCTGGTATCCGTCGCATAGGCCTGGAAATTATAAGAAAATTACTTTTTATTATTTTATTCTTAATTTTTAACACTTTAGAGTGCCGACATATTCTACGGCATCCTTATCGCCTGAAAACTGACCAGCTTATAACTGATTATCTGAGATCAGCTACGCCAACCTGGCAGTCTGGTGCTTTAATTCATCCCGCCGTTTTACCTGTTCATGAAGAGTGAATCCTATGTTTCGTCGTCTGATAACGGCGGGCCTGGCTGTAGCCTTGTCTGCTTTGCTTGTGGCCTGCGGCCAAACCAATAACGAGAGCAACGCCGAGAAGCCTGCCTCCGGCTCAGCCTCTAACAAGAGCACTGAGGTCATTAAAGTCGGCATGTCCGGTAGCTATTACCCGTTCACTTACGTCGAGAATGGTGAGCTTCAGGGCTATGAAGTCGACGTGCTCAATGCTGTCGGCAAACACCTGAACCGCCCTGTTGAATTTGTGACTGCCCCCTTCTCCGGCCTGTTTGGCATGCTGGAAAGCAACCGGATAGACACCATTGCCAACCAGATCACCATTACCGATCAGCGTAAAGAGAAATACAATTTCTCTACACCTTACGTATATGACGGTGCCCAGATCACTGTGAACAAAAATAATAATGCCATCCATAGTTTGAAAGACCTGCAAGGCAAGACAGTTGCCGTGAACCTGGGCTCCAACTTTGAAGCCATCGTGAGAGAGAACGACCCAGAAGGGTTAATCACTGTTCGCACCTACGACACAGGCATTGAGCAGGAAGTAGCCCTGGGCCGTGTGGATGCCTTTGTAATGGACCGTTTGTCTGCGGCTGAGCTGGTGAATAAATCAGGCCTGCCCCTGAAAGCCGCTGGTGAACCCATTGAAGTAATCGCGAACGCCATGCCGTTCCTGAAAAACGACAAGGAAGACGCCCTGCGCCTGCAAATCAACAAGGCTCTGGCGGCCATGAAGAAAGATGGCACCCTGGCTGCGATTTCAAAAAAATGGTTTGGCACAGATATCAGCCGTAAGGGCTAAAACAAAAGAGCTAACAGGCTATGACAACATTTGACCTCGCTTTTGCCCAGAATCTGCTGCTTCAGCTGATAAAGGCTCTGCCTATTACTCTCGGCATGTCACTGGCAGCACTGCTGCTTGCGCTGACACTGGCTCTACTGCTGGCACTGGCGCAAGTCTTCACCCTGAAAGGACTCAAAGGGCTGGCGGAGCTGTACATCTCGTTCTTTCGGGGCACTCCGCTACTGGTGCAACTGTTTCTTCTTTACTACGGCCTGCCCCAGATTTTCCCCGCCATGACCCAGGTGACAGCCTTCCAGGCTGCCACTCTCGGGCTGGGGCTTCACTTTGCCGCTTATATGGCCGAGATTATTCGTGCAGCCATACTCGGCATCGATCGCTCCCAAATGGAAGCAGCCCTGAGTATTGGCATGACACGTACAACCGCAATGAAAGGTGTCGTCCTGCCTCAGGCTGCGCGAATAGCCCTGCCTGGCTTGATGAACAGCTTTATCGACCTGCTGAAAAGTACCTCCCTCGCCTTCACCCTCGGTGTAGCAGAACTGATGGCCCGCGCACAACTGGAAGCCGCCTCAAGCTTTAACTTCCTTGAGAGTTACCTGGCTCTGGCACTGGTCTACTGGCTGCTGGTTATTGTTCTGACCTGGATACAGAAGGTTATGGAGAAACGTCTGGGAGAGGCCTATTAATGTCACTGGTTAACGTTCAAAACCTGCATAAGACCTTCCCGACAAAGGGAGCAGACGACAACGTCGTATTAAAAGGTGTTGACCTCACGGTAGAAGCCGGTGAAATTGTCGTGATTCTCGGTCCGTCTGGCAGTGGTAAATCGACACTGCTTCGATGCCTCAATTATTTGGAAACACCCGAACAAGGCACAATCACTATTGCAGGCCAGCAAGTAGACAGCGAACACACTGGTCGAAGTAAGAAATCTGCCATTCTCAACCTGCGCAGGCAAACAGCCTTTGTCTTCCAGAACTACGCCTTGTTTAAAAACAAAACTGCACTCGGCAATATCACCGAAGCCCTGACGACAGTGAAAGGTCTTTCCAAAGCGGAAGCAGAAGCACGAGGCAAGGCCATTCTTGAGGATGTGGGTCTGGGCGATAAACTCAACGCCTGGCCATCCTCCCTCTCAGGCGGACAGCAGCAACGGGTCGGTATTGGCCGGGCCATGGCTCTCGAAGCACCACTGATGCTGTTTGATGAACCCACCTCAGCCCTCGACCCGGAACGGGTGCACGAAGTGCTCGAGCTTATGAAAAAGCTCGCCCGGGAAAAACGCACCATGATTGTCGTGACCCATGAAATCCCCTTTGCCCGGGAAGTCGCAGACCGCATCATTTACATGGAAGGCGGCCATATTATCGAACAGGGTTCACCCCAGCAGATACTCGACACCCCGCAAGCCCCACAGACACAAGCCTTTCTTCGCCAAGCGTTGTAGAAGCCCAAGCATAAAACGCTCAGGTTAAATAACAGATCTGAAATAATAGTGACGTATAGTTGAAAGCTGTTGCATAATTGGCAACAGCTTTTTTCACATGGACATTACGGCGCATATACTGCCAAATGATTCTATGGGGCGGTAGGGTTGCTCTAAAAGCCCTCCAGTGCAGAATTCATAGAGAGAATCTTTACTCTTTTTTTAATCTCTGTTTTGATGCACCCTGTTACTAATAAATCTTTGCTGGATATTGTAACTGCTCAGAAACCGTAGGCAAGGCTCCCTCTCATCTGAGCAGATTTCTTACGAACGAAATCTGATAGCCGGGGAATAAACCCTGCTTCTGATATACGATCCTTCAGGTAGTTGGAAAACGATACACCGTGCAATCGACAGGTCTTTTTTAAGGACGCAAACGTATCTCGGCAACATTGACCGAGAACACTTCGTGTACCACCGCTGATTTTTCGTCGTTTTACATATTCCCTGATCTGGCGTCCACTTAGATTATTGTGCAACGGTAACCAGGGGTATTCCAATACCAGCAACAACTCCTCCCGAGCCCTATGAAGTTGCCCCAATACAGACTGGAGTTCAGGGTAGTCGGTTTGTGTCGTCACCCAGTGCTCGAAGTCTTTCTCCAGTTGATTTTGGCGCAACTTCGTTGGTGTCAGGCAATACCCTTCAACATCATCGTATAAGTTCCAGTATTGCTTTTCTTCCAATCGCGGGCGGCTCACTCCCGTTTTGTGCAAGGAATCAATTTGGCCAGAGGGCGGCTGGCGTGGAACCAACACAGGGAGTGTTCAAACACTGTGTCAAACTGCCGTGCACCATCACTGTGGATAATCATGCTCTTCGGAAAACCGTTGCTTAATAAACCCGCTTTAAGAACAGCTTCTGTTGCCCAGCGCCGCTGCTGTTTTGCGAGCAATCCATGGTCATCCAGGAACTCTTCCCAAGAGCCATCATTTAAGAAATGGGTTTCACCATAAGCTGACAGCGTATTGATCCACTTGTCGGCCATCTCAACCTGTCTCATGTAAGTGATCGCAACCGGGTTGAGTACGTGTGCCCGGCGTTTTCCTTGCAGAAGGCTTAGGAAGTTGATGCGACTCTTGCTGGGCGTGGAGGCAAAAACAGTAAAGCAGTCATTACCTATGACGGTACAAAAGCCGTTGTTGCCATCATGTCTTGCTCCGGTGTCGTCGACAAGTAGCACGCGGGAGCAGGCAATCCCGGTCTCAAGAATCTCATCACGTTCCTGATGGAATCTTTCATGCCCTTGAATCAGCAGGTCATTGAGCTTGCCCTCAGAGATAGGCCAACCGTGACTGTGCAACCAATCCAGCAAAAGAGGTTGAGTGACACTGCAGGAGCCAGACTTCACGACGGTAGCGCGTGGTCGTAAATTCAAGGTTCACATCAATCTGTGTAAAGTCCCGATAACCTTTGTTTTTCCAGTTGTCCTGAACACCTTCTGCCTTACAGATTTTGTCCTGGGTAGAAGACGGAGAAGGTTTAGCGGTTCGACCGGGTTCCTGAGTTCGGGGGCGCTTGCTCTTTGGTTGTGCGGTGTTGTCAGTGCCTGATGTCGGCTTGCTGTCCTTGTCATTTTTCAGTGGCTTCTTGCCAGGGCGGATTTTGGGTTGCCCTTTGAGCTTTTTCTGGTGCCGGACTTCCTCACGCAGAGCGGTGTTTTCGGTGGTCAGCCTGTTGACCTTGTCGAGCAGATTATTGACAAGGATTTTGAGCTCGCTGACTTCTGTTTCCAGTGCTGAGGTTCTTGACGGCTTCATGGGTGACATTATGCGCGATAAAGTCATTCCAAGTATTGATGCTTGTGCCTTGACTCCCCTACGGATTCTGAGCAGTTACGTGGGAGGAGCTGAGTCGTGAGGCTTCGCCCTATCCCGATTATGCGCTAAAACAAGTAAATCACTTTATCAAATTTTAGTATTGCTTTGATGTTTTTTTATATCTCTTAATCAGTGTTCTTTCACTGATTTTGTACCGACCTCCACCCCAGCTACGATCTCCATCATTGCTAAAATTAAAAAATGGAAAGTGCAGTTTTGAAGCAAATTCAACGGTAGGTTTAGTATCAGATAAAAGCATTTGATGTATTTGTATATCTTTTTGTTCCGTGGCACTAAGTGTCCAGTCTGGAACTATGCTTTTGTTCTGAGCAAATGAACTATTTCTGTGTGCAGATACTGAAGAGTACAAGGTAGCTTTGAACAGTTCTATTCCACAGGAGTTTGCAGCTAAAACATCGATATCAGCTGAGCCACGCTTCCATGATAAAGTGCTATGCAATACACCATGTTCCATTGGGGAATCAGGTAAGAACCCTCTAACATTTGAAGCAAAAATGTCCGTATCAAAGTAAATCATTCCACAACCAAAATTGCCAACATGTCGACCACGCGCTTTAAGTGCTGTATTGATGGCACTACCCTGCTTGATCATAAGAGCATATCTGAGCAGGTCACTTGCCGTTACATAATATCTACCTTCCTGCATACTCCCTTTATTTGGGTAGAGCAGTATTTTATCCAGTAAAGTCTTAAAATGCTCATTGAGATACGAATCATCAAGGTCGTCAAAACCCGCATCACCAATATCTAAAACAAGAAGGTTTGGTATTATTTCCTCTAAGAAAATCATTGCACTATGCTCATCAGAATTAAGCAATCTTTTGTCAAACCACATAATGATTTTCTGGTTTGTATAGAGATCAGCCCATTTCTGTACATTAGAGATATATCTATCTGGCAAAACCCCACCAAACCAAATAAAGTTAATAGGCATTTCAGATAAATTACCAACTCTATTCATAGGCGAAACACAAGATGCATCCAAACCACAGGTTTCCGCCAAACGAATTTCTTCTAAGAAAAAGGGGTTACCAACCATCATTGGTAGCGCTGGTCTTAGCATCGTAGCTATATACTCTCTTACTGAAAAAAAATGTTCTGTGTCTATAAATTCAGCACCCCGCTCTTTAGAAATTAACTGGATAACACGTCCGATGAAGGCAGCGCCTTGTGTAGCATAGCAGGGGTTCAACCCAGGTTTTCCTCTGCGCTCACACATGCTTTGACAATGTTCAAATTCTGAAAAACAGTCTAACAGTAAGTCTGGATAGGTTTCTAATTCCATAGCATATTTCATAATAACTTTATTAAGAATATCCAGATAATAAAAATGCTTGAGTGCATAATTAAATTTTTCAAAAAATGCTTCTTTTAATTCAAGCGGGCATTCTGAAATTATAAACTCTACCTTCCTGCCTTCAATAACTCTATCCTCTTTTTTTTCAGAAACCACTTGAGAAACCATCGGCACCCCATCTATGCAATCTTCAGAATATGTTTTACTTTCCTGTATTTTATGGGGGGAAGTGAGAAAATCTTGAGGGGGCTTATAATAAGTCGGATCCATAATGCCACTCCATATTTGATTTTTGAATCTTAGGCTAAACCTGTGATTTTTAATTTTGCATCAGTGCTAAAAAGAACTGAGATCTGCTGACTCTTAAAATAACAAATCTGACCAGCTATATATCTTATGATGATTTGACACTTTTAACGTTATAAAAATTGAATATTCACCTAACAACAGAGTTAGAGCGCATAACAAAAATTACAGCGAACTGTGATCTTCCCCCGATAAAGTGAACACCCCATTCCTAACCGAATGAGGTGCTCTTGGTACTTACAGGCCAGATAAACCAACACACAATGACACCAATGAGTACAAGATCAGTGCTGTTCATATGACCTTTAAAAATGGTATTTTGATCAAAGATGTGGCCCAGATAAAAACGGAAGCGAAGAGAAACGAAATAGCAGACATCCCGGAACTGATAAAACTTCTGGATATCAAGAAAAAACTTGTCAGCATTGATACTATGGGCTGCCAGAGAGCGATTGCAAAACTGATCGTCGATAAGTGAGGGATTACCTTCTGGCCGTTAAAGGCAACCAGCCCAAGCTGTATAACGCTTTCAAGAGCACTTTCTGATGAGTAAGGTTCTGCCTGGCACCTATGACTCAGTGTATGAAACAAATAGAAATCCGTGTTTGGATAAATGCCAGGGTTCCCGGAAACCCTCCAGAGATTTTATCTCTTACTGCCTGCGCAAGAAGCTAGTTTCCGGTACCGATGCCCTAGAACTTAAGCCAATTCTTAAGTCCAAACTAGCTACCCGCACTTTTGTCCTTGCCGATTTGAGTTATAAAGAACACTTCAGGATGGGGCTGGGTCCGGAGTAATTCTGGGTTCAGTCTCAGCATCTCTGAAACTATAAACTGAAAGCTGACCTTTCTGGCTGTTGAAGTACGACGAACGTCTTATTATATTAAGCTATTACCTAAAACAATGAAGAATAATAAAAAGGGTTATGGCGAATTTCAATTTATTGTCAGTTCTCACCTTATGCTTGATTGTGTCAGGGTGTGCTTCTACGCGCCTTAGTGAAGTAAAACCTCTGACACACAAGGGGGAAATGCCCCTCACGGAAGAAGAGTCCTCTCTGATTAAAAGGTCCGAGAGGCTACACAATAAGTTGGCGGTAAAAGGGATGATAGTTAGCCGGAGGGTCACCGGAGACTATCTTGATCAGATTTCCACGAAGATTATGCCATCTATCTACAGCTCACGAATTGAACCTGAGTTTTTTGTTCTTAAAGATGCATCAATCAATGCCTTTGCCTTGCCTAATGGACATATCTATCTTAATGCCGGGTTGATTAGTCAGCTTTCCAGTGAGTCAGAACTGGCTTTTGTAATGGGGCATGAAGTATCCCATGTTGTTCAAAAGGATGGACTGAAGTCATTGATTGACAGGAAAAATACAGTAGTCGGCTCGCATATAGCTAACTTTCTGACTTTTGGCACTGGCCTTGCTTATCTTGCTGCTGCTTCAAGCATGGCTTCTTTCAGTCGATCGGCAGAGCTGGATGCTGATAAGAATGCTGCTTTGTATCTCGGGAGCGCCGGTTATGATCTGGCTGGAGGTACAGTGGCCTTGAGTAAGCTGGGTGAAGTGAAATATCAGAAAGAGGTATCAGCCTGGAGTTCTCACCCAGATAAAGTGGCACGCATCAGTGCACTTGAGAAAATTGCAGTGCCCTCCGGGCAAAAAATCATCTCACCTGATAACAATCGGTTTGAGCAGTTTCGTCAGCGCTTCGTACGAATATCTGTTGAGAGTCGACTGCGCAATAAACAGTTTGAACTGGCTGAAGACATGCTGCTCGCCGAGTTAGAGCAGAAAACTGTCCACCCCTGGCTTTACTATGCTCTTGGAGAAGCGAACAGGCTGAAAGCGACGGATGTTGAAGCGTACGCGCGTGAATACGCATGGCTTCACGACAAGGACAATAATGAAGAGCTGATGGTAACGTTAAGGGAGAAAACTTCGGGCAATTTCGAAAAAGCCAAAAATAACTATAAAAAAGTAAAAGAGTTGGACACTCAATTCAGCCTTTATTTTCGGGGTATGGGTCTTCTCTATCTGGAACAGGGAGAAGAAGATCTGGGTAGAGAGTTGCTCAGACAGTACCTTGAATATGAAGATATCAAAGACCGACGCTACATAACCTCTCTCATCAAAGACAATTGACAATCATGATAAAAATAATGATAAAAATAATGAACCAAACTTTCAGGATACTCTTTATTTTGTCGGCTATATCGCTGGCAGGGTGCGCTGCTCATACCTCTGTCAGGCATCATGAGGACTACCAGAAGGCTGCCAATGATATCGAGTCAGTAGTCATTCTTCCTGCTGATGTTGAAATCACACAAATTAACTTTAATGGTGATGATGAGCTTCTGGAGGAAAAATCCAACAGCGTCCGTCAGCGTATACATTCTCTGGCCTCCAATAAGTTAAAGCAGGAAAATCTCAAGGTCATAGACTTTGATTTTGATACTCATATATCGGAGGACGAAGATTTTGCTTTTGCCATAACTCAGACCAAAGAAGCCTGGCAGCAGGCCAAAGCCGATATGTATAAATACGGGCTTGTCAGCGAGGAGAAAAAAGCAGAGTTTCAAACAAATCTTGGCAGTGTGCTAAACATCATCGCTGAAAAAACCGGAGCAGATTCAGCCCTTTTGATTCATTACAACGGTTTTGAGAAATCCGCTGGTTCCGTCAGTAAGGATATTGCCGTCAGCATTCTGATAGGCGTTCTGACTGCGGGTGCTGCTGTACCTGTACAGGCAACTGAGGGCTCCCAAGTCGAGGTCGCACTCATCGATACTTCAAGTGGTAAAATTATCTGGGCCAACCGCAAGCCGGGCGCTGTTGCAACAGAAGCACCGGCGGTTGCTGCTTTTAATGAGCTGCCTGATCTTATGTGGGAAACCGAGTTGGCGGCACTGACACCAGCTGAAAACCTGGTGGCACCATCTGACCAGAAAGAAATAGTTACCTCTCAAGCTAATCAATAAATTGCTGGTACTATTTCCCTGAATCCGCGAGACCACACAGCAAAAAACACTCTAAACCCCCGACAGAACAAGGCCTGAGAGGTAAACACACCCTCTCAGGATTTCACCTGCCGGATGCTTATTTTTGAAATTATAAATCGAACAGCCTGATACAGAGCTCTATACACCGACCGCAGGCCTTTATTTGAATGGGCAGCCATCAACCAGGCAACAACAACGCTCAGGAAAATGTTACGCACAATTATCAAGCGCCACGGCATTCCCATTAGCGAACTCATCCGTACCGATACAGGGCAACAGAACGACAAAAGATTCACAAGCGCTCCAGTATTAACCCAAATATGAGCCGTGCCGGTCTCTGTACTGACAATGCGGAAATGGAGTCATTCTTCCACTCCCTTAAGGGTTAACTCATTACAGGGTATCGTTCTACAACTTTCATCACCTGCGTGATTCGATAGTGTTTTTTTATAACCGCGCTCGACTGCACTCGAGCCTTAATTATCAATCTTAGGCAGAATACGAGGCCACTGCGTAGCTGCAGACGGGTAACTATTATATCAGGGGAATATCAGACGACTATGGCGTTCCTTATGTGGGCACCAGCTGGCAAGCCAGGTAGAGAGGATATCTACATGAAGTATTCCTGGACACTTTTATGCCCCTGCTGGTCGTGGGATGCACGAAGACTGAGCAGGTCGAATATTGCCCATAATCTCACATTGAAACAATCTGCAGTTGCTTTGTTTATGCAGAATTTTATCGGCCAGTGATCAACAACAACGCATCATGAAATTTACAAAGTTTTACGGCAGACAAGCCTATATATAGGTCGTTATTTATCCGTATAATACCTGTTCACATCCTCGGATATAAGATTCAATAATTAGTAAGTAGCATTCATGGATTTAATATTACAAGCCTGGGGAGGCTTCTTCTACTTCCTTAACAAGGCTCTATTCGCACTATCAGAAACAAGGCAGCATGAGATAAAACAAAAGTTTCGTCTTATAGCATGGGCTTGCTACTTAATCGGTGTTCCTGCCTGGGCAGTACTATTAATTGGTAAAAGTAATTGGATTGCGGCATCTATTGAAGTAGGTGGAATACCTGCAATGTTGTTAGGATTATATAAAACAGTCAGTGCGAGCCGTGCTAACCCATTCATTGAGCTCGCTGTAAAATATACGACTTATCTTGTCATTATCTTCGGTATCACTTTAAGCATACAGCATCATGGCGGGATATCCTCGCTCTCTCAATGGTTAGAAGTTGGTATTACATTTGGCTTTCTCATGGGTAGTTACCTTATGACGCAAAACAACCCTAATGCCTATCTGTGTTTCATCACAATGAATGTATGCATGGGGCTGCTTATGTTTATCAATGATAAAAACATACTAATGATTCAACAATTATTTTCTCTATCATTTGTCATATACGGATATGTACAGTCCAAGACTCATTCCAGGCTCTAAGAAGCAACGAGCCTTCCAACCCTTTCTACAGGTGAAACATATTTAAATGGAAACTCACTATCTAAAACCCTCATTCGTGCAGAGGGGTTTGTAACTCGAGATGAGATCTCAACGTGCGATTCCTGGATATCAGGTATATTCTGTTAAGACTTACAAAAAGGAGACGACTGTGATTTCTAAAATCAGCCCAATTGCAATTCTGTTTCTTTTTGCGGTTTCTTTTCATACTGCCGCGCAAGATCGGTACCTTACGACCCTCACATTGCACACTGGCGAAACTGTCGTCGTCGCAGAGGGTGATTATGAGGCCCGTTCTATAGGAAGCTTCAGCGTCAGGCTCTACGAAGCTGCAGATCATCTCGATGCAACAACATTTTATTTGTCCGGACTTATCCAACCTCGCGATGGCATCGTCGAAAAAGTTGTACAGGCACAGGTCAATGATGCCCGTAAGCAGGATATTGTCGTCATTATTCGATCCGTTGGCAGTGGTGGCTATCTTTCAGCCTACGCTTTCAGTGCCTTGAAGGGTAAGCTGGTACTCAACGATGTTGTGGAAGGTCTTGCTCAAGGTTCAGACCCCGTACAGGCTTTACGACAGTCCAGTAACAAGAAAAAATAATGCCATTTCACCAGGTTTGCTTTAAGTCAGTATTCCTTATCTTTCGAAGCATTTTTGACTACGCAAACACATACAGGCCTCTGGATTTCAGATTTCTGCACTTCCCTATAATATGTTCGCTCTTTAGCCACGCAGAGTAACCGTACTCTACGGCCCCATATTCCTCACCATAATTCTCATAGTATGTTGTCCCTTGTTTAACCCCATAGGCAGATGCTCTTATGCAGCAGTTCGCCATTTGTCCTGCCAGTATCAAAGCGTCCGGTTTTATTACAGTTAAGACTTCATGGGTTTCAGGGGCTGAGAAGATCGAGTGCGTCTGCTTCATTATTGTTGGTGTTTTATCTGGTAGTATCTGGAGAATTTCAGCAGGTGTCCTCTCTCCACAGGCTGCGACTGCTTCAAATTCAAAATTGATGCACTTAATTCTTCTTTTTTTTGCAAAGTCTATGAGTGAAAAAATGCGTTCTTTGTATTCATACTTTGGGTTTGAATCTATATCTATCAAACATACGACAAATACCACTCCGCAAGTGACAGCCCTGTCAATTTCATCATAAAAATCCGCACTAACATTTGGCACAACCGATTTACAAGCAGGCTTTACAGATCTTACTGACAAAGGCTTTAAGTCATTATTGAAAACAATTTCCCCATCGTACAACCATTGATTTTTAGGAGTCACAACAGTATTCGA
The DNA here is from genome assembly GCA_965221135.1 of Sansalvadorimonas sp. Classification (GTDB taxonomy): domain Bacteria; phylum Pseudomonadota; class Gammaproteobacteria; order Pseudomonadales; family Endozoicomonadaceae; genus Sansalvadorimonas. The sequence goes on from CBDCRZ010000146.1 coordinate 39,558, forward strand.
CTGTATTAATTTCTCTCCCATGCCAATACAGTTCATAGGGACGGTCATTTGTGCACTTGAGGTTCTTATATTTTGGCTACCTGCCTGCATCATTGTTACTCCTTCAGTACATTTAAGTAGATCTTTGCCCCAGCACTCACTTTATTAAAAAAACTGATAAAAGACATAACAATACTGTTATACCTTTCTTTATAAGAAGTCATTAAGTTCACCATTAAACTATCGATAAGGCATTTATTCTAATTCACTTTTATAACAATCTATAAAAAACTATTAAAGCAGGCAGTACAGGGAATGAACTATATCTTCAAGAGTCTGTTTACCCTATAGAGGTTAGAAAATGATTTCACTGCACAACAGATGGGTTTTAGCAGTTTTATTTATTGGGTTCCTATCTACGCCCACCATCTTGCTGCTGACTGAGCTTACCAAAAGTGACATCTCTATTATTGATATCGCCTGCCTGATACTTAGCGGGCAATATCATGAGGGTGACAACATATTTCTATTATCCCTGTACAGCTTAATTCCATTTTTAATCCACAGCCTGTTTTGTTACGCATATGGAAAAGTTGTCAACCCCATAAAACTCCACTGTTTCGCTGTCACAGGCATTATTTCCATATGGGCCTGCATGATTCCAATGCATGTTATTGCCTTGCTACCGGTATACGATGATGTGCATGCATCTGCACCCTCAGCTTTTTTCTTACTTTTTATTCCCTGGTTCTGTGTTATGTCACTCGGTCTCGGGTTGTGCCTTGCCTGGCTACTCACAAGGCACCGATTTTTTACAGATTAATCGACCATCCCTACCTATCACTATTCGCTGGAGTCATCCGCAGTTGATTCACTTGTGTTAAAACTCACTGCTTTATATTAACTTCCCTGACTATCACCCTCCGGCTTTGACATGTTTTTGAGCGCTTGAGTAGTAGCACTATGTATTTGAGCAGCACCACTATGAATCAGTTACCAGACACCATGAAATGTATCGCCCTCACTGGCCATAGAGGGTACGACAAACTCCAATACCATAACGATTTGCCGGTGCCTTCCCCCGGTGCTCATGAAGTCATCATTCGCGTGCATGCCGCCGGAGTGAATAACACAGACATAAATACCCGCACAGCCTGGTACTCAAAGTCTGAATCCTCCAGTGATGAAGACGCAAGCTGAAGACGCAAGCTGTAGTGGTAACGCCTTAAGCTTTCCATGCATCCAGGGTGCAGACGTTTGTGGAGAGATTGTTGCTGTTGGTGCGAGTGTCAGCCCTGAGCGGATAGGGGAAAGAGTTTTGGTCGAGCCACGCATTCAGGATGTAAATGGCCAGCCCTGACCCACCCCTGGTACTTCGCTTCCCAGTGCGATGGGGGCTTTGCTGAATTTACTGCTGTCTCTGCAAAACATGCCCACTCTATTAGCAGCACACTGTCGAGCGTTGAACTTGCCTCCTTCCCCTGTTCCTATTCAACAGCAGAAAACATGCTGACAAAATCGGCTATAAAATCAGGCGAGACTGTGCTCGTCACCGGTGCGTCAGGTGTTGTAGGTTCAGCGGCAGTGCAGGAGTGGCAATATTAATCCGCTGAGCGCCCACAGTTTCAAACTTGAGGATATTGTTCAGGCGCAGGAGATGTTCCTGCAGAAGACCCATATCGGTAAAATCGTTCTTACCGTAAAAGAAACCGCTTAACGCTCCCTCAAGCCCTGCCCGTGGTTTGGGAGTTAGACTTAGGTCTAAGGAACTTTTCAGGCCCTTCGACCTAGGTCCAATATTCTGACCGGCCTCATTTCTGTATCTTGCTAGTCATCACATACATGCAGGTACAGATTATGGCTTTCGATTATAAAAATTTATATGCTCCAGCTCCCGAACTGCAACCAGATCTGCAACCAGATCTGCAACCAGATCTGCAACCAGATCGGCAGAAGCAGGCCACGGCAGCTCCTGCCGAAGCCTCCAAATCAGCCTTTGGTCGTAAGTTAGGTAAGGCTTTTAACAGCCTCTGTCAGATGCTGTCTGATCTGGCTCGTGCCTTTTTACCCAAATGTATATTTAGTCGTGAGTGTCAGGTGATCGAACAGAAATCTGAAGACATTCGCTCTCTTAAGGCCGAACTCAGCAAAGTATCTCTACACCTGCAAGAGGCTGAAGAGGAACTGGCTTTCACCCAGTCATGCCTGAAAGATACTCGAGATAATTTTGAACATTTGAGAGACCTTGCCAACAAAGAGTTCGGCTCTCAGCTGGAGGGTGATGGTGATCCTATGCTAGATCCAGTAATGATGGAAAGAGCCAAGCAGTTAACCACTATCACAAAAAACCAAAGCATGATCTATAGCGCAGCGATAAAACGAGCCAAATACCAGCTTTAATCTCTCCTGGTTTTTGTCATCGGCGCCAATCGGATATTCAGAGTGCGCCGCTCATCTAACATGTATCTGCTCCTTCAATCGCAATAGGTTGCAGATAGGAAAAGCTTGACGCTACCCACACCAACACTGCCCCTGTCGTATTGGCCAGTCGCTAATAGGCGCGAACGCCCAACCGCCTTCACTCAACATCTCCCTCGTTACGGACAAATTCGATGAAAGTCGTCGTAATAGATGTAACTGCCTCTACAGTTTTACTTCTTGCAACGCTATTATTCCCCCTCATAAAAACAACGTCCTGTAATAGCAGTATTCAGTAAGAGGGCTCCCTTGTCTCTGCAATCTACCCTGGCTCGCCTTAAGCACAGCCGAACCTTCGAATTCTTTGTTGTCTCCGTCATTATTCTGTCCGCAGTTTTAATTGGTGCGAGAACCTTTTCCCTGAACCCGGTATGGATCCAGGCTCTGAAGGCACTGGACTTCGCCGTCACCTTATTCTTTATGGTGGAGATATCCCTGCGCTTTTGGGGCGATGACAACAAACGTGCTTTCTTCCGCAACCCCTGGAACCTGTTTGACACCTTTATAGTCGTGGTCAGTCTTGTTCCCATTGAGAACTCTGAAGTCGCTATTCTCGGTCGCCTTATCCGGATTTTCCGGGTGTTGCGGATGGTTTCGATCATTCCCGAACTGCGCATTCTCCTGAACTCGCTGATCAAAGCCCTGCCCCAGCTGGGTTATGTGATCATGCTGATGTTTATTATTTTTTATATCTACGCCGCTATTGGCAGCACCTTCTTTGCCAAAATCAACCCTGAACTCTGGGGTGATATCGCCATTTCTCTGCTCACCCTGTTCCGGGTGATGACCTTTGAGGACTGGACCGATGTCATGTACGAAACCATGGCTGTCTACCCCCTCAGCTGGGCCTATTACCTGAGTTTTATCTTCTTTACTGCTTTTGCCTTCCTGAATATGGTGATAGGTATTGTTGTGAATGTACTGGAAGAAGAAACCCGCAAGGAGCAGGCCGGGATTCCCAGCGAGGAACTGCTGGCCATTCAGCGCCTGGAACAGGACATTCGCGAGATCAGGGAAACTCTGATTAACAGCGGAAACAACTCCGTCGACGGGGTTGAATTACACAAAAAGAGTACTGAAACACCCAAAGCGTGTGCTGAAAGCAGACGTAAGAAGGAAGAAACAGTCGTCCAGGAAAGGTTGTAGACAGCAGGCCCGGCTACCAGGGAATGTCACTGCCGTCATAACTGCAGAACCGGCCAGAATCATTCGGGGTCAACGTCTCCAACAGCGCTAACAAGGCTTTGGCCGTATAATCCGGTGAATGCACCTGCCCTTCCGGCAGGTTTTTCTGGAAGGGTTGGGAGAGTGGCGTATCTGTCGTGCCCGGGTGAAACAGTAATACACAACAGTGTGGCAGTTTGGTTTTCCACTCCAGTGCGATAGTTTTCACCGCCATATTGAGTGCCGCTTTCGACGCTCTGTAACTGATCCAGCCACCTACACGGTTATCACTCAAGCTGCCAACCCTGGCAGACAAAGACACAAAGTAGCTGTCCTTCGATGCTCGCAGGTTGCTCATAAAATGTTTAGCCAACAGAAGGCTGGGCTGGGTATTCAGTAACAGGTTTTTCTGGAGTAGCTCGGGTGTGAAGTGCTGTATGGACTTTTCAGGATTCTGTGGTTGCTGTTGATCCTGCCCGTGCAGAAACCCGACGGCATTGACCAGAATATTAAGGCTTCCGCTGTCCTGGGCTAACGCCTTTATCTCATCTTCCTGAGTGATATCAACCCTGTGCCAGGTTAGCCTTGGGTGCTCAAAACTGGCTCGACCACTGTGGAAAGTTGCCAGAATATCTGCGTCTTTATAGTGATCGAGAAACACATCAACTAACGCCCGGCCAATGCCACCTGCACCACCTATGACTAATATCTTCATGCGCCTGTATCCCTTTGGCTAATAATCACAGTATAAGCCGACGGCCCTGCGGCACAGGCTCCATCGTGATTTCAACGCCAACCTCGTTTATGATGCGGCCGTCACTCTTTCATCCTATCGCTTGAGACTGCCCTGTTGCCCTCTTTTTTCCTGCGAACCGCTGTATTGCGCACCACTATCAACAGCCTCGCCCTGCTGTTTCTGTTTATAACCGGCACCGCCAGTGCCCAACCGGCCAGCCTATGCGTACGGGATGACAGTGATCGTAAGGTCTGCCTTGAGCATCCTGCCAGACGTATTATCAGCCTCTCCCCCGGCTCAACGGAGCTGCTCTTTGCGGCTGGCGCCGGGCCACGAGTGATCGCCGTTGAAACCAACAGCGACTATCCACCAGAAGTGAAGTCATTACCCAGGGTGGGTGGTCACAAGAACCTGAGTGTGGAAGTGATCCTCTCAATGAAACCGGACCTTGTCGTTGTCTGGAGCAGTGGCAATAACTCCCGCAATATCCACAAACTGGAGTCTTTGGGCTTAACCACTCTGCATCTGGATCCAAAGGATTTCCCGGATATCAGCTCCGCGATTCGACGCCTGGGCGTCATGGCAGGCTCTGTACCACAAGCGAACACGTCAGCAGACCAGTTCGACCAACAACTCGCCAGACTCAAAACCCGGTATGAGAACCGAGCACCTGTATCGGTGTTCTATGAAATTTGGCGCACGCCCCTGATGACCATGAATCGCCATCAGATTATCAGTAAAGCCATCACCCTCTGCGGTGGCGAAAATATATTTGCTGACGCCGCACCTCTTATTCCCAGGATCAGTAAAGAAGTATTGGTTGCCCGAAACCCGGAAGTCATTCTGGGTTCCGATTACCGGCCTGACCCACAACAGACAGCCCTGGAAGCCATGAAGGATTACTGGAAACCCTGGAACACTCTGACTGCCGTGCAAAAACAACAGATGTTTACCCTGCCACGGGATGAAATATCCAGGCCGACACCGCGTTTGTTGATCGCAACCGGGCAAATGTGTGAAATACTTGATGGTGTTCGGCAAAGAAGAAACAAACAGGAACAATAACCCGACCGTGAGTACTGGAATAACCACCACCATCGACCTGCTGCGTCATGGTCAACCCGTGAACGACCAATGTCTATCGGGCCATACCGATGCTCCTCTCACGGAGAAAGGCTGGCACCAGATGCGCCGTACGCTATCAGGCGTAAACGGCTACGACCGGGTGATCAGCTCGCCACTGGTACGCTGTGCTGACTTTGCTGAAGAATATGCCACACAACAGAAGCTGCCCTTTCAAACCCTCAAGCCCTGGCAGGAGATGGGCTTTGGTCAGTGGTGCGGGCTGAGTTATCAGGAACTTCATGAACGCTTTCCAGAGCAGCTGTTGCAGTTCTGGTCTGACCCCTGGACTTTCAGCCCACCGGACGGTGAGCCTATTGGTGACTTTATCGCCCGGATTCTGCAGGCATGGTCAGAGCTTCTGCACAGCTATTCCGGGCAGCATCTACTGCTCGTGACTCACTCTGGCATTATCCGCCAGTTGATTGGTCATATTCTGGAGATGGATGCCCGCAAGAGCCTGGTGATGAGCCATATAGAGATTAATCATGGCAGCCTGACCCGTATTCAGGTTTACCAGGATGAAAACAGCCAGCTCTGGCCGCGATTGATGTTTCAAAATTTAAGGACGCCACCTCTTGTCGAATAATAACAACGAAATACTCAATGCTCATGGTCGTTCCATTGCTTTGGCGATAGGTTTCTTTACCCGCCTGCCTACACCCTTCCTCAGCAATATTCAGGAAGGCGACATGGGGCGGGTTCTCTATTACCTGCCACTTGCAGGACTGCTGATTGGACTTGTCTCTGCCGGTGCTGGCTTTCTGCTATTAACTGGATTGGACGCATGGGCGGGATACACATCCCTTTACCGGGAAGTGCTTGTCGGGATCATCACCTTCACCCTGCTGGTTGTGCTCACCGGCGGCCTGCATCTGGATGGTCTGGCCGACAGTGCCGATGCCTGGGTCGGCGGTCTGGGAGATAAACAGCGCACGCTCGATATTATGAAGGATCCAACATCGGGGCCCATCGCCGTTGCTGTATTGATATTGCTGCTGATAATCAAAGCGGCTGCCGTTACCATTCTTGTGCTGCAAAAGCAGTGGCTACTGGTTGCGCTGATTCCCATGCTAAGCCGCACCGCAGGTGTTGCGCTCTATCGGTTCACCGAGTACACACGCCCTAATGGTATGGGAAAGGAGTTTGCGGATGTGGCTAAACGCCCAGCCTGCACAGCTGTTCTTGCTACAGCCATTGCTTTTCCTCTGCTGCTAACAGAGAGCATTCTCTGGCTGCCGCTGGCACTCACGTTCGTGCTATGGATTTGGCTGCGAAAACAGAGCATTGCACGACTGGGTGGCTTTACCGGTGATATTGCTGGAGCAGTGATTGAGTTGACCGAAGTGAGCCTGTTTATACTGACAGCACTTCTTCTGGCCTGATGCGCAGGCCTGATGTAAGAACCAGAATCTTATCGCCTGTACCTTAAATTCCGAATTGACTGACAGACCATTGAAACCCAAATATTTCAATGGAACTTTCCTCTGTAAACACCATCTAAAACACAATCTTAATTAAAAACAAAACCAAAACCAAAACCAAAACCAAAGGTGCACACAATGCGATTTTCACTAGCAGCAAAACTCATACTCACCTCATCAATGTTCGTAACAACTCTGTTAATTATCTATTCCATTAAACACTCGGTCAACAACACCACACCAACCCCATCATCAACAATAACCGAAGCAAGCACTACTCACTCTCTACCGCCTCAACCAATAGCCGATATAAAAATCGAACAACAGTCAAACTATAACAACAAGGTAAAGCCAGCCAACAGAAAAGGATATTTACTCAATTTAAAAAGCACTAATCACATGATATCAAGTATGCAAGACCTGCTTACTAAAAGTTGCTCATTCAAACACATGAGCAGAAATATAAATATTGCTGAACCTTTAATTGATGGAAATTCATTTGGATTCATGAAGCTACTTAACAAAAGTAAAGGGTTCAAGATAAGAAAAAAGACACCATCTCTTTTTGATATTTACGACCAGGACGCCCTGGATAAACTTGCAAGAAAAGACGACCTGACACCCATTAAAAGTTTCGAGACGTTTCTGGAAGAGGCTCCACGGGAGATTATTCTAGTCATTAACAACCTGCAAAGGTTATCCTCAGAAATCTATTTACAGGACCTCATCGACAAAACATTCTCCCCTCATGGATTCTATATAAAAAGAGTTGCCAGATTTATTCCCTCAGTCATGGGGGCTATTAGCATGGAAGAATTCAAAAACAGAATATACGAAAGTGATCAGCCTGAAGATGTCACTGTAATGTTTGACGAACTTGGTAGTATGAAAGGATATGACACCATCGATCCGACCTGTGCAAAATACCAATTTATTTCCGACCCTGAATACCTTAAGCCTTCACCACTGATATCACAATACACTCAGCAATATACCGAGATGAATCTTGAGAAACGGTACATCTCCATCATGTTTCGCACACAGCACATACTGGATAGTGTTAACGGCGAAAAACAAAAGGAAGATAGAATCAAAGAGTATATAGATACCACCATCAAAAAACTGAACCAATTAAAGGCCGAATATAATATTCAATCTGTTTTTGTCGCCATGGATATAGGACAGCACGGATCCACTGACAAATCCAACCTTTCTAAAAGCGACAGCGCAAACAGAATCAAGCAGCATATAAAAAACCTGATCCCCACCGTTTATGATGACAAGATTACATTTCACGAGTGGGAACAAGGCTTTAATGACATCACCAGTTCTGCCTCTCCCAACCTGACTGCCATGATGCAAAAAGATATCGCCAGCAAAGGTGAGTGCCTGATACTGGTGGGAGGCGGTGCATTTCAGACACATGCTCTTGAACTCTACCACGCCAGGACGGAATCAGATCGCTGCGTTATTAGACTCGGATCGGATCCTACTGTCCTTTGAAGCAGTTATTAAGAGCTGTCTTTGAGAAGCGCTGTCATTAAAATACGCAACAATTCAACAGCGCATGGCTATAGATACTGCAGAGCATCGATCAGCTTTTGCAAGGTTGTTGCGGTATCAGGAACATCAAACCTGATACCATTACGCTCATCCAGCAGACAAGAGATTAAATGACTCCGCACCCTTTATCTTAATTGCACTGATTCCCATGCCAAGCCGCACCACAGGTGTGGCGCTCTATAGGTTCTCCGAGTACACACGGCCAAACGGTATGGGAAAAGATTTTACGGATAGGTTTAAACGCCAAGCCTGCACAGCCGTTCTTGCTGCAGTCATTGCTTTACCTCTGCTGCTGACAGGGAGCACTCTCTGGCTGCTGGCACTCACGTTCGTGCTATGGGTTTGGCTGCGAAAACAGAGCATTGCACGACCGGGTGGCTTTACTGATGATATTGCTGGAGCAGTGATTGAACTGACTGAAGCCAGCCTGCTTATACTGACAGCGCTGTTTGCCTGGTATCTCCGACAGAAGAGAACAACCGTTTCAAAGAGGCTAACAGTCCATTTATACCCCTATGTTTGAATGAACTTTTATCTGTGAGTGCCCTCAAAAATAATATCCGGATCAGGGGCGCGCACAATGCGATTCACACAGGCAGCAAAATTCCTACTCATCCCGTCAATTTACGTGACAACACTGTTTATTCTCTATTCCAATATAGATTCGGATAACCATGCACTCTGGCACCCTCCTCTCTAACAAAAGAAGCAAGCACTACTCACCCTCTATCGTCTCAACCAATAGCCAACACCAAAGTTAAAGTACCGATAAATGCTGACGACGAGGTCAAACCAGCCAACAAAACAGGGTACATACTTAATTTAAAAAGCATTGAACAAATGACATCAAGTACACGGCACCTGATCACTCAAAGCTGTACATTCAAGAACATAAGCAGGAACATAAGCAGGAACATAAAGATTGTTGAACCCTTAATAGATGGGCAATTATTTTGATTCACGCAGTTACTGCACAGAAGTATAGGGTTCAAGATAAGAACAAAGAAACCATCATTTTTTGACATTTACGACCGGGACGCTCTGGACAAGTTTGTTAGAAAAGGCGGCCTGACACCCATTGAAAGTTTCGAGACATTTCTGGAGGAGGCTCCAAGGGAGATTATTCTAGCCATTACAAAACATTACAATTTTGGTTCAGAAATCCATCTACAGAAACTCATCAACAAAACATTCTCTCCTCACGGATTTGATGTAAAAAGAATTGCCAGATTTGATCACGCACTTATGAATTCTCTTAGCCTGGAAGAATTCAAAAACAGAATATACGAAAGTGATCGGCCTGAAGATGTCACTGTTATGTTTGATGAACTTGGTCGCCTCGAAGGATATGACGCCAATGACCCGGCCTGTGCAAACGCCCTGTTCTTTTCCGACCCTGAATACCTAAAACCTTCACTACTAATATCGAAATACACCCAGCAATATACTGAAAAACATCTTGAGAGGCGGTACATCTCCATCATGTTTCGCACACAACATATACTGAATAGTGTACACGGGGAGAAACAAAAGGCGGACAAAATCGAACAGTGTATAGAAACCACTATCAACAAACTGAACGCGTTAAAGACCGAACATAATATTCATTCTGTTTTTGTCGCAATGGATACAGGCCAGCACGGATCACTTGATAGCTCGAATCTTTCTAAAAGCGACAGCGCAAACAGAATCAAGCAGCAGATAAAAAACCTGATCCCCACTGTTTATGATGACAAAATGTCATTTCAAGAATGGGAAGAAAGTTTTGATAAAATCACCAATTCCGCCCCTCCTGCTCTCACTGCCATGATGCAAAAAGATATAGCCACCCAGGGTGAGTGCCTGATACTGGTTGGAGGCGGTGCATTTCAGACACGTGCCCTTGAACTCTACAACGCCAGGACAGAGTCAAATCGCTGCGTTATTACACTCTGGTCCCACTGTCATTAGAAGCAGTTATTAAAGCTGTATTTGAAAAGCGCACAATTCAACAGCGCATGGCTATAGACACTGCAGAGCACTGGTCATCTTTTGCCAGTCCGCTTCGGTATCAGGAAGACCAAACCTGATACCATTACGCTCATCCAGCAGACGAGTAAAAACTGCCTGCCGGCATAATCCCTTATGAAGGGTGTCTGCATGATCTGTCCAGACAGTCACAAACAGATGGGTAGCCGACATCTGCTCAAAATAATTTCCCAACAGAGCCACCAACCGCTCGCTGGCGGCTTTCAAAAATTCCCGATTACCCTCCTGCCATGCCTTATCCAACAACGCCTGCCTGCAAACATCCCGGGCAGGCCCAGACAAAGACCAGGGGCCAATCACAATCTGTAACCGTTGAAGAAGCTCCTCTTCAGCCAGCACAAAACCAGCCCGAATACCCGCCAACCCAAAAAACTTACCCACAGAACGTAACACAATCACCCCAGCAGTCGGCGGCCAGTGACTGATGCTCTGCTGATCATCAGCATCCATAAAAGCCTCATCCACAATCAGGGTACCCTGATGGGCGCGTAAGAACTGATACCACCTCTTCAGCTTCACTTCCGCAACGCGGTAACCGGTGGGATTGTTCGGATTAATCACCACGAGAATATTCACACTCGCCAGTAGATCATCTGATGGCTCATCCCGATAAATCACCAGCTCACAACCAGCCTGCCTCCAGGCGCGGGCATGCTCCTTGTACCCCTGTTCGGGGATCGCCACGATTTTGGGGACACCCATTGATTGTGGAGCTATTTTGGAGGTCTCAATCAATGGGTGTCCTTGATTGAGAAGCAGCTGTGGCAAGGTTTGTATCGCGGCCTGAGTGCCTGCGACTGGCAGCAAACTTGTGGTGCCGTAATAGTCTTTGGCAGCTTCGACCAGGCCATCATTTTCTTCAGGCAAACGGTTCCACGCACTGATGGGCACAGGCTGGAAGGGGTAACAGCGGGGGTTTATGCCGGTTGAGAGATCCAGCCAGTCTTCGTAGGGGTGTCCGTAGTCACGTACGGCCTGCCGCAACTTTCCGCCATGCTGAAGCTGGCCGTTATCAGAGGGCAATTTATCTTTGTTTTTCATCATTGGAGTGCAAGGGAGACTGCTAATGAGGCAACTAATGAAAGAACAGCCCAGAGCCATACACCACGGTTAACCAGTGTTGTAGCTCTGTCGATATCGGTAGCGGTTGGTGGGTGTCCTTCTCCCAGCGAGATGCCGGTTGATGCCTGCCCGTGGTAAACCGCAGCACCACCCAGAACAATATTCAGGCTGCCTGCACCGCTGGCCATAACGGCTCCGCCATTGAAGCTTTTGTAGTGGTGCCCCTGAGTGAACCAGCACTTCAGCGCTCTTCGAGTATTGCCTAACAGTGCATAAGTCAGCGCGCAGCATTGTGCCGGGAGAAGGTTCACCAGATCATCACAACGGGCTGCGCAGCGGCCAAACAAAATATATTTCTCGTTTTTATAACCCCACATGGCATCGAGGGTATTAAACAGGCGATATATCACTGCACCCGGAACACCCGCAACAAGAAACCAGAAGATGGCACCAAACACAGCATCGTTACCGTTCTCCAGTACCGACTCTATGGTGGCGCGAATAATGGATGGTGGCTGGAGGCTGTCGGTCTGACGGCTGACCAGCCATCCCACCTTGGTACGCGCTTCATCCAGGTCGTTGTTTTTCAGGGCTGTTGCAACATAACCTGCATGCTCAGTCAGGCTTCGCTGACCTATCACCAGATAGAGCAGCAACACTTCCAGCCACCAGCCCATAACTGGCAGCTGAACAATAAGCATCACAGCCGCCGTAACAGGCAGCACAGCCAATATCACAGCCACTGTGCCTCTCAACAATGTTTGAGAGGCGCTGGTGTCCGATTGAGGATAGAACGTCTGCTCCAGCCATTGAACAATACGACCAAAACCCACCAGCGGGTGCCAGCGGTTGACCTCTCCCAACCACCGGTCCAGCAATAACGCCAGAATCAGTTGTACAGCAGGAGAGGCAATCAGTGTGACAACAGATTCCTGAGCCAACAAAACCGCAACTACCCCTTCAGCACATGGGGCAGGCCAGCAACAGTCAGGGTGACCTTATCCGCCATCGCTGCAATATCCTGATGTAACCGACCAGATTCATCACAGAACTGTCGTGTCAGTTCCCCCATAGGCACCACACCCATACCGACCTCATTGGAGACCATCAATACACGCCCGGGAAGCTTTGGCAGACACGCCAGTAGTGCCTTTCGTTCATTAGCAAACAGGGTTTTATCTTCGTTGCAGAGCAGATTCGTCAACCACAGGGTCAGGCAGTCCACCAACAACACAGTATCTTCACAGGCATATTGTTCCAAAGCACTGGCCAATGCCACCGGCTCTTCCACCACAGGCCAGTCATCAGGGCGCTGCCTGCGATGATGTTCAACCCGCCCGGCCATTTCACCATCGCCCACTGTGGCCGTGGCTATATAAAACACCTTCAGGCCAGAGTCGATAGCCGCCTGTTCTGCCAAACGGCTTTTGCCGGAGCGTGCGCCCCCAAGAATCAGTTCAATCATTATTATTAATTACCGGCTTACAGGCTGATGCCCATATCCTCAAAACTGGCCATATCGTTATAAAAGTCACAGGCCGAGCGCACAATCGACAGCGCCACAGCCGTACCGGAACCTTCGCCCAGTCGCATACCCAAATTTAACAAGGGTTTAGCCTGAAGCGCATCCAGCATTTTTTGATGACCCTGCTCATTCGATTGATGGCAGAAAATCATATAGTCACGGGTTGCCGGGAACATGGCCTGAGCCAGCATCGCAGCGGCGGAGATAATAAAGCCATCCACAAGAATCATCATCCCTTGCTCAGCCGCTTTCAGCATGGCACCCACCACCTGCACAACCTCAAACCCACCCACTGCTGCAAGAATCTCTTCCGGTGTGTTCAGGGAATCTTTATGCAGCTCCAGCGCCTGTTCAATTAATGCCTGCTTGCGGGCAAGCTGTTCATCATTGATGCCAGTACCACGGCCAACTGCCTCTGCCACGGAGCACCCGGTAACAGCGGCAAGAATGGCCGCCGCCGATGAAGTATTGCCAATACCCATCTCACCAAAGGCTACGGTGTTGCAGCCTTCTGCGTAAAGAGCATCAACCTGTGCAGCACCGAGCTGTAAACCATCCTGCACAGCTTCGATAGACATAGCCGCAACCTGACTGAAATCCCCTGTGCCCGCGCCAAGTCGCTGCTTAATCAGATGAGGATGATCAGGAAGCTCGATCTGTATACCCGCATCCACCAGTCGTAAACCCATACCATTGGTGCGGCACAGACTGTTAATACCGGCACCGCCACTAAGAAAACTGGAAACCATTAAGGTGGTTACATCACTAGGAGCTATGCTGACACCCTGACTGGCAATGCCATGGTCACCGGCGAACAGCAACAGTGTGGGCTGGTTAATGGTGAGTCTGTCGGACGACTGTATCAGGGCCAGCTGAAGAGCAAGCTCCTCCAGACGCCCGAGAGAACCAGGCGGTTTCAGTTTGCCATCTATTTTCTTCTGGATAGCCGGGGCCAGTGCCTGGTCAACAGGGGCAGGAGAAAACCTTCGGGTGTCAGGCGTAACAGTGGCAGACATAACAAAAGTCCGGAGTGCGTCGAATGGAACGCATAGTACCAGCTTTCCCTTAAGTCATAGAAGGGAGTCACGATAGAGAGTCACGATAGAGAGTCACAGAGGGATATCACCCGTATGTTTAACGGGTACACCACGGAAGTGAACCAGAGCCAATAACAAACCGTATAAAGTATGCTTTCCTATGCAGAGGCATATAGAAAGCATGGCCATGCAGGGGAGATAAAAAATATGATGTTATTACTATTTGTTCTTATATTAATGGCTCTGGCCGGTTACCGGGCATCACTGACTCTGGGCGCCCTGGTCATGGCAGGGTTTACCCTGTTCAACTGGCTGTTTACCGACAGTGGTCTGGCAACATTGTTTGCGCTAATCGCCACCGCTGCCCTGGCACTTCTCAGCCAGAGAGGCTGGCGCGCCCGCACTCTCACCCGGCCTGTTTTTACTCTCTATAAACAGCTGTTGCCGGATATGTCCGACACCGAGAAAACAGCCTTGAAAGCAGGCACCGTCTGGTGGGAAGGCAGCCTGTTTGCCGGCCAGCCTGACTGGCAGGCACTGGCGCAACATCCTAACCCCACACTCTCTGCTGAAGAACAGCACTTTCTCGATAACGAAACCGAAGCTCTGGCCGCGCTACTCGATGAATGGCAGATCAACCACGACGGTGACCTCTCTCCCGCCGCCTGGGAGATAATGAAACGCGACGGTTTCTTCGCCATGATTATTCCGAAGGAATATGGCGGCAAAGGTTTCTCCAACCTGGCACAGTCTGCGATTCTGCAAAAACTTTCTGGTTTGTCAGCTGCCGCCTTTTCAACAGTCGCTGTGCCCAACTCATTAGGCCCTGCTGAGCTGTTATTAAAATACGGTACCGACGAGCAGAAGAATCACTACCTGCCCCGCCTGGCTGACGGTCGGGACATCCCCTGCTTCGCCCTGACTGCTCCCCGTGCAGGTTCCGATGCGACATCCCTGCCGGATACCGGTGTTGTCTGTCACGGGACCTTTCAGGGAAAAGAAGTTCTGGGTCTGCGCCTGAACTTCTCCAAGCGTTATATCACCCTCGCGCCGGTGGCCACTGTGATTGGCCTCGCTTTCCGTATGTTTGACCCGGAATACCTGCTCGGAGATGACAGTGATCTCGGCATCACCGTCGCGCTGCTGCCCCGTCACGTGGATGGTCAACCACTGGAAGGTATGACCATAGGCCGACGTCACAAGCCGCTGGGCTCACCCTTTATGAATGGGCCGATTCAGGGGCAAGATGTGTTTATCCCACTGGACTTTATTATTGGCGGTGTTGAACAGCGCGGCCATGGCTGGAAGATGCTGGTCGAGTGTCTGTCAGTGGGCCGCTGCATCACCCTGCCCTCATCCGGTGCGGGGGGCAGTAAATATGCCCTGGCTGCCGCCAGTGGTTATGCCCGTATTCGTCGACAGTTCAATGTTCCCATCGCCAAACTGGAAGGAGTACAGGAAGCACTGGCACGTATCGCCGGACGCTCTTATATCGCCAATGCCGGTGCACGGGTCACTGCCATTGCGACCGACCAGGGTGAAAAACCCTCTGTGCCCTCGGCCATCCTGAAATACAACATCACCGAGATAGCCCGTCAGGTCGCCAATGACAGCATGGATATCCACGGCGGCAAAGGCATTATCACCGGCCCGAATAACTATCTCGCCTCTGGTTATGCCTCCATACCTGTTGCTATTACCGTGGAAGGGGCGAATATCCTTACCCGCTCAATGATCACCTTTGGACAGGGCGCCATTCGCTGTCACCCTTATGTGCTGCCTGAAATGAATGCCGCTCAGCAGGATGATTTGCAGGCCTTTGATCAGGCTTTTTTCGGTCACCTTGGCTTTATTACATCAAACGGTGTGAAGTCCCTGGCCATGGGTCTGACCAGTGGGCGTTTTAGTGCAGCCTCCGACAACAGCTCTGCACGTTGCCACTATCAGTCAATTAATCGCTATGCAGCAGCCTTTGCTCTTACCGTCGATGCCTGCATGCTCTCCCTTGGTGGAGAACTGAAGTTTCGGGAACTCATCTCGGCACGGCTGGCTGATATGCTTTCGAAACTCTATCTGGCGTCCTGCACCCTGAAACACTGGCAGGATCAGGGAGCTCACCACCAGGATCAACCCGTGCTCGACTATGCCTGCCAGACCCTGTTCAGCGAGTTTGAAGAAGCACTGCATGAGCTGCTGAATAACCTTCCGGCCCGCTCTCTGGCCTGGACAGTACGTCTGCTGACCCTGCCCCTTGGTCGCAGGGCTCACAAACCAAATGATGATCTGGTGCACAAGGTGGTGGATCTGGTCACGGCCAACACAGACACCCGGGAACGTCTTACAGCCGGTATCTACCGGGGCGAAGGAATCTCAGGAGCCGACGGCAAACCTGTACCCAACCCACTGGCTATTTACGATGGTCTTCTGGAGCGAGCCACCCAGGCTGAACCTCTTTATAAAAAAATCAGCCAAGCTTTAAAAGAAGGTCGTTACGATGAAACCGAGCTGACAATTGAAGGACGTATTACCCAGGGGCAGACGCTGGGCGTACTGACTGAAAAGGAAGCAGCGTTTATGACGGAGTTTGAGCGGGATGTGCTAACCATGGTGAATGTCGACGACTTCCCACTGGAGTACTTTGGCTCAGTCTCAGAAAATCAGGAGAGGAAACAGGAAGAAAAGTCGCAAGGCAGGCAAACAAAGGCCAGCTGAAAGAGCACGTCCGCTGTGCTGCGTTTCACTTCAGAGGATAGTCTTGGCCGTCTCACCCCACATGAGACACTGCGTTGACGGAGAGCATCATACATCACAAGACAGATGCCTTATATAGGGTATCTCCTGTACTTGCGATGTAATGATGCTGGCCGTATAGAAACAGACTGCTGACACCCCGGGCAGCTCACAAAAAGCTCCCGAAATGAAAACCCGCACACTGGAGAATTAATCACAATCTTTACGTATTAACCCGTAGCAATCAGCCATCCTGCGCCGTATACTGCGAACCAAATCATAAGAACCGGCAAGGCTCAACAATAGAGTTCAAACGGTTAACAATAAGACCATTAATAATAAGAAACGATTAATAATAAAAATGCCTCCAGGGTTCACCGAGAACCCTGATCATATTTTTCAAGACTGGTAGCCCACGAAGTATTGAGAGTATCTTATGTCAACCCGCCTCCAGAAAAAGCAGCGTCTTAACACTTATGGTCTGGTTCTCACCCTGGTTATTTTTGCTGCGGCTATCACAAAGCTCTCCAGCCACGGTTAGAAAGCATCTCGACATAAAAGCCTTTACCACAGAGGGCACAGAGCCCACAGAGGAAAAGCAAAAGCTTTTTAGTTAAGAGTTTTTGCTTTTTTACATATCTGTTCTCTGTGGTTCAAACAGCGCCTGCCCGAATACCCCAGACGCACAATGGCGAAGGGTTGTTGGCATCCGTGTTACTTTTGATAACACCTCATAGACCTCATAAAAACAAAGCGGAACTTCTTGCAGGCTTCCTGTCTAAGCCTGTATCTACATCCATGTATTTACAGCAATAGCGGGGGAATTATGGCTTCAAGGATACCGTATTATGGTGGTCTTCTCGTCCAGGCGTTTCTTAATGCTCGGACAGTATTGTACAGGCACCCTGCCGATAGAGCCGGGTATGTCGCCGCGAGAGACGCTACTCCTTTGAGGAAAACCGCACTCTTTGGAGGTATCGCTATAGATACTATTGGCGGTCAATATCTGGGCTATTACGTGACATCCACTGTCCAGACAAAAGGTTACATCACCATTGGCTGCATGTTAGGCGGTACAGCACTCGGAGCGATGTATGCTCCCTCTCAAATCTCTTTCAGGGCTATCACTGTCAGCGCTTCTGCACCAGGCCTGCTTATCGGTGCGTTCTGGGAAGGCAGGTTGGTGATTTTATTACCCGTTGCTTGTACGGACAGCACTGACACGATACAGCGCCCCCCCATCATAATCGATACAAAAAACTCCTTCTCTCAATAACTTGAACCACCCGACTTCGACACCACATTCATAACAAGTGGTTAAAACAGCGTCTGCTGGTCATCGATAATCTGCTCAAAATCCAACCCGATAAAAGGCAACACACCATCAGCAACAGGTTGCAGCTGACGTTCAATATAGTGCTGGTAATCCAGCGGACTTGTGTGAGCTTCTACGGCTTCAGGCCCTGCCGTGGTGATCACATAATTGATCCAGCCCTTGTGCTGGTACTTGAGGGGTTTGCCTTCCTGCCGGTTCTTTTCATCGGCCATGCGGGCGGCCCGCACCTGGGGCGGAATATTCTTCACATATTCCGAGAGTTTGCGCCGTAAACGCTTGCGGTACACCAGCTGGTTATCGTAATGCCCCGCCAGGGTTTCAGAGACTGTCGTCTTAACCAGTTCCTGGGGTGACTCACCCGCAAACACCTTTTCAAACAGCCGGGTCTGGAAGATTTTTGCCAGTTCTGTCCAGTCGGAACGTACGGTTTCCAACCCTTTAAAGATCAACTCTTCACCACTGTCCGTCTTTTTCAAACCCGCATAACGTTTCTTGCTGCCGGTCTCAGAGCCACGAATAGTAGGCATAAGAAAACGGCTGTAAAGGGTTTCAAACTCCAGTTCCAAATAGCAATCCAGGTCAAAGTCTTTGCGCAGGGTGTCCTGCCAGCGCTGGTTTATAAGAGCTTCCAGCTGTTGTCCTACTTCCATGGCCTGTTCGTTGCTAACACTGTCGCCCAGCAGAACAAAGGTGGAGTCAGTATCCCCGTAAATGACCTTATAGCCCTGGTCTTCTATCCAGCGGGCCGTCTGCTGCATGATTTCATGACCACGCATGGTGATCGAACTTGCCAGCCGGGTGTCGTAGAACCGACAGCCACCCGAGCCCAGCACACCATAGAAGGAGTTCATAATAATTTTCAGGGCCTGGGAGCGGGCAGCATCCTTCTCTCGCTTGGCTTCATCCCGCTGCTGCCAGAGAGAAGTAATAATCCCCGGCAGGAAGTGTTTATCCCGGGAGAAGTGTCCACCGCGAAAACCGGGGATTGTCTGTGAGGGTTCATCAGGGTTTTCACTCTGCCGGGCCTTTAAACCTTCCACAAGCCCCAGAGGATCAATACAAAAAGTACGAATGATCGACGGATACAAACTCTTAAAGTCCAGCACAAGCACATTGCGATACAGGCCGGGAATGGAGTCCATCACATAGCCGCCCGGGCTGGCCAACCCTCCGTCGGCAGGCAGGTTGGGCGCAATATATCCGGCTCGGTGCAAACGGGGCAGATACAGGTTGGTAAAGGCCTGAACAGAACCACCCTGTCGGTCCAGCTCAAGCCCGGTCAGCTGGCTGCGCAGGCGCAGGTAATCCAGCAGACGAGTCTGTTCGAATATCTCCCACACCAGACGACAGTCTTCAAGGTTATAGTGGGCCAGCTTCTGTTTGTTATAGTGGAAGTCATGAGTGATGGCGGTCATGCGGTTATCGACATCCTCCGTCGCCTTGCCCTTTCCCAGCAAGGCCTGCGCCACAAACTCCAGGCTGAAGCTTTCAAACTGCCAGGTGGCGGACTTCAGACTGTCGATGCCATCTATCACCATACGACCGGGGATCGTAATAAACCCCTGGTCATTTTCACCAAGTCTGTCCCGCCAGAACGCCTTCTTCCCTCGCCCATGACCGCGCCCAAGATCCAGAGAGATACCGTGCAGTGACGCACGTTTTACCAGCAGCCGGCAATCAAAATTAATAACATTCCAGCCCATCAGAATATCCGGGTCCCACAGCTGTATCAGTACCAGCAACTGAGTCAGCAGCGCCGCCTCGTCAGGTACCCAGTCGATCAATGCCTTATCATACGACTCAGGTACAGGCTCTGCCGCGCCAACCATTATCACCCGCTCAGCAATCACACCTTTTTCGTCATGGCCATAAAAGCCTATGGAGTAAAGCTCCCCCTGGGCGGAACATTCCACATCCAGAGAGACAACGCGAAACTCAGGCACAAGCTCTGCCGGCTTCACCTTCACCTGCCGGTACTCGACATAGCCTTCGCACTGCCGGGGCTGACCAGTAAAGCGCAGAGCACCATTCACAAACCGCTCCATCAGGTAACGGTCGTGAAGGCGAAAATCACTTTCGTAAAGGGGAATTGCAGCCGACTGCAACGCCTCCCGCCCCCGGTGACACAGAGCAATGGTTGGGAAGTAAACAGCACAGGCTAACTGCCCCTGAAACATCTCAAGGGTTAAGGGGCGGGTACGGTCAGGAATGCCCGCTCTGGCCAGCACCTGCTGACAGGCTGACTGGTCGTCCTGGGCCACAAACAGCACGGGCAGTTCACCTTCTACTACCAGCCGCACAGGGCCAGTCTTTGTCACTACCCAGAGCACTATCTCCGTATGCCGGCTGCGGTCATGACTGGTGCGTGTCAGCAAGAATCCGCTGTCTATTGACTTAAGAGCGGCTGATTTCAGGGCGGCAGGCTTCAGAGAAAGCGTCCTCACAGGGGCATAGATACGGGTGATCAGAACATCTTACCACGCTATTACTGCCAGTTGATGCAGGAAAAACAGCCCCTAACCCTTCTGTCACACAGCTTGGCAACCATCCGCAAGGAGAGTGACTCTAATCAGGGAGATATTTGTCAGGACAATGCCTGTGGAAAGTTCAGCACAGGGAGCCGCTGCCTCTTGGCGCCCCCAAAAAAACGGCTCCCAGACCGCTGTTTTTAAAGACCCTGAAGCCAGTCGTCATGCCTGGGCAGCGGCCCTACGCCCTGAGTTTTGTGGTTCCGTGCCTGACAATAAACCTCTGGATGCCTGGCTGATCCAGGTTATTAGCAAAGTTCGGACGGAGGAAATCACAGGCCCGACTTTCTGTATAGTGGGGTCCCGTATACTCCAGCGCATTCTAGGGCAGCGTTACCTGAATGATCTTGAACGGGGTCGGGATGTCTATCACACCAGTGACATCGACATCTGGGCCAAAGACGAAGGCACCGTAAAGCACCTGATTGCCCGTCTCAAGGACGAAATTTCCAAACACCCCAACCTGGTGGCCTGGGATATCCCTACCTTCCTGTGTATCAGCGGCCTGAACCTGTACTCTCTGCGGGTACACACCAAAATCAAAGACAACAAGGGCGGTAGAGACACTCTCATTTTGCAATCCAAAGTGGATATATCCTTCCCGCTGCCCCCCCTGAAGGGACTACCGAAGGAGCAGCGAAGGCGTGCGCTTATCGCCAACCGCCATCATGAAACAATCAACCACGCCAGCCCTCAGGTTATGGCGGAACACTGTTCGGATGCCCCCTACAAAAACACCTATTTATCAACTGTCCGCAGTTTGACAGACATTGATTACCTTCGGCTGCAATCCAATATTTTACAAAACAGCGACCCCGATATTGATGGACACGTCAGGGAAAAAATCGTAAATGTCGTATTGCCCCTGCTGGTGTATATGGAAGTCACACGACGATTAGCCAGTGACAAGCCCAAAGACCTGTTTACAGAGGAACTCTTCATACTCTACAAGCGCTATTGCCCAGATGGCAATCGTCTTCTCACCGAAACTCTACAGAGATACGGTCTTGATCCACAGGGTGAACCTCTACGTCCAATTGTGCATTTCATACCACAACCCGATCGTATCGCGTTGCTGCCAAGGCCTATACCCTTACCTCCGGGGTACAAAAGCCCAAGCATCATAATGCGGTCAAAACTCCCTCAGAGTGAGACCCTTCCTGCAAGCCTGGAACTGGCCGGCCCCCTGCAAGGACCACCGGCTGCTCCGATAATGCTGGCAGAATCTATTACTGCCGTCACTCAACACCATGGGCTACCTCAACCTATTCTCCACATACAAATGCCGATAGTACCCGGGGCGAGGGCTCCCCAAGCGTTGACGCTGGCCTCTGTTGTTAAAGCCTCGACCGACAAGGCGTCCTCAAGTTCAAGCTCAGCATCAAGTCTGGATGTCACCCCGCCGGCATCCACACAAGGGCTAAGCCCTACACAAAATCTGCAGAAACGGACTAGACAGGGAAGTCCGGAGTCTGCATCAGATAATCAAATCCATAAAGGTGCAGCTAAACAGACCTACCCAAAAAAACACAACACAACGTCCCATGTTGCCAAAAACCGGGGAGGCAAGCGTTCCGCTGCACCGGAACCCAAGGTAACCGAGATCCCACTACGAGACCTGCAAGATCTCGACCGCGAAGACTGGTATGAACTGGTAACTGACCTGCTCAGAGTCGACTCCCTGGAAAAACGTGAAGCCGTTCTTTATAACTGGGGAACAGATTCCGAAAAAACGAAAGCCTTTGCAGAAAATAACCCTAACGTGGTAGGGCTGCTTGAATTACTCAAACCGACAAAAGAAGACCTCATAAAGGCTACCCCATCAGAATCGCAACCCAAAATGGCTATGGTCCAGATATCGACTCATGACAAGAGCCCGATGACACCCCAATCACCAACATCAGAAGCTGTCACTGCACCGGTAAAAGAAGGCGCAAAACAAACAGCAGCTCAAAAACAAAAGCACAACGCAGGAAAAAAACAGACTGTATCCAGCGTGACCGACACCCTGCCAGCGACCACACCTGCAACCCAGAAAAACAGTGCCAAACAAAATGGCTCCAAAAAGAACGAAGCTATTGCCCAGGAAAGCAAACCAAAATCAGGAGAGAAACACTCTCAAGCACCCAAACAGTACAGGAGAACACAGACCTGGTTAAATAAGCATTTTCAGGAGTACCAGCAACCCAAGCCTGTCAATTATACAGAGAAAGAAGCTAACGCCTGTACCCAGGCATTAATGGAAGGGTTCACCCTTCAGGCCAGACCGGGTGCAACTCGCAAGATTAAAAAAAGCGAGCAGGAGCAAAATTACACACAGATGGGCACACTACTGGTGTCTGTATCCGGTCATCAGCCCCTCAATGATTTACTGGCACCCTATACAGCGCCTCGCCTGCTGCTCGTTCGTGACGAGACACTGCGCAATCAGGCTATAGAATCACTCGACAAAATGAGCATGAAGGAGTCGCCCTTCCGTCACTACCTTGGGGCAACCCTTATGCTGCAACTGCCCCTGAACCAACTGCCTGAACAGCAACAAAGAACAGTCTGGCACCTGATTTTCCAGGCTGCCTCACAGGGCATCACCGGAGCCGCCATAGAGCTTGTGCGTTTGTCTTTGCGCTACCCGCAGAACTGTCCAATACCCACCGTTGCTGCTATGCGTATACTGAAACACTGCCTGACCTGTTCACCAGTGCCCGGTGCCGACATTCGTCTGCACTACAGGGATACTGACCTCCCCTGTCATCTGTCCGACATCCTGTGTGCACATATTGAGAAGATGCTGGAAAAACATAACCAGCTTCCCTTCGACAGCCCCGCAGCATTTTGGACCGCCCTGGGCGAAGAGATGAAATACCAAAGCCAGAATCACGCCAACGACAAACATTACTTTATAATGCTCGCAGCCTGCGCCTATCAGAACGCGGAAAAAATGAACATGGCGACCCGCTGCCACACAAAACTGAAGCCCGACACCGACGTCCGGCTTAATCTCAGCCAGCTACAAAACTGGTTACTGTTGTCTATGGCATCACTGAAACCCGGAGAACCCATTCAATCGCCCCTGGCAGACCAATTTCAATACTACCCGGCAATACAGGCCATCGTTTCACTGCAATCGGGTGAGGCCACAACCGCATTTAACGCCATACAGGAAACAGAACTCAACGTCAGCCCGCTCTGGGACAGATGGTTACCCTGGTGCCTGCCCCTCAATTTTGACCCTGCCTGTCTCAAGAACGAACTCCCCGTGCTAGCTCAACAATGGGCAGAACAAAAAGAACGACTTAAGGTTTCCCACCAACAAAGCCTGCGAACAACCCATGGGGTTGATAGCTCCATTCAGGCACCGACAGTGCCGCCTGGAGCGAAAAGCAGCACGCTGGTACAGCCCGCCAAAGCGAAACAGTGCTGGCAGGCTATGTTGTCGCCAGCCATCATCGATAAAACCAGAGAGGGTGAGAAGAGCAAAATAAAAAAACAGAACGAAGAGTTCAGGAAACGAGGTTCAAGCCTGAAGGCAATGAACCATACCCTTTCCGGGCTACTGGTAACAAAGAACATACATATTGGTGCGGCTGACAATCATGTCGAGAAGGGCACAAGCCTTACTGCTCAGGCTCTCGTATACTTTGGCGCAACCATTGACGAGAAACAAGACGACATTATTCGCCTGAACAACCTGCAGCCATCCCAAAAAGGGTTAGACATGCTGCACGAGGCTGCCACCAGCTATGGTAACCCTTATGCCGTCTGGATTTACGCCCGCCTTCGCCGGGAACGGATACTGTCACAAATCACATTTCCCGGAGGGGCTCAGGTCTGGCAGCAGGAATATCTGGACATGCTGACAATCGCAGCTTGTACCGGTGTGCACGGTGCCGCCAACGACTTAATGGCTGAATACCTGGATGGGCGGGCAGATGGCTATATGCTGCCACTGGCGCATTTTCTGTCCCACCGTTTTAAAGAAATACATGCCCAGACACTAAAAGTAGAGTTTCCCTTTGATAGCCCTCACCCTATTGCCGCCGAGCTGAAACAGGATCATTCCTGCCAGAACAATAAAGACTGGATAAAAAAGCTGATGAGTTACCCTCACCAGCCATTAATAGGAGGAACACTCCCACAGCTTCGCCAGGCCTGGTTGATGGCGCTCATCTCAGATCTGGCGCAGGACCCAGATCACAAGAGCGGTATGAAACGTTTTATAAAACCACACTGGGACATTGTAATCCCGGATGCGCTGCAAGTTACTATTTCTCTGGCCCGCGAGTTTATGTCGACTGAAAGCAAATCCATATTCGATATGAACCTCACATATGTGCTCAAACGTGAATGCTACAAGATGATATTAAAGGAAAAAGAAGCCGAACCGGGCTTTCAACCAGAGCTGATCAATGTACTTCAGCGTCAACCTGTGAGCAGAAGCAGCGGCCGTATTAAAGGCAAGCTGTCAGATAAACAGGCGCATATAGATCGTCATATGCATGAAATCATGACGCTTTATCATTGCATGCAACAGCAGGACAAAAACCAGCCACTGCCCTTATTGAACAGTCAACACAACCACCTGAAGCCGGCCCTGCTTACCTATCAGTGTCAGATACCAGAACAACCTCAATTCTGGCCTGTGCCGGAAATAGCCACTTCAGAAGCACGCGCAGCCCAGGTGCTGTCAGAAGACGATGCTCTGATGCGCAAACTGTCGACCGAAGTGGGAGAAAATGTGTCCGAAACATCGAGCCTTGCTTCCTTCCTTCGTGGTCGTTGTGAAATTTGTCCACAATCCAAAACCATAAAATTAAAACCCGCCTCAAGGAGTGACTATCCTGAAGGGCTCTCTGTATATGGTGGTTATCAAGGAAGCCCCTACACGCCAGCCATCATTAGTTTGCTCCAGGAGATACTGGGTGGGGTAGACGAATCCCAAATGCAAAGCACGTTCATTGCCTGCGGCCTGATACAGGCCAGCATGAACGGCGTAGAGGACGCCGCCCGTCATTTCGCTCGCCAGGCGTTTCAGGATAACTCCTGCATTTCTATGGAGCGCGTACTGGACTGTTTCCTTGCGCATTACCAATATTGCATAAAACTCCAGCTGAAACTTCAACTGCCAACACCACCCGCAATTGAACATTCAGCCGAGTCTGTGATAGACATCCTGAGTCGGTCTTGCCTGGGAAGGAAGCCGGGGCAAGGACCAGAAATGTCACTCGAGGATCTGTTAACAATAAAAATTATTCCACAACTCGAAAATCTGCATCAAAAGAACACAACAACCGCTAACATCCACAATAAGACTTATCTGCTGCTATGCCACTGCTATGCCCGCGCACACCTGGAGCGTCCGGTCACCATAGAATTAACCAAACTGGATCTGTTGTCTCCCGCTCTGATTCACCAGTGGATCTATTTTCTGGGACGCATTCGAAATGATGACCAGGGTTTTGAAGGGCAAAAAGCCGCTCTGGCTTTATTTGCAAGGCTACCAACCACAAAGGCAATAGACCCCGTTCAAAACTCAGGAATGCGTTCTCTTCCCTACCTGTTAACGGAGTCAGTCGATAATTTTACAGACGTACAGCTGAAGACTTGCTCAGAATGGCTGGAGGACACACAGAGCTGGCTTCAGATCCCTGTCATGATGGGCACTCATGAACTACAGTGGTGGCTCGATGAAAAACCTCTGCCAGTACAGGGTGACCGAGCCTCAAGAATATTAGCAAGGGGAGGTAAACTACCCGACCCTCAAAACATTCATTGCTACATGATGATGAACATGCACGCACTCTGTATGCATTATTGCCACGGGCAACGCAGAAGCATGTTGGCCCCCTATGATTATGCGACTTTTCAAGTAGCCAATCAGACCTTGTATATGTACGGTGCAGAAGCCGTTATGCGCCAGAAAAGCAAAATCAGCCCGCTCGCTTTACCAGGAGCAACATCGGCAACCACAGAGATTACAGAGCCAGCTCCGTCTGCTAAAAGTAAGAAAAAGAAAAAGAAAAAACACAAGAACGGAAGCAATGGAGCCGAAGGCACTGCACCGAACACTCCCCGGGTATCTACCGATAAAGAAAACCCTGAGAAAATTGTGCATGCCCCAGTCAAACTTACAATGACAAGAAGAAGTGCTGCTATCGGTGAGGGCGGCGACGTAAAAACTGGGCACAAAGAAGAACTGGGTAGTGAAAATCCGCAAGGCGATGGACCGAACGAATGCACATCGCTTTGATATCAACAGCCGGACAATCAACCCGCTCCCACCAGGCAGTTATCTCTATTACAATACCTGTGTCATTCTGCACAGTGGCTTCAACCCACTCTGCACACGCCTTATCATTCTGGATAAACAGCAGGACGCCGTAGCATGCCAGCAAACGACCCCCTTTCAAGGGACGCGATTTACCAGACTCTGCATACTGTATTTGGTTTCACGGCCTTTCGTGAGGGCCAGCAACAGGCTATTGAATCGGTCGTTAATGGCCGTTCTGCGGCGGCAATTTTCCCGACAGGTTCAGGAAAATCATTATGCTACCAGCTGGCGGCCCTGCACCTTCCTCATTTAACACTGGTTGTCTCTCCCCTACTGGCACTGATGCAGGACCAGCTGGAGTATCTGGCCAGCCGTAATATTCCTGCGGCCAGTATTGATTCCACCCGCTCCGGTGACGATGTGCGGGCCATTATGCAGCAGACCCGCAGCGGCCAGCTGAAGATTCTTATGGTGTCGGTAGAACGTCTCAAGAACGAACGCTTTCGACAGTTTCTGCAAAACATTCCTGTGTCACTGCTGGTTGTGGATGAAGCTCACTGTATTTCTGAGTGGGGTCATAATTTCCGGCCGGATTATTTGAAACTGCCGGGTTACCAGCAGCAATTTAATATCCCCCAGGCTCTGCTGCTCACGGCCACGGCAACACCACAGGTGGTGCAGGATATGCAGGCCAAGTTTGCTATTGCGCCGGATGATATTGTCACCACTGGCTTTTATCGCGCAAACCTGGATCTGGCTGTCGCGTCCGTCTCTGCCGCAGACCGGGACAGCACCCTGTTTAACTGGCTCTCTCCAAGACGTCTCGAGCCGTCCATCGTGTACGTCACACAACAGAAAACAGCCGAACAGCTGGCCAACTGGCTGCGGAACAATGGCATTAATGCTGTGGCTTACCATGCCGGGCTGAACAATGACGAACGTGACCGTATTCAACAGGCGTTTATGAACGACACCTATAAATGCATTGTTGCCACCATCGCCTTCGGCATGGGTATCGACAAAAGCAATATTCGCAGTGTGGCGCACTATGACCTGCCAAAGTCTGTTGAGAACTACTGTCAGGAGATAGGCCGCGCCGGGCGTGATGGCCAGCCGTCCTCCTGTCTGGTACTGGGTAGCCGCGACAACCTTCATGTGTTGGAAAACTTTGTTTATGGCGACACGCCCGGGCTGACTAATATTCGCAAAGTGCTGGAAGTGATTCGTGAAGCCGGGCACCAGTGGGAAGTGTTAATTAACCCTCTCTCTTCACAGGCAAACATTCGCCTGCTGCCACTGAAAACCCTGCTGGTGTATCTGGAGATGGAAGGCATTATTAAACCGCTGTACAGCTATTTTGCGGAGTACCGTCTGCAATATCTTGTACAACCGGCTGAATTGGTTGAACGTTTTCAAGGCGAACGTCGACAGTTTATTGAAGCCCTGACCCGCAGTGTACGTATGGCACGCTCCTGGGGCTCTTTAGATATTGATAGCTTTGTACAGAGTTATCGCGGACGCAGCGATGTTGCCCCAACAGACAGAAGCCGTGTGCTGAAAGCATTGGATTATCTTCAGGAAAAACAGTGTATTGTGCTGGAAAGCAAACAGATGACCGAGGTATTTCAAGTCACCAACAATCATTTCGTACTGAATGAACTGGCAGAATATCTTCACCAACTGTTCAGCAAACGGGAAAGCAGTGAGATTCACCGTATCCAGGATATGCTGGCACTGTTTGAAAGCGAAGAATGTTTAAGCACCCAGCTGGCACACTGGTTTGGGGATAACAGCCTGGACGCCGCCAACGGATGTGGTCACTGCTCAGCCTGTCGAGGTACCGCTGTCGCCTTCCCTCCCAGCCCGCTGCAGCCCCCTGAAGACCAGGTGAACCTGCTAACACTGCTGGCTGATTTCGACAGCGCACTGTCGGCACAAAGTGAGTCCGGCAACCAAACGGCTGATACTGACCTGCGCACCCGTTTCCTCTGCGGTATCGCCATGCCCCTGTTTACCCGACTCAAAGCTCGTCGTATGCAGGGGTTTGGCGCACTCAGCCAATGGCCATATCGCAAGGTGTGGGAAAGGGTTCAACAGCTGGATAGCTAACATAAGGCGAAGAAACCGGAGGCTTTCTGTTATGGCCACAGGGAAACGCCCCCGGTCTGCCAAGAAAGGGTGCGCTGTTATAGCCACAACAGGGAACCCCCGGTTTTGAGTCAGAAGACTCCTTCTCTGACACATAGACGCAACAAAGCATTTATTGGTGACAGTTGTGTTACCGATCTTCCCACACTTACAACGTATTTACACTCCTGTTTTGAATCAAAATAAATAAATCTTTATTCAAAAACACTATTAATTCATATGTGACCGGTTAAATACTGGATGCACTGTCAAACCAACCCATTGTGGAAAAATCTGTACGACAGGATTTGTCATACTATTGTTTCAATGCACCGCAATATGCCGCTGATAGAAACACAATGTATATTGTGTTCACGGCTCTCTGGAAATTGATATGCGTGACACATATCTTCCTTCCTGTTGATTCGTTACCATGACGTTGACGCCTGCTTTCGGGCAATCGCTTCAACAAACTCAAAAAAATAAGATTCATCAAAAATAAGTGTAATGCCGCCGTGCCAGACCAGACTGTTCAACCACCCAGACTTAATTTGGGCAAAGATCCTGTTCGCGCCTGTTTTATTCATTACCTGATGCCGGCAATGACCAGTATGGTCATTAAATCCCTGCTGGTGATGGCTGATATTTATTTTATCGGGCAGAGCATGGGGGAAAGCGGCCTGGCAGCCATTAATATTGTGATCCCTTATTTTGCCCTTATGTTTGCCGTCACC
The DNA here is from genome assembly GCA_965221135.1 of Sansalvadorimonas sp. Lineage (GTDB taxonomy): Bacteria > Pseudomonadota > Gammaproteobacteria > Pseudomonadales > Endozoicomonadaceae > Sansalvadorimonas. The sequence goes on from CBDCRZ010000146.1 coordinate 69,399, forward strand.
ATGATGATTGGCATAGGCGGCTCAGCACTTATGAGCATTCGCTTTGGTGAGGGTAACCGGGCTGCGGGACAAGCCATATTTGGTCAGGCTTTGTCGTTAATCACAGTGGCTATGATAGTGCTGACCGGCGGCACCCTGTTCTGGCTGGACGATGTGGTTCGCGTGTTTGGCGGCCAGGGTGAGCTGGTTCCGCTTTCGGGGACTTACCTTTCCATTCTCGCCCTGTTCTCCACGCCCTATGCCATTGGCTGGGTGCTGTCGGGTTTTGTGCGCAATGATGGCAACCCGAAACTGGTGATGTACGCCATGATCGCCAGCGCCTCTCTTAATGTTTTCCTGGACTGGCTGTTTATGATGCAGTTCGGCTGGGGCATGACGGGCGCGGCATTGGCGACAGGTATCGCCCAACTGGTAATGGTAGCCATTAACCTGATGCACTTCCGTTCACCGAAATGCTCACTGGTATTGCGCTTTGCCCATCTGCAGCTCGCCGGTGTGCGCGCCATACTCACCACCGGCCTGCCGACCTTTTTTATGGAAACCTCCATCGGCCTGCTGATCACGGTATCAAACTGGGTGCTGTTCAGCATGGGCGGCCAGACCAGCCTATCGGTGTACAGCATCGCTCTGCACTGCTTATGGTTGGTGGTATTGCTGATTTATGGTGTCTGCCAGGCGGCACAGCCGCTGCTGAGCTTTAACCATGGTGCAGGCAACAGTGGCCGTATTCTCCACACCCTGAAACTCAGTGCCGGGATCATCATCACCCTGACTGTGACCTTCACCGGAATCGGTCTGCTCTTCCCATCACAGATTACCACAGCGTTCATCAGCAGCCCGGCACCACAGATGCAGACACTCGGGGAATGGGTACTGCCGTTGTATGCACTGGCGGTAATTCCCATGGGCTTGAATATTATGACCCTGAGCACCTATCAGGCCATTGCCCAGGCGCGTATTTCCAGCCTTCTCTCCATAGGCCGGGGGCTGCTACTGCCACTGGCCGGACTGTTCGCCCTGCCAGCCCTGTTTGGGGACAGGATGGTGTGGAGTAATGTGCTGATGTCCGAAGCATTACTGGTGATGGTGAGCTTGAATCTGCTGCACCGCTACTACTGTCGTCTTAAGAGACAGCACCTCAATAGACAGCACCGTCAATAGACAGCACCTGCAACAGAGCCAGGCCACAAAACCCTCAGGCACCGGAGATCAGGGTTTAGATGATACCCCGCCATCCACGACAGCTTAAGCGACGCTCTCTTCCGTATCTGTAAAGGGCTCCACTGCCTGGAATATACCGGTTTTGGTCATATTCCGGCGCAGTGTGAAGCTGTTCATCACCTCGGCCAAACAAAGGCTGGAAAGGTTCCCAAAATTAATGTTGCTCCAGTCTGCCCGCTCCACCTGAACGGAGTACAGGTAATCATCCTGAATATGACCGGTTGCAGCATCGCTGCGCTGGGTAAAGCCTGAGAACACCACCCGCTCTACGGGTAGTGCGCGGAACACCTCACCAATAAGGCGGAAACCAACGCCATGCACATGGCGGAGGTAGTTCACCCGCAGCTGGGTAGCACTGAACGGCTGCGCCTTCAGACGTAACCCCCGCTCTACAACACGAAAGGTTTCGCCGGGCATATCTTCAATTTCCGGCAGGTCTGTATCGAGCCATACGGTCTTCTGGTCTTCACTCAACTTGAAACACACCTGGGTTTCACGAGGCCAGTCGATGCGCCCAATCATCTTTTCCAGAAACTCTTCCTGGCTTTCATGTGTGCTCAGGCGTGCATCCCACTGTGCCTGTTGCTCTGCCTCATACTGATCAACACTCTGTTGCCAGTCTTCCAGCCTTTTGTGATAGCGGGTTTCCCGCTCCTGATTCCTTACCTTTTTCTGACCTTTACGCCAGTAAAATAAGTAATCCACCCAGCTAATAACTTCATAGGAGGGCGGCTCAGGGACCGCCCCTTCAAAGGCAGGATAAAAATCCAGGGTCATCCATGAATCAGCAGGGGATGGCGTATGCAGGTGCAGCGACTGAATCGCTTCAAGAGGTTCATTACACTCTTCACATAAACCATTCAGCGCAGCAATAATATCGGAGCGGTATTCACGACGCAGATACCTGTCTTCCGCCGAAGGTAAAGGTTCATGATTCTCGTCACACAACTTGCATCTCAGGTCACCCTTGAGCTTAAGGCACACCTCACTAAAATCACGATAGGCCGCCAGAGAGCTGGCAGATGATCGCGCACCATCAGAATATCGAGAACCACCCGAAGAACTGTCCAACCGCTTGCGGTAAGACACCCCGGTACCTGGCACCCCAACATTGCCATACACACCATTTTTACCCATAGACACAGAAGCCCCGCGTAAACCGGCGCTCATGCTGACGCCAGATTTGGAAACATTCAGGCGCAGGCCCGGTGCCAATTTTATAGAACGTCGGAAGCGAAAACCCATAGCGAACCCGTCAATGTGAGAGATACGTAAAATTCAACATGCTACGCCTGTAGCGATGCGTGGGGTATAAGGGCTTTCTGCAGCAAGGATGAGGATTCATTCTTAACTCCATGCCGTTCCCATACCCGAAAATTTCAGACAAAATGTGAGAATTGTCGTTTAAGAGCCTACAGGGATGTCAGAGCCAGATTCTTCCACAAGAGCCTCCACCTCATCAAAACGCAGGATCATCGCCCACTATTCCAGCCAGGCAGACACTTTTTTAGCACAATATCAGGCATTGTCTGCCTCTGACGTGCATTCTGCATGGAAAGGGTTGTTACCTGAGTCGGGACTGGCACTGGATGTTGGAGCGGGTTCCGGCCGCGATGCCGCATGGCTGTGCAGCCTTGGATTTGATGTCATTGCCGTAGAACCAGCTGCAGGGTTACGTGAAAAAGCACAAGAGCAGTATAAACACCTTCCTGTTCAGTGGCTGGATGATGCCCTTCCCGGCCTGCCAAATACGTTGACTCTGAACTACCGGTTTGACTTTATACTGGTCAGTGCCGTCTTTATGCACCTGCTGAACCCGGAAGACCGCCAGCGAGCATTCCGCAAGCTGGCCTGCCTTTTGAAACCCGGCGGCCGAATGGTGATAACACTTCGCCATGGCACGGCCCCTGCAGATCGGCCAATGGCAGAGGTTCACAACGATGAACTTCTGGCTCTGGGACGCACCCATGCCCTTGAAACGCTGGACTTTGGAACATCATCCGATGCGATGAGTCGTACAAATGTGAGCTGGAGCCATGTGGTATTTCAGTCTCCCGATGATGGCACCGGCGCTCTTCCCCTTCTGCGCCATCTCATTCTGCTGGACGACAAATCCTCCACCTACAAGCTAGCACTGTTGCGTGTTCTGGTACGCATTGCAGACAGCTGTCGTGGAGCGGTTTTAAAAAGAGATGAACAGTTTGTCACTCTGCCCTTTGGTCTGGTGGCGCTCTATTGGGTAAAAATCTACAAAACGCTATTGCTGGATAACAACTACCGACAGCAACCGGGCAATCAGGGTTGTGGTTTTGCCAAAGAGAACTTTATGGCTCTGGGAAGTATCGGGCACGATCTTCGTTTCGGTGCGACCTTAACAGGCCAACGAGCCCAGATACTGGTTAAAGCATTGCGGGATGCCCGAAACACCATCAAAAACATGCCCGCTCACTTCCTTACCCTTCCCGGCAATCAGGAGAAAGTCTTCCCCTGTGCCAGCCTGCCTGTGCGGCAGAGCGGTGACCTTACGCTGGACATCCCCTTCCTGTCAGCCTTTGGCGAGTTTCAAGTACCTACGCATTTATGGGATGCCATGACTCACTACGCCTGCTGGATTGAACCCGCCATTAATAATGAGTGGTGTCAGGTGATGATGGGTTACCATCGCAAACAGGGCGAGGACATTGGTATTGGGGAATTACATGACGCCCTGAGCTGGCAGAATGATGCCCGTTCCACCAGCGAAGTTCGCAACATTGTAGAAGCCATGCGCAATGGCAATACAGCCCCCGACTGCGTCTGGACAGGCGACTCTCTGGCCCGCAAAAAGTATGAGATCGACCACTGCTTCCCCTACGCCAACTGGTTTAACAACGACCTCTGGAACCTGATGCCTGCTACAGATAAGGCGAATGGCCAGAAGAGCAACAAACTGCCCGCGGGCGAACTGCTTCTCTCATCAAAAGACCGGATACTGGAATGGTGGGAGCGTGGGTACGCCGAGAGCCAGCATGAGTCACGGTTCTATACCGAAGCGACGGCTTCACTCCCAGGTATTCAGAACCGGACACTGGATGACGTGTTTGAGGGGGTAGTCCGGCAACGGCTGCATTTGAAGCATGAGCAGCAGATGCCGGAGTGGGGGCTGTAGTATGGTGAATAACTCAATCTTTAACTGACAACTATCCACCATAGTCAGCTGCTGCCGTGAACCTTAGAATAAAGTGTAGAAGTCGGGGCCTGATCTGACAATTACCGGCTTTTCGTCGTATGTGTCGTCAGATCAGGCTCAGGCTATTTGCTTCTCTTTACAGATTTTCCTGCCATCCTCAAACGTTTGCACTGGTGTCCGTCCACAACACATTCTCCCCTGATGTTCGCAGCCACACTAAACATCGGTCGGCTTATATATGACACCCTTAGGCGATGATATAGTCGGGACAACCATCGGTAACAACTCATCATCAGGAGCTCTCTGGACGGGGCTGTTTCTATAATTTCTCCAATTATAACTTTCTCCTGCATGCTCTTCAGGAGGGCTCAAGTGAAAGCCTCGCATTAGCGCTGCCATTCTTCCCAGCACCCCCACTGCTTCTCGAGAGCGCGGATCCTTAGCAAGATGAGCCAGGGTTTCTTTGTGACCTTTAAAAATTGCCACTTCCATGGGAGAGCAATGGAAGAAAGGGTTTATCACCGCTTTTATCCGCGGATCCGCTTTTTTCTGGAGTAACACGTCAGTAATTTCAGTTTCTCCCTCATTGGCAGCAATGAAGAGGGGTGTCTGTTTTCTTCTGAACAAACGCCTGTTTACATCAGCACCGCCGTTGCAAAGCACTTTTATGGCTTCAGGCTTATGACGGTAAGCCGCCCACTGGAGCGCTGTGGGAATAGTGCTGTGGGCACTCTCAGGAGATGCTCCTTTCTGAAGCAGATAACTGATCACCTCTGCATTCCCTTCTTTGGAAGCAAAATACAAAGGAGTGAAGGTTTGATACCCACCGTCAACCTTTGCAGAGCTTTCCAGTAAAGCTTTTACTGCATCCAGATTATCTGACTCAGCGGCTACATGAATAGGCTGAAAAGCTCCTTTGCCGCTGACATTCACATTCGCCCCTTTAGCGGCAAGCAGCCTGATCACATCACCCCGATTATTCACAGCTGCCGCCAGAATAGCCGTGCCGGGAAAACCCACTTTAGCAGGGTCAGCCTTCGCATCCATCAGTTCGCGCACAACTTCCAGATGCCCCATTGCTGATGCCATTATCAGAGGAGTGGTACCAAAACAATTGCCTTTATTCACATTGACCGGCCTGGCCAATAGCAATTTTACAATTTCAAGGCTCCCACCATAAGCTGCATAATGAAGAGCCGTAGAACCATTTATATTTTCAATATTCGGATTAACCCCCATCTCCAGCAGTTTCTCCACAAGCCTCTGAAAGCCCTGACCTGCTGCCAGATGCAGAGGGGTTTCCCCGGCAATATTCCGCAGAAAAACATCCGCATGCTGTTCAAGCATATAAAGCGCCACGTCTTCTGCATTCTCAGTCTTACTGCTAATCGCCAGATGTAACGGTGTATTACCGTCAACGCTCTTAAGATTCACGTCCGCAAAATTTTCAACCAGCTTTTTAACAACTTCGATTTTTCCGGAACTTGCCGCAAAGTGCAGGACGGTCTCACTCTTGAGTGTCCTTTGTGCAATATTGACTTTCGGAACGAGGTAATCGACAACCTCCAGGTTGCCTTGAGATGCTGCAATCATCAAACAGCTAACGGGTGTGGAACAACCCTCATAAGGCCCCATAGCGCTAAAATTTACATATCTACTCCGCGCATTTTGTTGTTCCACCCAGGCACTGAGGATACTCAGATCCCCAAGGTAACAAGCATTAAGCAGGTCTCTGGTTTCCCCTGCCTGGATAAATGAAGAAAATATAAGAGATAAAAGT
>CBDCRZ010000147.1:0-7237 GCA_965221135.1 Sansalvadorimonas sp.
GCAGCGTTCATGCCCCACGCCCGGTGTCAGAGCCTGAGCGAGTGTAAATGCGCGCGCGCTGCACTCGGCGTTGCAGTCCCAGGGCCGGCGCCACCGGTCAGGTTTTAAAGGTGGCGGGTACCCGTTCGATATGAATATTAATGAGCAAAGTTCTTTTTCTCTGTAACGTCTAAAAGAGACAGCCAAACCGCGCAAAACTCGCTGTGTAGCATCATAACGTGCGTCCTTGCATAGCAATCGACTCTTGTCGAAATCTGCAAGCGCGAATTGGACGGTTTGCACGCGATCTCCAGCAACGCTTCTAACAATTTTTAGGCGCAAGATATCTCGTCGTGCAATGTTAGCAAGTCTACGAAAAGCGGCCTGCTTCAAGCCAACGATGTCCCCTAGGGCGTGACGGATCCTTTTCCCGATTTTCTTCTCGAGTCGCGAGTTATCATCGATGAAACGCAGGTCAGTAACGCACTTTCATCGTTTATCGACGATAACTCGCGACTTGAGAAGAATATCGGGAAAAGGATCCGTCATGCCCTAGAGGACATCGTTGGCTTGAAGCAGGCCGCTTTTCGTAGACTTGCTAACATTGCACGACGAGATATCTTGCGCCTAAAAATTGTTAGAAGCGTTGCTGGAGATCGCGTGCAAACCGTCCAATTCGCGCTTGCAGATTTCGACAAGAGTCGATTGCTATGCAAGGACGCACGTTATGATGCTACACAGCGAGTTTTGCGCGGTTTGGCTGTCTCTTTCAGACGTTACAGGCAAAAAGAACTTTGCTCATTAATATTCATATCGAAAGGGTACCCGCCACCTTAACCTGACCACTTTTTCGAACCTCAAATAATTAATATTCACTATCTATGGGCGTGCCGTTAATTATTATTAAAGTGCATCTCTTTTCGTGATCATGAATGGCCCGGTTGCACTCATAATCAGTCTCTGCCTTTGCTTGAAGAGCCTTATCATCCCAGCCTTGAGTATAAATCTCTCAAGCGGCGCTTCGGTAAGAAGATGGAGCTGCAGTGCGCGCTTTAATTAGCTCATTAATATTCATAATCCCAAAATTTCGCGCGCTTCGCGCGCCATTCTTTTCAACCTGATCACTTCAAAATTGGTGGCTCCGGCCCTGAGTCCTGAGCAGTGAGCACAGGTTGAGATCTTCTCCTGAGTGATTCCAGCATTCATATAAACGAACATCATACAAGAGGAGAAATTAGGCATGTTGTTATTCACTTTTCCTGGTAGTTTTTTCATGAACATACCAGATCATTTGTTCACTGCATGGCTTACTTACCTGGCTAAACACAAAGTCGTACGTATTTCTTTCTGTAGGTATTGTTTCCTGAGCTCTCGATCTCATACAAGATCTCATCTCCTCCTTTCTCCTCCTCCTCTTCTTCTTCTTCAATGATGTCCTCCAGTATCTTGTTGACCTCCAGTGCATGAGTTGGTTGAAACAGTTCAGGATACTCTGCGTCATCAATGGACGTTACAACTCCTTCCTCATCATCTTCTTCATCTTCATCAGAATCAGAATCATCACTCTCAAAGTCGTCACTTGCATGTAGAGTGAGATTTCTTCAGACTCTGTACAGAATCCAATGATGAAAACGAGGATGAGTGAGTGAGCTCCTTCTGCTCAGAGACTTCGTTTTTCAAGTATTCGACTCTGCTGAGTGCCGTTAGAAAAGCATCTCCCAATGTCAGCTGCTCCACTCCAGTATGCCAGCGTGCACTAGGAATTTCGCTGTCTTCGTCTTTTTTTCTTACAGCAAGAAGTTGACAGTCGCCACCACCACCTAGAGGAATGGAGTTTGAACGACGACATTTATCATCAGGTGATTGGGAGGAAGTATGAAGAGCTGAGAGGGACCAGTCTAGAGAGCAAATACGGTCAGAGGTGGTGGTGATATGGTGATTAGGGTGAAGAGGTGTAGAAGTGTAAGTGGGTGGGGCTTGTTTGTGAGAGGGTGACAGTAGTGATGGAGGAGGATAGGCAGGAGATGAGATCTTGTATCGAGGCTCAGGAAACAATACCTACAGAAAGAAATACGTACGACTTTGTGTTTAGCCAGGTAAGTAAGCCATGCAGTGAACAAATGATCTGGTATGTTCATGAAAAAACTACCAGGAAAAGTGAATAACAACATGCCTAATTTCTCCTCTTGTATGATGTTCGTTTATATGAATGCTGGAATCACTCAGGAGAAGATCTCAACCTGTGCTCACTGCTCAGGACTCAGGGCCGGAGCCACCAATTTTGAAGTGATCAGGTTGAAAAGAATGGCGCGCGAAGCGCGCGAAATTTTGGGATTATGAATATTAATGAGCTAATTAAAGCGCGCACTGCAGCTCCATCTTCTTACCGAAGCGCCGCTTGAGAGATTTATACTCAAGGCTGGGATGATAAGGCTCTTCAAGCAAAGGCAGAGACTGATTATGAGTGCAACCGGGCCATTCATGATCACGAAAAGAGATGCACTTTAATAATAATTAACGGCACGCCCATAGATAGTGAATATTAATTATTTGAGGTTCGAAAAAGTGGTCAGGTTAAGGTGGCGGGTACCCTTTCGATATGAATATTAATGAGCAAAGTTCTTTTTGCCTGTAACGTCTGAAAGAGACAGCCAAACCGCGCAAAACTCGCTGTGTAGCATCATAACGTGCGTCCTTGCATAGCAATCGACTCTTGTCGAAATCTGCAAGCGCGAATTGGACGGTTTGCACGCGATCTCCAGCAACGCTTCTAACAATTTTTAGGCGCAAGATATCTCGTCGTGCAATGTTAGCAAGTCTACGAAAAGCGGCCTGCTTCAAGCCAACGATGTCCTCTAGGGCATGACGGATCCTTTTCCCGATATTCTTCTCAAGTCGCGAGTTATCGTCGATAAACGATGAAAGTGAACGTTACTGACATGCGTTTCATCGATGATAACTCGCGACTCGAGAAGAAAATCGGGAAAAGGATCCGTCACGCCCTAGGGGACATCGTTGGCTTGAAGCAGGCCGCTTTTCGTAGACTTGCTAACATTGCACGACGAGATATCTTGCGCCTAAAAATTGTTAGAAGCGTTGCTGGAGATCGCGTGCATATTGTACACAAGATGCATGGGCCTCAATATTACACATCACTCCACTGTGTCACTGTGGAGTCATGCAGGATGTGATGAACAGTACAGCGTGCTTTCCTATGTTTCAGTCATGAGCAGCACCCGAGGCTGAGTTCTGTTACACAAAACTACTCTACACATGTACGACACCAACTTGCAGGAGATATTTTCTTTTGGCTGTTAGTGCATGATCTTGCGTGATGGTTGATCATCAACAGCATGCAGCAATCTTGTTCCCATACATCTACTTGGGCCCAACCCATTCTTGCCGCCACCTTGTATATAGCCGTTGATTAAATACACTACAGTGACTCATCAGAGGGGATGGCCTGAGTCTTGCCCGCAATTTAAGTCCCACTAGTTTTGTGGACACAACTTGTACTACTACAAGTAGGCATCAAAAATAGAAGTTATTGCACGCTTGGCCAGTGCTGAGTGTTTGGGGCTCCTGTTCGTGAGCTTGCGTATACGCGCGCACAGAAATTCCAAACACTCTATGGTCCGGTGTGCAGCTCTAACGATGTTTAGGAGCAGTCGCTGGAGTTTTGCTGTCGAGGGAAGCTATTGACTAACCTGCCAAATCGTTTGCCGATTTTTATTTGTGTTTGCATATGCGGCTTTATCAGTATAACACGAGGAACTGGGAGCATAGTATTTTGTGTTTTCGTCTACACGTACCACATCATGATTAGGTACTTTTCAACCTAGCCTGACCTCGACCCAGGTCAATTCCAGCAGTCTTCCAGGTTAAATATCAGCGCTGCCGACTCGAGCGCTGCAGCGTTCATGCCCCACGCCCGGTGTCAGAGCCTGAGCGAGTGTAAATGCGCGCGCGCTGCACTCGGCGTTGCAGTCCCAGGGCCGGCGCCACCGGTCAGGTTTTAAGGTGGCGGGTACCCGTTCGATATGAATATTAATGAGCAAAGTTCTTTTTCTCTGTAACGTCTAAAAGAGACAGCCAAACCGCGCAAAACTCGCTGTGTAGCATCATAACGTGCGTCCTTGCATAGCAATCGACTCTTGTCGAAATCTGCAAGCGCGAATTGGACGGTTTGCACGCGATCTCCAGCAACGCTTCTAACAATTTTTAGGCGCAAGATATCTCGTCGTGCAATGTTAGCAAGTCTACGAAAAGCGGCCTGCTTCAAGCCAACGATGTCCCCTAGGGCGTGACGGATCCTTTTCCCGATTTTCTTCTCGAGTCGCGAGTTATCATCGATGAAACGCAGGTCAGTAACGCACTTTCATCGTTTATCGACGATAACTCGCGACTTGAGAAGAATATCGGGAAAAGGATCCGTCATGCCCTAGAGGACATCGTTGGCTTGAAGCAGGCCGCTTTTCGTAGACTTGCTAACATTGCACGACGAGATATCTTGCGCCTAAAAATTGTTAGAAGCGTTGCTGGAGATCGCGTGCAAACCGTCCAATTCGCGCTTGCAGATTTCGACAAGAGTCGATTGCTATGCAAGGACGCACGTTATGATGCTACACAGCGAGTTTTGCGCGGTTTGGCTGTCTCTTTCAGACGTTACAGGCAAAAAGAACTTTGCTCATTAATATTCATATCGAAAGGGTACCCGCCACCTTAACCTGACCACTTTTTCGAACCTCAAATAATTAATATTCACTATCTATGGGCGTGCCGTTAATTATTATTAAAGTGCATCTCTTTTCGTGATCATGAATGGCCCGGTTGCACTCATAATCAGTCTCTGCCTTTGCTTGAAGAGCCTTATCATCCCAGCCTTGAGTATAAATCTCTCAAGCGGCGCTTCGGTAAGAAGATGGAGCTGCAGTGCGCGCTTTAATTAGCTCATTAATATTCATAATCCCAAAATTTCGCGCGCTTCGCGCGCCATTCTTTTCAACCTGATCACTTCAAAATTGGTGGCTCCGGCCCTGAGTCCTGAGCAGTGAGCACAGGTTGAGATCTTCTCCTGAGTGATTCCAGCATTCATATAAACGAACATCATACAAGAGGAGAAATTAGGCATGTTGTTATTCACTTTTCCTGGTAGTTTTTTCATGAACATACCAGATCATTTGTTCACTGCATGGCTTACTTACCTGGCTAAACACAAAGTCGTACGTATTTCTTTCTGTAGGTATTGTTTCCTGAGCCTCGATACAAGATCTCATCTCCTGCCTATCCTCCTCCATCACTACTGTCACCCTCTCACAAACAAGCCCCACCCACTTACACTTCTACACCTCTTCACCCTAATCACCATATCACCACCACCTCTGACCGTATTTGCTCTCTAGACTGGTCCCTCTCAGCTCTTCATACTTCCTCCCAATCACCTGATGATAAATGTCGTCGTTCAAACTTCATTCCTCTAGGTGGTGGTGGCGACTGTCAACTTCTTGCTGTAAGAAAAAAAGACGAAGACAGCGAAATTCCTAGTGCACGCTGGCATACTGGAGTGGAGCAGCTGACATTGGGAGATGCTTTTCTAACGGCACTCAGCAGAGTCGAATACTTGAAAAACGAAGTCTCTGAGCAGAAGGAGCTCACTCACTCATCCTCGTTTTCGACATTTATCATCATCATTGGATTCTGTACAGAGTCTGAAGAAATCTCACTCACATGCAAGTGACGACTTTGAGAGTGATGATTCTGATGAAGATGAAGAAGATGATGAGGAAGGAGTTGTAACGTCCATTGATGACGCAGAGTATCCTGAACTGTTTCAACCAACTGAGACTGGGGTGAAGAAGAAGAGGAGGTAGTGATGGAGGAGGATAGGCAGGAGATGAGATCTTGTATCGAGGCTCAGGAAACAATACCTACAGAAAGAAATACGTACGACTTTGTGTTTAGCCAGGTAAGTAAGCCATGCAGTGAACAAATGATCTGGTATGTTCATGAAAAAACTACCAGGAAAAGTGAATAACAACATGCCTAATTTCTCCTCTTGTATGATGTTCGTTTATATGAATGCTGGAATCACTCAGGAGAAGATCTCAACCTGTGCTCACTGCTCAGGACTCAGGGCCGGAGCCACCAATTTTGAAGTGATCAGGTTGAAAAGAATGGCGCGCGAAGCGCGCGAAATTTTGGGATTATGAATATTAATGAGCTAATTAAAGCGCGCACTGCAGCTCCATCTTCTTACCGAAGCGCCGCTTGAGAGATTTATACTCAAGGCTGGGATGATAAGGCTCTTCAAGCAAAGGCAGAGACTGATTATGAGTGCAACCGGGCCATTCATGATCACGAAAAGAGATGCACTTTAATAATAATTAACGGCACGCCCATAGATAGTGAATATTAATTATTTGAGGTTCGAAAAAGTGGTCAGGTTAAGGTGGCGGGTACCCTTTCGATATGAATATTAATGAGCAAAGTTCTTTTTGCCTGTAACGTCTGAAAGAGACAGCCAAACCGCGCAAAACTCGCTGTGTAGCATCATAACGTGCGTCCTTGCATAGCAATCGACTCTTGTCGAAATCTGCAAGCGCGAATTGGACGGTTTGCACGCGATCTCCAGCAACGCTTCTAACAATTTTTAGGCGCAAGATATCTCGTCGTGCAATGTTAGCAAGTCTACGAAAAGCGGCCTGCTTCAAGCCAACGATGTCCTCTAGGGCATGACGGATCCTTTTCCCGATATTCTTCTCAAGTCGCGAGTTATCGTCGATAAACGATGAAAGTGCGTTACTGACCTGCGTTTCATCGATGATAACTCGCGACTCGAGAAGAAAATCGGGAAAAGGATCCGTCACGCCCTAGGGGACATCGTTGGCTTGAAGCAGGCCGCTTTTCGTAGACTTGCTAACATTGCACGACGAGATATCTTGCGCCTAAAAATTGTTAGAAGCGTTGCTGGAGATCGCGTGCAAACCGTCCAATTCGCGCTTGCAGATTTCGACAAGAGTCGATTGCTATGCAAGGACGCACGTTATGATGCTACACAGCGAGTTTTGCGCGGTTTGGCTGTCTCTTTTAGACGTTACAGAGAAAAAGAACTTTGCTCATTAATATTCATATCGAACGGGTACCCGCCACCTTAAAACCTGACCGGTGGCGCCGGCCCTGGGACTGCAACGCCGAGTGCAGCGCGCGCGCATTTACACTCGCTCAGGCTCTGACACCGGGCGTGGGGCATGAACGCTGC
>CBDCRZ010000148.1:0-44632 GCA_965221135.1 Sansalvadorimonas sp.
CACCTTCAAAGACCTCACAGGCAGGGAAGAGGCACTCCCTGTCTACAGCACTTCAGCAGTCCAAGCAGTGGCTGACCTGACCACACTAGGTTATAAGTTAAGAAAGGTAACAGCAGTGTTCCCAACAGTCTGACCATCCTGTACCATTGAGACATACCAAAGGAGGACAACATGCAAGACTTCAGAACCACCGCCACCACCGCTGTTGAGCTAAGCGAACCATTTGACTGGTTTGGCATTCCAGCTCTGATTAAGCGATTGCTTGACAGATGAGCTGATCACCCTGTACAATTCACACATACCCACCAAAGGACACCAATCATGAACACCTTCCGCATCTACCTCGGTCTTGACACCAAAGGCCGCCTGACCCTCGACCAAGCCCGTGAGACAGCCCTTGGCCTTGCCTCTGACTGGTTCCCACACGGTCACACGATCATTGAGGCTACAGGTCGCTGGCAGCAGAACAACGCACCAGTCGATGAGCCGACCATCATCGTTGAGGTGGTCACCACTAACAGCACTGAGGAAGCCTTCGCCTACAGCCTGGCCGGTGCTTACAAAGCTCTTGCATTCCAGGAGTCAGTGCTTGTAACAAAGACAGCAATCGACGCTGACTTCGTCTAATCACAACGAGAGGGACCTAGAAGCCTCTCCAGCCCACTTATTCACCATCATCCGTCACATCATGCCAACACTCTACCGCGTCACCTTCAGAGACCTCACAGGCAAGGAAGGGACGCTTCCCGTCTACAGCACGTCAGCAGTTCAAGCAGTAGCAGACCTAGGCACATTGGGCTATAAGTTAAGAAAGGTAACAGCAGTGTTCCCAACAGTCTGACCATCCTGTACCATTGAGACATATCAAAGGAGGGACAACATGTTCTGGCAAACCACCCAAGAGAAAGAAGCACTGGCATCATTCCGTGCTGATCGCAGACTGAGAGAAGAGTTGATCCAAGATCTTCACGACTTCCAAATCATCTACTGGGATCCAACCCACCCTGATCAAAAGGTATGGGCTAGTCACATGATCAAATCAATCGAGCACGAGCTGTACCAACTCGGAGCTTGACAAAGGGCACATGCATCCTGTACACTCCATACATACCCACCAAGGACACCAACCATGACCACCACATGCAACGGATATGAACTCAAGCCAGGCGCTGATCTAAGGGGCGCTGATCTGAGGGATGCTGATCTGAGGGACGCTAATCTATGGAACGCTGATCTAAGGGGCGCTAATCTATGGAACGCTTTTCTTAGGGGCGCTGATCTAAGGGGCGCTGATCTGAGGGATGCTGATCTGAGGGACGCTATTCTCAGGGGCGCTTTTCTTTGGGGCGCTGATCTTGAGGGCGCTGATCTGAGGAGTGCTTTTCTTAAGGGCGCTTTTCTTGAGGGCGCTTTTCTTAAGGGCGCTGACCTAGGGGGCGCTGATCTGAGGGATGCTGATCTACGTCATTCTGATCTAAGTGGTGTTAACCTAGGGGGCGCTTTTCTTAAGGGTGCTGATCTGAGGGGCGCTAATGTTGAGGGAACCATCTTAGACAAAGACATAGCCGACCACGTTCGAATTCATTAATCACCATCATCATCCCACCGGCCCTCAAACGAGGGTCTTTTTAATGTCTTGAGGTAATTACAACAGAGTGTTAAGAGATTACCCATATCAGCTGATCTACCAACCAGAGGCCGTTCATGTGTGCCATACTTAGTTCATCGGAAGAGAGACAACTTCCACTCCCAAGCCTGAAGCGAGAGGCCAGCAGGATTCCATCCGACGAACAAGGGACAATCACCAGTGAGCAGTGGTCAGACGATTGACTGTTGGATCAAATCCACTCACTGGTCTGGTCCACTTTTGGACCTTCCCCAACGCATCATCATCATCATCGGTATCAGCTATGGACAGAACACTCAACACCACAATGATGCAGTCCCTGTATCAGCAGCTAGCAAGCACTAGCAACCCACTGTCTAGACGTGCTTTGTTTGAGGCTCACTACCTACATCAGATCATTGAGGCCGTTCTTACTGAGAACATAGGCTCACTACCTGAAACCACAACACGGAGACCTTGGGCATGACCGTCAGAACTTATGACGTCTATTTCATGTCCAAGCACAGGGCGCCCAAGAAATGGGAGATCTATGCCAAGGATGCTTTCCACGCTAAGTGTGCTGTTTAAGAGATGAACCCTGATTGCAAGATCACCCGCGTACTATTGCAAGACAACTCCGAATGGTAACTCACATGCTTAAGCCACTCCTCTCAGCCGCAACTCTGGTTCTCATCTCAGGACCAATTGCCCTATCAACTCCATTGAAGCCCCATCTGATCTATCTCAAGTATCAGGACGGGGCACAACTTTCTATCAACTGCACCACATGGGAAGCAGCGATCGCTGGCCACCCACCGGTGGAGTTTGATAGCAGGTCAGTGGCCGCACAAGTGTGTCGTGTTGCTGTGCTCCAACTGCCAGAGGTTATTTAATTATGAAACAGCGGGACCTAGATCGTGCTCTCCAGCTTGACTACATCGAGCGCATCAAGAAGGGGGCCAACAGATCCAAATGCCTTGAGCTCATCCACGAGCTCGACCTAGTGCGTAATCGTACACACACCCACTACAACCACATCGACCAATGACCTACCGTCCTTTTGCTTCATTGGATAACTACATGCTCACCTTTGAGTACATCAAAGCTTGTATGCGGGGGGAAGAAGATAACCGTCGCAGAGATTATACCATTATTGGTGAGAACTATCGGGCCAGGTACTACCCCTTAGCTGACGTAGACAGTGAGTTCACTCTGGCTGATGTCATCACTGAGGCTCAGAACAGGGGCTTCACGATGGATGACCTAGAAGAGATGTCCATCCAACTAGGCTATTAACCAACATCATCATTCCACTATGAACTACACCAAAGAACAACTCATTGAGTGGGCTGAAGAGCTCCAGGACTTAATCGCTTGTGATCACTCTGTTTCTGAGGGATCAGAGAGGGTGAGCAAAGTCCTCTGCATTGAGCTTATCAATCTCCTTAAAGAACTTACCCAGTTTGCGGCAAGGAGAGAAGAGGAGCGAGCATGTCCTATGGACTGGACGGCCATTTCAAAGAAGCCCTGAAACTGGATCAGAACAGGGGCTTCACGATGGATGACCTAGAAGAGATGTCCATCCAACTTGGCTATTAATCTTTCACCATCATCATTCGCTTATGGCACACGACCTCACTCTCGTCGCTCGACAACTACAGCGCGAGACCCAAGCAGCTGAAGAGGCTGCAACCCGTCTACGGACAAAGTACAAGGAGGCCTGCGATAAAAGCTATGCCTCCTCGAACATAGATAGTCGAAAGGCCATCAGCTCCTTCTTAGGACCAATTGCCCTACGTATCCAAAAGAAGTATGGGGCACTAACCAGTGGTAAGGCAGGGATGGACTATGAAACCATCGTCAAGCACCTTAAGGATGCAGACCCCAACATCCTGGCTCTTCTAACCATGAAGACGGCCCTGGATGTCTTAGGCAAGGATCCTGAGCCACAGCTACAGGACATCACAACAGCCATTGGCAAGAACGTACAGCTTGAGATCCGCCTTACGTATTACGCGCAAGAGAATCCTGAGTTGTACAAGAAGGTTGAGTACTTCTTCCACAAGAGCACAGGCACAGGCCAAAAGGGGACTGTCCTAAAACGTGCCTTCAACAAAGAGGGGATTGAATGGGATGCCTGGTCCAACACTGTCAACCACAAGATTGGCAACTGGCTGCTGATGGCCTTGAATGACGTTACCGGCTGGATCGAAAGGAAGATCACAGTCACCAATAACAAGAAGAAGACAAGGATCGGTTACACACGCGCCTTCCTTGAACAGCGGGACACGATCCTCGCTGCTGCTGAGTCGCTGGCCTTCTGTCAGTGGCCCATGCTTTGCCCTCCTATCGATTGGGAGTACGACGGGGACGAGCTAGTCCCTGGCGGCTATCTCAGCGAAACAATCCGCAAAGTCAACCCGCTTGTGAGAAAGGTTGGAAAAGTGGAGGGTTTTAAGCAAGGGAACATACCCTTGGCCATGCTGAACAACCTTCAACACCAGAAATACCGGCTTAATGACCGGGTGATGGATGTTGCTGAAGCTCTCTACTCCAAGAGACATTCAGTAGGGAAGTTCAAGTGTAGTGACCCTCTCTCACCACCATCATCCCTTGCGGACGATGCCACTGAGGAGGAGATCAAGGACTACAAGATCAAAAGACGAGCTATCGAGAACGACAATGCACAACTAAGTCAACGCAATTGGCGAACGACTGAGGTTATGTATGTTGCTCGAAAGTATCGGAATGATTGTTTCTGGATGCCAGCTTCCTTCGATTATCGAGGGAGGGTGTACTTCCTCAACACAACCTTGAACCCTCAGGGGACTGACTTTGATAAGTCTCTTCTTTACTTTGGTGATGAAGGGCCTGTCAATGAATACTGGCTAGCCTTTCAGGTAGCTAATACCTACGGGAAGGACAAAGAGACCATGGAGGACAGAATCAAGTGGACTAGGGAGAACCTGGACCTTGTGTCTGAAGTTGCTTTAGATCCCTTGGGTACCATTGGTATCTGGGGTGCTGATGAAGTTGCTGAACCTTGGTGCTTTCTTGCTGCTTGCTTGGAGTATCACGACTGTGTGATCACTGGTGTTAAAGAAACCTCAGGCTTACCTGTTGGTATTGATGCCACTTGCTCAGGACTACAACATCTAGCAGCTATGACCCTTTGTGGTGATACTGCTGAGATGGTCAATGTGGTGCCTACCTCTAAACCTTCTGACTGTTACAGGTCAGTGGCTGAGGCAGCTGCAAAACATCTCGATGCCAAGTACCAACCTTGGATGAATCGCAAGGTGACTAAGCGCAGTGTGATGACTACTCCCTATGGAGTGACTCAATCAAGTGCGCGAGGTTACATTCGTGAGCAACTACAGAAGGATGGTCACAAGGAAGACCTTAGAGAGCCTGGTGTCTTGAGTGATATCGTTAAGGCGATCTTCAATAAGGCAATCCCTGAGGTGATCCCCGGCCCTGTCCAAGTGATGGCCTGGCTTAAGCGGTCTGCCGGTGTGATCCTTGATTCTGGTGCCAAGGCTATTGGCTGGGTAACACCTTCTGGCTTTGTTGTTAATCAGGATCTCCAAAAGGCTCACATGATGCGCATTCAAACCAAGGTCATGGGTGGTGCCAAGATCGATGTGATGATCGGTGATGGCTTTACCGGCGAACCCGATAGGGCTCACCACAAATCAGCCATTGCTCCCAACGTTGTCCACTCTCTGGATGCCTCTCTCCTTCACCTAACCTTCGCCTATTGGGATAGGCCCTTCACAGTCATCCACGACTGTGTGCTCGGTCGCTCCTGTGACATGGACGATATGGGTAAGGAGATACGTCTTCACTTCGGTGAGATGTATAAAGCTCCTGTGATGCAACAGTGGGCTGATCAAGTTGGAGTCGAACTCCCTGATGACTTGATTAAGAACACCTTGGACATCGATCTAGTCAACCAGTCCACCTACTTCTTTAGCTGATATGAGTCTCCATCCAAACTCAACCATTCTCGAACACTTTTACCATTTCATGGACAAGGGGGAAGAGAAGAAAGCCAAGGCTATTGAGCGGGGATATAACTATCTCGAAGATTGTTTCGAAATAGATATGTCCTTCGAGCCTATTGACCTAGAGGATGAGGAGGATTAACCTCCTTCTCTCCTTCTTATTCACCATCATCATTTATCCTCATGACCTTGAACGCATTCACTGACTACGACTGCTCGCCTATTGCCACCCAACAGGCTGAGTTTTTTAAGGAGATCGACAACCTCAACGCAGAAGACTATGCCTACTTCCTCGCGCACGGAGAAGTACCTCCAGCTGTTGATCTCACAAACGAGACAGAAGCTGCTTGATCTCCCCGTCCACTACCCCAATCCAAATAACCTAAACCGTAAAATCTATGGCAACCGCTAAGAACCGCTACGTATTCGAGACCAAACTTCAAGGCTTCATCAACGTCTACGAGGACAGCGGCCAGTACGACAACCGCACCTTCGCCTATGAGATCCCACAGGACGTGCTCACACAGATCGAGTCCGATAGGGTCGAGCTGCTGGCTTGGGCCCGTACAAAGGCAAAAGGACGTGTTCAAGAGGCTCTTGAGCCTTGGTCCGAAGAGAACGTAGCCAAGTTCACCTATGGAGGAGTAACAAATAAACCAGAACCAACCTTCGTTGATACAGAAGGCACACCCATTGATCGGGCAGTGCTGAAGGATATGCGTAGAGGCTCGACGGTCAAACTGATCGTCCAACAGAAGCCTTATGTAATGCCTCAAAAGATTGGTACCTCTCTCCGTGTGTTAGGAGTGCAGGTGATCGAGCTAGTTACTGGCAACGGTGCTGCTGATTCTGGTGATCTCTCCGTCTCTGACGTTGCAGCTCTCTTCGGTACGTCCGAAGGCTTCAAGCAGGGTGACCCTCAAGTCCGTGATGTACGGGAAGAGGAGACTCCTGTTGCTGCTGATGGTTCCACCTCGTATGACTTCTGATGGCTAACTACCGTTCAGGGCTGGAAGAACGCTTCGGAAAGCTACTCGACAAACAAGGCATACCCTTCCTCTATGAGGTTGAAAAGTTCGCCTATGTAACTGAGTCAAAATACACTCCGGACTTCTTCCTCCCTAATGGTGTCATCATCGAAGCTAAGGGATTCTTTAAGCCTAGTGACCGACGTAAGATGTTAGCTGTTAAACAGCAGCATCCTGAGTTGGACATTAGGTTTGTATTCCAGCGTAATAACACCATTTCTAAAAATAGCAAGACCACCTATGGGGCTTGGGCCGATAAATACGGCTTTCCCTGGTGTATTTTTCCTAATTTACCCCCTGATTGGCTAACATGACTACACAAAACAACAACTTCATCATCAGCCAAATCGATGATCTTGCCTATCGATTAGTGCAGGATCATGGCTACTCGGCAACAGAAGTCCTCGAAGCATTAGAGGAGTACATTGACCTCTATAACTACATCGAAGATGCAGCCAACTTCTGAGAATGAATTTGTTCGACACGAGCCCTGCCCGTCTTGCGGGAGTAGCGATGCGCGCGCTGTCTATTCTGACGGTGGCACTCATTGTTTCTCCTGTGGGGCTTGGAGCAAAGGCTCCCCTGAATCCACTGCCACCACTAATGCAGGAGGTCACACACGAATGATCCAATACTCTGGGGGTTTCACAAGTATCCGCTCGCGTAACCTCAATGAGGACACCTGTAAGAAGTTCAATGTCCGGGTCGATGATGGCCCGGTCATCCGGTTTCCTTACTACAGTGCCCGTCAAGTAGTTGCCTACAAAGAACGTCCTCAGACAAAGGACTTCAAATGGGTAGGCAAGAACGAGGACAAGCAGCTCTTTGGTCAGAACCTTTGGCCTGGGTCTGGTAAGTCCATCGTTGTAACAGAGGGTGAGTTTGATGCACTCTCCGTCTACCAGGCTCGACCTGGATGGCCCGTCGTCTCCGTTCCTAACGGTGCTCAGGGTGCTAAGAAAGCACTAGCTCAACAGCTTGAGTTTCTCCTCCAATTCGATGAGATCATCCTGCTGTTTGACAACGATGAGGCCGGGGACGCTGCTACTGCTGAGTGTGTGTCTCTATTCCCTGCTGATCGCGTCTTCATTGGTGCACTAGAGGGATACAAAGACGCATCTGAGGCATTAGTTGCAAAGGACACACAAGCTATCAACAAAGCGGTATGGAATAAGAAACCATACTCGCCTGAATCAATCATCGATGGAAGAGATCTCTTTGACCTCGTTAGCACTCCGCTACATGGTCGCGATGCTGATTATCCCTACAGTGGTCTTAATGACGTTACTGGAGGTTTACGGCTCGGAGAATTGGTCACCATCACGGCTGGCTCCGGTACAGGTAAGTCAACACTATGTGGTGAGATAGCTGTAAGCCTGATCAAGCAAAAACAAACAGTAGGCTACATCGCCCTTGAGGAGAGTGTTAAACGTACTGGCCTCAGGCTGATGACTGTTGCTGCTAACAAACCACTTCATCTAAACAATGAAATCGACAAAGACCTCTTCAAGTCATCCTTTGACGATACCCTCGGGAGTTCTCACGTTTACCTCAGGGATGGGTTTGGGAGTGTTGATCCAGATTCTCTTCTTAACGACGTGAGGTTCTTGGTTAAGCAGCACGATGTTAAATGGATCATCCTTGATCACCTCTCAATCCTGATCTCAGGCAATGAGAGCAATGATGAACGGAAGGTCATTGACGTTGTGATGACTAAGCTCAGATCCTTCGTTGAAGAGACGGGCATCGGCCTACTCCTAATCTCCCACCTTCGCCGTAACCAAGGCGATCAAGGGCATGAGGACGGAGCTAAGGTAAGCCTTGGTCAGCTTCGTGGCTCTCACTCCATCGTCCAACTGAGTGACATGGTGGTGGCTCTTGAACGCAATATCTCCAATGGAGACAACGCTTCAGAGCTCAAAGTCCTGAAGAACCGTTTCAACGGTCAGTCAGGCCCAGCCGGTCACCTTAAGTATGTGAAAGACACAGGCCGTCTGATTGATGACCTGGACTTTACACCAACTACATCCACAGATCCATCCAAAGATCAACCCATTTCCTATGAAGACTTCTAGTAAGGCCGTACTCTTCACCAAAGAGAACTGTGCTCCCTGCCTTAACACCAAGGCCTACATCACAACTCATGTTGAC
Source organism: Sansalvadorimonas sp. (assembly GCA_965221135.1). GTDB lineage: Bacteria > Pseudomonadota > Gammaproteobacteria > Pseudomonadales > Endozoicomonadaceae > Sansalvadorimonas. Next base: position 8,793 of record CBDCRZ010000148.1, read on the forward strand.
TCTGAGCTTGCTTATGATCATCTTGTGGTGATGAAAAAAGAGTACCATTCAGCATTAGTTGCTGCCTATGAGTTAACCCTGTTCCCAACCTTATTGGTGGTGGATAAGCAGGGCGAGGAGATCCATCGCATCGTTGGTGGTAACAAGATCCAAGCTCAACTTGAATACATCCTTGAAGGTATCCGCGAGGCTAACTCATGAAAGAACCAGTCATCATTCATCTGAAGAAGACATCTGAAGCTGGCCTAAAGAAGAAAGCTAAGGAGCTTCCCTCTGACATTCACCTAGTCCGCTATCGAAAGCCGACTTGGAAGAAGAAAGAGACAGTATCAGGCATCCGTGCCTACAAAAAGTCTGACATCTTCGACCACCTACATGATCAAGGTTATGTGGTGCTTGAGATCACATCAGGCTTCGGATCAGTCAACCCTAAATTATTTGGATATGGAGCATGAGACTTGTCTTTGATGTTGAGACTGACGGGCTTCTCCGAGGCCTGTCTAAGATCCATTGCATTGTGGCACAGGACCTTGACACAGACGAGGTTCACCGCTTTGGACCCGATAGGGTCAAGGAAGGCTTAAAGCTCCTTCAAGGCGCTTCTGAGCTCATTGGACACAACGTCATTGGATATGACCACGAGGCCATCCTTGAGGTCTACCCCAAGTGGACAACGAAAGCGAATTGGACAGACACTCTGATCCTTTCACGTCTACTGTTCACGGACATCCTTGACAGGGACTTCCGTTCACGTCCAGCTAATATGCCTGCCCAACTCTACGGGCGACACAGTCTTGAGAGCTGGGGTCATCGCCTCGGCTGTCACAAGTCGGAGTTTGGTAAGTCACTCGATGGAGACTGGTCAACCTACTCACCTGAGATGCTTGACTACTGTGCCCAAGACGTAGAGGTATCAGTCAAGCTGTACCGCATGTTTGAGCCACGGCTTGAACAGTACGCAGCATCAATCAAGACTGAACACCAGATCGCCCTGCTGATGGCATGGCAAGAGAGAGAAGGCTTCCCCTTCCACGTCAAGAAGGCTCAAGAGCTGGAAGGACGTCTACGGGAGGAGCTCACAGCACTGGCTGATGAGATGCGTGAGACCTTCCTCTTTGTTGATGGAGGGACCTTCACACCCAAGGCCAACAACAAGACACGAGGCTACGTCAAGGACGCTCCTATGTGTCGACTGAAGGACTTCAACCCCACCAGTCGTCAACACATTGCTTGGGCCTTCCAGACCTTTAGAGGTTGGGAGCCTGATGAGTTCTCTGCTAATGGTAAACCGAAGATCGATGAGACAATCCTCACCGCTTTGGATCTACCTGAGGCTAAGAAGTTCGCCCGAATCCTTGAACTACAGAAACACCTAGGCCAACTATCTGAAGGCAAGAATGCTTGGCTTAAGAAGGAGATCAAGGGACGTATCCATCACTCCTGTGTGTTGAATACAAACACGGGTCGACAGGCCCACATGAACCCCAACCTTGCACAGATTCCTTCTGCCCATGAATACAGAGAGCTCTTCTACCCTGGTGAATTTCGTACCCAAGTCGGTTGCGACGCAAGTGGTCTGGAGTTACGGTGCCTTGGTGCTTACCTTGCTCCTTTTGATGGCGGCAAGTTTGCCAAGGAAGTAGTTGAAGGTGACATCCACACAGCTCTTGCTAACATTTATGGCACCAGTAGAAAGGAAGGTAAGGGAGTTACGTATTGCCTGATCTATGGAGGGGGCGATGAGAAGCTAGGTTTAACTGCTGGTTCCCCTAAAACCGTAATTCACTATGACCCGAATGACCCTTCTATAGTCTTAGCTATTGAGAACGTGGCAGCTAAGAAAGGCAAGGAGATCCGTAAGAGGATCATGACCGGCCTGACTGGCTACGCTGAGCTATCCAAGGCTGTCAAAGAAAGGGCTAAGTCTGGTGTCCTCAATGGCCTAGACGGACGTCCGATCAGGATCCAAGGTAAGGATCATGCAGCACTCAACTACCTTCTCCAGTCAGCTGGGGCTGTGATCTGCAAGCTCTGGGTCATTCGTGCAAACGAGTTACTTCAAGAAGCTGGTATTGATTACTGGCCATTAGCGTTCGTGCATGATGAAATCCAGCTATCCGTCGCCCCTGATCAAGTCGAACAGGCAACATTCCTAATCACCACCGCAATGAAAGATGTCGAACATCAACTCAAGTTCAGATGTCAGCTTGACAGCGAGGCTAAACAGGGTTCCTCGTGGTCAGACTGCCACTAAGATCGGTCCGTCCCGTCTGGGAGATATGGCTGAGTATTGGGTTTGTCTTCTTGCTGCCTGGAAGGGTGCAGAAGTCTTCAAAAACCAGAATTCTACTGGGCACATCGACCTAATACTCGTTCTCGCGGACGGGACTATGTATCCAATAGACGTTAAACTCGCTAGGCCTAATTGTCAGGGCAGTTGGAGTGGAGACACCAGCACTGTTAAGTCTCCCGTCATACCTGTCCTAGTTATACCCAAAGGAGATGACATTGCAGACTGGAAAGTCCAGTGGATACGCAACCGTCACCCTGAGCACCTAGCTAACTTCTGGGACCGCTCACTCACACCATTCACCCACCAATGACTAAACTTTTAATCGATGCAGACTTCTTTCTCTACCGTGCTGTACAAAGCTCGGAGCTAGAGCTTGAGTTCAACCCTGAGTGTACTGTTATCACTGGTGACTTTAGACATGCTCAAGGTATGTTCAAGAGAAACCTGAAAGATCTAACCACTAGGTTTGGTACCCAGGACATCTTACTTTGTTTTACTGATCAAGTTAACTTCCGCAAGACTGTGGATCCTAGCTACAAAGGCAACCGCATTAAACGTAAGCCTGCTGGCTACTCAAAAGCAAAGAAGTGGGCAATGAATACTTACCCCTCCATCGTGATGCCCACCCTTGAGGCTGATGATGTACTTGGCATCTTGGCAACAAGTGGTGACTTGACTGACTTTGTTCTAGTGTCCCCTGATAAGGACATGGAACAGATTCCCTGTCGTCTCTACAACCTTAAAGATGAGTTCACTCAGACCCCTGAACTTGCCGAGAGAAAGCTGTACGAACAAGCTCTTACCGGCGATAGTACTGATGGTTATAAAGGTTGTCCAGGTGTTGGTCCTAAGCGGGCTGGCATACTTCTTGATAAGTGCAAAGGCGATTACTGGAACACAGTGGTCGAAGCTTTTGAAGACGCTGGCCAGAGCGAGAAAGAAGCTCTTACAAGCATCAGGCTAGCTAAGATCCTTCATCATTCTGATTGGGATGCTGAAGCTAAGCAGCCTATTCTCTACACACCATGAACGAAATGCTACCTAATGAGTAAGTTTTCACCCGCCCACTACAAAAAAGGGAAGATTGAAGTTTGGGACTTCATCATTGATCAGGAGCTTAATTACTTAGATGGCTGCATGGTCAAGTACATCTGCCGAGCAGGTGAAAAGGAAGGAGAGACCCGTCTCGATGACCTTATAAAAGTCCAAAAGTACATTAACAAAGCCGTATTAACCGAAATCAATGCTACCTCAAGCACCGGATCTGATGCACCAAGCAGTGCAGTTCAGGAAGATAATGAGTCAGCCAACAGGTACGTTCACCCTTGGTATAGTTCAGAAACAGTTAACCCTGATAACTGAAGAGTACAAGGAATTAGTGGAGGCTCTTGAAGATGCCACTACGCACATCCAGAACCCACGGGCTCGGACTGAGGCTCTAAAAGAGTTAGCTGATCTAGTCTATGTATCTTTCCAGCTAGCTGCTGCTTGCGGCTGGGAGCTTGATGAAGCTCTGGACAGGGTACACCAATCCAACCTGTCTAAACTCGTTGATGGCAAGCCCGTCAAACGTGAGGACGGTAAGGTTCTTAAGGGGCCTAACTATCAACCACCACACCTTGATGATTTGGTATGACACACCCACTGACTGACGTGTTCTGTGAACAACACTTTGGTACTCTCAATGAAGCTGAAGATTTAATTTTTGACTTCGGAGATCTGCGTGCCGCTGCTGATTGGCAGTTGGAGCAGGTGATGAAATGGCTTAACGAAACAATCTTCGAGCGTGGGTGTTGCTTGGAAGCGGTAAACATCCCCGAAGAACTTGCTGAAGCAATGCGCCCAGCAAACACACAGGAGAAATCATGACTGATCAACAACAACGGAAGACACTTCATGACATCAAAAAAGGCGATAAGGTCATTCATATTAGATCTTGGTCGGATACTGGTACAGTCGTAAGCGTTGACCGCACGACTCCGGCGCAGATTATTATTCATGGGGGAGATCGCTTTAGGAAGTCAGATGGCAGGCAGCATAAGAGGCGTGAAAGGTGGAATTATAACTGTATATCCGTAGCCACTGAGGAGGGAATAGCTCGGATAAAGTATGACACTAAGTGTGCGCGTGTAAAAGGGAAAATCTACGATTGTTGTGATTATATTCAGAGAGTAAAAAAAACAAGCGACGTTGTCACGTTAGAAAAGCTTGAGCACACGCTCGAATTACTTGAGAAAGCCTACGCGGCGCTATTTATTGACCCCACCACCACACAGGAGGACTCATGATGAAAAAGAAAGAACTACTAAAACGGATAGAAGCTCTCGAAGATCAAGTGTCTGAACTTAAATTGTCCAAGGGTAGTTGGACCTACCTTGGCCACCCAGTATCAGAACTAGCAGCCTGGGAAATAAAAAAAAAACTGGATAGCAACCAATTCATCCAGTATCAAGAAATACAAAAACAACAACTACTGTAAAGCAACCAATGACTAATTACATCGCACGAACAGGCCGGGTCCAATCCTGGCTTGACTCACCAGAATCAAGACTACCAGTATCATGTACCGTCTTCGTGGTTGAAGATGAAATGGAAGGACCTAATGGTATCGAAGCATCTTGGCGATTTGTGTCACACGCACTTCGGAATGCAGCCGGGGTCGCTGTTCACCTATCTAAGCTACGTCCCCGAGGAGAGGAAAATGGAAAAGGTCTTGTGGCTAGCGGCCCTGTATCGTTCGCCAGAATCTACAGCGTACTTAACGAGACTTTACGAAGAGGTGGCACGTACAAGAACGGCGCGTGCGTGATAACACTGGATCTCAATCATAAAGACGTAGAAGAGTTCGTAGACGCTACTCGTCAGGAACTCCCCTGGGTCAAGAAATGTCTTCAAGTTACCCCAGAGTGGTGGAATGAAACCAGCGAGCTTCTTAGAGCTAAGATCCTACGAGGCATACAATCGGGAGACATCTGGCTCTCGAAGGTTAAGTATGATCAGACCAATCAAAGGATTTATTCAAATGTTTGCTTGGAGATCTACCTCCCCAGCAGAGGGACATGCCTGCTCGAACACGTCAACCTTGGTAACTGTGAGATTGACGGGCTTGTCCCCGCTTTCATTGAAGGTATGTCCGACTTGTGCCGCCTCCATCCAACGACAGGTGTCGGAGCAACTGGAGAATATCTCGCCCCTGAGGAAGATAAGCAGGTGGGTCTTGGAGTCCTTGGGCTTGCCAACCTTCTACGGCGTCAAGGTGTCAGCTACGCAGCCTTTGGTGAAGCACTAACCCTTCTTGATGATACCGATGTTGAATGGACGCCCGCGCTCTGCCTTGCTCGTGAGCTTCGCAGTGCTATCAATGGTGCTGCTAACGTTGCCCGCGCTAGTGGCATGGCACGCGCTTTCACTATCGCACCAACAGCTTCATGCTCGTACAACTACACTGACCTTGACGGCTTCACAACCACACCCGAGATCGCTCCCCCCATCAGCCGTCAGGTTGACAGGGATAGTGGAACCTTTGGTGTTCAGCCCTACGACTATGGCGATGTAGAGATTGCTAGTGAGGTTGGTTGGGATGCTTATAAATCAGTAGCTGATGGTATTTGTCAGCTCTTTACTAATACTGGTCTCTTCCACGGCTACAGCTTTAACACATGGTCTGACGTCATTGCTTATGACGAGGAGTTTATCCAGGATTGGTTCGCCTCTCCCCAGACGAGCATGTATTATTCCCTCCAAGTTCAACCAGATACACAACGCAAAGACGATGTGACTTCTATGCTGGATGAGGACTACTCTGACATCTTCAACCTCGAAGAGGATCAATGTTTATCATGTGCAGAATGAATTTCAATGTCCAAGTACACACAGATTGTCCAGCGTAAAAGAAGCTGGACCCCAACACCAGTCACAGCAGGAGAGCTTAAAGCAGGATCGGCGGAAACACTCTACCGATGCTTAGCTCTCCGAACATTAGAACTTCCCGTCAAGGAGATGCTGGCTCAAGGTCTTGAGCGGAATCTACCTGATGATCCTGGAGTTATCCCTGCACTTCTATCCAACATGGCCGATGAAGATCGACATGATCAAGCTCTTGGCTTCATTGTTGATGCTCACGGTACTGATGACAGGGCGGAGCGGGAAGCTGAAAACATCCGCAAGGCCTGGCTCTCTTCTCCCGAACATCCAGTGCTTAAAACGGCGATCCTCGAACGTTCGGTGTTCTTCGTCCTTCTACCCTTCTTCCGATTTAACGGTGATGTAGGGATCAGAACCGTAGCCTCAGACATCTCTAGGGATGAACAGACCCACGTAGCCTTACACGCTATGGTTGCCCATGATCTCGGGGAAAAAACCACCCCTACCCTCAACAAGTTACGTAGAGCAACTGTTGCTTGGGCCATGGATCTTCTTGGATCATCCAATGATAAGTACCTGGATAAGGACTCTCTCATCAAAGCCTCAGATCAGCTCTACTACAGTGGGAAGACAGACACCTTCGCTGACACACGTCGAGCCAGGATGCCTTGCTTCTTTGAAACCTCAAACGTCAACCTTCCTCAATACGGATGACAAACTTAACACCTGAAGACGTCTTTGGTGGGGATACATTCCTCACCCGTCTTTGTGAAGAGTTGGATGCTATGTATCCACCTATCAACCCAACGCCAAAGGATGATGACCGCCTGATCATGTTCAGAGCTGGTCAACGTTCTGTTGTCGAATACATCTTAGCTAAGAAAGGAATTTAATTATGTGTATGGGAGGCGGGCCCTCGATGCCCGAAATGCCAAAGCCTCAGCCACTGCCTGAGCCACCCCCGACGCCACCGGCACCCGCGCCTATGGTAGAGCCTGAGGCCCCTACTCCACCTCCAGTGCCTGTCCAGCAGGGAGACACTGATGCAGTGAAGGTGAAGAAGCGTAGGACTAAGCGTCAGGAACAGCAACAGCAATCATCTGGTACCAACGCGCTGCGTATCCCACTGAATACATCTGGAGCAGGTAGTGGTGCTAGTAAAGGATCAGGACTAAACATTCCTAAGTAACTATGAAAGAACAGGCCCAATCAAGATATGGGCAGCTCCGCGCCGAGCGCGAGAACTTCCTAGACACGGGCCGTAGATGCGCAGCCCTTACCCTTCCTTACCTCCTTACCGAGGAGGGTGAGACAGATGGCGGCATCCTACACAGCCCCTATCAATCAGTGGGTGCTAAAGGTGTGAATGTGCTCAGCTCTAAGTTGATGCTTTCACTCTTCCCAATCAATACAAGCTTCTTTAAGCTGCAAATCAATGATGCCGAACTAGCCAAAGTCCCTGAACTGGGTGGCGAACAGGTACGCTCTGAGATCGATACAAGCCTCTCCAAGATTGAGAAGGTGGTGATGCAGCAGATTGCAGAGACGACTGATCGTGTCCAGCTTACGGCTGCTGTGAAGCACCTGATCGTCACAGGCAACGCATTACTTTATGCGGGGAAGAAGAGCCTTAAGGTTTATCCACTAGATCGTTACGTCACCCAGAGAGACGGTGACGGTACAGTTATTGAGATCATTACTAAGGAGATCATTGATCGTAGTCTCCTGCCCAAAGAGTTCCAAAGCATTCAACCTGGAATGCAAGGCCCTGACTCCAACGCTGTTGGTGAAGATGGTCCTAAGTTTGGTGTTGCTACTGGGAACAAAGGATCTAATGCTAACAATGCTGTTGTCTATACCCATGTGGAATTAGTCAATGGTGCTCATAAGTGGTACCAAGAATGCGAAGGCAGGGTGATTAAAGGATCCAAGTCTAGCAGTCCCCTGAAGTTCTCACCTTGGATGCCCCTGCGCTTTAACGTTGTTGATGGTGAGTCCTATGGTCGTGGTCGTGTTGAGGAGTTCTTCGGAGACCTTCAGTCTCTTGAAGCCTTGATGAAGGCTATGGTTGAAGGATCAGCATCAGCAGCTAAGGTTATATTCCTGGTATCACCCAGTGCTACTACCAAGCCTCAGGCTTTAGCCAAGGCCAATAACGGTGCTATCATCCAGGGTCGCCCTGAGGATGTAGGCGTTGTTCAAGTGGGTAAGACCGCGGACTTCCGTACTGTTCTGGAGATGATCAATGGGCTCACTCAGAGGCTCTCAGATGCCTTCCTAGTGCTGTCTGTTCGTCAGTCTGAACGAACTACTGCAATGGAGGTTCAAGCCACCCAGCAGGAGCTCAACGAGCAGCTTGGTGGGATCTTCGGGTCACTGACCGCTGAGCTTCTCCAGCCCTACCTCAACCGTAAGCTTCACCTCCTCTCACGTAGTGGTGGCATGCCCCCCCTTCCTAAGGGACTCATCATGCCTACTGTGGTCGCAGGTCTCTATGGTGTGGGTCGTGGTCAAGATAGACAGGCCCTCATCGAGTTTGTTCAGACCATCGCACAGGGCATGGGTCCTGAGGCTATGGCACAACACCTTAATGCAGGTGAGTTTATCAAGCGCCTGGCAACTGCCTCTGGTATTGATTCTCTTGGCTTAGTCAAGGGACAGGATCAGATAAAGCAAGAAGGCGATAATATGAAACGGGACGCTATGCAAGCGTCACTCGTAGGACAGGCAGGTCAACTGGCAAAGTCTCCTATGGCAGAACAACTAACCCAACAGATGGCAGATGGACAACAACAACAACCCAGCCCCGAAGCGCCGCCGAGCGAGGAAGGCTGACGGATCATTCAAGGGGGATAACCCAGCAACCCCCGGCCTGAATGAGGCTTGGGAACCTACTGAGCTTATTGAGACAGTCAAGGAGAAAGAGGTTAAGTACAGTGTCCGCCAAAAGGTGGATGGTACCTCCAATCCCACTGCTGGTAAGTATGCCCGAAAAGGTAAGGTTCACCCCACCTTCGGTAACGTAACTACTACTCACAACTAAACTATGCCAACAACCGTATTCGATCCTTCTGAGGGTCCATCCGCTGAGCAACAAGCAGCTGAGACTGCCGCACTAGAGCAGGGTGAGAAGATCGCCAAGCTCCAAGAAGAAGACCGTGCTCGTAAGTATGCCGAGACTGAGGCAGCTAACGAGGAAGCTGGTCTGATCGCTGGTAAGTTCAAGTCACAAGATGACCTTGTAAAGGCCTATGAAGAGCTCCAGCGTAAGCTGGGACAGGATACACCTGAAGAGGGTGAAGAGCCCTCTGAAGAGCAACCAGAGGCTACTGAGGAGGTTCCTGAAGAGGTTGAAGAGTCTGCTGCTGTAGAGGTTATCAACCGAGCTTCTGAGGTATACGAGAAGAGTGGAGAGCTCAATGCTGAGACTATTGAGGAGCTATCCAAGTTAGACAGCAAAGAGCTTATTGAAGCTTACGTAGCTCAGTACTCCAAGAACCAAGCTACTGTACAAGCTCAAGCAGTTGATGCTCAGGCAGAGGCAGCTATCCTTGATTCTGTGGGAGGGCAAGAGTCCTACCAACAGATGGTACAGTGGGCAGCTGCTAACCTCGATCCTGCTGAGGTTGCTAGCTACAATGAAGTCACTAACAGTGGTAACGTTGCTGCTATCAAGTTTGCAGTCGAGGCTCTCAGCAACCGCTACAAGTCAGCTGAAGGATATGAGGCTCCCCTGGTGACAGGTAAGAAGGCCCCATCTTCTAACGCTAAAGTCTTCCGCTCTCATGCAGAGCTGAGTCGTGCTATTGCTGATCCACGTTATCAAAATGATCCGGCTTACCGCAATGATGTGGAAGCCCGGCTAGCTCGGAGCACTGATCTCCTTTGATCAGTTGAGGGGTTCGACTCCCCTCCTAGTCCTTGCCCCGTCAGAGGCTTTGTATCTGATACACATGTGTAAAACCCTATAGGTCTAAATTAGAATTATACGAAGTAGGGGAAAGCCCGGTAAGCCGGATAACTTTCATCTGAAAAGGATAGATCTCAGACCACCTAAATAGTCTACAATCTTTCTCCTAACTTTCAACAAGTCCAATGACTTTTACTAACTTTCAAGGCAACAACGTAGCTGACGGTTCACGGACAGCTGCCCAGAACTATGACACTCGTTACGCAACCGCTCTTAAGCTGTTCAGTGGCGAAGTGTTCAACGCTTTCAACGACGCTACAATCTTCAAAGGACTCATCCGCAACTACTCCCTTCGTGGTGGTAAGAGCAAGCAGTTCTTGCTGACCGGCAAGCTCGCTAGTGGCTACCACACTCCTGGTACCGCTATTCAGCCAGCTGATGGCCTGAAGAGCAATGAGAAGACAATCTTGATGGATGACCTCCTGGTCTCCAGCCAGTTCGTATATGATCTCGATGAGCTTCTGAGCCAGTGGTCCTCACGCTCGGAGATCTCCAAGCAGATCGGTGAAGCTCTCGCCCTTCACTATGATGACCGTCTTGCACGTGTCCTCTGCAAAGCTGCTACTGAGTCCTCAGTGGTGACTGGTGAGCCTGGTGGCTTCCAAGTCAACATTGGTGCTGGTAACACCAACAACGCTCAGGCAATCGTTGATGGCTTCTTTGAAGCTGCTGCTGTGCTTGATGAGCGTTCAGCTCCTCAGGAGGGTCGCGTTGCAGTCCTGTCTCCTCGTCAGTACTACAGCCTGATCAGCTCTGTTGATACCAACATCCTGAACCGTGAAATCGGTAACACTCAGGGTGACATGAACAGCGGTAAGGGTCTCTACTCTATCGCTGGTATTCGTATCTACAAGTCCAACGTCCTTGCTAACCAGTATGGTAAGAACGCTACAGATAACGCTCTTGTGACTGGTGAGCAGAACGACTATGTGGTTGACAACACCGCCCTTTCCGGCCTTGTCTTCCACCGTGAAGCTGCTGGTTGTGTTGAAGCTGTTGCTCCTTCCATCGAGACCACCTCTGGTGACTTCCATGTGCAGTACCAAGGTGACCTCGTTGTAGGTAAGCTCGCAATGGGCGCTGACACCCTTCGCGTATCCGTAGCCGGTTCACTCCAAGCTGCTTGATAAGCTAATATCCCCAGGGCCTTCGGGCCCTTCGGGGCCTCTCGTTCCCTAGAAAACTAATGGCAACTAAACTGACCAAACTGGGCGCTGTGAACATCGTCCTATCCAACATCGGTATGGCACCTGTGTCTACCATCGACAATGATAACCCAATGGTTTCGATGGCCTCTAACATCATTGATGAGGTGAGTCTATCTTTACAGACAGAGGGCTGGGTATTCAACACAGAGAACTCCTACCCATTCACACCTGATAGTAGTGGATATATTGCCATCCCAGATAACGTACTATCACTCGACGCCCAATACACTCTGGATGACAACCCTGTTATTAGGGGTGGCAAGCTATACGATAAGACTGAGCACACCTACGTATTCGAAGGTAAGCAGGAACTAGACGTAGTCTGGCTCTTTGACTTTGAAGACATCCCTGAGGCCTTTAAGGTCTACATCACTATGCGTTCAGCTAACCTGTTTGCTGGAAGAGCTGTTGGCTCCGCTGAGCAAGTCAAGTTCGGTGAGCGTGAAGAGGCTCAGGCACGGGCAGCTATGCTTGAGTATGAGTGTAATCAAGGTGACTACAACATGTTAGGTACTGTTCAGGGTCGCAACTACAGAACATACAGACCAATCGATGCATCTCTCCGGTACTAAACATGGCAGCAGTTTCACAAAAAGTTCCCAATCTATTAGGTGGGGTTAGTCAACAACCCGATCCAGTGAAGCTAGACGGTCAGGTACGCTCAGCTGATAATGTCTACCTAGACCCCACCTTTGGCTGTCGTAAGCGTCCAGGTACTGAGTTTGTAGCTCAGCTGGCCAATAATGTGCCATCTGATGCCAGATGGTTCCCTATCTTCAGGGACAACAATGAACGCTATGTTGTGGCCATCTACAATAACCCTACCCTCGTACTGCGAGTGTGGGATCTAAATGACGGAACAGAGCGTGGAGTAACTATTAATGGTAGTGCTGCTAGTTACTTCTCAGGAGCCACTCAAGATACCATTGAGCAGGTGACGGTAGCAGACTATACCCTCATCACCAACACCCAGGCCAAGGTGTCGATGAACACTGACACCAGTGCTGCCCTATCTAAGGAAGCTCTAGTAGTTGTTGATCAAGTGGCTTACAACTCCACCTATTCCATTGACCTATCTAATGATGGGGCTTCTGCACCTAACAGGGTCTACTCCGCTACAGCTTTGGAAGTAATACCTGGATCATTTGAGGTAGATGATGGTGGTGCTTGCTCTGGTGTAGATGCTCAGGTATTTACTCAGTCAGCAGCTGGTGGTAAGTCTGGACTGACGTTCAGGCTTGTTAATCAGTGTCAAGCCTATCTAGTTGGTGGTAGCACTATTCAACGTAGAGTCACGAAGGTTGATCCCTACATTCCACCAGACAACATTTCAGATGCTAGGGCTACAACACAGTTTGATGGCTTCAAAGGTGACTGGGTATGGGGCTTTCCTCTCTTCAAGTGTGATGTGTTTGACTCTCAATGGGAGGATCGTCCTTCTCGCGTTGGTGAGCATATTATAGATGATCATGGTGGTACAGCCATCATCAGAGAGGAAGAACTACGTTCATTCTCTAATGCCAAGTACATGTCCCGATATAGGACAGATGTTCAGCTCCAGAATGGTGGAGTTGGCTGGCGTGTTGGTGATGCAGTAACTGTCCTCATGGGAGGCTTCTACTTCACCGTCAGGGTGACTAAGGAGAGGTTTATCTACGCATACAACAGTGCTGGCTCAGCTAACTACACAACCCCAGCAACAACCGATCAAGGTGTGCTTGATGTGGGTGCTGTTGTTGGCGGCTTGGTAGCTGGTGTTAGTGCCATTGCTGGCTTCTCAGCAACATCTACAGGCAACGTCATCAAGATCACAAACACAGTAGGTAGAGACTTCAACCTAAGTGTTCGAGGTGGTGTGACTAACAAATCCATGACAGTGATCAAGGGCCTAGCCCGAGATATTGCTGATCTGCCTACACAATGCTTTGATGGCTACACAGTCAAGGTCAATAACACGGATGACTCTGCTGCTGATGACTACTACGTCAAGTTCACCACAGAGGCCCCTGGAATCCCCGGAGCAGGCTCTTGGGAGGAGACAGTAGCACCGGGTATCAAGACCTCTATCAACAGCTCTACAATGCCGCACGCATTGATTAGGCAGGCTGATGGATCCTTCACACTTGGCCCTCTAAACGACACCAATGCCTTCGGTGGTTGGGCAGGTCGAGAGGTGGGTGATGAGGTAACTAACCCTGAGCCGTCCTTTGTTGAAAGGTCTATCTCCAACCTATTCTTCTTTGCCAATCGATTAGGCTTTCTATCTGAAGATGCTGTGATCATGTCTCAACCTGGAGACTACTTCAACTTCTTCACTCAATCTGCTATCGCTATCTCTGATGCAGATCCAATAGACATTACTGCCTCTTCTACCATCCCTGCTATCCTAAAGGGTGTTGTAGGGACCCCCAAAGGTTTAATTCTATTTGCAGAGCGTAGTCAATTCCTCCTGGCTACATCTGAAATTGCATTCTCTACAGCTACAGTCAAGCTGACAGAGATCAGCAACTACTTCTACAGGTCTAGGATCCTTCCTTTGAACTCTGGTGTGTCTGTCTCGTTCATTTCCGAGAGTCAGACCTACTCCAAGGTTATGGAGATGGCTGTAGACTCCGTTGAGAACAGACCTGTTGTGGCTGACATCACCCGTGTCATCCCTGAGTACCTACCCCCTAACTTTATTTGGGGTGAGGTTCTACCTAATAACAACATGCTGTTATATGGGGAAGGTACTAATGATGTATATGTCTTCAAGTTCTTCAACAATGGAGACGAACGACAGCTAGCAGGTTGGACCCGTTGGATCTACCCAGCTAACGTCAAGCTGATGGCTGCTGAAGATGACCTCATCCATAGTGTCCTGTTTGACGGTACTAAGTTCATCCTATGTCGCTCAGAGTTAATTGATGATCCAGACATTGCTCCGCTTGATGTAGGCTTCTCTAGTTTCTCCCCTCGCTTGGATGTGTCATTACCCAACACTGCTATCACTGTTGAGCCTAACTCTACCAAGACATCTAAGGTGAGGATCCCAGATAACGCTTTCCTTGGTGGATCCGAAGTCACCTTGATTGTCACAGCAGGTGATCATAAGGGCACCTTCATCCAGCCTGAGGTTGAGTTCGATGTAACTGGACCCTATGTTGTATCCCCTAATGATTTAGTTGGGGATGAGTATGTTTTAGGTTACACCTACACAGCTTCTGTTGAGCTTCCCACCATATTCCTGAAGACAGAGAACAAGGCTGATAGAGTTAATGTCCCTATGGTCTCCTTCCTCTACCTAGAGCTGTATTACTCAGGGAGGTATGAGGCAACTCTTTCTAGGCTTGGGTATCCTGATACTTACAAGAGCATTGAGATCACCCCTGCCAACATCTATGATGCCAACGCTGTACCTGTCGCTGAGATTGGTACTGCAACCATCCCTGTCTTTGCTCCTGGCAACATTGTCAAGATGAAGATCGAGGCTAGTGATCCATACCCATCAGCCATCACAGGCTATAGTTGGGATGGTTCCTATAACAACAGAGGCGTCCAAACACTCCGCTAACCACTCTATGCACTTTGCCATCAAGAAGGCTACAATTCAAGACGCCCTAGAGGTGGCTAAGAACATCCGCATCGAAGATAAGATGGAGATAGAGGGTCTAGGTCATAACCTAGGCTCTCTGCCTTTCTCCGTGGCTTTAAGCGATGTTGCTGTCTCTTTCTATGATCGAGATGGTGCCATCTGCGGTGTTGCTGGTATTTGTCCTTCAGGTATTCCCAAGAATGGGATTGTCTGGATGATATGTACACCCGGCCTCACCGCCCAGCCCATAACTTTTGTCAAACAAGCTAAGAAGTGGTTAGCTAAAGAAGAGGAGAACTATGACATTCTGTACAACTACACAGACATCAGAAACACCTTCCACCACAAACTACTGAAGATGCTAGGGTTCAAAGCCCTCCGCATGCTTCAACCCGCACCCCTCTACCTACCTTATTATGAGATTGTGAAATTATCATGTGCATCGTAATCGGAGCAGCCGCTGCCAGTACCATCTCTGCAATTGGTACCATTGGTGGATTAGCTTCCTCAGCCTTTGGTATCATGCAAGGGCAGCAGCAGGCTCAACAACAGCAACAAGCAGCCTATATGCAGGCTCAGCAAGCTCAGCAGAACATGAACCAGCAGTATGCTCAAGCGCAGCAGAATGCTTTCAGGGATCGACAAGCCCAGGTTCAGAAACATATTGGAGAGACACGCGCTCAACAGGCTAATCACCTCTCCTACTACAGACAACTTACAAACAACAACGAAGCAGCTAACAAGTCTTACGTGCAAGAGCAAGCCAAGCTCAACGAAGCCAAGACAGCTGCCACATTCAAGGCCCAGGCCAACTATGCCAAGTCTATTGGAGCTAGAGGTAAACTCCTAGCTACAGGCGCTACAGGCCAGTCTGTGGGGCTCCTAGCCCTCGATGTGGAGCGTCAAGAAGGACTAGCCAATGCAGAGCAGAATGCTTCCCTCAGAAGTGCAGAACAAGCTGCTGCTATTGGAGCTGATATAGCTTACACACAAGCCAAGTCAGCTAACAACACCGCTTACAGCAACCTTATGCCCACAGTCCAGGCTCCCCTACTCACACCTGATCCAGGGGGGACTGGAGATAACCTCAACCTTGGTATTCCCACTTACAATTGGAGCTAAATGGCCAGAATCTATAACGCTCCTCAATTTGAAGGAGGCTATCAAAGGAGTGCCCAGTCTCGGGGGTTTGCTCCTGAGAAAGTAATCGATACAACAAAGCAAGAAAAGCTTAAGCTCCAGAACACAATGGAGCAAGAGAAGGTTAAGTCCCGTGCTCTAGCCCGTCAGCAACAGATTGATCAGGGTATTCTCAAAGGTGAGCAAACCATTGAGAAAGCCCGCATGACAATGGAGCACTCAAAGGCTAATGCCAACCTGAGCCTGATGAAAGGCATTGCTGGCTTCTCTTCTACAGCAGCAAATGCACTGCTGAAGCTGAGCAAAGAAGCTGAACAGCGTAAGGGACAGCAGGAGCAGGAGGACTATGAGAATGGTGTCCTAGCAGAGATGGGTCTAAGTGGCTTTAGTCAGTCAACTGAGAATGACCTTGAGAACAACGATGAGCGTGCCTATCAGGTCCAAGCAGAAGCTCAGGCTATTGGTGAAGTTAGTAGGGATATATCTGCTGAAGGCGACATTAATACCGCTCAACAGCTTAATGCCTCTTCCACCTACAACATGGAAGCTCCTATCAGGAGGACTACTGCTCAGGCTAAGATGACGCACGGGGCATGGTTACTGGAACAAACCCGTAAGCTAACTCTATCGGGATTATCTGATGAGGAGATCTCAGCAGAGGTGTTTCGACTTAACAAGCAGTTTGCTGCTGGTGTGTCTGGTGGGAACCGTAGGGTTCTACTTGACCTTGCTCGTACTATGCAGGGTAACACTAGTGGTGTTATCTCTAACCTGTATGCCAGGAGAGCTAAGGAGCAAGAGGAGGTTGCTTCCCTAGAGGAGGCCGATAACATTGCCATGGCAGCTCTTGAGTTTGACCCTAATCAAGCTTGGGCCCTAGCAACCGAGGCAGCCGCCAATACAAAGGAAGGTGGTGTACGCACCCCAATCACTCAAAGGAAGGCCTTAGAGGGGCTTCTGGTGCAGTATGAGAACGACCCTATAGACGGAGTACATCGCATCAGAGACCTGATGAAGGTTGAACAGCAGCCAGGTAATAAAGGTTCTACTATTGGAGCCGATAAGCGGTATCAGGCACGTCTTCGTGATGCACTTGATAAGGCTGAGAAGGCAGCTATGGCTGATTTTAATCATGAGGCTGACAAGGATACCTTTGAGATTGCTCAGATCTCTAAAGATTATTTAGCTGATCCCACCCCAGAGAATAAGGCAGCTGCTATTGCTGCTCTTCAGCAGAATGGTTCTACCGCCGCCTTAAAGCAGGCTAAGCTGTTAATGGGTAATGGCCTAGGTATTGTTGACTCCTTAGAGGCTGACATTGAGCTAAAGGCCAAGTCTGGTGATCCTTACTCACAACAGGATATGGATCAATACCTTGCAGAAGGTAAGATCTCTCAAGAGGTATATGACAAGTATGGCCCTAATGCTGTTGGCCAGGAGCATGTAGCGAAGGCTGCTGGTGTTACCAAAGGTTTGGACACTAGTCTTGAGAATAACCTCAAGAACAACATGTTCACTCCTGAGGGCGAGCTGCGTGCTCCCCTGGCAGACGAGTTCTACCGTGGACATGCTGCTCAGGTTAAGGTCAGGGCTCGCCACATGAACAAGGAGCTTACTAAGATGATAGCTTCTTGGGCAAAGCAGAACCCCGAGGGGGATCCAGCCTCTATGGTGGATACCTTCATCAAGCAGCTACTAGAGAAGCCTGAGTATAGACTCAAAGCTTCTTTGGAGGGTGAGTTTCAGGGGTTTGAAGCTCCACTCCCCGGCGGGGCTAGGACCATCGTCTTGGATAAGTCTAAGGCTCGTAGGTACTCCTCACACACCCCTGAGGAGATCAGAGAAATACGTAGGACCCCTTTCGCAGTCCAGACTACTAGGGACATCCTTATCAGTCCAACGGATCTCCGTGCTGATGCTGATGCTATGTCTCAAGGTAGGGCTCCTAGTGTCCGTACCATTGAGATGGCAGGTGAGCTAGGTATTTCATCTAGAACACTTGTTGACAACCAGATGAGGCTCCAGGGATACGGCTCTCTTGGTGCCCTTACGGGTGCTTATCGCATCCAACAACGTGAAGAACGTTTAAAGGAACTCCGCAATGTTGCTCCAGTTAACCTTCGGACTTCAATGTCTGAATTTCAATCCTACGGTGTGCCCCCCAAAGCATCCTTGCAACTAGCTAATCTAACTCAGGTTAACTACGTTGCTGGTGACAATAAAGGTGGGTTACGCGGGATGAGTCAACTCCAACGTGATGTGCTTAATCGCATTGCTAAGCCCGAGTCGGGTCATTGGGGTTATGATGCCATGAACAAAGGTGGCTCCCACGGGGGTCGTGTTGCTTATGGCTCAGGTGCTGCTCAGGACACCTTTGGTAAGCAACTGACAGATATGTCTGTTGGTGAGCTTCTCCAACATGGTGCCGCTGGTCGCATCCATGCAGCTGGTCGTTATCAGTTCATCCACTCAACACTCGCAGAGCGTGTCCAGAAGCTTGGTATTCCTTTGAATGCTAAGTTCGATAAGGCTATGCAAGACTACATCACACTTGACTATCTCCGTGTCAATCCAACAGCTTGGGTTGGTGTGAATGAGAAGGATCCAGGTGCTATTCAGTTAATGAATAATGCTGCACAACAACCACTCCCTCCAGCCCCTTGGCTTGGTGGATCTGATGGTAGTAATCCTGATCCTATTCAAATCATGGAAACCCTTCTTGTGAGCAATCCTCGTGCCTATCAGACTGTCATGAACCCTCGTTCAAGTCAGCAGCAGGTACGGGCAGCGATCATTAGCGGCTATGGAAGACAGGCAGGTCGAGTGATGTTAGCGTCTAACAGCTACAATCAACCACGTAAGGTTTATACCACCGGGACCCTTGGCTATGGTTCTACTGGTGATCATCTAGACGTTAAGGGTGTTGCCCGAGGCGGAATCTATGGTGATAGGAATATCAATCTTACGCCAGGAGAGCTAGACCGTTATGTGGCAGTGGCTACTAATAACGGATTGGCTCCTCTATCTCAAGCTATGGAGGTTACACAGACCGAACAAGACCACCGCAACAGAGGATCCCACGGGATCGACTACGCATCCTATCAGCCTAATAGAGAGATCTATCTGACTAATGGGGCTAGAGTGGTTGAAAACTGGGTTGACAACTCAGCAAGCGGAGAAGGTTCACACCGTCTTCTTATTGAAGTTCCTGGTGGTAAAAGGTACGCCTTTGTCCATGGAACAAGTCAAGTACAGCCAGCTAATGGCCAGTTAATCTAACTCCTACGGGTGACTTTTTATGGAAGATCAAGAGTTCAGTCAAGCAACACAACAAGCCTTTGGCAATGTAGAAGATTATTCACACATACCAAAAGGGGAGACCCTGGACTGGACCCCTGAGGAAGAAGAGGAAGAAGCTCTTCAAGTAACTCCAGAGGAGGTCGCTTCAGAGGAAGAAGAGCCAGTAGTCCGTAGAGAGCAAACCCCTAATGGTGAGGTTTCTACAGATGGTGGGATCTTGGGATCCCTTGGTAATGCCTTCAACAGTATGCGTGGAGGCGATGGCTCAGGTGGTGCCTCCAATCCCATCGACTCACTTGTTGGTGACCTTAGGGATGTCATTGATAACACCTTCCAGGGTGATCAACTCTCCCGTGAGGAGATCAATGAGAAGCAAGTAAAGGGCCGTGAAGAGGACCAGACAGGCGTCATAGACCTAATTGGTGAACCTGCTGACATTGCAGCCGGTGCTGGTATCGGAGCCTTGGAGCAGGCTCTAGGGGCTGCTGAGGTGCTTGGTGATACTATCAAGTCAATCCCCTCCCTAGTAGGCCTAGGTGAGGCGGATGGTAAGCAGACCCCGTGGTCCAACCAGTATGAGTGGGCTCAGTGGAACCTTGGTAAAGATGAGGCAGCAGCTCAGACTCCTGTCGGAAAGATTGCTCAAGGCTTTGGTGAGTTTGCCATCATTATGGGAGCCACAGGCGGCTTTAGGAGCGTAGCTGGTGTTGGAGCCAAGTGGGCTGCTGCTGGTACTAAGGTTCAAAAGGCCAAGGTTATTGCCTCCACAGCTGCCAAAGAAGGTATGTATGGCATGGCTGCTGACTTCATTGATGGATTGGGTGGTAATGACAACCTTTCCACTTTAATCAAAGAGCATGCTCCTGATTGGCTGCCTACATGGACAACAGCTCTTGCAGTAGATGATGGTGATGGGCCTTATGCCAATGCCATGAAGAACATGCTTGAGGGCTTTGGCCTTGGTTCTTTCATTGGAGGCGTTGGGGCTCCTATCGCTGGTATGGCTGCTGTTCGTAAGCTTGAGGAAGGTGTGCTCGGAGATCTCCGCGCTAAAGGGGAGACACTCTACCATGGTAGTTCAAGTGGAGCCATTCAAGGTATCAAGAAGGGTGGATTCAAGGCTAGTGGTGAAGGTGGTAACCTCCTGGGTAGTGGTGTCTATTTCACTCGTAATGAGCCCTATGCCAAGGCATATGGAGAGGAAACTGTTGAAGGCTTCACCGATCAGTTGAAGATCTACCAGTCCGACAAAGACTCCATGTTGACCCTCTTTGAGGTATCTGGTGCTGGTCGTCCTACCCCATTTGATGTGGAGACAGGTAAAGCACTGACACGTCAACAGGTCCTGTCTATGGATCCTGATGACATTGCTTATGATGCCACTGCTAAGCAAAAGAAAGCTCTCCGTGAGTGGGTGGCTTCAAAGGGTTATGATGGTATTGAGTTCAATACTGACTTCACTCAACCTTTGAATAGGTCTGACTTTGCCAATGAGGTACTCATCTTCGACACGAAGAAGGCTGATGAAGCTGTTTCTGGCCGTGTTAAAGATGTTATCACACGTCAGCAGAAGATGGATGCCTTTGTAGAGGCTGCCCAGAAGAGTCTAGCAGAGACATCTAGCTTTAATGTACCTCCTGGTGCTAAACAGGTCTTTAACCGCTTGAAGGAGCTTGGAGACGAGACCCACTTCCAACGGTATCGTCCTGTGATGGATCAATACGAGAAGGGCATCCCTGTAACTTGGGATGATATAGCTAATGTCTTCCCTGAGTATTTTACTCCGGCTACTAGACAACTCCCTAATGACTTCAACGGTGGTATCTACCGTGCTATGGATTCCTTAGCGGACGGAGATGGCTTCACACGTAACCCATTCACAGGTGCTGAACCTGCTGAAGGCTTTGCTGTAGCTATCGACGGGGCTTCTCTCAAGGACATGAGCCCTGAGTCTGTTCAAGCCTTCCTCCAGAAGCACGCTGACGTTCTCTCTCGTGAGGATGTTTATCTTGGTGCTTGGAAAGCCCCTGATACTGGTGTTGTTGAGCTAGAGCTTAGCAGGATCGTTCCTGACAAAGAACAGGCTGTATTGCTTGGTCAGGCTTTTGATCAAAAGGCTGTCAGGGACATCCAGGGTAAGCAGGACATCCCAACTTGGGGTACTGATGCTTTACGTGAGACTCAGAATGGACACCTCAAGGGCGCTATGGCTGCTCCTAGTCCTAGTAAGACAACCCCTGACTATACGAAAGCTGCTGGTGATGCCATCTCTACCCCTAGGAGTGGACAAGCTATTAAGACTGCTACTCGTAGTCCTCTGACTAAGAGTCGTATTGAGGCCATCAAGAAGGGTATGGGAGGTGCTCCCGACGCTATCAACAAGAAGTGGTTTGACTCTCTTGTTAGAAAAAACCGTGTTCCGATCTCTGATGTTTCCGGCTACTTGAAGACCCCACCTCGTGAGGTTGGAGAGAAGGCAGTCAAGTTGTTCAATGAGAACTTCCACCTCCCTTATGAGGAGATGAACCTGCCTAAGATGGCTTTTGGTCAGGAAGAGATCCTCACTGAGGAAGGAATCGTTACCGTTAATGGCCTGATGAAGGCCTTATCTTCAGAGCTCCATAAGGAGATCAAGGCTGTAGGTGACCTTGGGATGGCAGGGATCGATAACACGGTCCATACCATTGATATGGTCAACACCCTTGGGGCATTGATGAATGTACATCATCAGACCTCTTCTATTGCTGGTCGTTTCCTGTACAACCATCAGATCGACATCTTCGGTAAGAAGTTCAATGTGCCTACAAAGGATCTAGCCAAGGATGAACGGTTGTTTAAGACTGGTATGGCTAAGATGGATGAGCTACTCGAAGCATTAGCTGATGGCTCTCCTAAGGCCCGTCTAAAGGCCCAGAAGATGGCTTCACAGCTTGCCTTGGCAGATGGTGACCCCACTAAGATGCGGGGCATCTGGAACAGCTTCTGGATTGAGTCGGAGAACGTTGCGTTCAAGTCTTTCTTTAACTCATTGTTGTCCAATTTTGAGACCCATATCGTAAACGGTCTATCTTCTACCACTAATGCCTGGCTACGTCCTCTCGCTGGTGCCTTAGGTACTGGTGATTTCCGTCACATGCGTGCAGCACAGTGGAACTTCAAGAAGAACATTGATGAGGCTTGGGGACAGGCTATGACCGCCTGGAAGAACGGTGAGCCTGTGTCTGATACATCTAAGAAGATGACCCACGGAGTGGGCTCTGAGGAGACTGTAAACGCCTTAGCTGTACTAGCTGAGACAGCAGAGGCCCAGGGTGATAAGTCCCTGGCTATGGGTGTGAAGATGATGGAACATCTACATGGAATGCTGGATAATCCTCTCTTATCCTGGCCTAGTAAGTTGATGGTCACCACTGATGAGTTCATGAAGGCCTGGACTGCTCGAATTGAGTACCAGAACAGAACCTTTGCTCAAGCTCTTGAGGCTGGTGATGATACAGGCCGAGGCTTGTGGGATACTTTTGATGCTCTGTTGGAGAAGAAACGCGCTGATGCTATTGGTGCAGATGGGGAGATCCTAGATCCCGACATCTTACGTGCAGCTCAGGAGGGTAACTTCCAGCAAGCTCTAGAAGGTAGTGCTGCTCAAATGGGTGCTGCTTTAAGTGGTAACCCACTTGCTCGTATCTTCTTCCCATTCGTTAAGACTGGGCACAATATCACTGTGTTTGGTATGCAGCACACTCCTTTCCTAAATCGTCGTTTGACTGAGTGGAAGACCATTATGGATGGTGAGGATGAGTGGGCTAAAGCCGTTCTGAAAGGCCGTGAACGCATCGGCTATGGCTTAGTTGGTTCTGCTGGTATGTTGTATATGACAGGAAACATCACAGGTGCTCCTGATCCTAACAAAACTCAGCGTGAGATCCAAGCTCGTCCTCCTTACTCCATCAAAGTGGGTGGTCAGTGGATTGATTACAGCCGTATGGCTCCATTTGACTTCCCACTACGCTTTGTCGCCACTGTTGGTGACGCTGTTACCAAGAGTCGGCTGAGTGAAGAGCAGGGTTCTTACCTGATGAGCTACTTGGCCTACACATTATCAGCTAACCTTACCCAACGCTCTGTGACTGCTGGCCTACGTCCTCTAGGTATCCTTCTGAACCCTCAGGGGAACACTGCTGAGAACATTCAAGCCACTATTGCAGGTATCGCAAACAGCTTCGTCCCTGCTTCCTCTCAACGTAGGCAGGTTAACAACATCTTCCGTCCTTATAAGATGGAGTTTGAGAACCAGATGGCCAGGTTTGTGGATACTTTCACCTTCGGGGGTATGGGTGGTGGTGCTATTCATCATGATATGTTGGATGGAGCCCCAGTTAAGAACCTAAACTCAGGTATGAATGCTGTTCTCAACCCTATGAACGTCTCTGATCGTGGTACTTCACCTGGTCGGGACTGGTTAGAGGACCTTCAGTACGATAAGAATATGGTTTTTACCACTCTTGGTGGTATTAAACTTAAGCCTGCACACAGATCTGCCATTTCTAAGAAGATGGGTGAACTTGGATTGGGTAGAGAACTAGATGAGCTCGCTCAGAACCCTAAGTGGGAGAGAGATCGGGCTGCATTTACCAAACTAGCTCAAGATGGTAAGCTTGAGGCAGACTACAAACAGATTTACCCCTTCTATGACAAGACTCATCAATTGATTATGAAATACAGGGATATGGCTCTAGATTCTCTACAGCACGACCCTGAGTTTGCAGAACTAGCTGACGACATTCGCTTTAGCCGAGACCAAAGGAGGCAGACCAAGTTTGCTTCTAGAGGAGCCAATCACCTACAAAAATTAGCAGAAAAACATGGCATCGATTATTGAAAATCTATACGTAGGGGATGGTGCTACCGTTCTCTACTCTTTTACATTCCCCTATATTGAAGAAACCGACGTCAAGGTAAGCCTGGATGGCGTCATTACAACTGCATATTCCCTTGCTAATGCCACAACTGTTGAGTTTGTAACTGCTCCTGCTAATGGAGTAGCCATCAGAATCTACCGGGACACCTCTGTAGACGAGCCTAAGGCTGTGTTCTATCCTGGATCTGCTATTAGGGCTCAGGATCTGAACGATAACTTTGAACAGAACCTCTTTGTTGTTCAAGAGGCTGACTTCAATAACGAACAGTCAGCAGCTAACAGTGCAGCAGCCCTAGCTACCGCTCAGGCGGCTGATACTAAGGCTGATCAGGCCAACGTACAGTCAGCAGCGGCTGAGGCCTCTGCGGCCCAGGCTCAAACAGATGCTACTCAAGCAGCGGCTGATGCTGCTACGGCCCAAGCTGATGCCACACAAGCCGCTACTGATGCGTCAGCTGCCCAAATATCAGCTGATGAAGCTAATGCAGCTGTTCAAGCAGCTGCTGTCTTTGCCCCTGTAGCGAATGTAGCCGCTATCCCGAGCTCCCCTACTGATCAAGCCAGGGTGAGTGTATTAGACAGCACAGGCATAGAAAGCTTTACACCTCTGACAGGCCTTCCTGTTGGGCCCACCTATGACTCAGGTGTTTATGTAAACCTTGTCTATCAAATTACAGGCGCCTCATGGAAGTTTGTGACTTATGGTCCCAATGATCCCGATGCTAGGTATTTATTTGATACAGCCGATTCCGTTAGTACCTCCAACATTACTAATAACGCTGTAACTACAGACAAGCTTGCCGATGGTGCTATTACTGCTTCTAACTACACCTACCCCGGTGGCATAGATCAGACCGTACAGGCTCGTCTAGAGCAGTATGTAAGCGTTAAAGACTTTGGTGCAGTTTGTGATGGTGTTACTGATGACACTGCTGCTATTCACGCAGCTATTGCTAGCGGTTCAGGTACTGTTTATCTTCCACCTGGAACTTATAATGCTAATATTGTTCTCACACAAGATAATATTGATCTAGTTGGTAGTGGTAAGGCTACTATCCTCACTGCACTCACAGGCGATGTACTTACAATTAAAAGTATTACTTCCGGCAAAGGTAGTAAAGTTGGTAACTTCCAAATTAGTGGTACTGGAGGAGCGACTAGAGGCGTTGTTATTGAAGGGTTTTCTAGAGGATTACTCGAAAACCTTTACATTAATGAGATAGGTACAGGCATCTACATCGACGGTGATAAGTCTACTGAACTCTCTTTATTCAATATCTACTGTTACAACGTATCTGATTATGGTATTAGATACGAAAGGACAGATACAGTTGACACTGGTGGTATTTATATTGATAAATTCTGGCACACTGGTCTAAACACTGGAATTGGTATGTCGTTCAACTCGACTGCCAGTAGCAGAACAAGAGCATTTGCATTTGTTGATAATGCAGTCATTGATAATAGAGCTGGTTATGCCGTTTACATTAACAACTCAACTAACTTCTGGTTTAACCAGTGTTGGATAACTGGTACAGCACCCAATAAAGGGTTATTCCATTTTGAGAATAGTAAGCAGTGTCAAATGCAAAGTACTTTTGTCCAAAACTCTGATGCAGCCGG
Source organism: Sansalvadorimonas sp. (assembly GCA_965221135.1). Taxonomy (GTDB): domain Bacteria; phylum Pseudomonadota; class Gammaproteobacteria; order Pseudomonadales; family Endozoicomonadaceae; genus Sansalvadorimonas. The sequence continues at coordinate 34,683 of CBDCRZ010000148.1, forward strand.
GTTTAACTTCTACATTAATGGACCATGTGAAGATATCAATGCAGTTAATCTAAGGCTTAGTGGTTCTGGAACTGATTTCCAGTTTGGTGGGTCTGCAAATATTAGCACTAGATGTTTTGTTGGAGTTTCTTCAAATACATCACCAACTAGAACTAATAACGAGTCCCTGTTTACTTTACTGACTCACTACGCAGATACTTTCCTATCTTCCGGAATAGAATCTTTCCCAACTATTTCTGGTGGTATTTTAACGGTCTCTAGCTCTAGAAGTTTATTTACGGGTGAAGGGAATACTACAGATAACCTATCAACAATTAATGGTGGTGATACTGGAGATTTACTTTATTTGACAGCAAATTACTCTGGCTATACAGTTACACTAAAGCATGCAGTTGGAAATCTTCGATTAGCTGACGGCGTGGATGCAGCAATGAATGGTCCTAACCAAACCATTTCTTTCCTCAAAAGAAGTAACGGTGACTGGCTTGAACTTTCTAGATCTAACAACCCTTAATACTTATGACCTCATTCATCATCAACGCAGTTGAACACTATGCTGCTCTGCCTCATCAGGATGCCGCCTTGGAGTCCCTTTGGGCATCACTTGATAAACGTACCCAAGATAGCTTCATAGACGCCTACAGGGACGACCCAGAGGCCCCTGAGGGTCTCATCACTCTGGACATCTTTGAACAACTTACAGGATACTCTGCCTCACTGTTCAACCAATCAGAGGCTGATGACTGCAACAAGCTCTTAGCCGTCACTGGTTTCGATCAGGACATTGAGGCCACATGTATGTTGATGGCTAACATCTTGCATGAAACTGCTAATCTTAAATACCTGAAGGAACTAGCTTCCGGTCGGGCGTATGAATATCGCTCGGATCTGGGTAATGACCAGCCAGGAGACGGTCCACGTTATAAGGGAGCAGGAGTCCTACAACTAACAGGTAAGCACAACTACTCACGCCTCTGTGCAGCCATAGGAGACCCCAGGATTATGGAAGGGGTTGACTATGTAGCAGAGGTGTATCCATTTAGATCTGCGGAGACGTGGATCCATGAGAACCGGCTGCTTGAGTGTGCTCAACAGAAGGGCTTTGATGCCGTATGTCGTCGTATTAACGGTGGCACAAACGGCCTAACTGATCGCTATCAAAAGTATGAAATTTGCAAAAGAGTATTGGTCTGACATCACCGACTTTGAAGGTGTTTATCAGGTCAGCAGTTGGGGTAACGTCCGCAGGATCAAACGATCCCGTGGAGCCCAAATACGCAACAAGAAAGCTACACTAGACAAGCATGGCTACCTAGTACTAACCTTATGGAAGGATAACAAGCAGCACCGTAAGTACGTCCACAGGCTTATGGCTGAGGCCTTTATTGAAGGAGATTGCTCACTCACTGTTGACCACATTGATGGCAACAAACTAAACAACAGTTTAGATAACCTTGAGTGGGTTACTCTCTCTGAGAATACAAGACGTCAACATGTCACAGGTCTAGCCAATACATCTACCCAGTTCAAACCTGGGTGGAATAACCTCATAGCTCACTGAACCAGTACACTTACTACAGTTCTGTGAATGATCTAATTAAATTTGTTGATAAACTGATCACTACTGACAATGGGTGGGCCTCTTGGTCAAGGAAGATTATGACTTCTTTGGTTCTTTCAGGCCTATTCTTTGTTGGGTTTACAACGTATCAGGAGTATCAAGAAGAACAAACGAACTTTCAGTCACTGGAAGAACGTATCGAGAAGGATCCTGAAGCCTTCTCAATTGTTAAGACCTTAATGGCTGACACCCAACGAGCGTATGAAAGCATCGATGGTATCTGGCTTTATAGCTGGCCTGATGCTCATACGCTGGATGTGATGCACTCAGCAGGTGCTACACACGACCCACTACCCCTCGGACACTTCTGGGAAACAGATGCCCACGACGTGGGTAAGCTGTCTCTCCGTATATGTACAGAGTTAAATCGTTCAGCCTCCAATACGGCTTGTACCGTGTGGGGTAACGATGATGCTTGGGGACTCTTAGTGGTGGTTTGGGATCCTGATGAACGGAAACCTAACCACTACAAAGAAATGATTAACGCATTAGCCCAAAAGATTGGGCACAAACTTTACCCTCAACACGAAGAACAATGATCGAAATCCTCTGAGACCAAACATAACATTCAACTAACTAACTAACCAAAATCATGATTACTCTTATTCGTCCTATTCTCTTTTCCTTTGTGACAAGCCGTCGTGTTAAGGAGTTGATTTGCGATCTTCTTGACAAACTTGTAAAGACTACAGATAACGAGATTGATGATATCGCTGCTCGCAGTGTTCGTCACGCCCTGCTGGGAGAGTGATCCATGGCGGAACGAGCATCTGAAGATCTCTTTGATGAACTACATTCCATACTGACAGTTGAGATCATCGACCGCATCAAGTCAGAAAAGACTACTACCGCAGATCTCCGTGCTGCTATTGACTGGCTTAAGGTTAATGGTATCACTGGCGTCCCTGTCTCTGGTAGCCCCCTAGCTGGCTTACTAGCTGAACTACCTGATCTATCATTTGACGAAGTTCAGAGGCACATTTAATGGCCCCAAAACGAACAAGAAGCCCTGGTAAATCTGCGCGTTACTACGCAAAGAACCCAAAGGCACGAGCGAAGAAGAACGCTGCACAACGCAAGCGTAATAAGACGACAGCTAACAAAACCTACCGAGCCGAGTTAAATGCAGCCAGACGAAAGGATGGTAACTACGGCAAAGGAGGTAAAGACTACTCACACACTAAATCCGGCAAGCTTGTTCGAGAGTTCCCCAAGAAGAATCGGGCTCGTCAAGGGGCTGGAGGAAAGCCCAAACGTAAGTAAACCAACCAACTACTACGGACTCATGAACACCCCACAGAGCCTCATGCAAGACCTCCTCACCTTCCGCAGCAGTGATGCCCGTAGAATGTGGAGGGAGCAGATTAAAGCTCGTGATGGACACCAATGTGTCTATTGTGGATCCACTGAAGAACTGACTATTGACCATGTTCGACCACGCTCAAAAGGTGGCGGTACAACTGCTTCCAACTGCGTTACGGCATGTAGAGCCTGTAACTCCCAAAAGGGATCCATGCGGGTGGAAGAGTTTATTGCCGCACAAGCTGCTTAAACCTACACCTGATCATTTAATTTTATTCAAATTTACCTAAGTACTACTTATGGCCTCACGTAACTACGAAGTTTCACTCCAGTACGGTTCTGACGAAGTCTTGACCGCCGCTACAGTTGCTCTACTTGCTGCTGTGACCACTGCTAACACTGTCAACGAAGTTCTGGACATTGTCCGTAACCAAATCGTTGAACGTCGTGCAGTAGGTACCAACAGTATCGGCAAGGCCTCTTCCACCCTAAACTGAGATTATTATCATGGCTGATGCACTTCTTTTTCGTGGTGGACCTACAGAGTCCATTGAAGCCTCTACTGTTCAATCCAGAGAGATTGTAATTGATACAGATACAGGTCAGGTTGTCTCCGGTCCTTCCCGTAAGAGGACGGTGATGATAGAGCCCAATGGCGACGTTCTCATCGGCGGAACGGTACCTTCGGCGCCAAATTTCAAGCTTGAAGACAATGGTGATATTACTGCTGGCACTTATAACACTATAACTATTGGTCTGGGTGGCGGCTCTGATACATCTAACACCTCCATTGGACGATTCGCTCTTCCCAGCAACACCACAGGCGTATCCAACACCGCCCTTGGACGAAACGCTCTCTACACCAATACCACAGGCAGAGACAACACCGCCGTTGGTAAAGCCGCTCTCAACAATAACACCGATGGCAGCGACAACACCGCCCTTGGACTAACCGCTCTCAACAGTAACACCGATGGTAACGACAACACCGCCGTTGGTAAATCCGCTCTTAACAGTAACGCCGATGGTAACGACAACACTGCCCTTGGACAAAACGCTCTCAACAGTAACACCGGTGGTAATGACAACACCGCCGTTGGTAGTAACGCTGGCTTTTACATCGAAGGCTCCAGCAATACTATCCTTGGTGCTCGTAAAGGCACCACAGCAGACGCAACGTTAAACGATACCGTCATCATTTCTGCTGGTGCAATAGAGCGTGCTCGCTGTGATTCCAATGGCGACTGGGATTTTGGAAGCATTGTTCTTAAATCCCCTAACGGTACTTCCTTCCGCCTCTCCGTTGCTAATAACGGAACCCTTTCAGCTTCAGCTGTTTAATCTTTCTTTTTAATTATGTATAACGTACCTTTCTTCCGTACAGATACTGCTGGCATCATCCACACCTGTGACTGGACCTATAGCAATGCTGATGGTTCTGTTCGTGGTGTGTGGAGTCTTGAAGCTCCAGTTGATAACATTATCCCAGTAGAAGCTGTAACCTCTGAGATCGTAACTGGTTGGGTTGTAGATGCACTCCCTAATACCTCTGAAGAGTTCGACGCTCAGATCGCTGCTGATAAAGCACGTCGTGAGGCTGAAGAGGCTTCTGTTGTCTACAGCGTTGGTGAAGACGGTACTTTCTCAGCCCAGAACTAATATGGAGCCGGTAAAGTTCCGGCTTAATGAATTTAAGGCAGTAGCCAAGTGGTTGGACCAACACCTTCCACTTCCTATTGCCTTTTTTCTTAAAGGCTGGCTGTGGGGCCTAGAAGAGCGTTATATTGACGCAAAGGTAACATCTGCCATAGATAAAGCTATCGCCCCGCTGAAGCCCTCTGAGCCTACGCTCACGGCCCCTACGTTTACATCCACACCCTCCGAAGTTGAGGGGTTAGATGTTATCCAACTTTCTCACACCTACGATGACTGAATCTTACACTATCAAACGAAGGGAAAACCCCTTCCAATTCTTTGCCTCTGAGTTCCTTGGGGACATCCCCAACGCTGACGAGCTGCTAACGCTTGATGCTGAGGTTGGTGCTCTGGTCTATGTGATTAACACAGGCTATACATATATCCAAGCTCAAAAGGGTGATTGGAAGCAGCTTAAGGCTGGTAAAGGTTCTACTGGTAGGCCCGGTGAACGTGGTCCAGAAGGTCCGATGGGTCCTGCTGGTAAGGGTGGTACTCAAGGATCTGAAGGAAGGCCAGGGCGTGATGGCAGGTCTGGTGCCAAGGGTGAACGTGGTCTGACGGGTAAGGATGGGAAAGATGGTGTCAATGGACGCGATGGACTCCCAGGCCTACCTGGACAGAACGGTAAGAACGGTGCAGATGGACGTGATGGCAAAGATGGCCAACACGGCAAAGACGGCTCTAGAGGCCTCACAGGTACAAATGGTGAAGATGGGCGAGGATGGATAGGTGGTAAGTATGACCACGTAACCGGACAAGTTACTTTCACATCAGATGATGGATTGACCTTCAAAACAGGAGATCTACGTGGATCACCTGCTCCTTGGGCAAACCTTACACTTGAACAACTTGCTAATGCTTTGAAACCCTACCTATGACTAATAGTGAACAATTTACACCATCCGTAGATCTAACAATCTTTCCTCGGATTAACTACCTAAAGAATTTTCTGCAACGGGCTAACCTACGAGCTCAGAATGGTCGAATCTATAATTGGGCTTATGTCCCCTTTATAGATGATACTAGGTATTTCAAACCAGCCGATGGTTCTGACTGCTTATCTACCCTGGAGCCATTCCCAATCGATCTAGGGTCTGATGTTACAGCAGTGCCAACAGGTCTCTACGATCTTAGGGAGGATTGTGGTTCTCCTACTACATATAACTTGAACCCCCTCAGCGGCACTGGTGGTGGTGGTGGTCCCTTCGGTGATGCAGCCTTAGACCTCAGACTTGCTACTAGCCTCAGTCTTACAGATGCCGTCAGTGGCAACAACCTAGTAACCTTCAGCCGTGCCAGTACTGGGACGTATGTCGGTAGTGATGGGTTGATTAAGTCGGCAACAACAGATGCTCCACGCTTTGACCATGACCCCGTAACTCTCCAGAGCCTGGGGTTGTTGATTGAAGACAGTAGTACGAACCAATTCACTCACAGCGACTTCGGGGATAACATTTGGGCACCAATTAACATCACAAAGAAAAGTACGAACAACCCTGCCCCAGATGGCTCTAATACCGCTGTATTGATTGGTGATGCTGCGGGGCCCAGTGCATCATCATATTTAACCGAGAGTTTGAATCTAGTCGGTGGTGGCATACAGACTTTCACTTCATACGCCAAGGGTACTACCACAGGACAAAGCGTTTTTATTGACTACTATGACGGTGGGACCAATAGAGCAAGAGCGGCAATTAGTCTTGATGATGGTACTGTATCTTATCATGTTGCTGCTACAGGTGACGCCGTAATTACGTCCACTGATGCGGGTAATGGTTGGTGGCATTGTCAATTAACGCTCACTCCTGCTGGTATAAATTCATATAAGTGGCGTATTGGTAACTACGCTAGCGGTGACATTTACATCTGGGGCGCTCAGTTAGAAGCAGCCGCCTTCCCAAGCTCCTATATCCCCACGGCCGGCAGTGCTGTAACCCGTGCTGCTGACGTTGTGAGTATTGAAGGGACTAACTTCAGCTCTTGGTATAACCAGGGTGAAGGGACAGTGTTTGTTGAGGCAGAGGCACCTGGTAATTCAGTGATTTCGGGATTTGAGAGTGGGCTTTCAACAGAACGCTGGCGAGTTGGATATGGTAACAATAACAATTCAGCAATGACTGTCATTGACGGTGGTGTTACTCAAACAAGTAGACACTCTCCTAACAACAGCACGCCGTTTGACCAGTTCCACAAGCTTGCTGGGGCTATTGCTGTGAACAACCTTTCGTTTGCATACAATGGTACAGTGACTTTAGATAGTACTTTGTCGGTTCCTGTTGTAAACTACTTGAATTTAGGAAAGTCTCTTGGTAGTGGCGGCTACCTCAACGGCCACATCACCCGCCTTGCATACTTCCCAACACGTAAGACTGACGAAGACCTAATCGAACTAACTACTTAAACTATGTATTGCTACCGATTCCCAGATAGGGATACCTTCGTAGCGTCCTGTGAGGCCCTTGGGTGGGCCTCTGAGGGCGTTGTAACCCACTACACGCATGATAGAGCCATCGATGAGGTTGGGCCCGTACAGACACTCCCAGGCACCTATGACGAAGAGGGGGTTGAATTGACAGCCCCTACATACGACACTAGATACCATATCAACTTTCAGGGGGAAGCTCCTGAGGCTTGGGATGAGTACCTGATCATCGTTAATAGCCCTAATAGAACCTTTGCTGGCTCACCCGGCCCATCCACAACTGCCCAAGAACTTAATGAACTTAGAACAACTTGAGCTGAAGATGAGGGGAGACTTTAGAGTCTTCCTCACCATGGTCTGGCGAGAGCTGGGCCTTCCTAAGCCAACAAGAGCTCAGCTGTCGATTGCTGAGTATCTCCAGCATGGGCCTAAGCGTCTCCAGATCAGTGCCTTTCGTGGTGTTGGTAAGTCTTGGATCACTGCTGCGTTTGTGTTGTGGGTTCTCTTCAATGACCCCGATAAAAAGATCATGGTTATCTCTGCGTCTAAAGAACGTGCTGATAACTTTTCGATCTTCTGTCAAAAACTAATCCTAGACATAGCATGGCTGAATTACCTGGGACCTCAGGACAAGGACCAGAGATGGTCGAGGATATCTTTCGATGTTGGACCTGCGAAGCCCCATCAGGCACCGTCTGTGAAAAGCGTCGGTATTACTGGGCAGATGACTGGATCCCGTGCCCACTTGATGATCTTCGATGACGTCGAGGTTCCCGCTAACTCTGCTACAGATATGCAACGAGAGAAACTCCTCCAACTGGTAACTGAAAGTGAATCAATTCTCACCCCGGACGACGACTCAAGGATTCTTTTCCTTGGTACGCCACAGTCGACTTTCACGATTTACCGCAAACTTGCAGAACGCTCCTATCGCCCCTTCGTCTGGCCTGCACGTTATCCCAAAGACACGGCTAACTACGAGGGGCTCCTCGCACCCCAACTGGTTGATGACATCGAGAAAGGAGTGGAGAGATGGACACCCACCGATAGCAGATTCTCTGACCTAGATCTGATGGAACGAGAGGCCGCTATGGGCCGCTCTAACTTTATGCTCCAGTTCCAACTGGATACCTCGCTGTCTGACTCTGAGAAGTTTCCCCTCAAGTTCCAAGACCTAATCGTTACCTCTCTTGGTAATGAATGTGCTGAACGTTATGCTTGGTCGGCTGATCCCCGATACATGATCAAAACCCTTAACCCCGTAGGACTGCCCGGAGATCGCTTCTACGGGCCTATGTTCATTGATGAGGGTATTTGCCCTTACAACGAGACAATCGTCTCTGTAGACCCTTCTGGGCGTGGCTCAGACGAGACTGTGGCCTGTGTCATCTCTCAAGCTAATGGCTACATCTTTGTTAGACAGATGGCAGCCTTCAAAGATGGGTACTCTGATGACACCCTTACATCTATCATTCGGATGGGTAAACGTAATGGTGCTACCAAACTTTTGATCGAATCTAACTTCGGTGATGGTATGGTCTGTGAACTCTTCAAACGACACCTCATACAGATGCAAGTTGGTATGGATGTTGAAGAAGTTCGAGCTACTGTTCGTAAAGAAGAACGTATCATCCAAACCATTGAACCCCTCCTTAACCAGCACAAGCTGATCATTGATCCTAAAGTCCTAGAGTGGGACTACGCCTCTAACCCTGACTCTCCCCCAGAACGTAGGCTTGAATACATGCTTATGTACCAGATGAGTAGGATGTGTAGAGAGAAAGGAGCCGTTAAACACGATGACAGAGTTGATGCCCTGGCACAAGGTTGTCAATACTTCATTGATGCTGTCGCTCAATCAGCACATCAAGCACAAGCTAGAAGGAAGAATGAAGAGTGGAATGCAATGATGACTGCCTTTGAAAACCACCCTCATTTAGCAACAGATGCCCTAGTTTTAGGACACTCCTTCAAATCTCTTGGATCCACTGGTAGCACTAAGGTTTGGGACTGGACGTAAAAAGTGGAGGGTTTTAAGCAAGGGGAGTGGTGCCTCCTTGTGTGGATATGCGGTGACAAACCCCCTCGTTTCAATCAGGGGGTTTCTTTTCCTTAGCACATCTAGAGGCTCTATGAGGGAGCGGAGCGACCGAATCCGATCCGGGAGAAAGGTTCTCCAAACACACACAACACCAACAAACCTTAATAGGCTTATAGCGCCTCTCGGTACGAGGCCTGCTATTCCTCTATTACTAACACCAACCACATACCACTACTATTATCATCATCATTATGAAGGTAACCCCCTTCCCTGGTAATACCCCTGACTGTAGCTTCTGGTACTTCAGAGTCCGTGAAGGTCCTAACTACTTTGTGTCTTATTATAAGTACAGTAGTAGGCTCCATTACGACCCTAAGAACTGCTGGAGGGTGCTAGGCTGCGCCAAGCATACAGACAACGGTAAGGCCCTAAAAGCATGGGCTGAGGAGCTGGTGTTATCCAATCTCCCAAAACCAGAACTAGATATGGCTGTGATTGCTACTGAAGGCTTTGGTCCTGAGGCACATGAAGAGCCTAATGACAACACTCGTACTGTGATCTGACTATGGCAACGAATGCACAACTCCAAGCTGCTCTAGAAGCGGCTCTAGCTGCTAAGAACCCTGTTTTGGTTAGATCCATAAGGGCTGCTATGGAAGGACGTGTTGTAGACCCTCTGGAGGGCCTCTCAATCCATCCTGAAGTAGATCATCTTTGGAACTTTCCCAGTTCGGAGTAATTTGACATAATTTTATGTGGGGGTATCGCCTGAGGGCGGCGCCCCACTACCCCCCATGGCCCGGTCGCTCGATGAAACTTAGGCCCCCCCTCCTTAACAGGCAGTCGACCGGACTAGGCGGACTAAT
>CBDCRZ010000149.1:0-27782 GCA_965221135.1 Sansalvadorimonas sp.
GTGAAAAAAAACCCCGTAGGTTACAGTCCCGACGGGGTTTTTTTTATCTGTCTGCTGGTCAGGCGGCTGCTACCAGTGACCTGATCCACTCGGATAAATTCTTATATCCCCCATTCTCTGCCATTTCCTTCCACTGTTCACGTTCATCAGATTTCAATCTGACTTTAATGCTTACATCAAGGTTCTTTTCCGGGCTTGGTTTTCTGCCCAACTTTGCTTTCTTCTGAGTAGTCATAGCTCACCTATATCCATATCTATGGTGATTAGTATAGAGAAAATGTAGGAACAAAAAAAGGTTTACTTTGTGGGAACATAAATATATTATTGTTCCCACAAGTTGAGGCGGGGATTACTGCTTCAGCTTGTAGAACCGCCTTCCTCCCCGAACTTGTCGAAGGGCGAGGAGAGGAAGGCAACCACATACAGCCCGATACTGGCACAAAACCGTATCAGGCTCAATATGGAAGTATTCCTAAATGGAACTGACAATCACCCCATCCACCACTATTTCAGACCTGCAAAGTTTTCGTGAAGCTGGTTTCCTGCTGCAGATGAACGCCACCAAAGTGTCCGGTTTAACAGCCTGCACTGGTCTGATTAGCGCCCCTGCTGTTGATGCTCGCAAAGTGGAAATTGCCGCGCTTCGATCTGAGCTGGAAGCGCTGCTGGAGCTGCTGAAATGATCAAGATTGTATGCGTTTCTCAGTCCGCCTCTAATTCTGCTGATTACAATGAAGACAATTCTTTCATGCTCTGGTTCACCGGTCAGACCGAAGAGCTACCGCCAGAGATGAAAAAAGCGGAAGAAGTCGCCAGCTCCGAGGATTACATGGGTCACGATCTCTCCATGTATTGCCAGTAACACCATCTACCAGTAAGGGGGCTATATGCCCCCTTTCGCAGTACTACACTTTTCATTTTCAGGTTTCCGCTATGTCTACCAAACTCGATATTTTCGCAGAATTATCCAAGCCATTCCCTTCTTCTGATATTGAATGGCGTGTTCAGCAATCTGGTATTGCCGGTTCCGGCAAGGTGTGGGCCATGGTGCTGGCCTACGTGACTAACCGGGCTATCCAGAATCGCCTGGATGAAGTGTGTGGGCCAATGGGCTGGAAGAACGAATACCAGCACACTGATAAAGGTGTGATGTGTGGCATTTCTATCTGGTGCAGTGAGCGTAAAGAGTGGGTGACAAAGTGGGATGGTGCAGAAAACACCGATATCGAAGCCATGAAAGGCGGCCTCAGTGGATCTATGAAGCGTTCGGCGGTTCAGTGGGGCATCGGTCGCTATCTGTATAAGCTGGAATCCGGTTTTGCTGATTGCTTTGATGGTAAACAGGGTAAGCACAGAGGGCAGGCCAAACCTAAAGGCGGTGGTCGTCCGGTTTACTTCTCCTGGAATCCGCCACGCCTGCCAGAATGGGCTTTGCCTGAAGAGGAAAAGAATCAAAATCAGAATCAGGCTGCTGGCCATAACCGTGAAGAATATCTGGCGAACCGCCGCAATCAGCAGGTGCAACAACAGCAGCAAAACGGTCATGTGACTGAGACGCCTGAAAATGCGTATCGTAAGCGAGAAAAACAACAGCAACAGCAGTCTGATTACAATCAACAGAGTCACCAGGAAAGCCGACAGCCTCAAAACGCTCAGCAGCAATTCAATAAAGACATTGCCGAGAGCGTGCGTGATAGACGTCAGCAAGTGGTTAATCAGAGACCTGTACAAACGCCTGACAGCTTCGAAGCACCACGCCAGCCTGTTATCACACCTCAGCAATTTAAGCGGCTTCAGGGGGCTTTACAAATGGCTCAGTTGGATGAAATTCAGTTCTGTACTATTGCAGGGAATATCCGAACACTGGGCGAATTAACACAGGACCGGTTTGACGGGGCCATGGCCAGGGTGCAGAAAGAAGCTCAGAGGATGGCGCATTAAGCGCCCCCTTTTCTCTATAGTGAGGATGAAACCATGACTGAACTGACCGGCAAACAGAAAGACAATCGGGCCTATCATGCCCGGCACGCTGCCGCGATACGGGCTAAGAAGCGGGAACAGTATCATGCAGGCAAGGGTGATGTATCGGCTAAGCCAGCGAAGAAAAAAGCGGCTAAGCCTAAGCCTTACAGCATCAAAAAAAACAATCGCGTTACAATAATCACAGTGAGTGAGGCGGACCGGCAGGAAACACAAACCCGTAGAAACATTGAGGATATTTTGTTGGCCAGGGAGCTGGAGATAGACCGGTTTTAGCGCCTTCCTTGGCTCATCACGATCAACAACAGTGTAGTAAAAAAAAGCCCCGCACTCTCAGGCGGGGCATAGGCATTTTTTTCAAGTCCTTCTTTTATAGCTGTCTATTCTCTGTCTAACAACAAACCGTACGGTGTTTATTGTGTCTGACATAGATCCCAAATTTATCGGGCAGGTGTTTACTGCCATTCCCTACTCTGAAGTCATTGGTGGCCCACTGAGCGCAATGATCGAGGCTCAGGAAAAAGCGTCCAACGCGATGGCTCGCTTTATCATGTCGGTCGGATTCTCGGAGCAAGACGGGGTCAAGCACGCCACCAGTGTGGACTTTCAGCACTCAGTCAAACGATCAGACGGCACTGAAGAAATAGAAACAATTACGATGCCCCTGATTACTGTCATCCCTGTGCCTAACATGCAGATCATTGATGGAAAAATTTCTCTGGATGTTGAGATTTCCAGCTCTGCTGAATTCAAAGAAAACATTGAAGCCGGTGGAGAACTGGAAGGGCAAGTGGGCTGGGGGCCTTTCTCGGTATCGCTGAAGGCTAAGGCCAGTTACTCAAAAGAAAATACCCGCAAAACGGATACACGAGCGAAACAGCATATTGAATTAAACGTGGGTCAGTGCCCACTGCCTGAAGGGTTTAATTTGATCATGGAACGTTTCAGAAACAATGCCCTTGATAAACCCGCCCCTGACGTGCCTTCTTTACCGCCTGCTGCTAAATCTGCTAAACCTGCTATTCCTGAGACCGCCTGATGCTGGGTAAGAAGGGGGTCAGCCTGTCGGCGTTCGTGCGCGGTATCGTCAAGGCGCTCTGTGATGGCCAGCAGGCAATGCCACAAGCAAGGCGGGAGCACCTGGAGCATCACATGGTGCTGGGTGACGATGGTTTGTACCGGCCAAAGATGTTCGATGTGGAAATTGAAGACGGTCGGGTAATCTCTGTGCCGACCTATTCACTGGCCCAGGTGAACAGCATCGGCATCCGATCGGCGCGGGTTAAATGCGGTGCCCGCCTGGTCGGTGTGGAAGAAACCGAAAAAACAGATTGTTTTGCTCACGATGGCACGTTCTGCACGTTCCGGGTGAATCCGGCCATGGATAAAGCGAAAAGCATTGAGATTGAAATAGAGTTCAGCCAGCGTGCACACTCTGAGGCAGAACACCGGCTGATTGAATCTCTCGATGGTATGGTGGTTGAGCAGTCGGATTAAGAAATCCTATGGTATATTATTAACAGATCCAGGTGGATAGGTAACAGCCACAGAAGTTCCTAAATTGTAGTGAGTGTATATGGTATTCCCTCCTACATATAGAGGTATCTGAGAGCCAGAAGTTTGTATCATGCCTCCGACAGAGTTTAGAGAGTGGTTGTTTTTAAAAACTATGTCAGAAGATCTGAGGAGCTGCCTGTCCACCGTGTTACAAATCTCAGATAGCAGAAGGCTACTCTGCCCGTTACCGTCTAGAGTATTGTTTGAAATCTCTATAATCCCCGAGTCCTCAGACACTCCAGCATCAGTAGCGATTAGATAGACCCCCCGACCGTATACTGAGTTGTTTTTAAATAAATACCGTTTAGGGTTTCTCGTAATAGGAATGGTCACTTGCGATGCTATATCCCACGTATTGTTAGTTATCTCGATATCTGTATTTCCATTTACAGTTATAGACATTGATCGACCGAGGGAGTCAGATGTCTCAAATCTGTTGTTTGTAAGTCTAAACAGGCGAGGCTCATTCCCTGTAGATACCCGTGTTGATGCTCCAACCTGAAGAAATCCCTCTCTTACTATATTGTTCTGGAAAATAACTGTTGGAGGTAGTTCTCCGTCACTGGATAGTAAAGATATTGGGTTGTTAATTTCACACTCTGATACGAAGACTTCAGCGTTTCTTGTTGATAACGTATATACCTGTGAATTATAAGCAAAAACGGCAACCCCTCTCGTATCTTCGAAATTGATAATACAATTTTTTATATTTATCTTCTGGTCTTGACTTCCCCTAAGCAAAGAAAATCCTGTTGTTAAATTGAATATGTTGTTAGTGAATTTAACGCTAGAACTGACCTCAGAAGATAAGCCCTGAAAAGATGATATTAGTGCATAGGAGGCATTTTTTACTATGTTTGCACTCAGAACTATTTCGCCAGGGTTATTGGCGGGTATATCTGATCCTTCTGCGTCCCACGACAACATCCCGTCATTAAGATCAAATGTATTACCCTGTACAACCCAACCATCACAGTTATAGCGCCCCTTCAATGCTGTGTTACCACTCCTTGGCAGTTTATTAATTACTTGATTACTCTGAATGATAATATCATCTGATGGATTTTCAGAACCTGAGAAATAGACAAAATGGTCATAGTAACCATTGCAATAGTTATCTCTGACTAAAACATTACGACAACCCACACCTACAACAGCAGAACCGCAAACATTAATGAATTGATTTTCATAGACATCTGTTTTTGTCTGATGGAATGCTGGCGGCGCAACTAGTCCGTTGGGGGTTCTAAACATACCGTTATCATTCAGAACGGATATCAAGAAATAAAACGTCTGATCAACCGGCGGTGTGGTCTGAGGGAATACACCGATAGTTAGGTTGTTCGAGTTATCGTCGAACGTAATCCCGTTAACGGAGGTGTATCCATAGCATACCGTAATAAGTGCGCCTCCGGTGTTTCGGTAATTGTTTGATCTTTTAATAGTTAGATTGTGCCCTATAAGCGATACGTTTGACCAAACGACTATCTGTGATTCTAATGTATAGATTGCATCCGATCCGACCACATCGGTATTGCATATCCAAGCAACATTGCAAGCCGCCTGTAGTGCCTCCTGAGAGTTTTCTGTTGATGATGATACCGCACCTAGCTGTACAGGGTTTACCACATCATCTATTTTTATAACCCAAAGAATACTAGCAGCGTCAGTAAACCTGCCGAGTTCAGGAAAGCTGTTATACTCCGCCTGATTCGCCGCCCGCCTGTACTCAGCCCCCCCTCGCTCCAGCAACCTAATCAACTGACGACTACTGTTATCATCCGCCATTGCAGCCGCCAGTGTGGTATGCGTAATCGGCTGATTAACAAACCCACTCTGCACATTGGGCGAGTGATACACCTGAACCCGGTTATTATCCTGCAGGGTGATGCTGTAGTTAGACCGGCACACCACGATCTGGGCAGGGCTGCCGTTATAGATGGGCAATCCACCGGGGCCGGTTCGGATGGGCTGGGTGACATTGACCGGACTGCCGCCACATTCACAGATGACCTGAACGGGTATCTGGTCGGCTGTGTTGGTGGGGTCGCCATCCACTCGGCCTATGAAAATAAACCCGTTAAATATGGGTCTGGCTCGGGTGGGGTCGGCGAAGTACTGGAACGGGCTTATGAGCGTGGTGCGGGTGCTTCCTGAAGTAGCCATCAGACTGCCTATTGATTTGATTTAAGCAGTCTTAATGTAGTTCTGTTGTGGCTCTTTTGTGGCGCTATTTTAGGTGGTTCTGTTTTTGGGTGGCTGTGGTATTATGGGGTTATGTTGTACGGGGGTTTTGTATTATGAGGGCATGGGATATTGTCTTTCTTGTAGGCTTATTTTTTTATAACCCGCTATGGTGCGCTTATTACATAGCGGGTTCAGTGGTGGTACTTGTCATTCTTCACGCAATACGACAATGGTTATTCTGATTCATCACTGGTTGCCGATACGCCAAGAGCTTCTGCTATAGCGGGGAAAGTTGAATCAAGCATCAGTGAAAAGTCCACCAGCTCTGGTGTTGATCTCATGGATTCTGCCACTTCCTTACGGGTTTTATCTCTTTGAATAGATGTCTTTATAGTCTCATTGAACATGGGACCGACTACCGGTATTTTTGACGTAATGGCGGTTATTCCAAACATATCAAACATATCAAGAATGGTGCTGGATGAGCCTTTAGGTTCTACATCTGCATTTCTGATAAGGATATCCGAAATATTGTCTATGTTTTTAAGTCGTCCAAGCATGTCAGGATTATCTTTGAAGATGGCTTGTAGCTTATTATTCTTGGTTCCCCATCCTAATGCTTCCATCCTGTCTTTAAAGGCTATGGGATTAAAAACCCGATTACCGTTAATCTTCTTTGACTTGGTACCGTAGCCTGCATTAATCAGATCCATCATCACTGTTGATTGCAGTGATGCCTTGGCAACCTCTCCAGACTCGCCTGCCTTGTTCAGAGTGCTCATAATTGACCGGACATTTTCAACCGGAACACTCTTTGCTGCTATGTTGTTGCTGTATAGCTTGCTGGCCTCGATGACGGAGGTATTACCATCCTTTTTGCTGTCAATCAGTTTACCCACGGCAGACTGTGGGCTGAACTCGGTTTTAATGGTGCTTACTCGTTGTCTGGCCTGCTTGATGGGGTCTGTTATATCTGAACCATAGCCCTGTGATTCCAGTACAGAAGCCAGCTCATCGGCTTCTTTATCTAAAGCTTCTTTAAGAGGGCCTGTCACCACTTTAACGGCTCCTGTCTGATCACCTCTCTCTATGTTGTTCAGTGACTTTCTGAACTGATCAAAGTTTTCTGCTGTCAATACTCTGGGATTAACACCGGCTGAAAGCATATCTTCATCCGGTTCAAGAATTCCGTATCGGGTCATAATTTTTTTAGCCGCCTGCATGGGACCTTCAGCAGTAATAGCCAGATCTTCCATAGTAAATTCATCAGGCAATGATTCTTTCATACGGTCAAGAAACAGGGGGATTTCTACGCCTTTAGTCGCTTCTCTGAAATCGGCGTACAGCTGGTTTTTTTCAGTAGACAATAGTTTTTTACGACCACCCACCGCCTCTTTTATGAGGTTTCCAGTTTCCTCATCAAACACATCCTGATTGACGTTGCTACGAAGATAATCGCCTATTTCATCACTTTGTTTCAGCTTGAATTGTCTTAACGGCTCTGCAAGCTCATCTTTTGTTGACTGCATCAATCGTGATTCACGCGCCTGATCTGCTGCTTTCTGGGTTATTTCTCCACGGGTAGCCCTTACGCCTGCCTCTTCAAACAGGGCGGATCTGGCGGCCTGTTCAGGAACAACCCCAGCTTTCTGCTGCTCCAGTATATCCTGTGCATTCTGGGTGAAGTCATCAAATGACATACCCGCTTTATTCAGAACCTGCTGAAACTCCTGAGTAGGTCGTCCGGTAGCTTCATCAATGAGGGTTCCCTTGGGTGTTTTACCCATGACGGAGCGATATAATTTTCCAGCGAGCCTTCCTACTACCGGAATCGTTGCCTCCAAGCCTGCAGCAACTAAGCCACCTTCTACAGCCCCACGCTCTACATTTTCATCTTTACCCTTAGCCAGTATTCCACCTTCAATGGTTCCTAATGTTCCTGCACCGGCTAATCGTCCTGTTAATGTCTGACCTGCAGATAAAGCCTTCTGACCGAATGCGCCTAACTTGGGTAATAATGTCTGACCAACTTTGCTAGCGGCGGCGCCTGCTCCGATAAATGGAACCGATTCACCGACAATCTCTCCCGCTCCTGCAGTGTAAGGATGTCTTTCCTTGAGTATTTCCATATAGGCTTTTTCCTGTTCTGATTCAGGTTCTGCAATCCCTAATCCTCTTAATACGGTTTGTATTCCTCGGTCATAACCCATTGATATGGCGTCCAGTGGACCAGCCTCTTCTGCGGTAGGTGTAGGGCTTATTATGTCGCTAATAGCCCTTACCTGGTCCAGAGTGCTCATCTGTCTTAAATCAGTTGGGGGTGCCGATGGTATTAGTTCTGGTTCTTTCGACTGTATTTCAGTCTCAGGCTGGGGCTGTACTGTTTCTTGCTGAACCAGACTGAAACCTTCTGGTAATGTCATTGTTTCAGGTTCTGGCTGTGCTGTTGGTTCTTCACCCACCAGCCTGAAACCTTCTGGTAATGTTGCCATGTTATTGCCTCGTCCATTTTCCGTCGCTGACTATGAACGTATCACCGGTTTGGTCGTTAACTATCTCCTGACCTTCAGTAAGCCCCAGTGATTCTGGGGTAGGTAAGTCAGATAATATTTTATTGAACTCTTCATCTTCCTGTTTTCTTAGAGACTTCCATTCCTTTACCATATCTATTTCACTGCGGTTTTTGCTGATGAAGTCCGCTTTGTAGCTGTTAAATCGTTCGTTTTCTTCTTCCATCTTTGCAACCCCACGGAGAAAACCGGATATCTCCTCTCCTGTGGCGTTTTTACTCGGAAATCCATCCAGAGCTAATGCTATATCTCTGTCTGATGCTGCGCCTGGTGGCAGATTGCTGACAGCCTGAGAAGCAACTACAGAGTTGTACCGTTTTCTAAGATCGGTGATAGCATCCGGTGAGCCTATTGCATCCTTGTATTTCTCATTCCATGATCCTTGGAACAGACCACCACCCACATCGGCTTTTTCAAAATCTTCGGCAAGATCAAGAAACTTTCTTGCATTACTTCCTGATTCAACAGCTGCATCAGAGGCCAGAGACAATCTTTTTTCAAGATGGCTTGAAAGCGTGGGCTTTCCGTCAGATGTCAGAAATCCGGTCTTAATACCAAACTGTTTAGCGGCTTCCGGGTTTGTTTCTTTCAAAGCCTGGTATTGTTCAAATTCCTGTATAGCCGCTGCTTTCGTTTGTTTTGTCTTTGATGGGTCAAAAATACCCAGCTGTTCAATATCCCCACCAGCCCGACCATAAGACCCTTTCATCATCTGCAGGAACGTCTCTGGCTTGTTTCTGGCAATGCGCTTTAACACCTCCGGTGTAATGGAAGGATTACCGGTGCCACTGATCACCGGGGCATACTGATCTATGGTCTGTTGCAATAGTTCAGGATCGCCGCTCTGTGCGGCGGTAATCATGCCACCCGCCGCATCTCTTACCTGCATTTGTTGCTGTTCGTTAGCGAAACCCTGAAAGCCCTGTATCTGTTCAATCTGTCCGGGGTATTGCTGCGCCAGTGCCTGAGCGGCTGCCGGATCGTTCGGGTCCAGCTGTTGCAAGCCCATTCTGAACTGGGCTTGTTGCTGTTGGGCGGCTTCCTGTTGCTGTTGTCTTTGTACAGCACCTTGTAAACCAATCAGACCCGAGGCTGTTCTTATGGGACTTTGCCCAGTAGGTCTGATGGTGTAATCATAAGGTTGTGGCATGATAATAACTCACTTAAATAAACCGGATCGCAATCCGTACACCAGAGCGCCGGTTTGCAGTGACTGACCCAGACCAGCCTGAGCTTGTCCTCCTGCTATAGCCTGCCCTGCCTGTGCAGCACCAATGTCACCGTAAGCACTGGATAATCCAGACCCGTACTGACTCAAGGCAGAACCATACTGGCCACCATAGCCACCCTGTACGCCTGCACCCTGCAAGCCAATACCGGCCAAGTTGCCATATACCTGCTGTTGCTGTTGCAGTGCCTGAGCGCCTAACGTGGGGCTGATTCTCGCCAGCTGGTTCTGGGTGCTGGTTGACTGTAAACCACCGGTAGCCTCTGAGGCTGCCAGCTGTTGCTGCTGGGCTGCCTGTGACTGAGCGGCAAACTGGGGGCCAGCATAATAATCTTCCAGATACTGAGCCTGACCACCGGGAGTGGATAGACCCACCAGACCTGCAAGACCCCCCACGCCTGCCTTTCTGAACGGGTCGAGTCTGGCTACCTGCTCATCGTAGACTTCCCTCTGAGCCGCCAGCACTTCCCGCTGCACTTCTGCCTGAAGCTCTGCCGCCTGTGTCTGGGACGATGCCGCTGTTTTTGCGGCGCTCTTCTGACCGGAAGCCCCGATCACACCACCGGCGACGGTAGCCCCTGCTATCCACCAAGACATACTTCATTACCTCTTTGTTCAGTGGGCTGGTACTCGTCGTCTGTTACATCAGCTTCTATTTTGTCGAGTTCGGTTTCTTCAGTGATGTGGCAATTAATGAAGGTCGTTTCCTCCAGCGTGTAACAGGCTTTTTTTGCGCCCGGCTGGCTGATGTACATAAATGGCGCTTCAATGATTCGTTCATCAAATTCACTGACAATCGCTATCTTTCCACGGGTTATCAGGTTGCAGGTTTCGTGGGTGTGAATCTTTCCGGTCAGGGCCACGTCTGCGGGTATAGTGATTTGTCGGAAGTAGGCACCATCAAGAAACGCATGTTTCAGTACGGTTAGATGCTCCACGTCGTCCAGTGTTTTCAGGGTGTCCTCAAACGTCTGTATTTTTTCCCTGCGCTCTTCCCGTGTTCCGGTAATGGCAGACAGCGCCTGTATATCGTTTTCCTGCATCAGGTCATTTGCACCCATCCGGTATTCACTCCAATGGCTGGGTTAAAGAAGATGTCAGTGGTCATGCCGTCGATCTGGTAATACGTCTGGCTGCGGTTGCTGGTGACAGCGCCTTCGGGCGTGGCGGTGCCGGTCTGTGGGGCAAACTCCATTTCCAGTCGGTTAATGTCGGCGTCCAGGTCATCCACTCGGGTATTCAGCGCGGTGACAGTGGTGCCCAGCATGGCCACCTGAGTGATAGGGTTGATACCTGAGGATAAAGTCCTGACTTGGCTTTCAGCGGCGGCAAGCCGGATCTCTCCGGCATTGATCTGGTTTTGCAGGGTGTCTATGTTGCTTTGGTTTTCACGGTTCCATACCTGCGCCTGATGGGTCTGTTCGCCTAGAAGGGTTAACGTGCTGCCATTCTCGCCACTGTTGAGTCCTTTGGCGTCGTAGTCTTCGATCAGAGCATCGGGCCATCCCTGGTCGGCCAGTATGGATCTCGGCAGTGTGGTGCCGGACAGACCGGGTAAACCGGTGGTTTGTAAGCTGAGTAATTGCTGATTAGGCACGAATGGGGCTGACATGTCGTTTATTCCACCCTCACACGAAAGTTAGACAGGGTCGAAGCGGTCTCTGTAATCCACCGCAACCGAAACCCTACGTTGTTTCTGAAGTAGCCTATCCGGCGCTCTAAAATCCGTTCGGTGTAGTTCTGGGGTTCATCAAAATGTAGCCAGTGCTCTGTGCCATAGCTGATGCCATTCACCGTGACACTGTGCGCCAGTCGTCGTGCTGTGTTGGATCGTCCGGGCACGCTGTCGATTTCCAGATCATAAACACGGCGGTTACGGGCTTGGACCATGGGCGTATCAAGAATGAATTCCACCGGCTGGCCAACGTGGCGGGCGTCGGTGAACGAAAACCGGCTGAGTAATGGTTGGCGTTTGTCGCCTACGGTCCACTGGTCGCCGTCGTGTATGTGGTGAATGCCTCTGTAAGTAGCATCGCCCTGTATATCGGTTTTCAGGATGGACCAGTTAAAGGCACCTTGGCCGCTGCTGTTGTGGTCATAGGTGAGCGTATGACGTGGCAGGTGAATCACTAGCAGATCATGGGCATCGAACTTGACCGACTCCATAAACGCAGATTCTTGAATTTCAGTTTGGGTGTATTCCCTGAGTATCTTCTGTATGCGTCGTGTAGCAATTTCCTGATAACTGCCCTGGTTGATCAGATACACGCTGGCGGGTTCCAGTCTCGGACCGCCGAGAATGGCGAAACTGTCTAAATATACAGCTTTGCATCCCAGCCCAATGATTCCGGCTCTGACGGTCAGTGACTGAACCGGCTGGTAGATGGTTTGCTCTGAGCCGGTCAGGGCGAAATATTCCACGGTGTACCGGCCAAATACCACCACGTAACCCTTCCAAGCATCTATAGCAATGTTCACATCGGGTTCGGCTTCAGCACTGTAGAACGGGGCAATGTAGTCCGGGCGCTGTTCGTTGTTCAGATCGGTGACGCCGAACATGCCGGAATTGCGTCTGATCCACACATAGCGGCCCCGGTTGCGGGCGGCGTCTATGACGTTGCTTACATCAAAATCCGTGGCGGGCATGTCGGTGGTGACGGTGTTGGTGAGCTGTACTGACCAGACCGGGGCAGGAAAACCCACCAGCACACCATGACTGACTTCCTGAACCCGGTTGCCGGTTAATGTGGCCTGTGGGTTTTCACTGAACAGGTTTAACGGCTGGTTGTTAGCCGTGGCTCTGAATACGGCAAAGACGGTGCCATTGCCGGTGGTTCTGGCGGTGGTGGGTATGCCGTTACGGGCTGACCATCCGCTGTTGTTGGTGCCATCACTGACCACGGTGGACGCCACTGAATAGAAGTTTCCGGTGGTCAGTTGTGCTGTGGCCAGTATCTCGGCTGATTGCGCGGGGCTGCCGGTGCTGCCGCCGATCAGGTCGACCCGCTCCACGTCCGCCAGTGTGGTGGGGTCGTTGTTGGTGTCCAACACGTACAAACGGGTCGGCGCTTCCGGTTCAGCGGCGGTACTGCTCTCGCTCATCCGATAATTACGGCTGTTGTCGCCCATCGCGGCATCGTCCAGGGTGACATTGAATATTCTACCGGTCAGGGGTTCGGTGGGCGTGGTGCCTGACAGTCTCGCACCCATAATGGACAGGCCCGGATTAAACACCAGTGTCGTGCTGGCATAGTCCAGCGCGTTGCTGCCTGCCTTGCTGCCGTCTGTATTGGTGGTGGTGACAGTAGCGGGGCCTATATCCACGGGGGTGGCTGTGCTGGTGGCCTGAACAAAGAACCGGCCATTGTTTACAAAGATGCCGGACTCGCCGGTGCTGCCGAACACCCATTGTTTGTCCTGGTTGTTGGCCAGCTCCACGGTAGCCGTTAACCGAAACCCCGTAGTGGGTGTGAAAATAGGAATCTGTACATAGGCATTGTTTCTGAAGTTCGGCGTATAGGTGGTGGTGGTGACTGAGGTTCTGCCCCGTTGACCGGCTGCCCAGTTCTGCAGCTGAGTTAATTCAAACTGATTTGTTGTGGCGTTTTCTCGCCAGTAATAAAGGTTGCCATTGCTGACAATCGCCTGACTGTTGGAGCTGAACGGCATTCTTGCCAGCCCTGAGCCCCCCACCTCCGCCAGCATGTTGCCCATGGCATTGACCAGGCGGGTGCCCTGCACTCTGAAGACCGTATTCAGTACCGGATTAAACACCCCACCACGGGCGGTGCCTGCGGTATCAAATGTTTTCACCAGTCCGGGCCAGCTCCTCATATAGCCAGCGGCGTCCAGTACCGGTTTGGGTACGGTGAGCATGTTGGTGGGCAGTGAGTCCAGCCAGTCGCCTTCGGCGTTGCTCTGCACCAAACCCTTACTGATGGGGAGATTGATAACAGGCATCAGACACCCCCGGTGATGGTTCCGCGACTGCTGGTCACTGTCCAGAGATTGTCGTTGGTCCGGTTGAATGTGACCGAAGCGCCGAACGCCAGCAGCATCGGTGATTGACCTCGATACCGGGTGCCGTTCATCGCTATTTCATCAACGGATCTGGGAGTGATTGAAAGAATGCCGCCGCCATTATTGGTGAATCCGTAGCCCATATTGACCGGTATTTCAGTTCGATTCTCGGCCGCGAGGGTCGGAATATCGACTCGATACGCTCCGGGAGCTTCTATCTGAACACGACGGTTTAGCATGTCAGCCGTAACGCCGTTGGCTTCCATATTGAGAATGTTTGCACCCGCCGAAAATGAGATACCGCCTCGGGTGATGTAGGTGTTGCCCGGTATCAGGGGGTTATGCTGCCAGTCCGCCAACGTGCTCGTTGTCAGGCTGTCTCGATTCGCACCTTCTACAAAGTTGGTTCCGTTCCATGAAATTTCGCAACCTTCCTGCTCCCGTAATACCAACTGATTAATGTCACCGTAAAAATTGCCCTGCAATGTCACTGTGGTGTTTGTTGTATCGTTAGCGAAAAAAGCATGCCAACCTGATGGCAGATTGGTCGTTGTAGGCATCTGTCGGGTAATGTTTGCCGTGCCGGTGTGTCTGTACCACACGTGCGTTCTTTGCGGTATTTGTCCAGACGGCAACTCGCTGTGACTCCAGTTAGTAACGGCTGCCGTCGCCGTGGGGGCGTTAACGTATTGCAGCGCCGTACCTGCGGCATTGACAGCGAGTATTTGCCCGCGCGCCTCGATTTGAAGGCACATCATTCAGTAAACCGATATCCGACGATATCGAGAGAATGCCGTCAGTGCCTGCTACTCCGAACTGTATGCCGCCTCTTGCGTCTATCCGAGTGATAGGAGTAGGAAAAAAGTTGCCGTTGTCGCCGACTATTATTCCCGAGCTTCCGGCCGCTGGCGTGACGTACTCAAGCGCTGTTCCTGCGGCATTTACCGCTAACACCTGCCCTGATGTGCCTCGGGTTTGAGCCACGTCCAACAGATCGCCCACGTCAGCAGGAACGTCTCTCACGTCCGCCAGTGCTATGAATTGTGAATTCTGACCGACCAGGACAAACGCCGGGTTAGTGCCGCTGCCGCGAATAGTGCCGGTGCTTTTTTTCAGCTCCAGACCAATCACATCACCGACATTGAAAACATGATTAGCGTGACTGGGTAACGGTATAGGTAATTCACCGCCGGGGGTGAAATCTAAACCGCCGGTGCCGGTATCCCATGCCAGACGACTGGGCGCATAAATAATAGAGGGGTTGGGGGTTTGGTTTGGTCCTGTTACCGTCAGTTTCAGTGCCAGATTAGTAATCGCGTTGGCGCTGAACATCACCAGGCTGTTACCGCGTATAGCGTTGGTGCCGCTGATGGTGTAACGGCCGGTTAGCTCGTTGTTTGTGAATTCGTCACCGACGTTGACCTGTAAATCAATTCGGCGCTCGGCCTGCTGAGTGACCAGTCTCTGAACCCGTCCCGATGCGGCATTAGTGGGCACCGGGTATAGAACATCATCCAGGTCATTCAGAGACGATACCGCGTCTTGCTGTGTGACAATCGCCTGATCCTGCCACGGCCTGAGCGTCAAGGTTATGCGGGGGATGCCAGCGGCATTACCTCGAAGCTGCACGTCAGCCGTCGCTAGTGTTCTGACTCGGTAATCCGTAGACCCGAACAAATCAATGAATGAGTTATTGATGATGTTTTGAGGGGTAGGCGTGTTCAAATCGCTGGCGGTTAAATTGAGCGGCTGACTGCGCCAGTAGTCGACAAAATTACCCGCTGTATTGCGTTGCTCCAATATGAAAACAACGTTCTGCGCGCTGCTAACCGGCTCTACATTGATTTCATACAGTCGCTGATTACCCGCCACGCTGGTGAAAGTGAAATTTGGATTCGTAACGGTCTGTGACCGGTCCGCTTGGAATACCTGATCCTCTACTAATGAACCCAGAGGGGTACGCTGAACGCTGGCCCAATCGCCCAGCCGCTCGGTGGTTTGCCACGTAGGGTGGAAATTATCATTAGTGACCAGGTTGCTGAATACGACGTTTTCAGCCGTCGATAACACCGCATGAGCTGAACCCAGTCGGAACGCTGACACACCGGCCTGAACCGTGCCGGTGGTTTCTACGTTGGTCGTTCCCTCAAGCGCTGAGGTGGTTGTGTTGATTTGAAAACCGGAATTTTCAAAGCGTCGGGTGGTCGCGTTAAACCGGGGGATCTGGTTGGCCGATAGGTTGCCAATAACATCCATACCGCCGCCACCTGATGTGCTTGTTCCTGCGCGTCGCCAAGTCATTTTATGACTCTCCTACATTCACAGATCCCTCTGCATCCACTGACATAGCCCACTCACCGCTTGAGCTGGTCTGATTGACGTAAGGATCAGAGTTTTCCGGCAAAATATTAAAGCCGTCGGTGGCGTTGGGTTCGGTGGCTCCGGTGTGTAATAAAATCCGGGTCTGACCGACATTCTGAATCTGCAGTTGAGTGCCCACGGACAGGCCAGAGGCGGTGTATAGATTGACCCAGCTATTAGCAGGGACCCGAACATTAGGAATCGTGTCAGCCATTTACGTCACCTGTGCGCTAAATCGTTGAGGGTCGTTGGTGATGGGGAGTACTTCAAAATTCAGCAGGCGCTCATCTATTCGCCCATTGCTGGTAGTGATTCGGATGCGGACCTGTTCAACACCGTTATCAATGGACGGGTTCAGACCCTGCACACGGTAATTAACAACGGGACTGCTTAGCCCGGTTGTCACCAGCCTGATGCCGGTTGTGTGGAAGATTTCAAAACTGCTGATGTCCTCATCGTCTCTCAGATAGTCAGCCCAGCTCTGGCTGTAATCGTCGATTTCGCCCATGTCCAGCTTCTGAGATGTGCAGACCAGTGGCACCCGGTCCGGCTTTCTATAGAAACGTTGCCAGCGGTTGTATCTCAGTGTGTTGCCTGCGCCTCTGGGCTGGCGTCTTGGGTATTGGGTTTCTCTGAACTGAAAAGTCTGGTTACTGATGCTGGTAACGGCGGCTTCTACTGAGGCATTCAGTGCCGGGGTGATGGGTATCTCGTAATCCATCAGGGTTCGGTAGGTGAGCATGTTGGCTACAGGTTCCACCAGACCAAAATCCATGCCGTGATTGTCTGCGGTGTCGGGTTCTACAGTGAAATTGTATCTTGTGCAGATGTTCCGACTGTTTTCAAACTCGTACATGATGCCTTCAAGGCGGTCTAACAGAGTGGCGTAATCACTCGCCTGCGCCGGTGCCGTAATACCCGATATGCCCATTTTATCCAGCGCTGAATTAATGATGTCCAGCTTGGTGGTGCGCCCGATCCTACTCATTCTTAACACCCAGCTTTGCCCTGAGCGTTTTCAGCTGAGCTTTATCCCAGTTAGTGATACCGGCCTCTTTTGCCCTCTCCCGAAGTTGAATAGGCGACAGCTCTACAGCATCCGATTCACTGTCTGGCTCTGGAT
Source organism: Sansalvadorimonas sp. (assembly GCA_965221135.1). Lineage (GTDB taxonomy): Bacteria > Pseudomonadota > Gammaproteobacteria > Pseudomonadales > Endozoicomonadaceae > Sansalvadorimonas. The sequence continues at coordinate 17,027 of CBDCRZ010000149.1, forward strand.
TTTCCGGTAGGGATTCACCGGGGGTGGTTTCGGGTTCTGGTTCTGGGGCAGATTCCGGCTCGGGTGTGGGTGCTTCAGCGGGTTCTTCGGGTTCTTCTGTGGGTTCTTCGGCCAGGGGGTCGGAAGGTACGGGTTCAATGTCTTCATGCTCGTTTACACTCCATCCCATGCTGAAATGTGCGGCCAGTTGTTCTGGTTCCACACGGATGCTTTCACCGTTTTTAAAAAGAATGCAGGACATAAATCACCAGTAAAAAAAGGGGGGCAGAGGATGCCCCCTAATACCACGGATACGTTAGAAGCGGATGCCAACGCCGTTGCCCATGGGGTTTTTGTTGACCAGACCCCACCAGGTAAACAGACGACATTTGAACGTTAGGGTGTCAATGTCACCGTCGTAGGCCATATACATCTTCTGGCCGTTGCTCATGGTTGAGCTGATGACCTGCTGACCACCGAATTCAGCGAGTAATTCAATGGGCGCATCGCCGCCGATAACTTCGATGCTGTCTTTTGCCCAAAAAATATTCACACGGGCAGAGGCGTCAATATTCAGACGCACGACGGTGGCGTTATTTTTGATAGTGGTGTTGATGTTCGCCACGGCTCTTTGTTCAGCATCCAGGGCGGTATCATCCAACGCGATGGGCTTCGGATAGATATCTATCATGGTCTGACCGGTGGCGGGCTTAGCGGCCACGGTGAAGGTCATGGGCTGACCGGTGTCGGTTTTATCCGCCAGACCCAGGGCGCGAACCGGACCCAGTGGCAGACCGGTGGCATTGGTGAACATGATTTTGTCGCCGACGTTGTACATCCGGTTATCCGCGACCGGAATAGTGGCTACCCGATAATCGACGTTAATCATGGCTGCACCCACCGTAGTGGTGCCTTCAGGGACAAACGACTGATTACCGGTCACGGTAGTGTCTGGGGATGCACCACCGGCGAGCGTGGGCAGATAGCTGCCGCTGTAAACATCAAACTGAGCGACCTCTCTACCGATTTGACCGGTACGGTAAGAGTCTTCAGGACGCCCTGACAAGGTGCCGCGCTCTGCCAAATCCTGAGCGTACACCTGCCGGTCTCGCTCGTTCAGCACATAACAACGCATAGGGCTGTGAATCTGCCGCTCATTCAGCAGAGTCTGCCCGGTGCCTACAAAGTTGTAGCCGTTGGTGTCATTGCTGCGATAGAACAGGCTACCCTGTCGGGCCACCAGCTCAGCCAGATTCTGGTTTAAATAGGTGGCCTGCTGTAAGCCGGACTGAACGCCCCGGCGCTCCCAGAAACGCATGTCTCGAAGATCATCCACTCGAAGTTGGAACGTATCATTGTGCGGGTCTTCCAGAGTAGCTGGGTAGTACTCTTCAATCACATCCCCGAACATGTTGGTCATATTCCAACCGTCTTTAATCGGGGCGTGCTGTTGCCTGGGTCGCCAGATCACGTTTGACGAGTTTTGGAATGCGGCGGGGTCCGGGGTGAACACGTCCACCAGATCGAGCATCTGCATTTGATGCTCATAGGTTTCTAACGCTTTTTCAAACAGGACTTCGACCGACTGCGCGGTGGATAGATTAGCCATGGAGTTACCACTGCTTTACATCCACTCCCCTTAGTTTTGCAGCTCTCTTGATATCAAACGCTTTCTGACGGTTGCCAGACTTATGAGCAGCTAAATACTGTCGTTTGTCTGACCCGCCGTCTTTGGCGCCGTCTCCTTTCAGTTTGCTGCCGGGTCGTGGTGTATTACTGACTCGTTTCACTCCGTTAAACCGGCCTCGCAACTCGCCCAGATAGGCCGCTGCGCTAATCCCTGTCGGATCGTCCCGAAGTGACTGCAAGAAGGTGTTGAGGTTCTGTTGATTGCGAGCCAGGCTCACCACCACTTTCTCAGAACCATCACCCATGCGGCCAAGAAGAGAATCTACGAAGGCATCCCCGTTGCCGGGTGCCACGCTTTCCACCGCTTGCCTGATGAGCGTGTCGGCTGACTGATATTCGTCAGCGGTTAACATGCCCTCTGTGACAATCTTGGCGGCTCTCTCGTAATGCTGATCCAGTGCGGAATTGATTTGATTCTGTTGCTGCTGTTGTTGCTGCTGTTGTTGCTGGGTCTGAAAGTGCTGATTGAAACGACTTTCTACCGAGGTATTTACCCAGTTGGACAGTGCAGACTGATAAGCGGCATCAGGGTCAGGCTTATCATAAAAATCTTCCAGCTTGGGCATCTTGGGGGCAGTGCCCGTGGTCGCGGGTGCGACTGGGGGCGGTGCGGTTGAGCTGCCCTTAAGCTGGTTAATCTCTTGTCTAAGTACTTCAATTTCGCTGTCTTTGTCCTGAACTTTTCTCTTCAGAGATTTTTTCAGGGCGATAAGATCACTGGTCGGCACTTGGCCTTTTTCCGACCTCTGGCTGTCGGATTGCATCCACTCGGGAACGTCTTCGGTCTTTCCTTCCTCTTCAGAGTCTTCACCAGCGCCGGTGTCGTCTTCTGGTTCGGTCGGATCGTCCTGCACTTCTTCAGTTACAGTTTCTTCAGGTTGCGCTGCCTGTTCCGCTGCTGCTGCTTCCGCGTTCTTTTGTTTCAGCTCTTCCAGAGTCATAACCACAGTTAAAATCCGTCGTGTTCACGTACATAAAGTCTGGTAGCCCACCAGCAGGGGGTCTGCGTATTACTGCGCCCAGCGGTTTAGATTTTAGTCGATGTAAGCTACACAGGCGCTACATTCTAACTCTCATAACCCTGTATCTGTTCGGGCGTGAAAAGTAGGTGTTCTTTCAACAGGTAACCTTCTAACTCCCATATCTTGTCTCTGGCTTTGTCTCTGGCAATCTTATGTCCTATCTGTTCATCAAAGTTTTCAGGACTGGCACACGCTGAAGTGCCTATCACTTCAAAACCATTAGTCAGCCTGAGCTTGCAGACAATAACCGTGCTGCCAGCGAACCTGACAAACTCTGTATCAGCAATCTTGTCATCAATCATTTCAGGGGTTAAACGTGGTGCATTCAGACCTTTTGCCTGAAGCTCTTTTTCAAGTTCCTGTTCGTTCATGAAACAGCTCTCATTGGATGAATAGGGGCAGGTCGTAACGTAGCAGCCAGCTGGCTCATATTAGCCAGACGTTTACCGGCTATATCTTCCTGCAGGCTCTCTATCTCTACGCCAGCCTTACTCGCTTCTATTTCTACTTTCGCCCGCTTGGTTTGTGCGTCGTACATTTTCACTTCTGCGCTCATTTGCTCGGCTTGGGCTTTGCCCTGTTCGGCCTGTGCGGCAATCATCTGTGGATCAGGCTGGGGTGGCTGTTGCTGCAGCTGTTGCAGGAATTGCATTTCTTCCTCGGTTTCAGGTTGTCTGATGCCCATCTTCAGCAATTCGCGCTTGCCGTAATCTCTCAGTGATTCAAAGGCCATACCCGGCATCATGGCAATGTATTCCAGCATGAGAATATTTCGGATCGGATCGCCAGGGGGCAGACCGTTAATCATTTCTTTCAGCTCGGTGCGGGTTTCCATCTGTTCGGTTTTAAAATTTGTGCCTATCTCTGCATAGACTTCCATTTCAATGCCGCTGATATCGTTGATGGTTTGTAGCTGCATTTGTTGCGGGTCTATCACCTGCTGCATCAAGTTTTCTGTTTTACGCGTGCCGTCGTACATAGTGAGTGTGGTTTTTCTGGGGCTGTCGTAAACCTCTTTAGCCATGCTGGCGAATATCTCCGCGTCTCTTCTCAGGGCGTGTTTGTGGTTGTCCTGGTAGATGAATGATTGCATGTCCATTCGGTTTTGCAGGGCCATTACTGCTTTGCCGGATAAGTCCGGATCAGCAATGTTCTGGGGCAGTCCGGGGTTGGCCACATCTTCCACGGCTTGCCGGGACAGATCCAGACTGGCAATCAGTGCCTGCGGCATCGGTTGCTCTGGCATTTCACCCACGGGACCCAGCGGTATCTGTTTGCCGGTGATGCTGGTGCCATTCTGCAACAAGTAAGGGAAGTTGTTATCTGATCCCTGCTCGTTGTACATCTGCTCATAGCCCTGTATCTGTTCCGGGGTGAAGATGGGTTTTTTGCGTGGGCTCCGGCTGACAATATCCGCCAGGTAACTCATCTGAAAGTTACGCAGGCGCTGGGGGTCTTTGGACAGTCGGGTGATCCCTTCGTAGTGTTCCTCACCCTCCACGAATGCCCGTTCACCATAGGCAGGCACCACCGGTATAAACTCACCAGGCACCAGCGTGGTTTCTAATATCTCCTGCCCGGACACGATGTATTTGGTCACTTCATAGGTTTCAAACTCGATGCACTCCGAGTATTCAAAGCCCTGGTCAATCATCGGGCCTTCTTCGTCTTCAAAGTCATCGTCGCGAATTTCTTTCGTGTTGCCCATCATGTCGGTGAATACATGCACCTGGTACGTGACCGGCTCACGGTGAAAGAATTCACCCACATAAATGCGTTTGTCTTCTGCCACCCAGGGGAAAACATAACTCTCTTCCGGGTATTTGAAGCTGACGGTGGTGGTGGGTCGCTCGCCGGTGAGCTCTTCGACAAAATCCCTGTAACCCTCCTCACTGTACCGGGTCAGGATGCTGCAGTATTTGGCGTCTGCCTTATCTAACAGGCTGGCGGACGGGTCCCAGTACACGGTATTACAGGCTTCATAGAGAGGGATTCGGTTGATGGTCTGCAGCTGGGTGCGGTTTTCATAATCGTTTTCCAGTTTCCAGGCACCAAAGCCTGATACAACCGCTTCCTGAATCGCATTACCAAATGATTCCAGGCTGGTGTTTTTGCGGGTGCTGGTGCGGTAAATACCGTCCATCATGTCGGCGGCGTTGTAGTTATCGCCCACCGGTTCAAAGTCGATCTGTACCGGGTTGCTCTTCAGGTCAGAGATAATCTGACGCATGGCTTTGCGCAGTATGTTGAATTCGCCCCGGTACTGCAGCTGACTCTCGCCCAGTAACTGGTCATCCCATTGAGTCACCCAGGCAAACACCAAATCGTCCGCCGCTCGCTCCCTTGTCACCTGTCCACGTTGATAGGCGGCGTCGTGCATTTTGATAACATCTTCATGCTCTAACATCATCGTTTACCGATAGGTTTCAAAGGCTTGGGGATTACTTTCAGTGCTGGAGTATTGACCTCGCCCATGGGTATGGCAAAGCGGCGCATCATGTATCCATAGCGAAGAGAATCTAGGATGTCATCTTTCACTTTAACCAGCTTGCCCTTGTCGTCTCTGTGGTACTGCAGGAACTCATCAAAAAAATCTCTCTGACCTCTAAACACTTTGAACCGGCCTGACTGCATTCTTAATCGTATTTCGTAGATGCCCTGCTCCACTGAGTTGCTGGTGTCGTCCCAGGTGGCGTGCTCTTCCAGCATCATAAAACCGGCGTCTTCGTAGTGGTCCTTTTGTTGCCTGCTGTCGTCTCTTCCTTTTTCATGCTGTAGGCCGTCGTGTGGCCATGCCGTGGGTACACCGTCCGCCCAGCTTTTCACACTGCCCCAAGCATCATTAGCACTGACCTTTGAGCACTTCCAGGCGTGGGTTAGGTAGACAATGTCGTTGTCCAGATCGATAGCCAGTTGAATGTGTGCTTGTGGGTGGTCCCAGCCAAAGTCCATGCCGTTGATCAGTAGCCAGTGGTCGGGTATCTCGAACGGATCGCAGGTGATGAACGATTCAGCCAGGTCATATATGCGACCGTGGCCCAGCATGGGCAGGCCCTTGGTTCGCATATCTTTTTGATGCTCTGGGTAGCTCTCTAACAGTTTTTGTTTTGTGAGCTCGTTCAGGTGGGGCGCATCGTCCCACCCCTTTCTGATAAAGCACTGACCAGAGCCAGGGGAATCCATAAATTTACACACTAGCTCGGTGCGCCCGTTTTCCGGTGTAAACGTCAGGATTCCCCTGCCACCTTCTCCCAGATCACCATTAGCGGTGCGGGTAATGACTTGGGGGTAAATCGTTTGGTCTTTGGGTTCTTCGTCGATGTGAAACCAGTCCACGCAGTCACCCATCAGGGCATGTTGTCCCTGACTGTACGACCAAAACTGAACTGTGCTGATGCCTCCGGTTGAGTGTCGTACTCTAACCGTACGCATTGCGCCAGCCGTGCCGCTCATGCTCTGATGGTCCAGTATCCGGTGCTTGGGTACATAACCACCCTGAAACTCGTTTTCCAGAAACAAGCCGAATATTTTTGTCTGCAGCAGGTCGCGGGTTTTCTCGCCTGAATAGCCGAGTATCCATATTGTCGGGGGATGGTCGAAGGTGTGGCCCTCCCAGTCTCTGGGGTAATCCCCAAGCGCATGACAGGCATCAATGCCGGTGCCGGTTCTGGTCTTGCCTACCTGGTTAGCTGCACACAAACAGACTTCTGAAAAATCTTTAGGTGGCTCGAATGAATTCCACGTCTTGCCACGGGTAGAGAGAATCAAACCATTCATCTACCGGCCTTATGATATTTTCTGCCTCTGGCTTGGGTTGTTTTATCTGTATCTGTTTTTTCAGATCAGCTATCGGTTTTTGCAGGGTTGCCAATCGCATGGACCATGCCCTTAATCATTTCAAATTCTTCTTTCATGTCGCTGTGTTCATCAATGCTGCAGATGACGCCTATGGTGTCCACCAGCACCTTTGCCGTATCGGGTGGTATATCGCCAGTACTGCAAGCCTGAAAAACATTAAGCGCCTGCTTTACGGGTGAATCTTTCGGATCGAAAGTGAATTTAACCGTGGGTAGCGTGGGTCTGTTCTTCGGCTGGATCTGTTCAATGGCGTGGGTAATCAGGGTGCTGTTTTTCTCTTCAACACCGATTCTAACGACTTGCTTGGCGTATTCGTCTTCACTGCCAAATTCTTTACGCATAGCATTAAGAATGAGGTTCTTCTTACATGGGCCTCTGGGAGTCCTTGTTTTCGGTTGATTTTCTGAACTAAAAGAAGTGCTAGAGCGTGCCATAAACCCGTTAAAGACCCGTCATAATAACGGGCTTAATAATAATCACTTGTAGCCTTTCATCATCTTTTTTTTCTTCATACCGCCTGTGGCCTTCTTCACCTTTTTTTTCAAGGCTGGCATTTTGGTCATCATGCGACCGCCCATCTTCTTGCCTTTCATCTTCATGGTTACACCTCTTTCAGAACATCTTTCAAACGGTTAGACACCAGCGTGTCTTCGGATCTGAACAGGACTTTGTAACTGTCCTGGTACTCCTTCAGATAACTGGCTGACAGTTCTTTCAGTTTCTCTATGTGCTTGGTTCCAGCATCAAAGGATTCTTGGTCTATGACTTCATCACTGTCGTTAATCAGTGACAGGAACCGGTATTGATGGCCGACCATCCCGCTGGACAGGGTCAGGGCTGCAATGACAGGGGTGCAGATACACACCTGTTTGAACCACTCGGTGAACTGCTGGCGGTCCTGCATGAAGGTCCCTTTCAGGTTCCACTGATTAGCGGCCTGATTCAGTGCCCGGTTCACCATAAATCTCTGTACGCAGTAGCCCACCAAATTAGCGATACGCTGCAAGACGCCCGTCACTGCGCCCACTATTGCTCCCACTCCCGCTGCGGCATCCCCTGCCGCCTGTAGCCCAATTTTTACCGACACTACGGCCATGTCTTTCAGGCCATGGGCCAGACTGGTGGCGTTATGGCGTGCCAGCGATTCGGCCATGATGGACGGACCACCAGCCAATAACTCTACGCCCCAACCGCTGTAAACCTGACCAAGCCACTTGATGGCGCTGGTAACAGATTTCTTGATGCCTTCGTAAAGATCCAGGGCAGACTGTACGTAACCCCAACCGGGTATGATGTCAGCCAGTGAGCCTATCAACGTCGATATCGCCCAGCTGCCAAACTCGCCCACCCATTCCAGCGCGGCTGAGCCTTCGCCGTAAATGCTGGTGATACGATCCACCAGAGCATCCATAAAATTGCTGAGCAGGACCCGAATAGGTTTGGTGTACTGGTCGATGCCATCCAGCACCTTCTTTCCGGCATCGCAGCTTGAAATAAGGGTGGTCGTGGCGTTTTTCAGGTCGGTGATTACAGTGGTATTGCCCACAAAATTACCCACCAGCCCGAGGTCGAAACCAGGGCTACTGACCAACTCAAGTTTGGAGAGAAAATAGAGGGTGCCATCTCGCGCATCGTCTAACTCGGCCTGCTGTATGTTCACAATAATTACCAGTTCAGGACTGAACCGATTATAGACACTGAAATACCAGTAATACTGGTTTTTGAATACTGGTTTTATTGGTATTATGGTTCTAATATACAATCATCTTATGGGGCTGTAGGTCTGTACTAAAATGGATGGTTTTGGTTGGTCAGGGGGTAAAGCATGGAAGAGCGAACAGAATTAGCCGAGTATCTGAAGCTGGTGGCGGATCTGGAGCGTAACCACGACTTCAGGGACTACGCAAAAGAAGAGAAACTGTGTAAGGGTTGCCTGCAAACTATGAATTTTCTGGTGTTCAGTCGCCAGTCAGAGTGTGTGAAGCAGAAACCGGTGGTGAAGAGTAATAGAAAGCGATTTAAAAAGAGAAAGCCGCTGGTGATGGCTTCACCGGAGGATTTCAGTTTACAGCCACCAGCCTGATGGCTATGCTTTTTCACGTTGTCCGCAGGTTAATAACCTTTCCTGCCCAAGACAGCCCCGAGCCCCCGTTCTGTACGTGATCAGTTCGGGGGCTTTTGTTTGTCTGGACTTAGTTTACTTTTGATAAAGTCTATCAAGTTTCTATATACTCTCTTCGACTATCTCAAATGCGATCGAGATAGACCGGTGCCTTCGGGTAAGTGGGTTGGAGTGTCGCATCATTCGCGAACCCTATTTCATGAATTCTTCCCATATCTTGTCTTTTGGTATGTCAGGGTTTTTGATAGCTTTGTCAGACATATATAAGGCTTTATCTATAAACTCTTCACAACCGTATCCAAAGCTGAAATTACCTTCATCGTCATAATCCATAGAAAAAAATACACTCATTTCACTTTGCTCATGATCTCTGCTCGACTCATCAAATATACCTGCCTCTATCAACCTGTCCACAACGATCTTACAAACCTCTACCTCTCTCTTGTACATATCAAAGATGTTCATTCCACTTCTTGTTCTGGTATCCCTGAGCGTGTCATCAAGGGATTTCTTTAGGATGACAGAAAGCTCTTCCATATCGTCTAAAAGTTGTTGTCTCATAGCGTTATCCAGTTAGTTCTATTTTGTGTTTTACAGCCTTAACCACATAGCTCCAGCAGTCAGCTACTGACTCACTATCTGGAAAGCGTTCCTGGTATTCACGGATCTTTAGACCGGCATAGCGTTTTTCCTTAGCTGGCAGGTGGTCAGTCAGAAGCTCAGTCATCACTCTTTCAGAGAAATTTTGATCAAGCTGACTGTTGTTTACTGACTTACTTTCTATACGTTTATTATCGGCAGGCGTTTTTGCGCGACGGTCAGGCGTTTTTGCGGGGGCAGGCGTTTTTGCCTGCCCTCCCTTGGAAGCCTTGATATTACTGACTTTTTTGGGTATTTCCTTAGTTTCTGGCTTTTTCTCTACGGGTGACGGCAAATTGTCATCAACGTCGAATCCATAGCATTTAGGAGTGGGTTTTATCAGGTTGGAACCACCCGTGGTGCTGTTCCTGTCATCTCTTACCAGGAAGCCCATCTTTTCCAGTCGGGCCACTCGTTTTCTAAGAGTGCTTTTGTCTGTGCCAAACAATTCAGAAAGATAAGTCAGGGACGTGTATTTGCTGCCGGATTTGTGAAATGAACATATTGAACCGAGTAGCTCTCGATCTGAGCCTTTGAGTTCTTTGTGAAGATAAAGTTCTGCGGGAATCCAGATACCAGTGAACTGGTCAGGAATGGACTTACTGCCCATGACATATACCTCTTATTTGCATCAAGGTCGTTTGCTTGTGAAAGGTAAGAAACGGCTTGAAGGTGCAAACTTCCTTCGTTGTCCCGGTTGGTTGCCGGTAGCCGTTTCGGTGTTCAGGTACCACCCCGAACAGTTGAGATCATACTATCAGATTACTGGGGTTGTTTCATTAGTCAGATTTAACATCGTCTTTACTGGCTATCGTTATCTGGTCAATCTGTGGTGGTTCTGGAAACTCTGTCAGCAGGGCCAGAGGGTAATCTATGATTTCACCCTGTATGTCCATCTTAATTGTTTTAGCCGTTCCGTCATCATTGAAACAAATGTTAAGTAATCCATCGTAATAGGCGCGATAGGCTTTCAGAGATGAAGTTACCGCAGCGGCCAGAGCTTCATACTTTTGTATCTGGTCATCTATGCTCATCATTGTTCTGACTCTTCAAGCTTGTTTTCTTCAAAGGCTTTCAGGGCTTTGAACGTGCCTATCATGTGCCGGTAGGTTATGGTTTCATCCAGGTTATCTGTGTGCCTGTCCTGAAAAGTGTTGATCAGGTTTTCCAGACAGGTGATTCGTCCGTACATGAATACCGAATCCATCATCATTCCAAAATTATCAAAACCTTCCTGACTCATAGCTTTTATAAATTCTGACTTTTCTTCGTCGGTCAGATCCTGACTATTCATGACCGCTGCTTTTGCTAACTCTTTATCTGCAAACATGCTTAACCTTTTGTTCTGAAAATTTGTTTCAGGCTGCTGGTGAGTGGTAGAAAAGTAGACAAATCAACTAAGTGATTGTGAGTGGTAAAATATAGACCACCGACTATCAAAATCTTT
>CBDCRZ010000150.1:0-45070 GCA_965221135.1 Sansalvadorimonas sp.
CAAATGGATTGAGTCCACATACCTGAAGCAGTATTGACAGGCGCTATGGAAGCACTGCCTTGCAAAAAGGCGGCGTTCTCAATGGAGCATCTCTCTTTTTAATAATCTATTAATGCTTCTTCAGGATATCCCTCGTTAATTGCCGAACGGCTCCACTAGCTAAAAACTAATGGTCACCTAAACCACACATCCCGAAAATCCCACCTATACTTTGCGGCTTTTCGGGACACTGCTCTGGAAGCTGGCGATATGTCACTAAAAAAACCAAACAACTACAGGCTATTTAATAAAAATTATAAAAAAATACCCTTTATGGTTCTGGCCCTTTTCACTCAGGTGCTTGTCACATTACTTTTGCCTTCTACTCCCCTTTACGCGGGTGGCAGCGACAAGACTTATTACTTTACCCACGGCGTTGCTTTCCCTCTTGCAGACCCTAATGCCGTACAGGGCCTGACATGCTCCTTCACCAACGCATCTATTCCAGGACTGCCAGATGAATCAAAAGGAAAAAATCGATAACGCCATAGTTCATTGTCCTCTGGGAGGTTGCAGGGAGAAACAGGCGGCTTGCTACACAATAAGCAGCCTGGAAAATCATATTGCAAACGCCCACCTGGCCCAGGCGACCGGGGGCATGTCCGATGACCCCTTAAGCGAAGAATTCCCCAGTTCCTGTGAGTTCTGCGGTGACGTTATTCATCATAAAGGAATGGATACTCACCGCAGCCTTTGCCGAAAAGCTTGCAATACCTGCGCTTCGTATCCGGACACCTTTGATCGCACAGGTATTGAATACACCCAGCACCGGGAATCCTGCCTTATAAAAACGGCTCCCTGCCCCCACTGCAACACTCTTCTTCAGCAACAGGATATACAGGACCATATAGACACTGAATGTATCCTGAAGGTCTCCCAAAAGCATGAAAAATTGCTCTCCAGAAATTCGACTCCAGAGGCAATAGCAACAGCCAAACTCATGACAACCATCACCAGCCACATGGTGGAACGGGCAAAAGAACAAAAAAAAATTAATCATGAGCAAAAGACCCTTAACACGGATCTGCTGGCAGCAATCCAATCTCTGAGAGACAATCATGAAAAGCTAAAAACAGCTTGTGAACAAGCACTGCAACAGCAGTCCAGCAGTTTATCCGCCCAATGCACACAATTAAAAGAGTCTCTTGATACTCACGAACGCGTGTTGGTTGCCAAGTTTCCCGACCTGGCTAACACTACTGAACAGCAGCTTCATGGCACCCCCTACCAAAGCCCTCAGAGCACACCAGAAGCATTAAGACGAGAACACTCGGCTGACTATAACCACTCAGTCAGAGGCCGTATGTATAACAACCCGGATCCACAAGAAACTATTGAGGCCTACCAGCCCTATTCTGATGTCGTCGAACAGGATAATCTGGAATCGGCGACCAATTCTTTTTCACCGCCCCTATCCCCCTGGGATATTGTGTTGAATGAAAATATTCGGATGCATCCCTATAACTTGTCGAACCTCCCTGAAAATGGCCCAGAGGATGATCAGGCTCGGGCAAACCTGGTTTACCTGCGTCATTATCAAGGTGGTACCACCGAGTTCTCCCCCATCTACTTGATGGTAAAAATACCGAATTCCTTTAACAGTTACGGAAAAGTTCAGGCTCTCCCCCAATTTCAGATTATCGTGTCGAATGATGCACAACAAAATGAAGTGACCCCGATGAGTGTGCTTGTCAGTTTTCAGGACTCGACCTTACAGGTGACCCTGCAATCAATGAGCGCCCCTCTTCCGGCTCCGGAAGCCCATATCGCCATCCCCTGGATGGGGTTTGTGAAAAAAGATGGCCTTATGATCCAACAAGCCACTTTGTCCGTAGACAGGCATCTACAAGATGCTGCTGACAATAAAATTTATACCTCACAATCATGGGATGAGAGTTTGTTTGACAAAAACACAACTGATCTTCTAATTCTTTCTACTGGATCAGATGACTATGCTCTGCTGGGCATCCCATACGACTCCAGCCTTATTGGGTTAAACATTTCTGACAGTGGCATATTTCAGGAATTCCCTGTCCCGCGCTTAGATGCCACTGCAATTAGGGTACATACTCCCCCGTCTTCGGAAAGAGACCCCATAGTTCCCTCTCCAAAACGTGTTCGAAGTGGCTCAAACGCCTCTTTAAGTGAGAGTCAGTACAGCACTCACTCCAATCACAGCTCAGAACAGGATGAACAATAGTGTTCGAGCTAAAGGCCTGAGATTCACACTTTAGAATTCATGCTTTAGAGTTCCTGCATAGCCAAAGTGTATAGTGGTGGTTTTCGCCTTGGAGAGAGCGAGTCTATGTGGCACCAAAAATTAATACGCTTAGCCCCGCATCCACGGGGCTACCACCTGATTACGGACACCATCCATCGGCAACTGCCCGAACTCTCAGACGTGAGTATCGGGCTGCTGCATCTTTTTATTCAGCACTCTTCTGCCTCCCTGACGATTAACGAAAATGCCGACCCATCGGTTCGTGAAGATATGGAACGTCATATCAACAAACTGGTACCAGAGAACGAACCTCATTACCTTCACACTCATGAAGGTGCGGACGATATGCCTGCACACATAAAAGCCAGCCTTATGGGAAACAGTCTGACGATCCCCATCCGCCATGGTCATTTGGCGATAGGTACCTGGCAGGGAATATGGCTGGGAGAGCACCGTGCTCATCCCGGACACCGTCAGATTGTTGCAACCATTCAGGGAGAAGGTTCTAAAAAACTGTGATGCTCGTGAACAATAATTCCCACAGGGCAAGGATGCCCTGAAAGCGATAACAGAGCGCCGTCATAGTGAAGATAAATTATTAGTATTTTTGAATAAGTGCCCGGCCATGTGGAAACAACTATGTCTGGCCAAAAAACAGGTTGCTCAGCTGGGTGGCAGCGCAGGGAGCACAGCCCGCTATGTGACTGGAGTTGCGGCACTGCTGAGTGTCCTGGAGATTGAGTCAGAAATAGTTTTTTTCATGTGACCGGGTACTTGGCCCCTCATTAATATGCAGTTAATGAGATGACACTCATAAACAACAAATATGAACACCAACTTTATTAACCTATAAAAATAGAGTTTTATAGTTAATTAACGTCGCTTCACCCCCCATCATCAACATGTGCAATATATCTCACAAAAAAAAACTACAATGGAGACAATAAAAAGGTGACGCCCTTCAAACAACAAACAATTGTTTGAAAATAAATTGGCGCGATTTAAAAAAAGGAATTATAAATGGAGATGCGTGACATGAAGTCTGCGCAGATAATAAGAATAAAAAAAAGAAGGTTACAACAGCGCTCAATGGCATGAGGGATGGGCGTTGCTGTTACCACCAGTAACCAAGAGGACTGGATATGGCACGGAAAAAGCCCATCAAAAAATCTGACGAAAAAGGCCCAGATTTTTCTTATCTTGGAAGTAAAGATGAATCTCCAGACGAGCGTACAGTTGAATCGCGCCGTCGCCTTCGCGAACTCATGTCTGCTCAAATTGAGGAGTTTCTCGCCAACGGAGGGACGATTGAAGAAGTCCCATCCAATGTTATTTCTGATCCACCCAAGAAGCCAGAATCCAACTACGGTAACCGCCCTATTTAACCCTTAGCCCCCGATAAAACCAGGCAGGTTTATCAAAAAGGCAAGAGTTTAAATAGAGTGTGTTACGAAAAAGGCTCGTCAGTATCACTACTGCGAGCCTTTTTTATGTTTATGCGTTAGCACAGGGCGCTTTCATTCAGAGCCTTGAGTTCGAGGCTTCCCATTCAACATCAGCATCCAAAACGCTGCCTTGAAGCACATCCCTGAAAACATAGCCCTGAAAACATAGCCCTGAAAACCCTTTGGATGCCTTACTCTCACCCCGACTATTCTGGCCTTATTCCGGCTTAGATAACCTTGACCCATTCAGAACCAGCTTTTTCTGTCAGATGACCAACAGGCTGTAGATCCAGACCTTGATTAGCTGCTTCTTTCAGGAATAAAGCTTCAGCTTCTTCAGATACCGCCACCAGCAAACCACCGCTGGTTTGAGGGTCACACAGCAGTTGCTGTTGACGTTCAGTCAGTTCAGGCAGCTTCTCGCCATAGCTTTCATAGTTGCGGCTGGTCCCCCCAGGTACACACCCCTGCAGACGATAGTTTTCAACTTCAGGTAACAATGGCAGAGCCTGCTCATAAATAGTGGCGCTGACACCGCTGCCTTCACACACTTCCAGCAGGTGCCCCATAAAACCAAAACCGGTTACGTCGGTAATGGCAGACACACCAGGAATACGGGAGAAAACAGCACCAGGCTTGTTCATGGTGCACATGGCATCCCGGGCGATATGGGTATGCTCTGGAAGAATTTTCTTCTGCTTTTGTGCAGTGGTCAGAATACCGATACCCAGAGGCTTGGTGAGATAGAGTTTATCTCCTGCTCTGGCCGTATCATTCTGCTTCAGATGTTCAAGGTTAACCCGACCGCTCACGGCGAGGCCAAAGATAGGCTCAGGGGCATCAATACTGTGTCCGCCGGCCAGAGGAATACCAGCTTCCTTACAGGCCTGACGGCCGCCATCAACAACCTTTCTGGCAACTTCAGGGCCCAGCAGGTTTACCGGCCAGCCCAGAATGGCAATCGCCATCATTGGTGTGCCGCCCATGGCGTAAATATCACTAATGGCATTAGTGGCAGCAATGCGACCGAAATCAAAAGGGTCGTCAACAATAGGCATAAAGAAATCAGTGGTGCTGATCACACCTTCGCCATTGCCCATATCAAATACAGCGGCATCGTCCTTGGAAGCATTTCCCACCAGCAGATTGGGGAAGTCAGGCAGTTCCAGATCACTCTTCAGAATTTGATCCAAAACCTTGGGGGAGATTTTACAGCCACAGCCTGCACCGTGACTGTATTCAGTGAGTTTAATTTCACTCATGGGGGAAATTCAGCCTTTCTTGAGAGGCCCTGTTCAATAGAGGGCCAGCGCGGTCACTGTACGCCCCCCGTACTATTATGCCAACTCTCTTTCCATGCTCTTCAGGACTTTCTCCCAACTGTGGTGACATGCATCAATCCCCACCAGAGCGCACTCTTGTTTTTATAGTTTTCCCGTGTTTTTTCAAACAGCTCAGGATCAACCCCTTTCTTCTCCATCAGCGGTTTTAATTGCATCAGAGACATCGCCATCACCTTCGCTTCCATATCACCACCAGCCGACAGAGGCACAGTTCCATGACCGGTTATATCGGTAAGACCTGCAGCTCTGAAAAATTCAGGGCTCTGAAAACAGGAACGAAAAGACATATGATTGCCCAGCTCAACAATTCTATAAGTCTCTTCAGCCAGATGATTCACTGCGGAGTCATCTGAGAAATTATTAAAGCGTGTGCCTTCCGGAAGGTTGCCCAGATCTTCTGCCATAAGAATACCGCCGGGCTTCAATGCAGCGGCCAGTTTGCGAACCACCTTCTCACGATCAGGAATATGCATCAGCACATCGCGAATAAGAATCAGGTCATATTTCCCATCAGGTAAAGCGTCTGTCACAAGGTTCTTTTTCACGACTGAGACATTACCCGGGAACGGCTCCTTTTCCAGAAGAACGGTTTCCATATCCAGGGCATCCACATGTCCGGCGTCCCCCACTTTCTTAGAGAGCCAGCGACTCATTCCCCCAAGGCCGGCCCCGGCATCCAGAACAGTCCAGCCTTTCTTTATATTCAGCTTTTCCAGCTGTTCAATGCTGTAGGGGTTAGACCATTGCTCAAGCAGAGATAATCGGGTCTTTGCCTGATCCCAGCGATTGTCCAGCGTGTATTGCTCCCCCCCAAAAACCTGCGAGGTAAAGATAGCCCCGGTCACTAATACCGCCAGGCAGACCCGACCAAATGAAGAAGCACTCCGAAAACGAACACGAGAAATAGCACCAGAGAGAACATCAGGGAAAACGCTCATAACAACACCTCCTAAAAAGGAAAAGGTAGTGTAGACGCCCATAAAAAACACAACACGCATGCTTATTACCCTTATGGAAGTTTTTGCATTGATGCACGTCAAAACAACTGTTTGCGCACTGTTGTTATAAATCCGCCCTCATTTTTATCAAGCAACCGGACTGGGCCCCAATATCTTTGAGGCTTTCCAGGAACACAAAATGCACACATTACAGGCTTCCGAAATCCGGGGAACATGGACACCACTGTTCCTGCAGATCAAAGAGCACAGTGTCATCGACTTCGGTTTCATTGATGAACAGATTGCCCGCATCAGCACCTCGGGGGTCAGTGGTATTTATGTTGGTACCAATACCAGTGAATTCTTTAACCTGACCTTCACCGAGTTCTGCCGCATCGCCGAACGCTTTGCCAACTGCTGTAAGCGCCATGAAATGCCTTATCAGATCGGCGCCTGCCATGTTCACCCTTATGAAAGCCTTGAACGTGTTGCGGTTTCAGCTGACCTTCAGCCTGCGGCTATACAACTGATTCTGCCAGACTGGGTAAAAACTGATCGCCGGGGCATGCTGCGCTTTATGAAAGGCTGCGCGAAGAATGCCCGTGGCTGCAACCTGGTTCTCCACAACCCAAACAAAGAGCAGGCTCAACTCACCCCGGAAGATTTTCTCTGGCTGGCTAATGAGATTCCTGAGCTTCAGGGTGTTTACTCCCCGGACGGCGGCGAGCAGTGGTTTGAACAGATGCAGCCCGTCATGGAGAAAGTATCTGTATTTGTTTCAGGCGACCGTCTGGCTACAGGTCTGGCCCATGGTGCTAAAGGCACCTACTCCACGGTTGCTGGCATGAACCCCTGCGCGGCTCAGTCCTGGCATGAGCTGACACTGAAAGACCCGGAAGCAGGTATGGATCTGGAACGACGCATCCAGCAATTCATGGCGGAATGCGTGCATCCCTTTGCTTTGAATGACTACCCGGAACATGCCCGCAATAAATTTCTGGCGGTCACTACCGGCTGGTGCGAAGGGTTACATCAACGTCTGCGGTGGCCTTACACCTGGGTGGAAGATGAGCATATCAAGCCGGTTCAGGAACGGGGTATTGAGCTGATTCCCGAGTTTTTCCAGAACATTATTTGATAACTTTTCTTGATACTTCTGCTTTCAGGAGCGGAGGTTTTTAAGAGCCGGTTTTTAAGAGCCGGCTTTTCAGTGACTAAACTTCAAAGCCATGTCGATATGTTTGCGTAACTGCTGCGCATATAAGGTCAGATGCCCCGTTGTTGGCTGTTGCCGCTGAAATGCCTTCACTTCATCGCCTGCGAAATATCCACACTCCATCAGCCAGACAAGCTCCTGCGCGCTGAGAAGAACAGTTTTGCGCTGAGGCTCAATACCTAAAAAGGCCGCTGCTGCACGAACCTGAAGCGTCAGCAGTTCATTCCTGGGTAACTGGGGCAGACAGCTGGACATCAGCGCAATGAGATCCATCATATTCCGTTTTTCGTCCATACTACTCAGAATTTTGTCAGACAGTTTCAGGGGATCAGGCATGTTTTGCAGACAAGTTCTGAGCTTTGCACCCTGCAGCCAGGAATGTCTCGGCGTATAGCTCTCCCCGTGTTGAGCTTCCGGGGGCAGGTAGCTGGATACACGAACACTGACGGCACCCTGTTCTGCTTTAGCCGCGCCTTCTGCCATGGCACGCTTTTGAGCAGGGTACGATTGTGCGTCTGCATGACGCCGAATAGTTGCAGGCAGAGTTCCCGTTGTCCAGGCAGGCCTGGCGCTCGCAGCACTGTCAGACGCTGCAGAGATGGGGTCAGGGACAGATGAAAATCTGACCGGGGGAGTAAAGCCAGAAAGAGTACTGCCAGAAAGAGTACTGCCAGAAAGAGTACTGCCAGAAAGAGCACTCGGAGGTAGAGTGCAGACAAAGTACTGCGTCATTCGCAGCCTGGAATGTACAACATATTCAGAAATCAGATCCTGCAGGATGAATAAAGCATCATTCTGTTTTTTCGTAAGCCTCCTCTTTTCCGGGTAAAAGCAGCCTGACTCAGTGAAACAATCCTGCAGGTGATCAAGATAATCTATTACATATACCTCTATATATTCATTTGAATATTGCGCTTGGAGGCTTTTTCGTAACCCGATGCATAGTTGATTCAAAGTATGAGACAGCTCACTCCTGCACTGTTTTAACCCCATAGGCTCTATATTAATAATAATATTGATCAATTCCTGTTCCAGTATCTGCAAACCATGGAGCGCAGGGTTTCTTTCAAGCTGAGTTAAAACATCAAAAACCCGAGCGACTGTAGGCATTTCCTGAACACTTATATGTACAATTTTATATTGTCTCAGTGGCGTGACCTCTGTCAGGGTTTTCCGGCGACTTATAAAATTGTTGAGAACTCTCCTGAGTCGGTCTGCCCCCGCCTTCCCACGAAATTCTTTGACCGTACATAACCTGAAAATACCTGCAGGTAACATATCTATAATGGCGTCTGGAGTCCCGCGATGCTGCTTACACATGAGTGAAAGAAGACTCGGTTTAAAGGCCTGCATTATTGGTTTCCCCGCTATGGAGTTATAGACAATACCTGTTGGACAGTTTTTGCCTGGAAAACAATACCGGGGAGTAACCACCTGGTCACCCTGAAAAGAAGTAGAAAACAGCCCCCTCCTGCACCAGATTGAGCTGACTGAACAATAAGCCCGACCTTTCCTGAACACGCAGAACACACTCTTACGAACACCTGGAAGAAGAGCCTCCACACTGACAACCCGAAATAGAAACTGACAAAAAATTGAACAATTGACGACACAGATCAATTATTCCCTTCCCCCTTCTCAGTATTGTCTCCTCCCAACCTATACCCGCAGTATTTACCGCTGCTATCACCATCATGCTGCCCCATGAGGGAACCTGCTCCATGACGCCAAAAAGCCCTTTTGTACTGAAGGCTGCAACACTCACGCTCTCCAGCGTAATGTTCTCCACCGCTGTATTCGCCTCCACCGTTAACCTGCGTGTTTTGGAAACCAGCGACATACACGCCAATGTGCTGGACTACGACTTTTACAAAGGTCGCCAATCCAACCGTATCGGCCTGGTTCGTGCGGCCAGCGTTATCAAGAAGGCACGTGCTGAAGTTGCTAACAGTGTTCTGGTTGATAACGGAGACCTGATACAAGGTTCTCCAATGGGTGACTGGCGTGCCCACGAAGGTATGAACGAAGGGGACGTATTCCCGGCCTACAAAGTCATGAACGAAATGGATTACACCGTAGGCAACTACGGTAACCATGAATTCAACTACGGCCTCGACTACCTGAAAAAGTCTGTTGCCACCGCCAGTTTCCCCTACATTAATGCCAACGTGCATGATGCAAAGACCGGCAAAAACCTGTTCACGCCTTACATCATCAAAGATATGCAGGTGAAGGACACTGACGGCAATGCCCAGACCCTGAAGGTTGGCTTTATCGGCTTTGTACCTCCTCAAATCATGCAATGGGATCGCAAGAACCTTGAAGGCAAGGTGACTGTAACCGACATCACCGCAACCGCACGTGTGCGTGTACCTGAAATGAAGGCCAGGGGTGCAGACGTTATTGTGGTTATACCTCACTCAGGTATCAGCACTGAGCCTTACAAAGCTCTGGCTGAAAACTCCACCTACTATCTCTCCCAGGTCGCGGATGTAAACGCCATTATGTTTGGCCACAGCCACGCTGTGTTCCCATCCGATGCCTTTGCCGACCTTCCGGGTGTTAATCTGGAAGACGGCACCATCAACGGTGTTCCTGCTGTCATGCCGGGTCACTGGGGCAGCCACGTCGGTATTGTTGACCTGACTCTGGAGAGCCGCAATGGCGGCTGGAAAGTGGTTAACTCCCAGAGTGAAGCCCGCCCTATCGCCAGGAAAGACGGCACACCTCTGGTGGACGCTGACGAACATCTTTCCAGCCTCGTTGCGGAAGACCGCGCTGCCACCAGCGACTTCGTAAACCAGCCTATAGGTAAAGCTGCAGACGTTATGTACAGCTACCTGGCACTGGTTCAGGACGATCCAACTATTCAGATCGTAAACCAGGCACAGATGGCTTACGTAAAACAATTTGTGCAGGGCGACCCTGATCTGGAAGGTCTGCCAATTCTGGCGGCCGGTGCGCCTTTCAAGGCAGGCGGTCGCAAGAACGACCCAACCAACTTCACCGAAGTGGAAGCGGGCACTCTGTCCTTCAAGAACGCGGCCGACCTCTACCTCTACCCCAACACTCTGGTGACTGTAAAAATCACCGGTGCAGAAGTACGTGAATGGCTGGAACGTTCTGCAGGCCAGTTCAACCAGATTGATCCTGACTCTACTGCCCGTCAGGAACTGCTGAACTGGGACGGTCACCGTACTTACAACTTCGATGTCATCGACGGCGTAAACTACGAAGTGAACGTAACCCAGCCTGCCCGTTACAACCAGAAAGGCGAACTGGTGCAGCCTAAGGCACACCGTATCGAAAACCTGACCTGGAACGGTAAGCCGGTTAAAAACGACCAGGTGTTCCTGGTAGCCACCAACAACTACCGCGCCTTCGGTGGTGGTAACTTCGCTGGCTCCGGTCAGGCGAAAATCGCCTTTGCAGCACCGGATGAAACCCGCTCCATTCTGGCGAATTACATCACCGAAACCACCAAAGCTGAAGGTCAGGTTCAACCTGCTGCTGACAACAACTGGAAGTTCGCTTCCATCAAGACCGACAAGACGCTGGACGTTGTTTTTGAAACTGCTAACACCGTAAAAGCAGAAGAGTTCATCCAGAAGAATGCCCAGTACCCAATGCAGAAAGTGGGTCAGGACGAAGCTGGTTTTGCTCTGTACCAGATTGATCTGACGAAGTAATACCGAATAATCAGACTTGATTAAAGCGCTGCCGGAGCCTGCTCCTGTAGCGCTTTTTTTATGACTCCATTACAGTGAGACAGACACTACAAACCGTACGACTGAGGAAGAGGTAAAGACGTTATGCAACAGATTACCGGTATTAACCATGTAGGCCTGAGAGTCACAGACCTTGAAACAAGTCGTGCTTTTTATGAGAAGCTTGGGTTTGTATTTCTTGCTGGCCCTATTGGCCCGGAGCCTGTTGCGGTTATGGAGCACCCGTCTGGTGTGAACATCAACTTTATTCTGAACTCCTCAGACACTACACCAAAGAACGTGCTGATGGATATTCCCGAGAAACACGCAGGTTATACCCACATAGCACTGGAAGTCAGTGATATGGATTCCACCACTGCGTATCTGCAATCAGAAAACATTGCGATTTCCGAAGGCCCGATTAACATCCACAATGGCGCGATCTTACTGTTTATTCGTGACCCGGACGCTAATGTGATTGAGTTTCATCTGCCTGCGCAGTAATCACCATTCGATATCTGCACTCTCCCTGAGAGTGCACTTTTATACGAAAATCAATCTCATAATAATCATTGCAAAGTATTTATTCTAGCCTGCCCTCGTAAAGCTTTAATGTGAGTTCAATATTTGGGGCTTTGTATGGCCATAAGCGAGACCTGCACGGTCTGCTTGCCATTTCATCTGAAAATTTACAGATACTCTGTGACGTCATTCACTAGAAGCATATTAAAGTATCTCTCCTCGCTTCTTGAGTCTCAGTACCAAGTGGCATCTCTATTAGTGTGAAACAATAATAAAGCTTACAAAAATACATCATGAAAAAAATTATTTTAGCCGCTACTGCCGCAGCCATGCTTCCCCTCTCCGCGCTGGCAGACGACGGTTTTTACGTTGGTGGCAACGTCACATCCACTAAATTTAGTGCTGATATTCTAAGCAACATCGGCGATGTAGCTAATACAAGTGTTGATAGGAAAAACTTTGGCTTCCAGCTGAATGCCGGTTACTCTTTCAACCGGTATATCGCAATCGAAGCGTTCTATCAGGGAAACATTGAAGCTAGCATAGATAATGTTGTTTCCGATGGATCAGCAGAGGCAAAAACAGCTGGTATCGTAGCTATCGGTAAATTTCCCATCACCTCTAAAGTTGATGTGTTTGCCAAAGCAGGTGTTGGTCGTATGGACATGAAATTTAAAACGCTTGGCACCAACGAGTCATTCGATGGAACCTCAACAATTTATGGTGTTGGCGTATCACGTAAAGTTTCAGAAGAAATAATTGTTGTTGGTGAGTACACAATTCAGAAATCCGACCTCAAAGCTGACGACCCTGATTTCTTCGATTGGGATACCAAGATTTCTAGTTTCTCCATAGGTATCCGCTACCAGTTCTAAGTGAAATAGACCCTCTGTTCAACGATCATTAGCACCAAGTAATTGAGGGCTATTAATCAGCTTTCAGACTGGCTTCTTGAAACGGCTCTCCCGCTACTGCTCTTTGCGTTGCTGGTCTTTACGCTGATAGCGCCATTCAATATCGCCTAGCGAAGAACCTTTCCCCAGAAGTTTCAATCGCCAGGCGAAATTCTCCAACCCTCTGTTCGCATACCCGTCCAGGTCATTGTAACCCGAGCGAGTTTGAGCAACCTTTTGAGCCTCTTTGCGAACCTTCTCGTAGCTTTCCCCGTTTTTCATTTTCAAAGCACCGCACACCATTCCGGTACGGTCGATCCCGTGGGCGCAGTGAACAAGAATAATCTTTTTCTTGCCGTTTTCAGCCCTGCTATCCAGTTCATCCTGCAACTGCCCTACAAGGGCGGGAAGGCTGGTCCAGGTCAGGTAATAAGGAATGCGCTGATATAGGCGATGCATCCATGCAGGCAGACAGGCTGGAGCAGAAAACAATGTTCCGGAAACAGGTGAAGGTTTGAATGCTGCGGAAACACCTTTTTCCTTCAACTTATCTATCTCACTGTTTAACTGTTCCCATTCTTCTGGTTCACATATGCGATTATTCAGTGAGTAGAGATCAAGGTGTATGTTCTGCTCCGTCAACTTCCATCTACCATCAAGCTCAAGCTGTGTATTCAACTCAGTGAGAATATCCTTTAAAACCAGCTTGCCATTCTGATCCAGAGGAATGCTGCTGCGTACAATCATATTCCTGTTGTTACGACTATTAAGCACAATGGACAACCGGTCTTTGCAAAAACCATGGGACTCCACCCCCCACAGAATTGTCGTTCCATGCCGCCACAGACTGACCGGTTTACCAAACAGTACTGGTCTTGTTGTACTACGAAAGAACGGCGTCAAAAGCCAGGCACCATTGATTAAACCAAAAGTGACACACCGTGATACCGTGCGTTTGGTGATAGCAATGAGCTTGTTCCCATATTCATAACAGGATTGCCTCAGTCCTGGTGTCTCTTTACTTTTCGTGCCAGGACGCTCCTTTACAACTTCTGCATCATTGGGAAAAGTTGGAGCAACCAAGCCTGGCTGAAGTGGAAATCCGCCCTGTAAAATCAACATCGCATTTTATCCGGATAATTAATGAAGAAGTGTCCATTAGGCAAATAACACTCCCTGAAAGTTCACCAACAAGATGGTCAGTGATACTTAATCAATTCAGATTGACTGGCTATCTCTTCAGCCAGCTTTTCAACAACCACTACACTCTCTGGCCGCCGGGCAGGGTTAATGCTTAAACAGGGTTTTACGATCCTTTCCCAGCACTGGGTGGCAGCCGTAACATCCTTGCCTTTAAATGTGGTGTCCGGAACGATTTTCGTGCGCCTCTGCTCCAAAGTGCTTTGCTGATAGGGTTTTGCCGGTGTTTTCGTTACAACCAGCTTGCCCGCCGCGCACTGGGGGGAGGTCCCGCACATTACCCATTTAGGATGGATCTCACCGGAAAGCAGACAGCTTTGTATTTTCTCAGAGAGGGTAACTTTCAGAGCTTCCATCACCATCAGTATCCGATACCCTTTGGCATCTTCAAGTCTTACGCCTCCCGGCATGGTGACAATATTTTCATGGCGAAAACGAGCCAGCAGCTGCATCTCTCTCAAAAGGAACCGCTCTGACATTTCATCCTGCCAGGCGGTTTTCACTGCGCAATAGGTCAAACTTCCTGCAGGACCATACTCTACCCGTTTCACATAACCATACACGCCACGGCCCAGCTCATGAGCCTGCTTATGTTTTCTAAGAACATCATCCATCTGCTTATAGGTAAAGTAGCCCTTGCACCAGTCAACTTTACGCCCCTGCTGAACCACAACCCGGGTTAAGTGCTTATCTTCCTCTAAGGGTGTCGAGTCGAAGAGGCAGGAAGGCACTGCACCTGTTTGAATAGCGTCTGTTTGAACAGTTGATACTGGTTGCATGAATCAATAACCGGTTGAAGAACACAACCAATAATTTATGGGAGATACTGTATAGACGCTCTCATAGGGAGGACATTAAGATCCTCAGGATGTAGAAGGATCGCACCAAAACTTGAGGTTCATCCCGTTTGACCAAACCTGTAAAAGCCTTTAATCCGTCGCTTACAACGCAGGAGCCGCAGCTCAAATGTTTGCACGCCCAGAGCTCCAGCTCTTTTTACGGAAACTGGTGACCATGCTGAATCGCATATCGAAAAATGTTTCCCGTGACCCTTCTTGCTCCATATCGTTTGGTAAGCCCGACATTCAATGTCGGGCTTTTTATTTGACGTTCGTTTCTTATTAGCAGGAATATTCCATAGGTTTATCAAAACAGTTAAACCATTTGAGAGTGAGTTCAGGAGATTTCGGAAACCACTCGTGATAACCCGTTTGATTCACATAGGCATCTGCTGTTATGCCGGTTTTCTTGAGTTTGTTGAGATACATTTCCATCGTCCATAGGGGCACGATTTGATCGTATTTTCCCTGAATAAAAAATGTAGGCGGGTGGCTCTTGGGTAGAGTCGGTACTACACAATAAGGGCCCATGCAGTAGGCATATGAACCAGAATCGATAACCAGTGCTTTGAATTCGCCTTCAAAAGACACGGCCATACGACTGGTGTTATACCCGCCGCTGGACATACCTGTGGCGTATTTACGCTTATGGTTCAGGGGGCCAAAAGTACCAGCCTCAATCCCCTTAATTAAATTACTCAAAAAAGCATAGTCACTGGTATTTGTGTATTTCTGGGAAGGGGAGAGCACATTGGTTTGCCAGGCAACGCCGTTTAAAGCCATGGGAGCGAGGACTGCATACCCGTTATCCAGGAGTGTTTTGATGGTTTTCGTGCGGTAATAGCCGCCGAAGTAGGCGTCGGCTTTACTTTGAAAGGTTACCGGGAAGTAACTGCCCTGATATAAAACAACCACGGGCCAGCCACCTTTGGGTGTTTCACCTAAAGGGATTTGATATTTTACTTCACGTTTTGCTTCTCCCTTTTTAGCTGGCAGGTCGAGTGTTTTATAGCTGCAAATTAAAGTGCCCGGATCATATTCTGATGCAGGGTGTTCAATGCAGCGTGAATTTTCAGCCCTTGTACTATTAGAAAAAAAGGTAACTAAGAGGAGAGCGAAAAAACAGGATAGTTTCATGGCAGAAATGCACTCATATAATAAATTTATTGTTTTTTGATATGCTTATTTTATGCAGCTGTTGGGTGCAGGCAGATAAGTGAGATGATCTTATTTAAACCGGTGTCGTATGTATTCCAATATCTTCTGTTTTTTGTAGTAGAAAGTTTCGGTTAGTGTTGGTAAGTCGCAGGGGTGAAACCATTAAGGCTGCCTGGACACAGGAAAACAGCTGGTTTGCTGACTTCCCGTTTTTTAATTAGCTATTTATTGATCGTTTGACATTCTGCGCGTGAATCGGGGTTTAACTGTGGGCAATTTTTCAAGAACCCTGTCCAGCTTAAAAAATTGCATGGATGCAAGGTTGGTACATATGTCCCATTTTTTTTTGAGGCGGGCTGTTCCGACAAACTCAAACCCTGTTTCATGTACTGCAAAACCTGGGTGAAACCGGAACTGCTTCACCTTCTCTTGTTGAGTGACTATGATGCCGCCATGACTAATGCGCCCGTGGGTGGCATTGATAGCCAGCAGCCAGCGTCCACAGGGGGTATCATTACTTTCTATGGCCAGCAGAATGTCGCCATTGTTGTTCATATCAGCACTGAATATAGCGACAAGAAGTATGGCGAATACATCACGAATAGGGATTGCCTCGTGTGTGAGTGAAGGGATTTTCACCTCAGTGGAGTTTTTATCTTCCCAGTATTCAAAGATAACTCCGGTAATCACTCGAGCCAGTTGCTCGGACGTATGTGTTTGACGTAGCGAGTTGTTATTTCTGAAATCTATTTCCAGGGCTTTCGTGAGATGTTTCAAACCTTTGTTGTTGCCTTTCATTCCAGCTTTTATCTGTACGGCAGCCTTTGTCGCTGAAATGTAGGTGTTTGGGTCCTGGAGAGCTTTCAGAAGTTCCTCCGCCGCGCCCTCAAGAATTTCTCCCAGCAGTCGTGTTTGCTGGTCAGCTGTTCCCTCATTGATATTGGTATATTTAAAGTCCTGCCATTTCTTCTCAGCTTGTTTCGCCTCTCTTTTTGCAACTACATCCGGATCTTCGCGTTCGTCAAGAGTACGAATTTCGTTGATAAGAACCTTCAGTTCCTTTTTTAGTTTTTTGTGGTATTGATCAACTACCTGTTTCATCTTTGAGTCCAGTTCTCTATGCAGCTCTGGAAGTGCCCTGAGTTTCTTCTGGCACTCAGGAGAGTTTCTTTTTTGGCAAGTGACTGAAACCTGGTGAATGCCGTTTTCGATAAATTCCATAAGGTCTAAGAATTTCGCTTGTATATTCATGGATGTTAAAATCTCAACCTTTCGCCAAGGGTAAGAATCCTTAAAGAGTTGCTTGTCTTTTTTCGTGGTCAGATCTTTAGGCGTTGGAATAACTTCGCTCTCAAGTTGATACTTCTTGTCATTGACCTTTTTCTCGAGCTCCTCACTGGCCTTTTGTAATATCATTTCGATCGAGAGGGAGGATGCTGAGTTACCGCCATAAGAGGGAAGGGCAAAAAAGACCTGCCCAATGAAGAACAGTGCGGTAAAAAAACGGTTGATAAAAGCCCGGTGGAGAGACTCTGGTAAGCGGGTTGTTTTCATCGTGTTGCCTCCCTGAAGCTAAAATCAGAATTCCGTAAAATTAGAGACTTTTTTGGTGGATTAGTTCCCGGGCTTTCCTGGAAAAGAAAAGCGAGACAAAGGAGAATGACTCAGGAATGGTGTTATTAGAGCTTTAGAGGCATAGAGCTTAGACCTGCAGAAGTCTGAACCTGAAGCGTCATGGCTTAAGCACCGATAGGCCTGTTCAAATCAAATATAAGAATTTTACCTGGTTCAACCTGGCTGTTATGACCATCTATACCTACGGCAATAACTCCAGGTGAAATTTCTAATACGCTGTTGTCTGAGATCTTTCTGAATCCTGTGAACAGGTGGATTGGAGTATCTGTCCATGATTTTCCAGTTTTGCTCCATAAGACCATGATTTGTGATCCTACTGTATGGCGATTGATGACGATGATTCTCCCATCATCCAGTTCAAGGCTGTGTTGTATAAATGCAGGCGGGAGTTCTTTTCCTTTATCAAGTATGTCGACTATCCATTTATCACTCTCTTTTTTGAGGTGTATAAGACATTTTTGTTTTACCTGATATGGATATTCACTTTTGACAAGTCCCTGAAATAACCAGGTGTTCCTGCTGAGTTGTTTGATATTGATATCGGTGTAGTTTTTGAAACGCCCCATGGAGATCCATTTTCCCTGTTCAGTGTGCCATACCTTTACGATGGAAGAATTGCGTCCACGCAAGATGATAGCTTGAAGGTCGAAATTTATTCCGATGATGGGGTATATGGGTTTAAGACTTCCAAAGTTTAATTTTTCCCATTTGGGTTTTGGATGGAACGCCAGCTTAAATACCTCTATTCCGTCACAAGTTAATCTTTCAATGTAAGTTGCATTACGACTGCGATTTCGATCATCACATAAAAACAAAGTTTTATCATAGCTGGTGCATATAGTGCGATACCTTCCATTATCCTGGGGAGGCTCAGCCAATTTATCCACTGTTAGGGTATTATTACTTTGAATTTTGCAGTGGCCCCAGTACTTATCGTAGTTTGAAATGTAGAACTCTTTGCTGTTCTTTAACGGAAATAATTGGACGTTAGGTATGAAGTTATCTATTTCAGAAAAACGTGTTGTTCCATTTTCACCCTGTGCTTCTTTATGTATGTCATGCATAAAGAATTGATTTTCAGCACTGTTTAGATAAAGCATCTGGTCTGGATTGATAAACCATACTTTTACAGATTGCGGACGGGAGAATACTGTCTCGGTACTCCAGTAACCCCTTGTTTTTGAAAAAGAGCATCTTTGTACCCATGTATTGAGCGCACCATGGGTTTCACTAGTCGTTTTTACAAACTGGAACCTATGAGGTTCGACGGAGTACAGCATGTTGAATACAGCTGTTCTCTGGCTTGAAATACTTGTCCCGTGTAATCCGAAGTGCTTTTCTGACAGGTGTCTTATGAACTGGCTCGAAAGAAGTAATTGTGTCTTCGCATCGGGCTCATGACTGATTTCTCTGCGGGCAAGAAATCGTAGCATGGGTTGGCTGTGATCATCCTGATGATAGGTGATAGCAGGGTATGGGGAAACCTTCTTGTTGCCGCCCGTTTCATCCTGTCTGGTGGCGGGTTGAGCTTGAGCTGAAAGTGATGAGGCTCCCTGGGTGGTTGACCTGCCCGGGGAGGGTGCAGTATATGACGATTCCATATTTATTTCTTCCTGACGATATTCGCTTGCAGCGCGTCTTGATTGTCTAAAGACGTGTGACAGGGTCTTTTGATGCTTGTTCGACCAAAAATACATTTGGTTATCAGGGGCCGCGCAATTGTTATGATTTAGCTCCTGAGCCGCTACCTTATTATGGCCATTCGAACAGGCTGCGCAGTGTTACCAACATTCCCCTCCCCGTTTGAAACTTCATAGCCTTGTTACTTTCCAATCGGTGAAATTAATTGATCGGAGGATCACAAAATGACTGGAACAAACGAATATTCTTCTCTTGGCCCTTTACTGCAGAGTGTGCGAACACTGTTGTTTGTTATGCTGACCATTCTCTGCATTATTGCAATGCCCATAATGGCTGACAGCCCCAAACAATTATTCAAAATCTCTCTGGGCAGAGAGGCTATCTATCCCTCTGTGAGTGTGTCCGATGATGGCCTCTATGCCCTGGCAGGAGATACCATCATTGATATAGAGAAAAAGCAGATAACTTCAGTCCTTCCGGTTCAAAGCGACCGGGCTGTGATTGAGGGGTATACCGGCTATTTGCTCTCGAGTCAGGATAAGGCCGTACATATTTATGATCTTACAACCGGTGTTTTAACGAAAAAAATTCCCCTGCCTGGTGCAGGTATTGCGGAAACCTATTCCACGGCAATATCCAGGGCGCCAGACGGCACGATTGTTATATTGGGCAATGACAATAATGGTGAAGTCAGCAAAAACGTCATTTACCGCATATCTCCCGTCACTCAGGAGCTTATGGATGACGGCTATGCAGTTCCACTTCCTGAAATGAAAGTGCATTACGAAATGCGTAAGCCAGTTGTTGGCCAATATACCGCGCTGGAAGCGTCCCAAATCAAAAGAAATACAACCTACCTTATGGGTTCTTACACCTATCAGTATGTAAATTTTGAGCTGGACACAATAAATGAGGGTATTGATATTCTGGCTGAGTTTAATAGTACCCGTTCAGGCAACCTGACTCAGGTGGGGCTCTACCCTCTGGATCACTCTAAAGCGAAACATGATGGCATGCCGAATTTCCCTTCCTGGTTGCCAGGTTATAGCGCACAGTGCGGCCAGGACCTCTGGATGCTGGCCACAGATCTTAACAGGGGAGGCCTTGAGATGGCTCCTCAATATAACGCCCTGACTCAAATATTACTGACCAATCACACAGTGGGTCAGCATGTCTGGACCGAACCTGAAGGCGGGCCTAAAGCAGAGCAATGGTCAGCCTCCTGGACGAAAGACTGCCGCTACGTCTACCTGTTTAACTATGACACACGAGGGCAATCAGATGGACAGCGCAGCTCAATAATTCAGTACGATAGCGTGACCCGGACATTTGCCCACCAGACTGTTCAGGGCGAGCCTTACGATGGCGTGGGAGACCATGGTCACGGGTATCAGTATGGAGCCGTGAGTGAGTGTGACGGTGAACCATGTCTGCTGACAATCTACGACTCATTTGATCATGTGAATAAGACCAAGGTTTTCAGAAATTTTGAAGCCTATGCAATTCCCTGGAAATAAAAAGCTCCGCCAACAAAAGCAGCCTGCTGTACACACATTCAAAAGTGTATGGCGGGTTGGGTGAGCGAAACCCCGTATCATGATCTGCAAGTTGTGTTAAACATCGCTGCGCCCCCTTCATTCGATTTCTATTCGGAGAGTATTATACTTGTCCGCAAATACTGTTATGCAGTCAGCGACCATGTTTTTGTACCCCCTGTTGCGATCGTTAATCCTCCTTGTTTTTTTGTTCATTCCCTGCTCATTATTGGCGGGTAAAAACACGAGTACCCAAGGCTCGCCATCTCTTCTTCCATTGAAATATTTGGGGAAATCAGAATCAAAGAGGAGAGTCGTTAGGCATGAAAGATCTGTAGGTCAGAAAAGAGGGGGGATACCAGGGGGAAGTCATCAATTCGATGTCGCTCGAAAGAAGCAGGTTACGAAAAACCTTCTTCATCGCCGGGAGTTATTTCCAGATACATGTGAAGCAGAAGGTCAGGATTATGTCTCTCATCAATTGAATCCTGATGAATATTTTAAAATACTGGTTCGTGACTCAGTGTTTTATCTGCCCAAAAAACACTTGGGTGTTGGGTATGACAAACAGGTCAATGTACTTCCAGAAAACATCTCCATCATTAACTCTTCAGGTGAAGGTTTCACACTCTCATACCTGTTGGAACATGACTTAATTGATGGAAGGCAGGGTTTAACAAAAACAGACAGTGTTTCAGTCCTTGATATACTTATTCGTTATGGCGCTCCTGAAACCATTGAGGCCATTTTTCATCTGGGCTGTCAGTCCGGGGAAGTGAGTTTTGTAATGAAAGCCCTCGATGCAGGTGCTGATGTTGATTCTGAAAGCTACCAGGGCGTGGAAGCTCCCCTTTATAATGCGATAAAAAAAAAATACAGTGGTATCGTTAACATCCTGCTTTATGCTGGAGCTTCTCCGTATATTGATCACTCTCCATCCCTGGTTGAATTAGCGTTAAGGAAACGCACATTTGATGTTGTCATGATGTTGGTGAATGTCGGTGTAGAGTTAGATGACAATCAGGCCGAAAAAGTATTCCGCAATCAGAATTTAGATTCTGCTGGAATATTACTGCAGGCTGGTTACAAGCCCTCCCCTAAAAGTGCGACCTGGATTCTACATGAAAGTAGATTGAGGTTTGACTCGTATTCGTCAGCTCCAGCAATCATTGCCGGTTTAAAAAAAGTGGGTGCCACAATTGAATATGGTTTGGAAAAGCGGGTAGCAATGCATGATGCTGTTCTGCACAAAAGAACCGTTATTTTGGATTTGCTTCTTAGCCCTGAAAACTGTGATAAGACCAAAAGATCAGATCTCAGGGAATTAACCAGCGGGCTCATAACCGCTATTAAACACCGACATGATGACATAATGGAGAGACTTGTAGAGGCCGGGGGACTTTTCGATGACCCGGATTGTGACTATGAACATAGGCGTGTGAACATTTCTGTACTGGCAGCGGCAGTCGACAAAGGTTCCTTGAAAAGGGTGAAGTTTCTTCTTGGTCACAGTCATCACGAAAATGTTGTGGCGCAGGCAATTGCATCAGAAAAAGGACGTTTGGATATTCTTCTTGTTTTATTGCGAGCGCGGGATAATTTCGTTAAAACTGAGCGCTCAGGTTCACTCTTTAGAGTTGAACTCATTGATGCGTTTGCCAAGGATCATATGGTTATTGTTCTTGAGTTAATTATTCGAGGAGCAGATTTAACAGGTCTTAAGAAAAGATATATGGAAAAGATTATTGATTTCGCTGGAGTGGATCCGTCATGCACTCCGCTACGACTGGACACTCTGGCTCTGAGACGAATTGACGAAGTAGTAAGGGGAGATAAAAAAAAGATTGAAGCATTAAATTTACCTCTGCACATTAGAAAAAAATTGAAACATCGTGGGGATATGGCATTTTACCGTTATTGACAGAGAGTGATGAGGTGACGGACATCAGTATGGCGGGTTGTGAATTAAAAACTGTGTGAGTTGATGGTTGTGTGAACTGCTGTTGTCAGTGTTATCACCCCCAACACCTTTGTCATGAATTCCGCCGGTCAAAGTGGGCACACTGACGGTTTACCTTTTGGCCTGTGGCCAGGGATGCCGTTTTATGGATAGCCTGCCTTCTTTCTCAGCAGCCATTGCTACACAGCAACCTGAAATACCCTGTGAGATCTATGAGAGTGTTGCGAAAGTCAAACCACCGGGTTCACCTGCCGTTCAGGTACAGCCATCTGTGGCAAAACAAATGCCAGTGCACGCGCAAAAACAAGGCTGGCCTGACGAGAAGTGGAGAAACGGTCCTTGTGACTTCCTCCCACCGCTAAAAGACAGGCTGATCAGCCAGATCACAAATGGAGATGGAGATGAATTTGTTAGTCAATTGAAGCAGACCCGGGCTGATCAGGATGGCACTGGTACACATCTTATGGTCGAGACCATGAAGGTGCATAAGGTCAATATTGCTCGCGGAATAGACGATATTCTGCAGCTCTATAGGGATAAGCTGGACTCAAGTGAACGACAGATTCTTTATGATCTGAAAACCGGTGTAGAGCTGATTTCAGAGATTGACAGCCTGGTTCTGTATTGTTATCGATTAACAATGATTATTACTTTTCTGCATCAGAAGTATTATCCGGAGCCATTTCCAGAAGATTATTATCGTGTGGATTTTCGGCCTGGAATAACGGCAGATGTTATCAATAAACTCCCTTTTGATTTGATGCTTACAGCCCCCGGCAGTCCACGAGGCGGTGCTCATATCAGGGGGACTTTTTTGCATGCCTTAAACAAAGTGATTGTTCTTGGGGCAGTGAGCAATGAGTACTTTCGGCGCAGCCTGATGATTCAACAGATGTGTACAAAAACATCGGACTATATGCTGTACCCGGAATGTGAAGACCTGGATAAGGCGTTCTTTGTAGAGGCGATACCGCTTGGTTTTCATGCCTTGCAAGTCACATTTCAGCCATGGAAAGAAGCCGATGGAAGTCTCCATTCCCCGATGCAGTTTCTGCTTCATGATTTGGCTCATGCCATCAGGATTGTGCGGGCAGTTGTGGGTTCTGACTCGAAAAACAGACGCTGGTGGCTGCTTTTCTTCAGGGAGGTGCTGAGGCAGCAGAATGATGACCAGCCTGATCGTTATGATGCCCTGATTGACCTGCTGTTCAATGTACGTCATGAAGATGGTTACCCTACCGAGTGGCTGCTGCAGAGTAATGAAAAGCAGAAAGAGCGAGTGCACCTCACCTTTTTTAACTTCCTTTGGACACCTCCTGAAAATGCCCGATCAGCTGCTGAAACACTGCTCTGGACGTTGCCACTGATGCGACAGGTTGAATCTGAACGAAAGCGGGATGTTGAGAGTGAGCAAGTCAGTCCGGAGTATGTTCGCCAGGTTCTGGAGCAACATAGCCGGAACACGCCTGAGTTTAAGAAACAGGTGAGGGAGTTGGAAGACTGGAAAAAACTGTCGTGTAGTCATCCCATACTCATTAGAGAGTTGATGAGCAATATTAACCACAAGATGACAGACCAGCCTCTGGATATTAAAGATCAGGCAGTACCGGATGGGGAAGATTATGGCTACATGTTCGCCTGTTGCTGGCTCAATGATCGTGAAACCCTGATTCGTGAATTACGCAAAGCCGCCAGCGCAGGTTTGTTGACGGAAGACCATGTACCGGAAAATTTACAGCCGCTCTTGCTCCAGGGTCTTTCGCCAGAAATGGATAGTCCGACCCAGAGCTATGCCGGAAAGCACAACATCTCTATGAGAGTTGATTGTGAAGAATCGTCCGCTAAACGAGCGAAATTATAAAGGGTTGAAAATGTCTGTTCCCTAATCATTTAAAAAGCCCTCAGCCCCCCATTGTGAGTACTGCCTATTGTGAGTACTGCCTATTGTGAGTACTACCTATTGCGAGTACTACCAGTGCAGGAACGGAAAGTCAGCCCTGCAAACAGGTCTGTTCTAATAAACCTGTAAAGCAGCAGTCAAACTGCATAGACCAGGGTAATCAAACAGGCTTTTGATCTATGGAACCATCAAAAGGACGGCGTTCCAGTTCACCGTCATCAGTCAGCTCATCACCTCTGCCGAGTGAGCTGACATCATCAGTTTCAGGTAGCCCGGAGCAGAGACCAGACTCCCGTGATGCTCGGTGTGCAGGACGGGGTGTCGCCCGACTCCCGGAACTTATACCACGGCCTCATGTTGCTCGTGATCAGTATGAACTGTACGCGGCTGCTCAAAGTTTACCGCTTATCAGGTTGCCAGTGGTGTCCCGCAGCCCAAGAAAACTGGGAAAGCCGCCTGATAAAATTCTGGAAGAGCAGATATTACAGCTTCGGTCTCTTCGCCTTCCTGGAAGTAATGTAGAATGTTATTTTGATATAAAGCAGCTGATTGCTCAGGCCGTGTTTACGTTCACCGGCAAATACCATCTGCATGATTACATTGTCCCGACGACGGTTGAACACACCAAAGTAGTTATTCCACAATTGACTCTGAAAGGCCTGACAAAGCTTACAGAGTTACAGTTTGCGGGTATCACGAAAGCGGAAAGGGAGTGTCTGAACAGAACCTCCTGGATCACACTTAATGGAGGGCGGTGTAAGGATACTGATGAGATTAATCTCACCAACCATATATCTGACGTTATAGAGAATGTCGCCATAACCCCTCGCCTTATAGGCGCGTGGTTTCCTTTGGTGGCCTCGGTCTGTAATGAGCATGCTGTTGTGTCTGCCCTGAAATGGTCAGGGGACTCCTTTGACTGGCTGATCTATAACCCGACGGGAGATCTTCACTCGATAGCGTGTGATATGTATGGACAGCCTCGGGTCAATACAGAAACTCTGCCCCAGGGAGTGGTTGCCGGAGCTATGTCGGATTTTGTCCAGATGGCTTGTATATGCATGAGCTCAGTTAGGGGTGAGGTGTGTGTTCATGAATCTGAAGGCATTCGAAAGAATACAAAACGGGCTGAACCCAGACCTTCCAAAGTGTTCTGCAGAATGTACCTGCACTCCATGCCCCGCCAGAATGACAAGATATGTAGCAGTGTCTTTGTGATTGAAGACCTGAAAGATATTATTTCAGGTAGAACCTGGGGATTTCCCTCGCGAGTATTACTGCAATCACCCTTTTTCCCAACGCACAACCTGCTGTTGATGGAGAGGTCTCCTATATCAGCAGAGAGATACAGTTTTCTCTGTACCAACGTTGTTGCTTTTAATATCAAAGTCCCTGAACCATATAGTTTGCTCCATACGCAGGATCCATTGATGTTGTATCACGTGGGTGTGTTTTTTTCGCGTTATTATTCAACAGAGCAAAAACAACAGTTTGCAACTGTCCTTGAACATGTGAAAAATCGATCGGTACGATTTCGTGCGGCTGTCGGTGGCAAGAATTTTCTAGTGAATACTCA
Organism: Sansalvadorimonas sp.; assembly: GCA_965221135.1. Taxonomy (GTDB): domain Bacteria; phylum Pseudomonadota; class Gammaproteobacteria; order Pseudomonadales; family Endozoicomonadaceae; genus Sansalvadorimonas. The sequence continues at coordinate 25,769 of CBDCRZ010000150.1, forward strand.
ACCTTTGGTTCTTTTTATTGAACAGATTCTTGCTTTACGTAAAGCAGCGAAGCCGGGGCCACAAGATGATTTTCGAAAACCCGCAAAATCGTCTGTGCCTAAACTTCCCCCCTTGGTTTGAACTGTCATCTAACAGGCTGGTTAGAGCGTCTACATACGGAGAACATTAAGCGCATCTTATGACCGTCAATCCCGGAGCTGAGCGCCCGGCACGCCTGTCTCTGGCTGGAAGCTCCCGCTTTCCGTTTTTCTTCCAAAACTCAAACAATTTCCTCAACACATTAGAAATACGGCGCCTGTTATTCATCAATAAAGCGAGCATCAAATCCCCAAACAGATGTGTACCAGACATGGCCGTTTTTCGTGTGGAGACCTCTTCATCCATCCCTTGTTCTACAGCGTGAGCCAAAGACCGTTTGAGAATGACAACAGTAAATGAGGCAAGAATCAGGCTGGCAACCAGTGTCTCACAGCCGGTGTTGAAACGGTGCCAGCAGGCATAGGATTTAGTCTCTTTGAAAGCCAGCTCTATTTGCCAACGCAGACGGTAGGCCAGAAACACATCCTGAAGAGAAAAGCTTTCCCGGCAGAGATTGGTGACAACAAATATCCACTTCTTGTTCTGTCCATTCCAGCGAACGACCAACCGAAAAGTCTGCCCCCGCATCTGCGGCCATTCCACATCCAAATCCATGCAACCGTCTTTGGGATAATGGGCCAAAACATCTTTCAGTTTTTGTTGCTCATATCGGTGACAGTTCTTTCCATCGGAACGAATAGCCCTACGCACGACCGGGTTGATACTTTGTGGAGCCCGACAAAGAAAACAACCCTCCCTATCATGAACGGCCATAAAATATTCCAGGTCGAAATACCCTGCATCAATCATCATCAGAGTATCACCAAGGTCGTTTGCCAAAGCTGGCAGACAGGCTCTTTCTGAGCGAGTGTCTTCCGTGAACTCGACACGAACAAGATTATCGGTCAGCAAATCCATGGTCGTGTGCAGCTCAACGGCTGCCGGGGAGACAGTTTTGAAAGGTCCCGGCAACGCATCTTTGAGGAGTGCTACAACAGCCTGTGACGAACCATCATGCAGCCATATGTGCCGGAATTTTGAAAAAGGGCTGACCACATGAAAAGAGAGAGTCCGTTTGAGCATTTTGTCCAGGGAGCGTAGGAAAAGCCAGGCCATCAGTCTCAGAAACTCGGGTTTATATACCTGCTCCCGCCAAGCATGACAGGAGACATTCAAGCCGGTCATTTCATTGAACTTGCGGTGAATATCGGCCAGTGTCTCGGAATTGCTGTCTTTACCAGGAGATGTCAGAACGGAGATGACAAGAGGAAGAGGCAATATCTTCCTGTGGCGCATCAGGAAACCGCTGAACTCAGCCAGTCTGGTCAGCTTATGCTCAGACAAAGTGATCTGCAGGTTGTGTTGAATAGAGCTAATCTCGGAGTGGTTCATCTCGGGCGACCTGAAACCTGTGGTTTTGGCACTTACAGGTTTGGTCAAATGGGATGAACCTCAAGTTTTGGTGCCATCCTTCTATATCCTGAGGATCTTAATGTCCTCCGTATGAGTCCTGCCTTATAAATGGTCCTATCCCTTTTTTTGATTGTCAGCCCCAGAAAAACCTCTCTCTTATCATTAACTTGAACATTCCAGTAAGAACCCCTAACAGTCAGCAACCCCTTTCTCTTTTCTCAATCTAAGTCCATTGGATATCAAGCTCAGAGGATAGATCATGTTCATAATAAACAGGCAGACAATAAACGATTTTGCTGCCAGTGCAGCGACGGAATTGTGGGATTGTGGGTTAGCCACAGGGTATTTCGCGACCATCGGCCTCGTTCGGAGTGTTCGCGATATAGAACGTTACTGTACGGAAATGCGCGATATGAATAACCCTTCTGATACAGATAATGCCTCGAGGGTGGTGACAAATGTGTTGCTGCCATCACCAGCAGAGCCACAGGCGGACAGTTCTCATAAGTTTAATGAAGCGTCAGATACAAAATCAGCAACCTCGACAATTCAGAGCTCAGAATCTCCTGAAAACAATCCTCTGCCGTCAGAGGAGGTTCCTAAGAGTTGTATCGCAAAACCTTCAGGGGAGAAGAAAGGAAAAAGTGTACGGTTTGCTATGGAAAGGGAGCACCTTTTTCTGGATGTTGAACTAACAACTACCAATAAATCACTGACAAAAGATGACACCGATCATATGGAAAGCAGGGCGCAGACCCTATTGGATCTGCTGGAGAGTGATGAGCTACAGAGTGTGAGAATTTTTCTTCAGTTCGAATTCTTCAGAGATGCTGAAATTTATAATGATCTCACTTCCGCCGTTCTTACCCACATTATAACGAAGGGCTGGGATAAAAACCGGGTCGATAGTTTTGAAACTATGGCGAGTGAGTCCTTCTCTCAGGAACGGTTGTTAATGATGTCGAGTGCTGATGTCAGTGGCTGCTCCATTGGTGATGCAAGAGACACTATTGCCTCGTTAGAACGAAAAATAGGAAAACTTCAGGCGGCTTCGCCTGTCGACAACCTAAGCAGGATCACCCGTTATCAACTGACTATTGTTGATCTGCTTGTTGCTGTGGAGGCCGCAGAGCAGAAAGAAGGTCCGACCAGAAAAAACTGGATTGGCGGAACCGAGAAAAAAGAACAGACGCCATTTATTCAACAGTTTCGGCGTACAGTAAATATGGGTGATACCGAGCAGGTCCGCATTTATATCCGTAACCTCCGTTCACTAGAGGTTCTGCAAAGTCTGAAAATATTTCTGGCTAACACTTATTGTGATCCGGTTTTTACCAGGCACCTGGAAGAAACAATTAAAAAGCGGCAAAACGAAGTGCAGCAACTGGTCGCTGAAAATAAGGCGACACCTGAAACGCTTATAACGACAACACTGCCTCGGCAATTGCGAAAGATACGGGCTTACCTTAATTCCGGGGATGTAAACGCCGCTGCCCTATACATTAGAAAGCAGACTAATCCGGATATGTGTCAGCAGATTAAGCAATATCTGGAATCAACAAATCAATCTAAAGTTTGTCTGTCTGCGGTAGAGGAAACAATCAATAAGCTCTAGGAGGCATTCATACACAAAGGGTGACAAAGGCCACCCACATGTTTTCTCTCGCTTAAGTAGCATGATAACAGATTTCATATATTAGCCCGCCCTATAGCGTACGATTGTGCCACTTACCGGGTGCTATATTCACAGTGTTTCTATTGTCTCGAGCCTACCATTATGAGGAAGACTACCCACCCTATCTCTGATAGTGCCATTATTGACACTCTGAAGTGTGCCATGCGCAACGGCCCCCTGCCTTGCGTGAGAGAACGAGCCCATGCAGTATTACTCAGCTCAAAGGGATACTCCCTTGCTCAGATAGCTGATGTCTTTGATGTTCAGTACCAGACGATTTCTCGCTGGATTGATGACTGGGAATTCTCAGGCATACAGGGACTATACAAAGACCACGGAGGCGGTAAGCCGACGATCTACAATGATCAGGAAGCGCAACGCCTCGCAGACCTGATTGCCGAAGAGCCACGACGCATATCCTATGCGCAGGCAAAACTTGAAGAAGAAACCGGTAAATCGGCTTCCTTAAAAACGCTGAAAAGGATGGCCAAAAAAAATCGGGCTGGTATACAAACGCGTACGCAAGTCCTGTCGGCATAAACGTGATCAGGAATCCTTTGAGCATTGTCAGCAAGCTCTGAAGAATGCTCAGGAAGCTGAGCGGATAGGTCTTATAAATCTGTTCTATTTTGATGAGTCAGGTTTCTCGCAACAGCCCTGTATTCCTTGGCAGCCAAAAGGGGAGCAACTGAGGATGCCCTCAGTCAACAGCCAGCGCATAAATGTTCCAGGGTTTATGAATCGTGATAACGACCTGTTTTACTATCCTGTCCGCGGGTCTGTCACTGGAGACGAAGTCATCCGTGTGTTTGAAGACTTTGCCGACCAGATCCAAGATCCAAAATACAGCACAGGCGACCGGTACACTTTGGTCGTAGTCGATAATGCCAGTATTCATACTTGCAAGAAGTTCAGAGAGAAGCTGGATGACTGGATGATCGAAAAGAGGCTGATAGTCTGCTACCTGCCCACATACTCACCGGAGTTAAACCTGATTGAGATTCTGTGGGACAAAGTGAAGTATGAATGGCTAAACATCATGAAGATTATGGACTTTGATGAACTCCAAAAAGAGCTAAAACAAAAAAATGCCTGCCGCAACAGACACGTTCAGACTGCTCACTGTTCCCATCATAGGAATATGCACCAGAGCATCGCAGTGCTCGTAGGTCAGGGAGAGTGTAGATTTATGTGTGTCTTTGTCTCAAGCCTAAAAGGGGCGAGTTAAGTGTACCCGCCCATTTTTTCCTTTCACGGTGGGTAACCAGCTGGTTAGCTCCTCTTGCCCGTGCTTCGCAACTTTTTATGGGATTCAGGTTCTATGTCCTATCAACTAACTGAATAGGAATTGAATATGAAAATCTCTGTTTTGCGTACACTTTGTGGTCTCTGCTGTGGATGTGCAGGTAATAATGACGATGGTATAAAAGCGCCTGAGGGAAAACACAATCGGCATAATGCCAAAGCGGCTGCCAAGAAAAATGTTGCCGTGATAACTTCAATGAGTTCTTCTTATTCTGACACGGACATGAGGCTCAGGGTTACAGCCTGTCATAGCACTTCTGGATCCATGCACTCTCCGCATAATTATATTCCGATGGCTCAGTAGAGTCATAAGCAGTTCACTTCGGAATGATTCCGCCTCTTTTTCAAAGTTCTAAAAGGGGTCGGTGTCGAATGGCACTTACTTAAGGCCACAAACTCATTGATACCAAGCTTTTCAGAGTTATAGTGACCTTCAAAAACCTTACCAAACTCCCGCCTCATAGCTGTTATGTGCCAGCAATTCCCGCTGAATGATTAATCTCCGGTAATACCAAGCCTTCCAGAGGGGTAGATATTGGGTGAAGGTAACCTTTCTACCAACCACCTGAACGCCACCATTTCAGGCAATGATTTTTCCTGTCCGGTTATGCTTTTGGAGGATCATGGTCGGTATATGAGGCGGTTTGCTGATTGTGTATTCCCTTCTCTTTTTGGCCTGTGCCGTCTTGCCATATATCCCGCCATTGCCTTTACTGCACAGCCTCAACGAACGGGCAACAGGATGAGATTTACCGTGAATATTGGTGCTCACTTTTGCAGGAGAGAATTGTTTTTTATTTGGTTAATGCTACCGCTGTCAGGGAGCGTGATAGAGAAATGCGCAGCAGCAGATAAAGATACAAAAAGCTGGGCGGCAATTGTAAAGCCTTCACCTGCTTCCCTGTATCCCGGTCGTACCTGTGTCCGGCCACATGCCTCTCCAGTTCCTGAATCATCAATGCTTCAGTGGCCGCCTGTATTGACCACATCAAAGACCCATGCCGAAGTCCCTTCACGACAACAGGAATCGTCTGAGGCTACAGTTCGAACACATCCACAAAGAAGACCAGACAGAAAGAGACAATATTACCGCAACCCTTCCGCCGAGCGTTTCGATCAACAGATAGAAGCACTGGCAAACGAAGTGAATCAACTCAAAAAGCAACTTCACGGGCCACATCGGGAGAGCCATAAAACCGCGCTTTTAGATCTTGCATTCCAGATAACAGAAAGAGAGCCGCACCCGCTTCGAGTCAGTCCCAAAGCCCTTGCTCTTTTGGCAAATGCGTTTTCAAAATTAGCAAAATATCAAGAAGGCGCCACAGCGTTAGACTGGATAATGAAAGCCGTGATCCACCGCAGTCAAAAACAGCAGCTAACCAAACAGTGCGGATTTAACGCCCAAAACCTGGCCATGGTGCTCAATAGCCTGAGTCAGGTGGCGGGGGACGACGCCGACACGACCCGGAAGGCGCTGGCCAAAGAAGTGGGGAGGCGCGCCCTTGCCGGAGACCTTAAGTGCTGGATAGCGCAAGATCTGGCCATGGTGACCAATGGCCTGAGGCAGGTGACGGGTGACGACGCCGACACGACCCGGAAGGCGTTGGCCAAAGAAGTGGGGAGGCGTGATTTGACTGACACCAAAGAGTGGTCGGCCCAGCATCTGGCCATGGTGACCAATGGCCTGAGTCAGGTGGCGGGGGACGACGCCGACACGACCCGGAAGGCGCTGGCCAAAGAGGTGGGGAGGCGTGATTTGACTTGGTCGGCTCAGCATCTGGCCATGGTGACCAATGGCCTGAGTCAGGTGACGGGGGACGACGCCGACACGACCCGGAAGGCGCTGGCCAAAGAGGTGGGGAGGCGTGATTTGACTGACCCCAGGGAGTGGTCGGCCCAGCCTCTGGCCATGGTGACCAATGGCCTGAGGCAGGTGGAGGGGGACGACGCCGACACGACCCGGAAGGCGCTGGCCAAAGAGGTGGGAAGCCGTGATTTGACTGACACCAGTGAGTGGTCGGCCCAGCATCTGGCCATGGTGACCAATGGCCTGAGCCCGGTGACGGGGGACGACGCCGACACGACCCGGAAGGCGCTGGCCAAAGAGGTGGGAAGCCGTGATTTGACCAACACCAAAGAGTGGTCGGCCCAGCCTCTGGCCATGGTGACCAATGGCCTGAGGCAGGTGACGGGGGATGACGCCGACACGACCCGGAAGGCGCTGGCCAAAGAGGTGGGAAGCCGTGATTTGACCAACACCAAAGAGTGGTCGGACCAGCCTCTGGCCATGGTGACCAATGGCCTGAGTCAGGTGGAGGGGGACGACGCCGACACGACCCGGAAGGCGCTGACCAAAGAAGTGGGGAGGCGTGCCCTTGCCGGAGACCTTAAGTGCTGGATAGCGCAAGATCTGGCTATGGTGACCAATGGCCTGAGCCCGGTGACGGGGGACGACGCCGACACGCCCCGGAAGGCGCTGGCCAAAGAAGTGGGGAGGCGTGCCCTTGCCGGAGACCTTAAGTGCTGGATAACGCAACATCTGGCCATGGTGACCAATGGCCTGAGGCAGGTGGCGGGGGACGACGCCGACACGACCCGGAAGGCGCTGGCCAAAGAGGTGGGAAGCCGTGATCTGACCGACACCAAAGAGTGGTCGGCCCAGCCTCTGGCCATGGTGACCAATGGCCTGAGCCAGGTGGCGGGTGACGACGCCGACACGACCAGGAAGGCGCTGGCCAAAGAGGTGGGGAGGCGTGATTTGACCGACACCAAAGAGTGGTCGGCCCAGCCTCTGGCCATGGTGACCAATGGACTGAGCCCGGTGACGGGGGACGACGCCGACACGACCCGGAAGGCGCTGGCCAAAGAGGTGGGAAGCCGTGATTTGACTGACACCAGTGAGTGGTCGGCCCAGTCTCTGGCCATGGTGGCCAGTGGGATGTCTCATTGCTCACACGTCATAGGGGAGGATGTTGTTCAAGCTTCGATTCAAGCCATTATGAACATATCGCCGACTGAACAGGATATCATTATGGCCCTTGACGCTTTGTGCCGTTTATCTCTGTCAGACGACCAGCTGAAGCTTGGCTATTTCCTGGTTAAACGTCTTTGTGATATGACTGGTTTTATTGACACAGGCGGCCCTCTACAGCATAACGTCGGCGACTTCTTATGGAACCTGGCCGTTCTGGATTTATGTGCAAAACAAAATCCGCTCGTCAAGGATGATCCTGATACACCCCGTTTCGATATCTTTGTTAAGCCGCTAATGGATAGGGAAAATATCAGGGACCTTCTTTCACATCACTGGCAAGACAGATTTGCATATATTTACTGGGCAGGCATTTCTAACTTGGAAATTGATGTGTCTCCTGCTCTTTCTGCTCCTGAAAAAAAGGTGAAGGTCTCAGCATTACAAAACAGAGTCTTCCAGGCTGTTAAAAATGCTTTGCCAAACCAAAATATTGCTATGGAAGTGAATATTGAAGGGTTCCCAGTTGATATTCTGGTGGGTAAAACCTTGTGTATAGAGGTCGATGGCCCCCATCATTATATTCAGGATGACACAATGGAAAACGATGAGCCTCTTCTTGCAAAAGAATCTGGAAAAAGAAGAGCGCGAGACCCTTTGATAGATCACATACTCAAAGGCCTGGGGTTTGAGGTGCTACGTATTTCCTATGCTGAGACTGACTCGGTCGCAGGCCTTGGAACGTTTGTTGATCGGGTGATAAATGCAATGGACGAACAAGAAATGAGTAGCCAGTATGAAGGCACTGAGAGTGAATGACTTGCCAGCCTGGTAACCTTTCTACCAACCACCTGAACGCCACCATTTCAGGCAATGATTCCTATCCGGTTATGCTTTTGGAGGATCATGGTCGGTATATGAGGCGGTTTGCTGATTGTGTATTCCCTTCCCTTTTTGGCCTGTGCCGTCTTGCCATATATCCCGCCATTGCCTTTACTGCACAGCCTCAACGAACGGGCAATAGGATGAGATTTACCGTGAATAAGTAGCCAGACAGCAGCTTTCAGATTTTTACAGTTGCCCGCTGCCCAGAGAGTTGGGGGTGCAGAGAAACCATTGCCCAGGAATATCCGATCTGCATAGTCAATGTGAGCTGAAATGAACGCTTACCAAACAATAATCTATCGTTGCCTTATATTTGGTAACAGCAAACGGCTCTTAGTGGTGTAAGACAAATTCAACGCACAAAAAAAACCAGCTCTGCGGTAGAGCTGACTTTGTGAAAACCCGCCTGCTTATTTTTCAAACAGGAACAGCCCAGAGACCGTACCGGCTCAATGCTGACTACGCTGCCGCAAAGCTTCAAACAAACAAATGCCTGTCGCAACAGACACGTTCAGGCTGCTCACTGTTCCCACCATAGGAATATGCACCAGAGCATCGCAGTGCTCGCGGGTCAGGCGACGCAGGCCTTTGCCTTCTGCCCCCATCACAATCGCCATTGGGCCGTTAAGGTCTGTTGTGTAGATGTTGCTGCTGGCTTCACCGGCCGCACCAATCAGCCAGATACCGCGCTCCTGCAGCTCGCGCATTGTACGGGCAAGGTTGGTGACTGTGATCAAAGGAACACTTTCAGCGGCACCACAGGCTACCTTGCGGGCTGTGGAATTCAGTGGTGCGGACTTGTCCTTCGCTACAATCACCGCCTGTACACCAGCAGCATCGGCGGAACGCATGCAGGCACCCAGATTATGAGGGTCGGTGATGCTGTCGAGAATCAACAGGAACGGTGGTTTCTCCAAGCCGTCCAGCAGAGCGAAGAGGTCATTTTCACGACGTACCTTTGCCGCCTGAATCATGGCGATAACGCCCTGATGCACACCGTCGGTTTTACGGCTCATGCGATCACGGTCCACAAACTTGATGCGAATACCGCTTTCTGTCGCGGAATCGATCAGCGCCTGCAGGCGTGCTCCATGCAGCCCTTTCTGGAACCAGATTTCTGCAATCTGATCCGGATGATTTTCCAGCAGTGCCTGTACGGCGTGAACACCAAAGGAAATATCGTTATCAATCATTAACTCTCTCCACCCGAAGCTTATGCTTCGGGCTTTCACAATACACTGAACGTTTAAAAATGCTTAATCAGACGAGCTAAAAGCGGCTACAAATCAAGAGCGTGGCTTTCTATTAAGAGCGGGACTTGCGTGCCGGGCGCTTACGAGGCGTACGCTTCGGCTTAGCCGCTGGAGATGCTGGTGCACCAGACGCAGCGGTCTGGGCTGCAGGCTTCTTTTTGCGGGAAGACCGCTTGGCTTTCTCTTTGCGGTTTTTGGTCTTGCCGCCTTTGCCCTTCGACTTGTCCTCATCAGAGTCAGACTTGGGTGGGCGACTCTCCCATGAACCACCGCCCCACAAATCGCCTGGTTTCTTATCAGACTTACCATGACGCGAGCTTTTAGAGTCAGAGCCTTTCGGACCCGAATCTTTGGAGCTTGCACCTTTGGGGCCAGAGCCGGGATTATTAGGGCGCGGCTTACGACCAGTCGCACGGCGTTCACGGGCATTCTCCCGCTCACCGACCCAACCTTTGCCGCCTTTACCAGAGCGTGAACCCTTGCTTCCTGCAGAGCGGCGTCGGTCACTGCGCCTGGCTTGTGGTGCACTGCCCACACCCGCCAGTTCAAAATCTATGGTCTTCTCTTCGAGATCAACCCTCGCGACCTGCACGGTCATGCTGTCACCCAGCTGGAAGCGGGTGGCAGTCTTCTCGCCCATCAAGCGCTGTTTGGAAGATTCGAAATGATAGTAGTCTCCCGGCAGGGTGCTAATATGCACAAGGCCGGTGACAAAAATATCGGTCAGCTCAACGAACAGGCCAAAGCCGGTCACGGTAGTAATGACACCATCATAGGTTTCCCCAAGATGGTTGCGCATGTACTCACACTTCAGCCAGTCATTCACATCACGGGTCGCTTCATCCGCACGACGCTCGGTCATGGAACAATGTTCACCCTGAGCGAGCATGGCTTGCTCATCATAAGGGAAGATAGCTTTTTGGCTGAGTGGCTCGGCGCCATCAACACGGGTCACATGTTTGGAATCTTTCTCAGAACGAATCACATGACGAATTGCCCGGTGTACCAGCAGGTCCGGGTAACGGCGAATCGGCGAGGTAAAGTGGGCATAGGCTGAGTAAGCCAGACCAAAGTGGCCGTTATTCTCCGGGGTGTACACCGCCTGACTCAGAGAGCGCAGCAGCATAACCTGAATCACATGGGCATCAGGTCGGTCGGCAATAGAACTCAGCAGATGCTGGTAATCTTTTGGCGTTGGCTTGCTTCTGCCGGGCAGATGCAGCCCCTGCTCACCCAGAAAGGCGTGCAGACTTTCCAGTTTTTTATCGGTCGGGCCTTCATGCACACGGTAAAGCGCAGGCAGCTTGTGCCTCTCAAGAAAACGGGCAGTCGCCACGTTTGCGCAGAGCATGCACTCTTCAATCAGCTTGTGGGCGTCGTTGCGGACTGTCGGCACGATCTTGTCGATCTTGCGATTATCACCGAACACTATGCGGGTTTCGGTGGTTTCAAAATCAATGGCACCACGATCTTCACGGGTGGCACGCAGTGCGTGGTAGAGCTTGTAGAGTTCATCTACAGGGCCGGTGACGTGCTTATACTCTTCACGCAGGGCCACGCCTTCTTCACTGTCTGGGGTGTGCAGCATGACACCGACCCTGGTGTAGGTCAGACGGGCGTGGGATTGAATCAGGCCTTCAAAGAACTTGTAACCGCTGAGCTTACCATTGGCGCTGATGGTCATCTCACAGACCATGGCCAAACGATCCACATGGGGATTCAGGGAACACAAACCGTTGGAAAGTACTTCCGGCAGCATAGGAATAACATTACCGGGGAAGTAAACAGAGTTACCCCGGTTATGGGCTTCCAGATCCAGAGGCGTGCCGGGTTTCACGTAATGGGAAACATCGGCAATCGCAACATACAGGCGCCAGCCGCCAGCGCGTTTCTTTTCGGCATAAACAGCATCATCAAAGTCGCGTGCGTCTTCACCATCAATGGTTACAAACGGCACTGCCCGCATATCAACACGGTGAGATTTGTCTTCTTCCGCAACTTCCGGGCTGTAGCCCTTCACGGCTTTGGTAACGTCCTTGGGCCATTCGTGGGGAATGTCGTGGCTGCGCAGGGCAATATCTACTTCCATGCCTGCATCCAGACGATCACCAAGGATTTCACGAATCACACCGATCGCCATATGGCGGCGGGTTGGGTATTCCTTGATATCTACCGATACAATCTGGCCAACTGTAGGCGACAGCGCACCCGGTTCGATGACCACATCGTTCGTCATACGACGACCTTCCGGTGTCACAAATCCCAGCCCGTCTTCTTCGTGGTAAGCACCCACGACCTGAGACACACTGCGTTCGAGAATATCGACAACGGCACAGTAACGACGGCCACGGTTATCGACATCAGTCTGACGGACAACAACACGGTCACCGTCAAACAGCTCTTTCATCTGTTTGGCAGTCAGGAACAGGTCATCACCGCCTTCTGCGGGAATCACAAAGCCAAAACCATCACGATGGCCCTGCACCTTGCCGACCACCAGATCCATTTTGTCGATCAGGCCGAATTCGCCCTTGCGGGTCTGCAGCAGCTGTCCATCACGCACCATGGCAATCAGTCGACGCCGTAAACCCTCCCGTTCATCCTCGTCAGCAAGAGCAAACTCTTCCACGAGCACCTCGTAGCGCGCCGGGGCACCACGGTTCTCAAGTAGCTGTGAAATCAGAGTACGGCTGGGGACTGGGTTTTCGTATTTACCGGCTTCGAGGCCGGCATCGGGGTCGTCGGACCGCCAGGATGTGGACATGTTGTTCCCTAAAAAATCAATATGTCGTCCAGTATACGCTTCCCTGGGGGCTGAGGCGACGAAAAGGCCGTTAGAAGGCCTAACAACCCTGTTAGGAAACTTGTGCGCGTTATTGGCCTCTAATGTATGGGTTTATCAGATTCATGGACGCGATCGGAGGCCATTATGTCAAAAGCAAGTTCAACAGGAGCCACAGGGGCTCATAAGTATCCAGCCAGACGCCGTGCACCGAGAAACTCTAAAAAGGGGGCTCCGGGCAAAGGTGTTTCCTCAGGTAAAGCGGGCGACCAAGCCTCTTGGACGATGCCCAAAAGCCGCCTTGCCTGCTTATTGCTAATGATTAATCCCGTCTTCCTGCTTATCCGGCACAGGGATGCCTGTCGGCTCGCATGCAAGAGGAGAGAGGATTATGCAGTCAAAGTTCTGAAGAACTTTAACAAAGAAAAGGTCCATACACGCTGGAATCGCCTCAAGACCTTTGCAACCGTTATGGCCGTGAAGGCAGAGGTCACTATACGCAGGGCTTTGGCCGCTGAGTTCTGGGTCAGCATCGCAGATTACACTATGCTGGCAGATCACTTCGGGATGTTCGGTTGCAACCCGATTCCACAGATTTATTACGACACTGGTAATCTTTATCGTATGTCTTGTGTGCTTATGCCTTCACCGCTTCAACCTGCCGTCTCGGCGGATGACATCCATGGCATCTGCGTTCGTCATGCCCTTATGAAGACGGTGTATTACCCTCCGGGGATCGGTTAAAGCATGCTCGGTTTAGCCCCTGGAGATATCTGGCCAGCACTTGTCGCACTGACAGTGCTGACTGTTATGCCCGGGGCTGACACATTGATAGTGATACGTAATACCTCCCGGGGTGGCTTTGCCGATGGTTTTATCACCAGTCTTGGCATCTGCTCCGGGTTATTCCTTCATGCACTTGTATCTGCGGCAGGTATATCAGTTATTCTGCTGAGTTCACCACTGGCGTTTAATCTTTTGAAACTGGCAGGTTCGGCTTATTTAATATGGCTGGGATGGAAGAGTCTTGAACATATTCGGCACGGGCAAGTACTGGTGACAGGAACGGCTCATCCTGATACTCAACCCAATTCTTTTAAGCTCATTCAGTCAGCACGCGAAGGGTTCCTCTCCAATATACTGAACCCGAAGACTGTTGTTTTTTATATGGCGTTTCTGCCGCAGTTTATTAATCCGGAACATTCAGCACTGATGCAATCTATCGCTCTGGCTGCGCTGCACTTTTGCATCGCGATGCTTTGGTCGACTGCAATTGCACTGATGATTAATAAAGCACGGAACTGGCTTGCACGACCCTTGGTGAACAAGGTTTTTCATGGTGTGACAGGGATGTTGCTGGTTGTTCTTTCGATAGGGCTTATGTTTTCAGGGCTAGTGTTTCAGGGCTAGCGTTTCAAGCGAGAGCCTGAGCATCCATGGGGTTTTTCAGCAGGCTTTCTGACACGTCAGTTAGTGAAATCAGAAAAACAGATATGGCAAATTAAGGGCAAGATACATCAACCTAATCATCAGGAAGCGGATCAATGCTCAACGCCATTCCCCTTCATACACCAAAATTTACGGCGCCTGCTTCAGAGCCACAGCCTGATCTTCACTCAGGAATAAATCTGAAAAAGAAGGTGAATGCCTTGCTTGACTCCTCATTCCAGCAAGGATGCCACTGCACCATTGTTTTCTCTCCGCGCACATATAGCACAGATAAAACAAGAGATTTCTTCCTGCAACTTAACAGCCTTTGTCAGCAGGCCGGAGTCCCTCTTACACCCAAAGTACTGTCCAGCATACCCAAAGAACCGCTGTGGTTCAGCCTGCTGATTTATATGTATTTCAACGGCGTCTCTTTTGATGGTCTGACAAAAGAGGACTTTGGCCTTACAGAACCCGGAAAACACTACGCACATACACCCGAGTTCTATTTCAAGGTCATTTCCCACATACAACAAGCGGGAGATCTAACAATAGAAAGCAACTACCTCCACTTTATGAAATGGCTGAGCAAGCTTGATGCCATAGAAGAAGGTCTGGCAGATACCAGCCTTATCGATCAGTTATCTGACAATCACAAACGCATGCAGCCCGAACTCTGTAACCACGCCATGAGAGAAGAAAGAACAGAGAAAGTTGATTTTGGTGGCGATTATTACAATATCAATCTGACTCTCTATTTTGTATTCCATCATGAAGCCCGCCAGTACCTGATGGAACCTTTTATACGGTTTGCTTCGCCTTCACTTCTCTTGCCACTGTTTGAAGAATGGTCAAAAGATTCAGAAATGCTGAACTGGCTGTTTCAACAACAGTACTACCCTCGCAACCTCTGCAGTCATTGTTACTACCCATGGCTATTGCTTGTCCACGGCCTTGACAGAATATGGCCTGAGCCTGTAAACGCAATAAAAACCGCCTTTAAGCAGACTCAGGGAAAGCAACTAACGTGTGGCGATCAAAGCGTCCACGGCCAGGAACTGGCTCAAGATTATTCAGGCTGCTTTGGCAGGACGCTTATCAGTACCCGCCCAGGCACCAATTCCTATTTCAAGGTGCAATCCCTACAGGAGAGCCCGCAGGCGTTCAAAAAAACATGTGAAAGACTCTTACTGACCAAACGCCTTGAAAAAGAACTCAAACTGGAGGATGACGTCGAGCAGGTTGTCCGGGTCGTCACCGTCCATAACCCCCAGGCCCTTGTCAGCAGGCAGCCAGATTCCCAAGCGAAACGCTTTTTTAAAACCAAAGTCCCTGACGACACAGCGCTGGGGCTGGAATTCACTACGCCCACTGGAGTGTTTTACCAGGATTACATTTACGACTGCAAAGAAAGAACAGGTTTTCGCAAACACCTTCTGCTCTACGGACGTCAATATGGTTATATTTGGAGCCAGGGTCTACTACCGCCTCCTGCTTTGACAGCTTTTCATGACATTGACGCAAACAGGGGACATATCACGCTGGCCCCCTACCATGGTTTACGTCATACACCGGGGGCTATGGAAGAGTGGAAACACACAGCAACAAACTTCCCCAACATCGGAGGAGGTGGCATGGCGATGCGGGACAAAGGAGATATTGCCCTTCCTGAAGAGAGAGGCAGTGACTATTTTGATCAAGCTACGCTGGATCTGACGCGTCAGGATGACAGAAATAAAATTTATCTTGAGGAGCTGGCTAAAACCACCCTCTCTTTCGCTCTTCATTACGGAAGGCGCTGGGGGGCAACCTTTGACCACACAGACCCCGCGTCTATTGCACAAATTGAGAAAGACATTGGGGAACAGATTGTCAATCTTTTCTGCCACGCAACCCCTTTAACCCAGGACGATTGCTGGCAACTGATCAGAGAAGAGAACCTGCTGGAGCAGTGTTCCCGTGAAATCGGCTACTGGCTGGCGAAAAATATACCCTATATCAAGGACTTGCGCACGGGTACCATCAACAGAACAGTCTACCCTTTGTTGCCAGAAGCCATGGAGGCAAGCCTGCCGTTGGATAGCCAGGAAAAAACCTTAACGGACGCAGGTATTATCGACAGGGGAAGGGAACATTGCCAACTGGGCGAACAATCGGGGGCACTGCCTTTAATCGCACTTCATGCCATCACTGTAAAACTTTTGTTTTATGGCAGCCTGGCTCTCTGCCGTAAACAGCGTAACGCTGTCCGTAAAGGAGCCATGGCCTATTGTTCAGTGTCATGATAACAAGACGGTTTCCAGCCGCAACATCGGTAATTTTCCACGATCAAAATGCGTTCCTGCCAGATTAGACTATCCCTCCCCAGTCGCCCTGTAGAACAGGGACAAACTGGAAAGGGGTAAAGCTTTATGCGCGGGTCTTAAACTTCGAAAGAATGACGCAGAATGATGGTTTCTACGCGGTCCGGGCCGGTAGATATGATGTCGACAGGTGCGCCGATGATCTCTTCCACACGCTTGATGTAAGCGCGGGCGTTGGCAGGCAGTTCTTCCAGAGTCTTGGCGCCGAAGGTGACTTCAGTCCAGCCTGGCAGCTCTTCGTAAACGGGAGTGATTTCTTCCCACTCTTCTGCATCGTTAGGGGTCACAATCTCTTCACCGGCAGCATTGGTGTAGCTGGTGCAGACCTTCACGGTTTCCAGACCATCCAGAACGTCCAGCTTGGTCAGGCATATGCCGGATACGCTGTTGATCTGTACAGACTGACGCAATGCAACTGCGTCCAGCCAGCCACAACGACGTTCACGGCCAGTGGTTGCGCCAAACTCGTTACCCTTGGTGCCGAGGTGCTCACCAACGTCATCAAACAGTTCAGTGGGGAAAGGACCGGAACCGACACGGGTGGTGTAAGCCTTGGTGATACCCAGAACGTAGTCGAGGTACAGAGGACCAAAACCGGAACCTGTCGCAACGCCACCAGCAGTAGTGTTGGAAGAAGTTACGAATGGGTAGGTACCGTGGTCGATATCCAGCAGGGAGCCCTGGGCGCCTTCAAACAGGATGTTCTCACCGTTCTTGCGACGTTCATGCAGGTTGTCGGTCACACGATCAACCATAGGCAGAATCTGACGACCCCACTCCAGTGCCTGCTCCAGAACTTTTTCG
This sequence comes from Sansalvadorimonas sp., assembly GCA_965221135.1. Taxonomy (GTDB): domain Bacteria; phylum Pseudomonadota; class Gammaproteobacteria; order Pseudomonadales; family Endozoicomonadaceae; genus Sansalvadorimonas. Next base: position 42,727 of record CBDCRZ010000150.1, read on the forward strand.
TAGCTGACTGGTTCTACCTTGTAGTAGTTCTCCAGTGCAAAGTTATGGTACTCCACAACTTCTTTAAGTTTGACGGCAAAACGTTCAGGATGCATCAGGTCGCTCAGACGAAGACCGCGACGGGCAACCTTGTCTTCGTACGCTGGGCCAATACCGCGACCGGTGGTGCCGATCTTGGCTTTGCCACGGGCAATTTCACGCGCCTGATCCAAAGCAATATGGTAAGGCAGAATCAGTGGGCAGGCCGGGCTCAGGCGCAAACGCTCACGAACAGGCACACCACGCTCTTCCAGCTCAGCCATTTCCTTCAGCAGAGCGTCTGGAGCCAGTACCACACCGTTACCGATGTAGCAGGTGACGTTCTCGCGCAGGATGCCGGAAGGAATCAGGTGCAGTACAGTCTTTTCACCATCAATAACCAGAGTGTGTCCGGCATTGTGGCCGCCCTGGAAGCGTACAACAGAAGACGCCTGATCTGTCAGCAGATCAACGATCTTGCCCTTGCCTTCATCACCCCATTGGGTGCCCAGAATGACTACGTTCTTGCCCATCATTTCATCTCGGTAAAAAAAAAACGACCACCTGAAACCGTAATTTCAGGCAGCAGCCTTAACCAGCCATAATGCTGGTACTGTGTCGTTCAGAAGTTATTCCGCAGAAACAACAGTCCAGACACCATCAACATCTTTCAACTCTCGATCACAGCCCAGCTGACTGGCAGCATCGTCATGATCAAACAGGCGGTTGATAACCCGCTCTCCCTGACTCCGGAGTTTACGCACAACCTGAGGGTCGGCTTCCGGTGGCGCAAGGATGCTTCCTGATGTGTCGCCAGACGTTGCCATCTGTGCACTACCAAGACGCAGTAAAACTTTCAGGTCGGCACTAAAACCTGTGGCCGGACGCGCACGTCCGAAGGCTTCACCGATACCATCATAACGACCGCCTTTGGCAACCGCCTGACCTTCACCGGGCACATAGGCCGCAAACACGACGCCGGTATGATAGGTGTAACCACGCAGTTCACCCAGGTCAAAGTACAAAGACGCTGCAGGGTACAGACCTTGAACCCGTTCGGCCAGTGCCGAGAGGGTTTCTACAGCCTCAAGCACTTTAGCAGGCGCCGAAGCGAAAAGCCTTCGGGCGTTGTCCAGTACAGATACATCACCACACAGCTCTGGCAGAGCCATCAACTGTTCAGCCAGTGCCTTGTCGGAAACATTCGCGGAGACCAGAGACTGCAACTCACCCATATCTTTGCGCTGCAGCGCTTCAAACAAATTATTTTCAACGACACTGTTAAGGCCTGCGGCCTGTACCAGCTGACGGAATATATCCACATGACCAAGGTCGAGGGATGGCTGACAAATGCCTGCCTGAGCCAGGGTTTCCAGCATCAGGGAGATCACTTCGATATCGCTCTCAATACCACCATGACCATAAAGCTCCGCACCCATTTGAATAGGGCTGCGGGAGGCCGTCAGCGTTGCCGGGCGAGTATGGAAAACACTGCCAGTGTAACAAAGACGCACCGGGCCTTCTTTACGCAAAGTGTGCGCATCAATACGGGCAACCGCAGGGGTGGTGTCGGCTCTCAGGCCCAGTGTCCGGCCGGACAATTGATCTGTCACCTTGAAGGTCATCAGATCAAGGTCTGTGCCTGCTCCGGGAGCCAGTGACTCCAGGAACTCAATATGGGGAGGAATTACCAGCTCGTACCCCCAGGAGGCGTACAGATCCAGCACATCACGGCGCATCTGTTCTACCTTCCAGGCTTCAGGGGGGAGCACCTCTTCAATACCATCAGGTAACTGCCAGCGATCTGCAATGGTCATACTTACCACCTCATGACTTGTGTCTCAGCCCTCCTGCCCTGCCATCCAAAAGCGGCCAGCAAGAGGTACCTTTTTATTCGTTTTTACAAGTAACGCTTAAGCTCGATTCAATGCACACTTCTAATGAACCGTCCTTCAATGAACCGTTCTTCAATGAACAATGTACAGCAACACTGTACCTATGATCATGCTGACCAGTCCGGTCATTCTCAGGCTGCGATCATCCACCCGGGCCAGCTGGGAAACCAGTTGCCGCCACCGCTGTGGGTACAGGAAGGGAATAATACCTTCCAGCACAAGCATAAGACAGAACGCAACGGCCAGTGCTCGCCAAAACTCCATACTTACGTCCTCTTTTATGCTCAGGCATTCCTCTGCCTGGCGTGCAACCCATACGCACAAAAACCGGGCTCTGGGAGCCCGGTTTTTGTGATCATACCATGCAAACAGCTTGTCAGTTAACTGTCAGCAAGGTTATTTCTTACCACTGGATTTATTCATATATTTGA
>CBDCRZ010000151.1:0-10266 GCA_965221135.1 Sansalvadorimonas sp.
GAGGGCACAGGATCGGGTAAAGCCCTGTTTGCAGCCTTCGACGGGGCAGACAAAAGGGCGCTCCCCTGTGTGAGTGCGCTTGTGCCTGGTGAGGTGACCGGATTGGGTAAAGCCCTGTTTGCAGCCTTCGACGGGGCAGACAAAAGGGCGCTCCCCTGTGTGAGTGCGCTTGTGGACGGTGAGGTCACCGGATTGGATAAAGCCCTGTTTGCAGCCTTCGACGGGGCAGACAAAAGGGCGCTCCCCTGTGTGGATGCGCTTGTGGGTGGTGAGGTGGCCGGATTGGGTAAAGCCCTGTTTGCAGCCTTCGACGGGGCAGACAAAAGGGCGCTCCCCTGTGTGAGTGCGTTTTTTTCCAGGCCGGACTCTGAGTGTGTACGTATCAGGAGTGCCTGTCGGGAGAAGCTCCGTGTCAGATTGAACCTCAATGCTGTCACAGGGGGCGGTATCTTCTCCCACAGAGCTGTTTCCGAAATCCTCAGAGGGGGAAGGCATTACCTGTAGTTTATGGTTGTGCTGTCTTATCCAGCGATTTAAATACGGATATTCAGGAGGATACAGATCAGCACCAGGGTGAGACGAGCAGTCAATGTCAGGGTGGGAGTCTTCCCCGGATTCGTCAGAAAACACGTGGCAAACTCCCGATTCATCTTCAATACGTGTCAAGGTATTCGCTTCAATGTCAAGAGGTAATACCTGCGGTGCGTGTGCAAGTGTGAGTTGTGTGTTTTGTTCCTTTCCATGGCAATGCACACTGTGTTGATCGCCAGCCCTCGCCACTGAACAGGACGTTGTTCCATGGGGGTGGATTTGCGTACCTTTGGTGCTCGGAATAGTGACACCGCCTGTCGAGTCGATATGAATTTGCACCGAGTCAACGGGTTGATCAGGTTTAATAGAAGGTATAGGGATAAGTTTATTTTTGCCGGAAAAGGTATTGGGAGAAATCAGGCTGATGGCAATAGAGGTAGTCAAGATACCAATGCGTGCCTTAAAGAACATATACCCGCCCCCAAAAAGAAGGTGAAGAGGATAGACTGAAACGTGATGATGGCAGTGAATATTCTCACGGCAGATGCTCGGTCTTTAGAGACTCCTGCAGGGTTTAATAAACAGCCGGTACGCAGCACTGCGAAAAATCGTTAGTAACAATCAGTTAGCGGGTCAACCAAAGCTCCTTCCAGCTCTTGGCAATAGTCAACCGGGTTGACTTTTTTGGTTGACTCTCAGGTTGACCATTTTCGGCATCGTCCACCGCCAGTGAATGCCAGAACAAACGTGAGACTTTCAGCTCTTTGGCCCAGCGCCCCATATGGCGACCCATTGTTATGCTGGTGTTTACGGCGCTGATTATGTGTCGATGGATGGGCTGGGCTTCCCCGGACTTAAGTGAAACACTGGCGTTGAAGTTGCTCGGTATCGTCCAGCTGGGGATGGGTGGAGAAGGTGATGAAGAACATTCATCGCTGAATCATTTCCCACCAGATGGGTTATCAATAGAAACAAATTTGTAGATGTAGATATTGATAACCCTATTGTCACCCCATACAGTCCGTGCGCTATCAGAGAATGGTCACTCAAGAGAAGGATGGGATTTTGTGTTGTTCCCTGTATGGATGCGCAGATGCCTGGTGAGGGCACTGGATTGGGTAAAGTCCTGTTTGCAGCCTTCTACGGGGCAGACAAAAGGGCGCTCCCCTGTGTGAGTACGCTTGTGGGTGGTGAGGTGACCGGATCGGGCAAAGCCCTGTTTGCAGCCTTCGACGGGGCAGACAAAAGGGCGCTCCCCTGTGTGAGTGCGCTTGTGGGTGGTGAGGTGACTGGATTGGGTAAAGCCCTGTTTGCAGCCTTCGACGGGGCAGACAAAAGGGCGCTCCCCTGTGTGGATGCGTTTGTGCCTGGTGAGGGCACTGGATTGGGTAAAGTCCTGTTTGCAGCCTTCGACGGGGCAGACAAAAGGGCGCTCTCCTGTGTGAGTACGCTTGTGGATGGTGAGGTCACCGGATTGGGTAAAGCTCTGTTTGCAGCCTTCGACGGGGCAGACAAAAGGGCGCTCCCCTGTGTGGATTCGCTTGTGCCTGGTGAGGTCACCGGATCGGGCAAAGCCCTGTTTGCAGCCTTCGACGGGGCAGACAAAAGGGCGCTCCCCTGTGTGAGTGCGCTTGTGCCTGGTGAGGTCACTGGATTGGGTAAAGCCCTGTTTGCAGCCTTCGACGGGGCAGACAAAAGGGCGCTCCCCTGTGTGGATGCGCTTGTGCCTGGTGAGGGCACTGGATCGGGCAAAGCCCTGTCTGCAGCCTTCGACGGGGCAGACAAAAGGGCGCTCCCCTGTGTGAATGCGCTTGTGGGCGGTGAGGGCACCGGATTGGGTAAAGCCCTGTTTGCAGCCTTCGACGGGGCAGACAAAAGGGCGCTCCCCTGTGTGAATGCGCTTGTGCCTGGTGAGGTGACTGGAGTGGGTAAAGCCTTTTTTACAGCCTTCGACGGGGCAGACAAAAGGGCGCTCCCCTGTGTGAGTGCGTTTTTTTCCAGGACGGACTCTGAATGTGTACGTATCAGGAGTGCCTGTCGGGAGAAGCTCCGTGTCAGATTGAACCTCAATGCTGTCACTGGGGGCGGTATTTTCTCCCGCACAGCTGTCTCCGAAATCCTCAGAGGGGGAAGGCATTACCTGTAGTTTATGGTCGTGCTGTCTTATCCAGCTATTTAAATGCGGATATTCAGGAGGAAACAGATCTGCACCAGGGTGAGACGAGCAGTCAATGTCAGGGTGGGAGTCTTCCCCGGATTCGTCAGAAAGCACGTGGCAAACTCCCGATTCATCTTCAATACGTGTCAAGGTATTCGCTTCAATGTCAAGAGGTAATACCAGCGGTGCGTGTGCAAGTGTGAGTTGTGTATTTTGTTCCTTTCCCTGGCAATGCACACTGTGTTGATCGCCAGCCCTCACCACTGAACAGGACGTTGTTCCATGGGGGAGGATTTGCGTACCTTTGGTGCTCGGAATAGTGACACCACCTGTCGAGTCGATATGAATTTGCACCGAGTCAACGGGTTGATCAGGTTTAATAGAAGGTATAGAGATAAGTTTGTTTTTGCCGGAAAAGGTATTGGGAGAAATCAGGCTGATGGCAATAGAGGTAGTCAAGATACCAATGCGTGCCTTAAAGAACATATACCCGCCCCCAAAAAGAAGGTGAAGAGGATAGACTCAAACGTGATGATGACAGTGAATATTCTCACGGCAGATGCTCGGTCTTTAGAGCCCCCGGCAGGGTTCAATAAACAGCCGGTACGCAGCACTGCGAAAAATCGTTAGTAACAATCAGTTAGCGGGTCAACCAAAGCTCCTTCCAACCTGAATGAATAGTCAACCGGGTTGACTTTTTTGGTTGACTCTCAGGTTGACCATTTTCGGTATCGTCCACCGCCAGTGAATGCCAGAACAAACGTGAGATTTTCAGCTCTTTGGCCCAGCGACCCATATGGCGACCCATTGTTATGCTGGTGTTTACGGCGCTGATTATGTGTCGATTTATGTGTCGATGGATGGGCTGGGCTTCCCTGGACTTAAGTGAAACACTGGCGTTGAAGTTGCTTGGTATCGTCCAGCTGGGGATGGGTGGCTACATTGCCAGCCGAGGGTGGAGAAGGTGATGAAGAACATTCATCGCTGAATCATTCCCCACCAGATGGGTTATCAATAGAAACAAATTTGTAGATGTAGATATTGATAACCCTATTGTCACCCCATACAGTCCGTGCGCTATCAGGGAATGGTCACTCAAGAGAAGGATTGGATTTTGTGTTGTTCCCTGTGTGGATGCGCTTGTGGGTGGTGAGGGAACTGGATTGGGTAAAGTCCAGTTTGCAGCCTTCGACGGGGCAGACAAAAGGGCGCTCCCCTGTGTGAATGCGCAGATGCCTGGTGAGGTTACCGGATTGGGTAAAGCCCTGTTTGCAGCCTTCGACGGGGCAGACAAAAGGGCGCTCCCCTGTGTGAATGCGCTTATGGGTGGAGAGGTTACTGGATTGGGTAAAGCTCTGTTTGCAGCCTTCGACGGGGCAGACAAAAGGGCGCTCCCCTGTGTGGATGCGTTTGTGGGTGGTGAGGGCACCGGATTGGGTAAAGCCCTGTTTGCAGCCTTTGACGGGGCAGACAAAAGGGCGCTCCCCTGTGTGGATGCGCTTGTGGATGGTGAGGTCACCGGATTGGGTAAAGCTCTGTTTGCAGCCTTCGACGGGACAGACAAAAGGGCGCTCCCCTGTGTGAGTGCGCAGATGCCTGGTGAGGTGACCGGATTGGGTAAAGCCCTGTTTGCAGCCTTCGACGGGGCACACAAAAGGGCGCTCCCCTGTGTGAGTGCGCTTGTGGGCGGTGAGGTGACTGGATTGGGTAAAGACCTGTTTGCAGCCTTCGACGGGGCAGATAAAAGGGCGCTCCCCTGTGTGGATGCGCTTGTGGGTGGTGAGGTGACTGGATTGGGTAAAGCCCTGTTTGCAGCCTTCGACGAGGCAGACAAAAGGGCGCTCCTCTGTGTGAGTGCGTTTTTTTCCAGGACGAACTCTGAGTGTGTACGTATCAGGAGTGCCTGTCGGGAGAAGCTCCGTGTCAGATTGAACCTCAATGCTGTCACAGTGGGCGGTATCTTCTCCCACAGAGCTGTCTCCGAAATCCTCAGAGGGGGAAGGCATTACCTGTAGTTTATGGTTGTGCTGTCTTATCCAGCTATTTAAATGCGGATATTCAGGAGGAAACAGATCAGCACCAGGGTCAGACGAGCAGTCAATGTCAGGGTGGGAGTCTTCCCCGAATTCGTCAGAAAACACATCGCAAACTCCCGATTCATCTTCAATACGTGTCAAGGTATTCGCTTCAATGTCAAGAGGTAATACCTGCGGTGCGTGTGCAAGTGTGAGTTGTGTGTTTTGTTCCTTTCCCTGGCAATGCACACTGTGTTGATCGCCAGCCCTCGCCACTGAACAGGACGTTGTTCCACGGGGGTGGATTTGCGTACCTTTGGTGCTCGGAATAGTGACACCGCCTGTCGAGTCGATATGAATTTGCACCGAGTCAACGGGTTGGTCAGGTTTAATAGAAGGTATGGGGATAAGTTTGTTTTTACCGGAAAAGGTATTGGGAGAAATCAGGCTGATGGCAATAGAGGTAGTCAAGATACCAATGCGTGCCTTAAAGAACATATACCCGCCTCCAAAAAGAAGGTGAAGAGGATAGACTGAAACGTGATGATGGCAGTGAATATTCTCACGGCAGATGCTCGGTCTTTAGAGACTCCTCCAGGGTTTAATAAACAGCCGGTACGCAGCACTGCGAAAAATCGTTAGTAACAATCAGTTAGCGGGTCAACCAAAGCTCCTTCCAGCCCTTGGCAATAGTCAACCGGGTTGACTTTTTTGGTTGACCCTTAGGTTGACCATTTTCGGCATCGTCCACCGCCAGTGAATGCCAGAACAAACGTGAGACTTTCAGCTCTTTGGCCCAGCGCCCCATATGGCGACCCATTGTTATGCTGGTGTTTACGGCGCTGATTATGTGTCGATGGATGGGCTGGGTTTCCCCGGACTTAATTGAAACACTGGCGTTGAAGTTGCTCGGTATCGTCCAGCTGGGGATGGGTGGAGAAGGTGATGAAGAACATTCATCGCTGAATCATTTCCCACCAGATGGGTTATCAATATAAACAAATTTGTAGATGTAGATATTGATAACCCTATTGTCACCCCATACAGTCCGTGCGCTATCAGAGAATGGTCACTCAAGAGAAGGATGGGATTTTGTGTTGTTCCCTGTATGGATGCGCAGATGCCTGGTGAGGGCACTGGATTGGGTAAAGTCCTGTTTGCAGCCTTCTACGGGGCAGACAAAAGGGCGCTCCCCTGTGTGAGTACGCGTGTGGGTGGTGAGGTGACCGGATCGGGTAAAGCCCTGTTTGCAGCCTTCGACGGGGCAAACAAAAGGGCGCTCCCCTGTGTGAGTGCGCTTGTGGGTGGTGAGGTGACTGGATTGGGTAAAGCCCTGTTTGCAGCCTTCGACGGGGCAGACAAAAGGGCGCTCCCCTGTGTGCATGCGCAGATGCCTGGTGAGGGCACTGGATTGGGTAAAGTCCTGTTTGCAGCCTTCGACGGGGCAGACAAAAGGGCGCTCCCCTGTGTGAGTACGCTTGTGGATGGTGAGGTCACCGGATTGGGTAAAGCTCTGTTTGCAGCCTTCGACGGGGCAGACAAAAGGGCGCTCCCCTGTGTGGATTCGCTTGTGCCTGGTGAGGTCACCGGATCGGGCAAAGCCCTGTTTGCAGCCTTCGACGGGGCAGACAAAAGGGCGCTCCCCTGTGTGAGTACGCTTGTGGATGGTGAGGTGACAGGATCGGGTAAAGCCCTGTTTGCAGCCTTCGACGGGGCAGACAAAAGGGCGCTCCCCTGTGTGGATGCGCTTGTGCCTGGTGAGGGCACTGGATCGGGCAAAGCCCTGTCTGCAGCCTTCGACGGGGCAGACAAAAGGGCGCTCCCCTGTGTGAATGCGGTGAGGGCACCGGATTGGGTAAAGCCTGTTTGCAGCCTTCGACGGGGCAGACAAAAGGGCGCTCCCCTGTGTGAATGCGCTTGATGCCTGGTGAGGGCACTGGATCGGGCAAAGCCCTGTCTGCAGCCTTCGACGGGGCAGACAAAAGGGCGCTCCCCTGTGTGAATGCGCTTGTGGGCGGTGAGGGCACCGGATTGGGTAAAGCCCTGTTTGCAGCCTTCGACGGGGCAGACAAAAGGGCGCTCCCCTGTGTGGATGCGCTTGTGGGTGGTGAGGTGACTGAATTGGGTAAAGCCCTGTTTGCAGCCTTCGACGAGGCAGACAAAAGGGCGCTCCTCTGTGTGAGTGCGTTTTTTTCCAGGACGAACTCTGAGTGTGTACGTATCAGGAGTGCCTGTCGGGAGAAGCTCCGTGTCAGATTGAACCTCAATGCTGTCACAGTGGGCGGTATCTTCTCCCACAGAGCTGTCTCCGAAATCCTCAGAGGGGGAAGGCATTACCTGTAGTTTATGGTTGTGCTGTCTTATCCAGCTATTTAAATGCGGATATTCAGGAGGAAACAGATCAGCATCAGGGTGAGACGAGCAGTCAATGTCAGGGTGGGAGTTTTCCCCGAATTCGTCAGAAAACACATGGCAAACTCCCGATTCATCTTCAATACGTGTCAAGGTATTCGCTTCAATGTCAAGAGGTAATACCTGCGGTGCGTGTGCAAGTGTGAGTTGTGTGTTTTGTTCCTTACCCTGGCAATGCACACTGTGTTGATCGCCAGCCCTCGTCACTGAACAGGACGTTGTTCCATGGGGGTGGATTTGCGTACCTTTGGTGCTCGGAATAGTGACACCGCCTGTCGAGTCGATATGAATTTGTACCGAGTCAACGGGTTGATCAGGTTTAATAGAAGGTATGGGGATAAGTTTGTTTTTGCCGGAAAAGGTATTGGGAGACATCAGGCTGATGGCAATAGAGGTAGTCAAGATACCAATGCGTGCCTTAAAGAACATATACCCGCCCCCAAAAAGAAGGTGAAGAGGATAGACTCAAACGTGATGATGGCAGTGAATATTCTCACGGCAAATGCTCGGTCTTTAGAGCCCCCTGCAGTGTTCAATAAACAGCCGGTACGCAGCACTGCGAAAAATCGTTAGTAACAATCAGTTAGCGGGTCAACCAAAGCGCCTTCCAGCCCTTGGCAATAGTCAACCGGGTTGACTTTTTTGGTTGACCCTTAGGTTGACCATTTTCGGCATCGTCCACCGCCAGTGAATGCCAGAACAAACGTGAGACTTTCAGCTCTTTGGCCCAGCGCCCCATATGGCGACCCATTGTTATGCTGGTGTTTACGGCGCTGATTATGTGTCGATGGATGGGCTGGGCTTCCCCGGACTTAAGTGAAACACTGGCGTTGAAGTTGCTCGGTATCGTCCAGCTGGGGATGGGTGGAGAAGGTGATGAAGAACATTCATCGCTGAATCATTTCCCACCAGATGGGTTATCAATATAAACAAATTTGTAGATGTAGATATTGATAACCCTATTGTCACCCCATACAGTCCGTGCGCTATCAGAGAATGGTCACTCAAGAGAAGGATGGGATTTTGTGTTGTTCCCTGTATGGATGCGCAGATGCCTGGTGAGGGCACTGGATTGGGTAAAGCCCTGTTTGCAGCCTTCGACGGGGCAGACAAAAGGGCGCTCCCCTGTGTGAGTGCGCTTGTGGGTGGTGAGGTGACCGGATCGGGTAAAGCCCTGTTTGCAGCCTTCGACGGGGCAAACAAAAGGGCGCTCCCCTGTGTGGATGCGCTTGTGGGCGGTGAGGTCACTGCATTGGATAAAGCCCTTATTACAGCCTTTGACGGGGCAGACAAAAGGGCGCTCCCCTGTGTGAGTGCGCAGATGCCTGGTGAGGGCACAGGATTGGGTAAAGCCCTGTTTGCAGCCTTCGACGGGGCAGACAAAAGGGCGCTCTCCTGTGTGAGTGCGCTTGTGGATGGTGAGGGCACCGGATCCGGTAAAGCCCTGTTTGCAGCCTTCGACGGGGCAGACAAAAGGGCGCTCCCCTGTGTGGATGCGCTTGTGCCTGGTGAGGGCACTGGATCGGGCAAAGCCCTGTTTGCAGCCTTCGACGGGGCAGACAAAAGGGCGCTCCCCTGTGTGAGTGCGCTTGTGGATGGTGAGGTCACCGGATTGGGTAAAGCCCTGTTTGCAGCCTTCGACGGGGCAGACAAAAGGGCGCGCCCTTGTGTGAGTGCGCTTGTGCCTGGTGAGGTTACTGGATTGGGTAAAGCCCTGTTTGCAGCCTTCGACGGGGCAGACAAAAGGGCGCGCCCCTGTGTGGATGCGCTTGTGGGTGGTGAGGTGAGCGGGTCGGGTAAAGCCCTGTTTGCAGCCTTCGACGGGGCAGACAAAAGGGCGCGCCCCTGTGTGAGTGCGTTTTTTTCCAGGACGGACTTTGAGTGTGTACGTATCAGGAGTGCCTGTCGGGAGAAGCTCCGTATCCGATTGAACCTCAATGCTGTCACAGAGGGCGGTATCTTCTCCCACAGAGCTGTCTCCGAAACCCTCAGTGGGGGGAGGCATTACCTGTAGTTTATGGTCGTGCTGTCTTATCCAGCTATTTAAATGCGGATATTCAGGAGGAAACAGATCAGCACCAGGGTGAGACGAGCAGTCAATGTCAGGGTGGGAGTCTTCCCCGGATTCGTCAGAAAATACGTGGCAAATTCCCGATGCATCTTCAATACGGGTCAAGGTATTCGCTTCAATGTCAAGAGGTAATACCTGCGGTGCGTGTGCAAGTGTGAGTTGTGTGTTTTGTTCCTTTCCCTGGCAATGCACACTGTGTTGATCGCCAGCCCTCGCCACTGAACAGGACGTTGTTCCATGGAGGTGGATTTGCGTACCTTTGGTGCTCGGAATAGTGACACCGCCTGTCGAGTCGATATGAATTTGCACCGAGTCAACGGGTTGATCAGGTTTAATAGAAGGTATAGAGATAAGTTTGTTTTTGCCGGAAAAGGTATTGGGAGAAATCAGGCTGATGGCAATAGAGGTAGTCAAGATACCAATGCGTGCCTTAAACATATACCCGCCCCCAAAAAGAAGGTGAAGAGGATAGACTCAAACGTGATGATGGCAGTGAATATTCTCACGGCAGATGCTCGGTCGTTAGGGATCCCTGCAGGATTCAATAAACAGCCGGTACGCAGCACTGCGAAAAATCGTTGGTAACAATCAGTTAGCGGGTCAACCAAAGCTCCTTCCAGCCCTTGGCAATAGTCAACCGGGTTGATTTTTTTGGTTGACCCTTAGGTTGACCATTTTCGGCATCGTCCACCGCCAGTGAATGCCAGAACAAACGTGAGATTTTCAGCTCTTTGGCCCAGCGCCCCATATGGCGACCCATTGTTATGCTGGTGTTTACGGTGCTGATTATGTGTCGATGGATGGGCTGGGCTTCCCCGGACTTAAGTGAAACACTGGCGTTGAAGTTGCTCGGTATCGTCCAGCTGGGGATGGGTGGCTACATTGCCAGCCGAGGGGTGGAGAAGGTGATGAAGAACATTCATCGCTGAATCATTTCCCACCAGATGGGTTATCAATAGAAACAAATTTGTAGATGTAGATATTGATAACCCTATTGCCACCCCATACAGTCCGTGCGCTATCAGGGAATGGTCACTCAAGAGAAGGATGGGATTTTGTGTTGTTCCCTGTATGGATGC
>CBDCRZ010000152.1:0-35426 GCA_965221135.1 Sansalvadorimonas sp.
CCCGGGCGGCACCTGCCCGGGTTTCCTGTCCCTGTCCCGGCCTGCTTCCGACATCGGGCATTCTGCACCTTTATGCCAGATAGATACCTCCCGGTGTGTGGGCAATCTATGTAAGACCTCTCCGGAGTGTGGTCTGGCCGCGACAACAAGGCCTCAACCTGACGGTAGCACCGAGGTGACGTATACCGTATCACCAAAAACGCCCGGGGCTTTCCAGGTGGAATATGCTTCAGAAGATGGTCTGGCCACAGCACGGTATGATGTACCCGCCACTCTCCCTGCAGGGGAGGAATTCATCACGGAAAACAACACGCCACAGCAAACAGAAGACAGTCATTTTGATATGCCTGATAGTGCAATATCAACACGAGAGAAGAGAGCTTCAGAGAACTGCATTGATATGGCCATCTCCGCTAACGGAGTCGCATACGTAGGGAGAGGATATGATTGGAACCCAATTCAAAACACGAGATGGCGGGAAGTTGGGAGTGCAACGTATTCTCAACATCCTGTAAGAGTTAATAATAAAGACTGTCATCCGGTTTATGAAGTTCAGCGATATTATGGACGTCAAAAGATAACCAGAACAGAATACTGGCGTGAAAACTATCCCCGTACTGTATCTTGTAACGGAGGGGGTAACGGCACAGCAATTCCGAGTCAACAATCGGATCCAAGCGGTTTACATTTTAGTTATATTGGCCCCTTCAATATCAGCTCAGACCACAGATGCATCGCTCCAGATAATGTTGCCTATGATTGCCCAAATGATAAAGCCTTCGCACCTCCCCCCAATACACCTGGTGGCCCGCTTTATATTTCCGGCATTCCCAGAGGGCGGTGGAATACGGCTCTACGTGGTATCAACCCTAATGCAGTAGCCTCAAATGCTGATGGACAGCATGTACGTTGGGGGTCGTATGTAAACAGGCTCAAATCCGTCTATCCCAATGCCCGCTGTGAAGGACAAAACCATGGGCAACCCAATGCAGCGTTTCTGAATCTGGACAACCTTGTTGATGTCTATAATGTTGAAGCCAGTGAAAATCCCGCGTTGAATTGCGCAGCGGCTAACAGCTTCTCAGTTCAACCCAATACCTCTGCCATACCCTTTTGTCACAAGTGCATTAGGGTTGGCACCATTAAGAGCCTTGTTGGTCTCCCCAATGGGAATGAGATTGATCCGGAGTGGATTGGCAGGGGTATTGGGTTGAACTGAGAAGCTGTTAGCCGCTGCGCAATTCAACGCGGGATTTTCACTGGCTTCAACATTATAGACATCAACAAGGTTGTCCAGATTCAGAAACGCTGCATTGGGTTGCCCATGGTTTTGTCCTTCACAGCGGGCATTGGGATAGACGGATTTGAGCCTGTTTACATACGACCCCCAACGTACATGCTGTCCATCAGCATTTGAGGCTACTGCATTAGGGTTGATACCACGTAGAGCCGTATTCCACCGCCCTCTGGGAATGCCGGAAATATAAAGCGGGCCACCAGGTGTATTGGGGGGAGGTGCGAAGGCTTTATCATTTGGGCAATCATAGGCAACATTATCTGGAGCGATGCATCTGTGGTCTGAGCTGATATTGAAGGGGCCAATATAACTAAAATGTAAACCGCTTGGATCCGATTGTTGACTCGGAATTGCTGTGCCGTTACCCCCTCCGTTACAAGATACAGTACGGGGATAGTTTTCACGCCAGTATTCTGTTCTGGTTATCTTTTGACGTCCATAATATCGCTGAACTTCATAAACCGGATGACAGTCTTTATTATTAACTCTTACAGGATGTTGAGAATACGTTGCACTCCCAACTTCCCGCCATCTCGTGTTTTGAATTGGGTTCCAATCATATCCTCTCCCTACGTATGCGACTCCGTTAGCGGAGATGGCCATATCAATGCAGTTCTCTGAAGCTCTCTTCTCTCGTGTTGATATTGCACTATCAGGCATATCAAAATGACTGTCTTCTGTTTGCTGTGGCGTGTTGTTTTCCGTGATGAATTCCTCCCCTGCAGGGAGAGTGGCGGGTACATCATACCGTGCTGTGGCCAGACCATCTTCTGAAGCATATTCCACCTGGAAAGCCCCGGGCGTTTTTGGTGATACGGTATACGTCACCTCGGTGCTACCGTCAGGTTGAGGCCTTGTTGTCGCGGCCAGACCACACTCCGGAGAGGTCTTACATAGATTGCCCACACACCGGGAGGTATCTATCTGGCATAAAGGTGCAGAATGCCCGATGTCGGAAGCAGGCCGGGACAGGGACAGGAAACCCGGGCAGGTGCCGCCCGGGCAGTTGCGAATATTCACGACACCTGTGTAACTGTTGTCCGGTTGAGGCTGTATGGGGGGCATGGTCAGTGAGGGCGGTGGTGCGCTGATGGCCTTTGCTGTTTGTGCAAGGGCATGAATGCCGAGGGCTCCTAACGCAACTTTTGTGAGAGTGGACGTACCGCCTGCGGTTCTAAGAACCTCTTTTAATTCCCGCCTGTCTTTCAGATCCTGCCGGATATCTTCTTTGGTCACTGTTTCGTCAGGAGCAGGAATACCGATCTGGGGCGTCACTACAGCAGGGAGTGTTATGCTCCCGGCGTTGCTCACCAGTTTCTTGACCTGTAGTCGCTCAGACCGCCTTGCAAAAGCTGTCGTCGCACTCCCCAGAATGGGTAATGAGAGTAATGTGTCGTACGCATTTGTTCTGAGTGACGTTGTCTGGACTGTAGCTGTTTTGGATATGATCAGATCTTCCTGAGCGCCCAGCTGTTCAAGAAGACCCTGAGCTTCGGGATAACCATTGCCAGCCTGTTGTTGCAGATAGGCGGTGGCCTGTTCCACTGTCAGTTGGCTGCTCAGGTCTTCCGGGTCGCTTATAAAATACTGAAGAAGATGCTTCAGAGTGTGGCGGTTGTCATGCTGGCTATACAGGTCAGCATTACCATGCAGTGGTTTACGCGTGAGCAGTTTGGGGCTGTTAACGGGAACGGGCCGAACATATTCAGAAAGTTGAGTGAGAGGAAGGTGGGGGGGCTTTCATTAACTCTGTATACAGCGTCGGTTGAGTGCCAGGGGAGGGATTCCCTGAGCCAGCAGTAGCAGAATGTGGGATAAAAATTGCTGCAATGATAGCTATGAGACAGATGTATGGTGCTTGCCTGCCGTAAACATGTGCGTGTTTTTTTAGCATGAACCCATGCATAAGCACCTTCTTAACCATTGTTTGTTCCCTTTGCAGGGGGGAAGAGTATAGATTAGGATTTAAAGTGCGCTATAGAATGAAGCCGGTTGTGATACTGTGCTAAGAGTTTCTATATTCTGTCTATAAATCACCGATTTTCAGAAACAAAAACATTGCAAATCGGATGGGCGACACATGTCTATCGATTCGGGGATGGCGGAACAACATTCATGATTGAGAGATTTGGGATGCGATACTGTTTATGGTCAGATTGCTAATGTTGCAAATGTGATTAATACGGCACCTGTGTTGTACAGATCCTGTGCTAATTATCAACGTGGCGCTCATGACAATATCAATGGGCTGAACCGCCGGAGATGGCCTGAACTAACTCCCATGAAGCCCTGAAGAGCCCTAAAAATACACTGTTTTTCAGGGCTCTATTAACGGATAAACCTTTGTTCTATAAGGCTCCCGGTTTTTTCTAAATGCTTCAGCCTCTTTAATATGTCACGGATTCCGTCATTGTATTTCCCTTCATCACCACAGAATGAATATCACATCCATGATACTGAAAACCTTCATGCCCTTTAGCAACATAATCCGAGTGGTGATGAAGGGAAATACAATGACGGAATCCGTGACATATTAAAGAGGCTGAAGCATTTAGAAAAAACCGGGAGCCTTATAGAACAAAGGTTTATCCGTTAATAGAGCCCTGAAAAACAGTGTATTTTTAGGGCTCTTCAGGGCTTCATGGGAGTTAGTTCAGGCCATCTCCGGCGGTTCAGCCCATTGATATTGTCATGAGCGCCACGTTGATAATTAGCACAGGATCTGTACAACACAGGTGCCGTATTAATCACATTTGCAACATTAGCAATCTGACCATAAACAGTATCGCATCCCAAATCTCTCAATCATGAATGTTGTTCCGCCATCCCCGAATCGATAGACATGTGTCGCCCATCCGATTTGCAATGTTTTTGTTTCTGAAAATCGGTGATTTATAGACAGAATATAGAAACTCTTAGCACAGTATCACAACCGGCTTCATTCTATAGCGCACTTTAAATCCTAATCTATACTCTTCCCCCCTGCAAAGGGAACAAACAATGGTTAAGAAGGTGCTTATGCATGGGTTCATGCTAAAAAAACACGCACATGTTTACGGCAGGCAAGCACCATACATCTGTCTCATAGCTATCATTGCAGCAATTTTTATCCCACATTCTGCTACTGCTGGCTCAGGGAATCCCTCCCCTGGCACTCAACCGACGCTGTATACAGAGTTAATGAAAGCCCCCCACCTTCCTCTCACTCAACTTTCTGAATATGTTCGGCCCGTTCCCGTTAACAGCCCCAAACTGCTCACGCGTAAACCACTGCATGGTAATGCTGACCTGTATAGCCAGCATGACAACCGCCACACTCTGAAGCATCTTCTTCAGTATTTTATAAGCGACCCGGAAGACCTGAGCAGCCAACTGACAGTGGAACAGGCCACCGCCTATCTGCAACAACAGGCTGGCAATGGTTATCCCGAAGCTCAGGGTCTTCTTGAACAGCTGGGCGCTCAGGAAGATCTGATCATATCCAAAACAGCTACAGTCCAGACAACGTCACTCAGAACAAATGCGTACGACACATTACTCTCATTACCCATTCTGGGGAGTGCGACGACAGCTTTTGCAAGGCGGTCTGAGCGACTACAGGTCAAGAAACTGGTGAGCAACGCCGGGAGCATAACACTCCCTGCTGTAGTGACGCCCCAGATCGGTATTCCTGCTCCTGACGAAACAGTGACCAAAGAAGATATCCGGCAGGATCTGAAAGACAGGCGGGAATTAAAAGAGGTTCTTAGAACCGCAGGCGGTACGTCCACTCTCACAAAAGTTGCGTTAGGAGCCCTCGGCATTCATGCCCTTGCACAAACAGCAAAGGCCATCAGCGCACCACCGCCCTCACTGACCATGCCCCCCCATACAGCCTCAACCGGACAACAGTTACACAGGTGTCGTGAATATTCGCAACTGCCCGGGCGGCACCTGCCCGGGTTTCCTGTCCCTGTCCCGGCCTGCTTCCGACATCGGGCATTCTGCACCTTTATGCCAGATAGATACCTCCCGGTGTGTGGGCAATCTATGTAAGACCTCTCCGGAGTGTGGTCTGGCCGCGACAACAAGGCCTCAACCTGACGGTAGCACCGAGGTGACGTATACCGTATCACCAAAAACGCCCGGGGCTTTCCAGGTGGAATATGCTTCAGAAGATGGTCTGGCCACAGCACGGTATGATGTACCCGCCACTCTCCCTGCAGGGGAGGAATTCATCACGGAAAACAACACGCCACAGCAAACAGAAGACAGTCATTTTGATATGCCTGATAGTGCAATATCAACACGAGAGAAGAGAGCTTCAGAGAACTGCATTGATATGGCCATCTCCGCTAACGGAGTCGCATACGTAGGGAGAGGATATGATTGGAACCCAATTCAAAACACGAGATGGCGGGAAGTTGGGAGTGCAACGTATTCTCAACATCCTGTAAGAGTTAATAATAAAGACTGTCATCCGGTTTATGAAGTTCAGCGATATTATGGACGTCAAAAGATAACCAGAACAGAATACTGGCGTGAAAACTATCCCCGTACTGTATCTTGTAACGGAGGGGGTAACGGCACAGCAATTCCGAGTCAACAATCGGATCCAAGCGGTTTACATTTTAGTTATATTGGCCCCTTCAATATCAGCTCAGACCACAGATGCATCGCTCCAGATAATGTTGCCTATGATTGCCCAAATGATAAAGCCTTCGCACCTCCCCCCAATACACCTGGTGGCCCGCTTTATATTTCCGGCATTCCCAGAGGGCGGTGGAATACGGCTCTACGTGGTATCAACCCTAATGCAGTAGCCTCAAATGCTGATGGACAGCATGTACGTTGGGGGTCGTATGTAAACAGGCTCAAATCCGTCTATCCCAATGCCCGCTGTGAAGGACAAAACCATGGGCAACCCAATGCAGCGTTTCTGAATCTGGACAACCTTGTTGATGTCTATAATGTTGAAGCCAGTGAAAATCCCGCGTTGAATTGCGCAGCGGCTAACAGCTTCTCAGTTCAACCCAATACCCCTGCCAATCCACTCCGGATCAATCTCATTCCCATTGGGGAGACCAACAAGGCTCTTAATGGTGCCAACCCTAATGCACTTGTGACAAAAGGGTATGGCAGATTCATACGTTGGGGGGATTATCTAAACAGGTTTAAAAACGCCTATTACCCCAAAGCCCGCTGTGACGGAGAACTCGCAGGTCAACCCAATGCTGAATTCCTGACCTGGGGTGATCTTAATGACGCCTTTAATACGGTAGCTGATACCCAACCGGGACTTGCATGCCCTGCAGTTGACGCTTTCACGGTTTCCCCCAATACCCCGGCCAATCCACTCAACCTCTCCGATATCTCACTGGGGGGGATGAATCATGCTCTCAGTCAAACCAATCCTGAGGCGCTGATCACCAACGGTCAGGGTCAATTTGTACGCTGGGGCGATTTGTTAAATTATCTCAAAACCAATCTGCCAAACGCCCGCTGTAACGGGGAGCTCGCCGGTCAACCCAATGCTGAGTTCCTGCAGCTGACAGACCTTGAAACGGCCTTTAATGCAGTGCACACAACACAACCGGGGCTGGCCTGTAAGTCGGCTGATGCTTTCACGGTTTCCCCCAATACCCCGGCCAATCCACTCAACCTCTCCGATATCTCACTGGGGGGGATGAACCATGCTCTCAGTCAAACCAATCCAGAGGCGCTGGTCACCAACGGGCAAGGGCAATTTGTACGTTGGGGAGCTTTGTTAAATCGTCTCAAAACCAATCTGCCAAACGCCAGCTGTGACGGGGATCTCGCCGGTCAACCCAATGCTGAGTTCCTGTCCCTGGCTGACCTCAGTAACGCGTTCAGCCAGGTAGCCGCTACCCAGCCAGGGCTGGCGTGTACGAAGGCTGATAACTTCACGCCACCACTTAACACCCCCGATAACCCTCTCAATATCACGGACATCTCTCTGGGAGGTTTCAATCAGGCTCTTGGTCAAACCAATGCTCAAACGATTGTCACCAATGGACAGGGGCAGTTTGTACGTTGGGGGGATTTGGTAAACGCCCTTAAAAGCGACACTCCTCACGCCCCCTGTGAGGGGGAGTACGCGGGTCAGCCCAATGCCGAGTTCCTGACCATGGGTGACCTTAATAACGCCTTTGCTCAGGCAGCTTCTGCTTATCCGGCATTTGAGTGCTCGGCTGGTAATAGCTTCATACCACCACTCAATACCCCCGCTAACCCTCTGGACGCCACCATTATCCCTCTGGGAGGATTCAATGAGGCTCTTGGTCAAACCAACCCTGAGGCTCTGATCACCAACGGGCAGGGGCAACTTGTACGCTGGGGTGATCTGCTCGATTCCCTTAAAGCTAACAACCCAAATGCCCGCTGTGACGGGCCTCTGGCCGGTCAACCCAACGCCGAGTTCCTGACCTCGAACGACCTTAACAACGCCTTTAGCCAGGCGGCCTCTACCCAGCCGGCTCTTGAATGCTCGACAGGTAATAGCTTTCAGGTAGAACCCAATACCCCTGCTGATCCATTGAATATCAATGACATTCCACTGGGAGGGTTCAACCAGGCTCTCAGTCACGCCAATTCCAGGGCGCTGGTCACCAACGGACAGGGGCAGTTTGTACGCTGGGGAGATTTGTTGAACAGATTAAAAGCCTACACGCCACAAGCCCGTTGCGAAGGCCCTCTGACCGGTCAACCCAATGCCGAGTTCCTGACCTGGGGTGACCTTAACAGTGCCTTTAACCAGGTCGCTTCTGCCCAACCGGGCCTCGAATGCACGGCGGCCAATGCGTTCACGCCTCCAGACTCCACGTTTGTGAACACTAATAACATCCCTCTGGGAGGGTTCAATCAGGCTCTTGGTCAAACCAATTCTGAGGAGACACTGGTCACCAACGGACAAGGACAATATGCGCGCTGGGGAGACCTTGTAAATGCTCTTAAAACCATCAAACCAAACGCCCGCTGTGACGGACCTCTGGCCGGTCAGCCCAATGCCGAGTTCCTGCAAACCAGCGACCTTTCTACAGCCTTTAACCAGACTACTCTCCTGACGACTTCTACCCAGGTTACTCCTCCTCAAACGACTCCCCCTCAACCGGCGCTGGCGCTCAAAACCTCAAACACTGTTCCTGTTACTGACTCACCCCAGTCGCCTTTGAATATCCGTGATATTCCCCTGAACTCGACCAACATAACGCTCAACGCCATAAGTAATGATGTGTTAATAACAGACGGCAGTGATCGTATTGTTCGCTGGGAAGATTTTTCCACCACCCTGCAAAAACTGTTCCCCGCCGGTTCCGACACCCACTGTGAAGGGGCACTGTCTGGCGGAATCCATTGCGAATCACTGAATGCAGATACCCTGAATACGGCCTTTAATGAAACCGTCTCAGAATTCCCGGAACCTCCTCAAGCTTGTCGTAGCCCCGTGAAGCCCCGTCAGCTGGGCACTGTCTCAAAAATGAAGGATATAATGGAGACCTTTCAGGATAAGGCTCCATTACAACTTGCAGCCAATGACCAGGTTTATAATGGCTCGGCTTACGCCTATTGGAATGATGTCGTCAGTCAGTTTCCAGACAGCCTTGACTTCTACCATAGCCATGGTTGTACAGCAGACGACCGGAGCTGGCGGTATGTCGATAATGCAACGGTGACCCAGGCTTTTGCAGATGCCGACAAAGCAGGCGCTATTGGTGCTGACAATTGTGAGGCTTATATTGCGACTATTGACGAGCCATCCATTCCATTAGATGTTCAAAACGCTACAGCCCTTTTTGAAAGTATGGCTGCGGCCTATAGTAATGTCGGGTTACTGATAGCAGAAGACCAGCCCGTCACTTACCAGGGCAGGCCTTACGTCTGGGGTGATATTGCCAATTTACTACCTGAAGAAAAACAGTGCGGCCTCTCCAATGGAGCAGAGTCTGGATCAGCAGCCGGGACGGCGGCCTTTAAAGGCATTAATAAAACGGATCTGACGTTAGCCTTTGAAGAATATCTGCGTTCACAGTCCACTTCAGCCCCGGGTACCTCTGATGCTGCCTCCATCGCAGGTGGTGTTATTGGAGGAGCGGCACTCGTTGGTACGGCAAGTTACGGTATTGCATCTGCAGTAGATGGCGCATTGGCCGCCAGGAAGAAAGACTACAAAGTGAGCGGATGGAACTATCCTGGCCGTATTGTCAGCTACGTGAGCAACCTGGCCAAATATTACAAAGGTTCAAACGATAAACACCCTGGCTGGACGCCCCGGGAAATTCCCGCTGTCGCGGATGGCGTTCGCCGGATGAGGAATTACTTTTCAAAACCACAGAGTGAATATCACATCCATGATACTGAAATCCTTCATGACCTGCAGCAACATAACCCCAGTGGGGATAAAGGGAAATACAATGCCGGAATCCGTGACATATTAATGAAGCTGAAGCATTTAGAAAAAACCGGAAGCTTTGTAGCGCACTCTCAATCATGAGCGTTGTGCAACCATCCCTGAATCGATAGACATGTGTCGTATCTGATTTGTAATGTTTTTTTCTGAAACTCGATGCTTTATAGGAACCCTCAGCACACGATTACAACCGATGTCATTCCAGATAACACATAATAAATTTTTATCTATACTCTCCCTCCCGTCATCATCTAACTAGAAGATAGATAAGAAGGTGCTTATGCATGAGCTTACGCTAAAAAAACACGCACGTGTTTACGGCAGGCAAACCATATACATATACACCTGTCTTATATCTATCATTGCAGCAACCCTTATCCCACATTCTGCTACTGCTGGCTCAGGGCCTCCCTCCCCTGCCGCTCAGCCGGCGCTGTATACCGAGTTAATGAAAGCCCCCCATCTTCCTATATCCCATCTTTCTGAATATGTTCGGCCCGTTCCTGTTAACAACCCCAAACTGCTTACGCGCAAACCACTGCATGGTAATGCTGACCTGTATAGCCAGCATGACAACCGCCATACTCTAAAGAATCTTCTGCAGTATTTTATAAACGACAAGGAAGACCTGAGCAGCCAACTGACAGTGGAACAGGCCACAGTCTATCTGCAACAACAGGCTGGCAATGGTTACCCCGAAGCCCAGGATCTTCTTGAACAGCTGGGCGCCCCGAAAGACATTCTTACAACCAAAACAGCTACAGCCAAAGACAGAACGAGCACGTACGATGCATTACTCTCATTACCCATTCTGGGGAGTGCAACTAAAGCTTTTGCAAGACGATCTGAGCGACTACAGGTTAAGAAACTGATGAGCAGCGCCGGGAGCATAAAACTCCCTGCGGTAGTCACACCCCAGATCGGCATTCCTGCCCCTGACGAAACAGTAACCAAAGAAGATCTCCGACAGGACCTGAAAGACAAACGGGAATTAAAAGAGGTTCTCAGAACCGCAGGCAGTACATCCACTCTTACAAAAGTTGCGTTAGGAGTCCTCGGCGTTCATGCCCTGGCACAAACCGCAAAGGCCGTCAGCGCACCACCGCCCCCACTGACCATGTCTCCCATACAGCCTTATGAGGACAATAGTTACTTTGAAGGTGTCGTAAATATTCCCAACTGCCCGGATGGTACCTGCCCGGGAACCCTGTCTCTGTCCCGCCCTGTTTCCGGCTCCGTGAGTTCTGCGCCTTTATGCCAGATAGATACCTCCCAGTGTGTGGGAAAGGTTTGTGAGACCTCTCCGGAGTGTGGCCTGAGAGCGATGACAACACCCAAACCTGATGGTAGTTCTCAGGTGAAGTATGCCGTGGCACCGGAAACGCCCGGGTCTTTCCAAATGCAATATGCTTCAGAGAATGATTTGGCTACTGCCCGTTATGATTTGCCCGCATCTCCCTCTGCAGGAGAGGAACTCATCACCACAAATAGCACGCCAAAACAAACAGAAGACAGTCATTTCGATACGCCCGATAGAGCAACATCAGCGCGAGAGAAGAGAGCGGCAGTGCCATGTCGAGATATGACTATCGCCCCGAACGGAATCGCCTACATAAAAATACCACCGAGAGGTGATTCAGCACGTAATTATGAATCGTTCTATTCTACTGAATTCCCACCATTTTACGATGGTGGGTCTGTTACCTATTCTCGAGCTTATGTAAGGGTAACTAATCCAGACTGTGACCCGCTTGTACAGGTTAGGCGATTTTACGGACCGGATCGTGTTACAAACATAGAGTATTGGCGTGAAAATCACCCTGAGGGCGCATCTTGCATAGGCGGGGGGAGCGGCCTGCGCATTCCAACGGGTATACGAGGCATCGGTATCATTTATGATCGTGAAAACCCCTTCAATGTTAGCTCAGACTACAGATGCAGCCCTCCAGATAATGTGGCCTATGATTGCCCACATTCTAATGCCGTCGCACCTTCCTCCAATACACCTGCTAACCTGTTTTTCTTTGACAGCATTCCCGCAGGCCGATGGAATACGGGGCTACGTGATAACAACCCTAAAGTGGTGATCGCAAACCGTTACGGAAAATATGCCCGTTGGGGGGGGTATGTAAGCAGGCTCAAATCCGTCTATCCCAAGGCCCGTTGTGATGGACAAAACAACGGGCAACCCAATGCAGCGTTTCTGACTTCGACGAATCTTAATGACGTCTTTAACCAGGAAGCCAACCAGAATCCCGGGTTGGATTGCACAATGGCTAACAGCTTCTCCGTTCAACCCAATACTCCTGCCAATCCACACATGATCACTAGCATTCCCATTGGGCAAACCAACAGGGGTCTTACTGGTGCCAACCCTAATGCACTGGTGACAAAAGGGTATGGCAAATTCATACGTTGGGGGGATTATGTGGACAGGTTCAAAACCATCTATTATCCCAAAGCCCGCTGTACCGGGCAACTCAAAGATCAACCTAATGCTGAATTCCTGACCTGGACTGATCTCAATAACGCATTCAACCATATAACTGACACCCAACCGGGGCTTGCGTGCCAAGCGTCTAATGCTTTCACGCCTTCTCCGAACACTCCGGTTAACCCCCTTAACATCAATAGCATTCCCGTGGGCGGAATCAATCAGGCTCTCAGCAACATGAACCCTGATGCACTGATAACAAACGGGCAGGGGCAATTTGTCCGCTGGGGGGATTTACAGACCTCAGTCAAAAGCCTCTTCCCCAATGCACGCTGTACGGGAGCTCTTGCCAGTCAACCAAACGCTGAGTTCCTGCAAACAGCGAACCTTGAAACAGCCTTTAATACGGTGCATTCAAAAAAACCGGGGCTTGCATGCCCGGCGGCGAATGCTTTCTCAGCGTCTCCAAACTCCCCTGCGAACGCCCTAAACCTCAACGGTATCCCTCTGGGAAATCTCAACCAGGCTCTCAATGGCACACATCCTGATGCACTTGTCACAAACGGGCAGGGGCAGTTTGTCCGCTGGGGGGATTTTTTAAATTATCTCAAACCCAATGTGCCAAACGCCCGCTGTGACGGGGATCTCGCCGGCGAACCCAACGCTGAATTCCTGCAGACAACGGATCTTGAAACAGCCTTTAATACAGCGCACGCAGCGCAACCGGGGCTGGCATGCCCGGCGGCTGATGCTTTCACGGTCTCTCCCAATACTCCGGCCAATCCACTCAATCTGACCGATATCTCACTGGGGGGGGTCAATCATGCTCTCAATGGCACAGATCCTGATGCACTGGTCACCAACGGGCAGGGGCAGTTTGTCCGCTGGGGGGATTTGCAGACCTCCATCAAAAATCTCTTCCCCAGCGCACGCTGTACGGGGGGGCTTGCCAATCAGCCAAACGCTGAGTTCCTGCAGACAACGGACCTTGAAATAGCCTTTAATACGGCGCACACAGCGCAACCGGGCCTTGCGTGCCCAGCGGCGAATGCTTTCACTGTGTCCCCCAATACTCCGGCCAACCCTCTCAACATCGCAAACATCACTCTGGGAGGCTTCAATCATGCTCTCAATCAAACCAATCCTGAAGCGCTGGTCACCAACGGTCAGGGTCAATTTGTACGCTGGGGGGATTTGTTAAATTATCTCAAAACCAATAGGCCAAACGCCCGCTGTGACGGGGAGCTCGCCGGGCAACCCAATGCTGAGTTCCTGCAGACAGGTGACCTTGAAGCAGCCTTTAATGCGGCGCACACAGCGCAACCGGGGCTTGCCTGTAAGTCGGCTGATGCCTTCACGGTTTCCCCTAATACTCCGGCCACCCCTCTCAACATCGCGAACATCACTCTGGGAGGCTTCAATCAGGCTCTCAGTCAAACCAATCCTGAAGCGCTGGTCACCAACGGACAGGGACAATTTGTACGCTGGGGCGATTTTTTAAATCATCTCAAACCCAATGTGCCAAACGCCCGCTGTGACGGAGAGCTCGCCGGGCAGCCCAATGCTGAATTCCTGCAGCTAACAGACCTTGAAACGGCTTTTAATGCAGCGCACACAGCGCAACCGGGCCTTGCATGCCCGGCGGCTGATGCTTTCACGGTCTCTCCCAATACTCCGGCCAATCCACTCAATCTTACCGATATCTCACTGGGGGGGTTCAATCATGCTCTCAATGGCACAGATCCTGATGCACTGGTCACCAACGGGCAGGGGCAGTTTGTCCGCTGGGGGGACTTGCAGACCTCCATCAAAAATCTCTTCCCCAGCGCACGCTGTACGGGGGGGCTTGCCAATCAACCCAATGCTGAGTTCCTGCAGTTAACGAACCTTGAAACGGCCTTTAATACAGCGCAACCGGGCCTTGCGTGCCCAGCGGCGGATGCTTTCACGGTGTCCCCCAATACTCCGGCCAATCCGCTCAACCTCACCGACATCTCACTGGGAGGGACCAATCAGGCCCTTAACGGAACGAGTCCTGATGCGCTAATCACCAACGCTCAGGGGCAGTTCGTGCGCTGGGGAGATTTACAGACTTCAATTAAAAACCTCTTCCCCAACGCAATCTGTACAGGAGGGCTTGCCAATCAACCCAATGCTGAATTCCTGCAGACAACGGACCTTGAAGCAGCCTTTAATACAACACACACAGCGCAACCGGGGCTTGCCTGTAAGTCGGCGGATGCCTTCACGGTTTCCCCTAATACTCCGGCGAACCCTCTCAACATCGCGAACATCACTCTGGGAGGCTTCAATCAGGCTCTCAGTCAAACCAATCCTGAAGCGCTGGTCACCAACGGACAGGGACAATTTGTACGCTGGGGCGATTTTTTAAATCATCTCAAACCCAATGTGCAAAACGCCCGCTGTGACGGGGAGCTCGCCGGGCAACCCAATGCTGAGTTCCTGCAGCTAACAGACCTGGAAACGGCTTTTAATGCAGCGCACACAGCGCAACCGGGCCTTGCCTGTAAGTCGGCTGATGCTTTCACGGTGTCCCCCAATACCCCGGCCAATCCACTCAATCTCACCGATATCTCACTGGGGGGGGTCAATCAGGCTCTCAGTCAAACCAACCCTGAGGCGCTGGTCACCAACGGTCAGGGTCAATTTGTACGCTGGGGGGATTTGTTAAATCATCTCAAACCCAATGTGCCAAGCGCCCGCTGTGACGGGGATCTCGCCGGTCAACCCAATGCTGAGTTCCTGACCTTGACTGATCTCAACAACGCGTTCAGCCAGGTAGCCGCTACCCAGCCAGGGCTGGCGTGTGCGGAGGCGGATAACTTCACGCCTTCACTGAACACCCCTGATAACCCTCTCAACATGGCGAACATCTCTCTGGGAGGGTTCAATCAGGCTCTTGGTCAAGCCAACTCTCAGACGATTGTCACCAACGGCCAGGGGCAATTTGTACGTTGGGGGGATTTGGTAAACGCCCTCAAACGCAACACTCCTTACGCCCGTTGTGAGGGGGATTCTGCCGGTCAACCCAATACCGAGTTCCTGACCATGGGTGACCTTAATAAAGCCTTTACCCAGGAAGCCTCTGCCCATCCAGCATTTGAGTGTTCGGCTGCTAATAGCTTCACACCTTTACTGAATACCCCCGCGGATCCTCTTAACGTTACCGATATCCCTCTGGGAGGTTTCAATCAGGCTCTTGGTCAAACCAACCCTGAGGCCTTGCTCACCAACGGGCAGGGGCAACTTGTACGTTGGGGAGACCTGCTCAATGCCATTAAAGCGACCCATCCAAATGCCCGCTGTGACGACCCTCTGGCCGGTCAACCCAATGCCGAGTTCCTGACCTGGGGGGATCTTAACAGCGCCTTTAGTCAGGCGGCCTCTACCCAGCCGGCTATTGATTGCTCGACAGGTAATAGCTTCCTGGTACAACCCAATACCCCGGCTGATCCACTCAATATCAATGACATCCCACTGGGAGGATTCAACCAGGCTCTCAGTCAATCCAATTCCAGGGCGCTGGTCACCAACGGGCAGGGGCAATTTGTACGTTGGGGGGATTTCTTGAACCGGTTCAAAACCTTCACTCACAAAGCCCGTTGCGAAGGCCCTCTGGCCGGTCAACCCAATGCCGAGTTCCTGACCTGGGGTGACCTTAACAGTGCCTTTGATCAGGTTGCTTCTACCCAACCGGGGCTTGAATGCACGGCGGCCAATGCGTTCACACCTCCCGAATCCCCGGCTGATCCTCTTAACATTAATAATATCCCTCTGGGAGGGTTCAATCAGGCTCTCAGCAATACCAGCACCAATGCACTGGTCACCAACGGGCAAGGGCAATTTGCGCGCTGGGGAGATCTTGTCAATGCCCTGAAAACCATCAATCCAAACGCCCACTGTGACGGACCTCTGGCTGGTCAACCCAATGCCGAGTTCCTGCAGACCAGCGACCTTGATACAGCCTTTTACCAGTCCACTATTAACCAGACTAATGATGCCCCCCAGGCTAATACCACAGTCCCCCAACCGGCGCTGGCGCTCAAAGCCTCAAACACTGTTCCTGTTACTGACTCACCCCAGTCGCCTTTGAATATCCATGATATTTCCCTGAACTCGACCAACATAACTCTCAACGCCATAAGTAATGACGTGTTATTAACAGACGGCAGTGATCGTATTGTTCGCTGGGAAGATTTTACCACCACGCTGAAAAAGCTATTCCCCGGTCCCGGCACCCTTTGTGAAGGAGCATTGTCTGGCGGAATCCATTGCGAATCACTGAATGCAGATAACCTGAATACGGCCTTTAATGAAACCGTCGCAGAATTCCCGGAACCTCCTGAAGCTTGTCGTAACCCCGTGAAGCCCCGCAAACAGGGCACCGTCTCAAAAATGAAGGATATAATGGAGACCTTTCAGGATAAGGCTCCCCTGCAACTTGCAGCCAATGACCAGGTTTATAATGGCTCGGCTTACGCCTATTGGAATGATGTCGTCAGTCAGTTTCCAGACAGCCTTGACTTCTACCATAGCCATGGTTGTACAGCAGACGACCTGAGCTGGCGGTATGTCGATAATGCAACGGTGACCCAGGCTTTTGCCGGTGCCCATAAAGCAGGCGCTATTGGTGCTGACAATTGTGAGGCTTATATTGCGACTATTGACGAGCCATCCATTCCGTTAGATGTTCAAAACGCTACCGCCCTTTTTGAAAGTATGGCTGCGGCCTACAGTAATGTCGGGTTACTGATAGCAGAAGACCAGCCCGTCACTTACCAGGGCAGGCCTTACGTCTGGGGTGATATTGCCAATTTACTACCTGAAGAAAAACAGTGCGGCCTCTCCAATGGAGCAGAGTCTGGATCAGCAGCCGGGGCTGTGGCCTTTAAAGGCATTAATAAAACGGATCTGACGTTAGCCTTTGAAGAATATCTGCGTTCACAGTCCACTTCAGCCCCGGGTACCTCTGATGCCGCCTCCATCGCAGGTGGTGTTATTGGAGGAGCGGCACTCGTTGGTACGGCAAGTTACGGTGTTGCATCTGCAGTAGATGGCGCATTGGCCAGTAGATGGCCAGGAAGAAAGACTACAAAGTGAGCGGATGGAACTATCCTGGCCGTATTGTCAGCTACGTGAGAAACCTGGCCAAATATTACAAAGGTTCCAACGATAAACACCCTGGCTGGACGCCCCGGGAAGTTCCCGCTGTCGCGGATGGCGTTCGCCGGATGAGGAATTATTTTTCAAAAAACCAGAGTGTATATCACATCCATGATACTGAAAGCCCTCATGACCTGTAGCCACAGAATCCCAGGGGGCACTTGTTCAGGCCCTCTCCGGCGGTTCAGTCCATTGGTATTGTCATGAGTGGTATTTTCATAAGCGTTATTCAACCACCCCTGAATCGATAGACACGTGTCGTATCAGGTTTGTCATGTTTTTTTTCTGAAACCCGGCGCTTTATAGGAACCCTCAGATCACTCTTCGCTGCCGACATCATTTCTTATAGCGGTCATTCATTCTTTATCTATACTCTGCCTCCCTTCAAAGAGAACATGGATAAGGAAGGTGCTTATGCATGAGGTTACGCTAAAAAAACACGCACGTGTTTACGGCAGGCAAACTATATACACCTGTCTTATATCTATCATTGCAGCAACCCTTATCCCACATTCTGCTACTGCTGGCTCAGGGAGCCCCTCCCCTGCCGCTCAGCCGGCGCTGTATACCGAGTTAATGAAAGCCCCCCACCTTCCTATATCTCAGCTTTCTGAATATGTTCGGCCCGTTCCCGTTAACAATCCCAAACTGCTTACGCGCAAACCACTGCATGGTAATGCTGACCTGTATAGCCAGCATGACAACCGCCATACTCTGAAGCATCTTCTTCAGTATTTTATAAACGACAAGGAAGACCTGAGCAGCCAACTGACAGTGGAACAGGCCACAGTCTATCTGCAACAACAGGCTGGCAATGGTTACCCCGAAGCCCAGGATCTTCTTGAACAGCTGGGCGCCCCGGAAGACATTCTTACAACCAAAACAGCTACAGATAAAGCCAGAACGAGTACGTACGACGCATTACTCTCATTACCCATTCTGGGGAGTGCAACCAAAGCTTTTGCAAAACGATCTGAGCGACTACAGGTTAAGAAACTGATGAGCAGCGCCGGGAGCATAAAACTCCCTGCGGTTGTCACACCCCAGATCGGCATTCCTGCCCCCGACGAAACAGTAACCAAAGAAGATCTCCGGCAGGACCTGAAAGACAAACGGGAATTAAAAGAGGTTCTCAGAACCGCAGGCAGTACATCCACTCTTACAAAAGTTGCGTTAGGAGTCCTCGGCGTTCATGCCCTGGCACAAACCGCAAAGGCCGTCAGCGCACCACCGCCCCCACTGACCATGTCTCCCATACAGCCTTATGAGGATCACAGTTACTTCGAAGGTGTCGTAAATATTCCCAACTGCCCGGACGGTACCTGCCCGGGAACCCTGTCTCTGTCCCGGCCTGTTTCCAGCTCCGGGAGTTCTGCGCCTTTATGCCAGATAGATACCTCCCAGTGTGTGGGAAAGGTTTGTGAGACCTCTCCGGAGTGTGGCCTGGCAGCGATGACAACACCCAAACCTGATGGTAGTTCTCAGGTGAAGTATGCCGTGGCACCGGAAGCGCCCGGGTCTTTCAAAATGCAATATGATTCAAAGGATGGTCTGGCCACTGCTCGTTATGATTTACCAGCATCAGTGCGAGAGAAGAGAGCTCTGGAGAAGAGAGCTACAGTCACATGCAGAAATCTGGCTATCAGTGATGACGGAGTCGCGTATATACCGCGAGTCTCCCCAATCTATACAACTGACTGGTTCACTGCTAAATATAGCTATTCCACAGCTGCTGTAAGGGTTACTGATACAGAGTGTGATCCAGTTTTGCAAGTTCGAATACGGCCCAAAAGATCTCTTGGTGGGTTTTACCCGTCAGAAACGAGCTATTGGCGTGAAAACAACGCCGAAGTTGTGACTTGTTCAGCAGGTTCAGGGGGGGGCAACGGATTACGTATTCCACACGGTAAACGGCACGCAGATGAAGATTCGGGGTCTGCACCTTTCAATATCAGCTCAGACTTCAGATGCATCGCTCCAGATAATGTGGCCTATGATTGCCCACATTCTAGAGCCATCGCACCTGCCTCCAATACACCTGCTAACCTGTTTTTCCTTACCAGCATTCCCGCAGGCCGATGGAATACGGGTCTAAGTGGTAACAACCCTAAAGTGGTGATCGCAAACAATTACGGAAAATATGCCCGTTGGGGGGGGTATGTAAGCAGGCTCAAATCCGTCTATCCCAATGCCCGTTGTGATGGACAAAACAACGGGCAACCCAATGCAGCGTTTCTGACTTCGACGAATCTTAATGACGTCTTTAACCAGGAAACCAACCAGAATCCCGGGTTGGATTGCACAACGGCTAACAGCTTCTCAGTTTCACCCAATACCCCTGCCAATCCACACCTTTTCTCAATCATTCCCTATGGGCAGACCAACAGGGGTCTTACTGGTACCAACCCTAATGCACTGGTGACAAAAGGGTATGGAAAATTCATACGTTGGGGGGATTATGTGGACAGGTTCAAAACCACCTATTATCCCAAAGCCCGCTGTACCGGGCAACTCCAAGGTCAACCCAATGCTGAATTCCTGACCTGGACTGATCTCAATAACGCATTCAACCATATAGCTGACACCCAACCGGGGCTTGCGTGCCAAGCGTCTAATGCTTTCACGCCTTCTCCGAACACTCCGGTTAACCCCCTTAACATCAATAGCATTCCCGTGGGCGGAATCAATCAGGCTCTCAGCAACATGAACCCTGATGCACTGATAACAAACGGGCAGGGGCAATTTGTCCGCTGGGGGGATTTACAGACCTCAGTCAGAAGCCTCTTCCCCAATGCACGCTGTACGGGAGCTCTTGCCAGTCAACCAAACGCTGAGTTCCTGCAAACAGCGAACCTTGAAACAGCCTTTAATACGGTGCATGCAAAAAAACCGGGGCTTGCATGCCCGGCGGCGAATGCTTTCACGGCGTCTCCAAACACCCCTGCGAACCCTCTCAGCCTCAGCAATATTCCTCTGGGAAATTTGAATCAGGCTCTCATTAATGGCACACATCCTGATGCAGTGGTGACAAACGGGCAGGGGCAGTTTGTCCGCTGGGGGGATTTTTTCAATTACCTCAAACCCAACGTGCCAAACGCCCGCTGTGACGGGGAGCTCGCCGGCGAACCCAACGCTGAATTCCTGCAGACAACGGACCTTGAAACAGCCTTTAATACAGCGCACGCAGCGCAACCGGGGCTGGCATGCCCGGCGGCTGATGCTTTCACGGTCTCTCCCAATACTCCGGCCAATCCACTCAATCTTACCGATATCTCACTGGGGGGGTTCAATCATGCTCTCAATGGCACAGATCCTGATGCACTGGTCACCAACGGGCAGGGGCAGTTTGTCCGCTGGGGGGATTTGCAGACCTCCATCAAAAATCTCTTCCCCAGCGCACTCTGTACGGGGGGACTTGCCAATCAGCCAAACGCTGAGTTCCTGCAGACAACGGACCTTGAAACAGCCTTTAATACGACGCACACAGCACAACCGGGCCTTGCGTGCCCAGCGGCGGATGCTTTCACTGTGTCCCCCAATACTCCGGCCAACCCTCTCAACATCGCAAACATCACTCTGGGAGGCTTCAATCATGCTCTCAATCAAACCAATCCTGAAGCGCTGGTCACCAACGGTCAGGGTCAATTTGTACGCTGGGAGGATTTGTTAAATTATCTCAAAACCAATGTGCCAAACGCCCGCTGTGACGGGGAGCTCGCCGGGCAACCCAATGCTGAGTTCCTGCAGACAGGTGACCTTGAAGCAGCCTTTAATGCGGCGCACACAGCGCAACCGGGGCTTGCCTGTAAGTCGGCGGATGCCTTCACGGTTTCCCCTAATACTCCGGCGAACCCACTCAATCTCACCAATATCTCACTGGGGG
The DNA here is from genome assembly GCA_965221135.1 of Sansalvadorimonas sp. GTDB lineage: Bacteria > Pseudomonadota > Gammaproteobacteria > Pseudomonadales > Endozoicomonadaceae > Sansalvadorimonas. The sequence goes on from CBDCRZ010000152.1 coordinate 21,206, forward strand.
GGTTCAATCAGGCTCTCAGTCAAACCAATCCTGAAACGCTGATCATCAACGGTCAGGGTCAATTTGTACGCTGGGGCGATTTGTTAAATCATATCAAAACCAATGCGCCAAACGCCCGCTGTGACGGGGAGCTCGCCGGGCAACCCAATGCTGAGTTCCTGCTGCTAACAGACCTGGAAACGGCTTTTAATGCAGCGCACACAGCGCAACCGGGCCTTGCCTGTAAGTCGGCTGATGCCTTCACGGTGCCCCCCAATACCCCGGCCAATCCACTCAATCTCACCGATATCTCACTGGGGGGGTTCAATCAGGCTCTCAGTCAAACCAACCCTGAGGCGCTGGTCACCAACGGGCAAGGCCAATTTGTACGCTGGGGCGATTTGTTAAATCATCTCAAACCCAATGCGCCAAACGCCCGCTGTGACGGGGATCTCGCCGGTCAACCCAATGCTGAGTTTCTGACCTTGACTGATCTCAACAACGCGTTCAGCCAGGTAGCCGCTACCCAGCCAGGGCTGGCGTGTGCGGAGGCGGATAACTTCACGCCTTCACTGAACACCCCTGATAACCCTCTCAACATGGCGAACATCTCTCTGGGAGGGTTCAATCAGGCTCTTGGTCAAGCCAACTCTCAGACGATTGTCACCAACGGCCAGGGGCAATTTGTACGTTGGGGGGATTTGGTAAACGCCCTCAAACGCAACACTCCTTACGCCCGTTGTGAGGGGGATTCTGCCGGTCAACCCAATACCGAGTTCCTGACCATGGGTGACCTTAATAAAGCCTTTACCCAGGAAGCCTCTGCCCATCCAGCATTTGAGTGTTCGGCTGCTAATAGCTTCACACCTTTACTGAATACCCCCGCGGATCCTCTTAACGTTACCGATATCCCTCTGGGAGGTTTCAATCAGGCTCTTGGTCAAACCAACCCTGAGGCCTTGCTCACCAACGGGCAGGGGCAACTTGTACGTTGGGGAGACCTGCTCAATGCCATTAAAGCGACCCATCCAAATGCCCGCTGTGACGACCCTCTGGCCGGTCAACCCAATGCCGAGTTCCTGACCTGGGGGGATCTTAACAGCGCCTTTAGTCAGGCGGCCTCTACCCAGCCGGCTATTGATTGCTCGACAGGTAATAGCTTCCTGGTACAACCCAATACCCCGGCTGATCCACTCAATATCAATGACATCCCACTGGGAGGATTCAACCAGGCTCTCAGTCAATCCAATTCCAGGGCGCTGGTCACCAACGGGCAGGGGCAATTTGTACGTTGGGGGGATTTCTTGAACCGGTTCAAAACCTTCACTCACAAAGCCCGTTGCGAAGGCCCTCTGGCCGGTCAACCCAATGCCGAGTTCCTGACCTGGGGTGACCTTAACAGTGCCTTTGATCAGGTTGCTTCTACCCAACCGGGGCTTGAATGCACGGCGGCCAATGCGTTCACACCTCCCGAATCCCCGGCTGATCCTCTTAACATTAATAATATCCCTCTGGGAGGGTTCAATCAGGCTCTCAGCAATACCAGTACCCATGCACTGGTCACCAACGGACAAGGGCAATTTGCGCGCTGGGGAGATCTTGTCAATGCCCTGAAAACCATCAATCCAAACGCCCACTGTGACGGACCTCTGGCCGGTCAACCCAATGCCGAGTTCCTGCAGACCAGCGACCTTGATACAGCCTTTTACCAGTCCACTATTAACCACTATTAACCAGGCTAATGCTACCCCCCAGTGCCTAATACCACTGCCCCCCAACCGGCGCTGGCGCTCAAAGCCTCAAATACGGCCTAACCTAATAAAACCGTCGCAGATCCTGCAGTTTGTCGTAACCCCGTGAAGCCCCGCAAACAGGGCACCGTCTCAAAAATGGAGGATATAATGGAGACCTTTCAGGATAAGGCTCCCCTGCAACTTGCAGCCAATGACCAGGTTTATAATGGCTCGGCTTACGCCTATTGGAATGATGTCGTCAGTCAGTTTCCAGACAGCCTTGACTTCTACCATAGCCATGGTTGTACAGCAGACGACCTGAGCTGGCGGTATGTCGATAATGCAACGGTGACCCAGGCTTTTGCCAGTGCCCATAAAGCAGGCGCTATTGGTGCTGACAATTGTGAGGCTTATATTGCGACTATTGACGAGCCATCCATTCCGTTAGATGTTCAAAACGCTACCGCCCTTTTTGAAAGTATGGCTGCGGCCTACAGTAATGTCGGGTTACTGATAGCAGAAGACCAGCCCGTCACTTACCAGGGCAGGCCTTACGTCTGGGGTGATATTGCCAATTTACTACCTGAAGAAAAACAGTGCGGCCTCTCCAATGGAGCAGAGTCTGGATCAGCAGCCGGGGCTGTGGCCTTTAAAGGCATTAATAAAACGGATCTGACGTTAGCCTTTGAAGAATATCTGCGTTCACAGTCCACTTCAGCCCCGGGTACCTCTGATGCCGCCTCCATCGCAGGTGGTGTTATTGGAGGAGCGGCACTCGTTGGTACGGCAAGTTACGGTGTTGCATCTGCAGTAGATGGCGCATTGGCCTACGGTGTTGCATCTGCAGTAGATGGCGCATTGGCCGCCAAGAAGAAAGACTACAAAGTGAGCGGATGGAACTATCCTGGCCGTATTGTCAGCTACGTGAGAAACCTGGCCAAATATTACAAAGGTTCAAACGATAAACACCCTGGCTGGACGCCCCGGGAAGTTCCCGCTGTCGCGGATGGCGTTCGCCGGATGAGGAATTATTTTTCAAAAAACCAGAGTGTATATCAAATCCATGATACTGAAAGCCCTCATGACCTGTAGCCACAGAATCCCAGGGGGCACTTGTTCAGGCCCTCTCCGGCGGTTCAGTCCATTGGTATTGTCATGAGTGGTATTTTCATAAGCGTTTTTCAACCACCCCTGAATCGATAGACACGTGTCGTATCAGGTTTGTCATGTTTTTTTTCTGAAACCCGGCGCTTTATAGGAACCCTCAGATCACTCTTCGCTGCCGACATCATTTCTTATAGCGGTCATTCATTCTTTATCTATACTCTGCCTCCCTTCAAAGAGAACATGGATAAGGAAGGTGCTTATGCATGAAGTTACGCTAAAAAAACACGCACGTGTTTACGGCAGGCAAACTAGATACACCTGTCTTATATCTATCATTGCAGCAACCCTTATCCCGCATTCTGCTACTGCTGGCTCAGGGCGTCCCTCCCCTGCCGCTCAGCCGGCGCTGTATACCGAGTTAATGAAAGCCCCCCACCTTCCTATATCCCAGCTTTCTGAATATGTCCGGCCCGTTCCTGTTAACAGCCCTAAACTGCTTACGCGCAAACCACTGCATGGTAATGCTGACCTGTATAGCCAGCATGACAACCGCCATACTCTGAAGCATCTTCTTCAGTATTTTATAAACGACAAGGAAGACCTGAGCAGCCAACTGACAGTGGAACAGGCCACAGTCTATCTGCAACAACAGGCTGGCAATGGTTACCCCGAAGCCCAGGATCTTCTTGAACAGCTGGGCGCCCCGGAAGACATTCTTACAACCAAAACAGCTACAGATAAAGCCAGAACGAGTACGTACGACGCATTACTCTCATTACCCATTCTGGGGAGTGCAACCAAAGCTTTTGCAAAACGATCTGAGCGACTACAGGTTAAGAAACTGATGAGCAGCGCCGGGAGCATAAAACTCCCTGCGGTAGTCACACCCCAGATCGGCATTCCTGCCCCCGACGAAACAGTAACCAAAGAAGATCTCCGGCAGGACCTGAAAGACAAACGGGAATTAAAAGAGGTTCTCAGAACCGCAGGCGGTACGTCCACTCTTACAAAAGTTGCGTTAGGAGTCCTCGGCGTTCATGCCCTGGCACAAACCGCAAAGGCCGTCAGCGCACCACCGCCCCCACTGACCATGTCTCCCATACAGCCTTATGAGGATCACAGTTACTTCGAAGGTGTCGTAAATATTCCCAACTGCCCGGACGGTACCTGCCCGGGAACCCTGTCTCTGTCCCGGCCTGTTTCCAGCTCCGGGAGTTCTGCGCCTTTATGCCAGATAGATACCTCCCAGTGTGTGGGAAAGGTTTGTGAGACCTCTCCGGAGTGTGGCCTGGCAGCGATGACAACACCCAAACCTGATGGTAGTTCTCAGGTGAAGTATGCCGTGGCACCGGAAACGCCCGGGTCTTTCCAAATGAAATATACTTCAGAAGATGGTTCGGCCACAGCCACTACCCGTTATGATTTGCCAGCATCAGTGCGAGAGAAGAGAACTCTGGAGAAGAGGAATACAGATGTCCATTGCAACAATCTGGCTATCAGTGATGACGGAGTCGCACACGTAACGGGAACAGAGTATTATCATAGCTGGCTTAGTGGTCGCTTTCGCTATTCCAGAATTCCTGTAAGGGTTACTGATACAGCGTGTGATCCAATAATAATGGTTCGTGCACGCATCTTAAGTTCTAATGGTGTGACTTTATCTCCGTACACTACATACTACTGGCGTGAAAACAACGCTGAAGTCGTGTCTTGCTCAGGGGGGGGCGACGGCTTACGTATCCCAACGGGTAAACGGTACTCAGATGGAGAGTCGGGCAGTCAACCTGTCAATATTAGCTTAGACTTCAGATGCATCGCTCCAGATAATGTGGCCTATGATTGCCCACATTCTAGAGCCATCGCACCTGCCTCCAATACACCTGCTAACCTGTTTTTCCTTAGCAGCATTCCCGCAGGCCGATGGAATACGGGCCTACGTGATAACAACCCTAAAGTGGTGATCGCAAACAATTACGGAAAATATGCCCGTTGGGGGGGGTATGTAAGCAGGCTCAAATCCGTCTATCCCAATGCCCGTTGTGATGGACAAAACAACGGGCAACCCAATGCAGCGTTTCTGACTTCGACGAATCTTAATGACGTCTTTAACCAGGAAACCAACCAGAATCCCGGGTTGGATTGCACAACGGCTAACAGCTTCTCAGTTTCACCCAATACCCCTGACACTCCACACCTTTTCTCAATCATTCCCTATGGGCAGACCAACAGGGGTCTTACTGGTACCAACCCTAATGCACTGGTGACAAAAGGGTATGGCAAATTCATACGTTGGGGGGATTATGTGGACAGGTTCAAAACCACCTATTATCCCAAAGCCCGCTGTACCGGGCAACTCCAAGGTCAACCCAATGCTGAATTCCTGACCTGGGCTGATCTCAATAACGCATTCAACCATATAGCTGACACCCAACCGGGGCTTGCGTGCCAAGCATCTAATGCTTTCACGCCTTCTCCGAACACTCCGGTTAACCCCCTTAACATCACTAGCATTCCCGTGGGCCCCGTGGGCGGAACCAATCAGGCTCTCAGCAACATGAACCCTGATGCACTGATAACAAACGGGCAGGGGCAATTTGTCCGCTGGGGGGATTTACAGACCTCAGTCAAAAGCCTCTTCCCCAATGCACGCTGTACGGGAGCTCTTGCCAGTCAACCAAACGCTGAGTTCCTGCAAACAGCGAACCTTGAAACAGCCTTTAATACGGTGCATTCAAAAAAACCGGGGCTTGCATGCCCGGCGGCGAATGCTTTCTCAGCGTCTCCAAACTCCCCTGCGAACGCCCTAAACCTCAACGGTATCACTCTGGGAAATCTCAACCAGGCTCTCAATGGCACACATCCTGATGCACTTGTCACAAACGGGCAGGGGCAGTTTGTCCGCTGGGGGGATTTTTTAAATTATCTCAAACCCAATGTGCCAAACGCCCGCTGTGACGGGGATCTCGCCGGCGAACCCAACGCTGAATTCCTGCAGACAACGGACCTTGAAACAGCCTTTAATACAGCGCACGCAGCGCAACCGGGGCTGGCATGCCCGGCGGCTGATGCTTTCACGGTCTCTCCCAATACTCCGGCCAATCCACTCAATCTTACCGATATCTCACTGGGGGGGTTCAATCATGCTCTCAATGGCACAGATCCTGATGCACTGGTCACCAACGGGCAGGGGCAGTTTGTCCGCTGGGGGGATTTGCAGACCTCCATCAAAAATCTCTTCCCCAGCGCACTCTGTACGGGGGGACTTGCCAATCAGCCAAACGCTGAGTTCCTGCAGACAACGGACCTTGAAACAGCCTTTAATACGACGCATACAGCGCAACCGGGCCTTGCGTGCCCAGCGGCGGATGCTTTCACTGTGTCCCCCAATACTCCGGCCAACCCTCTCAACATCGCAAACATCACTCTGGGAGGCTTCAATCATGCTCTCAATCAAACCAATCCTGAAGCGCTGGTCACCAACGGTCAGGGTCAATTTGTACGCTGGGGGGATTTGTTAAATTATCTCAAAACCAATGTGCCAAACGCCCGCTGTGACGGGGAGCTCGCCGGGCAACCCAATGCTGAGTTCCTGCAGACAGGTGACCTTGAAGCAGCCTTTAATGCGGCGCACACAGCGCAACCGGGGCTTGCCTGTAAGTCGGCGGATGCCTTCACGGTTTCCCCTAATACTCCGGCGAACCCTCTCAACATCGCGAACATCACTCTGGGAGGCTTCAATCAGGCTCTCAGTCAAACCAATCCTGAAACGCTGATCATCAACGGTCAGGGTGAATTTGTACGCTGGGGCGATTTGTTAAATCATCTCAAAACCAATGCGCCAAACGCCCGCTGTGACGGGGAGCTCGCCGGGCAACCCAATGCTGAGTTCCTGCAGACAGGTGACCTTGAAGCAGCCTTTAATGCAGCGCACACAGCGCAACCGGGGCTTGCCTGTAAGTCGGCTGATGCGTTCACGGTTTCCCCTAATACTCCGGCGAACCCTCTCAACATCGCGAACATCACTCTGGGAGGCTTCAATCAGGCTCTCAATCAAACCAATCCTGAAGCGCTGGTCACCAACGGACAAGGCCAATTTGTACGCTGGGGCGCTTTTTTAAATCATCTCAAACCCAATACGCCAAACGCCCGCTGTGACGGGGAGCTCGCCGGTCAACCCAATGCTGAGTTCCTGACCTTGACTGATCTCAACAACACGTTCAGCCAGGTAGCCGCTACCCAGCCAGGGCTGGCGTGTGCGGAGGCGGATAACTTCACGCCTTCACTGAACACCCCTGATAACCCTCTCAACATAACGAACATCTCTCTGGGAGGGTTCAATCAGGCTCTTGGTCAAGCCAACTCTCAGACGATTGTCACCAATGGACAGGGGCAGTTTGTACGTTGGGGGGATTTGGTAAACGCCCTCAAACGCAACACTCCTTACGCCCGCTGTGAGGGGGATTCTGCCGGTCAACCCAATACCGAGTTCCTGACCATGGGTGACCTTAATAAAGCCTTTACCCAGGAAGCCTCTGCCCATCCAGCATTTGAGTGTTCGGCTGCTAATAGCTTCACACCTTTACTGAATACCCCCGCGGATCCTCTTAACGTTACCGATATCCCTCTGGGAGGGTTCAATCAGGCTCTTGGTCAAACCAACCCTGAGGCCTTGCTCACCAACGGGCAGGGGCAACTTGTACGTTGGGGAGACCTGCTCAATGCCATTAAAGCGACCCATCCAAATGCCCGCTGTGACGACCCTCTGGCCGGTCAACCCAATGCCGAGTTCCTGACCTGGGGGGATCTTAACAGCGCCTTTAGTCAGGCGGCCTCTACCCAGCCGGCTCTTGAATGCTCGACAGGTAATAGCTTCCTGGTACAACCCAATACCCCGGCTGATCCACTCAATATCAATGACATCCCACTGGGAGGATTCAACCAGGCTCTCAGTCAATCCAATTCCAGGGCGCTGGTCACCAACGGGCAGGGGCAATTTGTACGTTGGGGGGATTTCTTGAACCGGTTCAAAACCTTCACTCACAAAGCCCGTTGCGAAGGCCCTCTGGCCGGTCAACCCAATGCCGAGTTCCTGACCTGGGGTGACCTTAACAGTGCCTTTGATCAGGTTGCTTCTACCCAACCGGGGCTTGAATGCACGGCGGCCAATGCGTTCACACCTCCCGAATCCCCGGCTGATCCTCTTAACATTAATAATATCCCTCTGGGAGGGTTCAATCAGGCTCTCAGCAATACCAGCACCAATGCACTGGTCACCAACGGGCAAGGGCAATTTGCGCGCTGGGGAGATCTTGTCAATGCCCTGAAAACCATCAATCCAAACGCCCACTGTGACGGACCTCTGGCCGGTCAACCCAATGCCGAGTTCCTGCAGACCAGCGACCTTGATACAGCCTTTTACCAGACCACTATTAACCAGGCTAATGCTACCCCCCAGGCTAATACCACTGCCCCCCAACCGGCGCTGGCGCTCAAAGCCTCAAATACGGCCACCCTTTGTAATAAAACCGTCGCAGATCCTGCAGTTTGTCGTAACCCCGTGAAGCCCCGCAAACAGGGCACCGTCTCAAAAATGGAGGATATAATGGAGACCTTTCAGGATAAGGCTCCCCTGCAACTTGCAGCCAATGACCAGGTTTATAATGGCTCGGCTTACGCCTATTGGAATGATGTCGTCAGTCAGTTTCCAGACAGCCTTGACTTCTACAATAGCCATGGTTGTACAGCAGACAAACTGAGCTGGCGGAATGTCGATAATGCAACGGTGACCCAGGCTTTTGCCAGTGCCGACAAAGCAGGCGCTATTGGTGCTGACAATTGTGAGGCTTATATTGCGACTATTGACGAGCCATCCATTCCGTTAGATGTTCAAAACGCTACCGCCCTTTTTGAAAGTATGGCTGCGGCCTACAGTAATGTCGGGTTACTGATAGCAGAAGACCAGCCCGTCACTTACCAGGGCAGGCCTTACGTCTGGGGTGATATTGCCAATTTACTACCTGAAGAAAAACAGTGCGGCCTCTCCAATGGAGCAGAGTCTGGATCAGCAGCCGGGGCTGTGGCCTTTAAAGGCATTAATAAAACGGATCTGACGTTAGCCTTTGAAGAATATCTGCGTTCACAGTCCACTTCAGCCCCGGGTACCTCTGATGCCGCCTCCATCGCAGGTGGTGTTATTGGAGGAGCGGCACTCGTTGGTACGGCAAGTTACGGTGTTGCATCTGCAGTAGATGGCGCATTGGCCGCCAGGAAGAAAGACTACAAAGTGAGCGGATGGAACTATCCTGGCCGTATTGTCAGCTACGTGAGAAACCTGGCCAAATATTACAAAGGTTCCAACGATAAACACCCTGGCTGGACGCCCCGGGAAGTTCCCGCTGTCGCGGATGGCGTTCGCCGGATGAGGAATTATTTTTCAAAAAACCAGAGTGTATATCACATCCATGATACTGAAAGCCCTCATGACCTGTAGCCACAGAATCCCAGGGAGGATGGGGAATACAATGTTTGATCCGTGACATATTAATAAGGCTGATGCATTTAGAAAAAACCGGAAACCTTATAGAGAGCAAAGGTGTATCCGTTAATAAAGCCCTGAAAAACTGTGTGTTTTTAGGGCTTCAGGGGAGTGAGTTCAGGTTACTGCGATTCCCTTCTTCGAAAAGTGCCCAGGGGCATTGGTTCAGGCCATCTCCGGCGGTTCAGTCCATTGATATTGTCATGAGTGCCACGTTGATAACTGGCACAGGATCTGTGCAAAACAGGGGCCTGTATTAATCGCAATTGCAACATTAACACCCTGATCATAAACAGTATCGCATCAAAAATCTCTCAATCATGAACAACGTAGTTCAACCATCCCTGAATCGTTAGACACGTGTCGCATCTGATTTATAAAATTTTTTTGAAACTCAGCGTTTTATAGACAGAGCATAGAAACTCTCAACCATAAAAACTCTCAACACAGTATTACAACCGATTGTATTCTAGGTAACACATATTAAATCTTTATCTATACTCTGCCTCCTTTCCCCATCTAAGAACATAGTTAAGAAGGTGCTTATGCATAGGTTTACGCTTAAAAAACACTCGCGTGTTTACAACAGGAAAACTTTACACATTTGTCTTATAACAATGGTTATAGGAACCTTCATCCCACAATCTGCTACTGCTGGCTCAGGGAGTGCTCCCTCTACCGCTCAACCTGCACTGTATGCAGAGTTAATGAAAAAACCCCACCTTCCTCTTAATCAACTGTCTGAATATGTCCGGCCTATTCCCGTTAATAGCCCCAAACTGCTTACGCGCAAGCCACTACATGGTAATGCTGACTTGTATAGCCAGCATGACAACCGCCACGCTCTGAAGCATCTTATTCAGTATTTTATAACCGACCAGGAATACCTGAGCAGCCCACTGACAGTGGAACAGGCCACCGCCTATCTACAACAGCAGGCAGGCAATGGTTACCCCGAAGCACAGGATCTTCTTGCACAGCTGGGCGCCCCGGAAGACATTCTTACAGCCAAAACAACGTCACTCAGAACGAGCACGTACGACACATTACTCTCATTACCCGTCGTGGGGAGTGCGACTAAAGCTTTTGCAAGACGATCTGAGCGACTACAGGTCAAGAAACTGTTGAGCAGCGCCGGGAACATAAAACTCCCTGCGGTAGTCACACCCCAGATCGGTATTCCTGCCCCTGATGAAACAGTGACAAAAGAAGATCTCCGGCAGGATCTGAAAGACAAACGGGAATTAAAAGAGGTTCTTAGAACTGCAGGCGGTACGTCCCTTCTCACAAAAATTGCGATAGGAGCCCTTGGCGTTCATGCCCTGGCACAAACCGCAAAGGCCATCAGCACACCACCGCCCTCACTTACCATGTCCCCCATACAGCCTCAATCGGACAACAGCTACACCGGTGTCGTAAATATTCCCAACTGCCCGGATGGTACCTGCCCGGGTTTCCTGACCCTGTCCCGGCCTGTTTCCGCCCTTGGGAGTTCTGCTCCTTTATGCCAGATAGATACCTCCCAGTGTGTGGACAATGTTTGTGAGACCTCTCCGGAGTGTGGCCTGGCAGCGATAACAACAGCCAAATCTGATGGTAGTTCTCAGGTGGAGTATATCGTGTCACCGAAAACGCCTGGCTCTTTCCAAATGAAATATACGTCAGAAAATGGTCTGGTCACTGCCAATTCTGATTTGGCCAGGTTCCCTTACACAGACGCTACAGGATCGGAACCTGGCAACGTAAAGAGCAGAGAAAAGCGGCAAACACTACCGCTAGCAGTATGTGTTGACATGCTGGCCGAGGGTGATCGTGAATGGCATGCAGGAACTAATACCGGATTTACCCCTGTATGGACAGATCAAAGTCCTTCATGGGGTTTTTATAAATCTTCTCGTGTAAATCTCTATGGGAACAAAGCTGTCAAGGTTAAATCACAGGACTGTTCCCCTCTATCACTGAGACTTAGACATGAGCCAACCAGTGGGAACCACACGGACCTCTATGTCGCAGCCCCTAAAATCAATGTTAATTGCCTCGGCGGAGGACAAGGTGTAAGAAGAATCAGCCAGCCAGATTCAAACGGCAATTATAATTTTCCGAACTGGAATATTGCTGACAATGGTACGGCTACCTGCGTTCCTCCTGACAGCATTGCGTACAACTGTCCAACAGCAGATGCCTTTACTCCTTCACCCAACACGCCTGCAACCCCTCTTACTACTAATGACATTCCCATTGGATATTTTAATACAGCTCTCAGCAGCGCGAATCCCCGAGTACTGGTAACAAACGGTCAGGGGCAGTTTGCACGTTGGGGTGACCTTATAAATTCTCTCAAAACCAACCATCCTGGCGCCCGCTGTGAAGGTCCCCTCAAGGGACAACCAAATGCTAATTTTATACAGGCAAGTGATATTGACGCGGCCTTCAACCAGACGGTCGCCGCCTACCCTGCGCTTGAATGTCAGATCACTAACTCTTTCACCCCTGCATTAACTACCCCAGATACTCCCCTCGACTACAGAACCATCCCTCTTGGGCGCTTCAACCAAGCCCTCTCTGACACAGCTAATCCTAAAGCGGTGATAACCAACGGGCAAGATCAGTTTGTCCGTTGGGATGATTTCTTAAGCACTATCAAAACCAACAATCCAGACGCCCGTTGTGAAGGATCTCTCTCTAACCTGCCCAATTCTGAGTACCTGACTCCGGAAGATCTCAATGCCGCCTTTAATCAGACGGTCGCCAATCAACCTGGGTTAGCTTGTACAGCTAGTAACAGCTTCACCCCTCCACTCAACACCCCTACTACCCCATTTAATATTTCTGACATCCCTTTGGGAGGTTTAAATCAGGCTCTCGGTGATGTCAATGGCGATGTGTATATAACAAATGGGCAGGGCCGAACTGTGCGTTGGGCGGATTTACAAGCCACTATCAAATACCTCTTTCCCTATGCCCGTTGTCAAGGATCTCTGGCCGGCCAGCCAAACGCTGAGTTTCTTCGGACAGCTGACCTTAATGCTGCCTTTGACTCAACCATTGCGGCACTGGAATGCAACACCGCAAAAGCTGCAAATTTAACGGATGAACCCCGGTCACCCTTAAATATTTATGATATTCCCCTGGGCACTGTCAACGCGGCACTCACCGCGGTGAGTGACGATGTATTAATTACTGATGGGAGTGATCGCTTTGTTCGCTGGGCAGATTTTAGTGCTACGTTAAAAACACAGTTTCCCAATGCCCGTTGTGAAGGGGAACTGTCCGGCGAGGCAAATAGTGAGTTCCTGAATGCTGGTAACCTGGAAACAGCCTTTAATGAAACCGTCTCAAACTTCCCGGTACCGCCTCAAGCCTGCTATACCCCTGTTCAACCCAGTCAGTTGGGCAGTGTCTCAAGGACGGAAGATATAAACGACATCTTCCAGAAAGATGTCCCCCTGCAGCTTGAGGCCAATGTCCGGATTTATAATGGCTCGAATTACGCTTATTGGGAGGATATCGTTGATCATTTCCCCGAAAGTCTTGACTTCTATCATAATCACGGTTGCGCAGACGGTGACCTGATTTGGCGACAAATTAATGATACAACGGTAGCTCAGGCTTTTGCTGCTGCAGATAAAGCAGGTGCTATCGCCCCTGACAATTGTGAGGCTTTCATTGCGACGATTAACGAGCCATCCATTCCATTAGATCTTAACAATGCGACAACCCTTTTTGACAAGATGGCAGCGGCCTACAGTGATGTCGGATTACTGGTGCAGCCAGATCAACCAATGACCTTTGAAGGTAATAGTTTCACCTGGGGGGACATTGTCAATTTCCTGCCCACGGATAAGCAGTGCGACATCACTGGCTCTGGCTCTGGAACTGCTGCTGTTATTGCTACTGCTGCTACTACTATTAATGGTTCTGGTTCTGGTTCTGGCTCTGGTTCTGATCCTTCTACTATTCCTACTTCTAAACCCACCATCCCTGTTCCCTACAAGGGTGTTAATGAAGTGGATCTGCTCGTAGCCTATGGAAAATATAAGCTTACGCTGCCCACCTCGGGTGCAACTTCCCCAAACACAGCATCCCCAAACACAGCATCCCCAAACACAGCATCCCCAAACACAGCATCTCCAAACACAACTTCTCTAGCTGACGATTCTATTATCCCCATCGCGGCTGGCGGCGCTGCTGGGGGGGCAGTGGCTTTAGGCACGGTGTGCTACGGTGCCGCATGCGCAGTAGATAGCGCCCTGGCTGCCACTAAGAAAGATTACAAAGTTGGTCTCTTGAACTACTGGGGCCGCGCTTTTACTTTCGTGAAGAATCTTGCCCAATATTACAGAGGTTCAAAAGATAAACATCCAGGCTGGACGCCCCGGGAGATTTCCGCTATCGCTTCTGGAGTCCGCAGGATGAGAAATCATTCCAGAAATCCACTAAACAGATCTCAATCACATGATATTGAAACCCCAGATTTCGAACTGAAAACCACACACCCTGTGGCAACGCAAAGTTTCGAAACAAGAAGTCTCGAAACAAGAAGTCTCGACGCAAATAGTCTCGAAGCAAGAAGTCTCGAAGCAAATAGTCTCGAAGCAAGAAGTCTCGATGCAAAAAGTCTCGAAGCAAAAAGTCTCGAAGCAAAAAGTCTCGAAACAAATAATCCCGAAACACCCGAAGAACAGGAGGGTAACAGTCACACAGCTACAGATCTCTAGTCACAGAAAGTGACTCAACTTAGTCGTTAATAGTGGGCAGCTCTGACCAGATCAAAGGTTTAGATAACCAATAAAAGGTCAGGGCTGCCAGGAGTCTGCGACAATGCCCTCCGGGCTCCTCAGAGAGCACCTAATCTGTCCCTACCTTC
>CBDCRZ010000153.1:0-9578 GCA_965221135.1 Sansalvadorimonas sp.
CAAGGTATTTCCGGTCCCTTGTGATCGTTGTTCCTTCCGTTCTTTCAACACTTGGATTAACTGATGCACATTCTCAAGAAGCCTGATCTCTCCGACCCCAAAATGCGGGCCAAGCTCGCCAAGGGCATGGGTCACAACTACTACGGTGAACCCGCCTGGCCTAACGACCTTCTCTACATCTTCCCGGTCGTCATCTTGGGCACAATTGCTTGCGTTGTTGGACTGGCAGTCCTCGACCCTGCAATGTTGGCCGACAAGGCAGATCCTTTCGCTACACCACTAGAGATTTTGCCCGAGTGGTACCTCTATCCGGTGTTCCAGATTCTGCGTGTTGTTCCAAACAAGCTTCTTGGGATTGCTCTACAAACCTTGGTCCCCTTGGGATTGATGCTTGTTCCGTTTATTGAGAGCTTCAACAAGTTCCAAAATCCCTTCCGTCGTCCGGTAGCCATGACTGTGTTCCTGTTTGGAACCTTCACCACCATTTACCTGGGTATTGGTGCTGCGATGCCGATCGATAAGTCACTCACACTTGGATTGTTCTGAGCCGTTCTTGAACGGATCGCTAAAACCCCAGCTCGCAGGAGCTGGGGTTTTTTTATGACCTTTTGGATCTTAGAATTAGCGGCCGAGGCCAGCATCCAGATTCAGCATTAAGACGTCATCGGGATTCACGCGGAGGAAATGGTGGGTTAAGAGGAACCCCACGATGGTCCACGTTTGAAATGTCCTTGATTGTTGTCCCACCCATGTTCCCGTTGGCCCGTCGAAATATTCAGCCCACTGTTGCCGCGGGAGTTGGTTGAGATGGCTCCAGTAGCACTCGTCGAGGAGTGTGGTCATTTCACTCATTAACAACACGTCAGCATTGGGATGCAGCCGTTCATGGAGAAGGATTGATGATCCAAAAAACCAAAGCAGGCTGGGCCAATGCCCACCGTTGTGATAACTCCAAGGCCAGTTTTTAGGGTCGGACCCCGTTTTGTTTTCCCACTCCACCCCTGCCATTGGGGGATGACAGATTCGCATTGGCATTTGTGCCATGAGGTGATCACGGTTGTGATGCACAAGCCGAAATAAGGCCCGTTGTTGTGGTGCCGTGAGCAGTCCAAACATCGAGGCGAGCGAATTGCCCAGGCTGTAGAAACGGAAGTCCGGCCTGCCAGTTCGAATGTTGCCGATGAGGTATCCACCTCGATCCTGAAGCCAGTCCTGAAGCCAATCAGGGATCACCTGAGGTTGAACATTGAATTCGTTTTGGTGCTGGTTGTCTCCGTATTGCTCCGTGGGGCGACGCCGGAGAACCTGCATGGTTTTGCTGGTGACCCAGTAATGCTTCAACAGAAATTGCCGCAGGTCATGGGTCCATTTGCGACTGAGGCGGAGACGCTCTGCCAGGAGTGCGCTGGTGTCGTGGCGTTGGCAAAGCTCCATGAGTTCAATGCAGCTTCGTAGTGCGCCGTACAACAACACTTCCACTTCCAGTGGTGCGCCCCAAACGTCCATCGGACGATCGATCATGAAGGCGCAGTCCGGTACGAACAGCACCGGTGTTCCTTCAAAGCTGGGGTGCAGCACCAGATCAAGAAGGAGTTGGATTCCGCGTTGCACTTCTGGGCTCCGACCAAAATCAGTGTCGCCACTTCTTTTGACGTAGATCCAACAAAGGATCGGCCACCACAGGCTCGGATCCACAGAGGTGATCCGTCCAATGGACCTCTGGCCGTAATCAGCGACCAGATTCCCCTCTTCTTCAACGAAACTTGTCGGAAAAACCCCACGGGTTTGCACACTCGTGCTCTGGAGGTCGAGGCAAACCTTCAGAAATTGCTTCACGATCGCGAAGCGACCCTGCACCAGCAAATAAATCATCACCGGGACGTTGTCCCGAACAAAGATTTCGCCGTAGTTCAGTTCCGAATCGGCATAACTACTTTCAAGAGCTGCAACGCTTCCGGCGAGTTGTCCCTGAATCGATATGAGGGTGCGTTCGAAGTGCTCTTGGGCCTTCTGGACCACTTGGTCTTCTTTAGAACTGGGACGAAATCGCTGACTTTCTTCTGTAAATCGCGTCCCCATGGCACTCCAGGTGCAGGCTTCTTCTTGAAACCTAGTGATGGCAAAGGGTTCCGCCAGTGGAAGCAAGTCTGCAGATGCATACTGAGCAACCAGTTGCGTTGGGGGTGTGAGGGGTGTTATGTTTTTGTCTTGCGCGGGAGCCGAGAGGCGAGCGCGCAAGACCGAAGCGCTGAAGGCGAAGGCCTTTAGATGTTCTGAGGTCGACTTACGGGGCCGCGGGAGAAATCCGACGGTGTTGTAAGTTTCAAAAGCGGTTGGAAACGACCGCGTTGATCAGCCGTCTGCTTCCGAGAGGGAGACGTTTGAGTTGATCGCACCTGGACAATTGAAAAGTTTAGGAACTGACGCTTTTATCGCGTTTGAGTTTGAGAATTGCATCGCGAGATGTGATTTGGATTCAAATGAAATTGCGATAAAGGTGTGAGGTCCCGTCAAAAAATTTAAGTTGCAATGAAGCATTGCGCTTACAACAAGGAGGTTTTCACGAGCCTTTGCGTTGTCGGTGTGCGCAGTGTGGAGCAACGACCGGATCTGAGATCCTGGAAAGTCACGATGAGAAATCAGAAGTGCACTCTTAAGAACCCTTGATCTGTCAGAAGACAAGGTGGCGACAACTGCAGTAAGTACGCCAGTGCTTATGTGTGGGTGAAGCAAGTCAATCTGAGGTGAAAGCCAAAAGGGGTTGATCTACAACGGAGAGTTTGATCCTGGCTCAGGATGAACGCTGGCGGCGTGCTTAACACATGCAAGTCGAACGAACCTTCGGGTTAGTGGCGGACGGGTGAGTAACGCGTGAGAATCTGCCCTCAGGAGGGGGATAACAGCTGGAAACGGCTGCTAATACCCCATATGCCGCGAGGTGAAATGAATTTCGCCTGAGGATGAGCTCGCGTCTGATTAGCTAGTTGGTGTAGGTAATGGCTCACCAAGGCATCGATCAGTAGCTGGTCTGAGAGGATGATCAGCCACACTGGGACTGAGACACGGCCCAGACTCCTACGGGAGGCAGCAGTGGGGAATTTTCCGCAATGGGCGAAAGCCTGACGGAGCAACGCCGCGTGAGGGATGAAGGCCTCTGGGCTGTAAACCTCTTTTATCAAGGAAGAAGATCTGACGGTACTTGATGAATAAGCCACGGCTAATTCCGTGCCAGCAGCCGCGGTAATACGGGAGTGGCAAGCGTTATCCGGAATTATTGGGCGTAAAGCGTCCGCAGGCGGCCCTTCAAGTCTGCTGTTAAAAAGTGGAGCTTAACTCCATCATGGCAGTGGAAACTGAGGGGCTTGAGTGTGGTAGGGGCAGAGGGAATTCCCGGTGTAGCGGTGAAATGCGTAGATATCGGGAAGAACACCAGTGGCGAAGGCGCTCTGCTGGGCCATCACTGACGCTCATGGACGAAAGCCAGGGGAGCGAAAGGGATTAGATACCCCTGTAGTCCTGGCCGTAAACGATGAACACTAGGTGTCGGGGGAATCGACCCCCTCGGTGTCGTAGCCAACGCGTTAAGTGTTCCGCCTGGGGAGTACGCACGCAAGTGTGAAACTCAAAGGAATTGACGGGGGCCCGCACAAGCGGTGGAGTATGTGGTTTAATTCGATGCAACGCGAAGAACCTTACCAGGGTTTGACATCCTGCGAATCTCTTGGAAACGAGAGAGTGCCTTCGGGAACGCAGTGACAGGTGGTGCATGGCTGTCGTCAGCTCGTGTCGTGAGATGTTGGGTTAAGTCCCGCAACGAGCGCAACCCACGTCTTTAGTTGCCAGCATTTAGTTGGGCACTCTAGAGAGACCGCCGGTGATAAACCGGAGGAAGGTGTGGATGACGTCAAGTCATCATGCCCCTTACATCCTGGGCTACACACGTACTACAATGCTACGGACAAAGGGCAGCAAGTTCGCGAGGACAAGCAAATCCCATAAACCGTGGCTCAGTTCAGATCGTAGGCTGCAACTCGCCTACGTGAAGGAGGAATCGCTAGTAATCGCAGGTCAGCATACTGCGGTGAATACGTTCCCGGGCCTTGTACACACCGCCCGTCACACCATGGAAGTTGGCCACGCCCGAAGCCGTTACTCCAACCCTTGTGGAGGAGGACGTCGAAGGTGGGGCTGATGACTGGGGTGAAGTCGTAACAAGGTATCCGTACCGGAAGGTGCGGATGGATCACCTCCTAACAGGGAGACAAAACAATGATTTTGATGTCTGAGTATTTTATTCTTAGGCCGAAATCCTGTCACCTTAGGTCGATCGGTACCTCAACATTTTTTCAAAGATTGATGAGCAATCATCAAGAGATTGAAAGAGATGTTCAGTTCCTAAACTTTGTCTAGGTCACACCCCGCAAGGGAAGAGTCCCCTGGGCCATTAGCTCAGGTGGTTAGAGCGCACCCCTGATAAGGGTGAGGTCCCTGGTTCAAGTCCAGGATGGCCCATTCGGTGTTGGGGGTTTAGCTCAGTTGGTAGAGCGCCTGCTTTGCAAGCAGGATGTCAGGAGTTCGAGTCTCCTAACCTCCACTGACCGAACTCAATCTCCATTGTCCGGTTACTCGGAGGATGAACTCGAGGGAGTGTGATTTAGATGTGTCCACTAGATTGGACCCCAGCTTCCTGTCATTCCAAATCAGTAAGAATTACTTGATTGGTTGATAAGATGCTGGGCTCAGATTAATCGAAAGATTAATTTGATGTCTAGTAGAACCTTGACAACTGCATAGGTAAGTCTGGAAAAACAAAGCATCTTACAGATGCATTGTTTTCAGTTTAAATTCTCGAAAGGGAATTTAGATTTAGAACAATGAAAATTCTTTTGAGCAAGAGCCGAGACTCTTAGATGTTCTTTGATTCGTGTCGAGCGAATCAGAGTTTGATTTTGTTTTTATGAGCAACGAAAGTTGTTGATGAAACCAGAAGAATCTGCTTTCAACCGCAGTAAGCGTTTAAGAGGTTAATTGGTCAAGCTACAAAGGGCTCACGGCGGATACCTTGGCACACAGAGGCGATGAAGGACGTGGTTACCTGCGATAAGTCTCGGGGAGCTGGAAGCACGCTTTGATCCGGGAATTTCCGAATGGGGCAACCCTTTTATACGGCCAGCTGAATACATAGGCTGGCGCGAGCCAACCCAGCGAACTGAAACATCTTAGTAGCTGGAGGAAAGGAAAGTAAAAACGACTCCCTAAGTAGCGGCGAGCGAACGGGGAAGAGCCTAAACCGATGGTTTCGACCATCGGGGTTGTGGGACAGCAACGTGTATCAGGAATGTTAGGAGAAGTGTTTGAATGGCACGCCACAGAGGGTGAAAGCCCCGTATCTGAAAACTGAACTGAGCTAGCTGTATCCCGAGTAGCACGGAGCACGTGAAATTCCGTGTGAATCCGCGAGGACCACCTCGTAAGGCTAAGTACTACTGTGTGACCGATAGCGAAACAGTACCGCGAGGGAAAGGTGAAAAGAACCCCGGGAGGGGAGTGAAATAGAACATGAAACCGTGAGCCTACAAGCAATGGGAGCCCTACTCATAGGGTGACCGTGTGCCTGTTGAAGAATGAGCCGGCGACTTATAGGCACTGGCGGGTTAAACCGGAAATGGTGGAGCCATAGCGAAAGCGAGTCTGAATAGGGCGTTTGTCAGTGTTTATAGACCCGAACCCGGGTGATCTAACCATGGCCAGGATGAAGCTTGGGTGATACCAAGTGGAGGTCCGAACCGACTGGCGTTGAAAAGCCAGCGGATGAGCTGTGGTTAGGGGTGAAATGCCAATCGAACCCGGAGCTAGCTGGTTCTCCCCGAAATACGTTGAGGCGTAGCGTCTCGTGCTCCAGCAGGGGGGTAAAGCCACCATTTCGGTGCGGGCTGCGAGAGCGGTACCAAATCGAGATGAACTCTGAATACCCTGTGTGTAGCGAGGCAGTCAGACTGTGGGGGATAAGCTCCATGGTCGAGAGGGAAACAGCCCAGACCGCCAGCTAAGGTCCCCAAATCAACACTAAGTGATAAAGGAGGTGGGATTGCATAGACAACCAGGAGGTTTGCCTAGAAGCAGCCATCCTCAAAGGAGTGCGTAATAGCTCACTGGTCGAGCGATCCTGCACCGAAAATGAATGGGGCTAAGTGTTGTACCGAAGCTGCGGATTTTATGGTAGGGGAGCGTTCTATGTGGGGCGAAGCATTAGCGTGAGCGGATGTGGACTGCATAGAAGTGAGAATGTCGGCTTGAGTAGCGAAAACATGGGTGAGAATCCCATGCACCGAAACCCTAAGGGTTCCTCCGGCAGGCTCGTCCGCGGAGGGTTAGTCTGGACCTAAGGCGAGGCCGAAAGGCGTAGTCGATGGATAACAGGTCAACATTCCTGTACCGGTCATGTTTTGGGAAGAGGGACGGAGAAGGCTAGCCAAGCCAGATGTTGGTTACTGGTTCAAGCGTTCGAGGCGTTGAGGAGCGGTGAAAACGTTCCGAGCTGAGGCGTGAGTACGAGCTGCTACGGCAGCGAAGTTGGTGACGTCATGCTTCCAAGAAAAGCTCTATACCCGTTAAGACATGATTGCCAGTACCCGAAACCGACACAGGTGGGGTGGTAGAGAATACCGAGGTGCGCGAGGTAACTCTCTCTAAGGAACTCGGCAAAATGGCCCCGTAACTTCGGGAGAAGGGGTGCCACAGCAATGTGGTCGCAGTGAAGAGGCCCTGGCGACTGTTTACCAAAAACACAGGTCTCCGCTAAGTCGCAAGACGATGTATGGGGGCTGACGCCTGCCCAGTGCCGGAAGGTTAAGGAAGCCGGTCAGCGTAAGCGAAGCTGGCGACTGAAGCCCCGGTGAACGGCGGCCGTAACTATAACGGTCCTAAGGTAGCGAAATTCCTTGTCGGGTAAGTTCCGACCCGCACGAAAGGCGTAACGATCAGGGCGCTGTCTCGGAGAGAGGCTCGGCGAAATAGAATTGTCTGTGAAGATGCGGACTACGTACACCTGGACAGAAAGACCCTATGAAGCTTTACTGTAGCTTGGTATTGTGTCCGGGCTCTGAATGCGCAGGATAGGTGGGAGATGTTGATCTCGTGCTCGTGGGTACGAGGGAGTCAATGGTGAGATACCACTCTTTCAGAGCTAGGATTCTAACGTTCACCCGTTATCCGGGGAGCGGACAGTATCAGGTGGGCAGTTTGACTGGGGCGGTCGCCTCCTAAAAGGTAACGGAGGCGCGCAAAGGTTTCCTCAGGCTGGTTGGAAATCAGCTGACGAGTGCAAAAGCAGAAGGAAGCTTGACTGTGAGACCTACAAGTCGAACAGGGACGAAAGTCGGCTTTAGTGATCCGACGGTTCTGAGTGGAAGGGCCGTCGCTCAACGGATAAAAGTTACTCTAGGGATAACAGGCTGATCTCCCCCAAGAGTTCACATCGACGGGGAGGTTTGGCACCTCGATGTCGGCTCATCGCAACCTGGGGCTGAAGTCGGTCCCAAGGGTTGGGCTGTTCGCCCATTAAAGCGGTACGCGAGCTGGGTTCAGAACGTCGTGAGACAGTTCGGTCCATATCCGGTGTACGCGTAGGAACATTGAGAGGATTTCTCCCTAGTACGAGAGGACCGGGAGGAACGCACCTCTGGTGTACCAGTTATCGTGCCAACGGTAAACGCTGGGTAGCCATGTGCGGAGTGGATAACCGCTGAAAGCATCTAAGTGGGAAGCCCACCTCAAGATGAGTGTTCCCATGGGGTAACCCAGTAAGGTCACGGGAAGAACACCCGTTGATAGGCTCTACGTGGAAGTCCAGTAATGGATGCAGCGGAGGAGTACTAATAGACCGAGGGCTTGACCAACATTTTGGTTCTTGCCTGAAGACAAATTCTTTGTTGATTCAGACGCGCAACGCAAGTTGTAATCCTATGCAGTTCTCAGGGTTCACCCTCTGAGAATGGTTTTATCCTGGTGTTCATGGCGGTGTGGAACCACTTCGATCCATCCCGAACTCGGTTGTGAAACGCATCAGCGGCGACGATATTTGGGGGGTAGCCCCCTGAGAAAATAGCTCAATGCCAGGTAAAACATTCTCAAAAAAAATGATCTGAAGACCATACCGGTCTGATCATTTTTACGAAGAAACCACCTCTACGGAGGTGGTTTTTTTGTGCCCTATAACTTGGGGTTAAGCCACTTCTCCACTTCCTCAAGATGACGGATCACAGGATGATTTCTGGGTTCTTGTTGGGGATTGCCGTCTCGCATGCTGTAAAGAGTGCCTAGTCCTGCACTTCTAGCTGCATCACATTCGTCGCTATTGTCGCTGATGAAAAGAATATTTTGGGGTTTGCAGCCCATGACCGATGCAATTTCCGTATAGCTCGATGGTTCTTTCTTGTTGCCAATATGGGTATCGAACCAGTAGCTAAATAGATTTTTGATGTCTCCTTTGTTGGTGTATTTGTAAAGCAAATGCTGTGCTTCGACGCTGCCGGACGAATAAACCGAAAGCCTATAGCCTTGTTTGTGCCATCGTTTTAGATTTTCATGGGCATCTTCAAAAAGTTCTGAAGAAATTCTTCCTGTTGTGTACCCTTCTTTCCAAATTTTTCCTTGAATGTCTTTGAGCGCAGTTGACTTTTTGTCGGTTTCAATCAACAGCTGTAGATAGGCTTCGATTTTTAGATGTTTTGCTCTGCTGTTCTTTCTCTGATTGGTGCCTGAGCCTCGTGCTGTCTTCACTGTTGTCTTGAATCCATTCATTGTCCGCGTTATCAATAAGTTGATCGATTAATGGATCATTTCTTTGGCGATCAAGAAAACTTTTTAATTCTGATTTTGCATAAGGGAACAGGGTCTCTGTTACGAATGACACCGGACATGTTGTCCCTTCGATGTCGAGCAAGATATGGCTAATCATGAACTGCATTCCAATAGTTTTTTCTGCAATAAAACTGAGAATAAGAATTCCAGAATCTCCACATGACGCTGAGCTTCTTCCAATGAATTCCCCCAAGCATAGAGACCATGGCCTGCCACAAGAAGACCTGGCAGGTGAGCTACTGAGATACGGTCGAACGGTCTGGCTGAGTTCCTTGATGTTTTGATTGTTAGACACGATCGGAATATCGATTGATGTTTCATGGGATGTAATTCCTTTTAATCCCTTGAGCATTTCCCATCCTTCTAATTGGATTTTGGCGATGCCTTGCGAAATGATCTGAAAGGACGGTGGCTTCAATGGAGTGTGTATGAAGAACTGCGCGACATTCCAATGTTCTAATGATTTCGATGTGCAGTGTTGTTTCTGCGCTGGCTCGTCCTTCCCCCTCAATCACTTGTTGATGTTCGTCCACGATGACGAGGTGTGCTGACTCCACTCGACCCTTATTAATGCCGCTGGGAGCCATGAGTAGATGGATTGGGTTTCGTTGAACGACAACACTGAAATTGCCCCCTGTGCCTCGCACCATCGACGTCCATGTAAGTCTCCAATTGTTTTGGCTAGCTGTTCGCGAAGCTCCTGGATCGTGTTCACG
>CBDCRZ010000154.1:0-15693 GCA_965221135.1 Sansalvadorimonas sp.
CGCTGTTCATTCACTTTGCGGATCTTGGACGTCTCGGGCTGTGTGGGAGTGATGTTTAATTTAGGGTGTTTCTTCAAAAGCTCCTGAAGATCGGAATCTCCACCGGTCATATCATCTTTCAGATCGGTGATTAATTGAATTAAAGCCTGCATGGAGGGTTGATCTGAATGCTTGGTCATTACCTCCGTCAAGGTTTCCATGTCCAGTTGGAGCGGTTAAGTATTTCCGCCATCTGGGCTATGAGAGTATCGCGAGTTCGCACGGCAGTCGTCAGCCTTTCAGTCTCCATGGTAAGTCGGTCTGCCTGTTTCAGCATCAACTGTTCTTTTTCCTGGGATGCCTGCTCCTTGCTCTTGAGCTGGCTTTTATGGGCTTTTATTTTTCGCTCGTAAGTAGTGGCTTCCGCTTTTAGCCCATCAATGGTACTGGCATCGATGCTGTGCTGTCCCTGAAGTGTTTGAATGTCAGTTTTTACAAGACGAGCCTTCAGAAAGAGATAGCTTACGAGCGAAAAATAAAAGCCCATAAAAGCCAGCTCAAGAGCAAGGAGCAGGCATCCCAGGAAAAAGAACAGTTGATGCTGCAACAGGCAGACCGACTTACCATGGAGACTGCAAGGCTGACGACTGCCGTGCGAACTCGCGATACTCTCATAGCCCAGATGGCGGAAATACTTAACCGCTCCAAACTGGACATGGAAACCTTGGCGGAGGTAATGACCGAGCATTCAGATCAACCCTCCATGCAGGCTTTAATTCAATTAATCACCGATCTGAAAGATGATATGACCGGTGGAGATTCCGATCTTCAGGAGCTTTTGAAGAAACACCCTAAATTAAACATCACTCCCACACAGTCCGAGACCTCCAAGATCCGCAAAGTGAATGAACAGCGCATGTGGCGGTTGATGGATACTGCAATGCAAGTCGCTACACATCAACAAAGTGCTTATGAAAACAGGAGCAAGCTCACCATACAACGGGCATCCTTTCAAAAGGAACCGGAAACTGATAGCGACACCGACAGCTATGATACCCCCCCAGAAAGTCTGCGCTCTGAAACCTGCAGCTTAGAGAGCGGCAGTGACAACGAAGATTCCAAGCTCTCGGAAACAGCATACGACTCCGAGAGCTCAGGGACTCTTGAACCCCGTCGGGAAAGTCAGCGGGCAAACAAGGCGCGCCTGCTCCCATACCGTAGACCCAGAAGCCCTCGACCAGTGCTCGTCCCACCCTATACTCCATAATGTTCGTGGCTATGAATCGCCCTCAAACACCATCACGTCATCGCCCAAAGACACTTTGATATTCGCACCCGGGATAAACTTCCCGCCAAGAATAGCCTGCGCCAAAGGGTTCTCTATCTCTTTCTGAATGGCTCGTTTTAAAGGCCGTGCCCCGTAAACCGGGTCAAAACCCGCCTCGACAAGACGCTCCATAGCTTCACCAGAAACTTCCAGAGACAGGTCGTTTTCTGCAAGCCTTTCCCGCAGACGGTCCAATTGAATACTGGCGATACCTTTTATCTGCTCTTTGGCCAATGGATGGAACACTACCAACTCATCGACCCGGTTTACAAACTCCGGTCGAAAGTGCTGACCAACAACATCCATAAGCATGCTCTTCACGGTTTCAAACTCTTCATCTTTGAGGGTTTGAATCAGGTCAGAGCCCAGGTTGGAGGTCATCACAATGACCGTGTTACGGAAATCAACGGTTCTTCCCAGACCATCTGTTAAACGACCATCATCCAAAACCTGCAGCAGAATATTGAAAACATCCGGGTGCGCCTTCTCAACTTCATCCAGCAGCACCACACTGTAAGGCTTACGGCGTACGGCCTCAGTCAGGTAACCACCCTCTTCATAGCCAACATATCCGGGAGGTGCACCCAGCAGACGGGCGACAGAGTGCTTCTCCATAAACTCCGACATATCCACACGCACAACCGCGTCTTCGGTATCAAACAGAAACGAAGCCAGTGCTTTGCAGAGTTCTGTTTTACCCACACCGGTAGGGCCGAGGAACATAAAGGAGCCGTTGGGCTTATTCGGGTCAGAGAGCCCTGCCCGGCTGCGACGTACTGCATCAGAAACAGCTTTCACCGCTTCATGCTGACCTATCACCCGGTCGTGCAACGCTTCTTCCATACGCAGCAGTTTGTCCCGCTCGCCTTCGAGCATCTTGCTGACAGGAATGCCTGTCCAGCGGCTGACAACCTCGGCAATCTCTTCGTCGGTGACCTTATTGCGCAACAGGGTCATATCCTGGGTTTCAGCAGCCTGTGCCTGTTCGATTTTCTTTTCGATATCTGGCAGCAGACCATATTGAATCTCAGACATACGCGCCAGATTGCCGGAGCGGTTGGCTGCATCCAGCTCTAACAGCAGTTTCTCTTTCTCTTCCTTATGCTTCTGGGCACCTTGCAGCACAGCCTTTTCACTGGTCCAGACTTCATCCAGATCAGAGTATTGTTTCTCCAGGTTTGCAATTTCACCATCCAGAGAACCCAGACGCTTCATGGAAGCAGCATCTTCTTCTTTCTTGAGGGCTTCCTTTTCGATCTTCAGCTGAATTAAGCGACGCTCCAGCTTGTCCATAGATTCTGGCTTGGAGTCCATCTCCATACGGATACGACTGCCCGCCTCATCCACCAGATCAATAGCCTTGTCCGGCAGCTGGCGATCAGTAATATAACGATGGGAGAGCTTGGCGGCTGCGATAATCGCCGGATCGGTGATATCCACATGGTGATGCACTTCGTAGCGTTCTTTCAGGCCACGAAGAATAGCGATGGTGTCTTCTACAGTAGGTTCATCCACCTGTACTTTCTGGAAACGACGTTCCAGGGCCGCATCCTTCTCAATGTACTTGCGGTACTCGTCCAGTGTCGTCGCACCTACACAGTGCAGCTCACCACGGGCCAGAGCAGGCTTGAGCATATTGCCTGCATCCATAGCACCTTCGGCCTTACCGGCACCGACCATGGTATGCAGTTCATCAATAAACAGAATGACCTGACCTTCCTGTTTGGCCAGATCACCAAGCACGGCCTTCAGACGTTCTTCAAAGTCACCACGGTATTTGGCGCCGGCCAGCAGCGCTCCCAGATCAAGGGAGAGAATACGCTTATTGCGAATGCCCTCCGGCACTTCGCCATTAATAATACGCAGCGCCAGACCTTCGATAATAGCGGTTTTACCCACACCCGGCTCACCAATCAGCACAGGGTTATTCTTTGTACGACGCTGCAGCACCTGCACCGTACGACGGATTTCATCGTCACGGCCTATCACCGGGTCAAGCTTGCCCTGCTCGGCACGCTCTGTGAGGTCGATGGTGTATTTGGAGAGTGCATTGCGACTGTCTTCCGCGTTCGGGTCATTAACAGATTCTCCGCCCCGCAGGTTTTTAATGGCGGTTTCCAGCGCTTTCTTGCTAACACCCTGATCACGCAACAGCTGACCCACTGGGCCGCTGTCGTCCATCATGGCCAGAAGAATGGTCTCACTGGAGATAAACTGATCGTTATTCTGCTGAGAACGCTTATCCGCCATATTCAGCAGGCGCAGCAGGTTTTGAGAGGGTTGAATATCGCCTGTAGGATTATTCGCCACAGCGAGTTTATCAATGGCATCAGCCAGCCCCTGAGATACGGTAGCAATATCAAAGCCAACCTGGGACAGCAGTGGCTTTACTGAGCCTCCCTGCTGTTCCAGCATCACCTGCAGCAGGTGAGCCGGTTCAATACTTGTATGATCTTTGCCGATAGCCAGTGACTGGGCATCGGCAAGGGCTGACTGAAGCTTACTTGTGAGTCTGTCGGCACGCATGGCGTTCTCCCCTTAATATCCACACAATCACTGTTGGTATGTATATGGAGACAAGGTCAGATAATTTCAAGAATGGCGATTAAGATTTCACAGAATTGTAAAGAACCACTGACAACCATGTTGATTAAGACGACGTGCTTCTTTAGACGAGGATCTTTAAGAGAACTAAACTTGCATTCGCACACCAGCTGCCAGGTACTGATACAAAGAGTCAGTAATACCGGTATTGAAATGCGCCTTTAAATCGTCCTGTAACTTCTTAGCTGCTCGCAGTTGCTCTTCACGACACCGCTCAACAGCAGGCTTAATAACTTTCATTTTTTCACAGGCAACGGACAGTGGGTTATACAACCTTTCTGCCGCGGCCTTTTGATATTCAAGAACCCACAAAGCTTCAATAGCAAAATCATCGCCAGCCAAACCCAACAGAATTTTTTCATCAATCTGATTTAATGGAACAACGTGCTCTTCCGAATCCTGATACCGCCTTAACAACAAAGATATTCTCTCAGGAGATAGTTCATAACGCCTCAACGCATCAGCATTCTCTCTGACGTCAATCAATAATGGTGCAATAGCAGGATTAATCATCCGTTCACAAGGAAAGGCCTTACCCCCTTGCCTTGTGAACTGATGAGTAATAAATGATCGGTCAATCTCTTGAGCTTTGCGATAAAAGGCACATGAAGAGAATCGTTCCATAGGTAGCTGCTCGAGCCATTTTGCAGCCATGCAGACCTGATAATCTTGCACCCCTCGAAAGCGTGCGGGCAACCCCTTAAAGTTATAGGAATTGTCAAACTGCTGCTGCCTGAAGTGCTTATTCCATCTATCAAGATTGACAGACTCTTCATGAAGTGGTGCAAAAAGAGCTAACTCCAGTGCCTCAAAGAGAAACGGCCTCCGCCCCTGACAACGATATAACTGACGACACCACCCACACACTTTATCCAACTCTTCATCATTGTAACCACCGTACAACAACTGGTTTAACTTACCGGCATAATGAAATAGATCATGGTCCCAAAAACCAGCCGCTCCCGTTCTAATGCCATCAGCACTGGTATTTTCTTCAAATGAGGTGCCCAGTAAACACACAGGTAAAAGCCAGGACTGATTGAAATCACTGATATCCAACGGCCCCGCCCAGGGAACAAGTAAATGCCCTGAAGACAAAGTATAAAATCCACTCAGCTTTCGGCTCATATAATCCCGATGCAATGCACTGCACCAATAGACTCTGGAAAGCTGTTCTTTAAACTCATCAGGTTTATCAAGCATCTCATCCCATTTAATATTTTCGAGGTTCGACAACTTGCATTCCGGGGAGTAGTAATCAAGCCGGACAAACAATTTTTCTGAAAAAATCATCCTCAATTGTTCGCACTGCTCTCCATCATGGATTGACAGATTCGGTATACGATCATCATTTAACGACCAGACCTGTTCCCGATAATCGAGAAAACCTTTGTAATGAAGAAACTGGTAAGTAATGGCCAGAGATTCTTTGTAGGGGAATCCTGGCTTTAGAGCATCCAGACGGGATTCCAGCCTTAATAATACTTCCCGCTCTTCCGCACGGACAAAAGGCGCTGCCAGTAGCTTTTTTATAGACTTTTTTATTTCCGCATAAGTTCGCTGCATAGCAGGCATTGGGAAATGGTTTGGGTATTTACTGGCAAATGCTTTCAAAGAACGCGCCTGCTCTGGAAACATGTTATTAAAGCTTTCAGGGAAATTATTGTCAGAGCTGTAATCCGGTACATCTACACCATCAGGCATCAGCCATTCCCGCTAAACATACGCCTAGAGACGCATAATACCTCAACAGTTCATGCTCTTTATTGAGACAGCACTCCCCCCCCCGGCAGGGAACCGGTTTTTGCACGAACCTTGTATCACACTGAAAACACAGAGCAGTCTCCATCAGGAAGTGTCAGGGATCAGGCTCCTAATGCTTTGGCCCTGACCGCCACCCTGGGTGATGGCAAGTAACAGAGAATGCCAGCAATCAATCAAAAACCAGTCAAACAGACTCTTTATTGTTAACCATAACGAGATTTTCGACCGTTTGTGGTGCCAGGCAGCCCGGAAGATCGGGCAGGCCAACTGCTCTACCTGGTCAATCAAGAAGGCCAGGAACATCAGAATGGCGATGTTGGTCGCCAGGTGCTGCTTTCCATGACCGTAGTTATGTTCGAGGTTGTAGCCCTGTGTTTTCAGTGTGTTAAACGTCTCATTTTCGATTTTCCACCTTGCGCGTCCTCCTCGCATAACCTTTGTTACGCTGGTTGTTGTCAGTTCAATGCTGGTGACCCAGGTGCAACTGAATTTTTTCCCCTTTGGGGAGGTTTCCACATATTCCAGATAGTTGACCAGCACGTCAGGATTGGATTTATTAATCGGAACATCGTTTACAAACCGGAACCAGTGGCTAAACCCTTTTTCATCCGTGAACTGGTGCCGACTCACCTGATCTTGCGTATCGAGTTCATCGACTGTATTCATGAGGGCCTGATGATCCCCTTCCTTGGCCACAGCAATAAAATTGTGCCCGTAGGAGCGAATGAGTGTGATGGTCGGACCATCGGAATACAGGCCATCCAGTCCGAGTACCAGTTTCAAATGGGGATGTTCGCAGCGGACATGTTCCAACAACCGTTTCAGAGCATTTTTCTCACAATCATTTTTGCTGACATCGATCTGTTGGATGATGGGTTCCGGCATGAGAGGCAAGACTTCCTTCATCCCGGGTTTGACGAGGCACATGGCCAGTAACTGATGATAGTACTGTGGGCCTTTCCCCTTGGGATGCTTGCAGCAGCATTCATTACAGTGAATCGTTCCGGATGAAAAATGACCTGTGCCATCAATGGCTGCCAGGTATCCTTCATCGAGATACTTGAAGTGTTTCAGTCGATTCGACCGTTGTACGACGGCAAACAGCTTTGTAAAGATCTTACGTAGATCAGCTGGTTTGACAGGATCCACAAGTTCTCGCATATACGTATCGCAAGGGATCTGCTTGACGTTGTAAAGGGAGCGAATGTTATGAGCGATCTCAGGTTTCAACTTCGCTTCGTCAAACTCCAGCAGTGACGGATACTTCAGATGCATGACGGCCAGTGCCGACATGACAGCATCGTGCAGGGATATTTTGCTGCTGCAGTGATTGGGGCGATCATCAGGTATTTTTGCAACATGCCCGGAAACGATACTGAGTAAGTCATCTGCCAAGGCATGCTGTTTTGAAGTAGGCATGAGGGGCGCCGGAAAAGTGTCTTCAAATTGGACAGAATGTAGCTGAAAGTTTGCGAAAACGCTCGTTAGGGAATTCTTCTCAAGCCCTGATATCAAAGGAAATCATTAAGTCAGCGGGAATTGCTGATCAGGCATAGTCTTTATAGCCGGTGGACACTCATCCATCGGTGAACCGTCCAAATTCACACGTTGTATACGAACTCCCGGAGGGAATAATGAACGGTCGAAGTGTGGGTTCGGTCCTGGGAAATAAAGCTCATCTGTCTCTACACTCCTCACCTTTGGTTCTTCTTTGTTTTGAAGCTCGGCTATATTTTTTACGACTGAGCTTTCTACGACTGAGCTTTCTACGACTGGTGCCATGTGCATCATTGGCGTGCACATAGTTTCTGTTGTGGTGGGAGTCTTTAGTGTTATGGGTCGCCTCGGTTTCCCGGCCTCCCTTGCTGCCCGGTGAGGACGCTCCTGTGCAGGGCAATGAGAAAAGTCACTGTGCTTTCTTGAGAGATACCTTGAAAAAGAACGAGTCATCGGACGATGGAGATCCAACTTTCGACCGTGCACAGACAAGAATTCCCTATCCTGAACAGCCGCCCTCCCCTTGTGTATGAATACCCCTGACTTATTTACCCTCTGCACAACATCACTCCCTGACAATCCCTATCATCAATATTATTTAGAGAACAGACATCAGGGAATGGTTCGGAGACTGGTGGTTAATCGGTCTGACCAGATGGTTATGCAGGACAAGCCATCTGTTTTGGACCGTCGGTTTTATAATGGCCGATGCCTGGCAACCACATGGGGCAAGGGTTCAATGGTATTTTCATCTGATTTTTTCTGATCCTCTGTGCTAGTTGAATCTGTGCCATGTAGCTCTGTGCTATAGAGAAATGCAGGAATCTGATTACCAAAATAATATTTGGTATTTGAGCTTCTCCAAAAGGACTCGACTCGTAACTTTTCTATATAGGCCGGCGTCAGCAGAGTGGCATTGACCTCGGCTTCCCTACGAGTGATCTCTGCTTTAGCCACTCCTTCTTTCTGCAGATGGTAAGCATTCGCTTCGGCCTCCTGCCTTGCTGCATAAGCGACTGCGTCCGCCTTTTCTCTCAGCTCATGCATACGCACGCTGATTTTTATTTTCTGCTGTTCCGCCTGACCGTTTTCCATTGCCAGCTGCTGTTTACTCTCTATCTCGGCAATCTGTCGCTGGGTTTCTGCCTGTTTGGTTTGGGAAAGCCGCTCTGTTTCCTTTTTCTTTAGCTCCAGCGCCTGCTGCTCAACAGCCACTTCCAAAAGGCTTTTCTGTTTCACCAGGCTTTCATAGTTGCTCTGAATTGACTCTGGCAGCTCTGGCTTTGAAATAACCACCCGATTGATAATCAAATGGGTGTCGTGATCCATCTGCTCCTGCACCAGTTGCTTTTTCAAATATTCATTAAGCCCGGAAAATTCATCAATATAGAGTTCACGGGCCGTTTTCTCGGTACAGAGCTCCGCCACAGCCTGAATCACCGGTTCGGTAATTAAATAGTGGTCATAATTCTCACCAAAACGCTTTATCACATCCAGGGCGTGTTCTTCTTTCAACTGGTTATACACAGCAACACGGGGAAAACGAATACTCAACCCGTCTGCTGTGCCACAGGGAATATTAGTAATCACATCAATTTGAGGGCGCACATTCACCAGAATGGTGGAGGTTGTCGGCCAGCTTAATAAACCACCCCAGCCAGGACTGAGTACATCGTTGGAAAAAGAGCTGCCAAAGCTTTGAAAAATACCTACCGAGCCTTCCGGCACAATATAAACAAAAGGCAGCCAACGCAGCCAGGAGTTCACTTCTACATCATCCGCAGAGAGTGGCTGACTGATACAAACCATAGCCAGCACCATTATAGAAAATCGCCTTTTAGGCTTATTCATCGGAGCTCCCCATCCACATTTAAGAGGCCGTGAGTATAGGAAAGCCCTCTTCAAGAAAAGGGAAACAGAAGGAGAGAATTGTTATTTATTGCAAATCCATATGGCCGAAAATAATCGCCCACTAGCAGAGCCATCCCGTCGGTAGGAGTGGAACTGATCACTTTCAGTCACCGTGCAATGGTCACCACCAGTAATTGCCATGATGCCCAGCGCCTGAAGACGCTGCCGTGCCAGCATATATAGGTCTGCGAACCATCTATCGCCTTCACCGGCAATAAAAGCCTCTTCAGCCATTGAGTGATGATCAACAAACACCTGCCTCACTTCCGGCCCTACTTCAAAGCAGAGCTGGCTGATAGCGGGACCTAACCAGGCCAGCATTTCTTCACCCGGCTCATTCATAGTCTTAAACGTATTCTCCAACACGCCACCGGCTAGCCCGCGCCAACCGGCATGAGCTGCGGCAACACGGGTACCAGCACGATTACAGAACAGAACAGGAAGGCAGTCTGCGGTCATAACACCACAGGGAAGATTCGGCTGACTGGCCCAGACAGCATCGGCTTCACAACCATAGGGGGAGTCTGCAGGAATTACAGCTGTACCATGAACCTGCACAGCCCAGCAGGGTTGGACAGGCCAATCCCACTGGTTTGCAAGATCAGCACCCCATTCAGACAACCATTGCCGCCGCAGGCCGTCGTAACCAGGCTCATGGCACTGTGCCATGGATGGCCCGACCGGACTGGCCTTGCGCGTCGTTACAAAGGCTTTCACCGAGGACGGTGCATTCCAGTCTGGCAGCAGATAATCATCCATCGGTTAAACCCTTATTATTACTTTTGGTATTGAGCCGCTACTCAACCGCCACCTGCACATCCTCTTCAAGGACATCCAGCAGAGTCAAAAAGTCTTCAGGGAGATCGGTTTCCCATTCCATATAATCGCCAGTGACCGGATGAACCAGACCCAGACGACGGGCATGAAGCGCCTGACGATCAAAGTCTTTCAGCGCCGTGGCCAGTTCAGGTGTGGCACCTTTAGGGAAACGAGGCGGGCCAGCATACAGTGTGTCACCGACCAGCGGATAACGCAGATGGCTCATATGCACACGGATCTGGTGAGTACGGCCGGT
This sequence comes from Sansalvadorimonas sp., assembly GCA_965221135.1. Lineage (GTDB taxonomy): Bacteria > Pseudomonadota > Gammaproteobacteria > Pseudomonadales > Endozoicomonadaceae > Sansalvadorimonas. Next base: position 10,158 of record CBDCRZ010000154.1, read on the forward strand.
TTCCAGTTTCAGCTGAACATGGGAGTGACCACGATAACGCTCCAGCACCCGGTAATGGGTAATCGAAGGTTTACCACCGGCGACCACTGCCATTTTCAGGCGGTTCGTGGGGTGACGGCCAATAGGCTCTTCCACCACGCCACCGGCACTCATCACACGGAATACGATCGCTTCATATTCACGGCTGACTGTGCGTTCCTGCAACTGCTCAACCAGATCGGTTTGTGCCTGCAGGGTTTTGGCAACGACCATCAGGCCTGTGGTGTCTTTATCAAGACGATGCACGATACCGGCACGGGGCACAGAAGCCAGGTCAGGGTAACGGAACAGCAGGCCATTCAGCAGTGTGCCACTCCAGTTGCCAGCGGCAGGATGCACTACCAGGTTGCGGGGTTTGTTGATGACAAGGATATCGTCATCTTCATACACCACGTCCAGATCCATTTCTTCTGGTTCCCAGCGCCGGTCGTCTTCAATCTCGGCGTTCAGGGAGAGCAACTCTCCGCCATAGAGACGATCTTTCGGGCGCATGGTATCGCCATTCACCGTCAGGCAGCCGGAACGAATCCAGTCCTGCAGACAGGACCGTGAATAATCGGAAAACATTTTGGAGGCAATCTGGTCGAATCGTTTGCCGCCCAGATCATCGGGGACGGAAGCTTCCAGGGTTATCTTCTCAGCCATAAATGCGAGCTTGGGGTTCCCGTTAAATATTCAAATAAAAGCAATGATGCCGGTGGAAAGGTAATCCACCGTCATTACAATCAACATTCTATAGTATCAATAACAATTACCAGCTTAATAACCCTATAGCTTGGGATTACCCCTATGCTGTGATTAAATAGGCTGATTGAGTAGTGTACCACAGCGCGTATAGAGCGCCGATGGATTACACCGGGAAAGCACTTCAGGGATAACCGATGCGACCAGCGAAACCTTTAACTGTTCTGGCTTTGACTGTAATGCTGGCAGCCTGTTCCAGCACAGAAACCAAGGTGCCAGAGAACCTGTCTGAAGCGCAGTTGTATCAGCAGGCCACCTCACAGTTGGATAATAATAACTACTCCGTTGCCGTGGATACTCTGCGCGCTCTGGAATCCCGCTACCCTTTCGGCCCCTTTGCCGAACAGGCACAGCTGGATCTGATTTACGCCTATTACAAGAGTGCTGAGCCCGAAGCGGCTCAAGCTTCCGCCGAACGATTCATTCGCCTGCACCCTCAACACCCGAATGTCGATTACGCCTACTATATGCGTGGCCTGGCTTCCAATACTGCCGACCTTGGCCTGATTGAGCGTTACATACCTGTAGATATGTCTCGCCGCGACCCTGGTCAGGCTCGCCAGTCCTTCAGTGAATTCTCTGAGTTGCTGCGCCGCTTCCCAGACAGTCAATATGCTACTGATGCCCGCCAGCGCATGATTTACCTGCGTAACCGCATGGGTGCCTACGAACTCCATGTAGCGGACTACTACATGAAGCGGAAGGCTTATGTTGCCGCCATCAACCGTGGTCGTTACATTGTTGAACATATGCAGGGAACTCAGGCTGTGGAAGAGGGCCTGGCCATTATGATTGAAGGCTATCAGCACCTTGGCCTTAACGAACCCGCGAATGAAGCGCTGGAAGTTTTGAAAGCCAACTTCCCTGAGAGCAAAAAGCTGGACGCTAATGGTAACTTTGTCGGCCACCGTGTTTACGGCGATGTTGATCCATCCCTGCTGAACACCCTGACTTTTGGCCTGTTTGGCAGCGCCTCTGAGAAGCCGAAAGTACCTGCAGCTACGCAGAGCGAAGCGCCGGCAGCACCAACGGTTGGTCAGCCCACTTCCTGATGCTTAGCTAAACAAGCTGATGCTATTCTGAAGCACCCTGAAGACCCGATCATTCGGGTCTTATTCGTTTTGACTCTTTAAGTTTTACTCTTTTAATTTAACACTGCTCGACGGATTCGACACCATGACAACCACCGTAAAATGCCCTAACTGCCAGAAGCCGGTTGAGTGGAAACCCGAGAACAAGCATCGCCCGTTCTGCTGCGAGCGCTGTAAGATGATTGACTTGGGAGCCTGGGCTTCTGAAGAGCACAAAATTGCAGGCAGCAGCATGTATGATGATGTGATGTCTGAAGAGCTGGATAAAGGCGAGGGCTTTTAAGGGCGAAGGCTTTAAGGACGCCACCACGCCCTTATGGCTGAAATGCCCTGGGCACCAACTCTACGCGCGTGCCCGGTATCGCCCTCTGTGAGCCCGCCAAGACAATAAACCGGTACCACCGCCTTAGCGATTAGCACTGAAGCCTTATCCCAACCCATGGGTTGGGCATTCGGATGACTGGCCGTCGCTAATAGCGGTGACAGGGTGACAAAGTCGGCCCCTATCGCCTGTGCCCGCTCCAGCTCATCCTGGCTATGACACGAGGCTGCCAGCCATTTATCGGCATACTGAGACGGCTTCTTCCAACCCTTCCCAGACAATTCGATAAGCTGTCTGGCTGTCAGATGAAGTCCTTTGATGCCAGAGTAATCCAGCCAGGAAAGATCACCTTTCACCATCAACTGCGCCCTTCCCTCCACCAATGGCTGCAGGGCCTCCACATAGTGATGGTAATCGCCCTGTGATACCGAGTCGGGCGCACACGACACACGCAGTTGAATCAGATCAATTTCCTGCCCCAGAGCTTTCTCGACTTTACTACAAAGTGATTCAACACCCTCAAAAGCACCCGTAATCAAATAACGTTTCGGCAACAAAGCCGCAGTAACGATTGGTTTATTCGCAGCGGGAAATTCATAGGATGCCAGATCATGACTTTCTACCCACTTCACCGGCTGCCCCTCACGCCCACGGGGTTCACCAGTGAAAGCTGTAACCGTCCAGACATCGAGCAACACGGATTTATCCGGGTAATCATGGCGAATCTGAATCAGGGGTTCGCAGGCAGTCACCTGAATACCCAGCTCTTCATCCAGTTCACGATTTAAAGCTACAGTGACATCTTCACCAGGCTCCACCTTGCCACCAGGAAATTCCCAAAGGCCGCCCATATGTTTATCCACAGGGCGGCGGGCAATCAGAATACGCTGCTGCTCATCAAGAATAACGGCAGCGGCAACATGGATTCGTTTCATAGCTGACTTATACCATCAAGACCGGTAATCGGCATTTATGGAAACATAGTCGTGGGACAGGTCTGACGTCCACACCTGTGTAGACATACCACCAAGCCCGAGATCGATACGAATGGTATAGGCTTCTTTGTTCATAACCGCCTGACCAGCTTCTTCAGTGTAAGTCGCTCCAACAGCACCCTGCTCAGCAATCAGAACATCGTCCAACCAGATACGAATACGACCCACATCCAGCCCTTCGACCGGTGCACGACCCACTGCAGCAAGAATACGACCCCAGTTTGGATCACAGGCAAACAGTGCCGTTTTTACCAAAGGCGACAATGCAACAGTGTTCGCAACACTGTGTCCCTGCTCCATGGTTTCTGCGCCATCAACAGCGACTGTGACAAAACGGGTGGCACCTTCACCATCCATCACCTGGGCACAAGCCAGCTCCTTGCAGACATCTTGAACAGTATGCTTAAGAACAGCAAACATCGGATGATTGCTGCTCTCAACTGTTTCGCCACCGGCCATACCAGTTGCAACCAGAATGCAGGAGTCATTGGTCGAAGTATCACCATCCACAGTAATGCGGTTAAACGACACATCAGCCGCATCAGCAAGAACGTTCTGCAACAATGCCTGATCAACAGCAGCGTCAGTCGCAATATAAGCGAGCATGGTCGCCATATTTGGATGAATCATGCCAGAGCCTTTGGCAATACCAGTCACAGTGTATGTCTTGCCTGCAAACTCAAATTGACGTGAAAAACCCTTAGGGCGGGTATCAGTGGTCATAATACCTTCCGCCGCCAGCCACCATCCGTCGGCATCAAGATTGCTGATACAGCCCGGCATACCCGCTTCCAAACGATCAACAGGCATATATTCGCCAATCACACCGGTGGAGAAAGACAACACCTGTTCTGGGCGACAGTTAAGATGACCAGCCAGAGCCGCGGTTGTTTGCAGAGCATCCGTCATTCCCTGGCTACCAGTGCCCGCGTTGGCATAACCGGTATTGACCAGCAAGGCACAGGCTTGCTTATGAATACGATCGCGACAGAGCAGAACGGGTGCTGCGCAGAATTTATTCTGGGTAAACACCCCGGCAACACTGGAACTTTCCGGCCAGCGCATAACCACCAGATCGCGACGATCCGGGTAGCGAATGCCCGCTTTTACTGTACCAAGTTCAAAACCTTTTACCGGGTGCAGAGTGCCTGCCGGTGCCTGTCCTGTAGCCATACATCCCCCCATAGCTATTTGGCGACTTTTCATTCTAACGAATTAGATACTGCATTGAACAAAAAACAAAAAAGCCCTTCGTCCGACAAGTGCCGGAGGAAAGGCTCTTTAAAAAATTTAGGTCAGTGTTTAGGAGAGTTTAACCGTGGACACTGCTTGAACTTCTTGCCAGAGCCACAAGGACACAGGTTCGTTCCGGCCAACCTTGCGACCTTCCCGTACCGTAGGCTCCTGAGGAGCCATGACCTGTTGCCTGCCTGCAGGCTGGGCTTGCTCTTGGGCCAGCGCTGCCTGTGCTTCCAGATGCTCAAACTGCATACGACGGGCCAGCTCTTCACGACGCTGACGCTCCATCTCTTCAGTCTGATCGTCCTGCTGAACCTGTACATGAGACAGCACTCGAACCACCTCATGCTTAATGTCAGTCAGCATCTGGGAGAACAGGTCAAAGGCTTTCGCGCTTGTACTCCTGCTTCGGGTTCTTGGCGGCGTAGCCACGCAGGTGAATACCCTGACGCAGGTGATCCATAGTCGCCAGATGCTCTTTCCACTTGTCATCCAGTATGCGCAGCAGAATATGCTTCTCAAAAGCCTGCAGTGACTCTGCACCGGCAGTTTCACGCTTGGTTTCGTAGGATTCTACAGTCTTCTCGAGAATACGGGCACGCAGACCGTCTTCGTCCAGATGATCTTCGGTGTCCAGCCACTTCTTGATCGGCAGCTGTTCGTTAAGTTCAGCAGCAATATGCTTCTCAAGACCAGAGATATCCCACTGCTCTTCAAGGCTCTGCTGTGGAACAAACTCATCAACGATGCTGTTCACAACTTCAGCGCGAATATTAGTTACGCTTTCAGCCACATTCTCAGCATCCAGCAGTCCGTCACGCTGGGCGTACACAACCTTACGCTGGTCGTTGGCAACATCATCGTATTCCAGCAGATTCTTACGAATATCGAAGTTACGACCTTCAACCTTGCGCTGGGCTTTTTCGATGGCGTTGGTCACCATGCGGTGCTCAATCGCTTCACCCTTTTCCATACCCAGGGCCTTCATAAAATTCTTCACCCGGTCAGAGGCGAAGATACGCATCAGATTATCTTCAAGGGAGAGATAGAAACGGGAAGAACCTGCGTCACCCTGACGACCGGCACGTCCACGTAGCTGATTGTCT
>CBDCRZ010000155.1:0-3171 GCA_965221135.1 Sansalvadorimonas sp.
TTGCTGTTCGAAGATCGGTGCTATACATGTTAGGCAAACCAGCCTGCTCTGGATTTTGTAACACTACTGTCCTTGCGCGTTTATTCCGCTTCCATTGCTGAAACAGAGCTGCCTGAGTAATAATATTCACGTTCAAACCACACCCACAATACATGAATATTACTGCTCAAGATCTTGAGCAGTAGAATCTGATTGGTCGGTTAGGAAACTATGAATGGCAATGTTTGCTAGACCCTCCACGCCGTCCACCACCCACTCAATAGGCGGGGAGGGTCAGCGGCCAGACTAGTATCGATAGTACTACCATACAGAGGCAGCTGGAATTTCAGGGCAATGGATTATTTCTCTGAAGAGTGCACCGGCACAAAAGTTAGTGTGAATCCTGATGAAAACGAAGGGGCAGAGACCGAGAAAGAGCAAGATGCTTACAAAAAAGGCATTGCTGAACATACTGAGCAGCTTAGAATCGATTGACGTTGTAACTCAGGGGGCCTGTTGTAGACAAGGTATTCAAGGAAAGTCAGTTGCTCGCTTTGCCTGCAGGGCTCCGTGGAAGTTGCCGCTTGAGCCTTCTTCACTCGTAGAGGCGTGGTCAGGAGGCACATCAAAATTGGCATTATTGAATCAACGTCAGGATGCGTAATTTCTGTCGCAAGCTGGTCACGTTACTTTCCCATGAGTGTCCGTGAAGGGTATATTCGAGCGCGATACTCTCCCTTCTATTATTTACTCTTGGTGGAGCACACTGGCCGTGAACGAACATCATGTGTGTGTGTCGATCGCGAGAACATGACATTGTAAGTGCCGCTAGGTCACTTACATGTAGGGATGACCTCGATTCAAAATGGCGGCTACTTTTGGCTGAAAAGGAACTATCGCGTGTATCTTTGCTGTCTTGAATTTCTATCGGAAATTAACTATCCCAGCTTTGTCATGGGCGTAAGCGCTTCCGAGAAGTCCATTAAAGTCGCCGAAATCGCTTGTTCGACGTCGCAAATCAAGATGGCGACTCTCAAGGAGGCGCCGTAGATCTTCGCTGTCTCGGCGTTTATCGAAATTTCAGCCGTCTAGGAATGATCAGGCGAATTTTCTGAGCTTGAAGATACCTTTAGCGCGGCTGTCAGACGTTTCTAAAGTGGTAAACCGAAATCGTCGCCCACGCAAATTGTTCATCTTCTTCGTCTTCTTCTTTCTTTCTTCTTTCTAGCGCTGTCCTGAGTGAAACAATGACTACCAAACCAGCACAGACACGCGTGTACATATTCTGGGTAGTGCACTTGCTTGCTGGATAAGTATCAAACATTGCCAGAAGCGAGTATTCAGCAAAAAAAACATGCATTTTGGACTACAAAAGACGCCATTTTGTTTTAAGTATCCGTTACGCGTTTGTGTACATCCGTATATCTTAGCTCACAAAATGGCGGTCTAACGTGCAAGTTAGTTCAAGGGGTGGTCACTCCAATTGGTCCTGTACTCACATCTGCGACCGCGGTCAAGAATTTTGACCGGCGAAATCGGGCCTTGACCGTTTGACCGCACCGATTTTACCGCGTTGACCAGTGGTAACGAGTAAGCCCCTGGTAATTAGCTAGCTTGGCACGTCTTGACCGTTGACTAGAGCGGCTCCAGCGAGCCTTGACCGCTTGACCATTCCTTTATTTCTGTCTTGACCATTTTGACCGCGGTCGCAGATGTGAGTACAGGACCAATTGGAGTGACCACCCCTTGAACTAACTTGCACGTTAGACCGCCATTTTGTGAGCTAAGATATACGGATGTACACAAACGCGTAACGGATACTTAAAACAAAATGGCGTCTTTTGTAGTCCAAAATGCATGTTTTTTTTGCTGAATACTCGCTTCTGGCAATGTTTGATACTTATCCAGCAAGCAAGTGCACTACCCAGAATATGTACACGCGTGTCTGTGCTGGTTTGGTAGTCATTGTTTCACTCAGGACAGCGCTAGAAAGAAGAAAGAAAGAAGAAGACGAAGAAGATGAACAATTTGCGTGGGCGACGATTTCGGTTTACCACTTTAGAAACGTCTGACAGCCGCGCTAAAGGTATCTTCAAGCTCAGAAAATTCGCCTGATCATTCCTAGACGGCTGAAATTTCGATAAACGCCGAGACAGCGAAGATCTACGGCGCCTCCTTGAGAGTCGCCATCTTGATTTGCGACGTCGAACAAGCGATTTCGGCGACTTTAATGGACTTCTCGGAAGCGCTTACGCCCATGACAAAGCTGGGATAGTTAATTTCCGATAGAAATTCAAGACAGCAAAGATACACGCGATAGTTCCTTTTCAGCCAAAAGTAGCCGCCATTTTGAATCGAGGTCATCCCTACATGTAAGTGACCTAGCGGCACTTACAATGTCATGTTCTCGCGATCGACACACACACATGATGTTCGTTCACGGCCAGTGTGCTCCACCAAGAGTAAATAATAGAAGGGAGAGTATCGCGCTCGAATATACCCTTCACGGACACTCATGGGAAAGTAACGTGACCAGCTTGCGACAGAAATTACGCATCCTGACGTTGATTCAATAATGCCAATTTTGATGTGCCTCCTGACCACGCCTCTACGAGTGAAGAAGGCTCAAGCGGCAACTTCCACGGAGCCCTGCAGGCAAAGCGAGCAACTGACTTTCCTTGAATACCTTGTCTACAACAGGCCCCCTGAGTTACAACGTCAATCGATTCTAAGCTGCTCAGTATGTTCAGCAATGCCTTTTTTGTAAGCATCTTGCTCTTTCTCGGTCTCTGCCCCTTCGTTTTCATCAGGATTCACACTAACTTTTGTGCCGGTGCACTCTTCAGAGAAATAATCCATTGCCCTGAAATTCCAGCTGCCTCTGTATGGTAGTACTATCGATACTAGTCTGGCCGCTGACCCTCCCCGCCTATTGAGTGGGTGGTGGACGGCGTGGAGGGTCTAGCAAACATTGCCATTCATAGTTTCCTAACCGACCAATCAGATTCTACTGCTCAAGATCTTGAGCAGTAATATTCATGTATTGTGGGTGTGGTTTGAACGTGAATATTATTACTCAGGCAGCTCTGTTTCAGCAATGGAAGCGGAATAAACGCGCAAGGACAGTAGTGTTACAAAATCCAGAGCAGGCTGGTTTGCCTAACATGTATAGCACCGATCTTCGAACAGCAA
>CBDCRZ010000156.1:0-4746 GCA_965221135.1 Sansalvadorimonas sp.
ACAGGTATGCTCAAAATTGACAAACATGCCAGTTACAATTGTGTGTTTGTTGCAGAGCCACTTCCAAAGGAACCGCCCTACTATGGGAGCAGTGGTAAGAACAACTACTTTTAAAATTTCATAGCCACATAGTTACACCTGCATCAACAGACGAAGAGCGAGATGATGACAAGTTTGTAGACCAAGGTGGAAACACAACGAATCATAATGTAGCCCTTATCATTGCCAACACATGCAGACTTTGATGTGGAGGTACCGGAGGAAGAAGATGACAATAATGTCGAGGAGGAGGAAGATGACATCATTGATGAGGAAGAGAAAGAAGAGGAGGAAGCGGAAGAGATGCTGACACCTGTGAAGGCGAAATTCTGTAAGAAACGACTGTTGAAAATTGCAATCCGTTTTTATAACACTTCTTTACACAGCCAACTTTGAGAGGTACCGCAAGTGCTATTTTTGCCCTCTGCCCGGTTGCCCTAGCACCAGGGCAATAAAAAAATTGTCCAACCATCTGGTGCAGGTGCACCGTATTCATGACCGCCGGGAGAGGGCAAAGATTCTCAAGCAGGCTAAAGACATCGGGCCACAGGCTCCTCAAAGGAGGAGAGTAAGCATTACCATCACCGAAGCCTTCAGCAGAGTAAGACAACGGTCCTCCTACTTGGTGGAGCCCAAAGTACAAGAGCGACAGGGAAAAACAAACTCGTGGCCAAGATTTCACTCAACGACGCCAATTTTGGCCGAATTTGCCGACAACCTGACATCCTTTGATGGAGGAGCACACAAAATCGACGAGGCGACCCAGATAGTCACTGACGTGTCAAAGTATCTGGCGTTCGCCGACAAAAGCCAAGCACGATGGTCTTCTTTGACTGAAGTGGAAAAATTGAAGTCTTACATAACAAAGCTCAATCGAGCGGCTATAGGTCCTGATGGCGTGACAACGAAAATCGACCGGTTAATCATTTCGATTAATTACACCACCCGAGAAAAGTTAATCTCCAGAGAAGAAGCACTGGATGCAAAAGACCGGCTGTCCGCTTGGAAGGGAACTTTCAAGAAGCAAAAAAATACGAAGGCCCTGGCTCGGGCCGTAAACCAAGTCACCGACGACACCGCTCTTTCGCGGTGGAATGTAGTGCGAAATGATCCGCAACTGCTGGTGAGTGAATAAAAGTTGTCACTGATTATTTGATTATTTGTTTTTCAGGCCGATGTTGATTCCTGGGTAAGTGGGGAGAGCGTAGTTGACATCAACACTCTCGTCACTTACATCTTTATGGAGTTGACATACGGCAATTGGCAGCGGCCAGCAGTTGGGGTCAGGATGACACTGACTGAGGCTAGAGCACACCAGGACTCAGGATCAGATGTCATCAGCTTAACCGTCGGCCTGCACAAGACTACCTCAAGTCAAGGGCCGGCGGTTATCATCATGAGGGGCGCTGCACGTGCAGCATATCTACATTACATCGACAATATTCGGCCCAGCCTGCCAACCAAGTCATCTGACTCAGAGCTTGCTCTGGTAACATCCAACGGCCGGCCGTTAGTCAACTACACCGACTTGATCAAGACCTTGCTAAGGCACTACAACCTTCCCTCACTCCCAACCTTGACCACAGCCAGGAAGGCGGGGGCAACAGGCTTCTTGGCCAGAGAAAAGACCCAGGAGAGGATGGAGCAACTGTCGAGGCACATGTCGCACCAACATGCGACAAACATTAGGTACTATCGCCTGGCCAACAGGAGGCAGGAGGCCGTGGCCACTCACGCCACCATCACCGAGGTCACAGCTTCCTGTAAGTTATGAAATGCAACACTACTAATTTTTGATGCAATTTTTCACCAATAGCAAACCCAGTCACTGAACCCCAGAAGGGATTCAGTACAGAAACAGTCGGAGAGATGCGGGCCTTCTTTGTTGAGGACATCCAGCATCAGAGGAGGCCTCATCTCTCAAAGTGCCGAGATTTTTTGGCCAACTTGAACATTGTAAACAAAACAGGCAAGCAGGTGCAGGACAAAGTGTATGGCCTAGGTAAAAAAACTAGGCACCATCTGCACCCTGCCTTGCCGTACACTTTACCTTCTTTCTCTTGCCATCTGCACGCACATTCAGCCATTCCTGATTCTTCCATTTCCTGATTCTTCCCGTCATGAGTGCGATGTCTTGCTTAGTGCGTTCGTCGGAGCCTTTAACGAATTTGTCGCACACAAACGACAAAGCATACGGAATCCTGGTGGAAAGATTGTCTCCCTTGAGCTGCATTGCACTGATGAGGCCCAACAGGCCGAAACAGGCATTCTCTGTCTGCAATTGCTCAACAACAGTAATGTACTCATCGTGCCTATTTTCTGTACTAGTTTGACTTGTGTGATGTGCATTTGTGTGCAATGTAGCGTGTAGTGTACGGATTTTGCACGTTCAGCATTAACCCTTTTCGATAACAACATAATTATGACAAAACTTTAAACAGTCAAAATTTAGTAAGTAGGCAGTAAATGAAATGGTACAACAGACTATTACAATCAAATAATTATGATGAAAGTGTGTAGTTTAAGACAATATCAGTAGTATAAATCAGTTTGGTGCAGCTAACATAAAGAGATTGTGAGTGTTGTGAGTAAATTATGTGTAGGTGAATGTGCGTGCAGGGCAAGGACAAAGTGTACGGCAAGGCAGGGTGCAGATGGTGCCTAGTTTTTTTACCTAGGCCATACACTTTGTCCTGCACCTGCTTGCCTGTTTTGTTTACAATGTTCAAGTTGGCCAAAAAATCTCGGCACTTTGAGAGATGAGGCCTCCTCTGATGCTGGATGTCCTCAACAAAGAAGGCCCGCATCTCTCCGACTGTTTCTGTACTGAATCCCTTCTGGGGTTCAGTGACTGGGTTTGCTATTGGTGAAAAATTGCATCAAAAATTAGTAGTGTTGCATTTCATAACTTACAGGAAGCTGTGACCTCGGTGATGGTGGCGTGAGTGGCCACGGCCTCCTGCCTCCTGTTGGCCAGGCGATAGTACCTAATGTTTGTCGCATGTTGGTGCGACATGTGCCTCGACAGTTGCTCCATCCTCTCCTGGGTCTTTTCTCTGGCCAAGAAGCCTGTTGCCCCCGCCTTCCTGGCTGTGGTCAAGGTTGGGAGTGAGGGAAGGTTGTAGTGCCTTAGCAAGGTCTTGATCAAGTCGGTGTAGTTGACTAACGGCCGGCCGTTGGATGTTACCAGAGCAAGCTCTGAGTCAGATGACTTGGTTGGCAGGCTGGGCCGAATATTGTCGATGTAATGTAGATATGCTGCACGTGCAGCGCCCCTCATGATGATAACCGCCGGCCCTTGACTTGAGGTAGTCTTGTGCAGGCCGACGGTTAAGCTGATGACATCTGATCCTGAGTCCTGGTGTGCTCTAGCCTCAGTCAGTGTCATCCTGACCCCAACTGCTGGCCGCTGCCAATTGCCGTATGTCAACTCCATAAAGATGTAAGTGACGAGAGTGTTGATGTCAACTACGCTCTCCCCACTTACCCAGGAATCAACATCGGCCTGAAAAACAAATAATCAAATAATCAGTGACAACTTTTATTCACTCACCAGCAGTTGCGGATCATTTCGCACTACATTCCACCGCGAAAGAGCGGTGTCGTCGGTGACTTGGTTTACGGCCCGAGCCAGGGCCTTCGTATTTTTTTGCTTCTTGAAAGTTCCCTTCCAAGCGGACAGCCGGTCTTTTGCATCCAGTGCTTCTTCTCTGGAGATTAACTTTTCTCGGGTGGTGTAATTAATCGAAATGATTAACCGGTCGATTTTCGTTGTCACGCCATCAGGACCTATAGCCGCTCGATTGAGCTTTGTTATGTAAGACTTCAATTTTTCCACTTCAGTCAAAGAAGACCATCGTGCTTGGCTTTTGTCGGCGAACGCCAGATACTTTGACACGTCAGTGACTATCTGGGTCGCCTCGTCGATTTTGTGTGCTCCTCCATCAAAGGATGTCAGGTTGTCGGCAAATTCGGCCAAAATTGGCGTCGTTGAGTGAAATCTTGGCCACGAGTTTGTTTTTCCCTGTCGCTCTTGTACTTTGGGCTCCACCAAGTAGGAGGACCGTTGTCTTACTCTGCTGAAGGCTTCGGTGATGGTAATGCTTACTCTCCTCCTTTGAGGAGCCTGTGGCCCGATGTCTTTAGCCTGCTTGAGAATCTTTGCCCTCTCCCGGCGGTCATGAATACGGTGCACCTGCACCAGATGGTTGGACAATTTTTTTATTGCCCTGGTGCTAGGGCAACCGGGCAGAGGGCAAAAATAGCACTTGCGGTACCTCTCAAAGTTGGCTGTGTAAAGAAGTGTTATAAAAACGGATTGCAATTTTCAACAGTCGTTTCTTACAGAATTTCGCCTTCACAGGTGTCAGCATCTCTTCCGCTTCCTCCTCTTCTTTCTCTTCCTCATCAATGATGTCATCTTCCTCCTCCTCGACATTATTGTCATCTTCTTCCTCCGGTACCTCCACATCAAAGTCTGCATGTGTTGGCAATGATAAGGGCTACATTATGATTCGTTGTGTTTCCACCTTGGTCTACAAACTTGTCATCATCTCGCTCTTCGTCTGTTGATGCAGGTGTAACTATGAAATTTTAAAAGTAGTTGTTCTTACCACTGCTCCCATAGTAGGGCGGTTCCTTTGGAAGTGGCTCTGCAACAAACACACAATTGTAACTGGCATGTTTGTCAATTTTGAGCATACCTGT
>CBDCRZ010000157.1:0-71078 GCA_965221135.1 Sansalvadorimonas sp.
GTGGGGTGGAATAAAGAATCTGTTGTCGGTGGAATTTGGGAATTATATAAATAGATATTTATAATGAATGAAGAAGAATATATAAAAGAGCGACTTGATAGTCAGATTGAATGGTATGATAGGAAGAGCCAAGAAGCTCAAAAATGGCATAAGCGACTAAAAAAAATTGAAGTACTATGTGCCGCAGTAATTCCTCTCCTGGCTGGTTTAGGTGATAAAGTTGATTTTGGTGGAGTCATTATCGGCTTGTTAGGTGTGATCATTGCAGTTTGTGCTGGAGTATCACACATAAACAAGTATCAAGAAAACTGGCTAATGTATAGAACTACCTGTGAAAGTCTGAAACACGAAAAATACTTGTTTATTACAAATTCAAAATCCTACGCAGACTACGATGCATTTAGTCGCTTTGTTGAACGAATAGAGGGGCTAATCTCTAAAGAAAACTCTCAATGGTCAAGAGTTACCAACGAGAAAGCACATAACAAGCCCATCCAGGCGACATCCTCCGTCGGCGCCTGATGGGGGCGTTAGGTGCGGGAGTTACCATACTTACTCGTGTGTTGAAAAACAGAAATATCCTTCTTTTCGAACGTCACTAATTAAGTTGCCGAGTACAAATTCTTTGTGCATATAAACTGGAAAACCATATTCTAAAGCTCCATATTCAACCCCATAACCAGAGGCATATTGATAATTCTCACTAAAACCATGAACAGATGCATGTACACATATTTCAGCTAATTCACCTGCAAAAATCAGGGCATCAGGCATAAATTCGAATAGCATCTCGTGTGTTTCAGGCGTAGAGAATATTGAACACGTTGGTTTTACTAAAGTTTTTGTGCTTGGTAAAAAATGATCTCTTATTAACGTTTTAGTTTTTCTTCCTAAAGCCACATCTGTTTCAAGCTGAAAGTCAACAACTGGAATCGAATAATGGTTACAGAAATCAACTAATTTAATGACACTCAACAAGTAAGAATGCTCATTGGAGTTAATGTCAACTAAACATGTTACTAATTTAACATCTTCTTTTAATGCTTTTTCAACTTCACCAAAAAAATTTCCTTTTTTGTCTGGTATATATTTTTTACACTTCGGAGTTACAGCCCTACAGCCACCGGGTGCAAAATCTCTATTAAAATGAACCTCTCCATCTCTCGTAATAGCTCTTGGAATGATTACCCTCTCTGATGGTATGCTTTTAACAACAGAGGTGTCCTTAGACATCTTATTTTTCTTATCGCTCCGAGGACGACTGTTTACACCAGTGGAAGATACAGTACACTTTAAAAAATCAGATGAAATTTCCATACGCCTAGATAGTCCTTAAAATATTTAATCCCATAAACTAAGATCCATTATAAATACCAAATAGTGATATCTGTTTAACAATTAAGAAAGAGCACCTAACAAAAAAATCCAGGTGACGACTACGGCGCACCTGATTAGGCTATATGGACTCCCCCCGCTGTCAAGCACCGGTTTCTAATAACATTATTGGATTAGACGTCAGCTCTATATACGACCTGTTTATGGGCTTTTGCCCTGGCCATGATGATATGCGCTGGGAAACAGGCTCCATTCGTTAGTCGGCATCAAGTGCCAGCCAAATCAACGAGCTTCTGTCTCCGCGGTCTGACCGTAATGTCATCAGTTGCCTTCGCTTTGGCGCGGTGAGGATGACGAACTGTTCCCTCTCTCTTGCCTACGCTTTAGATTGTGTTCAGATCGCCATCTTGTACTCGGTTTCGTGCGCTAACAGTGCCCAGATCATTCGGGCATTTTTTGCGGCTACCGCCACGACGGTGCGTTTGTACCCCCGACGCTCCAACAGTTGTTGCACCCAAAGGCTGACTCTGTCTTTTTTCTCTTTCGCTCGCAGAACCACAGAGCGGGCGCCATGGACTAATAATGTGCGCAGATACTTGTCACCCCGCTTGGTTATACGCCCCAGTCGTGTGACGCCCCCCGTACTGTATTGTTTCGGTGTCAGCCCTAACCAGGCACTGAACTGCCGGCTGGAGTGAAAGGTGTCAACTTGACCAACCGTGGCAATCCCCGCAGTGGCGGTTTTAGCACCGACACCCGGGATTTCCATGATTCTCTGGGCGTTGTCTGACTCTCGGGCCATGTGATTAATCAGGCGGTCATAAGCCAGAACGTCTTTGGTCAGTTGCTGCACCCTTTTAAACGTATCATCAATCATTTGTCGCACTGTCCAGGGAAGACTATTCTCCGCATCTTCCAGAACACGCTGCAGTGCTTTTTGCCCGGGATGGCGACCTTTTGCCATGACAATACTAAACTCACTGAGCAGGCCCCGGATCTGGTTGATGAAAGCCGTCCGTGTTTGCACCAGGGCCTGCCGAGTGCGATGGACGCAAAGGACAGCCTGCTGATCGACACTTTTAACAGAGACAAAGCGCATATTTGGTCGAGAGGCCGCTTCGCAAATCGCTTCCGCATCGTTGCTATCGTTTTTACCGCCTTTACGATAGGGCGCGACATACTTGGGTGCGATGATGCGTACATCGTGTTGCTGCTCAAGTGACTGGAAGACACGAGACCAATGGTGCGCTCCTGAACAGGCCTCCATGGCGATCAGTGAAGAAGGTAACTGTGCAATCGTCTCCAGAAGCTTGTGACGTTTCACCGTTTTACGAATCTTGACCTTCCCGTATTGATCGACACCATGAAGGCTGAAAGAACTTTTTGCCAGATCAATACCAATGGTTAAGACTTTCATCGGACTTCTCCTGCTTACAACGTACTTCGTAAATCGTTAGTCTGGCACTTGTTGCCGTAAGTGGGGGGAGTCCATATCATTCGTTAGGTTCCAAGGAAAAATCGAGTGCAATCTAAAGAAACCTATAAAATATCTCTTACAAACATTATTGCATTGATGACAGTTTCTGTACCGATTCTTTATGTAATCGGATATTTCTATGAGCAGGGGTGGGTTGAAGGTTTTGGCTTGAATGAGCAGTTCTTCCCAAAAAGCGTTCATGATTATCTTATAAGCTCATTCTTTGTTTTATATAAAGTAGCTGCGGACCTGTTCGCATATGCAATAACTAACTACTATGTTTTCATCCCAGTTAGTATTATTATGTTTGTAACAGGCATTTTGGCTCTTTACTACATTAAAAACGAAACACAAATTGATAGAAAAATAGAAAAATAGAAAAAGTAAAGAGTATCTCTTGGGTTCAATGGGTTACAATTCCTTCGCTTTTAGCAGTATTAGGATTCTTAATTCCATACATAATCGTCATGTGTCTTGCAGTTATAGTTCTAATACCATATGCATCATATACTCATGGTAAAAATCTTGCTCTGAATAACAAAAACGAATTTAACAGTTGCAAACTTGAATTCATGAAGAAAGATGATGAGTGCATTTACCTCATCAAAGAAAAGGAAGTCATTTTAAGTGGAATGCTAATTGCCAAATCAGCAACACATATAGCCGTTTGGGATGGGAAAACAACAATAATCAAGCCATTACGAAATAACACATTAGAAATTCGTTCAGGGGAATTGGAACCTAAATCGGGTAAGGGCTGACTTTTCTTCAGCCCTCCCCACACCACCCGGCATGCCGGTCCGCACCGGGCGGTTCACCGAGAATGGTGAAACCTGATCCACAACTCTTTCAATGAAAGCAACCCAAAGAACTTCAGAACCTCATTACTTAATCCCAACTGTACCGCGCAGGTTTTGGCCAGACGGTAAAACCCTTTATTACTCCCTGCCAACATTACAGCATCTTTCAGACTGACTCCCAGATTCACCAGTTTACGAACACGTGTTCGTGGATACCGCCACTGTTTGAGGAAACAACTGCGTAATCGGCGCCGTATCCATTGATCCAGTAAAGGGAGTGGCCGGTAATATTCTGACAGTGTGTAATAACCCATCCAGCCTCGCGGTTACGCGGTTACGCGGTTACGCGGTTACGCGGTTACGCGGTTACGCGGTTACGCGGTTACGCGGTTACGCGGTTACGCGGTTACGCGGTTACGCGGTTACGCGGTTACGCGGTTACGCGGTTACGCGGTTACGCGGTTACGCGGTTACGCGGTTACGCGGTTACGCGGTTACCGATATTGATGCACAAGCTTTCTCTATAATCAAAGAGCTAAAAGCAGCAGGCTATAAAATTAACATGTAATCGTATAATCGGGTAGCCGGAGGTTTCTAACCTCCAGCATACGGCGCCCCACAACCAGTCGCTAGCTGCATATACACCAACATCTATCACCCAATATATGACATGAACATATTTGATTTTGACTTTAGAAACATTGAATCGGCGAACTTTAAAGAAGACTCTGTAAGAGAAATACTTTTAGTACCGTTGCTAACGGCACTAGGCTATAAGCCATATAGTGATTTTTCTATCGAGCGGAGTCCAAAATTAACTCACCCATATGTATTAATTGGAAGCAAAAAAAACAAAGTCAGTATATTTCCAGATTATATATTGAAGATTAAAAATACGAATATTTGCATTATCGATGCGAAAGCACCAAACCAAAAAATAAATGTAGGTAAAAATGTAGAGCAAGCATATAGTTATGCAATTCACCCTGAAGTAAGAGCGAGCTTATATGCTTTATGCAATGGACATGAACTAACTGTTTTCCATGTCAATCGAATAGAGCCAATTGCAACATTCAAACTATGTGAAATAGAGTCGTGCTGGTTGAAATTAAACAATCTTCTATCACCTTACAAAATTCAAAATATCACTTTAAATCCAAAGAACCTTTACCCAGATTACGGCACATACCTATATAAATCAGGAATTAATAAAGAAACAACCATTAATGATCAGAATGTTCCTATTGATCACATCACAAAAGTGAACGATGGGATATATACAGTACTAATAAATAGAATAGAAAACGATACGGAATATGCTGTTTCTTTTGACTTTGATCAAATAAGACTAACCGAACTGCTTACAACAATGCTAGAAGATGATGCTAAAAAAATCTTTAATAATCTTCATAAACAACCATTCAAAAGCGATATATTTCCTCCTCATTCTGTAAATATTGAGTCATATTTAGGCAAACCAACTGAAACTCAATATGAAGTTATTGTTCCACTAAATGTAAACAAATTCACAAGTAGCTGCAGCTAATCGGGTAACCGGAGGTTTCTAACCTCCAGCCCCCAGATGCGGGCGTTTAGTTTTCAATCATGAGATCATCATCTTGAAACATGGATTCATTTACTCAAAGGAATCAGTTCCTTCCTACCTTTTCCCTCATTGTTCAACAGGAAGGATGGAGCCAGATCTAGAAAACGGGCTGTCTCGTCAGACTGGCGAATCAATTGCTTGGGGAAAAGAAGACCATTGGGAAGAATCGTTTCATAAGGAAATTCTCAGGCTTGACCTACAGTGTTCAACTCAACAACCACCGGCTAAAGCCGGTGGGTTAGTATTACGGACTGAAAGTCCGGATACGCGTCAAAGACGCGTTGATGTTAACCTTCAGTCCTGAATTTTGTGACAAACACAAAATGGTACTGAATTTTAAAAACCGTATGACTGCCAAATCTATAGTCCACTGCCCTACATCTCACACCGAACATACGGCAGGAAGTATCGTAGCTAAAGCTGACCGGCTAAAGCCGGTGGTTTTAACCTTTTAGGGGACTAATAAATCCTGCGGTGAGGTTGGCGTTTTAGTTATGGCCGGTGATCTTTACGCGCCGGATGAGCATAAACCTGAAGCCCAGGTATTATTCAATCCTGTATATATAAATCCTCCGCCTTTATTATTTAGCCTATAAAACGAGTATCCAAAAAAAATCAATATATTAATGAAGGAAGCATTTTCTTTATTTTGGTCTGACTCAGCGTCTTGCGGTAACAAAGTACGAGTGGGCGTTGAAGAATTACTTAACGATTTAAATATAGATAAAGAGAGAAAGGATAGAAATGGAATCCCTATTTTGAGCAAGAAGGGACGACCCAAGCCTATCATGCTACACAACCGGCTAGAGAATTTTAGTAAGAAAGGTGCTTCACAGCGAGCTTGTGCAAATGTCTTGGAATCGATCAAATGGTTAGGGAATGAATCTAGCCATGCAGGAATGCAGATACACCAAGGTATTGTATACAGGGCAGTAATGGTTTTCGGAGATGTGCTTGCATGTATTTATAAAAACATTCCACTCCCTCAAGATTCGAATCATTCTATTGAGCACATAAATTTCTGGTACCACCCCGACAAACAAGCAATGTGGCCAAAAAACTTAAATCGGGTAAGGGCTGATTTTTCTTCAGCCCTCCCCACACCACCACTTTTTGCGGGTCCGCACCGGGCGGCTCACGGAAAGTTTTAACCGCCATTGAGTTCAATAGACTGTAACTGTCACCTCTCTCCTCATACTTGAGTCCAAGATTTGGTTACATGCACCCTCAATGCAGCCAGAGCTGGTTTCATGTGCTATCTCCAATATCGAGTAAGAGCCGGTCGGCTCGTTCGCTATTGAGGGCACATAACTCCTCTCTGCTTTCCATGTTCAGCCCTTCGTTGGCGACTCCTGCCGGACAACTACTATGGCGTCTGCTGACTTCTGCCTGAACACGATCAGGATTACTCCTGACCGCGCTATCGTGTGTTCATCGGATTCGCTTGTTCTGGCTGATAAGGTCAGAACACCTGGCCTGTGAAACCAGTGGCCAAATTGGGGAATAAACACGATCGCCTGTCAGGCAGATCTCCCCGGATAAGGACATGAACTGTCAGTGCACAACTCCCGCATTTACCGTATCTCGCAAACCCGGGGGCTTCGTGATCATTGGCCCACTCGCCCCGGAGACTCGGTCTTATATGCGATTTCTGTTCGTCAGCTCGCACCTTGCACTCGGGCTTCCTCCGCACAGCACCTCGCGGGGCTGCACTTGCCGTCGGCTAGACACTTGACGGTTATAAAATTGGAGTGCCATCATACCCTGTCAGCCTGCTGTTGTGTCGTTGATCGTGTCTCGCCGGGCTTGATGCAGGAGACGCAGCAGTGTCTGATTTGGATATCTACATCAAAGTAGTCTGTCAAACGCTAAAAACTGCAGCATCGAGTTTAACCGTCATTGAGTTCAATAGACTTAGACTGCAACTGTCACCTCTCTCCTCATGCTTGAGTCCAAGATTTGGTTACATGCACCCTCAATGCAGCCAGAGCTGGTTTCATGTGCAGCTATCGCCAATATCGAGTAAGAGCCGGTTGGCTCGTTCGCTATTGAGGGCACATAACTCCATCAATGGATTTACGCATATCCACAAAATCTGTGTACAGAAAAACGGATATGTCAGTGCTGGGGCGAATCATGGTGTACGCATGCGCAACCTCTGAATGAGTTCGACCGCCTGGGCAGTATCGGCTTCAACCTGTATATCCCCCGCCAGATGAATCAGTAGTACCTTTCCAGAGGGAGGCACCGGTTTCATGGGTTCTGAGACCATGAGAGGAATGAGTTTTTCTCAACTGTCGGTTTGAGGAGTTTGCGTTTCCAGTATCCCTGATGGTGATAGTTGATGTGATTCGTCCGGCTCCACTCTGTTTGGGTGAGGCCGGACTGTTGCCAGCGGTGAACACGCTTTGTCCACAACTGTGCCAGCGGGGTTTGTTTATCTGGTTTCATGAAGTACTCCTGCCTGAATGAGTAACAGGAGTATTTGCGCGGTGGATTTTATGAAAAGGAAAGTGAGGAGAAATTATCGCTTACTGGAACCCTATAACTGGTTCCGGTATGTACTGACCCAACCTTCCTAAAATAGGAAAAGAACAGCTGGTTACAGAAGACAGCGTAGATCACCTGCTGCCGATGAATCTCTCTGCTGATGAAAAAATACCGGCTTCGTATGGATAGGGGAAGATGGTGTTCCCCGTTCGCTTACGCTGATACCGTTACAGTGCGGAATTTTGAAAACCCTTAATCAGCGTCGATAGAGATTCACTCTTATATCGCCAGAGAAGAAACCACCCTCACGCCATGACGAAATAATGTTTCTTGAATCAAGCAATTTGACTAAACCCTGATTCTCGGTGGTGTTTTTCAGTATCGGCGTTTTGTACCCAGTTGTTATTTCGGAAAAAGGTCGTGGTAGATTGGCCAATACATGACGCACTTCTTCATCATTCATAAGCGAGCAATATTTGTTAAAGAGTAAAATTCGCGTCGCTATGGGCGAAGAGTACTTTATTAAGGATTGTGCAATACTCCCGTTAAGGTTGGGTATATCGGCTTCAGTATTGACAAGAATTTGGCCTATAAGTGCTGATCGTTCGGGAAGGTCGACGAGCGCTTCTAGGTTCATCAATTTGACTATTACTAGTTTGGCTACATTATCAATTTCAGATCGAAGAAGCGCCTCTAAGAAGTCATCGTCCAGCGCAAAGCTATCTGGTTCCGCCAAATATGCGGCGATATTGGCCGCTACGAATAGAACCTGCAAGTCCCTGTTGTCGGCTAGAGCGTCGAGACTCTCCTTAGCGAATGTGATTTTTCCTTCTTCTATCAGGATTCGAAGCTTGGCTGGTTCGAGTCCTTCAGGTAGCTTTGTGAACGATTTTGGCAGTGCGTGAGCATATTCTTTATAGGCGGCGTCAGACATCGAACCCGCATTAAGGAGGAACAAACGTAGATTCAGTGAATTCATATCACTAGGTATAGGGTGTTCCAGAATAGCCCCACGAACGGCATCTCGATCAAGATACCCAACTAGACTGTCTGCTTCGAACCCTTCACCTTCCATAAAAGTAAGACAGTTCACCCAAGTTGGCTGAATCACACTTAACTTAAACAACATTGCGTGTAATCTCTCGGGTACACCTTCTAAAGCTGGCAGCCGGGTCGTCTGCCGTTCAAGAAACTCCCGAAGATCATCTTGATCCAGTTCGTCGTGGAGAATTACCGCAAGAACAGCAGGTGCATCCTCCTTTGAATTCCCTTGAAGTTCCAAAAGGATATCACGTAGGTAGCGGTCGAAATCGCGTTCGACCCGCTTCATCAAGGTTGCGTTATTCGTCGAACGTATAGTCGTGAAGTTCCTCTCACTTAGTGCCTCGAGATCGTTCTCTCCCAAAATTTCTTGGTAAACGTATTCCAGGTTCGTGATCGTAAGCTCGAAAAGCCCCTTCTCAAACATGAAGCGTACAATTTCAGAGTGTTCTTTGATTGCAGGCATATCTTTGACCTCGAAATCGAGGCATGCAACGCGTTCTGGCGCAAACTCGGGTTTATTCAACAGAATCTCTGGGAGGTTCTCCGAAACAAATTCCGGTAACTCGTCAAACTTCCTACCGAGCGTTTTAAGCAAGGTTTCCGGTAGATTCGAGACCAATTGGCTGACGTGGGAGATATTGTTGTGGCTGGCAATCACAGCTGGGACAAGATTCCCCCAAACATTGGCTAGTCCCGAAAGAAACCCCGCAACATCGCGGCCGCTAGTGTAATAGGCATCGAAAAACTCCTCGCAGCATTCAAATTCGGACGAGAGAAACTCGAAAAGCTTCTGTGTTTGGTCGAGGAAACGGCTCCGGTCACTCAGGAGGCTATCGACAAGCTTGACGTTCAAGACATAGCTTTGCCGGAAGTCCTCATCTCGCATCGCTGCAATGACTTCTTTTGGATTGTCGATCGGAAAACCCGGCTCAGGTGTGACGAATGCCCGTATCTGGATCAGAAACTTATTGTCATTGGGCGACAAACGACCTGAGTGAAAGAGTGAAGTGTATTGGTAGTAGGTATCGTCGAGATGGCCTTCCATAATCAGAAAGCGGGCAAGTTCTCCGTTTTCCTTGAAATTTTCGAAAAGATCCTGTGCGCGGTTGGCGTTCAAACGAAGCAGCTCGTTGAGCTTAGCCGTGCGCAGCGTTGTAATCTTTGTTCTTAGGTCTCGTATTTGGCGCAATGTCTTGCTCTTATTATCAGCCGCCTTGCTTTCGATTTCCTCCTTGCGTTGCTGGAAGGATTTCTGAGAATCCACCTCGCTTTGCAATTTGGAAACATCCATCTGATTAAATTGATTATGGACGTTGCGGTGGAATAGACGCGTAGCCCCGATCAGTTGCTCGAACGTATCGTGGCTGACCAGCTGGGGAAGCGTTATCCATGTTCCTCTATCAAGACTGACACTGACACTGACATCATGCGCGGAAAGCTTCTCAATCAGAGCCATAGCGTAGATTTGCCGCAACTCTCTCAGACCCGAAGGCGTCTGTTGCTCGGCGGCTTCAAGCCGCTCTTCGAGTTCCGTGATATCAGCCCTATACGCGGCCTCACCAGTCCTAATGAGCTCGTCTTGACGGTTCAATATTTCGGCGAGAGTACCAGCGCCGCGGTGCAGTCGCTCAAAGTCCCTTGGATAGACGTTTTTATAGATCAGGATTGCAAGGAGCTTGTTGGCATCGAGCAGATTCTCTTCATCAGTTTCTAAATTAGCCACATAAATGGCGTATTCATTAAAGATGTTCTGAATTAACCTCAGGTCGTTCAAGTATCGCGAGACCTCTCTCAGAAACTGCTTGTCAAGGCGCCCGTCGAGCTCAAGCCTCCTTCCCTGCTCCAATACCATGTCGATCGAATTCGATGTGTTGATAATCGGTATAACGGGAATGATGAACTCGAAGAACTTGGTTCGGTCGGTGTTGACAAACATGTCGTCGCGCAGAGCATAGAGAAATCTGATGGTGTTTTTTACGCCTACGTTCTTGTTCACGAGGCTATTAATTTCGCGCAGTGTGACGAAAATTTCGGCATTGTTAAATCGATCTAAATCCTCAATAATTACAAGATCGTACTTGGTTGATTGGAAAAAGTAGACTATTTCGTCTAGGTGACGGTTCAGTATGGACTCCTGATCATCATGTGCAGGTTTTATCTCGACATCCTTTAACGAGATACTCTTGAGTGACAGACCGAAGCTCGCTACATAAAAGTGATGCAGTATTACCCAGAGGAGTGTTGTCGCGAGCGCGAAGCTCCCTAGGTTGAGCCAATTACTAAACGAGAGAGGAGCGAAAAAAGTACCGCTGATAATGTCTTCTCGCCGAGAAAACACGAACCAAATCGCGAGAATTCCAAGCATCATGTAAAGAGATTGAAAGATCGACCAAACACCAGGCGACTGAATTCTTTTGAACCGAGATAGCGGAAGTTTATTTGCATCAGCACCATACAGCATCTGCTGCAAGATACTTCTCTCAATCTCTTGACGGCTCACCTTCTCGCTCCCCAAATCGGCCTCGGGAACGAACGCAGCGAGAGAGATATGAAGCGCAGGCCGCCGATATTTCTTCAAGAAGGATTGAATGATGCTGCTCTTTCCTGACCCATAGGGACCAGTTAGGGCAATGTTGAAGACCTTTGGATTGTTTGTCGCAAACAGAATCGCTTCGGAATACACGCCAGACTTGTCTGCATCATCAGTTGGCGCGAGATCTACAAACTTGGATTGTATGTCGGCTGAGCGGTCTTTGATTTCCAGCGAAGCCGCGATGTTATACAAGCTGTTGGCAAGCTTGCGTGTTAGGGAGATGATGGTCTTTATCATACGGTACTGAACAAGCCTTAAAAAACGAAAATTCACGAAAGACTGATTTAAATCAGTCCTCCTTTTCCTGGATAAAAAAGATGGGTGCCTGAGATTATTTAGCCGCTAAAAAAAATCAACCAGTATCGACCGACACAAAAACCGGCTAGGCCGGTTTTTTTTCTCGTCCCAGTCTGTCAGTCTGGGATAACCGACACTAACTGAAGCTCCCCCAAATCAACCTCTTCTTCCCCTCCATCATCAAGAGAAATCCAGCCGAAGCCGTCCATTTCCGGCAACCTGTCTATCAACAGATTGCCCAGCCGCTGCTTATAGATGATGCGAACAACCCCCTTCGATGTATGCTTAGGATTGGCTGGTTTCTGTTCTGGCTCCTGATCGGCAGACACCTTAGCGGGTTTGGCTGGTTTCTGTTCCGGCTCCGGGTCGCCTCCTTCAGAAACCTTGTCAGCATCAGCTACCCCCTCAAAAACATCAACAGTCTGAGGGTCGCGGGGTGATGATGGCTGATTCTCTTCCTGGCTGAATACTATACCCGGTTTTTTCTTAGCCTCGGTCTGCTCCTCAATCCATGCTTTAAGCAGCTTTATAGAACCCCTTGTTAGTTCCTGGTCGGGGTCAGATAACCATTGTTCAACAGATACTTTGTCTTTCTTGGTGAGCTTGGCCAACTCGTTAATCACTGTCACATCCTCACACCGCCCGGTATAAAACACATCAGCAACAACGTGTGGAAGATCAAGCAATACATAGTGTTGGGATATGTAGGAATTGGATTTCCCCAGTGCCTTCGCAATATCCCCTTTTTTCACACCCTTCTTAACTTCTTCACCGACAAACTCTGCAATTTCTCTTGGGGTTAAACTGTCTCTTTGCAGATTTTCTACAACCTGATCGGCCTTGTTGTAGTCTTCATCAATAAAACCGGGAATAGTATTTTTGCCCGCCAGAATAGAAGCCCGGAAGCGCCGCGCCCCATGATTAATAATGTGTCGTGCAGGGTCGTCTGGGTGCGTTCTGACAGAGATAGGGGTTTTAACACCTCTGCCTTTTATGTTGCTGGCCAGCTCTTTAAGTGACTCTTCATCAAAAGTCTTTCGGGGCTGATCGGGGTCTTCATCAATCGATGCAATATCAAATTCAGTCGGACCCCCGGTGGATTCCGCAGTTTCCAGCATATCTGATAGGTCGCCCAAACCACCGAAACCCAAATCCCCCATAGCATCACCCTTTTTATCAGCAATCATCACTTAAACCCCATTTCTTTGGAAACATAGCTGGCAAGCGCCTTAACCTCTTTCCCGGCCACCCTCGCTGCGGTCTTCTTAATCTTCCAGACAGGCACCCCCTTCGACAGCGCATCAGCAATACTGCTACGCAGACCTATTGCTGTTGGCAGCATCAAACTAGGGAACGCTTTGGATAGTTCTTCTAGGTGCGCCCTATGTCGTGGATTGCGCCCATCAACTTTGCTGGCGGCCATTCCCAAAAACCGAAGTTTCTTGTTCCTTTTCTTCACATTGGAAATTGTCGCCATCATTTTCTTAATGCCTTTGATGGAATACACCTCAAGCTCGATAGGCGAAAGAACATAATCTGCTGAGAACAAACTTGCTACCATTGCGTTTCCTAGAGAGGGAGGGGTGTCCACAATACATAAATCAAAGCCTGCCCCATCCAACACACTAACAACCTGCTTGAAGCTCACAGATGCGTCGGACAGCGAGTGTTTATCAATATCTGCCAGCCCAGCATCGGCCTCGATGAGTACCACTCCCCCTTCAACTGGTTTTACCTTGTCCTTTATGGACTTGGTGTCGCCAGTGAAAACCTGAGAAGCCACACTCCCTGATCTGTGAAGTTGAAGTGTGTGTGATGCGTTCCCTTGTGTATCCCCATCAATCACCACCACCTTTTTTCCCTGCTCCGCAAAATAAAAGGCCAGGTGAACAACGAACGAGGTTTTACCAACTCCTCCTTTCTGGTTAGCAACAACCATATTTTTCATTCTTCAATTCCTATTTTTTTGCGGTGTGTTTTGCCCACATAGACACAATAAACGCTTTTTGTTCGGGGATGATAACAGCGGGTGTTCTGACAAATCCCACAGGAATATTTGCTTCCCTGTAAGCTGCCCACTCCCTGCTTACGGTTTGAGAGACTGCCCCTTTGGTTATGCCTTCCTGATCGGCACACTTACACTGCTTTTGGCCACAGACCAGCACAGCATGAGCCACCCGTTGCGCCACGCCCCCTATATCCATGTTTCGCACAACGTCCTGAAAACCTTGTTCCTTGATAACGTTTTTCATTCGATATATCCGAAATTTATCTTGAAAAAGCCGAAAGACAAAACCAGCTGACATACTGTAAGTTTACCTAAACAACTAAAATAATCAATATATCGAACACGATAAAATAAAGAATATGAGAGACACCTAACTAGGATCCCTAGTGTCCGGGTGGGCATATGGAAAAGAAAAAGCGGACTAAAGGAGAGACAGGGTTGTCAGTTTTTTAGCCGCTAAAATTAAGAATCGTGCATAACGGGGGGTTTATAGCTGGTTACAAAAGCCGTAAGGAGAGTGTATGCCACAAAATAACCAATAAACACCCACCAACTCCCACCCGCAACCACCAGGGCGAGTTGGTAGAGAATATAAACCCCACCCACAAAACGCACAACCGGCCACGTGAAAAGCAACAGGAACCACACTGGGGTCACCACCCAACTAATAAACATCCTAGACATAAAGCCCTCCCTGGCTTCTTAATCCTTCTCAGGCCAATCATCATATTCCCCTTGCTCTGCCCATGACGTATCTGAAAAACCTGCAGGGGCAGCTCGATCTTTCGCTTTTTCGATGGCAGCCTCATCTTCCTGCCTCATTGTTTTCAATATTCCACGCAAATAGCTGTAGCGGCCTTTCTTAAATTCAAAACCGGGCTTGGCTGCCATTCGGGACAATGTAAGCAGTGCCTCTGTTAAAAATGCTTTTTCGTAGGCCGTCACTATCATAACAGCGTCCTGATCTTCGACGTCTGGAACGATAGTTTTTAGCATGGAGAGCATGCCCTCATCAAAGTCAGCGGGAAGCAGTCTGGGTTCATCGGGAGTATCTATAGGTACAAATTGAACATTTGTCCGAATGATAAATTTTATAGCTACAACCTTCCGCCCCCCTTTGATTAGCTGGTAATCAAACTGTAGATCGGTCTTATCCTTCAGTTCGTTTTGTGCTCGATCAATGACATTCACACGAAACGAATCAAACCGACCACTGTATGCTGTTTTTTTAACCCCAAGAATTGCGCGTAAATCATCGACTGATTTTTGGTAAAAGCTAACAGAACCTTGGCTTTTTCCTAGGTTGTGACTTTTCCTTAGCAACTCATACAGGCGGATGGAATAACGGGATACTAACCCCGATAGCTGAATAAGTTGGTAGCGCGTAAAATTACCAGCAAAATCCCTTATATGCTCTTCTATACGGCTCTCAAATTCGACCGTTAGAACCCCTTCTGACTCGTCATCGAAATCAAATGATCGGAACAACCCTAACGATACAAAACCCGGCTTTCCGTCCGCTCTTTCTACCTCAACCACTATTGATTTCAATTCCCGCACATAAGATCGGATATTCTTATAAAATCCAGTTTTATGAACCCCCGCTATCTTAGACAGCTCCGATATGGAATACCGAAATGTGGGGAGGGGGACGTGACTTTTACTCGGCCTGGGATCAACCCTACTAATGACGGAGGCCACTATCTTCTGAGCAGCAGCACTTAATATATACCGCCCCTCAATCAATTTGTTGCTCTTATAAACAACACCATCCTTGCTGATTGTGGTGTTCTCGCCTTCCATGCTTCGCACTTTTATTTTCTCATCTAACAGCATACTAATAGCGCCTGCCCGCCAACTTCACACCAACCAATACAAAAACAGCGATGAAACCACAGTTAAAACCACCCCTCTTACCTTCTTACCCCTAGTTATGTCTAATCAACTAGGAATTAACAGGCTTTTAGCTCGAAAATGGTAGACATAGCTAGGGGCTAAACCAAATAGTAAACCCTAAAACCCACACCCACAACCCCAAAAGTAGACAAAGCTAGTGGTTAAGTAGATAAAGCTAGGCCTCAAGAAGACAAAGCTAGGTATATAATAGACAAAGCTGGGGGTGAAGTAGACAAAGCTAGGTGTATTATCCCATCAGCCCAGTTGTGGCGCGGGTTTCAGGCGAGTGTAAAACAAGAACAAACAAGCTTAAAACAAGTAAAACACACAAACACACGCTGGTTAGTGGGGTGACATTTGTTGTAACCCTCGCAACTGAACAACAAACCCAACTTGCAGAGTGTGTAGATATATCTGAATTTATAAATTAAGGTATATGATTGTATAAAGCGTTTTTATAATGGTTGTTGGGTTTACTGGTGCTGTTAGATCGCATAGGGTTTAAGTTACTGGTCTCTTTTTGTTTTTTTAGCCGCTAAAATTTCAGGTTGTACACATTGACTATTGCTGACGTTTTCCACTCCAATATCACTAGGGCGCTAAAGGCTCAAAACATCACCAAACAGGAGTTGTCACGCCGTTCAGGGGTGTCTGTGTCTTTCTTGTCTGATCTGACCAACGGCAAGGCCAACCCCTCCCTGAAAGTGATTTCAATGGTGGCTGATGCTCTGGGTGTGTCTGAGGTTGAACTGCTTACTTCGCCCAGGTCTGGGATGATCGTGGAAACCGAGGGGTTTCCCATTGGTGTGGTTGAAATAAAGTCGGCGGTTGTTCCAGAGCAAAAAGCATTTATTATTAAACAGTGGGATGCACAGACCCGCGCAAACATTGAACGGGAAACATAGGTTTCTTCATTTGGAGTAAACCAAAAAATCCTTCAGCTCCTCCCCCTCCTATGGCTGCCCCCCCCCCCCCACAAAAAATAATTAAATAATCTTGCAGTCTGTACGTGTTCGATATATCGTTTATTCGTGGATATTGCTTATCAAATGGATTTGATGTGATGCCGAACGAAATCGCGCCAATAACAAACTCTGTAAAAGAGCGTGCCCGTACGAAAATCGAGCGTGATTTAGGCGAAGTCATTATGGTTGCGCTTAATGACCCAAAGACAGTTGAAATCATGCTGAATGCTGATGGGCGCGTCTGGTGTGAGTGCTTGGGTGAGGAAATGGCGGTAATTGGGGAGTTAACCCCATCGCAAGGCGAAGCCATTATTAAGGCTATCGCAGGTTATCATAGGAAAGAAGTTACACGACACAATCCAATCCTAGAAGGGGAGCTTCCTATTGATGGCTCCCGTTTTGCTGGTCAACTCCCGCCTGTTGTTAGTTCCCCGACATTTGCGATTCGTAAAAAAGCTGTTTCGATCTTCAAGCTAGAAGAATATGTGGAGTCGGGAATTCTTGATTTCGGTCAGTACAAAGCATTAATTAAAGCCGTAAACAATCATAGAAACATTCTCATTGTTGGGGGAACTGGCTCTGGTAAAACAACCTTTGTTAATGCTGTAATTGATCAAATGGTTACTAATAACCCCAATGAGCGGGTATTTATTATAGAGGACACTGGAGAGATACAGTGTTCAGCGGTTAACCATGTGCAGTACCATACGTCTATTGATGTTTCTATGACCTCTCTTCTTAAAACAACATTACGGATGCGCCCTGACCGCATATTGGTTGGTGAGGTGAGGGGGTCAGAAGCTCTTGATTTGTTAATGGCGTGGAATACAGGACACGAAGGGGGGGCTGCCACCCTTCACTCAAATACTGCGCGGTCTGGGTTAGATCGCTTGGCAATGTTGGTAAGCATGAATAACGATGCCCCAACAAAGATTGAACCATTAATCGCGGATGCGGTTGATGTTGTTGTTCATATTACAAAAACCCCGGAGGGTCGAAAAGTACACGAGGTCATAGAAGTATGTGGGTACAAGGACGGCCAATACATAACCAAGCCTTTAACGGATGAAGGACTTTAAAATGACAATGAACCAAAACCAAACCGGTCGTGTATTTATGACCGTTCTGACACTGGTGCTCATGGTTGCGCCTCAGCTATCTCTGGCCACGGTAGGTACAGGTGGTAGCCTTCCCTATGAAAGCTGGCTCTCAAATCTGCAAAACTCTGTAACCGGGCCAGTTGCCTTTGCCCTCTCGATCATAGGTATTGTGGTCGCGGGTGGTGTGCTGATCTTCGGTGGCGACCTTAATGGTTTTTTCCGAACCCTGATCTTCCTGGTGCTTGTGATGGCCTTCCTGGTTGGCGCACAAAACGTAATGTCCACATTCTTCGGGCGTGGTGCGGAAATCACAGCTGCGGGTGATGTGGCGGCTTATGTTATTGGTTCCGCGAGAGGGATGGTTTAACCATGTCTCTCCGCACGATTCCCATCCGCCGCGCTGGAAACAGGGAAAACCTCTTTATGGGTGGGGATCGTGAGCTTGTCATGTTTTCAGCGTTGTGTGCTGTTGCCCTGATCTTTAGCGCACAGGAATTAAGGGCTACTGTCGTGGGGTTGATTTTATGGGTGTCCGCCCTCTATGTTTTCCGGTTAATGGCAAAGTCAGACCCAAAAATGAGGTTTGTTTATTTACGCCATAGAAAATATAAAAAATATTACCCGGCCAAATCAACACCGTTTCGGATAAACATTACTAGCCAAGGTTGAAACCATGTTTGAAGCCATAATTCTTATTATCGCAACACTCGGTGTTGCGATGGTTCTACTGCTTTGCTCGCGTATTATGAACGTAGACAAAAACAAAAGCCTGAATAATCACAGATCAAAGGCCGAAGGCTTTAATGATCTTTTGGGTTATGCGTCAGTTGTTAGCAATGGAGTGGTGCTGTGTAAAAGCGGCGCTTTAATGGCTTCATGGCTCTATCGTGGCGATGATAGCGAAGGTAACACCAGCACCCAAAAAGAACTTGTTTCTGCTCGCCTTAATCAAGCCTTTGCTGGTATGGGTGCGGGGTGGATGATTCATGTGGATGCGGTTAGAAGAGAAGCATCTGAATACATGAAAGAAAACGAATCGTTTTTTGGTGATTTTGTTTGTGAACAAATTGATGCGGAAAGGCGCGAGCTTTTTGAGCGGATAGGGACAACCTTTGAGGGTTATTTTGTAATAACCCTTACCTTTCTTCCTCCTCTTCTTGCACAACAAAAATTTGTCGATTTGATGTTTGATGATGATGCCCCAAAAGAAACAGCCGCTGCGAAATCACAAGCTCTGGTCTCTGAGTTTGAGAGTAAATGCACCAGTTTTGAAGCGTCCATGTCGTCTGTCTTTCAGATAAGCCGGTTGTGCGGGCAGGTTGTTAGTGATGCGGCAGGATACGAAGTGAGCCAGGATGATTTTTTGTCCTGGCTGCACTTTTGTATTACAGGCATAGCCCAGCCGATCAATCTGCCTAAAAATGGTATGTACCTTGATTCTGTTGTGGGGTGCCAAGAATTTCATGGTGGGGTCATCCCTCGGGTCGGTCGGAAATTTATTAGAACGGTTGCTATTGAGGGATTCCCTCTGGAGTCCTCACCGGGGATGCTGGAATCACTCTCCCAAATTCCTTGCGAATACAGATGGTCTAACCGCTTTATATTCATGGATAACCACGAGGCCGTTGCACACCTCGACAAGTACAGAAAAAAATGGAAACAAAAGGTTCGCGGTTTTTTCGATCAGGTATTCCAGACCAACAGCGGCACTGTCGATCAGGATGCTGTTGACATGGTGGCCGATGCGGAGGCCGCCATTGCTGAAGTAAACAGCGGGTTGGTTGCACAGGGATACTACACCAGTGTTGTTGTTCTTATGAGTGAGAGCCGGGCAGCACTGGATAAATCAGCCCGGTTAATTGAGGAAAGTATCAACAGGCTTGGTTTTGCCGGTCGTATTGAAACAATTAACACAATGGATGCCTACATGGGCAGCTTACCCGGCCATGGTGTTGAGAACGTCAGGAGGCCACTAATCAACACTTTGAATCTGGCTGATCTTCTACCATCCAGTTCGATCTGGACGGGGGAAGAAAAAGCCCCCTGCCCTTTTTATAGCCCCGATGCTCCTGCCCTAATGCACTGCGTCACCAGTGGCTCAACCCCCTTCCGTCTTAACCTGCATGTGAATGATCTAGGGCACACCCTGATGCTCGGTCCGACTGGTGCGGGCAAGTCTACCCACCTCGCCCTTCTCGCCGCCCAGTTCCGTCGCTATCAGGGAATGACGGTTTTTAGCTTCGATAAAGGAATGTCATTGTTCCCACTCACCGCTTCAATTAATGCGGCCACCTCTGGCGCAACAGGGGCACATTTCATTGTTGGAGGCGAACACAGCCGACTGGCCTTCGCCCCTCTCCAATTTCTTGAAACGAAAACAGATCGCGCATGGGCTGCTGAATGGCTCGATACCATTCTGGGGTTAAACGGCCTTACGAGTACCCCTCTGCAACGCAATGAAATTGAAAATGCCCTCAACAGTATGCAACAAAGCGGCGCTAAAACTCTCTCTGAGTTCAGCGTCACAATTCAGGATGAGGAAATTCGGGAAGTCATCAAACAGTACACTGTTGATGCCTCGATGGGGCACCTGCTGGATGCTGAGTCAGACGGCCTTGCCCTATCCGACTTTACCACTTTTGAAATTGAGGAGCTGATCGGCCTGGGCG
Source organism: Sansalvadorimonas sp. (assembly GCA_965221135.1). Classification (GTDB taxonomy): domain Bacteria; phylum Pseudomonadota; class Gammaproteobacteria; order Pseudomonadales; family Endozoicomonadaceae; genus Sansalvadorimonas. Next base: position 20,281 of record CBDCRZ010000157.1, read on the forward strand.
ACAAATACGCCCTTCCTGTTCTTCTCTATCTGTTCCGACGCATAGAAAAAGCTCTCAAAGGCCAGCCCTCCGCCATTATTCTTGATGAGGCGTGGATTATGCTGGGCAACCCGGTATTCAGAGAAAAAATCAGGGAATGGTTGAAGGTTCTACGTAAAGCCAACTGCATTGTGGTTCTGGCCACACAATCATTATCCGACGCTGCGAACTCTGGAATTCTGGATGTAATTGTGGAATCAACCGCCACAAAAATACTACTCCCTAACCCTTTCGCCCGCGACAAAGACGCCACTGAGCTGTATTCCAGAATCGGCCTTAATGAACAACAAATCGAAATTATTGCCCGTGGTGTTCAAAAACGCGATTACTACTATATGTCTGCCGATGGCCGCAGAGAGTACCAGTTAGCCCTGGGCGAATATGCGCTGGCTTTTGTCGGCGTGTCTGACAAAGAAGAAATCGCATTCATTCAACAACTGATCGCCCGCTATGAACATCAATGGGTGGGGCATTGGTTGGCACACAAAGGCATACAGCCAGCCCCTCCAGGTCAAACAAATAAAAACACATATACAAACCATGCAACAGGGACGGAGATTGCGTGATGGAAATTTTAGCGGCTAAAAAAGACAAAAGCGCCGGGGATGAAAACCCCTATTTGTCATCAAAGAAAGAGTGGAACGAGTACGCCAAAGAAATCACAACCTCACGTTTCTGGTGGCAGCTTACAGCCATTATCTCTCTGCTTATTGCTTTTGGTGCCATTGGTGGAATCGTTTACATAGGCCAGCAATCCAAGTTTGTGCCTTACGTTGTTGAGGTGGACAAACTTGGCGAATACCGGGCTGCGGGGATGGCCACCATAACCGGCGCGGTTGATTCTCGAATCATCAGAACATCAGTCCTGCAATTCGTCCATGACACTCGCGTAGTGTCGCCCGACATTACGCTTCAGAGAAAAGCCATCACGGATGTTTATTACAAGTTGCAGCAAAACAGCCCAGCCATCGCAAAAATGAACGAAATGTATGGCTCTCCCATAACTAACCCTCTCGAAAGAGCGCAAACAGTTATGGTTGAGATAAAAATTCAATCGGTTCTCCCCCTCTCTGAAAAGTCTTGGCAGGTTGATTGGACAGAAACCGTCAGAGACAGGCAGGGCGCTATTCAGGACACCCCTATACCCATGCGGGGATTGATGACAATGACTGTCTCACCGTCAACGGGGGGCACTCAAGCGCAAGTACAGAACAACCCTTTGGGTATATACGTCCATGATTTTTCGTGGTCGCGTCAGCTTTAAAAAAACAAGGTAAAGGTAAGGGAATACCATGAAAAAATTATTGATCGCTTTAGTTGCTGGATTGTTTAGCCCCCTGTTGTTCGCGGCCACAAATGACGCCCTGGAAGATATTTATTTTTCAAAAGACAGCGTTACGCTAACCGCCCACGAAAAAGAGGCTATCAAGCTGGCAAAAGAGTACAAAAACTCTGCACCAACAGCCATCAAACCCTGGTCAGGTCGTGATGGTTCCATTCTTTTCCTGTTTGGTGCCCAGCGCACCAGTATTGTCTGCGCCGTTCTTCAGATTTGTGATGTGGCACTACAGCCCGGTGAAAAGGTGCGGTCTATCAACCTCGGGGACACAACCCGCTGGCGGGTTGAGCCAGCCATTGAAGGCAGCGGGGCAAATGAAACCCAACACCTTATGATTAAGCCGATGGATGTTGGTCTTGAAACCTCCCTGGCGGTTACAACCAACCGCAGAACGTATCACCTCGACTTGCGCTCGCATCGCACCAAATACATGCCCTATGTCGCGTTTTCGTACCCTGAAACCGCAATGGCCAAATGGGAAGCTATTAAACAAAAAGAGACAAAGGAACGGGAGCTGAAAACCATTCCGTCAACCGGGGAATACCTTGGCAACCTGAATTTTGACTATCACGTTTCAGGTAGTGCGAAATGGATGCCGGTTAGGGTTTACAACGATGGCCGCAAAACCATTATTGAAATGCCCCGCTCAATAACCCAAGCCGACGCCCCTGCCCTTCTCGTTTTGAGAAAAGATGAAACCTTTTTCAAAGACGAAGCAACAACCATCGTCAACTACCGGGTTCAAAACAAAAAATACATTGTGGATAGTGTTTTTGATAAAGCCATTCTTGTGGCCGGGGTGGGTTCCGATCAAGAGCGCGTGACCATCACAAGGGGGCAATAAGATGAAAACATTACTGACTCTGTTTCTTGTGGTGCTAATGACAGGCTGCGCCGCAAAAAAAAACCTCCCTACAAGCGGGGAGCTGGCTACTCCAAAAAATGAAAAACACACAACGGTCATGGCCAGGGACGTTGTTGAACAACTCACTCAAAAATACCCTGCCGCCACAACCACTCTGGTGATTCACGAATCAGTAGATGGTGTGTTTGGGAAAGATCTTCTTTCTGGTCTGCGCAAAGGTGGTTATGCGCTGGTAGTTTTGAAGCCCTCTGTTCCTGGTGACTCAGAAGAAACAGGGGGTGGGGTTGTTCCCAAAACCACAAAATCTCTCGACCTCGGATTTGTTGTCGATCAGCCAGCCCCCAACCTGTACCGGGTCACGGTTTCGATTGATAAAACCACACTTTCGCGGGCATACGCCCAAACCGAAACCGATTTTTTTGCAGCCGGAGCGTGGGTTATAGGGGGGGCATCCAGTGTCAAATGAAAGCATTGAAAATGAAGAGTATCTGGATGCGGAAGCCTCACCAGACCAGCCTTCATCTGGAGTAAAGCGTGTAAACAATCTCCCGTTGTTTTTGATTGGTGGCGCTGCTGGGGTTTTTCTTTTGGTGATGGTTATGGTTGCGTCAGATCGCGCAGACCGCCAGAACAACCCGCCAGCCCCGGAAGAAATCACAGGAAAGCCTCAAGGTGCGAGCACTCAGATTTTCGCTCAGGAATTTATTTCAGGGTATGAGTCTGGGGGTATTGTCGCGCCCAGCCTTCCAAAACAGCCAGAATTGGCGGAACCAAAACCTGCGGAAGTGGAACCAAAGCCAGCTGTAATTTTAGCGGCTAAAACACCAGAGCAACTTAACAATCTGCAAGCCCCAAGTGCGGGCTTTGAACCACCGACTGACCCTCTCGAACAAGAAATTGAGAGAATGAAGGTCGTTAAGCTGCACCGGCTTAGGGAAGCTGCAAACGCTAAAACAGCCGTCAACAATGCTGGTTTTTCATCATCTGCAGGGAGCGTAGGTTCAGGGGGGACACCAAGCGCCGGGAGCATTGAAAGCCAAATCGCAGAAGCGCAACGGCAACTTAACCAATACGCCGCCACTGACCCCACAACTGCCTATCTCGCAAAGCTGGATAACATTAGAAACAGTGGCGTGGTTGACGGGCTGGATACTGGCGGTTCTCCCGGTCAAAATCTGTTTGGCGGCTTGGCTCCTGCATCCAACACTCAAGGCGCAACTTCACTAGAAGGCCGATGGAATCTAAATAGCAGAATGGAGAACCCCTCTCCTTTTGAGTTGAAAGCGGGGTTTGTTATACCGGGCGTAATGATCTCAGGTATAAACTCAGAGCTTCCTGGTCAAGTGATGGCTCAGGTGTCTTATGATATTTACGACACAGCAACAGGCCGACACCTCCTTATTCCGCAGGGTTCAAGACTGAATGGCGTTTATAAGAGTGATGTGTCTTATGGTCAGTCTCGGGTTCTGGTAGCTTGGCAACGGCTGGTATTTCCTGACGGCAAATCTCTCGATATTGGTTCAATGGCTGGGGCAGATGAGGCTGGGTATTCAGGCTTCAACGACAAGGTAAACAACCATTACATTAGATTGTTTGGTTCCGCGATACTTATGTCAGCGATAACCGCTGGGGTCACACTGTCCCAAAACAGAAACAAAGGTGTGAATAGTTCTCAGACTGCAAGCGAGGCGTTGAGTGAATCCCTTGGCCAACAACTGGGGCAAGTGTCGGCTGAACTCATTTCTAAGAACCTGAACATTGCGCCAACCCTTGAAATCAGGCCGGGTTATAAATTCAACATCATTGCAACCAAAGACCTGAAACTTGACCGCCCATATCAATCGTTTGATTATTAATTAACACCAATTAATAAATCCAAGGACGGACTTATGTTAGTTAAAAAAACAATACTCAAAAGCACAATCCTTGCAGCCTTCTTAACCTCCGCAAGTGTGCCCGTAACAGCAGGCGGAATCCCGGTGTTTGATGGTGTTGGCCTCGGCCAGGCCATCGTTCAAGGGCTGGAGCAAATCAGACAAACCGCCCAGCAAGTCCAGCAATACCAAGCGCAACTCCAACAGCTTCAGGTTCAGTTAAAGAACGCCACAAAACCATCGTCGTGGACTCTGAATCAGGCACAAAACACCATTAATGGTTTGCTTGGCACTATCGACACACTGAAGCAGCAAAGGCAGGCGCTGGGGAGCACTGTTAATTATTTGAAACAATTCAAAACCGCCAATGAGTATAAGCAAATGGCATGCTTAGGGGGTACTGGGTGCACGTCTGCCGACATACAAACAATAAAGCAGAATCTTCAGTTTGCAGCAGATGCTGAAAAGCTGGTCAATGAAGCATCTATAAAAGGGCTGGAGCAACAGCAGAACAACTTGGCGAGTGATGCGGCCACCCTTCAAACCCTGCAAAACAACGCCCAGGGGGCAGACGGTCAACTTAAAGCCATAGGGTACGCCAACCAGATAGCCAGCCACCAATCTGGGCAACTCCTACAAATAAGATCGCTCTTGATCTCCCAGCAAAACCTTATTGCCACCCGAAACCAAACGGTGGCCAACAGAGAGGCCGTTCTGAAAGCAGCACGAAGCCAGGCCAGAAATACTAGCTCCTATGTACCTTCAACAGATCGCAACTGGTGAACATTGTGACAAGCCAAATCTGCAAGATGCTCATAGCTTCAGCCTTGTTGGTGTTTATTTCGGGGTGCTCTGATGAACCGCTTCCGCCGATGGCCTCAGAAAAATGTGCAGGGCTAACAAAAGAAGAGCTGGATGGGGATAAACCCACGGACGTACCCTGTGGACGCATCCATAAATATATTAAAAGCGAAGCGAGGGAGTGGTGATGATTACAAGACTACTTCTATTTATACCTATAATTTTCCTTTCTTTTGATGCAAGCGCACAGATCACAAGCAATGGTTTATTTGATACAGTCCTTGCCCAATATTCCGCCGCTGCATCCACCTGGGCGACAGTGATAACCAACCGCGCATCATGGCTCTTCTGGGTTCTTGTTCTTATTAGTATGGTTTGGACGTTTGGTTTCATGGCTCTTAAAAAAGCCGATATAGCGGAGTTTTTCGCTGAATTTATACGGTTCACTATTTTTACTGGCTTCTTTTGGTGGTTGCTTATCAATGGCCCTGGCTTTGCTATTGATATTATCAACTCATTTAGAATCATTGCAGGTAATGCGTCTGGTTTAGGAGCCGGTATGAGCCCATCAGGAATAGTAGATATTGGGTTTGAACTCCTAGACCAAACAATAGATACAACATCCTTTTGGGACCCCCTTGATAGTATTATTATAATAACCCTGAGCCTAGCCATTCTGCTTTTGCTGGCTTTAATTAGTATAAATATGCTCATGCTTTTAATATCCGCCTGGCTTCTTGCTTATGCGGGCGTGTTTTTCTTGGGGTTTGGTGGTAGTCGCTGGACTTCCGATATGGCCATCAACTATTTCAAAACAGTTCTTGGGCTTGCGGCCCAAATATTCACCATGATTCTGCTGATCGGAGTCGGCAAAACATTTCTTGATACATATCACACCTCAATGAGCGCTGGCCTCAGTATTTTCGAAACAGCTGTGATGCTAATTGTTGTGGTCATAATGTTTGTATTGAGCAATAAGGTTCCCTCTTTGGTTTCTGGAATAATTACAGGTTCGTCAGTTGGTGAACAGGGGATTGGCCAGTTTGGGGCAGGTGCCGCTGTGGGGGCTGCTGTTGCTGCTGGTGCAACCCTCGCATCCGGTGTAGGTGCAGTTGCGGCCGGTGCCACTAGTGCTGGGGGCGGTGCGTCGGCAATAAAAGCCGCGCTCTCAACAGCCACTCAATCCATGGGCGCAGCAGGCGGTGGCGGTGGCGGTGGCGGTGGCGGTGGCGGTGGCGGTGGCGGTGGCGGTAGCCTCGGAAAAGCAATGGGTATCCTTGCAAAATCCGGCAAAAATGCAGTGGCCGACGCTATGAAAGAAAGAATTAGCAATACATCCGGTGGCAAGCTGGCCGCCAGAATCAACAACGGCGGCAATAAGCCAGAGGCTTAAATAATGAAAACACTAAAAGGGATTTTGTGTTTGTCTGGAGTGTTGTTTTTATCCCCTTTATCCAGCGCGAATGAATTACAGGGAGACACTCGTCTGGCCTGTGAAGCGTTACTGTGTCTGACAGCCCCAACCCGACCTGGTGAATGTGCATCATCCCTTAGTCGCTACTTCAGTATCAAACATAAAAAACCATGGAAACAGTTTGATCTTCGGTTCGATTTCCTGAGTATCTGCCCCACCAGTAATAGCACACCTCAGATGTCATCCCTGACACGTGCAATAGCAAGTGGTGCTGGCCGCTGTGATGCTGCCACTCTAAATAAATACCACCGATCAAAAACCAGCAGAGAAAATCGACAGAGTTATGTTTTTGATTACCTGCCCGACTACTGCGCTCCATTCTTTTCCCATGAGCTTACTAGAGCTCGCGCCCCAAGGTTTATTAATGCTCCGAGAACGATGTGGGGGAAATGGGTGGATTAGAGCCATTTTCGGTACAGCCGTATAACGCAGCTGTACCGACAGCAATAAAGAAAGGCGCCTAACACACCCTTTTTAGCGGCTAAAAAAACACCCTAAATCTCCTGATCAAATGTCCCGAAAAACTCCTCTGGCGTTTAAAGCAATAAAAGCACATCACCTGTTGGCGAACAGGATTGAAAAACGTGTTGCTTGTCACCTTGCAGGCTTTGCCGCCGTGTTGAGACGTCAGCATTTAATAGCTCCTCTTTAAGAAACCATTGCTATTATGGAGTTCCGCTTCACGGCTGAGTAATCAAATCGTGTCAATAAAGACCGTGTAAAAGAGTAGGGATGATGCTTTGTATGTTGCAAGTCTCAGGCAAAATGAAAGTCTGCTTTTATGCTGTGGTGCTCGGTGTGGTGCCCTGTTATATCCAGCCTTCTTTTGCCGGTGGTGGTGGCCCATCCGGCAATAGCACAATGGCGGGCAATTATACGGCGGCTGCAGCCCTGCTGAGTACCCTGCGTAACACCAGTCAGGGCGCAAATGGTACTCCTGTTTCAGGAAAAGGCAGGAGTAAAAGTGGAATGCCCTTTATAGATTCCACCGGCAGCCGTTTTGGCAATCATTCCGGCAGCCATTCTGGAAGGGTTCCGAAAGGTCATGGTTTGCAGCTGAACCACACGCTCCATACCGTTCATAACAGAACAGCGGGGGAAGCCTGGCGAAAAAGCAAGGCCTCGCTCCCGGCCCAACAACGGGCGGGTAACAGCACTCTTAAAACAAACCACACGTCATACCGCACTGATAATGCCACCATCCACCCCTCAGAGAATGCCAGAAGGCAAACGGGCTCAGTGTCACAGCCCCACACTTTTGGCGCTGAATCCTATGTGCAAACACCCAGAGGCTACAAACTGGAAACCCGCCGCCAGCGCAAACGCCGGGAGGCTGGGGATATTCCCTTAGGCAGTCAAAACTTCACCAGTATTGGACAGTCAGATGGTTGCAGTGGCCACTACCGACTGGTTGAGGATATTGATCTTTCAAACAGAACAGACTTGCCCTTGTGCCGTTCGAATGGACATCCTTTTAGTGGCTCACTGAAAAGTGAAGGGCATACCATTCGAGGGCTGTGCGTGAACAGAGCCGAAGTGGGGACGACAGGGGGGGATGCCGGACTATTTGGTTATATGAACGGTGCAACAGTCGATGTGCATCTGGTGAACCCTCGGGTAATCGGCAGAAGGGCAGGAGCCCTGACCGCTCAAATGGACTCTGATAATCAGATTCATATAGTCCATTCTGGGGGTTATGTAGAAGCGAAAACTGATGGAGTGCCTGTTTCCGCGGGTATGGTGGCAGGCGTGGTCACTGGTCATAACAACTGGATAAATCAAACAAGTGCGACGACAGAACCCCTTACAGTCAGAACTTCCCCTCTTGGCGATGGTACAGAAATTGGAGGTGGAGGTTTGGGGGTGATACAAGGGAACAACAACACCCTGATCCAGACAGGACTTTCCCTGGATGTCCGAGCCACTAATGCCGCAGGCGGTGGGGTAGGTAGAATATTCACTGTACAAAAAAACACTCTGAGACAGGCCGGGGGACATATGGTCTTGATGGGAGAAACTGCGGGGGGGGGCGGGGGTATTGTAATGAGCTCAGGTAATACCCTCATAGTCCAAACTGGCGTAGATTTGGAAATCACTGCACTTGAAAGAGGGGCAGGATTTGGCTCTGTAAGCAATTCTGAAAATACTATGGCTTACCTTATATCAGGCAACAATGCTGTTGCTCTTTCCACTATTTCTAGCGCTTCTGCGAGTGACGCCATCTCAGGGCTAGTAGATATTGCCGGATACCCTCCCGATAATATCCTACCCGGCGTCAATGTGCTCAGCCTCAACACCACCCGGCCCCAGAACTGGACCGCAGCCCAGCAGGCCTTTTGTGAACAGACCCCCTGCGAGCAAAGCACCACCTGCCACTACCCTAATGAACAGCTGCACACCCTTGTGCCAGCAGGAAATGATTCCCTGTTGCTGGTGAGCCGACAGCGTTACCCGTTTAATGACCTGTCCGACCAGCAGGGGCTGGTTCGCATGACTCGACTGAACCGTAATGGTACCGAGTTACGGGCAGACGACACATTTGGCCACAACGGTACGCGGCTTTACTCACCATCACATTCCAGCACAGCCTTACCGCCACCGGGGGCGCTGGTTGGCCAACTTGTGAACGACACACACTTAACAACCCTTTACGCCCCAGGGCATTCTGCAGGCAGCGGTATCATGACTCTTTTCCCCTTGATTGACAGTGACGGAGGCAGTGAAACTTGCGGCGCAGGAAGTGGCGGTGCCTGTTTTCAAACCGCATCACTGGCGGGGCTGGCCGGAGAGCCGGTGTTAATGACCGGGGGGCCGGAGCCGGATAACATAGGCGTGTGGATGAGAAGCCGAACGGAAACCTGTGATGTTTTGCGCTACTCTGTCGTGCAGTTTCCTCAGGACTCTTCCGTTCCATCCCTGCCAAATACAACGCCTTCCGTCCAGCCAATTGCGAAGGATGCAGAGGAATATAATCTGTACGTGACCGACTTCCCTGATTCTCCTGTGGTGGGGCTGGGTGCCGATACAAACTGGTTATATATTGCCCGGCGCAATCAAACCGATATTACTCTGGAACGTTTTGACCGGGTGGACCAAAGGCTGGATTGCCAAACCACTACACTGCTGGAGAATGTCCTGGAACCGGCATCAAACGCAACAGATGCGCTGGCTTACAATCTTAAGATTCATAATAATCAGGTTCTTCTGGTTCCCCGGCAAACCCTGGTGGATGACACCACTTCAGGCGGCTCCCAACCCCAGGCGCTGCGTGTCGAGATACCCCAGTACGGCGGTTGTGCCCAATGGCAAACCCAGCCCGTTTATGGTGTGAATTTCACTCAGCCCGGCCAGCCCATAGACCCAACGGCAACGACCGCTTGCGTAACAATACCAACGTCCAGTGACGCGATGGGTTGCGGTGATATGATCGGCAGTATTACACCAACGCCGACACCAACACTTGGCGGGGCACTATCTTCTGTTGTCATGCCTTCCCTAACAAATATGGCTTTCAGTGAAACCATAACGTCCGGTGATGTTATGGGAACCTTGTCGCCCACACCCAGCGTAAACGCAACCCAGCATCCCGGTTCGAATAATGCGCTGCCTGTGGCCCTTGGAGTGGCGGTACCCGTTGCAGTGGCGGGCGTTGCCACAGGCATTGCTGCAGGAGCCCTGACCTATAAATACAGAAAGCAATTAAAAAAGCTTCTTCGCGCCAGAAAGAAAGCCTGGAAGCCAGAAGAGAGTGAGGGTATGGAATTTGATAGTGCCCAACAGAAAGTGCAATCAATACAAACAACGCAGCACACTGAACACGTCACCGCTTCTCCTTAAAATAAGCTTCTATGCCTTCTCATCCACCGGTTTCCCCTGGGTAAGCCGGTGGATAAACAGGGTGTGTGCCCTGGAACTCACTAAAAAGGATTTTGTGTTTGTCTGGAGTGTTGGTTTTATCCCCCTTATCTGGTGCGAATGAATTACAGGGAGATACCCGTCTGGCCTGTGAAGCATTACTGTGTCTGACAGCCCCAACCCGGCCTGGTGGATGTGCATCATCCCTTAGTCGCTACTTCAGTATCAAACATAAAAAACCATGGAAACAGTTTGATCTTCGGTTCGATTTCCTGAGTATCTGCCCCACCAGTAATAGCACGCCCCAGATGTCATCTCTGACACGCGCAATAGCAAATGGTGCTGGCCGCTGTGATGCTGCCACTCTAAATAAATACCACCGTTCAAAAACCAGCAGAGAAAATCGACGGAGTTATTTTTTTGATTACCTGCCCGACTACTGCGCTCCATTCTTTTCCCATGAGCTTACTAGAGCGCGTGCCCCAAGGTTTATTAATGCTCCGAGACCGATGTGGGGGAAATGGGTGGATTAGAGCAATTTACGGTACAGTCGTATAACACGACTGTACCGGCAGCAATAAAAAAAGTGCCTCATAAACCCTTTTTAGCGGCTAAAAAAACACCCTATACCCAAGAAAAAAGGGGTCGGAGTCGAATGGCACTAACTTAAAGCTTCTTGCCACGGCTTTTACCCCCGTGTTCCAGCTCAACCATCGATGCCCTTGGTGCCGAATTAATGTCGACCGGGCTTAAGTTAGTGCCATTCGGGTCGGAGTCATTTATTGAAGGTATTTATCAAAGCGGATCCTCTACAGGAACATGCTGGTGCGTAAAAGATTAAATGACTCCGACCCGAATGGCACTAACTTAAAGCTTCTTGCCACGGCTTTTACCCCGGTGTTCCAGCTCAACCATCGATGCCCTTGGTGCCGAATTAATGTCGACCTGGCTTAAGTTAGTGCCATTCGACTCCGACCCCTTTACGATGCTTTTGGAGGATCATTGTCGGTATATGAGGCGGTTTGCTGATTGTGTATTCCCTTCTCTTTTTGGCCTGTGCCGTCTTGCCATATATCCCGCCATTGCCTTTACTGCACAGCCTCAACGAACGGGCAAGAGGATGAGATTTACCGTGAATATTGGTGCTCACTTTTGCAGGAGAGAATTGTTTTTTATTTGGTTAATGCTACCGCTGTCAGGGGGCGTGATAGAGAAATGCGCAGCAGCAGATAAAGATACAAAGAAAAGCTGGGCGGCAATAGTAAAGCCTTCACCTGCTTCCCTGTATCCCGGTCGTACCTGTGTCCGGCCACATGCCTCCCCTTTTCCTGAATCATCAATGCTTCAGTGGCCGCCTGTATTGACCACATCAAAGACCCATGCCGAAGTCCCTTCACGACAACAGGAATCGTCTGAGGCTACAGTTCGAACACATCCAAAAAGAAGACCAGACAGAAAGAGACAATATTACCGCAACCCTTCCGCCGAGCGTTTCGATCAACAGATAGAAGCACTGGCAAACGAAGTGAATCGACTCAAAAAGCAACTTCACGGGCCACATCGGGAGAGCCATAAAACCGCGCTTTTAGATCTTGCATTCCAGATGACAGAAAGAGATCCGCACCCGCTTCGAGCCAGTCCCAGAGCCCTTGCTCTTTTGGCAAATGCGTTTTCAAAATTAGCAAAATATCAAGAAGGCGCCACAGCGTTAGACTGGATAATGAAAGCCGTGATCCACCGCAGTCAAAAACAGCAGCTAACCAAACAGTGCGGATTTAAAGCCCAAACACTGGCCATGGTGCTCAATAGCCTGAGTCAGGTGGCGGGTCACAACGCCGACACGACCCGGAAGGCGCTGGCCAAAGAAGTGGGGAGGCGTGCCCTTGCCGGAGACCTTAAGTGCTGGATAGCGCAAGATCTGGCCATGGTGACCAGTGGCCTGAGCCCGGTGACGGGGGACGACGCCGACACGACCCGGAAGGCGCTGGCCAAAGAGGTGGGGAGGCGTGATTTGACTGACTCCAGGGAGTGGTCGGCCCAGCCTCTGGCCATGGTGACCAATGGCCTGAGCCAAGTGACGGGGGACGACGCCGACACGACCCGGAAGGCACTGGCCAAAGAGGTGGGAATCCGTGATTTGACTGACCCCAGGGAGTGGTCGGCCCAGCCTCTGGCCATGGTGACCAATGCCCTGAGGCAGGTGGCGGGGGACGACGCCGACACGACCCGGAAGGCGCTGGCCAAAGAGGTGGGAAGCCGTGATTTGACCGACACCAAAGAGTGGTCGGCCCAGCATCTGGCCATGGTGACCAATGGCCTGAATCAGGTAGCGGGTGACGACGCCGACACGACCCGGAAGGCGCTGGCCAAAGAAGTGGGGAGGCGTGCCCTTGCCGGAGACCTTAAGTGCTGGATAGCGCAAGATCTGGCCATGGTGACCAATGGCCTGAGCCAGGTGACGGGGGACGACGCCAATACGACCCGGAAGGCGCTGGCCAAAGAAGTGGAGAGGCGTGGCCGGAGACCTTAAGTGCTGGATAGCGCAAAATCTGGCCATGGTGACCAATGGCCTGAGCCCGGTGGCGGGGTACGACGCCGACATGACCCGGAAGGCGCTGGCCAAAGAGGTGGGGAGGCGCGCCCTTGCCGGAGACCTTAAGTGCTGGATAGCGCAACATCTGGCCATGGTGACCAATGGCCTGAGCCAGGTGACGGGGGACGACGCCGACACGACCCGGAAGGCGCTGGCCAAAGAGGTGGGAAGCCGTGATCTGACCGACACCAAAGAGTGGTCGGCCCAGCCTCTGGCCATGGTGACCAATGGCCTGAGCCAGGTGGCGGGTGACGACGCCGACACGACCCGGAAGGCGCTGGCCAAAGAGGTGGGGAGGCGTGATTTGACCGACACCAAAGAGTGGTCGGCCCAGCATCTGGCCATGGTGGCCAGTGGGATGTCTCATTGCTCACACGTCATAGGGGAGGATGTTGTTCAAGCTTCGATTCAAGCCATTATGAACATATCGCCGACTGAACAGGATATCATTATGGCCCTTGACGCTTTGTGCCGTTTATCTCTGTCAGACGACCAGCTGAAGCTTGGCTATTTCCTGGTTAAACGTCTTTGTGATATGACTGGTTTTATTGACACAGGCGGCCCTCTACAGCATAACGTCGGCGACTTCTTATGGAACCTGGCCGTTCTGGATTTATGTGCAAAACAAAATCCGCTCGTCAAGGATGATCCTGATACACCCCGTTTCGATATCTTTGTTAAGCCGCTAATGGATAGGGAAAATATCAGGGACCTTCTTTCACATCACTGGCAAGACAGATTTGCATATATTTACTGGGCAGGCATTTCTAACTTGGAAATTGATGTGTCTCCTGCTCTTTCTGCTCCTGAAAAAAAGGTGAAAGTCTCAGCATCACAAAACAGAGTGTTCCAGGCTGTTAAAAATGCTTTGCCAAACCAAAATATTGTTATGGAAGTGAATATTGAAGGGTTCCCAGTTGATATTCTGGTGGGTAAAACCTTGTGTATAGAGGTCGATGGCCCCCATCATTATATTCAGGATGAGACAATGGAAAGCGATGAGCTTCTTCTTGCAAAAGAATTTGGAAAAAGAAGAGCGCGAGACCCTTTGATAGATCACATACTCAAAAGCCTGGGGTTTGAGGTGCTGCGTATTTCCTATGTTGAGACTGACTCGGTCGCAGGCCTTGGAACGTTTGTTGATCGGGTGATAAATGCAATGGACGAACAAGAAATGAGTAACCAGTATGAAGGCCTGAGAGTGAATGACTTGCCAGCCTGGTAAGCTTCCTACCAACCACCTGAACGCCACCATTTCAGGCAATGATTTTTCCTTTCCGGTTATGCTTTTGGAGGATCATGGTCGGTATATGAGGCGGTTTGCTGATTGTGTATTCCCTTCTCTTTTTGGCCTGTGCCGTCTTGCCATATATCCCGCCATTGCCTTTACTGCACAGCCTCAACGAACGGGCAAGAGGATGAGATTTACCGTGAATATTGGTGCTCACTTTTGCAGGAGAGAATTGTTTTTTATTTGGTTAATGCTACCGCTGTCAGGGGGCGTGATAGAGAAATGCGCAGCAGCAGATAAAGATACAAAGAAAAGCTGGGCGGCAATAGTAAAGCCTTCACCTGCTTCCCTGTATCCCGGTCGTACCTGTGTCCGGCCACATGCCTCCCCTTTTCCTGAATCATCAATGCTTCAGTGGCCGCCTGTATTGACCACATCAAAGACCCATGCCGAAGTCCCTTCACGACAACAGGAATCGTCTGAGGCTACAGTTCGAACACATCCACAAAGAAGACCAGACAGAAAGAGACAATATTACCGCAACCCTTCCGCCGAGCGTTTCGATCAACAGATAGAAGCACTGGCAAACGAAGTGAATCGACTCAAAAAGCAACTTCACGGGCCACATCGGGAGAGCCATAAAACCGCGCTTTTAGATCTTGCATTCCAGATGACAGAAAGAGATCCGCACCCGCTTCAAGCCAGTCCCAGAGCCCTTGCTCTTTTGGCAAATGCGTTTTCAAAATTAGCAAAATATCAAGAAGGCGCCACAGCGTTAGACTGGATAATGAAAGCCGTGATCCACCGCAGTCAAAAACAGCAGCTAACCAAACAGTGCGGATTTAAAGCCCAAACGCTGGCCATGGTGCTCAATAGCCTGAGTCAGGTGGAGGGCGACAAAGCCGACACAACCCGGAAGGCGCTGGCCAAAGAAGTGGGGAGGCGTGATTTGACCGACACCAAAGAGTGGTCGGCCCAGCATCTGGCCATGGTGACCAATGGCCTGAGCCCGGTGACGGGGGACGACGCCGACACGACCCGGAAGGCACTGGCCAAAGAGGTGGGGAGGCGTGATTTGACTGACCCCAGGGAGTGGTCGGCCCAGCCTCTGGCCATGGTGACCAATGGCCTGAGCCAAGTGACGGGGGACGACGCCGACACGACCCGGAAGGCACTGGCCAAAGAGGTGGGAATCCGTGATTTGACTGACCCCAGGGAGTGGTCGGCCCAGCCTCTGGCCATGGTGACCAATGGCCTGAGCCAGGTGACGGGGGACGACGCCGACACGACCCGGAAGGCGCTGGCCAAAGAGGTGGGGAGGCGTGATTTGACCGACACCAAAGAGTGGTCGGCCCAGCCTCTGGCCATGGTGACCAATGGCCTGAGCCAGGTGACGGGGGACGACGCCAGCACGACCCGGAAGGCGCTGGCCAAAGAAGTGGGGGGGCGTGCCCTTGCCGGAGACCTTAAGTGCTGGATAGCGCAAGATCTGGCCATGGTGACCAATGGCCTGAGCCAGGTGACGGGGGACGAGGCCGACACGACCCGGAAGGCGCTGGCCAAAGAGGTGGGGAGGCGTGATTTGACTGACCCCAGGGAGTGGTCGGCCCAGTCTCTGGCCATGGTGACCAATGGCCTGAGGCAGGTGGCGGGGGACGACACCGACACGACCCGGAAGGCGCTGGCCAAAGAAGTGGGGAGGCGTGCCCTTGCCGGAGACCTTAAGTGCTGGATAGCGCAACATCTGGCCATTGTGACCAATGGTCTGAGCCAGGTGACGGGGGACGACGCCGACACGACCCGGAAGGCGCTGGCCAAAGAGGTAGGGAGGCGTGATTTGACTGACCCCAGGGAGTGGTCGGCCCAGCCTCTGGCCATGGTGACCAATGGCCTGAGTCAGGTAGCGGGTGACGACGCCGACATGACCCGGAAGGCGCTGGCCAAAGAAGTGGGGAGGCGTGCCCTTGCCGGAGACCTTAAGTGCTGGATAGCGCAAGAGCTGGCCATGGTGACCAATGGCCTGAGTCATGTGGCGGGGGACGACGCCGACACGTCCCGGAAGGCGCTGGCCAAAGAGGTGGGGAGGCGTGATTTGACAGACCCCAGGGAGTGGTCGGCCCAGCCTCTGGCCATGGTGGCCAGTGGGATGTCTCATTGCTCACACGTCATAGGGGAGGATGTTGTTCAAGCTTCGATTCAAGCCATTATGAACATATCGCCGACTGAACAGGGTATCATTATGGCCCTTGACGCTTTGTGCCGTTTATCTCTGTCAGACGACCAGCTGAAGCTTGGCTATTTCCTGGTTAAACGTCTTTGTGATATGACTGGTTTTATTGACACAGGCGGCCCTCTACAGCATAACGTCGGCGACTTCTTATGGAACCTGGCCGTTCTGGATTTATGTGCAAAACAAAATCCGCTCGTCAAGGATGATCCTGATACACCCCGTTTCGATATCTTTGTTAAGCCGCTAATGGATAGGGAAAATATCAGGGACCTTCTTTCACATCACTGGCAAGACAGATTTGCATATATTTACTGGGCAGGCATTTCTAACGTGGAAATTGATGTGTCTCCTGCTCTTTCTGCTCCTGAAAAAAAGGTGAAAGTCTCAGCATTACAAAACAGAGTGTTCCAGGCTGTTAAAAATGCTTTGCCAAACCAAAATATTGTTATGGAAGTGAATATTGAAGGGTTCCCAGTTGATATTCTGGTGGGTAAAACCTTGTGTATAGAGGTCGATGGCCCCCATCATTATATTCAGGATGAGACAATGGAAAACGATGAGCTTCTTCTTGCAAAAGAATCTGGAAAAAGAAGAGCGCGAGACCGTTTGATAGATCACATACTCAAAGGCCTGGGGTTTGAGGTGCTACGTATTTCCTATGTTGAGACTGACTCGGTCGCAGGCCTTGGAACGTTTGTTGATCGGGTGATAAATGCAATGGACGAACAAGAAATGAGTCGCCAGTATGAAGGCCTGAGAGTGAATGACTTGCCAGCCTGGTAACCTTTCTACCAACCACCTGAACGCCACCATTTCAGGCAATGATTTTTCCTGTCCGGTTATGCTTTTGGAGGATCATGGTCGGTATATGAGGCGGTTTGCTGATTGTGTATTCCCTTCTCTTTTTGGCCTGTGCCGTCTTGCCATATATCCCGCCATTGCCTTTACTGCACAGCCTCAACGAACGGGCAAGAGGATGAGATTTACCGTGAATATTGGTGCTCACTTTTGCGGGAGAGAATTGTTTTTTATTTGGTTAATGCTACCGCTGTCAGGGGGCGTGATAGAGAAATGCGCAGCAGCAGATAAAGATACAAAGAAAAGCTGGGCGGCAATTGTAAAGCCTTTACCTGCTTCCCTGTATCCCGGTCGTACCGGTGTCCGGCCACATGCCTCTCCTGTTCCTGAATCATCAATGCTTCAGTGGCCGCCTGTATTGACCACATTAAAGACCCATGCCGAAGTCCCTTCTCGACAACAGGAATCGTCTGAGGCTACAGTTCGAACACATCCAAAAAGAAGACCAGACAGAAAGATACAATATTACCGCAACCCTTCCGCCGAGCGTTTCGATCAACAGATAGAAGCACTGGCAAACGAAGTGAATCGACTCAAAAAGCAACTTCACGGGCCACATCGGGAGAGCCATAAAACCGCGCTTTTAGATCTTGCATTCCAGATGACAGAAAGAGAGCCGCACCCGCTTCGAGCCAGTCCCAAAGCCCTTGCTCTTTTGGCAAATGCGTTTTCAAAATTAGCAAAATATCAAGAAGGCGCCACAGCGTTAGACTGGATAATGAAAGCCGTGATCCACCGCAGTCAAAAACAGCAGCTAACCAAACAGTGCGGATTTAAAGCCCAAACGCTGGCCATGGTGCTCAATAGCCTGAGTCAGGTCGCCGGTGACAAAGCCGACACGACCCGGAAGGCGCTGGCCAAAGAGGTGGGGAGGCGTGATTTGACTGGCCCCAGGGAGTGGTCGGCCCAGCATCTGGCCATGGTGACCAATGGCCTGAGCCCGGTGACGGGGGACGACGCCGACACGACCCGGAAGGCGCTGGCCAAAGAGGTGGGAAGCCGTGATTTGACTGACACCAGTGAGTGGTCGGCCCAGCCTCTGGCCATGGTGACCAATGGCCTGAGGCGGGTGGCGGGGGACGACGCCGACACGACCCGGAAGGCGCTGGCCAAAGAGGTGGGAAGCCGTGATTTGACCGACACCAAAGAGTGGTCGGCCCAGCATCTGGCCATGGTGACCAATGGCCTGAGCCAGGTGGCGGGGGTCGACGCCGACACGACCCGGAAGGCGCTGGCCAAAGAGGTGGGAAGCCGTGATTTGACCGACACCAAAGAGTGGTCGGCCCAGCATCTGGCCATGGTGACCAATGGCCTGAGTCAGGTGGCGGGGGACGACGCCGACACGCCCCGGAAGGCGCTGGCCAAAGAAGTGGGGAGGCGTGCCCTTGCCGGAGACCTTAAGTGCTGGATAGCGCAACATCTGGCCATGGTGACCAATGGCCTGAGTCAGGTGGCGGGTGACGACGCCGACACGACCCGGAAGGCGCTGGCCAAAGAGGTGGGAAGCCGTGATTTGACTGACACCAGTGAGTGGTCGGCCCAGCCTCTGGCCATGGTGACCAATGGCCTGAGTCAGGTGGCGGGTGACGACGCCGACACGACCCGGAAGGCGCTGGCCAAAGAGGTGGGAAGGCGTGCCCTTGCCGGAGACCTTAAGTGCTGGATAGCACAACATCTGGCCATGGTGACCAATGGCCTGAGGCAGGTGGCGGGGGACGACGCCGACACGACCCGGAAGGCGCTGGCCAAAGAGGTGGGAAGCCGTGATTTGACCGACACCAAAGAGTGGTCGGCCCAGCCTCTGGCCATGGTGGCCAATGGCCTGAATCAGGTAGCGGGTGACGACGCCGACACGACCCGGAAGGCGCTGGCCAAAGAAGTGGGGAGGCGTGCCCTTGCCGGAGACCTTAAGTGCTGGATAGCGCAAGATCTGGCCATGGTGACCAATGGCCTGAGTCAGGTGGCGGGTGACGACGCCGACACGACCCGGAAGGCGCTGGCCAAAGAAGTGGGGAGGCGTGCCCTTGCCGGAGACCTTAAGTGCTGGATAGCGCAAGATCTGGCCATGGTGACCAATGGCCTGAGTCAGGTGACGGGGGACGACGCCGACACGTCCCGGAAGGCGCTGGCCAAAGAGGTAGGGAGGCGTGCCCTTGCCGGAGACCTTAAGTGCTGGATAGCGCAAGATCTGGCCATGGTGACCAATGGCCTGAGTCAGGTGACGGGGGACGACGCCGACACGTCCCGGAAGGCGCTGGCCAAAGAGGTGGGGAGGCGTGATTTGACCGACACCAGTGAGTGGTCGGCCCAGCCTCTGGCCATGGTGACCAATGGCCTGAGTCAGGTAGCGGGTGACGACGCCGACATGACCCGGAAGGCGCTGGCCAAAGAAGTGGGGAGGCGTGCCCTTGCCGGAGACCTTAAGTGCTGGATAGCGCAAGAGCTGGCCATGGTGACCAATGGCCTGAGCCAGGTGACGGGGAACGACGCCGACACGACCCGGAAGGCGCTGGCCAAAGAGGTGGGAAGCCGTGATTTGACCGACACCAAAGAGTGGTCGGCCCAGCATCTGGCCATGGTGGCCAGTGGGATGTCTCATTGCTCACACGTCATAGGGGAGGATGTTGTTCAAGCTTCGATTCAAGCCATTTTGAACATATCGCCGACTGAACAGGAGATCATTATGGCCCTTTACGCTTTGTGCCGTTTATCTCTGTCAGGCGACCAGCTGAAGCTTGGCTATTTCCTGGTTAAACGTCTTTGTGATATGACTGGTTTTATTGACACAGGCGGCCCTCTACAGCATAGCGTCGGCGACTTCTTATGGAACCTGGCCGTTCTGGATTTATGTGCAAAACAAAATCCGCTCGTCAAGGATGATCCTGATACACCCCGTTTCGATATCTTTGTTAAGCCGCTAATGGATATGGAAAATATCAGGGACCTTCTTTCACATCACTGGCAAGACAGATTTGCATATTTTTACTGGGCAGGCATTTCTAACTTGGAAATTGATGTGTCTCCTGCTCTTTCTGCTCCTGAAAAAAAGGTGAAAGTCTCAGCATTACAAAACAGAGTGTTCCAGGCTGTTAAACATGCTTTGCCAAACCAAAATATTGTTATGGAAGTGAATATTGAAGGGTTCCCAGTTGATATTCTGGTGGGTAAAACCTTGTGTATAGAGGTCGATGGCCCCCATCATTATATTCAGGATGAGACAATGGAAAACGATGAGCTTCTTCTTGCAAAAGAATTTGGAAAAAGAAGAGCGCGAGACCGTTTGATAGATCACATACTCAAAGGCCTGGGGTTTGAGGTGCTACGTATTTCCTATGTTGAGACTGACTCGGTCGCAGGCTTGGGAACGTTTGTTGATCGGGTGATAAATGCAATGGACGAACAAGAAATGAGTAGCCAGTATGAAGGCCTGAGAGTGAATGACTTGCCAGGAGCCTGGTAACCTTTCTACCAACCACCTGAACGCCACCATTTCAGGCAATGATTTTTCCTGTCCGGTTATGCTTTTGGAAGATCATGGTCGGTATATGAGGCGGTTTTCTGATTGTGTATTCCCTTCTCTTTTTGGCCTGTGCCGTCTTGCCATATATCCCGCCATTGCCTTTACTGCACAGCCTCAACGAACGGGCAACAGGATGAGATTGACCGTGAATATTGGTGCTCACTTTAGCGGGAGAGAATTGTTTTTTATTTGGTTAATGCTACCGCTGTCAGGGGGCGTGATAGAGAAATGCGCAGCAGCAGATAAAGATACAAAGAAAAGCTGGGCGGCAATTGTAAAGCCTTTACCTGCTTCCCTGTATCCCGGTCGTACCTGTGTCCGGCCACATGCCTCTCCTGTTCCTGAATCATCAATGCTTCAGTGGCCGCCTGTATTGACCACATCAAAGACCCACACCGAAGTCCCTTCACGACAACAGGAATCGTCTGAGGCTACAGTTCGAACACATCCACAAAGAAGACCAGACAGAAAGAGACAATATTACCGCAACCCTTCCACCGAGCGTTTCGATCAACAGATAGAAGCACTGGCAAACGAAGTGAATCGACTCAAAAAGCAACTTCACGGGCCACATCGGGAGAGCCATAAAACCGCGCTTTTAGATCTTGCATTCCAGATAACAGAAAGAGATCCGCACCCGCTTCGAGCCAGTCCCAGAGCCCTTGCTCTTTTGGCAAATGCGTTTTCAAAATTAGCAAAATATCAAGAAGGCGCCACAGCGTTAGACTGGATAATGAAAGCCGTGATCCACCGCAGTCAAAAACAGCAGTTAACCAAACAGTGCGGATTTAAAGCCCAAACGCTGGCCATGGTGCTCAATAGCCTGAGTCAGGTGGCGGGTGACGACGCCGACACGACCCGGAAGGCGCTGGCCAAAGAGGTGGGGAGGCGTGATTTGACTGACCCCAGGGAGTGGTCGGCCCAGCATCTAGCCATGGTGACCAATGGCCTGAGCCAGGTGACGGGGGACGACGCCGACACGACCCGGAAGGCGCTGGCCAAAGAAGTGGGGAGGCGTGCCCTTGCCGGAGACCTTAAGTGCTGGATAGCGCAAGATCTGGCCATGGTGACCAATGGCCTGAGCCCGGTGACGGGGGACGACGCCGACACGACCCGGAAGGCGCTGGCCAAAGAGGTGGGGAGGCGTGATTTGACTGCCCCCTGGGAGTGGTCGGCCCAGCCTCTGGCCATGGTGACCAATGGCCTGAGCCAGGTGACGGGGGACGACGCCGACACGACCCGGAAGGCGCTGGCCAAAGAGGTGGGAAGCCGTGATTTGACCGACACCAAAGAGTGGTCGGCCCAGCATCTGGCCATGGTGACCAATGGCCTGAGTCAGGTGGCGGGGGACGACGCTGACACGACCCGGAAGGCGCTGGCCAAAGAAGTGGGGAGACGTGCCCTTGCCGGAGACCTTAAGTACTGGATAGCGCAACATCTGGCCTTACTGACCAATAGCCTGAGGCAGGTGGCGGGGGACGACGCCGACACGACCCGGAAGGCGCTGGCCAAAGAGGTGGGAAGCCGTGATTTGAACGACACTAAAGAGTGGTCGGCCCAGCACCTGGCCATGGTGACCAATGGCCTGAGCCCGGTGACGGGGGACAACGCCGACACGACCCGGAAGGCGCTGGCCAAAGAAGTCGGGAGGCGTGGCCTTGCCGGAGACCTTAAGTGCTGGATAGCGCAAGATCTGGCCATGGTGACCAATGGCCTGAGTCAGGTGACGGGGGACGACGACGCCGACACGACCCGGAAGGCGCTGGCCAAAGAGGTGGGGAGGCGTGCCCTTGCCGGAGACCTTAAGTGCTGGATAGCGCAACATCTGGCCATGGTGACCAATGGCCTGAGCCAGGTGACGGGGGACGACGCCGACACGACCCGGAAGGCGCTGGCCAAAGAAGTGGGGAGGCGTGCCCTTGCCGGAAACCTTAAGTGCTGGATAGCGCAAAATCTGGCCATGGTGACCAATGGCCTGAGCCAGGTGACGGGGGACGACGCCGACACGACCCGGAAGGCGCTGGCCAAAGAGGTGGGGAGGCGTGCCCTTGCCGGAGACCTTAAGTGCTGGATAGCGCAAGAGCTGGCCATGGTGACCAATGGCCTGAGCCAGGTGACGGGGGACGACGCCGACACAACCCGGAAGGCGCTGGCCAAAGAGGTGGGGAGGCGTGATTTGACTGCCCCCTGGGAGTGGTCGGCCCAGCCTCTGGCCATGGTGACCAATGGACTGAGGCAGGTGATGGGGGACGACGCCGACACGACCCGGAAGGCGCTGGCCAAAGAAGTGGGGAGGCGTGCCCTTGCCGGAGACCTTAAGTGCTGGATAGCGCAAGAGCTGGCCATGGTGACCAATGGCCTGAGCCAGGTGACGGGGGACGACGCCGACACGACCCGGAAGGCGCTGGCCAAAGAGGTGGGGAGGCGTGATTTGACTGATCCCAGGGAGTGGTCGGCCCAGCATCTGGCCATGGTGACCAATGGCCTGAGCCCGGTGGCGGGGGACGACGCCGACACGACCCGGAAGGCGCTGGCCAAAGAGGTGGGAAGCCGTGATTTGACCGACACCAAAGAGTGGTCGGCCCAGCCTCTGGCCATGGTGACCAATGGCCTGAGCCAGGTGACGGGGGACGACGCCGACACGACCCGGAAGGCGCTGGCCAAAGAGGTGGGAAGCCGTGATTTGACTGACACCAGAGAGTGGACGGCCCAGCCTCTGGCCATGGTGGCCAGTGGGATGTCTCATTGCTCACACGTCATAGGGGAGGATGTTGTTCAAGCTTCGATTCAAGCCATTATGAACATATCGCCGACTGAACAGGAGATCATTATGGCCCTTTACGCTTTGTGCCGTTTATCTCTGTCAGACGACCAGCTGAAGCTTGGCTATTTCCTGGTTAAACGTCTTTGTGATATGACTGGTTTTATTGACACAGGCGGACCTCTACAGCAGAGCGTCGGCGACTTCTTATGGAACCTTGCCGTTCTGGATTTATGTGCAAAACAAAATCCGCTCGTCAAGGATGATCCTGATACACCCCGTTTCGATATCTTTGTTAAGCCGCTAATGGATATGGAAAATATCAGGGATCTTCTTTCACATCACTGGCAAGACAGATTTGCATATATTTACTGGGCAGGCATTTCTAACCTGGAAATTGATGTGTCTCCTGCTCTTTCTACTCCTGAAAAAAAGGTGAAGGTCTCAGCATTACAAAACAGAGTGTTCCAGGCTGTTAAAAATGCTTTGCCAAACCAAAATATTGTTATGGAAGTGAATATTGAAGGGTTCCCAGTTGATATTCTGGTGGGTAAAA
This sequence comes from Sansalvadorimonas sp., assembly GCA_965221135.1. Lineage (GTDB taxonomy): Bacteria > Pseudomonadota > Gammaproteobacteria > Pseudomonadales > Endozoicomonadaceae > Sansalvadorimonas. The sequence goes on from CBDCRZ010000157.1 coordinate 44,277, forward strand.
CCTTGTGTATAGAGGTCGATGGCCCCCATCATTATATTCAGGATGAGACAATGGAAAACGATGAGCTTCTTGCAAAAGAATCTGGAAAAAGAAGAGCGCGAGACCGTTTGATAGATCACATACTCAAAGGCCTGGGGTTTGAGGTGCTACGTATTTCCTATGTTGAGACTGACTCGGTCGCAGGCCTTGGAACGTTTGTTGATCGGGTGATAAATGCAATGGACGAACAAGAAATGAGTCGCCAGTATGAAGGCCTGAGAGTGAATGACTTGCCAGCCTGGTAACCTTTCTACCAACCACCTAAACGCCACCATCACAAACACAGGTAACCCTTCATACCCGCATATGGAGGACACTAATATCCGCGGGTATGAACGCTCCGGATATGGAAACCCTTAATGTCCTCCGTATGTATATGGCCTGCTCTATACCCTCACCGCCTTCGGCCTTCTCTCCTGCCGCTTCACTCTTTCCTGTCGTTCACGAACAACCTGTTCCCGCCGTTTTCTCAACTCCCGATCAACAACCCCTTTGACCTGCCTCCGCACACCATCACGCCCCAGTGAGCTCTTTGTGGCCAGATCATTGAAGTCAGTGAAACTCTTGGGGCTTCCAGTCTGCTCGCCGGGTGCAAACACTGGCACCACCACACATCCCTTTACAGCATCAGCCGCTTCCTTGGCCTTCTCTTTTCCTGGGTTCTTCCCGCGCACCTGCTCTTGGGAATAGTCATCATCTGCGGCAATAATTATGGGCTTTTCTGGAAACTTACCTTGTAGCTCTTTCGCAACCGTGGGCAGGTTGCCAGCATCAAAAGCCGCAACCGTAGAGTACCCCAATTCTTCGGAAAGAGAGGCTGCTGTGGCATACCCTTCCGCTACTACAATGGCGGGTGCTTTTGCTAGTGAATCCATCCCCCCTACAGCGTGAAAACAGCCCTCTTTTCTTGAACCCTTCGGGAAGCGTTTGGTTCCATCTTCCTGAATGTATTGGGTAGCCCACTGCTTGCCTTCAACGTCATGCACTGGAATAAAGGTGGTCTTATTCCCGTTGTCGGTGAAAACTTCCGGGGTGGGTTTAATTTGTTTTGACTCCATGTAAGGAGTTGGCTTGACCACTGGAGACAGCCCATCCAGTTGTTTCGCAACCTTTTTGCTAACCTCCTCCTGCACCCTGGCTTGTTCTTCCGCCCGCTGCTTCAACTTCTCTGCGGCCACCGCCTGCATGTTGGCTTTTTCTTCAGGGGTTAGAGAGTAGCCCTTGGCCTTCCACCGGGTTTCCTCTTGGGTTTTGTTGTTCTTGATGTAGCCTGCTGGGTGGCCGTCCATGTGGACCACATAAAAGCCTGCCGTTTTACCACCTTTGTCGCCTTCGACTTTAATTCTTTGTTTGGTTCCATCCATGACAGGGTGTTTTCCATCAACCACACACCCCATGCTTTTTAAGACATCGGAAAATTCTTCCCTTGGATTCATTGAGGGTACTTGTTCGGGTGACTGGGTGTTGCTGGGCAACCATTTTTTCAGGGTTTGCATGTCAGCCCCGGCCTCTGCAAACCATGACTTTGCCCCCTTATCCCACTTCGCCCCTGCGCGTTTGGCAGCCTTTCTGTCATCGTAAGGGACAGCCAGATAAACCCGCCCTTCCTTTTTGGAGTCAACAGCCTTGCTGATCTGTGCCTTCTCTTTCACCGGCCACTGTGAGAACTTCCCAGCATCCTCACCGGGCGGAACAAACCACGAACCACCGGATTCATTTCTTTCCCACTTGGCACCCAACGCCTTGGCCTGCTCTTTTTCTTTAAACGGAACGTCGATATAGGTACGTTCTGCGGTTTGGCTCTCCGCCGCTTGCAGGGCTTTATCAAGCAACCGGATGTCTCGACTGGCCATTTCATCCAGAGCCGTCGCTGCATCGCTGCTGTGTTTTTTAGCCGCTAAAATTTCCCCCTCTGTGCTCTCTGGATTGTTTTTCACTGTCTCCTCCGCCAGTTTCGCATCAGCCACCACCGTTTCTTGCTGTGCTTTGGTTTGTTCCTGGTTGTTAAGCTGCGCCTGATAAAGCCCGGACTGGGTGGACACTCCCTCCAACTCCGCTGCTAAAGCCTGCGCTTCTTCCTCGGAGTCGAAACTTATTATTGATCGACTAGGTTTGTCGTGGGATTCCATGAAGACATCAAACGCCTCAGCTTCGTTTTGGGGTACTTCATCAATAAAGGTGATCGGCTCTCCGGTTTTCATGTTGGTATCATGGAAATACTTTACTGGCTTCACCTGAATCGCGCCGTTCCATGATTCCGCATCGTCCATGTGGAGTTCGTGCATGGGACTAGGGTCAAGATCACGAAGAGCAGTTTGAAAGTCCCCTATACTGCCATCGCTCGCCTTAAAAGCTGCGTGGGCTTTTGCTGCTGCATCTATGCCGGATCTTCTTTCGTTTGCCCACTCTTCAGACGCGTAAGGCATGGATAGTTCGGTTTCGCTGTCGTTTGTAACAACAACCCAATGGCCAGCCTCTTCCCCATAGGTTTCTTTATTATCCGCTAGCTGGAACAACACCGGCTCTAAGTTTTCTTGCTTCTGCTCCTGAGCCAGTTCCTGTTCCTGCTTTTGCTCCAGGCCGAGAATGTAGCCTTGGATCTTTTCAGCATCAGAGGCCGCTCTGAAGATCTCCATGTGATCTTCTTTCAGAACCTTAATCCAACTGCCAACATAAGCGGCGTGTTGTTCTGGGTCGTGGCCAATGCCAATTTCTTCCCCCATCATCATGCTGGAGATTTCCGCCCGGAGTTCTTCTTTGGCGTACCCTTCACTGCCGAAAGGGTGAATTAGATCGCGGTCAAGGCGGGAGTTGTGACCTGTCCAGTGCCCCAGCTCATGCAGTGCTGTTGCATAGAAGTTGTCAGGGGTTGGGAATTGGTCTTTTTCTGGAAGATGAATGGAGTCAGTAGATGGCCGATAAAACGCCCGATCTTGACCTTTTATATTTATATTTGCCCCGGATGCTTCCAGTATTTTTTCGGCTCTTTCAACAGGGTTCCAATCGTGTTTCTCCCCTCGATTTTGCGCGGGCATCCCGTCGATCTGCTCTGCGTTAAACACTGACGCGAAAAACACCCTTGGTCGTTCCAGCTTCACCACAACCTTTTTCTTTTTGCCTTCACTGTCACGGATTGGCCGTCCATGTTCATCAAGCTTGTCTTTCTCTTCGGTGAACTTCCAATATTGAACCAGTGTGCTCTTCTCACCTTTGCGAACCTGTGCATCTATGCCCTTCGCCTGCTTATATGTCAGCCAACGGTTATCATCGCGCCCCTGAGCCATCAGATTAAGTGCGTTGATACCCTTGTATCGTTTTCCGGTTGTGGGGTTTTCAGGCATAAAACCGCCACCCTGCCAAGGTTTCTGCCAAGGGGCAGTACCGGCCTCAAGCTGGGAAATCAGCCTTTTAGCAACATCATCAGCAAACGATTTCTTTTTGTTATCCATAACTTCGATTCGTCCCTTTTTTTTATTTGAGAAGTGTTCTGCACTGTCTTTATTCCCGTGAGTCTTTGGCATCCTCCTCAGACAGTGCATCCTCCACAAACGCGCCCATTTTTTCGGCCTCCTCGGGCGAGAATTCCACTTCAAAACCCGGCACCATCATATCGGCCTCTTTCTCGGATAGAATATCCACTTCACCAATCAACTCACTCACACTTTTCTCTTCACTCATACTCTCTCTCCTTTTAGTGCCATGTATAAACTGGCGTAATCACATCCCTGATCTGCTGCACATCAATAGCCCCAAAATAGCGCCCATCAAACGATATGGCGCTCACATCCGACATCAACAACAGACTTTGAGGGGCGAGGGTGTAATGGCTTTCAGTGGTGCGTGGTAGCGGCCTGTCAGCCCCATCTGCATCAATAACAGCACTGAGCGGTAAACGGGTGCCATTGATACGCACACCCTCATCAGCCACCACAACCTCATCCCCGGCAACACCCACAACCTTTTTCATCATGTAGCCATAGTCGCCTTCACAAAAACCCGCTGTGATGTATTCCCGCGACCTGGCTTCCTGAAAAACTGCATTGTCTGGTGGGCAAAAAATTACATACGCATCTTTGGTTATGGGTGCGTCTGTCACAACATAAAAACCCAATGGGATACTCTTGGTTGTGTTGACTCTAAGCCCCCCAAAGTACGCAACCAAACCCGCAAATATAACGGCGGTTCCAGTCCAGAAAAAACCATTAAGTGCGCGATTATAAATGCTCATATTGCCACCGCTTCAACACGGCTGGCCGGTGTGTTCGCTCGGGGTCTGTCTGAAAACTCTGGTGCCGCCACTTCTGCCCTGGCTTGAAAAACAGGGTCTTTGAAATACAGTGGTTGCTGTCCGTAAATTGCCGGGAATCCCGCCACATAAACCACCATATCCCCGGCCTGTATAATATCCCCGGCTTCATTTTTAAGAGCTGGGGGCATACGTAAACACTCATCCGGGGTCATGAGGTTTCGTTTCACTTCTTCGAGGTTTCTGGACACACTGCCAAGCAATGCGCTTGTTCTTTTACCTGACACCGACACTCTTTCTTTAATCACTGTCGTCTCACCTGTCAGTCTGGAAAGATGCTCTGCTGTTTCTAGGCGATTGGGGGGGAAGGCGTTCTGGACGTGACAGTTCGACGTGATCTGCTCGTTACGACCATAGCCAGACTCTTCACTTTTTAGCTGGTTTATATCCTGACAAATCAAATAACACCGGATGCCATACCCGGCCAGAAACGCCAGAGACTCTTGGAATATTTCAAGTTTCCCCATGCTGGGAAACTCATCAAGCATCATCAGAAGCTGGTGTTTGTAGTTCTTAACTGATCGCCCGCTTTCAAACTTCATATCAGCGGCCAGCACCCTAACAATCATATTGAGCATGATACGCAACAGGGGTTTCATGCGGTTTTTGTCGGATGGCTGGGTGATGATGTAAAGGCTCATTGGTGAGTCGTGATTCATAAGATCTTTGATGTTGAAATCGGAACAGCTGACGTTTTCAGCAACAACCGGGTCACGAAACAGCGACAAATAAGATTTGGCAGTAGATAACACCGAACCCATTTCTTCATCGGGTCTATCGATCATGTCTCTTGCTGCTGCACCAACAACAGGATGGTTCCCGTTATCGGTGTGCTCGTAGGACACCATTTCACGCCACAACTCACTGATATGACGACCAGGGTCAGACAGTGCTGCATCAACCGCAGGGAGTGTCGATTCACCTTCACCGTTCCTGGCTTTGTACATAACATGCAAAATCACCCCAACCAACAAAGATTGGGATGTTTTCTGCCAGTGGGTATTCAAGCCTTTACCATCGGGGTCAACAATCAATGTTGCCAGATTCTGCACGTCGCCCACTTCGGACTCTGTGCCAAGCCCCACTTCCGCCAAAGGGTTCCAGCGGGCGCCGCGCCCTCCTGCAGACGTAGCAGGCTCAAACCGAATAACAGTGTTCTTGGCGTGATTTTTACGCCATCCCGCCGTTAGCTCCCAAAGCTCCCCTTTCAGGTCAGTGATAACCATACTGCCGCCCCAAGATAAACAGGTAGGCACAACCAGCCCGACACCTTTACCTGATCGAGTGGGTGCATAACAAAGTACATGTTCACTGCCTGAGTGCTTCAGATAGTGCGTTTTTCCTGACCTGTCCTGCCATGCTCCGACATAGACACTGTTCTTTTTTTGAGACGGTCTTGGTTTGCCTGTGAATTTGTTTTTCGTGGGAAAAAGGCCGGCCTTTTCTATATCCTTTTTATTTGCCCAGCGAGCGGAACCATGAAGGTACTTGTTCGCCTTGGTCGAGTTTCGCAAAATCATCTGCAGAACGAATAACAGAACCAGCCCAATTGCGGCCACAACCAACCCATAACTCCCCGCCTGCATAACCTGATCGGGGTATTGTCCATACCACTTATCAGCCCAAATAATAATCGACCATGGGGGGTATATGCCAAACAGCGACTCCCCCAAAACAGCCTGGTAATTGAAGTTACGGGCAAAAATTTGAGTGGGTATCGCCAGAGACAGCACAATGATTGCCAGAGCAGCCATTGGTATAAACTTAATGGGAATGCCCTTTTTCTGGCGTATCTGCGCCCCCACCTGGTTGTTGAACTTATCCTTCATTTTCTCGATCTTCCCTGTTTGGTGATGATTGAGCCATTGCCCGCCATCGACACCTGATCGCCTAGTGATAATCGTTTCAGCCTTCTGACTGCGGCCTCATCTTTGAGCGACACAACCACTACCTCGTTATCCTTCTTTAGTAGTGCCAGCGACTGCCCTTCAACCTGTCGTAAACCAGAGAAGAAATAACGCCCTTCTTCTCCCTGTCTTCTGCCCCTATGTTTCGATATATCGTTTAATGATAGCGCCGCTTTATTGCGCTCGGCAACATAAGTCCGCACGGCCTGATCTTTTTTCTTCTGCTCCTCAGACAAACCGGCCTGCTTTATTCTTTGTGCCTCCATGCGCTCATTTTCAAACGAAACATTTATGGCACTATCAGCCACTTCCCGAACAACCGCTGCCCTAAAACCCTGCGAGCCTGTAACAGTGAGCTTGTCTCCTTTCGCCCCCGCCAGCTTGACTGCAACACCAATACCCTTGCCCCCAAAGTCATCTGACACCTTCACTCTCTCCCCATCATCCTTCACGACACCCTCTCCGGTGCTGTAAATAATGGTGCCTTTCTTGGTCACACTGTCGAAATCTATGCCTGATTTCAGGGATGGGTCTGGATTACCTGTTGCTGAGATAGTGTTGGTTTTCAGTAGCTCCCGGCCTTCCCTTGCTCTTAATGCTTTCAGAGCTTCCTGATCGCCACCGTTTGCTTTGTCTCGCAACCAATCCGCCCAGGTTAATCGCCGGTACTTTTCGTTTATGCGCTTCACCTCTCGGCCTTGCCGCTCTTTGATCTCTTTAAACGCTCTGTCAGCATTTCGTTTTATGCCTGCGTAAGCCATGCGCTTTGCCAGCCCTCCACCCTTGGCCAGCTTCAGGGTTGATCGCTTCAGCTTCAGTGACCGATTAAGAGTCGCTACTTCTCTATCTGTGGCGTTCTTCAATACTGTGATGACTTTCTTTCGGTTCAGCTTTCTTGCGTCCTGATCGCTCTTGTAGGTCTGGTAAAGCTCGGTGGTGTCCAGCTTTGTTTTTACCGGGTTCGCCCTGTATGCCTTTTTAGGGGTGTTCTTATACCCCCCTCTTTTTTCAACAAACCCACCAAGCCGATCTTCCAAGCTGTTTTTGGAAATAACCCGGTCAACCGTACTGGCTTTTACTGCCATACCCTCTTCTGACACCAGAACGAAACCATTACCTTTTCGCTGGAGTTCAAGCCCAGCGTCGGCCAGCACTTTATGAAGCTCTCCCCATGATTCCGCCTGCTTGATTGCATCAAGGCACTCTCTTCTCACCCACCCCATCAGGCTCTCGATACCGGAATGATGCTCCATGTCATCAGCCCGGTTCTCCGCCCCTCTTTTCTGTGGATGGTGGTTGTCGATCTCCAGGTCGTGTTCGATCTCAAGCCGCTCACAAACATTTGCGAGCTTTTTATGGTCTTGGAAGGGGTCGTGGATGGTTAATGTTTCGGGGTGTATTTTATTTACAGCGATGTGAATGTGAAGATTGTCGGTGTCGGTGTGAACAACACTAACCCTCTGGTGTCCTTCGAAACCCAACTCTTTGCAAACTTCCTCTTCAATTTTTGAGATAACAGCTTGTGAGGGGCTTTCTCCGGCTCGGAACGAGACAATCATGTGATAGGTTTTGTCAGACTCAGCCCTTCTGTTCATGGCCTGCACAGCCTGAATCTCAAGCGCCGCATCCAGTGGGTTATCTTGGTGACAGTTTGTGGTGAGCACAAAACCCACTCGTTCCTCTTTCCCCTGCTCCCCAGTCAGGTACTTTACAAGGGATGTGAAGCTGGATTTCTTCACTGCCTTCATGGGGACGTGCTTTGCAATCAAAACTAAAAATCCTTTTTTAGCCGCTAAAATTATCTCTTCAGAACTTCACTCATAATTGCCCGCAACTCATCCTGGTTGCTGTTGATGCGCCCCAAAAGCTCAAGAATGGTGCTTCTCATTTCCTCATTATTGAAGTGGGCAAGCCTTTCGTCATCCGTTAGCCACATTTTTAAAAGACCGCCCAGACGACCCAGATCACCATTCACTTTTGCAAGGTCACTGATTTTTTTATGGTCTAGGATTGTTTTGATTTGGTAGTTCATACCAATATTTAAAAGGTACGTGGACATTGGCAGCCCCACAGCATCAGCCTGTTGTTTGATTGCGTCCTTCTCAGTTTGCAAACAATAAACCTTTATTGGTGGCAAATCCCTTCTGCTCATTCCAATTCCTTTTTTCTTGTATTTAAAGGCGGTAGCCGCCAACACCGTAGATCAGGATTCAATTTGAGCGAAGCGAATATATTGAAAAGTAATGAGTCATCACAACCGCTCGCGGGTGTGGGACTACATTACCTATCCTGCCCGCCCAACTTCGTTGTACACTCCAAGGTTAAACCGGGGTTTAAACTGTTTTTTCTTTGTGTATCTAATAAATATGGCATGAATTACGGGTTGATTCATAGAAGATATGCGTATTTAATTGATATAACGTACAAAAACACACTAGGCTAATATAAGACCTTTAAGCAAACACACGCAAAACACAGAAAAACAAAGAAAAACAAAGAAAAACAAAGAAAAAACACAGAAAAAACTCAACGGGGATAACAAGGACGGTATGCCTAAAAGATATACTGATGAATTAAAGAACTGGGTAGAAAAGCAGGAAACCATATCAAACCGGCGAAAATACCTATTATCGTTTCTGGCTGTTCGTGAGAATGTGGCTGAAGCACTAAAAGAAAAGTATCCCATGAAAATAATATGGGAGCATCTTTTTAAAAGCGGGAAAATTGAATTCCATTACGAAACCTTCCGCCGCTACGTTAAACAACACATCAGAGAAAAAGAAAACACTCACACCTCCGCACCAGAGTCAGACAAAGTAGCCCCGAAAGAAAAGGCATCAACGCCCAAACCTACCGGGTTTAACTTCAACGCCAAACCAGAAAAAAAGGATTTGATCTAATGGCTAAAATTCACATGGTTTTACAAGGGAAAGGTGGTGTTGGTAAATCGTTAATAGCTGCCGCTATCGCTCAATACAAAACCGAAAAAGACTCAGCCCCCCCTCTCTGCATCGACACTGATCCGGTTAATTCAACATTTATGGGATACGCCGCACTTAACGCCAAACGACTTGAAATAATGTCTGGCGATGAGATCAACCCAAGAAAATTTGATGATCTTATAGAAATGATCGCCGCCACCAAAACCGATGTAATTATTGATAACGGCGCAAGCTCTTTCGTCCCTCTTTCTCATTACCTCATCAGTAATCAGGTTCCTGAACTGCTACGGGAAATGGGACACGAACTTGTTCTTCATACTGTTGTTACTGGTGGCCAGGCTCTCCTTGACACTGTGAGTGGGTTTTCACAACTTGCAGCCCAGTTCCCAGAAGAAGCTTTGTTTGTGGTCTGGCTGAACCCCTACTGGGGAGAAATTCAGGATAACGGTACTGTTTTTGAGAAAATGAAAGCGTACACAACAAATAAGGATCGTGTGTCTGCAATCGTGAACATCCCCAGCCTGAAGAAAGAGACATATGGGAAAGACATGGAAGACATGCTTCAAGATCGCCTGACATTCGATGAGGCTCTGGGTAAAGACTCTCTTTCGATTATGACTAGACAGCGCCTGAAGATAGTTAAAACTCAACTGTTCGGACAAATGGAAAGCGCGGCCATTATATGAGTGACCCGATTGAAGAGCTCATAAGAGAAATTGCGGTCAAACACAATATCGCTGTTGGCCGTGATGACCCGATATTGATTTTGCAAACGATTAACGAAAAACTAATGGCCAACACCATAAAGGCTCAGGAAGTCATGCTTTCAGAGTTTAAGTCGGAAATCGAACAAACCTGTCAAACCTGGGGGAGTGACACAAAAGACAAGGCCAATAAAATAATCAATAGTTCACTGTCCGCCGCAACCGCACAAATGGAACAAAGTATGGAGAAAGGCGCGGCGGCGGCCACTGATCGAATCACGAACGGACTGAAAGGGGCACTGGATAGAAACCAGCGCATTCTAAACAAAACTCAGACCGTGGTTAGTTTTGGTGTTGCTGTTTGTCTTCTCACTCTGGCCAGTGTTTTGATAGTAGCCCTCTAATTATTAGAGGGCGCTTTTTCAGTCTTTGGGTGAAATGCCAGAAGCATCGCACCAAAAAGCATACCGAGCCCCAGCAAAAAAAGATCTGGTTTTGCTTCACTTATTCCACCCCAAAAAAAACTACATCCATAAAACCCCAACCCTATTGCTATTGCTGTTTTTGCTCTCAACATCATCACTCTCCCTATTTATTATTACTCCGTCACCACAACCCATAGTATATTGATAACCGTCAAACAAAAGGATTTGTAATGATGAAATCAATTTTTCAGTATGTGACCATCCTGATTGGTGGATTATTCATAGCTGCAACATTGGGAGTGTGGGAAGCCATAAGTATTTTCATGCTTATAACCCTCTCCCGCAAACCCTTGTTCAAAAAATAACAAACACGTCTGGAATCGCAACGAATAACTAAGGATAAGCTATTTACTTATCCTTAGTCCTGCTAGAGAGGAACAAGGTTATAGCTTCCGCCCTGCATGATCTGCCGTTCAGCGTGAAACCGCCCCCCTCAAAAGAAAACACAATCTCACGACCATCAGCATCAGAACGCTTTTTTCGCGGCCTTTGTTGGAACAACAAAGGCGCAGACGCCCCACCCACCAGAACCAGCATTTTATTAATGTTCTTCCTGATATTCTCACCGTCTCTCGTAAGTGTGTTTACAATGTACTGTGAACCAGTCCGCCGCAAAGTTCTCAGACGATCTGCGTGCTCGTACTCGCTAGACATTATATTTTCCATTTCCTCAAACTCTGTCCGGCTTAAAAGCGGAGTGTCGGACGAAAAAGAAAGCCTTATCATTTCAAGAGATTGTTGTGCTCTCATGCTACTTGCTCGCTCAACACAAAAAGCATCATTTACTCTCCATGTTGCATGGATAGCGCCTGTTAAAATAACCGGGCGAGATACAAGCCCGGAAACATCCTCTCCAAGCTCTTTAGCCCACACTTTCAGTCTACTATCCAGCGCCCCCAGGAATACCCTGATCGCCCCTTCACAATCCGCCGACACCGCCACAATATGCTTACTTCTATTGAGCTTGTCAGTTTCGCCAACGACCACTCCCTGCTTCCGTTCTGCCAGCTCGGAAGCCAAATAATCAAGCCCGAAATAGTAGAGAAAAACCGCCTGCTTTACCGACTTGGCAGGTTTTGCAATTTCATCTGGTATTTCAATTTTCATCCTACCACCAACAAATTAAGGATAAGTAAATAGCTTATCCTAAAAAAGTGGCGCAACCAATGGTTGCGCCTAACTGATCACCCTGACGGCCTCTAATTGCGGGAACAATGTAGTGAGTAGAGTTTTTCTTGAACTGATATGTTGGTTTTGTAGTTTTCATGCTGTCGTCACCCTTTGGGTTATGGCTTGTCGCCGTTGTTGTTTCTAATATTAATTTTAGTGGGAAATAAAAAGGCGTCAAAAAAGACGCCCATGTTTTTTAAATAATTTGTATACTCTTCTCGCCAGTTTCTCTTCATATTCCCTGGGGGCACCACAACTCAAAACCCGACCACCCAGGGTTATTGTTCTTACTGTTACATGGCGTTTTTTGTCACGGTGAATAATTGCCCCAACTTCCGCCCAGTACCAATTCGGACTAAATTTGCGTGCCTTCATTAATAATCACCCTTTGGGTTATGGCTTAATGCCGTTGTTGTTTCTTAATATTAATTTTAGCGGCTAAAAACAAAGGTGTCAACAGAGACACCCAAAAATCATGAGATCATTATCTTTTCAAGTTGTGATATGGATAAACGGCGCACATCACGCCTAACTCTCTTTGTCTTTTTCGCCACAGCACAAACCAAACCGTTATGACGCTTCAGGTCTGCTGTTCCAGCAAGCCCCCTGTTATAAAAGGTTCTTCTTATGTGCTCCTCATGTAGCAGTACCGCCAATCTCGCCCTAAGCTCGCCCCTCCCTTTCGGCAGGAACATAAGAGCATGAGACGACCCCATAAGCACGAAATAAGGATTGCTTGCCCGGAAAATTTCTATGTTGTTTTTTTCCATGCGGTCTATTTTGTCTATGATTCGCTTTATACGTGAAACGTCCATGTAAACCCTGCATTTCATCATCCAGAAGAAATAAAAAAGGGTGGCCATAAAGCCACCCTTTGAGACAAAAAAACTTAGTGCTGTGTGCGGCCTTCTTTTATGAATTTAGCCACGTTCCTTTTCCACGACTCAACATCTAGGCTTCTCATTTTGATTTGATCGTGAACGTCGGAGGTAACGTCTATCCCAGTGCTGGCATCAATCACCGTTCCATCGTCGTGAACAATTACAGCTACGGCATAAAAATCATCAGAGGGAATATCACCCTCCTCTCTCTCACCCCGCTCGATTTGATCAAGATATTCTCCCTTCATGTGCGCAAGATCGTCATCAATCTCTTTCTTTGATTCATGGATAATCGGAGCATCCTCTGAACAAACAACCTCTTCACCACCAATGCAGCAGCACATTTCAAAATAACCGATTCTTGATGCTTTCATCATGCTCAACCCTCTGGGTTATGGCTTATCGCCGTTGTTGTTTCTTAATATTAATTTTAGCGGCTAAAAATATAGGTGTCAACAGGGACACCAAAAAAACAATTAAAGAAATAGTTTTTTAATGTTTGGCTTCAATTTGATATGCAGCTCTCTGCCTTTTCCGGGGCTTTCATAAACATTCCCGCCAGCTTCGTAATTAACAACAATTAAACCAGCCTCTTTCAGCTCCCGCAGTGCGTGTGAGACGTTCTTTATTCCACTCTCAGCCAATCCCAAGCTTTCACCAACCGCCGCCCGCGAGCCTCTGAAAACCCCCATATCATCACAATTATCCAGCAAAAAAAAGACAACTGAAAAGCTCAACTTTGGGCGCTGAAACCCTCCAATCACAGAGTTGAAATCTGAAAAATTCATTGTACTTCCCTTTTTTTACTTAACTGAAACCTTCTGTCAGCCTCTCTCGCCACGTCCAGCCATTCAACACCAGCCTCGCATTGCATAGCCTTTGGGACCAGCCCCCCACACCTGACAAACAGGTGTGCGACCACGGCAAACTCATACTCCTCTTTTGGAGTCCAGCCAGCTTTTAACGCCAGTTCCATTGCCGCCCTGACTGCCCAAAGTGGTGCCTTGTTCTTCCGCACCCAGTCTTGCAGCGCCCCTCCAGTAACTGGCGACCGCTCCCCTACAAGACCGCACTTGATCGCGTGACAGGTTATCTCATAGGCGCAATCGGCCTGACTTAATCCCGATATTTTTAAATACCACAATATAGGCCGACTACGGCTCCGCCCTATGTGTGATTCGAGCAACTGAATCTGACGGTCTGTGACACTCATAAATAACTCCTTAGAAGACTAATAAAGCGGCCTTAGGCACTTTACCCCCAACGTTCCCAAGATTTAGAGCCAATGATACAAGAATTAGTGAACCTTTGGTTCCATCCACTTATCCCGCAGCGCATATAAAATGCCCCCCGGTAATCCTGTCGGCACTCCCACCGATGTGCCTGCCAGTAACGCACCTAAAAAATACTTTCCTGGCTTTGGCTTTATTCTCATTTCTAGCATCCTTGTTTGTCTTACTTCACGAATAAAACAAAAGGGGCAGCTGCCCCTTCCAGGTTAATAATTATTGATACACAAGCGGTTGTGGTTGCGGTGGAACCAATACAACCTCTACCCGCCTGTTCTCTGCCCGCCCCTCGACTGTATCGTTTGAAGCAATAGGGTTATTCAGCCCAGCCCCCAACGCTTGCACTCGACCAGTATTAACGCCCTGGGACAAAAAGAACCCAGCTACAGATCGCGCCCTTGATTCCGAAAGAATTTGATTGTCGGCCACCCCACCCACGCTATCCGTATGACCAACGACCAGAACCTTACTCTTCTGAAACTCTTTAATAACATCCGACACCGATCTCAGAACAGGGTAAAATGATGAGTCCACATTCGGGGAACCAGAGCTAAAGGTGATATTCGCAGGCATCACCAAATTGATCTTGCTCCCATCACGAATAACTTTAACGCCAGTAGACTTCAGGCGCTCCCGCAACACGGCCTCTTGCTTATCGACGTAATAGCCATAACCACCACCTGCCGCACCGCCCAATATTGCACCGGCCAAAGCACCATTCTTGCCATTGGCTGCCGCACCTGCTAGCGCACCACTAACAGCTCCCACTGCCGCATAAATTCCAGCATTCCCGGTTTTAGTCTGGCCAGTGTGGGGGTCAACTGTCTGACAACCACACATAAACACAACCACACAAACCAACATATATTTATTCAACATTTCCATGTCCTTTTTTTAGAGTTTGTTTTTGATTATTTAAAAGCTGCTGCAACAGTGACCTGATACCCTTTATTTCTCGCCACTTCTGCCCTTACAGCTCTAGCCATTGATACCTTCAACCAACCACGAATACGATACAGGTTGCCCCAGTAATGCCGCTTTGGGTTTTGACCATTAGAAACAGATCGCTGGATAGCCTGCTCAACATTAAACAGATTACGGGACGTTGCTGTTTTCCGTAAGTGCAACTTAACAGTGATTTCTTTTTTCATGCTCAACCCTCTGGGTTATGGCTCAGTGCCGTTGTTGTTTCTTAATATTAATTTTAGCGGCTAAAAATAAAGGTGTCAACAGTGACATCGTTTTTTTCACAGAAAGAATTTATTGGGTTTTCCCTTATTTGTTGCTTGCCGTGTTTACTGCCAGCGCTTGAGACAAGCTCTCCCTTTCACGCTCAGACTGCGCTAATTGATGTTCAACCTTGGATAGCAGTTTTTGAGTTTCAATCAACGAGGACTGATAATCGCCCTGTTTGTCGGCTCTATTTTTATGTGAATTAACCTCGCCCTGGAGTCGCCCCACCTCTTTTTCAAAATGGGCTTTTTCGGTCTGGAGTTTAACGACCTCTGTTTTTCTATCTGAAACCTCACCTCTCATCCCTTCCAGGGTTTTTTCCATTTGAACCACCTGCGCTCTCTCTATCTCCCTTTTAGCCTCATCAACCGCCAACGCCTTCACTTGATCGCGCAGACCGCCCACCGTCTTCTCCAGCTTCACCACGTCAGCCCTGGCAGCATCAATAAGCACACCCGCTTTTTGCTCGGCTGATTCAATCTGGCTTTCCGCTTTTTCTTTATCGGCCTCTGCCTTATTTGCGGCCTCTCGGTGAATGGCAACCTGCTCATTACTCTGCTCTGTTATGAGCTTTACCTTACCCTCTGATTCTTTGATCGCTTTATCGGTTCTCTGAACAGCCTGGGCTACTTGAATATCCCTCTCAGACTCAGCTTCCCTCACTCTTTCCAAGCACTCAGACTCCTTCTCTTTCATTAATTCAACCAGTTCGTTGATTTGCTCTTTCTGGCGTTCAACAATTTCAGACAGTGCTGCGCCCTTCCGATCAACCACCATTTTTATTTCACTGGCCAGCAGCTTTGCAACCTCACCACTCCCCAACTCGTTCGCCAGCTTCGATACTTCCAAATCCCGTTTATCAAAGAAATCTCTCAGATACCCGGAAACGGTTTCTGTTTTTCCCCCGGTGATATTCATCACCAGTCTCACGGTTGGCTTTATGTTCTGAAGCAGCATTTGTGACGCTGCTCTCTCTACGTCCTCAAAACCCACAGCGCTTTTCTGATCGCTCATTTTTAAAACCACATTCCATTGATTGTTGATGATAATAGTTTAGATTACAGGGAAACGGGAAACAAATGTTTCCTTAATTTTTTGTTACCCAGGAAACGATTGTTTCCCGCCATGGGGTTTCAAAAATTATGAGTTCTGATAGTGCCTACTTTCAGGACAGTGGACTTTCTGAGGGAATGGGCCCAAACCGCCATTACCCCGGAAGGCTCTTCCTCGATGGGATGCTCTACAGAAAGGCCTGGTGAAATCTTTCGAGGTTCTGGGAGCCGACGCCAACGCCCGTGATATCTCCCGTGTTCTGCGGGTGGTGAGAACCACCAACCAGAAAACCGGACGTGGTAACAGTTGCGTGTAGCCCAGCAGATACTGCTGCTGTACCAACAAATTCACCTCCTGAGTTCCTGCCTGCTGCTTGCAGAAACTAAAAAAGAGCCAAATAAATTTGGTTAGGTACATTTAAGGATTAATAGGAAAAATTATTCAATAATTTGACCTCAAATCGTGCCTCAAAAAGGAGCTGTCAAACAGCTCCTTTTTGCATCCCCCTTAGCGTTACTTGCCTTCTGTCTCCTCCTCAATGTGTTAACTCGATCGTCATTCATATCCTCTATCCCCGTTCATCCCAACTCTTATCATTGGAGGCTGTACCACTTCGCAGAATCGGCCCACCTGCCGGTGCCGGGCTGTCAGCCTCGTAATCGTGGAGTATCTTGGAATGATCGCTTGCAGCGATGTGTAATATAGTGAATTACATTACACATCATTACACCACCAGTAAGGAGCATCCATGGCCGCCCCCCGCATCACTCAAGATTCCGTTTTCAAAGCTGCTGATCAGCTGTCTGAACAAGGCGAATACCCCAGCGTATCGACTGTTCGTGAATATCTTGGCTCAGGGTCTTTCAGCACCATCACCAAATATCTGCAGCTCTGGCGGGCGGGAGCAGCGTGAGAAGGCTGTCTCTACCGTTGAGCTTCCGGAGAAGGTTGAGGCGGCTTATCGTAAGGCTGCGGCTTCTGCATGGTTGGAGGCCTCCAGGCTGGCGAATGAACAGGTTGTTGCCGCAGAAGAACGAATGGAGCAGGAACGCCAGAAGCATGTGCAGGCATCAGACGAATCCGCTGCGGAAATCGAACTGCTAGAGAAAAAGGAGCAGGAGCTGAAGTTTAAGCTGGCAGAGAGCAGCAAGACCATTGAGGAGTATCGCCAGAAGGAAGGGGGGCTTATCGAACGGGCGGCCACAGCAGAAACCAAGTGCGACTCAGCGGCTAGTGAAGTCAGTACCCTAAAGCAGAAGCTGGAACAGCTGGAAACAGACAACAAAGAACAGATACGCAAGATCGGTAACCTGGAAGGGAAAATCAACGGTTGAAGGGAGAGGCCGAAAAGCCCTGACCGCTGATAGGCGTTGTTGCACGGGGAATTATTGGATAGTATTAAAGTGATACCATTATGATATTTTAGTAATACTATGATAATACTCTTTGCAGGGCAGAAAGGCGGCAGCGGGAAATCCACCCTGGCCAGTAATGCTGCGGCTTGGTTGGCTTCCCAGGGGAAAGATGTCGTTCTCGTTGATGCGGATCGACAGGGGACATGCTCCCGGTGGGCGGAGTACCGAGAGGAAGCCGGTAACCTGCCCGTGGTGCATTGCATTCAGAAGTACGACCGCATCACCAATACCCTCAAAGACCTTGATAGCCGTTACGGCTATGTGGTGTGTGATGTCGCTGGCCGTGACAGTCAAGAAATGCGCTCAGCGTTCCTGGCCGCTGATGTTGCCGTGATTCCCTTCCGACCTTCCCAGGCTGATCTGGATACCTTGCCCCATGTTGCCGAGATCGTTTCAGCAGCAGCTGATCTGAACCCAGAGCTCACCTGTCGCGCCGTATTGTCATTGGCTCCAACGAATCCCGTTATCAATGAAGCAGAGCAGGCCACAACCTTCCTAAAGGAATATCCCGAGTTTACGCAGACCAAAACCATTATCCGGGATCGAAAGGTTTATAGGGATGCCATGAGTGAAGGAAAGGGGGTGACAGAAATGGGTAACGCAAAGGCCAGAGCTGAGTTGAAAGCACTGATGCAGGAAGTGGTGCCCCAGGAGCAGGAGGCATTGTTATGAGAAACCCCGCCAAGAGAGCCACCAAACAAACCAATGAGGAAGAGTTCATCCGGGCGGCAGACTCTCCCGATCATGATGTAGAACCCTGGAAACAGAATCTCAAAAAGAAGTATGACAAGACCACGGGAAAGACGATCAACGTCAGGCTGCCAGAACACTATGCCAAGTGTCTGGAGTGGTTGTCAGAACAGGACAACCGCAGTCAGCATGGCCAGCTGGTGTACTTGCTGTGTAATGCGATTGATCAGGCTATCGAAGAAGAGAGTAATACTTGATTAGTATCATAATGGTATCAAATAGGTATCAAGCATGAATGTTCCAAACAA
Organism: Sansalvadorimonas sp.; assembly: GCA_965221135.1. Lineage (GTDB taxonomy): Bacteria > Pseudomonadota > Gammaproteobacteria > Pseudomonadales > Endozoicomonadaceae > Sansalvadorimonas. Next base: position 62,699 of record CBDCRZ010000157.1, read on the forward strand.
AAAGCCCCGGCGTTCGCCGTCGCCATACTCCCCGACCGGGGAAGCAGTAGCGCAGGCAGAAAATGGCGAGTGGGTGTGTTACCCCGTCTACGTCATGCGACAGGAGACATACGAAGACCTCCCTTTCTGGGAACGCTTCCAGTACAGAGTCCGCCGGTTATTCTCGAAGAGCTGAAACCTAACGAAACGTTTGTCTGATCATCTGGACATTTATGGAAATACAGAAAACGTACAACCTTGGCAGGGTTACAGGTCAGTACCATGTGAGTCACCACACAAACGTTCTTCTGCGTATTCTCCCGGGTGTCGATGGGCGCTGGATCGTTCAGACGACGACAGAAGGTGTGTCGGTCGTTCAAGAGTGTGTGCAGAAAGCTGCCAGTCTGGCTGGGCTGCAAAGTGTAGAAAGTGACGGTGATCGTATCGTGATGACCTGCAGTATGCCTAGGGAAGACGTTCGCTCTCTGATCGAGGACATCATCTGTCGCTATGACCAACTACTTAATGGCAGACTCAATTCAGAGTTTGGTGATAGTGAAACAATGGATGGTGTGCCGTTTTGACAAGATAGGGTAATACCATATTAATACCATATTAATACCATATTAATACCATATTAATGCCATATTAATGCCATATTAATGCCATATTAATGCCATATTAATGCCATATTAATGCCATATTAATACCATATTAACACCATATTAATACCATGTTAATACTATTTTGATGCTGTGTTGGCGCTCCAGAAGTATGATTTTTTCACTAGTATGTAGAACTTTTAATTCTTATCTCAATGGCAGGTTATCAAATAAAACGAAAAGGAAAGAAAGGCATGGAAAAAGGTCAAATGGAGACAAATGGAGACAAATGGGATTGTTTTTTAAACTTCTGCGAACTATAGTTGTCAATATTGAAACCTGATACGTTACAGGTTACAGTAGAGTCATCTGGTAATAAGTAAAAAGGATTACTTTCTGATGATTCAAAATTTCAAACACAAGGGACTGCAACAGTTCTATGACAGCGGCACAACAAAGGGGGTACGAGTCGATCACAGCGATAAGCTGAGTTTGATTCTAACAGGCTTGGATGCTGCAGAAAGTGTGTATGACATGAACGCCCCAGTCTTTGGTCTTCATGAACTGAAAGGTGATGAGAAAGGGACGTGGGCCGTTACAGTTAAGAAAAACTGGCGTGTCACTTTCACTTTCGAGAACGGCCACGCATATGTGGTCGATTACAGGGATTACCATTAGGTATCACTGTTTTGGCACACAGCCATAATGATAAAGGTGACAGACGAGCGATAGCGGGTATTGAAATCTGCCGACGTCTATAAACACAAAAGAGGATAATGACTATGTCTCAAGGCATGTTTAATCCGATGCACCCAGGTGAAGTATTAAAGGAATCCTATTTGGAACCTTTAGATCTGAGCGTTACGGAAGCAGCAAAGCGTCTTGGCGTAGCACGTAAAACACTTTCTGAACTGATTAACGGAAAGTCAGACATTAGCGTAGAGATGGCTTGTAAGCTGTCTAAAGCTTGTAGAACAACGGCTAAATTCTGGCTTAACATGCAGATCAATTACGATCTGTGGATCAAGCGTGAACTCGAAACAGACCAGGTGCTTGCCTTTGCTTAATCATAAGTAAATTAAACTTGTTACCAGATGAAGAAACCCGCCTAGTGCGGGTTTTCTTTTATCCCTATTTTCTACAGCTCTGCAGTTTCACCTTATCCATCGACTTGGCTTCCGAGTCGGATAACATCAGACCGTACTTAATCAAAATACGCTTGAAGTGAGTGATGTACTGGCAGTGAAACGATTCATCTGACGGCATCCATTCCAGTGGACCCTTCGCGCCTTTCTTCCGATTTTCACTGGCCTGTACTGCAAACAAGTTGACAGGATCGTTGGCAAATTTCTCCCGCTTCTCATCTGTCCACTCGTCTGCGCCATGAGCAATTCATGCCGGGTGTTGATGCAGTCCCCGTCTTCATCATCCCAGCCATGCCCGAACTTATCCCGTGAGTAGCCAGTGTTTTCATTGTGTGACCTTGTAGCGCTTTCTTTGGCTTTCTTGGGTAGACGACCACCGAATTGTAAACATTCCTCCAGGCTTTCATACGGCGTGAAATTCTTAACCCGGGTGAAAAAAGGACTGCTACTGTCGTGACATATTGCCGACCGACTCTTTTTGACTAACTCAGCCTGACTGAGTGGTGAGAAAACAACGAAGAGCAGAGTGACGACAACGGAGAGGTATCGGGGCATAGCGGATCCTCGCTGGTATATCCTTTCCAGATCATAACGCCCCAAGCTGGAAATTGTCATGGCCAGAACAGCGTACGCACGGCTCAAGCCCAAGCACCAGAAGTTTGTCGATGACTATATGGAAAATGGCTCAGTTGCCGGGGCTTATAGCAGGGCTGGATTCAAAACTGATGGGAAAAACTCCGCAAAAGCGAACGGGTGTAGGCTGATTACCCGTGACGACGTAAAAGCTGCTGTTGATGAGCGTAAGGAAGAACTGGCCGATGCCCGTATGCTGTCCCTGGAACAAAAGAAGGCGATCCTGAGCATTATCGCGCTGAAAGGTATTGCCACAGACAAGGATGGTCGCATGTTTTCTCCTTGTGCCGCGATACAGGCTATCCAGGAATTGAACCGCATGGATGGGGATCATGCCGCCAAGAATGATAAGTCATTGGGGAGCGTGACCTTTGTGCAGGACTTTGAAGGCAAGGGGGGTTGACTCAATAGCAAGACCTGCTGCACCTGACTTTTCACAGCCTTACCCACAGATTTTGTGGATAGTTAAGACGGCGGCCGTGGTGCAAGCAAAAGGAGATTTGAACAGGCACCAGGCCACCAATTTTACGATAGCTGCACCAGCAACCTTCTACCAGTTTTCTGCAATCAATTCCGATAATGGCTCAATAGGGCAAGGTCTAATGAACCACCCTTGCCCCCTGCTCAATCCCTTTAAAGAATGGCTCATTAGGGTCTTGATTTATTATGCGCCCCGTTATATATCTGAGCCCATCTTATGAGCTATTACCAATCAGAGATATGAGACATGGCCACTATCGCCTATTACCGAATCAGCACTGCAGACCAAACCATTGAGAACCAGCGCCGGACACTGGAAGGTACTTACTCCATTGACCATGAATTCATCGATGATGGTGTGAGCGGCACAGTTAAGACCGGCAACCGTGAAGGCTTCTCTTCCATGATGGATTACATCCGAAAGGGTGACACCCTGGTGACTGTCGCCATTGATCGGTTAGGCCGTGATGCTATCGACGTTCAGCAAACTATCGCCACACTGAAAGACCGTGGTGTGAATATCATAATTACCGAAATGAACGTTGACCTGAGCACCCCTGCCGGCGAACTGCTGGTCACAATTATGAGCAAGGTGGCGGAAATGGAACGAGATAAGATGTTAGAGCGTCAGCGTGCGGGTATTGAGCGGGCAAAGGCCGAAGGGAAATACAATGGCCGTCCTCAGTCCGTAAAACCTGAGCTCATCAAAGAAGCTCGCAAAACCCTAAGCATTGCGGACACTGCCGAGAAGTTTGGCATATCAAAGGCTACAGTGAAGCGCCTACAGAAGGCCGCCTAACCTCACCTGAGCGAGTCCGGAAACATAGTACTCAGTCCCCACTCCTACCTTTGAGTTCAATAATGAATATTTGGCTGGAAACACATGAAAGCAGGCCTGCAGGAAAGTGGTATCAATCATGATTTGTCATTATTTCAGAATCATTGCCAGTTAGGAGCGCACATTGGCGGTTTGCGCCCATTCCCTCAGAAAGTCCACTGTCCTGAAAGTAGGCACTATTAGAACTCATAAGTTTTGATACTCCCAAAAATGGCTGTACAAGAGTGTCATAAATCTTGCTTTTTTAATTGTGAGTCTTGACAGTATAAAATCCGATTTTTGACACCGAGCTCATGTGAAATGGCACTTCTTGGCTATGCGAGAGTATCAACCTCCCAGCAAAAACTAGATATTCAGGTTTCAGCCTTAAAAGATCATGGCGTTCGTGAAGATCGGATTTTCACCGATAAGATGAGCGGCAAAACAGATAACAGGAATGGTCTGAAAAGATTACTGGCGAGAGCGGAACGGGACGATACGATCCTCTGTATGAGCATGGATCGTTTAGGCAGAAACACCTCAGATATGATTACAATCGTCGATGATTGCCACCGGAAAGGCATCACTATTCGCTTCCAGGAAAACGGGCTATCTACCGAAGGAACCATGGGTAAAATGCTGATTCAAATCCTGGCTGCGGTTGCAGAAGCAGAACGAAGCCGGATTCTGGAAAGAACAAACGAGGGCAGGCAGGCCGCAAAAGATCACGGCGTAAAATTCGGCAGAAAACCCCACAAAAATACCGAACAAGCCAGATTGATGATAATGAGTGGAGCGCCGGTAAAAGAAGTAGTAGAGAAAACCCTCATATCCCGATCCTCTTACTTTAGATTGAAAGCAGGGAGTGTTAACACCAGTTTCTAACGGGGCGCTGATCCTTTAGCCTGATATAAGAAAATCTTTCATGGATAATGGTCTAAAGCCAACCGAACAGTTATGTGCGCCTGGGGAGAAACACCGAACCCCAAGCGTAAAACACCACCTTCTCCTGATAAATTAATAAATAGATGAAACAGCATCTGCACGAAAATAACTCTATTGATGCCTGTTTACGCACTAAGTACTCTGGAACAGCATCTATATGCAGGCTTGTTTGAGCACATGAACATGCTGGGACAGTATTGTCATAGCTGGTGTCGAACGGTATGTTCAGCCTTTAAGCCTTAGCGTACGTTTTCGTTCCATTGGACAGTAACCCCCTGTGGCGTCTGCTGACTTCTGCCTGAACACGATCAGGATTACTCCTGACCTCGCTATCGTGTGTTCATCGGATTCGCTTGCCCTGACTGATGAGATCAGAGCACCAGGCCTGTGAAACCAGTGGCCAAACTTGAGAATGAACACGATCGCCTGTCGGGCAGATCTCCCCAGATAAGAGCATGAACTGTCAGTGCACAACTGCCGCATTTACCGTATCTCGCAACCGGAGGGCTTCGTGATCATTGGCCCACTCGCCCCGGAGACTCGGCCTTATATGCGATTTCTGTTTGTCAGCTCGCACCTTTGCACTCGGGCTTCCTCCGCACAGCACCTCGCGGGGCTGCACTTGCCGTCGGCTAGTGGTTATCATTGATCTATTACGAACAATGCCGGTTTCCCACAGGGGGCTTGCACCCCATAAATTCATGCCCACGCCGGGCGTACCAAAAATTTCCAGGGGCCTGCGCCTGCGGCGCAGCCCCTGAAATTGGCGTTGAACTAAACGTTGAACGGAAAAGTCATCCCGGTCGATGATGCATTCTGGAAGCAACACTTCCCTCCGAACGGCTGGAACTTCCGATGTGGCGTAGTGCAGATGAGCCCTGACGAAGTGAAACATCAAGGGCTGCTGATTTATCGGCCCGAATTCACAACCAGAGAATGGCAGAATCCCCGCACAGGCTTGGTGCATAATGTGGCTGAATCTGTGGATTATGGGTGGGGCTTTAACCCAGGTACGCACCGAAAAAGCGCACTGATTCAGATGGTATTGGAAAGAGAAAATAAAATATGACGACTGTCTTACAAACGTCATTTAAGGCAGGTATAATCCCTTATTCAGAATAGGGACTTTCGGATATAATCGGGCATTTGTGTGTATTTGCCAACCGACGGGCGGTAGCGTGCCCAAGACAGGAAAAAAGCATGAAAGCCACTGGGATCCGCTAAAACTGTTCAAAATTCACTCATACTGACCAACTCATTATTTTGGTTGGCTATAGGCTGCTTGAGTCCAGTGATAGCCTGGACTTTCATGCTTGTCCTTGTAGTTAGCTCGGCGGATTGATGATTAAAATGTTGCTCTGTAAGCGCATAAAACACCCTCTAACTGTATATACAAACAGGTAAAGTAAACCGTATATCCACTTTTTCCCAGAAAAGCTGAAAGCCCTGTGGTAGAAAGGTTTGCGAGTATTCACTGTTCAACTTTTTGGTTCAGCGACATTTACACAAATCAGCAAATACGACATGTCAGTGAAACAGGGTACTGTTGCATTGCAGCTATAAGGCTTTGAAAAAACGCAGATAAATTAGAAGACGCTATAGCCATAGACAGTTGGTTATGCGAAATTGCACCGTATAACCAAGCTGTTAAACGCAGCCAACATCATGTTCCTAGTGTCAACACAAATAGTAAAATGATAGAGTGTTAACTCTTTTATAAATTTTACTCATAGCTGTATTCATATCATGAAAGATAATTTATTCATATCGGGAATTGTTGCAATAGGGATATTAGCCATCCCTATTGGAATATGCTTCACGCTTCTTTTCTCGTTTGGTATGTTGCACGGGATGAATTATTTCCTCATCAATACAACTTACACAAACATAAGTCCTATCGAAATCAACGCATTTAATGTTTTACTAGGTGCAATCTTTATAGCCATACTTTTAAAAAATGATTCAGCAACATCGAGGGCTATAGAAAAGCTTGATGAATCCCTATCATTTAGACTGCATAAAATTGATGAGAAGCTGGAGGCCATGACTCATGATCTAAACAATCTTGGTGAAATGAGCAACAGCATTTCTACGATAGAAGGTAATACAAATGATATTAATTACGAACTGACAAGCTCAAAGACCGACCCTTACGATTAGTATCAAAAAAACGTTTAACAAGTGGGTCCAGGTGACGCCGACGGCGCACCTGACCCAGGCGTTAGGCGCAACCAACATTCAAGCTTGGAGTGACATGAACAGTAAAACATGCGAGAAATGCAATAAGCCATTTATGTGGCATGAGCGCAATGATCACTTTCCAGGTGGAAAAGAGAAAGAAGATATAACTTGCCCTTATTGCGGAAACTCTATACCTGGACCATGGATGACCAGCGGCTTCTTTGTCTCTGAGAAAATTGACGAACCTGAGAAGAAAAATAACTGATAGAAAGGAATGCTATGAGTTTTGAGACTTATGATAGAAGAATAAAAATTGAGCTTTTGACTTGCTTGCCTTTGCTTATTCTTGCAATTGCACTTCCCGTATCGGCATGGTGCGGAATTGGATCACTTGATGAAGAAGTAAAGATCTGGTTTCAGAGGAGTGGTTCTATAACCGTGCTTCTTGCTGTATGGGTTGAATTTAAATTATTTACTATCAATAAACATCTTTCTCCAATGGGTGAGAGCGGTGTTTCTTGGAACGACTTAAAACTCAGGGATGAATTACAAGTCAAGTACAATACATTAGTGTCGAGACTGAAGTATGTTGTAGCAACTTTTGGTATCAGCGGCACTGTAATCTGGGGCTATGGAGACCTATTAAAAATATATTTCTCTTAATACCCCATCGTCATAAAGTAATAAATCAGAACCAATTATCCCGCGCCTAACAAATCATTCTAGGTGACGCCTTCGGCGCACCTGAATGAGGCGTTATGTGCTCACAACAACATAGAACCGAGTAATAATAATGAAAGTTTTCGTATCATATAATTTTAACGATCGTGAAAATTGCCACAGCATTAAAGCCATGACTAGGGAAAAAGGTGGTCCGGTTGATGCGTCATTTATCTTTGTAAAAAATGATGTATCAAGGTATGGGAGCGCTGCAATTGATAAAGAAATAAATAGCACAATGCAAGGTTGTAGTTCAGCGCTATTCATTATAGGAAACAATAACCACAATAGCCCATGGATTAATAGAGAAGTAGAACTAGCTATTTCAAAAAACCTAGACATATACATCACCAGGTTGCCAAGAACACAAGGTGGTCTTCCTCAAAAACTGCCAAGAAATAGATATACAGAAGTAACTTGGGGTGCAAATAATCTTGATAAAGCATTAGTAAGCAAAAAAACCTACATCTAAAAAACAGAAAGTATAGTTATTATGAGTACGAAACAGATACATGTTTTCATTAGTCATGCATGGGCTTATTCCGAACACTACGACACACTATCCGAGTGGATTTTTGAAAACAATTGGAGTGTAGGCCAAGCATCACTGGATCTAAGAGATTATTCTGTACCTAAAAGTGATCCTATTCACAATGCGACAAGCGATAGAAAACTAAGAGAAGCCTTATACGATAAAATTTCTAGAAGCCATGTAATAGTTATTCCAACAGGTATGTATGCTAGTTATAGCAAGTGGATTCAAAAAGAGATTGACGGCTCAGTATTATTTGAGAAACCCATATTAGCAGTAAATCCATGGGCACAGAAAAGGACATCGAGTATAGTGGCTGAAGCAGCTTCACAAACAGTGGGGTGGA
>CBDCRZ010000158.1:0-4372 GCA_965221135.1 Sansalvadorimonas sp.
TTTATAATAATAGAAGACAATAATAGGCAAAGTTTTAGTTCAGGGTGGATAAGGCAGTTTTAAAATGTGAATAAGGCAGTTGAAAATGTGAATTGATAGTACAAGAATAAGTCACAAGCCGGTCTCTGAATTGACCACATCTATCGGAGCTGACAAGCGCACCCTGACTGGAAAACCACACTTGGATCGATACCCACGAATGCACCGGATGGAGGACCGGAGGAGTGAGAATGATAGGCAGCATCGGATCCATGTCAGAACGCTGGAGTAGGGTCTTTCCCATTTGGTTGAGAGAAGGGACGCCAATCTTTTGTAGACTATTTTTGCTTCGTGCCCCAGTCCGCCAGTTGAGGAAAATACTAGGGGGGTGAAACATCCATGCTCCACTTCCCTGACTCGAGCACCATACTCCCGCTTCTTTTCTCGCTCATGTTTTTTGTATGTTGCTGGAATGGAGTGAGTGGAATTCGAGGGTGCCAGGGGGTTAAATACACGCACGTCAAAGAAAGCCCTCTCATTCCGAGAACCCCAAAAGCCATCAGCTGCCACATCCAAACGTGCACCATCAGAACTGACTGTTGAAGCAGGGAGATTTTGTCCGGATACAGGGTTCAATGTAGGCTCCGTGCAGACATTAGAACACACCTCAGAAATCAAAGACGCTGTGATATCCCTCACTTCATTGTGGCGCAAGGAAGGAAAGCCGCCCTTCGCGCACGACAAGGCGTGCTCTACTGAGAATGATTTGCCACAGGCACACTCAACGGGGACATTCGATGGAATCCAGCCATATCTCAAGGCAACGGCGTCATGGAAAGCGGCCTTATGAAGGGCAAATCCATGCTCCTGGATCGGGAGGGTAGAGAGCCAGCTAGAGGCCCCTTTTTCTGTTGCCAAGTCGACAGCGCGCTTGAGGTCTTGGGGTAAAGTGTCGTAGAGAGAGGATGAAGAAGAGTTAAGGTTCTCACGTCTCTGTCTCCCGACTTCCGACTTTGCAGTCAATTGAGCATTCAGAACTTCAGGGGAGTAGGACGTGTCTTGCCTTAAAATACAGGAGATTAGAGGACCAGAGATTTGACGGGAGTAGTCAAACTCATGGTCGAGATCGACAGGAGAGCGAATACCCATTCCACCCAATCTGACCGGGAGAGATAACAGATGGCGCATGGTGTCATTTGGTGGAGGGCCACCAGTCAGTTGAGGGATTAGTTTAGTTCTGATCAGAGATTCAACGGGAGAGAGTAGATGTGATATGTCAGGAGTGGTCCGGCATAGATATTGCCACCAGCCTACAGCACCATGAGTGAACGCAGAGTATGCAGGATGAGGGTGCACGGTGGCAACTTCAGAGAGAGAAGAAAGATATTCGCACCACTCTTCAGCTTTCCGTTGAACAAAGGAATTCACATAGTCGAGTGAGCCTAGGGGAGAACCAAGGTAGGGGCGACCATCAGATGTTAGGTGAACATTAGTGTCACGGAAGATCTCAGAGGCTTGGTCCAGGAACTCCTCCTTCACAACGAGCCATGACTTTGACGCATTCGGGAAGTAGCCAAATCCTGGACCAATATCGGAGAGGAGATTCCACCAGTTATATACATCAGGCAGTTTGCCACAGGCAGAGGCATCATCCGCATACCAAGTTTGAGAGACAGAGTCAACCTCAGAGAGCTTTGCAATAAGTGGGACAGTTGCGAGGGCATACATCGGCATTGCCAGTGGATCACCCTGGGTGGTACCTTCACGCGAGAGCAGGACAGATCCATCCACGTACAGGTCAGATGGAGATCTGTAGCAGTTACACAGAATCGTAGAGATGGGTGGACAGATGTTTTGGATGTTCAGGAGAGCTGTAGAGCGATTGAGGGAGTTAAAGGCATTGGACGCATCAACTAGCAATACTCCCTGGCACTCATCAGATTGAAACATAGATCGAACAGCATGAACGGCCGCTTCAATCCCTGCAATCTGCCCCCCACAAAGTTGTAGAGGACCAACAGCCTCCATGACATCACACCGAATCACAGATAGCGTGGCCTTGGCAATGATCCTTCTGGGGACTTCGCAGATACCAATAGGGCGTACCCCAGGGTTCTTGTCCAGAGCTATCAGACGGCAAGCTAACAATGGTTTCAGACCTTCTGGATGAACATGTGAGGAACATACCCTCTTGGCCACAAGAGCAAGCGAATGACAAAGGTCATTGGAGGCCTTTCCAAAAGAGGTGCATAAACGTCTCCAAGCATATGCATCCATTCTAGAGGGGCCACCAGCTCCAAAAGTACGCAAGACTGCTCTTCTGATACTGTCAGCATCAATTCTCTCAAATATAACTGGGTGAACTTGAGAGGCATTGGGATCTGAACAGACCAGAGAGTCAGCGCAGGGTGGTTGAGCAGGGGGATGTTTTGATTCAAGGACGTCATAGACCGTAAGGTTAGAGTCAGAGGAGATAGCATCAGCAAGCTCCTGAGCCCTCCATCCTCAGACTTGGAGAGAAGTCGTAGAGCATCTCTAACCTCTCCCCTTAGCATCAAGTTTGAGAAAGATCTGATCATGTCGCGTGGTTTCGGGTGTGGATGTTAAATCTTAGTCTGTCTTGAATAGTACGGCCTTCAGAGAGGAGGGTACTAATGTCACCCTCTGACCACAATGTGAGCGACGAGACTGCCTGATGTATATAACTGGTGGAATCTCCTCTCTCGATACTTGGTATCGGATGAGCCTGTGGACTGCCTGATGTATATAACTGGTGGAATCTCCTCTCCGATATTGGTCCAGGATTTTCTTCCCGAATGCGTCAAAGTCATGGCTCGTTGTGAAGGAGGAGTTCCTGGACCAAGCCTCTGAGATCTTCCGTGACACTAATGTTCACCTAACATCTGATGGTCGCCCCTACCTTGGTTCTCCCCTAGGCTCACTCGACTATGTGAATTCCTTTGTTCAACGGAAAGCTGAAGAGTGGTGCGAATATCTTTCTTCTCTCTCTGAAGTTGCCACCGTGCACCCTCATCCTGCATACTCTGCGTTCACTCATGGTGCTGTAGGCTGGTGGCAATATCTATGCCGGACCACTCCTGACATATCACATCTACTCTCTCCCGTTGAATCTCTGATCAGAACTAAACTAATCCCTCAACTGACTGGTGGCCCTCCACCAAATGACACCATGCGCCATCTGTTATCTCTCCCGGTCAGATTGGGTGGAATGGGTATTCGCTCTCCTGTCGATCTCGACCATGAGTTTGACTACTCCCGTCAAATCTCTGGTCCTCTAATCTCCTGTATTTTAAGGCAAGACACGTCCTACTCCCCTGAAGTTCTGAATGCTCAATTGACTGCAAAGTCGGAAGTCGGGAGACAGAGACGTGAGAACCTTAACTCTTCTTCATCCTCTCTCTACGACACTTTACCCCAAGACCTCAAGCGCGCTGTCGACTTGGCAACAGAAAAAGGGGCCTCTAGCTGGCTCTCTACCCTCCCGATCCAGGAGCATGGATTTGCCCTTCATAAGGCCGCTTTCCATGACGCCGTTGCCTTGAGATATGGCTGGATTCCATCGAATGTCCCCGTTGAGTGTGCCTGTGGCAAATCATTCTCAGTAGAGCACGCCTTGTCGTGCGCGAAGGGCGGCTTTCCTTCCTTGCGCCACAATGAAGTGAGGGATATCACAGCGTCTTTGATTTCTGAGGTGTGTTCTAATGTCTGCACGGAGCCTACATTGAACCCTGTATCCGGACAAAATCTCCCTGCTTCAACAGTCAGTTCTGATGGTGCACGTTTGGATGTGGCAGCTGATGGCTTTTGGGGTTCTCGGAATGAGAGGGCTTTCTTTGACGTGCGTGTATTTAACCCCCTGGCACCCTCGAATTCCACTCACTCCATTCCAGCAACATACAAAAAACATGAGCGAGAAAAGAAGCGGGAGTATGGTGCTCGAGTCAGGGAAGTGGAGCATGGATGTTTCACCCCCCTAGTATTTTCCTCAACTGGCGGACTGGGGCACGAAGCAAAAATAGTCTACAAAAGATTGGCGTCCCTTCTCTCAACCAAATGGGAAAGACCCTACTCCAGCGTTCTGACATGGATCCGATGCTGCCTATCATTCTCACTCCTCCGGTCCTCCATCCGGTGCATTCGTGGGTATCGATCCAAGTGTGGTTTTCCAGTCAGGGTGCGCTTGTCAGCTCCGATAGATGTGGTCAATTCAGAGACCGGCTTGTGACTTATTCTTGTACTATCAATTCACATTTTCAACTGCCTTATTCACATTTTAAAACTGCCTTATCCACCCTGAACTAAAACTTAGCTTGAACACTGGTTTGGACACTTGGTTCATTTCCTGGATGCGGCCAATTGTTGCATGCTGAGT
>CBDCRZ010000159.1:0-45277 GCA_965221135.1 Sansalvadorimonas sp.
AACTTCAAGAAACTTGGAGAGTGAAAGAAAATATTATTGGTGATATGCTCTGTCCCCCACCTACAAAATTGACTTTAACATTACTGCCTATATTAGAAGACAATGCACTATCTCTTTACTGTCCAATGAAGACTGTTGGTGTTATTAATCCAAGACTATACCATAGACATCAATATTTGATGACTGATGATGTATGTGATTGTTATTGCATTATATTTTGGAATCCTTTAACTAAAACATCTTCATTGGCGCATATACTGCAAGATGATTTATGTGATGATTTATTTTTAAAAATATTAAGTAAGATGAAAGAAGTCGATGAAAACCCCTATCAGCTTAGGTCTTTTGTAATTGGAGGGTTTGATATTAAATTTTATTTACAAACATCATTTTTTAATTACTTTTTGGGTTTTCTGGAGAGGAATGAAATTGAATTAGAACAAACATTTATTGGTTGGGATAAGTGTCGACCCATGGACGTTATTTTTGATGCAAAAACCGGATACCTATATGAGCTAACAATTACGAACAGTGATGTATTTCATGATTTAAAAAGGGAAATGTTAACAGAGAATACAGAAGTATTTTTTCGGACAGATTCAAAAGGAATTACATATGAATTAAATGGCCCACACATGAACAAATATTTCCTCCCCGTTAATGTTAACAATCTTGCTTAAGTTAGAAGGATGTAGGCTTAAAATAGAACCTAACGCTTTGCTAAGGGGCAAATTTGCGGCGAAGCCGCGCTTAAATTTGTCCTGCTTGAGTAACTTGTTAAGAGTTGCCTGCTAAAAACCCCAGCCCCATAGTTTTCCATTCGCGAGCCCAGCCCTCAAACGCACCTATGCTCATGAGTATTTCTTTTTGTTCGTGCTCATAAATGTCGGGATTTAGTTCGATAAGTTCACGATTTGCCTTTATTGCTAATGAATTTATTAATGTTGTACGCTTTTCAAACTGACGCCATGTTACGACAGCATTCCACTTATGCTCATTGAGCGGGCAATCTTCGTAACTGCTCATACTTAACTGGCAAAACAACCCTGCCAGCTCAAAGAAAGTGAGCTTGAACTTCTGTAAACTTCTGCTGCATGCACCTTCCAGACTCTCTTTTTCGCAGTACAGACAATGAACCGTTGCGCTCATTCGTCAAAAACCTTCTCGACACCGTCGAGAAGCAGTCTGTGCAGATTGAGAGGCAGCGCATTCAGATCGAGCAGTTGGTCGAAGAAAATGAACAACTTCGAGCAGAAATACGCCATCTAAAAAAGCACAAGGGCAAACCCAAAATCAGACCTAATGTGCCTGGCGACGATGACCAGGAAGCCTCTTCTTCTGAACCTGATGGAGCCGAGCAGGGTTCCGAAAACAGCAGCTCCAACTGCCCTCCGAAAAGCAAACGTCCAAGATCGCAAGAGACTGGTGAAACCGCTGCGCCGCCCATCAGTGTTGACCGGGAGGAAAAGTGTTCAGTCGCCAATCCCGGAGAAAACTGGCGTTTCAAGTGCTATATCGACTTTTTCCATACCGAGCTGGGTCACTACCCGCTACAGGCGAGAGTACTACACAACCCCGGAAGGTGGAGTCACAGCCCCTTTACCCGAACATGTGAAAGGCCGCTTTGGTGACAATCTGAAAGCTCATCTGCTGGATTTTTATCATTCGTGCAGTACGACACAGCCGCTATTACTCTCCTGGCTGCACGATCATGGGTGCTCAATGTCAGAAGGCTCCCTGAGCAAAGTCCTGACGGAAGGCCATGACCGTTTCCATCAGGAAAAAGAAGAGTTGCTGGAGGCAGGGCTGTCCTGCGCCGACTACCTTCAGGCAGACGACACCGGGGCCCGACATCAAGGGAAAAACGGCTACTGCCTGTTTGTTGGTAATCCTTATTTTTCCTACTTCGACAGTAGCGATAGTAAGAGCAGGATCAATTTCCTGAGCTGCCTGCAAGGGCAGCAGCGGCTTTACCTTCTCAACGACGTTACCCTTGACTACATGAAACAGCTCGACGCTTCGAAGAAATTGGTCACTGCGTTGTCCGATTGTGGCGAGAAATCTTTTGCCACAGAAGAAGAATGGGGAAGCTTCCTTGATGGCATTGGTTGTGCTGCCCCACAACAAAGACGCTGGGCGACAGAGGGTGCTTTAAAGGCTGCTCTGATGGCCAGCCACCGTTTTGAAAATCTCGTTATCCATAGTGATGGTGCCCGTCAGTTTGATACGGTCTTTCAACATTCGCTGTGTTGGTACCATGCGGGAAGAAACATGGACAAGCTGATACCGGGCAATGATCTGGAGCGAGCCGCCCGGGACTCGGTTCAGGATCAGTACTGGTGCCTCTACGATGACATTGAGGCCTACCAGAAAAGTCCAACGAAAAAGGAAAAACATAAGCTTTACAAGGACTTCGACCGCTGGGTAAGACAACGAGTTGACTACCCAGCCTTACAGACTGAGCTGGGCAAACTGATGGTTGTCAGAGAAGAGCTGTTATTGGTTCTTGAGTATCCATGGTTGCCGCTACACAACAATCTGAGTGAGAGACAGATCAGGGAGTATGTGAAACGGCGAAAAATCAGTGGTGGCACCCGTAGTGAGCTCGGGAGGAAGTGTCGCGACACGTTCGCCAGTTTGAAAAAGACCTGTAAACAGCACGGGATATCCTTCGGCAATTATCTCAAGGACAGACTGGCTGGAGCGAACCTGATCCCCCGGCTGGGACATCTCATTCTGGAAGCGGCAGGCTACCGGGATACTGTTGTTGCCAATGGAATATGAGCAGTTACTATACGAGCACTGCAATTGACGAAAACACTTGTACCATACTTGAGAAGTTTTGATTAACCGCACTTGATAAAGAGTAGCCATCCATCAAAGCTTGCAAGATAAGTCCAAGTGATAAAACCACTATTGTCAAAGTTGAATATTTATTATGCTTTATCATTCTTCTAGAAGTTTGAAATCTAGTTTTAGATGTAGCATCAACCTTTTTATATAAGGTTTCAAACGAGGTTAGCTTCTTGCTTTCTTTCTTGTCTATCAATGAAATTAAACAACTTTTAAAAACTTCTTTAATCTGCAATGTTTGTTCCTTGAACTCATACGTATAACGCCAACTTCAGCCGCGTACCGAAGGCACGTCGGGTGAAGGGGCGAAGCCCCGGAACGTACTGGAAGTTTTTGTTAGCACTACTCTTTCTGAGTGGCTACAAAACTACGAGAATAAACTTCCTCTAATTTTTTCTCCCCTGTTTTTGTAAATCGAAGAAAACCACGCTTCCCTTTATAAATTGTATTTGATGACTTCATATTTAAATCATGACAATGGAAACCTATTAGCCGTATAATACGAGATGCCTTACTCAAGTTGCATTTAATAACTTTTTCAAGATAAGGGATAGAACCACTTCGCCACTTATCAAGAGCTGATTTATCAAGCAATTCCATAGAAATAAATACATCAATTGGATTTATATATTTTTTTCTTTTAAGACCTTTTTCAACTGCATCAACTACCTTAGGATAAAATTTATCTTCTCTATAGTTGTTTACGCTCGGTTTAATCATGATATTTATACATCAAAATTCGATAATGAAAATTGTGGTCATTCTACCAGCTTGTAGAAGGCGATCCAGCTTTGTTGTATTTTTATTCGATTTTAGAAAAGCTCCCTGTTAACACTGTAGTGCTAACGAATAATATGGACTCCCCCCACTTACGGCAACAAGTGCCAGACTAACGATTTACGAAGTACGTTGTAAGCAGGAGAAGTCCGATGAAAGTCTTAACCATTTGTATTGATCTGGCAAAAAGTTCTTTCAGCCTTCATGGTGTCGATCAACACGGGAAGGTCAAGATTCGTAAAACGGTGAAACGTCACAAGCTTCTGGAGACGATTGCACAGTTACCTTCTTCACTGATCGCCATGGAGGCCTGTTCAGGAGCGCACCATTGGTCTCGTGTCTTCCAGTCACTTGAGCAGCAACACGATGTACGCATCATCGCACCCAAGTATGTCGCGCCCTATCGTAAAGGCGGTAAAAACGATAGCAACGATGCGGAAGCGATTTGCGAAGCGGCCTCTCGACCAAATATGCGCTTTGTCTCTATTAAAAGCGTTGATCAGCAGGCTGTCCTTTGCGTCCATCGCACTCGGCAGGCCCTGGTGCAAACACGGACGGCTTTCATCAACCAGATCCGGAGCCTGCTCAGTGAGTTTAGTATTGTCATGGCAAAAGGTCGCCATCCCGGGCAAAAAGCACTGCAGCGTGTTCTGGAAGATGCGGAGAATAGTCTTCCCTGGACAGTGCGACAAATGATTGATGATACGTTTAAAAGGGTGCAGCAACTGACCAAAGACGTTCTGGCTTATGACCGCCTGATTAATCACATGGCCCGAGAGTCAGACAACGCCCAGAGAATCATGGAAATCCCGGGTGTCGGTGCTAAAACCGCCACTGCGGTGATTGCCACGGTTGGTCAAGCTGACACCTTTCACTCCAGCCGGCAGTTCAGTGCCTGGTTAGGGCTGACACCGAAACAATACAGTACGGGGGGCGTCACACGACTGGGGCGTATAACCAAGCGGGGTGACAAGTATCTGCGCACATTGTTAGTCCATGGCGCCCGCTCTGTGGTTCTGCGAGCGAAAGAGAAAAAAGACAGAGTCAGCCTTTGGGTGCAACAACTGTTGGAGCGTCGGGGGTACAAACGCACCGTCGTGGCGGTAGCCGCAAAAAATGCCCGAATGATCTGGGCACTGTTAGCGCACGAAACCGAGTACAAGATGGCGATCTGAACACAATCTAAAGCGTAGGCAAGAGAGAGGGAACAGTTCGTCATCCTCACCGCGTCAAAGCGAAGGCAACTGATGACATTACGGTCAGACCGCGGAGACAGAAGCTCGTTGATTTGGCTGGCACTTGATGCCGACTAACGAATGGAGCCTGTTTCCCAGCGCATATCATCATGGCCAGGGCAAAAGCCCATAAACAGGTCGTATATAGAGCTGACGTCTAATCCAATAATGTTATTAGAAACCGGTGCTTGACAGCGGGGGGAGTCCATATAGCCTAATCAGGTGCGCCGTAGGCGTCACCTGGATTTTCTTGTATGGATAATAATTGACGAAACAGGGTAATGTGAGACCCAAGCTTTAGCAGCAACTAAAGCTTTCTTATACAGCAGTTCGATGGATTTTTGGCTCCTCAGTTGAGAGACCGGTAACAACTGAGAACGCTGTACAAGACTCCAAGCATCAAGTTCGGATAGTCAAAGGGGCCTCGAGCCCGAATTAGCAAGGCAGAGCTAGCTTATTATGGATAACAAAAACAATCAAAGCAGTGTCACTGTAGGTGTTGATACTGGTAAGTCACAACTGGATATATATATTCGTCCCCTGGACATCTATTTCAACGTAACGAACGATGAAAAAGGGATTAATGAGGCCATCAGAACAATAAAAAAACATAACCCAGAACGCATTGTCATAGAAGCTACCGGGCGGCTTGAACATCTGTTTATTCTGCAGTGCTCCAAGGCCAACCTGCCCTTTGTAGTTGCAAATCCGGCACACATAAAAAAATTCGCCGGAGCTATTGGTCGTCTGGCCAAAACAGACAAGCTTGATGCTCAGCTCATAGCTCACTACGGTGAAGCGATTAAACCACCATTATCCGAGCTAAAGCCTGATGTTCTGCAGCACATGAGCGATCTCTTATCCCGCCGGCGACAACTGATTACTATGCAGACGATGGAGAAAAACCGCCGTCAAATTATGCCGAAAAAAGTGGCTGTTTTGATCACCCCAATCCTGACAGCACTCAAAAATCAGATAGAAAAAGTAGACAAAAAATTACTCGATTTAATCACAAGCTGTCCTGAATATAAGACGAAGTTCGACATCATTCAAAGCGTACCTGGTATCGGTAATGTCGTTACTTTTTGCTTACTCAGTGACATGCCCGAACTCGGCTATTTAACTAACAAGCAAGCAGCTGCTTTGGTCGGTGTAGCCCCTGTTAATCGAGAGAGTGGAGCCTATCAAGGGCAACGAAAAATCAAAGGTGGCCGTTATAAAATACGCACAGCTATGTTCATGGCTATGATGTCGGCAATACAGTGTAATCCAGTATTTAAGGCCACCTATGAACGCCTGCTGGCGGCTGGAAAAGCGAAGAAAACAGGCCCTTTCGCAGGTTGGCTGATCATTTTTGAGCCTCCTGTCGAATTTTCAGATACAAATATTCAAGATCATTGTAACCACATGCCTTGTAGACAATACGCTTTATCACACCATTGAAGGCCTCGATTTTTGCGCTGGTTATACGATGCAGGCAATATGACAAGAGTCCTTCTCTGGCCCTGTCCAGCCCTTTGACAAAGCGTTTCAGTTCCTCAATGCCTGTGTCTTTGGCCAGTTCTATCCATTTGTCGAGAAACTTGCTGGCACACCCCTTGTAGGTATACGTCCACAGCTGTTTGAGCATGTCCTTCAGGGTGTAAGCTTGAAACAGATCTTCATTCATGGCGAGCAGCTCTTTCAGGCTGCTTTCCCTCTTGGGTGTAAGGTTCTCCGGATTCCTGAACAGATTAAAGCGCTGCCCCTTTATGAAGGGCTTATCATCGGCTTCTGCTTGCCGCCATTCTCGGCGTCGGATTTTGTCTATCACTTCGTTGTAGTTGGCGATAATGTGAAATTTGTCGTACACGATGTCGGCTTCAGGAAGGTGCTCTTTGACCGAAGCTTGATAGCTGCCCCCTCTGTCTATACCAACACATGCGATAGATTCCTTTTGCTCTTGGGTCAGATTGCCAAGAAACTGATCCAGCGTCGCTTTTCGTTTCCCTTCTCCGAGGAACAGGGTTTCGCCAGTATCGGCATTCAGGACAACTGTCAGGTAGTGGTGTCCCTTGCCGATAGATTTCTCATCAATCAGCAAAGCCCTTATGTTGTCCAGGTCAGGTTCAGGCAGGGTCTTCATTAGCAGCTCTCTATCCCAGCGCCGCACGGTATGATGGGAGACAGGGATGAATTCGGGAACTTTGTTGCAGGGCATGTACCGGCACAAATGACTGACATGTAGTTTCAGTCGATCAGTGGCCTGTGCCTTGGGAGCGATCCCGGGAGGTGTCACTGTTTCAAAATGCTTGCAGCGTGAGCAGCGCCCTTGGTAAAAAGTGAAATGTAGCTGCACACTGAGGGTACCCAGAGGTAAATCCAGCACTGTTCGCTCTGCCTCTCTCATCTTTCCCATGGGTTTGTGGCACTGGCTGCACTTCAGATGCTGTACACGACCATCTCTGCGCAGATAAACCATTGCACTGGAGTCATCCCAATCCATATCAATATGGTCGATTACCCAGCCAGGAAATGAGAACATAGGTCGAAGTGAGGGTGTTGCAGACATGTACTGATCCTTCAGTAAAGTTGATCCGTTCAAATCAATCTTTGCCTAAAGGCTATTTCTGTTTCAACCCCTCACTTTCTTCAGCCAACCTGAGAAAGCCCCAGAAAACAGCCATCATTGCCTGCGTTAGAAAGATGATTGTAATAGTGAATTCCATGGTCAGAGATGGGGTTCACTGGAACCCCAAAATAGCTGGATAATCAGCTATTGACACCATAGTCACTTGTTAGCTGTAAATTTCCTCAAAATCCAATTCAAACCTATTGTTGTTTGCAATAGACTTGAAAAGCCTTATGTTTTTCGGAAATTTCTCGTTCTGTTTTAATTTTTTAATTGATTGATTAATCTCGCAATCTGAAATTCTGCACCCAAATCGTCATGACCGCATTTCCGGCCACCCCGCACGATGAAAATAATGCTCTGCCACAATGCATTTGAGGCAGAGCCTGACAGTGGTCGATATTTTTGCAGTGGCTTTAGACCCTGAACACAAATTGACCTGGGCTGGATCGTTCGCACCCTCGCTTATCTCATGGTTCAGAACTGGCACCACCAGGTTCCATTTCTGGAACATTGAATGCACGGCAAACAGCCCTTTTCTCCAAGTGAGACTATGGCGGTCCGATCCAGTCCGTCAGGCTCTGCTGTTCCTCCGTGAACGCTTGGAGCATAGATGATGCAACCCATTGTGAAAAACTGTGCAGGCATTGATGTCCATAAAATGATGGTCATGGTGGCCGTTCGCAAAGAAATGCCAGAAGGCGATATCCAAGTAATAACCCGTGAGTTTGGTACCTTCCGGAAGGATCGGGAATTAATGTGCCAGTTCCTTCAACAACACCAGATCGACCTGGTCGTAATGGAGAGTACGGGTGTTTACTGGAAGAGTATTTACGCTTCCATCATTGGTCGAGACCTGAACCCCTGGGTGGTGAATGCCCGACATGTTAAGAATGTACCTGGTCGTAAGACAGATACTCTGGACAGTCAGTGGCTCGCCCACCTTGCCCACTGCGGTCTGGTTCGTCCGAGCTTTGTGCCTCATCCCGATCAGGAACAGTTGCGGTTACTGACTCGTCGGCGGGACACACTGGTCAAGCAAATAGCGAATGAGAAAAACCGCCTCCACAAGACACTGGACGACAGTGGCATTCGACTCGGCGGCCTGATCAGCGACATTAACGGCAAGTCAGGCCAACGTATGGTGAATGCCCTGATTGATGGTGAATCCCTTCAGGATATTATCAAGAAGGCGGACGGTCGACTGAAGGCAGATAGAAAGCAACTGATGGCCAGTATGGATGAGAAGCTATCACCTTCACACCTGATTGTGCTGAAAGATATTCGGGATCACATCAACTTCCTCAGCGAACAGCAGCAGAAGCTGGACGCCCAGATCCTGAATACAGTTCAACCCTGGAAAGAAGCCTGGCAACTGCTTCAGACTTTACCTGGAGTCAGTGCAATGAGTGCTGCTGCACTGATCGCAGAAATCGGTGATGACATGAGTCAGTTTGGCGGTATGAAGGAAATCGCTTCCTGGGCCGGGCTCTGTCCGGGCAATAATGAAAGCGCTGGAAAGCGTAAAAGTGGTCGAACCCGAAAAGGGAACAAGATGATCAAAACGACACTGTGCGAAGTGGCGAATGCGGCCATCAAGACCAAGAGCCAGTTCAAAGGTAAATATCAGAGTTTGGTGATTCGCAGAGGTCATAAACGAAGTCTGATTGCTATAGCGCATAAACTTATTCGTGTGATTTACACCTTACTCAAGAAACGACAGCCTTATATTGATCCTGACACTGATTACGAGGGTTTGATGGTCAGGAAGAATGCGTCACGCTGGTTGAACAAGCTGGAAGAATACGGTTACTTGGAGCTGGTACAGCAACAAGCCTGAGCTTGAGGTTGGCACGGTAGTTCCTTGTTCTGTGCAGGGCGGTTACCTGCGTCCTGAATTCGGGTATTTTCACGGTAAAAATGTGGAGCACATCATTAAGCTCAACCCCGCAGAACCTACACGACAGAGCGATGGTTGCCACAATTTGAAGACGCCAACATTGCCTGGCAGCCTGTCAGGGATGGGAAAGACTACGCCACCTTATCTGTTATCCACGAGACAAACTATGGCCCGCAGCGTCTGGTTCTCAGAATTATCCGCAGAACCTGTGATGCTGTCGGCCAGATGTTGATCTCAGGCCCGGAGTATGAGCTGGAAGGTTGGTGGACGACACTGGAAGAGAAACACTACAGTGATGACGATATTATTGCCTTGTATAAGGACCACGCGACCAGTGAGCAATTTCACAGTGAATTCAAAACAGATCTGGATTTGGAACGCCTGCCATCAGGGAAGTTCGCCACCAATGCACTGATCATGAGTCTGGCAGCGCTGACCTACAACATTCTGCGTTGCATGGGTCAAAAGGCCTTGCTGGGAGAGGATTTACCCGTACGCCACCGTGCAAAACGCCGTCGTTTGAAAACAGTTATGCAGGAACTGATTTATCAGGCTGCCCGACTGGTAAAATCGGGTCGCCAATATGTGCTGCGCTTCGGCCGACACAGCCCAGGCTTCCGGGCTTATCGACGTTTATTGTCTGCGTATGCACTGTGTTAATGGCCTTGCAGCGATAGCCAACTGACAAAACCACGCCGCAATAAAATGACAAAGGCTTTCAGCGAAGGCCGTGGCGTTCTATGGCCTGCAAACAGGAAAAGGCCGCCAGAAATCAGAGCTGTGGGCATTAATGGTGTTTTTTTGAATAAAATCGCAAGGCGCTGCACAGAAAGGTTGAATCCGAAGCTTTGCGCAGCGTCAGAAAACACCAGAAATGCCTCAGTAATCAGGAAGTCACGGATTCAGGTATTTGGTTAATGCTACCGCTGTCAGGGGGCGTGATAGAGAAATGCGCAGCAGCAGATAAAGATACAAAGAAAAGCTGGGCGGCAATTGTAAAGCCTTTACCTGCTTCCCTGTATCCCGGTCGTACCGGTGTCCGGCCACATGCCTCTCCTGTTCCTGAATCATCAATGCTTCAGTGGCCGCCTGTATTGACCACATCAAAGACCCATGCCGAAGTCCCTTCACGACAACAGGAATCGTCTGAGGCTACAGTTCGAACACATCCAAAAAGAAGACCAGACAGAAAGAAACAATATTACCGCAACCCTTCCGCCGAGCGTTTCGATCAATAGATAGAAGCACTGGCAAACGAAGTGAATCGACTCAAAAAGCAACTTCACGGGCCACATCGGGAGAGCCATAAAACCGCGCTTTTAGATCTTGCATTCCAGATGACAGAAAGAGAGCCGCACCCGCTTCGAGCCAGTCCCAAAGCCCTTGCTCTTTTGGCAAATGCGTTTTCAAAATTAGCAAAATATCAAGAAGGCGCCACAGCGTTAGACTGGATAATGAAAGCCGTGATCCACCGCAGTCAAAAACAGCAGCTAACCAAACAGTGCGGATTTAACGCCCAAACGCTGTCCATGGTGCTCAATAGCCTGAGTCAGGTCGCCGGTGACAAAGCCGACACGACCCGGAAGGCGCTGGCCAAAGAAGTCGGGAGGCGTGCCCTTGCCGGAGACCTTAAGTGCTGGATAGCGCAAGATCTGGCCATGGTGACCACTGGCCTGAGCCAGGTGGCGGGGGACGACGCCGAAACGACCCGGAAGGCGCTGGCCAAAGAGGTGGGAAGCCGTGATTTGACCAACACCAAAGAGTGGTCGGCCCAGCCTCTGGCCTGAGCCCGGTGACGGGGGACGACGCCGACACGCCCCGGAAGGCGCTGGCCAAAGAAGTGGGGAGGCGTGCCCTTGCCGGAGACCTTAAGTGCTGGATAGCGCAAGATCTGGCCATGGTGACCAATGGCCTGAGCCCGGTGACGGGGGACGACGCCGACACGACCCGGAAGGCGCTGGCCAAAGAAGTAGGGAGGCGTGCCCTTGCCGGAGACCTTAAGTGCTGGATAGCGCAACATCTGGCCATGGTGACCAATGGCCTGAGCCAGGTGACGGGGGACGACGCCGACACGGCCCGGAAGGCGCTGGCCAAAGAGGTGGGAAGCCGTGATCTGACCGACACCAAAGAGTGGTCGGCCCAGCCTCTGGCCATGGTGACTAATGGCCTGAGCCCGGTGACGGGGGACGACGCCGACACGACCCGGAAGGCGCTGGCCAAAGAGGTGGGGAGGCGTGATTTGACTGACCCCAGGGAGTGGTCAGCCCAGCATCTGGCCATGGTGGCCAGTGGGATGTCTCATTGCTCACACGTCATAGGGGAGGATGTTGTTCAAGCTTCGATTCAAGCCATTATAAACATATCGCCGACTGAACAGGGTATCATTATGGCCCTTGACGCTTTGTGCCGTTTATCTCTGTCAGACGACCAGCTGAAGCTTGGCTATTTCCTGGTTAAACGTCTTTGTGATATGACTGGTTTTATTGACACAGGCGGCCCTCTACAGCATAACGTCGGCGACTTCTTATGGAACCTGGCCGTTCTGGATTTATGTGCAAAACAAAATCCGCTCGTCAAGGATGATCCTGATACACCCCGTTTCGATATCGTTGTTAAGCCGATAATGGATAGGGAAAATATCAGGGACCTTCTTTCACATCACTGGCAAGACAGATTTGCATATATTTACTGGGCAGGCATTTCTAACCTGGAAATTGATGTGTCTCCTGCTCTTTCTGCTCCTGAAAAAAAGGTGAAAGTCTCAGTATTACAAAACAGAGTGTTCCAGGCTGTTAAAAATGCTTTGCCAAACCAAAATATTGTTATGGAAGTGAATATTGAAGGGTTCCCAGTTGATATTCTGGTGGGTAAAACCTTGTGTATAGAGGTCGATGGCCCCCATCATTATATTCAGGATGAAACAATGGAAAACGATGAGCTTCTTCTTGCAAAAGAATCTGGAAAAAGAAGAGCGCGAGACCGTTTGATAGATCACATACTCAAAGGCCTGGGGTTTGAGGTGCTACGTATTTCCTATGTTGAGACTGACTCGGTCGCAGGCCTTGGAACCTTTGTTGATCGGGTGATAAATGCAATGGACGAATAGGAAATGAGTAGCCAGTATGAAGGCCTGAGAGTGAATGACTTGCCAGCCTGGTAACCTTTCTACCAACCACCTGAACGCCACCATTTCAGGCAATGATTTTTCCTGTCCGGTTATGCTTTTGGAGGATCATGGTCGGTATATGAGGCGGGTTGCTGATTGTGTATTCCCTTCTCTTTTTGGCCTGTGCCATCTTGCCATATATCCCGCCATTGCCTTTACTGCACAGCCTCAACGAACGGGCAACAGGATGAGATTTACCGTGAATATTGGTGCTCACTTTTGCGTGAGAGAATTGTTTTTTATTTGGTTAATGCTACCGCTGTCAGGGGGCGTGATAGAGAAATGCGCAGCAGCAGATAAAGATACAAAGAAAAGCTGGGCGGCAATTGTAAAGCCTTTACCTGCTTCCCAGTATCCCGGTCGTACCTGTGTCCGGCCACATGCCTCTCCTGTTCCTGAATCATCAATGCTTCAGTGGCCGCCTGTATTGACCACATCAAAGACCCATGCCGAAGCCCCTTCACGACAACAGGAATCGTCTGAGGCTACAGTTCGAACACATCCAAAAAGAAGACCAGACAGAAAGAGACAATATTACCGCAACCCTTCCGCCGAGCGTTTCGATCAACAGATAGAAGCACTGGCAAACGAAGTGAATCGACTCAAAAAGCAACTTCACGGGCCACATCGGGAGAGCCATAAAACCGCGCTTTTAGATCTTGCATTCCAGATGACAGAAAGAGAGCCGCACCCGCTTCGAGCCAGTCCCAAAGCCCTTGCTCTTTTGGCAAATACGTTTTCAAAATTAGCAAAATATCAAGAAGGCGCCACAGCGTTAGACTGGATAATGAAAGCCGTGATCCACCGCAGTCAAAAACAGCAGCTAACCAAACAGTGCGGATTTAAAGCCCAAACGCTGGCCATGGTGCTCAATAGCCTGAGTCAGGTGGAGGGCGACAAAGCCGACACGACCCGGAAGGCGCTGGCCAAAGAGGTGGGAAGCCGTGATTTGACCGACACCAAAGAGTGGTCGGCCCAGCCTCTGGCCATGGTGACCAATGGCCTGAGTCAGGTGGCGGGTGACAAAGCCGACACGACCCGGAAGGCACTGGCCAAAGAGGTGGGAAGCCGTGATTTGACCGACACCAAAGAGTGGTCGGCCCAGCCTCTGGCCATGGTGACCAATGGCCTGAGTCAGGTGGCGGGTGACGACGCCGACACGACCCGGAAGGCGCTGGCCAAAGAGGTGGGGAGGCGTGATTTGACTGACTCCAGGGAGTGGTCGGCCCAGCCTCTGGCCATGGTGACCAATGGCCTGAGCCAGGTGACGGGGGACGACGCCGACACGACCCGGAAGGCACTGGCCAAAGAGGTGGGGAGGCGTGATTTGACTGACCCCAGGGAGTGGTCGGCCCAGCCTCTGGCCATGGTGACCAATGGCCTGAGCCAAGTGACGGGGGACGACGCCGACACGACCCGGAAGGCACTGGCCAAAGAGGTGGGAATCCGTGATTTGACTGACCCCAGGGAGTGGTCGGCCCAGCCTCTGGCCATGGTGACCAATGGCCTGAGCCAGGTGACGGGGGACGACGCCGACACGACCCGGAAGGCGCTGGCCAAAGAGGTGGGGAGGCGTGATTTGACCGACACCAAAGAGTGGTCGGCCCAGCCTCTGGCCATGGTGACCAATGGCCTGAGCCAGGTGACGGGGGACGACGCCGACACGACCCGGAAGGCGCTGGCCAAAGAGGTGGGGAGGCGTGCCCTTGCCGGAGACCTTAAGTGCTGGATAGCGCAAGATCTAGCCATGGTGACCAATGGCCTGAGCCCGGTGACGGGGGACGACGCCGACACGACCCGGAAGGCGCTGGCCAAAGAGGTGGGAAGCCGTGATTTGACCGACACCAAAGAGTGGTCGGCCCAGCCTCTGGCCATGGTGACCAATGGCCTGAGTCAGGTGACGGGGGACGACGCCGACACGACCCGGAAGGCGCTGACCAAAGAGGTGGGGAGGCGTGATTTGACCGACACCAAAGAGTGGTCGGCCCAGCCTATGGCCATGGTGACCAATGGCCTGAGCCAGGTGACGGGGGACGACGCCGACACAACCCGGAAGGCGCTGGCCAAAGAAGTGGGGAGCCGTGCCCTTGCAGGAGGCCTTAAGGGCTGGATAGCGCAAGAGCTGGCCATGGTGACCAACGGCCTGAGTCAGGTGGCGGAGGACGACGCCGACACGCCCCGGAAGGCGCTGGCCAAAGAGGTGGGAAGCCGTGATTTGACCGACACCAAAGAGTGGTCGGCCCAGCATCTGGCCATGGTGGCCAGTGGGATGTCTCATTGCTCACACGTTATAGGGGAGGATGTTGTTCAAGCTTCGATTCAAGCCATTATGAACATATCGCCGACTGAACAGGATATCATTATGGCCCTTGACGCTTTGTGCCGTTTATCTCTGTCAGACGACCAGCTGAAGCTTGGCTATTTCCTGGTTAAACGTCTTTGTGATATGACTGGTTTTATTGACACAGGCGGCCCTCTACAGCATAGCGTCGGCGACTTCTTATGGAACCTGGCCGTTCTGGATTTATGTGCAAAACAAAATCCGCTCGTCAAGGATGATCCTGATACACCCCGTTTCGATATCTTTGTTAAGCCGCTAATGGATAGGGAAAATATCAGGGACCTTCTTTCACATCACTGGCAAGACAGATTTGCATATATTTACTGGGCAGGCATTTCTAACCTGGAAATTGATGTGTCTCCTGCTCTTTCTGCTCCTGAAAAAAAGGTGAAAGTCTCAGCATTACAAAACAGAGTGTTCCAGGCTGTTAAACATGCTTTGCCAAACCAAAATATTGTTATGGAAGTGAATATTGAAGGGTTCCCCGTTGATATTCTGGTGGGCAAAACCTTGTGTATAGAGGTCGATGGCCCCCATCATTATATTCAGGATGACATAATGGAAAACGATGAGCTTCTTCTTGCAAAAGAATCTGGAAAAAGAAGAGCGCGAGACCCTTTGATAGATCACATACTCAAAGGCCTGGGGTTTGAGGTGCTACGTATTTCCTATGTTGAGACTGACTCGGTCGCAGGCCTTGGAACGTTTGTTGATCGGGTGATAAATGCAATGGACGAACAAGAAATGAGTCGCCAGTATGAAGGCCTGAGAGTGAATGACTTGCCAGCCTGGTAACCTTTCTACCAACCACCTGAACGCCACCATTTCAGGCAATGATTTTTCCTGTCCGGTTATGCTTTTGGAGGACCATGGTCGGTATATGAGGCGGTTTGCTGATTGTGTATTCCCTTCTCTTTTTGGCCTGTACCGTCTTGCCATATATCCCGCCATTGCCTTTACTGCACAGCCTCAACGAACGGGCAACAGGATGAGATTTACCGTGAATATTGGTGCTCACTTTTGCGGGAGAGAATTGTTTTTTATTTGGTTAATGCTACCGCTGTCAGGGGGCGTGATAGAGAAATGCGCAGCAGCAGATAAAGATACAAAGAAAAGCTGGGCGGCAATTGTAAAGCCTTTACCTGCTTCCCTGTATCCCGGTCGTACCTGTGTCCGGCCACATGCCTCTCCTGTTCCTGAATCATCAATGCTTCAGTGGCCGCCTGTATTGACCACATCAAAGACCCATGCCGAAGTCCCTTCACGACAACAGGAATCGTCTGAGGCTACAGTTCGAACACATCCAAAAAGAAGCCCAGACAGAAAGAGACAATATTACCGCAACCCTTCCGCCGAGCGTTTCGATCAACAGATAGAAGCACTGGCAAACGAAGTGAATCGACTCAAAAAACAACTTCACGGACCACATCGGGAGAGCCATAAAACCGCGCTTTTAGATCTTGCATTCCAGATGACAGAAAGAGAGCCGCACCCGCTTCGAGCCAGTCCCAAAGCCCTTGCTCTTTTGGCAAATGCGTTTTCAAAATTAGCAAAATATCAAGAAGGCGCCACAGCGTTAGACTGGATAATGAAAGCCGTGATCCACCGCAGTCAAAAACAGCAGCTAACCAAACAGTGCGGATTTAATGCCCAAACGCTGGCCATGGTGCTCAATAGCCTGAGTCAGGTGGCGGGTGACAAAGCCGACACGACCCGGAAGGCGCTGGCCAAAGAGGTGGGGAGGCGTGATTTGACCGACACCAAAGAGTGGTCGGCCCAGCATCTGGCCATGGTGACCAATGGCCTGAGTCAGGTGGCGGGGGACGACGCCGACACGACCCGGAAGGCGCTGGCCAAAGAGGTGGGAAGCCGTGATTTGACCGACACCAAAGAGTGGTCGGCCCAGCCTCTGGCCATGGTGACCAATGGCCTGAGTCAGGTGACGGGGGACGACGCCGACACGACCCGGAAGGCGCTGGCCAAAGAGGTGGGGAGGCGTGATTTGACTGCCCCCTGGGAGTGGTCGGCCCAGCATCTGGCCATGGTGACCAATGGCCTGAGCCAGGTGACGGGGGACGACGCCGACACGACCCGGAAGGCGCTGGCCAAAGAGGTGGGGAGGCGTGCCCTTGCCGGAGACCTTAAGTGCTGGATAGTGCAACATCTGGCCATGGTGACCAATGGCCTGAGGCCAGGTGGCGGGGGACGACGCCGACACGACCCGGAAGGCGCTGGCCAAAGAGGTGGGAAGCCGTGATTTGACCAACACCAAAGAGTGGTCGGCCCAGCCTCTGGCCATGGTGACCAATGGCCTGAGTCAGGTGACGGGGGACGACGCCGACACGACCCGGAAGGCGCTGGCCAAAGAGGTGGGAAGCCGTGATTTGACTGACACCAAAGAGTGGTCGGCCCAGCATCTGGCCATGGTGACCAATGGCCTGAGCCAGGTGAGCGGGGGACGACGCCGGCACGACCCGGAAGGCGCTGGCCAAAGAGGTGGGGAGGCGTGCCCTTGCCGGAGACCTTAAGTGCTGGATAGCGCAACATCTGGCCATGGTGACCAATGGCCTGAGCCCGGTGACGGGGGACGACGCCGACACGCCCCGGAAGGCGCTGGCCAAAGAAGTGGGGAGGCGTGCCCTTGCCGGAGACCTTAAGTGCTGGATAGCGCAAGATCTGGCCATGGTGACCAATGGCCTGAGGCAGGTGGCGGGGGACGACGCCGACACGACCCGGAAGGCGCTGGCCAAAGAGGTGGGAAGCCGTGATTTGACCGACACCAAAGAGTGGTCGGCCCAGCCTCTGGCCATGGTGACCAATGGCCTGAGCCCGGTGACGGGGGACGACGCCGACACGACCCGGAAGGCGCTGGCCAAAGAGGTGGGGAGGCGTGCCCTTGCCGGAGACCTTAAGTGCTGGATAGCGCAAGATCTGGCCATGGTGACCAATGGCCTGAGGCAGGTGGCGGGGGACGACGCCGACACGACCCGGAAGGCGCTGGCCAAAGAGGTGGGGAGGCGTGATTTGACCGACACCAAAGAGTGGTCGGCCAAGCATCTGGCCATGGTGGCCAGTGGGATGTCTCATTGCTCACACGTCATAGGGGAGGATGTTGTTCAAGCTTCGATTCAAGCCATTATGAACATATCGCCGACTGAACAGGATATCATTATGGCCCTTGACGCTTTGTGCCGTTTATCTCTTTCAGACGACCAGCTGAAGCTTGGCTATTTCCTGGTTAAACGTCTTTGTGATATGACTGGTTTTATTGACACAGGCGGCTCTCTACAGCATAACGTCGGCGACTTCTTATGGAACCTGGCCGTTCTGGATTTATGTGCAAAACAAAATCCGCTCGTCAAGGATGATCCTGATACACCCCGTTTCGATATCTTTGTTAAGCCGCTAATGGATAGGGAAAATATCAGGGACCTTCTTTCACATCACTGGCAAGACAGATTTGCATATATTTACTGGGCAGGCATTTCTAACTTGGAAATTGATGCGTCTCCTGCTCTTTCTGCTCCTGAAAAAAAGGTGAAAGTCTCAGCATTACAAAACAGAGTGTTCCAGGCTGTTAAAAATGCTTTGCCAAACCAAAATATTGTTATGGAAGTGAATATTGAAGGGTTCCCAGTTGATATTCTGGTGGGTAAAACCTTGTGTATAGAGGTCGATGGTCCCCATCATTATATTCAGGATGATATAATGGAAAACGATGAGCTTCTTCTTGCAAAAGAATCTGGAAAAAGAAGAGCGCGAGACCGTTTGATAGATCACATACTCAAAAGCCTGGGGTTTGAGGTGCTACGTATTTCCTATGTTGAGACTGACTCGGTCGCAGGCCTTGGAACGTTTGTTGATCGGGTGATAAATGCAATGGACGAACAAGAAATGAGTCGCCAGTATGAAGGCCTGAGAGTGAATGACTTGCCAGCCTGGTAACCTTTCTACCAGCCACCTGAACGCCACCATTTCAGGCAATGATTTTTCCTATCCGGTTATGCTTTTGGAGGATCATGGTCGGTATATGAGGCGGTTTGCTGATTGTGTATTCCCTTCTCTTTTTGGCCTGTGCCGTCTTGCCATATATCCCGCCATTGCCTTTACTGCACAGCCTCAACGAACGGGCAAGAGGATGAGATTTACCGTGAATATTGGTGCTCACTTTTGCGGGAGAGAATTGTTTTTTATTTGGTTAATGCTACCGCTGTCAGGGGGCGTGATAGAGAAATGCGCAGCAGCAGATAAAGATACAAAGAAAAGCTGGGCGGCAATTGTAAAGCCTTTACCTGCTTCCCTGTATCCCGGTCGTACCTGTGTCCGGCCACATGCCTCTCCTGTTCCTGAATCATCAATGCTTCAGTGGCCGCCTGTATTGACCACATCAAAGACCCATGCCGAAGTCCCTTCACGACAACAGGACTCGTCTGAGGCTACAGTTCGAACACATCCAAAAAGAAGACCAGACAGAAAGAGACAATATTACCGCAACCCTTCCACCGAGCGTTTCGATCAACAGATAGAAGCACTGGCAAACGAAGTGAATCGACTCAAAAAGCAACTTCACGGGCCACATCGGGAGAGCCATAAAACCGCGCTTTTAGATCTTGCATTCCAGATAACAGAAAGAGATCCGCACCCGCTTCGAGCCAGTCCCAAAGCCCTTGCTCTTTTGGCAAATGCGTTTTCAAAATTAGCAAAATATCAAGAAGGCGCCACAGCGTTAGACTGGATAATGAAAGCCGTGATCCACCGCAGTCAAAAACAGCAGCTAACCAAACAGTGCGGATTTAAAGCCCAAACGCTGGCCATGGTGCTCAATAGCCTGAGTCAGGTCGCCGGTGACAAAGCCGACACGACCCGGAAGGCGCTGGCCAAAGAGGTGGGTAGGCGTGCCCTTGCCGGAGACCTTAAGTGCTGGATAGCGCAAGAGCTGGCCATGGTGACCAATGGCCTGAGCCAGGTGACGGGGGACGACGCCGACACGACCCGGAAGGCGCTGGCCAAAGAGGTAGGAAGCCGTGATTTGACCGACACCAAAGAGTGGTCGGCCCAGCATCTGGCCATGGTGACCAATAGCCTGATACAGGTGACGGGGGACGACGCCGACACGACCCGGAAGGCGCTGGCCAAAGAGGTGGGGAGTCGTGATTTGACTGACCCCAGGGAGTGGTCGGCCCAGCATCTGGCCATGGTGACCAATGGCCTGAGTCAGGTGGCGGGGGATGACGCCGGCACGACCCGGAAGGCGCTGGCCAAAGAGGTGGGAAGCCGTGATTTGACCGACACCAAAGAGTGGTCGGCCCAGCATCTGGCCATGGTGACCAGTGGCCTGAGTCAGGTGGCGGGGGACGACGCCGACACGACCCGGAAGGCGCTGGCCAAAGAGGTGGGAAGCCGTGATTTGACCGACACCAAAGAGTGGTCGGCCCAGCATGTGGCCATGGTGACCAATGGCCTGAGCCAGGTGACGGGGGGCGACGCCGACACGACCCGGAAGGCGCTGGCCAAAGAGGTGGGGAGGCGTGATTTGACCGACACCAAAGAGTGGTCGGCCCAGCCTCTGGCCATGGTGACCAATGGCCTGAGTCAGGTAGCGGGTGACGACGCCGACACGACCCGGAATGCGCAGGCCAAAGAAGTGGGGAGGCGTGCCCTTGCCGGAGACCTTAAGTGCTGGATAGCGCAACATCTGGCCATGGTGACCAATGGCCTGAGCCAGGTGACGGGGGACGACGCCAACACGACCCGGAAGGCGCTGGCCAAAGAGGTGGGAAGCCGTGATTTGACCAACACCAAAGAGTGGTCGGCCCAGCATCTGGCCATGGTGACCAATGGCCTGAGCCCGGTGACGGGGGACGACGCCGACACGACCCGGAAGGCGCTGGCCAAAGAAGTGGGGAGGCGTGCCCTTGCCGGAGACCTTAAGTGCTGGATAGCGCAAGATCTGGCCATGGTGACCAATGGCCTGAGCCAGGTAACGGGGGACGACGCCGACACGACCCGGAAGGCGCTGGCCAAAGAGGTGGGAAGCCGTGATTTGACTGACACCAGTGAGTGGTCGGCCCAGCCTCTGGCCATGGTGACCAATGGCCTGAGGCAGGTGACGGGGGACGACGCCGACACGACCCGGAAGGCGCTGGCCAAAGAAGTGGGGAGGCGTACCCTTGCCGGAGACCTTAAGTGCTGGATAGCGCAACATCTGGCCATGGTGACCAATGGCCTGAGCCAGGTGACGGGGGACGACGCCGACACGACCCGGAAGGCGCTGGCCAAAGAGGTGGGGAGGCGTGCCCTTGCCGGAGGCCTTAAGGGCTGGATAGCGCAAGAGCTGGCCATGGTGACCAACGGCCTGAGCCAGGTGACGGGTGACGACGCCGACACGACCCGGAAGGCGCTGGCCAAAGAGATGGGAATCCGTGATTTGACCAACACCAAAGAGTGGTCAGCTCAGCATCTGGCCATGGTGACCAATGGCCTGAGCCAGGTGACGGGGGACGACGCCGACACGACCCGGAAGGCGCTGGCAAAAGAGGTGGGAAGCCGTGATTTGACCGACACCAAAGAGTGGTCGGCCCAGCCTCTGGCCATGGTGGCCAGTGGGATGTCTCATTGCTCACACGTCATAGGGGAGGATGTTGTTCAAGCTTCGATTCAAGCCATTATGAACATATCGACGACTGAACAGGATATCATTATGGCCCTTTACGCTTTGTGCCGTTTATCTCTGTCAGACGACCAGCTGAAGCTTGGCTATTTCCTGGTTAAACGTCTTTGTGATATGACTGGTTTTATTGACACAGGCGGCCCTCTACAGCATAGAGTCGGCGACTTCTTATGGAACCTGGCCGTTCTGGATTTATGTGCAAAACAAAATCCGCTCGTCAAGGATGATCCTGATACACCCCGTTTCGATATCTTTGTTAAGCCGCTAATGGATAGGGAAAATATCAGGGACCTTCTTTCACATCACTGGCAAGACAGATTTGCATATATTTACTGGGCAGGCATTTCTAACCTGGAAATTGATGTGTCTCCTGCTCTTTCTGCTCCTGAAAAAAAGGTGAAGGTCTCAGCATTACAAAACAGAGTGTTCCAGGCTGTTAAAAATGCTTTGCCAAACCAAAATATTGTTATGGAAGTGAATATTGAAGGGTTCCCAGTTGATATTCTGGTGGGTAAAACCTTGTGTATAGAGGTCGATGGCCCCCATCATTATATTCAGGATGACATAATGGAAAACGATGAGCTTCTTCTTGCAAAAGAATCTGGAAAAAGAAGAGCGCGAGACCGTTTGATAGATCACATACTCAAAAGCCTGGGGTTTGAGGTGCTACGTATTTCCTATGTTGAGACTGACTCGGTCGCAGGCCTTGGAACGTTTGTTGATCGGGTGATAAATGCAATGGACGAACAAGAAATGAGTCGCCAGTATAAAGGCCTGAGAGTGAATGACTTGCCAGCCTGGTAACCTTTCTACCAACCACCTGAACGCCACCATTTCAGGCAATGATTTTTCCTATCCGGTTATGCTTTTGGAGGATCATGGTCGGTATATGAGGCGGGTTGCTGATTGTGTATTCCCTTCTCTTTTTGGCCTGAGCCGTCTTGCCATATATCCCGCCATTGCCTTTACTGCACAGCCTCAACGAACGGGCAAGAGGATGAGATTGACCGTGAATATTGGTGCTCACTTTTGCAGGAGAGAATTGTTTTTTATTTGGTTAATGCTACCGCTGTCAGGGGGCGTGATAGAGAAATGCGCAGCAGCAGATAAAGATACAAAGAAAAGCTGGGCGGCAATTGTAAAGCCTTTACCTGCTTCCCTGTATCCCGGTCGTACCTGTGTCCGGCCACATGCCTCTCCTGTTCCTGAATCATCAATGCTTCAGTGGCCGCCTGTATTGACCATATCAAAGACCCATGCCGAAGTCCCTTCACGACAACAGGAATCGTCTGAGGCTACAGCTCGAACACATCCAAAAAGAAGACCAGACAGAAAGAG
This sequence comes from Sansalvadorimonas sp., assembly GCA_965221135.1. GTDB lineage: Bacteria > Pseudomonadota > Gammaproteobacteria > Pseudomonadales > Endozoicomonadaceae > Sansalvadorimonas. The sequence goes on from CBDCRZ010000159.1 coordinate 22,892, forward strand.
ACAATATTACCGCAACCCTTCCGCCGAGCGTTTCGATCAACAGATAGAAGCACTGGCAAACGAAGTGAATCAACTCAAAAAGCAACTTCACGGGCCACATCGGGAGAGCCATAAAACCGCGCTTTTAGATCTTGCATTCCAGATGACAGAAAGAGATCCGCACCCGCTTCGAGCCAGTCCCAGAGCCCTTGCTCTTTTGGCAAATGCGTTTTCAAAATTAGCAAAATATCAAGAAGGCGCCACAGCGTTAGACTGGATAATGAAAGCCGTGATCCACCGCAGTCAAAAACAGCAGCTAACCAAACAGTGCGGATTTAAAGCCCAAACACTGGCCATGGTGCTCAATAGCCTGAGTCAGGTCGCCGGTGACAAAGCCGACACTACCCGGAAGGCGCTGGCCAAAGAGGTGGGGAGGCGTGATTTGACTGACCCCAGGGAGTGGTGGGCCCAGCCTCTGGCCATGGTGACCAATGGCCTGAGTAAGGTGGCCGGTGACGACGCCGACACGACCCGGAAGGCGCTGGCCAAAGAAGTGGGGAGGCGTGATTTGACCGACACCAAAGAGTGGTCGGCCCAGCCTCTGGCCATGGTGACCAATGGCCTGAGCCCGGTGATGGGGGACGACGCCGACACGACCCGGAAGGCGCTGGCCAAAGAAGTGGGGAGGCGTGATTTGACCGACACCAAAGAGTGGTCGGCCCAGCCTCTGGCCATGGTGACCAATGGCCTGAGCCCGGTGATGGGGGACGACGCCGACACGACCCGGAAGGCGCTGGCCAAAGAGGTGGGAAGCCGTGATTTGACCGACACCAAAGAGTGGTCGGCCCAGCATCTGGCCATGGTGACCAATGGCCTGAGTCAGGTGGCGGGGGACGACGCCGACACGACCCGGAAGGCGCTGGCCAAAGAGGTGAGGAGGCGTGCCCTTGCCGGAGATCTTAAGTGCTGGATAGCGCAAGATCTGGCCATGGTGACCAGTGGCCTGAGTCAGGTGGCGGGGGACGACGCCGACACGACCCGGAAGGCGCTGGCCAAAGAGGTGGGAAGCCGTGATTTGACTGACACCAAAGAGTGGTCGGCCCAGCCTCTGGCCATGGTGACCAATGGCCTGAGTCAGGTGGCGGGTGACGACGCCGACACGACCCGGAAGGCGCTGGCCAAAGAAGTCGGGAGGCGTGCCCTTGCCGGAGACCTTAAGTGCTGGATAGCGCAAGATCTGGCCATGGTGACCAATGGCCTGAGTCAGGTGGCGGGTGACGACGCCGACACGACCCGGAAGGCGCTGGCCAAAGAGGTGGGGAGGCGTGATTTGACTGACCCCAGGGAGTGGTCGGCCCAGTCTCTGGCCATGGTGACCAATGGCCTGAGCCCGGTGACGGGTGACGACGCCGACACAACCCTGAAGGCGCTGGCCAAAGAGGTGGGGAGGCGTGATTTGACTGATCCCAGGGAGTGGTCGTCCCAGCCTCTGGCCATGGTGACCAATGGCCTGAGGCAGGTTGCGGGGGACGACGCCGACACGACCCGGAAGGCGCTGGCCAAAGAGGTGGGAAGCCGTGATTTGACCGACACCGAAGAGTGGTCGGCCCAGCATCTGGCCATGGTGACCAATGGCCTGAGGCAGGTGACGGGGGACGACGCCGACACGACCCGGAAGGCGCTGGCCAAAGAGGTGGGGAGGCGTGATTTGACCGACACCAAAGAGTGGTCGGCCCAGCATCTGGCCATGGTGACCAATGGCCTGAGCCAGGTGACGGGGGACGACGCCGACACGACCCGGAAGGCGCTGGCCAAAGAGGTGGGAAGCCGTGATTTGACCGACACCAAAGAGTGGTCGGCCCAGCATCTGGCCATGGTGACCAATGGCCTGAGCCCGGTGGCGGGGGACGACGCCGACACGTCCCGGAAGGCGCTGGCCAAAGAGGTGGGAAGCCGTGATTTGACCGACACCAGTGAGTGGTCGGCCCAGTCTCTGGCCATGGTGGCCAGTGGGATATCTCATTGCTCACACGTCATAGGGGAGGATGTTGTTCAAGCTTCGATTCAAGCCATTATGAACATATCGCCGACTGAACAGGATATCATTATGGCCCTTTACGCTTTGTGCCGTTTATCTCTGTCAGACGACCAGCTGAAGCTTGGCTATCTCCTGGTTAAACGTCTTTGTTATATGACTGGTTTTATTGACACAGGCGGCCCTCTACAGCATAGCGTCGGCGACTTCTTATGGAGCCTGGCCGTTCTGGATTTATGTGCAAAACAAAATCCGCTCGTCAAGGATGACCCTGATATACCCCGTTTCGATATCTTTGTTAAGCCGCTAATGGATAGGGAAAATATCAGGGACGTTCTTTCACATCACTGGCAAGACAGATTTGCATATATTTACTGGGCAGGCATTTCTAACCTGGAAATTGATGTGTCTCCTGCTCTTTCTGCTCCTGAAAAAAAGGTGAAAGTCTCAGCATTACAAAACAGAGTGTTCCAGGCTGTTAAAAATGCTTTGCCAAACCAAAATATTGTTATGGAAGTGAATATTGAAGGGTTCCCCGTTGATATTCTGGTGGGTAAAACCTTGTGTATAGAGGTCGATGGCCCCCATCATTATATTCAGGATGACACAATGGAAAACGATGAGCCTCTTCTTGCAAAAGAATCTGGAAAAAGAAGAGCGCGAGACCGTTTGATAGATCATATACTCAAAGGCCTGGGGTTTGAGGTGCTACGTATTTCCTATGTTGAGACTGACTCGGTCGCAGGCCTTGGAACGTTTGTTGATCGGGTGATAAATGCAATGGACGAACAAGAAATGAGTCGCCAGTATGAAGGCCTGAGAGTGAATGACTTGCCAGCCTGGTAACCTTTCTACCAACCACCTGAACGCCACCATTTCAGGCAATGATTTTTCCTGTCCGGTTATGCTTTTGGAGGATCATGGTCGGTGTATGAGGCGGTTTGCTGATTGTGTATTCCCTTCTCTTTTTGGCCTGTGCCGTCTTGCCATATATCCCGCCATTGCCTTTACTGCACAGCCTCAACGAACGGGCAACAGGATGAGATTCACCGTGAATATTGGTGCTCACTTTTGCAGGAGAGAATTGTTTTTTATTTGGTTAATGCTACCGCTGTCAGGGGGCGTGATAGAGAAATGCGCAGCAGCAGATAAAGATACAAAGAAAAGCTGGGCGGCAATAGTAAAGCCTTTACCTGCTTCCCTGTATCCCGGTCGTACCGGTGTCCGCCCACATGCCTCTCCTGTTCCTGAATCATCAATGCTTCAGTGGCCGCCTGTATTGACCACATCAAAGACCCATGCCGAAGTCCCTTCACGACAACAGGAATCGTCTGAGGCTACAGTTCGAACACATCCACAAAGAAGACCAGACAGAAAGAGACAATATTACCGCAACCCTTCCGCCGAGCGTTTCGATCAACAGATAGAAGCACTGGCAAACGAAGTGAATCGACTCAAAAAGCAACTTCACGGGCCACATCGGGAGAGCCATAAAACCGCGCTTTTAGATCTTGCATTCCAGATAACAGAAAGAGATCCGCACCCGCTTCGAGCCAGTCCCAGAGCCCTTGCTCTTTTGGCAAATGCGTTTTCAAAATTAGCAAAATATCAAGAAGGCACCACAGCGTTAGACTGGATAATGAAAGCCGTGATCCACCGCAGTCAAAAACAGCAGCTAACCAAACAGTGCGGATTTAAAGCCCAAACGCTGGCCATGTTGCTCAATAGCCTGAGTCAGGTGGCGGGTGACAAAGCCGACACGACCCGGAAGGCGCTGGCCAAAGAGGTGGGAAGCCGTGATTTGACCGACACCAAAGAGTGGTCGGCCCAGCCTCTGGCCATGGTGACCAATGGCCTGAGCCCGGTGACGGGGGACGACGCCGACACGACCCGGAAGGCACTGGCCAAAGAGGTGGGGAGGCGTGATTTGACTGACTCCAGGGAGTGGTCGGCCCAGCCTCTGGCCATGGTGACCAATGGCCTGAGCCCGGTGACGGGGGACGACGCCGACACGACCCGGAAGGCACTGGCCAAAGAGGTGGGGAGGCGTGATTTGACTGACTCCAGGGAGTGGTCGGCCCAGCCTCTGGCCATGGTGACCAATGGCCTGAGGCAGGTGGCGGGGGACGACGCCGACACGACCCGGAAGGCGCTGGCCAAAGAAGTGGGGAGGCGTGCCCTTGCCGGAGACCTTAAGTGCTGGATAGCGCAAGATCTGGCCATGGTGACCAATGGCCTGAGCCAGGTGACGGGGGACGACGCCGACACGACCCGGAAGGCGCTGGCCAAAGAAGTGGGGAGGCGTGCCCTTGCCGGAGACCTTAAGTGCTGGATAGCGAAAGATCTGGCCATGGTGACCAATGGCCTGAGTCAGGTGGCGGGTGACGACGCCGACACGACCCGGAGGGCGCTGGCCAAAGAGGTGGGGAGGCGTGCCCTTGCCGGAGGCCTTAAGTGCTGGACAGCGCAAGATCTGGCCATGGTGACCAATGGCCTGAGTCAGGTGACGGGGGACGACGCCGACACGACCCGGAGGGCGCTGGCCAAAGAGGTGGGGAGGCGTGCCCTTGCCGGAGGCCTTAAGTGCTGGACAGCGCAAGATCTGGCCATGGTGACCAATGGCCTGAGTCAGGTGACGGGGGACGACGCCGACACGACCCGGAAGGCGCTGGCCAAAGAAGTGGGGAGGCGTGCCCTTGCCGGAGACCTTAAGTGCTGGATAGCACAACATCTGGCCATGGTGACCAATGGCCTGAGGCAGGTGGCGGGGGACGACGCCGACACGACCCGGAAGGCACTGGCCAAAGAGGTGGGAAGCCGTGATTTGACCAACACCAAAGAGTGGTCGGCCCAGCATCTGGCCATGGTGACCAATGGCCTGAATCAGGTAGCGGGTGACGACGCCGACACGACCCGGAAGGCGCTGGCCAAAAAAGTGGGGAGGCGTGCCCTTGCCGGAGACCTTAAGTGCTGGATAGCGCAAGATCTGGCCATGGTGACCAATGGCCTGAGTCAGGTGACGGGGGACGACGCCGACACGTCCCGGAAGGCGCTGGCCAAAGAGGTGGGGAGGCGTGATTTGACCGACACCAGTGAGTGGTCGGCCCAGCCTCTGGCCATGGTGACCAATGGCCTGAGGCAGGTTACGGGGGACGACGCCGACACGACCCGGAAGGCGCTGGCCAAAGAGATGGGGAGCCGTGCCCTTGCCGGAGGCCTTAAGGGCTGGATAGCGCAAGAGCTGGCCATGGTGACCAACGGCCTGAGTCAGGTGGCGGGTGACGACGCCGACACGACCCGGAAGGCGCTAGCCAAAGAGGTGGGAAGGCGTAATTTGACTGACCCCAGGGAGTGGTCGGCCCAGCCACTGGCCATGGTGGCCAGTGGGATGTCTCATTGCTCACACGTCATAGGGGAGGATGTTGTTCAAGCTTCGATTCAAGCCATTATGAACATATCGCCGACTGAACAGGATATCATTATGGCCCTTGACGCTTTGTGCCGTTTATCTCTGTCAGACGACCAGCTGAAGCTTGGCTATTTCCTGGTTAAACGTCTTTGTGATATGACGGGTTTTATTGACACAGGCGGCCCTCTACAGCATAACGTCGGCGACTTCTTATGGAACCTGGCCGTTCTGGATTTATGTGCAAAACAAAATCCGCTCGTCAAGGATGATCCTGATACACCCCGTTTCGATATCTTTGTTAAGCCGCTAATGGATAGGGAAAATATCAGGGACCTTCTTTCACATCACTGGCAAGACAGATTTGCATATATTTATTGGGCAGGCATTTCTAACTTGGAAATTGATGTGTCTCCTGCTCTTTCTGCTCCTGAAAAAAAGGTGAAGGTCTCAGCATTACAAAACAGAGTGTTCCAGGCTGTTAAAAATGCTTTGCCAAACCAAAATATTGTTATGGAAGTGAATATTGAAGGGTTCCCCGTTGATATTCTGGTGGGTAAAACCTTGTGTATAGAGGTCGATGGCCCCCATCATTATATTCAGGATGACACAATGGAAAACGATGAGCTTCTTCTTGCAAAAGAATCTGGAAAAAGAAGAGCGCGAGACCGCTTGATAGATCACATACTCAAAAACCTGGGGTTTGAGGTGCTACGTATTTCCTATGTTGAGACTGACTCGGTCGCAGGCCTTGGAACCTTTGTTGATCAGGTGATAAATGCAATGGACGAACAAGAAATGAGTAGCCAGTATGAAGGCCTGAGAGTGAATGACTTGCCAGCCTGGTAACCTTTCTACCAACCACCTGAACGCCACCATTTCAGGCAATGATTTTTCCTGTCCGGTTATGCTTTTGGAGGATCATGGTCGGTATATGAGGCGGGTTGCTGATTGTGTATTCCCTTCTCTTTTTGGCCTGTGCCGTCTTGCCATATATCCCGCCATTGCCTTTACTGCACAGCCTCAACGAACGGGCAAGAGGATGAGATTCACCGTGAATATTGGTGCTCACTTTTGCAGGAGAGAATTGTTTTTTATTTGGTTAATGCTACCGCTGTCAGGGGGCGTGATAGAGAAATGCGCAGCAGCAGATAAAGATACAAAGAAAAGCTGGGCGGCAATTGTAAAGCCTTTACCTGCTTCCCTGTATCCCGGTCGTACCGGTGTCCGGCCACATGCCTCTCCTGTTCCTGAATCATCAATGCTTCAGTGGCCGCCTGTATTGACCACATCAAAGACCCATGCCGAAGTCCCTTCACGACAACAGGAATCGTCTGAGGCTACAGTTCGAACACATCCACAAAGAAGACCAGACAGAAAGAGACAATATTACCGCAACCCTTCCGCCGAGCGTTTCGATCAACAGATAGAAGCACTGGCAAACGAAGTGAATCGACTCAAAAAACAACTTCACGGACCACATCGGGAGAGCCATAAAACCGCGCTTTTAGATCTTGCATTCCAGATGACAGAAAGAGAGCCGCACCCGCTGCGAGCCAGTCCCAAAGCCCTTGCTCTTTTGGCAAATGCGTTTTCAAAAGTAGCAAAATATCAAGAAGGCGCCACAGCGTTAGACTGGATAATGAAAGCCGTGATCCACCGCAGTCAAAAACAGCAGCTAACCAAACAGTGCGGATTTAACGCCCAAACACTGGCCATGGTGCTCAATAGCCTGAGTCAGGTGGCGGGTGACGACGCCGACACGACCCGGAAGGCACTGGCCAAAGAGGTGGGGAGGCGTGATTTGACTGACCCCAGGGAGTGGTCGGCCCAGCATCTGGCCATGGTGACCAATGGCCTGAGCCAGGTGACGGGGGACGACGCCAGCACGACCCGGAAGGCGCTGGCCAAAGAAGTGGGGAGGCGTGCCCTTGCCGGAGACCTTAAGTACTGGATAGCGCAAGATCTGGCCATGGTGACCAGTGGACTGAGGCAGGTGACGGGGGACGACGACGCCGACACGACCCGGAAGGCGCTGGCCAAAGAGGTGGGAAGCCGTGATTTGACCGACACCAAAGAGTGGTCGGCCCAGCATCTGGCCATGGTGACCAATAGCCTGAGTCAGGTGGCGGGGGTCGACGCCGACACGACCCGGAAGGCGCTGGCCAAAGAGGTGGGAAGCCGTGATTTGACCAACACCAAAGAGTGGTCGGCCCAGCATCTGGCCATGGTGACCAATGGCCTGAGTCAGGTAGCGGGTGACGACGCCGACATGACCCGGAAGGCGCTGGCCAAAGAAGTGGGGAGGCGTGCCCTTGCCGGAGACCTTAAGTGCTGGATAGCGCAAGATCTGGCCATGGTGACCAATGGCCTGAGGCCGGTGGAGGGGGACGACGCCGACACGACCCGGAAGGCGCTGGCCAAAGAGGTGGGGAGGCGTGCCCTTGCCGGAGACCTTAAGTGCTGGATAGCGCAACATCTGGCCATGGTGACCAATGGCCTGAGTCAGGTGGCGGGTGACGACGCCGACACGACCCGGAAGGCGCTGACCAAAGAGGTGGGAAGCCGTGATTTGACCGACACCAAAGAGTGGTCGGCCCAGCCTCTGGCCATGGTGACCAATGGCCTGAGTCAGGTGACGGGGGACGACGCCGACACGACCCGGAAGGCGCTGGACAAAGAGGTGGGAAGCCGTGATTTGACTGACACCAAAGAGTGGTCGGCCCAGCATCTGGCCATGGTGACCAATGGCCTGAGTCAGGTAGCGGGTGACGACGCCGGCACGACCCGGAAGGCGCTGGCCAAAGAAGTGGGGAGGCGTGCCCTTGCCGGAGACCTTAAGTGCTGGATAGCGCAACATCTGGCCATGGTGACCAATGGCCTGAGCCCGGTGACGGGGGACGACGCCGACACGCCCCGGAAGGCGCTGGCCAAAGAAGTGGGGAGGCGTGCCCTTGCCGGAGACCTTAAGTGCTGGATAGCGCAACATCTGGCCATGGTGACCAATGGCCTGAGGCAGGTGGCGGGGGACGACGCCGACACGACCCGGAAGGCGCTGGCCAAAGAAGTGGGGAGGCGTGCCCTTGCCGGAGACCTTAAGTGCTGGATAGCGCAAGATCTGGCCATGGTGACCAATGGCCTGAGCCAGGTAACGGGGGACGACGCCGACCCGACCCGGAAGGCGCTGGCCAAAGAGGTGGGAAGCCGTGATTTGACTGACACCAGTGAGTGGTCGGCCCAGCCTCTGGCCATGGTGACCAATGGCCTGAGCCAGGTAACGGGGGACGACGCCGACACGACCCGGAAGGCGCTGGCCAAAGAGGTGGGGAGGCGTGATTTGACAGACCCCAGGGAGTGGTCGGCCCAGCATCTGGTCATGGTGGCCAGTGGGATGTCTCATTGCTCACACGCCATAGGGGAGGATGTTGTTCAAGCTTCGATTCAAGCCATTATGAACATATCGCCGACTGAACAGGATATCATTATGGCCCTTGACGCTTTGTGCCGTTTATCTCTGTCAGACGACCAGCTGAAGCTTGGCTATTTCCTGGTTAAACGTCTTTGTGATATGACGGGTTTTATTGACACAGGCGGCCCTCTACAGCATAACGTCGGCGACTTCTTATGGAACCTGGCCGTTCTGGATTTATGTGCAAAACAAAATCCGCTCGTCAAGGATGATCCTGATACACCCCGTTTCGATATCTTTGTTAAGCCGCTAATGGATAGGGAAAATATCAGGGACCTTCTTTCACATCACTGGCAAGACAGATTTGCATATATTTATTGGGCAGGCATTTCTAACTTGGAAATTGATGTGTCTCCTGCTCTTTCTGCTCCTGAAAAAAAGGTGAAGGTCTCAGCATTACAAAACAGAGTGTTCCAGGCTGTTAAAAATGCTTTGCCAAACCAAAATATTGTTATGGAAGTGAATATTGAAGGGTTCCCCGTTGATATTCTGGTGGGTAAAACCTTGTGTATAGAGGTCGATGGCCCCCATCATTATATTCAGGATGACACAATGGAAAACGATGAGCTTCTTCTTGCAAAAGAATCTGGAAAAAGAAGAGCGCGAGACCGCTTGATAGATCACATACTCAAAAACCTGGGGTTTGAGGTGCTACGTATTTCCTATGTTGAGACTGACTCGGTCGCAGGCCTTGGAACGTTTGTTGATCAGGTGATAAATGCAATGGACGAACAAGAAATGAGTAGCCAGTATGAAGGCCTGAGAGTGAATGACTTGCCAGCCTGGTAACCTTTCTACCAACCACCTGAACGCCACCATTTCAGGCAATGATTTTTCCTGTCCGGTTATGCTTTTGGAGGATCATGGTCGGTATATGAGGCGGTTTGCTGATTGTGTATTCCCTTCTCTTTTTGGCCTGTGCCGTCTTGCCATATATCCCGCCATTGCCTTTACTGCACAGCCTCAACGAACGGGCAATGGGATGAGATTTACCGTGAATATTGGTGCTCACTTTTGCAGGAGAGAATTGTTTTTTATTTGGTTAATGCTACCGCTGTCAGGGGGCATGATAGAGAAATGCGCAGCAGCAGATAAAGATACAAAGAAAAGCTGGGCGGCAATTGTAAAGCCTTTACCTGCTTCCCTGTATCCCGGTCGTACCGGTGTCCGGCCACATGCCTCTCCTGTTCCTGAATCATCAATGCTTCAGTGGCCGCCTGTATTGACCACATCAAAGACCCATGCCGAAGTCCCTTCACGACAACAGGAATCGTCTGAGGCTACAGTTCGAACACATCCAAAAAGAAGACCAGACAGAAAGAGACAATATTACCGCAACCCTTCCGCCGAGCGTTTCGATCAACAGATAGAAGCACTGGCAAACGAAGTGAATCGACTCAAAAAGCAACTTCACGGGCCACATCGGGAGAGCCATAAAACCGCGCTTTTAGATCTTGCATTCCAGATGACAGAAAGAGAGCCGCACCCGCTGCGAGCCAGTCCCAAAGCCCTTGCTCTTTTGGCAAATGCGTTTTCAAAAGTAGCAAAATATCAAGAAGGCGCCACAGCGTTAGACTGGATAATGAAAGCCGTGATCCACCGCAGTCAAAAACAGCAGCTAACCAAACAGTGCGGATTTAACGCCCAAACACTGGCCATGGTGCTCAATAGCCTGAGTCAGGTGGCGGGTGACGACACCGACACGACCCGGAAGGCGCTGGCCAAAGAGGTGGGGAGGCGTGATTTGACTGACCCCAGGGAGTGGTCGGCCCAGCATCTGGCCATGGTGACCAATGGCCTGAGCCAGGTAACGGGGGACGACGCCAGCACGACTCGGAAGGCGCTGGCCAAAGAAGTGGGGAGGCGTGCCCTTGCCGGAGACCTTAAGTACTGGATAGCGCAAGATCTGGCCATGGTGACCAGTGGACTGAGGCAGGTGACGGGGGACGACGACGCCGACACGACCCGGAAGGCGCTGGCCAAAGAGGTGGGAAGCCGTGATTTGACCAACACCAAAGAGTGGTCGGCCCAGCATCTGGCCATGGTGACCAATGGCCTGAGTCAGGTGGCGGGGGTCGACGCCGACACGACCCGGAAGGCGCTGGCCAAAGAGGTGGGAAGCCGTGATTTGACCAACACCAAAGAGTGGTCGGCCCAGCATCTGGCCATGGTGACCAATGGCCTGAGTCAGGTAGCGGGTGACGACGCCGACATGACCCGGAAGGCGCTGGCCAAAGAAGTGGGGAGGCGTGCCCTTGCCGGAGACCTTAAATGCTGGATAGCGCAAGATCTGGCCATGGTGACCAATGGCCTGAGGCCGGTGGAGGGGGACGACGCCGACACGACCCGGAAGGCGCTGGCCAAAGAGGTGGGGAGGCGTGCCCTTGCCGGAGACCTTAAGTGCTGGATAGCGCAACATCTGGCCATGGTGACCAATGGCCTGAGTCAGGTGGCGGGTGACGACGCCGACACGACCCGGAAGGCGCTGGCCAAAGAGGTGGGAAGCCGTGATTTGACCAACACCAAAGAGTGGTCGGCCCAGCCTCTGGCCATGGTGACCAATGGCCTGAATCAGGTAGCGGGTGACGACGCCGACACGACCCGGAAGGCGCTGGCCAAAGAAGTGGGGAGGCGTGCCCTTGCCGGAGACCTTAAGTGCTGGATAGCGCAAGATCTGGCCATGGTGACCAATGGCCAGATCCAGGTGACGGGGGACGACGCCAACACGACCCGGAAGGCGCTGGCCAAAGAGGTGGGAAGCCGTGATTTTACCGACACCAAAGAGTGGTCGGCCCAGCATCTGGCCATGGTGACCAATGGCCTGAGCCAGGTGACGGGGGACGACGCCGACACGCCCCGGAAGGCGCTGGCCAAAGAAGTGGGGAGGCGTACCCTTGCCGGAGACCTTAAGTGCTGGATAGCGCAACATCTGGCCATGGTGACCAATGGCCTGAGCCAGGTGACGGGGGACGACGCCGACACGACCCGGAAGGCGCTGGCCAAAGAGGTGGGGAGGCGTGCCCTTGCCGGAGGCCTTAAGGGCTGGATAGCGCAAGAGCTGGCCATGGTGACCAACGGCCTGAGCCAGGTGACGGGTGACGACGCCGACACGACCCGGAAGGCGCTGGCCAAAGAGGTGGGAATCCGTGATTTGACCAACACCAAAGAGTGGTCAGCTCAGCATCTGGCCATGGTGACCAATGGCCTGAGCCAGGTGACGGGGGACGACGCCGACACGACCCGGAAGGCGCTGGCCAAAGAGGTGGGAAGCCGTGATTTGACCGACACCAAAGAGTGGTCGGCCCAGCCTCTGGCCATGGTGGCCAGTGGGATGTCTCATTGCTCACACGTCATAGGGGAGGATGTTGTTCAAGCTTCGATTCAAGCCATTATGAACATATCGACGACTGAACAGGATATCATTATGGCCCTTTACGCTTTGTGCCGTTTATCTCTGTCAGACGACCAGCTGAAGCTTGGCTATTTCCTGGTTAAACGTCTTTGTGATATGACTGGTTTTATTGACACAGGCGGCCCTCTACAGCATAGAGTCGGCGACTTCTTATGGAACCTGGCCGTTCTGGATTTATGTGCAAAACAAAATCCGCTCGTCAAGGATGATCCTGATACACCCCGTTTCGATATCTTTGTTAAGCCGCTAATGGATAGGGAAAATATCAGGGACCTTCTTTCACATCACTGGCAAGACAGATTTGCATATATTTACTGGGCAGGCATTTCTAACCTGGAAATTGATGTGCCTCCTACTCTTTCTGCTCCTGAAAAAAAGGTGAAGGTCTCAGCATTACAAAACAGAGTGTTCCAGGCTGTTAAAAATGCTTTGCCAAACCAAAATATTGTTATGGAAGTGAATATTGAAGGGTTCCCAGTTGATATTCTGGTGGGTAAAACCTTGTGTATAGAGGTCGATGGCCCCCATCATTATATCCAGGATGACACAATGGAAAACGATGAGCTTCTTCTTGCAAAAGAATCTGGAAAAAGAAGAGCGCGAGACCGTTTGATAGATCACATACTCAAAAGCCTGGGGTTTGAGGTGCTACGTATTTCCTATGTTGAGACTGACTCGGTCGCAGGCCTTGGAACGTTTGTTGATCGGGTGATAAATGCAATGGACGAACAAGAAATGAGTAGCCAGTATGAAGGCCTGAGAGTGAATGACTTGCCAGCCTGGTAACCTTTCTACCAGCCACCTGAACGCCACCATTTCAGGCAATGATTTTCCCTGTCCGGTTATGCTTTTGGAGGATCATGGTCGGTATATGAGGCGGTTTGCTGATTGTGTATTCCCTTCTCTTTTTGGCCTGTGCCGTCTTGCCATATATCCCGCCATTGCCTTTACTGCACAGCCTCAACGAACGGGCAACAGGATGAGATTTACCGTGAATATTGGTGCTCACTTTAGCGGGAGAGAATTGTTTTTTATTTGGTTAATGCTACCGCTGTCAGGGGGCGTGATAGAGAAATGCGCAGCAGCAGATAAAGATACAAAGAAAAGCTGGGCGGCAATTGTAAAGCCTTTACCTGCTTCCCTGTATCCCGGTCGTACCTGTGTCCGGCCACATGCCTCTCCTGTTCCTGAATCATCAATGCTTCAGTGGCCGCCTGTATTGACCACATCAAAGACCCATGCCGAAGTCCCTTCACGACAACAGGAATCGTCTGAGGCTACAGTACGAAAACATCCAAAAAGAAGACCAGACAGAAAGAGACAATATTACCGCAACCCTTCCGCCGAGCGTTTCGATCAACAGATAGAAGCACTGGCAAACGAAGTGAATCGACTCAAAAAGCAACTTCACGGGCCACATCGGGAGAGCCATAAAACCGCGCTTTTAGATCTTGCATTCCAGATGACAGAAAGAGAGCCGCACCCGCTTCGAGCCAGTCCCAAAGCCCTTGCTCTTTTGGCAAATACGTTTTCAAAATTAGCAAAATATCAAGAAGGCGCCACAGCGTTAGACTGGATCATGAAAGCCGTGATCCACCGCAGTCAAAAACAGCAGCTAACCAAACAGTGCGGATTTAAAGCCCAAACGCTGGCCATGGTGCTCAATAGCCTGAGTCAGGTCGCCGGTGACAAAGCCGACACGACCCGGAAGGCGCTGGCCAAAGAGGTGGGGAGGCGTGATTTGACCGACACCAAAGAGTGGTCGGCCCAGCCTCTGGCCATGGTGACCAATGGCCTGAGCCCGGTGACGGGGGACGACGCCGACACGACCCGGAAGGCGCTGGCCAAAGAAGTGGGGAGGCGTGCCCTTGCCGGAGACCTTAAGTGCTGGATAGCGCAAGAGCTGGCCATGGTGACCAATGGCCTGAGTCAGCTGGCGGGTGACGACGCAGACACGACCCGGAAGGCGCTGGCCAAAGAGGTGGGAAGCCGTGATTTGACCAACACCAAAGAGTGGTCGGCCCAGCCTCTGGCCATGGTGACCAATGGCCTGAGGCAGGTGACGGGGGACGACGCCGACACGACCCGGAAGGCGCTGGCCAAAGAGGTGGGGAGGCGTGCCCTTGCCGGAGACCTTAAGTGCTGGATAGCGCAACATCTGGCCATGGTGACCAATGGCCTGAGTCAGGTGGCGGGGGACGACGCCGACACGACCCGGAAGGCGCTGGCCAAAGAAGTGGGGAGGCGTGCCCTTGCCGGAGGCCTGTGCTGGATAGCGCAAGAGCTGGCCATGGTGACCAATGGCCTGAGTCAGGTGACGGGTGACGACGCCGACACGACCCGGAAGGCGCTGGCCAAAGAAGTGGGGAGGCGCGCCCTTGCCGGAGACCTTAAGTGCTGGTTAGCGCAAGATCTGGCCATGGTGACCAATGGCCTGAGCCAGGTGACGGGGGACGACGCCGACACGACCCGGAAGGCGCTGGCCAAAGAAGTGGGGAGGCGTGCCCTTGCCGGAGACCTTAAGTGCTGGATAGCGCAACATCTGGCCATGGTGACCAATGGCCTGAGTCAGGTGGCGGGGGACGACGCCGACACGACCCGGAAGGCGCTGGCCAAAGAGGTGGGGAGGCGTGCCCTTGCCGGAGACCTTAAGTGCTGGATAGCGCAAGATCTGGCCATGGTGACCAATGGCCTGAGCCAGGTTACGGGGGACGACGCCGACACGACCCGGAAGGCGCTGGCCAAAGAGGTGGGGAGGCGTGATTTGACTGACCCCAGGGAGTGGTCGGCCCAGCCTCTGGCCATGGTGACCAATGGCCTGAGTCAGGTGGCGGGGGACGACGCCGACACGACCCGGAAGGCGCTGGCCAAAGAGGTGGGGAGGCGTGATTTGACCGACACCAAAGAGTGGTTGGCCCAGCCTCTGGCCATGGTGACCAATGGCCTGAGTCAGGTGGCGGGGGATGACGCCGACACGACCCGGAAAGCGCTGGCCAAAGAGGTGGGGAGGCGTGATTTGACTGACCCCAGGGAGTGGTCGGCCCAGCCTCTGGCCATGGTGGCCAGTGGGATGTCTCATTGCTCACACGTCATAGGGGAGGATGTTGTTCAAGCTTCGATTCAAGCCATTATGAACATATCGCCGACTGAACAGGATATCATTATGGCCCTTGACGCTTTGTGCCGTTTATCTCTGTCAGACGACCAGCTGAAGCTTGGCTATTTCCTGGTTAAACGTCTTTGTGATATGACGGGTTTTATTGACACAGGCGGCCCTCTACGGCATAACGTCGGCGACTTCTTATGGAACCTGGCCGTTCTGGATTTATGTGCAAAACAAAATCCGCTCGTCAAGGATGATCCTGATACACCCCGTTTCGATATCTTTGTTAAGCCGCTAATGGATAGGGAAAATATCAGGGACCTTCTTTCATATCACTGGCAAGACAGATTTGCATATATTTACTGGGCAGGCATTTCTAACTTGGAAATTGATGTGTCACCTGCTCTTTCTGCTCCTGAAAAAAAGGTGAAGGTCTCAGCATTACAAAACAGAGTGTTCCAGGCTGTTAAAAATGCTTTGCCAAACCAAAATATTGTTATGGAAGTGAATATTGAAGGGTTCCCAGTTGATATTCTGGTGGGTAAAACCTTGTGTATAGAGGTCGATGGCCCCCATCATTATATTCAGGATGACACAATGGAAAACGATGAGCTTCTTCTTGCAAAAGAATTTGGAAAAAGAAGAGCGCGAGACCGTTTGATAGATCACATACTCAAAAGCCTGGGGTTTGAGGTGCTACGTATTTCCTATGTTGAGACTGACTCGGTCGCAGGCCTTGGAACGTTTGTTGATCGGGTGATAAATGCAATGGACGAACAAGAAATGAGTAGCCAGTATGAAGGCCTGAGAGTGAATGACTTGCCAGCCTGGTAACCTTTCTACCAACCACCTGAACGCCACCATTTCAGGCAATGATTTTTCCTGTCCGGTTATGCTTTTGGAGGATCATGGTCGGTATATGAGGCGGTTTGCTGATTGTGTATTCCCTTCTCTTTTTGGCCTGTGCCGTCTTGCCATATATCCCGCCATTGCCTTTACTGCACAGCCTCAACGAACGGGCAACAGGATGAGATTTACCGTGAATATTGGTGCTCACTTTTGCAGGAGAGAATTGTTTTTTATTTGGTTAATGCTACCGCTGTCAGGGGGCGTGATAGAGAAATGCGCAGCAGCAGATAAAGATACAAAGAAAAGCTGGGCGGCAATTGTAAAGCCTTTACCTGCTTCCCTGTATCCCGGTCGTACCGGTGTCCGGCCACATGCCTCTCCTGTTCCTGAATCATCAATGCTTCAGTGGCCGCCTGTATTGACCACATCAAAGACCCATGCCGAAGCCCCTTCACGACAACAGGAATCGTCTGAGGCTACAGTTCGAACACATCCAAAAAGAAGCCCAGACAGAAAGAGACAATATTACCGCAACCCTTCCGCCGAGCGTTTCGATCAACAGATAGAAGCACTGGCAAACGAAGTGAATCGACTCAAAAAGCAACTTCACGGGCCACATCGGGAGAGCCATAAAACCGCGCTTTTAGATCTTGCATTCCAGATGACAGAAAGAGAGCCGCACCCGCTTCGAACCAGTCCCAAAGCCCTTGCTCTTTTGGCAAATGCGTTTTCAAAATTAGCAAAATATCAAGAAGGCGCCACAGCGTTAGACTGGATAATGAAAGCCGTGATCCACCGCAGTCAAAAACAGCAGCTAACCAAACAGTGCGGATTTAAAGCCCAAACGCTGGCCATGGTGCTCAATAGCCTGAGTCAGGTGGCGGGTGACAAAGCCGACACGACCCGGAAGGCGCTGGCCAAAGAGGTGGGAAGCCGTGATTTGACTGACCCCAGGGAGTGGTCGGCCCAGCATCTGGCCATGGTGACCAATGGCCTGAGTAAGGTGGCGGGTGACGACGCCGACACGACCCGGAAGGCGCTGGCCAAAGAGGTGGGAAACCGTGATTTGACTGACCCCAGGGAGTGGTCGGCCCAGCATCTGGCCATGGTGACCAATGGCCTGAGCCCGGTGGCGGGGGACGACGCCGGCACGACCCGGAAGGCGCTGGCCAAAGAAGTGGGAAGCCGTGATTTGACTGACACCAGTGAGTGGTCGGCCCAGCCTCTGGCCATGGTGACCAATGGCCTGAGTCAGGTGACGGGGGACGACGCCGACACGACCCGGAAGGCGCTGGCCAAAGAAGTTGGGAGGCGTGCCCTTGCCGGAGACCTTAAGTGCTGGATAGCGCAACATCTGGCCATGGTGACCAATGGCCTGAGTCAGGTAGCGGGTGACGACGCCGACACGACCCGGAAGGCGCTGGCCAAAGAGGTGGGAAGCCGTGATTTGACCGACACCAAAGAGTGGTCGGTCCAGCATCTGGCCATGGTGACCAACGGCCTGAGCCCGGTGACGGGGGACGACGCCGACACGACCCGGAAGGCGCTGGCCAAAGAGGTGGGGAGGCGTGATTTGACTGACCCCAGGGAGTGGTCGACCCAGCATCTGGCCATGGTGACCAATGGCCTGAGTCAGGTAGCGGGTGACGACGCCGATACGCCCCGGAAGGCGCTGGCCAAAGAAGTGGGGAGGCGTGCCCTTGCCGGAGACCTTAAGTGTTGGATAGCGCAAGATCTGGCCATGGTGACCAATGGCCTGAGCCAGGTGACGGGTGACGACGCCGACACGACCTGGAAGGCGCTGGCCAAAGAAGTGGGGAGGCGTGCCCTTGCCGGAGACCTTAAGTGCTGGATAGCGCAAGATCTGGCCATGGTGACCCATGGCCTGAGGCAGGTGGCGGGGGACGACGCCGACACGACCCGGAAGGCGCTGGTCAAAGAGGTGGGGAGGCGTGATTTGACAGACCCCAGGGAGTGGTCGGCTCAGCCTCTGGCCATGGTGGCCAGTGGGATGTCTCATTGCTCACACGTCATAGGGGAGGATGTTGTTCAAGCTTCGATTCAAGCCATTATGAACATATCGCCGACTGAACAGGATATTATTATGGCCCTTGACGCCTTGTGCCGTTTATCTCTGTCAGACGACCAGCTGAAGCTTGGCTATTTCCTGGTTAAACGTCTTTGTGATATGACTGGTTTTATTGACACAGGCGGCCCTCTGCGGCATAGCGTCGGCGACTTCTTATGGAACCTGGCCGTTCTGGATTTATGTGCAAAACAAAATCCGCTCGTCAAGGATGATCCTGATACACCCCGTTTCGATATCTTTGTTAAGCCGCTAATGGATAGGGAAAATATCAGGGACGTTCTTTCACATCACTGGCAAGACAGATTTGCATATATTTACTGGGCAGGCATTTCTAACTTGGAAATTGATGTGTCTCCTGCTCTTTCTGCTCCTGAAAAAAAGGTGAAGGTCTCAGCATTACAAAACAGAGTCTTCCAGGCTGTTAAAAATGCTTTGCCAAACCAAAATATTGCTATGGAAGTGAATATTGAAGGGTTCCCAGTTGATATTCTGGTGGGTAAAACCTTGTGTATAGAGGTCGATGGCCCCCATCATTATATTCAGGATGACACAATGGAAAACGATGAGTTTCTTCTTGCAAAAGAATCTGGAAAAAGAAGAGCGCGAGACCGTTTGATAGATCACATACTCAAAAGCCTGGGGTTTGAGGTGCTACGTATTTCCTATGTTGAGACTGACTCGGTCGTAGGCCTTGGAACGTTTGTTGATCGGGTGATAAATGCAATGGACGAACAAGAAATGAGTAGCCAGTATGAAGGCCTGAGAGTGAATGACTTGCCAGCCTGGTAACCTTTCTACCAGCCACCTGAACGTCACCATTTCAGGCAATGATTTTTCCTGTCCGGTTATGCTTTTGGAGGATCATGGTCGGTATATGAGGCGGTTTGCTGATTGTGTATTCCCTTCTCTTTTCCTGATTACCACCGAACCTACGTCATAAACCAGTGCTATAACGAACTACTATAATAAGCGTCGACTGTCATATGCTTTGGAGGCAGACTGATGTGTAAAAACACCATTCAGTATCAAAAAGGCCTTGGCATTACGCAATTTCTTGCTGATTACGGCAGAGAGGAGCAGTGTGAGAGTGCGGTGTTCTCTTGGCGCTGGCCAGATGGCTTTAAATGTCCTAAATGTAGATCCCGCAGCTTCTGCAAGCTTCACCGAAAAGCAGAATTCCAGTGTAATCGCTGTCGTCACCAGGCTTCATTGACCAGTAACACCATCTTTGACTCAACAAAGCTCCCCCTCACTACTTGGTTTCTGGGCATATACCTCATCACCCAGAGTAAAACGGGGATTTCTGCCCTGGCTCTGCACCGACAACTTTCTATCTCTTACAATGCCGCACTGCGCATGAAGCACAAGCTTATGCAGGTCATGATGGAGAGGGATAATAGTTGGCAGTTGGGTGGTTTTGTCCAGGTTGATGATGCCTATTGGGGCGGTGAGCGCCACGGGAGGCGTCGGGGCAGAGGCTCAGAGAATAAAGCGCCATTTGTGGCTGCAGTCCAGACAGATGCTGATAACCACCCGCACTACATGCGCTTCAATTCCGTTGATAACTTTCAGCGCTCAACCATTAAGGAGTAGGCGGAACATGCTCTGAAAAAAGGGGCCCGGGTCGTCAGTAATGGTTTGTCCTGTTTTCGGGGTATTGAAGATGCCGGCTGCTTTCACAGCGCCATCATTACCGGTGGCGGTTATGCCTCCATGGGTAATGAAGTGTTCACCTGGGTCAACACCATGCTCGGTAACGTGAAAACAGCGATTGCCGGGACTTACCACAAGCTCGATCCGAAGCATTTGGGCCGGTATTTGTCTGAGTTCAACTATCGGTTTAACCGGCGATTTGACATGCCTTCAATGATCTCAAGACTTGGCCGTGCAGCAGTCAATACAGCGCCAATGCCGGAACGATTGCTCAAACTGCCAGATGTCCAGTGGAATACGAGCTAGCCATCAGCCGGGCACTAAAGACAACTGCAGAGTGGACTCCATCATTTTGAATGATGCTGAGGATCTTTGCCTGGCCGGAGCGATTAGAGGCTGGTTTTGCCAGCCACAACTGGAGAGCACGTCTATATGATGCCTATTTCACCGGTAACAGTGGTCAGGTTCTGTTATTTCCTCACTGGAATATAGGTTTAAAGAATGAAAAAGTGTGCGGATATTCTTAAATGAACTTTCCAGGATCATGACGTACGATCAATGGTAATCAGGTCTCTTTTTGGCCTGTGCCGTCTTGCCATATATCCCGCCATTGCCTTTACTGCACAGCCTCAACGAACGGGCAAACAGGATGAGATTTACCGTGAATATTGGTGCTCACTTTTGCAGGAGAGAATTGTTTTTTATTTGGTTAATGCTACCGCTGTCAGGGGGCGTGATAGAGAAATGCGCAGCAGCAGATAAAGATACAAAGAAAAGCTGGGCGGCAATTGTAAAGCCTTTACCTGCTTCCCTGTATCCCGGTCGTACCGGTGTCCGGCCACATGCCTCTCCTGTTCCTGAATCATCAATGCTTCAGTGGCCGCCTGTATTGACCACATCAAAGACCCATGCCGAAGTCCCTTCACGACAACAGGAATCGTCTGAGGCTACAGTTCGAACACATCCAAAAAGAAGACCAGACAGAAAGAGACAATATTACCGCAACCCTTCCGCCGAGCGTTTCGATCAACAGATAGAAGCACTGGCAAACGAAGTGAATCGACTCAAAAAGCAACTTCACGGGCCACATCGGGAGAGCCATAAAACCGCGCTTTTAGATCTTGCATTCCAGATGACAGAAAGAGATCCGCACCCGCTTCGAGCCAGTCCCAAAGCCCTTGCTCTTTTGGCAAATGCGTTTTCAAAATTAGCAAAATATCAAGAAGGCGCCACAGCGTTAGACTGGATAATGAAAGCCGTGATCCACCGCAGTCAAAAACAGCAGCTAACCAAACAGTGCGGATTTAAAGCCCAAACGCTGGCCATGGTGCTCAATAGCCTGATTCAGGTGGCGGGTGACAAAGCCGACACGACCCGGAAGGCGCTTGCCAAAGAAGTGGGAATCCGTGATTTGACCGACACCAAAGAGTGGTCGGCCCAGCATCTGGCCATGGTGACCAATGGCCTGAGTCAGGTGGCGGGTGACGACGCCGACACGACCCGGAAGGCGCTGGCCAAAGAAGTGGGGAGGCGTGCCCTTGCCGGAGACCTTAAGTGCTGTATAGCGCAAGACCTGGCCATGGTGACCAATGGCCTGAGCCAGGTGACGGGGGTCGACGCCGACACCACCCGAAAGGCGCTGGCCAAAGAGGTGGGAAGCCGTGATTTGACCGACACCAAAGAGTGGTCGGCCCAGCATCTAGCCATGGTGACCAATGGCCTGAGCCAGGTGGCGGGGGTCGACGCCGACACGACCCGGAAGGCGCTGGCCAAAGAGGTGGGAAGCCGTGATTTGACCAACACCAAAGAGTGGTCGGCCCAGCATCTGGCCATGGTGACCAATGGCCTGAACCCGGTGACGGGGGACGACGCCGACACGACCCGGAAGGCGCTGGCCAAAGAAGTGGGGGGGCGTGCCCTTGCCGGAGACCTTAAGTGCTGGATAGCGCAAGAGCTGGCCATGGTGACCAATGGCCTGTGCCAGGTGACGGGGGACGACGCCGACACGACCCGGAAGGCGCTGGCCAAAGAAGTGGGGAGGCGGGCCCTTGCCGGAGACCTTAAGTGCTGGATAGCGCAACATCTGGCCATGGTGACCAATGGCCTGAGCCAGGTGACGGGGGACGACGCCGACACGACCCGGAAGGCGCTGGCCAAAGAGGTGGGAAGCCGTGATTTGACCGACACCAAAGAGTGGTCGGCCCAGCATCTGGCCATGGTGACCAATGGCCTGAGCCAGATGGCGGGGGACGACGCCGACACGACCCGGAAGGCGCTGGCCAAAGAGGTGGGGAGGCGTGCCCTTGCCGGAGACCTTAAGTGCTGGATAGCGCAAGATCTGGCCATGGTGACCAATGGCCTGAGTCAGGTAGCGGGTGACGACGCCGACAC
>CBDCRZ010000160.1:0-33725 GCA_965221135.1 Sansalvadorimonas sp.
CAGTAGATATGGGTTCTTTGGCGATGGCGGGAATGCCAAGCGGGTTTACTTGTACGGACTATCGGTAGGTAACCCAGCATTATCATTGCTGGACCGCAACTGCTTGCCTCTGGAAGGTGCAATCGTGGCTAACACAGCCAAACGGACTTACCCATCTGCTGACGAGACCAAAGTAGCGGGTATTGCAACTGGAGCTACTGTAGGAGCCACAGCAGCGCAGGTTGAGGGTTTTATCCGAGGGTTTAGTTATGCCCCTCCCCTCAACAATGATAATATTAATTTAGTTATACAGCCCGGCTCCTGCCGCGACAGTACAAACACACGCGATATAGTGCTTAGCACCGCGATAAGCAAAAGTATGACATCTTTATTCGCCGCAGGCAACAACAACGGCGGGCGTATAGGAACCAGTCCCGCTAGTACAAGAACGTGGTGGAAGATATATGCGATTGTAAACGCTCAGGGGGTCACTGATGTCGCTTATACCCCAGTTGGTACAACGTTAGTTCTTCCTACAGGGTTTGTAGCATCGCGGAGGATTGGGTTTATCGAGGTATCTGTAAACTCCTCAAACGTCCATAATACAGAGCCACATTTTGTTGTATTCCCGGTAAACGGAGGAGGCCTAAGGTTCGAGCGGGACGCTACCCTACTGGACGCCACACTCACAGCCAGCACCACAGCCGCATTACAAGTAGTGGATGTCCCTGTAGGATACGAACTAGATGCGATAATGGATATATCCACTTCTTCTGGCTCGCTGTTTATCCGTCTTGTGAGTCCATTAATAGGAACCACTTCAATATTCACAGGTTCGACTAGTTTTAGTGCTCAAGGCTCCACACCGGGCATTATCGCAAGAACAAACACAGCAGCGCAGGTATATGCAGACACTAGTACTACTAGCGCAACCATAACCTACAGTATACTTACTAAAGGCTTCATAGACAGGAGAGACAGCTAATGGCATACGTCCGAAGAGTCAGCGGGAACATAGTAGAGTACACAAGGCACTCAGCCACAGGCGACATCAGCGAGCTTATAGCCGAAGATTCCGCTGAATTGACCGCGTTCCTAAGCAAGCGTTTAAATGTCTCCCGGAGGGAGTTCTTTGATAGCTTAACGGCCTCAGAGCGTACTGCTATCCGTGGTAGCGACAATGAAAACATACTCGACTGGTGGGATAAGTTAAGATTTTCAACTGAGATAGAGCTGCTTGATTCTGAATTCCTGGACGGGTTGCAGTTATTGGTGGCATCTAATATAATAAACGAAACGAGAAAAGCGGAGTTGTCAAGATAATGAACTATTTAGAGAGATGTGAAGAGTTTGCGAGAAACTGCGCGGGTTTCTTAGTCGACAACAACGTGTTTATGGGTATCCTCCTAGGTTCTAGTCTTGCGGTGATTTGCATACTCAGGGAAAAGTTTGTCGCTAGGCGGATGGAGAGAGACCCCGCATATGCAAGACTAATCGAGGAACAAACCCGAAAGAACTGCAATAGGCTTTTTAGACCGTGAACGATACCATCGCACTTATCGGTATGATTGTTACAATAATTATCTTCGCCAGTTTCTTGGTCGAACATAATGCAATCAAAGCACATAACCGCAAAAGTATGCAAAATGATGCAGAAAAACCTACTAACTATGCAGGTTTACCAAAGAAAACCCACAAATGAATTATAACGATACCATCGCAAGTTTTGGATTATTTATTGATACTGTCTCTACCAGATGCGGAGAGCTTTATTGGCATTCCTTGGGGTTTTTCGTCCACAGCCCCTTCCTCTTATGTGCGATATTAACAATGGTTTTTTTGATGTTCATCATGATTGACTCCATTATTATGAATAGGGTGTGGGATAGGATGGAGAGAGACCCTGATTATGAGAGACAAGTCATGGAAGAATGGCGAATGAAGCAAAGAAAATACGCGGGTCTGGCATGAATAACGAAACTCTAAACACATTAAGGAGACTGTTCCGTGATTGAAATATCCGAAGGATTGCTTGTTGGCCTTGTAATAATCGTCCCAGCAATGGTGTGTATCAGCTATTTGATTGGTCTGATGGTTGGATTAGATATATATTCACCGACGAAGCAGCAGAAAAGGCTCCGCAGGTGGCGTAAGATGGCAGAAAATGCGTGCAAGTGCAAGTGCAAGTGTAAGGGTAAAGATGGCATGACCGACGCAGAGCATCGGGTTTGGCTTAGGAAAAGCCTAGGCTTCGGGAGAACGAAATGAACTTTAACAAAGCAACAGAACTTGAAAGACGATTGGACGAGGAGATATGCCGTGCATATGTGCTTGACATAGACGCAGACCCAGAGGCAGCGAGAGCGATGATAACTGCAGCGGTTGTCTCTAATTCTTTAGTTTTTATTTTACTATATTTAGTTACTTAGGAGAACGAAATGCAAGACCAAGATACTACAGGATACGAAGGAGGTTTCAAGGATGGATATAAGGCAGGTTGTAAAGACAGTACAGAAGATGATACTACAGGATACGAAGGTGGTTTCAAGGATGGGTATGCAAGAGGTTTTAAGGAGAATAAAGAGCATCAGAGGTGGCTTAAGGGTAAAGCATTAGCAAGCAGCTCAGGAGCTCCAGCGTAGGATACATAATGCCAGACCAGATACTACCAATCCTTGCCCAAGCAGGCACATTCGGTGGCGCGATTGTGCTGGCTTTTTTTATGGTGAATAGGATAGTGATATGGATGGGTCAATTGAAGGGCCGTAATGGGAATGGTAATGGTACAAACCATGCGGCCCTGGCTACAAAGTTGAACGCCATCTGCGTGAAAGTAGATAAGCTAGACGATAAGCTACAGGTATTAATAGGGTGGCACGAGCCAGAGAATGGAGAGCAGTTGTGGAAAGGCACACGCACGCTTCGTGGTATTAATGAGATATTGGATAAGCTGAAAGATTTGGACTCTGACTATAAAGGCCGATATAAGCATTTAGCAGATAAGGTTGATAAAATAGGGGATACGCAATGACAGTAGAACAAGCGACGTATATCGACGATTTGGACGTAGACCTGCCTAACGGTGTGCTTGACCCATTGTATGAAGGGGACAACCACCTGCGGCTAATCAAGCAGACGATAAAGAACACGTTCCCCAACATCACTAACCGTATCACGGTAACGCAGGATAATCTAAATTCACTATCCGGCATCACCGGCAACGTGCAAGCCCGCTTGGTAGCGGTTGAAACCTCAAGCGGAGGTGGTACTGCAGCGACATTCCCGGCAGGAACGCGGCTAATGTTCCAGCAGTCAGTAGCCCCAGCGGGATGGACTAAAGACACCGCACAGAACAACAAAGCTATGCGGGTTGTATCAGGTAATGTAACGACTGGTGGTACGGTAGACTTCACCACCGCGTTCTCCCTGCAACCAACATCCTCTACAGCTCTAACAGTAGCACAGATTCCAGCACACACTCACGGCGGGTCAACGGAGGAGATACTCTATAGAGTAGACCCCCCGCGACAGTTCCCGCTAACCGGAGCAGAAGCGGACGTGTATAGACCGTCATCGCTCAATCCTCCTCCGTACAATGCCATATGGCAGTCTGCGACAATAGCCTCTGCCAGCACTGGCGGCGGTAGTGGTCACTCACATACGGTAGACATGCGTGTGCAGTACGTGGATACCATTATAGCTACAAAGGATTAATATGAACTTACCCGACAAAGAAGTTCAGTGCCATCTAACAGGGTTCAAGAGGTCATGCCTAGGGCTTGTATCGAGCGGTAAATGCCGCCGCTGGATGGAAGTAACGGGCATAAACCCCAATACCGGAGAGGAGTTTACGGAGGGCAAATGTACCGACGATTGGCTCCCTCTCCTTTTGATGGAAAACTCAAAGCAACAGCGGCAGACCAGCGCGGAGATAGAGGCCTTAAGGAAAGTGGTCACTAACCCACCGCCTATGAATTTACAGATAGGTGGTGAATAATGCCCCTAGCGAGAATAGACAACTACGGCCAGTATGGGCTAATACAAGACCTGCGCGGCTGGTCAATACCCTTTAACGCGATTACCTTCGGTAACAACATCCGCACGGAGGGTGTGAATATTGAGTCCGCTAATGGGTACATGCAGTACTTCAACCCAGTCACTCGCCCCACGTTCGTAGCGGGCTTTGAAGACCCGGAGAACTCTACGTTCTTTATCGTATACGCTGGAGAGGACGACGCGGGCGTGGACAAAGTGCACGTATACAATGGCACTGTCCATACAGACATTACCGGCGCAGTCCTTGGTGATGCTGTACACAACTCAAGCACAGCCCTTAACGGGCACTTTATCTATTCTAATGGGCGAGACGTGCCTAGGTCATGGAACGGCTCGCTATCGAGCAATTTGACCCCTTTACCGGGGTTTGATGTAGACTCATGTAGAGTTATCCGTGAGTTTAATGGCTTTTTATTGGCTATGGACATAGTGGAGAGTGGCATACGTTATCCCGGACGGTTGAAATGGTCTTCACAGGCTAACACCACACTACCCACCTCATGGGATGAGACGGACGCAGCGACACGCGCCGGTGAGATAGACCTCGGACGCAGGTCTACTACGCTTATAGAGTCCGCAGTTATCCGTGACACGACTTTTTTATACACAGCCAACGAGGTCTTATCCATGAGCTTCGTCGGAGGACCGGAGGTGTTTAGGTTCAGGAACGCATTTAATGACTTCGGTATCCTCGCCCCTCGCTGTGTCGTTGAGTATATGAATAAGAATTTTGTCATTACTAATGGTGATATCATAGTACATGACGGGCACACGGCCACCTCTGTGATAAATGACAGGAACCGCCGGACTTTCTTCAACAGGCTAGAAGATGATACCTACTCGCGAACTTTCGCTGTGCACTACTACAAAGACGACGAGATATGGGTGTGCTTTGCGACACAAGACGAGACATACCCTCAGCATGCGTTGGTGTGGAACTATGCCGATGATACATGGGGTGAACGCGATTTACCCTTGTGCACAACCAACATCGCGGAGATTTACAAAACATCAGGTGCTCAGTCTACGTGGACAAATACCCGCACGACGTGGGACGACACCGTAAGAACATGGGGCGAGAACCTCCTAAACCCATCGGAGACCCTCCTGCTCAGCACACACTGCGACACAGTGGAGCCTGACAGAGTACCCACCACGGGCTTCACACCTGCGACTGGTTGGAACTTAGGACCAGGGTTTTCGTTGAGTAATGGAACATTAGTGTGCGATGGCACTCAAACAGAGAGTACAGAGGTTATATTAACGGCCGGGTTACCAGAGGTGACGTACAAGTGTATTGTGGATGTTGCCTCAATCACCGCAGGGGAGTTGAATGTGTTAGCAGGTACAAATAGTCGTGGGTCAATAACAACTGCTGGCATGCACACGGTATACGCTCTTGCTGCCACCACTACCCAGATAGGACTGGTCGGGGATGCCTCGCTGGTAGCTACTATTAACTCGGTCTCATTCCAACCAATATACGCCTATTTACTAGACGCAGGACTCACAGCTAATGGTGTGGCTAGGAAAAGCGTAGTTGAGCGTACAGGTATTGACCTTAGTCAAGCACCCCAACGCGGAAGCGGAGAGCCTATAAACACAATCACTGATATCTTGCCGGTAATGGAAGGTGACCCCGTGACTATAGAAGTAGGCACACAGCAAACACCGGGCGGTCCAGTAGACTGGGAGCCTCCATACACCTTTGACCCTGTGACACAGTACAAGATTGACCTACGCAGCACAGGGCGATACCACGCGATACGTATCACATCCGACACGTTCTTTAAACTAAGTCGGTTAGAAGTCATGTATGAACCTACAGGGGAGCGGTAGATGGCATACGTAAAAAATGAAGTACCCGTAAACCCTAGGGACTTGCCTACGTATCTGAACGAGGAGCTTAGGCGGATAGAAGATGCGGTGCAGCGGTTGGAATCTATTCCCGTGTTTGAGGGGATTACCCTAACGCCACAGAGCACCCCACCTAGTAACCCTGTAAACGGTAGTATTTACTACGCTGATGGTGTAAACTGGAATCCTCACAGTGGTGAAGGTTTTTACGTTTACGAGCGTGGAGCATATAGAAAGGTAACATCCACCGTAAATAGTGGGCCAGCATAATGTGTAATAAAACAGGAGCATAGATAATGGGTTTTTTAGATAGCCTTTTTAGCGATAAGTCACAGACCAAGACCTCTGAAAGCAGCCAGCTAACCCCGTGGGGGCCGCTAGGCGGAAGTGTTGAAGACATAGCACGCCGTGCCGCTGAACTGGGCTTACAACCCTCTCAATATTTCGGAGACCAAACGTTCGTAGACCTTAACCCAACCCAGCGGATGGCTCTTGAGCAGCAGCAGGGGTTAGTGGACACTTATCAGGATAACCTTGTCAACCCTACGTTAGACGTATGGAAGTCCAAGCTAGGCGGTGTGGATGATAAGTTCTACAAAGACGCACTGGATAGGTTCTCGCAGAATACCGTGGAGAACTATAACAGGCATGTGCTGCCCAGTATTAACGACAGGTTCACAGGCGGAGACGGTAGACGCTCTAGCCGTGCAGGTGTAGCGGAGGGCATCGCTCTTGAGAATGTACAGGACGCTATCGCAGATAGGTCAGCAACGCTAAACCTTGACCACTTGAACCTATCTAATCAGAACCAATGGGACGCGATTAATTCTATCGGTAGCGCGATGAACTGGGGGCTACAGCCTGGAGATTCTACGCAGATTATCCAAGATAATTTACTCAGCGATGAGCGTAACCAGTTAGC
This sequence comes from Sansalvadorimonas sp., assembly GCA_965221135.1. Taxonomy (GTDB): domain Bacteria; phylum Pseudomonadota; class Gammaproteobacteria; order Pseudomonadales; family Endozoicomonadaceae; genus Sansalvadorimonas. Next base: position 6,815 of record CBDCRZ010000160.1, read on the forward strand.
GGAGGATATCGCTCGCCACAACTTTAACACACAAGGCGGACAGTTCGCTAACTTGAACCAAGGTGCACCTTTGGTGTACGACCCAGCAGCTACGTTCGGTAAAACTGACAGCAATCAAAAGTCGACTACACGCAACAGGAAGTCACCTTTTGATATTGCCGTGGGTGTAGCATCCGCTGGTCTGGGCGGTGGAGCTGGTGGCGCAGGAGCTGGGCTAGGTGGTTTGCTAGGAGGCGGCGGGTCCCCCGGCGGAGGTTTTGGTGGGTGGTTAGGTAACTCCAGCGGCCAAGGCGGTCTACTAGGCTCTATCGGTGGTTTGTACGCAGGCCCGGCGGGTGGTTATTTAGGAGGCATGGCCAACAGAGCAATTAGGAGCTACCAAAAAATCCCGACAGTAACCCAATACCAGTACAGTAGCCCGATTGGGCCAACACAACCCGGTTCTCGCCGGTACTCACCTTTTGAACCCGCTTATGGTGCTGGCAGTGGCGGAGGTTGGAGATAACTATGGCTATATATAACTGGCAAGATGCAGCACAAGCAGCAAATGCACAAAAGTTAAGGGAGATAGAGCAGGCCCGACAAACACCTACGCAACCGCCTATAGGACCATTTGAGCAGATAGGACCTACGCAACCGCCTATAGGACCGTTTGAGCAGATAATCCCTACGCAAGTGCCAGCAGCTCAGGCGGCCCCTGCTCCGCTCGCAAGTTTTGGGCAAACAGCCCCGGTTACTCCTAATGTTATGCAGGGCCGGTCACCTTATGAGCCTTCTGATATGTTCGACGCATACGAGATGCTACATAATCCTATGCCTCAGAGCGGCATGCCTTTTGATAGCATGCCCCAGCAACCAACCACCGACAGGCGCACGGAGCAGCCGGGTGGTGCTTATGAACGCAGACCTACGCTGGGTAAGTTTGATAATTGGTTTTTGCACCCTACTACGCAGATTGGGCTTGCGATGGCATCTCCCAGCGGGAATCCAGCAGCAGCCGGAGCGAGTGCGGCTAATGCCCGTACCTCTTTGCTCCAAGAACCTTTTCTACAAGCCCAAGCGGAAGCGAATATACTCAAAACGAAAGAGGACATATTCAAAACCCGTGCTGATATTGCAAATATCCCTTTGAAGCAGATAGCCGCTCAGGAGAAAGCCGCCCTTGAGCAGAAGAATAAGCGGTTTGACCAAGTGCAAAAGATTAGAGCGGATATTGTCAAGAACCCCACTGTCAAGGAGCTAGAACAGTCACGGAGATCCGTAGATTATATAAAAACTCGCGGGCTTGACAAGGGCGAGGCTATTAGTGGTCAAGACGCTATCGCGTTAGTTATTGATTTTTACAAGATAAAAGACCCGAACTCTGCTGTACTTGGGGGTGAGGTACAGACGGCTGGCGCAGAATCTGAAAGCAAAAAAGCACAAATAAGCGCACTTATAAGGAGTTTCAGTGGGGTTGCAACTTTAACTAAGGACCAAGTGCATGACCTGTATAACCTTGTCCAAGGGTCTTATGAGCAGAAGCTCCAGCAGTATAATCAGGTGTTAAGTAGTTATGAGCCTTTCGTTAGTGATTATGGGCTGAGCTGGGACCAGATAGACGTGCATAAGGGACTGTTTGGAGAATCCTATAACGACAACCCTAACAGGATATCCGTCGGGCAGTTCAGTAATATCAACCCGGCTGGTAAGGTCCAATTAGACGACATTGGTTTAATGCGACGCGATAGTGTAGGGCGGCCTCTGGTTAGCCATAGTGGGGATGATAACTATGCGCAAATTAACTATTTGAACGATACCCTAGAGGAGTTAGCTAAGAAAATAGAAGCTGGTTCTTATCAAGTGACAGACGAGCTTCTAAGCTCCCTAGGACCAATCGCGTCTGGTATTTTACGAGCAGCATTGGACAGATCGGATGCTAAAAAATCTAAGAGCGGAGGCTCTACTGACACCGGAGGCTCTACTGACACTGGAGGCTCTACTGACACCGGGACACGCAATCCTAAGTTCAGAATCAAAGGAGATCAATGATGGCTTCATATGTAGAATATGTAGAAGGTGATTTTGATGGTAAAGATTACAAGATAAAGCTCGACCCAGGCCTTGAAAACGCAGACCGGGACACGAAATCCTATTTTGCGGAGCTAGTTATCAAGTCTACTGGAGGTAAAGGTATTCCTATCGAAGATGGTGTCATACTCATCACAGAGTTCCCTCAAACTACCCATAGTTTTGAGGAGGAGAATGGTGCTTTTTCCAAAGTCCGAGTACCTGCATCAATGGACCCCAACAGCAATGAAGGTATAGCCTTGGCTGAACTACTCGCACCGGGTCAATATGCGGCCGCACAGAACACCCTCGCTCAGCAGCAAGCGGCTAAGGACATGGGTGCTTTTGAAGCCTTTGGTAGGAGTGCTCTAGGCGAGGGTAAACAACTAGCGACAGGGTTGCAGCAACAGTGGAACAGGCTCACAAACGACCCTACTAGGTTCGCTGAACTACAAGCGGAATCTGATAAGAGGCAGCAAAACCTCGACGCTATTAGTGGTGAAAGCCCATGGAGTAGTTTCTTGGGTAGCACGGTCCCATATTTTGCACCTCTAGGCCTAGGGCCAGCGGCTCGTGCTGGAGGTGCAGTGGCTCGTGCCACAGGGGCGGCTGGGCTGGCGTCTAGGGTTGCTCAACCAGCAACAAACGCGGTTAGTAAAGTGGCTAGTAAAGTACCGCAAGTTGTCCAAAAAGCAGCGAAGGGCGTAAAAGGCTTAGGAGAGTTAGCCTCCACACCTATTGCAGCAGCCCCTCTTATAGGAGCAGCGGAAGGCACAGTTCACCCACAACAGAGAGCATGGAGTGGGGCACTATTGGGTTCTGCCGGTAATACATTAGGAAGACACATATCTAAATGGACGCCTCTTGAAAGGTCAAGCAAAGGCGAACCAGTTCCGGAGTTTGTAGAGATTGACAAGTTTTTGAGAGAAAATGGTGGTTACGTCCCGCCCTTTGTAGCCCGGCCCGGTGACCGCTCGGTTAAGGGGGATGTGTTTAAAGATATCACGGACCCAAGCCGAGTGGATGAGTACTTTTCTGTAATTGAGCCTACAAATGAAAAGGCCCTCTTTGGAGGGATTTTAAATGATGTGGTTGAAGGGTTGGATATAGACAACGCAAAAGTGAAGCCTATTAAAAACGCTATTGCCAAAAACAAAATTACCCGTGAAGTTTTTACTCCACTTAGGGGCGATATAACCAAAGAGGTTAAAAAGAACAAAGATGCTGTTCTCTCTGCGCGAGGGCGAGAATCAACTACCCAAGGCTGGTTTAGCTCAGCCGAGAAAGAGACTTTAAGAGCGGAGAACTTGTTTAATGACACCAAAAATCGCCTAGATGTATTGGATGCATTGACTCGTAGCACCACAGGCGGGAAAATAGACTCAGAGAAGGTGTATAAAAACCTCGACTTTAGGGCAAAAAGGAAGAAGGGGGTGCTGGGGGGTATCAAGGACCGAGACAGGCAACGCCTCAATGCCCTTGTAGGAAAGGTCAAGCCTGCTAGGGACACTGCTGGGCTTCTTGTGGACTTGGGGAAGCAGTTCGACCCATCGACTATGCTAGGACCCAAGAAAGTAAAGGGAGGGCTTAACGATTTTCTTATTAAATCGGAAAGGTTTGGGCTTGGTAAATATAGACTTCCGGAAAATACCATCGGTAATATAGGTACTGCCGCAGGAGCTAGTTCCTCCAGTGGTGATTTTGGCCTCCTCGACTTTTTGTACGATAAATATGACCGTGCGGAGGGGTATGTTGCAAATAAAGCAGGCAAACAATGACAGACGCACGCGGTATGGTGATCACCTCTTATCCTTCCACGCTCCAGCGAACTTGTCACCGGTGCGTAAACCTAAATAAGCCCAAGCCGGTGCAGATAGAATACTTGCAATTGTTACGTCAAATATATCTTCCCCTGTAATGGTTAAAACCCCGAAACATCCTATACAGTACGAAATAGTAGCGAACCAACCTTGCTTAGCCATCGTAGGGCGCGTATTTCGTATCTTGTCATCAACTGAAGTATCCCCTGCCCTTATAGTCGTTTGTGTCTCGGAGTGCTCATTATGGGCGTCCTCCAACCTGATTCTCTCCATAGCCTCAATGTGAGCGCGTATACTTGCCTCTTCTTGAAGAGCCAGCTCCTGTAGCCTTAGGGCTGCCTCTGGGTTCTGTTTTAGCTGCTCTAGGGCCTTATCAGGAGCGGTCTCCCCTGTAGCACTGGCTATCATCGAAATGCCTGCAGCGAGGGCCGCAGGAACCCCGCCCGTAAGGAGAGAGCCTACTAACTTGGCTCCTGTGCCTGCATTGTCCGTCAGCCACGAACCTACGTTTTTCCAACTCATTTTAACTATCCTCAAGTAAATATTGAATTTTCTTTACGTACACTAAAACCTCTGCCAGCGTTTCAGGCGAGGTTCTACTATCTTCTTTAGGCATATCGTGCCCTTCTATCATGTCAGTCATAACCGCCGCTAACTCGGTTAGAGTAAAACCTGGCTTACTCTCGCAACTATAGTACTCATAGTTCATAGTTAAGCTGGATTCACCTCCTACCGATAGGTAGATAGTTGTGTCGTCTTTTTCGTATTTTTTCAACCCTTTAACCCTCAAGGTTACGGGTTTTGGGTGTAATCGGGAGTATCCCGGTGCGGTTTCTGTCTTCATTTACCCTCCTGTAGTTCTTTGTTAATCTTCTCCAGAGCGGTTGCCTCTGCTAGTCTTATTAGATGGCCCTGCAGTGGTTGAAGGTCTTCCAGGGAGTTTATGCTAACCCCATCGACTATTTTCTTTCTAAGGTTTAGCAAAGCGTTCAACGCTCCACACACTTCGTTATTTTTGTCCACGAGGGCTAGGCTCCTTGCGGTATATGATATTTGGCGTATTCAAAGGAGCTTTCCGCGTACCTTTGCGCAGCTCTTGAATCTCTTTCTGTGCTTCGTCTAGCAAGTCTTGTAGCCTTTCCACCTCGCCATTATTGATACGCTCCCAGCGGCCTTGCTTTTCTATCTCGTCCCAGCCGACAGGTAAGGGGTCATACATATACCCGTCCTCACACCAATTTTCAACTATTTTCTTGGCAAGCTCGTCTTCGTATTCGTCGTCTTTACACATCTTTGCCCCTCTCGGCCTCTTAAAAAAACAAGTTCTATCTGTCGCCCTTTCTTCTCGTGGTGCTCCCAGAACTCGTCCAGGAGGGCTTCCTCTTCATATATAGGGGCAATATACCCTTTTTTAGTCTCCTTGTCCACAGCGATGTATACTGCTGTGTGATGGGTGTCCGGGAACCCCTTCGATGCTAACCGGGTTAGGTACTCCCAAGACAGTATACACTGCCGCACAGTCTCCCCAGCGTCCGTGAAGAACTTATACAAAACATCACGGGTCTTCCTATCCTCTTCTGGGTCTTCGTCCGGGTTTGATGTCCAGAACTTGCTCACTATTGAGCCTTCCATTATGAAATATGCCTCTATGTTTTTCGCAGGGTCTTCGTCCACTGGGCACATGGTGGTGATATAATCAATATCATCTTGAGCCATAACTTGGGCTTTTCCTGTGTACATAATTTATCCTCTCATTCGCACGTGGCACACATACCGCTCTTCGCTTCCCTTATAACGCTTTGGGCTTCGCTCACATCTTCTGGGGTTGGGGCATACCCTAGGGCAGCTCTTATGTCCAATGGATGCAGGTCTGGTGACTTTAACAGCACCTGAACAAGCGAATATACGGTGGGTGATAGTTGTTTACTCATCTTACTCCTCCTCAGGTAGGGCGAAATACTGCTCCACCCGTGCCTCCCCGCTTTTGGGCATTAGTATGGCCCTTACATAGGAGGTCCTTATGGAGTCTTGCAGGGATTGCATATCTGATGTATCTAAAGCATCTCCCCAGCGGCACTTTTTGAACTCGGCATATCGAGCCTTTTCCCTGTCCCGCAGGTCAGCGTTCAATGAACCTGTGCGTATCCGGTCTACTGCGTACTGACCTCCTAGCTTACCGTCCAGAATGTCAAACATAATCTCTATATGAGAGCCAATCTCCTCATCCAGCTCATCCTTACTTTTGCATATAGATACGGCCTTTAGGGTGTACATATAAGGTTTGTAGTTGGGAGAGCGGAATATCCCCCGGAACCCTAATTTTTGGTGGGTCAACGCAAGCTCCCCAAGGTATTCCCATTCTGCGCTACCCACGAGGCTTCCCCTTACCCTTACCCTTACCCTTCTCCTCACGAGCGAGGGCTTTTACATATAGTGCAAAGGCTAATATACTTACTATTTTAAACATGTGGTATTCCTCCTAACATATATACTCCGTTCTTGGGCTGGTGTTTAGTAACTCCCAGCTTGTTGTTAATAATGTCATTGTTCCAGTCTGGGGTTGTCTGGTTATCAAACTTCTTCACACAAGTGATAACGAACCCGTCCATTGCCCGCTCTATACACAGGGTGAAGGTCTTGTTTAAGAAGTCCTGTGGTGTTTTAGCTCCAACAGTCCCACAAGCTCCCCCTAGGGCGTAGATAGTACGCTTTGTGTCCAGGCTTTCATCAAAAGGCATTGACACGTAGAAGTAATACCCCGTGGCTCTGCCTCTGATTATCCTACACCATAAGGCATGGTGGTGGCCGCCTGCGGTGGGTCTGCGGCGTACTCTGTCAACGCTTACCGTATACTCACCTACGCTGTCCGATACCTCGTCCATTAGGACGTTTATGGCAGGCTCACTACCACCGTTCAGTGTGAGGTTCAGGGTATCAGGCATCATGAGAACACCCACTTCACCAAGAATGCCGTGTAGATAACCGCCCCTGAATATGCGGATATAGCGATTAGCCCTGATATACCCACAATCGCGAAGTCTTCTAGCCCTGATATACCCACAATCGGGTACTCTTCTACCCCTGGTATACCCACCCTCGCGTACTCTTCTATTTCGTTTTTCAACGCTCGTTTCTTATCCTGGTCACGCATTAGCTTTATTGTGTCTTTTTCGTGCTTCACTTCTGGTGCCGGTTCAGTCCTACCCAGTGCGTCTATTTCACCTTCGTATTTCATTTCGTTCTCCATTTTTGTGTTAAAAAATACATGATATACCTAAAATAGTAATTGTCAAATTTTTAATGGACAATCCTACCCCCTTTCGCGTTCGTCATCAGGTCCGGCACGGAGTCCCCTAGCGTTTTCTTAAGCCTCTGGGCTTCAGCATCCAGTTCCATTATTATGTCCACTAGATATTCACACGCCATATATAGTGTATGTAGGTGCTTATCATCCGTGAATATGTCCCTACACCGCTCAGCTAACATATAGGCGTCCATAAGGCACTCCCTCTCTACACCGATCACTTTGTACCTATCTATATCGTGTGTGTCCTCGCTCATGTCATTATGGCTCCGGAGTGCCATTCATCATTGTGCCTTCGGAGTGCCATTCCCCGGCATCTTCGGCCTCGTCTTCGCATTCGCATTCGCAATCGTCGCACCGCTCTTCGGCTGTGTGTCTATCATACATGTCTTGTAGCTTCACCTCTTTATCCATTTCGTGTCTCCTGTTAGACTACGCCATGCCCAGTGCAGAGGGCGTATCAGTCTTTATTTTAGATGAATTTAGTGCATCATTTATTAGCAACTAAATCATATCAATTCGTCTATGAAAGTTGTTGCACGGGCTTTGGACATTGCACCGCCTTCTGTGCCCATCACTTTCCCGCTTTTGAAAATCATCAGCTTCGGTACGGACTTAACCACATACTTACGAGGGGTTTCAGGGTTACTGTCAACGTCCATTTTAACTATGGTCACTTTACCTTCGTACTCATCGACTAAGCCTTCAAGTACAGGGGTGAATGCCTTGCACGGTGAGCACCAATCGGCCCAAAAATCAACCAGTACAGGGACCTCTGAGTTTAGCACCATCGCTTCAAAGTCAGCGTCTGTTACATCTGCTATAGTTTGTGACACGTTTATACCCTCCTTCCTAGCAAGCGGGCACCGCCAACCATTCTTAGGTAGCGAGAGAGGGCTGCGTCGCTTGGGGAGGGAGCGTTTACCTGTTCAGTACAATCGACCCATTCCCCATGTTCGTCCTTCTCTACCCAGCCATTCCCGGCCTGTTCTACTTTCCCTTGTGCAAATTTTACTATCATTTCCAAGTTCATTTCGCTTCTCCTTTTAGTTATTAAGTCTGTGCCTACACGTTGTAAATCCTTCACGGCTACGTCTACCTTTTTTAGCCCCTCTAGTACTTTGATATTACCTTTAAAGCCTTCTTTAAGACCATCCATCACCTCGTCGAGGGTGTCCTTTACTTCGTATACCGCAAAACGGACCCCTTTTGTTTTTTCCTCTACGTTCATTTCTTAGCTCCTACCATATGAGTAAACGGTAAGGGTTTAAGGGTCCCCGTTAATTTATCCAAGGCCACGTTTGCATCCCTTGCCGCTTCTACCTCTTCTATCATTTCACCTGCTTTAGCGACCCTCATACGATACCCAATTAACTCATCGAGTCTGTTCCGTAACTCATCTACGCTTAAACACACCTCTATCACTTTCTCTTCAAAAACCTCTTCTTCAATGCTCAAGTTCATCTTGTATCTCCTAGTTATGTATTGAACTGTTAAGTACTGCTTAATGGTTAATGTATACTATTTTTACTAAGTGTCAAGAATTTTCTGCTGCCATACCCTTCACCTCAAACACGGTTCCGGGAATGGCACATAATACCTCCGGTACTTCGCCGTAGGAGGCTTCTATAGCCTTCATGTACCACTCACTTATGACGTAGTGCAGGCCAGCAATACCTCTTTTGTTTACTTCATACAGGTACTTCCCCTTAACCATATGCTCCAGCACCCTATCTACACCCATATCACGTATCCTTTTTTGGTCCCTTAGTACAGACCGAAGGTAACTGGCTTTTAGGGTGTGGTACCTACTGTTTAGGGGGCTGTAAGGGTACTTCTTGTACCTACCAGCTAGTAGCTTGTATAGTATCTTTTGGGTCTTCATGGACTCTATGAATGAGTTTTCGATTTCCATTATGCTTCTCCTGTTTGTGGACTGCCTGTCCTTAGGCGGCGGTAGGGGCTTACCCATGCCGGTGGTAAATCTGAACACGTATTCGGGGGCGTCACAAAAAAGCCCCGCAGGTATTTTGCCCATCAGGGCTTCAATAGACTTCATGTACCACTCGCTTACGGCGAAGTGTCTGGGAGCGTCACCTGTCCTCACTTCAAGCAGGTACTTCTCATTCAACATGTGCTCCAGTACCTTATCAACACCCTTATCCCGTAGCCTCTTTTGGTCCCTTAGTACAGACCGAAGGTCACTGGCCTTTAGGCCGAGGAACCTACTATTTATGGCGCTGTAGGGGTGCTTCTTGTACTTACCGGATAGTAACTTATGTATTACTTTACGAGTCTCCTTGGACTCTATTAATGAGTTTTCGATTTCCATTATGCTTCTCCTGTTTGTGGTATTAAAATTTTTCTTCTAGCTTGTTTGCGTACTGCCTCAGTAATTGCTTGCTTTAAGGCACGGCGAGTGGATGCAGAGACTTTTGGCTGTGTGTGTCCTACCTCTGCTTTTCCTACTGCGGATGCGAAAGCGTTTATCATTTGTTGGTTTCTCATGGTTGTTCTCCTTATGTTCCTTTTATGAACATGTGCTATGGTTCTGTTTTTGAGTTATTAAGTGTTGTTTAACTGCTGCGGTGAAATCAAATACTCCCAAAACCTGCTGCGCCTTATCATGCCCTTGTTCAGCCGCTAAACGCCACCACTGGAAAGCCTTTTCTTTGTCTTGTGTAACGCCTTCGCCTAGGGCATAAGCATTCCCGAGAAAAAACTGTGCGTCAACATCCTCTTGCACAGCCGCTAAAAGATACAACTTGATTGCCTCTTCTTTGTCTTGTGCAACGCCTAGGCCGTAGTCATACAAAACTCCGAGATTAGTCTGCGCCTCAGCAAGCCCTTGTTTAGCCGCTAAATGTAGCCACTTGAACGCCTCTTTTGCGTCCTTTGTAACGCCGTTGCCTTGGAAATGTAAAATCCCAAGATTATACTGTGCCAGAGCATCCCCTTGTTCAGCCTCTCTTTGTAGTTCATTCATCATTTTGCTTCTCCTATTGTGTTATTAAAATGTTTGTATGCCTTAATCTTGGGTACTCCTCGGTAAGGCCTAAGGGTCACGATACACTGCTTGCCTAATAAGTCCCTAGGCTTGGCGGAAGGTGATACCCCTAGTAGTTGTAATAGTTTTGTGTGCTTCACACGCCCTGAATCAGCGATGTGGTAGTTTTCGTGCTTTATGTGCATGTTGTCCCAAACAAAAATAGGGTTGCCATCCACGTCTTTTGCATCGAATAGCTCCAGTCCAAGGGACACCTTCAACCTCTTACCAAAATTAACTACCTCTCTGCGGGAGTGTTTCACCTCGGCTCTATACTCTATGAGGTTCTTGTTTTCGTCTTTATAGTCCATAGTTTATTTCCTGTATTTTAGTCTGCCTTGAATCCTTTGTATTACAGTTACGAATGCTGGTGTAATCCTGTAACACTTGTCCGAAGTAAGGTCAATCATTTTTGTTTTAGTCAGGTGGTCAATAACCTTCTGGTAGCCTGTTCTACAGTTAAAACTTTCAGGCCCATCATCCCACTTTTTCAGCTTTTGGTTATTGTTCAGAGCCTGCCGCAAAGCGGATACTTTTATAACCCTGTCTTTGAACATCTCCTCGGTCTGCTTTATCCGGTCATTACCCTTGAACTGATTACATAGGATTTTATAAACCTGTGGTACTACGGCCTTTTCCACGACACTGTTTATAGAGTTACCGCTCCTAAAGTACCCATCCAAAGCAGCAAACTCAAAATCAATCAATGCCTCTGCCCAAGCCCAAATCTCATCAGTAACTACAGGCTCAGCCGCATTAAACGCAGCGCAGACCCCTGCGAACTTTATAGCCTTGTGGTTCATTCTTGAGGCCATGGCACTGCGTGCTGGGTCATCGTGCTTGTATGAGTTCCTTATTGATATCATCTTGCTCCTGTGGGCTGCAACCTTAACAAGCACACCGGGGGCATATCTCACCATGGTAACTTCTGGCTTTGATAATGTCTCAGGGTCTGCCCCTGTATCATCGGCTGTCTCCAGTGCTCTTGTCTTTGTGATGTTGTCAGTGGCTTTTGTTAGTATGTCCGTTAGCCTGCTGTGCAGCTCATCAGTCATTAGGTTATAGGCACAGCCTCCATCAGGCATATCTTCCGGTAGCTCGAATATGGAGTTCCTAGGCGTAAAACCTTTCTCCATGGTGTTATCGGAATTCATATACCCCCTAAGGGCTTCTGCAGTTGAGTCTAGCAAGAGCGACAAGGCGGGAGCATTAAGGGCAGCTATTGAGGACTCAGCAGTAGAGTACTCCTCCCCCGGAGCTATGTCCTTTGACCAGCTTCTGGTATACAGGTCCATGAAGAGCCGGTGCATACCGTCTTTGTCCCCTGCTGTAGACTTGAATGCCATACCAGCCTCTTTCATCAGACATAGGCATGACCTCTTATTCACTAACACGTTTGATATGGCTTTAGGACCAGTGAAGTTAGTAGGGCCGTAGAAAAGGTTTACATCTATATAGGCATTCATCATGAATATACGAGTAAGGAACCCAAAGTAATTGGCCATTGTGTCCTTGCCTATGCCTGTATCACCCATCAATGTGATGAACATGTTTAACCCCGACGGTCTAAAGCCCGTGAGCTTTGAGCCTTCTGTATTATAAGCCCTGCCACACACCCCAGCTAAAAAGCCCAAGGTGGTGGCTAGTGCCAGCTTAGGGTACTTGAACGTTGCATGATGGTATGAGCACCGTATAAAATCACCAAGAGGTCCGGGAGGCATTGGTATACCCTCTTCACCCGTTATCTCAAAGTCCATCTTAGGTACAGTAGTGACCATAGCCACCTCATCAGTGCCCATATCTCTAAAATCAATCGCACCTAGGTCGGAGGTTATGTCCCTATACTTCCTAGGGTCTTTTAGTTCCCGGCGTGTGGAGCCGCACCCTAAGCTCTGAGAGAGTTCGTATTCGTCGTTTTCAGCCTCTAAGGTCCGCTGATATGACGCTTCCCGCTGTTCGCTGCATTTTTTTACTGCGCTGTCTACAGCAGACTCTACGTCTAGTTTATATCTCTCCTCCCAGCGAGGGGTTGCTTTTGCGTCTGGAGAGCACTTATTCAGAACCTTGCGGAGATACGCTTTTGCGTCTGCGCTAGCCTGCCGACGAATACCAACCAACAGCAATGCTAACCGTATTATGTGGTCGTGGACTCCACTGCCTTCCTTAAAGGCTATAATGGCAGCCTCATGTTCCTCCATAGAGAACGTTTTTTCAACTAGAGGAGCCTTAGTTGCTTGTGCCTCGGGCTTTACCTTAGGTTTTACAGCATGAGGTACGTACATCTCTCCAAAGTGCTTGAAGTGTCTGAATAGCCCGTCGGTAGCGTCTTTACGACGTGGCAGATACCAAGGCTGTGACCATGTGGAGTTTTCATCCGCGTCTACTATCAGGATGTTATCCGCTTGGGGGGTGAGCTTGTTATTCTCTTCTATGTCTTCAAATATGCTGTCTAAAGCTGGGTCTAACGCTGCTCTGTTTTGCATATCACAATGGATAACCGCACGGTATCTGTTTTTTGTAACTGTGTGGCTGTGTGAGGTGTATATGAAGTGGGATATGTCCCGCTGTCTTAGGAAATTGTGTAGGAGTTCTGGGTCAGAGGCGGTGGCACCATTTTCATCGCCTACGTCAGCATCTATTATTAACAGCTCGCTGGAGGGGATGTTTTCGTCTTTCCTTTTATCTATGGTTAAGGCGCCGCGTACTATGTAGGAGCCGTCCTTTGTGCCGGACTCTACTTTAGAAAATTCGCTGGATAGCTTTTGGAAAGTGGCTGTTCTTACTTTCCCCCCGGTGGTTTGTGCATGTCCGCCAGAGAAAAATGTATATTGTAGTTTATTCATACTATGTTCCTTAATAAGATTGGTCAAAAACAATAATAATCTGGGGAGGAATTATAGATACCCGCGTGTATTAGTCAAGCGGACTTTAGCATTTATTTTATATTTCTTTTATTCCCCTGTGTTATCAACAACTTACAGAGGTGATTTTTGTGTACCAGGGTTGATTTTTATTATTTGGTATGTATAATCCACTCACCGGTGGTGGTATTCTTCCTTTGTTCCTTAGGGTCATTGAAATAATAATCTAGCCACCACCGGTGCCTTAATCCTCCTTGACACTCTCCCGCTTTTGTGTATACTTCGTGTTGTTGGTGGTGGAGTATTTTCATCTATATCCTTATCTATTGAACATACTGCTGATGCCACCACCAACACTTTTCTCTTGACTCCCCTCCAGATTTTATGTATACTCCACTTACCGGTGGTGGTGTTCTCCTTTGTACCTTCTGGTCATTGACGGCTAAACTAGTCTAACCACCACCGGTGCCTTAATACCTCTTGACACTTCCCCGCTTTTGTGTATAATACGTCCTGTCTATATTTCCTTTTGTACCCCCTAGGAGGGGTTGGACCTGAAATCCAACTTCTCCTTTTTTTTGTCCGAGATTCCTATTTTGTGTCAGAAACTCCACGTGTTTTTTGTCAGAAAACCTACCTACTTTTGTCAGAAACTCCACGTGTTTTTTGTTTCTATTCCATGATGGTAAATAATAATAGTTCTCATCTACATGGTTGTGCAGTGCAACATAATTGGGATTGGTGCAGTGCAGCATAGTGTGGTAAAAAAACCAAGTGTTGTAAAAAAACAACAACTTTTTGGTGAAATTGGACCAAATATCTTGGAAAATGGACAAAAAAATGATGCTCTCACTGCAGGATTATGAAAACCCAAAACCCGTTTACACAGTTTTATTGCTGTAGGTCATTGATATCCTTAGTAAAAGGAAAAGGCAAAAATGTCGTTTACACAGTTTACACAGTTTTTCACACCATTTTTCACGTTTTTTCGGCATAAGCCCTTGATTGTTAAGGGCAAAAGTTCAAAAAGTGAAAGTGTGTAAGGATTTTTGGGGGTGCGGGCGTGGGGGTGCGTGGGTGTGCGTGCGTGCGTTAATTGTTGTAAAAAAACAACACCGCTTTTGCTAGGGTGCTAAATCCTTACACAGTTTGTATATAATATATATAATATATTAAAAAACACGCTCTCTTATAGAGAAAAACAGCGAACAAAAAGCGTGTAAAAAGTGTGTAAAAGTGTGTAAAGTGTGTAAATCCTTTTTTGCACCTCGAACCAAAAAACAAGCGAAAACCGCGCCAGCACTACGTCTCAGACCATTTAGCGGGTGTCCTCCAAACCATCAGAAAAACCCCACAAAAAGCGGAAAACTCTAATAAAAACAACGGTCTTTCGGTTTTACACACTTTTTTTTCTTGCATAAAAATACTGACCCTGCTACAATCTCCCTACTATGGAAAAAACGACCAGAAATCCAGCTACAAAAAAGCCCTGCAAGACCTCGCCAAAAGCCGTAGCTGCGAAAACCTTAATCCCAACGAGCTTTGACACCGCGCTAGGGTTCTCTGATGTAGGTCGATTGTCCCCGAACGATTTACATACTATCGAGAACTTTGGCAAAAAAGGACTCACCCGAGACGATGCTGCCATCTTCTTTGGACTATCAGGCTATGAAGACTTCACACCCCTTGAAGCGGAATGGTTCGAGATAGCGTACAAACGCGGGCTTGTATCAGGTAAGGCCTTCGTAGTAGGTAAGCTAATGGATGCTATGAGCGGCAAAGAGGCGACAGAAGCCTGCAACGCATACCTTGACCGCTTTATGGATGGCTGGAAGCAGAATGAACCTGCAAACAGCACAAACTCCCAGCTCCCGGTAATCTTCAACATAGGCAAAGACTACGATGCCAAGATGGTAAAACCTCCAATCATACCCTTACTAGACGAAGATGAATAAGACCACAGACTACAAGCCCGACAAAGTAGCGAAGCAGTTCCTCAAAGACGATAGCTACGTCCGGGCATTGATGGGTCCAGTAGGCAGCGGGAAGTCAGTAGCTTGTTGCTGGGCACTGTGGATGAAAGCCCACACGCAGGAACCTAATGAGAACGGTATCAGGTACACACGCTGGGTAATCATTCGCAACACATACCGCGAGCTGGTAGATACAACCTTAAAGACTTGGGTTGATTGGTTCGAGCATGCGCCGGGGGATTTGGAAAAGTCATCCATGACCCTGACCTACGAGTATGACCTTGATGATGGGACGCACGTCCACATGGAGGTGTTATTCAGGGCACTGGACCTACCAAAAGACGTCAAGAAGCTATTATCTCTCGAAGTTACCGGAGGATGGATAAATGAAGTTAAAGAAATGCCCAAGAGCGTGTTTGACACCCTCACAGGTCGTGTCGGCAGATACCCATCAAAGCGGAACGGGTCGCCGTCGTGGCACGGCGTGGTTCTGGACACAAACCCCCCGGACGAAGACCACTGGTTCGCCAAGATGTTCGACGAGAATCCACCGGAGGGTTATACACTCTTCCGACAGCCCTCCGGCCTTAGTGAAAACGCGGAGAACGTAGCTAACCTGCCACCTAACTATTACCACAACATCAGTCAAGGCAAGACCAAGGAGTGGGTTGATGTGTTCGTGCATGGTGAGTATGGGTTCGTGATTGATGGCAAACCGATATACCCTGAATACAACGCCACGATACACAAGTCCGAGACACCAGCCCTTAACCCTATCCCTGTGGATTATCCTGTGTACGTGGGCATTGACTTTGGGCTAACCCCTGCGGCTGTGTTTGCATATCAAGACACCGATGGGCAGTGGGTGTTTTTCCATGAGATAGTATCCGAGAGCATGGGAGCCTTGCGCTTCGGCGAGATACTAGGGCAGTACATCAGGCAGCGGATACCAAACAATAGGCTAGAGATATGGGGTGACCCTGCCGGGGAGCAGCGAGCGCAGACCGACGAGAATACGCCATTCAACATCCTCCAGGCTCAGGGCATAAACGCCCATCCAGCACCGACCAATGACTACACCATCAGACGTGAGGCAGTTGCCTCGTGCCTAACGCGCCTGACCCACGGCGGCAGACCTGGGTTCCTGCTCACTCCGGGCTGTCCGCTACTCGCTAAGGCGATGGCTGGAGGGTATAAGTATAAGAGGTTGCAGGTATCAGGCGATGAGCGGTTTGTGGACAAGCCAGATAAGAACATGTACAGCCACGTTGCAGAAGCTGTCCAGTACCTACTGTGTGGCGCAGGCGAGGGTCATATGGTGGTGGGTAGGAACCGGGCAGCAGAATCCAAGCCCTTGGACTATTCACAAATAGCAAAAGGTATAATTTAATGCTTGCATTTATTATAAAACTATAGTACAACCGCACCAAGCCGAACTATAAATAAACCTGGATTAACTGGAAAAGCTATATAAATCATATGGATAACCACGAACTCAACGCGATAATAGCCTCTGAATCGGGAACCGCTTACAACGGTAATGATTCTGAACTGTCCGATAACCATATAGAAGCACAAAAATATTTCTACAATCGCCCTAGAGGTGATGAAACTCCGCTCAAGTCCGCTGTACAATCCTCCGATGTGATGGACGTTATCGAGTGGATGATGCCTGACCTGCTGGAAGCGTTCCTATCGAACGAGAACGCAGTAGAGTTTGTTGCGATGAGCGAAGAGGACCGGGATAAGGCGAAGCAAGAGACACGATATATTAACCACGTGTTCCATACAGATTCCGATGGATACAGAACCCTATATGACCTCTTCAAGGACGCTCTGCTACTGAAAGTAGGCATCTGCAAAGTGTCAAGGGAGACGTTCAACAGGATAGAGAGCGTAGAGTATTCGGACTTGACCATCGAGCAGCTGGGCGAGACGATGAAGGAGTATTCCGAGCACACGATAATGGACGAGAAAATAGAGGAAAAGTCCTATGACCTTGTTGGCTTCCCTCCAGAACTGCAAGAATATTATTCAACGACTCCCGAAGTTCAGGAGCAGCAAGCTAAAATCATAATGGAAGCTCAGGAGCACGTGCAGGAGAAGATTGGCGCAGTATCCCAAGGCCTGACACCTGAGGAGATAGGTATCATTCAGCAGACAATCGACGAGTATGCCACTCCACTCATGCAGCAGATACAGGTAACCTTGTACGATGTGAAGATGCGTGTGAACATTGAGGAGGAGAAGTCAACCGTTGTAGCAGTCGCTCCTGAAGAGTTCGAGATAAATCAAGACCATACCAGCCTAAACGTCGACAACGCTCGGTATACTGCCCACAGGATGCTCCTAAGTCGCTCAGACCTGATAGAGATGGGCTTTGACAAGAAGGTGGTGATGGACCTTGCCTCTGGCTCTGGCAACGCCGACGAAGAGCGGTATGCCCGGAAGTATGAACAGACGACTTATGACCAAGGCAGTCTCGTTGACGATACTATGGTGAATGTTGATGTACGAGATATCTACCTCCGGGTCGATTATGACGATGATGGTGTCGCAGAACTACGGCACATTATCCAAGCTGGTGGAGAGATTTTATCCAACGAGTATGCGGATGAGAATCCATTCGTGTGTATATCCCCGTTCCCTGTCCCTCACCGTTGGGTGGGGGTATCGGTATTTGACCGTGTGAAGCAGATACAGGACATTAGCACCTCCGTATGGCGGCAGCAGTTGGACAACATGTACCGAGCTAACAACAACAGGGTGCAGGCTGTAGCGGACAAGGTGAATATGGACGACTTACTCAATGCACAACCTGGAGGTGTCGTTCGAGTGGATGATTTGAACTCCTTAGCACCCCTGCCTCATGTACCTATCGCAAACGAGTCACACGCCATGCTAGAGCGTCTAGGTAGGCAGCGCATGGAGCGTACAGGCGTTGGGCCTGAAATGATGGCAGAAGGTACTGTGGTCAACAACCATACGGCTCATGGAGTGGAGCGACTGATGACGGTTAAGGAGAAGATGATAGGTACGATAATCAGGAATTTTGCAGAGATGGGCATAGTGCCAATATTCTGTAAGCTCCACACACTGGAGCGGAAACATCAGAATAAGGCACGCGCCCTTGACATTGGCGGAACGTTCGTGGAGTTTGAGCCGTGGAACTTTACCCGAAGAGACACAGCCTCTATCCGTGTAGGACTGGGCACAGGCGACAAGATGCGTAGTGCAACAACCATGCACCAGATAATAGAGCTACAGAAAAGTCTAGTAGCTGGAGGCTTTGAAGATATTCTGGTCAACAAGGAGGGTATATACAACGCCTTGATTGATGCAGCCTCTAACTCAGGGGTCAAGAACTGCGAATCTTATTTTGTTGACCCGGCATCTCCAGAGGCACAGCAAGCCTCCGCCATGCAACAGCAACAGCAGGCGATGCAACAACAGCAACAGCTGGCAGATAGTGGGATTAATCAGCAGATACTCAAGCTGACTGGTCAGATAGAAGGTGCAAAACTCCAGCAAAAACAAAGTGATATGCAGCACGAGTCAGCGATAGCACAGTATGAGCTACAGCTCAAGGAGCGTGACATGATGCTAGAGCAGATGGGCATGGACACTAAGAACACCCTTGATGCCATGAAGCTAGAGCAGAAGGCCGAGCATGAGGCTGATGAACGTGCTAGGAAGTGGACTAAGGATAAGGATGAGTCAGCTCAGAAGTGGTCCGAACTTGAGGCAGAGACCGGGGTTGACTTGAACAATAACGGAATACTACCAGGATAAGCTAAAACCAGTGATACACGATAAGCTAAAAGGCGCAATAAACAAGATGAGCGAATATATAAACCCGGACTACTCGACACGCATGCAAGCGGATGTACATAAGGCAGACTTGGCGAAGCAGGTGCTGGATAACCCCGTGTTCCAAGAAGCGTGGAGCATACTGGAGGAGGCGAACTATAATCTATTTTGTAAGACTAAGCCTGATGATGTGGATACATTGCAGGCCATAAGGCTGCAGCAGGGAATAATTATCCAGTTGAAGGGTCGGTTTGAGAGCCTTGTACAAAATGGTAAAATATCTCAAAAACAGCTTGACGAAATGCCAAAGTAGTGGTATAAGCTGGTTAGTACACACTATCAACATAAGACCGAGGATTAGAAAATGACTACAGAGACTGCTCCGCAGACTGAGATAACTGAAAATATTGATGAAGTAGAAGCAGTAAAAGCTCTACTGACAGAAGCCGGTGTTTTTGGAGACGTACCAAAAGAGCCGACCGACGCTAAGCCAAAAGCTACTGATGACCCGGTCGAAGATGTGGTGGATGAAACAGACGAAGACACCGACGATGAGGATATTGACGACGGTGACGAAACCGATGAAGATGAAGTAGAGGACGATGCAGACGAAGAGGAGGAGGTAGAGGTAGAGGTAGACACCGTAGCTATGGCCGAGGCACTAGGCCTTAAAGAGGGCGACATTCAGGCAAAGGATGGTAAACTCTCAATAAAGACTAAGGTCGATGGCGAAGTTACAATGGTCCCTCTCGAACGGATGCGTGAAAACTACCAACTTCGTAAGCACATTGAAAACAAATCTACGCAGATGAGCGAAGAGCGTAAAACTCATGTAAAGGAGATACAGGAGAAGACACAAGCACTAGATGAAGCCTTACAACACGCGGCAGCAATGACGTCGCTTGAGATGGAAGAGCTTCATAAGCAGGCAGCAGGCATTGATTGGGATACCCTAAGGACCCAAGACCCGGCTAATTATTCTGCTACAGTGCTTGAGGTACAGAATCGTGAAAAGGCGATTCAAGCTAAAGAAGGACAAATAAAGCATAGTATGCAGCAAGTTAAACAGGAAGCTGAAAAACAGTACGGAGAGCGTCTCGAAGAGTATAAAAAAGAGCAGCGCGACCTCCTGATGGAACAGTTCCCTCAGTGGCAGAATAAGGAAACTGCTCAGCAAGAGACGAAAGAACTGGGCGAGTTTGCCCGGCAAGCTGGGTTCTCTGACGAGGAGATATCCCAAATGTATGACCATCGCATATGGGCACTAATAAATAAGGCAAGGCTTTATCAAAAAGGTAGCAACCAGGCGAAGTCTGTCAAGAAGAACTTGCAAGCAAAGCGTGATAAGAAGGTGCTGATAAGTGCCAACAAGTCACGCAAAGGCGCACAAAACGCCGGTAAAACAATGAAAGCAAAGAAGCTGGCGGCTAGGGCAATGAAGTCTGGACGTACTGAGGACCAAGTAGCCTATGTCACCAACTTACTACAAAATAACTAAGGAGGCCAATAATGGCAACTCAAAATTTAGACGCCGCTAATCTACAGGGCGCAGATTCTATCAACGAGGACGTTATGCAGAAGGTATTTGATATATCTCCTATGGATACGCCTTTTACTAACATGGCATCGAAGGGCAAGGCAAAAAACCAGTACACCGAGTGGATGCTGGACAAGCTCGCTGACCCTGACTTCGGCAACAACGTTCTGGATGGTGCTGATGCTGTCGGCAACGATACTGTCCTCACGTCCCGTGTCGGCAACCACTGTCAGATAACTGATAAAGTTGTGCGTGTCTCCGGACGTGCCCGTCAGGTGGATACTATAGGCCGTAGCGATGAACTTAGCTGGCAGTTGGTTAAGCGTACCAAAGAGATTCGTAGGGACATGGAACTTATTGCCACCAGCAATCAGGCCTCTCGTGCTGATAACGGTAGCACCAACTCTGGTTTAACCGGCGGAGTAGGAGCGTGGATGGAGACCAACACTAACCGAGGTACAGGTGGTGCAGACGGTGGTTTTTCCAATAACGCTGTTACCGCACCGACCGTAGGTACAGCTAGAGCACTCTCAGAGGCTGCTTTAAGGTCAGTTATTGCTGATGCCTATGTCGCGGGTGGTGATGCTAATGTCTTGATGATGACTCCGAACATGAAGCAGCGTATTTCTGCCTACTTGTTCACGTCCTCTGCTAGGGTTGGTGAGATTCAGACAGAAACTACCAAGTCCATGAAAAGTGATGGTGGCTACGCGGGTGCAACCGCAGTAGGCTCTGTCTCTGTGTACATATCAGACTACGGTATGTTGATGTTGAAGCCAAACCGTTTCCTTATGGATTATGCAACCCAGGGTGGTCACGGCGCTGCAAACATCACTGATGTATTCTTGTTGGATATGGCTTACTGGGGTATTAACTACCTCCGCCCATTCTCCACGCAAGAACTCGCAAAAAATGGTGATGCCGACAATCGTCAGGTACTCGTTGACTGGACAGTATGCGCCAAGAACGAGGGAACATCTGGGGTTATTGCAGACGTGAATGATACCTTAGCAATGGTAGCTTAACCGATAAACCATAACCGGGGGTACATAAGTGCCCCCATTTTTAAAGAGGATACAAAAATGACGAAGTCCAACGAAGCAATTGACCCATCTCCGGATGCCCCATCAAAGACCGAAGGTGGAGCTTATGTTCAGGTAATAGTTACCTCCTTAGGTGTAAAGACATCCATAGGCACGGTTGAGCAGGTTCCTAGCCCTCAGTTACTACCGAAGGCAGAAGCAGACCAACTGATTAAAGAAGGGTTAGCTGAAAAGTGAGAGCTTACGCAGACCCTGTAAAGTGGACATACCTCCGGGATAACGCTAACCCCGAAACCCCGGTAATAAAGACGGAGCAGGCTACAGAGGGTACAATCCTTGAGCATAACAAGAGCCTAAGAAACTCAAGTTATACAGGGGATTTAACCTTCGGCCGACACCTTGCGGAGATACCACAGATAATTATGGAGAAGTGGATGAAGGAAGACCCTGTGATAAAACATGGAGAATCCCATCCTGATTTTTTTAAGTGCCTGATGAAGAAGCTAAAACTACACCCCGAGTTACTGGTGGCAGATAACAGGAGTAAGTATATATGAAGATGAAACCGATAGTACTACTGAACCCGCCACGTAGGGCAACCTCGACTGTACCTGGAGGTAAATCTCTACCGGGCGCATTTGCAGTGCCATTCGGCAAAGGGCAGGTGTTTGTTCGTAAGAATTTTCCAAGAACGTCTTAAGGCGAAGGTATGGCTTTTTCAAACTACGGCGAATTACAGGCGACCATAGGGCGGTGGCTTGATAAGCAACACCTAGGCGATGCCATAAAGGACTTTATACGCCTTGGAGAGAAGCGGCTATGCGGTGAGGCGTCGTTTGACCCTATATGGCTAGGTAAGATAGCTACGATAACCGTCGAGAGGGATGCTATAGACTTCCCTCTACCGGACGATTTTAACGGCATACGGACACTAAAACTCAACACTAACCCTGTCCGTAGGCTAAGCTATGTAACACCTGACCACTCGCTCTTTTTAAACCTTGAGAACCATAATAGAGGGCTATCTACCAATTTTACTATAGTCGGTAACAGACTGCGGGTACTCCCTGCACCTCCGCTAAACGCTACACTACAGATGGTTTACACCTTCGCCCCGGAGTGTTTATCAGATACAAACGCGACGAACATATTCCTTGAAAAGGCGTATGATGCGTTACTGTATGCCTCGTTACTGGAAGCAAAACCTTATGTAAAAGACAACAAGCGTATAGATACTTGGATGACCTATTACAAAGAGGCTATCAACAACATGATAAACCGTGATGAAGGGAACAAATATGGGGACTCTCCTTTATCTATGTCTACGGAATATGGCGCGATGTCAGCCCCTGTGAGGCAAGGCTAATGGCTAGACCAGAGAACTACCCATACGTAGATGTCCCAATCGACCCTCTGTTAGCGGATAAATTCAGAGGCAGAACGCACGGGCAGTGCCGAGAGGTATTAGTCCTTGGTGATATACACTCAGCAAACGCTTGTCAAGCAATTCCCGGATATGTTGTACCTTGTAACTATCCAAATAAAGAAAAATGGTCTACAATAGCAGCACCAACATGTAGGAGTTAAGATGGCAAAACCAACTAACAGTCCTTTTGAGAATTTAAACGTGGATAAGCCCGTAAAAGCGGACTTTTTCAACCCTGCTACTGCGGTCATATGGGACTTGCTAGGTAATGGTGTTGACGCACCTACGACCCGCGAAGCTATACGCACTAATTTAGGCGTAGAGGGGTTCCCACAAACTGGGTCAGCCGCCGGTTATCAGATAGTGGATGTGTTTTCTAATGGCGAAGTAACACCCGCATGGCGCGACCGTGTCCAGGACTGGGACGGTAACGCAGGACACCCAATATTCTATCGTGGCGATATAGTAAAGGTAGGCACAGGACAGACAGCGAACTACTACCTGTTAGAGGCGGCAATATCCTCCAATACAGCACTGGCTGACGTAGCCACAGGCCTGTTAGTCTCGCTAAATACCGTAGGGTCTCCGTTAGATGTAGTGAATATCTCATTGATTGGTAACATATTCACTGTAACCCGAAGAAATGGCACTACTGTAGAACTACAAGTAAGCCAGACCCACTACGAGTTCAGCGGGCGGGATGCAGCTTGGGGCACAGACCTTGACTTATATATCCCAACCACAGCAGGCGAGATAGCTTACTACCAAGTACCTAACCCTACGTCTACATTGCACCCGTTGACCGCACTCACTGGAGGCGCACCAGTATCAGCATTTGTGCAGACCATTAGAGGAACCACGGAGGTAATACAGACCCTTACCTATCGTAAAGGGACGACTACCTACAGGTTCATGCGTTCGGGCTTAAACAACGTGTTCCAAACCGGGTGGTCACAAGCAGCACCATCTAGCTCAGGCAGCGGTGGAGGTGTACCATCAACCACAGGCGTAAATAGCGGTAGCGGCCTCATATTTGCCAATAACACCACGCAATGGGCACAACGTATAATAAACCATGAACAGAACAATTCCCCCGATAATTCGGCTAATTTTGTCAATTATTCCAAGGGTACGGTTGTTGAGTCTATACCCACTACGGGTAGCCCTAGCGCATGGATAGCTAAAAGTGACAGAGCAGGCACAGAGCTGCCGGGCAGTGTCGCTGGAAGCTGGCTGCGGATTGATTACCGCTCTGGTGGGGATTTTACAGCAGCGGCATCGGAGGACTTGAGTACATTAATACCTCCCCTTGATGGTGTTTATTTCTACGCCATAATGAACCCAACAAACGCCCCAACTGGCGTAACAGGTCTGACGTTTGTGACTGTGTACAAGTCCGGCTCAGACCTTGTGCAAACCATCATGGATTCCGGGATGTTCTACTCCCGTGGCGGAAGGAACTCCTATACTACACCGTGGGTAGGTAACGCTATCAGTAGCTCCGTAGCTTCGGATGACACATTGAGCGGCACAGGTGCTGCAAACTCACCCCTGCGGGTAACTACCCCATTCACAACTGCCCAAGCCGCAGAGATAGCCACAAACACAAACAAGATAGGCATACCGACGCCTGGTGGGACCCCCGACGGCAGCGTGGTCATTTACGACGGACTAGAGGGTACGCACTGGGCGCCTCGAATCATCAACCATGCGACTAACCAAGCAGCGGGCGCGGATAGGATTGACTACATCAAAGGTATAATTGTCGAGACGGGCACAGGTTCTAACCGCCAGTTCTGGTTAGCTGTAACTGACCGCCCCGGCACTGAAACCCCCGGCTCAGTCGCTGTGGGATGGATACTATTGAGCACAGCAGGCTCAGTACAAAGTTCCGATGACTTTACCGACGCAACACTCAGCGGTAATAGTCTGATACTGACACGCAGAAATGCCACTACGGTAACTTTGTCTTTACCCTCCGGCGGAACGGTCACTACAAACACGACAATATCAGGCACAGGTACTTCAAATGACCCACTAGGGGTTGCTAACCCATTCACGGCTACTGATGAGACTAAGCTGGATGGCATAGCTACTGGAGCCACCGTAGGTGCAACAACGACACAGGCGGCAGCAATCGCAGCCAATACTACGGCTATCGCTGCCAATACGGCTGATAACCAGATAGACTTTACAGCAGCTTCTATAAGTGGCAGCACACTAACGCTGACACGTCGGAATGCCGCTACCGTTACGATAGCACTGCCAGCAGGCGGCGGCTCCTCTAACACTTATGATTCCGCGTCTACAAGCGATTTAAATGCCCTGATACCCACAACCACCGGGCAGTATAACTACAGCGTCTCTAGCCCAACGAATGGCCCTGCAGGGGTAGGTTCTCCTGTATTTGTTACAGTTAATCGGCAGGGTAATGACCTTGTGCAGGTGTTGTATGATGTAGACTCAATTTATGTAAGAGGCGGACGTGGTAGTTATACCACAGCGTGGGAGGATTTATCGGCAGCTAGTTCAGGCGGATTAACCCCGGCGCAAGTCCTTAAAGTAGACGCATTCGAGGTAAAAGAACAAGCGACACCGAATAGGACAGTACGTATCTCAGCAGGCAGTTATTGGTACAATGGAGCGGTACGAGAGTACCCGGCTCAGGATACCCCTCCATTCAACACACCGTCACAAAGCCTGCCTAACCGGGTTGACAGGTTATATATAATGGCAGGTACCGGGGCGGTTGTGTGTCTGGATGGTACGGCTACAACTGGAACTGCTATTCCTACAGACTATGATGCTGCACTGGAACTTGTACCTCTTGCCCGTATAACGGTGTCAAACAGCCGCGCAACTATCACGAACGCTGATATAACAGATGAGCGGGTACTAATTAATTCAATAAATAGGGACAACACCACAGCAGTCACCGCGAACACTACAAAACTCGCTACGATAGCCAGCGGCGCAACCCGAACTGAAATAGCAGATGATTTACCTGACCCTGCTAACTTTGCAGATGGCGACGTGTTTATATGTGATAGTGCAATTGTAAATGTAACTTTTGGGTCAAACACATACAACTTTGATTCAGGAGCGGTGCTGGAGAAGTTTGGAGGTACAGCTAACCCACATTGGTCTGACACCGGGCATTCTGTAAGGCTATTTTTCAGGGGAGCGTGGGTCAATACCGGAGGTTACTCAGTAGGCAGTTACGTTACACATAGCAATACTCTTTGGTTTGCACGTGTAAATATAGGCAGTAACGTTGAACCCAACCTGACTAACACCAACTGGCTTCAAGTAGGTGGGGGAGCTACCACTGCACTAGCAACGGATACACAGTTTGAGACAGGCACTTCCACCACACTAGCTCCGCAAGTAGCACAGGTAACTCGTGCAACCGAGGCGGTATCACAGATATTGTCAATGTGGGATGGGTCGTCCAATCCAGCAACCTCCGTGCAAGTAGGACCAATACCGACAGTTACGGCAGGAACAATTAATACAAACCCGTATGATGCGATTAGCGATAGATTCATAGTTAGCTCAGCTACTGGTGGTAATTCAGGATTGGCCTATCAAGCACGGCTTGAATGGTCTAACCCGCTCATTGACTGGAAACGTACAGCGTTTTGTTATGACACCGAACAGGAAGCGGGTAACTGGCAGTTGATAACATACTTTGGAGCAACAACCAGCCCTAACAACATTAACCAAAACGCAAGCGGCGGAGGTTTTGGTGTTGGCATATTCAGAGTTACAAACCCAGCGGACACATATTTATTTGCACTAACTCCTTATATCGGAAGTGGTGGTAGTGGTGGTGAAATAACTCCATCAGCTTTTTTCAATGGAGCTGTTACAAATGCTATTCCGGGCGATTTAGCAAACTTCAATGGTTTCAACATAACTGAAACAAACCCACGCATGGGGGTGATGATTGTTAGAAATGAGCGAGTAATCAGCTTCTACGTGAACAGGCTACTCCGCGCAGAATTCACACTCACACCGGCACAAAATTCAAGAGCTACTG
>CBDCRZ010000161.1:0-4915 GCA_965221135.1 Sansalvadorimonas sp.
ATCTCCACCTTTAGCAGGAGCAAGGAGTGTATTGCCTAGTTCTTCACCACGCTTGTTTAAACGTCGTGTTCCTGCTTCATCAGTAATAGAACGCAGTGTACGTTTGCCATACAAACTGGGCTGCATCTTAGATAGTACAGCTTCATTGACAACTTCACCTGCAGCCTGTGCAGCATTTAATAGCCAATAGAATCTACGAAACCCGTCCTGGGTTAAGTCACCTGCAATAGTTCCACCTACTTGCCCTACCTTACGCATGGGTGAACCTTCCAAGACCCATGTCTAATTCTTTACGAGCCTGTAACCCTTCAGGAGCTGGCTCTACCAACTAATTCATTTGCACGAATACCCTAGTTGATACGCACCTGCCATTTGTTCTAGCTTAGGTGCTTCAGCCTGCAGACCTTCTAGTTCACGACGACGGTGCATCGCAATACGCTGGTCTTCTCCACCAATACCATAGTCAGCTCTAAACCCTTGGTTCAAGTCGCTAATGGCTTGCCGTAGTTTACCTAACATCAGCTCATACCCAGATTTCTGAGGTAATCATCGTAGCGTCCACCAGGAACCATACCGTACTGAGCAAGGATACTAGCTTCCATTTCTTTACGCATCTGCTCTTGCTGTTCTGAACCCATACGTTCCCAAGAGGTTTCACCTTTACCACCCATCACTAAGTCTTTACCACGTGCAACTGTATCACCAATAGGCATTGCAATCATATCACCACCAATACTACCGAACATATCAGCGGCACCCATAGCAGCTTGTAGTGCTTGTGGGTCCATGTTCTTACCGAAGTGACGTACAGCACCTGCAGAACCTAAACCTCCAAGCAGACCACCGCCTGCTGCAGATCCAAATGCAATTGCTTTATCTCCTAAATCACCGGGAGTTTGAGCAGCAGCTAGTGCACCAAAACCAATGTCAGGTCCGAAGCGCATAACTTTATCTATTGTGCCCATCTGCCCTGGATTTAAAAAGTTTTTTAAACCCTTCATGGCTTGACCTGCCATACGTATATAGGACATTAGGCTCTCCTCCGTTCTTGTTCGTTGGTAATTTTAGAATCGGCCTCGTTTTGAGCCCTTTGAATTTTTACAGCATTGAAGTTGTTACCTTCTACTGTTTCACCGAACTGTGCCATCCAATTTTGAGTTTCTTGGAATGCTACAGGGTCAGTCTTAAGACGCATAGCATGTACACCACCAGGACCAGCTTTACGTACTTCATTCTTTGCAGCTAGACCGCCACCAGTACCGGTAGTCATATCAGCACCGTTGTAAGTAGCCATACCGCCAGGTGACTCTTCAGTCATCTGACGCATACGCTGCCCACTCTGCAAGGCTTGCTTGTCGTACTTGATATTCATCAGCGGAACCTCCTTCCGTACATGAATGGAGCACGGTCTGCATCTATTTTAGCTTGTCGTGCTTGGCTTGCAATAGAAGCTTCAGCAGCCCTGCGATCTACACCTTCAGCAGACTGAATGTTCCTTGCCAACACCTCTTCACGGATGCCACCTTTGTCAGCGTACATCTCCTGTTCTTTAGCAGTCAGGAACGGTGCAATCTGTTCACCGGT
Source organism: Sansalvadorimonas sp. (assembly GCA_965221135.1). Taxonomy (GTDB): domain Bacteria; phylum Pseudomonadota; class Gammaproteobacteria; order Pseudomonadales; family Endozoicomonadaceae; genus Sansalvadorimonas. The sequence goes on from CBDCRZ010000161.1 coordinate 1,585, forward strand.
CACTCCACCAGGGCGTTTACGGACGGGAGCGCTTTCACCACGCACTTGACCGATAAACGGCATAGAAGCGTCTGTACTAATGCCTGCATCACGGAATGCTTGTGCACGCTTAGCCGGAGCCATCGCTACATCGGCTTCAGGCTGAATACCGCTTCCTGTCAAGTCCCTCATGCCAAATACAACCCGGCTAAGGTCTTGATCCATCGATTCACCTGCTTTGAACCTACGTTGCTTCTCAGCGTTGATAGGACTTAAATCAGGGCCTACAAAGTTGCTAGTTTCATCTAAAGTGTTCAATGCAATGCCCAAACGCTGTTGGTCACCCATATTCATCTTCAGGAACTCCATAATCTCCTGAGTGCCCGGTTTATCGACTTTACGGCCTACCATCTTGCCAGTAGCCTGATCTTGGACCATTCGTGGGAATGTAACGCCTTGTTCGGCTCCAACACGAGTAATAGTGTCTACTGCAGCTTGTAAACCGGCAACACTGCGTACTGGATCAATTTGAAGGTTTTGGAACGGTAAAGTGCCGCGAATCTTGCGAGTTCCGAGTGCAGCAATCTCTTCATTGATCCTACCCAAGGAACCTTGAATATCTGGGTCCTTAATAGCTGAACCTTGGTACATACTGCCTTCAGGACCAGCAACTTGAGTAGCAACCCAGTCAATCGAGCTTTGAGCCTCAGGAGCATTCAAAGCATTGGAACTATTAGGAGTATTCGACCCTGAGATAACATCACTGGTTTCAAGGCCTGAGAAACCGCGATCATCACGGATAATCTCTTCTTCACGTGAAATATTAGCTTGACTTAAGGCTCCGATCGCTCTTGACCGTACATTAGTTGGTTGAGAGCGTCGGATGCCTTCCATTTCCACTGCAACCATCACATCGTTACCTACACGACGCTGTTGAGCAGTAGGACTGTTAAATCGTACGGAATCTGCAGCAACTTCATTCTGTGCAGCCTGACGATCAGCACCCATCTGCAATCTAGGGTCTGCAGACACCAAAAGACGTGCAGAAAGCTCACGACCCTCATCTGGTGTAAGTTCACCAGTCATCATAGCCTGTTCAATGCGTTGAGACGCAGCTTCAAGAGAACGGCCACTAATATTAGCTTCACCAGGGTCAAACTCTTCAGATCCTAGTCCCCTAAGGTTTTCAAAGCGTGGTTGGGACTCTCTGAAACGCGCTTCGCGCGTAGCCCGCCGTTTTTCCGCCCTTCCCCTGCGTTCCTCAGCGATTCCAGCTTCTTCAGGTCCCAGGAACCCTCTATCACCAACACGGCGCGTCTGATCCTCATCTACCATGTCTGAGGACGTGAATCCAGCACCCGTCAGCTCACTAGTATCGAATCTGGGGTTATCTGCAGCTAATCCTTGTGATCTTAGGTCAGCACCGACTTGAGAAATGCGTTTTGCAACAGCATTGACATTTCTAGGTGAAATTACGGGAGTATCACGAACAACACCACCTTCACGCACTGTTTGTGGCAGATTCTGACCACGAGGAGCAGCACCACGCTCAGCTGCGGATCTCAACTGCGTTTTACCCGGCTGAAACACCTGTCCGCGCTGTGCAGAGCCTCTTTGTTGAGCACGACCGATGCCAACAGCACCAGATTGCAATAAACCTACTAATTGATCTTCAGAAAGACCTAATTCCTTCATCGCGGCAAGCTTTCGTGCCCCAACTAGCAGAGTTTCGGTCTCCTGACTGCTTAAATCTCTCATTTGCCGGATCTACAGGATATATCTACATATATTGTAGAAGTTTTAGAGATTATCCATATCGTTTGTAGACATTACCCATTTCAGGTACTAATGCACTCGCTTTCTTACTTAATTCAAGTTCAGAATCGATAGCTGTACCATCTCCTCCCATAGGAATCGGATTTTGAGTAGCACTTGGGGGCAATGCTTCTGCAAATGTCTCAGTTATTTTATTTGTGTAATTATTAAGCAAATCTGTAGCCTTTTCTGCACTATTATTAGTAATTTTGGACTCTCCTTGCACGCCTTTATCGAATACAGTCTCTACAAACCCCCCAGATGCAATAGCTTCCGCTTCTTTAGAGGACATTCCGCCGTCTACAGCGTCATCAACGGAAAATCCACCTAGATTACCCTCTGATGCTAGGACAGCACGCTCTGGATACAGCTCATTTCGCACTGCTTCGTAGCCGGTTTGCTTACCTTCAAGACCTCTGTTGCGCCGAGCGTCTACTTTGTCCACCATTCGCTTAGCAAGCTCGGGATTTGCCTTAGCCCATGCAGCCATTGCAGGGTCACCGCCAGCAGCACGCAACGATTCACGGTCACCGGAACTAGTATCAGTACCAGCTATTTTTAGAGCAGAGGTAGTTTGCTCAGGTGTAAGCGTATCAAAGCCTGTAATCGGCGTTACTTCTTCATTAGGTTTAAATTTAGGCTCTGATTTCTTACCGCCAGCTCGCATTACTTTCTGATAGCCAGACATTCCTTCTGGGGTAGCAATATTAAAACTAGTTCCATCTACATTTTTAACAACAGGGCGACCAGCATTAAAATTATCAAATCCTGTAGTGTCTTGTCCTGTAACAACTTGTGCCCCACGCACAGCTTCTCTACCCATAAAATCAATAGCAGGCTGAGCAGCGAGACCAATTGCTGTTTCTACTAATCCACCCTTTAAAGTAGTTGGCCCAATTTTACCTTTAATAAAACCTTTAGGTAATTTAGGAGTATATTTTACAATTGAACCTGGCTTATTGAGAACTGTTCTCGTTGAAGCAGTGCCAGGAGCGGCATTTTCCACACGAACACGAACTGGCTCAATACCTTGCCTGACTAATGACCCTGGATCCATAGGAGGCTTAACAAGCTGGCCACCTGTATTACCTGGAGGTAAAGCTTTATAAAAGCTATCAACGATGCCGCCAAAAGAATCCATCTCTAAATACTGGTATATCTCTATCTAGTTTACAAGCAATGAACACACGACCGCACTGACCGCATTCTTTCCCTAACTCTATAAAAAGAAATAGAGTAAGGGGGAATAGGGAATCTATTACAAAACAGGTTTATAGGAAGTGCTGTATTCAGCGTGTTCAAGCAACTCTTTCCCTAAACGATACGTAGATACTTGACAATTCCGCAAAATTATCCTATATTTCAATTGGGGCTACAAAGCCTCCCGGTGTAGTGACTGGTTGAAAGTGTCGAAAACGTAGATGCAAAATATAAATAAAATCTATAGAGGGGTAAATGTGTCAAAAAATTTTATGCAACTTTGAAACGCCCTATGGGACCCTAAAAATGCTACAAAATTTCTGACATGTTAAACCCC
>CBDCRZ010000162.1:0-39697 GCA_965221135.1 Sansalvadorimonas sp.
AACAACAAACCGTAGGGTGTTTATTGTGTCTGACATAGATCCCAAATTTATCGGGGAGGTGTTTACTGCCATTCCCTACTCTGAAGTGATTGGTAGCCCTCTGAGCGCAATGATCGAGGCTCAGGAAAAAGCGTCCAACGCGATGGCTCGCTTTATCATGTCGGTCGGATTCTCAGAAAAGGACGGGGTCAAGCACGCTACCAGCGTGGATTTTCAGCACTCGGTCAAACGATCAGACGGCACTGAAGAAATTGAAACGATTACGATGCCGCTGATTACGGTCATCCCTGTGCCTAACATGCAGATAATTGACGGTAAAATTTCTCTGGATGTTGAAATCTCTTCTTCTGCTGAGTTCAAAGAAAACATTGAGGCCGGTGGAGAACTGGAAGGGCAAGTGGGCTGGGGGCCGTTCTCGGTATCGCTGAAAGCAAAGGCCAGTTACTCAAAAGAAAATACCCGCAAAACGGATACACGGGCGAAACAGCATATTGAATTAAACGTGGGTCAGTGCCCACTGCCTGAGGGGTTTAATTTGATCATGGAACGTTTCAGAAACAATGCCATGGATAAGCCCGCCCCTGATGTGCCTTCTTTACCGCCTGCTGCTAAACCTGCTAAACCTGCTATTCCTGAGACCGCCTGATGCTGGGTAAGAAAGGGGTCAGCCTGTCGGCGTTCGTGCGCGGTATTGTGAAGGCGCTGTGTGACGGTCAGCAGGCAATGCCACAAGCAAGGCGGGAGCATTTAGAACATCACATGGTGCTGGGTGACGATGGTTTGTACCGGCCAAAGATGTTTGATGTAGAAATTGAAGACGGTCGGGTAATCTCTGTGCCGACTTATTCACTGGCCCAGGTGAACAGCATCGGCATCCGATCGGCGCGGGTTAAATGCGGTGCCCGCCTGGTGGGTGTGGAAGAAACCGAAAAAACAGATTGTTTTGCCCATGATGGCACGTTCTGCACGTTCCGGGTAAATCCGGCCATGGACAAGGCGAAGAGTATTGAGATTGAAATAGAGTTCAGCCAGCGTGCCCATTCGGAGGCAGAGCACCGGCTGATTGAATCTCTGGATGGTATGGTGGTTGAACAGTCGGATTAGGAAACATCCTGATCTTTTACATTATGGGAATTATTATAATAGGCAGTTACATCGGTTAAAGTAGCCCCAAGATGAGATATAGGGTTGCCTGTACTGTTCCTGAAATTATCAATTAACCTAAGTCCGGTAACATCAGCATTATTAAAATAAGCTATTGTCCCGCGCGAATTACCCGCTGCAATATAAGAATCTACGATATTGTTCTTTACTACAACATTTCCAGAGAAAGTTGCAGCACCGAGAAATATAAATCCTAAAAACCCCGTGAAATCTATAGAGCTCTGATCGAACAGTACCTCATTACCCTCAATTACCATAGACGTACCATTAGAAATACCTTCCATGACGGATCGGGTGGTGTCAAACACCTTAATTTTATTGTCAGTGATGCTTATACGTGTAGAGTTATTAACGCCGCCAAAAAAGAACGCGGGTGTTGCTGTCTCTATATAGTTATCTGATATCTCTATTCTACTAGTAGTATCTCTTAATTGAATGAAGGGGTTGCGTACCCTGCCTGATGTCTGCATTAAGTATTTTCTGTTACCAGAACATACACCATCAGAGGCCCCTGTGTACGCAAATGTTGAAGTTGGCATACCTCCGAAGTCTATGACTTCGTTATTGATGCAAACACCTCTTTCTGTCTGATTCCCTCCTCCATCTGTCCCGAAAGTACAAACGCCTGCGGAGGTGGTTATGTTCGGACTATCCGCACGTATAACTAAAAATAAATTATCGTGTACTACTACATTATCAGACTGACATTTAATGTTCCGTCGGTTAGCAAACGCAAGCCTGTTATGATGAATGTACGTGTATGTGCTAACTAATTTTATAGTTGATATTACTTGTACGATATCGCCTTCTCTGCCATACACATCATGAAAGTTATTTTCACGTATAGATACAGTTGCTCCATGATCGGACCTTATACTTACAAATACCGCCCTACATGCACCTGAGCTTTGCCCTGTACCCCCTCCCGTATGGGCACTTATGTTATATATGTGACAGTCATACACATCAATACTATCGACTGATGAATCCACATTGGCAGATATTGCAAGTACTGAATTATCTTCAGCTCTACCGAATAGATCGTGTATCTCCAGATTGTGCGCATCTAATGTCGATGCGCCGTCTATGAATCGTCTTAAGTTTCCTTGACCGTTTACAGTAAGATGGTGAATGTGCAGGCTATCGCACTCAGAGGGGTTTAGAGCAACTAAACCTGGAGTACTGCAACGTATCTCGGCGTCGACTCCGTATATCTCGTATTCACCGGATGTTAGATTGACCTGAGTGTTCCACAGGTATGCTCCTGCATTGAATCTAAATTTGTGGTTTACGGACAATGCATCCCTAAGTAGTGAGGATGTGTCCATTATCCCTGTGGTGTCCATCCCCATCATGGTCGATGTAATAGCAGGGACATCATTCAAAACCCAAAGCAAATTTCCGGCATCAGTGAATCTTAAACTGTTAGGAAACCCGTCATACTCAGCCTGATTTGCCGCACGACGGTACTCAGCGCCTCCTCTCTCCAGCAACTTAATCACCTGACGACTACTGTTATCATCCGCCATCGCCGCCGCCAGCGTGGTATGGGTAATCGGCTGATTAACAAACCCACTCTGCACATTGGGTGAGTGATAAACCTGAACCCGGTTATTGTCCTGCAGGGTGATGCTGTAGTTAGACCGGCACACCACGATCTGGGCAGGGCTGCCGTTATAGATGGGCAATCCACCGGGGCCGGTTCGGATGGGCTGGGTGACATTGACCGGACTGCCGCCACATTCACAGATCACCTGGACGGGTATCTGGTCGGCTGTGTTGGTGGGGTCGCCATCCACTCGGCCTATAAATATAAACCCGTTAAATATGGGTCTGGCTCGGGTGGGGTCGGCGAAGTACTGGAACGGGCTTATGAGCGTGGTGCGGGTGCTTCCTGAAGTGGCCATCAGACTGCCTATTGATTTGATTTAAGCAGTCTAAATGTAGTTCTGTTGTGGCTCTTTTGTGGCGCTATTTTAGGTGGTTCTGTTTTTGGGTGGCTGTGGTATTATGGGGTTATGTTGTACGGGGGTTTTGTATTATGAGAGTTTTAGTATTAATGGGGTTTCTTTACTTTCTGAATCCGGCTTATCTTGTCTGGTATGTGGTAGGGATGGGGGTTTTGATGGTGGCTGGTGCCTTAACCAGCCCATAAATATTATTCTATTTCTCTGAGTGTCCCGGATAATCCCAGTCTCACAAATGAATCCACCAGCTCATCATTCGCTTTGACCGCTTGCTTCACCTGATCCGGCGTATAGTTCTCTATGTTTTTTAGCACCCTTCCTGACTTCAAAGAATCTTTAGCTTTGTTAACCAGAGGAAGAACCGCATCAGCGCCATAAATGCCAAGCGTTCCAAATCGGGTAAGCATGTTAAATATCTTATGCGCGGTGCCGCTTGGGTTTTGGGTGCCTTTCAGGGGTATGGTGGCATCGCCTATGGCTTTTCTGAGGTTGTCGAATTCACCGTATTTATCACCGAATATCTCTTTCAGGCGTTTCTCTCCCTGCTCCATAGAGCCATTGCCAAACTTCTTCACGGCACTGTTTAGCAAATTGCCAGATATTTCACCATTAGGATTGATGGATTTTGAAAACACATCGGCGGCTGTCTGAGCTTGGATAGACTTCCAGGCGTCCACGGATTTATTGGTGGGGTTATCCATCAATATTTTTTTTACTTTCTGTATATTGGTCAGTGAATCTTTATTTTTTATGATGGAATCCACCACTCTGTCCGGTGAGATAGTATCGGTTCGGGTGCCTTTCTTGTAGCTGGTTAATCCCTGAATGATGTCTTTGGCTTCAAATATTTCTTTCTGCTCTCTGGCGGCGGCGGTGGCCTTTCTGAATGCAGCGGTTCTTGGTGCACCTTCAGGCAATCTTCCAACTACTTCATCCACCTGATTATCCAAGGCTTTGATAATTTGTGTCACTGCTCCACTCTGGTCTGATGATCTGGCAGTATTTAATAGTTTCCTGAAATCATTTGAATTAGACAGTGTGAGCGGTGTTTGCTGCCCTTTGAATTTTACTTTTGAGCCATCCGCTTCAGTGACTTCATAGAAACGACCCACTTTTTTAGGATCGTCACCAATAAGTCCAAACTTAGCCAGGGCACTTTCTACCGTTGTAATCACAGCGCCGTCTACAGGTCTTTCTAATATCTCATAATCAATAACATCTAAAAGAGATTCATTGTTGAGCGGGACTTCCAGCCCCTCTGTATTTTTAGCTTCTTCATAAAGTCTATTTATATTTTCTTTTCCGGTGGTTCTTATATCTTGTACAGCACTCTGTATATCACCACCAGCCAGCTGTCTGTCTGCCTGCCCTTCAAATTGACCAGTAAACTTATCTTGAGCTTCTCTGATGGCTGTTTGCTGTTCCTCTTCTATAAGTCTGGCTTTTGTTCCTTCTCTCGTTATATTGGCTCTAAGAGTGTCTTCTGCTTCCTGTTTGGCAAAGTCCCTTTCAGCTTGCCCTGGTGTCAGTTCAAAGCCAGCCTCTCTGGCTCTCTGTTGTCGGGCGGCTGGGATAGGTTCAAGGTTCTGATCCAGCGTTTGATAAAGCCGGGCGAATTCTTCCTCTGAAATACCCATTTCTCGTAAAGCGGATTGACCGCTCTCACTTAAACTGCCTTCCGGCGTGAACATGCCCGGACGTGGGTCGGCTCCGGTGACTTTTTTAACAAGCCCTGAGAACATCGCCTGTGACTTGTTAAATCCTTTTTGAAGATAAGGAGCTGCCCAAGCACCAAGACCACCTAAAGCGCCTTCCTGTACCACATTTAAAGCTATTTCCTTTCCTGTTTCTGCGGGTTGTCCCAGACCATAAAAAGCACCGGTTCCTATGGCTTGCAATTTGCCTGCCGGTGATGGAACGGTGGCAATGGTTCCCCCTATACTCCCTAAAGTGGTCGCTACTGGCTTGTCTTCTTCGGTCTGTTTTATTTTCTGTTGCTGAATTTGTTCACTTACGGATAGTTGTTCTCTTAAATTATCTGGAATGTCATAACCTAAAAATTCAGCCGTGGCCTGTACAGGACCTCTATCTAATCCAAAGAAATCAGCAACTTCAATATCTCTCTGTAAAATACCCGTTCCATATCGTTCAGCGGATCTCTGGGCACCTTCTACAAAAGCACCAAGGCTGGTTTCTTCTGCCGGATAAACAACAGTGGATTGCAGTTGTGCTTGCTGGAAAGGGGATAAAGGCTGAGCAACACCGACTTGTGATAACTGTTCATCGGTGGCCTGTTCGGCGGGTAAAGTGATAAGACCTCTTTTTACTGCCTCATCAAACTGGGTTTTTTTCTGTCCGGTTAGAAGCCCTCTTCTGTTGGCTTCTATCAGCATTTCAGCTCGGTTAGCCATTACAAATTCAATGCCTTTGTTAATTCATCATCGGATAATTCTGTTGGATTAACCGTTACTTCCTGCCCAGCTTGTGAAATCTCATCTAACCATTTCCTGTCTGGCCCTTCTCCTTTTCCGAGGGTTACACGCAAAGCATCATAAACCCTTCCACTTCCAGCCCTTATGGAATCGAACTGATTTTGCAACAATCGGCGCTTTGCCTTTATGGCTTTATCACTGTCTCCAGGCTGGGGTAAATAGGTTTTGGTGGCGTTTTTAATTTCATCCACGCCTATAGCTGCACCGGATTCCCTGCGTAATATAGCCATCAGTGAATCTCTGGCATTGATAACAAAGGTCTGCTCATCCGGGGAAAGGTTGTAATTCGCTATTGTTCCATCACCCATGGCCTTGCTGATTAAGGCAGAACGGGTAGGATCAATTCTGTTTGGATTATCTTTGTCGATTAGATGATCCATGGTTTGTAATGAGTCATTAATTCTCAGTGCAAAACCTGCGTCTTTTCTCTGGCCCTCTCCAGAGTCTGAAATGATTTCATTAGCATTATTAAATGACATCGGTGCTTTCATATCAGGGGTTTTAACTGTTTCTGTATCAGATATGGGTTCCTCTGAACCATCCGAAAATATCTTTTTAGTGCCTTCTTGTGTTTTTATCGTCTGTACAAAACGCTTTTCTTTTGTTTTGGGTATGGTTCTTACAGTTTCTCCGGTTCGGGTGTCTATCAAGTCAATGCCGGTCCCTGTATCCACATTTTTAAAGGTTCCTGCTTTTGCAGCAGCCCCTAATAAATCATCTCGTTTTCCACCCGCCGTGTAATAAATACCTTCCGCCAAACCTTGCAACCCTTCACGATCGGTCTCCAGCATTTGCAGGGCAGTTTCCGGTGTTAAGGATTTATCACCAATGCCTGAAATAATGCTCTGGGCTTCAGGGTCCATCAGATTCGCTCTGGCCCCTTCTATATCGCCTCGCTGTAAAGCTCGGTATACAGCCCCTGAAAACTGCTTGGCGTTGGTGTTTTTAAGCTCGCCCTGAAGTTGTTGCATCTCAGCTATCTGGGGGGCAAAAGCCGGGTGGGTTTGATACAGCTCACCAATATCACCACCGGACTGAAATTTTTCAGACAATGCCTGATTGTATCCTGCCAGTGCCTGTTGCTGTTCTTCCTCCCTTTGATTTTGTTGCTGATATTGCTGCAATCGGGCAAGACTGGCCGCCGATTGCAGGCCCTGACCAAAGCCGCTCTGTTGCGGATTGTATGCGTAAGGTGATGCCATCAGAATAACCCCAGTGCTCTACCGCCTGCGAAAAGTCCACCAGCCTGCTGTATTCCTCCACCAATAGCCTGATAAGGATAAGCGGCCGCGGATGCCTGTGCCGGTGCCAGTGCCTGCGCCGTTTGTCCTATCACGTTACTGGCTCCGGCTCCGTATTGTCCTGCGTAACTGGCCTGAGCACCGGCACCGGATAACCCGATATTGGTCAGGTTGCCATAGGCTCCCAGCTGCTGTTGCAGTGCCTGCTGTCCCAGTGTCGGGCTGATTCTCGCCAGCTGGTTTTGTGTACTGGTGGACTGTAAACCACCGGTGGCTTCTGCGGCGGCAAGCTGTTGTTGCTGTGCCGCCTGTGACTGAGCCTGAAAGCTGGGTGACTGGTAATAATTCTCTAAATATTCAGCTTGTCCGCCGGGCGTTGACAGTTTAGCCAGACCGGCCAGACCACCTAAACCAACCTGCCTGAATGGGTCCAGTCTGGCGGTTTGCTCTTCATAGATCTGTTTTTGCAGGGCCAGCTGTTCGGCCTTGGCCTGTCCCAGAACGTCAGACTGAACCTGGGCCGCTTCGGATGCGCCTTTAGAGCCTATGGCTGATCCAAGTAATTGAGCACCACCGGCTATACCGGCTACGATTCCAGTTGGCATAACATCTCTGCCTCATAATCGTCATAGGATTCGCTGTAACACCGCCATACGTCGGCTGCCTTTTGTTCGGCGGCGGTGTCACCTTCAATAAATGCAATCAGTGTCGTGATGATTCGGTAATACCCTGCCCTGAGCATGTACGCTTTGTGCAGGTGATCCTGTTGTTCTTCCAGCTGGTTAGCCGCCTGCCAGTCTATATACATCTGCTTTATCAGCAGGGCGATTGGGTAATCCTGATAGATGGGATTGAATGGCAGTTCGATCATGGCGGCCTTGTAAGCTGGCAGATGGTCAGCTTCTTCACCGTCATAGGCATCATCCCAAGCCTGAATGATGATCCAGATATCCAGCATCAGTTTTATAACGTTGGGGTCCGTGAAAAATTGCCGGATAACCTGGTTAATATCATTCAGCTCTTTTTCGTCTTTCTGTTGCTTCAGGTCATTTGCACCCATCCGGTATTCACTCCAATAGCTGGGTTAAAGAAGATGTCAGTGGTCATGCCGTCGATCTGGTAATACGTCTGGCTGCGGTTGCTGGTGACAGCGCCTTCAGGTGTGGCGGTGCCGGTCAGGGGGGCGAACTCGGTTTCCAGTCGGTTGATGTCGGCGTCCAGGTCATCGACTCGGGTATTCAGCGCGGTGACAGTGGTGCCCAGCATGGCCACCTGAGTGGATAGGGTTGATACCTGAGTAGATAAAGTCCTGACTTGGCTTTCAGCGGCGGCCAGCCGGATCTCTCCGGCATTGATCTGGTTTTGCAGGGTGTCAATGTTGCTTTGGTTTTCACGGTTCCATACCTGCGCCTGATGGGTCTGTTCGCCGAGTAGGGTTAACGTGCTGGCATTCTCGCCACTGTTGAGTCCTTTGGCGTCGTAGTCTTCGATCAGAGCATCGGGCCAGCCCTGATCGGCCAGTATGGATCTCGGCAGTGTGGTGCCGGACAGACCGGGTAAACCGGTGGTTTGTAAGCTGAGTAATTGCTGATTAGGCACGAATGGGGCTGACATGTCGTTTATTCCACCCTCACACGAAAGTTAGACAGGGTCGAAGCGGTCTCTGTAATCCACCGGATACGAAACCCTACGTTGTTTCTGAAGTAGCCTATCCGGCGCTCTAAAATCCGTTCGGTGTAGTTCTGGGGTTCGTCAAAATGTATCCAGTGTTCGGTGCCATAGCTGATGCCATTGACAGTGACACTGTGCGCCAGTCGTCGTGCTGTGTTGGATCGTCCGGGCACGCTGTCGATTTCCAGATCATAAACACGGCGGTTCCGCGCTTGGACCATGGGCGTATCAAGAATGAATTCCACCAGCTGGCCAACGTGGCGGGCGTCGGTGAACGAAAACCGGCTGAGTAATGGTTGGCGTTTGTCGCCTACGGTCCACTGATCACCGTCGTGTATGTGGTGAATGCCTCTATAAGTGGCATCGCCCTGTATATCGGTTTTGAGAATTGACCAGTTAAACGCCCCTTGTCCGCTGCTGTTGTGGTCATAGGTGAGCGTGTGGCGTGGCAGATGAATCACTAGCAGATCATGGGCATCGAACTTGACCGACTCCATAAACGCAGATTCTTGAATTTCAGTTTGGGTGTATTCCCTGAGTATTTTCTGTATGCGTCGTGTGGCAATTTCCTGATAACTGCCCTGGTTGATCAGATACACGCTGGCGGGTTCCAGTCTCGGACCGCCGAGAATGGCGAAACTGTCTAAATATACAGCCTTGCAGCCCAGCCCAATAATTCCGGCTCTGACGGTGAGCGACTGAACCGGCTGGTAAATGGTTTGCTCTGAGCCGGTCAGGGCGAAATATTCCACGGTGAACCTTCCAAACACCACCACGTATCCTTTCCAGGCATCAATGGCAATGTTCACATCGGGCTCCGCTTCAGCACTGTAGAACGGCGCTATGTAGTCCGGGCGCTGTTCGTTGTTCAGATCGGTCACGCCGAACATGCCGGAATTGCGTCTGATCCACACATAGCGGCCCCGGTTGCGGGCGGCGTCTATGACGTTGCTCACATCAAAATCAGTGGCGGGCATGTCGGTGGTGACGGTGTTGGTGAGCTGTACTGACCAGACCGGGGCAGGAAAACCCACCAGCACACCATGACTGACTTCCTGCACCCGGTTGCCGGTTAATGTGGCCTGTGGGTTTTCACTGAACAGGTTTAACGGCTGGTTGTTAGCCGTGGCTCTGAATACGGCAAAGACGGTGCCATTGCCGGTGGTTCTGGCGGTGGTGGGTATGCCGTTACGGGCTGACCATCCGCTGTTGTTGGTGCCATCACTGACCACGGTGGACGCCACTGAATAGAAGTTTCCGGTGGTCAGTTGTGCTGTGGCCAGTATCTCGGCTGATTGCGCGGGGCTGCCGGTGCTGCCGCCGATCAGGTCGACCCGCTCCACGTCCGCCAGTGTGGTGGGGTCGTTGTTGGTGTCCAGCACGTACAAACGGGTCGGCGCTTCCGGTTCAGCGGCGGTACTGCTCTCGCTCATCCGATAATTACGGCTGTTGTCGCCCATGGCGGCATCGTCCAGGGTGACATTGAATATTCTGCCGGTCAGGGGTTCGGTGGGCGTGGTGCCTGACAGTCTCGCACCCATAATGGACAGGCCCGGATTAAACACCAGTGTCGTGCTGGCATAGTCCAGCGCGTTGCTGCCGGCCTTGCTGCCGTCTGTATTGGTGGTGGTGACAGTAGCGGGGCCTATATCCACGGGGGTGGCTGTGCTGGTGGCCTGAACAAAGAACCGGCCATTGTTTACAAAGATTCCGGACTCGCCGGTACTGCCGAACACCCATTGTTTGTCCTGGTTGTTGGCCAGCTCCACGGTGGCCGTTAACCGGAACCCCGTAGTGGGTGTGAAAATAGGAATCTGTACATAGGCATTGTTTCTGAAGTCGGGCGTATAGGTGGTGGTGGTGACTGAGGTTCTGCCCCGTTGACCGGCTGCCCAGTTCTGCAGCTGGGTTAATTCAAACTGATTTGTTGTGGCGTTTCGTCGCCAGTAATAAAGGTTGCCATTGCTGACAATCGCCTGACTGTTGGAGCTGAACGGCATTCTTGCCAGCCCTGAGCCCCCCACCGCCGCCAGCATGTTGCCCATGGCATTGACCAGGCGGGTGCCCTGCACTCTGAAGACCGTATTCAGTACCGGATTAAACACCCCACCACGGGCGGTGCCTGCGGTATCAAATGTTTTCACCAGTCCGGGCCAGCTCCTCATATAGCCAGCGGCGTCCAGTACCGGTTTGGGTACGGTGAGCATGTTGGTGGGCAGTGAGTCCAGCCAGTCGCCTTCGGCGTTGCTCTGCACCAAACCCTTACTGATGGGGAGATTGATAACAGGCATCAGACACCCCCGGTGATGGTTCCGCGACTGCTGGTCACTGTCCAGAGATTGTCATTGGTTCGTGTGAATGTGACCGAAGCGCCGAACGCCAGCAGCATGGGTGATTGACCTCGATACCGGGTGCCGTTCATCGCTATTTCATCAACGGATCTGGGAGTGATTGAAAGAATGCCGCCGCCGTTGTTAGTAAATCCGTAACCCATATTGACGGGTATTTCAGTTCGATTCTCGGCCGCGAGGGTCGGAATATCGACTCGATACGCTCCGGGAGCTTCTATCTGAACACGACGGTTTAGCATGTCAGCCGTAACGCCGTTGGCTTCCATATTGAGAATGTTTGCACCCGCCGAAAATGAGATACCGCCTCGGGTGATGTAGGTGTTGCCCGGTATCAGGGGGTTATGCTGCCAGTCCGCCAACGTGCTCGTTGTCAGGCTGTCTCGATTCGCACCTTCTACAAAGTTGGTTCCGTTCCATGAAATCTCGCAACCTTCCTGCTCCCGTAATACGAGCTGATTAATGTCACCGTAAAAATTGCCCTGCAATGTCACTGTGGTGTTTGTTGTATCGTTAGCGAAAAAAGCATGCCAACCTGATGGCAGATTGGTCGTTGTAGGCATCTGTCGGGTAATGTTTGCCGTGCCGGTGTGTCTGTACCACACGTGCGTTCTTTGCGGTATTTGTCCAGACGGCAACTCGCTGTGACTCCAGTTAGTAACGGCTGCCGTCGCCGTGGGGGCGTTAACGTATTGCAGCGCTGTACCTGCGGCATTGACAGCGAGTATTTGCCCCGCGCCACCTCGATTTGAAGGCACATCATTCAGTAAACCGATATCCGATGATATCGACAGAATGCCGTCAGTGCCTGCTACTCCGAACTGTATGCCGCCTCTTGCGTCTATCCGAGTGATAGGAGTAGGAAAAAAGTTGCCGTTGTCGCCGACTATTATTCCCGAGCTTCCGGCCGCTGGCGTGACGTACTCAAGCGCTGTTCCTGCGGCATTTACCGCTAACACCTGGCCTGATGTGCCTCGGGTTTGAGCCACGTCCAACAGATCGCCCACGTCAGCAGGAACGTCTCTCACGTCTGCCAATTCTATAAATTGTGAATTCTGACCCACCAACACAAAAGCAGGGTTAACGCCGCTGCCCCTGATAGTTCCAGTGCTTTTTTTCAACTCCAGATTAATTACGTCACCGGGGCTAAAAACATGACTCGACGTCGGTATGGGTAATTCACCGCCGGGCGTGAAATCTAAACCGCCTGTGCCGGTGTCCCACGCGAGACGATCAGGCGCATAAATGACGGTTGGGTTTGATCCGGTAACAGTCAATTTCAATGCGAGATTCGTAATCGCGTTGGCGCTGAACATCACCAGACCGTTACCGCGAATAACGTTGGTTCCGGTGATCGTATAACGGCCGGTTAGTGCGTTATCCGTAAACTCGTCGCTAACGTTAACCTGTAAATCGATTCGGCGCTCGGCTGGCTGAGTCACCAGTCGTTGCACCCGTCCTGACGCTACGTTAGTCGGTACGGGATACCGAACGTCACTCAGATCATTCAGCGACGACACGGCGTCTTGCTGTGTGACGAGTGGCTGATCCCGCCACGGCCTGAGCGTCAACGTTATACGAGGAACACCGGCGGCATTACCACGCAGCTGTACCGCGTCCGTCGCTATCGTTCTGACTCGGTAATCAGTCGACGACAACAGATCAATAAACGAATTGTTGATAATGTTTTGCGGGGTAGCGCTGGCTGTGAGATTAACCGGCTGACTGCGCCAGTAATCGACAAAATTACCCGCCGTATTGCGTTGCTCCAATACGAAAATAACGTTCTGTACACTAGTGACCGGCTCGACATTGATCTCATACAATCTTCGATTACTGGCTGCGCGGGTCAGTGTGAAACTCGGATTAGTCACTGTCCGTGACCGGTCCGCTTGGAATACCTGATCCTCTACTAATGAACCCAGAGGGGTACGCTGAACGCTGGCCCAGTCGCCCAGCCGCTCGGTGGTTTGCCACGTAGGGTGGAAATTATCATTAGTGACCAGGTTGCTGAATACGACGTTTTCAGCCGTCGATAACACCGCATGAGCTGAACCCAGTCGGAACGCTGACACACCGGCCTGAATAGTGCCGGTGGTTTCTACGTTGGTCGTCCCCTCAAGCGCTGAGGTGGTTGTGTTGATTTGAAAACCGGAATTTTCAAAGCGTCGGGTGGTCGCGTTAAACCGGGGGATCTGGTTGGCCGATAGGTTGCCAATAACATCCATACCGCCGCCACCTGATGTGCTTGTTCCTGCGCGTCGCCAAGTCATTTTATGACTCTCCTACATTCACAGATCCCTCTGCATCCACTGACATAGCCCACTCACCGCTTGAGCTGGTCTGATTGACGTAAGGATCAGAGTTTTCCGGCAAAATATTAAAGCCGTCGGTGGCGTTGGGTTCGGTGGCTCCGGTGTGTAATAAAATCCGGGTCTGACCGACATTCTGAATCTGCAGTTGAGTGCCCACGGACAGGCCAGAGGCGGTGTATAGATTGACCCAGCTATTAGCAGGGACCCGAACATTAGGAATCGTGTCAGCCATTTACGTCACCTGTGCGCTAAAGCGTTGAGGGTCGTTGGTGATGGGGAGTACTTCAAAATTCAGCAGGCGCTCATCTATTCGCCCGGCGCTGGTAGTGATTCGAATGCGGACCTGTTCAACCCCGTTATCAATGGACGGGTTCAGACCCTGCACACGGTAATTAACAACGGGACTGCTTAGCCCGGTCGTCACCAGTCTGATGCCGGATGTGTGGAAGATTTCAAAACTGCTGATGTCCTCATCGTCTCTCAGATAGTCAGCCCAGCTCTGGCTGTAATCGTCGATTTCTCCCATGTCCAGCTTCTGAGATGTGCAGACCAGTGGGACCCGGTCCGGCTTTCTGTAAAAACGTTGCCAGCGGTTGTATCTCAGTGTGTTGCCTGCGCCTCTGGGCTGGCGTCTTGGGTATTGGGTTTCTCTGAACTGAAAAGTCTGGTTACTGATGCTGGTAACGGCGGCTTCTACTGAGGCATTCAGTGCCGGGGTGATGGGTATCTCGTAATCCATCAGGGTTCGGTAGGTGAGCATGTTGGCTACAGGTTCCACCAGACCAAAATCCATGCCGTGATTGTCTGCGGTGTCGGGTTCTACAGTGAAATTGTATCTTGTGCAGATGTTCCGACTGTTTTCAAACTCGTACATGATGCCTTCAAGGCGGTCTAAAAGAGTGGCGTAATCACTCGCCTGCGCCGGTGCCGTAATACCCGATATGCCCATTTTATCCAGCGCTGAATTAATGATGTCCAGCTTGGTGGTGCGCCCGATCCTACTCATTCTTAACACCCAGCTTTGCCCTGAGCGTTTTCAGCTGAGCTTTATCCCAGTTAGTGATACCGGCCTCTTTTGCCCTCTCCCGAAGTTGAATAGGCGACAGCTCTACAGCATCCGATTCACTGTCTGGCTCTGGATTTTCCGGTAGGGATTCACCGGGGGTGGTTTCGGGTTCTGGTTCTGGGGCAGATTCCGGCTCGGGTGTGGGTGCTTCAGCGGGTTCTTCGGGTTCTTCTGTGGGTTCTTCGGCCAGGGGGTCGGAATGTACGGGTTCAATGTCTTCATGCTCGTTTACACTCCATCCCATGCTGAAATGTGCGGCCAGTTGTTCTGGTTCCACACGGATGCTTTCACCGTTTTTAAAAAGAATGCAGGACATAAATCACCAGTAAAAAAAGGGGGGCAGAGGATGCCCCCTAATACCACGGATACGTTAGAAGCGGATGCCAACGCCGTTGCCCATGGGGTTTTTGTTGACCAGACCCCACCAGGTAAACAGACGACATTTGAACGTTAGGGTGTCAATGTCACCGTCGTAGGCCATATACATCTTCTGGCCGTTGCTCATGGTTGAGCTGATGACCTGCTGACCACCGAATTCAGCGAGTAATTCAATGGGCGCATCGCCGCCGATAACTTCGATGCTGTCTTTTGCCCAAAAAATATTAACCCGCGCACTGGCGTCAATATTCAGACGCACGACGGTGGCGTTATTTTTGATAGTGGTGTTGATGTTCGCCACGGCTCTTTGTTCAGCATCAAGGGCGGTATCATCCAACGCGATGGGCTTCGGATAGATATCTATCATGGTCTGACCGGTGGCGGGCTTAGCGGCCACGGTGAAGGTCATGGGCTGACCGGTGTCGGTTTTATCCGCCAGACCCAGGGCGCGAACCGGACCCAGTGGCAGACCGGTGGCATTGGTGAACATGATCTTGTCGCCGACGTTGTACATCCGGTTATCCGCGACCGGAATAGTGGCTACCCGATAATCGACGTTAATCATGGCGGCACCCACCGTAGTGGTGCCTTCAGGGACAAACGACTGATTACCGGTCACGGTAGTGTCTGGGGATGCACCACCGGCGAGCGTGGGCAGATAGCTGCCGCTGTAAACATCAAACTGAGCGACCTCTCTACCGATTTGACCGGTACGGTAAGAGTCTTCAGGACGCCCTGACAAGGTGCCGCGCTCTGCCAAATCCTGAGCGTACACCTGCCGGTCTCGCTCGTTCAGCACATAACAACGCATAGGGCTGTGAATCTGCCGCTCATTCAGCAGAGTCTGCCCGGTGCCTACAAAGTTGTAGCCGTTGGTGTCATTGCTGCGATAGAACAGGCTACCCTGTCGGGCCACCAGCTCAGCCAGATTCTGGTTTAAATAGGTGGCCTGCTGTAAGCCGGACTGAACGCCCCGGCGCTCCCAAAAACGCATGTCACGCAGATCATCCGCTCGAAGTTGGAACGCATCGTTGTGCGGGTCTTCCAGTGTGGCTGGGTAGTACTCTTCAATCACATCCCCGAACATGTTGGTGAGATTCCAACCGTCTTTAATCGGGGCGTGCTGTTGCTTGGGTCGCCAGATCACGTTTGAAGAGTTTTGGAATGCGGCGGGGTCCGGTGTGAACACGTCCACCAGATCGAGCATCTGCACTTGATGCTCATAGGTTTCTAACGCTTTTTCGAAAAGAACTTCGACCGATTGCGCGGTGGATAGATTAGCCATGGAGTTACCACTGCTTTACATCCACTCCCCTGATTTTTGCAGCTCGCTTGATATCAAACGCTTTCTGACGGTTTCCAGACTTATGAGCAGCTAAATACTGTCGTTTGTCTGACCCGCCGTCTTTGGCGCCGTCTCCTTTCAGTTTGCTGCCGGGTCGTGGTGTATTACTGACTCGTTTCACTCCGTTAAACCGGCCTCGCAACTCGCCCAGATAGGCCGCTGCGCTAATCCCTGTCGGATCGTCCCGAAGTGACTGCAAGAAGGTGTTGAGGTTCTGTTGATTGCGAGCCAAAGACACGACGACTTTCTCAGAACCTTCACCCATGCGGCCAAGAAGAGAATCCACGAAAGCGTCCCCGTTTCCGGGTGCCACGCTTTCCACCGCTTGCCTGATGAGCGTGTCGGCTGACTGATATTCGTCAGCGGTTAACATGCCCTCTGTGACAATTTTGGCGGCTCTCTCGTAATGCTGATCCAGTGCGGAATTGATTTGATTCTGTTGCTGCTGTTGTTGCTGCTGTTGTTGCTGGGTCTGAAAGTGCTGATTGAAACGACTTTCTACCGAGGTATTTACCCAGTTGGACAGTGCAGCCTGATAAGCGGCATCAGGGTCAGGCTTATCATAAAAATCTTCCAGCTTGGGCATCTTGGGGGCAGTGCCCGTGGTCGCGGGTGCGACTGGGGGCGGTGCGGTTGAGCTGCCTTTCAGCTGGTTAATCTCTTGTCTAAGTACTTCAATTTCGCTGTCTTTGTCCTGAACTTTTCTCTTCAGAGATTTTTTCAGGGCGATAAGATCACTGGTCGGCACTTGGCCTTTTTCCGACCTCTGGCTGTCGGATTGCATCCACTCGGGAACGTCTTCGGTCTTTCCTTCCTCTTCAGAGTCTTCACCAGCGCCGGTGTCGTCTTCTGGTTCGGTCGGATCGTCCTGCACTTCTTCAGTTACAGTTTCTTCAGGCTGCGCTGCCTGTTCCGCTGCTGCTGCTTCCGCGTTCTTTTGCTTCAGCTCTTCCAGAGTCATAACCACAGTTAAAATCCGTCGTGTTCACGTACATAAAGTCTGGTAGCCCACCAGCAGGGGGTCTGCGTATTACTGCGCCCAGCGGTTTAGATTTTAGTCGATGTAAGCTACACAGGCGCTACATTCTAACTCTCATAACCCTGTATCTGTTCGGGCGTGAAAAGTAGGTGTTCTTTCAACAGGTAACCTTCTAACTCCCATATCTTGTCTCTGGCTTTGTCTCTGGCAATCTTATGTCCTATCTGTTCATCAAAGTTTTCAGGACTGGCACACGCTGAAGTGCCTATCACTTCAAAACCATTAGTCAGCCTGAGCTTGCAGACAATAACCGTGCTGCCAGCGAACCTGACAAACTCTGTATCAGCAATCTTGTCATCAATCATTTCAGGGGTTAAACGTGGTGCATTCAGACCTTTTGCCTGAATCTCTTTTTCAAGTTCATGTTCGTTCATGAAACAGCTCTCATTGGATGAATAGGGGCAGGTCGTAACGTAGCAGCCAGCTGGCTCATATTAGCCAGACGTTTACCGGCTATATCTTCCTGCAGGCTTTCTATCTCTACGCCAGCCTTACTCGCTTCTATTTCTACTTTCGCCCGCTTGGTTTGTGCGTCGTACATTTTCACTTCTGCGCTCATCTGCTCGGCTTGGGCTTTGCCCTGTTCGGCCTGTGCGGCAATCATCTGTGGATCAGGCTGGGGGGGCTGTTGCTGCAGCTGTTGCAGGAATTGCATTTCTTCCTCCGTTTCAGGTTGTCTGATGCCCATCTTCAGCAATTCGCGCTTGCCGTAATCCCTGAGTGATTCAAAGGCCATGCCCGGCATCATGGCAATGTATTCCAGCATGAGAATATTTCTGATCGGATCGCCAGGGGGCAAACCGTTAATCATTTCTTTCAGCTCGGTGCGGGTTTCCATCTGTTCGGTTTTAAAATTGGTGCCTATCTCTGCATAGACCTCCATTTCAATGCCGCTGATATCGTTGATGGTTTGTAGCTGCATTTGTTGCGGGTCTATCACCTGCTGCATCAAGTTTTCTGTTTTACGCGTGCCGTCGTACATAGTGAGCGTGGTTTTTCTGGGGCTGTCGTAGACCTCCTTAGCCATGCTGGCGAATATCTCCGCGTCTCTTCTTAATGCGTGCTTGTGGTTGTCCTGGTAGATGAATGATTGCATGTCCATCCGGTTTTGCAGTGCCAGAACCGCCTTTCCTGATAGGTCAGGATCAGCAATGTTCTGAGGCAGTCCGGGGTTGGCCACATCTTCCACCGCTTGCCGTGACAGATCCAGACTGGCAATCAGTGCCTGTGGCATCGGTTGCTCTGGCATTTCACCCACGGGACCCAGTGGAATCTGTTTGCCGGTGATGCTGGTGCCATTCTGCAACAAGTAAGGGAAGTTGTTATCTGATCCCTGCTCGTTGTACATCTGCTCATAGCCCTGTATCTGTTCCGGGGTGAAGATGGGTTTTTTGCGTGGGCTCCGGCTGACAATATCCGCCAGGTAACTCATCTGGAAGTTACGCAGGCGCTGGGGGTCTTTAGAGAGTCTTGTGATGCCTTCGTAGTGTTCTTCACCTTCTACAAAAGCCCGTTCACCATAGGCAGGCACCACCGGTATAAACTCACCAGGCACCAGCGTGGTTTCTAATATCTCCTGACCGGATACTATGTATTTTGTCACTTCATAGGTTTCAAACTCGATGCACTCCGAGTATTCAAAGCCCTGGTCAATCATCGGGCCTTCTTCCTCTTCAAAGTCATCGTCGTGAACTTCTTTCCTGTTGCCCATCATGTCGGTGAATACATGCACCTGATAAGTGACCGGCTCACGGTGAAAGAATTCACCCACATAAATGCGTTTGTCTTCTGCCACCCAGGGGAAAACATAACTCTCTTCCGGGTATTTGAAGCTGACGGTGGTGGTGGGTCGCTCGCCGGTGAGCTCTTCGACAAAATCCCGATACCCTTCTTCGCTGTAACGGGTCAGGATGCTGCAGTATTTGGCGTCCGCCTTATCTAACAGGCTGGCGGACGGGTCCCAGTACACCGTGTTACAGGCTTCATAGAGAGGGATTCGGTTGATGGTCTGCAGCTGAGTGCGGTTTTCATAATCGTTTTCCAGCTTCCAGGCACCAAAGCCACTCACGACCGCTTCCTGAATCGCATTACCGAATGATTCCAGGCTGGTGTTTTTGCGGGTGCTGGTGCGATAGATACCGTCCATCATATCGGCGGCGTTGTAGTTATCGCCCACCGGTTCAAAGTCGATCTGTACGGGATTGGATTTCAAATCAGAGATAATCTGACGCATGGCTTTGCGAAGTATGTTGAACTCGCCCCGGTACTGCAGCTGACTCTCGCCCAGTAACTGATCATCCCACTGAGTCACCCAGGCAAACACCAGATCGTCCGCCGCCCGCTCTCTTGTCACCTGTCCACGTTGATAGGCGGCGTCGTGCATTTTGATAATATCTTCATGCTCTAACATCATCGTTTACCGATAGGTTTTAAAGGACTTGGAATTACTTTCAGTGCTGGAGTATTGACTTCACCTTTAGGTATGGCAAAGCGGCGCATCATGTATCCATAGCGAAGAGAATCTAGGATGTCATCTTTCACTTTAACCAGCTTGCCCTTGTCGTCTCTGTGGTACTGCAGGAACTCATCAAAGAAATCTCTCTGACCTCTAAACACTTTCAACCGGCCCGACTGCATTCTTAATCGTATTTCGTAGATGCCCTGCTCCACTGAGTTGCTGGTGTCGTCCCAGGTGGCGTGCTCTTCCAGCATCATAAAACCGGCGTCTTCGTAGTGGTCCTTTTGTTGCCTGCTGTCGTCTCGTCCTTTTTCATGCTGTAGGCCGTCGTGTGGCCATGCCGTGGGTACACCGTCCGCCCAGCTTTTCACACTGCCCCAAGCATCGTTTGCAGAAACCTTGCTGCACTTCCACGCGTGGGTGAGATAAACAATGTCGTTGTCCAGATCGATAGCCAGTTGAATGTGTGCCTGTGGGTGGTCCCAGCCAAAGTCCATGCCGTTGATCAGTAGCCAGTGGTCGGGTATCTCGAACGGATCGCAGGTAATGAATGATTCAGCCAGGTCATATATGCGACCGTGGCCCAGCATGGGCAGGCCCTTGGTTCGCATATCTTTTTGATGCTCTGGGTAGCTCTCTAACAGTTTTTGTTTTGTGAGCTCGTTCAGGTGGGGCGCATCGTCCCACCCCTTTCTGATAAAGCACTGACCAGAGCCAGGGGAATCCATAAATTTACACACTAGCTCGGTGCGCCCGTTTTCCGGTGTAAACGTCAGGATTCCCCTGCCACCTTTTCCCAGATCACCGTTAGCGGTGCGGGTGATTACTTGGGGGTAAATGGTTTGGTCTTTGGGTTCTTCGTCGATGTGAAACCAGTCTACGCAGTCACCCATCAGGGCATGTTGGCCTTGGCTGTACGACCAAAACTGTACTGTGCTGATGCCTCCGGTTGAGTGTCGTACTCTAACCGTACGCATTGCGCCAGCCGTGCCGCTCATGCTCTGATGGTCCAGTATCCGGTGCTTGGGTACATAACCACCCTGAAACTCGTTTTCCAGAAACAAGCCGAATATTTTTGTTTGTAGCAAGTCTCTGGTTTTCTCGCCTGAGTAGCCGAGTATCCATATTGTCGGGGGATGCTTGAAGGTGTGGCCTTCCCAGTCTCTGGGGTAATCACCGAGGGCATGACAGGCATCAATGCCAGTGCCTGTTCGGGTCTTGCCTACCTGGTTGGCTGCACACAAACAGACTTCTGAAAATTCATTAGTAGCGCCGATGAATTCCACAGCCTGCCAATCATAAAGAGAATCAAACCATTCACTAATGTGATCTTGTGATTCATCATTTACCGTTTTCTGGTTTTCCCTCTCCCGAGTTTTCCTTATCTCGTTCAGAAGTGCGCTCGCCATATACTTCTCTCTTCAGTTGCTCAAACTCCTGACGAAGTATGGTCTGCTCTTCCACTCTCAAAGAGGAAGACAACGCGCTGATAATAGATGTTGCGGCCTCGTAGGGCATAATCCCATTGCTGGCTGCCGTCAGAATCTGCTGAACCTGAACATCATGTGGGGCGCTTTTGTCATAGTCCCATGTTGGGAATGATTGCGGCTTGTCTTTCCAGTTGTCTTTATCACGGTTTTTCAGGTAGAAAATGGTTGAAGCGGGGGTTCCTTCTTTCGATTGTTGAATGAGATGCTGTGTAACTGCAGAAATTCCGCGCTCTCTGCCTTTTTTTATGGCTTCAGCAAATTCTACAAACATTCGTTTTTTTTTGCACAGGGTTTCATGACTCCATCCGAGATGAATGCATATCTGATAATCCCTTCTACCCAATGCCGCCAGATCCTCCACCTTCTTTAAAATTTCCGGTGTTATCTCGTAAGGAGGGCGGCCAAGTTTTTTTTTTCGGTCATTCTCTGCTCTCCCGCCGCTCTTCAAATGTCTGTCCTGTGGCTTCCAGTGTGGCCTGTTTACCGGTGAAGTCTTGCCACCGCTTTATAATCACATCGCAGTAGTGCTCTGACAGCTCCATCATAAAACAGTGACGGTTTGTTTTTTCGCAGGCTATAAGTGTCGATCCACTGCCTCCGAACATATCAGCCACTGTTTGGTTTTTTATGGTCGAATTAAGTATGCAATTTTCTATAAGCTCAATCGGTTTCATGGTTGGGTGTAGATCGCTTTTATGTGGCTTGGATATATCCCAGACTGATGTTTTATGTTCTCCTTCTCCGTAAAACTTGTGAGTATTAGCCCATCCATAAAGTATAGGTTCGTGCTTATAGTTGTAATCACACTGACCTAGTACTCCCTGAGACTTATTCCAAATAAGTACGTGTTTAAATGGAATTCCATTTTCATTCATCATCATCATCATCATCATAAATAACTCACCCATTTGTGGTGATGTTATGTAATAACTAGATTTGTCTGATATAAATTCACTCCAAATTTTAAAAACATTCGACCATAGTATTGATGTATCGCTGACTGTCATGTGATCGTTTTTTATAGCATCCTGAATTCTGTTTCCTTTATCTAACGAGTTCAATAATTTATTTTTATCAGAATAACTAACCCCATAAGGCGGGTCAGTGAATATCATATCAATGGTTTTATCGTTCATCAGCCTGGTGACTGACTTCTGTTCTGTACTGTCACCGCACATAAGCCGGTGGTTTCCAAGCAACCACAAATCACCTTGTATAGAGATGGCCTTATCAGGTGTCTCTGGTACTTCGTCAGGATCGGTTAGCCCTTCGTTGTCTGAATCAGCCAGCGAAAGAATGTCATCCAGCTCAGTGCTATCAAATCCAAGAAGGTCAATATCAAAATCCATTCCCTGAAGTTCTTCTATCTCAATTTTCAACAGGTCTTCATTCCATCCTGAATTTAAAGCCAGCTTGTTATCCGCGATGATATACGCCTTCTTCTGAGCTTCTGACAGGTCTTTCAGGACTATGCAGGGCAGTTCATCAAGGTTAAGTTTCTGTGCTGCCCTTACCCGTCCATGGCCTGCTATGATTCCGCTATCAAGATCTATCAGGACAGGATTAGTAAAACCGAACTCTTTGATGCTGGATGCTATCTGTGTGACCTGTTCTTCATCGTGGGTTCTGGCGTTGTTCACGTAGGGGATAAGGTCAGAGGTTTTTCTATAGACAATTTTCATAGATACACCCCTGTAACCCGGTCACTTGTAGCCTTTCATCATCTTTTTTTTCTTCATACCGCCTGTGGCCTTCTTCACCTTTTTTTTCAAGGCTGGCATTTTGGTCATCATGCGACCGCCCATCTTCTTGCCTTTCATCTTCATGGTTACACCTCTTTCAGAACATCTTTCAAACGGTTAGACACCAGCGTGTCTTCGGATCTGAACAGCACCTTGTAACTGTCCTGGTATTGATTCAGGTAACTGGCTGAAAGTTCTTTCAGTTTATCTATGTGTTTGGTTCCAGCATCAAAAGCTGCTTGGTCTATGACTTCATCACTGTCGTTAATCAGTGACAGGAACCGGTATTGATGGCCGACCATCCCGCTGGACAGGGTCAGGGCTGCAATGACAGGGGTGCAGATACACACCTGTTTGAACCACTCGGTGAACTGCTGGCGGTCCTGCATGAAGGTCCCTTTCAGGTTCCACTGATTAGCGGCCTGATTCAGTGCCCGGTTCACCATAAATCTCTGTACGCAGTAGCCCACCAAATTAGCGATACGCTGCAAGACGCCCGTCACTGCGCCCACTATTGCTCCCACTCCCGCTGCGGCATCCCCTGCCGCCTGTAGCCCAATTTTTACCGACACTACGGCCATGTCTTTCAGGCCATGGGCCAGACTGGTGGCGTTATGGCGTGCCAGCGATTCGGCCATGATGGACGGACCACCAGCCAATAACTCTACGCCCCAACCGCTGTAAACCTGACCAAGCCACTTGATGGCGCTGGTAACAGATTTCTTGATGCCTTCGTAAAGATCCAGTGCGGATTGCACATAACCCCAGCCGGGTATGATGTCAGCCAGTGAGCCTATCAACGTCGATATCGCCCAGCTGCCAAACTCGCCCACCCATTCCAGCGCGGCCGAGCCTTCGCCGTAAATGCTGGTGATACGATCCACCAGAGCATCCATAAAATTGCTGAGCAGGACCCGAATAGGTTTGGTGTACTGGTCGATGCCATCCAGCACCTTCTTTCCGGCATCGCAGCTTGAAATAAGGGTGGTCGTGGCGTTTTTCAGGTCGGTGATTACAGTGGTATTGCCCACAAAATTACCCACCAGCCCGAGGTCGAAACCAGGGCTACTGACCAACTCAAGTTTGGAGAGAAAATAGAGGGTACCGTCTCGCGCATCGTCTAACTCGGCCTGCTGTATGTTCACAATAATTACCGGTTCAGGACTGAACCGATTATAGACACTGAAATACCAGTAATACTGGTTTTTGAATACTGGTTTTATTGGTATTATGGTTCTAATATACAATCATTCAACAGGGCTGTAGGGCTTGCACTAGAATGAGTGGTTTTGGTTGATCAGGGGGTGAGGCATGGAAGAAGAGACGGTTTTGGCCGGATATATCAAACTGGTGTCGGATCTGGAGCGTAACCACGACTTCAGGGACTACGGGAAAGAGGAGAGGATGTGCAGGGGGTGCCTTCAGGCTCTGAACTTTCTTATCTATTCCAGGCAAATTGATTGCATCAGCAAGGTGCAGAAGAAGAAACGACCGAAAATGGTGAGAGGTAGAAAGCCAGTGGTTGCCTCTGCGGAGGATTTCAGTTTACAGCCACCAGCCTGATGGCTATTCTTTTTCACGTTGTCCGCAGGTTAATAACCTTTCCTGCCCAAGACAGCCCCGAGCCCCCGTTCTGTACGTGATCAGTTCGGGGGCTTTTGTTTGGTCACCAGTTGGTTAGTCAGGTTTTATTAAATCAGCCCTTACTTTATTAAGGGCTTCATCACAAGCAGCCTGGTAAGCTTCCACGCCATCATCAGAGGCGATTATCTGAACTTCCTTCACACTGACGACCTTGCCAAGCAGAAGCCCTTTTATATCGTGGCTATCTAGCTTAATTCTTATATGTTTCTCGGGAGAAGGAGAGAATATATTGGCACCACTCTCCTCCAGCATCTTGGTTCTTTTTTTTTCGAGCTCTAAGCGATCTAACAATTCATCTCTGGTCATTTCTTCTTCAATCATAATTTATTCACTGCTTTCCAGTCGTTATAGATAATTTCGGCCACCATGGTAGCGGATGGCTGCTTGTATCGGGTGTGGAACTCTTCGGCACGATCCCAGATGATGGCCTTGTTGACTGGTGAACCGTGCAGACTGGCCACCAGCTTTTCTCTGAATTCAGAAAGTGAAATTTTTTCAGGCTCTGTAGTGTTGTTGTTGTTAATTTCTTTATTTTTTTCTTCTTTCTTTGTTAGTTCCCTTTTTACGGTATCCCGTTTTACCGCATCCCGTTTTTTGGTACACGGTTCAGGCTCAGTATCCACGCGGGTTTCAGCGTACCAAAGGGCATCTTCTTTGCTTCTGAATACAAGGTAATCACCAGAGCCAAATTTGCCACTTACAGACCTATCCTGTACCTGAATAATGTATCCAGATTCTTTCAGTTCATTGATAATTTTGTAGGCTGTATTGCGGGCTATACCGTTATCTTCAGCAAGCTGTTTTGGTCTTACGATCCAGTCATCAGGAAGCGATAACAGGTAACCTAAAAGCCCTCTGGCCTGAAGTGATATAGAAGTATCTCGGTGGGTAGCGTTTGGAATCTGTGTGAATTGCTCACGAACAGGGCCTTTATGAATAGCCATGTTGTACCTCTTATTTGCATTAAGGTCGTTTGCTTGTGAAAGGTAAGAAACGGCTTGAAGGTGCAAACTTCCTTCGTTGTCCCGGTTGGTTGCCGGTAGCCGTTTCGGTGTTCAGGTTCCACCCCGAACAGTTGAGATCATACTATCAGATTACTGGGGTTGTTTCATTAGTCAGATTTAACATCGTCTTTACTGGCTATCGTTATCTGGTCAATCTGTGGTGGTTCTGGAAACTCTGTCAGCAGGGCCATAGGGTAATCTATGATTTCACCTTGTACGTCAATCTGAAGTGTTTTAGCCGTTCCGTCATCATTGAAACAAATGTTAAGTAATCCATCGTAATAGGCGCGATAGGCTTTCAGAGATGAAGTTACCGCAGCGGCCAGAGCTTCATACTTTTGTATCTGGTCATCTATGCTCATCATTGTTCTGACTCTTCAAGCTTGTTCTCTTCAAAGGCTTTCAGGGCTTTGAACGTGCCTATCATGTTCCGGCAGGTGACGGATTCATCCAGGTTATCTTTATGTCTTTCATGAAACGTGTCTATCAGGTTTTCCAGACAGGTGATTCGTCCGTACATGAATACCGAATCCATCATCATTCCAAAATTATCAAAACCTTCCTGACTCATAGCTTTTATAAATGCTGACTTTTCTTCGTCGGTCAGATCCTTACTATTCATGACCGCTTCTTTTGCTAACTTCTTTATCTGCAAACATGCTTAACCTTTTGTTCTGAAAATTTGTTTCAGGCTGCTGGTGAGTGAAAATCACACAGGGAGTCTAGTACATGGCTCTACTTCCGATAAGGTAAACTTATTGGAAATAAGGTACACTGACAGGACATTCCTCAAACATCGGTTATTCATGTTACCCAGCACAATAAACAATACTCCTTCATTGACTTTGGAAAAAATCAGTGAAAGAACCATGTCCAATATTCAACACTCCGTCAGTGCCAATACTAAAAAATCTTATCAGTCTGATTTAAGACATTTTAAGACGTGGCTGGATGACAGTGATCGTGTTTTTTCTCTGCCGGTTCCGGCGGGGGTTATTGCGGATTACATCAGTGACCTGGATGAACAGGATTTTTCCATAGCCACTATCGAAAGACGACTGAACGCGATTAGCTGGATGCACCGTGTTAATGATGCCAATGAAGTTCATACCACCGACCGGCTGGTTTCTTTGACTATGCAGGGCATGAAACGAAAACGGGCTGAGCAGGGCAGGAAGACCACCAGCCAGAGCAAACAGCCCTTGATGCTGGAAGAGCTGAAAGCTGTGGTCAGCTTAATAGATACTACTGAGCTTTCGGGGCTGAGAGATAAGGCCATGCTGTTGGTGGGTTTTGCTTCGGCGCTTCGCCGTTCTGAGCTGGTCGCTCTGACCGTGGAAGATATCACCGTTACCGGTCAGGGTGCTGATATCAAAATCCGTAAATCCAAAACAGACCAGACGGGTCAGGGGCAATCTGTCAGCATTATGCGAGGCTCGCCCGACCTGTGCCCTGTTCGTGCCCTGGTTAACTGGTATGAAGCGGCAGGCATTACAGGTGGCCCTGTGTTTCTCCGGTTCACACCTAATGGCTGTCTCTACCCTGCGGCAGTCTCTGGAAGAACCTATGCCGACACCATCAAGAAATATTGCAAGCTGGCTGGTCTGAATGCTGCACGATACAGCGGCCACTCTTCCCGATCGGGTATGTTGACCAGTGCCGCCGAAAGAGGATGCGACCTGATACCACTGGCGCAACATGCCAGACACAAAACGACTAACCAGACCATGCACTACATAAAGCAGGCTAACCGGTTCAAGAATAATCCTACTGAGGGGCTTTTGTAGGCCATATCCCTGACGCCACGAAAATGGTTAGCCAGTAGTAAACCCTGTGTTGGCTACTGGTCTACTCTTCAGGGTTTTCAAAGAAGTGGTACCTGTCATGGATTTCGGTCAAGCCTTGAAGCACCTAAAAGACGGTGATGCAGTACATCGTGACGGTTGGAACGGGAAAAAGATGTTTATCTATCTTGTTCCTGAAAACCGGTACAAAGCTCAAACTGAAGTGGCAAAATCCTATTTTGGTGATGATGTGCCCTATAGGGCTTATATCGCCATGAAGACGGTATCTAATGATGTAGTGCCTTGGGTGGCTTCTCAAACCGATCTGTTGTCGGATGATTGGCATTTGTACGGAGAATGAAAGACTGTTCAAGCCGTGGGCACTGGTGGAAGTACCACCGGTCTCCACTGGGCTATCAAGTCACACGATACTGTATGGGCTGTGGTAGACACGAAAAACAGAATCTCTTTGGCCAATGGGTAAACATAACTTTACCGTTTCAGGAAAATAAAAAAGATGACTGATCTTCTTGGAGCTATTAGCCGTGATCCTATAGGAGAAGCATTAGGCAGTGAATACAAAAGGTTTGTGTCTAAAAACGGCATGAGCGGGCTGGTTAAGGTCGATGGTGACAGAGTTGATTTTCTGGCTATCTCTTCAGTTAAACAGGGTCAGGGACTATTCAGGCAATTTATAGTTGATGCAAAGAACCAGTACCAGACTATTGCCGTATGGGAAATCTGGAATCCGCTGGTAAAAAAGTCTCTTCAGCGATATGGGTTCCATTCTGTTTGTTACCTGGAAGACGGTAATACCGCGTATGGTATGCGGTGGGATTCTGAGTGATTTAATGATTGTCAATTACTGCCGGTAGGAAGGTTTACCGGATATACGCTGCTATTCGTCCTGGTATCTGACCTTAAGCTGGTGCTTGTCCACCAGCTTCATCACGCTGGCTTTCTTCCTGTAGGTCAGTATCTTCCCATGATCGCCTCTTAGGTTCATGTAATCCATCACCTGCAAACAACCTGTATGAGTCGAGTGATTCAGTATCACCAGCCTGGGTTCATATCGACCAAATCCATCCAGTACCACTGAAAGCCCAACATCATAGCCAGCCTCTCTGATGATCCTCACCTGGTGAGACAGATTCTTGTGGGTGATCTTCTTGAAAAACAGATCCATATATAAAACCGGCTTTTTCTATACAGATCATCAGGATAGATATAGGAAACGCTATTTTATATACACGTTATGAAAATGGTGTTTTTTATGAACGGCTCACTTTTTCCCGTCGTGCATGTTTCTGACCATACTGGCAGGATTTATATATGCAGTTATGAAGTGGCGGAATGTTTCGATAAAAACCATTACCACGTATTAAGAGACATACGTTCAATATTGTCTAAAAATGTTAATTTTGCTATCCACTTTTGGATGGCAAAATATAAAGTATGGGGAAGAAAAGAAACCTGCTACAGAATGTCTGAAGAGGGGTTCATATTTCTATCTACTTACTACAAAGGAAAAAAGTTTGATCAGGTAAAAATGTCTATTGCGGAATCATTTACCGCCATGCGTCATTGCCTGCCTGTCCGAAAACATTGCCGGATTGCCTCTCAGGAAATGTGTGCCGGTCTGCAGGATCATCGGGCCACCCTGGGTAAGGAAACACAGGATTATCATTACATGAACGAGCACCGGCTGTGTGATCTGGTGCTGTTGGGTTGTTCAGTGAGTGACTATAAGAAACAGCATCAGATACCCGATGATCTCGGGCTGGCTGACTTCATCACACCGGAACAGGTCAGCCGACTGGATGCTATACGCGGTGACAACCATGAACTGATAGGTTCCGGGGTGAGCTATGAGGAACGTAAAAAAATACTGATGGATAAATACTGTCAGAATGATATAGAGGGCGAATGCCTTTTATTAGAGGGAGCAGCCAGCAGTCCGTAACTTCTCCTCGATCTCACCGATATAAATATCTCTGTATTTTTCAAGCTTCTTCTTGAACAGGTAGCCCGTGAATATCTCAGGCTCTGGCTGTCGTTTGAAGAGCTTTTTTTCTATGTGGTGACTGTAGCCGTGAAACTCACAAAATAACCGGACGGCTGAGCGGTAGCTGTGCTGATAGCCCATTTTTATTATACTGAATCTTTTTGGACTTCTTCTGTTCCCGACAGATACTGAAAACACCGGGGAATAGCTGGTGCTACGGGATCCACTTTTAAGGATTCTTGCTCGTCTTTCTATGTCTGCAGTTAGCCCTATACAAATCTGGTTAGTTAGCCACATGTCATTGAGGCGGTGAATCAGGTTGTGTTCTTCCGCCAGAGCTCGCCATTGATCATTCAGCGCCTGTGCCCTTTTTTTTGCATCTCCATATTCGTATTC
This sequence comes from Sansalvadorimonas sp., assembly GCA_965221135.1. Taxonomy (GTDB): domain Bacteria; phylum Pseudomonadota; class Gammaproteobacteria; order Pseudomonadales; family Endozoicomonadaceae; genus Sansalvadorimonas. Next base: position 29,550 of record CBDCRZ010000162.1, read on the forward strand.
ATTAATAGAAAAATATTCCTGCCAGCGTTCACCACCCACGGTGGTGTCGACTCTAAATCCTATAAATCCTGCTTTATGCGATCCTTCCTTGTATTCAATGACGGCCATGGTTTTGCCTCATAAAAAAAGGCCGGTATCACTACCGGCGCTTGGGTTATTGGTTGTCGGACTCCGACGGATCGGGCGACCAGTGATCATTGTACTGTGTTATAAAATCCTGCAGGCCGGTGGCTTGTTCTACCGTGTCGCAGTCAAACCACATAGTGCTGTCGTCTGGGTTGCCGTGGGGGTGCAATGTTACCCGGTTCATAACCCCCGGCATGATTTGCAGCTCTACCGACACTTTCCCGTAGTGATTAATCATCACTGGAGCCATGTTCATGGTCAGAATGTGGTTGTACATGTTGATTGCCACACACTTAAAACCATTGCTCGTGAATTTGAATAAGATTGTTCCGAGTTCGGCCATTTGTTCTACAATCTGTTTTTCTTCTTCTGGTGTCATTGTTTTACTGCCTGATATTGGTCAACGATTCGACCGGCTTTCTGTAATGCGTATTCCATAGATGAAAAAACGCCTTCCCCTTCTTCGCCTTCTAGCACGTCCACCAGCCGTACCACTTCATACGAGCCTATGTAGTCGGGTTTTTCGTGCTCTTCAATCTGCCACACTTGCGCCTGTTTGCTGTCAAACATCAGTTTGTCGGTGTTGCAGGATTGGCGCTGTATGTATTTTGTGATGGTGGCCATGGTTACAGATCCGCTATGGTCATGGTTAATTCTTTGGTTAAGTTGACCATAACGCCATACAGAAACTGATCTCGGCTGAAAAATTCATAACGGCTGTCATCAGTGAACATGAAAGCGTGGATCTCTCTATCAGCCTGCTCCAGCAATTTCTCTGCCTGGTCGGGGTCTTCGTCCTGCAGGCTTTTATCAGCACTGTCGGACAGTTCACCAACGGATAACATCAGCTCTATGAATTCAGGGCTTTTCAAAAATTCTTCACGGGTCATTGCAGGATCTCTATTAATTCGCTGGATTGCTGGCTGATGGTGTGCAGGCGTTCTGACTGTTGTTGAATCATCAGAAACTTCACTGCATTGGTGTACAGGATGCCGATATTCTCGGACTTCTCCAGGCTACTCACGGTTCGGGTTTTAACGCCTAACACATTACAAAATTCAGACTGTGACAGCTTCAGAGACTTTCTGAACTGCTGTAATTCCTTGCCGGTCATACTCTCTCCTTTTTTTAAAAAGCGCGCGCATTTCCATAATTACACATTATACGCATATTTTGCCTATTTACAACCGTGGACACGGTACTATTTTTGCAAATTTTGCTTAATAGTCATTATTGAAAATGCGCGCCTGGTGCTTGTGTTTACTGGTTGGAGTGAGCAGAGAGGGGGGGGGGGATCCCCTCCCCTCTGGCCTTCAGTGCTTAACGTAGGCAATCATATTGATTGTCTTGTCCCAGCACTTCCGGCACCGGCTGCACTGTCTTACGCCTCCTTCCCCTTTATGTACATGACATACAGTCAGGGTTGAATCGTTCGTTTCGTGGGTGGGTATGATGGTTGAACCATGGTGGCTCTCATACTCGCCGTTGATACCATCGCTGGAATATCTCACAACAGCGTTAGGCTGTCGGTTGATCTCCTCCAGGATGGGAACGATTCGGGGGATTTTGTAAGACCTGGTTGGAATCCAGTGCGTACACCATGGGGTGCGCTGTATGACCTGCAGTATCTTTCTGGCCAGTTCAGGGTGATAGACATCACCTGAATCAAACCACCGAAACCATCTGTCAATGTCCAGCTCCCACACCATCCGGTCTACCCAATCCGGTAGCCGCCAGTCCCTGCGATTCTCTTCTCTGGGTAGCCTCACGTTTGGGGTGGGATACCGGCCCTTCTTGGCGTAACAACCGTTGCAGGCTGCGACCAAAGAACCGTCAGAGTGGAAAGAACCTGGACAAGTGGAGCCGGCTGGTAATGACCAGGAGCGGATTCCGTCCAGCTTGCTGGTCGTTGAAAGACGAACCATTAAACCTCCGAAGTAAACACGTTTTTAAATAGCTGTTGTCGCTGAGGACAAAATCTATTATACGCAAATTTTGCAGATATGGAAGGGGTAAAAGGCTTTATTTGTGCATATTTTGCATTTATTTTTATTGTAATCTGCATATTTTGCGTTTAATATAAGATGCAGGGAGGTGCGTGCGTGCTTAAAAAAAAAGAGCCCGTCAGGCTCTATGCTCGTCTTTTCCTATCGTTTTCAGAATCTGATTGATGTGGGCGTGGTTTCGTTCTCTGAAACTCTGGGTCAGCTCTATTTTGCTGATATAGAATTCTGTGCCGAATCTGCGGTTCTGGCTCCACTCCCCTTTAAGTGTGTACCAGCTCTCATTGATTTCAGGGGAATCCCAGCCCTGATAGATCGCCTTTATCGTCTGGCGGCCTCGGCTGGTGGTTCGCTCTGTCCTGAATTCGTAAATTGAATATCGGCGGTTTTTTGTCTGATGTATCAGTCTGATGAACTGGCCTGTGACGTAGCTCATTGTTGGCGTCTTCGTAGCCTGGGGTATGATTGTATATAGAGGATAGGCGCTACTTATACGAACCGAGTTCGTATAAGTAGGTGTTATGTCGCTGTATCATCCACGCAATATCTCTGCTGCATACATATACATAGCCATTACGCCAGCTTTGCCTATATCTCTTTCATGTTGCTCATGTTCGTATGCCCAGTGCTCTAAGATAGATGCTCCGTGGCAAAGATCGTTATAATCCCACACTAGATCACCGGCTTCTGTATCTCCTAAGTAGTCTTCCCCATATAATTCGTTTTGACCATCAATGTCCTCTTGGTCGATTGAATAAAAGCTATCAAGTTTGGAAAAAAGTTCCTCGGACTTCTCTTTTGCAGCTTCATCTAAGCCATCTGGAGTGTAAAAACCTTCAACAACATCTTTTGAACAGCACTCTTTTATTAGCTCTTTGAATCGTTCTTTATTTACATCAGACATTCTGTTTCTCCGCTCCGTGCAAAACGCAACATAACAAAAGCTTGCAGTGGACTTCGCCACTGAAGCGGGGGTTATATCGCTTCTATCTCTGCCATTTCATCGTGCGTCAAATAGAACTGAAGCACCTTTTTGAAACTATCCGCATATTCGTCATTGCGTTTTTTGCACGCTTTGTATTTTGCAATTAGATCAGCGACAACTATTTCAAGAGCCTGGTCATGTAAAATAGTGACTGTGACTGATCCGACTTTTTGCATTTCACTGTATTTTTCAATTAGTCCAAAATCATCTTTTATGCTCATTCTGTTCTCCGTGTCGCTCTTTCACCCCATTTTCTTTTTTTTGTAGCTGAAGTATTTTTTTGAACAGGTGCGCTGATGTTCGCTGATTTCTCCCTGTTTCCCGTTCAGGTCATAACGTGGGCCGCCTTTTGATATTTTGGAAATGTATTTCTTGTTTTTGCACCACTGAGTGATAGCTGGTTTCAGCCATTCTGTTGGCTGGTGTCGGTCTTCCAGATCCTGAAGCAGCGTTTCATAAATACCGATAGCCAGGGGTTTGATTTCACTGAACAGAGTGGGCCAGTTTTCTGACAGCATAGTGAACAGCCGTTGTCTGAGTATCCGGCTCTGTTTCTGTTCGGGGGTGAGTTTGTACTCTTTTTCAGCGTCGGTTTTCTTAGGCATCAAAAGTGTTTCCGTAGTAGTCAGGCTTTCCGCCCGTAAATCCGTATTCATTATCATCAATGACCAGATCAACATTAGCATTCTTGGCCTCGGCTGTTTCTGCCTGAGCAAAGTCACCATCCCATGCTCGTGGGTCGTGCTGGCTTCTTATGACAGTAGCCTCATGGCGTATCTGTGCAACCAGGGCGTTAGATTTTTCATCTTTGGCCTGTACCAGTTTCATAGTATTGCGCTGTTCGGTCATGTGGATTTGGTGAGCGCGTTCCATCCATTTATAGGCATCTTGCGGGCGTGGCTGGGCTGTCAGCGTGTCGTACCAGTCGTTGAATACCATCTCCAGATAATTGATATCACTGTTAGATAGCTGATGGCTCTGGCTCAGTCTCTCGATACATTCATCAAAGAGCCCCTTCGGATCGTCCAGCGCTTCTTGCTGGCCCATAAGCTTTCGGGCTAGTTTTTTGGCTTTCTTGGCGGTTTTCTTCAGTTTTTCACGAATGGTGTTCATCCGTTCCGGCCTTAATTCAAACACCATATAGAAGCCATCATCCGCCTTCATGGTCATTTTTCTGCGGTGATACACCATCAAACCGGCTTCTTTGAGCTCATTAACCCAGCGCTGAATAGTACGAACAGACACGCCAAATACGTTGGCCATGTGGTCACGGTAAATACGGAATTTATCAGCCTGGTTAACCAGAAAAATATGAAATCGGTGGGATTGATGGGACAGCTGGACGTTGCTCAGGGATTCAGGATGCAAAGTGATTGCATCGCCTGTGCTGTGCTGTTCCTGGTTGACTCGGTATATGGTTTTACAGTTCATCTGATCTACCTGACCAGATGCGCTTCGGGGGTTGTGTCACCCTGCTATATGGGTGATAATGTCCCCAGAAGTTCATCTGGTTCTTTAGTCAATCAGGGTCTTTTTTGCAGAAGACTGATTGACGATTTGATGGGGCATTCAATATGGTGTTGGCGCACCGAATGCCCTTGAAAACCCCTCCATAGTATCTCAATACTTTCCTCAATTCTACAGGGTCAAGAAACCAACGTTCTATCAGGGGCTGGTTTTCTTGCGTCTGTAGCAAAGACCAAGCGGTCATCCTACGCCCCCGTAACAAGCCTGTTAAATGCCTGAAACCCCTATAAAACCAACGTTTTAGAACTGCACGACACAAGTCTTTTATTCTCTACCTCTCAGCGAGTTTCTGTTGCGTGTGTGTAGATTGTTTAGAGTCGCACTGATAGCCGTTAGGCTGATTAACCCGCTTTTGCTTGAGAGCTGGTTGCCGATCTCAAGAAAAAGCACCGCTTCTGAACATTTTAAAAAAACAGCCAGGACAGTAGTGTTTGTCTGTATATAGTTCTGTGTGCCATATATGTCACTCATTGAGTTTAAAGGGCTGTAGCGGTGTTTTGTCATTACCTGCCTGATATCAGTGGCCTGTGGGGATCTGGGTTATTCAGTGGGTCTGGGTTTCATGGTGACATAAATGTCACTCATTGATTTTACTGGGCTGTAGGCCGATTTCGGGATTATGTCGGGCTATGGTCTAGAATTTATTGGCTGTCGGTGGTTGGAGACTCCTCATGTTGACCACCAGCAGCAGATCGGGGCGGGTCTTTCCAGTTCGCTGCCGCCCCGATCTTATTGATACGGTCGCATGGTGCCCGTTCTAATCACCTCCGCTATTCGTCTGGCCCTGTTTTTTGTCTGGCTGGCCCATACGCTGTCCATCGCCTCAAGGCTGGCTGTTTTGTAGTCGCCCACTGCCAGTGCATCCCACATGTTTTTGAATTTAAACAATCCGCTGATGCCGAGCTGATAACTCATATTTAATATCGCGCACTGCCTGGGCTGGTTCAAATTCTTGAATACAGTGCCGAAATGGGTAGCGATCAATATCTGTTTATGGCGCTGAGTCAGAATCAGATTGCACCAGTAATCTGCTACTTCCCTGGGCATTGGCATTTTATCCAAGCAGAACCCCAGCCCAATGGTTTGATGGCCCTCCGAGTCTATGTAGACCGTGTCTCTGCGTCCCTCGTCCTGTTCGATCATGTCCAAAAGTCCGGCAGGCAGTTCTGTTGCATCAGCGTTGGAGGTCATACAGACGGCCCTCCATTACATTGATGCGGTTGTTCATCGCCTGCTGGCCTGTCTGATAATCCCGGATTTTCATACATCGCTGTATATCATCCTCGTTGTCGGTTATTCGGTCTCTCAGGCCCGTGACTGAAAAACCGATCATGGCGACGATGACCATCACTATCAGCGGTAGCGCGATGGTGAGCCAGTTGGAATAGTCTTTTTTGGTAGCCATCAGTACTAATACCCTATTTCATCATTCAAGCCTGTTCACTCTAGCAATGTTGTCGTGGGTTTCTGTGTCGTTCTGGCGTTGTGTGTTGCGGAACTCTGCAAGAGTCAACGTTGTATAGGGGCTGAGTTTGTATTGTGTTGGTGTAATCTTGTATGTGTGGTTAATATGCTATAAAGTCACATTCAAGCACTAAACCAGTGTAATAACTGCATAAGGAATGCACGAATGAAACACGTCGTTATTGATGAAGGCTCCAGCCAGACCAAGATTTCCTGGTTTGATGGGGAGAAGATCGTCAGCCAGGTGATTCCCTCCCGTGTTGTCAGAGGGGCGAAATTGAACACCCAGTCGGGTAGTTATCATGATGCGGCGTATAAGGTGGGCGGGCTTGAATATACCGCTGCTCCGAATATGGATGGTTCAATGACCACCGACATTCCTGATTATCAAACGTCTGATATCAATCTGATTCTGGTGCATGAGGTTCTGAGACAGAATGGATTTGGCGGTCAGGATGTAGAAATCAATGTGACTTTGCCTATCAAGGATTTCTATCAAGTAGCGCCGTATAACGAACCGCTGATTAATCAGAAAAAAAAGAATCTGATGAATGCGGATGTTGAAAACATGGCAGGCCACCCACTGGCCAATATTGTTTCTGTGAAAGTGTCACCCGAAGCCACGCCAGCCTGGTTTGATTATCTGCTGAATGATAACGGTAGCAAATCACTGGATGTGGATGACAGTCATAAAATCATGGTTGTGGATGCGGGGGGCACGACCACTGATCTGGCCGTCGTGGATGGTTATGGCAACATGCAGAATTTTGATTCTCTGCGTTTTGGTGTATTCCATATCGCTGAAAACCTGCGCCCTGTCATCATGAAGCGGTTCGATCGGAAGGCCCTGCAGAAACATCATCTTGATTCAGCCATGCGCTCTAAAGAATTTGCCGGTGAAGATATCAGCAATGAAGTAGAACAAGCCTGCAGGGATGTAGAGCAAGACATTATTACCGGTATGCGTAAGTTTGTTGCTGACTCTGAAAGCTTGGCGGCGGTCGTCTATGTGGGGGGTGGTTCTGCTCTGATGGGGCATCGCATTGCTGATATATACGGCGGTGAACGCATTATCGGAGATGAATTTTCTATTGCCCGTGGTCTGGTAAAAAGTCAAAGAGGTTAATCATGAGCATGAAACCATCCATTGATAAACGTCTGGTTATTCGGGTCACTGACGGCACTGTCACCGAACGGATGTGGAGCCATCTGTCAGACGCGGATAAAAAAGGCCGGTCAGAAGTGTTGGACCTGCTGCGCTCTTTTTCGGTCTTCGGCTACATGGTTCAGGAATTGGGTGGTGGTGTTATCGATGCTTTCCAGTCCATGGAGCGTAATGGAGAGCTGGAAGGCATGGACACAAAAGAACGGGCTGAGGTGTTAATCAGTATGTTGGAAAGGATCTCAGGCAAGCCGGTTAATAAACCGATCTCTGAAGTAAAAGACGACAGGCCGGTATTAAAAAAAGAACCTGAAGCAAAACCAACCCCTTCAGGATCATTAAAAAGTCTGAGCGGTTTAACCAGTCAGTTTAAAGCCACCAGCGTTTAACCTGATACATATCATTCCAGCGGCCTACGGGCTGCTTTTTTTTTGCCTGGTCTATAATTCTCAGGCATTTGGTATGGTTCTCTATGGTTCTCTGGTAGGTGTACTGATTGCGATTGTGTAAATTCATGCGAAGTTAAGTGAAAAAAAACCCCGCCGGTTACAGTCCCGACGGGGTTTTTTTTATCTGTCTGATGTCAGGCTACTGCTACCAGTTTCCTGAACATATCCGCCGTACTTTTGTATCCAAGCTCTCGAGCTTTATCAGCCCAGCTTTCTTTTTCTTCGTCTGTAGTCCTGATCTGAAATACGGCATGTTTTGCCTTATCCCCAACCGGCTTCCTTCCAGCCCGCTTCTTCATTATGTAGATCCTGTTTCTGATATATGCACACATTATAGGAATTAAGTAATTACAAATCAATGCTTGACTTTATAATTACGTAATTACATAATAGATACACAAATTGAGACGGGCATTAAGAACTGGCTTGATTTGGTAAACCGCCTTCCTCCCCGAACTTGTCGAAGGGCGAGGAGAGGAAGGCAACCACATACAGCCCGATACTGGCACAAAACCGTATCAGGCTCAATATGGAAGTATTCCTACATGGAACTGACAATCACCCCATCCACCACTATTTCAGACCTGCAAAGTTTCCGTGATGCTGGTTTCCTGCTGCAGATGAACGCCACCAAAGTGTCCGGTTTAACCGCCTGCACTGGCCTGATTAGCGCCCCTGCTGTTGATGCTCGCAAAGTTGAAATTGCCGCGCTTCGCTCTGAGCTTGAAGCACTGCTGGAGCTGCTGAAATGATCACTAAAATTATCGGCACCCCTTATCACACGGCCTGCAATTCTGACAATTTCGAGGAAGATAATTCGTTCATGCTCTGGTTCACCGGACTGACTGAGGATGAATCCGAAGGCCAGTAACACCATTACCAGTAAGGGGGCTATATGCCCTCTTCTCCAGTACTACACTTTTCAATTTCAGGGTTTTAATCATGACTTCCACCACTACCGGCTTCGGCGTTTTCACCGCTATCAATCAGGTTCAGGCTGCACTGGCTAAAACCGGCATTCAGAAAAACCAGCAGAATCAGCAGCAGCGTTACAACTTCCGTGGCATTGATGATATTTACAATGCGCTGGGTCCCAAGCTGGCAGAATTTGGCGTGTGCATCATGCCAACTGTGTTGGATCGTCAAGTGGTGGAAGTTGCCACCCAGCGAGGCGGCAGAATGAATCACGTTACATTGAAAGTGAAACTTGATTTCATCAGCTCTGAAGATGGTTCCTGCAAATCGATAGAGGTTTACGGCGAATCCATGGACAGTGGCGATAAAGCGACTAACAAAGCGATGAGCGCCGCCTATAAAACCGCCTGCTTTCAAGTGTTCTGTATCCCTACTGAATCACAGGACAATGACGCCGATTTTCAGACCCATGAAATTGTCCAGAACCAGCCACAACAACAGAATCAAAACCAGAATCAGAGCCAGGCTGCTGGCCATAACCGTGAAGAATATCTGGCGAACCGCCGCAATCAGCAGGTGCAACAACAGCAGCAAAACGGTCATGTGACTGAGACGCCCGAAAATGCGTATCGTAAGCGGGAAAAACAACAGCAACAACAGCAACAACCCCAGAATGCCAAGCAGCAGTATTTCAAGGGTGTGGCTGACGATGTGAAAGCCCGTAAAGAAGCAGAGCTGGCAGAACAGCAGCAGGTGATGGTTGGAGCTCATGATTACTATGAATCAAAACGAAACGGACGATACGGAAATAAGCAATCGGGTCAGGTGGTCGTGAATCAGAGAGCCATAGAAACGCCTGAAAGCTTCGAAGCACCACGCCAGCCTGTTATCACACCTCAGCAATTTAAGCGGCTTCAGGGGGCTTTACAAATGGCTCAGTTGGATGAAATTCAGTTCTGTACTATTGCAGGGAATATCCGAACACTGGGCGAATTAACACAGGACCGGTTTGATGGGGCCATGGCCAGGGTGCAGAAAGAAGCTCAGAGGATGGCGCATTAAGCGCCCCCTTTTCTCTACAGTGAGGATGAAACCATGACTGAACTGACTGCCAAGCAGAAAGAGAATCGGGCCTATCATGCCCGGCACGCTGAAGCGATACGGGCTAAGAAGCGGGAACAGTATCATGCAGGCAAGGATGATGGATCGGGTAAGCCAGCGAAGAAAAAAGCGGCCAAACCTAAGCCCTACAGCATTAAAAAAAACAATCGCGTTACAATAATCACAGTGAGTGAGGCGGAACGGCAGGAAACACAAACCCGTAGAAACATTGAGGATATTTTGTTGGCCAGGGAGCTGGAGATAGATCGGTTTTAGCGCCGTCCATGGCTCATCACGATCAACAACAGTGTAGTAAAAAAAAGCCCCGCACTCTCAGGCGGGGCATAGGCATTTTTTTCAAGTCCTTCTTTTTATAGCTGTCTATTCTCTGTCTAACAACAAACCGTAGGGTGTTT
>CBDCRZ010000163.1:0-6134 GCA_965221135.1 Sansalvadorimonas sp.
CTTGTCCTAGATCCTACCCCCCCTGGATCGCTACTTAGGCTAGCATTAAACCCTAAATTTTGAAAACAATTTTTAAAATTTTGATCAAAATTTTAAATCAAATTTTTAAACTGTGTTAATTTTTTTTTCTCAAGAGCAAAATAATTATAGTGCAAACAAAAAATTAAACTAAAAGGGAAAGCAAGGTTTACAAGACAAAATAGTTTTCAACAGCAGTCCCAAGGACTGAGGCTGCGTTGCCTCTCTGAACAGCCACCGACAAACGCTGAGTCAAATAAACATATGAATTCCTCTCCAATAGGCAGCGACTCATTCTCCTCCCCAGCTCCTTCAGAAAAGTAAGAGTTCGTGAACCATAGGTTCCCATTGTTTCGATAGCAATTGGAGCAAAATGACAATCGAGATGTTGATATTTTAGGAGTTTACGGGTCTCAGCAGCAGATGCAACCTCTCCAACCCCACTTGAAGCAACAGACAGGTAGGATGGAGCCAGAGTATCTGGACATGTGACGTCCCAAACCAGTAGTCTCCCACGCTCCCAAGGGACAACGGACGCACCATCAGGCCGTTTACCATCACTACGGGACAGACCAACAGGCTCCAATTGAGAAGGAATGTGGATTGCTGTAAGAGCCCTATGAATTATCTGGTTGAGAGCTCCATGGCGATGGTGGCGGCCTTGACTGAACCTGCAACTGAGGCCATGGACACCCATATGGCTAACTTCTTTTCCACAGTGATGGCAGGGGTGTGGACGACAAAGGGGAACGCCCAAACGCAAACCCATGGCAACTCGCACTGCATTATCATCCATCTTCAGACCCAGAGAAGAAATAGGTAATGTGTTCAGCCAAGCACCTGACTCTGGAGCTGAGACAGCTAACAGACGAGCACGTGAGGAAGCGTCGGGAGCACTTTCCAGCAGATCAGTGGACAACTTATCAATTTTGCACCTGTCCCATGACTTTTGCAAGTAGGCATCTGTGTCAACAGGGGGAGGCATGTTGGTACCTGCAGACCAAAGGGACATTGCCACCGATTTGAAGGGCACAGGAACTGATCTCAGCCGCAGAGGGAGGATTTGAAGCACCAGGTCCCGGGTAGCAGAAGTGGAGGAAAGGTAAGCAGAGGGAGCAAGGTCAACAGCACTCCGGACACCCAAGCCTCCGTCCTTAACGGGAAGAGAAGCTTGAGACCATGCTCGGTTGTCAAGCTGAACATTGGCAATAGATTCCAGGATGGACCTCTGTTCCTTGTCATACGCAACAAGACCAGCAGAGAGGAAGGTTGGTGCAGATCTCAGAAGATGCAAAACTTTAGGAATAGAAAAAGAATTTTTAAGAAGAAGGAATGCATCTTGAGAGGAAAAATAATGCAGTCTCTCACCCATGTCATGGAGAATTTGGGTTTTACTGGAAAGAATATCAGAAATAGAGGCAGTATCGCCAATGGAAGAGCCCAGCAAAGTAGCACACCCTGATTGAATTAGCTGAGCTCCTGGGATGAAGTGAACCTGTAACAGATTGAGAAACAATCCAAGGGGGAACCATTGAAGATCCTCAAAAAGCAATGATAACCTGTTTCAATACATATCACCTCCCCACTCCTCCTTTGTTCTGATCTCGCGATTCATCCATTGGTTTCACTGAGTTTTGTGTTTGGTGCCTGGATGATGGCACTATTGGAGGCCCTTCTGAATTGCTTTTTGAGGATCTTCAATCTGTTGTTCATGAGGGAGCGGCCCTTGGATTGTTTCTCAATGAACGAAAGTGTGAGGTGATATGTATTGAAACAGGTTTAATTTCTGGCCCCCCTTCTGTTACTTCACTTATCCCAGGAGCTCAGCTAATTCAATCAGGGTGTGCTACTTTGCTGGGCTCTTCCATTGGCGATACTGCCTCTATTTCTGATATTCTTTCCAGTAAAACCCAAATTCTCCATGACATGGGTGAGAGACTGCATTATTTTTCCTCTCAAGATGCATTCCTTCTTCTTAAAAATTCTTTTTCTATTCCTAAAGTTTTGCATCTTCTGAGATCTGCACCAACCTTCCTCTCTGCTGGTCTTGTTGCGTATGACAAGGAACAGAGGTCCATCCTGGAATCTATTGCCAATGTTCAGCTTGACAACCGAGCATGGTCTCAAGCTTCTCTTCCCGTTAAGGACGGAGGCTTGGGTGTCCGGAGTGCTGTTGACCTTGCTCCCTCTGCTTACCTTTCCTCCACTTCTGCTACCCGGGACCTGGTGCTTCAAATCCTCCCTCTGCGGCTGAGATCAGTTCCTGTGCCCTTCAAATCGGTGGCAATGTCCCTTTGGTCTGCAGGTACCAACATGCCTCCCCCTGTTGACACAGATGCCTACTTGCAAAAGTCATGGGACAGGTGCAAAATTGATAAGTTGTCCACTGATCTGCTGGAAAGTGCTCCCGACGCTTCCTCACGTGCTCGTCTGTTAGCTGTCTCAGCTCCAGAGTCAGGTGCTTGGCTGAACACATTACCTATTTCTTCTCTGGGTCTGAAGATGGATGATAATGCAGTGCGAGTTGCCATGGGTTTGCGTTTGGGCGTTCCCCTTTGTCGTCCACACCCCTGCCATCACTGTGGAAAAGAAGTTAGCCATATGGGTGTCCATGGCCTCAGTTGCAGGTTCAGTCAAGGCCGCCACCATCGCCATGGAGCTCTCAACCAGATAATTCATAGGGCTCTTACAGCAATCCACATTCCTTCTCAATTGGAGCCTGTTGGTCTGTCCCGTAGTGATGGTAAACGGCCTGATGGTGCGTCCGTTGTCCCTTGGGAGCGTGGGAGACTACTGGTTTGGGACGTCACATGTCCAGATACTCTGGCTCCATCCTACCTGTCTGTTGCTTCAAGTGGGGTTGGAGAGGTTGCATCTGCTGCTGAGACCCGTAAACTCCTAAAATATCAACATCTCGATTGTCATTTTGCTCCAATTGCTATCGAAACAATGGGAACCTATGGTTCACGAACTCTTACTTTTCTGAAGGAGCTGGGGAGGAGAATGAGTCGCTGCCTATTGGAGAGGAATTCATATGTTTATTTGACTCAGCGTTTGTCGGTGGCTGTTCAGAGAGGCAACGCAGCCTCAGTCCTTGGGACTGCTGTTGAAAACTATTTTGTCTTGTAAACCTTGCTTTCCCTTTTAGTTTAATTTTTTGTTTGCACTATAATTATTTTGCTCTTGAGAAAAAAAAATTAACACAGTTTAAAAATTTGATTTAAAATTTTGATCAAAATTTTAAAAATTGTTTTCAAAATTTAGGGTTTAATGCTAGCCTAAGTAGCGACCTGGGGGGGTAGGATCTTGCGTAAACATACTGCTGCTCGTTTCTGAAACAGCATCACCGAGCATCGCTCAGTCAAATAAACATATGAATTCCTCTCCAATAGGCAGCGACTCATTCTCCTCCCCAGCTCCTTCAGAAAAGTAAGAGAAGTTCATATGAACCATAGGTTCCCATTGTTTCGATAGCAATTGGAGCAAAATGACAATCGAGATGTTGATATTTTAGGAGTTTACGGGTCTCAGCAGCAGATGCAACCTCTCCAACCCCACTTGAAGCAACAGACAGGTAGGATGGAGCCAGAGTATCTGGACATGTGACGTCCCAAACCAGTAGTCTCCCACGCTCCCAAGGGACAACGGACGCACCATCAGGCCGTTTACCATCACTACGGGACAGACCAACAGGCTCCAATTGAGAAGGAATGTGGATTGCTGTAAGAGCCCTATGAATTATCTGGTTGAGAGCTCCATGGCGATGGTGGCGGCCTTGACTGAACCTGCAACTGAGGCCATGGACACCCATATGGCTAACTTCTTTTCCACAGTGATGGCAGGGGTGTGGACGACAAAGGGGAACGCCCAAACGCAAACCCATGGCAACTCGCACTGCATTATCATCCATCTTCAGACCCAGAGAAGAAATAGGTAATGTGTTCAGCCAAGCACCTGACTCTGGAGCTGAGACAGCTAACAGACGAGCACGTGAGGAAGCGTCGGGAGCACTTTCCAGCAGATCAGTGGACAACTTATCAATTTTGCACCTGTCCCATGACTTTTGCAAGTAGGCATCTGTGTCAACAGGGGGAGGCATGTTGGTACCTGCAGACCAAAGGGACATTGCCACCGATTTGAAGGGCACAGGAACTGATCTCAGCCGCAGAGGGAGGATTTGAAGCACCAGGTCCCGGGTAGCAGAAGTGGAGGAAAGGTAAGCAGAGGGAGCAAGGTCAACAGCACTCCGGACACCCAAGCCTCCGTCCTTAACGGGAAGAGAAGCTTGAGACCATGCTCGGTTGTCAAGCTGAACATTGGCAATAGATTCCAGGATGGACCTCTGTTCCTTGTCATACGCAACAAGACCAGCAGAGAGGAAGGTTGGTGCAGATCTCAGAAGATGCAAAACTTTAGGAATAGAAAAAGAATTTTTAAGAAGAAGGAATGCATCTTGAGAGGAAAAATAATGCAGTCTCTCACCCATGTCATGGAGAATTTGGGTTTTACTGGAAAGAATATCAGAAATAGAGGCAGTATCGCCAATGGAAGAGCCCAGCAAAGTAGCACACCCTGATTGAATTAGCTGAGCTCCTGGGATAAGTGAAGTAACAGAAGGGGGGCCAGAAATTAAACCTGTTTCAATACATATCACCTCACACTTTCGTTCATTGAGAAACAATCCAAGGGCCGCTCCCTCATGAACAACAGATTGAAGATCCTCAAAAAGCAATTCAGAAGGGCCTCCAATAGTGCTCATCCAGGCACCAAACACAAAACTCAGTGAAACCAATGGATGAATCGCGAACAGAACAAAAGTGTGAGGTGATATGTATTGAAACAGGTTTAATTTCTGGCCCCCCTTCTGTTACTTCACTTATCCCAGGAGCTCAGCTAATTCAATCAGGGTGTGCTACTTTGCTGGGCTCTTCCATTGGCGATACTGCCTCTATTTCTGATATTCTTTCCAGTAAAACCCAAATTCTCCATGACATGGGTGAGAGACTGCATTATTTTTCCTCTCAAGATGCATTCCTTCTTCTTAAAAATTCTTTTTCTATTCCTAAAGTTTTGCATCTTCTGAGATCTGCACCAACCTTCCTCTCTGCTGGTCTTGTTGCGTATGACAAGGAACAGAGGTCCATCCTGGAATCTATTGCCAATGTTCAGCTTGACAACCGAGCATGGTCTCAAGCTTCTCTTCCCGTTAAGGACGGAGGCTTGGGTGTCCGGAGTGCTGTTGACCTTGCTCCCTCTGCTTACCTTTCCTCCACTTCTGCTACCCGGGACCTGGTGCTTCAAATCCTCCCTCTGCGGCTGAGATCAGTTCCTGTGCCCTTCAAATCGGTGGCAATGTCCCTTTGGTCTGCAGGTACCAACATGCCTCCCCCTGTTGACACAGATGCCTACTTGCAAAAGTCATGGGACAGGTGCAAAATTGATAAGTTGTCCACTGATCTGCTGGAAAGTGCTCCCGACGCTTCCTCACGTGCTCGTCTGTTAGCTGTCTCAGCTCCAGAGTCAGGTGCTTGGCTGAACACATTACCTATTTCTTCTCTGGGTCTGAAGATGGATGATAATGCAGTGCGAGTTGCCATGGGTTTGCGTTTGGGCGTTCCCCTTTGTCGTCCACACCCCTGCCATCACTGTGGAAAAGAAGTTAGCCATATGGGTGTCCATGGCCTCAGTTGCAGGTTCAGTCAAGGCCGCCACCATCGCCATGGAGCTCTCAACCAGATAATTCATAGGGCTCTTACAGCAATCCACATTCCTTCTCAATTGGAGCCTGTTGGTCTGTCCCGTAGTGATGGTAAACGGCCTGATGGTGCGTCCGTTGTCCCTTGGGAGCGTGGGAGACTACTGGTTTGGGACGTCACATGTCCAGATACTCTGGCTCCATCCTACCTGTCTGTTGCTTCAAGTGGGGTTGGAGAGGTTGCATCTGCTGCTGAGACCCGTAAACTCCTAAAATATCAACATCTCGATTGTCATTTTGCTCCAATTGCTATCGAAACAATGGGAACCTATGGTTCACGAACTCTTACTTTTCTGAAGGAGCTGGGGAGGAGAATGAGTCGCTGCCTATTGGAGAGGAATTCATATGTTTATTTGACTCA
>CBDCRZ010000164.1:0-49209 GCA_965221135.1 Sansalvadorimonas sp.
ATAATGAGAGAGTACAAGAGACAGGCAGCGCACCCAGCCTGCGGTCCCTAGTACAAACAAACTATCGCACCTAGAAAAATGAAGATCTTGACCAGTGCCGAGATTGGCACACGGTTGGAGGCGCTGGCCCGTGCCATCGCCCCAGCCATGGTGGCCGCTTACACAGCCGGTTACATGCTCGGCCAGTGGCTACACGCCACTAACGACCGATTGGCCGCGGCCTACCTCAGGCTATTAGGGCTCTCTAAGCCCTGCCCTCAGGTCGCACCAGCGGCACAGCCACCAGCAGCCAAGCCTCAGGCACGCGTCACAGCCATCAGGCACGCAGCGCCGCTCACAGTGGAGGGCCTTGTGGCCGCCCACACACAGCGCGAGCTGATGGCCATGGCCGGCACAAAGTCCAAACGATCCAAGAAACAACTAGCACTAAGGATTCTCTCAAAATGACAAACACACGCTTTCTTGCCTATCTGATGTCAGCAGTGGCCATTCTCGGCCTTGTTGATATTGGTTACCAGCACACACAGGCCTGCGAAAATCGGGCCCACTATTTCTACTCTATCTGCAAAACTAAATAACAAAAAAGGGCCTTAATCGGCCCTAAAAAAAAAAAAAAAAACCTACACGGTGCACAAGGGATAGCTATGGCTATTCCTTGTTTTCTTGTGTTGTGAAACTCGCGCCAGGGGCTTCTATAGAAATCGAAAGGTTTGGTGCTGCCGCTGCTGACTCATTATCAGTCTCAAACGTATTGGAGAGCGAGTCCATTAATGAAGCTGCCGACTGCCAATTTTTGGATTTTATGGCGCCTTCTATCGCCCTGAAGCGCATCGCAGTCAATCGCGCAACTATTGAAGACCTTTCCTTCTCTATATCTTCTTTGAACCATTCCTTGACGCCCTCACTGTCGCGCCAAGCCGTAGTTATTGAAATACCCTCGCGTTCAGCATGCAGGTACACATTCTGCCTTAATGAATTTCCGTTGTTCAAATGACGGTACAAACGCCGTCTACGGGCCTCGATGACCTGCTCGGCATTGCGCTTGCCATAGACAGCCTTGCCCTCAGAATTGACCGGGCCATTAAAATTTTCTGGCGTGTCGCGCTCGAAACTCTCCGGCATCACTAACGTTCCAGGGTAAATAGTGTGCTTAGTCTAGTGTGCGAGCGCGTCAGCGAGCGCGTCTTGCTCGGTCTCAAAAGGCCCTGATGGGGAAGCATCCGGCAGACAGCCAGGGAAGCATGATTGCCAGTACCAGAACCCGCTGGCAGAGCGTCTTCAGTGAACCCACCATCGGGAGTAAAACACTCCGTGCTGATGTAGAAGAGACCGTAGAACCTTTACAATCTGCGAAACTGCGATCATATCGAAAGGTCTCAAACGATCCAAGCGCTTCGCCGGTCTCGTTTCTGAATTGGTGGTAACTCATTTGTTTGTGGTGAGTGTTGACTTGACGCCGCAATGCGAAACCACCAACTGTTTGTAGATTTCTCTTGCATTGTCTCCTAAGTCCATCGGACGTTCTGTCTGGCAAGCACCTGGCCTAAAGCCTATGCGATCCAGCTGAGAAAGCTTTGCATAAGCTGCGCTACCTTGCCCGCCATGCCAAGAACAAGCGAAAGCCCAGTGAGCAAGACAGATATCGAAACGGTCGAAATACATGTGTTTGTGTGGTGTGTGTGTTTGCGAGCTTCGCTCGCTCACTAATAATACCATAGTATTGTGTGAGTGAGCGAAGCGAGCGAGCTTACGCGTGATCTCTGAAAGACTGCCATAGCTGACCGCCTAGCTCAGTGTGATCTGCTGCATAAGATGCAACGTCGCGCAACAATTCGAGAGCGCCCCAGGTCATTGCGAGATTGACAATGGAACTGTTCATATCGTCTCCATCATCGAAACTGCTGTAGACACCTTCCAGCGCTTCCATGGTTGACGTTGCACCGATTGCATCGACGTATGCATCCCACAAAGCCTTGATGTCGGATTCGTGCTTATTCCAGCGTTCCAGCAATTGGTAGGTGTAGCACTCACACATATTGACCCAGTCGGAACGCTCGAAATCGATCAGTGCTTCGGGGCAGTCATCGAAACGCTCGATGATGTCGGTGATGCAAGCATTTTCAGGGGGGCTTAGGTGCTTATCCATCCAGCAGGAACCGGAGATAGTGAGCAGTTGAGTGAGAGTAGTCACGGTGTTGAGTGGTAGGTTGTTTACTGGATTACAATAGCATGTCTTGAGGCTGTTCTGCGAGCTTTAGCTCGCGTAAGCTGACTCGATCTTGCTAGAGCAATGATCGCAGAAAAGATGGTCATCTTCAAAATTCAGATCCACACCGATAACGTTCCAGCCATCGCTGCCCGTAGTGGTTCCGATCGACTCCCGCTCAGTCTTGCAGCATGTGGGACACAAACACGCACCATCGGAAGTGATAGCGAATTTTGGATACCCTCCAGGGCAAGCGTAAGGAGACTCAGCTGTCTGATCTGCAAACCGTAGGGATTTGGATTGGGTTGTCATTGTTTCTAGGTGTTAGGTGTCTGTTGCTCTCATACAGTACACGCTCCAGCTGAACCTGTCAACAGCTGCGAGCTGTGCAATCTGTGCAGTTTGTGCAGTTTGTGCAACTTTCTGATACTGTATTTACGTACCTATTACCTACTCCGTTTTCGAGCGGATCGAGAAAACATGTCCACACCACTAGAAATCGAGCAGCGACATTCTGTTATCCGTGCATGGCTAGAACGTGGAATACGCTCCAGTGCAGCAGCGACAATGGCCTCAGCCCGCTTCCAAATCTCTAGGAGAACCGCCTACAGCGACATTGCGAGCGTATCGAGCGAGATCCAAATGTCGGATGACGCTCCAGCTGCTGAAGAGGAAGCAATCTGCCAGATCTCCGTCCTTGCAACGCTCCAGCATCATTTTGATATTGCAGCTGCAACGGGTGACGTCAAATCGATGACTCAGCTAGTCACAGCAATTGACCGCGCCAAAAAGTGGTCCGCTCCATGTCAAACCACTGTTTCTCCTTTCGCCTGAGGCTGTGCTACAGTAGCCAAGCAACAAACACACACCGCTTCGTTCCTCGTGAGCGAAGCGAGCACCTACCACCTAACGCACCAGCCATGACTATCTACAAACGACCTAATCTCACTGTTGAGCAATGTGACTTAGTTGAGTCACTGCTGGCAAAGCACCTAGAGGAGATGGCAGTGAGTGATCCTAAATTCGATCCAGCTTACAGGGCTTTTATCAAAGTCAGAGATTCCAAAGTCATCTCAACTGCAAAGCGGGCTTAGTCCGCACTAATACAAACGCACCAGCCATCACCAGCTATGACCGACAAAGAATGGAAACAGTATCTAATCGCGATGACCGTTTTTGTAGGTAAAAACGGCGGCCACTATTACCTGAAAACCAGAAAAGACGGTACTACCTACAAAAGTTACACACACTAATACAAACGCACCAGCCATCACCACTTAGGGCGTTTTGGTATGGCGGTTTGGTCCTATTAGGCGCTAGATCGCTATGAATGGCCCCTAGGAGACGCTCCAGGGGCTATGAATCGTATTTCAGGGCATTCTCTGCGGCGAGCTGGTCGTAATGGCGTTCTATACGCTCCAGGAATAAACCTTCTTGCTCGATTAGTTGTTCTTGATTTAGGAGGGTGGTGACGGGTTCTCCACTTCGGCGAGCTACTACGACCGCTCCACCGATTGCTTGGATGCCGGTCATATTTTTTAGGATTAATGAATATGCTCCGGTTTGTGCTTTGTAGTTGTGGAGCGCTCCATCCATAGATGAATGGAGGCTTTTGCCCGTGGTTTTCCAGTCGACTATGAATGGCCCTTTTCCGGCTATGTCGACCAGTACGTCACACGCTCCAGCCATTCCTGCGGGGTGATGTCCGCTGAATTCAACGCTATGAATGGCGGTTATGTGATCCATTGCCCAACCGCGTAACCCGCGAGCATAACCTGAGCTAGCCCATGGGATTCTCGGCGCTCCAGCTGCTGCTTTTTCCATCGCCCATGTAGTGATCTTTTTAGGGCATCGATATAGCCCGTCTTCGGATTGTTTCCATACCCCTCTCTTGTTGGAGGTTGCTCGGGCCAGTCGTTGGGCCAGCTTGAGCACATATTCCATGTGGTTATGCGCTCCAGTCCCACGTTTTGCTGCTGCATCTCGATCCTCATAAGAGCCTGGACGCTCCAGCCATTTAGCTAGAGCTTTTTGTTGTTCGGGGGGTGATGTAGTGCCTAGCACTCTGGTTACGGAATGGAATATTTCGCCGGTTTCTTGATTGATATAGACCCTGCCGTCTGGGTCTCGTTGGTCATCTCGGATTAATGTCTTTTTTCGTAGTGCCGCTAACTTGTCCTGCTTATCGAATGTCATTCAATGTAAGGTTGCACTTCGTGAGCATACTCGTCACGGTATTTACGTTCCAGCTGATTAATGTGCTGGTCCAATAGATGGGACGATGATACAAATTGGACGTATCGGGGATCTGTGCCTAGGGAAAGCTGGTATGTGCCGTCTGGGAGCATTACCACGTCTACTGGTGGAATCTTGAATGACACAGCTTGGGCATCTTATTGGTCTTAAATATAGGGGGAAAAAGTCGGTTTGTGGAAAATCGTTACCTCCCCCCCTATTTTTCAGCGTTTTGCTTTGCGTTGGGCATGCCAGAAGGCTTTACCCAATGCTGTCAGCTGAGATGGATCGGGAGCTTCGGTTGCTTCGTGTCTAGCTGTTTCGATGTTGGCTAGGCACTCGCGTTCAGTCGCTCCACGAGAGTTGTCCTTAGCTCTAGGCATTGGACTCGCCGAATGGGTTACCACCGATCAAGAGTTGCTTGATGTCATAGCCCTTGGCGTCTGCATCTTTCATTGCTGCTTCGATCTTTTCATCGAAACCTTTCTTGCGTGGGCCTGGAACAATCCGATATTCGGTGTTCAGCTTCATTCCAGTTCTAGAGATGGTGAAGTCCCACTCTTGAAGGTTGGAATAATCCTCTGACTGGCTGAGGGCATCGAGTTCTTTCATCAAACCCTTTTGACCAATCTCAAGCACCTTGATGCTCTCGGTTTGGTAGTCGAAGACGAAACAGCTGATTGCAAATTTTGGCTTTTCGAGTGCTGTGCCCTCATAGTTCATGCGTTGCTCGAAATCTCCGAGTTCAGCCTGGATGTCTGATGGGGTTGGTTCTGCGGCAAAACGGAAAGGCTTTTTCTGACCTTCTGGATTTTCACCCCAAACTGTATGGTATTCCAGCGGTTCTTCACTGACGATTGCGAAACGCATTGATTCGCCGTCGCCAAGCTTGCTGGCTGTGAGATAACCACCACCACTGCCGGTGCTGTTTACTGCTTTGGATGCTGTTGCGGAAAGGAAACCCATGTGAGCTTTAGCTCGTTTTGGCTTCTCAAAGGTAGCACACAGACGTGGGGTTGTGTCAACCCTGTAAAATGAAAAAGTCCCGCAGGTGGCTGAAGCCTGCAGGACGTAGTACAACTGTTCTCTAGGATTTTAACGCATGACGCTCCAGGATTTCTTGCAGGGTTTGCCTGCTGATTTGAACCTGTGCCCGATTGAAAGAAAAGGGGTAGGCAACAGCACTGGTAAGAAACCGATCTACAAGTACCGGGACCAGAACTTGAATGGCCATCAGGTCGTTGATCTGATGGAGAAAGACTCCACCATCTCAGCTGCTGGGGTTTGGTGCGGCACGAAAAACAACGGTTTAGTGATCCTGGATGTGGATCATCGCTTACACATGCTTAAGAGGGATAAATCAAAACCCCTCGGGAATCCTCCAGTCATCACTTCGACGAGAGAGGATGCCGCAAAGTTTGTGTACCGAGTCCCTAGGGAGCAAATCTCTAGTGTCACCGGCTTGGTTGTTGAGAAGGGTGGCGGTTGGAGCGGGGAGATTATCTGGGCGAACCAGGGTGTCATTGCTGGTGTTTATCCGGGGAACGCTGATGGGTCGCCAGCTGGGGAGTACAAACTTACTAGCGGTTCCTTCGACGACATCCCAGAAGCTCCCGCTTGGCTCGTAGCCAAGATGAGCAATGCCAAGCCTCGGGATGGATGGATCAGTAAAGGGCGCACCATGCGGCTCACTGATCGGGCTCCTGAGGTAAGTGCTCAGATGATTTTCGAGTGCTTGGACGCTATCCCTCCCTTGGGTAGTGGTTCTTACGAGCAGTGGATCCGTATTGGTATGGCTGTCCACAGTGAGTTGCCCACTGATTTGGGGCTTGCTTTGTGGGTTCAGTTCAGCGAGAAAGATGCTGACTACGAGAATGCCGAGACTGCATGTGCAGAGAAATGGAAAACTTTTAAATCTGATGGGAAGCTCTCATTTGGAACTCTCTCCCGTATAGCAGATATTTACGACCCTGAAAAACTCAGGATGTCGAGTGAATCGAGAGAAGTTTATGAACAGTTGAGAACAGCTGCTGGTCTGCCTATTGGTGAGGTGAGCTTTGAAGATATGTATTCCAAAATGGACACTATTTACAAAGATGCTTCTCTTTCGGCTGGGCGGAAACGGTTTGAGCTGTTACGGCTAGGTGCTGCTGTAGGTATTCGTTCCAATCCTGTTGCTGAACTCAAGGAGATTTATATGTCTCACATGGAGTCGCTGCATGGAGGGGTGAGGAAGGAACGCACTGCTGAGGAGCGTTGGGAAAATCCAGAGACAGCTTCTTATTACGTTCCAGGGTTGCTTTGTGCTGGCGTCTGGTTGGTGTCTGGAAAGGGCGGTAGCGGTAAAACCAATGCCTGCTGGTCTATTGCCAAGCATTTCCTCTCTGGAGCCCCTCTGGAGGGCGATGACGGCAACCTGGAGTGGGAGAAGGGCAATGTCCTTTGGCTTACCGGTGACCAGCCTGATGCGGTCATTGATGACCAGATGAGAACTCACCTCACAAAAAAGGAGTGTGCAGGCTTACAGATCCACAACAACTTCGATATTGAGGACTACCCAACGTTCCAGCAATACGCAAAGGCTCATAAGCCCAAGCTTGTTGTGATCGATTCTTTGCGCTCCACGAGCAGAAACCATCAGGTGAAGGAAAACGATTCAGAGTTTGCTCTACCTCTTCGCTGGTATGAGCAGATGATGGGTGACAGCGGGCTGTTCCCTCAGTGCATGATCATTGTTCTGCACCACTCAGGACACGGCAGGGAGGGAGCTAGGGGAACCAGCTCACTGAATGACATGACATCCTTTGCAGCCAATTTTCAGGAGCCTAAGGACTCGGATAACTGCAACCGTGCAACAACTCGGATCATGACGCTCACCAAACATCGCTTTGGTTTGGCGGGTAGGCGGTTGTTCTGTTCGCTCCAGGGGGATGGAACAGTGAAACTGGTTTACAAGGCTGACGCTCCTGGGGTCGTTCCAGCAACTGTGCAAGAACGGATTCGCCTGCATTTCATGCACAAGCCTGCTCACGGGTTCACGGTCAATGAGCTTGTAGAAAACAAGTTATTGAATTGCAATCGGGATAACACCAAAAAAGCGATCCAGCGAATGATCAGGCAGGGAACTGCTGAGGTCAAAGGCATGAATGGGAAGGAGAAGCTTTATGGGGCTAAGGGTGTTGTCAGTGGGTGGGTTTCAGGTGAATCTCCCTCGCGCAGTATTTCTGTGTCCCCGATGGAGACTACTTCCACTGGTACGACTGAAGAAAACACGGGGACAGAGGGTGTCCCTGGTACGCAATTGTCCCCGATAACTCAGGAGGACTGGAACGGGTAAAGCATCGGGGACAACTCAAACGGGGACAGAGGCTTGTCCCCGTGTTTTTCCCTTGGTACGACTAGCTTTTAGCCTCTATCGGGGACATTGCAATACTCATTAGAGGAACGACTTTTTTCCAAAACACTGGGATTTCAGCGACAACTGTGCTACTTTAAAAATCTACCAATTCGAAATTCGAACCCAACTGTGGAAAACTCTTTTGAAAGACCGGAAACACTACGTGAGCTTCTGGACAGCAAACCAGATAAAATCGGCCAGTGGGGCGATTGGGTTTATACGCCCCATGACTTTGCTTTAAATTTGACTATCGGTAACTACACTGCTGATGATCCTCTTTACTACATATTTTTAAGCCGTATACATAGCTACAAAGATATTTATTTTTGGGTAAGACAAATAGCTGGCAAAAATACAAATACACACGGAAAAGACGTTTTAATTGATTTAATATATGCTTTTGATGATGTTTTACATGTGTGTAAAAAAGAGAAGCATCTAAGCAGTGCTCAGATTGAGTGGGACGGAGAAAACCTTGCAAAATGTTTTTCTAGATACATACGCAAACACAGACGTGGAGATATTTCTAAGTCCTTGCGTATTGATATTCTGAATAGAGATAGTTACACCTGTCAAACTTGTGGCGCAAAGGCTCCAGAGGTGCGGTTGCATATAGATCACAAAATACCTAGGTCTAAAGGCGGTTTGACTGAACAGTCAAACTTGTGGGTTATGTGCGAGGACTGCAATCTAGGCAAATCAGACAAGATTTTAAATCTTCCTCGCTAAACAGCGCCCCCACACGGGGGCTTCTGTGCTACACTGTCCTAGTTCACACAACACACAACATGCAAACATTCCAATTCCCGTCCCAGCTGCTTGAAAGAGCTAAAGAAATCACTCTTGCGGATCTGCTGGATACACCGTTTACGCAAGCATGGACCGTTTCGATGCTGTCGAATGCGCTACGTGCCTGTGATGAGTTCCCACACCCAGACACTGACTCGGAGCAGCTGGAGTTTCAACTGCACCAAGTGTCACGCAAGATTCCTGGAACGCAGCGCATGGAGCTGTTCAAGTATTGCAGTAGTAATGTTGCAAGCCACCGTCAACACAACCGTGTAGAGGCTTGATGAAACGCACTGAGATCCGACTCAAAATTGATGCAGATGACTTGGCCATCCTCGATGAAGAAGCCACACGAACGGGCCTTTCTCGTTCAGACCTCCTCCGCTACCGCGCAGTCTCACCCCGGCGCTACTCCCCAACGTCGTATTCGGCATTGGTTAGCAGGGCATACCGCGTTGCTGACCTCCCACGCAGTCAAGTGGAGCGGGTTGTCAACTATGTATTTGTTGAACTCATGGGGCCGGGTGAGAAGGGAGCCAACCCTTAGCAACAAGCTGTTCCACGACATCTTGGTGCTTAAGGTAAAGGGTGAGGAGTTCAGTTCCAATCTCTTGGAGTCTGTCTACGTCGCGACACGTCTGAAGCTCTCTCTTCATCCGCTCCAGCTGGAAGAGCCGCTTGGTGGACATGGCCATAATGAACCTGTCAGTGAGGGTTCTGCTGTGGAGGAAGAAGAGATCGTTTATTCAACGCTTGACTTCTACACTGCTGCTGAAATCCCTGGTGTTCTAGCCATCGTAAGGTTCACCACTAGCGATGACCGCGAACGTGTGTTTGACGTGACGGAAGTTGTCTATGGGAACACCCCTGAAGGCTTCTGCGGTTTGGAAAAGGACGTTCCAGAGGCTTTGTCGCATGGGATTGATGCAGCGGTACTGTCTCATCTAGACCCTGAAGAGTTCCCTGAGATCAATGCTTTTCTGGGTGACACCAGTGAAGTGTGATAGGGTGATGGAGTCCTTTACTATTCAAAACGCAATTCCTAACTCTTGATCAGTCATCTCTAGGCTGATGGTCTAACAATCACATGTGGATGTGCAAGACTCGGTTTGGTCACCGGGTCTTTTTTATGAAGCGTTTTGAGTATCCAGGCAATTGCGTAGGTTTTTATGCCGAGTACATCCGTACCAGGGAGGGGCCTAATCGCTGGGTCGTGCTCTATAAGAACAGCAGCACAATGCATTTTGATCCAAAGGATGCGTGGCGAAGACTAGGGGTTGCGAAATTCACGGAAAGCGTCACAAGCCTTCAAAGCGTGGTGCATTGAGCTGCATGACAAGTACGGTACGGAAGTTAAAGAAGGTTACGAAGATGGTTCGTTCGCAAGTCCGAAACCAAAGCAGTAAAATGTGATAACCTATTGGAGTCCAACGCACCACCGGCCATGACTGTTCTTGCTATCACCGGCTTCGACAATCCTTGACTGAAGATCCAGCTGGAACCTATGCCGCAACATCACACGCTGACGTTGAGCTGTTGTAGTGCTGGACACGTACTACGACTTATGGCTATCAAAAGAAGGCCTACTGCTTGTGAGGCCAAGGTCTTGCTAGCTAAACCGATGACACAAAGACCTCGATGCGCTCCAGCATACGTTTAGCCGAGCAGTCAAAACTGCAGTAAAGTTGCAACCTGGTTGGTGGCGTAAGCCTCCAAAACAACTACACGAACATGTTGCAAAACATATCGAGATCCATGGCGAGTTCTCTCCCTACTGTGCTACTGTTACAGAGTCCACCACATGACACCCATGACTGTTCTTGCTATCACCGGCTTCGAAATCCTTGTAGAAGACGCCGGTACCTATGCCTACATCGCTGCTGACGTTGACGTTGTAGTAGACACGTACTACGACGGCTATCACACCATCCCTACTGCTTGTGAGGCCAAGGTCTTGCTAGCTGATGATCGATGCGCTCCAGCATCATGAGCTGGCCGAGGATGTAAGTCTTTGGGATTATGTAGACCCTTCAGACGATGAGATCATGGAAAACAACTCTTGTGGGACGCCTTGGCACGATGGCTGCAGATGATCTAGTTAATGCCCCTGCTCACTACAACCAGGGGCGAGTCCAGTGCATCGATGCCATTGAGGCGTCGATGACTAGGGATGAGTTCCTTGGGTTTCTTAAGGGGAATGTGACTAAATATGTCTGGCGGTACTCCGGTAAGGGAGGGCTGCAGGACTTGCGTAAAGCCAACTGGTATCTTGATCGACTCATCAAAACACACGAAGCATCTAATGACTGACTACACAACGTATTTAGGCTTTCAGTACCTTGAAAAGCTCAACACCGCCGCATCGCTCTCATTTGACTGCGAAACGACAGGACTCAAGCCAGAAGTTGGGGGGCTCCGGTTATTGCAGTTCGGGTCGGCAGCCAGAAAAATCGTGGTTGTTGTCGACTTATTTGCAGCGTCGGAAGAGGAACTGGCGAAGCTTGATCTTTTCTTTGCGAACGGTAATCGCTTCTGGACTGCCCATAACGCCGTCTTCGATCTGGGGTGGCTGCAAGCTTATGGGTGGCATCCTCGCGGAGAAGTTCGCTGCACGATGTTGGCGTCGAAACTCCTGAACAATGGAATGCCCAACCTTAAGCATGGGCTGGCTGCTGTAGCAAAACGCTACCTAGATATAGATGTAGACAAAGAGCAGCAGCGTTCTGACTGGAGCGCAGAGCTGACAGAAGCTCAGATTCGCTATGCCGCAAAGGATGTAGAGATTCTCTGTGAACTGGACGCTCCAATGCACCAGCAGATTGCACAGGCTGGGCTTAGTGGTGCCTATTCGCTGGAATGCAGAGCCTTACAAGGTATGGCCTCGATGGCTAACAACGGGCTACCGTTCAGCCGGGATGCGCTCCAGGGGATTGAGGTTGACTACGAAAAAGACATTGAAAACCTCGGTCGTGAATTCCATCTGGAACTCGACGAAGCACTACCTAGGGAAGCGAAACTACCGCGCCACGAAGATGGAACTTTTAACCTTAGGGCTCGTGAATCTGGGTCTATCCGGCTTGGTACCAAACAATACGCCGGGTTCAACATTGGAAGTCCTAAGCAGCTGCTGGAAAAAATGACGCTGGTGTTGGGGGAAACTCCAATCGACGCCAAGACTCAGAAGCCAAGTGCGTCTAGGACTGCTCTACGGGAGTACGCCGGTAATCACAGTGTCGTGGCTACCTACCTGCAGTGGAAGAAAGCTGAAAAGCGCAGACAGATGGTGGCTGCATTGTTGAAGCACCAAAGCCCTGATGGTTTTGTGCGCTCCAGCTATTGGCAGCTTGGTGCGGAAACAGGCCGGATGACGTGCAGCGATCCGAATTTGCAACAGGTTCCTAGGGATTCTCAGTTCCGGGAGTCGGTGATCGCACCAGAGGGGTGGTCATTTATCGGGGCTGACTTCTCGCAGATGGAGTTGCGGCTGCTGGCAGTGGTGGCAGAGGACGAGAACATGTGTACTGCTTTCATGGAGGGGCAGGATTTGCACTCGGTTACGTCTGAAGCACTGGGATGCGAACGCCAGATAAGTAAGTCAGCCAACTTTGGTTTGGCGTATGGGTCAGGCGCTAAGGGGTTGCGGAATTATGCAGCTGGAATGGGTGTGCAGATCACGCTCCAGGAAGCAACGAGTGTGCGGGAGCAATGGCTTGACACTTATTACGGTGTGCGGTCTTGGCATAGGCGTTTAGCTAGAGAATCTGATAAAACTGCTGGTCAGCTGGCATCAATACGGGTGCCGGTAAGTGGTTTACGTCGTTTTTTGCCTGGTGATATGAATCGGTTGACGGTTCGGGCTAATACTCCGATTCAGGGAGCTGGTGCGGCGATTCTTAAGTGTGCAATCGGCTCACTGTGGAAACACCTGCAAGGCAGTGAAGAAGCCAAGCTTTGCGCTGCCATCCATGATGAATTGCTACTTTTGGTACGAAAAGGGCAAGAAGAGAAATGGATGGAGGTGCTAAGGGTTGCTATGGAATCGGCAGAAGCTAAGTGGCTAGGTGCCGTTCCAGCGGTGGCAGACGTTAAAACCGGCGATAGTTGGGCAGCATGTCACTAATTGATGCAAAACTTAACACTTAATAGGCGCGGGCTAAAATTCAGGTCTGGTTGTTTTTACCTAGGAACAAAGTGGACCCAAAAGCTTTGGGCAAGTTCTGGTTGAAGGTAGATAAGCGTGGTCCGACTCAGGAACATATGGATACACGGTGCTGGGAATGGACCGGCGCAAAAAATGGGGAAGGGTACGGCAGGTTTTATCACGATGGGAAGGATTGGAGGGCTCATAGGCTCTCCTTTTTGCTGGCTACGGGGCAGTCACCTGCCGTTGTACTACATAAGTGCAACAACCCGGCGTGTGTGCGTCCCAGTCATCTGCAGGCGGGAGATAGTAAGGAGAACCTGTTAGATATATTGATAGACCGCATTTACTCGGATCGCGACGTAGCCTGAATTGTTGGTTGTTTTTGCTTGAAGTGGACGTTGCGTTTTCGGTGTGCAGGACAGGTAATATTTGGCGGTTGAAAATGAAAAACAGTGCTACAGAAGAAACCTTTGGTACGCTTGGGGCAGCGATGCGTTGTGCTTACTTACTAGCTGATGGATTCAAGGACTGGCAGACAGATAGCGATGGCGGAGCTGTTGGAAGCCTGTAAAACCAGCTGGGTGTCTGACATCATGAGGGCTACGCAGTTCCTGGAACGGGCGGAGGAGGTTCGCACGGGTTGTCGCAAGCAACGTACGCAGTCACGTACCAGGCAGAACCAGGGTGCGAAGACGAAAGCTGCGAAGTTGGATCAACCTCTAAGTTGGTAGTGTAGTATGGACACACTTGTACTACTTTGAATGGCGACTAGGCACGGCGCAAAGATCTATGTTCAGCTGTTGCTTGATCCCCATAGGGCAAAGTTGTTGCAGGATATAGCTACAGAGCAGGGAAAGCGTCCTACTGCTGCTATGCGGGACATGCTTTATTCACACCTGGAGCGGGTGTTGCCTTCGTCTGTTTATGGGGAGGCTGCTGCAAAGGACAACGCTGTGTGGCGGGAGTCGGTGCGGAATAGGGTGAAGGGTCGTGCCAAGAAGGCGGAGGAGAAAGTTCCTAAAGAGTAGTGTGTTACTGTATGGGGGTTGTTGCCTAACTACCCATGACTCGTTTTGCTCTAGCTCGTCCCACCGCAGAGGATGGGTTGCAGTACATTGCTGCTTCTTATGGTCCGCATGGGTTAGGGGTTGTGTTTACACCCATGCGTACTGACGCTGGCACATACGTGACTATTGAAAAGGCTGTAAGTGTTTGCCGTGCGCTACAGGGGAACCACTATCCTGATTTGGTTGTTGTGCCTGTGGAGGAAGCGTGAATATAGATACCTTTGCTGATTATCTAGCAGAAATTGGCAGGTATCCACTGCTGACGAAGGCACAGGAAATTATGCTGGCACGTCAGGTTCAGGTGTGGTTGAACTCTGAGGATCCCACACCTAAACAAGTGCGGATGGGTAAACGGGCGTATGAAAAGCTGATCAACTGTAATCTGCGCTTGGTGGTGTCGATCGCTAAGAAGTTTCGCACCAGGGTTAGTAAGGCAGAGCTGCTAGATCTAGTGCAAGAAGGAAATATTGGTCTGTCGCATGGGGTCAAGAAATATGATCCCGAGCGGGGTTATGCCATGTCTACCTATGTGTATTGGTGGATTCGGCAGGGGATTACAAGGTATCTCAGCTGTAATGATCGGGTAATTCGCTTGCCGTCCCACGCTGGGGAGACATTGGCGAAGCTAAGGAAGTGGACGCCTGACTTTTTTCTGATTCATGGCAGGGCACCGACGCTCCAGGAGTCAGCAGATTATTGTGAGGTGTCGCTTGAAAAAATGCAGTTGTATGTAGATAATATTTTTGATGCTGGGAGTTTGGATAGCAAGGTTAGTCACACAGATGGGGATACTACGTTGTTGAGTTTGGTGTCTAATGAAGATGATGATCTATTGGCAAGCGTTGAAACTTCTGTTCGACTGGAAGCAATGGATAGTTTGCTGGAGCGGTTGAAGCCTGAGGATCGGGAACTAGTACTGAGGTACTACGGGCTTGATGGGAGGGATCCGATGACGCTCCAGGCTTTGGCTAAAGAGAAAGGGGTGTCGAGGGAGCGTGTTAGGCAGAAAATATCAGTGAGTATGCGGAGACTTAGAGTGCATGCAACACAGCATCCTTTGATCTAGTGGCAAGGCTTACTCTCGAAGAGTTCACCGCGTTCTTTCAGTGGTATCAGGGTGAGACGCACCAGATGGATGCAGTGGGTGAGTTATGGCGAATGATGCCTGTGTCACTCCTGGAACAAGATGCAGATTGGGTGGTTAAATATCGGACCGCTCCAGTGGAAGAGGCCAAGCTCCCTGGTGCGATCAGTGTTATCAATGCTGCTGGGTTGAAGCTGATCAAGGAATTTGAAGGGCTTAGGCTTGATGCTTATATCTGTCCTG
This sequence comes from Sansalvadorimonas sp., assembly GCA_965221135.1. Taxonomy (GTDB): domain Bacteria; phylum Pseudomonadota; class Gammaproteobacteria; order Pseudomonadales; family Endozoicomonadaceae; genus Sansalvadorimonas. Next base: position 15,166 of record CBDCRZ010000164.1, read on the forward strand.
CTGGGGTGTGGACTGTGGGTTACGGTTCCACGGGTGAGCATGTATATCCAGGGCAGACAATTACGGAGCCGGAAGCTGAGGAGTTGTTGCGTAAAGACCTTTGGAGGTTTGAAGATTGCGTTAGCTCACGAGTCAAGGTGGAGCTGACTGACAATGAGTATGCAGCGTTGGTGTCGTTCGCTTTTAATTGTGGGTGTGGTGCGCTCCAGGAATCAACGCTGTTGCGTCGGTTAAATGCGGGTGAACCCAAGCCAAGAGTGTTCTCGGAAGAGCTGCCGAAATGGGTAAGGGGAGGTGGGCAAGTCTTGCCTGGACTGGTGCGTAGGCGTGAAGCTGAGATTGACCTAGCCCTCAGCTGACCTGCTACACTATCAGTTCCATTTCAACAAATGGTTTCCTCTAGTAGCCGGGGAACTGCTAGCCAACAGCCCTTGGGTGCGTGAACCCTTGGGCATTCCTCTCCCCTATTTATAGGAATTCCAGCACTTCGTCTAAGGTATAACCTTGTGCTACTAGTGCTGCGATTAAATCGTCTCGTTGTGCTGTTGCTCTTTCACCACAGACGACTTCCTTACGGTTCTTGTAGCTCAACATCTTGAGTTGCGTTTCTGCAAATTCCTCAGCGGTTTGTGTTCGGGTAATAGGTGGCGCTGCAATGGCGACGTAGATAAAAGGTTGTACAAGATATTTAGTATCCCGTACATGGAATCCATCATCTTGCATAGTGTATTCAAATTCAACCTCCGCATTGGGTAAGTTTGGAGATAAGGCTTTATTTTTAGGAAGTTTTTTATCCAGAATATACCAGTTCTTTGGATTGTCTGTTGATTTTATCAATACCCACTGTGGTTCAAACCCTGGTCTAACCCCGTCCGCCGTTCCAACATGGGTGCCACATTTAATTACACCAGGAGTATCTTCTGCAAAGAGGTAGGCGATAAATTCTTCCTGCGCATTAACTGCGCCGTTGGTTCCAACAAAAAATTCAGTATCCGTAGGCTCAGAAGTCCAGGTGGTCGTATTAGAACTAGCAGCGCCGTCTGTCTCTAAAAATATGATTTGTTGATAACCAAGCGATGAATGATACACTGCCCAACTTCTGCTTGAGGTTAGGCTCTTGACGATCATCATACCCGGTTTTGTCCCCAATGAATGAGGAATTGTTTGCGGAGATCCTGTGCCGGTATATTTAACAACATCGAAATAACCAGCAGCCTTACCAAATGTCCAGGCTACAAATTGCTTACTGTCGTCGTTGACGGCGGTATTGCTACCTAAATTAAATCCGTTATCAAGGAATTCAGTAACTGTCTCAGTATTGTCTATTGCAGGGCTTGTACTATTGCTCATAATATATCGGTCATCTCCAGTTTTAGTGTCAGAAAGTATATTATCAAAAGCTAAATTTCTACATTTAATCCATACTAGACCATCGTTATTGACAAGGTCAATGCCATTAGTAATAGTTTGAGCTAACTGACCAGATCCGTCCCTAGCTCCGGTATAAAGCGTCGTCAATCCAGTAAGTGCGGGTCCAATTGGATCAGGTGCAGGCTCAGGTTGAACTGTGTCTGATACAGGTCCAGACGTTCCAGCAGAATTCTCTGCGGTGACTGCAACCGTTAGCGTTGTGCCTTCTGGTAACTCATCATCTGGGGTTTGACCTGATGGGAATGTTGCTGGGAAGGTAAGAGTTAGACCAGGGTTTAAGTCTGTTGTTATGTAAGGCGGTTCTTGTGGGTTGTTCTGTAGGTCAGTGACGTTGCCGCTGCTATCAAAGGCACAGTAAAGACGGGTGTTATCTTCAACGATTGTTTTCTGTGGACCGGTTACGTCTTCACCATCGACCCACGTACCAGTGCTGCTAGACAGGGTTGCGGTTGTATCAACTACACCGGCTACGGTTCCTGTTGTTGTCTTATCCCCGGTGGTTACATCTTCACCATCGACCCACGTACCAGTGCTGCTAGACAGGGTTGCGGTTGTACCAGCGACACCGGCTACGGTTCCTGATGGGCCGTTATAAACTAAAGCTTGATTATCAATAAACGGAATATCGTTTCCAAAGGTGGTAAGACGACCCTTCTCTCAAATAGAACACACTTAAACCGTCGGAGAATTTAGATCATCTTGCAATACTTCGATCTTTGTGATGCCAGTGAATCGAGGGCATACGTGCCGGTAACTTGCCGTTGATGTATCTGATAGGGCCTGTATAAGGCACTGCAGTGGTCCCGCCGTCATGTGTAATTGTTGCTGTTGCAGAAGTGTCTACGTATTCGAGACCTAGCCGGTGTACTGCCAAAAGTGATGGCACCTGAAATTGGGTAAGCGCTTGTGTCCCAAATAACTGCGCTGCCTGGGTTGGTATAAATGTATGTTCCTTGGCTGCCGTCAAAGGCATCCTCTGCGGTCGTGAGTATCATCGAAAAGTCCATCTGTTATGTCGTAATATCGTCAGACCATTTTCTACCTGGAAGTACATATCCCGGCGAGCTAACAGTATCACCTGCTTCCAGCGCAGACATATCTGTGCCGGTGGCGAAGTTTAGGTCTGTTGTAGTTCCAGTTCCGGTTGCAGAATACATCACCTGGAAGGGCTTATCCAGGTATGCAACTGAAACAAACTTGCCGTCACCGTAGGTTACTGCATACCAATTATTAACGTCTGTTGCTGATGTTGAAGTCCAGTTAATACCGTCAGTGGAATACATCACACGGTTTTCTCCACCGCTTGCAGTTGCAACAAACTTTCCGTCACCGTAGGTTACTGAATACCAATAACTATAGTCTGATGCTGATGCTTCAGTCCAACTAATACCATCCGTGGAGTACATTACTTGCTTGTCTCCATCGAGTGAAACTGCTACAAACTTACCGTTACCGTAGGTTACTGACTGCCACCAATTATCATTTGCTGCTGATGCTGTGTCCCAACTGAATCCATTATTAGTGGAATACATTACGCGGTGGGTTCCATTCTGTGAAACTGCAACAAACGTGCCGCCACCGTAAGTTACTGAAGTCCAACTATTAGCTTCTGGCGGCGTTTTCCCTACCCAGTTAATACCATCAGTAGAATACATTACTAGGTCGCCTCCGGTTCCATTCTGTGCAATTGCTACAAACCTACCGTTGCCGTAAGTTACTGATATCCACTCATTATTTTGTACTGCTGTTGCTGAGAGCCAAGTACTACCATTAGTGGAATACATCACTCGGTAGGTTCCAACGGTTGAAACTGCAACAAACAAACCTGTGCCTATAGAAATACCTCCAGTAGCTGAAGAAGTTTCGCCGTAAGTTACTGATCGCCAATCATTAGCTTCTGGTGCTGCTGCTGCTGTCCAGCTACTAATACCATCAGTGGAATACATCACCTGATTGGTTCCATTTTGTGCAACTGCAACAAACTTATCGTCGCCGTAGGTTACTGAATACCACTGATTAGGTTCTGGTGCTGATGCTGTAAGCCAAGCTCCACTCGTATCAACTATTGAACTTTCTAGTGGTTCGGTGAAGTTGTTTGTTTGATTGACGGTATCACCTGCAGCCAAGCCTTCCATGTCGGCGTCGGTGGCGAAGGTTAGGGCTAGGACTTGTCCGGTTCCTGTGGCTGAAGATACTATGTTATTAATATCAGCGCCGGAAGCGTTCCCAACCGCTACGAATTTATTTTCTCCATAAGTTATCCCATACCAAAGGCAATCTGCTACTGCTGGTTCTACTGGTGCCCAATTAATACCGTCAGTAGAATATGCAACATTATTACTTCCATAGCCAGTTGCTACAAACTTATTATCACCATAAGCTACATTCATCAGCGTAAGACTTGACGGATTATTTCCTACCAACCAATTTATTCCATCGTAAGAATACAACACATTATTACTTGTACTCTGACCGACTACTACAAACATACCGTTTCCGAATGCCACGCCTGACCAGCTATTAGCATTTGCACCTGTTATTACTCCAGCGTCCCAAGAAATACCGTCACTAGAGTGCATAATTGTCGCGTTGCCACCATAGCTTGAAGAAGCAACAGCTACAAATTTACCGTTTCCGTAAGCTACTGAGCCCCAACTTCCTAATACTGGTCCTGCTGTTCCCAGCCATGTAATACCATCGTCTGAATATAAACCGTTAGAGCCTGTGGTATTGTTCTGGTTTTGAAGCGCAACATATCTCTTAGTTCCATCAGGCAACTCACCGTAACCTACTGATCTGCCCTCAAAATACGTAGGTGCAGCTGCCGAGGTCCAATTAATACCGTCAGTTGAGTACATCAACTTTTTACCTTGAGGAGATGCTTGCCCTGAGACTGCAACAAACTTACCGTCACCATAGGTAAGGTCTAGCCATTCATAAGTTGGCTCTGCTCCTGCTACAGGCGTCCAACTACTTCCGCCATCCTCGGAATACATTAAAGGGTTGGTTCCACCGTTTGAAAGTGCAACAAACTTATTATTTCCATAGGCTATTGCTCTCCAATCGTTATTTTCCGGAGCTTTCGATCCTGTCCAAACACCACTTGAATCGACTGCTGAACTCTCCAGTGGTTCGTCAAACTTAACTGTTTTACTTAGCGTTCCATCGACATGGGCAACGAATGTTTTCTCGGAGACTGGTTCGCCTTCGGTTACTTGCGTGGATGCAACAAATGATTGGCTGGTGAAACGACCATCTAAAGGTAGTCCAATTAATTTGCCATCTGCGTATGTCTCATAGGTGTATAAATTTGTGGCCTCCGAAGGAATACTACCCGTTCCCTTAATTTTGGTTACCGGTTGGGTTACGCTAAAGGTTAAAGTACCCTTGGTGCCGATTGAAGCATCTTGACCAGCAGAGAAAGTTCCGTCTGCAAACCCTAAAGATATAGTTATGGGCGCTTCAGTCCCTACTGTATTGGCACGTATTCCTACAGTTGAAGCATCAATTGGTGTCGGAATGTTATAAATAAATTCTCCAGTGGTGCCAGAATTAGAATCAAACCTAACGCCCCACTTGGTGGTGTCTGTACCGTCCCAAATGTTATTAACGTCTCCAGACAATTGGCTCGTATTTCCTGTGTAATCAATAGTTCCGTTTTGATAAGGTCTGCCGTCTACAACTGAAGGATTACCTTCAATTAGTGAGACATTAGTTAAATCAGGTGGTGAATTTGCTAAAACTTTTTGCTCGACGCTCCAGCGGAAATATGTGGTCCCGATCTGTAGGTTGCCAACGTAGGTTTGGTCAACTGTTGTGTCTGGGGTGTCGTTATAAACGAGCCGACCGGTCCACACTCCATTGAGATCTGTTATCCCATCGGGTTGGGTGAATCGTGTGTTATCAACGGTCCATTGCACTAAGCCAGCATCACTGGCTCCTGGTATCGCAATGGTGATCTCTTCAATTGATGAAAGGTTTGATCCAGCTGGTGAGCAAACTTGAGTTTCGAGGATGTAGGGGTCACCAGCTATGCCGGTGCCGCTTTGGAAGTCGGGGCTAGACGTGATCTCGTCAGGGCTTGGATTAATTGGCTTGTTGCCTAACGATTCTTTGACATCTGCTCCGGTGATCGTGGAAACTACATCGCCCCGGTTCACGATCATTAGGTCGTCATCGAGAATTGTTGCCATGAGATTTTCGGTAGAAACAGTAGATGCAACGTTGGAGCGATTGACCAGGAACAGGTCAGTGGGTTGGAGTTCAGCCATTACAAGGAAGGAAGAGCAGCCCACGACCCGGTTGGGACGTAGTTCAGAGCAGGAATGTCGGCGGCGGTGATGTAACCCGAGTCGTTGTTTAACTCGGAGATGTCATCGCCTGGTTGTAGTGCAGTTACAGCGAGCGCACCCTCTGCAGCAGTTGCCGCCCCAATGTCAGCAGGCGTTAGAACGACAATGCCAGACTCCCCATTGACAGACACAACTGCGTTTGCAGGTAAATCTGCATCGGTTAAATAGCCAGCGTCATTGACCAATTCGCTTACGTTATCACCAACAACCAGTCCGCCTAGATCGGCAGCAGTTAGTGTGACGTTCTGCCATTGGTTATTAGTTTGCAGCTGCAGGAGTTGACCTGCAGTTGGAGTTGAAATTGTGACGTCAAGCAGGTCGCCCAGGTTGCTCGCACCACCGCCACCGCCACCGCCTGAAGCAGCAATGTCGATCCGTACCCAGCCTTCGTTTTCGTTGATGCATAGGCACCAATCACCTGCGTCGTAAGTAACGCCAGGACTGACAGAAATATTGTTTCCTGCTTCGCCAACTAGGACGTAAAGACCGCCGAGATTGTCAGTTGCTGCAGGCAGTGGGTCGCCAACAATAAGACCTGCGGTCGTTCCAGATGATGTGACCCCGGTCACCATGCCAGTGGTGGCGTTGATAATGCCGCCCCAGCGCAGGTTGTCATTAGAGAGACGACCGAAGCCAACTGGCATAAAGGAGTTGCCGTTGAACATCCGAAGCTGGCCGGTGCTCTCCTGATACCAGAGAAGACCGATGTAACTAGCGTCTACTGCGCTCGGTTCTGCTTCTTGGATGTAGGCAATTGAGTAGTCAGCAAGCTTGTCGCGAGTGATGCTGCCTTCGCCTATTTGCGCTGAGTTAAATTCGCCCGAAACGATCTTGTCTGCAGATAAGTCTGGGATGTCCTCAGGCAGTAGGTTGCTACCTGAAATGACTAAGCCACTAGTGTTATATGTAATCTTGGTTGCAGTGGCAGGAACCACTGAGTTGGCAATGCCAATCGAACCGTCTACATCAACTGATAAGCCGGGACCAGGAGAAACTGCACCGACATTTGAATCAGTTGCTAATGGCAGATCGGGTGGGCTGATTGGCGCACCACCTGTGACTAGGCCGTATTGGTCATATTGAACAACGTGGGCTGTACTTGGGTTTGCAGTGACGGTGTTGTCAATTCCGGCGGTGTCGCCGTTCATTACTAAACCGTTGCCGTTGATGGCAACACCGCCCTTCTGCACTCCAGCTGTAGGTAGGTCTGATGGAGCGATAATCCGCTGCTCGATTGGTCCGGCAGCACTGGCGGGTCCGGCTAAGAATTGACCCGCTGCAGTGGTTTGATCGATGTCAGCACTGACCTCAGCACTGAAACCTGATGTTGTGACGTAGGTGTTGACGAGACCGGTGGTGCTACCTGCTAAGGCTTGGATGCCTCCTTCAGATACCCAGTTGGTGCCGTCCCAGACGTATGCAATGTTGATCGCGCCGCCTGTTACGACCGCTTGCTGACCGATGAACGCTCCAGTGGCTGGAAGTGTTGCAACAACTATGGTCGCGCTACTGTCTGCCAGTTTGGCTGCAGTGACTGACTTGTCTGCCAGCTTTGCAGTGGTAATACTGCCGTCTGCAACAGTGCTGCCCGCTAGCTTCTCAGGAGGGATCGTCCCATCAGGAATCAGGGGGATGCCACCAACCAGAAAGTTCTTTGCGCTTATCTTCTTTGTTGTGCTGCCGCTTAGATCGGCAATTGCAATGGGGTCAGAATCTTGTAGTTGGGGTGCCAGCAACTCCGGCAATTCTGAAATTTTCAGATCAGCCATGTAGCAGCCAACAAGTAACTGCCTCTATTTTAGGGCCGTGGTTCTTCTTGTTCTAAGCGTCCGCCGTTTTCTAGTAAAATATCGCCTCTGTCTTCTTGAAGTATGTAGTTGGGTAACTGACCGATTAGTAGTTGGATAGGACCAGTAGTTATAAATTCGATGGTTGTGCGGACGATCGCTCCAGGGGAGAAGGAGAACCCAACGTTGGTTACGACGCAGTCAGCTGTGTACCAAACAGCTTGGTTAAGCTCCTCGTGGAGATAGAACCGGCCTTTGAATAAGCTGCCTTGCTCTAGGCGTAATACCAGTTGTGCAAAGTAGTTTGGTAGCTCTTGCCCGTAATTTATTTTTGGGTCGCAGTCGTTATAGAGGTACTCCCAGATGCATTGGACAGAACCTTGACCGCTGATTAAGCCGTTAGCGTACTGTTCTCTAAAATTGTCACCCAGCACTGTTAAATCAACAGCTTCTCGGGTTGTTGTAATTTCGTATTGCTGGATCTGGGCTAGCGGGTTGAAGTCGTCATCCCTGTTGCGCACAAAAATAAGTTGTGCCTTGCTAGGGGTAACAAGCTCTACAGCTGGATCGTAAAAACCATTGACTGCATCCGCAAAAGTTCCGTACAGCCTTAAGCCACCGGTCTGATCCACGTGGCAATACCAGCGCCCGTCGGGATAGTCGTGATCTTTGACTAATTCAAGGTTTGATTTGTCCTGAGTGGCTATTTCTATTCGGTCGCCTGTGATCAATGCACCAACAGGAAAATCAAATGAGAATCTTTTGGAGTTCTGGTCTACGTCAGCAATCTCCAGCGTTCCAGAGATGAACCCTGAACCTACGGCTGTGCGTTGGATTTCAACGCAGCCGCTTTCGCCTAGATAAACGCTCATAAGTACATACCCCTAGGCGCTCCATCAAATTCAAAATTGATGCTGGCTGACAAGACAGCGCCAACAGACATAGTCATCGCGGCAGAAGTGATTAGGCAAAGACCCTCAATATATTTTTCAGTGGAGCCGCCGTCCGCCACACCAAGACGGAGCAGCACTTTCTCTGATTCGGCACCTTGACCACTGCTATTTGCTTTGATGATTTTGTTTAGTAGGACACTGGCGCTGTTTGTGCTGGTGTCGTTTGGGTCTACTGCATAGTAGAAAAGCTGACACGAACCACTGGTAGCGCGGATACCTGCCGTATTAGTTCGATCCAGGTCACCCAGTGTTGTGGTGTCTAGACCGGCAACGGATGTCGTAATTGACCAGTCAACTACTTTGGCGGCAGCTTGCCCATCGATATACAGTCGTCCATCCTTCCCTGATGAAAATGCCATCAAACCACTCCCGTCAGGTTGACTGAGACGGTTGAAATTCCCGGCCTCACTGCACTGATTGTAGGTGCTTCTGCATACCTGAACTGCATTACTGATTGGTCAGGGATATAACTGCCTGCGTTCCAGCCAGCTAAGACAGCTGTAGGCAGCACAAACTTTTTGTAGGTTCCGTACTGATTGTTGTAGTGTGCTAAAAACTCGCTGGCTTTTTCGTCGGGGATGTTGCTGTACGTCAGTGACAGCTGTGCGTTATAGCGTTTGTCGCCATAGCGGATTCGGACTTCCGCTCCAGAGACTGAGTTGAAACGCTTGTTGGCCCAATCGCCAGGTGCGTAGTTGCGGCTGGTTGGGTTGAGAGAGGGGTAACTCATTACTCGATCACGGTGAAATTGTCGTTGTTGAGCACGTCATAAGCAACGCGACTCCCGCCGCTACTTGATGGGACAATTGCAGCTGTTACTGAAACGATACCTTCCTCACTCAGTGAGACTTCGCGGATTTGGTAGATGTCCCCGTGGGGCTCCAAGCTGAACAGACTTGCTAAAGCTCCACGTAGCTCTGGGTTTACGGCATAACCACCTGCAAACTCAATATCAATCTCTTCAATGTCTGGCGCTCCAGGCTTATAAACGTTGGCGCGGTAGGTTCCATCTTCAACAGGTGTGACTGAGATGACTTTTAAGTCTTCTCCAATACGGATGCTTAATCCCTGTTGGTAGTCCAACTCTTCCAGCATCACTTTGATGTAACTGCCTGGTTCGACAGCCAGTGCCTCAGGGGTTGTGTCGAAGTTCACGAGGTGATCCACGTAACGTTTAGTAGCAAGCATGTATCTGGCAGTCCTTAATGCCTGCTCTCTGTTATCGCAAAAAGTAGTGAGGTCTAAATCTTCAATTAGTTTTGGATCCTCATCGGCAAAATGCACGATTGCTGTTTCTTCATCGGGTAACTCGAAGTCTCTTGTGGAGCGCCACCTGACAGCAATACCGTTGGTGCGTCTTGACTCGATGTCTTGGTAGGCAATCTTTAGGCTGTTGTCTAATATGTTCCCTGCACTAAAGATTTGGCTGATAGGGATCGCACCAGTGCTGATTGCACCGCTGCTGTCTACAGGTAAGGCTGGTTGCAATCCATAGACACCGTTTTTAATGGTAAACATACACAACGAAGCACCTGCATTCTCGGCTGCAAATGACCTGAGGTTTTGCTCAGACTCCAATACACCGTTCCAGAAGATTTTATTCTGCAGCAGGTATCTGCCGGTATCAACAAAGCTTTGTTTGTCAATTAATTCTTCGCTGATAAAATCACCTGTTCCTTGTGTTTTGTTTGTTAGTAGGTAGTAAATAAAATCAGATACTAGGTTGCTTGGACCTACAGCTCCTGCTTCTAGACGTTCCACCGAGATGCCGACAGGGGTCCACACTCTGATTTGTTCGATGGCTGATAAGGATGGGCCACTTTTTATGGATAGGCCAAGCATTGATAGACCCTTGTACTCAGGTGGACCTAGCTCACCTTCGGATACAGCTTCGTTTATGTAGACGATCTTATGCTCAGGACCAGCGTCACAACTTTTTGTTATTTCGTCGTAGTGGCTGCAGTCAGATGCTTGAGAAAATTCTTCAAATGTTCGGCGCTCATCACTGAAATTACCGCCTGGTGTTGTAGTTATTGTCGCTACATTGGTGACTCGATACACGTACGAAACGCTGGTATAACCTACGTTTTTGTAGCGGTTGGAGCTGGTGATTGGGACGTTGTGGGTGAAACCATCGCCAATATTCCATATACCGTATGTGCTTGGTCCTTGTAAAACGCTATAGCTGACGCTTCCAGCTGCCCAGCTAACAAAAGTTCCGTAATCCTCATTATGCTTTAGTCCTGCGCCTGTTCCGGCAGTACATGACACTTGAATTTGGATGTAACCATCGTCATCAGTGCCTGGTCCTCGTGGCTTGAAGTGAACAAAAGTTCCACTGGCACGATCACCCGCATAACGAGGATCTCTACCCACAACTTGAGTTAAATATGCGTTACGAACAAACTCTCTTGTGGAAGGATTGCCTGCTACGCTTTGGTTAGTGACTGATGTTGGGACTGTAGTTGTGATAGGCAGGTTTAATGTTACGTTTGGATCGGCAATTAATTCAGGGTTAGATAAAATAGCAACTCGCGCTACTTTATCGCCTGTAATTGTTACCCTAAAGTTTCCATAGTCTGTGTTCATATCTTGGCCAAAGGTTTCGCCAGACTGGGCATTGAGTCGCCAAAATATTGCGCTGTCTAAGCCGTTTTGAACGATGTCTGAACCGGTTCGTGGAGAGAAGCGGAACTCATACCTGCCTTTTATCCTTGGACGGATGCGTAAGTAGTTATACATTGCTTTCGGTGTCGTTCCAGTGACGCAGAACACTTGGGGTAGACGTGCCCACGCTGGTTGCTCTGTGCCGATTGCGGTGTAGTCAGGTAGGGGTCTTACATACACTTCAAAGCAGGATGTCCTGGCAAAGTATTTGTTTAATGTGGGTGTTGATAGTGAGACGTCAGCTTTGTCCTTATTTACTTGCCTGCTTGGTGTATAAATTGCGTTGAAGTTACATAGACCATTGGCTTTGTTCCATACTGTGCTGGCAATACCGAATTCAATGGTGTCTGCTTCACGCACCATGCGAGCTGTAGCTACTTCGTATTGGCAGAGATTCCAAAATGCTGCGCCGCAATGCTTAGTGCTGTTGAATCCTGCTGATGACACATTGGGTGGGCGTGGACCGTCTATCTCTGTAAACCATGGCCCCTCGTAACCGCCAAGTATTTCTGTTGAAGCGCGTAGACCAGCAAAGCCAATTTCAGGTACGCCTTTAATTGATACGCACTTCATTTCAACATTTATTTGTTTGTCTAAGCTCCAGATGCCGGGGGTTCTACTAGTAACAACCCAGTTTGTTGCGCCGATTAACCAGCGGGAACCGGGCACCATAGACTGGTCAACATTTACTCGGCGGGAACTGACTGCAGAGGAGATGTCCTTATGGCTTATGCCGTAGCCATCTGGCGTACCTTGCAAACTTTCGCCGTAACCAGTGCCGTCTAAAGCTGTAAAATCCCCTGGTGCGATTACAAACGCAATTAGATCACCTGTTTTTACATTGAAACGGGGTGTCTTATCTTGAAATAACACGCCGTTTATTGAGGCGATACCTGTCTTTGTTCCGTAGGCACGACCTACGCCAGGTTGGCCGCCAATGCTTTGGTTTGAAAAACCTGTGCGGGATGCTCTCGTTCCAGAAATCTTGACCCTTCTTGCTCGCTCACTACGGATAGCATTTGCTCCATCATCTGTGTCACCTAGCAAAATTGGGATGCTGATTACTTCCCAGTTGGTGCGGTGTGCTGTTCCATTTCGAACTGGATTGTATTGCCCAAATGCTGCTTTGGTCTGCGGGTTATAGACCATGCAAAAGCCTGCACCGTTCTCTGCACCATCGATTGGTGCTGTAAATACCTCGTTAAATGTTTGGGGGTCGCCTGCTTCTGGGGTTGCTCGCGTTCCAGCGATAAGATCTTCGCCGCGTATCCGGTTTGATCGCTCGAAGGAACTCCAATAGGCGGCGTATTCATATCCACCGAAACTGGATAGTGCTGTAGTACCTAGCCAGATGCCTTCGACAGTTGCACTGCTAGGAATGTGCTCACCTAGGGAATAAAGCAGCTTGACTCGTTGGTTGACACCATCGGAAAAAGCGCGGGACCAGACCAGCGCACCAGCTAAGGTCAGACCGCCGCTGGGGAGACCGTCTGCGCCAAAGCCTTGCTTGCCAAAGGGGATTGGGACTGGTGTCCCATACTCAACTAGGGCGGAGTAGCCGGTAAAACTACTTGTTTGGTTGAAACGTGATGGTCCTACTTGGTCGGGTAGCTTCTCGTTTCGGATTCGTTTTTTGCTGCCTTGATCTACTGACGGCGGGTCTGGACGTAGTAATACTGATATGGCTGTTAGTGCCAAGCCGATAACTAGGTTGACAACGATTGCCGCGACTGGACCGTTTACAACATCGGGGACATGCTCATATTCCGCTGGTCTGATACGGGGCTTTAGTTGATTGAAACGTACCAGCTTTTTATATTCTTCTTCGCTGCAGCCAAGCAGGTCGATTAGATCCCTTTCATACGGTAGGAACGGAGGATTGAAAGCTGATGAATTGGCTTCCAGTCCACCCTCATTATCTGCCGGTTGATGTAGAGAATGCCGGTCTGCCATACAACGCCAAAAGCTGGGGGACTGCTGTCTAGCAGGATGATGTCTCCATCATAGGCTGGCTCTAAAATTGGGTCCGTGTACTGCTTAAGCTCTTTGGCTATCTGCTTGAGAGTCATGGCGTACCAGCTCCTTTTTAAGCCTGGATTCTTGATGCCCATCTGGTCGAGAGCAGTTACGACTAGGGCTATGCAATCAGTTTTATGGCCGGTGGCGCCGTATTCGTACTCTTTGCCGATTAAGTTGCTACACATTGATTGATGATGTGATGGGGATGCGCCCCACGAGTTGACGGATGTAGCTGCGAGCAGGCACTGTGCCTCGGGCTGCATCCATCACGCTTGATAGGCTAAGTTCAACAGCACTGAGATCCCAGCCGCCACTGGTGACCTGCCCTACATAGGAATACAACGGGCGGACGATTGCGCTTTGATCATCAAGCAACATGATCTGGGCTTTGGCGATCCAGCCTTGGCGTAAAGCTTGCTCCGCCCATGCTTTGGTTAGTTTGTTGGCGGGGAAAACTAGACCTGCTTCGATGTTGTCGCCCTCAAGGCTGGTGACTGCACCGCTAAATGAGAAGGGCGCAAACTGATAGCTGCCGCTAGTTTCACCGAAGCCGATTCCTTGTACGGTCTGGCCAATCTTGTAGTTTTGAAAGAGGTGCTGCAACACGGCGTCTTTGGTTTCTAGGTTCAGCAGCACACCAATGTTTAGTTCCATTAGAGGCCGATCCTGCTACGTGATGCACTTGACATCTGTAGCCTACGCAATGCACGGGTTTCGCCTGCCTTACCTGCTTGGTTGATAATGCTTGGCAACTCCTCTTTCTTGATGTAATCTTCGCCGCCCATTTGGGTCACACCACCATTGATGGTGATTTGAGGTGGTGCGTCCGCAACTGCTACGCCGCCTGATGCAGTAGCTGGGCCGTCAAGTACAGCACTACCTGTCGCTCCAGCGGAATAACGTTGCATGGCTCCGGCCATTTTTGACTCGGGGATGACATACTCGCTTTCACCCGCTTCGCCGATCAATGCGGGAGTTGGGCCGGTGACGTAACCGCCTTCGGCAAAATACGGAACACCGCCGCCGAAATTAGAAAGACTGTTGCCTGTAATACTTGGGGCGTTGGGGTTGAAACCACCACCACCACTACTGGGTTGCTGACCTAGGGCGAACATCCGAGCGATTCCGATGGCGATGTACTGCGCGATCATTGTTGCGGCAGTGTTGATCAGCTGGTCCGCAATCGTGTTCAGGAAGTCGGCGAAGGCTTCCTCTGCGGTCTTCGTTCCAGCGACTACTTCTTGTAGTCCGCCAACAAGAGAGTTGACCGCTGGGGTGACAGCTGCAAAGGCTTGGTTGAAGCGAAGCTGCTGTTGCTCGGCTTGGTTTAATGCGGGTAAGAGTGCCTCAATGGCTGCTTTGCGGTCCTCTAAGAAACCGATCTCTCTTGTGGCAGCTGCTGCTTTCGTTGCGTCAGAGCCAGCTTCTATTTTTCTCTGCTCTTCGAGTTTGTTGTCGATTGCGCCGATTAGATCCTCTTGACGGCGGAGTTGTTTGATGCGGAGGGACAGCATCTCAGAGGAGCCGCGTGAATTGGCGTCGTCGGTGCTGCGCTGCAGTCCTTGGACAACGCCTTCGGTTTGTTGCTCGTTGCGGAGGGCAACTAGATCTCGCTGCAGCAAGATGTTTTTCTCGGCTAGGCCGTTCTGTTCTCTAAGTAAGAAATTTTGTGCTTGTATTTTCTTCAAACGATCATCATATAGTTCGTTAATTAGTGCCTGATCTCCGGGGAACTTACTGCTAGTGAGTGCTTGTTGACGTGCCAGCTCAAGTATCTGTGTTTCTTTTATCAGGCTGGCAGCTAGTAGTTGCTCTTTTGCACGTACTGCTTCTAGATCGGTAAGTTGTAACGCTGCTCGTTTGCCTTGGATGTTGCTTACAGCTAGCTCTGTTTTTAGGATTTGTTGGCGGAGCTGCAGCTCTTTGGATTGAGGTAGGGCTCCTCCTGTTCTGCCTCTTGGTGTTTTTTGTGGTTTGTATTGTTCTCTTAGTCTTCTTTGTTGTTCGAGGAATGATCTTAGATCTCCGAGTCTGTCTTTGCCGTCTGGACCTTCAAGCCCGTCTACTCTGTCTTTAGCAATTTGGCCAGGTGTTTTGAACCCGTCTATACCTAAAATAATGTCTGATATTCCAGACCAAACTGATTTAAGTCTGTCAGCAAAAGTTACTTGCTCTGCTTGTGCTACAGCTATATCTTGGTTTAATTTTAATACTGTGTCTAATATCCCTGCTATTGTTGTTTGAACGCCTTCTTGTTCCAGCGTGTTTTGTAGTTGTTGGGCAGCTTCAAGACCGATTATTCCTCTTAGTTTTTCAATAGCGTTAAGAGCTTGTACTTCATCTTGGGCGGCAACTGCAATAGCTTCTGCTGTTGACGCTCCACCGACATTGCCAAAGTCGCGGGCTAATGCAGCTATGTCAGCAGCTGCTGCAAGACCGTTAAATTGTTCAATTAGTGTTATTGTTTCATCTTTTGCTATACCTAGCTGATTGGCAAGTTTAGCTAAATCATCTCCCGTTATTTGAGATGTTGTTCCTACTGCACCGATGCTGGTGTTTAGTCTTGCTAGGGATTTGTTTAGTTCTTCGGCGTCGGTGATGATGCGTCCCAGGGCAGAGCCGCCGATGCCGCCTGCAAAGCTGCCGAGTGGTCCAGCTAGGGAGCCAAGTAGACCGCCTGCACCGCCAAGAATAGATTCAGCTGCACCGCCGCCAGTGAGGATTGGAAAGGCAGCACTGATAACACCACCGGCAACTGCACCTTGGATTTTTTGCGTGCGGGCTTTCTTTATTTGTGCTGCGGATGCGGCTTCGCGTTTAGCGGCGTTGGCTGTTTTTTCTGCTTGGTCTGCTATAAATTTGGCACGTCGTTGTCGTGTGTTATACGATTTTAGTAACTTAGTTTCTTCGAGTGTTTCTCGTTTTTTGACCTCTAGTATTGCTCTCTGTGTCTGTAGTTCTTTTTGTTTTGCTCTCTCTGCAGCTCTTTGTCGAGGGGAAGTTTTAGTACCGAATGTAAATTTTCCGTTTACCTGCTCTATTCTTTTTTCAATTTTATCAATTTCTTTTAAGACGTTTCTAGCATCAGCCTTCAATCTTATGTCGGCATTAAACTGAGCCACAGTCGACAGCTAGCACTACGTTCCAGCAGTCTAGCGGCGACCCTTTTTAGATTTCTTCAGGGCTTTATCCTGCTCGTTGTTGAGGTGGCCGAAGTAGGCGCTCCAGAGGAGGAGTTCTTCTTCGGTTACTTCTTCTAAGAGGCGGCGCAGGCTGTAGCCTAGTTCTTTAGCTACTCCCATACACAAGAGCAGCCAGTTGTCTTTACTCAGCTCCGTCGTCAGTACTTTTCATGTCGAGGGCTTCGTCATCCTCTTCGCTACCGCCTAGGACGGCAAGCATTAGGGATTGGAGGTCGGCGTCGCGGACTGCGTTCTTGAGGTCGGCGATGTCGCCGGGGCCAAACAGTGGGGTGCCATTACCGTCTTTGGCTTTGCGTACCAGCAGCTGGAGCGCGAAGGCGTTGGGGTCGTCACTGCGGGCGTCCTTTTTGGCGCGTTCTCGTTCTGCTGCAGTAAGTGGGGTGACCCACATAACTACGACTTCACCGCCTTCAAGGGTGATTTCTTTCTTGACAGGGTCGAGACGAGCAGCTTTTTTCAGCTTGTCGATGAAACGTCCGGCCATGTATACCTCTAGTACATAAGAACTATAACGTATTGCATAAAAAAACCCCGCTGTCTCAAGGCGGGGTCGTTTAGTCCACAAGCTGAATGTATCAGGCTTTGAGGCCGAATGCAGAAACCATTCTCTTGACGGAGAAGCTAAGTTCTGCCGAAGTCGGATCGTCAGGATTGACGGAGAATGACATGCCGCTGATGTTGATGTAAGCATCAACAAATAGGCTGGCGTCATCATCCACACCAGTGGATCCACTCTTCGTGGAAACGTAGAGCTTGGTGCGAGCACCGGTTTGGTCCTTAAGAACAGCCGAACCGAGTAAACGGTTGGAGATGTTCTCTTGGTCGCCGGTGAAGTAGACCGTCATCGAACCAGTTGCAGAAGCAAAGCCGGATTGGGTCTGACGGAAGTTGGCCAGCTTGGAGCAGCCATCGTCTGCACTGTCGAAGCAGGGCAGGGTGGTGACGTCGAGTTCTTCACGGGAGATGTCCAGTGAGAATTCGCGTACTCCGCAGACTGCATAGAAATCGCAGAGTTCGATTTCGATGATGCCTGTGTTCTCTGTGCCGCTGCCGCCGTCACCATTGAGGGTGATGGCCGTTCCAGCGGCACTGCCGGATACTTCGATCCAGGTGGGGCCTTTGGCAACAACGTAGTAGCCACGGACACCAGCGCCTGCGCTGAATACGCTGTCGACTTCGATGGTGAAGCCGCTTCCGCCGCCACTGCCGAGGTCTGAATCAGCAGCACTCAGCTGGTCGGTGTCCTTATAGCCCAGGCCGCCACTGACTAGGGTTGAACCGGCTGCAACGCCACCGCCGGAAACGACGATGTTGGCGATTGCGCCAGAGCCAGCGCCGCCTGTTAAAGCAACGTTGGTGTAGCTGCCGTCGGTATAGCCGGATCCTGCAACGGCACTGCCGAAGCTGAGGATTGTTCCGTCTTGCACAACCTGGAGGGCTACGCGGTCAGGGTCCGTGCTTGCCTGGAGCGCAGTGTCCAAGCTCGCGCCAGTGCCCTCGTAGAAGCAGACGATGTCGCCTACGCGGAAGTCGTGGGTGCAGGGAACTGTGATATGGCTAGTGGTGCCGTCTGTTCCAAAGTCCGAGAAATCGTCAAGGCAGAATGACGTTCCAGGGGGTTTGAATTCAATGGAGCCATCCTGTCCTGTAAGGACGGAGTCTCCGCAAATTTCAGCCATTTGGCCTCCTAAAAGAAACTGGGTGGGGGCGTTCTCCTAGGCGGGGGCTCCTAGGTGCAGGCACTGCCTACTTAGAACTATTCTAAGCGGCTTCGTTGTGGGCTCTGATTGCCATGCTCATCCGAGCAAAATAATACGGGCGGTCGTCTAGTTCGGTGAAACTAGGGCCAACAATGTCGGATACACCTTTTAGTGCAAGCATTTCGCAGAACAACAACTCCATTACTTCTTGGGCGCGGGCTGGGCCTCGTCCTTTGGGGCCGTAATACTCGATGACAAACGCTCCACGGATGTTTTCAAGGTTGGTGCAGTCACCGACGATGCCTTCCATCATTGCGCCAAATTGCAGGCGGGCTTCTACAAATTCGGAGTAGGCGTCACCGTTGGGCTCCAGGGTGTTAGCTGGGCGGTAAGGAATGCTTAGTGCTGTGCAGGTGTCGACAACAGGGGTCTCAAAATGGCGGCGGATGTCCTGGAGCGTCATGGTCAGCTGCCTTTAAAATTACGGATGGAGGAATCCTGCGAAGCTACAGTAACTCCTTTCTTAAGTGCATTCTGTATCTGGCTTGTGGTGTATCTAGTAAACCAATCCTGATCTGCACTGCCCGGACCACCGCCTTCCTTGAGTCGACCGGGCAATAAATCTTGTGCGATTAACTTGTATTCCATTCGATTGCCGATAGTTAGTGCATTGTTTTGTGGTGTAGGGATTGGTGTTGTTGTTATTACTTTGTTTTGTTGAAATTTAGGGCGTGTTCCAGGCGCTACACTGCCGGAAATTTCCTGCTCTCCGGGTAAAACTACCCAGTTGCTTTCAAAATCGCCCGAGTAGTAGGGTCCGGCTACTTTGAGTTCTTCAACAACCTGTTTTGCAGATTCTTCCAAAGCTTTTTCTTCTACTCTGTCTAGCCACCTGTCAAAACCTTTGATCATTGGGGCCTCGCGACGATGTTGTAAAAGACTGGTTTGTCGCCTCGGTAGGTTTTGGGCTCGATGATCTTCATGTATTGGTCTGGCGCTCCATCGCGTGGGACCAGGAAGTAGTCGGCTTCGGTTAGGTAGATGTAGTTTATTTGGACTGGATCGATCAGGATTTTTACGTCGTTGGCTTGATACAATCCGCCAGTCTCGGTGATGTCTAGGCTGCTAATAACGACTTTGACGTTGTAAACAATCTCATTTTCGACGGTTTCGCCTGTGTTGATGTCGTACGACGGGTTGCCCTTCGTTATTAATTGGGCAGGCTGGCCCCACTCGGCGATTAGTTCGTCCGCAAAGTCAAAGGTGGTATCTACTTTGCTCATTAGTTACGGAAAAGACGGATCATCTTATTGTCGCCCGTTGCGATGCCCATGGCCCAACAGCCCAGTAGGTCGGCCAGCCATGGGAAGTTTTGGACGATGATTGGGTCGCCACAACTGTCGCAGCTGCTTGATTCGGGATTGCTGAATTCGTCGTACTCGATCTCAAGTACATCTAATTTTTGGCGCTTAACGTACGTTCCAGTTGGAGCGCCACTGCCTCCACCGCCTCCCGTGTCGGGGAAGCTGCTTGGGTTGCTGATGTAAGCCATGGCCAGCATGACTTCTGTTTGGCGGATCTTGAATGGGATTGCAGTGCAGGCTGCTAAAACTCCGTCGCAGCTCGCGTTCTGACGTGGCCACTTCAGGTTTTGGGTGGCTGCACAGCGGTCGCCTACATAGTCCAATGTCTCCAGCCAGTTGGTGGAAACGATTAATGCAATGGTTCTGTCTTCTTCGGTTGCAGCGCCCCACTCGGCATAGAACGGCATGTTGCCTGCGATTGTATCGGCGTCGGCAAGCGTGACGTAGCTATTACTTTCGGGCCCTGCAAGCGTTGCGTTTAGTACAGGGGCCATTACACAATTTCGGTGTGGGTTACGATCCAACCCGCTTTTGTCAATTCTAATCGCTTGAAACGGGCTTTCTCCTTGGGGACATCGATCAGTTGAAATTCGCCTGCTTTGTAGGCGTGTAAACGTGCCAGGTTGATCATCTTGCCGAGGCTTCGGGGATGGGTTCTTTCAGTGTATGGCCATTAAAAAAGCCCTCCCGAAGGAGGGCCGTGAATCCTGAGTGATCAGGCGTATGGTGTTGCGGCAATCGGGGTGTTGACCTGGATTTGCACGATTGGGATCAACTTGGGTGTTTGGTATGCCAAAGCCCAGTTGCTGCCAGTCTCCAACAAAGTGTTGGTGGGGTTGTCGCTTGCAGATGTCCAGGTGGTGCCCATCACGTGCATACCGTAGTGGTAGTCAAGTGACATGACGTCCTGCTTGGACAAGATGTTGCGGTCAACCTCAGTGCGAAGCTCCTGTTGAACACCTTCGTTCACCACGCCGCCGCCGAAGCAGTAGACGGGGAAGCAAGGATATTCGCCGGTCGTTCCAGCGTTGGAAGCTTCCAACATGTCGTCCACAATTACGCGAGCGCCCATGAAGTAGGCCACGTCATCGTTGCGGAGGTTGATTCCGCCGCCGCCCCACTGGATCGCTCCACCGTCGACCAAGGAGGAAGAGGAGAAGGTCAGTGCGCCGACTTGGACGAGGTAGTAATACACGGAGCTGTGCATTGCTACGGCTGTGATGTCACCGCCACGCTCGCCCAGGACTGCACGTGCTTCTGCGAAGACTTGTGCGGTCATGTAGTTCGACTCGTCGGGTGCGGTTGCGCCCGAGCACTTAGCAACAACGTTGTCGGTAAGGGCTGTGTCGAACAAACCTTCAACCTGAGAAATCAGGGTAGAGGTGCGAAGCTTGAGGATGGCGCGGGTCAGGTAGCTGCGGATTGCAGCCATTGGGTCGCTGCCCGATCCAAGGGAAGAAAGATCATCCACTGCATAGGAGAATCCCCTGTGCATGATGGTCATGATTTGTTCGTCCGCAGTGATTTTCTGCGGTGTCAAATAGCCAGCACCACTGGTTCCCCAGGTGGAGTTGGATTCGATTACTTCTTCCGTTGGGTTGATTGGCTGGAAGAATGGCACGCGGACGCGAACGCCGCCTGCACGACAATCGAGGGCGCTGTTACGCACCATCACGCCGGATTGGATCCACGCGCAACGCTCGAAGATCTCTTCGCTGATGTAGCTGAGGAATTCTGGACGTGTTACCAGATCGGGGAGAAAGGTTCCGCCTGTGTAATTCTGGAAGGGGGCTGCCACGGCAGTAGTCTCCTGAAAAAGGGAAAGTTAAGACGTCTAGCGGCCAGCTTCGGATTTCAAAGCTTTGGCTAGGTCGGGGTTTTCAACTTCAAGGCGTAGTGCCTCTGTCAAATTACCGTTGCGATAAGGATTCTCGCGACCGGGTGCAACGCTGCCAGCTGGGGCGGACCCCATTCCTTGCGCTCCAGAAGCGCCGAAGTGGTGCTGCCAATCGTTGGACTGCTTCAAATGAGCTAAGTATTCACCTAGTGGTTGTTCAACGCCCCCGTTTAACACCACTGGATCGCCTTGCTCGCTTTGACGCAGTTGGGATTGCAGCAACAAGTACATCTGTTGTGAATTGACCGCTCCAGCAGTGTTGATCTGGCTTAAAGAGGCGGCGCGGAGTCGGTCCTGTTCGCGTTCTTGCGTGGTAGTCGCAAGTTTTGCTCTCAGTTCCATGATCTCCGCATCACGGACGGAAACCGTTTTCTTGGCTTCGTCCCAGAGTTGGCGGAATTGACCCTGGTCCTCAAGGGACTTTTGAGTCGCGGCTTGTTGTGCGTTACGGATTGAATCAAGCTCCTGACGGAGATTGGTCAATTCGGTCTCGGCTTCTTTTGCCTTACGTTCAGCTTCCTTGGTGTGCCGATTGGCAAGACCGAGTTTTAGCTTCAGTCCTTCGTCCTCGGCACTGCCGGGGGAAGACTGCGTAGGCATGACAGGCTTGTTGAGAAGCGCAGGATCTACAGCCACGGACTGCGTTGTGTCGGGCACTGCCTCGACTACTGCTGTTTCCTCAGACATTTGTTATTGAAGTTTGCTCTTCTATTATAGGAGGTTATCTTCTAGGATAATTTTGAATAAATAGATCTAGCTTTCCTTCTATTCGTACCATGTGTTCTTCGATGCGTTCCATGGCTTGGAAATGTTCTGTACGACTGACGTAATTTTTAGCGACGGATAGTTCTATGTCGTCGACTTTTTTGTCGAGTTCGTTTATTCGGTTGTGTACGCGGGTGTTTAGTGCAGCCATGGCAGCCACCAATGCAATTCCCGCTGAAACGCCTGCTTCGATCACCGTTCCAAGGGGTCTTTACCTGTCTTAAGGATAGCTACAGCTCGGGTGTAGAAGTAACAATCGGTTTTGTTTGCGGCCTCTAGGGCCGCTTTTATTTTGCGCCAGTTCTCGCGGGTATGGGCGTCCATTAAAAAAAGGGGCCAGTAGGCCCCATTTTATTTAGCTAAGTCGACTTAGCTAACTCGGATCATGACCACGGAACCGTTGCGGTACAGCTGGTTGACTGCAACTCCGGCACCGGCTGCGGCGCTGTCGTTGGCTGCGTCAGTTAGACCGCCGCTGAGATTTAGTGCCGCACCAACGGTGAGGTTGGTTGAGAATTTGCCGTCGCCTCCGACGTCCAGGTTGTGGTCTGGGTCGGTGGTGTTAATGGCGACCCGCTGTCTTTCGTCGAACGAAGCGACAACGTCGGAACCTGCCATCACGCTGAGACATTCCTTGTTGATGTCCACGTAGGAAGGTTGGACCTTCCATTCCGTGTTCATGTCGGGGTTGTCTGTCCGGCTTAACTTCAGGGCGACGGCGGATCCGTCACTCTTTTTGAGGGTGAGGTCACCACTGAAGACGGCGCCGGTTAGTGCAGCTTTGAGGGCTAGCGCGGTGTCGGCGTCGGATTCGTTGGTGTTGACGTCCGCTTGGACCGCATCGATTGCACTCTGCAGAGCGGTTTGCAGCGTGGTGCGAGCAGTGGCGGCTGCTGCTTCGATGGAATCAACGTCTGCCTGGACGGCAGCTACAGCGGTGGCTGTAGTTGGGTCAGCTTCGAGAGTGTCGAGACGACCGCTTAGTGCGGTGTCGGCGTTGCCACGGGTGGTGGCTTCGGCAGCGATGGCTGCGTCGGCGTCAGACTCGTTTTGGTTTACATCAGCTTGGACTGCGGCGACTGCGGTGGCTGTGGTTGGATCAGCCTCCAACACGTCAAGTCGTCCACTGAGAGCTGTGTCAGCGTTGCCTCGGGTTGTGGCCTCGCCTGCGATTGCAGCGTCTGCGTCGGACTCGTTTTGGTTGACATCGCTTTGCACAGCAGCAACAGCGGTTGCTGTGGTGGGATCTGCCTCCAGGGTGTCAAGACGTCCACTGAGTGCTGCCTCGGCTGCGTCGCTTGCAGTTTCGTTTGCATCGACATCAGCTTGGACTGCTGCAACAGCCGTTGCCGTGGTGGGGTCGGCCTCAAGGGTATCAAGGCGGCCACTGAGAGCAGCATCAGCAGCATCACCATCACTCTCGTTGCCATCAACGTCCGTTTGGACGGCCGCAATCGACGTCGCAAGCGTTGTATACGCGTTGGCGTCATCGTTGATGGCGTCGGCAATTTCGCCCAACGTGTCCAACACGCCAGGAGCGGTGCCAATGACATTAGTAATCGCTGTGTCTGTGTACGTTGTAGCAGAGGAGAGCGTTGCGGCATCTCCAGCAGCTACTGCCGTTGCAGTCGTAGGGTCCGCTTCTAGAACATCAAGCCTCCCACTAAGTGCTGTTTCTGCAGCATCACTGGCAGTCTCGTTGGCGTCAACATCGTTCTGGATAACCAGACGTGCGGCTGTTGCTTCGGCTTCGTTCTCGATTTTGTGCCACGCTCCAGCGTGGGCATAGAACATTGAAGCGTCAGCATGGCTGTGGATAATCCGGCCGTGGTTGTCGGCTGCAGCGGGGAATGCAGCTTGGTCGGCGAAGAGCCACATGCCCGTGGCGATTAGGTCGTTGACACGCACCACTTCAGCGGCTACAGCTGCGGCTGCAGTTACTTCGTTGGCGTCAACATCTGCCTGGAGCGCAGCGCGAGCAGCAACGTCTCCTGCAGATTGAGCTGCAACAGCTGCGGTCAATGTGTCGTCAGCGGCGATGCGCTGGGCGATCATTGCTTCGACCTTGGTCTTAAGGTCAGACTGATAAGTCTCGGCTGTGGTCTTGAGGGTCGCGAAGGTCGCTGGGGGAAGATCCCACGTGTAGCCGGAATCACCGACTTTGGTGACTGCTGGAACGTTATTGCTGCGGAATTGCAGTAAAGGTTGCGCTCCAGCGACAGCGAATTTGATTGCGCTGGTTGTGATCTCGATGCTGGATAGGGAGTCGATTCCCAGCGCGAAGCCTGGAACGATCTCGGTCAGGCCGCCGCTTGTCAGGGTGGTGTAAACAGCGTCGCGGTCGCTGACTTGCTCGTAGCCGGAGACAGCTGCTTCAAGCAGTTTGATGGTTGGGTCGTCGGTTAGTCCGACTTCAAGACCCTCCTTACCGTCGCCTTGGCCGCCCTTTTTGGTGAATTTGTAGGCGTATGCCAGTGAATCGCCTGCTACCCGCAGGCCGGGTGCAAGGGTGAAGAAATTTAGTCCGAATGCCATTGTGATAGGGGATTATACGCTAACCCAGTCTATTTGGCAGATTCTCGGACTCCAAGCAAGCTTAAGGTCGTGGCCACCGCCACATTGCATAAATTCTCGATGCGACGCCCCAGGTCGGGGCACTGCTCCTTGGTTTGGCACTTAACGAGTGCAAACGTCAACAAAGCAAATTGAGCGGCGAAAATGCCGACTAATGTTCTGAGTAGAAATACTTGAGGTCGGAATGGTCGTCCTACAGCTCTTCTTTCTGTCCTTCCTCTGTACTTGGGGCTTGGCTCTGTTTTTTCTGAGCTTGGCGGCGTAATAGCTTCTCGCGCTCCAGTCTTTCGAGCTGGAGGCGGTTTAGGCGTTGGCGGCATTTCTTACAGCCCATTACTTCTTCTTAGTGCCCTTCTTTACGCAGTTGTTGACGGTTTTGCCGCCTTTGCCTTTTTTGGTGCCGCGCTTTTCGTAGCCTTCCCAGCAGGATTTCTTTTTCACTTTTTCTTGCCTCCTTTTTTGGGTTTAGGCTTGGTTGACTTGGTTCCGTAGCCCATGTCAGACCTCAACATGATGTTTGATGCCTTTATAGGCTACTTGGTTGGGATGGCGCTGGTTGAGGTGATAGTTAAGCCCACGATTGTTAGGTTCTCGAAGAAGGCGCTCTCTTCGCTGGACGACCGCGTTTCTTGGGTGCCGGACTATCTGCACGAGGAGCAGGAGCAGGAGTAGTTCGTTTGGGGGTGTGCGCTGGCGTTAGCGATTGCACCTTCTTGCCTAAAAGGTTCATCGCAACGTCAACGACGCTGTTCTCCTTTAATTTGCTGCGTCCGATGACCTCGGATGCAACAGCAAAAGCAAAACTGCCGATAGCAGCCCATTGCGTTCCAGTGAGTTCAATTCCGCAGAAGTTCATGCTCTGTCCATTTGTTGATGGGGCAAGATTCGCTGGCGATCCAGCTCTTTGCCGCTAAAGGGCAGTAGCAAATATCGCATAGGCCGATAATTGCATGTTCACACTCTAAACAAACTGCAAGACGTTCTTTTTGGACCGCTTTTGGGACGCGGTCCTCAAAGTTCAGCAGCTTTAGGGGTCCGCTTAACTTCACGCTTTACGTGAGTAGGTTTCCATGGGCTGTGGGCATCCTGGAACGGGAATGCCTTCGTATGTTGATGCTGGCTTCTGGATCTCCGAGTAGTCGGGGATTGGAAGACGCATGTACTCGGTCTTAGGCAGGAGCGGTTTGAATGCCATGGCGTTCCAGGGTTTTGCTTATTTTAGGTGCTGATGTATGTGGAGAAGGTCAGTTGGCCGAAGAACTCGTTGCTGGCACCTCCTACTTGTATGAAAGTGACTTTGCCGTCGTCTGTAACTAGGCATTGTGCGGTTATGTTTTTGCCTGCATTTATTAAGGTGAATACAGGCCAACTTTTGTAGGCGGGTCTATACCCTGCGGGTAGTGTTCCCACGACGTCGCCAACGTTAATGTCAGTGTCGTTAAATGCTCTGACAATAATGTTGACTATTCCGTCGCCACTTTTGCTGTAATTCAGCGAAAAGAACCCAGTTAAAGTGCTGCCTACATTGTCGTTTTTGTTTTGGTATTCGTAAGTGCTGCCGAGAGTGCTTGGCAGTGAATTGTCAAGATAAGCCTTGTTGACGATGTGGTTGGGAGAAGTGCATTTGCCGAAATAATTGGCATAACTTTGCTCGGCTGTATCGGCTGTTGAAACACCGAAAATCGTTGGTCCGGATTCACACGAGATGAAGAAGGAGTTGCCTTTCTTTCGAAAGGAGTTGTATCCAACGTGCCTTATGGCTGTTGTTATTTCAAACGGGGAAGTGGTGCTTGTCGTTCCGTTTGCTGGAACTGCGTAGGTTTGGACGTAGTCTTCAGTGGCTACTGTTTTGTTGTCTAGGAATAAAGCACTCCCAGCTGAAATCGTGCCAGCTGCAAAGATATTGATACCTTCATAGTCAAAGTTGTTGACTAAATTGGTGTCTAAGGTGACGTTAGTTGTGTTGACAGTTAACTTTGTGTTGCCGCCTTGGGCGAGTTCGGTTGTGCCGAAAGAGTTAAGTTTGATGTTGCCGTCGGCGGATTTGACGCTGCGGTTGCCGTTAAACACAAGGTCGCCGACCATTGTGCTGGTGCCGTCGACGCGGACGTACTCCGTGTCCGCAACAGCTGGCGTAATGTAATTGGTTGGACTGGTAAAGGTCTTGACGACCCACTTGTCACCGCCCCAGACGTAGGTGATGCCGTTATCAGCCTCGAATTCGGGCGTTACGGCTGGGTCGGGAAACGGGTATGCCATGACGCGCCAGAGTTTTGCTTATTCTAAGTAGCCTGCAGAGAAGGTTTCATCGTGTTTCAAGCTCATACTTGGAATGGGTCGCTAATACCTTTGTTACCTACGCTTCCGTCACGGTAGTTTGTGCTACGGTTTTTCAATGGTAGGTATCGATATTGACCGCCAACCGTAGAAAATTTAGAACCTACTTTCATGTTATAGATAGTGATGTAACTCTCATCAGATCTTGAACTTCCGGTATTTCCAGTTCTTAATGTCACGACAAGACCTTGATATAACCAATCGGAACCCCAGGCACGGATTTCATTGACGTGACTATCACTGGTCTGGATACGATCGAATTTATATTTTTGATGACCAGGACTGCTGGTGTAACCAGTATTCCAACCGTAGTATCTGGTCCCATTGCCAGTTCTGTTTCGGAAGATCACAGCATATTCTGCTAGATATAATTCATGATCTTGGGGACCACTGGCATGTTGATGATACGTTTCAAATCCTATACCGTTAAAAACTGAAGCAGGCATCCAACGGCTGTCTCCATTCGTATAAAAAACGGTTTGGCGTTGAGCAGAAGCATTGGCATATACCATAAAACCAGAGCCTTGCTGAGGTTGGTATATGTTTTCTTGCCGCCTGATTTCAAAGTTCTCGTTGCTTTCCCAAATTTGTCCGGCAGCAGGACCGTAGTTTATGTTGATAGGACTGTTTGCTTTCGTCCAGTCTGAAGCAGTCCATACAACTTGCTGTCTCGTTTTAAAATCCTCCACACCACTTGGAATGTCAATCGTTCCAGGGATTGTTGGAAAAGCTTTGTTAGCCATCAGCTCACCTTGATGTAAAGGACTTGATCGGTCGAGCAATACCACATATCGCCTTTGCTACGTCCGGTAGTTTCGCAACTGATGTCTACACCGCCTGCTTTAGAGTCAACGTATTCTTTGTTAACAAGGTTCTTGCCATTGTCCATCTTGCCGACATAGTTAATAGCGTCAGGCGTACCAGTGGCGTTGGTGTAGGTATAGAGCATATCTTGCTCAACGCCTAAAGCATCATTACCTCTGATAACAAAGCCACGACGATTACTATCAGCAGGGCGTTTAACTTTAAGTAATCCATCCCCTTCATTGCCGGTACTCCTGTTGTGAAATGTCAGTAGTGGGGTATTACTGGTCGCACCGATGCCGCTATTAGGCCACATAGTGATTGAGTTTACTGAAAATAAGGCGTGATGGTTTAAAAATAAATCTTGGTTAAATCCAAAGTAGGTATTGCCATCATAAGAGCGATAAGTTATATAACCCTTTTCTGTTGACTGCTCATTCTCAAATGTAATTGTTGCGGAAGAATTAGTTGAGCTTGGTCGATTACCTTTAAGCGTCAATCCTGCTTCATTATCATCCGACTTCTCGCTTGTATCAATGTCGAGATCGCCCGTCATCGTATCGCCGCTCTTCATTACGAAGCTGCTAGCGTCGCCGCCAGTAGGTGCCATGAAGATCTTGAAGCGACAAAGTTCGCCTGGACCTACAGCAGTTGTAGCTTCGTTTGTACGGACGAAGTTGACATCGACGACCCAGAAGCTGGATGCGCCCTGTGTTTCGTCGTGGGCTTTGCCTATGACTTCAAATAGACCGTACTCAGGCGAACCATCGATGAAAATTTCAAGTAGCTCGCCGTCGTCAACGTCACCAAATGCGTGAGGTGTGCCGTCACTATCTATTTCGTTAAACCAGATTGACTTAGCACTTTTGAATAGACCGGTGGGGCTGCCGTTGCCGAATTCAGCGTCGTACATCGTGAACTGACCGGGCTGCCCCACAGTTCCGACAGCAGTAAATGTCCACTTACCGCGCTCCACGGATGGGGCGATAGCGTCGATTTCTTCCTCAAGTTCGATGATGTCGTTTTGGATGGCGGTGAAGTCATCCTTGATGCTGAGGAGTTCGCGGCTGTGGAGGCTGGTGAGCGCTTCGTTCGCTTGTAGCCGTTGGATGATTTGGATTTGGAGGGCTTCGTTTTCCGATACCCGGCCTTCCAATGTTGTGGGTGGGGCGGCAGGAATCCACGCTCCAGAGTCTTCGCTGTAGACGTAAAGGGTTAGTTCGTCGGGGCTGGTGTCGAACCAGAGGTCGCCGTCGCTTGGGCCGTCGGGTCTATCAGGTCGGACCGGTGGGGTCGGGCTTAAATTGACAAATGTGATTGGTGGGAAGGTAGGAACCCACTCTTTGTTTTTGTATACGTGGAGAGTTAAGCTGTCGGGATTCGAGTTGAACCACAGACGACCGTCATAGTTGTCGATGAAACCCGGTAGGGGGCTGGGGGGTAAGACGCCGGTAGGGACTGGGATTGCAGCGTCGAAATTGTCGAAGCAAGAGCCGAAGCCCCATAGGTTGGCGTCCTCCTGGTTGGTCGTTCCAGCTGGAGCGTTGGGGATGATTTTATAGTTGGCGGTGCTGCGGAGGAGGGTGGTGGTGGGGTTGGTGAGCTGCACCGTGTTGGTGTAGACGTTGGTGAGCTGCACCGTGTTGGTGTAGACGATGCCACCGCCGCCGCTGCCTGAACCCGAGCCGCCCATTGAGCCGCCGCCTGATCCACCGCTTGGGGCGCGTCCGTTTTCAAGGATGTTCTCTGGGCCGGGAAGCATTTCCTTGGCTTTGCCCCAGACGCCGCCAGACTTGGGGCCGTAAATTCGCCAGTTGATGTTGTCGATGGCATAATCGCCATCGCTGCCGATTTCATTACCGGGCGTTCCACCGACTGTGATAATCGTGTTGCCGTCCGTGCCGTTGTCGCCTGTGGCGCCCATTGGGCCTTGGGGACCACTAAGTCCTTGGGGGCCTTGGACGAAGCCGCAGTTGATGATCGACCCGTCGCTAAGGCCGATAATCAGGTTGCCTTCGATTATGGCGGCGGAAACGACGGAATTCATTACTTAAAAAAGTGCGGGTTCGACTGATGAGGGCTCGGCTGGGGCAGGCTTACGTTTGGCTCGTGCCTTGCGTTGCTCCTCCTCCTTTTTGATTGCGATTTCGGCGGTTTCGCGCTCCAGTCGCTGGATTCGTAGTTGCGGGAACCACGCTTCCTGACTGCTGCTCGGCATCCAACAACTCATTTAGTTTCTTCTTTTTGAGGACTTTGGTTTCCCGCAGCTCTTTGTTCAGATCTATTGTATCGGGTAAGATTTCGCCTGATTTGAGAATTTCGAGGAAGGTCATATCGGTGATCGCTCCACGCTCGTTGAGGTCGTTGATGACGGATATGTCTTGGCCCAAGAGGCGGTAGAAGTCGAAATCGCGATCCAGGATTACTTTGGGGCTGGGGCGGTTGGTGTAAACCGCTGCGACGTCGTATGCCTGCTGGAGTGCGGATTCCAGTTCCATTGAGATGATGGAAAGGATGGAATTGGCTTGTTGTTGGTCGATTCGTTTGGCGTCTGCGGATTCCGCGACGAATTTTTGGCCCAGAAGTTTTGTGACGCCCAAACTTGACATTTGGTGCTCTAATTGGTTTATTTCTTCCTGTTGGGCTGTAAAACTACTGGAATCGGTGCCCACGTAGTAGACCTTGTTGCCTGGAATTGTTGATAATCCGTAGTTGACGCCTACTGAGGTGCCTTCCGGTTGGTCGTCCCAGCCTTCTAGGACCAGGATGGGCATTGCAGCGATGTGGAGCGCGTTGATTAGGTCGGCTTGACGTTGGTAGTGGGTGATATTGAGTGAGGCGATGTCTACGAGCGGGGGTTTGCTCGTCAACATGCCCAGGCGGTTGCTGTAAATCGGGATTAGCGGGATGCGATCCAGGGAGAAGCGGCCAGAAGAGATGATTCCTTCGGTGTTCCAGGTTTCGTAGCGACCGGGGTAAATTACGCGGATTTGTTCTTCGCGTTTTTCGCCGAAATCGCCCTCGGGTACGCATACCCATTCGTGGAGGCGGACTTGGGTGAGGGGACTGCTGGGTAGTGTACTCTTTTGACGCCATCCCCAGATTTGTGGGGCGTCGATGTTGATGAAATAGGGGCGGCGTCCCAGCTGGACTTCGTCGCGGAGCGTGATGATGCCGGGGTCGGATGGGAAGTCGACGAGAACGGCTGAGTGGCCGTAGGTCAGGCTGCTGACGAGGGCGCGGCGAGCGTATTCGTTGATGGAGGAGCCCAGGCCGTCGACGTTTTTGCTGAAGTCTTTCCAGTAGTCGTCGCCGTCGATTTGGATGGGGCGTCGCAACACTAATCCGGCTGCGTTTTCGATTAGACGGAGGCAAAACGGCGACAACACGCTGCGGTAGATGCGTCCCAGGTAGGCGTCTTCGTCTTCGCGGGGTTCTTGGGGTAAATAGCGGTCGTGTAGGTTTTTTATGTAGTCGGAGCCGGTGGTTACGGCGGCCATTGTGTTCCAGTCCGGCGTCATTGCGTGGACTTGGCCGTCGCGTACGAAGGGGGTGTTGGCAGGGCCGTTACCGTGGTAGTAGGGATTGCCCAGCCAGCCGTCAGCTCTGACTGCATTGACGGGGGTAGGGAAAGACACTATCTACCAAACGCGGTATTTTGTTGTACCTAGTTTACCGTAGCTGTTTAGATTGAATTTCATTAGGCATAAGTAGCCCAAAGCGTCGAACATGTGGTCTACGCCTAGCTTTTTGTTGGGGAGGCCGTTGTCGTCATAGACCAATGTGCGAAGGGATTTGATTGTTTCTTTGCAGCGGGGGTGGATCTTTAGGCGGCGGACTTGGTTGCCGTCGAGGATTGCGGTGTTGACGCAGTTCACTTTGTCCCGGATTTTCCATGGGGATTTGGGCGTGGAGACTTTGATACCGGCTTTGCGCAGGATTGCGTGGTCCGTTAGGCCGACTCCAGCGGTTTTTCTGGCCGCTCCAGTGGGATCTGGGCAGATGTCCTTTTTGCGGGTGAGGCCGAAGCGGTGGTTGATTTCGTCCGCCATGTCCCAGGTGGTGGCGTTCACCATCATTATTTCGTCGAAAATGTGTAGTTCGTCGTCTACTTTTACGGCGCAGATGCAGGACATGTTATCGACGTTGAAGTCGAGGCCCAGGTATACGGTTAGGTCGGGAATGTCTTTGACGTCCCAGGAGATGTTTTCTTCGCTGAAGTTGATGGCGACTAGGCCGGATAGGTTCTCGAAGGAAGCTTCAAATTCTTGGCGGAATGTTCGTGGGTCAAGTTGGCCACGTGCTGCTTCCACCTCTTCGGGTGGGACGTTGCCGCCTTGGATTGTGGTGTATGACCAGCGGTCCCAGTCGTTGGTGTCCGGTTCGGCGGCGTAGTTCCATAGGTCATAGAACCAGGAGGCGGTGCCCTCAGGGGTGGATATGAATAATGCCCAACCCTGTTTGTCCGCGAGGGCGGGTCGCAACACCTCGAACCAGACCGCTGAGTCCATGAAGGCGGCTTCGTCTAGGACTACACCGCCCAATGAGCGACCTCGGAGGGCCATGGCGTTCTCGGTGCCCTTTAGTTCGATGAGGGAGCCATTGATTAGCTCGATCTTGAGGTCGGATTCGTTCTTACTGCGGACCCACGGTTGCGGGACTAGCGATTTGAGCGTCTTCCAGGCGATGTCTTTCGCCATTCGGTAGGTGGGAGCGCAGTAAAAATACACCTCGCCGGGGCGGTTTATTGCTGCACGGAGCAGTTCGATGCAGGATAAGTACGATTTGCCGAATCTACGGCCTGCAACTAGCACCCGGAAGCGGGTTTTGCTCTGGAATACCTCCCCTTGCGCGTGGCGGAGGCTTAATTCAGGCGTTCCAGGCATATTGTGTCACTTTTGTCACTTAATGTAGCGCAGGAGGCGGATTCAGCTGCTATGGCTCCAGCGATGAGGGCAATAAATAGACCGAATCCGCAGATGATGACGGTCCAGTCAAGCCATTCGGGGTTGTTGGAGGTGTAGTAGCGGTGGCGGCGGTACATGGGGATGTATCACAGTAGAGTTTATTGTAGCATATTATTTTTAGGCGGTCGTTCCAGCGATTCTGAGGATTGAACCCCTACCCCCCGTGTGATAGGGTAGTTGATGTTTCAAATACACCTGTAGGTTCCCTGCACCCTGATACACCTGTACTATAGTGCAACTGTACCCCCCTGTGCCACCCTGTACTACTGTCACAAGTACACACTGCGTGGTACATGTGTACTTTAGTTCGTATGTACCATCGTCCTGCGTTAGTACAAATGTATTGTAGTTCGTATGTACTTGTGCCCCGCAGGCACACGAAACGCAAGTACAAATGCACTATCGTAATCGTAACAAACTGTAATGTAGGACAGTAGAGAAAGTGGCACATGTACTACTCCATAGTACAGTATGTTGGTGTATAATGAGAGAGTACAAGAGACAGGCAGCGCACCCAGCCTGCGGTCCCTAGTACAAACAAACTATCGCACCTAGAAAAATGAAGATCTTGACCAGTGCCGAGATTGGCACACGGTTGGAAGCGCTGGCCCGTGCCATCGCCCCAGCCATGGTGGCCGCTTACACAGCCGGTTACATGCTCGGCCAGTGGCTACACGCCACTAACGACCGATTGGCCGCGGCCTACCTCAGGCTATTAGGGCTCTCTAAGCCCTGCCCTCAGGTCGCACCAGCGGCACAGCCACCAGCAGCCAAACCTCAGGCACGCGTCACAGCCATCAGGCACGCAGCGCCGCTCACAGTGGAGGGCCTTGTGGCCGCCCACACACAGCGCGAGCTGATGGCCATGGCCGGCACAAAGTCCAAACGATCCAAGAAACAACTAGCACTAAGGATTCTCTCAAAATGACAAACACACGCTTTCTTGCCTATCTGATGTCAGCAGTGGCCATTCTCGGCCTTGTTGATATTGGTTACCAGCACACACAGGCCTGCGAAAATCGGGCCCACTATTTCTACTCTCTTTGCAAAACTAAATAACAAAAAAGGGCCTTAATCGGCCCTAAAAAAAAAAAAAAAAAAAAAAAAAAAACCTACACGGTGCACAAGGGATAGCTATGGCTATTCCTTGTTTTCTTGTGTTGTGAAACTCGCGCCAGGTGCTTCTATAGAAATCGAAAGGTTTGGTGCTGCCGCTGCTGACTC
>CBDCRZ010000165.1:0-16141 GCA_965221135.1 Sansalvadorimonas sp.
TGAAGGCCTGAGAGTGAATGACTCGCCAGCCTGGTAACATTTCTACCAGCTATCTAAACGCCACCATTTCAGGCAATGATTTTTCCTATCCGGTTATGCTTTTGGAGGATATGAGGCGGTTTTCTGATTGTGTATTCCCTTCTCTTTTTGGCCTGTGCCGTCTTGCCATATATCCCGCCATTGCCTTTACTGCACAGCCTCAACGAACGGGCAACAGGATGAGATTTACCGTGAATATTGGTGCTCACTTTTGCAGGAGAGAATTGTTTTTTATTTGGTTAATGCTACCGCTGTCAGGGGGCGTGATAGAGAAATGCGCAGCAGCAGATAAAGATACAAAGAAAAGCTGGGCGGCAATTGTAAAGCCTTTACCTGCTTGCCTGCATCCCGGTCGTACCTGTGTCCGGCCACATGCCTCTCCTGTTCCTGAATCATCAATGCTTCAGTGGCCGCCTGTATTGACCACATCAAAGACCCATGCCGAAGTCCCTTCACGACAACAGGAATCGTCTGAGGCTACAGTTCGAACACATCCAAAAAGAAGCCCAGACAGAAAGAGACAATATTACCGCAACCCTTCCGCCGAGCGTTTCGATCAACAGATAGAAGCACTGGCAATCGAAGTGAATCGACTCAAAAAGCAACTTCACGGGCCACATCGGGAGAGCCATAAAACCGCGCTTTTAGATCTTGCATTCCAGATGACAGAAAGAGATCCGCACCCGCTTCGAGCCAGTCCCAAAGCCCTTGCTCTTTTGGCAAATGCGTTTTCAAAATTAGCAAAATATCAAGAAGGCGCCACAGCGTTAGACTGGATAATGAAAGCCGTGATCCACCGCAGTCAAAAACAGCAGCTAACCAAACAGTGCGGATTTAAAGCCCAAACGCTGGCCATGGTGCTCAATAGCCTGAGTCAGGTCGCCGGTGACAAAGCCGACACGACCCGGAAGGCGCTGGCCAAAGAGGTGGGAAGCCGTGATTTGACCGACACCAAAGAGTGGTCGGCCCAGCCTCTGGCCATGGTGACCAATGGCCTGAGCCCGGTGACGGGGGACGACGCCGACACGACCCGGAAGGCGCTGGCCAAAGAAGTGGGGAGGCGTGCCCTTGCCGGAGACCTTAAGTGCTGGATAGCGCAAGAGCTGGCCATGGTGACCAATGGCCTGAGCCAGGTGACGGGGGACGACGCCGACACGACCCGGAAGGCGCTGGCCAAAGAGGTGGGAAGCCGTGATTTGACCGACACCAAAGAGTGGTCGGCCCAGCATCTGGCCATGGTGACCAATGGCCTGAGGCAGGTGGCGGGGGGCGACGCCGACACGACCCGGAAGGCGCTGGCCAAAGAAGTGGGGAGGCGTGCCCTTGCCGGAGACCTTAAGTGCTGGATAGCGCAACATCTGGCCATGGTGACCAATGGCCTGAGTCAGGTGACGGGGGACGTCGCCGACACGACCCGGAAGGCGCTGGCCAAAGAGGTGGGGAGGCGTGATTTGACCGACACCAAAGAGTGGTCGGCCCAGCCTATGGCCATGGTGACCAATGGCCTGAGCCAGCTGACGGGGGACGACGCCGACACGACCCGGAAGGCGCTGGCCAAAGAAGTGGGGAGGCGTGCCCTTGCCGGAGACCTTAAGTGCTGGATAGCGCAAGAGCTGGCCATGGTGACCAATGGCCTGAGCCAGGTGACGGGGGACGACGCCGACACGACCCGGAAGGCGCTGGCCAAAGAAGTGGGGAGGCGTGCCCTTGCCGGAGACCTTAAATGCTGGATAGCGCAAGATCTGGCCATGGTGACCAATGGCCTGAGCCAGGTGACGGGGGACGACGCCGACACGACCCGGAAGGCGCTGGCCAAAGAGGTGGGGAGGCGTGATTTGACTGACCCCAGAGAGTGGTCGGCCCAGCATCTGGCCATGGTGACCAATGGCCTGAGTCAGGTAGCGGGTGACGACGCCGACACGACCCGGAAGGCGCTGGCCAAAGAGGTGGGGAGTGATTTGACTGACCCCAGAGAGTGGTCGGCCCAGCATCTGGCCATGGTGACCAATGGCCTGAGTCAGGTAGCGGGTGACGACGCCGACACGACCCGGAAGGCGCTGGCCAAAGAAGTGGGGAGGCGTGCCCTTGCCGGAGACCTTAAGTGCTGGATAGCGCAAGAGCTGGCCATGGTGACCAATGGCCTGAGCCAGGTGACGGGGGACGACGCCGACACGACCCGGAAGGCGCTGGCCAAAGAGGTGGGAAGCCGTGATTTGACTGACTCCAGGGAGTGGTCGGCCCAGCATCTGGCCATGGTGGCCTGTGGGATGTCTCATTGCTCACACGTCATAGGGGAGGATGTTGTTCAAGCTTCGATTCAAGCCATTATGAACATATCGCCGACTGAACAGGATATTATTATGGCCCTTGACGCTTTGTGCCGTTTATCTCTGTCAGACGACCAGCTGAAGCTTGGCTATTTCCTGTTTAAACGTCTTTGTGATATGACAGGTTTTATTGACACAGGCGGCCCTCTACAGCAGAGCATCGGCGACTTATTATGGAACCTGGCCGTTCTGGATTTATGTGCAAAACAAAATCCGCTCGTCAAGGATGATCCTGATACACCCCGTTTCGATATCTTTGTTAAGCCGCTAATGGATAGGGAAAATATCAGGGACCTTCTTTCACATCACTGGCAAGACAGATTTGCATATATTTACTGGGCAGGCATTTCTAACCCGGAAATTGATGTGTCTCCTGCTCTTTCTGCTCCTGAAAAAAAGGTGAAAGTCTCAGCATCACAAAACAGAGTGTTCCAGGCTGTTAAAAATGCTTTGCCAAACCAAAACATTGTTATGGAAGTGAATATTGAAGGGTTCCCAGTTGATATTCTGGTGGGTAAAACCTTGTGTATAGAGGTCGATGGCCCCCATCATTATATTCAGGATGACACAATGGAAAACGATGAGCTTCTTCCTGCAAAAGAATCTGGAAAAAGAAGAGCGCGAGACCCTTTGATAGATCACATACTCAAAGGCCTGGGGTTTGAGGTGCTACGTATTTCCTATGTTGAGACTGACTCGGTCGCAGGCCTTGGAACGTTTGTTGATCGGGTGATAAATGCAATGGACGACCAAGACATGAGTAGCCGGTATGAAGGCCTGAGAGTGAATGACTCGCCAGCCTGGTAACATTTCTACCAGCTATCTAAACGCCACCATTTCAGGCAATGATTTTTCCTATCCGGTTATGCTTTTGGAGGATATGAGGCGGTTTTCTGATTGTGTATTCCCTTCTCTTTTTGGCCTGTGCCGTCTTGCCATATATCCCGCCATTGCCTTTACTGCACAGCCTCAACGAACGGGCAACAGGATGAGATTTACCGTGAATATTGGTGCTCACTTTTGCGGGAGAGAATTGTTTTTTATTTGGTTAATGCTACCGCTGTCAGGGGGCGTGATAGAGAAATGCGCAGCAGCAGATAAAGATACAAAGAAAAGCTGGGCGGCAATTGTAAAGCCTTTACCTGCTTCCCTGTATCCCGGTCGTACCTGTGTCCGGCCACATGCCTCTCCTGTTCCTGAATCATCAATGCTTCAGTGGCCGCCTGTATTGACCACATCAAAGACCCATGCCGAAGTCCCTTCACGACAACAGGAATCGTCTGAGGCTACAGCTCGAACACATCCAAAAAGAAGACCAGACAGAAAGAGACAATATTACCGCAACCCTTCCGCCGAGTGTTTCGATCAACAGATAGAAGCACTGGCAAACGAAGTGAATCGACTCAAAAAGCAACTTCACGGGCCACATCGGGAGAGCCATAAAACCGCGCTTTTAGATCTTGCATTCCAGATGACAGAAAGAGATCCGCACCCGCTTCGAGCCAGTCCCAAAGCCCTTGCTCTTTTGGCAAATGCGTTTTCAAAATTAGCAAAATATCAAGAAGGCGCCACAGCGTTAGACTGGATAATGAAAGCCGTGATCCACCGCAGTCAAAAACAGCAGCTAACCAAACAGTGCGGATTTAAAGCCCAAACGCTGGCCATGGTGCTCAATAGCCTGAGTCAGGTCGCCGGTGACAAAGCCGACACGACCCGGAAGGCGCTGGCCAAAGAGGTGGTAAGCCGTGATTTGACCGACACCAAAGAGTGGTCGGCCCAGCATCTGGCCATGGTGACCAATGGCCTGAGTCAGGTGGCGGGGGACGACGCCGACACGAGCCGGAAGGCGCTGGCCAAAGAGGTGGGAAGCCGTGATTTGACCGACACCAAAGAGTGGTCGGCCCAGCCTCTGGCCATGGTGACCAATGGCCTGAGCCAGGTGACGGGGGACGACGCCGACACGACCCGGAAGGCGCTGGCCAAAGAGGTGGGGAGGCGTGATTTGACCGACACCAAAGAGTGGTCGGCCCAGCCTCTGGCCATGGTAACCAATGGCCTGAGCCAGGTGGCGGGGGACGACGCCGACACGACCCGGAAAGCGCTGGCCAAAGAGGTGGGGAGGCGTGATTTGACTGACCCCTGGGAGTGGTCGGCCCAGCCTCTGGCCATGGTAACCAATGGCCTAAGTCAGGTGGCGGGGGACGACGCCGACACGACCCGGAAGGCACTGGCCAAAGAGGTGGGAAGCCGTGATTTGACCAACACCAAAGAGTGGTCGGCCCAGCATCTGGCCATGGTTACCAATGGCCTGAGTCAGGTGACGGGGGACGACGCCGACACGACCCGGAAGGCGCTGGCCAAAGAAGTGGGGAGGCGTGCCCTTGCCGGAGACCTTAAGTGCTGGATAGCGCAACATCTGGCCATGGTGACCAATGGCCTGAGCCGGGTGACGGGGGGCGACGTCGACACGACCCGGAAGGCGCTGGCCAAAGAAGTGGGGAGGCGAGCCCTTGCCGGAGACCTTAAGTGCTGGATAGCGCAAGAGCTGGCCATGGTGACCAATGGCCTGAGTCAGGTAGCGGGTGAGGACGCCGACACGACCCGGAAGGCGCTGGCCAAAGAGGTGGGGAGGCGTGATTTGACCGACACCAAAGAGTGGTCGGCCCAGCCTCTGGCCATGGTGACCAGTGGCCTGAGTCAGGTGGCGGGGGACGCCGCCGACACGAGCCGGAAGGCGCTGGCCAAAGAGGTGGGGAGGCGTGCCCTTGCCGGAGACCTTAAGTGCTGGATAGCGCAAGATCTGGCCATGGTGACCAATGGGCTGAGGCCGGTGGAGGGGGACGACGCCGACACGACCCGGAAGGCGCTGGCCAAAGAGGTGGGGAGGCGTGATTTGACTGACCCCAGGGAGTGGTCGGCCCAGCATCTGGCCATGGTGACCAATGGCCTGAGTCAGGTGGCGGGTGACGACGCCGACACGACCCGGAAGGCGCTGGCCAAAGAGGTGGGGAGGCGTGATTTGACTGACCCCAGGGAGTGGTCGGCCCAGCATCTGGCCATGGTGACAAATGGCCTGAGGCAGGTGGCGGGGGACGACGCCGACACGACCCGGAAGGCGCTGGCCAAAGAGGTGGGGAGGCGTGATTTGACTGACCCCAGGGAGTGGTCGGCCCAGCATCTGGCCATGGTGACCAATGGCCTGAGTCCGGTGGAGGGGGACGACGCCGACACGCCCCGGAAGGCGCTGGCCAAAGAGGTAGGAAGCCGTGATTTGACCGACACCAAAGAGTGGTCGGCCCAGCATCTGGCCATGGTGACCAATGGCCTGAGCCAGGTGGCGGGGGACGACGCCGACACGACCCGGAAGGCGCTGGCCAAAGAGGTGGGGAGGCGTGATTTGACTGACCCCAGGGAGTGGTCGGCCCAGCATCTGGCCATGGTGACCAATGGCCTGAGGCAGGTGGCGGGGGACGCCGACGACACGACCCGGAAGGCGCTGGCCAAAGAGGTGGCAAGCCGTGATTTGACCGACACCAAAGAGTGGTCGGCCCAGCATCTGGCCATGGTGACCAATGGCCTGAGGCAGGTGGAGGGGGAGGGGGACGACGCCGACACGACCCGGAAGGCGCTGGCCAAAGAAGTCGGGAGGCGTGGCCTTGCCGGAGACCTTAAGTGCTGGATAGCGCAAGATCTGGCCATGGTGACCAATGGCCTGAGTCAGGTGACGGGGGACGACGCCGACACGACCCGGAAGGCGCTGGCCAAAGAGGTGGGGAGGCGTGCCCTTGCCGGAGACCTTAAGTGCTGGATAGCGCAAGAGCTGGCCATGGTGACCAATGGCCTGAGACAGGTGGAGGGGGACGACGCCGACACGACCCGGAAGGCGCTGGCCAAAGAGGTGGGGAGGCGTGATTTGACAGACCCCAGGGAGTGGTCGGCCCAGCATCTGGCCATGGTGGCCAGTGGGATGTCTCATTGCTCACACGTCATAGGGGAGGATGTTGTTCAAGCTTCGATTCAAGCCATTATGAACATATCGCCGACTGAACAGGGTATCATTATGGCCCTTGACGCTTTGTGCCGTTTATCTCTGTCAGACGACCAGCTGAAGCTTGGCTATTTCCTGGTTAAACGTCTTTGTGATATGACTGGTTTTATTGACACAGGCGGCCCTCTACAGCATAACGTCGGCGACTTCTTATGGAGCCTGGCCGTTCTGGATTTATGTGCAAAACAAAATCCGCTCGTCAAGGATGATCCTGATATACCCCGTTTCGATATCTTTGTTAAGCCGCTAATGGATAGGGAAAATATCAGGGACCTTCTTTCACATCACTGGCAAGACAGATTTGCATATATTTACTGGGCAGGCATTTCTAACCCGGAAATTGATGTGTCTCCTGCTCTTTCTGCTCCTGAAAAAAAGGTGAAAGTCTCAGCATCACAAAACAGAGTGTTCCAGGCTGTTAAAAATGCTTTGCCAAACCAAAATATTGTTATGGAAGTGAATATTGAAGGGTTCCCAGTTGATATTCTGGTGGGTAAAACCTTGTGTATAGAGGTCGATGGCCCCCATCATTATATTCAGGATGACACAATGGAAAACGATGAGCTTCTTCCTGCAAAAGAATCTGGAAAAAGAAGAGCGCGAGACCCTTTGATAGATCACATACTCAAAGGCCTGGGGTTTGAGGTGCTACGTATTTCCTATGTTGAGACTGACTCGGTCGCAGGCCTTGGAACGTTTGTTGATCGGGTGATAAATGCAATGGACGACCAAGACATGAGTAGCCGGTATGAAGGCCTGAGAGTGAATGACTCGCCAGCCTGGTAACCTTTCTACCAGCTATCTAAACGCCACCATTTCAGGCAATGATTTTTCCTATCCGGTTATGCTTTTGGAGGATATGAGGCGGTTTTCTGATTGTGTATTCCCTTCTCTTTTTGGCCTGTGCCGTCTTGCCATATATCCCGCCATTGCCTTTACTGCACAGCCTCAACGAACGGGCAACAGGATGAGATTTACCGTGAATATTGGTGCTCACTTTTGCAGGAGAGAATTGTTTTTTATTTGGTTAATGCTACCGCTGTCAGGGGGCGTGATAGAGAAATGCGCAGCAGCAGATAAAGATACAAAGAAAAGCTGGGCGGCAATTGTAAAGCCTTTACCTGCTTCCCTGTATCCCGGTCGTACCTGTGTCCGGCCACATGCCTCTCCTGTTCCTGAATCATCAATGCTTCAGTGGCCGCCTGTATTGACCACATCTAAGACCCATGCCGAAGTCCCTTCACGACAACAGGAATCGTCTGAGGCTACAGTTCGAACACATCCAAAAAGAAGCCCAGACAGAAAGAGACAATATTACCGCAACCCTTCCGCCGAGCGTTTCGATCAACAGATAGAAGCACTGGCAAACGAAGTGAATCGACTCAAAAAGCAACTTCACGGGCCACATCGGGAGAGCCATAAAACCGCGCTTTTAGATCTTGCATTCCAGATGACAGAAAGAGAACCGCACCCGCTTCGAGCCAGTCCCAAAGCCCTTGCTCTTTTGGCAAATGCGTTTTCAAAATTA
This sequence comes from Sansalvadorimonas sp., assembly GCA_965221135.1. Classification (GTDB taxonomy): domain Bacteria; phylum Pseudomonadota; class Gammaproteobacteria; order Pseudomonadales; family Endozoicomonadaceae; genus Sansalvadorimonas. Next base: position 7,943 of record CBDCRZ010000165.1, read on the forward strand.
GCAAAATATCAAGAAGGCGCCACAGCGTTAGACTGGATAATGAAAGCCGTGATCCACCGCAGTCAAAAACAGCAGCTAACCAAACAGTGCGGATTTAACGCCCAAACGCTGGCCATGGTGCTCAATAGCCTGAGTCAGGTGGCGGGTGACGACGCAAACACGACCCGGAAGGCGCTGGCCAAAGAGGTGGGGAGGCGTGATTTGACTGACCCCAGGGAGTGGTCGGCCCAGCATCTGGCCATGGTGACCAATGGCCTGAGTCAGGTGGAGGGTGACGACGCCGACACGACCCGGAAGGCGCTGGCCAAAGAGGTGGGAAGGCGTGATTTAACCGACGCCAAAGAGTGGTCGGCCCAGCCTCTGGTCATGGTGACCAATGGCCTGAGTCAGGTAGCGGGGGACGACGCCGACACGACCCGGAAGGCGCTGGCCAAAGAAGTGGGGAGGCGTGCCCTTGCCGGAGACCTTAAGTGCTGGATAGCGCAAGAGCTGGCCATGGTGACCAATGGCCTGAGCCAGGTGACGGGGGACGACGCCGACACGACCCGGAAGGCGCTGGCCAAAGAGGTGGGAAGCCGTGATTTGACCGACACCAAAGAGTGGTCGGCCCAGCATCTGGCCATGGTGACCAATGGCCTGAGGCAGGTGGCGGGGGACGACGCCGACACGACCCGGAAGGCGCTGGCCAAAGAAGTGGGGAGGCGTGCCCTTGCCGGAGACCTTAAGTGCTGGATAGTGCAACATCTGGCCATGGTGACCAATGGCCTGAGTCAGGTGACGGGGGACGTCGCCGACACGACCCGGAAGGCGCTGGCCAAAGAGGTGGGAAGCCGTGATTTGACCGACACCAAAGAGTGGTTGGCCCAGCCTCTGGCCATGGTGACCAATGGCCTGAGCCAGGTGACGGGGGACGACGCCGACACGACCCGGAAGGCGCTGGCCAAAGAGGTGGGAAGCCGTGATCTGACCGACACCAAAGAGTGGTCGGCCCAGCCTCTGGCCATGGTGACCAATGGCCTGAGGCAGGTGGAGGGGGACGACGTCGACACGACCCGGAAGGCGCTGACCAAAGAAGTGGGGAGGCGTGCCCTTGCCGGAGACCTTAAGTGCTGGATAGCGCAACATCTGGCCATGGTGACCAATGGCCTGAGCCCGGTGGCGGGGGACGACGCCGACACGACCCGGAAGGCGCTGGCCAAAGAGGTGGGAAGCCGTGATTTGACCGACACCAGTGAGTGGTCGGCCCTGCATCTGGCCATGGTGGCCAGTGGGATGTCTCATTGCTCACACGTCATAGGGGAGGATGTTGTTCAAGCTTCGATTCAAGCCATTATGAACATATCGCCGACTGAACAGGATATCATTATGACCCTTGACGCCTTGTGCCGTTTATCTCTGTCAGACGACCAGCTGAAGCTTGGCTATTTCCTGGTTAAACGTCTTTGTGATATGACTGGTTTTATTGACACAGGCGGCCCTCTACAGCAGAGCGTCGGCGACTTCTTATGGAACCTGGCCGTTCTGGATTTATGTGCAAAACAAAATCCGCTCGTCAAGGATGATCCTGATACACCCCGTTTCGATATCTTTGTTAAGCCGCTAATGGATAGGGAAAATATCAGGGACCTTCTTTCACATCACTGGCAAGACAGATTTGCATATATTTACTGGGCAGGCATTTCTAACCTGGAAATTGATGTGTCTCCTGCTCTTTCTGCTCCTGAAAAAAAGGTGAAGGTCTCAGCATTACAAAACAGAGTGTTCCAGGCTGTTAAAAATGCTTTGCCAAACCAAAATATTGTTATGGAAGTGAATATTGAAGGGTTCCCAGTTGATATTCTGGTGGGTAAAACCTTGTGTATAGAGGTCGATGGCCCTCATCATTATATTCAGGATGAGACAATGGAAAACGATGAGCTTCTTCTTGCAAAAGAATCTGGAAAAAGAAGAGCGCGAGACCCTTTGATAGATCACATACTCAAAGGCCTGGGGTTTGAGGTGCTACGTATTTCCTATGTTGAGACTGGCTCGGTCGCAGGCCTTGGAACGTTTGTTGATCGGGTGATAAATGCAATGGACGAACAGGAAATGTGTAGCCAGTATGAAGGCCTGAGAGTGAATGACTTGCCAGCCTGCAAGCATCTCCTCACTCATTAACCAAGGCAAATAGGGGGAGATATCTTCAGGCGGTTTCCTGCCATTTGCTGCACATGCCTCAAGATAGGAATTCAGCCAGATTTTTGGGTTAATACCCCAAAGCTTAAGTGTCATGAAAATACTGAATAGAAATGCGGCTATATCAGCACTCCAGTCGCTGCCAGAGCCATAGTAATTCTTCCTGCCCGCTCCTGTACGAATGGCTTGTTCTGCAGCGTTGTTATCCATAGGGGTGCCGGGATGAGTGACAAAACGGGTCAATCCTTCCCAATGATTCTGCAGGCTTTCGAGCACCACAATAGAAACCGCATCCACCGCGTTTCATCGGCATGCCATTGATTGCTCTTGGCAACGAACTCCCGAATAGCATCAGCAACAGGCTCGAAAAAAGGCGTTATTGCGGCCAGCCCAAAGGAAATAGTTGCTGGTGAAAGGTGCAGCCCCTGTGTTTTATAAGACTCCAGTTGTCTGTTTATGGGGATGCCGTATGCGTATTTATTCAGTAACAACTCCCCCCAGACTGAAATTCCGAGCTTCCCTTTATTGATGAGTCTTGGCAGAGGTGGTGCAACAGTGATATTGGGCGTATCCGGGCTTACTAAACCCACCAGCGTTAGCCGGTGGTTGTTGAGTTATTCTTGGGTGATACGATTGGTCTTGATGATTCGTGCCAATCTGTTATTGCCTATAGTAGTAGATTCCAGCGCCTCGATGATCTCCCCGTAATTCAGGCCTTTGGGTCTTTTCATGGCCTCAATGATAATGTCAGTCAGCAATTCTCTGCAGCCTCTTCCGCCCTCAATTTGTTTGATTGTGTCTGAACCCAAATGGAGAAAAGTGCCAAGCATCGTGGTTTCAGATTTCATATCGTCTAACAGCCTGGTAAGAGTGCTCAGATCTTCTATATTCAGTTCCCGGTTGGGGTATTTACCGGCATCACACTGTGTTTGGATTTTCCGTGCAAGGGCGTCGTAACCTACGCTCTTAACAGCACGGATGAGCTTTGGCCAAGAGGTTTCTTTTCCCTTGTTCAGCCATTCCGTCAGAGTCTTCTGCAACTTTTGATCACAGGTTATGCTACTTATAGCTGTTGCTCCGATGGCGCTAATTATCCCAGAATTCACACTCAACATAGTGCCCAACGTATGCCAACGGCCGATTACTTCATCGAGATCTTCCATGACGTATTTTACGTGACGCTGAGCCAAGGGCTGATCAAGTGTAAAGCGCTTCTCCTTTTTGGGGAGGGCAGATGCTGTCGGGGCTAAAGGTGCCTGGGCAAAAGGTGCCGGGGTTAAAGGTGCCGTGGCTGTGCGGCTAGGGCTTGTACTATGCATTATATGTTTTCCTCAATGTTATCTAATAATATTGATCGGATATGTTTTCCGACGCCTATTTTTAGACTCCTGTAATAGCTCAGAGTTTCTTGTTTTCTTCTAACCCCCCAGTCAGTTTGCACGACATTTCGCTTTTAGTTTTAGATAATACGTTTTTCCTTGATCTCAGTTGCCAGCCTACAATTACCGACAATCGTGCCATCCAGTACCTCGATAATCCGCCCGTACGTCAAGCCTTCTTCCGTCTTCGAACAGGCGAAAAGCGTCTCGCGCAAATAATCTCCACAATTTTTTTCGTCGGCAATCTCCTTGAGTTTATCGCCCTCAACGCCAAGCTGGATGCCAAGGTTATACCATTGCGATACCATATGGCCCAATTCCTTCTCTACCGTATCCAGATCCTCTAACGTCAGATCTTCATTGATCTTAAAGATATATTTTTGGTAAATGTCCATTGCCATACTGCTGTAGCCTATTGCCTTAAGAGCCTGGGCGACATCCAGCCAGCTGGTATCTTCGCCTTGTTGAAGCCATTCAGTCAGCATTTCCTGAAATAACTCGGGGTAGTTAGACTCTCCGGATGATGCCTCAATGCTGGAGAGAGTATCGGAGTTAACACTAAGCATCACCCCCAAAAGGTGCCATTGGCTTTTTGCCGGCCGGAGGTCTCTTGCCGCCCAGCGCACCCCGTCATCATCCAGCCTCTGATTAAGGGGGAAGCGCGGCTCCTTTGCTGCGGCGCAATAAGCTGGTGGTGCGCATGTACTAACGTTCTGCATAATGTGTTCTCCCTGTTTTTGTTGTGATGACATTGATTAGTAGGAAATCAATGAGTGAAGCGTATTATTGAAACCGGAAACCCCGAAGCAGGCGCGGGGGCACCATGAACACTGCCCCCGCGCTCTGGCTCGTAGCGAGAATGCCGTCTTTAACAGGTGATACGTTTAGCCCTGAGCTGTGATATCAGGAGATTGTTCCCAAGCGATTTCAGCGCCTCAAAAATCTTTTCGTATGTGAGACCCTTTTCGCTATCTATGCAAGAAGCTAAGGTTTCTCTCAGAAAATCGTCCTGACCTTTTTTTGCATCTATTACTCCAAGATCAGGCATGCTAACACCAAGACTCATGCAAAACTGGTACCAATCTGGCGCCACTGGATCCAACTCTAATTCAAGCGTGCTCAGGTCATTGTTTGTTAGAGTGTTCGTCTGTATATGGCCATATTTAGTAAGAAGTGTTTGAGCCAGTGCATTGTAATCCTCAGACTTAAGAGCTGCTATGACCATAGACCAGTTAGGGGTTGTTTCAGTCTGCAGCCATTTTTCCAGACCCCGCTGGAATTTTTTACTTATAGGATCCGATTGCTCTGAATTTTCAATCTCATTGAGTTTGGCAGGACTAACACCAATATATACACCCAGCAGGCTCCATGAGGTGGTCTCATTTGCAAGATCTTTTGTGACCAGAGACAGATCGTTCATCGACAGCCTCTCACCAATCTTGAATTGCTTCTCGGGTCTGCCACGAGGGGCAGGCGTTGCAGCGAAAGCTTGCGGGCTTGATGGAATTCTGTGCATATGGGTATCCTCTAAGTGTTTTCTGGTGATAGTAAAGGCGTGTTTTTACACGCCTGTTCAATAGACCCCGGCCATTTCTTTAAGTTTCACGTCTTATAACCAGCCTGACAGCTCTGCTGGCCGTAGAAAGCGCCCATATAAAACACGACCAGTGCAGTCTGTTTCTCGACACTGTCGAACCATCATGTGTGGGGGGTGAAATCAATGAGTGAAGGGTATTATTGAAACCGGAAACCCTGAAGGCGGTGCGGGGGCACCTGGAACCCTGCCCCCTGACTTCAGCCGCGCGAGAATACCGTTTTTAATGGGTAATACGTTTAGACTCGAGCTGTGCTTTCAGACGCCTGTTGCCAACCGCTTCCAGCGCATCAAAAATCTCTTTGTATGTGAGACCAGCTTCTCTTTCTATGCAATGGGCTAAGACTTCGTTCATAAACTCGGCCGTACCTTTTTTATCATTTATTATAGAAAGATCATCTGTACTAACACCAAGACTCACGCAGAAGTTGTACCAGCTTGGCTGCATTTCACGCAACTCTGTTTGAAGCGTGCTCAGGTCATTCATTGTTAGAATGTTCGTCTGTGTATGGCGATATTTTTCAAGAATTGTCTTAGACAGTCTATTGTTACTCCGACACTTAAGAGCGTCTGCGACCATAGCCCAGGTAGGGTCTGCGTCAGTCTCCAGCCATTTTGTCAGACCCTGCTGGAATTTGTCAGCCAACGAACTACCCGATCGGGCTGATCTTTCAATCTCTGTGCATGTGGGATACGCAACATCAAGTTGTATAGCAAATTGTATCCATTTGCTGTTCTCGTCTTTAAGATCTTTTGTGACCAGAGACAGATCGCGCATCGACAGCCTGTCACCAATCTTGAATTGTTTCTCGGGTCTGCCACGATGGGCTGGCGTTGCTGCGGAAGCTTGCGGGTTTGATTGAATTCTGTGCATATGGGTATCCTCTAAGTGTTTTCTGGTGATAAAAAAGGCGTCTTTTTACACGCCTGTTTAATAGACCCCGGCCATTTTTTTAAGTTTCACGTCTTATAACCACCCTGACAGCTCTGCTGGCCGTAGAAAGCGCCCATATAAAACACGACCAGTGCAGTCTGTTTCTCGACACTGTCAAGCCATCATGTGTGCGGGGTGAAATCAATGAGTGAAGGGTATTATTGAAACCGGAAACCCTGAAGCAGGTGCGGGGGCACCAGGAACAGTGCCCCCTGACTTCAGTCGCTCTGGCTCGTGGCGAGAATGCCGTTTTTAATGGGTAATACGTTTAGACTTGATCTGTCCTATCAGGGATTTGTTGCTGAGCCCTTCCAGCGCCTTAAAAATCTCTTTGTATGTGAGACCAGCTTCTCTTTCTATGCAATAGGCTAAGGTGTAGTTCAGAAAATCGAGCTGATCTTTTTTTGCATCTATTACATCAAGAACACACGGTTCAATCTCAAGCATACGAGCAAAATACGTACCATTGTGCCGCCATTGGAGCCAACTCTTTTTCAAGTGTGCTCAGGTCTTTGCTTGTTAGAGGTGTCGTCTGTGTATCAGGATATTTATCAACAATTTCCCCAGCCAGTTTATTTTCATCCTGACTCCTAAGAGCATTTACGATTATACCCCAGGTAGGGTTTGTTTCCTTCTCCAGCCATTTGTTCAAACCCTGCTGGAGTTTTTCACTCGGAGAATCCAATTGGCCTGATTCTTCAAACTCCTCGTATGTGGTTTGATCAACATCAAGATATATAGCCAACAGGTCCCAGTGGGCGGCCTCTTCTTGAAGATCTTTTGTGACCAGAGGCAGATCGTTCATCGACAGCCTCTCACCAATCTTGAATTGCTTCTCGGGTCTGCCACGAGGGCCAGACGTTGCTGCGGTATAAGCTGGCTGGGCGACTGGTGGAATTCTGTGCATATGCGTATCCTTTACGTGTTTTCTGGTGATAGTAAAGGCGTGTTTTTACACGCCTGTTCAATAGACCTCCGGCCATTTCTTTAGGTTTCACGTCTTACTAACCAGCCTGTCGGTATTGATTGCCACCGATGGAGTCATAGGTATGCAACAGTGGCCGCTTTTAGCACGCCCTGCCTGAAACCATGTATGGGCGTCAGTGAACATCAGGAACACAATGCCCTTAATGGGATGAGGCGCAGGGTCAGCCCTACGCCATGATGGCAGTTGACGAGCGTCGCCTATTATCGGTCAGGCTCTTGGAAAACAGCCTTTACCGGATGCGGTCAGAGAGGATAGATGCTGCCAAACTGTTATGACCCTTAGCTTTCAGTGCGTCAATAATGTTCTCATATGTGAAATCGCCCTTATTCAGGCGAACGTTGAGGGTCTCACGCAGTAAATCTTCAGGGCTTTTAGCATCCTTAACCTCCTGAAGTGCATGATAATTAACACCAAGGTCCTGACACAGGGCGTGCCATTTAGGTGCCATCTCATACAAAACTTTCTCCAGTGCCGGCAGGTCATCTTCGTTCAGCTCTTTTGTGAGATCATGCTGATGTACGGTTTCGATCTGCGATGCCAGGCGGGCGTTACTCAGGTCCCTGACTGCACAGGCAACCAGGGCCCAGGTGTGCTGTTCGTTATCATCCTCCATCCATAGCCTCAGCCCTTCCGACAGATTGGCCACTGGACTGGGCACTCCGGGTGATTTCTGAATGCCTTCAAGTACTGAGAAATCAATCCCGAGTTGAATACCTAAGGTGAACCAATCGGCCCTCTCTTTTTGAAGGTCCTTACAAACCTCACGCAGATCGTTTTGTGTAAGTTTTTGTTTCAGCGTGAAACGCTTCTTCTCACTACTACTCCTGAGAGGCGTTGGCAGGGCATTAGCTCCTGCGCCGGGGGAATAATGTATTGTGTTCATAATATGACCTCCATATGTTTTTCTAGTGGTATTAATCGGGATGTTTTTGTATGTCTGCTCCATAGACTCGGCCGTGCTCCTAAGTTTCCTGTTCTGGCACCAGCCTGTCAGGTTCCCTGGTTATGCTGGCTGGCGCCTGGTTTCAAAGCGTATTCCTCACAGGCGCCCCTCTTGAATTGCCATCTCTAGCACCCCTGCCAACCGGTTATGGCGGACCATAGGGCTTCTTATAACCTCAAGCAGAAA
>CBDCRZ010000166.1:0-5953 GCA_965221135.1 Sansalvadorimonas sp.
CCTCTTCCAGAGATTCACGTTGGCACCAACGTTGCCATCCAGAACCCCTCAACCAAACGGTGGGACACTTACGGGATAATCATTCGTATCGGACCACATCGTCAATACCACATCAAAATGACAAATGGTCGGACACTTATCAGGAACCCGCCGATTTATTCGCTGTCGTGTACCGGTCACACCGCAGATACCAGTTGAACCCCCTTGTACACCTCCCAACCCTTCCCCACCCCCTCCACATCCACCAATCCAGCCCCCACAACCACTACGCCGCTCATCCCGACCACACAGACCGCCAATCCGTTATGCTGATGAATTCCCCAAGTAGGTCACTTGGAGACCTGAAGGAGGGAGATGTAGGAACATAAACAATAACTATTATCTGTTATTGTTAATTACTCTGACTTGTTTATGAATGGTATTGATTGATGTCACGTGGTTGGGATGAGCGGCGTAGTGGTTGTGGGGGCTGGATTGGTGGATGTGGAGGGGGTGGGGAAGGGTTGGGAGGTGTACAAGGGGGTTCAACTGGTATCTGCGGTGTGACCGGTACACGACGGCGAATAAATCGGCGGTTCCTGATAAGTGTCCGACCATTTGTCATTTTGATGTGGTATTGACGATGTGGTCCGATACGAATGATTATCCCGTAAGTGTCCCACCGTTTGGTTGAGGGGTTCTGGATGGCAACGTTGGTGCCAACGTGAATCTCTGGAAGAGGGTGTGCTTTCTGGATGTGTGTCGACCTCTCTCACTTAAACAAGTACGTCAGGCGTGAGAGGTACCAATGCCCCACACCTGCACAGGCTGTAGCAGACATCGCAGCTGAGAATGCAAAGGTGTTCACAAAAATTGACGCCCTCAAGGGATACCACCAATGTCCGCTCGATGAGGAAAGCCAGCTTCTCACCACGTTCATAACACCCTTCGGTCGGTTCAAGTATCTCCGAGCCCCATATGGCATCTCCTCCATCTCCGAGCACTATAATAGAAGGATGGACGAAGCCTTTTCTGGCCTATCTGGATATCGACGTGTTGTTGACGACGTAGTCATTTTTGACAGCGATGAAGCCAATCATGCAGCACACGTCCGCCAGTTCCTACAAAGATGTACGGAGTGCATGATCACTCTCAACAAGGACAAGTGGGAATATAACAAGCCACTCGTGACCTTCGCTGGATTTCAACTATCCAAGGATGGTTACCGCGTCGACACCACTATAACCGATGCTATAACCCAGTTCCCAACACCATCCAATCGTACTGATCTGCGTGTTTTTTTTTGGGTTAGCCAATCAACTCGCTGCAAGCACAGACTCCGTTGCAACCCTACTCGGACCATTGCGACCATTGCTCAGCTCCAAGAATGAGTTCCTGTGGACACACACCCATGACCAAGCTTTTCTAAAAGCCAAGCAGTTCCTAGCGTCAGCCCCGACCCTGGCCTACTTTGACCCTACGAAGCAAACACGCCTGAGCACAGATGCAAGTAGACACGGCCTGGGGTTTGTCCTTCAACAACTTCATCAGGACAAGTGGGCACTAGTACAGGCCGGATCGCGATTCCTGTCAGACACAGAATCCAGGTATGCCATTATTGAATTAGAAATGTTAGCTGTATCATGGGCTATCATTAAATGTAGGATTTTTCTGGCCGGCCTACCTCATTTCACTGTCCGTACTGACCACCACCCTCTGATTCCCATCCTCAATAACCACCGCTTAGATGAGATAGAGAATCCGCGGCTCCAACGCTTGAAGACGAAAGTTATGGGATACGCGTTCACAGCCGAGTGGGTAAAGGGTGCCCAAAATAATGCCCCAGACGCACTATCTAGGAGCCCCGTGTCAGACCCAAAACCAGGGGAACTACTTGCTGAGGGCTTGGCATCTTCAGCTGAAGTCCGAGCACTAACCAATGGTGGCCAGCACGACAGCTTGCGATTGACAGATTTGCGCCACATAGCAGAGCAGGATGACGAATACCAGCAGCTGAAGCACTACATTGAAGTTGGGTTCCCTCAGAAGCGTAAACAGCTACCTACAAAGTGTCAGAGATACTGGAATGTCCGGAACCAGCTAACTATTGATGATGGCCTGATCGTGTTTGGATGCCGCCTACTGATCCCTGCCAAGTTACAACAGTCAGCCCTTCGTCAACTCCATGCAGCACACCAAGGAACTGTCCAAACGAAGTCGCGTGCAAGACAAGTTGTCTATTGGCCTGGAATGGATAATGATATTGACAACATCACCCTCACCTGCAAGCTGTGCCAAGACTACCTACCATCCCATCCGCCGGAGCCCATGGTAGAAAAAAAACGCCCATCACGTTCATTCCAGGAAATAGCTGCTGACTTCTGCTCCCACGGGGGACACCAATTCCTCATTGTCGTTGACTGCTGTACTGACTGGCCAGAGATCATCCACATGGGCAAGGACACAACAGCAAATCGCCTCAACAGTGTTCTTCTTGGTGTCTTTAGTCGTTATGGGGTGCCCGATATCATATGGTCCGATCAGGGACCACAGTTTACATCCCACACATTTCAGTCCCTCGCCGAGGAGTGGGGAATCAGGCACCTTCCTTCCTCTCCACATTACCCGCAGAGTAATGGCAAAGCTGAGGCTGCCGTCAAATCGATGAAGAAGATAATCAGAGGATCCTGGAATGGACATCAATTGGACCAAAACAAGTTAGCTCGAAGTTTGTTGCAGTACCGAAACACCCCCTCAAGACGAGATGGGACATCCCCAGCGCAAAAGCTATACGGTCACTCGATTCAGGACGCTTTACCAGCACATCGTCTAGCGTTTAAACACAGACAACCGGACCGCTCCAAGGAACTCGCTGTTGACAACTACAACCAGCAGTACTACAACCAGAAAGCACACCCTCTTCCAGAGATTCACGTTGGCACCAACGTTGCCATCCAGAACCCCTCAACCAAACGGTGGGACACTTACGGGATAATCATTCGTATCGGACCACATCGTCAATACCACATCAAAATGACAAATGGTCGGACACTTATCAGGAACCGCCGATTTATTCGCCGTCGTGTACCGGTCACACCGCAGATACCAGTTGAACCCCCTTGTACACCTCCCAACCCTTCCCCACCCCCTCCACATCCACCAATCCAGCCCCCACAACCACTACGCCGCTCATCCCGACCACACAGACCGCCAATCCGTTATGCTGATGAATTCCCCAAGTAGGTCACTTGGAGACCTGAAGGAGGGAGATGTAGGAACATAAACAATAACTATTATCTGTTATTGTTAATTACTCTGACTTGTTTATGAATGGTATTGATTGATGTCACGTGGTTGCCTCATGTTCATTTTGCTAATGAAAAGTTTCATACAGCCGTCAGCTCCCTTCTGGCCCCTCCTGTGTCCCACAGGCCAAGGTTTTGCTAGTTTTGTTTTGCAGTGCCACGAGTTGCCTTCTGTGCATCATTTATTTGTGCCAGGCCGTTCAGGCGCAGTGTTATTTGGTGGTGGTATTCCTAACACTGCAGTGTATGCACTCAGATGTCAATTTTAGGATCGGGGGTGGGGAAGGGTTGGGAGGTGTACAAGGGGGTTCAACTGGTATCTGCGGTGTGACCGGTACACGACGGCGAATAAATCGGCGGTTCCTGATAAGTGTCCGACCATTTGTCATTTTGATGTGGTATTGACGATGTGGTCCGATACGAATGATTATCCCGTAAGTGTCCCACCGTTTGGTTGAGGGGTTCTGGATGGCAACGTTGGTGCCAACGTGAATCTCTGGAAGAGGGTGTGCTTTCTGGTTGTAGTACTGCTGGTTGTAGTTGTCAACAGCGAGTTCCTTGGAGCGGTCCGGTTGTCTGTGTTTAAACGCTAGACGATGTGCTGGTAAAGCGTCCTGAATCGAGTGACCGTATAGCTTTTGCGCTGGGGATGTCCCATCTCGTCTTGAGGGGGTGTTTCGGTACTGCAACAAACTTCGAGCTAACTTGTTTTGGTCCAATTGATGTCCATTCCAGGATCCTCTGATTATCTTCTTCATCGATTTGACGGCAGCCTCAGCTTTGCCATTACTCTGCGGGTAATGTGGAGAGGAAGGAAGGTGCCTGATTCCCCACTCCTCGGCGAGGGACTGAAATGTGTGGGATGTAAACTGTGGTCCCTGATCGGACCATATGATATCGGGCACCCCATAACGACTAAAGACACCAAGAAGAACACTGTTGAGGCGATTTGCTGTTGTGTCCTTGCCCATGTGGATGATCTCTGGCCAGTCAGTACAGCAGTCAACGACAATGAGGAATTGGTGTCCCCCGTGGGAGCAGAAGTCAGCAGCTATTTCCTGGAATGAACGTGATGGGCGTTTTTTTTCTACCATGGGCTCCGGCGGATGGGATGGTAGGTAGTCTTGGCACAGCTTGCAGGTGAGGGTGATGTTGTCAATATCATTATCCATTCCAGGCCAATAGACAACTTGTCTTGCACGCGACTTCGTTTGGACAGTTCCTTGGTGTGCTGCATGGAGTTGACGAAGGGCTGACTGTTGTAACTTGGCAGGGATCAGTAGGCGGCATCCAAACACGATCAGGCCATCATCAATAGTTAGCTGGTTCCGGACATTCCAGTATCTCTGACACTTTGTAGGTAGCTGTTTACGCTTCTGAGGGAACCCAACTTCAATGTAGTGCTTCAGCTGCTGGTATTCGTCATCCTGCTCTGCTATGTGGCGCAAATCTGTCAATCGCAAGCTGTCGTGCTGGCCACCATTGGTTAGTGCTCGGACTTCAGCTGAAGATGCCAAGCCCTCAGCAAGTAGTTCCCCTGGTTTTGGGTCTGACACGGGGCTCCTAGATAGTGCGTCTGGGGCATTATTTTGGGCACCCTTTACCCACTCGGCTGTGAACGCGTATCCCATAACTTTCGTCTTCAAGCGTTGGAGCCGCGGATTCTCTATCTCATCTAAGCGGTGGTTATTGAGGATGGGAATCAGAGGGTGGTGGTCAGTACGGACAGTGAAATGAGGTAGGCCGGCCAGAAAAATCCTACATTTAATGATAGCCCATGATACAGCTAACATTTCTAATTCAATAATGGCATACCTGGATTCTGTGTCTGACAGGAATCGCGATCCGGCCTGTACTAGTGCCCACTTGTCCTGATGAAGTTGTTGAAGGACAAACCCCAGGCCGTGTCTACTTGCATCTGTGCTCAGGCGTGTTTGCTTCGTAGGGTCAAAGTAGGCCAGGGTCGGGGCTGACGCTAGGAACTGCTTGGCTTTTAGAAAAGCTTGGTCATGGGTGTGTGTCCACAGGAACTCATTCTTGGAGCTGAGCAATGGTCGCAATGGTCCGAGTAGGGTTGCAACGGAGTCTGTGCTTGCAGCGAGTTGATTGGCTAACCCAAAAAAAAACACGCAGATCAGTACGATTGGATGGTGTTGGGAACTGGGTTATAGCATCGGTTATAGTGGTGTCGACGCGGTAACCATCCTTGGATAGTTGAAATCCAGCGAAGGTCACGAGTGGCTTGTTATATTCCCACTTGTCCTTGTTGAGAGTGATCATGCACTCCGTACATCTTTGTAGGAACTGGCGGACGTGTGCTGCATGATTGGCTTCATCGCTGTCAAAAATGACTACGTCGTCAACAACACGTCGATATCCAGATAGGCCAGAAAAGGCTTCGTCCATCCTTCTATTATAGTGCTCGGAGATGGAGGAGATGCCATATGGGGCTCGGAGATACTTGAACCGACCGAAGGGTGTTATGAACGTGGTGAGAAGCTGGCTTTCCTCATCGAGCGGACATTGGTGGTATCCCTTGAGGGCGTCAATTTTTGTGAACACCTTTGCATTCTCAGCTGCGATGTCTGCTACAGCCTGTGCAGGTGTGGGGCATTGGTACCTCTCACGCCTGACGTACTTGTTTAAGTGAGAGAGGTCGACACACATCC
>CBDCRZ010000167.1:0-55319 GCA_965221135.1 Sansalvadorimonas sp.
AGCCCTCAGGGCATGGGAAGTCCAGGCATAGATCGTCTGTTTAATGATGTACACACGGTATTAAAAATCTTCAAGGAGAATCGGCCACTTCTGGACCAGGAGTGCAGCAACTTTCCCATATCTGCAGACGACGCCAACGACATACATTTAGCCAACTATATTATCTACTGCATTATGGAGACACCAATAGCATCCACGCCGCAGCCTGAAAAACACATTCAAGATCTTGAATTTCGATTCATAAACACATTGAAATGGCACTGGTTGCTTTATCAATACCGCAACAACAGCCCGGAAAAGCTACTCAGGCTCAGAGATACCTTCGCTACGGCCACCCGTGAAATTCGAAAGTTACCAGGCAACCCGTACAATCCGTACACCTGTAGATTATCAAAGAAAATCAGCTACCATGGCCTTGTATGCCTGTTGGGTGATATTGCTAATCGATATACCGCGCGCGTTGATTAAACACGATCTTACTCAAGCCCCAGTCCGGTACCGTCTTTGGCAATCTGCAGGTTGCTGAAAACTCCGTCATAGAACAGATCAATAGATGGTTCAAAAGTGTAAGCAGAGCTAACAGCACTCTTTAGTTAGTAGCCCTGCCTAATAGTAGCCCTACCTAATAGTAGCCCTAACAAATCAGTTACCAAGTGATGTAAATAACGCCCTGACTCTGTCTAAGAGCACATAACTTACGCTTCTGGATACCGACTTATGGCCACCCCTGCGCCTCAAAAAAAGAGAGTTACTTTCCCTGTTCATCCACAAGATGAAGCGTTTGGCACTGGAGCGACTGAAACCCACACAAAGGCACCCAGAAACAAACACCTGTACAGGCATAAAAGGGTTCGCAAGGCACCGAAACAACAGGCCCTATCGCAAAAAGCAGAAGAAACCGCTCCAAAGCAGACCCCACTTGTCAAACATAATATTCAAAATGCCCCCGCAGTCGTTTCGGTGCTTAAGGCCGCGCCCACAGATTCCGGTTCAGATTCAAAGTCTGGTACAAATGGCTTCGAAACAGCAGCTGAGGCACTGGTTCACAGAGAACTGACTGACGACTCCAATGATGGCTTCAAGACAGCGGACGACACTGTAAAACAAAAGCCCAAAGAACAGATAAAACCAAAAGGACTGGCCCGGCAACAAGTCGCTAAAAAGCAAACCATTCTGCTAAATCTATTTGATCTATACGCTGCCGGCGCCAGTGGGAAACCATGGGTGGATAAAACCTCCGATTACCCAGAATGGCAAGCCTATCGAGACAACAGCTGGCCAACCTTAATGCTAGACAGCCCGATGCCATCCTTCTGGCGCAGGTCACTTTACTTATATGAGGCTGAGAAGCTCTACGACAAAGACAAAGATATCATCACATCAGATGACCTGCTCAACACATGCTTCGACGCAACCAAAAACCTTTTAAAGCATTACAAAGATTATGTAGAGGAAAGACCTAACCAGGAATCCGATTGGTTATTTTTTTGTCGGATGGAAGATAGTAGAGACAATTTTTCAGAAGATTCTTATTTGAACTTTCATTGCGGCATCATAGCCACGCTTTGCAGCTGGGATACACGTTTCAGAGACAAGATTGAATTGACTGAAGACGAACAACAGTTTCTGGCAAGAATGAGTCATCTTGGGCATTATGCTCAGAAAGGCACTGATGATGGCAAGCTGGCACAACCGGCTCCACCTAAAGCATTGACCAAAAGCGGACAAGACGCAGTGATATCCGCACTGAAAGATGCTCTCGTTGTTAATCGCCGCCGCCAATACAAATCAAGAAAACTACTGACCGAACGCGACTATAAACCACTAATAGAACTTGCTGACAATGCTAAAGATTTAACGAAACGGGCACCCAATCCAGACGAAAAATGGGAAGCCTCAGAGAAGCAGCTCTGGCTTCGTGAAACAGAGGAATTAATCAGTCATTATAAAACACTGAACCCTGCCCTGACTGTAGATTTCTACCTCACGCACAAAGAAAAGCATACTGATACTCCCCCTGTGTTTGCGCACAATTACTTTTTCCACATACTACTGGGCCGGTACTACAGCGCCCGTTATCAGCGTGGTAGTGAGCAGGTCAATGAACTTCTGAAGCAGGCAGATCGTGCAGCCAGCGCCAAGAGTCGAAGCCAACCCCTTCAAAATATTCCAGTAGACCTTGAACAAAAACTAAAACTTTCCATGTATGAAGCTGGCCAGGGTCTTAAATCCTATATCCGTGCATCTCTGTGCCTGGCCTGGGGACCAGACAAAATTGCCCATTTAGGTACTACTAAAGAAACAAAGCAGAATGAGGTTCTGTCTGTTACAAACGGCAATGCCCATGTGTTCTTAACTCGTATGACCACTTTTCTGACAGAGCTACTGGAGAAAATAGCAACCTGTGAGCTAAACAATGATGAAGCTCAGGCTCGGCGTTTTAAGGGTGTTCTTAAGACTTGTATTACCGTTATGAGGCAGGAAAAACTGGGAGAGCTTTATGAGGTTATGAGTAAAACCCTGCACGTGTATGCTGCACGAAATGCACAGACGCGAGAGTGCTATCAGCATGTGGTATTACTGAATGGCCTTCTGCTTCAGCAGCTGGGAATCTGGGGGCAAAGCAGACCTTCGCTGCTACTCACAATGAACAAACTAAGAGCCAGGGTATTAAGCTTTCCAGAAAACCATCATCTTATAGGAATGGCGGCTGTAGACTATATGCTGCAGTCACATCTTATAGTCCTTAAGGAATGCACTGATTTCACACAGAAAAAGGATGCAGTCGAAAAACTACAGCTGGTTTATAACTCTCTGGAATCAGGCTGGGTAGGTAATCAATGGTTTAGATGCCATGCCAATAACAACCGGCAGGAAAGTAAGGTTATGGAAAACCTGTCGCAACGTTTGCGGGCAGGGTACGCCAGGTTTAAAGAGGCCCGAAGCAGCGTTGCAGAAGAGCTGAAAAAACAAGAAAGAGAACGGAAAATATGGCTTGAACAGGTGATGATAAAAACCCCAAAACCAAAGCAACAGGTGTCTTATGCTGCAGCTGTGGATGCATCAGCCGGGAATGGTGCGTTGAACTCTCCGGACGCTTCTGATTTTTCATCAGACAATGAAACCGAGCCAGCATTCACTATTGAGTACACCCTTGCAGATAAACCTGCATCTGGCAGCGTCATTATCCCGCCAGACAACCCGGAAAGGCCTTTACTACAGTGGGAGCGTGATTTGGAAGAGGCACGCCAACTCATAAGTCCAGCCCCGGAAAAATCACGAGCGATCTATGAAAAAATACTCGACCAGCATAAGGGAAACCCACGATTAAATGCCGCCCCAAGAGCATGGTTGGGCCTTGCAGAGCTGGCTATTTTACAACTGTTGCCCCACATCAGATCAGCCTCAGCTCTGGTTCGACGAGTCGCAAAATATAAAAATACTTTCAATGAAACTTTGAATACGGGAAAGCGAACCGGAGAGTATAAATGGCCTGCTTCCCTGAAGCATGAATACCAATCAGATTTGCAGAATATTCCCAGCACAGTCGACAAAATGAAAGATCCCGCTATTCGATGTTCCAAAGCATTGATTGCACTGGATAATATTCCAGTACAGAACGCTGTCGATCAGCTGCAGGATATTGTGAAACTTGTCAGTGCCTCATGCCGTAACGTGATGGAAAGCGCTACTGATATCGCACTTTTGCCAGATCATCTGGCCAGTATAAGAGAGCAGCGCGGCGAACTGATGTACAGGATTAGCTTACAAAAAAAAGAGCCGCGCACAGCAAAACGCCATAAAGCTGCTGATTTTGATGTACTGAATAATGCTTTAGAACACTGCTACTCCGACTCCTTTAATGCGATAGAAGCTTTACTGGACTATAAGTTCGGGCTTTCGCCCATCCTTAATCTGGGTGCCCCTGCTCCAATAGCTTCTATGCCAATAGGTTCTACTCCAAAACCCCGAAGTTCATAGCTTTAGACTACAACTTACCGACTACTCTCTGACAGCGTGACACGTCCATCGCTGGTATAGAGCGTTACCACTTTCGACTGGGTAAAATCGACTCTGGTGACGTCTCAATATAGTGGCAGGCTTCCGCAAAGCTTTCCCTGTTCACAGGCTCTGCACGAAACACATAACGCGGCTGCCATTCTTCGTTCCCTTTTCTGTTAAACACGCTTTGTGATCATCGTCGAAATGGCGCACCTGATTGCTATAACCTTCAGCCTCTGTCGTATCCCCCCAGATATAAGCACAGATCCAGGCCACGGAAGAAATACGACAATCGGCTCGCAGCTGTTTTATGCCAAAATAGCCTCATTCAGGAATATTCAGGAACATCTTCATGAACCGTCGCAAAAAAGGTAACCAGATCCTCAAGGCTCGGGCAAAAAAAGCCAAGGCCAGGATTGCTCCTAAAAACAAGCCGAAGTACATCAGCAAGGCTAACAGGGCAAAGATGGAGCTAGAAGAGAATGCGGTTCCCCAAGCCTCTGCTGACTCAGGTACACAGAGTGAAACCAAACCTTAAAACGGTTTCTCCCCACCCAGACAAAAACAAACATTTATAAAAAATAATAAAAGCCTTCCAAAGCCTGTCTAGACTGCCTCATCACCTTATCGAGCGATTAGTTCATGCCGCATACAGCGGGCTCCTGAGGTGATGCGCATCAAAAGATGCATAGCTTCCACCAGACAAGGTTTACCGATGCCACAGTACTCTCTGGCTAAGCCAAGCTTAGCTATGCACTCTTTTTTACACGCCCTTCTGCGATTCTTTCCCCTCTCATGCCTGCTTTCAAGCATGTCCCTTGCTGGAGGCGCCGGCAAAGCCCCACCATCGCCACTCACAGCAGCCGCTGCAACTATTGAAATACTTATTGAAAACAATAGTGCTCACCCGATTATTCTTGATACCCGGAAAGCCACGAAATCCTTCAAGCCCGCACTGCCCGGCACCCATAAATCCTTCAAGGATTTACGCATACCCAGCGGCAAAACCATACTGACCGGGTCATACAATGTTGAAGCGGCAACTGGCTTGCCACTGGAGAACGTCTCCATTCCATTTCTGTTTGAGCATGAAGAGCAGGCTTCAGTCACACATAAACCCGGATTTCATATCAATCAAAGCCCGATATACGGCACGGTGACCATAGACAGGGCCCAAACTGATCCACTGATACGCCATACACCCAATGGTGTGTTTTTAGGAATCACACATGCCGAAATCACGCATCAACAAGAGTCGACCTTCAATGGTCAAGCTGTTCACCAGTATGTTATTGGCGTTTATAAAGCCCCGGAAGATAATAAAAGTTCCCACCTTGAAATCCCGAACCCTTACTCTGAAGAAGAGCTGACCGCTCTTGCTATCCGCCGGAACCCGCCGGTCAGGCCGCGTCCAATAGAGTTGCTCTTTGGTGAAAAAGGGGAACTTTGCCGAACCTTTAGCTCTATGAACAACGGGTTAAAGTCCAATATACAGTTCTACCAACAGTCAGCCCCCAAACAGAAGAAAGACGACTATCTGGGAGAGCTCATTGCCTCAGAGGACAAAAAACAGGGTGAGCACTTTGATCGTGGCTTAACCACCATAGCCACCCTTTACCATTTGGCCTCCCTTTCTACATATCCTGACATGGGTGTGATGGAGTTTCTGCTGCAGCATAAAGTATGGTCACAATTGGTTGATTTGAATGGAGACCCAAGCGTTTTAAGCAGCCACAGGGACAAATTGAAAGAGTTTAAAGCTTTTATTCAAAGACTGTCTTTGCTGCATCGACCTGACCAAAGTGCCGAGTTGAAAAGCAAAAATAAAGTGAGAAGAACCAAGGCCGACCATAGTCTCCTTTCCATCAGCACTTACAAGGGCGTTGTCACAAACAGGGGAATATCCTGGATATTGGGCTGTGAAAAATTACCAACCACAAACCTTGGTACTGAAGAACAAATTTTACATGAGCGCACCATCTACCACCCCCCCAACAAAGACTCCGTCAAACAGATACTGCAAACAGCCTCCGGGGCAATTCACCCAACTTTAAATACTGCATTTCTTATCAGCAGTTTGGATCGGGTAGTTGCTGTGTTACGCATTGGTGACCAAGGATTTATGACGCTGGATACCCATGACTTCAGCATCAATACCAGTCTGTTTATTACCAAAAACATTGATCATGTTGCCGAGAAGGTTCACCGTGCTTTGCTCAGAAGAGCTACTTCCAGTGAACACCATTACACAACTCAAGTTTTGGTCAACAACACCTCCGAGAACCGTCTGCCAAACCTCTCCCTGCTTAAAAAGGAGCAACTGCATGGGTATCTCTTCTGGTTAAAGGGAACTGGAAAAACATATTCCCATAAAGAATTCACAGCACACGGGCTGGAAATAGCCGGGAGCGATACCTCCCTTCCTCCTATTCTTGTTGATATTTTTAGAGACGACCACGCTCTGGCTGACTATTTACTATCACCATCATCGCCTTGCCAGTTTGATGCTCTACAGCTCCGTCTGGATATGGATGTGACCACTGTGTCTGATGACTGCACGGACACGGATCTGGTTCTTAACCTCCTGCAGTTTTTCGATGAACGGCCTCATCATATGAGAAATCTGATTCCTTCCGGCTCCAGGGCTCGACAGTACTTCCATCAACTGACCAAAGATGTGCTGCAGAATTACCCTACCTGTTGCTTGTCCAAAGATTCAGCCGATGCCTTTTATACATTTGTTAAGCAACACCAAAATGAACCGCCGGAATCGTCATCACAGAGAGCCCCCGACAAAAGAGCCAATGCCGAAGAAGCAACTCTGACACCGATTTCCTCTGCACAGCTTTCCTCTGCACTGCCTTCCCAACTAACACAAACACCCTCCTCCTTTAGCAAGCTGATGGAAGGCCAAACCAGACCTGCGGATTACTCTCAGCTGACCAGACATATTACTCAATATGCCGAGCAGGATGCTGACCTGAAGGCCTACCTGCCAGAGTTCACCAAAGGAGGTTTAAAGCAGGGGTTAGCTACACTGGCCGCCCTTTACCATCTGCAGGAACCACTGGAAAGCCCGCGCGACCTGATGATGCCCGCAACCCTGTCTAAACGGGAAAACCCCAGGGGCTTCCATCAGTTTTTGCAGAAACTCACCCACTGGACCGCCCAATATGACCATTCGTCCCTGCCGAGCCTCTACGAACATTTGAAGCAGAACCATGATTTCCCAGAGCATCTTCTGACTCTTCAATACCCAGACACCAGCCAACGTCTTGTGGAACACCCCATACCTGCAGGAGGTATTGAAGATAACGCGATCCACGCCCGCAACCTTGTGGCTGAAGATTTAGGGGTCGACCTTGGCCCGGCAAAAGACACTCTTTATCAACGCACTGTCTACCACGTACAGAAGGAACTGCATTCTGTACTGGAGATTATGGGAATAAATTCACCGGCCTCCATCAACACGGCCTTCCTGGTATCCAACGGCATTTCTACCTTCTCGGTGCTACGTCTATTTGAGCCAGGGCAAGACAGACCTATGTATCAATTGTTTGACCCCAACGACCTGGCCGTACACAAGGAGTTCATCATCACTGATGAACTGTCGGATATCTCTGACAGCATTCGAGAAAGAACGCAGCGTGGAGGCTTTAGCGGTTCTTCCGGTTTCTACAAAACAGTAATGCTTATGAACGCAGATAACGGACAATACTCTGAGTTCCCTGACTTTACTGAGTTTAAGAACCAGAAACTTGAAGAATTGTTGATTCAGTTTATGGTTTCAACGCCCACCAACCAACGTCAGGAGGACATAACAGATGATATGGCCATACAGGGCTATCAAAGTTATAAGGTTCGTGGGCTTTTAGGCACACTGCACACCAGGGATGTTAATAAAGATGCATCTGTGGTGGCAATGTTACTGGAGCTCTCACACAAACACCCGATATTTAGTCTGACTATCCTCTCTCCCGAAGGCGGATACATTTATGACATTCTGCAATACATTATAGAGAATCCAGACGTCCTCTTTCAGGATGATCTACTGGCCAGTCAGATGTGTGCCGCACTTATAAACATCATGACCACAAACCCGCAGCTACAAGAAATTGAATGCTATAGAAATAATGAGAGAAAAAACGCCTACTCTGAGTTACTCAGGTTACATACAGAACTCACTCTCCCTCCTGCCAATGCAGATCCCCTCGTTGACCCGGTAGTTGACCCGGTAAGAGTGCAGCACCAACCACAAATAAATACTGAAATAAGAGCGAAAAAAGGGATACGTGGGAGCAAAACGAAAAAAGGGAAAACAACTCGGAAGAAGTAAGAGACAAATGTAAGGGCAGACAACAGAATGCAGACAAAACTGTACCAAAAAAACTGCTGAACGTTGTCTTCCCTTATTCTTACTACAAAAAATACATCTTGAAATTTATCCCTACTTCAATGGATAACAACAAAGGTTCAGCCCTTGTCTCTAAACGCTCTTAAGCAGGGAAACAGCACACCACTGTCTGATGACTACAATATCAAACTGATAACCAGCCAGGATTTCAGCGACATCCT
Organism: Sansalvadorimonas sp.; assembly: GCA_965221135.1. GTDB lineage: Bacteria > Pseudomonadota > Gammaproteobacteria > Pseudomonadales > Endozoicomonadaceae > Sansalvadorimonas. Next base: position 8,578 of record CBDCRZ010000167.1, read on the forward strand.
CATCCTGCTGGCAGACCCACTGGTGACTGAGTACCTGTTCTTTGCTCCGGCACCGAAAGAGGTTTATCACTGCTACTTTGACCCCATTATTGAAGCCACTGCAGCGGCAACAGCCAAAGGCGAATGGCCAGAAAAACCTGTCTTTATCGTCCGCGATAATAACGGACAGTTTATGGGTATGGCCGGGCTGGATGCGGTGATGTTCCACTAAGGCAACTTCGAAGTCGGCTACCAGCTACCTGTACCTGCCTGGGGCAAAGGCATCGCATCCAAAGCCTGCAAGGTTCTTACTCAACTGGCCTTTGACGAGATGGGTGCCCACAAAGTGGCTGCCGATTGCTTCGCCACCAACATTGGTTCCTACCGGGTCATGGAAAAGAACGGCTATGTGCTGGAAGGCACCCAGAAGGATTACTACAAAATGAACGTAATCTTTCTACCAACCACCTGAACGCCACCATTTCAGGCAATGATTTTTCCTGTCAGGTTATGCTTTTGGAGGATCATGGTCGGTATATGAGGCGGTTTGCTGATTGTGTATTCCCTTCTCTTTTTGGCCTGTGCCGTCTTGCCATATATCCCGCCATTGCCTTTACTGCACAGCCTCAACGAACGGGTAAGAGGATGAGATTTACCGTGAATATTGGTGCTCACTTTTGCAGGAGAGAATTGTTTTTTATTTGGTTAATGCTACCGCTGTCAGGGGGCGTGATAGAGAAATGCGCAGCAGCAGATAAAGATACAAAGAAAAGCTGGGCGGCAATTGTAAAGCCTTCACCTGCTTCCCTGTATCCCGGTCGTACCTGTGTCCGGCCACATGCCTCTCCTGTTCCTGAATCATCAATGCTTCAGTGGCCGCCTGTATTGACCACATCAAAGACCCATGCCGAAGTCCCTTCACGACAACAGGAATCGTCTGAGGCTACAGTTCGAACATATCCAAAAAGAAGACCAGTCGGAAAGAGACCATATTACCGCAACCCTTCCGCCGAGCGTTTCGATCAACAGATAGAAGCACTGGCAAACGAAGCGAATCGACTCAAAAAGCAACTTCACGGGCCACATCGGGAGAGCCATAAAACCGCGCTTTTAGATCTTGCATTCCAGATGACAGAAAGAGAGCCGCGCCCGCTGCGAGCCAGTCCCAAAGCCCTTGCTCTTTTGGCAAATGCGTTTTCAAAATTAGCAAAATATCAAGAAGGCGCCACAGCGTTAGACTGGATCATGAAAGCCGTGATCCACCGCAGTCAAAAACAGCAGCTAACCAAACAGTGCGGATTTAAAGCCCAAACGCTGGCCATGGTGCTCAATAGCCTGAGTCAGGTCGCCGGTGACAAAGCCGACACGACCCGGAAGGCGCTGGCCAAAGAGGTGGGAAGCCGTGCCCTTGCCGGAGACCTTAAGTGCTGGATAGCGCAACATCTGGCCATGGTGACCAATGGCCTGAGGCAGGTGGCGGGTGACGACGCCGACACGACCCGGAAGGCGCTGGCCAAAGAAGTGGGGAGGCGTGCCCTTGCCGGAGACCTTAAGTGCTGGATAGCGCAAGATATGGCCATGGTGACCAATGGCCTGAGTCAGGTAGCGGGTGACTACGCCGACACGACCCGGAAGGCGCTGGCCAAAGAAGTGGGGAGGCGTGATTTGACCGACACCAAAGAGTGGTCGGCCCAGCATCTGGCCATGGTGACCAATGGCCTGAGCCCGGTGACGGGGGACGACGCCGACACGACCCGGAAGGCGCTGGCCAAAGAGGTGGGAAGCCGTGCCCTTGCCGGAGACCTTAAGTGCTGGATAGCGCAAGATCTGGCCATGGTGACCAATGGCCTGAGTCAGGTGGCGGGTGACGACGCCGACACGACCCGGAAGGCGCTGGCCAAAGAAGTGGGAAGCCGTGATTTGGCCGACACCAAAGAGTGGTCGGCCCAGCATCTGGCCATGGTGACCAATGGCCTGAGCCAGGTGACGGGGGACGACGCCGACACGACCCGGAAGGCGCTGGCCAAAGAAGTGGGGAGTCGTGCCCTTGCCGGAGACCTTAAGTGCTGGATAGCGCAAGATCTGGGCATGGTGACCAATGGCCTGAGCCAGGTGACGGGGGACGACGCCGACACGACCCGGAAGGCGCTGGCCAAAGAGGTGGGGAGCCGTGCCCTTGCCGGAGACCTTAAGTGCTGGATAGCGCAAGATCTGGCCATGGTGGCCAATGGCCTGAGTCAGGTGGCGGGGGACGACGCCGACACGACCCGGAAGGCGCTGGCCAAAGAGGTGGGGAGGCGTGATTTGACCGACACCAAAGAGTGGTCGGCCCAGCCTCTGGCCTTGGTGACCAATGGCCTGAGCCCGGTGGCGGGGGACGACGCCGACACGACCCGGAAGGCGCTGGCCAAAGAGGTGGGGAGCCGTGCCCTTGCCGGAGACCTTAAGTGCTGGTTAGCGCAAGATCTGGCCATGGTGACCAATGGCCTGAGGCAGGTGGCGGGGGACGACGCCGACACGACCCGGAAGACGCTGGCCAAAGAGGTGGGAAGCCGTGATCTGACCAACACCAAAGAGTGGTCGGCCCAGCATCTGGCCATGGTGGCCAGTGGGATGTCTCATTGCTCACACGCCATAGGGGAGGATGTTGTTCAAGCTTCGATTCAAGCCATTATGAACATATCGCCGACTGAACAGGATATCATTATGGCCCTTGACGCTTTGTGCCGTTTATCTCTGTCAGACGACCAGCTGAAGCTTGGCTATTTCCTGGTTAAACGTCTTTGTGATATGACTGGTTTTATTGACACAGGCGGCCCTCTGCAGCATAGCGTCGGCGACTTCTTATGGAACCTGGCCGTTCTGGATTTATGTGCAAAACAAAATCCGCTCGTCAAGGATGATCCTGATACACCCCGTTTCGATATCTTTGTTAAGCCGCTAATGGATAGGGAAAATATCAGGGACCTTCTTTCACATCACTGGCAAGACAGATTTGCATATATTTACTGGGCAGGCATTTCTAACCTGGAAATTGATGTGTCTCCTGCTCTTTCTGCTCCTGAAAAAAAGGTGAAAGTCTCAGCATTACAAAACAGAGTGTTCCAGGCTGTTAAAAATGCTTTGCCAAACCAAAATATTGTTATGGAAGTGAATATTGAAGGGTTCCCCGTTGATATTCTGGTGGGTAAAACCTTGTGTATAGAGGTCGATGGCCCCCATCATTATATTCAGGATGAGACAATGGAAAACGATGAGCTTCTTCTTGCAAAAGAATCTGGAAAAAGAAGAGCGCGAGACCCTTTGATAGATCACATACTCAAAGGCCTGGGGTTTGAGGTGCTACGTATTTCCTATGTTGAGACTGACTCGGTCGCAGGCCTTGGAACGTTTGTTGATCGGGTGATAAATGCAATGGACGAACAGGAAATGAGTCGCCAGTATGAAGGCCTGAGAGTGAATGACCTGCCAGCCTGGTAACCTTTCTACCAGCCACCTGAACGCCACCATTTCAGGCAATGATTCCTATCCGGTTATGCTTTTGGAGGATCATGGTCGGTATATGAGGCGGTTTGCTGATTGTGTATCCCCTTCTCTTTTTGGCCTGTGCCGTCTTGCCATATATCCCGCCATTGCCTTTACTGCACAGCCTCAACGAACGGGCAAGAGGATGAGATTTACCGTGAATATTGGTGCTCACTTTTGCAGGAGAGAATTGTTTTTTATTTGGTTAATGCTACCGCTGTCAGGGGGCGTGATAGAGAAATGCGCAGCAGCAGATAAAGATACAAAGAAAAGCTGGGCGGCAATTGTAAAGCCTTTACCTGCTTCCCTGTATCCCGGTCGTACCGGTGTCCGGCCACATGCCTCTCCTGTTCCTGAATCATCAATGCTTCAGTGGCCGCCTGTATTGACCACATCAAAGACCCATGCCGAAGTCCCTTCACGACAACAGGAATCGTCTGAGGCTACAGTTCGAACACATCCAAAAAGAAGCCCAGACAGAAAGAGACAATATTACCGCAACCCTTCCGCCGAGCGTTTCGATCAGCAGATAGAAGCACTGGCAAACGAAGTGAATCGACTCAAAAAGCAACTTCACGGCCCACATCGGGAGAGCCATAAAACCGCGCTTTTAGATCTTGCATTCCAGATGACAGAAAGAGAGCCGCACCCGCTTCGAGCCAGTCCCAAAGCCCTTGCTCTTTTGGCAAATGCGTTTTCAAAATTAGCAAAATATCAAGAAGGCGCCACAGCGTTAGACTGGATAATGAAAGCCGTGATCCACCGCAGTCAAAAACAGCAGCTAACCAAACAGTGCGGATTTAACGCCCAAAACCTGGCCATGGTGCTCAATAGCCTGAGTCAGGTGGCGGGTGACAAAGCCGACACGACCCGGAAGGCGCTGGCCAAAGAGGTGGGGAGACGTGATTTGACTGACCCCAGGGAGTGGTCGGCCCAGTCTCTGGCCATGGTGACCAATGGCCTGCGTAAGGTGGCGGGGGACGACGCCGACACGACCCGGAAGACGCTGGCCAAAGAGGTGGGAAGCCGTGATTTGACCGACACCAAAGAGTGGTCGGCTCAGCATCTGGCCATGGTGCTCAATAGCCTGAGTCAGGTGGCGGGTGACAAAGCCGACACGACCCGGAAGGCGCTGGCCAAAGAGGTGGGGAGGCGTGATTTGACTGCCCCCAGGGAGTGGTCGGCCCAGCATCTAGCCATGGTGACCAATGGCCTGAGTCAGGTGGCGGGTGACGACACCGACACGACCCGGAAGGCGCTGGCCAAAGAGGTGGGGAGGCGTGATTTGACTGACCCCAGGGAGTGGTCGGCCCAGTCTTTGGCCATGGTGACCAATGGCCTGAGTCAGTTGACGGGGGACGACGCCGACACGACCCGGAAGGCGCTGGTCAAAGAGGTGGGGAGGCGTGCCCTTGCCGGAGACCTTAAGTGCTGGATAGCGCAAGATCTGGCCATGGTGACCAATGGCCTGAGGCAGGTGGCGGGGGACGACGCCGACACGACCCGGAAGGCGCTGGCCAAAGAAGTGGGGAGGCGTGCCCTTGCCGGAGACCTTAAGTGCTGGATAGCGCAACATCTGGCCATGGTGACCAATGGCCTGAGCCAGGTGACGGGGGACGACGCCGACACGACCCGGAAGGCGCTGACCAAAGAGGTAGGGAGGCGTGATTTGACTGACCCCAGGGAGTGGTCGGCCCAGCCTCTGGCCATGGTGACCAATGGCCTGAGGCAGGTGGAGGGGGACGACGCCGACACAACCCGGAAGGCGCTGGCCAAAGAAGTCGGGAGGCGTGGCCTTGCCGGAGACCTTAAGTGCTGGATAGCGCTAGATCTGGCCATGGTGACCAATGGCCTGAGTCAGGTGGCGGGTGACGACGCCGACACGACCCGGAAGGCGCTGGCCAAAGAGGTGGGGAGGCGTGATTTGACTTGGTCGGCCCAGCATCTGGCCATGGTGACCAATGGCCTGAGTCAGGTGGCGGGTGACGACGCCGACACGACCCGGAAGGCGCTGGCCAAAGAGGTGGGGAGGCGTGATTTGACCGACACCAAAGAGTGGTCGGCCCAGCATCTGGCCATGGTGACCAATGGCCTGAGCCAGGTGGAGGGGGACGACGCCAGCACGACCCGGAAGACGCTGGCCAAAGAGGTGGGAAGCCGTGATTTGACTGACCCCAGGGAGTGGTCGGCCCAGCCTCTGGCCATGGTGACCAATGGCCTGAGCCAGGTGACGGGGGACGACGCCGACACGACCCGGAAGGCGCTGGCCAAAGAGGTGGGAAGCCGTGATTTGACCGACACCAAAGAGTGGTCGGCCCAGTCTCTGGCCATGGTGACCAATGCCCTGAGTCAGGTGACGGGGGACGACGCCGACACGACCCGGAAGGCGCTGGCCAAAGATGTGGGGAGGCGTGCCCTTGCCGGAGACCTTAAGTGCTGGATAGCGCAAGATCTGGCCATGGTGACCAATGGCCTGAACCAGGTGACGGGGGACGACGCCGACACGACCCGGAAGGCGCTGGCCAAAGAGGTGGGGAGGCGTGATTTGACTGACCCCAGGGAGTGGTCGGCCCAGCCTCTGGCCATGGTGACCAATGGCCTGAGCCAGGTGGCGGGGGACGACGCCGACACGACCCGGAAGGCGCTGGCCAAAGAAATGGGGAGGCGTGCCCTTGCCGGAGACCTTAAGTGCTGGATAGCGCAACATCTGGCCATGGTGACCAACGGCCTGAGCCAGGTGAGGGGGGGCGACGCCGACACGCCCCGGAAGGCGCTGGCCAAAGAGGTGGGAAGCCGTGATCTGACCGACACCAAAGAGTGGTCGGCCCAGTCTCTGGCCATGGTGGCCAGTGGGATGTCTCATTGCTCACACGTCATAGGGGAGGATGTTGTTCAAGCTTCGATTCAAGCCATTATGAACATATCGCCGACTGAACAGGATATCATTATGGCCCTTGACGCTTTGTGCCGTTTATCTCTGTCAGACGACCAGCTGAAGCTTGGCTATTTCCTGGTTAAACGTCTTTGTGATATGACTGGTTTTATTGACACAGGCGGCCGTCTACAGCAGAGCGTCGGCGACTTCTTATGGAACCTGGCCGTTCTGGATTTATGTGCAAAACAAAATCCGCTCGTCAAGGATGATCCTGATACACCCCGTTTCGATATCTTTGTTAAGCCGATAATGGATATGGAAAATATCAGGGACCTTCTTTCACATCACTGGCAAGACAGATTTGCATATATTTACTGGGCAGGCATTTCTAACTTGGAAATTGATGTGTCTCCTGCTCTTTCTGCTCCTGAAAAAAAGCTGAAAGTCTCAGCATTACAAAACAGAGTGTTCCAGGCTGTTAAACATGCTTTGCCAAACCAAAATATTGTTATGGAAGTGAATATTGAAGGGTTCCCGGTTGATATTCTGGTGGGTAAAACCTTGTGTCTAGAGGTCGATGGCCCCCATCATTATATTCAGGATGACACAATGGAAAACGATGAGCTTCTTCTTGCAAAAGAATCTGGAAAAAGAAGAGCGCGAGACCATTTGATAGATCACATACTCAAAAGCCTGGGGTTTGAGGTGCTACGTATTTCCTATGTTGAGACTGACTCGGTCGCAGGCCTTGGAACGTTTGTTGATCGGGTGGTAAATGCAATGGACGAACAGGAAATGAGTAGCCTGTATGAAGGCCTGAGAGTGAATGACCTGCCAGCCTGGTAACCTTTCTACCAGCCACCTGAACGCCACCATTTCAGGCAATGATTCCTATCCGGTTATGCTTTTGGAGGATCATGGTCGGTATATGAGGCGGTTTGCTGATTGTGTATCCCCTTCTCTTTTTGGCCTGTGCCGTCTTGCCATATATCCCGCCATTGCCTTTACTGCACAACCTCAACGAACGGGCAAGAGGATGAGATTTACCGTGAATATTGGTGCTCACTTTTGCAGAAGAGAATTGTTTTTTATTTGGTTAATGCTACCGCTGTCAGGGGGCGTGATAGAGAAATGCGCAGCAGCAGATAAAGATACAAAGAAAAGCTGGGCGGCAATTGTAAAGCCTTTACCTGCTTCCCTGTATCCCGGTCGTACCGGTGTCCGGCCACATGCCTCTCCTGTTCCTGAATCATCAATGCTTCAGTGGCCGCCTGTATTGACCACATCAAAGACCCATGCCGAAATCCCTTCACGACAACAGGAATCGTCTGAGGCTACAGTTCGAACACACCCACAAAGAAGACCAGACAGAAAGAGACAATATTACCGCAACCCTTCCGCCGAGCGTTTCGATCAACAGATAGAAGCACTGGCAAACGAAGTGAATCGACTCAAAAAGCAACTTCACGGGCCACATCGGGAGAGCCATAAAGCCGCGCTTTTAGATCTTGCATTCCAGATGACAGAAAGAGATCCGCACCCGCTGCGAGCCAGTCCCAGAGCCCTTGCTCTTTTGGCAAATGCGTTTTCAAAATTAGCAAAATATCAAGAAGGCGCCACAGCGTTAGACTGGATAATGAAAGCCGTGATCCACCGCAGTCAAAAACAGCAGCTAACCAAACAGTGCGGATTTAAAGCCCAAACGCTGGCCATGGTGCTCAATAGCCTGAGTCAGGTGGCGGGTGACGACGCCGACACGACCCGAAAGGCGCTGGCCAAAGAGGTGGGAAGCCGTGATTTGACCGACACCAAAGAGTGGTCGGCCCAGCATCTGGCCATGGTGACCAATGGCCTGATCCAGGTGACGGGGGGCGACGCCGACACGACCCGGAAGGCGCTGGCCAAAGAAGTGGGAAGCCGTGATTTGGCCGACACCAAAGAGTGGTCGGCCCAGCATCTGGCCATGGTGACCAATGGCCTGAGTCAGGTGGCGGGGGACGACGCCAACACGACCCGGAAGGCGCTGGCCAAAGAAGTGGAGAGGCGTGCCCTTGCCGGAGACCTTAAGTGCTGGATAGCGCAAGATCTGGCCATGGTGACCAATGGCCTGAGCCAGGTGACGGGGGACGACGCCGACACGACCCGGAAGGCGCTGGCCAAAGAAGTGGGGAGGCGTGCCCTTGCCGGAGACTTTAAGTGCTGGATATCGCAAGATCTGGCCATGGTGACCAATGGCCTGTGCCAGGTGACGGGGGACGACGCCGACACGGCCCGGAAGGCGCTGGCCAAAGAAGTGGTAAGCCGTGATTTGACCAACACCAAAGAGTGGTCGGCCCAGCCTCTGGCCATGGTGACCAATGGCCTGAGCCAGGTGACGGGGGACGACGCCGACACGGCCCGGAAGGCGCTGGCCAAAGAGGTGGGAAGCCGTGATTTGACCAACACCAAAGAGTGGTCGGCCCAGCCTCTGGCCATGGTGACCAATGGCCTGAGCCAGGTGACGGGGGACGACGCCGACACGCCCCTGAAGGCGCTGGCCAAAGAAGTGGGGAGGCGTGCCCTTGCCGGAGACCTTAAGTGCTGGATTGCGCAACATCTGGCCATGGTGACCAATGGCCTGAGGCAGGTGGCGGGGGACGACGCCGACACGACCCGGAAGGCGCTGGCCAAAGAAGTGGGGAGGCGTGCCCTTGCCGGAGACCTTAAGTGCTGGATAGCGCAAGGTCTGGCCATGGTGACCAATGGCCTGAGTCAGGTGGCGGGGGACGACGCCGACACGACCCGGAAGGCGCTGGCCAAAGAGGTGGGAAGCCGTGATTTGACCGACACCAAAGAGTGGTCGGCCCAGCCTCTGGCCATGGTGACCAATGGCCTGAGCTCTGTGACGGGGGACGACGCCGACACGACCCGGAAGGCGCTGGGCAAAGAGGTGGGGAGGCGTGCCCTTGCCGGAGACCTTAAGTGCTGGATAGCGCAAGTTCTGGCCATGGTGACCAACGGCCTGAGACAGGTGGAGGGGGACGACGCCGACACGACCCGGAAGGCGCTGGCCAAAGAGGTGGGGAGGCGTGATTTGACTGACCCCAGGGAGTGGTCGGCCCAGCCTCTGGCCATGGTGACCAATGGCCTGAGTCAGGTGACGGGGGACGACGCCGACACGACCCGGAAGGCGCTGGCCAAAGAAGTGGGGAGGCGTGCCCTTGCCGGAGACCTTAAGTGCTGGATAGCGCAACATCTGGCCATGGTGACCAATGGCCTGAGGCCGGTGGCGGGGGACGACGCCGACACGACCCGGAAGGCGCTGGCCAAAGAAGTGGGGAGGCGCGCCCTTGCCGGAGACCTTAAGTGCTGGATAGCGCAAGATCTGGCCATGGTGACCAATGGCCTGAGCCCGGTGACGGGGGACGACGCCGACACGACCCGGAAGGCGCTGGCCAAAGAGGTGGGAAGCCGTGATTTGACCGACACCAAAGAGTGGTCGGCCCAGCATCTGGCCATGGTGGCCAGTGGGATGTCTCATTGCTCACACGCCATAGGGGAGGATGTTGTTCAAGCTTCGATTCAAGCCATTATGAACATATCGCCGACTGAACAGGATATCATTATGGCCCTTGACGCTTTGTGCCGTTTATCTCTGTCAGACGACCAGCTGAAGCTTGGCTATTTCCTGGTTAAACGTCTTTGTGATATGACTGGTTTTATTGACACAGGCGGCCCTCTACAGCATAGCGTCGGCGACTTCTTATGGAACCTGGCCGTTCTGGATTTATGTGCAAAACAAAATCCGCTCGTCAAGGATGATCCTGATACACCCCGTTTCGATATCTTTGTTAAGCCGCTAATGGATAGGGAAAATATCAGGGACCTTCTTTCACATCACTGGCAAGACAGATTTGCATATATTTACTGGGCAGGCATTTCTAACTTGGAAATTGATGTGTCTCCTGCTCTTTCTGCTCCTGAAAAAAAGGTGAAAGTCTCAGCATTACAAAACAGAGTGTTCCAGGCTGTTAAAAATGCTTTGCCAAACCAAAATATTGTTATGGAAGTGAATATTGAAGGGTTCCCCGTTGATATTCTGGTGGGTAAAACCTTGTGTATAGAGGTCGATGGCCCCCATCATTATATTCAGGATGACACAATGGAAAACGATGAGCTTCTTCTTGCAAAAGAATCTGGAAAAAGAAGAGCGCGAGACCCTTTGATAGATCACATACTCAAAGGCCTGGGGTTTGAGGTGCTACGTATTTCCTATGTTGAGACTGACTCGGTCGCAGGCCTTGGAACGTTTGTTGATCGGGTGATAAATGCAATGGACGAACAAGAAATGAGTAGCCAGTATGAAGGCCTGAGAGTGAATGACTTGCCAGCCTGGTAACCTTTCTACCAACCACCTGAACGCCACCATTTCAGGCAATGATTTTTCCTGTCCGGTTATGCTTTTGGAGGATCATGGTCGGTATATGAGGCGGTTTGCTGATTGTGTATTCCCTTCTCTTTTTGGCCTGTGCCGTCTTGCCATATATCCCGCCATTGCCTTTACTGCACAGCCTCAACGAACGGGCAAGAGGATGAGATTGACCGTGAATATTGGTGCTCACTTTTGCAGGAGAGAATTGTTTTTTATTTGGTTAATGCTACCGCTGTCAGGGGGCGTGATAGAGAAATGCGCAGCAGCAGATAAAGATACAAAGAAAAGCTGGGCGGCAATTGTAAAGCCTTTACCTGCTTCCCTGTATCCCGGTCGTACCTGTGTCCGGCCACATGCCTCTCCTGTTCCTGAATCATCAATGCTTCAGTGGCCGCCTGTATTGACCACATCAAAGACCCATGCCGAAGTCCCTTCACGACAACAGGAATCGTCTGAGGCTACAGTTCGAACACATCCAAAAAGAAGCCCAGACAGAAAGAGACAATATTACCGCAACCCTTCCGACGAGCGTTTCGATCAACAGATAGAAGCACTGGCAAACGAAGTGAATCGACTCAAAAAGCAACTTCACGGGCCACATCGGGAGAGCCATAAAACCGCGCTTTTAGATCTTGCATTCCAGATGACAGAAAGAGATCCGCACCCGCTTCGAGCCAGTCCCAAAGCCCTTGCTCTTTTGGCAAATGCGTTTTCAAAATTAGCAAAATATCAAGAAGGCGCCACAGCCTTAGACTGGATAATGAAAGCCGTGATCCACCGCAGTCAAAAACAGCAGCTAACCAAACAGTGCGGATTTAAAGCCCAAACGCTGGCCATGATGACCAATGCCCTGATCCAGGTGACGGGGGACGACGCCGACACGACCCGGAAGGCGCTGGCCAAAGAGGTGGGGAGGCGTGATTTGACTGACACCAGGGAGTGGTCGGCCCAGCATCTGGCCATGGTGACCAGTGGCCTGAGGCAGGTGACGGGTGACGACGCCGACACGACCCGGAAGGCGCTGGCCAAAGAGGTGGGAAGCCGTGATTTGACTGACACCAGAGAGTGGTCAGCCCAGCATCTGGCCATGGTGACCAATGGCCTGAGCCCGGTGGCGGGGGGCGACGCCGACACGACCCGGAAGGCGCTGGCCAAAGAAGTGGGAAGCCGTGATTTGACCGACACCAAAGAGTGGTCGGCCCAGCATCTGGCCATGGTGACCAATGCCCTGATCCAGGTGACGGGGGACGACGCCGACACGACCCGGAAGGCGCTGGCCAAAGAGGTGGGAAGCCGTACCCTTGCCGGAGACCTTAAGTGCTGGATAGCGCAAGATCTGGCCATGGTGACCAATGGCCTGAGTCAGGTGGCGGGTGACGACGCCGACACGACCCGGAAGGCGTTGGCCAAAGAGGTGGGAAGCCGTGATTTGACCAACACCAAAGAGTGGTCGGCCCAGCATCTGGCCATGGTGACCAATTGCCTAAGTCAGGTGGCGGGGGACGACGCCGGCACGACCCGGAAGGCGTTAGCCAAAGAGGTGGGAAGCCGTGATTTGACCAACACCAAAGAGTGGTCGGCCCAGCATCTGGCCATGGTGACCAATGGCCTGAGTCAGGTGGCGGGTGACGACGCCGACACGACCCGGAAGGCGCTGGCCAAAGAGGTGGGAAGCCGTGATTTGACCGACACCAAAGAGTGGTCGGCCCAGCATCTGGCCATGGTGACCAATGGCCTGAGGCAGGTGGCGGGGGACGACGCCGACACGACCCGGAGGGCGCTGGCCAAAGAGGTGGGGAGCCGTGCCCTTGCCGGAGGCCTTAAGGGCTGGATAGCGCAAGAGCTTGCCATGGTGACCAACGGCCTGAGTCCGGTAGCGGGGGACGATGCCGACACGACCCGGAAGGCGCTGGCCAAAGAGGTGGGAAGCCGTGATCTGACCGACACCAAAGAGTGGTCGACCCAGCATCTGGCCATGGTGACCAATGGCCTGAGTCAGGTGGCGGGGGACGACGCCGACACGACCCGGAAGGCACTGGCCAAAGAGGTAGGAAGCCGTGATTTGACCGACACCAAAGAGTGGTCGGTCCAGCATCTGGCCATGGTGACCAATGGCCTGAGTCAGGTGGCGGGGGACGACGCCGACACGACCCGGAAGGCTGGCCAAAGACGTGGGAAGCCGTGATTTGACCGACACCAAAGAGTGGTCGGCCCAGCCTATGGCCATGGTGACCAATGGCCTGAGTCAGGTGACGGGGGACGACGCCGACACGACCCGGAAGGCGCTGGCCAAAGAAGTCGGGAGGCGTGCCCTTGCCGGAGACCTTAAGTGCTGGATAGCGCAACATCTGGCCATGGTGACCAATGGCCTGAGTCAGGTGGCGGGGGACGACGCTGACACGACCCGGAAGGCGCTGGCCAAAGAGGTGGGAAGCCGTGATTTGACCGACACCAAAGAGTGGTCGGCCCAGCATCTGGCCATGGTGACCAATGGCCTGAGCCCGGTGACGGGGGACGACGCCGACACGACCCGGAAGGCGCTGGCCAAAGAAGTGGGGAGGCGTGCCCTTGCCGGAGACCTTAAGTGCTGGATAGCGCAAGATCTGGCCATGGTGACCAATGGCCTGAGGCAGGTGGCGGGGGACAACGCCGACACGACCCGGAAGGCGCTGGCCAAAGAGGTGGGAAGCCGTGATTTGACCAATACCAAAGAGTGGTCGGCCCAGCATCTGGCCATGGTGACCAATGGCCTGAGCCCGGTAACGGGGGACGACGCCGACACGACCCGGAAGGCGCTGGCCAAAGAAGTGGGGAGGCGTGCCCTTGCCGGAGACCTTAAGTGCTGGATAGCGCAAGATCTGGCCATGGTGACCAATGGCCTGAGGCAGGTGGCGGGGGACGACGCCGACACGACCCGGAAGGCGCTGGCCAAAGAGGTGGGAAGCCGTGATTTGACTGACACCAGAGAGTGGACGGCCCAGCCTCTGGCCATGGTGGCCAGTGGGATGTCTCATTGCTCACACGCCATAGGGGAGGATGTTGTTCAAGCTTCGATTCAAGCCATTATGAACATATCGCCGACTGAACAGGAGATCATTATGGCCCTTGACGCTTTGTGCCGTTTATCTCTGTCAGACGACCAGCTGAAGCTTGGCTATTTCCTGGTTAAACGTCTTTGTGATATGACTGGTTTTATTGACACAGGCGGCCGTCTACAGCAGAGCGTCGGCGACTTCTTATGGAACCTGGCCGTTCTGGATTTATGTGCAAAACAAAATCCGCTCGTCAAGGATGATCCTGATACACCCCGTTTCGATATCTTTGTTAAGCCGATAATGGATATGGAAAATATCAGGGACCTTCTTTCACATCACTGGCAAGACAGATTTGCATATATTTACTGGGCAGGCATTTCTAACTTGGAAATTGATGTGTCTCCTGCTCTTTCTGCTCCTGAAAAAAAGGTGAAGGTCTCAGCATTACAATACAGAGTGTTCCAGGCTGTTAAAAATGCTTTGCCAAACCAAAATATTGTTATGGAAGTGAATATTGAAGGGTTCCCGGTTGATATTCTGGTGGGTAAAACCTTGTGTCTAGAGGTCGATGGCCCCCATCATTATATTCAGGATGACACAATGGAAAACGATGAGCTTCTTCTTGCAAAAGAATCTGGAAAAAGAAGAGCGCGAGACCATTTGATAGATCACATACTCAAAGGCCTGGGGTTTGAGGTGCTACGTATTTCCTATGTTGAGACTGACTCGGTCGCAGGCCTTGGAACGTTTGTTGATCGGGTGATAAATGCAATGGACGAACAGGAAATGAGTCGCCAGTATGAAGGCCTGAGTGTGAATGACTTGCCAGCCTGGTAACCTTTCTACCAACCACCTGAACGCCACCATTTCAGGCAATGATTTTTCCTGTCCGGTTATGCTTTTGGAGGATCATGGTCGGTATATGAGGCGGTTTGCTGATTGTGTATTCCCTTCTCTTTTTGGCCTGTGCCGTCTTGCCATATATCCCGCCATTGCCTTTACTGCACAGCCTCAACGAACGGGCAACAGGATGAGATTTACCGTGAATATTGGTGCTCACTTTTGCAGGAGAGAATTGTTTTTTATTTGGTTAATGCTACCGCTGTCAGGGGGCGTAATAGAGAAATGCGCAGCAGCAGATAAAGATACAAAGAAAAGCTGGGCGGCAATTGTAAAGCCTTTACCTGCTTCCCTGTATCCCGGCCGTACCTGTGTCCGGCCACATGCCTCTCCTGTTCCTGAATCATCAATGCTTCAGTGGCCGCCTGTATTGACCACATCAAAGACCCATGCCGAAGTCCCTTCACGACAACAGGAATCGTCTGAGGCTATAGTTCGAACACATCCAAAAAGAAGACCAGACAGAAAGAGACAATATTACCGCAACCCTTCCGCCGAGCGTTTCGATCAACAGATAGAAGCACTGGCAAACGAAGTGAATCGACTCAAAAAGCAACTTCACGGGCCACATCGGGAGAGCCATAAAACCGCGCTTTTAGATCTTGCATTCCAGATGACAGAAAGAGAGCCGCACCCGCTTCAAGCCAGTCCCAGAGCCCTTGCTCTTTTGGCAAATGCGTTTTCAAAATTAGCAAAATATCAAGAAGGCGCCACAGCGTTAGACTGGATCATGAAAGCCGTGATCCACCGCAGTCAAAAACAGCAGCTAACCAAACAGTGCGGATTTAACGCCCAAGACTTGGCCATGGTGACCAATAGCCTGAGTCAGGTGGCGGGTTACGACGCCGACACGACCCGGAAGGCGCTGGCCAAAGAGGTGGGAATCCGTGATTTGACCGACACCAAAGAGTGGTCGGCCCAGCATCTAGCCATGGTGACCAATGGCCTGAGGCAGGTGGCGGGGGACGACGCCGACACGACCCGGAAGGCGCTGGCCAAAGAGGTGGGAAGCCGTGATTTGACCAACACCAAAGAGTGGTCGGCCCAGCCTCTGGCCATGGTGACCAATGGCCTGAGCCAGGTGACGGGGGACGACGCCGACACGACCCGGAAGGCGCTGGCCAAAGAAGTAGGGAGGCGTGCCCTTGCCGGAGACCTTAAGTGCTGGATAGCGCAAGATCTGACCATGGTGACCAATGGCCTGAGCCAGGTGACGGGGGACGACGCCGACACGACCCGGAAGGCGCTGGCCAAAGAAGTGGGGAGGCGTGCCCTTGCCGGAGACTTTAAGTGCTGGATAGCGCAAGATCTGGCCATGGTGACCAATGGCCTGTGCCAGGTGACGGGGGACGACGCCGACACGACCCGGAAGGCGCTGGTCAAAGAAGTGGGGAGGCGTGCCCTTGCCGGAGACCTTAAGTGCTGGTTAACGCAAGCTCTGGCCATGGTGACCAATGGTCTGAGGCAGGTGGCGGGGGACGACGCCGACACGACCCGGAAGGCGCTGGCCAAAGAGGTGGGAAGCCGTGATTTGACCGACACCAAAGAGTGGTCGGCCCAGCATCTGGCCATGGTGGCCAATGGCCTGAGCCCGGTGGCGGGGGACGACGCCGACACGACCCGGAAGGCGCTGGCCAAAGAGGTGGGAAGCCGTGATTTGACCGACACCAAAGAGTGGTCGGCCCAGCATCTGGCGATGGTGACCAATGGCCTGAGGCAGATGACGGGGGACGACGCCGATACGCCCCGGAAGGCGCTGGCCAAAGAGGTGGTAAGCCGTGATTTGACCGACACCAAAGAGTGGTCGGCCCAGCATCTGGCGATGGTGACCAATGGCCTGAGCCAGGTGGCGGGGGACGACGCCGACACGACCCGGAAGGCGCTGGCCAAAGAGGTGGGAAGCCGTGATTTGACCGACACCAAAGAGTGGTCGGCCCAGCATCTGGCCATGGTGACCAATGGCCTGAGCCAGGTGGCGGGGGGCGACGCCGACACGACCCGGAAGGCGCTGGCCAAAGAAGTGGGGAGGCGTGCCCTTGCAGGAGACCTTAAGTGCTGGTTAGCGCAACATCTGGCCATGGTGACCAATGGCCTGAAGCAGGTGGCGGGGGACGACGCCGACACGACCCGGAAGGCGCTGGCCAAAGAGGTGGGGAGGCGTGCCCTTGCCGGAGACCTTAAGTGCTGGATAGCGCAAGATCTGGCCATGGTGACCAATGGCCTGAGCCAGATGGCGGGGGACGACGCCGACACGACCCGGAAGGCGCTGGCCAAAGAGGTGGGGAGGCGTGATTTGACCGACACCAAAGAGTGGTCGACCCAGCATCTGGCCATGGTGGCCAGTGGGATGTCTCATTGCTCACACGTCATAGGGGAGGATGTTGTTCAAGCTTCGATTCAAGCCATTATGAACATATCGCCGACTGAACAGGATATCATTATGGCCCTTGACGCTTTGTGCCGTTTATCTCTGTCAGACGACCAGCTGAAGCTTGGCTATTTCCTGGTTAAACGTCTTTGTGATATGACTGGTTTTATTGACACAGGCGGCCCTCTACAGCATAGCGTCGGCGACTTCTTATGGAACCTGGCCGTTCTGGATTTATGTGCAAAACAAAATCCGCTCGTCAAGGATGATCCTGATATACCCCGTTTCGATATCTTTGTTAAGCCGCTAATGGATAGGGAAAATATCAGGGACGTTCTTTCACATCACTGGCAAGACAGATTTGCATATATTTACTGGGCAGGCATTTCTAACTTGGAAATTGATGTGTCTCCTGCTCTTTCTGCTCCTGAAAAAAAGGTGAAAGTCTCAGCATCACAAAACAGAGTGTTCCAGGCTGTTAAAAATGCTTTGCCAAACCAAAATATTACTATGGAAGTGAATATTGAAGGGTTCCCCGTTGATATTCTGGTGGGTAAAACCTTGTGTATAGAGGTCGATGGCCCCCATCATTATATTCAGGATGATACAATGGAAAACGATGAGTTTCTTCTTGCAAAAGAATCTGGAAAAAGAAGAGCGCGAGACCCTTTGATAGATCACATACTCAAAGGTCTGGGGTTTGAGGTGCTACGTATTTCCTATGTTGAGACTGACTCGGTCGCAGGCCTTGGAAGGTTTGTTGATCGGGTGATAAATGCAATGGACGAACAAGAAATGAGTCGCCAGTATGAAGGCCTGAGAGTGAATGACTTGCCAGCCTGGTAACCTTTCTACCAGCCACCTGAACGCCACCATTTCAGGCAATGATTTTTGGCTCTTTGCCGTTTCATATGGATTTCAGGATATCGGCTACAGGGCTGGCGATCATGTAAATCATCATTATAAAAGTCCCTGTGTTTCGATAGCCTCTTGCTCGGCTTCTTGCCGCTTGGAACAGGCTGTTCAGCCCCTCCATACGGGCATTGGTGTAGGTTGACTTCCAGCGTTGTAATATCCGGTCGACACCGCTTTACGTACAGGCTCCAGAACAGAACAGTCTCCCAGTTCAGCTTGGCATACTTGAGGAAGTGCGTCAGCCGCCAGCGCGCACCCCTTGGGCTTTCAGCCCGTCTGATCCAGCGAAGCTTTTCTTTAATACGCCAGGCGACACCGGTCTTTAAATCACTGGCTTCGAGCTCTACAAGGGCTTCGACCTGTTTTTCAGTGAGAGGGCCATCCGCTTTTTTTAGCACCGCCCAACGAAGGCTTTTCGGGTGCTTTTTCACATTGCGTTCGGTCTTGCGTACCTCATCAACCGCCCTGGTAAACAGTTGGACAACATGAAACCGATCGACTGTCACATTGGCTTTTGGGAACTCCTCCTTCGTCGCTGCCAGGAAGGCTGGTGACATGTCACAGACAACTTCCAGCACATTGTCTGCCTGCCCTCCATGCGTCTCCAAAAACGTCCTGAAATCTTTAACGGTTTGCTTGCCTTTGCCTGGCGTCGCGAACACAACGGGCTTGTCATTCCTGTTCATATCGATGAAAACTGTGACGTAGTTATGACCACGTTTTGAGGCGGTTTCGTCCAGACCAATCGCTTTCAGGGCTCTCAGATCCATGGACAGAAGTGACTGGCTGACATAGTGCTTGATAACGCGCCAAATGCGCTTGTCATTCACACCAACATACCTGGCGCAGGCTTTAACCGGCATCTCCCTGACCAGTATCAGCAACGCCTGTTCAAACAGCAGCGTGAACTTGCTTCCTTCTCTTGCCCAGGGAACATTGACACGGTGAATGCCATGTTCTTTGCAGAGTGTTCTGGGCACTTTGGCAGTGATGAGGCAATGGTGCTGGAAAAAGTTCAAATGCTGCCAGGTGAGTTCTTTGTAGTCATGGGTCTGGCAGGTTTTACTGCATTTGGGGCAGGGGTAAAGGCTACCGCGCTCAGCTCCAACAATGAGCCGAAGCTCGTTGGGACTGCTCGTTGTATCAAGGTGTTGATCGATTATTTTCCAAGGTGCCTGCAAACCGAGGCCAAGCATAAAGATCTGATTTCCATCCATGGGTGACAACTTAATCTGAGAGTTTTTGGGACTGTGGATTATCGATCAGATATCACGCTCAAATCCACAGCAAACAACGAGGAGCCTGATTTTTCCTGTCCGGTTATGCTTTTGGAGGATCATGGTCGGTATATGAGGTGGTTTGCTGATTGTGTATTCCCTTCTCTTTTTGGCCTGTGCCGCCTTGCCATATATCCCGCCATTGCCTTTACTGCACAACCTTAACGAACGGGCAAGAGGATGAGATTTACCGTGAATATTGGTGCTCACTTTTGCGGGAGAGAATTGTTTTTTATTTGGTTAATGCTACCGCTGTCGGGAGGCGTGATAGAGAAATGCGCAGCAGCAGATAAAGATACAAAGAAAAGCTGGGCGGCAATTGTAAAGCCTTTACCTGCTTCCCTGTATCCCGGTCGTACCGGTGTCCGGCCACATGCCTCTCCTGTTCCTGAATCATCAATGCTTCAGTGGCCGCCTGTATTGACCACATCAAAGACCCATGCCGAAGTCCCTTCACGACAACAGGAATCGTCTGAGGCTACAGTTCGAACACATCCACAAAGAAGACCAGACAGAAAGAGACAATATTACCGCAACCCTTCCGCCGAGCGTTTCGATCAACAGATAGAAGCACTGGCAAACGAAGTGAATCGACTCAAAAAGCAACTTCACGGGCCACATCGGGAGAGCCATAAAACCGCGCTTTTAGATCTTGCATTCCAGATGACAGAAAGAGATCCGCACCCGCTGCGAGCCAGTCCCAAAGCCCTTGCTCTTTTGGCAAATGCATTTTCAAAATTAGCAAAATATCAAGAAGGCGCCACAGCGTTAGACTGGATAATGAAAGCCGTGATCCACCGCAGTCAAAAGCAGCAGCTAACCAAACAGTGCGGATTTAACGCCCAAAACCTGGCCATGGTGCTCAATAGCCTGAGTCAGGTGGCGGGTGACGACGCCGGCACGACCCGGAAGGCGCTGGCCAAAGAGGTGGGAAGCCGTGATTTGGCCGACACCAAAGAGTGGTCGGCCCAGCATCTGGCCATGGTGACCAATGGCCTGAGTCAGGTGGCGGGGGGCGACGCCGACACGACCCGGAAGGCGCTGGCCAAAGAGGTGGGAAGCCGTGATTTGACCAACACCAAAGAGTGGTCGGCCCAGCATCTGGCCATGGTGACCAATGGCCTGAGTCAGGTAGCGGGTGACGACGCCGACATGACCCGGAAGGCGCTGGCCAAAGAAGTGGGGAGGCGTGCCCTTGCCGGAGACCTTAAGTACTGGATAGCGCAAGATCTGGCCATGGTGACCAATGGCCTGAGCCAGGTGACGGGGGACGACGCCGACACGACCCGGAAGGCGCTGGCCAAAGAGGTGGGAAGCCGTGATTTGACCGACACCAAAGAGTGGTCGGCCCAGCATCTGGCCATGGTGACCAATGGCCTGAACCCGGTGACGGGGGACGACGACGCCGACACGCCCCGGAAGGCGCTGGCCAAAGAAGTGGGGAGGCGTGCCCTTGCCGGAGACCTTAAGTGCTGGATAGCGCAAGATCTGGCCATGGTGACCAATGGCCTGAGCCAGGTGACGGGGGACGACGCCGACACGACCCGGAAGGCGCTGGCCAAAGAGGTGGGAAGCCGTGATTTGACCGACACCAAAGAGTGGTCGGCCCAGCATCTGGCCATGGTGACCAATGGGCTGAGCCAGGTGACGGGGGACGACGCCGACACGACCCGGAAGGCGCTGGCCAAAGAGGTGGGAAGACGTGATTTGACCGACACCAAAGAGTGGTCGGCCCAGCATCTGGCCATGGTGACCAATGCCCTGAGCCCGGTGGCGGGGGACGACGCCGACACGACCCGGAAGGCGCTGGCCAAAGAAGTGGGGAGGCGTGCCCTTGCCGGATACCTTAAGTGCTGGATAGCGCAACATCTGGCCATGGTGACCAATGCCCTGAGTCAGGTGGCGGGGGACGACGCTAACACGACCCGGAAGGCGCTGGCCAAAGAAGTGGGGAGGCGTGCCCTTACCGGAGACCTTAAGTGCTGGATAGCGCAACATCTGGCCTTGGTGACCAATGGCCTGAGTCAGGTGGCGGGGGACGACGCTAAAACGACCCGGAAGGCGCTGGCCAAAGAAGTGGGAAGCCGTGATTTGACCGACACCAAAGAGTGGTCGGCCCAGCATCTGGCCATGGTGACCAATGGCCTGAGCCGGGTGACGGGGGACGACGCCGACACGACCCGGAAGGCGCTGGCCAAAGAGGTGGGAAGCCGTGATTTGACCAACACCAAAGAGTGGTCGGCCCAGCCTCTGGCCATGGTGACCAATGGCCTGAGCCAGGTGACGGGGGACGACGCCGACACGCCCCGGAAGGCGCTGGCCAAAGAGGTGGGGAGGCGTGATTTGACTGACCCCAGGGAGTGGTCAGCCCAGCATCTGGCCATGGTGGCCAGTGGGATGTCTCATTGCTCACACGTCATAGGGGAGGATGTTGTTCAAGCTTCGATTCAAGCCATTATGAACATATCGCCGACTGAACAGGATATTATTATGGCCCTTGACGCTTTGTGCCGTTTATCTCTGTCAGACGACCAGCTGAAGCTTGGCTATTTCCTGGTTAAACGTCTTTGTGATATGACGGGTTTTATTGACACAGGCGGCCCTCTACAGCATAACGTCGGCGACTTCTTATGGAACCTGGCCGTTCTGGATTTATGTGCAAAACAAAATCCGCTCGTCAAGGATGATCCTGATACACCCCGTTTCGATATCTTTGTTAAGCCGCTAATGGATAGGGAAAATATCAGGGACCTTCTTTCACATCACTGGCAAGACAGATTTGCATATATTTATTGGGCAGGCATTTCTAACTTGGAAATTGATGTGTCTCCTGCTCTTTCTGCTCCTGAAAAAAAGGTGAAGGTCTCAGCATTACAAAACAGAGTCTTCCAGGCTGTTAAAAATGCTTTGCCAAACCAAAATATTGCTATGGAAGTGAATATTGAAGGGTTCCCAGTTGATATTCTGGTGGGTAAAACCTTGTGTATAGAGGTCGATGGCCCCCATCATTATATTCAGGATGACACAATGGAAAACGATGAGCTTCTTCTTGCAAAAGAATCTGGAAAAAGAAGAGCGCGAGACCCTTTGATAGATCACATACTCAAAGGCCTGGGGTTTGAGGTGCTACGTATTTCCTATGTTGAGACTGACTCAGTCGCAGGCCTTGGAACCTTTGTTGATCGGGTGATAAATGCAATGGACGAACAAGAAATGAGTAGCCAGTATGAAGGCCTGAGAGTGACTGACTTGCCAGCCTGGTAACCTTTCTACCAACCACCTGAACGCCACCATTTCAGGCAATGATTTTTCCTGTCCGGTTATGCTTTTGGAGGATCATGGTCGGTATATGAGGCGGTTTGCTGATTGTGTATTCCCTTCTCTTTTTGGCCTGTGCCGTCTTGCCATATATCCCGCCATTGCCTTTACTGCACAGCCTCAACGAACGGGCAAGAGGATGAGATTGACCGTGAATATTGGTGCTCACTTTTGCAGGAGAGAATTGTTTTTTATTTGGTTAATGCTACCGCTGTCAGGGGGCGTGATAGAGAAATGCGCAGCAGCAGATAAAGATACAAAGAAAAGCTGGGCGGCAATTGTAAAGCCTTTACCTGCTTCCCTGTATCCCGGCCGTACCGGTGTCCGGCCACATGCCTCTCCTGTTCCTGAATCATCAATGCTTCAGTGGCCGCCTGTATTGACCACATCAAAGACCCATGCCGAAGTCCCTTCACGACAACAGGAATCGTCTGAGGCTACAGTTCGAACCCATCCAAAAAGAAGACCAGACAGAAAGATACAATATTACCGCACCCCTTCCGCCGAGCGTTTCGATCAACAGATAGAAGCACTGGCAAACGAAGTGAATCGACTCAAAAAGCAACTTCACGGGCCACATCGGGAGAGCCATAAAACCGCGCTTTTAGATCTTGCATTCCAGATGACAGAAAGAGATCCGCACCCGCTTCGAGCCAGTCCCAAAGCCCTTGCTCTTTTGGCAAATGCGTTTTCAAAACTAGCAAAATATCAAGAAGGCGCCACAGCGTTAGACTGGATAATGAAAGCCGTGATCCACCGCAGTCAAAAACAGCAGCTAACCAAACAGTGCGGATTTAAAGCCCAAACGCTGGCCATGGTGCTCAATAGCCTGAGTCAGGTCGCCGGTGACAAAGCCAACACGACCCGGAAGGCGCTGGCCAAAGAGGTGGGAAGCCGTGATTTGACCGACACCAAAGATTGGTCGGCCCAGCATCTGGCCATGGTGACCAATGGCCTGAGCCAGGTGGCGGGGGTCGACGCCGACACGACCCGGAAGGCGCTGGCCAAAGAGGTGGGGAGGCGTGATTTGACCAACACCAAAGAGTGGTCGGCCCAGCATCTGGCCATGGTGACCAATGGCCTGAGTCAGGTGGCGGGGGACGACGCCGACACGACCCGGAAGGCGCTGGCCAAAGAAGTGGGGAGGCGTGCCCTTGCCGGAGACCTTAAGTGCTGGATAGCGCAACATCTGGCCATGGTGACCAATGGCCTGAGCCAGGTGACGGGGGACGACGCCGACACGACCCGGAAGGCGCTGGCCAAAGAGGTGGGGAGGCGTGATTTGACTGACCCCAGGGAGTGGTCGGCCCAGCCTCTGGCCATGGTGACCAATGGCCTGAGCCAGGTGGCGGGGGACGACGCCGACACGACCCGGAAGGCGCTGGCCAAAGAGATGGGAAGCCGTGATTTGACCGACACCAAAGAGTGGTCGGCCCAGCCTCTGGCCATGGTGACCAATGGCCTGAGTCAGGTGACGGGGGACGACGCCGACACGACCCGGAAGGCGCTGGCCAAAGAGGTGGGAAGCCGTGATTTGACCGACACCAAAGAGTGGTCGGCCCAGCATCTGGCCATGGTGACCAATGGGCTGAGCCAGGTGACGGGGGACGACGCCGACACGACCCGGAAGGCGCTGGCCAAAGAGGTGGGAAGACGTGATTTGACCGACACCAAAGAGTGGTCGGCCCAGCATCTGGCCATGGTGACCAATGCCCTGAGCCCGGTGGCGGGGGACGACGCCGACACGACCCGGAAGGCGCTGGCCAAAGAAGTGGGGAGGCGTGCCCTTGCCGGATACCTTAAGTGCTGGATAGCGCAACATCTGGCCATGGTGACCAATGCCCTGAGTCAGGTGGCGGGGGACGACGCTAACACGACCCGGAAGGCGCTGGCCAAAGAAGTGGGGAGGCGTGCCCTTACCGGAGACCTTAAGTGCTGGATAGCGCAACATCTGGCCTTGGTGACCAATGGCCTGAGTCAGGTGGCGGGGGACGACGCTAAAACGACCCGGAAGGCGCTGGCCAAAGAAGTGGGAAGCCGTGATTTGACCGACACCAAAGAGTGGTCGGCCCAGCATCTGGCCATGGTGACCAATGGCCTGAGCCGGGTGACGGGGGACGACGCCGACACGACCCGGAAGGCGCTGGCCAAAGAGGTGGGAAGCCGTGATTTGACCAACACCAAAGAGTGGTCGGCCCAGCCTCTGGCCATGGTGACCAATGGCCTGAGCCAGGTGACGGGGGACGACGCCGACACGCCCCGGAAGGCGTGATTTGACAGACCCCAGGGAGTGGTCGGCGCTCCAAAGAGGTGGGGAGGCGTGATTTGACTGACCCCAGGGAGTGGTCAGCCCAGCATCTGGCCATGGTGGCCAGTGGGATGTCTCATTGCTCACACGTCATAGGGGAGGATGTTGTTCAAGCTTCGATTCAAGCCATTATGAACATATCGCCGACTGAACAGGATATCATTATGGCCCTTGACGCTTTGTGCCGTTTATCTCTGTCAGACGACCAGCTGAAGCTTGGCTATTTCCTGGTTAAACGTCTTTGTGATATGACGGGTTTTATTGACACAGGCGGCCCTCTACAGCATAACGTCGGCGACTTCTTATGGAACCTGGCCGTTCTGGATTTATGTGCAAAACAAAATCCGCTCGTCAAGGATGATCCTGATACACCCCGTTTCGATATCTTTGTTAAGCCGCTAATGGATAGGGAAAATATCAGGGACCTTCTTTCACATCACTGGCAAGACAGATTTGCATATATTTACTGGGCAGGCATTTCTAACTTGGAAATTGATGTGTCTCCTGCTCTTTCTGCTCCTGAAAAAAAGGTGAAAGTCTCAGCATTACAAAACAGAGTGTTCCAGGCTGTTAAAAATGCTTTGCCAAACCAAAATATTGTTATGGAAGTGAATATTGAAGGGTTCCCCGTTGATATTCTGGTGGGTAAAACCTTGTGTATAGAGGTCGATGGCCCCCATCATTATATTCAGGATGACACAATGGAAAACGATGAGCTTCTTCTTGCAAAAGAATCTGGAAAAAGAAAAGCGCGAGACCCTTTGATAGATCACATACTCAAAAGCCTGGGGTTTGAGGTGCTACGTATTTCCTATGTTGAGACTGACTCGGTCGCAGGCCTGGGAACGTTTGTTGATCGGGTGATAAATGCAATGGACGAACAAGAAATGAGTAGCCAGTATGAAGGCCTGAGAGTGAATGACCTGCCAGCCTGGTAACCTTTCTACCACCTGAACGCCACCATTTCAGGCAATGATTTTTCCTGTCCGGTTATGCTTTTGGAGGATCATGGCTACGCATTTTACAAAGCATCTCCTCACTCATTAACCAAGGCAAACAGGGGGAGATATCTTCAGGCGGTTTCCTGCCATTTGCTGCACATGCCTCAAGATAGGAATTCAGCCAGATTTTTGGGTTAATACCCCAAAGCTTAAGTGTCATGAAAATACTGAATAGAAATGCGGCTATATCAGCACTCCAGTCGCTGCCAGAGCCATAGTGATTCTTCCTGCCAGGCACTCCTGTGCGAATGGCTTGTTCTGCAGCGTTGTTATCCATAGGGATACCGGGATGAGTGACAAAACGGGTCAATCCTTCCCAATGATTCTGCAGGCTTTCTAGCACCTTTTTTGCTCTGACTGGCAGTTTGGGGCGTTTGAGTTCCTGACCCCTCTGGGTTGCCATCTGCTCTACCTGACGCTCAAGTTTCAGTTGTCGAGCTGAAAACTGCTCAGGGTCGTCCAGAACTTTAAGGCGCTGGTCGTTCAGGTGGTTTAAGTGACCAATCCTGCTCACCCAGGTGGCACTCCGCTTTTCCAGTTCAGGGTCGCCACGCTGAGCATCAATAAAATCCCGTCTTACGAGAAAGCTAAAACAATAGAAACCGCATCACTGGCGAGCTTCTTGTAGGCCGAGTACCGATCGCATACCAGCGTACCTGCCCTATCACCTATGACGGATTCGGGTACGACAGCCGCGCGAGAGTCAGCAATACTGAAATAAACCACCTGGTCGCAAAGAAATTTCACACACTAAAAACAGACGGTTTTAAGATGTTTTGTAGCGGTTTGTAGAATAGTTACAAATGAACGATGGTTTTGCTGACAAGGTTTTGTATGGCATTACCAAAGTGCAGTATTTAGCTAACAAAAAGTAAGAGTTAGTCTTCTCTATACAGCTCGGGCACACCAGACAACCTTACCCATCACCGGGTTCTGTTCCCGCTTACCAGCGGGAACTTCCCAGCTTAAATATTCCGCTTAGTCGCTGGTGACTGTCATGGCATTGCCCTTCCAACTCTCGGCTAACCTTTGACCGGGCTGATGGTCTTTTAAACATCCCTGATGAGCATAAAAGAAAATTTAACTAAAGATGCATGGAGGATAACAAATACTGCATCACCGTTATCTCCCTCTTATTAATAGCGACTGTCGCCAGCATTCCTGGAATAGGTACTGTTTCACTGTAACCTGGCACAAGAGCTATCCGAGCACGGTAATAAGGCTGCTGTTTGTCATCAACGGTATCAGCGCTGATATCCTCTACGACCCCTTCAAGGCCGGCACCTAGAATATTTCTCCATGCTGATAGATGAACACGAGCTGTCTGGCCCGGGGCCAAGCCTGCTATATCTTGAGGAGCTATCCGGGTTTCCACAATTAACTTATCTTCTGCCGGAACTATCTCTATGAGATCTGCACCTGCTGGCAGCACAATTCCGGGCGTTCTAAAGTGAATAGTTTTCACCTGCCCGGCCGCAGGTGCTGTCAGTGTGGTGCGAATAACTCGGTCGGCAAGGCCACTCCGTCCTTCCTCCATACGGCGTAGCTTGTCTCTCGCCTCAACCAGTGCATGTCGCGTATCCTGTTGGAAACGCAGAGCAATATCCCGAATACGGGCTGAAGCTTCGGCGTGAGATGCCAAGAGGCGAGGTATGCTTTCTTCGGCAACAGCCAGTTCGCCAGCCAGCTCATTCAAACGCCTCTCCAGTGATAGTATATCTATGCGGGATACAAGCCCTTCGCTTTCCAGCGGTTTTTTTAAAGAGAGTTCTTCTTTAAGAAGAATAAGACTTTCATGGATAACGGCTTTATGGTGCCGACCTTCAAGCAGTTCCTGTTGTTTTTGCTTCTGCTGTTGTTTTGCAATTTCCAACTGATTGTTAAGTATATCCAAATGGCTATTCATCAACCCCTTTTGATGCTGCCAAATATCCTGTGCTATTTCAGAAGAAGCGGAGGAGAAATCAAGATCGTTCTCCAGGAGAACAATGTCCTGTTCAGTGTTCTGTGGAATAACGACACAAGCAATTTCTGTGTTCAGACGAACAATCTCTGCGGGAAGGTTATTCTGCTCGGCGTCATGTGCTTTCAGTATTGAAAGGTGACGAGTGTCGTCGATGTAAAGCAGGGGCTGGCCAGGTTGTATATGCTCACCTTCTTCAACTAACAGAGCTTTTAAAATCCCGCCATCCAGACTCTGAATAACATGGTTTCGACCGACAGCCACAATTTTCCCTTCACTGGATACGCTATCGCTCAACGTAAAGAAGCTGGCCCACATTACAACAATCAGCAATAAAACAGCCACGCTGTAAAAGATCATTCGGCTATGTACCGGGACGTCGAGCTTACGGGCGAGAGTCGGGGTATCGACAACGTCAACAAGCCACTGCCTGATGGCCTGATGTTCCTTTCTCTGGGGCGATGTTTTCACGGTAACCTTTATAACGTGCTGGTTTTGCTGAGTGCTGGCACGATTTTTCTGAGCGCCGACACGATTGTTCTAGTGCCGACACGATTTTGCTTAGTGCCAACACGATTTTGCTTAGTGCCAACACTATATTGTGGTTTCCGTAGCCTTGGTCATCATATCTGCTTTTCCATCGGCAATACGTTTACCAGATTCCAGTACAATGACCCTGTCGGTACAGTTAATCAGGCGCGGATTGTGGCTTATTAGAATTAACGTTGTTGTCTGAGGTAGATTCTTCAGCATCTGTTCCACCTGTTTTTCCATTTGATGATCCATCTGTGCTGTGGGTTCATCAAGAATCAGAATATCCGGTCTGGAGATCAGCGTTCTTGCCAGGGCAACGGCTCTGCGCTGTCCGGCAGACAGCAATTTTCCACATTCACCTACCTGTCTAGAAAAGGACCCGGATGATGTACCGGTAAACAGTGTAACTCCTGCCGCTTCGGCAGCTTTTAGCAAAGCGCATTCAGCGCTCTCTCCTGTGCGTTCATCCGTACACATTCTTCCCATTAAAATGTTGTCCCTGATGGAGCCTGTAAATAGCCAGGGAGACTGTGGCAGGCTGCCGATAACCCTGGTCAGAGCGTTGGGGGCCATTTCCGACACTGGTGTGTCGTCCAGCAAAATCTGTCCCTGCGTCGTGGGGTATAGTCCAGAAAGCAACCTCGCCAGTGTTGTTTTCCCTGAGCCTGCCCGTCCAACCAGAGACACCTTCTCCCCAGCACTAAGAGCAAAGTCGACACTACGCAGTATGGGCACAAGTGTATTGGGGTAGGTAAAAGACACTTGCCTTACAATGAGTAGATGACCGGTGCCTCTGTCAGGCTCTGGCAAATCGTTATGAAATTCCGCAGAAGCCTTTTTCAGCAAATGGCTTACGAATGTCCAGCTACTGCGGGCATGGTGCCACTTGAGTGAAAGCAATGCTGTCTGAACAAAAGGGGCTATGGCTCTGCCACTGAGCATCATAACTGCAATCAAACCTCCGGGGTTCAGTGAACCTGAGGAAATGGTATGGACTCCGGCGAACAGAATAGCAACGGTCGTTAGTTGCTGTACTCCTGTTGCCAGGGTGGCTATTCCGGAGGTCAATGTACGTGTGCGTAACGTCCATGTTGTTGAATGGGCAACCGATTGCTCCCAGCGCTGTTGAAAACGCCCTTCTGCAGAAGATAGTTTCAGGCTTTCCAGCCCCATAAGTGTTTCTATCAGATCACCATGTCGCCTGGTTGAAAGCTTCTCACCCTCTTCGATGCAATGGCGTAACGGCCATTGCACAAGCAGCCCTGCAATAGCCAGAATGATCAGTGGTATGACTGTTATCCAGACCATGCCTCCGGCCATCAGAGCGATTACGACAAGAAACAGAAACGCAAAAGGAATATCGACCAGAGCTGCGAGAGTAGCGGAAGCAATAAACTCACGAATGGCTTCAAAGTCCTGCATCTGTCGTGCAAAAGCTCCGGTAGCCCCCTGATGTGCCGAGAGGTTCATCTGCAGCATGCGCCGGCAAAGATCAGATGACATCTGAATATCAACCTTCTTTGCTGCCAGATCAATAAACCGGGTGCGGAGTTGGCGAATAAAGCATTCAAAAATCACCAGAACAATAGCCAGACTGACGAGAGTATTCAGTGTGGTGAAAGCCAGCCCGGGCAATACACGATCATAGACCAGACGGACAAACAGTGGGATGGTCAAAGCCATAACGTTAACCATGACAGAAGCAAGAAGGGCATCCCTGTAGAGGGTTTTCCCAGTAGAGAGAATGGATATCAGCCAGCGACGACTGTCTGTTGGGGACTCTGTGCCGGCATTTTTTGCTGACGGGGCTGGTTTAATCAACAGGCATTGTTTGATACTCAGCTGTTCTTCAGACACGACGACCGTCTCAGGAGACCGTGAAGGACGCAACACATGCCAGCCAGCCTCCTGCTTTTCAGTCAGCAGTGCAACCTCCTGAGAGTCGAGCAGTATCATGCAGGGAAGGTAATCACTCTCAAGTTTTTCCGGTAACGAAGAGAGAAAATAGCTTTTGAAACCGGCTTTTTCCAGAAGACGGGGCAACGCATTGATATCCATCTGGTCTTCAATAACAGGCAAGCCAGCCAATACTTGATTACTGTCAAATGAATGTTGATAGTAATCAGCTATCCAGCGCAGGCAATGTATCAGACTGGTTATAGAGATATGTTGACTGGATGTCACTGATCATTAACGCCTGTCTGTTTTATGAGTTCATCAACAATAGTGGCTTATCTGAGCGATGCCAGTCACAAAGAGGCTGCTCTTTTTTGATGACACCGAGATGTCTGCTCATGTGGGACTTTTTTTATGAGGCAGATTGTATTTTTAAGCTCTGACCTATAATCCCTTATTTGCTTCAGTTGCTACATG
The DNA here is from genome assembly GCA_965221135.1 of Sansalvadorimonas sp. Lineage (GTDB taxonomy): Bacteria > Pseudomonadota > Gammaproteobacteria > Pseudomonadales > Endozoicomonadaceae > Sansalvadorimonas. The sequence goes on from CBDCRZ010000167.1 coordinate 39,360, forward strand.
AATTCATTCTTGAAGGATGGTAACGGGTCAAATGAAGACGTATACGCTTACTGTCCTGTATATACTCCTGTCATCACTGTGTCGTTCATCTCCTTTGTACGCGCAGAGCCTGGAACAGGCTGCCTCTCATGCCCTTATGAATAATCCTGCGTTGAACAAGTCTCTCAACTATGTAGAAGAAAAACGCCAACAGGTGAAGAGTGCCCGCTCAGCATATTTTCCATCGGTTGATCTGACCGCAGGCATTGGACCGGAATATACAGACAGTCCGGTCACCCGTGCAGGCGGGCCTAAATCCGATAAGAGGCTGACCCGGCAGGAAGTAGCAGTCACTCTGCAGCAACGTGTATTTGATGGCCATACAACGCCAGGCAACCATCGACGAGCCCTCTCAGAATGGGAGTCCAGCCGCTTTCAGCTGCTCCATGAGGCTAACCATATTTCCATGGAAGTGACACGAGTCTATCTGCGCTGTATTTACGCCCAGAGAGATCTTATGCTTTCCCGCCTGAATCTCGAGACTCACGAAAAAATAAGTGCCAACGTTAAAAAAAGAGCTGACTCTGGCTTGCAGGCACGGGCAGACCTGTCACAGATAGATGGACGCCTGGCCAGGGCCAGTGCAAATGTCACCTCTGCAGAAAATAATTATCATGACTCCATAGTGGCGTTTCGCCGATGGGTCAGAGACAGTCCAGTCGATCTTGTCCTGCCTGTGCCCGACGACAACCTTATGCCACTCTCTCTTCGCTCTGCCCAGGATCAGGCCGCAAAGAACTATCCGCTGCTGCTATCTGCCACTCAGGATGTTGAAGCTGCCCATCATCAGTACACGTCACTCAAGGGGCGCTATTACCCTGAGGTGTTTCTGGAGGCACAGGCTGGCTGGCGCGATGACCTGAATGGCATCAAAGGTTATAACAATGATCATCGGGTGATGCTGAAAGTGCGTTATAACTTGTTCGCAGGGGGCGATGACAGGGCTCGCATCGGAGCTGCACAGAGTCGCTGGAATCAAGCATCTGATGTCCAGAACAATGCCATTCTGCAGGTCGATGAGGAAGTCAACTTCAGCTGGGAAGCTCGTAAGGCGTTGTCGGAGCAACTGGTAAAAATCAAAGACTATGTACTGGCAAGTCGCAAGACAGTGGATAGCTACCGCAAGCAGTTTGTATTGGGAGACAGAACATTGCTGGATGTCCTCAATGCAGAAAACGAACTCTTTGAAGCCAGTCGAACCTGGCAGCGTCTCGAAGCACAAAAAGCAGAGGCTGACTTCCGGTTGCTCCATATCACCGGCCAACTTTTGAACGCACTTCGGATTACTCTGCCTGAAGAGTGGCAGTCCGGGGAGATAGCCAATGAAAAAATGTAAGGCGATTTCACTTTACTCCACACTATTCTTTCTCATCACTCCATTCTTTATGGCTGGCTTTATGGCTGGCTTGATGGCTGGGTGCTCTTCTCTCCCACAGGTGAATGCTTACACATTTCAGGAAATTGATCAGGAAGACAGCGATAAGGATGGTGTGATAAATGGACGGGATTTCTGCCCTCATACACCAGAGTTTCAGGTGGTTAACAACGATGGGTGCCCACTGGAGGAACATCACTTAAAAGAATCGAAATATATGGTGCTATTCAATAATAATGACAGCACGGTAGACAACGATGCCCGTACGGTTCTTAGAAAAGTAGCCTCTAGATTACGGGCGAAACCGGAAAGCCAATTGAAAATCTCTGGTTACGCCAGCTGCAGTGGTCCATCGAATTGGAACTATACCCTGTCTGGCCTGAGGGCTGACCATGTCGCAAAGGCGTTAACACAAAAGCTGGGGGGTAAACCTTCTGATAGTGAGATCAGAGCCTGCGGCGCTACTCACCCACTGGTGCCCGGGCGCTCCCGAAAAGCGGAAGCAGCCAACCGCCGTGTTGAAATCCTCATTCTCTCCGATGATCCGGAATTCATCAGGCGCTGGTCTGCAGTTGACGTCATGGAAAAACTGGAGATCTGACCCGTGAAGCTAATCACGGTTCCTGAAAGTGGAGCCACCGTTTCCCGAACTGAGGGAATCGTCTGGCAGATTGACAATCAGGGGGAACGTCACCCACTCCACACCGGTGACAGGCTGAGTCCGGGGACACTATTACTTGTAGAAGACGGGGGGCAGGTTGAACTCGGTGATGCCGATACTTTGCTAAGTGTGGCTGATGCTTTGAAGGTGTTACAGGGAACCCAGGAAGAACGCACAAGCAAAGAAAAGAATGAATCAACAGATAAAAGCAAAAATGCAGAAGATCAACAGGCCAATCAGGATTCAGAACCCACGTCGCAAGTTGTTTCACATCACAGTGAGTCAATAGAACCGCCTGAAATTGTTGAAATGGTTCTTACATTTATGGCACCTGTTGCTGGCTTCTCTCTGTTTCGGGAAGAAGAGCGCAACCGATTTTTTGAACCTGAACCCGTCGGACACTTCGTTGATACAACTGCTTCAATCAGCATTCATCTTCCAATCACCACAGATAATATTGTTAACGATAAAGAATCCCTGCAACTCGTCATTAGCGGCACTGTCAAGAATGTTGAGCCAGGGCAGCCTGTTCAGGTGCAACTTCTGGATACCGACAACAATGCGCTGCTGAGTGGCACGATTGTCGACAGTCAGCGTCGCTGGACAGTGGATTTTGGTTCTGTCTCTTCCCGCCATGTTTCCCGGGGTCTGGATGACGGCACTATTAGTGTTCGTGCCCATACTGAAGACCTGTTTGGTAATCAGGCTGATGACGTCAAAGCCTTTTTGCTTGATACCATCACCATTGTGGATATGTGGCTTGACCCGAGTAGCGATTCCGGGGTGCATCCTGATGATGATATTACAAATATCAACAAACCCCTGATTGATGGCAAAGGCGAGCCTGGCTCGGTCATTCGTCTGTTCGATGGTACTGATCTGGCAGGATCAACCAGTGTCGAAGCTAACGGACTTTGGCGCTATCGGTTTGAACAGGTATTGCCAGATGGTGTACACCATCTGAAAGCTGTTGCAACAGACAAAGCCGGCAATACCGCAGAAGCAACACTAGATATCACCATTGATACAAAAGCCTTTCTGGATATCAAAGATCTTGATTCTGCCGGCCCTACTGATTGGTCCTCCCTGCCTCTGGAAGGCACAGTGAAGGATGTTGATGATGGCCGTACGGTCACGATTACTGTCTCTGGTTTTGATGGAAAAACCATCACAGCAACTGCTGTGACAGGAGGGAGTTTATGGGATGCAGGCCCTGTGGATGTCAGTACCTTCACCAGACCGCTGGATATTTCAGCTGAAGTTGAAGACCTGGCCGGGAATCGAGCCACTGACCGCCTGCCTCTTTTGGGCAATCCTGTACCTGTTCACCTCAATGAAGCCGCTGAGATAGGCTTTTCCACACAAACCCCGGCCCTTGCGCGAGATACAAGCACGTTGCTTTTCAGTCAGGACGACCTGTTAAACGCTCCTTCCCTCAAGGTTTTGGATAACGGCCATGAATATGATGTGACGTGGCGAATTGAGGGCAAAAAACTGCTTGGAGAATTCAACGGTGGCAAGCCTGCTTTCCGTATGACTCTACCGGACAATTCCAACGGTGTGATACGTTTTACACAGAGCCAGGCACTGCGGCATCCGGACGGATACCAAAAGGAACCGAAAGAATTTTCCCTTATCTATAGAAAAGAAAACCCCAGTGGCGATGTCTCAAGAGCCGAACTCAAAGTGTCGGTTCAGGACGATTTTCCCCAGGTGCCAAATAAAGGTCCCTTTACTATTGTGGAAGGGCAGAAGATTAAAAGTGCGTCACCGCTTTTTACAACAGAAGAGGCCGGTGTAGATGGCGCTCGTGTCTTTCTTGTAGGCGGTAAAGCCCTCACGACCTACCAGCTGGAGACAGCGGGAGACTGGAAAGATTATTACAAGATAAAGTCCCAGTGGGGCACGCTCTATATGCAGGAGGAAGGCGCCTGGGGGTATCAGGCAGATGAGCAACTAAATAACCCTGACCCTCTGGAAGACAAAATACCTGTCCAGCTGATGGATTATGATCAGGACCCTTCAGACTTTTTTCTCACTCTTCGCATTACCGACGGCGCACCACCTGAATGTGGTAAAACAATACTCAGGGATTTTGGTGAGACTCTTCCTACCAAGGGTTATACGACTGACAGTGCATTAATATGCAAGACAGGCTCTGACCCGATTGTTCCGGAACAAAGCGGTTTTGATCTTCCAGCTATTCATGAAAATCTCATCAAACTCAGCCAGACATATGCTTTAACGAGTAAAGGGGAAAAGCTGGATTTCACGTTGCCAGGCAGTGATTTGAAGACTGTCATATTTCAAACAACCAAGGGCCACAAAGTGGCTGAAGTCACTGCGAATATCACGACAAAAAGTGATGGCTCGCTGAAGATAACAGCTGACTCTCTTTTATCCAGGCCTTTCGATCATATTCAGTTGCCAGATACGACAGTGAAACTTCTCGATATTCCGCTGGCCGTGCAGGCGATTGATCAGGACGGCACAAAAGCAAAAGGCTCTATCGAATATGTCATAGACAATGAGGAACCAGTCGCCAGAGGATACGCCGGGTCTGTCACGGAAGGAAAAACGATTAGCGGATCACTTACCAAGAAGGTTTCTGCACACCCCGATCCTGACATTTTCAACCTGGACGGTGGAACATACACTCTTGTGAAAGATTTAACCGGGAAGGGACAACCGGCCTCCTGTATACCGCCTTGCAAAATAACCTTCCCTTTTGGTGTACTGGATTTTAAACAGGATGGCCAGTGGGAGTTTCAGGCTAGCGGTGGACTGGTGAACCCAAAAGGAATTAAGGGATGTGTGGAATACACCATGACCGATGGTGATGGTGATAAAGCCAGCGCTGAGTTGATACTGAACATAGAGGACGGACCTGCACCTGAGGGCGGAGAGAGTACCACTGTCGTACTGACTGAAGGCACTCTCTCCAAAAGCAACTCTCCTACGAAAACCAAGAGTCCAGAGGCCTACCCAGTCAGTAGTGCATCAACGTTTCTAGTCGCTGGCGGCTCAGACCCTCTGAACGCCAGCACATTGCATTTTACGCCGGATAATATTGCAGCACTTGCGGGAAAACTTGCATCGGCAGGGAACCCATTAACGTTTGAGATTCCCTCCAACGCAAAACATCTGCTGATTGGTTCTGCTGGCGGAACAGAGGTTCTGCGGGTAGAACTTTCTGCTGCCATGGCCAAAGGAATCAAAGATGGAACCGGACTTGATGTGACTGCAAAGGTGACGTTATTCCGCCCGTTAGACCATATACCCGGTACAGGGTCAGGCATTGTCACTGTCGGCGGCAGTAGAATTGAAATTGAAAGCCTGCACGCACAGGTATCAGATATAGACGGTGACTTGCTGAAAAAACCGTTACAGATCAGTGTGGAGGTCCTTGATGGATTGCTCCCCGCTTTGAAAGAGCCAACATCGATTATTCTCGATGAAACGGAACTTAAGCCGCCGTCACCTGTTGCTGGGGATGGCAGTGTTAAAGCCGTGCCAGGCTCTGACCCGCTGCTGAAAGGCTCTCTTAAATTTGCTGCTGATCAACCAGGGCTTAAAGGGCTTTTCTCAGAAGGTAAGCCGCTGAGTGTGCAAATAACGGACAAGCTGATTCAGCTTAAAAGCCAGAATGATGTCGTACTGCAAGTCTCTGTTGACAGCATTGTTCACCCTGAACAACAGAACATGCAGCAATGGCGCGCTGAGCTTTTTATGCCCATTGATCAGAACAAGGGTTCATGGCCACTGAACATTAGATTACAGGTATCAGATTTTGATCAGGATGTGGTTACCCATACTCTGCTACTGGATGTTCAGGAGACAAGTTCCACAATCGACGTCACTATCCAAAATACAGCAATGGATGTAACCGAACCGGTTATGGGGCTGAGTTCTGCCATCAATAATACAGTCTCAATCAAAGCGGGTTCTGACCCCGTTGTACGGGCGATTTTTCTGGTTCCTGAGACAGACGGTCAGGGGTTTGCACTGGAGGAAAGTGGTGAAAGACTTCTGCACCATGGGCAAAAAATTCGCTACTTCACCCAGTCAGATACATCTATTGAGGCATACGCCGTTGATAACAAGGGTGCTAAAGGTGACCTCGTATTCACTCTTCCTGCTCTGGGTAAAAGTGGAGAGGTGAACATTCCTCCTACACACACGCAGACATTCCCTTTTACTGTGACTGACAACAGCTTTCTGGATCATAAAAGTGCAGGAGGGTCAGAGAAAAATAATCTCAATATAAAGCTGAGCATGAGAGCAACAGATACAGATGGAACAACAGGAGAAAGTTCTGCCAATCTCAATATTGCTGATGGACAATTACCATCAATCAGTGTTTCTGGTGCCAATGCGCAGCAGACCCTGACAGAGGTTGACGGCCATGGGGGAGTAGTAGCCGTTGCTACTGGCAATATCACCCTTCTGAAAGGGTCTGATCCAACCGAAATTATCGTTGATCAACTGAAGCTGAAGCAGAATCTTCAAGGTATCAGCTCAGATCACTGGCCTGTGAATAAAGTGGAGCAGACTGCACCTGGGCATTACGTCATTAGCCGTACGCAAACCAACACAACAAAACCCGTTCTTGGGGTCGATGTGCAACCTGACGGAAAGTACATCCTGACGCTGATGGATAACCTGGATCATCCTAAACGGGGCGAGGATATTATTGATATGCCGATCCCTTTTTCAGTGGTCGATTTTGATGGTGATAAAGGCAACTCGGCAGATGTCATTTTGCACGTCGTAGATACAATCCCAGTTGCCCGGGACGACACATTTACTCTTACTGAAGATACAACGATTGGTTTTTCGCCCAAGAGAGCACTCTGGCGCAATGACAGTCCAGGTGCAGACCGGGACTATTATTCTTTAAAAAACATTGAATACCACGGTCAAACTGTTCCCCGAACTGGTAAAAATATTGTTCTAAATATTCCCAGCGGTACTCTTACAGTAAAGAAGAATACTCAGTGGAAGTTTGAGGCAAAAGATGTCATCCATGGAACAAGCGATATTCAACAGGAAGTGTTTCATGTCACGCTGGTTGATGGCGATGGAGATGAAGCCCACAGCACACTGAACATCAAAATCAAAGATGCTCCGGCCAAATTCCAGAACATTGAAAATACGACAGTTGTTGAGGATCTTCAGGATAGATCGCCACCGGCCAGTGTAAAATTTGAAATTAACCTGGGGGACTACGATCAGCAGGAGCGAATTTCCTCTTTAAAGATTCCGGTTGCTGACCTTCAGAGTGGTACGCTCAAAGCTGGAGGAAAAACACTGGTGCCTGGAGCAGATGGCAATATCGTCGTTCCCGACTCAGCTATTCAGTATGAAATGGTCGCAGGTAAACGCATTGCCAGGTTTACCGGCCTTACATACACCCCTCCTTTGAATGCATCGGACGCCACACTGAAAGGGCATGGTATCTCTCTGAAACTGAACGCAGAGGTAACAAGCCAGGCCGCGACAGAGCAGCTCTCAGGCAAGCTGAAAATTCAGGTAAAAGCGTATGCCGATGATCCTGTTTGGGAGACAGGGACAGGCAAGGACAGTTTTCACCTGAAAGAGGATGAAACCATTACCCTTGCCGGATTAAAAGCCACCTTGTCCGACAAGGATAAATCCGAAACTCTGAGTTACAGGATTGATAGCCTGCCCGATAAAGGCACACTCAAACTCGGAATAAAAGACTTGAAGGTCAGGGACAGTATCGTCGCGGAAAGAATACAGGACGTACGGTTTATTCCGGATGAGAACATCAGTGGAAAACAGTCGTTTACTTTAACGGCGATTGCGACAGAGTCCGGGCCTTCCATAGAAAAGAAAACGGCTGAAGTCCCCCACGACATTGGGCTTACTATTTGCGGCATTGCCGACGAACCAGAACTGGAGGTCTTTCCAGCAGGGGCCGACCCTCATACGGTAAACATTACTGGCAGGGAAGACACTTTGGTACCTGTCAATGCGAACTTCAAAGCCAGCCTGAAGGATCTGGATACATCAGAAGAGCTCTCCGTCTGGCTCTCCGTCGAACCCGATACAGGCCCTGCCGGGAGCTTCTGTCTGGCTGAGCCAGGGAACTGTGTAGATATTACTCCCGAAGGCATTCATTACAAAGTCAGCAGCGATGAACTGAATAATCTGCGTTATAAACCCGGGCAAGATCGCAGCTCAGCGAATTTCCCCGATGTAAAACTGAAGCTTGAAGCAGTCAGTACTGAAAAGGCGATTGATGGAGTTGCCCCTTGTCCAGGCAGTGAGCAAACCCGGTCTGAGCCAGGATATATTCAAATCAAACTGAAAGGGGTGGTTGATGAGCCGATTATGATACCCAGCCAAAACTGGAAGCCTGATCTGGCCACAAAGACATTTATCGGAACATCACAGGAGGATACACCTCTCGTACTGGATATGAGTATTGCCCCGGCAGATATTGATTCCTCCGAATCTCTGGGGGCGCTGGTGAATATACCTCTGTCTTCACTGGCCAATGGATTTTTCATAACGGATAAAAACGGTAATAAACCACCAATTGCCACGATTCACCTTTTGGGCGGACAGAAGGAAATTGTGTATCAGGTCGGGTTAGATGATCTCAAAGTGGGGCGTTATAGCTTCCAGCCGAAACCAGACTGGGCAGGAGTCGCAACCGGGAAGATGTCGGTCTCTGTGGTTGAGCAGGACGGCGCATCAGGTGTGTTCGAATATACCCTGAAAAGCACATTTGAACCGGTGGTTGATACATCAGATCAGACACTGAAATTGATGGGAAAAGAAGTGGATGTGAATAGATCCCATCAGTATGTGTCTGGTGGTGCTCCCATTATTATGGGTGGAAAACTGGTGCTGGGAGACAGTGACAAAAGTGAACATATTGAGGATATAAGTCGTGTTACGGAACTGGAAGACTTTGCGCTCTATTACGATGGAAAACCAATTAATGCTTCCAGCCCTCTATCTGGTCAGTTACCGGCAGGCACAACCGTAAAACAGGCGATCAGTAACGGTAAGCTGGTCATTGTGCCTGTGACCGGAGATGTCATTAACAACAGTTATCCGACAAAGGATATGCAACACAGCACGTCAGTCGTACACACATTAATCCGGGATCAACAGAACGGTCTCAGCGCAGAAAAAAATATCCGCGTCACGCTGGATATCAGCTGGAAAGGTGAAGTGGATGGCCCTGAGCCCAGCGGCGGAGGAAATAACCCCCTGGAAGATACCAGACTGGTTGTTAAGCCAAATAATATTACAGTACAGGGCGGACATTATGACCTGGGGCTGGAAACCATTACTCTGCACTCTACCGATAAAGATAAAAGCGAACATCTGGACAATACCTACCCCTGGAAGCTGACACTTCTTGATGCAGGCACCAACAAACCAACACAGGCTGAATGGTCTCTGACCGGAGCCAGTGGGCAGATGTTTCCTGACAAGAACAACTGGCTGGTCAAGCAGAACGACCTGAAAGGTATCACACTAAATATTTTCAAAGATGGAGAGTACCTTCTTCGTATTGGCGCGATGGTATCGGACATGGGTGACAGGGAAGAACGTCGTGATGAGATTCATATTCAAGCGACCAATACCAAACAACCTTCAAAACCCTGCAGTATTGGTGATGCACAGCCTCATCCACCATTAGAGGGCCAGGAAGACCAGCCCTTGGCGCTGAAAAAGGATGAATCTCAGGGAGGTGTGCGTAATGAGTTCACAGGTGATACCACCGATAGTGTCACAGTACGGATAAACGCGGCTGAGAATCCGGATATAGCAAAGATTGACGGCATATGGGAAAAACTCTGGAATCCAAACGGAACGCTGATTGCCTGGATAATCAAGGAGCATGACTTACCGTCTTTAATGGTTAATACCCGTGAACACTATTCTGGACAACTGGATATTCCTGTTCATATCAAGGCTGTGAAAACTGATGGAAATAGCTGCGCAAGGGATGAAATACTGCAGTTAAAAATATGTCCGGTACCCGATACACCGACGGTGACATGTACAGGAGAAGGAGATGAGTGGAGTGAAAAATCACCTGGTGCCAGCTATCCACTGAAACTCCAGGTCGCACCCTCGGATACTGATGGTTCAGAACACATTCAGAAACTCGTTTTTCGTACACCCGACACCATAAAACTCACAGCGCCGAGTGGGGTAGAACTGCATGACCAAGGCGGCGGTGTCTACGAACTTAACCGTAAAGATAAAGAGGTAGACACAGCCTTCAATGCCCGGTTAAGCCAGATTGAATTTATCCCCCAAAAAGGCGTGACAGGGCAACAGGCTATCACCCTCGATAGTACCGTTGTTGATAGCGCACCGGGGATTTCAGACAGATCCTGCTCTCCAAAAACCAGCATATTCAACAGTTCTGTAACCGTAGATATCAAGCCCATCAATAATTGCGCAGTGCTGGTGACACCGGGAGCTGAAGGAATGGAAGACTCGGAGATTGCTCTGAACGGCTTGCATGTGAATCTGCGCGATGTGAAAGAAAGTCTTTCAGTGACTCTGTCCGGTGTGCCGGACGGTGCAGTACTGCTTGAAAGTAAAGGTGGCAACTTACTACCGTTTAATGGCGGAGGCATATGGCAGATACCATCCCGACTTATCAGTAATGGCAGTCTGGAAACCCTGTACCTCAAACCTCAGTCAGATTTCAGCGGCACAATTACGCTAACCCTCAACAGTTTCACACAGGATCCAGAAAGAATAAGCCCATGTGTGGATAAATCAGACATTACCGTGCGCGTAAAACCAGTAGGCGATACGGTCAATCTTGTGCAGGTTGCCTCTGCTGAAGGTAAGGAAAACGGTGTTCTCTCACTGCCTGTGAATGCCCAGACAACAGATACATATACTGACGCTGATGATCACAAAGAAACGCTGAGGGCCTCAGTCTCAATACCGAACAAAGGCGACTGTCATATCTGGCCAGAGATTGTATCTTTTAATACAACATCATCGGGCATTACACCGCAAGTGCCCGCTATTCGTGAAAAAGGTGGCACAGAATTACCCTTAACACTCTCTGGCGATATAGCTTCTGCAACCCTGGAGAGCCAGTCAGACAAGCTGCCAGAGCTGGAGATTCTTCCCGGTGATGGTTTTGGACAGTGCACAGCACAGATCAGTGTGCGATCTGTGGATAAAACCGAAGGTTTTACCGAGGGCCTGGGACCAGAAGTCAGGTTTTCAACCCGGCTGGCAATTACACCACAGCCAGATAAACCTGAATTAAGTTCTCGCTATAATAGAATCGCCCTGGCTGAAGGCGCTCTGGCACCGATGATGCTCTCCACCAGTCTGGTAAATCCGGTTGCCATTGTTCCTCAAAGCCCGGTGGGAACCGAGTTCTATATCCGTATTCAGAACATCCCGTCAGGTGTAACACTGCTCGCACAGGATAAAGCCACGGAAATTGGCCGGTTCAGCGGGAATAACTGGGATGTTGCGGCTCATGAATTAACACAAGTCGTGTACCTTAAAGGTATGCCTGAGGGAGATTTTGAGCTCACCTTAAATGCGATCTCTCAGGTAAGTGCCACAGAAATAACTGATAGTGATCCTGTGACCGTCAAACTTAAAGTGTTTGGGACAGGAGACGCTGTTAAAGCACCATCTGGAGCAGAAGCTTATCTTGTGCTGGGAGCAGACGACAACATAACAGTAGAAGGAAATCAGGGTAATAATCAGATAGCTGGCGGCTCGGGTGAAAACCGAATTATCGGTGGACCAGGAGACGACATACTCTGGGGCGGTGAATGGCAAGGTCATGGTGACGGTGTAAAAGATGTATTTGTGTGGAACAGTGGGGATTCAGGAAAGGATATTCTTAAAGATTTTGAACCGGGTGTTGATGCTATTGATCTGTCCGGCATACTGGCACTGAGTAGCGCCTGGAATAATGATTATAATTTGCTGGCGACCCGGGTTAAATTGCTGGAACAACCGGATAATAAAAATGCACGTCTGGAGGTATACGGCACAGGCGGCACCCTGGAACAGACCATTGATCTGAATGTAACGCCTACATCCATTGCTGATGGCCATGCCGGTGATTTACCGGAAGCGCTAAAATATATGGTGGATAATAATACGCTGATTGTTTTACCGCCCTCGTACCTATCAGATACAGACACACCTTTAGCATCATTTCATACTCCCAGTATTGCTGGTCTTGATGAAGACCATATTCATGGGAGTATCTTTATCTAGGAGCAATTAAACAGCTTTCTCTAAACCGTCCGGGCACACCAGACAACCTTGCCCATCACCGGGTTCTGTTCCCGCTTACTGGCGGGAACATCCCAGCTTGGATATTCCGGATTATCACTAATAACCTTCAAGGCTTTGTCCCGGGCAGGCTTCAGGCGCTTGGCCATCAAACCATCTTCCGTATGTAACAGGAATAATCCTTCAGACTGAACATCCTTGCGGGAGATATCCACCAGCACACGGTCGCCATCATGCAACGTAGGCTCCATGCTTTCACCACGGATGCTGACGAAGGCGAGGCTGTCGCCAGAAACACCCAGCTGGCTGGATAGAAAGTTCTTGGTGAAAGCAAAGTAATCACTGATATCTTCCGCCAGCACTTCAGCACCCATACCGGCACTGGCCTGCACATCAAACATCGGGGCGAATACCAGATCTTTGGAAGGTGCTACACCAGCAGGCTGGCTGCCATCGCTCTGCTCTCCCGTTAATAACCAGGTAATGTCGACCTTAAACTCTTCATACAGAGACTGCATGTAAGCCATGGAAGGTCGGCTCGCCCCGCGGCAGATCTTATAAATATGGGAAGCAGATTTACCTGTCTGTTCGGCGAACTGTTTTTTATTTCCCTGGGCAAGCTGATCGACAACAAGCTGAAAACGGAGGGCAAAGGCACTGGCCATGAAATACTCTGCTAACTTATGAAATGGCGTTATAAAACCTCGCGCAGTATACACGACCAGAGGCAACAACCAGACGCCTTCTTATATCAGGAGGCGCTCTTAATATGTAAATATATGAGCTGCACACTGTATTCTAACTGTCTGTGTTACTCTTTTGCGCTGCTGATACCTTACACACAGCTGAATTTGAGAAAAAAATCTATACATACGGCTATCGCCTTGCGCTCAAGAAATGCCTGCAGACTTTGTGTTCCTATTCCAAAGTTGCAGACATTTCTTGAGCACACGATTGATGACATTCAATTTTTATCTAATGGCTTACGACAATGACAACATGCTTGCAGCACAGCCAGTCCTACAAATACTCCCACCCAATCAGGCACTACCTTTTTGGGAAAGGCGGCAGAACTCTGACCATGGCCAGCCTTTTTGCCTTAACGCTTACAGGCTGTTCCAAACAGGAAGCACCGCCGACAGAGGCTGTTCGTCCCGTCAAACTGTTTACCGTAAGTGACCGCACAAACGGCGATATTCATTCCTTTCCTGCCCGGGTTGCTTCTTCAGAAGAGTCACAAATATCCTTTCGGATTGCTGGTAAGCTGATTGAATTCCCAGTCAAAAACGCACAGGAAGTAAAGAAAGGTGATTTGCTGGGTCGCCTTGATGACAGAGACATCAAAAACCAGCTGGACCTGCGTCAGGCCGACTATGACCTTGCTCAGGTTCAATACAAGCGTATGAAGGAGCTGAAGGAGAAACAGGTTGTATCCGCTTCTGAACTGGACAAAGCAGAGGCCGATCTTAAATCCGCAAAAGCCTTATTGAAGCTGGCAGAAGATCAACTCAGCTACACCATACTAACAGCCCCTTTTGATGGCCGTATTGCCCGTACTGAAGTTGAAAACCACCAGTCTGTTAAAGCGCAGCAACCCATTCTTCTTCTGCAAAACAGTCAGCTTCTGGATATCACTATCGAAATGCCGGCAAGTATTCTCGCTCGTATTAACCAGGAAACGGTGAATCCGGATTATAAGCCCTATGCCACTTTCTCCAGCCAGCCGGGCAAAAAATACGAGATCACCTACTCCGAGCATGACACTACGGTCTCCTCAGGCACACAGTCCTATAAAGTCACCTTTACAATGCCGGCCCCCAAATCTTTGAGAGTCTATTCAGGCATGGCTTCAACAGTACACCTTGACCTCCTGCGCTTAACGTCATATTCCGACGACCTTTCCAACATTGTCGTACCACTGACTTCTGTGCAGCATGATGATGCTACCGGCAAGATGTCAGCCTGGGTCTACAACCCTGAATCCCATACCGTAAAGCCTGTTGCTGTCACAGTCGGTCGCATCACACAACACGGTATTAATGTTCTCTCTGGCCTGAACGATGGCGAACAAATTGTCACTGCCGGTCTCAGCAGTTTATCTGTGGGCATGAAGGTAGCGCCTCTGGTTCAGGAACGGGGGCTGTAACAGTGAATATTGCTGAGTTTACTCTGCGCAACAAACTCTTCAGCTGGCTGTTTGTCGTCCTGCTGATTGTTGGCGGCTCTGTGTCGTATACCAAGTTGGGACAACTGGAATTCCCTGAATTCCCCATCCCCAACGCTATGGTCAATACCGTATACCCCGGAGCTTCTCCGGAGCAGGTAGAAGAAGAAGTCACACTGCCTTTAGAGCGTGCTATTCAAAAGCTGGAATACGTCAAACATATTGACTCCACGACTACCGCAGGTGCATCACAAATCAAGATAGATCTGGAAGATGGTTACACCAATATCCAGCCCCAGATCTGGGACGAACTGCGCCGTAAGATAAATGATGCCCAGAGCCAGTTACCGCCCGGTGTGATGAAGTCTCAGGTTAATGATGATTTCAGCGATGTCTACGGCATTCTCTATACCATCAGTGGTGAAGGCTATAGCTACCGGGATATGGAAAACTATGCCGACCTCCTGCGTCGTGAGTTGTCTCTCGTAAAAGGAGTCAAGAAGGTCAACATTGCCGGCACGGTTCAGGAGCAGGTGGTCATTGAGATATCCCAGGCCAAACTCAATACTCTTGATCTTGACCCATCCTGGCTGTTTAGCCTGATCCAAAACCAGAATATTGTCTCCAATGCCGGCAAGATACTGATTCAGGGACAATCGATACGCATCCATCCCACCGGTGAGTTCCAAAGTGTGAAAGAGCTGGAGAATCTCATCATCAGTCCACCCGGAAGCACTGCCCTTATTCGCCTTGGTGATATTGCTACAGTCTCCCGGGATTACGACAAAACACCTGCAGCTCTTTATCGCAGCGATGGTAAGGAAGCTATCACCCTTGGTATTTCCTTCACCAAAGGCGTGAACGTTGTTGATGTAGGCCGGGCTATAGACCAGAGAATGGCTGAGTTAGAGAACCGCCGTCCGGTAGGCATGGAACTCAACCATGTTTATGACCAGCCCAAAACTGTCGATGGTTCGGTCTCAGCCTTTCTGCTGAACCTGGTAGCCTCCGTAGTCATTGTTATTGTGGTCTTGCTGCTGACCATGGGATTGCGCTCAGGTCTGCTAATGGGGGGCATCCTTCTGCTCACCATTGCCGGTACATTTATTGGTATGTATCTGCTGGATGTTCAGCTTCAGCTGATCTCACTGGGGGCGCTGATCATTGCCCTGGGTATGCTGGTTGATAACGCTATTGTGATCACTGAAGGCGTACTGGTTGGTCTGCAACGGGGCATGTCCAAGTTTGATGTCATTAAGAAAGTGGTAGCCCACAACCAATGGCCCCTGCTGGGTGCCACTATTATTGCGATTCTGGCATTTGCTCCAATTGGTCTGTCTAAAGATACTTCTGGTGACTTCCTGCGTTCACTGTTTCTGGTGCTCTCCGTCTCTCTTATGCTGAGCTGGCTACTGGCACTGACCCTCACTCCATTCT
>CBDCRZ010000168.1:0-13911 GCA_965221135.1 Sansalvadorimonas sp.
ACCTTTATTTTCAATAACATTTGACGAAGTTCAGTCCCGTTACTGCAGTTCGCGGCGGCTTCTTCCATTGTTATAGCATAGATATGGTTATAGACACTGATTTCTCGCAGATAAAATCTATGGTTTACTACTAGATCATTCACCGTGCGTCAAATGCATGCGTTTTTGTTGAGGCCTGGCTTAGCTGCGCTGGATAATTTAGCTGATAAATTTGTTGCTGGCTGGCTACTACCATCTAAGGTGCTTGATTTTAAGCTACCCTACCCCACCCCTACCCCTTTTAGTTTTTGCAATACAAAGCGATGAAGGTAGACAATTGGCTGGCAGGAGTACTGCTTCAAGAAGACGCTACCGTGGCCAAGACAGCATTCTTATCATTCTTGAGTATCAGTCAATCATCACTGTAGAGAAATTGCAGCTGTGGTGCACGAACTCTGGCTGCAATACGCGTTACAGTAAAATACTATTCACGGTTGTAGTTGAGTCCAATGCAGAAAGTAAGACTTGCTCTGCCTGTTGTCGGTGCAACGGCAAAGGCAGCTGCCTTAGGTGTAGCTGCGTAAAAGCAGGCAATGCTTGCTCTAACTGTCTTCCCCTGAAACGAGGCCACTGTCGGAATAGTGAACAGTCTGACTCGCCCACTTCTCTTCAGAACCCTGGCGCTCCCTCGCCCCGTGCTGATACCCCCGTCTCTGACCCACACGAATCTTCTCAACCGCCTTTAGACCCGGTCGACCCAGTTGTCCTCCCTCCCTCTGAGAATCACGTTCCCCCTCCAGTTGACCATGCGGCGGTGGGCGCCATGTTACCGCCTCATGACTCTCTTGCCGAAGCGTCCTTCCTTTGGGGCCCCGTGTCGGCGCCACTGTTCTCAGCTGTTCTCTCAAACGCTTATAGCGAAGTGGTCCACTGGAGAGGCAACCTATTCTCTGTCCCTCACGGAAACAAGGGCAATCAGTTTGTCACAGAATTAGCCCGTCTGTACCGAGCGTATGCTGAGGCTTCTGCTCTTGAGGCAGTTGCTCTAAAAGCGACAACTGTGATGTGTGTTCTGCTCTTACAACGCCCACATCCTAGATCTCAGACTAAGGACCATCAGGCATGTCTGTCTCGTCGTCTCACATTGTGGTCAGAGGGTGACATTAGTACCCTCCTCTCTGAAGGCCGTACTATTCAAGACAGACTAAGATTTAACATCTCACACCCGAAACCACGCGACATGATCAAATCTTTCTCAGACTTGATGCTAAGGGGAAAGGTTAGAGATGCTCTACGACTTCTCTCCAAGTCTGAGGATGGAGGGCTCCTTTCGCTTGCTGATGCTATCTCCTCTGACTCTAACCTTACGGTCTATGACGTCCTTGAATCAAAACATCCCCCTGCTCAACCACCCTGCGCTGACTCTCTGGTCTGTTCAGATCCCAATGCCTCTCAAGTTCACCCAGTTATATTTGAGAGAATTGATGCTGACAGTATCAGAAGAGCAGTCTTGCGTACTTTTGGAGCTGGTGGCCCCTCTAGAATGGATGCATATGCTTGGAGACGTTTATGCACCTCTTTTGGAAAGGCCTCCAATGACCTTTGTCATTCGCTTGCTCTTGTGGCCAAGAGGGTATGTTCCTCACATGTTCATCCAGAAGGTCTGAAACCATTGTTAGCTTGCCGTCTGATAGCTCTGGACAAGAACCCTGGGGTACGCCCTATTGGTATCTGCGAAGTCCCCAGAAGGATCATTGCCAAGGCCACGCTATCTGTGATTCGGTGTGATGTCATGGAGGCTGTTGGTCCTCTACAACTTTGTGGGGGGCAGATTGCAGGGATTGAAGCGGCCGTTCATGCTGTTCGATCTATGTTTCAATCTGATGAGTGCCAGGGAGTATTGCTAGTTGATGCGTCCAATGCCTTTAACTCCCTCAATCGCTCTACAGCTCTCCTGAACATCCAAAACATCTGTCCACCCATCTCTACGATTCTGTGTAACTGCTACAGATCTCCATCTGACCTGTACGTGGATGGATCTGTCCTGCTCTCGCGTGAAGGTACCACCCAGGGTGATCCACTGGCAATGCCGATGTATGCCCTCGCAACTGTCCCACTTATTGCAAAGCTCTCTGAGGTTGACTCTGTCTCTCAAACTTGGTATGCGGATGATGCCTCTGCCTGTGGCAAACTGCCTGATGTATATAACTGGTGGAATCTCCTCTCCGATATTGGTCCAGGATTTGGCTACTTCCCGAATGCGTCAAAGTCATGGCTCGTTGTGAAGGAGGAGTTCCTGGACCAAGCCTCTGAGATCTTCCGTGACACTAATGTTCACCTAACATCTGATGGTCGCCCCTACCTTGGTTCTCCCCTAGGCTCACTCGACTATGTGAATTCCTTTGTTCAACGGAAAGCTGAAGAGTGGTGCGAATATCTTTCTTCTCTCTCTGAAGTTGCCACCGTGCACCCTCATCCTGCATACTCTGCGTTCACTCATGGTGCTGTAGGCTGGTGGCAATATCTATGCCGGACCACTCCTGACATATCACATCTACTCTCTCCCGTTGAATCTCTGATCAGAACTAAACTAATCCCTCAACTGACTGGTGGCCCTCCACCAAATGACACCATGCGCCATCTGTTATCTCTCCCGGTCAGATTGGGTGGAATGGGTATTCGCTCTCCTGTCGATCTCGACCATGAGTTTGACTACTCCCGTCAAATCTCTGGTCCTCTAATCTCCTGTATTTTAAGGCAAGACACGTCCTACTCCCCTGAAGTTCTGAATGCTCAATTGACTGCAAAGTCGGAAGTCGGGAGACAGAGACGTGAGAACCTTAACTCTTCTTCATCCTCTCTCTACAACACTTTACCCCAAGACCTCAAGCGCGCTGTCGACTTGGCAACAGAAAAAGGGGCCTCTAGCTGGCTCTCTACCCTCCCGATCCAGGAGCATGGATTTGCCCTTCATAAGGCCGCTTTCCATGACGCCGTTGCCTTGAGATATGGCTGGATTCCATCGAATGTCCCCGTTGAGTGTGCCTGTGGCAAATCATTCTCAGTAGAGCACGCCTTGTCGTGCGCGAAGGGCGGCTTTCCTTCCTTGCGCCACAATGAAGTGAGGGATATCACAGCGTCTTTGATTTCTGAGGTGTGTTCTAATGTCTGCACGGAGCCTACATTGAACCCTGTATCCGGACAAAATCTCCCTGCTTCAACAGTCAGTTCTGATGGTGCACGTTTGGATGTGGCAGCTGATGGCTTTTGGGGTTCTCGGAATGAGAGGGCTTTCTTTGACGTGCGTGTATTTAACCCCCTGGCACCCTCGAATTCCACTCACTCCATTCCAGCAACATACAAAAAACATGAGCGAGAAAAGAAGCGGGAGTATGGTGCTCGAGTCAGGGAAGTGGAGCATGGATGTTTCACCCCCCTAGTATTTTCCTCAACTGGCGGACTGGGGCACGAAGCAAAAATAGTCTACAAAAGATTGGCGTCCCTTCTCTCAACCAAATGGGAAAGACCCTACTCCAGCGTTCTGACATGGATCCGATGCTGCCTATCATTCTCACTCCTCCGGTCCTCCATCCGGTGCATTCGTGGGTATCGATCCAAGTGTGGTTTTCCAGTCAGGGTGCGCTTGTCAGCTCCGATAGATGTGGTCAATTCAGAGACCGGCTTGTGACTTATTCTTGTACTATCAATTCACATTTTCAACTGCCTTATTCACATTTTAAAACTGCCTTATCCACCCTGAACTAAAACTTTGCCTATTATTGTCTTCTATTATTATAAAATTACCACTACATCCAAAACTGATCTCTTAAAAATCCTGCAGAAAAATCTTGTATCACGTGCTTCGGAATGTTCGTTATTTGAGCGTTTACACGTTGCAAACGAAATGAACTTGGCGCCTGGCAAGATAGCTAATACTACCAGTAGCATTGCAAGCTAGCTACTGTGGATCGATCTAGGTAGCGGTAGCCTGAGCCATCAGCTAGGTAACCTTATTGTGTTATAATGTTTGTAACATATGAGCATTTGCCATGACTAGATGATGACCGAAAAATGTATTACATTTCTGGCAATGTGTTACTTGCACGGTGATTGCAAATTTAAAGCATTAAAATTATTACGAACACTGACAATTTTTTTTGAGAGAGGAATTCCATGACCTCGATTCAAAATGAGCCTACTGATTTGGCTGAAAACAAACTATCGGCTGTGTAAGTTGCTGCAATCGTTTCTCCTCGAGAAATTAACTGTAGTGAGCTTTTTTCTTGGGGGTAAGCGCTTCGAGGAGTAGCCATTAAGTCGGACCGAAATTTGTTCGACGTCGCAAATCAAGATGGCCACTCTCAAGGAGGTGTGTCATCTTGCTGTCTCGGCGTTTATCGCAAATTTCAGCATGTCTAGGAATGATCAGGCGAATTTTAGCTTGAAGAGACCTTTAGCGC
The DNA here is from genome assembly GCA_965221135.1 of Sansalvadorimonas sp. Taxonomy (GTDB): domain Bacteria; phylum Pseudomonadota; class Gammaproteobacteria; order Pseudomonadales; family Endozoicomonadaceae; genus Sansalvadorimonas. Next base: position 4,440 of record CBDCRZ010000168.1, read on the forward strand.
ACTGACAGACGACAGTTCTAGTGATCAACCGAGTTCGTGCTAACCTTTCAAATTGATTGTCTTCAGCCTCTTCTTTCATTTTCGCCTTATCAGGGACAGCGCTGGGTCCTGAGTGAAACAATTACCAAATAGCACAGACACCGTATTCTATTCTGGGTAGTGACTTGCTTGCTGGATAAGTCTCAAAGCATTGCATAAAGCGAGTAATCAGCGAAAAACATGGATTTTGGCTACCAGATTTACATGATAAACTGAATTTTGTTAATGCATTGCACATTCGCTAGGCGGATAGTAGAAACAATAATGGCGCATGCATAGCTCCCAATTTGCCTGCCTTCATGCTGTACCAGTCACTGCAGATGATACCATAGTTTAGACTTATCCAGCAAGCAAGTGCACTACCCAGAGCATATGTAACGTGTGTCTGTGCTGGTTTGGTAGGCATTGATTCACTCAGGACAGCGCTTGGCTCCCTGGAGAACAGAGAATGCAGAAGACGAACAATCTTGCGTGGGCTAGACGATAGCGCAGCCTGTTGATCAAACTTTAGACATCTGTCACCGCGCTAAAGCTTGTAACTCTTCAAGCTCAGAAACATTCGCCTGATCATCCTAGACGGCTGAAAGGCATAAACGCCAGATCCAGTGATCTAGTCTGCACCTCCTTGAGAGTCGCCATCTTGATTTGCGACGGAACAAGGGATTCGGCGACTTTAATGGACTCCTCGGAATAGGGCTTATCCCCCAAAAAACAAGCTGAGATAGTTAATTTCCGTGAAATTGAAGACATCAAAGCCCAAATGGACACACGATAGTTCGTTTTCAGCCAAAAGTAGCCGCCATCGAGCAGAATCTTCTGTCACGAGCAGAATCAAGGGCGTGCTTGAATCTGAACTGTTATAATTTTAAGAACAAATGACACTCGTGACAAGTAAAATGTAATACTTTTCGGTCATCTCTATATTCTTCTCAAATGCTCAAACAATATGTTACAAACATTATGATCACACAATAAGGACATTCCTAGCAAAGTAGTTAGACTAGCGCTAGAATCCACAGTAGCAGCTGAGCCAATGCTACTACGTAGCAGTAGGCTAGCCAGGGGGGTACGACAAGCTTTGCGTAACATGTAAACGCATAATAACGAACATTCCTCGAGCACGTGATACATCGATTGTATGCAGGATTTTTAACAGATCGTTATTTTTTGTAGTACGTAATCTGAACAAGCTAAGACGTAATTGTAGAAGACAATAATAGGCAAAGTTTTAGTTCAGGGTGGATAAGGCAGTTTTAAAATGTGAATAAGGCAGTTGAAAATGTGAATTGATAGTACAAGAATAAGTCACAAGCCGGTCTCTGAATTGACCACATCTATCGGAGCTGACAAGCGCACCCTGACTGGAAAACCACACTTGGATCGATACCCACGAATGCACCGGATGGAGGACCGGAGGAGTGAGAATGATAGGCAGCATCGGATCCATGTCAGAACGCTGGAGTAGGGTCTTTCCCATTTGGTTGAGAGAAGGGACGCCAATCTTTTGTAGACTATTTTTGCTTCGTGCCCCAGTCCGCCAGTTGAGGAAAATACTAGGGGGGTGAAACATCCATGCTCCACTTCCCTGACTCGAGCACCATACTCCCGCTTCTTTTCTCGCTCATGTTTTTTGTATGTTGCTGGAATGGAGTGAGTGGAATTCGAGGGTGCCAGGGGGTTAAATACACGCACGTCAAAGAAAGCCCTCTCATTCCGAGAACCCCAAAAGCCATCAGCTGCCACATCCAAACGTGCACCATCAGAACTGACTGTTGAAGCAGGGAGATTTTGTCCGGATACAGGGTTCAATGTAGGCTCCGTGCAGACATTAGAACACACCTCAGAAATCAAAGACGCTGTGATATCCCTCACTTCATTGTGGCGCAAGGAAGGAAAGCCGCCCTTCGCGCACGACAAGGCGTGCTCTACTGAGAATGATTTGCCACAGGCACACTCAACGGGGACATTCGATGGAATCCAGCCATATCTCAAGGCAACGGCGTCATGGAAAGCGGCCTTATGAAGGGCAAATCCATGCTCCTGGATCGGGAGGGTAGAGAGCCAGCTAGAGGCCCCTTTTTCTGTTGCCAAGTCGACAGCGCGCTTGAGGTCTTGGGGTAAAGTGTTGTGGAGTTCAAGAATGATCTTTCCTTCCTTAAGACTCCTATCTTTTCTCAGTGATCTCAATCTACTCTCTCCCGTTGAATCTCTGATCAGAACTAAACTAATCCCTCAACTGACTGGTGGCCCTCCACCAAATGACACCATGCGCCATCTGTTATCTCTCCCGGTCAGATTGGGTGGAATGGGTATTCGCTCTCCTGTCGATCTCGACCATGAGTTTGACTACTCCCGTCAAATCTCTGGTCCTCTAATATCCTGTATTTTAAGGCAAGACACGTCCTACTCCCCTGAAGTTCTGAATGCTCAATTGACTGCAAAGTCGGAAGTCGGGAGACAGAGACGTGAGAACCTTAACTCTTCTTCATCCTCTCTCTACGACACTTTACCCCAAGACCTCAAGCGCGCTGTCGACTTGGCAACAGAAAAAGGGGCCTCTAGCTGGCTCTCTACCCTCCCGATCCAGGAGCATGGATTTGCCCTTCATAAGGCCGCTTTCCATGACGCCGTTGCCTTGAGATATGGCTGGATTCCATCGAATGTCCCCGTTGAGTGTGCCTGTGGCAAATCATTCTCAGTAGAGCACGCCTTGTCGTGCGCGAAGGGCGGCTTTCCTTCCTTGCGCCACAATGAAGTGAGGGATATCACAGCGTCTTTGATTTCTGAGGTGTGTTCTAATGTCTGCACGGAGCCTACATTGAACCCTGTATCCGGACAAAATCTCCCTGCTTCAACAGTCAGTTCTGATGGTGCACGTTTGGATGTGGCAGCTGATGGCTTTTGGGGTTCTCGGAATGAGAGGGCTTTCTTTGACGTGCGTGTATTTAACCCCCTGGCACCCTCGAATTCCACTCACTCCATTCCAGCAACATACAAAAAACATGAGCGAGAAAAGAAGCGGGAGTATGGTGCTCGAGTCAGGGAAGTGGAGCATGGATGTTTCACCCCCCTAGTATTTTCCTCAACTGGCGGACTGGGGCACGAAGCAAAAATAGTCTACAAAAGATTGGCGTCCCTTCTCTCAACCAAATGGGAAAGACCCTACTCCAGCGTTCTGACATGGATCCGATGCTGCCTATCATTCTCACTCCTCCGGTCCTCCATCCGGTGCATTCGTGGGTATCGATCCAAGTGTGGTTTTCCAGTCAGGGTGCGCTTGTCAGCTCCGATAGATGTGGTCAATTCAGAGACCGGCTTGTGACTTATTCTTGTACTATCAATTCACATTTTCAACTGCCTTATTCACATTTTAAAACTGCCTTATCCACCCTGAACTAAAACTTTGCCTATTATTGTCTTCTTGAGATTACTATCCAATTATCCGATCTGTTAAAAATCCTGCCATACAATCGATGTATCACACCTGATCGGAATGTATTATTATGCGTTTAATGACGTGGCGAAAGCTTTCGTTACCCCCCTGGTAGCTACTAGCTAGATAGGCATTCTCAAGCTAGCTACTGTGGAGCGCGTCTAGCCTTTTTTGCTAGGTAATGTCCTTACAATGGGTTTGTCAAATAATGTTTGAAGGTCTGAAACATGTTGTTTGATCATTTGAGAAGAATATAGATGATGTACCGAAAGAATGTATTACATTTCTGGCAATGTGATTCTTGTCACGGTGTCAAACTAAAAAGCATTAAAATTATAACAGAACGACAAGCATTTTTTCACCAGAGGTAGGGATGACCTCGATTCAAAATGGCGGCTACTTTTGCTCTGGCAGAAAACGAACATGCAGTTGTGTGTCTACGTGCTGTCTTCAATTTCTATGGAAATTATTCAGCTGAGTTGGGGGTAAGCGCTTCAAGTGAAGGACCACCCATTATCCAGTCAATGCCGAAATCGCTTGTTCGATTATTGCAAATCTCTCAAGAAACTGACTCTCAAAGGTAGGTGCGGGTAGATGCTGTGGCAAACGCCGTGTTATCGAAATTTCAGCCGTCTAGGAATGATCAGGCGAATTTTCTGAGCTTGAAGAGACCTTTAGCTCGATTATTCCTGACAGACGTGTCTACTCAGACGTGAATCAACCGAACATCATCTTGTCCTTTACTTTTGCAAGAGTCATCCCTACACTAAAACTTTTTTGGTTTACCCCACGCTAAATCTTCTGTCTTTGAAGTGACTTTGAAGGGAGCCAAGCGGAGAAACAATGCTACCAAACCAGCACAGACACACGTTTACATATTCTGGGTAGTGGCACTTCAGCTGGACCCTCCTACAGCTAAACATTGCCAGAAGCGTCTACATCAGCACTCTGCACTTTTGGAAAGGCCTACAAACTGACCATTTTGTTATCTCTCCGTTGCAGATGTGACGATATTCTCTGCAACAGAAATGTTTGACGTTTTGAAAGGTCCTAAAATGCATTTTTGCCGTCTGATTAGCTTCTGGACAATGCCTTTGAGACTTTCCAGCAAACAAGTGCACTACCCAGAATTGTATACTGTGTCTGTGCCTAGTTTGGCTATAATGTTTCACTCACCTCAGCTTGGCTCCCTGAAAGAAGCAAGAAACTGAAGAAGGACTTTGAAGTAATTTGAGCGTTACGATTTCGGTTGAACTTTAGACACGTCTGTCAGTCGCAGGTCTTAGCAAATTGACAAAATCGCGAGCTAATCATGTGCTAGACGGCTGGTCACGATAAGTACGCCTGAACAGCGAAGATCTACAGCACCTTTGAGAATCGCCATACAGGATGATTTTCCAAGGATTTCGGCTACTTTAATTCGGAAGCACTTACCCCCTGAAGGCTGAGATAGTTAATTTCCTGCTAGTAAATTGGACAGCAAAGATACTCTAGTTCTGTTTTCAACAAAAGTAGCCGCCATTTTGAATGGTCATCCCTATTCCTCTCTCTAATGCATTCACTCTGTATCCAATGTTAATGCCTTTACAAATTTGAGACCGGACAAGTAATCTAACATTGCCGAAATGTATCATTTTTCAGTGATTTCATTCGGTACTGAAATGCCAATGAATATGCACATTTTAACTTCAATAAGGTACATTATATTCTAGCAAATTAGGCTAGATTATCTATGCGTTTAGATCTCTGGCACATGTTGCTGGGAGTTGCCTAGACGTAGCTAGTCACTTTGCCAAAACCGCCTTTCGTTCAAATGTAAACGCTACTACTGAACATTCCAGAACGAAATTACATCGAGGAATCCACACGATTTTGGATTTATTTTTTAGTTTTAAATGGATAATTTTATAATAATAGAAGACAATAATAGGCAAAGTTTTAGTTCAGGGTGGATAAGGCAGTTTTAAAATGTGAATAAGGCAGTTGAAAATGTGAATTGATAGTACAAGAATAAGTCACAAGCCGGTCTCTGAATTGACCACATCTATCGGAGCTGACAAGCGCACCCTGACTGGAAAACCACACTTGGATCGATACCCACGAATGCACCGGATGGAGGACCGGAGGAGTGAGAATGATAGGCAGCATCGGATCCATGTCAGAACGCTGGAGTAGGGTCTTTCCCATTTGGTTGAGAGAAGGGACGCCAATCTTTTGTAGACTATTTTTGCTTCGTGCCCCAGTCCGCCAGTTGAGGAAAATACTAGGGGGGTGAAACATCCATGCTCCACTTCCCTGACTCGAGCACCATACTCCCGCTTCTTTTCTCGCTCATGTTTTTTGTATGTTGCTGGAATGGAGTGAGTGGAATTCGAGGGTGCCAGGGGGTTAAATACACGCACGTCAAAGAAAGCCCTCTCATTCCGAGAACCCCAAAAGCCATCAGCTGCCACATCCAAACGTGCACCATCAGAACTGACTGTTGAAGCAGGGAGATTTTGTCCGGATACAGGGTTCAATGTAGGCTCCGTGCAGACATTAGAACACACCTCAGAAATCAAAGACGCTGTGATATCCCTCACTTCATTGTGGCGCAAGGAAGGAAAGCCGCCCTTCGCGCACGACAAGGCGTGCTCTACTGAGAATGATTTGCCACAGGCACACTCAACGGGGACATTCGATGGAATCCAGCCATATCTCAAGGCAACGGCGTCATGGAAAGCGGCCTTATGAAGGGCAAATCCATGCTCCTGGATCGGGAGGGTAGAGAGCCAGCTAGAGGCCCCTTTTTCTGTTGCCAAGTCGACAGCGCGCTTGAGGTCTTGGGGTAAAGTGTCGTAGAGAGAGGATGAAGAAGAGTTAAGGTTCTCACGTCTCTGTCTCCCGACTTCCGACTTTGCAGTCAATTGAGCATTCAGAACTTCAGGGGAGTAGGACGTGTCTTGCCTTAAAATACAGGAGATTAGAGGACCAGAGATTTGACGGGAGTAGTCAAACTCATGGTCGAGATCGACAGGAGAGCGAATACCCATTCCACCCAATCTGACCGGGAGAGATAACAGATGGCGCATGGTGTCATTTGGTGGAGGGCCACCAGTCAGTTGAGGGATTAGTTTAGTTCTGATCAGAGATTCAACGGGAGAGAGTAGATGTGATATGTCAGGAGTGGTCCGGCATAGATATTGCCACCAGCCTACAGCACCATGAGTGAACGCAGAGTATGCAGGATGAGGGTGCACGGTGGCAACTTCAGAGAGAGAAGAAAGATATTCGCACCACTCTTCAGCTTTCCGTTGAACAAAGGAATTCACATAGTCGAGTGAGCCTAGGGGAGAACCAAGGTAGGGGCGACCATCAGATGTTAGGTGAACATTAGTGTCACGGAAGATCTCAGAGGCTTGGTCCAGGAACTCCTCCTTCACAACGAGCCATGACTTTGACGCATTCGGGAAGTAGCCAAATCCTGGACCAATATCGGAGAGGAGATTCCACCAGTTATATACATCAGGCAGTTTGCCACAGGCAGAGGCATCATCCGCATACCAAGTTTGAGAGACAGAGTCAACCTCAGAGAGCTTTGCAATAAGTGGGACAGTTGCGAGGGCATACATCGGCATTGCCAGTGGATCACCCTGGGTGGTACCTTCACGCGAGAGCAGGACAGATCCATCCACGTACAGGTCAGATGGAGATCTGTAGCAGTTACACAGAATCGTAGAGATGGGTGGACAGATGTTTTGGATGTTCAGGAGAGCTGTAGAGCGATTGAGGGAGTTAAAGGCATTGGACGCATCAACTAGCAATACTCCCTGGCACTCATCAGATTGAAACATAGATCGAACAGCATGAACGGCCGCTTCAATCCCTGCAATCTGCCCCCCACAAAGTTGTAGAGGACCAACAGCCTCCATGACATCACACCGAATCACAGATAGCGTGGCCTTGGCAATGATCCTTCTGGGGACTTCGCAGATACCAATAGGGCGTACCCCAGGGTTCTTGTCCAGAGCTATCAGACGGCAAGCTAACAATGGTTTCAGACCTTCTGGATGAACATGTGAGGAACATACCCTCTTGGCCACAAGAGCAAGCGAATGACAAAGGTCATTGGAGGCCTTTCCAAAAGAGGTGCATAAACGTCTCCAAGCATATGCATCCATTCTAGAGGGGCCACCAGCTCCAAAAGTACGCAAGACTGCTCTTCTGATACTGTCAGCATCAATTCTCTCAAATATAACTGGGTGAACTTGAGAGGCATTGGGATCTGAACAGACCAGAGAGTCAGCGCAGGGTGGTTGAGCAGGGGGATGTTTTGATTCAAGGACGTCATAGACCGTAAGGTTAGAGTCAGAGGAGATAGCATCAGCAAGCGAAAGGAGCCCTCCATCCTCAGACTTGGAGAGAAGTCGTAGAGCATCTCTAACCTTTCCCCTTAGCATCAAGTCTGAGAAAGATTTGATCATGTCGCGTGGTTTCGGGTGTGAGATGTTAAATCTTAGTCTGTCTTGAATAGTACGGCCTTCAGAGAGGAGGGTACTAATGTCACCCTCTGACCACAATGTGAGACGACGAGACAGACATGCCTGATGGTCCTTAGTCTGAGATCTAGGATGTGGGCGTTGTAAGAGCAGAACACACATCACAGTTGTCGCTTTTAGAGCAACTGCCTCAAGAGCAGAAGCCTCAGCATACGCTCGGTACAGACGGGCTAATTCTGTGACAAACTGATTGCCCTTGTTTCCGTGAGGGACAGAGAATAGGTTGCCTCTCCAGTGGACCACTTCGCTATAAGCGTTTGAGAGAACAGCTGAGAACAGTGGCGCCGACACGGGGCCCCAAAGGAAGGACGCTTCGGCAAGAGAGTCATGAGGCGGTAACATGGCGCCCACCGCCGCATGGTCAACTGGAGGGGGAACGTGATTCTCAGAGGGAGGGAGGACAACTGGGTCGACCGGGTCTAAAGGCGGTTGAGAAGATTCGTGTGGGTCAGAGACGGGGGTATCAGCACGGGGCGAGGGAGCGCCAGGGTTCTGAAGAGAAGTGGGCGAGTCAGACTGTTCACTATTCCGACAGTGGCCTCGTTTCAGGGGAAGACAGTTAGAGCAAGCATTGCCTGCTTTTACGCAGCTACACCTAAGGCAGCTGCCTTTGCCGTTGCACCGACAACAGGCAGAGCAAGTCTAGCAGCATTCCGCCGGGCTAGTACAATTTATTGAAAATGACAGAAACAAGGTCTAGACTAGTTTGCTACATTCGATACGGCAACACGAAGCTGTAGCTTCACTAAACAAGATTTTATGGATTTTGCAACCAAATTAACAACACCAAAATGTCCAGAAATAGTATCATGAAGATATTCGATAGAATAATTCTTTTTTGATCTTGTATAGGACTTCAGGTTCTACACTGCAATGCAACGCTGAAATAATGCCAGGCAACTTCTTTTTATTGTTGATGTAGTTGGACTGGCTTGAGAAAGAAACGCAGGCTTCCTTGAAGAATACTTTCTGCATTGGACTCAACTACAACCGTGAATAGTATTTTACTGTAACGCGTATTGCAGCCAGAGTTCGTGCACCACAGCTGCAATTTCTCTACAGTGATGATTGACTGATACTCAAGAATGATAAGAATGCTGTCTTGGCCACGGTAGCGTCTTCTTGAAGCAGTACTCCTGCCAGCCAATTGTCTACCTTCATCGCTTTGTATTGCAAAAACTAAAAGGGGTAGGGGTGGGGTAGGGTAGCTTAAATCAAGCACCTTAGATGGTAGTAGCCAGCCAGCAACAAATTTATCAGCTAAATTATCCAGCGCAGCTAAGCCAGGCCTCAACAAAAACGCATGCATTTGACGCACGGTGAATGATCTAGTAGTAAACCATAGATTTTATCTGCGAGAAATCAGTGTCTATAACCATATCTATGCTATAACAATGGAAGAAGCCGCCGCGAACTGCAGTAACGGGACTGAACTTCGTCAAATGTTATTGAAAATAAAGGT
>CBDCRZ010000169.1:0-37037 GCA_965221135.1 Sansalvadorimonas sp.
CTCTTTGGTGTCGGCCAAATCACGGCTTCCCACTTCTTTGGCCAGCGCCTTCCGGGTCGTGTCGGCGTCGTCCCCCGTCACCTGGATCAGGCCATTGGTCACCATGGCCAGATGCTGGGCCGACCACTCTTTGGTGTCGGTCAAATCACGGCTTCCCACCTCTTTGGCCAGCGCCTTCCGGGTCGTGTCGGCGTCGTCCCCCGTCACTTGGCTCAGGCCATAGAAGTGGGAAGCCGTGATTTGGCCGACACCAAAGAGTGGTCGGCCCAGCATCTGGCCATGGTGACCAATGGCCTGAGTCAGGTGGCGGGGGACGACGCCGACACGTCCCGGAAGGCGCTGGCCAAAGAAGTGGGGAGGCGTGCCCTTGCCGGAGACCTTAAGTGCTGGATAGCGCAACATCTGGCCATGGTGACCAATGGCCTGAGTCCGGTGGCGGGGGACGACGCCGACATGACCCGGAAGGCGCTGGCCAAAGAGGTGGGAAGTCGTGATTTGACTGACACCAGTGAGTGGTCCGCTCAGGCTCTGGCCATGGTGGCCAGTGGGATGTCTCATTGCTCACACGTCATAGGGGAGGATGTTGTTCAAGCTTCGATTCAAGCCATTATGAACATATCGCCGACTGAACAGGATATCATTATGACCCTTGACGCTTTGTGCCGTTTATCTCTGTCAGACGACCAGCTGAAGCTTGGCTATTTCCTGGTTAAACGTCTTTGTGATATGACTGGTTTTATTGACACAGGCGGCCCTCTGCAGCATAGCGTCGGCGACGTCTTATGGAACCTGGCGGTTCTGGATTTATGTGCAAAACAAAATCCGCTCGTCAAGGATGATCCTGATACACCCCGTTTCGATATCTTTGTTAAGCCGCTAATGGATAGGGAAAATATCAGGGACCTTCTTTCACATCACTGGCAAGACAGATTTGCATATATTTACTGGGCAGGCATTTCTAACTTGGAAATTGATGTGTCACCTGCTCTTTCTGCTCCTGAAAAAAAGGTGAAGGTCTCAGCATTACAAAACAGAGTGTTCCAGGCTGTTAAAAATGCTTTGCCAAACCAAAATATTGTTATGGAAGTGAATATTGAAGGGTTCCCAGTTGATATTCTGGTGGGTAAAACCTTGTGTATAGAGGTCGATGGCCCCCATCATTATATTCAGGATGAGACAATGGAAAACGATGAGCTTCTTCTTGCAAAAGAATCTGGAAAAAGAAGAGCGCGAGACCCTTTGATAGATCACATACTCAAAGGCCTGGGGTTTGAGGTGCTACGTATTTCCTATGTTGAGACTGACTCGGTCGCAGGCCTTGGAACGTTTGTTGATCGGGTGATAAATGCAATGGACGAACAAGAAATGAGTAGCCAGTATGAAGGCCTGAGAGTGGATGACTTGCCAGCCTGGTAACCTTTCTACTAACCACCTGAACGCCACCATTTCAGGCAATGATTTTTCCTATCCGGTTATGCTTTTGGAGGATCATGGTCGGTATATGAGGCGGTTTGCTGATTGTGTATTCCCTTCTCTTTTTGGCCTGTGCCGTCTTGCCATATATCCCACCATTGCCTTAACTGCACAGCCTCAACGAACGGGCAATGGGATGAGATTTACCGTGAATATTGGTGCTCACTTTTGCAGGAGAGAATTGTTTTTTATTTGGTTAATGCTACCGCTGTCAGGGGGCGTGATAGAGAAATGCGCAGCAGCAGATAAAGATACAAAGAAAAGCTGGGCGGCAATTGTAAAGCCTTTACCTGCTTCCCTGTATCCCGGCCGTACCTGTGTCCGGCCACATGCCTCTCCTGTTCCTGAATCATCAATGCTTCAGTGGCCGCCTGTATTGACCACATCAAAGACCCATGCCGAAGTCCCTTCACGACAACAGGAATCGTCTGAGGCTACAGTTCGAACATATCCACAAAGAAGACCAGACAGAAAGAGACAATATTACCGCAACCCTTCCGCCGAGCGTTTCGATCAACAGATAGAAGCACTGGCAAACGAAGTGAATCGACTCAAAAAGCAACTTCACGGGCCACATCGGGAGAGCCATAAAACCGCGCTTTTAGATCTTGCATTCCAGATGACAGAAAGAGAGCCGCACCCGCTTCGAGTCAGTCCCAAAGCCCTTGCTCTTTTGGCAAATGCGTTTTCAAAATTAGCAAAATATCAAGAAGGCGCCACAGCGTTAGACTGGATCATGAAAGCCGTGATCCACCGCAGTCAAAAACAGCAGCTAACCAAACAGTGCGGATTTAACGCCCAAGACTTGGCCATGGTGACCAATAGCCTGAGTCAGGTGGCGGGTGACGACGCCGACACGACCCGGAAGGCGCTGGCCAAAGAGGTGGGAAGCCGTGATTTGACCGACACCAAAGAGTGGTCGGCCCAGCATCTGGCCATGGTGACCAATGGCCTGAGTCAGGTGGCGGGGGACGACGCCGACACGACCCGGAAGGCGCTGGCCAAAGAGGTGGAAAGCCGTGATTTGACCGACACCAAAGAGTGGTCGGCCCAGCATCTGGCCATGGTGACCAATGGCCTGAGGCTGGTGACGGGGGGCGACGCCGACACGACCCGGAAGGCGCTGGCCAAAGAGGTGGGGAGGCGTGATTTGACTTGGTCGGCCCAGCATCTGGCCATGGTGACCAATGGCCTGAGTCAGGTGGCGGGTGACGACGCCGACACGACCCGGAAGGCGCTGGCCAAAGAGGTGGGAAGCCGTGATTTGACCAACACCAAAGAGTGGTCGGCCCAGCATCTGGCCATGGTGACCAGTGGCCTGAGTCAGGTGGAGGGTGAGGACGCCGACACGACCCAGAAGGCGCTGGCCAAAGAGGTGGGGAGGCGTGATTTGACTGACCCCAGGGAGTGGTCGGCCCAGTCTCTGGCCATGGTGACCAATCGCCTGAGTCATGTGACGGGTGACGACGCCGACACGACCCGGAAGGCGCTGGCCAAAGAGGTGGGAAGCCGTGATTTGACCAACACCAAAGAGTGGTCGGCCCAGCATCTGGCCATGGTGACCAATGGCCTGAGTCAGGTGACGGGTGACGACGCCGACACGACCCGGAAGGCGCTGGCCAAAGAGGTGGGAAGCCGTGATTTGACCGACACCAAAGAGTGGTTGGCCCAGCATCTGGCCATGGTGACCAGTAGCCTGAGGCAGGTGGCAGGTGACGACGCCGACACGACCCGGAAGGCGCTGGCCAAAGAAGTGGGGAGGCGTGATTTGACTGACTCCAGGGAGTGGTCGGCCCAGCCTCTGGCCATTGTGACCAGTGGCCTGAGGCAGGTGACGGGTGACGACGCCGACACGACCCGGAAGGCGCTGGCCAAAGAGGTGGGAAGCCGTGATTTTACCGACACCAAAGAGTGGTCGGCCCAGCATCTGGCCATGGTGACCAATGGTCTGAGCCAGGTGGCGGGGGACGACGCCGGCACGACCCGGAAGGCGCTGGCCAAAGAAGTGGGGAGGCGTGCCCTTGCCGGAGACCTTAAGTGCTGGATAGCGCAAGATCTGGCCATGGTGACCAATGGCCTGAGCCCGGTGGCGGGGGACGACGCCGACACGACCCGGAAGGCGCTGGCCAAAGAGGTGGGGAGGCGTGATTTGGCCGACACCAAAGAGTGGTCGGCCCAGCCTCTGGCCATGGTGACCAATAGCCTGAGCCAGGTGGCGGGGGACGACGCCGACACGACCCGGAAGGCGCTGGCCAAAGAGGTGGGAAGCCGTGGTTTGACTGACACCAAAGAGTGGTCGGCCCAGCCTCTGGCCATGGTGACCAATGGCCTGAACCAGGTGACGGGGGACGACGCCGACACGACCCGGAAGGCGCTGGCCAAAGAGGTGGGAAGCCGTGATTTGACCGACACCAAAGAGTGGTCGGCCCAGCATCTGGCGATGGTGACCAATGGCCTGAGCCAGGTGGCGGGGGACGACGCCGACACGACCCGGAAGGCGCTGGCCAAAGAGGTGGGAAGCCGTGATTTGACCGACACCAAAGAGTGGTCGGCCCAGCATCTGGCCATGGTGACCAATGGTCTGAGCCAGGTGGCGGGGGACGACGCCGACACGACCCGGAAGGCGCTGGCCAAAGAGGTGGGAAGCCGTGATTTGACCAACACCAAAGAGTGGTCAGCTCAGCATCTGACCATGGTGACCAATGGCCTGAGTCAGGTGGCGGGGGACGACGCCGACACGACCCGGAAGGCGCTGGCCAAAGAAGTGGGGAGGCGTGCCCTTGCCGGAGACCTTAAGTGCTGGATAGCGCAAGATCTGGCCATGGTGACCAATGGCCTGAGGCAGGTGGCGGGTGACGACGCCGACACGACCCGGAAGGCGCTGGCCAAAGAGGTGGGAAGCCGTGATTTGACTGACACCAAAGAGTGGTCGGCCCAGCATCTGGCCATGGTGGCCAGTGGGATGTCTCATTGCTCACACGTCATAGGGGAGGATGTTGTTCAAGCTTCGATTCAAGCCATTATGAACATATCGCCGACTGAACAGGATATCATTATGGCCCTTGACGCTTTGTGCCGTTTATCTCTGTCAGACGACCAGATGAAGCTTGGCTATTTCCTGGTTAAACGTCTTTGTGATATGACTGGTTTTATTGACACAGGCGGCCCTCTACAGCATAGCGTCGGCGACTTCTTATGGTACCTGGCCGTTCTGGATTTATGTGCAAAACAAAATCCGCCCGTCAAGGATGATCCTGATACACCCCGTTTCGATATCTTTGTTAAGCCGCTAATGGATAGGGAAAATATCAGGGACCTTCTTTCACATCACTGGCAAGACAGATTTGCATATATTTACTGGGCAGGCATTTCTAACCTGGAAATTGATGTGTCTCCTGCTCTTTCTGCTCCTGAAAAAAAGGTGAAGGTCTCAGCATTACAAAACAGAGTCTTCCAGGCTGTTAAAAATGCTTTGCCAAACCAAAATATTGTTATGGAAGTGAATATTGAAGGGTTCCCAGTTGATATTCTGGTGGGTAAAACCTTGTGTATAGAGGTCGATGGCCCCCATCATTATATTCAGGATGACACAATGGAAAACGATGAGCTTCTTCTTGCAAAAGAATCTGGAAAAAGAAGAGCGCGAGACCGTTTGATAGATCACATACTCAAAGGCCTGGGGTTTGAGGTGCTACGTATTTCCTATGTTGAGACTGACTCGGTCGCAGGCCTTGGAACCTTTGTTGATCGGGTGATAAATGCAATGGACGAACAGGAAATGAGTAGCCAGTATGAAGGCCTGAGAGTGAATGACTTGTCAGCCTGGTAACCTTTCTACCAGCCACCTGAACGCCACCATTTCAGGCAATGGTTTTTCCTGTCCGGTTATGCTTTTGGAGGATCATGGTTACGCATTTCACAAAGCATCTCCTCACTCATCAACCAAGGCAAATAGGGGGAGATATCTTCAGGCGGTTTCCTGCCATTTGCTGCACCTGCCTCAAGATAGGAATTCAGCCAGATTTTTGGGTTAATACCCCAAAGCTTAAGTGTCATGAAAACACTGAATAGAAATGCGGCTATATCAGCACTCCACTCGCTGCCAGAGCCATAGTAATTCTGCCTGCCAGGTACTCCTGTGCGAATGGCTTGTTCTGCAGCGTTGTTATCCATAGGGATACCGGGATGAGTGACAAAAGGGGTCAATCCTTCCCAATGATTCTGCAGGCTTTCGAGCACCTTTTTTGTTCTGACTGGCAGTTTTGGGCGTTTGAGTTGCTGATCCCTCTGGGTTGCCATCTGCTCTACCTGACGCTCAAGTTTCAGTTGTCGAGCTGAAAACTGCTCAGGGTCGCCACGCTGAGCATCAATAAAATCCCGTCTTACGTGAGCCCAACAGAAAGCTATAACAATAGAAACCGCATCACTGGCGAGCTTCTTGTAGGCCGGGTACCGATCGCATACCAGCGTACCTGCCCCATCACCTATGACGGATTCGGGTACGACAGCTGCGCGAGAGTCAGCAATACTGAAATAAACCGCCTGGTCGCAAAGAAATACCCAGAGCCAGTGCTTGTGGGATCCAGTTTTTTCATGCCCCCAGACAATCCACCGCGTTTCATCGGCATGCCATTGATTGCTCTTGGCAACGAACTCCCGAATAGCATCAGCAACAGGCTCGAAAAAGGCGTTATTGCGGCCTGCCCAAAGGAAATAGTTGCTGGTGAAAGGTGCAGACCCTGTGTTTTATAAGGCTTCAGTCGTCTGCTTGTGGGGGTGCCGTATGCGTATTTATTCAGTAACAACTCCCCCCGACTGAAATCCCGAGCTTCCCTTTATTGATGAGTCTTGGCGGAGGTGGTGCAACAGTGATATTGGGCGTTTCCGGGCACTGGCAAGTTTTCTGATAGTGTCTTCGGTGATAGCGACGAACGTGAGCCTTGACTTCAACTTCAATCACATCGCAACCAGAGCTATTGAAAAATGGCCTGAAAGGTCAATGACAGGCTGCACAACGCTGCTCTTCCTCTGGCAGGTCCACTGGCTCATGAACCACAGGCAGATTGTTGTGAAGGTTGCGCCCGTTACCGGGAACCCCGGGCTGGCAGCCTCGTTTACGATTTGACGGTGGGCGAGTTGTATTGCCGCTTTTCTTGGAAGAGGCACTGGTTTTCTCAGACTTGCGACCAAAAAGCAGGTGCTTCATGTGCGCCAGCTCTGATTTCAGTTCATCAATCTGGGCATTCAATGCTGCTGCTGTAGCAACCTTTTGCTTTAACGTGAGCCCGGAATTTTTGGTCAGAGCTTTTTGCTCTCGGTCACACGCCGCTTTCCACATAGCATGCCACTGGTTGGCCTGCTGTTTAAGCCGAATGTGCTCCTGCCTGGTCAGGATGACCTGCACGGTGGTGAAGGGGGCAGGCGCTAATGCAGAGGTTGTGTTTGATACAGAAAAATGAACATTTTTCACACACTAAAAGTAGACGGTTTTAAGATGTTTTGAAGCGGTTTGTAGAATAGTTACCTAACAGTCTCGATTTGAGCGCCAACCCCCTGATTCAACAGTTTAACTGTTCTGTCAGCCAAACTCGGATGTGATCTTTGCATAATGCACGGCTATTACCACGCTGGCAGGGCACAAGAACATGCAGACAGGGCGAATACAGAGGCAACAGCAAACCCGTCCGATTCATGAGGCTGATATTCAGGAAGAGGTGTCTTCGTTGGGGCTCCGGTTGATATCCAGAGCCATGGAGTTCGATGAACCCGGTATTACCACTGAGGATCTCACAACGGTTACATCTCCCCGGAAACGGCAAAGTCTTTGTGATCGTATGCAGGAAACCTGGCCACCAACGGAGACTGAGGGGGCTCTTCTCGTTCCCCTTCAGATTGGACAAATTGGTTTGTTATTTAGTCAAAACCGTGTGCTGGATCCACAACGGCTGATAGACTTTTTGATAGAGCTGGATAAGACTGGCGAACTCTATACCAAGACATTTATTTCGTGTTTTCTGTTGTATGGCATTCGTGTCTCACTACCTGTTGATCAGTGGGAAGCCCTGGGATCAGGCACGCTTTCAAATGCGGGACGCAAATGGGCCCAGGTGATCTTTTTTCCTGAAGGTCAGGATGAGACGCATGGCTATATGAAATGCTGTTACCAGTTGATTAAACAGATCCGTAATGGATGTTTATACAGGGAGACCCTGCTCGAATTGATAAAATATTGGGTTATTCAGGGTATGCCCAGTCAACATGTTCTAGAAATCGTAATCTTTTCGGTGGACGCGGCCAGTTATGACTGCCTTTGGGATAAGCTCTTTTCGACCTTTTATCATACCGATAGTGTCTGGCAGGTTTTGCGTGACAGAGATCCAGGGCATTTCGATGATATCAACATACTAATGGCCAACAAACTGCCGGATGGTCGCTCATTCTTTCTGGCTCTATGGCAGGCCTTCAAGGGAAAGTGTGACAGCTCCTGTGTTCAGCTTGGGTTGTTCAGTCATCTTGAATCGTTGGGGGTAAACCTGAATGTCGAGGTCAGCCCCGGAAGGGACCTGCTGGATGAACTGGCAGAGCAGTACCCCTTAAAGAGTGCTGAACCGGATAAGCCTCCGCTCTTTAAGCAACTCTTTAGGCGTTTGGGAAGGGAAGGGAGTGCAATGAATATTACGCCCCTGATCCTGGCCCGAACAACAAGAGCTATGGATGCTCACCAGTGCCTGGCCCTGTTGTATGAATTATTAAATGATAAGGACTCAGGCATTCACTGGAGTCATCTTTTTAATGTGTCAGGGGAGCTGTGTCCAGAGTGGCGTAAGGTGATGCCTGAGGGAATAAAGATCTCGGGTGATCTTCTGGCGCAGCGCCATAGCGATGGCACATTCTTTTTTATGTCATTCCTGGAACAGAGTCGGTCAGAGGCTCTACACTGGCTGCTTGATCTGTCAGGTGGGGCTATCGCAGCCCGGGCTGGAAATGACTTTTTTGAGCCGTTGGTTCAGAAGATGCTGGAGGATGGTGACAGTACAGGCATGCATGTACTGGCCAGCTTCCTTGAGAGTGAGAGCCCGGAGACGCGCCAAAAGGTATTATCCCATGTCTGTCGACGCAACATGTTCAACATCATACTCGCGGCTGTTAAAAATCAACCGGGGGGGGAGCATATTATCGGCGGAAGTATGCGCGTGCTTCGCGTGCTGGCAACAAGGAATCGTGCATGTTTGCAGGAGGTGGCCGAGTTATCCAAAATAGCCTGGCAAAACTTCTTTGGCGGCAATATCCCGGTACCCAGTCATCTTGCCTCTATAACCCTGGGCAGGGAATGGGATTTTCAGGAAGAGCTCACCGATCTGCAAAGCTACTTTCCAGAGAGAGTATCCCGGTTCTCCTTTGTAGAGGGTGTTGGAAATATTGAGAGTGGCTTATGGGGAGCGATATCCTCCCATTCCTTGGTGAAACAACCTGATATTTCCTGCCAGTTGCGTCATGTCGGTGGGAGCAGGATTGTTCCTGAGAACAGCGTTCTGCTTCTCAGCTGCCATGGGAATTCGGGTGTTATGGACGGTTATAATGCAGAAAATCTGGCTGGCCGTTTGGGTGAAATGCTTAAAACATACAGCAAGACACTGCCAGACCGTATGGTGTTAGAGGCTTGCCTGGGGGCGCGTTCGAAAGGAGGGAAGTCCTTGTCTTCAGCAGAGCAGTTTGCCCGAAGCTGGTATCGGCAGACTCGAAAGCGTGTTTCGGTGCTGGCTTATGAAGGACTTGTGACCGGGAGCCTGTTTCATCCTCTGCGTAAGGTGGAGCATCAGGTGACTGATGCCTATGGCTTCAGGGGTCGCCGTCCCAGGGAATCATTGGTCACTGTATCGTCTTCAGGCAGGATGAAAAAGACCTGGCGTTATTTACATTTCAAGCAACACTTTCCCCGGCGCTTACAGTTTTCCTGAGTGCAGCAGCGGACTGCCTGGATCCAGCTTCACCTATGGAAACCTTGTTTAGGTAATCGGGCTTTAGACAGGCGAATTCACCGGAATCATTTTCTCAATCGGAATCTGGCTGAGAACCGATACCAGTGCGTTATTTTCAGGCGCATGAGCCTGGACTTTCAGCTCTTTGAAATAGTGTGCCAATGGAGAGGTGCTGTCGCATGCCTGTTGAAGAAAGTGAGTGACTAACAGTGCAGATTGCTGCTGTAAGTACTCATGAAACGGCTGAAGCTTTTCTGATCTCAATAGCTCCGAGATAAACTGGACATGTTGTTCATGGGAATGTTGCAATATTGTTCTCTGTGACAGTATATCCTCCTGCTTCAGAAAGCTGGGGATTAAATCACACAGGCACCCACCTGGATGAGAATCAGGAAAAAAGAGCCAATTATTAAGATCGCATGCCAGTTCAAAAGCGTCACCCTCACAGGAGCGAATGGCGCAAGGAAGATATTTAGTGCCATCGCCTGGGAAATATTTATATATAAACGGTTCAGCGTTTGACTGGATGACCTCGATAAAGGCGTTTATTCCGATTGTACTGACTTTGCTTTTAAAATCCTGAAAACACGCAATAGCCTGGCCTGCAGACTCTCGAGAATAACTTAATAATATTGAAGAATAGTTCCAGGTGGTATTGAGTTGTTGGTTAAAAGGAAATGGTTTTGATCGAAAGCCAATGGGCAAATAAGGTTTTCCTAAACACTGGCATAGCTCTGCCGTATTAGAGCCTTGCAACACTACCGGTAAGTGAGAAACTATTACTGCCTTTTCAAAAGTGGCTTTTGGTATACGTCCACCAAAAATAACGTTTGTTTTTCTTGAATAGAGATTTTGTAAAAAAGCATGGTTTTTTTTGTCGGAAAAAGAATCAATGAACTCTGTTTTATGCCCTGTTAAATTATCTTTAATCAACCCTTTCATATTTCCGTTGACATTGTTGGCAATATAAATAACGACAGGTGTATTTAGCTGTAATTCATTAACAGCATTTAAATAGTCAATAATCAAGCCAGAGTGTTCTAACTCGGGGATTTTTCTTGCTGCTGCCTGCAAGCCGTAAAGTATACCGAGACTGATGCACCTGTTTTCAGCCAGGCAGACCAGTTGTGTTACCAGTTCAGTTTTATAAGTGTCGTTTCCTGGATAATAAGTACAGTGCCGCCCCGAGGCTAAGATATTACCTTCCATGACTGGCAGGTGGTTTCCAGCGGGTAATGTGAGTTCTATCTTTTGAGCTGGTTCAGATAAAGATGTAGCACAAAGAAAAGCATGATTTTGGGTTTGCCAGTGGTAGGGTTGCAGTGAAAGGCATTTTTTGCACGTAAGCTTTGCAGGGGGTTACCAATAGTCTCTGGGTTTGCAGAACCGACAATCGAAAACTCTGTGACAGGGAGGCTGGCAAGGCAATGATCAGGAATGAATTCACATGGCACATTGTGAACAGTGAGTGTTTGTATGCCCGATGGAAGACCTCTCATATTCCAGCCTGGTGCCAGAATATCCAGAGCCGGTGATTCCTTTGAGGTGTAAATAAACTGTGCTTTTTCCAGAGTGCCCGGAGTTAGCTTCTGCCAGCATCGCAGAATATCAAAATTGTTGCTTTCTACCCCTATCCCTAACCCTGCGTAGAGGCGGAATCGTAAAACTTTAATCTGGGCTGCTTTCTTTTGAACAGACATTCCAAGAAATTGAGTGTTTTCTGATAAAAGAGGCTCATTGGTAGACTGGTCGGGAGGCATCGGGCTGGTATCGCGTTTTATTTCCATATTATTAATTCCGTTATATATAGATACCATTGTTATTGGATGTTAACGGAATCAAAAAGTTCCCGGCGCAACCATATTTAAAGGCTTTCACTTGAAAGGCTCTGACTTGAAAGGCTCTGATATCCTTTAATAACCGATTGTTGCTTAAGGGCGCTAGTGTTTCCGGGCAGGTCTTCATGGCAGTCTGTTTAATCAAAGCCTTTCAATCTTCCGGGAAAGTAAAGTCGCAATTCGCTTTGCGCAAAAAATGACAATCTTTTTTCAAAATAGAGAGATAGGTAAAGTTCAGGAATTTTTTGATTGTTGATTTCTTAAAGCCGGGAGTCAGGTAATCAATAAACCCCTTACGAAATGCTGTATATAAAAAAATCTTACACTGGGAATCACAATGATCATGGTCTCGGGTGATGAATGTCAGGCTCCTAGTAGATCGGGCGATTATAAGGAGTTTTATCCGGTTGATTGCCGTTTTCTGCTAACGCTCTCGGTTAACACTTGGGAAGGCTGTTACTTCTAGAAAAAAGGGGCAGACGCTGTACGGACGACCTGCCCAGTGTGGACAGGTCGGGAGGGAGTTTATAATCAGGAGGCATTTACGAAAGTAGATCGTTTCAGCTTGTTACGGTAAAGATTGAGGGTTTGAGCCTGCTCGTGTTCACCGCAGTCTTCATACATTGTGGACAGAGGCCTGAGAAAGCCTTCGATCACTACCTGTACAACCTCTTTGTTCTGCCCTGTGTATTGAGCGGTTAGAAAGCGATTAATATCTTCCGAGGCAGAGTTAATTGTGCCATCTTTTTCAGTACCTGCTTGCTGGGTAGTTTCGGGCAGGTGATGGATTATTTTTAGCACGCTGGTGCGAACCTGAAGGGCAAGAATTTCTTGAAAACGTTGCGTTAGGAATTGGTTAGCGGGGTAAGGGGTGTAACTGACACCTTCCACTGTTGTCGTGTACCGTCACCATGCCTTATGAAAAGCCTCCGGGTCTGCTGGCTGTAAAGGTTTGCGCCGGTAAACACGGTGCCCATCTGTTTGACTCTTTATATATACGTGTGGGATGTCCAAATTCATTCTCCTGAAACATACTTTCTTGTTCTGCCATATTGGCTCTTAGCAGTGAGACGGGTCAGGCGGCCAAAATTGCACATTTGTCAGAATCTCTTGCAGGTAGGTCAAACTCACTAACAGATTCTTTTTGAAGCACTAAATCCCTGGAATGGTGTTGAACTGTTTCGTTAGTCAAACCTTGGCGCGGTGGTTAAATAATGCCCTGCTATTTCCATGAATACAGGGCATAAAAACATGCAGACAGGGCGAGTACAGACAGGGCAAGTGCAGGGGCAGCCGCAAACCGTTTCGGTTCATGAAGCGGATACTCAGGATGAACTCTCTTTGCTGGGGTTTCGGTTAGCTTGCAGAAGCATGGAATTTAATATGCCCGGTATTACTGCCCGGGACCTTACGACGGTTACATCTCCTCGGCAACTGCAGCGCCTTTGCGATCGCATACAGGAATCCTGGCCTCCCAAAGAGAACGGGAAGTCTTCATTGGTTGATCTTCAGATTGGACAACTGGGTTTGTTATTTAGCGAAAACCGTGTACCGAACCCACAGCGGCTGATAGAAACCCTGATAGAGATAGATGAAGGTGATGAATGTGAGGCCCAGGCGTTTATCTCATGTTTTGTTCGATATGGTATTCGTGTCTCTGTGCCGGCTGAAGAGTGGGACGCTCTGGAAGCAGCCTCGCTTTCAAACCATTCGCTCCTGTGGGCTCGGGTGATCTTTCATCCAGAGGGCGAGGATAAGCAGAAGGAATATAGACAGAGCTGTCATAAATTGATTGAACAGAGTGGGAGTTATTTTGTAGATCATGAGATCCGGTCTGAATTGATAAAATATTGGGCTGCTCAAGGTATGCACAGTCAAGGGCTTATTGAACTCTTAACATCTACGGTGAGTGCTACCGAATATCATTGTCCCTGGGGTAAGCTTTTTTCGACGTTTCATGATACCGATAGTTTCTGGCAGATTTTACGTGATGGGAATCCCGGATGCTTCGATGACATTAACAAGGTAATGGCTAGTCAGCTGCCGGATGGGCGTTCATTTTTTATGGCGCTATGGCAGGCCTTTAAGGGAAAGTGCCTGGGTTTCAGTGGTCACAATGGGTTGTTCTCTCATTTGGAATCGCTGGGTGTAAGTCTGAACACAGAGATAAGCCCTGGCAGAAGCCTGCTGGATGAGTTGGCAGCGTCGTTTCCGGTTTGTGGTGAAAACCGGGCGAAGTTTCAGTCGCAATGTGCACAGTTGTTCAGCCGTATAGTGAAAGAGGGGGCTGGCAACGAAATTGTACCCTTGGTCTTTGCTCGTATTACCAAGTCTATGGATGGTGAGCAGCGTGTCTCACTATTGATTGACCTTTTGGACTCAAAACGCTTAGATATTCGATGGTTTGGTCTTTTTGATCGGTCAGGGCAGCTGCTTCCTGAGTGGCGGAACGTTATGCCGAATAGAATAAAAACCACGAGTGATCTTCTTGCGCAACGCCGTAGAGATGGAACACTCGTCTTTATGTCCTTCTGGGAACAGAGTCGAAGAGAAGCTCTGCACTGGCTGTTTGATCTGTCGGGTACCACTGCAACAGCCATTGCTGGTAAAAATGTTCTCGAGCCACTGGTGAAACAACTGTTATCAGAGGGCGACTCTACAGGCTTACATGAAATCGCACAGTCCCTTGAAAGGTTTGGCCCGGAAGAGCTGCCGTTACCGGATGCCTGTCGCCGCAACCTGTTTCGTATACTTTTAACCGCCGCAAAAGACAAGCCAGGGGGCGAGCATACTCTTGGCGGGAGTATGCGTTTGCTTCGTATTTTTGCAGCAAGCCATCGTCATTGTTTGAGGGAGGTGAGCAAGTTATCAAATATCGCCTGGCAAAATCTTTTTGGCGGCAACACTCCCGTACCCAATCATCTTGCAGCCATTGCTCTTGAGAAAGGCAGGATGTTCCAGGAATCGCTGAAAGACCTTAATAGTTATTTTCCTGAGAGAATATCCCAGTTCTCTATTGTTGATGATGTTGGTGGCGTTGATAAAAGAATTTGGGAGATGATCACCTCGCCTTTCCTCTCTGTGACAGAACCTGAAATTCCTTCCAGATTGCACCATAAAGGAGGAAGCAGAAGGGTTCCTGCTAACAGTATGCTGGTAGTAGACAGCCATGGGATGCCCGGTATTCTGGCCGGTTATCTAGCAGCCGATCTGGCTGGCAGTGTTGGTGTAATGCTTAAAAAACACTGCAAAACCCTACCCGGTTGTATTTTACTGGAGTCCTGCCTGAGTGCGCGTTCGGAAGGTGGTAAATCCTTGTCGACTGCAGAGCAGTTTGCCCGAAGCTGGTATCGGCAAACGCGAAAGCCGGTGTCGGTGTTGGCCTATGAAGGGCTTGTGAGTGGTGGAGGTTTGTTTCACCCTAAGCGTCAGGTGGTGCATGAAATAACGGGTGATTATGACTTCAGGCCTCGCCATTCTCGCGAGTTGCTGGTCAGGGTTTCGGCTGCAGGGCGGATGAAAAAGACCTGGCGCTCTTTGCCTGTCGGCAGGCATTCTCCCCGGCGCTTACAGTTTTCCTGAGCGCAGCAGCGGACTGCCTGGATCCAGCTTCACTTATGGAAAGTAACCAGGCTTTAGACAGGTGAACTCAGCGGAATCATTTTGTCAGTCGGAATCTGGCTGAGAGCTGATACCAGTGCGTTATTTTCAGGCGCATGAGCCTGGACTTCCAGCTCTTTGAAATACTGTGCCAATGGAGAGGTGCTGTCGCACGTCTGTTGAAGAAAGTGGGTGACTAACAGTGCAGATTGCTGTTGTAAGTACTCATGAAACGGCTCCAGCGTTCCTGATCTCAATAGCTCAGAGATAAACTGAACATGTTGTTCATGGGAATGTTGCAATATTGTTCCCTGTGACAGTATATCCTCATGCTTCAGAAAGCTGGGAATTAAATCACACAGGCACCCACCTGGGTGAGTATCAGGAAAAAAGAACCAACTATTAAGAGCGTCTGCCAGTTCAAAAGCGTCACCCTCAAAGGAGCGAATGGCGCAAGGAAGATGTTTAGTGCCACCGCCTGGGAAATATTTATATATACACGGTTCAGAGTTTGACTGGATGACCTCGATAAAGGCCTCTATTCCGACGGTATGGGTTTTACTTTTAAAATCCTGGAAATACGCAATAGCCTGGCATCCAGACTCTCGAGAATAACTTAATAATATTGAAGAATAGTTCCAGATGGTATTGAGTTTTTGGTTAGAAGGAAATGGTTTGGAATTAAAACCAATGGGTAAATAAGGTTTTCCTAAACACTGGCATAGCTCTGCCGTATTAGAGCCTTCCAAAATGACTGGTAAGTGAGAAACCACAACAGCCTTTTCAAAAATAACTTTTGGTATACGACCACCAAAAATAACGTTTGTTTTTTTTGAATGGAGGTTTTGTAAGAATGTATGATTTTTTTGGTTAGAAAAAGAATCCATAAACCCTATGTTATGCTCTGTTAATTCTTCCTGAACCATCTTTTTAACTTTATCGCCAACCTTGTTGGCAACATAAATAACGACAGGTACATTCATCTGCAAATTGTTAATGGCCTTTAAATAATCAACAATCAAACCAGAACTATCTGTGTGGGATCTTCTATATGCTCTCTCCAATCCATAAAGTATACCAAGACTGATGTTCCTGTTTTCAGCCAGACAGATCAATTGCGTTACCAGTTCAATTTTACAAGGGTCGTTTCCTGAGTAATAGGTATAGTGCTGCTCCCCTTGCGAGGATAAGATGTCACTTTCCATAACTGGCAGGTGGTTTTCAGCGGGTAAGATGAGTTGTATCTCTTGAGGTGGCTCAGACAAAGATGTGGCACAAAGCAAAACATGATCATCTGTTTGCCAGTGGTAGGGTTGCAGTGAAAGGCAGTTTTTTGCACGTAAGCTTTGCAGGGGGTTACCAATAGCCCTTGGGGTTGTAGAACCGACAATCGAAAACTCTGTGACAGGGAGGCTGGCAAGGCAATGATCAGGAATGAATTCACATGGCACATTGTGAACAGTGAGTGTTCGTATGCCCGATGGAAGACCTCTCATATTCCAGCCAGGAGCCAGAGTATCAAGAGCCGGCGCCTCTTTTGGCGTGTAAATAAACTGCGCTTTTTCCAGGGTGCCCGGGGTTAGCCTCTGCCAGCATCGCAGAATATCAAAATTGCTGCTTTCTCCCCCTATACCTCCCCCGGCGAAGAGTCGGAACCTTAAGACTTTAACCTGTGCTGCCTTCCGCTGAACAGACATCCCATTAAATTGACCGCTTCCTGATAAAAGAGGCTCATTGGTTGACTGGTCGGGAGGCATCGGGCTGGTAGCGCGTTTTACTTCCATGTTATTAATTCCGTTGTATACAGACACCATTGTTATTGGATGTTGACGGAATCAAAAAGTTCCCGGCGCAACCATATTTAAAGGCTTTCACTTGAAAGGCTCTGACTTGAAAGGCCCTGATATCCTTTAATAACCGTTTGTTGCTTAAGGGCGCTAGTGTTTCTGGCCGGGTTTTCAATCTTTCGGCAAAGTAAAGTCGCAAATCGCTTTGTGCAAAAAACCACAATCTTTTTTCAAAACAGAGAGATAGGTAAGGTTCAGAAATTTTTTGGTTGTTGATTTCTTAAAGCCGGGAGTCAGGTAATCAATAAACCCCTTACGAAATGCTGTATATAAAAAAATCTTACACTGGGAATCACAAAGATCTTGTTCTCGGGGGATGAATGCCAGGGTGTAATAGACAAGCTCGTCTACTGTCGCTGTTTTCCTTGTTGCATTTTTATTATAATCAATATCAATGAGCCACATATAATCAGTGTTGGGGTCATATATCTGGTTGCCGAGGTTTCGGTCTGCAAGACGAATATAAAGAAATCTCCGGTAATGGCTGGCTTTGCCCTTGACCTTGCCCCTGTTTACAGGCCCATACGCTAGTATTGCTATCGCCTTGCCCAGTGCCCGAAAGGCTGATACCAATTCCAGACAAACTCTGACATCTGTTGTGTGCTCCAGGCACTCCTCACCATGGCCAGACTGTTTATATCTGTCAAAAAGGTGTGCCATGGTGAAACCTTCAACAAGGGGATAAGCTCTAACAAGATGTTTTTCTCCGCTCAAGGCGTCGGTATAGGCAGCTTGTGCCACAGGCAGCACAATTTCCAGATTGTGCTGTTGAAGAAATAACTGCTTTTTCCCTTTCACATCATTTATAAAACTGATCTCCCAGTCGGTATGCAATGTTTCTTGCTCAACGGATATCTTCACAAACCATTCCCTATCCCTTTCCTGACTGGATACTTTAAAGGTTTTCTGGTGAAAGGTTCCGTGTGGCTGCTTAGTCTGCAGCACGGTAACCTGCTCAGGGGCGAATAACAGTTGGACAGCCTTGTCAGACTGATCAATCGTTCCCAGCTGTTTTAAATCGGACGATTCTTCCAGCCCATACAAACTAAAGGACAGGGAGAGCAAGCAGGCAACTGCCAGACGATAGAATGATAAGGCTTTCATAGCGATCCATGCTGTGTGGTTTTTAACAGCCTAGACAGGCATAAGTATCATTGCACCTTTCCGCAAAGGTTTTCCCCTAATTGCTTATCAATAATAAAACCAACCTCTAAATAGGGTTTGGTTTTGGTTTCTTTTAACCAGGCATCGAAATCTTCCAGGCTTGAGAATGTTCTGGCTCCGGGATTAATGGTTTTGGGGAGTTTGGAAGTCGGGTCGCAATGGGTTATGGCTGTCACCTGGTACCCCTTACTGAGATAGTGCCGGGCTTTGGTGAATTCATGATCAGCACTGTCTTCAAAATTGAAGGATTGCACGTTATCCATTTCCAGACCAGTGCGCTTGGCTTTTGCAATCCCCCGGTATTGAGATTCAATAGTGTAAGCCTCCAGCAGAGACAAACTGTTTTTAAGGGATGATAGCTGCTGATTCCATATTTCCGGTGTTGAAGAGGGTGGGATGCCAAGGACTTTCAGAAAACGCTGTTTCCTGTCGTTATCCCCACACTTGAGAATTTCATCGGCAGCCTGGGACAGTGTTTTTTGCAACAACAACAGGTGCAGATTAGCCGGGTCTTTACCGGTCAGGCAGGCGGCCAGCCCGTTAAACAGCACAATGCGCTTTTGAGTATCGGGTGTGATTTGGGCTGGCAGAGCCTGTATGTCACAGTCCAGCCAATAGCTCCAGCTGTCACTTGTTATCAGCCAGTCCAGCAATTCCGGGGTGAGCTTTCCCGCTCTTGCCAGAGCCAGTACCTGTATTAGATGGGAGCGGGGGCCATGGCAGACAAATCGGGAGCAGGTGTCTTCCATAAACATCTGTTTGTTTGCAATAGGGTCAGCAAAATGCTTATGGATCAGGCCAATAAATATTTGGGGGTTAGCGTGTGTGAAGCCAGCCTTGATCAGTTCTTCTGTCAGTAGCTTATCCAGTACCTTTCCTTTTGAAATTTTTTCGGCAGCAATCCACGCCTGATAACAGGGGGTGGTCAATGTCTGTTGCCCGTATATATGGGGTTTAATACCCTTATACGGGCCTCTAAGCAGGCAAAAGGACTTTACACGCTCGCAGTAGCGTCCATCGTGAGTGGTTTCCATGGGGCATGTGGTATGGCGGTCGATCAGAGCCTTTTTGACCTCGGGTGTTAGCCGGGTGGAAAGTTTTTCACCAAGGTTTGCCAGTGTTGGCAGAAAGGTTTCCAGTTCTGAACATGCCCGAAACAATTCAGTATGATGTTTTTCAAGGGGGCTGACTCCAGGGCAGGCGAGCCAGCACGGATTGGAGATATACGCCTCGAACAGGTTTTGCCGTGCTGCTTGCAGAAACTCGAGACACAGCTGCTTTTGTCCTGAGGGTGATGGTACAAATAGCTCGCTGGGAGGGATTTTGCTCAGGTCAATGATCTGAACCGGGCGGGTATTCATACACGTTGTAAACCGCTGGAAACTGCTGGTATCACGGGTGCTTGTTGTCCGCGGGTGGTAGTGGTGGCAGGAGCAGCCTTCTACGGAAAAACTCCTGTGACTGCAGGGTTTGTAGTTCTCGCCATTTTCGGGCTGGACGGGCATCGGGTTGTCAGCCGTCCAGAGGATTGTGGTGGTATCTGCAAGTGGGTACATGTTCTGCTCCCTGTTGGGATAGTTTTTGACCGGCCAGCCCCTGCAAGGTTCCCTTGTGACCGTATAACAGCCCTGTCAGGCAAATCTTTGAGATGTTGTTAAATAATGTCCAGTTTATTTGCAAAGGCAGGGGGGGCAGGACATGCAGGCGGGTCGAATATCGGGTCTACACAAGACCTGCCCTCATCGAGTGCCTGATGTGCAGGATGAGCTGACCGCATTGGGGCATAAGAATATTAACAATCATCTGGAATTCGAAATGCCCTGTTTTATGCCCCGCAGTTTAGAGGCAACCAGATTCCATCGATCTTTTCAGCAGCTTTGTGATCGCATGTTGAAGCTGTGGCCCCCTCAAGTGAGAGTGCACTATAACCACAATGCCCACGTGATTGGACAGTTGTGTCTGTTGGTGAGTCAAAACCGGGTGCCCGAACCACAACGCTTGATAGATGTCCTGAATGACCTGGGTAAGTGCTCAGATCATAACTCTATGCCGTTGGTGAAGTGCCTGGTGTGTCACGGGGTGCGTATTTCCCTGCCGGATGAGCAGTGGGACAATCTTGCAGCCGGGCAGCTTTCGGGCGCGATGCTCGTGTGGGCCAAAGTGATATTTCACCCTTGGGGCAAAGAAAAGGAAGAGGAATATTTCGAGTGTTGCCAGCAGTTAATCAGGCAGGAGAGTTACCGGTATAACTATCGTAATGCCTTGCCAGAGTTGATGAAGTACTGGGCTATTCAGGGTATGTCCAGTCAAAGGCTTATGGAACTTTTGCTTGCAGCCGTACGCCGGAGTATTGTGCGATGCCCGTGGGTTACATTTTTTTCAACACGGCAGAGTACCGACAGCTTTTGGCAGGTCTGGCGTGATAAATACCCCGGGCATTTCGATGATATCAACATGTTGATGACAATACCCTTACCTGATGGACGATCTTTTTTTCTGGCACTTTGGAAAGTGTTCCTGGGGAAGTGCGCGCTTTCAATAGGCCATCATGGCGTCCTCTCTCACATGGTTGAACAGGGTGTGAATCTGGGGGCAGAGGTGGGCCCCGGTAAAGAGTTTCTGGATGAATTGGTCGAACTGGGAAAGATCGATAAACGTGACCCGGCAACCCCATGTCAGGGAACAGAACTTCTTATCCAGCGCCTGACCAGAGAATCCTGTGTGTACCAATTTATGCCAATGATCTTTGCCCGCCTGACAAAGACCATGGAAAGCCGTCACCGTCTTCATCTTTTGTTTAATTTGTTAAAGAGTCTTGTAGCAGGTCTCAATTGGTGTGACTTTTATGATTCATCCGGTCGACTCTATCCATCGTGGCATCAGGTGTTGCCTGATAAGGTGAAAACCATGAGTGATCTCATGGCGCTGGGTCACCCAGATGGTTTTTCCTGCTTTATAGCTTTTTGGAATCAGAGCCGGACAGAAGCCCTGCGCTGGCTTTTTGAACTGTCGGATACTCTGGCCATTGCCCATTCAGATAAAGACTTTCTCGGTCTTTTGTTAAAACACTTGCTGGCAGAGGCAGACAGCAGGGGGTTACATGAGGTGGCTCAGTATCTTGAGAGAGACCTCTTAGGAAAAGGTATTGAAAATAGTGTGTTGCCGGATGCTCGACGGCGTTATTTATTCAGAACCCTTTTAAATGCCGTGAAGAGTAAGCCGGGGTCTGAGCATACTTTGGGGGGCGCACTGCGCTTGCTTCGGGTTCTGGCTGGAGGCCATACAAAATGCTTGAAGGAGTTAGCGGCATTGTCAGAGGTAGCCTGGCAAAACCTCTTTGGCAGTAACACCCCGGTACCTGCACATATTGCCGTTGTTTCATTGGACCATGGCCCGCTATTTGAACGCACACTGAGTGACCTTCGCAGCTACTATCCGGAAAAAATATCCTTGTTCTCCCTAAACGGGAATATCGGATATGGCGTTCAGACCCCGGGGCAAATCTACCAGTCCCGGCTGATACCATCGAATGCTCCCTGCAGTTTGAAACCTGAAGGAGGAATGTGCACCATTCCGCCTGACAGTGTGTTGCTTATAGATGGCCATGGTGATCATGAAATGGTATCCAGCTGCCCTGCAAACATGGTGGCAGAGCGGTTGTATAAAATGATAAAACCCATTTGCCAGACTCTGCCAGACCGTATTGTGCTGGATAGCTGTCTGGGCGCACGTTCGAAAAATCCGGGGTCGTTATCGGCTGTTGAACAGTTGGCTCTGGGCTGGTATCAACAAACATGCAGGCCGGTTTCGGTGCTGGGTTATGAAGGCATAGTTAAGCATGGAATGTTTCACCCCAGACGCAAGGTCTACCGTAAGGTGACTAATGCCTACAATTTCAGAGGTCGAGGTTCCCGTGAGCTGTTGGTGACAGTCTCAGAGACTGGTAAGGTGAAAAAGACCTGGCGCTCGACTCATAATAAGCCGTACAGCAAAATGCACTTTCCCCGCCGTTTGAATTTTTCCTTCAGCAATTCCTGACACTGAAACCTGTTTCTGCGTCTTTTCCACTTACGCCAGCCGAGATGGCAGGCCAGCATAACAGGGATCTTTTTTTATGGTTTTCATGTGACCGGGTACTTATCAGTACTGTTAGGCAATATCTGAGCAAGCTGTTGAATAATGTCCTGTTGCTACTGAAGTGTTATTGAAGACCTTTCCAGAAAGGCCGGGGGGAACATGCAGGCGAGGCAAGTACAGCATATTTATAAGTCTCACTTTCATCACGTGCAGAATGTTCAGAGTGAACTGCACTGGTTGGGCTTTAAGATAATTGTGGCCAGTAAGGATTTACGAGTATTCAATTACATTCCCCGCAGTTTGGAGGCAACCAAATCCCACCGGTCTTTTCAGCACATTTGTGACCGCATGTTGAAAGAGTGGCCCCCTCAAGAGACGAGCAGGTATTCACATAGCGAGCATGTGATTGGACAGCTGGGTTTTCTGCTGAGTCAAAAACGGGTGCCAGAAGCGCAATGTTTGCTTGAAACTCTGCATAAGCTGGATGGGGATTTTTCGCGTTACGCTCAGGTGTTTATGAAATGCCTGTTGTACCATGGTATTCGTGTTTTTGTATCAGATGAACAGTGGGAGGATCTTGGCAAGGGGGAGCTCTCAGACTCGATACTGAAGTGGGCCAGGGTGATATTCCATCCTGAGAGCGAAAGCAGGAAAGAGGACTACTTACAGTGTTGCCAGGAGCTGATTAAGTATGAACGATGTGATTATATTAGCCAGTCGCTGTTGCCTGCGTTGCTGAAATACTGGGCTGTTCAGGGTGAGTCCGTTGAAAGGCTTATGGAGTTTTTGATTAAGTCAGTGCAATGGATATATTTGAACAGCCCCTGGGAGACATTTTTTTCAACGTTTGATGATGCCGGCAGTTTCTGGCAGGTGTGGCGTGACGCTCACCCCGGGCATTTTGATGATTTCAACAGCGTAATGACTAAGCCTTTGCCGGACGGGCGCACCTTTTTCCTGGCGTTATGGAAAGCGTTCCAGGGTAAGTGTGAGTACGGCGTAAACCATCATGGGTTACTCGCTCATCTGACTGGTCAGGGCGTGGATCTGCGCACGGAGGTGAGCCCAGGCAGAGATCACCTGGATGAATTAGCAGGGCAGGGGGCGATAGATAGCAAGAACCCGGAAATGCCGCATGATGATAGTCTATCGCTTTTCTATCGCTTGACACTGGAAGAGCATGCATACGACCTTGTACCTTTAATATTTGCCCGCCTGACAAAATCAATGCAAAGCCGTCAGCGCCTTAATCTTTTGTTCAATCTGTTAAAGAGTCCAGTCGCAGGCCTCAGATGGCGTAACTTGTATGATTCATCCGGCCGACTTAATCCATTGTGGCATCAGGTATTACCCGATGAGATGAAAGCGATGAGTGACCTTCTGTTTTTTCGTCAGCAGGACGGGGTTCCCTGCTTTGTAGCCTTTTGGAAACAGGATCACGCAGAGGCTCTGCGCTGGCTGTTTGAAAAGTCAGGTTCGCTGGTCGGTGCTGATTTTAATTATGACCTTCTCGGGCAGTTGGTTAAACAACTTCTGGACGAAGGCGATAGTTCGGGTTTACATAAAGTGATCTGGTTTCTTGAGCCGAATAGAGCTGATGAAGTGAGCCTGTTGCCGGATGCCTGCCGGCGTCATCTTTTTCGAAGTGTTTTAACCACTGTTCAGAGCCAGCCGGGGCGTGAGCATACTTTCGGGGGAGCTATGCGGTTGCTTCGAGTTCTTGCAGAAGGCCATAAACTTTACCTGAAGGAACTCGATGAATTGTCTAAGGCCGCCTGGCACAACATTTTTGATGGCAACACTCCTCTGCCTGACCATATAGCTGCTATCGCTTTACAGGACGACACTCTGTTTCTGGAGTTCTTGAAAGACCTGCGCAACTACTTTCCTGATAAAGTATCATTGTTTTCTCTCCGTAATAACATGGCTCCCTGCCGTTTAGAGCATGTAGGGGGCAGCAGCACCATTCCCCCCAATAGTGTTTTGTTTTTAGATGGCCATGGCGGGGTCGGCAGGGTTGCAGGCTACCCGGCAGAGGAGCTGGCAGAGCAGTTGTATAAACTGATGTCCCCCCTGTGCCAGACTCTGCCTGACCGCATCTTGCTGGAGACCTGTTATGGCTCAAAGAAGGGTGGTACTGGGTCTTTGTCGTCCGTAGAGATGTTTGCCCTCCGCTGGTGCCAGAAAACAAGAAAGCCCGTGTCTGTGCTGGGTTATGAAGGGCTTGTTCATAGCGGTGGGTTGCTTCACCCTCGGCGTAAGGTGTTTCGTAAGTCCGTGGGCAAACACGACTTGAGGCTACGGCACTCCCGTGAACTGCTGGTCACAGCATCGGGGGGCGGACGAATGAAAAGGGACTGGCGTTCTCCTCACACCAGACACTATCGCCAGCGGCACCGCGCGAGATACTTCCCCTGGGGTTTGAATTTTTCCCGCAGCAATGCCTGACTTTCAGCCAGAAAAGCTTATGTTATCCGAGCCATCTGCGCCTGTAGCTCAGTTAACAGTGCTCTGGCAGACTGGTGGCGAGACTTTGGTGTAAAGTTCAGGTTACGTACAATCAGATCATCCCACACGCTCTTCACAACCGGTTGTTGAAGCTCAGGAAATGTCAGAGGATGCACACCAGGGTTACCTCCCTCTAAAACGGATATTCTCTGGTTTGCTACGGTCATTGGATTAATTCCCATTACTATCCGTCTGATATACCAGCCGCAAGGCACACCTATTTGATCCTTAATGCAGGGGTGTCCCGTCGTGCGGGAGAGTAGCTCCAGAAGAATTATGCCGGCACCATAAATATCTATAGCTTCTGTTGCAGGACAGTCTTCTGGGTTTTTAAACCGTTCCGGCGCGATATGCCCTTGAATGACTTTTTTAATACAACGGTTGACGCGAGGTTCCCGCAACGAAAATGACAGTCCAAAGTCTGCCAATTTAGGCGCACCGCTTTCTGTGATCAGAATGTTCTGGCCTCGCAGATCACTGTGCACGTACCGGGCCTGTTCATGAAGCCAGATCAGTGCCGTAGTAATATGTGCAACGGTTTGCAGCCTCTCCTTTAAGGAGAAGGTTTCAGGCGTGTTTTGCTCCAACTTTTGCCACAAATTTAACGGACACCACTCCATGACCAGATACGGCCTGGGAGGGTTAGTAAGACAACCAGCAGAAACAAGCTGAACAATACCTTCATTCCCTCTGGTATCCCTGAGAACTTTAAGCTCTTTAGTGAGGGTGTGATCGGAGTAATACCTTTGGGATAACTTCACGGCTCGGGGATGTTGTGAGTCATCAGCACATTTATAGATCGAACCCTGCCCTCCTTTGGCATAAGGTGTTTGTTTCAGGCACTCCTGGACTTTGTGATCCCATACCCTGGCACACAGGGATCCATCTTCTGCCAGCACCTTTTGGAATGCCCCAATGGCCGGTATATAGGGGGCATGCTTTTTTGTACCAGCCTCAACACTAACTGCGCTTGCCATAGACATCTCCAGAGGGTTCATCAGGCGTTAGCTTTGCAATTTGCTTCTGTAGCTCAGTTGCCTGCTCTTTGACCGAGCTGCATCGGTTTTCTGGAACAAAGTCCAGATTGTGAACAATCAGATCATGCCACACGCTCTTCACAACCGGCTGTTGAGCCTCGGGGAACAGCAGAGGTGTGACACCTGGGGCACCTTCTTCCAATACTGATATTCGCTTGTTCACCAGATAGATAGGGTTAATGGTCGATGCCTGATTCCTCATATACCAGCCACAAGACACACTGATCTGATCCTTCACATAGGGGTGATTTGTTGTGCGGGAAAGTAACTCCAGAAGAATGATGCCAATGCCATAAACATCCACAGCTTGTGTTGCAGGAAGATATGTTGATTCTACAAACCGCTCAGCGGCAATGTATCCGTCAGGTGCGTAAGCCAGACAGCGATTAATGGGAGGCTCAAACAATGGAAATGACAGGCCAAAGTCAGCCAGTTTTGGCCTGCCGCTTTCCGTGACAAGAATGTTCCTGCTCTGCAGGTCACTATGCACATACCCGGCCTGCACGTTTAGCCAGGTAACAGCAGCGGCAATCTGTTCAACGGTTTGTAGTCGCTCCTTTAAGGGGAAGGATTCAACGTTGTTTCGCTGCAATCTTTGCCACAAGTTGAATGGACACCATTCCATGACCAGGTATGGTCTTGCAGGAGGAGTAACACAGCCTGCATAAACTAGCTGTATGATCCCTTCATTCCCTCGGCAAATTCTCAAAACCCTAAGCTCTTTGACAAGGTCCTTAATGAGTATGTGGTTTCTCTTGGGAAGTTTGATTGTCCGGAGGCGTTGTTCGCTATCAGAACATTTATAAATTAAACCCTGTACACCACTGTTACCGTGTTCTAATAACAGACATTGACAGACTGTGCGATCCCATACAGTAGAAGATGCCGGGTCACCCTCTGTCAGCACTTTTTGGAATTCTCCGACAGCCTCCATATAAAGAGCAGAATGTCTGGCATTAATCGCAGCACTTGCCATAGATTTCTCCACAGGAAAAAACAGCAGAGGATAAGGCAGGCATTCGTAAATAGTCCTGACAAACAGGTAAGTATGGTTGAGAAATCCCTGTTGCAGGGGCAGAACCAGGCTAACAGCCCTGTCAGTCAATAAGGCGTACCCTTCATGAATAATGTTCTGTGGTCAGAAAGTAACAGGGAGCTGGAACATGCAGGCGGGACGAGTAGAGGGTCAACAACAGACAGTTCATTTCGATGATGAGGTGATCCGGGATGTGCTGTCTGACCTGGGTGCAGAGCTGGTCCACGACAGGGCTGGTTTCAGAGTGCCTTGTTTTATTCCTCAATGCTTTCGGGGACAGACTGTTCAAGAACTTCCATTGAAGCAATTTTGTGACCGCACTCTTAAGCACTGGCCACCTAAAGAAGGGGGCCAGTATCTGCGTGACTTTCAGCTGATTGGTCAGCTGGGTTTGTTGCTGAGTCAAGGACGGGTACCAGACCCGCAGCAATTAATGGAAGTCTTGAAAACGCTGGATAAGGCCTCAGAGCATTGTGCTACGGCGCTTATTAAATGTTTTGTCTGCCAGTATATACGTGTATCCATCCCCGCAGCACAATGGGAAGCACTTGATAAGAGTTCGCTTTCGGGCGAGGTGAAACGCTGGGCACAGGTGATTTTTCATCCTGCAGGTGGGGAAAAAGAGGTGGATTATGTGCACTGCTGCCATCGTTTGATAGCACAGCAGAGCTCCAGTTCACTGTACCGGGATGTTTTCCCACAATTAATGAAGTACTGGGCTGGTCAGGGAGTCTATCGTAAATACCTTCTTGAGTTATTAATTACTGTTGTAGTGTGTTCCGATGTCCCTTGCCCTTGGACGAAGCTGTTTTCAATGCTTCATGGCGCTGACAGCTTCTGGTCGGTTTGGCGTGATATATATCCCGGGCATTTCAATGATATTAACAGTGTGATGACAAGCCCCCTTCCGGATGGGCGTTTATTCTTTGTGTCTTTATGGCAGTCGTCCAAAGATAAGTGTCAGGGTCCATTGAGCCATCAGGGATATATTTCTCACATGACTAATCTGAGCCTGGGCGCGGAATGTGAGCAGCGGTATAAACTGGCAGCTCTGGCTGGGGGAGATAACCGTGAGACTCTTTTCAGTCCTCAGTCAACGCAAAGGTCTATCAGTGGCATAGCGCCTTTGATCTTCACCTGTATGACAAAGACACTGGATTGCTATCAGCGTATTGCCCTTCTTATAAGTTTATTGAAGAGTGGCGCGACAGGTTTGAGATGGCGTGACCTTTATGATCAGTCGGGGCGGCTTAACCATTTGTGGCTTCATGTGATGCCGGATGAGATAAAAACCATGAGTGACCTTTTGGCATCGAGACTGGGTGATTATAACCTCTGTTTTATGGACTTTTGGGAGCAGAATCGCACAGATGCTCTGGATTGGTTGTTCAAGATGTCGGAACATTCGGGGCTGGTTTTTCTCGAGAGAGTGATATTTTGTTTACTGGTAGAGAAAGACAATACTGGTCTGCATGAAGTGGCGCGCTATTTAGAGCAAGAGCAACTGGAGAAAGAGCGTCTCGAAAAAGATCACCCTGAAAAGACAGGCGCTGGGAAGATTCTGTTATCAGATGACTGTCGGCATGAACTTTTTGAATCTATTTTAAGCTACGTAAAGCGTAGCGCCGGGCATGAGCATACTCTCGGGGGAGGTATGCGTGTGCTTCGTGTTCTGGCGGCAGGGCATGAACAGAATTTGAGCGAGGTTGCCAGGTTATCTGAAGTTGCATGGCAAAACATCTTTGGAGGCAACACCCCTGTTCCTGAGCATATTACTACCATCATATTGCATAAAGAGGAGATGTTTCAGGAAGATCTGAATGACTTTAAAAGCTACTTTCCTGAGCAGGTATCGCTGCTCTCTCTTACAGGGGGATTGTTCGGTCGCCTGCTGTATAAAGGAGGCAAAGCTACTATTCCCGAGAACAGCGTTCTGTATATAGACTGCCATGGAATTCCCGGCATTCTGGCGAGCTGTCCCGCAGGTTTAATGGCTAGACGTCTTTATACAAAGATCAAACCCCGCTGCCATACACTGCCGAATCGTATTGTGCTGGATTCTTGCTTCGGCGCCCGTTCAAAGGGGGGGGGCTCCCTGTCGTCGGCTGAAATATTTGCCCGGGTCTGGTACCAAAAAACACATAAGCCTGTGTCGGTACTGGCTTATGAAGGCGTTATTTATTGTGGTCTTCTGCAACCTCAGCGAGAGGTGCACCATTATTCAACCGAGGCTCATAAGTTCAGGTCGAGACAAACTCGTGAGTTGTTGGTCTCAGTCTCTGCGGCAGGGCGAATGAAAAAGACATGGCGTACTATTCCCAGCAGGCAGTACGGTCATCATCACGCCTGTCGGCGTTTAAAGTTTTCCTGAACCCGCCTTGTTTATCACTAGGTTACTTGTCTGACTGTCTGGTTGTTGAACACTGTGGTTTAAGAGCAGAGCGTAAGAATATGCAGGCAGGTCGAGTACAGGGGCTACAGCAGCCAACCAGATTCAACTCCGGATAGAGTTCCTCATATGATTCCTTAAAGAAGCAATCGGGCTCCTCTGTCATGCACAACTATACGTACCGGATGATTGTTGTCGGGGCCCATAAAAGAGTTGATGTTTTGATGAAGATCTGGAGAAGAAATGTACTTAAAAAACGGCCCTGATTGGCCGGTAAAAAAAGACCCGTTAAATATGGTCACACTGTGTCTTTTTTGTGGCACAGGAACGTCGCCTGCAGGCACCTCACGGTATGGTTCCAGCCTGAAGATAGCCTGTTCTGGCCTGACAAAGGTAATCACACCCTTGTTATCTGCTGTCAGGTAAGCGACCCGTTCCCCAGACTCCTTATAAATCATTAGCCTGTTTTCACTGGAATGGTTTTTATCAAGATAACTCTGGGTCAGGCAATAGCGATTCCAGGGCTTGAGCCCTGTCACAGTCATCAGCGGGTAATCTCCCGAATACTGTTCAGGCCCTTTAACGTAAGTGTTGGTTGATTGTTCTTGTTCATTAATAGGTGTTATTTTCAGTACACTCAGGTCGGCAGTGTGCCACAGATGTCTTGCGTCCTCCTCGAGCAGAAACACCCCTCGTACCACCAGGAAGGATTCACCCACCAAGGATAATGACATTTCCTTTAACCCGATAAAGAATTTATCCAGCTCCAGCTGAATATCTAACATAATGCCGCTGAGCTGCGGTTGTTTTTGTGTGCCCGGAATACGGGAAAACTGGTCAGCACAGAGATTATAATAATTGTTACCGAATCCGTAGACGTTGGCAGGGTCAAGCAAACCACAGTAGTGCAAAACCTTGGTAAGATCAGCTGCCAGTTTTTTCTGAAAGCGTTTCTCATCAAGCCTCGCCTGAATATTTGGCTTTAATAACACGTGTTTAACATAAGCGATATAGCTTGCAGTATTCGGTAATAATTTGTCATGCCGGCCTAGCCTCCCCGGGGTAAAGGCATACTTCGCAGGGGTAGGGCCATGCTCGGGCCCTGGAGCTTTAACGTTAACAGCAAACCCGATCATCCTGTGATCATGCTTCTTGTCCCAAAGCTTGAGAAATCCCAGAGCGTCCGGGTTATCGGTTACCTGATGAATGCTGCACACCTCCCTGATAATTATGCTTTGTATAGAGGAACAGGGATCTTCAGCGAAATACCACTCATAATAGGTAGTGGTCGCTTTATACGTTATATATCCAACCGTCAGACCGGTTAAGAAACTCATGACCGGGTGCCGTCTGACATACTTTTTCAGAGTATGTGGCATCTTCCACTTTTTTCCTGCCCGGACAACGGGAGCGGCCACAACAGGAGCCTGTACCACAGGCGCAGGAATAGCTTTACTTACAGAGGAAGGTACATTGCTTGTTGGCGGTGTTTGGGGGGGTTGTGTTTGAGAGTTTTGCTTTTGGGACACCCGGGCATTAGCCTTCGAGCTCCCTCGGTTTGAAGCGCCAGGCTGATTAGTCTGGCGTTTGGCTAATCCAGATGGCTTGTTAGCAGGCGGATTGGCTCCTCTGCCAGTTACCCCTTTAGACGTAGACGCCGAGACCTCTAAGGCCGCGTTAAGATCCTTTTTCATCTGGAGTTCACGCCGAGTCCGGCGGTGAGCGGCTATTTCCTTATTTAGTTTTTGCCTGGTGGCTTGTATTTCTATGTTTGCATCAGCGGCAATAGTCTGCATAACCCGAGTAATACGTTGAAGCTCGGAGAAAAGGCGTTGGTTATTCATCTTCAGTAAATTGTTATCCCGCAACAGCTGGTGTTGCGTGTGCAGCGCTTGAGTGGCTGCATTCTGGGCAGCCGCCGCTTTATTTGAGAGGAATACAACCTGCTGTTGGAATACATGATTTAACACAACATGCCCAAAGTTCTGTAGAATA
This sequence comes from Sansalvadorimonas sp., assembly GCA_965221135.1. Taxonomy (GTDB): domain Bacteria; phylum Pseudomonadota; class Gammaproteobacteria; order Pseudomonadales; family Endozoicomonadaceae; genus Sansalvadorimonas. The sequence goes on from CBDCRZ010000169.1 coordinate 30,944, forward strand.
CTCACCCAGAAATCAACATTTTCTCCGGGATTCCAGTTATTCAGAGCTGTGGCTATGTGCATAACCAGTGAATTCACAAAGGCATTTACATTAAGTGCATTGAGATCAAGCCCGGGATATCTCTGGGAAATCTGTACCATGTAGGCATGAATAGCTAGCGCCAGATTGAATCTATGCCGGGGGGCAAGTATACCGTGACCTATCTGCTGATCAGGCACACTCCTGTCCCAGCCATCTACATAATGATCCAATACCTGGCTGATCTCTTGTGCAGAACCAGAGTAGTTAAAAGCCAGGACTTGCGGAGCCAATAACAGCACTCCAACAAGGCAGCACACCGTCAAAAAAGGATTATGCTTTTTCATATAAGCACTCTATATATTGGTTTTTCTGTCATAGCTATTCAGCTTCCCTATGACGAAAAGACCACGACCTCAAGTCACTGGTTCATAACATGCTGGTCAGCTCGGTTAGAGGTTTATTTCAGACTTTCATTCATTTCACTGATCGACTTCACCCAATAGGTCAGTCAATGATTCCTGGATTTGGCCAGGCTCAACTCTGGATAGAGTTCCGCGTGCTATTCCTCAAAGAAACTTATAACACTGCCCTTTCCCGTAAACTTTTCTCTGTTCTTTGGGTTATGCAGAGTCTGATCATATACATTTGACAGACTCTGGATTGATCCGTTTTATGCAACTGGGTTTGGTGGAATGCTCCCAAATCACTTTTTGACGCAGTTCTTTTTCGATTTCAGAGTACTCAGAGCCTGTAACCTTTGCAGAGCACTCTCAATGGCTGCATTTTCTTTAGAGCTGAGGTTCACCTGCCGGCTCCATTGCAGAAGCCCCTGACATTTTCCATTTGCGATAAAGGCAAGCACCAATAACCGCAGCGCCCACAACACCACCAGCAACAACGGGGACTACCACCCCAAGACTTACGCCTAAAGGCACGGCTAAATTGTTGTCATCAGGGTCAGGCACTATGGTTGGTGTTGGTGAGAGGTCAGGTGTCACTGCACTTGTTGTAGACATTGATAATGTAAAGGATGGGGTAGGAGTGATGTAAGATACAGACCTCGTTGGCAAACTCTGTGACGAAATTGTTTCAACAGGTTTTGCAGGCGAATAAATAATTTCCTGTATCGGTGTTGCTGCCCCCGTACTGCCGTAGGCAATTACCTTGCCGGTGTCGGGGTGCAGGCTGATACCATTGAGCGTTGTCAGTGAATTCGGCAGTTTGAGATTCCGGGGTTTGCTGGCTAAACCATTGTTATCATAGATAGTCCAGATAATGTGGTCCCCCTGCTGAACAAACAGGTTGACCGTTGCGCTATCAGTCACCACGCTGGCGATTTCTCCCGAAGACAACCGGTAATGCCAACCTTCGAGTGCCGAATATTTCCCGGATTTTTTATCAACAGCAATAGCCTCCAGCCCTGCTGTTGTATTCACCATAAGGTACAGCTGCTGGCTGCTCAGGCCTGAGCTCAGAACGTTGCCATTAAAAATATTCTGCTGGTTAAAATTAGCGTCCAGCACGTACTGCAAAGATTTTGATGACAATTTTTGGAGCCCAAACCTGGATTGCTCATGGGTGAGGCTATCAAGCCCTGATGCACTGCCGGAATCTTCGATATCCAGGGAAAAATACAGGGCACTATTGTCTGACCAGAGCTGGTTATAGGTTGCCTGGCTGTCAGAAACGACCTGATAGGGGTGCGGCAGCTGGACAGGGAGACTGCCATTCAGTGGAATCTCCCAGGCTTCCCCGTTGGTATTCACAGCCTCAATACACTGCTGGAGGCTGTTGTTACCGCACTGCGCAGACGCGATAGACACAGGCTGACCAACGCTGGCAGGCAAAGTTATTTGCTGGGCAAAGTGCAGCTGGCCGTTGTCCTGCAGGTTATAGCGCATCAGGCTGTAATCATCTTTTCCAATGGTATGAAGGGCTATATAAATATATTGTTCATCCCCTATGGAGATAATCGGGGTTTTTGCATCAACCGTGCGCATGGCGTTGTCTGTATTGCTGTAGGCATACCCTTCACAGCAGCCCACAGGGCCATTGGGAATCAGCTGGCCAGCCCGATCATAGGACAGCAGGTAATCGTTACCTTTTCCTGAACCTCCTTCAGGATGACGGTGCCCAATCGTTGCATAATTGCCCAGAGGGTGAGGGAAAATAGTATCAATCTCCCCCTGCAATGGAGCCCCGATACAACCATAACTTCTGAAGTTACAGGATCGGACGAAACCGATAGATATACTCGGATTGGTGGCGACACAGGTTACCATTTGCTGTGCCGGGGTATTGGTTGGAAAGGATAAGGTTAAGGTTTCATTGCCCGGGGATTGGTAACGCTTAAGACGAGTGTGAGTTATATGGGGGCTTATGCTCCAGCTCAAAACATACTCATCTTCTGATGGAAAGAGTACGTTGCAGCGAAAGTTGGATCTTTCTCCACAGGCTACTTTCGGGCAATCCAGAGTGACTTCCGGATTATTTCCCTGGGCTGTCGCAGCGAGTGACAACACTGTAGCGGCCAGAATAATAAAAGCATGGAGACAATGTTTAAAAGGCCTGTTTTGGGGGGGGAGGGACATATTGAATTACCTCTGCGTGTTATGGATTTCACTTGGGTGGTGTGACAGCATTATTTCCAGATTGATCTGCTTTAGATAGCTACGGTTACATGCTTGTTAATCGAACTGGTCACCCTTAATGGTGTTATGGGCATGTCAGGAAAGAGAGGAGAGGCTGTGCCAGTGGTATAAAGGGCAATGGCACTGACTTAAGCTCCACGCCCCTGCCAGATAAGGCTTTATGGCTTGCCAGAGAGAATACGATTCTATAAATCGTTCTACTTTAAACTCTCTCTGACAAATCCTGAAATCAGGAGGTGTCCCCACAGCTTTCCACCCAAAAAAAGCGGCTGGCTTCCCTATCCTGAGAATTCTGGCTCTGATGACTCTCGGCTGCGGCGCTGTGCTGGATGTTGCCGTGGGTCCCTGCGAAGGCAAAGGAACGGGCGAACAAGCCTTGTTGAGAGCCTTGCTGTCGCGCATTCATGAAGGGGACAATCTCCCTGGTAATGCAAACTTTGAAAACTATTTCCTGCTGGTTTTCCTGCAACTGGCAGGGCCGATGTGGTCTTTGAGAAAAATGGAGCCAGGCATTTTATGAGCAATACACGCCTGCAGAATTGACCGGCAGGGCCGTCAAAACCTAAAGCCGCACCCTGTCACGACGCTTGTTGATGACAAGCGTTATTCCCGGGAGGATATCAGTGCCTTGTACCAGAAGAGATGGCATGTGGAGCTTGATTTCCGATCTATCAAAACACGGATGACGATGGAGATTCTTCGCTGTAAAAGCCCGGAGATGGTTCGCAAGGAAATCTCTGTTCACCTGCTTGCCTGCAACCTTGTTCGTGCGCTGATGGCTCGAACGGCAAAGGCAACTGGACAGGTGCCAGGAGGAATCAGCTTCAGAGCAGCCCAACAAACGGTGATGGAATTTCATATTGTGCTGTTGCTGGGGAATGATCTGGCAAAATTCATGGTGAACATACTGGCGGAACATCAAGCAGGCCATCGCCCCGGGCGCTCTGAACCGAGAGCAGTGAAGAGACGACCTGAGCCTTTCCCGAAACTACAGTACGCGCGACCAAAGGCCAGGAAACTCTGTTGCTACAAGAGGTGAGGGCTTAAGTCAGTGCCATTGGTATGAAACCTCGTATTATCATATTTCTACAGCTTTAGTTTCAAATTACGGTACCAGGATCTTGAACTCATTGTTTTCCTGAGTTTTTCGGAGAGCTCTGGATCAATATCACTCAGCGAGTGCGTTATACTTTTCAGAGAATCTCTAACGTTACTTAAAACTATGCTGTAGTGGTCAATGTCGGATTGTAAATAACCCTCAATTATATCTAAATAGTAATCAACATAGCGATCATACAGCCCATCCATCACCAGGAACCGGAAAGCCTGTGTTGATGCCTTTGGCCCAACCCATGGGTTTCTTTCTATCAAAAGAGAATGTGCCAGTTCTTTTTTTGCGTCCGATGCAGGGCAGCGGACGAAGATCCGGGAAAATCCTTTTTGAAAATTTTCGGAATGCAGGCTTATCCCCCACGATAAAAAAGTACCGGGCTCTTTTATTCTCTGCAAGCTCTGACATACCTTATCCGGATCCAGGAGTTTGTTGTTAAAAAGATAAAAAAGAGCCAAATAATATAAAGGGTGGTAACAGGAAGGGGATACTGCAGAGTTTTCTACTCGATTGACATACTCTCTTGCGCATACGCCAGCCTCATCAGGGTGATGATCCGACAGGTATTGAAATCTGAATTTATAGTCATCCTGCACAAAACCGTTTCCGATATTTGTTTCTTTGAATTCACTAAGCCAGCTGATGTATTTTTTGTGGGAGACCCGCTTTTGAATAGTCTCCGGTTTGTTTGCTGTAAAGGGGTCGCCCGCACGCACGTGGTGAATGCTATCAATCTGGCCTTTATATAACCCGGGATTGTTGTTCACAAAAGTGCATACGGCCTGCTGATCTGAAGAGGAAAACTTGATACCGCATAGATACTTTACCAGTTTACACAACGCCTCACCCGGTTCGGGTAGTCTGGCCATGTTTTGCAGATGGCTTCTGGCAATCTTGGTTATAGCGTCAAGAGGCGGGTTATCTTCCCTGTCGAGTATACCACTCTCACCAATCACTTTAAGCCACATCTCCAGTTGGTGTGAGTGCCCTTCAAAGCATTTGTCCGGCGTTAATCCGCATGAATCGGACACGCAAACAATAAATTCTATAACCCTGTTCCTGAGGGTATGCTTGTCGCCACCAAAAAAATTGCTTGCACAGTAAGAGAAACAAGTATTCCCCATCACCGGCAATGTAAGAAGGCCTTCGAAGCTACAGTATTCCAACTGTAGATCGTGCAATACCCGTGCCTCTTTGAGTGCTTCACCATTCATCTGGCAATTCGAAAAAGTCACTTGATCCAGTATGGCGCCTTCCAATTTACAGAATCGAAGATCCAGCCATTTCAACTCCACCCCGGTTAAGCTGATTCCTGTCAGGTTCTGTATTTTCCCTGTGGCATATTCAGGGTTATGGCACACAAATGAGTTGAACTGACTTAAATTAACCGCCCTGATCAGGCGTATGACAGAATCCGGCAGCGGACTGTTTTCTGAAAGCAGCTCTATATACTGCTTCCAGGGCTGACAGTGATTGTTCTGAACCAAACGCTCAAAAAGCGCCTCGTCATCTCCGAAATGAAATTCCAGGTCATACAAACAAGGTCTCCATCTTTTGAGTTCAGGAGAATCAGGCTGTAACGCAATAATCTGATCCATATAAAGGCTTAACAGTTTTGAAACTGCCTTAACAGGTTTTCCCCCACATCCCCCACATCCCCTATTATAGAGACGAAAAAGACCACTTCTGGCCAGCATATTCAAAACGCATAATAAATTATTCACGGGTACAAGACCTGTGCCTGCACTTTCCAAATCAATAAAGCAGGAGTCACAAACCCGTTGAATAAAAATCTCACACTCATCCGTTGTCAGCCCCTCGTCTGAGGACGTTTCTGCTACCAATCGAAATAGGCCGGTTGTAAGCAGCTCTGGCGGCAAAAGCCCCTGTCCATCAAAACGACAGCACCGAAACTTCATCCCGGGCAAAAAGCAGGCTTTATCCAGCTTTGCTACATCAAACTGGCAATTGTTGAATGTGACAGCCCGAAAAGTTGCGCCAGCCAGGTTGCACTGGCGCAAATCCAGGTTTTTAATTTTCATGTTATCTAACTGAATACCACTGAGACTGACCAGGTGTCCCCCGGCTAATCTCGGATTCTGTTTGGCCAGTTTTTGAATATTCTCAACACCTACCTGACGGATAATTGTTTTGAACCCATCGGGAAGATGATTATTGTCCGCAAGCAACTCATAATAAAAACTTTTCCATGAATGGCTGACAACCTCTTCGACTAGCCGACCATCGGGCCAGTAATCCCGCCGCCGTTTGATTTTACGAAGTAATGTATCCCTTTCTTTCGGATCACCTA
>CBDCRZ010000170.1:0-10843 GCA_965221135.1 Sansalvadorimonas sp.
ATCCGGTCTCATCCGGGAGCCGGAGTGTGTCCTTGTCGTTCGGTTTGATCAGTGGCAACCAGTCCCGCGCCTATCTGCAAACCGGCGCTGTGCCTCGCTCGGTGACACTGGGCATTGCGGGCGGCGATTATACCGATGCTGGTGACGGGACATTCCAACACTCCAGCGGCACCCACTCGTTCGAGAAGATCATCATTGATTACGAGAGTGGGCAGATTGATGCCTTCAAGACCTCCGGCTCCTTTACCTCCGGTGCCTCGGCCAGCTCTCGCCCCGGAGCAGTGGCGACAGGTGTCATGTACTCGGAAGAGTTGGAGATCACTAATCAGAATCGTGGTTTCTCCTATACCTTCGCTTTAACCGCTGATGGTGTGGCACCGGCTCCGGGCACGCTGATCATCAGCTATCTGGCGCTGGGGAAATGGTATGACGTGACCGACCCCGGTAATGGCCAGCTTGCAGGGGCTGGCACAGGGACGGTGGATTACGCCACCGGTGCCGCGCAGGTCACTCTGGATGTCATGCCCGATCCGGACAGCTCCATGATCATCGCCTTCAAAGCCCAGACCGATGATGAGGTGACCATTCATGCCGGGACAGCCGTTCCCGGTCAGTTTGAGGTACGGCATATTACCGACAAACCCGGCATCAAGCCGGGCAGCGTGTCTATTGATTATCTGGTGGCTGGTGTCACCAAGACCATCACCGACAACGGTCAAGGTGTGCTTCAGGGTGATGGTACAGGGACGGTGTTTTATGGGGACGGTGTCTTGAGTATTGTCCCTGCGTCGATACCTGACGGTGGAACAAGTCTTTCTCTGTCGTATCAGGAAGGGGCTGTTACCAACACCAGCCTCCCCGGCAGCCCGGATGGCGCAGGTTTGTTCACCGGCACCATTACCGGAGCACCTCTGCTGCCGGGCAGTCTTTCATTGGAGTGGATTGTCTCTCGAAGTAATGCGGTGGGAGAAAGCACCAGCAGAACCCGTAAAGCCTATGACGATGGGAATGGGAATTGGGCAGGTCTGACAGGCACTGTCGATTATGCAACGGGCGCGTTCACCCTAAAGGTGACCGATGACTACACCTACACCACCTCCAAAATGAAAAGGAGCGGAGGACTTGGCGGATGTGATGTGGTGACCACTGTTCACCCTGCCACAGAGAACTTTAAGGGCGACCAGCTCATTGCTCGCGCCCAAAGCAACAGCCTCAGTCATGTGCCTTATACCGAGACGGTGACTGCGCCTGACATGACAGTCGATCTGCTCCCCTTGGTGGAAGATGCCATTTTGCCGGGCAGTGTCGTGTTCCAGTGGGCAGGGGCCACCTACTTTGACCGTGGTGGTGTGCTGTATAAAAACGTCAGCAGCCAGACCAATGCGGGCACTGCTGTCGGTAGTATTGATTACACCGGCGGATTAGCCACCTTCGGGAGTTACCCTGATGGCGCGAATGGCAGCATTACTGTTGAGGCGATGGCGACTTCGCGTTCAGGCTTTCAAACTAGTGCAGGAAAGCTCTAATATACATACAGTTTGAGATATGTTCTGATCCGCGCTCCCTTTACTCCCTAATACCATTCAACAAGTAGTACGGATGCCGTCAAAACACACTCAGAAAATCAGCTTGTCCGATCAACAACGTGACGACCTTGAACTCATAATTCGCAAACGCAAAAGTGCGCAATCACTGGTTCTCAGAGCCCAAATCATACTGACTGGTGCTGAAGGAAAAAGTCTGTCGGGAACATCCCGAGAGCTCGAATGCACCCGGGAAACGGTCACCCGCTGGCGCAAGCACTGGGTCGAGCGTTCTGATGAGCTATCCACTCAGGATCGACTGAAAGAAGCGCCAAGACCTGGAGCCCCCCCAAGTTTACCGCTGAGCAGATTTGTCAGATTGTTGCTATGTCTTGCGATAAACCGGAAGAGCATGGCTACCCCCTGAGCCACTGGTCGGAGAATTCGCTGGCAATGGCCGCTGCGGATAAAGGTATCGTTCCATCCATCTCGCAGAGACAAGTGGGGCGTTTTTTAAAATCAGGCTGATATTCGTCCCGATAAAGTCAAAGGATGGGTAGACTCTCCCAGAGATGAAGCGTTTGAGATTCACTGTGCGGATGTCTGCGACACCTATCAGCAAGCCCTTGAAGGTGCCGAACAAAACATCCGAACAATCTCTTTCGATGAAAAGACCGGTATGCAGGCTCTGGAACCCCTGACAGAAGGGAAACCTGTCAAGCCGGGTTATATAGAAAAGCGCGAGTTTGAATACAGGCGCCATGGCACTCAGGCATTGCTGGCAGGCATGGACGTTGCCACAGGAGAAATCATACCTCTGGTAAGAGATACCAGAACAGAGGAAGACTTCGCCGACTTGTTAAACGACACGCTGGCCAGTGACCCTCACGCAGCAGGCTGGCACCTTGTCATGGACAGGCTCAACACGCATATGTCGGAAGCCGCTGCCAGGGCCGTCGCAAAGGTTTGAGGGCACAACGACTGAAGAGCTTGGTGTTAAAAGAAAATCGGGAATACTGAAGAACATGCAAAGTCGTGCAGAGTACCTGAGCTGCTCTTCCCACAAGATCGTTTTCCACTATACACCGAAGCATGCATCCTGGCTGAACCAGATTGAGATCTGGTTTTCCATTCTGGCAAGACGGTTCCTGAAGCGGAACAGCTTCACATCCACGAATGACCTAAAAACCAGGCTCCACGTTTTTGTTGAGTTCTTTAATAAGAAAATGGCCAAGCCTTTCAAGTGGACTTATAAGGCCCGGCCATTATAAGTATGAATTTGTGCGGGTATTAGCGCTTGGCTGCACTAGCCTGCTGCCAGGAGATACTGTCGCCGTCGTATATGACACATTTAACCATTACGCTATCGTGAGCGATCGCAAAACTGATGGTATGCCAAACCTCATCGCTCTAAGCCAAAGGAGGGGGACAGTTCAGGAGGAAATTTGGCAGAGGGGAACGCAGGGCGCAACCGTACGTAAATCTCATATTAGAGGGGCACTACCTGCTCAAGAGGTTCTCGACAAAGCCAGGAGCTTGATCGGGAAACCCACCTACAAATTATTTACTAACAACTGCGAGCACTTTGTAAGGTGGGCTCACGGCTTACCTGTTGAGAGTAAACAAGTTGCTGGCGGCGTAACTGGGGCTGCTCTTTTAGGTTTGGCAGGAAGCGAGCTGACTGGGGGCCATAAAGGCTGGACGCTAGGAATGGCTCTTTTAGGATGCTTTCTGGGGGTGGCTGCAGCAAACAAAGGAAGCTGATGTTTAGGCATCACGGTAAGGCATGGAAGCAGAGGAAGGTTCCACCTCTGCTTTTTATTCACTCAGGTTTCTCTTCCCATATAGCCAAAATTGAGTCGTCCATACTTTGTTGGTGCATATCCAGCCACTCTGGAGGCTTGTCAGGGTATAGTTCAGTTTGGGTATCGATCTGCTCACTCATCGCGCTGTTTACATTAACAAGGAAAGAATCAAAATAGTCTTTCTTCATTATTTCCTGAAAAAAATCAGAAGCTTGTTCTTCAGAGAGAATCTCTTCTAGCTTTTTAAGCGCTTGAGGAGAATCGAAAGACTCCCCTCTGACAATTAAAAAAGATAACCCATCATTGGCAAAAGGCTTTGTGATCCCTTCCTCTTCCAACCATTTTCGGTAGTGTCTGTCATATGTCCATATATCTGTATAGATGCGGACAGTTACAGGTGGGCTTACTGACAACGTTTTTGCTAATAAAGCAAAAAACTCAGCCTTGGCAGCCAGAAACTGACTGCCTTTCCATAATAAGTGATGACACACCAGATCAAGCCGCCACCCTACAATTTCACTATTTATGGTGCTGAACTCCACTGGTTAGAAAGCACCTCTGCCTGTTGCAAGCAGAGCTCAATCGCCTCTTTGGCTTCATCCGGTGGGTACTTCCATTTGCGTAAAGCCCGGCGGATCAAGTTGCGAAGCTTGGCTCTCACGCTGTCCCGAACCTGCCAATCCACAGTCGTGCTTTTACGCAGCTGAGATGTTACGTATTTAGCCAGTTCCCGAAGGTTGTTATCTCCCATCTCCTTCACGGCAGATTCGTTCTGAATCAGTGCGCGATAGAAGGCAATTTCATCCGTGTTTAAACCAGATTTCTCCGCCAGTTCCGCATCGGCCGCCATATCCTTAGCCATCTTGATCAGCTCTTCAATTACCTGAGCTGTCTCAATGGCGCGGTTATGGTATTTGCGCAGTGTTTCCATAATGCGGTCGGAGTATTTCTTCTCGGAGACCACATCGGTTTTCATACGGGCTTTAACTTCATCTCGCAGCAGTTTTTCCAGCAGCTCGACGGCCAGGTTCTTCTGGGGGAGGTTGGCGACATCCTCCATAAACTCGGGTGACAGCAGACCAATATTTGGACGGTCCAGTCCCACCATTTCGAAGATATCATCTACTCCTTCAGCGACTATGGCGTTGTCGATAATCTGCTTCAGGGCGGAGTGTTTTTCTTCGTCAGTACGTTTTTTATCAACATTGGTGTACTTGCTGATGGCAGACTTTACTGCCGCCAGAAAGGCGATTTCCTTTTTCAGAGGCTCGGCTTCATCCAGAGTGCTGCACAGGGTATAGGCTTTGCTGATTGCCGCCATCACATCCAGAAAACGCTTCTTGCCGTCCAGCTCACCAGACGCTCCGACTAACCCGAGAATATGCCCCATGGCACCGGGCAATAGTTGCAGGGCATTGGTTTCAAATCGGCTGTAATCGAAGGCATGTCCATTAACCGGTGTAGCAAACATGCCCCGGGCAACATCCATTTTCTCCAGAAGAATAGCGAAGGCTTCGTGGGAGTCGTGGGTGGGCTGGCCCTTACCGTTGGAGTTGGTATAGGTTTTCAGAGCCTGCTTCAACTCGTTGGCAATGCCGATGTAGTCCACCACCAACCCGCCAGGTTTATCTTTAAATACCCGGTTAACCCGTGCGATAGCCTGCATCAGGTTGTGGCCCTTCATGGGCTTGTCGATATACATGGTGTGACAGTTGGGGGCATCAAAGCCGGTCAGCCACATATCCCGCACAATCACCAGCTGTAGCGGGTCATCCACGTCCTTAAAGCGTTTTTCAAACAGCTTCTTGGTTTCTTTGTTATAGATATGGGGCTGCAGCTTCTCTTTGTCGGAAGCTGAGCCGGTCATTACAACCTTGATAGCGCCTTTCGCCGGGTCAGCGGCTGTGCCTAATGGAGCGCCATGCCAGTCGGGCTTTAACGCGACAATGGCATTGTACATATCCACACAGATCTCCCGGCTCATGGAGACAATCATCGCCTTGCCGGGCATGGTGCTGATGCGGCTTTCAAAGTGGCTGACCAGATCTTCCGCGATCTGTTCAATACGAGGCTGGGTGCCGACCAGTTTTTCCAGTGCTGCCCATTGAGATTTGGTCTGCTCCTGAACGGAGGTTTCCTCGTCTTCAATGACCTCATCCACTTCGTCATTTAAGGCTTCGATCTCTTCCTGACGAATATCCAGCTTGGCCAGGCGGGACTCGTAGTAGATGGGCACGGTCGCACCGTCGTCTACTGCATCCTGAATATCGTAGATGGAGACATAATCCCCGAACACGCCCCGGGTATCTTTATCGGCAGAATCAATAGGTGTGCCGGTAAAGCCAATAAATGAGGCATGGGGCAGCGCATCGCGCATATGTTTGGAATAACCAAAGGTATACTGGCCGGTTTTGGTGTTGAACTTGGCTTTGTCACCATATTGGCTGCGGTGGGCTTCATCACTCACCACCACAATATTGTGACGCTCGCTTAACCGTGGATGACTGGCTTCACTAGCCAGAAGGGCAAACTTCTGAACAGTAGTAAAAATAATCCCGCCAGACTGTCGTGAGGCCAGAATCTCCCGCAGGTCATCCCGGTCGGCGGCTTGAACAGGAGTTTGCTTGAGGGTTTCGGCGGCCATGCCAAAGGTGTTAAATAGCTGGCCGTCCAGATCATTCCGGTCTGTTACCACAACAATGGTGGGATTGTTCATGGCCGGTTGTGCCAGCAGCTTACCGGTATAGCAGACCATGGATATGGACTTACCAGAACCCTGGGTATGCCATACCACTCCAGCCTTACCGGAGCCGGGCACTACCTTATCGCCATAGTTAGCTCTGGGTTCTGCAACAGCGTTCAACTCATCCTGACGGGCAGCAATGACTGTGGCTTTCACTGCTTCCCGCACAGCATGGAACTGGTGATAACCGGCGATCTTTTTAATGATAGCGCCTGCGGCGGGGTTATCTGAAGAGCCGCCATCCTGCTCGAACAGCACAAAGTGGCGAATATAATCCAGCAGTAGTTCCGGGCGGAAAAAGCCTTTAACCAGGGTTTCCAGATGATATTCCAGCAGCGGCTTGTCGTTTTCATTGCTGATGGTGCGCCAGGGCAGAAACCGCTCTTTGTTGGCCGTGAGGGAGCCGACTCGGGCATTCAGACCATCACTGACCACCAGTGCTTCGTTAAACACAAACAGGTCGGAGAGTTCTTCTTTATAGGTTTGCAGCTGCTGGTAGGCGGACCAGATATCCGCACTGCTGTCTGCCGGGTTTTTCAGCTCAATTACAGCCAAAGGCAGGCCATTGATAAAGACAATCACATCCGGGCGACGGTTGCCTTTTGAGCCGGAGATGGTGAACTGGTTCACTACCAGAAACTGGTTATTCTCCTGCTTGTGGAAATCCACCAGTTTAACGTAATCGGTTTTGGTTTCCGTCTCCCCTGACGCGCCCTGATCTTTAAACTCGACCTTCACCCCTTCCAGCAACAGCTGATGGAAAGCTTTATTGTTTTTGATCAGGATCGGGGTTTCTGGCTTGGCTATCTGCAGGGCAACCTGCTCCAGAGTCTCGGCAGGTATATGAGGGTTGATAATCTGCAGCTGCTGAATCAGTCGATCCTGCAAAATCACCTGACGGTAATCGGTGCGCTCGGCTGCGGGTTCACCAGGGGCGATATCGTAGCCGGAGATGGTGTCGTAACCGATGCTTTGGAACCACTTCAGGCAGAGTTGCTCGAGTTGATCTTCAGTGATCATAAATACTGCTTTCCATCTTTATGAATCTTTCATTTGAACAAAATGCTTGGCCAAATGGATTGTCAGTTTTCCTGTTGAAGCAATATGTGCATTTTTTACAACAGCTGCCTCCCGTCGGAGTTCACCTGAAGGTTACTTTTCTTTGTCTGGCAGAAGAGCAACTTCTTTTTCGATCAACTCAATACTGGGGAGCTTGTCTTCAAGGTCTTCCGGTAGCGCCTGTTGCAGTTGATACTCAGCCACCCCGATGGGTTTGTTGTTGTCCCTCAGGGCGTACTCAGCGACCACTTTATTGCGGCTTTTACACAGTAGCAAGCCTATGCTGGGGGCATCCTGTTCGGCTTTCATCTGGCTGTCGACCGCCGAGAGATAAAAATTCAGCTGGCCCACATGCTCTGGTTTGAAGTCGCCGGTTTTTAACTCCACCACGATATAGCAGCGCAGCTTGAGATGGTAGAACAGCAAATCCAGGTGAAAATCGTCGCCGCCGACGTCCAGGTGCACCTGCTGGCCGACGTAAGCAAAACCAGCTCCCAGTTCCAGCAGGAACTGGCTGATATGGCGTGTCAGCGCCTGTTCTATATCGCGCTCTCTTGCCGCTTCATCCAGTGACAGGAAGTCGAACAGGTACGGGTCTTTCAGGGTTTGCTGTGCCAGTTCTGACTGGGGGTCTGGTAACGACTGCTCAAAGTTGCTGACCGCCACACCCTGCCGCTCAAGCAGGCGGCCTTCAATCTGGTGCACCAGGACATTGCGGGACCAGCCATTCTCGACCGCTTTGGCGGCGTATTGCAGCCGTTGCTGGCGGTCTTTAAGTTTGCTGAGCAGTTGCAGGTTATGGCTCCAGGGAATTTGTCCAACAGACTGTTGGACATTTGGCTCGGTGGTGAAATCCGGCCAGGCATCCGCAAAGGCGCGCATATACATCAGGTTGGCGCGGGAGAAGCCTTTTAACCCCGGAAAGCTGCGCTGCAGGTCGTTAGCCAGCTGTTTCACCACACTGGCTCCCCAGCCCTGATCCTGTTGTCGCTCCAGAATCTCATGACCAATCTGCCAGTAGAGCCCGAGCATTTCCCGGTTGACCGCCAGCGCCGCCTGTTGCCGGGCGGTGTGAATCCGGCTTTTGATGGTGTTAAGCCATTGGGGGTAGCTGGCGGGTAACGGGTCAGGCACAAGAAGACTCCTGCTTCTGGCTGTTGCTTTGTGGAGCTATTATAAGCTCGCCGGAGAGGAGTTTGGGGAGGAGGGTGTCTCGGATATTAGCTAAATCAGTATTCTCAGCCAGTCCATTGAATATTTTTCCCATTAATGGGTTAACTACAAAATTAAAAGCTGCAAGCACCTTTTTAGAAGGTAAAATCATTTCAATAGAACGCAATGTTTTCAGAGAAAGATATTTTTGTGTTGTCCCTGCTATTCTTGCATCTAAATATAGCTGCATTTGAGATGACTTAAGTAATAGGTAGAAGTAGTTCTTTAGCTCCTGATTGTCAGATGTTCGGAAGAGTCCAATATTTTTTATTGCAAAGTTAACGTCTTTTTGTGCGACAAGATAAGGGATACCAACAGTTCCAATCATCGTAAGGAGTATATCATTCTGATTAACCTCGCTTCTTTTATTGATTTTCTCATAATCCTCCTTTGAAATCAGATATGCATCTTTAGTCACTAGTGCGCCAGTTGTTATATGTTTTGATGTCACCAAAGGGAATCCTGTTTCAGACTGTTTTGGTGAATCGTGCGTTCCATCTCGCACATCCATAACGCTGCCGTTAGGCACAGTTTCCCACCCCTCCGGAATCTCCCCCAACTCCGACTCAACCAAAGCCTCCGGAAACAGCTCAGCGGTGGCTTTCAGCTGCTCAAGCTGTGCCGGTGTTTTCTGGGCCAGCTGGGCTTTGGCCTGTGCTGGATTATCGAAAGGCGTACCGCTGATGGTGCACATAGCGGCCAGCTCCGGGTCTTGCCCGTTTTGGATGGCGGCGATTTTGGCGCGGGTGGGTTCAAAATCCACAAACCAGCTTTTGAAAATGGCCTGGGCGATTTGTTCTAGGGTTTGGTTGGTTTGGCGGTTGAGTTGGATTTTGTCTATAAAGTCATACGTGACTTTTTGTACGTATTCTTGGACATGAACAGGGGCTAACGGAATTTCAAAGGATTCAATGTGACCTTTGGTAATCGCTCTTCTGCTTCCACCAGCATTAAAATTTGCAATATAATCTTTTATTTGCGGAAGACAAAAATAAGCTAACAAATAGCCAGGTAAGCATTTTTTTTGATCTAAACGAATTATAGAAACATGTTGGTTAACAGCAGCAGGGAGAATTTCTTCAGGTACGATGCAAGTCCGTGCGAAAGTAACCCCATCACCAGTAATATTTAGAAGAATATCCTCTTTTTCAAGATGTACACCTTTGAGTTTTTCTGCATCTTTGCCACTAATGAATTTCATCTCATTTGGACTAAAGTGAAAGTCAAAAACATTCTGACTTCTAACAAAAGCGTATTCCACACGAGTGGGTAAATATGCTGACTCACCTCCACGTGGAGTCGATCCAGAGCCTATTTTTATAGAAAGATCAATTAGTTTTTCTAATTTCCACCCTTCTGGCAAGTGACCTATAGGGCTAAGTAAATCAGACATCGTAACCCAACCCCGCCAAGTTAACTTTAATCTCAGCTTCCAACCGATCCGACTCCACAAACTGCGTTTTCAACTGCCCAGTCAACCGAGCCATCTTCTCAGCAAAAGGTTCACCATCGTCTTCCTCTGCCGCTGCGCCTACATAGCGCCCCGGTGTCAGTACAAAGTCGTGTTTTTCCAGCTCTCCCAGCTCAGCAGACTTACAGAAGCCAGCTTCATTCTCGTAACCTTCACCTGCCTGCCAGTTATGATAGATATCCGTAACCGATTTCAGATCACCCGCAGTAAAGTCCCGCAGTACCCGATCTTTCATATAACCCAGATTACGAGCATCAATAAACAACACTTCACCCTTACGGTTGCGCAGCTTGCGACCACGGGAGTTGGTACGCTCATTCTTGTTTTTGGTGAGAAACCAGATACAGGCAGGAATCTGGGTGTTGGTAAAGAGCTGACCGGGCAGGGCGACCATGCATTCCACCAGATCATTCTCGATCAGCGCTTTACGAATGGTGCCTTCATTATTGGTATTGGAGCTCATGGAACCATTGGCCAGCAGCAGACCCATACTGCCGTTGGGTGCCAGGTGGTAGAGCATATGTTGCAGCCAGGCGAAGTTGGCATTACCAGACGGTGGCCGACCATATTGCCAGCGGGGGTCATCATCGCTGATGCCGGTGTCCCACTCTTTCATATTGAACGGCGGGTTGGCCATAACAAAGTCAGCCCGCAAGTCCGGGTGCTGATCATTGGTGTAGGTGCTGGCCGGTTCTTTACCGAAGTTAAAGTCGATACCGCGAATGGCCATATTCATGGCAGCCAGCTGCCAGGTGGTGTGGTTGTACTCCTGCCCGTAGATGGACACATCACCAATGCGGCCTTTGTGGGCGCTGATAAAATGCTCACTCTGCACAAAGAAACCACCGGAGCCCATGGCCGGGTTGTACACACGACCTTTAAAAGGTTCCAGCATTTGTACAATCAGGCTAACGATGGACTTGGGCGTGTAAAACTGGCCACCTTTCTTGCCTTCCGCCAGAGCAAACTGACCGAGGAAGTATTCGTACACATGGCCGAGGATATCTTTGGAATCCAGGGACTCATGCTT
>CBDCRZ010000171.1:0-3451 GCA_965221135.1 Sansalvadorimonas sp.
CGCAGATATGGCGGTAGGTGCAACCCGATACTGTGCAGCGACCTTTATTCCACCTGACCGTCTCACACGCGACATGCTGGCCTACTCCCGAATTCTAATTCGTGAGGCGCTGCGCCATGGGGGCTCAGGGTGGTTGGAGTACGATCGTGTTTTTCGCCGCCAACTTGCAATCACCCCCTCTATGCCGTGGAACACACTGGAGCCTAGCTTACAAGCCGCAACAGTATTAGGGCAAAGAACCTCCTCTGGGACTTTTTGCACTATCTGCCAAGAATGTGACCACGCTGCGTATCAATGTGCACTTGCTCCACTCCAACAACAAGTACGTGGCAGTGGTGGATTTCCCGTGTCTACTCAAAACCGCCCTCCTAGACGTCCTGAGTCACTGGCTAGAATCTGTGTCAGCTGGAATAAAGGTCGCTGCACAGTATCGGGTTGCACCTACCGCCATATCTGCGCAGGCTGTCACCGCGACCATAAGGCCCGAGTCTGCCCAGATCTTCCACTCACTTCGGAGTACAAACAGGCGGCAGTTCCTCCCCAGACCCCGACTTCATCAGGAAATCCCGCTCCCCGCCAATGAGGGACCTGTACTTAATATGGACAATCAAGACTTATATATCTCACTTTCATTATGCCCCAGTACCCCTAGTGCCTCATGTAGAGTCATACTATATATTCATGCCACCATTGCGTAGTGCTGCCACTTACCTCACTTATCCTTTTTGTTCAGTTATTGATGTTCATATTTACCTGTCCACCTTGTAGTTGTACCTGGCTATTCGCCAATGCCGGTTGTCAGGCCCCTGCAGTCACTAGCTTTGAGTATACCCAATTTTTTCAGAGGTGTACCTTGATCACATAATATACTGCCAGTATTGTGCACCCTTTAGGTCATCCTGTCACACAAATACTTGCACTAATGGGTGTTGTCGACAGCCACTACCGCTATACACAGGACCTACTAGCTCTTGAATCTTGCACACCTCATATATCACCCAACTGGTGCATCCGCGGCCCTTCACCATTGAGACTCAATCTTCTCGCCCCTTACCTCTCCCGCCACCCGGACCCTCGTTTTGCCGAGTACGTGGCCCATGGATTATCCTATGGCTTCCACATCGGGTTCTCCAGAGCCCTCCCACTTAGACCTGCTACCCGCAACCACCCTTCCTCTACTGACAAGCCAATGGTCATTTCCAGTCACGTCCAGGATGAGCTACGCCTGGGCCGCTTGTCAGGGCCCATACCTCAATCACTGGTTAGTTCTGTGCATACCAGCCCCATTGGTCTTGTCCCCAAGCCCCATAGTGAAAAATATCGCCTAATAGTTGACCTTTCATTTCCTAGCAGCGGCTGATCGTCCGGATGAATTGGGACAACACGATAGGCATTGGACATATCCAGCTTGATTAAGTGTGTCCCTCGTCCAAGCTGGGTGATGACAGACACAGCTTCATCAACTGAAGCGTATTGTAGAGAGCAGTTAAGTGACGAAATGCCATCGTTTACGCTGTGGCTTCTAGGAAATGAAAGGTCAACTATTAGGCGATATTTTTCACTATGGGGCTTGGGGACAAGACCAATGGGGCTGGTATGCACAGAACTAACCAGTGATTGAGGTATGGGCCCTGACAAGCGGCCCAGGCGTAGCTCATCCTGGACGTGACTGGAAATGACCATTGGCTTGTCAGTAGAGGAAGGGTGGTTGCGGGTAGCAGGTCTAAGTGGGAGGGCTCTGGAGAACCCGATGTGGAAGCCATAGGATAATCCATGGGCCACGTACTCGGCAAAACGAGGGTCCGGGTGGCGGGAGAGGTAAGGGGCGAGAAGATTGAGTCTCAATGGTGAAGGGCCGCGGATGCACCAGTTGGGTGATATATGAGGTGTGCAAGATTCAAGAGCTAGTAGGTCCTGTGTATAGCGGTAGTGGCTGTCGACAACACCCATTAGTGCAAGTATTTGTGTGACAGGATGACCTAAAGGGTGCACAATACTGGCAGTATATTATGTGATCAAGGTACACCTCTGAAAAAATTGGGTATACTCAAAGCTAGTGACTGCAGGGGCCTGACAACCGGCATTGGCGAATAGCCAGGTACAACTACAAGGTGGACAGGTAAATATGAACATCAATAACTGAACAAAAAGGATAAGTGAGGTAAGTGGCAGCACTACGCAATGGTGGCATGAATATATAGTATGACTCTACATGAGGCACTAGGGGTACTGGGGCATAATGAAAGTGAGATATATAAGTCTTGATTGTCCATATTAAGTACAGGTCCCTCATTGGCGGGGAGCGGGATTTCCTGATGAAGTCGGGGTCTGGGGAGGAACTGCCGCCTGTTTGTACTCCGAAGTGAGTGGAAGATCTGGGCAGACTCGGGCCTTATGGTCGCGGTGACAGCCTGCGCAGATATGGCGGTAGGTGCAACCCGATACTGTGCAGCGACCTTTATTCCAGCTGACACAGATTCTAGCCAGTGACTCAGGACGTCTAGGAGGGCGGTTTTGAGTAGACACGGGAAATCCACCACTGCCACGTACTTGTTGTTGGAGTGGAGCAAGTGCACATTGATACGCAGCGTGGTCACATTCTTGGCAGATAGTGCAAAAAGTCCCAGAGGAGGTTCTTTGCCCTAATACTGTTGCGGCTTGTAAGCTAGGCTCCAGTGTGTTCCACGGCATAGAGGGGGTGATTGCAAGTTGGCGGCGAAAAACACGATCGTACTCCAACCACCCTGAGCCCCCATGGCGCAGCGCCTCACGAATTAGAATTCGGGAGTAGGCCAGCATGTCGCGTGTGAGACGGTCAGGTGTTCGGACAGCCACGTATGCATTGAAGCAATACAGCCATGAGATTAGTGAGGGAACCTCTCTCAACCTGGTCCGATTAACAGTGCTCAATGGGAGCGAGACGATGCCGTGGAGTGATGTTAGTTGGTTTATGAGGGCAATGTTATCGGCCAAGAGGTCCCTCATCTCCACAAACTGTCCCGCCTGAATGCGTTGAACTAGCAGGTGCGGGATTGGGTCTGCTGCTGGTGATAGCGACAGCCCCGGGTGGGACGCCGGTAAGGAGGGATACTGTGTGAAGTTCACTTGGCCACTGACAGGTAGGATAGCCCCTCCACCAGCCTGGGTATAAGTAGGCGGCTGGAAGCTGTTGGCCAAGGTGGTAGTGGTGGTGACGGTACTGTTACTTGAGACTGGGAGTGAGACCAATAATGATGTGGGAGGCATTCCACCGAACTGTGATGTAGCCCCTGGATACGGTGAGTAACAGACGTCATAGGTGAAGCAGTCTTCATGACAAGTGCTATTGGTAACCATGGTGATACAAAAACCAACTAACATCACTCCACGGCATCGTCTCGCTCCCATTGAGCACTGTTAATCGGACCAGGTTGAGAGAGGTTCCCTCACTAATCTCATGGCTGTATTGCTT
>CBDCRZ010000172.1:0-14499 GCA_965221135.1 Sansalvadorimonas sp.
TACTACGTCACCGTTACTAACCCCAGCATCCGCGAAACTCTGAAACCCCGTAGATGCACTGCCAAGAGTAATTGTACCAGTACCCGTGGTACTGGTTGTCATCTTGGCTCTGTTAAAGAGCTTCGCCATGATACTGCCTTATGTTAGTTGAATGACACCGTTGCTTGGGCTGAAGTCCAAGGTGAAAGTATCACCGTTGTTCAGCGTCAATGAGGTGCCATAATCATAGTACCCAATGATTGGATCTGCTGGAGAAGAAACCGTATCATCAAAGATATAGATGTAACGGAATGGGCCAACAGTACCAGAGGCAGTGAGCGTAAGATCTGCTACAACCAGCTTATATACACCGCCAGACTGTGATGATGCGCTTGTGGTTAGGTTGCGAGAAGACACATTGCTGTAGCTAATCTGTGTGAGATTACCAACAATACCATTACCATCTGCGGTTGGGTTGCTTGACTCACTTCCCGGTGCAGTGTTTGTTAAGGCCACTGCAAGCTGATCGCTTGCAAGATCCATGTTGTGGACTGCGTTTACCACAAAATCGTTTACTTTGTTAAAGCTCGCCATTTAGATAACTCCTATCATGCTATGCGAATTATAGCAGATGTGGCATCCGCTACGGGGAATTGTATTTCAAAGGTACTATCACTAGCAACCCTGTCGCTTCCAAAGTCTAACACAGCAACCGCTTTATTAGAAGCACTCGCGTTATAGATCAGCGCCCCCCTTGCTGTAAAGCTTGCGTCAGTCCATGAAATATTATCAAAGTCCACAATAGCCGTTGTGCCAGAGGTCTTTGGAAATGTAGATGTCACTGTCAACGGCTTGCCCCCCGCAGTGTATGCCGTTCCAGTTGTATTGGTTATTTCGTTTGCTGTACTATAAACAGTGGTATCCGCACCCAAAGATGCCGTGCTAGAATACAAAGCTATCCTGAACGTATGTGCATCAAAATCATGCTCTGCCTTTAAAAGCTGAAGCTTAAAAGACGTACATGTTGCTTGAATTATTGCCATACCTTATCTCCTACGCGGCAGGTCGCCTGTATGTGTCAGTTCTCAACTTGGCCCCTAAAGAAGCCATATTGATAAGGGCTGATGAATATCTTTCGTTATACAACTGAACCATATCGCCCTCGCCCTTCATGAACGTATACGCCTCTATAAGAGATCCGTAAAGCAATGTTGCTTCTGCATTATCTCCAAGCCATGATGTGCCAGAGGTGACAATAGAAGGTGGATCATAGTAGTAATGCAACTCCAAGTCGTATGCCGCATCAGGCGTAGGGCCTAGCAGGAAGTTGCCATGACCTGTCGCGGTATCCCCATCAAATATTGCATAATACTGTGGCAGTCCCTGCACCGTGGTATCAGGGTAGGCCTCCCGCACAAAGTTTACCTCTTTGTCCAAAAGGTAAGTGTACGTTGTACCATTGATAATAGCCAAGGAGAACGTGGCTAGAAAGTCATCAGGCCTCGCAACATATTTATTACCAGCGTTTACATTACCTGTGACGTTCCTGCGTAACTCTGGAATGGTGATATCCCTAAAGATCCGCTCTTCAGCCTGACGCACAAAGTTAGGAATATTGGTCACAAAGGTATTCTCTGTGTTCTCCGTATAGTCTTTGATCGCTTGCGTCAGTTCTGAATAGTTCATTTGAACTTATTCCTCTTGGTACAGGTTATCGAATATTTTGTTGACATCCATAGTATAGTCTAAATCAGATTTTGAATAGTGTATATGTTGAGATGGCTTGAAATCTGGGGCACCCGTGCCCGTCTCGAACCATGCAGGGTGAGTAACCCTTACTCGATTGTTAGGCAGCGCCACCACATTCCCAGTCCATTCTCCAGCATCTAGAAGCTGCATAACATGACTTTGCTTATGCTGCGCTGGGTCATCCGCTATCTCACCTTCAGAGTAATCAACAGTGAACATATACTTTGCAGGATACATGTTCCCATCTATCTTTGCCAACCAAGGACATGGCGTTGCTCTGTCCAAGACATACACAGCGTGGTTGTAGGACGAACAGTCCCAAGGCTGGGCATCATGCACAGCCATAGCAGAAGGCCACTCATTGAGCGGCTCATCGGCTACAAGAGCGGTTATAGGCATTCTCGCCCACATTGCGCCACCGTGTACATTCTCATCCCCTTCTTCATCTGCCTCACATCCCGTAAAGATAACTTGAAAGCTCAAGCATCTATTTGGCATTGTCGTTACCGCTATCGCCATCGCATGTAAGAACTCGCCGTGGTACTGTTCATGATTGTGAGTATACTCACGGCGAACCCAACACTTGAAGTGCGGTATGTTGCTCTGCAAATACGCCAATTAATTCCCCCCCAAATTAAATCTATCCGTTTTTGCGGAACCTCTGCGGCTTAGCTGCACCACTACCTCTTGCCATTGTGCCGCCAGACATTTTTTTAGTTACACCACCCTTGGCATAACCTTTTTTCTTCATAGCCCCGCCTTTTGCGTAGCCCTTTTTCTTCATAGCGCCACCCATCATCTTCTTGGCAACCCCACCCTTTTTCATTTTACCCACACCATCAGCCGCAAATGCTGGGACACTCTTCCCATTCTTCTTGACCATGGGCATCTTGCCACCTGACTTCATAGCAACGGGCTTTTTCTTCATAGCCCCGCCTTTTTTGTAGCCTTTTTTCTTCATCATAACCTTATCTCCTAAGTTATATTGATAGTAACCGTGCCAACCCCAGACTGCATGAACTGAAGATCATTCCAAACAGGATTAAACCCAAACAGACCACGACTCTCCTCTAAGGATGTGTCTGGTCTTGGGTTCCTCAAAGACTGAGGATCATTTATTTTAACTCTGCCCAAGAAGTTTTGTGGTTGATCTGGATCAACAACATCACGCCCAACCAGAAATCCAGTCTTTACTCCATTGCTAAACTCAGGAACAAGATCTGCCAAAGGATATCTAAACCCTGTTCTATCGCAGTAACCAAAAGCATATTTGCCTCTAGCGTAACTCATCAGGCACCCATCATAAATGTGTTGAACGGAACGAACTTAATTGATGCTGTTTCTTCATCCTCACCAGCAGCAAGTTGGAACTGAAACTCATACTCTTGTTTCAGGTTAGCTGCCATCTGAGGATTCTTTTTCATCGCAATGTAATATGCCATGCCTGCAACCAAGCAGGGCACGAATCGAGGCGGTACAGAAGATATCGCTGCCCCAACTCCAGATGACAAACCATCAATACCCTTCAGTCTAAAGTATGATATTGTATAGGCTGTTGTGTTATCTGGGACAGGCCACAGGGTTACTTTTGTTTCTGTCGGGAGCCTTTGGACGTAGATTTGGGTCGGCCTACCTTGCGTGTTTTTGTTTGTTTGCTGCGCGTAGGTTGCGACACTGACCCTTTCGAGCGCCGTGTCGATTTGGTTTGTGCCCGTTCCAGTACGAATTTGATGTTCGATGATGTCGATTGTGTCCGTAGGAAGGGTATACGTTGCCGTACCCGCTGTAACAGCGAGCGTACCCGCTTCAATAGTGAAGAGATTAAGACCACGGTTCTGCCACTCCAATGTTAAAAGGTTCAGACTTCTTCGTGCGGTTTTAAGGTCGTATCCAGTACGCATCTCAAGGCCAGCCCTTTCAAAAGCTTCCTCAAAAATCTCTGGCATGTCTGGGGTTACTACAGCCATTATGTCACTACGCTCCTAAACCGTTTGGTTTTCTTTGCAATTTTTTTAGGCTGCTTGGCAACCTGCTTGCCCTTCTTGGTGGCCTCGCGTTTCTTCTTCGTAGTAGCGGCGTACTCCGCAGAGGTCAAAGACTTGATAGCCTTCTCAGGAAGATATCGCTCGCCTGTAGCCTTGCTCCCTTGCGTCGATGGCTTGCCAGACTTTGTTCGCCACTTCTGCTTTGTCCAAGACTTCAAGCTCTTCTGTGACTTCTTGAGCGCCATTAACCTCTATAGCCCCCACCCTTAGCTTTATATTGCTTGGCAAGCATTTGAGCTTTTCTTGCTGACCACTGACCCGGCTTACCACCTTTGCCGCCAGCTTTAATCTTGTTAAACAAGTTCTTCCGCATAGTTGGCTTTGTATAGTTTCCAGCCTCATTGACACGGCTTTTTGTTTTGCCGCCCTTACCCATGCGAATAATCTCAAGATCTTTAGAGTCGTCACCCGTGGAAACTCTGTTCCCTGCAAGTTGACTGCCCATCTGAGAACGCGAGATAGCCATTACCACTTCACCTTATCAGCCCAGTATGCAGCACTCATCTTGCCCTTTTTGATATTCTTACCATGACGGGCTTTAAAGCTTGCACGTTTCTTTTTCATTTTGTCGCCTTCGCCAGCTTTTGGTTTCCCTGCTGTCTTAGCGCCCTGCTCTCCAAACCTAATTGTCTTAACCTTTTCACCTTCTTTAGCCACAACAACATGTGACTTCTTTGGGTGACTTGGTGTGCGCTTAGGCTTGTTAAATCCAGAAACCCCCGCCCTTGCTAGGCGAGGATCTTTTTTTGATTTAGCCTTTTTCTCAGCCACAATGTTACTCCAGTAATAGAGTTATCACTGAACCAGAGCCTGATAGAGCAGACACATAGGCCCCATTGTCAGCGAGAATACCATCATTAGGAAGAAATACATCGTTCCATCCCGCTGGAAGAGTTAAGTCCAGCAGAGTGGCTCCTGATGCGGAACCATTCTTAATGGTAAAGGCTGTAATGTTAGTGGCATACACCAAGATGCCCTGTATGCGACTTCGTGCGGGGCCAACAACCCCTGCACTAAATCCTGATGTTGAGACATTAAATGCCCGTACTTCTTGACCAGCCATCTAGGCCTCCTTACGGCTGAACAGCCGTATTAAACGCTTGAGCATACATCACTGTTATAACAACTGATCCCGCATTAGTACCTGCACTTGAGGTAGCTGTTAGTTTTAAATCAGATGCGCCAGTGTTTTTCCATGTAAGCGTACCACCGCCAGAAGCACCTAACGCCTTGATACCTACAGTAGTTCCAGAAGCGACAGCATTAACGAGAGTCGCTGCACCGCCTACGGTATCACCAACACTAATATTTGTCGTGGTATTAGCAGCCACTTCTAAATCAATGATGATGTCTACGATTTTTGAGTTGGCAGGGATTACTACATTTGTAGCCTCTGCTGCGACAGCGCCGCCAGAAATATCCATTACATGTTGTTGAGTCATTACGACATAACCTACGTTTGCTATGTCTGATCCAACAGTAGTGCCCGTTGTGTTGCGGATGTTGCCAGCCCGTATAGGACCAGAAAAAGTAGTAGTACCCATGTCGATCTCCTGTCTGGGTTAGTCAGACACACCATGTGCCTGTCAGGGATGTGAAGATATTAACATAGAAACAAAAAAAATAAAGGGGCAACTTTCGCCACCCCTTTACCGATAAAAGTTCTATTGAACTATTATGCTCCGCGAGAACCGTAGATTCCCAATGGATCTGATACACCAAAGCTGTAACGCTCACGCGCTTTGTAGCGCACGTTACCAGTGTCAAAGTCACCATCCATGCCTGTTTGCATAGCAGTACGGACAAAATGCTTCATGCCATTAGGCACATCAGTTGTGATGAAGAAGGCATCATTGTCTGTCAGATAGTGGTTCACCGCATAACCCTCTGGGATAGACCCGTTTGAGTTAAGTGCGTTGATATCATTATCTGCTGTACCAACACGCAGAGTTGTTTCCAACAAGCGAGTTGCAACAAACATCAATGCTGGTGGAATGATCAACTTGCGAGGGCGAGCAGCAATCAACAAACCACGTTCATCAGTGTACGCGGCGATATCAATAACAGCTTGCTCAAGTGAAGTTTCATTCAAGTCAGCATCAGTTGCAGGGCGGTTAGCGTTAGTGGTGCCCTCAACGGTTGGGTGCGCTGTGCTAAACAAAGTAACGCCATCACCTGAGTTAAAGGTGGTGAAGCCTGTGTTCAACAAAGAAGCAGCCTTTGTTTGCTTTGTGTATGCCATACCGCGAGCAAGAGCTTTGGTATAACGAGCAGAAAGCGAATCATACAGATTGTCTTCCATAGCCTCTTCTGTAATAGAAAAGCCCATTGCGACTGTCTCATGATTGTAACGCGCAGTGAATGATTCCTGTGCGTTGTCATAAGAAATTGAAGCACCTTCTGCTTTCACAGGGGCGGCTCCAAAACCTGATAATTTAACTTCCTCTTCAAAGCTACGCTCTGAAGTTTCAGTTTCATAGATCTCAGCATGTTCGTCTTCGTACTTGCCGTACTCCAAACCAAACAATGCATTCAGACCCGGTAGTAGCTCTTTAAGGAGCTGGGCGCGTGAAATAGCCATGATTTAACCTCCTTATAAGCCTACGTTATTGGTCATCTGGTGAGCGCCCGGATTGAACTTTACAAGTACATCTGGGAACGCATCAGCAGCATCTGACACATGTGAAACAATACGAAACGCCGCTGCGGCAGTCTTCACCGTAGCGTCCAATGCAGATGTAGAGTTACCTGTCGTGGTATTACCAGTTGAGGTAGACTGCGCTGCTGCAAAGAATGTGTTTGTACCGATGATTGTTTGCGCTCCTGAACCATCAAGCTGAGCTTGGAATAGTACATTTGGATCGTCAACAACATATGCCTTGATCGCAGTGCTGCTACTATTTGTACCAGATGGATAATACTGCGCCTGAACACGTTGGCCTGAAGAATTTACATACTCACAACCAACAAAAACGCCGATACCACCAACGCCTGTTGTTCCTGAGATGCTGTTAGATGTCAGGTCTGCACCTGAACCAGTTGCGAGTGCGATGTAACCATCAGCCCCAATGATAACAACTTGCCCGTAAAACAGGTTTGTTGCTTCTCCAGCGGGGTCAATGAGATACTGATTAGTCGCACCAGCATACGGCATTCCGTCTGCGCGACGCACAGGTTTTAAGCCGTAGGGAGCTGCTGTAGTAGCCATTTTCTCATACTCCTAGAGTTTAAGTTACGACAAGCTCCCCAAAGGGGTTACTTGCCAAATGAAGATCGTGTACTCCGCTCTGGATTTAGAACGGGCATACGAGGGTCTGATTGTTTTAGATACGAGTTATCGACAGCATCCATTTGGCTTTGAGCCGCCTGTAGCTGAGCTTCAACCCTAGCCTCGACCTGTTCAGTAGCAAGTTGACATAACAGTAAACCCCCTACCTCAATACCGTCTTGGAATCTTGAATCTATATCAGACACAATGTGAAGGTCTGGATGATCCTCTTTACGAACTGGCGTCCATCCCTCACGAAATCTGGAAGAGACGTTAGTGTTATCCGTATTTCCCAATGTAGATGTGCGGATCCAGCGGAAGGTAATACCATCGCGTGGCTCTGGGGAAGGTAACATTGTCGGTCTAGTCCATGACGCTTTACGTTTGACCGCATCGCGGGTCTCTGTTGTGCGTGGAGATCTGTTCGTCATTTGGATTGATCCTTCATTAATTGCGCCGCATATTGCTCATTTGAGAGTCCAAGCCGCTTGGCGAGAGAGGCTTGCGTTGAGGTAAGTCGCACTGTGCGTGATTTTTTCGTCGTTCTCGACGGTGCAGCAACCACGGGGCCACCTTGACGTTGGGGTGCTTGTACCTCTACTTGCCCATCGTCAAACTTATCTGGAAAGACCTGTCTCATGGCCTTGTCAATTTCTGTATAATACTGATCTGTATTTGGATCAATCCCTGATTGTACAAGCTTTTGATGCACACCATATGCATAGCCCGTCATTTCAGGAGTTTCAGGATTCTCAAACCAAGTATTTTTCTTACCCCACTCCAAAGCGCGTGGATCAACTTGTGGCTTGGCAGGTGCTTGTTGTTGGTATTGAGGCTGAGGTTCAGGAGCAGGTCTCTTTTGAGGTTTATAGTTGGCTATCTTGTCAGCCTCTATTCTCAAAGAAGTAACCTTGTCATTCGCTTCAAGAATTAAATCAGAATCCCCAGCATCAATAGCTTCTTTATATGCTATCTTTGCTCTGTCTAACTCAGCTTGAACACGACCTTTGGCTTGAGAAACAAGAGTTTCCTCTCCTTGTTCAAGAGTTTTTCTAAGGCGTTCATTTTCAGCCTTGATAGACTCAGCATACTTCAAAGCTTCTTCACGAAGTCTAATAGCTTCTTCTTTATTCCTACGTTGCTCATTGGCCTCATAGGTCATTTTCTTAAAACGCTTTTGAACACCCTCAGAATACTTATCTAACTCATCATCGTTAAAAGTTTCAGGAGCAGCATCTTCAGCTTTACGAGGCCTACCACGATCTTCTTCTGGAGTATCGTCTACAATTTCAATTTCAAACTTATCATCAGACACAACATCTTGTGTATCAGGTGATTCGTTTCCAACATCTTCCATCATTTCAGGTTCTGAAGCTAAGTTACTCATGCCCGTGTATACCCCCTTGGATCGTCAACAACGGCCTCAACAGTGTCATCATTCACTAATCGAAACTCTTTGCCATGTATTTTGAATCTGGTTCCTGAGTAGGATCTAAAGATTACAAAGTCACCCTCTTTACAGTAGGCTCCATTTGGAAATCTTTCCTTATCAGAATATGCATCTGGCCCAGTCTTTATAACAAAACCAATAATAGATGCTGTTTCTTCTGCTTGTCTGAGGCCATCTGGCATATATACGCCGCCCTCAGTCTTCTCATTAACCTCAACGGTGCTAATAAGAACCTTGTAGCCTTTAGGTTCAGGTAACTGAGTCGCTACTTTTTCCTCAGTTATTTTAGTGTCTGCATACATTTTATATACCTTGCAGTGATTAGGTTCACAGAAACCGTGCGCGGATTACCCCACGAAGCCCCCATATGTAGAAATAGTTCAATTGAACTTATTGTTCAATAAATCTTTTTTCTATTTCTTGTAAATCAGACTCTAATAGCTTTAAAGCTTCATATCTCCCAACAAGTCTGCTGTAGTCATCCATAGTTTGCGCTTGGCCCCCTGCCAAGAACTGTTCTATTTCAACTTTATAATCGGAGATACTACGCTTCATAAGCGCAATAACTGTATCATCCATCTCCCTTACCTAGCTCCTTTGCTAATTCAACACCAAGTTTTGCCCCAGCTTGCTGGTCTGCTCGCTGAGAGTTATCAAGATCGGTAGCCAGCTTAACCCCCAGCTTGGCACCTTCTCTTTGATTAGTGGCTTTAATCTTCTCAGCCTCAAGCTGAAGTTTAGCCGTATCTAGTTGCATCTTATGCTGAAGTTCTTGTGTCTTCAGTTGCAGTTCTTGCTGCTGCATTTGAACAATAGGATCCTGCTGTTGCTGTTGTGCTTGCTCTTGAGCAGCTTCAGCTTGATCTTTTTTGAGAAGCTTTTCTGCTGCATCTTTAGCAAGCCTAGAGATCTCAACCTCTACATCTTCAGGAAGGTTCTGATCTTCACTTGGCAACTCGACACCAAGCATTTTCTCCATTTCCCTACGATACTGGAATGCAACATGCTCTGTAATATGTGCAGCCATTGCCTGCTGTATTACTTGAGCAAATGGAGACTGTCCTATCATCTGGGCCAGTTTAGGATCTTGAGCAGCAGCCATGTGAACTGCTAGATGTGCTTCATGATCCTGATACTTAAACGCTTTAACTGGCTCCTGTTTCAAGATCATCATGTTCTCAGTTACAGGATCGGCAGGTTTGATGTCATCAGGAAGTTTGATGAGATCATCAGCATCTTGAATGCCAAGAACCTCAAGCATTTGCCTGTGGAGTTTACCCATGTCATATAGCTGCGGCGCTTGCTGCGCCAATTGCAATGCAGCTTGATACTGCATGATTCTTTGAGACATCGTAGCGGCATTGGGATCTGAGACTGGTATAACATCTATGCGCTTGTCAAAGTCATCCGTCCTGCTGAAGTCTCCATCAACCTCATAGGCATACTCTTCAGGCATATAGTCATGAACAATCCTAGCAAGAAGTCGTAACTCTTTTTTCATGGCTGCATGAAGGCGAGCCTGTACACCAGACATCACCTTCATTGAACGCTCCATGAGGGCAAGAGTTGTGCCCACGGGTGCCTGTGCGTTCGTATCTCCTACTTGGATGTCTGCGACTGAGCCAATGCGGCGTCCCTCTTCGACAATATTTCCAAGTAAAGAGTACAATACGCTTGATGGCTCTTTGTAAGGGATAAACGTAATCGAGTCACGGATGGCACCGCCCGGTACGTCCACATCCCTAAATTCACCCGGCATAAGAGGAGTGTCATCCCCCTTAATACGAAGACCGCGAGCTTTAAGACCCGCTGGCAAATTCGACAGTGTGCCAGCATCAACCAACTGACGAAGGATGGATGTAGCCGACTTAGCAAGTCCACCAATAAGGTGTATGAGACCCGTTCCATAGAAACCCAAACCCGGTAGATAGCGGTAGTGAACGAAGTGTAAACGCTTCTTTTTCCTCTGATCATCCTCGTACCAGTTCTTTCTTATGGATAAAATTTCTCTTGATGACTTATCAATGGTCACAACATACGGACGGGCAATTCCATCTGGGTCATCAAACTCATCTGGCATGTTAATAGTTACATGCATTTCAAGTATTGTATGACGGTCATCGTCTTCAATTACCGCACTCTCCCCATCTAACTCATCGTATTTCTCTTGGATATCGGAGAAGTCTGGAGAAGGTGCAGGTAACTCTACGTCACGATAGAAGCCAGCAACTTGAAGTTCTCTTATTTCATTTTCGCTTTTCTTCATGACATGCGTATATCGCGGGCATGTCATTAGGTCTGTTGCTCCATAAGATACAACAAACTCCTCAGATGGAACAAACACAGCGCAAGGTCTGTCCATTAGCGGATCATAGTAAACTTTTTTAAACGCAGATCCAGCTAGAGGAAGCTTGAAAAGCATTTGCTCTAGCTCATCACGATATTCTGTCATCTCTTCTGTAAGAAGATAGTTCATTTCATTTTGAACACGATCAGCTTGATCAGCTTTTTCTGGGGTCATCTTCCCCATAATTTTTGATTTAACAGGGCCACTGGCAGGAAACAGTTCACCCATTGCTTGTGCTTGGAACCTGACAACGGATTCTGTTAGCACAGGATGGAACACACCAGACGCTCCAGCCCATGGCTGCTGTCTGTCTTCAATCTTCATGCCAAGTAGATCTAGGCCTTTTACATAAGCCCTAGCCCAATCAGAGCGTGACTCACGGTCAGACTCAAAATCACTAACAAGCTCAGATGCCATAGATTCAAGTTCTGATTCCTCTATAAACTCAGCCAAATTAGAATCATGATCTGGACCCATTAAGTCTTCAGAAAGACTGCCCTCGAAATCAATGACAACTCCACCGTCCTCTGTTTCCATGGAAATGGAGTCTGGATTTACGATCTCAACAGTAAGCTCTTCTTCAGATGGATTCTCTTCAATCTCTACATCAGAAGGAACCATTGGTTTTTCTATAGCCATGAATCACCTTCAGCTTGTGTAAGTGGACATTATCAAAATATTATTGTGCGGTCTAGTGTCGAGGTGGGCAACTTGGGGGAAGCCACCACACCCCGACTAGGGTACTGGGAGATGCACCCATAATTATCCTTTAACTTAGACAGGCTGTTGAAACAAATATTATATTACTGTATTAAAAAATCATGGATAACATGTTGATTTGGAACATCGTATTAACTTTTGTGGTTCTACCCATAGGGTGGTGGGCCAATCAAATCGCATCTGAAGTAAAGCGCCTCAATATTCTTTTGAACATGACAAGAGAGAATTATATAAAGAGGGAAGAACATGCGGGGGAACTTGGGAGAGTTGTTGATCACCTCGTTAGGCTTGAAGGCAAGATAGACAAACTTGCAGAGAAATAGGGGGAGATAGGCATGAGATATGTTTATATGCGCCCTAACAGCGGTATTAGCTAGTCAAAGCCCGACTATAGGTCTGCACCAGACCTGTGAGTATAGGTGCCCTAGAGAAGTTTCGCAGTTTTATTACCAATACCCAGCCAAGGTAAGAGTTCCTTGGAAGCACTTCTGTCCACCATACATCGTTGTTGGTAGGGGGAGAAGGACATGATTGATCCATTTACGGCGTTTGCCGCTGTAAAATCTGCCGTATCCGCAGGTAAGGAACTCGTAAACGTCACTAAGCAGATTGGTGAGTTCTTCGACGGGGTGGATGATTTACGCGCTGCCCATGAGAGAAAGAAAAACAGCTTGTTCTCAGGGTCGGATGAAAATGCGATGGAGACGTTTGTGAATTTACAAAGGGCCAAAGACGCAGAGGAAGAGCTTCGTCAGATCGTCATTGCAACCAGAGGTTTTAGCGCGTGGGGTGAGCTGCAAGCCATACGGGTGCAGGCAAGAAAAGACCGCAAGGCAAAGATTGAAGCAGAGAGAAAACGCAAGGCAAAGCTAATTGAGCGCATTATTGTTTATGGTGGCGCAGTAATTATTGTTTCCATCATGCTGGGAATTACTGTTGTTATTATTCTAGCAAAACAGGGAAGACTGTAGTGGCTGATGGGTTAAGCGGGATAGGTAACGCACCTTTTAATGTGGGGTCTGATATCCATCAGCAAACTCAAAGTCGTGAGCGAATAGAAGCTCACCTTGCTGAGCAGAGGGTAGAGAAAGAACATAGGGATAATCACAGTCACCTAGAAGCGTTGGCAAAGCAAAGGTTTGACTTGGGAGAAACTTATGATCGCTTTGGTCGGAAGACTAATGCAGATCGACCCCAAGGAACTAAGATAAACATAGAGGTTTAGTTCAATAGAACTTTTAATAATACTCTACAGGACGCTGATACTTAGGCTCATCGTCCCAATCATCTGACTCAGCTTTAACCCAACCGCCCTGCCTAAACCTCAATAGTGCCTGAGTGGTGGAATCCACATAGTCATCATGCTCTCCTGACGGGAAGGCAGCACACTCTTCGATAACTTCATGTGCCCACTGGGTGGGTGGGTGCCATATGGATCCACTGGCAAACAAATCAGTTACGGCGTTTGCCCTAGCAATCTTATCCTGCCCGCGAGAAGGAGTGAACTCTGTAACTGGGATACCCATTGCCCTCAATTCAAATATTAGTGGGGCACCAGATGCTTTCTTCTCCACGATCATTTGATCTGGCTCATACTCCATGTACTTATCATAGGCAGCACGTTTTAAATCTGGGAACTCAAGCTTTTCTTTGTAGGCATCCAGCATGATTAGATTGGGCTGACTGCGCCCCGTGTCATCAGGATGGTAAAATACCCCCCATGTGGTGCAAGCACTATAGTCAGATCTCTGTGTCTTGAGGAATGCGGTGTCCCAAGACTGCAATATGATCTCACAGGGGGGTGGGTTGGGTCTATCCCACTCTCTCCACCACTCACGCTTGATGAGCGCCCCTTCCTCAGACGTGGGATTTTGCTGATATTGAGCATTCCACTTTGTAGGTGGAAGTTCTGCCTTCAAAGCATCTAGTTCATCCATTGACCAGAACTCAGGCCAGAGGGGTTTGCCCGAAGGCATTATAGCTGGGAACTCAATGACCTCCCATTCGTCCATACCTTTCTTATTTCCTGTAGATTTCATGATCTGCCCAGTCAGATCTCGCAGGGACCAGCGTGTCATCACGACAATGATGGCACCACCGGGCTGTAATCGCTGACGTGGGCCAGATGTGTACCATTCATACACACGATCATAGACCTCTGGGTTGAATTGCCCCTGTTGAGCGTCCTGTTCTGAGTGAGGATCGTCAATAATTAGGAGATCAGCACCTTTACCAGTAACTGCCCCACCAACACCAATAGCGAAGTAGTCACCGCGCTTGTTTGTGTTCCACCTTCCTGCCGCTTTAGAGTCAGATGACAGGGTTATACCGCTGAACACGTTCTGGAAGTCCTCAGATTGTATGAGGTTCCGCACCTTCCTACCAAATCCAACTGCCAACTCAGCAGTGTGGGCGGTTTGAATGACTTTCTTTTCAGGATACTTTCCTAGAAACCATGCTGGCAGTAAGTAAGAGGCAAACTCTGACTTGGTATGACGGGGTGGCATGTTGATAATCAGACGTTTTAACTCACCACTAGCCACACGCTCAAACGCACTCGCCATTTTCTGGTGATGCCGCCCACTAATAAAGCTAGGCCACATGAGATTCACAAAGGAAATGAAGTCTTCCTTAGCTTTCTTCTTGTTCTGCACATCCTCAAGAGCTTCAAGATCCTTGAGAAGGGCAGCTTTCTCATTGGGTGGGAGCTTTGATATCTGAGACAGAACTTGACTTAAATCTCGCAAGCCGTTCCCCCTATATATATCAGGTAAACAGTTATATACCTTTAACTGTTATATACCTTTAACAGATATATAACTTATCTATACCTGATATATAATAGTAGTAAATATATAATATGCTGTTTTATGAAAAAAGTTTAGAAAAGTTCAAGGTTTTAAGTGACAGTCAATAGAGTCAATAGAGTAAAGAGGCATAG
>CBDCRZ010000173.1:0-38883 GCA_965221135.1 Sansalvadorimonas sp.
GTGGGGCAGTGCCCACTGCCTGAAGGATTCAATCTAATCATGGAGCGATTCAGAAACAATGCCATGGATAAACCCGCCCCTGATGTGCCCTCTTTACCGCCTGCTGCTAAACCTGCTATTCCTGAGACCGCCTGATGCTGGGTAAGAAGGGGGTCAGCCTGTCGGCGTTCGTGCGCGGTATCGTCAAGGCACTCTGCGATGGTCAGCAGGCAATGCCACAAGCAAGGCGGGAGCACCTGGAGCATCACATGGTGCTGGGTGACGATGGTTTGTACCGGCCAAAGATGTTCGATGTGGAAATTGAAGACGGTCGGGTAATCTCTGTGCCGACCTATTCACTGGCCCAGGTGAACAGCATCGGCATCCGATCGGCGCGGGTTAAATGCGGTGCCCGCCTGGTCGGTGTGGAAGAAACCGAAAAAATAGACTGTTTTGCACACGATGGCACCATCTGCACGTTCCGGGTAAATCCGGCCATGGACAAGGCGAAAAGCATTGAGATTGAAATAGAGTTCAGCCAGCGTGCCCACTCTGAGGCAGAACACCGGCTGATTGAATCTCTCGATGGTATGGTCGTTGAGCAGTCGGATTAAGGCATCGTATCAAGATTTTAGTTTCTTGCGTACATAACAATCTTATCCGTAACGGTGTTAGCTCCTGCACTCCATGTCACGTCAAGATTTGTATATCTAATACTGACTGTACTTCCACCAACTAAATCTCCAAGATAGAAATCAGAGTTAACCAATCTAGACGCACTCATTGATTGACCGATAGGTGTGACCCCGTCCACTATGCACGTGATCTCCGAGTTGGGTCTTCCTGCTATGCTGTTGAATTCGATATGAATCCTGACATCTTTAAGCCCCCCCGACGGAACAGTGAATATTCCAGTAGTCGCATTGTATGCCGTTAAATAGTGAGTATTATTAGGTGTAGTTGGAACAGATGCAAAAATCATATCTGTTGCTTGAGACTGCGTAAACGTCTGCCCGCCAAGACTAAACGCGGTGAATATTTGCTGAGATGGATACCGTGGAATCCCTCCCGTTATGCCGTGGAGTCCCTCTCTGAATGTACCGTCTGAAAATCCATCCTCTAGAAACACTTCCGCATTTGGAGCACCTACGGTTGCAAAAGGTCTATCCGATAAGTTAAAAAACTTACAGGTGTTTGTTACTACGATCTGACCGCTGAAATCGTTAGCGCCTTGAATCGACGTACCTGCAAAAGAGTGAAAGCCTGTGCAGTTGTTCAAAACGAACTTGCCTGATTTTGCTTTTATGTTAGGAACGTTTGAACCGTTATCCATCAAGCACCATAGAGACGCAGACTCTACTGCTGCGCCGTTTACTACTATCGTTCCATACGTGTTATCAAACGCAGGAGAATTAACAGGAAGCATATGGAAACAATACCCTGTAGTCACAGCAGGAATTTGACACTCCCCACCGTTTATGTGGAGTACACTGCCGACACATGTTGCTAGCTCATGAAATTGACTTGCTAACGTACCTGTGCCGTTACAAATCATTTGATAACCTGTAAATTCAACCACTGTCTGAGAGCCTATAGCGAGTGCCACTTTTGGGGTATTGAAGGTGTATCCCCCCCTTATAACTATCTCACTCACAAGACGGTCTAATTGTGCGAAGTCCCCAAATTGCCATGCAAGTCTTGCATTTGTAACTATAAAATCTAGATCTAACAGCGATGTTCCTTGTGCATCATCCGCCCATATCTTCACCCCTGAAGAGTAATTAAGTCTAGCATTGGGTGTTACAGTTACCGAGCTACGCGACCTAATCCCAGTTGAGTTTTTTATCTCAACAACCGCGTCTTGGTTTTCGGTACTTCTACCTAACAGGACACCTGAGCCGGTTATCAAAACATCTTGCTTGTTGTCTATTAAGAACCTGTCAACGGCATGTGTTCCTTTAGGTATATGAAATGATGAATTGGGCGTTAACATACTTTCAGCGTCTGCGAATACCTGAGTCGCGTCAAATGAAGCTACGCCAGTAGCTCCGAAGTGATCAACATTTATCGCATCTGTTATGTCTAGAACCCACATAATTGACGAAGCATCTGTAAATCTAGCTGAATTGGGAAAGCTGTTATACTCCGCCTGATTCGCCGCCCGCCTGAACTCAGCCCCCCCTCGCTCCAGCAACCTGATCAACTGACGGTTACTGTTATCATCCGCCATTGCAGCCGCCAGCGTGGTATGGGTAATCGGCTGATTAACAAACCCACTCTGCACATTGGGGGAGTGATACACCTGAACCCGGTTATTATCCTGCAGGGTGATGCTGTAGTTAGACCGGCACACCACGATCTGGGCAGGGCTGCCGTTATAGATGGGCAATCCACCGGGGCCGGTTCGGATGGGCTGGGTGACATTGACCGGACTGCCGCCACATTCACAGATGACCTGCACGGGTATCTGGTCGGCTGTGTTGGTGGGGTCGCCATCCACTCGGCCTATGAAAATAAACCCGTTGAATATTGGTCTGGCTCGGGTGGGGTCGGCGAAGTACTGGAAAGGGCTTATGAGCGTGGTGCGGGTGCTTCCTGAAGTAGCCATCAGACTGCCTATTGATTTGATTTAAGCAGTCTAAATGTAGTTCTGTTGTGGCTCTTTTGTGGCTCTATTTTAGGTGGTTCTGTTTTTGGGTGTCTGTGGTATTATGGGGTTATGTTGTACGGGGGTTTTGTATTATGAGGGCATGGGATATTGTCTTTCTTGTAGGCTTATTTTTTTATAACCCGCTATGGTGCGCTTATTACATAGCGGGTTCAGTGGTGGTACTTGTCATTCTTCACGCAATACGACAATGGTTATTCTGATTCATCACTGGTTGCCGATACGCCAAGAGCTTCTGCTATAGCG
Organism: Sansalvadorimonas sp.; assembly: GCA_965221135.1. Lineage (GTDB taxonomy): Bacteria > Pseudomonadota > Gammaproteobacteria > Pseudomonadales > Endozoicomonadaceae > Sansalvadorimonas. The sequence goes on from CBDCRZ010000173.1 coordinate 2,894, forward strand.
GGGTAAGTTGAATCAAGCATCAGTGAAAAGTCCACCAGCTCTGGTGTTGATCTCATGGATTCTGCTACTTCCTTACGGGTTTTATCTCTTTGAATAGATGTCTTTATAGTCTCATTGAACATGGGACCGACTACCGGTATTTTTGACGTAATGGCGGTTATTCCAAACATATCAAACATATCAAGAATGGTGCTGGATGAGCCTTTAGGTTCTACATCTGCATTTCTGATAAGGATATCCGAAATATTGTCTATGTTTTTAAGTCGTCCAAGCATGTCAGGATTATCTTTGAAGATGGCTTGTAGCTTATTATTCTTGGTTCCCCATCCTAATGCTTCCATCCTGTTTTTAAAGGCTATGGGATTAAAAACCCGATTACCGTTAATCTTCTTTGACTTGGTACCGTAGCCTGCATTAATCAGATCCATCATCACTGTTGATTGCAGTGATGCCTTGGCAACCTCTCCAGACTCGCCTGCCTTGTTCAGAGTGCTCATAATTGACCGGACATTTTCAACCGGAACACTCTTTGCTGCTATGTTGTTGCTGTATAGCTTGCTGGCCTCGATGACGGAGGTATTACCATCCTTTTTGCTGTCAATCAGTTTACCCACGGCAGACTGTGGGCTGAACTCGGTTTTAATGGTCCTTACTCGTTGCCTGGCCTGCTTGATGGGTTCAGTAATCTCTTTGCTATACCCTAAACTCTCTAATGAATCAGCCATATTATCAATTTCTACATCCAGCGCCCTTTTTACGGGACCTGTTGCCACTAACGTAGCGTCCTGACCTGCTCTTTGAGCTTTTCTTTCTATCTGATTAATGATCTGCCTGAAATCTTCAAAATTAGTCGCATTTAAAATTTCAGTATCAATGCCCTTTGCTAAAAATTCTTCACTGGGGTCTATGATGCCAAATTCCATCAGCGTTTCATTCAGTTCTTTTACAGGACCACCAGCAGTAATGGATAACCGTCTTAACACCTTAGGATCGGGTAAAGCGTCTTTTATAGAGTCAGTGAACAGAGGTATTTCGCCTGCACCTTCTGCTGCGGCATAAAAATCTTTGTAGAGCTGATTTTTCTCAGTTCTGAGCAATTGTTTACGACCACCCACCGCCTCTTTTATGAGGTTTCCAGTTTCCTCATCAAACACATCCTGATTGACGTTGCTACGAAGATAATCGCCTATTTCATCACTTTGTTTCAGCTTGAACTGTCTTAACGGCTCTGCAAGCTCATCTTTTGTTGATTGCATCAATCGTGATTCACGCGCCTGATCTGCTGCTTTCTGGGTGATTTCTCCACGGGTCGCCCTTATGCCGGTTTCTTCAAACAGGGCGGATCGGGCGGCTTGTTCCGGTACGACTCCGGCTTTCTGCTGCTCCAGTAGATCCTGTGCATTCTGAGTGAAGTCATCAAATGACATACCCGCTTTATTCAGAACCTGCTGAAACTCCTGAGTAGGTCGTCCGGTAGCTTCATCAATGAGGGTTCCCTTGGGTGTTTTACCCATGACGGAGCGATATAATTTTCCAGCGAGCCTTCCTACTACCGGAATCGTTGCCTCCAAGCCTGCAGCAACTAAGCCACCTTCTACAGCCCCACGCTCTACATTTTCATCTTTACCCTTAGCCAGTATTCCACCTTCAATGGTTCCTAATGTTCCTGCACCGGCTAATCGTCCTGTTAATGTCTGACCTGCAGATAAAGCCTTCTGACCGAATGCGCCTAACTTGGGTAATAATGTCTGACCAACTTTGCTAGCGGCGGCGCCTGCTCCGATAAATGGAACCGATTCACCGACAATCTCTCCCGCTCCTGCAGTGTAAGGATGTCTTTCCTTGAGTATTTCCATATAGGCTTTTTCCTGTTCTGATTCAGGTTCTGCAATCCCTAATCCTCTTAATACGGTTTGTATTCCTCGGTCATAACCCATTGATATGGCGTCCAGTGGACCAGCCTCTTCTGCGGTAGGTGTAGGGCTTATTATGTCGCTAATAGCCCTTACCTGGTCCAGAGTGCTCATCTGTCTTAAATCAGTTGGGGGTGCCGATGGTATTAGTTCTGGTTCTTTCGACTGTATTTCAGTCTCAGGCTGGGGCTGTACTGTTTCTTGCTGAACCAGACTGAAACCTTCTGGTAATGTCATTGTTTCAGGTTCTGGCTGTGCTGTTGGTTCTTCACCCACCAGCCTGAAACCTTCTGGTAATGTTGCCATGTTATTGCCTCGTCCATTTTCCGTCGCTGACTATGAACGTATCACCGGTTTGGTCGTTAACTATCTCCTGACCTTCAGTAAGCCCCAGTGATTCTGGGGTAGGTAAGTCAGATAATATTTTATTGAACTCTTCATCTTCCTGTTTTCTTAGAGACTTCCATTCCTTTACCATATCTATTTCACTGCGGTTTTTGCTGATGAAGTCCGCTTTGTAGCTGTTAAATCGTTCGTTTTCTTCTTCCATCTTTGCAACCCCACGGAGAAAACCGGATATCTCCTCTCCTGTGGCGTTTTTACTCGGAAATCCATCCAGAGCTAATGCTATATCTTTGTCTGATGCTGCGCCTGGTGGCAGATTGCTGACAGCCTGAGAAGCAACTACAGAGTTGTACCGTTTTCTAAGATCGGTGATAGCATCCGGTGAGCCTATTACATCCTTGTATTTCTCATTCCATGATCCTTGGAACAGACCACCACCCACATCGGCTTTTTCAAAATCTTCGGCAAGATCAAGAAACTTTCTTGCATTACTTCCTGATTCAACAGCAGCATCAGAGGCCAGAGACAATCTTTTTTCAAGATGGCTTGAAAGCGTGGGCTTTCCGTCAGATGTCAGAAATCCGGTCTTAATACCAAACTGTTTAGCGGCTTCCGGGTTTGTTTCTTTCAAAGCCTGGTATTGTTCAAATTCCTGTATAGCCGCTGCTTTCGTTTGTTTTGTCTTTGATGGGTCAAAAATACCCAGCTGTTTAAGATCCCCACCAGCCCGACCATAAGACCCTTTCATCATCTGCAGGAACGTCTCTGGTTTATTTTTGGCAATGCGCTTTAACACCTCCGGTGTAATGGAAGGATTACCGGTGCCACTGATCACCGGGGCATACTGATCTATGGTCTGTTGCAATAGTTCAGGATCGCCGCTCTGTGCGGCGGTAATCATGCCACCCACCGCATCTCTTACCTGCATTTGTTGCTGTTCGTTCGCGAAACCCTGAAAGCCCTGTATCTGTTCAATCTGTCCGGGGTATTGCTGCGCCAGTGCCTGAGCGGCTGCCGGATCGTTCGGGTCCAGCTGTTGCAAGCCCATTCTGAACTGGGCTTGTCTTTGCTGTTCGGCTTGTTGTTGCTGTTGCTGCTGATAGTTTTGCTGCAGACCAATCAGACCCGATGCCGTTCTTATGGGGCTTTGGCCAGTGGGTCTGATGGTGTAATCATAAGGTTGTGGCATGGTTATCTCCTTTAGGGGGTTCCCCAGTCTTGCCAGACTCCGGTGGATGCGTAAGGGTTCTGTGCGCCATAGCCTGCTGGCTGTTGTTGTGCACCAAACAAGCCTTTCTGGTATCCGGCATAAAGACCCGCTCCGGCAATAGAACCGGCCAGATTCTGATTGGCCTGACCTGCGGCCAGTGCCTGCCCTGCCTGTGCAGCACCAATGTCACCGTAAGCGCTGGACACTCCGGTTCCGTACTGACTCAAGGCAGAACCATACTGGCCACCATAGCCACCCTGTACGCCTGCACCCTGTAAACCGATACCGGCCAAGTTGCCATATACCTGCTGTTGCTGTTGCAGTGCCTGAGCGCCTAACGTGGGGCTGATTCTCGCCAGCTGGTTCTGGGTGCTGGTTGACTGTAAGCCACCGGTAGCCTCTGAGGCTGCCAGCTGTTGCTGCTGGGCTGCCTGTGACTGAGCGGCAAACTGTGGGCCAGCATAATAATCTTCCAGATACTGAGCCTGACCACCGGGAGTGGACAGACCCACCAGACCTGCAAGACCCCCCACGCCTGCCTTTCTGAACGGGTCGAGTCTGGCTACCTGCTCCTCATAAACTTCTCTCTGAGCCGCCAGCACTTCCCGCTGCACTTCTGCCTGAAGCTCTGCCGCCTGTGTCTGGGACGATGCCGCTGTTTTTGCGGCGCTCTTCTGACCGGAAGCCCCGATCACACCACCGACGACGGTAGCCCCTGCTATCCACCAAGACATACTTCATTACCTCTTTGTTCAGTGGGCTGGTACTCGTCGTCTGTTACATCAGCTTCTATTTTGTCGAGTTCGGTTTCTTCGGTGATGTGGCAATTAATGAAGGTCGTTTCTTCCAGCGTGTAACAGGCTTTTTTTGCGCCCGGCTGGCTGATGTACATAAATGGCGCTTCAATGATTCGTTCATCAAATTCACTGACAATCGCTATCTTTCCACGGGTTATCAGGTTGCAGGTTTCGTGGGTGTGAATCTTTCCGGTCAGGGCCACGCCTGCGGGTATAGTGATTTGTCGGAAGTAGGCACCATCAAGAAACGCATGTTTCAGTACGGTTAGATGCTCCACGTCGTCCAGTGTTTTCAGGGTGTCCTCAAACGTCTGTATTTTTTCCCTGCGCTCTTCCCGTGTTCCGGTAATAGCAGACAGCGCCTGTATATCGTTTTCCTGCATCAGGTCATTTGCACCCATCCGGTATTCACTCCAATGGCTGGGTTAAAGAAGATGTCAGTGGTCATGCCGTCGATCTGGTAATACGTCTGGCTGCGGTTGCTGGTGACAGCGCCTTCGGGCGTGGCGGTGCCGGTCAGGGGGGCGAACTCGGTTTCCAGTCGGTTGATGTCGGCGTCCAGGTCATCGACTCGGGTATTCAGCGCGGTGACAGTGGTGCCCAGCATGGCCACCTGCGTAGATAGGGTTGATACCTGAGTAGATAAAGTTCTGACTTGGCTTTCAGCCGTGGCCAGCCTGAGCTCTCCGGCATTGATCTGGTTTTGCACGGTGTCAATGTTGCTTTGGTTTTCACGGTTCCATACCTGCGCCTGATGGGTCTGTTCGCCGAGTAGGGTTAACGTGCTGGCATTCTCTCCACTGTTTAAGCCCTTGGCGTCGTAGTCTTCGATCAGAGCATCGGGCCAGCCCTGATCGGCCAGTATGGATCTCGGCAGTGTGGTGCCGGACAGACCGGGTAAACCGGTGGTTTGTAAGCTGAGTAATTGCTGATTAGGCACGAATGGGGCTGACATGTCGTTTATTCCACCCTCACACGAAAGTTAGACAAAGTAGAGGCGGTCTCTGTAATCCACCGGATACGAAACCCTACGTTGTTTCTGAAGTAGCCTATCCGGCGCTCTAAAATCCGTTCGGTGTAGTTCTGGGGTTCGTCAAAATGTATCCAGTGCTCTGTGCCATAGCTGATGCCATTCACCGTGACACTGTGCGCCAGTCGTCGTGCTGTGTTGGATCGTCCGGGCACGCTGTCGATTTCCAGATCATAAACACGGCGGTTACGGGCTTGGACCATGGGCGTATCAAGAATGAATTCCACCAGCTGGCCAACGTGCCGGGCATCGGTGAACGAAAACCGGCTGAGTAATGGTTGGCGTTTGTCGCCTACGGTCCACTGGTCGCCGTCGTGTATGTGGTGAATGCCTCTATAAGTGGCATCGCCCTGTATATCGGTTTTGAGAATTGACCAGTTAAACGCCCCTTGTCCGCTGCTGTTGTGGTCATAGGTGAGCGTGTGGCGTGGCAGGTGAATCACTAGCAGATCATGGGCATCGAACTTGACCGACTCCATAAACGCAGATTCTTGAATTTCAGTTTGGGTGTATTCCCTGAGTATTTTCTGAATGCGTCGGGTAGCAATTTCCTGATAACTGCCCTGGTTGATCAGATACACGCTGGCGGGTTCCAGTCTCGGACCGCCGAGAATGGCGAAACTGTCTAAATATACAGCCTTGCATCCCAGCCCAATGATTCCGGCTCTGACGGTGAGCGACTGAACCGGCTGGTAAATGGTTTGCTCTGAGCCGGTCAGGGCGAAATATTCCACGGTGAACCTTCCAAACACCACCACGTATCCTTTCCAGGCATCAATAGCGATGTTCACATCGGGTTCGGCTTCAGCACTGTAGAACGGGGCAATGTAGTCCGGGCGCTGTTCGTTGTTCAGATCGGTGACGCCGAACATGCCGGAATTGCGTCTGATCCACACATAGCGGCCCCGGTTGCGGGCGGCGTCTATGACGTTGCTCACATCAAAATCCGTGGCAGGCATGTCGGTGGTGACGGTGTTGGTGAGCTGTACTGACCAGACCGGGGCAGGAAAACCCACCAGCACGCCATGACTGACTTCCTGAACCCGGTTGCCGGTTAATGTGGCCTGCGGGTTTTCACTGAACAGGTTTAACGGCTGGTTGTTAGCCGTGGCTCTGAATACGGCAAAGACGGTGCCGTTGCCGGTGGTTCTGGCGGTGGTGGGTATGCCGTTACGGGCTGACCATCCGCTGTTGTTGGTGCCATCACTGACCACGGTGGACGCCACTGAATAGAAGTTGCCGTTGGTCAGTTGTGCTGTGGCCAGTATCTCGGCTGATTGCGCGGGGCTGCCGGTGCTGCCGCCGATCAGGTCGACCCGCTCCACGTCTGCCAGAGTGGTGGGGTCGTTGTTGGTGTCCAGCACGTACAAACGGGTGGGCGCCTCCGGTTCAGCGGCGGTACTGCTCTCGCTCATCCGATAATTGCGGCTGTTGTCGCCCATGGCGGCATCGTCCAGGGTGACATTGAATATTCTGCCGGTCAGGGGTTCGGTGGGCGTGGTGCCTGACAGTCTCGCACCCATAATGGACAGGCCCGGATTAAACACCAGTGTCGTGCTGGCATAGTCCAGCGCGTTGCTTCCGGCCTTGCTGCCGTCTGTATTGGTGGTGGTGACAGTAGCGGGGCCTATATCCACGGGTGTGGCTGTGCTGGTGGCCTGAACAAAGAACCGGCCATTGTTTACAAAGATTCCGGACTCGCCGGTGCTGCCGAACACCCATTGTTTGTCCTGGTTGTTGGCCAGCTCCACGGTGGCCGTTAACCGAAACCCCGTAGTGGGTGTGAAAATAGGAATCTGTACATAGGCATTGTTTCTGAAGTCGGGCGTATAGGTGGTGGTGGTGACTGAGGTTCTGCCCCGTTGACCGGCTGCCCAGTTCTGCAGCTGAGTTAATTCAAACTGGTTTGTTGTGGCGTTTCGTCGCCAGTAATAAAGGTTGCCATTGCTGACAATCGCCTGACTGTTGGAGCTGAACGGCATTCTTGCCAGCCCTGAGCCCCCCACCTCCGCCAGCATGTTGCCCATGGCATTGACCAGGCGGGTGCCCTGCACTCTGAAGACCGTATTCAGTACCGGATTAAACACCCCACCACGGGCGGTGCCTGCGGTATCAAATGTTTTGACCAGTCCGGGCCAGCTCCTCATATAGCCAGCGGCATCTAATACCGGCTTCGGGACGGTGAGCATGTTGGTGGGCAGTGAGTCCAGCCAGTCGCCTTCGGCGTTGCTCTGCACCAACCCCTTACTGATGGGGAGATTGATAACAGGCATCAGACACCCCCGGTGATGGTTCCGCGACTGCTGGTCACTGTCCAGAGATTGTCATTGGTTCGTGTGAATGTGACCGAAGCGCCGAACGCCAGCAGCATGGGTGATTGACCTCGGTATCGGGTGCCGTTCATGGCTATTTCGTCCACGGATCGCGGAGTGATTGAAAGAATTCCGCCGCCATTATTGGTGAATCCATAGCCCATGTTGACCGGTATTTCAGTTCGGTTTTCTGCCGCGAGGGTGGGGATATCGACCCGATAGGTGCCGGGCGCTTCTATCTGAACACGACGGTTTAGCATGTCAGCCGTAACGCCGTTGGCTTCCATATTGAGAATGTTTGCACCCGCCGAAAATGAGATACCGCCTCGGGTGATGTAGGTGTTGCCCGGTATCAGGGGGTTATGCTGCCAATCGGCTAACGTACTCGTTGTCAGGCTGTCTCGATTCGCACCTTCTACAAAGTTGGTTCCATTCCATGAAATCTCACAACCTTCCTGCTCCCGTAATACCAACTGATTAATGTCACCGTAAAAATTGCCCTGCAATGTCACTGTGGTGTTTGTTGTATCGTTAGCGAAAAAAGCATGCCAACCTGATGGTAGATTGGTCGTTGTAGGCATCTGTCGGGTAATGTTTGCCGTGCCGGTGTGTCTGTACCACACGTGCGTTCTTTGCGGTATTTGTCCAGACGGCAACTCGCTGTGACTCCAGTTAGTAACAGCCGCTGTAGCCGTGGGGGCGTTAACGTATTGCAGCGCTGTACCTGCGGCATTGACAGCGAGTATTTGCCCTGACGCGCCTCGATTTGAAGGCACATCATTCAGTAAACCGATATCCGACGATATCGACAGAATGCCGTCAGTGCCTGCTACTCCGAACTGTATGCCGCCTCTTGCGTCTATCCGAGTGATAGGAGTAGGAAAAAAGTTGCCGTTGTCGCCGACTATTATTCCCGAGCTTCCGGCCGCTGGCGTGACGTACTCAAGCGCTGTTCCTGCGGCATTTACCGCTAACACCTGGCCTGATGTGCCTCGGGTTTGAGCCACGTCCAACAGATCGCCCACGTCAGCGGGAACGTCTCTCACGTCCGCCAGTGCTATGAATTGTGAATTCTGACCGACCAGGACAAACGCCGGGTTAGTGCCGCTGCCGCGAATAGTGCCGGTGCTTTTTTTCAGCTCCAGACCAATCACATCACCGACATTGAAAACATGATTAGCGTGACTGGGTAACGGTATAGGTAATTCACCGCCGGGGGTGAAATCTAAACCGCCGGTGCCGGTATCCCATGCCAGACGACTGGGCGCATAAATAATAGAGGGGTTGGGGGTTTGGTTTGGTCCTGTTACCGTCAGTTTCAGAGCCAGATTAGTAATCGCGTTGGCGCTGAACATCACCAGGCTGTTACCGCGTATAGCGTTGGTGCCGCTGATGGTGTAACGGCCGGTTAGCTCGTTGTTTGTGAATTCGTCACCGACGTTGACCTGTAGATCTATCCGGCGTTCCGCTTGTAAGGTCGCCAGTCTCTGAACCCGTCCCGATGCGGCATTAATGGGCACCGGGTACAGAACATCATCCAGGTCATTCAGAGACGATACCGCCTCTTGCTGTGTGACAAGCGCCTGATCTTGCCACGGCCTGAGTGTCAACGTTATACGGGGGATGCCAGCGGCATTACCTCGAAGCTGCACGTCAGCCGTCGCTAGTGTTCTGACTCGGTAATCCGTAGACCCGAACAAATCAATGAATGAGTTATTGATGATGTTTTGAGGGGTAGGCGTGTTCAAATCGCTGGCGGTTAAATTGAGCGGCTGACTGCGCCAGTAGTCAACAAAGTCGCCCGCTGTATTGCGTTGCTCCAGTATGAAAACAACATTCTGCACGCTGCTAACCGGCTCTACATTGATTTCGTAGAGTCGCTGATTACCCGCCACGCTGGTGAAAGTGAAATTTGGATTCGTAACGGTCTGTGACCGGTCCGCTTGAAATACCTGATCCTCTACTAATGAACCCAGAGGGGTACGCTGAACGCTGGCCCAATCGCCCAGCCGCTCGGTGGTTTGCCACGTAGGGTGGAAATTATCATTAGTGACCAGGTTGCTGAATACGACGTTTTCAGCGGTCGATAAAACCGCATGAGCTGAACCCAGTCGGAACGCTGACACACCGGCCTGAACCGTGCCGGTGGTTTCTACGTTGGTCGTCCCCTCAAGCGCTGAGGTGGTTGTGTTGATTTGAAAACCGGAATTTTCAAAGCGTCGGGTGGTCGCGTTAAACCGGGGGATCTGATTGGCCGATAGGTTGCCGATAACATCCGTACCGCCACCACCTGATGTGCTTGTTCCTGCGCGTCGCCAAGTCATCTCATGACTCTCCTACATTCACAGATCCATCTGCATCCACTGACATAGCCCACTCACCGCTTGAGCTGGTCTGATTGACGTAAGGATCAGAGTTTTCCGGCAAAATATTAAAGCCGTCGGTGGCGTTAGGTACGGTGGCTCCGGTGTGTAATAAAATCCGGGTCTGCCCGACATTCTGAATCTGCAGTTGAGTGCCCACGGACAGGCCAGAGGCGGTGTATAGATTGATCCAGCTATTAGCAGGGACCCGAACATTGGGAATCGTGTCAGCCATTTACGTCACCTGTGCGCTAAAGCGTTGAGGGTCGTTGGTGATGGGGAGTACTTCAAAATTCAGCAGGCGCTCATCTATTCGCCCGGCGCTGGTAGTGATTCGAATGCGGACCTGTTCAACCCCGTTATCAATGGACGGGTTCAGACCCTGCACACGGTAATTAACAACGGGACTGCTTAGCCCGGTCGTCACCAGTCTGATGCCGGATGTGTGGAAGATTTCAAAACTGCTGATGTCCTCATCGTCTCTCAGATAGTCAGCCCAGCTCTGGCTGTAATCGTCGATTTCGCTCATGTCCAGCTTCTGAGATGTGCAGACCAGTGGGACCCGGTCCGGCTTTCTGTAAAAACGTTGCCAGCGGTTGTATCTCAGTGTGTTGCCTGCGCCTCTGGGCTGGCGTCTTGGTATTGGGTTTCTCTGAACTGAAAAGTCTGGTTACTGATGCTGGTAACGGCGGCTTCTACTGAGGCATTCAGTGCCGGGGTGATGGGTATCTCGTAATCCATCAGGGTTCGGTAGGTGAGCATGTTGGCTACAGGTTCCACCAGACCAAAATCCATGCCGTGATTGTCTGCGGTGTCGGGTTCTACAGTGAAATTGTACCTTGTGCAGATGTTCCGACTGTTTTCAAACTCGTACATGATGCCTTCAAGGCGGTCTAACAGAGTGGCGTAATCACTCGCCTGCGCCGGTGCCGTAATACCCGATATGCCCATTTTATCCAGCGCTGAATTAATGATGTCCAGCTTGGTGGTGCGCCCGATCCTACTCATTCTTAACACCCAGTTTTGCCCTGAGCGTTTTCAGCTGAGCTTTATCCCAGTTAGTGATACCGGCCTCTTTTGCCCTCTCCCGAAGTTGAATAGGCGACAGCTCTACAGCATCCGATTCACTGTCTGGCTCTGGATTTTCCGGTAGGGATTCACCGGGGGTGGTTTCGGGTTCTGGTTCTGGGGCAGATTCCGGCTCGGGTGCGGGTGCTTCAGCGGGTTCTTCGGGTTCTTCTGTGGGTTCTTCGGCCAGGGGGTCGGAAGGTACGGGTTCAATGTCTTCATGCTCGTTTACACTCCATCCCATGCTGAAATGTGCGGCCAGTTGTTCTGGTTCCACACGGATGCTTTCACCGTTTTTAAAAAGAATGCAGGACATAAATCACCAGTAAAAAAAGGGGGGCAGAGGATGCCCCCTAATACCACGGATACGTTAGAAGCGGATGCCGACGCCGTTGCCCATAGGGTTTTTGTTGACCAGACCCCACCAGGTAAACAGACGACATTTGAACGTTAGGGTGTCAATGTCACCGTCGTAGGCCATATACATCTTCTGGCCGTTGCTCATGGTTGAGCTGATGACCTGCTGACCACCGAATTCAGCGAGTAATTCAATGGGCGCATCGCCGCCGATAACTTCGATGCTGTCTTTTGCCCAAAAAATATTCACACGGGCAGAGGCGTCAATATTCAGACGCACGACGGTGGCGTTATTTTTGATAGTGGTGTTGATGTTCGCCACGGCTCTTTGTTCAGCATCCAGGGCGGTATCATCCAACGCGATGGGCTTCGGATAGATATCTATCATGGTCTGACCGGTGGCGGGCTTAGCGGCCACGGTGAAGGTCATGGGCTGACCGGTGTCGGTTTTATCCGCCAGACCCAGGGCGCGAACCGGACCCAGTGGCAGACCGGTGGCATTGGTGAACATGATTTTGTCGCCCACGTTGTACATCCGGTTATCCGCGACCGGAATAGTGGCTACCCGATAATCGACGTTAATCATTGCTGCACCCACCGTAGTGGTGCCTTCAGGGATAAACGACTGATTACCGGTCACGGTAGTGTCTGGGGATGCACCACCGGCGAGCGTGGGCAGATAGCTGCCGCTGTAAACATCAAACTGAGCGACCTCTCTACCGATTTGACCGGTACGGTAAGAGTCTTCAGGACGCCCTGACAAGGTGCCGCGCTCTGCCAAATCCTGAGCGTACACCTGCCGGTCTCGCTCGTTCAGCACATAACAACGCATAGGGCTGTGAATCTGCCGCTCATTCAGCAGAGTCTGCCCGGTGCCTACAAAGTTGTAGCCGTTGGTGTCATTGCTGCGATAGAACAGGCTACCCTGTCGGGCCACCAGCTCAGCCAGATTCTGGTTTAAATAGGTGGCCTGCTGTAAGCCGGACTGAACGCCCCGGCGCTCCCAAAAACGCATGTCACGCAGATCATCCGCTCGAAGTTGGAACGCATCGTTGTGCGGGTCTTCCAGTGTGGCTGGGTAGTACTCTTCAATCACATCCCCGAACATGTTGGTGAGATTCCAACCGTCTTTAATCGGGGCGTGCTGTTGCCTGGGTCGCCAGATCACGTTTGAAGAGTTTTGGAATGCGGCGGGGTCCGGTGTGAACACGTCCACCAGATCGAGCATCTGCATTTGATGCTCATAGGTTTCTAACGCTTTTTCAAACAGGACTTCGACCGACTGCGCGGTGGATAGATTAGCCATGGAGTTACCACTGCTTTACATCCACTCCCCTTAGTTTTGCAGCTCGCTTGATATCAAACGCTTTCTGACGGTTGCCAGACTTATGAGCAGCTAAATACTGTCGTTTGTCTGACCCGCCGTCTTTGGCGCCGTCTCCTTTCAGTTTGCTGCCGGGTCGTGGTGTATTACTGACTCGTTTCACTCCGTTAAACCGGCCTCGCAACTCGCCCAGATAGGCCGCTGCGCTAATCCCTGTCGGATCGTCCCGAAGTGACTGCAAGAAGGTGTTGAGGTTCTGTTGATTGCGAGCCAAAGACACGACGACTTTCTCAGAACCTTCACCCATGCGGCCAAGAAGAGAATCCACGAAAGCGTCCCCGTTTCCGGGTGCCACGCTTTCCACCGCTTGCCTGATGAGCGTGTCGGCTGACTGATATTCGTCAGCGGTTAACATGCCCTCTGTGACAATCTTGGCGGCTCTCTCGTAATGCTGATCCAGTGCGGAATTGATTTGATTCTGTTGCTGCTGTTGTTGCTGCTGTTGTTGCTGGGTCTGAAAGTGCTGATTGAAACGACTTTCTACCGAGGTATTTACCCAGTTGGACAGTGCAGCCTGATAAGCGGCATCAGGGTCAGGCTTATCATAAAAATCTTCCAGCTTGGGCATCTTGGGGGCAGTGCCCGTGGTCGCGGGTGCGACTGGGGGCGGTGCGGTTGAGCTGCCCTTAAGCTGGTTAATCTCTTGTCTAAGTACTTCAATTTCGCTGTCTTTGTCCTGAACTTTTCTCTTCAGAGATTTTTTCAGGGCGATAAGATCACTGGTCGGCACTTGGCCTTTTTCCGACCTCTGGCTGTCGGATTGCATCCACTCGGGAACGTCTTCGGTCTTTCCTTCCTCTTCAGAGTCTTCACCAGCGCCGGTGTCGTCTTCTGGTTCGGTCGGATCGTCCTGCACTTCTTCAGTTACAGTTTCTTCAGGCTGCGCTGCCTGTTCCGCTGCTGCTGCTTCCGCGTTCTTTTGCTTCAGCTCTTCCAGAGTCATAACCACAGTTAAAATCCGTCGTGTTCACGTACATAAAGTCTGGTAGCCCACCAGCAGGGGGTCTGCGTATTACTGCGCCCAGCGGTTTAGATTTTAGTCGATGTAAGCTACACAGGCGCTACATTCTAACTCTCATAACCCTGTATCTGTTCGGGCGTGAAAAGTAGGTGTTCTTTCAACAGGTAACCTTCTAACTCCCATATCTTGTCTCTGGCTTTGTCTCTGGCAATCTTATGTCCTATCTGTTCATCAAAGTTTTCAGGACTGGCACACGCTGAAGTGCCTATCACTTCAAAACCATTAGTCAGCCTGAGCTTGCAGACAATAACCGTGCTGCCAGCGAACCTGACAAACTCTGTATCAGCAATCTTGTCATCAATCATTTCAGGGGTTAAACGTGGTGCATTCAGACCTTTTGCCTGAAGCTCTTTTTCAAGTTCATGTTCGTTCATGAAACTGCTCTCATTGGATGAATAGGTGCAGGTCTTAAAGTAGCAGCCAGCTGGCTCATATTAGCCAGACGTTTACCGGCTATATCTTCCTGCAGGCTCTCTATCTCTACGCCCGCTTTACTGGCTTCTATTTCTACTTTCGCCCGCTTGGTTTGTGCGTCGTACATTTTCACTTCTGCGCTCATTTGCTCGGCTTGGGCTTTGCCCTGTTCGGCCTGTGCGGCAATCATCTGTGGATCAGGCTGGGGTGGCTGTTGCTGCAGCTGTTGCAGGAATTGCATTTCTTCCTCGGTTTCAGGTTGTCTGATGCCCATCTTCAGCAATTCGCGCTTGCCGTAATCTCTCAGTGATTCAAAGGCCATACCCGGCATCATGGCAATGTATTCCAGCATGAGAATGTTGCGGATCGGATCGCCAGGGGGCAAACCGTTAATCATTTCTTTCAGCTCGGTGCGGGTTTCCATCTGTTCGGTTTTAAAATTGGTGCCTATCTCTGCATAGACTTCCATTTCAATGTCGCTGATATCGTTGATGGTTTGTAGCTGCATTTGTTGCGGGTCTATCACCTGCTGCATCAAGTTTTCTGTTTTACGCGTGCCGTCGTACATAGTGAGCGTGGTTTTTCTGGGGCTGTCGTATACCTCTTTTGCCATGCTGGCGAATATCTCCGCATCCCTTCTTAATGCGTGCTTGTGGTTGTCCTGGTAGATGAATGATTGCATGTCCATCCGGTTTTGCAGTGCCAGAACCGCCTTTCCTGATAGGTCAGGATCAGCAATGTTCTGGGGCAGTCCGGGGTTGGCCACATCTTCCACGGCTTGCCGGGACAGATCCAGACTGGCAATCAGTGCCTGCGGCATCGGTTGCTCTGGCATTTCACCCACGGGACCCAGCGGTATCTGTTTGCCGGTGATGCTGGTGGCATTCTGCAACAAGTAAGGGAAATTGTTATCACTGCCCTGCTCGTTGTACATCTGCTCATAGCCCTGTATCTGTTCCGGTGTGAAGATGGGTTTTTTGCGGGGGCTCCGGCTGACAATATCCGCCAGGTAACTCATCTGAAAGTTACGCAGGCGCTGGGGGTCTTTAGAGAGTCTTGTGATGCCTTCGTAGTGTTCCTCACCTTCCACAAAAGCCCTTTCACCGTAAGCCGGTACAACAGGAATAAACTCACCGGGCACCAGCGTGGTTTCTAATATCTCCTGACCGGACACGATGTATTTGGTCACTTCATAGGTTTCAAACTCGATGCACTCCGAGTATTCAAAGCCCTGGTCAATCATCGGGCCTTCTTCGTCTTCAAAGTCATCGTCGTGAACTTCTTTCGTGTTGCCCATCATGTCGGTGAATACATGCACCTGGTACGTGACCGGCTCACGGTGAAAGAATTCACCCACATAAATGCGTTTGTCTTCTGCCACCCATGGGAAAACATAACTCTCTTCCGGGTATTTGAAACTAACGGTGGTGGTGGGTCGCTCGCCGGTGAGCTCTTCGACAAAATCCCGATACCCTTCTTCGCTGTAACGGGTCAGGATGCTGCAGTATTTGGCGTCCGCCTTATCTAACAGGCTGGCGGACGGGTCCCAGTACACCGTGTTACAGGCTTCATAGAGAGGGATTCGGTTGATGGTCTGCAGCTGAGTGCGGTTTTCATAATCGTTTTCCAGCTTCCAGGCACCAAAGCCTGATACAACCGCTTCCTGAATCGCATTACCAAATGATTCCAGGCTGGTGTTTTTGCGGGTGCTGGTGCGGTAAATACCGTCCATCATGTCGGCGGCGTTGTAGTTATCGCCCACCGGTTCAAAGTCGATCTGTACCGGGTTGCTCTTCAGGTCAGAGATAATCTGACGCATGGCTTTGCGAAGTATGTTGAACTCGCCCCGGTACTGCAGCTGACTCTCGCCCAGTAACTGATCATCCCACTGAGTCACCCAGGCAAACACCAAATCGTCCGCCGCTCGCTCTCTTGTCACCTGTCCACGTTGATAGGCGGCGTCGTGCATTTTGATAATATCTTCATGCTCTAACATCATCGTTTACCGATAGGTTTCAAAGACTTGGGGATTACTTTCAGTGCTGGAGTATTGACTTCACCTTTAGGTATGGCAAAGCGGCGCATCATGTATCCATAGCGAAGAGAATCTAGGATGTCATCTTTCACTTTAACCAGCTTGCCCTTGTCGTCTCTGTGGTACTGCAGGAACTCATCAAAGAAATCTCTCTGACCTTTAAACACTTTCAACCGGCCCGACTGCATTCTTAATCGTATTTCATAGATGCCCTGCTCTACGCTGTTGCTGGAATCATCCCATGTGGCGTGCTCTTCCAGCATCAGAAAGCCTGCTTCCTCGTAGTGGTCCTTCTGCTGGCGGCTGTCGTCTCTTCCTTTTTCATGCTGTAGGCCGTCGTGTGGCCATGCCGTGGGCACACCGTCCGCCCAGCTTTTCACACTGCCCCACGCATCGTTTGCAGAGACTTTGCTGCACTTCCACGCATGGGTTAGGTAGACAATGTCGTTGTCCAGATCTATAGCCAGTTGAATGTGTGCTTGTGGGTGGTCCCAACCAAAATCCATGCCGTTGATCAGTAGCCAGTGGTCGGGTATCTCGAACGGATCGCAGGTAATGAACGCTTCAGCCAGGTCATATATGCGACCGTGGCCCAGCATGGGCAGGCCCTTGGTTCGCATGTCCTTTTGATGCTCTGGGTAGCTCTCTAACAATTTTTGCTTGGTCAACTCGTTCAGGTGGGGCGCATCGTCCCAGCCCTTTCTGATAAAACACTGACCAGAGCCAGGGGAATCCATAAATTTACACACTAGCTCGGTGCGCCCGTTTTCCGGTGTAAACGTCAGGATTCCCCTGCCACCTTTTCCCAGATCACCGTTAGCGGTGCGGGTGATTACTTGGGGGTAAATGGTTTGGTCTTTGGGTTCTTCGTCGATGTGAAACCAGTCCACGCAGTCACCCATCAGGGCATGTTGTCCCTGACTGTACGACCAAAACTGTACTGTGCTGATGCCTCCGGTTGAGTGTCGTACTCTAACCGTACGCATTGCGCCAGCCGTGCCGCTCATGCTCTGATGGTCCAGTATCCGGTGCTTGGGTACATAACCACCCTGAAACTCGTTTTCCAGAAACAAGCCGAATATTTTTGTTTGTAGCAAGTCTCTGGTTTTCTCGCCTGAGTAGCCGAGTATCCATATTGTCGGGGGATGCTTGAACTTGTGGCCCTCCCATAGTTCAGAACCATATTTTAAATCTACTGGGTAATCCCCAAGCGCATGACAGGCATCAATGCCGGTGCCTGTTCGGGTCTTGCCTACCTGGTTGGCTGCACACAAACAGACTTCTGAAAAATCTTTAGTGGCTCCTATGAATTCCACGTCTTGCCACGGGTAGAGAGAATCAAACCATTCATCCACTGGCCTGATGACGCGCTCTGTTTTGGTTTTGGTTTCGGCCTGCTGTTTATCGTATTCATCGCAGTAATCTTTCGCCCTTTTTACTGATGAACTCACTTTTCAGCCTTCTCTATCTTTTTAAGCCGTTCATCAATGTCTGATAGCTCAATGATCTGTCCTTCAGCTCTTACCTGGTCGATTAGTTTCTCAGACTGTATGTGGGTTATATCTCCTGCAGAGTAGGCTTCCTGTATCTTCTTAATCTTGATTCTCAGGGTTTTACAGTTATGAATTCTTGGCATTCCGTGGTTGTTCAGATTACGAATCAGAAGCGTGTAACCACGGTCGTAAATAGAAGCTAATCCAGCATCATCTAAAAACACTTTTTCTTTTTGTCTGGCTAGCTCTACGGCGTGTAAAAAATCAGGGTGTTTTTTTGCCCATAAATATATGGTTTTTTTAACAACACCAATGGAGTCAGCGAACCGCTCTATAGTAGGAAGCTTTGGGGGGAAATCGGTGGGGTTGCCTTCGGCGTCTTTGAATCGTTCGTAAGGATCGCCAGAGAAAAACTCTATGATTCTTTCGCAGTACTCTGGACGGTACTTGGTGGGTGCTCCCCTTGTAGGTCTATCAAGCATAATGGATACATCCCTGTAACCCGGTTACTTGTAGCCTTTCATCATCTTTTTTTTCTTCGTGCCGCCCATAGCCTTCTTCACCTTTTTTTTCAATGCTGGCATTTTGGTCATCATGCGACCGCCCATCTTCTTGCCTTTCATCTTCATGGTTACACCTCTTTCAGAACATCTTGCAAACGGTTAGACACCAGCGTGTCTTCGGATCTGAACAGCACCTTGTAACTGTCCTGGTATTGATTCAGGTAACTGGCTGAAAGTTCTTTCAGTTTATCTATGTGTTTGGTTCCAGCATCAAAAGCTGCTTGGTCTATGACTTCATCACTGTCGTTAATCAGTGACAGGAACCGGTATTGATGGCCGACCATTCCGCTGGACAGGGTCAGGGCTGCAATGACAGGGGTGCAGATACACACCTGTTTGAACCACTCGGTGAACTGCTGGCGGTCCTGCATGTAGATGCCTTTCAGGTTCCACTGATTGGCGGCCTGATTCAGTGCCCGGTTCACCATGAATCTCTGTACGCAGTAACCGACCAGGTTAGCGATACGCTGCAAGACGCCCGTCACTGCGCCTACTATTGCTCCCACTCCGGCTGCGGCATCCCCTGCCGCCTGTAGCCCAATTTTTACCGACTCAACGGCCATGTCTTTCAGGCCGTGGGCCAGACTGGTGGCGTTATGGCGTGCCAGCGCTTCAGCCATGATGGACGGACCGCCAGCCAATAACTCTACGCCCCAACCGCTGTAAACCTGACCCAGCCACTTGATAGCGCTGGTCACTGATTTCTTGATGCCTTCGTAAAGATCCAGTGCGGATTGCACATAACCCCAGCCGGGTATGATGTCAGCCAGTGAGCCTATCAACGTCGATATCGCCCAGCTGCCAAACTCGCCCACCCATTCCAGCGCGGCCGAGCCTTCGCCGTAAATGCTGGTGATACGATCCACCAGAGCATCCATAAAATTGCTGAGCAGGACCCGAATAGGTTTGGTGTACTGGTCGATACCATCCAGCACCTTCTTTCCGGCATCACAGCTTGAAATCAGGGTGGTCGTGGCGTTTTTCAGGTCAGTGATTACAGTGGTATTGCCCACAAAATTACCCACCAGCCCGAGGTCGAAACCGGGGCTACTGACCATATCCAGTTTGGAGAGAAAATAGAGGGTACCGTCTCGTGCATCGTCTAACTCGGCCTGCTGTATGTTCACAATAATTACCAGTTCAGGACTGAACCGATTATAGACACTGAAATACCAGTAATACTGGTTTTTGAATACTGGTTTTATTGGTATTATGGTTCTAATATACAATCATCTTATGGGACTGTAGGTCTGTACTAAAATGGATGGTTTTGGTTGGTCAGGGGGTAAGGCATGGAAGAGCGAACAGAATTAGCCGAGTATCTGAAGTTGGTGGCGGATCTGGAGCGTAACCACGACTTCAGGGACTACGCAAAAGAAGAGAAACTGTGTAAGGGTTGCCTGCAAACTATGAATTTTCTGGTGTTCAGTCGCCAGTCAGAGTGTGTGAAGCAGAAACCGGTGGTGAAGAGTAATAGAAAGCGATTTAAAAAGAGAAATCCGCTGGTGATGGCTTCACCGGAGGATTTCAGTTTACAGCCACCAGCCTGATGGCTATGCTTTTTCACGTTGTCCGCAGGTTAATAACCTTTCCTGCCCAAGACAGCGCCAGCCCCCGTTCTGTACGTGATCAGTTCGGGGGCTTTTGTTTGGTCACCAGTTGGTTAGTCAGGTTTTATTAAATCAGCCCTTACTTTATTAAGGGCTTCATCACAAGCAGCCTGGTAAGCTTCCACGCCATCATCAGAGGCGATTATCTGAACTTCCTTCACACTGACGACCTTGCCAAGCAGAAGCCCTTTTATATCGTGGCTATCTAGCTTAATTCTTATATGTTTCTCGGGAGAAGGAGAGAATATATTGGCACCACTCTCCTCCAGCATCTTGGTTCTTTTTTTTTCGAGCTCTAAGCGATCTAACAATTCATCTCTGGTCATTTCTTCTTCAATCATAATTTATTCACTGCTTTCCAGTCGTTATAGATAATTTCGGCCACCATGGTAGCGGATGGCTGCTTGTATCGGGTGTGGAACTCTTCGGCACGATCCCAGATGATGGCCTTGTTGACTGGTGAACCGTGCAGACTGGCCACCAGCTTTTCTCTGAATTCAGAAAGTGAAATTTTTTCAGGCTCTGTAGTGTTGTTGTTGTTAATTTCTTTATTTTTTTCTTCTTTCTTTGTTAGTTCCCTTTTTACGGTATCCCGTTTTACCGCATCCCGTTTTTTGGTACACGGTTCAGGCTCAGTATCCACGCGGGTTTCAGCGTACCAAAGGGCATCTTCTTTGCTTCTGAATACAAGGTAATCACCAGAGCCAAATTTGCCACTTACAGACCTATCCTGTACCTGAATAATGTATCCAGATTCTTTCAGTTCATTGATAATTTTGTAGGCTGTATTGCGGGCTATACCGTTATCTTCAGCAAGCTGTTTTGGTCTTACGATCCAGTCATCAGGAAGCGATAACAGGTAACCTAAAAGCCCTCTGGCCTGAAGTGATATAGAAGTATCTCGGTGGGTAGCGTTAGGAATCTGTGTGAATTGCTCACGAACAGGGCCTTTATGAATAGCCATGTTGTACCTCTTATTTGCATCAAGGTCGTTTGCTTGTGAAAGGTGAGAAACGGCTTGAAGGTGCAAACTTCCTTCGTTGTCCCGGTTGGATGCCGGTAGCCGTTTCGGTGTTCAGGTTCCACCCCGAACAGTTGAGATCATACTATCAGATTACTGGGGTTGTTTCATTAGTCAGATTTAACATCGTCTTTACTGGCTATCGTTATCTGGTCAATCTGTGGTGGTTCTGGAAACTCTGTCAGCAGGGCCATAGGGTAATCTATGATTTCACCTTGTACATCAATCTGAAGTGTTTTAGCCGTTCCGTCATCATTGAAACAAATGTTAAGTAATCCATCGTAATAGGCGCGATAGGCTTTCAGAGATGAAGTTACCGCAGCGGCCAGAGCTTCATACTTTTGTATCTGGTCATCTATGCTCATCATTGTTCTGACTCTTCAAGCTTGTTTTCTTCAAAGGCTTTCAGGGCTTTGAACGTGCCTATCATGTGCCGGTAGGTTATGGTTTCATCCAGGTTATCTGTGTGCCTGTCCTGAAAAGTGTTGATCAGGTTTTCCAGACAGGTGATTCGTCCGTACATGAATACCGAATCCATCATCATTCCAAAATTATCAAAACCTTCCTGACTCATAGCTTTTATAAATTCTGACTTTTCTTCGTCGGTCAGATCCTGACTATTCATGACCGCTGCTTTTGCTAACTCTTTATCTGCAAACATGCTTAACCTTTTGTTCTGAAAATTTGTTTCAGGCTGCTGGTGAGTGGTAGAAAAGTAGACAAATCAACTAAGTGATTGTGAGTGGTAAAATATAGACCACCGACTATCAAAATCTTTGATTGATATAACGTATGAATTGAATGATTAATTATGCAGATTTATGAATAATTATATTCTTGCACCTTAGTTTCAATTACTACCGGTAAGCACAATTACCGGCAGTAATTGCACGAAGGTACTATTATTGACTGATTTTTGACCGATGGGAGTGAATAGATATATTCATATAGTTAAAAACTATTGAATAGGGTGATTATTGCTGATTTGGTAATATTAACTATTTTTATTGATATCCTTCAGGGTTTATCAGTTTCTGCAATGAAAATAAAAGACATCAATAAATTCTTAGTCCAATGCCATAGAATCGCACCGGCCCTGAATGCTATCCAGGTGGCCATGCTGTTTTTTCTATTTGAACAAGAAGAACCGGCCACGCTGCAAGAAATGTCCAACGATCTTGGAGTTAAACCGGCAATGATCAACCGACACATTAGACCGCTGTTTGATAATTCAGGCCGTGAGATGGTGGTTATGAGAGGGTTTAACTGTCTTTACCTTACTGATCGTGGAGAGCGTTACTGTAGAAGCCTACTGACTAATGCCAGTCATTTTTTCAAATGATCAGTAGCATATCCCTGACGCCACGAAAATGGTTAGCCAGTAGTAAACCCTGTGTTGGCTACTGGTCTACTATTCAGGGTTTTCAAAGAAGTGGTACCTGTCATGGATTTCGGTCAAGCCTTGAAGCACCTAAAAGACGGTGATGCAGTACATCGTGACGGTTGGAACGGGAAACAGATGTTTATCTATCTTGTTCCTGAAAACCGGTACAAAGCTCAAACTGAAGTGGCAAAATCCTATTTTGGTGATGATGTGCCCTATAGGGCTTATATCGCCATGAAGACGGTATCTAATGATGTAGTGCCTTGGGTGGCTTCTCAAACCGATCTGTTGTCGGATGATTGGCATTTGTACGGAGAATGAAAGACTGTTCAAGCCGTGGGCACTGGTGGAAGTACCACCGGTCTCCACTGGGCTATCAAGTCACACGATACTGTATGGGCTGTGGTAGACACGAAAAACAGAATCTCTTTGGCCAATGGGTAAACATAACTTTACCGTTTCAGGAAAATAAAAAAGATGACTGATCTTCTTGGAGCTATTAGCCGTGATCCTATAGGAGAAGCATTAGGCAGTGAATACAAAAGGTTTGTGTCTAAAAACGGAATGAGCGGGCTGGTTAAGGTCGATGGTGACAGAGTTGATTTTCTGGCTATCTCTTCAGTTAAACAGGGTCAGGGACTATTCAGGCAATTTATAGTTGATGCAAAGAACCAGTACCAGACTATTGCCGTATGGGAAATCTGGAATCCGCTGGTAAAAAAGTCTCTTCAGCGATATGGGTTCCATTCTGTTTGTTACCTGGAAGACGGTAATACCGCGTATGGTATGCGGTGGGATTCTGAGTGATTTAATGCCTATTAATTACTGCCGGTAGGAAGGTTTACCGGATATACCGACAAAAAAGCCCCATCTCAGGGGCTTTCTCTTATCCGATCTATGCTGCTGAAAATTCTCTCAATTCGTCCATCCATCGACTGCCTGAACAAGTGCCCTGATCCAGCAGAATCTTGGCGACGTGGGGCGGTATTTCTTCATCGCTATAAAGATGGTCAGCCCATGCTAAAAGAATCGCTTCTTTTAAGTATTCCATATCAGTCAGTTCTTCAGGGAAAAAATGATTGTCGTCCCCATCCGTTGCTGCCACTTCTGCCACATAGGTTCTTAGGGTGGTTCCTGGCTCCGGCCAGCCTCCGTCCATTATCCACTGGGCTAAATCGTCAATCATGAAGTTTTCGATACCGTCCTGGAATATTTTTTCATTCAGATCAAAATCCATTTCTGAAATCTGTTCGAATTCTTCAGCCTGGTACAGCTCCACCAACTTTGTGAATTCTTCAGAGTAGCTGTTTATCAGGGTTTCAATTTCGTCCTTATGCGTCATTGGATTGATATTAAAACGCAATACCTTTTTATTCCAGACATCCGCCGGAAGTCCGCCGCCGATCTCCCCTGAATAGTCAGCATCAACAGACCCGTTTCTCAGGTCAAGACTAATGAAGGCTGGCTGAGGATTGAACTGGCCGTCGTACTTGCAGTAAACAGGAAATCGGGTAACGGTCTTAGTGTCAAAGTTGACTGTGATCTTGCTCATAATAGTTAGCTCTCGTCGTGGGCTGTAAAGGGTGTTGTCAGAAACGATGTAACCCTCTTTTAACCATCGGGTTACCTGCTGCGGATTCACGCCCTGCACTCTGGCAAAGGTTGTCTGTGAACCCTGGAAGTTCTTATCAATGAATTCTCTTAATTTCATTTCTGCTGCTCCTTGAACTTGGAGCTAACTATAACCATAAAATGATTATATGTAAACACTTAATGATTATTTATTACTGCCTTTACAGCCTGCACCCTGCTGACCCATATATAAAACCGGCTTTTTCTATACAGAACATCAGGATAGATATAGGAAACGCTATTTTATATACACATTATATAAATGGTGTTTTTATGAATGGCTCACTTTTCCCCGTGGTTCATGTTTCTGACCACACTGGCAAGATTTACACATTCAGTTATGAAGTAGCTGAATTTTTCGATAAGCAACACAAACACGTATTGGAAAACATACGTTCCATATTGTCAGAAAATAAAAATTTCACGGCCCACTTTTCGGCCGTGAAATATAAGGTAATGGGTAAAAAACAGCCCTGCTATAGAATTTCTGAACAGGGGTTCAGTTTTCTGATTACCAAGTTCACCGGCAAAAAATTTGATTCTCTAAAAATGGCCTACGCAGAACAATTTGTTTCCATGCGTCATTGTCTCCCCGTCCGTCAACATTGCCGGATTGAAGCCAGGGAAATGTGTTCCGCTCTGGAGGATCATAGGGCCACCCTGGGTAAAGAAACTCAGGATTATCATTACATGAATGAGCACCGGCTGTGTGATCTGGTGCTGTTGGGTTGTTCAGTGAGTGACTATAAGCAACAGAATCAGATACCCGATGATCTCGGGCTGTCTGACTTCATCACACCGGAACAGGTCAGCCGACTGGATGCTATACGCGGTGACAACCATGAACTGATAGGTTCCGGGGTGGACTATGAGGAACGTAAAAAAATACTGATGGGTAGATTCTGCCAGGATGATATAGAGGGCGAATGCCTTTTATTAGAGGGAGCAGCCACCAGCCAGTAACTTCTCCTCTATCTCACCAATATAAATATCTCTGTATTTTTCAAATTTCTTATTGAACAGATAGCCCGTGAACAGCTCAGGCTCTGGCTGGCGTTTGAACAGCTTTTTTTCTATGTGTTGACTGTAGCCGTGAAACTCACAAAATAACCGGACGGCTGAGCGGTAGCTGTGCTGATAGCCCATTTTTATTATGCTGAATCTTTTTGGGCTTCTTCTGTTCCCGACCGACACTGAAAACACCGGGGAATAGCTGGTGCTACTGGCGCCACTGTTAAGAATCCTTGCTCGCCTTTCTATGTCTGCAGTTAGTCCTATGCACACCTGGTTAGGTAGCCACATGTCATTAAGGCGGTGAATCAGGTTGTGTTCTTCCGCCAGGGCTCGCCATTTATCATTCAGCGCCTGTGCCCGTTTTTTTGCATCTCCATATTCGTATTCATTAATAGAAAAATATTCCTGCCAGCGTTCACCACCCACAGTGGTGTCGACTCTAAAACCTATAAATCCTGATTTATGCTCGCCTACCCTGTATTCAATGACGGCCATGGTTTTGCCTCATAAAAAAAAGGCCGGTAGTGATACCGGCGCTTGGGTTATTGGTTGTCGGACTCCGACGGATCGGGCGACCAGTGATCATTGTACTGTGTTATAAAATCCTGCAGGCCGGTGGCTTGTTCTACCGTGTCGCAGTCAAACCACATGCTGCTGTCGTCTGGGTTGCCGTGGGGGTGCAATGTTACCCGGTTCATAACCCCCGGCATGATTTGCAGCTCTACCGACACTCTCCCGTAGTGATTAATCATCACTGGAGCCATGTTCATGGTCAGAATGTGGTTGTACATGTTGATTGCCACACACTTAAAACCATTGCTCGTGAATTTGAATACGGTTGTTCCGAGTTCGGCCATTTGTTCTACAATCTGTTTTTCTTCTTCTGGTGTCATTGTTTTACTGCCTGATGTTGGTCAACGATTCGACCCGCTTTCTGTAATGCGTATTCCATTGAGCTGAATACGCCCTCCCCTTCTTCGCCTTCTAGCACGTCCACCAGCCTAACGACCTCATAGGATCCTATGTAGTGGGGTTTTTCGTGCTCTACAATCTGCCACACCTGCGCCTGTTTGCTGTCAAACATCAGTTTGTCGGTGTTGCAGGATTGGCGCTGTATGTATTGAGAGATGTTGGCCATGGTTACATATCCGCCAGGGTCGCGGTGAGCTCTTGGGTCAGGTTGACCATGACGCCGCACAGGTACTGGTCGGTGCTTAAAAATCTGTAGTTTTGGAAATCAGTAAACATGAATGAATGTATCCTGGTATCCGCTTGCGCTAACAATGATTCAGCCCGGTCACTGTCGCCTACGTCCAGGCTTTTATCAGCACTGTCTACCAGTTCGCCCACGCTCAGCACCAGTTCGATGAATTGAGGGCGTTTTAAAAATTCTTCGCGGGTCATTACAGAACCTCCGTTACGTCGCTGGATGTCTGGCGGGTGTTGATGGGGCGGCGGCGACTTAATAGCCAGCCATCAACCACAAGATAGCCCTGTTTTTTCCAGCGGTTGACTGTTTGCCGGTCAACGCCCTGGTCTTTAGCAAAATCAGCAGGGTGGTCCCTGTAGTGAGTTTTTATGTATTCCGTCAGTGTCACTCTGGCTATCCTCCGATATCCCTGAAGTGTTTATTTATATAAGCCTGCTCCTTCCTCTGGTCTTCGATGTCCTCAGCTAGACCAGCCATTTCGCAGTCATTAATATAATCCATAGCCCATTGATGCTGATTTTTATACTCATCAAAAGCTGCTTTCGTGATACTGCATCTGTTCAGTGCATCCTGCGTTACTAGTTTTGGTGAAACGCCTCCCATGATTTCGACAGTGCAACGAATACCCCCTGATTCACCTGCTTTAGCACTAAACGCATAATCATATGTACTATTTATCCATTCGATAATATCTTCCTGAGTTTTGTTTTTTCCGCGCTTCTCAATCACCTGATTAATATGATCAATCCAGAGATCACGGGCAATCTCTATCTGTTGTCTCCATTTTTCCATTATTTGTCACCAGCTCAGTGCAATCGTGAATCTAACAAATTGAATGACTAATATTAACATATGATTACGATTGTAATTATTTTTTTATAT
This sequence comes from Sansalvadorimonas sp., assembly GCA_965221135.1. Lineage (GTDB taxonomy): Bacteria > Pseudomonadota > Gammaproteobacteria > Pseudomonadales > Endozoicomonadaceae > Sansalvadorimonas. Next base: position 29,952 of record CBDCRZ010000173.1, read on the forward strand.
TGAGAGTAAAAAAAAGAGCCCGTCAGGCTCTATGCTCGTCTTTTCCTATCGTTTTCAAAATCTGATTGATGTGGGCGTGGTTTCGTTCTCTGAAACTCTGGGTCAGCTCTATTTTGCTGATATAGAATTCTGTGCCGAATCTGCGGTTCTGGCTCCACTGGCCCTTTAGTGTGTACCAGCTCTCATTGATTTCAGGGGAATCCCAGCCCTGATAGATCGCCTTTATCGTCTGGCGGCCTCGGCTGGTGGTTCGCTCTGTCCTGAATTCGTAAATTGAATATCGGCGGTTTTTTGTCTGATGTATCAGTCTGATGAACTGGCCTGTGACGTAGCTCATTGTTGGCGTCTTCGTAGCCTGGGGTATGATTGTATATAGAGGATAGGCGTTACTTATACGAACCGAGTTCGTATAAGTAGGTGTTATATGGCTAATGCTGCTCTGATACCCCGAGCATCTTCTAGTGCGTTGTGTGGCAATTCCGATTCAGCATCAATTCTAATTATCTGCATTGATAACGGTGGTGTATCAAGTCTCTCGCCGGGGCCAGTAATCAATGCTGCACAAAATCTTTCTATATCCTCCGGCCAGTCTGCAACAACATTCACGCTCTCAAATTGTGCAAGGTAGACTCGTAGTCGAATAAGAAATATTTCCTTAACCACAGGTTCTTTATTTAAAATTGGCATGACATTTTCAGAAACCCATTCGCAGGGCGTGTCACACCCAAGAACTTCATAAAACTCCTTGCCATCTTCTGAAACAAGAGCCATTGATATAAGCTCGCCACCAAAGCCGTTCCATTCACAATCAATATATATATTCAAAATTTTATCCTTGTAGTCCGTAGTTAGTCGCCACATAACAACCAGTTCCAGCCGACCCTTCGGGCGGCTGAACTATGACGGTTATATCGCTTCTATCTCTGCCATTTCATCGTGCGTCAAATAGAACTGAAGAACCTTTTTGAAACTATCCGCATATTCATCATTGCGTTTTTTGCAGGATTTGTATTTCGCTATGAGATCAGCGACAACTATTTCAAGAACTTGGTCATGTAAAATAGTGACTGTGACTGATCCGACTTTTTGCATTTCACTGTATTTTTCAATTAGTCCAAAATCATCTTTTATGCTCATTCTGTTCTCCGTGTCGCTCTTTCACCCCATTTTTCTTTTTTTTGTAGCTGAAGTATTTTTTTGAACAGGTGCGCTGATGTTCGCTGATTTCTCCCTGTTCTCCGTTCAGATCATAGCGGGGGCCGCCTTTTGATATTTTGGAAATGTATTTCTTGTTTTTGCACCACTGAGTGATAGCTGGTTTCAGCCATTCTGTTGGCTGGTGTCGGTCTTCCAGATCCTGAAGCAGCGTTTCATAAATACCGATAGCCAGGGGTTTGATTTCACTGAACAGAGTGGGCCAGTTTTCTGACAGCATAGTGAACAGCCGTTGTCTGAGTATCCGGCTCTGTTTCTGTTCGGGGGTGAGTTCGTGATGCTGGGTCATAAGTACGATTCTTTATAAAAAATTGTAATAGCTAATGATAAGGTCACGGATAACGCACCAAATATAAAAAATATCAGTCTCTCATAATTTGGATTTTTGTATTTTATACGATCTAATAAAAACACCGCCAACCAATAAAAAACGAATCCGCTTAAAAAAGAAATCATGCTTGTTGATACTATGCTGCTCATGCCTAACCTTTTGTCATATTTAAAGGGGGTAAGCGTAGACCACGCATAACTGGTACTGCCGTTTTTTAGCCGAAAGCCGATTTTACTATAACCCTCAGCGGTGAGTTAGTGAGTGTGTGTAGGTTGTTCAGGTTGAATGACAGCCGAATGGCTGATTAACCGAGCTTTTTCTTGAGAGCTGGTTGCCGATCTTTTTGATGGGTAATCAGTCGAGAAAAGCACCAGTGACCGACCGACAGGCCAAGCGCCAGCGAGGCCGGTTAGTCTTGTTTTACTTGTTTTACTTGTTTTACTTGTTTTACCCTCCTCTACAAGTCAATGAATTCGGGGGCTGTAGCGGTTTAGGGTATAGTGATTGGTTTATAAAGGTATAGTAATTGGTTTATAAAGGTAGAGGGATTGGTTGCTAAAGGTAGAGGGATTGGTTTATAAAAGTATAAATCCTATTGCTGGATTATACCTTTTGTAATATAGTAGTTTTCATACTATTTTGAGGCTCTATAAGATGCCGTCCATAACCACTGATGTAGATAAATTAAACGTGACCAAAGCCAATAAGCTAATACAAATAAATCTGATGGAGAGCAAGACACGGTTATCATTGAGAGAGCAGAAAATCATTCTTTCTGTTATCGCACAGATAAACCCTGAAGATGATGATTTAAAAGATTATCAAATATCTATAAATGATCTGGTGAAAATAACAGGAATCCAAAGTCAGCATCTTTATTCTGGTATAAAGAAAATATGCACCAGTCTAATGTCCAGCATAGTTACTATAAAGGAACCTGATAATCCTGAAGGTTTTTTGATGTCTACATGGTTTTCCCATGCCGGATATTCACCGTCTGAAGGAGTAGTCGAATTCTCTGTTTCTAAAAAATTAAAACCTTATCTTTTACAACTAAAAGGCCGCTTTACCAGCTACCGATTAAAGCAGGTTATGAGCCTGCAGTCGTCTTACTCTATCCGTATGTATGAGTTATTGCGCCAGTTCTTGCCGATGAATGCAGTGGATAAAGGAAACACTACTTCATTCAGGGAAATATCAATAGATGACCTTCGGGGCTATCTGGGTGTAGAGGATGGCAAGTATCCAAAATTCGCTATGTTTCGTAAAAACATTCTTGAAAAATGCCAGAAAGAAATAACCGAAGAAACCGACCTGACCTTTGATTTCGAACCGATCAGAAAAGGCCGTAAGATCGGAGCCATTAAGTTTGTGATTAAACATAACCAGCAGTTTGAAGCCGTGCAGGAAGATCAGGAAAGCCCTGTTTCTGTAGGTACTCCAAAGGAAATGCCGGAAGGCATCAAGCTGATGCTGAAACTTAATATCCCAGAGCTGACTGATATTGAAATGATGACCATGGCTAATCTCTATAAGGAAGAGATAATCAGGGATTCTACCCTGGATATCGTCAGTCAGATTATGAGTGGATTTGAGTTTCCGGTATCTGTGAAAAATTACTTCTATGGCATTCTGAAACAGAAAGCCATAGACAAAGAGAAGGGACAGGTCAGCCGGACGACTGAAGAGCGTCTTACTGACCGTAGCTGGGATGATGTTCAGTTGAACGATGATGTTAATCAATCAGAAGTAGCCTGATAGGCTACAGTTTATTAGCTGCCGGTGGTTGGAGACTCCTCATGTTGACCACCAGCAGCTAGGATCGGGGCGGGTCTTTCCAGTTCGCTGCCGCCCCGATCTTATTGATACGGTCGCATAGTGCCCGTTCTAATCACCTCCGCTATTCTCCGCGCCCTGTTTTTTGTCTGTGTTGCCCACACGCTGTCCATCGCCTCCAGGCTGGCTTTTTGGTAGTCGCCCACTGCCAGTGCATCCCACATTTTTTTAAATTTAAACAGTCCGCTGATGCCGAGCTGATAACTCATATTGAGAATGGCGCACTGTCTCGCCGGGTTCAGATTCTTGAATACAGTGCCGAAATGGGTGGCAATCAATATCTGTTTATGCCGCTGGGTCAGAATCAGATTGCACCAGAAATCCGCTACTTCCCTGGGCATCGGCATTTTGTCTAAACAAAACCCCAGCCCAATGGTTTGATGGCCTTCAGTGTCTATGTAGACCGTGTCTCTGCGTCCCTCGTCCTGTTCGATCATGTCTAAAAGCCCAGAAGGCAGTTCTGTTGCATCAGCGTTGGAGGTCATACAGACGGCCCTCCATTACATTGATGCGGTTGTTCATCGCCTGCTGGCCTGTCTGATAATCCCGGATTTTCATACATCGCTGTATATCATCCTCGTTGTCGGTTATTCGGTCTCTCAGGCCCGTGACTGAAAAACCGATCATGGCGACGATGACCATCACTATCAGCGGTAGCGCGATGGTGAGCCAGTTGGAATAGTCCTTCTTAGTAGCCATCGAAAAAGCCCTCAGATCGGCTTATTGGGATTCTGACAGCATAGTTATTTGTGAATTACCAAACTGGCAACTTTTGAAAACTTATATAAACTTTAGAATATAAAAATATTCTTTCTTATGCTTTTGTTGTTGATTTGAATCTATAAATAGATTTTAATGGACGGAAGCTCTAAACAATGACGAAAGGAATTTCATAAATGAGAAAAGTAGCTATTGAAGCTGGTTGTGCTTATACCAAGGTGGCAGCGTTTGATAACAATAATCAACTGATTGAAAGCTGTATTCCTTCTATTCTGGTTCGGGGCAAATCAGCCACTGATATGGCAGGCAACAAGGCTCCCAGCTATTGGTGTAATGGCCAGCAATGGTCTGTGCTGACTGAGTCTCCGAAGAATGAACCTACCGACCTGGATGATTACCCCTACACCGATCAGAACACGGTTCTGATGCACCACGCCCTTCGGATGGCGGGTATCCATAATGATGAAATTGAACTGGCCACCTGTATTCCTATGGAACAGTATTATTCTGATATGGATGGAAACATTGCCAGAAAAAAACAGTCCGTCAGCCAGACAGTCACTGATATCAATGGCAACTCTTTAACCTCGTTTAATCACAAAATCACTATTCCAGAGTGTGTATCTGGCTGGGTCGATATGTGTTACCGGATCGGCGGTGAAATGAATCCTAATGTTCCTAATGGGCAAGTGGGTCTGGTGGATGTGGGTGGACGTACTACAGATCTGGTTATCGTTCAGGGTAAACAGGTCATGGATGACACTATCAGTACATTGCCCCATGGCTACTTAGGTATTTTTAAAAACCTGAATGAACTGATTAACCAACGCTATTCAGATACCGGAAAGTTTGCGATCAATGTTCTGGATAATGCTCTGAATAAAAAACGGATAGAAATTGAAACGGGCAAAGTCGTTGATATTTCGGACCTTGTGGAACAGTCCATTAATAATTTCTCCCGTCAGTTAATGAACGACGTTAACCGTGTTCTGGGTGGTCAGCAGCAATTATCAGGAACCTGTTTCTTTGGTGGTGGAGTAGAAAATGAAAGTATGAGGAAAATCATTCTTGAACAGCCCAAGACAATGATCCCTAAAAAACCTCAGTATTCTAATTCCCGTGGCGCTCTTAAAGCTTTTTGGTTGAAGGATTGAATATGGCTTCTATTACGATAAAAAACGTTCCTGAACATATTGCTGACAGGATCAGGGAAAAAGGCGTCAGTCGTTCAGGTAATGATTATCTGCTGGTGGCTCATATTCTGGATCAGGCCGAAATCATTCCTGATTTAATCCGCTCCTATGACAAGTGCGATAAAGAAGACCAGATCAGTCTACTGGATGCCATAGAAAAGGCGGTTGAAATTGGTCGTATATTTGCCGGTTCTGTTTCACCGAAAAAACAGATAGAAGTTACTCAGGAAAAAAACGCAGTCATTATTGAAGATCTTCCGCAAGAAGAGGATCAGGATTTTACTTTTGGAGCGGATAAGTAGGTGGGTATGATTTATAGCAAAATGGAACTTATGACATTTAACGAATGGTCTGAAAAAGGATTTAGAATAATAAAGGGAAGCAAATCCACGCATAGAAATGAGGATGGTGTTGCATTATTCAGAGGTGACCAGGTGGTAAAGATAGGTCGGGGTTCACCAAACTTTGTTGATGATTGTCGGCCTTCTATAGAATGCCAAGACATTAAAAGAAATAATATATTTAAGGATTTAAATATATTAACCGTTGATTCCAGTCTTGATGAGTGGGAGGCATTTCCGGATGCAGAATTGGCTATAAATTATGATGACTGTCAGGACGCATTGAGAAGGCTATCTGCGTATATATAACAACAAGATCATTCCAGCGGCCTACGGGCTGCTTTTTTTTTGCCTGGTCTATAATTCTCAGGCATTTGGTATGGTTCTCTATGGTTCTCTGGTAGGTGTACTGATTGCGATTGTGTAAATTCATGCGAAGTTAAGTGAAAAAACCCCCGCCGGTTACAGTCCCGACGGGGGTTTTTTTGTGTCTGGTGGATGATGGTCAGGCTGCGGCTACCAGTGACCTGATCCACTCGGATAAATTCTTACCTTCAGACTCTGCTCTGGCTTTCCAGTCTGCCCTTTCATCCAGTGACAGCTTCACTTTAATAGCCGTTTCAGCGGCTTTATCCGTTCTTGGTTTTCTGCCAGCGCCGGCCTTTCTCTTAGTCATCATCAGTAAATCCCTATCTATATGACAGCAGTATAAAACAAAAACGGGGGAACGAAAAGACTTTACAGCGTGGGAACGAAATAGTAATATCGTTACCACGAATTGAGACGGGGCATTAAGAACTGGCTTGATTTGGTAAACCGCCTTCCTCCCCGAACTTGTCGAAGGGCGAGGAGAGGAAGGCAACCACATACAGCCCGATACTGGCACAAAACCGGATCAGGCTCAATATGGAAGTATCCTGATGGAACTGACAATCACCCCATCCACCACTATTTCAGACCTGCAAAGTTTCCGTGATGCTGGTTTCCTGCTGCAGATGAACGCCACCAAAGTGTCCGGTTTAACCGCCTGCACTGGCTTGATCAGCGCCCCTGCTGTTGATGCTCGCAAAGTGGAAATTGCCGCGCTTCGATCTGAGCTTGAAGCACTGCTGGAGCTGCTGAAATGATCACTAAAATTATCGGCACCCCTTATCACACGGCCTGCAATTCTGACAATTTCGAGGAAGATAATTCGTTCATGCTCTGGTTCACCGGACTGACTGAGGATGAATCCGAAGGCCAGTAACACCATCTACCAGTAAGGGGGCTATATGCCCTCTTCTCCAGTACTACACTTTTCAATTTCAGGGTTTTAATCATGACTTCCACCACTACCGGCTTCGGCGTTTTCACCGCTATCAATCAGGTTCAGGCTGCACTGGCTAAAACCGGCATTCAGAAAAACCAGCAGAATCAGCAGCAGCGTTACAACTTCCGTGGCATTGATGATATTTACAATGCGCTGGGTCCCAAGCTGGCAGAATTTGGCGTGTGCATCATGCCAACTGTGTTGGATCGTCAAGTGGTGGAAGTTGCCACCCAGCGAGGCGGCAGAATGAATCACGTTACATTGAAAGTGAAACTTGATTTCATCAGCTCTGAAGATGGTTCCTGCAAATCGATAGAGGTTTACGGCGAATCCATGGACAGTGGCGATAAAGCGACTAACAAAGCGATGAGCGCCGCCTATAAAACCGCCTGCTTTCAGGTGTTCTGTATCCCTACTGAATCGCAGGACAATGACGCCGATTTTCAGACCCATGAAATTGTCCAGAACCAGCCACAACAACAGAATCAAAACCAGAATCAGAGCCAGGCTGCTGGCCATAACCGTGAAGAATATCTGGCGAACCGCCGCAATCAGCAGGTGCAACAACAGCAGCAAAACGGTCATGTGACTGAGACGCCCGAAAATGCGTATCGTAAGCGGGAAAAACAACAGCAACAACAACAACAGCAGCAACCCCAGAATGCCAAACAGCAGTATTTCAAGGGTGTGGCTGACGATGTGAAGGCCCGTAAAGAAGCAGAGCTGGCAGAGCAGCAACGTATGATGGTTGGAGCTCATGATTACTATGAATCAAAACGAAACGGACGATACGGAAATAAGCAATCGGGTCAGGCGGTCGTGAATCAGAGAGCCATAGAAACGCCTGACAGCTTCGAAGCACCACGCCAGCCTGTTATCACACCTCAGCAATTTAAGCGGCTCCAAGGGGCTTTACAAATGGCTCAGTTGGATGAAATTCAGTTCTGTACTATTGCAGGGAATATCCGAACACTGGGCGAATTAACACAGGACCGGTTTGACGGGGCCATGGCCAGGGTGCAGAAAGAAGCTCAGAGGATGGCGCATTAAGCGCCCCCTTTCTCTACATCTACAGTGAGGATGAAACCATGACTGAACTGACCGGCAAACAGAAAGACAATCGGGCCTATCATGCCCGGCACGCTGAAGCGATACGGGCTAAGAAACGGGAACAGTATCATGCAAGCAAAGCTGATGGATCGGCTAAGCCAGCGAAGAAAAAAGCGGCCAAACCTAAGCCCTACAGCATTAAAAAAAACAATCGCGTTACAATAATCACAGTGAGTGAGGCGGAACGGCAGGAAACACAAACCCGTAGAAACATTGAGGATATTTTGTTGGCCAGGGAGCTGGAGATAGATCGGTTTTAGCGCCTTCCGTGGCTCGTCATGATCAACAACAGTGTAGTAAAAAAAAAGCCCCGCACTCTCAGGCGGGGCATAGGCATTTTTTTCAAGTCCTTCTTTTATAGCTGTCTATTCTCTGTCTAACAACAAACCGTACGGTGTTTATTGTGTCTGACATAGATCCCAAATTTATCGGGCAGGTGTTTACTGCCATTCCCTACTCTGAAGTGATTGGTAGCCCTCTGAGCGCAATGATTGAGGCTCAGGAAAAAGCCTCTAATGCGATGGCCCGTTTCGTTTTGTCGGTCGGATTCTCGGAGCAAGACGGGGTCAAGCACGCCACCAGCGTGGACTTTCGGCACTCGGTCAAACGATCAGACGGCACTGAAGAAATAGAAACGATTACTATGCCCCTGATTACGGTCATCCCTGTGCCTAACATGCAGATCATTGACGGTAAAATTTCTCTGGATGTTGAGATTTCCAGCTCTGCTGAATTCAAAGAAAACATTGAGGCCGGTGGAGAACTGGAAGGGCAAGTGGGCTGGGGGCCGTTCTCGGTATCGCTGAAAGCCAAGGCCAGTTACTCAAAAGAAAATACACGAAAGACGGATACACGGGCGAAACAGCATATTGAATTA
>CBDCRZ010000174.1:0-95290 GCA_965221135.1 Sansalvadorimonas sp.
GACCGTCGAGGCACTGGAAAGCCTGTTGCCCTGGGCAGTGAAGGCTTCTGGGGAGTGCTCAAAAAGCGAGTAGTTCGGATTATCCTTTGCTACGTGGAATAATTGGCGCTTACGTTATCTTAGTAATCTTGGGCTTGTTTCACTGAAAGACTTATGGATCAGGTTTCACCACCACCGGTGAACCGCCCGGTGCGGACCCGCATGCCGGGTGGTGTGGGGAGGGCTGGAGAGAGACCAGCCCTTACCCGATTATGGATGTTCTCTCGGGTTTTATTGGTCTGGGTGAATTATAAAGCCAAGATTTTCTAATAAAGAAGCCATTTGCCACTCGTATATCTCAACCCCAGAAAAATCTAATGCCCTGATGTCTATAGTTGCTATTTCAGCATTGCGTAGATCAGCCTTGTAGATTGAAAGACCGTCATACTGACTTGGAGAAAAAGCTGTATTTGTGAGATTAGCACCTTCTAAATTTGCCCTTGTAAAAACTACAGCTGAAAAGTTACTTTCTGATAAGTCACACTTTTCTAAATGAACACCTTCGAAGTCTGAATGTTTGAAGTTTGATTTTGTCAATTGAGCAGAGCTAAACAGCATATTTTTACTGACTATTGTTACAAACTCAGCAAGTTCGAAGTTACAACCTTGAGCTTGACATTCATTTATTTTTATGTCGAAGAGCTCAGATCTATAGAAGTTGCAGGTGCAGCCATTCCCGCTAAACATACGCCTCGAGACGCATAATACCTCAACAGTTCATGCTCTTTATTGAGACAGCACTCCCCCCCCCGGCAGGGAACCGGTTTTTGCACGCACCTTGTATCACACTGAAAACACAGAGCTGTCTCCATCAGGAAGTGTCAGGGATCAGGCTCCTAATGCTTTGGCCCTGACCGCCACCCTGGGTGATGGCAAGTAACAGAGAATGCCAGCAATCAATCAAAAACCAGTCAAACAGACTCTTTATTGTTAACCATAACGAGATTTTCGACCGTTTGTGGTGCCAGGCAGCCCGGAAGATCGGGCAGGCCAACTGCTCTACCTGGTCAATCAAGAAGGCCAGGAACATCAGAATGGCGAGGTTGGTCGCCAGGTGCTGCTTTCCATGACCGTAGTTATGCTTGAGGTTGTAGCCCTGTGTTTTCAGTGTGTTAAACGTCTCATTTTCGATTTTCCACCTTGCGCGTCCTCCTCGCATAACCTTTGTTACGCTGGTTATTGTCAGTTCAATGCTGGTGACCCAGGTGCAACTGAATTTTTTCCCCTTTGGGGAGGTTTCCACATATTCCAGATAGTTGACCAGCACGTCAGGATTGGATTTGTTAATCGGAACATCGTTTACAAACCGGAACCAGTGGCTAAACCCTTTTTCATCCGTGAACTGGTGCCGACTCACCTGATCTTGCGTATCGAGTTCATCGACTGTATTCATGAGGGCCTGATGATCCCCTTCCTTGGCCACAGCAATAAAATTGTGCCCGTAGGAGCGAATGAGTGTGATGGTCGGACCATCGGAATACAGGCCATCCAGTCCGAGTACCAGTTTCAAATGGGGATGTTCGCAGCGGACATGTTCCAACAACCGTTTCAGAGCATTTTTCTCACAATCATTTTTGCTGACATCGATCTGTTGGATGATGGGTTCCGGCATGAGAGGCAAGACTTCCTTCATCCCGGGTTTGACGAGGCACATGGCCAGTAACTGATGATAGTACTGTGGGCCTTTCCCCTTGGGATGCTTGCAGCAGCATTCATTACAGTGAATCGTTCCGGATGAAAAATGACCTGTGCCATCAATGGCTGCCAGGTATCCTTCATCGAGATACTTGAAGTGTTTCAGTCGATTCGACCGTTGTACGACGGCAAACAGCTTTGTAAAGATCTTACGTAGATCAGCTGGTTTGACAGGATCCACAAGTTCTCGCATATACGTATCGCAAGGGATCTGCTTGACGTTGTAAAGGGAGCGAATGTTATGAGCGATCTCAGGTTTCAACTTCGCTTCGTCAAACTCCAGCAGTGACGGATACTTCAGATGCATGACGGCCAGTGCCGACATGACAGCATCGTGCAGGGATATTTTGCTGCTGCAGTGATTGGGGCGATCATCCGGTATTTTTGCAACATGCCCGGAAACGATACTGAGTAAGTCATCTGCCAAGGCGTGCTGTTTTGAAGTAGGCATGAGGGGCGCCGGAAAAGTGTCTTCAAATTGGACAGAATGTAGCTGAAAGTTTGCGAAAGTGCTCGTTATGGAATTCTTCTCAGCCCCTGATATCAAAGGAAATCATTAAGTCAGCGGGAATTGCTGTTGCAGGTGGAGATATCACAATCATAAAACTCGGAATGCCGTAAATCAGCTTTTTGAAAATCACATCCTTTTTGATTGCCCTTATTGTAGAACGTACACTTTCTAAACGCAGCGTTTTTTAAACTAGCTTCAGAGAAATCACAATTTATGATTTGACAGTTCTCAAGGATCAATCCATCAGGTTTCACCAACCGGTGAACCGCCCGGTGCGGACCCGCATGCCGGGTGGTGTGGGGAGGGCTGGAGAGAGACCAGCCCTTACCCGAAATCGGGTTTTATTGGTCTGGGTGAATTATAAAGCCAAGATTTTCTAATAAAGAAGCCATTTGCCACTGTATATCTCAACCCCAGAAAAATCTAATGCCCTGAAAGTTGCTATTTCAGGCATTGCGTAGATCAGCCTTGTAGATTGAAAGACCGTCATACTGACTTGGAGAAAAAGCTGTATGAGATTAGCACCTTCTAAATTTCTTGTAAAAACTTAGTTACTTTCTGATAAGTCACACTTTTCTAAATGAACACGAAGTCTAAGTTCGCCCCTGAGAAATCAGATGAAGATATAATGCAACTAATAAAGTGTAAATCTTCTTCGTATTCATGTGACCAATCTAAATTAGTGAAATTACGATTTCTTATGACTCTTTGATTTTCATTTAAAACCAAAGATTCTTCTATTTTTTGGATGGTTTCCAACTTAAACATCTCTGAAAACTTACCATCAACTTATGGAGGTATAGAATTTTAATGAACACATAACGCCCAAATCAGGAGCGCCGTAGGCGTCACCTGGATTTTTTTTGTTATGTGAGAATTACATTGCTGTAATATTGAACTTCCGCTAAAAACTGTTGTCTTAATATTTGTTTGATAAAGGATTAAAAAAATGGAACAAGTAAGGATACCTTCTATTTCGAAGGAAACTAAAGTAATTAACGACAGTTCTGCAGGAGTGTCAGCTAGTTCGTTTGGACGTATATGTCGTACACAAGGTGTAATTTTATCTAGTAATGAGGTCAGCGATGAGTTACCCAAAACACCACAACCAGAAGAAAAAAAAGTCTTAGTCGATTTTAAAATAAGCCATGTACCCTCTCTTCGTTGTTCTGATGTTGTAGCTTTAGAGCGAGCGCCTAATGTAGAGTCATCATTTGGTTTTTTTGTTGAAAATATTTGTGACATATTAAGCTTTGAAAGAATATCAGTTAATTGTGATGCTTTAAAATCACCAATTATTGTAGGCGATGATCTATATCCTAAGCGTGTTCAATTAATTATTATTTTCGAATTAGATGGTATTGAAAAAACAATCAAGTCATTAAGCAAAGGTGAATTGTCTTACGTTATTGTTGTGGTAGACAATGTCTCTGGCGAATCAAGAGAATTGGATCTAGTATTATTACTCACGCGAAACTGTGGGTCTGTATCTAAAGAAGCTAGTCTTGACTTATTAAACCCAATTCATAATCCAAACATATTGTTTTCTATGTTGTTTAGATTGAAGTTTATGATAAGCAAAACGTTATCAAGCGTCGAGCCACATAGGGACGTCCATCTTGATTTACAAAGAAAAAACATCTGTAATAGCGTATCTAAGAATGTATTGGAGCAAATTTACAAGTACTTAGGGCATGATAATTTAGAAATAATTTGTGGAAACAGCTTGCATATTGGAACGGTAAAGTTCTTTTATCCATTGAATAAGTTTTATACAAGATCAGGCGCGGTATGTTTGAGAGAATTAGAACCAGGCCATACATCTATGCCTATTAGTGATATTAGGGTCGGTCAAGATAAACTTACTGATTTTAAGTATGATGAAAAAACAACACGCGCTTCTTGCCTCACAAGTAAAATGATATTAAAAACACTCCTACAGCAACATAAATTGCGTGAGTTTCTAGACTCGATGTACCCGCTGTGTCAGCATTGATGTCGCCTCTCTTGATCACTGATTCCCATAACAGGGTATCTATAAGAGAGAGGATTTATGGCTCGTTATTCCAAAGAAATGAAAGCATCCATCATTGCGAGAATGATGCCCCCTAATAACATTTCTGTGTCTGAGTTAAAGAAAGAAAGAAACAGGCATCACTGATGCGACCCTGTACACTTGGCGCAAACAGGCAAAAGCTCAAGGTTTACCCGTGCCCTGAGATGGCAAGAACTCAGAAAAATGGTCACCACAGGACAAGTTTTCCGTGTTAACCGAAACTGCTTCACTCAATACTGCAGAGCTCTCAGAGTACTGCCGCAAGCATGGCCTGTTCGTTGAACAGCTGGCTCAATGGAAGCAGGATTTTATCGCGGGAAGTACACAACCTGCGGACATACGAAAATCCCAGACTGTGTCCCAGCGCCAGGACAAACAACGCATCAAGACACTGGAACGTGATGTGAAACGCATGGAGAAGGCACTCGCTGAAACAGCGGCCCTGTTGGTTCTCTCAAAAAAAGCACGCGCGATCTGGGGGGAAAGCGAGGAAGACTGATTCCTCTCTCAGATCGCAAAGAAGCTGTTGAACTTATTAACGAAGCCGTAGCCAATGGCGCGCGTAAAGCCCAGTCCTGCTCGGTTCTTGGAATCACTTTACGCACCAACCAGAGATGGACGCGAGAGCAGGAGGTGCAGGCCGACGGTCGAAAAAATGCGGATCGACCAGCGCCGGGTAACCGCCTCAGCGATGAAGAGCGCCAGGCCGTGCTGGACACATGCAACAGTGATCGCTTCAAGAGCCTGCCACCCAGCCAGATTGTCCCGGTGCTGGCAGATGGAGGCTGCTATCTGGACTCTGAGTCCACGTTCTATCGTGTTCTGAATGAAGGCAACCAGCAACATCACCGGGGACGAAGTAAAAAACCAGTCAAGCGAAAGCCTGCATCACACTGTGCAACCGGGCCGAACCAGGTGTGATCCTGGGACATTACCTATATGAACTCGCCGCTCAGAGGGCGCTACTATTACCTCTATCTCGTCATGGATGTATACAGTCGTATGATTGTGGCTTGGGAGGTTCACGGAGGCGCATTAATACACGGCGAAAGGAGTGGCGAAAAACAAAAGGCCAATATCTGTTCAATGGCAAAAATCTTGGCAAAGTCTATCGCGCCAAAATGCTGAAAGCGCTGAATGAAGCGGGTCTGCTCACGACTCAGTTGCAACAGGCATTACCCAGAGAATGGATCGTCAACTGCCAGCACACCGGCCAGGGATTACCCGCTTTAAAATACCTGTCCCGCTACCTCTATAAAGGTGTCATTAGCGAAAACAACATACTCGCCAACGACAAAGGTCAGGTGACCTTCTCCTATACCGACAGCAAGACTAAAGCCACTAAAACCAGAACGCTGCCCGGCGAAGACTTTCTGTGGCTGATTCTCCGCCATGTTTTACCGCGAGGGTTTCGGCGGGTGCGGGACTATGGATTTCTGCATAGCAACGCGAAAAAGCGATTAAAACTGGTACGAAGCGATTGGCTGCGGCATGGGGGCGTTCACACTGCAAAAAGGGCGGATCATTAAAGTCCTGCTGTCAGCCTGCCTTCAAAAAAGCAATCTGCAATAGAACAGGAGAGTGAGGAGTCCAGCCGGGCTTGTTCAACAACAGGATAAGATCGCGGCTTCGCGCGATCTATCCTTATTCGTTATGCGCTGTTTTATATGCGGGATGCTTGAGACAAAGCTCTTGAAATCCATTGATTGATGCTTTGACCACTAACTTGAGCCGCTGTGGCAATAGTCGCATGAAGTTCAGGTGGAATACGAAGCATCAGTTTACCGGAATATGGTTTTTGAGGCTCTTTGCCAACAGCAGAGCAAGTTTCAAGATAGTCCTCAACGGCTTCTTGAAATGCTTCTTTTAACTCTGCTACAGACTCCCCATGAAAACCTACTCGATCTTTGATGCCTGCAATATGACCAATAAAGCACTCATCATTATTGCTGTACTCGATGCTGGCTGCATATCCTTTATATGTCATTGTGTTCATGGCTTGATCCCAATTCTGGTTAGAAAATCTCGAGCATCTTTCACCTGGTACGGCTTTGCCTCTTTTTTGGGGTGTGGTCTATGAAAAGTGCCAATCTCCCCATCTTTATGGAACCTTACACGCGATCCGCGCCCCTCGATGACTTCAGCTCCGACAGCGACAAGGAGAGCTTCGATGGCTTTCCACTCCAACTGTTTTGGCGCTGGATCTTTGTATATCGCTATGAGCGTTTTTCGGTGTTTAGCGTTCATAGGTGACACTATAGTCTATAGTATCACTAAATGATATCATTTTTCGGCGATATGTATGAGGTGAGGCGCATAACGCCTGCGTGTGGGGCGCCGCAGGCGTCCCAGGAGCGTAGCGACGAACACCACGCTCTTGTTAGGTGCGTTGACTTAGATCGTTAAATCTCAAGACGTCTTTGTGAAGACCATATGCCATGCCAACCTCTGAGGCATTATTTGTGAAGAACTGAATCCAACCATTGTTGATTCCGTCTTCCCAATTATCAAGATCTCCATACCTTGCAAGGTATAGTGTTACTTTTTTATTGATTCCATCTTGAGAGTCCCTGCCCGTTGGATCGTTATACCAAGAAGCAGAAACAATACCATCATGGATATAAAACCCGCACTCAAACTCTGTAGTACTAGCTTTGTAAAATAACTCTTTTTCATCAGCTTGCTCTTCAACTTTGTAAGAGAGCTCCTTGAGTAATTTCAAAGCAGCGTCACGGGTAATTCCTAGTGGAATGTGCGGTGTTTTTAATTCCATATTTTACTTCTCAATATTTCGACTTGCTCAAATTTCGAATTAGCACCTAACGCCCAAATCAGGTGCGCCGTAGGCGTCACCTGGATTTTTTTGGTACGCCCGGCATGGGCATGAACTTATGGGGTGAAAGTCCCCTGTGGGTAAACCAGCATCGGATCTGGAGCCGAATAAGCCCACCGATGATAACCACTAGCTTAAGGCAAGTGCAATCCCGTGAGGGTTTGTGCGGAGGCAGTCTGACTGCAAAAGTGCGAGCTGACGGACAGAAAGCGCATACAAGGCCGAGTCTCGTGGGCGAGTGTGCCAAGGAACACAAAGCCCTCTGGTTTGAGAGATACGGTAAATGCGACAGTTGTGCACTGAAAGTTCATGCTCCCTCTTTTTTATGAAGAGTGGGGAGATCTGTTCAACATGCGATTGGTTATTCCCAGTTCTCAGCTACTGGTTACAACAGGCTCGGCGGACAGGGCTCATCACTCTGTTTCGAGCAAACCCGATGAACACCAATAGCGCCCGCAGGAGCAATCCTGTGTGGTGATTGAGCAGAAGTCAGCAGACGTCAATAGTAGTTGCACGACAAAAGTCATTTACTGATCGGAAGTCGTCAACGAAGGACTAACACCGATGAAAAGAGGAGACTGATTCCCTCAACACAGTGCAGCCGCCCGGCGACACACTGGAGTTGGCGAAAGAATCTTTAACCTGCTTTGAACCAAGATCTATTAAGTTGCGCACTGGAACCCGCCAACCTAGTGAAAGCATGGAAAAAGGTCAAAAGTAACAAGGGTGCACCGGGTATTGATGGTGTCACCGTTGAGGCTTATCCAGACCTTGCTAAACAACATTGGCCGTCAGTGCGTCAAGCCCTATTGGATGGAACTTATAGGCCATCGCCCGTTCTTCGGGCAACCATAGAGAAGCCCGATGGCGGAATGCGACTGTTAGGAATACCGACGGTTCAGGACAGGGTTATTCAGCAGGCCATTGTGCAAGTGCTGACCCCGATCTTTGATCCCGGTTTTTCACCCAACAGTTTTGGCTACAGACCAGGAAAGTCAGCCCATGACGGAGTTCGTCAGGTAAAACAACTGATCAAACAGGGCCTGCATCATGCCGTCGACGTTGATCTGAGTAAATTCTTTGATACCGTCAACCATGATGTGATGATGTCGAGGGTCTCTCGTAAGATTCACGACAAAAGTCTGCTTAAATTAATCGGTTGCTACCTGCGAGCTGGAGTCATGATTGATGGGCATATCTATCCCACAAGGATAGGCATGCCGCAAGGTGGCCCATTGTCGCCTTTACTGTCGAATGTCCTGCTTGATGATCTTGACAAGGAACTGGAATATCGAGGTCATTGCTTTGCTCGTTATTGCGATGACTTTATTATTCTCGTTGGCAGCCAGCGAGCAGGTGACCGGGTAATGCAGAGCATTAACCGCTATCTTGAACGCAAGCTGAAGTTGAAGGTAAACGAGACTAAAAGCAAAGTGGTTAAAGCCACGAAAGCTGAATTTCTGAGTTTTACCTTCACAGGGAAGAAAATACGCTGGTCAGAGAAAAGCTTAAACCACTTCAAACAGAAGGTTCTAAAACTCACCGGTCGTAGCTGGGGAGTCTCAATGGAATACCGTCTGAAAAAGCTGATCGAATATATCCGGGGCTGGATGGGTTATTTTAAGATAACCGAGTATTACCGGCCCATTCCGAAGCTGGATCAATGGATACGTCGGCGAATTCGTTGTTGTTTTATCAAACAATGGCGCAAGCCGAAAACCCGTTTCAAAAATTTAATCAGGTTAGGCGTTGATCGAATCAAAGCCGCGATGATTGCAGCCAGCAGCAAAGGGTATTATCGATTAAGCAAAACGTATGCGGTTCAGCAGGCATTAAACGACAGTTATCTTAGTAATCTTGGGCTTGTTTCACTAAAAGACTTACCTGATTACCACCGAACCTACGTCATAAACCAGTGCTATAACGAACTACTATAATAAGCGTCGACTGTCATATGCTTTGGAGGCAGACTGATGTGTAAAAACACCATTCAGTATCAAAAAGGCCTTGGCATTACGCAATTTCTTGCTGATTACGGCAGAGAGGAGCAGTGTGAGAGTGCGGTGTTCTCTTGGCGCTGGCCAGATGGCTTTAAATGTCCTAAATGTAGATCCCGCAGCTTCTGCAAGCTTCACCGAAAAGCAGAATTCCAGTGTAATCGCTGTCGTCACCAGACTTCATTGACCAGTAACACCATCTTTGACTCAACAAAGCTCCCCCTCACTACTTGGTTTCTGGGCATATACCTCATCACCCAGAGTAAAACGGGGATTTCTGCCCTGGCTCTGCACCGACAACTTTCTATCTCCTACAATGCCGCACTGCGCATGAAGCACAAGCTTATGCAGGTCATGATGGAGAGGGATAATAGTTGGCAGTTGGGTGGTTTTGTCCAGGTTGATGATGCCTATTGGGGCGGTGAGCGCCACGGGGGGCGTCGGGGCAGAGGCTCAGAGAATAAAGCGCCATTTGTGGCTGCAGTCCAGACAGATGCTGATAACCACCCGCACTACATGCGCTTCAATTCCGTTGATAACTTTCAGCGCTCAACCATTAAGGAGTGGGCGGAACATGCTCTGAAAAAAGGGGCCCGGGTCGTCAGTGATGGTTTGTCCTGTTTTCGGGGTATTGAAGATGCCGGCTGCTTTCACAGCGCCATCATTACCGGTGGCGGTTATGCCTCCATGGGTAATGAAGTGTTCACCTGGGTCAACACCATGCTCGGTAACGTGAAAACAGCGATTGCCGGGACTTACCACAAGCTCGATCCGAAGCATTTGGGCCGGTATTTGTCTGAGTTCAACTATCGGTTTAACCGGCGATTTGACATGCCTTCAATGATATCAAGACTTGGCCGTGCAGCAGTCAATACAGCGCCAATGCCGGAACGATTGCTCAAACTGCCAGATGTCCAGTGGAATACGAGCTAGCCATCAGCCGGGCACTAAAGACAACTGCAGAGTGGACTCCATCATTTTGAATGATGCTGAGGATCTTTGCCTGGCCGGAGCGATTAGAGGCTGGTTTTGCCAGCCACAACTGGAGAGCACGTCTATATGATGCTTATTTCACCGGTAACAGTGGTCAGGTTCTGTTATTTCCTCACTGGAATATAGGTTTAAAGAATGAAAAAGTGTGCGGATATTCTTAAATGAACTTTCCAGGATCATGACGTACGATCAATGGTAATCAGGAAGACTTATGGATCAGGTTTCACCACCACCGGTGAACCGCCCGGTGCGGACCCGCATGCCGGGTGGTGTGGGGAGGGCTGGAGAGAGACCAGCCCTTACCCGATTTAGGTGCGTTGACGTGTATTGTTAAGTATCATTATGTGTATTGATGGTTCTCGGCATGAATAATATCATGCCGCTACCTTTTACTATGCCTCTAATCATTATTCTTGGTATTCCAGTTGCCTCTATTTTTCCAGATAATTCATGTGATGATGAGTAAAGCAACCATGGTTTGATATTTGGGAACATCTTTTCATCAAGAATAAAGTTATAAACAGCACATTCTGTTTCTACTTGAGTATTTTCATATAAGCAGCGCTTTACTGGATAAGGTTGTAGAGGATTAACCTTGGAAACCACTCCGATAAAGGTAGCGGTTTTATTATCTGCGACTGCTATGTATTCAATTAAGTCATTAACATCTTTAATTTTTATATTTACTTTTTCGGCCATGGAATGGCTGCTTATCAAAATAAGTAAAATATATATGACGTTCTGTCTTAGGGAAATCTTCGTTGAAGATGTTTTTTTGATACTTTTTAGCATAATCACCACCACAGGTATAAATCATTATTAAAGATTAGTTTAATATCTTACTGAGGTTTCTCTATGGATGGTAAACTCTGGAATTGTAAGTAGCACCTAACGCCTGCATTAGGTGCGCCGAAGGCGTCACTTGGATGCACTTGTTAGGTGGTTTGGTATAAACGGTATGATAGTAGGATAGTGCCACACGGGGAACTCTTCATAAGAATGCTCGTTTTGAGTATAAGAAGTGATATTTAAAGTGGCTTCCTGTTCATTATCCAAAATTATTGTTATTTGGTCATCTATTTTATCAGATATTCCAATAATGGGTATATGATGCCAGCCATCATCTTGTCCATAGATAAAAACTCGACGATGCTGTTTATGAAATGTATTGAAAATATGACGAACTTCGCAAGGAAAACCGCCGTCAGAAGTTTCACAGCTATATTCACTAACCATCACATCCCCTGGATAAGAAAAACAAACCGGGACGACAATAAATAAAGATATAATAACGCAAACTCTCAATATTCTGTACATAAAACACATACCCAGAATTGGATTATTCAGACTCTTGCAGAAATCACTCGCAATTATAGCATCTGGAGTTAAGTCAAATTAGTGCTGTGTTGGATCTCACATACCGCCGCTCATACGGAGGACATTAAGACTCTCATGATGCAGAACGATCGCCCCAAAGCTTGAGGTTCATCCCGTTTGGCCAAACCTGTAATCGTTAAACCCACAGGTTTTCAGGTCGCCCGAGATGAACCATTCCGAGATTAGTCCTATTCAGCACAATCTGCAGATGACATTGTCAGAGAATAAACTGACCAGGCTGGCTGAACTCAGCGGTTTTCTGACTCGTCACAGGAAGATACTGCCTCACTCTCTTGTCGTCGCCGTTCTGACGGCTCTTGGCAAGGACTGCAATGCCGAGTCGCTGGCCGACCTTCACCGCAAGTTCAATGAAATGACGGGCTTAAATGTGTCCTGCCACGCTTGGCGGGAGCAGGTATACAAGCCGGAGTTTCTGGTGCTGATGGTCTGGCTTTTCCTGCGATCTCTGGACAAGATGGTTAGACGGACACTCTCCTTTGATAAAGCCAGCCCTTTTGCAAGATTCCGGCACATATGTCTGCACGACGGTTCGTCACAGGCTGTTGTGGCCTGCCTCAAAGATGCGCTGCCGGGACGTTTCAAGACGGTCTCTCCGGCAGCCGTTGAACTGCATACGACCATGGATTTGCTGGCTGACAACCTTGTTCGTATCGAGTTCACAGAAGACACCCGCTCAGAAAGAGCTTGTCTGCCTGCCTTGGCAAACGACCTTGGCGACACATTGATGATGATTGATGCCGGGTATTTCGATCTGGAATATTTTACAGCGGTCCATGATCGGGATGGTTGTTTTCTTTGCCGGGCTCCGCAGAGTATCAACCCGGTCGTGCGTAAGGCTATCCGTTCCGATGGCAAGAACTGTCACCGATATGAGCAACAAAAACTGAAAGATGTTTTGGCCCATTTTCCCAAAGACGGCTGTATGGATTTGGATGTGGAATGGCCACAGATGCGAGGGCAGATTTTTCGGTTGGTCGTTCGCTGGAACGGGCAGAATAAGAAGTGGATATTTGTTGTCACCAACCTCTGCAGGGAAAGCTTTTCTCTCCAGGATGTTTTTCTGGCCTACCGTCTGCGCTGGCAAATAGAGTTGGCTTTCAAAGAGACTAAATCCTATGCCTGCTGGCATCGCTTCAACACCGGATGTGAAACACTTGTTGCCAGCCTGATTCTTGCCTCATTCATTGTTGTTATTCTCAAACGATCGTTGACCCACGCTGCAGAGCAAGGAATTGATGAAGAGATCTCCACACGAAAAACGGCCATGTCTGGCACACATCTGTTTGGGGATTTGATGCTCGCTATATTGATGAATAACAGGCGCCGCATTTCTATTGAGTTGAGGAGATTGTTCGAATTTTGGAAGAAAAGCGGAAAACGGGAACATCCCGCCAGAGATAGGCGTACCGGGCGTTCAGCTCTGGGATTGGTAGCGATGGGATGTGCTTAATGTCCTCCGTATGTGCTTTCACTAGGTTGGCGGGTTCCAGTTGCAACTTAATAGATCTTGGTTCAAAGCTGGTTAAAGATTCTTTCGCCAACTCCAGTGTGTCGCCGGGCGGCTGCACTGTGTTGAGGGAATCAGTCTCCTCTTTTCATCGGTGTTAGTCCTTCGTTGACGACTTCCGATCAGTAAATGACTTTTGTCGTGCAACTACTATGACGTCTGCTGACTTCTGCTCAATCACCACACAGGATTGCTCCTGCGGGCGCTATTGGTGTTCATCGGGTTTGCTCGAAACAGAGTGATAAGCCCTGTCCGCCGAGCCTGTTGTAACCAGTAGCTGAGAACTGGGAATAACCAATCGCATGTTGAACAGATCTCCCCACTCTTCATAAAAAAGAGGGAGCATGAACTTTCAGTGCACAACTGTCGCATTTACCGTATCTCTCAAACCAGAGGGCTTTGTGTTCCTTGGCACACTCGCCCACGAGACTCGGCCTTGTATGCGCTTTCTGTCCGTCAGCTCGCACTTTTGCAGTCAGACTGCCTCCGCACAAACCCTCACGGGATTGCACTTGCCTTAAGCTAGTGGTTATCATCGGTGGGCTTATTCGGCTCCAGATCCGATGCTGGTTAACCCACAGGGGACTTTCACCCCATAAGTTCATGCCCATGCCGGGCGTACCAAGTAAATCCAGGTGACGCCTACGGCGCACCTGATTTAGGCGTTATGTTTCTATGCAACCATAGAGGTATAAATGGTCAAAAGTATGAGTGACGAAAAAAATTCATTGGTAAGTGGCGAATCGATAGAAATGGATCAATGGGATCAGGATTGTTGTAATGATTTGCTGAAGGTTCAAGGTGAAAGCACATTACATTTAGCAGTAAGGCAGAACGTCTTTGGTCAGTTGCTGCACCCTTTTAAACGTATCATCAATCATTTGTCGCACTGTCCAGGGAAGACTATTCTCCGCATCTTCCAGAACACGCTGCAGTGCTTTTTGCCCGGGATGGCGACCTTTTGCCATGACAATACCAAACTCACTGAGCAGGCCCCGGATCTGGTTGATGAAAGCCGTCCGTGTTTGCACCAGGGCCTGCCGAGTGCGATGGACGCAAAGGACAGCCTGCTGATCGACGCTTTCTAACAGAGACAAAGCGCATATTTGGTCGAGAGGCCGCTTCGCAAATCGCTTCCGCATCGTTGCTATCGTAAGTACCGCCTTTACGATAGGGCGCGACATACTTGGGTGCGATGATGCGTACATCGTGTTGCTACTCAAGTGACTGGAAGACACGATATCAATGGTGCGCTCCTGAACTGGCCTCCATGGCGATCAGTGAAGAAGGTAACTGTGCAATCGTCTCCAGAAGCTTGTGACGTTTCACCGTTTTACGAATCTTGACCTTCCCGTGTTGATCGACACCATGAAGGCTGAAAGAACTTTTTGCCAGATCAATACCAATGGTTAAGACTTTCATCGGACTTCTCCTGCTTACAACGTACTTCGTAAATCGTTAGTCTGGCACTTGTTGCCGTAAGTGGGGGGAGTCCATATCATTCGTTATGTTTCTATGCAACCATAGAGGTATAAATGGAAAGTATGAGTAAAAAATTCATTGGTAAGTGGCGAATCATAGAAATGGATCAATGGGATCAGGATTTTGTAGATGCTGAAGTTCAAGGTCACATTACATTTAGCAGTAAGGGCATGGGCGAATTCCAATTTGGCTATGTTCATGGTTATATTGATTATCGATCGTCCAAATCAACAAAAGGTGATTCAATAGAATTTTCTTGGGAAGGTAATGATGAAATGGATCCTGCTCTTGGCAGGGGATCTGCGACCATACAAAGCGGTGAATTAGTGGGCTATATTTATTTCCATCAAGGTGATGAATCAGGCTTCAAAGCAGTTCGTATGTAGAATCTTTACTAAACATAACAAATGCTTCCAGTTCGTTCGCTTCGCTCACCCGACGCCGCCTGCGGCGGCGCGGCTGAAGCATGCGTTATGTGTACCATAATCATCAATTCATTAATCTGTATGTACTAAAAAACTCCTCTTTTTGATGCCAAACAAATGTACCAAATTTGCAGCCCGCAAAGGCTTGGTCTGTCTATGATGTTAAACAAAGAGGACTTTTTTAGTAGTTACATTAATCTGTCTCTTGGTGACAACTTTGATCCCAAAGCTAATGCTTCACACTGAGACTGATAATTTTTATCAAATGAAAGAATAAATATCATTTTCATTTCTTCAGAAAGATCATTGTGCCAGATTTTTTTGTTCTTAAAAAGGATAGAGTCTTTTATTTCTCCAACTCTACTATCATCCTTATTTTTATGTACTGTTGTAAACACTCTATATTCTTCTAATCTATCCAAAACGTCATCATTTGAAATGTGTGTTTTCATAGCCAATTGCAATTTGGCTAGCAACAGGAAGATTGAAGGTAATACTGAAACTGGCGGATTATATAATTCTATATCTTCGGTTATATAAGCCTCACCGAAATCTATAAGCTTTAGGCAATCCTCACTATGCAAATACACCATATTATCAAAGCTCATATCCGCGTGATTTAACTTTATTTCATCTAAATATGTTATCATTGAGAGTATTTGTGCCACAAGATTGTTAAATTGCCCCACTTGAAAATATGAGTTTTATTCTCTAAAATAAATGATGACAAGTTAATGTCACCTTGTTGAAGAACAAAGCTATGAATATTTTCAACAGCAAAATAACCATAGAATTGAATTATATTTTTATGGGGTTTTCTAGATAATATAGTTAAGTTTCTCAGCTCCCTTACCAACACCTCCTTAGTAACGAATATCCGATTTTCATTAATTTCTTTTACAACAACTTGTCTATATGTGTTTTTGCAACAAGCATAGAATGCTTCACCAAATGCACCCGTGCCAAGAAATCGTTTTCTGTTGACAAAGATACTTGTCGGTAAAACTTCAACAACATCCATATTATTGAAACGACTTAGAGTTTGAAACTCTTGCCTGACAATGGTAGCTATATTTCCGTATTTTCTACATACATCCATGATTTCAAACCTCCATGTTTTATCATTTTATTTCATCTAAAAAATAACAATTGGGTAAGTCCACATAACAAAGCATTCCAAGGGACGCCTTCGGCACCCCTGAATGCGGCGTTATGTTCACAAAATACTCAGCCTTCACCAGAATCATATGTCCGTGTAAATTTTCACCCCATAATGCAAAGTAAATGTTGGCCAATAAGGAATTTCTCCACTACGACGCATTTCACGGACGCTTTTAGAATAAACCTGAGCTAGCTGATCCTGATATGTAATACACGCGGGCCTAAATGTTTGGAGTTACTTCATAGATCTCGGGATTATATGGTGCAAGTAACTTTGGAGATGTCAATATAGTATAATTGTATGTAGCAAGTCCTGGATAACAAGAATATGGAAGGTGCGGTGCTAAAAGACCTCGACCAATTATGGATTCTTCTACACAAGCTTCATAATGAAAGCCCATTATAAGAAGTGTAGTAATGTGATTGCTATACAAGTACTCAAGAAGTTCCTTGCCTGCTTTGGTATCTCCCAAAATACCACTCTCATTTTTATTCAGTACTAAATCAGGATTACCAATGATATCTAATATATGTGACTGGTTATTTTACCATACTCAATAACAATAGTTCTGCATCGTAAATATGTAAGCGCCAATAAAACCCACGTACTGCCATATTAACCGTTGATAGGAAATCATAAGTCTCCCAAAACCAAGGAGGCAACCATGGCAAACCGCAGCGAAGTGAAAGAACAGTGGCAGCAACGACTCCAGGCCTGGCGAGAGTCTGGCCTGAATCAGAAACAGTGGTGTGAGCAAAATAGTATTAAGCAAGCACAGTTCTGGTATTGGAAGAAAAAGCTTGAGGATATTCCGGCAGCGGTAGAGCACAAAGACAAAACCGCATCTGCCTTTGTTCCTGTAGCCTTAGCACCTTCATCCCAGGTGATCGAATCCGCATCACTGACCATTACACTCCCCAATGGTTTGAGGGTGTCGGGTATTGATCACAGCAATCTGACGCTGGCCAGTCAACTGATCGAGCAACTGAAATGACACAGCCGGTCATGCGTCCATCGACCGAACTGACTCATGTTTACCTGTACCGTGATCCCGTTGATTTCCGTAAGTCCTTCAAAGGACTGGCCGTCCTGGTGGAACAGGAACTGGGTCATAATCCTTTTGATGGCTACCTTTATGCGTTTACCAACCGTCAGCGCAACAAAATTAAATGTCTGTTCTGGGAGAACAATGGCTTTGTCTTGTATTACAAAAGCCTGGCAGAGGACAAGTTTCGGTGGCCCAGGAAAACAGACGATCTGGTAACACTCACCGGTCAGCAGTTGAACTGGTTGCTGGATGGATACGACATTGCTCTGATGACACCTCACAAAAAGAGACACTATGACAGTTGTTCTTAACAGAGTGCGGCGGGCAAAGCGGGTACAATAGGCGACATGAAACTATTGACCTCCACTCCTCTTCTTCCAGCAATAACCTCCCCGGAATCACCGGCGCAGGCGGCTGGGCAACCTGCTGACATTGATACTTTGGTTAAGGTGATCAATCAGCAGGAGGATGTGATTGAGAAAAAGTCCACGGTTATCGCCGAGCAACAAAAACGCATTGCTCTGTTGGAAGAGTACCTGCGGCTTGAACGGGCACGGCTGTATGGTCGCAGTTCTGAAAAAAATACCGCTCAAGGTGAGATCTTCAACGAGGCCGAGCAGGCGGATGACACCGATGAGGAGCCTGCAGCAGCTGAACCAAAAAAACGCTCAAAGTCGGGGCGCAAACCTCTCTCCCCTTCACTGCCTCGTATTCAGGAACGTGTTGAACTGAGCGAGGAAGAGAAAGATGGAGCCATTGATACCTTCTTTACCAAAGTGCGTGAAGAGCTGGATATTATTCCTGCCCAGGTGCGTGTAAAGGAGATTCTGCAGGAGAAAGCTGTCTTTCTGGAACGCCAGGGTGATGATGCTTCCGAGAAGCAGGCAACCAAACGCGTTATCAAGGCTGCCGCGCTGCCAAAGCATCCCATCCCCAAGTCTGCCGTCACAACTAACATGCTGGCCTACATCATCGTTGCCAAATACTGTGATGCTCTGCCGCTGTACCGACTGGAAAAGATCCTTTCACGTTACGGCGGATCGGTGACGCGTACGACGATGGCAAACTGGCTGATCCGTTTGTCGGTTCAACTACAACCGCTGATTAATCTCATGTACGACCACCAACGTACAGGGGTGGTCATCAATGCCGATGAAACGCGGGTTCAAGTACTCAAAGAACCGTCGAAATCGATCCATTCAGACAAATACATGTGGGTCACCCTGGGAGGCCCACCGGGGCAGACGGCCGTGCTGTTTGACTACGATCCTTCTCGGAGCAAGGTGGTGCCGCTACGCCTGTTTGAAGGGTTCAAGGGATACCTGCAAACGGATGGCTATGCCAGCTACAACGCTGTGTGCCTGCAGGAAGGTATTACCCAGCTGGGTTGCTTCGACCATGTGCGGAGAAAGTTTACGGATGCCAAAAAGGGTGAAGTTAAAGAGAGAGGCAAGAAAAAGCAGAAGAATCCCCGGGTCAGTAAATCCGATGTTGCCCTGGGAAAGATCCGTAAACTCTATGCCGTGGAAGATAAGATCAAAGGCTTGACGGTGGATGAGAAAAAACATCAGCGACAGGTTCAAAGTCTCCCTCTGCTCAATGACCTGCACGAGTGGTTGGAGAAAAACGTTTCTCGAGTGGTTCCGGACAGTCTGGTACACACAGGGATACAATATGCGTTAAACCAGTGGCCAAAATTAACGGTATATTGTGAAGACGGTCATCTGAGTATCAGTAATGCAGCGGCAGAGAATGCCATTCGTCCCTTCACGATAGGGAGGCGCAACTGGCTGTTTGCAGATACGCCAAAAGGGGCAAAAGCCAGTGCCGTCTATTACAGTTTGATAGAAAGTGCCAAAGTCAGCGGCCTGGAACCGTTTGCTTATCTGAGGCATGTCCTCAAGGAACTGCCGTACGCCGAGACCGTCGAGGCACTGGAAAGCCTGTTGCCCTGGGCAGTGAAGGCTTCTGGGGAGTGCTCAAAAAGCGAGTAGTTCGGATTATCCTTTGCTACGTGGAATAATTGGCGCTTACCATCGACCAGAACATAGCGAAATCCTGTAAATTTTCCTTGTTCAACGGCTAGTCGCGCCTGATGAATTATGCCGTCAAAAGTCAGCAAGTTTCGTTTGTTCAGAGCACGCTTGAACTGAAGGAATAGTTGCCACAGGGCTTTTCTCTGTTTTCTGCTGATTCGAGATTTTCCTGAGCGAACAGCAGTCAGATAATCTTCCTCAGTTTCAAGCCCCATGGGGTCGACAATGTCACTGAATTCGCTGGTAATAAACGCACGATCAAACTCGTTCGCTGGGGAGTTTTCAAGAACGTCATCCCATATCTCTGACATTTCAGAGTCATCAACAATCTTGCCGTTCCAGCCAATACGGTGGCAGATAGTTCTGGCAAGTTGGTGGAGGTTAGTAACCTCAATATTTGCCATTTTGTCCTGAGCCATTTGCTCCATTAGTGACTTGATAGTGACAGAAAGGTTGGTGGTGTATGTTGTGATCAGGACTTTCTCATTGGCTTGGCACTTTTGTGCGAGAAACGCTGCCCCTGTGCATCAGTGCCACAGTTTTACCAGTGCCAGCGGCTCCATTGATTTTCATAGGCCCCTTGGTTTCCCACTCAACCAGCTTTCTTTGGTAGGGGTGAAGGAAGACGCGCCACTCCTCAATGCCTTCGCTAAGTATCTCTTTGAGGTGCTCCTGACCTTCAATCAGAACAAGGTCAATGTTTGCGGCATCTGCCAGGTGGCTAAAGTCACCACTACTCTCAGGTTTCACAGCATTTTCAATGCCGCCAAGCATCTCATCTAGTGAGCTATCAAGAGAAAGGCCCGAGATTACACCAAACAAAACCTGCTCAGCCTCTTTGGGCAGGTAGTCTGCGAGTTGCAGGAATGCGTCGTCGGTTCTTGCTGCCCTTACTGCAGGTATTAAAGCGGAAGGTACTCCAGCGTGAAAAAGCTCATCATCAGTCAAAGAATCAAGAATATACTGATCAGCATCAGCTGATATCGCAGGTTTCACTGGAGCTTCTTCAATAGCAGCCTGAGCTTCATCAACATCAAAAATCTGCAGCGTACCAGTTGCTACATGAGCCTCAAACTGTTTGTTCTTACACCAGTTGTAGGCTTTGTCATGATGGTCGACATACATCAATAGAAACGTCGCACCCATATCAGGAGCGATGATAATGGCCCTATAATCATCGCCTACCCGGGCACTTCTAACTTTCGGATCTTTGACCATAGGAACCAGCGGTTCCAGATGAATACTCGCTTGAGTGCTGTCTTCTTCGAACTTACGAGTAAGCTCATAGATTTTTTTCTGCACTTTAGAAGGAAGTTTGCCAAAGCTTTTGAGTACTTCCCTGTGCAACATCAATTGTGCCATGTTAAACCTCCTGATCCGGGATCTGCGCAAGCAGCCACTGCTCACCTTTGGTTTGTATGTCTTTGTCTGTAATTATTATCCAGCCAGCATCCTGCCATTTACTGGTGAAACTTGCCTGATCACCAGCCAGTATTGCTATTCTTTGTGCCCCGATGGACCAAGCCAGTTCTGCACAAAGATCATCTCCCAGGCTGTCATCATAAAACTCCATTTCGGGTACTGCTTTATTAGCTGAGGCCAACATTTTTGCAATTTTTTCCAGGCTGGGAATGGAGTCTTCTATGATTTCTTTCCACTCATCAGTTACTGCATTTTCAATATGAACTGATAGCTCAGGAGCCGTGTCGGACTCAACCTCCGATGTGGTAAACGGAAGGAATGAGCCAGAGAACTGGAATAGGTTCATCAAGGCAAGAAACTGCCTCCAGCGAACTAAATAACTGGATTCGGCTTTACGTTCATCAAAAGAATCACCCAACCTTAATGCGATTCTGAGGTTTGTGAAATCACTGGTTACCAGTTCCCCGCCTATGCCATACACCAGCATATCTTCATTGAGCGCGAGCTTTGAAAGCCATACCCACTCACCGCTGTTGGCTTTGGTTAGAGGTGGTGCAGTGTATCCACAGCGCCAGAGTAGGAATGCATTATTCATGTCACTACTATCCTGACCTATCCCTTGGCTGGCCAGCATAATCAGGGCCATACCTGAGACCTGATTTGTCAGGGTTTTCCAGTTATAACTGACAGGGCACTTTAAGAAGGCCTTCAGTTGTTCAAATGGGTTTCCACAAACCTGATGGACAGGTGGGACACTTAAACCTTGCGCACTGATTTTTGCGGCAAAAGGCTTAAGAATTTTCTCCGCTACATGAGGCTGTAAGTAGCTCAGATTTGATTTGGTAGGGTCACTGTCCAGGTCATTCCAGGCAATACTCCATACCAAATACCTGTCGCTCTCAAGTATTGCACGGAGCTTTCGCATATCGTCAGAAAGTCGAGATGCTGTCTCGCCAGGTTTTACATGAGGTTCAAAGCCATCGGTAAATACAGCAATGGGTTTAACGGATGGGTCATCACACCGCAACATGAAATCTGGCTGGCATTGAACAGATACATTCTGGTGGCTGCCAAGCTGAGGCTGCAGTTCGATGGACCACCAACGGTCATCCCCGAGAGTAAACTCAAAGCCTTCACTACCAGCGATTATTGCGCTGCGCCAAGTGCATTTATCGCTATGGCCTGTTACCCAGTCCTGCAGTTTTCTGATGAAACGTTTCTCGAGAACACTACCAAATAGAGATTGAACCTTAATCTCATCAAGAGCTTTCTTTTCCTGTCTCTTTGCGCCAGCGGCAATCAGGCTAGTTAACAGAGTGATACCTCGTTCACGACTAATATTCTCTGCCCGGTGCTGCATATGATAGCTACGAATGCAGCGATAGCACCCATCAGTATCGTCTTTTGTTTGCTGGAGTTTTCTGCATTGACAAGTTTCCAGTGCATCCTTCGCGAACTGCAAGACATTCATAACCCCTTCACCAGGTAAAGTGGCACCGTCTTTATTGTCCTGGAATAAGGCTTTTAAGAAGCCAGTGCCTCCAGGAACGGCATCCAGTAACACTAAATAGTGGCGCGTAATACCTTGGGAGTGATCTGGAATAATCAGGGGTTTCACCATCAGGTGAGCAGGATCCCCCTGGAAGCGAAGTCGCATTCCCAAGTAGATGGCTGCCTCAAGGGTATCCAGATCTTATGTCTCTACAGCCGGCAGCATCAAGCGAATAGCTTCGGAGCGAAGTTCCCGATAAAGGTACAGGTTCTTCCATTTATAGGCGTCTTCTATCCGCCCCTCTCTTCCGAATGGAATCAGAGAAATTGGCGTGCTAGAGCCGTTAATAACATTCAGAGTTCTTTGGCTGGCTCTGGCCATTGCCCCTGCTCTTGTTTTTGGTACAGGTTTGAAAACAAAAGG
Organism: Sansalvadorimonas sp.; assembly: GCA_965221135.1. Taxonomy (GTDB): domain Bacteria; phylum Pseudomonadota; class Gammaproteobacteria; order Pseudomonadales; family Endozoicomonadaceae; genus Sansalvadorimonas. The sequence goes on from CBDCRZ010000174.1 coordinate 22,520, forward strand.
TCACTGCACCCTTGTGTTACCCGTCAGTAAAGAGGAGGTCGATATCCTCTCAACAGGCCGTATTCGTACAACCTCCCCCGCAGTTCAACCTATGAGTGATACCTTCTGTGTAGCCGGTCCAGAACACGCTCTGGTCTGTCAGGGTGTTGACAAGCCTGCCAGAGTCAGGGTCCCGAGACAGAATGGGGATGCTCTCAATGTTAGCGCCAAAGGCTCTGTCTGCTCCGTAACGCCCGGCAAATCCTCTATCCCGTCATGGGGCGATGATGTGATAGTCACAGGCGAATCAATTATCGGCCTGGAGGAGCTGTTATTACCTGACAACCCTGATATCAGGGCCTGGGAAATTCACTGTCGGAGCATTGTTAAAAAAGAGCGATCTGAATCTGACACCCCGTCAACAGAGGCTGATGACCAGGGTTACGATAGCCCGATAGGGGACATTGAAATAGCATCTGTATCAACACCCAGGGGGCAACGAAACACCACCTGCGGCCGTGGTCAGAATTTCGCGATGATGAGCCTGCTTAATTCCCACCGCCGGGGCAAGCGGAACACCACCTGTGACTGTGGCCAGCACTTCGATACGGCCAGCCTGCTTAATTCCCACCGCCAGGGCAGCAGCGACAGCCTCTGCAAGGGCAAGCGGAACACCATCTGTGACTGTGGCCAGTGCTTCGATACGGCCAGATTGCTTGAATCCCACCGCCGTGGCAGCAGCGACAGTCTCTGCAAGGGCAGGCGGAACACCACCTGCGTCTGTGGCCAGTGCTTCGATACGGTCAGATTGCTTGATTCCCACCGTCAGAGCAGCAGCGACAGCCTCTGCAAGGGCAAGCGGAACACCACGTGTGACTGTGGCCAGCACTTCGATACGGCCAGATTGCTTGAATCCCACCGCCGGCGCAGCAGCGACAGACTCTGCAAGGGCAAGCGGAAAACCACATGTGGCTGTGGCCAGCACTTCGATACGGCCAGATTGCTTGAATCCCACCGTCAGGGCAGCAGCGACAGCCTCTGCAAGGGCAAGCGGAACACCACCTGTGGCTGTGGCCAGCATTTCGATACGGTCAGAATGCTTAATTCCCACCGTCAGGGCAGCAGCGACATCCTCTGCAAGGGCAGGCGGAAAACCACCTGTGGCTGTGGCCAGCACTTCGATACGGCCAGCCTGCTTCAATCTCACCGTCAGTGCAGCAGCGACAGCCCCTGCAAACACCACCTGTGACTGTGGCCAGCACTTCGATACGGTCAGCCTGCTTAATTCCCACCGTCAGGGCAGCAGCGACAGCCTCTGCAAGGACAGGCGGAACACCACCTGTGGCTGTGGCCAGCACTTCGATACGGCCAAGCTGCTTCAATCTCACCGTCAGAGCAGCAGCGCCCCCCTCTGTAAGGGCAAGCGGAACACCACCTGTGGCTGTGGCCAGCTCTTCGATACGGCCAGATTGCTTGAATCCCACCGTCAGGGCAGCAGCGACAGCCTCTGCAAGGGCAAGCGGAACACCACCTGTGACTGTGGCCAGTGCTTCGATACGGCCAGCCTGCTTAATTCCCACCGTCAGAGCAGCAGCGACAGCCTCTGCAAGGGCAAGTGGAACACCACCTGTGACTGTGGCCAGCACTTCGATACGGCCAGATTGCTTGAATCCCACCGTCAGTGCAGCAGCGACAGCCTCTGCAAGGGCAAGCGGAACACCACCTGTGACTGTGGCCAGCACTTCGATACGGTCAGCTTGCTTAAATCCCACCGCCGGGGCAGCAACAACAGCCTCTGCAAGAGTAAGCGCAGCAAATAGAAAAGGAGGCGCTAATAGTTGATATCACTGCTGCCCGGTTGTGCCTCACTCAGCGCCATGGCCCCTCTCATATCGCGATACGCTTTTTGTCATCATGCTTCTCTGGAATATTCAACGCCTATAAAACCGCCTGATGGGGACAATACCCTTTTCCGTTCATCTGCTAGCCTGTGGAATCCGAATGGAATCAGAGAAATTGGTGTGCTAAAGCCGTTAATAACATTCAGAGTTCTTTGGCTGGCTCTGGCTGTTGCCCCATCTCTTGTTTTTGGTACAGGTTTGAAAACAAAAGGTCACTGCACTCTTGTGTTGCCGGTCAGCGAAGAGGTGACCGATATCCTCTCAACAGGTCGTATCCATACAACCACCCCCGGTGTTCAACCTGTGGGAGATACATTCTGTGTAGTCGGTCCAGAACACGCTCTGGTCTGTCAGGGTGTTGACAAACCTGCCAGAGTCAGGATACCGGGACAGAGTGGGGATGCTCTCAATGTCAGCGCCAAAGGCTTTGTCTGCTCCGTAACGCCCGGCAAATCCTCTATCCCGTCATGGGACGATGATGTGATAGTCACAGGCGAATCAATTATCGGCCTGGAGGAGCTGATGCTACCTGACAACCCTGATATCAAGGCCTGGGAAATTCACTGTCGGAGCATTGTTAAAAAAGAGCCATCTGAATCTGACACCCCGTCAACAGAGGCTGATGACCAGGGTTACGATAGCCCGATAGGGGACATTGAAATAGCATCTGTATCAACACCCGGGGGGCAGCGAAACACCACTTGCCACCGTGGTCAGAATTTCGCGACGATCAGCCTGCTTAATTCCCACCGCCGGGGCAGCAGCGACAGCCTCTGCAAGGGCAAGCGGAACACCACCTGTAGCTGTGGCCAGCGCTTCGATACGGCCAGTCGGCTTGAGAACCATCGTCAGAGCAGCAGCGACAGCCTCTGCAAGGGCAAGCGGAACACCACCTGTGGCTGTGGCCAGCACTTCGATACGGCCAGCCTGCTTAATTCCCACCGCCAGGGCAGCAGCGACATCCTCTGCAAGGGCAAGCGGAACACCACCTGTGACTGTGGCCAGCACTTCGATACGGCCAGTCGGCTTGAGTCCCACCGTCAGAGCAGCAGCGACAGCCTCTGCAAGGGCAAGGGCAAGCGGAACACCACCTGTGGCTGTGGCCAGCACTTCGATACGGCCAGCCTGCTTAATTCCCACCGTCAGTGCAGCAGCGACAGCCTCTGCAAGGGCAGACGGAACACCACCTGTGACTGTGGCCAGCACTTCGATACGGCCAGTCGGCTTAATTCCCACCGTCAGAGCAGCAGCGACAGCCACTGCAAGGGCAAGGGCAAGGGCAAGGGCAAGCGGAACACCACCTGTGGCTGTGGCCAGCACTTCGATACGGCCAGCCTGCTTAATTCCCACCGTCAGTGCAGCAGCGACAGCCTCTGCAAGGGCAGACGGAACACCACCTGTGACTGTGGCCAGCACTTCGATACGGCCAACCTGCTTAATTCCCACCGTCAGTGCAGCAGCGACAGCCTCTGCAAGGGCAGGCGGAACACCACCTGTGACTGTGGCCAGCACTTCGATACGGTCAGCCTGCTTAAATCCCACCGCCGGGGCAGCAACAACAGCCTCTGCAAGAGTAAGCGCAGCAAATAGAAAAGGAGGCGCTAATAGTTGATATCACTGCTGCCCGGTTGTGCCTCACTCAGCGCCATGGCCCCTCTCATATCGCGATACGCTTTTTGTCATCATGCTTCTCTGGAATATTCAACGCCTATAAAACCGCCTGATGGGGACAATACCCTTTTCCGTTCATCTGCTAGCCTGTGGAATCCGAATGGAATCAGAGAAATTGGTGTGCTAAAGCCGTTAATAACATTCAGAGTTCTTTGGCTGGCTCTGGCTGTTGCCCCATCTCTTGTTTTTGGTACAGGTTTGAAAACAAAAGGTCACTGCACTCTTGTGCTACCCGTCAGTAAAGAGGAGGTCGATATCCTCTCAACAGGTCGTATCCATACAGCCTCCCCCGCTGTTCAACCTATGGGCGATACATTCTGTGTAGCCGGTCCAGAAAACGATCTGGTCTGTCAGGGCGTTGACAAACCTGCCAGAGTCAGGATCCCGAGACAGAATGGGGATGCTCTCAATGTCAGCGCCAAAGGCTCTGTCTGCTCCGCAGCTTCCGGCAAAACCGCTCCCCCGTCATGGGAAGATGATGTGATAGTCACAGGCGAATCCGTTACCGGTCTGGAGGAGCTGTTGTTACCTGACAACCCTGATATCAGGGCCTGGGAAATTCACTGTCGGAGCATTGTTAAAAAAGAGCCATCTGAATCTGACACCCCGTCAACAGAGGCTGATGACCAGGGTTACGATAGCCCGATAGGGGGCATTGAAATAGCATCTGTATCAACACCCAGGGGGCAACGAAACACCACCTGCGGCTGTGGCAGGTACTTCGAGACGTTCAGTAAGCTTACATCTCACCATCAGGGCAGCAGCGACAGTCTCTGCAAGGGCAAGCGGAACACCACCTGTGGCTGTGGCCAGCACTTCGATACGGTCAGATTGCTTGAATCCCACCGTCAGTGCAGCAGCGACAGCCTCTGCAAGGGCAAGCGGAACACCACCTGCGACTGTGGCCAGCACTTCGATACGGTCAGCCTGCTTACTTCCCACCGTCAGAGCAGCAGCGACAGCCTCTGCAAGGGCAAGCGGAACACCACCTGTGACTGTGGCCAGCACTTCGATACGGTCAGCCTGCTTAATTCACACCGACGGGGCAGCAGCGACAGCCTCTGCAAGGGCAAGCGGAGCACCACCTGTGACTGTGGTCAGCACTTCGATACGGCCAGCCTGCTTAAATCCCACCGCCGGGGCAGCAGCGACAGTCTCTGCAAGGGCAAGCGGAACACCACCTGTGGCTGTGGCCAGCACTTCGATACGGTCAGATTGCTTGAATCCCACCGTCAGTGCAGCAGCGACAGCCTCTGCAAGGGCAAGCGGAACACCACGTGTGACTGTGGCCAGCACTTCGATACGGCCAGATTGCTTGAATCCCACCGCCGGCGCAGCAGCGACAGCCTCTGCAAGGGCAAGCGGAAAACCACATGTGGCTGTGGCCAGCACTTCGATACGGCCAGATTGCTTGAATCCCACCGTCAGGGCAGCAGCGACAGCCTCTGCAAGGGCAAGCGGAACACCACCTGTGGCTGTGGCCAGCATTTCGATACGGTCAGAATGCTTAATTCCCACCGTCAGGGCAGCAGCGACATCCTCTGCAAGGGCAGGCGGAAAACCACCTGTGGCTGTGGCCAGCACTTCGATACGGCCAGCCTGCTTACTTCCCACCGTCAGAGCAGCAGCGACAGCCTCTGCAAGGGCAAGCGGAACACCACCTGTGACTGTGGCCAGCATTTCGATACGGTCAGAATGCTTAATTCCCACCGTCAGGGCAGCAGCGACATCCTCTGCAAGGGCAGGCGGAAAACCACCTGTGGCTGTGGCCAGCACTTCGATACGGCCAGCCTGCTTACTTCCCACCGTCAGAGCAGCAGCGACAGCCTCTGCAAGGGCAAGCGGAACACCACCTGTGACTGTGGCCAGCACTTCGATACGGTCAGATTGCTTGAATCCCACCGTCAGTGCAGCAGCGACAGCCTCTGCAAGGGCAAGCGGAACACCACCTGTGGCTGTGGCCAGCACTTCGATACGGCCAGCCTGCTTAAATCCCACCGCCGGGGCTGCAGCGACAGCCTCGGCAAGGGCAAGCGGAACACCACCTGTGGCTGTGGCCAGCACTTCGATACGGTCAGATTGCTTGAATCCCACCGTCAGTGCAGCAGCGACAGCCTCTGCAAGGGCAAGCGGAACACCACCTGTGGCTGTGGCCAGCACTTCGATACGGCCAGCCTGCTTAAATCCCACCGCCGGGGCTGCAGCGACAGCCTCGGCAAGGGCAAGCGGAACACCACCTGTGACTGTGGCCAGCACTTCGATACGGCCAGCCTGCTTAATTCCCACCGTCAGTGCAGCAGCGACAGCCTCTGCAAGGGCAGGCGGAACACCACCTGTGACTGTGGCCAGCACTTCGATACGGTCAGCCTGCTTAAATCCCACCGCCGGGGCAGCAACAACAGCCTCTGCAAGAGTAAGCGCAGCAAATAGAAAAGGAGGCGTTAATAGTTGATATCACGGCTGCCCGGTTGAGCCTCACTCAGCGCCATGGCCCCTCTTATATCGCGATACGCTTTTTGTCATCATGCTTCTCTGGAATGTTCAACACCTATAAAACCGCCTGATGGGAACAATACCCTTTTCCGTTCATCTGCTAGCCTGTGGAATCCGAATGGAATCAGAGAAATTGGTGTGCTAAAGCCGTTAATAACATTCAGAGTTCTTTGGCTGGCTCTGGCTGTTGCCCCGTCTCTTGTTTTTGGTACAGGTTTGAAAACAAAAGGTCACTGCACTCTTGTGCTACCCGTCAGTAAAGAGGAGGTCGATATCCTCTCAACAGGTCGTATCCATACAGCCTCCCCCGCTGTTCAACCTATGGGCGATACATTCTGTGTAGCCGGTCCAGAAAACGATCTGGTCTGTCAGGGCGTTGACAAACCTGCCAGAGTCAGGATCCCGAGACAGAATGGGGATGCTCTCAATGTCAGCGCCAAAGGCTCTGTCTGCTCCGCAGCTTCCGGCAAAACCGCTCCCCCGTCATGGGAAGATGATGTGATAGTCACAGGAGAATCCGTTACCGGTCTGGAGGAGCTGTTGTTACCTGACAACCCTGATATCAGGGCCTGGGAAATTCACTGTCGGAGCATTGTTAAAAAAGAGCCATCTGAATCTGACACCCCGTCAACAGAGGCTGATGACCAGGGTTACGATAGCCCGATAGGGCGCATTGAAATAGCATCTGTATCAACACCCAGGGGGCAACGAAACACCACCTGCGGCTGTGGTCAGAATTTCGCGACGATGAGCCTGCTTAATTCCCACCGCCGGTGCAGCAGCGACAGCCTCTGCAAGGGCAAGCGGAACACCATCTGCGACTGTGGCCAGCACTTCGATACGGCCAGTCGGCTTAATTCCCACCGCCGGTGCAGCAGCGACAGCCTCTGCAAGGGCAAGCGGAACACCACCTGCGGCTGTGGCCAGTGCTTCGATTCGGTCAGCCTGCTTACTTCCCACCATCAGCGCAGCAGCGACAGCCTCTGCAAGGGCAAGCGGAACACCACCTGTAACTGTGGCCAGCACTTCGATACGGCCAGCTTGCTTGAATCCCACCGTCAGTGCAGCAGCGACAGCCTCTGCAAGGGCAAGCGGAACACCACCTGCGGCTGTGGCCAGTGCTTCGATTCGGTCAGCCTGCTTACTTCCCACCATCAGCGCAGCAGCGACAGCCTCTGCAAGGGCAAGCGGAACACCACCTGTAACTGTGGCCAGCACTTCGATACGGCCAGCTTGCTTGAATCCCACCGTCAGTGCAGCAGCGACAGCCTCTGCAAGGGCAAGCGGAACACCACCTGCGACTGTGGCCTGCACTTCGACACGGTCAGTCGGCTTGAGTCCCACCGTCAGAGCAGCAGCGACAGCCTCTGCAAGGGCAAGCGGAACACCACCTGTGACTGTGGCCAGCACTTCGATACGGCCAGCCTGCTTAATTCCCACCGCCGGACCAGCAGCGACAGCCTCTGCAAGGGCAAGCGGAAAACCACATGTGGCTGTGGGCAGCACTTCGATACGGCCAGATTGCTTGAATTCCACCGTCTGGGCAGCAGCGACAGCCTCTGCAAGGGCAAGCTGAACACCACCTGTGGCTGTGGCCAGCACTTCGATACGGCCATCCATCTTAAATATCACCGCCGCGTCAGCAGCAACAGCCTCTGCAAGATTAAGCGCAGCAAATAGAAAAGGAGGCGTTAATAGTTGGTATCACTGCTGCCCGGTTGAGCCTCACTCAGCGCCATAGCCCCTCTCATATCTCGATACGCTTTCTATCATCATGCTTCTCTGGAATATTCAACGCCTATAAAACCGCCTGATGGGAACAATACCATTTTCCGTTCATCTGCTAGGAGCCTGACCGAGAATAGGCTTATCCGCTATGATAAGCCTTAAAATCAAGATTGATGATATCCAGTGTCGCCACCGCCAAAGTTCAAGGACAGCCCCGTCGGGTTCGACCAGCACCTGCTGTTTCCAACCAATATTTTTGATCTGCTTCCCAAAGATCATGACTGCTACGTCTATGAAACCATCTTCCAGAGCATAGATGTCTCGGAAGTTGAGAAACAGTACCACCATCTTGGGCAGCACGCTTATCCGCCCCAACTGATTGTGGCCATCCTGATTTACGCATACAGCCATGGTGTATTCAGCTCTCGCGAAATCGAAAAACGGTGTCGACAAGATCTGGCGTTCATGTATATCTCACAGATGAACTGTCCGAATTTCAGGGTTCTGGGGGATTTTCGTAAAGACAACCTGTCGTTTTTCCATGACTGTTTCAAACAGTCAGTCAAACTGGCGATGGAATTGAAAATGGCATCGCTTGGGCATATCAGCCTGGATGGCTCAAAGTTCAAGGCCAACAGCTCGAAGCACAAGGCCATGAGCTACGGTCGGCTCAAGACTAAAGAGGCAGAGCTCAGCGCTGAAGTGGATGAGCTGATCAAAAAATCCAGCCTGTGCGATCAGGAAGAAGACGACGCCTACAAAAAAACCAATGGCTACAGTATTCCTGAAGACCTCCAGTTTAAAGAGGAGCGTTTAAAGAAAATCAAGGCTGCAAAAAAAGCTCTTGAAGAGCGTGAAAAAGCCTTGAATCCGGATGAACCAATAGACGACAAAAAGCAGATTAGCTTCGCAGACCCTGACGCCCGGATGATGAGCAAGAAAGGGTACTCTGAGTACAGCTATAACGTGCAAATGAATGTTGATGCCAATAAACAGATTATTGTCGGCCAGCACATCAGTCAGCACGCCAACGATGTGCAGGAAGTGGAACCATCGTTTGAAGCGCTGTCAGAAGCGACCGATGGCGCAGCTATGGATAAATGGAGCATGGATAATGGCTATTTTTCAGGGCCGAATCTGCATGCTGTGGATAAACTTGGAATAGATTCCTACATCGCTACGAACAAAGAAGAAAAGCGCGCTATCGACGACCTGAAGACTACTGACCGAAAGTTTGTCAAAGCAGATTTTACCTACGACGCAGAAGCCGACGTATTCGTCTGTCCGGCGGGTGTGAAACTGATCACGAACCCTGCCAGCAAAGCCAAAAGAAAAAGCTACAGGGCGAACAAGGACGTGTGTAAAGGATGCCCATACCGCGCCAGATGCAGCGGTACAAAGAAAGACGCAGGCCGGGTAATCCGTACGGATAAGTTTGAAGTTGCACGTCAGGCCATGAATAAAAAAATGGAAACAGCCGAGGCGAAAGCAATATACGAGCGTCGCAAAGTTATAGCAGAGCCACCGTTTGGTCAGATAAAAAACTCTGGCTTCAGAGGCTTCAGCCTTCGTGGAAAAGAAAGTAAGCGCCAATTATTCCACGTAGCAAAGGATAATCCGAACTACTCGCTTTTTGAGCACTCCCCAGAAGCCTTCACTGCCCAGGGCAACAGGCTTTCCAGTGCCTCGACGGTCTCGGCGTACGGCAGTTCCTTGAGGACATGCCTCAGATAAGCAAACGGTTCCAGGCCGCTGACTTTGGCACTTTCTATCAAACTGTAATAGACGGCACTGGCTTTTGCCCCTTTTGGCGTATCTGCAAACAGCCAGTTGCGCCTCCCTATCGTGAAGGGACGAATGGCATTCTCTGCCGCTGCATTACTGATACTCAGATGACCGTCTTCACAATATACCGTTAATTTTGGCCACTGGTTTAACGCATATTGTATCCCTGTGTGTACCAGACTGTCCGGAACCACTCGAGAAACGTTTTTCTCCAACCACTCGTGCAGGTCATTGAGCAGAGGGAGACTTTGAACCTGTCGCTGATGTTTTTTCTCATCCACCGTCAAGCCTTTGATCTTATCTTCCACGGCATAGAGTTTACGGATCTTTCCCAGGGCAACATCGGATTTACTGACCCGGGGATTCTTCTGCTTTTTCTTGCCTCTCTCTTTAACTTCACCCTTTTTGGCATCCGTAAACTTTCTCCGCACATGGTCGAAGCAACCCAGCTGGGTAATACCTTCCTGCAGGCACACAGCGTTGTAGCTGGCATAGCCATCCGTTTGCAGGTATCCCTTGAACCCTTCAAACAGGCGTAGCGGCACCACCTTGCTCCGAGAAGGATCGTAGTCAAACAGCACGGCCGTCTGCCCCGGTGGGCCTCCCAGGGTGACCCACATGTATTTGTCTGAATGGATCGATTTCGACGGTTCTTTGAGTACTTGAACCCGCGTTTCATCGGCATTGATGACCACCCCTGTACGTTGGTGGTCGTACATGAGATTAATCAGCGGTTGTAGTTGAACCGACAAACGGATCAGCCAGTTTGCCATCGTCGTACGCGTCACCGATCCGCCGTAACGTGAAAGGATCTTTTCCAGTCGGTACAGCGGCAGAGCATCACAGTATTTGGCAACGATGATGTAGGCCAGCATGTTAGTTGTGACGGCAGACTTGGGGATGGGATGCTTTGGCAGCGCGGCAGCCTTGATAACGCGTTTGGTTGCCTGCTTCTCGGAAGCATCATCACCCTGGCGTTCCAGAAAGACAGCTTTCTCCTGCAGAATCTCCTTTACACGCACCTGGGCAGGAATAATATCCAGCTCTTCACGCACTTTGGTAAAGAAGGTATCAATGGCTCCATCTTTCTCTTCCTCGCTCAGTTCAACACGTTCCTGAATACGAGGCAGTGAAGGGGAGAGAGGTTTGCGCCCCGACTTTGAGCGTTTTTTTGGTTCAGCTGCTGCAGGCTCCTCATCGGTGTCATCCGCCTGCTCGGCCTCGTTGAAGATCTCACCTTGAGCGGTATTTTTTCAGAACTGCGACCATACAGCCGTGCCCGTTCAAGCCGCAGGTACTCTTCCAACAGAGCAATGCGTTTTTGTTGCTCGGCGATAACCGTGGACTTTTTCTCAATCACATCCTCCTGCTGATTGATCACCTTAACCAAAGTATCAATGTCAGCAGGTTGCCCAGCCGCCTGCGCCGGTGATTCCGGGGAGGTTATTGCTGGAAGAAGAGGAGTGGAGGTCAATAGTTTTATGTCGCCTATTGTACCCGCTTTGCCCGCCGCACTCTGTTAAGAACAACTGTCATAGTGTCTCTTTTTGTGAGGTGTCATCAGAGCAATGTCGTATCCATCCAGCAACCAGTTCAACTGCTGACCGGTGAGTGTTACCAGATCGTCTGTTTTCCTGGGCCACCGAAACTTGTCCTCTGCCAGGCTTTTGTAATACAAGACAAAGCCATTGTTCTCCCAGAACAGACATTTAATTTTGTTGCGCTGACGGTTGGTAAACGCATAAAGGTAGCCATCAAAAGGATTATGACCCAGTTCCTGTTCCACCAGGACGGCCAGTCCTTTGAAGGACTTACGGAAATCAACGGGATCACGGTACAGGTAAACATCAGTCAGTTCGGTCGATGGACGCATGACCGGCTGTGTCATTTCAGTTGCTCGATCAGTTGACTGGCCAGCGTCAGATTGCTGTGATCAATACCCGACACCCTCAAACCATTGGGGAGTGTAATGGTCAGTGATGCGGATTCGATCACCTGGGATGAAGGTGCTAAGGCTACAGGAACAAAGGCAGATGCGGTTTTGTCTTTGTGCTCTACCGCTGCCGGAATATCCTCAAGCTTTTTCTTCCAATACCAGAACTGTGCTTGCTTAATACTATTTTGCTCACACCACTGTTTCTGATTCAGGCCAGACTCGCGCCAGGCCTGGAGTCGTTGCTGCCACTGTTCTTTCACTTCGCTGCGGTTTGCCATGGTTGCCTCCTTGGTTTTGGGAGACTTATGATTTCCTATCAACGGTTAATATGGCAGTACGTGGGATTTATTGGCGCTTACGTCGATGGTTGTTATAAAACATGATGTAATCGACAACATCTCCCATAACCTCCTTTCGAGTGCTGTAACGGTAGTGGTCAGCCTGCTCACATTTCAGGCTTCCAAATAATCTTTCCATTACTGCAGTTTCCCTGACGACTCATAGTGCACACCATGCGGTGTTTTTTTAGTTCGTTCTGGTACTCATGAGTAGCATATTGGCGTCCCTGATCCGAATGATGCAGCAACCCAGCAGCAGGCTTACGACACCAGTAAGCCATTCTAGGGGTATCGAGTGCCAGATCCGTGGTCATCCGATGACTCATAGCCCAACCCATAACTTTACGCGAGAACAGGTCTACAACGGCGGCCAGATAAACATAGGTAGGTGATATCAACGACCCAGGCCTTATCAGGCGCAGAGACTGCAAGCTCACGATTAAGCAGATTTTCAGCCACGGGGACTTGTGTTTACTGTTGGTGGTGACCTTGAATCTCCGCGCCTTTTTGACGACTAAATCCAGCTCTTTCATGAGTCGGTCTGTTTTATGACACTTGTTAGCGATTTTGTCCCGTTACGAAAACGCGGAAGAATATCGTAAACCGAAAATAGGCTTGAGTGGCATGGTAAAAGTCCTGATTGAAATGTGCGTGTGTGTTTTTCCTGTTTGGGGTTGTAGGGCATAGGGGAGTCTGTGCTGGTCAAAGGAGTTCCCTCAAGGTTATCTGTGAATATTGTCTGATCAGTCGAAAGTGTTTTGGAGGGTTGTTATAAAACAACATATTCTTCCTTCCTTTTGTCTTTGTCTTACGATGACATAAGTGCTCCATTGTTATTGTGGTTATTTGGCTCACTATTAAGAAAATATAGAACTGTAATGATTATTATCTTGAGCACTTGGAGAACAACCAGGCAGGCTTCTGACTTTCTTTCCAGAAATCAATAAATCTCCATGTTCGTAGACTGAAACTCCATCCAACCAATTCATTACTGCGTATGTGACGAGAAAGGTTGATGCTAATAACAAAAACAATTTCAATTTTTTTATTTGCAAGGTCTCCCTGTTCTTTTCAATGGTGTTTTGTTCCCTGTTGGTCTGATCCAGGAACCTTGCAGATATGGCTCCCAGTTATCCCAATGCTGTGTAGCCCGCTCCAAAATGACGCGAATTGTTCGGTAATGGTGATATCGTGAACCATCACTCCGGTCTCTTAGTGCATGCTCGAGATACCAGCGACAATGTTTCATCTGCCATTGATGTGGAAATACACAGAACCGGCGGTAGATAGTCTCTGCAATGAACTCTCCTCTCTGAATATGTGATTTCTGCCCTCCCCGGCTACCCCGCAGGACGCGGCGGAGTCGAGCGCGGATGTCTGCACGCACCCTGGCAACGCTCATTTTCGGCCACCCACATAAGCTCGGAGAACGTCTACTCTGCTATGCCCCAATTCCTGAGAGATCGTTTCCCTGGCTTGATAATCCTGATCTCTTCCGCAGGTAATTCCGCCAGAAATCAATGGAGGTGGGGAATCTGTGATTTGCTGATATCTGTCACATGCATACGCAGCACGTAAATGGTGAAGGGATTTGATATCCGCCAGCCGCAGGCGTTGTGTTGAAACAGAACGAACATGATTGAGGAATTGATGGCAGGTTTTATTATAGGGAATCAAATTTCGACGAGAGCTTTGTACATTCGCTGCATAGTCCAGGGCGGACAGAGCCTCTTGTGATACCGGAACGAGGCGGTCTACATATCTGCCTCTGCCGTTTTTCGTGCCGGCAACGACATTGATATACCCGTTTTTGGTGACCTCAACCAAGGCACCTTTTACATCGAGCATCGCAGCCTCTCGACAACGCAGGCCCAGTGTCCGACACAGGCGTACTACGGCTGCAGCCATATCATGGCCCTGGTCATGTAACTCCATACATACATCTTCAATGGCAGCCATGTCACGATTAGGGATGATGACCCTGATTGTGGAGCGACGGTAATGGGCTCCTAAAGCTCTAAGAGGGCTAACCCATATACGAGAGTCTCCACGAATATGTTCAAGTACAACATTGACCGACGACACCAGATTTTGGGCATAGGCAGGGCTATAGGAACAAGTAACGATGTACTGTGCATACAGGTCCAGTGTCAACGTTTGTATCTGACGTGCATCGTGAATACTAAGAGTATTTTTCATCCATTGGCAGAATTTTCGCCAGTGTGCGTTGTGTGTCGACACTGTGCCAAATCGCCCCCCATTGCATGCCGTACGCAGGGCATTTTTCCCCGCGTAGATGATGTGTTTTCCATAGCCAAAATTGCGCGATTTCCTGTGTGTATGTCGAGCCATGAGCTCCCTCGTTTTTATTATGTAGAACCGTCTCTGTTGCTTTCTGTTTGCGTTCAGTGGTTAACCGGGTTGGGCGCCGGTCGCGCCGAGGCGGGTGGCCAGTACGTTGGCCTGACGGATTTATCAGTGATCCTCTGTGGTATGAATTTAGGGGGATTTCTCTGTTATCACGTGGCAGCCAAGGGACCGTAACAGGTCTGAAGCAGGGCTACTGGCAGGGAGTGTTGCGAAGGAACAAACCGCCGTGCAGGAGGGGCTGAAACGGTTCAAAATTCTCGTTTTTCAGAGTTTTGAATCTCGATGTCAGCTGATTAAATGGCTCTAGGCCGGGGCACACAGGTAAAAAACACCAGGCGTCTCTATTTTGGGGAATAGTAAAAAATTTTTCTGTTAATGCAGAAAACAGATAATCTGGAATGGGTTAAAGGGGATCACACGGGCTGTGGGGATGATGTGGGATTCGCTCTCACATCACCTTTTTTTTTATGCTGATTGGACGCCAGCTACGTACAGACATCTCGTGGAGAGATGATTAATCAAATCTATCATGAGTGTAAATGTGTATGCAAGCATCGGTTTGTGAATTTTATTAGTCCCTAAAAGGTTAAAACCACCGGCTTTAGCCGGTCAGCTTTAGCTACGATATTTCCTGCCGTATGTTCGGTGTGAGATGTAGGGCAGTGGACTATAGATATGGCAGTCATACGGTTTTTAAAATTCAGTACCATTTTGTGTTTGTCACAAAATATCGCTACCAAGTGTTACGTGGAGATATAGGTCTAAGGGCGAGAGAGCTGATTAGAGAAACATGCCAAGCTTTTGAGATAGAAATTCTAAAAGGTGTTGTGAGTAAAGATCACCTTCATCTTTTGCTCTCATCGCCGCCCAGTATGGCTCCCAGTGAGATTATGCGCAGGATAAAAGGACGATCTTCGACAAAGCTTTTTGAGAGTTTTCCAGACTTAAAAAAGCGCTACGAGGGTAGGCACTTTTGGGCTCGAGGCTATTTTTGCGTTACATCAGGAGAGCTCACAGAATATATGATCAAAGAGTACTTGGAGCATCATTTTGAGCCGCGAGTCGATGATAATTTCAGGACTGAAGGTTAACATCAACGCGTCTTTTACGCGTATCCGGACTTTCAGTCCGTAAAACTAACCCACCGGCTTTAGAGGCTGTTGCAAAAGCCATCAAAACAGTCGGCACATTGAGTCGATGCCAGGATTGCCAGCCGTTAAATAGTCCGGATGTAATAGATCCGAAGCGAACATGGATTTTTATCTAAAGTCATCAAAAACCGGGCAAGCACACAAAAACATGTGCAAAAGGTCGAAAAAGAGGCTGCCACAGCCCTGCTCAGGTTGTATGCCAGTAGGTGCAGCCCAAATTCCAGTTTGACTGCCGTTAGACCACGTCGACGGAAACGGTTTAAACCCTGAACCGTCCGTAAATAACCAAAAACTGGTTCGACCATGGCTTTTCTTTGCCGGAAAGTTTTTTGGGCCGCAGGGTGATGCATGAGCTCCCGCAAGGCATCTTTGGCGTCGTCCGATGCAAAGCGTTTGATTTGCCTGCCTAACCGTTTATTTGTTGTACATTTTGATTTCAGTGGAAAATTTTCACAGGGAGCTCCGCCATAAACCCATGCAGCTTCATGACGGGTGGGGGCTTTGGGTTTATACAACAGTTTCAGGGTTTGCTTTGCCGGACATATATAAACGTCACGGGTTTGATCGTAGCGAAAGTGCCCCTTCTGAAATTTTTTGGCAGACTTCGGTAAACCCGGCTTACCGCTCTCCGGGCAGAGAAGGCTTATGTTCCGTTCAAGGCTTGTGGCTATGACTGAGTCATTAAAGTAGCCACCATCGTATAACAGTTCTTCCGGATTACCCCCCGTAATACGGGAAGCTTGATCCAGCATACCAGGAATAACTGTGATTTCACTGGTAGGGTCGACATCATGACCAAGCACCACGCGTTTATCATTGGCCAGTATCGAAGGTGTATAGCCCGGAGCATAACCCCGACCAGGTTTCATCTTTTGCAGGATGGCTTCGGGCTCGGTTGGGCTGACCATGGTTTTGTCGGCATTTTGACCGTGCTTTTTCCGCTTCGCTTTTCGCTCAAGAAGTGTGTTGAGTACTTCTTCTGTAAGGGCTGCTTTTTCTTGCAGCTTCGGGTTCTCCGGTTTTGTCTCTGCCTTTGTGCGAGCTTCTTCAAAAGCGGCTTTTGCAGCTTCTTCCTTGATCAGGTTGTAATTGGAGCAAGCGGCTTCGATGGTTGTGCCATCACCTGCCAAACATTGACCGCTAGAACCGGTTTTCTCTAATACAGTGGCTGCCAGTGCATCAAAAAAGTCACCTGTCAGAGATTGGGCATGCATGTTTATAAAGCGGCCGATGTTGGCATGGTCAGAAAAAATGCCACCGCTTGTCCACATACAGCCCAGGTTGAGTCGTGCGAGTTGCTCCAGTCCCCGAAGAGAGCTTACACCTTCCATAATGCCGTAAAGAATAAGTCCGGTCATATTCCTTGGAGCGTAGGGCGGGCGGCCTGAGAAAGCATAACGAGCCTCAAAGGCAGACCAGTCCTGATTGTCAAGAATGTCAGCCACAGAAAAAGCAGCGGTTTGTTGAGCTTGCTGTAAATGTTGACGTAATGTGGATTGACCAAGGTAGATGCTTTCAGGGTTAGGTGAAATAAATACTCTTCCTGAGTTGCTACTACGTTGTTTGCTCTTTTGATTAGGTGCTGACTCAGCGGCACCAGAGAAGAAACCAAGCTGAGGTGATCAATCAATAATCAGTTTTTGGCTGGTCATTGTTTTTTGTAGAAGCCGGTAATGAGTCTATATTACCGGCTTTTGCTGGGTTTCGCGACAGCCTCTTTAGCCGGTGGTTGTTGAGTTGGAATAAGGGGCATGATATCCAACGCTTAAAAAGACATTCCCCAATTAAGCCCGGTTTGGTTTTTTCCGAGCATGAGCCTCCCATGCTGCCCTTGTTTCTCGCAAATATTGAGTGGAAATGTTTTTCCAGAAGAATCGTTGGTAAGTAACTGCTCAGAAACCGTAGACAGGGCTCCCTATAATCTGAGCAGGTTTCTTAAGAGCCAAAGCGTCTTTTCACTGTCTTTCAGTGATTCCTGAATAATGGCCGCATGAGATATGTTGGCTCGTTCGATATCGAAAACATACAGCGGATCTTTTTTTGGATCATAGGTTTCTGAGAATAGAGCGAGTAGCTTTTTTCAGATGAGAGCTCGTTCATTTATGCCCCCTCCTTGCCGCCGGTAAAAGCCCACCCCCATTACCACCAGTATAACCATGGGGCAAAACAAAAGTTTTGCCATGAAGTGAGCTTGGTTTTTAAAGTATATTTTGCCCCATGGAAAATCATGGGGCAAAAATAGTATGTAATATTTAATTGTGTTGATTGTGAACAACATGATTTATTTTGTATTTTTTGCCCCATAGATTTTCTATGGGGCAATATAAAGCATATTATTCCTTTTGCTTAGATACTCGATGATTGGGCTTTTTGATCCTTTATTGAGGGAGGATTATTGCCTCCCTCATGAGGTTTTTTAAGGGGTATTTGAGAAGGAAATCCCCCTTCCAGACAAGACAATATGCCCCTATTTCCAATGCCTGGGCAGGCTCAATTTGCCTCCCACATGTGTGTTTTTGATGCGTGAGTGTGCCCCCCTGCGTGTCCACCGTCCGTGAAGCCCTTGGTGGATGGGGTCATTACCACTATCACCAAACACTTGCAGGAGTGCGTCTCTAGCTGGAAGAGGTGAACACCAAAGCAGACCTTCCGGAGCGGGTTGATGCCGCGTACCGTAAAGCGGCCGCCTTTGTCTGGTCAGAAGCCCGCCGGCAGGCCGGGGATGAAGTGGCCCTGATCAAAGAGAAAATGGAACAGAAAGAAGACCAGACCAGAGAGGAATCTGCCCGCCACAAGGCCGAGAACGATGCCAGAAAGCAGCGTGTGAAGGCCTGTGAGGGTGAGATAGACAGCCTGAAGGCCGCAAACAACTTTTGGTGCAATCAGGAAAGCTTGCAGCGGAAATCCAGTTTATAAAATCCGGGGTTTCACCGTAAATGCCTTCTACCACGGGACAGGCCCCATGCTCAGAACCAACAGGGCAGTATAATTGTCTGATAAGGACGATATATTCAGAGAGCGCATCATGCAGACAGAACCCGGAAAGCCGTCCCAGGAGACAGTGGCCAGCAAAACCGCCCGCTTTAAAAAGAGCCAGCGAAAGAACTATATTGCCAGCCTTCGCCTGGAGGGCTTCCATGTGAATGCCGTCCCCACCCCCACCAAAAATGCGAAAACCCGCATTATGGAAGCCATGAAGAAGCATGCCCTCCGATAAGTACGGTGTAGAGCAGGATCCAGCCTGCTACCCCGGCACATCTTTACTTAAAAACCTTCTTAATATTGAAAACCAGCCAGATCTTGATGAGGCCGAACAGGAACTTTCCCTGATCAGAGCAGATACCTGGGAACCTGACTTTAGCCTCAACAAACTCAAGCGCATTCATTAACACCTGTTCCAGGACATCTAAAGCTGGGCCGGTGAAATACGGAGTGTTGATATCTCCAAGGACGACACCCGTTTCTGCACCTGCCAGTTTATTGAGGAAGAGGCCAACAAGCTACTTCTCGCTCTCAATAACGAGAACAACCTGGTTGGCCTGGATAAGCACACCTTCGGTCGGGGGACATTAAAGTTTTTAATCAAAGCAGCCCCTATTTCTGGCAGTTTTTTATACGATTTGACCATATGACAACGTTTTTCATGTCATTCTATTTTTTGGGCTTGCCCGTTACCCAGCCAATAAGGGGCCTGAGAGCCAGTGTGTGGGGATCCTGCCGGGCACCCAAAAAACCAGCCGTATATAAGACTTTAACTTCATCACACACTATAGGTACTTTGGCAACGGAAGGAGATAGGACGGCGGGATTAAACCCTCGAGAATAACTTGCTGAATCTGAAAGGTTGCCTGTTACGAAGTATTTATTTCTAACCAGCTTACCGTGCCATACATAAGGATATAAATTTGTAATCCAGCCATTGAGTTCAGGAACACTTCCCGATCCCTCACCATGTGTGTAGTACTTGACTATCCCCCTCCAAAAAGTCTTATCAACCTCGCCAGGGTCGTTACAACTTGCAGTCATTTCAATTTTTTCTAAAACAGGAGAAAGAGCATCAACCCACCATTCCAGATCATACTTTCTGAGATAATCAAACCTTTCTTTGAGGTCTCTCCAATCTTCAGGGGTTCCCTCCAGGGTGACTGATGGAATACCTGACATGAGGACATAATAATCAAAGTACTCTTGTTCTGTAGACATAAGGCTCATATGGAATGCGGTTATATCATCATCTTCACTTGTAGAGAAGGGTCTACAAAGTGTCCCAGCTAACTGCTCGTCTTTTATGTTTTTTTCTATAAGATCACAAAATTGCCTGCTCAATACCGAGGGGTCTCGGTCGGCCCCTACAATGCACAGCGGCTTCTTGCCATCATGATCAACAAAAAGATGGCGGTACTCTTCGGGGTTTTGGTTTATATGCGTTGAAAAACCTAGCAATACCATCATCCAGATAAGATCCGGGGTGATCACCACAGGGCGGTGGTCTTTGAATGCCTGGATCATGGTTGAAGCAAAATCACATCTTCCTCCACAACTACCTGATTGAACAATATCGTTATCTTGTAGCCTTTTGGATACAGCCACAGATTCTGAATCAAGGGAAAACCTTCTGGATAGCTGAGCCTTTCGGCTCTCGAGTGTTTTTACAACCAAGGGCTTCTGTGCAGGAGCCACATCATCATTAACAGGAAAAGTTATGCCTGCCTGAACACCACTTACCGTAAAAACTGTGAAGAGCATTCCCAGACTGAGTACCAAACAACATAAAGGTTTGGCATGAGATACCTTCATCTCACTACTCCTATCAGACATAATTGCGGGTTTAGATTAGTAGAGATAACTCGAGTTTAGAGTGCACAGCTCTCAATTTATGCAAAAAAAGGTGCAGGATGACGGTTCCGAACTGCTCACTCAAGAACAGAAAAGCATCCTCGGCAAGCTGGGTTATTACATCTATTTTCTGGCTCTGGCGCTACCCTGAAGATCAGTACCAACGCTCTGTGAACTGCTGGTCGCCAGCATGATCACCTTGGAGGGCTTTGTCACTTAGTCATGGTTTCAGGGGCGGCTCCAAAGCTTCTGGGGCAGCTACCATAAATGGCTCGAATCAGGGCGTTGGAGCAGTTATCAAGTTGTTGCTCGTTTTATGCCGCTATGCTGCCTGACTATTCCTGTGAGCTCAATGTGGTTCACCCTTTTCGGGAGGGTAATGGCCGTACCCAACGGCTATTTTTTAAGAGCTTATTGTTAATGCTGGCTGGGATGTCGACTGGGGAAAGGTGGCACGGTTGGAATGGTTGCACGCCAATATTACTGGCTATAACGGTAATCTATCGGTTATGGAGGACGTGTTTTCCAGGCTTGTTTCTGCTCCTGGAAGTTAAACAGACATATACGCTCCCTCATCCCACTGCCGTCACTCACGCGTATTAAATGTTAACCGCAATGCTACACCCCTGTTTACCCATTCACAGGAATGCAGACAGGCTGGGTAATGTCTCCGAAGCGGTTGCTCCAGAGAAACAATTTATAAAAATCGAAGACTTCTTCGTGAGCATGGTCCAAAGGCTTTGAAGCGGAAATTCTGCCCCGAACACTATCATAGTGACAGTCCGAAAACCCACAAGAAAATCAAGAAAGGAAAACATGGTACTTGGCCGGTCTATCTGAGCGCTATAAATCGGCAGCATCTTTGCTTTCACCACTGATTTTTGGCCGTTTTCACCGAGTGATACTGATTTCCAGGCAGGGCATATCCTCACAAGGAGTGATTTTAAGTTTTTTCCAGCGGTTTGCTGATCAGTCAGGCAGCTCTACTCAAGAACGGCAACTTATCTCTGACTTGCTCAATCAGAAGCTTTCCCAATTTTTGAAGATTGGTACCGACGACAGCCAAAGCAACATAACGTTTGAACGACGGTAGCCCGCTGTCTCGGCATTTATCGAGACCATGTACTTTCAGGCAATTGATATCAGACTCTACCGCAGAATGTTGACGACGGGCGCGTCGGAATGCAAGGTGATGCTCCCGCTCTTTGTCTGTGGTTGAAAGCAGTCCTTCTTGGGCAATAGCGTGCGATCCAGAAAAGCATTGAGATCTGATAGGTTGTCTGGGCTCCAGAAGCCTTTGTCGTAACTGATCTGGTTCATGCTAGGAAACCGTTGCTGCGCTTCCTTTGCCATGGGTACAGCCATCTGCTCATCTGTT
Source organism: Sansalvadorimonas sp. (assembly GCA_965221135.1). GTDB lineage: Bacteria > Pseudomonadota > Gammaproteobacteria > Pseudomonadales > Endozoicomonadaceae > Sansalvadorimonas. Next base: position 44,086 of record CBDCRZ010000174.1, read on the forward strand.
TCTCTGACCATGACGCAATGATGCAGTGTGAAACCAAACTGATCCTGAAGAACGCAAACACGCAATCCCAGCTCAACAGGAACCCTGGCTTTTCCTTTGCTAATCCACTCGGTGTGTGGTTCGAACAGAGAAAATATTTTCTCATTATGGGGGATAACCTGATCTTCAAAAACACGACGAATGATCAAGTGAATTTGGCGTGCCCCCTGTTGAATAAACCAGTTCAATTGCTCCAGACTGTTGTCATCGATACTTCGCTTGCCAAGCAATGACAGAGTCGTCTGCCCTTTCACAATGATGTGGTTACAGTGCTTGAGGTAGTCCATATATGCGTCATCCATCTGACTGGCCTTGGCCTGACGACGGGATGGGCTACTTGCTGTGGAATGCTTTAATCTGCGTACGCTGTGATAGCGTTTGGTCAGAGTTTTCAACAGATATTTTTGCTGCCTCCAAAGAGTGTCCGCCAGCTCAGAGGCTACGACACCTGTTATTTCAATCGTCTTTCTGCAAGCATCCCTGAGGAGGCTCAAGTCAGTGGGAAAGTGCACGTCGGTTTCTACGACGAAGGAATCACAACGCCCCTGGATCGCTTCGTCTTTTTTTTTACCAACTGATGTCCGGCTTTGACGACCACCTGATTGATCTGGTCAAGAATCTCTGGCGTTAACAGAGCAACATTGTCGCAGACTGTCTGCAGCCGGTAGCGGTGCTCATCGTAAGGGCCGTGGCCTAGCATCTGGCGGAGAGTTCCATGCTCATTGGCCAGCTCCAGAAGACGGTCATAATCGCAGTTGATAGAAAGCCGAAGTGTTCCCAGAACCAGTACACGCCCAAGATCCATACCGGGACGACCATTGTTGCTGTTAACCTTCTCGGGAATGGCCTGTTGCAGAATCACAAAGACTTCTCGTCGTAACTCTGGAGTGGTGTAGATATGTTGAAGGCCGCGAAGTATCCGGGGTATATCGTCGCGAGAGCGTTCATTGAAGCGAATAGCCGAAATATCGACTTCACCAAGCTGTTTCTGGGGATCGAGTGACTGACGCATAGTGCAGATAGAACCTGTCAGAAAACATCAGCCCTTATTATGGCTTACGAGCCAGTAATGCCAGGGGGGTAGATTTTCGGACAGGCACTATCATAAGAACCGGACTACGGAATCAACCGAAGGCTTGATCATAAACTTGTCACGAGAGAACCCCCACGTGGGTCAGGCACAGGTATCGGCACAGCTTAAAGACCTCCATAGCCTGGAGATAAGCCCATCAGGTGTTCGGACTATCTGGGCCCGAAACGGACTGTTATGCTGGAACGACAAATCACTCGGTAATCACACTTCTACAAATAAATGATGTGATTGGTAGAAATGTGCAGAGAAAGTATTGAAATCCTACAACGCAGGCTGTTGCATCGGCCAAGTACATTTTTCATTCTAAATCTAGGTGAGTGACTCCCAAGCAGCTCTACAGTTTCTAGGGTGTAGATTTTAACAGAACAGACAGAATGCAACGGGTAGTATAAACGACATGAAACCGTTGACAGATACAACCTCCCTACAAGCAAACATCGCCCCGGCATTACCTGTCGAGGCTGCTGGCTGCTCTGCTGATATTGACACTCTGGTCAAGGTCATCGCGCAGCAGGAAAGTGCTATTCAGGAAAAAGAAGAGGTCATTGAGAAAAAGTCGACGGTCATCGCCGGGCAGCAAAAACTCATTGCCCTGCTGGAAGAATACCTGCGTCTTGAACGAGCGCGCCTGTATGGCCGAAGCTCAGAAAAAAGCAACGCCCAGGAGGATATCTTCAATGAAGCCGAACTCGCCGGGTGTGGTGACAATGAAGAAGAAACAGCTTCTCCTGAACCCGAGAAAAAACGCCCGAAGTCTCAGGGGCGCAAGCCACTCTCACCTGCATTGCCCCGCTATCAGGAGCGTGTTGAGCTGAGCGCGGAAGAAAAAGAAGGCGCCATTGACACCTTTTTCACCAAAGTCAGGGAAGAGCTGGACATCATCCCCGCCAAGGTGCGAGTGAAAGAAATTCTGCAGGAAAAAGCGGTCTTCCTGGAGAAAAATGAAGCCAGCGAAAGTCAGCGGGTGATTAAGGCGGCAGAACTGCCAAAGCATCCCATTCCCAAATCGGCTGTCACCACCGACATGCTGGCTTACCTCATTGTCGCCAAATACTGTGATGCCATGCCACTGTACCGGCTGGAAACGATTCTATCCCGTTACGGTGGCTCCGTGACCCGCACGACGATGGCCAATTGGCTGATCCGCCTGTCTCTTCAGTTGCAGGGGCTGATCAACCTGATGTACGACCATCAGCGTTCAGGCCTGGTGATTAACGCCGACGAAACCCGGGTTCAGGTTCTTAAGGAGCGGAGTAAATCCATCAACTCCGACAAATATATGTGGGTCACCCCGGGCGGTCCACCGGGGCAGACAGCCGTGCTGTTTGATTATGATCCTTCAAGAAGCAAGGAGGTTCCCCTGCGCCTGTTCGAAGGGTTCAGCGGTTACCTGCAGACGGATGGTTATGCCAGCTACAATGCTGTGTGTCGTCAGGAAGGCATCACACAACTGGGCTGCTTCGATCATGTGCGTCGTAAATTCACGGACGCCAAAAAAGGCGAAGTCAAGGAATCCGGGAAAAAGAAGCAGAAGAACCCTCGGGTCAGCAAGGCGGATGTGGCGCTGAGCAAGATCCGCAAGTTGTATGCTGTAGAAGCTGATATTGAATCATTGCCGTCTGAGCAAAAGTATCAGCAACGCCAGGTTCGCAGCAAACCGCTTCTGGATGAGCTGCATGGCTGGCTGGAGAAGAACATTGTTCGCGTCATGCCTGATAGCCTGATTCATACGGCGATAAAATACGCCCTGAACCAATGGCCGAAACTGGTTGTGTATTGCGAAGATGGTCATTTGTCTATCAGCAACGCGGCGGCAGAAAATGCCATTCGCCCCTTTACGATTGGTCGCAAGAACTGGTTATGCGTGTCACGAAGGAGAAGCTATGACATAAGCTACAAAGCTGCATAGTGAAACCATGCTGCAAGTTGGATGGAGGTCGGCCCTCCGGTCAGGGTTTACAGGAATACTGACCAAACGACCTGATGCTGCGGGATTCTAAGGAATCTGGTGGTGAGCGTTTCAGGAAAAGGCGGGGATATACCGTCACGTGGGATCTGGAAAGTCGAACGAAAGTGAACTGTACGACGAAGCGTCGAAATCTTTGGTGATGCCAAAAAGGGGCTGTGTATCCGTCCCCTGATCAGTGCAGAGGAGACCTGTTTACTGTCTGCATGGCATCCGGCGTTAAGGCAGCGAGAGTCCAGATCAGGCCAGCTTGGGGAACGTGAGAACCTGCATCCGGCACGTATCAGGATGCAGGGGCGGACATGCCCGTAGTAGTGATGAAAATGCTGTAATGGCATGGGAGCGAAGGGGCATGGGTCAACGAACTGTACAAGGCACAACTCAACCGAGGATGATGTTTTGCAACAGGGAAAAGCATTTGAAATTCCCAAAGCTTTGGTCTGGCAGTCTTATCAGGATGTACGCCGAAATAAAGGTGCCCCCGGATGCGATGGTCAGACGATAAAGCAATTTGATGAGAAACGAGATCGCAATCTGTACAAAATCTGGAACAGGCTGAGTTCCGGGTCATACTTTCCGCCGCCGGTACGTAAGAAGCGTATCCCGAAGGCCGATGGCTCGGAACGTACACTGGGCATTCCAACCGTCAGTGATCGTGTAGCACAGGGAGCAGTAAAAGGCTTTCTGGAAGAGCAACCCGAGCCTGTCTTTCATCCCGATTCCTACGGGTATCGTCCGGGAAGGTCAGCTCATGATGCACTGAAGCAATGCGAGAAACGCTGTCGTACACGTAGTTGGGTACTTGAGGTGGATATCAAGGCTTTCTTCGATCATGTCGATCATGTCGATCTTGATTTGATTATAAAAGCTCTGAAACATCATCAGATGCCCTGATGGGTGATTTTGTACTGCACCCGCTGGCTGAGAGCACCGATGGTCGAATCTGGTTCAGAAAAGGAACATCAAGAGCGCACCCGGGGGACTCCGCAAGGCGGTGTTATTTCTCCCTTGCTGGCGAACCTTTTTCTGCATTATGCGTTTGATCAATGGGCGAGCCGAACACATCGTAACATTCAGTTTGAGCGTTATGCGGATGCTCTGGTGTGCCACTGCTCGTACATGAAGGAAGCTGTTAATCTGAAAGAGTCAATCACTGAACGTATGAGGGAAGTTGGGCTGAGTATCAACGAAAGCAAAACCAATATTGCTTACATTGATACCTTTCCACGATGGAATGTGAAGAAGTCTTTTACATTTCTGGGGTATGACTTCCAAGTGCGGACACTGAGAAGCTTTAAAGGTGAACTGTTTCGTAAATGTGCACCGGGCGCCTCAAAGAAGGCGATGAAGACGATCACCAGGACGATTAAGTCCTGGCGGGTTCATCGCTCGACAAGGGCATCGATCAAAGAGATTGCTGGCCGGTATAATGCCACTCTCAGAGGCTGGATTCATTACTACGGAAAGTTCTGGTACAGAACCTTTAGTTACCGGTTGTGGAGCGTATTTCAATCTCGACTTATCAAATGGGCGAGCAATAGGTATCGGATTTCAACCAGAGAAGCTGAATGGCGACTTGAACGGTTACGGAAAGCCAGCCCGAAATTCTTTGCTCACTGGGAATTACTTCGTGCATCAAATGTGTGATCAAGAGCCGTATGACGGGAGACTGTCACGTACGGTTCCGTGAGAAGCTTGGGGATGAAATTTCCCCTTGCTTACTCGACTTGCTGACACGCCAAAGGGAGCGCGAGCCAGTGCCATTTACTACAGCCTGATTGAAAGCGCCAAGGCCAACGGTCTGGAACCATTTGGGTACCTGAGCCATATCTTGAAAGCTCTGCCTTATGCAGAAACGGTTGAACAACTGGAACAGTTGCTGCCGTGGGCCGTCAGCGTTTCCGGAGCGCTTTCAAAAAACGGGTGAAAATCTGGTTTGGGGAAGTACGTGGTTTTGAGGGCGCTTACAAAATATCAAGTTGTTCGCATCCCAAAGTCCCGGCATCCATACCAGACGGCGGTACTAGTCTATCTCTGTCTTTTAAGGAAGGGGCTGTTACCAATACCAGAGGAATGAATCCCCCAATAAAGTGATTCGTCTTAAGTATCCCCGCGGCAATGTGAACGTGAGTGTTCGCCATGGGGATGATGTGAAACTTCTACGAGCACTCAAAGAATCCGGCGCGAGGGCCATCTGATGCAACTGGATACCATGACACTGCCGGAAAACCTTTTGTGGGTGAATGAGTTTGACTGGACACCGGTTGCCCAGAGTACCGACAGGAGCCTGACCGGCACCTTATTGTGTCTGAAAGTCGGCGCAGCATTGTACTGGGGGATGGGGAGAACAGCTGGTTAACGCTGTCCGATCTGAACACGCTCTTTGCTTTGTCGGAAATATCGAAAAAAAAATGCTTCTCACACTTCCTGGCGGACGTGCATTCACAGTTATTTTTGACCGGTCTGAAGGTTCACCTATTGAGGCTCAGCAGGTGTTACCACTTTCGGTGCCGAGTGAAGATCACTTCTATGCAGTGGTCATTGGTCTTTTGACTGTGCCACCCGGATAGTTGAATCCTTTATTTTGAGCCGGACTGTAACCTAAGCTTGAGAAACGCGCTTAACAAGGGTGTTTCCTCATTGTCTTTGGTGGTTATCACTGGCCGGGAGCGTTTACGTTTATAAGTTTGACGGTACTCCGTGAGTGTATTGATAGTGACTGTGTATTTGTGCCACTCGTCAGGATCAACGAACCAGAAAGGTCTTACTCTTTTTGCAGCCGCCCGCGGGCTTCTAGTGAAAAACCAATTAAATCGCCACTTTATAGATTGATCCGCCCCGGCCTGGAGTAAAATCTTAACCACCTCGGAGTGGCCGTTCTGAGCCGCTATATACAGAGGCGTGGCACCATTATTTATTGGTTGATTAAGAGCCACACCCTCGGTGTTCACTAAAATCTGAACCACCTCCGCGAAGCCTTTCTCAGCCGCTATATACAGCGGCGTGGCACCATCATTTATTGGTGGATTAAGAGCCACCCCCTCGGTGTTCACTAAAATCTGAACCACCTCCGCGAAGCCTTTCTCAGCCGCTATATACAGAGGCGTGGCACCATTATTTATTGGTTGATTAAGAGCCACACCCTCGGTGTTCACTAAAATCTGAACCACCTCCGCGAAGCCTTTCTCAGCCGCTATATACAGAGGCGTGGCACCATCATTTATTGGTGGATTAAGAGCCACCCCCTCGGTGTTTACTAAAATCTGAACCACCTCCGCGAAGCCTTTATAAGCCGCTATATGCAGAGGCGTGGCACCATCATTTCTTGGTGGATTAAGAGCCACCCCCTCGGTGTTCACTAAAATCTGAACCACCTCGGAGTAGCCGTTCTGAGCCGCTATATACAGAGGCGTGACATCATCAGTTCCTGGTTGATTAAGATTTGCCCCCCCGGTGTTTATCTGCATCTGAACCACCTCTACATGCCCCTTTTTGGCAGCAAGAGTCACTCCATCATCCCTGGTTTGATTCAAATTAGCCCCAGCCTTAACAAGAATCTCCACAACCTCGGCATGACCATTACCGCAGGCCATCAAAAGAGGTGTCACTCCATCATCCCTGGCTTGATTCAAATTAGCCCCAGCCTTAGCCAGAATCTCCACTACCTCAACATGACCTTGTTCGCTGGCTATAAAGAGAGGCGTCGATCCATTATCTTTGCCTTGATTCAAATCAGCTCCGGCCTTAAACAGAATCTCCACGACCTTTTTATGACCATTTTGGCTGGTAATATAGAGAGGTGTCGCTCCATTATCTAAGCCTTGATTCAAATCAGCTCCGGCCTTAAACAGAATCTCCACAACCTTGTTATGACCATTTTGGCTGGCCATAAAGAGAGGTGTCGCTCCATTATCTAAGCCTTGATTCAAATCAGCTCCGGCCTTAATGAGAAGTTTTACTCCATCGGTATAGCCTTTCTGAGATGCCACCCAAAGACCTGAAACCCTGTCTCCCCTGCAACCTCTAATAAATTCATCGTTTGGCCTAAAGCCCTTCTGGCTCAGCCAATACTCCATAACATCAACACGCCCTTGCCGACAGGCCGCCAGAAACTGGTGTTCACCAGGATAGTTTTGCACGAACGCCTCCTCATCACTCGATGTCGGCCTCCAGTCGGGCGCTTCCCACCACTCTTCAGCCCGTGCAAACAGAATCACCGAAAGACAGAGGGAAAATACTGCATAGGAAAACAGGCCTTGTGCACCGACTCTTTTCATAAGCCAATTCTTCTTAGACATACCCAAAAGGACTAACGGTATGGCAAACAACAAGGGAAATATCAAGTTGTTCGCATCCCAAAGGTAAGCGCCAATTATTCCACGTAGCAAAGGATAATCCGAACTACTCGCTTTTTGAGCACTCCCCAGAAGCCTTCACTGCCCAGGGCAACAGGCTTTCCAGTGCCTCGACGGTCTCGGCGTACGGCAGTTCCTTGAGGACATGCCTCAGATAAGCAAACGGTTCCAGGCCGCTGACTTTGGCACTTTCTATCAAACTGTAATAGACGGCACTGGCTTTTGCCCCTTTTGGCGTATCTGCAAACAGCCAGTTGCGCCTCCCTATCGTGAAGGGACGAATGGCATTCTCTGCCGCTGCATTACTGATACTCAGATGACCGTCTTCACAATATACCGTTAATTTTGGCCACTGGTTTAACGCATATTGTATCCCTGTGTGTACCAGACTGTCCGGAACCACTCGAGAAACGTTTTTCTCCAACCACTCGTGCAGGTCATTGAGCAGAGGGAGACTTTGAACCTGTCGCTGATGTTTTTTCTCATCCACCGTCAAGCCTTTGATCTTATCTTCCACGGCATAGAGTTTACGGATCTTTCCCAGGGCAACATCGGATTTACTGACCCGGGGATTCTTCTGCTTTTTCTTGCCTCTCTCTTTAACTTCACCCTTTTTGGCATCCGTAAACTTTCTCCGCACATGGTCGAAGCAACCCAGCTGGGTAATACCTTCCTGCAGGCACACAGCGTTGTAGCTGGCATAGCCATCCGTTTGCAGGTATCCCTTGAACCCTTCAAACAGGCGTAGCGGCACCACCTTGCTCCGAGAAGGATCGTAGTCAAACAGCACGGCCGTCTGCCCCGGTGGGCCTCCCAGGGTGACCCACATGTATTTGTCTGAATGGATCGATTTCGACGGTTCTTTGAGTACTTGAACCCGCGTTTCATCGGCATTGATGACCACCCCTGTACGTTGGTGGTCGTACATGAGATTAATCAGCGGTTGTAGTTGAACCGACAAACGGATCAGCCAGTTTGCCATCGTCGTACGCGTCACCGATCCGCCGTAACGTGAAAGGATCTTTTCCAGTCGGTACAGCGGCAGAGCATCACAGTATTTGGCAACGATGATGTAGGCCAGCATGTTAGTTGTGACGGCAGACTTGGGGATGGGATGCTTTGGCAGCGCGGCAGCCTTGATAACGCGTTTGGTTGCCTGCTTCTCGGAAGCATCATCACCCTGGCGTTCCAGAAAGACAGCTTTCTCCTGCAGAATCTCCTTTACACGCACCTGGGCAGGAATAATATCCAGCTCTTCACGCACTTTGGTAAAGAAGGTATCAATGGCTCCATCTTTCTCTTCCTCGCTCAGTTCAACACGTTCCTGAATACGAGGCAGTGAAGGGGAGAGAGGTTTGCGCCCCGACTTTGAGCGTTTTTTTGGTTCAGCTGCTGCAGGCTCCTCATCGGTGTCATCCGCCTGCTCGGCCTCGTTGAAGATCTCACCTTGAGCGGTATTTTTTTCAGAACTGCGACCATACAGCCGTGCCCGTTCAAGCCGCAGGTACTCTTCCAACAGAGCAATGCGTTTTTGTTGCTCGGCGATAACCGTGGACTTTTTCTCAATCACATCCTCCTGCTGATTGATCACCTTAACCAAAGTATCAATGTCAGCAGGTTGCCCAGCCGCCTGCGCCGGTGATTCCGGGGAGGTTATTGCTGGAAGAAGAGGAGTGGAGGTCAATAGTTTCATGTCGCCTATTGTACCCGCTTTGCCCGCCGCACTCTGTTAAGAACAACTGTCATAGTGTCTCTTTTTGTGAGGTGTCATCAGAGCAATGTCGTATCCATCCAGCAACCAGTTCAACTGCTGACCGGTGAGTGTTACCAGATCGTCTGTTTTCCTGGGCCACCGAAACTTGTCCTCTGCCAGGCTTTTGTAATACAAGACAAAGCCATTGTTCTCCCAGAACAGACATTTAATTTTGTTGCGCTGACGGTTGGTAAACGCATAAAGGTAGCCATCAAAAGGATTATGACCCAGTTCCTGTTCCACCAGGACGGCCAGTCCTTTGAAGGACTTACGGAAATCAACGGGATCACGGTACAGGTAAACATGAGTCAGTTCGGTCGATGGACGCATGACCGGCTGTGTCATTTCAGTTGCTCGATCAGTTGACTGGCCAGCGTCAGATTGCTGTGATCAATACCCGACACCCTCAAACCATTGGGGAGTGTAATGGTCAGTGATGCGGATTCGATCACCTGGGATGAAGGTGCTAAGGCTACAGGAACAAAGGCAGATGCGGTTTTGTCTTTGTGCTCTACCGCTGCCGGAATATCCTCAAGCTTTTTCTTCCAATACCAGAACTGTGCTTGCTTAATACTATTTTGCTCACACCACTGTTTCTGATTCAGGCCAGACTCTCGCCAGGCCTGGAGTCGTTGCTGCCACTGTTCTTTCACTTCGCTGCGGTTTGCCATGGTTGCCTCCTTGGTTTTGGGAGACTTATGATTTCCTATCAACGGTTAATATGGCAGTACGTGGGATTTATTGGCGCTTACGGAACAGTTGCGTTTACTGACTCGTCGGCGGGACACACTGGTCAAGCAAATAGCAAATAGCAAATAGCAAATAGCAAATAGCAAATAGCAAATAGCGAATGAGAAAAACCGCCTCCACAAGACACTGGACGACAGTGGCATTCGACTCGGCGGCCTGATCAGCGACATTAACGGCAAGTCAGGCCAACGTATGGTGAATGCCCTGATTGATGGTGAATCCCTTCAGGATATTATCAAGAAGGCGGACGGTCGACTGAAGGCAGATAGAAAGCAACTGATGGCCAGTATGGATGAGAAGCTATCACCTTCACACCTGATTGTGCTGAAAGATATTCGGGATCACATCAACTTCCTCAGCGAACAGCAGCAGAAGCTGGACGTCCAGATCCTGAATACAGTTCAACCCTGGAAAGAAGCCTGGCAACTGCTTCAGACTTTACCTGGAGTCAGTGCAATGAGTGCTGCTGCACTGATCGCAGAAATCGGTGATGACATGAGTCAGTTTGGCGGTATGAAGGAAATCGCTTCCTGGGCCGGGCTCTGTCCGGGCAATAATGAAAGCGCTGGAAAGCGTAAAAGTGGTCGAACCCGAAAAGGGAACAAGATGATCAAAACGACACTGTGCGAAGTGGCGAATGCGGCCATCAAGACCAAGAGCCAGTTCAAAGGTAAATACCAGAGTTTGGTGATTCGCAGAGGTCATAAACGAAGTCTGATTGCTATAGCGCATAAACTTATTCGTGTGATTTACACCTTACTCAAGAAACGACAGCCTTATATTGAACCTGACACTGATTACGAGGGTTTGATGGTCAGGAAGAATGCGTCACGCTGGTTGAACAAGCTGGAAGAATACGGTTACTTGGAGCTGGTACAGCAACAAGTCTGAGCTTGAGGTTGGCACGGTAGTTCCTTGTTCTGTGCAGGGCGGTTACCTGCGTCCTGAATTCGGGTATTTTCACGGCAAATATTCCGGCGAAGCAAGCGATAACCCTGATCGATAAGGCCAGGATGGCCTTTGAGCGCCGGGTTAGTGAACACCCTGAATCCTGTCATCTGTCCCCGGGGCTAGTTGAGCTGGGCCTGCACAGTGTGCGGGAATATTCCGCATCATCACCCTTCACCATCACTTCCCGGCACGATGCTACAGGTGGAAAGGTTTGGCTCTTCCTCAATTTGAGTGGGTGATTTAGGATAAGAGTAAACCTCTCAAAGCAAGGATGCCGAGATGCGTGACAAACAACTGTACTCCCAGATACTGGGTATTCAAAGCCCATGGTCAGTGTCAGATGTGGAGCTTTCTGTTGCGGAATCACAGGTGACAGTCTACATCGAGCATAATGGCAAAAAGCCCTGTAAATGCCGCAGTTGTGGCAAACCCTGTCCAGGTTATGATCACGTTGCTCAGAAGTGGCGTCACCTGGATACCTGCCAGTTTCAAACCATTCTTGTTGCCAGCGTCCCTCGTACCAATTGCCCTGAACACGGGGTGTTAGCCACACAGGTTCCATGGGCTGAACCGGGTTCCCGTTATACAGCGCTGTTTGAAGCCCTGGTTATTGACTGGCTGAAAGAGGCTACGACCATGGCTGTTGCACAACAGATGAAGCTTAGTTGGAACGCCATAGATGGCATTCAGCAACGTGCTGTCAAGCGAGGTCTGGAACGCAGGGAAGTTAAGCCTCCCAAGCGTATAGCGGTTGATGAAACGTCGTTCCAGAAGCGGCATGATGTGGCTGACGATCGTAAAAGTGACAGCCTCAACGAGTATTTTGATACCTTGCCTGAGGAGCAAAAGGCAGGAATTGAGTGCGTTTCAATGGACAGGTCTAAAGCGTATATCAAGTCTGTCAGGGGGAACATTCCGGAAGCTGATCTGAAGATTGCATTCGACAAATTTCATGTTGCCCAGTCCCTTGGCAAGGCTGTTAACCAGGTTCGCATAGAAGAGAATAAAACTCTTCTGGCAGAGGGTGTAAAGCTTCTCAAGGGAACCCGTTTTGACTGGCTGACGAACCCTGAAAATATGACTGAGGAAAAGTGGGACAACTTTGAACCACTGAGAAACTCAACACTAAAAACGGCACGTGCCTGGGCTATCAGGGAGTTAGCCATGTCGTTATGGGATTACAAATCCAGAGCATGGGCCATCAAAGCCTGGGAGCGCTGGTTGAGCTGGGCTCAACGCTGTCGTCTTGAGCCAATCAAGAAAGTTGCCAGAACTGTCAAGGAGCACTTGTGGGGTATAGTGAATGCGATAGTTCTCGATGCTAACAATGGGCGGGCAGAAGGCATCAACAGCAAGATACAGAGTCTGAAAAATCGCGCTTATGGATATAGAAGCCGGGAACGATACAAGACAGCGATCTACTTTCACCTCGGTGGATTAGATCTGTATCCGAGTAGTGTTAATCGCTGAAAAATGCCCACTGAAACAAGGGTAGAACCAAAGGTTTACGCTCTGACTTTCTCCCGCCAAAAGCAGGATATGACCAGACTTCTGAACAAGGTGGTCATGATGATCTGAGTTCACACACCTTCTGTCTGAAAATGACCTGGCGGTATTTCAAGCGCCTCGTGCTGGATGAAGGGCTGGCGGGGAAAGATGCGCCTGTATCATTCAAAAGTAATCTACGCCCCCCCTGCCTCTGCCCAGCCCTCTTCCTCTTCCTCTCCCCACTGATATATTCTTCCCAACGTCCCCGAAGGCTCTTTTTCCTCTAGGGGGCAATAAAAGCGCTGACAGCCTCTCACTCTCTTCCGGTAAATCAGCATGTTCTTCTCCGGCAAGCTCAATGCATTTGTGAATAAGCTTACAAGCGTGCGGATTCAGTGGGGACTGCACGCTGCGAATACAAGAGGATATCACTTTGCAGGCCAGTGACTGGTAAAGGTGCAGATCATCTTGCGAAGTGCAATCAAAACTATCTGGATCCATAAAACGGGTTGCAGCCTGTAATAAGTCATTCCCCTTAATCAGTGCGTGAATGTCTCTTTCAAACCTCACATTCTTTGAGACCTTGAGTATTACAACCGGTTTCTCTGCAGACACCTTATCCGGTGCAGCCGTCAGAGGAATTTCTTCTGAGCAGCCAGTCTGTAAGGGTTTATTCTTTCTGCTTCCGGTGGTGCTTTCAGCGTTCCCTTTCTGCGCCCGTTCCCTTTGTTCTTTTATCGTATCTGCAATCTGTCTCCCGAATACCTGCCCGATGACCCTGTCAGACTGAGGGGGGAGTAACGGTACAAGCTTGTTCCTATCACATGCTTCAAAGGTCTCTTTTGCATCAGCAACGAAACGCCGTTGCTCGGCTATGGGAAAGACTCTCCAGTACCGGCTATACAGTCTTAAGGTCTCTTTCAGTTGTAACTCCGAACTCCCCCCTTGCTTTGCCTGCTCTAACCTCGGTTCGATCTGATTCTGGTAGAGAACAACCCGGAGACGCTCCAGTGACCATCGACTCTTTTGTGACAACATCAGAGCATCACTGCTCCAATCTCCAAGAATATTTAGCAGCCAGACTGTCGCGTCCAGTACATGATGCTGATTATCAGGTGCACACAGCTCTGTATCCAGTAATAGCGTGGCTGCCACTGTTTCCAGTGCTGCATCAAAAATATCAAAATGTAACCGTGAAATTTTAGGATCAGAATACATCGGAAATTCAATGAGTAACTGTGATGCCAGAATCAGGCAGGAAAGAGCATCGCCAGCATTTCGACTCTCAATAATACGAGATTTTTGTTCTTCTTCACTGAGCAGGATATATTCCTGACTGGTTTTTTTATTTTTGCGTAACTGTTCCCATGCGGATTCCAGGGGGCCTGTCGGTAATTCGGGCAGGCAAATACGCAAACCTTCGGCTGGGTAGTCCTTTTTTTCCGGCCAGACACGAAGAAGAAAGCTCACCTGATTTCTGCTGGCATAATTCTCCTGCCACCGGTAACTCCGGCTGATGTCTGCACTGCGTAGCAGGCGTACAGCAAGACGAATGGATTCTGGTTTTTTCTCTATATCATTGGCAAGTTTATGTAGTGTTTTGTTGAGTGTAATTAAACAGCCTGAGCGGAAAGCCGTGACTCCTCTCTCTGAATTGGTATCCAGAACATCCATAACGGGCATAACACAAGAAAGTTTGTCCATAGCTTCATAGTATGCTCCGACCATACCGCTACTGACGATCATCTCCCGCATTGGTGACAGCAATCGAGCCAGTGTCGTTGCTATACCATTCAGGCGTGCCTGGCTGAGCACAGGTCGCCACAAAGACAGAATCCGGACTAACCCATCGCAGATCAACTGTCCTTCCGGTGTGATCTGGTTTATAGGCAGCTTTTTTGATCTTTCCTGAAGGTCTCCAATCTCTTCAAAACAAAGAAAACCTCCAAAATGGTGACATTTTTGTTCAATAACGGAGCGGAAATGGTGTTGCAAAAAAACGTCAGGAAGAACCTGGGCCAGAAACAGCTGAGCCATTGCTGTTGAATCGTGACGAGCACGGCCTGGCAGGTAATTGATATCCAGTATTTTACGAATCACGATACAGGATAATTCATTCAGCACATCATTACGCGGAAAGGATTTCCCAAGGCTCAGGTTAAGACGAAAAAGAGCCTGCCATGCTTGCCAGACTTTATTATTTTTCAAAGCAATAGAGATTTCCCTGCAAATCTGCTGACTACAGGAAGGCAGGTCTCCTATAGTACTCTTATGCTGGACGATAATTGCATGGAGCAATTTTTTTTCACTCAGCACCTTGCTGTCACGCTGTTCGGTTGTACGATGATGCAGAAACTTCGGCTCGCTCGCAGTTGTTGCAGTTTTTGCAGCTTCTTTGGGCCTTCCAGCCTCTCTATCCCGCCCGCTTCTTTGCTGGGTAAAGTTGGTTTTCTGAGGTGGAAAGGTTGTTCTCTGACTACGCTCCATTTGATCGATCCCCTATAAAACATACAGGGTTAGACGACTCACATAAGAAACTTATCCCTGAAAACCTGACAAGAGTGTTGAGTAGCGGCCAAAGGAGACGAAGCCATTTCCTATGTAAACCACTCCTTCTTCTCATCCGGCCCCTCATCACGGAGTGATTTACTCAGAAATACCTTATCGATACCGGGCTTCGGAAAACCCTTCAGGCGCCCGACTTCTTCAAAGCCGTTCTTTTTGTAGAACCCGGGTGCCTGCGTGGTATGGGTATCAACAAACAGTGTGTCTGCACACTGCCTCCTGCCCTCTGCTTCTATGGCCTCAACCAATTGACTGCCCAGCCCCATCCCTCTGACGGCATCTGACAACCAGAATTTCTTAATATAGAGATTGTTATAAATCACAATGGCACTCATTCCTCCCATTAAATCCCCTTTTTCGTTTCGGATATAACAGGCAACAGGCTTCTCATCGTTCACGCTAAAGTGGGGGGCGTTAAATTTCATAAGCCCCTGTGTAATATGCTGTTCATCTTCCATACACGGAGGATGGGCAATATGAAGCGATAAATGCCTCTCGGCTGACATCTGTGCCGTCCCAGACAGTTTTCTACCCTGCAACGGGATGGGGATCACTCGGTTTTGCGAAGAAGACACAGCGGCAATGAAAAGCTGTGGTTCCAGCCTTTCAACCCGGTGACGAGATTGGCATTGCCACATGGCCCCCTTGGACAAGCGCTGGGTGCAACGGTGACGCAGCGGCTGGCTGACTGCAAAAACAGCTCTTAACATATATCTTCCCCTCCCTGGTTTTCGGACTGTTATCAGATCAGACACAAATATGGTCACACATGCTCTCAACTGGACAGTGAAACTGACAACCTGGTTAGGATAACTTCTTGGCGAAAAGGGCGAAAAGGGCGAAAAGGGCTCCGAAAAGGCGAAAAGGGGCGGAGTCATTTCAAGCAGGCCATACTTGCAGGCCAGTGCTGAGAGCACCCTGCTTTTCCATAAAATCGATCTCATTCTGATAAACCGTTAAAGAGCCGTGTTTTCATGACTCTCCCCAGCGGGTTGTAGATCTTCTGGTTTCTGCTGCGGCTTCTGGTGCTTCAGATTGTTCATATCAAGGTTGTTCCACTCAACATCCTGCTCAGGGGCAGTATCAGGTCCGGTACTCTGAGTAGGCTTGTGATCTGTCCGTTTTTTCACAATCACGACAACAACCACTGTTGCGGCTGATGCTGCAGCGGCGATTATGGCTGCAGCCACACTGGCTCCCACTGCTGCGCCTGTGCCATCCCCCGGGTTCGGGTTCATTGATTGAGCGGGCGAAGGAGTGATGCTAAATATCTGAATTGTTGGCTGTGTGCCCTGGTCGCTGGAACCCGGTGCCTGGGTTAGTGTGGCCAGTATGATTTTTGTGGCAGGGGTGGTGGCTGCATCGGTCGTGGATGTTTCCTCAGATAGCGTGCCTACAAACTCTGTGTAGTTGCTTTGGGGGTTGCCAAATTCATCCAGAACGATGGCTGTTACAAGGTAATTGTCGCTTTTGGTTTGGGTGGGGAATTCAATGGTGAAAGAAGCATTCCCCATTACCAACAGATTTGTCTGGTAGGGAGATGCATTAGCCTCCCCAAAGGAAACCTTCAATCTTTGCATTGGGCACCGAACTCCACTCTGCCGCAAATCAATCTGCAAATAATCGGTTGTAGAGTTACTACGGACTGTGTTCAGTGAAACATTCCGCACTGTGTCAAATGTTCCAGGGGTTTTTCTGTCAATCGTTGCTGCCGGTCCTGTCATGCTCCCCAGATGGGGGATCACCTCCCCCTGCAAAAAACGGCAATGCGCCACAATAGGTAAATCTATTTCGCAGCAAGGCCGATCAGATTGATCACGAATGGTATTGTTGCTCGAGAGATCCCGAACAGTCACACTGTAGGTGGGAGTGCCGCTCAGACCTGGTGTAGGTGCTGCCTTCCAGCGCAATAACCTAAAATTCTCGCTGAAAGTAAGACTTTGTGCGGCTTCCAGGCCGGTTTCTATAGTCAGGGTTACGAAATCGGAATCTGAGAATCCTGACAGTGCCGCTAATCGACATTGAACCTGTAAACCATTTAAGCCGTCAGTGTTCGTTGTTACTGATAGCGGGTTTGATACCTGCCCATTTCCACTTACCAGTGAGAGAGTAATGCCTTTAGCCACAGCTTTGGGGTTGGTGGCGAGGATTGGTTCCGAGGAGTTAGGAAGTACCAGACTCCAAACTATGCTAATCCCCTCACCAGAACAATTAAACACCGCAGGCTCACAACAGGGCTGGGTAATATTTTGCGGTGTTTCTGTAAACTCAGATTGCTGTGCCCCGACCCCATCAAAATTCAACCCCAGAATCCCTGAAAGGCCACCAGAGAATACATGGGGTGATCTGTTGAAAGAGAAGCCAGTGCCATAAGGGCCATCTGGGCGATATTGATGGCTTTATTTTTCCAGCCTTGCTGGTACTGATAGTGAGTTTGTATCTGACTCTCGACTGGTGTGGGTGTTTGCTGCTGCCGCGGATTGCCCTGCAAATGCTCCTCTTGCCCCTGGCTTTCCTGTAGCGTCAGGTGCTCTATGTCATGTTCCAGCCCGGTGTCATCATCAAGGGCGTAAGGCTCATAACGGCTTTGATCATAGCTGTTGTGATCATAAATCGCCGAGGCCAGTGTACCTTGTTTACCCTTGTATGGCCGTGTATTCAAAGTCGGAAGGATGGTTTTGGGTGTTTTGACCTTGCCCCTGGCTGTTGCTGCGCTTGATGTGGCTGTGACCTGAGAATATCCAGCACGTGCCTGCCTTGCTGCCTCTTTGAGGTGAACAGGTTTGCGCTTAATCGCTTTGGTGTGTGGTGCTGATAGTTTTTTACCCCCTGTTTTTTGAATCAGCGGGTTATAAGCCAGCGACGGGGCTTTGCCGACCGGCCTGGGGTGTTGGCTTTGTGCCAGATTACGCCCTTCAGAAGACGCAGAAGCCGGCTGGGAGAAGGATTGGTTGAAGTGGGCTTTATGGGATTGAACAGCCCTTGCTTTAGAGGTTTTCGAAAACAGCCGGGAGTGATTGCTGTAATGGCTGCTATTACCATGACGGCTGCTTTTATGAAGCGTGTTAGGAAGGCTGTTAAAACCCGCTGCCGCCGGGCCAACAACCTGCCCGGTGGTATTTTTCCCACTGGTTCGCGCGTTAGTGATGGCTGCTGCGGCATAAGCCATATACGCAACCGATGTGTGATTGCCGGCCTTTGCGCCGCTTCCGCTGTGTCCGCCACCGGCCCAGGCCGTGGACAACCATAGGGATAGGAACAGACCTGGCACCATGTGAAGAACAAGGCTGCCGTGTGCCAACGGCTTCACTTTGCAACAGGACATCGTCAGGCAACGCTTCCGGATGTTCAACATAAGACGCCCTCATCAATGTGAATGTTCGTCCGTGAACCTTTTTCTGCGCAATCAAGGGTGTTTAAAAGTAGCTAAACGTTGCTGATAAGAAAGCACAAATGAAACAGGCTTGTTGAACGGGCAAAGAAAGGAGCCGGTTTCAAGGCTCCCGTTGTCGATTGCACTGATTGCTTGAATCCAGTGAAGATTATTAGAACCTTGAAAGAGATTCTTTAGCCGCTTGACGCACTACAAAGATAGCTACACCTGTAGTCCTCTTCGTAGCTCTTCCTGTAGCGCATAAAGTAGTGCGTCAGCGTCTATTTATTCTCATCCAAAGGCTTGGAGTTTTCAGGCTTTAATGGGGAGCCCCACCATAACCGCAATGCTACGCCCCTGTTCGCGCAATCGCAGGGGCTGAGTGCTGTTCCATGCGCGTAGCATCGCCTGAAAACCCACCGAATGACCGCCCAACCAACAAAAACTCCCCAACAACCTGAAAAAGAACCCACAAGGGAACTCACGGCCACACAAGGCATCTGACTTCAGGTGTGCTTCATTCGCAGGGCTCAGCAGCCCTGGCGACCCCAGCACACAAACCAAATGATAATATTCATAGTGTAATGTAGTGAATTACACTATGAATATTATCAAAATATCATAACCGAGAAGAACACTATGGCCGCTCCCCGCATAACACTGGAAGACGTGATCCGTACCGCCAACGAGCTGGTCGAAGCCGGTGAGCACCCCAGCGTGTCCACCGTCCGCGAAGCCCTTGGTGGACGGGGGTCATTCACCACCATCACCAAACACCTGCAGGAGTGGCGTCTTCAGCAGGAAGAGGTGAACACCAAAGCCGACCTTCCCGAGCGGGTTGAGGCGGCGTACCGCAAAGCAGCGGACTTTGCCTGGTCAGAAGCCCGCCGGCAGGCCGGGGAGGAAGTGGCTCTGGTCAAAGAGCAGATGGAACAGAAAGAAGCCCGCCTGGTGAAGGACGCCACCGAATCAGCCGCTGAGGTGGCTCGGCTGGAAAAGCAGGTGCAGGATCTGGAGCAGAAAGCGGCTGAGACAGACAAAGCCCTCAACGAATTGCGCGAGAGGGAAGCTCAGGCCAGAGAGGAAGCGGCACGCCACAAGGCCGAGAATGAGGCCAGCGGCCAGCGTGTGAAGGCCTGTGAGGGAGAGAGAGACAGCCTGAAGGCCGAGAACAAACAGCTTTTGGTGCAAACAGGCAAGCTGGAGGCGGAGATCCAGTTTATAAAATCTGGGTCTTCTCAATAGAGGCTTTTTACCACAGAGAAGAAAAGCTTTTTAGGGTTTCAGGAACCGTTCAATCGCCTGAGACAAGGTCACGTCATGACTCTCCGCTACTGAACTCAGCTTGATCCATGCAGAGCGTGACAGTGTCACGGTGACTTTATTATCCCCCTTCACCTGATCCCCTTTCCGTTTCCGACGGGCCCGAAGGGCGTTCTTCAGCTTGGTCCACTGCTCGCTGTCTAAGTGCGCTTCACACCAGTCATTCACCAGCCCGGCATAGGACTGTGCTTTTTCCGGTCGAGGGAGTGAGGCTGCTGATTCCATTCCAGGGCGGCTGTATTCTTGATACCGAGTGTGTTGTTGCGGATCTGGTGGCCCAGGTAATCCCGGGCGGCCAGATAGTCGTTCGGGGTGATGCTGAAACGGGGGCGGGGCATGGAGGGGAATCTTTTGGTGACAATGTCACACTAATATATAAATAAAAAAGTGACACTGTCACGTTAATATTTCAGGTTTGTATTTGATTAGATAACTATTTACAAATTACAGTTTCAGTTGAACTGGGTAGTGAGAGTAGGTAAACAATTTATTCCTGGAGGTATATGAATGTAAAATATCGCAATGAAATAGAACGCAGAATAAGTGTATCGACAAAACAATTGTTACATCTATACCCAAGGGCTCATGCGCTCTAACGATGCAAGGTAACTGATAGGGCATCTACTAGCATCTACTAGCATCTACTAAAAGATGCTAATGGACGAGGAGCGAGCTTTTTTCAAGGGAAGTACGGCCTTATGAGCAGTCGGATGAGAACACGATACTTCCTTCAACCTATGCCATATAGTCCATAGGGCGGTATTGTTGTTAATTTTGCCGGTTATTTTGTAGGTTTTGAATCACCGAATTGGAGACCGGGCTGAATAGCTTTAGTTACTGGTCAACCTGGCAGGCTAGAACCTGAGGCAATACAAAATTTGGCAGCCCCTCGACTTCAATAGTTCCCCCCTTTGGTTTCCCGACTCCGAGCCTTGTAAGGCATACCCTTTTTCCGTCATCACGGATAGCCTCGTTATCATGCACTGTATTGTGCTTAACGAGATGTCCGTAGTCATTAGACCACTTCACAGTTGCACTAACCCGCTGTTTGAGGGGGTAGAACAGTTACGCCGTTATGCAGATTTACGGGAAACGGAAACCTCCAAAAACCGTGAAGGTGAACCACGGCTGTTTTTCACTAACCAGCTCATGATCAGCACCTATGGCGATGACTGTAAGTTTGGTTCCATCAGCTCTCAGGACTATGCCTATCAGGAACTGATCTGTTACCATGAACCGGTTTTCCATTCTATTTCCAGACCGGTTCAAGGCTTAACTTTGTGGTGCGTTTGCACAGAATTCATTACAGGGTCTAACATCTAAGTCATTACCACTTTCATGTCAAGATATATCAGAGTCCATTACTGTCTAATGAGGGGTAAATTAAACACATGAGATAAAAGAATTATGAATAATATACAAGGACACCCCGCAACCTTCTTGGCTTTCAGAAAGCCTAAAAGACCTAAAAGACCAGCTCCCTATGATCTGCGTTCTCGTCCGCGAACCACCTTACCAGTTAGCGGCATAGTAAACCCAGACAGATCCTTTGTTGTAGATCCACGTGACTCATCGGTTTCACCATTAGTGCCGGTTAGTCATAGATCGTGTACTGAAATTAGATTCCGCTATGGAGATAAAGGCAGACTAACAATGTCTGACATTTGGAACTCGGTGTACTGTGAAAATACAAGAGAGAAGGTTAAAAGCAACCTGGTTAGATTAGCTTACCCAAACGTCTCATCTCTTAAAATTCAAGATTATTTCAGAAAACTTCAAGACGACACAATCAAGGAATACTTTAGAATTGCTCCTGAAATAATGATTGAATTTCTGGCGGAAGCTCACCTGGATCCTGACTGGTTAAACAGCTTTATATCCAGGCTGGATAACCTGCCTCAGGAAAAAGCTTTTATGCACTTAATTGCTGCCCGGCAGTACAGAGATACTCCCCTGAAGTCTTTGGTTGAATTGCAGGGTGCAGTTCTGTCAGGCTGGTCTCATCCACTACCTTACCTGACACTCATTGCTTTTCATGTGGAACGTGGAGAACAGCAGGAGGCATACCACATTTACGAGATGTATCGTCTGGTTGTTATTTTTCATCGAGCATGGGATAACCCCTGCAGCGAAACAATTGGAGCTGATGCATGGCATCGCAGGGAAAGGTTTCGCCTGGAATCTTTATTTAAAGACTCTTTATCAAAAACAAAAAATAGTTCATCCATCTACCTTCCTACACAGGAAAAACTTATAGCATCATTAACATATTGGTCAGACGAGTTGAAGAGGGAAGCGCAGGCATTACTATTTAATCATACACTTCACTGTCCATGGAATATGCATAAGCCTATTCTCAAGTTTACGGAAGCAGTTGTTGACAGCAATATCCAGAAATGGACTCAGGAAGGGTGCCTGACGCAAAGAGTCGAACAGTTAGTACACTATATCAACCATGCATATGCCCCCGGATGTCTGGATCAGCTCTTCAGAAGGACAAGTGACATGCTTGTTGCTGCAGAAAAACCGGATATTGCAATCAATAATCTGTACTGGTTTATTGATCGCTACAACAATCAAGCCGTTTTTCTGCATGCTGCCAGTCTCGAATTGGCACGGAACAACATATCTGTGAAGCCTTATAATCAGGAAGAAGCTAATCAGCTTATCAGTAATATTCGGGCAAATGGCAATGAAGAGGAGTTCATTCGTCACCTGAATAATATACGGTTATTGTCTAAAGATGTTCAGGAGAAGCCAGGTTCCCCATTGGCTACAGAGAAAAAGCGCAACCTTGTCCGCATCTGGAACAATATTCCGTCTTTGCAAAACTATTCAGCAGCAGGTTCTTTATCAGGTACTTTTGAGTCAACCTGTCTGGCCGGGTTAAAAGAAGCCCACGTCTAGGGCTTCTACGCAGATGATTTGCCAGAAATAAAACACTTGGAAACTTTTCATCGGCGTGTGGATCATATTTGTGACCATAAGCTGCAGTTGCACTGTGTTGCTGCAAAAACTAATAATACTCTGGCTATCGCTGCTATTTACAGCAGTGCATTAGGCATTATTGACAGGGACCCTGCTAAAGAACGTCATGGCAACGCATTGACATTATTACTCGCTCACCAGTGGTTGGCAAATAATGACTATGAATTGCAACCTATGACTCTTGAAGAGGCGAATGCCGCAGTGGACAGCTACCATGGTCTCTCATATATATTCCCGCAGCTGCAAAGCATGTGCCTTGAATACGGGTCATATTCTGACCTAATGCCAGGTGAAACTCTTGTCCAGGGAGTCGCTCGTCGATTTCATAAAATCACATCCCGAGATTGTCAGTTGAAACCGCTACCTCAGGCGGAAGCCCTGGCCGGGGCCAGGGGATATGCAGGGGAAGCAACTCCACAACGTAGCTGGGATTCAATTAGAAGTGCTGAATCAAAGGTCAGAACTGCACCGCAACCTGCGAGTGATATTATTCCCGGACAATGGGTAAGAATAAACAACCCTATTTTGAGCTGGTATGGATCTGGACGTAGAGTGGCCACAGATGCGGGGATACACGTTTTGCACTGTCGTCCGCTGGAACGGTCAAAGGAAGAAGTGGATTTTTGTTGTCACTAATCTCTGCCGGGAAAGCTTTTCTCTGCAAGATGTTTTTCTGGCCCATCGTCTGCGCTGGCAGATAGAACTGGCCTTTAAAAAACGAAGCCCTATGGCTGCTGGCGCCTCTACATTGGCACTCCTGATACAGCAATTGATATAACAGTCAGTCAATGACCCTGGCTGGCAATATTCAAGAACCGCCTGCACCGGTTCTTATATCAAGCGGGTTAGCCCTGCTAAGCAAAAGAAACCCTCAAAGAACTTTCTTCTTCAGTCGCGCTCTACAAATGGCACTTGTCAATTAAATTGTAGAGAGAAAGTGCCAGTGCGAATCTTTATAGCCTTGTGGAAACAGCCAAAGCCTGAGGTGTGGAAGCCTATCGATACTTCAATGAAATTTTTACACGGCTACCCACCGCTCAAACCGTAGAAGATATCGAGCGGCTATTGCCTTGGAATATCCAGCCTGCATCACTACTGTCCGGTTAAAAATCTGAGAAAGATGTGAGATGCCTGTCCTTAGTGGTTTGCGGTAAAATAGCAGTTGTCTAGACAGCTATTTTCAAATCAAAAAGGACAGGCATTAAGCATCATAACAACGTTTTTCATAAACTTCTCAAAGAACTGCCGCGTCACCAATTCCAGAAGGTGGTTGACCGCCATAATGGCGATCATCGCATACGTACTCTGTCGTGCTGGACACAGCTTGTCAGCATGATGTTCGCCCAGCTAACAGGTCGATCATCTCTTCGCGACATCGAGGAAAATTTCAATACCAAGAGCAAGCATCATTATCATCTTGGCGTTGAAACCATAAAACGTTCGTCTTTATCCGATGCCAACAGCAACCGTCCGGCAGCCATTTTCATGGAAACATTTTTCTATCTCTTGGCAAAAGTCAGAGGTCATTTGCCACCGACGGCCGCCTCCGAGTTAGTGCGGCTTAATGATTTCACAACGATTGATCTCAACCTTAATCAGTTTGAGTGGGCGCATTTCCGGAGCACGTGCGAAAGCCAGCATAAAACTGCACACTGTCTACGATCCTGATGCTGACACGCCTACCTATTTTGAAATGACAACGGCCAAGGTGAACGACCGCAAAGCTGCACAGAAGCAGCCTATTTTACCCTTGGCAACGTATGTGTTTGACCGTGCTTACAATGATTATGGCTGGTATGACAGGCTGACGCAGCAGGGAACACGTTTTGTTGGCCGCATGAAGGCGAATGCGGTTTACGATGTTGTGGAGTCACGTCAGTTTAAGTCCGAACATATTTTGGAAGATCAGATTATTCGCCTCTCATCGGCGAAAGCCAAAAAGGACTGCCCGGTTAACCTGAGACACGTCACAATCCGTAGGGAAGAAGATGACAAAATCCTCTCGTTTATTACTAATGACCTTGAGCGTACAGCGTAAGAGATTGCTGACCTTTATAAATCCAGATGGCAGATAGAACTGTTTTTTAAATGGAAAAAACAAAATCTGAAAATCAAGCGTTTCCTTGGACGCAGTGAGAATGCCGTGAAAATTCAAGTACTGGTGGCCATGATCGCCTACCTGCTATTGCGGCTCATCCAGATCACGACCCATTCAAAACTTTCGTTACAGAAAATAGCCAGGAAGATCAGCCTAACCTGACGAGTCGCAGATCGCTGCTGGAATTGTTTAACGATCCACCGGAGAGAAAGAAGGCTGGCTTACTTCAGAGTCAGAGGAGCCTGGAGCTTGGGCGTGTTTAACCGGACAGTAGTGAACTAAACTCACTAATTAGGGTTATAGGAGACGATCTTCGCATATTGTCCCTCCTCCTGCGGTAGCCAGGTCTTATGAGCACAGTCGACGGCCAAATCCTCATCCGGTATGAGAAAAAACCACTTCAAAAGTATTAGGGAGTATCGTCTTGGGCGAGTCAGGAAACCACGTCACTCGCCGACTGGGTCAGCTTAGTTTCGCAGAGTGTGAACCACAGTTTGTGGTGTATACTCGGACGACCTTAGAGTCTTGCTTATTTTTCACTACTACAAGACGTTACAAGCTTGGCTGAACGAGATGAAGCTCAAGATATGGGTCTAACGTTCTATAGTCTGAAATCCTTAATATCTGTATGAGGGGGAAGCTGAGCTGTAAAAGTGTGATTGCCGAGGGAAACTGACGGGCTAATTACCGAGTGACTTTGTCGTTCCAGCATAACCGCCCGTTTCGAACCGAGATAGTCCGAACACTTGATGGGCTTATCTCCAGGTTAGGGGGGTCTTAAGCTGTGACGATACCTGTCCTGACCCAAGTGGGGGTTCCCTCGTGAGAAGTTTATGACCAAGCCTTCGGTTGATTCCGTGGCCCGATTCTTACGATAGTGTGCGGGCCAGAATTTCCGCTTTAAAGCCTGTGGACCATGCTCGCGAAGAAGTCCTCAATTTTTTCTGGATTTCAAGGTTATAAAGCGACGGTTTGGTTGACTCGACGATCTCAGCTTCTCGCGCATACGAACATACGAACATACGACAGTGGTACACCACCCATAGCATTGCAGCTACGCCTGCATTCATTATAGCTATAACGTTGATGGGCAACGTTAGTGCTGGTCCAAATAGCATTTGAGACTTTCTAGAAAGCGGCTGTTCCCTATCGTTTCTGGCTTCTTTGGGCATGGCGGCAGGTGCTGTGCAAGCAGGTGAGCAGCTCTGGGAACAGGGTGTTGAGGGATTTAAAGAATGCTTGAAACTGGATCTGCTGCATGATGATGGTTCTACCTGCACGACAATGTTAATGTATCTAACAAATAAGGATACATCGTTAAGCACAATACTGTGGATTTCACCGATGTCTCCCATGACGAAGTCACATAAAATCTATAACAAAGAATACAAACTTAAAGTGATCAAACGAGTGGGGTAAGAAACCTGGCCGTTTCCGATATTGCCCGTACATTCCAGGTGCCAATGGGTACTCTGAACCGCTGGATAAAATCCTAACGGGACAAACAGGATATGGTCTTTCCAGTAAGCGGTAGTGGAATGGTTTTTTGGCAATCTCAAGAGTCGGAGACGGATCACTAGAGTTACATCATCCGAAAGAACGTGATGGGTGGTTGTTGCCGATTATATTATGTTTCACAACAATTATAGGCTTTACTTCGACCTGTTTTCTAACAGCCAAGTTGAATTTGAGAGTCCGAGTTATAAAATACGGCTAATCAAGAGTCCGTTTTTACTTGCTCACTACATAGTTCATTGTTTTTTAAAGATATATAACTGTACTGTTTCTGTACCAAATGTGCCTGCGTATTGATCTGATGACGCTGCTATAGAAGAACGGCTACCCACCCGTCACTCTTCCGTAGTGTATTTAGTCCTCCCCATGACCGTTTCTGAGGCATGTTCGCAGTATCATAGGTGGGTATATACTGGCAGTGATAGAATATCCTTGCTTATCAGCCACCCCATCTATCTAGCCATCATGTCTGAATCCAAAAGCTGCATCTTAATGATGTATGTCTTCTGACTGAGTCAGGCTGTGCTTGTCTTGAGCTTTATCATCTATGTGCCGAGAACATCTTTTCCTTGAATGTTTAGGAAGGTCATGAATAAGCCTTCGAGTTATTGCGGGAGATCTGAATCTACATATCCCTCTTATTTCTTCGATATCATCCTTTTTATGTATTAAGCACTCTTATCTTTTTTTATATGACTCTTACTGAATTATTAAATGCTTATTAAGGCTTTTGAACCCCCCGTCAAATAAGGGTTTCAGCTAAGTTAAGCGACACTTAGAGGGTTATGGGTGACACATGGCGGGTCATAGGTGACACATGGCGGGTCATAGGTGACATATGGAGGGTCATAGGTGACATATGGAGGGTCATAGGTGACACATGAAGGGTCATAGGTGACACATGAAGGGTCATGGGTGACACATGGCGGGTCATGGGTGACACATGGCGGGTCATGGGTGACACCTGGCGGGTCATGGGTGACACCTGGCGGGTCATGGGTGACACCTGGCGGGTCATGGGTGACACATGGCGGGTCACGGGTGACACATGGCGGGTCATGGGTGACACATGGCGGGTCATGGGTGACACATGGCGGGTCATGGGTGACACATGGCGGGTTAAGGGTGACACATGACGGGTTAAGGGTGGCACATGACGGGTTAAGGGTGGCACATGGCGGGTTAAGGGTGACACATGGCGGGTCGTGGGTGACACATGGCGGGTCAAGGGTGACACTTGGCGGGTCAAGGGTGACATATGGCCGGTTATGGGTGGTCATAGTATTCCTATTCAATTTTGTTGTTTAGGAACGCAGTTGGTTTTCTGTGCAATTTTTGTATTTATTTGATTGTTTTTTAATAACCATGGTTAGTTAGCTCTCGCTGTTCTATTTATGTGGCATGATACTTTTTAGTTTTTATTAATAGGTGACAAATTTAGGGCATTTTTTTATTGAGATACCTTGTCTGTAATTTTCATTTTCTTTTGTTCTACATGTTATCTCGTGAGGGTTTTAGTTATAAATCATTCACATTATCTTCACCTCTTTGTTGCTCATGAGCAACTCTACGTATATAAACGACGCTGGACGTGTGTATGGGGCGAGTGCGCATTTTTTTAAAAATATTGCCAAAAGTGCGCATATGATAATTTTGTGCGAATCGTAACTATTGCCTATATTCTTAAAAAGGTTGAAAATAAAACTAAGAATATATTCCATGCGAGGGAATGCATTGTGGATAACAACACTGGTAAGCAGAACCCAAAAGCCTCTTTGGTTAAGTCCATGAGCTTTCCTTCTGACACTGATTATGAAAATCCGGATACTATGACCCAATACCTCGAAGAAGAACCGGCCCCTTTAGGCACAAACGACGCAGGTTCTTTGTTTGCTAATTTTTCCACGATTGGCAATCAACGTCTTAAAGAAATACGTACAAAGATTATTTCTCCTGAAAAACGTAAGAAAGCCCGGACCTGGAGTTTGCGGGAAGCCTGTAAGCTGATTGGTCGTTCGGATGCACTTATTCGTCGAGATTTTTCTGATCAACTCAATAAAAAGCCTAACGGTAATTACTACCTTACACTTCACGATATTAATATGTTGAGGGACTATTACGACACTCGTTACATTAGGCCTCAAGGCAGCCAACCGATGATTCTTGGCGTTCTAAACTTCAAGGGCGGTGTTGCGAAAACAACGTCAAGCGTTCATCTTGCTCAGAAAGCTGCCATTGAAGGGTTGAGAGTATTACTTGTTGATGTAGATCCTCAGGCATCCAGCTCTTTTTCTCTCGGTCCCTTCATCCCAGACCTTGAACTGGACCAGGATGATGTACTCACCAACGCAATGATGAATAATCCAGATTACATTCGGAAAATCGTACGCACTTCGTACTTTCCTGGGATCGATATAATACCCGCAAACCTGTTTCTTCAGGACTTAGAGCTAGCCTTACCAAATAACGACATTAATAACGTAAGTACAATGGGGCCAGTGATTCTCCGTCTCAAGAGAGCACTGAGTCTGGTAAAGGATCACTATGACCTTATTATTATCGATAACGGACCCAATATGGGGAGTATCACCTTAAACGCCTTAACTTGTTGCAATGGGATGGTGATCCCTGTCCCTCCTTCTGCTTACGACCATGCATCATTTGTGATGTTATGCACCAGTCTTTCCGGGGCTTTTTATGAGGATAAGAAGAAGCTCGATTACCTACGAATTCTGATCACTAAACATTCAGGAAATAAGTCGGCTATCGAGAATGAAGCACAGCTTCGCGAGCTCTATGGTGACTATGTGATGAGCAGTGTCATGGCTTCTTCGGCTGAAGTTGAGCGATCCAGTACCAGTATGGCCAGTGTTTACGATCGTCAGTCAGGATCTAAGTCAAAAAATACTTATAATCGAGCCATTGAGCATATGGATGCGGTGAATGATGAAATCATTAATGATTTGAAGGAGCTGTGGAAACAGCAGGCCGCAGCAGCTCAGTCCGAGGAGCACAAACAATCGGAACAGATGGAGAAGGCTTCGTATGAGTGATGTTATAAAATCTAAACCAAGACTGGGTAGAGAGCCTGCTCCAG
Source organism: Sansalvadorimonas sp. (assembly GCA_965221135.1). Taxonomy (GTDB): domain Bacteria; phylum Pseudomonadota; class Gammaproteobacteria; order Pseudomonadales; family Endozoicomonadaceae; genus Sansalvadorimonas. The sequence continues at coordinate 73,440 of CBDCRZ010000174.1, forward strand.
AAACAAAACCGAAGCCTCGATTAACGGGTGCGTTTCGCCATTTTCAGGGCGAGATGAAAGCCCTGAGTCAAGCGGATGACAGTGCCATCCTGACTCCAGAAAAGGGCGAATTGGTGTTTGATGATGGACGGGATATTTCTGACCTTACCAACACTACTGCTGCACTTGGTACTGGTCTTGTTGAACTTAGCGCGCTGAATATCGAACCCTGGCAATATGCGAATCGTTCGGCCGATGCTTTGTATCTTGAAGAGCTTAATCGGGATATGGATACTGCCGGCGGCCAAAAGTCACCAGTGCTCGTTCGTAAGCTTAAAGATCCTCGTCCTTCATCGACAGACCCAGAGCAATTAATTACCCATGAGGTAATTGCTGGTCGACGGCGATGGGAAGCTGTGCGCAAGCGTGCGGATAAAACTTTAATTTGTATGGTACGTAATCTTAGTGATCAGGATGCGGCCCTTGAACAAGAGATGGAAAATCGAAGGAAGGATCCTAGTAATTATGATGATGCACGTACCTACAAGCGTTATCTTGATTCCGGCCTTTACCCCACTCAGCAGGCATTATGTGATCACCTCGGCATAGAAAAGAGCAAGCTTTCTCAGTTGATGAATTACATCAAGATACCTAAGGAAGTCTCAGTTGAGCTCGATCCTATGCATAGTATCTCTCTTCATACTGCTCGAATTTTGCGTGCTTATACGTGCCATAAAGATGCGGAAGTACGGGATCCGTGCATCAGTTACACTATAGCGAACAGTGATAAAATTCGTGCCGGTAAGTTAGGTTACAAGCAGCTCGAAAATGCCTATAAAAAGCTTATTAATCCCCCTAAACCTTCTGATATTAAGCGGACAATCACCTGTAAGGGGAAAAAAGTCTGCAACATTAAAAAGAGCCCAGAAGGCAACATCACCATAACTCTGGAGAGTAATCAGCTGAAAGACTTTATGGATGATGAAATTCGTTTGGAAATAAATGAAGTATTGGAGTCCCTTTGACTCTCGAAATGTAGTGTTGCTCATGAGCAACACTACATTCTTCTCATCTAGTAAAAAACAGGTTGGGTGAGTTACTCATGAGCAACTTACTCCCCTCACCTCCCCTCCCCTCCCCTCCCGTCCTGACAAATATGCCACTTTATAGTTAGTGAAAGTTACACGTGAAACTTTGCGCTGCTGTGAAACATTGTTAGTGTTTCACGCTATAGTTAATATATAGAGAAAATAATTGAGAACATCTAATGGCCATAGCCACACCCCCTCCGAAACTTCAGTCGTCTGAAAAGCTCTTCAGTGGTAAAAGTACAGCAAAACTATTCTCTGGTATTTCCGTAGAGCATGGTCGAGTTCCAGTCGATCTGTGTGATAGGGGGCGGTATCAGCCTCGCCAAAGCTTTGATAAGCAGCAGTTACAAGAACTTGCAGACTCGATTGCTCAGACCGGGGGGAATATTCAACCAGTAATCTTGAGACCTCGGAATGATGGACGTTATGAAATTCTTGCTGGTGAGCGGAGGGTGCGGGCAACGCTACTGGCAGGACTAGATTCTGTGCTGGCTGTTTTTGGGGCCTTTGATGAAAGCCAGTGTCAGATAATTACCGTGGTGGAGAATTTGCAGCGAGCTGATCTTAACCCGATTGAAGAGGCTCAAGGCTTTGAGTCTCTATTGGATAAAGGTATGAAGCAGCAGGAAGTTGCCGCTAGTGTGGGAAAAAGCAGGGTGTTTATTGCTAATTCTGTACGGCTTCTTAAGTTGGATATCGGGGTTAGGGATTTACTGCGTACAGGGAAAATGTCCTCAGGGCATGGGAAAGCATTGGCAGGACTGAAGGACAACTCGCCTAATGGTGAAAGACAGTTAGCCCAAAAGTGTATAAGACTGAACTGGTCTGTGCGGCGACTAGAGGCAGAAGTTCAAACGCTCAACAAGAGTAAAAATGTTATCTTGCCGCGAACAAAAGACGCGAATCTTAAAAGGTTGGAAGAAATGGTGTCGAGAAAGTTTGGTGCCCCCATTGCCATCCGTCCCAGTACGAAAATGGCTGGAGGAGGTTTTATTCATATCCCGTTTACCTGTGAAGAGGAAATGCGAACAGTACTCGAAAAAATGAATATTTGGCCTGAGGATGAAGAGCGGGACTAGCGGGAAGAGAGTATTAGCCGTTTTTCAGAGGGGTTTCTATAAAGGTTTAGGTGTCGAGCATGTGAGAAAAAGTATCGAGTGACGAAAAAATCCCCCTCCCGCTTTTTAGGTGCAACTATGGAGCTGCTAACAATCTGGCACTGACCCAAACAGAGTGGAGCCGGACGAATCACATTAACCATCACAAGCTGGGATACTGGAAACGCAAACTCCTCAAACCGACAGTTGAGAAAAAACTCATTCCTCTCACGGTCTCAGAACCCACGGAAGCGGGGCCGCCTTCTGGACAGGTTCTGATTCATCTGGCGGGGGATATACAGGTTGAAGCCGATACTACCCAGGCGGTCGAACTAATTGAGAGGTTACGTACACCATGATTCGCCCCAGCACTGACATATCCGTTTTTCTGTACACAGATTTTCTGGATATGCGTAAATCCATTGATGGTCTGGCCGCTTTGATTGAGCAGGAGACCGAGCTCTCTCCTTTAGATACGACCCTGTTCGTGTTCTATAATCGAGCGCGACAAAATCAAACTCTTGCTATGGGAGCGTAACGGGTTTGTGCTGTGGTACAAACGGCTGGAGAAGTTCCGTTTCTCATGGCCAGACTCTGACACAGCGTCCTCTATTGATGGCGTATTGCTTAACCGGCTACTGGATGGACGATATACGACCATCCAAGGCACATCCTGCGCTGCATTATACGAGCATAGCCTGAAAATCACTGCTACTTTTTAATGGCATGGAAGCCAGCACGGCCACTCTGATTGAAGATCCCACTGCTCTGAAAGTAGAAGTTCTCGCTCTGCGTGAGAAAGTCTCGTTGCTTGAAGAACGCATTCGTCAACTCATCCATAAGCGCTTTGGTACCTCCAGCGAAAAGTTTTCACCGGATCAGATCAACCTGTTCAACGAAGCGGAGCAGGAGGCATCGGAAGGCGAGCCCGAGCAGGACGAAACGGTTGTGCAGGTTCTGAAGGAGCCGGATAAAACACCACAAAATCGTTCCTACATGTGGGTGCAGGTGGCAGAGCCTGTTACGGGGCAGCGAGTGATCCTGTTCGACTACTCCTCCAGTCGTAGCGGCTCGGTACCAGTTAAACTGCTTGAAGGTTATCAAGGTTACCTGCAAACCGACGGCTATGAAGGTTACGCGACCATTGGACGACAAAACGGCATTATTAGTCAGGGATGCTGTACCCGGAGGGCATAATAAGGCCCATGCCCGTCGTAAGTTCGATGAAGCGATTAAAGGGCAAAAAGACAGGCAAAGCCCATATGGGGCTGGCTTTTATCCAAAATTTGTATCGTATAGAGAGTGCCATCCAAGACAAACCGCCGGATGAAAAAGACGGCGACGACAACGGGACAGTCGTCGCTTACTCAAATAACATCGCCAATGGCTGGAAAAATCATTGCCTTAAGTGCCTCCCAAAAGATTGTTGGGAAAAGCCTTGCATTACCTTAATAACCAGTGGGATAAAATCGTCTGTTATTGCGACGAGGGCTATCTGCGTTGTTCTATGGTCTCACCGTCAACGCCATGAGCGCCTTTATTGGCTTTGACCAGTTGCCATGCACGAACAACATCGTGCTTGGAAATTTCAAACGGTTTTGTTGTTTCCAAAAATTCCTCCCACCGACAACCTCGGTTGTCACAGTGGTTGATTCCCAAATTCAACAGGATGACCGATTCCCTTTGCTCCAGCGCCATTACAGCCCCTTCATCACTACTACGGGATCGTCCGCCCCTGTGCCTTGCATTGGTACTCAGACTCTTGCAGGATCTCTGCTTGAGTGGCTCCCTTAACATCAAGGCGACAGGTTCCCACGTTCCACACAGAAGCCTGTGTTAAGTTCATGCCTTCTCCACGCCGGATGCCATCTGGACAGTAAGCAGGTATCCTCCAGACTTATCCCGGGCTAACGACACCCTCCCGGTTTTGACATCATTCCTACGCTCACGACCAAGGCTCTTTACCTTCGCCGCTTAAGGTGGTTTGAAGCTTTCGACGCGTCATCAAAGGTTCACTTGCGTTCATCTCCTTAACACTTACCTGACAGGATCAAGCCCTGCCTTTTCCTTAACGCTCACGACCAAGGCTCTTTACCTTCGCCGCTTAAGGTGGTTTGAAGCTTCCTCCTGTAAGGCGGCTCCGAGGGGCCCACCCCCATCTTCTGCGCAGTTGCGCATCGGCGCTGCTTACGCAGCAGCCTATGCTCGTGGCACACTATCGTCGGCATAGCGCACAACAATAACCCTTCCTTGAGCGTGCCTTTTGCGCCACTGATTAACCCAAAGATCGAATACATAGTGCAAATAAATATTGGATAGCAGCGGTGATACCACTGATCCTTGTGGAACCCCTGCCACGCTTCGGACATGCCGACCATCGTCGTCATAATGCCCTACTTTTACCCACTGTTTTACCAAGCGGATAATGCGTTTGTCCTTTATCCGGTGCTCTAAAAACCTGATTAGCCAATCATGGTCGACCTGATCGAAGATGGCTCACCGATTTCCGAGGAATAGGACTGGAACGGTTCAGATCCAGCTTGCCCGTGGTTCCGGAGACCTCAACAACGGGCTACGGCCCGACCTTTGATTGATCCCCGCTCGCCCTACGATATAGTTGTACAGGTGGTCTGAACGCGCCCATCCACCCTGGTGCAGGGAACTGCTCTGTGCTGCTACTTGAACCCTCATGACAGCCGTGTGTGCAGAATAGGCGCGGGTTCCGAATTACCATCCAGTGGTGATGGCCAGCTCTACAGCACCCATCAACTGGGGTCACCTAGAGATCCAGGCTATCACTGCAAGCCACAAAGTTTGATTCGGAGCTACAAGGTGGTACCGGACGCTGCTTCCGGAGCCCATTCTGGCGTCGCAGCACATGCTGAATCCTGAACAGGCCTACAGAGCCTGTCTGGGCCTGCTGAACCTGAACAATGGGAAATACGGCGCTGAGCGTTTGAATGAATGCCTGATCTAAAAATCACCGAGCACGCCATGCGTAGGGGCTTAAGCGCCTGAAGAGTATTCGCACCATCCTGGAAAACGGACATGGAGGTGCATGATGATTAATGAAACCCTGAGTCGTCTTCGTTCACTGCGCCTGACCGGTATGGTCGGAACTGGCACTGCTAGCCGAATCAGGAAGTCGACCTGAACGCAAGAATTTCCGAATATCCAGATCCAGCACCCATACGGTTAACGCATCCAGTGCGTCGTGCTGACTTCTCATGGGTCGGACCCGTAAGAAACCAAGGAAATCTTCCTCGTAGATCCCTTCCAGCACCTTGACCATTGCCTGCTGGACGATTTTATCTTCCAGACAGAGAATGCTAAGAGGCCGCTCGCTTCCATCCGCCTTCAGGATAAATACCCTTCGGGCTGGACATGGACGATAGCTCCCTTTGTGCACTCGTTCGTGCAAGGATTTCAGCCGGTTCTCCAAACCCTGCTGATAGGATTGCCATGTAACACCATCGGCACCCGCCGCTGAATTCCGTTTCAGTTGAAAGAAACTGTCCCTCAGTAAATTCAGGGTAAGATGATGAAACAAAGCGGTGAACTGCAAACGACTGTCCTTTGCCGCTGCCTGACGTATACCCAACAGGTTGGACGAGGTGTTGCCCCGGCTCTGAGTCCGGCCACCGACATCCTGTTGAGTATTCCTCTTGGTCAAGCCACTTTCCTCCACAGCCTCCGCCACAGGTAAAACTGCTTTGTTCGGCTGCTTCTCAGGTACTATTAGCCTGTCCGACTTCCTGCCAACGACAACAGGCGTGTGGTTATTAGCCTTCCCCATTGCGTCTCCTATGGCTAATACAGGAGAAACCGACAGGATCTCCCGAGTTCCGCACAAGATGCGTACCTGCATGCACAAGGTCTACGACTGAGCGAGGCTCACAGGTCACTTGCGGTGTAGTGCAACCTGCAATCTTGCTTTCTGCATTAGTTAACAACATCAGCACCTCGGATTACTTGATTTCGCAGCTCAATACTCAGCCTACAGACACCCCTGTCAACGCTTTACCGGATACCTTACGGTAACAGGCGCATGACTCGGAGCTGGGACGACCCGCCAGTCTTACCCCACAGGGACTTTCACCCTTAACATCTTGCCGATTTATCTCGGCGCTCTAACTATTCAGCCCCTCCCTGAAGAAACTGCGTTTGGCTAAAAGCCCCATTACTGAAGGAGGTGCGCGTTACAAGACGCTCACCTTATATTTACCAGTGGTTCTATAAAAGCAGGAATTATGCATTTTTCTCGCTTATTTTTCTTTGGAGGGAGCATTTTTCGAAAATGGAGCTGTCGTTTTGTAACTTTCTGCACAGGTCATAGCAGACACAGTGAGCTTACAGGAGGAAATGAAGCAGTTTGTGTAGGAGAGTTTTATTGTAACCTTTCTACCAACCACCTAAACGCCACCATTTCAGGCAATGATTCCTATCCGGTTATGCTTTTGGAGGATCATGGTCGGTATATGATGCGGTTTGCTGATTGTGTATTCCCTTCTCTTTTTGGCCTGTGCCGTCTTGCCATATATCCCGCCATTGCCTTTACTGCACAGCCTTAACGAACGGGCAAGAGGATGAGATTTACCGTGAATATTGGTGCTCACTTTTGCAGGAGAGAATTGTTTTTTATTTGGTTAATGCTAACGCTGTCAGGGGGCGTGATAGAGAAATGCGCAGCAGCAGATAAAGATACAAAGAAAAGCTGGGCGGCAATTGTAAAGCCTTTACCTGCTTCCCTGTATCCCGGTCGTACCGGTATCCGGCCACATGCCTCTCCTGTTCCTGAATCATCAATGCTTCAGTGGCCGCCTGTATTGACCACATCAAAGACCCATGCCGAAGTCCCTTCACGACAACAGGAATCGTCTGAGGCTACAGTTCGAACACATCCACAAAGAAGACCAGACAGAAAGAGACAATATTACCGCAACCCTTCCGCCGAGCGTTTCGATCAACAGATAGAAGCACTGGCAAACGAAGTGAATCGACTCAAAAAGCAACTTCACGGGCCACATCGGGAGAGCCATAAAACCGCGCTTTTAGATCTTGCATTCCAGATGACAGAAAGAGAGCCGCACCCGCTTCGAGCCAGTCCCAAAGCCCTTGCTCTTTTATCAAATGCGTTTTCAAAATTAGCAAAATATCAAGAAGGCGCCACAGCGTTAGACTGGATAATGAAAGCCGTGATCCACCGCAGTCAAAAACAGCAGCTAACCAAACAGTGCGGATTTAAAGCCCAAACGCTGGCCATGGTGCTCAATAGCCTGAGTCAGGTGGCGGGTGACAAAGCCGACACGACCCGGAAGGCGCTGGCCAAAGAGGTGGGAAGCCGTGCCCTTGCCGGAGACCTTAAGTGCTGGATAGCGCAAGATCTGGCCATGGTGACCAATGGCCTGAGTCAGGTGGCGGGTGACGACGCCGGCACGACCCGGAAGGCGCTGGCCAAAGAGGTGGGAAGCCGTGATTTGACCAACACCAAAGAGTGGTCGGCCCAGCATCTGGCCATGGTGGCCAATGGCCTGAGTCAGGTGGCGGGGGACGCCGCCGACACGACCCGGAAGGCGCTGGTCAAAGAGGTGGGGAGGCGTGCCCTTGCCGGAGACCTAAAGTGCTGGTTAGCGCAAGATCTGGCCATGGTGACCAATGGCCTGAGCCAGGTGACGGGGGACGACGCCGACACGACCCGGAAGGCGCTGGCCAAAGAGGTGGGAAGCCGTGATTTGACCGACACCAAAGAGTGGTCGGCCCAGCATCTGGCCATGGTGACCAATGGCCTGAGCCAGGTGGAGGGGGACGACGCCGACACGACCCGGAAGGCGCTGGCCAAAGGGGTGGGGAGGCGAGCCCTTGCCGGAGACCTTAAGTGCTGGACAGCGCGACATCTGGCCATGGTGACCAATGGCCTGAGCCAGGTGGCGGGGGACTGCGCCGACACGACCCGGAAGGCGCTGGCCAAAGAGGTGGGAAGCCGTGATTTGACCAACACCAAAGAGTGGTCGGCCCAGCCTCTGGCCATGGTGACCAATGGCCTGAGCCAGGTGACGGGGGACGACGCCGACACGACCCGGAAGACGCTGGCCAAAGAGGTGGGGAGGCGTGCCCTTGCCGGAGACCTTAAGTGCTGGATAGCGCAAGATCTGGCCATGGTGACCAATGGCCTGAGCCAGGTGGCGGGGGACGACGCCGACACGACCCGGAAGGCGCTGGCCAAAGAAGTAGGGAGGCGTGCCCTTGCCGGAGACCTTAAGTGCTGGATAGCGCAAGATCTGGCCATGGTGACCAATGGCCTGAGCCAGGTGGCGGGTGACGACGCCGACACGACCCGGAAGGCGCTGGCCAAAGAAGTGGGGAGGCGTGATTTGACTGACCCCAGGGAGTGGTCGGCCCAGTCTCTGGCCATGGTGACCAATGGCCTGAGGCAGGTGGCGGGGGACGACGCCGACACGACCCGGAAGGCGCTGGCCAAAGAGGTGGGAAGCCGTGATTTGACCAACACCAAAGAGTGGTCGGCCCAGCATCTGGCCATGGTGACCAATGGCCTGAGCCAGGTGACGGGGGACGACGCCGACACGACCCGGAAGGCGCTGGCCAAAGAAGTGGGGAGGCGCGCCCTTGCCGGAGACCTTAAGTGCTGGATAGCGCAACATCTGGCCATGGTGACCAATGGCCTGAGTCAGGTGGCGGGGGACGACGCCGACACGACCCGGAAGGCGCTGGCCAAAGAGGTGGGAAGCCGTGATTTGACCAACACCAAAGAGTGGTCGGCCCAGCCTCTGGCCATGGTGACCAATGGCCTGAGGCAGGTGACGGGGGACGACGCCGACACGACCCGGAAGGCGCTGGCCAAAGAGGTGGGGAGGCGTGATTTTACTGACGCCAAAGAGTGGTCGGCCCAGCCTCTGGCCATGGTGACCAATGGCCTGAGCCAGGTGACGGGGGACGGCGCCGACACGACCCGGAAGGCGCTGGCCAAAGAGGTGGGGAGGCGTGCCCTTGCCGGAGGCCTTAAGTGCTGGATAGCGCAACATCTGGCCATGGTGACCAATGGCCTAAGGCAGGTGGCGGGGGACGACGCCGACACGACCCGGAAGGCGCTGGCCAAAGAGGTGGGAAGCCGTGATTTGACCAACACCAAAGAGTGGTCGGCCCAGCATCTGGCCATGGTGACCAATGGCCTGAGCCAGGTGACGGGGGACGACGCCGACACGACCCGGAAGGAGCTGGCCAAAGAAGTGGGGAGGCGCGCCCTTGCCGGAGACCTTAAGTGCTGGATAGCGCAACATCTGGCCATGGTGACCAATGGCCTGAGGCAGGTGACGGGGGACGACGCCGACACGACCCGGAAGGCGCTGGCCAAAGAGGTGGGGAGGCGTGATTTGACTGACGCCAAAGAGTGGTCGGCCCAGCCTCTGGCCATGGTGACCAATGGCCTAAGGCAGGTGGCGGGGGACGACGCCGACACGCCCCGGAAGGCGCTGGCCAAAGAAGTGGGGAGGCGTGCCCTTGCCGGAGACCTTAAGTGCTGGATAGCGCAACATCTGGCCATGGTGACCAACGGCCTGAGTCAGGTGGCGGGGGACGACGCCGACACGTCCCGGAAGGCGCTGGCCAAAGAGGTGGGAAGCCGTGATTTGACCGACACCAAAGAGTGGTCGGCCCAGCCTCTGGCCATGGTGGCCAGTGGGATGTCTCATTGCTCACACGTCATAGGGGAGGATGTTGTTCAAGCTTCGATTCAAGCCATTATGAACATATCGCCGACTGAACAGGATATCATTATGGCTCTTTACGCTTTGTGCCGTTTATCTCTGTCAGACGACCAGCTGAAGCTTGGTTATTTCCTGGTTAAACGTCTTTGTGATATGACTGGTTTTATTGACACAGGCGGCCCTCTACGGCATAGCGTCGGCGACTTCTTATGGAACCTGGCCGTTCTGGATTTATGTGCAAAACAAAATCCGCTCGTCAAGGATGATCCTGATACACCCCGTTTCGATATCTTTGTTAAGCCGCTAATGGATATGGAAAATATCAGGGACGTTCTTTCACATCACTGGCAAGACAGATTTGCATATATTTACTGGGCAGGCATTTCTAACTTGGAAATTGATGTGTCTCCTGCTCTTTCTGCTCCTGAAAAAAAGGTGAAGGTCTCAGCATTACAAAACAGAGTGTTCCAGGCTGTTAAAAATGCTTTGCCAAACCAAAATATTGTTATGGAAGTGAATATTGAAGGGTTCCCAGTTGATATTCTGGTGGGTAAAACCTTGTGTATAGAGGTCGATGGCCCCCATCATTATATTCAGGATGATATAATGGAAAACGATGAGCTTCTTCTTGCAAAAGAATCTGGAAAAAGAAGAGCGCGAGACCGTTTGATAGATCATATACTCAAAAGCCTGGGGTTTGAGGTGCTACGTATTTCCTATGTTGAGACTGACTCGGTCGCAGGCCTTGGAACGTTTGTTGATCGGGTGATAAATGCAATGGACGAACAAGAAATGAGTAGCCAGTACGAAGGCCTGAGAGTGAATGACTTGCCAGCCTGGTAACCTTTCTACCAACCACCTATGTACGGGACAAAACGGCTGAGCGCTAGATATAGCAGGGGATGGAGGGTATGAGCTGACTCCTATGTAGCGTAACCTGCATGGTCTCTAACCTCCATACAGTTTACCGTAGTCGTACATGGAAGAAGTCAGCTCATTGGCCAAGGAGCTTAAGGCTCATCTGCCTTGGCATCAAGCCCGAATTATATTTCTCGCACAGTTTATACTCTCTTTGCTCAGGGGCCGATCTACCAACCTTTATCGTGTGGCAGAAGAGTTCCAGACCCGCTCCCAGACAGAATCCAGTTACCGGCGCATCAAGCGTTTTTTTGCTGGGTATACTTACTGCTATGAACAGCTTGGAAAGCTCATTCTGCATTGGCTCAATCTGGAGAGCTACACCCTATGCATGGATAGGACTAACTGGCAATTTGGCAGTAAACACATCAACTATCTGGTGGTGTCTATTGCCTGGCAGGGAGCGTCCATCCCTATTGTCTGGATTTGTCTGACAAAAAAAGGTGGCAACTCCAATGCCAAAGAACGCATAGAAATCATGGAGAAGCTTTTAAAGCTGATACCTGCTGAGAACATAGATGGTCTGCTGGCTGACCGTGAATTCATTGGGCGCGAGTGGTTTGAGTGGCTAAACCCCAACCATTTTGAAAGCCGGGATTATTGAGAATGAATTTACCAATTTCGACATATACGAACTGACAAGGTCGAGACTATCAGTACTATGACGTATTTTTCCAAAGGTCCCCATGGTACTGAAAGTCTCCTACAACCAGTGGAACCAAACGCCAGACTGCCTGCTCCAACAATCTATCCAGGCCGATCACCCTCGCACACGAGAACGCTTCTCGGCACTTTATCAAGTAGCAACGGGATCAACGGCTATTACTGTTGCCCGGAAACTGTCGCGACATCACGAAACAGTCACTGGCTGGATTCATCTCTACAATAGCAACGGACCTGAGGCCATGACGTACAGACGGTCAGGTGACCACCCCCCTTTTGCCAAATTATAAGCAGCGCTGTTGCCTGCTTGATCGACAAGACGCTGGAACACGCAGCGGCTCAAGAGGGGCCATTAAACACACCTCGCTGGACACTGAAATATTGAGTTCAGTGGTGTTGGGAGTGCTTTCAGGTTCGATGTTGTCGAGAGACCCTGCGACAGGCTTTGAAACGGCTGGGGTACTCTTGGAAAAAGGCTAAAAAGCTTCTCAACAAAGCGAACCCTGCTCGTCGAGCTGACTTTTTGGAAGTACTGAAACCCTTGCTGTCAAAGGCGACTCATCAGGAGCGGCTACTGGTTTACATTGATGAAGCCCCTATCCATCAGGATACCGATATTGGCTACGGCTGGTCGTGAAAAGGCGAGCGATTATGGGTCAGCTCCCACTCTCCGAAACTGGCAGACAAGATCTCCTTCTATGGCGTTTATTACTACAACCTCGGACAGGTAAGAATCTGGCCTTACCCGTGTGGCCGCAAAGAGCATACCGTTAACGTTCTTGAACGTATCAGGCAAGAACATCCGGACAGGGAGATTGATATTATCTGGGATGGTGCCTCCTGGCATACGGCTCATTTCGTGAGAGATGCGGGTATCAGGCTTAATCTGAATATCATTCAAATGCCAGCTTATAGTCCCGATTTCATGCCTGTGGAAGCCTTATGGCGCTGGTTCAGGGAAGATGTGACATACCACCGTTGCCATAAAACGGCAGAAGACCTTATGGAAGCAGCAATGCATTTTGTGGATCGCATCAACCAGAACCCGGAGCAAGTAGCTGACAGGTTATGGGTTAAGACATCTCTGAATGAAGAAGAGGAAAACATGCGAATGGTAAACCTGTCAGGGTAACTTAAAACTCCGGTTTTCAAGATTGTTGGGGTTTAGAGCAACAAGGCATCCTGTGCAGGCTGAGAATACGCGGCAATATTCCAGTACTGGGTAAGTGCGGCAAAGATATACCGGCCAGCCACTTGTTCCGAAATATCAAACTCAATCAGAACGTAACCTGGTACACGAAACGCAGAGTATCTGGCGTGTATTTGTACATTGCAACCAGACGTTCTTTAAAAGGACTCCTGATAGTCGTCGCTACGAAAAAACCAGAAACGATGATCGAAGATTATTATAAACGCTGGGCTATCGAGACACTGTTTGAGTGCTTGAAAAGTCGAGGTTTTGATCTGGAGTCAACCCATATGTCTGACCCTGATCGTATGGATAAGCTAATGGGTATTCTGGCCTTGGCATTCACTTGGTGTTTGGTTATGGGGCATTGGCAATATGGAGGAACCAATGAGCTTCCGTTAAACAAACATGGTCGACCTGCGTAAAGCTTGTGCCGACTTGGTCTGGACTTGCTCCGACGAGCTTTGAAGAATCTGTGTTCAAAAAACTATCAAACTAACTTTATGGCTATGTTGCAGGTTTTGTCCCGTACATAGACCAACCACCTAAACGCCACCATTTCAGGTAATGATTTTTCCTATCCGGTTATGCTTTTGGAGGATCATGGTCGGTATATGAGGCGGTTTGCTGATTGTGTATTCCCTTCTCTTTTTGGCCTGTGCCGTCTTGCCATACATCCCGCCATTGCCTTTACTGCACAACCTAAACGAACGGGCAACAGGATGAGATTTACCGTGAATATTGGTGCTCACTTTTGCAGGAGAGAATTGTTTTTTATTTGGTTAATGCTACCGCTGTCAGGGAGCGTGATAGAGAAATGCGCAGCAGCAGATAAAGATACAAAAAGCTGGGCGGCAATTGTAAAGCCTTTACCTGCTTCCCTGTATCCCGGTCGTACCGGTGTCCGACCACATGCCTCTCCTGTTCCTGAATCATCAATGCTTCAGTGGCCGCCTGTATTGACCACATCAAAGACCCATGCCGAAGTCCCTTCACGACAACAGGAATCGTCTGAGGCTACAGTTCGAACACATCCAAAAAGAAGACCAGACAGAAAGAGACAATATTACCGCAACCCTCCCGCCGAGCGTTTCGATCAACAGATAGAAGCACTGGCAAACGAAGTGAATCGACTCAAAAATCAACTTCACGGGCCACATCGGGAGAGCCATAAAACCGCGCTTTTAGATCTTGCATTCCAGATGACGGAAAGAGAGCCGCACCCGCTTCGAGCCAGTCCCAAAGCCCTTGCTCTTTTGGCAAATGCGTTTTCAAAATTAGCAAAATATCAAGAAGGCGCCACAGCGTTAGACTGGATAATGAAAGCCGTGATCCACCGCAGTCAAAAACAGCAGCTAACCAAACAGTGCGGATTTAAAGCCCAAACGCTGGCCATGGTGCTCAATAGCCTGAGTCAGGTCGCCGGTGACAAAGCCGACACGACCCGGAAGGCGCTGGCCAAAGAGGTGGGAAGCCGTGCCCTTGCCGGAGACCTTAAGTGCTGGATAGCGCAAGATCTGGCCATGGTGACCAATGGCCTGAGTCAGGTGGCGGGTGACGACGCCGGCAAGACCCGGAAGGCGCTGGCCAAAGAGGTGGGAAGCCGTGATTTGACCAACACCAAAGAGTGGTCGGCCCAGCATCTGGCCATGGTGACCAATGGCCTGAGTCAGGTGGCGGGGGACGCCGCCGCCGACACGACCCGGAAGGCGCTGGTCAAAGAGGTGGGGAGGCGTGCCCTTGCCGGAGACCTAAAGTGCTGGTTAGCGCAAGATCTGGCCATGGTGACCAATGGCCTGAGCCAGGTGACGGGGGACGACGCCGACACGACCCGGAAGGCGCTGGCCAAAGAGGTGGGAAGCCGTGATTTGACCGACACCAAAGAGTGGACGGCCCAGCATCTGGCCATGGTGACCAATGGCCTGAGCCGGGTGGCGGGGGACGACGCCGACACGACCCGGAAGGCGCTGGCCAAAGAGGTGGAGAGGCGAGCCCTTGCCGGAGACCTTAAGTGCTGGATAGCGCGACATCTGGCCATGGTGACCAATGGCCTGAGTCAGGTGGCGGGGGACGACGCCGACACGACCCGGAAGGCGCTGGCCAAAGAGGTGGGAAGCCGTGATTTGACCAACACCAAAGAGTGGTCGGCCCAACCTCTGGCCATGGTGACCAATGGCCTGAGCCAGGTGACGGGGGACGACGCCGACACGACCCGGAAGACGCTGGCCAAAGAGGTGGGGAGGCGTGCCCTTGCCGGAGACCTTAAGTGCTGGATAGCGCAAGATCTGGCCATGGTGACCAATGGCCTGAGCCAGGTGGCGGGGGACGACGCCGACACGACCCGGAAGGCGCTGGCCAAAGAAGTAGGGAGGCGTGCCCTTGCCGGAGACCTTAAGTGCTGGATAGCGCAAGACCTGGCCATGGTGACCAATGGCCTGAGTCAGGTGACGGGGGACGACGCCGACACGACCCGGAAGGCGCTGGCCAAAGAGGTGGGGAGGCGTGATTTGACTGACCCCAGGGAGTGGTCGGCCCAGCATCTGGCCATGGTGACCAATGGCCTGAGCCAGGTGACGGGGGACGACGGCGACACGCCCCGGAAGGCGCTGGCCAAAGAGGTGGGGAGGCGTGATTTGACCGACACCAAAGAGTGGTCGGCCCAGCATCTGGCCATGGTGACCAATGGCCTGAGGCAGGTGGCGGGGGACGACGCCGACACGACCCGGAAGGCGCTGGCCAAAGAGGTGGGAAGCCGTGATTTGACCGACACCAAAGAGTGTTCGGCCCAGCATCTGGCCATGGTGACCAATGGCCTGAGGCAGGTGACGGGGGACGACGCCGACACGACCCGGAAGGCGCTGGCCAAAGAAGTGGGGAGGCGTGCCCTTGCCGGAGACCTTAAGTGCTGGATAGCGCAACATCTGGCCATGGTGACCAATGGCCTGAGCCAGGTGACGGGGGACGACGCCGACACGACCCGGAAGGCGCTGGCCAAAGAGGTGGGAAGCCGTGATTTGACCGACACCAAAGAGTGGTCGGCCCAGAATCTGGCCATGGTGACCAATGGCCTGAGCCAGGTGACGGAGGACGACGCCGACACGGCCCGGAAGGCGCTGGCCAAAGAAGTGGGGAGGCGTGCCCTTGCCGGCGACCTTAAGTGCTGGATAGCGCAAGATCTGGCCATGGTGACCAGTGGCCTGAGCCAGGTGACGGGGGACGACGCCGACACGACCCGGAAGGCGCTGGCCAAAGAGGTGGGGAGGCGTGATTTGACCGACACCAAAGAGTGGTCGGCCCAGCATCTGGCCATGGTGGCCAGTGGGATGTCTCATTGCTCACACGTCATAGGGGAGGATGTTGTTCAAGCTTCGATTCAAGCCATTATGAACATATCGTCGACTGAACAGGATATTATTATGGCCCTTGACGCCTTGTGCCGTTTATCTCTGTCAGACGACCAGCTGAAGCTTGGCTATTTCCTGGTTAAACGTCTTTGTGATATGACTGGTTTTATTGACACAGGCAGCCCTCTACAGCATAGCGTCGGCGACGTCTTATGGAACCTTGCGGTTCTGGATTTATGTGCAAAACAAAATCCGCTCGCCAAGGATGATCCTGATACACCCCGTTTCGATATCTTTGTTAAGCCGCTAATGGATAGGGAAAATATCAGGGACCTTCTTTCACATCACTGGCAAGACAGATTTGCATATATTTACTGGGCAGGCATTTCTAACTTGGAAATTGATGTGTCTCCTGCTCTTTCTGCTCCTGAAAAAAAGGTGAAAGTCTCAGCATCACAAAACAGAGTGTTCCAGGCTGTTAAAAATGCTTTGCCAAACCAAAATATTGCTATGGAAGTGAATATTGAAGGGTTCCCAGTTGATATTCTGGTGGGTAAAACCTTGTGTATAGAGGTCGATGGCCCCCATCATTATATTCAGGATGACACAATGGAAAACGATGAGCTTCTTCTTGCAAAAGAATCTGGAAAAAGAAGAGCGCGAGACCCTTTGATAGATCACATACTCAAAAGCCTGGGGTTTGAGGTGCTACGTATTTCCTATGTTGAGACTGACTCGGTCGCAGGCCTTGGAACGTTTGTTGATCGGGTGATAAATGCAATGGACGAACAAGAAATGAGTAGGCAGTATGAAGGCCTGAGAGTGAATGACTTGCCAGCCTGGTAACCTTTCTACCAGCCACCTGAACGCCACCATTTCAGGCAATGATTTTTCCTGTCCGGTTATGCTTTTGGAGGATCATGGTCGGTATATGAGGCGGTTTGCTGATTGTGTATTCCCTTCTCTTTTTGGCCTGTGCCGTCTTGCCATATATCCCGCCATTGCCTTTACTGCACAGCCTCAACGAACGGGCAAGAGGATGAGATTTACCGTGAATATTGGTGCTCACTTTTGCAGGAGAGAATTGTTTTTTATTTGGTTAATGCTACCGCTGTCAGGGGGCGTGATAGAGAAATGCGCAGCAGCAGATAAAGATACAAAGAAAAGCTGGGCGGCAATTGTAAAGCCTTTACCTGCTTCCCTGTATCCCGGTCGTACCTGTGTCCGGCCACATGCCTCTCCTGTTCCTGAATCATCAATGCTTCAGTGGCTGCCTGTATTGACCACATCAAAGACCCATGCCGAAGTCCCTTCACGACAACAGGAATCGTCTGAGGCTACAGTTCGAACACATCCAAAAAGAAGACCAGACAGAAAGAGACAATATTACCGCAACCCTTCCGCGGAGCGTTTCGATCAACAGATAGAAGCACTGGCAAACGAAGTGAATCGACTCAAAAAGCAACTTCACGGGCCACATCGGGAGAGCCATAAAACCGCGCTTTTAGATCTTGCATTCCAGATAACAGAAAGAGAGCCGCACCCGCTTCGAGCCAGTCCCAAAGCCCTTGCTCTTTTGGCAAATGCGTTTTCAAAATTAGCAAAATATCAAGAAGGCGCCACAGCGTTAGACTGGATAATGAAAGCCGTGATCCACCGCAGTCAAAAACAGCAGCTAACCAAACAATGCGGATTTAAAGCCCAAACGCTGGCCATGGTGCTCAATAGCCTGAGTCAGGTCGCCGGTGACAAAGCCGACACGACTCGAAAGGCGCTGGCCAAAGAGGTGGGAAGCCGTGACTTGACTGACACCAATGAGTGGTCGCCCCAGCCTCTGGCCATGGTGACCAATGGCCTGAGTCAGGTGGCGGGTGACGACGCCGACACGACCCGGAAGGCGCTGGCCAAAGAAGTGGGAAGCCGTGATTTGGCCGACACCAAAGAGTGGTCGGCCCAGCCTCTGGCCATGGTGACCAATGGCCTGAGCCAGGTGGCGGGGGACGACGCCGACACGACCCGGAAGGCGCTGGCCAAAGAGGTGGGAAGCCGTGATTTGACCGACACCAAAGAGTGGTCGGCCCAGCCTCTGGCCATGGTGACCAATGGCCTGAGTCAGGTGGCGGGGGACGACGCCGACACGACCCGTAAGGCGCTGGCCAATGAAGTCGGGAGGCGTGCCCTTGCCGGAGACCTTAAGTGCTGGATAGCGCAAGATCTGGCCATGGTGACCAATGGCCTGAGTCAGGTGGCAGGGGACGCCGCCGACACGACCCGGAAGGAGCTGGCCAAAGAAGTGGGGAGGCGTGCCCTTGCCGGAGACCTTAAGTGCTGGATAGCGCAAGATCTGGCCATGGTGACCAATGGCCTGAGTCAGGTGGCGGGGGACGACGCCGACACGACCCGGAAGGCGCTGGCCAAAGAGGTGGGGAGGCGTGCCCTTGCCGGAGGCCTTAAGGGCTGGATAGCGCAAGAGCTGGCCATGGTGACCAATGGCCTGAGCCCGGTGACGGGGGACGACGCCGACACGACCCGGAAGGCGCTGGCCAAAGAGGTGGGAAGCCGTGATTTGACCGACACCAAAGAGTGGTCGGCCCAGCATCTGGCCATGGTGACCAATGGCCTGAGCCAGATGGCGGGGGACGACGCCGACACGACCCGGAAGGCGCTGGCCAAAGAGGTGGGGAGGCGTGATTTGACCGACACCAAAGAGTGGTCGGCCCAGCATCTGGCCATGGTGGCCAGTGGGATGTCTCATTGCTCACACGTCATAGGGGAGGATGTTGTTCAAGCTTCGATTCAAGCCATTATGAACATATCGCCGACTGAACAGGATATCATTATGGCCCTTGACGCTTTGTGCCGTTTATCTCTGTCAGACGACCAGCTGAAGCTTGGCTATTTCCTGGTTAAACGTCTTTGTGATATGACTGGTTTTATTGACACAGGCGGCCCTCTACAGCATAACGTCGGCGACTTCTTATGGAACCTGGCCGTTCTGGATTTATGTGCAAAACAAAATCCGCTCGTCAAGGATGATCCTGATACACCCCGTTTCGATATCTTTGTTAAGCCGCTAATGGATAGGGAAAATATCAGGGACCTTCTTTCACATCACTGGCAAGACAGATTTGCATATATTTACTGGGCAGGCATTTCTAACTTGGAAATTGATGTGTCTCCTGCTCTTTCTGCTCCTGAAAAAAAGGTGAAGGTCTCAGCATTACAAAACAGAGTGTTCCAGGCTGTTAAAAATGCTTTGCCAAACCAAAATATTGTTATGGAAGTGAATATTGAAGGGTTCCCAGTTGATATTCTGGTGGGTAAAACCTTGTGTATAGAGGTCGATGGCCCCCATCATTATATTCAGGATGACACAATGGAAAACGATGAGCTTCTTCTTGCAAAAGAATCTGGAAAAAGAAGAGCGCGAGACCGTTTGATAGATCACATACTCAAAGGCCTGGGGTTTGAGGTGCTACGTATTTCCTATGTTGAGACTGACTCGGTCGCAGGCCTTGGAAGGTTTGTTGATCGGGTGATAAATGCAATGGACGAACAAGAAATGAGTAGCCAGTATGAAGGCCTGAGAGTGAATGACTTGCCAGCCTGGTAACCTTTCTACCAACCACCTGAACGCCACCATTTCAGGCAATGATTTTTCCTATCCGGTTATGCTTTTGGAGGATCCTGGTCGGTATATGAGGCGGTTTGCTGATTGTGTATTCCCTTCTCTTTTTGGCCTGTGCCGTCTTGCCATATATCCCGCCATTGCCTTTACTGCACAGCCTCAACGAACGGGCAACAGGATGAGATTTACCGTGAATATTGGTGCTCACTTTTGCAGGAGAGAGTTGTTTTTTATTTGGTTAATGCTACCGCTGTCAGGGGGCGTGATAGAGAAATGCGCAGCAGCAGATAAAGATACAAAGAAGAGCTGGGCGGCAATTGTAAAGCCTTTACCTGCTTCCCTGTATCCCGGTCGTACCGGTGTCCGGCCACATGCCTCTCCTGTTCCTGAATCATCAATGCTTCAGTGGCCGCCTGTATTGACCACATCAAAGACCCATGCCGAAGTCCCTTCACGACAACAGGAATCGTCTGAGGCTATAGTTCGAACACATCCAAAAAGAAGACCAGACAGAAAGAGACAATATTACCGCAACCCTTCCGCCGAGCGTTTCGATCAACAGATAGAAGCACTGGCAAACGAAGTGAATCGACTCAAAAAGCAACTTCACGGGCCACATCGGGAAAGCCATAAAACCGCGCTTTTAGATCTTGCATTCCAGATAACAGAAAGAGATCCGCACCCGCTGCGAGCCAGTCCCAAAGCCCTTGCTCTTTTGGCAAATGCGTTTTCAAAATTAGCAAAATATCAAGAAGGCGCCACAGCGTTAGACTGGATAATGAAAGCCGTGATCCACCGCAGTCAAAAACAGCAGCTAACCAAACAGTGCGGATTTAAAGCCCAAACGCTGGCCATGGTGCTCAATAGCCTGAGTCAGGTCGCCGGTGACAAAGCCGACACGACCCGGAAGGCGCTGGCCAAAGAGGTGGGAAGCCGTGCCCTTGCCGGAGACCTTAAGTGCTGGATAGCGCAAGATCTGGCCATGGTGACCAATGGCCTGAGCCAGGTGGCGGGTGACGACGCCGACACGACCCGGAAGGCGCTGGCCAAAGAGGTGGGAAGCCGTGACTTGACTGACACCAGTGAGTGGTCGGCCCAGCCTCTGGCCATGGTGACCAATGGCCTGAGTCAGGTGGCGGGTGACGACGCCGACACGACCCGGAAGGCGCTGGCCAAAGAAGTGGGAAGCCGTGATTTGGCCGACACCAAAGAGTGGTCGGCCCAGCATCTGGCCATGGTGACCAATGGCCTGAGCCAGGTGGCGGGGGACGACGCCGACACGACCTGGAAGGCGCTGGCCAAAGAGGTGGGAAGCCGTGATTTGACCGACACCAAAGAGTGGTCGGCCCAGCATCTGGCCATGGTGACCAATGGCCTGAGTCAGGTGACGGGGGACGACGCCGGCACGACCCGGAAGGCGTTGGCCAAAGAGGTGGGAAGCCGTGATTTGACCAACACCAAAGAGTGGTCGGCCCAGCATCTGGCCATGGTGACCAATGGCCTGAGTCAGGTGACGGGGGACGACGCCGGCACGACCCGGAAGGCGTTGGCCAAAGAGGTGGGAAGCCGTGATTTGACCAACACCAAAGAGTGGTCGGCCCAGCATCTGGCCATGGTGACCAATGGCCTGAGCCAGGTGACGGGGGACGACGCCGACACGCCCCGGAAGGCGCTGGCCAAAGAGGTGGGAAGCCGTGATTTGACCAACACCAAAGAGTGGTCGGCCCAGCATCTGGCCATGGTGACCAATGGCCTGAGTCCGGTGACGGGGGACGACGCCGACACGACCCGGAAGGCGCTGGCCAAAGAGGTGGGGAGGCGTGCCCTTGCCGGAGACCTTAAGTGCTGGATAGCGCAAGATCTGGCCATGGTGACCAATGGCCTGAGCCCGGTGACGGGGGACGACGCCGACACGACCCGGAAGGCGCTGGCCAAAGAGGTGGGAAGCCGTGATTTGACCGACACCAAAGAGTGGTCGGCCCAGCATCTGGCCATGGTGACCAATGGCCTGAGCCCGGTGACGGGGGACGACGCCGACACGACCCGGAAGGCGCTGGCCAAAGAAGTGGGGAGGCGTGCCCTTGCCGGAGACCTTAAGTGCTGGATAGCGCAAGATCTGGCCATGGTGACCAATGGCCTGAGCCAGGTGACGGGGGACGACGCCGACACGACCCGGAAGGCGCTGGCCAAAGAAGTAGGGAGGCGTGCCCTTGCCGGATGC
>CBDCRZ010000175.1:0-39416 GCA_965221135.1 Sansalvadorimonas sp.
TTTCCAGGCACCAAAGCCTGATACAACCGCTTCCTGAATCGCATTACCAAATGATTCCAGGCTGGTGTTTTTGCGGGTGCTGGTGCGGTAAATACCGTCCATCATGTCGGCGGCGTTGTAGTTATCGCCCACCGGTTCAAAGTCGATCTGTACCGGGTTGCTCTTCAGGTCAGAGATAATCTGACGCATGGCTTTGCGAAGTATGTTGAACTCGCCCCGGTACTGCAGCTGACTCTCGCCCAGTAACTGATCATCCCACTGAGTTACCCAGGCAAACACCAAATCATCGGCTGCCCGTTCCCGCGTCACCTGTCCACGTTGATAGGCGGCGTCGTGCATTTTGATAATATCTTCATGCTCTAACATCATCGTTTACCGATAGGTTTTAAAGGACTTGGAATTACTTTCTGAACCGGAGTATTGACCTCGCCCATGGGTATGGCAAAGCGCCGCATCATGTATCCATAGCGAAGAGAATCTAGGATGTCATCTTTCACTTTAACCAGCTTGCCCTTGTCGTCTCTGTGGTACTGCAGGAACTCATCAAAAAAATCTCTCTGACCTCTAAACACTTTCAACCGGCCTGACTGCATTCTTAATCGTATTTCGTAGATGCCCTGCTCCACTGAGTTGCTGGTGTCGTCCCAGGTGGCGTGCTCTTCCAGCATCATAAAACCGGCGTCTTCGTAGTGGTCCTTTTGTTGCCTGCTGTCGTCTCTTCCTTTTTCATGCTGTAGGCCGTCGTGTGGCCATGCCGTGGGTACACCGTCAGCCCAGCTTTTCACACTGCCCCAAGCATCATTAGCACTGACCTTTGAGCACTTCCAGGCGTGGGTTAGGTAGACAATGTCGTTGTCCAGATCGATAGCCAGTTGAATGTGTGCCTGTGGGTGGTCCCATCCAAAGTCCATGCCGTTGATCAGTAGCCAGTGGTCGGGTATCTCGAACGGGTCGCAGGTGATGAAGGATTCAGCCAGGTCATATATGCGACCGTGGCCCAGCATGGGCAGGCCCTTGGTCCGCATGTCCTTTTGATGCTCTGGGTAGCTCTCTAACAGTTTTTGTTTTGTGAGCTCGTTCAGGTGGGGCGCATCGTCCCACCCCTTTCTGATAAAACACTGACCAGAGCCAGGGGAATCCATAAATTTACACACTAGCTCGGTGCGCCCGTTTTCCGGTGTAAACGTCAGGATTCCCCTGCCACCGTTTCCCAGATCACCATTAGCGGTGCGGGTGATTACTTGGGGGTAAATGGTTTGGTCTTTGGGTTCTTCGTCGATGTGAAACCAGTCTACTGAGTCACCCATCAGGGCATGTTGTCCCTGACTGTACGACCAAAACTGAACTGTGCTGATGCCTCCGGTTGAGTGTCGTACTCTAACCGTACGCATTGCGCCAGCCGTGCCGCTCATGCTCTGGTGGTCCAGTATCCGGTGATTGGGTACATAACCACCCTGAAACTCGTTTTCCAGAAACAAGCCGAATATTTTTGTCTGCAGCAGGTCGCGGGTCTTCTCGCCTGAGTAGCCGAGTATCCATATTGTCGGGGGATGCTTGAAGGTGTGGCCTTCCCAGTCTCTGGGGTAATCACCGAGGGCATGACAGGCATCAATGCCAGTGCCGGTTCTGGTCTTTCCTACCTGGTTAGCTGCACACAAACAGACTTCTGAAAATTCAGAGGTTGCTCGAATGAATTCCACGTCTTGCCATGGGTAAAGAGTATCAAACCAGATGTTTACCGGGCTTTTCTCCCCTTTCTTTTTGGGTTTTGGTTTTGCTGCCAGAACTTGGTTTTTCAGCTCAGCTATCGGTTTTTGCAGGGTTGCCAATCGCATGGACCATGCCCTTAATCATTTCAAATTCTTCTTTCATGTCGCTGTGTTCATCAATACTGCAGATGACGCCTATGGTGTCCACCAGCACCTTTGCCGTATCGGGTGGTATATCGCCAGTACTGCAAGCCTGAAAGATATTAAGCGCCTGCTTTACGGGTGAATCTTTCGGATCGAAAGTGAAGTTAACCGGGGGTAGCGTGGGTCTGTTCTTCGGCTGGATCTGTTCAATGACGTGGGTAATCAGGGTGCTGTTCTTTTCTTCAACACCGATTCTAACGACTTGCTTGGCGTATTCCTGTTCGCTGCCAAATTCTTCACGAATGGCGTTTAGAATAATGTTCTTCTTACAGGGACCTCTTGGAGTCCTTGTTTTCGGT
The DNA here is from genome assembly GCA_965221135.1 of Sansalvadorimonas sp. GTDB lineage: Bacteria > Pseudomonadota > Gammaproteobacteria > Pseudomonadales > Endozoicomonadaceae > Sansalvadorimonas. The sequence goes on from CBDCRZ010000175.1 coordinate 2,213, forward strand.
TGATTTTCTGAACTGAAAGTAGTACTAGAGCGCCCCATCGTTAAAAACCCGCCATGATAACGGGCTTAATAATAATTACTTGTAGCCTTTCATCATCTTTTTTTTCTTCATGCCGCCTGTGGCCTTCTTCACCTTTTTTTTCAATGCTGGCATTTTGGTCATCATGCGACCGCCCATCTTCTTGCCTTTCATCTTCATGGTTACACCTCTTTCAGAACATCTTTCAAACGGTTAGACACCAGCGTGTCTTCGGATCTGAACAGCACCTTGTAACTGTCCTGGTATTGATTCAGGTAACTGGCTGAAAGTTCTTTCAGTTTATCTATGTGTTTGGTTCCAGCATCAAAAGCTGCTTGGTCTATGACTTCATCACTGTCGTTAATCAGTGACAGGAACCGGTATTGATGGCCGACCATCCCGCTGGACAGGGTCAGGGCTGCAATGACAGGGGTGCAGATACACACCTGTTTGAACCACTCGGTGAACTGCTGGCGGTCCTGCATGAAGGTCCCTTTCAGGTTCCACTGATTAGCGGCCTGATTCAGTGCCCGGTTCACCATAAATCTCTGTACGCAGTAGCCCACCAAATTAGCGATACGCTGCAAGACGCCCGTCACTGCGCCCACTATTGCTCCCACTCCCGCTGCGGCATCCCCTGCCGCCTGTAGCCCAATTTTTACCGACACTACGGCCATGTCTTTCAGGCCATGGGCCAGACTGGTGGCGTTATGGCGTGCCAGCGATTCGGCCATGATGGACGGACCACCAGCCAATAACTCTACGCCCCAACCGCTGTAAACCTGACCCAGCCACTTGATGGCGCTGGTAACAGATTTCTTGATGCCTTCGTAAAGATCCAGTGCGGATTGCACATAACCCCAGCCGGGTATGATGTCAGCCAGTGAGCCTATCAACGTCGATATCGCCCAGCTGCCAAACTCGCCCACCCATTCCAGCGCGGCCGAGCCTTCGCCGTAAATGCTGGTGATACGATCCACCAGAGCATCCATAAAATTGCTGAGCAGGACCCGAATAGGTTTGGTGTACTGGTCGATACCATCCAGCACCTTCTTTCCGGCATCACAGCTTGAAATCAGGGTGGTCGTGGCGTTTTTCAGGTCAGTGATTACAGTGGTATTGCCCACAAAATTACCCACCAGCCCGAGGTCGAAACCAGGGCTACTGACCAACTCAAGTTTGGAGAGAAAATAGAGGGTGCCATCTCGTGCATCGTCTAACTCGGCCTGCTGTATGTTCACAATAATTACCAGTTCAGGACTGAACCGATTATAGACACTGAAATACCAGTAATACTGGTTTTTGAATACTGGTTTTATTGGTATTATGGTTCTAATATACAATCATTCAACAGGGCTGTAGGGCTTGCACTAGAATGAGTGGTTTTGGTTGATCAGGGGGTGAGGCATGGAAGAAGAGACGGTTTTGGCCGGATATATCAAACTGGTGTCGGATCTGGAGCGTAACCACGACTTCAGGGACTACGGGAAAGAAGAGAGGATGTGCAGGGGGTGCCTTCAGGCTCTGAACTTTCTTATCTATTCCAGGCAAATTGATTGCATCAGCAAGCTGAAGAAAAAGAAAAGGCCGAAAATGGTTCGAGGCAGAAAGCCGGTGGTTGCCTCTGCGGATGATTTCAGTTTACAGCCACCAGCCTGATGCTATTATTTCCACGTTGTCGCAGGTTAATAACCTTTCCTGCCCAAGACAGCCCCGAGCCCCCGTTCTGTACGTGATCAGTTCGGGGGCTTTTGTTTGGTCACCAGTTGGTTAGTCAGGTTTTATTAAATCAGCCCTTACTTTATTAAGGGCTTCATCACAAGCAGCCTGGTAAGCTTCCACGCCATCATCAGAGGCGATTATCTGAACTTCCTTCACACTGACGACCTTGCCAAGCAGAAGCCCTTTTATATCGTGGCTATCTAGCTTAATTCTTATATGTTTCTCGGGAGAAGGAGAGAATATATTGGCACCACTCTCCTCCAGCATCTTGGTTCTTTTTTTTTCGAGCTCTAAGCGATCTAACAATTCATCTCTGGTCATTTCTTCTTCAATCATAATTTATTCACTGCTTTCCAGTCGTTATAGATAATTTCGGCCACCATGGTAGCGGATGGCTGCTTGTATCGGGTGTGGAACTCTTCGGCACGATCCCAGATGATGGCCTTGTTGACTGGTGAACCGTGCAGACTGGCCACCAGCTTTTCTCTGAATTCAGAAAGTGAAATTTTTTCAGGCTCTGCAATGTTGTTGTTGTTGTTTCTACTGATGTTTATAACTGATGTTTTGGTTGTCAGCCCTGACAAGGGGGTGTTGTCAGTACTGACAAGGGGGGGTGTCAGCTCTGACAACCCTATGTTTTCTGGGTCCGGGGGGCTTGTCAGTTCTGACAACCCTTTATCTACTGGGCTGTAGCTGTTTTTTTCCTTCATCATGCCAAGGTCATCCTCTTCTATTCGACCTTCGAACAGAACCACGGTGGCGTTTGATGTTTGGTCGCCTGTTTCAGTGAATCGCTTGAATCGTTTGATCAGTTCTTTTTGTTCCAGGGATTCCATAGCTCTGGATACTGATCGGGGAGACATGCCGCATTTGTCAGCAATACGGGAACGGCCATACCATGACAAACCATTGTCACCGGCTTTGTCTGCGAGATATAAGAGGACGATTAATTCTTTGCCAGACAGGGATTGATTCCATGCCCATGAGGATGCGTGAACGCTCATGATAACCTCTACTGTGCGTAGATTCTGTGCTTGTGAAAGGTTTGAAACGGCGGGGGCTGCACAGTTGCCCTTTGTCCCGGTTGGATGCCGGTAGCCGTTTCGGTGTTCAGGTTCCACCCCGAACAGTTGAGATCATACTATCAGATTACTGGGGTTGTTTCATTAGTCAGATTTAACATCGTCTTTACTGGCTATCGTTATCTGGTCAATCTGTGGTGGTTCTGGAAACTCTGTCAGCAGGGCCATAGGGTAATCTATGATTTCACCTTGTACGTCAATCTGAAGTGTTTTAGCCGTTCCGTCATCATTGAAACAAATGTTAAGTAATCCATCGTAATAGGCGCGATAGGCTTTCAGAGATGAAGTTACCGCAGCGGCCAGAGCTTCATACTTTTGTATCTGGTCATCTATGCTCATCATTGTTCTGACTCTTCAAGCTTGTTCTCTTCAAAGGCTTTCAGGGCTTTGAACGTGCCTATCATGTTCCGGCAGGTGACGGATTCATCCAGGTTATCTTTATGTCTTTCATGAAACGTGTCTATCAGGTTTTCCAGACAGGTGATTCGTCCGTACATGAATACCGAATCCATCATCATTCCAAAATTATCAAAACCTTCCTGACTCATAGCTTTTATAAATGCTGACTTTTCTTCGTCGGTCAGATCCTTACTATTCATGACCGCTTCTTTTGCTAACTCTTTATCTGCAAACATGCTTAACCTTTTGTTCTGAAAATTTGTTTCAGGCTGCTGGTGAGTGGTAGAAAAGTAGACAAATCAACTAAGTGATTGTGAGTGGTAAAATATAGACCACCGACTATCAAAATCTTTGATTGATATAACGTATGAATTGAATGATTAATTATGCAGATTTATGAATAATTATATTCTTGCACCTTAGTTTCAATTACTACCGGTAAGCACAATTACCGGCAGTAATTGCACGAAGGTACTATTATTGACTGATTTTTGACCGATGGGAGTGAATAGATATATTCATATAGTTAAAAACTATTGAATAGGGTTATTATTGTTGATTTAGTAATATGAACTATTTTAGGGGCTACCCTTCAGGGTTTATAAATTTTCTAAAGAATAAAAAGGTTAATAATGTTTGGTCTGATTTTATTGTCATTTACTACGGTATGGTTCTGGAGAAGCTTTGATAGCTGGTTTATCAGAGCTGGGCTGGTTCTGGCTACAGCCCTGTTCTTTTTAGGCGTGTATTACCAGTGATAATTAGATATCCCTGACGCCACGAAAATGGTTAGCCAGTAGTAAACCCTGTGTTGGCTACTGGTCTACTATTCAGGGTTTTCAAAGAAGTGGTTCTTATCATGGATTTCGGTCAAGCCTTGAAGCACCTAAAAGACGGTGATGCAGTACATCGTGACGGTTGGAACGGGAAACAGATGTTTATCTATCTTGTTCCTGAAAACCGGTACAAAGCTCAAACTGAAGTGGCAAAATCCTATTTTGGTGATGATGTGCCCTATAGGGCTTATATCGCCATGAAGACGGTATCTAATGATGTAGTGCCTTGGGTGGCTTCTCAAACCGATCTGTTGTCGGATGATTGGCATTTGTACGGAGAATGAAAGACTGTTCAAGCCGTGGGCACTGGTGGAAGTACCACCGGTCTCCACTGGGCTATCAAGTCACACGATACTGTATGGGCTGTGGTAGACACGAAAAACAGAATCTCTTTGGCCAATGGGTAAACATAACTTTACCGTTTCAGGAAAATAAAAAAGATGACTGATCTTCTTGGAGCTATTAGCCGTGATCCTATAGGAGAAGCATTAGGCAGTGAATACAAAAGGTTTGTGTCTAAAAACGGAATGAGCGGGCTGGTTAAGGTCGATGGTGACAGAGTTGATTTTCTGGCTATCTCTTCAGTTAAACAGGGTCAGGGACTATTCAGGCAATTTATAGTTGATGCAAAGAACCAGTACCAGACTATTGCCGTATGGGAAATCTGGAATCCGCTGGTAAAAAAGTCTCTTCAGCGATATGGGTTCCATTCTGTTTGTTACCTGGAAGACGGTAATACCGCGTATGGTATGCGGTGGGATTCTGAGTGATTTAATGATTGTCAATTACTGCCGGTAGGAAGGTTTACCGGATGAATCGACAAAAAAGCCCCATCTCTGGGGCTTTCTTCTTACTGTTGCTGATCAGAAACAGAGAGCTTTTTTAACACCCACTCACTGAGTTTTAAACCCTCCTTTTGTGCCTGTTTCACGTAGCCCGCCTTTACCCGACTATTCAGCCTGATGACCAACGTGCTATCAGCAGTCTGTTCTTTACGGGCGTTCTGGTTGCCAATGTTGCCGTGATAACCGGCGGGAGGTAGACCGGAAAAACCGTCCTGATATCCCTTACCCATGTTCTTTCTATTCCCGGACAGGTTCATCCATTCTTCATGTTCCGACTGTGTACCGAATTTCTCGCCGTGATAAAAACGCCTGAGACCTCGCTGATACCCTCGATCATAATAATTTTTCGCCGGTGTTACGTATTGCATAAAAATAGCGAATTGTTGTTCTTGCATATTAAATACCAAAAATATCAGAAGCGGTTTGAGTTGCGCCTACCCATTTCTCTTCGAGGCAATCGTAAAACATTTTACCGGCTGGAATCAGTTTGTTTGCTTTGCCGTTGCTGATCTTTTCCCCAGCATAGTAGGCACTAGAGATATTACCGGTTTTGTAAAATGAAACGCTCAGGGAAGGGAATGCCTTCATCATGTCGTCAAAATCACTAATGTAAATTCTCTTTTTACCGTAGTTTTCCCAAACATTCAGACCGGATTTAATCAGTTTTGCTTCCATATAAACTCTCTTTAGTGCGAAACGAAAAGCAATCACGTAATCGCCAACAATAGACACTGTTTTTCGAGCGATGGCGTGGGCTTTAGTGAAGATTTTTGATGTGTTCATGGTGGTTCTCTTTTCCGGGTCCCGCCCGGTCGGTGTTCAACGTGTTTGCTGAACATGGTGCTACTATAACGGATAGATTTTGTTTTGTATATACATAATATAATTTATTTTTGTTTTACTCCGATGTAACTACAAAAACCCGATTTCTATACATGTCCTGGGAACGTGTATAGGAAACGCTATTTTATATACACGTTATGAAAATGGTGTTTTTTATGAACGGCTCACTTTTTCCCGTCGTGCATGTTTCTGACCATACTGGCAGGATTTATATATGCAGTTATGAAGTGGCGGAATGTTTCGATAAAAACCATTACCACGTATTAAGAGACATACGTTCAATATTGTCTAAAAATGTTAATTTTGCTATCCACTTTTGGATGGCAAAATATAAAGTATGGGGAAGAAAAGAAACCTGCTACAGAATGTCTGAAGAGGGGTTCATATTTCTATCTACTTACTACAAAGGAAAAAAGTTTGATCAGGTAAAAATGTCTATTGCGGAATCATTTACCGCCATGCGTCATTGCCTGCCTGTCCGGAAACATTGCCGGATTGCCTCTCAGGAAATGTGTGCCGGTCTGCAGGATCATCGGGCCACCCTGGGTAAGGAAACACAGGATTATCATTACATGAATGAGCACCGGCTCTGTGATCTGGTGCTGCTGGGTTGTTCAGTGAGTGACTATAAGAAACAGAATCAGATTCCCGATGATCTCGGGCTGGCCGACTTCATCACCCCGGAACAGGTCAGCCGACTGGATGTCATACGCGGTGACAACCATGAACTGATAGGTTCCGGGGTGGACTATGAGGAACGTAAAAAAATACTGATGGATAGATTCTGCCAGGATGATATAGAGGGCGAATGCCTTTTATTAGAGGGAGCAGCCAGCAGTCCGTAACTTCTCCTCGATCTCACCGATATAAATATCTCTGTATTTTTCAAGCTTCTTCTTGAACAGGTAGCCCGTGAATATCTCAGGCTCTGGCTGTCGTTTGAAGAGCTTTTTTTCTATGTGGTGACTGTAGCCGTGAAACTCACAAAATAACCGGACGGCTGAGCGGTAGCTGTGCTGATAGCCCATTTTTATTATACTGAATCTTTTTGGACTTCTTCTGTTCCCGACAGATACTGAAAACACCGGGGAATAGCTGGTGCTACTGGCTCCACTTTTAAGGATTCTTGCTCGTCTTTCTATGCCTGCAGTTAGCCCTATGCAAATCTGGTTAGTTAGCCACATGTCATTGAGGCGGTGAATCAGGTTGTGTTCTTCCGCCAGGGCTCTCCATTGATCATTCAGCGCCTGTGCCCGTTTTTTTGCATCTCCATATTCGTATTCATTAATAGAAAAATATTCCTGCCAGCGTTCACCACCCACAGTGGTATCGACTCTAAAACCTATAAATCTTGCTTTATGCGATCCTTCCTTGTATTCAATGACGGCCATGGTTTTACCTCATAAAAAAAGGCCGGTAGTGATACCGGCGCTTGGGTTATTGGTTGTCGGACTCCGACGGATCGGGCGACCAGTGATCATTGTACTGGGTTATAAAATCCTGCAGGCCGGTGGCTTGTTCTACCGTGTCGCAGTCAAACCACATAGTGCTGTCGTCCGGGTTGCCGTGGGGGTGCAATGTTACCCGGTTCATAACCCCCGGCATGATTTGCAGCTCTACCGACACTCTCCCGTAGTGATTAATCATCACTGGAGCCATGTTCATGGTCAGAATGTGGTTGTACATGTTGATTGCCACACACTTAAAACCATTGCTCGTGAATTTGAATAAGGTTGTTCCGAGTTCGGCCATTTGTTCTACAATCTGTTTTTCTTCTTCTGGTGTCATTGTTTTACTGCCTGATATTGGTCAACGATTCGACCGGCTTTCTGTAATGCGTATTCCATAGATGAAAAAACGCCTTCCCCTTCTTCGCCTTCTAGCACGTCCACCAGCCTAACGACCTCATAGGATCCTATGTAGTGGGGTTTTTCGTGCTCTACAATCTGCCATACCTGCGCCTGTTTGCTGTCAAACATCAGTTTGTCGGTGTTGCAGGATTGGCGCTGTATGTATTGAGAGATGGTGGCCATGGTTACAGATCCGCCAGGGTCGCGGTGAGCTCTTGGGTCAGATTGACCATGACGCCGCACAGGTACTGGTCGGTGCTTAGAAAACTGTAGTTTTGGAAATCAGTGAACATGAATGAATGTATCCTGGTATCCGCCTGCGTTAACAATGATTCAGCCCTGTCACTGTCGCCTACGTCCAGGCTCTTATCAGCACTGTCGATCAGTTCGCCCACGCTCAGCACCAGTTCGATGAACTGAGGGCGTTTTAAAAATTCTTCGCGGGTCATTACAGAACCTCCGTTACGTCGCTGGATGTCTGGCGGGTGTTGATGGGGCGGCGGCGGCTTAATAGCCAGCCATCAACCACAAGATAGCCCTGTTTTTTCCAGCGGTTGACTGTTTGCCGGTCAACGCCCTGGTCCTTAGCAAAATCAGCAGGGTGGTCCCTGTAGTGAGTTTTTATGTATTCCGTCAGTGTCACTCTGGCTATCCTCCGATATCCCTGAAGTGTTTATTTATATAAGCCTGCTCCCTCCTCTGGTCTTCGATGTCCTCAGCTAGACCAGCCATTTCGCAGTCATTAATATAATCCATAGCCCATTGATGCTGATTTTTATACTCATCAAAAGCTGCTTTCGTGATACTGCATCTGTTCAGTGCATCCTGCGTTACTAGTTTTGGTGAAACGCCTCCCATGATTTCGACAGTGCAACGAATACCCCCTGATTCACCTGCTTTAGCACTAAACGCATAATCATATGTACTATTTATCCATTCGATAATATCTTCCTGAGTTTTGTTTTTTCCGCGCTTCTCAATCACCTGATTAATATGATCAATCCAGAGATCACGGGCAATCTCTATCTGTTGTCTCCATTTTTCCATTATTTGTCACCAGCTCAGTGCAATCGTGAATCTAACAAATTGAATGACTAATATTAACATATGATTACGATTGTAATTATTTTTTTATATTGAGAGTAAAAAAAAGAGCCTTTAGGCTCTCTCTTCGGTCAGCTCTGTAAGATGCCCTGATCTGGGGCTTGGTTAGTCGATATTTGGTTAATCAGGGTTCCGCTGTTCATCTATTGGGATAATCGTATGTACGCCTTTCTATGTTCGATCAGTCGGGCTTACCCAGTTGTTTCACAGACTGGCCTGATTCTTTGATAGTCTCCACAAGACTACGGATTATAAGTCCGGTGTAGGTTACTGCCTACGTTCAGTTGCTACGGTACTGGCCAGTACCTAATGATTGAGGCTCATAGCGGCCTTTCCCCAACGCTCCAGGACACCTTACAGAGCTGACCGGCGTTATCAGGATTGTTCTAACATCGGTTTATCAGGATCCTGGTAGTCACCCATGGACAGATCAGCCACATCTAACTCACAGGTCCAGTTGGATTGCTGTATAGCAGAATCTATCAGGCGTAATTGTCTCGCATGCCAGTCGTATTCTCGGGTGACTTGTGAGGCGTTCAGCTTCGGTACATGGGCAACAATATCATCCAGACTCTCTGTGACGTTTACCCGCTTTGCGCGCACTTCAAAAAATGCTGTGTCTTTGATGTGCTGCAATACATCGACTTTCTGCTGCAGTTCTTTCCGTCTCAGAAGGGCTTCAGCCAGCTTGATTTTCATTTCTAACCTTTTGCTTATTGTTAGTTTGAACGGATCATATTAGACCACAGTAGGCCAATCTTCCTGTTTTCCTATCGTTTTCAAAATCTGATTGATGTGGGCGTGGTTTCGTTCTCTGAAACTCCGGGTCAGCTCTATTTTGCTGATATAGAATTCTGTGCCGAATCTGCGGTTCTGGCTCCACTGGCCCTTTAGTGTGTACCAGCTCTCATTGATTTCAGGGGAATCCCAGCCCTGATAGATCGCCTTTATCGTCTGGCGGCCTCGGCTGGTGGTTCGCTCTGTCCTGAATTCGTAAATTGAATATCGGCGGTTTTTTGTCTGATGTATCAGTCTGATGAACTGGCCTGTGACGTAGCTCATTGGTGGCGTCTTCGTAGCCTGGGGTATGATTGTATATAGAGGATAGGCGTTACTTATACGAACCGAGTTCGTATAAGTAGGTGTTATACGGCTTGATCCCGCTTAGTTGTTTTCGGATACCAGCATTCCTCGGCTTCATCATAAAAAACGATATGATTACAGCCGCAATGTCCGCAGATGTAGATATCGCCGATGCTTTTCATCGCTGCCGTTTTAATTGCTTTATCACATTTGAGGCATTTAGTGATAATCATGCTCTGTTCATCCATTCCTCTATTCCTCTGTATATCGCCGTATAACAACGCGCTGCACCGGACGCCTGCGGCGCTCGGTGAGCTATGGGTTATACGCCTAATCCATATAAAACAGTACGATGCTATTCAAGTTCAGTTCTCTAGCTTTATCTATGCCAATGAGTTCTTTCAGATTGTCATACTCATTGCTATTCAATTCATCCACCGGAACAAAAACATCCATAAATTTGTCGCTGTTGCAGCATGGATAATTTTTTTCAATTTCCTCCAACTCTTCCGCAGTCTTTTTAACTAAAATCAATTTGATTCGACTTCTTAGCTCATCAATAGTTTCTGCGGCATAAGCAAGCTTTGCTGACAGGTCATCAGCCACACTTTTATCTGTTGCCAGATAGACCGCTGTTGCTGCTTTTCTTAATTCGTTTGTATCCATACTTTTAGTCCTGTGTTTATCGCCGTATAACAAATCGTTCGTAAGGACCGCTACGCTGCCTCACAAGCAGGGGTTATATCGCTTCCATCTCTTCCATTTCATCGTCCTCCAAATAGAACTGAAGAACCTTTTTGAAACTATCCGCATATTCGTCATTGCGTTTTTTGCAGGATTTGTATTTTGCAATTAGATCAGCGACAACTATTTCAAGAGCCTGGTCATGTAAAATAGTGACTGTGACTGATCCGACTTTTTGCATTTCACTGTATTTTTCAATTAGTCCAAAATCATCTTTTATGCTCATTCTGTTCTCCGTGTCGCTCTTTCACCCCATTTTTCTTTTTTTTGTAGCTGAAGTATTTTTTTGAACAGGTGCGCTGATGTTCGCTGATTTCTCCCTGTTCTCCGTTCAGATCATAGCGGGGGCCGCCTTTTGATATTTTGGAAATGTATTTCTTGTTTTTGCACCACTGAGTGATAGCTGGTTTCAGCCATTCTGTTGGCTGGTGTCGGTCTTCCAGATCCTGAAGCAGCGTTTCATAAATACCGATGGCCAGGGGTTTGATTTCACTGAACAGGGCGGGCCAGTTTTCTGCCAGCATAGTGAACAGACGTTGTCTGAGTATCCGGCTCTGTTTCTGTTCGGGGGTGAGTTTGTACTCTTTTTCAGCGTCGGTTTTCTTAGGCATCAAAAGTGTTTCCGTAGTAGTCAGGCTTTCCGCCCGTAAATCCGTATTCATTATCATCAATGACCAGATCAACATTAGCATTCTTGGCCTCGGCTGTTTCTGCCTGAGCAAAGTCACCATCCCATGCTCGTGGGTCGTGCTGGCTTCTTATGACAGTAGCCTCATGGCGTATCTGTGCAACCAGGGCGTTAGATTTTTCATCTTTGGCTTGTACCAGCTTCATAGTGTTGCGTTGTTCGGTCATGTGGATTTGGTGAGCGCGTTCCATCCATTTATAGGCATCTTGCGGGCGTGGCTGGGCTGTCAGCGTGGCGTACCAGTCGTTGAATACCATCTCCAGATAATTGATATCACTGTTAGATAGCTGATGGCTCTGGCTCAGTCTCTCGATACATTCATCAAATAGCGCCTTCGGATCGTCCAGCGCTTCTTGCTGGCCCATGAGTTTACGGGCTAGTTTTTTGGCTTTCTTGGCGGTTTTCTTCAGTTTTTCACGAATGGTGTTCATCCGTTCCGGCCGTAATTCAAACACCATATAGAAGCCATCAGCAGCGCTCATAGTCATTTTTCTGCGGTGGTACACCATCAGCCCGGCTTCTTTCAGCTCATTAACCCAGCGCTGAATAGTACGAACAGACACGCCAAATACGTTGGCCATGTGGTCACGATAAATACGGAATTTATCAGCCTGGTTAACCAGAAAAATATGAAATCGGTGGGATTGATGGGACAGCTGGACGTTGCTCAGGGACTCAGGATGCAAAGTGATTGCATCGCCTGTGCTGTGCTGTTCCTGGTTGACTCGGTATATGGTTTTACAGTTCATCTGATCTACCTGACCAGATAACTTTCGGGGCTTGTGTCACCCTGCTATATGGGTGATAATGTCCCCAGAAGTTCATCTGGTTCTTTAGTCAATCAGGGTCTTTTTTGCAGAAGACTGATTGACGATTTGATGGGGCATTCAATATGGTGTTGGCGCACCGAATGCCCTTGAAAACCCCTCCATAGTATCTCAATACTTTCCTCAATTCTACAGGGTCAAGAAACCAACGTTCTATCAGGGGCTGGTTTTCTTGCGTCTGTAGCAAAGACCAAGCGGTCATCCTACGCCCCCGTAACAAGCCTGTTAAATGCCTGAAACCCCTATAAAACCAACGTTTTAGAACTGCACGACACAAGTCTTTTATTCTCTACCTCTCAGCGAGTTTCTGTTGCGTGTGTGTAGATTGTTTAGAGTCGCACTGATAGCCGTTAGGCTGATTAACCGAGCTTTTGCTTGAGAGCTGGTTGCCGATCTCGAGAAAAAGCACCGCTTCTGAACATTTTAAAAAAACAGCCAGGACAGTAGTGTTTGTCTGTATATAGTTCTGTGTGCCATATATGTCACTCATTGAGTTTAAAGGGCTGTAGCGGTGTTTTGTCATTACCTGCCTGATATCAGTGGCCTGTGGGGATCTGGGTTATTCAGTGGGTCTGGGTTTCATGGTGACATAAATGTCACTCATTGATTTTACTGGGCTGTAGGCCGATTTCGGGATTATGTCGGGCTATGGTCTAGAATTTATTAGCTGCCGGTGGTTGGAGACTCCTCATGTTGACCACCAGCAGCAGATCGGGGCGGGTCTTTCCAGTTCGCTGCCGCCCCGATCTTATTGATACGGTCGCATGGTGCCCGTTCTAAGCACCTCCGCTATTCTCCGCGCCCTGTTTTTTGTCTGTGTTGCCCACACGCTGTCCATCGCCTCCAGGCTCGCTGTTTTGTAGTCGCCCACTGCCAGTGCATCCCACATTTTTTTAAATTTAAACAGTCCGCTGATGCCGATCTGATAACTCATATTGAGAATGGCGCACTGCCTGGGCTGGTTCAAATTCTTGAATACAGTGCCGAAATGAGTAGCGATCAATATCTGTTTATGCCGCTGAGTCAGAATCAGATTGCACCAGAAATCCGCCACTTCTCTCGGCATCGGCATTCTGTCCAGGCAAAACCCCAGCCCAATGGTTTGATATCCCTCCGAGTCCATGTAGACAGTGTCTCTGTATCCCTCGTCCTGTTCGATCATGTCCAAAAGCCCGGCAGGCAGTTCTGTTGCATCAGCGTTGGAGGTCATACAGACGGCCCTCCATTACATTGATGCGGTTGTTCATCGCCTGCTGGTCTGTCTGATAATCCCGGATTTTCATACATCGCTGTATATCATCCTCGTTGTCGGTTATTCGGTCTCTCAGGCCCGTGACTGAAAAACCGATCATGGCGACGATGACCATCACTATCAGCGGTAGCGCGATGGTGAGCCAGTTGGAATAGTCTTTTTTGGTAGCCATGGAAAAGCCCTATTTGCAGAAACCACGATAAGACTAGCAATATAGAGGGGGTTTATTTGCTGGTAGCTGTGTGGCTTCTGTGGACTCCCCTGCGGGTCTGGGCTGGTTTCTTGATGGTTATTTGATGAATGCTTCAAGAAAGTTGCAGAAAGCGCGAGAACTTAGCACGCTTGTTGTGTGGTCTTGTCTTGCCGTTATTTATAATATAAAGTGCAGCTTCTACACTTTCACTACACGTTAAACGCATAAGGATTGCAATTATGAAACACGTTGTTCTTGATGACGGCAGTAATCAGACCAAGAATGCCTGGTTGTTTGAAGGCAAAATTAACAAAGCGGTCATTCCCTCTCGGGTAGTTCAGAAGTGTAAGTTCAATTCTGAGGGCTACCACTGTGGCGCGTACAAACTGGATGGGTTTTTGGAGTACACGGTGGATGGTGAACTGGATGGCGCTATGACTACCGACATTCAGGATTTTCAGACTTCTGACCTTGATCTGGTTCTGGTCCATGAAGCGTTAAGACAAAGCGGGTTTGGTGGTGAGGATGTCACCATCTATGTCACTCTTCCGGTTGAGGACTATTACAAGACCGACGATGACGGCATCAAAAACAGGGCGCTGATTGATCGTAAAAAAGAAAACCTGATGCGGACCGACATTAAAAATATGGCAGGCCACCAGCTCGCCAATATTGTTAATGTGAAAGTCATGGCTGAAAGTATCCCGGCCTGGTTTGATAAGCTGCTGGATAATCAAGGGGAACCCAAACTTGATAATTATTCTGATTATAAAATCATGAGTGTGGATATTGGCGGCACCACTACTGACATTGTGGTGATTAATGGCAAAGGGGTGATTCAGGATTTCACCTCCGTTCGTTGCGGTATGTTCCAGGTGCAAGAAAATCTATCTGAGATCCTGAAGAAAAAGTTTGATCGTCAAGTGATTGAAAAAAAGGATCTGGATACCGCTATAAGAAACAAGTCGTTTAATGGTGAAGATATTTCAGAGGAAATTATCAAAGCTAAAAAGCCGGTCGAAAATCAAATCTTTCCTGCAATGCTGAGAATGGTATCAGACTCCGGTAGTTTAAATGCCACTCTGTATGCGGGCGGCGGTTCTGAAATTATGGCGGAATCACTGGGGAAACAATACGGCGGTAAAACGTTAAAAGGGAATGAGTTTTCAGTCTGCTTCGGCATCCTTAAGTTCCTGATCGGTAAGGGGATCATTGAATGAGTCTTAAGGCTATCGACAAACGTCTTATTATCAAAGCCTCTGCCGGTGACGTAACAGAGCGCATGTTTGATTACCTGGAAGACGTGGATAGGAAAAAACGACAGAAGGTCATCGACCTGCTTCGCTCCTTTTCCATCTTCGGATTTATGGTGCAGGAGCTGGGCGGCGGTGTGGTGGATTCGATGTTATCCATGGAAGCCAATGGCGAACTGGATGCAATGACCGATCAACAAAAGGCTGCTGTGCTGATTTCCAAGCTGGAGCTTATATCAGGCACCAGTCGTAAAAAGCCGGTCGGTGATCCCGTAAAGCCTGATGAGGTTGAACAGGAAGAACCCAGGCGAGTGAAGAAAAAAACACTGGATGATTTGGATTTGGATATGGACTAAATACAAGGCGGCCTACGGGCTGCTTTTTTTGCCTGGTCTATAATTCTCAGGCATTTGGTATGGTTCTCTATGGTTCTCTGGTAGGTGTACTGATTGCGATTGTGTAAATTCATGCGAAGTTAAGTGAAAAAACCCCCGCCGGTTACAGTCCCGACGGGGGTTTTTTTGTGTCTGGTGGATGATGGTCAGGCTGCGGCTACCAGTGACCTGATCCACTCGGATAAATTCTTATATCCCCCATTCTCTGCCATTTCCTTCCACTGTTCACGTTCATCAGATTTCAATCTGACTTTAATGCTTACATCAAGGTTCTTTTCCGGGCTTGGTTTTCTGCCCAGCTTTGCTTTCTTCTGAGTAGTCATAGCTCACCTATATCCATATCTATGGTGATTAGTATAGAGAAAATGTAGGAACAAAAAAAGGTTTACTTTGTGGGAACATAAATATATTATTGTTCCCACAAGTTGAGGCGGGGATTACTGCTTCAGCTTGTAGAACCGCCTTCCTCCCCGAACTTGTCGAAGGGCGAGGAGAGGAAGGCAACCACATACAGCCCGATACTGGCACAAAACCGTATCAGGCTCAATATGGAAGTATTCCTAAATGGAACTGACAATCACCCCATCCACCACTATTTCAGACCTGCAAAGTTTCCGTGATGCTGGTTTCCTGCTGCAGATGAACGCCACCAAAGTGTCTGGTTTAACCGCCTGCACTGGTCTGATTAGCGCCCCTGCTGTTGATGCTCGCAAAGTTGAAATTGCCGCGCTTCGCTCTGAGCTTGAAGCACTTCTGGAGCTGCTGAAATGATCAAGATTGTATGCGTTTCTCAGTCCGCCTCTAATTCTGCTGATTACAATGAAGACAATTCTTTCATGCTCTGGTTTACCGGTCAGACCGAAGAGCTACCGCCAGAGATGAAAAAAGCGGAAGAAGTCGCCAGCTCTGAGTAATACATGGGTAACGATCTCTCCATGTATTGCCAGTAACACACTCTAAGAAGCGGGCTTTATGCCCGCTTTGTCAGTACTACACTTTTCAATTTCAGGTTTCCGCTATGTCTTCCAAAATCGAATTATTCAAAGAATTGACTCAACCTTTTCCAGCTAATGATATTGAATGGCGTGTTCAGCGTTCCGGTGAAAAGAACGGTAAACCATGGGCCATGGTTATTCCGTATGTGACAAATCGCGGTGTTCAGAATCGTCTGGATGAAGTGTTTGGCCCGCTGGGTTGGAAGTCTGAAGAAAAGCAGGTTCATGGTGGATGGATGTGTGGAATATCTGTGTATTGTTCAGATCGTAACGAGTGGGTGACCAAATGGGATGGTGCAGACAATATCACCATGACTGATGATAAAAAGCAGAAATATGAATCAGTCAAAGCAGGTATATCCGCCTCTATGAAACGTGCGGCTGTTCAGTGGGGCATTGGTCGCTATCTGTATAGCCTGGAAGCCACGTTTGCTGATATTCCGGTACAGGGTAATGGTAAGAACCGAGCGAAAGTAAGGCCGAGAAATGGAGGTCAAGATATTCACTTCTCCTGGAATCCGCCACGCTTGCCAGAATGGGCTTTGCCTGAAGAGGAAAAGAATCAAAATCAGAGCCAGGCTGCTGGCCATAACCGTGAAGAATATCTGGCGAACCGCCGCAATCAGCAGGTGCAACAACAGCAGCAACAACAACAACAACAGCAACAACCCCAGAATGCCAAGCAGCAGTATTTCAAGGGTGTGGCTGACGATGTGAAGGCCCGTAAAGAAGCAGAGCTGGCAGAGCAGCAACGTATGATGGTTGGAGCTCATGATTACTATGAATCAAAACGAAACGGACGATACGGAAATAAGCAATCGGGTCAGGTGGTCGTGAATCAGAGAGCCATAGAAACGCCTGACAGATTCGAAGCACCACGCCAGCCTGTTATCACACCTCAGCAATTTAAGCGGCTTCATGGGGCTTTACAAATGGCTCACTTGGATGAAGCCCAGTTCTGTACTATTGCGGGGAATATCCGAACACTGGGCGAATTAACACAGGACCGGTTTGACGGTGCCATGGCCAGGGTGCAGAAAGAAGCTCAGAGGATGGCGCATTAAGCGCCCCCTTTTCTCTACAGTGAGGATGAAACCATGAATGAACTGACCGGCAAACAGAAAGACAATCGGGCCTATCATGCCCGGCACGCTGAAGCGATACGGGCTAAGAAACGGGAACAGTATCATGCAAGCAAAGCTGATGGATCGGCTAAGCCAGCGAAGAAAAAAGCGGCCAAACCTAAGCCCTACAGCATTAAAAAAAACAATCGCGTTACAATAATCACAGTGAGTGAGGCGGAACGGCAGGAAACACAAACCCGTAGAAACATTGAGGATATTTTGTTGGCCAGGGAGCTGGAGATAGATCGGTTTTAGCGCCGTCCATGGCTCATCACGATCAACAACAGTGTAGTAAAAAAAAGCCCCGCACTCTCAGGCGGGGCATAGGCATTTTTTTCAAGTCCTTCTTTTATAGCTGTCTATTCTCTGTCTAACAACAAACCGTACGGTGTTTATTGTGTCTGACATAGATCCCAAATTTATCGGGCAGGTGTTTACTGCCATTCCCTACTCTGAGGTTATAGGAAGCCCTCTGAGCGCAATGATTGAGGCACAGGAAAAAGCCTCTAATGCGATGGCCCGTTTCGTTTTGTCGGTCGGATTCTCGGAGCAAGACGGGGTCAAGCACGCCACCAGCGTGGACTTTCGGCACTCGGTCAAACGATCAGACGGCACTGAAGAAATAGAAACGATTACTATGCCCCTGATTACGGTCATCCCTGTGCCTAATATGCAGATCATTGATGGAAAAATTTCTCTGGATGTTGAGATTTCCAGTTCTGCTGAATTCAAAGAAAACATTGAAGCCGGTGGAGAACTGGAGGGGCAAGTGGGCTGGGGGCCGTTCTCGGTATCGCTGAAAGCAAAGGCCAGTTACTCAAAAGAAAATACCCGCAAAACGGATACACGGGCGAAACAGCATATTGAATTAAACGTGGGTCAGTGCCCACTGCCTGAGGGGTTTAATTTGATCATGGAACGTTTCAGAAACAATGCCATGGATAAGCCCGCCCCTGATGTGCCTTCTTTACCGCCTGCTGCTAAATCTGCTAAACCTGCTATTCCTGAGACCGCCTGATGCTGGGTAAGAAAGGGGTCAGCCTGTCGGCGTTCGTGCGCGGTATCGTCAAGGCGCTCTGCGATGGTCAGCAGGCAATGCCACAAGCAAGGCGCGAACACTTAGAACATCACATGGTGCTGGGTGACGATGGTTTGTACCGTCCCAAGATGTTTGATGTGGAAATTGAGGACGGTCGGGTAATCTCTGTGCCGACCTATTCACTGGCTCAGGTGAACAGCATCGGCATCCGATCGGCGCGGGTTAAATGCGGTGCCCGCCTGGTGGGTGTGGAAGAAACCGAAAAAACAGATTGTTTTGCCCATGATGGCACGTTCTGCACGTTTCGGGTGAATCCGGCCATGGACAAAGCAAAGAGTATTGAGATTGAAATAGAGTTCAGCCAGCGTGCCCACTCTGAAGCAGAACACCGGCTGATCGAATCTCTGGATGGAATGGTCGTTGAGCAGTCGGATTAATGAAAGACCTGATTTTGTATCAGGCTTTCATATCATCGTTAATCATGGTGAGAAAGCTCTCTCTGTTACCGTGATTACCTGGCTCCCTGATGTGGAATCTATCAAAACATTAGGAGATGATGAGTGCCATTGGTGATTTCCACTCGATGAAGCGAGATCAACTATCCTAGAGGTAAACACAGTATTATCAGATAATATGTAGGTATTCCCTGATATCTCTAAACTCTGCCTGCTAGAGTTCCAGAAATTACCTACACATCCGTTGGTTCCTGTTATATCCATAAATAGACAATCCAAAACTTTACTACCGCGACGACTTATTAGGCGAAGCGAGCTGTCACCAGAAAACTGACAATCTCTAACTAATGTAGACAAGTTGTTAATAATGAACTTTGAATCTATCATCTTACAATTACTAAAAATGAGGTCGCGATTCAGAGTATCTATATTGCCATCGCCTACATTAGAAAAAGTAGAGTTTGTAAAAGTGTACCCATCACCTCCCGCTATTCTTGCTCCTGTCATGCAATTTGAAACTGTAGCATTACTAACTGAAATATTCCCAGTACCTCCTGATGAAGAGATCCATGGTCTCGTCGGTTTAGTAGCTTCACCCACCACTGTTATATTATCCAGTACCACATTCTCAGGCCCGCTAAACAATCGTATGTCAGCCTCATTACTTATGATTGCGTTAGAGTTACTTGCTCCTCCGAGAAAATATATATTAGACAGCTTATGATTGTCTGTTCCGGATAGGATAATACCGTGGTTGTAATTTGAAAGAGTCAAGTTACTCAGGGTTATATAATCACATCCAGATTCTGTATGAATATTTCTGTCGTAGCCTGATATATTGGTATTTGTAACGCTGATGTTATCAGTGTTGAACTCTAAAACTACCCCTCCCCTGCCATCGTTGGATGTGACTATATTGCAAGCATTAACATTTATATTTTTTGATGCGTTTGTTATGTATATTCCATCGCCGTAATTATCGAAATTTACGCCGGGTGTGGTGTTCTGTCCTGAGCAGTTTATTAAATCACAACCATCTATACTGCCTCCCTGTACGTTGGAAAACCTTATTCCAGAGCCGAAAAAATTCAGCATGTTCACATTATCTATATCTACTCTTTTGCAGTTGAAAGCTAAGATTCCTATTATTGTTCTGTCCCCAGAATCGTTAGGATGCCTGCCAAAGTCTGTCGCTGCTAAGTTTAAATTTTGTATGGATATATTAGTGCTGCCAACACTACCCGTGAAAAACAGCGGTGAAGTTCGAGCTCCTGAAATAAAACTACCAACACTGATAGTGCATCCAGAAAAATCTAAATGAACGATGGCTGGCAGGCTGGTTATCTCAATACCTCTGTTGACTCTGTAGTTTGATGACTGACGTGAAGAGAAACGTGCCCCGTTAAAAATGCAAACCCTGAAACACTGCTCTAAAGCGTCTGAGTCATCGGCTACACCGTTTCCAGAAGCGCCCATGTTTTCAGGTGATACTGGATTAGAAGTATCAATAACCCAATTTATAGCTCCGTCATTAAATCTTCCAAGTTCGGGAAAAGAATCATACGCAGCCTGATTCGCCGCCCGCCGAAACTCAGCACCCCCCCGCTCCAGCAACCTTATAATCTGACGACTACTGTTATCATCCGCCATCGCCGCCGCCAGCGTGGTATGGGTAATCGGCTGATTAACAAACCCACTCTGCACATTCGGCGAGTGATACACCTGAACCCGGTTATTGTCCTGCAGGGTAATGCTGTAGTTAGACCGGCACACCACGATCTGGGCAGGGCTGCCGTTATAGATGGGCAATCCACCGGGGCCGGTTCGGATGGGCTGGGTGACATTGACCGGACTGCCGCCACATTCACAGATGACCTGAACGGGTATCTGGTCGGCTGTGTTGGTGGGGTCGCCATTGACTCGGCCTATGAAAATAAACCCGTTGAATATGGGTCTGGCTCGGGTGGGGTCGGCGAAGTACTGGAAAGGGCTTATGAGCGTGGTGCGGGTGCTTCCTGAAGTAGCCATCAGACTGCCTATTGATTTGATTTAAGCAGTCTAAATGTAGTTCTGTTGTGGCTCTTTTGTGGCGCTATTTTAGGTGGTTCTGTTTTTGGGTGGCTGTGGTATTATGGGGTTATGTTGTACGGGGGTTTTGTATTATGAGAGTTTTAGTATTAATGGGTTTTCTTTACTTTCTGAATCCGGCTTATCTTGTCTGGTATGTGGTAGGGATGGGGGCTTTGATGGTGGCTGGTGCCTTAACCAGCCCATAAATATTATTCTATTTCTCTGAGTGTCCCGGATAATCCCAGTCTGACAAATGAATCCACCAGCTCATCATTCGCTTTGACCGCTTGCTTCACCTGGTTCGGCGTATAGTTCTCTATGTTTTTTAGCACCCTTCCTGACTTCAAAGAATCTTTAGCTTTGTTAACCAGAGGAAGAACCGCATCAGCGCCATAAATGCCAAGCGTTCCAAATCGGGTAAGCATGTTAAATATCTTATGCGCGGTGCCGCTTGGGTTTTGGGTGCCTTTCAGGGGTATGGTGGCATCGCCTATGGCTTTTCTGAGGTTGTCGAATTCACCGTATTTATCACCGAATATCTCTTTCAGGCGTTTCTCTCCCTGCTCCATAGAGCCATTGCCAAACTTCTTCACGGCACTGTTTAGCAAATTGCCAGATATTTCACCATTAGGATTGATGGATTTTGAAAACACATCGGCGGCTGTCTGAGCTTGGATAGACTTCCAGGCGTCCACGGATTTATTGGTGGGGTTATCCATCAATATTTTTTTTACTTTCTGTATATTGGTCAGTGAATCTTTATTTTTTATGATGGAATCCACCACTCTGTCCGGTGAGATAGTATCGGTTCGGGTGCCTTTCTTGTAGCTGGTTAATCCCTGAATGATGTCTTTGGCTTCAAATATTTCTTTCTGCTCTCTGGCGGCGGCTCGGGCCTTCTTGAAAGCGGCTGTTCGGGCTGCGCCCTCTGGTAATTGATCTATAACCTGATCAACTTGATTGTCCAGGGCTTTGATAATCTGACCTACAGAACCACTTTTGTCTGATTGATAAACCTGATTTAGAGATTTTCTGAAGTCTTCTGCATTGGATAGAGTAAGGGGTGTTTGCTCGCCCACGAATTTTATAACTGAACCATCATCGTCCACTACCTGATAAAATCTTCCTGACTGTTCAGGATCTCCGCCTATAAGACCAAATTTTGCCAATTTCTTTTCAAGCGATTTAATAACCGCATCTTCTACAGGTCTTTCAAATAGAGTTTCATCAATAAAACCAAGTAATGAGTCATTATCAAGAGGAACTTCTATTCCTTCGGTTTCTTTGGCTTCTTTGTAGAGTCTGCTTATATTTTCTTTTCCGGTGGTTCTTATATCCTGTACAGCACTCTGTATATCCCCACCAGCCAGCTGTCTGTCTGCCTGCCCTTCAAATTGACCTGTAAACTGATCTTTAGCGGTCCTTATTCCTTCCTGCTGCTCCTCTTCAAGTCTCCTGGCTCTTGTTCCTTCTCTCGTTATATTGGCTCTAAGAGTGTCTTCTGCTTCCTGTTTGGCAAAGTCCCTTTCAGCTTGCCCTGGTGTCAGTTCAAAGCCAGCCTCTCTGGCTCTCTGTTGTCGGGCGGCGGGGATAGGTTCAAGGTTCTGATCCAGCGTTTGATAAAGCCGGGCGAATTCTTCCTCTGAAATACCCATTTCTCGTAAAGCGGATTGACCGCTCTCACTTAAACTGCCTTCCGGCGTGAACATGCCCGGACGTGGGTCGGCTCCGGTGACTTTTTTAACAAGCCCTGAGAACATCGCCTGTGACTTGTTAAATCCTTTTTGAAGATAAGGAGCTGCCCAAGCACCAAGACCACCTAAAGCGCCTTCCTGTACCACATTTAAAGCTATTTCCTTTCCTGTTTCTGCGGGTTGTCCCAGACCATAAAAAGCACCGGTTCCTATGGCTTGCAATTTGCCTGCCGGTGATGGAACGGTGGCAATGGTTCCCCCTATACTCCCTAAAGTGGTCGCTACTGGCTTGTCTTCTTCGGTCTGTTTTATTTTCTGTTGCTGAATTTGTTCACTTACGGATAGTTGTTCTCTTAAATTATCTGGAATGTCATAACCTAAAAATTCAGCCGTGGCCTGTACAGGACCTCTATCTAATCCAAAGAAATCAGCAACTTCAATATCTCTCTGTAAAATACCCGTTCCATATCGTTCAGCGGATCTCTGGGCACCTTCTACAAAAGCACCAAGGCTGGTTTCTTCTGCCGGATAAACAACAGTGGATTGCAGTTGTGCTTGCTGGAAAGGGGATAAAGGCTGAGCAACACCGACTTGTGATAACTGTTCATCGGTGGCCTGTTCGGCGGGTAAAGTGATAAGACCTCTTTTTACTGCCTCATCAAACTGGGTTTTTTTCTGTCCGGTTAGAAGCCCTCTTCTGTTGGCTTCTATCAGCATTTCAGCTCGGTTAGCCATTACAATTTCAATGCCTTTTTTAATTCATCATCGGATAGCTTTAACACATCATCAGGAATAATCTGATCTGCTGCGGGGGTGGGTGGTTGTTCTTCCTGTTCTTTCTTATTCCTTAACAGTTCATCATCTTCTGTTTTTCTTAGTGATTTCCATTCTTTAACCATATTAATTTCGCTGCGGTTGTTACTGATGTAATCCGCTTTGAAGCTGTTGAACCGTTCGCTCTCCGCCTCTATCTTTGATAATCCTCTAAGAAAGCTGGATATCTGTTTTCCTGTGGCATTCTTACCGGGGAAACCATCCAATGCTAAAGCAATATCTTTGTCTGATGCAGCACCTGGCGGCAGGTTGCTGACGGCCTGTGATGCAACAATAGAGTTATAGCGTTTTCTTAGATTGGTAATGGCATCAGGCGTTCCGGTAATCTCTTTATACTTTTCGTTCCATTCTCCCTGGAAAAGACCACCACCCACGTCTGCGCCTTCAAAGTCATCTGCCAGCCTGATAAAACTTCTGGAATTATTTCCAGATTCAATAGAAGCATCAGAAGCGGTTGACAGTCTTTTTTCAAGATGGCTTGAAAGTGTAGGTTTTCCGTCAGGTGTCAGGAATCCGGTCTTAATACCAAACTGTTTAGCGGCTTCCGGGTTTGTTTCTTTCAAAGCCTGGTATTGTTCAAATTCCTGTATAGCCGCTGCTTTCGTTTGTTTTGTCTTTGATGGGTCAAAAATACCCAGCTGTTCAAGATCCCCACCAGCCCGACCATAAGACCCTTTCATCATCTGCAGGAACGTCTCTGGCTTGTTTCTGGCAATGCGCTTTAACACCTCCGGTGTAATGGAAGGATTACCGGTGCCACTGATCACCGGGGCATACTGATCTATGGTCTGTTGCAATAGTTCAGGATCGCCGCTCTGTGCGGCGGTAATCATGCCGCCAGCCGCATCCCTGACCTGCATTTGTTGCTGTTCGTTAGCGAAACCCTGAAAGCCCTGTATCTGTTCAATCTGTCCGGGGTATTGCTGCGCCAGTGCCTGAGCGGCTGCCGGATCGTTCGGGTCCAGCTGTTGCAAGCCCATTCTGAACTGGGCTTGTCTTTGCTGTTCGGCTTGTTGTTGCTGTTGCTGCTGATAGTTTTGTTGCAGACCAATCAGACCCGAGGCCGTTCTGATCGGGCTTTGGCCAGTGGGTCTGATGGTGTAATCATAAGGTTGTGGCATGGTTATCTCCTCCCCCAGTCTTGCCAGACTCCGGTGGATGCGTAAGGGTTTTGTGCGCCATAGCCTGCTGGCTGTTGTTGTGCTCCAAACAAGCCTTTCTGGTATCCGGCATAAAGACCCGCTCCGGCAATAGAACCGGCCAGATTCTGATTGGCCTGACCTGCGGCCAGTGCCTGCCCTGCCCGTGCAGCACCAATGTCACCGTAAGCACTGGACACTCCGGTTCCGTACTGACCCAAAGCAGAACCATACTCGCCACCATAGCCACCCTGTACGCCGGATGCCTGTAAACCGATACCGGCCAGATTGCCATATACCTGCTGTTGCTGTTGCAGTGCCTGAGCGCCTAACGTGGGGCTGATTCTCGCCAGCTGGTTCTGGGTGCTGGTTGACTGTAAGCCACCGGTAGCCTCTGCGGCTGCCAGTTGCTGTTGCTGTGCTGCCTGTGACTGAGCGGCAAACTGGGGGCCAGCATAGTAGTCTTCCAGATACTGAGCCTGACCACCGGGCGTGGATAGTTGTGCTAATCCTGCTAATCCTGCCACACCGGTTTTTGTGAAAGGCTCGAGTCTGGCTACCTGCTCATCGTAGACTTCCCTCTGAGCCGCCAGCACTTCCCGCTGCACTTCTGCCTGAAGCTCTGCCGCCTGTGTCTGGGACGATGCCGCTGTTTTTGCGGCGCTCTTCTGACCGGAAGCCCCGATCACACTACCAGCGACGGTAGCCCCTGCTATCCACCACCCCATGATGTCTACCTCTCTCATCAACTGGCTGATATTCGTCTTGCGTCACATCTGATTCAATCGCTTCAAGTTCGGTTTCTTCAGTGATGTGGCAATTAATAAGCGTTGTTTCCTCCAGCGTGTAACAGGCTTTTTTTGCGCCCGGCTGGCTGATGTACATAAATGGCGCTTCAATGATTCGTTCATCAAATTCACTGACAATCGCTATCTTTCCACGGGTTATCAGGTTGCAGGTTTCGTGGGTGTGAATCTTTCCGGTCAGGGCCACGTCTGCGGGTATAGTGATTTGTCGGAAGTAGGCACCATCAAGAAACGCATGTTTCAGTACGGTTAGATGCTCCACGTCGTCCAGTGTTTTCAGGGTGTCCTCAAACGTCTGTATTTTTTCCCTGCGCTCTTCCCGTGTTCCGGTAATGGCAGACAGCGCCTGTATATCGTTGTCCTTCATTAATTCATTTGCACCCATCCGGTGTTCACTCCAATGGCTGGGTTAAAGAAGATGGCTGTGGTCATGCCGTCGATCTGGTAATACGTCTGGCTGCGGTTGCTGGTGACAGCGCCTTCGGGCGTGGCGGTGCCGGTCTGTGGGGCAAACTCCATTTCCAGTCGGTTAATGTCGGCGTCCAGGTCATCGACTCGGGTATTCAGCGCGGTGACAGTGGTGCCCAGCATGGCCACCTGAGTGGATAGGGTTGATACCTGAGTAGATAAAGTCCTGACTTGGCTTTCAGCGGCGGCAAGCCGGATCTCTCCGGCATTGATCTGGTTTTGCAGGGTGTCTATGTTGCTTTGGTTTTCACGGTTCCATACCTGCGCCTGATGGGTCTGTTCGCCGAGTAGGGTTAACGTGCTGCCATTCTCGCCACTGTTGAGTCCTTTGGCGTCGTAGTCTTCGATCAGAGCATCGGGCCAGCCCTGATCGGCCAGTATGGATCTCGGCAGTGTGGTGCCGGACAGACCGGGTAAACCGGTGGTTTGCAGGCTGAGTAATTGCTGATTAGGCACGAATGGGGCTGACATGTCGTTTATTCCACCCTCACACGAAAGTTAGACAGGGTCGAAGCGGTCTCTGTAATCCACCGCAACCGAAACCCTACGTTGTTTCTGAAGTAGCCTATCCGGCGCTCTAACACCCGTTCGGTGTAGTTCTGGGGTTCGTCAAAATGTATCCAGTGTTCGGTGCCATAGCTGATGCCGTTAACAGTGACACTGTGCGCCAGTCGTCGTGCGGTGTTGGATCGTCCGGGCACGCTGTCGATTTCCAGATCATAAACACGGCGGTTACGGGACTGAACCATGGGCGTATCAAGAATAAATTCCACCAGCTGGCCAACGTGGCGGGCGTCGGTGAACGAAAACCGGCTGAGTAATGGTTGGCGTTTGTCGCCTACGGTCCACTGATCACCGTCGTGTATGTGGTGAATGCCTCTATAAGTCGCATCGCCCTGTATATCGGTTTTCAGGATGGACCAGTTAAACGCGCCCTGCCCGCTGCTGTTGTGGTCATAGGTGAGGGTGTGGCGTGGAAGGTGAATCACTAGCAAATCATGGGCATCAAATTTGACCGACTCCATAAACGCAGATTCTTGAATTTCAGTTTGTGTGTATTCCCTGAGTATTTTCTGAATGCGTCGTGTGGCAATTTCCTGATAACTGCCCTGGTTGATCAGATACACGCTGGCGGGTTCCAGTCTCGGACCGCCGAGAATGGCGAAACTGTCTAAATATACAGCCTTGCATCCCAGACCAATGATTCCGGCTCTGACGGTGAGCGACTGAACCGGCTGGTAAATGGTTTGCTCTGAACCGGTCAGGGCGAAATATTCCACGGTGTACCGGCCAAATACCACCACGTAACCCTTCCAGGCATCTATAGCAATGTTCACATCGGGCTCCGCTTCAGCACTGTAGAACGGCGCTATGTAGTCCGGGCGCTGTTCGTTGTTCAGATCGGTGACGCCGAACATGCCGGAATTGCGTCTGATCCACACATAGCGGCCCCGGTTGCGGGCGGCGTCTATGACGTTGCTCACATCAAAATCAGTGGCGGGCATGTCGGTGGTGACGGTGTTGGTGAGCTGTACTGACCAGACCGGGGCAGGAAAACCCACCAGCACACCATGACTGACATCCTGCACCCGGTTGCCGGTTAATGTGGCCTGTGGGTTTTCACTGAACAGGTTTAACGGCTGGTTGTTAGCCGTGGCTCTGAATACGGCAAAGACGGTGCCATTGCCGGTGGTTCTGGCGGTGGTGGGTATGCCGTTACGGGCTGACCATCCGCTGTTGTTGGTGCCATCACTGACCACGGTGGACGCCACTGAGTAGAAGTTGCCGGTGGTCAGTTGTGCTGTGGCCAGTATCTCGGCTGATTGCGCGGGGCTGCCGGTGCTGCCGCCGATCAGGTCGACCCGCTCCACGTCCGCCAGTGTGGTGGGGTCGTTGTTGGTGTCCAACACGTACAAACGGGTAGGCGCTTCCGGTTCAGCGGCGGTACTGCTCTCGCTCATCCGATAATTACGGCTGTTGTCGCCCATCGCGGCATCGTCCAGGGTGACATTGAATATTCTACCGGTCAGGGGTTCGGTGGGCGTGGTGCCTGACAGTCTCGCACCCATAATGGACAGGCCCGGATTAAACACCAGTGTCGTGCTGGCATAGTCCAGCGCGTTGCTGCCTGCCTTGCTGCCGTCTGTATTGGTGGTGGTGACAGTAGCGGGGCCTATATCCACGGGGGTGGCTGTGCTGGTGGCCTGAACAAAGAACCGGCCATTGTTTACAAAGATGCCGGACTCGCCGGTACTGCCGAACACCCATTGTTTGTCCTGGTTGTTGGCCAGCTCCACGGTGGCCGTTAACCGAAACCCCGTAGTGGGTGTGAAAATAGGAATCTGTACATAGGCATTGTTTCTGAAGTTCGGCGTATAGGTGGTGGTGGTGACTGAGGTTCTGCCCCGTTGACCGGCTGCCCAGTTCTGCAGCTGGGTTAATTCAAACTGATTTGTTGTGGCGTTTCGTCGCCAGTAATAAAGGTTGCCATTGCTGACAATCGCCTGACTGTTGGAGCTGAACGGCATTCTTGCCAGCCCTGAGCCCCCCACCTCCGCCAGCATGTTGCCCATGGCATTGACCAGGCGGGTGCCCTGCACTCTGAAGACCGTATTCAGTACCGGATTAAACACCCCACCACGGGCGGTGCCTGCGGTATCAAATGTTTTCACCAGTCCGGGCCAGCTCCTCATATAGCCAGCGGCATCTAATACCGGCTTCGGGACGGTGAGCATGTTGGTGGGCAGTGAGTCCAGCCAGTCGCCTTCGGCGTTGCTCTGCACCAACCCCTTACTGATGGGGAGATTGATAACAGGCATCAGACACCCCCGGTGATGGTTCCGCGACTGCTCGTCACTGTCCAGAGATTGTCGTTGGTCCGGTTGAATGTGACCGAAGCGCCGAACGCCAGTCGCATCGGTGATTGACCTCGATACCGGGTGCCGTTCATGGCTATTTCATCAACCGATCTGGGAGTGATTGAAAGAATGCCGCCGCCATTATTGGTGAATCCGTAGCCCATATTGACCGGTATTTCGGTTCGGTTTTCTGCGGCGAGGGTGGGAATATCGACTCGATACGCTCCGGGAGCTTCTATCTGAACACGACGGTTTAGCATGTCAGCCGTAACGCCGTTGGCTTCCATATTGAGAATGTTTGCACCCGCCGAAAATGAGATACCGCCTCGGGTGATGTAGGTGTTGCCCGGTATCAGGGGGTTATGCTGCCAGTCCGCCAACGTACTCGTTGTCAGGCTGTCTCGATTCGCACCTTCTACAAAGTTGGTTCCGTTCCATGAAATTTCGCAACCTTCCTGCTCCCGTAATACCAACTGATTAATGTCACCGTAAAAATTGCCCTGCAATGTCACTGTGGTGTTTGTTGTATCGTTAGCGAAAAAAGCATGCCAACCTGACGGTAGATTGGTCGTTGTAGGCATCTGGCGGGTAATGTTTGCCGTGCCGGTGTGTCTGTACCACACGTGCGTCCTTTGCGGTATTTGTCCAGACGGCAACTCGCTGTGACTCCAGTTAGTAACGGCTGCCGTCGCCGTGGGGGCGTTAACGTATTGCAGCGCTGTACCTGCGGCATTGACAGCGAGTATTTGCCCTGACGCGCCTCGATTTGAAGGCACATCATTCAGTAAACCAAGGTCAGCAAATATCGACAGAATGCCGTCAGTGCCTGACAATCCAAATTGTATTCCTCCTCTTGCGTCTATCCGAGTTATCGGAGTTGGGAAAAAGTTGCCGTTATCACCGACCAATATCCCAGAGATTCCGGCCGCTGGCGTGATGTATTCAAGCGCGGTTCCGGCGGCATTTACCGCTAACACCTGGCCTGATGTGCCTCGGGTTTGAGCCACGTCCAACAGATCGCCCACGTCAGCAGGAACGTCTCTCACGTCCGCCAATGCTATGAATTGTGAATTCTGACCGACCAGGACAAACGCCGGGTTAGTGCCGCTGCCGCGAATAGTGCCGGTGCTTTTTTTCAGCTCCAGACCAATCACATCACCGACATTGAAAACATGATTAGCGTGACTGGGTAACGGTATAGGTAATTCACCGCCGGGGGTGAAATCTAAACCGCCGGTGCCGGTATCCCATGCCAGACGACTGGGCGCATAAATAATAGAGGGGTTGGGGGTTTGGTTTGGTCCTGTTACCGTCAGTTTCAGTGCCAGATTAGTAATCGCGTTGGCGCTGAACATCACCAGGCTGTTACCGCGTATAGCGTTGGTGCCGCTGATGGTGTAACGGCCGGTTAGCTCGTTGTTTGTGAATTCGTCACCGACGTTGACCTGTAGATCTATCCGGCGTTCCGCTTGTAAGGTCGCCAGTCTCTGAACCCGTCCCGATGCGGCATTAATGGGCACCGGGTACAGAACATCATCCAGGTCATTCAGAGACGATACCGCCTCTTGCTGTGTGACAAGCGCCTGATCTTGCCACGGCCTGAGTGTCAACGTTATACGGGGGATGCCAGCGGCATTACCTCGAAGCTGCACGTCAGCCGTCGCTAGTGTTCTGACTCGGTAATCCGTAGACCCGAACAGATCAATGAATGAGTTATTGATGATGTTTTGAGGGGTAGGCGTGTTCAAATCGCTGGCGGTTAAATTGAGCGGCTGACTGCGCCAGTAGTCGACAAAATTACCCGCTGTATTGCGTTGCTCCAATATGAAAACAACGTTCTGCGCGCTGCTAACCGGCTCTACATTGATTTCATACAGTCGCTGATTACCCGCCACGCTGGTGAAAGTGAAATTTGGATTCGTAACGGTCTGTGACCGGTCCGCTTGGAATACCTGATCCTCTACTAATGAACCCAGAGGGGTACGCTGAACGCTGGCCCAATCGCCCAGCCGCTCGGTGGTTTGCCACGTAGGGTGGAAATTATCATTAGTGACCAGGTTGCTGAATACGACGTTTTCAGCGGTCGATAACACCGCATGAGCTGAACCCAACTCGAGCGCTGACACACCGGACTGAACCGTGCCGGTGGTTTCTACGTTGGTCGTACCCTCAAGCGCCGAAGTAATGGCATTGATTTGAAAACCGGAATTTTCAAAGCGTCGGGTGGTCGCGTTAAACCGGGGGATCTGGTTGGCCGATAGGTTGCCAATAACATCCATACCGCCGCCACCTGATGTGCTTGTTCCTGCGCGTCGCCAAGTCATTTTATGACTCTCCTACATTCACAGATCCCTCTGCATCCACTGACATAGCCCACTCACCGCTTGAGCTGGTCTGATTGACGTAAGGATCAGCGTTTTCCGGCAAAATATTAAAGCCGTCGGTGGCGTTGGGTTCGGTGGCTCCGGTGTGTAATAAAATCCGGGTCTGACCGACATTCTGAATCTGCAGTTGCGTGCCTACGGACAGGCCAGAGGCGGTGTATAGATTGACCCAGCTATTAGCAGGGACCCGAACATTAGGAATCGTGTCAGCCATTTACGTCACCTGTGCGCTAAAGCGTTGAGGGTCGTTGGTGATGGGGAGTACTTCAAAATTCAGCAGGCGCTCATCTATTCGCCCGGTGCTGGTAGTGATTCGAATGCGGACCTGTTCAACACCGTTATCAATAGAGGGGTTCAGACCCTGCACACGGTAATTAACAACGGGGCTGCTTAGGCCGGTTGTCACCAGCCTGATGCCGGACGTGTGGAAGATTTCAAAACTGCTGATGTCCTCATCGTCTCTCAGATAGTCAGCCCAGCTCTGGCTGTAATCGTCGATTTCGCTCATGTCCAGCTTCTGAGATGTGCAGACCAGTGGGACCCGGTCCGGCTTTCTATAGAAACGTTGCCAGCGGTTGTATCTCAGTGTGTTGCCTGCCCCTCTGGGCTGGCGTCTTGGGTATTGGGTTTCTCTGAACTGGAATGTCTGATTACTGATGCTGGTAACGGCGGCTTCTACTGAGGCATTCAGTGCCGGGGTGATGGGTATCTCATAATCCATCAGGGTTCGGTAGGTGAGCATGTTGGCTACAGGTTCCACCAGACCAAAATCCATGCCGTGATTGTCTGCGGTGTCGGGTTCTACAGTGAAATTGTATCTTGTGCAGATGTTCCGACTGTTTTCAAACTCGTACATGATGCCTTCAAGGCGGTCTAACAGAGTGGCGTAATCACTCGCCTGCGCCGGTGCCGTAATACCCGATATGCCCATTTTATCCAGCGCTGAATTAATGATGTCCAGCTTGGTGGTGCGCCCGATCCTACTCATTCTTAACACCCAGCTTTGCCCTGAGCGTTTTCAGCTGAGCTTTATCCCAGTTAGTGATACCGGCCTCTTTTGCCCTCTCCCGAAGTTGAATAGGCGACAGCTCTACAGCATCCGATTCACTGTCTGGCTCTGGATTTTCCGGTAGGGATTCACCGGGGGTGGTTTCGGGTTCTGGTTCTGGGGCAGATTCCGGCTCGGGTGTGGGTGCTTCAGCGGGTTCTTCGGGTTCTTCTGTGGGTTCTTCGGCCAGGGGGTCGGAAGGTACGGGTTCAATGTCTTCATGCTCGTTTACACTCCATCCCATGCTGAAATGTGCGGCCAGTTGTTCTGGTTCCACACGGATGCTTTCACCGTTTTTAAAAATAATGCAGGACATAAATCACCAGTAAAAAAAGGGGGGCAGAGGATGCCCCCTAATACCACGGATACGTTAGAAGCGGATGCCAACGCCGTTGCCCATGGGGTTTTTGTTGACCAGACCCCACCAGGTAAACAGACGACATTTGAACGTTAGCGTTATGTTCACACAGGAGCGTTAACCCTGTGCCGTTCTCTTAGAACTGCTGCAGCTTTCACTGCAGAACAGACCATATCTTCACCTGTGTAAGGTGGTCTCCATTTCGAAGGCACTTGCCTTCTACACCGTGATAAGCGGTTGGTCGTTGAGCACACCCCATGCCGTTTTGGTTTAGGGGCTTCGCTGCGGATTTCCCAATCCTGAACATTTTTACCGTATCCAGTGAGTTAGACTGGCCCCTGAATGCGTTTCCGCTGCAGGTTGGTAGTTCAGGCTCTAAGGGGGTCCCCGCATTAGGAGACGTCCACTAGTGCATCACTGCAATAGCGACCCTATGCAGCTTTCTGCATGTGTTGAGTATCAATATCACCGTCGTAGGCCATATACATCTTCTGGCCGTTGCTCATGGTTGAGCTGATGACCTGCTGACCACCGAATTCAGCGAGTAATTCAATGGGCGCATCGCCGCCGATGACTTCGATGCTGTCTTTTGCCCAAAAAATATTAACCCGCGCACTGGCGTCAATATTCAGACGCACGACGGTGGCGTTATTTTTGATAGTGGTGTTGATGTTCGCCACGGCTCTTTGTTCAGCATCAAGGGCGGTATCATCCAACGCGATGGGCTTCGGATAGATATCTATCATGGTCTGACCGGTGGCGGGCTTAGCGGCCACGGTGAAGGTCATGGGCTGACCGGTGTCGGTTTTATCCGCCAGACCCAGGGCGCGAACCGGACCCAGTGGCAGACCGGTGGCATTGGTGAACATGATCTTGTCGCCGACGTTGTACATCCGGTTATCCGCGACCGGAATAGTGGCTACCCGATAATCGACGTTAATCATGGCGGCACCCACCGTGGTGGTGCCTTCAGGGACAAACGACTGATTACCGGTAACGGTGGTGTCTGGGGATGCACCACCGGCGAGCGTGGGCAGATAGCTGCCGCTGTAAACATCAAACTGAGCGACTTCTTTACCGATTTGACCGGTACGGTAAGAGTCTTCAGGCCGACCTGACAAAGTGCCGCGCTCTGCCAAATCCTGAGCGTACACCTGCCGGTCTCGCTCGTTCAGCACATAACAACGCATAGGGCTGTGAATCTGCCGCTCATTCAGCAGAGTCTGCCCGGTGCCTACAAAGTTGTAGCCGTTGGTGTCATTGCTGCGATAGAACAGGCTACCCTGTTGGGCCACCAGCTCAGCCAGATTCTGGTTTAAATAGGTGGCCTGCTGTAAGCCGGACTGAACGCCCCGGCGCTCCCAAAAACGCATGTCACGCAGATCATCCGCTCGAAGTTGGAACGCATCGTTGTGCGGGTCTTCCAGTGTGGCTGGGTAGTACTCTTCAATCACATCCCCGAACATGTTGGTGAGATTCCAACCGTCTTTAATCGGGGCGTGCTGTTGCTTGGGTCGCCAGATCACGTTTGACGAGTTTTGGAATGCGGCGGGGTCCGGGGTGAACACGTCCACCAGATCGAGCATCTGCACTTGATGCTCATAGGTTTCTAACGCTTTTTCAAACAGGACTTCGACCGACTGCGCGGTGGATAGATTAGCCATGGAGTTACCACTGCTTTACATCCACTCCCCTTAGTTTTGCAGCTCTCTTGATATCAAACGCTTTCTGACGGTTGCCAGACTTATGAGCAGCTAAATACTGTCGTTTGTCTGACCCGCCGTCTTTGGCGCCGTCTCCTTTCAGTTTGCTGCCGGGTCGTGGTGTATTACTGACTCGTTTCACTCCGTTAAACCGGCCTCGCAACTCGCCCAGATAGGCCGCTGCGCTAATCCCTGTCGGATCGTCCCGAAGTGACTGCAAGAAGGTGTTGAGGTTCTGTTGATTGCGAGCCAGGCTCACCACCACTTTCTCAGAACCATCACCCATGCGGCCAAGAAGAGAATCTACGAAAGCGTCCCCGTTGCCGGGTGCCACGCTTTCCACCGCTTGCCTGATGAGCGTGTCGGCTGACTGATATTCGTCAGCGGTTAACATGCCCTCTGTGACAATTTTGGCGGCTCTCTCGTAATGCTGATCCAGTGCGGAATTGATTTGGCTCTGTTGCTGCTGTTGTTGCTGCTGTTGTTGCTGGGTCTGAAAGTGCTGATTGAAGCGACTTTCTACCGAAGTATTTACCCAGCTAGACATGGCAGACTGATAAGCGGCATCAGGGTCAGCCTTATCATAAAAATCTTCCAGCTTGGGCATCTTTGGGGCAGTGCCCGTGGTCGCGGGTGCGACTGGGGGCGGTGCGGTTGAGCTGCCCTTAAGCTGGTTAATCTCTTGTCTAAGTACTTCAATTTCGCTGTCTTTGTCCTGAACTTTTCTCTTCAGAGATTTTTTCAGGGCGATAAGATCACTGGTCGGCACTTGGCCTTTTTCCGACCTCTGGCTGTCGGATTGCATCCACTCGGGAACGTCTTCGGTCTTTCCTTCCTCTTCAGAGTCTTCACCAGCGCCGGTGTCGTCTTCTGGTTCGGTCGGATCGTCCTGCACTTCTTCAGTTACAGTTTCTTCAGGTTGCGCTGCCTGTTCCGCTGCTGCTGCTTCCGCGTTCTTTTGTTTCAGCTCTTCCAGAGTCATAACCACAGTTAAATCCGTCGTGTTCACGTACATAAAGTCTGGTAGCCCACCAGCAGGGGGTCTGCGTATTACTGCGCCCAGC
The DNA here is from genome assembly GCA_965221135.1 of Sansalvadorimonas sp. Lineage (GTDB taxonomy): Bacteria > Pseudomonadota > Gammaproteobacteria > Pseudomonadales > Endozoicomonadaceae > Sansalvadorimonas. The sequence goes on from CBDCRZ010000175.1 coordinate 37,386, forward strand.
GGTTTAGATTTTAGTCGATGTAAGCTACACAGGCGCTACATTCTAACTCTCATAACCCTGTATCTGTTCGGGCGTGAAAAGTAGGTGTTCTTTCAACAGGTAACCTTCTAACTCCCATATCTTGTCTCTGGCTTTGTCTCTGGCAATCTTATGTCCTATCTGTTCATCAAAGTTTTCAGGACTGGCACACGCTGAAGTGCCTATCACTTCAAAACCATTAGTCAGCCTGAGCTTGCAGACAATAACCGTGCTGCCAGCGAACCTGACAAACTCTGTATCAGCAATCTTGTCATCAATCATTTCAGGGGTTAAACGTGGTGCATTCAGACCTTTTGCCTGAAGCTCTTTTTCAAGTTCCTGTTCGTTCATGAAACTGCTCTCATTGGATGAATAGGGGCAGGTCTTAAAGTAGCAGCCAGCTGGCTCATATTAGCCAGACGTTTACCGGCTATATCTTCCTGCAGGCTTTCTATCTCTACGCCCGCTTTACTGGCTTCAATTTCTACTTTCGCCCGCTTGGTTTGTGCGTCGTACATCTTCACTTCTGCGCTCATCTGCTCGGCTTGGGCTTTGCCCTGTTCGGCCTGTGCGGCAATCATCTGTGGATCAGGCTGGGGTGGCTGTTGCTGCAGCTGTTGCAGGAATTGCATTTCTTCCTCGGTTTCAGGTTGTCTGATGCCCATCTTCAGCAATTCGCGCTTGCCGTAATCCCTGAGTGATTCAAAGGCCATACCCGGCATCATGGCAATGTATTCCAGCATGAGAATGTTGCGGATCGGATCGCCAGGGGGCAGACCGTTAATCATTTCTTTTAACTCGGTGCGGGTTTCCATCTGTTCGGTTTTAAAGTTGGTGCCTATCTCTGCGTAGACCTCCATTTCAATGCCGCTGATATCGTTGATGGTTTGTAGCTGCATTTGTTGCGGGTCTATCACCTGCTGCATCAGGTGTTCAGTTTTACGAGTGCCGTCGTACATAGTGAGTGTGGTTTTTCTGGGGCTGTCGTAAACCTCTTTTGCCATGCTGGCGAATATCTCCGCATCCCTTCTTAATGCGTGCTTGTGGTTGTCCTGGTAGATGAATGATTGCATGTCCATCCGGTTTTGCAGTGCCAGAACCGCCTTTCCTGATAGGTCAGGATCAGCAATGTTCTGAGGCAGTCCGGGGTTGGCCACATCTTCCACCGCTTGCCGTGACAGATCCAGACTGGCAATCAGTGCCTGTGGCATCGGTTGCTCTGGCATTTCACCCACGGGACCCAGTGGAATCTGTTTGCCGGTGATGCTGGTGGCATTCTGCAACAAGTAAGGGAAATTGTTATCACTGCCCTGCTCGTTGTACATCTGCTCATAGCCCTGTATCTGTTCCGGTGTGAAGATGGGTTTTTTGCGGGGGCTCCGGCTGACAATATCCGCCAGGTAACTCATCTGGAAGTTACGCAGGCGCTGGGGGTCTTTAGAGAGTCTTGTGATGCCTTCGTAGTGTTCCTCACCTTCCACAAAAGCCCTTTCACCGTAAGCCGGTACAACAGGAATAAACTCACCAGGCACCAACGTGGTTTCTAATATCTCCTGCCCGGACACGATGTATTTGGTCACTTCATAGGTTTCAAACTCGATGCACTCCGAGTATTCAAAGCCCTGGTCAATCATCGGGCCTTCTTCCTCTTCAAAGTCATCGTCGTGAACTTCTTTCCTGTTGCCCATCATGTCGGTGAATACATGCACCTGATAAGTGACCGGCTCACGGTGAAAGAATTCACCCACATAAATGCGTTTATCCTCTGCCACCCACGGGAAAACATAACTCTCTTCCGGGTATTTGAAACTAACGGTGGTGGTGGGTCGCTCGCCGGTCAGCTCTTCGACAAAATCCCTGTAACCCTCCTCACTGTACCGGGTCAGGATGCTGCAGTATTTGGCGTCTGCCTTATCTAACAGGCTGGCGGACGGGTCCCAGTACACGGTATTACAGGCTTCATAGAGAGGGATTCGGTTGATGGTCTGCAGCTGGGTGCGGTTTTCATAATCG
>CBDCRZ010000176.1:0-12422 GCA_965221135.1 Sansalvadorimonas sp.
CTATGACTCTGGTGCGTTGAACACCTATGGATTGGATGCTGGATATTTCATCACTCCAGTTCTAAAAGCATCCGTTGGTTATTACTACCAACATCGTGATCAAGAAGAAGTTGATGGTTCTGGTGTGCGTGGACGCTTGGCCTATGAGATCAGCAATGGATTAACAGCTGGTGTGAATGTCTCCTATGACGAAGCATTCGACACAAGAGTTTCTGCAGACCTTAAGGTTCGCTTTGGTGGTGCAAGTACAACAGCGCAACGAAAAGAAGTTCAACAACTACCTGTAATCAATTCCTTAACATCAACTCCAAGCAACAGGGATGTGAGGGTGCACGATCAAAGTCTACCAACCTGCGATCCTTCAGATCCTTCAACCTGGGGTGAGCCTTGTCAAACTGGAGGAGGTGGAGGTGTACCAAGCTGCGATGCTTCAAACTGGGGTGAGTGTACTGATTGAGGATATTGTCTGCTAATTCTTGTCGGTTGTCTCCCTGAGATGGGTGCAACTTATCACTCAATGCCCCTACGACTTATCACTCAATGCCCCTGCGACCACAGGGGCTTTTTATTTCTGTAGTCGATGCCTAATCATGCCTGAATACCATCCGATACCTGGCACTAAATACATACGCAAGGCGGGTTTAATTGTTCCAGAACTATTGGGTCCCTCCTGAGCAAATCACGTGGGTCGTTCAAACGCTCGCTTTTGCGTTAGCGACAGCCATCAGAATGATTAGGCAGTTAACAACGCGGAATAGTGGCAGTTAAGAGCATTTCAGCAGCAGCTAGGGAGCTGGGATATAAGACAAGGTCAAGCTTGCAGAATCTGATGCGTGATGGATTCTTGGAGGACTTCATCGTGCTCAATGAGCATGGTCAAAGGAAATTGGAGACCACTGGATTAAGGGATCGAGTGCGTCAGGTCGTGGGCTGGAACACGCGAAATGTTGTATCCAAAGAGCCAAATACGTGAGGAGATATTAATGCACTCTTATGCTTACGTAAGCATTATCACACTTGTATTGAACAAATCCTTTAATTGACATTACTCGCTTTTCAGAATAGTTCGGACATTCTGCAATTTCAGCGATATCTAATGCTTTTGTTCTGGAATTTCTCTCATTATTGGAATGAGGATGCTCAGGATGAGGGTGTGTATGAGCTTGCTGAATGAATAAGGGGTGAAAGGAAGCTGCCGCTATCAAGAAAAGTCCGACTTTCAAGAATGTCACTATTTCCGCTCTGCAACTGAATTTCATCATATCTGATTGTAATTGGCGTTTTCTGCACCAAAAGCTGCAGGGCCTATGCCGGTGGCGTATCGACAGTGTGTTCCTGAGGCGCTGACTACTGCTGTTGCTGCATCTGCTGCTGACGCTCGGTCAGTGATGCAGTGAGCTTGGCGTTGGCTGCACCAAAGGCAGCATCGAGGCCAGGTTCATCAGTCCATTGGCCGTAGTGCTTCATATGGGTGCGAACGTCGTGGCCCATTGAGGCTGCGAGCTGCCTTAGAGGGATGCCGGCTAGAGCACCTCGGTAGGCGTAGCCATGGCGCAGGCTGTACGGAGACATTCCCGGGTTGGTCTTTCACGAGGGCTGCCCAGTACGAATGGCGATCAAGGTATTGCCGGAAGGAGTGGCCGCAGGTTTTGAAGTCAGGGGCATTAACGATTCCAGTTGGAAGTTTCACAAGACCGCTTTCAAGTTGAGCAAGTGCCTGACCTGCAGCACCTGCCAGTTCTGGTATCTCCAATGGGTAGGCGATGCGGTCTGGCTTCGGTGTTTTGGCTGTAGCGCGGTTGCGTTTGACGTTGCCGACCTTGAGCTTTCCGTCCACTACACGCATCGCTTTTAGCTCTGCTGGTCGTAGTCCAAATAGGCCGACCAGGGTTATGGCGAGACGTAGTTCAGGTTTGTCGCACAAGCTGTCGATAAGCCCAAATAGCTGGTCTGGCTTCACCGGCACTTTGTCTTCCTTGCGTGTTTCAGCAAGGCCAATCAGCTCTTCAAGGTCTTCGCCTTCTAAGGGGAGATAGGCCGACTCTGCTCCGCACTTTTTGACCGCAAAGCGCAGGAAACGCGAGACATCTAACAGTGCTCGTTTCCTGCCAACGCCACCGAGCTTCAGATCTGCCAGATGCTTACTGGTGTAGTTCCGCATGACTCCTGGGCCATCGTTTGCTGCTCCGCGGCCTTTGGCGCAGATCAGTTCAGTCGAGCGTTCAATCCTGCGCCGTTCCTCTCTTTCATAGGTGGAAGCTTTGACCTGACCAGTTCCAACGCGGCTGGTCTCGTAACGCTTGGCCACTTCGCTCCAATTCGTGCCACCAGTTGCCTCGTCCTCTGGTGCACCACTGATCAGTTCGTGTGACGCGTATAAACCAATCCCTAGGTCCGCCATCTTGCGTTTCAGCTCACCAATCAAAACCAGCACCTTTGTGCTGCTGCTTGGAGCGAATGCAATTGAAGTGGTGATGGTCGGGCGCTTTCCCTCTCTTGCGTTGCCGGTTTCGCGGCGTTGAATCTTGAAGCAACCGGAACGCTCTTCCAGCACCCAGCCAGGGCCGTAAGTCCGCTTGATCGTGCCCCTGAGATCTTTCAGCCATGGCGCTGTTTTGACCATGACCACCTGACCGACACGCAGGTGCTCAGTATGCCGTGTTTTGGTGTGATTTCTAGGTGTGATTTCTGCTATTAACTGCCCTTACTTGCCCTTGCAGCTTAGACACTGTTTTCTCTAAAAGACTGTGGTGCAGTGGCTTTGACTAGTCGTGGAGGGATGCCCCGAGAGATGGTTTAGACGCATGGCATGCAGGGGGTCAGCGGTTCGAATCCGCTTGGCTCCATTCAAAGAATAAACCAGTCACTGACAGGTTTTTCGGCGGCTTTGAAGGGCCGCCTTTTTAGTGCCTAAATGGCTAAATATCATTCTTGATGCGCAAAATGATTCGCAAAATTTTATTTGATGCGTATGGCAGCGGCTAGTTGGCCGTGGATGCGCGAAAAGCCGATGCACTTAGTTCAAAGGGGATGTGATGTCTTCACCCTTCAATCGACCCTCGGACATTCGTTAACGCAGGTCGAAGAAGCGTTTATCTCTGCGGGGTTGTTGTGATGCAAGCCGCTACATAAGTCGTTCTGGTTGTGTAACCGACTGAACATCAGCGCCAGCAATTCCTCGTCATCATCAGATCAATCATTCGGCCTTCTCATGCTGCGTCGTCTTTCTGCAGGGCTGCTTGCCACTGCTTCTTTTGTTGCACCACTGGCTGCTACCGCTCAAGAGGGCTCAGCAGAAGACCTTGGTGTGATGAGCATCAGCCTCGCTGATGTCGTCAAACCCACCATTGGTTTTCAAGGTGCACTCCAAGGTGCAGGCACACCAAACCAAGCTGGTATTGGAGGGTTCCTTCCACTGTCTGTTGGTGAAAACAGCGTGTGGTTCCTTGATGCCCTGGTCAATGCCAGCTTTGCTGATCGTGAGGGCTACAGCAGCATCATCAACACCGATGTCGCTGGTGGGTTCTCAACGTCTACGCGCCTCGGTTATCGCTGGCTTAATGGTGACCGCAGTTGGATGTATGGGCTGAATGCTGGTTATGACAGCCGTTCCCTGAAATCAGGTGATGCCGATACCGGCGTCAACGTTAAAAACAAGAAAACCGTCGGCTTCCAGCAGATCGCCGTTAATGCAGAAGCGGTCTCCAACGGCTGGACCTTCAACGGCTATGGGCTCATCCCTGTTGGTGATGTGGAGCAGAGACTCAACAGTGTCTATGACTCTGGTGCGTTGAACACCTATGGATTGGATGCTGGATATTTCATCACTCCAGTTCTAAAAGCATCCGTTGGTTATTACTACCAACATCGTGATCAAGAAGATGTGGATGGCTCTGGTGTGCGTGGACGCTTGGCCTATGAAATCAGCAATGGTTTAACAGCTGGTGTGAATGTGTCCTACGACGAAGCATTTGATACCAGAGTTTCAGCAGATCTAAAAGTTCGCTTTGGTGGTGCAAGTACAACAGCGCAACGCAAAGCAGTTCAACAACTACCTGTAATCAATTCCTTAACATCAACTCCAAGCAACAGGGATGTGAGGGTACACGACGACTGTCCTCTGTGGGTGCCGATATGGGATTGTGCCGAATGGGATTGTTGTCCTATGTAGGATTGGATGCGACTCCTTTTGGATGCGATGTAAATTGGGTGCAACTTATCACTCAATGCCCCTGCGACCACAGGGGTTTTTTATTTCTTCAACCAACACCATAAACCCCTTAAATCAGCCTTAGCGTCATTGGCTGCAAAAACAAGCAACAAAGGTAGGAGAAGAAGTTTTTTCATCGGCATGCCATATCTCCGACCATTGTGGCTCATACGGTCTCAACCAGAATTGCGTCAATTTTTGATTTCGACCTCGACGCTGGGGCCTAGTTCTCGAGTCGGGCCCGAAAACACTTCTAGTGCCTGGCGGAAGCGACCTGCAGTTTTATTGTGCTTAAAAATAATTTTTGCTGTTTTAATTTCGCCACTTGAATTGCGATATGACAGAACCCATGGGAACTCTGGACTCTGCCAAATCAAGTAAAGCTCAGGTCCCATGTATTTGGACCTTAAGAGCTGATCTCTTGTGATTCCTTTGCCATTATTCACTCGCATTTTCCCTTCTTCAAAAGTGACTTTGCATTTATTGCCCACTTTTCCGCAATAGGCATCAAAAGTTTCTGTGACATCTGTCTCCGCTGGTCCAAGATCTGCAATTGCTGGGCTGCTACTAATCAGGATCAAGGCAAGTTGTGCCAATAGAAGTCTCTTCATCCATCGCATCGCTCATTGCGTCAAATTATCGCCGCCAGCCGTGACGATTGCTACGAATGCTGTTGATACCAAGCCCCAACAACGCGTCTAATTCGCGTACGGCACCAACAGTGACGGATGGCTGTTTGTGTTTGAGCCATCTGCTTCCGTTGCTGCTGCTCGATCAAGTTGCTGTGGATTGCGCGAAGAAGAAGGAATCAGCATTTACAGAACTTGGGCTTGCTCCTAAGCACGACAGGTTTATTGCTTGCTTCAGCCCACTGCAAACCAAAGCCCGCCGTGCAGCTGAAGAGGTAAAGGCCACCAGCCTGCCCCACCCTTGGATTGGCAGCGAACAAGGCAGCACCAATAGCCATGAAGATCGCCGCTTCAGACACTTTCTTGATCACAGCCACCCATCACTTGATGATTAAATTCTGGCCTGCCACACAGCAGTGACAGCTGGTGAGAGCGGTGAAAGCAACCAGCACAAGCCGACTTACGACTGACCAGGCTCTTCCTGAGCGGCCTGCCGCATTTTTTCCCAGTGAAGGCGGTTGCGAAGCTTCTGATCCTCTCCTCTCTCTTCACGCTCACGCTGCAGCCTTGCTTCACGCTCGCGGGCGCGAATTTCACCTTGCTGTTTTCTCTGAAGAGACCACCAGTCATCGCCTTGATTGGGGTTTTGCGCAGGCTGATGAGTATTCCAAAGCTTGGGATCAGTGGACTGGGGCTTCGGCTCGGTCAAAGGCTGAGACAGTTTTTTCCAGCCCGTCAAATCTTGCGAAGGCGGGTTTTGCGGCTTTATCCATCCCAGCGCAAGCCGAGCTTGTTCGACCTGATAGTCATTTAAACGAAAGTATTCCGTCTGCGGGATACGCACATTTTGAAATAGCTTATGCAGCTCTTGCTCAAGATTTAAACTGCGATCTGTGACTAAAGACTGGACCAAAACACAGGGCTGAAGCTGCTTTAGACGCCTCTCAAGATTTGCGGTATGTCCGATTTTATATAAATCTCCATTACGGATTAGGTAGACATATCCCATATTCGTCATGGCCTCAACTTTCCAACGCCGTACCCCACCAGCAACCCAACCGCTGCACCAATGGCACCTGAGCTGAGCTGAGTCTTCTCGGTTTTGTTGAGGCTTTCACCTATAAGAAACGTCGCCCCAATGCCAGAAGCAACAACGCCCCGACAACGACGGCATCAAGGGACTGGTTTTTTGGCTTCTCATCATTGGTACCAACCCAACCGCCTTGCTTCATAGGAGGCTTTCCAAAGGGCTGGTCCTTAGCGTCGAGTTCCCGCTCAATCCTGCTGAGTTCCTTTTCGGCGTCGCTTGTCATGACCTGATTCTTGCAAGCACCCTGGCCGTCGGCAAAGGTTATTTGGGTCTTGTCTTGCCGAGTCTTGGGGGGCCAGCTTGTCAACAGCGCATGATGTTCTTTGGCCGAGCACCCGCAGTGATCACCCTTCCGAAAGCACTGTTCAGCTGGAAGACCGCAGGAATCCTTACAGGCGTAAAGCTGGCGACACTTGCAGTGGTACTTGGCCTAGCCCGTGCAGGGCTTCTTCCAATCTGGTTCCCGCATTAGGACTAATCCGCCTCAGGAACCCTGCTCAAAAGTTTTTGGCGGCTTTGCTTATGGCGTTGAGCAGCACTGCCGAACTGTCCTTGGCTGCAAGATCCGCAGAGGTCAGCTGCAACAGGGTGAACACCTCACCAAGCAGTGCAAGTACTGGTCTTCGGTGTCAAATATGGAAACCGGAGGCACAATGGTGACATGAAACACCGACTGTTGCCATTTCTTTTTATACCCTTGTTATTAGCTTGTAACCGTCTGAGCGATACTGAAATCAAAGCCCTTAAGTGTGAGCTATGGAGAGACAACGGCGGCATACTCAATCGTCAAATCTATAGCGAACTCACAGGTAAAATAAAATGCATCACAACTAATGATTTTGGAGAGATATTGGCTATCAAAGGAAGTAAACGGATATCTATCCCATGCGATCCTAGTGAGCAGAAATTTTTCATTGAAGAAGTCAATTCAATTTGTGATACTTTGCTTAACCCGAAAGTTTCTGATTAGATCTAAATTATTCGCGACAGACAGACCTCATCTGCTTACCAATGCGTCGGCATGACTAATTACGTCGGTCGGCGCCGCCTGCAGTGCCCGCACCCGACCGGTGCTCGCATCAACTTCTGATCAGCACTAAGTGCAGAAGCTTGATCTAGCAGAACTTAATACCGAGATTTTTGGGAAGAAGCAAATTAACTTTTCCCTTCTTTAGGCAATAGTGGAGGGAGAGAGATCGACTGATTTTCATTGGCTTGAGCATGCATGACATTCATGGCGTGGAGGCCCTTGAGGATTTTTTGTTGAGTCTTTTCAATATCTTTGGGGTTTTCTGTAACAATTGAAATCTCTGTAAATTCGTCATTATATATAATCTTATAGCCATCATTGAATGGAATCGCGCGCCAGTTTGTTTGTTCTTCCATTGCTAGTCGTAGTGCACCTTGTACTCAAAGGCCAAGGTTTGTAGAGTGGCCTTTTCATTAGACATGGCTGCGGCCAAATTTTCAAGTACCTAGGTATTGACCAATCAAGGCAAAGGGGCATTCATTTTCTAGAAGCCATGCACTGCTCCAACATCCTCAGCCTCTGCGCTGAAGACTACTTCCAGATACTGAGTTAATCCCCAGCCCAGTCATCCAGTCGAGCTGCTTAATGCACGCAACAACAGCTCCAGGATTCTTTTGTTGCTTTGCCTGACCAGCAGCGGCCATCAGCGTCTGAATTGACCAAGCCAGCAGTTCAAGTCGATCAATCCCTGTTTCATCAACATCGTCCTTGATCTGACTCCAGGCACGCTTCAGCAGCTTGTAGCCCTGCGCTCGGGAGATACCCCACTGCTGTCTCGCAAATGTGAGACATGCAGTGTTGGGTTCTCCCTCAAGAATCATTCCCTGGAGGGCATCGATGCGGTCGAAGGTCTCTGCTGCTGTTGCTCGTGCCATGGCCAAAAAGACCTTTCATTCAGGTCAATAAGAGCTGAGTTAGTCCATTTTGATTGAGCAAGCATTGACTTCTGAACGAATAGTGAAACCAAGTAGGACAAATCTGCTCACCATTCTGCGCACATGATTTGTATTAATTAGGTGTTAGCCCAGTGGTGGCAATGATTGGCATGCAGGGGGTCAGCGGTTCGAATCCGCTTGGCTCCATTCAAAGAATAAACCAGTCACTGACAGGTTTTTCGGCGGCTTTCAAGGGCCGCCTTTTTAGTGCCTAAATGGCTAAATATCATTTTTGTGCGCCAAAGAGTGCGCCAAATTGCGGTAAGTGGCTCTGCTGGCACAAAAAGTCGAAACACTCGGTTCAGTGGGATGCGATTGTCTTCACTCTTCAAGTGATCTTCGGACATTCCTTGAGCACAACTACAGGCCGTTACATGGCTGATAACCCTCGGGACAGCAGCTCTCTGCGTCTTGGTGAGTGCATTGAACTCTTGACAGCAACGCTTTATTAGGACTGTTACTTCATCTCTCTGATTGTGTTCAACGCTCTTGGTTCGTTGATGAAATGGCTGTTCCTCAAAAAGCCTGATCAGCTGAAGGAGTCAACGCTTAAAGAGCGGACTCAGCAGACGGTTCGAGTCGACCAAGTGTCCGAGATTCATAGAGGCCCAAAAGGTGGCTTGTATCGAATTGATGCCAAGGGGAAGAAGGTTTACCTCAAGGCATCTGAGCAGCCAAAGCAAGGCAAGCCACGTCGAGCGAAACGGAGTCATTCCAAAGCGGCATAAACAGCATTACGGCAAGAAAAATCCCCCGCTCATCACAACGGGAGCGACATCACTGGTGATGTTCTCGATGACCGTGATGCTGCTGATGATCTGCGTGATCGGCTCCAAAACGAGCTGGATAACGCCGGTGTGGGTGATGACTAATCCATCAACCAATCCCAATCGTCTTCTGTGTCCCAATTCCTACCGCTATTAAGCCTGCGTTTTTTGGGCTTGGCCTGTTCAATCATCAACGGAGGTGGAGGGAGTAAGAACGGCAGGACAGGTATCTGGTTGTTTTGCAATTGATACGGAATCACCTGTAGGCGTATGGGTTTTGTCGCCTGGGCAGGGAGTGCAGTCAAAACCAACAACGCAATCAATACCCTTCGCACGCCTCACCAAAAAATGCCCCACATTTTCGACCCCATCCTTGACGACGGGCCTGTGCTCTCAGGCACATTGGCTAATCCCCAACTAGTCGGGAATTCATCTCAGTGGAGGGCAGGGTTCAATGTCTTGCGCTAACTCCGATCGTATGGACTCCATGATGCGATCCGGCTGAGAAATGTAGTCGCCCACCTGCGGTCAGATGACCAGACTCGGAGTGCAATCCATGAAAGATTGCTCCCATAGCTTCCGCATTCAATGGCAGTTTTTGATCAGACCACACCCTTCATGCTGTTGGCCCGTATCCATGTGAAGCCTGGATGCGTTGATGCTTACTTAGAGCTGGCTCGAGCCACCGATGCAGCAGTTCAGGCCTCTGAACCGGGCATGATCCACCACACCTTTGACCAGGATCCTGATGATCCTCAAGCATTTGTTTGGTCAGAGGTTTATGCCAACGACGAGGCTTTCAGAGCACATGTCTCCAATCCTCCTGTTCAGGAATACCTCCAAAAGCATGCTGAACTCGGCGATGGCTTCAGCATTGAGGTGTACGGCACTGTCTCCGATGAATGCCGAAGGCTGATGGAATCCTTTGGGCTGCCTCTCAAAATTTTCGAAACCAAGCTGGGCTACAGCCGGGTCTGATCTACGCGTCTCGGGTAGGTCAACCATATGCGTGATTGACATGACGCGTTAAAAAAGCTCTTCGATTGCAAATAGACCTAGATAAAACTAAGACGATTTTTGTCTTTTAGCCGATGATAGGAGCCAGTAAGAAATGAAGGCAGATAGAAATAAAGGCGCCCAATGCGACGGCAGGAAGCGTGAAATTCATACAGTTTTCCCGAATTCGTTTTACTTTATAGCTCAAGTCTGAGTAGTTTGCATCATAAACTACAAAAAACTTCTTGAGAGTAATTGTACTTATGGGGTTGTATCGATATTTTTGGTGTTGGACGTGCTGTCAATCATGCTCAATAAACTCCTCTGTTTCTCCTCTAAAGCCATCTTTCATCTCTTCTGAGCACTCAAAGAGATCAGGTTTTGATCAAGTTCAGCCGTCGCCAGCACAACCGTTCCATTCGTTGCACGGCTGTTCCCAAAACACACGCAGAAAGCCATTGGGTGATTGAAAAACGATGCCGCCGTAGCCGTTGATGCGCGTATACAACTTGCCCTGCTGCTCAGAGGTAAATCGATATTCGATACTTCCGCGGTACACGCTCACGTTGCCGCCCGACTGGCTAAACCCGCATCTCTTGGTTTCTGTTGGTTGCTGACCGGTTTGCTGAGTGAAGCACCAAACATCAGCTGTATCGGCCTTTGCTGGTGTAGCAATAGCGGCGACAGCGATGGCTATCGTTGTCAGAAAGATGCGGATCATCGGCAATCAGAGGGGCTAGAGGTGAACCAATGGGATGGCCTCAAACTTTCAATCAGCCTGGTTTCAACCGCCATCCACTTGGCAACCAAGCATTGCTCCCGCTGCTCCACCAACGGGTACGCCAATCCAGCGTCCATCCCCCCGCGACAAAGCAGCACCTGCAGCACTCCCGAGAAGTCCACCAAGAATGCTCCCTTCGATGCAGCTGTTGTCATCAACGTTTTGAGCCTTTGATGAATGTTTAGACGCTGGGTGCTTGCGAGCAGATGAATTTGACCGGCAGGGGATCTCAACCTTTTCGGTCCAGTTGCGAACATGCCCTGGCTTCTCTTTCGTGCCAGGGACGTATTCCTCTCGGTATTCATCGCGGAAGCATTGTGTACTTGTGGAATATCCCGGTTGATAGGTCGTTTCAGCGAAGAGTGGCTCTCCAATTGAGCACGAAAGTGGCAAAGCCAATAGTGCAGAGATCAAGCGTTTCACAACAACACGTCGGCTACCGAATCATCCTGCATTGAAAAAGGTTCGGGATCAAGTCCGAAGTTGTTACTGCCTATGACTTAAACGCAGATTTGGATCCAGTCTGATGGATGATGTTGGACGGCGAACATCAATGAGGCATTCAAATTTTAGCGCACTGAATTTATAGATTATTGAAAAGTGGTATCAGAAAATTTTTGGAATATAGGTTATTTATTTTGATCTTGTCTGTTGACATAGGGGAAGAACTGAAAGGTGAAGTCTCGAATACTTATTGATAATTATGCAATTGATGGGGTATTGATTAGGGAGCACTTGTTCAACAGAGCCAACCAAAATGGCTGGCTCTGTTGAGGCTTGCTTCATTTTGATGGAGGCTAGATCAGCTGTAGGCCTTGGCCATCAGAGGTCCTGCTTGGTCGTCGGTTAGCACTGGTGTCACCTCCCAATCGAGGCATTCAGCCCATTCGGCAGCATGTTCATAGCAAGCGTCCGCAGTATCGGCTTCAACCAAAATCCAACCCTCGACGGAACCCGGAGCATGGAATCTCTTCCACGACTTGCATTCAGGAAACGGAGCCCCAGTGGCTAAGAACTTCTTGGCGGCAATTTCGTGGTAACCAGTCTTAAAAGACCAGTGCATTAAAAAGGTCATGCGAGTTGAATTGACCCTCAGACAATGACAGACTCTCGCGTCGTTGTCCGTTACCAATCGAACCTTGGTGTTGTGTCAAAAGCCGCCAAAGCGAAGACAAACTTCCAAAGCACCTAATCCAATGAGGAAGGAGCCACCAAGCAAGGCTAATTCTTTTGGTGTTTGTACCATTTGAATGAGGGCAGAGCCCGTGAGTAACACTCCAAAAAAATCTAAAGGAAACCTGAAGTCGCAACATGTCCGTTGATTGCGGTTTCACCGTGAGTGACGCGCCGATTTACGCAAGTTCATGAAATATGCGCAACAACCTGTGGGTTTGGGTGAGCTACTCAATACAACTAAATGCTTTGACTAAAGAAAAATCGATTGGTCGCTGATCATGTGCTGATTGTGATTGAGTGAATGCACCGCTGGTCCCAGTTCCAGCAGTCGTGTTGCATGTGATCGAGCGATCCTTTGCCAGGGAAGCCGAACCGGGCATCTCTGCGGTGATTGTCGTGTCCGTCACTGGCCTCTTAGTGGTGATGGCAGGAATTCCATTGCGTAGAGCTGGGACCCTTGATGGATGAAAAATTTTTCAAGATCCCCCAGATGGGTGATGTCGCCAGCAACGTTCGCTGCGATCGTCAGATCACAGACGTCATCATCAGAGCCCATGTCCGATAAAAATCTGAATAACAATGAAATCACTCATTTGGTAGATACATCGTCTAGTGAATGAAACTATCGATGTGATTTTTGAAGTTATTCCCTGCCATAATGATGATTTTTTTTGCCTTGCTTGGATTCGTTGTTTCTGTGAATGCCATACGAGCTATTAACCAAGACTTCAATAACAATCAGCGTTAACGAAAGTCAACCCTACGAACATAGGATTATTTGAAAGATCACCATTGGATGACTCCGGAA
>CBDCRZ010000177.1:0-4031 GCA_965221135.1 Sansalvadorimonas sp.
ATTGGGGCTGCGACTACCGCGGCAGCCCGTGGCGTGGAGGATGCAGTGATCAAGACATTGGGTCGCTGGGAAAGCTTGGCGTATTTGCAATACGTTAAAATTCCAAGAGCTGACCTAGCGGGTTATACTCGCATGTTAGCTTGTTGACGGCGTAGCCAGGTGTTGACTGTGAGTGTTGTACGTTGTTGTTATTGTTATGATAATATTATTATTTAACTTGGTATATTGAGTGGTGTGTCGGTTGGAGCAATAGTGTGCGTGTGTGTGCCTCAGTGGGTCTATTACTTCGTTTGGGGGGCTAGGTTGGGCGGGTTGGAGGCTCCGCCTCCAGGCTCCTCCTCTGGACACACCTTTTAAAAGGGTGTGGCTTTGGGGTGGAGCCTACTAGACCCCCCTTCACTTCGCCAATCCACTCAGGCATCTGCCTTGAGGCTTGGGGCGAATGCAGATGAATTGGTAAGCCTAGCAGGTAAGTATACATGTTGAGGAACGCCCCTAAGATGTTAAATGCAGTTTAACATGGTTAGACGGAGTTAACATCAGGGGGCGCACGTGAGGTAATGCCGCACGAGATTGGAACGTGGATTGTACGCGGGTCGCGCGCGAGTACTTTTAGGTTGCGTCTGATTGGTCGTTTGGGTGAGCGGGAATTGTGCGTCGGTTTGAACTATTGCAGCAGCAACGCACAGTGCTGTGCTGCTGACCTGTACACTGGCTAAGTAAACGCTTGCGGCGCAACAGCACAAGAAGCCACAGAAGTGCCGAGTTGTACGTTTAGCGTAAGGGTGTAGCGAAAACTCACTGGGTTATTAGGCTGGATTCAATGCTCAGTTTAGTATTGCCATCAATGAGAAATTTCTAGTCAATCTGCCAACTTTGGGTTACTTTTTCTTCACGGCGCCCAGCTTGTATTCTAGTGAAACGTACGATAAAGTAAGCTTTATTGTACACACTATCATATTAGCCCTCTCATTACAGCACAAGAAACTGCGCGCGCCGCTGTTGTTATAGTTACATTTCGCACATCTCCGTTCATTTCCGTATAAACAATACTGGAGGCCGCTTTGCTCGTGAATAACGCATGAATAATTCTTGCCAAGCACGAAGAGTTTTTTTAAGAGCATCGTTATTCCACTGTGTGGATGGTACCGAGCTGAAAACTGTTCTGCTAGTTCATCTAACATGTCTACAGGTTTTGTAGCATCCGATTTGCTGCGCGCCACTCGAGTACGAAGCTACTCGCGCTTGTTCATAGCTATTTGGCAGTAGGTCGTGTCCAACCAAAATCTTACGAACCGAATAGAGCTACGGGAAAAGCATGCTAGGGATCCGGATGCTGGCAACGGTAACCTGTAGACATGTTAGATGAACTAAACAGTTCTTCATCAGGTAGCATGCACTCACAGTACTCGACGATAACGATGCTCTTAAAAAAACGGTAGATTCGTGCTTGGCAAGAAACTATTCATGCGGTATTCACGATGCGCTTAAAAGGCAAAGCAAAGCGTTATTCAAGCTCCAGTATTGTTTATACGGAAATGAACGGAGATGTGCGAAATGTAACTATAACAACAGCGGCGCGCGCAGTTTCTTGTGCTGTAATGAGAGGGCTAATATGATAGTGTGTACAATAAAGCTTACTTTATCGTACGTTTCACTAGAATACAAGCTGGGCGCCGTGAAGAAAAAGTAACCCAAAGTTGGCAGATTGACTAGAAATTTCTCATTGATGGCAATACTAAACTGAGCATTGAATCCAGCCTAATAACCCAGTGAGTTTTCGCTACACCCTTACGCTAAACGTACAACTCGGCACTTCTGTGGCTTCTTGTGCTGTTGCGCCGCAAGCGTTTACTTAGCCAGTGTACAGGTCAGCAGCACAGCACTGTGCGTTGCTGCTGCAATAGTTCAAACCGACGCACAATTCCCGCTCACCCAAACGACCAATCAGACGCAACCTAAAAGTACTCGCGCGCGACCCGCGTACAATCCACGTTCCAATCTCGTGCGGCATTACCTCACGTGCGCCCCCTGATGTTAACTCCGTCTAACCATGTTAAACTGCATTTAACATCT
Source organism: Sansalvadorimonas sp. (assembly GCA_965221135.1). Taxonomy (GTDB): domain Bacteria; phylum Pseudomonadota; class Gammaproteobacteria; order Pseudomonadales; family Endozoicomonadaceae; genus Sansalvadorimonas. The sequence goes on from CBDCRZ010000177.1 coordinate 2,077, forward strand.
TAGGGGCGTTCCTCAACATGTATACTTACCTGCTAGGCTTACCAATTCATCTGCATTCGCCCCAAGCCTCAAGGCAGATGCCTGAGTGGATTGGCGAAGTGAAGGGGGGTCTAGTAGGCTCCACCCCAAAGCCACACCCTTTTAAAAGGTGTGTCCAGAGGAGGAGCCTGGAGGCGGAGCCTCCAACCCGCCCAACCTAGCCCCCCAAACGAAGTAATAGACCCACTGAGGCACACACACGCACACTATTGCTCCAACCGACACACCACTCAATATACCAAGTTAAATAATAATATTATCATAACAATAACAACAACGTACAACACTCACAGTCAACACCTGGCTACGCCGTCAACAAGCTAACATGCGAGTATAACCCGCTAGGTCAGCTCTTGGAATTTTAACGTATTGCAAATACGCCAAGCTTTCCCAGCGACCCAATGTCTTGATCACTGCATCCTCCACGCCACGGGCTGCCGCGGTAGTCGCAGCCCCAATCCGAAAGCTATGACTGCAGTATTGCTGTTCATCAAAACCGGCCCGCTGCAGACCCTCTCTCAGGATCGACACAAATCTCGGCCTAGTGAGTGGGCGGCCGTCCTGGAACCGAAACAGAGGACCCGAGTCCGTGCCCCGCCTCTCCAAGTAGCTCCAAAGAGCAGCTACTGGGCAAAGGTCAGAAGAAGTACGCCCAACAAACAAGTCAATGCCTTTTCTGAAGGGGTCTGTTTTTGACTGCTTTATTGTTATTTTGAGCACCGACGGCGCTACCCTTCGATCAGCTGCGACATCCGCAACTGTGAGGTGGACCTTTGGATCGAACTGGCCATCTGCTGGAACAGTCAACTCCCCAATACGCAAAAAGGCAAAGAAGCACAGACAACACGCTGCCCAGATCATCCTCGTATCCGAATCGTCTGCACTCTCCTCCCACACGCCTTTTAGCTTTCGAAGGATGCTCGGCGTGATTGGCAAGCGTGTTCTACCCCTTTCACCCTTTTCAGCCTCTACCCTCTTCACACCTTTTAATACATACTCCAATCTCGCCATCGTCAATGTGAATGGATCGGGGAAGTTAGCTTCTATTTGCATGTGTCGAACCGCTGACAAATACACTTTTATAGAGCGGTATCTCAACCCTTGTACAGCCAAATATGACACAAACGAACACAAAACAGACTCTTGAAGAGGAAGAGGATCCACTGCTGCCTCAGTGCAGAAACGGATGAATCTGTTTTTCCCACTGCGGTATGTCCGCTGTGTGGAAACTGTCAGACCTTTTGCAAAATAGCGACTCCTCCAACTGGCAGGTCCAGTCTTGGCTGGCGTCCTCCAATGTAGTCATCAGCAGCTGGCAGTTGGAGGAGTGAAAACAGGTCTGACAGTTTCCACACAGCGGACATACCGCAGTGAAGAGTCTGTTTTGTGTTCGTTTGGAAGAGGCTGAAAAGGGTGAAAGGGGTAGAACACGCTTGCCAATCACGCCGAGCATCCTTCGAAAGCTAAAAGGCGTGTGGGAGGAGAGTGCAGACGATTCGGATACGAGGATGATCTGGGCAGCGTGTTGTCTGTGCTTCTTTGCCTTTTTGCGTATTGGGGAGTTGACTGTTCCAGCAGATGGCCAGTTCGATCCAAAGGTCCACCTCACAGTTGCGGATGTCGCAGCTGATCGAAGGGTAGCGCCGTCGGTGCTCAAAATAACAATAAAGCAGTCAAAAACAGACCCCTTCAGAAAAGGCATTGACTTGTTTGTTGGGCGTACTTCTTCTGACCTTTGCCCAGTAGCTGCTCTTTGGAGCTACTTGGAGAGGCGGGGCACGGACTCGGGTCCTCTGTTTCGGTTCCAGGACGGCCGCCCACTCACTAGGCCGAGATTTGTGTCGATCCTGAGAGAGGGTCTGCAGCGGGCCGGTTTTGATGAACAGCAATACTGCAGTCATAGCTTTCGGATTGGG
>CBDCRZ010000178.1:0-12859 GCA_965221135.1 Sansalvadorimonas sp.
AGTACGAATGGAACCTATAAGTGTCTGGGTGGCCAACTATGGGTGTTTTTGTCTTCAGAATAGTCCAAGAAGGCCATCACGGTGAGCCAGCCATAACTCGAGAACGAAAGCATTTTAGCAAAATCCACGAGTCAGATTGCAAGCCATCGACGTACTTAGCCTGTTCGCACCTTAACTGGCGTGAAGAGGTGAGCGCTGCTCTCTGTAGTGCGGTGAACAGAATGAACGAACAACAAAACGACTACCGTAACCCTTCGTGCCGAGGGTTAATGACTCTCAGGTTAGTTTCTATACAGACTTGCCAAGCACTACATTACCAGAGACGAGTTTGTAAATGCTTTTTCTATTGACTCCGCTTTGTTTGTGACTGAAATTTTCTCTACGACTATGATTTTCTGGGTAGCATGCAGCAAACGTGGTGACAAATATTGGAATAGAGATTAGTTCAAATGTCCATCCAACATGAGCCACATAGGACTTGTTCATACAGTGAAATTCCAGTTGGGTCATGATCAGATATACACTTGAGAACACGGCGTACACTTTGCCCAAACAAATGCAAGTCACGACAGAACTTCTCGCCAGGTAATTTGAATACAAATCCATCAAGGTGTAGTGTGTCTCCGATGAGCAAGAACTTGATTAGAGCAGGAATAGACCTATAGATGATGAGCAAAGGATTACATGGACTAAGAGCCAACATACATGAGACAACTTTAGTCGTGCAATTAGTTGAACAACAGAAGTTGCCACAACTATAATAGTCACATGCATGAAATTAGAAATAGAAATTCAGTAACTAGTTGCACGACGCAACTCAAGTTGTAACCGTGCGATTTTTTCAATATATATACCAAGCAACTTTTGTTGAATAACTTAGTCGCACAAACAAAGTTTCCTTGTGTATGTTGGCCTAAGAGATAAAATATAAAGCAATGAAACACCAAAGGTGCGATGCCTTGGGAAAGAAGCATACAACCATGCAGCAGATGCAAGATGGTAGCTGAAATACAAACTGTTGTACAGAAGATACAAGCTGTTGTACTGAAGCAAAGCAAAATAATGCTGACCACATGTGCACGTGATTCATAATTAGCTGGGTGTGACTGCAATGTTGCTCATCCGGTGAGCTAGCTCATAGATGCTTTCATTCACTAGTTTCACTACTGCCTAAAATTTAATACCGTGATCATACTTGCAAGCGCGTAATTTTAAGCAGTTTCCGAGATTTGCATTGCGAACACACATACACAAACAAACAAACAGATTACTATATTCCCCAGTTGGCTCCGCTCCTCGGTATAATAAACAACAAACAAGTAGTGTTTGTTGATGATACACATTGTCGTAGAGAAAATTTCAGTCACAAACAAAGCGGAGTCAATAGAAAAAGCATTTACAAACTCGTCTCTGGTAATGTAGTGCTTGGCAAGTCTGTATAGAAACTAACCTGAGAGTCATTAACCCTCGGCACGAAGGGTTACGGTAGTCGTTTTGTTGTTCGTTCATTCTGTTCACCGCACTACAGAGAGCAGCGCTCACCTCTTCACGCCAGTTAAGGTGCGAACAGGCTAAGTACGTCGATGGCTTGCAATCTGACTCGTGGATTTTGCTAAAATGCTTTCGTTCTCGAGTTATGGCTGGCTCACCGTGATGGCCTTCTTGGACTATTCTGAAGACAAAAACACCCATAGTTGGCCACCCAGACACTTATAGGTTCCATTCGTACTGCAGGGCAGCTTTGAGGGTGCGAAGAGATCTAGTGAAAAGCCTATCACATGTATCAAAGCCTACACCGCCATCTTGCAACGTGCTGCATAATTGCATTCACGGTCACGCCCAGCTGTTTACAGTACAGCACTTGCTTGTTTTCTGGTTAATCCTTAGCTTACAGAGAGTAGGCTTTGTAAAAATATTCCTTCTCCTGAGGTACCAGCTACGAGTTTGCCTCAGTAGCTAGCACATCATCAGTGAAGTGCTATAAAACGGCCGAGGGTTACGAAGATACTCTTCATTGTTTATGTTCCAGTTTTTTTTTAAATTTGCGTAATTTTGAAATTGTGCTGCACAATTTGTCAATTGCCAACTGGTGTGCCATTTCAAAATTATGTACACAATATCTAAATTGCGCAACGAGACTGCTACGCAATTTCTAAATACAACACAACCATGCCTGCATATGAGGACACCACCGAGCTAGTGTTGCAACAATCTGCTGGAATGTCACTAGTGCAATGTCATTAGTGGCACTAGTGCAATGTCAATGGAATGTGACTAATGAATGCTTGTGTTGCAACAATCTGCTGGAATGTCAGTTGTGCACAGGCCCCTCATGCACACTATGAGTGGAAAGCTGATTGTTGGCATTAACTCTAATCTCCACTTATCTGATAACGGTGACCCGGCACCGTTATTTACTGCTCTCCAATATCGTAGTTTTGCCGGAACCAGGTCAGCATCGGGTAGTCGTGTGATCATCGGTATAGGTTATCTGTACTCTACCTGTTGAGTTTATGTACATGCATGTATTGACACTTACATCGCATGTACGTATGTCATGATCACACGTGCAGCAAGCCACTTCCTGGGATCAGGGAGTGGCCAAGAACGTGCCCCTCCCATGGGTGTGTTTGGGAGGGGCGCAAACCCCAAGGTACATAGGTTTTAGGAATCAGGCAATTGGTATGTAGTGCGAGGTGCTTGTTAGTCGGCAGGGTTTGTTTTGGAGCTTCCCCAAGCCAAGAAATAGTGTTGATATAGATTAACAAGGGATAACAATACATGGTTAGTGGGTGATGAGTGGATAGTGTGTGTCCTACAAGGGTTTCTATGAGGGTGAAGAGATAGGGTTCAACCACGCTGTCCTGATTAACATGGGTCTGTTTCCTGCTGAGAGTGATTGGGTGTTGGGACGTGGAGGGCTGCGGTTGACAGTCTGCTTGAGATGAGGGCTAGGTGGCTTTTAGGTAGTCTGAGGTACCGGAGGAAGGCTGCGCTCTGCCACCTGCCCAGGGCCTGTATGGTGGAGTCTTCAATACCTGCCAGGGCTGCTGATGTGGCCGCATCGATCCTGAAGCTGTGGCCAGCATAATGGTGTTCCGGCAGTCCCAGTGACTGAATGACCCGGCGCACTTGCTGAATGAACCACACTTTTTTAACAGGGTGTTGGTTACTATTGATGAAGAATGGCCCTGGGGTATCCTGGCGTTGGCGGATATAGTCCAATACAGCTGTGACTGGGCATATCGGGGAGTGTGTGCTGCCAACAACCACGTCTACACCTTTTCCGAGTTGGTCGCATTTCGATTGTTTCAAATGTACTCGGAGCATTGTCGGTGATTTGCTGTCATTTACTGCCACATCACCCCACGAGAGATGAACTGTTGGTTTATACTGTTCTGGTCGCTCCATGAGCAACTCTCCTAGCCGAAAAAAGCCAAAGAACGCTAGACTACATACCGCCCATATCAGCACCTTGTTGGGGTCATCAGATTGGATGAGTGATGAGTGGATCTTGACCAGGAGAGGCCCTGTGATTGGCAGGCGTGGTTTTGGTGTATGTGTACCCTTAGTGAGTTGAGACCTACTAATACCAGTTAAGACGCGTTTTAAGATAGGGAGAGATGATTGATCACGTGGGTCGGGGAGCCCCAAAGACAGTTGTAAATTACGTACAGCAGATAGGTAGACCTTTATTGTACTTGGCCTTAGTTTTGAATCTGCTAGGTAGGCTGCAAAGGCGCAGAGAGTCTGTTCTGAGACCGGGAAGGGGGCAGAGATGTTGAATTGACAGCAGAACTCATAGAATCGTTTTGATGCTGCCTGGTATGACTTCCTGGTTGTGTCCGCCAGGCCTTGTCCAAAGTAAGTTTGAACAGACGGTGCCAATGCGGAGATATCCAGTCCGCTCTGGTGTCCAGGAGCAGATTGATCAGTGGTGTCGGGATTGGGGTGGGCCTCCGTTGAGCTGCTGGAACCTTTAGGAGGAAAGAAGAGAGCCGATTACGAGACAGGTCGTCTGCTAGGTGATTAGCACGGGTGTCTATATACACGGGTTGTACATGGAAGCCGCCGTACGCTTCTATAAACGTGATGTTGCGAATCAGGTGCATGAGTAGCGGTTGCTTACTCGTCCTTGACTTGAGGCAGCCCACCACTGCCTGATTGTCGCAGTGCCACGTGATGCAGCAGCCTGCCCATGCATAACCCCACACCACACAGCCGACAACGATCGGGATGAACTCCTTGACGGCAATTGGGAGGTCCTTGGTCTCCTCCGTCCACTCATATTGGAACCACTGAGAGAGTGACCACGCACCGCAGCCCCACTGCCCAGATGCATCCGATGTGGCTTGACGCTTAGGGCGTGTCTCCGGTCCGTCGAGAAATGACACGCCGTTCCAGTCTTCTATGAAGGTCCTCCACCACGCCAAGTCTGCACGGAATTCACGGTTGAGACGGATCGGGGTGGAGGTGCGTGGGCCTGGACGGGCGTGCAGGAGGTCAATCATTCTGCGAAGAAAGGATCGGCCGGCTCTCACCACCTTACAGGCATGGTTCAAGTGGCCAATCAGAGACTCGAGTTCAGAACGTGAGCAGACTTTCCGGTCTCCCCACTCCGTCAGTGCTTGCCTGAGTCTCTGCAGCTTGTCGGCCGGGAGGAGTAGTTCGCCCTTAACGGTGTCTACCTTGATTCCCAAAAAAACCAGTGCGGTAGTTGGGCCTTCTGTCTTCTGCGTGGCAATTGGGATACCCAGTGACAATGCCGTCTTTAGCAAGGTGTCCAGGTCGTGCTGGCATCTTGGGGATCCTGGTGGACCGATGATGATATAGTCGTCGAGATAATGCAATACCTGCGATATCCCTTCACATTGGAGAGCCCATTGGAAGGCATCTGCCAGAGCGTTGAATATCTTTGGGGCAGACCGGAGGCCGAACGGCAGCATCGGATCTACATAGAGTTGCCCCTCCCACTGGACCGCTTGTAGTGGTCGATCGTCGGGGTAAACTGGCACCAGTCGGTACGCCGATTCTACATCAATCTTCGCAAGGAGAGCTCCACGTCCCAGGTCAGACACCACTCACGCCACATGATCCACTGATATGTACGATAGCGAGCAGAACTCCGAGTCTATGCCATCGTTAACGCTTTGCCCAGGGGGGAAGGAGAGATCAGTAATCAATCGCCATTTCCCTGTGTTGTGTCCTTTCGGGATGACACCGAATCGGTTGGTGTGTAGTCTTTCGAGCCCCGGTGTTGTGGGAGGGAAGGGCCCGAGCATTCTCTCTTGAGATAGTTCCTTCTGCAGGTAATCGGTCACGACCTGGGGATGTAGTGTTGCCGATAGCATATTCGATGTTGCTGCTCTGAGCCGTGTGTCCCTATTGAAGCCGATTCTGAAACCATTCGATAGTCCGTTGGTGATGTACTTTGCGAATGCTCTGTCCGGGTGTTGGTCAAGGGTCCTAATCCATTCCCTGACGTCGAGTGGGGTGTGAATTCCCATCAGTTGAGGTGTCGTTGTTCTTACCGAGGGGCAGGCTGACTCTAAACATAACAGGTCTGCTGTGTAAGGGTACAGGCAGGACCACCCTGTAGGGTGAAAATGCATTTTAGTTGGCTGTCTGTATGAAGCCGTCACACCCATCGGGTGGAGTTCTCCCTCACTACCTAATCTACATGCCCACAACATTATTCTAAATAGACACAGTTATTAACCTAATAGTAGTAATTATTATTGACACTTTGGTTTGAGAAACAGAATGTTTCATTTTCTCTTAGATACAGTTGAATAAATATGGAATTGGTCATTGCAGCATGACTTGACAGTTGAATAAATACAGAAATTGGACAGTGCACAGGTGCAGCATGAATGAGCACTGGACTAGCGTCAGTCGGTCCCTCGTGGCTGGCTATTGCCGGCGCCCGGATGGTGGGGGGTTCCTCTGGTATTGGCGGTGTTGTGTCGGTGATCTGGATCTTGCCCGGAGTTGGCCACCGCGGGTGCAGTGGAAGGCTGGGTGTGGTCCCCCGCACTCTTGGCATTTGTGGACGTACTTACACGTGTTGGATGTGTTATGGCATCGACCGTCGTTGTACCTATGACATCTCTCATTGGACCTGGGCTGTGGCGACGGAGCCGACGACACCATGCTTGGATCCATCAGCCATGGGAACCACCCTCTGGATGGGTTGCGTGGGCATGTTGCGGAGGAATGGTCCTCCTGAAGGCAGTGGCCGCAGCGGGGGATGGATCTCGCGTGCCCGGTGAATGCCTCGTTGTATAGCCTAGTGTTCGGCAAGGACCAGTCTAATGATTTGTTTGCGAGGGCTTCCCGCCGGTAACAGCGATCATAGACAACCCAGCGGTTCCCCTCGAAATTGCGTTCCGCCTTTACGACAGAGGTCAGGTAAGCGAATAAGCCTCGTCTCTGATGTCCTGGATGGGTTTCTTGGGTGGTGGTGGTGGAACCTGGGGTCGCTGTTTGGACACCAGTACTCCAGATTGAGACGCCATCCGCCTCCACCATCTGTGAGAGGGTTAGTCCTTGCCAGCCTGAGTGTGAGGGTCCTGGGAGGATCCTCCTGCAAGTAGATTCGTCCTGGAGGCCCCTTGGGTTTCGATTGCAACGACCTGGTGGTGCCCGGCACACGCATACTGATGATGTGTAGTCGCCAACGTCTTGAGGCCAATTTCACAACCACGAGGCTCGCTACTTGCCCCTCTGTGACCGACAGTGATTCCATCGCTACCGTCCAGTGCAAGTATTCCAGTGCGTGGTGGGGGAAGGGCCTTGGAGGCCTGTGGATTATGAGATTCCAATGTAGATAATAACCCCTTGCTCGCTACTTGCCCCTCTGTGAGAGGGTTAGCTTGCTGAATGCCAAGGGTGATTCAACCAGGGTGGTTCCATATGTACTCTGATCTAAGAGAAAATGAAACATTCTGTTTCTCAAACCAAAGTGTCAATAATAATTACTACTATTAGGTTAATAACTGTGTCTATTTAGAATAATGTTGTGGGCATGTAGATTAGGTAGTGAGGGAGAACTCCACCCGATGGGTGTGACGGCTTCATACAGACAGCCAACTAAAATGCATTTTCACCCTACAGGGTGGTCCTGCCTGTACCCTTACACAGCAGACCTGTTATGTTTAGAGTCAGCCTGCCCCTCGGTAAGAACAACGACACCTCAACTGATGGGAATTCACACCCCACTCGACGTCAGGGAATGGATTAGGACCCTTGACCAACACCCGGACAGAGCATTCGCAAAGTACATCACCAACGGACTATCGAATGGTTTCAGAATCGGCTTCAATAGGGACACACGGCTCAGAGCAGCAACATCGAATATGCTATCGGCAACACTACATCCCCAGGTCGTGACCGATTACCTGCAGAAGGAACTATCTCAAGAGAGAATGCTCGGGCCCTTCCCTCCCACAACACCGGGGCTCGAAAGACTACACACCAACCGATTCGGTGTCATCCCGAAAGGACACAACACAGGGAAATGGCGATTGATTACTGATCTCTCCTTCCCCCCTGGGCAAAGCGTTAACGATGGCATAGACTCGGAGTTCTGCTCGCTATCGTACATATCAGTGGATCATGTGGCGTGAGTGGTGTCTGACCTGGGACGTGGAGCTCTCCTTGCGAAGATTGATGTAGAATCGGCGTACCGACTGGTGCCAGTTTACCCCGACGATCGACCACTACAAGCGGTCCAGTGGGAGGGGCAACTCTATGTAGATCCGATGCTGCCGTTCGGCCTCCGGTCTGCCCCAAAGATATTCAACGCTCTGGCAGATGCCTTCCAATGGGCTCTCCAATGTGAAGGGATATCGCAGGTATTGCATTATCTCGACGACTATATCATCATCGGTCCACCAGGATCCCCAAGATGCCAGCACGACCTGGACACCTTGCTAAAGACGGCATTGTCACTGGGTATCCCAATTGCCACGCAGAAGACAGAAGGCCCAACTACCGCACTGGTTTTTTTGGGAATCAAGGTAGACACCGTTAAGGGCGAACTACTCCTCCCGGCCGACAAGCTGCAGAGACTCAGGCAAGCACTGACGGAGTGGGGAGACCGGAAAGTCTGCTCACGTTCTGAACTCGAGTCTCTGATTGGCCACTTGAACCATGCCTGTAAGGTGGTGAGAGCCGGCCGATCCTTTCTTCGCAGAATGATTGACCTCCTGCACGCCCGTCCAGGCCCACGCACCTCCACCCCGATCCGTCTCAACCGTGAATTCCGTGCAGACTTGGCGTGGTGGAGGACCTTCATAGAAGACTGGAACGGCGTGTCATTTCTCGACGGACCGGAGACACGCCCTAAGCGTCAAGCCACATCGGATGCATCTGGGCAGTGGGGCTGCGGTGCGTGGTCACTCTCTCAGTGGTTCCAATATGAGTGGACGGAGGAGACCAAGGACCTCCCAATTGCCGTCAAGGAGTTCATCCCGATCGTTGTCGGCTGTGTGGTGTGGGGTTATGCATGGGCAGGCTGCTGCATCACGTGGCACTGCGACAATCAGGCAGTGGTGGGCTGCCTCAAGTCAAGGACGAGTAAGCAACCGCTACTCATGCACCTGATTCGCAACATCACGTTTATAGAAGCGTACGGCGGCTTCCATGTACAACCCGTGTATATAGACACCCGTGCTAATCACCTAGCAGACGACCTGTCTCGTAATCGGCTCTCTTCTTTCCTCCTAAAGGTTCCAGCAGCTCAACGGAGGCCCACCCCAATCCCGACACCACTGATCAATCTGCTCCTGGACACCAGAGCGGACTGGATATCTCCGCATTGGCACCGTCTGTTCAAACTTACTTTGGACAAGGCCTGGCGGACACAACCAGGAAGTCATACCAGGCAGCATCAAAACGATTCTATGAGTTCTGCTGTCAATTCAACATCTCTGCCCCCTTCCCGGTCTCAGAACAGACTCTCTGCGCCTTTGCAGCCTACCTAGCAGATTCAAAACTAAGGCCAAGTACAATAAAGGTCTACCTATCTGCTGTACGTAATTTACAACTGTCTTTGGGGCTCCCCGACCCACGTGATCAATCATCTCTCCCTATCTTAAAACGCGTCTTAACTGGTATTAGTAGGTCTCAACTCACTAAGGGTACACATACACCAAAACCACGCCTGCCAATCACAGGGCCTCTCCTGGTCAAGATCCACTCATCACTCATCCAATCTGATGACCCCAACAAGGTGCTGATATGGGCGGTATGTAGTCTAGCGTTCTTTGGCTTTTTTCGGCTAGGAGAGTTGCTCATGGAGCGACCAGAACAGTATAAACCAACAGTTCATCTCTCGTGGGGTGATGTGGCAGTAAATGACAGCAAATCACCGACAATGCTCCGAGTACATTTGAAACAATCGAAATGCGACCAACTCGGAAAAGGTGTAGACGTGGTTGTTGGCAGCACACACTCCCCGATATGCCCAGTCACAGCTGTATTGGACTATATCCGCCAACGCCAGGATACCCCAGGGCCATTCTTCATCAATAGTAACCAACACCCTGTTAAAAAAGTGTGGTTCATTCAGCAAGTGCGCCGGGTCATTCAGTCACTGGGACTGCCGGAACACCATTATGCTGGCCACAGCTTCAGGATCGATGCGGCCACATCAGCAGCCCTGGCAGGTATTGAAGACTCCACCATACAGGCCCTGGGCAGGTGGCAGAGCGCAGCCTTCCTCCGGTACCTCAGACTACCTAAAAGCCACCTAGCCCTCATCTCAAGCAGACTGTCAACCGCAGCCCTCCACGTCCCAACACCCAATCACTCTCAGCAGGAAACAGACCCATGTTAATCAGGACAGCGTGGTTGAACCCTATCTCTTCACCCTCATAGAAACCCTTGTAGGACACACACTATCCACTCATCACCCACTAACCATGTATTGTTATCCCTTGTTAATCTATATCAACACTATTTCTTGGCTTGGGGAAGCTCCAAAACAAACCCTGCCGACTAACAAGCACCTCGCACTACATACCAATTGCCTGATTCCTAAAACCTATGTACCTTGGGGTTTGCGCCCCTCCCAAACACACCCATGGGAGGGGCACGTTCTTGGCCACTCCCTGATCCCAGGAAGTGGCTTGCTGCACGTGTGATCATGACATACGTACATGCGATGTAAGTGTCAATACATGCATGTACATAAACTCAACAGGTAGAGTACAGATAACCTATACCGATGATCACACGACTACCCGATGCTGACCTGGTTCCGGCAAAACTACGATATTGGAGAGCAGTAAATAACGGTGCCGGGTCACCGTTATCAGATAAGTGGAGATTAGAGTTAATGCCAACAATCAGCTTTCCACTCATAGTGTGCATGAGGGGCCTGTGCACAACTGACATTCCAGCAGATTGTTGCAACACAAGCATTCATTAGTCACATTCCATTGACATTGCACTAGTGCCACTAATGACATTGCACTAGTGACATTCCAGCAGATTGTTGCAACACTAGCTCGGTGGTGTCCTCATATGCAGGCATGGTTGTGTTGTATTTAGAAATTGCGTAGCAGTCTCGTTGCGCAATTTAGATATTGTGTACATAATTTTGAAATGGCACACCAGTTGGCAATTGACAAATTGTGCAGCACAATTTCAAAATTACGCAAATTTAAAAAAAAACTGGAACATAAACAATGAAGAGTATCTTCGTAACCCTCGGCCGTTTTATAGCACTTCACTGATGATGTGCTAGCTACTGAGGCAAACTCGTAGCTGGTACCTCAGGAGAAGGAATATTTTTACAAAGCCTACTCTCTGTAAGCTAAGGATTAACCAGAAAACAAGCAAGTGCTGTACTGTAAACAGCTGGGCGTGACCGTGAATGCAATTATGCAGCACGTTGCAAGATGGCGGTGTAGGCTTTGATACATGTGATAGGCTTTTCACTAGATCTCTTCGCACCCTCAAAGCTGCCCTGCAGTACGAATGGAACCTATAAGTGTCTGGGTGGCCAACTATGGGTGTTTTTGTCTTCAGAATAGTCCAAGAAGGCCATCACGGTGAGCCAGCCATAACTCGAGAACGAAAGCATTTTAGCAAAATCCACGAGTCAGATTGCAAGCCATCGACGTACTTAGCCTGTTCGCACCTTAACTGGCGTGAAGAGGTGAGCGCTGCTCTCTGTAGTGCGGTGAACAGAATGAACGAACAACAAAACGACTACCGTAACCCTTCGTGCCGAGGGTTAATGACTCTCAGGTTAGTTTCTATACAGACTTGCCAAGCACTACATTACCAGAGACGAGTTTGTAAATGCTTTTTCTATTGACTCCGCTTTGTTTGTGACTGAAATTTTCTCTACGACAATGTGTATCATCAACAAACACTACTTGTTTGTTGTTTATTATACCGAGGAGCGGAGCCAACTGGGGAATATAGTAATCTGTTTGTTTGTTTGTGTATGTGTGTTCGCAATGCAAATCTCGGAAACTGCTTAAAATTACGCGCTTGCAAGTATGATCACGGTATTAAATTTTAGGCAGTAGTGAAACTAGTGAATGAAAGCATCTATGAGCTAGCTCACCGGATGAGCAACATTGCAGTCACACCCAGCTAATTATGAATCACGTGCACATGTGGTCAGCATTATTTTGCTTTGCTTCAGTACAACAGCTTGTATCTTCTGTACAACAGTTTGTATTTCAGCTACCATCTTGCATCTGCTGCATGGTTGTATGCTTCTTTCCCAAGGCATCGCACCTTTGGTGTTTCATTGCTTTATATTTTATCTCTTAGGCCAACATACACAAGGAAACTTTGTTTGTGCGACTAAGTTATTCAACAAAAGTTGCTTGGTATATATATTGAAAAAATCGCACGGTTACAACTTGAGTTGCGTCGTGCAACTAGTTACTGAATTTCTATTTCTAATTTCATGCATGTGACTATTATAGTTGTGGCAACTTCTGTTGTTCAACTAATTGCACGACTAAAGTTGTCTCATGTATGTTGGCTCTTAGTCCATGTAATCCTTTGCTCATCATCTATAGGTCTATTCCTGCTCTAATCAAGTTCTTGCTCATCGGAGAGCTAGCTACACCTAGATGATTTGTATTCACTAGTTTCACTACTGGCTAAAATTCTAATACCGTGACTTGCATACTTGCAAGCGCAAAGTTTAAGCAGTGTTCTCGAATTTGTTTCTGAACACACATGACACCAACATTTCACTGATTACTAATTATGTGGCTCCATGAGCAATCTCATTCAATAGTCACTACTGTTTGTAATACCGACTTGCAAGCGCGAAAATTTCAAGCAGTTTCCGAGATTTGCATTCACTAAACAAAGTCGTAGAGAAAATTTCAGTCACAAACAAAGCGGAGTCAATAGAAAAAGCATTTACAAACTCGTCTCTGGTAATGTAGTGCTTGGCAAGTCTGTATAGAAACTAACCTGAGAGTCATTAACCCTCGGCACGAAGGGTTACGGTAGTCGTTTTGTTGTTCGTTCATTCTGTTCACCGCACTACAGAGAGCAGCGCTCACCTCTTCACGCCAGTTAAGGTGCGAACAGGCTAAGTACGTCGATGGCTTGCAATCTGACTCGTGGATTTTGCTAAAATGCTTTCGTTCTCGAGTTATGGCTGGCTCACCGTGATGGCCTTCTTGGACTATTCTGAAGACAAAAACACCCATAGTTGGCCACCCAGACACTTATAGGTTCCATTCGTACTGCAGGGCAGCTTTGAGGGTGCGAAGAGATCTAGTGAAAAGCCTATCACATGTATCAAAGCCTACACCGCCATCTTGCAACGTGCTGCATAATTGCATTCACGGTCACGCCCAGCTGTTTACAG
>CBDCRZ010000179.1:0-8854 GCA_965221135.1 Sansalvadorimonas sp.
AGGATCATGGTTATTATTTATCGTGCGTGAGTCGCTGGTGTGGCTTTCTTTCACTTGGTTGTCGTGGTCCCGATCTTCGACGGGTGCTTGCAAGTGGCCGACTTTCGGTCACACGTTATGGCTATGGCACTTTATTAGCTAAATCGCAAGGAGGACATTGCGGTAGTTATAGGTGTGGTGGAGCCGCAATGATTCTGAGAGAGTGTGACAAGCCTGGTCAAGCACAGGCCGAAGCATACCAGTGTGCAGGGTACGTGTTCGTTAGAGCATCAGTTGCATGATCCTATCTGTGGTTGCCACACTATGGGACATGAATTTTTGTTTTTCTCTGTTCCCTGTCTGTGCCGTGGGATCCCATCCAAGTCTCAGTCTTACCTACTCTTTACCATTAGGTGCCCAGACTTTGGGGTCATTCCCACCCGCGGCCTCTATTGCTTCAGTATCACTGTCGGCGATGTCTTCAGCCGGGGCTGGCCTATCAGCTGGTAACCAAGGATCCACCGTCACCGTAGCATCTACTCATCATCCTATCTTCAGTCAGTTACTGGACCCGAACTGGACACCACCTGGTACCTCTGGGGCTCTTAGCCTCTCCATCTCGCTCCGACCACTACCAGCGAGGCTGGTCCAGCAGATCCAGTCGGGAAGGTTTGTAGAAATGCGGGACCTCCTCCGCGACAACGCAGGTGTGAGATCTCACTTCGAAGAGTTGCAAGGGGGACTGGGAGTGCATCTACTTCCTGTCTCTTCAAGGCCGAGGGTGCGGGAGGTGACGACGCTTCCTTCCTGGGTGTGTTGTTTCCTGACATACCTAGCCGTGCAGACATCAGACCAGGTCACACGAGACCGAGCCACCTATGGGTTGTTAATTGTGCGGGAGGCTATGAGGCATGGTGGCCAGGGATGGCTCGATTACGACCGCTTGTTTAGGCAACAGGCAGCACTCAATCCTATCATGCAGTGGAACACCGTTCATCCAGAGTTGCAGGCAACCACAATTCTGAGCCAGCGCACATCAGCTGGGTTGTTTTGCACCCTATGCCAGGAATGTGACCATAACTCCCAGCAGTGTGCCATGTCCCAGCTACAGTCACCAGTAGTCAGAGCTGCTCCCGTGTCATCACGACAGTCTGGACGCAGCATGGGCAGGATTTGCTCGTCTTGGAATGACGGGGCTTGCATTTATCCAAGGAGCTGCTCATTTCGCCATATCTGCTCAAACTGTTTTAATGCCTCCCATCGTGCCAAGGACTGCCGGGCATCATTGCGACCCAAGCCAAGTTCAGGAGGATCTCAGCCAGGAACACAGCCGCCAAGGCCATCTCAGGGCCCACCACAAGCTCAATGAATGCTATATAGGTCTCATGTACCAGCTCATGCTCATACCCATTCACGACTAGTACCAGTTCTTCATATGTGTATCACCTGTTTATCACTTGCTCATAACTGGACTGACTTATACCCCATGTTGTAGACTAGTCCTATTATCTGACCGGTCGCTAGTTAGTATTCATGATTTTTTTTTTTTTTCCATGGGAACCTTCGAGCCCCCATTGTTCTGCTTAATTGTTATGATCAGATTGGAGTTCTACTGCAGTGGTACAACAGCATACCATTCATGGTAGCTCGATCAGACGTCTGGCATTGTGCACTACTACGCGGGTAATGGGCTACTTCGCAACCAGGCACACAGCGGTGATACCGATTATATCTTGGCTTGCTCTTGGGCGCTCTCTGGCTTGCTATTGGACTACGGTAGCACTACATAGGCCTTGTCAATGACTGGTACACATTTGTGGGCCTCTGACATTCATTAGGTGTCCCTCATCATTGCGTAGAGACACCCATAATCGAGAACAGAAAAAAAACCCAAAAAAAAAACAAACAACATTAGTTCGCGATACTATCTGGCACCCTATCCTGGGTGTTTTTTGTTGCTGCATGCTGATGTTTTTTTTTGTGTGTTTTTTTTTACCACAGGTCTTCTGGACAACCCCCTAGGCCAGTTAACAAGGCGCTTGCTGGGTATCCAGGCTGAAGGATACACCTACATGGCTAGTCTCCGACGACTGTCAATGCCACCTTCACACCAGTCACCTCTCACCAATTGGCCCCCTTGTCCAACACCAATTTGTATCCCACTTCTGGCGTATTACTTGCGTTACCACCCTGACCAGGAGTACGTGTCATTCATCTTGCAGGGGTTACAGGTGGGCTTCCACGTGGGCTTTGCCGGTGCTCAAATTAGCCTAAGGTCATCATCCAGGAATCACCCATCTTCTCTTGCTAACCCTCAAGCGATCCGAAATTTCATACACGAGGAAACATCTGCTGGTAGAATGGTGGGACCACTGAATCTCCCGCTGGAGGGTTTGATCCATTGCAGCCCCATAGGTTTGGTACCTAAAGGCAGAGGGACAGGTCAGTGGAGGATGATCGTTGACCTTTCCCACCCTGACTGTAGGAGTGTGAATGACGGCATCCCTTCCCACCTGTGTTCAGTGAACTACTCAGCGGTCGATGAGGCGCTATGTTTTATTAAACAACTGGGGCGGAATACTATGCTTGTCAAAGTCGATCTTAAGGGAGCTTACAGGATGGTGCTACTTCACCCCCAGGATCGGCACCTGTTTGGCATTACATGGGAAGACCAAGTCTACGCTGACCAGGCCCTGCCATTTGGCCTCTGTTCCGCTCCGAAGATATTTACAGCAGTGGCAGACGCGGTTGGATGGGCTTTACTAGAATCTGGTATCCCTTACCACATTCACTACCTAGACGACTTTTTGTTCTTCATCCCTACAGCACAGGAGGGGGAGGTTAATTTGCCCCGCATCTTAAATGTTTTTAGTAGCCTGGGAGTCCCAGTGGCTACTCACAAGATAGAGGGTCCAGCTACTCAGGTTACATTCCTCGGCGTGATTGTGGACACAGCCAGATTCGAGCTTCGGCTCCCACTAGACAAGTTAGAGTATACAAGATCATTAGTGCGCTCATGGCGTGGACGTCGCTCAGGACGGTATAAGGAGTTTGAATCCTTGCTTGGCCACCTCTCTCATGCGGCGACTGTGATTCGACAGGGCAGAATCTTCCTTCGCCACCTGTTCACAGTCCTGAAAGCTGCTCGCTCTACTGGTCACTTTGTGCATCTTGACACAACGTCTCGGGCCGACTTGCTTTGGTGGGAGTATTTCTTAGTGCATTGGAATGGCACAATGTTTTTACAGTGTGCGCCAACTCCATCTTATCATGTTTACACCGATGCATCTGGATCATTCGGCTGTGGCGGCATTCTTCTCTCATCTAGTTGGCTTCAGCTTCGGTGGCCAGAGTCCTGGGCGGATGTCAACATTGCAGTGAAAGAGTTAGTCCCTATCGTGGTGGCAGCAGCAATTTGGGGCAGGCAGTGGTATCTCCACCATGTGCGCTTTCACTCGGACAACATGGCGGTGGTGGCAATCTTGCGGACACGATCGACCAGGGACGCAGCAGCTTTACATCTACTTCGCTGTCTCTATTTTTACACTGCCTATTTTCAATTTGAGTATACAGTAGAGCATGTACCAGGAGTATTAAACACTGCGGCTGATGCAATATCAAGAGACAACATTACTCTTTTTTCTTCTTTGTTTCCGCAGGCGACCCAGGCTACAGTCCCACAGCCACTTCTCAATCTCCTCATAAGTCAGAGACCAGATTGGGGATCACCTCGCTGGACCGCGCTGTTCACGGATACTTTGAGCATTCTCTAGCCCCATCAACTCTGTCGCTTTATCGCTCCGCCTCCACTCGTTACCGTAATTTCTGTACTCACTTCAATCTCCCCTTTCTTCCACTGACCCAAGACACTCTCACCCGCTTCGTCTCTTACTTGGCTCAATCCGGCCTTACCTACCAGTCGATTCGCACTTATCTTAGCGGAATTAGATTCTTACAGATTGCAAGCGGCCTCCCGGACCCCCATATAAACACCTTCCCCGTGTTGAACTACGTGTTGCGTGGTATCCACCGTCTCCCATCCGCTGCCTCACAGCGCCCAGCACGGCGTCCAATAACACTCGAGATTCTCAATCTATTGTACACTGCCTGGTCTACCACACACAGCATATCCCAGTACAATGCAGCAATGCTCTGGGCTGCATGCTGTACAGGATTCTTTGGATTCATGCGGGCTGGTGAGTTTACATGCCAGTCTCTGCAAGCCTTCACACCTCAAATGCTCGGCCCACAGGATATTTCTGTGGACTCACACCAGAACCCCTCCACAATCACAATCTTACTTCGTCACTCGAAGAGGTGGTCCACCCCTTTGGGAATGGAGTAAACATCTACTTAGGCTGTCCCAGTCAAACCAGTGGTGTCTACTCCAAAAGTGGAGAGAACTTGCCAGATGTGGGACAAAAGCCTATCTTTTGACAGTGGAGAACCATCTTGGAACAAGAACAATGGGCCGGGCCGTTGGCCGCGTTGCGCCAGATATCCAAGTAGAGCTGCCACTGGGCAAATGGTTTGACTGGTTCTGCCTAAGTAGATGTTTACTCCATTCCCAAAGGGGTCCGTCTTCGAGTGACGAAGTAAGATTGTGATTGTGGAGGGGTTCTGGTGTGAGTCCACAGAAATATCCTGTGGGCCGAGCATTTGAGGTGTGAAGGCTTGCAGAGACTGGCATGTAAACTCACCAGCCCGCATGAATCCAAAGAATCCTGTACAGCATGCAGCCCAGAGCATTGCTGCATTGTACTGGGATATGCTGTGTGTGGTAGACCAGGCAGTGTACAATAGATTGAGAATCTCGAGTGTTATTGGACGCCGTGCTGGGCGCTGTGAGGCAGCGGATGGGAGACGGTGGATACCACGCAACACGTAGTTCAACACGGGGAAGGTGTTTATATGGGGGTCCGGGAGGCCGCTTGCAATCTGTAAGAATCTAATTCCGCTAAGATAAGTGCGAATCGACTGGTAGGTAAGGCCGGATTGAGCCAAGTAAGAGACGAAGCGGGTGAGAGTGTCTTGGGTCAGTGGAAGAAAGGGGAGATTGAAGTGAGTACAGAAATTACGGTAACGAGTGGAGGCGGAGCGATAAAGCGACAGAGTTGATGGGGCTAGAGAATGCTCAAAGTATCCGTGAACAGCGCGGTCCAGCGAGGTGATCCCCAATCTGGTCTCTGACTTATGAGGAGATTGAGAAGTGGCTGTGGGACTGTAGCCTGGGTCGCCTGCGGAAACAAAGAAGAAAAAAGAGTAATGTTGTCTCTTGATATTGCATCAGCCGCAGTGTTTAATACTCCTGGTACATGCTCTACTGTATACTCAAATTGAAAATAGGCAGTGTAAAAATAGAGACAGCGAAGTAGATGTAAAGCTGCTGCGTCCCTGGTCGATCGTGTCCGCAAGATTGCCACCACCGCCATGTTGTCCGAGTGAAAGCGCACATGGTGGAGATACCACTGCCTGCCCCAAATTGCTGCTGCCACCACGATAGGGACTAACTCTTTCACTGCAATGTTGACATCCGCCCAGGACTCTGGCCACCGAAGCTGAAGCCAACTAGATGAGAGAAGAATGCCGCCACAGCCGAATGATCCAGATGCATCGGTGTAAACATGATAAGATGGAGTTGGCGCACACTGTAAAAACATTGTGCCATTCCAATGCACTAAGAAATACTCCCACCAAAGCAAGTCGGCCCGAGACGTTGTGTCAAGATGCACAAAGTGACCAGTAGAGCGAGCAGCTTTCAGGACTGTGAACAGGTGGCGAAGGAAGATTCTGCCCTGTCGAATCACAGTCGCCGCATGAGAGAGGTGGCCAAGCAAGGATTCAAACTCCTTATACCGTCCTGAGCGACGTCCACGCCATGAGCGCACTAATGATCTTGTATACTCTAACTTGTCTAGTGGGAGCCGAAGCTCGAATCTGGCTGTGTCCACAATCACGCCGAGGAATGTAACCTGAGTAGCTGGACCCTCTATCTTGTGAGTAGCCACTGGGACTCCCAGGCTACTAAAAACATTTAAGATGCGGGGCAAATTAACCTCCCCCTCCTGTGCTGTAGGGATGAAGAACAAAAAGTCGTCTAGGTAGTGAATGTGGTAAGGGATACCAGATTCTAGTAAAGCCCATCCAACCGCGTCTGCCACTGCTGTAAATATCTTCGGAGCGGAACAGAGGCCAAATGGCAGGGCCTGGTCAGCGTAGACTTGGTCTTCCCATGTAATGCCAAACAGGTGCCGATCCTGGGGGTGAAGTAGCACCATCCTGTAAGCTCCCTTAAGATCGACTTTGACAAGCATAGTATTCCGCCCCAGTTGTTTAATAAAACATAGCGCCTCATCGACCGCTGAGTAGTTCACTGAACACAGGTGGGAAGGGATGCCGTCATTCACACTCCTACAGTCAGGGTGGGAAAGGTCAACGATCATCCTCCACTGACCTGTCCCTCTGCCTTTAGGTACCAAACCTATGGGGCTGCAATGGATCAAACCCTCCAGCGGGAGATTCAGTGGTCCCACCATTCTACCAGCAGATGTTTCCTCGTGTATGAAATTTCGGATCGCTTGAGGGTTAGCAAGAGAAGATGGGTGATTCCTGGATGATGACCTTAGGCTAATTTGAGCACCGGCAAAGCCCACGTGGAAGCCCACCTGTAACCCCTGCAAGATGAATGACACGTACTCCTGGTCAGGGTGGTAACGCAAGTAATACGCCAGAAGTGGGATACAAATTGGTGTTGGACAAGGGGGCCAATTGGTGAGAGGTGACTGGTGTGAAGGTGGCATTGACAGTCGTCGGAGACTAGCCATGTAGGTGTATCCTTCAGCCTGGATACCCAGCAAGCGCCTTGTTAACTGGCCTAGGGGGTTGTCCAGAAGACCTGTGGTAAAAAAAAACACACAAAAAAAAACATCAGCATGCAGCAACAAAAAACACCCAGGATAGGGTGCCAGATAGTATCGCGAACTAATGTTGTTTGTTTTTTTTTTGGGTTTTTTTTCTGTTCTCGATTATGGGTGTCTCTACGCAATGATGAGGGACACCTAATGAATGTCAGAGGCCCACAAATGTGTACCAGTCATTGACAAGGCCTATGTAGTGCTACCGTAGTCCAATAGCAAGCCAGAGAGCGCCCAAGAGCAAGCCAAGATATAATCGGTATCACCGCTGTGTGCCTGGTTGCGAAGTAGCCCATTACCCGCGTAGTAGTGCACAATGCCAGACGTCTGATCGAGCTACCATGAATGGTATGCTGTTGTACCACTGCAGTAGAACTCCAATCTGATCATAACAATTAAGCAGAACAATGGGGGCTCGAAGGTTCCCATGGAAAAAAAAAAAAAATCATGAATACTAACTAGCGACCGGTCAGATAATAGGACTAGTCTACAACATGGGGTATAAGTCAGTCCAGTTATGAGCAAGTGATAAACAGGTGATACACATATGAAGAACTGGTACTAGTCGTGAATGGGTATGAGCATGAGCTGGTACATGAGACCTATATAGCATTCATTGAGCTTGTGGTGGGCCCTGAGATGGCCTTGGCGGCTGTGTTCCTGGCTGAGATCCTCCTGAACTTGGCTTGGGTCGCAATGATGCCCGGCAGTCCTTGGCACGATGGGAGGCATTAAAACAGTTTGAGCAGATATGGCGAAATGAGCAGCTCCTTGGATAAATGCAAGCCCCGTCATTCCAAGACGAGCAAATCCTGCCCATGCTGCGTCCAGACTGTCGTGATGACACGGGAGCAGCTCTGACTACTGGTGACTGTAGCTGGGACATGGCACACTGCTGGGAGTTATGGTCACATTCCTGGCATAGGGTGCAAAACAACCCAGCTGATGTGCGCTGGCTCAGAATTGTGGTTGCCTGCAACTCTGGATGAACGGTGTTCCACTGCATGATAGGATTGAGTGCTGCCTGTTGCCTAAACAAGCGGTCGTAATCGAGCCATCCCTGGCCACCATGCCTCATAGCCTCCCGCACAATTAACAACCCATAGGTGGCTCGGTCTCGTGTGACCTGGTCTGATGTCTGCACGGCTAGGTATGTCAGGAAACAACACACCCAGGAAGGAAGCGTCGTCACCTCCCGCACCCTCGGCCTTGAAGAGACAGGAAGTAGATGCACTCCCAGTCCCCCTTGCAACTCTTCGAAGTGAGATCTCACACCTGCGTTGTCGCGGAGGAGGTCCCGCATTTCTACAAACCTTCCCGACTGGATCTGCTGGACCAGCCTCGCTGGTAGTGGTCGGAGCGAGATGGAGAGGCTAAGAGCCCCAGAGGTACCAGGTGGTGTCCAGTTCGGGTCCAGTAACTGACTGAAGATAGGATGATGAGTAGATGCTACGGTGACGGTGGATCCTTGGTTACCAGCTGATAGGCCAGCCCCGGCTGAAGACATCGCCGACAGTGATACTGAAGCAATAGAGGCCGCGGGTGGGAATGACCCCAAAGTCTGGGCACCTAATGGTAAAGAGTAGGTAAGACTGAGACTTGGATGGGATCCCACGGCACAGACAGGGAACAGAGAAAAACAAAAATTCATGTCCCATAGTGTGGCAACCACAGATAGGATCATGCAACTGATGCTCTAACGAACACGTACCCTGCACACTGGTATGCTTCGGCCTGTGCTTGACCAGGCTTGTCACACTCTCTCAGAATCATTGCGGCTCCACCACACCTATAACTACCGCAATGTCCTCCTTGCGATTTAGCTAATAAAGTGCCATAGCCATAACGTGTGACCGAAAGTCGGCCACTTGCAAGCACCCGTCGAAGATCGGGACCACGACAACCAAGTGAAAGAAAGCCACACCAGCGACTCACGCACGATAAATAATAACCATGATCCT
>CBDCRZ010000180.1:0-35336 GCA_965221135.1 Sansalvadorimonas sp.
AGCAACGGGTGTAAGTGGTCTTGGTATCGTCTTAAGCCAGTATGGTGAGAGTGCTGATGATTATCCGGTAACTATTCCCGCTGCCGAAAAATCTGCCCAGAGTATTGCTAAGCAACGTCCAGGCACTATCAAGGAAGATATTAAGTCTACAATGACCTTTCCGGAACATGTCGATTTTAGTGCTGCATGGAAACTGGACTCCCAGTGGACATTGCTAGGAAGTGCTGTCTGGACACGATGGAGCCGGTTTGAACGAATTGAGATAACCAGTAAGGGGGGGCCTGCCTCGGATATAGTCAGCGTGAGTAATGGCGCTCCCGGTGCGCACGTTCTGGCTTATGTGCCTCAGAAATGGTCTGACGTCTGGACACTGGCGGCGGGTGGCTTATATCAGGTGAATGACAGGCTTGTGTTAAGAGGTGGTTATGCGTTGGATAAGTCTCCGACGAATAACGAAACCCGCAATGCCCGTATTCCAGATAATAACCGACAATGGTTGACGGTCGGTGCAGGTTACATACTCAATGATCAGTACGCAGTCGATGTGGCTTATGGCTATATGATGATGAAGTCATTCTCTATATACGATGCTAACCATAAGGTTGATGGCACCATACAGGGAACGGCTCCGAATGATATGACTTTATTTGAAGATCCTGGACACCTTAGTGCCAAATACAAAAAAATGCACGCGCACAGTCTGGCAGCACAGCTGACAGTACGTTTTTAAGGCCGGCCTAAGGATTGGGTTGTTAACTCTGTATCTGTAGTGAGGTTGTAGTATGACGTTATTTAAACCTTTCAATGCCAGCCTGATTCGCAGGCTTGCGGGTGGCATGATGGCGGCAGCTATGCTGGCGACATCATTATTGTCAGCGCAAAGTTCCCAGGCTTCGGACGCACCCTGGCTGCCGTATCCGTCCAACCTGAAACAATTTGATTTCAATGGTGACCAGTTGGATAAAAACTGGACGATGCTGTCCCGTGCAACGCATGATCCCCTGCCCACTACGGATGCCTTAAAGGATGCCTGGCGTTCACATTTTCAGGGTGACTTTGCAGCAGCCAAACAGAAAGGTCTTGCTATAGGTGGGCTTGATGGAACCTATGTCGCCTATCGTGCCCAGACAATTTATGCCATGTACCTGGTGCCGGACACTTCTCTCGATACACGTATCAGCCTGCTGGATGACGCCGTTAAAAAATTAACGGCGGCTATTATGGATGCAGGCATGGCAACCGGCGAAGTGCCTTCTGCCCAGGTTCTGTACTGGCGAGCCTATGCTCAGGGACGGTATCTGGAACTGAAGAAGCCCGAGTGGGGTATTCTGACCAAGAAGGCAAAGGTGAAAGAGTTGTTTGGAGTGGCGTCAGCCATAACTGATGCACACCCGGAGGCTGCAACCATGTCGGCTGTGCAGGCATTATATGGCGGTCTGTATGCCGCAATTTATGACGAAGGTTTTGCTGCACGTCTGTCTTTCAAAAGCTATGTGAAGGGCTGTGGAGTGGAAACATCAGATTATGCAACGGCCAGTGTTTCACAGTTCAATTGTGCTCTGAAAACTATTGGAAAAACTCCGTTCCCAGAGATCTATAAGAGTTACTCCAAGGCTCTGTTGCAGTTGGATTCTAAAGGTAATGCCGCGGAAGCAGAAACCTATCTCCATTATGCGGCGGGCGCTCAGCTGCCTCCCGGTGTAACGGAGATGATCTTCAGTGCGGAAGATGCTCTGGCCAGGAACTCTGTGCCCAAAAAGATTTAAAACCAGTGACTGAAAAAGTGAAAAACCAGGATGGCACAAATAATTATTCGGTGCTTATTGATTCAATAACCAGGCACTCAACCCTGCGCCCTCTGCAGGGTTTTGGTGGACAGGCGAAGTGCCTGCTCCGCCATTTTTTTACCCTGGTATTGACAGCGTTGAACGACATCGGTCCAGTTGTGACACTGCAATAGCAGTGATACCAGAAGTTGTCGCTCCTGCTTACAGAGAAGGTGGCTGAAGCGGGGTAACAGATGCTTTGCCATTGTGGTGAGTTCAGGTAAGCAGGTATCAGATCTCAGATATCCATCAGCAAAAGCATGTAAAACCTCTGTTTCTCGTGACATGAGAGTGGGCAGTGTTGGTGCGGTTTGTAGAATCTTATCATCTGCATGGTACTGCATAAGTGCCAGCAGGATGTCTGCTTCCAGGTTCTTCAAAGAGTGTGCAGCATGATGGGGCAGTGCCTTCTGAAAGCGTGTTCTTGCCTGTTGATAGAATACTTCTCCAGTCGGAGACAGGGGGTGGCAGACAACAACGCTGTGGCAACCGCTGGCATTGTTGCGGGTGGAACCCATATGAACGGGTGTCATCTGTACAGTGCTCCAGAATGCGAGCAAGTCCTCTGTGGCTCCAAAGCTGCTTCCCAGACAGTCAAAACCTGCTTGTTTGCAGGTTTCTGAGAGCGTCTTGATGAGAGATTTACCCAGTCCTTGCTGTTGAAGGTCGGGGTGAACGGCAATACGCATAACACGTGCGAATCTTAACAGGGCTGCCTGTTTATGGCCGGCATGAGTAGCCAGCGTTTGTGGCAGAAGGTGCCCCTTTGGTCGACGTTTGCCTAGCCAGATCTGTTCGGCCAGTTTTTTGTCAAATCCACCTTCGTGGCTAACCAGTGCTGTAGCCAGAATTACTGGGCCTTTAGTAGTGCTGTCGGTCACCAGGCTGATTGTGAGGTCAGTGCGATCAAGCAGTTGTCGCAGATCATCCGGGCTGGTCTGGTAATGGGCGTGCACCAGTAAGCCAAACAGCTGCCTCAACAGGTCAGGTTTTTGTGATAGTTGCTGGCCAGTGAGGCATTGGTATTTGTACCGGCTATGATCTGTCGGCACATTGAGTTCTCTGCTTAGCTCGTCACTGGACGCAGGTTCTGCATCCAGCAGCAGAAGATTATTGAGCCGACTTTCGAGTGGGTCTTCTGCGGACCAGCGTATAGGTAGTTCGAGAGTAAACTGTCGCCATTTTGGTGTGACAGTATCCAGCGTTTTACGAAAGCGTATAGCGAAGCCTCGTCCCGTGCCTTCATAGCCGTGAATGGTGCTGGCAAACACTATGCGTGACTGTTGTTTGAGTAGGCGCGTCAGTAACGGAGCAGGTAGTGTGGCGGCTTCATCGACCAGCACCAGTCCGGCTTGTTGTGGGTTCTGGGCCAGTTCATCAGGAGCCATAAACAGCAGCTCACTTTTTTTAATGCCAGAGCCAGAGTTACTGCTGAAGGTAATGTGGCCTTTCTTGCAATGAGCCTCTGCTGGCGCAAGCCTTTGAGCATGTTCAAATAAGGTGTTTGCGGCTTTCAGAGATGGGCCTGTGGCAATAATTCTTATGCCTTCTTCTGCGGCCAGCATAAGCTGCGCGGCTGCTATTCCCAGTGCGGCAGATTTTCCTCGTCCACGATCTGCGGTGAGTACCAGGGGGCGTCGTCGATGACCCGTGTGGACACGCTGGATGGCTTCGACCGTTAGTTGCTGGTCTTGATTGGCAAAGATTGTGTGAGGGGCAAGGTCTTCAGTGTCAAAGCCTTGAGTGTTATCTGCTCCGATGTGCACAGGTTGTGCTTTCGTATCTGGTGACCAGACAATCAGATCAGACATTAGGTGCATCGCTCTTTTTAGAAAGGGGGATGCTTCTGCATATTGTCTCTCTTTCGGGCAGATCAGCACCAGCAAGCCGCCACCTTTTAAGGCACCGGTAACCTGCCCCAGCGCATCGGCAGGAATATCATTACTCACGTCAAGGATGAGGCCGTGAATGGTCTGCCCCAGTAGCTTTGGGGCTTGCTTCCAGCTGCATTGTTGCCAGGAACCAGAAAGCTGTTGCTCCCAATCGCTCCGATCACTGATCAACCAGATGGGGGTCGTGCAATGAAGGGTTTTTGGTAATTGTTGAACCAGTTGCGCACTCTCAAAAACAATCACCGGCAATCGGTGGTTGTTTTGCCGGGCTGCTGACAGCTGAGCCTGAAGTTCGCTATTGGAAAGCGTGTTTTCGATAGACGTATGTGTGAAGGCTTTGGTGCCCACCGGTTCATCCCTGCGCTCTGAAATACCAGGCCAGTGTATCAGTTTCTCCAGAAAGACGGAGTGAGTAGTACCAGGACAGTAATAATTTCCAGCCGACCCATAAGCATGCCAAAGCTCAACAGCCACTTTGCAGCATCAGGCAGGGGAATAAAGTTACCGGCGGGGCCAATAATCTCGCCCAGGCCCGGGCCTACATTGCTGATGGCTGTGATGGAACCGGTGAGGGCTGTGATCATATCCAGTCCCATGGCGGTTAATACCACGGTGATAAAGGCGATCAGCAGGCCATAGAAGAAACAGAAGGCCACCAGGGATCGGAGGATATCACTGGTGATCTCGGTACCATTGTATCTATGTACCAGGAATGCCCGTGGATGACTGACCTGCTTCAACTGCATCAGCAGGAGTTTGGCACCAATCTGGTAACGAAAGATTTTGATGCCGCCGGCTGTCGAACCTGAACAGCCCCCTATAAACATCAGGAAGAAAAACACGGTGGTGGCCATCTCACTCCAGGTTGTGTAATCGGTGAGGGCGTAACCAGTGGTTGTGACAACGGATGTGGTGTTAAAAGCAACCATGGTCAGACTGTGAAAAAAGTCCCAGTGGGTCGATGTCAGACTTTGCCAGAGAGCCATTACCACCCAGAGTGCGACCATAAAACCGACGAACGCTTTAACCTGGCTGTCAAAGAACAGATCAGATGCATGCCCTCGGCTGGCCTTAACAAACAGTACAAAAGGAAGGCTGCCCAGCAGCATGAATAGGGTGCCGTTCCAGTAAATCCAGTAACTGTCGAAGTGACCAATGGAGGAGTCTGTGGTTGAGTAACCACCGGTCGAAAGGGTGGTCATGGCATGGTTCACGGCCTCAAACGAGTTCATGCCTCCCAGTTTGTATCCAAGTGCACACAGAGAACTGAGAATCAGGTAGGTGATGACCACCCCTTTGGCGATGGAGCCAGAGCGGGGCATACATTTGTCAGACCAGTCGGAGGATTCGCTCTGGAACAGGCGCATGCCGCCAACTTTCAGGAACGGCAGAATGGCCACTGCCATAACAATAAAGCCAATGCCTCCCAGCCACTGCAGCAGGGAGCGCCAAAGCAGAATACCCTTGTCGACCATATGCAGCTGGGTCATTACCGTGGACCCAGTCGTGGTGATACCAGACATGGTCTCGAAGAACGCATCGGTAAAACTCATATTCTCGACAAACATAAAGGGCAGGGCCCCGAAGGCACTGAGGGTGATCCAGCACAGGCTTGTGAGCAGAAATATCTGTCGGGGGTCGAGTGAGAAATGGCGGATGCGTGTCGTAAGAACAATCAGGCCACCAGAAAGACAAGTCAGCCCTGCAGAGATAGAAAAATTTCTGGCGCCAGAACTGTGTATCGCCAGATCATAGGCCGCGGGTATGAACATAGTGAGGCCGAACACCATAGTGAACAGGCCAATGACATACAGTACCGGTTTCAGGTTCATGGAAGACATTTACTGTTCTGACAACAAAGCAGCGTAGTCTCTGCTTCTGGGTTCTGTGTGTAATTAGGGGTTTGTACGTGCTTTTTCGTGCAGGGTGGCGATCAGTGCACGACCAGCATTGGAGAGTGTACGGTCCTGGTGGTGAACCAGCCCAAGGCTGCGGTGGATGTTAATGCCTTTTGGGGTGATGTTTAAAAGACCATCGTCCAGCATGGTGGCTGGCAGCAGGCTCCAGGCCAGGCCAATATTGACCATCATCTTCAAAGTTTCGAGGTAGTTGGACTCCATGGTGACATCCAGTGCCAGTCCAAGACGATCGAAGTGTTGTTTTACGATGCGCTTGGTGAAGGTGTTGTCACCGGGAGAAACAGCGGGATAACGGCTGATCTGCTCCAGGGTAGGGGATTTGATCTGAGCCAGTGGATGTTCCCGTGAGACCATAAACACCAGATCGTCCTGCCAGAGAACTCGGGTAAGGAAGCGGTCGCTGTCCTGTTCGGGGGCCAGGGTGATAATGGCCAGCTCAATCTCACCTTTCTGTACCGCACCGTAGGCCCACTCGGAATCCACAAACTGTATATCCAGCGAGACATCCGGGTAGCTGCTGGTAAAGGCTTTCAGTACCGGAGGCAGGCGGTGCAGGCCAATATGGTGGCTGGTGGCAATACGGAGGCGGCCACTGACCTGCCCGGAGAGGTTATCCAGGGCCAGGCGGGTATCTTCGATATCTTTCAGGATCTGCCGGGCGCGGGTGATCAGCAGGCGGCCGGCTTCTGTGGGTGTCACGCTGCGCCCAACACGGTCAAACAGGGAGATGTTAAGCTGTTCTTCCAGCTGGGCAATACGCTTGCTGACCGCTGGCTGGGTCAGGTGCAGTTTCTCACTGGCGAGGGAGAAACTCCCCGTTTCGTAGACGGCCAGAAAGGCTGTGAGGTTGCGGCTATCCATAGTGGGCGGCTTCAGAGGGGGGGATTAAACGTACTATTCCTAATAGTAATGCAATCTATTGAAAAGATGAATTTGTTTTATGCTAATGGCTGGAATAGGATTCGCTCATAGAAGCAGTTCATAGCTGTTAAGAAAGATCTGAAAGTCCAGATCTGCTAATAGAGACTGGCTTATTAATGAAAAAGCCCGCCGCTGATGAGGAGTGAAGGTTGTGAGTGCAAGAACCCTCTATGACAAGTTATGGGATGACCATCTGGTTAAGAGCCGGAATGATGGTTCCGCCCTGCTGTATATTGACCGTCAGCTGCTCCACGAGGTGACTTCACCCCAGGCGTTTGAAGGCCTGCGTATTGCGAACCGTAAGCCCTGGCGTATCAGTGCGAACCTGGCAACTCCTGACCATAACGTACCCACAACACCGGTTGAGCGTGAGTCAGGCATTGAAGGTATTGTCGACCCTGTGTCCCGCATCCAGGTGCAAACCCTCGACGATAACTGCGATGAGTTCGGCATTGTGCAATATGCCATGAAGGATATTCGTCAGGGTATTGTGCACGTTGTTGGTCCGGAGCAGGGCGCAACACTGCCGGGTATGACCGTTGTGTGTGGCGATTCCCACACGGCGACTCACGGTGCCTTTGGTGCGTTGGCCCACGGTATCGGCACTTCCGAAGTGGAGCATGTACTCGCCTCCCAGTGCCTGGTCGCCAAGAAGATGAAAAATATGCGTGTGCGGGTGGATGGCACCCTCGGCGCAGGTGTAACTGCCAAAGATGTTGTTCTTGCGGTGATTGGTATGATCGGTACTGCTGGTGGCACAGGCTGCGCCATTGAATTTGCCGGGACTGCAATTGAAGCCCTCTCCATGGAAGGGCGGATGACCATCTGCAATATGGCGATTGAAGCCGGTGCCCGGGTAGGACTGGTCGCAGTGGACAACACCACTATCGACTATGTCAAAGGCCGTCCGTGCGCGCCAACCGGTTCCGACTGGGAAGCCGCGGTCAACTACTGGCACACACTGCATTCCGATGTCGATGCCGTATTTGATGAAGAAGTCGTTCTGGATGCAGCCGACATTCAGCCACAGGTCACCTGGGGCACATCTCCGGAAATGGTGGCGCCAGTGAGCGCTGTTGTACCTGACCCGGCTAATGAGTCTGACGAAACCCGTTCCGAAGGCATTCGTCGTGCACTCGAATATATGGGGCTTGAAGCGGGGCAGCCGTTGACGTCTATCAAGCTGGACCGTGTATTTATCGGTTCCTGCACCAACTCCCGTATTGAAGATCTGCGTGAAGCCGCGGAGGTTGTCAAAGGCCGCAAGGTGGCAGGCAATGTGAAGCAGGCGATCGTAGTACCTGGCTCTGGTCTGGTAAAAGCCCAGGCGGAAGAAGAAGGTTTGCATATTATCTTCGAAGAAGCCGGTCTTGAATGGCGTGAGCCGGGCTGCTCTATGTGTCTGGCGATGAATGCTGACCGTTTGGGTGACGGCGAGCACTGTGCGTCTACTTCAAACCGTAACTTTGAAGGTCGTCAGGGTTTCGGTGGTCGTACTCATCTGGTTAGCCCGGCAATGGCTGCGGCAGCAGCGGTGACCGGTCACTTTATTGATGTTCGTGAGTTGATGGCAGAAACCTCTGTTGGGGGGCAGGCATAATGAAAGCGTTTACCGTACATAAGGGTTTGACGGCACCTCTCGACAGGGCCAATGTCGATACCGATATGATCATCCCCAAGCAGTTTTTGAAATCCATCAAACGTACCGGGTTTGGCAAGAATCTGTTTGATGAACTGCGTTATCTTGATGTGGGCAAGCCGGACCAGGACTGCTCTGCACGTCCACTCAATAACGACTTTGTGTTGAACCAGTCACGTTATGAAGGCGCGTCTGTTCTGCTGGCGCGCCAGAACTTTGGGTGTGGTTCCAGTCGAGAGCACGCCCCCTGGGCACTGGACGATTATGGTTTCCGCTGTGTGATTGCTCCCAGCTTTGCAGATATTTTTTACAACAACTGTTTCAAGAATGGTCTGCTGCCTATCGTATTGTCTGAAGCGCAGCTGGACACATTGTTTGCAGCCTGTGAAGCGGAAGAGGGTTACACCCTGACTATCGATCTTGAGCGTCAGGTAGTGATCACCGCTGCTGGTGATGAGTTGGCCTTTGAAGTCGATGCATTCCGCAAAGAGTGTTTGCTGAAAGGTCTGGATGAAATTGGCCTGACCCTGCAGGAAGACGCCAGCATTCGTACCTTCGAGACAAAGCATCAGCAGAAGTTTCCATGGCTCTTTAAAGAGCTTGATGTCTGACTATTAATAAGTTGCGGTGAGATGCCGGTGTTGATGTACCGGCATCCAGTATCGAATTTAACCTTAAGTTGAATTTCGCTTGAGTGAAGAGATAAACACAATGAAAAAAGTTCTGGTGTTACCTGGCGATGGTATTGGTCATGAAATCATGGCTGAGGCTGTACGGGTACTTGAGGTCGTTAAAGCAAAGTTTGGTCTGTCTATTGAGACCGACACCGCGCTGGTGGGTGGTTCTGCGATTGATGCGACAGGTGTACCTCTGCCGGATGAAACCCTGGATAAAGCCAAAGCCGCTGATGCGCTGCTGCTGGGTGCCGTAGGTGGCCCCAAGTGGGACAATCTGGAAATGGCCGTACGTCCTGAGAAAGGTCTGCTGGGGCTGCGCTCTAACCTTGAGCTGTTTGGCAACCTGCGTCCTGCGATTCTCTACCCGCAGCTGGCTGATGCTTCCTCTTTGAAGCCTGAAATCGTCAGTGGTCTGGATATCCTGATTGTACGTGAGCTGACTGGTGGCATCTATTTTGGTGAGCCTCGCGGAATCCGCACTCTGGAGAATGGTGAGCGACAGGGTTACAACACCTACGTTTACAGCGAGTCTGAAATAGAACGTATTGGTCGTGTGGCTTTTGAAGCCGCTCAGAAACGTGGCGGCAAACTGTGCTCCGTTGATAAGCACAATGTGCTGGAAGTGACCGTGCTGTGGCGTGAAATCATGGACAAGCTGGCTCCTGAATACCCGGATGTTCAGCTGTCTCATATGTATGTTGATAACGCCGCTATGCAGCTGGTGCGTGCACCCAAGCAGTTTGATGTGATGGTGACCGGTAATATGTTCGGCGACATCCTCTCTGACTGTGCGGCCATGCTCACCGGCTCAATCGGCATGCTGCCGTCTGCCTCCCTGGATGCCAACAACAAGGGTATGTACGAGCCTGTTCATGGTTCTGCGCCTGATATTGCCGGGCAGGACCTGGCCAACCCGCTGGCGACCATTCTGTCTGTGGCGATGATGCTGCGTTACTCGCTCGGCGAAACCGCAGCGGCGGATTCCATTGAGAAAGCCGTCAGCAATGTGTTGGATGCTGGGGTCCGTACCGGTGATATCTGGTCAGAAGGCTGCACCAGGGTGGGTACCCGGGGTATGGGTGAGGCTGTTGTTAAGGCGCTGGAGGAGGTTTAAACCATGGCGAATTCCAGGAAGAAAGTCGGTCTGGTTGGCTGGCGTGGCATGGTCGGCTCTGTGCTGATGCAGCGTATGGTGGAAGAGGGCGATTTCGGCCGTATTGAGCCGGTGTTCTTTACCACCTCTCAGGCAGGTCAGCCTGGACCTGCCCATCTGCTGGGTAATGGTGAAACCGTTCCTGCACTGAAGAGTGCCTATGAAGTTGCTGACCTGGCTGAGATGGATGTGATCATCTCCTGTCAGGGAGGAGACTACACCGGTGAAGTGTACGACAAACTGCGTGCTTCAGGCTGGAATGGTTACTGGATTGATGCAGCCTCCAAACTGCGTATGGATGACAGTGCTGTCATTGTACTGGATCCTGTGAACCGTCCGGTGATCGACCAGGCGCTGAACGACGGTGTTAAGACGTACGTTGGCGGCAACTGCACCGTCAGCCTGATGCTGATGGGGCTCGGGGGCCTGTTCCGTGAAGGCCTGGTGGAGTGGACCTCCGCCATGACTTACCAGGCAGCCAGTGGTGGCGGTGCCCGTCATATGCGTGAGCTGGTCAACGGGATGGGTGTGATTCGTGATGCTGTAGCCTCTGAGCTGGCTGACCCTGCCTCTGCAATTCTGGATATCGACCGCAAGGTGGCCGAGACCATTCGTTCCGGTCTGGACACCAGTGAATTCGGCGCACCTCTGGCCGGCAGTCTGATTCCTTATATCGATTCGCAACTGGATAATTTCCAGAGCCGGGAAGAGTGGAAAGGGCAGTCCGAAACCAACAAGATTCTTGGCCGTGACGGTAACCCTGTTCCTGTAGACGGCTTGTGTGTGCGAGTCGGTGCCATGCGTTGTCACTCCCAGGCGCTGACCATGAAGCTGACCCATGATGTGCCTCTGGCTGACGTTGAAGCCATTCTGGCGGAAGCGAATGACTGGGTGCAGGTTGTCCCGAATAACCGTGAAGACTCCATGCAGAAACTCACGCCGGCTGTTGTGAGTGGCACCATGGCTGTGCCTGTTGGTCGTCTGCGCAAGATGAATATGGGGCCTGAGTATCTGTCGGCGTTTACCGTAGGTGACCAGTTGCTTTGGGGTGCTGCTGAGCCTCTGCGCCGTATGCTGAATATTATTCTTGGCGAGTTGTAAGTCATAATAACTGTCGGGCCTTATTCGGGCTCGGCAGTCTGATAGCTAAAAAAAGTTAGTGCTACTGCCCCTTCTGTTCCTGCTGCCTTACAACTAACGGCAAGCTTTTGTGTCTGTAGAGGTAATTAAAGTTTTCCTCTGTGGGGATTTGTCGTGGAACCTCTTGATACAACTTCTCTTCTCTATATCCAGTTTGCCCAGCGTGATCTAACATCTTCTCAAAGTGAGTCTGATGTGCTGGTGGTGGATGGTCAGGGTTTCTTTGAGCCACAAAAATACAATTCTGTTTCCTGTTGGGATCGTTCTGTGACGCTTCATAATCGTATTCGCAAACGATTGTCAGGTTTCCTCCGGGCGAAATGTTCCCAGCCGGGAGTGGGTCAATATATTGAGATTGAAAAAAGAGCTGTTG
Source organism: Sansalvadorimonas sp. (assembly GCA_965221135.1). Classification (GTDB taxonomy): domain Bacteria; phylum Pseudomonadota; class Gammaproteobacteria; order Pseudomonadales; family Endozoicomonadaceae; genus Sansalvadorimonas. The sequence continues at coordinate 11,541 of CBDCRZ010000180.1, forward strand.
AAGCCATTGACCGTGTACTGGCTTTACCAAAGGAAGATGCTTTAGACGCTTCTGCAACAAAATTGCTGTGTGACACCCTGCTGGAATCCCCAGGTGCGCTCACACGTATGGATTATGCTGGCTACCTTGCCAAGTCGAAAAAAAGGGTTGCACAGAGAGTGGTCAGGGGCAGTGCTGAGTGGAATCTTCATATTAAAGATTTGAGATCTGTACTCGGGCAGCTGTCTTCTCACCTTGTGGATTATAAACAGCAGGTAGGAATGAGTGGCAGTTTACTAAGCGACTGTATTGAAGAGATGCAGCAGGTTCTGGCTATGAACGATGCAGAGGCTGAATCAATCCTGCTTGGAGAGTCACTTGCTTCATGCTGCGCTGTTGCTTGCGGCGAGGAGCAAGAAGGCGACCATGTTAGGGCTCCTCAGACAGTTCCTCAAACAGCCCCTCAAGCAGCCCCTCAAACAGCCTCGCCGTTAGCATCCCAAACCTATTATGATGATCTTCCCTCTGTTGAAAGCCTCTCCATAGAAGAGCCTGTGGCCAGTACGCAAAAGCAGGGGGCAAGAAAAATAGCAAGGGGGGGCCGAAAAACGTCAGCCAATAAGTCCTTCACTGTGAAGTCAGATCTCTTGAGGTCGAAATCTCTTCAGTCAGTATCATTTAAGTCCGTATTGGTAAACCGAAGTGGAAAAAGTTTAAAGCGTGGTAATGAAAAGCAGTGTGTCGACCCTGATCTGGCCATTCCCAGTAAATATCAGAGGTTCTGTTAAGAGCCTGTGATTTTTGTGGAGCGCCGAAACAGGCTTAAAAAGAAAATAACCTGACTTTGCAAAGCGCTTCCACTGCCTATAAAGTTGCCCAACTTTGTTTCTGATTGAAAATTCTCTATGTCTGATCTTCCTCTTGCTCTTGTGGGTGCTGACACTTTTGCCGGTGAAGCCTTTCTCAGCCTGCTTGAGCAGTACAACCTGACGGAACACCCCGTCGTAGCTCTTGGCACCTCTGCCACTAATACTGAAGATGAAGATGGGCAGGCCAGTGTGCAGCTGGCGGGCAAACCCCTCGCTATTGAATCCCTGAGTGGATATACCTTCTCCCATGGTCAGCTGGTGGTCTGTGCAGGTGCTGCAGATATTGCTGAGGCAGTGATTCCGGTGGCAGGTACAGCGGGTGCGTTGGTGCTCGATGCGACGCCTTACAGTCGTGGCCTGGGTGAGGTTCCTTTGGTGCATCCGGATCTTAATCCTGAACAACTGATGTCTCTGACGCAACATGGAGTACTGGCGGTGCCCGGTGATGTCTCCATGACAGTTGCTCCTGTGTTGAAAGCTCTTGGGCAGCTGGGTACCCCGGGGCGCGTTGATATGACGTGTTGTTTCTCGGTCAGTAGTGCAGGGCGTGATGGTGTCAGTGAGATGGCGACACAAGCTAACCGTCTTCTGAATGGCCTGCCTGCAGAACACAATGTTTTCCCGGATCAAATCTCTTTTAATATGTTGCCAGCCATCGCCGGAAATTGCGGGGATGCAGCAACCGCGGGTCGTGAGCTGGCGACGTTGACTGGCTATTATGAATTGCCAGTACACGTGAGTAGTATGATAACTCCGGTCTTCTACGGTCAGGCTGTGCAGTTGCGGGTGTCTCTGGATTGGGGTGTGGGTGTTCATGAAGCCTGGGAGGTTTTGGAAGGTTTACAGTACGTTCGAGTGATTAATGACCCTGAAGATATGCTCTCTCCTGTGGCGCTGGTCAGTGCAGACGATGATGAACGTGTAAAGACACAGGTGTGTGGTCTTGAAGTTTCACCAATGCAGGATAATGTTCTGAATATGTGGCTTATGTCAGATAATTCTCGCTCAGGTAGTGTTTTTGGTGCGGTTCGACTCTATGAACGGTTGCTTACGGAGTTTCTGCGGTGATAACTTACACATAAGAGTATTAGTTGCAGCCGCACATGTGTAAATTTGTGGCTTGTACGGTATTGAGGTGGTTTTGTAAGCGAAGTTGGCAGAGAACCATTGTCCAGGTGTTGAAATAACTGCAATTTTTCCCTCAGTGCAGGGAGTTGGGGTGTAGCTGTTTGCCGGTGAGGTTTTACGTCAGTGGTTAATAAATCCCGAATAATAACGACAAAGGATAGGGGAAATATGTTACGCAAGCTGGCAGCAGCCATTGCTATTGCGGGCAGTGTTGGTAGCCCATTTGGAGCCGGTGCAGCCTATGGTCTGGGGCTTGGCGAAATAAAGCTGAATTCTGCATTGAATCAGCCTTTAAATGCCGAGATAGAACTGGTTGAAATGGGCGGCTTGACCGCTGGTGAAGTGCTTTCAACTATGGCTACCCGTGAGGATTTCTCTCGTGCTGGTGTCGATCGCCCCTATTTTCTCTCTGGCTTGCGCTTCCAGACAGTAACCCGCGCCGACGGGACGGCGTTTGTCCGGGTAACCAGTCCCAAGCCTGTCGTTGAACCGTATCTGAACTTTCTGGTAGAGGTGCATTGGCCCAGTGGGCGACTGCTGCGCGAATACACCCTGTTGCTTGATCCTCCCTCGTTTAGTCATTCGGTAGTAGAGGAGGTCACAGAGAGACCTGCTGTCCCGGCGAAAAAAACCAAACCGGAACCTCCTGTTAAAAAAGACGCTAAGTCTCCTTTGGCGATTCCGGAGGCTGCCTCCACGCCTTCCTCGTCCATGGCGTCCGTGGCGTCAGTGGCAGCTGAAGGTGTCCCTGGGACCTATAGGGTTAAGCGTAACGACACTCTCTGGGAAGTGGCTCTGAATACGCGTCCCGGTCGTGATGTCAGTCCTGTGAAAATGATGGCAGCGTTACAGACTGAAAATCCCAGGGCTTTTATAAACGGCAATATCAATCTGCTCAAACAGGGTTCGGTGCTTAAGATACCCGACCGTACCATGATTGAATCCCTGAACGCTGCTGATGCGAATCGTGCTGTCACCCAGCAGAATCGGCAGTGGAAAGAAGGCAGTAGTCAGGTGCAGCTTGATGCAACCCGTAAATCGGAAGTTGCAGACACTGCCAGGGGTACTGTTGATAATGACCGGCTTAGTATTGTCTCTGCCAGTGCCGCTGACTCCGCTGAAGATGGCGCGGATCAGGGTGATGGCAAGAGTGGAGGCAGCGCTCGGGCTCTAAAGGATGCCGTTGCCATTAATCAGGAACAGCTGGATACCCTGAGTCGTGAGAATACAGACCTGAAAGATCGTTTGCGTGAACTGGAAGACCAGATTTCTTCACTGGAGAAGCTGGTTGTTTTGCGCAGTGATGAGCTGGTTGCGACACAGTTGACTGCACAGCAGGATCAGCAGGCTGGCAACGATGCCCTTATGCCTGAACAGTCAAAAGCCGCACAGTCGGATGATGTGACTGCTCAGGAAGAAGTCGATTACAACTTCCAGGAGACGGAGGCTGCGGCTCCGGTGAAACCAGCTGAGGCCGAGCCTGCCAGGCCAGCACCTGTCGTTCAACAGCCGGTCCAGCCAAAGGGTATTATCGATACGCTGCTGAATAATCCCTTTTACCTTGCAGCGGCCGGTGGCGGTATTGCGCTGCTGGGCCTTCTGGCATTGCTGTTGCGACGTCGTCAAAAGGACGCGGCTGAAGAGGGGCTGGATGAAGAGCTGTATGCTGATGATGATCAGATAAAGCATGACTTTGAGACTATGCTGGCCGACGAAGAGCTGGAAACAGCTCTGGATGGTCAGGATGTTGAGTCCGGTGATGAAAATGATATCAATGATCAGGAGCTGGAGATTGACCCTGATCTGCTTGATGAATCCGCGACGGATGATGTAGTGACTGATCCTCTGGGTGAAGCCGAAATCTACATCGCTTACAGCAACTTTGAAGAGGCCTCCACCGTCCTCGAGCGTGGTGTTGAGGCTGAGCCTGAACGCAGTGATCTGCGGATCAAGCTGATGGAAGTTTGTGTGGAAACCGGTAATGCGGCTTTGTTTGCTGAGCAGAAAACAGCATTGAAGGTTATGGGGTCCAGCGAGGGCCTGAATCGTGCCAATGAGTTGCAGTCCGGATTTGCTGAGGGCGATATAGAAGAGGCCGAAGCTGCCCTGAAAACACAGGGAGAAGAGGTTTCCGTCCGCGATGATGAAATGCTGGATGAGATTATTGAGCCATTCGTTACAGCTGAAAGCGAAGAGCTTGATGATCTGGAGTTTGATCTCAGTGATGTTGAACTGTCGGATGATCTGAATCTATCTTCCAGTGAAGAAGCTGAGGCCGGGCAGTCAGAAGCCAGTGAGGCCGGCGAATTTGATCTTGAGTTCGACAACCTTGAAATGGAAGGTCTTGAGCTTGATGAGGTTGATGAGCTTAAAGGTGTTGAGCTTGATGGTCTTGAACTGGGAGACGAGATCGTTGATCAAGAGGCGAAGTCTCAGGAGGCTGTTGAAGATGTGCAGCCTGAGGTTTCCAATCTTGATTCGGATTTTGAGTCCGACCTTGAAGGGCTTGAGCTTGGAGGCGTTGAGCAGGAGGTTGATGCGGATGAACCGTCACCAGTAGTTGAAGCCCAGGCGACTGACGCAGAGCCGAATATTGATAGTGAGCTGGCTGAGCTGGATGCCGAGCTTGAAGGTCTGTCCGCTGATATCAATATGGATGAGTTTGCCGAAGTGATGGCTCGTGAAACGACGGGTGATTCTGCTTCTGGTTCTGAGCTCGTCCAGCCTGAGTCTGCAGAGTTTGATGAAGTCTCTCTCGAGTCACCTGCTGACGAATTATCTTCTGAAGCTGTCGGTGAGCCTGCTCGGGCAATTGACGACAGTGCAGATCAGCCTTCGGTGGCTGATGCTTCCAGTGAAGAGCAGTTGGACGTGGGTCTTTCTAATCTGGCCGGTGTGAATATGCCGGACTCTCTGGGTATTGACGATATGGAAACTGAGTTTTCCTTCCTGGAAGATACCGATGAAACCGCCACCAAGCTTGATCTTGCCCGTGCCTATATGGAAATGGGGGATGAAGAAGGTGCCAGGGATATCCTCGATGAGGTGGTAAAAGAGGGCAGTAGGGAGCAGAAAGAAGAAGCTCAGGGTTTGATCGATAAGATCAGTTAATACGCTTCTGATTTATGTCTGAAAAAGGCTGGTATATGATACCGGCCTTTTTTGTATTTGCTGTTTACTGATTTTTATCCTTACGTTGTTTGTTTTTGAGAGCTCTAGCGTCAATGTCTGAAAGTCCTCCATCCGATACCCAGGCTGATCAGCCCATCTATCGGTTTGCAGCCTGTATTGAATATGATGGTTCTGCCTGTCATGGCTGGCAAAAGTTGAAAACCGGGTTGCCTACGATTCAGGGGTTTGTTGAAAAGGCGATAGGCCAGGTCGCCAATCACTCTGTTTCTGTTGTTTGTGCCGGTCGAACTGACGCCGGAGTGCATGGCTGTCGTCAGATTATTCATTTTGATACCGTGTCGGTGCGTTCCGAGCGTGGTTGGGTGTTTGGTTCCAATACCCATTTGCCAGATTCTATTGTTATGCGCTGGGTGAAGCCGGTCAGTGAAAACTTTCATGCCCGCTTTTCCGCTCTGGCACGACGCTATCGTTACGTTGTGTATAATCATCCGGTGCGTCCGGGGCACCTGAATAAAGGCCTGACCTGGAACTTTCGTCCATTGAATGTTGACCGTATGCGTGAAGCTGCCGCTCACTTGAAAGGCCGGCATGACTTTACCTCCTATCGTGCGGTGCAGTGTCAGGCCAGGAATCCTGTTCGTACAATCGAGCATATTACCCTGAACCGATTTGGTGATTTGATCGTAATAGATGTGAAGGCCAATGCTTTTCTCCATCATATGATTCGCAATATTGCCGGTGTTTTGATGGAAATTGGTACGGGTAAGCGTGAACCGGTATGGGCGAAAGAGGTTCTTGAGGCAAAGGATCGCAGTATGGGTGGGGTAACGGCTGCCCCCTGGGGTCTCTACTTTGTTGATGTAAAATACCCGGAAGAATTTGAATTGCCCGATGAGCCATTAGGGCCTTCATTTATCACGCCTTTGATGGATACTGTATCCATAGCAGAAGAGCAATCTTAAGAATTTAAAGGAATCAGGCTGCAATGATGTTTACTGATGCTCAGGATAAAAGCGTACGGGTGAAAATCTGTGGCCTGCGTGAGCCTGAGCACGCGGTGATAGCCGCTGATGCAGGTGCGGATGCCATCGGGCTGATGTTTTATTCGTCAAGCCCCCGTAATGTGACTGTTGATGAGGCGGCACTTATTGCCAAAGCGGTGGCAGGGAAGGTGACCCGGGTCGGTGTGTTCGTAAATCCGGATGAAGACTTTCTGAAAGAAGTACTGGCTGGTGTTGAGCTGGATGCCCTGCAGTTTCACGGTGATGAGAGTAATGAGTTCTGCTCCCGCTGGGGTTTGCCCTGGATAAAAGCCGTGCGGGTAAAAGATGCGATGGATGTTGAATCAGAATTGGCAAACTGGCCTGACGCTTCAGCCTTTTTACTGGATTCCTATACTCCGGGCGTTTATGGTGGTACCGGCGAAGCCTTTGACTGGAATCGCTTCCCCAAACACCTGAAACAACCTTTGATTTTGGCCGGAGGTCTGACCCCGGTCAATGTGGCAGCTGCGGCTGTCACGGTACGACCCTGGGCGCTTGATGTTTCGAGCGGCGTTGAGCAGTCCCGTGGAATAAAAGATACAGCCCTGATTAAAGGGTTTATGGAAGAGGTTAATAATGTCCGTTAATGAGAGTGGGACTGAAAACCGGGACAGTGATGCATACTGTCAGCCGGATGCGAGCGGTTTTTTTGGTGAGTTCGGTGGTCGGTTTATTCCTGAAACACTGATCCCGGCCGTGCAGGAACTGGGTGCAGCTTTTGACAAGTTCATTGTTGACCCAGAGTTTATGGAAGAATTTGATAAGGATCTGGCGCACTATGTCGGACGCCCATCCCCTCTCTATCATGCTGAACGATGGTCCCGCGAGCTCGGCGGTGCCCAGGTTTACCTGAAGCGTGAAGACCTTAACCATACCGGTGCCCATAAAATTAATCATGCTGTAGGCCAGATTCTTTTGGCCAAGCGAATGGGTAAGACCCGCATCATTGCTGAAACCGGTGCCGGACAGCATGGTGTTGCAACAGCGACTGTGGCTGCGCGCCTTGGTCTTGAATGTGTCGTTTACATGGGTGAAAAAGACGTCGCCCGTCAGGCGGCGAACGTGTATCGAATGAAGCTTCTGGGTGCCAGGGTGGTCTCTGTCACCCATGGTTCCCGTACCCTGAAAGATTCTGTTACGGCGTGTCTGCGTGACTGGGTCACCAATGTTGATGACAGCTTTTACCTGCTGGGCACAGTCGTTGGTCCTGATCCCTACCCACGTATGGTACGTACCTTCCAGAGTGTGATTGGCCGTGAAGCCCGTCGTCAGATTCTGGAGATGACAGGTAAACTGCCGGATGCGCTGGTTGCCTGTGTTGGCGGTGGTTCCAACGCTATGGGGCTGTTCTATCCCTTTATTGATGATGAGTCCGTAAAGATTTATGGCGTTGAAGCCGGTGGTGAAGGTATTGCCTCCGGTAAGCATGCTGCACGTTTCACTGATGGTCGCCAGGGGGTATTCCAGGGTAACCGTACTCGTTTAATGTGTAACGACGATGGTCAGATAACAGAAAGCCATTCTGTTTCTGCTGGTCTGGATTACCCAAGTGTTGGACCTGAGCATGCCCTGCTGCACAAAACCGGCCGTGCTGAATACCCTTATGCAACGGACGATGAAGCCCTGAAGGCATTCCATGATCTGACCCGTTTTGAAGGTATTATTCCTGCTCTGGAAAGCAGTCATGCCCTGGCGTATGTGACCAGGCTGGCGCCGACCATGTCGCCAGACCAGAGTATTATCGTCAATCTGTCTGGCCGGGGTGATAAAGATATGCACACCGTGGCAGCCATTGATGGCATCGAGCTGTAAAGGGGAAGGATGAAGATGTCTACAGATACAACCACCCGACGTATAGATGCTTGCTTTGCCCGTTTAACCGAGCAGGGCAGGAAAGCTCTTATCCCTTACGTGACCGCTGGTGACCCATCGCCTGAAGATACCGTGCCACTGTTGCATGCCATGGTTGACGCGGGGGCTGATATTATTGAGCTGGGTATCCCTTTCTCTGATCCCGTGGCTGATGGCCCGGTGATTGAGCTGGCTCATCAGCGTGCTGTGTCACAGGGCGTTACACTTGCTGACGTACTTGCAATGGTCGCGGAGTTCCGGAAAAAGGATAATGTCACCCCAATTGCTCTGATGGGGTATTTGAACCCCCTCGAAATTATGGGCTATGAGACATTTGCCGACACGGCGGCTGACGCTGGTGTTGATGCACTTCTGGCTGTTGATGTTCCACCAGAAGATGCTGGCAGTTTGCTGGATGCGTTGCACAGCAAGGGGATGGAGGCGATTTTCCTGCTCTCCCCGGCGACAGCTGATGAACGTATTCGCACAATTTGCGAGTCTTCAGGCGGTTATGTGTATTACGTATCTCTTAAGGGGGTGACCGGAGCCGGACACCTTGATATTGATGAGGTGCGTAGTCGGGTTGAGCATATTAAAGGCTTTACCGATCTGCCTGTTTGTGTCGGTTTTGGTATTCGCGATGGCGCTTCAGCGGCAGCTATCGGTCAGGCGGCAGATGGCGTGATTGTCGGTTCGGCTCTGGTGAAAGAGCTGGCAGCTGCAGATAGCTTTGAAGCGGGTAAGGCAGCGGTTGCTGCCAAGCTTACTGAGATGCGTCAGGCGTTGGATAACCAGTAAATTTTGGCTGTGGTCTGTTGAAGTTTTTGCTTCTGGTCAGGCCCCAGAGGACTAACCCGGCCTTTTGTTGTGCTGCCCTGCTGGCAGACGGCAGGAGGCGTGAGTTCAGGGATCAACTGTAATGGTCACATTAATGTGCACTTTCATGGACAATAGGAAAGCGTTATGAGTGGTGGCAGCTGGCTTGATAAGCTCGTTCCGTCACTCTCTCGTACCGTCAAGCAGGCTGGTAAGAGCAGTGTTCCGGAAGGGCTGTGGAAAAAGTGCGTTAAGTGTGAGGCGGTTCTCTATCGTCCCGAGCTGGAACGTAACATGGACGTTTGCCCCAAGTGTGAACACCATATGCGTGTTACCGCTCGTGTGCGTCTGGAGCGCCTGCTGGAAGAAGACGGACGTGTAGAAATGTTTACTGATCTTGAGCCGGTTGACCGTCTCAAGTTCAAGGATGGCAAGAAATACAAAGATCGTCTGGTTCAGGCCCAGAAAGCGACCGGTGAGAAAGATGCACTGATCTGTATGAAAGGTAACCTGGATAAAGATGTTGAAGTTGTCGCTCTGGCCTTTGAATTTGCCTTTATGGGTGGTTCTATGGGGACGGTTGTGGGTGAGAAGTTTGTCCGTGCCGGTGAGTATTGCCTGAAGCATAATATTCCACTGATCTGTTTCTCTGCCAGTGGTGGTGCACGGATGCAGGAAGCCCTCTTCTCCCTGATGCAGATGGCACGTACCAGTGCTGTTCTGGAGCAGATGAAGCAGAAGGGAATTCCTTATATTTCTGTGTTGACTGACCCTGTTTATGGTGGTGTATCAGCCAGTTTGGCGATGCTGGGTGACCTGAACGTTGCCGAGCCTCGCGCTCTGATCGGTTTTGCTGGCCCACGGGTTATCGAGCAGACTGTACGTGAGAAGCTGCCGGAAGGTTTCCAGCGCAGTGAGTTCCTGCTGGAGCATGGTCAGGTGGATATGGTTGTTCACCGTCACGAGTTGAAGCAGACTCTGGCACGTAACCTGAAGCGTATGGCGGGTCATCTGGCTCCTGTCGCTAATGATGCCGACTTCTCCGACGCTGATACGAATCTCGATGAGCTTGGCGCTGTTTGATCTGGTAGCATCTTTTACACAATGCCCTTGAAATATAAGGTCATTCGCTGTACTAAAAGGCCTGAATTTATTCAGGCCTTTTTTGTTGGCTCCTTTGCGAGCTATTTCTGGTTATTAGCAGTACGGCGGCTAGACCCTTCATGAAGCAGTCCACTCATCAATCATCCTCTCTACTCTCCTCTCTGCCAGGTCGCGATAGCCTCGACAGCTGGTTGTCATTTCTGGAAGCACGAAGGCCTGAGCACGAAATGACGCTTGGTCTCGAACGTTCAGACCGTGTTGCTCGCCGCATGCTGCCTGAAGCTTTCTTTGCTGCTGATCGTTCCGTTCGGGTGATTACAGTGGCTGGCACCAATGGTAAGGGCAGTACTGTGGCAACACTGGCTGCGATCTTGAAGCAGTCCGGTATCCGTACCGGTGCCTGGACTTCGCCGCACCTGCACAGTTTCAATGAGCGCATTCGTATAGATGGCGAGATGGTGGGCGATCAAGCGATTTGCACTTCGTTTGAGTGTATCGAATCTCTGAGAGGTGAAGACTTTATCAGCTATTACGAATTTGGTTTTCTTGCAGCGCTGGATATTTTTGTTCAGCGGCAGGTTGAGGTGATTCTGCTGGAGGTCGGATTAGGTGGACGTCTGGATGCTGTGAATATTGTTGATGCTGATGTCAGTATTGTCACTACCGTCGATCTGGATCACACCGCCTGGCTGGGTGATACCGTTGATGAGATTGCCCGGGAGAAGGCCGGTATCTTCCGCAGTGGGCGTCCTGCCATTTGTGGTGAAGTTCAGCCTGCGACCAGCCTGATAAATTATATTCAGGAGATTAAGGCACTGGAGCTTCGTAATGGACAGGCTTTCCAGTTTGATGTGGTAGATGCGGCCGGGGAGGGCTCTTTGAGCTTTGAGGGGCGTTTGCCGAATGGTATAACTCGCACGTTCAAAAGGTTGCCAAAGCCTTCTCTGCCTTTAACCAGTGTTGTCTGTGCCCTCCAGAGTCTGCTCTGGCTGTGGCCGGATATGCCTGAGGATACCATCCATAATGGTTTACAAAACGCGGCACTGGAAGGGCGTTGTCAGCGCATTATGGCAACGAACCTTAAGGGTGAACCGGTAACGGTGATGCTGGATGTGGCTCATAATCCTCAGGCCGCCCGCTATCTGGCAGAGGTTGTAAAAGAAGAGCTTGCTGGGTCACCGATTGCTGTGCTGGGGATGCTGAATGATAAGGATCTGAATGGCGTGCTGGTGCCATTGAAGGGCTGCTTTTCTTGCTGGAATGTTGCCTCTGTAGGTTATCAGGAACGGGCTCGTAGCAGCGAAGAATTACAGCAGGGTCTAGAGGCTCTGGGTGAGCAGGCGGGCTGCTATGGCTCTGTGGCTGAGGCATTAACCTCAGCGCTGGATAATGCTGATGGCGGTTCTGCAGTGGTTGTTCTGGGTTCCTTTCATACAGTCGGTGAATCCCTGGCTGAGTTGGAAAGACGTGATTCTCACCAGAATTGACAGAATCATTCGACAGTTTACCTCTGAGGCGCGTAGTATTTATTAGATGCGTTATATGTCAGTGTTTTTCAATGTCATGTTGTTTATTTGGGGAATAATTCATGAAACGTGAACGGAAGCAGCGTTTAGTGGGGGCCATCGTTTTAGTGGCTCTCGCAGTGATTCTGTATCCCTTCATTTTTAACCAGAATGGGTTTGATGAGAGGATGAATCTTGAGATTCCTTCTCCACCAACAGCACCTGGCATTCCTGGATATGCAGATAGGCTTGATACGCCACTCTCAGTGCCTGAAGAGCCGGCTGCGTTTGTGGAGGTGCCGAAACCAGATGATGCTTCCAGGAGTCGACCGTCGCTGGACGAAAAAAAGCTTCCTCTGAGCTGGACTCTGCAGCTGGCAGCCTTTGCCAGTGAGGAGAATGCAGAGCAGCTTCAGAGTAAACTAAGAAAAGTCGGTTATCGGGCTTATACCCGGTTTGCCAAAAAGAGTGACGGCAAATTGCTCTATCGGGTTTATATAGGGCCGGAGCTGCGCCGTGAAAAGGTTGTGGAAATGAAGCGTACGCTTGAGGCGCAATATCAGCTGAAAGGGTTTATTGTCCGCTTTCAACCCTGAAATGCGGCATTTACCGGCGTCGTAGGTAGTATTTTTGACTGACGATTGTGCCCTGTTGCTGTTAGAATCCCGGCCATTCTGTTCTGGCTGGTTTGATGGTTCTATGTATGGCATCTGATCCATGAAGGTAGTCTGTGAAACGTGGTTTCTAAATGTTTTTGGTAACCGTTTCTAAATGTTAACGAATGTGAGTGACGAGAACTCTTAATGCTTCTGACCTGGGTTGATTGGGCTATTGTAGCCATTATCATAATATCTGCGCTGATAAGCCTGTTCAGGGGCTTTTTCAAAGAAGTTTTGTCACTGGTCACCTGGATTGCCGCAGCGATTATCGCCAAGTTGTTCAGTGGCAGCCTGTCATTGATGTTTGAATCTCACATTGCTACTCCCTCGCTGCGCGTAGCTGCTGCAGCGGCTGTTTTGTTTATTGCCACTCTTTTGGTTGGCGGATTAATTAATGCTGTCATTTCCAAGCTTGTTGAGGTTACCGGCTTAACAGGAACCGATCGTGTTCTGGGTATGGTTTTTGGTGCTTTGAGAGGAGCGTTACTGGTGACCATGCTGGTGGGGATTAGTCATTACCTGCCAGTACAGAATGACAGCTGGTGGCAGGGCTCGTCTCTGGTACCGCATTTTGAGATTGTGTCTGAGTGGATTAAACGTCTGGCCTTGGACACACTAGCCCCGATGTTTTCGGGGAGTTAAATTTTTTAGGGGGAGGAGCAGGGCTGTTCTCCCTGCTCCGTGACTTATCTTTATAGCTCGATTTGAGCTGTTTTTATGAAGTGAGGTAAACGGACGCATGTGCGGAATAGTCGGTATTTCTGCAGCCAGCCCGATTAACCAGGTGCTCTATGATGCACTGACGGTTTTGCAGCACAGGGGCCAGGACGCGGCCGGCATGATGACCTGTCATGAGGGGCGTTTTCATCTTCGTAAGGATAATGGCCTTGCCCGGGATGTGTTTCACACCCGCCATATGAAGACCCTGCAGGGTAATATTGGTATCGGCCATGTCCGTTACCCCACCGCGGGCAGCTCTAGCTCAGCGGAGTCCCAGCCTTTCTTTGTAAACTCACCATACGGTATTGCTCTGGCTCATAACGGTAACCTGACCAATGCGGATGCCATCAAAGAAGACATGTACCGTACCCAGTTGCGGCATGTGAATACCAATTCTGACTCTGAAATCCTGCTGAATGTGTTTGCTCATGAAATGCAGGCGCTGGAGCAACTTCAGCCTAAGCCAGAGCACTTCTTTACCGCGGTTAGTCAGGTATTGGGGCGTTGCGAAGGTGGTTATGCTGTTGTGGCCGTGATTAATGGTCATGGTCTTCTGGGCTTCCGTGATGCTCACGGCATTCGCCCTCTTGTTTACGGTCGCCGTAAATCCACAGAAGGCTATGAATATATGATTGCGTCTGAATCTGTAGCGCTCAGCGCTATGGGTTTTGAGATGGTGCGTGATATCGAGCCAGGCGAAGCCATTCTGATCACTCCGGACGGCCAGGTACATACCCAGCGTTGTGTAGAGGGTAAGCTGACCCCGTGTATCTTCGAATACGTCTATTTTGCTCGTCCAGACTCCATTATGGATGGTATTTCTGTCTATAAGGCACGTCTGCGTATGGGGCAGAAACTGGCTGAGAAGGTTCAGCGTGAATGGGCAGACCATGATATTGATGTGGTGATGCCGATTCCTGACAGTAGTCGTCCAGCAGCCATTGAGATGGCCAAGTGCCTGGGTGTTATCTATCGGGAAGGCTTTGTCAAGAATCGCTATATTGGTCGTACGTTTATTATGCCCGGCCAGAAAGAGCGCAAGAAGTCTGTTAAGCAGAAACTGAATGCTATTGAACTCGAGTTCAAGGGCAAGAATGTGATGCTGGTAGATGACTCTATTGTTCGCGGGACGACATGTACTCAGATCATTGAAATGGCCCGGGAAGCCGGTGCCAAAAATGTCTACTTCAGTTCTGCTGCGCCTGAAGTACGTTATCCTAACGTTTACGGTATAGATATGCCTGTAGCCAGTGAGTTGATTGCCCATGGGCGCACTTCGGATGAGGTAGCTGAGCTTATAGGTGCAGATCGCCTGGTATACCAGGAGCAGCAGGATCTGGTTGATGCGGTGAGGAAGGGTAACCCTAATATCGAGAGTTTCGACTGTTCTGTATTCGATGGTAAATACCTGACCGGTGGTGTAGATGAGAACTATTTGACTCAGCTGGCTGAATCCCGCAATGACAAAGCGAAAAAATCCAGCTCCAAAGATGATGCCGTTATCGGGGTCTACAATCAGTCCGCTTAAGCGGTAATATAGTGTGAAAACCAATTACCCATGACTGGTATGATATCTGTAGCTTTCAGGCGCTCCTGGTAAGGAGCGCTTTGGGGGCTGCAGGTTGTTCTAACGAGAAAGCGATAATGACCAATCCTGCACCCAAGTCTAAGGCCGCGGATTTACCCGCTGATCTTTCCTTTGAAACACTGGCCGTACGTTCCGGTACGATTCGCTCTCCTGAGCGTGAGCACAGTGAAGCTATTTATCTAACATCCAGTTTCACCTACGACTCAGCCGCTCAGGCAGCCGCAGTGTTTGCCGGAGAAGAAGAGGGGAATGTCTATTCCCGTTATACCAACCCCGGTGTGCGCATGTTTGAAGAGCGCATGATGGCCCTTGAGGGTGCAGAGGAAGGTTGTGCGACAGCTTCGGGCATGGCGGCCATTCTGGGTGTCTGTATGTCGAACCTGGAGGCGGGCGATCATGTCATCTGTTCCCGCAGTGTGTTTGGTACCACAGTGACTATTTTTGCCAAAACCCTTGGTAAGTTTGGTGTCACAAGTGATTTTGTTGACCTGACTGATCTTGATCAGTGGCAGGCGGCCGTGAAACCAGAAACCAAAATGTTGTTTCTGGAAACGCCTTCCAACCCTTTGGGTGATGTGGCTGACCTCGAAGCGCTGGCAAAAATTGCCCAGGATGCCGGTGCGCTGCTGGTGGTGGATAACTGCCTTTGCACTCCAGCCTTACAGCAGCCTATTGTTTTCGGTGCTGATATAGTTGTGCACTCAGCCACCAAATTTATTGATGGTCAGGGGCGCTGTATGGGCGGTATTGCCCTGGGTCGCAAAGAACTTATTGAGCCAATGCATATCTGGCAGCGTTCCGCCGGTGCCAGCTTAAGCCCGTTTAATGCCTGGGTGCTGTTGAAGGGGCTGGAAACCCTGAAGCTGCGTATGGATGCACACTGTCGTAATGCTCAGACGCTGGCCTGGTGGCTGGCAGAGCATCCAAAAGTGATGGATGTACATTATTGTGGTCTACCTAACCATGAAGGTGCGGCACTGGCCCGTAAGCAGCAACAGGGGTATGGCGGTGTCCTCTCTTTTGAGGTGGATGGTGGTCGTGAAGCTGCATGGAAGGTGATCGACAGTGTTCTGATACTGTCACGAACGGCTAACCTCGGTGATGCCCGTTCAACGATTACTCATCCAGCGACCACGACCCATAGTCGCTTAACGCCGGAAGAAAAACAGAAGGCTGGTATTGCAGAAGGTCTGATTCGTGTAGCGGCTGGTCTCGAGAATGTCGAAGACCTGAAAGCTGATCTCGAGAGAGGGCTTTCTCAGCTGTAACTGTGTTATTTCTTCAGAACGTCATAAAGGTCGCGGGCATCTTCGGATGAAAAGTTTAAGCGATCTTTGAGGGCGTTCGTCAGTGGAGGGGTGAGATCTTTAGCGCTATAGGCTTCGTCCCACAATTGAGAGATCTGGTGATCGGTCTCTGTTCCCATTCGCACCTCCCTTTTCATCCATTGATCTAACTTGCCTGGGCTACTTATCATGTCCTTGAGTTCGTTCTCAAACTGTTCGGGTGTACTGCTTTTTTCTATAAGTTGATCGACAAGTTTATTTTCAAGGGTTCCGGCAACTAGCTTTTCCGCCCTTTGTATAAACAGTGGTTTCGCAGCCAAATAGATATCTTTATCATGCTTGAGAATGCCTTCAGCACCTTTCTTTAAGCTGCGCATGTCGTGGTAGGCGCTATCCAGATAGTCTTGCAGGTCAGTGAGCTTGGCTTCTCCTTTGGTAAAGTCATCAAACAGCTCAAGCAGCTCATTATGGTAAAGCAGTCCGCCGCTGTTATCTGCGCCAGAGATTTCCTCTTCAAGAATGGCGAACTGTTTTGTTGTCGCGGCTGTAGTCTCTGGATTCGTCGGGGCTGTTTCCTGTTTGGGGGGCTGTTGTTTAAGGATTTCGCTGGCTGTGGGGGGCGCGGGTTGTGTTGGTTCAGGCGTTTTCTGACTTTGAGAGGGGGGTGGTTGAGGTGTCTGTGGTTTAAGTGCTTCTTGTTTTTGTAAGAGTTGCTGTTGTGAAGGTTGCTGCGCTGGCACTTTAGTTAAGTGTGTCTGTTTACTGTTAGCTGCAAAATGAACAAAGTCATCCAGCCAGTTTGTCTGCGGGTTTTGCTGTAATGAGTGTTGTGCCTGGGGTTTCATCGGTTGGGGCTGACGGTCTTTTAACTGGGTTTCTTTAGGTGCGGGTTGAGCCGAAGTGGTTTGAGGCATTTGTGCCGGTAGTGTTTGCTCTTTGATCGTGTAACGGCCGTGTTGACCCAGTGGCTGGTTACTCTCTTTTGTGTGCCTGCTGCCCTTCAAAATTTGCAGGGCTTTTGCTGCCTGTGAGGCTATATGGGTTAATCTAGTCACGGGGCTGGAGATTCCTTTCTGCCTGGGTGTCTTTTATCACAGTCTAGACGGCTGCTAATATCCTTCAACGGGTGAAGGTTTCACACTTTTAGTGCGAAGCCTTTTGGTCAATCTCTGGTGGTTTTAGGCCGCATGTTTGTTCCACTTTCCCGGTGCTCTTGCGCTTGACTTTACTTTGCTTCAATCTGCGTGCTATTCCTGCCAATAAATCGAAAAAGCTGGGTTTATCTATGTTTGACCTGTCATTGATCAACGGAAAGTATTTTATTAATGGTGAATGGGCAGACGCCGACAGCGGCGCTGTTGCATCTGTCGATAACCCGGCTACTGGCGAGAGTGTGGCGACTGTCGCTCGCTGTGGTACCGCTGAAACGGCTCGCGCTGTTGAAGCCGCCAGTGCTGCACTGCCAGCCTGGAAAAACACTACGGCCAAAGAGCGTTCTGAGCTTCTCTACAAGCTCTATGAATTGATGATGGAAAACCAGGATGGTCTGGCAGAACTGCTGACCCTGGAAATGGGTAAGCCTCTGGCGGAAGCCCGTGGTGAAATTGCTTATGCTGCTGGTTTCCTGCAGTGGTTTGCTGAAGAAGCCAAGCGTCTCTACGGTGATGTGATTCCTGCACCGAAAACCAGTCAGCGTATTGTTGTAACCCGTGAAGCCATTGGTGTTGTTGCCTGTATCACACCCTGGAATTTCCCGAGTGCCATGCTGACCCGTAAGATCGGCCCTGCACTGGCGGCTGGTTGTACTGTGGTCTGTAAGCCTGCTAATGCCACGCCTCTGTCGTCCTATGCTATTGCTGAGCTGGCTCGTCAGGCTGGGTTTCCGGCAGGTGTTATCAACGTGATTACCGGTAAGACCGGTGAGATCGGTGATGAACTGACGTCTAACCCTGAAGTCAAGAAAGTTACCTTTACTGGTTCTACGCCAGTAGGTAAGCACCTGATGAAGCAGTGCGCCGAGACAGTGAAGCGTACTTCCATGGAGCTGGGCGGTAACGCGCCGTTTATCGTCTTTGAAGATGCAGACCTGGATGCGGCTATTGAGGGTGCTATGGCGTCCAAGTACCGTAATGCTGGACAGACCTGTGTCTGCTCCAACCGCCTGCTGGTTCATGATGCTGTGTATGACGAGTTTGTTGAGCGTCTGGCGGCCCGTGTGGATACCCTGAAAGTGGGTAATGGCATGGAAGAGGGCGTAGCGATTGGTCCTCTGGTTGATGTGAAGGCCGCTGTTGGGGTCAATGAGTTTATAGATGACGCTGTCAGCAAGGGCGCAAAGATTGCGACCGGTCGTGACCGTATTCAGGAAGGCAGCTTTGTTGTTCCTGCTGTTCTTGCAGATACCACCACCGATATGCGGGTATTCAAGGAAGAGATCTTTGGTCCTGTTGCTCCTGTGTTCCGCTTCAAGACAGAAGAAGAGGCGGTTGCCATGGCTAACGATACAGAATTCGGTTTGGCTTGCTACTTCTATACCAGGGACATCAGCCGGGTCTGGAAGGTTTCTGAGCAGCTGGAATACGGCATTGTTGGTATTAACGAAGCTATTGTCTCTACAGAAGTTGCACCGTTTGGTGGCGTGAAAGAGTCCGGTAATGGTCGTGAAGGTTCTAAGTACGGCATCGATGATTACGTAGAAGTGAAGTACATGTGTATGGGCGGTATCGTCTGACTCACTGGCAAGTGCTGCTGTAGAAGCAGACAGAAAGAGCCGGAACAATTGTATTGTTCCGGCTCTTTCTGTTTCAGGTTTGAGAGTGGTGTTTATTCCGCAGTCATACGCGTGCTGTTAGCCTTGATAATCTGCAGACCAACACCACGAACCTTGGACATATCTTCAACGTTCTTGAAGTTGCCGTGCTCTTTTCGATATTTAACGATGTTGTTTGCTGTTTTCTCACCAACATACTTCAGCTCTTTATCAAGGGTTTCAGCCGACGCTGTATTGATATTGATTTTTGCTGGAGCTTCATTGGCCCACAAAGGGCTGACAGCCAGTGTGCAGGTGAACAGTGCGGCGGTGATGAATTTCTTTAGCATAGTGGAGCCTCTCCTTTTGCTGTTAATGCACTTCAAGTATTAGTTAATGCTTGAGGGTTCTTCAAGGGATGCCGTTAAGCAGGCGTTTTTCCGGCTTAATTGGTTTTTTCGCAATGGCTTTTGCTGGAGAGGGGGTTGCATTTTGACGGCGCTGCCGGTAACTTACGCCGCATCTTCAGTAGGCGGTTAGCTCAGCTGGTTAGAGCGTTGCCTTGACATGGCAGAGGTCGCTGGTTCGACTCCAGTACCGCCTACCAATTCTTCTTTTTGAAGGGTTTAGATGAAGATTTATGCTTTGGAAACAAAAGCATAGGCGGTTAGCTCAGCTGGTTAGAGCGTTGCCTTGACATGGCAGAGGTCGCTGGTTCGACTCCAGTACCGCCTACCAAATTAAGCCCGTATCCCCTGGATATGGGCTTTTTTGTGCTTGAAAGAAAGGTTCTTTATTTGCCTTTGTTCTAATACGGTTGTCAAAGGGTCGAGAGCTACACTTGAGGGTAAGCAGAAAGGGGGTTGGAGGTGTGATTATGTCTGATAAAAATGACTTCAGAGGTTATCAGCCCTGGCAG
The DNA here is from genome assembly GCA_965221135.1 of Sansalvadorimonas sp. GTDB lineage: Bacteria > Pseudomonadota > Gammaproteobacteria > Pseudomonadales > Endozoicomonadaceae > Sansalvadorimonas. Next base: position 30,889 of record CBDCRZ010000180.1, read on the forward strand.
GGAAGGCAGCGTCTTCTGGATGGTATTGAAGCGTTATATCCGGCAGATTCAGCCCATGCTCGTGATGCTTGTATTGGTCAAATGCTACTCAACTATGCCCTTGAGGGTGCCTATTACAACTGGCGTCATCTGCCGGTGAGTGTTTTGTTTAAGTATCTGACCTTGTGTGAGGATTATGAGCGGCAGGTCCCCAGACTGTCAGATCATCCATCCTGACGGGTTGCTGTATTTTGCCGTGAAAATCTCTGAGTTTAGGGCACAACAATCCATCCCTGTATACAACAAAGTACTAACGTATCAACAAGGTTCAGGTCCGCCGCTGCCACTCCTGAACCAAACAGTCGTACTCCTTTAGCTTATAAACTGTGTGCCGCTCTGTTCCTGACAATGAAACCCTCGTAATCAATGGCAGGCTCAGCACCAGCTATTATGGCAGATGATCATTTTCATTGTGCAGGGTGACCGGAAATGCGGTCATGACGATTTGTGTAAGCCTTCTTAATTTGTTCCGCGTCTGTTCAGCTGATAGCTCATCCACTTGTAGAGGCTGTCATTTAAAATAGCCTCCGCTTCACCGGAAGCCTCCAATGAAGCCAGATCTTTGTTTATCTCGTCCAGGGGCAGGCTGCAGTCCATGTTTTTAGAAAATGCGGCATGAACAGGAATCTTGTTACTAATCAGTGGTAATTTCTCGTACTGACCTTCCATGTTGAGAAGAGAGACCATCAGATCATCCTGGATGTTGGGATAGATGGTGTAGTCGACTCTACCAACCGACAGCATTTTCAGCGCATGTTTGGGTGAGAAAGTCCGCATCAGGTGTTTGGGTTGCTGATTACCGAAGATGTCATCGATAGACAGTTGATCAGGCATGGCGCCTTTCATTTTCAGTAGGTCGTTCCAGCTTTCAGGGATCTGATGAGGGTTATGGTTGCCGTCTTTTCTAACCAGTACAGCGAGGCTGTGAGTATAAAGGGGGCGTTTCAAAAATGTGGCTGTGGCCTCTGTTTCAAGGTTTTTAGGCAGACCAAGAATTAACTGGATACGGCCACGATGGAAGGCCTTTAGTACCCGTGGGTAGCCACCAATATGATCGGTAGTAAGAACAATGCCGTGTTTGCTGAAGACCCGCTCCAGTAAGTCGTGAGCGGCCCCGTGAATGGATAAATAGTCTGTCCATACTACGGGAGGAGCGTTTGGGGGGCCTGACATGGTGATGGTTTCACAGGTAGGCAGAGAGTGGTGAGCAGATGCTGGAGTTGGAAGCAAGAAACCGCCCCAGGCAATGATTGCAAAAAGCAGGTGGCTGATAGAGCTTGGATTCAGGGGTCTGTTCATGCAGTCGGTTCTTCTATCTATTGTGGTGACTACATCTCAAGGATATTCTTCACGGCTGCTGTCGCCAATCAAAATACCTTCCAATGTCAAGACTTCCCAGTATGCCTCCTATCTTCCGGCCGGATCAAACCCTTTTTACTCGAACACTGCCAGCAGGGGCCAAGTTTAAGCGAACAGATGTTGGCGTATCGCTGCGGCGTGGGGTTGATGGTATGTGGTGTTCCCAGCGTTTAGGTGGGGATCTCTATCGTCGTTGTGTCGATGGAACTGTGGTGTGTGCGAAATCCTCTTATGTGGTGTCGGATGAAAAGGAAGTGCGTGATTTACATGACCAGTCTCGTCAGCTCTGCTGTTGGTTTTTAAAGTCAGGCGAATCGTTTACTACACAGTAGAAGGCTCTTTTAGAAAAAGGCCGGCAGTTTGGTTGGGATGATTATTTGTCTCATCAAAGCCTGTTTCGAGGCACCTATAAAGAAGGTGTATCCATTCTTCCACCTGATCGTTACCGGGATCTGGTTATACCTGTTACTCCTGGGTGCCCTAATGGTCAGTGCGCATTCTGTGCGTTTTATCGTGATCGGCCACTCTCGCTGGTTCGAGGGGGTGATCTCGCCACGATACTGTTAAATTGTACGACGCTATACCCCGGATGGTTGAGGGGGTGAGAGGGAATATATCTTGGTTCGGCCAATGCTCTGGCAATTCCCTGGCAGAAGCTTTTGCAGGCACTGCCGCAAATACAGGGTCAGTTTGGAGTTCCTGCGAGAGTGGTTGCCTGTTTTGGTTATGCGGATCATCTGGGTCGGCGTAGCGCGGGCAGGGTTGGTTTGTCTCTGGTGGTGCTGGGTGTTGAAACAGGATGTGGTGACCTCAGAGGGAAGCTTGGTAAAAGCACCTCTTTGGAAAATACGGCATATCTTGTTGAGCAGCTTAAAAGTGCAGGTATTTCAGTTGGGCTGACTTTGCTAACGGGGTATTTTGGTGAGGATCAGTTCTCCAGTCATTTACGGGGTTCGGTACGTTTTTGTCAGCAGCTGGAACTTGAGAGGCAGGATCGTATCTATATATCACCCTGGTTTGGCGATGGTGATAGGCAGCCGGGCCAAAGGGCGCTCGATGAGGCGGCGTTATTGAAGCAGGCATTATCTGATTGTACTCAATCTCGCCTGCTTGCTTATTCAGCGTATAATTTTCATTATTTTAGTTAGGGCTGTCCTATGTTTGCGATTAAGATTGATGCGAGCCTTCCCAAGGCTGAATTCTATAAAGAGTTGAATCAATTGGCTGGTGGGCTGCTGTCCAGTGAGGCAGATCCCACTGCCGGGATGGCTAATCTGTCGAGCCTGTTGTTTCAGGTGTTGCCCGCAATTAACTGGAGTGGCTTTTATATACTCCGTGGGGAGCAGCTGGTGTTGGGGCCGTTTCATGGTCAGCCGGCCTGTACCCGTATACCGCTTGGCCATGGCGTCTGTGGTGTGGCAGCCCAGGAGAAGAGGGTGGTCAGGGTTGATGATGTTGATGAGTTCCCGGGGCACATAGCCTGTGATGCGGCCAGTAGTAGTGAAATTGTCCTTCCGATCCTCATTGGGGGAGAATTAAAGGCAGTGATGGATATTGATAGTCCGATTGCTCAGAGATTTACTGAAGAGGACGAAGAGGGCTTAAAAGCCCTCTGCGAGCTTGTAATTAAATACCTTGATTGGGATACCTCTTTCTGATTTCTTGTTACAAATCGTTTTATCAGTTGACCCGATGGGCTAAGGTACCTAGGATTTTCTAAATATATAAGCAATGGTGAAACTCTCAATATGAACTTAAGAACTCTGCTCGTTTTTGTGCTTGGCCTGATTGTGGGTGGAGCGGCACTTTGGCTTTACCCTTGGCAGGACTCCTCCCAGGGTGCTTCTGGTGGTGGAGCTGTGCTGGCTCTGAGTGGCAACTCTTATACGGTGGAACAGCTACCACCTGCTGCTGCTCGCGCCATTTTTGAAGTGGATCAGGAAGCCTGGCAGCGCAAGTCCCAGATTCTTTCTGGTGCTGCTGGTGAAATGTTTATCCAGAAGAAAGTGAAGGAATCCGGTAAGAGTCGTGAAGATGTCATGACCGAAGTTTTCGAGCTGGCTACCCCGACTGATGAGCAGGTTCAGGCTTTCTACGATGAAAACAAAGCCCGTATCCCGGCACCTTTTGAGCAGATTAAAGAGCAGATTCGTAACTATCTGACCGCTCAAGAACTACAGCAGAAGCGTGAGAACTTGACCAGTCGCCTGAAGTCGGATGAGGGTCTGAAGGTTCTGCTGGCTGAACCTGAAGCGCCACTGACCGTAATCGATACCAAGGGTTTTCCATCCAAGGGTAATGAGCAGGCGAAAGTTACCATTGTTGAGTTTGCCGATTACCAGTGCCCTCACTGTTCTCATGCCACCAATAGTGTTAATGAATTGATGGAAGAGATTGGTGATAAGGTGCGTCTTGTTTATATGGACTTTCCAATCAACAGCTCTGGTATCTCCCGTGATGTCGCTCTGGGTGCAGTGTGTGCTGATGAGCAGGGCAAGTACTGGGATTACAATAAAGCGGCTTTCGCCGATCAGTCTGCTTTGAATGATGATTCCAAAATGAGCCTGGCCGAACAGGTTGGTCTGGATATGGATGTTTTCAACAGCTGTCTTGCCAGCGATCGTCCTGAGACAAAGGTTGTACATGCAGAGCAGGAAGCTGAACGTCTGGGTCTGACTGGAACTCCTTCCTTCTTTGTTAATGGTAAGAGCATTCAACCAGCAGATCTGGGCGAAGGCCTGAAAACTGCTATTAAGCAGGCGGCAGGTATCAACTAATCCTTGATGGCCTAAGTCCTTCTTAATTAAAAAGCGCCCAAGGGTATAACCTTCGGCGCTTTTTTAATGTCTATCTTTCCTCAGTAACGCTGCTATCCGTAGAATTAAAAACAGATTCTAGGTAATTGACGTATATTTTTTGTCAGGGGTTGACCCTGTCTCAAAACTGATTAGAATGCGCTCCTCGTTGTCACCGGCAGAGCGTAAAGCGAAGCGGACGGCAACATCGTTAAGTGTTCAGCAACTCATTGATTTATAACGAATTGCTCGAAA
>CBDCRZ010000181.1:0-5758 GCA_965221135.1 Sansalvadorimonas sp.
ACCTGCGGCAAGAAGCACAATCCCCATAGCTGTCCTGCCTTGCCCTGCAACGCTTATAAAAGAACCTTGAGATTCATGAGGCAAGTCCCTAAATTAAGCCGATTCCTGTAAGATTGCGCACACAAACCCTATACAAGATAAGGGCATATGCATTTTGCAGACGCCTTCACATTTTAGCGGAGAAGCACTCATGGCAACCGAAGGGAACGAGCAGGGTATCTCGAAGGAGACAGTAAAAACTGTCGCGCACCTTGCCCGACTGTCCATCAGCGAGGACGAGATCAAGCAGAGCACAGCAAAAATCGCTGCCATCATGAATCTGATCGATGAAATGCAGGCTGTGAATACCGAGGGCGTTGAGCCCCTCGCCCACCCTCTGGATGCCGTCCAGCGTCTTCGTGCCGATGAGGTCACCGAAGGCAATCAGCGCGAAAAACTCCAGGCCAATGCACCGGCCAAAGAAAACGGTCTGTTCCTGGTACCCAAGGTTATTGAGTGATTTGTCACTCAGGACCGCGTTTGATCAAAACGCAGGCACCAGAACCCCACTTATTAATGCACCACTGACTGCAGACTGAGAATATGCACGAGCAAACACAAGAGTCAGCCCTTCACGAGCAAAGCCTGGCCGAACTGTCCAGCTCGCTGAAAGCCGGAACCCTCTCCAGCGTCGAACTGACCCAGAGTTACCTTGACCGCATCAATGCGCTGAACGGTGACCTGAATGCATTTATTACCCTATGCCCCGAGCTGGCACTCGAACAGGCAAAAGCCGCCGATGCCGCTATTGCCGCAGGCACAGCGACACCTCTGACCGGCATTCCTTTTGCCCACAAAGACCTGTTCTGCACCGAAGGTGTAAAGACCAGCTGTGGTTCAAAGATGCTGGACAACTTTATTGCCCCTTACGAATCCACCGTAACTGCCAACTTCAAGGAAGCCGGTGCGGTGATGCTGGGCAAACTGAATATGGATGAGTTCGCCATGGGCGGCTCAAACGAAAACAGCTTTTACGGCCCTGCGAAAAACCCCTGGAACCAGGAGATGATTGCCGGTGGTTCTTCCGGCGGCTCTGCTGTTGCTGTAGCCGCCCGTATGGCGGCTGCCACAACCGGTACAGATACTGGCGGTTCTGTGCGCCAGCCTGCCAGCATGTGTGGTATTACCGGCCTGAAGCCAACTTACGGCCGAGTGTCCCGCTGGGGCATGGTGGCTTTCGCGTCCAGTCTTGACCAGGCCGGCCCTATGGCCCGCTCTGCCGAAGATGCTGCGATGATGCTGAATATTATGGCTGGCTTCGACCCGAAAGATTCCACCTGTATGGATCGTCCGGTTCCTGACTACACCGCCACCCTGAACGAACCTTTGAAAGGTCTGCGCATCGGTCTGCCTAAGGAATACTTTGCCGAAGGTCTGGACAGCCGCGTTGAACAGGTTGTGCGTGATGCCATCGCCGAGTACGAAAAGCTGGGTGCCACCGTTAAAGAGATCAGCCTGCCACGGACGCATCATTCCGTTGCGGCTTATTATGTTATTGCACCAGCAGAAGCTTCCGCCAACCTGTCCCGTTTCGACGGTGTACGTTTTGGCCATCGCTGTGAAGACCCGAAAGATCTGGAAGACCTCTACACCCGCAGCCGTGCCGAAGGCTTTGGCAGCGAAGTGAAGAACCGGATTATGGTCGGCGCCTACGCCCTCTCCGCCGGTTACTATGATGCTTATTACGCCAAGGCCCAGAAGATTCGTCGCCTGATTCGTGACGACTTTCTTGCCGCCTTCAATGATGTTGACGTGATCATGGGGCCAACCGCGCCAACGCCAGCCTTCCCGATTGGTGCCAAGTCCAATGACCCGGTGGCCATGTATCTGGGTGATATCTTTACTATCTCCGTGAACCTGGCTGGTCTGCCGGGCATCAGCGTTCCTGCTGGCATGGTTGATGGCCTGCCTGTTGGTTTGCAGATTATCGCGCCGCACTTTGAAGAAGCCCGTTTGCTGAACGCTGGTCACCAGTTCCAGCAAGTGACTGACTGGCATCAGCAAAAACCAGCCACCATTTAAGGCCACCAGTTTAGGAGAGTACGACTATGCAATGGGAAGCTGTAATCGGGCTGGAGATTCATGTTCAGCTCGCAACCAAAACCAAGATTTTCTCCGGTGCCTCCACTGCGTTTGGTGCCGAAGCCAACACTCAGGCCTGCGCCATTGATCTGGGTCTGCCCGGCACTCTGCCGGTTGTGAACGACGAAGCTATTAATATGGCGCTGAAGTTTGGCCTGGGCATAGATGCCGAGATCAACAAAATCAATGTGTTCGAGCGTAAGAACTACTTCTACCCTGACCTGCCCAAAGGCTACCAGACGACTCAGCTGGAAAAGCCCATCGTCGGTGCTGGCCATGTCGACATTATGCTGGACGACAAAACCAGCCACCGCGTGCGCATTCACCACGCTCACCTCGAAGAAGATGCGGGCAAGAGTCTGCACGAAGACTTCGCAGGCATGAGCGGCATCGACCTGAACCGTGCCGGCACGCCGCTGATCGAAATCGTTACCGAGCCCGATATGCGCAATGCCCGGCAGGCTGTGGCTTTTGCCCGCAAGCTGCACTCCATTGTGACCACACTCGGTATCTGTGATGGTGAAATGGCACAGGGTTCCATGCGTTTCGACGTGAACGTATCTGTTCGTCCTCAAGGTCAGGAAGAGCTGGGTACGCGTACCGAAACCAAGAACCTGAACTCCTTCAAATTTATGGAGAAAGCCATAAACAAAGAGATTCAGCGTCAGATCGAAGTAATAGAAGACGGCGGCACTATTCGTCAGGAGACCCGTCTTTATAACGGTGACACCGACGTGGCCCGTTCCATGCGCAGCAAGGAAGAAGCCAACGACTACCGTTACTTCCCCTGCCCTGACCTGCTGCCAGTGGTCATAGAAGACAGCCGTCTGGAAAAGCTGCGTGCAGATTTGCCGGAAATGCCGGAAGCCCGTAAGGCGCGCTTTATCAACGACCTGGGGCTGAGTGAATACGACGCCGACGTACTTTCCAACGAAGTTGCCACTGCTGATTACTTTGAAACTGCCGCCAAAGCCGGTGGTGATGCCAAACTGGCTGCCAACTGGGTGATGGGTGAACTGGCGAAAACGCTGAACCAGAATGATCTGGACATCAGCAACTCTCCGGTTTCTGCCGAGGTACTGGGTGGACTGATTGCCCGTATCAAGGACAACACCATCTCCGGCAAAATCGCCAAGCAGGTTTTTGAAGCCCTGTGGAATGGCGAAGGTGACAGTGCTGATGCAGTCATCGAAGCCAAGGGCCTGAAGCAGGTGACCGATACCGGTGCCATTGAAGCTATCGTTGATGAAGTGCTGGCTGCCAACCCTAAACAGGTTGAGCAATACCAGGCTGCCGATGAAGCCAAGCGTGGCAAGATGGTGGGCTTCTTTGTAGGCCAGACCATGAAAGCTTCCAGGGGCAAGGCAAACCCTGGCATGGTGAATCAGCTGTTGAAGAAGAAGCTGGGATAAGATCCTTAGAATTCTTTCCTTGCAGGTCTTTCCGTACATGTAATAGGCAGGTTGCTTTACAGCCCGCCTATTACATAAAAATACAAAATACCAGCTTCCAAATCACCATAAACAGGCGTATATCAGCCCTACCGTATTCACCGGAATGCATTTCCGCAAATCCACCACAAACTGACATAGGTCAACACTTTCCCGATAACACACCCAAACTAAACGCTCACTGACGTATTAGTATTAACGCCTAGTCGAAAATATAGTCAAATGCCTCCAAAAAGGAGAGGCTTCCTTCACCCAAGAACCTCAATCCTGACAATAAGTACCCAACGGCAGTGTTTATGACTAAAAAATATACATTCAATCGAAAGAAACCAGAAATTACCTTTTGGTTATCTCTTATTGCAGGACCTCTGGTCCTGCTTCTAACCCTGCTCACGGCTCCGCCGGAAAATATGCCCGTCAATGCATGGCACATGGTTGGTATTGCTGTCTGGATGGCCATTTGGTGGGTATCAGAAGTTGTACCCATACCTGTGACCGCCCTGCTACCCATGGGCCTGGCTCCCATTCTCGGCATCGCCAGTATCAAAGCCGTAACAGCACCGTTTGCTCACCCTTTGATCTACCTGTTTTTCGGTGGTTTCATGCTGGGCATGGCCATGGAACACTGGAATCTGCACAAACGTATAGCCCTGAAAATCATGCTGGCTACTGGTGCCCGACCTGGTCAGCAAATTGCCGGCTTTATGATGGCCACCGCTTTCCTGAGCATGTGGGTGTCCAACACTGCGACCACCATTATGATGCTGCCCATTGGCCTTTCTGTTATCGCAATGATGAAAGAGCACAGCGACGGTAACCACCTGGAAGCCTTCTCTAAAGCCCTGCTATTGGGTATTGCCTACAGTGCCAGTATTGGTGGCCTCGCCACCCTGATTGGTACCCCTCCTAACGCCCTGCTGGCTGCCTTCCTGGAAGAGACTTACGGCATTGAACTGGGTTTTGCCCAGTGGATGCTGGTTGGCCTGCCAATCTGTGTGCTGATGCTTGGTATAACATGGGTCTGGCTCACCAAGATCGGCTTTAAACTGGATAAATCTGAAAACCCTAAAGCCAGAGACCTGTTCCGTGGCCAGCTCGCAGATCTGGGTGAGATGAGCCGTGGTGAAAAAACTGTTGCCGTTATTTTCATACTCACTGCACTGGCATGGATTACCCGCCCTCTGATGTCCAGCTACATTCCCGGCCTTTCTGACACAGTTATTGCGATCATTGCCGCGATCAGCCTGTTCGTGATTCCAGTCAACCAAAAGGACAAAATCTATGTCATGTCATGGGAAAAAGCCCGCGACATGCCCTGGGGTGTTCTGATCCTGTTTGGTGGTGGTCTGGCGCTGGCCTCCATGATCAAGAGTACTGGTCTGGACGTATGGGTAGCCAATTCCATGAGCATATTCGGTGGCATGCCACTGCTTCTGATCATCGGATTCATCGTCACTATTATTATTTTCCTGACCGAACTCACCAGTAACACTGCGACAGCCGCCGGCTTCCTGCCACTGCTGGGCGCACTGGGTGTTTCTCTGGGAATTGATCCCATCATGCTGGCCGTACCAGCGGCACTGGCGGCAAGCTGTGCCTTTATGATGCCTGTGGCCACTCCGCCAAATGCCATTGTCTTCGGCTCTGGTAAACTGGCTATCAGAGATATGATGAAGGCAGGTTTATTGCTGAACATTATCGGTATTTTTGTGATTACACTGCTGGGCTACGCCCTGGTAGCGGCTGTTTTGATGTAACCAACATCAATGCAATCAGCTTCAATGTAGTCAGCTTAAATGTAACTGCATCCGCACCACCAAGGCGAGATCATCTGATGATCTCGCCTGTTTCTACTCTGGCACCCCTGCGCGCTCTGCCACCTTACAGAAAGCCATTTCCTACTCGAACTATTTACCTGTAGCCGACTCAGAAGGCTTTTGAAAAAAAGGCAGCAGCAGGATAAGAAAGATATAAATAAACAGGAGCAGACCAAAAGACAGGACAAAAGCCAAGAGAGTGGCCTGCTGCTCCACCATTTGAGCAATAAGTTCAAGGAAAGCTCTGTCTGTGACCTGATAACCTTCGGCTGCCGCGACCTGCTGAAGAATAAGATTATCAGGAGAAAGGACACCACTAAGACTGTGCCATTCGGACTGTTTTACCTGTGTGAAAAACGTATTGGTAAC